>CAWAYW010000010.1:0-650000 GCA_963786325.1 Terriglobia bacterium
GTTCCCAACACGGCACCGTCGCTGCCTCACCGATCAGATCCACACAGGGCGTCTGACGGTGCAACGTCTCTTTGCAAATAGTGATTCGAAGGAAAGAATCGAGTATGGAGTTCTATTCAACCGATGTAGGTGGCTTGTCTCTCAAGGTCCGCAAGACAGAAGCAGGATGGGAAGCTTCTATTGTGGGTCCGGCGAGCCTTATGAACTTGGAAACTGCCCAGAGAGCGGCTGAGGACATGGCCTCAGCCGTGTTGGGGCGGGAAGTCAGCAACATCGCTTGGAAACCGCATGAACTGAAAGCGATTGTCCTGCGCCGCGATACGGAGATGGATTCGAGTTAACCTACGAGTGGAGGCGGAAGGAACGGCGTAAATGACCCAATGGGAATATCGAATAGAATTTATCGATCTGTACGTGTCTCACCGCGATCCCAAGCCGGAAATTATGCTGATGCTAAATATAAATCCGCCGCAAGTTCGCCCTGCAGCGCGCTTCGTCACCATAATCCAGACGAAGAACTCACGGCACAAGAGCCGCTAGAGCCCGGGGAACAGGGGCCCTCATGCAAACCACCGGTGAACTCATTCGATTGCTGGGATATGTCGACGATATTGCCGCGACGCTGCACCGTATTGACGCTACCATCCCAACCCTGACCCCGGGAGAGCGAAAGCGCTTGGCTGAGTACATGCGCAAGTCTGACCCGAACTTCATCGTCGTACTCGATACACTGGAAAAGGGAAGCCATTAGTGGACGAAGTGTTCCACGCAGCGCCACAGATGCAGAACGCCTCGCAGTCTTAACTCACGACAAAAGGGAACCAACTAAACGCCGTTTTGGAAGGCCCCCGCATGTTTGCGTCCGTCTACTGCTCCCACAAGCTGGCGTCCGTCCCAACCGGCCAGACGGCAAGCAGCAAGTGCAGCGCCCTTATATATGTCCCGTAAGCAGGGGGTATACCGCTTCATCCAGTTGTTGATACTGACGAGTGTCGCGAGAATCCTCGATCTGCTCCAATCGTATCTAATGATTGACGACACGATGTCGCTTGCGCGGGTCGGGATCTCTTAAGGCGCTCCGGGGTGCGCAAATTCTGTCTTCATTCGTGCACGTTGTCGAGAAATGACCTTGAGCTTGCCGGAGCGCGAAGGCTGGCGCAGCTTGCGCAGGGCCTTGGCTTCGATCTGGCGAATGCGCTCGCGGGTGACGGCGAACGACCGGCCAACCTCCTCCAGCGTGTGCTCCGAGCCGTCCTCCAGACCAAAGCGCATCTTGATGATCTTCTCCTCGCGCGGGGTCAGGGTGCGCAGCACGTGCGCGGTCTGCTCCTTCAGGTTCACGTTGATGACGGCCTCGGCGGGCGAGATCACGGCGCGGTCTTCGATGAAGTCGCCGAGGTGGGAATCCCCCTCCTCTCCGATTGGCGTCTCCAGCGAGATCGGTACCTGCATGATCTTGAGCACCTTGCGCACCTTGGCCGCGGGAATGTCCATGCGCTTGGCAATCTCTGCCGACGTGGGTTCGCGGCCCAACTCCTGAACCAGTTGCCGCGAGATGCGAATCAGCTTGTTGACGATCTCGACCATGTGCACCGGGAGGCGGATGGTGCGCGCCTGATCGGCAATGGCTCGGCTGATTGCCTGGCGAATCCACCACGTGGCATAGGTGGAAAACTTGTAGCCGCGGCGGTACTCGAACTTGTCCACCGCCTTCATCAGGCCGACGTTGCCCTCCTGGATCAGGTCGAGGAACTGCAGCCCGCGGTTGGCATACTTTTTGGCGATGGAAACCACGAGGCGCAGGTTGGCCTCGATGAGCTCGTGCTTGGCCTGCTCCGCGTCCATCTCGCCCTGGATGATTTCGCGCTGCGTGCGCTGCAGCTCCTGGAAGCTCACGCCGGCATCGCTTTCCAGCCTTTCTCAGGTCGGCGCGATGCTGCCGCTGCGTCTTGCGGTATTCTTTCTTGAGTTCTTCACTGCGCGTGCTCTCAATCTTCTTTTCCAGGTTGCTGACCTGGCGGTCGAGCGAGCGCATGATGTCCACGGTTTTATTCACCCGATCGATCAGGCGTTTGCGCTCGCAAGTTGGTGAAACCGAAGGTTGCGGATGATGAGCGAAATCCGAACGATCTCGCGGCCCAGCCTGCCATCGGCAGCGGCTGTATTCGCGTGCTTTCTTTTGCAGCCGGGATGGTCGATAGCCGTCCGGCCAGCTGGCTGGCTCTTTTGTAATGCTTCTGCAGCTCGTCGATGCGGCGCGTGATGTCCTGTGACGCGGTTCTGCAGGATCTCCTCGGTGATCTCTTCCTCATCGAAGACGACAATTTCCTTGATCGAGCGTACGCCGCGCTTCAAATCCTCGCCAATGGCCAGAATCTGTCGGATCACAATAGGCGAGCGTGAAAGCGCCTTCAGCACTCGCAGCTGTCCGCGCTCGATGCGCTTGGCAATGTCCACTTCCCCTTCGCGGGTGAGCAGAGGGACTACGCCCATCTCGCGCAGGTAGATGCGCACCGGATCGTTGGTCTTTTCAAGAGCGCCCGGGGCCAGATCGAGCTCGAATCGCTCGCCGACCTCTCCTTCGTTCTCAAACTTGTTTGTCGAGGGCCGAGGAGGCTAGCTTGGGCTGACCCTCAAGCACGTCAATGCCCTGCGTGCCGATGGTGGCGAGCAGGTCGTCCAGGTCCTCCGGGGAATGGACGTCGTGCGGAATCAGGTCATTCACCTCGTTGTAGGTGAGATAGCCCTTTTCCTTTCCGGCATCAATGAGTTTCTTAATGTCGTCAAGAGCCAAGCGGAATCCCCTTCGGCGCCGTCCTGCATGGAGCAAAGGGTGCTTGTTTATCTGCAGCGGCAAGTTCGACTGAGACTGCGGGAATCCAAAACTGAAGGGGATGCTAGCACGGGGTGCCAGCATTCTCCTAACATAGTGCGTCGTCGCTCACTCATAACATGCCCACTATAGCAGAGAACCGCTGGCGGAATCGGTTCGCTGACGTACCAGGCTGATTCAGCACAATGACGATTGCGACGCATTGTGATCTGAACTCACGCTGCCCGGTTCAACTCTTCGCACTTCTGGGTAGTGGGGTGAGTGGCGCGGCGGAGTTTCACCACCGCGCTCTCTCAGAACCGGACGTGAACCTCTCGGCTCATCCGGCTCCCAGTATCCGGCTGTTGGCATGTAGAAGCGGCCAGTGCGCGAAGAGCTCTGGGCTAGTCGTGATGATACGGGCGAGCCACGCACGCGCGCTTTTCGGCGTTTGCTTGAAGCGCTTGTACTTGCGGCGCGCCCATTTCCTCAGATGGAAGTCGATTCGGCGCAGACTGTCGTGCAGCGCCGACTTGTAGAAGTAACTGTAGTAGTTGATCCAACCCCGGATGTAAGGATTTACCATTCGGGCCAGATCATGAAGGGCCGTGTCGGTCCGGTTCTGGAGACCCCATCGCCGGACTTCCCGACGCATTGCCTTGAGCGCTGCTTGGGACGCTGCGGGCAGGAACGAGACGCCATAGGTTCCGTTGGGCCAGGCCGTAAACCTCGGCCGGAATGTATAGCCGAGGAAGTCGAACTGGACTGTGGGATAGCGTCCCTTGCGGTTGGTATCCGCGCAGTGGACGATGTTCGTTTTCTGCGGGTGAAGCACCAACCCACAAGCCGCAAACCTCTCCGCAAGAGCGTTACGCAAGGCTTCGGCCTCGGATTCAGTCCGGCAGTGGCAGATCGCGTCATCCGCATACCGTTCAAAGGGAACGGCCGGATGGGTTCGTGTCATCCACAAGTCGAACGTGTAATGCAGAAACAGATTCGCTAGGATTGGACTCATCACGCCCCTTACACAAAAGGTAATTTGGGCCTTCTGGCTGTGAGCCCACGTTTTGGGGCGGACCCGAAGGAATCGGAATGCTGTGGCGAATGGTGATTGTATCTTCGCCGATCAACACCTCCTTAACCAGGAGTCGTACGATTCTCTGACGTTCCAAGACACTAAGCGTTTCAGCAGCGCTGCGCAAGCGGGCAAGGAATCCTGTGAGGGTTTCTGCCAAGCGCAAGAATGCAGCGCGGTCGTTGGTCTGGTCGGCGATCGTCTGCAGTTCAGCACGGAGTGCCTGTTGGCGCTGACGCACCTCGGGCATGCGCTCACGCAACTGCTCAATCGACAAGAGCCCTTCCTGATAAGCATTGAGAAGTCGTTCGATGCCTTTGCCAACATGGGTCAACTCTCTCTCCAGGCTTTGCTCGCGTTTTCTGGTTGGATCGGAGGTACGCGCTGCAACCAGCCGACGATCAAGTTCCTGCTTGATCAAAGCTGGGTCTTCCAGCAGGCGGATCACCTCAGCCCAAACGATCTGATCGAGGAGCTCCTGTCGGACGAAGCGGCCGTTGTCGCAAACCGGGCCGAGTTTCCGCCAGCCTTGGGAGCCAATGCACTGGTAGTAGTGGATCTTGCGGGCGCTGGTTTGCGTCGAGGTTCGCGAGAAGGCGTAGCTACACTTCGCGCAGCTGACCAGCCCCTGCACAACACTAGGTGCGATGGTGCGCCGCCGCGATCGTATCTTGTTCTGCTGGAGCAGCTCTTGGGCACGGGCAAAGCTCTCTTCTGTCACCAGGGCTGGCACGGGAATCCCAATCCACTCTTCGTGCGGGCGTTCGTGGGCAGCTGTGGTGCTGGACATCGTACCTCCCCGCCTGCGTTGTGGACGCATAACCCGCGTCCGTGCAGAGATGCGGGTCTTGCCGAAGCAAGCGAGGCCGCGATAGGCGGGATTGCGCAGTACAGCCCAGATCACCGAGCGTTCCCAACGAGCCGCCTTACGAGTCGGGACGCCTTCTCGGTTCAGCTGCCGCGTGATCTCCCCAATGCTGCGTCCCTTGACTGTGTACATCTCATACACGCGCCGCACTACACGTGCCTCGGCCTCATCGACTAGGTAGGCGGCGGGCACCTCGTCGGTCTTGCGAATATAACGATAGCCATACGGAGCGCCGCTCATCACGCTGACCTCGCCCGATTGCGCCCGGTGTCGCTTGCCACGACGCGAGCGCTCCAAGATCTGCGCGCGTTCATATTCAGCGATCATGCCTTGGAACTGAACCAGGAGTTGATCTTCGGCGCTGCTGCCTTGGGGCGACTTTACGAACAGCGTCTCGACTCCGTGGCGAGCAAATTCCTCGATCAGCAGAATCTGGTAAGCATACTTGCGGCTCAAGCGGTCGGGCGAATAGGCGAGCACAACCTGGATCTGCCCTTCAGCGGCAAGGTCCCGCACGCGCTCCAAGCCGGGCCGCTCCAAGATGGCTCCGCTATAGCCTTCATCTTCGAAGACCCATTCTTTGGGTGCCTCCAGCTCGTGGCTGTGGGCGAACTCGAGCAGCGACGCCGTCTGACTCGCAATCGTGTTCTCCTCGCGTTGCTGCTCGGAGGAAACCCGCGCGTAAATCGCCGCCATTCTCATGGTCGAACTCCTTCACGCGTACGCCGACAGGGCGCTCGCGACATGGAACCAGAATGTCGTAAGCCTGCGCAAGCTTCGGCTCGAGCAAGCGATCAAATGAAAAGGAAATCTGGATTCGAAATGGGCCGCTTTTTCGATGCGGCTCAGCCATGCCTTTTTAGAGTACGCAGAAAGGCGTTCAGCGCGCCGGTCACGATGGCTCCGATGGTCAGACCGCTGCTTCTCGCAGATTGTCGGAGCAATTCCACGGTGGTGGGCGGAAGCTTCAATGTGACGGGTACTGTGCCTTCGGGAATTTCGACTGCTTGCTCGAGTTGAGAGGCTTCTTCCAGATAGCGATATGCTTGACGCTCTGATAAATCGAATTCGCGTGACAGCCGTCGAACGGCTTCGGGGCGCGCAATTTGACGTTGAAGCAGACCACGAGCGGCATTCAGGTGTTGAGCCTTTTCCGCTTTGGTGGAGCGCGTCATCTGCCATAAATGTATCATCTGCCATAAACATATTACTGTTTAAGACGCAGATCAAGCACCGGGTACCTGGTTCGCCATCCCGTAATTATTCGTTCAAACTGGAAATTACCTTTTGTGTAAGGGGCGTGACGACCGATCCTTGCGGAGTTCCCGCATTCCGAGGTTCAATGCAGCCATCCCCCCTTTGTACCGGCGCCTTCAACCAGCGTTCCACATAGAGCATTACCCAGCGGCAGTCGGCATGTGCCCGCAATGCCTTCAGGAGCAACTCATGCGGAATCGTGTCGAAGAACGCCTTGATATCGAGGTCGAGCACCCAGTCATATCGCCAGCAACGCTGACGCGCCGTGCGCACGGCATCGATCGCCGAGCGGCCTGGTCGGTAACCATAGGAGTCCGCGTGGAACAGAGGGTCCAGTCGAGGCTCCAGATACCGGCGGACAACCTCTTGCGCAATCCGATCCGCCACCGTCGGGATACCCAACGGCCGCGTTCCGCCCTTCGCCTTCGGAATGTCCACCCGCCGCACAGCTTGGGGGAAATAGCTTCCTGAGGACAGTCGATTCCAGAGCTTATAGAGATTGTTCGCTAGATCAATCTCAAAGTCTGCGATCGTCTGCCCATCTACTCCAGCCGCTCCTTGGTTGGCCTTCACCTTCTTGAAGGCCTCCCAGACTTCCCGCTTCGGGATGTCAAACGGCTTTGCCTTGGTCATGTGGCTCCTCCCGTTACCGGTTGGCCACCTGTCCTTGGCGGGTTACCGCAGTCCCTTCGGTCGAGCCCTATTACAGAGCCTTCCTCCCTACTACGGACTGCTCCGTCCCTGTGCTCCACATCGGTACTCTTGCCCTTGCAGGGTCCTCCCACTTGAGCTTCTCCCTTAACATTGGAGCGACAGGTTCCCGCGTTCCGCAAAAGAGCCTGATCTGGATTCACGCCACCTCCAAGCCGGATGCCGCTTGGGCCGCGCTTCAGGGGTCCGCCCAAACTTGTCCCGGTGGCCACTACCTTCCCCCCGGTTTCGACATCGTCCAATAGATTTCGGCACGTCCTCAGTGGTTCGCTTGCGCTCGTCTCTCCAGATCTCACCTGACAGGTTTACTCCCGCCTTTTCTGCGACGCTCACCACCAACGCTCTTAACGCCAGCAGCTCGCAGTGGTTTGGAGCCCGCGCCTGATCGCCGGCCCCGAGGGTCCTACCCCCATCTCTCTTGCAGCTTCCCACCTCCATACGGTTGGTGTATTCGCGGCACACGTAGTGGGCTATTTTGGAATGATTATCGGTTCCGCAGCGATGCGGTAGTGATACTCGTATCCGGAACGTCCACCAGATTCCTCTTCCTCGCGCTTCGCCTAAAGAATGCGAGCAAGCAATTCAAGGTAGTTGTGAGCCGTTGGGAGACAGCCTACAACAAAGAGAATTTCTACCGCGGGATACGCATTCTTCTAGAGCTACAGCGACAGGGCTCTTCGAAGTTGTGACCGTTCCGATTATTTCAGGTGTTTATTGACCGCTTTCGCCATCTGAAACATATCCATCTTTTTCGCGCCAAAAATAGGCTGTAACTTGTCATCGGCCAGAATTTCTCGTTTATTTTGTGGATTCTGCAGTTTGTGCTTCTTGATGTGCGCCCAGATCTTTTTTGTGACCTCACTTCGCGGAAGCGGCTCTGTGCCGACGATTTTGGCCAAATGCTCCGAAGGCTGCATTGGCTTCATGAATGCGCTATTCTTCTTTGCTTTGCTCGCTGTTTTTGCCATCCCTCACTCCTAAACATCCGGTGTCATCTCAACGAGGGGAATTGTAACGGATCAGGTTACAGATGTGCGGAAACGGTTTATGGCGTCGCGACTACTTCGATGTCGCCTCGTTGGTCGGTAACCTCAACTCGCACAGCATTATCCCCGCGTTCGAAAAATAGGTCCACCGAAGCACGGCCGCTGCGAAGGCCCTTAATCCAGAGCTGCGGGATGCCCTTTGGCAAGACATCGCCCCGACCTCGCTCGGAGTTGAATTGAGATACTCCGCATGCGTTAGGAGTAGGCCATGAACGGGACCCTATGCAAGGCAAGAACAAGAATGGGAGACCCCTGCGGTGCCCGGGCTACTACCAATGGTTTTTGTTCCATCCACTCCGACCCGAAGCGGGCTGCTCAGCTTGGCCGCTTGAGCGGCGAGTCTCGCAGGACCCCGGTGACCGAGCACTTGGTCCTCCCACCTCCCAAGACCGCTTGCGATCTCCACCATGCCTTGGGGCAGGTCTTCTCTGACGTGTGTTCAGGGCGGATGGACATCAATGTCGGCCGGAGCCTTAGTTACATTGGCTCGGTGCTCGTGAAAACGATAGAAGTGTCGGACCATGAAATCCGGCTCCAGGCCATGGAGCGGATGCTGAGCTCAATAAAATCTGGAGGCAACGAAGAATGAGCGTCAATTCTCGTCTACACAACATGGAAAGATCCTTGCAGTATCGCGAACGGGCCTTACTGTGGTTGAAGACCTCCCAAGAAAGGGGCGGATACGCCGACTATTGGAGAGGATGGGCTGGCCTATTTGGACTTGCCATGATTGACACGACACCTGACTCGAAGCCTTTCGAGCTTGCTACAGTGGGAACTATCTTGGAACTCTGGTGCCAGAAGCTTTGCGGATTCGTCGCAGACGTAGTCACGTTGGAACGGGCGGTAGACTTAATCTGTGACGGTTATTTTGACGGACACGATGTCCTCTTCAAAGATTCCAGGGAAAAGCTTACATCCTCTCTCGAAGCAGCGAAGCTCTTGATCGTCGGCTACAACTGCGTCGCGCTGGAAAATGGCAGAGAAGTAATTGACATAGATTGTTCACATCACTTCCAGGAAGGCAAGGTAACTCGATACCTTAATGAGTGGGTCATGTTGTCTCAGAGTAGTGGTCTAGTCGCGCGCGGCAGGGTCTTTGAGGCGCGAGATAAGATATTGGCCTTGCTCAACGACAGCGATTTTGTTCCGCACTCCCCGCTTTAATACCGTTCGAGGTCGTCCGCGCCCGGACCTGGCACCGTTTAGGCCTCGTATTTCGCCGTTCCCACCGTTAGCTAAGTTCTAGCTGCAAGTGCTGACCGAGCTAAAGCATCGCGGCGTGAAGGATATCTTCATCGCCTGTGTGGATGGGCTGAAAGGATTTCCGGAAGCGATCGAAGCCCTCTATCCCCACACCGAGGTGCAGCTCTGCATCGTGCATTTGGTGCGGGCTTCGCTGAACTATGTGCCTTGGAAGCACCGCAAGTTGGTGGCGGCAGATCTGCGGCGGATCTATCGTGCGGCCACGGCGGAGGAAGCCAAGCAGAATCTGGAAGAGGTAACTCTGAAGTGGAACGCCTATCCGAGCCTGAGCCAGGTGTGGCAGCGGAACTGGGATCGCATCACGCCTTTTTTCCACCATCCCGCAGACATTCGCAAGGTCGAGAGTCAGGGGTAGGGTGTTTCTGGGCAGTGCGGTTACGAGAGCAGGTCAAGCGGTGGCGCTATACGGGTGCGCGGACGGTCAGCACCGGACAGCCAGCTTTGCATACTATTTCGTAGGCCTTGGCCCAAGTAGTTTCCGTTCTCGAGGCTTCGTCGATGTGATGAAGCCCCAGAACGATGAGGTTCGGATTCCATCGAGCCGCGGTCTCCAAGATTCTTTCAGGGATTGAACCGAATTCCACGAAACATTCGGGTCGCGACGGAAGAGTTTCATCTGCAGCGATTACGGCATGGAGCCGTTCGAGCCGTTCCTTTCGGATTCGCTCTTGGTCTTGCACGTCTGGACGATCGGTCACCACATGCAGGAGCGCAAAAGATGAGGACCGCAGTTCTTGCGCCAGCCACAGCGCGTACCCAACCGCATAGAGCGAGTGCGGCGCAAAGCCGGTCGGGACCAGGATTCGTTGAGGGCCGACCTCCGGATCCTGTCCCGAAATACTGGGTCCGATCGTGAGGACGGGACAGGAGGCCTGTCGGAAGATCCTCTCGGCCACGGATCCCAAAAGGAACTTCGCAACTCCTGTCCGTCCGCGGGTGCCGACCACGACGAGGTCAATTCCGTAGTCTGCGATGAGATGCGAGAGGACGGTCCAGACATCGCCGGACTTGACGAGCAGTTCATGCCGGACACCTTTGAAGTGACCCGCCATGAAGTAATCCATAAGCTCAGTCTGCGCTGCGCGCCACGCATCCTCGACGTTTCCGCGGGACTCGGAGCTCGACACGTGGACGATAAAGAGCTTTGCCTCATGGCGACGTGCGATCGGGATCGCGTAGAGCAGCGCCTCTTTGGAGGCGGGCGAAAGGTCGGTCGCCGCTAGGATGTTGTCGAGCTTCAGACGCGCACTGCTGTTGAGGGTTGTCATGCGGGAATTACGCGGAGTATAGCATCAGGCCGCAGCGTGAGTTTTGCGCGTCCGATTTAGCAGTCTTTCAACTTCAAGCCACCGGCAGAAGGTGGATTTTCCCGAAGCTGGGATGCCAGAGATAAGGAGGTGCATGCTGTGAGTTTAGAGCACCTGTCAAAACCCAAGAGTGTAGCTGTGAGGACACACCGAACGTGTTACCGATTGGCGATCATCAACGCATAGCCCGTGGACGCATGTGACCGCAAAAGCGCCGTCTGAGCTATAGTTCCACGGTGCAGAAAGCCGGTGGGATCATCGGACGCCATCCTGTCGCCAACTATTTTGTGCTGACGTTTGCGATCTCTTGGATAGGTGCCCTCGCGGTGGCCGCACCGCATCTCATGCGCCGCGAGCCTTTGCCAAAGTTGACCGGTATCTTGATGTTTCCGGCTATGCTCCTCGGGCCATGTCTTGCTGGTATCACCCTGACAAGGATCGTCGATGGAGAAGACGGTATATGGGACCTTTTCTCCCGCATGTGTCGGTGGCGGCTTCCCGCGCAGTGGTACGCCGCGCTTCTCATTCCGCCCATCCTGGTCCTGGCCATTCTCTTTTTGTTGGAAACAGTTGTCTCTCCGGTGTATGCCCCCAATCGTTTTCTCGCGGGCATCTTTTTTGGTGTTCCGGCTGGTTTCTTGGAGGAAGTCGGCTGGATGGGCTATGCGTTCCCCAAAATGCGTTCGCAACACGATGCGCTTGACGCAAGTATCCTGTTGGGACTCTTGTGGGCCTTGTGGCATTTACCCGTCATCAACTATTTAGGGACCGCGACTCCGCACGGTGCGTATTGGTACGCCTTCTTTCTGGCGTTTACGGTGACAATGATTGCCATGCGGGTGCTGATCTGCTGGATCTACACCAACACCGAAAGCGTGCTTTTGGCCCAGTTCATGCACGTGAGTTCCACAGGTTCCCTGGTCATTTTCAGCGCCCCGCGCGTGAGTGCCTCGCAAGAAGCCTTCTGGTACGGTCTTTATGGAATTTCCTTGTGGGTCCTCGTCGCGATCATTGCGAAGACCTATGGCAGGCGTCTGACGCGACAGGCTGCCTAATCTGAGCTTTTCCGGGACCTATATATATAAGATATGGAAGCGGGATAAAGATAAAGAAAAGTTCAAGGAAAGATAAAGTGGGGAGTCGCTGGTATCATTGCCGCTTTATTCTCGAGGGGAGGGTTCCCCCATGCCATCCGGGTGCCAGCCGTTTCTGACGCGGCGTTTTGACCTCGCCCTTCAGTTTGCCGCCGGTCTGCATCACTCCCAGTGCCGCAAAGGCACACCAGTCCCCTACATCTCGCATTTATTGGCCGTCTCGGCGCTTGTCCTTGAAGCCGGCGGCGACGAGGATTTGGCCATCGCGGCGCGCTAGGTATGAAACTCAGCGAGTTAATCCGACAGGCTGAATAATCTACCGCTCGCTGCTACCGCTTCAATGCTTTCTGGATACTTTTTGCCGCGAGCGAACCGAAAACAGTTGCCTTCACTTCCTCGGCCATGAAAAAGAAGTTCCACCCCGCGGCATGGATCTTGCGATCAAGAGCGAAGCCATCGATAGCCTTGACCACGCTCCAGTTCCCTGAGTAAGACTCCCTTTCCAGGTCGAGGATCCGGGTTACGAGGGGACGATCCTCGATCAGGATGGTGCCGACTTGGATTCTTGGTGTCATGGGCGCTCTCCCGATGTTGGACAAAAGGAGGTCCCGTGCTGGGGCGTCTCTTGACGGAACCCTTTCTGCGGTTCGGATTGAACTCACTACTGTGGTGGTTGGTAGTCGCTCTGGCCTTTGTCCTTCTTCTCGCCGCGTCGCTCTTTGGCTTCTTCCTTCATCTGAGCGAATTTCTGCTGCTGTTCGGGCGTAAGGATGACTTGAACCTGCGGTCGCGAAGCCTCATGGATTTGCTTCATCTTTTCTCGCTTTTGATTTTGAGTCAGTGATGCGTCTTCGCCCACAGCTCTCATTTGTTCGAACTCGCCAGCCAGAATTGGCTTCAATTGTTTTTTCTGATCCTCCGTTAGGTTCAGGTGCTGACTGAGCCACTCCAGGCGTTCACCAACCCGGTCCCGATGCATATTTCCGGCGGAGCCTGTCTGGTTCTGATCTGGTGAGGCTTTTCGTTTGGACTCTGTAGTTGATGTCTGCGCAGCAGTGGTTAAGCTGGACGCCAGTGCTAAGGCAAGTGGCAATCCTGCGAACGTATAGAGATTTCGCATTCCTTCTCCTTCAATGACAATGAAGAAAAGCTTCGCTCATCCACAGCTCTCAAATGTACGCCCGTTTGAGTTGCGGACGCGGACGTCAGCTAAGTCTTGAGATCCACCGCCCCTAGGCCGCGGCTTGCATTAGGCCAAGCTCGGACAGCAAGGCGCATCTTAGCCTTTCAGACTGGTGCTCGCCGTTGGCGACCCGATTGATGTACGAAGCGTCCACCCCCAATCGCTTCGCAATGCAAGCGTAGTAAAGACGGATGTATTGTTTATGAAGGTCGAGCAGGGTCTCAGCTTCTTCTTTGTCTGGCCCGTGCTGCTTGGGTTGCGAGTGAACCGAACGGGTGCGAGCCATGTCGCGCCCCCTTCTGGCCATCTCCCGCACGCGAGATTCTTAGGCTTTTCGTGGGTGGGTGCCTACAACGATTGGTAGGTCGAAGGTCAAGTTCATTGTAGTCCTTCTATGACGGTTTCGTATAAAAGCAAGCTGCGCCACAGTCAAGAATCATCTTCGTGAGTCAGGAGTCGTCTCCGGACATAGTGCAAGAAGCTCTTAGCTTAGGAGCCTGCGGCTACGTTGTGAAAAGCAAAGCCGAACACGACCTTTTGGTTCTCGTGGACGCAGTTCTTGAGGGCAGCCAGTTTCTCAGCGGTGCTTTGGCAGGAGCGCAATTTACTGATGCACAGCCAGTAGCTATGATGCTGTCGCAGACGGACCAACCCTTAGCACGCACAACTCGGCTTCGGGAATTGCAAATTCCGAAAAGCCACAATTCAAGCAAACCACAAGTTTTGGAAAGACCCACACTAAGGGCTTCTCCAGACCCTTGAGGCCGGGGAAATGAATGGCGATTTCGCCGTTGAGAGTACGCTGATTTTGAGATTGGCACGACTTGCAAGACATTCGCGGCTCCTCACAAATTTAGGTTGTTCTGCCGCTTACCGTCTGTCCATAACGTAAAAGGATTACTGGGCTCAGGCAAAACTGGTAGTGAGCTTTCATTCTCGGCAAGCACTCAAACGAGGTGTAATTGTCGATAAATCTGTAGTGCCGTATCGACAGTGCTCCGCAGATAGAGTGGTCTTGAAACCGGGCAGTCGAGGCGGAGCATTGACGATACGGCGATTTGGACTAAGCCGCTTCCGAGAGCTCACGTCCTATGGGTTTTGAATGGGTTTGTTGTGGTGGGGAGAACGAAGAAGCGCATTGCAGGGGATGTGAGCGGAGGGTTGTGATGTGTGCGGAGCGACCGATTATGAGGTGAATGAGACGGCGTTTCGGGAGGTTGGCAACTTCTTTAGGTGTATGCGGACACACTGCGGCATGCACGCGCACGACGCGCATTGCAGCTCCGATCCGGGTTCGTGGTGTGAGCGAGATCGTGATCATGACGAGTTGATCTCCGCGAGATGCGAGTCATCGGTTGCGGGCACAAGAGTCGTGAAGCGAACGACGACGTGCAAGGTGCCGCGTTTGCACTTGGGGCAGCAGCGATTGATTGCCGACTGTTGCTGAGGGGTAACGAGGTCAGTGCCTTGTGGAGCTGCGGCCTTGAGATGGTGACGGCAAAGAACCAGTGCCTGACGGCGATTGCGGTTGGCGAGCAGCCCGAAGTGGCGGATCTTGACGAAGCCACAAGGCAGAACGTGAAGCAGAAAGCGACGGATGAACTCCACCGCATCGAGGCTCATCACCTTGATGCGGTTGTTGTCTCTGGAGTCGCGCCATTTAAAACGTACCTGCTCGTTGTTTAGGTCCAAGAGCCTGCCATTGGCGATGGCAACACGGTGAGTGTAGCGTGCCAGGTACTTGAGCACATACTCAGGACCGCCGAAAGGTGCCTTGGCATAGACGACCCATTTCTGATGGCGCAGGGTGGAGAGCATTGCGTGAAATGGGCCTGGCTTGGATAACGCAGCTAGAGTGCCCGGGAAGCGCAGTTGGTGGTTGTCGTAAGCGTGTTTCAGGAAGGCCAGCATCTTGCCACGGAACATGCAGCTGAGCACCGGCGCGGGAAGGAAGTAGCGAGGCCGACAAGCGATCCACCGTGATTGGTCGGGTGCCAGGCCGCCGGCCGGAACCAGGCAGTGCAGGTGGGGATGAAGTTGCAGTCGCTGATTCCAGGTATGGAGTACGGCGAGAATGCCGATGCGAGCACCGAGGCGGTGTCGATCGGCGGCGATCTCCATCAGGGTCTCGGAGACAGCACGAAATAGCAGAGCGTAGATAAGACGCTGGTTTCTGAGTGCGAGTGCTGCCAGTCGCTTGGGCAGCGTGAAGACGACATGGCTGTAGGGCACGGGCAGCAGACTCGACGCCTGCTTCTGCAGCCAGCGATCGCGAGCAGTCGACTGGCACTTTGGGCAGTGGCGATCACGGCATGAGTCGAAAGCCACGTACTCATAGGAGCAGCTGTCACAGCGTTCGAGATGACTGCCGAGTACGGCAGTACGGCATCGACCGATGGCTCCGAGCACCTTGCGTTGTTGGCGGGAGACACCATGGCCCCAGCGCTGGAGAAACTCTTGCTGGTGCGCGTGAAAGACATCGGCCACTTCGAGCCGATGCTCTCTCATTTTTTCTTAGGTTCTCCTTCGCGAGCCGGAAGCTCATCGAGCGGACTTACGGTGGAGTGCAGCCGGTGCTCGGAGACATGGAGGTAGCGCGCGGTCGTCTCCAGGTCGCAATGTCCGAGCAGCAGCTGAATGGTGCGCAGATCGGTTCCACTGTCGAGCAAGTGAGAGGCAAAGGAATGCCGCATCACATGGGCGGAAAGCCGCTTGGCAATGCCCAGCTTCTGGCGCAACTGATGGCAGAAAGCGTTGACGGCGCTGGCGTACATCGGCCGGTCGGACCTCATTCCGGGAAAGAGCCAGTCCTTGGGCTTGCGCTGGTTCCAGTAGGCACGGAGCCACTCCAGCAGCTTGGGCGAAAGCATTACCTGACGAGGAAGCCCGCCCTTGCCTTCGCGGATGTTGATGATCATCCGCTTGCTGTCGATGTCGGTGACTTTCAGATCCAGGACTTCCTGGATGCGCAAGCCAGCCCCGTAGAGCATGCCCAGCAGGGCGCGGTGCTTGAGGTTCTTGGTGATGTCGAGCTGTGCGGCGACTTCTTCACGGCTCCAGACCACGGGTAGTTTGCGGCGTATCTTGGGCTTGGTAACTTCGGTGTCGAACCAGCGTTGCTTGAGCGTACGAACGTACAGAAACCGCAGTGCCGAGACGCGAACCTGGATGCTATGCCAGGCTAGCTTGCGCTCGTTCAGCAGGTAGAGCTGATAGATACGAACATGCTCAGACCCGAGCTTGTCAGGGGACTGGTGAAAGTAGCGCGCGAAGTCGGCTACGGTTGCCGTATAGGTACGGATGGTTCGAGGAGTGAAATTACGCAGCCGTAGCTCTTCCAGCATGCGTTCGCGAAGTGCAGTCATGTATACCTCCTTCAAGGTATCCATTACTGTACTTACGTACCGTCGCTACAACACCTGCCGCGCCAGCGGCTTAGTCCAAATCGCCATAGCGCGTTAATCTTCGGCGGGCGAGATCCCATGTGAGCAGCCGCCGCAAGTGGCCCAACCGAAAGATCTCGAAGAAAAGAAAGCCCGACCTGGTTTCGTCATGTTTTCGTCCCACATTCGCCACCAGCTCCGGACTACCAATTCGCAGGAGATTTTCACCAGATGTTCACACCTTAGCGCCAGTAACAGACAGGTGCTCGAGTCGAGTTTGCCAATGTCCTTTCGTTACGTCGGAGTACCGCAAAATCTGCCCTAAAATCGCCGTATTGATACGCTGGTGAAGGGCAATAACATGGGGGTGGAACATGCACACGCACATAGGGATACCGCCGTCGGTTGGCTCGTTAGCCACCAACGTTCAAGGTCGGATAAGCCCGTTGGCGACCAAGATACAACGGTGGATTGCATCCTTGGTTCAGAAGGTCAAGAAGGACATGATTGCTAATCTGTCTGCCAACTGGATTCACGACACAATTCCATCCGTCGCGGTAATTGGGGGAGCCGTCGCATTTGGATTCTGGTGGGACAGCATCAGTGCAGGACTGTTCGCCTGCTTTGCCTTGTTTCTCCTGGCTGGCATCTACAAAGCTCTGCGGCAGATCGTTGTGACCCTTCGACGGGAACCTGAACGCATTTTTGCTGCGAACCCGAATTGGAATATTTCCAGGATTGCAGAACGAAGCGAACCGAATTTCGAGATTAGCACTGAGGCGATCGATCATCTGCTGCCATGGGTAAAAGACGAGACTTCATTGACGGAGGAGAGTGCGAAGGCGTATTGCTCGGTTCTTCTGGATGGGCTTGCAACCCTTCATCCTAAGTTTGCAGAGTGACTGTTAATGAGTGCTCGGCGAGGGCAAAACCTGTTTTTGGAACCCAGGGAGTAAGTACTCCTCCAGGATCCCCCGGCTTAGCCACCCGTACACTGATGTCGTCGGCTAGTCACCCACGGCGAGAAGTCTGGGCGGAAAAATAACACCATAGTTAAGTGGCCACTTTTGTACTTTTCGTCGGCGTTAAACCCCATCGCAGTCGGTCCACAAAAAGTTGTCGTGCGACCTCCTGCCCCAAGATCTCCTATTTCGAAATCCTCGGGCGTATGAACAAGACTGCCTATGAAATTAATGGCGGCGAGCGATTTTGTAGTCCCCGTTGCCGTGGCAACGCTCGCTGCTATCGGTGACGCTCGCATTCTCCTGCGCGGCGGACTTCATGGCGCACAGCGAATCGCGCGCCATCTTTGGCGTATGTGCTTCGCACTGTTTATCGCTTCCGCAGCCATATTCGTGGCGCGTCCGCAGCTATTTCCAGCCTTCCTAAGCAAAACTCACATACTCTTTGCCCTTGGTATCCTGCCACTGATATTGATGGTCTTCTGGTTGACTCGCGTCCTTTTGGCAAACGCATTTAAAAGAACCGCTCCACCATACTGGACACATCAAGGTGCGGCGAGCGCGTTGATGAGCGCAATCAAACCGTCGCCAAAGAAGTAGTCATCGAAGGGACTGTCCGGTTTTCTGTCAGGCTGTTCGTAACAAATGTTGAAATCAGGCCGATTTCACGTTTTGACCGCTCGTCAAAACGCACTATGGCGATTTTTCGACAGTTATCCCTTCGTGCAGTCAGACCTGTTCAAAATTGACCAGTCCTCCACACCATCTGGGACTACACTTGTCCGCATCTCATCAAATCTAAGGAGTAGACATGGCAACCGCAAGAATTCCCCAACCAACCGCTGAAGACCCAGTGAAAGTTGATCCTCGGCATTACAAAGTCGAGTTCGAGAACGAGCGTGTCCGCGTGCTGCGCATCAAGTATGGGCCGGGCGAAAAATCGGTCATGCATAGCCACCCAGAAGCCATTGCC
This sequence comes from Terriglobia bacterium, assembly GCA_963786325.1. Classification (GTDB taxonomy): domain Bacteria; phylum Acidobacteriota; class Terriglobia; order Terriglobales; family Acidobacteriaceae; genus JAIQFF01. The sequence goes on from CAWAYW010000010.1 coordinate 17,938, forward strand.
GTGTTCTTGACAGACACCAATCACAAGTTCACCTACCCAGACGGGCGGACGGAAGACATCAAGGCGAACGCCGGGACGGTGCAGCACATGGACGCCTTTACCCACCTGCCGGAAAATCTCAGCAAGACGCCATTCGAGGTCATCGCCATAGAGTTGAAACGCTAGGTTCGGTCTGTTCCATTCGAGAGCGGGCCCTGCTCCCGCTCTCTTAGTTGCCCACTGCGGTATGCAAACTCCAAACAAAGATCTGAAAGAACACCTCCCCGCTACCGCCAGATCGAGATCAGCGTCATCGGCAGGAAGTCCGGGAAAACAATCTCGATTCCGGTCTGGTTCGTGCTGGAAGGCGAAAAGCTCTCTCTGCTGCCCGTGCGCGTGCGCGGCGCCGACACGCAGTGGTTCAAGAACCTGCTCCAGAATCCGTCGATTCGGGTTGATGCGCGAGGCGTGGAAGCGGAATTCCGAGCCGTTCCCATCACTGATGCCAAGATGGTGAAATCCGTAGTCGAGAATAGGAGGGAAGGAAATGAGGCTCAAAGGAAAAGTGGCTCTGGTGACCGGCGCATCACGCGGCATCGGTTTCACGGTGGCCGAGTTGTTCGCCCGGGAGGGCGCGATTGTCTATGCCGGCAGTTCAAGCAACCCGTCTGGCATCTTTCCGGCCGGCGTGACCGGGGTAGAGTTGGACGTGTCGAAGGAAGAGCACTGGAAACGAGTGGTGGCCGACATAGTGGCGGCGCACAGGAGGGTGGATGTTCTAGTAAACAACGCCGGCATCGCCGTCTATGACGCCGTGCACGACTGCAGCACCGAGAACTGGCGCAAGGTTCTGGGTGTGAACCAGGACGGTTGCTTCTTCGGGATGAGAGAAGTAATCCCGCACATGAAGGCGCATAAGGCCGGCTCGATCATCAACGTGTCCTCGATCTGGGGGACTGCTGCGGTGCCGGGTGCGCACGCCTATCACGCGACCAAAGGCGCGTTGGTCATGATGTCGAAGAACGCGGCCATCACCTATGTCGGTGACGGGATCCGCGTGAATTCTATCCATCCCGGCTTTATCGACACACCGCTGACCCAGGCTCAGGACCCGGCCATCAACGCCAACGTCATCGCCCTGACGCCTATGAAGCGCGCAGGCACCCCGCTCGAAATCGCGAACGGTTGTCTTTTCCTTGCCTCCGACGAGTCGAGCTTCATGACCGGCGCCGAACTCGTGATCGACGGCGGATACCTTGCTCAGTAGCCCGCGCGGTGACCGTCGAGCGGGAGTTTCGGATGCCAGAACCGGTTAATCAGGAGTCAAGCGCCGATTATTTTCGGTGACTCTCGAACACCGCCTGTAGCCTGCTCAATTCGAACAGATCTCTAATCCGTGGCTTCAGATTCACCAACTCCAGAACACACTGTGCTCTGCTTGCGGCCAGATAGACACTGACCAAAGCACCGAGGCCAGAACTGTCGATGTAGTTGACCTCCGCCAGGTCGAGCACAATGCACTTGGTTCCCGGGATGAGCCCGCGAATTGTTCTCTGCAAGAGATCAGACGTTGCCGATGTGATCCTGCCCGACCCGTGGACTATGGTTTCCTCGGCTTTCTTCTCTGTATTAATCTGCAACTCCGGGGTGGGAACAACTGGGTTCGCCGCCATTGTAGAACCTCCTGTCCTAGTATAGGTGTTGTAAACAGGCCTTAGCACAAGCTTGCGCCGTTTGTTCGCCCCCTCCGCGATTGGGGGTTTTGAGCGTAATGGGAGATTTATCGCCCAGTCATTGCGGAATCGACCCAAAATCATTTTTTTTCACACGACAATGCTCGACGTGCTGCGCGAGAGGTGTCGTTATGGGTGGGTGCACGTCGCATTTGAGCGATTATCTGCGAAACCAAAATTGTGCCGAGGTCACGGATCTCACTCGGTAGGAACTGTGGGACCTGCTGTAGTTGATGCAACGACTGGCGGGACCTGCCGTAGCTTACGACTCAGAAAAGCGGTCGCAACGACTCCGAAAACAAATAGATTTCCAGCAGCATCGGTCCACAGCAGGCCGTGGACGCCGAAATGGTGGAACATTCTTCCTTCCAGCCAGATCATCGATGCAATTGGAATCTGGCTGATGGCAGTTAAGGCGCCGTACCAGGTGCTCACATCACTGATGTCCGGCCCCAGAACATCCAGCATAAGCGCAACGTTCCGGGCGTTGCAAAACCCGGCGGTGAGCAGGTACACCAACGTCCCCGCAAGATAGAAGAATGGGCGATTGGGTGCGAGGAGGATGATGGCGCCAAGGGCGTTCGTGAAACCTGCCCCAGCGTAGGTCAGACGTCGGTCCCAGTCTCCAGGGATAAGCAGCCCGAGCAAGGAGCCAGCGGCGAGCACGATTCCACCGGCGATGCCGTTTATCCAAAGGACGCCGCTGGCCTCTACTCCGTAGTGCGACGCCAGAGCGGGAAGCAGAGGCTGCGCGGCACACGTGCATCCGGGCCCGACAAGAAGTAAAACGCCCCACTTTCTGCGTGGCGAACGCATTACGGCCAGGCATTCCCGGCCGATTTCTCCGAAGCGGCCACGAAACCAGTGGGAAGTTGCAGGCGGCGGTTCGGAAATTGTAAGGGCAAGTAATGCGGGTAACAGCATAAGACCGGCCATGGCAAGGCCGATCACGGATAGAGAAACCCGCTGCGCCAACCACAAAACCAACGCTGCCCCGAGTACGCCCCCACCAAAGTTTCCTGCTTGGTTCCAAGCTGCTGCCTTGGCTTGTCTGAAGGCCGACAGCGTCGTAGCCATCAGACCGCCGTTGCTGGCGAACACCAGGGCGAGCACGGCACCGCTAAAGAAAAGGAGGACAATTATTAGATTGAAGTGTGAAGGGCCTACGAGCGGGCACGCGAGACAGACGCAAGTCGCGCTGGTCGCTGCGGCGAGCACTAGCCAAGTGCGGCGGCGCAATTTGACATCCACCACCGGCGTCCAGAGAAACATCAGCATTGGCGGAATCTGAAGAATCGCGGCCATGCGCGAAATGTCCTCGACGGCGACACCGGACTTAGTTAACAGAAAGGGTAGAGCAGTCCAGATAAACCCGATGAACATCCCCAGCGGAAGGATCAGTACGCCGAACGCCCAAGGTGCGGGCCATACACGCACGGCGAAAAGTTCAGAAGTGGGCTGCGGTCGCGGTTGGTCGAGAGGGTTCGCCACAAGGCGTGCTCCCGGTTTGAATTTCGCAATCTTATCTCATTTTTTAAGCCGCAGATCTCACAAATATGCCGGGCGCGCGGCACTAGCCCCCGTCCAATTGCGCGTAATGCTTTGTTGATAGCCTACTTCAATGACTGGCGAGAACAGGCGATTTCACGTTTTGACCGCTCGTCAAAACGCGCTATGACGATTTTGCACCAGTTATCCTAAAAATCTAAAGTCCAGGAGCGCGCCTCCAGCGTGCTTCCGCCCGCATATCCTGCATTGATCGCTCATATGTGCGAAGTACCACCACGGCATGTTGGGACTGATCTGGCGTGCACCCACTTTCATGGTGAGCTCATTCCTCATTCGGTAAGTCTCCTTGTTGGAAACCTGGGTTCTGAGGTGACGCACGAGGAGCTTCGGCGGCTGTTCGAAGCCTACGGACAGGTGGTGCAGGTTCATATCATCGTGGATCGCGACACTGGGCTGCCGCGAGGTTTTGCATTCGTGGAGATGACAAACGACGCTGAGGCCGAGAAAGCAATCAAAGCTCTGAATGGCAGCATGCTAAGCGATCGTACCCTGGACGTTAATTACGCTCGACCCAGACCACAACGCCCAGCAGCGTAGGCGAGCGCGAACCGCGACTCCACGGACGTCGTGACCGTGTGGGCGAATGTCTCTGGTCTCCGTGGCCTTCTCGGCCAATTGTCGACAATCACTTTCTTTCTCCATAGATCGGTGGCGAGGCTTGTGTGGTGCCGTAATCCAGGTCGAAGCCAAGCTGGAGCTTAGCTGCGTCCGACATGAGGCCGGGATGCCATGGCGGATCGAAGACGACTTCAACATGAACTTCCTTGACACTGGGCAGCCGCGCGAGCTTGGTCTGTACGTCGCCTTTGAGCACGTTGCCCATACCGCATCCGGGAGCCGTCATGGACATCTTGATATGAACGCTCTTCCCGCCTTGCTCCATGGGCACAATCACGCACGAGTAAACCAGACCCAGATCCACAATATTGACCGGAATCTCCGGATCGTACACGGTCTTCAACTGATCCCAGACCATCTGATCGCTGAAAGGCCCTTCCCGGACTGCAGGTTCTTGTGCCATCGCCGCGTTGGAGAGCCCGATGGCATCCACATCCTTAGGTTCGACACGGTACATGTAGCCGCGATCGGTCGCCACCGTGTAGCTGCCGGCCAGGGACTGCATGATCCTCACGACGGCACCGGCCGGGAGAGTGCCGCGAGTCCCGTTGGGGATCTCGATGACCTCACAAGCCCGACTCAGCGTGATCAGTTCACTCGCACTCACATTTCCTCTTCTCCGCGTCGTGTGCTACTCCGTCGACACCGTTTCCTGTTTCCCTTGCATTGCAGCGTGTAATGCGTGCCAGGCAAGGGTTGCGCACTTGACCCGTACAGGAAATTCCGAGACCCCGGAAAAGACGGCCAGCTTGCCCAGTTCGGCCCGGCTCCCGTTTGCCGGCGACTGGCCCGTCACCAGCTTGTGGAACTGGTCGAAGAGTCTTGCCGCTTCCGCCCTGGTCTTACCCTTCACGCTTTGCGTCATCAGGGATGCCGACGCCTGAGAAATCGCGCATCCTGAGCCTTGGAAGCTGATGTCGCGAATCGAGTCGCCCTCCAAGTCCAGGTAGACGGTGAAGTGGTCACCACAGAGCGGGTTATATCCTTCCGCCCTGTGGTTCGCCGTCGCCAGCTCGCGATAGTTACGAGGCGCCTTGCTGTGCTCCAGGATAACTTCCTGGTAGAGCTCGCGCAGATCGGGCATCAGGCGAACACCTCCCGGACCTTCTCGATTCCCTCGACCAGAGCATCCACTTCTTCCCTAGTGTTGTAGAGAGCGAACGAAGCGCGCGCCGTGGCCGCGATGCCGAAGCGTTGCATTACCGGCTGGGCGCAGTGATGCCCGGTTCGAATAGCAATTCCTTCCTGGTCGAGGATGGTCCCGATGTCGTGCGGGTGGATACTGTCCAGCAGGAACGAGAGCACGCCAGCCTTTTCTTTTCCGGTGCCGATCAGACGAATGCCGGGGATTGCTGAAACGGTTTCACTGGCATAGGCCAGCAACTCGTGCTCATGCACAGCTATGTTGTCCATACCGAGGCCATTCACATACTCGATGGCCGCGCCCAGGCCGATGGCACCCGCCACATGGGGCGTGCCTGCCTCAAACTTGTAAGGCAGCTTGTTGTAGATCGTCTTCTCGAAGGTCACCGAACTGATCATGTCGCCGCCGCCCTGGTACGGAGGCATGACATCCAACAGAGCGGATTTGCCATACAGAACCCCGATGCCGGTCGGACCATATACCTTGTGACCGGAGAAAACGTAAAAGTCGCAATCCAGGGCCTGGACGTCCACCTTGAGATGAGGCACGGCCTGGGCTCCATCGACCAGCACCGGGATGTTCCAGCGATGTGCCGCTGCGATGAGCCGCTGGACGGGATTGATCGAGCCGAGTGCGTTTGAGACGTGTGCTAATGCGACGATCCTCGTTTGGGGTCCCAGCAGATTCTCAAACTCCTTGAGCAGCAGCTCGCCGCTGTCGCTGATTGGCGCAACCCGGAGCCTTGCGCTCTTCTCTTCGCACAGGATTTGCCAGGGCACGATGTTGGAGTGATGCTCCATGGCGGTGATGAGCACTTCGTCGCCGGCGCGAATGTGAGCGCGGCCGTAGGTCTGCGCCACGAGGTTGATGGCTTCCGTGGCGCCGCGAACAAAGATGATCTCGCTCGCATCGGCGGCGTTGAGGAACGATTGCATCTTCCTCCGCGCCCCTTCGAACTCTTCCGTCGCATGTTCGGAAAGGAAATGCACACCACGATGGATGTTGGCGTTGTCCCGCTCGTAGTACCGACGCATCGCATCAATGACCACCTGCGGCTTCTGGGACGTGGCTGCATTGTCCAGGTAAACCAGCGCCCTGCCGCGAATCCTACGTCGCAGGATAGGAAAATCCCTGCGAACTTTCTCCACATCGAACCCGGCGCCGGCGCCGCGCACGTCCGCTGGGCGAGATTCTCTGGGCAATCTCTTGGCGGCAGTGGTCATCCGATTTCCTCCCAGTTTTTTCCGGTGTCCTCGCGGCGGTTCTCTGTCGACGCACCAGGCGCAGAGTTGGCCATCTGGAACAGGCAGTGGTTGATCAGCCCTTCCACGTGCTTCCGGACGGGTCCCTGCTTCATGCGGTCGAGGCACTCGCTGGCGAAGGCGAAGAGCAAGAGCTTGCGCGCGGACACCTCGTCGATTCCGCGAGAGCGCAGGTAGAACAGGGCGTTCCCCTCAATCTGGCCGATGGTGGCCCCGTGCGTGCACTTCACGTCGTCGGCGTAGATCTCCAGTTGCGGCTTGGTGTCGATTTGCGCGTCGTCGGAAAGCAGCAGGTTGCGGTTGGTCTGCTTGGCGTCGGTTTTCTGCGCATCTTTGTGCACGATGATCCGGCCGTGAAAAACGCCGTGTGCGTGGCCATCGAGGATCCCGTTGTAGAACTGCCGGCTGCCGCAGCGCGGGCTGGCATGTTCCACCAGCATGTAGTTGTCCAGGTGCTGGCGGCCATTGCCGATGAAGAGACCATTAATCAGACACTCTCCCCCTTCGCCTGCCAGCACCGGGTGCACGTTGTTGCGCACCAGTGCCCCGCCCAGCAGCACCGAGTGCGACACGACGTTGGTGCTTCTCCCCTGCTGGATACGCAGCGTTGAGATGTTGAAAGCCTCCTTGTGCTCGCGCTCGATCATGTAGTGCGAAAGCACAGTGTGGTCGCCGGCGACCAGTTCCGTGACCGTGTTGCAGAACACCGCGCCGCCGTCGAGCGACACATAGTCCTCGACGAACGTGGCCTGGCTGTCTTCCTCCGCCACAATGAGGTTGCGCGGATGGCTCATGGATGGAGCATCGTCCGCAGTCGAGACAAACAGGAGGCAGATGGGCTCCTCCACTAGCGTGCCTCTGGGGATGCGTACAAACGCTCCGTGTTCCACGAAAGCCGTGTTCAGTGCACAGAAGGCATCGCGGCGGACATCAAGGTAGCGGCCGAGGTGCGGTTCAATCGCTCCGGGATTGCTGGAAATCTCCCCAGCAAGACTGCTGACCTTCACCCCATTGGGCAGTTTGCCCAGCAACGATAGCTCGCGCGCAAAGTGCCCGTTCACAAACACGAGTTGACAGGCAACGCCGGCAACCCGGTACGGCTTCAGTTCCTGTTGGGACAGCCGGACGCGGCGGTTGCAGGTGAGCCGGAAAGCAGTCTGCGCGATAGCAGAGACGTTAGTGAACCGCCAGTCTTCGTCGTGAGTGGTTGGGAACCCGACTTCGCAAAAGCGGGCAAACGCATCCCGGCGCAGCTTCCGCAACCATGGCAGGTCATTCCCGGCGGCAAGCTTCTCGAACTCGCTGAAGCTTTCCAGATAAGTTTCCAACTGCTGAGTTGCTGTGATCACGTTGTTCTTCCCTCGTTCTCATTAGGCGGGTGTAGCATGCCGCGCCTCGGCTTCCATCGAGCCATAGCCTTTCTCTTCAAGTTCCAGAGCCAGTTCGGGGCCACCCGAACGCACGATGTGTCCATCCACCAGCACGTGGACGAAGTCAGGAACGATGTAGTTCAACAGGCGCTGGTAGTGAGTTACCACGATGATGGCGCGCTCCGGGTTGCGCATGGCATCGACGCCCTGGGCTACGATCTTCAGAGCGTCAATGTCCAGGCCAGAATCGGTCTCGTCCAGGATGGCGAGCTTCGGCTCGAGCACCGCCATCTGCAGGATCTCATTGCGCTTCTTTTCGCCGCCGGAGAAGCCTTCGTTCACGGAGCGGTTCATCAGCTTCTCGTCCATGTCCAGCAGCTTCAGTTTCTCCCGGAACATGGGCAGGAAATCCATGGCATCAATCTCATCCAGCCCACGGTATTTGCGGATGGCATTGAGCGCAGACCGGAGGAAGTAAGCGTTGCTGATGCCGGGAATCTCTACCGGGTATTGGAAGGCCATGAAGATGCCTTCACAAGCGGCCTCCTCCGGTTTCATAGCAAGCAGATCCTTGCCGTTGTAAGACACCTCGCCCGTGGTGACCGTGTAGGTCTCGCGGCGGGCCAGCGCCTGCGCCAGCGTGCTTTTGCCCGAGCCGTTCGGGCCCATGATGGAGTGTACTTCGCCTGCGTTCACCCTCAGGTCAACGCCTTTGAGGATTTCGTGGTTATCCACTTTGACGTGCAGATTCTTAATTTCCAGCAAGCTCATTCGCTTTCCCCTCAATAGCTATGTCGTTGCAATTCTCCCCGCGGGTCTCAGCCTTACCCGACGCTGCCTTCCAGGCTCACGCCCAACAGTTTCTGCGCCTCCACAGCGAACTCCATGGGTAGCTCGCGGAACACCCGCTTACAGAAGCCGTTCACGATCATGGAAACGGCATCTTCCGCCTTCAGCCCGCGCTGCCGCAGGTAGAAGAGCTGGTCTTCACCGATCTTCGAGGTGGAAGCCTCGTGTTCCATGCGGGCGGTGGAGTTCCTCACCTCGATGTAAGGGAAGGTGTGGGCGCCACACTCGGCGCCGATCAGGAGCGAGTCGCACTGCGTGTAGTTGCGCGCCCCGGTGGCACCCTTCATGATCTTCACCTGACCTCGATAGGTGTTCTGCCCGTGGCCAGCAGAGATGCCCTTGGCGACGATGGTGCTGCGCGTGTTCTTGCCGATGTGGATCATCTTCGTGCCAGTGTCGGCCTGCTGGTAGTTGTTGGTGAGGGCGACCGAGTAGAACTCGCCCACCGAGTTCTCACCCTGCAGGATGCAGCTCGGATACTTCCAGGTAATGGCTGAGCCGGTCTCCACTTGTGTCCAGGAGATCTTCGAGTTCACGCCCAGACACTTGCCCCGCTTGGTCACGAAGTTGTAGATTCCGCCTTTGCCTTCTTTGTCGCCCGGGTACCAGTTCTGCACCGTCGAGTACTTGATCTGCGCATTGTCGAGCGCGATCAACTCGACCACCGCGGCGTGCAACTGGTTTTCGTCGCGGATGGGCGCAGTGCAGCCTTCGAGGTAACTGACATAGGAGCCCTCGTCGGCGACGATCAACGTGCGTTCGAACTGGCCCGTGTTCGCCGCGTTAATACGGAAGTAGGTGGAAAGTTCCATCGGGCAGCGAACCCCCTTTGGCACATAGACGAAAGACCCGTCAGTGAACACGGCCGCGTTCAGCGCGGCGAAGAAGTTGTCGCTGTAGGGCACGACCGAGCCCAGGTACTTCTGGACCAGGTCAGGATGTTTCTGCACAGCTTCCGAGAAAGAACAGAAGACAATTCCCAGCTCGGCCAGCTTCTCTTTGAAGGTCGTAGCCACGGAGACGCTGTCGAACACCGCATCCACAGCCACACCGGCCAGGTGCTTCTGCTCCTCAAGCGGAATACCCAGTTTTTCGTAGGTGCGCAGGATCTCCGGATCCAGTTCCTCCAGGCTCGTCAGACCGGGTTTCTGTTTGGGAGCCGAGTAATAAACGATTTCCTGGTAGTCGATTGGCCCGTACTTAACATTGGCCCACTTTGGTTCGGCCTCCGCCTTCTCCAGCGACACCCAGTGGCGATAAGCCCTGAGCCTCCACTGGAGCATGAACTCCGGCTCATTTTTCTTGGCCGAGATCACACGAATGATGTCTTCGTTCAACCCCTTGGGGACCCTTTCTTCCTCCACTTCGGTAACGAAGCCCCACTTGTACTCCCGGTCGGCAAGATCCTGGATGGTGTTCACGGTGGTGCTCATTGCATTCTCCCGGATACAAAACCAATGGTCGGTACGAGTCTGCCGCGCGCATCCTTGATGGCCGTCAGCTGCAAAGGGTGAGTCAGGTCGGAGAGCATCACCTTATCCAGTGCCCCACGCACTGCCTGGCTGATGATCCGCTGATTGTCCTTGATGGGACAACAGGGCTCCAGGTCGCACAGCCCGGAGATGTCAGTGCTGCATTCAGTGAGCGCGATAGGACCCTCGAGTACAGCAATGATTTCAGCCACTGAGATCTCTCGTGGCTTTCTGGCCAGACTGTACCCACCCTTGATGCCACGGTGCGAAACCAGTAGCCCACCCTGCAGAAGCTCCTTCAAGAGCTTGCTCACCGTGGGCAGTGGCAGCCGCGACTCTACAGAGAGGTCGCGCGCCGTATGCAGCGACCGATCACGGTCGCGTGCAATGTAGGTCATCAGGACAAGCCCGTAATCCGTCAGTTTGCCTAGTCTGATCATCTCGTCCGATCCTCTTCCAGCGGTTCCTGCCGCATCTCTTTGCCCGGCGTGGATAAATAGTACTATTTTAGTACGGTTTAATTATAACCCCTGATTGCTTAGCTTTCAAGGCTGGCCTAAGCCCTCGCGGCTAAGAAAAAGAGGAGGTAGAATCCTAGTTGTTATCCAGGCCACTCCCGAGCACAGATCCGAAAATGCCCAGCTGAGGCGATTAGGTCATGTTACTGACCAGGACAGCATGCTACGGACTCATTGCCGTGAAACATTTGGCGGAGCAGCCGCGCGAGAGTTCGTTCAGCGCCAAAGACCTTGCGGACTCTCATGGATTTCCTCAGGAAGCGCTGGCCAAGATCCTGCAGCGACTTGCCGGGACCGGCCTGCTACTGTCGCATCACGGAATCAAGGGTGGGTATTCACTGGCACGTGACCCTCACCAGATTTCCGTGCTCGAGGTGATCAAGGCGATAGAAGGAGCGCCGCGGGATGGCATTCGCGGAAAACACTGGCAGCCCTTGGAGTCCGTAGCGGGCTGCCACCAACTGCACATGGTTAGCCAAATCGTCGAGGATGCGCTGCGCCGGGTTATGATCTCGGACATCAAGGAACAAGCCTCCAGCCCCACCGGCAGTTGCGATGCTCGGCGCTGCTGAAAGCCAGCCCAGGGTGCGCGCTGCGGCGGCTGCGCCAGATTCCCGGCTTTGGCCCGCTGGTCTCCACCGCAACCGTGGCCGCCATCGGCAACGGAGCTGCCTTTCGCCGGGGACGCGACTTCGCGGCCTGGGTTGGCGTGGTGCCACGGCAGTACTCCACCGGGGGCAAGCAGAAGCTGTTCGGCATCAGCAAGCGCGGCAACATCTATCTCCGTCGCATGCTGATCCACGGTGCTCGCGCGGTACTGCTTCGCGTCAAGTACGACACCGGAGGATTCGGGCAGTGGGTGCATCGACTGGCTCAGCGTGCACCGCGCAACAAAGTCGTGGTCGCCATCGCCAACAAACTGGCTCGCATCGCCTGGGCCGTGTTGTCCAGCGGCAAAGAGTATCGACATCAGCCGCTGCAGCACTGGCGGCAGCTTGATGGCCGTGGAAAAGACGCTGCGCTTGGAAAGCACAGAACGCTTTCCACTTTTCCACCGCCACGACGACGAAGCTTGAGAAAAGTTCCACCAAGGTCTGCTGAGGAGAGAAGGAGACGAAAGAACAGTCCAACGGCGTGCCGGAAAACCTGGCTGTCGATAATGCGTCCCTGGTGACCGAGCGATTTATAAGGACCGACACGCGCGGATCATCATCGAGTGCCCGGAGAGCGATTCTCCACTAAGAGGCCGGATACATTTACGCAGACTGTCTCTTCGCCCAACTTCAAACCTCTTGCAGTCCGGCGGCGGACCATACATTTGAGCATTATTGATTCCATGACAATGTCGGCGATTTTGCAACAGTAATCGTGCCTTGTGTTGAGCGGTCGCCCCATTGTGTGAACGCCACCTCCTTCATTAGAGATCGGACGGGCATCTCTGCCGGGCGATCTTTCGAAAACGATCAGCAGCTATCTCAGCGTTACCTTCGTACAGGCTTTGAGTCGCGAAGTGGCCGAGCTCATGGGTAATGCATCGCAGCAGCGTCTCGAAATCACTAAACATACCGGCGGAGAGGTAAATGCGCCTGGCCAGCAAGCTGGAGAAGGCAAGCTTGGTTTTGTGAGCATGAAAGGCCCCGCGCGTTTCCAAGAATTTCTGGTGTTCGAGAATGACGCGGTCGATCTCTTTACGACGTTGGGTCAGGTAATGTTCCAAGTGGGATGGGCGCGCCTAGTCGGCGGCGGGAGGGTTCGATGAGGGTGTCGAGCATGCTTTCCCAGATTGTTTCGGGTGCAGGGTAGATGCCGGTGGAATGTAGCGTGTACTCCTTGTGCGAGCCAAAGAGGGCATTGATGTCGGGGAGAGCGGCTTCGATTTTGCGGAGCTGGATGTCAAAAACTGCGACGGGGCCTTTGGCATTACCGTGTGCTATGAATTTGCGGCGAGCGACGGCCCAGTCGGCGGCGAACCACCAAAGCATGACCCCGGCTTCGAAGAGTTTGCGGGCGGTGTTGATGTGTTCGGGCGGGAAGCCCCAGTCAATGACTACCGGGCGACCAGTCCTGTCCACGGCGTCGATGAATGGTGCCGCCGTTCCCGTCGCGTCGAAGAGAGTGTTCCATGCGGTGGCCAGGCCGTGGCGATCTAGTATGCCGGGTTCCTCCACATTGAGGTGCAGGAATCCCTTCTTCTCTTCGAGCCACCGGCAAAAGGTGGATTTCCCCGAAGCTGGGATTCCGGAGATCAGGAAGTGCATGGCCTGAGTTTAGCTTTTCTTGCCCAGGCGCAGAATTACGCCGAGAGGCGAAGAACAGGACTGATCGGTTGGAAAAGGAATATCAATTCAGACTCTGGTTCCACCGTCAGCGTCTTCTTGAATCATTTACCTCCGACCAGCTCGAGACCTACGCAGCCCATGGACGCTTCCCGCAGCCACCGCCACAGCCATTGCCGTGGGGAGTCAGCCAGCTAGACAAGCTGGACCGCAAGCGCCTCACTGAAATGTGGCAAGAGGACGAGAGGCGCCATTCACACTTCCTAAGCCGAAGCTCTGAAGATAAGGAGTTTTTCTGCATCCACGGGCATTGGCCCGAAAAGCAAATCAACAAGAAAAGCAAATCAACAACACTTGCAAGCACTAACGAAACAGATCGAAGTGGATCTGGCAGATGTGAAATGTGAAATGTATCGGCCCAACCGGAAAGTCCGGTATTGGGCATCGAGATTCCGCGGTTGGCTCGCGAGTAGATTCGAGCCTTTCTGTTGCAGCTCGACTCCGCTACTTGTGCCTCCTCCGGTAGCTAAGCTAGGGGAGGGCCTCTACGCCTCGGATGTCGGCATCAAGAACGTAGATTACTCGTGCAACGCCGTCTGCAACTTCTGAACACTTGCCGGGGTTACTGCTTCAAAAGATCGCCGCTGCTCGAAGTGCCATTCTTGATCGGATCGAAGAAAGAGTTGGACTAACAAACAAGGAACAAACAGCGCTCCGCGATGCATTAGGTACGCTCAGTAGATTACAAAAAACAGCGGTCATTTTTCACGCCATTCTGGAGCGGGTGCCGACATCGGCGATTCGATTGAACCCGGATGTTCCGCCGGAGCTGGAACGGATTATCACCTGGGCGCTGGAGGCGAAAGCCTACGTGCAAGGCCGGATACCTGTCCCTGATAAAGAGACCGCCATCGCTATCTTACTTTCGCGTGACGCAGCGCTGGGTTCCCGAACACTGAGAGCTGGTGGCTGATTACGGGCCGGGAGCCCGCAGGTCGCTGGGATAGTTTTACAAGACTCTCGCCCTCATGTCCTCTTCGGAACTGTCCTCGTCAAGCATCTGCTGGATCTCATCTCTTCGTTTCCGCAGCCGGTCCAGTTCCTCCGATTCGACTTCGGGGACGCTCATCGCGGTCGGGCTATTCGGATCCAGAGTGGCGGGAACCAGCGGGTTTGTAATTTTCAAGATGTCCTGAAGCTCTTTTTCAAGCGCCCTCCTTCGTTCTGCATTCATTGGCGTTTCTCCTTAAGCCCCATTGTGAAGCGGCGGCCGACAAAGACCAGCTTACGTTGTCCCTTTTTCATTGCAGTGCGCCGATTCTCTGCTGGAGCTCTCTTCGTGTGCCGAGAATACCGCACGATTAGATCGTCGGCCGTGCTGCCCGGCTCCATAGGGTGGAGCACGGCGACTACCTCGTATGCCTTCCGGCCGCTTTTTGCCCCCGCGACACCCCTTTTGCCCAAGTTCCCAAGTCTCGGACTGCAACTCCGCGATGTCTCGCTGCAGGCAGTCGTTGTCTGGAAGCCGGATCGCGGACTTCACGCTTAAGTTGATTTGGGCGCCGGAGCAGCCTACCATATGCCCCGCAAGAAAGCTGCCTCGCTATGCAACCTTCCGTCAAATCAAAGGGCCCCGCTGACGCCTTCGGCAGGCCTCTTCTCAACCTGCGGATTTCGGTTACCGACCGTTGCAACCTGCGCTGTCGCTATTGCATGCCTGAGGAAGAGTACGGCTGGCTACCGCGCGAAAAATTGCTGAGCTTCGAAGAGATCAGCGAGCTGGCCGGCATCTTCACCGAAGTCGGCATCGAGAAGGTGCGCTTGACCGGCGGTGAGCCGCTTCTGCGCAAAGACCTTCCCGTGCTGGTTCGGATGCTGGCGCAGAACCCGCGAATCAAGGACCTAGCTTTGACCACCAACGGCGTCTTGCTGGCCGGGCAAGCGCAGGCGCTCTGGGACGCCGGCCTGCACCGCCTGGCGGTCAGCCTGGATACGCTCCGCCCGGACCGCTTCCTTGTGTTAACTCGAAGGGACGCCCACGCACCGGTGCTCCGCGGGATCGAGGCCGCCCGTCAGGCAGGCTTCCGGGCACTGAAGATAGACGCGGTCGTGGTGCGCGGCGCCAACGAAGATGAACTCGCTGACCTGATCGAGTTCGGAAAGCGGGCCGGTGCCGAAGTGCGCTTCATCGAATACATGGATGTTGGTGGGGCGACGCAGTGGTCCAGGAGCAAGGTGGTTTCGCGGGCGGAGATCCTGGACGTGCTGAGCCGGCGCTACGGCCGGATCGAGCCGGTGGTCGAGGATAGTTCCGCACCCGCGGAGCGGTTCCTTTTGGCCGACGGGACCGTCTTCGGCATCATCGCCTCCACAACCACACCGTTCTGCCGACGCTGCGACCGGAGTCGCCTGACCGCAGACGGGATCTGGTACCTGTGTCTTTATGCTCAGAACGGAACGGATCTGAGGAAATCTCTCCGCAGCGGCGCCACCCGGGAAGAGATCAAGTCTCTCATCGTGAGCCAGTGGGCGAAGCGAACCGATCGCGGCGCAGAAGAACGCAAGGATCTGCCGTCGCGAGGGGTGTTGGTCGGAATCCAACAGCTCCGGAAGGACCCCCACTTGGAAATGCACACGCGGGGAGGTTAGGCGCGACCCTGCTGCGCGCAACGGCCCACCGTAGCCCTTCTGCGCGCGTTTTAGCGGCAGCCCAATCTGCTGGGCATAGAGCATTCTTTAGAAATCTGTGTAACCGCCGTGAACGACCTGTGTCAAATAGCACCGATCCGAAACGCGAGCACGATTATGAAATTGTTCTCAGAGCCTGCGCCGATGTAGGCCTGCCTTTCACCCGCAGAATAAACACACTCGTACATGGCGCATGGCTCGGGAAACAGTGTCAAATGTGCTCGTGAAAGGGCAAATCGTTTCAGGACGGCAAAGGCATGAAGGCTGAGCGGCAAGTATAGGAATGGAACGACCGCATTTCAATCCGGGTACGTAACCAGCCGCATCCTGATACTATGGGGACAACTTTCCACCTGGAAGGAGTACACCTGGGCTGTAATACACTTCCGATGCCGCCTGAACCGGAGAGGCCAGGGCAGCGCAAGGTCTTCTGCGTGAAGTTCCAGAGGGAAATGCCGGGACTGGACGAGCCGCCGTTCGACACGGAACTGGGCCGGCGGATTTATGAAAACGTCTCTGAGGAAGCCTGGAAGATGTGGGGCGAGCATTGCAAGATGATCTTGAACGAATACCGGCTGAATCCCGCCAACCGGCAGGACCAGGAGATCCTGGTCAAGCACCTGGAAGATTTCTTCTTCGGCCAGGGCGCCGCGCTTCCACCGGGATACGTCCCCCCGCGCAGCAAGGACTAATTTCAGGTTTCTATGCCCGATCTGAAGGTGCTGCTGATCTCGACTTACGAACTGGGCCGGCAACCGTTTGGGCTGGCCTCGCCCGCGGCGTGGCTACGCGCTGACGGCTTCTATACCACTTCGCTGGACCTCTCGCGACAGTCGCTGGACGAAGAGGCGGTACGCACCGCCAGCCTGATCGCCTTTTATCTGCCCATGCACACCGCCACGCGGATCGCAGTGCGCGCGCTGGAGAGGGTCCGGAAACTCAACCCCTCCGCCCACCTGTGCGGATTTGGACTGTACGCCCCGGTCAATGCCGGCCTGCTGCGTCGTTTGGGCGTCGGCACGATCCTGGGGGGAGAGTTTGAGCAGGGGCTGTTGAGCCTGGTCCGCCGCCTGGAGGCCGGCGCGCCCGGTCCTGGGCTGCCGCAGGTTGAGCCCGAGATCTCGCTCGCTCGTCAGAATTTCCTGGTGCCCTATCGCGACGACCTGCCTCCGCTGGAAAAGTACGCACATCTCACCCTGCCCGACGACAGCACCCGCGTCGTGGGCTACACCGAGGCCAGCCGGGGCTGCAAGCACCTGTGCCGTCACTGTCCCATCGTGCCGGTGTACAACGGCACGTTTCGCATCGTCCAGCGCGAGGTGGTGCGGGAAGATATCCGCCGCCAGGTCGCGACTGGCGCGCAACACATCACCTTCGGCGATCCCGACTTCTTCAACGGGGTCGGTCACTCGATGCAGATCGTGGAAGCGCTCCACCGCGAGCATCCCGGGCTCTCTTACGACGTGACCATTAAGGTGGAGCACCTGCTGAAGCACGCCGGGCGCCTCCCGGCGCTGCGTGAGACGGGATGCGCGTTCGTGACCACGGCGGTGGAGTCGGTGGATGACCAGGTGCTGCGCATCCTAGACAAGGGCCACACGCGCGCCGACTTTATCCGTCTCGCCGGGCTGATGCGCGGGCTCGGACTTTTCCTAGTGCCCACCTTCGTGCCTTTCACGCCCTGGACTACGCTGGAGGGCTACGAAGACCTGCTGGCCACCCTGATACGGCTGGGGCTGATGGAACACGTCCCGCCGGTGCAGCTCACCATCCGCCTGCTGATTCCCGCCGGGTCGCGCCTGCTGGAAGTTCTGCCACTGCACAACGCGGCCATCGGTCCCTTCCAGCAGGAGGCGCTGAGCTATCCGTGGGCAAACTCGGACCGCAGGGTTGACCGGCTCCAGTGCGAGCTCGAAGCCATGGTGCAGCGCGAGGCCAAGGCCGGCGCGTCGCGCACCGTGATCTTCGGGGAAGCCTGGAAACTGCTGCAGCGCGCTATGAACGAAGACGGGGACGAAGCGCCGGCGCCCCTTCCGCTCGTCCCACCCGGACCGTCGCGGGCCACCATCCCCTACCTGACCGAACCTTGGTACTGTTGATCCGAACCCACCAGCGGGCAGTTGGCCTGCTTCTAGTCCCCCGGGAGAACACGCCGGATGGCCAGGACCAGGAGATCATCGTGCAGCAGATGGAGCAGTTCTTCTTTGGTGAGGGCGCAGCGCTTCCGCCCAACTTCGTACCCCAAAAGAGCAAGAGTTAACCTAAGCTCGGCCAGGTACATGATCAGGGGATAAAGTCCCTAGTTCCTCAGGATCAATGCAGGGCTAAAGCCCTGTTCCGCCCACAAAAATGACGTCTCCGTTACGCCCTACACCACTGGAAGGCTGGACGAGATTACGAAGCGCAGCTTGCGGTGAGCTTCCCGGAGAGCACTGTCGACGTATTGCGGCGAGTCGCCACGCGCGAATATAAACCCCAGATAACTTGATCCTTCCGGCAGTGGCACCAGTTTCTGCCGCAGCTTGGCGGTGATCTCGATTGCTTCGATTCCCGGCACCTGCGCGGCTTGCTCCAACTGCTCAACTCCTTTGTAGATCCCTTCCTGCGGGATGGGAATCATCATTACGCCGGAGCTGGCCTCCTCGCGTCCTAAGTGCGTGACCGGCTCATCGAGCGCGTGCCGAATAATCAATTCCTCCAGCGAGATTCCGTTCCCGAAGCGCAGACTTCGCGCACAGAGCCCACCTATCGGACGCGCCGCGATCTCCAGGATCCAGTTGCACTTGCCTTTCACCCGCAACTCGGCGTGGAGCGGGCCATGAAACAGGCCGAGCGCGTCGACCGCCCGTTGCAGCGTCCGAGCGACTTCGGCCTGTATGGAAGGTTCCAGTCGCGACGGAGTGACGTAGATTGTCTCTTCGAAAAATGGCCCGACCAGCGGGTCCGGCTTATCGAAAATCGCCAGCACTTTCAACTTGCCTCGGTCGGCCAGGCCTTCGACCGCGATCTCCAGCCCGTCGATGTAGTTCTCCACTTGAATGAACTCGCTCGTCTCCTCACGCAAAACACCGACCTCCGGGCTGCGCAAAAGCTTCTGAATACGTTCGAACGCCTGCACAAATTCCTCGGGGGTATCGGCGCGAATCACACCACGGCTGCCGGAGAGCGCCAGTGGTTTGAGCACGCAGGGAAAGGTGATTTCCCCAGAGGCAATGAGCTGGAGCGGGTTCGAGTGCAAGGGAGATCTCTTGAAGGCCGGAACATTCAGCCCGGCATCCCGCAACCGCTCGCGCGAGCGGTATTTATCGCGGCAGATGTCGGTGGCTTCGGGAGGGTGTCCCCGCAAGCCGAGTCTATGGCAGGCGCGAGCGCCGGTTGAGGTGGGCCGATCGCCGATGGAGACGATCGCGTGAAGAGGATTGGACGCGGCGAAATCGCAGATCTTCTGCGCCGAGGCTTCGGGGTCTTCAAAGCGCAGGGGAAGAGCGCCATCCTGCCATGGGTCATCGAGCACGTGGCAGCGGTCCGTTCCGAAGGTGATGGACAGCCCCAACTTCTGTGCGGCCTCGATAAAGGCGCACGTCTGGTATCCCGTGGTCGTGCACAACACGAGAAGTCTTTTTGGTTGGGAGGCGCCGATCATGGCTGGGTCCGATCGCTGCAATCACTTTAGCAGCCGGGCCCAACCACTCGCCAGGTGCACATGCAATGCGTCTCAGCCCAGCACGCCCACCGTGGCACGAGCAGCCTATTTGCCTAGCGCGGTTGTGAGTTCACGGCTGACGCGCTCGGTCGCTCGGAGCCCGGTCGAGTACTGGTTCCATCCGATCTCGGAGCCCGAAGGCGTGATAGTTTGTGATCACAATTTTTGCGCGTTCGAGATCACCCAGCATGTCGCCGGGGACCAGTTCTCGGTCTTCATAGTAGCTATCCGGATCATTTGGCTGCAGGACGCGCAGCCTATCGCGAATCGTCAGACCAGGCGAAACCACCAAAAAGCCACGAGTAAAGTGCGTACTCCCCGGCCTCCGGACGGCGTTGATAGTCTGCCAGGCGATGATCATCGCCATAACCGTCGTTTTGCCCGCGCCGGTCGCCAATTTCAAAGCGAGGCGCAGAAGCTCCGGATTCGCGTCGCGATTGGCATTAGCGATGTGTTCGAGAAATCCCTTGCCGGTTTTTCCCTTGTTCGGCGCAACCTCTGTTAGCCAAATCGCCGTCTCGACAGCCTCGATTCCCGAGCCAGAACCATGATGCCTTCCGACTTGAGAAAGGCAGACGCCGTCTGAGTTGCGCTTGGATGGCTGCCCGGCCCAAGAATTGCGTCCACCACGGGAAGAGTCGCCCCGACACCGGTCGGGAATGGATAGGCAATATACGGGATTAGCGTGGTGTTTCCGGCACGAAAACGAGGGGGGTTCTGCAATTTTTCACTCCTCACCGATACGGGGAGTACCAACCTCCACTCTTCCTCTTCATGGAACGACTCGTCCTTTAGCAGCGCCGCTGCCCGCAGTAGATCGGCTTGCGTTCTAACCAAAGCGGACGCAAGGCGATTGGTGAAATCCGGCGTCGATGAGATTTTGCCGACAATTTCCTGCACTGCGTCCAGATTGTTGGCGAGCGGCCTCGGCCCCCTGTATTGGGAAATCCCGACGATGATGCTGCGGCTCTCTTGCACCAATTACTAAGTGTCACGGCCTTCAGGTTCTATAGGCAAACTTCCTGGCACGTGACCGCCACAGTCCAAGGTTTGGTGCAAATGCTAATCGTCACTGTTCTGGTGACTGTCGTTCTTGAACAACGCCGGAAGCGAGCGATCCGACGAACCTTGGAATTAGCCTTCTTGAACCATCACGTTCGCAATGCCCTCACCCAGATGAGTATGGTTTCGTACATCGCCGATCCAGGGAAGCGGGAACACCTACTGCAGGATGCAGCCGCCCGCGTTTCGGAAGTCTTGTTCCGCATCGCAAATAGCGCGGATCTGACCGGGCTGTCTCTCGAAGTTGATCTCGGCGGGGTGGAGTTGGCGCATGCGGGAGAGGCGCGAGAGCAGGGCGAGGTTAAGAATGCAGGTTAAATAGAGTTCTCAAAGAATTCAGGGCCGCGATCCACGAGCACAAACAGCCCTGTAACAATAAACAGGCGGCCTGCCGCCATATTTCTACAAGAGTGCACTTGCTTGCGGTAACAGTTACCGAGGCGGGGCTCAAAAACATCGGCTTCCACACCAAAATCTGGTAGTTAGCGTGCCTTACCTTGAAGTGGGTTAGCTGCGCAGGAGCCGAGTGAAGCTGGTAGTCACGATCTTTGTGTCTCTTTTCCTTCTGGGGTGTGGCGGCGGAGCGAGTTCTCTGAGCCCCACGCCAACTCCGACATCGATACCCGCGGCTCCTGTGCTAACAAAGATTAGCCTCTCCCCCGCAACCGCTTCAATTCATGTGGGGGAAGAGCAAGCCTACGTTGCCCAAGGCTTAGACCAGTACCACAATCCGATGACAGGGATCACTTTCACGTGGGTCTCATCGGATGATGGTGCGAATGACAATGCGATTGCGATGTTTCACGGCGGCGTGGCAACCGGCGTCTCACCTGGAACGATGCACGTCACAGCGTCGGCCTCAGGCATCACCAGCGCACCAGCGGCTCTGACAGTGCTCGCTCCAACTCCCGCCTTGGCGACAATCCTCGTGACTCCAGCTCAACCGTCCATCTTTACAGGGGGAAGCCAGCAGTTCAGCGCCGTGGGCAAGGACCAATACGGAAACGAGATGAGTGGAGTTGTGTTCACCTGGTCTAGCGCTAATTCCAGCACCGCGACCGTCACGGACACGGGACTGGCAACCGGACTAGCAGCGGGTTCGACCACGATCAACGCTTCAGCGCAAGGAGTCCATGGGAACGGCAGTATCTTGACAGTAGTTAAGCCAGATTCAGTACTAACCAGTATCACCGTGACACCAGTGACGGCCACTGTCCAGGCAGGGAATACAGTGCAGTTTACAGTCGTAGGCTTCGATCAATTCGATACCTCGATGACTGGGATAACGTTTCTGTGGGCCAGTTCCCGCCCCAGCGTAGCCACGGTCAACGCTCTTAATGGGGAAGGTCTAAACACCGGGATCGCAACTGGAGTAGCAGCAGGTAGCGCAACAATCACGGTGAGCGCCAACGGCAAGACTGCTCCACCCGTTCACCTCACGGTCACACCCGCTCCACCAGTGCTCACCACAATCGCCATCTCCCCGACAAACGCCAGCATCGATGTGGGCAGTACGCAGACGTTCACCGTCACGGGATTTGATCAGTTCGGAGCACCCATAAGTCTGCCAACCGTAGTCTGGGAGTGTGAATCAAGCGTAGCAACCATAAGCAACACCGGCGTAGCCACTGCAGTGTCTGCAGGGTCAACTCAGATAACTGCAACAGCAGGCGGAGTGAACGGGCACGTGTTCTTGACCGTGACAGTTCCTCCCCCACCTCCGCCGGCACCTCCTACGGTTTCCCGGTTGTCCCCACCGATAGCGTTGACGGGAAGCAGTGACCTGACATATCTCACGATCACGGGAACCAATTTCGGTGCCAACGCCGTGGTGAACTTCGGCTCAAACATTCTCACTCCCGTTTCTATAAGCGACACCTCGATTACGGTGACGGTACCCTCGGCTGAATTGCGGGCCCCGTCGTCACTGCTCGTGAGTGTGTCGAATCCAGCACCAGTCGCCGCAACGTCGAACGCCCTGCCTTTCACCGTCACTGACAAAGGCTTCGTCTCGATCGATTTCGATGACGGGTATCAGTCCATGTACGACAATGGTCTGCCCATCTTCGACGCGGCCGGAATCAGAACAACCCAGTACATTGTTACTGGGGGTTTCCAGCCTGAGAACGATGGCGCAGGTTGCGGATGCATGGTCGGCGTGGGCGGTAACGGCTTCGTCACCTGGGACGAAGTTCGTGCGATGGCTGCCAAGGGGCACGAAATCGGTGCGCACACGCAAACCCATCAGCATTTGTCACTTCTTACAGCGGAACAACGCACCGCTGAGATCGCCGGATCAAAGCAAGAACTGATGGCTCACGGCCTTGCGCCGCTCACATTCGCCTACCCGTATGGGGACTATGGGTACCCCACGAGTTCAATCGGATTGATCGTCAAGAACGCTGGCTACCTTGGCGCACGTGACTCCGACGCCGGCTACAACGGCATTGGCTCCGGTCATGGAGCCCCGAAGGCCTACTACCTGTGGAGCGAAGCTGGAGAAACGGATTACAACACTACGCTCGACAATTTAACCGGATTTATCGACTACGCCGTAGCACACAAGTTGTGGCTGATCATCCTGCTGCATCGCGTTGACGACAACAGTCCTGGCGGCCTGTCTATCAGTATCAGCTCCGTATTGCTTCAAGGGATGGTGAATCACATCGTGAATCACCAGGTGACCGTAATCACGAACTCCGAAGGGTTGACGATCGAAAACCTAAACGGGCAGACTTCAACTTTTACATTCCCGCAATAGCCGTGTCCGCTTTACTGCGGACGTGGCATTACGGGGATAACCGAGGTAATGACATCGGGGAGGGCGTTCGAGAGCTGCAAGTCGTACCGGCTACTTAACCATGCCATTCAGCTTTTCGCAAATGACCTTCTCTTCCTCCGCTTTCCGGTTCAACCGCTCCACATACAATTCCGAGCAACGAATGGAAGGCCAAAGTAACTGCACCTGCCCGTGCAACAAGCGAAAATTGGGATTGACATAACTATAATTCGATCCTAAGTTAGCCCTAACGAATGGCGCGCTGGCGATGGCCACGATGCGTTGGGCTCTACGGTATCCCGCACCCAAAAGCGGTGACCCACTCAAAGCCCTAGGAGTCTCCTGAGTAGTGATTTTGCTATTCCGCTCGGTTCGCGGCCCGAGAGACAAAAGCCCACCATGTACTACTCTTTGTGTCGTCAAAAATAGCGAATCTAAAGCACTCTTCTGCGCGAGAGCAGGAAACGTAATGACCGGTAGCGATTTCAGGAGATCTCGAACTCAAGCCCGCATTCCATAATTCCCGGTTTCCAATAGAGCTGGTATCGTTGTCTGAATGCGGCCACATCCAGCTCACGGCTGGCGAAGTCGCAGTGCTAGCCTTTCGCGAATTGCCGGACTTGCTCTCTGCCAATTGGACAATTTGACAAGAAACGTTCAGCGGTTCAGACTGTTTTTTAATGAGTCTTCACAATCCAACGCGGTCGCCTTCCGCGGAAACAAATGGCACTACGCGCTTTAAACGGTTTCAAAATCGGATCTGTCGAGGTTGTGTGCGGCTTTTGTCTGAAGCAGATCTCCTCATGCGTAGTTGAGGCGGCAATCATTGGTGCCGAAAACCGGATGACTTAAGCCGCTCCCTGTGTGATACATGTGCCTACCCCTTTAACTTACCGGCAAACGTCCTAGTAAAATTACCTGCTTGATAGGCAGACATTAAAAGCCGCACACGGCGGCTTTTTTGCAACGCGGAGGCTGAACTTCATTCGCAAGTAAAATCACCAAACCCACACCACCATAACAAGGCTGGCCCCGCGCCAGCCTTTTGCTTTGATGCTCCTTCTCACTAATACCACGCCGTACAAAAAGGCGATGCTCGTCGCGGCGTTTTCCAGGCTGAAGTCTGGAGACCCATGCTGAGCCTTGCCAGATGCCGAGAACTCCTCGGTCCGAGCAAGAAGCTCAGTGACGGCCAGATAGAAACGCTCAAGATGGATCTGTACGCTCTAGCGGAAGTAGTGCTTGAAAGCCTTGGCCACCGGGAAAGCTGCGAGTCAAAACGGACTTGTCAAGGCAGCCTTTCGCCTCCCTCTCATACATGCAAACCCTCCAACACGCTTGCCCTCTTTTCTTCCCAAGACCGTTGCCAAATAGAGGAACGGGCGGCGATTTTGCAGTTTGAAGCTGGGTTGAGTCCAGAGGAGGCCGAAAGACGAGCCGTGCTCGAATGGGCTGGGCACGACAACGGCCCCAGATCTGGTGAAACCAGTGGCCGCCCCATACGAAGCAGAAAGTCCTCCCCCATTAGACATGACTCGCGCTAAAGTAATCTCGTTCACCCAGCCGACGAATACGATGCGAGCCGTCCTCTATTGCCGCGTCTCCACCAAAGACCAAGTGCGGAATCTGAGTTTACCCACCCAGCAGCGAGCCTGCTCGGAATTCTGCCAACGCCAGGGTTGGGAAGTAGATCGAGTGTTTGTCGAGCACGGCGAATCGGCTAAAACGGCAAACAGGACAGAGTTGAAAAATCTGTTGGCCTACTGCCGTGAGCACAAAGGCCGTGTTCAATGCGTAGTGGTCTACTCCGTAAATCGCTTTGCCCGCGACAAATACGACCACTACCTGCTCCGAACACAGCTTCAGCGGCTCGGCGTGACACTTCGCTCTGCTACCGAACCAATTGATGATAGTTCCACGGGCAAGTTAATGGAGGGAATCGTCGCGGCATTCGCGCAGTTTGACAATGATGTTCGCTCGGAACGAACGGTACAAGGCATGAAAGCACGATTGGAGAAAGGTGGATGGACGTTCCCACCCCCGCTCGGCTACATAGCGAGCCACGATAGTGCTGGCAAGAAGTTATTTACACTAGATCCAGAGAGATCGCACCTCATAGCCCATGCCTTTGAGATCTTTGCCTCTGGTCTTTACAACAAGAACCAAGTCTTGGACATCGTAACCAAGATGGGGCTTCGGACAAAGAAGGGCAAGATGCTGAGCCCCCAATCTTTTGGCCAGTTGTTGAAAAAACCTATCTACAAAGGACTAATGGTTGTTCGTGGTTGGAACATTTCCCGGCCGTCCAATTTCCCGCCTATAGTCAGCCCTGAACTCTTCGCCCGAGTACAAGCTTTGTTGGCAGGAAGACATTCATTGGTGGGCCCGCGATTGCGTAGCAACGCAGGGTTCCCACTCCGTCACTTTGTGCACTGCGGCAAGTGCGGACGGCCCCTGACGGGGAGCTTGTCGCAGGGGCGGACCCAGAAGTATGCATATTATCGCTGCCAGAATCCTCGGTGCAGGGCGGTTAACGTTCGACGCGAAGACCTTGAGCAACTATTCGGCAAATTTCTGGAAGAGTTGCGACCAAAGCCGGAATACCTACGCCTATTCGGAGAGATCATCATCGATGTCTGGAAGCAGAAGCAATCGCAAGCTGCTACTGTTCATGAGACTTTGATGCGTCGGCTCGGCGAACTCCATAACCGCAAGGATCTGTTGGTTGAGGCTTTTGTGTACAAACGTGCTCTCGACCAGCAGACCTACCAAGAGCAATTAGACAAACTGAACGAAGAGATAACCTTGGCCGAGATGGAAGAACAGGATGCTCGGCTTGATGAATTGGACATTGAGGCCGCCGTGGAGTTCGCTCAACATGTTTTAGTGAATGCTGCAAGGCTCTGGGCTGAGTCTGGGGCAAACCAGAAGCAGAGGCTCCAGAACGTGATTTTCCCGCAAGGAGTGCTTTTCTTGGATGGCGTTTATCGAACCACTACAACTAGCAGGATCTTCTTTGAGTTAGAAGGAATCTCGCCAGAAAAGAAAAGGTTGGTAGCGCTAACGGGAATCGAACCCGTGTTTGAAGATTGAGAATCTTCCGTCCTAACCCCTAGACGATAGCGCCATCAATGACTTGCGTCTCTTACGAGCGGGAGTTGTCACCACATCGTCACCATGCTTGATTGAGACTTGCCGTCTCGACCATCTGCATCGCATTGGTGACATCGTCCGGTGACACGATGTGATACCTATCGAACACGCTCCGGGTTCTGTGTCCGGTAATCTTCATTGCAACTCGCTCCGGGACGCCTGCGTTGACAAGGTTTCTCACCGCTGAACGTCGCAGGTTATGCAACGTCAAGCCGCAGTATACCGGGTCATACGGTCGGCCTTCAACCGGAGTCAGCGTCCCCAACTTAGCCGCTGCACACGCGGTGATCCATGACTTCCGCAGATTCGTCCCATCGAATACCCGGCCCGTGCGTTGCGTCGGATCGATGTCGGTGAGCATGTTGACGAGAACTGATGGCAACGGGAGAGTTCTCGCCTCATCGCCCTTGGTCTGCTCCTCCTCCAATCGTATCGTCCGGGCAGTGAGATTGACCTGCGACCATTCGATTTGTAGTGCTTCGCCAATGCGGACGCCATCGTAGTAGAGCAACGTGATGAGCGGTCGAAGATGCGTCGGGAGCAGAGCAATCAACTCGTCGAATTTGTCGAGCGCCAAGAAGCCCTTGCGGGCAGACGGTTCTCTGAGAAACTCGATAAAGGGCACGTCATAAATCTTCTTTTCCCGCTTTGCCGCTTAAGAAGTTACTCACAAAAAGGAGTCATTCTTACAGAATCAAACCACAATTGCGTTTGGTCGCACACTTTTTTAGGAGGGCCCATGTGTCATTCCAAGACTGAAAAGGCGAATACGCACAAGCGCATCGTCACGATCGCGGCGAAGAAATTCCGCGAGCAAGCGCTCGCCGGGATCGGAATCGCAGACCTGATGAAGGAAGCTAGCCTTACCGTGGGCGGCTTCTATAACACTTCAAATCGCGTGACATGTTGGTTGCCGAAGCGATCGGCTCGGCGCTGGAAATGTGGAAAGATCGGATCGATGCGGCCGCCGCTAGCGGGCCGCGCATGCGTCGCCGCAGATCGGACAGTCCCCGCGGTGACGAGCGCAACCAAGAATGCAGCCGGAAGCTTGTCGACGATAGCCTTAGCGACTTCCGATACATCGGCGTTCGGCACTGCGGTTAAATCAAAGCCTTTCATGATCTGCTTTGTCAGATTGGCGGTCGGGCCAGACTCATACTCTTTCGAGAATCTCCGCGATGAGGCTGTTGACATCATCGCGAATCGCAGCGACCAGCATCAGTATGTCAGTGCACTCATCGCTTTCTATAACGGAACGCTGAACGGCGTCGACCTGTGTCCCGAGTCGCTTGACGCGGGACAGCAGTTTCTGCTTTTCCTTCGAGATCTCCGGTAAGACGAGCTTAGCAGCCCACTCAGCTTCACGTGGCCGGGAGAAGTACTCGTGGGATTTCGCTGACTCAAGTCCAGGGTCCGCTGCACGGGTCAGCGGGCTGCTTTGCAGCTGTGCCGATTCATTCCACGAACCGCTCTCACTCCCCTTGCCGCATATTCCCGGTGCTTTTTCATGGTTGTGGAATAGTTCTGCCACGCGTTCCGGAGCTTCTGCTTTAATCCACATACTCGATTCTCCTGTCGTCAACTCTCTTTCCATTGTTGCGTTCACAGCTTATTGGACACGAACAAACACAAGGTCCGAATAAGGGTTCCATAAAACGTTCGTAAAGTTACCTGACGTGTTGCCGTAACGCTGGAAATTCTGAGTGAAGCCGCCAGAACGGGAGCCGGCTTGATTGTGTTAGCTTTGAGCAAGGCGGAACCGTCATTCATATGCGAAAGAGCGTCCCCGAACT
The DNA here is from genome assembly GCA_963786325.1 of Terriglobia bacterium. Taxonomy (GTDB): domain Bacteria; phylum Acidobacteriota; class Terriglobia; order Terriglobales; family Acidobacteriaceae; genus JAIQFF01. Next base: position 45,906 of record CAWAYW010000010.1, read on the forward strand.
TCCAAAACTGCTAGCCAAGGATGCTCAGGAGAACTCGAAAAATTAGTTCATTCGAAGTCCGTTGTAATGTTGCCGAACAGCCATCATCCATGGTGAGTAGTGTCTCGGGTTTTGCGGAAGGCGTACTCCGCTGCGAATCAAACGGAGCAAAAGACCGCGAGATACGCAGGGCGACGCACCTGTCGCATCCTGCTTCGCGTTGCCATCAACCGGATTTCGAAGCGCCAGGTTCCTGTCGACATGCTTGAACCAGTCTGCCTATCAGTCTTGCTTAGAGCTCACGCTAGCAGAGCATCTGTAATTACGCGCGATCATTGCAGGAGTTCGTCGTTCTTGAAGACTCCGAGAGCCAAGAGCGTAACACCGCGGCGAATCTATTTTTTGCGCGTGTTCAGCTTGTCGAGCACGCCCTTCAATTCTTGAAGCTTCTGTCCCGCCTCGCCGAGCTTGCCTTCCGCTGTCAGACGCTGGTAGTCGGCAAGGTCTTTGGCGGCTTCGGCGATGAGCGCATTGAGATCCGCAGCGGGCTGGGGCGATGCGGCAGATGCCGGTGTGCCTCGCAACGGTTCCGCCGGTACCGCGGCTGCAGTCAGCGACGAGGCCGCTCCACCGAACAGAGACGCCAGTGCCGACTCGAAAGTTGGTCCGTACGCCAGCCGATCTTGCAGTGCGAGTACGACCAGGCGCAATTCCGGCATCGGACTGCGCTCAGCCTGCAAGTAGATCGGCTCCGCATACAGTAGTGCCCGCCCGATAGGGATCACAAGCAAAGCCCCGCGCCGCACGTGCGAGCCCTGCTGATTCCACAAGGTCAATTGTCCAGAAAGCTGCGCATTCTGATCGATTCTCGCCTCGATCTGCAGCGGCCCGTCGACCAGCTTGGTCTTGGGAAAGTTGTAAACCACTGACGTACCGTATTGTGTGCCGTCGCTACGCCCGGCGATCCAGCCAATCAGGTTATTCCGGTTCGCCGGCGTGAACGGCAGAATCTCGACGAACTCTTCGCCGGTTTCGCCCGGCAGTTTCATCAGAACGAAATTCGGCTGCATCGCCTGAGTCGTTTGCTGACCTCCTTCACTCAGGCCGACTTCGGTGGCCACCGTCCACAGATCCTCACGGTTATAGAACGCTTCCGGATCCGTCATGTGATACAAGCCGTAAACTTCCGCCTGGAGTTTGAGCAGCATCTCGGGATAGCGCATGTGTTTCCGCAGCCCGGCCGGCATCGTCGACGAATCTTTGAACAGCGTCGGAAAAATGCGGCGGTAGGCAGCTATGATCGGATCATCGGTATCAAAGACGTAAAACGTGGTCGTGCCATCGTAGGCGTCGATCACCACCTTCACGCTGTTCCGCATGTAGTTAATCAGGTCGTTCCCCAGACGGTAATGGGTTGAGTACGGATAGCTGTCTGACATCGTGAACGCATCCATAATCCACGACAGCCGACCATCGTCCCCCAGCACAATGTACGGATCAGGATCGTAAGTGAGGAAGGGAGCCAATGCGGACACACGATCGCGCACATTGCGCCGCATCAGCAGCCGGCTATCCTTATTAACGTCATCGCTGAACGGTAGTTTTGCGAGGTCGTCGCGGTCGAGCGCGATGATCAGGCGTCGCAGGAAACCGCCGAGAAGGATGCCGCCATTGCCTTCGTAAGACGTGAGGTTGTTTGTCTGGCCTTGCGGGTAGTTGAATTCCTTCTGCTGCGTCTTCACGTAGACGTCGGTGTTGGTCAACTCGCCGAAATAGACTTCTGGACGTGTCACAGACAGACTACGCACCGTGCTCTGGACTGGCATGTTGCTCAGCATCAGCGTGGGTAGGCCCTCCGGCGTGAATCCATTGACCGGGTTCATCGTGATGCCGTAGCCGTGCGTGTAGATCAGCTTCTCGTTAATCCAGTTGTGGCTGCTCTCCGGAAGCTTGTCGAAGTTCAGTTCGCGCGTGGCGAGCATCACCTCGCGAGTCGTGCCGTCGATTTCATAGCGGTCAATGTCGATGTCGGGAAAGTCGTAATAGGTGCGAATTTCCTGAATCTGACGCAGTGTGTCCTGGAGTGCATGCCAGTCCCACAACCGGATGTTTTGCAGGGTAGCCTGATTGTTCTTCGGGTCAGCCGCCTCGACAGTCGTCTCAGCGGGAAACTCCCGTTGCACCACCTGGTTCAATCCGTAGGCTCGCCGCGTCAGGTCGGTGTTGTAGACAATGTACGGCTTCTCGCGAACCAGTTCGTTCGGCTTGACGATAAAGCTGCTGACATACCACGCGATCCCTTGAACGGCAACATAACAGACTGCTGCTGGAAGGATCGCTGCAAACAGCCACCGTCCGCGTGGCACCCGCGCGGCGTTGACGGATGCGATCACTGCGCCCAGAACAAGCGCCGCGCAGACGACGAGCATCCCGGTGAGTGTGATGTGCGCGTCCGTGTAGGTCACACCCCCGAAAATCGTATGATCGTCGAGCAGTCGCTCGAACCTTACCAGGTAGACACGCATCGCGAGGATCAGTAACAGAAATGCAAATGTAATCGAGAGTCCGCGCCAAGGTAGTGTGACAGAGCGGCTGAGACGCCCGGCGAGCACCCGAGCTCCGCCCGTAATCAGAATGAAGAAAACTGCGAGGGCACAGGTAATCACGCTTAGCGTGAGCAGCCATCCGGCGATGAGCTGCCACGCAGGCAAGACGAACAGGTAGAAGTTCAGCGGCTTGGCAAAAATTGGGTCCACAATGCCACTACTGGTGCGTGGCGCGAACCAAAAAAGCGCGAGCGTCGGCCACTCCCCTGCCATGGTGCCGGCGGCTGCAGCGGCGATGACAAGTGAAACGCCGAGTGCGATGAGCCGCAGAACCGGCTCGACCGGCAACTTCACCGGCTGACCGCCGATGAGAATGGTGTGAGCGGCTGGCAAATCAGGGAGATGTGCTCGTTTGAGAGCCAGAAACGATCCGAACAGGACGATAAATGTGGCCGCGGCGAAAGCCGCAAAGATTCCCCACTGAAGGTCGAGCGTTTTCCAGAATACGTCCCGATAGCCCAGCGAATCGAACCAGAGCACATCCACGTAATACGAAAGGGCGGCTCGACCACCGAATAAGGTGACCGCAAGAACGGCTAGAATGAGAAGGAAGCGACGTCGACGGCGAGGCCGCGCTGCATGGGCCGGCAGCCAGTCAATCGACTCAGGCATCGCTCCACTCCGTTGTCACTAACTCCATATATAGTTACCCGCATAATACTCGCTCCGATAGCTGCCTCATCGCTCGACTTCCACGCCAAGGTTGCTTCGCGTGAGCATTACTGTTGTCGGAGGAGTCTTTACGCGTACTCGTGATCTCCTTTCGGTTCCGACTAGAAGCACCTCTCGGAATTGAACCGGAATCACGGCCAATTTGCGCAATCGGATTAAGAAGGTATCAGCGAAACCATTTATCCATCGACGATCCGATTCGCACCTTGGAGACGGAAAGCGAAGGGCGATGAGGGACTCGGCGTCCTCATTGAGCGCGAAGCCGGCGTTATTTACCCACACTTGCAGGGTGGCTTACACGGAATTTCGATCGCATTAGTTCCTTGACGTCCAACTGTCCTTTCTTGTCGCTATCCAGTCTGTCGAACTCCGCTTCCATAAACTTCATCCACTCTTGCTTAGAAATCTTGCCGTTATCGTCGGTATCAATAAGCAGCAGCAATTGCCTGACCTCTGCCTCTCCGAGTGCCCGTTTATCCTGCGGCTTCGGAGTTGTTGCCTTTTGTGCGACTGCAGCCAGCCAGCATGACCCAAGCTGCGATTAACAATTCAATAACCACCATGAATTGTGCAGTTTTCGTTTGCCTCAACATGATTGGCCCTCGTGTTCACGCCGCGCGAGCCACTGGTTTTTTCCGCTTCTGCAGCTCAGTTATCGCATCTTCGGCAGAGCTGAGTCGAAGTCGCACCCAATATCCGGTCGAACGAGACTTACTCTCCTTGCATATCGCCATAAGGAATCGCACATAAAAAGCCACCCCCTGCCGTGCAGATCACAATCATGACGGTCTTAACGATCATGTAAGTCTCTGAGCTCGGATCTGAGCGATAAAGCGCTCGCCCCGGAATTATGATCCCAGACTATTGAGCACGAAAATTCGTAAAAGGGGCATAAAGAAATCATAATTTGTTCATAAAGGATCCATTCTGCCCGTGTTGTTTGAATGCTAAGTCTAGTGAGGAGCGCGTGGTGTACAAAAGGCTGAACTCAACGGGAACGTTGATTCAGAGAACAACCACGGAGGCTCCTCAATGGACATTATGTATTACATCGGGATGGATGTGCACAAGAAGACGATCAGCTTTTGCGTCAAGGATGCGAGCGGCCAGGTTTACCAGGAAGGCAAAATCGGAGCCACCCGACGCGAACTGGACCACTGGATAGAAACTCTTCCGCGACCACGGATAATCGCCATGGAAGCAACCATTTTCACGGGCTGGATCTACGATCATCTGCTCCCGCACGCGCAGCAGGTCAAGGTGGCACATCCCCTGATGCTGCGCGCCATCGCAGCCGCCAAGAAGAAGAACGATCGGATTGACGCCAACAAGATCGCCGACTGTTTGCGTTGCGACTTCCTGCCGGAGTGCCACATGGCATCCACCGAGATACGGGATCGACGCCGAACCCTACGCTACCGACAGCTGCTGGTGCGCCAGATGGTTCAGATGAAGAATCGGGTTTCGGGTCTGCTGATGGAAACCGGGGTGAGCTATAACAAGCAGCGGCTGCACAAAGTAGGCTATTTCCGTGAGCTGCTGTCGAGCCACGAAGAGGTCCATGAAAGTATCCGGCCTTTGTTAAAGCTCAGCCGGGAGACCATCGTACGATTGCAGAAAACGGAATACGGCCTGGTCAGTTCTCTCGAGCGAGATCCTTTGCTGGCCGACAGAATCAGACGGCTGAGGACGGTTCCGGGAGTGGGACCGATCACGGCTCTGACCTGGGCGCTGGAGGTAGGGGATGTTTCGCGCTTCCGGTCGATCCGACAAGCCATCAGTTACTGCGGGCTCTGCGGTGCGGAAAAGAGCTCAGCCGACAAGGTGATGCGCACACCGCTGTCCAAACAGCGCAACAAGCATATCCAGCATGTGCTCGTGGAAGCCGCCAAGCTGGCGCCCCGACAAGACCATGATCTGGCCCTGGTCTATGAAAACGAGAAACAGAAAGGGAATGCCAATCGAGCGACTCTTGCGGTAGCTCGAAAGATGGTGGCATATCTGCTGGCCGTGGATCGCGGGAAAAAGGATTTCGTGCCTGCAGAAGACCACAGGAGCGCGGCGGCCTAATCGCCGCCGGCAGGAGAAAACATCAGAATCACACAGAGCGCAGGCTGCCAGGTCCTGCCGTTTGCCGACTGAGCGACGGAGATCAAACTCCCGAGGCTCTCTTCGAATTGTTTCAGGACTGGCAGCGAACACAGACTCAATCTTCTGTGACGGCCCTCACCGGCCCGAGACAGCGAATGGATGTCCGGTTCTGCGAAGGCAGGAACCAACCGCCGAGAGGCACACGTGCGGGCTGCGGGTTCTGGCAGGTTCGGTAGTGCGCGCTCCTCCGTAGCGCGCGTCAGGAGAGTTCTGTTTTCTCTTGACAAAGACTTACATGGATGTCTGACAAGGAGGAAATTGATCAGACTGTGCGTCCCATCGCACATAGCCTACGAGGTTGGAGCGGCGAGGCAACAGACCGTTCGAAGCCTCGGACAATGGACCCACATTCGTAAGAGTGGCACCGAAACCGTGAGGCCACGGTGTATCTGCCAGCATAAGGTGGAGAGGGGCTAGGCTTGGTAGCGGGGTCAGAATACACAAATGTTCGTAAGCGTCGTCAGCCGAAAAGAGCCTAACATGCTGCGCGGCTCTTCTTGCAGTGAGTACCGAGGCTTCCGAGGTTCTCGGTCATGGGTAAACAACACTGCCAGCGTATAGAACAGAGGTAATTATAACAAAGCAAGCAGAGCAAAAAATGGTTCCGATCCGGAATCCCGTTGAAGAAACTGCGAATCGATATATAGCGATTGTCTCTTGACATATTCTCCATCCTGAACTAATTTCTTTTAGCGAATAAAAAGCGAAAATACGGATTTGCATCGAGGCCTTCCGCCCCGACATTCCCTGAAATTGTTTTTCTTGTTTGAGGTTCCATGTCTTCCCTGCCCGTTTCCATCCAGCACGGCTTCGCTGATGTTTTCCTTCTCAGGAAGGAACCGGCGTTGGTTTTAAAACGCCTGGCGGCATTGCCCAAGCTCACGGGCGTCGTCCCGGCATCGCGGCTTGAAATACGTTCCTCGCCAGAGATGGTTTCCAGCGGGATTCAGGAAATCGATGGACTTACGGGCGGCCTTCCACGCGGCTGCCTGAGCGAAATCTGCGGATCAGCTTCTTCGGGACGCACCAGCGTGCTGCTGGCCACGCTTGCCGCTGCTACCCGGCGCGGAGAAATCTGCGCTCTGGTAGATGCTACCGATGCGCTCGATGCGGTATCGGCAGTATCTGCTGGAGTGGACCTGGAAAAACTGTTATGGGTGCGTTGCGGGAAAGCCGGAGCCATGCTGCAGACGACAGACCTCGGACCTCAAACCTCAGGCTTCGAACCTCAGATGTCAGATCCAAACCCAAGTCTTTTAAATTCAACGTCTGCTGTCCAAAATCTGAAGGCCGAGGTCCGACGGCTCAAGTCCCACTTTCGGTCTCTGGAACAGACACTGCGTGTTACCGATCTGCTTTTGCAAAGTGGTGGCTTTGGTTTAGTGGCGATCGATCTCGGCGATGTGCCGCACTCGGCGGCACGACGTATGCCGCTAGCCTCCTGGTTTCGCTTTCAGCGTGCGGTCGAGCCCACTCCCACAGTGCTTTTGGTGGTCGCTCAGGAGCCTTGTGCACAAACCTGCGCTTCGCTTCTGATCAGGCTGCAGTCAGGGAAAAAGTTGTCAGGTATCGGCAATCAACTCGCACTGAAAAACGATGTCGGCCCAGCCCATGTGCGACTTCTGGAGGGGCTGCAAATTGAAGGAGAGCTTATGCGTTCGCGCCTACAACGAAAACCGATGCAATCGGTGATTACAGCCTTTGCCACCAAGGCGGTACGAAGTGCCTAGTGCCGCGTGACTGACGACTATCATATCAATGCCTTTTGCCTGCATCTTCGTTCCTGATTTTCCGGTGGAAGCGCTGCTGCGTGCCGAACCGGAATTGCGTTCGCAACATGTGGCCGCCCTTGAAGGTAAAGCTCCGCTACAGAAGGTTTTTGCGGTTAACGAAAAGGCTCGCTGCGCCGGAATATCTCCCGGCATGACGAAACTTCAGGTGGAGGCCTGCCCTGATCTTGTGCTGCGTGCCCGCTCTTCATTACAGGAAATAGCCGCACATGCAGCCCTGCTGGACTGCGCTCAGTCATTTTCACCACGCGTGGAAGACGCGGCCTGCGACACTGTCCTTCTGGATCTGAGCGGCTTGGAGTCGCTTTTCGGCCCTCTGCCTAACATCGCACGCGCTTTGGCGCGACGCGTCTTCGATCTCGGACTCGAAGCCAATGTTGCGATCGCTTCAAATCTGGATGCTGCCCTGCTCGCCGCTCATGGTTTTTCAGGCGTGAATGTCATTCCTGAAGGAAAAGAAAACGAGCAATTGGGCAATCTTCCGCTGCGAGCGTTATTCACAAAATATTCCAATCCCCAAACTCTCGAAATACTCGAACGCTGGGGCATTCGAAATCTTCGTTCTCTGGCTGCTCTGCCGAATATCGCGTTGAGCGAGCGTCTGGGACAAGAAGGCATTCGCCTGCAACAGCTGGCTTGTGGCGCCGTTTCCCGAACTCTGGTTCCAATGGAAGCGCCGCTTATTTTTGAAGAAGCTATCGAGCTGGAATACCCATTGATGCTGCTTGAGCCGTTGGCATTTCTCCTGAACCGGTTACTGGAGCAATTGTGCGTTCGGTTAAGCGCGCGGGCTTTGGCAACCCAGGAATTGCATCTGGGTTTGACGTTAGAACAAACTTCGCATGCATATAACGCCATGAACTATGCGGGAACGGACACGGTTGTTCATCCGGGTCGAGGGCAGGCCACACAGATTTTTGAACGCACTTTGCGGCTTCCAGTCCCATTGCTCGATGCCAAGGTTTTTCTTAAGTTGTTCCAACTTGATCTTAATGCTCATCCACCGGGTGCTCCCATCGCCAAGATTCATGTGTCTGCCGAGCCGGTGCGGCCACGCGCGGTACAAAGCGGATTGTTTCAACCGCCCTCTCCCGAACCGGAAAAGCTTGAACTCACTCTAGCTAGGATCGCGGGAATTGTCGGCCAGGATAAAGTCGGATCTTTGAAGTTGCTTAATACGAATCGTCCGCAAGGATTCCTCATGCAGCACTTTGCACCAAATGGCGGCGCTCACGGCACTAAAAATAATAAAAATCAGCGTGGGAAACCGATTCCCAGGGGACAAAAATCCGATCGAAATGGAGACTCTGCAAACCAGCCACTCTCCATTTCGAATCTTCAAACCACTGAAACCGCTGTAACTGCGCTACGCATTTTTCGCCCACCTCTGCGTGCTGCAGTAACTCTCCGCGAAGGCCTGCCGGTGAGCGTTGTTTGTTCAAAGCGCAAAGAAATATGTGGGGAAATCCTTTGGGCAGCAGGTCCGTGGCGTACCTCAGGAGATTGGTGGGAACGGGAAGGATGGGCGCGCGACGAGTGGGATATTGCCTTACAAGAAAAGACGGGTATTGCACTTTACCGGTTGGTTCGGGACTTGCTAAGCGGGCAGTGGGCTGTGGAAGGAAACTATGATTGATGAGGGTCGAAATTTTGAACCTACCGGCTTACCGTCTATAAGGTGTTCACTGTATTTTGGGACACTCATAATGTGGATAACCTGTTCAAACTGTGCGATTTACCTCTTAACCGAGCTAGCGCCATATCCGCTGCCTGTCGCGAGAGTGTTCTGCCCCTCGCATCTGCAATTGGCAAAATTAGGCCCTGTTCTACTCCCCCATTACCGGACCGAAACATAGAAAGCATTGTTGCCCGATCGCAAATCCTTGCCATAAGAAAAAACTACTCCCCCTCCGAACACCCGAACTTTGGCTTGCGCACCCAAATCCCATAGCCATTCATGCGAGCCCAAACCATCGGAAGCATCCGAAATCTTGCCCGTATCCAAGAATGGCCCAAGCTTTACGGCAAAGATTCCGTTGCCGTAAACTTTTTTGTCAGCCTCCCAGTTAGACAGAAAGTAGTCGCGCCCCAAGGGAGCACTACCCTTCCTTCCGTCGCGAGTACCGATGTGTCCGCGCATCCATAAATCACTGTCCCGGTCCAACCCCAGCATGAATAGCTCGTCGAACGGAACAGCTCCAAACGTCTTGCCCGCTCTGATCGAATGCTGCACCTCGTAGTCGTCGTCGCGGGATTGAGGGAACCAATGGAGGCGCGCCGAACCCTGCAGCTTCTCGAAACTCTGCGAAGGTCGTGACCACACACGCCCCGCTTGCGAGGAAAGACCACCATCGAGCGTCAACCTTCTCTCCGGCAAACGCCACAGGCTCACATCCAGCCGGGTGGTTTGCTTGAGTTGATAGCCTCTGGCCAGAAGACTGGGAATTAACACGACACCGGGGTCAACACTGCGGAAATTCCGGTGGGAAACTTCGGCTTCCGCAGACCACTGCCAACGCCCGCTCTGGAAAGCCGAGAAGGTCGCACTTACGGCTTCGCGCCGCATGTTCAGGCTTCCCAGCAAAGGCGCTGGTCCCTGGAAGGAGTTCCGAATGTCCCAGTTCTCGTCGCGCAAATCCGCCCATAATCCATAGCGAAATCTAGGATTTCCCTTAAACGGTCCGGAGAGTTCAGCCGCAATCCGGCGCTTCTGCGCATCCCACCGATACATCGATACGAAATTGATTGCCTCATGATTCAGGTTATAAATTTCTGGCGTGACCGACAAAAATGGTAGCTTCCGAAAAAGAAGAAACAACTTTTCCAGCTTGGTTTGGCCCCATCCATCGCGTTCCTGGTTGCGAAAGACAACGTCAAATTTGCCGTCTTCACGGGCTTGCAGATCAAACTGGTAGCTGGGAAATATTCCCAGCCCGCCGATTCGAGGGTCGGTGGTCAACAGATCGGTTAGAGATAGGGTGCTCGCCGGCGCGAACGCGAAAGCGCGATCGAGCAAAGAAGAATTTATTTTGGGTACGGGCGAGGCCTGAATTTGGGCGATGACGGGCTTCTTTACCCGGTTCCAATACTTCAGAGCCGCTTCTGTATTCCCCTGTAGGAAATAAACCGTGCCGAGAAAATCATTGCCGTAGGGATCATTCGGATCCAATTGGAGCGCCCGGCGCAAAAAGCGCGCGGCTTGCGGGTAATGCTTCTGCTTGAATGCGACTCCAGCTAATTCCAACGGAAATCGCTTGTCTTCCGGCAGCAATCGAGCACCCGATACGAAGACGCGCTGCGAATCCGCCAGCCGTCCAACTTGGCCCAGGGCGGTTCCGTAATAGAAATCGAAATCTCCAGGCGGGTGTTCTGTCGAGTCGCCCAGCCTGACGATTTCTTGCCAGCGCTGTTCGGCAAACAAATGCTTAACCTGATCGGACACGCCGTCGTTAGAAAATTTGCTTTGAGCGTGAGCCAAAGCAAACAAACCGAGAGCGAGAAGGACTAGAAGGATTTTGGCAGATTTCGGGGTCAGCTTTGCGGCACAGCCAAGAGCGTCCATCTGTCAGTTGCGCTCCATTCCCTTTCGAAAGCGGGGCGGTCCTGCTTGAGCAGTTTCCTTTGGGCGGGATCGTTGACTATGACCTGCTCCGGATCGATCCCGGTAACGACCACATAGTGCAACGACGCGCCGTCGGACGGCTTGAGCGCCACAATCAGAGGACGCCCTTTGTCTAGATGCTGTTGCAGGTCGTGCCACTCTCCGCGAATGGTAAACGTACGAAATCCCTTTTCTCTTAAGTAACGCTCCATGTCGGAAGCGTAGATACCGTGAACCTTGGCAGAATAAAGCAATTGCTGGATTCGAACCGCATCGGAATCCTCGCTGGCGGGTTTATTTTGCTGGTGCTGCCAGTACTGCATGACCATCGCGAGACTGGCAGCGCCGCAACCGTCTTTTTGCTGCTTTACAAAAGGAACGTCCAGCCAAACGCCTGGAACATCCGCGGCGAATAGCGCGCAGCAGCTGCACAACAAGATCGAGAACTTCCAGGCAATGCGGCGGAACATTGCGATCCTAGCGCACCGCAACAATGATCAAAATGAGCGCGGCAATAGCCACGAGAATGATGATCAGGTCCCGGTCGCTGAGGGTGCCTGCGGCAAAATCGACCCGCGCTTTATTCGCCCGCAATGCCAGTTGCGCCAGCTCAGCGTCGTCAAGTGTGGAAACCGCACCCTTTACCTGGTCCGGATTCATGTGCGCTGATTTCAGAGCCTTTTGGGCCATTTCGGACGATAGGAATTGCTGAATGGCAGTGCGATTTTGCTGTCTCAGGTTCGACGCCTGGACTGTCGCCTGTTGCAGCTCGGAGGGACTCACCAAGTGGCTGGCGGTTTCTGCCACCAGATTTTGGGGTAGAGCGAAAACGGTAGCCAAAGCGAATGCTGCCGCCACCCGAGATAATTGCCTCAAGTCGAAACCCATGTCTTGCTACCTCCATTAAGTTTTGCCGATGTTTTCGTTTCGGCTGTTAGCCGAGAAACATTATTAAAATCTTACACTTCGAAACTTCGATGCGCGGTTTCTTTTCGAGTTTGCTCGAGGAGTAACAAGATCGATAAACATGTATTCGCGAGCGAACAATTCACAATCGCTCCACTCTCGTTTGTATATCTCGGGCGATCCACTCCGGGTCTTTGCCAACCGAAAATCGAATGGGAGATCCAATGATCACTCTGATCTGTCGCGGTGGCGCAAACTTCTTTCCCGCTCTCTTTAGTTCGAACAGACCATCGATCCGCATCGGCACTACCGGAATCGCTAGATCATTTGCTAACAGCCCGATGCCAGCCTGAAAGGGACGCAGTTTGCCGTCGGTAGTGTGGTGACCTTCCGGAAAAACCAGAACGCTGTAACCGCGATCCACCGATGCGCCGATATATCTGAAGCTCTCGCGGAAGCCAGCCAAGTGAGGTAATGGAAACAGATTGAGCAAAGATACTCCCAGAATCCACTTGAGCCGGTCAAATGCCGCGCCCAGCCAACTGCGGCCTTTTGGAGGCGTGCGCAGCGCTTCCAAAGCCTCACCACCCGTGGCTGTCGTAAGCCGATTACGAAGACGGGCAGGGAGAGCAGTCATCACAAAGCCGACGTCAATATCGTCGATGTGATTACAAGCCACCAGGATCGGGCCTCGAAGACCGTGTAAGTTTTCGCGTCCCTCGACGCGAGGCCAACCAAGCAGAAAGACCGCAGGACGCAGCAAAAGGTAATAAATGCCCGTCCGGACCCACGTTATTGGCCAGTGCTGGACCCAGGTAGGATAGTGATATCTCGTCCTCGATGGATTTTTCCCACGCAGCAGGTGTTCAAGATCGCCAAGCGTCTTTACCTGAGCAAACTGAGTTTCGCTCAAATCCATCTGGTAACGATCTTCCAGCGCGTCCATCAATTCCACTCGATCGAGCGAAGTAAGTTTCAAGTCATTCTCGAGATCGGCGCTTCTTCCGGATTGCGTCGCGACGGATCCCGTGACGCGGTTGATTAGCTGAGCGAGCGGACTTGAGAACCAATTGCCGATCGGTTCATTCCCCAGGCAGGACAAGACAGTTTGCTGAATTTCACTGGTACGTGGCTTCTGCGTTGATGTTCGTGGAAAATCTTCTTCCGCCCAAACAAACCATCTCCGCATGCGCTGATACTCGGCCAAAGTTTCATTGGCTCGACTCACGACAGATTCGGGATCGGTATTGTGATCTCGCAAAATCAGGACTGCGCAGGGTTCAGCATTGCTTCCGATAGGCAAGGCGATTACGACACAGTCCTTAACCTCAGGCTGCCGGTTTAAGGCGACTTCGAGGTCTCCCGGATAGACGTTCATCCCGGCTGAAGTGACGATCACATCTTTCTTCCTGCCCTTGAAATAGAGATTGCCCTCGGCGTCCAACTCGCCAATGTCTCCGGTTCCATACCAGCCTTCTTCGCCCATAATCGGTTCTAGTTCTTGTCCGGTCCAATATCCAGAAGCGACTCCACCGCCGCGAACCAGTATTTCTCCGTCGGTCGCCAGCTTCACCTCGCGACCGGCGAGCACTTTGCCGATAGAACCCCTACCAAGACGAAAAGGGTGATTCACACTTACGATCGACGTAGTTTCGGTGAGGCCATAGCCCTGGATGACGGCGTATCCCATCCTTCCCCAGAAATCTTCGGTGGCTCGATCCAGCGCTGCTCCACCGCAGATGAAGGCCCAGAATTTCCATCCCAACTCGTGGTGGACCCTGCGAAAGATCCACCAGCGTCGGAGAAAGTGCTTACCTTCGGCACTCTTGAATCGCCTTCGAAAATCCTCCAGCTGGTTCTCTTCGTCCAGATCGCGTTCGATTTTTTCCTTCAAAGACTGCAACATGCGCGGCACTGCAACCAGCAAAGACGCTCGCTCGCGCCGGATTCTGTGTATGACCTCGGCGTGCTTTGAGGCGTCCTGAAAAATTACAGTTCCTCCCATAAGCTGGGGCAGCCAGATTCCCAAAAACTGGCCGAATACATGGCTCAGCGGCAAAAGGTTCAGAAAACGCACCGGATGCACAATCCACTCATACTTGAGATATTTCTTCATTTCATTTTCCAAAGGTGCGATGTTGCCCAGAACATTGCCGTGGCTGATCGCAACGCCCTTCGGCTCGGCCGTAGTCCCTGAGGTAAAAACGATTTCCAGAGTATCGGTGGAAAGAATGCCTGCCGCTTCATACGTGGCCTGAGAATGTGTCGCAAGGGTATCCTGCAGGTCTTCGAAGACCAGAATCGGAGTTGCGGTCGAAGAGAGAAGAGAAGCGGACGTTTGGGCATGATCACGCGAGCACACAAGAAGCTTTCCTTGCACTTGATCACACACACGCGATGTGAAATCGCCGGTTGCGGCATCATCCACGGGTACAACAATCACTCCGCACAGCGCGCAGCCGAAAAATGCCGCCACCCACTCTGCGGCATTCGGCCCCCAAAGCAGCACTCGCTCGCCTTTGGCGATGGCGCGCTCTTGCAACTCGCGGGCGAAACGGAAAGCCGCTTCGGCGACCTGCCGGTAGCTCCAGCGAACGGTTCGGTATCCCCGAAGCTGAACGTAGGCGCACTCTTCGCCACGCTGTAAGAAGTTATCGAGGAATTCCGCAACGGAGCGACGCTCCATATTTCGATGGTAACGCCGGCTGGCGGGACTAAGCCGACATTCGGCGCGCATTCTTGGGACAAAATTGAGATAACAACTGTAAAAATTCAGTCAGGAAGGGCGGAGTGGGTTGGTTTCGCATGGTCACGGCGTACCACTGACGACGGAAGCCCTTCCCGCCCATCGGGCGAATTGCCACCTTGCCAGATTCGACGGCCGGCGCCACAGCCCAGCGCGCTAGAAACCCGATACCGGTGCCAGCCGCCGCCAGTTCGACAATCGCCTCCGTCAGCGGGACTTCGATGACTCGTTGAGGCTCCACCCCAGCCGGCTTTAACACCTTCTCCAAGAGCGTGCTTTCCTCGCGCGGCGGATAAATCAGGACAGTTTCGGACTCGAGATCCCTGGGCCGGACTTGGCTGGCTGCGGCCAGACGATGTTTAGAGGACATAACGAGAACCAGTTCGTCCTCGAACATCGGGGTGGCTTGCAAGCTTTTATTGCGCGGAGGACAGCTGATGATCGCGACGTCCAACTTTCCTTCGAGTAATGCCGCGGCGGGATCGGAGGTGGCACTCGCGACGATATTTACTTCTACTTTCGAAAACTTGTCATGAAATTTCTGCAATACCGGAGGCAGCCAGTGGTAACAGGTATAACACTCGGTGCTCAAACGAACTTCACCGCGCGCTCCGCCGTTCAGACCTTCTATCTGCACCTCGGTTTCGCTTAATTCGTCGAGCACCCGGCGCGCGCATGCTATCAGACGTTCTCCTGCCGGAGTTAAAACCATCTTTCTTCCGAGCCGCAGAAACAGCGCAGTGCCCAACCTTTCTTCCGCATCCCGCAATTGGTGGCTTAGCGCGGACTGCGTGAGATGCAGCCTCTTGCCTGCTTCTGTGACGCTGCCTTCCTCAGCCACTGTCACTAACAGCTTGAGATGGCGAACTTCCAATTTCGGAGTCATAGCAACCATGAGTGTAGTTCATTGATTTCATGAAAACAAACAATAAATCTCATATGTGCTTTATCCCGTCCAACTGTCATGCGCTGGGGGAAAACGGATTGACGACAAGGATTGGATAGCCAGAAGAAAACGTTGATCTCAGACTCCAGCTACAGACTTCGATCAATTCCTAGAGTAGTTCAGCCGCTACGGAGTGATCGGCGTTTATCAACAAACACGACGCATAACAGCAGTTCATGACACTAGTAAATCTTGGGAGGTTGTATGAAAAACCTGTTCGCACGGATCGTCGCTTTACTTCTTGTATTTGGCAGTTTAGCGCTTATTCCGGCAGTTCACGCCCAGCGCACTCCACGGATCATCAAGGCAAATATCCCATTTGAGTTCGCTGTAGGCGATCGACTCTTTCCCGCAGGCAACTATTCGGTGGTAAGCACGGCGCCTTCGGTCCTGGAATTGCGCGATACCGAAAACCGCATCCTGGTTATGGTGCTGACCAATTCCGTTGAAAGCTCGAGGAGGCCCTCCTCGCCGACGCTCCAATTCAAGAGCACTGGCGAAGGTTACGCGCTGACACAAGTCTGGCAGGAAAACTTTTCTATTGGCCAGCAAGTCAAACCACCTACATCGTGGGAGAAGCTCGCGAAGAGTGGGCCCGAACACACGCTCACAGTTGCGATTAACAACCCACGGTAGACACGTAATCCCTAGGGAGGGTCGTCAATGAATGCAAATGTGAATGGAAATAATGGACAATCGCAAGCGGAGGACCTCCATGTTCAGGAGGTCATCCGCTCGGCAGAACGAGAGCTTCGTGAGCTGCTGCAGCGTCGCGCGGAGCTTATGAAACGGATAGGCACCATTAAGCAGACTTTGTCAGGGCTGGCGAATATTTTCGGCAACTCGGTACTTAACGATGAGCTGCTTACCTTCCTCGACCGCAAAACTGCCAGTCGCCAGCCAGGTTTCACCCGAGCATGTCGAGTGGTTCTGATGGAATCGGAGAAGCCTCTTGGGGCTCGCTTCGTCTGTCAAGCGTTGCAGCAACGATTTCCTGAGGTGTTGGAGCGCCACAAGGATCCGATCGCTTCGGTGACGACCGTCCTTAACCGGCTTGTCGACTACATGGAAGCGCGTTGTTCGCTGGATAGCAACGGTCGACGGGTTTGGGAATGGATTTCCGAACGACAAAACTCCGCCACTCTGTTGTTCGGCGGCGCTTCTGCGGTCGCGTCGCAGAAGCGAATGGGAAAACAGCAGTGAAGGGAGGAAATATCATCTGAAACTTGAGTGGACGCCCCTAAATCAGTCCCTCTTTCACATGACGGAGAAAGTCTTCCGCGTCCTGTTGAGCTTTCTTGGCAGCGTATGGATCGCTGCGGTTCTCGAAGGTAATCTCCTGCAAGGTAATATCCGCGGCGTCCTTGGGTTTAAATCCGCGGTTCACTAGTTTGCGGGCACGTTCCGTAAAGCTTTCAGAATCGGTGACAATTGCGGGTTTTCCGTGGGCCAGGCAGTCATGAGACTGAAATTGAGACAGGGCCAATCTGTCGTATGCGCTTTTTGCCTCCGGATTGGTAAGCAAGGCTGGGACGGGGAATGTCCAGCCGCAGTCAGAGCAAGCCCAGCCGGTCAAGCGCTGGTGTGAAACCCATGTAAGCCATCTGCCCATAGTCTCCCCACCGCCGCAGGAAGTTAAAGATTGCTGGGCCGAACTAGGTTCTTTCGTCGTGATTTTTGCGGCGAATGTACGCGAACTACGAACTTTTTCTTGGATCGTGCGTCCCCGGCACGTCCTCGGTCCTAGTATCAAAAATACTACAAGAATCGTTGATGGAGAGTAGTGACTGAGGAGGACACCCTAATTTGGCCAGCGTTGGGAAGCTCGTTCTGGCCTAACTCGGTCGTACACTCCCTTTCGGTAACCCTTAGTAACCATACGATTTTCGGTAACCCGTCTTACAATGACCCTTGTCCGAAAGACCATCCTTCGTACGATCGGCAGACATGGCCGATCAGATGGCCAACCCGTCGGTCGCGCTTCCCAAGAAAGATATTTTCTGGATGGAAGTAGACCGGACTTGGAGTCAGCAAGCATATGGCGTTCGGTTTTGGCTTCAACAAACAGAAAGCTCTCAGCGCTGCGGAGAAGTTCGTCCAGCAGGGCAAACTGCAAAATGCCATTGGGGAATATGAAAAGGTTCTGAAGGCTGACCCCAAGGAACTCACTGTCTCCAACACCATTGGTGATCTCTACGCTCGTCTTGGACAGAGCGACAAGGCAATCGAGTCTTTCAAGAGCGTGGGCGACGCCTATGCCGCGCAAGGTTTCACCGTCAAAGCGATCGCCATGTACAAGAAGCTCACCAAGCTGAAGCCGACCTTGGAAATTGTGCTTCGCCTGGCGGAACTCTATACCCAGCAGGGCCTTTTTAATGACGCCCGTGCGCAATACCTGCAAGTTGCCGAAGAATTTCTACGATCCGGCGAATTGGAACAGGCAGTCCGAATCTTCCAGAAGACCTTGGAAATGGATCCAGAAAACGTCGCTATGCGCACGCGCCTGGCCGAGGTCTACATCCGGCTCAATAAGAGGACCGAAGCCT
Source organism: Terriglobia bacterium (assembly GCA_963786325.1). Classification (GTDB taxonomy): domain Bacteria; phylum Acidobacteriota; class Terriglobia; order Terriglobales; family Acidobacteriaceae; genus JAIQFF01. Next base: position 63,849 of record CAWAYW010000010.1, read on the forward strand.
GGCAGCTTTTTGCCGCAGCCGCCGACAGTCTGCGTACACGCGGACAGTTGGGACCGGCAGAAGAAATTCTCAACCGTATGCTGACGCTGGATCCCAGTAACAGCCAAGCCCTACTGCTGCGCGGACGTAACGCATTCGACTCGGGAGACATCGCTGGCACGATTAAAAATCTTGAAAAGGTGGCAGACCTCGACAGCCATCCCGAGGGGCTGCGCGCGCTCATGCAAGCATACTTGCAGAGCGGACGCTTGCCAGACGCTGGAACGATCGCCGCAAAGCTATGCACCGTGCACGGCGATACCAACGCCGTCGTCAGCTATACGGCTGCACTTATGGCTGCCGGACACTTTACCGAAGTACTGCAAGTGTACCAACTGTACTCCGACAAGTTGGTATCGTCTGATTCGGCGAAAGTTATCGAAAGCTTGCATTCGCTCATCGGGCCTATGCGGGACAACGCAAGTGCGTTAGAGACCATTCTCGATCTTTCTCAAAAAGCCGGCGACAGCACGCATATCACCGAGATTTACGAGTTGCTTGCGCATGGAAGTGTGCATTCCGGAAATTTTGAGAAGGCGCGCGACTATTACCTGAAGCTCACACAGCTTGAGCCACAGAACCAGCTTCACAGCCGTAATTATCAGCAGGTACTGGCAAAACTCGGCGTTGGTACCACGGGCGCACGACTTATAACCGCAGAGGAAGGCGCTGTTCTGGTCGAGGAACTTGAGGCCACCGCGCCCTTTGTCGATCAGCGCTATCCTGACGAAGTCGCTCTAGCCGTTCGCGCCGCCCTGACCGATGCGGAATTATTCGTTTCCTACAACATGCCAGCCAAGGCCCTGGGGCCATTGCTCTCAGCTCTGCCAAAGGCACCGCACGATCTTCGGCTGAACCAACGTCTTGCAGCTTTGCACACCCGCGCCGGACGATTCGGCGAGGGTGCCGTCTGCTGCCGCAATCTGGAACAGCTCTACCACGACGCTGGCTATCCGGATGAAGCGAGCCGCTATAAAGATCTTGCTGATAAATACGAGGAGCGAACCTCCAACAAGGCAGTTGGGGCTGCATCCATAGAAGTTCCGTCGGCAGCACCATTCGTGCCGGCGCGAGTCGAACCTGCCGCCTGGGGGCCAGTCGCAGAGCGCGAAAAAGATGCGCAAACCGCTCCCGAAGCTGCACCGTCAGGCACTGGACTCTTCTTCCATAAAACTGCGGCCGCGTCGGCTCCGAATGCACGCGAATTCGAAATTCATGCGGAGCCAGCTGCTGCCACGAATGAAATCGATATTTCAGCGGAGTGGGAAGGCGAGGTCACGCATCAGCCAGCAACGGCTACGCTGGGCCTGCAATCGAAACAAGCATCCTCTCAGTCTCTGGACGAGGAGTCGGCGCAACAACAATCCGAAGCCATTGCCGAAGCCGTCGAAGAGCTACGCTTCTATCTCGCACACTCGATGCCCGAACAGGCTCGGGTAGTCTTCGACAAATTGGAGAAGTTGAAACCCGGCGCGGAAAAGCTGGCTGTTCTGTGGCAAGAGATTGAAGCTGCAGGCACAGCCCAATCCTCAAAGCAGGCGGAAGCCGTAGAGGAAGTATCGGTCGAGGAAACGGATGAGATTGCTGCGACCATCGAAACCGAAGTACCTGTGGCTCGCTCCAAGCCCGACCGGGAATTCGTCCACGATCTTCGCCCCGCTGCCGAGCCGCTTTCGACCGAAAGCTTGATGCCCAAAATACCGGCTCGGACGATTGCCCCTACTCCGGAGCCGGCTCCGCTGGAATATGCCCAGGCTGGTCCGAAGGTCGAGGCGGCCGGGGCATTAGGAGAATTTGTCTCGGATCTCGAAGCCTCCTTAGGCGACAGTTTCTTGCCTCCGGCGGCGCCACCTCAAGCACCGCAACGGCAAGCTCGGGCAATACCCGAGCCAGTGGCAGCAGTTCCAGGACATGCAGCTTCAGCAGCCGCTACAGCGCCGGCTAAGGAATCGGTAGCCGAAGCGGCAGCACCCACGTTCACGTACCAGCCGACCAAGAAGAGGACACTGGCTCCCGAGGTTTCGCCCGCCGCACCTAAAATGGAGGGTGCCAGCGTTGACCTGGCAGATATGTTTGGCGAGTTGAAACAGGAGCTGGAGGACGATTCAGCGAATACTCAGGAAGATCCGGAAACTCATTACAATCTGGGCGTGGCATTCCGCGAAATGGGTCTGCTAGACGAAGCCATTGGCGAACTGCAAAAGGTTTGTCAGGCTGTGGACCGCGGTCAATCCTTTCCACAGCTAATGCAAACTTATACCTGGCTGGCACAGTGCTTCCTGGATAAGGGAGTTCCTGAGGCCGCTATCCGCTGGTACGATCGCGCGCTCAAGTTGCCGAGTATCGATGAAGAAACGCGAACTGCGCTGAACTATGAATTGGCCTCTTCGTATGAAGCTTCCGGCAACAAGCCGGTTGCGCTCAACCACTTCATGGAAGTGTATGGCAGCAACATCGATTATCGTGACGTGGCCGAGCGCATTAAAGCCCTGAAGTCGTAGAATGTGACAATGGGTTTGCCGTTCAGCTTAGAGACGCGTGCCGAAACGAATCTTTTCTTCCCGTGCTCGCCCGTCGAGGGCGTAGCGTGACTTCAAGCCCCGATTCTCCCATGAATAAAGTTCCTACCAGCGCTTTAGACGAAAAGCTTTCCCGCGAAGAGCCAACGGAGATGAAGAATCCGGCGGTCGGTGGTGAATCGTTGCCTCAAACCAGTATTCAACTGTGGCTTCACCGCATTCTCATTCTGTTGCTGGTATTTGTTTGCGCAGCCATGGGGGTATTGCTGCTGATCCTCCCCTGGAGGCCGGAATGGACGGACAACCACTTCCTGCTTGGCTCACCTGCACTGCGGAGTTTCGTTTCCAACGGGTTTGTGCGCGGCCTGTGCAGCGGCCTGGGGGTATTGGATATCTGGATCGGATTCTGGGAAGCAGTTCACTACCACGACACAGTCCAACACCAATAGAAAGACGAATCTGATCATGAGTAAAAGCAAACTCCCGCCTGCGCCTTTGGCGTATGAAAACCAATCGTTCGTAAATAGCCCGGATGGGCGCATTCTACGCATCCTCTCAGAGTACATGGAACCGCTGGCTCGCTTCCGGCGTGAACAAATACAAGACACGGTCGTATTCTTCGGCTCGGCCCGCTTTCGCGGCGAACTCGATGCGAAAGAATACTTGGCCGACATGGAAAGCAGACCTGGCCTGCAGCCACCGGATGAGCGAAAAAAGGCGCTCGCTTTCGTGGATATGGCGCGCTACTACGAAGACTCCCGGCGCCTGGCATATCTTCTAACCAAGTGGTCGATTCAAATTCCAGCCCGCAGGCACCGTTTTGTCGTAACCACCGGCGGCGGTCCGGGAATCATGGAAGCTGCCAACCTCGGGGCTCACGAAGCAGGGGGCAAGACAATTGGGCTCAACATCAATCTACCGTTTGAGCAGAACCCGAATTCTTACATCACCCCTGCCCTCAATTTCGAGTTTCATTATTTCTTCATGCGTAAGTTCTGGTTCGCTTATCTGGCGAAAGCTTTGGTGATTTTCCCAGGAGGGTTCGGGACCCTTGACGAGCTTTTCGAAATTTTGACCTTGGCCCAAACCCAGAAACTCGCGAAGAAACTGCTGGTGGTCATCTACGGCAGCGAGTACTGGAAGCGACTTATCAACTTCGAGTCTATGATCGATGCCGGGACAATTTCGCGAGGCGATCTGGACCTCTTCCGCATGGTTGACACGCCGGAAGAGGGATTTGAAATCCTCAGGGATGGCCTGGTCAAATACCACCTGGCGCCTCCACAACCGAAACGGCCCAGCGAGGTTGCTCCTGAAATTGCCAAGACGAATCCTTGACCATGTCGTCAGTCGCCGGTCGCCGTTTGCCCACTTGCAAACTGCGGAAGACTTGCGACTGAGGACCAGCCACTGAGCTTGCTTCTTTACTACATCACCGATCGCTCTCTTTTTCCCGGCGACGAAGCCTCTCGACGCCGCCACTTGCTCCGTAACATCGCTCAGGCTGTTCTCGGCGGCGTAGATTACGTGCAACTACGCGAAAAGGATCTGTCCACGCACCACCTCGAGACTCTAACGCGAGAAGCCGTGGCGATCGTTCAGCAACTGAGAGCTGGAAACAAAAAACTGAGAACGAGTCTTCTAGTAAACTCGCGCATCGACATTGCGCTGGCTTGCGGGGCCTATGGCGTGCACCTGCGTTCAGCGGATATTGCTGTTAACGAAGTGCGGAGGATTTGGGCTCACAGCGACCCCGCGGTCATGAATGCGACGGTGGGGGTTTCATGCCACACTCCGAGTGAAGTTGCCAATGCCGTGGTGCAAGGGGCAGACTTTGCCGTTTTCGGACCGATCTTCGAAAAAGCGCAGAGCCCTGTCGCTGGTGCGGGGGCTCTACGCGAAGCCTGTCGGGAGAGCATCCCAGTCCTCGCGCTGGGAGGTGTCACGCTTGAAAACGCAGGAGCTTGCATCAAGGCCGGGGCGGCGGGCATCGCAGGAATTCGGTTGTTTCAGCAAAATGAGATAGGCAAAGTTGTTGCAGCATTGCGCCCCCAGCCATCAGCGCGCGGAACTCGGCTGACGGCTGAGGACCCATGACGCTACGAACTCTTGATCGTCTTGGACGGTTCGTCCCAAGTAACTCCACTTTTCCTGAAGTACGATTGATTCGACATGTGGCAAGCTAATGCCGCGTGGTGTCCGAACACGACATCCTCGACCACGGGCTTGCGCGTTCGCACCGCCTGGAAGTAATTCCAGAGATGCGGCTTTTCTTCGTCCCAGGAAACACTGCGATAATTGACGCCTTCCAGCGCTGGCTCTTTTCCTGGCGTGGCATCATGCTCCGCGTGCCATTTCTTGAAGTACTCTTCTTTCATAGTGTGGGGAAACCCGGATGCGTAATAGCTTGGCTCTTTCTCGACGCCCGCCTGTGGAGTGAAGGTCAGACTGTATTCGGTCAGTTCCAGCACGCCTTTCGAGCCTTGGAAGCGATAGACTTCCGGAGTTTCTGTACCCAAGTTCAAGCGCATGTAAACCGGAAGATCGCCATATTGAAAGAGCGTGCAGTGAACATCCGGCATGTTTCGGCCATCTTTCCAACGAAGAATTCCGCCCATGGACATCGCCCGGGAGGGGGCCTCGTTGATACCGAGGACGTATTGCATGCCACTTACCAGATGGACCAGCAAATCGCCGGCGACCCCAGTTCCGTATTCCTTCCAGCAACGCCAGCGCGCGAAGATGAGAGGATCGAAGGTTCGCTTCGGCACGGTTCCCTGCCATGTGTCCCAGTCAAGAGTTTGCGGCGAAAGGTCCGTGGGAGGCGGATATTCCCAAGCTCCCGTAGGATCATTGCGGCCCAACGATCCCTCCACCAGCGTTAAATCACCGAGCACTCCCTGCGCGACCAATTCCTTTGCCTTGGCGCAGATCACCGAGCTAACCCGCTGCGAACCGACCTGCACGATGCGGCCACTTTTCTTAGCAGCGGCCACCATTTCTACGCCGTCCGCCGCAGTGTGGGACATTGGTTTTTCAATATAAATATCTTTGCCCGCGCTGACAGAGTCCACCACGACTTGTTTGTGCCAGTGGTCGGGCACAGCGGCAACGATACAGTCGATCTCCTTGTTTTCCAGCAATTCGTGATATTGCCGAGTGGTCGGCAGATCCGGGCGGGCAACAATCTCCCTGGCCAGCGTGTGACGCCCGTCATACAGATCGCAGGCCGCAATGCATTCAACACCCGGCAACTGGATCGAGTTGGTGAGCAGCCCTGATCCCTGCATACCGATTCCGATCATTCCGAAGCGGATGCGATCGCTCGGCGCCACCGTTTGAGGGAGTGCCCAAAGCGGGTCGGGATCGAGAAAAATGGTCTTTAGACCGAGCGACGCTCCAGCCGCAGCCGCGCTCATTCCAATGAATTCACGACGGGAAAAGCGATTCCTGATCATCTTGACTGAACCTCCAGGTTCGATTGCAAATTTGAAGTTTTTTATGGATCTTGCCCGCCTATTTCTTCAGCATTTTGACCGCAACTTCCTTGAAGAACACCACGTCATTTTTGCTGTGGTTCTGTAGTCCGATGTAACCTTCCTGCGGGCGCGGTCCTCGCTCCGGTTCAAAATTAAATTTCTTCACCGGAACCGGATTACCCTCGGTAAACTCCGTTACTTTTATGCCGTTGAGAACCACCGTCGTGTGGGGACCATCAAGGGTGATTTCCATGGTGTTCCAATCTGGTCCGGGCTTGCCGGGCTTGGCCAGTGGCTGGTTCATCGAATAGAGAGTCCCGGTTACGTGATAGTCGTCCTCGTTGGATTTTTCCGGCTCGTTGTCGATTTGTACTTCGTAGCCGTAGTGCACGGGCATCCAGGCCTCGCGAGGCTCAATGGGTATGCGAATAAATACCCCTGAATTGTCGTTATGATCGCGCATCTTGTAGACCACCCGGATAACGCAATCGCCAAGTTTTCCGCCCGTCCAGTAAAGTAAGCCCATACCTCCATGAGTCTGGATCAACCCGTCGTCGACGGTCATTTCTCCGGGGCCGACGTGTTTCCATCCGACCAGGTCTTTCCCATCGAACAACTGCTTCCAGTCATCCGATTGAGCCTGCGCCGATGAAGACACTGGTACCAAGCTTGCAGCCATTACGACTAGGATGAGTGCTGAACGCGATTGCATATTGAATACCTTTCAAAAGCGGAAGAAATATACACCACACGAGTGTGAACCGTGTGAGTGAGCTAAGTCCTTATTCCCTGCCCGTCTACCGTTAGCCAGAGGTAGGTAGGGGGGTGATCTGCCTCATTACCGAAGATCATTCCGGCGAAGCAAACAAGCGGAAACCTGCATCAAATAGAAGATATAATATTCCCGTATCCGCTCACGCAGGGAGTAATTCTCTTCCAAAGAAGATCACGCGATGTCTATAAAAACCAAGGCCGCAATTGTAGGTTCCTCCGCCGCTGTTCTGTTGTTCATGGCGTTGGGTGGATTGGATGGCGTTCGCGCCTCCAATAACGATGGCTCGTACCGCCAGCTTCAGGTCTATAGCGAGGTGCTCTCACGAGTGCGTAGCGAGTACGTCGAAGAGCCCAACATTCCCGCCGTTACCGATGGAGCACTGCACGGCCTGCTCGAATCGCTGGATTCAAATTCCAGCTATCTGACGCCTGCGGAGTTCAAAGACTTTAAGTCGAATCAGACTGAGGCCAAAGGGGATATCGGGGCCGCGGTTTCAAAGCGGTTCGGATACGCAGCCGTCATATCGGTGATACCTGGAGGTCCAGCCGATAAAGCTGGCATCCAGGCCAGCGACATCTTTGAAGCGATTGAAGGAAAGAGTACGCGTGAAATGTCGCTCGCGGAAATTCACAACCTTCTTCAAGGTCAACCCGGTTCGAACTTGAACGTAGCCGTGGTACGAGCTCGCCGTGCCGAGCCTCAGAAGACCGTCATTACGCGGGATATCGTCAACGTGCCGCCCGTGTCCGACAAAATGGTCGAGGATGGCATCGGTTACATTCAAGTAGACGCCTTCAACAAGGGCAAAGCACAAGAAATCGCTGCTAAAGTTCGCGCGCTGCAGAAAGCCGGAGCCAAGAGACTGATTCTGGATCTACGGAACTGCGCCGAGGGTGATGAGTCGGAAGGTATCGCAGTCGCCAACCTGTTTCTCAACCACGGCACAATCACCTACCTCCAAGGCCAGAAATATCCTCGACAAGCCTTTAACGCCGATGCCTCCAAAGCCATTACCAGCCTGCCCCTGGCAGTGTTGGTGAACAAGGGCACTGCTGGGCCAGCCGAAGTGGTCGCCGCCGCCATCATGGAAAATGCCCGCGGCGACGTTGTGGGCGATAAGACCTTTGGAGACGGCTCGGTTCAGAAAACCATTGCTCTTCCCGACGGCTCGGCCCTGGTTCTGTCTGTCGCAAAATATTACTCGCCCAGTGGCAAAGCGATTCAGGATAGCGCGGTAACGCCGAACGTCGTGGTCGCGGACACCGATGATGATGCTGCACTTCCCGACGATGATGAAAACGCGGTGCCCGCTGACGAGGAAAAGAAACAACCCCCGCAGCAAGACGAACAGCTTCACAAAGCGATCCAGGTAGTAAAAGCTAAGGCCAGTTAGTAATGGCTTGCCTCGAATCGAATCGCGCGTCTTCGGGCGCGCGATTTTTTGTTTCCGGAGGAGCAAACATTTATTCCTACACCAACAAGAACACGCGCCGGAACATTTACCGTATTCCTTGCCCGACCGGCAAGCAACGAACAAGACCGGGCGGTGCCCTCCTGCTATCCTGATTTTTGATCACCCGTGAAATTTCAGTTACAAGATCCTCCGGTGATGGCGACCACCGATCACAAAATGGTGGGACGCCTTGTGATTGGCCTGCTCGTACTGGTGTCCGCTCTTTTCGGTGCCGCAGCCGGCCTACTCCTGGTATATTCCACCGACCTGCCGCAGGTCGATCAACTCGAACACTACCGCCCGAGTTCCATCACCGAGCTTTACGACGACCAGGGACGCACTATCGGTTCTTTCGCGCTGCAACGGAGGGTGGTCGCCTCCTATGACGACTATCCCGAAGTCCTGCGCCAGGCGTTGATTTCAATTGAAGACAAGGATTTCTACCGGCATTGGGGCGTTAATGTCTGGCGGATTGCCGGCGCGGCCTATCGTGATATTCGCTCAGGAGGCAGGGTACAAGGTGCATCGACCCTCACCATGCAGTTGGCGCGTAACTTGTTTCTCTCTCCCGATCGTTCGTTTCACCGAAAAATTCAGGAGGCGTTGCTGGCTGTTCAAATCGAACGGCGTTTTACCAAGCCACAGATATTCACGTTATACGCAAATCAAATCTACCTCGGGCATGGAGTGTATGGGTTCGAAGCCGCTGCGGAGTTCTATTTCAGCAAACCGGCAAAGAAATTAACCCTGGGCGAAGCCGCCATGCTTGCCGGGCTACCAAAGTCTCCCTCCTACTATTCGCCCATCACGCATCCTGAACATGCCTTCAAACGCCGCAACCTGGTAATCAATTCCATGATGGAGGATGGGGTAATCACGGCAGAGAAAGCGGCCGCCGCTCGCGACTTGCCGATCAATCTGCAGTTGGCCCATGATCCGGATTCGCTGGCGCCCTATTTTGTCGAGGAAATTCGACGCTATCTTGAAAGTAAGTACGGCAGCGACCAGGTGCACGAAGGGGGGCTTAAAGTCTACACATCGCTGAACATGGACCTGCAGCGTACCGCCAATCACGCTGTGCTCGACGGCCTCGCGACCTATGAACGCCGTCACGGCTGGAAGGGCCACCTTCAGAACATTCTCGGCGGAGACGTAACGCTCGCCACTTACCAACACCCCGATTGGGACACCGACCCGGAGATCAACGGTTATGAGCATGCACTGGTGACGGATGTGTCTCCCGTTTCGGCTACGATAAAGTTCGGCCGTTACACGGCGGTGATTGTGCCTGCTGATGCCGCTTGGACCCACCACAAGTTGGCGGACATACTCCGGCGTGGCGACATCGCGTATGTGAAAGTGCTTTCGCTAACTCCTGACGGGAAGGCGCGGGTAGGTTTGGAGGAAGACTCCGGCGCGCAAGGGGCGTTAATCGCCCTCGACAACGCCACTGGTGAAATAAAGGCCATGGTAGGCGGCCGCGATTTCAATCTTTCCAAATTCAACCGCACCACCCAAGCCCTGCGACAAGTAGGGTCATCGTTCAAACCATACGTATACACTGCCGCCATCGATCGCGGTGCCTCCCCTGACGACACCATCGTCGACGCACCAGTCGCCTTTCCCATGGCTTCTGGGCAACCATATGCACCGCACAATTACGATGAAAGGTTCGAAGGCACCATAACGCTGCGTCGGGCGCTGGCCCAGTCTCGAAACATTCCAGCGTTAAAGCTGGCTGACCGCGTGGGAATTAAAACCGTGATCGAATATGCACATCGTTTTGGAATCACATCAAACATTCCCGCATACCTGCCCATCGCACTGGGCGCGGTGGAAATAACACCGATTGAGCAGACTTCAGCCTTCAGTGTGTTCCCGAATGACGGCGTTCATATCACTCCACGTTACATCATAAAAGTGACGGACTATGAAGGCCGCACGCTGGAGGAAAACTTTCCCGATGTTAAGGACGTAATCAGTGCCCATACCGCCCGCATCATGACCTCCATGCTGCGGGAGGTAGTACAGCATGGCACGGCTGTCGCCGCGGCAAGTCTGAAATATCCGCTGGCAGGCAAGACGGGGACGACCAATAACTTTACCGACGCCTGGTTCGTCGGCTTCTCGCCATCCCTAACCTGCGGTGTCTGGATTGGCTACGATGAGAAGAAGTTTCTGGGCGCAAGAGAAACCGGGGCCCGCGCGGCATTGCCCATCTGGATGGATTTCATGAAAGTGCCACTGGCCGAGAAAGAACCGGGAGATTTTCAACCGCCCCCTCCTCCGACATTAAATGCGCCGCCGCAGAAAGTTGACACGCCGGACACAGCCCCGCCAGAGGAAGAGACGCGCTAGTCTCATCGGTCCATGCCGGTCAGGTGAAGCAGCTGCCGCAATTTTTGCCGAAACCACGCCCGATAGGCTGGATGTTAAAGGGGTTGGGGAGTAAGAACAACCTAGATGTCCGGAATGCCACTCATTAGACGTCAACTTCGAACCACCGAACAGGAAGGTGGCTTACACCAGCGCATTGCTCGGAATACCAATTCCGCTCCATACTCCAGCTCGGACCTGCCAAGCCTGTGGCCATCGCTGGCTGGACCGGATTCCGTCGAGCCTGGCAAATCTTAGGAAGCCCAGACTTACTGCTTTAGTGCCGAAAAGCTCTCGTCCAGAATCCTGGCCGCCTCATCCACATCTACTTTCGAAATATTCAAAGGTGGCGACATGCGAACCACGTTGCCGTAGAAGCCGCCCTTCCCGACCAGCAACCCACGCTTCCGCGCTTCTTCCATAAGAGCATTTGTGCTAGTGGAAGGTTTCTTGGTAGTGGGATTCTCGACCAGTTCCAGAGCCTGCATCAGCCCCATCCCTCGTACATCGCCGATGATGGCGTGCTTCTGCTGAAGTTCCTTCAGCTTTTCGCGGAAGTAGTCGCCCACCACTGCTGCGTTGGTCCGCAAATCGTCTTCCTCGATGAGGTCGATAACGGCCTTCGCGGTCACACTGGTCACCGGATTGCCGCCGAACGTTGAAATCGTCAGTCCCTGGAAAGAATCGGCAATCTCCGGCTTCGCTACCGTCAAGCCGATGGGAATACCGTTCCCCAACCCCTTGGCCGCCGTAATCATATCGGGCTCTACTTCCCAGTGTTCGATCCCGAACCACTTGCGGCCGGTCCGTCCCCACGCGGTTTGCACTTCATCGGAGATAAAATCGCCGCCGTACTGTTTCACAATGCTAAATGCCATCTTGAAGTATTCTTTCGGCGGAGTTATGAAGCCACCGACACCTTGAATCGGCTCCGCTAGAAATGCGGCAATGCGCCCCGACGTCGAAAATTGGATCACATTTTCAATATCTTTCACGCAAGCCACTTCGCATTCAGGATATTTCAAACCCAGGGGACAGCGATAGCAATACGGATTCATCGCATGCACGATGCCCACTTCGATCGTACCCTTGCGCCACGTATTCATGCCGGTCAATCCACGGGTGAGCGATGATCGCCCGCTATAGCCATGCCGCAAGGCCACTACTTCAAAATTTCCCGTGTGCATGCGTGCCACCTGAATCGCCGTTTCATTGGCCTCAGTGCCGCTGTTCGTGAAATATGATTTCTTTAGCGTTCCTGGCGTGATCTGCGCGAGTTTTTCCGCTAGGTTGACCATCGGCTCGTTTGGAAAGCACGTCGACACATGCTGCAGCCGATCGATCTGCGCTTTAGTCTGCGAGATGACTCGCGGATTGCAGTGACCGACACTGATGGTGACAATGCCGCCGAAAAAATCGAGATATCTTTTGCCCTCCACGTCCCAGACGTGTTGCATCAGCGCGTGGTCCATCGGTAGAGGGTCGGAATAATAAGTCGAAACCGAAGGAAAGATGTACTCCTTCTGCTTACGATTGATCTCCTCACGGCTCAGGCGCAGTTTGTCGGCGGGAATGAAAGTCGTACTCATGCGGACACCTCGGGCAAAAGCCCCCTCTGAATGGATTGGAACTGGAACGTAATCCGTTAACGACCCACCATCATAAACCACCGGCCCGCGCCGCCGGAGGCGGCTTGCGTCCAGACGCGGAACTGGCGCGAGCCCCCGCTCGGAATCGTTCCAATGCGTCCAAAATCTGTTGGCCATAAACCTTGCCTTTGTGCTCTCCAAAGCCCGAAATGCCCAGCAATTCCCGCACTGAGCCTGGCCGCTTTCGGCACACTTCCTCGAGCGAGCTGTCGTGCATTACGACAAAAGCGGGCACGCCCTGCTGCTTGGATATAGCCTTTCGCCATTCGCGGAGGTAGTCACGCAGTTCGGAGTCAACGTCCGGAATTTGCGTCTTGACTGGGCGTACCGTAGGTAAACTCGTCGCCACCTGCGCTTTAATCGGCTTCACCAGCCACTCGGATTCGCACCCACAAGCGTCGCATGCGCCGCAGGTCTCCCACTTCGGATTCTCTCCGAAATGCAGACAAATCTGTCGGTGTCGGCACTCCTTGGAGTCCGCGAATCCGCGAATGGAGTGATAGCGCTGCCAGGCTCGTTGCTTTTCCGCCGAGTCCGTGATCTGATCAGCAAAGTAGGCCAACAGAGCGGCATCCCTCTTTTGCCACAATAAAATGCAGTCCGCCGGTTGCCCATCCCGGCCAGCCCGCCCCGCTTCCTGATAATACTGCTCAATCGATTTTGGCAGCGCCAGATGCACTACCGCACGCACTGACGCCTTGTTGATGCCAAGTCCAAAGGCGATGGTGCCAACCAGCACTCGCACTTCGTCCGACATCCAGCGTTCCTGGTTATTGCGTCTCTCCGCCGCATCCATTTTCCCGTGATAGCCGATAGAGGAAACCTGCTTTTCCTCGAGAAATTCCACCGTTTCCCTCACTTTGGCAATGGTCGGGGCGTAAACGATGACACTCTGGTCCTGGTAATTACGCAAAGTGCGAAGAAGCAAACTCGACTGTTCACCGGCCGCACACTCCTTGACCAGGTATCGGAGGTTCGACCGGTGAAAACTGGCAATATATTTATGCGGGTCACGTAATTGCAGTTGGTGAAGAATATCGTGACGCACCCGCTTGGTGGCACTTGCCGTGAAAGCCGCGATCGGGCGGTCAGGAAAATGGGCGCGAAGCCGGCTCAAGTGACGATATTCGGGACGGAATTCGTGTCCCCACTCCGAGATACAGTGAGCCTCATCAATCGCAAAGAACGCAACCGGAACGCCCTCTAGCCAACTTATGGTGTCTGCGCGCGCCAGCCGTTCCGGAGAAAGATACAAAAGACGAAATTCGCCCTTCGCCGCCCGGCGCATGATCTTGGCCTGTTCTTCATTAGCCAGGGAACTGTTTAGAATTCCCGCCGGAATCCCCATTTGTTCCAGTTGAGCCGCCTGGTCCTGCATGAGGGCTATCAAAGGGGAGACCACCACGGCGGTACGTCCCAGCATTACGGCTGGCAACTGGTAGCACAAGGACTTCCCGCCCCCAGTTGGCATAACTACGCAAGTGTCGTGACCGCCCAGCAAGCTGTTCACGATATTTTCCTGCAGCGGCCGGAAGGCGTTATATCCCCAGTAACGCCGAAGCGCTGGAAGAAGGTCCCTTCCGGAGATCGTACTTTGCGGAGCTCTATCTGCCTGAGCCATATTTGCTCAAATCAGTATAGGTGTTATGCAATGTGAAAAATCGGTCCCGCGCTGCGATCGTCCCGAAGTGAAAATGAGGCGACCGCGCGCAGAAATTGAACCAGGCTTCCCAAGACTATAATCGCGATTGATGAAGTCCTTTTTTCGCCTGGTTCTGCTTGCGCTGGCTCTGGTGGTGGTTGCTTTGATCTCGGCCCTTACTGCGATGCGTTTGGCGATTCACGGGCATGAAGTGAACGTTCCAGATCTGGTCGGCAAAAGTCCCGCGGCGGCCCGAATGATCGTGGAGCAAAGTGGCCTGGAACTCAACGTCGAACGTCAGTATTACAGTCCGACCGTGCCCGAGGGAAAAATCCTGTCTCAGGTGCCGCCTGCTGGAAGCCAGGTGCGCCGGGGATGGCAAGTCCGAGTAGCCGAAAGCCTGGGTCCCCAGCGAGTGGAAATACCTAACGTAACGGGGCAAAGTGAACGGGTCGCAAACATAAACATTCGCCGTCGCGGTTTGGACGTCGGCGCAATTGCCCAAATGAGATTGGCTGACACTCCCGAGGGTCAGGTCTTGGCGCAAGCTCCGCCTCCGAATGCCAGTGGCGTTTCCGCCCCGAAAATCAGTTTGCTAGTTGCGGAAGCGCCCTTGCCCCAGACGCTCGTGATGCCAAATCTGGTTGGACAAACGCTGGGCAGCGTTACACCCCTGGTGCAGGATGCAGGTCTTCACGTGGGAACCGTCTCTCCGGCGACCTCTGAAAACCCGGTGGCCCCGCCGCCGACCTTTACACTTTCACCCGCCAGCATCATCCTCTCGCAAAATCCAGCGGCCGGGGAGAAAATTACGCTTGGGGGCGCGGTGAATTTCACGGCGCGGTAACCTCAACCCAATCATTGACCTCAACTTGCGCGATTAGTCCTTTTGCAGAATTGCCGCAAAAAAACCATCGCATGGCTGTAGTCCGGGGATGGTTCTCAGAAAGCGATCCCGTAGCAGCGAGTCCAAATCTTTCCACACCAATTCGCCTTCGCCCTGCAGCCGGTTCAACTCCATACGCGCATCAAGGATTCGGAACGAAGGATCACTCGCCAACGCTCTCTCGATCACTATTTCGTTTTCCTCCCGCTCCAGCGAGCAAGTGGAGTAAACCAACCGGGCTCCCGGCACAGCGAGCCGCATTGCTGAACATAAGATCGCCCGCTGACATTCTTGCAGATCGGCCAGATCTTCCAACTTCAATCGCCATTTAATCTCCGGATTGTGTGCCAGTGTGCCAGTACCGGAACACGGCACGTCGGCCAGGAGGCGGTCAAACCCTTTTTCAGCTGTAAACTCGCGGACGTCGCTCTGGATCACGTCGACATTTCTTGCGGCAACTAACTTGCGTAAGAGACTAGCTCGATGAGGATGCAGTTCCAGAGCAACAACGCTGGAGTTCGGATTTTGCGCGGCCAGGATCCGCGTTTTGCCGCCGGGCGCCGCACAACAATCCAGAATTCTCGATCCCTTTCCCACAATCAACCCGACTAGTTGCGAAGCTTCATCCTGAATGGCCACTCGACCCTCCACGAAGGCGCGAGTCGCCGCGACATTACCTGATTGAACCCGTCGTGCGGATCCGAGCAATCGCCCGGGAGCAAGATCGACCTCCTCTCGTTTCAGTTCAGCCTCAACATGCGGGTCTGCGAGGCGAATGGAAGGCCATGGTGGCCCTTGGTCATTAGCGCAGATTTTTTGTGCATTCGCAAAACCGAATTCTTGTATCCATCGCTCTACGAGCCACAAGGGATGCGCTAATTGTCGCGACAAGTCCGCGGCCCGCATCGGTTCTCTTTCATATTTCCTCAGTTCAACCAGCCCCCGGTCTGGCGATGCCGCCAGTTTACGCAGGACAGCATTGGCGAAGGGTACAGCGGACTTTTTACGCGCACGTTTGACCAGTTCTACACTCTCGTGGACTGCTGCCCGTTCGGGTACTCGATTAAGAAACACTAACTGATAGCTGCCCAGACGAAGTGCCGTCAGCACTTCAAGATCGAGCTTGTTGACCGCCTTGTCCGAGAACCTGCCGATCTCTTCGTCAAGAGATGACCGCCAACGCAGCACCCCCATCACCAATTCGGTTGTCAATCCATGGTCAACGTTAGAAAGCTTCTCGTATTGTTTGGAATGCAGGATCTCAGACGCATACGCGTCCTGTTGCTCGATGCGCATCAGCAAGTCAAAAGCGGCAGCTCGAGCCGGCGAGATAGGCATGGATTAAGAACGCTGGTGGAAGTTTGCCGTCCGATGTTACCTCGATAGGCCAAGTCTCTCGCCCGCGTAAGGGCGGTAGCCATGGATAAAATCAATCGCAGGCGTGCGCTTCTTTCCTTCTATTTGTACTTCAAGTAGCTCAATCGCGCTTTCAGCACCGCAACCGACAAACACGTGGCCGTCATCCACCCGGATTTCGGCCTCTTTTAAGTTGCCATCCGTTTCTTTTGCACTCCAGATATGCAAGTTTTTGTTGCGAAAACTAGTGAAGGCGCCGGGCCATGGCGTAAAACCCCGCAGTCTATTCAGAATCTCCACTGCGGTAAGGTGAAAATCGATCCTACCATCTTCCTTTTCCAGAATGGGAGCCAGCGTCGCATTTGTATCGTCCTGTTGTCGCGGATGAATCGTTCCTGACTGCAATCCCCGCAGAGTTTCTATCATCAAATCGGCTCCGGTCGCTGCCATGCGGGGAGACAAACTGTCGGCGGTATCCTCGGGAGCAATCGGAATCTCTTGTTGAAGCAGAATGTCACCGGTGTCAAGGCCCGCGTCAATTCGCATGGTGGTGACACCCGTAACGGTCTCCCCACGGGCGATGGCCCACTGTATGGGGGCTGCGCCTCGATATTTCGGAAGCAAAGATCCGTGCAGATTGAGATTGCCAAAAACCGGCAGACCGAGCATCCAGGATGGGATGATGCGCCCGTATCCCACTACAATAATTGCGTCCGGATTGATCGCGCTAAGTCGCCCTTTAAAGTCTTCGTTATTCTTGATTTTGTCTGGCTGGCTGATCGGCAATTCCAGTTCGAGCGCGCGCTTCTTGATGGGAGACGGCGAAAACTCCATACCTCGCCCCTTGGGCCTGTCTGGCTGGGTCACAACCAGGCGCAGAGCGAAACCAGTCTCCACCAATTTTTCCAGAGTAGGGACCGCGAATGACGGCGTGCCGCAGAAGACGAGACTGGAAGGAGGCGGCATGGGGTGATTCTAAATATTGGGTCATTCACCCGGGACAAGCGTGGCTTGGGTCTTCAAATCACTGAATTACGCCATCGCAAAATTACTCAAACCCTACCACTCTCCCGCTTTCATCAGTTTACGAATCTTGCGTTTCATAAAGTCGCGCTTGAGTACGCTGATGTGACTAATGTATAGCTTTCCATTCAAATGATCGGTTTCATGGAGGAAGGCACGGGCCAACAGATCTTCGGCTGTCTTCTCGAACCAGTCGCCATTAACATCCTGAGCCCGGATGGTCACTTGGCGGGCACGTGACACCGGTTCACGAAATTCGGGAATACTCAGGCAGCCCTCATTCTGCGTATGGCGGCCTTCCGTATGGATGATTTCGGGATTCGCAATTACCAGTTTCGCATTCGGATCTTCCTTGAAGGTAACGTCGATCACGGCAAGGCGTTTTGAAATCCCGATCTGTGGCGCCGCGAGTCCAACGCCGTGTGCCGCATACATGGACTCGAACATGTCTTCGACCAGCCTCTTCAGATCTCCGTCAAAAACCGTAACCGGTGCGGCAGATTTTTCGAGCACCGGATTTCCATATTTCACGATGGGATAGATCATTAAATTCTGTCGTTTAGTCCTCAGTCTCAGTAACTCTTTACTTGTTCCAGATAGCCTTTAAAGTTTCGC
Organism: Terriglobia bacterium; assembly: GCA_963786325.1. Taxonomy (GTDB): domain Bacteria; phylum Acidobacteriota; class Terriglobia; order Terriglobales; family Acidobacteriaceae; genus JAIQFF01. Next base: position 81,661 of record CAWAYW010000010.1, read on the forward strand.
AGCAGTTCGGTCATCGAATCGCCACCGAATTTTTCCAGTGCGCTGCGCGCCAGGGTAAGCGCCACCATCGCTTCCGCGGCCACTCCGGCGGCCGGCACTACACAAACATCGGAACGCTCGTAAGCGGCCTTTACCGGTTCACGGCTGGCAAAATCAACCGACTGCAAAGGTCGCCGCAGAGTAGAAATCGGCTTCAGATATCCGCGCACAATGATGTCTTCGCCGTTCGAAACTCCGCCCTCGATCCCGCCCGCGTTATTTCGGCTCCTCGTAAACTCCGTGAACCCTGTTGGTGCCCCATATCCTATTTCATCGTGAACCGCGGAACCTACGGCAGCAGCGGCTGTAACTCCCGCGCCTATCTCGACCGCTTTGACGGCTTGCAAAGACATCACTGCACCCGCGAGCTGCCCATCGAGGCGCTCGTCCCACTGGGCGTAGGTCCCCAACCCAGGCGGCACGTTGTGAGCGACAACTTCGAAAATCCCGCCGACGGAATCCCCGGTTCGCAGTACCTTGTCTACTTCTTCCTTCATCCGCTGCTCTGCTTCAGGGTCGACGCAATTCAGCAGAACTTCGTTGAGTTCCGAAAGGCTGCGAATCTGTTCCCATGAAGCATTCTTGTTCAAGACGGCGCCGCCTACAGCCACCACATGGCTCAGCACCTCGATTCCAAGTTCACGTAGCAGAAGTTTTGCGAGACCGCCAACAGCGACCCGCGATGCAGACTCGCGCGCCGAAGCTCGTTCAAGTACATAGCGTGCTTCCGAAAAATTGTACTTTAAGGCTCCGGCCAGATCGGCATGTCCGGGGCGTGGCGACGCCACCCGCTTGTGTTTCGTGGGATCGCCCTTTTCGACCGGGAGCGATTCCTGCCAATTTTTCCAATCTTTGTTTTCCAGAACGATCGCAATCGGTGATCCGATGGTGGAGCCGTTGCGCACCCCCGAAAGGATGTGGACCTGGTCAGTTTCGATCTTCATCCTTCCACCGCGGCCGAAACCCTGCTGGCGTCGCCAGAGTTCGCGGTTTAAGAATGTCTGATCCACGGCCAATCCCCCCGGCAATCCGGAAAGGAATGCAACCAGGGCTTCCCCATGAGATTCTCCCGCAGTGAAATAACGAAGCATTGTTTTGGAATTGTATCCGATGCAACGAAAACTATGGATTCAGTCTGGTCAGCAGGGGCTTGGGAATTGGCTGAAAGTTGACCACCGAGAACAACTATTTCGTGCCGTTGGGATACACCAAAATCTTGCTAGCCTCGCCTGTCTTTAAGCGGTCCATACCCTTGGCGAAGTCTTTCATGGCGATCCGATCGGTGATGACTGGATGCAAATCGAGTTTCCCGGCTTTCAATAACGCAGTCATTTGATACCACGTCTGATACATTCGGCGGCCGCTGATGCCCTGCACGGTGATCCCTTTGAAGATAATGTCCTCAGAAAAATTCAACGAAATTGGCTTGGAAGTCAATCCAAGAAGAGACACTCGTCCGCCACGCCGGACAATATCGAATGCCGTTCGAATGGCGCTGGGGTGGCCCGCCATCTCAAGCACGACGTCGGCTCCCAAGCCGTCGGTCTGCTCCATCACTATGGCATTCACGTCGTCCTTGGATGGATCGAGGGCAAAATCTGCCTTCATCTCACGGGCAATTCTGCGGCGATGCTCATTGACCTCGATGGCAAAAATTGTGGTTGCGCCCACCGCTCGCGCCACGGCAATCGAGAATAGTCCAATGGGGCCACAACCGGTGATCGCCACGGTTTTCGCGGCAATCTCACCTGCCAGCACGCTGTGCACGGCATTTCCCAGCGGATCAAGGATAGACGCATATTCATGTGGAATTGCCGGATCAAGCTTCCAGATATTCGATTCCGGTATCACCACGTGTTCGGCAAAGGCGCCATCCGAGTCCACGCCAATAATTTTTACGTTCTGGCAGATGTGAGCTTCGCCGGTACGGCACAGCAGGCACTTGCCGCAAGCCACATGCATTTCCGCAGAAACAAAGTCGCCCTCCTTCACGCTGGTAACTTCATCGCCATAGGCCACAACTTCGCCGCAGAACTCGTGGCCAGGAATTAAAGGTGGACGAATCCGGTTCTGCGCCCAACGATCCCATTCGTAAATATGCAGATCAGTTCCGCAGATGGAAGCAACTTTGACCTTGACCAGCACGTCAGTTCGCCCGAAGGAAGGTACGTTTACTTCGCGGACTTCCGCGCCCGGCGCCGCTTTCAGCTTTACGACAGCAAGCATCGTTTTGGACATGAGTGACTATTTTGATCGCGGATCAGACTGCGATTTTATCACTGCGCCTGATGTTTGCCGATTTTGCCAAAGCACAGGGGCGTTACGCTGGTGACATTTTGCTGATTACGAACGCTTTTCGATCCCCCACCCACCGCCACCCGGACTTTCGATTCTGATACGCTCACCTTTATGCAAACGCACATTGACTTTTCCAGGCAACCGTTGCCTCGATCCGTCCTGCCTTACCACCCAGGTATTACCGGCCGATCCATCGGACCCTCCGCTCAATCCCCAGGGTCCACGCGTTCGACGGTCAGCAAGCACAGTCACTTCGGCGTCGGTCAACACTTCGATTTCGCGTACTATGCCATCGCCTCCACGGTATTTGCCGTCCCCCCCGCTACCACGCCGCAATGAGTAGTTCCGGACGCGGAGTGGATATGCATATTCCAACGCCTCAGCCGGCGTGTTCCACGAATTGGTCATATGAGTGTGCACACCGGAGACGCCAGCTTTTGTGGGACGCGCGCTCATCCCGCCGGCGATCGTTTCGTAGTAGGCGAATGGCCTGTTGGTGCGTGGATCGATTCCACCGATGGTCAAGTTGTTCATGGTACCGGACGCTGCCGCGGGTATTCGCTCCGGAATCGCTTGCGCCAGTGCACGCAACAACACGTCCACAATACGTTGCGACGTCTCCACATTTCCCCCCGCCACGGCTGCCGGGGGACGCGCATTCACAACGGTTCCAGATGGCGCAACTACGCGGATTGGACGCATCAAACCCGCCGTCGCCGGCACATCTTCCATCAATAAACATCGGAATACATAGAAGCAGGCCGAGTATGTAATCGCTTCCACGGCATTGATGCTGCCTTCGACTTGAGAATCAGTACCTGTAAAGTCGACAATCGTATTTTGGCTGCGTTGCTTGAGGTTGGCGTCCTTCCCTGGGAACGTTAGCGCAACCGCAATTTTCACCTTCTCCTCGATGATTCCGTCGCTGTCCATGAAATCCTCGGAGCGATACATTCCCTGGGGAACAAGCGCCAAAAACATCCTCATCATCTGCTCCGAGTAGTCGAGCAGATCTGCGGAGGCTTTTCTGACTCTCTTCAGCCCGTACCGTTCGCAAATCTCACGCAGACGTTCTGCTCCGGTGTGGCAAGCCGCAATCTGCGCCCCCAAATCTCCTTCGCGCTCATCTGGTGTGCGAACGTTATTCAACAACAGAGCCAGCACGTCAGGTTGTATCGTTCCGCTGCGCATGATTCGTACCGGAGGAATGCGCAGCCCTTCCTGATAAATCTCGCGGCACAACCCCATCGACCCTGGATAAGTTCCGCCAATGTCGGCATGATGGGCACGCGAAGCGACATAAAAATCCGGATGACTGAGAACTTTCCGCCCCTTGGAAGTCTTGCTGGCGTTGATATAAACAGGAGCCACGAGGGTAATATCTGGCAAATGCGTGCCTCCCCGGAAGGGATCGTTCAGCATTACCACGTCGCCAGCCTCAAGTTCAAAGCTGCCGATGGCTGCTTGCACCGACATCGGCATCGATCCGAGGTGCACGGGCATGTGATCACCCATGGCAATAACTTCGCCGCGAGAATCGAAAATCGCGCAGGAGTAGTCCCGCCTTTCTTTAATATTGGGGGAAAATGCGGTACGATGCAGCGCCGCGCCCATCTCCTCCGCAATGGAGTGATAGATGTTCTTAAAAATTTCCAGCTCAATGGGATCGCGTCGCATCATTTTCAAACAAAGTGTGACTGAATTTCCCTGCATCCTCCAAGGCTGAGCCATTATCGGAATGCACCATCATCAGGGCAAATACCGGGCCTTCTGGCAATTTATTACTCTCAGGCTGTGCATCAGGAACTTCATTACTCTAGAATATGGTTGTTCCAAGAGCGCGGTCGTGCTAGAAACGCGCATGAGGCACAACATCGGCACTGCGTTCCCTGAAAATTGAAATGAGCCCACGAGCCCGCAGCACAGCCAAATCACTTACCGCCGATATTCTGATTCCAGAGAAGCTTTATTTCCGAATCGGAGAAGTCTCCCGCTTGTGCCAGCTTCCCGCGTACGTCTTGCGTTTCTGGGAAACCGAATTCCCACAGCTCAAACCGGTAAAAAGCAGCACCGGCCAGCGGATGTACCGGCGTAAGGATGTTGAAAGCGTCTTACGGATAAAGAGATTGCTCTATGAAGAGGGGTTTACTATTCCGGGCGCGCGCCAACATCTCCGATCCGAGATAAAAACCGACAAGAAGCAGTCTCCGCTACCCTTCCCCGCGCGCCCAACCTCTGATCTAAAATACGTACGTCAGGGATTACGCGACATTCTCACGATGCTCTCAGCCCGGCACTAGAGCACATCTGCGCGAGATTATCGGCTGAAGCTACCACTCAAGTTGCTACGCCCCAATCTCCCGTCTAAATTGATCAACTCGATTTCGTTGCGATCGCGATTAAGTCTGACCTGCGCCGACCCACGCGCCTGCCCGCGATCCGAACTGGTGATTTGCATGGTAAATCCGTCACCCACCGATTGCTGTACCACTCCGTAAAACGTGATATTGAAATTGCCGCCTCGTAACGAGACGGAGGGGCGGGGGCGTTGGCTGTCAACATAGCCGCGGGTAATCCTTACATTCCCGAAGGAACCGCCGTTGAGGTTTCCTCGCAACGAAGTATCGACTCTCACTCTAGGATAATTTCCAACCCCTGGACCTGGGCCACCGGGATAACCAGGACCTCCGGGCCCACCGGGCCAGCCGCTGCTGCTGGCGCGCGGAGTGTAAGTGGCGCGTTCCACTCGATTCGCCCGAATGTCTACAACACAATCGTAGGTAGCGGTTCTCCAATTATTTAGTCCGCCGAGGCCGTAACGGATCCGTCCACGGAGCCCCTGACGGCCGTTGCCGGCGGAATACGGATTTTGGGTATCAATGTTCAGGGTCACACGCCGTCGGGCGTCGGCGCTCGCGCGATCCTGTAATGCACCCTGGCATTGCGCCGCGACAGGCTGGGGCCGGTTTGGCGGATATTGCCCTGGAGGACCTTGTATCTGCGGATTCTGCGCTGACGACAATGGCATCCCGGACGTCGTGAGAAAGATCAATCCGAATGCTGCACGGACAACCAATCTCGGTAGGCTAAACGATCCTCGGTGGCAGAGCATGGTGGTTCTCCTCAAGTATCCTCAGGAAACGATCCCAACTCCGAGGTCGCACTATACATTACAAGTCAATCCGAGGAAACAATTGCGATTCCGTCGAACCGCTGTGGGGAGGAAGGGAATGGTGTGCATCGAACTAAGACGGGTGTATTCGTAGTGTGTCAGGGCTTGGCCGGATCGTTACGGGGGACATTCGGCGTCAACTTCCGGATAAGGAATTCTTGGATGAGATTGGCCCCCGCAGTCGCGCCGATACCGATGGCCCCGCTTTCGAACGTCAATCCTACCCCATCACGATCTTTCGCCGGATAGTACAGATTTGAGATTGCTCCGGCGGCAAGATTTCCTAAAATACTTGAGTAATTCGGCTGCCACCCCCCGTTATCGCCTTTGCAGATAACCGAGCCTGCAACGGCGTACAAAATCCGGGAGCGCTTGCTGCCACTTCCCTTGTAGAAGTACCGTGGATCTTGTTTCAACACAGAGGGGAGTATGGCGCTTCCGATAAATGTACCCGAAACAAAGTTGGCATAGGAGGCACCATAGCGTTTTCCATAACCCTGCGCTCCCTGTCCGTACCCACTGAAGTCGTCTTGGGCTTGCTGGATTCCGGCGATCACCCCAACTAGTGCAAAGCTGACAGGGTCCAGGGACGTTTTCCATGCGAGCGCGAATTTTTGTTTCGCGTTTAGGGGGGCGGCATGGGGGACGTAGCTAACGTAAAAATTCGGGACGAAGCCAAGCACACGCTGCTTTTCCTCATCCTTGACCTGCTCTTGGGCGACTTCAATCGGAGAGAGTCCGACCCGTACCTCAGTTCGAGCAGTGGCGACCGCCAGGACGATTGCCGGAACAATGTAAGTTTCCCCGGCACGCAAAACTCCGGAAGACGGTTGTGCCGCAAAACCCGCCGACGTTATGGCGAGCTGAAAAGGGCCAGCTGGGACATGGGCGAAGGAAAATTGACCGTTCTCGCCGGATGTCGTTTCCAGACTGGGGGATTGATCCGGCCGTGTCAGTCGTAGCCGGGCACCTGCGACGACAGCTCCGGTACGGTCGACCACCGTTCCGCTGATGTTTCCAGGTGCTTGAGCGGGCGCCTGTCCGCGGGCTGGGGTCCAAGGTGTCTCGACGTCCGCGGGACTCTCCTGCGCCGCGGCGGGCTGAAGGCAAGGCAGAAGGATCAGGGCTAGAAAGAAAAAGACCACAACACCAAATAACGTGGAGTAGTCGTCCAAAGGGCTCTCGGCTGGGTCTTTCTTCGATACGATCACAACTATTTCAGTATCCCCTTGAATCGCGGCATCTTCAACTAACCAAAGATTACTTTCGGCGGCTTACCTCATTTCAATCTTTCAACGTATGTCCAGAAGGCGCAGCTACCTTCATTCCCTAAGGAGCGCTGTGGCCGTCACATTGGAGCACACCCAGAAAAACGCTCCACGGACCGACTGCATCACGATACTGATGTGCCATCACGCGAAATAGTTGATGCAAATGCGTAAGGTCGTGAACCACCCATGTGGCCAGAAGCTGAGAAAGCGTTACCACTCCCAGTGCTGGATGCATCCCCCGCCGATCAAAATCTTCCGGCTGTAGATTGAGCCTCTTAAGCGCAGCCAGATTTTCTTTTCGAAGGCGATCGAAATCCTCCAACAGCTCTTCCAGAGGCTTGTCTCGATTCTTTTTCTGGGCAAAACGGTCGAAAGGATCGAAGGGTCGTGTTTCGCCGCTTTCCATGATGATTCGCACTCGAGGCACCCAGTCGGTCTGTTCTCCTACGATCAGATGGCCCATGATGTCGAACGCGTTCCAGCTATCGTTTCCTTCGTTGCCGCGTAACCAGGCATCGGGCAAGCCACGCAGCAGAGCATTGAGAGTTGCTGGCGTCCGGCTCAAAACCGCTATGGTGTCGGCCAAATTGAATTCGATCACGCTTGCCTTTCATACCTAGATGCACGCCCAACGTTTTGCGACTCACCGAAGAAACACACAGCCTGACGACCCGATAATCGAGAAATTGGAATGTTTGGGCAACCCGTCCATCGCGCGTTTTGCCATGGGTATTTTTTTTAAACCAAGATCGACCGACTAAGAGTGAGCGATCATGAATGCCCAGCTACTCGCAGCAGCTCGCTGAGTTGGTGAATATCTTCTGGTGCGGCATCCCCCACCACTACGTAACGCAGTCCGCCTTCGCTCCACGTCTCCAGGTTAAACGCCATTTGACGAGTGGTGGTGACGCCCATTGCCAGCGGCACCAATCCCGGCTGGTCCTGGATGATAAATACCGATAGCCGGTGATTTCGAAGCTCGAACAGTAATTGTGCCCCGGCATCGTGTTTCAAATACATGACCCTGCCGCCAACTAGCTTGAAAGGAGAATTCTGTAGTTCGGGGAGATTGAAGGTAAATGGGATCTTGCCCTGAAACCAGGGTTTCACCGTGTGCCGATCGGTTGAAATTACATCGACGGGGTTGGCGCTCGCCATGGTCGCCACATGCAAATCGAGAAGCTCTGCCAGAGTTTGCTGGCGAACAGAGTGTTGTGTCCAAAGCACGACGGAGGTAAGGATTAGCACCAACGCAACCGCAGCCGCAGCCACGCGAATCCAGGTAAACGTCCACACCCGCTTACCCCTCTTCTGAATACTCTTTTCAATGCGCAGGCGAAACTGAGGCGAGGGGGCGTAACGCGTTGCCGCCGCAACTTGTGTTATGCGTTTTATTCGCATACGGTCAAGCGCATCGGCCGCGCAGGATGGGCATGTCCGCAGATGGGCCTCAAGGTTTGCAAGATCCCCTTGCGAAGGATCGCCGTCGACATAAGTGTCAAGCTTGTCACGCCACGCGTCGCAGCTCATTGAGACTCCACCTGTAATTTCGCCGTCAGCAACTCACGCAGGGCCTTTCGCGCGCGAGAGAGGCGCGACATTACCGTACCGGGGGGAATACTAAGAGTGTCCGCGATTTCCTGGTAGCTCATCTCCTCCAAATCGCACAATAGAATGATCTCGCGAAACTTCACCGGCAATTTCTCCAAGGCATTCTGGATCGTCTCCACTTCCACTCGTGCGAGTAGAACTGATTCTGGAGTCCCGGCTGCCGTTGGTTCGGAGAGCTTGTCGTCGTCACTGTCGAAGGAGACGAAGGAACCAGCTTTCAAGCCAGCCTTCGTCGTTAGGAAGGTATTGCGTAGAATCTTATACATCCAGGCGCGGAAGTTTGTTCCCTGCTGAAAGGAGGAAAAACCTCGTAGGGCCTTCATGTACGTTTCCTGCACCAGGTCCTCCGCCGCGGCGCGATCCTGCATCAGCCAGTAGGCAAAGTTGTAGAGTTTGGCGAAAAGAGGCATCGCCAGTTCTTCGAACGACCCGAAATCGCGAGCAAGATCAGACACAGACTTAAGAGTGTACCTCCAGCGAGGCTGCCCGCTTAGCCTCTCCGGATTTTCCAGTGTCGTCAACGACTTCAGCGGGTGCTGGCGATCGACAAATCCAACGCCCTGACTGAATCCATCCCCTCCGGGGCATTCCCCTTGCTCCACTTACCCTGTAGCAACGCATCCAGCGACCACTTTCCCGGTCCATTGATAAGCAGAAACAGGAGCGTGATAATTTGCGCGTAGTCTGATCGGATTTCGTGCAGTACCGCCCATAAGCCAATCTGAGGAGGTGCCGGGGGCATCGGCAACGGAGAGGTTCCCAGATACAGCGAAATCTTCGTTGAAAGTATGGCCACGATCATCTCCCCGACAAATGGGATCGCTATAAGCCTTGTCGTCAGCCCTGCCAACAACAAGAGGCCTCCGAAGATCTCAAGATATCCGATAAAATTCGCGGTGAAGGCTGGGAAGGGTATTCAGTTTCGCAAAGCGGCCAACGCCTTGGTTCACGTATACGAACTTCAGAATACCCTCCCAGAAAAATACGCCTCCCGCCATCAGCCTCAAAAGCAAAATGGATTTCGGGCCCTCAGTTGGCGGATTCATAAGCCAGAAGGAAATCTTGTTCATTGGTCGCTCCTCTCAACACATATAACCGTAGCAACCAAAAAATATTCCAGAGGCTCCATAACAAAATTGTGAGTGTTTCGCAGGAATTCAGGTCGAACGCTGATGGCGCAGCTCGCCCTTGAGTTCCGAGGGCCCGAATTGAGACGTCAACCAAACTTGAGGTTGCGTCTGGTTGATCTTGTACCCGCGGATTAACCCAACGGATGGCCGGCTAACCGTCAGGTTAGCTCGAACTGAATCGCTCTCACTGCGCTTCCACTTCCGTGGTGAGAAAAATATGAAGCGAATCAACGAGTTGGCGGGAGCCAAGGGCAAATCCCGCAAAGCCACAGGCCTTTGGCACGCTACCTGCCACCGGTCACCTGTAAATCAAAAAGAGACAAGCATCCATCTGAAAAAGGAGAAAAAAACATAATGGGTACGGCACAGGTTCCGACTCTCGACATGAACGCGTTGAATGCGTTTATTGGTCAATTCGTTACTGATCTGGGCGCCGCAGTTCATGCCGGCATGGTCGTCATTGGAGAGAAATTAGGGCTCTACAAAGCTCTCGACGCGGGCCCGATGAATTCCGCACAATTGGCCGCCAAGACGAATACTGACGAGCGCTACGTGCGCGAGTGGCTGGCTTCACAAGCAGCCGGCGGCTACATCACCTACAACGACAAGACTGGCAAGTTCAGTCTGAGTAAAGAACAAGCCTTCACGTTAGTGAATGAAGACAGCCCCGCCTATTTGCCTGGCGCATTTGAGCTGGCCTTGGGTTCACTGGCAGCGGTTCCGCGGATCACGGAATCTTTCCGCACCGGCAATGGCATGGGGTGGCACGAACATGTAGACGGCGTCTTTCATGGTTGCGAAAAGTTCTTTCGTCCCGGCTATGCCGCCAATCTTGTAAGCACATGGATCCCCGCCTTGCGCGACGTCAAAAGGAAACTGGAGGCTGGGGCTCGCGTGGCCGACATCGGCTGCGGGAAAGGAGCTTCCACCATCTTGATGGCAAAAGCCTTTCCCAACTCGCAATTCTTCGGGTTCGACTACCATGACCAATCGATTGAGGCGGCCCGCGAGTCCGCGAAGCGTAACGGTGTCGCCGATCGCATCACCTTCAGCGTCGCAAAGGCAAAAGAGTTTCCCGGCGAGGACTACGACTTCGTGGCCGTCTTCGATTGCCTGCACGACATGGGGGACCCGGTCGGAGCCGCGGCGCATGTCCGGCAATCTCTGGCCAAGGACGGCACATGGATGATCGTTGAGCCCTTCGCCAATGACGAACTGAAGGACAATCTGAATCCCGTAGGCCGGGTTTATTATTCCTTTTCAACTTTGCTGTGTACGCCCTGTTCACGATCGCAGGAAGTCGGACTGTGCCTGGGTGCCCAGGCCGGCGAGTCACGCATTCGGGAAGTTGTAACCGAGGCTGGGTTCAACCGTTTTCGCCGGGCGACGGAGACGCCTTTCAACATAGTCTACGAAGCCAGACCGTAAGTGGCCTGAACACACGGGCACGAGCGGCGGCATCTTACAAAGGGTGCTGGCGCTCGTGCACCTTGCTGAAATTTGAAAATTGGTCGGCCCTAGCAGACGATTTTCGAACTTTCCTAATGAACGGTGACATTTTCGAACCGGCGCTTTCAACAGCTTAGGATTGGGTTGCACAGAACGGGTACACTCGAGCAGACGATTTTTGAAATACTCAAAGGCGGTGCCAGTGGGTGAGATGTCGAGGTTAGGTCAGGATGCAGTCTCGCTCGGATAGTTGAAGAAGAGCTGATTACCGTCTGGATCATCGACCACCAGGAGCCGGTAGCCCCATGAACCCTCCCTCACCGGAACTCCTTTGGCTTCCAGTTCCGCGCGCAGCACATCCAGCGCGGCGACCGCGTTCTCGCGCGATGCCGGTTCGACGTTCAGGGAAATGAACATCAGCCCCTTGCCAACCTTGTCCGGCCACGTATCGGCCAGGATAAGGGCGCAGCCTTGCCGATCCACCTGTGCGACGCCGTCCTCATCGTATCGCCAGGGGCAAGTGAAGCCGAGCCGATCGACGTAAAAGCGGAGCGAGGCCTCAACATCAGAAACGTGTAGGACAGGGCGCAAACCAACCCGTCATGGGCTCGTATTGGAATTGAACGCCGATGGCAGCAATCCCCATCGGCTTGCGTTGGAATGGCCGGAGGATGCCGATCAGACTCATGGACAATGGACCCGGGATGGAAAGCATTTTGTCTTCGTGTCGAGCCGTGAAGGACTGAATAACCTTTACGAACTCAGTCAGCCCGCTTGGTTCGAATTCTGGAAAAAAGCAACCGCCGTGCGGCTTACGGCGGGCCAGATCGATGTCTTGGCGGCGACGCCGAGTCGGGATAACGACGGGCTGTTTACTATCGGGCGGATCGCGCAGGGCGCGATGCATGTCTACGATCCGCGCTTGAAACGTTTCGTCCCGCTCCTGGATGGTTTGGCGGCTGCGGATTTCGTCGTCTCCCCACAGGCAATGGATGGCTTACAGGGACTATCCCCAACGTCATCTTTGGCGCAGCAGGTTGGATGGGAGTGAGAAGCTGCAGCTGACAGATTCGTTAGCCTGGATGCCGCGATGGTCGCCGGATAGCGAGTGGATTGCATTTTCTGACTACAAGGAAATATGCAGAGTTTCGGTTGATGGGGGAGCTCCAGAAAAGCTGACATCCGAAGGAAAGGCTGAAGTTGCACCAACCTGGTGGCCAGACGGCAAACTGATTGCCTTCAACGACTATCCACAGCCAGGGCAGCTTCCAGGAATCAAGGTTCTCGATCTGGCGACACGGAACATTTCCATCATGCCCGGCTCGGAAGGTTTTTACGTACCTTCGTGGTCGCCGGATGGAAAATACATGGTCGCAATCGCCGAAAATCCATCGCGCATGGTGCTGTACTCGACGGCATCAAAGACGTGGAAGGACCTTAGAATATTCAAAGCTCCCTGGCCATACTGGGTTTGGGCGAATGACGGCAAGTCTGTCTACTTCGCCGTGAAAGAAGCAGGTCTTGACGGAGAATCCGGAATCTATCAGCTGACAATTGGGACTGGAGAGTGGAACCAGGTAGCTAAATTAAACGGTCTAACCATCAACCTCGATGGATGGGAAGGTTTTCCCAGCCTCACTGCAGATGGTCAGATCGCTATGATGAGCGACACCAGCGTGGTCCAGATCTATTCTGCAAAGTGGGCGGGTTCCGATTTGCATTGAACCGGCAAAGTACGTGCAGACTTGGCAACGACGCCGGTTGACAGGGACAACTGTTGTAATCAAAAGACGATTACACCACGAACCGTCGATTCGGGTCCAAAGTGTTCGAGGGTATGCTCACAAATCCCCGAAACTATGGAGCTGGTTTTATTGGAAAATTGAGATCTTGCGAGGATCCGCGTTCTAAATCTGCGCAAGCGCGCTGGTGCGGCGTCGTGCTTGTCGGTCGATCTAGACAACACTATTATTTGCGCGTGTCAAGCGTGTAATGAGCCTGCAAATACTTGATGATCACTACAGCAGATGTATCGGGGATCGGAGCGCCGAATGTCTTGCGCATCTTGGTAACTTCGGCTTCCCACGTGGCTGCGGGCAGCGGCGGCTGCATGGTGATGTAGCGGGTGCTGTGGCACAGGCTGCAGAAGCCCTCGGTTTCGGCGCGGCCTTCTCCTTCCGCCAGCTCAGGTGGATAGAGCGGATACGCGGAGACCTGGTAGACGGAATCGTCGCCGAGAGCGACGGGAGGGGTCTGCTGGAGGTGGCCAAGGGTGCCGGGCGCGTAACTCCCCTGTCCCATCTGGGCGAGAAGCAGTCCCGCGACCAGTACAAGCACGAGCGAGCCGCCGAGAAGCAAGGCGAAGTAGCGTTTCCCCAATCGCACGGGAGTATCTCCTCTCACTCAGCGGCGCCGACGAAGTGGTCCTGCCGCTCGATTCGGTTCCAGAGATAGCCGCCGGGATTCCAGACAGGCTGGTCGGGTTGTATGTTTCCCGTGCTGTCGGAGGCACGCGCGGCGATGGTGTAGCGGCCGGGCGCTTTCGGCGTCCAGGTGAATTCCCACGTCTGGAAGGAATACGGCCCAAAGTCTTCGCCGAGCCGCGCGGGTTGCCACGTTTTTAGTCCATCGGTCGAGACGTCCACTTTTGCCACACCACCATAGCCGCTGAAGGCGATGCCGCGTACCTGTACGGGCATTCCCGCAGGAATTTTGGCATCAACGTCAGGTGAAATGAGGAACGAGCGCACGGGCATGCGATTAACAGGAATCATTTTCACGATTCCGGCCTTCACGTCGTCCGGAGTTGTATTTCCTCGCGGCGTGTCCGGGATGCGATAGGCGGTCTTCATCCAGAAGTTGTCGTCCGTTTTATCTAGGACGCGGATCCAGGTTAGGCATTTCATCCAGTAGGTTGCGAAATAGCCGGGCACAACCAGGCGGACGGGGAATCCGTTGAGCATCGGCAGCGGCTCGCCGTTCATCGAGTATGCGACGATGCATTCATCGAGGACAGGGTTAGCCAAGTCGAAAGACTTCAGGAAGAAGTGGGAACCGTAACCTTCGGGCCCCCCGCCGCTCTCAAGTCCCTGAAACTGGATCTGCAGCGAACCGGTCTTCGGGGCCGCGGCCTGAAGAAGTTCGCGCAACCGAACGCCAGTCCACCGCGCATTGCCCATAGCGCCATTGCCCCACTGGCCTCCGGAAACGCGCGGTTGGAGACGGCTCCGGCTATTGCCGGAGCATTGATTCACAGCGGCGATGCTTTCGGCTGGGAATTTGCGGATCAGGTCGGCCAAGCTGTACGAAATCGGCTTGGCAACGTTTCCCTCGACATGCAGCCGCCAACTCTTCAAATCCACGGCGTTTGGAATGCCTTCTAGATGCCAGCGAACGTAAAACGCGTGATTCGGAGTGAAGGCCGTTTGGAAGTAGTACCGCGGCGTTTCCAGTTGAACCCCACGATCTGTGAGCAGAAGCAGAGGCGCTTTTTGAGGCTCGGAGACCAGGGGTCCAACGGAATTCCAATAGGGACTTGCTCCGGGGCCGGTGAATGAAGGCATGGCAGAGGATTGTTGCGCAGCCCCCGAGCGAGGCGCGACAGCACCGAGCGCCAGAGTGCTCCCAGCGGCGCCTAGAAGGCGGAGTAGAGAACGACGAGAAAGAAGAGAACGATTGGCTGGGGTACGAATGCCCATCGAAGAACCCCATCAAGAAATGTTATTACATCGAGCGCATTATACAAGCCTGCAGCCTGCACCGGATGAAGAGCAACGGTGTTTGGCGATTGCTGCCGATTGCGAGCGGATGACGACCTAACCGAAAGCAATCGGTGCGGTGTGTGAACGAGCTTGCTCGATTCGTTCAAAAGCGCGGAGGCGCCGCTTGCATATGTCTGAAAAACCAAAATGAAGTTGTTGGTCGGCCCTAGCAGACGATTTTCGAACTTTTCTGCTTAACCCCGATATTTTTGAACTAACCCTTTCAGCGGTTTGAGACTGAATTACGCCGAACAGTTACACTCTGGCAGACGATTTCCGAACCAGGGCCAAGTCTTAACTACTGGGTTGCCGACCACACGGGAGGAGCCGCGCAAGTCGTAGAGTCTCTCACCCAGATGACTCAATTTTTTACAGAGGTCTGTCGTCCGAATGAAAATAAGGATCAAGAACTCATTGTATTCAGAACTTCGACCTGGCGATCACGCTTCGGAAATAGTCCCGAAAGGTGCTAGACTTCCGCCACACGGAAGTTCCGGTGTCAGCCGATCCCTCATCCCGAATTATCCGTTTCAGCACGTTCGAGGTCGATCTCCACTCCGGGGAACTGCGCCAGCGGGGACAAAAGGTAAAGCTCCAGGAACAGCCCTTTCAAGTATTGGCCGCGCTGCTTGAACGGCCGGGAGGAGTTGTCACCCGAGAGGAACTGCGCAGCAGACTCTGGCCGGCGGACACCTTCGTCGACTTCGATCATAGCCTGAATGCCGCCATCCGGAGGTTGCGCGATGCGCTGGGCGAATCGGCGGAGACGCCCATCTTCGTTGAGACAGTCGCTCGACGAGGGTACCGCTTCATTGCTCCGGTCGACGGCGGCTCCGTTGCCCGCAGAATCGGAATGGCGGCCGCCTCGGAGCAAAGCAGATCATTTTTTCACCGCTCCTGGTTCCCCATCGCCTTCCTTTCGATACTCGGATTGACGGTGTGTGCTCTTGCGCTGTCTTTTCTAATCTACCCCCATTCGATCAAACCCAAAGCTGTTCAAACGGCTGTGACTCCCGCCGTCACCAACATTGGCGAAAAATTTACCCCAAGCCTTTCGCCAGACGGCCAGCACTTAGCCTTCGCCTGGAACGGCGGAGCTGGCCCTCATTTCAATTTATATGTGAAGCTCGCTGGTACTGAGGAATCGCTCCAACTGACCAAGCAGGCGTCAATCGACTTCAATCCGGTTTGGTCGCCCGATGGCCGCTATATCGCATTCTGTCGCATTCAAAAAGGTGCAACAGGCATTTATGTCATTCCCGCATTGGGTGGAGCTGAGCGCAGAATGCGCAGTACCCTTTGGGAGGAACAAGAGTTCTACGAAGCCTTCTGGTCCGCAGGTCGCCTTTCGTGGTCACCCGATGGGGAGTCACTCGCGTTTTCTGACCGTGCATCGCCTGACGAACCTGCTTTTTCTATCTTTCTGCTATCGCTCGATTCGTTGGAAGGTCACAGACTGACTTCGCCGCTGCGTTCCAAGGGTGATTTCAAACCTGCCTCCCCTGCATTGGCCTTCGTCAGCCTGCGTTCGAGGGGTGATTTCAATCCTGTATTCTCGCCCGATGGTCAAACCTTGGCCTTCGCCAGAGTTTCGCACGGAGTCCAGTCAATCTACACAGTGCCGGTTTCGGGAGGAGAGGAGCAGCGCCTTATCTCTGGCGGTACATACAACTGGGGCCTGGCGTGGACGCCCGATGGTCGCGACATTGTTTTCGCAAGGGCGGGTTGGCTCGCAGAGGATGGGTGGCTTTGGAAGATATCCCTTCGCGGGGGTGAGCCAGAACGATTGCAGTTCGGTCAAGGGGGAGTTCAACCTGTGATCCGAGGGAACCGATTAGCATATGTCCGTCAGGTGGCGAATCTCAACATCTGGAGGAGGAAACTTAATTCGTTGCTATCGGCCGGTCCCCCCGAAAAGTTCATATCTTCCACCAGGTTCGAAAGTGGTCCTCAATTCTCGCCGGATGGAAGTAGAATTGCGTTCGAATCTACCCGCAGCGGCGCTTATGAAATCTGGATGTGCCGCAGCGACGGCAGTGGCTTCGTTCAGCTAACCCACTTCAACTCTCATACTGGAACTCCCCGTTGGTCACCCGACGGAAAACAGATTGCTTTCGATTCTCGTGCTGCCGGCAATGCAGACATTTACGTGATCGATTCCGAAGGGGGCTCGCCTCGTAGGCTTACTAGTGAACCCTCGGGCGAAGTTACGCCAAGTTGGTCACGAGATGGGCGTTGGCTGTATTTCGCGTCCGAGCGCACCGGCGATTGGCAAGTGTGGAAAATGTCGTCGACAGGCGGACCGGCCACGCAAATGACGCGTCACGGCGGATTTGCCGCGTTCGAATCGCCTGACGGTAGATTCTTGTACTATGCCAAAGGTCTGGCTGTTCCCGGATTGTGGCGCGTTCCGACTAACGGTGGCGAAGAGATCGAAGTCATACGCTCTCTGGAAGCGGGCTACTACGGCTATTGGGCCGTGGTCGAGAGCGGCATTTATTACCTCGACACGACGGCAAGGCCAGGGATCACTTTCTTCAACACCACGACCCATAGCGCTGCGCGAGTGTTCGATCTGGAAGACCTTCCAGCCAGACAAGCACCGGGATTGGCCGTCGCTCCGGACAAAGGAACAATCCTATACACACAAGTGGATGCGCTAAGTAGTGACGTCATTCTTGTGGACAACTTCCGATAGGCTGACCCGGTCCCGGCGTACACGGGTCGTGGACAAGCGCAATGCCGCAGCAGGCATTTTCCCGCCCGGCAGCCTCTCGATCTCTTGGCGGCTGACGAAATTCCAGCAACTGTTCCTGCCGACGCGCTCACCATGCTGGAAACCTTGCCGATCGCATTGCGAGTGGATGACGTTAGTGCTTTATCGGAGGCGCGCCTCACAAGAAGAGTGGAGCGGAATAGAGGGTTGGAGCGCGCGTTCGATAAAGCCGTCAGAAGGAAGCCGCTCGCGGGTGCGGCGGGCGCGGATGCTATGGAAATTCAATCGATTTTTGCTTGAAAAGCCTTGCCAGACAGGGACTTTGGCAAAAACATTACTATTGATGCTCATCGATGTAGGACTTCCAGCCATCTGCGTCATCCTACCTCCGCCGCCATCCGTTCTTCAAGAGGACAGTTCCGACGCTTGTGTCAATATACGCGGTAGCGTCCGCCGCGCGAGCGGCTTCGTTCTAATGGGCGAACCGGAATGTATGGTCCGCCGCTTTGTCGCAAGCGAAAAATGAAAGTGACAGGATGGTCTGCGCAAATGTATTCGGCCTTCGTTGGAGCACAAGCTCCTGGCACTTGATGGAATGCGCTGCGCGCTCGTCCTATTTAGTAATGCAGCCTTGAAAGGCTTTTCCTGTTTACAGGTTTCGAGAGCGCCGGGTTCGACCGTTGTGTCATCTCATAGTTCGCCAGCAAACCTGGCAGAAAATCACCCCTCCCTAGTAGCCGCTGGTCTGTAGATGTGGGAATCGCGGAATGCGATTTCCAAGCCTGGCCTCGGCCAGGCGTCATCTGCAGGCCAGTCACGTTGTCGCCGCAGCCGCTAATAGCGGGGGCCGATGGGGTTCATTCTTCGCGAGCACAGCCCAGGCCACGCGGGCCAGCTTATTCGCTAAGGCTACTGCGGCCACGCACGACTGGGGTGAGGTGCTGAAGCAGAGCAACCACGCCCTTGAGGTCGACCCTAGCAGCAATGCGTTGGCCTATGAGTACCATGCCGCAGCCAACTTGAATCTCCATAACTTAGCTGACGCGGAAAAAAGCGGATTGCGGGCTGTGGACATCGATAAGGACCATCGCGAGCCTCGGGTGCACTTTGTGCTGGCTCAAATCTATGAAGCGAAGGGTGACTCCGCAAGCGAAGCTACGCAACTGCGAGAGTACCTGAAGTACGCCAGCAATCCCGACGACGTAGCCATGGTGAAGCAATATTTGTCGGAGCTAGAAAAACAAGCCGACAAGTAGGTTCGGAACTCGAGGGTGAAGACATCCAGGCGCGGTGGCGGGATATTCTAGACCGCGGGCGTGAAGATTCAACTGGTCCCCTTCACGCAAGGATTGAAGAGCTGCAACGCGAGAGCGGGCCGGCATTCGAAATCCTCCCCAGCGCAATTTTTTTTGCGCCCAAATTCAGCACTGCAGGCGTCAAGCTGGCGTGGACTTTCGGCAGAGGATCGACTTCGACCTAGCGTTCGAGCGACGCACCTGTCGAAGGAGTGGCCCTAGCATATCCGGTTCAATTCGATTCGCCCCGCTCGCAATCCTCTTGCAACGTTCCATGAGCTGATGACCTCGGTAACGTGCGGGCCTCCAGCAAACAGAAGTACCATCCGACTGGCCACAAGGCATATTCGTGAGCAGCACTCATGCCCATTAAGAAATCGGAGAAGATCGTCCGGATCGTGCTCGCGCTCATCCTGCTGCTGCTGATAACACAGAACGCCTGTGTGCAGGCGAGTTGGGCCAGTCACCGCATCCGACGCGGAATGACCGTGAACCAGGTACTCCAGGTCTCAGGCCAGTGGACTTGGGGCCATTCTTATTCGGAGCGTCCGGCTCCCGAGCCGGGGCTCTCAGTTTCATTTAACTCATCTTCCATTCACTTAATGGGAAAAGACGAGCCCCAGAAGCTCACTTCCCGAGAAGAACTGGCCCAGGTTCTCGAACAGCAGATGAACGGCCACTCTTGGAGCATGTCGCTTACCTATCTGGGAGCGGTGCGGGCCAGTTTCGCTGTCTTCTTCGATGCCCAGGGCAAGGTACAAAGCGTGTCCGGAATCGTAGGACCCCCGTGAGAAGAGAAGAGCTCTAACCTCGATTCCAAACCCATCCACATCCGTCAACCATGTACTTCGTCTCACGCTTACGGATGGCAATTCAAAATTTCCACCAAGGCGCAAGGGTCGCGGAAGTGTTCCACCACTCACGCTCGCAGCCTCGCCCCGAGCCGCGCCGAGACAGCAGCCGAGAGCGGCGGCGACGATAAGTCATTTCTGGGCTCCTTGGCCCTCCCACGCTCGCAGCAGCCGCGCCGTGACCTTCGGGCCAACCGTTTCGGTTACCTGAGCCAAGGCGGTCGTGACCGTGCCGGTTGAGAAAAGCATCTCGTCGGTGGTTATGCCTACAGTGTTGGCTGTGGTCCCGAGGACCGTCCCCGTCATGTGCGCGGAGAATCCCCAAGTGCCGGAGGAAAGTTTACTCCTGGGCGCTATCGAAAACGCGTCTCGTCATTAGGGAAGGGCCGCGTCAAGGAGTATTACTGCTGCTTCGCGTACTCCGCCTTGGCTTCCTTCAGATGGGGGGCGCGGTCGTCAGCACGGGAAGGCCAACCCGCCGCAACAAGCCTTGGAAACCGTGGTTGTCCCGCAAGCCGTCCATGCTCGGATCAATATGAAGATAGATAAGCCAGTGGGAATGCTCTTCATAGCATTTTTCCAAGTATTCAATCGCGCGGTCGTTTTCTCCCAAGCCGATGTGGATTCCGGCGAAGAAATAGGGCGCGACATACTTTTGCTTCGCTAAGTTTGTCAGATCATCGAGCATTTCTAATGCTTCCTTTGTCCTACCAGCCGTCCCGAGAGTGTGTGCAAGTGCCGCGCGCATCAGAGGACTGCCGCCCGACAGCTTCACCCCCTTCTCACCCTCAGTGATGGCCAGTTCATAGCGACCTGTTTTCCTGAGCAACAGGCCGAGGATCCAGTAGGTGACGGGGTAGTTCGGGTCCAAATCGACAGTTCGCCGGAGTTGTTCAATAGCTTCGTCGTATCGGCGGGCAAAGTAGAGGGCCCATCCGACTGCGACGTTGATAATGAGCGACAAAGGATCTAGATCCAGACCGTTCTTCACCCTGGTCATAGCTTCTCCGTGTCGCCCCATGGTCATCAAATACTCGGCGTACCAGTGGTTGGCAGTTGCGTAGTTGGGACCCAGTTCGAGGCTGCGATTGAATTCTGCCTGAGCGTCTTTCCAATGCCAATCGTGAAGCCATAACAGGGCCGCCAAAGGCGTGTGGGCTTCGGCGAGATTCAGGTCGAGCTGCAGGGCAGTCTTTGCCGCCGCTTGGCCTTTCGGGAACGCTTCCTTCGGCGGTAGATAGCTGTTCCACCCTAGGAGCACATAGCAATCGGCCAAACCAGCGTAGGCGAGGGCGTAGCTAGGATCTTTCTCGACTGCCTGCCGAAAGTACTCGATCGCCTTGTAGAAACCTTCTTCGGTCCACCGGTTCCAGTGGTGACGACCTTTTAGGTAAAGCTGGTATGCCTCTGCATTCTCCGTGTGGCGTTTTGTTAGTTGCTTCTTTTCTGCTCGGGTCAACTGTAACCGCAATTTCCCCGATATCTCGTTCGAGATTTCGTCTTGGACCGCAAAGATGTCGCCAGGCTTGCGATCGTATTGCGCGCCCCACAGTAGAGAGCCTGTGGCTACATCGACTAATTCGGCCCCAATGCGCAAAGACCCACCGCTTTGCATCATTCTTCCTACGAGCACGGCGCGCACGTTAAGCTCGCGACCGATGGCTTGAGGGTCAATTTCCCGGCCCTTATACCTAAAAACTGTACTCTGCGCCCCATCACTCGCAGTTTCGGCAGCGTCGCCAGAATATTGATGAGATTCCCCGTGATCCCGTCACTGAGGTATTCGTGCTCAGGATCGCCACTCGCATTTTCGAAGGGCAAAACTGCAAGCGAGTCAACGATCTTGGAGACTCGTCGGGAGCGGACAGCGTTTTGTACAGAGGAACCCTGTGCCTTCTGCTTGCTGGTCGAGGACGCTAACTCGAATATGGCGGATCGGGAGAAAATACGGCCCTTCGACGGCGTGCAGGCGCATCCCATATCTTTTTCAAATTCGCGCCATCTCTGTCACTTACATGACAGAGTTCACGCCCGAACGACCTGTCGTTGGGGTCAGGACCGATTCTGCTTCTTGTTCGGATAGCCCCTCGCTGGCCCGACTCGCGTGTCCGCTTTAGCCGTTGCAGACTGGCTTCAACGCGAGCATTTCCGATGCATCCGGAGAAATGTCCAGCATACTCATTCCGGAGATCGAAACTCTCAGCGGGGCCGTGGAGCCGCCCTTCACCGACATTTCTACGGGCTGATCCTGACTCTGAAAATAGAGGCGGGTTCCATCAGTGACCAGCGGTCCATTTTTGAGTTCGGTAGAAAAAGTGATTTGTTCCCAATTTAGGGGGCCCGAAACGGGCGAGGGGCATTCACGCCACATCAACGCGGCTCAGCCCGCATGTCGGCAGCGTGCTGATAGCGCAGGTTTCTGTCCTTCTCCAAGGCTCTGTGTCTCGCTTTAGCCGCCGGAGGTCGATCATCAAATCATCGCGATGGTACCTCTTGGAGGCTCGGGGGGATGTCGATGAGTCGCTGGAGCCACCGGATCGCGGATTGTTGAGGATGGCTCCGGTCCGTGATGAGGCCGGAACTGGCTCCCTGAAAGGGCAACGTCCCAGTAGCCATCTGGTAGAGAACGATACCGAAAGAGAACAGATCCGAGCGACCGTCCAACTCTTTGGCCTGCACTTGTTCTGGGGACATGTAGGCCGCGGTTCCCACAGAGACCCCCGGGCCGGTGAGATGTTCTTCGGACTCGATGTTCGCGGCTTTCATGTCGATGCTTTCAGGCTTGATGACGACCTTTGCCAACCCAAAATCCAGAATCTTGGCGTGTCCGCGCTTGGTGACAAAAATATTGGCAGACTTGATGTCGCGGTGGATGATGCCCTCTGAGTGGGAAGCGTCCAGAGCATCGGCGATCTGGATTCCCAGATCGAGCAACGCCTCGAATTCCAGAGGCTTGCCACTGATCCGGCGCCGGAGCGTCTGCCCCTCCAGCAATTCCATGGCGATGAAGGTTCGTCCCTCGGCCTCGTCAATCTCGTGGATTGTGCAGATGTTCGGATGATTAAGTGCAGAGGCAGACTTGGCTTCGCGCTGAAAACGGCTGAGTGCCTGCGGGTCTCTGGCTACGTTGTCGGGCAGGAACTTGAGGGCCACAAATCGACCGAGCTTCACATCCTCGGCCTTGTAGACCACACCCATCCCGCCACCGCCGAGTTTCTCCACGATGCGGTAATGCGAAATGGTCTGGCCGATCATGGGCGGAGGAGCCAGCGTTGCGGCCTCATCTTGGGTTCAGTCCACCAACAAGGGCCGATGAAGGGATTGATGCAAGAGCTCCTATAATTCTTCTACTACCTTCGAGATAATTTGGTCGGGACGGGCAGATTTGAACTGCCGACCCCTCGCACCCCAAGCGAGTGCTCTACCAGGCTGAGCCACGTCCCGACTGGAAGGAAGCCCGGTCGCTATTTTCAAAGCGACGGTGGGGTTGACTCAAGGATTTTACACTAGCCCTGGCGTTTCTTGCGCTTTGGAACTGGCTTTTCCTGCAATATCGCGAACTGGATTTTTTTCTCCATCGGATCGATCCGGTCCACTAGCACTCGGATTTTCTGACCCAAACCGTATATTTTGCGGCTGCGCTGGCCGATGATTTCGCGCGTATTTTCGTGGTAAGTGTAGCGATCGTCGGTCAGCGTATTCAAAGGAACCAGGCCTTCGATGAAAAAATCGGTGAGTTCGACAAAAAATCCGAATTTGGTCACGCTGATAATCAGGCCGTCGAAATCTTCACCCACACGATCCTGCATGAACTTCACTTTCTTCCATTCCATCAGCTCGCGTTCAGCCTCGTCCGCTCGGCGTTCCGACTGGCTGGATTCTTCGGCAATGTCACGCAATTCATCCAGAGGAATGGGCCCTCCGGCAGGCGCCACCGCCTCTCGGTGCGCCTTATGGTCACGCCGTTTGGACCAAGGGGAGGGCTTGGCATCGCCGACAGCTTGCCGGTCTAATGGCGAGCCGAAAGCTTGCTTGGGCATGGAGCCAGCTTCTCTTCCGTAAGCCACACTCGAATCTTCCGCGGCCGTATCTCCGGAACCAATCTCATCCTGCGAATACGCCGTTCGCCTTGAGGCTGACGGGACGCTGGCGCTACTGTCAGAGGCCGAGTCCCGCAGTACGGATTTCAGAATGCGATGAACGATCAAGTCCGGATAGCGCCGGATCGGCGAAGTGAAGTGCGTATACGAAGTCGCAGCCAGTGCGAAGTGGCCTAAATTTTCCTCAGAGTAGCGTGCCTGCTTCAACGATCGCAGCATTAAGAAAGAGAGGATGCGCTCCTCTGGCTTGCCCGCAATTTTATCGGTCAGCTTCTGGTACATCCGTGGCGTAATGTGGACCTCTTTGGGGATTTCGATATCGCGGGTGCGTTTGCCAGTGCCATAGTTCGCGCGACGGTCGGTCTTCAATTGCACGCGCTGAATCGGCAGCGGGCCCACGCCCAACGAATAGCCAAAGGTCGCCGCGATAACCTCGAAGTCGTAAACACGCTTGGCGTCAGGCTTTTCGTGAATCCGGTAGAGCGAACCAATCCGTTTGTTTTCCAGATGCGATGCCACGCACTCGTTCGCCGAAAGCATGAATTCCTCGATCAGGCGATGGGCGCTGTTTCGCGCCGACCGAGTGATGCTTTTCATCAGCCCAAGTTCGTCGAACTCGATGACCGGCTCGGGTAAATCGAAATCAATGGAACCACGGCGCTCCCGTTTGCGATTGAGGATAAGCGCGAGATCACGCATCAACTCAAAATTGCTGGTCAGGGTGGCATAGCGCTCACGGGCGCCTGCATCGCCTTCGAGCACCAGATTCACGTCCGTATAAGTCATACGCTCGGAAGAGCGAATGATGCCCTCGCTCAATTCGTAGCTCACAATTTCTCCGCGATGGTCCATTTCCATCACGCACGACATCACGAGGCGATCGACCTTCGGCCGCAAGCTACAAATATCGGTCGAGAGTTCGAGTGGGAGCATGGGGACTGCGCGATCGGGAAAATAGACACTCGTGCCACGCAGCCGCGCTTCCTGGTCGAGCGCCGATTCTGGAGTCACATAGTGGGCAACGTCTGCGATGTGCACTTGCAGTTCAAAGTTCCCGTTTGCCAGCCTCCGGACGGCGACCGCGTCGTCGAAGTCGCGCGCAGTTTCTCCATCGATGGTGACGATTGGAAAAGACCGAAAGTCGCGGCGCGTGCCGGCTTCGATGGAGGAGATAATCGCATCCGCGTTCTGGGCTTCTTCCAGAACAACGGGTGGGAAGCGATGTGGCAGATGGAATTTGCGGATTATGATTTCGACGTCTGCTCCGAAATCGTCTTCGTAGCCGAGAATTTCGACCACACGGCCGCGAGGATTTTGGGTAGCTGTGGGCCAGTCAGTGATCTCGACATCCACGACCACATTTTCAAGATCCTCCCATTTGGCACGGCGGGAGGCCTCGTCGCCGAGCACCCGGTCGGGATTTTTCCTTTTTTCGCGAGACGGCTCACTCTCGCCCGAAGGTTTAGCTTCGAATTCAGCGGGAAATTCCGATCCCGGAGGTATTACAATTTCTTGCGTAATCTTCTGATCGATTGGAGCTACGAAATTGTACCGGCGGCCATAGTGAAATTTTCCTACGACCGTGGAATGTGCGCGGCCGATCAGACGCACGATGCGCCCTTCCGCCCGGCCGTCCGGGCGGATATTTCCGACCTCCACCAGCACGCGGTCGCCGTGCATGGCCGAACCGATGGCTGGAGGAGGGATGAAGATGTCTCCTGCCAGCTTGGATTTGAGCCGCTCGTCGAGCGAGTTGGCTTCCGGGAGGACGAAGCCGAAACCGTCGCGGTGCATGCTGAGGCGCCCGACCGCGAGGTTTTTTCCGGCAGCGGCCTGCGGAATCGCATATCGGTCCGAGTCCACTTGCACCAACTGATTGTTCGTTACCAGAGAATGCAATCGTTCGGACAGCTCGCGCCGGGCATCACCGCTGACGCCAAGTTCGCGCACTATCTGCTTGAACCCCGCTATGTGTTTAGGCTGGCGTGCAATCTTCTTGAGGATGTCAGAGTCAGATAGCATGGCGGCTGCCGATATTCTTAGGAGGGGCGGCCCGCAAAATATCTCTCCTGGAAAATTTCGCGATGATGCAGCTCATGACCTGCCATCATGAAAGCGAGAGCACGTACCGTCACTTCGTTCTTATTGGCCACGCCTCGGCGAGTCCACCCAGCTTCGTCAAGTCCGCGAAACAAAGACAGTGTGGCTTGGCGGACAGAAATAAATTCTTCAATCAGGGAAGCCAGAGTGCGCTTGGCGAAAGGCCCGAATTTAACGTAGTCATCCTGTTCGTAGCCTTCGATAGGTGTCTTGTCGTTACGAGCGATTCGTAGCGCTCGATAACTGAAGATTCGCTCCGTGTCGATCAGATGCCCGAGCGATTCCTTGACACTCCATTTTCCCGGTGCATAGCGGAGATCTCCATCCGCAGCGTCGCGCGCTGACAGCAGGGCCACCATTTCTGCGCATTGCTTGTCGAGAATTTGGAGGACATCGTCGTCCGGAACCAGAGAAATATATTTTTCGTAGTAAGGGGCGTATTCGTCAGGTTCAGGTTTAACGGTGAAGACAACTTTTGAGTTCATAACGTCGCTCTCTGGAATGGGTTATGCCTTCAGGATACCTGAACCGGCAAAAAGAAAGTGTTTCTGCGCGGCTAGCTGGGCGGTAAACCGCTCGTAACGCCGTCGAAGGTAGGAATTCCTGGCACACATAAGCGTCACCGGAAGACGTCCGTGAGATAGACGCGAGCTCCAGAGAGTTGGGCTTTCTGTAAATGAATGCCTAAAACGATGTGGTTAATTTAGTCCCAAACGTGTTTCCCTTGCTCCCGCGGCCGACATGGGTTCTTACCTTGCATCCGGATTGAACCCGAATTTAGCCGGAAACATATTCGGAGCCACACTTCCTGCTCCGAGCGGAACGCTCCAATCCCTCTGGAGGGTGTTGGCTTTCTTGCCGGGAAACCCTGAGGGAGCTCCAGGAATGTCCCCCATCGCGGCCTGGATCGGGATGGAAGCCCGAACGGCCAAGATGCCCCTCAAATGTGTTTGATCGACCGGAAGAATGGGTAGAACTGGCAAGGTTGCGCTCTGCCAGGTGAAACAAGATTCGGGGCTCACCGCGTGCTCGGTCCAGATTTGCGTTGGTAATGGAGCCGCTTACGACGACATGATGATAGCTCCAGTCAATGACGTGTCCCATATGCCCTGCATTAGGATCCTCCTGAGGCTGACCAGCAAGCCCTAGGCAGACGACCACACACAAACATACCAAAACATTCCGACGAATCCGCTTCATGACCACTCCGACGGATATTTAGCCACCAACATGAGAATCAGATTAAAAGGAATTTTGATTGGATGGCAGGCCAGATCCGGGGCCAGGGACATTACATCGGTAACATTCTCATGTGACCACCCCATACCGCACTCCGGTGATTGATGGCATCATGGTGCTGGTGAAAAAATACAGGGCCGAGTCGAATTTGCATGGTTTGGAAGTCGCCAATTAGCCGAGCACGTAGCAGCGGTTGGCTGACGCCATGCAGTTCGAGCCTTGCATGTCACGCAGTATCAACAAAAAGGTCGATTTTCACAGGCTCGATTTCGAACTTACTGGAGTAAAATGCCAGATGGTCAGCGAAGTGCGGCCTTCAGCGTGAATCGATAAACAGGAAAGGACTTTGCAAATGTGGAAACCCACCAATCAGCCTACGACTCCGAGCCGGCCAGGTGAGCCGGAGCGTCCTGCTGCACCCGCCACAGCGTCAGCGGTAAGCGAACCCACCCCGGCGCCGACCGCACCGCGTCCGGTTGCAACCAGCACCGCGGATCAGGCGACGATCGGAAAATCGTTGGTGATCAAGGGCGAAGTCACCGGTTCCGAGTCCCTCTACATTGACGGCCGAGTGGAAGGCTCCATCAATCTGTCGGGCAATCGTGTGACTGTTGGCCGTAACGGTGTGGTGTCCGCTAACATCAACGCCCGCGAAATCGTAGTTCTGGGCAAGGTGCGCGGCAACTTGACGGCGAGTGACCGTGTGGATATCCGTAGCGACGGCTCACTGACCGGCGACGTTGTTGCCGCTCGTATTTCCATTGAAGACGGCGCGTTCTTCAAAGGCGGAATTGACATCCGCAAAGCCGGTCAAAAAGCTAACGGCGAAGACGTGAAGACTTCCGCATCGAGCGAAGCCGCAACCGCCGCCAGAGTCTAGGCTTCACCGGAACAACAGGTAAACGATCACGGCGGACACTCTCAGCGATGTCGAGAGTGCCCGTTTTGTTTTTGGTAAGGGATTTCCTGCAACGGCAGTATCTGGGCGAAAGCTGGTGCGGCAGATTTAAGCTGACGGCTAAGAGCTTATCTCTGCTCTACGGCTCAATTCCCCTGCTGGTTTCCGCCGCTTGCACTTCTGCCACCCGCGGCAGAGTTGTTACCTTGCGCCGGCGAAGATCTCCTGGCAATGAAGACCGAGTAAGCCACAGGCCCGCTGCGACCGCTCCACCCCAGGTAAGCAGGACCACGCTGAGAGTTTTAAAATCTGCCACGCGGCTATTGCGCACCATGAACGCGAGTGCGACCTGGTAACTCAGCAGGCCCGCCACCAACGCGGTAATACCTGCCTTTCCTATCTCTGCCCAGTGCAGTTCGTTCACGCGGACCAGATTGCGGCGGTGAAGCAATAACGCCAGAGCGAGCATGTTAGCCATGATTCCCACATCGGAAGCAATCGCCAGCCCCACCGTAGAGAAATGGTGATACAACGCCGAATATATGGGGATGGAAACCAGTGTAATCAGACTGGTGGCAACCATTGGCAGAAGTGTATTTCCGGCGGCGTAGAAGGCGCGAGAATATAGGCCCTGGGCAGCCCAGAAACACAGGGAAAGAGAAAACCAGAAGAAATAGAGTGCAGTTTCCTGGGAATCTGAAAACAAAAAGTGTCCGCGACGATACACCAGATCGATCAGGGGCAACGCCGCTGCCATCATAAAACTGGTGGCAAGCAGCGATGTTGCCACGATGCGGTAAATCGAACCGTTGACCGTATCGGCAAACTCTCGCATCCGTTTCTCGCCGAACAGTTTGGCAAAAAAGGGCAGAGAAGCCTGGCTGGTGGCCTGCCCCAGCACCGCAATTGGCACCGCAAACAACCGCTTCGCGTAGTTCAGTCGAGTAATATCTCCCACCGCCCCTGACGCGAAGTAACGCAAAATCCAGTCATCGGCTGTCACCAGCGAAACGCCAAGCATAAGAGGAATTGAAAGCCGTACCCATTCGCGAAATGCGGGGTTACGCACATCGAACGAAATACTGTAACCGGTCCCCACGCGGGCTGCACCGATGGCATTGATCAGAAACGGTCCGAGAAAACTTCCCGCCACCGCACCATATGCCAGAGAAGAAATTCCCACCCGCCGCGCAAACAGCACTCCTCCAACAATAATGGCCGCGTTGTACAGAAGCGGACCAAAGGCGGGAAAAAGAAATAGCCGTCGCGAAAGCAAAACGGCCGAAACCACGCCGCCGACGTAAAAAAACAACTGCGCCGGCAGCAGGATTCGGGTCAGGTGTATACAAAGCTGCATCTGTTCGGAGTTGAATTTGGGAAAGAGATGCCGCGAGATTTCGGGCGTAAAAATCTCCGTGAGGATGATGCCAACCCCCAGAACCGCGGTCATCACGGTGATGATGATGGAAAAGGTCTTTTGCGCCTCCGTCTCTTTCTTCTCAGCCAGAAAGCGGGTATAGATCGAAACGAACGTGATGGAAGCGGTCCCGCCAGCAACTAGATAATTCAGCCAGTCAGGAATGGTGAACCCGGCAACATAAGCATCGGTTGCGCCCCCCGCGCCGAAGGCGTAGGCGATATATGCCTCGCGCACGTAGCCGATCACGCGGGAGAGCATCACGGTCGACATCAGTAGGAGCGTCGCCGAAAAAGCACTGTGCTGGTGAGACGGACGAAGGAAACGGAGCAGACGGATGAGACCTTGATCCGGCCGGACCTCACGCGACTCTGCAGAATTCGCCATCAGAGGGGGATTCTACACGCAAAGGTTAGGATCGCCGGATACGCCGCGTGGTTCCTGACGGCCTTACGAAAGGATCAATTTCGCGTGGAGCCTGACCCGGGAGCACGAGCGTCTTTGTAGATAACCCCGCTCTTCATCACAAAATCTACATGCTCCAAAGCCCGCACATCCGACAACGGGTCGGCGTTTACTGCAATGATGTCAGCGTACTTGCCCGGTTCGATCGTTCCTACATCTTTCGATCGTCCAATCAGGTCGGCCGCGTTGGATGTTGCAGCATGGATTGCCTGGGCCGGAGTCATGCCAAATTTAACCATGTAAAAAAATTGTCTCGCGTTGTCGCCGTGAGGGTAGACGCCCGCATCCGTTCCGAATGCCATCTTCACGCCAGCCTGCAATGCCTTCCGGAAATTCTCGCGTTGCAGTCGACCTACCATTCTTTCCTTATCCAAATTCTCGGTGGGCAGCCCGTACTTCGGCGCTTCGTTGAGAATGTAATCGTCGTTATAAATGTCCATGACCAGATAAGTTCCGTGCTCCTTGGCCAGGCGAATGCCCTCGTCATCGATCAGGCTGGCATGCTCAATGGAATCGACACCGGCACGGATAGCATTCTTGATCCCTTCAGTGCCGTGAGCATGCGCCGCGATTTTCCGCCCGCCCATGTGTGCCGTGTCCGCGGCCGCTTTCAGCTCTTCGAATGTATACTGCGCCGCTCCAGGACTATCCCCCTTTGAGAGCACGCCGCCGGTGGCCAGAATCTTGATCACGTCCACTCCGTACTTTTCTTGGGCACGGACGATGTGCCGAATCTGGTCGACGCTATCGGCGATCGAGAAATCACGTTCCTCCGGAAACATCATGACGCGAGTCTGCGGCGAGAAATTGTTCAAATCGCCGTGGCCTCCGGTAATCGAAATTGCGGGACCACTGGCAACAATCCGCGGGCCAATCAGATAGCCTTCATTGATGGAGTTGCGCAGATCAACCGCCAAAAATGGGTCGGATCCGACGTCGCGAACCGAAGTAAATCCCGCTTCCAGAGTCTTGCGGGCGTTGATCACTCCCGCAAAAGCGTGATCAAAAGGCGTGTCCTTGAAGTTGTACAGTTCGTTGTAGCGGTCTGCCCGGGCACCCAGGTGAGTGTGACAGTCGATCAGGCCCGGGAGAACGGTCGCCTGCGACAGGTCAATCACATTGGCACCGGACGGAATTTTTACCTCTCCGGCCGACGCAACGTTCTTGATACGCTCCCCCTCAATTGTGATGACCACGTTCTCCCGGATGTTGTCGCCGGTCGCGTCAAAAAGGCGCCCCACCAGCAGGTAGGACATCTTGGGAGCTCGGCTGTCAGCCGCCCGGGCTTCCGCATTTTGTGCAAGGCCGAAGTGCGTGAGGGTCAACAAAACAAAAATTGCGATAGACATTCTTCTCAGGGCTATCACACGAATCAAAGGGCCGCTCCTGGCTTGAAAGGTAGAACGAAAATTACTGATTTTGGAAAGCGCTCAGAAGTCTCATAGTTAAAGGTCATCCTGTCAAGCGAGAACGGCTCTCACGCCGTTGGTGTCGCCCGGTTATGTAGGTTGCAGCACAGGGAAGCGACTCACTGTAAAAAAAACGGATTAGCGTCTGACCGTTCGGAAGCCGCTTGTGACGTTCCTGTGCGGATTTAGAGGAGCCCGGTGCTCCGCCCTCTTCGCAGGATCATCTTGTTCCGCGTAACTGCAAAGGTGACGCGAGCGCTACGCCGAGTACCATAAAATGTCCGGTATCCAAAATGCGGATCACTTGCCATATTCGTTCTTCACCACTTCCCCACCCTTCATCACAAACTTCACCCGCTCCAAGGTCGTCACATCCTGCAGCGGATCGCCATCGACTGCAATGATGTCTCCCCATTTCCCGGGTTCGACCGCTCCGATCTTGTCGGACCACCCAAGCAAATCGGCGGCGTTGATCGTACCAGCCTGAATCGATTGCAGCGGGCTGAGTCCCAGCTTGACCATCACCGCAAATTCATGTGCATTGAGGCCGTGGGGATATACCGCGGCATCGGTACCGAAAGCCACTTTCACGCCGCTGCTGAAAGCGTGAGCGATGTTCTTACGGGCTGCGGGCATCACTTCCTTACCTTTTGCGATCAACTCAGGAGGAACCTGAAGCCGCTCCGCATTGGCGAGAAACCAATCTGCCAGATACAGGGTCGGCACAAGATATGTCCCATTCTTCTTCATCTCGGCGATGCCGGCGTCATCGATGTACGAGCCGTGCTCGATTGAATCCACGCCGGCCTGCGATGCCCACAGGATGCCCTGGGCGCCATGGGCGTGTGCAGCAACCTTGCGCCCTAAGCGGTGGGCATCTGTAACGATCGCCCGTAGCTCCTCCAGGGTGTATGCCGAAGCCTGAGGATTGTCGCCGTGTGAGAGTACGCCACCGGTTGCGCAAATCTTGATCAGGTCAGCGCCGTATTTGATGGTCTCGCGAACTTTGTGCTGGACGCCGCCCACTCCATCCGCCACTCCTTCGGAGGAAAAGTGGAAATCGTAAGGCAATTCGTTCTCATCGCAGTGTCCGCCGGTAATCCCAAGTGGCGGGCCGCTGACCAGCATACGGGGTCCGGGGACGTCGCCGGCGTTGATGGCATCTCGCAGCGCTACATCGCTGTAACCATCCGCTCCAACATTTCGCACCGTGGTAAAACCGGCTTCCAGAGTGATGCGCGCGTTGCGCGCTCCCGTGAGCGTCGCACGAGGAACGGAAATCGTAAGGGCCTGCGGTCCGACATCCTTGGGATCGCCCGTCAGGTGCGTGTGCGCATCCGTTAGACCGGGCAAAACTGTAGCGTTCGGCAAATCGACGAACCGATCTCCCGACAAACGATGCGTTTGTGCCATGGGGCCCACGCTGACAATCTTCCCTCCCTCGATCACTATGGCCTGATCAGTCAAGGTTTTGCCGGAGCGCACGTCGAGCATTTTGCCGGCGTGAACCATCACACGTTCGGAATCTCGCTTGGAGCCTTCCTGGGCGGCGGCAAAAGTCATGAGAAGGAGCAGTGCGGGAATAATGAACGCGGGAACATACGTGCCAACTTTTTTCATCGGTTCCTCATGCAATTTCGCGTTGATTTTACGATCCCTTGCGGCCATCCAATCCCCATTCTTTTCCTGCATCCGCAACGAAGAAAATAATGAACAGAAAAAGCAGGGGGAGATGGTCAAGTTCAGCTCCAAAATAGCGCCACACCGGAATTCCGTGGCCGGGCTCCCACCAGGTGGCGAGAGTCAAGCTCAACATGTGCAATACGCCCAGCACCGATGCCAACCGTACCCAGATCCCGAGTAACAAGCACACCCCAACGAACATTTCGAGCACACCTACCACATAACCAAAAAACACGGCATGAGGAAGAATCAGGTTAGCGAGTACGGGTTGATAAAAGCTCACGGCGCCATTCTGAATGAAGCCCTGAAGATACTGCTGAAATCCGCCATTGGCGAAGGCGGATCCAAAAATTTTATATTGTCCGAAAAGAATAAAAAATATGGACGTGGCGATGCGAACAACAGCAATCGTTCTGGGAAGAGCGCGGGGAAAGTTGCGCATTAAGTTTTGTATTTTACCCGACGACGCAACTGCCGAAACGAATTCGAGGACTCTGCGCTAGCCTCCCGGTCCGTCGTTGGTGACGTATTGCTCCAGCGAATCCAATTCCTGGCTCAGGTCGCCGATCCGCTGTTCCAGCAGGTTGCGAATTGAGAGCATCCCCAACAGCTTCCCCGAATTGTCTACCACCGGGAGATGTCGAAAGTGGCGTTCCAGCATGATCGTAAGGGCCTCGCCAGGAGCCATAGCCGTGGTAGCTAACTCGACTGGAGTAGTCATCAATTCACGCAGCGGCGTCAACTCTGGATTGCGGCCGCTGAGCGACAGCTTGCGCAACACGTCACGTTCGGTAAAGATGCCCGCAACTCGCCCATCACTGTCGACTACCCCCACCGCTCCGACATGCTGGTCAAGCATTACACGGATCGCGTCGGCTGCATTGGACTCTACGCGAATAGCGGCTACATCCGAATCGCACATCTCTAAAAGGTTCATAAACCAACCCTTCTCAACTGGTGGATTGGCTGCCGGAGAACCGCCGCAGCAATCCAGGAGATTTCGGCATTATCCGCCGTGTGCTGCCAGTGTCAAGGATATTTGTCGCATGAAGGCAGTAATTTAGCTCACCCCTCAGTTGGCGTTCTTGAATACCCCACCGTCTTTCATCACGAAGGTCACATGTTCCAAAACGTGGATGTCACGCAGCGGATCGCCCGGCACCGCGACGATATCGGCATAAGCTCCCGGAGCGACCACTCCGATTTCGCCTGTCATATCGAGCATCTCGGCGGCGCGTGACGTGGCGCTCTTGATTGTCTCCATGGGGGACATGCTGAGCTCGGTCATTCGTGGAAATTCCTGCGCAATCGGCTCCGTCCACAGGATGCCTCCCATATCAGTGCCGAAAACAATCTTCACTCCAGCTTTTAACGCCTTTTGGAACGATTCTCCGTGATCCGAAGCCCTCTTGCGATCGCGTTTTCCGTTCGGCGTGTCCGCGGCATCCCAGTCGTGATAGTAGACAGCAAGCGTTGGGCAGTACCAGGTACCCTGCTTTACCATCTGGGCGATCTGAGCATCAGTGATCTGCAGGCCATGCTCGATCGAGTCACAGCCCCCATCCAGGGCGCGCTGCAAGCCGATACCGTTGTAAGCGTGGCAAGCTACCTTCTTTCCCCAGCCATGGGCTTCATCCACAATGGCTTTGAGTTCTTCCACCGTCAGGGTTGGTTGTGAGACTAGTTCGCCGTCCTTTCCAAGCCATGAACGATGCGTCATGTAAACTTTGATCCAGTCGGCACCGTGATCAAGTTGCTCGCGCGCCGCTTTCCGCGCTTCGACTGGACCATCAACGATCTGTGCCCCCTTAGGCATGTCGAGTTCGGGAGCATAGCCATCGAGGTTGTAGCCACCTGTGGTCGAGATGGCGCGCGTCACGACGAACAGTCGAGGTCCCGGGATGTATCCTCCCTCGATCGCCATTTTTATGCCGATGTCGCCGTAACCCGCGCCTTCGGTTTCGACATCGCGCAACGTCGTGAAACCCTGTTCTAAGGCGCGCCGGGCAGCAACCGTGGCTCGTGCCGCTCGCAAGGCCAGCGGATATTTCAGAATGTTAGCGTCATAGCCGCCCTGTGCCGGGTCTTCTCCCTGCAGGAAGATATGCGTGTGGCAGTCAATGAGACCAGGCAAAACGGTAGCGTGTGAAAGATCGATTATCTTGGCCCCAGCAGGAATCTTTGCGGTTGCGGCATCAGAAACACTTTCGACGCGATTGCCACGAATGACGATGACCTGATCACGGCGAGGCTGGTCAGATTTGCCATCAATCAAAACGCCGGCGCGAATTACCGTGGGGGCTAGTGTAGCAGTTTGGCAAAAGGCTGTTAGGCAGAGTACGAGAGCAAAAATAAGGCTGGCTAGATAGCGCATGTTCGCCTCTCAGGGATCGGGTGGGCATGATACATCATCAGGTGGGAACTTGTGCCACCCTCGCCGCGTTCGACCTGGATCGGTTTGGTGTTTGCTTGTGATAGGGCCCGCAGGGCGTTTTTTGCAAATCCGAGTTTCCAAACCAACGACGCCGGACAAAAATATTCGCCGCAAGCAGATATTCAACCGGCGATGACGGCATCGGCTTCAATCTCTACTAACATTTCGGGGGAGATGAGCGCACTTACCTGCACCATCGACGTCGCGGGGCGGATGTCTTTAAAAAACTCTCCATGTGCCTTGCCAATCTTTTCCCAGTCGGCAATGTTGATGACATACATTCGCGTGCGCACGACGTCCTTCAAGCTTGCGCCTGCGTTGCGCAGCGCTGTCTCGATGTTCTTCAACGTCTGGATGGTTTGGGCGCGGGGATCGCCGGCTCCAACCACCTTGCCGTCCGAACCCGTGGCTGTGGTACCGGCTACGTAAACATGGGAACCAACTTTGACAGCACGAGAGTAACCAACGATCGGCTCCCACGGCGTACCGCTCGAGATGTTTTTTCGCTCCATAAAATGCCTCCGATAGTGATTGTAGCGGTGCAACGCTTTGAAATTGGCAGCCAAGCTCGAAGTGTGCCAACAAATGCGGGGGGTGAAACCTTTGGCTGACTTCGATCCTCTAATAAATTGGAAATTTCGATTTGCCTGACTTACAAAAGTCACTTGCCTTGACTGGCAAGCTGGGGTTAAGTAGACGGATATAGTGGCGATCATTGAATCCCGTGCCACTCGGGGTTTCTGGAGGAGGAAGCTCCACGATGATTCCGGAATCGCATCCCTTGCAACAGCTATTCATCGAACTTGTGGGTCGCCACTACGCCGAGGAGATTGGCTTACGAGATCCTCAGATCGTTAACTATGTCGCTCACCTGATGGCCGAGTTTTGCGACGCGGAGCAGTTATTCAAGATCCGCAACGCAGGCAACCAGCCTTTAGCCGACGTCGGTGAGATGCTGGTGGAATCAAACCCTGTGTTCGGCCCTGCTCCTTCTTTTGACCGTGAGCGCCAAGTGCGTAAACACATCGGCGATTACACGCTGTTTTTCACCGGGATGTTCCCCGAGAGCATCAACCATTTCCGTCTTCGCCGCAATCGGATGGAAAATTTTGTGGACTGGATCAAGGCCGGCAAGGAAAGCTATTACGTCGTTTCTAAGTTCGAGCATTTTGAATACGCCAAAGTCGCGCCACTGTTCGCCAGTCTCTCCAAAAATTTTGAGCAGTGTGTTTATGGATTGAATCTTGTGAAGAATGACCTGCAGGAAATGCAGCACCCGCTGGCGCAGCGCGCCAGTGAACTGCTGATGTAGTTGAAGATTGGTTACCGGCCGCGGCCAAACGCGCTTCGTCACGCCGGCTTATGACCCGGCCGTATTCCCTTTGCTTAACCTGTTTTCCGCCTTCGCTGCGTACATTCCATGGTCGGCGCTATCCAGAAGAACGTCCAACGTCTTGCCTTCTGTCCATTCAGCTACGCCAATGCTCAGGCTCAATTCGAAATTCTCGAGATGACGCGCTCGGTTCCATTCTTCTAGCCCCGTTCTGATTCTGTCCACTACGTGCCTGGCATCGGTAGTCGATGTATCCGCCAGAATTACCAAAAACTCATCTCCGCCGTAACGGAACACCGCGTCTGACCCACGTACGGAATGCTTCAGCAGTGCCGCAGTGTTGGCCAGTACGACGTCTCCCGTCAGGTGTCCGAATTTGGTATTCACCTGCTTGAATTGATCCACGTCAATCATCATCAAGGTAAGCGGCTTCTTCGAACGTCTGGCTTGGCTCATGAACCGCCCAGCCATCTCATCCAGTGAATGACGGTTGTATATCTCCGTAAGGGGGTCGGTAAAGGATTGCTGTTGTGTCAGTTCCTGCTGGATGGTTCGAGAGATCAGTTCTTCTCGTAAGCGCCGGATCTCTAGCCGTCTGGTAAGCAAGTAGGTATTCAACAAGGCCAAGAGAGCTACAAGTCCGAGCACCAGTGGCCGGGAGACGGTAATTTCAAAGTGAATGTTGCCTTGCCTGAGAAAAGCGGCAGGGTACAAAACCGCAAGTAGTCCGGCGCCCACCAGCAGGCCAGCCAGAGACACGATCAGCCAAAGCTCTGCATCTCGCTTCTCGAGCTGCGAGAGTTGTTGGCTAACCTGCGCCAGAACCCCTTCAGTTTTCCGATGCATCACACGCCCAATCGAAGAAATTTCGGTTCAGCGCATCAGTTTAGCCGTTAACAGTGTTTCGCCCTACGGTACAAAAGTAATAGTTGCGGACGTAAGATTTCGCACGCCAAACTTGGACTTCAGACGAGCAGGAACTGTGGCCAAGCAGCGTGAATGGCTATTTGGGTAAGTAACACTCGGTGGTATGAACTGACAGGGTAGGATGGATACCAGGCGAGCCGAGGAAATGCAATCCGACGCCGAGGGCCCAGAGCCTGACGTCGAAAGTCTGATGTCTTAGACCTGACGCCAGTTTGCCTAAAACCGCTCTTTCCGGCGTAGTAGAGCCGCCCCTATCGCTCCTCCCAGACCCGAAAAGATAACAAACGCTACTAAAGTCCCGATCAACGCAGAGGTTATGAGCAATGCAATACCCTGTTCCGTCTTGAAAAACTCCATCGCCTGCTGGGCTTGCGGATCTGGGTTTCGGGCCATCGCCTGTTCGACCAGTTCTATGACTTTCTGGTGGATCTGGTCCCAAGCGTGGAGCACGGCGGTTCCGAGCAATAGAAGAACGGTAAAAATACAGCCACCCAAGCCCCCGCTTACCATTCCCAAGCGGGACCCCATTCCTGGAGTGATGTTGGCGATTGGGTTCCGTCGCCGGTAAAAGACCACTGACAAGCTTCCTCCGATCAGCATTCCCAAGCCAAACGCCGCCAGCGGAGTCATCATGAGAACCGCCGCCACAAGGCCCGCCAAAGCGGTGGCGGGAAATGCCTTGGACCAATCAATGCTTGGGGTTAACGGAGATGCGAATTGAGCATCGGGTAACGAAGAAGCGTCTCGTTCCGGAGCACCCAGTGGCGGTGCGAGGCGTTCTGTGACGGCTACCCGTATCTGTGGCGCGTTGCACTGGGGACAGAAGGCCGTACCTTCCTGCACAATCGTGCCACATTGGTGACAGGGATTCTCCACTTCCATTCAAGTTACCGCAGGGTGTCGACAACAGGCAAGGAACCCAAATCCCGTCGGGCAAATGACGGAGGACGCGATTGTTCGGGGATCGACGAAGTTCGACAATTGCCGGCCTAACAATTCAACTCCATTCCGGCACTTCAAACGGCGCCAGTCGCGATGTCATATCGTGTCTTTCTCGCCTCGCACCTGTACATACACCAGGCCGAAATCGGTGCCTTTGCCTGAGTCTGCAGGATGAATAGAAACGATGTGCTGATTCTGCTTACTGCCAACTTTCAGTTCGATCACCTTGCCTTCATTGTCGCCCTCACACTTGAGCGGTTTCGATCCGCCGGAATTGCCGTCAACATTCATGGTGGCATTGGCGTCCGGCTTGTTGGTACGGCACTCCAGCACGTTGCCGTATTTCTTCAACTGGTTGGTGTAATACGCGATGAGCTTGTCGGGCGGATCATCCGATAGGTATTCCACGGCTACCACTTTCAGGCCGAACAGGCTGCTCGATATATTGATGTTCGCACTATTTTCGTTGCCTTCTTCCTCGTCTTTCTTGTCTTTTTCCTTGCGGCGCGCACCGGGATAAACCGAGAGGCCCGTATCCCGGACATCCGCCCCTTTGCTGACGTGCAATCCACCAATCGGAGTATCGATATCTACCTTCTTCTCCTGGCCTTCACTGTCCTTATTCACTTTCACGTTGCAGCCGGAAAAAATCACCGAGGCGCTGAAAACGAAGGTGAGGGCAAGAATCGAATTAACGTCCCGCAATCTGAGCATGGTCATGTTGGAAACCCTCTTCTGCGACGTGGCCTATTTTTTCAATACCGGCGCCGCGCTGAGCGATATTGGGAATACTGACCGGCAAGTGTCCATGGATGGCTATTTCTCCAAACAACGCTTTGACCGCACTGGTTTCCGAAACATCGGCGTTGGAAAACGTACATAAATAATTTTGGATGGCAGGAAAGTCCTGAGCTACATATGGATTTCCCATAGCCAGCACTGCGGTCTTTTCCGCGGCGTGATCCAGGATTGCCTGTAACAGCGTGCCGCTGGCGTCGGTGAGAGCGACCGAGTTGGTGATACCGTTCGCGCCCTTCATAACCCTTCCGGCAGTCGGCACAACAAACACCGCGGCAATCACCGATTTAGCCTGATCCACGGCTTTCAGTACATCTTGTGACATGGCAGCGGCAATGCGTGGGTCAACGTAAATAACATTGGCGTCCGGAAC
This sequence comes from Terriglobia bacterium, assembly GCA_963786325.1. Classification (GTDB taxonomy): domain Bacteria; phylum Acidobacteriota; class Terriglobia; order Terriglobales; family Acidobacteriaceae; genus JAIQFF01. The sequence continues at coordinate 121,372 of CAWAYW010000010.1, forward strand.
ACGAGCCTTGATAGTGCGATCCAAAATGCGGCCGGCCTCGGTACGTACATCTTCGGAAAGCACAACCACCACCGTGCCATTGTGTGTTTCTTCCACATGTTGATACGGAAGTCCCTTCTCAACAGTTCCGGTTTGTTTTAGCGGCAACAACTTGCCATTGTCACGAACTAGGGTCACCGCATCGTCGGAAATCTGCTGCCCCAGAGACTGGCTCTCGGGTTTCCCCACAATGTCGGTGAGAGCATCGATATCTACCAGGCGCGCTTTATGTAAACCTAAGGAAGCCTTTGCCTTCAGCAGCTTAAGGACCGACGCGTCGAGCTGAGCCGCGGGAATTTCGCCACTGCGAGCCGCATCAAGAACGGCGTTGTAGGAGGCGTCTAAGTCGGCCGGAATCAGCAGAAGGTCGCTTCCAGCCTTAAACGCATCAACCGCCGCTCGCCCTGTATTCGTGGAATAAAGACGAGTCAGCCCAGCCATATCGAGGGCGTCGGTCACCACAATTCCCTGGAAACCAAGCTGCTTCTTCAGCAAATCACTAACGATGACCGGCGACGTCGTGGCCACACGATTGATGTCCGGCTCGAGCGCCGGAACCGTGACGTGCGCTACCATCACCGAATCCACTCCTGCCTCAATAGCCTTGCGGAAGGGTGCGAGTTCCACGGAGTTTAACCGGGTGCGATCCCCAGTCACCTGCGCTACACTGAGGTGAGAATCGGTCGCGGTGTCGCCGTGACCGGGGAAGTGTTTTGCAGTGGTCAACATTCCATTGGCTCGGGCGCCTCGTATGTAAGCGGCCACCAGATCTCCTACCTGTTGCGGATCTTCTCCAAACGAACGCGTGTTAATAATGGGATTCGCCGGATTGGAGTTCACATCCGCATCCGGAAAGAAGTTCCATTCCACTCCAACCGCGCGCGACTCCTGAGCCACAATCCGTCCAAAGTCCTCCGCATAGCTGACCTTTCCCGCCGCTCCGAATGACATGGCATGGGGAAAGTTCGTCGCACCGCGCAGGCGCATGGTAACGCCGCGCTCGAAATCGGCTGCGACGAGCAGCGGCAACTTGCTCTGCTCCTGCAAACGATTCAGGAGCTCGGCAGCTTCATAAGGCTCGCTGCGGTACAGAAAAGGCGGGTCCCAACGCACCGTCATGGCGAACGAGCCGATGTGATACTTATGCATACCGTCCAGCAACTGGAGATATACCGGACTGTTGATGTTCAGGAAATCTGCGCGTACCCAGATCATGAAAAGCTGTCCGACTTTTTCTTCCAGCGTGAGGTGGCGCAGCGTCTTCTCTGCCCATTTCTCACCGCCGCGATCAAGGTGAATCGGGCCCGCGTGTTGATATTTTTCTTTGGCGAAACCGGAAACGCCACAAGAGAGGAGTAGGAGCAGAATCGCGAAGATCCGCATCATGAAAAAAAGATAGCATGAAGGATGGCCAGTCCCGCTTACGAAATCAACCTTTGGCGGCCCGGGCCCGGGCGAATTCTTCCACTCGCTCGTGCACGCTAAGAACATGCTTGGGGAGTTTGAGCGAACTACCGGCTTCTAGAATAGGAATCAGCCTGTCAAATTCTGGTCCGGAGTGCGATCCGGTGATGATGATGCGAATGGGATGGAAAAGCTCTTTTCCCTTAGCCCCAGTTTCGGCCTTCACTTCGTTGACCAACAGCTTGAAGCACTCGACCGTGAGGTTCCCCGCTTTCGCCGATTCGTCCTCAAGTATTTTGACCACGAACCTTGTGAGAACAGCATCTGTGTTGGGCCAGGCCAGCACCTCTGTGTTGTCGGAGGATGCGAGCGCAGCTTTCGGATCGTAGTTAAAGATCAAGCCTGCGCGCTCCGGCAACTGGTCCAGACGATCGACCGAGGGTGCAACCAACTCAATGACTTTTTTCAGCCAGTGTTCTAGATCTTCGCTTAGCTCCACCGCAGGGGCGCTCTCGGCTGGCGGCCACTTCGCGTCCTTCAATTCAATGTATCCGGCTTTGCCAAAAAACCACACGCCTAACGCAACCAGCTTCTCCACTGGCCAACTCTTAATGTAGTGGCGGTTCAGCCAGTACAGCTTTTCCATATCAAACACTGCCGCCGAAGGCGTCACCCGCTCGAGTGAAAATTCCTTGACCAACGTTTCGCGCGTAAAAATCTCGCGCGTGCCCCCTGGCGGGGCCCAGCCCAGCAGAACCAGGTAGTTCACCAGTGCTTCAGAGAGCACGCCCATATCGCGGAAGTTGGCAATCGAGGTCGCCCCATGGCGTTTTGAAAGCCGTTCACGATCCGCACCCAAAATCGTCGAGAGGTGCGCGAATTCCGGCACCGGCCAGCCCAATGCCTCATACAGGGCGACTTGCTTGGGCGTGTTCGAAAGGTGATCGTCGCCGCGGATTACGTGTGTGATCTTCATCAGCGCGTCGTCAATCACCACGACATAGTTATATACGGGCATGCCGCTGGAGCGAAGGATGATGGGATCGCTCACTACTTCGTTAGAAAATTCGACGTCGCCATGCACGATGTCGTGGAATCGAATGGGATGCTCGGGAATTCGCAGTCGTATCGCGCAAGCGTCTTGATTGGCTCGCCGATTTTTCGCTTCTGTCGGGTCGATTGCCCTGCACTTCCCCGAATAGATCGGCTGGCGATGCTCCGCTTGAGCCCTTTCTCTTTCCTTCTGCAAGTCCGCTTCGGAGCAGAAACACAGATATGCCTTGCCTTCGCTTAGCAGGCGCTCAGCGTGCTCCCGGTAAATGTCCAACCGATCGGACTGGCGATAAGGGGCGTACGGTCCACCCACATCGGGCCCCTCGTCCCAGTCCAGCCCAAGCCATTTGAGATCCGCCATGAGCTGATCTTCAAAACGCGCCTCGCTGCGTTCTACATCCGTGTCCTCAATGCGTAGCACGACGGTGCCGCCGTTTCGCCGGGCAAAAAGCCAATCGAGCAAAGCCGTACGCGCATTGCCGACGTGAAGTTGCCCAGTGGGAGACGGAGCAAAGCGCACTCGGACAGGAGACTTAGAAGTCACAAAGAGATGTTAGCAGACAGCAGACCGAGCCAAAACTGGTGTCGCCGGGGGAACGCAGCTCCGCAGTCTTAAGTGCGGAGGATACCGACAGCAGGAATTCAAGAACAGAAGCAAAAACAACTAGAAGCGAAACAAACTAAGAAGCGCGGGGCGTCATTTAATGAAATTACCTCCCGGGCGCCATATAGGTTCTGGTAATTCGATCATGCCAGCACAGTTGATCTTCATCGAGCAGGCACCATGCATATCCCAAACCCAGGGATACGCCTGACAGCACCGACGCCAGCACGCGCCATTGTCGCAACCGCCTCGGTGCCGGGTCGCCATCAAACCGCTGCAACTCAAGCCGGGCTAGTCTCAAGCCCGGCGTTGTACCGCTATATACCAGCAATAGGTACTCGTAGGCGCACCAGAATGCGCCGGTAAGAGCGAAGGCAGTGCTCGCCAATTTCATGATCGACGCAGGCTCACCCATGATCCTGAAAGAAATGTAAGCAAACGCCGCGACTGCCACCAGGACCAGCACCGCGTCAATTCCGGCCGCGGCTAGGCGTCTCCCCATGGGTGCGGCTTGTAGCGGAATCTCAAATCCAGGGCGTCGTTCGTTGGGTGGCTCCTCCACTGCTTCGATCGAGATGCCTCCTAAGGCAGGCGGAGGGGGAACCAGTTCAGGAGCCTCTATGATTCGCGGGCGCGACAATACCGGCTCCGCCAACTCGTCAAGCGGGCGGACGGGCGCACTATAACTGGCGAACTCAATTACCTTGGCCGTGGCTTCGTTAGCGACCGCAAAAAGTGGTCTCGAAGATTCCACTGGCTCGGCTAACCGAATACGTGGAACAGTGGAAGGCGGAGGAGTCTTCATGATGCGCGGAACCGCTGTCAAGGAAGGGCGGCTGTCAAAATCGTTCGTATCCTCCACCGGCAAAGCGACCGATGGGCTCGATGCTGGCTCACTCTCAAATTTCAATTGCAGTGAAGGATAGCGGGGCTCCCGGGGACGCCTGCGCGCACGATAGTGATGAAGCCGAGCGGCCACCTCGCGGCGCCAAGACTCAGGATCCGGTGCTTCGGCATTACCAGCCGATGTCGACAACGGCCCTGTTTCTTCGTGGATTTCCGTACCTACTCTTTCATCTTCGTGTCCCTGACTTTCGGCCGGAGTCTCGGGCAGCGCATCGGATTCTTCTTCCACTACAAATCGTGGCGTTCTGCCGGGGGGAATCGGCTCGAGACTGGCAGCAAATCTCTGCTCGCTGGCATCGTATGCTTCAGGGTCGATCAGAGACGGCGAGAAGGTATCATTCGCGCCGCTCTGACTACTGTCGGGTTCGAATCTTGGCTTCATGAAAAAATTGTCGGGCGATGGGCCGCCAGCGGCGGAGCGGCGGCTAAGCGGCAGAACATGAACTCATCCTGCAGAAAAAATCCGGAGCCCACACAACAATACCCGAAGACCTTTCGCACTTTGCCACTCAGGCTGGCGCCGTGCTAACGTCACCTTACCCCAGCGTGGATGGTCTCACCAGGGGTCTCGTCCGCTTGCGATGAAATCCCGCACTCGATTCCTTATCACGGCGGCGTTTGTTTGTCATCTGCTACTCGCTCCCTCGATAGTTACCAGCCAGTTGCTTTCTTCAAAACAAACAGCCTCACCATCTAAATCAACTCTTCCCTCCGCCCCTTCCGCCGTCAATTCGGAAGATGTCACTATTCGCGCTGTTCAGCAGGAAAAAGACGGCTCCATCTTCAAATTGCGCGGCGAGGCAGAGATTCATTACGGCACTTACATCCTCCACGCCGACACAGTGGACTACAACTCCGAAACCGGTGATGCAACCGCGGATGGTCACGTAGTTCTTGACGGCGGGCCAAATGACGAGCACATAGAGGCTACGCACGGCGCCTACAACGTCCGCTCTGAGTCCGGACGCTTTGAGAACGTGCACGGCACGACCGGCATGCGCCTTCGCGGTAAGCGAATGATCCTAACATCGCCCAACCCGTTTGCCTTTACAGGCAAGGTGGTTGTGAAGACCGGACCGGATCACTATCTCGTCTATGACGGAACGATCACAACATGCGAATTGCCCCGTCCCAAATGGGAGTTCAACGCGCACAAGATCGAGGTTGAAGTCGGTGGCAACGCCACCATTTACCGAAGCACCTTTCGTATTGAAGGCGCCCCCATATTCTATTTTCCGTTTGCCACGCACCCAGTCGAACGCTTACCACGTCAGAGCGGATTTCTCATCCCGAACTTCGGACGATCGTCCATCAAAGGAACAATTCTCGGTGATTCGGTGTTCTGGGCGATCAATCGCAGCACGGACCTGACTGCGGGAGCTGAATATTTCACGCGCCGCGGGTGGGCCCCCCAAGCCGAATTTCGCGCACGCCCGACGGAGGAGGCCTACGTCGATCTCAACTATTTCGGAGTGTTCGATCGGGGCATCGGAACCCCCGCTGTGGACCAAGGCGGACACGAAGTCCACCTCAACGCGGAGGATACATTTGGACACAATCTGCGAGGTGTCGCCAGTATTGATTACCTGAGTTCGTTCGTATTCCGCCTGGCTTTTAATGACGTCTTCAGCCAGGCCGTGAACTCGGAAGTGAAGTCTGAAGCGTTCCTGTCGAAGTCGAACGAAGGCTTTTTCTACGACGCTTCCACTCAGCGCTACCAGAATTTTGAGAGCACCACTCCCGGCAATGTAATCACCATTCTGCACGCTCCCAGCTTCGAATCTTCCAGCGTGGAGCACATCCTTGGGCATTCACCATTTTACTGGTCGTATGATGCCGCCGCCGAAGGACTGTCCCGCAGTGAACCTGGGTTCCGCACGGCTCCACTGGTAGGCCGCTTTGACTTAAGTCCGACGTTATCTTTACCAGTTATGCTGCACGGCTGGTCGCTTCGGCCGGCGCTAACCCTTCGCGAAACCTTTTACACCCAGCAACTCGTCCCCTCTTCAGGAGTCGGTGTTGCCAGAAGCGATGTCATCAATCGAAAAGCGGTGGAGGGCGAAGTGGAAATCCGACCACCCACTCTGGATCGTATCTTCGATCGTGAGGTGCTCGGGCGTAAATGGAAACATGTAATCGAACCAAAAATGACCTACCGTTATGTCACTGGGGTGGATAATTTCGCCCGCATTCTTCGCTTTGATGAACGCGACATCTTGAGCAACACCAACGAGGTTGAGTACGGAATTGTGAACCGTCTGTACGCCAAGCGCACTTCGGCAAAAGCCGAAGATTGCACTGAGCCCTCAATGTCGTCATTGATCATCGGCCGACCCGCCGCCGAGAGCCGAATTCCCTGGGAACGCCCGCCCGAGCCGGGGTCCATTCCCTGCGTGAAGGAACCCACCGTACGCGAAGTCATCACCTGGGAATTAGCGCAGAAATACTTTCTGGACCCAACTTTTGGGGGCGCACTAGTCCCAGGGCAGCGCAATGTCTTCACGACAACAGCGGACTTCACCGGAATCGCCTTCTTGAATGAAGCTCGACGGCTTTCGCCTCTGATTTCCCGGCTCCGCTTCCAGCCCACAAGTCGGACCGAGGCCGAATGGGACATCGATTACGATTTTAGGAACAGCCGGATCAATGCCAGCACGGCCTTCGTCAACTATCGTTTTGGGCCATACACGGTGGGCGGCGGCGACGCGTTTCTGCAAGCGCCCAGTGCTACTGCCGCTTCCACCCTTCCCCAGGATTTCAATCAGTTCCGGTTGCTGTTCGGCTATGGCTATCCCAATCGTCACGGATTTAGCGGCGCCACCAATCTCGGCTTCGATGCCAACCTGGGCTTTTTGCAATATGCGGCCGCACAACTGGCCTATAACTGGGACTGCTGTGGCTTGAGCATCGAATACCGGCGGTTTGCGCTGGGATCAGTACGCAACGAGAACCAGTTCCGCTTTAACTTCGCCCTGGCCAATATCGGCTCATTCGGAAATTTGCGGCGGCAGGAGAAGCTGTTCTAGGGCCGCGAAGCCTTCCTCCCGGTTCGCAATCACGCACGAAACCATCGTAAGATATGCATGTGCCACCGTACTCCGATCTCGTAACCAAGCGCGCCTTACTGGATCAGCGGCTCCGCGCTTTGGGGCGAACCCTGATTGCCTACTCTGGCGGTGTAGACTCCGCCTTCCTGGCTTGGGCCTCGCATCAAATACTGGGCCATGACATGCTGGCAGTCATCGCCGATTCACCAAGCCTGGCTCGCACCCAGCTTGCAGATGCGACCGCTTTTGCCATGGAACAAGGAATTCCATTTGAAATCGTTTTGACCGACGAAGTCGATCGCCCTGCATACATACGGAACGACTCCTCCCGTTGCTTTCATTGCAAAGACGAACTGTTTGTCGTAATGGAAAAATTCCGTGCGGCGCAAGGCTTTGATTCCATCGCCTACGGCGTGAACCTCGACGACCAGGGAGATTTCCGTCCCGGCCAAAAGGCTGCCCAGCAACATCACGTCGTCTCCCCACTTCGCGACGCTGGATTGACCAAACAGGACATCCGCGAACTTTCCCGTTCCGCCGGCTTACGTATCTGGGATAAACCCGCGTCGGCTTGCCTGTCTTCGCGGATCGAGTATGGGCGCGAGATTACCCGCGCGGCCTTGAGCGTTGTCGAGCAGGGCGAGGACGCTATCCATGCCCTTGGCTTTCGTCAGTGCCGGGTTCGGCATCATGGCGATATTGTTCGAATCGAAATTGCCCCCGATGAATTACCTCGCGCACTGACCTCTACGATGGCCGCAGAATTCACTCGAATCTTCAAAGCGCTGGGTTTCAAATTTGTGACTCTCGATCTGGAAGGCTTTCGCTCAGGTTCGATGAACGTGCTACTGGCTGCCGACGTGTTAACGCGTGCCCGCTGATCACAATCGCTTTGCCATTTCGCAGCATTGTCATCCCCCTCCCCCGGCACAGCCCTTCTCCAGCGTGTGAGATAATCATGCTTTACTCCAATGTTCAGGCGGTTTTTAGTGACGTTTCTGCGGCGCGCTGCACTCGTGCTTCTGCTGGTTTGCCTCGGCTGTTCAGCTCAATCTGCCGCTCCGGAAGTCGCCCGGCGGATTGAGCAACAGGTGAGAACCTTTTACACGATTCCATCCAATGTCAAGATCGTGTTAAGCGACCTCAAACCGAGTGAATTTCCTAATTATGACGCCCTGACCATCACTTTCGATGGCGGCGAGAAGAAGCAGCATTACGAGTTTCTACTTTCCAAAGACGGAAAAACTCTGCTGCGTATGACCAAGCTCGACCTGAGCAAAGATCCCTTTGTCGAGGTCATGAAAAAGATCGATGTCCGCAATCGCCCCACGCGTGGTGATAGCAACGCCAAAGTGGTTGCCGTCAACTACGACGACTTCGAATGTCCGTTCTGTTCACGGATGCACCAGACCTTGTTCCCGCAACTGCTGAAGGAGTATGGCGACCGGGTCAATTTCATCTACAAGGACTTCCCCCTGGCTGAGATTCATCCCTGGGCCACACATGCCGCGGTGAACGCCAACTGCCTGGCCGCGCAAAACAAGGACGCCTATTGGGATTTTGCCGATTACATTCACGCCAATCAGAGCGAAGTGAATTCGGACAAGAGCCATGATGAGCAGTTCGCGGCTCTCGATCGCATCGCCCTCGCGCAGGCTCAAAAGCATAGCCTCGACGGAACCAAACTTCAGGCTTGTCTCAAGGCCCAGAATGACGATGCAGTAAAGGCTTCGGTCCATGAAGGCGAAGCCCTGGGCGTGGAAGCGACTCCCACCATGTTCGTCAATGGTGAGAAGGTGGATGGGGCCTTGCCGATTGTCGAGTTACGCGCGGTTTTGGATCGGGCGCTGGTTCAGGCCGGTGTCGCTGCGCCGGTTCATCCGGCGGCAACTTCCGCGGAAACTGCGAAACCGGCAGCTAAATGACTAACATCCGCCAGACAACCATCCCTATCGCTCCAACGTATAATTCGCATGCCGTTGCGGAGGAATCGATTTGAAAACCTATCCCCTTTTGCGTTGCAGCATGACCCGGCGGAACCCGGTCCAACGCATCGTGTTGTCACTAATCGCCCTGATCCTGGTGAGTCTGGTTATGGGCTGTTCCTCAAAGCGCCCGGGTGACGATGTGGCGGCTACCGTGGACGGACGCAAGATCTATCGTGCTGATGTGGAGAAGTACTACCAGAACCAGACCGCTGGCTCCGACCAGCAACCCGCCGGCGAACAGGCCACCAGCCTACGTCTCAGCATCTTGAAGGAATTGATCGACAACGAAATCCTGATGCGCCGCGCCGAAAAACTTGGACTACTGGCGACCGATGAGGAAGTCGAGGGCAAACTGAGCGCCATCAAGTCACCCTACAATAACGAGCAGTTCGAAGGCCGGCTCAAAGAGAAAAAAATCACGGTTGACGATTTCAAACGCGATCTGCGCCGTTCGCTCACCGTCGATAAAGTTCTCAACAAGGAAATCACCTCGAAGATTAACGTCTCTGATCAGGACGTGACCAACTACTACAATGCGCACAAGTCAGAATTTAACCTGATCGAGCCGCAATATCATCTGGCCCGTATTCTGGTGACGGCTACCCCCAATCCGCAAGTGCATAACCTGAAAAACGATAAGGCACAAAACGAAGCGGACGCCCGTAAGAAGATTCAAACCATCATGAACCATCTCGACAGCGGTGACGATTTTGCCACCCTGGCCATGAACTATTCGGAAGACCCTGAGACGTCCGGAAACGGTGGCGATCTCGGCTTCGCGCCCGAATCGTCCTTGCACAATACTGACCCTGGCACCCGCGATGCCGTAGCCAAACTCAAGCCAGGTCAATATAGCTCCGTAGTTCCGCTGGCCAATCCGATGAACAAACAGGTTGCGGGTTACCAGGTAGTAAAGCTTATTTCGAAGGAACCGGCGGGACAGCGCGAGTTGGCCGATCCCCGGGTGCAACAAGCAATTCGCACCCAGCTCCGCGATCGCCGGGAGCAACTGCTTAAGGCTGCGTACTACGAGGTCTTGCGCGATCAGGCTCGGGTAGAAAATTACTACGCACAGAAGGTTCTGGACGGGAACGGAAACGCCCAGTAGCGAGCCTCGGGTTTTTACTCAACAATCGCCAAGACGTCGCCGGCATTCACCGCCGCGCCCTCTTCCACCATCAGCTTCCTTACAATCCCCTTTTTCGGTGACTTGATTTCATTTTGCATCTTCATGGCCTCAACCACCACTACGCCCTGTCCGGCTTCCACTTCCGATTCCTCGTTGACCATGAACCGGACCACCTTGCCAGGCATGGGAGCCACCAATCGGCGCGCTCCTTTGCCATCGTCGGCCCGGAGTTTTCGACCCCGCAACGAGCGCGGGTCGCGGACCTCCGCCAAGTAAGCGCGATTGCCAACCCATACTTGCAGACCGGAGTCACCTTTCTCGCGCCGGATTTCGTATGCTTTGCCGTCGATTACAACCGAAAGAACATCTGGCCGCAACATCACAACATCCATCTCAACTTCGTTTCCGTCGGTCGCGCAGCGCCATTTTCCATCCGATAGAGTCAGGTCGAGACGGTGCTCCGTTCCGTCGATGGTGATGTTGTAAATCATTTAGTTTGTAGACGCGTCGATCATTCGCACAGGCGACGACCTTGCTCAAGCTCAGGCGCGCAACTATGTCAAACCTTCGCTTCTGGCTGTGCGTTTCCACGTCGAAGGCATCGTGTCCGGCGATCTTTCGCTGCCATTATCAGATCCGTTCGAGTTCGCATCCAAAACCGCGAAAGCCCCAGCAGCGATCGCTGCAATCCGCGCTATGTCTTTCTTTTCTTCTGACTTTTCTTCCGGAACACCGCCACCCAGTAATCGTTCGAGATATCCGGTATCGATCTTGCCCAAGCGGAAATCCTGGTCCGCCAGAATTTGCCGAAATAGTCCACCGTTGGTCTTGATTCCCCCCACAAAAAGTTCGTCGAGTGCCCTTAGCAGCTTGGAGATAGCCTGCGCCCGGTCTTGTCCGTATCCAATCAGCTTGGCCAGCAACGGATCGTAATCAATTGGCACAGTCCAACCTTCGTATACACCACTGTCCAGACGTATTCCTGGACCTTCCGGAGTGAGTAATGTAGTGATCTTGCCTGGACTAGGGAAATATTGGTTGGCAGGATCCTCAGCGTAAATGCGGCATTCGATCGCGTGGCCTCGGATCGAAACATCCTCTTGCCGGAATGGAAGCCTCTCTCCCGCTGCGATGCGAATCTGCAATTCCACTAAATCCAGCCCGGTGATGAGTTCTGTTACCGGGTGCTCGACTTGCAGACGCGTATTCATCTCCAGGAAGAAGAAATTTTTCTCCTGGTCTACCAGGAATTCGATGGTGCCGGCATTCCAGTATCGGGCGGCTTTGGCAACTTTCACCGCGACCTCTCCCATTCGCTGACGCATTCCGGCATCGACCATGGGGGACGGCGCTTCCTCTAGCACTTTCTGATGGCGACGCTGAATGGAACACTCACGTTCTCCGAGGTAAACCGTATTGCCATGCTCGTCTGCCAGCACCTGCATCTCTATGTGACGAGGATTCACAATTGCCTTTTCAAGGTAAACTTCGCCATCCCCGAACGATCGCTGCGCCTCGCCCCGCGCCGCCTCCAGTGCCGATGGCAAATCATTGGGGGAACTTACCAGGCGCATTCCCTTTCCGCCCCCTCCCGCCGCCGCCTTCAGCATGACGGGATAGCCAATGTTCGCGGCCACATCTTTCGCTTGCTGAATTGATTCCAGTCCTCGTGAAGTACCTGGAACGAAGGGCACCCCGGCTTTCTCCATCTCCTGCCTGGCTCGGGTCTTCGTTCCCATCATTTCCATCGAAGCGGCGGTTGGTCCGATAAATTTCACCCTGGCATCAGCGCATGCTCTGGCAAACTTCGCATTCTCCGAAAGAAATCCATAGCCCGGATGAATCGCATCCGCACCACAATGCTGGGCAACGTCAAGGATTTTATTGATATTGAGGTAAGACTCAGTCGCTGACGCTGGCCCAATTCGATAAGCCTCATCGGCCTTCAGCACATGCAGGGCGGCGCGATCTACATCCGAGTACACCGCCACCGAAGGAATTCTCATCTCGCGGCAGGCACGAATCACCCGCACCGCGATCTCCCCTCGATTCGCAATAAGAATTTTCTTGAACATGCCTTTTATGTAGACACGAGCATCCCGGCTTGTGCTCCCTGAAGTCGAAGACAAACACCGATGAATGCCGTCAAAGCAAAAGCCCCTTCCCGGCGGGAAGAGGCTTTCGTTCGCTAAACGTTGGACCGCATTCCTATTGGCTTGGCATGGTGATGCCCTGATTGCCTGGCTGCTTCTCGGCCTTGATCTTCTTGGTGGTCATGGTCTTATCGACCCACTCATCGGCCGTCTTAAGATCGGCTGCGCGTGCAGCCGGGTCGTCGCACTCCAAATCGCCCTTCTCCCGGTACAGCAGGTTTAGATAAGCCATGGCATCATCGTAATCCGGCCGAAGTTCTAACGCCTTCTGCAGCATGGCAATGCCATCTTGGATCACGCCCGAGCTCTTTTCGCGAAGCATCGCGCAAACTTTCTTGTTGCTCTTGTCCTTCATGATCCACTCGTCGGGCTTCAGGCCTACCTTGGCACGTTCTTCCATGCGCGGCTGGTAGCTCTGCGTCCAGTCGATGACTGCGACCGAATAATAAGGCTCCGGATCATTGGGGTCCAATTCGTTGGCCTTGCGATAGAACGACTTAGCATCCTCGAACCGCTTCATCTGAAGATACAAGTACGCAATGCCTTTCACGCTGTTAATGTTCTTAGGATCGCGCTCCAGCACAGCTTTGTACTGGTCGATTGCGCTCTCGCCCATTTTATTGTTGTCTTCGCTATCGACGCCTGGAATGTATTGCTGAGCATACGCCGTAGCCAGATATAGGCGGGCGTTCAGCAGGGTGGGATCGAGTGACACAGATTGCTGGAAGTGATTGATAGCCTCTTCATACTTGGCGTTCTTGTAGGACTGCACGCCCTTGTTGAGCTGGTCCCTTGCCCTGAGCTTGCTGCAGCCCGTAGTGGCCAGCAATAACATCCCGAGGGCTATCATCGCCAGCGTGCTTTTGCTTGTTTTCATTGCGCTGTAAGTCTCCTTGCCACAAAATCGTCAGGCTATGCCGCGCTCAATCGACCCACAGCATGCCGCGCTGGGCGCATACGCGGATGAGAATTGGGCGGATGATAAACATCCGCCGCGCAACTGTCCACCTCAGAATTTCACAAAGGCTAGCCGCCGGCTTCGATCTTGGCGGTGATCAAGCCAACTTTGTCCACGCCCGCAGCGTGCGCGATGTCGATCACGTTGGCCACATCGGCGAATGGAACGGCGTCATCGCCTTTGACGAACATTACCTTTTCCGCGCGCGTCTTGAAAACGTCGGTCAGGCGACCCTGCAGATTTTCCCAGGTCGTGTCTTCCTGGTTGATTTTGAGTGCCGGGGGCTGGCCCGCGCCGCGATCGATCAGTTGCACCACGATAGTTCGGTCAGGCGTATTGTTTTTGGGGGCATTCGGCGGCGGCGGTTGAGGCACCAGCGCATCCAGCCCCTTCGGGGTTAACGGCGTGATCACCATGAAAATGATGATTAGTACCAGCAGCACGTCAATCAGCGGCGTGACATTCATGTCCGCGCTCTGACCGCCGCCCGATCCCATTGCCATTCCCATACTGTTCTCCTCGAAATCTGGGCTTTCTGTCGTCTGGGCCCTGAAATCTGCAGCTCTGCCTTGGCAGAGCGGCAAAAACTGTCTTATTGTCCGCCTGCTGGTGCGGGGGTTGCTCCTGCTGGAGGCGGTGTGGTAGGCGCTTTGCGCTGATCGGTCAACAATCCAAGCTGGTCGACTCCCGCCGCGCGTACGTTGTCCACGACCTCAACCACGGATCCGAACCGGGCGCGCGCATCCGCTTTCACGAACACCCGCTTGTCCACTCGGTTCGTCAGCCGATCCTTCACCTTTCCGGTGAGCTGGTCGGCCGGGAGCTTGTCAGTCCCAAAATAAACCGTACCATCGCGCATCACTGAAACCAGCAGCGCGTCTTCTTTGTCCGCGTCTGGCATTGACTCAGGGTTGTTGACCTTCGCCATGTCGACGCTCACGCCGTGCTGCAACATAGGCGTGATCACCATGAAAATAATCAGCAACACCAGCATCACGTCCACCATGGGTGTCACGTTGATGTTGGAGTTGACCTTAACTCCTTCATTCCGCTTATTCAGCGACATAGACTCAAGTCTCCTGGGCGATGACTTACGAAACGCCCGAACTGAGTAGGATTCTCAGCGTCTCCCGTTTTAAATCCGGCGCCGGACATGGGCCCGGCGCCGAATCAGCAACTCGGAGGTTGTAGGGTTGTAGCCTTCTTGCTTGCATGTAACACCGCTACAGCTTAGGTGCGGCGCATTCCGCGGCGCTTCAGGAAATAATCAATCAATTCGCTCGACGAGTTATCCATTTCCACGTCAAACGCTTCCACGCGACCGGTTAAGTAGTTGAACATCATAACGGCCGGAATGGCCACGAACAGCCCGATAGCGGTCGTCACCAGCGCTTCCGAAATACCGCCGGCTACAGCTGCCAGACCGGTGGCTTTTTCGGATTGAATTCCCTTAAACGCGTTGATGATACCGACCACCGTTCCCAGCAGCCCTACGAACGGGGCTGTCGATCCAATGGTTGCCAATCCGCCCAGACCACGCTTCAGTTCGGCGTGAACGATAGCTTCTGTGCGCTCCAGAGCGCGCTTGGAAGCTTCGATGGTCTCGCCCGGAATTTCTCCGCTTTCCTGGTGGGCGCGGAATTCCATCAGGCCTGAGGTGACGACCTTGGCTAGATGGCTCTTTTTGTTGCGCTCGGCAACCTTAATGGCTTCTTCAATCTTGCCATCGCGCAATGCGCCTGCCACGGCCGGAGCGAAAGCGCGCGATTGTTTGCGGGCTGCACTGAAAGCCATAGCGCGGTCAATCATGACACCGATTGACCAACCAGACATGATGAAAAGAATGATGACCACGGCCTTCGCTGGAATACCCATCTGGTGCCACAGCGAAATAGGGTCCCAACCCACCGCCGCTTGCTCCTGGAAGAACCAGGCCGCCGCGGTAGACATGTGTGCGAGAACTGCAGTTGCTAGATTGGCTACGAGCATGAGTTGCTTTCCTCCTCCGAACTTTTCTTACTGCTAAATCGTCAGGCTGATCACCTGACTTACACAAAAAAGCGCTTGCGACAAGGCTGGCCGAACTCGATCAGGATTAACCCCCGGCAAGAGTAAAGTTCACCGTAATCTGGGTTTCTACCTCCACCGGCTCGCCGTTCAGAATGTACGGCTTGTACTTCCACTGCTTCACGGCTTCGATGGCGGCCGGAGCCAGCATCGGGTGACCACTGATCAGGCGCAGATTCTGAATCGATCCATCCTTGCTGATCTCAGCTTGCAGCAGCACTGAGCCTTGGATGCGAGCTTGCCGAGCGAGGGGTGGATAATTGGGCTGAATTTTGCGGGTCAAGAGACCCTGAGTCACGCCCTGCGATACCCGAACTCTCTGCGGCGTGGCGACCTTGGGAACCGCTACTGGAGTCGAGTTGATGATGCCGCCGATTACCCCGCCCATGGCGCCACCTGCGCCCGGAACCCCGCCCACAACTCCTGCCATCGAGGAAACTGGCGGCGGCGCCTCTTCCTCTTTGATCATTTGGATTTTCTCAGGGATTTTGGTAGGGGTACGCAGCTGCCCGTTGATGATATCGGTCTGGATCTGTTTCACGACCTTGACCGGGGCCGCTGCCGGTGGTGGCGGCGGCGGTGGTGGTGGTGGCGGCGCCACCAGGAAAGTCATCAACTGTGTTTTCGGCAAAGCTTCCGTAAACAGAAGCGGCAACAGCACCAGCACTCCAATCAACATCACCTGAAAAAAGAAGGAGATGATGGTGGTCACACCCCGCTTCGTCTTCAGCTTGTTGCCCGATTCAATGAGGCTGTCTTCAAACATAAGGATTCTCCCGGCACAACCCTACCTATTCTTAGACACCGCCTGCTGCACGTTTGCTCCCAAACCAGTGTTGCATCCTACACCGCAATTCCACAAAGTCAATCCATTGAAACCCCGATCACGCTGCAAGGGTTTGCATAAGATATGCCCTTGTTTAAGCTTGAGCTAATAACCTGGGTTGCACTGATGCCTGCCGCTAGCGTCCCGTTGCTACGCGGCCCTTGCTCGCAGGCGCTTTTCCCTTGGCATTCCCCACTGCGGCCGTGGCCAACTTCGCTTTGCTCCCCCGCCAATCCTGATAGGCAACCAGAATCGGAGCCGCAATGGCGATTGAAGAATATGTACCAATCAGGATGCCGATAACCAGCGCGAACGAGAAGCCGTGAAGCACCTCTCCGCCAAATAAGTACAGCGCCAGGACGGTGAGAAATGTTAAACCCGCTGTCAAGATGGTCCGGCTCAGCGTCTGATTAATGCTGCGATTTACGATCTCTGACAACTTCTCCCGGCGCATCAGCTTCAGGTTTTCTCGAATACGATCGAAAATAACAATGGTGTCGTTGTTCGAATAACCGATCAGGGTCAAAATCGCCGCGATGACGGTTAGCGAGATTTCCTTGTTGGCCAGGGAAAACGCACCCACCGTGATCAGAGTGTCGTGGAATACCGTGATTACAGCTGCCACGCCGTAAATCCACTCGAAACGGAAGCCCAAGTAGACCAGCATGCCGGCCAGGGAATAAAACACCGCGCGCATGGCTTGACCCTTCAATTGGTCGCCGACCTGCGGTCCCACGATCTCTACTTGATAGACACCGAAATCCGAAAGAAAAAACCCGTCCGGAAGCGTCGCCACGACGGCGGGATCAACCGCAGCCTTGAGTTCGTCGAAGGAACCCAGTACCCCGCCTTTATTCTTGTCCCGATAATCGACAATGGCTTTGGCCACAGTCCCATAGCGCTGGTTCGCGTCGGTTCCGGCATGCAGCGGGTCTTTTTCCAGGAGGTAATTGGCAACAGTCAGCGAACTGGAGTTATTTAAATCCAGCCGGCCTGCGGGAGCACTAGTTTCTAAGGCATTGATAATCTGGACTTTGCCCTGGTCGAGTGCTTTTTCGCTGGTTTCGCGAACGTCGAGATCGATTAACACCTCATTGTTCGCCAGCGCACCCAAACGTTGAATCTTCGCCTGCGTCAATCCTACTTTTCCGAGCGCCGCGTGGATCGCGCTGTCATCTGGCGGATGCGAAAATTTCACATAGACCAGCGTTCCACCGCGGAAATCCACCCCTAGCGGGACTCCGTGCCAGAACAACATGGAAAATAATCCAGCAACGCTGAACACCAGCGAAAAGGCGAGGAAGTACCACTTCTTGCCAAGAAAATCGATGTTGGGCTCTCTAAAAAATTCCACGCTATCCCTCAACCCCTTTTGAAAACTGCAGCGCCCGGTCTCAAACCTAACCGCAGGCAAAACCGCTTGTCGCCACTAAATGCTCAAAGCTTCACCGCGTTCCTTGCGGCTCAAAATCCAATCAAAAATCATGCGCGACACAAAAACCGCCGTAAACAGGTTTGCCAGCAAACCGAAGGTCAAGGTGACCGCGAAACCTTTGACCGGGCCTGTCCCAAACAAAAACAGAATTGCTGCCGAAACAATGGTAGTGACGTGAGTGTCGACGATCGTGATCCAGGCGTGCGCAAATCCCTGCTCCACCGCCGACGGCGGTGTCTTGCCATTTCGCAACTCTTCCCGAATACGCTCGAAGATCAGAACGTTCGAGTCCACCCCCATGCCAACCGTGAGAATTACGCCGGCAATGCCTGGCAGGGTCAGGGTCGCGCCAAAATAACCCATGAAACCCAATAGAATGATCAGATTCAGTATCAACGCAAGATCGGCATTGATGCCCGCGCCGCGATAGTACACCAGCATGAACACCAGCACGGCCAGCATGCCGATGATGGCCGCACGCACACCGGAACGGATCGAATCCGTTCCTAAAGACGGTCCCACGGTGCGTTCTTCGAGGTACTTGATTCCCGCGGGCAACGCGCCTGAGTTCAATACTAATGCCAAATCTTTAGCCGCCTGATCACTCATGCCACCACCGCTGATTCGGCCCTGATCGTGAATCTGTTCGTTGATCGTGGCGACTTCCCGCACGCGATTATCCAGCACAACCGCAAGCTTTTCACCCACATGCGAGCCGGTAAAGGCGGCGAACTTTCTCCCACCCTCGTTGGTCAAAACGAATCCCACATCTGGGGAATTGGTATTCGAATCCCGGCCCACAGTAGCGCCACCCGACCGCAAGTCAGCTCCTGCCACCGCTGAACTGCGCGTCACCAGGTAGTATTGCTCGCCTGACTCGTCGCCGGTTTGGCTTCCTACGCTTCGTCCGCGCAACAGCAGTGAATCGGGCGGCAGTACGCCTCCGTGCTGCTGCAACGCGTCTTGTTCGCTGGAATAAGGGCCGCCCAACACCTGCTTTATTTCCAGCATGGCGGTGGACTGCATGATCTCCTTGACTCGGGCGGGATCATCCACTCCGGGCAGTTGAACCAGAATCTGGTACTGCCCCAGACCATGCTCCTGAATCACCGGCTCGCTGACTCCGAGCTGGTCAATACGGTTGCGGATCGTCTCAATCGCCAGGGCCACCGCCCGGTTCTTCAATTCCGCCAAAGCTTGAGGCTTCATCGAGAAGGTCCAGGCATTGTCGGCACCGGAATTGAGATCGTATTCAGGCAGCCGCTCACTTACGGTGGACCGCAAATCCGAAGTTGATTCCGGCGGAACACCTTTCAATACAATCTGATCAGGATGATTCACCGGGTCAGGTTTACTGAGTTCTGTGTAATTGATCTTGTGGCTGCGCAGGTCTTCTTTAAGCCGTTCCACAGCACGGTCAGAATCGCCGTTAACGGCGTCGTTCACCTGCACTTGCAAAATGAGGTGGGTGCCGCCCTTGAGGTCAAGCCCGAGGTGAATGTGCTCCTGAAGCGAAGCCAGCAACCCGGTCCCCGAGAAGTTCTTCGGAACGCCAAAAATGCCAAATAGGAATACCAGCAGAGTTGCAACGACAAGTCCGAGCTTCCAACCTAGAGTCTTGTTCATGGCCTGAAAATTTCTTGTTTGCGCCGGCGTCCTTCCAGCAACTCTGAAGGCTCTTTATGCCGCCTTGTTCTTGTCGTCCGGTGTGGTAACTGACGCCACCGAGGCTCGCGTCACCTCGATCCGCAAGTTGTCCGGAGGCACTCGCAATTGGATGTAATCATCGCGTAGCGCAATAATGGTTCCACGCAATCCGCCGCTGGTGACAACCTTGTCGCCATTCTTCAAATCATTCAACATTTGCTGCCACTTCTTCTGTCGCCGCTGCTGGGGCATGATCAGCAGGAAATAAAAGATCGCGAAGATGAAGATGAGCGGAGCGAACCCAAGCCAGCCGCTTGCTCCGGCCAGTTGAAACGCTAATAAGTGCGTCATACTCATAGAATCGAATATTAGATAGCTCAGCGCTACGCCCCGGGCGGCGCTGCCTCACCCCTGTGCAATTTACCGCTGAATTCTCGTTTTCTCAGGCCGGAGATGCTTCACTTCAGGCATGAACCGGGAACAACAGGTTATCTCGCTCGAGAGTGCTCCGTTGGGAAAAACTGGGCCTTGTTCCCAAGCGCAATAGAATGACGCACCGCCCGCATGGTGTCAAGATAGAAGCTCAGATTATGAATGGTATTCAAGACCTGCGCCAAAACTTCATTAGCAGCATAGAGATGGCGCAAATAGGCCCTGGAGTACCTCTGACATACCCGGCAGCCGCATTTTGGGTCGAGCGGCTCCTGGTCGCCAGCGTACCGCTTCTGCTTGATCGAGACTCGACCTTCGGATGTAAACAACAAACCGTGCCGGGCGGCCCGCGTCGGCAGCACGCAATCCATCATATCGACGCCGAGCCCCGCATATTCCACAATCTCCTCCGGCGTGCCCACTCCCATCAGGTAGCGGGGCTTATCCGAAGGAAGATGCTCCAGCGTAAACTCCACCACCTCGCGGGTGAGCGCTCGTGGCTCGCCTACACTCAAGCCCCCAATCGCATATCCGGCAAACCCGATTTCGATTGTGCGCTCGGCGGATTCCTTTCTCAGCGCCGGATCCATGCCGCCTTGCACAATGCCGAATAGACCCTGAGTCTGCCCAGGAACTGAAGTCCCGACATGCCCAGCCGGGCACACCTCGGCAGTTCTCGCCCACGGAACTTCACGTTTATGCGCCTTGAAATATTCCTTGCTGCGCGCTGCCCATCGCAGCGTCATTTCCATCGACTGCTGAACTCGCTCTCGATCGGCCGGGTGCTCGGTGCATTCATCAAATGCCATGATGACGTCCGCGCCTAACCCGATTTGCGCTTCCATGGAGCTTTCAGGGGTAAAGAAGTGCGAAGATCCGTCGAGATGGGAACGAAATGTCACGCCTGCTTCGGTTACCTTACGCAATTCATTCAGGCTAAAAACCTGGAACCCGCCCGAGTCCGTGAGGATCGCGCGCGGCCAAGACATGAAACGATGCAGCCCACCCAATTGGCGCACTTGTTCCACGCCGGGGCGCAGGTAGAGATGATAAGTATTTCCCAGAAGTATCTGTGCGCCGAGTTCTTCGAGGATGTCCTGCGAAACTCCCTTGACCGATGCAACTGTGCCGACCGGCATAAATACAGGCGTTTCGACGACACCGTGTGGAGTGGCGAGGCGTCCCAGACGGGCAGCATTCTGGGTCGCGTCAATTTGAAAGGAAATGGACACCGAAGAGGATTGTAGCAATGCAGTGCGCGGGGGCGGAGAGGTGATTAGTGGTCAGCCTCTGACTTAGCGTTCTTCACCACGCTAACCGCTATCGCTGACCCTGCTCTGAACACTGCCCCCCTGATTCAGGCCGTCAGCAAAATGGGCTCACCGCGAGTGATCACCAAGGTGTGTTCATAATGCGCCGAAGCGCGGCGGTCGGCCGTGCGCACGGTCCAACCGTCCTTTGCCACAAAGGCGCGCCCCGATCCGGCCGCAATGATTGGTTCTACCGTAATCACCAGGCCTTCTCGCAATATCTGATTGGCCTCCGGATCGGCATAGTTCGGAACGCGAGGCTCTTCGTGGATGGTGCGTCCAATGCCGTGCCCGCCGAGATCGCGAATGACCGAGAACCCGCTGCGGCGCACTTCGCGTTCAACGATACGGCCAATCTCGGAAACACGGAATCCGGCGCGAGCCACCAGCATCGATTTGGTGAAGGCACGCTGCGCGCAGTCGATCAACCGTTGCTTTTCTTCGGAAATCTCGCCGACGGCCACCGTCTCGGCGGCGTCCGCCATGAATCCATCTTTCTCGATTGTGACATCGAGCTTGAGGAGATCACCTTCCTGCACGACTCTCTCGGACGGGATCCCATGCACCGCTTCATCGTTCACGCTAATGCAGTTCACGCCAGGAAATTTGTAGACTAACTGCGGTGCCGATTGCGCTCCGTGCTCCCGCATGACTTCGGCACCGACTTCATCAAGCTGCGCGGTAGTTACGCCGCTGCGAACAGCTTTTTTCATGGCGTCAAGCATGCGCCGCACAATTGCACCGGCGGCGCGCATGCCGGCAAGCTCTTCAGGACCGTTGATGGACATTCCGCCTCCAGTGGCCGATTCCACTTCTAGCCTATCGCATTAGAGGAACAAGCACCGAAAAACACATCAGGATGAAGCCAGCGACGAAAAAAGGCGCGACTGGGGAGAACTCGAGCCCCATGAACCGCAAAACGACACCGTACAGCACCACGGCCTCACTAAGCGCGTAAGTGGCCATGTAGCTCGCACGCCAGCGATAAAGCGCGGCTGGATTTTCACGATTTTCCGCGAACATGCTTTCCGCTGATTTCAGCATGATCCGGCGCACCACAAGAATGGCCCCCCCTGTGCCAGTCGCCAGAAGCACCATTGCGTAGACAAGGGTGGGGGAGACGTCCTTGGGGGCGGGACCGTAGCCCTTAGCGATCAATGCGTAGAGACCAATACTTATCAGCATCGCCATCTGTACGGCGCGCAGGAGATTGAGCGAATTTTCCATGGCTACGGATTCTGCCCTAGTTTCTTGGGTGAAGCGGAAGAGAAATGACAAGTCGTGCCAGGAACGGCAACCGTGCGGAACTGTGGTGAGCCGGGCGGCTAATTTACGAGCCGGTAATTTTCAGACGAAGTTCTTCCGGGAGGCGTTCACGAATTTCCGCCGGCAGGCGATCATGCACTCGACGCGCTCCCACTTTCGCTGCGTCAACCATGGTCATCGGTGCGGGGGTGGCCACTGCCACTGCGACCCAGATCAACGCCGAAAGGGCAAAGCCCAGCAACGCGGCCAATTCCAGCCAGAACCCGTGGCGCGGCCCAAGATGGCGTATCACACCAAAGGCCAATAGAAAAACGGCAGCAGACAGCGAGGCTAGCGCAATCAGAGAGAGATCGATGGTTCGGTGAAGGCGCTGCCGAGACCGGCAGCGCTCGCAGGCGTCAAAGTGCTCTTCGTAGTCGGCGCGCATCTCTGGGGCGATGCCGGAGATATCGTACCTCCAGCCCGCTAATATCTTGCCTACGATGGGATCGACGCATTCCCGCATACCTAAGACTACAACCTATCTACTACAACTGAATCGCTTCCATGGGTTCCGACTGCCTCGCCATCATTACCCGGTTCTGCAGCAAAGTCTGACGTGGTCCCAACGCTTTCTCGGCTGTCCCGCGGGCGATTTCGGGATGGTTATTAAGCTCGGAAAGGTGCGCCAGCACTAAATAGGATGCATTCCCGTCATATTCGGTGCATAAGAATTTAGCGAGTTTCTCGTTCGAAAGATGCCCGGTCGGACTTCCGACCCGCTGCTTGACCGACCAGGGATAGGGCCCAACTCGCAGCATTTCCAGGTCGTGATTGGATTCGATCACCAGCACATCGCACCCGCGCAACTCGTGGCAAACGTTGGGCGGCATGTATCCCAAGTCGGTAGCGATTCCCACCTTAATACCGTCTGCGCGGAACGTCATTCCCACCGGGTCGACGGCATCGTGGGGAATGGTGAATGGAGTGATCTCGATATCCCCGACCTGGAACCTTTTCCCGGCGGAAAATATCTCCAGACGTGCGAGTTGCGGTAGCTCCCCGGCATCGTCGCGATGGCCACGCGCCCAGGCGTGATGAGTGGAATCCGTCATGAAAATCGGAACTCGAAATTTTTTCGCTAGCACGGCCAGACCATAAACGTGGTCCGCGTGTTCATGGGTAATCACGATCGCGGAAAGGGCTCGAGGATCATCGCCCGTGGCCCGCATTCGCTTTACAGTCTCGCGACAAGAAATTCCCGCATCCACAAGAATCTTCGTGCGCGAACTGGAAATCATCGTGCTGTTTCCGCGGCTTCCGCTCGCCAGCACCGATACTGAAACTCCCATGTGCGCAGGATACTCGTTGCAGCTGTGGAAACGCGAGTAACTATTGGGATGAGTCGGGTCAGGTCCAGCTTTCAGCCTTCAGATCTCAGCCCTTAGCTATCTGCCATCCATATCGGATTTGAATCAACCTCACGCAGCATCCTTCCTCACACGATCCGGCAGGAGAGTATTTCTGGCTGTTCTTTCTAGCGTCGTACAAAATCGACAACTGCAACCTGAAGACACAGCGCAAGGAGTTATAAGTCTGAAAACTGACGGCTGAGAGCTGCTCTTTTCACTTCCCCCACAATTGTTTCAATCCTCGACGAGCGGTTGAACCGCCGTACGCGCCGGCGATTCCTGTCAGAAACCCTAGAAACGATTCGTAGATTTGTGCGCGATCAGCTCTTTTCGTCAGTAACAGATACGCTACGATTTGCACCAACGGCACAAAGACTGCCACCAGTAGCGTCCATCGCCACGGACGCACGGGACGCAGCGCTCCCAAAAGCATTGTGGATACGAGGACGAACAAAGCGGTGAGAAGTAAATCTCCGAACGCGACGTCAAGAACTCCGGCGAGAATGCCTAGGACTCCGCCAAACACGTACGTGTTGCTATCATCGGGGTTCACGGAACCGTTGTTCACCAGGGCCTGCCGTCGTCATGCCGCTTTTATCTTGCTACCAAGTTACAAACAAGTCGTTTTAAAAAAATCTGATGGAACAGATCCGGCCATCGTTAATACTGGTAGAAGCCTCTTCCCTTTTTCTTACCCAACCATCCTGCGTCCACCATCTTGATCAGCAATGGGCAGGGCCGGTATTTGGGGTCGCCCAAGCCATCCTGCATCACTCGCATGATGTCGAGACAAACATCGAGTCCGATAAAGTCTGCGAGTGTCAGTGGGCCCATGGGATGTGCCATGCCCAGCTTGAACACTTCATCAACCGCTTCGGCCGTGGCCACGCCTTCCATCACCGTGTACATGGCCTCATTCAACAGCGGCATCAGTACGCGGTTGGAAACGAACCCCGGCGCGTCGTTGACCTCCACGGGCGTTTTATCGAGCTTCAGCGCCAGGTCATGCACCATGTTGAACGTTTCCTGGGTAGTAGCCAGCCCCCGAATCACTTCCACCAGTTTCATGACCGGCACGGGGTTAAAGAAATGCATTCCAATAATTTTCGTTGGGCGTTTGGTTACCGCCGCCAGCTTGGTAATCGAAATCGAAGACGTATTCGACGCCAACAGAATGTCCGGCGAGCAGATGGTATCCAGGTCGCGAAAAATTTCCGCCTTGACTTCGAAGTTTTCGGTCGCGGCTTCAATCACAAAGTCGCAGTTCGCCAGTTCAGCGCGCCGCAGCACCGGCGTGATCCGCTTCAAGGCAGCAGCCTTGTCGTCCGCGGAGGTTTTGCCTCTGGCAACTTCGCGCTCGAGGTTCTTACCAATTGTCTCCAGTGCGCGATCGAGAAAGCGCTGCTCCACATCGCAAAGCGTCACCCGATAACCGCTGCGCGCGAAAACGTGAGCGATGCCATTGCCCATCGTACCCGCTCCAATCACTCCGACGCGTGCAATTGACATAGAAAATGCCTCACTTTTTGGGCTCAATTCTCATCCAGTCTACCATCGCCAAGTGATTGCATGGCTTAGATTTAAGGTTCACTTAAGGTTCGGAAAAATAACGTGACGAAAGCAAACAATTTTAGTAACGCAGGCATCCGACGACACAGAACCGGACCTAAGACTGAAGCGCGGGCGTGATCGCAAGAGAGCCCTTCAGGCAAGGAACCGGCAGGAGGACTTATGCGAAGCATGCGACTGGCTGCATTGACTGTGGCAATGACGCTGGTGTTCAGCGGTCTGACTTTAGCTCGGGATCATGACGACCGTTATAAGGACGATCATCGCAAATACGACCACGACAGAGACAAGCAGGACAACCATCATGGCTGGGCAGGCATTTGGCATCACGATCGGGATCACGACGGAAGAAACGATCATTGGAGAAATGAGCGCGAGCGAGAACGCGATCACGAACGTTGGGAGCGTGAACACCGCAACGATGGCTACTACGGAGGCCCGGTTTATAACCGATATCCTCGTAACTATCCGGGTGGCTATGGATATCCCAGCGGCAGCTACGGATATCCCGGCACCGTTTATGGACGCGGTGGGTATGGCGGAGGCTACGGAGGTGGCACTAGCGGGGCAGGCTACAGCCAAGGCCTTCAGGATGGTTCGTATCAGGCTCGGAAAGATGTGGGGGAAGGCAAGCCATTCAATCCCTACCCGCGAGGATCAAGTCATTCCGATCATGGGTACCACAGCTACATGGGCGACAAGAATGTTTATCGGGCGTCGTACGATCAGGGCTACCGTTCTGGTTATCAATCCAACTTCGGCGGGCGTGGCCGAGGATGGGGATTCTAAGATCACTCTCGGGTGAAGTGACTCTGAAGAGAAAGGCCGCCATCAAATTGGCGGCCTCTTTGATTTTCAAGCTGCAAATTTCAAGCCGCAAAAATTAGGCTTTCGGAAAAAATAGAAACTAGAAGCTTATAGCTGGTCCCTCACGGCCGCTCCAAAACCTCATCCACCGCCACCTTGCCGCCTTTTTGAATTTCGATGACGCGATGGACTGGCTTGAACCCGGACAACGTCACGTCGACTACGTAGGTGCCAGGATTGAGATAAAGATCGAGTGGAGAAAATTTGTCCATGATGCGATTGTTAACCGCGACTTGCGCGCCTTTCGGCTGCGTCTTTATGTTGAGTGTGCCCATACCCGCTGTCTCACTGCCGCCGAATAGTTTCTTGAATTTGCCGCCGATCTTGATGTCGTCGGTGGAGCCCAGCTGTTTGAGACTGGGCGCGAAGTGAAAGATTTGTCCGGCTTGAAGATTGGCGGTGCCGCTTTCCTCCAGATAGCCCTGCTTCTTAACCAGGAAAGTATGCGGGCCTGGCTTGTCGACCGAGATCTGTGATGGAGTGATTCGTCCGGTATCTTTGCCGTCAATGAAGATTTGTGCGCCTGGCGGTTCGCTGCTAGCTGCCAACATAGCCATCACCTGCGCCAGTTGCACTACCAGAAAAGACTTGCTGCCGGATGCGACTTCGATCGTGCGGCTTTCGGTCGAGTATCCCGCGCGAGTGATAGTCACGTTGTGCTGGCCGGGAGAAAGGCCAGGAAGATTGAAAGGGGTTACCCAGCTGGGATCGGTGCGGCCGTCAACATGCACCTCAGCGCCTTCGGGAGTTGAGTTAACAGTCAGTTGGCCAGGTATCGCCGTCGGTACAGAAGCCGGCGCCGGCTTATTCTTCTTCCGACCGTATTTGGGGATGATTGAGACCACGGCCGGTTCTCGCCCGGCGCTGATGCGTTCGGGTGCGGCGGATGGCGACGGAGTTTGCGTGGGCGGCTGGGTTGCATTCCACGCCGGTTTCGGTGCAGTGCTGGATCCTGTGGCCGCGGCCGGCTGGTCGGTCGATCCATCATCGACGGAATTTTCCGAATGAATGCGCCACCAAATGGTGCCCACGATCAGCAAAATCAACGCCAAGGTCGCGCCGATTGAATAAGCGAACAACATGGGTGGCGTTTTCTTGATTTCAGATACTGCCTTGCGCGCCACTTCGCGCGGCTGGACCTTTGGTTTCTCCGGAACCTTGGTGCTCCATGCCGCGGGCTCTGGTTCAGCTGCGGGGTCCGCAACCGGAGGAGGTGGCGGAGGCGTATAAATCTCTTTCATCGGAGGCAGTTCGCTGATTTCGGAAAAACTCGGGCCGACCGGGCCGCCCTTAGCACCTTCCACCATGGCGGGATCGACGTTAATGGCCGGAGCTTGTATCTCTGCTTCATCAACTTCCGCCACTGCCGAGGCGCTTTCCTGCCATGAGCTTCTCGCAGTAGCTACCGGGGCCTCTGTCATTTCGCTATGCGACGTCGAAGATTCGACTGCGAAGCGGCTGGCTCCATCCAGCCCAGCGGCCGCGGCTTTCGCTCCAACCGGTGTATCTTGGACAGCGGAAACCGCAGAGGCAGCCGGTGCCTTCGCATCCGCAGACTTTGCGGCCTGTGGCACATTTAATCCGCGTGCCGGGGCTGGGGCTTTTTTGGCCTCCTTCTTCGGAACGTTTTCCTTGCAACGCTCAAGGTCATTAACCAGTTCCTGTCCACTTTGATAACGCTCTTCCGGTGCCTTGGCCAGCGCTTTCATAATCACTTCACTCAGCACCGGATGAATTTTGGGATTGATCTGCTGCGGGTCGACCGGAGTGCTTTCTTGAATGGCTTGTCGTACCTCGTTCGCATCCTCTCCGGCGAACGCTTTGCGCTCAGTGACCATCTCGTACAGAATCGCTCCCAAACTGAACATGTTCGAGCGCGCGTCGACGGGATCTCCGCTTAACTGTTCGGGCGAAACATAGTGCAGGACTTCAGGCGCCTGCCCGGAGGTCTGACAAGTGAATGCACCCATGCTGGACGCCCCGAAGCTCAAGACTTTCACCGTGCCGTCCCACGTCACCATGATCTTGCCGGGTTCCAGGCTGTAATGCGCAACGTGGTGAGAATGAGCATGGTCCAATCCCTGACAAGTCTGGCGAGCAATATCCTGCAAGTCCCAGATGGAGAATCCTTCTTTGCGGGCCAGCATGGTACCGATGCTGTTGCCCTGCACATACTCCATGGCGGCGCAGAACTGTCCTTCAATTTCCTCCAGCCCGAAGAGCAACGCGATGTTGTGACTGTTGAGTGGCTTGGTGCTTTCGGCTTCCTGCACAATTTGATCGACCAGCACAGACGCCTGATCTCCCAGCATTTGCATCTGGATGGTCTTTAGCGCGATAGTTTGCCCGCTATCCGGATCAGAGGCTTTGTAGACAGCGCTAAACTCTGAGCGCACAATCTCGCTCAGTATCTCGAAACGTCCGATCTTGTTGGCCATTGCTGGTAAATCCCCGTTCGATGGAGAACTAAGCAGTCTGGCGGAGCTACGCCAAGCGCCGTCTTTTGGGGGAAAAGGACGATTCAGGATATCCCGCCTGAATTGGCGATGGGAGTTACGAAGGTACCCGGAAAAGAGTCAGCCTTTCGGTTTGGACAAGGACACCCTAAGGTGCCGCAAGATCTTGAAGCTGTTGACGGAGTATGCCGAGCCTCGACGGAAACATGAGACCCCAACATGCCACCTACCGGATCGAGGTCAGCCACGCTTGCAGCAGGTGGCGGACTTTAGCACCTTCCATCTTTCGCCGAACAGCGTCCATTACGACAAATCGGGCACGCACACCGCGGCCACGAAATCCCACCCAATACGGAACATAGATTGCCCCCGCCACGGGCTCGGCAGAAATGTGTAGATTGCGGACGCGAAAAAAACCGGTGCTGAAAAGCAGGCGTTGCACTTTGGCGGTGAGAATGGTTTTTGCTTCGCCTTCATCCAACAGAGGTTCTGAGCAATTCCGACTTTCGAGGTAAATCACTTCGCGTTCTCCCGGCAGTTGATCAAAGTGGTATAGATCGAGCGATCCGTTTACCGCATCCAGTCCAAATAGCCGCTGATCACGCTTGTCACCGTTCAGAATTTCGACCTGAAAAATCTGGAAGGGAATGTAGAAGTCGGCCACCGATTTCAGCGGACCCGAAACGGTCGTGTGCAAAATATCTGCCAGTCCGGAAGAAAAATGTTCTGTGGCTTCTTCTTTGGTGACGTTAAGTCGCAGGCTGCGGATGCGGGCCATTTCCGTGATCTCGTTTGGATATCCAGAGATACGCTCTGCCAAAGCGCTCTACCGGAAATGAAACCAGAGTCCGACAACGGTGGCGATGAGAGCTAGGCTGAACACGACGTTGAGCCGATGCTCGAAGGCGGTTTCAGCGGCCGGCTTGTGTTCCAGCGTCCGTACCGGCGTGATATCCATCTTGTCGTCCACGGTGGCGAAAGTCAGGCCTGCCAGTTTTTTGCGTTCGGGTGCAGGGGTCATGAAACTGACTACGATGAGCACGGCGCAGCAGATCACGAACATGAGAATGGAGTAGTGCAGAAAGTTCATGTCCACGAGTCCGCGAAGGAAGCCGTTGTCAAAGGCATGTCCTCCCGCCGCCCGATCCATCAATTCCAGGATAAAACGAGCGGCACCCATGACAAATCCCGTCAGCAGCGAACTTATAGCGCCCTGCGAATTCAGACGGGGCCAGAGAATTCCCAGGATGAAGCAAGCCGCGATGGGCGGACTGATGTATCCCTGCACGCTTTGCAGGTAGATATAGAGTTGGCTGCTGATCAGGTGAATGAAGGGCACCCACGCCAATCCCAGCACAACCATGACGCCCGTCATGACCCGGCCAAACCCCACCAACTGACGTTCGGTAGCATCGGGCTTGATCTTCTTATAGAAATCGAGCGTGACCAAGGTTGACGCCGAATTGAACACCGAACTCATCGCACCCATCAAAGCCGCCAGCAGCGCCGCAATCATCACGCCGACCAGGCCGGTGGGCAGAAGATTAATGATCATGGTCGGATAGGCAATATCCCCATTGAGCACCTGCCCCTGCGAGCCGAACTTGAACAGATCGCGATAGAGCGCTACCGCAATCAAGCCCGGCAAAACCAGCATGAACACCGGAAGAACTTTAAGAAATCCGGCAAAAATCGTCGCCGCTTTGGCATGTCCTTCGTCCTTGGCCGACAACACCCGCTGCACAATGACCTGATCGGTACACCAATACCAAATGCCCAGAATGGGAGCTCCAAAGAAAATTCCGGTCCAGGGAAAGTCCGGATCGCTCATCGGCTTGACCATGTGGAAGTAGCTGGCGGGCAAGGCCGCCCGCAGTCCCTCGAACCCACCTACCCGATGCATTCCAATTGCGGTGAGAATCACCGCGCCAAAAATCAAGATCAGAGTCTGCACGAGGTCGGTGTAGATGACGGCGGCCAGTCCTCCGGCAATGGTGTAGATTCCGGTCGCGATCACAAGGATCACAGCTGCGGTCAGTGGACTCCAGCCTACGACGCGTTCGAGCACAATGGCGGCCGCATAAAGATGAACCGAGATTTTGGTGAAGACGTAAGCCAGAATCGAGATGCCCGCGAGGTAGACGGCACAGGACCGGCTGAACCGTCGTTCCAGGAATTCCGGCATGGTGAAGACGTTGGAGCGAAGATAGAACGGAACGAACACCCATCCCAGAAGCAGGAGGATTAGACAGGCAAGCCACTCAAATGAGCCGACCGCCAGACCTGAGCTGGCGCCCGAACCAGCAAGTCCGATGAAGTGTTCAGTGGAAATGTTGGATACAAATAGCGATGCCCCGATGGCGAACCATCCCACGTTGCGGCTGGCGAGGAAGTAATCTGCCGAGGTGCGTTCTTTTCGGGCGAAATAGAAACCGATAACGAAAATGACCACAAAATAAACGGCGATGATGGCGATATCGATTCCGGTGAGGGCCTTATGAGTGAGGTGCGCCGCAGTTTGTCCCATGCTCCTCCAGATTCCGCTTATTCCCGGTCAATTCCGTGGGCCATGCTAGTGCATTCAGCAAGGTCAGGCAACCGGCCAGGATGCGGCTAGACAACAGTGCCATGTTATGGAACTTTTTGTGCTTCCAGGCCGTAACTTTCTGAAGCTCCTGAGAGTTGTATTGATCTAAGTTGTTTTGATCGAAGGGACTCGAGGTTGCGGATTTTTTGGGGGGCGATGGTTGCCGGGTCTAGAGTTTTTCGTCTATCCTAAGGGGGCTTTCGTAACCGGCCCTCATCCGTCCCTGTCCTGCTTGAACTCCTGGAGTTTGCGATGACCCTAACTCGCTTTGTCACTAAAAACGCGTTTCGCAACAAGCGCCGCAGCATTTTAACCGTCTTGAGTATCGGCGGATCTCTGCTATTGCTTACGTTTTTGATCACCATCTGGCGCAGTTTTTATGACAGCAAGCCCAGTGAACAATCGGCCCAGCGCCTCATCGTTCGTCACAAGGTTTCGCTGGTCTTTAATTTGCCCAGCTATTATCGACAGAAAATACAAGCGATTCCGGGAGTGAAGGAAGTTGTGAACCAGCAATGGTTTGGCGGGCAATACATGGACGACAAACCTGAGCATTACTTCGCTCAGTTCGGCACCGATCCGCAAGAACTCATGAAGGTTTATCCGGAATTCAAAATTCCCGCTGACCAGCTTGCGGCGTGGCAGCACGATCGAGCTGGCGCGATCGTGGACGTGGGTTTGGCGAAGAAGTTTGGTTGGAAAATCGGCGATCGCCTGAATATCACAGGCAAGATTTTTCCGCTGAATCTGGAACTGACTATCAGGGGAATTTTCGATCCCCCTGACCCGACTCAGTCCATCTATTTCAACAAAGATTACATCGACGAAGGCTTTCCCAAGTTAAAAGGCAACGAAGGATTCTTCGCGGTGCTGGCGGATTCGCCGGATTCTGTTACTCGGGTGGCGCAAGCTATTGACGAGGAGTTCCGCAACGCCGACCGGCCTACAAAAAGCGAGAGTGAACACGCTTTCCAGTTGGGCTTCATCGGAATGTTGGGCAACATCAAAGCTTTCATCATGAGCATTTGCCTGGCAGTGGTCTTTACCATTTTGCTGGTGTCAGCGAATACCATGGCGATGTCGATTCGTGAACGCACGCGGGAAGTCGCCGTGTTGAAAACTCTGGGGTTTACCCGCAATACCATTCTCGGCCTGTTTATCGGGGAGGCAGTTTCGCTGGCGCTGGTGGGTGGGTTCGTCGGCTCGATGCTTTGTTATTTCATCGTGACCAGCATGGCCGCCCAGGGCGGGTATTTCACCGGTATGAAAGTCACCGGCCTGACGATCGCAGCTTCGCTGCTAATCGCCGCGGTGGTGGGCTTTGCTAGTTCTTTTATTCCTTCGTACCACGCCTCCAAGGTGAATATCGTGGACGGTTTGCGTCACATTGGGTGAAGTTGAGTTGCTCATTGTGAGCAGCCAATTGGAAGACAGGAAGCGAAATGGCTATCCCTATCAGCTATAACGTGCGCAATTTGCGGCTGCGTAAGAGCCTGACCATCATGACCGCTCTGGGAATCGCACTGACGGTGGCCACGGCGGTTTTCATCATGGCGCTTTTGGCCGGTCTAAATCGTGCCTTCGGCAGCACTGGCGATCCTCTGAATGTGCTGATGTTGCGTAAAGGGTCTGACTCAGAACTCGCTGCCGGCGGTGTATCACGAGATGCGATGCAGGTATTGAAAGATCTGCCGGGCGTCGCCAAGAACAGCAAGGGGGAGCCGCTCGTCTCGGGCGAAGATATTTTAGTTGTCGTGCTGCCGCGAAAGGGCGGGACGGGAGACACCAACGTCACCACCCGCTTTCTTTCACCCCTTGGAGTCGAGATGCGGCCGCAAATTCATATCACTCAGGGGCGATGGTTCACACCCGGGCAGCGGGAGGTTGTGGTAAGCAGTTCGATCAACAAGCGATTCGAGCACGCCAACATTGGAGATACGGTCCACATCGGCAAGGGCGATTGGCCGATCGTGGGCATCTTTGATGGAAGCGGTACGGCGCATGATTCGGAAATCTGGGGCGACGTCAACCAACTGGTGACCGACTTCGAGCGTTCGGTGTACTCTTCGGTTCTGGTTCGAGCAACTGATCGAGTAGCTGCACAGGCACTGAAAAACCGTGCAAACGATGATCAGCGACTCGAACTGAACGGCCTGCTCGAACCCGATTACTATGCTTCGCAAACCAAGTCAGGGGCTCCGATCAGAATCGTCGGTTGGATCGTAGCGTTCATCATGGCGGTAGGTTCCTGCTTTGCCGCAGCCAACACCATGTATGCTGCTGTGGCATACCGGGGACGCGAAATTGCCACACTTCGGGTGATTGGATTCTCGCGGCCGAGTATCCTGACTTCATTCATGCTGGAATCGTTGTTGTTGTCTTTGCTGGGCGCAACGTTAGGCATTATTTTGATGCTGCCGTTTAACGGCATGACAACGGGAACTCAAAACCAGGTCACATTCAGCGAAGTTGTATTCAGTCTGCAGATGACTCCGGCAGTTGTCACGAGTGCACTCATATTCGCGCTGATCATGGGCGTGGTAGGCGGGTTTGCTCCGGCGTGGCATGCTTCCCGCCGGGATATTTTAAGTGCACTAAGAGACTAGATTACGGCTCAATGAAAGCGGAGGCACGCCGTACAAACGGCGGGACGCGGTGCTATAAGTTATGCCGATTGACGCAAAACACGAAGATCTGCAGAGCCTTCGCATCGATCGCAATGCTCGTAGCGGCGGGGAGGGCGAGCCTCCGGT
Source organism: Terriglobia bacterium (assembly GCA_963786325.1). Classification (GTDB taxonomy): domain Bacteria; phylum Acidobacteriota; class Terriglobia; order Terriglobales; family Acidobacteriaceae; genus JAIQFF01. The sequence continues at coordinate 155,259 of CAWAYW010000010.1, forward strand.
TTGGGCGCGACGCTACATCCTCATTGGAATTGGACTGTTAGTTCTGCTGGGCGTAGTCGCAATGGCCTATCGCCTGTTTTCGCACGACGCGCCAGAAGTCGAAGTGGTTCGGGCCTCGGCACCAAGCACTGAGGTTGGGGGCGTGGTTCTGTCCGCCAGCGGCTACATCGTCGCGCACCACAAGATCAACCTGAATTCCAAGGTCACGGGACGGGTGAAGTGGATCGGCGTGGAAAAGGGAGACAAGGTCAAGGAAGGCCAAATCCTGGTTCGTCTGGAAGATGATGAATTCCGAGCTCAATACGATCAGGCAAGCGGCGCCGCCCAAAACGCCCAAGCGTTTCTGGAAGAGCTGGAAAACGGATCCCGTCCCGAAGAAATCCAGCAAGCTCAACATAATCTCGATGAAGCGCGAGCCACGCTGGTTGACGACAAAATCACATTGGAACGAACGCGCAATCTTTACAGCCAAGGAGTGCTGTCGAAGCAGGCACTTGACGACGCCACGGCCAAGTGTGAAGCCGACCAGCAACGCGCGAACTCGCTCGACAAAGCGTTCCAACTGGCCAAACTCGGGCCTCGCCGGGAAGAGATCGCACGTGCCCGGGGTGCATTGCAACAAGCTCAGGGCCAGGCGGACTACGCAAAGTCTTTGCTCGACGCCACTGTAATCCGGGCGCCGGTGACTGGAACCATTCTTGAGCGGGCCGCCGAAAAGGGTGAGCTTGTGACCTCGGGATTTGCCAGCACAGCCGAGGGTGGTCCGCAGGGTTTGGTGGTATCCCTGGCCGACCTGAACGATCTTCAAGTCGAACTTGATATAGCACAGGACGACTTCGCCAAGCTGGGACCGAAGCAAAAGGGCGCAATCAGTGTAGACGCATATCCCGATCGCAAATGGGATGGCGCAATCGCGGAAATCTCTCCGCAAGCTAACCGTGCCAAGGCAACGGTGCAGGTGAAAGTGCAAATTCTCAATCCGGACGCATACCTGCGGCCAGACATGAACGCGACAGTCAAATTCCTGGCTGACGAAGTCAAGCATACGACTTCGCAACCGGAAGGCGTGTTCGTGCCCACTGCCGCAATTCATGATCGCGATGGCAAGAAGATCGTCTTTCTGTTTTTTGACGGCAAAGCAACGGTGCGCGAGGTGAAAATTGTGAGCCAACGCAGCCGCGGGGTGCTGGTGCAAGGCCTGAATGGCGGCGAGGATGTCATTACATCCGCGCCGCAAGATTTGAAGGACGGCGAAAAAATCAAGATCAAAGGACAGCAGTCATGAGCACAGCAACCATTCCCCATACCGCAATTCAAACCAAGGTGGTGCAGGCCCGTAACGTCAGCAAGGTTTTCAAGCGAGACGCGTTCGAGGTCAAAGCCCTGGACGACGTTTCCATCGAAATCGGCGGCGGCGAGTTTCTGGCTCTCATGGGACCTTCCGGTTCCGGCAAGACAACCTTGCTGAATATGATCGCAGCCATCGACCGTCCAACGGGCGGCGAATTACTGGTGTTGGGGGAGAATATTTTTCGTTTCAGCGATGGCCAATCCGCGCACTGGCGGAATGAACATATTGGCTACGTCTTTCAGACATTCAATCTGATTCCGGTTCTCACCGCATTTGAGAACGTCGAGTTGCCGCTTCTGTTGACCAAGCTTTCGGCACAGCAACGGCGGGATCACGTTATGACGGCTTTGAAACTAGTGGGATTGGAAGAACGAGTCGGCCATCTGCCGAAACAGCTTTCAGGCGGACAGGAACAACGGGTGGCCATCGCCCGCGCGATCGTAAGCGATCCTACGCTGTTGCTGGCGGACGAGCCGACCGGCGATCTCGACAGCCATTCGGCGACCGAAATTCTGGAGATCTTGAAGCGTTTGAACGAGGACTTTCACAAGACCATCGTGATGGTCACTCACGATCCCCATGCGGCGTCCTATGCACACGTGACGCGTCATCTGGAAAAGGGGATGTTGTTACCGGCGTAGTGAGATCCCGCCCAAAATACGTTGGAGCGCAGATCCCACAGACTGATTGAGCGGGCCAGGGAGCCGCTCAATCCATTTTGAATTCAACTGCTGTTCGGCCGCCTATAGCCCGGAGGCGGGCACGCCGCCGCGAGTGGTTGCGAAGCCGCTGTCGGCGGGATCGGCAACCCACTCCCACGCTCTGCGACCATTGTCCCGAATCACAGTACGAGCCTCTCCATATTCAACGAGCCGATTCAGAACCGTCGTGACCGAGGCTAGCGGGTCTTTGTGCCGCAACAAGACCGGCGGAATGCGCTGCTGAATCTTCTCGCAGACCTCGCGAGCGCCCAGCGGACAATCCGATTCCATCAGTACCATCCGGCAAGCCTTGGTGAATCCAGGCTGACGGCCTCCACTTTTGCGGTCTACCAATTCGAGCAGCTCTTCACTCAACACGGCGTCGCCGAAGAGATTCGCCAGGCCGACTATGGTTTGCTTCACCGTCCCAATGCGCTTCATTACGTCGGCTCGCTGCCGCATCAACTGGCGCAATTCCTCGTGCGCGGCCCTTACCACCTCCTGCACATGCGGATCGCTGCTGCCGGGAAGGCTTCTATTGCCGCCGATTCGCCCCATCTCCATGATTTGAGCCTCCACTATCTGACCTTCCACTGGGCACCACCCTTCGTATGCTTGTTACGCGGAACTCTGATTCCAGCCGCGCCACTCCCTGAAACCTGATACGCGATTCCTGCGCTGGTTAGTTCCATCAATCGTCAGTGATTCAAAAGCCCTCATGATCCTGGCCGCTCGCCACGTTCTGGAGGCTTAGACGTGCACGCCCTCGAAAGGTTAAGAGGAAGATTTGTAAAATCAGCACTTTGTAAATTCGATGTTGATCAGTCGAATGCCCCTCTCGACGCCCAATTTGGGGAATGAATCAACTCTGCGGATTTTCATATTTTCAGACTCGAAACAGATTCCAAAGTAAGGATTTCGCGATGTTATGTTTTGGAGCGAACATCGAAAGTCAGAAAACAGGGAGCAAACTCTCCCGGAGGGCGGCATCACACTGCGCTTTTTTGTTCAAAGTTAAGCTTACTCGGCAGGCTGAGATTACGGAGATATCTTAGGGAAGGAAGTTTTCAAAACGGAACGGGTAAGACCAGTCCGCTGGCGTACAGTGGATCGATCTCCTTCATCTTACGGGCGATAGGAACCCTTTACATCTTGACAAAAACAAGACAACTGATAAAGTTCGACTTAACTGGTTCAATTTCTAACAAATTCCTGGGTGCTAAAGCATGAAGAATGTTTACGAAGTTCTAAGACAGAAAGAGCTTGAGCTCGCGAGGCTGGAAAAGGAAGTCGAAGCGTTGCGGGTAGCCGCTCCTTTGCTGTCAGAAGACAAGGAAGCCGGGACCGATAGCAAGCCCACGCTGACCCCGGCGACCGGGCAGCAACCGATTCGAATTCCGCAACCGGCAGTGAATGCCGCCCCTCAGGCCGCCAGGGCCGCGGGTTGGGAAGACACTGCCAAGCGCTGGCCGTAAGAGTGTACGCAGGTTCAATCCTCGTATCAGGTGCGCTGGCGGAAAAGAATTTGGCCCGGAGCTTCGCTTCGGGCCAATAGCTTTTTACCGGTTTACTGGAGTGAATTGAGGCTGGTTCCAGACCATTCCTCGGATTGAGGCTCTGGCTCATGTCCGAAGAATTTAAGGCTCCAAGCGGTATCGCTAAGCCGCTGTAGAACCACAGGGTCGATCGGACTCAAACCATCATGAGTGCGGCATCGGGACCGTCTACGTCGGCAGAATCTTCGGGCCAGGCTCCGCGAAAACCATCGTCAGGACCATTACCCGTGGATAAGTCCTTTTCGGGACATTCCTCATCAGATCTCAGCGGAGCCCGTCGCCGCATTCCCCGTTATCCCGTAGCTGTCCCTGTAGACGTGACCGTGTTGAGATCGGGTTTGCCCAGCAACATTCCCGGCCGGTCGGTGGATATCGGCGAGGGAGGTGTCGCGGCGGTTTTGGCAGCCGAACTTCAGACAGGGGAATGGGTAGCGGTGGAATTCCAGTTGCCCAATGTCGGGTACTCATTGCAAACCAAAGCGGTAGTGCGGCACCACAACCAGCTGCGGTGCGGGTTTGAATTTTTGGGGCTCTCGCGTGACCAGCGGTATATGATTCGGCGCTGGGCGGGGGGCCAGGTCGAAAAATCTCCGCTCGATTTTCCCACCATCAGTTCCCCACTCGCGACAATGCCTCTGCCAGCGACCGCGGGAGGGCAGAGGCCAGTACGGAAAAACTCAAGACTGAGTCTGTCAACCCGCAGGCTGTTGTGGGCGACCTTGGCGTTGGTGATGATCGCGGCCATCGTATCGGCGTGGCAATGGCATCACGGGTGGCAGGAACTGGAAGCCCGAACTGCGAAAAATGATGCGCACGCGCGCCCAGCGTCCGCACGCGTGCCGCCCGAAGTGATGGAAAGGTTACTCATCCGCAGGGTGGATCCGGTCTATCCTGAAGTGACCCGAAAGTTGAATACGCAGGGCATTGTCGTGCTCGCCGCGATCATTGCTGCCGACGGCTCGGTGGTGAACCTTCATCCCATCAGCGGCCCTCAAGGTCTGACCAACGCAGCCATGGACGCGGTTCGATGGTGGAAGTTCCGCCCTTATCGGATCCAGGGAGAGCCGGCACCGGTGGCGACATCGTTGGCGGTTGAGTTCCGGCCCCACGGACTGCAAGCTCCAGCGACTAAAGAGTGAAAGCATATCCCTCCACTTCGCTCGCTTCGCTACGCAGAGGACAAAGGTTTGACTGATTTTGATATGAAGGTTGTGAAGGTAATGCTATAGCCGCTGCCCCTGCCTGTTTGGGTTTTGCTTCCTCACCCCGCATCTGCGACACTGCTCGATTAGAACACCGCAATTCCTGTCATGGGTAGAATCCACGTCCTGGCTGAAAATGTCGCCAACCAAATTGCCGCCGGCGAGGTGGTGGAACGTCCATCATCGGTGGCCAAAGAGCTGCTTGAGAACTCCCTGGACGCAGGTTCGACCCGTATTCGGATTCAGGTGGAGGCAGGTGGGAAGAAACTGATTCAGATTACTGATAACGGCGGCGGTATGGTGCGAGACGATGCTCTGCTGGCGTTTGAGCGCCATGCCACATCCAAGATTAGGAACGCAGAGGATCTGCTCAGCGTGGCGACTCTGGGTTTTCGGGGGGAAGCCCTGCCTTCAATTGCTTCCGTCTCTCGCTTGCGCCTGGAAACCCGTGCTCCGGAGGAAGATTCGGGCACAATCATCGAAATCAACGGCGGGAAGATTATCACGGTCGAAGAAGCGGGCTTGCCGGCGGGAACCAGCATCAGCGTGCGGGATCTTTTCTTCAACATCCCGGCACGCAAGAAGTTTCTTAAAGCAGAGTCCACCGAGCTTTCACACATCGCTTCACTGGTCACGCATTACGCGCTGGCACATCCCGACAAACATTTCGAGTTGCATTCGGCGACCCATGCCATGCTGGTGGCCCCCCCGGTAGAGGGTTATAGCGAACGGGTCTATCAGGTATTCGGCAAAGAAGTTCTGGACCAGTTAATTCCAGTCGTAGCCTTGCAACCGTTGGAACGAATAGGGTTGCCCCAACCTCCGCCCTGGCGTCGCAAAGAACAAGAAGACAAGTCTCGCGCAGACGCTTCCGGTCGAGGAAAAACGGAAGCGGAAAATCCAGTCGGACCAGACCAGCCAGCCAAACAAGACGGAGAGGAAGAGGTTTCATCACTCGGAGACATGCGCTTGCACGGCTTTGTCTCGAAACCCGAAATCCAGAAGCTAAATCGCAACTCGATCTATGTGTTCGTCAATGGACGTCTCATCCGCGACCGGTTAATTCAGCACGCTATCATCGAGGCGTATCGCAACATTCTGCCACCTACGGTCTATCCGGTCGTGCTCCTATTCATCGACCTGCCCAATGGCGAAGTAGACGTCAACGTGCATCCCTCGAAAACTGAAGTTCGTTTTCGCCAACAGTCGGTCATGCACGATTTTGTTCGGGACTCGATACGGGCTGCGCTGATGAAAGCGCGTCCGGTGCCGCAGTTTGCCGTGGAAATCGGCGCCCACCCCAGCGCCAGCCTGTCGCTCTCTCCGGTCGCGGGCGCGGCCGATCGAAACTCATTGGCGACATGGCCGCCTTCCTTTTCCCAGCCCATACAATCCTTCACTCTTCAGGCACCTGCCCCGCCGGCATTGACAGAACGATTTCAATTCGGCGAAGGCTTCTCGGTCGACGGTAACGCCGCGTTAGCTTTGGTTCGCGCTGCGGGACCGGTGCCCAGTGATGGCTGCGCGCCGCCTATCGCCGAGGAGGCGGAGCCATCGAGCGATATTGCGCCTGCCCTGGCCTCGCTTCATCCCTTAGGTCAGATTCGCGATTCATTCATCCTCGCGGTAAATCCCGAAGGCTTGTGGATTGTGGATCAGCATGTCGCTCACGAACGGGTACTTTTCGAGAAGATACTCAAACAACGCGCGACCCAGAAAGTTGAAAGCCAGCGTTTGCTCTTGCCACTGGTGATTGAACTCACCGTGGCGCAACAAGCGGTTTTCAGCGAAATCTCGGATGAGCTGGCAAGAAACGGATTTGAGGTTGAGCCCTTTGGCGCGCGCAGCGTCGCGGTGAAAATCGCACCGGCGGGCATCGATGCGACGGCAGTGGAACACCTGCTGCACGAACTGCTTGATCAGTTTACGCGCGAGGAGCAGGCGCTGAATCTGGAGAAGATAAGGGCACGCATTGCCGCCTCCATTGCCTGCCATGCCGCAATCAAGGTCAACATGCCGTTGGAGCAAAATAAAATGGAATGGCTGCTCGCAGAACTGGCGAAAACCGACTGCCCCATGTCATGCCCTCACGGACGACCCGTAGTTCTGCGATACTCTTTGAAGGACATACAGAAGGCGTTTAAGAGAATCTAGAGCACAGCGCTCAGTTTTTCAGCCATTTGAGTTCCGTGCTGACGACAAGACGACTGAGAGCTGAGAGCCTACGGTTGCTTTATGACTGACCAGGAACTCGACCAGCTTCGCCGCCAGAAGTGGCGTCTCGATGGTAGACCGATCGGCACCCTTGACGAGGCTCATCGCTTTGTCGAGTCGGTAGGATTTTGCCTGATGTATCCCATGCGCCCGCCGCTATTGGCTCCCACTTTCATTGGCGCCTGGACAGGATCGGACAGAAACCTTCCCAGTCAGCAACATGCATTTGCTGATCCACGGGCTCCGGAAGCAACCGAAATCATGGTGCGCCTGTTGCGAAATCATGATGCCTTCGAAGCCAACCAGTTCGAGGAAAACAATGCTTTTCTGGTTGCAGCCTCGATCTTTCCTTATTTCTATGCCCTAGTCGGCGAACGTAATCCCCGGCAAGTTCCCAAGCCCAAGCCGCGTTCAGAGTATTCGCAGCTGGCATGCGACGCCTTTGAGTTGATCAGCCGCGCTGGTCCTATCTCCAAGCAAAAGATGCGTGAAGACCTCGGCGGAAGTATTTCGTTTGTCGCACTGGACCACGCATTGGGCGAGCTCTGGTCGAAGCTGCGCATTACGCGGGTCGACTATAAGCCGGAGGAAGGCGCCTCCTGGGATGTGCTCTATCGCTGGGCCCCTGATGCGGTGCGGGAAGGAATGGGCCTGTCGGTGGGTGAAGCGTTGTCGGCACTCGTTTCGAAATATCTGGACTGCGTGATCGCCGCCGACCAAGAAGAAGTGGAGTCGTTCTTCGGCCACTTCGTTCCTCGCTCGCGAGTGAGGCAGGCTATAAATGCTCTTCAGGCGGCCCGTGAACTGGACTTTATTCGGGTGGGCAACCGGTCGCTGATCCAGATTACACAGCCGAAAACAGCCATCGATTATGAAAAAGCTCGGCCTGCGGGAGCTAAACGCGTAGAAAAACGGGCCTCCACGGTGAACCGAGGACCAAGAGGCGCTCCTGTCCGTCCCGGCCGGGCTTAGCCGTCCTCTAGGCGCGCGTCTCAACGGACTTACTATTTTAAACCTGACACGTCTATTCACAGGCCACCTGGCTCGGGGAAGGTAGGGTCAATGCGTTTCACCATCCTTTTTGCGGCTTTTTTATCTCTCGGCGTCGCGACATTTGCTCAAAATACGAACCCTTCGCTAAGCGCCATGCCCGAGGTTGAGCACTTCAGCCTCGATCAGGTGGATAAGTCTCTCGACCCGTGCACGGATTTTTTCCAGTACGCCTGCAGCAAGTGGGTGAAAGCGAATCCTATTCCGCCGGATCAAGGTGGGTGGGGAACGTTTAATCTGCTTGCACTCTGGAATATTGCGGCCGTCCGTAACACCCTTGAAGACGCCGCCCAGCCATCGCAAAATCGCACACCGGTACAACGGAAGGTCGGAGACTATTACGCCTCTTGCATGGACGAGACGGTTATCAACCAAGCCGGCCTCGCGCCGCTGCAACCGGAATTGGACCGAATCGCTCAGCTGAAGAAAAAGTCCCAGCTACCGGATGTCCTGGCGTCAATTCACTTGATGGTACGCCCCGCCAATCTGAATTTTATCGATGCGGCCTATGAGGGAGTATTGTTCGGCATTTACTCTCAGCCTGCCTTCGACGATGCCAGCACGAACCTCGCGGTACTCGACCAATCAGGCATGGCATTACCGGCTCGAGAGTTTTATTTGAACGACGACGCAAAATCAAAAGAAATTCGCGAGAAGTATCTGAAGCATATCGCCCGTTTTCTCGAATTGAGCGGCGAGCCCACGGCCCAGGCGGTCGGCAACGCCCAGAGCATCCTCGCGATGGAAACCGAATTGGCGAAAGCCGCCATGGATATCGTGGCCCGGCGCGATCCCAAGAACTTGAACAACAAGATGTCGCTGCAACAGATTGAAGCGATGACGCCATCCTTTGGATGGAAAACTTACTTGTCCGCCATGCGCGCACCGCCATCACCGCAATATCTGGTCACCTCTCCCGACTTCTTTCGAGGGATGGAGAAACTGCTTCAATCCCGTTCGACCGAAGAGTGGCGGGCGTACTTACGCTGGTCCACCCTTCACCTGATCGCGCCTTCGCTCAGTCAGCCTTTTGTCGAAGAGAACTTCGACTTCTTCGGACGCTCCCTCGGAGGCACCAAGCAACTCCTGCCACGCTGGCGACGTTGCTCGAGCTATGCCGACATCGATCTGGGAGAAGCCGTGGGCCAGGCTTACGTGGCGAAATACTTCCCGCCTGAAAACAAGGAGCGCATGTTGCAGATGGTGAAAGCCATTGAGGACGCGCTGAGTCAAGACATCGATGCCGCGACCTGGATGTCGACCCAAACCAAGCAAGCGGCACATATCAAGCTGGCTGCGCAGGTTGACAAGATCGGCTATCCCGATCACTGGCGCGACTATTCTGCTGTTGAAATCAAACGCGACGACTTTCTGGGCAATGTTCAGCGTTCCTCGGCTTTTGAGATCGAGCATCGTATCTCGCAAATCGGCAAACCCGCTGACCGGACCGAGTGGGGCATGACTCCCCCGACTGTCAATGCCTACGAAGATCCACAGCACAATACCATCAACTTTCCTGCCGGCATTCTCCAGCCACCCTTCTTCGATGCGACCGCAGGTGATGCGATGAATTTCGGCGCGATCGGCGCCGTAATTGGGCACGAAATCATCCATGGCTATGACGACCAGGGACGCAAATTCGATGCGCAAGGCAACTTAAAAGACTGGTGGACTCCCAGCGACGCCACGAATTACGACCAGCGTGATCAATGCATCACCGATGAATACACGCAAGAGGTTCCGGAAGCTGGAGTAAAGCAGAACGGCAAGCTTTCTGCCGGAGAAGACACCGCCGACAATGGCGGCATCCACATCGCACTCGCCGGACTGGAAAATACACTCAAGTCGCAAGGCAAGGACTTGAACCAGCCCGCACAGAACGGCGCTAGCGAATTGCAGAACTTTTTCCTGTCTTACGCTAATGTCTGGTGTGGCGATCTCCGCCCCGAAACCGCGCATACGCAGGTCATGTCGCAGGGGCATTCTCTGGAGCGGTATCGAGTCAACAACGTGGTGGGTAATATGCCTGAATTTGAGCGCGCCTTCGGATGCCATACCGACCAGCCAATGGTTCATGCCAACGCCTGTCGCGTATGGTAGGTGCGTTTGCTTTCGGGAGATGTGGGTGGCCCGGCGGGGCTCTCCGTGTACAATCATTACCTTCCAGGATGTCAACGAGCTCTCCGCGCAAACTCATCATCGCGATTGACGGACCAGCGGGTGCCGGAAAAAGTACCATCGCTTCGCACCTGGCCCGCAGGCTGGGCTACGTAAATCTTGAAAGCGGCGCCATGTATCGCGCTCTCGCGCTAAAAGCCATCGAATGGGATATCTCTTTTGATGACGAGACAGCGCTGGTCAGACTGGCACACAACTCCCGCATTCAAATTGAGCCGTGTCTGGGTGGAAATCGAGTCCTACTCGATGGACGCGACGTAAGCCAGCGAGTTCGAGAGGCTGACGTTACCGAGGCAGCTTCTCGAGTCTCGGTTCATCCCAACGTACGCGCGTGGATGGTCGCCCGCCAGCAGGAGATGGGGGCCAATGGCGGAGTCGTCATGGAAGGCCGGGACATTGGAACTAAAGTCTTTCCTGCGGCAGACGTAAAGGTCTTTCTCGATGCTGACCCTGTTGTACGGGAACAACGTCGAATGAAACAGCAGCAAATCAAACCCGGCGTCGCAGCCGAAGCTTTGGCCGCCGAACTGCGGGAACGTGACCGCCGCGATCGCACTCGTGCCACTTCCCCACTGGTGCCTGCCAGCGACGCGCTGGTGCTCGACTCCACAGAGCTTTCTGAGGACGAAGTGCTGAACAGAGTCGAAGAACTCGTACTGCGCAAGCTGAATCCTCCCTCTCAGGTCTTGGAATAGAAAATTCCGCTCGCTCAGCCTGGCGATCTGCCGGGCTCTTGCCCAGGACGGGACAACTGAAAAACATAATCTTCACATCACTGACCACGCGGCTCTGCCACCACGAATGGCTGGCAACAATGCTTAATAACTGGAAAACATCGGGATGGTTTGCTGTAGGCAGTGGTCGGCCAGTAAGTCCCACCGTAACGGGCATGCTAATCACGATGACAATACTTCGGACGATCGGCTTTTGGGAGTTTCTCGGGGAGACTCGCTTTGTGGGTTCTGACTATTCCACAATCGATATTCGTCCTTACCCAACTTCCTCAATCGCGATAGCAAGACGGTCCAAATTACCCAGAACGGATGGATCGTTAATTCAGCCCAATTCACACTCATAGCTAAGGCTATTGGAATCAATATCTTCCCTGTGCAGGACCGGGCTCCGACCAGCTTTCTGCGGCCACCGATGCCTATGCACGGCGCCAAATTCAACTCGCTTTGAAGCTGACTTTCTAAGGCTGGTGTGGAGAATAAGCAGGTTACAAGAGAGTTTTGGCGGCACCGTTTGACTATATTCACTTGACTTGGCGCGGGAACCTTGCAATAACTATCCCCGTCCAAACGGGACGAGTTTGGGGGTGTAGCTCAGTTGGCAGAAGTCAGACTTCAAGAGGGCGAGTCCCTCGAAAATGCGTTGCGTCGCTTCAAGCGCAAGGTGCAACAGGAAGATATCATTAAGGAGGTTAAGCGTCACTCCTTTTACCTGAAGCCAGGCGAGAAGAAACGGGTGAAAGAAGCCTTAGCCCGCAAGCGCAGCAGGAAGAAAGCACGCAAAGAACAAGACTAGGGTAAAACGGGCCGCCGCTCAACGCGGGGGCCCGTTCCTTTCCAACACTGTCCCGATCTGTGAAACGTAGCTTTGCTACGGTGAAGTTTTAAAGTAGTAATCCATGTTGTAAGAGGACATGGCGGGCCGAGTCCAAAAAAAACATTCCAGGGGTTTTTGAGGGGGCAAAAACCCTGGCGCCCACGCGCGTCACGCAATTCGTCTGGCGAGGGTACTGGGGAATGGGCTGAAGGGAGTATCTCTCAATGGAATTTCAGGACAAGGTATTAAAGTGCATCGACTGCGGCGAAAATTTTGTCTTTACCGCTGGAGAGCAGTTGTTCTTCCACGACAAGCAGTTCAAGAACGAACCGAAACGCTGCAAAACGTGCAAGACCAAACGAGTATCGGTGTTGGGAGCAGTGCCGTCCGGACAAAACGCAGGCTTCGCCAAGGTGGAAACCCGCACGACCTGTTCCGAATGCGGAAAAGATACCACCGTGCCGTTCAAGCCTACGCAGGGGCGTCCGGTCTTCTGCCGGGAATGTTTCCAGCAGAAGCGGCAAGTAGCATCGGCGTGATGTGATCAAAAACTTGTAGACGATTCTCAGAGTCGGCGGCCCGATCCTCTTCCTCCCGCCTTCCCGATTCCAATCGGCTCTTGTCTGCTAGTGGCGTAGTCCGTGCAATTTGCTGGAGAGAATTCCTCCAACATACACGTGCCAGGCCGCACCGGCGGATTCTCGTCTCCCAGTCATAGGGGGATCGGCGCACGCTAGGCTAAGATAGAAGCGTGGCGACTTTCTACGTCGAGAATTTTGGTTGTCGCGCGACCCAGGCGGACGGCGCCGCCATCGAACAGCAATTTCAGGAACGAGGGCTGCTGCGCGCCAGCGAACCATCGCAGGCGGGGATCGTTGTCCTTAATACCTGCACGGTCACGGCTGCCGCTGATCAGGACGCTCGTGCCGCCGTTCGTCGTATTCATCGCAAAAATCCCGAAGCTCAGATTGTCGTCACAGGTTGTTACGCTCAACGTGCACCCCAAGAAATTGCCGCGATTCCTGGAGTCAGTTCTGTAATCGGCAATTCGCATAAGCATCGGCTTGCCGAAATTGCCTTAACCAGGCATCAGGGGTCGGATCTCGGGGGTCAGCAAGGTTCGTTTGGCTTTGTCCCGCTCACCCAACTCGTGCCGGATGGCCAAGACTCGATTTCCGCAGCGCAAGGCCCGATTTTCGTCTCTGACATCTTTGCGCATACCGAACTGTTAGCCGCTCCTGTTTTCGATGCCGCCAACGAGCGCACACGCCCGAACCTGAAGATTCAGGATGGATGTGACAACCGCTGTTCATTTTGCGTGATCCCGTACGTGCGCGGACAGAGCCGATCGTTGCCACTAACTCAGATCCTTCGCCAAGTCGAGTCGTTGATAGCGGCAGGTTACCGCGAACTTGTGATCTCCGGAATCAATTTGGGTCGCTGGGGGAGAGATCTTGCTTCCGGCGGGAGCTTGCACCCACTTATTTTCGAGGATCTGATTTCCGCCATTCTCCATGAGACTGCAGTGCAGAAACTTCGTATCAGCTCGGTTGAACCAATGGACTGGAGCAAAGATCTAATCCGTCTGGTGGCTGGTTCATCGCGAATTGCCAAGCATGCGCACGTGCCCTTGCAGTCCGGAAGCGACGCCGTGCTTCGCCGCATGCACCGAAAATATCGTCCCTGGCACTACCGGGAAAAAATTGAAATGATCCGCGAAGCCATGCCTACAGCCGCTATTGGGGCCGACGTCATGACTGGCTTTCCGGGGGAAACTGGCATCGAGTTCGAAGAGACTCGCCGCATGATCGAAGACCTCCCATTTACCTACCTGCACGTCTTCACTTATTCGGCGCGGCCGGGAACGCCGGCAGCAGTTATGGCGAGGCAAATTCCAGTTGAAGTCGCGCGCGAACGCAACCGCATTCTGCGCGACCTGGCATATGAAAAAAAATTGAGCTTCATGAAGTCTTTTGTGGGGAAATCCCTCGAAGTGATCACCCTCAATGCCGTCTCGCAAGGCGACGATCAAGAACACACTGAAGCCCTGACCGACAATTACCTGCCGATGCGATTGCGTGGGAGTCACCCGACAAACCTGTGGACGACCGTAAGGGTCGACGGTATCGCGAATGGGAGACTGATTGGCAGTGCGAACTAGTACTTTTATTTTTTAGCCGTCAACCTGTCCGAAATCTTGTCGTATCTGCTCTGCGACAAGATGCGTCGGCTCACGAGTTGTTGAGGCTCATCGTAGGGACGCCCCGCGATTACCGCCTCCGCTTCCGCGCCCGTTAGAGGCAGAGTAGTTAGTTGCTCTCTGGTCGCGCTATTGATATCGAGCGGCTTATCGCGGCTCCAGCCTTCGCGCACTCCGGCCGCAACTGCTTTGGCATCGACCTTCAAGGCGGCAGTGGCGCGAGCAGTTTGCTCCTTCAGTTCCTGCGGATTCTTATTGGGAGTGCATCCAGCAAGCGTGAGTAAAGACGCAACCGCAAAAATCGAAAGTTTGCCGTAAAGCCGCATATGTAATTCGTCCAGGCGTTTTGATGAGACTTTAGCGGCAGCTGTTGGCTGGAAAAAACTGGGACCACCTATCTGGAGCGAGGGCTTCCGGTCTCCTCTACCATTTTTTCAGCCTGCGAAGTAGACGAGCCGTCGTCCGCATAGAAGAACGATTCATGTCTAAGTAAGGCTTCCACACCCTTCAGCACTTCGTTGCCACTGCTCTTCGTGACAGCTCCGCGGTACCCTGCCTTGCGAGCTTCCCATGCAAGTTGCCGCGATACTTCTTGCACACTAATCAACAACATGGGCAACTGCGGATGAGCTTTTGCGATTTCGGGCCCAGCCTGTAACCCGGTCATGACCGGCATCCCCAGATCCATCACAACCACGTCCGGGTCTAACTCCTCGACTTTTTCTATGGCTTCCGCCCCGGTGCTCGCATCGCCGCAAACCTCCCAGTCAGGTTGTTTTTCCAGTAACCTGCGTAGAAGCAGGCGGATTGTGGCATCGTCATCCGCGATCAATATCCGGGTTGGCATCGGCATCATCCTCCCAACATTTCTGCACGACCGGTGGCACGCCTGCCCCCGTAACCCGGCCCGCGGAAAATCGGCTTAAACTCTTGATCTCCCTTTACCCTAGCGCTGCACCCACTACGCCATAACCGCAAGCGCGGAACAATACAGCAAATTCCGGACTAGTGCCGTGGGAGGTTCCCAGCACCTAGCGCAAACTGAGACAGAACAGCTAACTGGTTAACCTCCAACGACTTGAATCTGAAGATTTCGGAAGGTACTCGGGTCCCCGTCTCCAGCATTAGGAGACATGGATCATGGGAAGCACGATAGGATTACGGCGAATGTGGAGAAGGTTAACCAAAGAAACACTGATCTTCGATTGGTCGAAATTGAATGCTGGTTCAGCGTTCTTGTGTGTACCCGCAATTTCAGTTTGTCTAGCGATCGGAATCATTACGGGCCACCCACGTCAGGGAGTGATGGCTACCGCTGGGGCGTTTTCTGTGGGTTTCGGATCGTTTCAGGAACTGCGTCACTCCCGGCGCCTTCCCATGTTTCTCGCGGCGGCCGTGATGTGCGTCTCCAGTTGGGTCGGAGCACTCGCGGGCCTCTCAGGAGTGGGGGCAGTCTTAGCCTGCTCCCTTTGGGGCGTTCTTTATGGTGCGGTGTGGACCCTAAGTCCCGGAGCAGCTTGGATCGCTCTGCAAGGTGTGGTGTGGCTGGTTATTTCAACCGCGTATCCTGCGCATGGATTGGGGGCCCTGACACGAGGGTCATTTGTTCTGGGCGGCGGATTGCTGCAAATGTTGTTCGTCCTCGCATTCTGGCGGCTATCGAATTCGGTTACGCCAGCATTGGGTGGTGCTAGCGAAGGCCGCGAAAAAGAAACCTTCTCAGGCGCAATAAGGGGCGCCCGCGAACAGTGGGTGCAGGCCCTCAGGGCAGGACTGGTTCTCGCTCTAAGCGCCACCTTTTACCGCTGGCTCTCACTTCCCAACGGATACTGGATTCCCATGACTGCGGCCATCGTGATGAAGGGTACTTTGAGTCAAACCTTTCAACGTGGGCTTGCTCGAATCGTGGGAACACTTGCCGGTGCGGCTTTGGCAACGCTGATCGCCTCTTATCTGCGCCCCGATCCATGGCTTTTGACCTTGCTGGTCGTATGCTTTGCGGGGTCGTGTTATCTGCTGATTTACGTCAACTACGCCACTTTTGCGGTGTGTCTGACTTCCTATGTTGTGTTCCTTCTGGCACTCGCGGGTTTACCAGAAAGCGCGCTCATACCATACCGTTCGTTGAATACTGTGATTGGAGGAGCCATTGCGCTAGCGATTCATGCCAGCTTCTTGCCCGTTGAAGGACAGGTGGAATAAGCAAAACGTCTTCCTCTTCTGAGCGGAAGCGGACGCGCAACTGGAAAAATCTGTTTAACCGGTTTTGCGGAATTCTGAGCAGACATGACTCGAGAACCACGGCATCGCCTTATCAATCTTTGTTTGCCTGTGGGGATCCGCCGCTGTAATCGGCTCTTCTAGAATGATGGTCCAGTTGCAGGACGAACACTCGACTCTTTCTATATATCCATGCACGACAACCGGTACCATTCGCCTGGAAGGCGAACCCCGAGGTGGCCAGAAATGTAATGAGAATTTCGTAAAGAAATCCGTCGTGCTGAAAGCGGAAGAATTCTAATCCCGGGTGGCCATGACCGCAACTGGCTAGTGTCTGTCGGTTATGAAGTTCACCGGAGTCAGTCGCAGCAAAATCTGATCCAGATCCGAACCGCATCGTATTCCGGATCTGTCACTTCGCGATCCCGCGTTATTAACCCAAATGTTTTGTGAAAGTAACCGGTGGGGTCGCGGGAACTCTCAACGAATCGGATTCGCAATTCTCAGCCACCCGCAAACACAAGGTTGATTTGTCATATTCGCCCTCATCGCGACTTGTCGGTCATGAGAAGGCCGAATGCCGGGAAAACAGAGCATTTGCGATTCACAGGAATATGGATGAGACAGGGCGGGCGCTGGCAGGAGGTAGCCCGGCACGCGAATATCGTGCCGGAGCAAGTGTCGAATTCTTCCGTTCAATCCGGTTCGCCACATATGTTGCCTGCCGCAAATTCCCCAGCCAAGCCGCTGTTGCTCGAAAGGAACGAAGGGGAATTGCGAACGCGGCGTCCGCGACCGCGGCCTAGCCCAGCATCACAATTCACCCTAAACGTCGGTCCGAAGATCAACGGATCAGAGCATTTTGTGGTGGGGACGGAGCAGATAGCACTCGGTGCATCGATCCCTACTCACAAACACCCCACAGAAGATGAACTCTTGCTGATCCATTCAGGTACGGCACACGTCATAGTTGGTGAACAGGGTCGCGAGTTGCATGCCGGAGGGCTCGTTTTCGTTCCGGCAAATACGTGGATCGGCTTAAGAAACATCTCTCGTGAGCCGCTTGATCTGACGTTTGTCTTTTCTGCTCCCGGTTTTGATGAGTTCCAGACCTGCATTTCTGTCCCGGCAGGTGAGACCCCAACTCCAATGACCCCAGACGAACTACGGAAATGTCAGCAGCCGGGACACATGATCTATAAAAACGACGACCCGACGCAGAGGTGACGCACTTGCCAGTTAAACAGTTTCGGCAATTACTGAATCTTCGTGTGGTTTTGGTGCTCAGCAGAGAGATTACGTCAGACTGGGTGGACGCGGGCGAAACTGGCAACAATCACAGGCTTTGCCGAGCATGGCTTCCCGACCCTCCCAAACGATGAGAGGCAAAACAGCTAAAGCGGCAATCGGGTCTGCCCACCTAACGTGCCAGATCGCGTTGGTCGCCAGTCCCGCCAAGGCAATGAGCGAGAGGTAAGCACACAGCGCCGACTGAGCGGCGTCCGCCCTCAACGCAGCACTGCCTGTAGCTCCTGACAGCCGCCGCTTTTCTTTCGCGAGCCACGGCATGACGGCGGCGGCTACGATCAAAATGGCTATTCCTAGAAATGTTGGCTTCGATTCGCTATAGCCCAGCAGACTCACAACCGAAGTGACTGCGACAAAAGCAGACAGCGCAAACAGCAAGGCTCCCGCGACACGGGCTGCCCGCCTTTCCGCGTCCGCATGGGCAGTTGTACGAAATCTCCACAGCACTACCACCGCCGAGAGAAGTTCAACGGCGCTGTCTCCACCGAAGGCAAGTAGAGCGGGACTCCGTGCCCGCCAAGCTGCGAAGAGAGACACCGCAGCCTCCACACTCATCCATGCGATTGTGACAGTTTGCACCCGTTGGATGTGCCGGATAGCGTCTGGAGGAGCTACTTGTAGCACCGAAGCCATTCACCACATTATGGCACTGCACCCATACGTTGAGGCGATTTGCTGCCGCAAGCATCTGTTGGGATAATTAGCACTCAGCGGTCAGTGGAGGGGTCAAATGGACGGAACACAGTTTAGATACGCGATCAAGTTCGTAGCCGATATGGACAAAGCTGTGAAGTTCTACCGCGATGTGCTCGGTCTCCAACTGAAGTTCGAATCGCCGGGTTGGAGTGAGTTCGTGACGGGCGAAACCACTCTCGCGCTGCACCCGGCTTCCGACAAGAACCCGGCAGGAAAGGTCGAATTGGGTTTCACAGTTGCCGATGTCGAAGCTTTCTATCGGGACATGAGTGGCAAAGGTGTGCTCTTCAGCATGCCTCCCAAGAAACAGGATTTCGGCGGAGTGCTGGCGCAGTTCGTCGATTCCGAGGGCGCACATTGCAGCGTGGGTGCGCAGGCGGCGTAGAACCCAGCGGACCAGAAGCCCAATGCCCTCCCGCACGTGCCGTGTTCCGCTTATCCGATCCCCAAACTCATCGGCCACGGATGCGGTAGCAGCAGGAACATCAAGAGTGCCCCCACAAGCGCCATATTCTTCGTGAAGTTGATCATGTCGATCTGCTTCATTTGCGCGTCGTCCACCTTCCAGTAGGTGTGCATCTGGAACGATACGCCCAGCAGGAAGACAATCAGCAGAATGATTCCGACCACAGGATAGACGCCCAGCAACATGCTGAGACCACCCAGCAGCAGGATCACTCCGGTCCCTGCCACCGCCAGCTTGGGAGACGGTGTTCCTCTCGCTTTCGCGTACTCGCTCATGTAATTGAGATTCTTGAAGTGGTTGAAACTGCCCATCAGCCAAAACGCAGCAAAGATGATCCTTCCGATCAGGAAAGCGATGTTCATCTCCGTTCCTTTCTTTCGGCAACGTTGGCTGCATCACACGCGAGTGAAGGGGCGTTCCAGTAAGCTTCGCAGGAAAGCAGCGGGATCGCAGCAATCGAAATTGTACGCCTGCCGGAGTACAAGGCGGCAGTATGAAGCCAAGTGCGATCATCAAGGACACTCGCAAACCGCAGCGGGCTGCCGCTCATAGTGTTTGCCATCATGCCCCGTCTCGTGTAAAGGACGAGGATGTCAGCTATCCAGATCAACTCGAATACTGAGGAGTTGCGTCCCGAAGAGACAACTGATTAGACAGCCAGCGTTGACGCTCACGCGGATCATCGTCAGGGAGCAAATGGGCGGTGCCCATGTGCCATCGAGTCCTAAATCCCTCGCGCAATTTCAGTCGTACACGCGGATCACGTTCAATGTTGCGGACGGATCCCGCCTTCATGCCATGCTCTGCCATCAGCCAGAACTCGTTTCCGATACGTCCATCCCGATCGTGTGATCAAGCCACAGCTAAAGAAACATGGATTACTGTGGAAAGGATGGCACGCCTATCGTCGCGGATTGGCGACAAATTTGAAGCGGCTTGGCATCCCAGATACGGTGATTCAGGCGATCCTTAGGCATGAGGACGTGAGCACCACTCAGCGGTTCTACATTAAGACAGTACGTTAGGATGTCACCGCAGCCATGAAACAGCTTGAGGCTCAGATTGCCTGTACAGCAGTTGTACAGCAGCAAGCATCAGCCAATTTGGTAAACTGAAGAAAAGCAACAGAAAGCCGACGTAGCTCAGTTGGTAGAGCAGCCGATTCGTAATCGGCAGGTCAGCGGTTCAAGTCCGCTCGTCGGCTCCACTTTTCAAGCACTTACAACTGCGTTCACTGCACCCTCAATTCACTGTGACGTGGATTGTGACGTAAGTTTCGCTGGTCGATGGCGTCGCGCACCGGATCGAGAATCGGGTGCTGGTAGCGCATCGCCGTTCTTACGTCGGTGTGCCCCATCACCTTCATCACCATCGCCAAGTTTCCGGTTCCCTCGTATATCGCTGTGCCACATGTCGAGCACAGTAGAGTACGAGAGAAGGCGGCAAACCCGCCTCCTGACGTGCCTCTCGAAACTGCTTCGCCACCGTCGTTCGATGACCGCTCTTCGCCCCCGCACACGGAAATAACCACCCTTCGGTTTTTCCCGCGCATCGATGTAGAAGCATATCGACCATTCGCTGGCTGATCGGAACGTAACGCCGAGAAGCCTTCGTCTTACCGCTGGGATTGAAGATTTGCCCCGCAACGAAGTCAATGTTTTCGATCCGCACGCGAAAGACCTCATCAGGCCGCATTCCCGTGTCTTGAATGATGGTCCATACGTCGTCTAGGGGCTGTTTGCCAACGGCCACCAACTTTGCTTCGCTCTCGGGATCAAGAACCTGCTGACGTTCCGGTTCAGCCAAGAGCCTAATCCTAGGAGCAAGTGCTATCACTTTCCACTCGATCGCCTTCCCAAGAAGCCTGCGCAACGTTCGTAGAGCCTGATTGACGTAGCTCGGGGAGCCAGACAGGAGCAACCCGTCTACCTCTTCTGTGGTAATCCGATCCAGGGTCATTCCCATCAACTGCGTCTCCCTGATGCGTTGCCAACCGAGCCGATAATAACGGCGCGTGTTGGCAGCCAGGCCACGCCCGTCGTTCACCCAGTTCAAAAAACGCGGTCCGAACACTGAGAGCACTCGCAAGGGGCAGCGAACATGCTTCGGACCCGCATGAACACTGCCCCTAGGTATCACTCACGATTTGTTCTTGTCGCTCGGCTACAATAGAAGATGAGAAATGGCATGGAAGAGGTCGTCGGTTCGATCCCGACCAGGTCCCCCAAAATCTCCGCAAAAGAACAGGCGCAATCTAGAACGTCCGGTTTCGCCTGTTTCCTATTTCTAGTTTTGTGGGCAGCGTGGCAAGGCGTCCCCGTCGGCCCAGGATCAGGGTTCCGGCATTGTTTCACTGGCCGTAACCAAAGAGTAGAGATACACGACAACCCCCGCCGTGCACAAAAAGCCTCCGACTGCGACCAGGAAAATAAACGCGAGCGGTCCCGCCCACTGCAGACAAACGCCTTCGACCAGCAGCCCGAGAATTACCAGGATTCCCGCCAGCCTTAGCCGTTTCTCAAGTGGCAGTGTCGTTGCCATCAGTTGGCTCCTTTCCAGAATTTAACTCTGCTCAACTGATCGACGTTGTGTACCACGTCGTGACAGCCGCTCGAGAGGCAAGAGAGTTTGTTCGCCTTCACCGCCGGAAGCAAGTCTGGATCAGCTGTATGCACTGCACCTTCTTCGAAAGAGCGGGCACCCTGGTGGCAGTGCAGACATTCCCGATTGCTATAGGGCGCGTAAAGGCGAATGGGATTGTGGGGTTTGCCCAGGTACTGCACGTAGACGTGGTGCAGCCCGTTCAATTTAGCTTTGAATCCGCCGAACATGGCGTAGTTGGTGTGGCAGGTGTAGCAGGCTTCATCAGCTGGGACGCGATGATTCTGAAAGTGTGCAGCGGCAAGGTAGGTTGGATCGTCCACGTACAGGCTACGGCCGTGTGAGTCCATGGTGTGACACGACAGGCAGAACGAAGTACTGGTCGCCCGCTGGAACTCAGAGGTGAAGCCCATCGCCATGCACAGCAACGGAAGCAGAAACAGAACCATGAACGCAAGGATTTTACCTCCGCGGGTCATAGTCAGCTCGGGCCGGGCAACCAGCACGCCGATCAGCACGGCGCTGAAGGCGATCAACGAGAGCAGCAGGACGTTAGGAAAGTGCATGTAAGAGTCTCGTCGTACAGACTACGTGGGGATAGTCGCGGGCGGCTGTCCCCACGTAGTCTCGGGTGATTCAGCGTGAGCGCCCGCATTGAATCTCATTTCGCCAACGAACGGATATACCCGACGATGGCTTTAATCTGCTCGGGCTGCAAACTTTTCTTGTAGCTCGGCATCTTGTCTTTGCCGTCTGCAATGATTGTCGTCAATTCGTCTCACAACTGACCCTGCGGCAGAAGCATAGCTCCAATTCGGTCCAGGATTTCAAAAATGATATTCGACTGTGGCTGCCAGATAATGTGCGCGGTATGACGGCTGGTCGGCCCCCAGGAACAGATATCTGGCAGCATTAGTGTCGCCCACCAGGAAGTACGGATAAAACGGACTAGGTGTACCCAGCAGAGGGCTTGTGCATCCGGGCACGGGCGCTCCCGGCGGCAGTGGACTGACGCAACCCATGTATGGCGTCATGGCACTGGTCTGATAGTCCTTGGAATCAAATTGCTGGTAACGATATTCGACCTTGGACGTAAGGTTATTAGTCAGCTTGTACCTGAAGATGGCCACAAGCTGGTGGTTTCGACTGACCGTCTGCGGGTAATCCACGGCTGCATTGGTGCCAGTGAGCAAGAATTTATCAGGACCGGTAAGGAGTGTAGGGTCGCCAAACGGCCGGCTGTCTACGTTGCCTGTCGCTGCGGACAGCGAGTAATAAGTGTTGAGATTCGCTTTCTTGTTGAAGTGCACATCGAAACCGGCGGCAACGATGTGGATGTGGTCGCGGGAAGTGCTTCCCCAATCGTTATTGGCGCTGTCGCAACCACGTCCGGATATGCTGCAGTCCAACGGCGTGGGCGTGGCTCCGCCAGGCACCCTGTATCTTGACGCCATCGATTTGTAGTAGCGCTCGTAAGAGTACTCGGCAAACATCGTGACCGCGTTCGTCAGCGTGAAATCGCTGTCGAAGCCGGCGTTGTAAGAGAGATCTTTCAGCACTCCATACAGGTAGTAGGGATTGGTGGTACCGGCAATGAAGTTCAGCGGCGTGGCGCTGTTGACCCCGCCCCTTTGGTTGTAGTTATCCTGCATCGTTCCGCCGAACCCGGAGAAGCTGAGTCGGTCTGTAGGGCTGTACTGTATCTGGGCATCTCCGCGGTTGCGAGTCCTGGCGGCCTCATCGAAGCGGCGGCTGAAGATCTGATCGTTGGTGATTCCTCCGGACGTCTCGATCGCCTGATCATCCTGATACTGCTCCGGATTTCTAACCGCGTAGCGGTAGGAGGCCCGGAACGAAAAATCCTTGCGGGGCGCCGAGTCGATCGCAGCCACAAACCCGTTTTCGGTCGAATGCTCGACGTCGCGATGAGAACGATCCATGATTTCGCCTTCATAGCCCACTTTCACCGAACTCTTCTTGGCGTAGTACCAGTTGCCGGTCACCTCGATGTTCTTCCGATTGTATCCAAACGGAGTGTTTTCCTCCGGGCTGGTGAGATCCGCGGCCGCAATATCGGCCGAAACGGGGGTGAAACTGAGCACCGGAGTGTTGTTGTTGTAGTCGTAATGCCGGTAACCTGCTTTGATGTCGAACTTCTTGCCTATGCTCTGGATCAATTTGTAATTCATTGCCAGCGTCTGTTTTTCTCCGTGCAGACTCGAGGCCGGCAGAGGACCGGTGCCCGCCAGCAATATCGAATTGGTCGTGTACGGCACAAAAGGGTCGTCCTGGCGGAGCCAGCCGGCATTGATGCTCACCAGCAGGCGGAGGTGTTTCATCAACAGGAACGAACCAGCGAAGTTGATGTAGTGGGCATGATTGTCCGGGTAGAGATCTACCTCGCCCTTAGCCGGGCCTTGGGTTGCGTTCGTGCAGCCATCGGGTGCGACACAGTCAGTGGTGCGGAACGGGTTGTCGAAAAACAGAACATTCCTATTATTTTGAAAGAACGAACCGGTATACCCGATCTGTATTCCCAACCGCTTTCGGATGTACTCAGCCCTGACCTTCACCGTGTTATTGAAGTAATCGATCGGCTCCGGCACTTCCGCCCCGTAGCCCCCGGTCAATGAGGCGCTTGGGCTGGAGTTGAAAATCAAGCCGAGCGGGCGTGTGCCGGACTCGTGTTCACGCGAGTAAGAAGCCAGCAGGTCCCAATCCGGAGTGAGGTCGTAGGCGAACAGGATCGTCCCTGCGCGGCGCTCGATGGCCGGAACAATGAAGTTCATCCTAGGCACCAGCTGCGTCTGGATGGTGCTCGGGAGTGAAGCAGACGCAGCCAGTCCCTGCAGGGTGTTGCGGGTGAGCAGCGGAATGGTGAGCACTCCTGGCCCAGTCTGGGTGTAGAGGGTGCGAGCGGTATTGGTGTAAGTGTGCGGAATTTCGTCGTAGCGGAACTGTATTTTGAACCGGTTCCACGCGCCGAAAGTCGCCAGGTAGCTCTGGTCGCGATAGATCGCATTATTCGATTGCACGTCCAGAAAGTACTTTGACCCGGCGATGTCGTCCATGCTCAGCCGAACCTTGGGGATGAAGAATCCGTCGCGCACATCGCGGTATTCGTTGTACTTCGATGTTTTCAGCGATGGGTCAAACGGCAGGTCAGGGCGGCCATAGACGTCCCCCCAACTCCAGCGGCTACCCAATTCGACCACTCCGCCCACGGGAGGGGGTTGGTCCTTCTCTTTGTCCTTGTCATTGTTCTGGCTCAATAAAGCAACGGGCGCTATCAGGAGGATGAGCATCAGCGACAGGCATTTCGTTCTGACGATGTTCATGGCTCGCTCCTTGCTAACGCAAAAATGCGTTCCCTGACGGATGGTTCGATCCGTGGATCGAAGAGTGGCAATTGGTGCATCCCCGGTTGAAGTTCTTGATCGACCCAAGCGGCTGAGGCTGTGTGGGGTGGCGGCTTGAGTCATGGCAAGAGTCACAAACCCGTGGCATCCGCACCTTCAACAACTGTGGATTGCTGCTGCCGTGCGGCTCGTGGCAGTTGGCGCAGTTTTCCATCACCGGAGGGTGCTCCCACAGGAATGGCCCGCGGCGTTCGGTATGGCAGCTGATGCAGTTCTCATTGATCGAGCTCTGCAAAAGCTGGCTCGGATTCGGGCTGCCGTGCGGATTGTGGCAACTGGTGCAGGTGACTTTGCCCTCGCGATACGGCATGTGCGAGGAGCGCTGCAACTGGGCCCGCCGCATCTGGTGGCATTGCAGGCACAGTTCCGGTTGCGGCATTTTCGTGCCGACGTGCTCGGTCAGAGGCGTTCCATAGCGCGAGTCTGTAGAAGCCAGAGCCTTATAACGTTCGGCAGGGCTACCGTAGTGGACGTTGTGGCAGTCCACGCAGGCCATAGCTCGCGACTCGTGGGGACTGCCGCTCCAGAACATCTGATTGCCCTTGGTGTGGCAGGAGAGACAGGCCGCATTGCGCTCTTCAACCGGAGTGGTGGAATCCTTGGTGAAGCGGACGGGAATCGTGTCCTTGCCGCCGCCGGCCTCCACGTGGGCCCTGCCGGGTCCGTGACAGGCTTCGCAGCCCAGCTTCTCCTGGGGAGTTTTGGCGTGGGCCATGGCATTGCCCATGATGGTGTGGACGAAACTCTTCTCCTGGTCGGCGTGGCAGGTCACGCACACCTCGGTGCCGACGTAATCGCCCTCGGGCGCGGCCGCAGGAGTAGTGGCGGAAGGAGGCGCAGTGGCCACTGGCTTGGCATTCTCTTGCGCCGTACTTCGTGACGTGATCATTGCCGTGGCGCATGCGAGCGCAACCATAAACAGAATCCGCGGAGACCGTTTCGATGGCTTCATCGTTCACCCTTTTTCGAAAGCGGGATGTGCCACAAAGGAAGTGCCTTGCTGGTTCTCAATCCCTCACCGCCGTCTCATGGCCAGAACCGACACCACGGTACTTAGGCACAGCCGTCGCTACTGATTGCTTTGGCTGCGTCATAGATCAAGAAGACTAAGAAGACGCTGGAACCCAATCTGTTCAGAATTGCTCACAAGTCCCACAAATCACAGAACATTAATCTGCCAACCACGATCGGCCCTGCTATCTCGCGTTTGTCTCCCGACCCAGACTGTCTCGAGACAAGCAGTTGTTCGTGACGAAACCTGTGCCGGCAGTTTCCTAAAACGGCCATTGCAAGACATAGGAGCGCCGTCACCAATCGGTGTGATCGAAATCACAGAACTTTGGGACCGGGCTCGTTTCCATGCCTCGGTAGCCTTGTTGATCCGCTCCACATACTCGGGCGATAGGGACATGCGCGGCAGTGTAGCAGTACGAGAAAAGTGTGGTCTTCGCCTTTGTCTGTTTTTTTAAATTATTTTTTAAAAATCGAAGAGACGGAAATCGGTCGGTGCCTCCGCGCACCCCTTGGGGCGTGGACAACCTTAAACCGGCCAGCCCCCAGCGGCAGCTTCGGAAAATGTCTAATTTTGGACAGGAGTGGACGCTCAACAGGTTCATGCTCCGAGGTCCTGAGGAGCGAAGCCGCTCAATGTTTGCACCTGCACAGCCTGCCGGCCAACGCGGACAGTTGGCGGACAGCAACGGGCAAGGCTCTGTACGGCTTAGCCTTACAGCGGCACATTGGGTAGCTCACCCTACGGGCCAGATTTCTGGACACGCAGAACGGCGTCCCGCGATACGAATGCGCCATCGCCGCGGTTGCATCGATGATTTCGCGGTTGCGCACAATGCCTGTCCGTCACACCTTCGCATGAAGAGCAACGCCTTGTTTTTGGACCCAAGAGCAAGGATGGTGTCCATGTCAACTGGGGCAGAGCTTCCATCTAGTAGCTGACGGTAGAAAACAAAACTGCCGCTTTGAAGAACCTCTAAAATGCAAATCTCACAGCGAGCTGCCCAACGCGAGCATTTACAGCCGTGCTACTGATCACACCGAATGTCGGCGAGGTGAAGTTGGTATCGGGGTTGGCAAACTGCGGATGGTTCAGCGTATTGAAGAACTCAGCACGAAATTGAAAGCTACTTTTCTCGATCGGCCAATTGACCATCACAGCTTTTGAAAGTGCGAGATCCAGATTCGCTTGTCCGGGACCGTCCACGATCCCGGTCGCGCTGTTCCCAAACGCGGTTCCAATGCCGTCAGCACCAATTACCGACGGCTTCGTAAAACAGGATCGATTGAAATACTGGTTTAACTTCGACTGCACGGCCCCTCCGGTCACCAACTGGCTTTTCGAGCACATACCGCTTAATTGCGCCCGATCTTCGCTGATTCCAAATACATTGGTTGAATTTGTATCGGCAACAGTCAATGCACTCCCGGACTGAATCGTTGCTATGGCAGCCAGCGACCAGCCGCCCAGGACAAGGCGGGATAGGCCGTGAGGGGGGCTCGGAAGCGACCACGTAGTGCTGAAAACGAACCGGTGTGTCCGATCGAAACTGGCCCTTCCCCATCGCTGTGCAGGAGAGTTTTGGTTTCCTAATGTTAAAGCGACTCCAGCGGAGGTTCCATTAATATCCGCCCCATCAGTATCCAGCGCTTTAGAAAAGGTGTAGGAACCGAGAAATTGCAGGCCGTGACCCATTTGCTTTGTGAGACTGAGCTCCAAGCCGTTGTACCAGGAGCTACCCGCGGATTCCACGATGTCCAGAGAATCTGCGGGAATCCCGGCAATCGGAACGCGTAGGGAAACGTTAGCAAGAGTGTTCGAGGTCATTCCCCGGATTGGATGTATTGCAGAGGCATCCACTGCCTGATTGAGTGAGCGCACTCTTTGCAAATGTGTGCCGCGCGTTCCCACGTATCCCAGCTCTACCAACCACCCGTTATGAGGTTCTCCCTGAATATTGACTGAATACTGCTGAAGGAGGGCAGAGCGGAAGCTGGGGGCGCTGGTGTAGATGGTTGTAGCCGTCGTTGGAGAGTACGGCGGGAATAAAGGAAAAGAAGCCGGCATGGGAAAGGGTTGCGCAAAGGGCGCTTGGAATGTCGCCGCCCCATTTGTGGCTCCAGTAGCTATCCGCAGCAGCGCGAACGGAGCGGCGCTCGCACCTTGGAAAAAAGCCTGCCCGGTGGGGCGTGAAAAGTACATACCGTATCCACCCCGCAGCACTAACCGGCTCGTCCGCGGTAGGACCTGCCAGGCAAACCCGAAACGAGGGCCGATGGTATTTTGGCCTTCGCCATTGTTCGCGGAAGTATTACTCGCACGTAGCACGCCAGCTGGGGGTACTCCAGGAAAGTTGGAGCCCACTATGTAACCGGCGACACTCCCGCTGGCTGGGGGATTCGGGTTTGCTTTGCTAAAGTCAAAGCTGGAATTCCGGCCCAGTTTATCTCCGAATTGGCCCAGTCGTTCGTAGCGCAAACCAAAATTCAACGTTAGTGATTTGCGAATTCTATAGTCATCCTGCACGAACCCTGAACCCTCCCATACCCTGTATTCACGATCGAACAAGCCGAAATTGTCTATCGAGGCAAAAACGTTGCTGAAAGTCCCTGTTCCGTTGCCACTCCCACTGAGGCCGAGGAGAAAGTCTGGCCAGCTCAGGAACTGCACGAACGATCCAATCCCTGGATCGTTGAAGTTGTCCTGCAATCGTGTGAGTGATCCTCCGAAATGGAGGGTGTGAGCACCGTGAACCGAATTAAGATCCTCGGTGACAACAAAACTATTCTGGGCAAAACCGAACGGAAATGCAGAAGAGAACGCAACCGATCCTAAGATGTTTAAGTTCGGTAGCGCATTTGTCTCGCTCATATCGCCTTCAGCAACACCGATATCGGACCATTTGAATGGAGCGTGGCTCTGCGTACGGCTTGTAGTGCGCGCATATCCAAATCGTAGCTCGTTGATCCAAGCGCTATTCAAGGCGTAGGTGTGGTGCAGGTTGATAACTGCGTAACCAGAATTGTTAGGACTGGCAAATCCCGGGATATTAGGTACCGGGTTGAAGAAATTGCCTGGGAAGGTGATTGTCTTGCTGTCGCTGGCGTAAAAAATGCGGGCCCCGATCCTGCTCTTCTGTGACCCTAGATAATCTGCGTTGGCTAAAAATTGATCCTCCATAAAGTCGCACGGCTCTGTGAAAATCGAAGAGCCCTGGTTATCAAATGGTTGTGACGTGTCAATCGTTTGTGGAGTAGGAATAAGAAAACTTCCGTCGGGCAGTTTGAGATTCAGAAGGGCCAGAGCGGTCGGGTTAATGTTCGAGCCGTCCGACTCAACAGCCACTCCGCCTAAGGCTCCGTTCTTTCCTGCAAAGAGCTCGCCAAGCGCCGTCCGGGACCTGTCGTTCGTTATAGGCGGTGAAATGAAGCGGGAAGTGCAACCAACCCGTGCCTGACCCGCAGCCACGCCGTTTACCTGTCGTGTCCCCTGGTAAGAACCAAAGAAAAAAAGCTTGTCTTTCCTAATGGGACCGCCAAGAGAAAATCCAAATTGATTTTGCTTGAGGCTCGGCCGGGATCGACCGACCTGGTTCAGAAAAAAATCGTTGGCATTCAGAACATCATTGCGAAGGAACTCGAAAACGCTGCCATGATAGGAATTGGTTCCAGCCTTAGTGATGACGCTAACGTTGGCGCCTGCATAACGTCCGTACGCAGCATCGTAGAGCGCCGTTTGCACCTTAAACTCCTCAATGCCGTCAGGGTTGGGAATCGGAATCCCACCGCTTCCGGCCCCACTGCCTTGCACATCACTTACACTAATCCCATCCAATTGCCAGTTGTTGTCATAGGAGCGTGCGCCGTGTACGAAGAGTCCGTCGTTGGAGCTGGCAATTTGTGAGAGCGCCATCCCACCGAGGCCAAGCTCTCCGGCGTTGAATACGCCAGCGGCCACCCCCGGCGAGAGCGCGGATATTTGCGCGAGGTTTCGCGTAACCAGCGGAAGCGCATGCAAGGCTGTTTCATCCACGACTCGCCCAAGTGCAGAGGTGTCTGTTTGAACGTTTGGAAGTTTAGCCGACACCTGCACCTGCTCGTAAATAGGTGCGAGCTGGAGGTGAAACTCGAGACGACGTGTTTCCGTGACGGAGATGTGTATTTTGCCGCTGCTTAATGGAACGAAGCCCAGCTTGCTGGCCTTCACTTCATAGCTGCCCGGTGGTAACAGCACGAAGGAGAATCTGCCATTCTCATCCGAAGGAGTGGATTCCGATCTGCCGTTTTCCGAGTTGACCAGTTGAACCATCACGTCGGCCACGACGGAGCCCGACGGACCAAACGTCAACCCCGTTAGAGCACCGGTCGAAGCTGTCTGGGCATGCGCAGGTCCTGAGAGAGCAAAAACAAAGGCAAGGATCGAATACGAGATCCGCCGGTATCGAGGTCGGGTGGCAAGCGGCACCTCGAAACCGACGACCATTGAAAAGTGCCTCTGACAAGAAGTTCTAATTGCGATTGGAGGCGCTGCCCCTCAATCCTCTCGGGTCATCGTACCTTAATATCTATATGGCAAAATACGAAGTCGAGACCTGTCAAAACTGACAGGGCTTGCGAAGTAGTCTGGTACAAGAATATTATGCGGGTCGGTTCGTTAAGTTCGCAAATTGAATTACGTACACGAAGTTGCGAAAGAATTGGACCTTCGCGAAAAGCTTTAACCTGTTGCAGGCCAACGGTTTGAGACTTGCTATGTTATGTCACTTCTCTTCGGCGCGATGGGGAGACAGTAGAGCTTGGCGGCAAGCGATAACCGCGACTGCTTATCCTCTTTTGCGGCTGGCTATTTGCGGGGAGGATCGGAGCCCAGGTCAACCCCATCCGGCGCGTCCTTGTTTTCTACGAAGTTGGCCCCCACTATCCAGCTATTGCCCTCATCGATAAAGGAATCTCTGATATCTTAAGAAATTCACCCTACCAGATCGAGTTATATCGCGAGTACCTTGACACAGCTCTCTTCCCCGATCCGGCTACCCAGCGGGAATTTCGCGAGTGGTATACGCGCAAGTATCGGCACCTCAGGCCAGATATCATTATTGCCGTCGGGCCATCCGCACTCGGATTCATGATCGCCGCACACGAAGCATTCTTCCGAGATGTTCCCGTTGTTTTCTGTCTCAGCAGTGAGCAGGCCGCGGGCCGTGCCAAGCTCGAGTCTCACTTTACTGGAGTGTGGGAAGAGCCGGAGCCCACGAAGACTCTGGAGGCAGCCCTGCGGCTGAAACCCGGCACGAAGCACGTTTTTTTGGTTGGAGGCACGTCCCCCTATGACCGGTCTATTGAAGCCCTGTACCGGGAAGGTTTGCACAACTATGAATCGAAACTCGACTTCAAGTATTTGACCGACTTAGCGATGCCACAGCTCCTCGACCGCCTGCGGCATCTCCCGGATCGCTCAGTCGTCCTACACCTTGGTATCCTTCGGGATGCGGCGGGAAAACAGTTTATTGACGCGACAGAAGCGGGTCCGATGGTTGTTCAGGCGGCGAATGCCCCCGTTTTCACCTTTTCTGATCTCAATTTGGGTCACGGGGAGGCAGGAGGCAACGTTCTCAATTTAGCAGACGAAGGAAAGGTTGCGGCCGCCATGGCTCTGAGGATACTCAGAGGAGAAAAGTCTCAAGACATTCCTATCGTAAGAAATGTCAATATCTACATGTTCGATTGGCGCGCTCTCAAGCGGTGGGGACTGGATGAAAAGAACCTACCAGCAGGCAGCATTGTGCTCAACCGACAGCCCACCGTCTGGGAACTGTATTGGCGCTACATCATCGGTGGCATTGTCTTGCTGTTGTTGCAAACGCTGCTCATTTTTGGACTATTGCGGCAGCGGGCGAGACGCAGAACGACAGAATCTGAACTGAAATTGTCTAACGACCGGCTTCGTCATGCGGTGGAGGCTGGGAAATGTGTGGGATGGGACTGGGACGTCAAGACTGGGCGCGACCGTTGGTTCGGCGATCTAGAAACCATGTTCGGAATCCAATCGGATACCTATTATGGACATATCGAGGATTTTCGCCGTCGGATCTACCCGGAAGATCAAGAACTCGTCTGGAAAGCGGTTGCGGATGCCAGGCAAAACCGGGAACCGTTCATCGCAGAGTTCCGGGTCTTGCACCCTGACGGCACCGTGCGCTGGATTACGGAGAGGGGACAGTTCTACTACGGAGCCAACGGTGATGCCGTGCGCATGCTCGGCATGGCGGTGGACATCACTGAGCGCAAGCAGGCTGAACAGGCGCTCCGTGAGGGCGAAGAGCGCTTCCGCTTGGTTGCAAACACAGCGCCGGTGATGATCTGGATGTCGGGCACGGATAAGCTGTGCACCTACTTCAATCAGCCGTGGCTGGAGTTCACCGGGCGGCCGCTTGAGGCCGAGCTGGGCAACGGCTGGGCAGAAGGTGTGCACCCTGAAGACTTGAACAGGTGTATGTATACCTACACTCAGGCGTTCGATCGGCGGGAGTCCTTCCAGATGGAGTATCGGCTCCGGCGACACGATGGACAATATCGCTGGGTTTCGGCTATCGGCGTGCCGAGATTCGACCCGGACCACTCTTTTGCCGGCTACATCGGCTCGGCCACAGACGTTACCGAGCGCAAGCTTGCTGAGGAATCTCTTGCCGGGGTTGGGCGAAAGCTGATTGAGGCCCACGAGGAAGAGCGTACCTGGATCGCGAGAGAGCTACACGACGACGTCAATCAACGGATGGCACTGTTGGCAATCGAGCTGGATCGATGGAACCAACAACTCCCGCATTCGGCGGTTGAATTTCACGCTCACATCAATCATGCTAGTCAACGCCTTTCGGACATCGCCACCGACATTCAGGCCCTGTCACACCGCCTTCATTCTTCAAAACTGGAATATCTGGGCCTTGTGGCAGCGGCGAAGAGCTTCTGCCAAGAGTTGTCCGAGCAACAGAAGATAGAGATTGACTTCAGCCATACGGCCATACCGCGAAGTGTGCCCCAGGAAATCTCGCTTTGTCTGTTCCGAGTTTTACAGGAAACTCTGCAGAATGCGGTGAAGCACAGTGGCGTGCGGTACTTCAAAGTGGAACTGTGCGGTACAGAAGGAGAGATTCAACTGACCGTGAACGACTTGGGAGTTGGCTTTGATCCGCAAGACGCCATCCACCGTCGCGGCCTCGGGCTCATCAGTATGCGAGAGCGAATACACTTGGTGAGCGGTGAGATTTCCATCAAGTCACAGCCCGGCGGTGGCACCACGATCTACGCTCGCGTTCCTCTTAGAGGAACTGACTCCCTCCTGGCGGTGGGGTAAAGAACATCCAATTTGGCGGTCTAAGCTCGCCTAATAGTCTATTTCACTGGGAATGAACAACTGAATGTTCTGCGCAGATTCGTTGGAAGATGTGGCTGTCAGGATCGGCTTGAGAGCTACCGATTGGGTACCCGCAGAGAACACTAACGCGGTATACCTTGGTTATCTCGTCCAAGAGATGTTCGAGCCGAATTGCCGCCTCTCGGTTGCCTTCTGCCCACAGCAGAGGCGCACATTCTCCGCAGGCGAAAACGCGGGCACACTCTCCCTTCACAGCCTTGGCCGCTGTCATGATGACATCTCCTGCGACCTTCATGAATCCCACCGGATTAGGCTGATCGTTCACCATGAATGTCGAGAGCATCTCGGCAGCATCCAATGAGATGTATCTCCCCTGCTCAATCGCGGCGCCAACATCCAAGCCGTGGGCCTGCAATCTCGGTAAAAGCTTGCGTCCTGCATCAACGCATCGCGGACACGCTCGTGATGGTTGACGTAGTCGTAGCAACGAATCTCACGCCCTTTACTCATCAACGTCGCTGCGTCCGGATTGACAGACTGTCTTCGAACTGGTCACGTCGGATTGTTTGTCGTAAGCACCGCTTTGGCATCCGTCGTGCTTTTGTCATGTTGTCGCAAGCGAGAAGTATTTGGAGGACGTATGACAAAGATAATCGAGTTCCATATTCCGCAAAGTTTTCGCAAGGCTTCTAAGTGGTTCCCGCCAAGCCAAGCTGGCAAGGTGCTCGCTTTTCCACCGGCGGATACGAAAATCGACGTGTTCGGAACGGAAATCCACAGGGCGGAGTCATATCGCGCTGGCTAAAGACGCGTTGAAATCCGCCGGCTGAGGCATGTCTGCCGCGGCTCGTGCGCACGTCTGCTTAGCCTCAACCTACTTCACGGAACAAACAGACGTGTTCGTAGCTGCAGGCATGAGTTGTGACGGAAATTGATTGGTTGTGAGCAACAAATTTGACGCGTTATTGACACTGACAAGGGTTCGACTAGGGAGTGACCAGCAAACTAGCAGGATTCCTTTGGCGCTACATCGATCTCAATCACTTAGTGTGCCGTCCAACAGATCACCGAATGGCACAAGCCTTGCATATTTGTCCCCCGCGGGATCCAAACTCATCCCGCCTGGAGGATTAAAGTGAAGTTTCTTCGCAGATCAAAGCTGAATGCACTGATTGGTGCAATCGCAGTCACCTTGTTGGCAAGCTCCACATTCGCCGCTAGCACGAGCAAAACACGTCAACTTTCACGTGGCGAGAAAGCCAACGTTTCAGGTGTGATCTTGTCTCGGGATGGAGATCTAGTTCGGGTACGTGACAAGAAAACGCATGAGGTGGTCACGCTGAATATCCTGGATGCGACCCAAATCGAGCGTAAGAACCATAAACTTCCCTTCTACCGTCATATCGAGATGGATGTCACTGCCTTGCTTCCGGGCCTCACGATCGAGGCGGAGGGCGTAGGTAACTCCAACGGAGAACTGGAAGCCAGCAAGATCTCGTTTACGCCGGACGACTTCGCTATCGAAGTAGCCCAACAACAACAAGTCCTGGCCAATAAAGCGGACGCTCAGAATGCCCAATCAACCGCCGACCAGGCTACAAGTGCAGCCGGCGTCGCACAAAGTTCCGCCGACCAGGCCCAGAATTCAGCCGATCAGGCCACCTCGCAAGCCGAAGCTGCTGGCGTTGTTGGACTGGCGGACGCGGCTGCGATCGCCGCTGTCGATCAACGCGTCTCCGACCTCGATGACTACAAGATGGAATCGGAGAATGATGTGTTCTTTGACCGCGATTCAGCGATCCTGAAAGAGGACGCCAAACCGGCTCTTGCCGATCTCGCGAAACTCGCGAAGTCGCATCAGGGCTATTTGATCGAGATCTCGGGATACGCCTCCAACACACTGGGCAGCAAGACGGATCAGGAGCTAAGCGAAGAGCGTGCCGCCGCTGTAGCGCGTTATTTCTATGAGGTTCAGAACATCCCAATGCGGCGAATTCTTATTCCCTTAGGCTATGGCAGCACGCATCGGCTTGCCAACAATACGGACGCTGTAGGCCGCGAACTTAATCGACGGGTTGATGTCAAAGTACTGGTTAACAAGAGCCTTGAAGAAGGGCTGTAGTTGGCTGCCGACTCAATTGGAACACCATGCGTTATATCGACATCACTCTACTAAGACATCGGTCGTCATCCGCACGATCGCCATGTTCGAAGTGACAAAGGTAGCGATCGTCTTACTGCTCGATTGCGGACTGTTTCATCTCATGCATAAAAATATCGACGGCGTTGCCGAGCGCGTCGTCCAGGTGCTTCACGTCAATCCCGAAGGAGAGCTCTCGAATCTATTCTTTTGAGCTAGCGAGCCACTCCAGTGCTCGCAATCTGTGGGTGCTGGCTCTAGGCACTTTGGCTCACGCATCGGTGAGGTTAACTGAGGCATACGGCTTTGGCGAGAACGAGAGTGGGCACAATGGTTCTCGCTATTGTCCACGGTGCCGGAGGCCAGAGGTAAGCACTAATTGTCACCGCCGAACGTCAGGCCCGCCAGGCGTAGTACGTCATTCTGTTGACGTCGGCTTTCCCGTCACAGTAATGACACAGGTCATTTCCTGCCAACTGTTTGATCGCTTGGATCTGTTCGGACACTATTGCCTCCTACATGCAGCTCAATCCGGACTCTAATGCCGCGATACTATTCAGTAACAGTACTGTGAAATGGCAACGAGCTTGCCAGTATGCAGATACAGTTGCTAATGGGTGACACGTGGCTCGATGTTCCCACAGGGGCTCAAGTGTAAATGTCCAAGGAGGTCTCAGGTTTGCGCCGCGGCCCCCTGTGCTAGAGCGAAAGCCCCTAGCAGGGAGCACGCCACCACAACTCCGCAACTCTTCTGGTTGCTCATGATTGTTGCTTCACCTTGCTCAATCTCAGTTTCGCCGTGCGCGTTTCAGAACCGGTCACGCCGATTTTCGCACCGCCAGTGGAAATGCCAGCACCCTGCCACGTTCGACTGGGGGAAACCACTTTGAAACCTTGCGAAAGCTTTGCGGTATGTAAAACTCGATTATCTTTGCCATATGTCCTCCGAAGTACTTCATTGCTCCGACAACATGAGAAAAGCACACAACATGCCAAAGTGGCGCTTGACAGATTCAAAACGGGCCGAACGGAATTGAGAGCCGTTGCAGTGATTGCAGTGCACCACTTCATGTTGTAGATCGCGCTTGGTAAGCGTTCCATTCTGGCGAACATGAATTTGGTCCAACTTCGCTGGAGTTGCGGTCGGAAAATCCTGCCCATCTTTTCATGAACGTACGCCAAAGAAGTGGTCCGCACCAAATCTGCGAATGCCTGTAACGCTCGCATCAGCTGGTGAAAACAAGCGGTCATTACCAGTCCCGCCAACCTTCTTCCCACGGGCGACCGACGAGCTCCCGGGCGTAGTGTCAACCTTTGGACGAGTGTCACTTGCGGGACTCAATTGACACCACTGAAAGCCTGGTAATCGATTTCCCGTTATGTCCTTCCGAACATTTTTGACTTGGGCTTCAAGACCTGGGTGCGTGCCCATTTGGTCGGCCGCAAACCGGTAATAGTAATGAAGGATACGGTGAGGTCGACCAGATTTCTGGCGAGACAGCGGTCTTTCTCTTGAACGGACTGCTGTTGGCAGTTGGATTGCGGTTGGAGCAGCGGAAGAGGTGGTTGCAACATGGTGCTGGGGTACCACCGATGTTCCTCGGCGCTGGAGAGGAGGAAACGGAAATGGACGGCAACTACGTGTTTCTTTGTGGAGTGATGTGG
The DNA here is from genome assembly GCA_963786325.1 of Terriglobia bacterium. GTDB lineage: Bacteria > Acidobacteriota > Terriglobia > Terriglobales > Acidobacteriaceae > JAIQFF01. The sequence goes on from CAWAYW010000010.1 coordinate 192,157, forward strand.
TGCAGGTTCGGACAGCAAGACGCAGGCAAGGAACTGCTGAGGGCTACGAACTCTGTGGATCCGGACATGAAAGCCCTGGCCTGGGCTATGTTGGCAAAAGGCGCACGTCGCTTGAGGGATTTGGAAAGACCGACGGCAACCGGTTCTCCCGCGATCCTCGAGGGAAGCCTATGTGGATGAGATCATGCGCCATTTGCAAAGCACTCTTGCATAAGCTCCAATTGTGCGAGTCCGTGCGTCGTCAATGCGGATGGGTTTGGCAGGGCTATTGGAGCCTGAAAACTGAATTGCATCCCAGCCCCGGGCTTATAGAGCAAGAGGTGGTCATGGCAAAGGTAATTGAGTTTTATGTACCGAGGAACTTTCGGAAACCATTGAAGTGTGCCCCTGCGCTGTACTGCGGAAAGATCATAGAGTTCTGCTCGCCGATTAAGAAGTCGGCCTAGCTCCAACAAGTGTCTTGTCCGGTTGATCTTGCGGGCGACAGGCGGGGGCCCAGGAGATGAGTGAATGTCTCACAACAAAGCAGCCTTGTACCACAGCAACGGGTACAACGCCCAAGCAGCTTGTGAACACTGTGAGGGTATCATCCGCCACGAGCACTGGTGTCAGACAGTTAACCCAGTTGTTTGTTACGCCTGCAAAATAGTTGTCTCTGCCGACGAATTGGCGATCGGAGACGCGATTATCCTCCACTCGCTAGGCGTTCTGTGGGACCATTGCCACATCTGAATTCAATGTTCCGGCTGGCACTAAATCGGCTGTCGTGAAGGGTTTCTCGGGCGATTCGAAAACCCGCTCACCCTCGACTGGGTGCACTTCCAGTTCGCCAGAGAGTCTAGAATTTCCAGAAATAAAATATCCTACTCTCCTCGGATCCATCCCGAGATCTCCTTCGTCGATAACCTGGGGAGCCAGTCTGCGTCCCAGTGTCGTCTTGCCATTGTTCCTGATTTCGTCCCCGTCCCCGGAATCGCGTAGGCTGCCGAACGGTCGATTCGCCCTGGCTCAGCGAGCCTGACCACTCGGAGCACGTCATAGAGTTGAGGCGACAGGCAAAACCGGCATCCTGACGCTCCCATGTGGTGCGGATTGTAGACGTCCATCCATTACAGCGTCGTCAAAATCGCTCACCGTTACGGTCATGACATCCTCGCTGAACGCTGCGGGCCGGTGACCTACTCAGTCGACTCATGAATTCTGAACGCATCGACGCCGTCCATCGCTGGGGTCTGTCGCGAAGGGTACGGAGTAGGAAACCCGCGGCTCGCGTGGCGGCCCGCTTGAGCAGCTGTTAATGTCTTGTCTCTTCAACTGAATTGGTTCGATCTGAACGCTTTAAATGCGGGCTGTCCACAAGGTGCCCCGCTGACCCTCATGTTTCACGATGAATCGCACGCAGTGCGACCGTGGTGTTACAAACCCAATGACCGGTTGCCAGTCCGCATGATTCCGCTGGATGAGAAGGACGTCATTGCTGTCACGTGGCAGTGTAGCCGCATCGGTGGTCGGGAAATCAAAATCCATCCCTTGGGCCGCCTCAGGTTTTGCCGAGCACGCAGCCCCTGTCTAAGAAGCTCAACGGCACGCTACCAGAACAAGAACGCCGGGCTGGTTGGCCCGGCTGATTCGTGTTCATCACCTTGCGGGTAACGACTAGGTTCTGAGGTCCCGCAAATCCTTTAATTTCTATCGGTGGCCGCTCATATTACCAACGCGAGGTCCTCCAGCTCCCTTTGCAGCACGGGGATCGAGCAGCCTGACCTCTCGACACGCCCCACGGCGTCTCGGGCTGCCTCGGGCGACGCCCCGAAACCGCGTCCCATCAGGAACAGCTGAAGTAGTTCGGCAGCCTTGCGCGAGTCGATCAGAACATAGTGAATCAGATCGTTCCGTAAAGCCGTCAATTCCGCACTCGAGAATGTATCTTTCATGGCCGTTATCACCTCCGACTCCGACCTTCACCGCCCTGCCTCATCAGACTTACTCTCTGTATGCAATCGAAGTACCGTTGTCGAAAGGGAAGAACGTACCGGTGTGTTGTAGCTGTGGCGTCAAGTTTACGTATTCGCTTGAGAACATGTCGGTGGAGCGTCATGCCCCTCGGACAGCGTGCCCAACGGTAGCACTTGCAGCGAGCGTGAGAAGCAGAAAACAACTACGGAGCGAAGACGACAGTCACCCGGTTGAGCGTGTTGAGCACGAACGTTGGTATTTACTTCATCCTCCAGGATCGTGTTCCGATGCGCTTGCACGAGGCACGCATCTTGCTCCCTTTCGAATCACCTATGGCTTTTCGAAAGCTCGGCAATTTTGGCCGTGAGCTCGACGATCGTCCGATCGTTCTCCGCGTTGTGGAGCTGGGTCCCGATGCTTTTGTGGGACCCTCATTGCTCGCGCTCCTTATTTACGAATCGAGTTTCGGCTTGGCATCGTCGGTCCACCCGGCTTCTTCGTAGCGCGGCCGAGTCTGACGCTGGATCGTGACGTGGATGCTCGCCACCTGGTCCCGGTCCGGTTCCCCGCGGTTCGCTCGCTCGATTCGAGTAGAGACTTCGAAGAGACGTGCGCATTCATAAACGGTCAGCCCACGAAGTTTTCCCTTTTCCTGGAGCTGCTCCTGCAAAGCCATCAGGCCAGCCAAGGCGATGTTCTGCCCCAAGAGTGCACCCTGAGCCTGGCGCCGGGCCATGCGCTGGCGCTCCTGAATGAATTCGGCCATCTCCAGATCGGATACCTCGTTGTCGAAGGCCCGGGTGCGTTCTTGCCAGTTCCAGCACACCGACCAACGCCCGAGAAGCTACACGCTTTTGTGCAACTCATGAGCCACTTTCCTCAAACTGCGCCCACTCTGCTGAAGACAGTGCATCCGAAACGCATCGTGCGCCGGTTTGCTTTCGATTGTTTTCTGGCCTGTGCCCGCGTCGACCTTGACTCACTGGTCGTCGAAGAGATCGGTCACATCGATGAGCATGGATTTAGTTATACTCGCGCTGTCAAGTTGAGGAGTTACTGTCCCCAGAGGTGTCCCGAGAGTGCCGAATGAGATCACATCGGGTCGTGTTGGATGATAAAGTGGGCTACTAAGTGATTGGGATTACGTTGGGTGCCGTCAGTCCTGCCCATTCGTAATCGGCAGGTCAGCGGTTCAAGTCCGCTCGTCGGCTCCATCATAACCCAATCTCTTCATCAGCTGATCGATTCCGGCAGGGCGCTCGGAAGCGCCTGCCTGTCCCGCGCACGAGTAGCGGCTCTTACAACCGCGAATCAGTGCGAGGCGCTTGAACCCTGAAACCTCGAAAATATGGACGTTCGCCCAGAGCACCACCCATCGGCATACCCAAATCCTTGCAGTCGCCATGGTGCCGTTTGCGTGGCAATGAGCCTGGGTCAGGAAAGCAATCTGGAGCATGAAGCAGGCGGGCACCCTGGTGGTTCGAGTCAAAATGGACAAGTCATCGCTTTATCAAGAGAGCACATGGTTCTTCGCCAGGGTTACCTCGTTGGTTATAAGTTCATGCGCGGCGCAAAGAGTAACGCATTGTCCTCAGAAAGAACGCACCGTAACATTGCTTGCCCCTGCCTTGCCCTCGTGATTGAGGGCTCCTGTTGGATCAGTTTTGCCTCCTGCTGCCGCTCTTCCTTTGTTCCCTGCATCTTTCCGGTTGGAGTTATGACCATCAAACCCATCACACTGAATCGCATAAATCCTCGGCCAACTTGCCTGAGCTACTGGGTATGTGCTCAGCCTGCCATAACGATACGAGCACGCCGGTAATGAGCATCACTTCTCTCAGTGATTGGAGTCACTTTCGGAGGCCGCAGAAGAGCATATACAGAGTTGTAAAGGCGTGCACTCAGCGCTGACACCGTTTAACAAGTGAACACGACAAGTTTAGTGACGACAGTTTCGGAGGTTAACGTAATGAAACATGAAACGAATAGCAAACAATCGAGGTTAGCCGATCTGGGGAACCTGGACGACGTAGCGACCGAAAACACATCTTTTCGTAAGATTCTCTACACTGGGAACTTTGGTCAGCTTGTAATGATGAGTATTACTCCGCACGGACAGACCGGCGAACGTAGGACACTTCACGCCGACATTTTCCTGTCTATCTTGAAAGGCCAAGGGAGGTTGATTCTCGATTCACAACCCCGCACCGTGCGAAAGGGTGGGATGGTGGTCGTTCCTGCCGGGACAAGCTATAACCTAAAGAATTCCGGTCATAATGACCTAAAGCTGTTTACGATTTACACGCCTCCCGAATACCCGGAAGGCTCAGTCTGCCAGACCCAAAAAGAGGCTGAAGCCGCCGATTGGAAGGCACTAGAAGTAGCCTGGGAACAGTAATCTGACGCTTCATGATTCTCCATTTCGGTATAACACTGTCGCCCTCGGAAAAAACCGTTTCCGAACGATGGAAATTTAGGAAAACCGATATGAAATTTACAATGGTCAACGTACTACACCGCCAACCCCAAGATAAGGATTATTGGCAGCTGCATAAGCAATATTGCGATGATGCGCTAAAAGCTAAGCTCCAGGGATACACAATTGCTGACTTGGAGGCCGACTCTGTAGCGGGCGCCCAAGCCGCCTGGATCGAAGGCGACTTAGACGGCATGGGATACTGCACAAAAGACGTCCGTGTCATGCCCTGCTGCGAATCGGCATCCACTTGACAGCATGTCCGCAGAATAGTTGGTCGGGCGCTGCAGAAAAGGTGATGGCTACTACGGCTAAGTCGTTGACCCATCACATACGGCCCGCCGGGCATACTTGCCGCCTTCCTCTCTCCTCCCTTGCAGCGGCTAGCGCGCAGCGCTCTTACACGAAAATTCTGGGGGTTGCACTACTCGCAATCGTCGGGATGGCAGTACACCTTCTGCTGCGGTTTGTCTTACACGCAGGTCCGCAAGTCTCGCTCGCGCCACTCTACGCAGTGCTTCTTATGGGCGGTTTCCCGCTGCTTGTCACTTTGGCCCGCAGGTTAGTGGCCCATGAATTTGGATCGGATCTATTGGCGGGAATTTCGATCCTCACCTCGGTCCTGCAGGGCGAATATCTGGTGGGTTCGATTGTCGTTTTGATGCTCTCCGGAGGCACCGCGCTCGAGGAGTTCGCCTCCCGCCGCGCTTCTTCCGTCCTCGATACTTTGGCCAGTCGCATGCCGCAGACGACACACCGCCGGGTGGAAGCACAGACCGTGGACGTAACCTTGGATCAGGTGAAGGTGGGTGACCTCCTTCTCATCTACCCGCACGAGGTTTGCCCAGCGGATGGGGTTGTGGTCGAAGGCCACGGGAGGATGAACGAGGCCTTTCTGACCGGAGAACCGTTCGAAGTGTCTAAAGCTCCAGGCTCCAAAGTGATCTCGGGAGCGCTGAACGGAGAAACAACTCTCACCATTCGAACCGCCAAATTGCCTGTCGATTCCCGGTACGCAGGGATCATGCGCGTAATGGAGCAGACGCAGCAGCTCCGCCCCCGACTGCGCCGCCTGGGGGACCAACTTGGCGCGTGGTATACGCCGGCGGCGGTCCTGATTGCCCTTGTCGCCTGGATGCTCAGTGGAGATCCACACCGCTTCCTGGCGGTATTAGTGATTGCCACGCCGTGTCCGCTGCTGATCGCGATTCCGGTCGCCATCATCGGGGCGATTGCACTCTCCGCGCGTTCGGGAATCATTGTCAAGGACCCGGCAATTCTCGAACAGATTGATTCGTGCCGCACCTTTATTTTCGACAAGACGGGGACCTTGACGTACGGTCGTCCCACCTTGACTGAGATCCACTGCGCACCTGGGTTCGAAGAGAAGTACGTCTTGTCCGTCGCCGCCAGTCTCGAACGTTACTCCAAACATCCTTTGGCCCAGGCGATTCTCAATGCCGCAGAACGCGCCCAACTCCAACTTGATGCCGCGTCCGAAATCAACGAACCTCCCGGCCAGGGCCTTAGCGGGACAGTTCAGGGAAGACCTATCCTGCTTATCGGGCGCAATCGGGTTGGGCAGGAGGCCGTACTGCCGTCAGCTCACTCCGGGCTTGAATGCCTGGTTTTTATAGACGGGACTTTTGCGGCTGCCTTTCACTTTCACGACGCACCTCGACAGGATAGCCGCATATTTGTCGAGCACCTCAGGCCGAGGCATCGCGTAAATAGAGTATTACTGGTCTCAGGAGACCGCGAGTCGGAGGTTCGCTATCTCGCGGGAGCCGTCGGGATCAGCGAAATCCATGCGGGGCAGAGCCCCGAGCAGAAAGTCGCCATTGTTCGCAAAGAAACGAACCGGGCAAGGACGCTGTTCGTCGGTGATGGAATTAACGACGCGCCGGCCATGCAAGCGGCCACGGTTGGGATAGCCTTCGGCCTGACTAGCGATGTCGCCGCCGAAGCTGCTGACGCCGTGATCCTTGAGTCGTCGCTGGGTAAAGTAGACGAACTCATTCACATTGGCCGTCGCATGCGATCCATCGCGCTACAAAGCGCGGTGGGCGGAATGGCGCTCAGCACCTTGGGTATTTTGGCCGCAGCATTCGGGTTTTTGCCGGCGATTGATGGCGCTGTCGCCCAGGAACTTATTGATTTGGTGGCCGTCCTCAATGCTGTCCGCGTGGCCCTGCCCACCTCCAAATTGCGCGATCTCTAAATCTGGAATCTGGAAATCGCCGCGCATGGGTGACGAAAGACACGCGCTGGAGTGAGTTGCCTCACAGACCCACACTCCTTCATCGGAGAAGATACGCGCAGGTGATGATTATGAAAACGTCTGCAGTTGTAGTTCCCGCTGCTCCCGTCATTGAACTAAAGAAGATTCTTTACGCCACCGATTTCTCCGATGCGTCACTGGCAGCCTTGCCGCTTGTTTCCAAAACCGCGCACAAGTATGGGTCGCGGGTGTTTGTAATGAATGTCGCGACACCCCAGCTGTACGCAATGGTCAGCCCAGAGGCTGTCGCAGTCCTGCAGCACAAAGACGAGCTTAGAGCGCGAGCCAAGGTACGGGACCTCACGAAAACGCGGGATTTGGCTGGGCTGTCGACGACGGCTATTGTTCGATCAGGTCTTCCGACCGAAGAGCTCGTGTGCTTTGTGCGCGAGCAGAAGATTGATCTTGCCATTTTAAGCACCCATGGCCGCACCGGAATGAAACATCTGTTAATGGGCTCGGTGGCTGAAGACCTGTTCCGCCATTTGCCGTGTCCGGTGCTCACGATTGGTCCCGCCGTTACAAAGGCTTCGATGCAGGCTACCGACATCAAGCACGTCCTGTTTCCCACCGACCTTTCCGATGAATCCCAGGCGGTATTTCCGTACCTAGCTTCCCTGGCGGCGGAATACCGGGCATCTCTCACTCTACTTCACGTCTTGCCCGTCGAGGCCGCCACGAACCCGGACGCCAGGTCCCTTGCGGAACCTTTGCGTAAAGAGATGAAGAGCATCTTTTCGCCTCACATCGATTCGCGATGCCCGGCTGAATTCATAATAGACTTTGGAGACACCGCGGAGCGTATTCTTGCTCATGCCGCAAATGGACGCGCGGACCTGATCGGGCTGGGCGTCCGGAAGGCTAACGAGATCGCGACGCACTTTCGCAATACCGTCGCCTACCGGGTGGTGCTGCAAGCGCATTGTCCAGTACTGACGTCTCGCCATTCAGCCTAGGAAAATGGAGCTCATGAGGGTTGGACCAAAAAGGGCTTGCTGAAGCAGATATCAATTCTTGAAGACGCACTACACTATCCGCATTTCCTGGACTACGGAGATGCTGGCACTTACAGTCGCAAGTCGAATAGTGCGCTGTGACTTTGTTGATGTAAAGAGTCGAGCCTGCGCCCGACTTCCACCGGCATCTCCCATGAGTTAGGCCACTACCATGGCTTCCAGTGCCAGCTTATTTCTGATCAGCACCGTGGGACCCTTAGTGGAAATTAGCATCTTGGTTCTCAGTTCGGTCAGAGCCCGGGTAACGGTCTCGCGCGTCACTCCGACGACCTGAGCGATCTCTTCGTGGGTCAAGGTCAAATTGAAGCGGATTCCTTTCGGCGTTTCCTGCCCGTGGACCGCCGACTCCAGCAGGAAGCAAGCCATTTTTTCGGTGGCTGAAGGAGTCAGGCCCAGGTAGCGAATCTGGTGGCAGGCTCCGCGGTAATACTTCGTGAATTGCTGCATAGCATTGATTGAAGCGTCGCCGTAGTCGTGTAACAGCTTCATAAAATCATCGCGCCGAATGAAGTCGACCTGGCACGGTTGAAGGGTCTCGGCAGTAACTTCGTGGGGATCTCCGGAGACGGCGGAGTGCAGGCCCAACAGTTCGCCCGCTTCGACCACACGCACGATCACGGTCTTTCCCCCAGGTGAGGTCATGGTCAGCTTCACGCGTCCTTTGCAGAGCATGTACACTCCACGCGGCACCTGGCTTTCGACAAACAAGACAGCGCCGGTGGGATACATGCTCGTGAATTTCATCCTCTGAAAATCTGCGAGAGCTGCCGGACTCATCTGGCAGAAAAATCCATCCTTTCGCATAGGGCAGGTTGCGCAATCATCAGTCATTTCTATCCCGTACGGTGCGTGTGTTGTCATTTCTTAGCTCCTAAATCTTCTAATCTGTTCTGAATTGCGTCCTCCAAAGTATGCCGGAGGAAACTCGACCCCCCAATAAGGACGACACCGTCTTTCCGCATTCGCAGGAGGAGATCGCGGCCTCTCCCATCAACGAAACTCACTGCCGCCAAGTCGATACTCACCGGTTCTCCCGCTGCCATGTTTGCCGACGAAAGCCAGGTCTTCCGCAACACTTCGACCCACGGGCCTTGAACGCTGCCCTCCAGTTTCAAATGGACGACCTCGGGCTCTTTCCGGACGGTGATTCTTAGCACGCGATTGAAATAGCAGGACCAGTGCCATGAGCGCGTTGAAAGCGCAGTGGAATGTCTAACTCGTTAAATGTTAGGAGGATAGATAGGAGCTTAAGGTGGGACGAGCCGTTGTTTGACGACAACAGTTAGACCGAGTGACGAGACGACATATCGTCAGTCGGCGGCATTCCGTCAGTTTTTGGTTCGACCTACGCCTGATCGTGATTGTGGTCTTTATTCAGGCCGCGAATGGAAATCTGTTTTTAGAACGTCGCAGTTGTCCGTTGACAAAGCCGTATTCTCCGTAGGTGCGGGTTTCCAGCGCGAGTCCGCTGTAGGCCCACAGCAGGCGCTTAGTGCGAAAACGACTCGGAGTCGCTAGGGCGCAGCGAATCGGCCCCAGCGCTGGAATCTCTCGTAGCTTGGCGGTGATACGTTTTCAAGGTAGATGTGAACAGGGAGCTTCTGCCTGCGATCGAAGCCGTACTTCGCGGCGATCACTTTGCAAGTAAGGGGTTAGCGTAGAGGAACCTCTTCCCCTAAGTTGCCCTAGGTGAGCGCGAAGCAGGGGGAGGATCAGTTTCCACCACCTGTTGTAGTTCGTTTCTGGGGATTTCAAATTCGGTGAAGCCACAATCCAAGCAGACCAATAGATTTGGAAATACCCACACAATGGGCTTGTTCAGCCCGTTGGGCCCCGGAAAATGAATGGCGATTTCTCCATTGAGATTGCTCTGGTGCTCTGATTGGCACGACTTACAGGACATACCCAGTCCTCTCGACGACCATGCGATGAAGGTTGCGCCCAGTTTGCTAGCAGAAGCTGACTACGCTGCGCTGGGCTTGATCTCGATCGTCTTTGCCTTGACAGCTTTCGGCATGGTCAACTGCAGCACGCCGTTCTGCAGAGTTGCCGTGGTTTTCTCGGCATCCACGCTCGCGGGCAAATCCACAATTCGCAAGATCTGGTTCGAGCAAAATTCCGAATAAACTGTCTTGTCTTTCTTCTCTTCCTTTGTTGTCTCGGTTTCCCGCTTACCGGAGATGGTCAAACGGTTCGGCGCGACGCTGACTTCGATCTCCTTCTCGTTGAAGCCAGGCACTTCCGCCTTGACTTCGAGGTTATTTCCGGATTCAGCGATGTTCACGTGAACCGGATGAAGCATATCCATCTCAGCCTTGAACCAGTCGTCGAGGTCATGGCCGAACTTCCGCCCGTTTCCCTCGAAGATTTCGTACGCCCTCTGCGCGATCGCTTGGGACATCTTGTTAATCCGGTCCATCAAATTCTCGACCGGAGTCACTCTGACCGGTTTTTCCTCAGCTCGTTGTACTGCAAACGATGTTGCCATGATGATTTTCCTCTCGTTCTCCGGGTTAGTCAGCGCCGGCTCCGGCAGTTCGACGACTTCGACTACCTTAGCCCGTTCCTGCATCTGGCTTAGGTAGGAAACCAATGGTAGCCGTCGCTGCAAACACAGAATCGCGGAGAACATGCACACGACGCAGTGATGGGGGTCACGGATGGAGGTGATTTGTCACACTCAGAAGCGACAGGGCGCGATCATGCTTGCCGACGTGAAATTCTCAGCTTCTGCATGCGCGAGTTTAAGGTGGTACGATTCATGCCCAGGCGTTCGGCGGCGCCACCGGGCCCGCCAATCTTGCCTTTGGTTTCGCGAAGCACGCGGATGATGTGTTCCCGTTCGATGTCCTCGAGGGCCGAAGAAGTGGAAGACACAGCCTCTGGAACAACTGGCTCAAATGCTGGGATTTTCAAGATAGCGCTGTTAGACAGAATAACCGCCCGCTCGATTACATGTTCCAGTTCACGAATGTTGCCTGGCCAGGAATATCGAGATAGTGCCTGCATCCCTTCCGGCGCTACGCTTTCGATGTTTTTCTTCATCCGCTGAGAGAACTTCGACAGGAAATATTGAACCAGCAGTGAGATATCCTCGCGGCGTTCGCGCAGCGGCGGTACGGTGATCGGAAAAACATGCAGACGGTAAAACAGGTCGCTGCGAAATTGCCCTGACGCTACCAGTTTCTCCAAATCGCGGTTGGTAGCAGCAACGATACGAACGTCAGTTTTAATCGTGCGCGTGCTGCCCAGCCGTTCGAATTCCTTTTCCTGCAACGCTCGCAATAATTTCGGCTGCAACTCGAGCGGGATATCGCCAACTTCGTCGAGAAAAATCGTGCCCTGATGCGCTAGTTCCAGGCGCCCGACGCGCGCCGCAATGGCGCCGGTGAACGCACCCTTTTCGTGGCCGAATAGTTCACTTTCAAGCAGCCCGGCAGGAATGGAGGCGCAATTGACGCGGACGAAAGTGTGGCCGTGGCGCGGACTTAGATCGTGAACCGCGCGCGCCAGTAATTCCTTTCCGGTGCCGGTCTCTCCCAGAATCAAGACCGTGGAGTCTGTGGGGGCGACGGTCTCAATCTGTTTCAGCACCCGCCTGATCTGTTTGCTGTGACCGACTATTTCCTCAAAATTGAATTCGGTTTTCAGTTCATCTTCAAGATATTGTTTCTGCTCTTCGAGTTGGTCCTTCAGTTCGGAAAGGCGCTGGAATGCCAATGCATTGCCGAAAGCTATGGCCACCTGCCCTGCGATCTGAGTGAGGATGTTCACGTCGTCATCGGTAAAGTTTCCCGGACGCTGGCTAAACACGTTCAACGTCCCCAGCACGCCTTCACCCCCGATCACAGGAATCCAGCAACCGGACTTCAGTGAGCGCTGGGCAAATTGTGGCGGCATTTCGAAAGGCCACTTCTCATTAGCATGCCCCTTGAGTAGCAGGGGTTTCCGCGTCGTGTAGGCCCAGTCCGCTGGCGAATTGCCCAAAGAGATCAGAGGCTCCTCCCCTGAACGAACGGGTTCAGCGCCGGCCGGCGCCTCAAGCACATGCATGCGCAGCATCTTGGTTGGCGCATCGTAAAGTGCTAGCGTGGCGTAATCGAAGGGCTTCACTTGGCGGACGCAGGAGGCGATGGCGGATAGCAACTGGCGGATATCGAGATTTGATACTAGCGCGTTTGTCACTTCCAGCAGGAAGGTCTCTCGGGCGCGTTTCCCTTCCGTGATGTCTCGCGTGACCTTGGTAAACCCAAGAAGGCCGCCGTCTTTGTCGTGCAGAGCCGTGATCACGACATCGGCCCAGAAGCGCGAGCCATCTTTCCGGAGTCGCCACCCTTGCTCTTCCCAACGTCCTTCCGCGGCCGCGAATCTCAGCTCCTCGACCGGCTTGCCACGTTCAATATCTTCGGAGGTGTAGAAACGTGAAAAGTGCTGCCCGATGATTTCATCGGCGGCATAGCCCTTGATCTCCCGCGCCCCCTCGTTCCAGCTCAGGATTTTTCCTAAGGGATCGAGCATGAAAATGGCATAGTCCTTAACTTCTTCCACTAACAGCCTGAAGCGCTCCTGGCTTAGCCGCAGAGCTTCTTCAGCTCGCTTGCGTTCGGTCACGTCGCGAATCGCGGCCGTGACCAGAACACCGTCCGGTTCGTCGAGAGGGCTCAGGCTGATCTCGACCGGAAATGTCGTGCCATCTTTGCGGCGCCCGAGCAACTCCAGACCGCTACCCATCGGACGCGGGTGAGGAGCGGAGTTATAGGCACTTCTGTGCAGCGGATGTCCTTCACGAAATTTTTCAGGAATCAGGATCTCGACTGGCTGATTGAGCAGTTCTTCTCGGGTATAGCCAAACGTCTTCTCCGTCTCCGAGTTGATCAGCACGATTCGCCCGGTTCGATCCACAATGACCATGGCGTCGGGCGCTGCTTCGAGCAAACGGCGGAATTTGTCATCCCTTTGGCTCAAACCTTTATTGTAGTTGGTTCCTGGTTACCGGCGCGAAACTGGGCTTTCATCAGGTGACTATCGCTGCGCGAGACACGCACTTATCCGAGATATCGGACAAGAACAGACAGTCCGGACTGCCTCGCCGTCCGGCAAGTCTCCGTGTCGCGGCCGGATCACTACTCCCAGCCCGAGGTGATATTCAAGCACCTGGGTTCGAGAGCACCCGTCACAAAGCCAAAAATGTCTTATGCAGCAGCCGACAGCCTCAGGCGTTTCAGTTCTCGGCCGATTGTTGTGAAAACGAAACAAACGTCCCCGACGATAGTCGAAAGTTTTCGTGCAACCCGGATTTGAACACGCTAAGGACATTGCCTTGCCGCTCCATAGGTTGTTCTAGCCCTGGCTCACGGTCTTCCCCGGCGTCGCGCCCTCGAGGTCGGACTGGCGTTGAGTTCGCTCTAATTCCAGCTTCTGAATCGTATTCATAAGCCACTCGCTGACGGCATCCTCCAGTTCCTCCGGGGTGCTCCATTGTTGCAACGATTGGATGGTATCGTTTCGTTCGTTCAGGGAAATGTAGTGGCACGGGGTTTTTCCTTCACGAAATTCCGCCGGCACCAGCGACATCAGGACACATTCGGAGCAAGATCTCTTGCATTCGGGATCGCCATAATTCAAGCAGGTTGGAGAATCCTCGAAGATGAATTGGGGGCGCCATGAGGACCTCTTGCGGTAGCCTCCACCCTTGAGGAACTCCAGTTCCAGCATTAAGACTTCGAAGAGATCACGCTTCTTGGTGGCCATATATGCATCCTCCCGGCTAATGATTCCCAGTCTGTTCCGGAATCGGCTCGATGGCTGTGAGGCGTATCACGCGCCAGGGTAACGCGACTCACGTGCAAGGCAAGGCATATGAGTTTCGGGAAGGAACAGCGCCCGAGGGGGAACCCATGTCACTTTGCTAGCCGCTAGAGCACGATGACCGCAGCACCATCGATGGCGTCCCGCTTCACCGCGTCCAGAGCTTCATTGGCCTGGTCGAGGGAAAAGGCCGTTACCTTGGGCCGGAGGTCAATCTCGGCTGCGATTTGGATAAAATCTCGAGCATCGGAGCGCGTCATGTTGGCCACACTGCGAAGCTGTCGCTCGCCCCAAAGCAGGCGGTCGTAGTCAAATTCCGGCATCCGATCTAGATGAATGGCATTAATCGCAACCACCCCGCCCTTCCGCAGACTCCCGAGAGCGGCTACCACCACATCTCCGCTGGGCGCAAAAGTGACTGCGCGGTCTAACTCGACCGGGGGCTTCTCGGTCTCACTTCCCACCCAGGTTGCGCCCAGCGATTCCGCAAGGCGTCGATGAGATGCGCCGCGAGTAGAGACATACACTTCACACTGCCACGCCTGAAGGACGGCTATGGCGAGATGCGCCGAGGCCCCGAAACCAAATAGCCCAACCCGCTCTCCGTGCTCCACTCCTGCGACCCGAAGGCTACGAAAACCGATGATGCCCGCACACAAAAGAGGGGCGACACGTAAATCATCCAGCGCACCAGGAAGAGGAAATACGAAGTCAGACCGGGCCAGCGAATATTCAGCATATCCGCCATCCACCGAGTAGCCGGTAAAGGTGGCCGCGTCGCAAAGGTTTTCAAAACCGTGCTGGCAATACCAGCACTTCCCATCAATCCCGCCGATCCAGGAAACTCCAACTCGAGCGCCCACAGGGAACTCCGGCGTGGCTCCTTCGACGATCTCACCCACAATCTGATGACCGGGGATGAGTCTTTTGCGCAGGGATGGAAGCTCGCCTTCGACAATGTGCAGATCTGTTCGGCAGACGCCGCAGGCGCGCACTCGCAGAAGGACCTGCCTGGTCCCGGCCGAGGGTTGCGGAACTTGCTCAATCCGAAGAAGGTGCCTTGAAGTGTTATCCGGCGAGGTCAGGATGGCGGCTCTCATGGAAGAACTCCTTGAACCCTCGCCGAGCAGACTATCAGTTCTGCTGCCGCTGCTTCACGCCTTACCCAGTGGCGTTGATTTTGCTTGCGATTTCTCCTCACCGGCCATGTTCCTTATTTCCTGCAGGGTTGCCGCAGGAACGCAACCCTCGTGCATAACAATCGAGCACGGCCTCACCGGCATCCGATTCAGGCGCTCAAAAAAATATCCCACGTAAACATCAGGAAGGTAACTGCTCACTAGCAAGATGTCGTACTCCTCAGATTTTATGAGTTCCAGCGCTTCAAGCCCACTCCACGTGGCGACCGAGTCGTAGCCTGCACGCTGTAGCACCACCCCAAGTCTGCCGGATTCTTCTTCGTTGTTGTCCACGATGAGAACCCGTTTGTTCCGTGATTTGGCCATAGTAAAATCCCTCCGTTCTGACATTCAGAATGGCCCATGCGAGTCATTCCGAGCCATTCTGCTATCGGCTCGTTGGCAGAGTTTCCTTCTTCTTAACGCCATGGCGTCTGCGCGATGTCTCATACGTCGCTGTCACTGACTTTTGCCACAACTTTTCGGACTCGGCCACAACCTCCGCTTTCTTCGCGTCGGTGCGTGCTCTTATCTCTCGGCTTTCTCTTGTGTCTGCCCATGCTTTCTCCTTCGCAATAGTTGTAACCATCTTGTGCATTCTCGCCCTTGCTTGGCAGGTCCGTCTGTGACGGCCCTCACAGCGCGCGGTGATCGTTTTGTTTCAGCTTCATGATCACGCAACGTAGGAACTCAGCACGCGCATATAATTGCCGCGCTCAAAGGCTGCCGGATCGGATACGGACCTCTGGCTCATACTGCCGCGCATTTGCCCGATCGATTCGTATTCGTGTTCTTCCATCCAGTGGACCAGGTCGTTGAGAACAGAAGTCACGTGATTAATACCGTTCTGCAACAGCGCCGAGGTCATCATCGCTACATGGGCTCCCGCCATCATGGATTTCAGGACGTCCTGCGCGCTGTGCACGCCGCCCGTAATCGCCAGGTTGGCGCCCACCCATCCATAGAGAATGGCAACCCAGTGCAGCCGCAGCAGCAGTTCTTGCGGGCGGCTCAGGGTCAGGCAGGGTACGACTTCGAGAGATTCAATGTCGAAATCAGGCTGGTAGAAGCGATTAAAGAGGACTAGTCCGCTCGCGCCGGCCGCGTCCAGTTGTTTGCCCATGTTTGCGATCGCACTGAAGAAGTGCGAAATCTTCACCGCGACGGGAATACTGACATTAGCTTTGACCTGTCGTACCAGATCGCAATAGTTCTGCTCAACGTCGGCGCTGACAATGTTGGGATCGGTAATGATGGCATAGAGGTTCAGCTCGATCGCGTCCGCTCCTGCCTGCTCCATCATGCCGGCAAACCGCGCCCAGCCGCCGGGAGAAACTCCGTTCAGGCTGGCAATCACTGGAATCGAGACTCGTTCTCTCGCTTTCCGTATGAGCTCCAGATAACCATCGGCGCCCAGATTGTAATGGTGCAGATCCGGCAGGTAGCTGATTGACTCCGCAAAGCTCTCGCTACCCCGCGAAAGATCGGAGTCAACCGCATGGCTCTCCAGGTCGAGTTGCTCTTCAAAAAGCGAGGGCAGCACCACGGCACCGACCCCGGCGTCTTCCAGGTGCCGTATGTTTTCCAGCGACTCGCAGAGTGGAGACGCCGACGCGACAATCGGAGACTTCATCTGCAAGCCGAGATAGGTGGTCGTAATGTCGATCATTTTTTTTCTCCTGCGGCAACGGTTTGCGGCGCGGATGAGGCTGGCTGGGGATTAACGCTGCCAGGAGCCTCTGCATCCCCGGGCATGGCGGCGCGATTTGCGTAGACACCCCACTGCCGGTGAACATCGTCCTGTGCGAGTCGGAGTAGTTCACGCGCTTTTTCCGGATTGCTTCGCGCCAGCATGGTGTAGCGAGCTTCCTGATATGCATATTGCTTGAACGGAATACTGGGCGCCCGGGAATCAAGCTGAAAGGGATTCTTCCCTTCCAGTCGCAGCTCGGGGTTGTAGCGCATCAATGGCCAGTAACCTGAGATCACCGCGGCTTTTTGCTGTGCCATCCCCTGGCTCATGTCATAGCCGTGGGCAATGCAGTGGCTGTAAGCGATGATCAGTGATGGGCCGTTGTAGGCCTCTGCCTCGACGAACGCCTTCACCGTATGGGTATCGCTGCCTCCCATGGCTACGCGGGCAACGTAAACCGATCCATAGCTGATGGCCTCCATCGCCAGGTCCTTCTTGCCGGCGTGTTTTCCTCCGGCGGCGAATTTTGCTACCGCGCCCCGCGGCGTTGCTTTGGACATCTGTCCACCGGTATTCGAATACACCTCGGTATCGAGCACCAGGACGTTGACGTTCATCCCGGAACCCAGAACGTGATCGAGTCCGCCCGCCCCGATGTCATAGGCCCAACCGTCGCCGCCAACCAGCCAGACACTCTTACGCACCAACGCGTCGGCAATCACCGACAGATCGCGCGCCGCCGACAAGTTGAGAGAAACTAACTTCTTTCTTAACTCGGCTACGCGCTCCCGCTGCGCTTCGATTCCGACCTCATTCGATTGATCCGCATTGAGAAGCCCCTCCAGCAGAGAGTCGCCAACCGCTCCGGCCAGCTGCGTGACGAGTTGGCGTGCACAGTCTGCCTGCTTGTCCACGGCCAACCGCATGCCCAGACCAAACTCAGCATTGTCTTCGAAAAGCGAATTGGACCAGGCGGGTCCTCGTCCCAGAGAATTGGTTGTGTATGGGGTGGTAGGCAGATTGCCGCCGTAGATCGATGAGCAGCCAGTTGCATTGGCGATCATCAAGCGATCGCCGAAGAGCTGAGTGAGCAACTTGATGTAAGGAGTTTCGCCGCAGCCCGCGCATGCCCCGGAAAACTCGAAGAGCGGTTCCAGAAGCTGGACGTCCTTTACTTGACCATGGGAAAGCTGGCCTCTGTCCGCATCTGGAAGTTTGGTGAAGAAATCCCAATTGGCGCTCTCGGCCTCGCGAAGCGGGGCCTGCGGCTGCATATTGATGGCCCGGTGCTTAGCCTCGCTCTTACTTTTCACCGGGCAGACTTCGACGCAGAGCTCGCACCCGGTGCAGTCTTCTGGAGAAACCTGGAGCGTGTAACGCAGATTCTTGAATTCGAGCCAGCGCGGCCTTTGTGACTTGAACCCTGCCGGCGCATCCCCCAACAGTAAAGAGTCATAGACCTTCGCCCGAATGACCGCGTGCGGGCAAACCAACACACATTTTCCACACTGAATGCAAAGCTGCTCATCCCACACCGGAATTTGTTGCGCGATATTTCGCTTTTCCCACATCGCCGTGCCCGTTGGGAATGTACCGTCGACAGGCATCGCACTTACCGGAAGATTGTCTCCGAGACCAGCGATCATGGGGCCGATCACATCTCGCACGAATCCCGGTGCACGCTCGGGGACAGAAGGCAAAACTCTTAGGCTGCTGGTCGCTGCGGCAGGGACGGTTACCTCATAAAGATGACTCAGTGTTCGGTCTACGGCGACAAAGTTCTTGGCTACGACGGCCTCACCGCGTTTTCCATAGGTCTCATGAACGGCGTTTTTTATTGCTTCAATGGCCTGTTCGCGCGGCAGCACCCCGCTGATGGCGAAGAAGCAAGTCTGCATGATGGTATTGATGCGGCTGCCCATTTCCGTCTCGCGCGCCACCTTGTACGCATCAATCAGGTAGAACTTGAGTTTCTTCTGGATGATGGTTTCCTGTACCGACTGCGGCAGGTGATCCCATATCTCATCCGCCCCAAAAGGCGCATTCAACAGAAACGTGGCGCCTGGTTCGGCAGAATCCAAAACGTTGGTCCGCTCGATGAATTGGAACTGGTGACAGGCAACAAAACTGGCCTTGGAGATCAAGTAGGACGAACGAATCGGACGGGGACCGAAACGCAGATGTGAAACCGTGACCGACCCCGCCTTCTTCGAGTCATACACGAAGTAGCCCTGGGCATAGTTATTCGTATTCTTTCCAATAATCTTGATCGAGTTTTTGTTGGCTCCGACCGTTCCATCAGAACCAAGGCCATAGAAAAGAGCGCGAACCGTGGAGGGATCCTCCGTGGAGAAGTTGGGATCGTAATCCAGGCTGGTATGCGTAACGTCGTCGTGGATTCCGACCGTAAAGTGATTCTTGGGGGCGGATTTCTTGATCTCATCGAAGACAGCCTTCGCCATCGCTGGAGTGAATTCCTTGGATGCGAGACCGTAACGGCCTCCGATGATCCGCGGGAAAACCTGCGAGGCCGTGCCATTTAGCCTCGATTCGCTCAGCGCGGTTACCACATCCAGGTACAGCGGCTCGCCCAGGCTACCCGGTTCTTTGGTGCGATCCAGCACCGCAATACTGCGCACGGTTTTCGGAAGCGCCGAAACAAAGGCTTCGGCTGCGAAGGGCCGATAGAGCCGCACCTTCAAAAGCCCAACTTTTTCGCCCCGTTGCAACAGATGTTCTATGGTCTCTTCAACCGCCCCAGCGCCCGAACCCATCATGACGATCACCCGTTCGGCATCGGGAGCTCCGACGTAGTCGAACAGGCGATAGCTTCTGCCGGTACGCTGCGCAAAGCGATCCATTACATCCTGCACAATTGTCGGACACGCCCGGTAGTAAGGATTTATTGCTTCACGGGCTTGAAAGAATACGTCGGGATTTTGCGCCGTGCCCCGCAGCAGAGGATGATCGGGCGACAATGCCCGCTGCCGATGCTGCCGAACCAAGTTGTCATCCATCAGTTCACGCAGATCGCTATCATCCAGCTGCGCGATCTTATTAACCTCATGGGAAGTACGGAAGCCGTCAAAGAAATGCAGGAAAGGGATACGCGATCCCAGCGCGGCTGCCTGGGCAATCAGCGCAAAATCTCCGGCTTCCAGCACGGAATTCGAGCAGAGCAACGCAAAGCCGGTTCCGCGCGCGGCCATCACGTCGCTGTGGTCGCCGAAAATCGAGAGTGCATGCGTCGCCAGAGCACGGGCGGCCACGTGAATCACCGTTGGCGTCAGCTCACCCGCGATTTTGTACATGTTGGGAATCATGAGGAGGAGCCCCTGGGACGCCGTGAACGTTGTTCCGAGCGCTCCCGCCTGAAGCGCGCCATGCAAAGTACCTGCCGCGCCTCCTTCACTTTGCATTTCGATGACCGTGGGGACTGCGCCCCAGATGTTCTTGCGTCCCTCCTCTTTCCACTGGTCCGCCCACTCCCCCATCGGCGAAGCGGGCGTGATGGGGTAGATGGCAATCACTTCATTGAGCCGATACGCTACCGAGGCGGCAGCTTCGTTTCCGTCCAGAATGGCTATGTTTTCGGTCATGTCTCTTCTCCCCAACGCCCTCATCAACAATCATTTTTACCGGGCGCGGGACGGAACTACAGTGGTTGGGCTCACTGGGGGAAGTGATCAGCCTCACTGCGAGATTGTCCGAGATGCCTATAAATGGTGCGTGTGTGGAAGCACAGCCATCCTGAAAGGAGGCAACACCATGGAAGCACTTCAAACGAACACGCGCATATCGCTCAGCAACATCCTGGTAACCACCGATTTCTCACAGACCTCAAAGAATGCGCTGCCGTTTGCAGCCGCTCTGGCCCGCCAATATGAGGCAAAGATTATTGTGGCGCACGCGCTTAGCCGGGAACCTCACCTCAGCGTGCCTGCAGACCCACTGCCGAAAAACGCAGATCCGGCTTTCCTGGAGGCGCAAGGAAAGCTAGCGGAATTTGCACTCGGTAATTCCCTGGGAGTAAGGCCCGCCGAGATGCTTTTGGAGCGTGGGGATGTTTGGAGCGTGATCTCAGACATCATTCAGAAGAACAAAATTGACCTCGTGGTTACAGGCACGCACGGACGCCAGGGACTCAAAAAGCTAGTGCTGGGATCGGAGGCAGAAAAGATTTACAGGAGAGCAGCTTGCCCCGTACTGACTGTCGGCCCCCGGGTCGTCCCACCGAACGGCACGAACTGGAAGCTCGAAACCATTCTCTTTCCCACCAACGGCTCGGAGACCTCGCTGAAAGCTCTACCGTACGCCCTGTCTCTGGCGGAAGAAAATCAGGCCAATTTGATCTTCTTACAGCTGTTGCCCATGGCTACCACCCAGTATCGGGAATCTGACGAAGCCAGCACCCGGGAAGCGATGCGGCTCATGGTGCCTTTAGAGGCCGAAGACTGGTGTAAACCTGAGTTCGTGGCGCGCTTCGGGTTCCCCGCTGAGGGCATTCTGGCCTTCGCCAAGGAACGAAATGTGAACTTGATCGTGATGGGGGCGAGAAAATCGGGAGACAGCGCTGCGCCCGAGCATCTGCCTTGGCCGATCGCCTCCCAGGTAGTTGCGCAAGCCCAATGCCCGGTGCTGACAGTTCGCGGTTAGTAAGGTCCGCTAACTGCCATTTACCGTGGCGAGTCTAGCTCGTCGAAAGGAACGCTGGTCGTGAAACCCATCCACCGTAGCTCGCCGGCCCTCCGGTGGCTGGCGGCCGGCGCCGGACTCGCCACCGCCTTGTATGTCACTCGCGCCGGTTTCACCTGGTTGCAATACGGACATCCTCCAAACCCGAACCTGGACGAAACCGACCGATTGCTCGACGAGTTCATTCCCGTTTATGAAGTGGTAGAACGTCATCACGTGCGTGTGGCCGCGCCGGCCGCAATTACCCTAGCGGCGGCTTGCGACATGGATCTCGCGCAATCAGCAATCATCCGGGGCATCTTCAGAGGCCGGGAGCTGATCCTCGGCGCCCAGCCCGACGAGCTGCTCAGCCCGCGGACGCTGCTGGCCTGGGCCAGAGAGTTGGGGTGGGCTGTGTTGGCGGAGATTCCGGACCGCGAAGTCGTCCTCGGCGCGGTCACGCGTCCGTGGGATGCTAACCCCGTATTCCGTCCGCTGCCGCCTGGTGAGTTTGCCGGCTTTCACGAACCCGGCTACGCAAAGATAGTGTGGACTCTGCGCGCCGATCCGATCAACCCCACGGAATCTGTCGCCCGCACTGAAACCCGCGTCGCAACCACAGACCAGGGCGCCCGCAAAGCCTTCCGGCGGTACTGGTCGTTGGTTTCGCCAGGTGTCGAAGTGATTCGATGGGTATCACTCCGGCTGGTCAAGAGGGAGGCCGACGGCCGGATGCGGCGTAGTCAGGCGACTGTGTACAAGACTGCCTTGAAAGACGAACCGATACAGCAATCCAGCCCCCAATGAGTGCGGGGAAAAACGTTCCAACTTTACTTGGCTTCAGGGATGGCACGCATCCCGCTCATCGAACCTATGTCGATGCGAAAGAACACAGTCTCAATCGCCAGGTCGCTGATCTTTTCGCGCCTTTCCGCCAGCGGGTTTCTCCACCATTCAGAATGCTCTGCGAGTAGCTCCTTTGCGTGTTCCCGAAGCGAAGCGTAGTGCACTTCATGCAGTTCCAGGTACGTTCCTATCACGACTACGCTAGTCCAGTTCGACCCGTGTCCTATTTCATCCGCTTGCAGACAAACCTTGGGGTTTTGCCGCATCCACTCAATCTTTTTGCCGACCGTTGAGAACATGTAAATGCAATCGGGCTCATACGAAAAGGCCACCGGCACTACATAAGGCTGATCGTTCAATGAACACGCCAGCCTTCCAATAGACACGCGTTGCAACAGCTCACCGCATTCTTGTTGGGATATTGCTACGATTCGCATGATGGCTTCTCTCCTCGATCCAAATCGCGTTAGACTTCTAATGAGTCGAAGTTATCGGAAAAAGGGCTAGTGAGCCAGCCCTTACCGCCTGCTCGCATTTCGGAGCTCCTGATGCGCCATTGCTAACCCCACCCAACTTAGTGTGGCCGGTGGTTCCAAGCGGGTGAGCCAAATCACGGACAGCCGTGATTTCTAGCCTCGTGGATTTGAAGACTGTCAAAACAAGATTGGGTGGAGTCGGGGCAACTCCCGATTTTCTCTGTTGGGTTCGATCAGCGACAGCAATCCCTGTGATTTCAATCACGATGACCTGTGACCCACGCCATCGCAAGCAGGTGGCCTTCCTGCGATTCTGATCCTGCGAGGTGCCTTATGGCAAAAGACGAGGGTGACCTGCTGGATCTTCTCAAGTTCGAGCTGAAATTCCTGGAAGATGGAGGCTACGGTCGTTCTCCACACACGCCGTGGCGCAGTCCCCTTGTGTTCGAGGACTCGCTCACCTGCGTTAACTTTGGCGACCCTGCCCACACTCTTCCGTGCAGCGAATGTCTGTTGATGGAGTTTGTCCCTGCAGAGCTGAAAGACCAGGTTTCGCCGTGCCGGCTCATTCCTCTGACTCCGAAGGGTGAGACCGCCGATTATTTCTATCGCTGCGGGACCCAACTGGAGTTGGAAGAAGCGCTCGCTGGCTGGCTCCAAGATCAAATCAGCCAAATCGAAGAACAGCGCGAGCAGGCCTCCAAGGCGGAGCCACCGACCGCCAGCTCAAACGGGTTAGATGAACTCCACCGGAAACAGTGGCTGGCTTTTGCCGACAATCTGTACTTGCTGGCTAACCGCCATCGTGACCTCTATGACTACGTGGTGGCAAATGGACTGTATTGCCGCGCACTTGAGGCGGCCCAGAAAGTTACGGCCAGCGAGGAGGGCCTCTCACTCGTGGCACGGATAGGCAATGATCAGCAAGCGGTATCCGCGATTCTGCTACGGAGAGAAGATGGCTCCAGGAAATCACGCCAATCCAGGCAAGGCCATTCCTGAGTCGAACGCTCACGGCAAGAAGTGGTATGGCTACGATGCGCCATGTGCCACGGCAAAGATGGCGACGGCAAGGGCGACGTAGGAGGCGATATGAAGTTGAAGGTCAACGACTTCGCTGAGCCTACGAAAGAAGTGCGAACTTGAACCGGTAGAGAATTTTTCAAAAGGAGATGCCTTATGAAGACCATGGAAGTCACTAGTCACGCGGGTATTTCTCTGAAGAACATCCTTTTCGCCACGGATTTTTCCGAAGCCTCCCAAGCAGCTCTGTCGTATGCAGCAGCCATCGCCCGCCGCTACGATAGTCAATTGCACATCGCTCATATAATGTCGCCAACCAGCTACATAATTCCTTCCCAGCCTGGCGATCCGGTCACTCTCGACTCCATCCACGAGGCTGCACTCGCCGACGCCCGTGAACGGATGCAAACTCTGGCATTACATCTAAAGAATATTCCTCACCACACTTACGTTCGCGAAGGTGAAGTCTGGGAGAGTCTGTCCGACATCATCCGGACCCACGAAATTGACTTGATGGTCCTGGGAACGCACGGGCGTACTGGCGTGGAGAAGTTGGTACTTGGATCCAAGGCCGAGGAGATTTTGCGTCAGGCTACCTGTCCAGTTCTTACCATTGGTCCGAAAATCGGCGGCAGGGCCAAGCTGATAGCTACCGAGAATGAGGGGAAGGATCTCGCGCCGGTTGAGATTTCGCTCCGACAGATCGTTTACGCCACCGATTTCAGCCCGGAGTCCCTCGCCGCGGCTCCGTTTGCGACCTCACTCGCACAGGAGTTCCAGACTAAGCTAACGTTGCTTCACGTGATCGAGAAGTACGAGGATATTGGGCGCCGTCCGCGACCGGTAGACCTCGCCTTGCAAAGGCTGGAAAAGTTGGTTCCGGAGGAGGCCAGCCTGTGGTGCTCACCCAAACCATCGGTCCAACTTGGTCCGCCCGCTGACTGCATCCTGCAGGAGGCTCTGGATTCCAAGGCCGATCTAATCGTGCTCGGCGTGCGGGCTCCTGCCCGCCACCTGTGCGCCGCCACCCATCTGCCTTGGGCTACGGCACACAAGGTAATTACCCGGGCCCATTGCCCGGTACTGACGATCCCGTTCACCACGATCCTCGAGCCGCAAAGAGAACGAGAGGGATTTTATGAATTCGGAGTGGTGATCCCATGAAAAAACTCGAGATTCCCGCCGGCTGGCATCTCCAAATGTCCGGGCTCAACTGTCCTGAGTCAGAGTCTGTCCGTCTACACCAACAAGTCGCATTACGGTTATTTCGATGTCACGTTCAAGCCCGTCCGACGGCTGACCACGCACCTCGGCTACAACGTGACCAGTGCCACGGGCAGCGCTCTTTTCCTTAACCCCAACGCGCCTTCCGGGCCTCTCGACTCAAGCTACCATCGCCCCTACGGCGGCTTTGATTATGCGATCGCCAGCAGGTGGATGGGCAAGGCGTATTGGGGTTACTACGGCTATCACGAAGACCCGAGTACAGTCCCGTAAGATTTATTCGCTCCACGGAACTTCCGGGGTAACATGGTCACGCTTTCGATGCGGTACGCGTTCTAAGCCAACTAAGAACTAAAGTCGGAACTGGGGAGAACATTATGAAGACTGGTCTGCATCGCGCCTTCCTTGCGGTCATTGTAGTAGCTGTCGTCACCGCATGTGGCGCCACGCTTGCTGCGCAAGACGCTGCCAACTTGTACAAAGCAAAATGTTCCGCCTGTCACGGCTCCGATGGGAAGGGCGAGACCGCTATAGGAAAGAAGATGGGCATCCGGGACCTGGCCTCCCCGGACGTACAAAAAATGAGCGATGACAAGCTGACCACAATCATTGCCGACGGCAAGGACAAAATGCCCAGCTACAAAAAGGGCCTGAAGCCGGAGCAAATAAAAGACCTAGTCGGGTACATCCGTTCGTTGGCCAAGAAATGATGAAGCTGAGTGTAGGCGCGAGCGTTCCGCTCGTGCGTCCGCATCCCTGCATTCTCAGCTTCCCTGACGCAACGATCTACTGGTACCCGCAGGAGCGCTTACACTCGCGCCTAAATAAAAACTGACGATGCACTTTTCCACGACACTATTGATTTCCCTGATCGCTTTTAGCGCGCTGCTGATTGGTGTTCTGGTGGCGCGACCCGGTCTGACCGCGACCCAGGGTGGCAAGATGCTGGCCTTTCTTGTCCTGTTCCTGCTGCCATCCCTGTGCATGACCATGGGCGTTTCTTCTGAGCTTCAGCGGTCCACCAGCACCGAGTTCTGCCTTTCCTGTCACACAATGGCGTCCCACGGTCGCAGCCTGTTCGTCGATGACCCCAATTACCTCGCCGCCGCGCACTTTCAGAATCACCGCGTACCTACCAATGAGGCTTGCTACACCTGCCACACGAACTATGCGATGTTTGGCGGGTTCCGCGCCAAACTGAATGGGCTGCACCACGTCTATGTGCAGTATTTCGGCAAGCCCCACGACCCCATTCGTCTCTATGAACCGTATAACAACCGGGAATGCCTGCACTGCCATCTGGGCGCCCGATCCTTCGAAGAGGGTGCGGTCCACATCGCGGATCCGGATCTGCTTCCAGCCGTCAAAGCTAACAAACTCTCCTGTCTTTCCAGCGGCTGCCACGATGTTGTACACAATGTCGGACAACTAAACACCGTGAAGTTCTGGAAAGGAGTCCAGTGACATCGATAACGGGACTTGAGAAACGGCTTCGGCTTGCCGGGATGTTGCTGATTTTCGGGCTTTTCGTGGAGGGCATCTGTCTGCTTTGGGCCCGTCCTTTGGCTTTTATTCTTCTGGTCTGTGGCGGCGGTCTGCTCTGTGCGACGGGGATCGTTGTGTTCCTCTATTCGCTCGTGGCCGCTGGGGACGCAACTCCGGAATAAATAATCCCTGCCGTCAGGAACGCACCATTGCTCCATGGCTAGTTCAAATTGAGGAGTGCAGATTTTCTAGAAGAATAGCAGCGTGCGATTCCGGCTTGGGTCTCCTTTAGTTCCTTCAGCGGCCAGCGCCACCTTCGGCCACCTGGAGGTCCAGAGCGACGCGTTCTCCGTTGATTAGCACCACTCCAGTATCAATGAGTTGCTGGCCTGTGCAGTCGTATTTCTCGTAGCAACGGAGGACGGTGAAAGGAAAAAAGAATTCCACGGCCTCGGCTTTGCCGACCCCAGGGGATCGGCTAGCCAAGTGTATCGTGGTGCTGAAACTGATCCCATCAAACTTTGGCTCTTCCTTGAAATAGACGAGCGTCGGACGGATCAGGTGCGCCACATGGTCATCAAATGCCATCGCGGCAACTTTGTATCGCGATCCCGCCGCGGAGTCGGGTAGAGTGGTGTTCAGAGAGAGCTCAAGGTAAATGTCCTGGCGGAAAGCCACAAAGCTCGGCGACGCGTAGGCGACAAAGCGCGCTTGAGGATCCAACTCCTTCACAAGCTTGGCGAGAACTTCCTGACTAGACGCTTGCAGCGCGGCCAGCGCCTGCGGAGATGCATCCCGCACCGGCGTGACGAAAACGTCGTTCGGCTTTACGACTGGAGGGGCCGTGGTGCTCACCGCTGCCAGTCCCCCGTTCCTCTCACCGGTTTGAGAGACTTGAATTCCAGCGGGCGACTGGGAGCGGTCAGTGGAGCTCAAATTCGGGTCGGAGCCCGGTACCGGCTGCGGCCCTTCTCCGTTGAGCCAAATATTGACGGGCTGTGCGTTAAGAAAAACCTGACCCTGCATCAACCCTGCTTGCTGGACATTCTCGTCCCGAGAACCCAGAAGTTGGAGAGCACCGCTCTGGGGCAAAAACACCATGAGGTTTTCCGGTCTTTCCACCATTACTCCCATGACGTTTCCGAGTACGTGATGGGAGATCTCTAGAGCATAGCCTTGTACCTCATGATTTCCCTGGAAGCGCGGCACTTCCGACTTCAGAATCGGCATGACCACATTCATAAAAGTGTTGCGCGCCCGCTGATCCGCCGCAATCTTTTCAGGGTAGGCAGCGTAGTAGTTGCCAGTGACCGCCAGTACGGTCTGGCCGTTGTACCGATCAAAGCGAATGGAACGTTGATCGGCATGCTGCTGTTGCGATTCGTCAAGATCCAAACTGCGGTTCAGATAGAAGTGATACTTGAGCGGGAGTGCTTGAATATCCTGACCCACAACCTTCAAATCATTAATGTATTGTTGCTGCAACGAGCGCAGATCTGGATCCTTGATCTCAGCGGGCGTGAGAACTTGTGCGGAAGCACGACCTAGAACCACAACAAGAATCAGCGCGAGCAGTTTAATATTGCGCATAAATATTCCTGGAATGTAACTGGTTTTCGCTCTAATCGCACTCTGAACACAGAACGCATTGCTCACTAAGATCTCCTATTCCTGTGGAGGGAAGAGAGTAAGGTACAGGTACGCGTTCGCCACTTCGTCTTTGCTCAAGTAGTCAAACACTGGCATTCTTCCTCGGAATGGTATCGGCATCACGCCCATGTTGATTGGCGAGCCGGCGGTGACTTTTCGAACAAACTCAGGCAGGCTGGTTCGCGTGGTGAGAGTGCTCAGCGGCGGTATTGCTCCTTCCAGAATTTCCTGAGGATTGGGGTTGGGCCCTGTCGCGTTGTGGCAGATGTGGCAGGTGGACTTGACGATTTGCTCGCCCGCACGGGATGGCGGCTCGTTGATCGCAACTTGTTGCTTTTCTGCTCCTGGCACGCCCGCTAGTTGTCTCAGGTAAGCAAGCAGAGATCTAATCTCCGGTTCGCTTAGTTGTGGGAACGGTGGCATATCCTGACCGCCTTTGTGGAAGCGGTCGAGCAACGCGGTATTGGATTGCTTCGCGAGCAACGTCGCGTTTGCCCGACTCATGTTCATACCAGCCTTTTTCATTCTTGCCACAATGACTTCGACAGAAGTCGCCCGGACCGGATCGATAACAGAATTGATTTCCGGAGGCGCACCGTGGCCGGACTCTGCGTGGCATCCCCGGCAATTCAGGCGGTAGATGTCGGCGCCGTGGAAAGCCATAGGTCGGGCGGCAAAATCAAGTGACAGTTTTTCTTGACCGCCAGTCGATTTCTCTCCTGGCATGGGCGTGACCGGGCCGGAATGCCAGGTCTTTCCCATGCTGGTGTCGCTAAATCTCTTGTGCAGATGGCTGATCCAGCTTTCACCCTTTACGGCCGTGACTGTTGTCTCCTTATCTACCGTTTGAGCGAACAGCGGTGAGAGCAAGGCGAAAATTGCCACCAGGCATTTCATCGGTATGTTTGACGAGCTTTTCATTCAGTCTTTCCTTGGGGGAGTGCAGGCTTAGTCAGCCTTTGCTCCGAACTTCCATCACTTCACTTGCTCAAAGTGAAATCCGCCTTGGCGTCACCGGACACGGCCACCGGCTTGGACTGGTTCTTGGCTCCTTCGTGCCAAGCTGTAAGGGTGTAGCTTCCGTCCGGAACATTTTCGATCTTGTAGTTCCCCGCCTGATCCGAGGTAGCAAAGTAGGGAGTCGGCACCACCATAAGGTAAGCTGACATCTCAGGGTGAACGTTGCAAAGTATCGGCACCGCTCCTGGCGTGTCGAACTTGAACGACTTCCTTTCGCCCTTCGGCCAGGTGCCGAGGTTGTGGCCCAGCTTCTTGTTGCCGCCGATGGAAGTCCAAAAGACGTTGTGGGCGACACTGTCGCTATTGAGGAAATCCACGGTGGTGCCAACCTGGACCACCGTCACGTGTGGCTGGAAGAGCAGACCTTTCTGGTCTATCACGGGATGCTGAGTAGACGCGGGAAAGGTCTTACCTGAAATCGTGTCCACATACACCACCGAGGGTCCTGCAACGCCGGAGACTTGTCCGCTGATGGTGCCAGCGCTGGCCGCCAGAGCAAATCCAATTACGATCACTAGAGTCAGAACGTTCTTCTTCATATTTCTCCTTGTCTAAGTAAAGAAGGCATAGCCTCCCGGTCTAATAAACGAATTCCAAACCTGCAATCGCCGAATTGGTACGAAAAGCACCAGTGAGTGCCGTACCGGTAGTCGGGTCGTAGACAATCTGCTGCGGCCGGATCTGGTATTCGAAGGACGCCTTAATGTTGGCGTGAATCAGAAACTGCACGCCCGGCGTAAAGCGATTTCGTGTGGCGCGGAAGGGCGACACGAACGATCCGATATCGCTGTCGGGCGTGGCTCCGATGCCGTTGATTAGATCGGCAGTGGAGTGCACTGCGTCCCAGCGCATGATGGTCATTAGCCAGGGGAACGCCAGATAGTCTGCTTCGAGGAAGCCGCCACTGAAGCTGGCCGGACTTCCCCTTAGAAGGCCGGTGGGGGGCGGCAGAAGGCCGACGGGCAGCAGCGGCAGCAGGTTCTGGTCACGGCCGTACAGGTACTGTCCGAACAGGTTGAGGGCGTGATAGTTGAAGCTGAAGTCTCCACCGACGCGATAGAACGGCTCACGCGCCGTCAACACAGTCAACAGGCCGGTGTTGTTCTGACCTTGAAACCTCTGCACGGAACGTCCGTAGAAATAGAGTGTTCCGACGTTGAGATAGGTGTGATCGCGTGGTCCGGCGGCTCCTGCCGCCTGGACTTCGTTGCGGCTGGCCGGATCACGCTCCAAGTTAAAGCGGTAGGAAAGGCGAGCGTAAATGTCCTTGAAATTGGAGTCTGACGTGTAAGCGACTTCCGGTGGAACGTTGTTTCCAGTCGCTGCCGTGCCTCCGCTGGTGTTCTGATTCACAATCGCCAGCGAATAATGATAGCCGCGGTAACTGTGGCCGCCGCTGAACTCTACTCCCTGGGCCGCATTCGACATCGAGAACGAGTTGCTGACAGTGGGCAGGCCTAGGATCGAGTTCACCGAAGAAACGTTGCCTTGGTCATAAATATCCCAACCGCTAAGATTCCAGCTGCGGGCCTGGCTGAAGGGCAGGTCCAGCTCGAATTGTCCGATTCGCAGGCTGAGAGAATCGGTGGGCAGCTTCAGGTGGCGGCCAATGTTTACGAACTTCAGATAGCCATCCCCTAGACCACCTGCGCTGGCGCCACCGACACTGATGTCGTCGTCTACCCAGAAGGCGATGTCATCGCCAAAATTTCCCGCCATGAAGATGCTGAATAGCCCAGACTGAAAGTCAGTGCGAGGAATAAAGGGAGCTGTGGGATCACCCGGAGTCTGCAGATTAAAGTTGTTCCGGTTCCTGCCGACCACCTGGAAGAACGTGTTGAAGCGCAATCCGATGGGCGGCAATCCTGGGATAGTCCCGGGCCATATGGTGTGAGGCCACAGTTCTTTCTGCGCCGGAGACCCCAACATCACCGGCGGAATTTTGATGAAGGTCTCGTCATCTTTGGGAAACTTGAATCCGGCGTCCTTGAAGGCCTTGCCGAAATCGTTGAGCTTCGGAAAGTCCACATGGCATGTGCTGCAAGACGTGCCGTATTGGCGCGAGAATGCAGGAATCGCATAAATTGGGCGGCCAAGATTTGCTCCTCCGGCAACCGGAGTTGGCATGCTGGCGAACAGGACCAACATCACGATTGAGAAGAGAAGTATGGTTATCTGATGGCGCTTGAGCATCTGACTGCCTCCTGCACACAGGTATTAAGACATGGCCGATGAAAGTGTCTCGTTCGGACGGCGCGAGAGTCTGGTCAAAATCGACCAGTCCCGAAGAATCGATGGCGTTATCGAGAGTCAACTGTGTCATCGCTGGAAGTATCTTTCCGTTTCCGCCCGATGGATACCTTGCGCCCGGCCGGATTCGTGAATCACTTCATACGTAGAAACAAGGTTAGTCCCCTCGGTGCACTCGTTTTCAATATGCAGGGTCGATTCTTACTAAGACAGGACCCTCTTGGCAGCGGCATCAGTCACTCAACGCTGTGATCAGAATCACCGGACCGGCAGGGTGGATCGCATACAACTCATGCTTAGGCGCGATCACTGATAGTCTGTCGCCAACGTGTAGGGCTCGTGCGGGAGGAGAACAATGGTGAGTGTCGCAGAGGCAGGGATCAGAACCGGCCTCGATGCATTATTTCTGCCGGATTCCGTCGCCGTGATCGGGGCGACGGAGCGTACGGGCTCCGTTGGACGAACCGTTCTCGAGAACCTTTTGCATCCTTCCTTTCGAGGAAAGGTGTTCGCCGTTAATTCGCGGCATTCGGAAATCTGCGGACGCAAGGCCTACCCGAGTATCGGCGACATCCCTGAGAAAGTAGATTTGGCTGTCGTGGCTACGCCTGCTCCCACGGTCCCAGGCATCATCGGACAATGTGTGGACGCCGGCGTTAAGTCGGCAGTTGTTATCTCCGCCGGGTTTCGCGAAAGAGGAGCGGAAGGCATCGAACTGGAACAGCAGATTCAGGAGCAACTGCGGCGCGGAACCATGCGCCTGATTGGTCCCAACTGTCTAGGCGTCATGAATCCGACGATTGGCCTGAACGCCACCTTCGCCAAGGATGCGCCTCGGCCCGGCAACGTCGCCTTCCTTAGCCAGAGCGGAGCTCTGCTCACCGCGATTCTGGATTGGGGCCAGCTCGAACAGGTGGGACTCAGCACGATTGTTTCGACTGGCTCCATGCTGGATGTGGGCTGGGGGGACCTGATTTACCACTTTGGCGACGATCCGAACACCCACAGCATTCTCATTTATATGGAGTCGGTCGGCGACGCCAGGTCGTTTCTTTCGGCGGCACGCGAAGTAGCGCTGCAAAAACCTATCATCGTTATTAAGGCGGGTCGTTCGGAAGCTGCCTCCCGGGCTGCCGCCTCTCACACCGGTGCGTTAACCGGAAGTGATGAAGTTCTTGATGCCGCCTTCCGTCGCTCGGGCGTGTTGCGGGTCAGGGCCATCGCGGACCTGTTTTACATGGCGGAAGTCTTGAGCAAGCAACCACGCCCGAAGGGCCCACGGCTTACGATTCTGACTAATGCAGGCGGGCCCGCAGTTCTGGCTACAGATGCTCTCGTCGCAAATGGCGGAGAACTAGCCCTTCTTTCCGAAAAGACCGAACAGGCCCTCGATGGCTTTCTGCCGCCGCACTGGAGCCACAATAATCCGATTGACATTCTGGGCGACGCGGACTCGGAACGCTATGCCAAAGCGATTGAAATCGCCTCCCAGGATCCAAATAGCGACGGCCTGCTGGTTATCCTCGCACCGCAAGGCATGACCGATCCAGCAGCCGTGGCCGAGAGCTTGAAGCCATACGCCCAATCGTCCGGAAAACCCGTGCTCACCAGTTGGATGGGAGGGGCCAGTATCGCCCCAGGCGAGACCATCCTTAATGCCGCCGGTATTCCCACATTCCCCTTTCCCGACACGGCGGCCCGGGCCTTCACCTATATGTGGCGTTACAGCTACAACCTGCGCGGCCTCTACGAGACCCCGGCGCTGGCGGAAGGCGAAGAGCTCGACCCAGATTCTCGACATCATGCGGACCATATCATCGAGACCGCCCGCAGCCAGGGCCGTGTTTTGCTGAACGAATTCGAATCCAAACAAGTTCTGTCGCACTACGGCATCCCGACGGTTGAAACTCGAATTGCTGCCACTGAAGATCAAGCGGTATTGTGCGCGCGTCACCTTGGTTACCCAGTGGTACTGAAGATCTTTTCTGAGACGATCACGCACAAGACCGATGTGGGCGGGGTGAAGCTGAACCTGGAAGATGAACCATCCATCCGCTCCGCGTTTCAGGCGATCAAGTCCTCTGTGGCAAAGAAAGTCGGACCTGATCTTTTCTCCGGCGTAACCGTGCAGCCCATGGTGCGCCTTGAAGGCTACGAGTTGATTCTCGGCAGCAGCGTTGACCCCCAGTTTGGTCCCGTAATCCTGTTTGGTTCCGGTGGTCCGCTCGTTGAGGTGTATCGCGATCGTGCCCTGGCGCTGCCGCCCCTGAACAGCACGCTTGCCCAGAGGATGATGGAGCAAACGCGAATTTTCACAGCCCTCAAGGGCGTGCGCGGGCGCAAGCCGGTCGACTTGCCGGCTTTGGAGAGTCTCCTCGTCCGCTTCAGCCAACTCGTGATCGAACAGCCCTGGATTTCGGAAATCGATATCAACCCTCTGCTTGCTTCACCCGGGCAATTCCTCGCACTTGACGCCCGCATAGTATTGCACCCGCCCGGGACCGATCCTGATTCTCTTCCCCGGCCGGCGATTCGGCCTTACCCTTCGCAGTATGTTTCTTCGTGGGTGATGAAGAACGGCACCAGCGTATTGTTGCGACCCATTCGCCCCGAAGATGAACCTATGATGGTGAAATTTCACCAGACACTTTCGGACCGCAGTGTGTATTTGCGCTACTTTTACTCGCTAAGCCTGAGTTCGCGGGTGTCACATGATCGCCTGGTGCGCATTTGCTTTGTCGACTACGACCGCG
The DNA here is from genome assembly GCA_963786325.1 of Terriglobia bacterium. GTDB lineage: Bacteria > Acidobacteriota > Terriglobia > Terriglobales > Acidobacteriaceae > JAIQFF01. Next base: position 225,966 of record CAWAYW010000010.1, read on the forward strand.
AGATGGCAATCGTCGCAGATCACCGCGACGCGACGGGGGAACATCGCATCCTGGGAGTCGGCAGGCTGGTGAAGTCCCATGCCAAGAACGAAGGAGAAGTCGCTGTGTTGATATCGGATGCGTGCCAGAATCAGGGTCTGGGGACAGAATTATTCAGGCGTGTGATCCAGGTGGCGCGCGACGAAAAACTGAACCATGTTGACGCGGAAATCTTGCCCGACAATCTGTCGATGAAGAAAATCGCCAAGCGCCTTGGCTTCCGCACATCGGCTATACGGAATCCAACTTCTATGCGAGCCGTCCTTGACCTCTAAACCTATCCAGGGTGGGTGTGACTTCGATCACAATCTCAGGTAACCGCCATCATAGGCTTTTCCCGCATCAACAACTAAAAGTGGGGTGAAGGAGAAATCCCATGTCACACAGCTCTTACGCACTGCTCATGGAACAGGATCATGACACCGCGACCATGAAGGCCCTGGTGTTTCATGGACAAGGAAACATCAGTTTGGAAACCGTGCCCATCCCGAAAGCCCGAGCGGGTGAAGTGGTCATTCGCGTTACCCTCACCACTATCTGCGGGACAGATCTCCACATCCTGAAAGGCGAATACCCGGTAAAGCCGGGCCTGATCATCGGTCACGAACCCGTGGGAGTCATTCACGAGATCGGCGACGGCGTGACCGGATATGAAGTTGGTAATCGAGTGTTGGTCGGCGCTATCACGCCGTGCGGACAATGCAACATCTGCTTAAGCGGAAACTGGTCGCAGTGCGGTGGCGCAATCGGAGGCTGGAAGTTTGGCAACACCATCGACGGCGCCCAAGCAGAGTATTTACGGGTTCCCTACGCGCAAGCAAACCTGGCCCAAATCCCGGACGAGTTGACCGATGAGCAAGTGGTGCTGCTCGCGGATATCGCTTCCACTGGCATCTCGGCAGCGGAAAGGGCCGATCTGCAGATCGGGGATACGGTCGCCGTTTTCGCCCAAGGGCCGATCGGTCTGTGCGCCACAGCCGGAGCGAAGCTCAAGGGCGCAAGCCTGATCATTGCCGTTGAATCGGATCCCGTTCGCATAAAGATGTCGAGGCAAATGGGCGCCGATGCAGTGTTTGACTTCAAACAACAGGACGTGGTCGAGGAGATCAAACGCCTCACTGGCGGACGCGGTGTGGATGTCGCGATCGAGGCACTCGGCACTCAGGGGACTTTTGAGAGCGCATTGCGAGTGCTGCGGCCGGGAGGGACTCTCTCGAGTCTGGGCGTTTACTCGGGGAAGCTTTCCCTTCCGAATGAAGCTTTCGCCGCCGGGCTAGGCGACCACAAGATCGTCACCACTCTCTGTCCCGGCGGAAAAGAGCGCATGCGCAGATTGATGGAACTGGTCCGGCAGGGACGGCTGGATTTGACTCCGCTCTTGACCCATACGTTCTCACTCAACCGGATTACGGAGGCCTATCAGCTCTTTGGTGAGCGCTGCGAGGGCGTCATCAAAGTCGCGATCAAGCCTTGATGTAAGAGAACGTACGCTGCAAAAAGACGAAGAGGAGAGCAAAGAGAAGCCACCGGAAGGGACAGGTTCGGCCCGATGGTTCCTCTCCGTGTGATGCCGTGTAGAATCGGGACGCCACATTGACCGAAGGGATAGCAACGCATATGCCCACAGCCCGGTTCTTCGTTTCCAGCTTTGCTCTTGGCGCCACCGCACTGCTGTGGTTCGCAGCTAACCCGCGAGCGTCGGCACACCAAAACTCTCCGCCAGCCCGGACTCCGGATCAAGGCACAATTCTTCCGCTGGACGGAGCGAGGATTTTCCGGAACTATTGTGCCTCCTGCCATGGGGGAAACGGAAGCGGAGACGGCCCAGTCGCGCCAGCCTTAAAGACCAAAGTTCCACCGCTTACTACTCTTGCGCGACGAAATCACGGTATGTTTCCCACTGCCCGGGTGCGCCGCATCATCGCCGGGGACGAGAATCACGCCGCCCACGGTTCACGAGAAATGCCAGTCTGGGGCCCGGTCTTCCACCAAATTGAAAATGATCAAGACCTGGGATACGTCCGGCTGCAGAACGTGACGGAATATCTGATCAGCATCCAGCAAAAGTAGGGCCTGAGCTAGAGCTCTATGAGTTCCGTACCCTCAGCTTCCGCTCAAGATGTTTCTAGTCCTTCAGTCAATCTGGCGGGCCTGACAGCGCAAGAAGCTGAGGCCCGCCTCTCCAAGTTTGGTCCCAACGATCCCGCTTCCAACCGCCGCGGTGCCTTCGCATTTGAATTGTTGCACTTGTTCCTGAATCCTCTGGTCATCATCCTTCTCGTCGCCAGCATAATTTCCGCCTTTCTGGGCCAGAAGATTGAGGCAGAACTCATCTTTGTCATCGTCGTATTCAGCGTCACCATCGATTTCGTTCAAACTTATCGTTCGGAGCGCGCCATTCAGCGGCTGCAAGAACACGTGAGCTTGACCGCGACCGCATTGCGCGATGGCCGGTGGCAAGAAATCAAGCGGTACGAGATAGTGCCCGGTGACATCGTCCGGCTATCGGCCGGCGACCTGGTCCCGGCCGACGGCCAACTCCTCGAAGCACGGGATCTTTACGTGCAGCAGGCTGCCCTTACCGGCGAATCCATGCCGGCGGAAAAGGAGGTGCGGGCCGGAGGGCAAGTGGAAGAGAAATCCCCGCTGGCACGCGATCTGGTCTTTTTGGGCACCTCGGTGGTCAGCGGAACCGGCGTGGTTCGTATAGTCGCGACTGGCCCTCACACCGCATTCGGAGCTATCGCGGCGCGACTAGCCGACCGGCCGGAGGAAACGGAATTCCAGCGCGGCCTCCGGCGGTTTGGTTTACTTATCACGCGAACCGTTTTTTTTCTCGTGCTGTTCATCCTTGTGGTACGCATCGCCATGCACAAGGACGCATTCGAGTCCTTCGTTTTTGCCGTTGCCCTGGCTGTGGGCCTGACGCCGGAATTCCTACCCATGATCACCTCCGTTACCCTGGGACGGGGCGCCATCCGGATGGCACGGAACCATGTCATCGTCAAGCATCTCCCGGCGATTCAGAATTTCGGCACCATCGATGTGTTTTGCAGCGACAAGACTGGCACCCTGACGACCGGAGAAATGATCCTCGAGTCCTCAGTCGATTACCTGGGCCACCCTTCCGATCGCCCGCTGGCCCTGGCCTATATCAACAGCAAGTTCGAGACCGGTATCCGCAGTCCCCTCGAACTCGCGATTCTTAAAAGTGAACGGCGGGATGCAGATGCTTATTTGAAGTGTGATGAAGTTCCTTTCGATTTCGAACGCCGGCGGCTCTCGATCGTCGTCAAAGAGACGAATACAACCAACAACAGCGCGGGATTGTTGATCGTGAAAGGGGCCCCGGAAGGAATTCTCGAACTCTCGCGTTCTTACGAGAGTGACGGGCACATCGCTCTCCTCGACATGAATCTGAGAAATCGCTGCCGCCAGACATTCGATGACCTCAGCAGCCAAGGATTCCGACTCCTGGCCGTCGCCTATCGCGACGTGGACCCTAGTGCCAGATTTTCAGCCGCGGATGAACATTCTCTTGTGTTGGCCGGCTACCTCGCATTTGCAGATCCACCGAGTTCGGATGCCGCAGCCTCAGTCGCGGCCATGAAGCGCGATGGCGTTGACGTCAAGATCCTGACCGGCGACAACGAACTAGTGGCACGTCACGTTTGCGAACAGGTCGGCATCCAGAATCCCGGGGTCATGCTGGGTGAGGAGCTCGAATCGACCACCGATATCGCGCTCGAGCACCGAGCGGAAGAGACGACGATATTCGCGCGCGTCTCGCCGATGCAGAAACACCGCATCATTCACGCCCTCAAACGGCGCGGCCACGTTGTGGGCTATATGGGAGACGGGATCAATGACGCCCCATCTCTGCATGCCGCCGATGTCGGTATCTCCGTGGCCTCCGCAGTTGACGTCGCTCGCGACGCGGCGGACATCATTCTGCTGAAGCCGGGTCTGGGGGTTCTCCACAGCGGCATCATTGAAGGTCGCCGAGCCTCGGCCAATGTGCTCAAGTATCTGTTCATGGGCACCAGTTCTAATTTCGGCAACATGTTCAGCATGGCAGCGGCCTCAGTGTTCCTGCCGTTTCTACCGATGCTTCCCACCCAAATACTTCTGAACAATTTTCTCTATGACGCATCACAGCTTACGATCCCTTCCGACAACGTTGACGACGAATACATGCGGCGTCCACACCCGTGGAACATGAAGAAGGTTCGTAATTTCATGCTCACTATCGGCCCGATCAGCTCGATCTATGACTTTCTGACCTTTTACGTACTGCTGCATTTTTTCCATGCCAGCCAGCCGGAATTTCACACCGGATGGTTTGTCGAGTCCCTGGCTACGCAGACGCTTGTGATCTTTGTGATCCGCACGGCGGGAAATCCACTGAAGAGCCGACCCAGCGTGCCCCTGGCAATCACGACTATCATGATCGTAGCCACCGGCATCGCCCTTCCGTATTCTCCCTTTACCAGGTTATTCGGATTCGTTCCGCTGCCGTCCCCATTCTTTGTGTTTCTAGCCATCTCAACCGTGACTTACCTCGCGTTGGTCGAGTTGGGCAAACGCATGCTGCGCCTGGGGGATGACTAATTTCAGATGAGCACTTGAGATGAAGACTTCAGAGACGGGACTCTAACCTCGAACGGTCAGAACTGGCAGGGGCACCCACCTCTTGGGCAATTGTCCGCCCAACATGGGTTGAAATCGGCGCCGCATCGGCTGACGTATCAATGATGTCTTGCGCAGGTGCGCCATATTTCACTTCCAGCTCCGGACGGTGACACAGCCCGGCGTCCGTCGGTACCAGTTGCCCCAGATAGTAGATCGCATCCGATGCGGATAGCTCTCCCAGGATTTCTTCCTTCTTGAGCTGTCGGATAACGTGCAAGAGAACAAGGTGCGCCTGATATTCTCGCGCCATCGATACCGCATAAGGCAGACCCTCCAATGATTCCGCGGTGAAATCCGTAGCGAAAGCACACAATGGAATCCTTTCTCGCCGTGAGAGCGGTCCACCCCAGGGCCGATCGTGAGTACGGGCACGTTCGCGTGTCTCCAGAGCTCGTCGGCAACCGGCCCCAGTAGAAACTTTTGAACACCTCTGCGACCGTGTGTGGCCAATACCACTAGATCTATGTTGTTTTCCGCCACTATCCTTTGGAGAGTTGACCGAACTTCAAATCCACGCTCAATCCGAGTCTGGGGTGGCAGACCGCTTAGCTGCGACTCGATCCTCCGCATTTTTGCTTGCGCTTCTTTCTCTAAGCCGGCAAAACCACATTGGCAAATTCAGGCGCCATGCACGCGTAGAGGAAGCAGGATGTGGCAAGCGCAAATCTCGGAACCGTACTCGCGGGCAATCGCGGTCACAAACGGCAGAGCGGCTTCAGCGGGCTCCGAGAAATCCGTCAGGTAAAGAAAACTATTCAATTTGATTTGGTGACGGTCTCAATGCTTCCCCTAGGGCACCTCTCGATTCCCACAATGAACCGGGCGCTTTTGAGCCGCAGTGATCTGTGTCACAAGCACCCATGATCGCCCTCACGTCGGCCCGTCGGAGTTAGTGGCAGGCTCAGAAAGGCAAGTCGATGCGTTTTGCGCCGACCCGAGCTAGAAAGACCGGAGAACGGTATGAGAGTCCTATTAGCAATTGACCCGTCGAGTGGTTCGCAACACGTAGTGAACGAGGCGGCGGCCCGCCCCTGGCCGAAAGGTACGGCTATCTATGCCCTCAGTATTGTAGACATGGGACGCTGGGAGGGACTGCCCACACTCATTGAGGATGCGAAACACGCCGCTCGAATTCTGGTGAAAACAGCTACTGAAAAACTGGATCGTCCCGGAATCAAAGTTTTTTCTGATATTCAATTGGGTTATCCCAAAAAGGCGATTCCGGATTTTGCTCGGGAATGGAAAGCCGACTTGGTGATGGTCGGTTCGCGCGGACTGGGTGCGCTTTCCCGATTTTTCCTAGGCAGTGTCGCACAGACGGTCCTCCGCTGTGCGCCCTGCTCTGTAGAAATCGTGCGACCCGGATCCGCAGATTCGTCGCCTTCATCTCATGCCATGAAGATCCTCCTCGCTACTGATGGGTCTGAGTGTTCCGAAATCGCCCTACGCTCCGTCGCCAACCGCCCCTGGCCGAGCGGCAGCGAGATTAAGATTGTTTCTGTGCGGGAACTTCTGACGCTGGAGAATGCCACCAGCGCATCTTCACCTTGCCCGATCTATCCTGATAGCCTTCTCAATGAGATCTTGGAGGGCGCTCGCAAGCGTGCCGACGAAGCCATCGCTCAAGCGCAACACGTTTTGACCTCAAAAGGACTGAAGATGTGCGATGGTCCAGGTACGCCGGTAGGGGACGCACGTGAAATCCTCCTGGACCAGGCCCGAGCCTGGGGCGTGGATTTAATTGTTCTTGGATCGCACGGCAGGCATGGCTTTGATCGGCTGGTTTTAGGAAGCGTGTCCGAGTCGGTTGCGCTCTATGCCGACTGCTCAGTTGAGGTCATTCGCGGGTAAGTGAATATCTGGCCCGCGACGTGGGGCCGGCCGAATCTTCTCTCTCGCGGCCCAATGCAAAGTGATTACTCGGCGGCGAACCCCGACCCACATCTACATGAACAAAAATCGATTTCGCGTAGTATCCCACTCCACCACGGGAAAGAGCCAGCGCAACATCGCGGAATCTCGAGGTTCTACTTCCTGGTATACGGATGTCGATAACCTCGGCTTGCAGGTGCGGACTATGTAAGGCAACACCGCTGCTGTTCTGTCGCAGAAATTCACTACTCCACGGCGTGCGATATCCGCAAATAATATCAATCTCTGATCCAAGCCGGCCGGGGGCGGCGCCGGTGTGCGATGATCTCGGAGAAATCGGTTCAGGCGATCCGTTGCCTCGGGTAAATAAGTATCGCCGCGGCGGTAGACACTGTCGATTCGCTCATTCGTATGCATATGGTAAAGCCGAAAACGGTACTCTGGGCTTAGCTGTCGCGGCCACGCTCGGTCGCCCTTGCGGAGGCAGGACGTGCCCATGAAAAACATCACGGCCCCGATTAAAACACGTAGACTCCACTCATCATCTCATTTCGAACCTAGCGAGTTTCAATCTCGAGAATCACGCCAAGAAGCCTGGCTCTTCATCCATTATCGAGCCAGCAATCCTGCTGATATGCATCGCATTACCGCAACCTGTGATTTCGCTCACAGCCCGCAACTCCGGATAGCAGTAAATTCGTCCAAATTGAAGACGAGACGATGTGGAGGTTCAAAAATGAAAACGACCCCAGTTAACCATTATCAAGTTGAGCCACGCCCAGCTGACAAAGATGGCATGAAAAAAACAGCAGTTGACCAAGTTTTGGGCCAGCTGGCGGGTGAAGGGAAAACCTACAACGTTAAGGTGGATCCCACGGTAAAAGAAATTCGGTTTGACGAAGGCATGACGCCTCTGGATCGAGTCGTGACCCATACGACTCTAAGCTCAAAGTCCGGTATTGTGCTAGAGGATGGCAACTACATGCTGCGGTACTGTTTCAATGGCATTCTTGAGCAGCATCCCGTGCGAGTTGAAAATGGAACTCTTCTAATCGACATGGCGGACTAAGCCGGCCCAATGCCTTCACTGCGGTCAACACATCGACGGCTGACAAATGACATTTCTGCGACCATTCGGCGGAACTGAATCCGGGTGCCGCGGACTGGATTCGACTTCCAGAATGGAAACAGGAGATCGTCAGGGGTCGAGGTTTACGATTCAGAGGGCGACGGGCGGGAGATTTGGCACCGCGTCGAACCGCTGATGAGCGGTATCCCCGTAACGGAGCGTAGCCAATCGAAGAGCCACAATCCCCGCCTTGGGCAGGGTTCGTTCCGACTTATCGTGACCGATTCATACGAGAGGCGATGTGCCTTTACGAATTTCCCGGTACGCCACGTGCTGGAAGCAGCGCATATCAGACCGTACTCCTCAGGCGGGGCACACATTCCTTCGAACGGCATCCTGCTGCGCCAAGACCTTCACACTCTTTTTGACCGTGGCTACAGGACCGCGACCCCGCCTCATCAGGTTGAGGTGAGTTCACGCATCAAGGAAGAATTCAACAACGGAAAAGGCGTGCGTCCGGCTGGTACACGTGATCGGCCTTCACGTGCGGCGGGCCTCTCGACTCGCCGCAATGAGCGCAGCGATTCAGCGCCGGCAGGATCACCCGCGTCAAGACGTTCTTCATCGAGAGCGGATTTCCCAAGGAGTTTCGGAAGATAGGTCCTGCCTGTGGTTGTGACAGCTCAGGCGGAGCAGCTCCAACCGCTCCCCGAGTTGGCGGATCACCGGTACTGTCGCAGCGGATTTTCGCGTGCGCCCGCAATTCTTCTTCGAGGATCGTGTTCCGATGCGTCTGCACCAGGCGCGCATCTTGCTCTATGTGTAAAGTACAGATATGCACTCGGGAGGATTCATGCCGAACACACAGATGTTGATAGCTCAGGCCTACTCTGCCTTCAATCATCGGGATATCGACAGCGCCCTGGCGCTCATGAGTGAGAACGTTAGCTGGCCCAAGGCATCGGAAGGCGGGCGTGTCATCGGGAAAGAAGAGATCCGGTCCTACTGGACCCGTCAGTGGAAGGAGTTTGATCCCCACGTCGAACCACTTGAGGTAATCGACCAGGAAGGCGGCATTACCGACGTCAAAGTTCATCAACTCGTGAAAAGCCTTGGTGGCGATGTCCTTTCTGATAGCGAGGTGTGGCACGTTTACACCATCGCGAACGGTCTCATTGAACGCATGGACCTCAAGGGGAGCGAAACAAGCTCGGACCCAACCCCATCGACAGCATTCTCCAGACACTAGCATGTGTCAGGGATCTCACCGCTTTTACCTGATAGGGAGCGCCTCTGGAGCTGTTCCGGGATTGCCATCAGGCCGGCCAAAGCGATGATCGGGCCCAAAAGTGAGCCTTCAGCCTACAGATCGGCGACCAGCCCATGTCTGAGTGAAACTCATTGTTCCCAGCCGCCACCCAAGGCTTTGTAAACTTCAACGAGGGCCAACAATTCGTTGAGCTGAGCCTGTGCTAGCCCCAGTTCTGCAGAGAAAGAGTTGGTTTCGTTGGTAAGAACTTCGAGATAGCTCGCGACACCTCCGCTGTATCGCATATGCGACAGCCGCGATGCGTCTTGTGCAGACGCCACCAGTAGCTCTTGTTGCTGACGGAACTCCTGTGTTTTGCGGTAGGCAATTAGGGAATCAGAAACTTCCCGGAACGCCCCCTGGATCGTCTGTTCATACCGGAGCAGAAATTGCTGCTGCTGAGCTTCGGTCAGGCGCACGTTTGATCGCAACTTTCCGCCAGTGAAGATGGGTTGGACGAGTGCTCCGCCAAAGTTCCACAATCCGGCCGGTCCACTGAACAAACTAGTCAAAGCGGAACTTTGATATCCAGCTGTGGCGGTGAGTGATATCTGGGGGAAGTAGGCCGCCCGCGCGACTCCAATCTGGGCGTTGGCGGAGATCAACTGCTGTTCGCCCTGCTGTATGTCTGCCCGCCGCTCCAGCAAAGAAGAGGGTAGCCCAGCAGGCACCGTAGGAGGATGTTCCTGCTCCGTTAGCTTTCGTCCTCGGGGAACGGGTGCAGGGTTGTTTCCGAGGAGAGTACTAATGAAGTTCTCCTCCTGCTCAATCTGTTGTTCGAGACTAGGGACTTCGGAAGCCGCGGTAAAAACCAGCTGTTCCGCTTGGCGGACGTCGAGCATGGAGGTGGATCCACCTTGAGCCAACAGGTTGGTCAGTCGCAATGAGTCCCGACGCGATGCCAGGGTCCGTTGGGAGATCTCAAGCTGCAAGTCTAGGGCGCGAAGTTGGAAGTACGCGCTGGCTACATTGGCAACCAAGTCCGTGAGAATCTCGCGCCGAGCCCACTCGGTGGCCGTCAGATCGGCACGGGCCGCTTCGGTTGCGCGGCGGTACTTACCCCAGAAGTCCAAGTCCCAGGCGAGGCTCGCCCCCACCTGATTTGCGCTGGTTTCGAAGGCAGGTATGAACTTGGACTGTGCGCTGCGCTCATTGATCGCGGCCGCACTGCCTGCAATGGTTGGAAACTGGTCGGCGCGAGTAACGCCTAACTGGGCCTGCGCTTGCAAAATTCGTGCGGCCGCGATGCGCACATCGTAGTTCCGTTGCAGGGCGACCTTGATCAATTCCCTTAGCTGTTCATCCCGGAAAACATCCCACCACTTTTCTTCGGCGAGTGATCGGGCTTCGCCCTGGGCTGCCGCCTCGGGAGCGGCGCCGCGATAGACGGTAGGAACGTTAACTGTCGGTTTCCGGTAATTTGGTCCGACTGCGCATCCGCAGGCGAACGCCAGAATTGCGAACCCCAGGATTTGAAGAGCAAGCTGCTTCCTCATCCTAGTCGTCTCCTATTCCTCTCGGAATTTCGCCTGGAGTCGGCATCGCGTTTGTAGGGGATGCATTGTTGTGCTCAGCCTTGGAGAACCTCTCCACCACACAAAACACAGCTGGGACGAAGAAAATGCCCAGCGCGCTCGCCGCCAGCATCCCGCCAATCACGGTGGTTCCCATGATCTGACGGGAAACAGATCCCGCACCCGTAGCAGTCCACAGCGGAATGCACCCGAAAATGAAGGCAAAGGAGGTCATCAAGATTGGCCGGAGACGAAGCCTGGCTCCTGAGAGGGCGGCCTCAACGAGAGGCTTGCCTTGTTCGAATTCGTCCTTGGCGAATTCCACGATCAGGATGGCATTCTTTGCCGCCAGGCCGATCAGCATTACCAGCCCAATTTGAGAGTAGATGTCGCTTTCGATTTGCACCATGTAAGGCGGGTAGAACGTACCGACCAGCGCGCGTCGAATCCACAAAACCGCGAAGGCCCCAAACACCGCAACCGGTGTGCTAAGCAGAACGCTAAAGGGCAGTGTCCAACTCTCGTACAATGCCGCGAGAATCAGGAAAACGAACAACAGCGATAGTCCGAAGATGGCTGACGGCGGCACTCCCTCCTGCGCCTTCTTTTCCTGAAATGAGATTCCCAGGTAGTCATACCCCATCTCCGCCGGCATGGTCTGAGCAAAGACTTGCTCCAGGGCAGCCGTCGCCTGATTTGAACTGTAGCCCGGGGCGGCGCTGCCGTTGATTTGCGCACAGCGAAAGAGGTTATAGCGCATGGTGAACTCAGGACCCGGGCGCGATTCAAATCTGGTGAGCGCCGAGAGCGGGACCATGGTTCCACCGTGATTCTTGACATAGAACTGGCCCACGTTTTCCGCGTTGGTGCGATACTCGCCCTCGGCCTCGACGTAGACCTGCCATTGCCGGCCGAAACGATTGAAATAGTTTATGAACAATCCCCCCATAAAAGCTTGAATGGTACGGTACACATCGGCGATGGCCACTCCCTGTTTGATCACCTTGTCGCGATCCACGTCGATAAATTGCTGCGGAACGCTTCCTAGAAAGGTAGTGCTCAAGCTGGCTATTTCCGGGCGCTTGCGGGCCGCAGCCATAAACGCGTTCAGGTTTGAGGTCAGGAATTCGATGTCCTTGCCGGCACGATCCTCGAGAACGAACGTGAATCCGCCCGAGGTACCGACGCCGGGGATGGCAGGGGGTGAAAAATCGAAAGCAATTCCTTCCGGAAGCTGGCTGAGTGTCCGATTCAAGTTCGCTTTGATCACCTGGAACTGCTCCGCCCGTGTCTTGCGGTCGTCCCACGGTTTGAGCGTGACAAAGAGAAATGCGTTGTAAGTGCTGCGGGTGAAGCTAAGCAAACTGAAGCCAACTACACTGGTCGTGGATTGCACTCCCGGTGTGTGCGCCAGAATATTCTCAATTTTTTGCGTCACATGGTCTGTGCGCTCCAGAGAAGCCGCGCTGGGAAGCTGCAAATTGACATAGAGGTATCCCTGATCTTCGTCGGGAAGAAAGCTCGATGGGACTTTGTTACTGAAGAAAGCGGCTCCCACGCCGAACATTGCGAGCATGATTAGCGTCAGTGCGGTTTTACGAATGAGGGCTCCACAGATTCTCACGTAGCCGTTGGTGGCCCGCTCAAAGCTGCGATTGAACCAATCAAAGAACCTTCTCAACAAGCCCCCGCGCTTTTCTCTCGGCCGCAGCAGCAGTGCGGAGAGGGCTGGGCTAAGGGTGAGCGCGTTAAACGCCGAGATAAGCACGGAGACGGCGATGGTTATCGCGAACTGTTGATATAGCCTGCCCGTAATTCCCGGTATGAAACCGGTAGGCACGAACACTGCCGAGAGCACGAGCGCAATCCCCACAACTGGTCCGGAGATCTCTTCCATGGCTTTCAGCGCCGCGGCTTTCGGAGCCATGCCTTCTTCGATGTGCCGTTCTACGGCTTCCACAACCACGATGGCATCGTCCACAACCAGACCGATTGCCAAAACCAAACCAAAGAGAGACAGGGTATTAATCGAAAAACCAAAGAGCGGGAAAAAGATGAAGGCGCCGACCAGCGACACCGGCACCGCCAGCAGAGGAATCAACGTCGCTCTCCATCCTTGAAGAAAGAGATAGACGACGAGAATCACCAACGCGATGGCAATCAGGAGGGTAATGACGATCTCCCTTATTCCTTGCACCACCGACTGGGTGGTGTCGAGCGCGACGGCATAGTCCATATCGCCGGGAAAGCGGCTCTTCAGTTCGGCCATCAGTTTCTTAACGCCGTTTGCAGCATCAACCGCGTTGGATCCAGGAAGTTGATAGACGGCTACCACGGCACTCGGCTTGCCATTTAAGCGTCCCGCCACGGAGTAGTCCTGCGCTCCCAATTCGATGCGGGCGACATCTCTCAATCGCACAACTCCGCCCTCGGGCGACTCGCGGATCACGATCTCTCCGAATTCTTCGGGGGAGACCAATCGCCCTTGAGCGCGAACCGCATAGGCGAATTGTTGTCCTGGAGGAATCGGTTCTCCACCTACTTTTCCAGCCGGATTCACTGTGTTCTGCGATTGGACTGCGGTGACGATCTCCGGGACGGTGATGCCCAGCTTGGCAAGCTGGTCTGGCTTCACCCAGAGCCGCATGGCGTACTGCCCTGCGCCAAATACATTGACTTGGCCGATTCCCGGCGAACGAGTAATGGAATCCACGAGGTTGATATATGCGTAATTGGCAAGGAACTTTGCGTCGTAGCTTCCGTGCGGCGAGTACACCGCAATCAGCATGAGCGGGGCGGTGACCGACTTTCGTACCGTAATTCCGTAATTGGTAACGTCAGTGGGAAGCTGCGATGCAGCTTGCGTCTCCCTGGACTGGGCAAGAATCAGATCGTTATTGGGATCGGTCTTGACGTCGAAGTTCACCACCAGGGTGGTTTGTGAGTTCCCGGTGGCATTCACCGAGTACATGTAGTTCATGTTGTCCACTCCGCTCATTTGTTGCTCGATCGGAGTGGCCACCGATTGCTCTAGGGTCTGGGCATCCGCACCAACATAGGTGGCAAGTACCTGAACTTCCGGGGGCGCGATGTTAGGGAACTGTGCGATGGGGAGACTGGCGATCGTCACAGCACCGACAATCACAGTGACAATGGCAATCACCATCGCCACAATTGGACGATTGATGAAAAATTTGGACACGACTCAATTACCCGTCGGCTGAGCGGCCGCGATCGTTGCCTTGACGGGCATGCCATCCCTAACCTTCTGCACGCCCTCCACCACAATCCGCTCGCCAGGTTGCAGGCCCTCTTCAATAATCCACATTGAGCCGGTCCGCTCCCCCACCTTGACTGAGCGCACGTTCACTTTGTTGTCGCTTCCGACCACGGCGATTTGGTACAAGCCCTGAAGCTCCGTGACTGCCTTCTGCGGTACCAGGAGCGCCGCCGGTCTGATGTAGCTGACAAAGCGCACGCGGCCATATTGACCAGGCCGCAAGATGTCTTCGCGATTCGGAAACAATCCGGCCAGACGAATCGCGCCTGTCTGTACATCAACTTGACGGTCTGCGGCGAAGAATTTCCCCTTTTCGGGATACGTGGATCCGTCAGAGAGAACCAGTTCCAAAACGAGCTGTCTTTCGGTTTTTTCCCGTGCCGCCACCGTCGGATTACGCTGAACAAAGGCGAGGTATTGCTGTTCACTGACAACGAAATACGCCTTGATCGGATCGAGTTGGGAGACAGTTGTGAGAATGGCTTGCGGGCCGACCAAATTTCCTACTTGACCGGTGGCAATTCCGGCCACCCCATCGATAAGCGAGCGCACATTTGTGAACTCCAGATTGAGCTGTGCCTGCTCGATCAACGCCTGGTCGGCTTGAACCGTCGCTTTGGCGGCTAAGTTCGCCTGTATGTCGTTATCGAGCTGGCTCTGCGCGATTGCCTTCTCTTTCGCCAGGGGAGTATCACGCTGTACATCCAGCTGCGTCTTACCCAGCTGTGCCTCAGCCTGCGCCAGCTGGGCCTTGGCTTGATCAAGCAGTGCTTGAAAAGGCCGCGGATCAATCTTGAAGAGCACATCGTTTTTGCGAACCAGTGCCCCTTCCCGGTAATTCTGCTGAATGAGATATCCCGACACCTGCGGCTGGATTTGCGCGTTTACGTACCCATCAAGGGTTGCAATCCATTCGTGATAGACCGGAACGTCCCGTTGGACGACTTCGACCACCTGGACATTTGGAGGAGGCGGGGCCGCTGCCGAAACGTTCTTGTTCCCACATCCACCCGACGATAGCAGGTTCAAAACTACGCAACCAAGAACCCACATTCCCGCAGCGAGTCTCTGGCGGCCGTCAGCACCATTGCTGCTGTTGCTGTGGCCGGCACCTATTGAGGACCAGGACCCAAATGCAGGTTTTGAGAGACGCCATTGATCCCGCATACGCCCTCCCGCTTTCTGGCGGTCATTCTACTCCCCAAACTTATGACGTTCGATGATGGCGACTGTCGGGAGGCGTGTGCGCAAACCGCGCCGTCAGGGACGGGCCTGCCTGGCCCGATCTCAGATCGCTCCTAAAAGATCGGCCGACTGATCGGCCGTAGTCGCGACCCCACCCAAACCAGGAGGGACACGAGAGCTACGAGCGTATAAGTGAATAAACGCCCATTGCAGCCCTGAGAGTTTCGCATAAAATATCGGCCATCAGCGAGCTGGCATTGAGAAGCAACCCTGCTTGATTTGAGGACCTCTCTCTGTTTCCACGGGACATTCAAAATAGCGATACTGCGCGGAGTGCCTTAAGCGCGGAGTCGTTGAAGCAATCAGGCCGTTGCACGTCCAAGCTGTTTAGAGCACATGTCAGGTTACGGGCGCCAAGGACGGTCCACGGCGCTCATTGGGTGGTCAATGCGGCGTCTAGACCGGCTCACTCCGCTCGTCGGCTCCAGTTTTCTTATTATCTGCACCAATCGCGCTGCAAGTTGCCTGTTTTGATTCCGTTAACGGTCACTTTCCACTTGCGACGGGGAGTAACTTTCCCGATAATAGAGGCAGAGTCCTATTAACAAAGTGTATCGATATCCAAGAGCAGACCTGCTGCGCATACTTCGATTGACTGGGCGCCAGTTGACGGCATGGGAGAAAGCTGGACTGGTAACCGCCGCCGAAAGCTATTCGTTTTTTGACCTCCTCCAGATCAAAAAGGTGCGAGATCTCTGTGCCCGCAAAGTGCGTCCGGCAGTGATCCGGCAATCCCTGGAAGCCATGCAAAAGCAGGTTGCGGGGATGGAGAATCCGCTTCTGGAAGCGGGAGCATTTTCGGCCGGTCACCGGATAGCATTCCGCCACCAGGGGAAAGTGCTCGAACCCATCGCCGGGCAGTTCATGTTCGACTTCTCCACCGGTCCGCGGGTAGTAAACAGCACAACCGTTTCGATCAGCCCCGATCCCGCTTCCGCGGACGTGGCAGAATTATTTGCTCGGGGCATCGCCTTCGAGGAAGATCCCAACAGCCAGTCGCAAGCTGTCGAGATGTACGAGCAGGTGCTGGAACTCGATCCCGATCATGCCGCCGCGCATATCAATCTCGGCACACTGAACTACAACCGCCAGGAATATGCCTTAGCGGAAAAACATTATCGACGGGCCATTGAGATTGACCCTCGCTATGCCCTGGCTTATTTCGATCTGGGTAACGTGCTGGATGAAACCGGGCGGGTTGGTGAGGCCATCCAGACCTACGGCACGGCATTGCAGCTCGCGCCCACGTATGCCGACGCTCATTACAATCTTGCGCTTGCCTACGAGAAAGTGAAGGAGCCACGTAAGGCCCTGAAACACTGGCGAGCGTATGTGAAGCTGGATACTGTCGGTCCATGGTCACTGCATGCTCGAAACCAGATCCAACGGATCCTCCAGGCGGACGGCCTCAAACTCATTTTCGGCGGCAAACGAAATTAACTTAGCATTCCGCCATGGGCTGATTTGCCGACCTTTCAAGACATATCCCAGTGCTAAAATTTAAGGTTCGCTACCGAAAGTAGTCTGAGGTAACCCCATGCCAGAAACCACGCTCCAAACCCCATCGCTTTCCCCGCTAACGTCCTTCACCGAAGACGAGATCATGTTCCGCGATAACATTCGCCAGTTTGCCGACGAAAAGGTCAGGCCTCTGGTCAAGGAAATGGACGAAAAAGGAGTCTTCGATAAAGACCTGATCCAGCAATTCTTTCACCTGGGATTAATGGGTATCGAGATTCCCGAACAATACGGCGGTGGCGGAGCAAGGTTTTTTGAGGCGATCCTTGCGGTCGAGGAAATGTCGCGCGTGGATGCTTCCGCAGGCGTGGTAGTCGACGTACAGAACACACTAGTAAACAATGCCTTGCTGCGCTGGGGTAGCGAGGAACAGAGAAAGCAATATCTGCCGCGCATGGCGGCGGACACCTGCGGCGCCTATGCGCTCAGCGAGGCGGGATCAGGATCCGATGCCTTCGCATTGCAAACCCGCGCAACCTTGAAAGGCAGCGACTACGTTCTGAATGGACGAAAGCTCTGGATTACGAACGGAAAGGAAGCCGGCCTTTTTATCCTGTTCGCTACGGTCGATCCCGCGGCCGGCTACAAAGGTATTACCGCATTTGTTATCGAGAAAGACTTCGCCGGGTTCGCGGTGGGTAAGAAGGAAGACAAATTGGGCATTCGGGCTTCTTCCACCTGCGAATTGATTCTTGAAGACTGTCGCGTGCCGAAGGCGAATGTCCTCGGCGAAGTGGGAAAGGGCTACAAAATCGCCATCGAGACTTTGAATGAAGGCCGCATCGGAATCGGAGCACAAATGGCTGGAGTCGCTCGTGGCGCCTGGGAATACGCGGCTAAATATGCCCAGGAACGCAAACAGTTCGGCAAGTCTATCGCTGATTTTCAGGGAATCCAGTTTCAGATCGCACAGATGGCCACTGAGATCGAAGCTGCGCGCCTGATGGTTTATAACGCAGCACGGATGAAAGATGCCGGGGTGCCCTTCGTAAAAGAGGCGGCGATGGCTAAACTATTTTGCTCGCAGATAGCAGAGCGGGTGACCTCGCTGGCCATAGAAATTTACGGCGGCTACGGATTCACCAAAGACTACCCCGTAGAAAAATACTGGCGCGATTCCAAGATAGGCAAAATCTACGAAGGCACTTCGAACATGCAGTTGGCAACCATTGCCAAGCTGTTGATGGGTGGCAAGTAATCACGGCCCAAAATCGACGAATCCACCCCAAAAACTGGATATTTCTTATTTGGCTCGCTTACGAATCAGACGCCCGCCCGTCGAATCGGCGGGTCCCCGCTGTTTGCTTGAGTTCTCAAACGGCTATTGTCCTGAATCCGCATTAGTTTCACAAATACGCATTAGTTTCACAAATAAAGGAAAATGACGATGAAACGAATAACAAGCGCTCTGGCGATCGTGATCATGATGATTTCGGCTTCGTGTCTGGCAATGGCGCAAGCACCAGGTACCGCGACGTTGGATTCGGAAAAGAGTACCGCACTTCTCCCTGGTTTGGACAAACAGTTGATCGACAACAGCGCCGACCCATGCGTCGATTTCTTCAAGTACGCGTGCGGCAATTTTAATAAGTTGTACCCCATCCCGCCCGACCGTTCAGGGTATTCCACGGGCGCCATTATTGCCGAGCACACCGAGCAGGTTCTGCACGCCATGCTCGAAAAAGCGTCACAGGGTGGGGCGAACCGAAGTGCGAACGAACAGAAGATCGGTGACGCTTACGCGGCATGCATGGATGTGGACGCCGTCAATAGGAGAGGATTGGTCCCACTGCAGCCTGAACTCGATCGCATTGCCGCGCTCAAGAGCAAAGAGGAGCTTCCCGAACTTCTCGCGCACTACCAGCTGATTGGAGTGAACGCTTTCCTGAGTTTCGGGCAACAGCAGGACTTCAAGGATGCGCAAAAGCAAATTGCCGTGGTCGATCAGGGAGGCCTCGGTCTTCCGGAACGCGATTACTATTTTCGAACCGGTGATGCGCCAGAAAAAACCCGGGTCCAATATGTGCAGCACGTCACAAACATCCTGAAACTTGCAGGGGAGTCGGAAGCCAAAGCCAGTAGCGATGCGCAGGCGATCATGAAACTCGAAACCGCACTCGCTAAAGTGGCGATGGATGTGACATCACGACGCGACCCCAACAAAATCTACCATCTGATGCCAGTATCCGAATTATCGTCTCTCTCGCCAAATATCGAATGGAAGCGCTTTCTGACGGCCTCAGGCGCTCCTCCGGTCACGGAAGTTAATGTCACCGAGCCTGAATTCTTCAAGGGTTTGAACGCCTTGGTCGCCGATACCGATATGGAAACTATCAAGACATATTTGCGGTGGCAGATCATTGCATCCACGCCTGGCTACGTTTTACCTAAAGCGATTGACGACGAAGACTTCGATTTTTACGGACACAAATTGAGAGGGCAGCCCGAACAGAGGGCACGCTGGAAGCGCTGTGTACAGGCAACCGACACCGGACTGGGCGAGGCATTGAGCGAAGTCTACGTCAGCAAGGAATTTCCTCCAGCGAACAAGCAGGCGACCTTGCAAATGGTGGAGGACATCGAGGCCGCAATGGACCAGGACATCGATACTCTGGATTGGATGAGTCCAGCGACTAAGGTTCGTGCTAAGGAGAAATTACGTGCCGTCGCAGACAAGATCGGATATCCGGATCATTGGCGGGATTATTCTGCGCTCAGCATCGCGCGGGATGACGCCTTCGGGAACGCGCTGCGCGCAACTGAATTTGAAAACCGGCGACAGCTGGCCAAGATCGGCAAGCCCATTGACCGGGGGGAGTGGCTGATCACTCCGGCAACCGTTGATGCCTATTACAATCCGAGCATGAACGACATCAACTTCCCGGCAGGAATTCTCCAGGCACCTCTTTATGACAGTCACGCCTCGGATGCCTCGAACTACGGCCACATTGGTGGCGTCGTAGGGCACGAACTTACCCATGGCTTTGACGACCAGGGACGCCAGTTCGATGCCAACGGGAATCTCGCCGACTGGTGGACTGCGGAGGACGGAAAAAAGTTTGATGAAAAAGCAGGCTGCGAAGTAAAAGAGTACGGAAATTTCGTCGCGGTCGATGAAGTTAAGGTAAATGGCAAGTTGACGCTTGGCGAGAACACAGCCGACAACGGTGGACTGCGACTGGCCTACATCGCCCTCCTGGCTGACGCGAAGAGAAAGAATATCGATCTGGACAAGAAGCTGGATGGTTATACGCCGATCCAACAATTCTTCTTAGGGCACGGGCAAAGCTGGTGCGGCAACACGCGTCCCGAACAGCTTCGTCTCCAAGTGCAAACAGATCCGCACTCGCCCCGGCAATTTCGCGCCAATGGCGTGGTGCAGAACATGCCGGAGTTTGGCAAAGCTTTCGGGTGCAAAGCAGGTCAGCCCATGATGCCGGTGAATGCCTGCAGGGTTTGGTAAGACTCTCGCATAGAAACGCGGCCATGCTTTTTTGGAGCACGGCCGCGTTTCTCCTGTTTGCTCTTTCAACTTCCGTATGACCTACTGGGGTGGTGGTGCAGGTGCGCTCGAGGCCGCTCCGGGCGCGATCTGGGTTCCGATTACATCGCCCGAAACAATCATCTCCACACGGCGATTGAGTTTCCGTCCTGCGGCTGAGCTGTTATCGGCCACCGGATTTCCCTTGCCCAGGCCGCGAGCAATCACATTGTTGATGGAAACGTTGTTGTCGACCAGATAGTCGCGTACCGAAGCCGCCCGCTTTTCAGATAGCGTTTGATTGTAGGAATCGCTGCCGATGCTGTCAGTGTGACCCTCTATTTCCAAGCGCAGGTCCGGATAGGCCAGAACAATTCCTGAAATCCTCGCCAGCCGCTCGCGGGCCGCAGGCTTCAGAGTGTAACTGCCAGAGTCAAACAGCACATCGGGCATACTCACAACCAGACCGCGTGGCGTATCTCTCGTCTCCAGCACCTGATTGAGCTGGGTGAGCAAACGTTGCCGCATCTCTTCCTTCTGACGAATTGCTTCTTCGGCGGCTGCCTGAGCTTTCTGTTGCTCGGCCAGGGCGGCATTACGTCCGGCGTCGGCCTGCGCTTGCTGCAGTTGAGCCTCCGCCTGCGCCTTCTCAGCCGCTGCCCGATCGGCTTCTGCCTGAGACCGTCTGCGCGCATCCTCTTCCGCTTGAGCGTTGGCTTTGGCTTCGGCTTCGGCAGACGTCCGGGCATCTGCTTCAGCCTTTTGCTGGCGATCCAGCATCATCTGTTTTTCTTTCGCGATTCGCTCTGCCTCTTTTCGACGCAAGCTCAGCACTCGTGCATCTTCAGCCATCTGAGTTGCACCGCGGGCGGCCGTTCCTATCGGCGTCTTTCCCTGTTTGCGACTCAGATAGTCTTCCGCCCGATTCAAATAGTCCTGGGCCTTCTGTAAACTGTCTGGCGCATATTCAGCGGCACCGGCTGCCTTCGCAATGGCCACGGCATTACGAGCTTCGAGCAAGGTAAGAGGCGTCTTACCCTCCGCAGTCGCCGAGGGAAGCTGATCTGCCGGCATGTCAATGGTGTATTGCCCGCCCTCGAGCATGTCGAATCTGGCATCGATCGCTTCCTCAAAGCCCTTGGTTTCCTTGCGGATAATGTTTTCGGCCACAACTTCGTTGCTCGGCCGGGTCACAGAGAAGTATGGTTCGGCAGTCACAATCAGGCCAAACGCCTGTAAATCAGCGGTGACATCCACGCTACTTTTTCCGTTGTCATCCGGAACAATCTCGCCAAGATTGTTGGCTCGCCCCTCGGGCGTGATCGCCCAAAGAACATAGGTCAGGAACTGGGGACCAATCTTCCTCGGCGATCCCATGCGCGAAAGGTCAACATTGATCTGCAAACGACCATTCTTGCTCTCAACCTTGGCCCTTCCCCTGATTTCTGGCATAAGGTCGGTACCCGCCATATCAACGGTGGTCGAACCTCCCCGGTGGCGGTAGTTCACAGCCTTCGTAGTTCGCGAGACCACATTTACTCGGAAAACGGGGGTCTGGTCCATCTTTTCGGGAGGGGTATTTTCCTGCTGCGCCGCCGCGAACACAGCCAGCAGCAATACGCACATAGAGGCTCGAAATATTTTCATGATTGCATTCCTTGTGGTCAGGTACGTTTGATGTGCAGGACCGCTAAGCGTCGTCTTCAATTCTGATACTTCGGGATACGTTCCGGTAGTGCCTTTGCAAGTTACCGTAAGGCTTCAAAGGCGGATCATTCCTACAGGATTTCCCCGACAGCAATGTAAAGAAATATCTGGAAGCCGGGCCGAGGACAGGCGCGAAACCCCTTACTGGTGACGGCTTTCGCCGAGGTTTGAGCGCCTTCGTAACCCGATGAGGTTACCTATTATGTGCAGCAAATTGCACGTCGCAGACCGTGTGAGTCGCCCACAGACACTCTGTAACTCAAATGGCTGTAACCGTTTAGCGAATTCCGCTTCGTTGGTGGGTCAGCTGCATTCCTTACTGTGCCTAAGACGCTAACGGGCAACGGATCGGGGTGCAATTTGTCGAACATGCTGGGGGATGAGCTAGTCAGCAAACCAAAACGCACTCTACTTCCAGTTCTGACCGTCCTGTTTCTGATTTCTTACGGTCTGCTGACCATGCTGGTCGTGGAACAGTCGAAAACCATCGATTCGCAGCGCAGCCTTATTCAGAACTTGTTTCAGGACAGCGTTCAGTTGACGACCCTCAAGGGCAAGGCGATTCAGAAGCAGAATGCTGATGCCCAAGCCCGTTTACAAAATAAGGCTCCGGCTGCACGACCTGCACCTCAGGCGGATGCACCGGCGCAGAACCGCAATTCCAGCAAGTTTCGTAGGCCGCTTCCCCAGAGGCCTCCGAAGGATACGTCTGGGGAAGGCGACCAGCGCCGAATGTTGATCTCTATTTAGTTGTTTGGACCAGGCAGCTCCCATGAAACTATTCGCAACGTTATTGTTGTCAGTTTCGCTGCAAGGCTTCTATCGCCTCCCGCAGGCAAAGCCACCCTCGGACCCTCACGTCGCCCAGCAACCGGTTCGTAAGGGCGGCCGCTGGTACCTGGCCGATAACGGGCACGCAGTCTACTGCTACGGCCCCGTTCGGGTGTTGCCGCAGCCCGAAGGCGGCCTTCAGCGCGTGGCTACATTCTGTCAGGGCGAAAGAAACGTCGTTCCGCTGCGAGACTAAGAGTAGCCCGGTGGGGCCGGCGCCCTAGTCCGCCGCAGTTGACTTTAAGGTGCTTAATTTCGTATTTTGCACGATTTCTATCTGGGTCGAAGGATTGATGTAGCCTCCAGGCGCTAGCCTTCGGCTCGTCCAGAAATGGCCCACCCGATACTCATCCCAGCTTCTTCTGCCGGTCAGACTTAGGTCGATCCTTCACTCGAATCACAAATTTCAATCCCGACCATTTTTCGTTCACCGCACAAACTTTCACGTCCACGAGCCCGGCCGTCAAGCCAATTCGACGCACATCGTTTTCATTTACATCTACCGGAATGCCGGAGGATTTTTTGGGCCAGCTTACCCATAACATTCCCGTAGGCGCCAATCGCCGCCCGAAAAGGGGAAATTGCTCCTTCATCTCTGCCTGGCTCTTGATGAAGATCATGGCGAAATCGAGCTTGCCTTCTTCCCCATTTACCATCTGGCACATGGAAAGATCTTTTTTCAACTCAGTTTTTACGGTGACGGGCAGGGCGAAAAAATCAACTTTGAACTGAGGTTTGATTCCAAGCTTCCGAGGGAGGGGAGTACCGGAATATCCAGCCATGCGAACGCCTATTGCGCCGGAGCATAATAGCCACGCCGGCTGCGGACGCGGAGGTTTTTGTGATTCTGTGCCAAAATTTCGATGGTGTGATAGCGGCCATCGTTGCGGAGATCGGCGGGTTTATAAGAAAGTGCGTACTGACTACGCAATTCGTCCTGAATCTCGACGAAAGCATTGGCCACATCGTTCAGCTGAAAGGGGAAGAAGGCACGGCCACCGGTGGCTTCTGCCATCCGCTCCAGTACTTTGTCTCCCGTATGGCGGGTCCCAGTCACATTGGTGCTGATGGTGTAAATGATCACTTCAGCGCGTTGTGCCATATCGATTGCTTCTTCTCGAGTGACGTGGCTCATGTTGTCATCGCCGTCGCTCAACAGAATGATCGCCCTACGCACCGGGCCATTCTGCTTTTCCTTTAAAAGCTTGTCGCGGGCGGCAAAATATAACGCATCGTACATGGCTGTGCCGCCGCCGGGCCGAAGCGATCGTACTCCGCGAGAAAGAGATTCCGCACTGTCGGTAAAATCCTGTGTAACTTCTGGAGTGACATCGAATCCGACCACAAAGGCTCTGTCATATCGCGGGCGGACGGTTTGATTGAGAAATTCAATCGCGGCTTCCTGTTCAAACTTGAAACGGTCGCGAACCGAGTTGCTGGCGTCGACTAACAAGCCCACCTGGAGAGGGAGCTGGGTTTCGTTGTGAAAACTGCGAATCTGCTCGGCGGGGCGGTTATCGTCGATCACCGAAAAATCGCCCTTGACCAGATCTTTTACGTAACGGCCATGCTTGTCCGTTACCGTGAATACGACGTTTACCTCATTCACCGTTTTGGTAATCGTGGTGCCGGGATCGTCGTCTGACAGAACCGTTGAAGATTGGGTGTGCGAAGCGGAACTCGATGGTCCCGCGGGAGCTGCTGCTGTTTCCGGCTGCGCCGGAACGGGCGGGGAAACTTGCTTGGGAGGCGGAGCCGGCTTGGGTTTGCTCAGTTGCTCCTGAACCGCCGAAGGCGCTGCTGGCAAATTATCCGGCCCTGAGGTTTGGGCAAATAGCATTACCGTCAGCGAAACACAGCTCCAGAGCAAAATGACAATGCGAAACCTCATGCGCCCTTAATTATACAGCGGGGTGAAAGCACCGGACTGTTAAACCAGATCCGAGTCGTTTGTATCGCCGGCTTGTGGCCGGCTGCCCCCGGGGGCACTTTGCCTGCGGAGTCTGTGCTCCTACTTCCCCGCGGTGAGTGTGCTCAAAAAATCTTCCAGCTCGGGTGGAAGCGAGGCCGAGAAAGCAAGACTTTCTCCACTACGAGGATGTTGAAATTGCAAAGCGGCTGCGTGCAGAAAGTTTCTCGGAAGAGAAACGCTTGCCGCTTTACGGCCTGGGCCACGAAGATCACGATGCGCCCCATAAAGCACGTCGCCGACGACAGGATGTCCCAGTGAGGACAGATGCACTCGGATTTGGTGCGTGCGCCCCGTATCGATCTTTACCTCAAGCAAACTAAATTTCCCGTAGGGCGAATCTAGCTTTCGCTGCACCGCGTAATGGCTGATAGCTTCCCTTCCGCCTGGACGGCGCGTCGTCATGCGAGTGCGGCGAACACGGTCGCGGCTGATGCTGCTACTGATGGTCCCACGCTCACGCTTCATCCAGCCTTGTACCAGTGCCAGGTATTTTTTCTTAATTTCCCTGGCCGCAAACTGGGCAGCCAGCCGTCTATGCGCTTCGTCGCTTTTGGCAACTACAATCAGGCCGCTGGTGGCCTTGTCCAGACGGTGCACAATACCCGGCCGCTGTTCTCCGCCTACGGCTGATAGTTGGCCGAAGTGGTGAAGCAGGGCATTTACCAGCGTGCCTCGATTCTTTTGGTCTTCAGTCGCGCCAGCTCCGGCGTGAACCATCATACCGGCAGGCTTGTTGACTACCGCTAGGTCGGCGTCTTCGTAAACGATGTCGAGGGGAATGTCTTCGGCCACGGCTCGGATCGGCGCTGGCTGTGCCATGGCTAAGACAGAAACACGCTCACCTCCGCGAAGGCGTTGAGAGGCTTTGGCGGCGGCATCGTCCACCAAAACCAGATTTTGGGAAATAAGTTGTTGAACGCGAGCACGGCTGGTTTCAGGGAGCTGCCCGGTCAGAAACTGGTCGAGCCGTTTGCCGGCATCGTTTACAGTCGCAGAAATCAGAACCTGGAATTGAGGCATGCAGGCGCGAACGCTCGTGCTCGCCCTTGAAGGGCGAATTTCTCCGCTCGTGATGAGTCGACTTACCGCTGTGCAGCTGCGGGAACTGCGCGGGGAGACGACTTCAGCCACCAGATGAAACCACCGGTAATTACCAGGCAGATGGAAATCAACTGGGTTCCAGTCATGATTCCGCCGAACACCGAACCGCGCCCTGGGTCGTCACGAATAAATTCGAGAAAATAACGTGCCACGCCGTAAAGCATCAAGAAGGCCGCCAGCACTTGTCCATCAAATTTCTTCCGCTTGAAAATCCACATTAAGATAAAAAAGTTTGCCAGTTCCACAGCTGCCTCAAACAACTGCGTAGGCTCGAGGGGAACTCCCAGCGGTGTGTACGAATTCAGATTGGCAATGGGATTCGTAAAAGTGACTCCCCAAAAATGTGACGTCGGTTTGCCATAGCAGCAGCCTGCGGCAAAGCAGCCCACTCTACCGATGGCGTGTCCAATTGCAAGGCCGGGCGCAAATCCGTCCCACGTCGCCAGGGCGGGCATGTGGTGCTTGCGAATGTACCAGACCGCTGCCACCGCCGCACCAATCAAACCGCCAGAAAATACACCGCCTGCCTGCAGCGTACTAAAGCTGAAAATATCGCCCGGATGGGAAGAGTAATAACCCCAGTCGTTGATGATGTATAGAATCTTGGCGCCCACGATCCCACACAGAACCACCATCACCCCGAGATTCCACGCATCGTCCGGATTAATGCCCTGCTTGCTGGAGTTCCGGACACTGACCCACAATCCCAACAACACCCCGGTGGAAACCAGTACTCCGTATGTAGGAAGGAAAAACTTGCCGATATGAAAAAGTTGCGGAAACACTGAAATTTAGATGCGCAGCAAAAGGATTTTGTTACAGAGCAAGTTTAGCAGGTAGGGGGCACAGTCGGTGAGCAGGGTCGCGAATCTGCCTGCAGTCAGAAATAGAAGAAGCCGACCCACTGTGCCGTGTGACGGGCCGAGAATGAACCCGTCGGTAGACGTTGGGTGCCCGCCGAGACCCATTAGGCATCTCCGCATGGCGGAGCGCTGCACACCGGATCCTAGTTCGAGTCGAGCTCCCGTTCATTCAGCATTGGTTCAAAAATCGGTAACCGCCATCACCAACCCGGCAGGTCGGCTTTCAGTCAGGATGCTAGGGTAAACACCCCTGGTTGGCAATAGGGAGGGCGTAAAAAGTTGGCAATCCATTTGCCAGCAACTTTGGTAAGTGGAGAAATTGAACCAGAGAAGATTCGTCGCAAGCCGGGCATTTTGGCTGACCACTGATAGTTGACGGTTGACTGCTCCGATCTTCTATCCGGCCCGACGTTTATCTCCGAGCACTTCGTCAAGCGCACTTGAAAGATGCTGGGCGCGACGTAAATAGTCGCTCGATCCAACATCCTGATTACGTTTCAGCAAGTGATATTCGTCGGCGATATTCAAGGCCGCCAGCACGGCCAGCCGCGCCGTATCCACAGTGTGGGTTTGTTCCGCCACTGCGCGCATCTTGCCATCTACATATTCCGCCAGCTTCAAGATGTAATCTGCATCCGAGCCGCGGAGATTGTAGGGCTGGTCAAAAATTTCCACCCGGACAGCATTATTGCTGGGGTCTTTAATCACCGGATGCTTCGTAGCAGATGCCATAATTGTTTTCTCCTCAGGACAGACCGCCCGGATCAGCTGACAGCTTGTTCTTCGGAAATCGATTCGATTTGTGCCAGCATCTTCTCGACCCGGCCTCGAATCTCCTCACGTTCTTTGCGCAATCGCACCATCTCGCGTCGCAAACTATCCAGCTCTTCTTCGCGTTCTTCCAATTGCTGGCGCAGGCGCTGCGTGTCGCGCTCCGCTACCGCACGGGCCTCTTTACCCGATTTGTACATCTCAATGGTGCGATAAACTTTCTCTTCAAGCGCCTGAAAATCGTCGGCCGGAACCTGCGGAGATACCTCGTCAGCCATTCTCACAGACATGGAGCCACCACTTCCTCATGAAAAATTGGGAACTTTAGCGCAGTATACCGCAGAAACCTGGGCATGAAGCAAGGGATAAGAAGCCTTTGTAGGTGCGGAATTTGGTCAGTGCGTCCTTGAGTTAGCCCTTGACGCTATGGTCACGGCGGCCGAATCCACCGACGGCTATCTTTTCTTGGCAGCAACGGATTACTCACACGATATCGCCCCGCTGCTGCGGCATTATCGCGATCGCTACTTGGGAATCTGCAGTTTTCGGAGACGATCTGCCGCAGCGTCCAGGGTTTCGTCACGCTTGCAAAAGGCGAATCGGACCTGTTGTGACCCGTCCCGGCCATCGTTATAGAAACTTGATCCTGGCACGACTGCGACACCAATTTCTTTCACGAGATAGTTCGTGAACTTAAGATCACTTTCAAAACCGAAGGCGCTGATGTCGGTCATCACGTAATACGCTCCGCGTGGCCGGAAACATCGAAAACCGACTTCGTCCAACACGGGCATCAGACGATCACGCCGGTCACGATAGCCTTCCGCCAGGCTCAAATAGTAGGCGGGCGGAAGACCAAGGGCGATCGCTCCGGCCTGTTGCAACGGTGCTGGCGCACCGACGGTTAGAAAGTCGTGCACTTTGCGAATCGCATCGGTGACAGCGGGCGGTGCAACCGCCCATCCCACCCGCCAGCCAGTCACACTGTAGGTTTTCGACAAGCCGTTGATCGTGATCGTGCGCTCGCGCATGCCCGGCAAAGACGCCATTGAGATATGCTTCGTGCCGTCATAAAGAATGTGCTCGTAAATTTCATCGGCGATGGCGAGCACGTTGTATTCAATACAAAGATCGCGAATCAATTCCAGTTCGGCGCGGCTGAATACCTTACCCGTAGGATTGTTTGGTGTATTGATGATGATTGCCTTGGTCTGATCATGGAATGCCGCCCGCAACTCATGTTCATCGAAACACCATTCGCCCTTCGGTGTTTTTGGTGGACGCAGTTTTACGAAGCGGGGGCGGGCTCCTGACAGAATCGCGTCAGGGCCATAATTTTCATAGAATGGCTCGAAGATCACGACCTCATCGCCGGTATTACACACCGCCAGCAAGGTCGCAATCATGGTCTCAGTCGAGCCGCAACACACAGTGATTTCGCGCTGCGGATCAACCTTGATGCCCTGCCATCGTTGCATTTGACGGGAGATCGCATCCCGCAGGGCTTTCGCTCCCCATGTGATCGCGTACTGATTGACGTCCGCGGCAATGGCTTCCTGGGCTGCACGTTTGATTTCTGCTGGAGCCGGAAAATCTGGAAATCCCTGGGACAGGTTGACTGCCCCATGCAGCATGGCTTGGCGGGTCATGTCGCGAATTACGGATTCCGTAAAGTGCGAAACCCTTCGGCTTACAAAAAGCTTTTGACCGGCCGTCATCTCTGGCATGAAACGTCAGCCTAGCACAACAGGTCGCGCATCGCCGGATCGAGACTATGCGCTGTAGAGTTAGGCAATCGCAACTTCGCTGCGGAGCAAGCGAATCTTGGGCCGCGATAGACCGACCGCATAAGCCATATGAAACCCGGAAAGCGTATCAGGGGAATAAGAAATAGCAGGTTGGGAATAACGAGATGCAGCCAGCTCAACTCACCTGCCGCCGCCAAGGCCAGCCCAAGAATTATGATCCAGTTCGGCATGAGTTTTAGGAACGCAGCAGGAAGCGTGACTCCTGCCACGAATAGTCCCATGGGAACGGAAAAACCTGGACCTCCGAAGGCATAGGACGTGCGCCCAGAAAACGCAGACGGCCTACGGTTGTAGCGCAAAACAATCCGAGACAGATCGTCGCGCCGAACTGAAGAAACAGAGAAGTAAGAACCGAGCGGCCGTGAGTTTGAAAATAGGACACGATGACATCCGAAGCCTCCCATGGCCCATGGACGGCCAGAAGTCCCCGTGGAGGTCCGGCGTCGCGTTGGGTGTGATTGGCGGCGGTGTACTTAACGGTTACTTCAACGAGCCCTAATCAACATCAACTTGACGAATGCAGGGCAGGGCTTTCGCCATGAAATTGGCTTTTGCCGGCGGAGCGCAACCAGAACTCGATCACCAATGTGTTGACTGAAAAGCCGATCCAGAAGGCAATTCCGAAGAACTGCCGTGGTTCAAGATGTGTCAGTCGGCTGGTGGCAAAAAAGATGCCCATCACAGGCCTGGTGGTTGCGATCCCCAACAGGATCACAATGGCCCGCGTCATCCACCGCCTCTTCAGATTTTCGTTATTACGGCGCATGTAGGTGAACGACCGAAATAGCGAGAATAGGAATAACGTGTTGAAGAAAAGAACGGCTGATCGTTCAACCCATCCCCCCACTGGATGCGCGTCCATGGCATACGCGGTCAATCCGACCACCGCTCCCAGCGGGTATAACATGCGCTCCAACAAAACGTCCTTATGGGAGACCTGAAACACAACCAAGGGCGCGATTACCACGAAAGCTAATGCTGGAAGGATGTGAGCTAATGTAAGCGCGGCATGCGACGCGAAAACCGCGTCAAGTGCAGCCATTTGAGCCGGGACATTGCGCGGCGGATAGGCAAGAGCGTACACACGCCGGAGGGCAACCGCGACGGAAAGGACGGTACATATCCAGAAACCAACACTCCACCAACGAGGATAGGAGTTTCTTTTGACCGGGCCCGGAGCCTTGGTCGGTCTAGTTTGATGGTTCGACATCTTCCTTCCCCGAATTTAAACATCCTAACATTTAATTTTACAGTATGTAAAGTCAAATTCTTGGATTAATATACCCGCGGTGAAGATCGAAGAAAGGCCTTCGTGTAAGCGGCCCTACTCTCTCGGGAGGCGCCAGGGCCTATCTGATGACAGGCGCAGGAGAATCTTAGCGGTTGCGCGGCAACGCCTTGAGTCCGACGGTTTTCTCCATCTGACCCTTAATGCTCTGGCTCGTGAAAGCGGCGTCACCCGGCAGACAATCTATAACCTGTTCGGAACGAGGGCTGGCCTTTTCGAAGCGCTTTTTGATCAACTTGCTGCGGACGGAGGCATGGGGCTGATGCGAGAGGTCATGCAGCAAGCAGAAGCCGACTCGATGTTGGAAAGCTTTGTCAGGGTATTCACCGAATTCTGGAAAAAAGACCGTCTCTTTATCCGCAGAATTCACGGAATCGCGGCCATCGACGCTGAACTCGGGGCCGCAATGGAAGCCAGGAACCAGCGGCGACAAGCCGCCGCGACCAGAGTCATCGATCGCTTAGGAGTATGGGCGACTGACGTAGATGCGAGAAATGAAAAGATCGCGGTGCTCTGGGCGATGACTTCTTTCGAATTTTTCGACGCCCTGGCCTCAGGCTGTGGTGCCGTTGACCAAGCTGCCGGTCTGGTGTGGTCGATGGTGAAGAGAGAGCTTCAGCGCTAGCGGTCGGGTGAACGGAAATGGATGGCTGGCGTCTGTTAAAACGCACGGCAAATTAAGCGGTCTCGCGTCCTGCCACCTCTTCCAATCCTCGCTCTTTTATCTCGATTTCCCGAATCCTGAACTTCTGAATCTTTCCCGTTACAGTCATGGGAAATTCATCCACGAACCGGACATGCTGTGGAATTTTGAAATATGCGATCTGACCTTCGCAGAAATCGCGAATTTCCTCCGCGGTGGCGCTGTTGCTGGCTTTCAGCCGTATCCATGCCACCACCACTTCACCGAGTCGCGCATCGGGAATTCCGACTACCTGAACCTCCGCTACTTTCGGATGTGCGTACAAGAACTCTTCCACCTCTCGCGGATAAACGTTCTCCCCGCCCCGGATGATCATGTCCTTCGCACGGCCGGTCAGATGAATGTATCCATTCTCATTCATCACCCCGATGTCTCCGGTGTGCAGCCAGCCCTCACGATCTATCGCTCGCGCGGTAGCTTCGGGCTCGTCATCATAACCTTTCATTACCATGTAGCCGCGCGCGCACACTTCTCCTTGTTCACCGGTTGGCAGTGTGCCGCCATCAATCGTGGACACAATCTTCATTTCGGTACAGGGCAGCGCTCTACCGACAGTCGAGACTCGGAGTGCCACCGGATCGTCGGGCTCTGACATCGTGACCACCGGTGTACTCTCGGTCTGACCATATCCTATGGTTAATTCGTGGCAATGCATCTCTGCCATCACGCGTTTCATTACCTCAACCGGACAAGGAGCACCCGCCATCATTCCGGTGCGCAAGCTCGTCAGATTGAAGTTTTTGAAATCGGGAAGGCCCAACTCAGCAATGAACATGGCGGGCACGCCGTACAAAGACGTTACCTTTTCAGCCTCAACCGCTTCGAGGGCGGCGCGTGCATCAAACGTCCAATTCGGAAGAACAATTGCGGCACCGCTCGCTAAGGCAGACATGGTTCCAATAACACATCCGAAACAGTGGTACATAGGCAAAGGAATGCAAATGCGATCGCGCTCGGTGAAGCGCATACCTTGCGCCAGCATCCGGCCATTGTTCACCTGATTGCGGTGTGTGAGCATCACCCCCTTGGGCGTTCCCGTGGTTCCCGAGGTGTACTGAATGTTGGCAACGTCCTCAGGCTGAATAGAAGGACGGGCATCGCCTTCGGCGCATTGAAATTCTTCCCACTCGACCGTGCCGAAAACGATCACGTGCTCGAGGGGCAGACTTTGTCGACACCGGGCTTCCTTCAAAATTTGCGAGTAATCGGTGCGGCCGTCACGTTCCCACAAGAAGAGCGCCTTCATGCGCGACTTTCGTAGAGTGAAGGCCAACTCGTGCGCACGATAACAGGGGTTCACGTTCACTAGAATCGCTCCCGCCCGCGCACAGCCGAGGTGCAGCACTACCCATTCCACGCAGTTCGTAGACCACAAACCAACACGATCTCCCGGCGCGATTCCCAGCGACCAAAGACCCCGGGCGACGCAGTCCGCCTTATCGCGTAACTCACGCCAGGTATATCGTTTTGATTGATGACGGGAAACCAGGGCGAGACCATCGCCATGGCGCTCGACAGTTTCATCGAGCACCTGCCCAATCGTTTTCTCCCACAACGGCTGATCCGGCCCACGCGAGTAGCTAAGCACCAGGACGCCTCCAGGACGCCGGGGATTTTAGCTCAATTCCGCATATTCCGCTTTGCTTGTGTTATGAGACGAATGGGCCGCGGCCAGGTACAGGATTGGTATTCCGAATCCCAAACGGTAAGTTCTAGTGGCAGTCCCGGCTACGAATGAAGAACTGCTGCTTGTCCATCTTTGCGGGTACCGCCACGTCGAAAAAACCGACCATCATTTCCTCGTAGGTCTGATCGCCCCATCTGACTGTCGCATTTGGGTCCGGATTATGGGGATTGTTAGGCGAGTTGTCATACCAGGCGACCGCTCGCAGCTTCGTTCCGGCAGGCAGCAGCCTCGGTTCCGCCAGGCGATAGCTCAACTGCCAATGAAAGTGATAATTCACCCGCAGTATCGGCTCAATCGATCCATCGCCCCGAATGATGTCGTATTCAAAACGCTTCCCTCTGAGGTGCATATGCGGGAAAAGGCTAAGGAGAGCGGCCTCGTGGGGCAACGTTCCCTGAGTCTCAACGCGAAAATCGTCCGCGCCTGGCGGAATGATGAAAGCATGGTCGTTCAATTGAAGTGTCATCACCCTTTGCGTCGGTAGCGTTTTCGCGAACACAAGTCCGATACGGGTCTGGTCTCGTCCAGCATGGCCGTTGGTGGTGTAATGGATCTGAAACAGTATGTCCGAGCCCGCAGGAACGAATTTTGCCATTCCATCCGGCCATCGATCCGGCGAACTGCCCGGCGCATACACCAGGAGAAGATCGCTGGTGGTTCCATGGGCATCCAGGCGATCTTGCGGATCCTGGAGACTTGAAGCGGTGAAAGGCTTGCCAACCGGAGCATGTCGGAGCCAGTTGGAAACCGGTGGGCGAATGTAGACCACGGCATGATGAACAAACTGCGGACTCGAAGGTGCGACCTCGGCCATCTGCACCCACTTATCTTCGGTGAAATGGGTTGGGACGATCTCGTATGTGTATTCGACATCGCCGTCGGACGGAATGATGACCGGCGAAGGCATCTTCAGGACAGCATCGGGTTTAGGGATATTCCAGCCCTCGGTCCATTCTCGAGGTGGCGGCGCATCATGCCGACTACCCGCCGGACTTCCGTTCCTGACCCATGCCAGCACAATTGCAATCTGCTGCTCGCTGAGAGATGAATCGTTTGAGAAGTGCCCAAAGCGAGGATCGGCGAACCACGGCGGCATCATCTTGTCTTGCACGGCCTTGGCGATCGCAGGTGCCCACCGCCGGGTTTGCTCGAATGTCATTAGCGGCATCGGAGCCACTTCACCGGCACGATGGCAACTCTGGCAGTGGTCTTGAAGGATAGGAAGAATATCTTTATAGAAACCTGGCCGTTGGTTCCCAGTTTGAGCTGGCGCGATGAGGCTGGCAACCGCCGCGATAACTAGCGAAGCTCCCGGGGCAACCAGTTGCGCAAAACGAAATCGCACTTTGCTAGTTTACGCTGGAAGCAAAAGTCCTATGCCCTCAGCGTGCCGCCCAGGCCTTCGAGGGCACCGATGATCCTGGTGGACCAGCCCGCTACTTCATCTTCGCGCAGCGTGCGCTCGGACGATTGAAACTGTATTCGCAACAGAAGCGAATATTTTCCTGCCGGAACATTGTCCCCACGGAAAATCTCGACCGTCACCAACTGGCGTAATGCCGAAATCCCCAGTTCGTTCACTGCAGCTGTAATCTTCTCGAACGCAACTCCGTCATCGAAAACAAAAGAGAAATCGCGTTCCACTCCCGGATAGCGGGGCAAGGGTTCGTAAAGCACGCTGCGCAAGCCATGCGTGTACAACCGATCCAAATACAGTTCGGCGATGAGAACATCCTGACGCAGCTTGCGAGCGGTGGTGATATCCGGATGAATCTGCCCGAACTGAGCCACGACTGCCCCATCCATCAGGGCGCGAGCCGAGCGACCGGGGTGATAATAGTCCGACGCTTGACGATCGAAATTCAACTTCGCGTGCTCAAACGGGTGCAGAAGGTTTTCCAGGTCACCTTTCAAATCAAAGAATCTGCCCTCCTGGTCTCCTCCACTCTTTCCTCCCTGTGCAGATGAAGAGGACATTCCCAGGCATATGCGTCTCGGTTCGCTGGTCACCGTTCCGGCTGCTTCGAAAATGCTGCCAGCTTCAAACAGACGCACGTTGTCAGCTCCTCGGTTGAGGTTATAGGCCAGCATCTTGAGCATGCCGGGGACAAGCGAGCTGCGCATGACCGACGCCTCTTCGCTTTGCGGATTCTCCAGTTCGACCACAGGCACCGAGGAAAATGTCTCCGCATCTTCGTGAGAGATGAACGTGAGCGAGACCGCTTCGTTATAGCCCAGGGCGAGCAGCAACGCGCGGAGCTTAACGTCTTTCGTAGAACCCGGGGATTCGATCACAGCCCCGGCGAACGATGGCAATGTGTTGACGAACTTATCGTAGCCATGAAGCCGTGCGATCTCTTCAATCAAGTCGATCTCGCGCTCCACATCGAGCCGCCAGGTTGGAATGTGTACTGTGAAGTCAGGATCGCCGCCGCGCTCCGGCATCAACTCAAATCCCAGCTGCCGGAGGATACGGAATATCTCGTTCGTCTCCAGTTTTTCTCCGAGAATGCGATGCACTTCAGAAAGATGCAAAGCCACCGGAGCCAGGTCTACCTGCCGGGCGACCGTGTCGATTCTGTCTCCGCTCAGTTTGCCGCCAGCCGATTCCAGGATCAAAGCCGCTACCCGGTCCGATGCCAGCGCAGTGGCCTGGAAATCCGCACCCCGTTCGAAACGATGCGAAGCATCGGTATGTAAACCGTGACGGCGAGAAGTCCTGCGAACGGTGGAAGGATCGAACCACGCTGCCTCAATGAGGATGTTGCGGGTCTTCTCGGTGATCATGGTGTCGAACCCGCCAATGATGCCGGCGAGGGCAACCGGTTTCACCGCGTCGGCGATGACCAGGTCTTCCGGAGTAAGCTCGCGCTCGACTCCATCCAGCGTTTTGAGGGCTTCGCCACTGAACGCCCGCCGCACAAGAATCGTTCCGCCTTCCAGCAGATCGAGATCGAAGACGTGGGTCGGGTGTCCCATCTCCCATAGGGTGTAATTAGTTGCGTCGGCGGCGTTATTAATGGGACGCTGATCCATCAGCGTGAGGCGTTCAACAATGTTCGCCGCTGACGGTTCGATGTTTACGTCGCGAATGATGCGAGCGGTATAACGAGCGCATCCGGATGGATCCGTGATCTCCACGCGAAAGCTCTCGCTACCCTGCGCTGCCGGCAAGTTGAGTTTCAGCGGTTGCAAAGGCAGGTTGTAAATCACCGAAGCTTCGCGCGCCACACCGTAGTGGTTCATGGCGTCTGGACGATTGGTCCCAATCTCCATCTCGAAAACGGTGTTTTCTCCCTCGCGCCTCATCCCCTCGACGGCAATGCCCACCGAAGTGAGATCCTGCGCCAGGCGGAGGTTGTCCACCTTCACATCGACAAACTCGCGCAACCATGAAGGAGAAAGTTTCATTTCCGTTACCGGCCTTCACCATCAGCGATGTACAGCCAGAGACTTGGCGATAACCTGAAGGGCTGACACCTTGTTATCCAAACTGCTCCAGGAACCTCACATCCCCGCTAAAGAAGAGCTGAATATCATCCACGCCATATTTCAGCATCGCGATACGGTCGGCACCCATGCCGAACGCGAAGCCACTGACTTTCCTGGGATCATATTCGACGAAACCGTAGACATTCGGATCGACCATCCCGCAACCGAGAATCTCTATCCATCCTGTTTGTTTGCAGGGACGGCAGGGTTCGGAGCCGCGTTTTCCGGTGCCTCCGCAAATGAAGCAGGAAACCATTACCTCCGCGCTAGGCTCGGTAAATGGGAAGAATGAAGGCCGAAAACTGGTCTTCACACTTGATCCGAACAGCGCTTTCATGGCGTGATCGAGTGTGCCCTTCAAGTCACGGAATGTAATGTTGGTGTCTACCGCTAGTCCTTCAACCTGGTGAAACATGGGCGAATGGCTGGCGTCGGGTGGATCATTGCGATGCACGGTGCCTGGAATCACGATCCGGATTGGGGGCCGCATCTTCTCCATGGTGCGAATCTGTACCGGAGAGGTATGCGTGCGCAGCAGAAGGCGGTCGCGCTGCCGCTTTGATCCCTGCCCAGCGACGAATAGGGTGTCTTGGGTGTCGCGTGCTGGGTGGTTAGGCGGGAAATTGAGCGCTTCGAAGTTGTAATAGTCGCTTTCGATTACCGGGCCTTCCTGCACCGAGTAACCGAGATTGCGAAATACCGAAACGATCTCGTGCATTGTCTTGATCACGGGATGTTCAGCGCCCAGCGGACGGCGCTTGCCGGGGAGGGTAATGTCAACGGCATCTATTGCTTGTTGAACGGTCGCCGCATTCTTGTAAAGATTCTCGGCACGCTGAACGCCTTCTTCGACAAATTTCTTGATCTCGTTGACACGCTGACCGACGTCGCGTTTGGCATCCTTCGGCGCAGCCTTTAGCCACAATTCGTTAGTTTCAGTGAGGATCCCGTTTTTGCGGGACATCCATCGATCCCGCAGTGTTTTCCAATCGGAATCAGTCTTGACTGCCTGGCATTCCTTTTCCAAAGCAGTGCGCAGCTTCTCAACGGCCTTGTCCAGCGCCGATGCGGTGTAGCTCTTGAGCTTGGGAACGGTATATGGCACGTTGATCTGATTTTTTCGCCTTGTCTTGAATCGGGCGTCGTTGCAGTCGTCAAGACTAGATTCCTCGCAGCTAAAGCCGGTCGGAATGACAACTCACAAATGAACCATATCGGCGCGGGGAACCCCGCGCTCCGATACAACCTTACTGATAGCTGAAGGCTTGTTCTACGCTGCCCCGCCGAGAGCACCCCTCGCCTGCTCGGCGAGGCTCTTAAACGCGCCCGGATCGTTAACTGCCAGATCGGCCAGGATCTTTCGATCCAGTTCGACTCCGCCTTTTTTC
Source organism: Terriglobia bacterium (assembly GCA_963786325.1). Lineage (GTDB taxonomy): Bacteria > Acidobacteriota > Terriglobia > Terriglobales > Acidobacteriaceae > JAIQFF01. Next base: position 263,596 of record CAWAYW010000010.1, read on the forward strand.
AGACCATGAATGAACTGGTTATAGCTCATCCCGTTGAGCTTGGCAGCAGCTCCGATGCGCACGATCCAGAGCGAGCGGTATTGCCGCTTTTTCTGTTTGCGGCCGGAATAGGCGAACTTCAGACCACGCTCGACTGCTTCTTTAGCGGACCGGTAGAGTTTGGATTTAGTTAGAAAATAACCGCTGGCGCGGTCAAGTATCTTTTTGCGCTTGGCACGACGCTTGGTTCCCCGTTTTACGCGAGGCATGTGTTGCTCCTTTTTGACTTCAGATTATGGCGGCTGGAGGTAGGAGACTTAAAGTCTGTTTGCCTCTTCACACGCCCGGGCCGCGTTTTTCTGCAGCCACCAAAACACGGGCAAAAATCGCCCGTGTAAGAGTCTAGTACGGAATCATTCTCTTGATCTTTGGAGTATCGGCGTCACTTACCAGCACGCCTTGGCGAAGCTTTCCTTTGCGCTTCTGGCTCTTTGACGTGAGCATATGGCGCAAGTGCGAATGGTGGCGCTTCACCTTCCCGGTCGCGGTCTTCTTGAAGCGCTTCGCCGCGCCTTTATGTGTCTTCATCTTCGGCATAAATTCCTCAGCATTGGCATCTGGCCTAAGCTGGGCACGCGATCAGGAGACTGCGTGCCGATTATTGAGCGCCAAATGCTTCTTTAAAATTAGACTACGCTTGGTTTGCTCGTCCCGGGGCCGACTGCGATTGAGCCGGCTGCTTCTGTCCGGAGTCTTTTTTCGGCGCCAAAATCGCGTGCAACGTATTTCCTTCTTGACGCGGCCGAAACTCAACAATCCCGCGATCGGCGATATCTTTGATCAAACGCTCCAGGATTTCTCGTCCCAGACCGGTGCGTGTCATCTCTCTTCCGCGGAAGAAAATCGTGGCTTTGACCTTGTCTCCCTCGTCCAGAAAGCGCAGCACGTGATTCTTTTTCGTTTCGTAATCGTGATCATCCACATTGATGCGGAATTTCACTTCCTTTACCACGATTACTTTCTGGTGCTTTTTGGCCTCTCGCTCCTTTTTCTCCTGCTGGTACAGAAATTTACCGTAGTCCATGATTCGGCATACGGGAGGAGTGGCAGTGGGCGAAATCTCGACCAAATCCAGGTTTTTCTCGCGGGCCAATTTGAGCGCATCGTATGGGGTGAGAATGCCAATCTGCTGGCCTTCATCATCAATGACGCGGACTTCCCGCGCTCGAATGCGATCGTTTGTTCGGATAAAGCGTTTATCGATACGGCCCTCCAGCGACTAACACGTCGAATAAGATAAAAAAGTATAGCATGGCAAATCTTGCACGTCCCTGATTTGGCCGGAAAGGGTCCGTTGTTCCGGCTCTTGGGAGCGTAATTTTGAAAAAGATTGGCAAATCGAAACAAAAGCCACGACCGTACGCCCTGGCCTTCGTTTCCGGGAGACACGAGTGTTCGCTGGGTTAGGATGCGCGACGCTTTTCAACTTCTTCGGATCCTTCACGGTCCTTGCGGTCCATGATATCGCCGCTCTGCCCGGGGTTCTTCTTGGTCGGATCCTGTTGATTACGCACGTCGCTACTCTGCGAGGGATCCTTCCTCGTCGGCTCGGCCACGTTTCCCTGTTTCCCTTTTTCCTGGCCTGGGTTCTGCTGTTGGTTCCTTTCGGTTTCGTTACCCATAAATTCCTCCTCTAAGAATTAATTCGTCTGACAGTTACTTTTTTGGCGGCAATCCTGTAACTTCGGAACTTTAGGTGCTAGATCTTGACCTCGGGTAGCCCGCCATCAAATTTCTCTTTAGCAGTCATCAGTAGTTCAAGCAAAGCATGTCATCTTCGTCAGAAGATCAACTCGTCCCGCTTCGACTGGCCATTCAAATCGAAGCGTTAAGGAGAATCCAATGCCCATGAGAGATCGCAGCCGGCTGATTGGCGCATGCATTTTGCTACTGACAACACTTACCTCGGCGCAGATTGGAGACGTCGCGAGGCAGCTCGGCCTGGGAAATCAACTGAGCGATACGAAGATTTCGTCCGGACTGAAGCAGGCGTTGCAGATCGGCGCCGAGCAGGCGGTCAAGGTCACAGGACGCCCAAACGGCTATTTTGCCAATCAGGAAATCAAAATACTCATGCCCAGCAATCTTCGTCCCCTGGAGAAAGGTTTACGCATGATCGGTTACGGGCCGAAGATCGACGATTTTGTCCTGAGTATGAATCGGGCAGCAGAAGCTGCGGCGCCGGCCGCACAAAAAATTTTCATCGATGCCGTCACCGCCATGACGATCAATGACGCACGCGGAATTCTGTCAGGCGGCGATACCGCCGCCACCAACTATTTCAAGGAAAAGACCACTCCTCAATTGACTGCCGCATTCGGCCCCGTAGTTGAACGCACCATGGCCAAGAATGGCGTTACCCGGCAATACAACGCGTTGACCGCTCAGTACAAATCGATTCCATTTGCCAAGAATCAGGACTTGGATATCAGTCACTACGTAGTTTCAAAGGCTTTGGATGGATTGTTCTATGAATTGGGGCAGGAAGAACGCAAGATTCGCCAAGATCCCGCCGCGCAGACGACGAGTCTTTTGAAAGAAGTGTTCGGACATCGCTGAAGTCGCTGGATCGCTTAACTTGATCCCATTTGCCGAAGATTTGAAAACCGATGACTACTGCCTCACATCAAAAAGGCCACCCTGGCAATGGGTGGCCTTCTCTTTTAGGGAGAATAGTTCCAACGGGGCAAAAAATCCGTTAAAACTTTCTGGCGAAATCTTATGAGCGGAAAAAGGGGGGTGTCAAGCGATTTTTGGGAAATAAATATCTTTGTTTTCAATACTTTACAAAATAGGTTAATAGGAGTCTGCAGTGACTCATTTTGAGATCAGTAGGCACTTTTCCTGTCCTAACCGGCTTTGATTGATGAGCTTACATTCGAATCAGACTCTTCGACATGCCCGTCAGACAGCTTCAGGGAGATGAAGTCTTCGTCTTTTCTGTTGTACAGCATGCCCGCAGGTAAAAAACGGCTGAAGAAGATGCGAATCCCTCCAAAAGCAAGTCCCACCACCGCGGAGAATGCCATCAAGATGGCACATAGGAGGAAGACATTCAGCAACAGATTACCTAAATTGTTTTTCTTTCCGCTGTAGGTGTTCTCGTTCCAGGTAATGTCAGCTTCGTAATTCACCGCGCCTAAAAGAAGCTTGGCATCGTTTTCAGAAAGCGAACCAGTCGCGACAACCAGCATCGGCCCGGTGCGTTTGTCGAAAACTGGTCCGACGCTCAGGGTTGCCGCGCTCCCCGGCTGTTGCGGATTTGGTTGACGGGCGGCGTCAAGCTGACGCAAATGTTCCGCGGCGATCTGCGGCGTTGGATATGAAATCAGAATCAAAGTCGCCTGACCGTCGGAGGTCTGATAAGTGCCCAAGGCAACTTCGGATCCTACGGTGAAATCAACCAGCTGTGCAGGGAGTGGCGAGCCTATTTTTTCCAGGCCAACCGGCCCAACCACGTACTTAGCGGTATTCCTCACATATCCCTGCTTGGGGAGGTAGGCGGGTAAACTCGGCAGATTTCGGGTATTCCCAAGCGGCAAGGGCAACGCCAGCGAAAGTTCACGAAGCTCGGCCGCTGACATCGCACTCAATTTTTCAAAGACCACATCTACCAGAACATTGCCGCGATAGAAGAGCACGCGCTCGTTGAGAGACGCGGCTTGATCGGGAATGGTCTCCTTGAGCATTTGTGGCAGCTTGTAATAGGTGAACGCACCATAGGCTCCGCTGGCATCAGCGAAGCGGGCGGCTTTTAAGGTGAGTTTGCGCCCGTCGTCGCGGACATATATGCCTGATTGAAAATCTGTAAAGCCATACTCTTTCAGCAGAGCAGCATTCGCGGGATCGGCTACCGCCGGGTCATTGCTTGTCTGCGGGGCACCGGACAACTGCCATCCTGAAAACTGTGAAGGAAGAAGACTGGCTGCGGGTTTTGCGGAGGAGTTCTCGGCCGCGAAGGCACCGGTCACGAACACGACCAATAAGAAGATGACTTTGAATGCCTTCATGAGAACGAGTTGACGCGGCCCTGTCTTATTAGACTACACGCCAGGGCGGAAAGTTTCTTTCGACGCCAACCCAGTTGGATGCCGGAAGGCCCGCAAACCACGCGTAAAGTTTCGCAGAGAAGTTGTATCCACGGTCTGACAAGGCGAAACTATTGACCTTCACCTTTTTCGATCTTACTCGCCACCTTGATACCGCTTAGACCGCTCACATACTTGGATATGCCCCGGTAGAGAGATTCGGCGATCCGCTGGCGGTACTCGGGAGTTCGCAGGCGGCGTTCGTCTCCTGGATTGCTGACGAATGACACCTCGGCAAGAATGGAAGGCATGTTAGCTCCAATGAGCACGATGAATGGAGCTTTCTTCACTCCGCGGTCGCGGATTCCCGGGTTCTTGGCGGCCAGACCGCTGTGCAGCGCACGCTGGACATTCGATGCGAATTCGCGTGATTCGTCGATTTTTTCCTTGAGTGCAATTTTCTTCACCAAGTCCTGAAGCTCGTGGATGGATTTATCCGAAGCCGCATTTTCGCGCGCTGCCACATCCAACGCTTCGGCCGAGGAGGTGAAATTCAAATAGTACGTTTCCACGCCGCGAGCACCGGAGTCGCGGCTGGAATTGGCATGGATCGAAACAAACAGATCCGCTTGCTCCTGATTAGCAATGGAGGTACGTGTCTCGAGTGGAATGAACGTATCGTCTTTGCGCGTGTAGACCACATCGGCGCCGAGGCGGCCTTGCAGCAGCCTGCCCAGGCGGCGGCCGACATCGAGCACAAGGTCCTTTTCTTCGAGGCCATGGGGACCAATTGTGCCGGTGTCATGCCCCCCATGACCGGGATCGATCACGATCTTACCGATCTTCAATCCCAGAGCGCGGATTAGCGAGCGGTCGCCACTTGCTGTCGGGGAAGCTTCCCGAGCGTCAGGAAAGGCTTCCGCCTTCCTGCGTTTGTTCCTGGTCGAGTTTTTGGACGTCGATGATGGGCTGGGCGTGCGATCCGCGGTCGCGGCCACGTTTATGTCAGGGGGAGTGGCTTTTGCGACAGTCACATCACCTTGATCGTCCGAGTCATCGGCCTCCACGACTATCTTGCTCGGTCCGTTACCTGTCGGCACGCGATTGACAGGGACTCGGCTTTTGGTTGTCGCCGGGACGGGCAACTTGCTCGTGGCCACATTCGACGACACTTCGGCAGGCCTCGGCCCCTCCGTGGCTTCCGAACCGCTGGAACTGAACGTCTCCGGCTGCTTGAGTGAAGCCGCTTGGACCGGCTGATCTTTCGCCGGTTTTCGGTCATTCCCCTTAGCTTGGCCCGCTCCACGTTGAGGATGAATCTCTCTATTGAGAACATCAATGATCAGACGTGGTGGGTTCGTAAGCAGGAAAGTGTCGTAGTCAGATCGATCCACTACCTCCAGAACTATCCGCGACTTCTCCGGCTGGAACTGTGCTACCCGAATTCTTTTGAGCAGCCCGTCATCCACGTTGATCGTTTTGCCCAACAAACTAGACACAGGATTCGTATTCTGCAAATCGAAAACAATGCGCTCGGGACTATCGATGCGCTGCGATTCAAATTTCGCATCCTGTTCAAGGTCTATGGCAACCCGCGTATAACTCTGATTGGACCAATGACGAACGTTTGTAATGTGTGAAAGAGTCGAACGGCGGTCACCAGTTTCGACCGGCGCGGGGTTGACGTTTGTGGCGGAGGAATCCCCCTGAGAATCGTTGCCACTATTTTCATCCTTGGCTTCGCTCCGGGAGTTATCACTCTCGCCCGCCTTGGGCTTTGCCGGAACAGGCTGAGAAAGAGCACTTCGTGCGGCATCCGCCAGGTGGTTTCGAGGATAGCGCCGCAAAAATTCTTCGAATACAGGTTTCGCCTGGGCCGGATCTTTGAGATCGTCCTGATAAATGTGGGCGATATTGAACAGGGCTTCGAAGCGGTTGCGACTGCCCGGATATTCGCGACGTAGAAATTTGTATTGGCCGACCGCGGAGCGCAGATCGCGATCATTGTGGAAATTTCGACCCATTTCCGCCAACAATCCCGCTACAGCCACCACGCTGGCCTCGGCCTTCACCGAAGCCGGGGCGCCGTAATAAACTCGTCGGTAGGCTTCTACCACCCTTTGGTATTGATGACGGTTTCGTTCCTCGGAGGACTGGGAATTTAGCGCGTCATGCATGCGCTCTGCCGTGGAAAATTGGGTATTGGCCCAGGCCTCAGACCTGCTTCGCGCCTGAGCGGGCAACGCCGGAAGCAGCAGCAGGAGCAGAGCCGTGCCCAGACGCCTTGCGCGTTGGCCTGGATCGAGGATTTTCAATTTGTCTTGCCCGTAATCGCCTGGCCTATAAGGGCACAGCCAGCCACCCTCTTACAGATGCGGTTTCCTTAGTCAGTGTTGCTGAAATGTAACACTCCGCGGTCGTCACGCTGCACATGGACCGGCTCGTGTACCGGGCTGCTTAGGATGAGATGGCCGGGAGCTGTGCCACCGTAATACAGCGCAGTAATCCGCCTTACGTAGTTGCGAGTTTCGCCAAAGTGTGGAATTCCAGCGCTCCTTGCCACTGCGCCGGCGCCGGCATTGTAGGCTGCCAGGCTCAAGTTGACGTCGCCGCCGTAACTCTCCATCAGCTTCTTGAGGTGGCGAACGCCAGCATCGACGTTTTGTTCTGGGTCGAATGGGTTGACTACATTTAGTGATCGCGCCGTTTGTGGCATCAATTGCATCAAGCCCATTGCACCCTTGCGGGAAACCGCGTTGGGATTGAAGTTTGATTCCACTTTGATGACTGCGCGTACTAAACTCGGATCGACGTTGTGCCGGGATGCAGCCTGGTCAATTGCAGCGTCAATTTCCTGTTGCGTGAATGGCTTTCCACGCACGAAATTAGAAACCTGGTCGGAATTGCTGACCTCTGCCGCCGCCGAACGTGCCGCCCCGATTTTGGCTGATGGAACCGATTTCCAGGCGTGCGCGCTGGGACTCCAGTAAAACAATCCATTGGCGCGCACTGCGGTAGTCGATTCCCGTCGGGGCACCGTCGTTACCGTGTCGTTTACGTAAATCTTGCGGCCGCTATCGTCGGTGGCAGCGGTGATGCTTGCGGTAGTGATAGAGGCGGTTTCGGCACGTAGCTGTGGCGTGAAGGAAGGAAAGAAGGTCGCGATTACGGAACTAGCCATCAGGGCGATTTGCAGGTGTTTTCGCATAGCCGGGTTAGCACTCGCTCGCGGACAGACAAATACCCCGCGCCTGCCTACCCGGAACCTGACAGAGAATCCCTTACCAGAGTGAGGCAATTATAGGCTGGCGCCCTACGCTGAGCAACGAAACCAAAGGCCAATCGAACCACGGAAGTAATACAGCAATTTATTGAAAACACATAGAGTTAACACACCATCAGGTTACCCGCTACACTGCGGCCAAGGGCACGCTGCTTTTGCGTCTTTGGTCCCATGTAGTAGGCTGCCTGCGTCCCCATGAACCAGGCGTCCCTTCAGCAGCGTGAGCTACCAGATTCCTTAATGCTGTATGGCTTCTGGTACCGCGCGATGCCATCCGACCAGGTTTCCGGCCAGAAGCTTCAGAAAGCTGTGCTGCTGGAGACACCTCTTGCCATCGGACGGGATAGCCAGGGTGGGCCATTCGCGTTGCACGATGCGTGTCCGCACCGCGGCATGCCGCTTTCCTACGGACACTTCGACGGCCAACAGGTGGAATGCAGTTATCACGGCTGGCGGTTTGACGGACGCACCGGGCAGTGCCAGCTTATTCCATCCCTGACGTCCGATCAGAAGCTGAAAATTGATCGCATTTATGCTGGCAGCTATGCCTGCCAAGAACACGACGGATTCATTTGGGTCTTCATTCCCGAGCCCTCGCCGCCCGGAGCGGGATTTACCAAAGCCGCCGAGCCGCCGATTCCCCCGCCGCGTGTTCCGATTCTGCCGGGGAAATATAAGCTCGCCTATCTGACTGCTGATTTGCCCTGCACCGTCGATCACGGCATCATCGGACTGATGGATCCGGCGCACGGACCATTTGTCCATCAGGCATGGTGGTGGCGATCACGAGAGAGCATTCATGAGAAGCAAAAAAATTTTGCACCGATCCCTAACGGTTTTCGCATGAACGCGCACACGCCCAGTTCGAATAGCGCGCCCTACAAACTGTTGCGACTGTACGCCGATGCCGAATCCATCACTACAACGATAGATTTTGTTCTGCCCAACTTGCGGCTTGAGACGATCCGGGCGGGCAAATGCTGGTTCTCGTCACTTACAACCGTGACTCCCATCACTCGCGATCATTGCCGCATCGACGTGGTGGCGGCTTGGAACCTGTTCCGCTGGCTTCCGCTTGGCCCTCAGTTGCTTAAATTTGTCTTTGCGAAATTCGTGGAACAAGATCGCAGGACAATGGAACAACAGTCGGAAGGCTTACAGCACAACCCGCACCTGATGCTGATCGACGACGCCGATCGCCCTGCCAAATGGTATTTCGGATTGAAGGCGGCTTATCTTGAATCACGAAAAACGGGAGGTGAGATGAAACACCCTATGTCGGGGCCGGTCACGCTGAAGTGGCGGAGCTGAAATTAATTTCGGATGGCCCCCGCCCTAAGCTTGTCATCCTGAGCGTAGTCCGAGTCGAGCCCAGCGAGACGAGGCCAGTCGAGGGATCTGCTTTTTCTTCCGCCAAACCTTAATCCTGCACCAACCATTCCATCGCTTCTTCGCGCGTTTTGAACGCCGGCAATTCCCTCTGTGAGAACACTTTCAAGTGCTCGTAGAAAACTTTCGGAATCCTTTCCACTCCCACCCAAGCCGAACGTTTGATATGTGGCCGGTCGAAAACCAGAGATGGCTTGAGACGATCCACACTGTTCCGGTCGAATGTCGCACCCGTGAAGTCGGCGAGCAACAGTACGGAGCCGCGAGGTTCGGCCGTCACGCGCGCCGGTACAAGGGCTGAGAGTTGTTCTAACTGCTCGACCGTGCAGTTGGAACAATCCACCAGGAGAATTCTCTTATCCTTGTAAGTAATGAACTGGATGCGATCTTTCACTCGACCTCCTAATCGCCGCTGAGGAGTGTAGTCACACAGCCTATCGAGTGCAAACTTTTCGCCCGCCGTCGGTAAACCGGCGCGCTATCAACCGGGAATTGAAATCTAACAACCGCGTTCTACTTGTTCAGAAAGCTTTCGACCACTTCGTATACGCCGTCCAGGGCTGCGTCAAGCGATGCGGGGTCTTTACCGCCCGCCTCGGCCAAATCCGGTCTGCCACCACCCTTGCCGCCCACCTTCTGCGCGACCGGGCCGATGACCTTGCCTGCCTGGATTTTACTGGTAAGGTCTTTGGTCACGCCAACGATAACAGCCACGTTACCGTCCGTCGCAGAACCTAACACCACCACGCCCGAGCCCAGCTTGTCGCGTAGCTGATCCACCAGGGTACGCATCTGTCCGCGCTCGAGATTGTCCACCCGGTGGGCGAGAACCTTTACGCCGCGGACGTCTTTGATCTTGTCCGTGACAGAAGCCACCGTCGAGGAAGCCGACTTCATCCGAATCTGGTCAAGTTCGCGGCTCAGCCGTTTGATCTCGGCATCTTTTTTCTCCAGCTCAAGCTTCAATGCCTCCGCGGGCGATGCGTCATGGCCCCCGTCGGCGGGGGCCCCGTCTTTTCGCCCCTTTTGCGAAAGGGTGGACCCTACGAAGCTGGCGACCACGTTTTCCAGTTGATGGTCTTTCTGAAAATGATGCAGCGAACCTTCGCCGGTGACAGCATCGATACGGCGCACGCCCGAAGACACGCTGCCTTCTTTCAGGACTTTGATCAGTCCAATCTCACCGGTCTGTGCGGTATGAGTACCACCGCACAGTTCGGTAGAGAAATCTCCGATCTTGATCACACGCACTTTGTCGCCGTATTTCTCGCCGAACAGCGCCATGGCTTTGTATTCGTTAATCGCGACATCAATCGGAACGTTCTCGATGACTTCGATTTTTTCGTTGCCTAGCACTTCTTTATTGATCAGGTCTTCGACGTCTTGCAGTTCCTCATCCTCGATAGCGGTGAAATGAGAGAAGTCGAAGCGCAGATGATCGGGCGCGACCAGCGATCCCGCCTGCTTCACATGCTTGCCTAATACCTCACGCAGTCCAGCCTGAAGCAGATGCGTGGCGGTGTGATTGCGCATGGTGGAAGTGCGGATTTCCGCATTCACGACGGCGTCCACCTTGTCCCCGACCCTGAGCGTGCCCCACCCAACGCGGTTTTCGTTGGCTGGGAATTTAATGATCACCTGATGTGCGCGCACGCCCTGCACCGGGTAATAACAACCTTTCACGTCGGCTACGATGGTGTTGTGATCGTCACTGTAAAGCCATCCGCGATCGCCCACTTGCCCGCCCGACTCGGCGTAGAACGGCGTGTGGTCGAGTATGACTTCGCCCTCTTCGCCGGGGTTCAACTCCTGCACACCTTGGCCATTGTGGATGATGGCAAGCACTTCACAGCCGTTGGAGCGAGTCTGGCGGTAGCCCTCGAAATCGGATTTCGGGAGCTGCTGATAGGCGGGGTTGGCGGTCTGCTTGGCTGCACCTTTCCAAGAAGCGCGGGCGCGAGTTTTCTGCTCCTCCATGGCACGATTGAATCCGGACATGTCCAGTTCAGCTCCGAAATCGCGCGCAGCATCAATCATAAAGTCAAGCGGAAGTCCAAAAGTGTCATATAGCCTGAAGGCTTTTTCTCCAGAGAGCTTGGGTGGGCTGCCTAGATCTGTCGCGGGACGCTCAGCTCCGGGTAATCCTCCGGCCAGAGTAGTTTGTGCAACGGTTTGCTCTTTAAGCTGTTGTTTCAACTGCTCGAATCCGATATCCAAGGTGTGGGCAAAACGAACCTCTTCACTCTTGACCACGTCAGACACATGCTTGGCGGAATCCTTCAGTTCGGGGTAAGCGGGCTCCATGACATCCCGCACTTTAAAAATCATCTCGTGCAAGAAAGGCCTGTTTTGTCCAAGCTGGCGTCCGTGGGTAATTGCTCGTCGGATAATTTTTCGCAGAACATAGCCCCGGCTTTCATTCGATGGCAGCACTCCGTCTGAAATCAGAAACGTTGCTGCACGGGAATGGTCAGCGATCACCCGCAGCGACGCAGCAGATTTATGCCCCGCAGAATCCACGTAGCCGGCCGTGACTCCCGTCAACTCCGCTGCTCGCTTTATCAGCGGCGTAAACAAATCGGTGTCGTAATTGGAAATCACGCCCTGCAGCACCGCCGTCACCCGCTCCAGCCCCATACCCGTATCGATCGACGGCTTGGGTAAGGGATTCAACTTGCCGCTGACATCGCGGTCGAACTGCATGAAGACAAGGTTCCACAGTTCGACATAACGTCCACAGTCGCAGCCAAACTTGCAATCGGTATGACCTTGATCTGACGCGACCACGCCCATGTCGTAATGAATCTCGCTGCAGGGGCCGCAGGGGCCAGTGTCGCCCATCTGCCAGAAATTGTCTTTCAATCCAAATTCGAAGATGCGGTCTTTGGGCACGCCCTGTCCCACCCACAAGTCGCACGCCTCTGCGTCGCGTTGCATGCCGCCCTCACCATTGAAAATGGTCGCGTAAAGTTTTTCCTTATCGATGCCGAACCATTGCGGCGATGTGATCAACTCCCAGGCGTAGGCAATTGCATCTCTTTTGAAGTAGTCGCCAAAGGAAAAATTTCCCAGCATCTCAAAAAACGTGTGGTGACGGTTGGTGAATCCGACGTTCTCGAGGTCGTTATGTTTGCCGCCGGCGCGCACACATTTTTGGGAAGTTGTGGCACGCGTGTAGTCGCGTTTCTCCAAGCCCAGAAATACGTCCTTGAACTGGTTCATCCCTGCATTGGTAAACAGCAGCGTGGGATCGTTTTGCGGGACGAGAGATGACGAATGCACCTCGCGGTGCCCCTTCTGCACAAAAAACTGCAGAAATTTGCGGCGAATTTCAGCGCCAGTCAGCATGATTGGTATATTGATTCTAGCATCGGCAGATTGCACCGATCGTCATCCGTCACAGACAGAACGGCATTGGGGGGCAATGCTTTGAGAGGAGTCTTGCACGAAAGTGTGGCCCGGCAACGCATGCCGGGCCATTCAAGTTCTCGAGGTAACCTGGGACAACCAGCTACTTAAGCTCATCCGCAGTTTTTTCGGTTCCCTTCTTCACATCATGACCCACGTCTTTCGCGCCGTTCTTGATGCTATGCCCTGTCTTCTTCACCGCGTGGCCGGTGTCTTTGGCCGCATCCTTGCTCACGTCAGCCGTCTTATCCGCGGCTTTTTCGGTGCCATGCGCAGTCTTTTTGTAGATCTTCTTGGTGCCGTGCGCCGTGTCTTTCGCCACGTCCTTGGTCTTGTCCGCAGTCTTGTCGGCGGCTTCATCGGTCGCATGTGCGGTCTTCTTGGCCGCTTTCTTGGTGGCGTGCCCGGTATCCTTTGCCGCGTCTTTAGTGGCATCGGCGGTTTTGTCGGCTGCCTTATCGACATCCGATCCCACGCCCTGCGAAAACGCTAAACCTGTGCACATCAGCAACCCAGCTAAAAGCATTGTTAACCTGAATTTCATATTGGCTCCCCTTTTCTTTACCGAGACGGTCTCGGGAGTATCCAGCATTTCAATCGCAAACGCAACCGGATCGTAACGAGCCCCGTCCGGCCGATTCTAGCTTGAAGATTCTAGTTCGCCTTCCAGGACTTGCAGCGTCTCGTCGTCGACCTCCCATTTCTTGAGTATCGCGAAAATCGTTTTCGCTGCAAACCCTCCCCGCATCAACTGACGGAACACCCGCGCAGCTTCTTTTTGGTTACTCGGCTTTTTCAAACGCTTGCGCCGCAAATAATCGCGCGCCTGCTGCTCTTCATTGACCTCGTCATAAACGGAATCGACCGCTTGGTCGATCACCTCGGCATGAACCCCCTTGGCTTTCAAATCTGTGACCACACGCCGTCGTCCGAATTTCTCATTGTCGCGCCGGAAGGAAGAAAACGCGGTGGCATACTTGGCGTCGTTGAGATAACCCTGATCCTTCAGTCGGCGAATCACTAACTCAACTAACGTCTTGCCGTATTCGGTGTCGGCCTCAACTCGCGGTCGAAGCAAACGTTTAAGTTCCGCAACAGAACGCATGCGTCGAGCCAGAGCGCCTACCGCATATTCGTACAGCACATCTTGCGAATCGGTCTTCTTCGGACGAGGGAACGGCATATAAAGCAACATTACCCCAGATGTAAATTGTTGTAAAAACTCATGCTTAATTAGGTTACAAAAAAATGGACGGAACTCCCAAACCATTGATTACGTATACACAAACAGCACTTTGAATAAGGAGAGCGAGCAGATGACGCAGAGGTGACTTTCTTCCCGCCCCGTCGTCTATTCAATACAATTAAGGTATCAAGTTAGGCAGATCAGGGAGTGAGTCATGTTGACCATTGATGTCGAAAAAGCAAACGATGTCGCCGTAGTGCACTGTGCAGGACGGCTGGTGCGCGGCGCAGAAGTATCAACGCTGAGAAACGCCGTTGTGTCGGAGAAAGGTACGCGCATCATGGTGCTCGATCTTTCGCAACTGGAGTTCATGGATGCCGGCGGCCTGAGCGCTCTGGTGTCATTGCATCACTGGTCACGAAACCATGGGATCCAGCTCAAGTTGGTGAACCCATCTCACTTCGTCCTCGAGATGCTGACGCGCACCCGCTTGAATCGCGTGTTCGAGATCTCCTCGCTACACGATGCTCTTAAAGTTCTGAGCGATGTGGATTGTTATCATGCCAAGTATTCCGGCGGATACCTGGGAGTGCCGCAAGCTCTGGCTGCGAAGTAAACCACAGCGGTGAAATGAAACAAAAAGGGGGCACACGGGATGTGCCCCCTGATTGTTTTGGGCGAACCCGGTTAGCGTCCGCCGAAACCAGTCTGTTGCATGGCGTTCCGGGAAATGTCGCTGGTCGATGAAACCCCCTGCATGCGCAACTTGAAGTCGTCGGCATTCGAGGCGTTTTCCAAAGCAGTCTCGTAGTTAATCAACCCCGCCTGGAACAAATCCCACAACGATTGGTCAAAAGTCTGCATGCCGTACTGTGAAGTTCCAGCTGAGATGGCATCGCGGACAGCTCGCGTCTTTTCCGGAACCAGAATGCATTCGCGGATGTAAGCGGTGTTAATCATTACTTCGACCGCTGGCACACGGCCGTCGCCGTCGCATCGTCGAACCAGACGCTGGCTGATGACAGCTCGTAATACCGCTGCCAACTGCAGCCGAATCTGTTTCTGCTCCGGCGGAGGAAAGATCGCAATAATACGGTTGATGGTTTCAACCGCGTCCAAAGTATGCAAAGTCGAAAACACCATATGGCCGGTTTCTGCGGCGTGCAATGCGGTACCGATCGTTTCCAGGTCGCGCATTTCGCCGACCAGAATGACATCTGGATCCTGACGCAGAGAGGCTCGCAGCGCAGCCCCGAATGACGGGGTGTCTACTTCTACCTCGCGCTGATTTACATAACCTTTCTTATCGCGGTGCAGAAATTCAATCGGGTCTTCGATGGTTACGATATGTTCGGCTCGAGTGGAATTGATGCGATCCACCATAGCGGCCAGAGTCGTAGATTTGCCGGAACCAGTAACGCCGGTTACCAGGATCAGTCCACGCGGCATGTCGCAAACCTGTTCCACAATCTTTGGTAGATAAAGCTCATCCAGGGCACGGATCTTGGTAGGGATGACGCGCAGCACAAGCCCGACATTCCCGCGTTGCTGAAAAACGTTCACACGGAAGCGGCCCAGTCCGGCTACACCGTACGCCATATCGATTTCCGTGGTCTCTTTAAATTTCTGCTTCTGACGCGCGGACATCATGCTGAATGCCATGGTCAGCATATCTTCGGCGCTAATGCGCGGCTGGTCGGTTAGCGGAGTCAGTTCGCCATCAATGCGCAAATGGGGATAATTGCCTACCTTCAAATGTAAGTCGGAGGCACGGCGCTCCATCGCGATGCGCAGCAAATCGTCAATATTCATTCGACACTTCCCCCAAATAACCTCCTGTATGATGACCTGAAAAGTCACTAACCCCAAGATGACCTAAGTAACGATCTTGGGGTGATAGGAAAGGGATGGAATTGTGTACGAACGGGCACGTGGGGAGAGAACCAATAAAGAAGGAGCGCAATTACGCGCCCCCTACCTGCCACTTGCAAAATCTACACGCCGACTGGTTGCTTGCTTCCCACTTCAACCGGCGTGAGCCACTTGTGCTTGTCCGGCTTCTCGCCACGGATAATCGCGTAGAACTCCTTTTGGATCGCTTTGGTGACGGGCCCAGTCACTCCCTTGCCGACGCTGATTTTGTCCACCGAACGAATTGGGGTTATTTCGGCGGCGGTACCGGTAAAGAAAACTTCGTCCGCGATATAGAGCAGTTCACGCGGAATGCACTCTTGGCTCACCGGAATATTTAGGTCTCGCGCGATCTGCAGCACCGAATCACGCGTAATCCCTGGCAGAACGGAATATCCCAGTGGGGCAGTGTGCAGGATGCCGTTACGGACCACGAATACGTTTTCGCCCGAACCTTCGCTCACATAGCCATTGGAGTCAAGTGCAATGCCTTCCACGTAGCCGTTAACCACGGCTTCCATCTTGATGAGCTGCGAGTTCATGTAGTTGGCAGCTGATTTTGCCATAGCTGGCAAAGTATTCGGCGCGATGCGAGTCCAGGACGAAATGCATACGTCTGCGCCTTCCCCGGATTCCGATGTCAAATACTTCCCCCATGGATAATTGCAGATGTAGACCTCAGTCGGAGAGTTAAACGGATTGACGCCCGCCTCGCCATAACCGCGCAAAATAATGGGGCGGATGTAGCACGGCGACACCCCGTTGCTCTTAACCACTTCGGCCATGCCGGCGATCAGCTCTTCGACAGTAAAATCCACGTCAATACGATAGATTTTCGCCGAATCTAGTAAGCGTTGCATGTGTTCTTTTGCCCGAAAGATAGCCGGGCCGCTGGGCAGTGCGTAGCAACGCACTCCCTCGAACACGGATGAGCCATAATGAATTACGTGCGACATCACATGCAGCGTGGCCTTGTCCCAGGGAATCAGTTTGCCGTTGTGCCAGATGTTTTCGGTCTTTTGCAGAGGCATGAATACTCCTAAATGCGAACGCCAGCAAAACGGTTTGGCCGCACTTGCTGGAAATAGTCTGATTTCAATTATAGCCGAGGGCGAGGTACATCTCTGATGACTTAAGGGGATGGCTGTTTACGACCGTAATCTTGTGTTGTGCATTGAATCAGTACTCTGCATTGAGTCCAATGTCGCTGGTGGTATTGTGCTATCAGCGTGTCGAATACGAGGTTGTCACAAACTCCACGGGCATCAATTCGGCAGGCCGACGCGGCGCATCAGATCGCGGAATCTGGGTTCCGAGCGCACGCCATCAAAAACCGGATCCACCTTCAGATTGATCATCAGGTCGTCACGTTCCTGAAAACCTTTCTCCAGCCATTGGAACGCGCAATTCCTGTCGCCTACCCGCAGGCATAATCCAGCCACCAGCGTGGAGGGCACGTAGTGGGATTTCGCAGACTGGCGATAGTCTTCCAGTCTGCGTTTCCAAAAGCCTCGCGTGCCTGACCTAGCGAAAGCCCGCTCGAGGCGGGCGATTTTTTCCGGATCTGTGCCAGAAAGCCCTTCGACCTTCAAATACTCCTGAACCGCCTCCTCAGATTTCGCGGTTTGCTCATAGACCAGTGCCAACTGGTAATGCCCCCATACGAAGTTCGGAGCCAGTTCCACCGTTTCCCGTGCCAGCGGTTCTGCCAGGTCATATCGGTGCGCGAGAAAGAACACCCAGTTGGGATAGTCGGTAACGCCGGGCGAGGGTAGCAGTTCAAGCGCTTGTGTTGCCTGGGCTATGGCCTCGTCCGTCCGGCCTAGCACCACTAACTCGCGTGCGTAAAATGCACGCGCGAGGGCATGATTCGGATTTAGCTGAAGTGCGCGCTTGAACTCTTTCTCCGCGCCAACCCAGTCCCAGTCGTAGAAAAGCCTGATAATCGCCAATGCATAGTGGCCATCTGGGAGGGTGTCATCCAACGCCAGGGCCTTCCGGGCAGACTCCCTGGCGCTTGGCATTTTCTCCCGTGGTCGCGACTGCCCCCAGACCCATTCCGCATTAACCAACGCTAGGCCGGCATAGGCGGGCGCGTAGTTGGCGTCTTTCTGAATGCCGCGCTGGAAATACGCGATCGCGTGCTGCGCAGCTTCGGCGGTGCCCCCTTCCATCGCGTACAAACCCTTGAAGTAAAGATCCTGAGCTTCGGGGTTGACCGGCGGGTTAACGCTGAATCGCTCTTGCTGTTCCGGTGTCAGCTTAACTTGAACCTCGCGCGCGACTGCCCGCGCCACATTCGCCTGCGTAGTCAGGACGTCGCTAGCTTCATTCTCGTAAGTCTCGGCCCATACTTGCCTCTCCGGTGAAGCCTGAACCAGACTGGCCGTGATTCGCACTCGATTTCCGAAGCGCGCCACCGTCCCCTCGATAACTGCATCTACGTTCAACTCCTGCGCAATCTCCGGGAGCGCCTTTTGGGTGTGTTTGTATTTTGTCACCGACGTCCGAGAGATCACCCGCAAAGCGCTTATCTTTCCGATGTCGTTGGTTAACTGCTCTGTGAGTCCATCGGCGAAGTATTCCTGGCGTTCGTCACCAGACAGATTCACCAACGGAAGAATTGCGATGGAGCGGATTCGAGGAGCCTCATTGCTAACCGCCGTTCGGTTGCGAAATCGCCTCGCATGGAAGGCAAGCAGGACAGCTGCAACGCCTAGCAGGAGAATTGCCACGCCGGCAATCTGCCACCACCTGCGAGGCTCTGTGGGTTCTGACGAACCCGCTCCCCCTTCTTCGGGGAGGGAAGCCAGTGCTTGGGCCTTGCCATTGCTGGCGACAGCAACGAAACGATAGCCTTTCCCCGGAACGGTTTGAACGAATCGCGGCTGAGTGGCATCTTCCTGCAGCGCGGACCGAATCTTCCGGATGGCGGTGTTGATGCCGTGCTCGGTGTCGACGAACACATCCCTACCCCAGAGCCGCGCGGCGATCTCCTGCCGGGTGACTACGTTGCCATCCTTTTCAGCCAGCAGGATGAGCAACTCCATGGGGATGCGCTCGATCTTTACGACGCGTCCGTTACAACGAAGCTCAAAGCGGTCGCGGTCCAGCTCGAACTCGCTAAATTTGAAGCAGGAGCCAGCCACGGGAAACTCGCCTAGTTCGGGCGAAACTATAACATTTAGCCTCTTAGAATTTCGCTGAAAATGCCGCTTTTGCTAACTTTAGACTCTGCGGCTATACAAATTTACCGAATCTTCACTCAGGCTTTATCTTCCCTGCATTGCGCCCAGGGCGGCTTCCGGAGCAGCATGCATCTCCCCCGAACTTGACAAATTAAAAGGAGATAGCATGAAAGCGTCACTCCGGAAAATGGTAGCGGTAGTAAGCATCATTCTCATTGGGACCATCCTCGCCGCGAAGGCGAACGCCGAGTGCGTTAGCTTGGCTAGCCCGAAGGCTTTGCAGCCCCAATCCTGGCAGGGGAATGAGCTGTTCCGACAGGGTTCCTGGCTGCTGGTGTCGGATCACGACGACCCGATTGTGGGCATGTGGCGGGTAAGATTCACCGCGGAGGGAAATACCGGAAGCGGTGCGCCGCCCGATGGCACGCCAATCGATAACGCGTTCGTACAGTGGCACAGCGATGGAACCGAAATCATGAACTCGGGACGCCCGCCGCAGGATGGGAACTTTTGCCTGGGAGTGTGGAAAAGAACCGGACGGTCGTCCTACCAGCTCAACCACTTTGCTTTGGGGTACGATACATCGAACGCGCCGAGCGGGATCGGGAACCCGGCCGGGGCCACTCAGATCCGAGAAAATGTAGTTCTGAGCCGGGAGGGAAACAGCTACACGGGGTCGTTTACCCTGGATGCATACGACACATCAGGAGACAACGTTGCGCATATCATTGGCAAGATCAGCGCAACCCGGATAACCGTAAACACATCTGCCAGCAATGTGATGTGAGGTTTTAGCGACCTCGGCGGTGTGGCAGGCCGATTCGCCCGCCACACAGCCGCGGACCCTCAACCGCAATCCGCTGCAGAAAGTTAGTTTCGACAGCCATGATCATCTATCGGCGGACCTAGGGTTTGACGCCTTCAATCGCAATTTTGGGAGCGGCTGATAGTTCCACGGCTCGCACGCTGGTTGATATCTCGTCTCCCCGGAAATACTTCCCTTTGGTCACTGCCATCTCCGGCATGGCCGCGTAGGGCTTGCTGTAGTCATTAGCGGCGTTCCAGAACAGAAACCCAATTCCACCCTTGTCCTTCGCCGTGATCACCTGGGTTTCGATATATTGCGGCGAGTAAGTCTTCGTGCGCCAGCGAAAGGCCTGCAGCCATGGACGGATCACTACACTGCTCCCTTGCGTGATCTTTTCGAATCGCGCCATCGATTCGCCTATGAAGTGCTCAGGCGCATCGCCTGGGTGCGCAATACCATCCATACCGAAGAAATGTGAAGGGTAGATCATCGGCGAAAGAACATCACAGTATTTCGCCATGCGCTGGATATCCTGACCAGTATGGCCGAGGTCGACTGGCCGCTGCCAGGCCATGATCCCAAAGACGTCGAGCGACAACAGCGCTCCGGTGGGGTGTAATTCTGCATAGGCACGCTTCAGGAAATCGGCGATCACGTCTGATCGGTGCCAGTCGGGATGCTCAACCTGATACGCAAAACTGGCGTCTTTTTGATCTCCTTCAGCCGGGAATCGCACGTAGTCAAACTGAATCTCGTCCGCTCCGGCCTCGGCAGCCTTTTTGGCCAGGGCGATATCGTATTCCTGCACCTTAGGCTGCGAGGGATCCGTCCAGACCAGTTTTCCGTTTTCTCGCCATGCCTGGCCGGTTTTGTGAGACTTCACCGCCAATTCGGGATGGGTCTCTACCAGGCGCTGATCACGGAAGATAGCCACCCGAGCGATAGCGTGCAGGTTCTGTGAATGCAGGAACCGGATAAACTTCGGAAGATCATGAAAAGAAGAACGATGACTACCAAGGAGCGGGTGATCGAAAGGAATTGTCACACTCCCGTCACTGTCCTTGATATCGAAAACTACGGCGTTCCCGCCCACTTCGCGCCAGTGACGGATGATACGAATCCCATGGTCGCTAGCGGCCATTAATCCAGTGAGATAGATCGCTCGAACTTCAAAGTCGCGTTGCACGGGAACGGATTTCTCCACGATCGGGGCTGAGAGTAACCCGGGAATGATCACGGGTTGGCCCGCCTTCAGGAACGCGCCGCGAACGTTGCCATTTGCGCTTCGGATGGCTTCCCCCAATTCGCTGGACGTAAGGTACGAGGTCTGGGACAGATAGTGATGCGCGATCTGGGGAATGCTGTCTCCCCGCTTCGCGACATACAGCGCGCTACCGGGAGGTGCCACGGCAGCTAGCGGTTGAGCCGGAGCCTTGGGAACCATTGACGTAGAGGTTTTGGATGTCAGTAATAACTCGGCGTTCGCAGTCTGGGCGGAAACGGCCGGAGTCAATGCAACCAAACCAATGGAAATGAACAGGATAGTGAGAGTGGATCGGGGCCCGATGTGGCGCAATTTTGTTCTCCGTGAAACTCGCTGGTTTTCACGGATGCTACCTTTGCGGAATTCAGGCAACCAGATAACGTCGGGCCAGTAAGCGGCCGGTGCGATTGCTTATCCAGGATGGCCCTTCGGGGCGGGCGTCACGGCCCGGACGCTCACCGCTCTAGGAAATTTCCAGGTAGTGGCAAACTATTTCTCTTTTGCTCAGGCCACCTTGGGGAAGAGGCTCTTCTTTCGTCCAGCTTTGAGCATCTAAACCTCGTAGAACCTGAGGCATAACCGGACGGCACGAATGGCTAGTCGTTTGCTGTAATGAGTTTGCCGAAGATGTGGGATGACAGAATTTGTCTCTCATGACTAAACGGCGGCCCCGCTTTCTCCCTCAGCAACACGGGCCCAGGAAAGGATGAAGAAGGGCCAACTAATATATGAAAACTGTCGTCAACACCATGCTCGACCCGACGCGCCGCTCCAATGATGCCAGAGAATTTGAAAGCGCCCTTCGCCGCAAGATCGTCGGCCAGGACCAGGCCGTCGAGAAAGTGGTCGAAATTTACCAGATGTTTCTGGCGGGCTTGAATCCTCCTGGCCGTCCTGTTGGCAATCTCTTGTTCCTTGGGCCCACGGGCTCAGGTAAAACCCGGGTGGTCGAAGCCATGGCCGAGGCCCTGTTTGGCGATCCCCGCGCCTGCATCAAAATCGATTGCGCCGAATTTCAGCATTCGCACGAAATTGCCAAGCTGATCGGTTCGCCTCCGGGATACTTGGGCCATCGCGAGACGCATCCTTTGCTGACCCAAGAAGCCCTCAACCAGTGGCACACCGAGACTTTGAAGCTCTCGATTCTGCTTTTCGACGAAATCGAAAAGGCTTCCGACTCACTCTGGCAGCTGCTGCTCGGAATTCTGGATAAAGCGACTTTGACACTGGGCGATAACCGCCGCGTGGATCTGTCCCAGTGCATCATCATTATGACCTCGAATCTGGGGGCAAGTGAGATGAGCAACATGGTCGACGGCGGCTTGGGATTCGTCAATAAGCCGACCGAAGTGGATGCTGCATTCGATGACAAGATCAACCGCTCGGCGGTCGACGCAGCCCGCCGCAAATTCAGTCCTGAGTTCATGAACCGTATCGACAAATCGGTTGTATTCCGGACTTTGCGCGCGGAGCACTTGCAGGAAATTCTCGAAATCGAACTGGGGATGGTACAGCAGCGGATCCTGATGGCCTCTGCCGTGAACCAGTTCGTTTTCAACTGCACTCCGCGGGTAAAGAGCTTCCTGCTGCACGAAGGAACCGATCCGAAATACGGCGCCCGACATTTGAAGCGAGCCATCGAACGTCACGTCGTGTTTCAGTTAGCTAACCTCGTCGCAACCGGACAGATCAAACTCGGCGACTTCATCCGTATCGATTTGAGCCCTGAAGGTAAGCTGTTGTTTATCAAGGAGGCCGAGAACGCGATGGTTCCGATGCTGCTGGAGCGTCATGGCGCCGCCGCCGGAGCTCTGCCGATGGCGCGGCCTGCCCGTACCGTAGCGCGGCGCGAATTCGGGGCGACCGGAACACTGGACGGCAAGTAACTCCTGAACCAGACCAAGCAACCAAGGCGCCGGGAAACCGGTGCCTTTTTTTGCGCGCCCTTGTATAGGGTCGCGTTCACCTTCCAAAACCAAGACGCTAGCGTGTCCGCCCGTGCGGGTTCGTGAGAACATGAAACTAACCGAACGAGGTCGTGCATCCAAATTGAGCGCAACTGGTTGGGGGAGGAGTAATGCGGGCTAACTTCACGATGGCACTCGGGGCGACGTTGCTGCTCTTTCTTTCGGCGACGGCGCCGTCGCTTTCTGCTCGCGTGGAACCTACTCACGGCTTTGATATGTTTTCTGCCCAGGAAGAGGTGCAGGCAGGACAGCAAGCCTCAGCTCAGGTAAAAAGGCAGCTACCTGTGCTTCCGGACTCCGACCCAATCACCATCTATGTGCAGCGCCTTGGCCAACAACTGGCCGTGCACGCTCCAGGTGAAAAGTGGCCCTACACGTTTCATGTTGTAAATCAAAAGGAGATCAACGCGTTCGCACTTCCAGGTGGACCAGTTTTCGTGAACCTCGGCACCATTCAGGCGGCGGACAACGAAGCCGAACTTGCCGGCGTGATGGCCCACGAAATTTCGCACGTGGTGCAACGGCATGGCACTCGCGCGGCCAGCCGACAAATGGCGGCGCAACTTCCATTGGCGTTTCTGGGTGCGGTCATGGGTGGGGGTGCACTCGCGCAGATGGCCCAGATGGGATACTCATTTGGAGTGGGGTCCTATTTTCTAAGGAACTCGCGCAAGGCCGAATCAGAAGCTGACCTGCTCGGCACCGATATTATGTATGACTCTGGATTTAATCCGCGAGCCATGTCGGATTTTTTCGCCAAGCTGGAAAAAGAGGGCGGAGTGGCGCGCGGCCCACAGTTTCTCAGCGACCATCCCAATCCTGGAAATCGCGCGCAAGCGGTGGCGGCTGAAGTTGGCACCTTGCCGAGGAAGACGGCTTACCGCACCGACAGTACCGAGTTTCTCAATGTAAAAGAACGGGTTGGCACGATGAAGCCGTTCACCGCTCAACAGATCGCGGAGCGGCAAGGCTCAACGACCAATCCGTCCGCTGGAGGCTCAGAGCCCAGCAGCAGTTTTCGCAATTTCAGCCACAGCGAGTTCGATATTTCCTATCCCGCCAATTGGCAGGTGTATGGCGATCAGAATTCATCGATAACCATCGCTCCGCCGAATGGTGTGACAAAATCTGCCGTGGCCTACGGGGTCATGCTTAACACCTTTCAGCCGGAAGACTCCAATGCCAATCTGGATCAGGCAACTCATGAACTGCTGTCATCGCTGCGACAGTCCAACCCGGATCTGCGACAGATTGGGCAAGACGAAAACATTCGAGTGAATGGAATCGCAGGGAAGTCAGTGGACCTGCTAGGTAACTCGCCGCTACAGGATCAGAGCGGGCGCCCCGGACAGGAGCGAGACTGGCTGGTGACGTTCCAACGTCGTGATGGCAGCTTGTTGTATATGGTCGCGATTGCTCCGGATAAGGATTTCGAATCGCTTCGTCCGACATTTGAGCAGATGCTGAAATCCATCCGATTGCGTTAGCGGGACGCAGCCACGCGGAACACGTCTTTCAGATATTGCCATTCCGAAATGGCCTACCGGCAAGGAATTCAATTACACCAAGCATCCTCGGTATTCGTTGACTTTACTTCCTTCTCGCCCCTAAGATGTGTCACCCGAAGCCGGGCATTCTGCGCGGGTTTCTAGAGCGCCGGCATACACCATAATGATCGGCCAAAGCTTCTCTCACTACAAAGTCATCGAGAAACTCGGCGGAGGCGGAATGGGCGTGGTGTACAAAGCCGAGGACACTCGTCTGCGCCGGTTTGTCGCTCTGAAGTTCCTTCCCGAAGACGTGACCCGCGATCCCAACGCTCTCAGCCGTTTTCGCCGTGAGGCGCAGGCAGCTTCGGCTCTCAACCATCCGAATATTTGCACGATTTACGACATCGGCGAAGATGGAGACCAGGCTTTCATCGTAATGGAGTATCTGGAAGGCGAGACTTTGAAACACCTGATCGCCAACCGACCGCTGGAACTGGAAACACTCCTTTCCATCTCCATTGATGTAGCGGAAGGGCTTGATGCCGCCCACTCCAAGGGAATCGTGCATCGCGATATTAAGCCGGCCAATATCTTCGTAACGCCGGGACGGCTAAGATTCTCGATTTTGGCCTGGCCAAGGTTACTCAAGAGTCGAGCGGTGCGCTTGATCCGAGCGAAGCTACAAAGACGGATGGCGGCGGGGCCCAGCATCTCACCAGCCCGGGATCGGCGCTTGGGACAGTCGCCTACATGTCGCCGGAACAAGTTCGCGGCAAGATGCTCGATGGACGTACCGATCTGTTCTCCTTCGGCATCGTTCTCTATGAAATGGCCACCGGGGCGGTCCCTTTTCGAGGCGAAACTTCGGGCGTAATTTTCGATGCCATCATGAACCGGGTTCCACTGGCGCCCATCCGCCTGAATCCCAACCTGCCTCCGAAGCTGGAGGACATCATCAATCGAGCTTTGGAGAAGGATCGAGATCTCCGATACCAGCATGCTGTCGATGTGAAATCAGAGCTGTTGCGGTTGCGACGCGATCTGGACTCTGGGCAGAAGTCAGCCGCGAGTTCATCCACGACAAATGTGGCGCAAAGTGAAGCGGTGGCTATACCCGAAAACCCCCCGCCTTCGATGCAACGAACGAGCGGATCATCCAGAGTGGTGCGGTGGATCAAGGCCGAATGCACGAAGCCAATCTGCATTGGGAGCAGGAAAGTGCTGCTGTTCGGCACGTTTCGCAGCCCATGTACATCGTGGAGGCTGTCGCTTCCAGGGTGAATCCATCAGGCCGGCCAATTGCCCATTGGATCTGCTTTTCCCAATTGCAATCAGATACCAAGGCATTATGCAGGGCCTTCACCGCATAAAAGCCTCCAGCGGTATCAGGGAGCCCGCGATGCCGCCCATAAAGGCTTTGCTCTCGACCATTCCATCGCTACTGTTCCCGACGCCGCGCTGGCGATGGCGCTTTGTGGAGAAACCGCCATGGCTTTGAGCGAAATCCAACGTCTTGCTGCGGAATCTCCGACCAACACCCTGGTCAATGAAATCTACCGCTCCCGAGTCAAAGCTGCGGAACTCTTGCGCAACACCATCCGGAGTACGATCCGGGATTCACCGTCGCCAGAAATCCCGGACTCTTGATTTCCAGGATTCCGGTGTTGCGCAAGGGAGCGCCGCAGCTTTGACTTGGGGAAGCCGGATCTGCGAACCGCCAGTCCCGCGCCCGGATTGCGTCCCAAAGCCAACGGCAATCCGGGCGCAAGAACGTGGCGATTCGCAGAATCCGGACTACGTTCTCTGTCTGCTGGGAACGGCTCGCGGACAAGCGCAAATCGACCAGGATGCGGCTGCAAAAAGCTACGGTGAATTGTTGGAGATGTGGAAGAACGCCGACCCAGATTTTGTTCCCGCCCAGGAAGCCCGGCGCGAGTCGGCCGGGTTGCGGAAGCATTAAGAGCTAAGTTGTTTAACCGCCCTGCTTCAAATCCGTCAGTACCTGGCGAGCAATTTCCTTTAGAGTCTCGAATACTCCCGGACCCTGAAAAGCTACCGCTTCGAGCATAGGCTCGTTCTTACGGCGTAGTTGCTTTGACAATGCATCAACGGGAAGCACGTTCGGTAGATCGCGTTTGTTCAGCTGAAGAACGTAGGGGATCTTGTTGAAGTCGTAACCGTGTTCCTTGAGATTCGACATGAGGTTGTCGAGGGCTTCGACGTTGGCATCCATCCGTTCTTCCTGCGAATCCGCCACGAAAACAATGCCATCAACGCCGCGCAGAATCAGTTTGCGGCTGGCATCATAAAACACCTGGCCGGGCACGGTGTAAAGGTGGATACGGGTTTTGAAACCGCGAACCGACCCTAAATCCAGAGGAAGGAAATCGAAGAACAAGGTTCGTTCTGTTTCCGTCGCCAGCGAGATCATCTTACCCTTCTGCTGTTCGGCAGTTTTCTGGTAGATGAACTGAAGATTTGTGGTTTTGCCGCCCAAACCAGCGCCGTAATAAACGATCTTGCAGTTAATCTCGCGGGCCGCAAAGTTGATGAAACTCAAGACTTACCTCGAACCGGTAGCAAACGCCGCATCGGCGCACGCAACATCCGGAAAATTTTTTGGCTTGGTACTGCTGGTTTTATACCACAGGCTTTGGTGCTGACGGCAGGTTACTCAGGTTACTAGCAGAAGACCATCCCGGTTTTACTAGCGTGTCCAGCCCCACTGTTTTTCGAGTTCAACGCGCCAGTCCAACCGGATAATAGCCTTCCTTCGCGGTAACTTTCAGGTCGGGACGGGAAACCCTGACCTCGATCTCACGGTGGGTGCTGCTCGGGGTGCCATGGGTCAAATATCCCAAGGTGTATTGATTCCGGGCTTCACCGAGCGCCCCGGCATAGGTGTTCTCGATCGCGTCACGCGAGAAGCCGGAAAAAATCTCGCCGCCCGTGGCATTCGCATATTTGGGCAGAATGTCGCTATATCCGAAATGCGAGCCTGTGAGCGGAACATGCAACTTCTGTAGCTGTCCATATCCCGGAATGGCCGAACCTTCAACCGCCACTCCGTAAACCATGATTCCGTTCGATAGCAGGAGTTTCAGCGTATCGCGATAACTGGCATTGCTCCGAGCCTCGCGGCCGTCGCTGATGACGAAGATGACTTTCCGGCGCGACCGGTCGCGTTTGCCCAAGTCCAAAGCTGCGGCCACCAGGGCATCATTCAGCACATGCGATTCTTTGGGGGGTGTAACCACTCTGGGAGAACTCTGGTCCATTGGAACGCCGTTAACGATCGGACCTTGCGGTCCGAGCGGACCGCTGGTCACGGGAGGACCGTTGTTTCGTCCCGACACATACCTGAGATTATCCAACGCCGCCGTCAGTCTCTTGCCGACTGCCGCAAAATCGGATGCTCTCGAGACGCTGGTGCTGTAGGTGTAAAGAGAGACCTCGTCGAACTGACTAAACGCGCCTTGGAGCGCGGTAAACGTCTGGACGACTTTTTGCACCGCCACATCCTGCATGCCCACATCGAACAGCACCGCAACGGACAGAGCAAACGGGTCAGTCGTGAAAAAATTCAAGTTTTGTTTTTTTCCGTCTTCAAACACCTCGAAGTCGCGGGATAGCAGTCCATTAACCATCCGACCTGATCCATCTTTCACCATGACCGGAACTACTACCTGGTTGACGTTGCTCGTGATTTTGAATATTTCCTCATTGGCCGCACCGCCTTCTTTCGAAGCATTTCCGGCGGGGACGCTGGCTCCTTTCGTCGGCGGAGCTACCCCGGGGGCATAGGTAGGCTCGGGCAAAGAGTTGGCGTCAGCAGGCGAAGCAGGATTTGATTCCGTGGGTGGCGCCTGGTTTGGGGGCGGGGCAGTGGAATCCGACGGACGAGGATTCGAAGGCTGGGAAGAAGATGGCGGCGGCATAGGTCCGGGAAAGGGCCGGCTCGCGGAAGGCGCATCCGGGATATCGTCCTTTTTTTTCTGGCTGGGATCGGTTTGCTGCGCCAAGGCGGTAACCGCGAGGAGACTTATCACCGTCAACCCACTTGCCACGGCTGCGACTACCCAGCTCGGCACAGGCCAAACCATGGCCCTTTTTCGCCGCAATGGTTGTTGATTGGGTGCTTTGGTCACCAAGCCTTGTTCAACGGACTCCACGGGGACACTCTCCGCCTGCCGGCAACTACTTATTCCTTGGGATGCTAAAACCCGCAATTTCGTGCATCTAACTCTGATGGAATAGACTAACAAAAAGTGCGAGAGAATATCTGAATGCAAAAAGTCGGTGGGTTTCAGAGAAGGGGGACCCTGGGGTCCGCGATGGCCATCCTTGCTAGGGTCACTTTAGCTGCCGCACTTTTCCCAGGCACGGCAGCCGCCCAGCAACTTCCGCGCCTGGCTGGACCTCCGGATCAAAGCAACAACCAGAGCGACGATCAGGATCAGTCCGCTGCGACGCTGAAAGTGAACGTCAACGTGGTCCAGCTTTTTTTTAACGTCAAAGACAAAAAAGGTGGACTGATTCCCAATTTGAACAAGGGCGACTTTCAGATTCTGGAGGATGGCAAACCTCAGACCATCAAGTATTTCACTGCGGAATCCGATCTTCCCCTGACTCTCGGAATTCTGATCGATTCAAGCGGGAGCCAGCAGCGCGTTCTGGAAATGGAAAAGGAAGTAGGCGCCAATTTCCTCAGCGAGATTTTGCGGCCCAAAGACGAGGCTTTTGTCATCAGTTTCGACGTCGATACCAATCTGCTGCAGGATTTCACCAACTCTTCGCGACGCCTGAGGGACGCTCTCAACAGCGCGCGCATAAATGCTCCCCCGTCCAGTTGCGGCGGGCTCCCGGGCGCTGGTGGCGGACCGTTGCCGTGCAGTTCCACTCCAAAAGGTACCGTGCTCTATGACGCCGTTTATCTCGCGTCCCATGATGAATTGGCCAAAGAGGTGGGAAGAAAGGCGATGATCCTGCTCACCGACGGCGAAGATCAGGGCAGCCAGTTAAAGATTACCGAAGCTATCGAAGCAGCCCAGAAAGCGGATTCCATTTGTTACGTGCTCTTGATCGCGGACCGTGGTTTTTACGGCTTCGGTGGATACTCGGGCGACCGCGAAATGAAAAAGCTGGCGAGTGAAACTGGCGGTCGCGTCATCGAAGTGGGCAATAAAATGGAGAAACTTAAAGACGCCTTCGACCAGATCTCCAAAGAACTCCGCAGCCAATACAACGTGGGCTACACACCGACCAATCCTTCACTGGATGGAACTTTCCGCAAAGTAGAGATACACACCAGCAATAAGGACCACAAGATTCAGGCGCGCACTGGTTACTACGCGGTAGCCCACCGGGAGTGAAAAAAGCTTATTCGCTGTTGGCCGATGGCTTTTGGCTCTTCTCAAAACATCAGGATAAGAGTCTTCACACCGTTGGTTGGTGCACACGAAATTGTTTTTGCAGTCGAATCTTGTTCCGTTTTATCTATGCCGAAGTTTGAGAAACATATTTTTATTTGCGGCAATCAGCGCCCCCCGGGAGCGCCCCGTCCCTGTTGCGATCCCGATGGTCGCGCGGAGCTGCAGAAGGCGTTCAAAGAAAAACTGGCAACCCGAGGATTGAAAGGAAAAGTGCGGGCCAACCAGTCTGGTTGTCTCGATCAATGCGAACACGGTCCGAATCTTGTGGTCTACCCCGACACGGTTTGGTACGGACGGGTCACACTCGCCGATGTGGACGAAATCATCGATTCCCACATCGTCGGAGGAAGGCCAGTGCAACGCCTGGTGCTGCCCGATACCTGCCTGAACGCGAACTGCGAGCACCGGCCGCCGAAAACACCATCCAAAAGCTAACCGGTTGCGGGGCGGTGGACTGGAGTGATGGTGTCCCCGGCGTGACTCGAACACGCGACCCTCTGCTTAGAAGGCAGATGCTCTATCCACCTGAGCTACGGGGACACGCCTAAATCATACTAGCGACAACCTCCACTCGCGAAGTCCCTTTGCTTGCAAATCTAATGCGGGGACTTCGTATGCACAAATCAGCGCTCGTTCTTCTTTTATTTTTTTTCGGTGGCGGATACCAGTTAACCCCAGTTCCACGGCGGCCCTACTTTCAACGGATGGAACGCTGCCCTCACCGGCAATGTGCTTCTAGGTTCAATTCGATTGAGCGGCTGCCGATTGAGTCCAGAATGGGCATGCAAACTCTAGGCAGAGGCCTCGGCGCATTTCGTGGCACACCCATTAGATCTTCCAGGCCGACTTTGAGGTATTGTCCGAATGCGTCTCCACTATGACCATTCGTGTTCATTCACTACTTCTCCAAGATGTCGCGCGATGATATCTTTCGGGTAACAGAGCCTCCCCCGAAATGAAGTCTTTGCCTCGCGTTGGCTGCGAATTTCTCCGGCACCTGATGGTGGCCGTGCTATTGGCTAGTATTCCTTGCCGGGCGCAGGCACCCCCAGCAAAACTTACGCACGCTGTCTCCGCTCCTCGTGCGGTTCGATTGCAATCAGTGAGATTGATCACTGACTCCTCAGGACCCGCGCTGGAAATTGTCACTAACTCCAGCGAAGTGTTGAGCCCGACAATTGAAAGTCTGGAAAGCCCGCCTCGCTTAGTGATTGATCTGCCCGGCACTCGCGCACCGCATAAGCTCGTCGCTGGCGACACCAACCAAGTGACAAGAGCGCGAATCAACCAATTTCAGGACTTGCCGCCCGTAACCCGCATCGTCTTGGACCTGGTCCGTCCGGTCGGCTACAGCACCGCCGGCAGCGGAGGACGATTGTTGGTGCACTTGCATCCCCTGGCCGAAGCAAAAGAGATACGCACCGAAGTCCCATCGGTGTCGGCATTCACCGAAGGCACGCAGCCGGCGGCCCTGCCCATCAGTGCCAGTAACTCAGGGATAGCGGTGGAAGCGAGAACCCGCTTAGCCGGCGACTCCTCCGTAACCGCGGGAGTCGAAACGACGCTCTTGCGTCTCGCGCACGGAAAAGAAGTTCGCGTGTGTCCGGGAACGACCCTTTCCGTTACCACTTCCGAGAATGGCCGTGACTTGATGCTGGGTATGAGCACGGGAGCACTGGAAGCACGATACACGCTGAATAGTTCCGCAGATTCGGTCCTTACCCCCGATTTCCGCATGATGCTGACAGGGCCGGGAGAACTTCACTTTGCCATCAGCGCCGATTCGCGCGGCAATACTTGTGTTCGTGCCTTGCCAGGAAATTCCGCATCGGTGATGGTTTCTGAACTGATGGGCGAAGGCACTTACCAGGTGAAGCTCAACCAACAGATCGTCTTTCGTTCGGGAAGATTGAACCAGACTGATGCGAACGTCCCCGATGACTGCGGCTGCCCTCCCCCGGCGATTCCCGCCATGCGGGCGGCCATAGAGACCAATCCCACAGTTTCAGAGAAAGACTTGCCGCCGACTGTGCACCTTGCCGAACCGGGAGACGAAGCCAAGCCGTGGTCATCTACTGACGAAGCGGCTCCCGTTCAAGCGCAGCGCATGGCGCAACCTGCTCAGATTGCGATCGACACCTCCCCTGCCGACGCTGCTCGGCTACCCGCGCCTGAGCCAGGCAAAGCCAGAGTACAAGTGGAGGCTCCTTTCGTTTTTCGCGCAGCTGACCATCCGCCGTCACCGCCGAGTCTTGAGACGGCAACGCTGCCGATGTCCCGGCCAAATCGGCCGGCTCCGATGCTCACAATAGTCGATCCGCAAGACGAAGCCGCCCAACACAAGGGAGTCGTCGGCAAGATGAAAAGTTTCTTCTCCAGACTTTTCAAATAGGATTTCCCGCGCGCACATCGAGGGCAGACAGGCGAGACCCGCCAGTGGGTCGCCGTTGTCTAATTATCTCAAGCCGAATCCGATTTACTGAGATCGGAAGGGACAAACGTCCGAAGTCCGAAAGTCTCCTTTTGTCCAAGTATCCTTTTGACGCCAAGCCGCGTCTCACACAGAAATCGGCCCTAATCTTTCATTCAGGGGTGATCGCGATGGTTTCTGTCAATCCTCCGACACCTGTTTTCCGAGGGCTGCTCTCCGACAATCTCGGTTTCTATCGCAGACGGACCGAAAACTTTCTGGCGTCGTTTCTGGCCCACGTGGCCGCATTGACTTTCGTGGTCTGGCTGGCCTGGTGGACAGGCCCGCCGAATCGAGTCCCGGAAATTAGACACGCTATTAATGTTGCGCCTATTTCTTTTTTGGCAGATGAACCTGGCGGGCGTGGCGGAAGTGGAACTGGTGACAAGTTGGCGGCGTCCAGAGGAGCATTACCTAAGATGACTCTGGAGGACCAGTTAACCGCGCCAGAAGCGGTTCTTTTGAACCTCGATCCCAAGTTGCCCGAGCCGCCGAGTGTGCTGGCTCTATCCGACGTCAAGCTGCCTCAATTGGCGCAACTCGGTGATCCGCTCTCTGCAGTCGAGGGGCCGCCCTCGAATGGACCCGGTAGCCGCGGCGGAATCGGAAGCGGTTGCTGCGGCGGCGTGGGACCCAAGAACACACCGGGTTTTGGACCCTACGACCAAGGCAATGTATTTCGGCCGGGGCGAGGCGGGGTAACGCCGCCCCGTCCCATCTACGATCCCGATCCCGAATATTCCGACGCCGCTCGTAAAGCCAAATATCAAGGCTCGGTACTGCTCTGGCTGGTGGTAGACGCGCAGGGAAGTCCGCACAACATTCGCATACAACGCACGCTGGGCATGGGTCTTGATGAGAAAGCGGAAGCTGCAGTAAGCACCTGGCGCTTTCAGCCAGGCACTCTCAATGGCCAGCCAGTGGCGGTCGAAATCAACGTGGAGGTGAGTTTCCGATTGTATTAGGAATTTGGACGATTGCCTTCGGGCTTCAACCTCGACCGCAGACTCGGGCATATGTCAGACGAGGCCTGAATCCTCTACCGCCGGATGGCTTTGGTAAGCGGAGCTACTTTGTCCCTGACCTCGTCGGCAATCTCTGCTCCGCGTTCTATGGCAACTTCAGCGAAGTCCTTGGCGTCATCGGTCCAGTCCTCGATTGTCTCCCGGGCAGAGTCGTATTTTTTGCGAAGATCTTTTCTGAATTGCTTCCCGGCCTTGGGAGCGAGTACCAGACCGATCAGCGCTCCCGCTCCGAATCCAATCAAAAGTAGAGTGATGGCGGCAGCGACAGAACTGCCGCTATCAGAGGCTTCGTATTTTCCACTGCGCATTAAATTACCCCTTCGGATTTATTTGGTTTGAACCGTCTGACAATCTTAGACTCTGTGCCTGCGCCAGGTCCTTGCTTTCTGAGCTATTTCTTGGTTACCGGACCGGTTCTGTTCCACAGCAGGTCAAGTACGTGTAAAATAAAGAGTTGGATCCTCGTATCCGGCGGAAAATGTGGCCTGCCCGCCTTCCGCTAACGTCCATCGGACGAAGTTGGTCGAACGACGTTTTACGCAATCGTGCCATATTTTCAAAGGAGACCTACCCAGCAATGGCTATCCCCGCCACCCAGCTTCGCCCCGGCATGATCATCAAGCACAACAACGACCTGCATTCAGTGTTCAGTGTTGAGCACCGCACGCCGGGCAATCTACGCGCTTTCATTCAAGCGAAACTGCGCAATTTGCGGACTGGAGCAATGTTCGAACACCGCTTCCGGTCGCCCGACCCGATCGAAAAAATTAACGTCGACGAAGTTGAAATGGAATTTCTCTACGCCGACGGAGACAGCTATTACTTCATGGACACCACCAATTTCGAGCAGACGCATCTGAGCCGGGAAATTCTGGGGGATGCGGTGGACTACCTTATCTCAAATCTGCAGATCAAAGTGGAATTCTTCGATGGCAAAGCCGTCGGCATTGAGTTACCACAAACGGTTGAGTTGACGGTCGTAGAGACTGAGCCGGGATTAAAGAGCGCGACTGCATCCAGCGTCACCAAGCCGGCAAAAACCGAGACGGGACTGGTCGTGCAAGTTCCGCCCTTCATCAATGAAGGCGAGAAGATTCGCGTCGACACGGCCGAAGGCGCGTATTTGTCACGAGCATAACCATCCAACACCCGTAGCTTGGACACGAATTCGGAAATGACCTCTGCTGAAAAACTTACGGAAGCTCGTCGTTTCCTCGTTCGTGGAAGAGTGCAAGGGGTAGGTTTCCGCTGGTTTGTGGAACGCGAGGCGCATCTACTCGGTATCGCAGGCTGGGTGCGCAACAATATGGACGGCAGCGTAGAAGTTCTAGCCATGGGATCGCGAGATCAAGTGCTCGGTTTGAAATCGCGTCTGCAACAGGGTCCGCGTGCCGCCCGCGTGGATGTCGTCGAAGAAGCCGAAGCCAAACCGGTCGCGGGCCTCACAACTTTTCGCATTGAAGGAGCCTGGTAAATGTCGAACCCTGCGCCCCAGCCGTCGACGCTTAATTGCGAGCCGCTAAAAAAGCTGATCCGGGAAGTCCCGGATTTTCCCAAGAAGGGCATTCTCTTTTACGACATCACCACATTGCTCAAAGATAAAGTGGGCTTGGCCACGCTGATCGATGCCCTGGCGGAGCATTACATCAAACAGGACGTTGATCTTGTTCTGGGGATGGAAGCTCGCGGTTTCATTTTTGCACCGGCGCTTGCCTATCGTCTCAACGCCGGCTTCGTACCGCTGCGCAAACCCGGTAAACTACCGGCCGCCACGGCAAAATTCGACTATGCCCTGGAATACGGCACCAACACGCTAGAAATTCACAAAGACGCG
The DNA here is from genome assembly GCA_963786325.1 of Terriglobia bacterium. Taxonomy (GTDB): domain Bacteria; phylum Acidobacteriota; class Terriglobia; order Terriglobales; family Acidobacteriaceae; genus JAIQFF01. Next base: position 298,318 of record CAWAYW010000010.1, read on the forward strand.
ATCCAGAAAGGCCAACGCGTTCTTATCGTGGACGATCTTCTCGCCACGGGTGGCACCGCTAATGCCACGGCCAAACTAGCCACTTCGATGGGCGCGGAAATTGCGGGGCTCGCGTTCGTAGTTGAACTGGATTTTCTCAAGGGCCGGGATCTGCTGAACGGCTATGACGTTTTCTCACTGATGCATTATGACAAGTAGGAGCCCGTTCAGGTTAACCGGTTGGAGATCCGACTCCAAATACGGCAGCCAGTAAGCATGCAGGCTGACGCCCGACTCCGACGACCCAGGCCGCATTATTTTTTTCCGTCTTTGGCGTGGCGCGCCAATGCGCGCTCTTGCAAAGCCACGGTCACGACCCGCATCATGTCGTCCCAGGGCGCGGGCTTGCCAGTCCAGATTTCGAACTGGCGCGCTGCTTGATGAACGAACATCTCAGTTCCCGGAATTACTTCCGCACCTCGTTCTTTGGCCAGCTTCATGAGCTGGGTTTCGGCCGGGTCATAAATCATCTCGAACAGGATCTTTGTGTTGATCTCGTTTTCCTTCAGTGGAGACTCGCGCGAGGTTCCCATGCCCACGGGAGTGGCGTTAATGATCACGTCGAAGCTAAGCTTTTTCATGTCAGCGCGCTTGGCAATTCGCGCTCTCGCCTGGTGCGACAACTTTTGAGCTGGGCCTGCGGTTCGATTCAGAATGTAGACCTCCGCGCCACGCTCTTTGAGCCCGAAGACCGCCGCTCGCGCCGCGCCACCGGCACCTAAGACTAGTATTTTGGACTTCTCGATCGTGATCCGCTGCTCCAAAGGGCAGACGATGCCAGCCGCGTCAGTGTTAAATCCATAGAGCTTTCCATCCTGCGCTCTTACCAATGTGTTACAAGCCCCAATTTTCGTGGTGTGAGAGTCGGTGTTGTCCAAGTGCTTCAGGACAGCTTCCTTGTAGGGCATGGTGATGGACAAGCCGTGAATGGGAATGTCACGCACGCAGCTCAACAGGTCTTTCAGGGTCTTGGCGTGAAGCGGAAGGTAAACGCCGTTGACGTTCTCTCGTCGCAACGCTGCGTTCATGATGGCGGGAGAAAGTGAATGCGCCACAGGATCCCCAGCCACGCCGTAGACGCGCGTTGCGACATCCACCTGATCGATCCGGTAGGTACTGCGCAGTTCCTGGGCCGTCATCTGTCCAGGGGCGGTTTTCTCATCCGGACTGACGGAAGCAAAGGTGAACGCGCTACCCGCTCGGACGGCCAGCAGCCGGCTGATAATACCTTGCTCGCCCATGCACAATCCGATCAGGGAACGGCGATCGCCATTCTGTTCCAGGAACTTCATCATCGTAACGTTGTCGTAGAGAGTCGTGGCAGTGCCCACAATTTTGTAGAAGTCAGCTGGAATATCCGCCATCTTTTCGAGCGTACCTTCCAGATTCCGGGTGGCGTGGAAATCGTGATACGAGAGAATCACCGCCGAGCGTCCGCGGAGCCGCTGGAGTTGCTCGGGTTTGCATTTGGAGGCACTCTGCAGCTCGATATCGAGGAGCTGGCAACCCGATGCACTAGCTTTCCCCAGGATGTCCAACTGCGAGGCTACAGAGCCCTGAAACTTGCCCCCGTTGGAAGCACGACGACAGGTTGCGATCGCCATGAGATGTGGGTTGTATTCCATCAACTGCTTGATCTTCGGCAAGGCCAGCGCGGGACGAGGCAGGTAATCTAACCTGAACTCCAGAAAGGTGTTATCTCGAATTAAAGTCTCGGCCTTGTCGACCAGGGCCGTGGGGTCCGAGTCGGTGATGGCCACGCATACCCGGGGTAGCCTCAGGGTACGCATTCTGCTTATGTAGCTAATAGGGCTGGCAGTCATCGTGGGGAACGAACCGGGATATTACAGGCGCGTAATTGCAGATGCAACAACGGATTATCGAAATCTCGAGCAGCCAAACTATTTAACGTACTTGCGATAACACCAGCGTAACCTTGACCAGCAGTCCAACGCTTGTTACTGTCCGGCTTGAAAGCCCTTGTATCTAATGCAGTTAGCGATAGAAAGCCGGTCCGGGCCCCGGCCTTGAATTCGGAGGTAACATGAAGAAAACAGGACTGTTGCTGTTACTGTGCCTGGCGATGGGTGGGGCGGCAACTGCTCAACAGGCCGATTCCGCTTCGGCCGATCAGGCCCTTCCCCAGGGCACACTGATTACCACCGGTGGGTTCCCCGAAGAGCGGGTCCAGACGCCCACATCTGCGGATTTATATTGCGGTGGCTACGTCAGCAAAGAGCTCGCTCCCAGTGCCAATTTCGTCGCGGGCGGCCTTGAGAGTCCCATTACCACCAAGTTCGCCCGGAATGACTTAGTGTTCCTCGCCGGATCCGGTTACCAGACTGGCCAGGAGTACGAGATCGTCCGGGAATTGCAGGATCCCAACCGCTACGAGTTGTTCACCGGACAACACGCCATGATTAAGGCGATGGGCCAGCCATATTCCGAGCTGGGACGGGTAAAGATCGTCGATATCCGCGGCAAGATGGCCGTCGGACACGTTGAATTCAGCTGCGAACCGATGGTTCCTGGTGACGTTGCGATACCGTTTGTCGAAAAGTCAGCGGCGGCGTTTCATCCGCCACAGCGGTTCGACCGGCTTTTGCCAAGCACAAGCAAGGCCAGCGGTCGGATCGTCTTGGCCAAAGATTTCGACCTTCTTTTGGGAACGGGTTCCAAGGTCTACATGAATTTGGGCTCCAACCAAGGAGTAAAGGTCGGGGATTACCTGCGGGCTGTTCGCACCTACGAAGCTGATCTGCGCGACCCAGTCGATTCCCTTTCGTTCAAGGCTTCGGCGAGCGAAGATACCCAGAAGCTTCCTCCGTCAATCGAAGGACACATGTTCACCAAGACGAAAGGCCCTTCGATCCATGTAGCCGACTTTCCGCGACGGGCAATGGGAGAGATCGTGGTGATCAATGTCACTCCGACAACTGCCACCGGCATGCTGGTGTTTGCGTTAGAGGATGTCCACGTGGGCGACCAAGTCGAACTTGATCAGCAATAGTTTTTAAAGGAAAACGCGTTGCTTCCGGAAGGCAAAGGCCTTCCGGATTTTTTTGTTCCCGACGATCTAACCGGTCCTTTCGCCGAAAACCTCTGCGGTGAAAACTTCTATTTGTGCGCCCCGTTGCCAGGCGTCAGGAGGCAGTCCGGCCTTCTTGCAGGTTTGTTCCAGAAATGTGATGCGATCCCATTGATGCTCCACGGGTACTTGTGGAAGCAACAGGCCTCGATTCGTTCCTTGCCTGATCAGCAGCCCGTGACACCCGACCTCCACAGCCTCGGGGTGAACCGGCTTCGGCGGGGAAAGGATGCTCAGCGAGACTTCCAACTCCACCGCCTCATCGCGAGTCACCGGCGCAAATCGCGGGTCATCGAACGCGGCCCCCCGCGCGGTTTCAATCACATTGCGATAGACCGAGGTCGTGGGCAAGACGTAGCCAACACAGCCTCGCAAACTATCTCGATAATAAAGCGTGGTGAAGACGCCTCGAGGCTTTGCGAGGTAAGGGTCAGGAGGTACGGCCGATAGTTCCCGGTGGTCCAAGGCCGCCATAATGGATTGGTGAGCCAACTGCAGTAGCAGCCTCCGTTGGGTGGGAGAAAATGGGCTAGACAGAGCAGAAACAGTCAGACGGGGAGAGGAATCTTCAGACGGCGGGCACATCGCGCTTCCTCCGTCGGCTCAGGACGAAGGCGCGGCGACGGCGCTTGACCACATGCCGGTCAATCTTGGACCAGAAGGCGGCAAAATAATCTATGGCGGAAACCAGCGACAGAAAGACCATGAACCAGATGGAAACCAACGCGATCCAGTGAACGGGAAAGATGTAGGGTCCAACTGGCCAGACTTTCCAGCTGTGATCGAGGATAACTGCGACTACCGAAACAATCTGCACCAGCATTTTGAACTTGCCGAGATTACTGGCTTCGATAGTAAAACCCTCGGATGCGGCGATCGAACGCAACCCACTCACCAGAAATTCGCGGGCAATGATTACCACCGCCACCCACGCCGGGACCAGGCTCGGATTAAATTGCACCAGCGCAATGAAAGCCGCGGCGATCAGAAGCTTGTCGGCTAGGGGGTCGAGCAGCATGCCCATAGTCGTTATCTGGTCGCGACGCCGTGCCAGGTATCCGTCAATCCCATCGGTAATTGAAGCGGCGATAAACAAGGCGGAAGCCAGCAGTTCCTGTTCCCCGTTGAATGCACGAAAGTGATTGGTGGAAAGCAGCCAGATCAGCAGCGGAATGCTGAAGATGCGGGTTAGCGTGATGGAGTTGGGCAGGTTCACCGCAGGTTACGGGCCGCGAGCCGGGCGAGAAGGATAGCCAGCAGCACTTGCATTATCCTCCACAGCTAACGGTGAAAGCAACGAAGTAACTCGAGTGCGAGCCGGTCAGCCTGAGGTGGCGAGAAATTCGGGAATCAGAATGAGCTTTACATCTTCTTGCGAACTTTGCGGCCAAAGGTTTTCTAACCGCAGAGTTCGCAAAATGTGGCGGTAGCAAGCGACAGTCGCGCGAGGCACCAGTTCATCCATTCGTACCGGTCTTGCCGAAACCCTTAAGCGTGTCCAATCCCTCTTCGAGCGTCGACGCGGCGGATGCCGATGTCGTACCTGATCCTTGGGGAACCTGGCCATTGGGTGTGAGACGGTCAATCAGCATAGGCAGTATTTGCGCCAGATGAGAGCTCGCGGCCTCGGGAGATATTCCCGCTTTAGCCGCAAGTTCCTTCACCTGCTCGCTGCCCAAAACATGTTGAATCTGATCCGCCGAAATAGGTAAGTTCTGTCCCGTCCCCACCCAGGAAGTGACCAGACCACCAAGACCTTTGTCATGAAACTGCTGTAAGAGTCCGGCAACTCCACCGGGCTGATTGTTGATCATATGCGCAACACTCGCCGCCATCGGATTCGAGCTGTTGGATAGCATGTTGCCCAGTTCCTTACACGCCAGGTCTTCCAGGAAACTCATATTGCCTCCAAAAACGTTGGTCGAAAATTGTCGGTGAACAAAATGCGCCGGGAAACGAAATCCCGGCGCTCTTTATACGCAAGTTACTGCTGCTTGGCGATGATCTTGTCCTTGATCTTTGCGTAAGTTGCGGCAGGAATAATCTTCTTACGAGTCAGATCGGTTTTCTTCGCGTAAGGCCGGCCGTCGATGATCTTTTGTGAATACTTTTCCCCGATGCCGGGCAAAGCATCCAGCTGATCTTTGGTTGCCGAATTGATGTCCAGCAGTTCGGCTGATGCCGGTGCAGCCATCGCGGAGTCGGTCTTGGCTGTTTTCGAGCTTTTGGTGGTCGAGGCCTGCGCGGCGGCCATTCCTGTTAGGAGAGCCACTGCCAAAAGTGAGAGCAGAATCCTGGTTACGAGACTTCGTTTCATAGAATCTCCTTAGTCCTTTTCCGATGCTTTGTAGCCGGCCGCTTTGGCGTCGCCTTCACTCATGAATTTCCCGGTTTTGGTCTTACCATACCACCGCCCACCTTTGTGATAGACGCCGCTGTCGGTATTGACCCAAACCATTCCGCTCGACTTCGCGGAGGCAATTTGTGAATCGGAAGCTGCAACGGCCGGCGCAGCCTTGCTGGTTTTGGCGGGAGCTGTTTTGGCCGGAGCCATTGAGCTTTGTGCCATCGAATTTGACGAGGCAGCGCTTGAGCTGGCGGGCGCAGCCGCGGTGGCCGGTGCGGAGTGCGTGGCTGGAGCCGGTTCGGTCGCTGCCGCAGGGGCAGAGCCGGCGTCCGTGGTCGACTTCTTGCTCTTGCGACTTCGTTTCGTCGGGGCCGCGGTGGTGTCAGTGCTGGCTGCGGTCGCGGGTGAAGCGGTCGCCGGAGCCGCTGGTGCCGTACTGGAATCCGCAGCTGCTTTCTTACTCTTGCGGGTCTTTTTGGTTCCGGTATCGCTGGCGGTTGCCGTTGTGTCGGAGGTGGCCGCAGCATCACCGGAAGCGGCCTTCTTGCTCTTTCTTGTCTTTTTCGCAGGAGCGGCCGAGGCATCTGCAGCGCCAGTCTGATCGGCGGTCGCGGTCGTGTCGGCGGGCGTCTTTGCCTTTTTCTTCTTCTTCTTAGTCGTAGTTGTGGTGGTTTGATCGTCGGTGGAACTCGCGGCCTGGGGTTTGGCCAAAGCGCTAATTCCGGACATGCCGAATAACAGGCAGAGCATCATCATCCATGTGCCCAGCGAGGTTTGCCGTCTGCTCATGATTTCCTCTTCTCGTTCCGGACTGGCCTTATTCGACTGCGGAAGCGCGCCTCAGGGTGTCTGGGGCGCTTCCCGGCCCGTCTGCGGGGCGACCATAATGACACTTCATCTGAGGGGGGTCAACTTAGGAAAAGAGGATATTGAAGAAACGGCGATGCGTCACACGTTGAGATGACAATCCGAAAGGACCAAACGGCTTCGGCTCTTTTCGCGAAAGCTCACAGCGAGGACTGCCCGGGATCAGGCGTAAATGCCACGCTGGCGAATTGTGTATGCCACGCGATCGATAGCCAGCATGTAGGCGGCAATACGATTATTGACACCGTGAGTCTCGGAGAATCGGACCACATCCTCGAAGGCGGTCTTCATGATGTGCTCGAGTTGCTCGTTCACAACCGATTCTTTCCAGAAATAACCCTGGCGATCTTGTACCCACTCGAAGTAAGAAGTGGTAACACCGCCCGCGTTGCAAAGGATATCCGGAATTACAAACACACCTTTGTCCGCCAGAATATCGTCAGCTGTCGCGGTGGTGGGACCGTTTGCGCCTTCCGCCAGAATTTTGCATTTCACCCGATCGGCATTTCGGCTGGTGATTTGATTCTCAGTAGCAGCGGGGATCAGGATTTCGCAGTCGGAAACCAGCAGTTCCGCCGGATCTTCCGCTTGAGCGCCCTTGAATCCATGAATGCTGCCATTGCGCTGCCGGTATTCCCAAAGCGCGTCAACATCAATTCCGTTCTTGTTCACCAGCCCGCCATCAACCTCGACAATCGCGATGACCTTGTAGCCGGCTTCTGCCATCAGACGCGCCGCATTGGAACCAACGTTGCCGAAACCCTGCACGATCACACGAGTGGACTCTGGACTGAGTCCGAGCTTCTTGACCGCCTCGTCGCATACGATCATAATGCCGCGACCTGTGGCTTCGCGACGTCCGCGGGAGCCGCCAATATTAATCGGCTTCCCTGTCACAACGGCAGTCACGGTCTGGCGCATGTGCATGGAGTATGTATCCATCATCCATGCCATGGTTTGTTCGTTAGTATTCATGTCAGGGGCGGGAACGTCTTTTTCCGGCCCGATAAACTCAACCAGCTCAGCGGTGTAGCGGCGGGTCATCCGCTCCAGCTCGCCCTGAGACATTTTGTGAGGATCGCAAATGACCCCACCCTTTGCGCCGCCAAAGGGAATATTCACAACCGCGCACTTCCAGGTCATCCAGCTCGCCAGAGCGCGTACTTCGTCCAAGGTGACGTCGGGGGAATAGCGAAGGCCGCCCTTGGCCGGGCCCCGGGCAATGGAATGCTGTACTCGAAAGCCGGTAAAAACCTCCAGATGCCCGTTGTCCATCATCACCGGAATATGCAGAATGATCTCGCGGGTCGGATACCGCAGAACTTTCATTAAACCGTCGTCCAGATTTAACTTTTGAGCGGCAAAGTCAAAACGGGCGGCCTGCGCCTCCCACGGATTGATTTCCTGCTCAAGGGAAATGGTCTTCATAGCCATGGCGGTCTCCGATTGTCGGTCAGACGGTATGATGCTGGCCGGCGCCGGGCGACTTCCCCGGAGTGGGCGGGCAAACGTTCAAAGTATATGCAGGGCTGGGTGGGGAGGCAAGTTACGAGGTCCATCTGAATTTGTGCAAAGAGCTAGACCAATCGCGAACTCTGACGAAAATTCGCGGTTAAATCTCGATCTCCATTCCTTCCGCGGCGGCTTGCACTTTCGGATAGTGATCGCGCGCCTGTTTCACGACGTTGTCAATACAAGTGTCGTCGTGATCGGGATCGTGGTGAAAGAGAACTAGTTGCTTGGACCCACTTTCCATCACTACATTGATGGCTTCCCGCCAATGGCTGTGCCCCCAGCCACGTTTGCGGGCTTCGTATTCCTCGGGCAGATATTGGGCGTCATAGATCAGGACATCGGCGCCCGCCGCTAACTTGCGCACACTTTTATCAAACTCGGGATCACCCGGCTCATTGTCGGTTGCATAAACCAGAATGCCGCCATTGGTTTCGAGGCGAAAGCCCATGCACCCCTGTGGATGATTGAGCCACATGGCTTCCACAGAAACGTCCCCGAGTTGTATCTTCCCCTGCTCCATATTGTAGAAGCCGCGCTGTGCCTTCATTTCGCTCAGCCCCACCGGGAAATACGGGGCAGCCATTTGCTCTTCCATTACCCGCTTCAGAGTCCTGGTGCGGCTGGAAGAATGAAAAGAAAAGGAATTTGCCGGATTGTCATAGAGAGGAGAGAAGAATGGTATCCCCTGAATATGGTCCCAATGAAAATGTGAAACAAGGATATGGGCGTTGATAGCTTTGCCCTGAGCATCGCGTTGGAGTTGCTGCCCTAAGGCCCGAAAGCCGGTGCCACAATCGAAGATAAAAAGATCGTCGCCCACGCGAGCTTCGACGCACGACGTGTTACCTCCGTAGCGCAAATTGTCAGGCTGGGGGGTCGGCGTGGACCCACGTACGCCCCAGAACTTGATACGCATACGCCCCCAGGGAATGGATTTAGCCCTAGCAGCAATCTTCCAACGGCAGAGCGCCTACGTCAATTCATTCGCTGGTTACTCTGGTTTTCGCTTGGGCCATCTTCATCACCATGCCGTGCTTTGGACGAAGGGTAATCCCCGGTTGAGGAACAACGGGGTGGCCTGGTACGAGATCTAACTGGAAACGCTGCGCAATCGTAGCCAGAAGCAGATTCGCCTCCATCAGGGCGAAAGCCGCTCCGATACAGAGCCGCGGTCCACCTCCGAAGGGGAAATATGCGAAACGTGGAAGGTGCTGGAGGGTCTGAGCGGTCCAGCGATCAGGATCGAACTCGTCAGGCCGTTCGAAGAAACGCGGGTCGCGATGCATAATCCATGGACTCATGACGACGTTCGCGCCCACTGGAAGCCTATAACCATCGAGCTCAATCTCTTTCGCGGTAGTACGAGCCAGGCTCCACGCCGGGGGAAACAGCCGCATCGACTCTCTAATCACCTTGTCGGTGTAGGGCAAGCGGGCCAGATCTTCCAGCTGGGGTGTCTGCCCTCCCAGCTTTTCATTCAATTCGTTCCGCAACTTTTCCCCCGCCTCAGGATGCTGGCTCAGCAAATACCAGGTCCACGACATCGAAACAGCGGTGGTTTCGTGACCGGCAAGCAGGAAGGTCATGATTTCATCGCGCAGCTGACAGTCGGTCATGGCACTTCCATCTTCGTCGCGTGCGACCATGAGCATGGAGAGCAGGTCGCCGGTATCCTCTCCGCTCGCGCGGCGCTCGCGAATCATTCGGCTCACGATCGCATCGAGTTCGCGCACCGCACGCTTTACGCGGATCAGCGCGGGCAACGGAAAGTGACGTAGCGGCGGAGGCATGATCATGCGAACTCCCGATGTGTAACGCATCAACAGGTTGAGGGCCGCAGCCACTTTTTGTGCATCGTGGCTGACTTCTATGCTGAATAGAACCTTGGCGACGATGCGCATGGTGAGCCGCATCATCTCCTGATGAATGTCTCGGACGTCGCCGTCCTGCCAAACCTGGAGCATTTCCTCTGCATAAGCGCTCATCGTCCGTCCGTACGATGAAAGCCGTTCGCGGTGAAAGGCAGGTTGGCATAACCTCCTCTGTCTCCGCCATTCGGGGCCTTCGCTGGTCAATAGACCCTGACCAAGAAACCAACGGCTGTTCTGGATTACTTTGTCCTTCCGAAAATTCTGCGACTGCGAGATCAGCACCGACTCGATCAGGTCAGGATGGTTCAGGAAATACACATGGATCCAACCTGCCCGATAGTAAAAAATATCGCCAAAATCCCGCGCCCAACGGGTGAAAACAGCGAGAGGATCGGCGCCAAGCAAGGGAAAGTTCCCGACAAGAAAGCGGGGAACAGGGCCGGGGGGACGAAGGATGGCAGGCATGGGAAACGTCTGACTTCGATTTTACAGGGGTCTGTCGATGACAAGGTAGCGCCGGTGTCTCGTCGGCCCGAGGGCGGACGGAACGTTTCGCTCAAAGATCCGCAAAACCACTCACTTCCTCGACCGATTCGCAGACACGCGTTAGTCGCGCAAACGGCCAGCCGGCTTTTAGCCGTATCGAGCCGCCGAGACGCCGGCCCCACATTCTCTATAATGACTCAATCCATGCTGCGCCCTGATTACAAAGAATTTTCCCACCTGGCTGGCACGTCCACCCTGGTTCCGGTGGTGAAGTCAGTCGCAGCCGATTTGCTAACGCCTGTTTCGGCGTTTCTTGCGATCGCCGCAGACGAGCCTGAGGCTTTCCTTCTCGAATCGGTCGAACGCGGCGAACAAATTGGCCGCTACACTTTTCTCGGCGCACACCCCTACATGCAGGTACGCGCCACAGGAGGAAATGTCACCGTGCAGCGCGGCAAGCGCGTGGAAAAACGAGCAGGCAGCGCGATTCAGATCGTAAAAGAGCTGTTACGTCAGCATCGTCCCGCGATCGTACCCGGGCTGCCTCCTTTTACCGCGGGCGCGGTAGGATACTTTTCCTACGACGCGGTACGGCAGCTGGAGAATATTGGTGAGCATGCGAAGGATGATCTTTCATTACCCGATTGTGTGCTGATGTTTTTCGATCGCTTGCTGGCTTTCGATCACCTGCGCCATCAGATTCACATCATTGCGAACGCTGACGTATCGCGAGAAAGTCCGCGACGGGCATACGACCGCGCGGCTGCTGATATCGGGGTTTTGGAGAAGAAACTGGCGGCGGGGCTTCGACCCGCGCACTGGCACAGGAGTTCAAAAAAGCTCGCAGGCAAATTGAAGATCCACGCTGGGACAACGCGAATGCGCTTTCTCGATTCCGTCGAACGCGCCAAAGAGTACATCGCCGCGGGAGATATCTTTCAGGTTGTGCTCTCGCAGCGCCTGGATTTCACGCCGGAAGTTGCGCCCTTTGATGTGTATCGCGCATTGCGAGCAGTGAATCCTTCGCCGTATTTGTATTTTCTACGCATGGGCGACACCCACGTATTGGGCTCATCACCAGAGATGTTGGTGCGAGTCACTGGCCGCAAACTTGAATACCGCCCGATCGCGGGAACACATCCACGGGGTCGCGATGAAGCAGACGACCAGCGTCTGGAACAGCAAATGTTGCATGACGAGAAGGAACGTGCTGAGCACGTGATGCTGGTGGATCTGGGGCGCAACGATTTGGGGCGGGTGAGCGAATATGGTTCCGTAAAGGTCAAAGACCTGATGTACGTGGAACGCTACTCGCATGTCATGCATATCGTCTCGGCGCTCGAGGGAAGGCTCAGAGATGGTCTCGACGCGCTGGACGCATTTGCGGCCTGTTTCCCGGCTGGCACCCTGAGTGGCGCGCCTAAGGTGCGTGCTATGCAGATCATTGAGGAACTGGAACCGACGCGGCGCGGAGTTTATGGAGGGGCAGTGCTATACGCCGATTTCGATGGGAATCTGGATTCCTGTATCGCGATACGAACGATGTTGATGCAGGATAAGAAAGCGTACTTACAAGCTGGCGCGGGCATCGTTGCGGATTCAGACCCGGCGCGCGAGTTTGACGAGTGCATGAACAAAGCGAAGGCAGTCCTGAGAGCGGTGGATGCGGCTCGGGGAATGGCTTAGGGCAGGGGGGCCGGGGGGCAGTGGGACAAGGCGTTGGTTGTTTAACCGTATCAATCCCGAGCAAATATCGCTGAGGGGCAGGGGGGCTCTCGAGGGAGCTCAAGCCGTACCTGGGCCAAGCACGAGGCTCGGTGCTGGAACTGGAAACCCAAGTATTGATCGCTGACCAATTGGGATACCTTGAGAACAAGGACACTCACAATCTCCTCGAACAGGCCGCCGATGCCGGTCGTATTCTGAACGGGCTATTAGCGTCCATTCCAAATCAGGGAGAATGGTCACTGAACACTGACCACTGATAGATTCACAAAATTCTTCACCAACTTTTTTCCCTCGCTGGTAAGCACACTTTCGGGATGGAACTGCACCCCTTCGATGGCAAACTGGCGATGTCGCAGCCCCATGATTGTTCGCGATCCATCTGTTTCAGTGGTCCAAGCGCTAACCTCGAGTTCAGGCGGTAGGTTTCTTTCTTCGACGATCAGCGAGTGATATCGTGTCGCGGTCATGGGAGATGAGAGCCCCTCAAAAACGGTTTTGCCATCGTGTTGCACTTCGCTGGTCTTGCCGTGCATGAGATGAGGCGCACGAATTACATTGCCTCCAAAGGCGGCGCCGATGGCCTGATGTCCAAGGCACACCCCCAGGATCGGTATTTTGCCAGCAAAATGCTTGATCAGCGGAATCGTAACCCCCGCTTCCCGCGGAGTGCATGGTCCCGGCGAAAGAAGGATGCGTTCAGGGCGCATCGCTTCAACCTCGGCGGGCGTTACTTGGTCATTGCGGCGTACTTCGACTTTCGCGCCTAGCTCTCCCAGGTATTGGACGAGGTTGTAGGTAAAGGAGTCGTAATTGTCGAGGACGAAAATCATAACTCTGTTCTAGTGTACCGACGCAGAAACCCCGGACGACAAAACTGAACGTGGGAACGCTACCGGCTGGCCAATCCTCCCGCAGTTTCCGCGCCGTCGATGGTGTACACGTGACCTGTCATATACCCTGCGTCATCGGACGCGAGAAAGGCAAACAAGGCCGCAATCTCCGCCGGTTGGGCGTGACGTCCCAACGGAATCTTTCGGTTTACCTCATCGAGCATTTCATCGGTGTATTCGGCACGCTGCATTGGCGTCAGCACATAGCCAGGGGCGACCGCGCAGACCCGAACCTTGGGCGCAAGCTCCAGGGCCATGGATTTAGTCAACTCGATCACCCCGGCCTTGGTGGCATTGTAGTCGGCATAATAAGGCTGGCCGACAAGTCCATTGGTGGATGCCGTCTGCAGAATTACGCCACTACCCTGCCGCCACATGTGCTTGGCCGCGGTCTGGGCCATGTAGAAGACGCCAGTCAGATTCACCGCAATGATCTTGTCCCACTCGGCGGGAGTGATATCGAGGAAGTTATGGCGAATGCTGATACCGGCGTTGTTGATCACAACATCCACACCAGCCATCATCCTCACGGCTTCGGCAAATGCAGCTTCCACTTGCTTGAGATTGGAGACGTCAGCGTCGACTGTGCCAGCCAGCTTCGGTAACTGTGTCTCAATCCGTTGGCGACCCTTGGCATCGCGGTCGAGCACCACAACCAATGCGCCTTCCTCCAGAAAACGCGCGGCGGTGGCTGCGCCGATTCCGCTAGCCCCTCCAGTAACTAGGATGCGCTTGCCCTTCAGTCCTCGCATAGATCCCCGTTTTGTTCTGGATGTCAGCGCGGGCGTCCAGCCCTTGCAGGCTCACCAGAAGAGATGTCGACTCTCGGCGATGTTGCTATTGATGTTAAACGATGAACGTTCCCTGCACGAACCGAGCGTCCGCGCCCACATTGCTCGCGACCACAGGAGAATCTATCTCTTACCGCCGAACAGGAAGGCTAATTCGATGATCAGAATAATCACGACCATCAGTTCGAGCACGAAGGCGCGGCTCTGATTGAACTGATCGACCATGAAACGGTACAAATCTTCGGCGGTTTGCAGTTTTTGCGTGACTAAGTCTTTATAGTCCGGCACCCCGACTTTAGCGGCTGCCAGCTTGTACAAACGCGCTGAGAACATGTCGCTGAGAAATTTAATCGCATTGTCGGCACGCTCGGTCAGTTCGTTCACATCGAGCAGAACGGTGTGCAGTTCGGTGGCAGCTCGTGCCAGACGCCAGCGTGCCCACATGCCAGTACCTTTATCGAGAGCCGCGTACACGGTTGCCAGTTCGCCCGTCAACAGTTCATCGTAGTGACGGAATTCCAGCAACTGCGAGTTTGCATACTCCAGCAGCTGAATCGCGGTCTCGGCCCCCGACTCGCTGTCGTATAGAAACGCCGCATTCCAGCCAATTACAGCCAGGTCATTGGGGTAATAAGACGCGCGGGATTGCAGGATTTCATTGCGTTCGCCATCGGAAAGTTGCGCAATTTCTCCGCGGACAATTTGCGCGATACGTCCGCCCTGCAACGAGCACAACTCGCTGGCGGAAGGTGAGCCAGCAATCTCGCGAACGTGAAAGATAAAGTAATCCTCGCTCAACCACTCCGGGTAACGCTTGATGAGCGCGGGCGCAGCCCGTTCCAACTTTTCGTGGACGATGCGAGTCGCGTGCTTTTCGAAATCAACGTCCCAAACCCATCGGCTTCCGAGACGAACCAGCGTGTCCCAATCGCCCGAGAAGGGCAGCTCGAAAACCACGCTCAACACGCCGTAGTCGTAATACTTGATTTGTCCTTCGAGCCGCTCGCCACTGTCCAATACCAGGGGCTCGACAGGCTCAACCACCGGAGGCCGCTGGTACCGTACATAGGCAGGGGCGGAATGCTTGAAACTGGGCTGTTGCATGGTCCGTGCGCCAAAAATCTCGCGCAACTGGTCGAGTCGAATCTCCTCGCAGACGTCGAACTGGATCAAGACGAGCACAGAGCCCCGCAACGCCGCCTCGACCGCTGTTGGGGTCGAGCGGACCGCCTCGGGAAGGGTTAGCGTCGATTCCGAATCCAGCGCCATAGATGTCTGCTAACTGCCGGGCCAGATAAGGAAGGAATCTCGGGCCCTCTGCCTTTATTGTCCCAGAATCTGGCTCGGTTGGGGAAGGGACGGAGGGTAAATAGGTAAGTCATTGATTACATTGATGTAGATCTTATGGCCTCAGCGTCCTACTTGTGCGGAAGACAATGGCAACGACAGCCGAAGATGCAGATTCGGAACCATGGCAGGCCACCCGCTCTTAGCCCTTTCGCAGCCACCATACCAAGGCCGCTCCCGCGGCGATTATCGCCGCGCCTAACCCAGCCCTCTTCATGGAGCGGTCTATCGCAGCCTGTCTGCGACGGACCTGCGGCTCCTCCGGATAGCTTCCGTCCGATACCCATGGACCATGTAAAGCGGTGGCAATGACTTCTGCCAGATGGAGGGCCTGGCGGTCGGTACATTGCGCGATTTGCTCCCGGCAGCTGAACCCGTCCGCAATAATCAAGCTCTCGCTGGAGGCCTTGCGTACCGCTGGCAAAAGCTCGAGCTCACCAATCGCCAGTGATAGATCGAGTTTGTCTTCGTCGAAACCGAACGATCCCGCCATTCCGCAACATCCCGGCGCAGGGGCATTCCAATCAATTCCCATCCTTGTCAGCACCGACTCCTCATCGGTCATCCTCATCACGGATTTGTGGTGGCAATGACCGTGGATGAGCGCCTTGGCCGAAAGCTTTGGAAGGAGGAAACTCGCGGCCTTGCTTTCCAGAAACTCGCTCAGGAGAAATGTCTGGCGCGATAATTTCTGCGCTCGTTCGTCGTTGGGAAAGAAATTGATCAGCTCATCACGAAATACCGCGGCGCAGCTTGGTTCGAGCACAACCACTGGCAATTCCGCTTGGATGGCCCCCTCAAGCGCGTCCAAAGTCTGCAGCAGCAGTCGTTTGGCACGTTTCAACATGCCGAAATCATACAGAGGACGACCGCAGCAGAGGATGGTTTCGGGTATCAACACATGAAACCCCGCGGCTTCGAGAACTTCGACTGCCGCCTTGCCGGTATCAGGTAAGAAATAGTTATTGAACGTATCCGGCCACAACATGACCGAGGCAGCTTCAGTATTCCCCGAAGGGCGCCGGTTGAACCACGCGCGAAACGTTTGCGGAGCAAACGCCGGGACGTTGCGCTCTTGCGGCATACCGGCAGCGAATTTGGCGATCTTCTTCACAAGGGGAAGTTGGGTTGTCAGGTTTATGAGCCCTGGAACCCTCGACGCCATTCGCGCCCAGATGTCGATGTTGGCGAAGGCGTAGTGGCTGCGCGGACGTGTGCGGCCTTCATGGTAGTGAGAAAGAAACTCCGCCTTGTAAGTCGCTAAATCCACGCCCACGGGACAGTCGCTCTTACAGCCTTTGCACGAAAGGCACAGGTCAAGCGATTCCTTTACCACCTCATCACGCCACCCGTCCTTGATCACGTCACCTTGCACCATTTCCCACAACAGGTGGGCACGGCCGCGAGTGGAATGCTCCTCGTCGTGAGTCACGCGGAAACTTGGACACATTACGCCGCCCGAATCGTGGCGGCACTTCCCGACCCCCACACAGCGCAAGGTGGCACGTGCGAGGCTGCCGTTGTCCTTGGGAAACTGAAAATGTGTCTCGGGCTGCCACGGACTGTATCCGGCACCCAACCGCAAATTCTCATCCATCGGGTAAGGCTCGATCACCTTGCCCGGATTCATTTTCCAGTCGGGATCCCAAATGTTTTTAAACTCACGAAACGCCTGGAGCAGTTCAGGACCGAACATTCTTGGCAGCAACTCCGCCCGAGCTTGCCCGTCACCGTGTTCCCCGGAAATTGATCCGCCGTAGCTGACTACGAGATCGGTCGCCTGTTCCATAAACTTACGGAACTGGGCAATGCCCTTTTCTGATTCCAGATCGAAGTTCGCCCGGTTATGAACGCAACCATCACCAAAATGTCCGTAAAGGGTTCCGCGGTAACCGAAGCTATTCATCAACTTGCGTAATTCACGGAGGTAATTGCCCAGTTTTTCAGGAGCCACCGCTGAGTCTTCCCAGCCTTCCCAGCTCAGCGGCTCGCCAGGCACGTAGGAGATGACACCCAAGCTCGATTCGCGGACTTCCCACACTCGTTTTATCTGTTCGCGATTAGTGAAAAGGCGCAATTGCGGTGGATTGGGAGTGCGCCTCAGCTCTTTCATCAGTCCTACCGCCTGAGCCTCGGCTTCGGGAACGGTAGTGGCGCCAAATTCCGCGAGCAGCCAACCCCCGCCTTCCGGCAATAACGCGAGACCTTCAGAATTAATACCCCGACGGCGCGTGTATTCCACCAACAGGTCGTCGATTCCTTCGAGTCCGATGGGTTTATGCGCTAACACGTCGGGAACGTGATCCGCGCACTGAAAAATGTCAGGATAAGCAATCAGTAGCAGCACTCGCGACGGGGGGCTTTTCACCAGGCGGCACGTGGCCTGCAATATGGTGACACAAGTGCCTTCGGAACCGACTAGTGAGCGGGCTACATCGAAACCGTTCTCTGGTAGCAGATAGTTTAAGTTGTACCCCGAAACCCGGCGAGGAATGTTGGGGTACTTTTGGCGGACAAGGTCAGAATATTTGTCCCGCAATCCTTTCAGACCCGAGTAGATTGCACTGCGCCGGCCACCTTCGCGAATGACTTGCTGCAGCTCCGTCTCGCTAGTCTTCCCTACAGACATGCGAAAGCCGTCGTAGGTCAGGATTTCAAGAGCTTCAATATTGTCATCCGTTTTTCCGGCCATTACGGAATGCACGCCGCACGAGTTATTGCCGATCATTCCACCGAGGGTGCAGCGGTCATGGCTGGCAGGATCCGGTCCAAATGTCAGATGATGTTTTTCGGCGGCATTGCGCAGATGATCGAGAACCACGCCTGGCTGTACCCGGGCAATGCGCCGTTCCGGATCGACTTCCAGAACCTGGTTCATGTACTTCGTAAAATCGAGGATGACGGCGACGTTACAGCATTGTCCGGCCAGTGACGTGCCGCTACCCCGGCACAGAATGGGAGCGCCATATTCGCGTGCAAGGGAGATCGTGGCAACTACATCATCGACATCTCGAGGAAGAACTACGCCGATCGGGACTTGGCGGTAGTTGGAGCCATCGGTAGCGTAGAGGGCCCGGCTGCCATTATCGAAGCGAACCTCTCCCCGTAAATGCTGGAGTAGTGCCTTTTCCAACCCCAGCGCATCCACGACGGAACTCCTGGCGGCGCTGGCGATTTCTACGAAGTTATTTGGCATTCCCAGGGGTTAATTGTCCGAGTCGCCGCCGTTGACCATCTTGCCGGACACTCGGGCGATGTGGATTCGGGTCTTCCCATCTTTGGGCTCGATGCTGATGGTCAGCATGTTTTTCTTATCGGTTGAGATGATTGTGTAGCGGTCGTTCTCCGATGAGATCACATTCGCCCCGGGAACCTTTGACTTGTAAAAGTCGGCGACGGTGCCAGGAGGGTCGCTGCTTTCAAAATCAGCGGCGGCAGTGTGCATGTTTCCCATGTTCATCCTGGAAGTCGACCCCTTTACGACGGCGGCGCCGGGATATGAATCAATTCCCAGGTCACGAGCCGCTTCGTCCGGATCGGTGGAGGTCTGGACCGAACCGAAGGGCGTTTCCACCTGGACATTGCCGTCGTGGTTACGGACCCGGGTGTGGGTAGCAATGCGATACCCGATAAACGAAACTGCGGCGACTCCCAGAACGCCGATGCCAACAATCAGCGCGACCACAATCAGAATGATCTTAAGAGCATTGCTGTTCTTCTGGACCGGAGGTGGTGGAACCGGGGTGGCTGAAACGGGCAAAGAGGACGCCGCTTTGCCTATCGGCTGAGTCGCACCGCACTTCGTGCAGAACTGTGCGCCTGGGTCGAGAGTTGTCCCACAAGAATTGCAGAACGCCATGAGATTGCCTCGCGTATTGAGCTAATGGCGGAGTATATCGCATGTCTACCGGTCAGGA
Organism: Terriglobia bacterium; assembly: GCA_963786325.1. Lineage (GTDB taxonomy): Bacteria > Acidobacteriota > Terriglobia > Terriglobales > Acidobacteriaceae > JAIQFF01. The sequence goes on from CAWAYW010000010.1 coordinate 317,204, forward strand.
GCTTTGCCTTCTCCGTAGCTTCGCGGTTCGAACCTTTGCGCCGCGAGGTGCGACCAATGAAATCCCGCATCCAGAAGTCTAAATTCAACTAAGCATTCGCGTTGCGTAATCCGCCAAGCTCAGACCCAACAGCAGCATGAGGAAGAAGAGGGCGGAAATTACCACTACTTTGACCATTTTGTCGCTGGCATATTTCACATGCATGAAGATCAACACCACCATGAGCGCTTTGCAGGTAGCGATCACCAGGGCAACGACGGTGTTAAATGGTCCCAGGTCAATGAATGCGACTCCGGCCGTAACCCCGGTCAAGACCAGCAGCGCAAGCCAAACGGAAACATTGGTCTTCAACGACACGATATGTTCAGACATAGCGAAGCTCTGTCACCTCTTACGATCGATCAAGTAAAGCAGCGGAAACAGATAAATCCAAATAATGTCAACGAAGTGCCAATATAAGCCCGAGTTTTCAAGCGGAGTGTGATACTCCGGGGTGTAGCGGCCTTTCCATGCCTGGTACAGCAAATAACTGAAAATTCCGACGCCGATGACCATGTGCAGTGCGTGCATGCCGGTCATCGCGAAATACAGGGAGAAGAATATTTGCGCGTGCTGCTGATCCACCGGTTGACCGGGGTGGTCGGGAATTGATCCCTCAAAATGAAATGAAGCGCCCGGTATATGGTGTTCCTTGAACTTGCTGGTCCACTCGACACCTTTGATCCCAAGGAAAGCCAAACCCAGGACCAGGGTAAGCGCAAGATAGATGACCTGAGCCTGCCGTTTTCCCAATTGCGCGGCGCGGACGGCAAGCACAACGGTCAAACTGCTGCAGATCAGAACTGCGGTATTGACCGTGCCCAAAGTGATGTCGAGAGACTTGCTGGCAGCGGCGAAATCCGGGAAATACCAGAGCCGGTAAATGAGATAGGCGCAGAACATGCCGCCGAAGAACATGACCTCGGTCGCGAGAAACAGCCACATGCCCAGCGATGAAGCGTCGCGCTGCTGCTCCATGTCGGCAAAGTGGTGTTTCAATTCCGGATTGTGATGTGCGACCGCGACCGGACTATCCGCCAACACGCGCCTCCTGAGGAGCGGGAATGTGCTCGTAATCGTACGCTTCGAAGTCCACTACCGGCGGTTCCTCAAAATTGAATGTCGGCGGAGGGGAAGTGGTCTTCCACTCCAGTCCGGAAGCTCCCCACGGGTTGGCTGGTGCGATTTTTCCGTAACGCATGGACCACAGGAAATACACCATCGGCAGGAGATATCCAACCGCTAGTATGGTGGAACCGGCCGTGGAAAGAACGTTCAGCACCTGAAATTCTGGGGGATATTGCCAATAACGGCGTGGCATTCCCAGGTATCCCAGAATAAATTGCGGGAAGAATGTCAGATTGAATCCCAGGAATACGATCAGGGCAGCCAGACGGCCAAGCGATTCGGGATACATCCTGCCAGAAATTTTTGGCCACCAGAAATGCATTCCGCCAAGGTATCCCATCACCGCGCCGCCGACCATGATGTAGTGGAAATGGGCGATGACGAAGTAGGTGTCAGTCACGTGGACGTCAATTCCCAACGCCGCTAGAAACAGGCCGGTGAGTCCGCCCATGGTGAACAGGCCGATGAAACCGAAGGCGTAAAGCATGGGCGTCGAAAAGGTGATCGATCCCTTGTGCATGGTCGCGGTCCAGTTAAAGACCTTGACAGCTGAGGGAACCGCAACAAGATAGCTAAGCATGGAAAAAATGAGTGCCGAATAAAGCGAGATGCCGGCCACGAACATATGATGCGCCCAAACTAAAAACCCGAAAACGGCGATCGCAATGCTGGACATGGCGATGAAGTTGTAGCCAAAAATCCGTTTCCGCGAAAAACACGGCACAATCTCGGAAACCACCCCCATCGCGGGCAGAATCATGATGTAAACCGCGGGATGGGAATAAAACCAGAACAAGTGCTGAAACAAGAGCGGGTCACCGCCCCGGGTGGGATCGAAAATACCAAGGTGAAGCGAGCGTTCCAGCACCACCAGCACCAGGGTTACCGCGATCACCGGCGTGCCTAACAGTTGAATGATGCTGGTAGCGTAGTGAGCCCAGATGAAAAGCGGCAGACGATCCCAGGTCATACCCGGAGCACGCATTCTGTGGATGGTGACTACGAAATTCAATCCGGTGAGGATGGACGAAAATCCGGAGACAAAGATCGCGAGTCCAGCTTCAATGACCTTGGTGTTGCTGAAGGCCGTGCTGAAAGGAGTGTAGAACGTCCAGCCGGTATCCACGCCACCCGTAAGCATGCAGTGCAGCATCAGGATGCCGGCAATGATGTAGAGATACCAGCTCAAAAGATTGATGCGCGGAAAAGCCAAATCTTTGGCGCCAAGCATTAACGGCACCAGAAAATTACCCAACACCGCAGGAATGGAAGGGATCAGGAAGAAGAACACCATGACCTGCCCGTGCATGGTGAAAAGCTTGTTGTAAGTGTCGGCCTGCACCAGATCGCCCGCTGGAGTAAGCAGTTCAAGCCGAATGAGCAGTGCAAAGAATCCGCCGATAAAGAAAAAGAAAGTAATGGACAATAAGTAGAGCAGCGCAATGCGCTTGTGATCGACCGTTAGCAACCAGGATTTGATGCCATATTCCTGGTTAAGATAATCTTCGCGTTCCGCGGTGATTGCTGCGGTGGCCATGGCTATTGCACCTTTGGTTCCTGCGGCTTTGCATCCGGCGGAACGATTGTCGGACCGCCTGCCGCTCCCGTTGGGCTCTGATTCAGTGACTTCACATATGCCACGAGGGCATTCAGTTGTTCTTCATTCACCAGCCCCTGAAATACCGGCATGATCGGTTTGAATCCGCTCACGATTTTCGCACCAGGCGTCAAGATCGATTCGCGAATGTAGTTTTCATCAGCGGTGACTACGCGTCCATCTTCCAACTGCACCGGCTTGCCGAACAGTCCAACCAGGTTGGGACCGCGGCCTTGGGTATCGGAACGATGACAGGTCGAACAGCCGAGTTGCAGAAACATATTCTGCCCGTTCGAAGCCATGGATCCCGGCGCGCCACCTCCACCGAGCCACGCCTGATACTGCGCCGGTTCAAGAACGACCACTTGCCCGATCATGCCGGAGTGTTGCGATCCGCAATATTCGGCGCAAAACAGATGATACGTCCCGGCTTTGGTGGGATGGAACCAGGCAGTGGTATAGCGGCCTGGCAGAACATCCTGCTTGATGCGGAACGCCGGAACATAAAAGCTGTGAATCACATCCTGCGAAGTAAGGATCATCTTTACGTCGCGGCCCACGGGGACGTGCAACTCGTTGATCTCGCGCTGGCCTTCCTCGTGCTGCAGCTTCCACATCCACTGCTTGGCTACCACATAGACTTCGGTCGCGCCCCTGGGCGGGGTTCGCTCTCTAAAATAAATCACCGCACCCCAAACAAAGATTGCGACAAAAATAAACAGCGGAATCACCGACCAGGTCACTTCCAGAGCGGTCGAACCCTCAATCTGCTCCGCTGCAACTCCCCGTCGCCGGCGATAGCGGACGGCAAACACGACGATCGCCGTGAAAATGGCCAGGCTGACCATCGACGACAGAATGACCAAAAAGATAAAGAGCGCGTCTACGCTCCCAGCCGCGGTCGAGGCTCGTGCAGGCCAAAGTGGAAAAGTGTCGAACATAATCAGTCGTTTGTCTTCAGTCGTCGGCGTTCAGCTTCATCTTTGCGGCGTCGGCACTCCCGTATGCCACCTTCACTGTGAGCTAACCTCATTTAGCCGTCTGCCTGCCATGATCCGAACCGAACCGAATGAGGACCAGCATGAACACTCCCAGCAGCAATATGGTCGCGAGGCCGGAAAGTTTCAGTACGCGGGCGATGATGGCTCCGTACTTTCCGGTCGTCGGGTCATAGTGATAGCAGTACAGCAATACCTGGTCGGCCAGGTTGCCGATCTTATTTTCCGAGGCCTGGATCAATCCCAGTCGCAGATCTTTGGGTGCATACTCGATTCCGTAGTAATACTGGGCAATTTTTCCTTCCGGAGTCAGCACCATGATCGCGGTGGAGTGCGCGAATTGGCCGGTTTTGGGATCGTATTGATATTGAAAGCCGGCCGCTTTGGTCAGCGCGACGATAGAATCCTGCGGCCCGGTAAGGAAGTGCCAGCCTTCAACGGCTCCGGGACGACCATATCGTTTCAAAAACTCTGCTTTCTTTTTGGTCGCCATGTCCGGAGTTTCGCGCGGATCAAAGCTCACAGTCAGAACGTCGAATTCCTTGCCAACGTCGAACCTCAAAACTCGCATCGCGCTCTCGAGGCCAGCTAAAACCTCTCCGCAGAGCATGGGGCAGTTGTAATAAACCAGATTTAAAATCATCGGCTTTTTGCCGAAGTAATCGCCCAGGCGAACCGGCTTGCCGGTCTCATCGAGAAACGTAAGATCTGGGGGAATCTGCTCGTCCAGGTGCTGCTCAACGCCCACGTTCTTCAGTCCCGGAGGACGCACGTTGGCAGGCGGCGACATAATTCCCTGAGTCATTCTCTGGGCAACAGCAGAGAGCGATAAAAGAATCGCCACGACGCAGGCCCAGAGAATCAGTTTCGAGTTTTTAGTCACGTTCCACACTACTAGTCTCTCGTCTCACTATGCCTTGATATTCTTACTTCGGTTTCGAAAGCGCATTGCTCTTATCTGAACGTTTTGCTGCTGGTTTGGCGGTGTTCACGTCCGAAGGCGGCACCGCGCCGGATTGCGGCCGCGTAGGAAGCCCACGTTCCGCGATCAGTTGGATGGCGCGGTCGATTGGGATTCGCACAACCCCAGCCTGTTGATCCACCCACCCATAGCTATTCAATGTTTCTTCTTCCTGTTCGCGGAAATCGTTGATCTCGCGACGCTCATCAGTCTCAAGGCGTGGCTGCGGAAATTTCTTTATATCGCCCGGCACGGTAATTCTGGTATTAGCAGTAGTCTGCTGCACTAACGGGCTTTGTACCGGCTCGTGGTGGTTTGCGTAGGAGTCGAGATAGCTATACATCCCCCTCAGCACCAGAGCCACCACTCCGCACCCGATAATCAAGGCGAGCAGGAAAAGCAGGATCGGTCGAGGCGCAAGATCTTGGCGCTCAAACTCTGCGTCGTTATGTCCGTCAACGTGTATATCGTCTGTCATACACTGTGCTCATGTTCAGGTTCCAAAACCTCCACCGCGAAAACGTCGTAGGCGGGCACCAGAGGCATCGAACTCAGATTGCGGAAGAAATAGGCAAGCCACAAGCCGGCCAGCGCAATCGGAACCACCACATCCAGCCACGACAGATGGAAAGCCGTTGAAAAATTTGGTTCGATAGTCCAGAAAAGATCCACGTATCGCATCAGGAGCAGCCAGCCTGCCAACCAGACCAGTCGCGTAATGTCGCGCTTGAAAGGACGGGAAATCAAAAACACGAACGGGACTACGAAGTGGAATAAAACCAGGAACAGACCAACGTAGCCCCACCCGCCGTTAAGGCGTCGCATGTACCACGTAATCTCTTCCGGCAGGTTCCCCGCCCAGATGATGAGCCACTGGGAAAATGCGAAGTATGCCCAGACCATGATGAAAGCCAGCATGAACTTCCCGTGATCGTGGACCTGTTCCGGCTTCAGCAATTCTGACATAGGCTTGTAATCGAACAGAATACGTTCCACCACAACCGCGAAGCACAGAGCCGCGAGCACTTGTCCGATCAGCAATGACAAACCAAAAATAGTGGAAATCCAACTTGGATCGATCGACATAACCCAATCGATTGCCGCGAATGTAATGGTGAACCCGTAAAGAATCAGACCCGGCCCGCTGAGCGCCTTAAACCGTGGGCTGTGATCGCGCATCGGAGGATGGTCTTGCTCCGCTGACCACTTCGTCAGGAAATATGAAAGCAGGTTCCAGATGGCAAAGTAGAAGACGGCGCGGATAATAAATCCGTTCACCGACAGATAGGTTTTCGTGATTTCCTGCAGGTGTTCTCGCAGGTGATTGTCTGCAATGGTATCGAGTGGTCGCGCCCAGATATACAGCCTCTTCAGCCCGAACAGAAGCGGCACAAACAATAACGCCGTCAAAGGCACGCAGCGCATGGCCGCACCGAGAATTCTGCGGATCACCATACCCCATGCGCCCTTGGTCAGATGCCTTAGCATTAGAATCGCCATCGATCCCAGAGTCACGCCCAGGCATGCCAGAAAGCCAAGGAGATACGCGCGGAAGAACTGCTCGGGTTGTTGCCATGCGCCTACGAGCGCTATCACTCCGAAAACCAATCCCACCAGCAATGACCGCTGCTGGATGGTTTTGACCACCGACGGCGTCATCAGACCCATATCCCGAGAAGCCGTGCTCATTTCGGCTCCTCCATTGAAGGCTTGGTTTCGAGAACCGGCAGTGTCGCACCCGATCCTGGCTCCTCGAATTTGGGCGGCGTCGAAGGCACTTGTTGGCCCGAGGGCACGTCCGCTGCTGTGGCCCCCTGGCTCAATTGCAGAGCGCGAATGTAGGCCACGATAGCCCAGCGATCGCGCGGTGGAATCTGAGAAGAGTAGTCCGGCATGGCACCAAAGCCATTAGTGATAACGTCGAACAAATATCCCAAAGGCGCCTTACGCAGACGATCCGTGTGAAAAGAGGGCGGTTTGCGGGGAAAGCCTCGTGAAGGAATTACCCCGTTACCATCCCCGACCCGCGAGTGACAGGGAGCGCAATAAATGTTGTAACGCTGCTGTCCACGAGCCAACAATTCTTGGGTAGCCGGGAACGGGATGTAATTTCCCGGGTCGTCGCCAATTTTTCCCGTATACAGATAATTGTCTTCGTGCAACTGTCCCCTTGCCACGGTTCCGTCGACCGGCGGCCTCGCGGAGCGCAGATCGGTATAGAAATCACTTTCCGCCAGAGGCTTGAAACGAGGCTGGTCGTGCATGTCTTGACGGCAACCCGCCAGAGCAAGCGTCGCCGACAGCAGGATCAGATTCAATGTGGGCGCAAGCCTCTTCGCTTGTGCGCAGCTAGAACGATTTGCGAGGTTAAGCCCAGGACGAGCGCGGATGCTCCCGTCTACCTCAAGTTTTGGATGCCTCTTAATCCGGCACCTCCGAAATTGATCGTGGTGCCAGCCCTTGGAGGAAACTCCGGACTTCTACCGGGTTGTACTTGGGATCGGAAGAAAACACGATCAGGAAAAATCTGTCCTTGGTCGCAAATGCAAAACGGGGAACATTGAAGACCGGGTGATACGGCATCGGCAGGCCATTCAGAGCCAACATGCCAAACACCGCGGAAATTCCGCCGAACAGGATAGTCATTTCAAACGTCACAACGATGAAGGCGGGCCAGGAGTGATACGGTTTACCGCCGATATTTACCGGATAACTGACAACAGAAATCCAGTACTGCATGAGGTATCCGGTCAAGCCGCCGATGATTGCTCCAATCAGCACAACCAGTGGTACTTCGTCGTGATGGAACCCGATCGCTTCGGCGAGACCTTCCACGGGAAAGGGACTGTAAGCGTCGATTCTCTTGTAACCGGCCTCGCGCGTCCGATTGGCGGCATCCACCAGCGCGTTGACAGAGTCAAATTCAGCCATCAGCCCGTATGCCTTAGTACGCTTCATTCCTTGACCTCCGCTTCGGGCAGCAGAGTCCGCATTTCAAATATGGAAATCATGGGCAGTACGCGCACGAAAAGGAACATGGCAGCCAGGAACAGTCCGATGGTTCCTATGTAGGTCATCCAATCCCAGCGCGTGGGGTAGTACATACCCCAGGACGAAGTCAGGAAGTCGCGGTGCAAGCTGACGACCACAATGACGAATCGTTCAAGCCACATTCCGACTAGGACAACCCCGGAAATAAGAAAGAGCCAAATCGGACTGCTTCGAAGCTTGGGGATCCAAAGAACCTGCGGAATCCCAATATTGCAAATCAGCAGCATGAAATAAAAAAAGGCGTACGGGCCGTGCAAGCGATTCCAGAGCAGGAATGCGTCGTACCGATTGCCGCCATACCAGCCCATGAAGGCTTCGACACCATAGCCGTAGGCGACGATCAGTCCGGTAGCCAGCATCACCTTGGCTGAGTTCTGCAAATGGCGTTCGGTAATGAAGTCTTCCAATCCATAGAATTTTCGAATCGGAATCGCCAGCATCAGCACCATGGCGAAGCCCGAGTAAATTGCGCCCGCGACGAAATATGGCGGGAAAATCGTAGTGTGCCAACCGGGAACGATGGCGATGGCAAAGTCAAAACTCACGACCGTGTGCACCGAAAGCACCAGCGGCGTCGCCAAACCCGCCAGCAACAAATAGGCGGTCTCATAGCGGTGCCAGTGCCGTGCAGAACCGCGCCATCCCAAAGCTAAAATGCCGTAAATGATTTTCTTCCAGCGCTCTTCAGAGCGGTCGCGCAATGTTGCAAGATCTGGGATGAGTCCAATAAACCAGAAGAGAGCTGAAATCGTGGCATAAGTTGAAACCGCAAAAACGTCCCACACCAGGGGGCTGCGGAATTGCGGCCAGTACCTCATAGTGTTGGGATACGGAAAGAGCCAGTAGGCGAGCCAGGGCCGTCCGACGTGAATGAGGGGGAAAATACCTGCGCTTGCTACCGCGAAGAGGGTCATCGCCTCGGCAAAGCGGTTGATCGAGTTGCGCCACGACTGCCGCAACAGAAGCAGGATGGCAGAAATCAGCGTTCCCGCGTGACCTATTCCAATCCACCAAACGAAATTGACAATGGCAAATCCCCATCCGATGGGGATGGTCACACCCCAGATGCCCACTCCTTTGACAAACAAGTAAGAGATGGCGAACAGCATCATCATGGTGAGCAGAAAAGCGATACCGAAGCCGACAAACCACCCGTTCGAGGTGGGCCGTGTCAGCACGATAGAGCTGATCTTGTCCGTGACCGAGCCAAAGGTGTAGCCAGGTTCGATGATCTGCGCGCGTGGGACTTGGACCGGCTCTTCCATCTCTAACTGTGCTCCGCGAGCGAATCTTTCGCCGCTTCCAATTCTCCGTTGGGGTTTCGAATATCGGCCAGGTAGGTTGTACGTGGCCGGGTGTTGAGATCTCCCAACAGGCTATAATTTCGTGCCCCGGCTTTCAGTTTTGAGACCCGGCTGTTGGGATCATTGATGTTGCCAAAAGCAATGGCGTCTGCAGGACAGGACTGCTGGCAGGCAGTCACTAATTCACCGTCCTGAATTTTGCGGTCTTCCCTCTCCGCATCGATCCGGTGTTCGTTGATACGCTGCACACAGTAGGTGCATTTCTCCATCACGCCGCGGCTGCGCACGGTAACGTCCGGATTTCTCATCATCTTGTACTGCGGTGTTTCCCAGTCTTGAAATAGCAAGAAGTTGAAACGTCGAACTTTATAGGGACAGTTATTCGAACAGTACCGCGTGCCTACGCAGCGGTTGTAGACCATGTCATTCAAACCTTCGCTGCTGTGGACGGTTGCACCTACCGGGCAAACCACTTCACACGGCGCGTTTTCACATTGTTGGCAGGGTACGGGCTGAAAATAGGCTTTAGGATTATCGCGGTCGCCTTGGTAATAGGAGTCTACCCGGAGCCAGTGCATGTGCCGTCCTAGAACGGTTTGTTCTTTGCCAACCACGGCAATGTTATTTTCCGATTGGCAGGCGACAATGCAATTGTTGCAGCCCACGCAGGCATTCATATCGATCGTCATGCCCCACGCGTAGGGCTCGGCTGCGTACGGATACGGCTTGTACAGAGTGAGCTCAGCGGGTGGATCCTCTTCTTTCGCGAAATTCGGTTCCTTACGGTATTCCTCAAGACTCGCGGTCCGCACCAAGGGCCTGGTCCCCGTGGGCGTCTCCATCGTCTGGTAACCCTGAGTGGAGGCCAGCTTGTACGTGCCTCCCGTCTTGCGGATTGCCACCCCACTCGTAATCCAGGGAGTGGTGCTGAACCGCAACTGGTACATGTCAAAGCCCGCGCCCGTTCCTACCCGTCCTGCCCGGCGACGTCCATAGCCTAAAAACACAGTGACGGAATTGTCGGGATGGCCCACTTGAATCCAGACCGGCGCAGTCACTTTCTTGCCGTTCAATTCCAATTCGACCAGATCTTCGGTTTTGATCCCCATCCGATCCGCCATCGCAACACCCATCAAAACGGGATTATCCCAGGTGAGCTTGTTCATCGGTTTGGGAAGTTCCTGCAGCCAGCCGTTGTTGGAGAATTGTCCGTCGTAGATGGAAGGATCGCGGCGGAAATTTATCTCGATGGCTTTTGCATCCGCGGTCGAAGCTGCCGGGAGGCCTGCCGTCTTGATCGCAACCTGCTTCGGCACAAAAGCTGTTCCCTCAATCCAGCCGTCATGCAGAGACTTCCGCCAAAAGGTATCAAAGTCCGTGCCCGGATGCTGCGTCTTCCAGTAAGCCTGAACGATGTCGTGACCACTTGCTTGCGGCTGCCCAGAGATCATCGCCAACAACTCGTAGGCGCTCTTGCCGTCGTACAACGGAGCAATCAGCGGCTGCACGATGCTTACTGTGCCATCGTACGCCCGCGTGTCGCCCCAGGCTTCGAGATAGTGCGCCTCATTCACATGCCACTGGCAGAGTTCGGCGGTCTCGTTCTGGTAAAGGCCGAGATGAACACGAAACGGGACGCTCGGACTCTTCATGGCATCGGCAAATCCAAGATCGGCGGGAGAATCGTAGGCTGGATTTCCTCCCAGAATGAGCAAGATGTCCACCTTGCCGCCGCGCATGTCGGCCACCAGATCTTTCAATGATTCGGTTTGATGGATCGGGTTGGCATCGACCGAGTCGGTGTAGAAAACCGTTTTGCCCACGTTGCCTAGCGCCTGATTGATTCCATGGACCAACGCATGCACGAGGGGCGGTTGATGATCGCCCGCAATCACCAGACTCGCACCTCGGTGGCTTTGCAGCTCTTTTAGAATTGCGGCGCCGAGTTTCCCCAATTCTCCTGATGATTGGTTTCCGCCGCTGTTACTGAGAGATGAAGCCAAATTTTTCGCGAATGGCTCGATCTCCGATGCTCTCATGGGAATCCGGTGGTCCGCCTTCGCTCCGGTCGAACTCGGCGTGCTTTCGACAACATACAGCCGGCTCATGTTTCCAGAATCGGGATTGCGGCGCTTCGCGAAGTCGCGCGCATAACGCGTGCAGCCGGGGAATCCTGCATAAAGGAAATCAGCGTCGAGCGATAGAATTACATCCGCATTCTCAAACTTGTACTGCGTCTCCACCGGCTGGCCGAATGCCAACTTCGCGCCTTCGAGCACGTTGTCGCGGTTTACCGGATCGTAAACATGCCACTTTGCCTCGGGGAACGCCTTAAGCACCGAATGCAGTTGATCCGAGAGCGTGGGCGAAGAAACAGTAGGAGTCAGAATGCGAATGCCCGCGCCTTGTAAATTTTTCTGGATACTGAGCGGGGCTCGCATCGCCGCCTGCAACGATCCCCAGGTCCGCACGTCGCCCAGGTAGGTTAAGGTTTGCGAGCGATCGGGATCGTACATGCCCAAGATCGAAGCCTGGGAAAAAATATCCGTTCCGCCCAGGCTTGCCGGATGCCGATCATTACCCTCTATTTTGGTTGGACGGTAGAGATGGCTTTCCACAAGTATAGGATTGGCATAACCACCCAACGTGAATGCAGTCGCAAAAAACAGAGGCCGGCCGGGAATCACTTCTTCTGGCTGTTTGACATAAGGAACGATCGGTTCTAGAGGCTGCTTGGTGCAGGCAGTCATCCCTGCCATCGCGAGCGAGGCTCCCATCAATTTCATGAACCCACGCCGCGAAACGGAATCAAGCCACTCAGACGCTCCCTTGGGAAACTCGCGGTGCATCATCTCTTGGAAATCAGGACTGCCCGCCAGTTCTTCAAGGCTGCGCCAGTACTCAGGCCCCTTAGTGCCGGCGATACGGTCACGAATCTCGTCTAAGCCTAACGTAGCCTTCTTGGTTGGGCAGACGGCTTCGGGTCGTGGACTGCTATTTTCCTCTTCGATCTTCATAACGTCGAACTCTATCCAACCGCTTCCGTGCCCCGCAGTTCCAGCGTCCCGACGGCCCCCGCTGAAATGCACCGTTGAAACGCAGACACATCCTCACCGGTGGCAGGTGGAACAACTAGTAATGTCCGTTACCGTACGCAACTTGTATTTCTTTACCAGGTCAGTTCCCAGTGTGAGCTGGTCAGTGTAGGCCTTGCCATCAACCTCTACCGCGTTGCCTCCTGACGGCGGCTCGTAGCGCATGTTGAATACCTGATCGCGCGGCCGCAGATATTTTTCCGGCCCGCGATGGCAATCGAGACACCACTCCATCTGCAGGGAAGCATAGTTGTACATCAGCGGCATTCGATCGACCGGACCGTGGCAAGTATTGCATCCCACACCCTTGTTGATATGAATGCTGTGGTTGAAGTAAACAAAATCCGGAAGATCATTAACGCGCGTCCACACCAGCGACTTGCCACTCTTATAACTTTCGCGCACCGGCTCGAGCAGCGGCGCGTTAGTCCAAATCTGGGAGTGGCAGTTCATGCAGGTCTTGGTGGGCGGAATGCCGGCGAAGCTGGAGTTTTCAACTGAAGTATGACAGTAACGGCAATCGATTCCCAGTCCGGCGACATGGTGCTGGTGGCTGAATGGAACCGGCTGAGGACGTCGCACGCCCGCGTATGTGACGTAAGGAGACCGTTGGATTTCCGCCGCCGCCCAGAATAATGCAGCTACCACAAACACAGCGCCGTAGATGGTCGCTCGTGAAAGTGTGTTCGTGCTGCGATGAAAGATCTGCATCGAAAGAAATATCCGTGCGGCGGGAGCCCGACATCGGCGCCCGGTTATTGATGCGTTGGTCTAAACGTTCATTGACCGCAGTTCTAGGTGCCAGAAAACTTTTGATTATAGCAGGGGAAATATTGCCAACGCATCGCTGCGAATCGTTTCGAACGTTGGAAAAAAGCGATCTTGCGGAATACCTGCCTTTCTTTCCACAATCGCAACTCTTGCGGCTATTTCTACTTCAGGTTCATGGCCAGTAATTTGGGTTCGGTCATTTCTTCGATTGCATAGCGCAAACCCTCGCGTCCCAAGCCGGAGTCCTTGATTCCACCGTAGGGCATGTGATCGATGCGAAAGGCAGGAACGTCGCCCGCGATCAATCCTCCGACTTCCAACTCTTCGTAGGCATTGAATATCAACTTTGCATCGCGCGTGAAAAGGCCGGCCTGCAGTCCATAGGGAGAATTATTAACCTGGCGCAGGGCTTGGTCGAAGTTATCGTAAGGCTCGACCGTGACCACGGGTGCAAATATTTCCTGGCAGTTTACTTTCATCTCGGCTCGCGTTCCGGTCAAAACTGTAGGCTCAAGTACCGGCCCTCGCCGCTGTCCGCCGCAAAGGATACGCGCTCCAGTACGAACCGCCTCTTGAATCCAGTCACTAGCACGCACTGCGTCACTTTCCCTTATCAGCGGCCCCAAATCAGTTGAATCGTCGAGAGGATCGCCCGTCTTCAGCTTCTTTACGCCTTCCAGCAGTAAATCGGTAAACCTGGCGCAGACCGAACGCTCAACCAGAATGCGCTGCACCGAAATGCAAGTTTGCCCGGCATAGGAAAACCCTCCTACCACGCAGCGGTCAGCGGCATAGGCCAAGTCAGCATCACTGTGAACAATTACGGCAGCGTTCCCCCCCAGTTCCAAAACGACTTTCTTCTTGCCGCAATTCTTTTTGATCTGCCAGCCAACAGCGGCGCTCCCAGTGAAACTGATCAGCTTGATGCGCTCGTCGGTGACCAGAAGTCCGGCATCCTCGTTTGAAAGAGGAAGTACGTTCAAGCCGCCATCAGGCCACCCGGCCTGTTGCACTGCCTCAGCCAGAAGCATGGCGGTAAACGGAGTTTGCGGAGCGGGCTTCAATATCAAGGGGCATCCGGCGGCGATGGCGGGCGCTACTTTGTGAGCAACCAGATTTAAAGGGAAATTAAACGGAGTGATTCCGGAAATTGGCCCCAGTGGAAAGCGCCGCACGATGCCCCATCGCCCGGCGGTAAATTCTTGCCAGTCGAGCGGAAGGTACTCGCCGTAAATCCGCGTGCTCTCTTCGGCAGCGACGTTGAAGGTAAAGATGGCACGATCCACTTCAGTACGCGCGGCCTTGATCGGTTTGCCGGCCTCCTGAGCCATGGTGCGGGCAAATTCCTGCTTGCGCTCGGAAATGTTCTCGGACACCCGGCGAAGGACGCGCTGGCGCTCGAAGGCGGGCAACCGCCGGGTGGTACCGAAGGCCTTGACGGCCGCGACGATGGCTCTTTCGGCGTGCTCCCGTCTACCCTGAAAGACGGAACCGATCACGCGACCATCATAGGGCGCGTGAATTTCAACCGCATCGCCTTCCTCCCACCACTTGCCATCGACAAAAAAACCCTGCGTGCTGACGGGAGTCGCGGTCATCTGAGCCATGGCGCTATCTTAGACCTCCACTCGGAGAGGAACGGTAAATAACTAAATAATTATAGGCCTTCCTCAAACCCGCCACAGGTAGGGTATGTAGTGGGCACCTAGTGGACTTGGCATTTCGGAACTACGATTGTTTGATAGTTCGGATAGTTCCCACAGAACGGCGCTTCTCGACCCACGATCAAACAATCGCGGGCGAGTCGCCTCCCACACGATCAGCCCGAGTACAAGATAATATTGCCCACGAGGACAAAAGGATTGCGGTCGATCCAGCAGATCAGCGAGTTGTTGCGCGAAGGGTCTGTCTCACCCGTGGAATTGACGGAAGACTGTTTGACGCGCATAGAGAAGCTAAACTCGCAGCTGAACGCTTTCATAACCGTGACCGCTGACTCCGCGCGTGCGCAGGCACTCCAGGCTGAAGGCGAGATTCAACGAGGCAAATGGCGTGGACCGCTGCATGGCGTCCCCATTGCACTTAAGGATTTGATCGATACCGCCAGCGTTCGCACCACTGCGGCCAGCGGTCTGTTTAAGGATCGAGTTCCGGTGGAAGACGCTGAAGTTGTTCGTCGTCTGAAAGATGCTGGCGCGGTACTGTTGGGAAAACAGAACCTGCACGAATTCGCTTACGGAGGCAGCTCGATGGTGAGCTACTTCGGCGAAGTTCGAAATGCGTGGAATGCGGAATATATTGCTGGCGGGTCTTCCGGAGGCTCCGCCACTGCGGTTGCTGCGGGATTATGTTACGGCGCGATCGGCACCGATACAGCAGGCTCGGTTCGTGAACCGGCGGCACTCTGCGGCGTGGCTGGGCTGAAGCCAACGTATGGAAGGGTCAGCGCCCACGGCATCATTCCGTTATCCAAATCACTCGATCACGTGGGGCCAATCGCAAGAACGGTCGCCGATACCGCAATCATCCTTCAGGCCATTGCGGGTTTCGACACGACAGACAAAGCGAGCGTGGATAGCCCTATCGAGGACTACCTCATTGGGCTGGAAAAACCTGCAAGCCCATTACGAATTGGCATCCCCAGAAAATTTTTTTTTGACGACCTCGACCCTGAGATCGAGTCAGCAATTACACATGCACTTTCAGGTCTCGCGTCGATGGGGGTTGAGCTTCGTGATCTGGAGCTGTCCGTCCCCGTGGACCGGACCCTGCAAAGTGCAGAGTCCTATGCCGTTCACGCAGATTTCGTGGCCAGTCGCGCAGCGGAATATCAGCCCGAAACTCTGCGACGGATTCGAACCGGCCAGAACGTCAGCCCGGAAACTATGCTGGAGTGCCGCCGTGAACTGGATCGGTGCCGCCACGATATTGCGGCGCTTTTCGAGAAGGTAGATCTGCTCGTGACCCCGACCACGCCCATTGCGGCGCCATCAATCGCGGAACTGAAGCAAAACCCCGACCTTCTCCGCCCGAAAGAATTGATGCTCTTGCGAAACACGCGCCCGATCAACGTTTGGGGATTGCCGGCGATTTCGATTCCGTGTGGATTTACGTCCGCGGGATTGCCGATCGGCCTGCAAATCGTCGGACCGCACTGGGGGGAAACGAGGATTCTGCGGCTCGCCCACGCTTACGAACAAGCGACCGCCTGGCACCGGCGCGCACCGAAACTCTCGTAGACAAAAGGGTCACACCCTCTTCACGCATGCCGAAACCATTGGCCCTTGGCCGAGGTTCATTAATTACCGGCGAGCGATTTATCCATAAATCCCGCTTCATCGCCTTTCAATTTCTTCAAACCGTCAATAGGTAGATAGACCATGTGGCCCGCTTCGAAAGTAGCGAACGAAATGTTCTTACGAAATTGCGGCCCAAGATTTAGATGATCGATGGTGTAATCGGCGGCAAACGACGGAGTGGCCAGATCATAGAGACCTTCCATCACGAGCACCTTCAAATAAGGGTTCTTCACCATGGCTTGGCGAAGCGCAGTGGCGGTGTCCGGGAAGCCGTTGCTGGCCGATCCCCAGTTCCAAGCATTTTCAAAAACATTTTCATCTGACGGAAACACCTGGTAGGGCATATCGGTCTTGTAACCCAATTCGGTACGAACATAGTTGTTGAACACCGAGGTATAGGGAGGCAGGATTGCCGACTGTGTCGGATCGTAGAAAGGGGTATCCAGCGTTCCGTCCGGATCGGGACCTGTGAAACGCCCGTCTAACCGGCCAACCCGTAACTTCTGGTCGAGCAACAAATAGTGCGTGAACTTTTGCACATCGATGCGCAGGTTGGCCTGATCGATGACTTCCCGGTTCAGCCCGGTGTAGCGCGCCATCTGATCGATAAGCTTTTGCCGCTCTTCGGTGGTCAGCCCATCGCCCTTCGCCAACGCCTGCGAGTATTCGTTCGACGCCCATTGCGTTGATTCCTGGCGGGCTTTGTTCATATCCTGCGCGAGTTCGGGCGGCAACTTTTTGTGATAACCCGCAATCATGGTGAAGGTTGGGATCAGCAGAATGTAAGGCTGATCGTTACTTTTGTTGTCGACCAAGGTCTGGAAACTCAACGCAGTCGAGAGCAGGGTGATGCCATTGAAGGAAATTCCCTGATCCACCAGATTTCCTGCAATGCCCGCGGCGCGCGTCGTTCCGTAACTCTCGCCAAACAGAAATAGCGGAGAACTCCAACGCTCGTAGCGAGTGAGGTATAGCCGGATGAATTCGCTGAAGGCTTCGATGTCGCCTTTCACTCCCAGAAACTTTTTCGCTAGATCCGAGTTGGCGGCGCGGCTAAAGCCAGTAGACATGGCGTCCACGAACACCACATCACTTTTATCGAGCAGTGTGTATGGATTATCCGCAATACGGTAAGGCGCCGGCGGCAACAAGCCGTCTGACTGCATCGCTACCCGCTTTGGACCGAGCGCACCCATGTGAAGCCAGATAGTCGCCGATCCCGGACCGCCATTAAAGGCGAACGTGAGCGGGCGTTTGCCAGCTTCCTGGCCATCTAGGGTGTAAGCGACGAAAAACATCTCAGCTTCAATTTTTCCGTCAGCGCGCTTAATCGGAAGCCGCCCTGCGGTTGCGGTGTACTTCAGCGGCTTGCCCTCAAGCGTCAGTTGATGGTGGGTCACAATGGGTGGTATTTCAGACACGTCGAACTCTTCTTTGTCCTTATCGGTCCCGGGCTTGGGTTGCTTCTGCTCCTCCGCAGGCTGGCCTGGTTCCGGAGCCTTTTCGGCCGGTTGGGTTTTTCTCTCTTGACTCTTAGCCTGTTCAGCATTTTTGGGTTTCTTTTCCTTGGGTTCGTCACCCGACGAAGTTTGCGCCACAACGGGGGCACACATTGTGCATAGCAAGGCTAAGGTCACGAGAAAGACACGCATCGATAGGGCTCCTGAACTGTCAGTAAAAAAGATTTGATTTCCGGATAATGATCCGCAGCGCGGCATTATACCCCGGCGTGCGGCTGAAACATGGCTCCCCCTCCGGCAACTGATTGGCTCACATCGGTAGTCTCAAAGTTTTGTCGCACACAGTTAGGAGTGACCGTAAGGGATTGTTAAGATGTTTCCGTGCCACCCAAGACTTCCCCAACAACTTCAAGCGACATCCTTCAAGGCGATTCTTTGAAGCCGTTTCCCTGGCTTGTCCATGGCTTCAGCACGCGCCGGGAGGGAGTCTCCAAAGTTTACGGTGGAAAGACGTTGAATTTGGGCTTCACCCAGCAGGATTCGCGTGCCGCCGTCGAAAAAAATCGGGACAAATTCATTCGCTCGACGGGGGCCATTAGCCAGGGGCGGCCGTGGCCTCTAGTTACGGTGCGCCAGATTCATTCTGATCTTATTCATTTGGTTTCCGAGGTCCCGAAGTCCCCGCTAGCCGGCGACGGACTGATCACTCAGAGGCCAGGCATCCTCTTATCGATTTTGACTGCCGATTGTTTGCCGGTAATTCTTGTGGACACTAAGCGCCGGGGGGTGGGCGTATTTCATGCAGGCTGGCGCGGTACTCTCAAACGCATCATCGAAAAAGGTGCGGGCGAAATGCATCGCTATTTCAACACTTCGCCCGCCGACATCAGGGCCGCGATCGGGCCCGGCGTTCATGGTTGCTGTTACAACGTTGGCCCAGAGTTAAGAACTCAGTTTGAATCGCAGTTCGAATATGGGAGCAAGCTATTTCGAGAAGTTGAGGAATCCGATCCAGTACGCGAAAAGTATCCATTGCTCTTCTTAACCGCCCGTGCCCCTGGCCACAGTGAGTTACCAAAGAAACTGTATCTCGATTTGGTGGAGGCGAATCGCCAGCAGTTGCTTGCTATCGGGGTTGCATCGAAGCACATCAGCGCTTCCCCACTCTGTACGGCGTGCCGCAACGATTTGCTATTTTCGTATCGTGCGGAAAAAGGAGTCACCGGCCGCATGATGGCTATCGCTGGAATCAGAGGTTAAGCGCGGGATGCTGTGGAAGAATTTATGGAACAAGTAGCTCAGATTAAGTTCATGGTGGCGCTCCTGATTGCCGGGCTGTGTGGTCCTCACGCCTGCATGGCTGCGAGCTCGGTCAATCCTGAACAAATCGACCAGATCTTCGCCGGGCTGAAATCGGACAATGCACCCGGCGCAGCTGTTCTCGTGATAAAAAATGGTGCCGTCCTGTTTGAGCGTGGGTACGGTGTTTCCGATTTGCGTTCGCTGCACGGCATCGACGCCTCTACCAACTTCCGACTCGCGTCGTGCACCAAGCAGTTCACCGCGATGGCCATCATGCTGCTGGTACATGACGGCAAGTTGCACTATGAAGACCGCCTTACCGATGTCTTTCCTGACTTTCCGCAATATGGCAGATCGATCACGATTCGCAATCTTCTGAACCACACTTCTGGCTTGCTGGACTATGAAGACCTGATGGCGAAGCCTCCTGCCGGTACGCCGGAGGAAAAGATCCCGCAGATAAAAGACGCCGGTGTGCTCGAAGTATTGGAGCGACAGAAAACCACTAAATTTCCGCCCGGCACAAAATGGGACTATAGCAACTCGGGGTATGCGGTTCTGGCCATGGTGGTGGGGAAGGTCTCAGGTCACACGTTCGGCAACTTTCTGCAGGATCGCATCTTTGCGCCGCTGAAAATGAATGCGACCAGGGCGCACGAAAAAGGAAAAGACACCATCTCTGATCGAGCTTATGGACATACCCATGAAAGTGGCGCCTGGCGCGAGATGGACCAGAGTTCAACGTCAGCGGTTTTAGGCGATGGAGGTGTTTATTCGTCCCTTAACGATCTAGCTAAGTGGGATGAAGCGTTGTCTCAGCATACCTTGCTAAGTGAAAAAGAAATGAAGCCTGCGATTACTGCCGTGAAAGTGGCGGATGGCAGCGTGCAGGAACCCAATGGCACTCCCGGTGCATATGGTTTCGGCTGGTTCTTGAATTCTTACAAGGGCCATCGCCGAATGTGGCACTACGGCGAGACCGTGGGTTTTCGCACGACGATCCAGCGTTTCGTGGACGAGAAGCTCACCGTCATCGTCCTCTGCAACCGGGATGATTTGGTTCCCGCGAATCTGGCTCTGCGAGTGGCTGATCTTTTTCTGGCTGTGCAGAACTGAAGTCGAAGTTGCAGTAAGATTCCCAGACGTCACATAGCGCCCGGACCGCTGCGCCGGACATTTGCCCTGCTGCGGTGCGTCTCGCCCTCGCCTACAGGAGCCAGACGCCGAAAAGCAGTAAAGAATGAATAGAATTTCAGGATAAAAATGCTCATGTCCGACGTGGTCGAAAAAACCGATGCCGAGAGTTCGAACTCCGAACCAGGGGGTGCGCCTTCGGTCGAAGTGTATGCGGTGTATGGCGTCGAGCCCGAAATTCAGGCCTACGCCATGGCCAAGTACTCGCGGTCCGCGCTTTCCATGAAAGAGTCGTTGCGTGAGATCAGCACGCAGAAGGCCGAAAAATTTCTCAACACATTTTATTTCCAGTATGGCCATCGCTCCATTGCCGATCTGGCGCATATTGCATTGGCCATCGAGCGACTGTCTATTCTCGCGGCCATCGCAGTCGCCGATGAACAGCGCTGGGACGGTCAGGAACGTTCCACGCGCTATCAGGATTTCAAAAAGAGCGCCTACTACGTGCCCGATTTCCCAGAACCCCAGTCCAGGCAGCTATATCGCCAAACCATAGACTCTCTATTCGCCGAATACGCATCCCTTTCCGAAAACATGTTCCGCTATTTGGCGGAAATCACCCCGAAGCCGTCGGAGATGAAACCAGAGGCTTACGACCGCACCTTACGGGCACGCGCTTTCGATTTCTCGCGTTACCTGCTGCCCCTTGCCGCCAATACTTCTTTGGGGGAGATCGTCAATGCGCGCACCCTCGAAAACCAGGTATCGCATCTATTGGCGCACACTCACGAGGAAGTAAGACAGTTGGGCGGACTGCTCAAGCAGGCGGCAACCTCTCCCGCATACAACGTAAATCACGAGTCACTGCGGGAACTGGTGGAGCAAATTCGAGCCGTATCGCCAGAACTGGCAGCGCGTGCCGAAC
Organism: Terriglobia bacterium; assembly: GCA_963786325.1. Classification (GTDB taxonomy): domain Bacteria; phylum Acidobacteriota; class Terriglobia; order Terriglobales; family Acidobacteriaceae; genus JAIQFF01. The sequence continues at coordinate 338,268 of CAWAYW010000010.1, forward strand.
AGGAACTTCTGCGGGAGGTTCGGGTCGCGCCAACCCTGGTAAAGTATGCCGACCCCAACAGGTACGAAATCGAGACGCGGCGCACCATGAAACAGATCGCCTCCGAACTAATGGGCGATCTGCCAATCGCCTCGGCACCAATGGTCGACCTTCTCGAAGAAGAACCGCTTGAGGTCGAACTAGCCTCGACGTTGATTTACGAACATAGCCACTATCCGTATCGTCAGATTCGCGAAGCCGTACAGGCTGCGGGCGAAGTTATTCGCCGCGAAATCATTGATCTTGGATTACGGCACCGTGGACGCCATGACGAGATGCTCCGCGCATTTTGCGCTGGGCAACAATTTCGTTTCGACATCCTGATGGATATTGGCGGCTTCCGCGACATGCACCGTCACCGCCGCTGCATTCAGATCGGACAGGAATTCACTACAAAACACGGGTACGACGTTCCGGAAGAACTACAAGCGGCAGGCGTACAGCAAAATTACGATGCGCTCATGCAAGGAACCGCGCGCGCGGTTGAGCAGTTAGCATCTCAAAGTGGATCTGAAGCGCAGGAAAGCTCACAGTATGCAATCCCGTTGGGCTTTCGCAAGCGAACACTTTTCAAAATGGACTTTGCCGAAGTGGTCTACATCTCTGAGTTGAGGACAGGTCCAGCTGGACACTTCTCATATCGCAACGTGGCCTACGCAATGTATGAGGCGGCTGCGAAGAAATATCCGACGCTGGCGAAATACTTAAGAGTTCACGATGTAAGGGAGCCGGTGGATTTATTGAAGAGATGAGTTAGGGTTTTACGATGCGAAGCCACCGAGCAGAAACACAGAGATTCGTTCAGCTTGAAGCTTTTCCTTTGCGCCCGTGCCTCGATGCTGAAAAACTTAGGTGTACATCACCTTCCGGTCGCCTTTCACAATCCGTCCGACTGTGAATGCTTTCTCTCCTGCCCGCTCCAGCACGGTCTGAGCCTTCTTGAACTTCTTCGACGGCACCACCAGCAACATGCCAATTCCCATGTTGAAAGTACGAAGCATCTCTTCCTGCGGGACATTTCCCAATTGCTGTAGATGTTCAAAGATTGGCGGCACTTGCCATGATCCCATCTCAATAACCGCTGCTACCCCCCGCGGTAGCACACGTGGCAGGTTTTCGGTGATGCCGCCGCCGGTGACATGGGCCATGGCCGAAACGCACTCGCCGTCCACTAGCCTTTTTATCGCTGACCAGTAGCTCTTGTGTGTGCGTAGAAGTTCGTTGCCGACCTTGCCCTTAAGCTCGTTCACATAGGAATCGAGCGTGTACTTGCCAACCTCGAAGAGTAATTTGCGGGCTAGCGAATATCCGTTGGTATGGAGTCCGTTGGAAGCAAGCCCTAGGATCACGTCGCCGACTTCGACAGTTTTGCCGTTAATGATGCGCTCGCGCTCCACTGCTCCGACGATGAATCCGGCAAGATCGTATTCGCCATCAGCATAAAACCCTGGCATCTCGGCGGTCTCGCCACCAATCAGGGCACAGCCGTTATGCTTGCAGGCTTCCGCGAGGCCTTCGACAACTTTTTCCGCGATTTCCGGTTCGAGTTTACCGGTCGCGAGGTAGTCCATAAAGAACAAGGGCGTCGCACCCTGCACCGCAATGTCGTTGACACAGTGATTGACCAGATCCGCGCCAATCGTATGATGCACATCCATTTCGAATGCGATTCTCAGCTTCGTCCCGACTCCGTCAACGCTTGAGACCAAAATTGGATCGACCCATTTCTGCTTGTCGACCGCAAACAGTCCGCCAAAGCCGCCAATATCGCTCAACACACTACGCGTAAAGGTCTTGTGAGCCAGATACTTGATCCGCTTCTTGGTACGATTGGCGCGGTCAATATCAACGCCCGCATCGGCGTACGTGACAACGCTTTTCGAGGGATCATGGGCCACAGGAGTCGATGCTTCTCGGATAAGTGGGGATTTTGCCAGGCGTCGCTAACCGGGCAAGCCGGATTGTAGCATGGTCTCGCGGGGCCGCAGCCGAACCGCAGCCAAATCCTGAAGCGAGGAACATATGGCCAGAACCAGGCTCTTGGCAATCTTGGTAGAGGCGAGAATTACCCGTGCAGTAGGACGATGAATTCGTCCGCCGTTGGATGACCAGAACAATTCGCGCCCGCCTACTGCGCGATGTATGCCGACGCGTAGTAAATCAGAACGCCAAACAACGCAAGGCCGGATACCGCATAAGCAGTGAGTACCCATACGTTGCGACCCTCGTGCGGCCGGGTGACAGATTGCGAACTAGCAGTAGTTCCCGGGGCTCGATCTGACATGACTCCTCCACGAACATGGTGGTGGCCGAGAGGCGCATCATGACGCCTCCGCTGCCCTAGAGCAGCGTTGATGCGGCAAATTTTACTACGGTTCTCCCCCCAATGACAGGAAAATAGCGTTCAGCAATAACCGTGAGGCGCCCTGTCTGCCATCGTTACATCGATTGTATTGCATTGTTTTGCAGTAACTTGCAATCGTCCGGGATAAGCCAGGATCGGCCAAACCAAAACTGCAGATCAAATGCGGCGGATCGGGGCCGTAGCCATAGTCACTTCGATGAGGAAACTTGCTTCCGTAAGCTTGTAACGCTTTCTTTCGACTCTCTGGATAGCGCATTGCGCTTTTCCGGGGCCAATTCGTTTGCGGTTTCGAAGATGGGTTCAATATCGGTCGGGATTCCGTCCAGGCGATCGAACGCTTTTTTTAGTAACGGGCGTATCACTCCCATGGTATCCAGCAGTCTCTTCGCGCCTGCATAGTCGCCGGTCGCTTCCAGGGTAAGCAGGTCATGATCGAGCTCGCGCACGCCTTTTTTAAATTTCTGCAAATCCAGGGCAAATACTCCGTCGGACTGCTGGGAGATTGCACCCTTGTCCATCAGGGTATTGAACTGGATCGCCATGCCTTTGCCGTGAGCGTCGCTTAATCCAAAGCGCAGGCTGCGAAACATTGAAGCCATGTAAGTCGTGTAGAGCTGTCGTTGAGCAGCATCGTCGGAAGGCAACATCGCTCCCAGTTTCATTTCCGTGGCGTGTTCCATCAGGTACTGCAGGGCGAACAGTCCGGTCACGTCGGCCTTGGCTTCTTCGATGGCACTGTAGACGTCCTTCAGCTCATTCCGCACCGTTGTATCCCGGCCGTCAACGGTAATCTGATGGGGGCCAAGCCCATGCATCAGTTCGTGAGCCACGATGTGGGTAAAAAATGATTCGAAGTTCACATCCACCCGGGCGCCAGGGGCGAGCATGCGGCGAGCAATCGGCAACAGCACGCCGCGAAACTTGGCCTCCTGGATGTTCTTGAGCATCACTCGTTTGCTGCCCTTCTGCTGTACCACCCGCTCATCATTGGGAAGATTGTAGGCGGCGGTTGCAACCCCGCGGTCGCCATCCCCGGCAGAAAGGATTTCATCTACCACGCGAATGGGGGCCGCGGCTCCTAACTTCGGGTTTCGGTACCTGGAATCGATGGGAAGATTGTCTTCAATCTCCTGCAAATGCGAGCTCAGTGCAGAGAATTTGGCGCTCGCTTCATCGTCTCGCAGGTTTACATAGACTTCGAAAGCCGCTTTATAGCCAAATAGCCCGTCGTTGTAAGTTTCGTAAGGGCCGATGGTGATGTCGATGGGCGCATTCAAGTCCATCCAGGCAAGGTCGCTGGCGTAGTAGTCGTTGGAGAGAAAGGCCTCGGCGCGCAGGTTTAGAAAATTTTTCAGAGTTTCGTTGTCGGTTAGAGCGGCCGCTTCTTTCAGAAGGCCCGCTGCGCGAGTCAGATCGTCCTTGTAGGCTTCGCTGAACGGAATCGCCACTAGTTGCTTTTGAGTTTTTGAATCGGTGCCTTCCTTCCATCGAATAACGGTAAAAAAACCTTTGGCTTGTTCCTGTTCGTCTTTGGAGAGTGACGAAACCCAGGATTCAAATTGCTGCGCACTCATATTCTCGGGGTAGAAGTTTGCGCCCTTAGGCTTCTCCGATGGAACGCCAGGCAGAAATGATTTAAAGCTATCCAAGGCGGACCAGGGCCCCTTGTTTATCCAAAAATACTTGAGTCGCGCCTTCCCGAGAGGTGTAGGGTCCTTCTGCAGCCGAATGTAAAGCGCTTGATCGCCACTCCAGTACTGCATAAGGAAAATATCGTTCATCAAACGGCTTGCTTCGATAAGTTTCAAGAGCGCCTGACGGTCCGCAGTCGATAGCTTGGAAGTGTCGACACGCAGCGCGGTTGGAGCAAACCGCGCCGTCATCTTCTGTAACTGGGCCAGGCCCGGCGCTGAACTCGCTTTTGGGGAGGCTTTCATCTGAGCTTGCATCAAAATGGTCGTCCCTGCACCAACCACAAAAATAATAAGGGAATGCCGAACCAAAGACTTCATTGACCTCTCCGAGTGTTTATTCCAAAGGTTTTACGCCGGATAAGCTTAACGAGGCACACCATAATAGCAGGCTGTTTTGTGGCCGCACGCGCGCGTCCGGGGTTACAATTTAAGCAGTTGGCGTCGTGCACTTCTGCCGAATCTAGGATGCCAACGCCCTGGAAGATTTATGCGAAAACCGCTCCCCACGCTGATGCTGATTTGTTGTGCCGCGCTGCCGGCGGTACTGTCCGCCGACACTGTGGTCGAGGAGATTATAGCCCGCATTAATAATCAGATTATTACCCGCACCGAATACGTGCGCAGCAAAGATCAGTTGAAACAGGAAGCGCAACAGCAGGATCCAGCCAACGCAGACAAGATCATTGCCGAAAAAGACAAGGACGTTTTACGCGATCTGATCGACCAGCAACTGCTCCTGGACAAGGGTAAGGACCTTGGCATAACCGCCGACACGGAAGTGATCAAGCGGCTCGATGAAATGCGTAAAGAAATGAAGCTTGAGTCAATGGAAGACCTGGAAAAGGCCGCCGTAAGCCAGGGCTATTCCTTTGAAGACTTTAAACAAAATCTTAAGAATCAGATTATTACGCAACAAGTAATCTCCAAAGAAGTCGGCTCAAGGATGAACATCTCCAAAGAGGAGATGCAGCAGTTCTACGACCAGCATAAGAACCAGATGGAACGGCCGGAACAGATTCGGTTGAGCGAGTTGCTGGTGTCTACCGAGAAAAAGGCCAAGGACGTCCCCGCGGACGATCCCCAGCAGCTCGCCGCCGCGCAAGCGAAGGCCGAGGGTTTGCTGGCCCAGATCCGCAAAGGGGCCGCCTTTGACGAGGTTGCCAAGAAGAATTCGGACGGACCGACCGCAGCTCAGGGAGGCGATCTTGGTTATTTCAAGCGCGGCGCACTAGCCAAGGAGCTCGAAGATAAAACCTTTGCCATGAAACCGGGAGATGTGTCCGATGTCGTTCGTACTAAGCAAGGATTCATCATCCTCAGGGTTGCAGAACATCAGGTGGCGGGCGTTCCTCCACTGAGCGAAATTGAGCCTAAGGTGCAGGACGCGATCTACATGGAAAAACTTCAGCCGGCGCTGCGCGCCTACCTGCAGCATTTGCGGGAAGATGCATTCATTGACATCAAAGCTGGCTACGTAGACACCGGCGCCAGCCCCAACCAGACCAAGCCTGTCGAAACCACCGCCAAGGAATCCGGCGCTAAAGAACTGAAGAAAAAGAAGAAGAAACTGGGCATCATCTAGCTAAGTCAATCCAATTGCGTGGTAGAAGTTGGGACGCAGATGAGAGTCATTGAATTATGAAAGAATTTTTTATTTGCGACTGCGTCCAATTTGAGAACAAGATCGTCACCTCCAGCTTCGTTGTGGTATCCAAGCAGGTCAAACCCAAAAAGAGTGGTGAGCCATATCTTGCGCTGACTTTGGCTGACCGCAGTGGTCACGTTGAAGCCAAAATGTGGGACAACGTCGAGGAGGCAATCGACGCTTTTGATCAGGATGACTTCGTCAAGATTAAAGGGCTGATCAACAAGTATAAGAGCCGCTTTCAGTTAACCATCCATAAGCTTCGCCGTTTGGGAGAATCGGAAGTCGATTTCTCCGATTACCTTCCCAAGACGAAAAAAGACGTTGGCGAAATGTGGCAGACCGTGGCGGGGTTTGTGGCGGGGTTCAAGGACCCATACCTCAAGGCCCTCGTGGAAGCCTTCATGGCAGATCCGGAAATCGCTGAAGCGTATCGCAATGCCCCGGCCGCGAAAACCCTTCATCATGCCTTTATTGGGGGCCTGCTTGAGCACGTATTGTCGCTGTTCCAGTCGTGCGATCTGATGTGCCGCAACTACCCGTATATCAACCGGGACCTGCTACTCACCGGCGCGTTTCTGCACGACATAGGCAAGATTCACGAGCTTACTTACAATCGCTCCTTTTCGTATACAACTCGGGGCCAATTGCTCGGCCACATGGTCATTGAATTGGAGATGTTGCAGGCCAAGCTCATGCGGGTACCCGGTTTCCCGGAATCGCTGAAGACTCTGGTCGAACACCTCATCATCAGCCATCACGGCCAATATGACTTCGGTTCGCCAAAGCTCCCCATGTTTCCCGAGGCACTTCTGCTGCACTACCTTGACGACCTCGACTCCAAGATGGAAGCGATGCGGGCGCAGTTCGAACGTGGCGCGGAGGCGGACGGCGCATGGACGGCTTATAATCCCTCGCTCGGACGCCCGCTGCTGAACCCAGCCAAGTTTCTAGCCGAGAAAGCTTCGAAACAATCAGAAGAGGAAGAGTTGGAAGAGTTAAAAATCGATCTTGTCCAGGAACCCGAAGGTATGGTTTCCGGCGAAATGCTTGTGACGGACGGTGAGACTACCCCGGTGCTGGGCGGCTCCGAAAGTTTGGGACAAGAAAAGAGCGGGCCTGCCATGACATCCCCTCCGCATGAGGATAAAATTTAGTCCAATTGTCGTGGGACCCGGGACCGCGTCCTGTTAAGAGCATTTGCTCACAATTCAGCTTTTGGAAAAATCATCCTGACATGGAGGAATCATGCGAACCCGTTTCGTAGCACTCACCCTGGGTCTCTGTCTCTCTTTGGTCGTGATCGGCTGCAACCGGAAATCATCGGACTCTAACGCCTCCAATTCAAACGACAACACCTCCTCGGCTGCCCCAAGCAACAACCCGAGCGGCTCTGACACGGCAAATAATTCCGGTTCTTCGATGTCGAACATGAAGTCGGAATCTAAGCCTGAACGGTTGCGGCCTTTGATTGTGCCAGCTGGCACCGTCATGACCGTGCGGCTTGGACAAGCCGTCGGCTCCAAGATCAGTACCGCTGGCCAGACTTTCACCGCTACCATAGCCAGCCCGGTCACCGTGGAGGGCAATACGGTAATCCCCTCTGGCGCTTCTGCCTCCGGGACGGTTGTGGATGCCAAACCTCTGGGTCGTTTCAAAGGAGGAGCATCCCTGCAACTTCGATTGACCTCGGTCTCCGTCAATGGTGCCGACCAGGCTGTTTCCACTTCTTCTGTAACTCGCGTCGCATCCGGCAAGGGCAAGCGCACCGCCATTTTGGCTGGCGGCGGCGCAGGACTTGGCGCATTAATTGGTGGCTTGGCGGGCGGTGGTAAAGGTGCGGCGATCGGAGCACTTGCAGGCGGGGGCGCGGGTACGGGCGGTGCTGCCTTTACCGGCAACAAAGACATCGTTTTGCCGGCGGAGTCTGCGTTGAGCTTTAAGCTCGAACAGCCGATTGAAGTAAAACGATAGTATTCGGTGATTTGCATCAACCCACGGAGCAATCCGTGGGTTTGTCTTGTGGGAGTGAAGACCGATGCTGGATTTTGCGCAATTCGAGGTCCTCAGCTTCGATTGTTACGGCACTCTTGTCGATTGGGAAGCAGGGATCCTTTCCGCGATTCGCCCTATCCTCGCCAACCACGGCAAAGATGCCGCTGACCATCAACTGCTCACGATCTACTCGGAACTGGAAGCGGAAGCCGAACAGGGAAGCTATCGACCGTACCGCGAAGTTCTCGAGTCCGTGGTACGGGGGTTTGGCAAGCATTTCGGCTTTAGCACGACAAGCGTTGAAGAGCAGTCACTGCCTGATTCTCTGGCTGGCTGGTCTCCTTTTCCAGACACAGTCGGCGCGCTCAAAAGACTTAAAACGCGTTACCAACTCGCAGTCATTTCCAATGTCGATGACGATCTGTTTGCGGCCACGGCGCGCCGTCTCGAAGTTCCCTTAGACTTCGTAGTCACTGCCCAACAAGCGGGCGCCTACAAACCGTCATTGCGTACCTTCAACTTGGCTAAGGAGCGGATTGGGGTGGAGCCGCGCTACTGGCTACACGCCGCGCAAAGCGTGTATCACGACGTAATACCGGCACGATCACTGGGAATCAGCACGGTCTGGGTGAAACGCCCTCAGGCCCGACCCGGCTCCGGCGCAGCCAAAGCCGCCTCAGGACAGCCCGACTTGGAAGTGCCCGACCTTAAAACTCTGGCTGGAATGGCCGAAAAGAAAATTTGAAAACTGCCAGCTGGTTATCGCACGCTCATCAAGTATTAAACTGGTGTGAGTGCCACTTTCCCCTGCGTAATCGGAGCGCACACGATGGCAACAACCACGGCTCGAGTTAATCCTCTTTCCTACCTCACCGAGCAACTCAGCGAACTGAAAGCCAAGGGCACGCATTTCCGCCTGCGCGTCCTCGACGACGAACAGGCTGCGGTGTGCACGTTCGACGGCAAGAAGGTCATCAACCTGGCTTCGAATAATTATCTGGGTCTGACCACCCATCCGAAACTGCGCGAAGCGGCCCTCGAGGCCACGCGCAAATACGGTGTGGGGTCGGGCGCTGTGCGAACAATCGCCGGCACAATGAAGATTCACATGGAGCTAGAAGAAAAGATTGCGCGCTTCAAAAACGTCGAGGCATGCGTCGTATTCCAATCTGGGTTCGCAGCCAATGCGGGCACAGTTTCTGCAGTGTTAGGAAAAGAGGACTTCATCATCTCCGACCAACTGAACCACGCTTCGATCATTGACGGGGCGAGGTTGTCTCGCGCCAAGATTCTGGTCTTTGAACACAAACAGATCGCGCAGGCGGAGGAGCGGCTGGCCAGCGTAAAAGACCAGCCAGGCAAGAAGCTTTTGATCAGCGACGGTGTTTTTTCAATGGATGGAGATATTGGCCCACTGCCGGGGCTTTGCGATTTGGCGGAAAAATATGGCGCCATCATGATGGTTGACGACGCGCATGCCTCGGGAGTGTTAGGCCGCAACGGCCGCGGGACCATCGACCATTGCAAGATGCACGGTCGCGTAGATATTCAGGTGGGGACACTCTCGAAGGCAATCGGGGCCTTGGGCGGGTACGTTTGCGGTACTCGCGATCTGATTGATTTTCTTTATCATCGTGCCCGGCCATTTTTGTTTTCGACGTCGCATCCCCCTTCGGTTGCGGCTACCTGCATCGCGGCGTTCGATGTTTTGGAGAACGAGCCAGAGCGCATCGAAAAGCTCTGGGAGAACACGCGCTTCTGGAAGAAAGAGTTGGGGCTGCTCGGCTTCGATATTGGCGGCAAAACCACGCCGGCCAGCGAAACGCCTATCACTCCCATCATCGTCGGGGACGGTAAATTGACGATGGACTTTTCCCGCGAACTCTTCAAAGAAGGCGTAATGGGCACAGGCATCGCTTTCCCAACTGTTCCCGAAGGCAAGGCGCGCATCCGAACCATTGTGACCGCTACCCACACGGAAGAGGAACTGCGGCGGGCGCTAGATGCGCTGAAAAGTGTGGGCAAGAGGATGGGGATTTTAAACTAGGTTCCTCAGTTCGGTCGAAATCACTGCCCAGCCACAGTCGCCCGGGTTGGCCGGGACCGGTCCAAGTACAGCCAACGGCTCTTCAACCTGTTCTGTACACAATCTTTCCGTCCACAATTGTCGCCACTACCTTCCCAGTTAGCTGCGCTCCTTCGAATGGGGTGTTCCGTGACCGCGAGTGTGACTTCGCAGCGTCGAAAGTCCACTTTTTTTTCGGATCAAAGACGGTGACATCGGCGTGGCTACCGCGGACGAGGGTTCCGCGGCCTCGCAGAGTGAAAACGCGCGCGGGTCCGGCGGTAAAGAGCTCAACAATCCGGCTAAGCGAAAGCCTCTGATTACGGTGTAAATGCGTAATCGCCACGCCAAGCGCCGTTTCCAGCCCGGTGATGCCAAATGCGGCGCGTTCGAACTCGATGATCTTTTCATGCGGGGCGTGAGGGGCGTGATCGGTGGCAATCGCGTCAATGGTCCCATCGGCTAGGGCGACCAAGATAGCCTCGCGATCAGACTCCGAGCGCAACGGCGGATTCATTTTGAAGTTGGTATCGTACTCGCCGACATCCGTGTCGGTGAGAGCGAAGTGGTGGGGCGTGACTTCACAGGTTACGTGAGACTTGCTGCGTTTACCGCGGCGGACCGCCTTCAAGGCGTCCGCAGTCGAAATGTGAGCAACGTGTAAGCGAGCACCGGTGAACTGCTGTGCCAGATGAACATCACGATCCACGATCGAGGCTTCAGCCTCAGCTTTCATTCCGCGCAAGCCGAGACGAAACGCGGTCGGTCCGTCGTTCATGGAACAGCGTTCGGTCAAGCGAGTATCCTCCGCGTGTTGAACCACGGGAAGATTGACCTCCGAAGATAAGCGCAGCGTTTCGCGCATCACTGTGTCGCCCAGAATCGGTTTGCCATCATCGGTGACGGCCACAGCTCCGGCGCGCTGCAATCCGCGGAAGTCGGTAAGCACAGCACCCTTGCTGGCGTGAGTGGCAGCGGCGATGGGGAAGACGTTGACTACCGCACCGCGCTCAGGCCGCTGCATCCACGTAACCCATTCCGGCGAGTCAACCACGGGCTGGGTGTTGGGCATGCAGCAGACCGAAGTGAATCCTCCAGCGGCGGCGGCGGCCGTTCCGGTGGCGATAGTCTCCTTGTAGGCTTGCCCGGGTTCGCGCAGATGAACGTGAAGGTCAATAAATCCGGGAGTGACAATAAGTCCGCGGGCATCGAATTTCTCAACGGCAACACCACGAGTGTTGCCGGGTCGTGAGATTTCCGAGACCTGCCCGTCGCGCAGCAGGACGTCCATGAGCGCATCGATCTTGGCGGCGGGGTCGATGAGACGGCCACCCATTATCAGCAAGCTCTGATTTTCTCTCTTCAAATTGAAATCACCTTCCCAAACGAACAACTTCTACCGCGGAGATCACAGGGTCACGTAGAACCGAAAGCAACGAGACGAAAACCTCAAGCATTGCTCCCTGGCTCTGTGTCTTCGCGGTGAGAGTTCTCATCTCACCTTACCGAGTGCCTTGGCCAGGACGGCCATGCGCACAGGAACTCCGTTGCGGACTTCCTCGACAATCGCTGACTGCGGACAATCCGCCACTTCCCAGGTCAGCTCCAATCCGCGAATGATCGGCCCCGGGTGCATGAGCATGGCATCTTTCTTCGCCATCTTCAGCCGCGGCATAGTCATCTGATAACGGGCCACGTAGTCGTGCAAACTTATTTTCGTTCCGGCCAGCCGTTCTTTCTGCACTCGCAGGGTCATGACTACATCGACACCGTGCACCGCTTCCTCTACGGTCCGAGTGATATGCAGTCCGGGCGCAAGGGTGGTTGCTGTTTCCGATAAAAACTCAGGCGGCCCACACAGTGTCACGCGTGCCCCCAGTTTAGTAAGCAGATGAATCGCGGACCGTGCGACACGGCTGTGATAGATGTCGCCAATGATGGCAACCTGCAATCCTTTAAATGTTTTCTTGTATTGCAGGATGGTGTAGGCGTCGAGCAAGGCCTGGGTAGGATGTTCATGCATGCCATCACCGGCATTGATGACAGGGATATCCAGATACTTAGCCATCAACGCCGCTGCGCCCGCCTGGGGATGGCGGATGACGATCACATCGGCTCCGACTGCCCTCAGGGTATAGCCGGTATCCAGCAACGATTCGCCCTTTTCGATGCTTGAACCGCTAGAAAGAACCAGCGTGGTCATCGCATCCATCGACTTCGCGGCCACTTCAAAGGAGCTGCGAGTGCGCGTGGAAGCTTCGTAAAAGAGCAGCAGGACACGCTTCCCCCGGAGCAAGGGTCGAGGCTTTCGCGGATTCATGCGCCGGGCCAGTTTGAGCAGGCCCAGAATTTCCTCTGCCCCGAGATGTTCGATTCCCAGCAGGGAGCCGCGTGCCGCTTGGTTCATGGTTTGCCAGGGACAGCAAGGACGAGGACGTCCGGTGCCGCGTTCGGTCTACGCGTACAGTGGTTGCGGTCAGTCTTGCCGTTCCACGACAAGAACTTTCTCTGCGTTATCTATCTCTCGAAGCTTCACTTCGATAATTTCGCGATCCGTGGTCTGAACTCTGCGTCCGATGAATCCGGCTTCAATCGGCAATTCGCGGTGACCTCGATCAATCAGTACGCAAAGCTGAACCTGCCTTGGACGGCCTTCACGGAAAAGGGCATCCAGGGCAGCTCGAATGGTTCGTCCGGTGTAAAGAACGTCGTCAACCAGAATAATGTTCTTGCCGGTGATTGGAAAACCTACTTCAGTTTTCTGCACTACCGGCTTCGGACCCAAGGTCGAAAGATCATCCCGGTATAACGTGATGTCAAGAGTCCCGACGGGAACCGGGCTCTTCTCGATGCGTGCAATCATTTCTCCCAAGCGTTGTGCCAACGGTACGCCGCGGCGGCGGATACCCACTAGTCCAAGGTCCGCCGCTCCATTATTTTTCTCTATGATTTCGTGGACCAGGCGAACTAGGGTTCGTTCAATTTCAGAGGCGGACATCAGCTGCGCCTTCTCGCGCAGGGTCGGGGGTCGGATTGAAGGTTTAGTAGTCATCAACGCTGAATCATAACCGGGCAACGCGATGTGGGGCAAGGCGGGAATTGGCCGCCTCGGCCGATGGCGCCGCCTAGCCGGAACGGACCCTCGCGCCCGCCCACGTTCCGAGTGTTGCGCGTAATAGGCTGGAAGTCTATAGTCACGATTTCGGAGCAAGCCATGAAACATCTTTTGAATTGGGCGTTAAGCGCACTGGCAGTGTGGATCGTTGCTCGGCTGGTCCCGGGATTTCACGTGAACGGCCTGTTGGCGGCCTTGATCGCGGCGCTGGTCATCGGCTTCGTAAACGCCACGCTGGGAGTTTTTCTCAAAATCGTAACTTTCCCACTGGTGCTGCTTACCCTCGGACTGTTTTGGCTGGTCATTAATGCCGCCATGATCGAACTGGCTTCGGCCATCGTGCCCGGGTTTCACGTGGATACATTTGGCTCGGCTTTCATCGGCGCCATCGTGCTTGCCCTCGTGAACATGTTCTTCCGCTGGCTGGCGGGATCAGGAAGCGCACGCGGCTAGCCTGCACAATATTTTCTCTCATCCTCTGCCTGAAGGAATGCCTTGCCGCCACGCTAGATATCGCAAGCCACGCGGAATCCGTAATCGGCGTAATGAAATTCAGGCGGGATACTGGACCGCGCGGCGCAGCGCGTTACTTTAATGTGGTGTCGCCAGGATCCTCCTCGTGAAGCACGCCGGTCGCCTTGCTCGGGGCCTCGGGGATTTCGTTCAGGGGAAATCGAATAATATTGCGCAGCATACCAATCACTGCACCATTCGTGCACGTTTTCGCAGATGTCGAACAGGCCAAACGGGTTAGGCGTGTATTGCGCCACCGGCTCAGGTCCTTTTGTCCAGCGTTTTTCGTATGCAGGCAAGTCTTCTGGCGGAGTGTCACCCCAAGGATAGCGTTTGTTTTCTGCGCCGCCCCGCGCCGCGCGTTCCCACTCGGCTTCTGTTGGCAACCGAAATCGACGGCCTGACTGGCCACTGAGCCAATCGCAGTAGCCCACAGCCTCGTGCCAGGAAACTCCGACCACCGGTTGATCTGGGTGATTGAGATTCGGATCATGAGCGAAGGGCGAAGTTGTCGCGTTAGACGCACGCACGAATCTCGAGTAGTCGAAATTTGTGACTTGACGGCGCGCCAGAAGGAAGGCATCGACCCAGACCCGATGAATCGGACGTTCGTTGTCCTGTCCGGATTCCGATCCCATCAAAAAAAACCCTTCGGGAATGCCTACAAGGTCGGTGTCCATTTTACTTTTTCACGATGAGAGGTTTTCGCCTACCCGCTTACGGTCGGCAGGTTCCAATGTCGCCAGACGCTGATGAGCCGCAGTGCAAAGCACAGAATCCCGCCCAAAACGGCAGCCACCGACGAAGGCAGTCCCATCTTTTTCCCCAGGATCATGCCCGCCGATCCCGCCATGGCGGCGGTTGCATAGACATCAGCTCGTAACACCAGCGGGATACGGGCGAGCAGAATGTCTCTCACTGTGCCGCCGCCAACCCCGGTTATCGTTCCCAGCAACACTGCGATAAACGGGTGCATTTTGTATAGAAGCGCTTTTTCCGTGCCGGCGACCGCAAACAAAGCCAGGGCGGCGGCATCGAGGACAATCAACACTATGCCCGGAATTTCTTGAATATAACTGTGCAAGAAGAAAATTATGGCGGCGCCCGTAAAGGCCATCGCAGAATAACGCCAGTCTCGAAGAGAACTGGGCGGAACCGCACCGATAAACACATCGCGAATAATTCCTCCGGCCAAAGCCGTGGAAAACGCCAGGACCATCAGACCGAGCAAGTCGAGGTTGTTTCCAATCGCGGCGAGCGCTCCCTCGATTCCGAACAGAAGTGTCCCCGCCAGATCCACCGTGAATAGCAGTCTCCCGGGGTCATACTTCATAGCATCCTTAGTTCACTGCGAAAGCCGGCACTCAGGGATGGGAAGAACGGGGATTCTATCAAACCTTGATTTGCACCAGGCTCCGATTACACCAGGCTTCGCCAGTGCGCTGGAGAAATATTACGAGTAGACTGCAGTCACAATCCGATCTGAGGCAGAATGGCAACACCGATGAAAGGCGGGGCAAACTCGTCGACGGCGGTGGCGATATTTCTCCAGCGTTGTCCCCGTTGCCGCGTGGGAAATATCTTCCAGTACTCTATCTTTCGTGGGTTTCCCGCAATGTGCGAGCGCTGTCTCGTTTGCGATCTGAAGTTTCAAAGGGAAGAGGGATATTTCCTGGGCGCAATGTACATCAGCTTCGGTCTCGCGCTAGCACTTATCGCGCTGCTCGCCCTGTGTCTTTGGGCGATCACTGGTTGGTGGATCACGAAGGATATGATCTGGGCGGTCGTGCTCTTCTTGCCGCTCGCGCCTGCAATATCACTTATGTCCCGCGTTCTGTGGATCTATTTGGATCAGTCGTTTGACCCCCAGCCGCCGGGAAAATCATCTCCGTATTAACGAGCGAACGAGAAGGCTCCGAGGTCATGCGCGCACCCCAATCAACGAACCTCAGCAAGCTGCGTCCGCAGTTTGTGAGTGGCGCGGAACAACGTGTTCTTGATCGTACCCTCCGTCGTATTGAGCATTCCGGCAACGGTCCGTAGCCGCAGGCCGTGGTAGTGCTTTAGTTCGAAGACCATTCGTTCCCGCGGTGATAGCTGTCTCAAGGCGCTTACGATGCATTGCCTCAGTTCCCTGCCGGCAAAACTGCGTTCAGGGCTGGCGCCGGGGCTGCGATCCGGCATCCGGTCAAGCACGTCCTCTTGCTCGCCATCTGGAGACATAGCAGCAACTAGATCGCGCCCGCGCGAACGCTTCTTGCGTAGGTGGTCCAGGCAAAGATTGGTGACGATGCGGTAAATCCACGTATAGAAAGAACACTCAAACCGGAAACGTGAAAGATTGATGTATGCCCGGAGAAACGCTTCCTGATAAATGTCCTGACCATCCTCCTGCGAACCGGTGAGATGAACTGCGAGACGCAGAACCGCACGATCGTACTGCCGCACCAACTCTTCAAAAGCCGCGGTGTTTCCCTGTTGAGCCTCGCGGATCAGCGCAGAATCGTCCACTCGCACCGGCGCTTGCGCCGTGATGGCTGTCCTCACCGCGGCCAATACCGGGCCGTTAAGATATGGCGTCCCCTGGATTTTGCTGGTTTCCGGCACAGTTATCTCCATTACGTGCTAACCGTTTATCCGTTTCAGCCGACAAATTTGTAGCCCGTGCCATGCACGGTAAGGATGAAGCGAGGTTCTTCTGGCCTTGGTTCCACCTTCTGCCGCAAGCGGACAATATGCGCGTCCACGGTGCGAGTTGTAGGAAAACGGTCGTAGCCCCAAACCTCTTCCAGCAGCCGGTCGCGGCTTAAGGCTTCGCCCGGATGGCAAAGAAAATATTTGAGGAGCTCGAATTCCTTCGAAGAAAAATCCAACTCTTTGCCAGCTCGCGAAACCTGGCAACTTTTCAGATTCACCTCGACCTCGCCGAACGAGAAGCTCTCCTGCTCCTTGGGAGCCGTCGTTGAGCGGCGCAGGACCGCTTTCACCCGAGCAAGCAGTTCGCGAATGGAAAAGGGCTTGGTAACGTAATCATCAGCGCCAAGTTCCAGGCCCACTACCTTATCGACTTCCTGTCCACGTGCTGTGAGCATAATGATGGGCAAGGTGGGGCGCTTCGCCTTTAGCTGTTTGCATACATCGAGGCCGCTCATACGCGGCATCATGACGTCGAGGATCACAAGATCAGGAGTCTCGCTAAGTGCGCGTTCCAGACCCGCGACACCGTCAGGAGCGGTAATAACCTCGTATCCTTCAAATTCAAAGTTGTCGCGCAAACCCGCCACCATGTTGGGCTCGTCTTCGACAATCAGGATTCTGGTCATGTCGTGATCCTTGCCGTTCCTAAGCCGTAACCGCCGGGTACTCGGGCGTTTTCACAGGCAAAACGATGGTAAATTTACTGCCCTGGCCGGGCGTACTGTCCACCGCCACCTCGCCACCATGGGCTTGCACGATATGGCGCACCAGCGAGAGACCCAGGCCGCTTCCCTTGGTGTTGTGAACCAAGGGATCGCCGACCCGGTAAAACTTTTCGAAGATTTTTTGCTGCTCGTCATGCGGTATACCGATGCCCTGATCGACCACTTCCAGTTTTACTGACCCGTTGTCGCGATACAGATTCACCCCAATGAATTTCCGGTCCTGTGAATACTTTAGAGCGTTGTTCACGAGGTTTAGCAATGAGCGAGCCATGGCCTCGCGATCCACCCGCATGGGCGGTACTTCATCGATCTTTTCTTCGAACTGGAAACCACCCTGTTCCAACTGATAGCGATACGAGTCGAGCGTGTTGTGGACCAGTTCGCACATATCGGTCTCGCGGAAGTCATATTCTTTCCGCCCCGCCT
The DNA here is from genome assembly GCA_963786325.1 of Terriglobia bacterium. Classification (GTDB taxonomy): domain Bacteria; phylum Acidobacteriota; class Terriglobia; order Terriglobales; family Acidobacteriaceae; genus JAIQFF01. The sequence goes on from CAWAYW010000010.1 coordinate 355,547, forward strand.
CGATACGGGAAAAATCGAGGATGTTGTTGATCAGCGCTGTCAACCGCTCGCTTTCCTTGCGGATGATGCAGTAGTACTCCTGATACTTTTCCGGACTGGTAAGTCTGCCCATCTCAAGCGTCTCGGCATACAAACGAATGAGGGAGAGCGGCGTGCGCAGTTCATGAGAAACGTTTGAGACGAAATCAGATTTCAATCTCGCCAGCGCCACCTCCTTGGTCACGCTGCGATAGGTCAAAGCAATTCCCCCGGCCAGTACCAGCGATAGCGCACCCAGCGTTAGAAAACTCATGCGCGCGAAACGCTGGCCTATCGCGGCGAGAGTTGTACCCCGAAGCTTGATCGCCAGCGTCAGGCCCGAAAACGCACCCTCCAAACTCCGCTCCACTTCAGGTGCCCCTCCGTCCCATCCACTCGATTGAACATAGGCACTCGAGTCGTATTTGCTGCGCAACATCATTACGGCGTGATTCCTTTCCGTTTTCGCATCGTTGGCATTGCGGCTGATCACGTCGTCCAACATTTCGGGAAAGAGCTTGTCGTGGAGGTATTCGGCGTCGAAAGACATTCCAGCGATGGCAACGTCGTCCTTCTCGTCGCCCCTTAGGGCAAACACGGCGGTCGATTGATAGACCTTCTTGTCTCCTCGCGGCACCCATTCCGTTTCGAAGATGTAGGGAGTACCCTTTTCGCGCAGATGGACTAGTTTTTCGGACAACGACTTGAAGTCCATCTTCAACCAGCCTTCGTACATCTTGCTGAGATACTCCGCCTCATCGCGAAATCCACTCTCGTTTTTCAGCCGGTCGGATTGCGACCGGAACACGATGCCGTGTTGTGGTGAATATATGAAGATGTGCGCAGCGTACGGATGCGCTGCGAGAATCTTGTCGAACGTTGCCGCGCAGGCCTCACTCGGCGGTGGCAGTTCGGTACGAACATCGTCGATTAGTTCATTGGCTTTGTGGTTGATCTGCTTCTCGGAAATAGCCAGCACCTGGCTGAAATCCCGCTGAATGGCAGCTTCCACGGCACGGTCGCGCTGAATGTGAAGCACATGCCAGGCACTCAGGACGACCAGTGCCGCGGCGGGTAGCACGACGGCCAACTCCAAAGTCAGGAGCAGTCGTGTCTTTTCGTTCCGCGGTTTGATTTTCATCCTGAAGTCCCTTGCGTTGCGCCTACTACGATCGAACTTGGCATCAGCCTGCAGAGAACATAATCAATTCGGACAGGGTGGGTGTTAATTGGCCGTAAAAAGAAGTAAAAAGTTGTGAACTAGTTGATTAGAAAGGCGCAGAGTCGCCCTTCGGAAGAAATTATAGACGGTACCGTCGGTTCACATTGAGGGGAGCTTGAAATCCACCGTAACGAGCGTCTGTGCTTCTACCGCTCGACCGTTCACTACGTACGGCTGGTAGCGCCACTGCCGGACAGCGTTATAAGCAGCCTGCCCTAAAAGCAAGGACCCGCGAATTAATTTTAGCTCCTGGATTGTGCCGTCCCGGCCGATAAATGCTTGCAATACGACCGGACCCTGAAGGCGTTCTCGTACTGCTTTTTCAGGATAGCTGGGCAGAACTTTTTGCAGCAATAACCTGCGGGAGAAATCCTCAGACAGCTCGACCGGCTCCAAGGCCGCCAGGAGTGGGGTGATCCGCGCGGCTACATTGCGGATAGTTGACCCTTGCACCGGATTCTTCAGGCTTTCTGGAATCTGGATTCCTGCCGCTGGTGGCTGGCCGGCAACTGAGGCGTCCGCCACGCCCGGCTGATATTTTGCCGCCGTTGACGCCGGGACCCCGGTTTGAAATGGGTCTTGCACTGGAGTCACTCGGATGTGGGACAGTTTCCGTGAGGGCGTCGGGTTCGCCTCGTCATTCTGAGCCGTCTGGACGGCTGATGGGGCTGGGCGTGGATTAGAGCTTTGAAACCATGACTGAGTGCTTCCAAGGGCGCGTCCCCACATTTGAACGACCGTTGATGAGTTCCCGTGACTATACAAAGGTTCGCTGAATACGTAACCGACCGAAAGAAAAGCGACCGCGATAGCGATGGTCGGCAGAAGCCTCCCGGGCTGTTTTCTGCGGACAACGTCTGCTGTCGAAAAGCTCGGCTCCGGCTGAAATAGGCTTTGCACCCGATATCGGTATACAGGGTTTTCATCGAAGATTGATTCCGCCGCCGCCACCACCGGAAAGTTAATTTCAGGCTTGCGGGGGGGAGGGGAGGAGGGCCAGGCGCGAACATTTCGTGGCAATTCAGAAACGGCGATACCTGTTCTTGTAACAATAGGCAGAGCTTCGGCGATTTCTTCAACTTCCTCTTCGTCCTTTACGTCGGAAAAACCGAGCCTTGGTAGCCATTGCTTCATGTGTCCCAGGAAGGCGTCGCTCGTAAGCAGCGCGTATTTGACTTCGTCGGCAGAGGCAGGCCGGTTGAGAATCAGGTCTGCGCCAGCTTCTCGCGCGAGTTCGGCTGCTTCCGGATCGGCAACAGCAATAGTGAATGCCGCATGGTTAGCTTTGAGTTCCCGCGAAGTCTTCAGCAGGAACGCGGCTTCCAGTCCTTCATTCCAATCCGAAACGATGATGTCGAAAGCGCGGCTGGTTATCTTTTCTACTGCTCCGAAGATTTCCGGGCAGCGCTCCACCCCCAATTCCAGTTCAGTAAGAGCCTGGCTCAAGGAATGCGAGGCCTGCTCATCGGAGGAGAACAACAGAGCGAGCGGCAACATAGTAGAAGGCTAGCGCCCGGTCTCGGTGGCTTACAAGTTACGAACTGCCGGAATGCGGCCACCGGTGGGCCAAGTAACCGCGGGGGAGATTACCTGACCGTTAGTACAATTGCGAAATTAAGGACCTTGCCCGAAGGTGACGGAAGCTGTGCTCAGCGTGTCACTTAGTGGAGCAACTATCTTTTCTGGAATTGGCTGGCTACGGTTTCCGGCAGATCCTCTTCGAGTTTGGCGGCAAGCCAGCCTTGCAGAGAAGACTTGTGTTCAGAGGAAATTACACGGGAGCGAAGTCCAGCCCGCCCCTGATCGTCATACCAGCAAACCTCAGACTCAACCGTGAGGCGATCAACTTTTCCGGGAAGAGAGAAATTCACTTTCACTTGCGCTCCGGGTTTTAGCGCGGGCAATTCAGCGATCGCCATCCCGCCTTCGCTGATATTCACCAAATGACAATTGGCTTCCTTGCCTTCGACCCAAACGATCGCGGCAATCGTAACCGGACAGCGGAAGGATCTTCGGCGTTCTCGCACAATCAGTCCGAACGCCGCTTTCAATGTCCGACCCACGGATTCGGTTGAAAGTGGCCTCTCCATTACAAAATTCGCCTGCATCGGCATTGGCTGCGGAGCCGCGATTGCGAAGGTCACAGCCGTCCGGTTGGATGGAGAATGTCGAAGTTGCTGTAGAATTTCACTGGCACGGGGCAGCCCGCAATCCACGACTACTCCCTCAAACTTCTGCCGGTTCAGCAACGGAAGCGCCATGCCAACTTCGCCACAGATCTCGGTGATGATCGACAAAAGGTGCATTTCCTCGACAACCTTCTGGATGGCACTCGGATCGTTGGAGATCACTAACACACGGCCCATCGCGGTCTTGCTTCCGGCACTCATGCGGGCAGACCCTCCATCCCTCTTATCGGCGAAATGATTCGTACCCTTCAGCCGTTGCGGCCGGCATTCACTTTGAAAGACAGGTGCCTGAGGACTTGTAATATCGTAATTGTCCCTTGAAATGTGGTGTTTGCGGTTAACTCTTCCGGCTCCGTCGGAAAACCGGAATATTCGGGTGCATGGTCGGCAAGCCGTACCGCTCAAACGGATTTCGGGATGTGAGTGCCAGCTGTGAGGGCTGTTAGCGCAATCTTTTGCTGGCCGTCGGGCGCGAAGTTCGAGGAATCGAGCCAATGTTCAAAATTCGCTTTTCTGCTTGGCCATTCGGAATCGAGCATCGAAAACCATGCCGTGTCGCGATTTCTTCCTTTAACGATCATGTGCTGGCGAAAGATACCTTCGAAGGTGAAACCTAAACGCAACGCAGCCTTCCTCGAGGGTGCGTTGAGGGCATTGCACTTCCATTCGTAACGACGATAACCGAGCACATCAAAGACATAACGAGCCATGAGATACATCGCCTCGGTCGCGAGCGGCGTTCTTTGCAAAAGAGGAGTAAAGAGAATGCTACCGACTTCGATTACGCGGTGTGCGGGATCTATCCTCATGTACGAGGCGTAGCCGACGGCGCGTCCGGAAGTCTGATCCACAATGGCGAAAAAGAGAGGATCTTCCGACGCCGCAATTCGTCGCAAGTGCTGGTCGAAAGCCGCCCGGTCAGGAAAAGGCCCTTCAAAAAGATATACCCATAATTTATTTCCAGCGTCTCCTTCAATCGCTTCAAAAAGTGCGTCGCCATGAGCGGACGGATCAAGGGGCGTTAGCCTGCCCAACCGCCCCTGCAGAGTCGTTCGCGCCGGCCGCTTCGGCGGAGAAGCATCGACTTCATCTCCAATCGGCAGGCCGACTTCCAGGCGGTTACTGTCCGTCATAGTGGCACATCCTCTCCGAAGATTCCTCGACTAGTCAAATCAGACACTACGCTCTGGACTTGACAAGGTAACAGGCCATTCTTTGCAGAAAGAACCTACGAATTGAGCATTTTCTGGCGCGGATCTGTTGTCAAAACAATCGGTCGGGCTGAGCAGAACAACATTTACAAACTTTTACGATCAGAACTCACAACCAATTGCTATATCCAGTGTTCTCAGCTACCAATGGATCGCAGAGCCGCCACGGTCCTGACGGCATTCTGTAACAACCTTTGAAAGGCAACGAGTGAAGCTCAAGTTCCCGCATTCGATGTTAGGGTTTCTGGTTTTGGCAGTTAGCGTCACTTCCGTGTTGGCACAGTCTAACGATGGGTCGAAAACAGGATCCGCAACTAACGAGCCGGCGTCTGCTGAACAGTCTGTCACTACGATGTCTGTCCAGGTAAAGGTCGTGAATGTGTTAGCCACGGCACACGACAAGCACGGCAAGATCGTCAATGGATTGAACAAAGACGACTTCACTCTGACAGAAGACGGGCGCCCTGAGACGATTCGTTACTTCACGAGAGAAACCGATATTGCTTTGACGTTGGGTCTGCTGGTAGATACGAGCATGAGTCAGCGACGCGTACTGGGTGAGGAAAGAAGCGCCAGTCAAAGCTTTCTCACCCAGATGTTGCGTGAAGACAAAGACAAAGCTTTTGTTATCCACTTCGATCGCGAAGTGGAGTTGTTGCAGGATCTCACTTCGTCACACGAAAAATTGCACGCCGCACTGGAATCGCTCGAGGCTCCGCAGTTTACCCGCACTTCGGGCGGCAATCCGCCGGGAGGTAACTCAGACCCCAATTCGGGTCGTGGTGGACGTCATCGCGGTGGCGGTGGCGGGACAACGCTCTATGATGCGGTCTACCTCGCTTCGAACGAACTCATGGAGAAGCAACAGGGTCGCAAGGCGGTGGTTGTACTTTCCGACGGAGTTGACACGGGCAGCAAAGAGAGTCTGGAGGAAGCAATCGAATCGGCGCAACGCGCCAATACTGTCGTGTACTCGATACTGTTCAAAGACGACGAGGCCTATGGTAATGGCGGCGGATTCGGAAGAACCGGACTCGGTATCCCGGGAATGGGCGGTCCGGGCATGGGACGCGGTGGAATGGGAGGCTCAGGACGTGGCGGGCGACGCTATCCGGAACAACATGTGGACGGCAAGAAAATTCTAGATCGGATGTCAAAGGAGACCGGAGGACGGATGTTTGAGGTCTCCAAGAAAGAATCCGTGGATCAGATTTACGCGCAAATCCAGGAAGAGCTGAGAAATCAGTACAACCTGGGCTACACGCCTGATCGTGGAGGAGCACCGGAGGCGGGCTATCACAAGATCCAAGTAACCGCGAAGAAAAAAGATGTTGTGGTACAAGCCCGAGAGGGCTATTACGGCGACAAGTAATCCTATTTCAGTCCAAGCTGTCCGTTGTATTGCTGCGCGATGCCGTAACACTCGCAAGCGGAGTCTTCGAGACCTTTGCGGTTCACAATTTTCACTGCACCCCGGGAGTATTCGATAAGCTCTTTCTTCTGCAAAACACCCGCCGCTAGGCTGACACTGGATCGATTGGTACCGAGCATGGTCGCCAGGAAGTCATGCGTGATCGGCAGAGATTCGTTATCGACTCTATCTTGTGTCATGAGCAGCCAGCGCGCGAGCCGTTGTTCGATATCGTGCAACCGGTTGCACGCGGCCATCTGCGCAACTTGCATTCCCTGCAGAACGGCGTAACGGCTCAGCAGTAATTGCAGATGTGGAGCGGCCTCCAGAATTTTCTGGAAAGCTTTCACCTCCACCCGAAAACCGTTACCCGTAATTTGGACTACAGCCTGAAGAGGGCTTCGGGTGAGACCGACAGCCGCCGGCACTCCCGTGAAACCCTCCCTACCCACTACGCCCGCTTCCGCCGTTTTTCCATCTTCCATTTCGACAACAAGAGAAATCATTCCTCGATTCGGAAAATATGCAAATTCCAGCTTTGCGCCGGCCTCGTGAAGCACAAGATGATTCGGCAACTCAACATATTCGAGATGCGAGCGAAGTAATCCGAAGTCAGTGTCAAGAATCGATAGCAGGATGACATTGCTGACGGGCTTCCCGGCAACATTTGTCCGTTCGCCAGGTTGTGCGACTTGGATGTTTTTGCCTTCCACCAGTGATCCTCGATCATCAGGCGCACGAGTTCGATCCCGCTTGCAACGCAGTGGAACTCGCCTTAGCAGGGCATGTTAAGACGAATGTCCCGAACACGAAATCAGCCCGCCGGTTTTGCGTCAGACGCCCCGGCTTGAACCCTCTTCTGTTTGGCTTCCAGCAGAAGGTTGATCTCTGCTATCAGTTTCATGAGTTTTTCTGGATCTTGTTCATTTGCCGCCTGCTCACAAAGCTGCATCCAGCGCTCTCTGTTTTCGTCCATATCCTTCCCCGGCAGGGGAAAGCGCTTATACCATGCAGCAGTCGTTTTAGATTGTTCGATGTCGGACACTAAATGCTTCCAATGAGCTGCAGGAAAGTGAGACAAACCAGTGACCCAGATCAGGGATGAAAAAATCGCTGGAGTCGATGAACACTCCGACTGGATTAAGTGTGGTACCCCCCGCAATGTTCTGCTTAACTTTCTCCTGATGGCTTCAACAAGGCTCTCGCTCGCTCAATAAGTCTGGATGAAGCCTGATTTTTTGAAACTACTGCGTCTACACCAGCTTGACGAGACAATCGCTCCACCTCCGGCCCGTTGTGAGCGGTCAACAATATGAGCCGCGTGGTGGGCAAAAGTTTCCTCAGAGCCGGTGCCGCCTCCAAACCATTCATTACCGGCATTGCGAGATCGAGCACGATCAGGTCAGGTCTGAGGCTTTGGGCCTTCCGAAGGGCATCGAGACCGTTCTCCGCTTCTCCCGAAACTTCAAAATCCGGATGAGCGCTGAATAAACGGCGTACAGCCGAACGAACGACAACATTGTCGTCTGCGAGAAGGACGCGGTTTTTAGAGACTCCGGGGGGCATCAAATTGCGAAGGCGATCGGGAGTTTTTGATGCACGCCAACCACTTGCGTTTACTCCCTTTTTTCGGTTCTTTCTGGCGTGAGCGAGGTCTGGAACGCAGGGACGGACGCACGGTCGACCAATGCCTGCCCTACGGGGATCGCATTTTGCACCGCATTCCAAACGGTCCGGGAACCAACTCGACGGGGGTACGGCCAAGCTCCAGCCTGTGGTACATCAAACCACGGTAACTGGCTGCGGTATCGCGCTTACAAGAGAATAGATGCTTCCCAGACTGGACTGGGGCAAAGCCTGCGTGGCCATTCGGCAGACCGGAATTCCTGAAATGAGAAGGAGGTCAGGAGCAAACGCATGAAGTCTCTGTCTCGGTGTCTGTTGTTGGTTGTCGTTTTGCCGGCCTTGCTGGCGGTATCCGCGTTGGCGCAGGCTCGGCCAACACAAGGGGCCACCAAAGGCGTGGCGCAGAATGGATTCACGTGGACAGAGACCTATGAAGGAAGCGGCAACACCGATGGGTTTATCACGGACATAAACTCGACCGTTGGCTACAGCTTCGGCAAACACTTTGCCATGGACATGGGCGTACCGTATCTCTTCTTCCAGCCGTCTACTTCGAAGACGGGCGCGACCTCCGCGAGTGGCATGGGAAATCCGTACTTCGGTGTCACATATTCCGCAAAAGGGTCTGCTCTTGACTTCAGCACGACCCTGAACAGCGCGATCCCAACGGCAAGCACCGCGAAAGGACTGAGCACTGGCCACGTGACGGTGGACTGGAGCAATCACTTTGCCCACGAATTTGATCTGTTTACGCCCTTTGTCGATGTCGGCCTTGCCAACGCGATTCCCGACACACGGTTCCTGCATCGACCTTATATCTCCTACGGCGATGTCGCGCACTTTGAAGGAGGCTCCGAACTCGATCTGGGCGACAAATTCAGTATCACTGCTTCCGGCTACTACATACTTCCATCAGGGCCGCAGCAGATCTTTCTCCGTGGCACCAAGAGTTCAGCAGGCCCGACGAAAGGGGGCGTAAGCCTCACGAGAGATGATGGGATCAACCTCGGAATCGACTACAACCTGACGCGCTCGCTCGATTTGAGCGCGGGATACAGCCGCAGCGTGTACAGCGTCCTCAATACGTTTTCCTTCGGCATTGGGGTGAACGTCACCTCCCTCCTCAAGAGACCTCCAAGAAGTCGTGAATAGGGATTGCCGGTGTCTTTCGCTGCAATCCAGTATTCGACATCCCAGCGCCGAGCGAGCAAAACTGCTTAAACGTCCTTCATACGGCAAGAGCAAAACAAGCACAGTAGGAAGGCCGGAATCGAAATGGTTCAGACCTATCTCGGCCACAAGAATATTAACAACACTCGAATCTACTGGACGATCAGTGACGAGGAAGCCGCGACAGCCGTCGCGAGGGTGGCTCAGCCCCAGGCTCTTGCTCGGTTCTGATCCGATTCGATGGGTTCTGAATGTTGATACATTACAATTTCATTACAGTCCAAGTTCACTCACCCCGGAATTTGTTTGGTAGCCTCCGTTTCAATAACCGAACTAATCGGATCTGACACCGCAGGGTTACTGCGGTGCTGGGCAGGGATTGCTGTTGAGCACCTGCCGAAAATTGTTGTACCTGAAGGTCGGTCCACCGACCGCTGGATACGCCAACGCCAGTAGTGGCCCGTATTCTGCGGTCGAGGTCCCGCCAAATGTGTTACTCGTTCCGGGGATGTTGGCGCCTCCAAGCTGCCATAAGCAATTCCCGCCATTCCGCATTTGTGTGGTTGTATAGATCGGGTAAAAGTCAGCGCCCACTGGCGGGTTCACACACCCCGTCCCCGGGCTGGGATCTGCGGGATTGGAGATATGGCGTTGGCACGGAGGATTCGTATCGTTTTCGATCCTAGGTAGGTTGGCTTCGAATGCAACTCGGCTGTAGTTTAGCGTGTTTCCTTGACTGTTTTTGAAGAGCGGACTAGTGAATCTTGCTGGCTGCGCATGCACCGAAGCATCCAGCTTCGGGTTGGCCAGTGTTCCTGGCCAGCTATTCTGGTAGGGTACACCATCGAAGTCGGCATCGCCACTGGGGATGTTAAAGCATCCCGCTATTGGGATGTTCGATGAAGCAGCGGCGTCAAAACAATAAGTATCATCATCGCTACCGCTCAGCGTGGCATCGAGATCGTGCACGCCATCTTGGATGCAGCTGCCGCCCTCAGAGGAAACGGCGTTGCAATATTCGAAGTGGCCGATCTCGTCGGAGAAAGCGATGTTGTACGAATGGGCTGCCCATGGCACACGCGTGTGTTCACTGGAGGTGGCATAGGTCGGGTGAAAGTTGGTCGGAATGTTGTGCTGTCGCGGATTGCAGTTGTGTCCGTTCGGATCGAACAAGACTTCACCGAACCCGTTCGCAGCGCTAGCCGTCATGGACCCCATCTTGCCGGTGGTCAGGTCGTTGATCACCACCTGAAAACCGTTTGAAGTGTCTTGCAATGTCACCACTAGCTTGTCGCCCGAATTCATGAACAGGTCTGTCTGTGGGTTCGGCGTGAATGTGTCGTTCGTCGCAAGCAACGGACTAGCCGGGGCGTGCGCCACGCCACTCTTGGTGATGAACGCGAAGTTCACAGGCTCCGGCCCGACGGTGTTTAGACAGCCAGAATTGTTGAATTGTCCAGTGTTGAAATTTTCCGAAAGGCTGTCGATGTTCAGGGCCGCGCACCAGTGGGTGGCATCGCAACTGTTACCCGACGGCCAGAGGACCCATCCCGGCGGGTAAAACTGCATTTCCATAAACGCGGTGCCGGGGTGCTTGCCTATGTAATCAGGCGCGGTCGGGATTGAGTTATCAAAGATGTTGCTGTCGCTGTCCGGTGTGCACGGGATGGTTGGCCCGACGGAAGATCCTCCCGGGTTTGGGGCCGATTGATCGTCGCACATTGCCATGCCGAACCAAAACGCCGGATGCAACTGGAAATTGAAGGTGCCGCCGGTTCCGTCCTGCGCGGGTAGCATTGGAGGATCCTGCGGAAGCACCAAGGTATAAACATTCGAATTGCCCGAACCAGGAGTGGCTGAGTAGAAGAGTAGCGAAGGTTCGTCGTGACCTGTGTACTGGCCCTCATAGCCAATCGAGTCATAAACGTCGCTGCAGAGAAACCCATTTTCATTGCACGCAAGAGTCTTTGGTGAGACCGATGCGCTTTGTGCTGAGGCCATGTTCCCGAGCAGCAATAGAACGAACAATGGGACATGCCAACGGAGTTTGGGCATAGTCGCCTCCTTTCGATTTTGGGGAGCTGAGTGCAAGGCTACGCCTAGTTGCCAGATCGTGGGCCTGCTTTCCAGTATGGCAAGACGAACGGTTCGCTTACTATCCTCCCGAAGGATGCCATCTTTTCAAGAAATTCAACGTGCACACGGCCGCATTCCAAACACGCTTGATATGCCAACAATCGGAAACGAAGGATCGGCCTTGGAGGAGCGAAGGGGCAATGGGCAAAACGACGATCCCTGCTGGGAGCCTCACGTCTCGCCGATTCGCAACTCCCCCTGGAGCCTGCAACGTAGCCCAATCTAGCGTTCTGCTCAATACATATAAATCCCTAGGGCTTCGGGAAATTTGCCTCAGGCATTCGCTGTGGTGGTTGTCTGGAAGTTCGACCGGTTCGCTCGTTCTCTGAAGAATTTGATCGCCGGCCTCGAACTGTGCAGAGCGCTCGGCATCGACTTTGTATCGGTGACCGAAGCGGTGGACACGTCCCTTCCAGCCGGAGAAATGCTATTCCAGATGATCTGGCGCGGTTGCCCAGTTCGAAAGGTCATTGATCGCAGAACGGGTGAAGTCGGGTCTGGCGAATGCCCGAACGAACGGAAAAATCCTCGGTCGGCCGCCGTTGCGTTAGGCTGACTCCCAAGGAAATCGCGGGCCTGAGAGGCCAACGCACCCGGGAGAAGCTGCCCTTCAGAATCCTAGCAAAGAAATTTGGGGTCTCAGTTTGGAAGCCCCACAGACTATGCGCAGGAAGGGTTAAATAGGATGCTCTGATTTGCCCCAGAGGAGTTGACGGAGTATGGCCACATGTCGCTGTCAGAAACCTGATCGAAGAGATGCGCAATGTTCACGTTGAGAATGGGGTTTTGATGGGCGTCCACAACCAGCAAGGCGTTACAACCCGAGGCATGTTTGATGGCGGTGCTTTAGAACGCGGAGTTGCCAAACAGTACAACGTCTGGTCGGATGCGACCAAACTTGAGTGGCCACGCACCTCATCACTGCTGCGACAGATCGCACGGAGCTTTGAAAACAGCGCACGACATCATGACGAACAGGCGGAGCGTACTGATTGGGAATACTGATCGAGGATGCATACGATGGCCGGACATAATCAACGTTAGGATCAGGACAGAGAAACGCCTGTCTCATCTGTCGATTCCAGATCGTCGGCACCCGGCTACCTGCGCGGTGTAGGGAGTTTGGATGGCATCATGAGCCGCAGGTGCGCTTTCGGTATTCACTCGGTGATTTACATTACAAAATCATTACAGTGTGTGGCAGAGAGCCAGTGCGATCGGAAAGAGTCCGGACGCAATCACTTGAAAGCATTAAAGAAATTTGGTGGCGGCGGTAGGACTCGAACCTACGACCTACGGATTATGAGACCGTCGCTCTAACCACCTGAGCTACGCCGCCACATTGAAAATAAAAGACTTTTGCAAGATTACCGAGTATTTGCTGCAAGATCATTGCAAAGACTGCCACGCTGTCCTTGGGCTGGAGGGCAGCATGGCAACAGGCACGATCTACGAATCTTCGGGCTCGTCCTATGTTCGGTATTCAGGGATGACAGTCAGCAAGAACGGCAAACCCCGCCCCATCCAGAAGTCCCACTTCCTCTGCGCGAAGAACAACAAATACTATTCTAGCAAAGCCCGAGGAGTGAAACTTCTTCGCGATGCCTTCATGCTCACGGTCAACACCCGGCAAGCCCACTCCGTCGGCGAGGACATGACCATCGTGGCTTTTTGGGAGAATCGATACCTACCTTACTGCAAAGAGATTTTGCAGTTGACCGGCCGGCCGCGAAAGAAGCCCTGCACCGTCCGCGGCTACGAACAAGTCTGGCGCCAGCATCTAAGGTCTCATTTCGGGAATATCACTCTGGAAGAGTACGAGGCTCACATGGGGACTCAATTCCTTCAGAACCTCACCGGCACGCAAGGCAAAGCCACACTGAAGCACATTAAAGCCCTGGGCGGATCCATCTTCAAACGCGCCGTGATTGAGAGGCGGATCAAGGTGAGTCCCTGGCATGACGTTGCGATTCCGGACGATGCCATGAGTCAGCTAGGACGCCGCACTACACCTGGGAGGAAGCTGAGAATATCATCTCCGCGCTAGTTGATCGCGTAGACTGCCAGCTCGTAATGGCCTTTGCTTGTTTCCTGGGCTTGCAGCCTAACGAGATTGCACCGTTGCGCTGGGAGGATATAGACGAGGAATGGCTGCACATCCAGCGCGGCTACGTGCGCGGCAAACTGGACGTTCCGAAGACTCGAGAGTCTCTGCGGTCAGTTCCTTTGATTGACCGTGTGCGAGTCCCGCTGGAACTGTGGCGGCAGAAGTCGAAGAACCCCCTCAAAGGGCTGGTTGTTTCCGTCAGAGGGCACGTTGCCGGAAAGCCGAATAGTTGCGCCCGAATTGAAGTATCTTGCCGGCGGTTTTTCTCCTCTAGACCTGCACAATGTGATTAGCCGGGTCATCATGCCAGTATTAAGGCGGAAGAAGCTCACTTGGAAGCCTCTCAAAGCCGGCCGCACAGGAGCATGTACGGAAGTGATTGAGCGGTCAAGTGGTAATGCCACCCTGGCGCAAGCTCTCCTCGGTCACAAGGACATGGCGACCACCACCGGCATTTACAAGAAGCAGGTTTCGCTGCCGGCTTTGCAGCACGGCATGAGACTTTTGGAGAAGTAAGTAAAAGGTGACGAAGTCTAAATGTTACCTGTCGCCCGGACTGCCTCCTGCGAGAATATGACCGAGATAACTAACGTAACCACCCTTTCCCTCCGCTAATTTGCTGTAATCGATCACGCTCTTTTCGCAACTGCTTACATAATCCCAGCCAAGTTCGCCTATGTGTTTCCTCGGTGTACGGCGTTGACATGCCCGTCCATCCACCCTAAGATTGCGGCCCGAGGATCGGACTCGCTCAACAAATTCTAAAATGGGCTGACCAGGCTCTTCATCATCGTTATATGTCATTGAAGATGGAGACAGAGATTTCGGGCGACGTGATTATTCTGTATTGCGCTGGACGCCTCGTGTTTGGCGACGAGACCGCTGCATTCCGGGAAAGAATGAAGAACATTCTATTGGGGACCAGCAGATTGTCGTGAACCTTAGCGGAATAGAGTATATCGACAGCGGGGGCTTGGGCGCGCTGGTTGGAATGCTTGCGTCAACGCGGAAGCGGCACGGGGAGATCAAATTAGTTCGTCCAAATCAGCGCGTGACCGACTTGCTGCAACGGACAAGACTGAACACGGTCTTCAAGGACGTATGAGAGTGACGACGAGGCGGTTATGGCCTTTAGCACGAGTACCTAGCCCGTTACGCCAAGCTCTAGTTGTTTGACTTGCTTGGAGCACCGTCCTACGATACTCATCCCACGGGTGAGGAGTCCGTCTCGAATTGATCGGCCAAACCATCTCGCACTATTCGGTTTGGAACTGCAGGAAGCGAAAAAGCTGGTGAAGTACTTGACTAATTCATCTGATGAAATCTATTGCGTTTCAAAAATAAGCGATTAGTGAATCCGTGATGTCCCCTGAAGGCAACTAAAAATGCCCCACTCGATTCGAGTTGGGGCTTCTTTTGTGGCTCCTCCCCCCGGAGTCGCCCATTTATCTGACGCCATTTCGGCTCAGGTGGTTGCTTGGATCACCGCGTCAGGAGCGGCTTCCCGCGCTCCGATCAGGCAACCGCGCTTTTGGGCACTTCATCTATGAGTTCGTGAGACACCGCGTCAAACATCGCTATTTCATAGCTCTGCTATTCGTATTCGGGACGAGCGTGGGTTTGCTTGCGGTCGTTCTAACAAATCTCCTCGCAAGATAATTTCACAACGCAGTAGAGCATTTCACGTATCGCAAAAGTTCTTGTCCCATCGGCGTAATTTACATTCTCAATCCGCGCTAAAAGAGCCACCACAAAGAAAACAAAGGGGTGGCATGTGCCGTGCTTTACCAGTTTCGGCCACGAGGAGATCGATGCAAGAAAAAGCAAAGTGGATAGAACTGTGCGAACAAGCAGCCAACGAGCAAGATTCACAGAAATTGATGGTGCTGATCAGGCAGATCATTGCGCTGCTCGATGCTAAACGCAAGCGGTTGATTGAAAAAGATTCGCAGGGCTCAAAGTGAGATGTCGACTTTTCCACATACATTAATTTCGGTATGAGTCGAATAGCCTCGATGGGCGCGATCCCGCATCGAATGAATGAAAGAATGACGGAGGGAGCGATGCGCGACGACAAAACTTACTGGATGAAATTGTGTGAGGAAGCTGCCGACACAAAGGATGCCAAAAAACTAGCGAGACTGGTTCTGCAGATCAACTACATCCTCGAAGTCAAAACTCTGAGGTTGAAAGGCGAATACTTCAGCCCGCGACCGAGTGACGTCGAGGTCGACGTTGGAAATCTAGCTCTCTGACTAAATTAGCTAGCTTTCTGGGAACCATAAATGCGTTCGTACTGCGCAGGCTTCCTGAGACACGAACTCGTTGCATGATATTCGTAGCACACGCCACAAAATGACTGCCCACAGCATTGCACACAGCAATCCTCACAGATCGCCGTTCCGCAGCCACTGCAATTCGCAATAGCAGTCTTTCCGCAGAGCACTCCTATGTCCCTGTCGGAATGCACGAATACGCTTTCGCAGTTCATATTCACCTCGCCGAGTTCATGCAGACCCAAGATCTATTATTGCTTTACCGCTAAGAGCAAGGCTTTTCATTCGAATCACTGCTTCAATAAGGCTATCCTCAGTGAACACCCAAAAAGCGGCCATACAAGAACACCTGAAAAGCGGCCATACTTTCAGAAGAAACGTCCAGGACATTGACAGCAGCGGGAGGGTAAGTAGCCTCTCGCAACATGGCGAATGTCTTGAAGGACGAGAAGAAACAACAAATCATAGCCTTGGGACGACTGGGATGGTCTCTGCGAAAGATCCAAGAGGCCACGCGAGTGCGTCGCGAGACCATCAGCGCCTATCTGAAAGGTGCAGGTGTAGAAATATGGCCGCCGGGAAGATGGAGGCGCGAAAGTAAAGCAAAACCGGCCATAGAGGTGATCACCGGCTCGGAAGCAGCAAAACCGGCCCTTCCGGGGCTTGCCGGTCGCCTCAACCCCAACCTCGAAAACCTTGCAACGAAGGAAAAAGCAAAAGCAACTTCAAAACCGGCCATACAAGTGACCACCGACTTTGGCGTGGGGTTGAGCGGTAAGGCATCGGCGAGCGCCAGTGAACCCTACCGGGAAATCATCGAGCTGGGTCTGAGTCGAGATCGCAATGCCATGGCCATCTGGCAGGATCTGGTTTCCGACTACGGATTCCAGGGTGGCTATCAAAGCGTTCGGCGCTTCGCTTACAAGTTGCGCGGAGCCCAGGTACCACAAGCGCGGGCGGTGATCCTCACCGCCCCGGGAGAGGAAGGCCAAGTCGATTACGGCAGCGGGCCGATGGTGCGTGAGCCGCACAGCAGCCCTAGGCCAAACTCTGCCTAATAAACCCAAGAGGATGAGGGCGAAAATTACCCCAAGGTGACCGCAAACTTTTTCCGTATCGGGAATGTGTTTTTCCGATTGCGTTCTGAAACCGGTGGCGCCTAGAGAGTTGGTGGCTCTTTTTGCGCTGTACTCATCCTGTATTACCTGCACGCCTTGCTGTCGGATTTCGGATCAAGGGGTCACGGGATGGGCTATGCCACGTTATGACCTCCGGTTTGCCTGTCATTTCGGGAGGAATCCGAACGGCGAGTCCTGGCAGATTTACTTCGGCTATGCCGATTTCACAAGACGAATCCGCCGTGGAAGCCGGGGTGCTTCACTAGAGTTTTAAACATAGCCTAACATCCATTACGACTTAATGAAACATGATCGATCATAACTGCGTAGTACTATGTTGTTTAGATGCTTGACACAAATGTAATACCAAAATAATATCTTGATCGATCATTATTTATCGCTCTCCAACAACATGAAAATTACTCAGATCGAATGTCACGTGTTGCTTGATCCTGGCTATGACGTTGGTTCGACCAGCTCGTCCCAGGATGACATTGTGGTGGAAGTTCATACAGATGAAGGCGTAACAGGCATTGGAGAGACGGACGTCAACCCTTGGATTGCACGGACTTGCATTCACGCCCCCGGCACCCACACGATGGGGCTGGGGCTTGCTGAAATGCTAATCGGCCAAGACCCCTTGCAGCCGGAAGCGCTGTGGGAAAAGCTCTATGTTGGTTCGGCCATGAATGGTCGGCGAGGTGCCGTGATTCATGCGATCGGGGCATTGGATATGGCTCTTCACGACCTTCGCGGCAAGGCCCTCGGCAAGCCTTGCTACGAACTCCTCGGCGGAGCGGTGAAGAAAAGCATTACGCCCTACGCGTCGCTTCAACCTGAGGTCAGTTCCTTCGCCGTGTACCGCAGTTCTATTGTCGACTGGGCGATGCGGGCAAAGGCGTTGGGATTTCGAGCAGCGAAAATTGAGGTCACGCCCTGCGGACCTTACGCTCACAAAGGGCTGAAGGCTTCGCACGAAGAAATGACAGAAGTGATTGGCGAAGTTCGGAATGCATTGGGTCGTGACTTTACGCTGATGGTTGATGTGCAATATGCCTTTCCCGACGCCGACACCTGTCTGAAAGCGATTCGTTCCTGGGTCGAATTCAACTTGTTTTTTATTGAGACGCCGCTGCCCTCCGATGATCTTGAGGGCTACGCGCGTCTCGCTGAGGAGCAGCCCATTCCTATCGCGGCAGGGGAGTGGCTAGCCACTCGCTTCGAGTTCCTCGATCTTATGGATAGAGGAAAAATCAGCGTCGTCCAACCCGATGTGGGCCGGGTAGGCGGATTTACCGAGGCCAAGCGGGTATGTAATCTGGCGGAGCAGAGGAAGCTTACCATTGTTCCTCACCTTTGGAAGTCGGGCATTTCCATCGCCGCCGCAGCACATTTGGCAGCGACGACGGCGAGCTGTCCGTTCATCGAATTCCTGCCGGATGAGTTGTGCGAGTCGGCCTTGCGCAGGGAGCTGGTTTCCAATGAACTACAAATGGTGAACGGAGAGATTGCACTTCCGAAACGCCCGGGGCTGGGAGTGGAATTGAATCGCGAAGCTCTCGCCCGCTTCAAAAGCGAAGCCGAAGCCGCGACCTCTACTCTGTCGATCTGCTAGGAGCGTTCATGACCGAGTCTCGGGTGGCGCTGGTGACGGGCGGCGCCTATGGTATTGGGCGAGGTATTGTTCAGGAGTTCTCCTCAAAGGGCGACGCCGTTGTTATTGCAGACCGCGATTTAGAGCGCGGTGTTGCGCTGGAGTCTTCGATTGCTGCCGGTGGTGGGCAGGTTTTGTTTGTTCGCACTGATATTCGTGTCGAGAGCGAAATCCAAGTTTTGATGACACGGGTTTCGGAGGTTTTCGGCCGTATTGATGTCCTCTGCAACAATGCTGGCATCGAACGTTATCGCCGCGCTGAGGAATACACGATTGAGGATTGGAACTCTATTTCTGAGACCAACCTGCGTGGAACCTTCCTCTGCACCAAATATGCTTATCCATTCCTGAAAACAACCCGCGGTTGCATCGTCAATATCTCGTCTGTGCAAGCGTTCGCCAGCGAGCCACAAATCTCTGCCTACGCAGCTAGCAAAGCCGGACTGCTCGGGCTAACACGTGGTATGGCACTGGATTTTGCTTGCGACGGTGTTCGCGTGAATGCGGTCTGTCCCGGCGCAATTCGATCCGGAATGATGGAACCGTTTATCAAGGACCAGCCGGATCCGGAGGAGGCGGTGAAGGCTATTGGACGAACCATCCCGCTGGGGCGTGTTGGTCAGCCGGAAGACATTGCTCACGCTGTCTATTTCCTCTCCTCTCCGGCTGCTTCCTATATCACTGGAGCCGTGTTGGTGGTCGACGGGGGCTTGCTTAGCAGGCTCTCCACATGAAGACGCAGAAGGACGCGTGGATTAATTTTGCGGCGCTCGTTCTGGTCAACCTGCTTTGGGCGGCGCAGTACCCAGCCTACAAGATTGCGGGCGACAGCATGGAATCGGCGACGTTGAATTTCTGGACGTTACTGTTAGCTTCGTTTCTACTGGTCCCCCTCTGGTTGCGCGAGAAACAAAAGCGTAAGAACGTGGGAAGAGCCTTTGAATGGAAAACATTGCGCGAATATCTGCTGCTGGGCGTATTGGGGATTGTTCCACCGTCGGTGATGCTTTCATGGGGTATCGCACGCTCTTCGGCGTCCAACGCAGCGATCCTGTCCCTGACAATCCCGGTCTTGATGACCGGCCTTGGCGTCCTGATGCTGGGCGAAAAACTGAGTTTGATCCGCGTGTTCAGCTTGCTCCTGGGTTTGATAGGTACTCTGCTGGTTTCAACCAGCGATCTGTCGCAGGCTTCTTTCAGTCGCAGCCTTTTGCTGGGTAACTTTGTCATTCTGCTGGCTGGATTGGGGAGCGCGTTTTACAACACTTACAGCAAGGATCTTTTGTCCCGCTATTCCGAACTCGAGGTTCTTATTTTCAGCTACGCGGTCGGCATGGCCGCGTGCGCGATCATTTCCGCGGCATTCGAAACCAAGCCTTTTTATCGTATTGCGGGATATTCCAGCGCTACTTGGTTCGCCGTTACCGTTCTCGGCTTATTGAGCTGGGGGGTGGCGATGGTCTTGTGGATGTGGGTGCTCAACCGGCTCGAGGTAGGACAGATTTCAACATCGATCTATCTCCTTCCACTTTTCGGATTGATTCTTTCCATTGTGACGGTCCACGATCGGATTACGCTGCCACAAATTCTCGGGGGGGCACTGACTGTGGCCGGGACCGCAACTCTCACATTGTTTGAGGGGAGGCGCTCCGCTCACGTGACGGGGTCTGGTTCCCACTAGTTCTTCGGAAGAGATCCAATGGCCTTCTGTTCTATTGTGATCGATGATGGCAATCTCTGTGGCGAAGCTCCCTTGTGGGACGCGGCCCAGCAGAAGCTCTACTGGACCGATTGCCTCGGGCGTAAGTTCTACGCATACGATTGGAAGTCCGAGAGGAAGGAAGTGCTGTTGGATAATTTTGAAGTAAACGGCTGTGCCCTCGACCAATCAGGCGGATTTACCTTTACCAACAATTCCGGGGTTTGGTTCTGGAACAGAAAGGACAAGCCCGTATCAGTCGTCAACTCGGTTGGAAACGTGAAGCTACAATTGAACGATTGCATTGCAGATCCCGAAGGGCGTTTGCTGGCCGGATCGTGCTTTTACGATCCTTCGGCAGAATATCCCCTCGGAAAGCTCTTCTGTATTCAGCCGAATGGAGAGGTTCGGATATTGGACGAAGGCTTCCATCTCGCGAATGGACTCGGCTTCTCTCGCGACGGGAGCACTCTGTATTTTACCGACTCGGTCGCCCGCTTGATATATGCCTACGCTTACGACCCGATGAAAGGCCGCGTACGAGATCGAAGAGTATTTGCGAGAGTTGACGGCAATTCCGGATTGCCTGACGGATTGACGGTAGATGCGGAGGGGTTCGTGTGGTCGGCGGAATGGTACGGCGGTTGTATTTCCCGCTACGATCCGGCAGGCAAGTTGGAGCGGCGAATTCCAGTCCCGGCAAAGCAGAGTTCTTCACTGACGTTTGGCGGCCCGGACTTGCGCGACATTTTCGTTACCTCGGCCGCCAAATCCGAACCGATGCCGGTGATGCCGCCCGGCTATGATCCGGAGAACGGCTACTTCGGTGGCGCACTCTTCCATCTGAATGCCGGCATCCAGGGGCGACCTGAGTACCAGACAAAATTAAAGTCACCGGACCAGTGAACCGCCTTCATGGTGCCGATGTTTCTTGATTCTCTTCGGAATAGAGATGCACTGCCTGTTCGGCCCAGTCCGCCATGGCCGCATGGAAGGCGCGCTTTGCGCGCTCAGGTTCACCGGCCGTGATCGCGTCCAGCAGCGCTCGGTGGGACTGAAGATCATGCATGAGATTGAAGCCCGGCTGCATGGCAACCCGAATAGCGCTGAATCCGAACAGCGGAACTACGACCCGGCGTAGGCTTTCCACCAGACAATCATTGTGCGTCGACTCCCACATGGCGATGTGCCAACTCAAATCACGGCGGATGTATTTCTGAAACTCGCGCGCCCGGGCAGCTGCCTGCGATTGCTGAAAGAGCTCCTCCAAACGCTGAATATCACCGGGGGTAGATTGCCGGGCTGCCTCTTCAACGGCGAAACCCTCCAGCGCTCGCCGCACGGCTATCGTATTCTCTAATTCCCGCTGACTGAAATGGGTTACAAATGTGGCGGAATTCGGTTTCTTGCTGACGTGGCCTTCCAATTCAAGCTGAATCAGGGCTTCTCGAATAGCAGATTGGCTGGTACCGAGGGTTTCAGCAAGTTTGCGCTCGACCAGGCGCTCACCAGGAACCAAGGATCCGTCCAGGATTGATTCCCGGATCTTCTCAGCGACCTGGTGTCGAGCTGGTTGGGTATTCAGTTTGGTTGCGATCAGTGGCATTATCTTTTCCTTCTGGATGACGACAGGCACGAGATTCCGGGAGATGCATAAGAGAATACCGCTCCTCCGGGTCACTAGAAGCCGAGAATTCCCGAACGGAACCCCGCCCCCTCCCCAAGTTTCGCACCGGGAACATGGCACTTCTGCGGACCCGCGCAAAATTAAGAACAACCATTTTTCATTATAATCGATAGCATACGAAAGAGGACGACACCACATATATGCACAATGATCGATCAAAAACTAAGTTTTCTCTTGACAATACTAAAAGACTGTAACTATTGTTCACATGATAATCGGTCATCTATAGTCGCTCGGGAGAGAGAGAGACTTATGTTTCGACAAAAGCTTTTCTCAGTACTCTTGCTGGTCGTCGCCTTCCCCTTGGCCCTCGTGGCCCAACAGTCGGGAATCGTCGGGACTGTAACGGACTCCTCAGGGGCCGTGCTCGCAGGCGTCGCCGTCACTGCCAGGAACGTGGATACTGGAGAAGCGCGCGAGACGACTAGCAACGACGTAGGGCAATTTACGATGCCGAACCTGCAAGTCGGAACTTACACGGTTAGCGCGGAGAAGCAAGGTTTTCAGCGCAAGGTTGTTGATCAGGTCAGGCTTGAAGTCCAAGCAGTGCGGACCATCGATGTGATGCTGCCGCCGGGAACCGTTTCTGAGCAGGTTAACGTCACGGCTGAGGCCACTGCGCTGCAAACGAACGACTCGTCGGTCAGCACCTTGCTTGAGACCAAGGTTGTCAACGAAATCCCCTTGAATGGCCGCAATTTCTTGCAACTCCAGCTGCTTTCACCGGGAGTGACCATGGGTCCACCGAGCACCTTCACTGCGGTACAAATCGCTTCCCAAAACATTGCCATCGGCAACGGGAATGTCTCCGTCAACGGAATGCGTGATGTCTACAATGACTACCTTCTCGATGGCCTGTCTTTCAAAGACTGGATCCATGGTACTAACGGAATGAATCCTTCGGTCGACGCGATCGAGGAGTTCAGGGTACAGACGAGCAACTACACCGCAGAGTTCGGAGCTAACGCAGGTGGCCTAACGAACATGGTGACGAAGTCTGGAACCAACCGATTCCACGGCACCCTTTACGAATTTGTAAGGAATGACTTGTTTGATGCAGCGAATTTCTTTACCGACAGGGCGGGGGAGAAAAAACCACCTCTAAGGCGCAACCAATTTGGAGGTACGTTCGGTGGACCTATTCGTCACGGTAAAACCTTCTTCTTTGGCAGTTACGAAGGATTTCGTGAGGCGAGGACCACAACTCTGTTTGATACTTTTCCGAGCGCAGCGATGCATACAGGTGATTTCTCGGAACTGCTAAATCTTCCCACTCCCATCGCCATTCACGATCCGTTCACCGGGTTACCTTATCCTGGCAATGTCATACCGGCAGACAAGGTGCTCAGCGTTATGCCCGGTTACTTGAACAAGTATGTTCCGCTTCCGAATCGTCCTGGACTGGCCAACAACTTTGTCATACCCGGACCGCACCCCAACGACTCCAATCAGTATCTGGCGCGGGTGGATCATCTGTTGACCAGTAAGCTGCAGCTGTCAGGTCACTATGTCTACAACGGGATTAATGACACCCCACCGACAACCAATCCGAATTTCTTCATCAAGCAGAACAATAAGGATCAGAATGCCACCGTGCACCTGACCGACACCGTCAGCCCCTCAACCATTCTCGATGTTCAATTTGGCTACAATCTTTTCAAGCAGTTCGTAAACAAGAATCTCGCCAACACGACTCCAGATATTGCTCGCGACATTCTGAAAATCAATGGTGTAGCGAACGACACCCGCGCGTCTGATGCTCCGTTCTTCATCACTCCGGGTTTCGGAACATTAGGCGGTTTTCACTTTGGTCCCCGGCAATGGTTTAGCGAGCGGTACGAGACTCAGGTCAGCGCGAGTTTGGTTCGTGGGAAGCACTTGATCCGGGCAGGCATGCATGTCGTCCGGCATCACGAAACCTTCCCGGAGATCTTCATCGGAAACGGGTTGTATGTTTTCGACGGCAGCATGACGGGTTACTCGATGGCGGACATGCTGATCGGTATCCCCCAGAATTTTGAGCTCTCGCCGGAACTGTTCGACCCTCAATACCGCCAGTGGGAGCTTATGCCTTGGGTCCAGGATGACTGGAGGATCACCTCCAAGTTGACGCTGAATCTCGGCCTGCGCTATGAATGGCGACCCTGGCCAGTCTCCAAGACCAACTCGATCTCAAACATCGTCCTTCCTCCAGGCGGAGGGCAAGCTTCGCTGGTTCTCGCCGGGCCATGCACGCCGGATCTACCGGTGCGCCCATGCCAGTCCTCTTTGCCGTCCACGATCGCGGCAAACCGCAGCACGTTGGCGGGCACGGACAACAACAACTTTGCACCCCGAATCGGCTTTGCCTACCGTTTGGGCAACTCTGATCGCACAGTAGTGCGCGGTGGATACGGCATTTTTTACCAGCCGGAACCTTTCAACCAGTTCATATTTCTCGGCATTAATCCCCCATTTGTCAGTTTCTATAATCGATTTAACAACTCGAGTAACTTTACCGGTTGGGACTGGTTTAATCCAACCGCGGGGCAACCACCCGGGGGAGTACAGTTCACTTTCATCCCGTCCAATGCGCGAACTCCCTATCTACAGGCCTGGAATTTTGGTGTCCAACGCGACCTTGGCGCCGGTTTTGTTCTCGATGTAACTTATGTTGGCAACAAGGATACGAAATTGTGGGCCAGGACGTGGCCCAACCAGCCACCGCCTGGACCCGGAGACATTGACTCGAGGCGGCCGTATACCAACGTCTCGACCGTTGCGGGCAACCAAACGCTTGGAAATGCCAGCTACAACGGTCTTCAGGTACGGATGGACAAGCGTTTCTCGAGAGGTCTTTCGATTCTGGCCGGGTACACTTGGTCGAAAGCGATCACGGATACACAGGGCGCCGAGACTGGTGCCTTTGTACCCGACTTGCAGGATAATAACAACCGACGTGCCAACCGTGGTCTTTGGGCCGCGGACACACGTCAGCGCTTTACACTTAGTTCAGTGTACGAGCTTCCGTTTGGCAACAAGAAGCGGTTTTTTTCAGGCGGCAATGGAGTGGTGGAGAAGGTAGTTTCTGGATGGCAGTTCGGTGCCATCTTTACTTATCAGTCCGGCCAACCTCTTACGGTCACTTTGCCTTTTGACAATCCCAACGTTGGTGAAGGCGCGAAGCTGCCGAATTTGCTTCACGACCCGAATCAGGGTCCGAAGACTGTAGATCAGTTCTTTGACACGAGTGCGTTCGCAGTGCCACCCCCCTTCAGTTTCGGCAATGAAGGCATCGGTTCCGTTTACGGCCCGAGCCTTACAGATATGGACCTATCGCTGATCAAGAACACCAATATCAGTGAACGCGTGAACTTGCAGTTCCGCTTCGAGGCCTTTAATGCCCTTAATCACCCCATACTGGGAGCTCCAAACACGACTTTCGGCACGCCCCTATTCGGTCAGGTCACTGACACGCGACTGGACAACCGAGAGATCCAGTTTGCGCTGAGGCTTGTCTTTTAGGTGAACGCTCGTCAGAACAATACTCCGAGTGAAGGAGGAATCCTGTAGTGTAAAAGGGGTCAGTACGGCAACAGGCGCAAAAAAATGCGTGATTGCCAGCCAATCCAGATTGCAACGTTGCTCATGTGTTGGGTGCTAGCGGTTGTTGTTTGCGTCGCTGACAGCACGACTTCAAGCACTAGCGGCAGTGAGATTTCCAGCCCTAGTTTCGCGTCTGGATTGGCCATGCTTTCTAAAAACGAGTGCAAACTTGCCGCACGGCAATTTCAGCAAGCACTGGCCGGGAATCTGAATTCAGCCGAAGACAGGATCCTCCTGGGTGTAGCGTACGATTGCTCGGGAGATCGAGAGAACCTGCGCACAACTTTTGGCCGCGTCTGGAACTATGATCTCGACCCGCAACGGCCCACTGCTGAAATCACCCTCATTAACAAGGCGCTTAATTCCGGGTTGAGACTCCAACCGCAAACCGCGCTCGGAAAGTATTTTGAAGCGTTATTGTATTTTCGTGTGGGGCGGTATGAAATTGCGCTTGCACGACTGAAAAACTCACCCGCGCCGATCGCTGATTCCTGGGCCTACTACAACTTGCTGGGTACCCTATACCTGCGGCAATCTCGTTTCCCTGAGGCACGGACTGCGTTGGAAACGGCACTGGCCCGTAGGAACAATCAGGCGGACACTCACTACAAACTCGGAACAGTTTTCCTGGCTACAGGGGACGTTTCCGCAGCTACAGCAGAGTTAAGACAGGCGGTAAATCTCCGTTCGTCATTTCCTGCTGCCAGCGCAGCTTTGGGCATAGCGCTATTGCAAGCTGGCGAGTTCGCCGCTGCCCGCGATTCCTTGTCGAAAGGAAAGGAGCTCGGTCCTGAGATTTATGTCTACCTCGGGGCTGCGAGTGAGCGGCTAGGAGACAACAATGCAGCAATCGAGAGCTATCGAGCCGCTCTCACACAACAACCGCAACTTGTATTGGCCGAACTCTCGCTAGGGCGGCTGCTTCTTGGCTCAGGCGAGGCGGCGGAAGCCGTAAAGCACCTGGAACGTGCTACCGAGGCGGATCCAGAAAAAGCGCAACCTCAGCTTTACTTGGCTTTGGCTCTGGTTAGAACCGGCCAAAGGGAAAGTGCCGTCACGGCGGCGGAACGCGCCCAGCGTTCCGGGGCATCGGAAAATGCGGATTTTCATGATGCCCTGGGCGGTGTCTTCCAGGAACTCGGCCGGCAGAATGAGGCACAGCAGTGTTTCAGGCAGGCTGTGACCTTGGATCCTGGGAAGGAAGACTACTTCCGGCATCTCGCGGCTGCTCAGCACAAAGCGGAAGACAACGTCGGAGCCATCGCGACCCTTCAATCCGGGCTGGTCCATCTGCCCGGGAGCGCGCGTTTGCACTATTTGTTGGGCCTCACCTTTATGGGTCGCGGCTCAAGCGCGGATGCTCTTAATCCTTTGCGAAAGGCGTCCGAACTGGAGCCGAACAATCCCGATTACCAACAGTCGCTCGGTTTGTGTTTAGAAGATCTGGGGAAGGACAACGAAGCCATGGCGTCTTTCCAGCGTGTCCTGGCTCTGGATGCCGAACGCACCGCAGCCTATCTTCAAATCGGGATACTTCAAACGAAGGTGGATGCGACCGCGGAAGCAGAACAGAGTTTCAAGACAGCGCTCAGCATTGATGCCAGTTACGCTCCCGCCTATTTTCGGTTGGGCAAGATTTATTACGATCGCAACGATGACCGGCAGGCACTGAAGTTCCTGGAAAAGGCGCGAGAGCTTGATCCGGATTGGGAAGACACCTATTTTCTCCTTGGCACGTTGTACAAACAATCCGGGAATCTCGAACAATCGGCACAAATGTTCACAATCTTCCGCCAGAAGAAGAATGAACTACAGGATCTTCGGCGCAAGACCTATGACGTGGCTCCAGACGCTTTCGAGGACCCAAAGCCCAGGAGCGTCAGTCAATGAGGGCTAACGCCCGATGCAAGATCTGCATAGTCACATGGTTCGGAATTCTCGCCCTCGCAACCTTGGCCGCGACCAAAGAGCCAGGCCGCAAACCGAGCTTCATCGATGTAACCAAAGAGGCTGGCATCCAGGGAGTAACGGTCGACGGAACGATCGAGAAGAAGTCGATCCTCGATGTCAACGGCACTGGTGTTTGTTGGCTGGATTACAACAACGACGGGCTGGTAGATCTCTTTATCGTGAATGGCTCTACTGTCGAAGATCTCAAGTCCGGCAAGCCTCGTAGGCAGAGGAATTACCTTTACCGCAATGAGGGCGGCGGAAAATTCACGGACGTGACCACTCAAGCTGGGCTGGCAGGACGCGGATGGGGTCAGGGTTGCGCTGCGGCCGACATTAATAATGACGGTTTCACCGATCTGCTGGTCACGAATTTCGGACCCAACGAACTTTTCCGCAATAACGGTAACGGCACATTTACAGAGATCGCGCAGAAAGCGGGTGTCACAGGGGGAAACTCCTGGCACACCGGCGCAGCCTTCGCCGATTACGACAATGATGGCTGGGTCGATTTGTTTGTCGCTGGCTATGTGGAATTCGACATTAATGCGCCGAAGAACTACCTGGCGCTCTGCAACTACAGGTCGCTGCCTACGTTTTGCGGACCTCGTGGATTTCGCGGAGCCCCACACGCCCTGTACCGAAACAACCACGATGGAACCTTCCGTGAAGTGACGGAGGAGGCGCGAGTAGGCAACAAGGAAAGCTACTTCGGGTTGGGAGTTTTGTTTCAGGACCTCGATGGAGACGGTCGTCCTGACATCCTGGTGGCCAACGATGCCTGCTTCAACTACTTCTACCACAACGAAGGTAATGGAAAATTCAAGGAAGACGCATTGTCGAGGGGCATTGCCTGCTGCCGTGATGGAACGGAGCAGGCCAACATGGGATTGGCGGTCGGAGACTACAACAACGATGGCAAGCCCGACGTTTTCATTACGACGTATTCCGACGATCATCACACTCTCTATAAAAATCAGGGTGACATGTTCGACGATGTGACCCGAGAAACCGGGCTGTACTACGCCACCCATCCTTATATGGGCTGGGGAACCATGTTTCTGGATTTCAACAACGATGGCTTCGGCGATCTGTTCGCCGCCAACGGCCATCTATTCCCCGAGGTCGACCGCTACTTCAAAGACTCCACCAGCTATAAGCAGCGCTTGCTTCTTTTGCAAAACGACCAAGGGCAGAAATTCTTCGATGTCGGCGATGAAACCGGGCTGTCCGACTTCGTAAGGCACGTTGCCCGGGGTGCGGCAGCCGCCGATTTTGACAATGATGGCAGAGTCGATATTGCTGTCGTCAACCTGGACGAGACTCCAACTTTGATTCGCAATATCTTCGCGAGCGAGAATCATTGGCTGCGAGTTCGAACCGTAGGCAAGCGTTCGAACCGGGGTGGAATCGGCGCCCGCGTCGAGGTGACCGCAGGCGACCTGAAGCAAGTGGACTGGGTCCACACAGGCGGCAGTTTCCTCTCACAAAACGATATGCGAGTGCACTTCGGCTTGCGCTCAAACAAACGAGCTGCTGTGAAAGTCTCATGGCCGAGCGGCGCCGTGGACACGATAGACGGTGTTGAAGCGGACCGCGACATTGTTGTGGAAGAGGGCAAAGGGCTGGTCGATAGTAGCCATCACTGATGGGCGACCCATATGACGCAAACAAACTCAAAATTACTGGGGGGAGCGGCAGAACTGGTGATAACCCCTCCCGTAGGGGCTCCGACACTCGGTACCATTCAGCGCAGCACCGGCGTTCACGATGATCTATATGCGCGCGCGTTGGTGCTGAACGACGGCAAACAACGCATCGCGATCCTGTCTCTCGATCTCATCGGGATGGATTTTGTTATGTCTGACCGCATCCGCGAGGCGATTCGTGAACGGACCGGGATAGCCACCACGCTTGTGCACTGTACCCACAACCATTCCGCGCCTTTCACCATCCCGTGGAGTGTGCTCGGGTCTCGTTGGCTTTCGGGACCGGGCAAGACCTGGCGTGATGGGCTTGTGCCAAAGCTGGCAGAGCTTGTCTCTCAGGCCGACGCAAAGAGCGAAGCCGTAGTTTTGCGCGCGGGCCGAGCTCCCGTGCGCATTGGCACTAATCGGCGGCTGGAAACCGATGAAGGCCTGGTGATGAAGCCAAATCCCGAGGGACCCGTCGTGCCCTGGGTCGACGTGCTGCGCGTGGACCGGCTCGACGGAAGCCCCGCAACAATACTATTCAGCCATGCGGCGCACCCAGTCATTATTCACGGATCAAGCCGTCTGCTTAGCGCGGAGTTCCCCGGATTCGCTGCGCACAAGCTAAAACAACGCCTGGGAAGCAATGTGATCACCATGTTCGGTCAGGCGTTTGCCGGCAATATTAATGGCGATCCGCTTCGGGGCGGAATCTTGGCTGCCGAACATGCGGGCGAGGTGCTGGCGGAGGCAGCTTTTCGGGCAGCTTCCAACAGCAAGACGATCCCTGCCCGGGAATTGAGAATTACCGCCACGCACGCTGAACTACCTCTTCAGCCGTTGCCGTCACCAGAAGAGTGTTCTCAAGTGTTGCAGGCTGCCGAAGAACGTCTCGCAAAGCGCTACGGTCAAGTTGAGTTTAGCGACGAACAGTTGTGGAGTATGCAGGACGAAGTCGAGACTGCCAAGAGCCAGGAAGAATCCAAGGCGGCCGACGATACCCAACCCATGGAAGGCAAAGCCTGGTGGCTGATGGACACGGTGTTGTGCCTTCGCGACCTGATGAACAAGATCGAACACCACGACGAGCATCCACTCCGCTTTGACGCACATATGTTGCGCATTGGCGATCACTGGTCGTTACTGGCCGCTACGCACGAATTATTTGCGGAATATCAACTGATGCTGGATAAAGCCGCCCCGACCGAGCACAACATGATGCTGGCTTATACCAACGGCTGCGAGAGCTACATCCCCATGGATCGCGATTTGGCCTTGGGGGGATACGAAGCGGCTACCTTCCCGGCGGACGGTGCGGCACTCAGATATCGCCACCGTAGAGCGCTTCGTTCGGGGTTCGAGAGGAGAGTCATTGCGCAGTTGCAATCCCTCTGGGCTTAGTCATTCGTAAAGTTGCACGCCTGCCCTGTACAGAGACCTCGTGAGGAGAACGGAATGTTCATAGGATATCTGTTTGCAGTGCTCGCAATGCTCAGCATCGGCATTCTGGGAATTCTGAGCAAGCTCGCGGACAGCAAGGGCTGTACGCCGTTGAACACAACGCTTGTTCTTTTCGGCGGATCCACGGTATTCATGGGCTTGTACGTCAGCCTGGTTCAGGGACAGTCACTAAACCCGCCGCGGGTCGTCAGCGGCACGGCGCTATTTTTCGGGGCGCTGGCTGTTCTGGCCTTCTGGACATTTTTATACGGACTTCAATTCGGAAAGATCACCACCAGCTGGATCTTCATGAATCTTTCCGCGGTGGTACCCGCCACACTATCCACTGTCATCTACCACGAAAAAGTCGGCCCATTGAAAGCGCTGATTTTGGGTCTTGTAGTGCTTTCCATCTTCCTGCTGTGGAAGGACAAACAGCAGGACAGTGGGCAGGATGCGCCCCAGGGCGAAGTCCCCGCGCGCGCAAACGTAAAGATCTGGATCACCGCGATGCTCTGTGCATTTCTGCTGAACGGCATCTGCCCGTTCGGTCTTCGCGTACTGGCGGGCCGGGGACTGGCTCAACAATACACCCCCGTGTATCTCGTGTATTGGTATCTCGCGGGCTTCGCCTTTGGGCTCCTGGGGTTGATCAAAGCACGTCAGCGGCTTTCTCTCGCCAATTTGATTATCGGATTGATCATGGCCGTTGCCAGCGTCGGCGGACAGTTCTTCATGGGACTCGCGTTGTCAAACGGCGTTCCGGGAAGCGT
This sequence comes from Terriglobia bacterium, assembly GCA_963786325.1. Lineage (GTDB taxonomy): Bacteria > Acidobacteriota > Terriglobia > Terriglobales > Acidobacteriaceae > JAIQFF01. Next base: position 386,510 of record CAWAYW010000010.1, read on the forward strand.
CGTGTACATGCTGGGAATGGGAGCCAGTATGTGTGTCGTGGTGCTCGGCGGGGTGCTCTTCTTTCATGAGCGGGTTGGAACCTTCGCCAAGCTTGGCATCGTGGTCGGCCTGGTGGCCGCGGTGTTGCTGGGTGTGACAAGCTAGTTCCTACTTGTTGGCCGCTATCGTCACCACCAGGCTCTTGATTTCATTCTTTCCCATTGGCATCGTCACACTGTGAGGAGTCCAGCTTACAGAGGAGGCGCGCTCTCCCGTGACCGATCCCAGATAGGCCTCTTGAACTTCAACTGCGGGGAACTGCAGGTTCGCGATTACGTCGTTTGAAGTTGGATTTTGCACTCTGAGGAGATAGGCATCGCCGTTCTCCAACGGTCGAATCGTTAACACTGCCACTCCGGCAGGTGTCGTAGCGACGAATCCGGCGCCCTTGTCGGACAACGTTGGAGTCCATCCCATGCTGTAGTGACGAATCGCCACAAGAGGTGATCGCTGTTCGCTGGCCAGAGTTGTCGCCTGAGTTGGAGACACATCCGGACCGCTGGTCAGCGAATAGCGAAACGTAAACCGTCCGCCCTGCTGTGCTGGCGCATCGGTGTACCAGTAGTTATTCATCACATAAGAAAAAACCGTTCCGTTGCGAATCTGGATGGATTCCGGCCAGAGTCCGCGGTTGATATCTTGGAGTGTTATCAGCGGAGCATCGACCGTGGCCCAGGCAATACTGGTGTCAGATCCTTTTTGCCAGACTCCACCCTGGGTGGTGAACCATTGGCGGTTGGCGCCGGGAAGCATTTCCTTCTCTGGGTCGACCCACGCCGTGGCACTTTGATATTTCACCTGAGGTTGTTTCAGTGTGAAGGGGAAAGCGAAGTAAACCCCCTCCTTCGTTAGAGTCGCCGTTTTCTCAACTTCATTGAGGATGTTTATCTGCTTACGCGCGTCGAGCAGCGTGATTGTGCTGACGATCCCCGGCGTATTTAAAGCTTTGGAGTGAATCGTGATTACGGTTCCCCACGGAAACCGGCGCGCCTGCGGCATATCCGTCAGGCTAGCGCGGTTGATCGTGAGCTTGGGTAAGGGAAGTGTCACATCAGCCGCAAGAATCCTGTTGTTCGTGAGACTGGAACCGTTGGGGTCGCCACCGCTTACGTAGACGTATTCGTTCAATTGATAGCCAGGGCCCGAGCTGACCAAATCCTGTCCTGTTGATTTGTCCAACAGGTGCGCGACGGCGCCGCTCTGTGAATTCAGTTCGACTTTGTAATATTTGTTTTCGATCGTCGGTGTCGAAGAGTCGAGGGAGAGAGGTTCTCCCTCTGGAACTTTCCCCTTCGCTATCGCGTAGAACTTGTATCCCGTCGCAGGCAAGTCAGAAGCCCAGCACCGGACCTCCTTATACCCATTCAGAGACCTCGACGCTCCGCAGGGAATGGCTTGTCCGGTCGCTGGATCGATGAGCGCCTCATCGGGCTCAAGCTCAAAGTCGAAGAAGTCGCTTCTCTGCCAACTCTCCGGGTTGAAGACCACGGTGCCTTGTTGATCGGTGCCAACCAGTTCCGCGATTTGGTCCATCGCCACCAGGCGCAAATCGCTGGTTTGCTGCAAGGCTGCGTCGGCCCAGGCGCGATGCGCGGCCTCGCCCCCGCGAGTGCGATAGCTCTCGGGTCGCTTGAAAGAATTAGCGTCGCTCCATACATAGGAATCAGCCAGCAGAATGTTCTTCCAGGCGGCATCGAAGGGTTGGCGATCAAATTTCAAGTGCGGTTGGAGCCAGCTGGCAATACTTTCAAACTTCTCTGCCGCTACCAGTTGTGTCTGGGACGTGCGGATCATGGCAGCAACGCGTGCATCGGCTCCAGCTTCGTCCTCCCAATACGATCCGCCATCTCCGCGATAGGTTTTGATTCGGTCTCCAAACTTTCCGGTGATATGAGTAAAGAAGTCGCGCTGGGTGGCAGGGATGATCTTCGGATAAGCATACTCACGATTCCACATCTCGATGACGTCGGCGTCGCCCCAATGACGCATGGGGATCTCGTCATTGTGCAGGCCAAAGAGAAGTACGGCGTCAAAGGGAAAATCATCGCGCTCGTATTGAGAAAGAAAAAGTGGAAGGGACCTGGTCAGACCGAACAGCGAAGTCGCGTAGGTTCCCTCTCGAGCCGAGTCCGGACTCCAGCCGGCCCAGGTCATGTCATCTACCGCCGTGTAGGAAATTCCGCTCCACATCAGGATTTTGGATCCGGTCGGGCCCTCCCAATAGAACGGCGAATGAAAATTCAGGTGTCCGATGGGATTGAACGCCCCGCGAATCGGGTCGCTGCCGTTTGTGAAATATTTAACACCAGCATCGCTGAGAATCTGCGGCAAGGCCCAGGTCAAGGACGGCTCGTCGGTCTGCGAAGCAGAATCGATCTGAAAACCGTATTTTCGCCCAGCCTGTAGGGAGAACTCGAGCATGCGAAACAGTTCTTCCGGGCTCGAGAGACCGGTGAAGAAGTTCGCATACAAGGCGTTGATGCCCCATCTGCCGGTTTGAAGATGTCCTAGAAGTTGCTTCGCTTTCTCGTCCTTCCGGGTGGAAAGATACGACTCGAGGTTGGCCGCGGCGTCCAGGGTGAACGAGTACGACGGATATTTTTGCTGAATCGCCAGTGCCTTATCGATGAAGCGGTTCTCCCACTCCAGCGTGCGCGCCGGAAGATCGTTGTATCCGAAATCGGCCTGCTCCATCGGCAGCGCATAGACTTGCCATCGGCGCTTGGGAGTGAAGGTGCCGCGATAGATCGGATCCTTGTTTCCGGCGAGGTAAAGCGAGATTGGAACCGGCTTGTCAGGGGCGGGCACTTCAACGGTTGTCTCAATGTCGCCCGATTCACTTTGTGAGATTTCGCGCTCAATTGCAACAGCGCCAATCTCAGCCTTCAGCTTTGCTGGCCCCAGGGGTTTTGTAGTGCGAACCCGCACTCTCGCCAATTCAACCAAGCCAGCGGGACGGTTCTTGTAGAGCGCGCTCGGCTCGACCCAAGCTTCGGTTACGGCCGGCGGATTACGGGCTGGATCATTTGAGAGCAAAAGATGGTCGTAATAGATACCGAAGCCGTCCAGGCATTGGAGGGAAAGCGTGTTGACTCCACTAGCGAAGGCGGAAGCCGGCAACTGCATGTCCAGAGATTCGTAACCGAAATACTGCAGGTTGCCTTGAGCGTCGCCTCCATTTGGCCACCAGAGTTCGGGAGCCGGATGCGGGTTCAGTCGATAGCTCGCTGCAAAATTTCCATTGATTACAACTCTGTAGAGAGGTGGGGCGGGACGTCGATACCGAAAGATGGCATCGAGATGCAAAATGAAAACTCCTTTAGGCGAAGCAGCGAGATTGAACTGCACCTGAAAGGGTTCCGGCAGAGGATCAGGGTGGACCTGAGTCCAGTCGTGTTGCATGGTGCTGCGGCCAACAATGGAATCGAACGAGCCTGGCTGGTAGGCGGGCCAGTCTTTTTCCGCGGAACTCTCGGCCACCTTGTAGAGGACTGCACGTCCGGTTTCGCGGTTCTGGGCAAACTCTGTGTGCAAACCGTTCTTGCTTCCAATACTGAAGATCGGCTGGGTTTGCGCGGAAATGGAGCCAAGGAGTGCCGTTGCAACGAACAAAGATATGACCGCAGCAGTCTTGCGCATGGAGGCGTACCTCGCACGAGAGATGTGAATAATGATCGATCATATATCATAAAATGCTTTACAATAGTCTATGTTGTGCAATAAAATCTTGCACTTACGTAGACGCGATATTCGTTTATCGCAGCGATTACTCACGTGGGGGGCAGGGCACAATGACTGCGAAACGGCGTCAACCATGGAGCGGCTCGACTAGAGTATTTCGGTTAATTCTTTGGCTGACGGTGGTTGCTGCTTGCGTACCGGCGCGAGCTTCTCAAGTTGTCGCGCAGACCGAACGGATTTCGCTGGATGGAGCCGCGGTTCTGATAGATCGCGGCGAGCCTTCCTATCTTCTTTATGGAGCCAAAGACCTCGCCACATATCTCACGGACATCACCGGCAAGCCTGTTGCCGTCGGTTCTTCTCTCAATGCAGCCCTGAAGGCAAAGTCCGTTATCGCCATTGGGGAGGAAATGGCCCGGGCCCTGAACGTCGACCTGGGATCTGCGATTGATCTGGGACATGAAGGCTCGGTCATCCGTTCTTTCGACAAAGGCGGTACTAAGGTGGTGATCATCGCGGGTCTGAACCCACACGGCACCAATGTCGGCCTCGCGACCTTCATTCCGATGATCCACGGAGAAGGCAAATCGGTTTATCTCGATGGCCCGGTCGATCTGCGAAGCAATCCGAGTATTGCGGTCCGCGGCATCCACCTGAATGGATGGCCGTTGAAATATCCTTACGCGTTCCGCTCCTGGAAGGAGCAGGACTGGAAGCGCTTCATCGATATCGCATGGGCGCAGCGCATCAACCTGTTTTACCTGTGGCCGTTCATGGAAATCATCCCAGTTCCCATGTCCGCGGACGACGAAGCCTACCTCCAGGAAGTCAAACGCGTAGTGGACTACGCGCAGAACCAGCGCGGCATGGAAGTCTGGATCATGCAGTCAGCCAACCGGATCGGCATCTCCGACTGCGGCATCCATGATCCGCGCTTTCGCACTTACTGGGTGATGGGGGAATGTCAGAAGGACATGAACCCGGCCGACCCGGAGCAGTTTGCCAATATTCTGAAGTCGTTCGAAGCCCTATACAAATCGGTGAACAACGCCGACGCCTTCTGTTTTATTGATTCCGATCCCGGAGGCTGGCCGCATAGCCCATTGAGCGATCAGACGAAGATATTTAACGCAGCTCGCAAGCTGCTCGATCGGTACAGCGCCAAAGGACCGAAGACAAAACTTGTGAATTGGATGTGGCTGGGCTGGGGGCGGGTGTTTGATCCTACCGAAAAGAATCGTGAAGAAAACTCGGTGGCTTTTATGACGGACACCATCCGCAATTTCAAAGAGAACCTTCCCGAACCCTGGGAGTTGATTTCAGGGAACGCGGCGTTTTTGAAGTCGTCACAGAAAGAGTCTGTGCTGAACAAGACGACATATCTGCAATATGGCGCGATTGAGATGGAGCCGGCGTTTCCGGCCACCAATCTTGGTCAGGAGTCGATCCGCGAGGTCTTCGACAAAGCTGCCAAGTACACGGAGCTCAGGGGAGTAATGGGGAACAACGAACTGATGCAGCTGCAATTCCCGCGGACTTTTTACTTCTTCAATACCGCATGGAACCACGAATACGAAAAACGCACGGAACCTGAAGTTCTTCAGGAGCTTGCCGGGCAGCTCTATCCGGACCATGAACAACTGATCGCGGAGTCGTTCTTGGGGTTGCGGGAAGATGATCCGGAGAAGATTAACGCCACGCTGGCTCGCCTGGCAAAACTAATCCACGAAGGCATAGCAGGACGACCGGGACCGATTGGCCGTTTTCTTTTTCCGGACCGGCTCGTGGTCGCGAGAAATCTACAGTTCCAGCTAGAGATTCGGTCCGCCCGCCAATCTTTCTTGAGGGCCCTAGAGGGCAAACCTGGTGTCGATGAATGCGCAAAGCTGGTGGAGAACTACTTTGACAAACTGCTGGCATGGAACCAGGAAACCGGCTGGGACAAGATGATAGACATCACGATTTGGAGAACGCCGATCTACGAGGAAGGCAAAGACCTTCGGGAAGCGATGAATCAACTCAAAGAGATTCTCGCTCAAGGCAGGCCTTATACCAGCTACGCTCAGTTGGACGATTTCTTCAGCGCAATCAGCAAGAGACTGCTGCAAAAATATGGACGCGATTCGGTAATGATCGGCTGCATTGAGCCATTCAAACTGGCCATGATTCAAAACTAGAGGACGGATGTGATTCGTACCGGAGGAGGACTTCGTGACACGAAACTCGAGTATGCGGTTCGTCCTTTCATTCTTAGTGGGTACCGTCTCGCTGGCCCCAGCGCAGAGCGCCCAGCGAATAACTCTTGATGACGCTGTAATCCTCGTGGATGGGAGCGAGGCTTCTTATGTGCAGTATGCGGCGAAAGATCTCGGTTCCTATTTGACTGAGATCACCGGCAAGACCGCCGTGGTAAGCAACTCCGTGAGTGCAAGCCGGAAGGCGAAGGCGGTCATCGCCGTCGGGTCAAAGATGGCAACAGCGATGGGAGCTGATCTGGACTTCGGAGATCAGACGGGTCAAGACACATCCGTAATCCGCGCCTTGGCCAGGCCCGGAGCCAAAGTTGTAGTCGTGGCCGGGCTGGATCCGCACGGTACCAATACCGGAGTTGCGACGCTTATGCAGATGATCCGAGCGGAAGGCAAATCAGCGTATCTCGATGGCCCGCTCGACTTGCGGAACAAGCCCAGCTTTGCCGTTCGTGGCATTCACCTCAACGGCTGGCCGCTGAACTATCCCTATGCATTTCGCTCGTGGAACGAAGCGGAGTGGAAGAAATTCGTCGATATCGCATGGGCGCAGCGCATCAACCTGTTTTACCTGTGGCCGTTCATGGAAATCATCCCAGTTCCCATGTCCGCGGACGACGAAGCCTACCTCCAGGAAGTCAAACGCGTAGTGGACTACGCGCAGAACCAGCGCGGCATGGAAGTCTGGATCATGCAGTCAGCCAACCGCATTGGGACGTCCGACTGCGGCACGCGAGATCCCAGGTTCCGGCCTTACTGGGTCAGCGATTGCCAGAAGGACATGAATCCGGCCGATCCACAGCAGTTCGAGCGAGTGCTGAAGTCGTTTGAAGCTTTTTACAAGAACGTCAACAACGCCGATGCCTACTGCTTCATCGATTCGGACCCTGGCGGCTGGCCGCAGAGCCCGGTGAGTGATCAGTTAAAGATTTTCAATGCAGCCCGAAAGTTGCTGGATCAATACAGTGTCGGCGGATCACGAACCAAGTTGGTGGACTGGATGCACGTGGGGTGGGGCCGTCACAAGTTTTTCACCTCAACCGATTCCGTGGTGGCCGCATACGACTGGACGGACAAGAATCCAGACGAGAGCGACGTTGCATTCATGGATGCAACGATACGCAGCTTTAAGAGCGGTCTGGCGGAGCCATGGGCCCTCATCGCCGGCCAACCACCCTATTTGAATCCCGTGCAGAAAGAATCGGTACTAGGCAAAACTGTGTACCTGCCTTATGGCGCGATCGAGAGTGAACCCGCATTCCCCGCCACGAATGTCGGGCAGGAGAAGGTCCGAAAGGTTTTCGACAAGGCTAATCAGTATCCCGGACTTCGCGGTGTGATGGGCAACAATCAGTTGATGCTGTTGCAGTTTCCGCGCACCTATTACTTTTTTGCAACCGCCTGGGACAACGGGTACGAAAAACATCCGGAACCAGATGTGATGCTCGATCTGGCAGAGCAGCTGTACCCGGACCATAAGCAACTGATTGCGGACTCATTCCTCGCCTTGCGTGAAACGGATTCCGAACGAATCAACGCGGTACTCGCCAATCTCGAGAAGATGGTGAAAAGCGGCGACGGAGGACGTTCCGGAGCGATCGGCCGGCTCTTGTTTCCCGACCATCTCGAAGTGGCGAGAAATCTGCAAATGCAGCTTGAGATTCGTGCGGCACGTCAATCTCTTTTGCAGGCTTTGCGCGGCAAGCCTGATATCAGCGAGTGTTCCAAGCTGGTGGAAAATTATTTCGACAAGCTACTGGCCTGGAACAAGGAGACCGGCTGGGACAAGATGATCAACATCACCGTGTGGCCGCGGCCTATTTATGAGGAAGGTAAAGACCTTACAGAGGCCACATATCGGTTGAAACAAATCCTTGCCGATGGCGCCCCGTACACCAGTTACGCTAAGGTGAACGCCTTCTTTGATGGGATCGGCAAAGATCTTTTGCAGAAGTACGGGCAGGATTCCGTGATGGTGGGCTGCATCGAGCCTTTGAAAACCGCCGTCATCCAGAGTCAATAGACGTTTTGAACTCACTATGAAACCGTCTGCCGAGTTATTCTGCAAGAAAAGCGCCTGGCGAGGCCGGAAGGCCTATGTCCTCGGAAACAGCGTCGTGCGTCTTGCGGCTTTGACCGGAGGAGGCCACATCGCTGAATTTCATTTAGAGGACCCACCAACTGTCAGCCCTCTTTGGATTCCTCCGTGGCGGACCATCGAGCCACATCAATATCAGGAGAAAAGACACAAGCGCGATTACGGCACGATCACCGAAGGCAAGCTGCTTTCCGGCTTGGTCGGTCATAACATCTGCCTGGACTACTTCGGCTCGCCTTCAGTTGAAGAGGCGAAGCAGGGGCTTTCCCAGCACGGGGAGGCTCCGTGGTCGAAGTGGAGCGCACACAAAATTTCGCGTAATCCGCGGCGCGTTGCTTTGGAGTTATCGGTCAAGCTTCCGGTGTCGGGCTTAAGGTTCAGTCGTGAAATCGAACTCAGGAAGGACGAGTCTGTCGCGTATTTCAAGGAAACGGTCCGCAATGAAAAGAAAGCTGACCACTTTTTCCATTGGACTCAACACATTACGCTAGGCTTGCCCTTTCTCTCTCCGGACGATGCGCAAGTGTCGATCCCCGGAACACGGGGCATCACTTATCCTCACGGATATGACGAAGGTCGAGCGTTGCTTTCCTCAAACGAAGAATTTGATTGGCCCAATGCGCCTCTTGTCGGCGGCGGTAAAGTCGACCTAACTCGCCCCTTTCTCCGGAAAGGCTTGGGATTCGTTGTCGCCGTTCTTCTGGACAAAAAGAAGAGTGTAGGATTCGTCGCGGCGGTCAATCACAACCTAGGTCTGTTCATCGCGTATTGCTTCAAGCGGAGTGACTTTCCCTGGGTTGCGATCTGGGAAGAGAACCTGGGCATCGCCGCGCCTCCATGGAAGCAGCGGACCCAGGCCCGCGGACTGGAGTTCAGCACCACTCCGCTTCCCGTGCTACGCCGTGATGCGTTCCTGTCCGGGCGACTTTTCGACGAACCCACTCTGACGTGCGTGCCTGCCATGGGGCACAATACTGTTCACTATCTGGCGCTGCTCGCGAGAGTCCCGGATGGTTTCGGCAATGTTGTGGACATCCAGCTTGCGGACAATCAAGTGTCGATTCACGGAGCCTCGAATAAACAGCCGGTTTTGGTGAAGGCCTCTGGCATCAAGAAGATATTGGACTAGCACAACATCATATTTCGCGACTCATATCGGACTGAAAGAAATGAAAACCTCTTGATCGCGAAGTTCAATATTGTGGCGCTGATGGCGTTGTTCAGCGTCATGAGCTACTTCGACCGAACCATTATTTCTGTGGCTGGACCAGGCATTATTCACGAGTTCGGTCTTTCAGAAACGCAAATGGGCGCTGTCTATTCCGCCTTTCTCCTAGGCTACGCGCTGATGATGATCCCGGGAGGTTACGTTACCGACCGCCTGGGACCTTGGCAAACGCTGATCGGGATGGGATTTGGCGCCGCGCTTTTTACCGGGTTAACGGCCCTGGGAACTCGTCCAGGCCTCGGATCGCTGATAGGAGTGGTTCCAGCGTTGGTGGTGATCCGCTTTCTGGTGGGAGCTTGCACTGCTCCGCTCTATCCGGCCTGTGGTCGAATGAACGCGAATTGGTTCCCGAGCGCACGTCAGGGTTTGGTCTGGGGACTGGTGGCCGGCGGTGCTGGGATTGGGAGCGCGCTGTCTCCGTCGCTCTTCGCCTGGATGATTCCGCATTATGGGTGGCGCAATTCTTTCTGGCTGGCGGCGGCAGCCACCGCTCTGCTTGCGGCCGTGTGGGCCTGGTATGCGAGGGACCGTCCGTCAGAGCATCGATCCAACCGGGACGTTCAGGACTCCCTTCTACCCGTTGTTAGGCCGCAAGGGCCCGATGCTGGCCGCAAATCTGGTTTGCGAAAGTTGCTTACCAATCGAAATCTGGTCTTGCTGGCGCTGGGATACGGCACGGTCTCGTATTTCGAGTACATCTTCTTTTACTGGATTTACTACTATTTTCGGGAAATCCGCCGCATGTCACAATCCGAGACGTCGACCTACACGACCGTGATATTTCTCGCCTGGGTAGTAATGACTCCCCTAGGCGGTTGGCTTTCGGACCGGCTCATCAGAATCTTCGGGAAAAGAACTGGAAGACCGATGGTTCCAGTTGGATGCATTCTTCTCAGTGCGCTTTTACTGTTTCTCGGTACTCATGTTTTGGGCTCATTCGTAGTAGGAGCATTGCTGGCGCTGTCATTTGGCCTGGCTTCCGCCTCAGACGGTCCTTTCTGGGTAGCCACCATCGATGCGGGAGGAGAAGACGTAGGCGCAGCGTGTGGAGTGCTCAACACCGGTTCGAACATCGGCGGCTTCATTGCGCCCGTCCTGACGCCATTTATTGCTTCGTTACTCGGGTGGTCGTCGGCGCTCTATTTCGGTTGTTTCGTGGCCACTGTCGGGGCCGCCATCTGGTTTTTAATGGACGCGACACCGTCGAGCACCGATTTCGCTCGTCTAGAACAGACCAGTCTCTTATGAATTCTCCGAGCTCTCCCGGCATGACAGCGACATTGCGCACACTTCTGGCGTCCGCCCAGCATATATTGTCACTCACAACGTGAGTCGTCATGATCAGAGTGAATCGCCGCGAATTCGTTCGGACCGCCGTTGCAGCCGGCATCTCCGCCGTCACGCCGAAGATGAGTTCGGCACGAATCGGTAGTCAATCTACACAAAAGAGGAGGGAGTTGGTGGCTGGAACGGCGGAGATGATCATTACTCCTCCGCTAGGAACTCCGTTACTTGGGCCTATTCAACGAAGCAACGGCGTGCATGACGATCTGTATGCGCGGGCGCTGGTGCTTAACGATCGCCGGCAGCGTATAGCAATCCTATGCCTTGATCTGGTTGGTATGGCCTTTGCGCTGGCCGATGAGATCCGTAGTGCGATTTGCGAACGCACCGGTATAACCGTCACTCTCGTGAACTGCAGCCACAACCATTCGGCGCCCTTCACGATCCCATGGACCACGCTTGGTCCTCGTTGGCTTTCAGGGCCCGGCAAGAGTTGGCGTGACGGACTGGCGCCGCAACTGGCTGAACTTGTCTCCCAGGCTGAAGCCAAGAGTAAAGCCGCAGTGTTGCGTGCCGGACGAGCGCCTGTGCAGATCGGGACTAACCGGCGGCTCCCAAGCAAGCAAGGGATCGTGATGAAGCCCAACCTGAACGGACCGGTCGTACCGTGGGTGGATGTTCTGCGAGTTGATCGGCTTGATGGTAGTCCTGCCGCCATCTTGTTCAGCCACGCAGCGCACCCGGTGGTCATCCATGGTTCGAGCCGGCTAATCAGCGCGGATTATCCCGGATTCGCTACGCGCAAACTCAAAGATCGCTTCGGTGGGGATGTACTAACCATGTTTGGCCAGTCGTGTGGCGGGAACGTTAATGCTGACCCTTTTCAAGGCGGCTTTGCGGCCGCTGATGACGTGGGCACTGTTCTCGCAGAAGCCGCTTTTCAGGCCGCTTGCAGTAGTCAGGCCGTTCCGCCGCTCGAATTTAGTGTCGCATCTATCAATGCTGAGCTTCCTCTTCAGCCGTTGCCAACACACCACGAGTGCGCGCATGCGCTTCGAGAAGCCGAGGATCGCCTCGATGGGCGGCTGTGGGAATTGCAGGACCAAGTCGGGAGTGCTCAGAGCCAACAGATTTCCTCGGCGACCGATGATGCCAAGGAAGCGGAAACCTGGTGGCTGATGGACACGGTGTTGTGCCTTCGCGACCTGATGAACAAGATCGAACACCACGACGAGCGTCCACTCCGCTTTGACGCACATATGTTGCGCATTGGCGATCACTGGTCGTTACTGGCCGCTACGCACGAATTATTTGCGGAATATCAACTGATGCTGGATAAAGCCGCCCCGACCGAGCACAACATGATGCTGGCTTATACCAACGGCTGCGAGAGCTACATCCCCATGGATCGCGATTTGGCCTTGGGGGGATACGAGGCCGCCAATTTTTCCGCAGACGGAGCGGCGTTGCGATATCGCCACCGAAGAGCCCTGCGTCCGGGGTGTGAGCATCAGATAATTAAGCACTTGCAATCATTGTGGACCTGATTTTCGGAAACGATGGAGCAGTCCCAACAATACCCCGGAAATCTGCCCGTTACATTTGTCGAGCTACTGCAAAGTCCACTGCAAGATCCTGCCCCAATGAGCCCGAAATACGCCGAATACGGTGCAAAGACGCCTAGACAAGTCCATGAAAACAGGCGCTGGACGCGGCTTTCGGAGCATTATGAGACCGTCGCTCTAACCACCTGAGCTACGCCGCCACTTTGTCTGCAATAACTTCCAAGAGACCGATCAAAGATACCACCGCGTGCCGACTGACCGTTTTTCCCGTTGGAGTAGGCAGGTCCACCTGGCAGGCAGTCGTATGTGAGCTACGGGGAAGCGTTCTTCGTTCTTTACACAACTTCATATCGATTGTAGTCGGCAGGCCGCAGCGGGTGCAACGTTCGGGCCCCCTCCGCTCCGCCAATCCAAGCTGCTCCTGCCGGTAAACTCAGTCGGGGAAATCCGCAGAATCCAAACCCTCAAATCGCAACTTGCGACCAGATACGCCCAGCTTAACGCCTCATTACAGTTGGGAATTCGCCTTCCAACGCGAAATTCGGCCATGCGGTCGATTCACAGCATTGCAACCTCTCCCCATCCTAAAAACAAACGACTTAGTGGGTTTGTTTCGCAAAAAACAGATACAGGCTGAGCTGGCTGCATGATCCTTTGACGCAAAACGAATCCAGACGATAAATCATTAAACAACTATGCCGCTCTGGCTAAGCATTTGATTGGGTTACCTTGGCCGCTGCTGCTTGTGCATATGTGCGATCAATAGGGGACCCCAGTTGTCTTCCCGCTTCAAGCCGCATGTAAGCATCCAGAGCTCGATCGCTTGACCGAGCCATCGGCTTACTTTCCTTTGTCCCTCGAGATACGCATTGAAACGTCGTCGATTCGCCGGGGCGTCCGCCGATAAATTCGGCAGAAACGGCTGGCCCGCAAAAGCCTCGTCGATTTGGCAGGCGAGACGATCGATACGCCCAAAGACCTTTACTAATTGGTAGCGCACCGCCGGCAAACCTCCGAGTCCCACATGGTGACTCGCGGTGGCGTCTTTCAGCATCCGCTCGACCGCGGAATGTTCTTGCAGCAATTTCTTGCTTACATCCCCGTCATGCGGGTTTCCCGAGTTGTTTGTCATTAACTTCTCCTGGCGCAATTGCCGCAAAATAACTCACCTTGAATTCTGTCATTATTTGTTCGGCCATCTTGTGGCCCGGAACTGGAAACTCGAACCGAATCTCGAGTAATCGGCAACCAGGTTACGGTTTGGTGTGCAGAGCCCACAACTGGCCCGTCCAAAAATTCTCAAGCGCGCTACCTCCGAGCCAGCTATTCGCCGATATTAGTTCATATGGTCTTTCTCGCTTCCCACGCGCTTCTGCTGCTGTATAGCTTGAAGCGCTCCGATGGCGCGGTAAAAGTCTCTCTTGAGGGCGGCTTGGTAACGCAGGATAGTATCTAGTGACGTGTTCAACTTCGCCTCGATTTGTACATTGCCTACCTTGCCGTTTTTGTCTCCGGAGATACGCTCGCTTTCCAGCTCGGAATTTTTCGTGCTGGTTCGAATCACGAGCTCCTGGCACTCCCAGCCGAGCCTAGCTGCTGAAGGCGAACCATCACGCTGGTCGAATAAGGGAAGCCGATCTGCATCATAATTTTCGGCCAGAGTCCTGAGAATCGCTTTCGATGCCTTTCGCCGATTCGTAAGCTCCACCTCTTCCCAGCCGTTCGCCATCTGTATTTTCCAAAAGCAGACGGCGACTTCCTCGACTAACGCACGTTCGGTCCGGCCGACAGGAAGGAGGTCATCTTCAAGTTCACCCAGTAACGTGCTGAATTCCAATTTATCTTCCTCATTTGAGAAATGAAGATGTTTTGCAAGGAGACCGTGTTTTACAGCGTTTTGACTCAGGGCGTTCTTGTCATTTGGTCCATTAGTCTTCTGGGCATTTGCCCGATTAGCGGCTACCACCTTCTCGGTTATGGTTTTACGTATCTTCATGGCCCCTTAAGCGCATTCACGTGGTTACGGTTCACTCGCGCGTCACTACAAATATTGCAAATTAGCTCCCCGCGCATCAAAATTTCTCGACCAAGGATTTTGTGAAAATTGAATCTGATGCGAACGGATTTTAGTCTCAACAGGTGGCAGAGGATTCGCCGCGCCGGCCCCGAACAGTTCCATAAATTCGGGAATAAGCGTTGCGGAGAGTTGGGACGTCTACATTGACGGCACCGGGCCGATCCGCCAACCAACTGCACGCAGCCTCGATCTCGCTTCGTTTTCCGGCGACAGCCTGCGCTGCCACTTCGGCATAGCCCATCTTCACAAGCTCTGCAACGCTCCGGCCTACGGCATCATTAATTAACTGACTAAAATACGGGAGCCGAACTCTTACAGTATCTGCATGGCGAAAATCGGTTGCAGAAAGGCCGCTAAACCTTGTTTTCGCCATTCTTCGAAGGACTTCGATGCCGAGCACGTCCTCGGGCTTGCAGATCTTTTCCTGACTGAGCCACCAAGCCAGCATGAAAAGCTTGTCCTCCCGCTTGCTACAACGTCCGAGAAGGCTAAGAATCTGACGATACTTCGCTCCTTGCCACAACTCTTTACGAATTCTTAGGTCCATCTCTTTATCTATTGCGGAAGCCTCATCCACGACGGGCGGCGGTTCAAAAAGGGGTTTCCCAAAAAATAAGACTTCTGCCAGGATGACTTTGAGCTTGGTAAGATCGATTTTTGCTGCCTTTCGTTCGTCTCGAAGACACTGTTGATATAACTGAGCAGGTTGGCCTAGGCGCTGCGCGTTGTTGTTCGTCGGTTTCCTTTTATTCGTCACCGGATTAGGCTCGCGTTTGCTGAGTGGATTGTAACAATCCACCGGTGCGGCGGACCATACATGCAAACGCCATTAGGGTGAAATCGAGATCGCCCCACTCGGTATGGGCAACCTCCCCTTCACGGCAACCTGATGCTAGAAAAAACTCCCAAATTATCCGCGTCCTCTTCGTCACAGATGGATAGCAACGCCGCCACTTCCGCCTTGGCATATGCGACCACGATTTTTTCCTCGTACTCTCCGCCCAGTTTCGAAGTATCGCGGAGACTAGAAAGATCTTGTTGGCTCTCAGGAACGAGTTCGGTTGCTTAAGTCTTCGGTCCGTAGGAACCGAAGGAACTGCTGCAAATCGGCCTCGGTGATGTCTTCTAGAAATTCGCGCCGGCACGATTTGCGGAATCTGGCCAAGGTACGTTTGGAGCCGAAGTAGGTTTTAGGTGACTTTGTGTCGTACATATCCCAAGGGGAGAGGGCAATCGCCTTTCAACCGCGTGTCGGCTTCGGGCCGAGGCTTCATCGGGCTGGCCGTAAGTAGGGCAATCTCCTGGTTCTTTTTGCAGGCAATGGCCAGGTTTAAATCGGTGCCGGCGACAGTTCGCCAGATACGCTTGCCGTGCTGTTTGTAGCGCAGACAGAACTTGCCTGCGGGCTGGATTTTAGACCTTGGATTGACCTTCTGGTAGGTCCGGTCGCTGCTTAACCGGATGTAGAGACCAACAGTTTCTCGCGCCATATATTTCTCCTGTTAAGGGTCAATACTGGCGACTGCAGAAATCAGAATTTTCTGGGTAGCCGCTTTTGGGGTAGCCGGTTCCCGCAGCCTCTTCAACACGGATCTGGCGGAGAGGGAGGGATTTTCGGTACCTGTATTAGCCAGTACAACGGTTTAGCATTTCGTTATACGAATTCACACTATCGACGGTACTGTACCGCAGCGCGATGCTGCTGCTCGTGGCACGCGGCACACAAAGCGATCAGGTTCTCTTCGGAATCGTCGCCACCCCTGCTGCGAAATTGCTGATGGTGAACTTCAAGGTTCGATCGCGTCCCACAGGATTGGCATCTCCAACCATCGCGTCGCAGAACTTCAAAGCGAAGTTGCTCGTATGATTCCGGATCAAGTCGCAGCCGGGGCTGTTTGGGCGGAATCCGGTTCACGAAGCCTTCTCGGTCACTCCATGCAGAAAAAGTCTGCCGTTGTTCACTGGGCAGAAACTTAAAGAAGCGTGAAACGGATTGCAGAAGCACGGTTGGGTCGTCATTCTCGAGATTCGCCCCGCCAGAAAGTCCGCACAGATCATCTCGAGGCGGTAGCCTCAGGATTTGTCTGTGTCCAGCATCAAATCATCGCTTGACACCCAGAGGAAATCTGCTACCTTCTCGCATCGGAGCCTCTACCTTCTGGAGGTGCGTCATGAGTTTAAAGCAGAAAGCAGTTCTGGCCGGTCTCGCCATCGCGCTTAGTTCCATTTCCGGATGTCGCCAAGCGAATTTAATAGGGCCGGGACAGCATCACGGCCAGGAGGACAAGCGAGTGTTCGAGGTCTACATCTACGCTGATCCTAGCAACGCTGGCAAATGCTTAGCTGACTGGCCGGTGGGAACGCTCTGGCAAGGCAAACACCAAACAGTCCTGTGGATCTCGGATGATGGTGGGCAGTACACGGTTGATTTCACGCAGGGCACGATGCATGCGCCACCAAAGAGCCCGTTCCAAAACGGGTCCACCTTCGACGTGCCAAGCAGTGGCAAGAAAGCGAGCGGGGACCTGATCGGAGGCAACAGCCCCGCCAGCGGGTATTATGATTTTGCCATCCGGTCGGGGGGCATTAATGGCAGTATATGCAAGGAGCCAAGCGATCCCGGTTATTACGTGAAGCCTTAGAGGCATTTCGGTTCACGACTTTCCAAGCAGGGCCTGCACGCGCTGGTTGCCCCGCAGGTGATCAAAGTCGGGCGTGTCCTTGATGGCTGCTGCTGGATACCCCCCCGCGACGGCCTTTTCCAAGGAAGACAGGGTGCGTTCGACGTCGCCGAAATGGTTATAGACGAGAGCGGCCCGGAAGCGCACATCCGCATCAGCCGGCGCCAGTTCTATGGCGCGCAGCACATCCGCGATGGCCGCAGCCTTGTCACCGATCATGGCTTTGTAAGTGGCCATGAAAGGCGAGCAGGTTCGCGTCGCGCGGGTTGACCTGGAGCTTGGTGGCTGCTAGGGAAATCGCTTTGCGGTATGCCGCCGCGGCTTCCAAGCGCCGCCCTGGCGTCCAGTAGAGGGCATCGCCCAGATTGCCCCATATGAGGGAGTCCCGATCGTCCAGTTCAAGGCCCTGCTTGTACATCTGGGTGGCGTCGGCGAACCTCCTCGAAGCAAAGTAGGCGCCGCCGATATTGCTGTAGCCTTCGAGCGTGGGGCGGATTTCTATGGATCGGTGCAAAACGTTAATGGCCTGAGCGTATTGTCCCTGGGTAGCAAGCACGCCGCCGAGGTTAGAGTAGCCTTGATAGTTTTCGGGCGCCAATTCGACGACATGCTGAAAGACACGCACAGCATCCGGGTAGCGAGACTGGCGGAAATAAAAAGAGCCCAATGAGCTATACCCTGCCCAGTACTGGGGCCGCAGGGCGATAGCCTGCTGATACGTGGCCTCGGCCGAAGGCGCATCTCCGAGTTTTTCATACGCATCGGCCAGGCCACGAAGCGCGTCGTCCCTGCTACTGTCCAGAGCCACTGCGCGTTTGAATTCGTCCACGGCTTTGCGGTACTCCCCTTGGCCGTTGTATACGTCCCCCAGGCAGCTGTGGCCTTCGGCAATGTCGGGACTAGTCGCGAGAGCCTTGCGACAATTTTCGGCCGCATTGGTGATCCAGTTGTTAGTGCGGTTACTTTCTTGGAACCCCAACCAATAGGCCTCACCGATGCGGGCGTACGCTCGGGCGTAGTTAGGATCAATTTGCAGGGCGAGACCGAACTCACTAATCGCGCTCTGGATGTTTTCTAGCTTGTGATATTCCTGCATGTATCCCAAGCCGCGCAGATAGTGTTGGTACGCTTCCGGTTTGGTATCTGGGTGAATTTGCAAATTGGCGCGTTTCGCGGGGGCCATTTCGACTGACAGGATATTCAGCGCCTCGGCTACCACCCGATCTTCGAGGCCCAGAATGTCGCCGACAGCAGCCGTTAGGCTGCGCGCTCCGAGTTGCCGATGCGTATTGGCGTCGACGAGGCTGCAGTTGATGCGCAGTTGCGATCCCGCTTGTTGTAGGCTGCCCTCTAAGACCAGGTCCACACCAAACTCGCGGCGGGCTTCTTCGGCCGTCCTGATGCCTTGAGCTTCAATCTCGCGGGTTGAGACTAGCTGCAACTGGTCGCGATCGCTGACTTGGGCCAACTGAGCGGTCAGGGTCTCGGTCATGCCCGCGCCCAGAGCATTCGTGGCATTATCGCCGCCCAAGGCTCGGAAGGGCAGAACGGCAAGAATGCGCGGGCCGTGGGTGCTCGGCTGGAATCGGCGTCTACTCCACTGTAAGCCAGCGAGCACCAGCAAAATGCTAAAGGCTGCGATGGCAGCTACAGCAGTTCTTTTGCGCTTACGGCGGATTGCCGCCCGCGCCGTGCCGGACAGATCGGAGGCAGTACCGGAAGCGCTGGGCAGCAAACGGTTCAGGTCAACCGCCAGTTCTCGCGCCGACTGGTACCGACGCTCCGGGTCCTTGTCCAAGGCTTTCAGGATGATGGATTCCAGCCCAGGCGTGACCCGAGCCTTGACGCTGCTTGGATGCTTAGGCGGCTGGTGCAGGATCTCGTCAATCAACTGAGGCGAGTGTCTTTCCGGAAACGGCCGTTGGCCGGTTACCATCTCGTACAACACAGCTCCCGCCGCCCAAATATCACAGCGCTCGTCAACCTCTTGCCCGTAGATCTGCTCGGGCGCCATGTAGGGGAGCGTGCCGCAGAGGGACGGTTCGCGGGTCAACGTCTCGGTCACAGCGTTCGCATTGAGCCGCGCAGACAGCTTGGCCAGGCCAAAATCGAGAATCTTCAACTGGCCCTTGGGTGTGAGCCGTAGGTTGCTTGGTTTCAAGTCACGGTGCACGATGCCTTGCTCGTGGGCAGCTTCCAACCCCTGTGCTAGTTGTATCCCTAAGCGAATAACTTCCTTCTCGGTGAGCGGACCGGTGGCCAATTTAACATCAAGAGGCTGACCTGAGATGTACTCGGTAACCAGATAGTCTGTGTCGCCCTGACTGCCGAATTCGAAAATTGTCGCGATGTTGGGATGGTTGAGCTTGGCGAGGGCTAATGCTTCTTTGCGGAACCGTTTTCGGGCAGCCTCGTCCGCCAGGGCGCCGACCGGCAGAACCTTTACAGCTGCGTCGCGCTCGAGTTGCTCGTCGTGAGCGCGGTAAACTATTCCCATTCCGCCCGCACCGATCTGTTCCACAATGCGAAAGTGGCCAAGAGTTTGACCGACAAGTTCAGAGGGGGCAGACATCAGCGGGAATGTTAGGCCCGGCAGGGTTAGAGGTCAATGGAGTGAAGCTGCTACGCGCGATGTACCACAGAGTGACATGCGACGCAGAGGGTAATCAGGTTTGTGTCTGTATCATCTCCGCCCTGGCTGCGAAATTCCCTGTGATGAACCTCCAGATTCGATCGAGTGCCGCAACATTGGCATCTCCAGCCATCCCGTTTCAGAACCTGCTGTCGCAGTTGGTCGTATGCCTCGGGACCAAGCCGCAGACGCGCTTGTTTAGGTAGGATCGGTTTCACGAAGCCTTCTCGGTCACTTCATGCAGAAAAGCCTGACGCTGGTCCCCGGGCAGAAACTTGAAGAACCGTGAGATGGACTGTAGTAGCAAGGTTGGGTCTTCCTTCTCGAGGTTCGCTCCCGCTAGAAAATCGGCACAGATCATCTCCAGGCAGTACCCACGTGACTTGCCCGTGCCTAACATCATGGCTGCGGACTCAATCGCCTGCTCGATCACCGGAATCTGGGTCTTGTACAGCTTGAAGTAGACAATCTCCCACGGTTCCGATTCCCGCCCCGTCAGTTCCTTCTCCACTTCCCGCTTGAATTGATCCTTCGGTAGTGAGCGCGCTTTGTGCAACCAGGTTGCACAATCGAACTCCTGCCCATCCCTTCTGGCCACTTTCGCACTGTGGGGCGTGAGAGCTAGTTTTTTCAAGAGCGAGGGCGTAATTACGAAACGAAGCCAAAAAGTGTCGTGTTTTCAACGAATGTGATCCATCACGCAGCCCACGACAATGGATGGGGCAGCTCTTTTCTGAGGCGCGTCGCCGACCAAGTCGGGCGTCAGGGCGTCCCCTCCAAATCTAGAGTGGACATCACGGTTGGTGATAGCTGAATTACCAAACGAAGCCAACAAGTTTTTGTTTTCAGCGATTTTGACTTTTCGGTGATGAAGAGAGCCCCCGGAGCGAAGACGGACGGGCACGGCCTCCGAGATTGACGATCCTCTGGCAGCCGCCTTGCCGTTTTATGCTCCGGCCTTAACCGCTCGGTTATCTCGCTGATCCACGGTTGGTCGCCGGTGCCTAGGTTTTCCAGCGGTGAAGAATTTCACTGAAGCGACGAAGGGTTGAGCGCGAATCTCGTGCGCCGAAAGGTTGCATGGGAATGGAGAGTAGCGGGATCGGAGGTGCGCAGCCGTCGCTGGAAAGCCCACTTCCGGCTCTGCGCAAGGGCTTGCATGTGGTGCACAATCTTTCACTAACCGACTTATCCACCGTTCTATCCGCTCAATCCCGTTGACAGGTGCTCCATTCAGGCGCAGAATTGTCGTGGTTCGGTGGGAGCGCTTTGCGATGGGGCGTCGCATACCGTGCGGATTCTGATTAATTTAATAGCCAAGACGGACGTCATTTTTCTTCGCTTCGAATGCAGCAAGCCCTTGCAGGTGGTGATTTTTTAGGATCAAGTAAGAATTGATTCGCGCCGTTTGCCTGCTTAAGATGTGACCGTTATGCTCCCCCCGGGCATGAACGGAATTGCGTTGAGGACGTAGGCCCAGGACTCCAAAGTATCTATGGAAAAATCCCCCCCAGGCTCCGCCTGAGTGATGCGAGTGTGCGACTACGATCGACCGTTGGCGGCTTAGGATGTTGCTCCTTCCACGATATCGAGATTCCAGAACTGATTGGCGCAGTTTCAAAAGGAGATTCAATTATGAACAGCAGCGTACGAAGGATATGTAGCATTGGGGCGATACTTTTCCTCGTGCTGGGATTCGCTGGCAACGCGTTGGCGACAGGGTACAAGGGAGGCGTGCCTTGGCAAGTAGGAGATGTCATCATCTGCTTCGGCGGCGGGAGTTGCAACGTGGTAAGAATCGTCGGCGGAGTGCCAAAACTCCTCGATCAGTTCTCCGACGTTCCACCGCTAGCGGGGGGCGATACTCGGGGTGTGGCCATCAACAACACCCTTCACGCAGTGGTGACGGATAACGGAGGAGGCGGTCAGTCCAACGTGGTAGTGTATACGATCGCCAGCTTGGCTCCTTCCCCTGTTCTTAGTTCTGCAGGCACCCCGGTTCCACACATTCCTGTGACCACCTCTAACGCCAGTCCGAATAATGCTCAAGCAGTTGTCGTGAATAGTGCTGGACATATATTCGTAGGCAATGCTGGCAGCGGAGGCAGCCCCGCTCCCAGCATCGTCGAACTCAATCCGAACGGGACGCTAGCGAGTTCGTTTGCACTGCCGACCAATCCGTTTCCACTAACAGGTGGCTGTAGCATCGACACCGCTGGGCACCTGCTGAGCTTGGACTTGAGCAAAGACGGCTCGACCCTGTACCTGACATCAAACAGCGGCAGCTACTCGACATCGACATCAAACGGCGGCAACATTCAAAAACTGACGCTGGCTACTGGGACTTGCACTCCGTTCGCGAGCTTCGGTTCCGGGGTTGCGCTTAATGGTGTCCAGGACGTGCCTCCGAGCGCATTGCCGACCGGGTCATCCAGTTGTAAAGGCAATCCGTGCCCGTCTCGCGAAACCGTTCTGGCCGTGGCTGAAGGTTTTTTTGACAGTGATGGCGACCCGGGCGCGGGTGAGCTCGTCGGCGGCGTTCCCGATTCTGGTGATGACGTCAACATTTGCACCAATGCTATTGACGGAACTCTGGTTTCCTGCGCGCTCTTGCTGGACACGGGCGGGCCCGGGCTAACGGCATCACCATGGCGTGCCAACAATCCGTATCCCACCACCGGCGCCAAGGTTCTCGATGCGAATCTGCACGTGCAGCAGGTGGCGACGCCTGGCACCTCAGGCACCTACGCTGTCAGCCCTTTCCACCCGGCATGGAATGAGGGCGGGACGACTGTCGATAACAGGGTGACGTGGACCGACGGCGGAGCAGCCGACCCCGGCACGGCACCCGATTGGGCGCCGAACACGCCGTACACAGCGGGAGCACAAATTCAAGACTCTGTCACCGGCCACATCCAGAACGCAACGACACCTGGTACGTCGGGCCCTGCGAGTGCACGGCCTTCGTTTGCTATAGATGGTACGACAACGTTCGACGGCTTGACGTGGACAGATCTCGGCACCTCCGTTGTGGCCAGGTATCCGGTCCCGCTCCAGAGCACGTTGCAGACGTTGACGCTGGATCCCCTAGTGAGAGATTGCAGCAGTGGGAGCTCGCCCAATTCCAGCGGAAGTTGCCCGACCCTGTCTCCTACTGTCGGAAACTTTTGGCTTGGTGACTCTGTATCCGCAAATTTTTACATGCTGGATTTTGCGAACGGTACCCCGACGATGTACGACGCCAACGCCAATGCAAGCACAGTTTGTCCCTCGTGCAGCACTATCAGCAGTATTCAGGGCCTGCACATCTATGGCGGCGAAGGTGCTAACCAAGCGGACCTTACGAAATTGGCCTCAGGTTCACTTGCCTCGGCAAATGGCTTTACACAGATTGTCCAATTCCCTCTGCCCACCGTCGCGGCCGACACAAATACGATGACCCTGACCGTTAACGGCGCAGCCAACCCCCTCCCGTTTTCCCTTTACGGGTCATTGATTGCGCAGGCGGCTCCCCCGAATGCCGGCAACAATTCTGGCGCGGCTGACGGCAACATACCCTGCGAGCCAACGACTTCCGCCCCCGACAAATGCATCGTTTGGAAGGTTGATGTCCCGACTCCAACCACTGGCGGCCCCTTGTCCCTTCCCGTAACCAGCTTCGTCTCCACAAACTTCGCGGCGCCGGTTGGGATCGACAATGGCACCCATGTGTTCCTGGATGAGCACTACGACGTCACCACGTTTGTCGGGACTTTTGACCCAGGTGGTGGCTTCAAAGTCAGCGTCTACTCACTGCAGGAGGTCCCGTCTGCGTTTACCTCAGGCTCGGGCGGCAGCTCCGGTTGTTTCTACGTAATCGCAGGTGTTACTGTCCAGTCTGGTGGGAGCGCCACCTTCAAGAGTAATCGCAGTACCTTGCCAATCGAGTTCCGGTGCCCTGATGTCACTCCGTCCAGTCTATTCTCCACAACTATGAATAGCCCGCCGGGACCACCGCAGATCTCAATCGTGAAAAGCACCTCGGCATCGGGAGGCGGTCCAAAACCGGCTCCGCAGCCCATCCAGCTGACGACCACTAACACCAAAGCACCATATCGGTTTAACGGAACCGATTACATCTTCAACTGGACCCCAGTAAAAGGGAAATTTGACGTGTGTACCTTCGATCCGACGAATACGATCCAGAGCTTCTGCGCTACTTTGAACTTGAACTAATGGCTGCGGGAGCGTAAGGGCAAGGAGCAAGAAACGAATTAGCCAGGCCGGTCAACGGCCTGGCTTTTTGTCTAGCTGTCATTCTGAGCGAAGCGAAGAATCTATGGATTTGATTTGTCAGACAATAGGTTCACTCCTCGTGCGCTGCGCTCATGATCAGGATGACTGATTTAAGCTCTGCGATGAAGCTGTCGCACTCGGTACTTGGCTGTGGCTTATGACTTCGGGCCCTGCCAGCGAGCGGACTCCTGATAGATCGTCGCGAGGTCGCTGCGTTTCAGGATGTCATCTGTGTGCGCTTCTTTGTTGATGTCATCGAGGATTCGATGCGCCTCGGTGTAGTGGGCGGAAGCCTCGGCTTGATTGCCGCCAGGCGAAGCGTTTCGGCCAGCAGGTACTGGCTCTTGGCGAGCAAGACCTGCAGCCCTGGTTTTCGCTTTCGTTCAAGCTGCGATCCAGTACTTGCGGGCGGGCGGAAATTGTTTGCTGCGATCAGCGCCTCCGCCAGGCAAATCGACGATTCGATCGATAGGTGTTTCAGACCGGATCTGTCTGCATCTCGGCCAGCGGCTATCAAGACCTTAATGGACTCCTGAAAGCGGCCTTCCTTGACGGCGACCTTGGCCAGATTAAATTTGGAGAGTAGGACCTGTTCCCGGTCGGTCGTGCGGGCTGCGACCGCGGAGGCTTGCTCGAACAGGGACCGGGCGGTTTTGAAGTCCCCGCGGTAGAAGAGACGGTCACCCTGAAAGTTCAGGATACGCGTAATCAGTGGGTTGTTCTTGAGTTCGCGCGCGATGCCCAGGGCTTCCTCCAGGTCTTTCTGGGCCTCATCTCCCCGGCCAATGAGAGTCAGGGATTACCGTAACGCCCCTGAATTTAGGCAGCCAGAAGCCGCGGTCATCGACTTCACGCCAGCTCTTAAGCGCGTCGTCCCCGGACGTTAAGGCCGCTCCATAACGTCCCTGGTATTGAAAGAACTTTCCCAGGCCATAAGACGCGAAGGCCACTCCGCGCGCGTCACCTGCTTTGCGCCAGGAATCGAAAGCCTTGAGGTAGTAGTCCACCCCTTCGCCGTATTTCCCGGTGCGGGCGTAGGTATCCCCGATGTTGTAGAGTGTGTCGGCGACATCGCCGGGAGACCCTACTTTCTGGCGGAGGTCAAGGGCCTGTCGAAAGTAGGTCATGGCGTTCTCGTAGTCGGCTTTGTCGAGGTAAATCCATCCCAGTTGGTTTAGCAGGTGGCCTCGTTTTGGCGGTCGCCCACCTCCCGATAGATGGGCGCCGCTTCCTTACACATGCCCAAGGCAGGTCGTATTGCCCGATACTTTCATAAAAACTTCCCAGATCGAGCAAGTTGCCGGCGATGCCGACCTTATCTCCGCTTCGCGACGCAGGCGGAGCGCTTCCTCAAAACTCTTGCGCGCCTGGTCCGATTGGCCGGCGTATGTTTCAACCTGGCCCATCCATTCGAGAGTCTCTGCGATCCCCGCCTTGTCGCCGAGGCGGCGTTTGACGCCAAGCGCTTCCTGGAGATTGCGCAGGGCGTCGTCGAGCTTGTTCATGTGTTGGTACGCAGTGCCGATGGCGTCCAGAATCAAAGCCTTCTGTTCGTCGTTGCCAAGCTGGACAGCGAGCGTGAGGGCACGGTTCAGGTAATCAAGGCTACCCTGAGAATTGTTGCCCCTGACTTCAACCCATCCGATATGCAGCAAAGCGTCCACATTCTTAGGGTCGCGGGCCAGAATTTTCTCGTAGTAGGTACGGGCCTTGTCTAAGGAGGCGGTATCTTCATAAAGCCGTCCTAGTGCGTATTGCACATCAGGGTCGTCGGGCAAAATCTTGGCCAGGTTCTCGTAGGACTCGATGGCCTTGGCGTTGTTCTTGGTTACCCTGGCGTCCTCTGCCAGGATTAGATATTTTTCCTGCGGGGAAGCTTTGTCGCTTAGGTCCACAGCTTTGCGCGAGAATTCCTGCGCCTTGTCGCCGTATCCGAGGACGGCGTATGTTCCCCCCAGCTTGGAATAGGCCAAGGCAAAACTGGGATCTTCCTTGGTTGCAGCTTCAAACTGTTTTACGGCGTCCAGATTTTTCCCCTGGTGCGCCAGCTGCAATCCTTCGCCGTAATAGCGCAGTGCTTGCACAGATTGTGACGAAGGCTTGAGAGTCTTCGCCTGGAGTTCCTTGATAGTCTCAGGGGGTAAGGCCAGGCTCTTTTGGACGGACTCGGCTAACTGCTGAAGGGCCTTGGGCAACTCCTTTTCATTGGCCGCTTCCGCTTTCAAGACGAAGTTGCGCTGTTGCTTGAGGTCCTGTAGGGTAGCATCGATGCGAATCTGGTCTCCAAGCTTAAGGTACTGCCCCCAGAGTAGGCGGTCGGCACTGGTGAATTCTGCCACCCGGCGAAGAGTGTCAGGATCCAGAGTGGCATCGGGCGCCACGCGCAGATCGTGCAAGATCTGATTGACGCGGTCCGAAGGGACGGTCCGCAGAGACGCCGACTCGCCCATGTCCGTCTCCAGCATCTGCGCGAGGGTGGTCCCCAGCCAATTCAGTGACGGATCGCCCGAAGCGTTCCTAAACGGCAAGATTGCCAATGACACGACCGGGCCGTTGGCGCCTTTGCGCTGGGCCTGAACAGCACTCTCGAAACACGAAGCCTACAATCGCCAGGACGAGCGCCGCTGCGATTCCGCCGATCCAGTGCCATGGAATGGTTTGTCCCCAGGGTTTGCTGCTGGCGGGGAAGGTCAGTGTGGCCGCCGCGCGTCCGCCCTGCCAGGCTTCCAGATCGGCCATGATCTGGCTGGAACTGGAGTAGCGCATGTTGACGTCGGGGTCCATGCAGCGGCTGACGATGTCGCTGAGCGGCTTGGGGATGGTGGCGTCGTGGCTGGAAACTGGGGCGGCTCGTTCCTGAGTGCGCTTGAGCAGGCTGGCTATAGCGCTGTCAGCCTTGTACGGCATTTTCCCAGTCAGCAACTCATAGAAGATCAGTCCCAGCGTGAACAAATCGGAACGCTGATCCAAATCCTTGCCCAAGGCCTGTTCCGGGGACATGTAGTCCATGGTGCCGACCAGGGCGCCGGTCTGGGTCATGCCGTCGCCTTCGAGTGTGCGGGCCAGGCCGAAATCCATCACCAGGATTCGTCCGGCCTTGTCGCGCATAATGTTTTGCGGCTTCAGATCGCGGTGAATGATGCCCACGCTGTGCGCCGCCTCCAGCGCGCGGCAGACTTGCAGCATGATTTCTACCGCTTCCACTGGCGACATCTTCTGCTTCTGCTGCATGAGGCTGCGCAAGTCCTCACCCTCGACGAACTCCATGGTGATGAACTTCATGCCGTCGGCTTCGCCCAAGTCGTAGATCCGGATGACGTTCTTGTGAGTAACCTGAGTGGACAGCAGCAGTTCCTGCTTGAAGCGATCGATAATGGACTGGTTCCCTGCCAGTTCGGGCCGGATCACCTTCAGAGCCACCATGCGGTTCAGTTCCCGGTCGCGGGCTTTGTAGACCGCGCCCATGCCGCCCTCACCCAGGATTTGCAGGATTTCGTAGCGTTGGCCGAGCACTGAGCCCGGTTGAAGCATAGAAGGGCTGGACTGAGGTCTGAGAACTCGTGGAGGCGTTGGTTGGGCAGTCCACGGCGCGCCCCCTACCATGGTAGGGGCATCGGCTCCGAAGCCTGAACCGTGGTCGACCATCGTGGGCGAGTCGGAGGGATCGCTCCCAGTTCCTCCCGGAACCATAGTCGGAGAATCGGACGGGTCGTTGAAAGTTGAAACAGGTATATCGATCAGGGTTGGAGAATCCGATGGCGAATCTGGCCTGGGTGGAACGCCAGGAGAAGAACTGTCGCCCTTTGCGGGCGCACGCACCGCACCACCCTCACCAGAGTCTGAAGGGGCTCCATCTGGGCGGCCTCGGTACGATTCTTCCATCAATGACCTCGGCCCGTGGAGGGGACAAATGGAAGCTCTCAGGCAACCCCTGATTTATGCACGAGCCCAACCGCGTGGAGCGAACGGGGGTCAGCAACCCGCGAGTGGATAAGTATATAACGTAGTTTCGCAGGTGTCAGCCGCTTATCACCGGTGAGGTGAACACATGGGTAACCGCCGTCCGGCACCGAGTCCAGGGTTACCTATTGTTTTTTGAACTGATACTTTGTAAGTCAAATCATTTCGTCTTTGCACTTGATGTATATGATGTCAGATCTGTCGTCTATGAGAATCGTTGCCGTCATACCCGCCCGGTTGGCCTCTACCCGGCTACCCCGTAAAATGCTCCGTGAAATCGGCGGGCAAACTCTGATTGGCCGCGTGTACTGCGCCGTAAAGTCGTCGCTGGTGCTGGATGACGTGATTATTGCCACAGACTCAGAGGAAATCATCGAAGTCTGCCAACAAAACGGTTGGAAGACTCGGATGACTTCCTCGACGCACCGCAGTGGCACCGAGCGAGTGCATGAAGTTTCCCAGTCGATCGGGGCGGATGTTTATCTGAACGTGCAGGGCGACGAACCCCTGACTCGACCTGAGCATATTGAGGCGTTGAGTAAGCTGATGCGAAATCCTTCCATCCAGGTGGGCACTTTGATGACGGCCGCGGCGCCGGTCGATGTCAATAATCCTGGTGCCGTTAAAGTCGTAGGTGATTTGGCTGGGCGAGCTCTCTATTTCTCCCGAGCGACGATTCCCCACGATCGCGATGGTGCCAGCCCCAGCTACTTCAAGCATCTTGGTTTTTATGCCTACCGCAAAGTGGCCTTAGACCGTTTCGTAACGCTTCCGGAATCCTCGCTGGAGCGCAGTGAACGGCTGGAACAGTTACGCTTTCTGGAGAACGGAATTCCTATTCATCTGGCGCAAACTCCCTACGACACAGTGGGAGTTGACACGGAAGAAGATTTGCAGCGAGTGGAAGAAATTCTCCGCAGAATATAGAAATGTGTGGGGCAGCCATCTTGTCCGGCCGCTTTTAGCTCTCGTGCAACACAGACCCCACCGGCTTGGGTTGAGCCTTTGCCCAGGCTTGCGCCGCCGCCACGCGTCGGGAAGTTGCGGGATGCGAATGAAATAACCACTCCACCCATTTTGACGGCGACCGTTCCGCAAGGTTCTGGTCTGCCAGCTTGTTCATGGCAGAAATAAAAGGCGCGACCGTCGAAATGGAGCGGAAGGCATATCGATCGGCCTGGCGCTCGTTAAATCGGGAATAAGCATTAAGCCACGGCAGCACCAGAAACGAAAGCAGCGTCGCAACCAACATCAACAATGGAAGATTGGCAAAATCAGACAAAGTCTCAAACACATGCAGGCGATCAACCGCATAATGCAAAACCCAGTTGGCCGCCGCGAATCCGACAAACGTAATTCCTGCCTGCACCAGAATGCTCTTGAAAATATGTTTGTGTACGTGATGCCCGAGTTCATGCGCGAGAACGGCCTCAATCTCGTCGGTCGAATAATTCTCCAGCAGAGTGTCGGCGAGAATGATACGGCGGGTATTTCCTAACCCAGTAAGTGCCGCGTTCGCTTTCTTACTCTTTTCCGAAAGTTTCCATTGGTAAACGCCTCGAACTCGCGTTCCCGCACGCTCGCCTAACCGTACGAGCCGGTCTTTCAACTCCTCGTTTTCGAGAGGCGCAAACTTGTAGAAAATTGGAAATAAAACTACCGGAGCTAGCTGCGCCAACAGTACAAATAATCCCAGAAACGACGCCCACGCGATCAGCCACCAATGCTGCGGCGATTCGCGGAGGATAAAATACAAAAGCTCAACCACGATCCCACCCAGGACAACTCCCAAAAGGACACCCTTCAGTTCATCCCATACCCATGCCCGCAGCCTCAGATTAGAAAGCTGGTAGCGATGTTCGAGACGGAAACTGTAAAAGTCGAGGCCAAGCCCGAGAATTTTCGCCAGCACCATGAGGATCAACACGTACAAAAAAAGAGCCAGACTGTAGTGCTGAAACGTGGCTTGGTAGGCGATGTCCCTCAGTGTGCCGGTCCATCCGGTAGCCAGTAGCGCCACCATCAGAGCAAGACTGAGGATGAAATCCGCGACCCCAATCCAGCGCCTGATGCGGTTATAGCGACGCGCCTGAGGCGAATCGGAGGGGGGAGGGACGATAGCGGCTGCAGAGGCCATGGCTTATCTAACGATTATCGTACCGGATTGATCGCCGTGCCGAATCGATTATCGTATGGATGAACGCGCTTTTACGAGACCCAAAAGTCCAATACTGTAAGTGGGTCTTCCGCGTTTCAGCCTTTGTCGCCCCGCACAAAAGCCTCGGAGGTCGAAAGAATTTCACTTACCAGTTCAGGAGCGGCCGCCTCCGCATACACCCTTAGCAACGGCTCGGTGCCGGACATTCGAAATAGCACCCAAGGCTCGGCTCCATTCCCGTTCTTTGAAGCATCGAGAAAAAGCTTTACCCCATCCATGCCTTCCTTTCGCAGGATGGAGAAACGTCCCAAACGTTTCATGCCCTGGGAACCTGCTCTCGCGACCGCGCTTTGCTTCATTTCTTCCGTGATGTGCAAATCCCTGCGACCGTAAAAATGCGGTCCATATTCGCGTTGCAGGTCGGAGACGAGCAGTCCCAGCGGTTTGTTTTCGTCCGCCATGACGTTCGCAAGCAGCAAGCAGTTGAGGATGCCGTCGCGCTCCGGCAGGTAGCGCGAGTATCCAATGCCACCGGACTCTTCTCCTCCCACCACAATTTCCTGTTCCATCATCAGGTCTGCTATGTATTTGAAACCAATGGGACACTCAATGAGCTTGCGCCCGTATTTAGCGGCGATTCGATCCACCATGCCAGTCGTGTTGAAGGCACGAACCACGTTCCCCGACCATTGTTTTCTCTCCAGTACCCAACGGAGAAGGACGGCAAAACACTTGTGCGAATCCACGAAACTGCCATCTTCCGCAATGGCGCCAATCCTGTCTGCATCACCATCGCTGGCCAACCCGGCCTGGCATTTTTCTTTCAGCACGGTCTGACGCAACATTTCGATGTGCGGCTCGATAGGCTCGGGATTGATTCCTGGAAACAGAGGATTCAATTCCTGACGGATGGCAACATAAGAAATCCCGCGAGAATCGAATATGCGTGTAAGCACGCCACGGCCGGAGCCATACATCGAATCCACCGCAAATTTGAAACCTGCTTTGGCGATCACATCAAGATCAGCAAACCGGCAGATGGCATCGGAATACCGCGACATCAGGTCGACTTCTTCAACCGGAACCTTTTTACCTTTAGGAAGCGAGCCGGCGGCGACTTCCTCTTCAATGATCTCCATGATGGCGGGGGTGGCCGATCCGCCAAACTTGCCCTTGAACTTCACGCCATTCCAATTCCAGGGATTGTGGCTGGAGGTGACCATCACTCCGCCGGCGCCGCCTTGCGCCTTTACCGCAAGAGAAACTGCCGGAGTAGGGACTGCATCCATCGTTAGCCGCACTGGTATTCCCGCCTCGGCAATCGTTTCAGCAACCACTCGCGCCGCTTGCAAAGAGAGAAATCGAGTGTCATAGCCAACGAAGACGCCATGAGCGGGATTTTCGTGCCCCAGTATGTACGCGGCGATCCCGCCCGCAACGCGCCGCACGTTGTCAAAGGTAAAATCGTCGGCAATGATCCCGCGCCAGCCGTCAGTGCCAAACTTGATGGGTCGGTTGTTAGTCATTTGTCATTTCGTCGGGGAGCAATCGTATTCGTCTTGCAGACAAACGAGAAATCGCCCAGGAGTCCTCAAACTAGATTACGCAGTTTTTTCTCGTCCAGATACTTCACCACTTTTCCCACGTCCTGTGCCCGTTCGTGGGTAGTTATCAACAACGCATCCTCGGTTTCAACAACTACAAGATTGTTTACTCCCAGGGCGGCCACAAATTTGCCTGGAGCGTGAATGTAATTTCCCTGCGCTTGCAAAGTGAACACGCCTTTCGCATTAAACAAATTGCCTCCTGGGGGCGAGCTTTTGGCGGAGTGGTGTTCATGCAAGGCCGTCCAGGACCCCAGATCGTTCCATCCGAAAGCAGCTGGAAGACAAGTGATATGGGAACCCTGTTCCCCCCTGGCAGAGCGTGGCTCAAGAACGGCATAGTCAACACTGATGTTTTCGCACTTTGGATAGAGCCGGGAAAGCGTGGGAGCAAATTTGTTTGTACCGAATGTTGCCGCCATTTTCTGTAGCAGCACTGCCGTCTCTGGCAGGTATTCGAGAAGTGCTCCGGTCAGTGTCCGCGCGCTCCAAAGAAACATTCCGCTGTTCCAGAAATAATTTCCCGCCCTCACGAATTCTGCCGCACGAGTAGCGTCAGGTTTTTCGGTGAAGCGCTTGACACCAAGTCCATCGCCGCGAAGCGACGAACCAGCTTCGATGTATCCGTACCCGGTCTCCGCGCGGGTGGGACGGATGCCCAACACCACAATATTCTCGCCCGACGATGCGATCTCAATTCCGTTCTTCAGCACGGCTCGGTATCGTACCTCGTCGCCGATTACATGATCGGAAGGAAACAGTCCGAGGACCGCATCGGGATCAGTTTTCAGCAGGATGAAAGCCGCCAGTCCAATGGCAGGCGCCGTATTCCGCCCTACCGGCTCAGCCAAAATCTGGTTCCTGCTCAGCTTTGGGAGCTGGCGCGATACCTCGCGCTGCAAGTGCTCATTCGTAATGACCCAGATGCGGTTGGCTGCAGCCAAGGGCAAAAGACGTGCGACTGTCTGCTGAATCATCGTCTGGTTGCCGTCGAGCGCCAGCATCTGCTTCGCTCGACGTTGACGGCTCAGGGGCCAAAACCGCGTGCCCCGTCCGCCCGCCAGAATTACGGGATGGAAGTTTATTTTCACTACAATAACTCAGTTCGAGCTCCTGAAAACTGGCAGTCTGGCGCTGAACGTTCTTCTACATTCTCGTTTCCGGCTCCGGCAGCGCTTTGCCGGGCACCATCGCTTTGATCAATTCAACCGACCACT
The DNA here is from genome assembly GCA_963786325.1 of Terriglobia bacterium. Classification (GTDB taxonomy): domain Bacteria; phylum Acidobacteriota; class Terriglobia; order Terriglobales; family Acidobacteriaceae; genus JAIQFF01. Next base: position 419,259 of record CAWAYW010000010.1, read on the forward strand.
GTGGCCGCACCTGAAAATCTCCCACTGCAGCCGGGACAACCACGGCATCGCCCTTCGCCAGCGTGACCGGGTTTGTGCCTGGCGCTTCGATGATTCCGCAGCCCTCAACGGCAACCAGAATCTGAACCGAACGCTTGCCAACCTCATCCTTGGTCTCGAACTTATGAGGTTCTTTGAGCTCGAACATATCTACCACAAAGTAAGGGGAAGAAATCATCGGTGCTCTGCGGTTCGCAGAACCGTCTAATTGGGACGGCGCAGGACGTATCACCTTGCCGGATCGCACTTGCTCCTTGATGGCGGCGAGGCCTTGCTTCAGATGCAACTCGCGCGGACGCCCGTAGTCATAAAGACGATAGGTGGTATCGGACTGCTGCTGTGTTTCCACAATCACCGAACCCGGACCCAGCGTATGCACGGTCCCGCCAGCCACGTAGATCATTTCGCCCGGGTAGACGTTAATCCAGTTCAGCAATTCGTCGGCGTGTTGGTTATGAATCGCCTGTTCGAATTTTTCCCTGGTTACGCCGGCTTTCAGGCCCAGTCCAATCTGCGCACCAGGACGAGCGTGCGCAACGTACCAGCACTCGGTTTTGCCCCAGGGCTGCCCAACGCGGCGCGCCTCTTTATCGTCGGGATGGACTTGGACCGAAAGCTTCTCGTGGGGAAATAGAAATTTCAGCAGTAACGGAAATCGGTTTGGATCGGGAGCGGCCTCTCCCACCAATTCCCGGCCGAACTGCAGGCTCAATTCCGCGAGCGTTTTTCCCTTGAGCGGCCCATTCGCAACCAGGCCGGCATCACCGGTAAGCCAGGCTTCCCCAATTTTTTCTTCGAACTTGTGATTCGGATAAATTGGCGATAGATCGAGCGTGCCCCAGGGACGTGGGTCAAAAACAGGCTGCATCGAGAATGGATAGAGAGTGCCCATGGTGGGAACACGAAGCCGCCACTCGCCAGCGACCCTCGAGGTTTTACTTGCTGATCCGGGCTACAGTCCGGAAAGAAACTTGCGCATGCGATCCAGCCCGCGATCAAGCTCAGTCAATGAGGTAGCGTACGAAATCCGAATGTGCTCGCGTGTTCCAAATCCTTCTCCGGGAACTGCCGCCACATGCGCGTCCCGCAGCAAACGTCCGGCGAGATCGGAAGCCGATTTGATTCCGCCACGCCCGATGAACGACGCCATGTTCGGATATGTGTAGAACGCGCCTTCCGGCATGGTGCACTTCACGCCTGGGATCGCGCGCAGTCCGTTGACCACGTGGTCGCGCAGTTTTATGTATTCGAGCCGCATGTCTGCCACGCATTGCTGTGGCCCGTTCAAAGCCGCTACGGCTGCCTTCTGCACAATGGACGTCGGATTCGACGTGGATTGGCTTTGCAATTTCTGCATGGCCGACAGAACCGGAGCGGGGGCTAACGCGTAACCCAGGCGCCAACCCGTCATCGCATAAGTTTTCGATAACGAGCCGATGATGACCATGCGCTCCCGGAACTCTCGCAACGATCCCACTGAAAAATTATCACCCGTGTAATTCAAATACACGTAGCACTCGTCGGAAAGCACCCAAATCCCCCGCGCTGCCGCCAGTTGCACGACAGCCTTCAAATCCTTGGGGGACATGACAGCACCCGAAGGATTAGACGGGGAATTCAAAATAATCATCTTTGTGCGCGGAGTGACCAGACGTGCGATCATCTCCGCTGTTACACGGAAGCCCTGATTTTCGTCAGTCTCTAACAACACGCAGTTTCCCCCCGCGTAACGCACAATGTCTTTAAACGATACCCAGTAGGGGACGGGAAGGATCACTTCATCACCGTGATCGACCAATACCTGAATGGCGTTGAACAACGCATGCTTACCGCCAACCGAAGCCATGCATTCTTCGCGGCGATATTCCGACTGGAAGTCCGTCGTGTGACGGCGCACGATAGCATCGCGCAACTCCAGCGTGCCTCCGACAGCCGTGTACTTCGAGAAATTACTCTGAATAGCACTGATCGCCGCGTCTTTAATGTGCTGCGGCGTGGAAAAATGCGGCTCACCGGCCCCCAAATCCACGACATCAATGCCCTGCTGTCGCAGTTTGTCAGCCTCCGCCACTACCGCCATGGTGGCTGAGGGTTCGATCCGGTTGATGCGTTCCGTAAGTCTTACCGCAGGGGTCGCTTCCGTTACTGGGGTCATACTCGTTTCCTTGTCATCGATTTTCTTACGTTTTGCAGCTTGACCGCAGGATCAAGTTTTTCTCTGAGCCTGCGCTCCACCATTTCGGGCACCAAATCCTGAATCGACCCTCCCAGCTTCGCAACTTCACGCACCAGGCGGGAGCTCAGATAGGAATACTGCTCAGCCGGCATCATGAAAACCGTTTCTAGGTCAGGCTGCAGTTTGCGATTCATCATCGCCATTTGTAGCTCATATTCGTAATCGCTCAATGCTCGGATGCCGCGCAACACGGCTCCGGCTTTAACTCTCGCGGCGTAATCCACCGTCAGGCCATCGAACACGTCGACTCGAACGTTCTTAAGATCCGCGGTCAGGGCTTCCAGCATCGCCCGGCGCTCCCCCAGGCTGAACAAAGGATTCTTGTCCGGATTGCGCAAGATGGCGACGATCAACTCGTCGAATATTTTGCTCCCTCGTTCGATCAGATCAAGGTGCCCGTTGGTAGGTGGATCAAACGAGCCGGGATAGATAGCGATGACCTTTTTCAAGCATCCTCATCAGTTCCTGACAAAAAAAGCAGACTTGGCGTAAATGAAGATTCTATGCGGCGAGGGCAGGGATGGCAATTACTTGCATAGCCGAACCCGAGAGAATCTCAATATCATGGACAGGAAGTTATATGAAGCAAACCTTTTAAGTCTGGCTCAATCCGCACAGCTTTAGAGTCCGTGAAAAGGGCATGCCAGTCGCGCGACTACCGCCTCGCGGCCGGCACCTTGGCACTTTCCGGCATTGCACTGGGCATAGTGGTGACGCGTGCACCGGTTCCCTGCGGAGCACCGGCGGCGGGTTGGGCGGACGGAGCAACCGCTGGTTGCGGGCCGGCTGGCGTCAATCCCAGGTGCTTCCGCACTTCTACTTCCAGTTTGGCGAAAGTTTCGCCATTGTCTTTCAGGAACTGGCGCGCGTTCTCACGACCCTGGCCGATGCGTTCGCCTTTGTAGCTATACCATGCTCCGGATTTTTCCAGGAGATTGTTGTTGACAGCAAGATCAAGCAGATCGCCTTCTCGCGAAATCCCTTCGCCATACATAATGTCGAACTCCGCTTCTCGGAAGGGGGCCGCAACCTTGTTCTTTACCACTTTGACCTTGGTGCGCGATCCGGTCATCACATCGCCCTCTTTAATAGCGGCTATGCGGCGGATATCCACCCGAACCGAAGAGTAAAACTTGAGAGCACGTCCGCCGGTGGTGGTTTCCGGATTGCCAAACATGACTCCAATCTTCTCCCGAATCTGGTTAATGAAAATCAGACAGGTGCGCGATTTGGAAACCGTTCCAGTCAATTTGCGAAGGGCCTGTGACATCAGGCGTGCCTGCAACCCCATGTGGCTGTCACCCATTTCGCCGTCAAGTTCGGCCTTGGGGACAAGAGCAGCCACGGAATCGACCACCAGTACGTCGATCGCACCCGAACGCACCAAGGCCTCCGTGATCTCGAGCGCCTGTTCTCCATAATCCGGTTGCGAGACGAGCAGATTGTCTACATCCACCCCCAACTTCTTGGCGTATTGCGGATCGAGGGCGTGCTCAGCATCGACGAAAGCGGCCATGCCACCGGTTTTCTGGGCCTGCGCAACCACCTGCAATGCGATCGTCGTTTTGCCGGAAGATTCCGGTCCGAAGATCTCGACCACGCGTCCACGGGGAAACCCACCCACGCCCAGAGCCGCATCGAATGAAATTGCCCCCGTCGGAATAACAGCGATGGGAACAATCTCCTTCGAGCCGAGCCGCATGATGGAGCCTTTGCCGAATTGCTTTTCGATTTGCGCGAACGCGAGATCAATCGCTTTTGTCCGTTCATCAGCCATAAAAATGCGGCTCCTAGCGAGTTATGAATTTAGAGGGTATTGATGGCGTGGATTATACACGTCCGTCGAAGCGAATAAAAGGCGAATTTACAGCTATCGTAGTGGAAATCTTCCAAAACAGAACACGGTAATGGCCGAAGCGAGCAGGTGTGCAGATGAGTACGCGACTATTATCCTGTCACTGCGGTTTTATTGTCTCCAGTCCGAACCAGAGCCAGCGCCGTTACGTCATTGTGAACGGGTGGTCGTTGCATGAATTGTTGAACGCCGTCGATCGCCGCCGCGCAGATTTGTTTCGCCGAGTCTCCCACCGCTTGCTGAAAACCGCTTTTCACCCGCTCAATACCGAATTCTTCGCGTTTATGCCTTCCTTCGAGCACTCCACGAGAAACCAACAAAAGCGCCGCCCCTGGAGGTAACGCCACCAGGGGGGCCTCGCAAGTGGCATGCGAGAAAAGCCCCATCGGCAAGCCGGTTGCCTTCAGTTCAACGATGCCGCCTGGATCGCGAAGCAACCCAGGGGTATGACCAGCATTAAAATAGCAAATCGTACCCAGGTCTTCGTTATAACAGGCCGCGAACGCTGGACACGACCGAACGCCCCCCTCCGCCGCCATAATGGCCCGGTTCAGATCGAGGCAAAGCTCGGCCATCGCGTCCGGTTCATTCACGTCGTTGGCTGAGAAAAGCTCTGGCGACCGTGTGCGAAAGGTATTTTGCGCGGCTGATACCACAGCCCCGTTTTCTTCGATCCGTCCCGCGATATCCAACAGACCAAACAGAACCCGGCTTGGACCTACCCTCACGAAGTCATAGTGATCCCCTCCCTGCCGCTTACCGTAATAGGCCGCCGCCAGTTCCGCCTCACGGAGCTCCGGAACCGTCGCTTGCACCGGCTCCTGCGAAGCTTGGGAAGGCTTTTCGTGATGAAAAAGAAAGTTCACGAGAATTGATCGGCGAAATTAGCACACAAACCAATGCCACGGCAACGACGAACACAGAATGCGAGTCCTTCAAACGTGGCGCGGTCACCTATTCGAACCAAAACATTTATCTCGCGCCGTCGCATGAACCCGCCCCAACCGGCACCTCTTCAGGCACAATATCTGGGAGCGACCGCTATGCGGCAAACCTCGACGACTGCACAGCACGGGCTCATGCCAGATCGAAGAGCAGGATTTCGGCGTTGCTGGTGCCCTTTACCTGCACCTGCCGTTCTTCCCTAATGGCCGCGCCATCCCCTTGTCCAAGGGCTTGCCCATTTAGTTCGACTGCACCTTGCGCAACCTGCAGCCAACCGTACCGGCCCCTGCCAAGCTCGTGTTTCACTTCCTGACCAGGCGCCAGCAGCGACACGTAAAGCTTCGCATCCTGATGAATAGTCACCGAGCCGTCTTTGCCGTCCGGACCCGCAATCAGGCGTAACCTGCCCCGCTTTTCGGCTTCCGAGAATGACTTCTGTTCATAACCCGGCGTATGCCCCTTTCGATCGGGCAAAATCCAGATTTGAAGCAGGTGTGCGGTTTCACTATCAGAAGCATTGGCTTCGCTATGCCGCACTCCCGTCCCAGCGCTCATGCGCTGTCCATCGCCAGGGCGAATGATGGATCCGTTCCCTAGACTGTCCTTGTGCTCCAGGGCTCCGTCCAGGAGATAGGTAATGATCTCCATGTCGCGATGCGGATGCATCGGAAAGCCATGGCCTCCCTGCACCCAATCTTCATTGATCACCCGCAGGGAACGGAATCCCATAAAACGAGGATCATTGTACGTATCAAAAGAAAACGTGTGGCGAGTGTTGAGCCACCCGAAGTCGCCCCCTCCACGTTCGACACTGCCTCGAATCGTAATCATGGTCATATCCTCGTTATAACGACAATTGGATGCCCGTAGGCGTGCGGACGATTCACGACTGCCGGGCGCTATGCTCAAGTCCCCCAGTAGTGGCGCTCAGACTTATTTTTTTCCGCTTTTCTTCGCAGACGAGGCTTCGGACGAAGCCTTTGAAGCCTCTGCCTTGGCGGAGCTTGAACTGTCGGACCTCGAAGAACTTTCGGACTTCGAGGAGTCGTCCGACTTCGACTTGCTTTCGTTCTTTGACGAAGAGTCTCCGTTCGAGGAAGAGGAAGAAGGCGCGGAGGATTTCTTAGCGTAATCGGTCACGTACCATCCCGAACCCTTGAATTGCACTGCCGGCGCGGAGATGACCTGCTCAATCGGGCCGCCACACTTTGGGCACTTCTTTACATGGGGATCGGAAAATTTCTGGATTTTCTCAAAGCGATGATGGCACTTCTTGCACTCGTATTCGTAAAGTGGCATGGACTTCCTGAGACGCTCCTCAAACGCGAATGAATCTTTGAGCTGGCAGTCCGCTGATCCAGCTTTCAGCCTTGGGATCGTGCGGGCGGCTGTGTTTTGATTCTAGGGTTTGCGCCGAGGCACGTCAATGAACCCGCAGTCGTTAGGGTAGAAACGCGGCGATCGGCCCCGGTGACGGAGCCCGATGCTAAACTCGCCATCATGAAGGCAGGCGACGACACTCGCGCCGATCTGAAAGCCCCCCTGACTCCGGGACTTTACCTGGTCGGAACGCCAATCGGTAATCTGGAAGACATCACACTGCGAGCCGTGCGCGTGCTCAAAGAAGCCGACGTCATTGCCTGTGAGGATACCCGTCAGACGCAAAAGCTATTGAATCACTACGGCATCACTACCCGCACATCGAGTTATCACGAGCACAACGAAATGACCCGGTCGGCGGAGTTAGTGCTTGAGCTTGAGAGCGGGGCGCGAGTCGCCCTGGTCACTGACGCCGGTATGCCAGGTATCTCCGATCCCGGGCATCGCCTCGTTTCACTGGCCATTCGACATCACATTCCGGTTATTCCCATACCTGGCGCCTCGGCTTTTCTGGCGGCGCTGGTGGCCAGTGGTCTACCCACCGATTCATTTCGCTTTAACGGATTTCTCCCTCCAAAGAGCGGGCAACGTCGGCAGATCCTCGAAAGCATCACCGAGTCGCCCCGAACGCAAATTTTCTACGAGGCACCCCACCGAATCAGAGAATCGCTAGCGGACGTGCTTGAGGTCCTGGGACCAGAGCGGCAGGTGGTGATTGCTCGTGAAGTCACAAAAGTCCACGAAGAATTCCTGCGGGGCCGCACTGGCGACATTCTGGAAACGTTGAAGATGCGCGCTGACATCAAGGGCGAAATCACTCTCCTGATCGGCAAAGCGCAAGAGGTGGAGAGGAAAGCCATGCCGAGAGAGAGCCTGCGTCAAAGGCTCCAGCAGGTCATGGACGAAGAGAAAGTGGATGAGAAAGCAGCGTTGAAAAAGATTGCCAAGGAAAGGGGAGTTTCGAAGAGCGAAGTATATCGGGAGCTGCAACGAAGCCGATAAACGTGCCCTAGAATTCCTAAAACTATTTTCCCGCAAGTTCCTGCTTCACCGCGTCACTAACCACCTTTCCGTCTACGCGGATGCCTGCTCCGGCGAATCGTGCCATGACGTTTTTCATGACCGCGCCCATCTCCTTCATCGTGGGCGCACCCATTTCGGCGATGACAGCCCTCACACCGGCAACCACCTGGTCCCCGCTCGCTGCCTTCGGCATGTATGTTTCGATGAGCCTGATTTCCGCAGCTTCCTTGTCGGCCATCTCCTGACGGCCACCCTTGGTGAATTGCTCGACGGAATCCTTACGTTGTTTGATAAGAGTGGCCAAAACTTGCTGCGCTTCCTTGTCGTCGAGCGGAGCCATCTTCTCGATCTCACGATTCTTGAGCGCGGCTTTCACCATGCGGAGCGTCGACAGCCGGTGTTCGTCACGTGCCTTCATGGCAGCGACGATGTCTTCCTGAATCTGCTCGGGGAGGTTCATGATCAGATTATACGTACTTGTGCATGGCAGTTTCGCAGATCAGCCCGCCAAGGTCATTCCGAAGCGCGGCGGTATCACCCGAGGAATCTGCCTTTGCTTGCTGGCGGAAGATGATCGCTGGTCGACAAATCGGTTTGAACTGACAAGACCTGAACCATCGTCTTAGGCGGCTGTTCAACCACCCTACGCGGCAGCCACCGATGGCGGTCACGTGGTTAATGAAGTCTGATTCCGGTAAACTATAGCGATCTTCCACCAAAGGACTTTTCAGTAAATGTTGCTTAAGAACCGTCTTTTCACTCCCGGCCCGACGCCCATACTCCCTGCCGCACAAACCGCCATGGCTTCTTTTGCCATGCACCATCGCACCGCCGACTTCCGTGCTCTTTATTCGCGGGTTCTGACTGATATGAAGGATTTCATCGGAACCCAAAATGATGTTCTGGTGCTGTCTTGTTCCGGCACCGGGGTGATGGAAGGCTCGGTGTCGAATCTCACCTCGCCGGGAGACAAGGTGCTGGTTCTGACCGCCGGAAAGTTTGGCGAGCGCTGGCGCGATCTGGCCAAAGCGTTCGGGTGCGCAGTAGAAGTAATCAGCGCTCCCTACGGTGAGACGTTCTCGCTCGACGAAATTCGCGAGAAATTGACTCCCGACGTGCGAGTTGTGTACGTACAGGCAACCGAGAGTTCCACCGGCGCGCGCCACGATGTCAAAGGAATCGCTCAATCAGTTCGCGCCCGAGGCGACGACGTCCTCCTAGTCGTGGACGCCATCACCGGCCTGGGCACAACCCATTTCGATGTCGACGATTGGGGCATCGACGTCATCATCGGTGGTTCACAAAAAGCGTTGATGATCCCGCCCGGCCTGGCCTATTGCGCGGTGAGCGAGCGATCCTGGAAGCGGATGGAGACGGCTAAATGTCCACGCTATTATTTTGACTTCCGCAAAGAGCGGAAAGCGGCGGCCAAGGGGGAGTCGTCTTACACTCCCGCCACCTCTCTTTTTGCTGCGTTAGGTGCCGCTCTGGATTTCATCCGTCAGATGGGCAAAGGTGATCTGGTGGCAGGGCGCGAAGCACTGGTCAACAATGCCGAACTGGCGGCTGAAATGACGCGTGCCAGTGCAACGGCGCTAGGACTGAAATTGTTCTCGGCCTCCTCCCCCGCAGCAGCTCTTACCGCAATTCAGTCACCGGCCGGGGTCGATTCGAGCGCAATGGTGAAGGAATTTCGGGAATCCTTCGCGGCCGTAGTAGCCAACGGTCAGGGCGAGATGAAAGGCAAGCTGTTCCGGATTGCACATCTGGGTTACTACGATTACCTCGACACCGTCGGAATCCTGGCGGCGCTCGAGCATGTACTCGCAAGCGTGACAGGAAAACCAGTGGAATTTGGCACCGCGGTGAGAGCCGCCCAGGAAGTTTACGGGCGTAACCTGGCGGACAAGCGGCAGCCGGTGAATGCCTGAAAACTCGTTTTTCAGGTTCGTCTACCCAACAGCGAGCCGGCCTATGGGATGCTTGACCGGGACGTCTTTCGTAAATCCCGCTGCACCCGGATTTTTCACGTCAGCCGGAAATGTCCTATTTCAACCCTACACGATCTTGGAGACCGGACTCTAAACATGAAAGTCGTAGTCGCAGAGAAGATCTCTTCATCGGCGGTGGATCTCCTAAGAGAACCCCGCTGGACTATCGTCACCGCCGATCAACTCGACGGCAAACTGCCCGAACAATTGGAAACGGCGGATGCGCTCATCGTGCGTTCAGCGGTGCAGGTGAACGCCGATCTGCTTGAGCACGGGAGGAAGTTGCGGGTAATCGGGCGTGCCGGCGTCGGAGTGGACAACATCGATCTGGATGCGGCCACGCGCAAGGGCATTGCAGTGATGAATACTCCCGGTGCCAATGCGATTGCTGTCGCTGAACACACTTTCGCCTTGATGTTAGACATGGCTCGCCACATCGGTCGCGCCAACAATCTCATGCACGCCGGCAAGTGGGAGAAAAAATCTCTTCAAGGCAGCGAACTGAAGGGCAAGACAATCGGCATTGTGGGCTTGGGTAGGGTTGGAATGGAGGTCGCCCGGCGCGCGCGAGTCTTTGGCATGGATGTGGTCGCGCACGACCCTTTTGTTTCTGCATCGGTGGCAAAAGAACAGGGTATACGTCTCGCGAAGCTGGAGGAAGTGTATGCAGCTGCCGACTACCTAAGTTTGCATGTAGGCCTCACGCCGCAAACCGCAGGCATGATCAATGCGGAATCGATCAGGAAGATGAAACCCGGCGTGCGGCTGGTCAACTGCGCGCGAGGCGAACTGATCGATGAAACCGCCCTCGCCGAAGCTCTGCAGCAGGGTAGCCTCGCGGGAGCAGCCTTGGATGTCTTCGCCGAGGAACCGCTTAAGAACTCGCCGCTCATGGGGATCGCAACCGCAATTTTGACGCCTCACATCGCGGGCTCAACTTTCGAAGCCCAGGAAGCGGTCGGATATCAGATCGCCCATCAGGTAAAAGAATATTTGCGAGATGGCGTCATACAGAAACGCCGTGAATGTGCCGTCGGTTTCGCATGACGAATACCTTGAACTTCAACCTTACATCGTTCTGGCGGAGAGGCTGGGTGCTTTCCTGGCGCAAGTGAGTGACGGATCCCTGGAGGAGATTTCTATTCGTTACTCCGGGCACATTGCGGAAGGAAAGACGGAATTGATCCGCAATGCCGCGTTGAAAGGTATCTTGAACGAATCCCTCGAGGAGAAAGCGAATTTAGTGAATGCGGAGGCGATTGCTTCGTCCCGTGGCCTGCGCATCCAAGAATCGCGCAAGCCGAAAAGTTCCACTGGCGGGTCGGGCAGCGTGCTCTCGGTTATGCTTCGGACGGCTAACCAGGAACATCTGGTTAAAGGCGCGGTCTTGCACAGAAATACGCCTCGTCTTCTCCATGTGGATGGGATCGACGTTGAAGCTCCCTTGGAGCGAAGCCTTATCTACATGCGTAATCGAGATGTCCCCGGCGTGATTGGGAAGGTAGGCACGATTCTTGGGGAACACAACATCAATATCGCGGACTTTTCCCTTGGCCGGCGGGTTGGCAATGGTAAACCGGACGCTCCGCGAGAAGCCATCGCGGTGGTACACGTCGATGGGCGCGTGTCGCCGGAAGTACTAACCGAATTAAGAAAAGTGCCGGCGATTGAACAGGCCAGAGCCATTCGGTTGTACTGACATGCGGGCCACGAAATCGCCGACTGCGCGGATTTGAGAAATGATGTTGGTCTGCGTAGACCAGAATGAGCACATGGCAAAAATATGCAGCAAAGATTCTGGTTGCTATACATCCCGGCAAGCCGCCGCTGGTTCCAACCATCAATACTGAGGGTTAAATCTGATTTTTGCGCGAGGACAATTGATGTTACGAAAGACCGGCATCACTTTGGCGGCATTCTTTTTACTGACATCGCTCGGATTAGCCCAAGACAACCGCTACGAGATCAGCCTGAACGGTGGACCCGTGCTGACGACCGAGTCTACAGGCAATGGCACTACTCTGACCCCGACAAAGTCTGGTGCTGTTTTGATTACCGGCAGGTATCGGTTCTCAGAAAGAAGCTCGATTGAACTCAACTATGGACACACGGCCAACTCGCAGATATATTTTGCATCGCCACTGACCTACCGCATTCATAACACCATCGGAGAATATTCCGGGGCTTATGTTTTCAGTTTTCTTCAGACTGCCAAAGTTGAGCCGTTTGTTTTCGCGGGTGCGGCAGCTCTGGTTTTCTATCCAGGCTACAACTTCAACACGATTAACGACGTACAGACCTATCTACCTTCAACCCAGCAAACCAGGCCGGCGTTTCTCTACGGCGGCGGTCTGGACTACCGCATTTTCTCAAGTGTGCCATTTATTCGCAGGTTCAGCCTCACCAAATACCTGGCTGTGCGACTGCAATATCGTGGACTCCTTTACAAGGCCCCCGACTTCAATGTGCAAAACCTGTTCACGGGAGCAAGAGCACACATGGCGGAACCTACCATCGGCTTTGTTGTGAAGTTCTAGAAAAGCGGACTTAGAATCCGGGTAGGATCAGTGGGGATGCGTGAAATCCATAGCCGGTTCTGACTGGATCGATTCCGACTGGATTAGGAGTTCAATGCCTGTTTGCGCAATTTCCGGCTTTCCGCGAGCAACGCCATTGAATGCATCAAGTTTTGCAGCGTCACGATTCCCACCAGTCGTTGATCTTCTACCACTGGAATGATGCTCAAGTTCCGCGCCGTAAGTTTACGAAACGCCGAGGCCAGCGATTCGCCCTTTTGCGCCACTTCAAAAATGCGATTCATTACGGCCTGCACGTAGCCGTTTCCTTCCAGGCGAAGAGCTTCGAGGATCTTCTGTCTCGAAATCACCCCAACCATGTCGCTACCGCGAATCACGGGGAAATCGTCTTGCAGGGAATGTACTGCCTTTTCAAGCGCGTCTTCCAGTGTGTCAGCCGGGGAAAGCGTGGCGAAATCGGTGAGCATGATGTCTTCGAGATGTACTTTTTCCAGCACCGATTGAAAAACCGCCGAACGCTCTTCCATCTGCGACGCGATGAACAAAAACAGTCCCACCAGCGTCAGCCAATAGTTGGGGAGAAGCATGCCAACCAAAATGAAGAGGGTGGCGAAAGCCTGGCCAATCGACACCGCGCGACGCGTTGCCTGGACTGGATCGGCGCGGCGGCTGAATATGGCGCGCAGCACTCGACCTCCATCCATCGGATAGGCGGGTAACAAATTAAATCCCGCCAGGTACAGATTGGCCCACACGAAACTGCGGGGAAGATTGCCCGATTGCATGAACGGCCAACTTCGGAGATCTAAATTCGGGGCAATTACAAGAATCACCACGGCAGAAATCAGTGCGACCAGCAAATTGGCCAGCGGCCCAGCCATGGCAATCCGAATATCGCACTGCCAGGGAGCGAGCTTGGGGGGCTTCGAATTAACCAGTGCATCCTCGTTCAGAACTTCCGGAGGAGGCAGGCTGTCGTCCAGCTGGGTAATTCCACCCAACGGAAGCAGGAGGATGGATTTCGCGCGAATACCATAGTGCCTGGCCACGAGCGCGTGTCCGAGTTCATGTGCCAAAACGGAGGCAAAGATGATTCCGATCAGCCCGAGCCCGCGTCCTTCGTTGACGGTGCCGTGAGCTGTGTACTCGGTGTACCAGACGAAGAGCGGCAACAGAAAATAGAAGGTCCAGTGAATGCGAAGTTCCACGCCGAAAATGCGTCCCGCCGATATAGACCAGCTTCTCATGCGAAAACCACTATCTCTTCTCGAATCCACCTATTGTAGTCCTGCCATTCTATATATTTAGACAACTGCCGGGAGTAACGAGTTGCAAATTCGCCAAAACAAAGGTAACAGGGCGATCGTGGTTCGATCGAAAGGGATACTTTGCGAGTGATCGCCGGCAAATTTCGTAGCCGTTCATTGCAGTCCCTTCCTGGGATGGATCTGCGCCCCACCGCAGACCGGCTGCGGGAAACCGTATTCAACGTTCTTTCGGCTGGAATGCCTGACAGTCTAAACGATACCGTCTGGATCGATCTATGCGCGGGCACCGGGGCGGTGGGTATCGAAGCACTGAGCCGCGGTGCGGCAAAAGTCTATTTCGTTGAGGTATTCCCTCCTGCCGCCGCTCTGATTAATCGCAATCTGAACAAGTTGGGTCTAGAAAACGGCGCAGACTACGAAATCTTGAACGAAGATGTTTTGCTTGCCTTGCACAATTTGCAAGCCACCGGGGTAACGGCCGATTTCATTTTTCTCGATCCACCTTATCGAATGGCCGATATCTACGAGCACTCGCTCAGGCTTCTCTCCGCATCCTCCCTCCTCGGATCCAAAACTATAGTTATCGCCGAGCACCATAAAAAACTCGATCCCGGAGACGGATTTCGATCTTTAAACCGCTATCGCACTCTACCGCAAGGGGATGCCGCTCTTAGTTTTTATCGCCTTTTGCGGTGATCAGGGTCCGTACGACACCGTACCGCTGTGATCAGGTTTTTGTTACCTAAGTTTTCCCGTTTTACATGTAAGTTGTTGCAGTAGAGAAGTTTAGCTGATATCACATATGCATAATCTCGCACTTGAATTCGTCAGAGTTAGAGAAATATTAGCGGAGGGACCGTGGTTAGCGGCTCTCAGTCATGGAGAGAACTGGGTGTTGGGGCTCGGATTTTTATCGGGCTGATGGGTTTGGCGGGTACGTGTGTGCTCAGCTATGGTGCCATCAATCCGACCAGTAGGAACATCGCGCAGTTCATCTGTTACCTGCTCATCGCAATTCTGGCCGCAAGGCTGAAGGTCCGTTTGCCGGGAATTACCGGCACGATGTCGGTAAATTTCCTTTTCATCCTACTGGGAATATTGGAGTTAGGTTTTACAGAAACCCTGGTTCTTGGCACAGCCGCCATTCTGGTGCAGTGTTTCTACCGGGATCGCCCCAGCCCGATTCAAGTGACATTTAACCTCTGCGCGAGTGCCTTTGCCATCGGGGTGTCTTACAACCTATATCACCTGGCCAACTCCGGCGCTCAATTAAGGAGTCACCCGTTATTGCTGGGCTTGGCGGCGATCACGTATTTCGTCGCCAACACAGGTTCGATCGCAGCGGTGATCGCACTCACCGAGCACAAGTCGATGAAACGGATCTGGGTGGAGTGCTATTTCTGGTCATTCCCCTACTACCTGGTCGGAGCTGGTTTCGCTGGGATGATTGGCTGGTTTAACCGCCAGTTCGGGTGGGAAACTTCGCTACTCGTGGTCCCCATTATTTACCTCATCTACCGTTCGTACCGCCTATATCTGGGCAAGCTTGAAGACGAAAAACGACACGTAGAAGAAATGGCCACGCTGCACCTGCGCACGATCGAGGCATTGGCCCTGGCCATTGAGGCCAAGGATCATACGACTCACGACCATCTCCAACGGGTGCGCGTGTACGCCATTGAGGTAGCCAAGGAATTAGGCGTGACATCGGGAGAAATGGAAGCGCTGCACGCGGCGGCGTTATTACACGACATCGGTAAACTTGCCGTTCCCGAACACATCATTTCAAAGCCCGGACGCCTCACACCCGAAGAGTTCGAAAAGATGAAGATTCACCCCCTGGTGGGAGCCGAGATTCTGGAACGGGTTCGGTTTCCATATCCGGTAGTTCCGATCGTGCGGGCACACCACGAAAAGTGGGACGGATCGGGATATCCCTTCGGCCTCAAGGGGGAGGAGATACCGATCGGGGCACGCATCCTCTCGTCTGTCGATTTCCTGGATGCCATGGCGTCTGATCGACAGTATCGACGAGCTTTACCCTTGGAAGAAGTTATGAAACGGCTGGTCGCCGAATCCGGGAAGTCTTTCGACCCGAAAGTCGTAAACGTACTGGAGAAACGTTATCGCCAACTTGAGAAGCTGGTGCAATCTAACAACCGGCCAGAAGTCGAGTTAAAGCTTTCTACCGACGTAAAAATCGAACCTGGTGCCGCTCCGGCCGCCGGCTTTGAAGACATCACCGTAAAAGACGCTCCCGGTCAGGAAGCAACATTCCTGTCCTCTATCGCAGCTGCGCGACAAGAAGCTCAAACATTGTTCGAGTTGAGCCAAGATCTGGGCGCGTCGCTCAGCTTGGGAGAGACTCTTTCGGTGTTTTCTGTGAAGCTGCGCAGGCTGGTTCCCTACGATGCCATCGCTATTTATGTGAAACGTGGCGAAGAATTGATTCCTGAACTGGTGAGCGGGGACAACCACCGCCTTTTTGCATCGCTACGAATTCCGCTAGGCTCGGGTCTTTCGGGATGGGTTGCGCAAAACCGGAAACCTATCATTAACGGCAATCCCTCAGTAGAGCCCGGGTATCTGAACGATCCGACGAAGTTCAGTACTTTGCGGTCAGCGCTGGCGATTCCTTTGGAAGGGCTGGCCGGAGTCGTCGGTGTCCTGGCTCTGTATCACGCCGAAACGGACGCGTTCACCTCCGATCATCTTCGTATCCTGCTGGCGATCAGTTCCAAGATGGCGCTGGCGATCGAAAATGCGCTGAAGTATGAACAGGCCGAAAGTTCCGCCATTACTGACTATCTCACCGGCTTGCCCAACGCCCGGTCTCTGTTCCTGCAACTGGATCGGGAACTTGCGCGGTGCAAACGAGATTCCACTTCTCTGGTGGTAATGGTCAGCGATATGGACGGCTTCAAACAGATCAATGACCGATTCGGCCATCTTGAAGGCAATCGTGTACTGCGCCTTTTCGCGCAGGCCTTAAAAGATAGTTGCCGCGAATATGATTACGTGGCTCGAATGGGTGGGGATGAGTTTGTCGTGGTCGCGCCCGGTCTTACCGTAGAAGCAGCCACCAAAAAAGCAGAGAGTTTACGTGAACTGGCACGGCAGGCCGGCCACGAAGTTTGCAGTGAAGACATTTTGTCGCTCAGCGTGGGCCAGGCGCTTTATCCCGAAGATGGCAAAGATGCGGAAGCACTGCTGGCGGAAGCCGATCGCCGCATGTACATCGAAAAGCAGAAACAGCCGTCTCGCAAGAATCGCCGGCTCTATCCCCGCATGAAGTGCCGGGTGACAATCGAACTACGGCCTCTAGACGGGGACGTACCAGTTCTGGGCAACCTGATCGATGTAAGTTTAGGAGGGTGCTATGTGGAGACTAGCGCTCTCATGCCTGCAGGATCGAAGTTGAAGGTGATTTTTTCAATCGACGACGGCCGCTTACAAGCGACTGGCAGCGTAATGCGGACCGACCCGGGTTCGGGCATCGCCATCAGGTTCAGCGACATGAACCGCGAAGACCGCGAGAAAATGCACAAAGTCCTGGAGTTTGTGCACAACAGCACCATGTTTTACGACAACCGCTACTTCTCTAAGTTGATCAAGAAATAATCAGGAGCGACCAATTTGATTTGAGGCGGACACCTTCGCTCGCCACCGTTGCAGTTGTTTTTGATTTCGGTTCTGGTAGTTAGACACCAGGCTCGTAAGTAGCCCGATCGCAAAGTTGTTCAACCCCGAAAATCCCGCCCCACACAAATCAACCCCGCACAAATTAACGCCTGCCGGGATGAAATTCTCCGCGATTTGAGAATTGGCGATAAGGCCATTCGCCCTTGGCGTGAGCGCTCTGACTCATGGCTGGCGCGGACACTGCGGTTTCCGAACCCCAATCCTCAGGGGCTGGACGGATACCCCAAATGTTTCCGGGACGGTCGAGCACTATACCAACGACCCAATACCTGTTTTCTGAACCCAGAGGAATGCAATTGGCTACCAGCGCGGTCGCCTGTTGTCCGTTAGGAAGTTCATCGAGCAAAATCTCTGTCCCCGGTTTTAGCTGGCGCGACAAACGCACTCCGCAACCTTCCGCATTGATCACCAACGTATGGCCCGTTTCGGAAAATGGCGCAACGGTATCCAAGGCGGTGACGCGAAGCGGGATTTGGGCACGAATCCGGGTGCTGCGCCGTCCTGCGTCGATCTTTTCCTCCGTCAAGTCCATGGATCAAGTTAGCCTAATAATTTTCTAATGTGTTTGATTCTACGGCCAAATTGCCAGTTAGCCGACACTCTCTGGCTCGCAACCACACACCAAAGTAACCGCCCGTACAGCCGCTAAGAGTGACGATCCCGCCGTTGACCTGTTAGTCCAGAAAATTCTGCGAGAAATCGTGGCAAACTCGGAATTTGATCCGGAATCGCTGCGCTATTTTCGCCGGATGATGGATCTGCAAGAGCGCCGGCGAGACCGTTTTTTTTTCGGTGGCGGCTCTGGTTTACTCCGGGTTCAGGAGAATGGACCTCCATGCGCCTGCCAGGCTCGTTGTTCCCACTTTACCGCGTGATACGAATGTTCAGGCTTGTCGGAAGGATGGTTTTTTTACGTTCGAAAGTGTGATTTGAAAAACAGCTCGTCCGTTCGAGCAACAAGCCTCTCATCTTTTTGCATTCTTGCGCGCCCGTGCCATCCCCGCCCTCAACCCGCGCTCCACAATTTGCCGATATCCGGATTTGTCCATCGTGGTTAGAGTTTCTGCGGCGATGCCGCCGGGAGTAGCGGCTTCGTGTTGCAAATCTTCCAACGAGATATTCCCATCTCGCCAAGCCAGAATTCCATCCGCCAATGCATGGGCCGCTGCGGTCAGTGCTGTTTTCCGGTCCAAACCCAGTTTTTGGGCGCCATTGGCCAGCGCGGCTAACGCGTGATAGCCGTGGCTGGACGAGTAGGTTGTCGTGAATGCATCGAACTCGCGCTCTGGAATTTCAATCACGCCACCCACATGCGCAAAAAAATCGCGTACTTCCCGCCGTCTCGTGATGCGAACGCCGCGCTCGAAAGTTAGCGCCGTCAGCCCTCGCCCATTTCGCGCCACCGGGCTCGGCATAGCTCGCGCCCACATCACTCGGCCTCCCATCCATCCTCGCAGATTTCGAAGCGGGATCCCCGCCGCGAGGCTGATGGCAACCCTCGAAGGCGTCTCGGTAATTTGCTGAAGTAGTTCTCTAACGTCTTGGGGCCTGACCGCGATGACCAAAATGTCAGCCTGCTGGACGGCTTGAAAAAGAATCGGCTCAACTGTCACCTCGAATTGGCGGCGGAGCGTCTGCAGTTTCCGGGGATTCCGGTCATGAACAAGGATGGGACCTTCGAATCCTCTCAACTTCAACCCGGCAAGCAATGCGCGCGTGATGCGGCCACCCCCGATGAATACTGTGGTTCTCGGACGAGCGGGTGTCATACGAAGTTGGCACAAACACGGTCTACCGCTTCGATGAGCGTTGCTACGTTCCCTTCCGTATGGGCGGTCGAGATGATCCAGTGTAGCCCGTTGGAAGGAGTCATGTAGATGCCATGTTCGAGCAGTTGGTGAATGAATTTGGAGTAGCGCTGGGTGTCGGCGTACGCACAATAGTCGCGGTAATCATGGATCGCGTCACGGTCGGTGAAGTAAATTTGAAACATCGGGCCGAAACCCTGCACGATCGCCTTCACCTTTCGCTTTCGGAAAACTTCCCGCAAGCCGGCAATGGCAGAATCGCCCACACGGTGGAGTCTCTGATACGTGCCGTCAGCCGCCAACAGATCGAGATTAGCCGCAATGACCTTCATAGTCAGCCGATGTCCGTTGAAAGTGCCATAGTGCAACACCATGCTTTCACTCGACCGCATCCGATCAAGAATGGCACGCGGTCCCGCCACGACGCCAACCGGAAAGCCTGCACCGAGGGCTTTGCCAAAAGTGGTTAAATCCGGGGTCACACCGTAATATTCCTGGCATCCACCTGCGGCGTATCGAAAACCGGTCACGACCTCATCGAGAATCAGTAGGGCTCCGTATTCCCGAGTGACTTCGCGAAGGTGCTGCAGATATCCATCGCTCGGCAGGATGCATCCCATGTTCGCCATGATCGGTTCGGTAATCACGGCGGCCAATTCGTGCCCATGCTGTTTCATTGTGGCGTCGAGGGATGCTGTGTCGTTCCAGGGCACCAACACCACGTCGTCGAAAGTGGACGGCGGAATTCCCTGCGAGTCGGGGATGCGCGTCGGTTTTTCGAGCGTTCCCAGTTGTTCCGGCGCGTGGCTGTGCGCATTCAATAAATAAGGGTCGTACCACCCGTGATAGTGACCTTCGAATTTTAGGAATTTTGTGCGGCCGGTATGGGCACGTGCCAGGCGCAACGCCAGCATGGTAGCTTCGCTGCCGCTGTTGGCAAACCTTACCACTTCAGCGGAAGGAACCATGCGCCGAAGTCTTTCGGCAGCCTCCACCTCGGCGGAAGTTGCAGCTGCGAAGTGCGTTCCCTCGGTTACGGCCCGGGATACAACTTCCACGATCTTAGGATGGGCGTGGCCGTGAATGAGCGCGCCAAACGACATCATGAAGTCGATGTATCCGTTGCCATCGGCGTCCCACACGTGGGCACCCCGACCGCGCTCCAGAAACAACGGACCGGGCGAATACACAGCCACGCCACGCGAAGGCGAATTTACGCCTTCGACCAGCGATCGCTGTGCTCGCTCAAACCATCGCTCCGACTGTTTGCGAGTGATCATATCGACGCGGATCGCATCTCTTTCCCACCGAAACTTCAGTCCGCCGTTCCTCCGCCGTCCACCACTAACGCCGCTCCGGTCATGAAAGAAGAATCGTCAGAAGCCAGAAAGAGCGCGGCCTTGGCAATTTCCTCCGGCGTACCGATGCGCCTCAAAGGACGATTGCTGCAGCCCGCCAAATAGTCATCCCACTTCTGGCCGCGCATTCGCGCATCTTCCGGCAGCATCGGAGTATCCACGTCTCCCGGACAGATGCAGTTCACGCGAATGCCGCGCCCACCGTGATCGATTGCCATCGCTTTGGTTAGCAGTACCACGCCGCCCTTAGACGCGCAGTAAGCCACTGCCGCGTCACCGCCTACGATTCCCCAGCCGGAACTGTTGTTGATGATCACGCCGCTGCGCTGTTCGATCATGCGCGGCAGTACAAATTTAGACATCAGAAATGTGCCCTTCAGGTTGATGTCGATTTGCAGGTCCCATTCTTCCTCGGTGCAATCAAGGGCGGTATGAGGGTAGAAGACACCTGCATTGTTAAATAGAACGTCAACCCGTTTGAAAGAGGCCACGGTTTCTTCGACGGCGCGCCTGCATTCGTCGGCCTTGCGGACATCGGTGCGCAGGAAGATAGCTTGGCCGCCACCTTCAAGGATTTGCGCAGTCACGGCGTGCCCACGCTTCTCGTGGCGACCGGTAATGGCAATTTTCGCCCCCTCTTTCGCGAATAACAGAGCCGTAGCTTCACCGATACCCGATGTGCCGCCAGTAATAAGTGCGACTTTGTTTTGCAGGCGCATGTTTACGACCAAAACCCTTCAGTTCTCAGCTTTCAGCTCAGCACCTAAACTCCTTCGCGCCAATCACTCACGCCTCTATCATCCCGAACCGCTTGCGCGGTGATTCGTTTTCTCCGTTCTGAACTTCGTCACCAAGCCGATCCGGCCAGTCCTCCGCCATCCACTACCAGCGCCGTCCCTGTCACAAACGATGCTGATTCGCTTGCCAAATACAAAGCTGCCTGGGCGATTTCCTCGGGCTGGCCGACCCTGCCCAACGGCCGCTTGGCCGCTTCTGCCAGGAACGAACTGGTGGATTCTTGTAATTGTTCGGCTTCGTTGCGCAACATCCCCGTGTCGGTATCGCCGGGGCAGATGCAGTTTACGCGAATCTTTTGCGGCCCGTGATCGATCGCCATGGCTTTGGTCAACTGCACGACCGCACCCTTCGAAGCACAGTAAACCGCAGCGCGTGGTCCTCCTGCCAAGCCCCAGCCCGATGCTGTATTGATGACGGAACCTCCGCCATTTTTCTCCATCACGGGTATTGCAAGTCGAGACATGAGAAAAATAGCCTTTACGTTCACTGCCATAACGCGGTCCCAATCCGCTTCGGTCAGCTCAACGACTGAAGCGCGGCGGATAATCCCCGCGTTGTTGAATAGAATGTCGAGGCGCCCAAAGTCGCCGATGGCCTGGTCAATAACGCGTTCACACTCCATGGCGCGAGTAACGTCAGCAGTGATAAAGGCAGACCGACCGCCGTCCTTGGCAATCTGATGCGCCACCTGAAGGCCGGCCGATTCATTCACGTCGGCCATCACGACTGCAGCGCCTTCGCGGGCAAACAGCAGCGCGCTAGCGCGTCCAATCCCAGACGCTGCACCGGTGATGACGGCGACTCTACCGCACAGCTGGCCCTTGGTCATTGCTTGCGTTCCTCGGCAAATGCTTTCGGCCTGCGTCGGTGTCAAAAGTTTGCACACCACATATGAAACACGCCGAAAACGTTTTAGTGTACTCAAAGTACAGCCTTGACACGATGGACTCAAGACTTCATGCTTATGCTGCCACCCGGAGACCTCATGGTCGAAGCTGAACCCGAAAAGCGCGCCACACGTCGGTTTGCGCTACGGCTGCCCGTTGCCGTCACCTATTCAGATAACGGAACCCAGGAAAAGAGCGCCCAGACGCGTGATGTAAGCGCGCGCGGCATTTGTTTTTATGTGGACTCGGCGATCGCTCCCGGCTCAATGATCGAATTTACCCTGACCCTTCCCCCTGAAATCACCCTCACGGAAAGCATCCGTGTGCGCTGTAAAGGCAAGGTAGTTCGTGTCGACGACGGCGAAGGCAAAGTGGCAGTAGCTGCGGTGATCGACGAATACGAATTCCTCGCCGAGCCTTAACAACCAGGTTACAATCGTCCGCCGTCTGGACCCAACCACCGGCCAGGATATGCAGGGTCGGGAAGTCGTCCGAATGGCACTCGGCCAGCTCGACCCTCTAGACCTGGCACGCCCAATCAGGACCCGCTTCAGCCCACAGACCTGGGACACCGAATCGTTTCCGGCCCAGATCGACTGGCCGAGTCGTCATGAGACAGGGCCCAGGGCAGGCGCTCCCTCTCGACCCGCACCCAGACCACTCATCCCGGAACAGCACCCTAGCAAACCGCGGATCATTGACCGCTTAACGTCGGGGCGGAAGAGAAGTCACGTTTCTAGTCAGCAACAGAAATCGACAGCTAGATGCTTTTGGTACATGTCCCGATTTCCGCGTGGAGTAGCCTATCCGAGCGCGGTTTTCTGCGCCATTCCTGTGAAAATACCTACATGAGATTTCCCTGGAAGGACTTGCCTGTTGTCCTGGTTTTATTGGCTTTGGCGATCTCATGTACGAATTGCGGTGGGGGTACCGGCGGTTCAACCTTCTCGTCCGGGGGAACAGGATCCGGCAACGCTGGCGGTAGTGGTTCAGGCAATGGCAGCGGATCAGGTAGTGGAAGCGGATCGGGCGGTAACACACAAAGTGCTTGCAGCTCTATGAGCGCCGGTCAGGGCGCGAGCCTGAATGGGTTCCGTCCATTTGCCAGCGACAATCCTTGGAACAAAGACATTTCTGCTTCTCCAGTGGATTCAAACTCCAGTGCCATTATCAGTTTTATCGGGCCGACAATTGGATTGCATCCCGATTTTGGGTCAGGGCAATACCAAGGCTCAAATATCGGGATACCCTACGTGGTAGTGGGTGGAACGCAAGCTCAGGTGGGCGTCAACTTCACCGCCTACGGCGACGAAAGCGACCCGGGCCCGATGCCTGTGCCGGGCAATGCTCCCATTGAAGGCGATCCCAATCCAGCCGGCGATCGCCACGTGCTGGTGCTGGATAACAGCAACTGCTTCCTGTATGAATTCTTCAACTCCGTTCCGAACAGCAACGGGAGTTGGAATGCAGACTCTGCCGCGGTGTGGGATCTGTTAGCTGACGAACAGCGTCCATGGGGCTGGACTTCGGCTGATGCCGCAGGTTTGCCGATCTTTCCCGGCTTGGTTCGTTATGACGAAGTAGCTGCAGGTCAAATCCAACATGCTATCCGTGTCACCTTGCCACAGAGCCGAGCGGCAATGATTCCGCCGGCCTCGCATTGGGCGGCAAACTCTACGAGTCCGAATGCGCCTCCGATGGGAATGCGTTTGCGGCTCAAGTCGAGCTATGACATCTCGGGATTCTCCGCCAATGTTCAGGTGATTCTGACTGCAATGAAAAAGTTTGGTTTGATCATGGCTGACAATGGCAGCGCCATGTATATCAGCGGAGCACCTGACAGCCGCTGGGACAACGACGATCTTCACAATCTGTCACAGGTGCCGGCTTCAGCGTTTGAAGTAGTCCAGGTGACCCCCGTGTACACAGCTTCCAACGTGCCGCAGGGAGCGGCGCCGAGTATAACCAGCTTTACGGCTACGTCATCAACCGGTGCGGGAAGCAGCGTAACTCTGTCGTGGAGCGTCAGCAACGCGTCTTATCTCATCGTCTCTCCGCAAGCCGGCGCCGTGCGCGGCGCAAGTGTGACGGTCAGCCCGGCTCAAACTACTACCTACACGCTCTACGCGACCAATCAATACGGACGGAGTCAGGCGACAGTCACCGTTAATGTTCCTTAAAGATAAGGAATGTGGGCGGTGTCACCTGTCGCGATATTGACTTGCCGTAAGGCATTCCGGCATCAATCCAAAAATCGACTTCAAAAGGGGGATCACAGCAAGGCCTGCCCTACAATTGTGCCTTATACTTCCGCGTTGGCATGACCACGGCTCCACAGTCTCGCCTCGCTTACATTGATTGGATGCGAGGTCTGGCGTGTGTCCTGATGTTTCAGACCCACTGTTATGACGCCTGGCTCAATCCTGAAGCTCGGAAGACTACGTTCTTCATGTGGTCACAGCTCGGCGGGACCTTGCCGGCGCCGTTGTTTCTTTTCCTGGCGGGAGTTTCTTTCGCCCTTGTGATCGACAAGCTCTCGAAGAAGGGCTGTTCCTCCAATCAAATCGCACGCACAACTATTCGCCGCGGGGCTGAAATCCTGGCGCTTGGTTTTCTTTTTCGATTGCAGGAATACCTAATCGCGTGGGGATGGTCTCCGTGGACTGACCTTCTGCGCGTGGATATTCTGAACACAATCGGGCTTTCCATGATGTTTATGGGATTAATGTGCTGGGTCGTGCTTAGGTTGAACCACGGACGTGGCGTCGGACTGGTGGTGGGAACAAGCGCTGCCAGTGTAGCTCTGTTGATCTCCTTACTGACTCCCTTCATGTGGACCGCATGGCGCCCGGTATGGCTGCCCTGGCCCATCGAATCTTATATAGACGGCGTGCACAATCTCGGGGAACCGCAATCGTGGCTCTTTCCCATCTTTCCCTGGATAGCCTTCGCCTTTACAGGCCTGGCAGTGGGAATTTTCCTTTTGAGCGACTGGGCGCGGAATCGCAGCGCTACTGGTTTCGTGATGGCTGGAGGCGGCGGCGTAGGGTTGATCTATCTTGGTCGGTGGCTGGATCGGCAGCCTTGGCAAATTTATTCGGGATATGATTTCTGGCATACCAGTCCCGCTTTCTTTCTCCTTCGAGTTGGCATACTGCTGATCATAATGACGGGTGCGTACGTCTGGTGCCGGTGGGGCGCGGGCCAACGGTTGTTCAGCCCGTTGGTACAACTTGGGCAAACTTCCTTATTGGTGTATTGGGTCCATATTGAATTTGTTTACGGGCGGCTGTCCATCTTGCCAAAAAAACTAATGGACATTCGCACGGCATCATTAGGACTGCTGGTTATTTTTTTGGCGATGGTTTTGTTGTCCATGTGGAGGACGCGCCGGAGAGGGCAGGGCTCAAATCTGCTGATGTGGGTACGAAGGCCGATGTCGGCCAACTAAGCCAAGCGAGGACAATACCCAGCGCGACCCCCATCAATTGTTGTTCTCGATTCTTTTCGCCCTTTTGCACCTTGCAGTCAAGGATTTTGATTCATTCCAGCAGAAACTTGCCGGAACGCATTCTCCACCAACTTCAGGGCAATGCCCCACCTCTGACGTGCCTGGGCTTGGTCGGCACCGTAACCGAAAAGATAGAAGGTGATACAGAAGCCGTCACCCGCGCCTTCCGCGACACCATAGAAACAGCGACGGATAATCAATTCCACCGCCGCGGGAATGTCGGGGGCTTTCTTTAATAACTTCGTCACCCTTCCCGCCAGTTGTTCTTGTAGTAGAAAAGAAAAGCGGGACTCTTTCTGCGAGAACAACAAGTCGACATAACTGCCAAACTTGCACGCCGCCCCAAAAATCTCTTCTTCGGGATTGATTTCGTCGCTCGCCCAAACATCGCACTTGGCGGATTCAAGAATACTGGCGGGAGAGTTGACCACTGCCAGAAATTCCGCCAGTTCCGGCACCTCCCTGGCTTCCTGGATTTCGGGCAGCAGTCCAGGTTGTCGCTTCAGATCGTAATAACGCAAGCCGCTCTCCTCGGCGGCCCAGGGAAATTGCAGAGTATCGTCGTCAGCTCCGAGTTCAACCGCAAAATCCGCTTCCACTCTAGCGTGCTGGTTGAGGCTGAGTTTGCGGCGCTGTCTGCGGGGTAGCCGCAGGCGGTGTGAAATTTACCGTTGGGACCTGGCGTGCTCCCTCGGAAGCAGCAAAGTACGCTTCGTTGGGTTTGTATCCTGCCCATCCCGCGTAAATGTTGTTAGGAAATTTTTGAATGTATGTGTTGTAGTCCTGCAATGTATCGTTGTAGCGCTTGCGCTCGACAGCGATGCGATTTTCGGTGCCTGCTAATTCATCCTGCAGTCGCAGGAAATTTTCGTTCGACTTCAATTGAGGATAGTTCTCGACAATCGCGAGCAGGCGACCGAGAGCACCATCGAGTTGTCCATTGGCCGCGATCTTGTCCGCAGGAGTTCCGGCAGAGAGCAACGCCGATCGCGCCTTTGCGATATCGCCAAAGACCGTTTGCTCCTGTTGCGCATAGCCCTTCACGGTTGCCACCAGGTTAGGAATCAAATCGGCGCGGCGCTGTAATACGATATCCACCTGTGACCACGCAGCCTTCACTGCCTCATTCTTGGTGACCAGAGTATTGCGAACGCCCACGTACTGTCCGAAGGCGACGAATGCAATCAGCGCCAAAATGACGATCACGATTATCGCTTTGCCCATGTTTTCCTCCTGAAACAAACATCGCCAATCAAATCGCGCAGACTATTTCTGAGCCTGTCCCGGTGTATCCAGCATTGTATCTACTGTCGCTGTTACCTGCTGCACGGCAATCAGGTAGCGGGCAAAAACATCTCTCACGTCGAGTTCTTTGCGATCTACCTTTCGTTCTCTTACGTCGAGCAACTGAAGCAAAGGTGAAGCATCAAACTGCACTCGCTCGGATAAGGTCTGAATGGCTTCGCGCTTCGACCGTGATCCATCGTCTCCCAACGCTATCAGGGCATGCCGAAACAGAGTGGCAAACGCCGAGAACGATCCCAGCAGAAGATTCCACAGGTCCTGATCGTTGGTTGCGTGTTGCAGGAAGCGCTGCCTCAACAGGATGATCTTTTCCCTCAGTTCGTATTCCACCTGCGCGCGGTGCAAATTCATCGGGATTCTTAGTCCCGACATTGCGTCATCGCCAAAAAGCACCCGATGATGTCGCTGCATATCAAGCAGTTCGATGGAAAAGACGTCGGTGGACCGCTGTAACTCTTCGCCGGTCATCACCAGGGGTGCGGGATGTTTGTGGCGGTGCCACCATTCTACCGTCGGCGCCACGGATAATAGTTTGGCGTATGAGGTTTCGTGCAGAAGACACAGCAAATTCAGATTGGAAAATTCCGGATTGAAGTCGCCGACCGCGGCCGAACCATAAAGAATCACGGATTGCAGGTTCTCTCCCGCTCCCTGCCTAATCCGGCTGACAAATTCGTCGAGTTGTTTTTCTGCGACCATCTTGTCAATCCTCCCACGGCTAAATGCCGCCGACGGCTGCGCTGCAAACGCCATCCGCCACTACCACCCGCCGCTGGCGCCTCCACCACCTGAACTGCCGCCGCCGAAGCCACCGAACCCACCGCCTCCGCCGCCGAACCCGCCCCCGCCGCTGTAGCCTCCGCCGCGATACCCGCCGCCTCCGCCACCGCTACTGAATAGAAGCAGCCAAAAAAGCATACGGCGCAGCGGAGGAACAAACATCACAATCAGAAAAATGATGACCAGAACAAGGATTCCGCCCGGCGACAATCCCCTTCTTGTTTCCTGCTGCGGCTGCTCTTGGACTTCAGGAAGAGTCCCCGTCAGCGTGATGCCAGCATCCTGCCCTATGACATCGGCGACCCTCGACGTCATCAGAACCACGGCACCCTTGTAATTGTTTTGCCGGAGCAGAGGAACCGCCTCTCGGCCGAAGCCACCGACTTTGCCGTCAGGCAGGATCGGCTCCAGCCCATAGCCAACCTCGATCCGGTACCTGTGGTCCTGCACCGCCAGAAGTATCAGGACCCCATGATCGGTTTTTTTGCTGCCAATCCCCCACTGTTTGAACAGATCGACGGCATAGCTGTCGATGTTCCCACCATCGAGAGAATTAATGGTCACAACCGCAATCTGCGCTTGCGCCTTCTGGTCGATCTGGCGACAGATGTCATCAAGCTGGGTAATCGTGGCCTGATCGAGGACATGGGCGAAGTCGTTTACATAATCTGTGGGACGCAGTTGTGCTATGGGCTCAGCATGAAGGTGTAACGGCAGCGCCAGCAAAAATACAAAGGCGCGAAGGGATTTCAGCAACAACTGCATGCGCGCTGATTGTATAGGAAAGACAAGTCAATCTAGCTTGAATGGACTGGCTCAGATTGCCCCCTCTATTGAAATTGCCGCAGAAATTCGACCATCTGAATCTCTGCCCAATGACCATCATTGCCGTTAGGGTCGGATAAATAAGAGCAATGGCCACCGTCTTCGGTTTCAAGAAATGTGATGTTGGGGTTGCCGAGAAGCTTCTGACGAGTCGGGGGCAATATGCGGATGAACGGGTCATTCGCAGCGTTTAGGATGAACGCAGGTCGGGCGATGCGGTCGACCACATGCGCCGCCGCCGCACGATCATAGTAATCGTTGGCTCCGACAAAGCCGCAATAGTAGGCCGTAATCTTGTCGTCAAAATCGCGCAGACTTCGAATGCCGTGCAGACGTGAAATATCGAACGCTTTGGGAAACAGCCGAGCTTTGGTGCGTAAACGTCCTCTAAGCTTCCATAGAAAATATTCCTCGTACAGCCGGTTGCTGCGGAGATGCAGCGCGTCCGCGGAGGCAGCCAGATCCACCGCCGGGCAAACTGCTCCGACTGCACGAAACTGCACCGGACCAGTGGTTCCCCATTCGCCCGCCAGCTTCAGTACCAGATTTCCGCCCATCGAAAACCCCACTAGCGCAAGTTTGGAAACCTGGTCCAGATCGATGAGATTTTGGGCTAGGGCAGCCACGTCCGCAGATCGTCCGGAATGATAGAGAGTAGGCGCCAGGGCTTCTGTGCCCCCACAGTTCCGCTGGTTCATGCGGATGACGTTCATTCCCAAGGCCAGGCCTTTCGATGCAATGCCAAGCATGTACTGTGATTCGCTCGAGCCCTCAAGGCCGTGCACCAGAAGAATGGTTAATGCGTTCTTGCGATCGGCCTGCCAGTGGCAATGTGCCAGTATCCTCACTCCGGGCTCGACTTCAATCAGGCGCGCCTCGGCGGGGGGAAGGGCAATTCGCCGGACGAGGAAAAAACTCGCTAAAGTTTGGCGATGACCTCCACGCAATCCTCTTCTCGGCAAAAAAATCGGCGTTTTTGTTTGCGTGGTCTCCACTATTTGATTTTAAATGGTTATCAGCGCGCAAAGCCGCCCGCCAGGAGTCGCCATGCCGATCTTCGAGTATGTTTGTAAGGAGTGTGAACACCAGTTTGAAGCCCTGGTGTACGGAAACGAGAAAGCAGAATGTCCCAAGTGCCACGGAAGCAAGCTGGTGCCGCAGCTTTCGGTTTTCGCGGTCAGTGCGAAGGGTAGTTCAGCGACGCCATCGTTCGGCGGGGCGTGCGGCTCTTGTGGCGACCCCCGTGGCCCTGGCTCGTGCTCTCGCCCGGACATGAATTGAGCTTTTTTGTTTTCGATCAAATGTGCTCTTTCCTCCTCTTGCATCTAACTCTATGTGATACAACCAATTAGCTACATGACCTGAGGCACCCGAAAGGTGTGACCCCGGTAAGTTTTCTTCTGTATGCGATCGCCATACCATCCTCGGAGTACGAAGGAGCACGGAATGGATCGTCGTCGCAGTCCTCGGGTTGGAGCGCATTTGCCGGTACGAGTTTGGGGCGTGGACGCCCACGACTTGCCCTTTATGCAACTGGCCAGTGTCAAAAACCTCAGCGGCACAGGGGCCGTGATTCACGGCATGCGCCGCCAGGTGCGTCCTGGAGAAATACTCGAAGTGCAGATGGACCGCGAAAAAGCTCAGTTTCGGGTGGTTTGGACCGGGATGCCAGGCACGCTCGCATCCGGAGAAATTGGCCTTCAAAGACTTGCGTCCGAACCTTGTCTTTGGACGGTGGCTTTAGGCTGCTACAGCGAAGCTGTCGCCCAAGGCTGACTTTCAGTCGCTCCGTTGTGTCGGCGGGTCATCAGTTTCGCTGCAAGCCAAAATCGAGTATTTGGCGGACGGAGGTTACCGTTGAGCGCCGCTTTGTTTCTTAAGTCGAACCATACTTTACGGTTTCATAGACTTGAGGATTGCATGCGCCTTCGGCGATTTCTCACGCCACTAGAATTACTTAATATCTTTCATCGGCAGCATTGACCCATAATCACGTCCCGACGGTTCCACGGCGCGGACAACGATCCCCGCAAACGCAGCGCGATATTCGGGATACTTCGCCACCAACGCTTTCATTACAGCAGCGTTCTCCTGGAAAGCTCGTCCGCTGTCCGAAACATCCGCCGATTGGTACTTCACGACCAAATCAAAATCCTGACCTACAGGGATCGGAAAAAGATCGATGAGCTTATACGTCTTTGCGCCCACGATGAGTTCCGTCGGAGGCAGATCAGCCGGTTTGATGGTCTGCATTTCGTCATACACCTTGTCGGTGGTAGCAGTGGCCATGAACGGAACCGGAACCATCAGTTCGCGTGCTTCTCCGTAATAAAACCACGCGTTGTGGTTTTGCCCTTTGGTCCTGAATTCGCGGGCGTGTTCGGCGAACCAGGCTCCGTCATGTCCGCCTACCTGGGTCTGCCTGACATAAAAACCGCCCAGCTTCCAGCTTCCGCCCTGCTGCTGCAATACGAATGACGCAGTGTATGCGCCCTTCGCAGACACTGCATCGAGAGTTGTGATTCCGTAATTACCCGGAGGAAGATTGGGGATGATAAAAACTGCGCTGTCGCGCGTTTGCCCCTGCGATCCAAAAACCCCGCACAAAAACTCGGCTCGTGCCAGGGGCTGGTTGCTCTCCGCCTTAAGCAAGAACGGAGGGCGGGGCGCGGGTTGAGCCGAAGTCAAGTTCGCTTCATTCTCTTTTACCGCTCCTTCAATACCAGAAAAGTCCGCCGCCAGGCTGGCGATTGCATTCTGCCGCAACGACGCCGCATCTCCACGGGCGGCCAGATCGTAGAAGTGACGGCCGGCAGCCAGCAACGCCGCGCGCGTGGCCTCATCCATGTCACTGGCGGACAGGCAAGTTTGAGCGGGAACAATAATCGCCGACAACCCAATTACCAGTGCGGGCAACCATCTCGCGATAGCTCGTAGGTAGCGGATATTTCACCTCGCGATAATCTTAAACCGTCCACGCCGTAGCTCGATACTCCCCAGTTATTCCCGTCTTCCCAACCCAGGCTTGACGGATTGCGCCCCCCTTGCCAGTGTGCTACCGTCGCGCAAGTTAACATTCCACTCGAGGGGGACGGTATGGCTTTCGTCTTTCTGGGCATTTTAGTCGTCATCGTTGTGCTGTTGATTGGGATGTACAACAGCCTGGTCCAGTTGCGTGTCCGCTGCGATAACGCCTGGTCCGATATCGACGTCCAACTCAAACGCCGGCATGACCTGATCCCCAATCTGGTCGAGACGGTGAAAGGCTACGCCACGCACGAAAAAGGCACGTTCGAAAACATCGCCAAACTAAGATCACAGGCGATGCAAGCCACCACCCCGGGCGAAAAAGCCGAAGCAGAAAATCAGCTGACGGGGGCAATGAAGAGCTTGTTTGCCGTAGCCGAGAACTACCCTGAACTGAAGGCTTCCGAAGAATTCACCCAGTTGCAGGGTTCGCTCAATCAAACCGAGGACACGATCCAGAACGCGCGCCGCTACTACAACGCGGTCGTGCGCGATCTGAATACAAAGATTCAGTCTTTCCCGACCAATATTCTTGCGGGTATGTTCGGCTTCCAGCAACGGCAGTTCTTCGAAGTGGCGGCAACCGACCGTGAACCAGTAGCGGTAAAGTTTTGATTTTGGAAATCGAGTTCTTCGAAGTGGAAAGCTCGGGGGGTGAAACGGCGAGTAGGATTTTAGCGCCACATAAGCACAAGCCCGGTGCATGACGGTTTCCATCGGTGATGGTACCTCGAATATCCGCGTTAGATACTCAATGACTCCAGCGGCTGAACAGACTGATGAAAATATCGAAGTAGGCACCTCAGTGGCCGAATCCTCGACTCATTTGAACACCGGCATTGCAAGGCGAAGGCAAGGCACTCAAAATCGGAGTTGTTCTTTGACCATCGCCCTGCTAAAACACTGCACCGCTCGAGCGCTTATTCTGGTGGCCTGCGCGCTGTACGCAAGTGTCCCGATGTTTGCCCAAAGCTGGCGCATCGCGGATTTTCAGGACGATATCTACATTGAGCCTGACGGTTCAGCGATGGTGAAGGAGCACATCAACCTCGTCTTCATCGGTCAGTGGCACGGGATTCATCGCACGATTCCGGTCGAATACCCCGGCCCACGAGGGACAAACTACACTTTGTTTCTGAACATCAGTGCCGTGACCGACGGCGCAGGCAGCAAGCTGAAATACGAATCCAAGATTTCCAGCGGTTATCGCGATCTGAAAATTTACATCCCGAACGCCGTGGATACTACGCGCACAGTGGAAATCGACTATCTCGTCCGCAATGGTATTCGCTATTTCGAGGATCACGACGAATTTTACTGGAACGTGACCGGCAACGACTGGCCGGTGCCCATCGACCACGCCCAGGCGCACGTTTATTTACCAGAAAACGCAGCCGGCAAGCTGAGGGCGCAGGCTTTTACCGGGGCATACGGATCGGCGCAACGCGACGCGACTTCTGAAATCGGTGGAGCGAACGCCGTTTTCGAAACTAAAAATCCTTTGCCCATGCGCGGCGGCATGACGATCGACATCTTCATGCCCAAAGGGATTTTGAAAGAGCCGGGCCCAATTGCCCGATTCTTTTGGTTTCTCGGTAGCAATCCCGTCGTGTTCCTGCCGTTTGTCACTTTCGGAGTAATGTTCGCGCTTTGGTGGAATAAAGGTCGCGATCCCGATCCCGGACGCTCGGTGGCGCCTATGTACGAACCACCGCCAGGCATGTCCCCGGCAGAGACCGGCGCGCTGCTCGACGACAAAGTTCATCCTCGTGACATCACTTCGACGATCGTAGATCTGGCGGTACGGGGATACGTGAAGATAGAAGAGACAGTCGAAACCAACCTTCTTATCTTCCATTCGAAAGATTACATTTTTCATTCGCTCAAACCGCGAGGAGAATGGGGAAACCTGGCCCCTCACGAGCAAGTGATGCTTGAAAATATTTTCGCAGGCGCGGAGCAGACTCGGTTATCCAGTTTGAAGAATCGCTTCTATACCGCGATCCCCGTCATCCAGCAAGACATTAAGACCGCGCTGAAAAACAAGGGTATGTATCTTCTCGATCCCGATTCAGCGAATGGATACAGCGTAGGCGCTGCAGTATTGATCGCTCTGGCATTTATCGTCGCACCCTTTCTGGGATATCAGGCGATGTTCAATTCGATCCTTCTGCTGGTTGTTTGTGGCGCAATTTCGCTGGTGATCTGGTGGCTGTTTGCTCGGGAGATGTCGGCGAGAACAATTCAGGGAGGCCGCACCCGTATCGCTGTACTCGGTTTTCAGGAGTTCATGAACCGCGTGGATGCTGACCGCCTGAGGCGAATGCCCCCCGAAACATTTGAAAAGTTCTTGCCCTATGCGATGGCTCTGGGCGTCGAGCATCACTGGGCACAGGCTTTTGCCGGAATCATCCAGAGCCCGCCAAGCTGGTATGTCTCGCCAAACGGGATGACTGGCTTCAACCCCGTGTTTTTCTCCAGTTCGATGCACAATATGGCAACGGACATGCACCAGGTATTCGTCTCTGCACCGCGATCAAGTTCCAGTGGCTCCGGTTTTGGGGGTGGCGGGGGCGGTGGCTTCTCAGGTGGCGGGTTCGGCGGAGGTGGTGGCAGCGCTTTCTGAGTATCGGGCAGTCGTCAACTGAACTCCGGCGGCGTGCGCTTTGCAGTTTTCTTTTCGGTGTATCTTCTTCTCTCTCGACACAGCCACGCACCCACGAGAGGCCTGAAAAAACGTCCACGGCAGCGTCGAACTGCAGTCTAATGCCTCTTGCGAAACACATACTTACGAGCATCAGGCCAAAACTCCTCAAACGCATTGACACCCATCCTGCCCGCGAAACCCAGTAAAATCCGTAAGCATGCGTTGCTTGCGGTGGCTTCACTGTCGGCGCGCCATGTATTTGATAAAAAGTTGTTGCCCACATTACCCGCGTAGCGGGCGTAAGCGGGCGCCAGTGTTGCGTCCCCCAGGCGGGCCAGGAACGTCATCACGATTACATTTTTAATGCGTCCCTTCATAGGCTCGCCTGTGGCTCGGAAATAGCGGGGATCTTCGCCCCACAACGAGCCCAGCCCCGCTTCCATGGCGTTGCCGGTGGCCACTCCGGTCAGGCGCATCCCGTAACGTTTCCCGAACCCATCCCAATGAGGGCCGTACTCTTTCGGCCGATTCAGACCGGTTCCGAAGCCGGCGGTGAAAAAACCTGCGGACAGAGTCCGCGCACCGATGGTGCTCTT
The DNA here is from genome assembly GCA_963786325.1 of Terriglobia bacterium. Taxonomy (GTDB): domain Bacteria; phylum Acidobacteriota; class Terriglobia; order Terriglobales; family Acidobacteriaceae; genus JAIQFF01. Next base: position 453,777 of record CAWAYW010000010.1, read on the forward strand.
CACCACCCACCGCAATCGCTCGTGGCCCGTGATCGGAGGATATATTTTCTGATGTTGGGAAACCGCGCCACTATGTTCTCGGGGGGGTGTTTGACCGTAGGCAATGGTGGTTGGCAGGAACAACGTGGCGACGAAGCAAACTATGACTTTTTGCACGCTTACTTGGTTGCGCTGCCTGCCCATGAATTGCTCCGGACGAGATTGTATCGATCATATGTGGGTTTTCTACTCAGACTTCACAGGCTCTACATGAATGTCTCCTGTGTAACAAGTACTTGCGGGCGTCGGCCAAAATTCGGCAAAAGCATTGCTTTTCATGCGGCCGACAAAACCCAGAATTGTCCCTAAACAAGCGGCGCTTGTCGTCGATGCACTATCGGCTCGCCAGGCGTTTGAAAGAAAGTTGCCACCGGCTTTATTGCAGTTGCCAAGCCTGCGATGAAAACGCCAGCCGTAAGGCTCTGCGCGCCGAGCGTGCTCTTTTAGTCCACACTAATCGCTGTTCTGCACTGATCGGGCGGTACGTAGCGTTATCATCGTACGACTGAACCGAGGGGGGTTGAGCCTGACTAGGGGCTGTTGCTCCCAGCGACAGCCAAGCGACGAAACGAAACACCACCGAACCGTTCCTTGCACTATCCTTCGTTGCTGTCCCCGCCGAAAAGTTGCTTTACAACCAGCGGTAATAGTCTGGAGTGTTATGTTTTTGTCGGCTGCCTCACATCCATAAGGTCCTGCAGGGAGTTCAATATCCAGGGTTGGGGAGGGTAACCACCTGTAAAGCCGGCCGAATCATAGGTTCGCACTACGGGGGAACCAAACTCCTACCCCTAGCGGCGCGGTGATCGGGCTTTTGCGGGAAGCGTAATCCATGATATAACCGCGCAAGCACATCGTTTGAGTATTCGTTCGTGAGATCCGCTCGAAACCGGGTTTCGCAGGCATAAAGTGGGTAGAAGCTGAGGAGGTCTTGTGTCCGATGCGCGGACGGGGAAACGCTTCCCCCTGGAATTGCCGATCAAGATTCACAAGTCTGAACAAGACGGCGAGCATACCGGAGTTACTGGAGATCTGAGCGCCGCCGGAGTTTATATCCGGTCTGACGCGGCTCTTGATATCGGCTCGACCGTTGAGTTCGAAATTACTTTGCCGCCGGAAATGACCGGCGCCAAAGAAGGCGTAGTCATCCAGTGCCGGGGCCGGGTTGTACGCACGGACGAACCCGCTGGCGGTCCCACGGAGGCGCGCGGCGTGGCCTGCGTGATTGACTCCTACGATTTCGTTCGCCACTAGAGGCGAGGAGCTTAAAGCATGCTCAAATTGATTCTGGCTGACAATCAAGCCATTTTTCGCGCGGGAATCGCCAAGGTATTGGCGGTCGAAGATGAAATGCGCATCGTCGCGCAGGCCCAAACCCAGGAGCAGATGTTCATGGCCCTGGATAAATTTCGCGCTGCCGTGTTAGTCGTGGCGGGCGGATTCCATTCCGATTTTCCTGGCATCTTGCAGGCTGCCGACAAAGCCAAAACCCGAGTTGTTGTTTTAGCGGATACCGGCGAAAGCGCACAACGTTACATGGGTGCCGGCGCTCACGGCGTGGTTTATCGCAATGTGACCAGTGCAGCCCTAGTGGACTGTGTTCGCAAAGTGGCTCGAGGCGAGAACTGGGTACAGGACATCGCAGTCCCCAGCGAATTGACCGAAAATGATATGGTTGGGCTGCGAGTGCGGGACCGATTGACCGCGAAGGAATTGCGCATCGTCGCACTGATCGTTCAGGGCTACAAGAACAAGGAGATCGCTTCGCAGTTGGGCACTACCGAACAGGTAATTAAGAATTATCTACGCAACGTATACGACAAGATTGGCGTCTCCGACCGGTTGGAATTGGCGTTGTTCACAATCCATCACCGGATTTTGAATGAAGCGGCGGCAGCCACCGCAGCCGCGGCCATCCCACAGGCAGGGGCGGGGATTACGTCGTAAAAAGTTCAAGTAATTAGAAAGGCCGCCATTGGCGGCCTTTTTGCATTAAGTCACAAACCTAAGGTAGAGATACTGCCCTCAGCCCTTCCGCAGAGTGTAGCTCGAGCACTGCACTTTAGCCTGGACCTTCGATACCTTTAATTTATTTTTTGAGTTGGACTTTGGCGGCTGCCGCCCACAGAATACCAGTGTCCAACAGTTTGATCTAAACCGCAAACGCCTGTGCTGCGAACTTTGAAGTTCGTTCTTCGGTCCTCGTAGTTCCAAACAGTTCATTCCTGACCTCGTTGTCCCAACCAAAATTCTCGTAAGCGTCGGTGCTCCGCGCTGGTGCCGGTGTGTGCGACAACTACAAAGGAGATCAGTTCATGAGATCAATTCGCAGCTCGATGCTTTCCAATTTGTTCACTCTGGCTATCGGCGTAGCCGCTTTGTCAATGGCATCGGCTTATGCACAGTCCGCGACCAACGGAACATTCACTCTCACTCACGAAACCCGCTGGGGTATGGTGGTACTGCCGGCTGGATCCTATTCCTTCGCACTGCAATCGCCGGTCATGCCCGCAAAATTAGTCGTGCGCAACACCGACGGCTCGCAAACCGCCATGCTGCTGCCGCAAGCAGTCTCCCAAGAACAACCGAGCGGCAGCAGCCGGCTCGTTCTCGCTCACACCGGCAGCGGAACATTGTTCGTCAGTGAGTTGTATTTAGCAGACCTGGGGGTAAGCTTGCACTACACAGATCGCAAGATCAGATTGCCCGCGAGTGAAAACGGGCTGAATGCCATGTATTCTCACTCAGGCAAGTAAACAATTATGCGGAAGTGGACTAGTGGAAACTGCTTCCGCATTTTTCTATGCTAATTTGTTCGAGAACTGCGCCGCAACTCATCTGTAACCACCACGGCTTCCGCAACTTCATGCATCGACTTCCGTGTCTGCCGGCTCTGCCGTTGCAACGCGAGATAAGCCTGCTCTTCATCAATTGACAGATCGCGCTGCAGAATGCCTTTGGCGCGCTCAACAATCTTTCGAGTCGCGAGCTTTTGCGAGAGATGCGTGTTCTCGGTTTCTAACCGGGCCATTTCAATTTCCGCTCCCACCAGAAAACCGACGGTCGAAATCAGCTTGATCTCCTTCTGGTTGTAAATATGGGGACGCCGATGCTGAACATTTATGACGCCCACCACGCGCCCGCGCGACATTAAGGGCACCGACATAAATGCTTCATAGGTGTCCTCAGGTAATTCGTGGAAGAACTGAAAGCGGGGATCCTGGGAAGCATTTTTAGATACAGCAACCGGTTCACGATGTTCTGCGACCCAGCCTGTAATGCCCTCTCCGACTCTCAGCCTCAGTCTGTCCACCACATCGGGATGCGGATTCCGGGAAGCTCGAAGTAATAACTCTTGTTCCTCCAACACATAAATTAAGCATGAATCGCACTTAACTAACGCGGAGGCAAAATCCACAACGCGTGCCAGCACCTCGTGCAGAGCATCCGCCGACGCCATACGAGTGCCAAGCTCATGAAGAAAATCTACAGATGAGTCGTCAATTGTTAGTGAGGTGGCCATGTTTTTAACGATAGGAGAGGGTGCGAGCCTTGTCCAATAGCAATTTTCGATCATCGCCATAAAACCTTTTCGCGAAGGCCGACATAATTAAATGAATCTAAATTGAAGTTTGGGATCGCGAAGGCACGGCTTTGTTACAGTCGTGTTAAAAGCAATTGGTTGCCTTGATGGATTGGTATGTCATTAGCGCAAACTGATGCTCCAAGTGCTGCAGAGCATTTTTTTGCCGCTGGGGTTCTGACTTAGCCTAGATATAGCAACCGACGTTTCTATTTTATTATTTTCTCGCCGACCGCCTTGCCCTGGGTAAACAGATACAAATAATCCGGGCCGCCCGACTTTGAATCGGTTCCCGACATGTTGAACCCGCCAAAGGGATGCGCACCGACTGTCGCGCCCGTGCACTTGCGGTTGATGTAGAGATTGCCGACGTGGAACTCTTGAATCGCGCGATCGATCTTGTCGCGCGACTTCGTGTATACGGCGCCCGTAAGTCCAAATTCTGTGTCATTGGCAATCTCAAGCGCCTGATCGTAATTCTTCGACTTGATCACAGCCAACAACGGCCCAAACACTTCTTCCTGTTCCAGCCGCGATCTGGCAGGAATATCAGCGATCACGGTAGGCTGCAAAAAGAATCCTTCACCAGCATTTGTCGCCGGGCCTCCACCAGTGAGAAGGCGGCCATCTCTCTTTCCGATTTCAATGTATTCGAGAATCGACTTCATCGAACCCTCGTTGATCACGGCACCCATGTTGGCATTTTCCGCGGGATCTCCGACGGTGATTTTCTCTACACGAGCTTTCAGTTTTTCCAGGAATTTGTCATAGATTCGCTCGTCAACAATGGCGCGGGAACAGGCAGAGCACTTCTGGCCTTGGAATCCGAATGCGGCTTGGGCCACGCCTTCGACAGCAGAGTCGACGTCGGCATCCGCGTCCACGATAATGGCATCCTTACCGCCCATTTCAAGAATTGTGCGTTTGATCCAGAGTTGGCCCGGTGCGTGGGTAGCTGCACTCTTGTTGATGTCGAGACCCACTTCACGCGAACCGGTAAACGCGACGTACCGCGTTTTGGAATGTGCAACCACCGCATTGCCGAAGCTAGCGCCGGCGCCAGGGCAAAAATTCACCACTCCTTCCGGCATGCCGCACTCTTCTAGTAGTTCCACGAATTTTGCAGCGATGGTAGGAGAATCGCTCGACGGTTTGAGAATCACCGTATTGCCGCTCACAATCGAGGCCAGTGTCATACCGGCCATGATGGCGCAAGGAAAATTCCACGGCGGGATCACGGCACCCACGCCCAGTGGGACATACATCAGAGTGTCCCGTTCCGCGGGCATCTGCACCGGAAGCTCGGTCTGCGACAGACGCAGAGCTTCGCGAGAATAGTACTCGCAGAAATCTATCGTCTCAGCGATATCGGCGTCCGCTTCCGCCCAATTCTTGCTCACTTCAAAGACCAGCCAGGCACAGAATTCAAATTTGCGTTCGCGCAGACGGTCGCCCACTCGAAACAATAGACTGGCCCGCTCTTCGAATGAAGTGCGGCTCCACCCCGCAAAGGCATGCAGGGCAGCTTGCATCGCAGGCTCGACGTGCTCTTTGCCTGCCTTCTGATGCAGTCCCACAACCTGAGAAGGCTTTGCCGGGTTAATTGATTTAATCTTGTCCCCGGTGTGGATCCGTTTTCCGCCGATGATCAGATCGTATTCGCGACCCAGTTGCCCACGAACCTTTTCGATGGCGGCGCGCATCTGGCGCGCATTTTCCGTCCTGCTGAAGTCGGTAAGTGGTTCGTTTACGAACGGGCCGTCGTGCAGACTGGCCCGTGGGCGGGCGGGGGCTTCAAGGGTTGCCATGATTGCACCTCAATCAATTGATCGCTGAATGGTCGCGTCTCGAGAACATATTGATGGCCGGAACACAGGATTGGTCGCGTCGGCTGTATGTAATCCATAATTGTAGCACCACGTCACGCTCGATTTTTGGTGCCTCCAGGCCTACCAGACACAATGGATTCAAGAAGTTAGAAGATCTGCTGCCTAGCGGACCAATACCGTTGCCCGCTGGCAGTAAAGTTGATTCGAATCACCGCTCGCCCCATGGTCAAATGACGTCAAACTCCGAACAAGAACCTGTTCATATAGAAAATTCTGGTTATCCCTACGGTACCTTAACCGACTCCGGATTTTCCGCAGGCTTGTAACTCATGGCGGCGGTACGTTCAAGTTTGTCCCAGGCGAAACGTTGACCCTCGGCAGCGCGCTTGAGAGTTTTCAGCAATACAATCGAAAACAATTGCCGGTAAGCGAAGCGCTGCAACCAGACTTGGCTGAGCAACCAGGGATCCTCGGGAGCTTCCGGGAGCCTCCGTTCCAGGGCGAAGGCAACCGCTGAAGCCAGGAAATCCATCACCAGGAAGGCCACGAAGAAAACGAACAACCTTTGAAAACTGGCAGGGTCGGTTGATTCCGGGTGATACGAGCGCTGAATAAAATACCAAATCGTTCCCACCGAAAACATGATGTCAATGAATGGAGATACCAGCGGCAGTAGCACCTGAAAGATCGCAATGTTCGGCAACGCAATCCAACCCAGCACCCCCTCGCGGGCAAACACCGCGCGATGCTTCCAAATTGCCTGCAAAATCCCAAACGACCAGCGGAATCGCTGACGCATCAAACCGCGAGCGTTTACCGGAGCCTCGGTGTAAGCCAGCGCCAGATCTTCATACTCCACACGATATCCGAGCTTAAGCAAAGCCATGGTAAGGTCCGCATCCTCGGCCACCGTATCGGTATGGAAGCCGCCGGCTTCGCGGACGGCGGAAACACGCCAGGCGCCGATCGCGCCCGGCACCACACTGACCGCTCCCATGGTGTTCAGAGCACGTCGTTCGAAATTCTGACTGGTGATGTACTCCAGCGCCTGCCAGCGTGTCCAAAGATTAATCCGGTTGCCGACTTTGGCATTACCTGCTACGGCGCCGACTCTTGCATTCAGAAAGTGCGGCACTAAACGGGAGAAAGCGTCCCTTGCAACCACTGTGTCGGCATCAATTCCGACAAAGATCTCTTCATCGTTCAAATGTTCGAGACCCCAGTTAAGCGCATCCGCCTTCCCGGAATTCGGTTTGGTCAGAATCAAAACTTTGCCACTCGCTTCTTCCTCGGCGAATGCCGTCCGCGCAACTTCCAATGTCTTGTCGCTTGAACCGTCGTCAATCACAATCACGCGAGTATTCGGATAAGTGGCCACTAATGCAGAGCGGATAGTCCGTTCAATCACCTTCTCTTCGTTGTACGCGGGAATTAGAACCGCAATCCGGGGGAGATAGGATTTAGCTTGCGCCGCAGTTCCGTAACTTTTCGGCCACAATCGATCGAAAATGGCGAACGCCCCGATAAAAAGCAGCCGCCCAGTCATCAGTACGTCGCCGACAAAGAATATCCATGTCATTGCGTTGAACACGAGAGGAAACATGGCAAAACCGAACATGTTCAACCGTGCTGTCCAGCGCTGATTCGCAGGGATGGGGGGCATCACTTCCGCGCGTGTGCGGCCCAGCAACTGGGAGAGCGGAACAATCTGCAACCCCTTGTTCCGGATACCCGCGATAATTTTGGGCAACGCAAGAACTGTCTGTTCGCGATCGCCTCCACCATCGTGGAGCAAAATGATGTTGCCGCATCGAGTGTCGTTTGGCGCACACGGGGGAAGATGGGCGATCACGTCGGCCGCAATCTGATCGGCACTGCGCCGCGGATCGTCGCGCCAATCGTTAGGATCGATCTTGTCCCCGACCGTGATGTATCCCATGTCCTGCGTGCTTTCCAGCGGACGCACCTGGTCCTCGGTGTCAGGCTCGGCGTCAATCGAATATGGCGGACGGAATAAGATGGTGCGCATCCCCAGCAAACTGGCAAACAATTGCTCTGTCAGATTGAGCTCGACCGCCCGCATGAAGCCGCGAGAAATATTGCTGATGTCGGGATGGGTAAACGTGTGACTGCCGATTTCGTGCCCTTCGCGGTAGATACGCTTGGTCACGTCGGAAAACTTATCAGCCTGAATTCCGATCAAAAAAAACGCCGCAGGCGCCTGATCCCGTTTGAGCACATCCAGAATCTTCGGTGTCCACTCTGGATCAGGACCGTCGTCGAAAGTGATGGCTATTTTGTCCGGACTCGAGCCATACCGCGCCACGCGGTAGGGCTCGGGCAGCGAGTCAAAACTCTGATCAGTGATTAAACCCGTCGTGTTGTCCCGGGTGATCGAGCGTTGTCCGTCGGAAGGGCGCGCCTCGATACGTAAAATCTCGCCATTGCCCTCCATGTCCACATCCTGGCCGGGCGGGACATCTTTCAATTTGTTTTCTGCTCCAGCCTCGCCGGGCATATCCCAAACCCGCCACAGCGACCGATCTTCCGAACCCAGCCGCCAGAGCGCGAAAGTCTGTATCCCAAGGGATTGAGCGGCACGCATTTGATTCAGGGCGGTGACAGCGTCAAGGAACCAGATGTCGTGCTGGAGTTCGTGCTCGTCAACGTAGGTAACGTGAGGATTGAGACTGTCACCGTCAAAATCGACGTCGGCATCCGAGTCGCGTGCCGCCAGCCAGGCGTCTTGCACTGAAACGTTAGTATCTTTCACGCCCGGCGGTAACGCTCCAGACTTCGGCTTCTTCACCCAGTCATATCCATAATTTCCGATGGCCGAGATTAGCTTCTCCCGCGGAATCACTTTGACCGCTGCTTTCAGATTCTCGGTAAACCAGTCTTGTGAGGCTACTGGACCCGCCAAGCCGGGCGACGGATAGTGTTCGTCATAATTCATTAACACGAGGCCATCCACGTGGGCGGCGATGGCAGCGTAGTTGTAGTCTGAATTGCGCGCCTGGACGCTTACATAGAGCTTCATGCCCTTGGCATGCAAATCGGCGGACAGTTCGTGCAATAGAGCTATGTAACCAGCCTGGCCCTTTTTGGCGAATGTTTCAAAGTCGATCATCAGGCCGTGATATTTGTCAGTGACCAAGAAGGCGGAGAGTTGCTCGCGAAAGTGAGCGCGAGCATGGGGATCATTCATGAAATCGGCAATGTCCACCCAATCCGTGCCATCGAAATTGTTCACCATGGGAAAAACTTCCATGCCTGTCTCTTCCGCCTTCAGGAATGGCATCACTTTGTCGTCCACGGAGCGAACGGACGAGTCTGGCTGCACTACATCAAAGAATTTGTTGGTCTGTTCGTCGATACCTTGCAATCGACCATCTGGAGTGATGATGTGAAGCCAGTCGGGAAATAACAGATCAATCTGACGGGCGTATTCGCGCAATGAAGAGAAGCTAGCGGCGTCATAGGGTACGTAAAAGCCCGCGCGGATACCTTCTTCCGCGTTTAGTCTTACTTGCGAGGGCGCAAATTTCGACTTGCGATGGCTGCGGTGGAAAGTCGCCAGCTTTCGCCGCTCTCTTGCCCTTTCTTTTTCTTTTTCTTTCAAGGCATGGTATGGACGCTTCTGGGCGGGCAGCAGAAGGTCCGGGAGAGGCTGACTGCGCAATCCGGTGTAAGCGAAAAAAATTACCAGCAGTGTGATGCTCACACCGATCACGTCAAATGCCAGGCGGATTCGCTTCCATCGGGCTTTGCGGGGATCGTAAAAAACCGGTTGCGCCATGAATAGTGGTGTTATTTATCCTAAGCTGAGGTGTACGAGCGGTCAAACCCGGCGTAAGGAGATTTGCAAGCTCAACACACTCTGGCTGAAGCATGGCAAACCTTGCTAGGGGGTGAGGTATAGTCTAAAAGTGCGCCACCTTGTGCGCCAAAATCTCCGCTTCTTTCTGTATGCAACCCTCGCTGCCTTCGGGCTGCGCCTTCTCTTCGTTTTCCGCTTTCCCGGAGTGACGACGGACTCGTTTGTCTATGGCGACATCGCCAAGAATTGGTTGCAACATGGCGTTTACGGGCTCAGCGGGCCGGACGAGATTTCCGCGACTTACATTCGATTGCCCGGTTATCCGGCATTGCTGGCCGCGGTGTTTGCGATCTTTGGAATGGAACACTACCGTGCAGTCTTGGTATTGCAAATGTTCGTTGATGTCGCCACCTGCTTCCTGATCGCGGATATCGCGCGACGGTTGGTTTCCGAAAAAGCGGGCAAGGCGGCCTTCCTGTTGGCGGCTTTGTGTCCATTCCTAGCAAGTTATGCTGCCGCTGCACTCACCGAGACTTTTGAGATTTTCTTTACCGCCTTGGCATTGGACCTTGCCATCGCCGCGGTAATGAACACCGCTACGGTGCTTCTCTGGATCGGATGTGGAATGGCAATCGGCGGTGCAATCCTTTTGCGGCCTGATGGTGGATTGCTGCTGCTGACGATCGAAGGTTATTTCTTTGTCTTGCTCGTTCATAGGTGCTTTAAGCAAAGCGAAACGGGAACGCCGGCGCCAGTGGCAGGCTGTTTTTCGGCAAGATGCCTGGTTCGTGCAGGGTTAATCGTCGGAGCGCTCTCTCTGATGCCGCTCTTGCCATGGACATTGCGCAATTTACATACATTGCATCGCTTTCAGCCGCTCGCCCCTCGCTACGCCAACCAAGAAGATGAGTTTGTCCCAACCGGGTTTAATCGCTGGGTAAAAACGTGGATCGCCGACTACGCTTCGGTCGAGGAAGTTTACTGGGCCGTGCCCGGGCAAGAAGTCGATGCTGAAAAACTTCCCGCGCGCGCCTTTGATTCCGAAGCGCAACGCGAGACGACAACGGCTCTGCTCTCAGATTACAACGAGGTCGTTCACGTCACTCCGGATCTAGACGCCCGATTTGCCGCTCTGGCCGATGAACGTACTCGAGCCGCCCCCCTTCGCTACTATCTTTGGTTACCATTTTTGCGGATTGCGGACATGTGGCTTCGCCCTCGAACAGAAACGATGCCATCCGATACTAGGTGGTGGGAATTTAATGACGATCCAAAATGGTCAGCACTTGCGGTTACACTCGGCATCATTGGTCTTGCCTACATCGGTCTGGCAATCGCCGGATTGGTGAAGGTACGGGACATCTCATATTTGGGATTGCCGCTCTTGTTTGTAATTTTGCGTTCGGTGTTCTTGGGCACGCTGGAAAATCCCGAACCCCGCTATACGCTGGAGTGTTACCCGGTAGTAATCCTTTTCGCCAGTGTCGTTTTCCGCTGAAGGACCGTACGTCCAGAAAGTGCTTCGATTAAGCTGATAAAAAGAGAACGGTACTGCCTGGGAGATACCGCTCAGCCGTGCCGAGGCCAATGAGTAACGATTTAAGATTAGCTCTTAGGTTTGCTTCTTCCGGTCACCGCGCTCCCGATCCATCGAGTTTTTGCGCCACAGCTCGCTCACTCTGAGCATCAGCGATCCGCCCCAACTGCGCGTACGCTTCGGCAAGAAAGAGATGCGCTTCTTTTGAATCAGGTTGAATCTGCGTCGCCCTCTCCAAATTATTAAGGCCGCCGAGCGGATTGCCCTGCAGGGCGAGTATTCGTCCACGCAATAGGTTTGCCCGGTAATGATCGGGTGCGAGGCTGAGCGTATTGTCCAGTTCAGTCATTGCGTCGGGCAGGCGTTCGATGCGCGCATAAACAGCCGCGAGAGAGAAGTGAGCGTCTGCCCAGCGTGGAGCGCGCGCTACGGCAGCTTCGAACTCGGGGGCAGCCCCCTTCCAATCTCCTGTCTGAAACAACGCCAGCCCCAATTCATAGTGCCCCATGCCATTATCAGGCTGCAAACTTACTGCTTTCCGCAATGGCGCGAGCGCTTGCTCGAAATGATTAAGCCTCGCCAGGGCCAATCCGTATTGCAGATTGGCGACGGGCATGTCCGGCTGCACTGTGAGCGCGCGTTGCAGCAAGGGAATTGCCTGCTCGTAGCGAGCATCTTCAACATCAAACATCGCATCGTGCAACAAATTCGAGATTTCGATGCGAGCCTTGGGATCGACCCCTTCGAGCGCTTTTTGATCTGGCGCTGCCGCATCGGATCCCACATAGCCTAGCGCCTGTAATTTTTGCATCTGCTCCGGATCGGGCTTAGAAAGACTGAGCAGGGTCTGGCTGGTCTTGTTGCGAAAATCCACGAGCTGGGATGCCAACGTTCCGGCAACCGCCTTGGAATTATCGGCAAGATTATGAGTCTCCCCCGGATCGCTTGCCTGATCGTAGAGTTCGCGGTCTGGAGCCTGGATGTATAAATATTTTCCGGATCGCAAGGCACGAAGCGCGCTCCAACCGAATGCTCGGTGAGGATAGTCAGTCTCGGCATAAGCCGGCCGATCCTCGAATGAGACCGCAGCCTCTTTTGCCCGGCCAGTTTCGGGACTCGCAGCTGCCTTGATCGCCTCCAGCAACGATTGCCCTTGCATCTCGACAGGCGGGGCAATGCCCGCTGCACGAAGAATCGTTGGCGCGATGTCAACCAGCCCGGCAAGGGCATCGATCCGCCGGCCCGCCGCCAGATTGAGCGGCAGTTTGATCAGCAGTGGCACGTGGATGGTCTCGTCGTACAGAAATACCCCGTGAGTATTTTCGCCGTGTGCTCCCAGCGACTCACCATGGTCCGCCATCACTGCGATGAGGGTTTCATCGTAAAGACCATGTTTGCGTAGCGCGTCCAGCAATTTGCCGATGCAGGCGTCTGCATACGCAACCTCGCCATCGTATGGCTCCGCGGCAAAACGTTCTTTATACGGCGGCGGAGGATCATATGGATCATGCGCGTCGTACAGGTGGACCCAGAGAAAGAACGGCTTGTCGGGTATCTGGCTGAGCCAGCCCAAGGCGTGCTTCACTACGACCTCGGCCCGTCGCTCCACGGTTTGATAGCGATCTGCTCCATGACGACGCAGGTGAAAGCCCGCGTCGTAAACGTCAAAACCACGGTCGAAACCAGGCGCGGTGCCATCCAGTGGATCGAGAATTAGCGATCCGACAAAAGCACCCGTTTGATATCCATGCTGGTGTAGAAGGTCAGGCAAGAAGGGCAGTTTTGGCGAGAGCGGAACGCCGAAATCGTTGACATGGTTGAACTGCGGATAGGTCCCAGTAAAAATCGTGGTGTGGGAGGCTGTGGTAAGGGGAACGTGTGAATACGCTCGCGTGAAAACTACTGCTTGCTGAGCCATGGCGTCCAGGTGGGGAGTCAACCCGCGCCTTGAGCCGAGAAATCCCATGCGATCGGCGCGCGTCGTATCCAGCGTGATCACAATTACATTGGGATACGGCAATGAATTCCGCTGAGACCGCGCAGTCTTTGGGTGGCGGTCTGAATTCGCAGGGCGCTGTGCCACCGCGACGCAGAACGCGCATAGCGAAGCCAGCAGGAGGGATGAAGCCAGGCGGCGGACTGCCATAGAAATGAAAAAGGGAGTCTACCACGGCAGACTCCCTCTGAAATTCGTCTACATTGAGCGCTCGAGTCTTAGAACGTGAACTTCAAACTGAAATTCATGTTTCTCGGTCCACCCTGAGCAATCACTGGATTGCCTGCTGCCACGTCGGAGGTTTTTACCATAGTCCCAAAAGCATGCTCGGATGGATCGCAAGCGCCTCCAGCCAGCACGGTGGTACAGCTACCGAGCACGTTGTTGTCGGGGAAGTAGTGGAAGTTGGCCCGATTAAGAATGTTGTAAACCTCCCAGCGAAGTTCAACACTCAACTTCTCGGTAATCTTCGTACTCTTGTACAAAGACATATCCCACTGACTGAGTCCCGGACCGATCAATTGTCCGCGACGAGAATTACCCACATTACCAGCACACGGGATGAAGAACGGTGAGAGCGGCAATCCCCCGGATGTATTGCCGCAGGGATCAGCCTGCCCGACTTGCGTATAAGTTTCAATTACGTACTCGTCTGGATTGCGGGTGTTGTAGTGCACCGGCGTGCCATCCCAAGCGGCGCGAATACTGTTGCCCACTAAGCCTTGCCCTGAACTCTCGCTGCCACCACCCAAGATCGCCGCAAATGGACGCCCGCTAAGCGCAGTGTAGACAGTGCTGAGTGCCCAGCCTTTGCCCAACCTTTGGCCAAGGTGCGGGATGGCCGGAATCTCGTAAACACCACTGACGTTGAAGTTCAAACGAACATCATGGTCGCACAATCCGCGAGAGTCCGCGAAGTTAGGGGTAGCCAGGGCCGTGCTGCCCACCGGATTGTCGTTGTTGATTTGCGGATAGTCGCCAGCACCGCCGCGATTGACCGAGTTGTAATCGAAGCACTTGCTCCAGGTCAGGTTGTACTGGGTGTCAAAGCCGTGCCAACTTCTCTGGTTGAAGGATGCTTGCAGGCTGTCGTATTGCGAGGACCCTGCGTTAGTGGCTTGAATCACGTGCCTCAGGTCAGGGAACGAAGATGCCAGCGGCCTGAAGGCGTCACAATCGCTCGGGCTGGTGCAAGGTGACCCTATCGGTGAAGCGTTGAGGTCGCTGTAAATGATTAAGTCGCTTCCACGCTGTCCTGAGTAAGTCACCGTCAGAACGTTGTTGTGGAAGAGTTCACTTTGCAAGCTGAGGTTGTAATTGTGGTATCTCGGAGTCTTGAAATTCGGCACGATTGAGAATGCGTTGAACGGCGGCGTTCCAGTCGGATTGGTTCCAAACAATGGTCCGGCGACAGCTGAGTCAAAACAAATGTAGGAACCGACCCCGGTGTTGGGATCGAAACAACCGCTTCCCAGGGTATTGTCTGCAGCCGTCAGGTCCTGGTCGTTCGCAGCCGTGTTCGCCTGATTGAAGAACCCGAGGTTCACCTGTGTGAAAACTCCCGTACTTGCGTGGGCGAAGTTGTATGGATTGGCGAGGGCACCGAAATTCGCCACGTCATATGACAGCGAGTATCCGCTGCGCAGAGCCACCCTGCTGTTCCCAAATATGTCCCACGAAAACCCGACATGGGGGCCGAAATCTTTGTAATCAACATGATGAATTCCATCGATATCGGTTCCCACCTTCGCAAAGCCGGGACCCGGGGGGGGAATAAATACCGCCTCGTTATTGTTAGTGTCGCGCATGGTCCCGTTAATTTCGTAGCGCAGACCGTAATTCAGAGTGAAGCGGGGTTTGATTTTCCAATCGTCCTGGGCATAGAACCCCACGGAATTTTGCGTGATGTGACGGTGAGTATCGCCGAAGCTGCGGCTCGAAAAATCCGCTTTGCCTAATAACAATTCTTCCACGTCTCCAGCCACCCCGGGTAAATACGCTCCGGTGTAGTTCTCGAAGTAACCCATCGTCAGCCCCGTACGAGCTTCGTTGCGGATGCTGTTGGTATAAGCGCGCTGGAAGTTTCCACCCAGCTTGATCGTGTGATTCCCTTTCACCCACGAGAAGTGCTCCGACCAATCGATAGTCTGATCGGGCCGCGTGGTAAGAGGATATCCTTGCACACCACCGATATAACCGCCGTAGCCGAGATGATAAAGGTAAACGTAAGGCACGCCGAAATCCGCCGGACTCAGTGGTCCGGTGTCGATACCCAAGCTCTTGGGATCGACCTTATTGTTCACGCCGAGCAACTGCGCGAAGCGGGTGTAGCCAAGCCGGCTCTCCAAAATCTTGTTATTGCTTATGTTCCAGGTCCAGCTCACGCCAGCCATCTGTGCTCGCGAAGGGGCGAACGAATTAAAGAGATCCGCTGGATGGCCTCCGCCTGCTTGAAGCCCCGCAAAGGGAGGGCCGCTCTGCAAACTGTCCCCGAGCAAATAACGCACCGCGAACGAATGATGCTGGCCTAGCTTGTAATCGAATTTCGTGCCGAATTCGTTGCTGCTGGCGGTGGTTGGAATCTGTTGAATTAACGTGCCATTCGCAGTGATGGGGAAATAATTCAGCAATGTTTGCCCTACCGGATCGATAGTCAGTCCACTGCTCGCGATGTCAGCTTCAGCGGCGGCCACATCCCCAGTGCTCGGCACAGCCCTGCTGCCGGTAGCGACGGATTTGTATCGCTGTCCTTCATAAAAGAGGAAAAAGAAAGCTTTGTCTTTTACGATCGGCCCGCCAATGTTTACGTGAAACTGATTGTTGTGGATCGGGGTGGGCCGGCACTCTCCCGGCGACGCACAGTTGTCGCTATTGTGGTTGGCAAAATAATTGTCCGCGTCACCGATGCCATTGTGATTCACCCACGTCGCCCCGCCGTGCCACGTGTTAGTGCCGCTTTTCATGCTGATCAGAATCGGAGCTCCGCCCTTGACCCCGTATTCTGACGAAGGCGTTTCCTGCACGCTCAATTCTTCAATCGCGTCTGGAGGAAAAGTGACAGCGGGGATGCCCAAAATGCCGGTCTCGTTGATGGCGGAGTCGCCGTAGTATCGGTCGTTGTTATAAAGACCGTCGATAAAGTAATTGTTGGAAGTGGTACGGGAACCATTGACGCTGACGGCAAGAAATCCGCCGCCAGGTGCACGCTGCACGCCCGGAGTGATGGCCAGCAGCGAATTGAAATCGCGTCCGTTAAGCGGAATATTTGCGATCTTCTCTGCGTCCACATAGTTGTTGTTATTCGGCGACAGTTCAACTAGCGGAGCCGAGCCTTCCACTTCGACAGTTTCTGAGCGCTGCCCAATAGTCAGCTTAAAACTGGATTGCACGATAGAGCCTGAAAGCACTTCGACGGTTTGCACTGCGGACTTAAATCCCTCCGCGGAGGCGGTGACTTTATAGGTCCCTATAGAGAGGGCTGGAATGCGAAAAGCACCGGTATCGTTGGTGACACTCGAACGGGACGCGTTTGTGCCGGTGTTAATCGCAGTAACACTCACATTAGGCAGCACGGCACCCGTGCTGTCAGTCACCGTTCCAGTGATGTCTCCGGTTGTCTGTTGAGCAAAAGCCGAATGGGCGAAAACAAAACCCGCGAAAACCACAAAAAATAGTACACCCCGAACAACCAGATTCTGCCGCATGCTTTCCCCCAGGAGTGCCATTGGACGCAATGATGCGCGTCAAGTCATAAAAGCCGCGCCTAAAGCGGGAGTCTAGTGAACGCGCACGACAACTATCAAGCAGAATCTACTCTACATAACAGGTGTGATCTGGTTTACAACTTGACTGGCGGTCACAGACCCAGGTTCCCACAGCAAGCATTCGTCGCAATCGAAATCTTGTATACGCACAAGCGGTTTTTTTATTTCAGGAAACTGCGCGAGGAGGTATCAGCCTAAGGGCGAATCACTCATACGAAAGCGGGTGCGGACATGCTCTGAAAGCAACTCAATCGCGCCGCGATTGGCGATAGGATCCGCTTGGGCGAGATACTTCATGGCTTCTACCAAGAGCCTTTGGCCGTCGACGTAGCGCGGATCGGTCGTTCGTTCGCGCCGTTTTCGACCTATCTTTGGGGGAACCGGGATGGTAAAAACTTTGGCCATGCAATAGAGGCGTCCGATGCGGATTCGTCAAGACTCCTCAGCAGTATAGCGCTCCCCTGCCAGTTTTTCAGCCTCTATTTACGCCTTTCAGGCCCTCTATTTAACCTTGCGTTGAGAGGAACTTGGTTTTACCCGTGGTTTTCAGCTTGAAAACGGAGTCTGGAATTTTTTCGTTCACCCTGATATCGGAGTACTTGGCTAGCCGGTAATCGCCCGAGGGCCCAAAGAAAAATTGCTGCTGTACCGAAATCCCACGAGAGGGGTCGATCCATAAAACAATGTGATCGATGTTGTTACGCAGGTTCGCTGACTTGGGAACAAGTTCCAGTTTGGCTGTGTCCACGGCGTCCATTTTTTCATCGCCCAAATATTTCACCTGAAACGACTTGAGCATGTCATGACCCCGGCTGCCGAAGCCCAGCACCAGGAAACTCTCGAAATCTTGCCGGCTTTTGCCAGTGTTATAAACCGTGACCTGCTCGATTTTCGGCTGATATACCTGGACTTTGGATCCGTTGAAGAGAACATATTTCTGGTCCGGATCGGTGATGTCGACGGCCATCTGGATTTCGTTTCCGTTCCGTTTGAAATAGACTCTGCCCTTTTGTTCTTCGTGTTCGTCCACTACTTTTTGATACTGATCCCAGACTACGCTGGCCTGAGTAGTGTGGAAGTTTGCGGAGGCTGCGTCCATCTGGCTGAGAACGTGCTCCAGCGCGGGACTGGTCGCCGAACCGTTACTCGGGGGGAGTGCGGGCGTTTGTGCCCACGATCGGGCTAACAGCCAGACGACAGTAAGCAGCAATCCACAACAAAACCCTTTGGATTTCATCTTCGCCCAGCCGGGTGCCAGATGCACCACAAACTATTCTTTTTGTACCCACACCTTATAGGTCGTGACACGCCCCTGGCGATCACGCATCGCTTCATATTTCACGATGCTCACTTCGCCGGAGATCGGCTCAACAATACGCAACAATTGCGCCCGCACAGCCGCATCAGTGCTGCCAGTGACCGCCGCTCCATCAAGCTGGTAAATCAATCCTCCGCCAGGATCGGGGGTGACAACCACCCCACTTGGATGCGGATTACGCTGCACCGGTTTATCGCGAAAGTTAATCCACAGAGGTGAAAGGAAGACGAACAGCAAGATCAGCGTCACCATAATGTCGTACTGGATGGTGCCGCGTTCGTAGGACCACAAAATATAATCGCGAATTGTGCGCCAGATGTTCGATGTTGGCACGGACGGCGCGTCGACGACGGTTGTGTTCATTATGATCCCGGGACGTCGGGGTCCCGCACAAGTCTAGTTTGTCGCCACTCGCTTGGCAAACATCGGCATGCAAGCGATGGGGCCGGCAGCCGACGTCCGGTCAATGAGCCGGCCACATGCGCAGGAATTTACGTGTTCGTGGGCGTGATGCGATCCGTGCCCATAGCCTGTCGCAAGACTTGAGGAATCAAGACGCTGCCATCGGCCTGCTGAAAATTTTCGACGATCGCCACCCACGTCCGGCCAACCGCCAATCCGCTTCCATTCAGCGTATGCACAAACTCGGATTTGTTTTTCCCTTCCGGACGATAGCGGATGTTGGCTCGACGCGCCTGGAACGCTTCGAAGTTGGAACAGGACGAAATCTCGCGGAAGAGCTGCTGGCCGGGCAGCCAGACTTCGATGTCATAGGTCTTGGCGGAAGAGAATCCCATATCGCCGCTGCTAAGCGCAACCACCCGATAATGCAGTCCTAGCCTCTGCAGCACTTCCTCTGCATCGTGAGTCAGTTTTTCCAGTTCATCGTAGGAAGTATCTGGCCGGGCGAATTTCACCAACTCAACCTTTTGAAATTGGTGTTGCCGGATGATGCCACGCACATCTTTTCCGTATGACCCCGCTTCACTCCGGAAACAGGGAGTGTAAGCCGTGAGCAAAATCGGCAAGTGCGAGGCCTCAAGCACTTCTCCACGATAAAGATTGGTAATCGGAACCTCGGCCGTCGGAATCAACCATAGATCCTTCTCCCCGTGCGGTACGCGGAAGAGATCGGATGCGAACTTGGGCAGTTGACCTGTGCCATACATGGATTCTGAATTGACCAAATATGGTGGAAGGACCTCCGTATAGCCGTGCTCGCGGGTATGAAGATCGAGCATAAAATTCGCCAGCGTCCGCTCCAACCTAGCCCCTGAATCCATATACACAGCAAAACGCGCGCCCGTCAGTTTGGTCGCGCGTTCGAGATCGAGAATTCCGAGTTCTTCGCCAAGCTGCCAATGCGGCTTGGGCGTAAAGTCGAATTTTGGCGGAGCACCCCACCGTCGGACTTCGACGTTATCCTCGGAAGTCTTTCCGGCCGGCACACTTTCATGCGGCTGGTTCGGAATGCCCGCCAGCATTTCCTGAAGACGTGTTTCGAGTTCCGCGGCTGCTTTCTCCAACTGCTGGATCTGCTCGCGCAATTCTTTGGTTTCAGACATCTGCGCCGTCGCGTCCTGCCCGCTCTTTTTCAACTTTGCAATCTCTTCGGACGCGCGGTTGCGCCGCGCTTTGGCGGTTTCGGCTTCGGTAATTGCATGACGCCGCTGACTGTCTATCTCGCGAAAATCCTTCAACGCCGTGCCAGGGTCCAACCCACGTAGACGCAGGTTCTGCTCCACCAACGGAAGGTTGTCACGAACGAAATTGAGGTCAAGCATGGGAGTACTACTGTATCGAAAAAGAAGCAGAAAATGTATGGGCGACGAGGGGGCGGTGACGGTGGGGCGCGGGCGCCCTCGCCCGCGGCTCGTTGATCTTTAAATCTTTCGCGCAGCCGCCCACGTCCTCCATTCATGCATGCGGTAAACTACCGCGATGCGATTCTCCCGTCGCTCGATTGTCTTGGCAGCTCTACTTTGTGTTGGCATGAGCGGCATGAGTCTCGGCTCCGCTTACAACGCGCGGCCCAAACTGGTTGTGATCATAGTTATCGACCAGTTTCGCGGCGATTATCTGGAACGCTACCGCGATCTGTGGGGCGAGGGCGGCTTCCGTCTCTTGCTGGAGCGCGGCGCCGACTTTACCGACTGTAACTACGACTATGCCAATACTCGTACCGCTCCCGGACACGCGACGCTTCTCACCGGAGCCTACACGAACGGCCACGGGATCATGGCAAATGAGTGGTGGGATCCGCAGAAGAAAGGCAAGGTGGCCGCCGCAGACGATGACGCGACAACGCTGGTGGGTATTGCGGGCACTACCGCCGGAGCATCCCCTCGCCGCCTGCTCGCCGACACGCTTGGAGACGAACTTAAACTGGCAACGCAGGGAAAATCTCGCGTGTTTGGCGTCGCTCTGAAAGATCGTGCTTCCGTCCTTCCCGCTGGCTTCACCGCCGACGGCGCCTACTGGATCGACCGGCAATCCGGGGCCTGGGTCACTTCCACTTACTACAAGAGCGAACTTCCCAAGTGGGCGCGGGACTTTAACGACAGCCCGCGGGCAGAGAAGTATCTGAACCAGGAATGGAAAGACGAGAACGGCAATGTCCTGCGCACTACCAAGCCGGCGGACCCGAAAAGACTCAATTTTTACGACCTGGTGGGCTCCACACCGTTAGGCAACGACTACGAATTCGAATTTGCGCGGGAGTTGATTACCTACGAAAAACTGGGCAACGGCCCGGTTACCGATCTACTCATCGTCAGCTTGTCTGCCAACGATATTCTCGGCCACAAAGTAGGACCTGATTCGGCCGAGATGAAGTCCATGGCCCTTGCCTTGGACCGGCAACTGGCCGGCTTCTTCGAGTTTCTCGGACACCAGATTGGACTGGCTAACGTCTGGATTGCGCTTTCAGCCGATCACGGAATTGCGCCTGTTCCCAAGGTGGCCGCCAGTTTGCGCCTTCCAGCATGGTACCTTCCCGGCGACAAGATGGCTGCGCAGATGAACAGTACGTTTTCCGCACGGTTTTCTCATTCTGCCGAATATCTTAAAGACATTGACTACCCGGTGGCCTGGCTGAACGCCGACGCTTTTGCCGCCGTGAAGGTGAAGGAAGAAGACGCAGAGCGAGAGGTGGGGGAGGCAATGAAGCAGCTTGGGTTGCGGGGGTACTACACGCGTTCCCAGCTGGAGAGGGGAGATGCCCCCAACACTGAAATGGGACTTAAGTACCTCCACAGCTACTCGCCGATCGGCGGATGGTACGTACTTGGGGTCCCGCCTCCGTTCACGGTCGGCTTTGTGGGCGGAACGGATCACGCTACGCCGTACACTTACGATACTCATGTGCCACTGGCTTTTTACGGACTTCCGTTCCAGCCGGGAACCTATCGAACTCACGCCGAGCCCGTTGACCTGGCTCCCACCCTCGCCTCCCTGCTCGGCATTAACGCCCCTACTCACTCTATCGGGAGGGTCCTGACCGAAATTTTGGCGTCGCCCCACCGATCCTCCAATTCAGTCAACGGCGTGCACGATCGAAACCCTCCCGCCGTCGAAGGCGAGTATTTCAGGCCCGCCCGCCAACTCGCGCTCGGCAACAATGTTCATAAACAAACTACGGATTTGGCGGTTGCTGGAGCCTCCCGATGACTCCCCCGGCAACCGGCGTCAGTCCGGATCTAAGGGTGAGCTTCGCGGGCATCAATTTGAAAAACCCTGTGATCGCGGCTAGCGGAACGTTCGGCTATGGCGTTGAATTTGAAGATGTGGTTCATCTCAACAAGCTGGGCGGCTTTGTGGTGAAAGGGCTCTCTGCCGAACCGATGGCCGGCAACGCTCCTCCCCGTTTGTATGAAACCCCAGCAGGTATGCTCAATGCGATTGGACTGCAAAACATTGGCGCACGCGCGTTCCTCGAAGAAAAGCTGCCAAAATTGCGCAAGATGAAGAACATCATTGTGTTCGCTAACGTTTTCGGTCATTGCCGGGAAGACTATGAGCGAACCATCGAGATCCTAAACGAAGGGGAAGGCATTGCTGCCTATGAATTGAACGTGTCGTGTCCGAATACCAGCGGTGGCGGAATACATTTCGGCAGTGATCCACGGTCGCTCGACGAAGTGGTCAACACCACTAAACGGATTTCCCGGCGTCCGCTGATCGTAAAGCTTTCCCCAAACGTAACCAGCATCACGCAAATGGCCCGCGTGGCTCAGGAAGCCGGTGCCGACGCCATCTCCCTGGTAAATACGTTTGTTGCAATGGCCATCGATCCAGAAACTCGCAGGCCGCGAATCGCCAACGTCACCGCTGGACTTTCCGGCCCAGCTATTAAACCGATCGCCCTGCGAATGGTTTACGACGCCGCGAAAGCAGTAAGCATTCCGGTCATCGGCATGGGCGGAATCTCGGCCGCCGCCGATATCGTGGAATTCATGTTGGCTGGCGCAACCGCGGTCGAGATCGGAACGGCCAGTTACTGGGACCCGGTGGCCACCGAGAAAATCGCAGCCGAACTTGAGAACTGGTGCGCTTTGCACCGCGTGGAGCGAATTTCCACTTTAACCGGTGGCATGCTGACTGACTAAACTTCTACTTCGGCCATACAGCCAATATTGCTCCCATCGCCAGGTAGCACACCAATTGATAACCCGTGTTGATCAGATACAGCTTGGTCGGTTGGTTGCCAAACAGCTTTGCCGTCAATTGCACAGTCGTGACAAATCCCAGCCATACCGCGAAGGCGACCTTCATTCCGTATACGGCCGTATCGACCGTCGTAATATCGATGATCTTGCCCAGAACAAACGCGGTTACCAGACTGGCGATGAACGAGATCGCATAACTCTTGCCGGCGCTCTTTCGCATCTCCTTGATCCTGTTCGTATCGTCCGGATCGTAGCCCATTGCCAGCATCCAGGGGCGCGCGAAAAGCACGGGCGAATACCAGAGAAATCCCAATACCATAGTGGCGATGGCGGCCACCAGCACGGCCCAAAGGTTCACGTCCATAAAGAACATTTTGTTTTTCTCCGCGAAAAGCGAACTGAGGCAGGCCATAGTATGCCGGCTTGCGCCGACTACAAAAGGTTTTCTAGGGCCCGCTATCGAGCCCGTTCGAAGACTGTCACTTTTCGGACGCCCAGCCATCTAATAAGCGTCGTTCTAAGCACACCTTTATAATGAGCAAGGAGTTCCACTCATATGGCCAAAGCCACTTTTGCTGCAGGATGTTTTTGGGGAGTTGAAGCCACTTTCCGCCAATTGCCCGGGGTGACCGCAACCCGCGTCGGCTATACCGGTGGAAATTTTGACAAACCAACCTACAAAGATGTTTGCAGCGATCGCACCGGTCATGCCGAAGCCGTGGAAATCGAATACGATCCGGCGAAACTCTCCTTCAACAAACTCTTGGAAGTTTTCTGGGAGAACCACGACCCGACCCAACTAAACCGTCAGGGCCCGGACTGGGGATCGCAATACCGTTCTGCGATCTTCTATCACAGTCTCGGGCAGGAAGCCGAAGCCAAAGCTTCGAAGGAGGAGCTGGAAAAATTGGGTCGCTTCAAAAAGCCGATAGTCACTCAAATTGTGCCGGCCGATACGTTTTTCCCGGCTGAGGACTATCACCAGCAATATCTGGAAAAGCGCGGCCTTGCAACCTGCCACATCAAGTGAGCGGACCACCACTTCGGGGCCTTAGGGCCGCGAACTGCCCGAGAATGCACCCCGCTCTTGATTCCGTTTCGCACCGGCCTTGGCCCCTGCCTGCCGGGTCTTGGGTCATGGCTCAAACCTGGCACGATCTCCTGTTTGCACACTGGCCTGTTGAACCAAGGGTGCTGCGATCCATTGTGCCGGTTGAGCTTCCGCTCGACATTTTCGATGGCCGGTGCTGGGTCGGGGTCGTTCCGTTTCACATGAGCGGGATTCATGCGCGCAGGCTGCCGCCGATTCCCGGTCTGTCCCGGTTTCCTGAGCTCAATGTACGCACCTACGTTACGCTCGGCGGTAAGCCCGGTGTCTATTTCTTCAGCCTGGATGCTGCCAGTCTCCCCGCCGTACGGACGGCTCGTAAGTTTTTTCATCTCCCCTACTACTACGCATCCATGTCAGCACAACCGAATGGAGATTGGATCGATTATCATTCGCGTCGTCTTGGGAGCAATGCTGAGTTTCACGGATGCTACCGCCCCGCAGGTCATATACCAACCAGCCCGGGTAGCCTGGAACACTGGCTGACGGAACGCTATTGCCTTTACACCGTCCACCGCAACTTCATATTCCGGGGTGAAATTCACCATCGGCCCTGGCCTCTGCAGAAAGCCGAGGCAGAAATTGATGTCAACAGTGTGGCTGTTGCAGCGGGAATCCAGCTCCCATCTGACCCTCCCCTTTTGCACTTCTCGCGCAAACTGGAAGTTCTGATCTGGTCATTGCGGCAACTTTTTTGACGTGATCTCGGTTCTTGAACGCCAACCTTAATCGTCGGCCAGGCCTCCCTTTCGACGTTCACGTTGTCAACGATGACCTTCAACTCCGCACGAGCGGGACGCTCGCGCATGCGCTGAACTATAATCCTTCGTTCTACGGGTTTAGGGACACTTATGACTCTTTCAGGCCGGGTCGCGCTGGTGACGGGAGGTTCCCAGGGCATCGGACGAGCTTGCGCGTTGAAACTTGCCCAGTCCGGGGCAACGGTCGCGGTGGCGGCGCGCAACCAACAAAAATTGAACGAACTCGTGGGTCAAATAGAAACCGCTGGCGGCAAGGCGGGTGTTTTTCCTATCGACGTTGGAAACGAAGAACAGATCAAATCCACCTTTAGGGCGGTAATAGCCCAATTTGGCAAGATCGATATTCTGGTCAACAACGCTGGCATTACTCATGATCAACTGGTTATGCGGATGAAACGAGCTGACTGGGATTCGGTTCTCAACACTAACTTGACCTCGGCCTATCTCTGCACCCAACAGGCGATCGGTTCAATGCTGAAACAACGTTGGGGCAGGATTATCAACATCACTTCAATTTTTGGACAAATGGGCCAGGCCGGACAGGCCAACTATGCCGCCTCCAAGGCCGGCCTGATCGGCCTCACCATGGCGATTGCGCGGGAAGTGGGTTCGCGCAGCATCACCTGCAACGCAGTAGCTCCGGGATTTATCGACACGGCGATGACGTCGGGCTTGGGCGACGACTTCAAGGAAAATGCCGTGAAGATGATTCCGCTGGGCCGGGTCGGTTCCCCCGAAGACGTCGCAAATGCGGTCGCGTTTCTCGCGTCCGACGAGGCTTCCTACATCACGGGACATGTTCTAAACGTGAATGGCGGGATGTTGATGGGCTAAAAGCCTGAATTCCAGGCATCCCGACGGGAACGGAGCAAAGCGAGCGCAGTGGAGGAACCTGCTTTATCCGTACGCATCTCGAGCGAGCTTCTGCGTCGCAGGCACTAATTTGCACCGCGTCAAAACACTTCAAGGAAATATTTCGTGGGGAACCCCAGACTTACATTAAGCCAAGCCGAGTCACTGGCCCAGATCGAGCAAGTGCGGGAACTCTTTCTCGAATACGCTCACTCCCTCGGTTTTAGCCTGTGTTTTCAAAGTTTCGACGAGGAACTCGCCGGCCTTCCCGGAGACTACGCTCCCCCGAGCGGCCGGCTCTTCCTGGCACATTATCGGAACGACTTGGCAGGTTGCGTCGCATTGCACAAAATAGAACCTGAGATCTGCGAGATGAAGCGCCTTTATCTACGACCGCAACTTCGGGGCAGGGGTGTTGGGCGTGCTTTGGCCGAAGCGGTAATCGCCGAAGCCCGCGCGATTGGATACAGTAAAATGCGTCTCGACACCGTAGAACCGGTTATGCCGAATGCCGTAGCTATGTACCGACGCCTCGGCTTCGTCGAGATCGAGCCCTACCGCCCCAATCCTATTGCAGGAGCTTTGTATATGGAGCTTGGTTTGTAAGTCGACGAAATTGTTGTTGGAGGGTCGGTTACTTCATCACCAATATCGGTGCAACGAAATTCCGCTTGCCAGAAGGTACCGCTCTGGTTACTATGCACGTCATCATTGGGGGCCTGTTTTGGTTGCTTTCTCTATGAACATCGGCGAGACCATCCGCAACTACCGTTTACAAAAGGGCATGTCTCAGGGCGATATCGAAAAGCGCACCGGTCTTTTGCGTTGCTATCTTTCGCGGGTGGAAAACGGCCACACCATTCCATCGCTGGACACGCTGGCTAAAATTGCCGGCGCCATGGAAATCGCGCTTTCGCAGTTTTTCTCCGAGCCGGGACACAATAACGGCACCAAAAACCTGCCTCAACTCTCCGACGACGAAGTCCGCTTCCTCAGCCAGATCCGCCGCTACTCCGTCAGCCTGAACGACAGCGACCGCAAGCTGGTTCTGGCCATGGTCAAAAAAATGGCCTCAAAGTAGCAGCGTCGGACCTCAGCTCTGCCTAAAAATCGTCTTTCCCATCGAAAACGCGAATGCGGACTTACGAACGGCGTTGGCTCAAGGCGTTGCCGAGGGGCTACAGCTGACAGCCGCCCTAGGGTACTTTCGTTCCATCCCTCGCGTGGCCTACGGGAACCTCGTCCAGTTGACGAACTACCCCTACACTATCGGCAGGAGAGTTTCCGGTGACTATTGACGAAGAGTTAACGTTGCTGGACTCGCAGCTGCGCCGGCTAAAGATCGAATACGAGATCTATTTCAGCAACCCTACGAAACGGCCTCCAACCGATATTGAGTGGAAAGTTCTCTCTCTTCTCCGCAAGTTCAGCGACGGCGGCCGCATGAGTTTTTCGCAGCGCTTTCGTTATAACGAAATCGCTCAGCGCTACGCCATCTACAGCGATCTCTGGCGAAAGAAGAATCGTATTCGGGAAGAAGGGTACCGCCGTCCTCAGGACGCTCTATTGTCGGTGCAGGGAGTTCGCCTGGAAGACCGCGAGCCCGAACACAAAGTTTACGGCGTGGGTCAGACAGCGGCCGCCGCAGCCTCGGCTGACGGAAACGGAGCCGGAGCCTCCGCGACTTCTATTCCTGGCAATACCTCGTCCTCTGCAGCAGCGGCGAAGCCTTTCAGCATGGCCTGCGGAGATGCACGCGCCGAACAGGATCAGGTGCGAAAGCTCTACCAGGCCCTTACCGAGGCCAAAAAGAAATCAGGCGAGGTAGTTTCCGGCAATCTCGACAGTTTTTCTTCGTTCGTACAGAAAAAAACCGACCAAATTCGCAAACAGTACGGATGCGAGGCGGTCGAATACACGGTAGAAATGCAAAACGGCCAGGTAAAACTGAAAGCCAAAGCAAAAGTGTAGAACTCGGCCCCTGGCGCATCAGCCCTCGGTTCGATGTTCACCCTATTTTTTCTGAGCCGAGCGCTCAACATCTAATTACCGCTCAACCTCGCCTTGGACTCCACCCAACGCCGGCTACCCACTCTCCCTGGAGCGTAATTTCTGACGCGCCAGATTTTACCTTTGCCGCCTGACGACCGGCGACAGCTGCTGATAGAATTTTCACTCAGATTCCTTTTCATCGAGGCCTGCCATGTCCGCGACCCACACGAAAATTCGGCGTGCCATTCTTAGTGTGACCGACAAAACCGGTCTGGTGGAATTTGCTCGCAAGCTCGCCCACCAGGGTGTGGAACTGATCTCCACCGGCGGAACCTCCAAAATCCTTCGCGACTCAGGCGTCAATGTCAAAGACATTTCAGAGCTTACCGGCTTTCCAGAAATACTCGATGGGCGCGTTAAGACCCTGCACCCCAAGGTGCATGGAGGTATTCTGCACCGGCGCGAGAATCCTTCCCACGTAAGTGCCGTGGCGGAGCATGGCATCGAACCCATAGACATGGTGGTCGTCAATCTTTATGCGTTTGAGAAAACTGCTGCCAAGCCCGGCGTGCCTTTTGAAGATCTGATCGAGAACATCGACATTGGCGGTCCGTCCATGATCCGCTCCGCCGCCAAGAACTTCCAGGACGTGGCGGTGGTCACGTCGCCCGGAGATTACGGCGCAATTGCGGATGAAATGACCAGCTCTGGCGGAAAACTTTCCTCGGCTACCAAGTGGCGCCTTGCGCAAAAGGCTTTCGCCACGACCGCTGCCTACGATTCCGCCATCGCATCTACGCTCGAGCGGGTGAGCGCCAACGGCCATTTTGAATTCCGTCATGACACGGGTTTCCCTCAAAACCTTCGCCTGTCTTTCAACAGGGTCATGGATTTGCGTTACGGAGAGAATCCTCATCAGAAAGCCGCGATGTACAGTGACGGCTCGGGCATCGGTGTCGCTAATAGTCGCCAAATCCAGGGTAAGGAGCTTTCCTACAACAACATCGTCGATCTGCAGGCTGCATGGGAACTGGCGCAGGAATTCGATGAGACAGTGTGCGCCATCATCAAGCACACCAATCCGTGCGGAACTGCAACCGGCAAGACTCTGGTGCAGGCCTACAAAAAGGCCCTCGAGTGCGATCCCGTTTCCGCCTTTGGCGGGGTTATCGGACTGAATCGCAAAGTCGATGGCGAAGCCGCGGAAGAAATGGCCAAACTTTTTCTTGAGGTCATTGCGGCCCCCGGATTCGATGATGCGGCCAAAGCGAAGTTTGCCGGAAAGAAAAACCTGCGCCTGGTCGAAATCACCGACGCTCCTCAAAAGTGGGTACTGAAGAATGTTTCCGGTGGAATTCTTGTGCAGGACACCGATATGCGGCCGCTTCAGGAGTCCGATCTGAAAGTCGTCACGAAACGGCCGCCCACAGCGGAAGAGAAGCGGGCCCTGTTGTTTGCCTGGAAAGTTGCTAAGCACGTGAAGTCGAACGCGATTCTGTATGCCCGCGACGGCCAAACCGTCGGCGTCGGTGCTGGCCAGATGAGCCGCGTGGATTCGTGCAAAATTGGTGCGATGAAAGCCGTGCTGCCGTTAAAAGGTACGGTCGCTGCCTCCGACGCGTTTTTCCCGTTTCCAGATGGCGTCGAAGAAATTGCCCACGTGGGAGCGACCGCCATCATCCAGCCAGGGGGCTCGGTACGAGACCAAGACGTCATCGAAGCGGCAGACCGGTTAGGGCTGGCCATGATTTTTACCGGAGTCAGGCACTTCCGGCACTAACGTTTCGTACTATAAAAGTCTTAGGGCCTTGAATTGAATGCCGTGGCTAACACTTCTTTACAATTCGTGAATTCGCGGAGTTTTTACTCTCTCTCTTAGTTCTCTAGTCCCTGTACTTCTGATCGTTGATTTCTGCGATCCTGCAAGCGGCTTTTTTACCGCCCCGCACTGACACGGTTTACAATCATAAGAAGCACCCGCCCGCAGCGGTTCGGCATCCAATCGCTATGGTCCAGGGAAGCCGAAGGTCCCTCATGAAAAGTATCTTTTGCATTCTTATTTTAGTTGCAACCGCTGCCTTTTCCGTCGCCCAAACGCCGGCTTCGGATTCCAAATCACCAGCCACGTCAGCCCCTCGCAAACTGGATAAGGCCGCCGCCTATTACCACTACACCGTCGCCCACATGTATGAGGAGCAGGTCGCGGTTTACGGGCGCAGCGAACTGGCCAATAAAGCAATCGAAGAATACCGTCTGGCCATCGATGCCGATCCCACCTCGGAATACCTCACCTCCGCTCTGGCCGAACTCTATGCCAAGACTGGTCGCATCCGTGATGCCGTCATGGAAGCGCAGGATATTATCAAGCGCGATCCCAATAACCTTGAGGCGCACAAATTATTGGGCCGTATCTATTTGCGTTCGCTGGGCGACATTCAGGCGGGGCAGGGATCACAGGACGTCCTCAAGCGGGCGATTGAGCAGTACGAACAAATCATCAAAATCGAACCTGACAACGTTGACGATCATCTTCTTCTGGGACGCCTTTATCGCCTAAACAACGATCTGCAAAAGGCGGAAGGCGAGTTCAAGACCGCAGTCAAGCTGGATCCTAATTCCGAAGAAGCTGTCACCACCCTCGCCTATCTTTACAACGAGGAAGGCGACACTACTCGAGCCGGCGAAGTCCTGAGCTCCATTCCAGACGCCGCCCGCTCTGCCAAGCTTTACTCCGCTCTGGGCTACACCTACGAGCAGCAGAAGCAATACAAGAATGCAATCACCGCGTACCGGAAAGCGATTGATCTCGATCATGACAATCTCGACGCTATTCGCGGCCTTGCCCAGAACTTGATGAACGATGGCCAGACCGACGCAGCGCTCGAGCAATACAAAGTCATCGCGGACGCCAATCCTGAGGACGCCGACAACTATCTGCGGATTGCGGAAATCTACCGGAAGAGTGGGAAGTTCGACCAGGCGCTGGAGAGCCTGAAAAAGGCTGGGTCCATGGTGCAAGACTCAATCCAGGTGCCGTACAACATGGCTGCCGTGTACCAGGCGCAAGGGCGGTACGACGAAGGCATCCAGGTAATGCAGGATCTGCTGAAGAAGACCGAGAAAACGGATAACAGCTATACCCAGGCCGAAAAGAACAATCGCTCTGTCTTCCTCGAGCGCCTCGGCACTATCTACCGCGACAATAACAACAATACCCAGGCCATCGAGACCTTTCGAAAGATGCTGGCTCTCGGTGACGAGAATGCCGAACGTGGTTATCAGCAGATCATCGACACCTACCGCGAGGCCAAACAGTGGCAACAGGCCACAGACACTGCGAAAGAAGCGGTTCAGAAACTGCCGAACGACCGGGCGCTGAAAATGGTTTACGCCGCTCAGCTTGCCGACATGGGCCAGACGGACGCAGGCTTGCAGCAGGTGAAATCACTACTGAAGGGAACGCCTGAAGACCGCGATGTCTACATTACATTGTCCCAGATGTACAGCCGTCTGAAGCGCTGGCCGGAAGCCGAGGAGGCTCTCGACAAAGCTGAGCCGCTCTCGACCAAGGAGGAAGACAAGCAGTACATATATTTCCTGCGCGGTTCGACCTACGAACGTCAGAAAAAATACGATCCAGCAGAAGAGGCCTTCCGCAAAGTGCTGTCAGCTGATCCGCAAAACGCCACGGCCCTGAATTATCTCGGCTACATGTTGGCCGATCGCGGCGTCAAGCTGGATGAGGCCTTTAACATGATCAAGAAAGCGGTCGACCTCGATCCTTCAAACGGAGCGTACCTGGATTCGTTGGGCTGGGCATATTTCCGCCTGGGCAAGTACGAATCCGCCGAAGACACCTTGATCAAAGCCTCGCAACGCATTGGTACCGATCCGACTGTGCAGGACCATCTCGGCGATCTTTATCAGAAGACCGGACGCCTGAAACTAGCGGCCGCCCACTGGGAACGAGCGCTGTCGGAATGGAACAAAACGGTAGCGGCTGAAGTCGATCAGGATGATGTGGCCCGGGTTCAGAAAAAGCTGGAATCCGCCAAGATGAAACTGGCCAAAGAGGATTCCGAAAACAAATAGTCATCCGATAAGTGCCGGGGCAGGTGTCTCGCCTGCCCAGCCGAGTGCAGCTTGTCTTTTTTTCTGCTCTAGTAATCCAGAACCCTCCCTGCGATCAAGTACGGAGAACAGCTATGACCGCTAAAGTCCGGATCAGGCAAGCCACGCCCACGGACATTCCCGAAATCCTGCGTCACCGCCGCGGCATGTACGAATCCATGGGCTACGAAGATGCTGGCGCCTTATCGGCCATGCTCTCCACCTGCGAGCCCTACCTGTCGACAGCGCTACAAAATGGCTCATTCCGCTGCTGGCTGGCAATCGATGACGAAAAAGTTGTCGGAGGAGGCGCAATTCTGATCAACCCGTGGCCCAGCCATCCTTATGACCTGGAGTGCCGTCGAGCCACCATTCTCAACCTCTACGTATATCCGCAATTCCGCCGTCAGGGCATCGCCCACTGCCTGATGCAAACCATAATCGGCTGGTGCCGACAGCAGGGCTTCGCCGCGGTTTATCTGCACGCCAGTAGCGACGGTCGACCGCTATATGAGAACCTGGGTTTCGAGCCGACAACAGAAATGCGCCTGAAATTAAAAGCCGCAATGTGAGCCGCATCTTGAAGGCGCACTGATCCGCCTCCTTCAGTCGTAGCAATAAAGCCAAAAGAGGCACCCAGTGGGACGCTCGCGCCTGCATCCGAATCATCTGATCCTAGTTGCTGAGAGCCAAAAGCTGAGTCGGTTCCAATGCTAAACTTCCCTCATGCTGGCCGACTACGCCGTGCGGGCGGAGCAGTCCCGCGGACGACGCATCCCTGAGCCCCAGCATCCCTATCGCAACGACTTTCAGCGTGACCGCGATCGCGTTATTTATTCGCGCGCCTTCCGGCGCCTCGAGGCCAAGACCCAGGTGTTCACCCGTCGCTTCTCCGATCACTTTCGCAATCGCCTTACCCACACTCTCGAAGTCTCGCAAATTGCCCGTACAATCGCCGGCCAACTCGGCCTGAATGTTGATCTCGTCGAAGCCCTGGCTCTGGTTCACGACGTCGGCCATCCTCCTTTTGGGCACGCCGGCGAGAAAGCGCTCGACTGCGTCATGCACGAACACGGTTTTTCCTTCGACCACAACCTGCACGCGCTGCGCATCGTCGAGGACTTCGAACTTCGATATGCTGCCTTTCGCGGGCTGAACCTGACTTTTGAAGTACGTGAAGGCATCATCAAACACTCTCACGATTACTCCGCAAATAAGTTCCCCGCACTCGCAGAATATCTGCTCGATCAGCGGCCTCCCCTCGAGGCCCAACTCATCGATCTGGCCGACGAGATCGCTTACGACACCGCCGACCTCGACGACGGCTATGAAGCTCACCTGCTCGCATTGCCGCAGATCAGGAGCGGCGTTCCACCGTTCGACACCTTCTACCTGGAAGCCACAGCGAAATACCCCAACGCGATTGAGAAATTAAAGTTCAACGAAGCGGTGAAGAGAATTCTCGACCGCATGGTGGGAGACTTGATTTGTAATCTGCAGGTACAGATAAAAACCGAGGGCATTCGCTCCCTGGAAGATGTGCGTGCCTGCCCACGCCGTCTGGCCATATTCAGTCCAGAAGTTGAGGAGGAAAGGCGAAGCACTAAGGATTTCCTGTACAGGAATCTTTACTTCAGCGAGGCACTGAACCCTGAAAAGGTTGATGCCGAGCGCGTCATCCGCCAGTTATTCGAATTCTGGATGTCGAAACCGGATACCCTGCCGCACAGCTATCGGGAAAAAGCAGAACAAGAACCCCTGCCACGAATAATCTGCGACTATATCGCGGGCATGACGGACAACTTCATATACGAACAGCACGAAAAATTCTGCGGTAGCGATTAAATGTCCGGTCCGAAGCTTCCTTTCCACTTATCTCAAATTCCAATCGCAGCGAGGCAAGGCGAGCGCGGTACAGGAACCTGCTGTTCTCGCAGCTGGTAATCCGCTGAACTTAAACTCACTTGCCCCATGTCACTCGATAAATCACCCCCGCCGAGTCATCGCTGACATACATTGCCCCGTCCGGCCCAACGACGAGTCCAACTGGTCTCCCCATCCAGACCCCCTTCTTGGTCTCTCCCGGACGCAACCATCCGCGTATGAAATCCTCGGTTGGACCTTGCGGCTCTCCCTTATCGTTCATCGGAATCCGGACCACTTTGTATCCGGTGGGCACGCTGCGGTTCCACGAGCCATGAAAGGCAACGAATAGACTGCCGCGATATTCGGGGGGAAACATGTTGCCGTCGTAAAACAACAGACCCAGCGGCGCCGAATGCGCCTGCATCAGTATCTTTGGCGCGATCGTTTTCGAACAGTCATGATCCTTGCCTTGCGAATGGTCTAGAACTTGATTGCCATAGCAATGTGGCCAGCCGAAGTTCCCGCCATTCGGGCCCAGGTCATTCACTTCTTCCGGCGGAAGATCGTCGCCCAGCCAATCGCGCCCATTGTCGGTAGTCCAGATGCTCTTGGTTTTGGGATTCATCGTCAATCCAACCGCATTACGCAATCCCGAGGCGAAAAGTCGCTGGCCAGATCCGTCTTCGTTGTATTCAGTCACCGCTGCGCGGCGGTTATCGGGTTCTTTACAGACGTTGCAACTCGATCCTGTCGACACATACATTTTTCCCTTGGTAAAAAGAATAGTCCGAGTCGAGTGCCCGCCGCCGCTCCCCGGTAAGTCGACGATTTTCTGCCGATTGCCGGCCCGCAGTTGCGACTCATCCCAATCGTATCGACGCACTGCGTTAATTTCCGCGATGTAAAGCTTGCCGTCGTGAAAAGCAATCCCATGGGGCGCATTCAACCCGGCCAGCACCGGCACCATATGCTCGGCTTGGCCGCTTTTTTGCGGATCGGGAAACGCGAGTACCGTGCCATCGTTCATGTCGGTGACTAGCAAAACGCCGCCCGGACTGAAAGCCATCTGACGCGCGTTGGCCGCAGTCGCGAACACCGTAATATGGAAGCCCGGGGGCAGTTTCAGACGCGTCAGATCTAGCTTGTCTGCGTGGCTGCAAGACATGAGCAGTAAAGGAAATAGCCCGGCAATCAAAGCTCTAAGCGGGTAACTTGACGCAGAAGGTCTTTGTCTTGGCATGGCGTTTTGGATGTACGCGGTAGAAAATCGCGGTCAGGTAACTAAATTACTGCAATTGTTTGCAGTTGTTCCGGTCGAAGCGTCACGCGAAGTTTTTATATCAGATTCCGCCAAAATTACCCGAAGCGGGCATTTTTCGCGTCGGCTTGAGCACTGACGGCGTTACAATGTATTGGTGGGGAAAGACTTAGATTTTCCCTAGTTTGGCATCTGACCTGTTATACACAAGTGCAGGCGTCCCGCAATTGAGACGCCGATATTTTTGGCTTAATGCTGGAGCGGAGCATCATGCTCCCCCCACTCGGAGGACTTAGAAATGAAGAATCGACTCTTCGTAGCGCTGCTTCTGGCCGGTGTACTGGCGCTGCCCGCCCTGGCGCAGAATACTTCCACAACGCAAGATCAGCCCGCCGCTGCCACCCAGTCGGCCGATCAAAATTCCGCAGCTTCGGCCACCGGCGCAAGCGGCAAACCCGCTCTGCAGCCGAACACTCATGAAGGCTTCTGGGGAAAGATCAACCCCTTCGCCCGCAAGAAGTACGTGCAACGGCAGACTTCACCGATCCGCGATCGCGTCAATGAACTCGATGACCTGACATCTGCGAACAGCAAGTCGATCAAGGACACGGATTCGCGCGCGCAGCAAGGTATCAGCCTAGCCTCCACCAAGGCCACCGAAGCCGATCAGCACGCGATTGACGCTGGCAACAAGGCGCAATTGGCGCAGCAGACTGCAACCCAGGCCAATACCCGCCTGACCACAGTCGAGCAGGTCGTCGGCAACATCGATCAATACAAGGCCTCCACTCAGACCGAGATTCGATTCCGGCCCGGCCAGAGCGTGTTGAGCACGAACGCCAAAGCAGCTCTCGATGATATGGCCACCCCGCTGAAGGAACAGCGCGGTTACATCGTCGAAGTGCAGGGCTTCTCATCGGGACACGGACAGGCCGCCATCGCTACGTCACAGAAGATGGCCGACGCCGTAGTCCGCTACCTCGTACTGAACCATGACATTCCGGTCTATCGGATTTATGTGGTTGGCATGGGCAACGCCCCGGTACAGAGCGCCAACGCCGATGATGCAAAGACCAAGCGCATCAGCGGTGGCCGCGTCGAAATCAGTCTTCTGAAGAACGATCTGGAAACGCTGGCTTCGTCTTCGTCCACTCCCGCTCCTGCTCCCGCAACCCAGGATCAGGCGCCCCCGAAATAACTGAACCCGTCGGCGACCAAAAGCCTCCCGCTCGCGCGGGAGGCTTTTTATTTGCGTTTGTTGTCATCCTGAGCCGAGCGAAGGACCCATGCATTCTGACGAACAAAGCAGAATGTAGACGCTTTTGGTTCTGCGGTCAGAATGAACAAGCTTCCTATAAGTCCCTGCGTTCGTCCCCGTATAATCCAACCCCGTGTCTAACCCAACCAGCTCCGCCCTGCGCAAAGCCGGTCTCTTCTACTTCGTCTGGGTAATGTTCTCTTACTGCACCGGCGGCCCGTTCGGGTTGGAAGACATGGTCACAACCTCGGGCCCGGGAATGACGTTGATCTACCTCCTGGTGATCCCATTTTTCTGGTGCATTCCGGTTTCGCTGGTCTCCGCCGAGCTAACTACCGCCATGCCGGTTGAAGGGGGTTTTTACCGCTGGGTGCGCGCCGGTTTCGGCGATTTCTGGGGATTTCTCGCTGGTTGGTGGAACTGGTCCGCATCGTTTCTTCTGGGCAGTGTTTACGCCGTGCAATTTGCCGATTATTTGGGTTTCTACTTCCCCGAACTCACCGGCTGGAGACACTGGTTCGTTTCTCTTGCCATCGTCGCGGTGATCACCTACATCAACGTGCGCGGCATTCAAATGGTCGGAAAATTCGCTACCGCGCTGGAGCTCTTCATCCTTCTGCCAGTTTTTGTATTGGTAGTAATTGGACTGGCAAAGTGGCACCACAATCCGTTCGTTCCCGTCGTGCCTCCACATCAGCCCACATTTAAGATTTTGGGCGTGGGGCTGGCGATCGGACTGTGGCTCTACTCCGGCTACGAGCAATGCTCGACGGTGGCGGAAGAGGTCGAGAATCCGCGCCGTACTTACCCCCTCGCCCTGGCGCTGGTCGTGCCCATGTCTATCGCGGCCTATTTTCTGCCCACGCTGGCGTCGCTGGCCGCGCTAGGAAACTGGGCCAGTTGGCACACCGGATTCTTCCCCACAGCCGCCCAACTCATCGCTGGCCCATGGTTAGGTGCCTGGATGACTCTCGCCGCCATGATTACTCAGGTTGCTCTACTGAATGGGACGATCTTGGCCTCAACCCGCATGCCCTTCGCCATGGCCGAGGACGGCTATCTCCCGCACGCCCTTACCGGCGTCCACCGCCGCTACGGGACGCCCTGGACCGCAATTATCACTTCGGCGGTCATTTATGCCCTGCTGGCGATCCATTCCCTGTTGCAATTGATCGCAATCTATAACTGGCTACGCGTGGCGACGACTGTGATGACCGTCCTCGCGGCGTGGCAACTCCGCCGTAAAAAGCCCGAAATGCTGCGCCCGTTCGTGATTCCGGGTGGCCGCACCGGGCTGATGTATTCGGTAATCGCCGTGATAATCATGAGCGCTGTCGCCCTGCTAGGCAGCGACCGTTACGGCCTGATCTGGGGGCCAGTCGCATTGGCAGCCGGGCCTCTAGTGTATTTCGCATGGCGGCGAAGCCGCATCCAAGCTGATCGGAAGAAACTGCGTAATGGACCGTAGCGACTGCTGCACCCTTGAGATAAGGGAAAGCATCACAAGGGGCTGAAAGTGAACTCACATTCTCACTCAAACGATCCCACGCCGGCGCGGATAAGTGCTGCGCTCCTCATCCTCAGGGTCCCCAGCGCGATGGCATTTCTTTATCACGGAGGCGGCATTCTGTTCGGCGCCTTCGGGGGCCCCGGACCGGAACAGTTCGCCAGCTCTCATCATTGGCCGGTCTTGCTCGCCTATGTCGTTGGAGCGGCGCAAGTTGGCGGAGGATTAGCCGTCCTGACTGGCATTTTGTTTCGGCTCGGGGCGGTATGCATCATCGCCGTCATGCTGGGCGCGATCTTCATAGTTCATTTGCCGCATGGCTTCGATGTCAGTAACGGCGGGGCCGAATACGCTTTCACCCAACTGCTTTTGGCGCTGGCATTCCTTCTTACTGGTCCGGGAGGATACTCGCTTGCATCGCGGCTTCCTGCGTGGCTGAGGAACTTGTGACTGACCTTCGAACCGTCAAATCTACGAGACCGCAGAAACAGCTCACTTTTCGCGTCTTTTTTGGAACGGCGCAAGAACGATAAATGGTTTCTCCGAAATCCCCAAACCAAAGCAACCAGTGAGATTAGGGCCATTGTACGTACATTTATGCACAAGGAATGTTCCATGTGGAACCCAAGGTCGGTTTGCCTCTAACTGACCCAGTCCAGGAGCTTGTACCAGGCTCCCGCCAACGGCAGAAACCAGGGCTTTCCGTTGTACAGACCGAGTGGCGCCCCCGGAAACAGAATCCCCACAAAAGGATTCTCCGGTTTGTTGCCTGCAATTAACTCCGCCATTTGCTGGCCTTGCCAGGTCGCCATGGCAACGCCATGACCCGCATATCCCATCGCGTAATAAATGCCCTCGATCTGCCCGGCGTGCGGCATGATGTCGAATGCGAAGTCGAGGGTGCCACCCCAAACGTATTCGACTTTCGTGTCCCGTAATTGCGGATAAACGTCGACCATCCCGCGCCGCAGGATTTCGGCGCTCCTGCGGATTGAATCCACTGTTTCAGGAAAGAACGCAGCACGCCCGCCAAAGAGCATGCGGTTATCCGGCGTGAGCCGGTAGTAGTAGAGATAGTTCTTGGAGTCGTAAATCATGCGGTTGCGCGGGCTCAATTCGCGCGCCTGGGCTTCTGGCAAAACTTCCGTGGTGATGATGTACGACCCGATTGGAATAATCTTCTTCCGCAACGCCGGAGTAGCCGAACCGGTGTAGCCACTGGTGCCCACAAACACATCGCGAGCCCAAAGAAGGCCGCGCGAGGTTGTAACACGCCAGCCTGGCATTCCTTGCCGCGATTCGCGCTCTAACTTATCCACTCGGGTTTGTTCAAAAATCGCACCACCTGCCTTTACGGTCGCGCCTGCCAGTCCGGCAACATACCTTGCGGGATTCAATCCGGCGCTGACTTCATCCACCATTCCGCCGTAATAGATCGACGATCCGATCTCCGACTGCAAGTCCTTGCGCGGCACAATCCGCAGGCTGTGATTGAACTCGCGGGCGATCACCTCCACCTGGCGGGCGTAGTCGTCGAAGTGCTTTTGTTTACAAGCGACTTCGAGATGTCCACATCGAGAAAAGGCACAGGCGATGTTCTCTTCGCTGATCAGTTGCTCAACACAATCCATCGATGCCACCGACGCGGCGTACATGCGCTGTGTGGTTTCACGGCCATACATCGAAATTAGTTTGTTGACGCCCAGCTTGAGCCCAGTCAGAACCATGCCCCCATTGCGCGAACTTGCACCCCATCCAACGGTTTGAGCTTCCAGCACTGCAACTGTCGCGCCACGCTTCGCCAGCGTCCTGGCTGCTGACAGCCCGGTGAAGCCGGCCCCGATCACGGCCACGTCCAGGCTTTCGGGGAGTGGGCGCCCCGAATCGATTTGCGGCATTTCGGTTGTCGTGAGCCAGAAGTTCTGTTCCTGTATAGGCATAAACCCCTTCAGCGCCTCGGTGCTTCGCGTATCAGTTATTTTGCCGTCCTTCAAATGAATTAAGGATTGTAGAGCATCGCCCGACGCGCAAGGTCCGCAAACCCTGGTAACTTGCGATCCATCCGGCCAATGCTTAGGATTCGCCGGGTGTGCCTTTAAAGGGTGCACCAGTGTCTTTGCGTACCGCATTCTTCCCGTCCACGCTACTTGCCGCGGTGATGATTCTTTCCGCGGTGGCCTACGCGAGACCGGAGAACTGCCCTTGTCCGGTGAGAGACTCGAACGACTCCCAGTCGCTGGCTGACGTGGCCAAGGAAGCCAAGAAGAACAAGGCGGCGCACGCCAAAAAATCCGTCATCGATGACGACATCATTTCAAACAAAGGGCCATTTCCTCGACTGAACATTCAGGACACCGACAACTCCGACGAAGTCGTCGAGGCCATCGCCAAGTTCAAAAACACCCATAACGAACGGGAAACCGAACAAGCCGTACACGACTGGTACGACGAGTACGACGAAATGTTGAACGCGGCGATCCGCGAAAACATCGAGATGAGGGATCAGCGCGAGTCCACCTCCTACCACAGTTATGAGATGTGCCAGCCGGGGGTCTCTTACAAGCAATGCCAAGAACGGCGGCAAACCGAAATCCGCGGCAACCGGCACGATCAATTGGTGATGCGGGACAATGGAATGCTCACCGGCCGGATCCAGCAGGCATTCATGAAGATCCGCACCGGAATCAGCCGGTACAACCTGCGTTATGAGTGGTTCAAGGTCCGGAACACCAACGGAAACGGTAGTTTCTGACCATCGGACCGAAGGGGCGTGGGTTCGTTCTGCCCGAGTTGCCGGGCAGGCTCGGCCGTGACGCTTTCCTTTGAGAGGCCTCAGTTTCAAAAAATAGGCACGGCCAACTGGGCCGGCGCCTTGAAGGCTTTTTCACATAACCTTAAACTAGACTGATGCACGTGCACGGCAGCCACGGTAACAGCGAGAAGACGTCGCTGGTTCTGCGGATATCGCTGGTGGTCACTGCCGGCTACATTGTTTTGCTGGTGGTCGCGGGTATTCGCGCTCATTCCCTGGCGTTGCTATCAGAGGCCGGCCACAATCTGTCCGATTTTTTCGCCTTACTGCTTTCCCTCACCGCGGTTTACCTGCAGTCGCGCCCGCCCAGTTCTACCAAGACATACGGTTACCATCGGGCCGGCGTGCTGGCGGCGCTGGTCAACGCCGTTTCGCTGGTTGCGGTCTCGGGTTTCATCTTCTACGAGGCGTTTCGCCGCCTGCAAAATCCGGAGCAGGTTCATGCCAGCGTGATGATCTGGGTAGCAGCCGCTGGGGTGGTGATGAACGGCGTGATCGCGCTGCTGCTTTACCGTGCGGGCAGCGACGTAAATATCCGCAGCGCCTGGCTGCACGAGATTGGCGACACGCTTTCGACGGGAGCCGTTATCGTGGGCGGCTGGATCATTATGGCAACAGGCCGGTACTGGATCGATCCAGTGCTCTCGGTCGCGATTGGTGTGCTCATTCTGTGGTCAGGTTTCGGCATCGTGCGCGAGACGCTCAACATCCTGCTCGAAGGAACTCCGCGTGGGATCAAACTCGAAGAGGTTGAAACCGCCATGCGCCAGATTGACGGTGTGAACGATGTTCACGATCTGCACGTCTGGAACATTGGATCGGAGACCCGAGCACTGTCCTGTCACATCTCCATCGCCGACAT
The DNA here is from genome assembly GCA_963786325.1 of Terriglobia bacterium. Classification (GTDB taxonomy): domain Bacteria; phylum Acidobacteriota; class Terriglobia; order Terriglobales; family Acidobacteriaceae; genus JAIQFF01. Next base: position 494,716 of record CAWAYW010000010.1, read on the forward strand.
TCCCCCATCAGTCAGCGAACGCATATTGCGTGACTTGAAAGAATGCCTACACCATGATTTCCAGATCAGTCACACCACTATCCAGTTTGAGAACGTCGACTGCGAAGTTGCCCACGGTTGCGTGATCCCAGTGGCGGGAGATCAGCACGAACATAAACATTGACGCCGTCTCCCGCACGAAAAGTAGGTCCCTCCACTTCGCTCGCTCCGGGTCGGGATGACAGGGTTGGTTCTGCTATCCTCAACCCGAAACTTACGCCCTCAATTCGTTCTTCTGCTTTGCGTAAATCTCTTTCACTCTCTCAATCGTGTCGGCGTCTTCCGGCAGCTTATCGGGCCTTAACCGCACGATTCTCGGGAACCGCAGCGCATATCCACTCTCGTGGCGGTCGGATCGCATCATGTTGTTGAAGGCCACTTCGAGGACAATCTTCGGCTCAACCACCAGTCGAAAGCCCTGATCTTCCAGGACGTGCTCGAGGAACCACTTGGTCATTTCCGCGATCTCAACATCCGTCAGTCCCGAATAGGCTTTGCCGATATTCACCAACTTCTCTCCGCCGAGCACCGCAAAGGTATAGTCGCTCAGGACACCGATGCGTTTGCCGTGCCCGTATTCGACGGCTGTAACCACAACGTCCAGCGTGGCTAGTTCGCGCTTGAGCTTGAGCCAGGATTTACCGCGTCGCCCCGGAGTGTAAATCGATTCGGGATCTTTAATCATCAGCCCTTCATTGCCCCGAGCCTGAGCCGCTTCGAAGAGTTCATCCAGTCGTTGCGGTGTCGAAGCCTGAAAAAGCGGAGCGCGAATGACTTCCGTGTTCGAGGGACGGGCATCGTTGCCGAAAACGAAACGTGACTGCGCACCTGTCGTTCGCAATGTAGTCTGGGATTTTCGTGGGGAGGCCAGCAATGCGTCGAGAATGCGCTCACGTTCGCGCAGAGAACGCTCCAGCAAGAGTTCGCCATCCGCGTAGAGAACGTCGAAGACAACGTAAGCTATCGGGACTTGCTCTATCAGCCTGTCGCTAACTTGTTTTCTGCCCAAGCGTTGCTGCAGAGCACTGAAGGGGAGGGCTCGGCCCGGATAATCTTCTTGAGTCGTCTTTTCTACCAGGTGGTCGAGACGCCCGCCGGATAGCTGGCGGGACGCCCGGGCTACATCGTCACTCCCATCCAAGAAGTAATTCCAGGCAACGATTTCGCCGTCCAGAATCACGTCTTGCGGCAGGCCGGCGAGCGCGTCCGGCAATTCCGGAAAAGATTCCGTGATGTCGTCGCGAGTGCGTGAAAAGATCCGTATCTGGTATTCAGAACAGTGAGCCTGGGCGCGGATGCCGTCATACTTGTCTTCGACGAAAGCGTTCGCAAAATAGCTGAGCGCTTGCTCGGCCGATTCAGCGGGGCTCGCCAGCATGAATCCCAAAGGATGGAACAAACGCAATTTTGCATCGCCGAGTTTGCCGGCGGCGGCCAGCTTCAGGGTCTCGCCAATGTCCCCTAGCAACATGTTCGCTCGCTGAACTCCGCCCAACGTGCCGCCATACGCCTGGGTGATTGCATCCTCAACCAGACTCTCTTTGAGTCCAATTCGAAGATCGCCGGTCATGATCTTCACTATGTATTTGGCTTCTAGTGGCGTGACCGCCGCTAGAAGTTCCCGCACTAGCGCACCTTTTGCGGCCAGACCGCGAGTGGAGGCGATCGCGCGAAATTTGCATTCGACCTGCAGCACGCACAAATCCGGGTTGCGATGGTGGGGAAGAACTGTGTTCGCCACGGCGCCCAAGTCTCCATGCTGACGGTAAGAGGCAGTGAGATCGTCTTCAGCTTTGCCTGAGAGTTCGGCAACAATTCGCCACAACAGCGAACCGCCAACCTGCAAGGTTGTCTCTTCCCAGACAGGAAACGGCCGTCCGGAAAGAAATACTGCCGAGACCGCCGCTTCTTCGAGTGAGCGCAACTGAAGGTATTCGGCAACTATCGCGGTCTTTTCGAGTTTTTTAGCGGTAGCCGCAATTCGCTCGCATGCCTGAGCCAGCCTGATCATTGGATCTTCCGTAGGCGACGGATGCACCTGTCCGTCGTTCTTGCTTATGTATTGTGAAACGAAACCACTACCAGCTCATCCTCATTGCTCCGAAAAGTCGCCTTTCAACGACGAAGGGCGGGCGTCCACCCCCAACACAATCAAATCCAATGTCTTTAGTCACTTAGCACCTGTCCTGAGCCATCCTAAACGAATAGGCCTGTGGTATCGTTATGGACTGAGCCTTGGGCTGGTAAGGGGCATCTAACAGATATGCATTTCTTGCGAACATGGTGGCGTTTCCTTGTGGCGGTGCAGTTGTTGCCTGCACTTGAGGGCGGCGAGGAAACCCTGGTGGGCGGCCAAGCCGTACTCGAGGGCGTTATGATGCGCTCGCCGCACGCGTGGGCTATCGCCTGCCGTAAACCTTCCGGCGAAGTTTCTACCCATAGCGAACCTCTGGAGCGACTATCGGAAAAGCGTAAGTGGATGGCATGGCCGGTGGTTCGTGGGGTTGTCACATTGGGACACGCCATGACGCTCGGTTTCCGGGCGTTGAAATTCTCCGCCAATGTAGCACTCGATGAGTTGCAACCCGAACCAGCGGAGGGCAAGAAGAAACTCGAAATCAGCGGATGGATGGCCGCGGTTAATATTGTCATCTCGGTTGGGTTCTTTATTTTCATGTACAAGTTTTTGCCGCTGGTCGCGGCTACCGAACTGAAGCGTGTGAACCCGCTGTTTGGCGAGCAGATCATTTTCAATTTGGTCGACGGCATTATTCGGATTGCTCTATTTCTCCTTTTCATCTGGGGAGTTTCGTTGTGGAACGATATCCATCGCGTGTATGAGTATCACGGTGCGGAGCACAAAACTGTTTACGCTTTCGAGAACGGCGATCCACTTGATACCGCGGCGGTCCAGAAGTATTCGACTTTTCATCCGCGTTGCGGCACCAGCTTTCTGATGACGGTAATGATCATTTCGATCGTGGTCTACACGCTCATTCCGGTAACGACTTTTGCAGCACGTTTCGCCGTGCGTATCGCTCTGTTACCGGTCATCGCGGGGCTGTCTTACGAGATCATTCGATTTGCGGCGAAGCATCGCGGATCTCTATTCGCCCTGATGACCGCGCCGGGCCTCTGGTTGCAGCGCATCACCACGCAGCCTCCGTCGGACGCGCAGGCTGAGTGCGCCATCGTTGCTCTGGACCATGCTATGGCGCTGGAAAAAGAACACGGCGGCGAACTGGTGATTGCCTAGTGGTTGTCACCGGTCGTTGGCCCCTGGTCGTTTGGCCCTCAAGTTGAACCCTCCCTCGGGCCACATGTAACTTAATTTTCAGGGCTGAACAGTTTGATTAATTCTTGGCGCGGCGTCCCGCGACCAGACAACAAGGCCTGGTTAGTTGGTGAAGCCTCAGGGCTTGGCCGATAACCAAAGGGCCAACGAATGACGACTGACTATGTTTGAACGACTCGAACAAATCGAAGCGCGCTACGAGGAATTGACGCAGACACTCGCCTCGCCGGAGATCGTGAATGACTCGGCGAAGTATCAGAAAACAGCTAAGGCGCACAGTGAGGTCTCGTCGATCGTCGAAAAATACCGTGAGTATAAGGATCTGAAGCGCGGAATTGCCGAAAGCCGGGCAGTGCTTGCGGAAGAAAAAGATCCCGAGATGCGCGCCTACGCGCAGGAAGAGCTCGACCAGCTGGAAGCGCGCGTCAGTGGGGTAGAAGAAGATCTCAAAGTTTTACTTCTGCCCAAGGATCCCAACGACGAAAAGGATGTGATCTTGGAAATCCGCGCCGGGACCGGCGGCGACGAAGCCACGTTGTTCGCCGCGGAAATGTTCAGGATGTACACGCGGTACGCCGAAACCCAGAATTGGAAAGTGGAAGTGCTATCGACTTCCGATTCTTCGGTGGGCGGGCTGAAAGAAGTAATCGCCATCATCGAAGGCCAGCGGGTTTACTCCCGGCTGAAATATGAAAGCGGAGTACATCGGGTGCAGCGAGTGCCTGCCACCGAGCAGCAGGGGAGAGTTCACACTTCCGCAGTGACGGTTGCGGTTCTACCCGAGGCTGAAGACGTGGACATCAAGATCGAGGCCAAGGATCTCCGCATCGATACATTTTGTTCGTCAGGCCCCGGTGGGCAATCGGTCAACACGACTTATTCGGCGGTGCGCATTACACACATTCCGACCAACACAGTCGTCAGTTGCCAGGATGAGAAGTCGCAGATAAAGAATCGCGAGAAGGGAATGAGGGTACTGCGTTCGCGTCTTTACGAAATTGAAATGCAAAAGCAGCAGGACGCACTTGCCAAGGAGCGCAAAGCGATGGTCGGCTCCGGCGACCGCAGCGAGAAAATTCGAACCTACAATTTTCCCCAGAATCGCGTAACCGACCACCGCATCGGTTTGACGATCCACCAACTCGAACAGGTAATGGACGGGAAGTTAGAGCCGTTGATCGGTGCGCTGGTCGCCCACTACCAAGGCGAGAAAATGAAAGCGGAAGCAGCCAACGGCGCATAAACCAGCACGCATCTTTCCTTCGACAGACAACCCCGCTGACGCAACCCGCACCATATAAGCTCGTTCACTGAAAACGATTCTTATGTCTTCAAACCAAAAATCTCGCTCCCTCTTTTCTCTTGCCGGATTCGGATTAGCCACCGCTGGAGCCGCCTGGTTCGGTTCGCGATACAGTCCTGCTAAAAAGAAAAACGTCGATTGGTACCGCGATCTGGACAAGCCCGGATTCACTCCCCCAAACGGAGTGTTCCCGATGGTGTGGACGCCCTTGTACGCCCTGATGGCGTGGTCGGGATGGCGGGTATATAACGCACCAGGTTCGACGAACCGGTCCCTGGCGCTGCGGCTTTGGTTTTCACAGCTTTCGACCAATGCTCGATGGTCCAAGCTGTTTTTCGGGAAACATCGTCCTGACCTGGCACTGTCGGACTTGCTGATTCTGGAGGCGTTTGTGCTGGGCTACATCGCGGCTGCCCGCGACGTGGACCGGGCAGCCGCGCAAGCGTTCATTCCGTACGCCGCATGGTTGGCATTTGCCGGATTACTGAATGCAGAGATCGTACGGCGAAATCCCAGCTTTGCCGAAGCTGCAACCGCTTGAGTGCTATCCGAGAGTGTTTGCTGATTTCCAGTAGCAGGTCTGTGATGAAATATGGTTGTGGCCCTGCTTCGCGACGCTCTCACGTCAGCATTGACTCGATTGACTGCTAGCAATGCTCCTTCGCCTCGGCTCAATGCCGAGTTGTTGCTCATGTTTACGTTGAGCTGCGACCGGGCCTATCTGTACGCTCACCCGGAACGCACGCTGACTGAAGATGAGGAGTCCCGATACCGCGAAGCCGTTTCTGAGCGTGCCCGCGGCGTGCCGACACAATACATAACCGGTCACCAGGAATTCTGGGGAATGGATTTCATTGTAACGCCCGCTGTTCTTATTCCCCGGCCGGAAACTGAACACTTGATTGAGACAGTGTTACGACTGGAAGCGGGTATCAGGCGTGACGATCCCGTAAGGCTGGTCGACGTCGGGACCGGCTCCGGCTGTATTGCTCTCGTGCTGGCCAAGGAACTACCACGCACCGAAATTCACGCAACGGACGTTTCCGCCGCTGCACTTGAGATTGCGCAGGCTAATGCTGCGAGACATCAACTGGACCACCGAGTGACGTTTCATGAGACGGATTTATTGTGCGGACTGGAGCCTTATTCATTTGATTTCGTTGTTTCCAATCCGCCCTACGTCGGAGAGTCGGAAGAGGATCAGGTCCAGCTTGAGGTTCGCAAATTTGAACCTCGGCAGGCGGTTTTTGCCGGCGCTTCAGGCTTGGAAGTAATAGCACAATTGATCCCGCAGGCACACGAAGCACTGAAGCCGGGTGGATGGCTGGTGACGGAAGTCAGCGGTACGATTGCTGAAGGGGTGAAGCGTTTGCTGGCAGATTGGAGCGATGTGCAGGTAACCCACGATCTGCAGGGGATTCCGCGCGTAATCTCAGGGGGAAAAGCTTAGATCGAGATACTCCACTAGAGAGGAGGAATTCGCCGATCTCCCCTTCCTCCCGGGACAAGTAGGTCCCTCCACTTCGCATACTGCGCTGCGCTTCGGTCGGGATAACACAATACCGTTATTCGCGTGATTTTGGCTGCGAAGAAATACTCGCTTCGAGCTCAGGGCTCGAGGACAGCTGCGGGCTGTATTTCGTCCACATCAACCCACTTGGTGGGATAAGTGCCTGTGTAGCAGGCAGTACAGTAAGTGGTTTTGTCACCGTCGGCGCAGGCTTTCTTCATTCCTTCCAGAGACAGGTAGGCCAACGAATCGGCGCCAATGAAGTCGCGGATTTCGTCCACCGACTTGTTGGCGGCGATCAACTCTTTTTTGGAAGGTGTATCGACACCATAGAAGCAGGGAGAAATGGTGGGCGGACAGGAAACGCGCATGTGTACTTCTTTTGCGCCGGCGTTGCGAATCATGCGCACGATCTTCCGGCTGGTAGTGCCGCGCACGATCGAATCGTCGATTAACACGACCCGCTTGCCTTCAAGAAGCGCCCGCACAGGATTCAGTTTCAGCTTTACACCGAAATCACGGACGCTTTGCCGGGGCTCGATGAAAGTGCGCCCCACATAGTGATTGCGGATTAGACCGAAGCGGAACGGTATGCCGCTCTCGGCGGCGTAGCCTACGGCGGCGGTCACTCCGGAATCGGGGACTGGAACTACGACGTCCGCTTCGACCGGGGCTTCACGCGCAAGCTGCCTGCCCAAACCCTCGCGGCTGGCCTGCACGGCGCGTCCGAAGACCAGGCTGTCCGGGCGCGAAAAGTACACATGCTCGAAGATGCAGCTCGATTGCGCCGCCACCGGGGCGTAGAAGCGCGATGTAATTCCCTCGGGGCCGACAATCACTAACTCACCCGGTTTGACCTCGCGTTCATAAGTGGCGCCTACCAGATCAAATGCGCAGGTTTCGGAAGCGAATACGATCGTGTCCTGCCGCTGCCCTTCGAGACGAGGGATTCTGCCCATGGCCAGCGGACGGAAGCCGCGCGGATCACGCGCCGCAAACACGCGGTCAGTGCTGAGCATGACCAGCGAAAAAGCTCCTTCAACACGGCGCAGAGCATCGGCCATCGCGTCCGGCAAAGTCTGCTCCCGGGAAAGCGCGATGAGGTGGACGATAACTTCCGTGTCGCTATTGGTCTGGAAAATCGATCCCTGGGCTTCGAGACGATGACGGATTTCGTGCGCGTTGACCAGATTGCCGTTGTGCGCGACGGCGATCATCCCTTTGTTCGACTGCACCATGATGGGCTGGGCATTGAAGAGGGCGGAATCACCTGCGGTTGAATAGCGCGTATGTCCAATGGCAAGGGAACCGTGGAGCGGGGACAAAACATCCTCGGTAAAGATGTCGGCAACCAATCCCATGGCGCGGTGAGCCCGCAAGGTCAGCCCATTCGAGGTAACGATGCCCGCCGATTCCTGCCCCCGATGTTGCAGCGCATGCAGGCCGAGATAAGCCAGCTTCTCCGCCTCAGGATGAGCGTAGATGGCTACGACTCCGCATTCGTCATGGAATTTATCGAAAACCATTTAGCTATCAGCCCTCAGCTTTCAGCACCCGAACAGCCAACCAGCTGGGCCGGCTTACTCTGCCGCAACCGCAGCAGGCTCTGCACGCAGCGCGCTCTCTAATGCACCTTCGTAGGCGTCACGCAGTTCAGAAATTCCAGCCGATACAACCACTTTGCCGTCGACTTTGATTTCCATTCGCTCGGCAGTCGTTTCGCCAATCATTTCTGCCGCGATACCGTATTTTACTGCCACTTGTTGGATTGCGCCGAGCTTATCGCGGTCGCAAGAGATGACGACGCGGCTGGCGTCCTCTCCAAATAACACAAATTCTACCGGCAAGCCATGCGATGCCAGGTCGATGTTCATTCCAACGCCATTCGCGAACCCTGACTCAGCCAGGCTGACAGCTATTCCACCATCCGAACAGTCGTGCGCCGAATCCAAAATTTCGATTTGGGACATCTCTGCCAGTGCTTTGTGCAGTGCAGCTTCTTTTTCCAGTTCGAGGTGTGGGGGATAACCCCAGACTGCATCCAGAATTTCCTTGGCGTATTCGGAAGACCCAAACTCCGACTCAGCGTCAATGGCATCGCCCGGCTCAGTTCCCCGCAGCAAAACGATGGCGCGGTTTGCGTCGCGGAAATCGGGACGCACCGTTTTGAGCACGTCCTCGATGGTGCCGACAATTCCCAGAACCGGGGTGGGATAGATTCCCTCGCCCAAGGTCTCGTTATAAAAGCTGACGTTTCCACCGGTAATGGGGATCTCTAGTTCCTCGCACGCCTTGGTGATGCCGTCGATGACCTGCGAAAATTGCCACATGATGTGAGGCTTTTCAGGATTGCCAAAGTTCAAACAATTGGTGCCCCCGATTGGGGTAGCTCCGGCGCAAGCCACGTTGCGCGCGGCTTCCGCGACCGCATGCATCGCCCCCAGCCGAGGATCGAGGTAGCACCAGCGTCCATTACCATCGAGCGCCATGGCCAGCCCGCGTTGCGAACCTTTGATGCGAATCACCCCAGCGTCACCTGCGCCGGGTCCTTCCACGGTATTGGTCAGCACCATCGAGTCGTACTGCTGCCAAATCCAGCGCTTGCCGCAGATGTTTGGCAATCCCAGTAGACGCTTCAGATTGGAAGTAAGATCGGACGCCCCTGCCATCTTCACATGCGCAGGCATTTCTCGTGGCACGGGCGGTTCCCAGCGCTCAAGCGGTCGCTTGTAAACCGGAGCATCGTCGGTCAATGCCTGGTTGGGAATTTCGGCGACAATTTCGCGATGATGTAGCACCCGCATCTTCCCATCATCGGTGACGCGGCCGACCTTTACTGCATCCAGCCCCCATTTTTCAAATACGCGAAAAACTTCATGCTCGCGGCCCTTTTGCGCGACCAGCAGCATGCGCTCCTGCGACTCGCTCAACATGATTTCGTAAGGAGTCATACCAGTTTCGCGCTGAGGCACAAGGTCGAGTTCGATCTCCGTACCCACATGGCCGCGGGCGCCCATTTCGCAAGTGGAGCAGGTCAAGCCGGCGGCCCCCATGTCTTGAATGCCGACGATCGCGCCCGTATGCATGGCCTCAAGGCAAGCTTCGAGTAGGAGCTTTTCCAAAAACGGATCGCCTACCTGGACATTGGGGCGTTTGGCTTCCGATGCTTCACTGAATTCTTCGCTGGCCATGGTGGCGCCATGAATGCCGTCGCGACCCGTTTTCGAGCCCACGTAGATGACAGGATTGCCCTCGCCTGCAGCCTTCGCGTAGAAAATTTGATCGCGCCGGACCAGACCCAAAGCGAAAGCGTTCACTAGAGGATTGCCGGAATAACAAGATTCGAACTTGGTTTCCCCGCCCAGATTGGGGACTCCAAAGCAATTGCCGTAGGAAGCGATTCCACTGACCACGCCTTCGAGCACCGAATGATTTTTGTGTAAGTCTCTGTCCGACGTTGACGGCCGGTTAGACGTATCCGAGAGCGTCCCACGGGTGGCGGGTTTGATGGCGGCAGCCGTGATCGGACCAAAGCGCAGCGAATCCATCACGGCAACGGGCCTTGCGCCCATGGTGAAAATGTCGCGCAGAATTCCGCCAACGCCGGTCGCGGCCCCCTGAAACGGTTCAATGAATGATGGATGATTGTGAGACTCGATCTTAAAGGCGCAGGCCCATCCGTCCCCGATATCGACAATACCTGCATTCTCTCCGGGGCCTTGCACGACATGCCGGCTGCGCGTGGGCAGGCGCTTCAGGTGGACCCGGGAGGACTTATAGGAACAGTGTTCACTCCACATCACGCTGAAGATGCCGAGCTCGGTCAGTGTGGGTGCGCGCCCACCCAGAAGCTCCTTGATTTTTTCGAATTCCTCGGGCGTGAGACCGTGCTCCCGGATTACTTGCGGAGAAATAGCCAGGGTTTGGGACGTGGTCATAGGGGAAACTCTATTGTCGCACAGCAGCCACCGGGGAAAATAGGCGCAGGGGAAAACCGCAGTTAAGGCTGCCTACGGCTTCGCCGCACTATACTGTCCCGGCATGAAGTCGATCATCATCGGGACGGCGGGCCACATTGACCACGGGAAAACCGCGTTAGTTAAGGCTCTCACAGGGATTGACGCGGACCGCCTTGAAGAAGAGAAGCGCCGCGGCATCACCATTGATATTGGGTTCGCGCACCTGGACATTGATCTGCCGGGCCGAGAGCATTTGCGTCTTGGTTTCGTGGACGTTCCCGGGCACGAGCGTTTCGTTCGCAACATGCTGGCTGGCGTAGGGGGCATCGATCTCGTTCTGTTGGTGATCGCCGCGGATGAATCGATCAAGCCACAAACTCGAGAACACTTCGACATCTGCCGGCTGCTCTCAGTCCGTCGTGGCGTTGCCGTGCTAACTAAATCCGATCTGGTGGACCCCGATACGCTTGATGTAGTGCGCCTGGAGGTGGAAGAATTTCTACGCACTTCGTTTCTCGACTCCGGGAATTTCCCGGTTGTCGCAGTCAGTGCTTTAACAGGCGCGGGACTCGATGAACTTCGGGAGGTACTGGTCAGTGTAGCGGCGGAGGTTCCAGCAAAAGACTCGAATACATTCGCGCGCTTGCCGGTTGATCGCGTCTTCACCATGAAGGGATTCGGCACGGTCGTCACGGGTACACTAGTGGCCGGTTCGATTCTTAAGGAAGATGAGCTGGAAATCTTTCCCCTAGGAAGACGCATTCGCGTTCGCGGAGTTCAGGTACACGGACAACAAACGGATCGGGCCGTAGCCGGCCAACGTACGGCACTTAACCTGGTAGGAGCATCGACCGAAGATTTGTCACGCGGCCTGTTGCTTGCGCCCCCGTCTACGTTTCGCCCCACTTCCAAGATCGACGTCTCGCTGACTCTATTGCCTTCAGCTAAGCCACTAAAACAGAGGGCCCGGGTGCACCTGCATGCCTTTACTTTTGAAACCATTGCCACGGTTTCACTTTACGATAAGAAACAAATATCTCCCGGGGAAACGGTGCCTGCACAATTGCGCCTTGCTGGTCCGACGCTACTGTTACCAGGAGACCGGTTTATCGTTCGCCAGTTCTCTCCCATGGTGACGATTGGAGGAGGGCTCGTCCTCGATGCCCAGCCGATACGACGAATGCCAGGACTACAGCCGTTTTTGCGGGTGATGGCGACGGGGGATAAGGCGGAAATATTGCTGTCGCGCATAGGGCGCCGCGGTCACGAGGGAATCTCCATTGCAGAGTTGACTGCTGAAAGCGGCTGGCCGGCAAAGATCATCGAAGCAGAATTGGCCGACTCAGCTGGGCAACAAGTCGTTCGAGTCGGAGATCGATTCGTAGAGAAGTCGTCGCTGGAGGGCCTGAAATTAGTGATCACGAACCTGGTCACCGGCTTTCATCGCGACAATCCGCTAGTGGCGGGTATCGGCAAAGAAGAGCTGCGGGAGAGAGCAGACGCGTCCGTCGAAACATTCGTGGCGGCGATGGAAATGCTGGTGCGTGAAAAGAAACTGGAAGTCGATGGGGAAATCGTTCACTTGACGGGCCGCGGTGTCGTGTTGAAAGACGAGGAATCAGAGTCAAAGAAAACAATTGAAACCGCATTCGCGGCCGCTGGATTGAAGGTGCCTGCGCTCAAAGACGTACTCGCCGGGTTGAAGCTGGACAAAACCCGTGCCCAGAAGATCGTCACGCTCTTGTTGCGAGACAAGATTCTGGTGAAGGTGTCGGACGATCTAGTCTTTCATCGTGAAGCGTTAGAGCACTTGCGCAAGCAAATGGCGGCGGAAAAGATTAAGTCTCCGAAGATCGACGTGGCCCGATTCAAGGGTATGACAGGAGTTAGCCGAAAATATGCAATTCCGCTGCTGGAATATCTCGACCGCGAACACGTAACCCGGCGGGTAGGAGATGAGAGAGTAATTCTGTAAAAGAAGCCGCGCGCGAGGCTAGATTTTCTCCTCTGGCATTTCCAGTTCCAATCCGAACGGGTCCGTAAAACGGTTGGTTAGGCTTGCCAGGCCGGTCAGCAGGTGCAGATCAACGATCTCCGGCTCTGCGAAGTGCTTTTTTAATTGGTTGAAGTCGGCGTCGACAATTTCACGCGGGGTACGCGTCAATTTCTCTGCATAGGTCAGCGCGGCTTGTTCTTTTTCGTTAAAGCGAGAATAATCTCCTTTCTTCAGCGCGTTCCAATCCTCCGTGGTCAGGCCGACACGTTTTGACGAAGCCAAATGATGCTGCAGGCAGTACCGGCATCCATTTATCATTGAGACGCGGATGTAGATCAGTTCATAGAGTTTACGTTCGAGCGTGCGGCCGACACTCGCGTAGAAGCTTAGAAAGTTTCTGAGCAAGTCGGGGCGGTGGGCCAGGGCTTTCTGCACATTTCCTGGCTTTCCCTTCAGCTTCTGCCCGTAGATTTCTTTTACTTCGGACGTGGCGTGTTCAGGTTCGACAAGAGAAATGCGTGCCATAGACTCCTCAGATATTTTGGGAACGGCGTCCGTATAATAGAACACATTCTCGCGGTCGCGAGCATGCCAACCAACACTTTCACAGGTTTTAATTATCGATGGAACCTTCGATGCTTTCGATACGCCCTGCCAAAGCCAGCGACACATCTCTGTTGGTAAGTCTCATTAACGAGCTTGCTGATTTCGAACACCTGCCCGCGACCGTCACCGAGGCCGCTTTGTTGCGCGATGGATTTGGAGAGCGGCCTAAATTCCGAGTGCTTGTCGCGGAGTGGAATGGAGACCCAGCCGGGTACGCATTCTTTTTCGATTACTATTCCACCTTCGAAGGCCGTTCCGGAATCTTCCTTGAGGATATCTATGTTCGCGAGCAGTATCGTGGAAGGAAGATTGGCAAAGCTTTGTTGGCCGAAGTCGCCATGATTGCACAAGTGGAAAATTGTTTCGGAGTTCGCTGGCAAGTGCTTGACTGGAACAATCCGGCTATTGAATTTTATCGTCAGATCGGTGCCTCGTTTCTCGACCAGTGGAGGACGATAAGTCTCCAAGGAAAGCCTCTGGAGCGCCTGGCCGGCAGCGCGGGAAACTTCTCCCTGAGAGCACAGTGACAAACGTCCGCATCATAGGCGCGGGGCTGGCCGGATCAGAAGCCGCCTGGCAATGCGCGCGACAAAACATTCCCGTCGAACTTTTCGAGATGCGTCCAACGCGTTCGACGCCGGCGCACCAGACCGCCGATTTCGCGGAGCTGGTGTGCTCAAATTCTCTCAAATCCGACAGCGAGAATACAGCGCCCTGGGTACTGAAACAGGAAATGCAGCGAGCGGAATCCTTGCTGCTCAAATTGGCGCGAGAGTGCGCGGTTCCTGCCGGACACGCGCTGGCAGTCGATCGCGCAACCTTCGCCGCCAGGGTAACTGAAGCCATTGCCCGCGAGCCACTTATCACAATCCGGCGCGAAGAAGTAACCAAGATAAACGAAGACGAACTCACCATTGTCGCGACGGGTCCGCTGACCTCCGATGCGCTGTCACAGGAAGTGGCCCGCCTCAGCGGCTCCCGTCACCTGTATTTTTTTGATTCAATCAGCCCCATCGTCGAAGCCGATTCGATCGATATGTCGAAGGTGTATCTCGCCGCGCGATATGACAAGGGCACGGCCGACTACATAAATTGTCCCATGTCGAAGGAAGAGTACCAGCGCTTCTGTGATGCGCTGGTTGCAGGACAATCCGCTGAAGAACGCGATTGGGAAAAGCTTAATTATTTCGAAGGCTGTCTTCCCATCGAAGAAATCGCCCGCCGTGGACGAGATACATTGCGCTTTGGCCCTATGAAGCCGGTTGGACTAAAAGATCCACGCACCGGGCGCATACCGTATGCTGTCGTGCAGTTGCGGCAGGAGAATCTGCGCGCCGATTCTTACAACCTTGTCGGTTTCCAAAACCACTTGAAGTTCGGGGATCAGGCTTGCGTGTTGCGGCTCATTCCCGGACTGGAAAACGCTCGCTTCTTGCGATACGGGCAGATTCATCGCAACACTTATATCAATGCACCAGCCCTTCTGTCGGAAACTCTCCAGATGAGGGAGTTTCCCACTGTGATGTTTGCGGGACAGATTTGCGGCGTCGAGGGATACGTTGAATCGATTGCCACCGGATTGATGGCCGGAATTCACGCGGTGGCTCTAGCCTCCGGGGCGATACCGGTTGCGCCCCCGCGTGCGAGCGCCTTTGGGTCGCTGGTTCACTATCTCACCCACGCCGATCCCAGGAATTTCCAGCCAGCGAACATCACATTCGACCTGCTGCCGCCGCTAGAACACAAAATTCGCGACCGTAAGGAGCGCCATAGACATCAATGCGCGCGGGCGCTGGAGGAATTTGATAAATGGATCGCAGAATCCGGCTAAAAGACGCCTGTGTGGCCCAGCCAGCCCTCGCTTGCGCCGTGGACTTGTGTTTTCAGTGTCTCACCGTCAACGGGCCTGCATATCCCGGCCCCGCCCCTTTTGGAGCCATCTTTGCCATTTCTTGAACAAATTCAGTCTACGGTTCGTATCTTAAAATCGGGGGCTGCGCTTGCTACTCGGCTTACGTTCAAGCCGCGGGCGCGTCCATATTGAGAATGGTTTTACGGGATCTCATCGGCGACGTACTTCGCACCCTGTGGGCGCACAAATTACGTACATTCCTGACCATGTTCGGCATTGCCTGGGGAATTGTCTCCATCGTTTTGATGGTGGCGGCCGGCGAAGGCTTGCGTAAAGGGCAGGAAGATCAGGCCCGAAATCTCGGCAAGGACATCCTGATCGTTTTCCACGGCCGAACCAGCATGCAAGCCGGGGGGGCGCGCGCGGGACGTGAAGTGCACTGGGAAGACGCCGATGTGGTGGCCGTACAGGCAGAAGCGCCTGACTGCGAATATGCAATTCCGGAACTCGAGCAGCAGGACGTTCGGGCCCACAGCAGTTTCAATAATGCGGCGTTTACTGTTACCGGCTCTCACCCGCCGTTCGGCTACATTCGCAGCCTCGACGTGGGCGAAGGCCGGTTCTACAACTGGGACGATCAGAAAAACGCACGCCGCGTGGCATTCCTTGGTAGTGACGCGGCGAAACAACTTTTTCCCGGCAGGAACCCGGTTGGCGAAACAGTCTATCTGAACGCGTTTCCCTACGACGTTATCGGAGTCATGGCCAAGAAAAAACAGGATTCCAGCTATGACGGATGGGACGTCAGCAAAATATTCATTCCGTTTGCGGCCATGCGTCGCGACTTCCCGGATAAACCTCCAGGCACTTCCAGAACATTCGATCAGTTGCTGGTCACGCCCAGATCAGTAGAGCAACATGAAGCCTGCAAACACCAAGTTCGGACGGTACTGGCACGAATGCATAGTTATGATCCGCTCGACAAGGAAGCGTGTCCGATCTGGGACACCGTACAGGAAGCTAAAGCATTCCAGCAGATGACCGATGGGATGAAATATTTTCTGGGTGCAGTGGGGATGGTTACGCTTTTTCTCGGCGGCCTCGGTGTAATGAACGTCATGATGGTGGCGGTGCGGGAGAGGACGCGCGAAATCGGCGTAAGAAAGGCATTGGGAGCCCCCGCGCACACGATCCTCAAGCAGTTCTTTATTGAGGCGCTTTTGATCGCGTTTCTTAGCGGCGGTATCGGCATGGGGATTGCCTATGGAATTTGCTTTCTGGTAAATCTGCTGCCGATGCCGGATTTCTTCGCCGGATTGCTAGCCACTTGGCAATCGGGGCTACTAGCGTGCGGTCTGTTGGGTGTGATCGCAATTGTCTCGGCCCTGTATCCCGCGCGCCGAGCGGCTTCAATTGATCCGATTGAAGCGCTGCGATATGAGGCTGGAGGATAGCGGCACGCCGCGCGAAAGCTGGGGAGACGCTCGGCTGGGACGGATCAGACTGTCGTACGCAAGCGTGACGGTGTTAACGAAATAATGTTGACTGAAATTATTCTCGAGGCATGGGTTGCTCTCCAGCGAAACTACACCCGGAGCCTGCTCACCATGTTGGGCATCGTTTGGGGTATCGCGACGGTCACACTACTGATTGCGTACGGCACCAGTTTCCGACATATCCTGGTGAACGGGTTCGACGCTTTCGGTAAAAGCGTCACAGTCTGCTGGCCGCAACAAACTAGCGAGCAGCCTGGAGGACAGCGCGCTGGAAAGAAAGTCGTTTTGGAACAAGCTGACCTGGATGCCGTCAAAGAAATGGCTCCCCTGGTGAAGCACGTCTGCCTGGAAACGGTACATCGACCGGGCATCAGTTACGGCGAACGGATGGTGGGAACGGCCGCCATTCGCGGGGTTTGCCCTGAATATGGCGAGATGCGCAACGAAGTCGCGGCTGAGGGCCGCTGGCTCAACTCCGGAGACGAACTGGAACGGCGCCGCGTGGTTTTTATCGGAGGACGTGTGCGTGAGCAGTTGTTCAGCGGACGGCCCGCCGTCGGCGAGACGGTTCAAATTGGTGGTGTGCACTTCACGGTTGTTGGCGTGATGGCCCGCAAAATTCAGCTGAGCAATTATTTTTCCAGTGACGACGATTCCGCGTGGATTCCTTTTAGTGCTGCGGGCGACCTCTGGAACACGAAATATTCGCAAGTGATGATCTTTGAGCCGATCGCTCCGCAATTCGAAAAAAAGGCTCAGGCTCAGGTGCTGGCCGCGGTCGCGACGCGCCAGCAGTTCTCTGCGACTGACCCCAAAGCCTTCCAGATGTTCGGACGCGACGAATTTCGCCCCGTCATCGACGGTCTGACCATTGGACTGCAAGTTTTACTGACATTTGTCGGCACGCTGACTCTGGGCATTGGTGGCGTCGGAGTGATGAACATCATGCTGGTGTCGGTGGATGAACGCATCCGCGAGATCGGCTTACGGCGCGCGTTGGGGGCCAAAAAGTGGCAGATCAAAGTTCAATTCCTGGCCGAGACCCTGCTCATCATGCTTCTAGGCGGGGCGGTTGGAGTGTTGCTGTCATATGCGATCGCCGCTGCCGTGGGAACCGTGCCCCTAATGGGGCCCCTGTTCGAAGACGACTCTGGAAAGGCAGACATTCATCTGCAGATTTCCCCTGCCACCGTGATGATCTCTACCCTGGTGCTACTCGCGGTGGGAGTGGCCAGCGGCCTGGTGCCGGCTTTGCGCGCCTCAAAGCTTGATCCCGTAGAGGCCCTGCGGTACGAGTGAACCATTAGTGGAGCAATGATTGTTCGCGGCTTTTTACTCGCTTGACGTGTATCCTGCTTCGCAGTACCTTGCGTTGAGTCCGCCAACAACTGAGGTGCCCGTTGCCTATTTCCGCCGTCGATGCGATTACTCCGGCTTTCCAACATGCCCGCCAACAGCTTATACAGCCCTTCCGCGCCGGCCAGTGGGCCAAACTCGGATTGGTAGGATTGTTAGCCGGCGAAATGAGTTCCGGAGGCGGCGGCTGCAATCCCAGTGCGTTTCACATTCCGGCGCCGCAAAATCATCCCCAACGATTCGTGGACATGGGGCTGCCCGGTATTGATCCGGCAATTCTCGCCTCTCTTGTCGCTGTGCTGGTGGTGGCGAGTTTGGTCTTTATGGTTTTATTTCTTTACGTGAACAGCGTCATGCGCTTCGTTCTTTTTGACGGCGTGGTGGCCAAAGAATGCCGCATTCGCGAAAGCTGGAGCCGGCGACAAGGACCCGGTCGACGTTACTTCTTCTGGCAGGTGTTGCTGTTCGTCTCCTGGATCGTAGGACTCACGATTCTGGTTGGAATACCAGCGGGCTTCGCATTTCTCGTCGGCTGGCTTAAAGATCCCAAGGAACACATGATTCCACTAATTCTTGGCGGCATGGCCTTATTTTCGGTGGTGCTGGTTTTCGTACTCTCGGAACTGCTGGTTCATGTCATGACAAAGGATTTCGTGGTGCCCCAAATGGCGCTCGAGGGTATCGGCGCCATTGAGGGTTGGCGGCGTCTTTGGCCGCAGATCAAGGCGGAAAAAGCTAACTTCGGCGTTTACATCATCATGAAGGTCGTGCTGGCGCTGGTGGCCGCAGTCGTTCTGGGAATTGTTTCTGCGATTGTAATGTTGTTGTTTCTGATTCCGGTCGGTGGACTCGGCGCCATCGCGGTTATCGTCGGAATGGCAGCTGGGTTGACGTGGAATCTTTACACTATCACGTTGGCGGTCGTGGCCGGATCGTGTGCGCTTTTCTTTATCCTTTACGTTCTTTCGCTGGTCTCAGTGCCCGCCGTGGTGTTCTTTCCGGCGTATGCGATTCACTTCTTCGCCCCCCGCTATCCCGCCCTGGACGCGCTGATCCATCCTGCACCCTCAGTGGCGTTTTCCCCACCGCTGCCGCCAGAAATTCCTCCATTGCCTCCTTCGCCTGAACCGATTGGGTGACACGAATCGGGCCACGGATATCATGCGGATAATCAATCTTGCTTTGGAGTCGTTCGTAATTTGCGAGAAAGGTCCCATCCTTTTATTTCGTCTTTCAATCAACAGCGCCCGGCGAGGAACTCCGTAGAACCAGCAAGTGTCTAATCACTCATGACACGCGCGTGCCTAAGAGGAGCGAATCTTTATGGCGTTCTCCACGGCAGGCAGTGGTCCGTCCCGTCCAGAAATGAATGTCACTCCGCTGATCGACATTCTTCTCGTACTTATTATCGTGTTTATGGTGGCCGTTTCGATGTCACAGGAAAAGGGTTTGGAAGCACAGATTCCGGATCAGTCCGCCAATGACAAGAACAACTTACCTCCACCTGACCGGACCATTGTGATCCAAGTCGTGTGGCGGGAGAAAGATCAGGATCCGGTGCTGAAGATCAATCAGGACGAGATCAGCTGGAAAGATCTTGAGCCTCGGCTTCAGCGAATCTTCAGTTCGCGAGTGGAACGAATCGCATTTGTACGCGGGGATGCCGATGTTGATTTCCGCTACGTTGCGGAGGTGATCGATACCGCTCGGCAGGCCGGTGTGCAACGTGTGGGACTGCTGACCAAGGAATAGGGGATTGCCACCTCAGCCTCGCGCGCGATTCTTGATCCAGATCGGCGAGCCTACGAATCCAAACGCATGCCGAATCTGGTTCTCAAGGAAGCGTTGGTAAGCAAAGTGCAGCTTCACCTTGCGATCAGTGAAGATGACGAAAGTCGGTGGCGCAACTGCCGCCTGCGTCATATAAAAGATTCTGACCTGCTGGCGGGCAGGAACCGATGCGCGTTCGAAATCGACATGCTTAAGAAAACGGTTCATTTCGCCGGTACCGATGCGCCGGCGGCGCTCCGTGGCAACTTCTTCCAGCATGGGAAATATCTTGTCGGTGCCTTTTCCCGTAGAGGCTGAGACAAACAGGACCGGTGCGTAGGCCAGAAATTTCAATGAGTCGCGAAGCCTTTGCTCGTAGGCTTCACGGTCAGCGGGGCGCTTACTTTCCTGCATACGAGAGGATTTTGTCGCGCGACCGGTGCGTTGCTTGCCGCTGATCACCAGATCCCATTTGTTCACAATGATGATCATCGAACGTCCGCTCTCGTGCGCGTATCCCGCGATGGAAGCATCGAGCTGGCTTACACCTTCGGTAGCATCGATCACCAGCAACGCGACGTCAGCGGCTTCAAGATGCTTGCGTGCCATGACAACCGAAAGTTTTTCCGCCATCAGATGGGTTTTGCCTTTGCGGCGGATTCCAGCTGTATCGATAAATCGAAAGCGTTTGCCATGGCGTTCGACGATTTCATCGACCGCGTCCCGCGTCGTGCCCGGGATCGGGGAAACGATGGAGCGGTCCGCACCAGTCAACAAATTCAGCAAAGTTGATTTGCCGACATTCGGATGACCGATAATCGCTACCTTGGTTTCATGAGCTTCCGGTTCCTTGGGACCTTCCTGCTCCGTTTCCTCCGCAGATTCAGCGATGAGCTGAGCTTGCGGCGGAAGAACTTCCAGAACCGCATCCAGAAGATCATCAAGGCCGCGAGCATTTTCCGCGGAAAGTGGAAACAACTTCCGAATTCCGAGACGATGAAAGTCGTCAGTCAGGCTCTGTTGCTTCAATGTGTCAACCTTGTTGACTGCAAGAAATGTTGGCTTGCCGGTGCGTATTAGCTGGCGAGCAAGATCGATGTCGGGCGACGCCAGCTCGGTGCGTCCATCCACCACCATGATGACGGCATCCGCCTCCTGAAGCGCGACTTTTGCCTGACGAAAGATTTCCGCCGGGATGAAGTCTTTATCTTCGGGCAGAATGCCTCCTGTATCGACGATGCGCAGGCGACGTCCGCGCCACTCGGCTTCGCCATAGAGACGGTCTCGAGTGATGCCAGGTTCGTCTCCAACGATGGCACGCCGCGACCCCACCAGCCGATTGAAAAGGGTGGATTTGCCCACGTTGGGACGTCCCACGATGGCGACCGTGGGAATGCCGGCCGTTGCCGATGGCGAGTTTAATTTTGCTTGAACCATGAACGAAATCCGCGCGCAGCCGACATCCGGTCCGCCGCTCCTGCGATTGATCTCATCGCCTTGGCCTACTAGAACTTATTACCTTTCCCGACCAAGAAACGGAGCGTAAAAATAAACAATGACAGGCGAGAGGGCCCGCCCACACATCCACGGCTCTGACCGCTTATTATAGGGACTTCCGTGTCTCCTGCATCCCAACCGATTCCCGACACCAGCCAGCGGGACGTCTCGCTTTATCAATTCTTCGCCCCTGGCGGCGTGCTTTCGCGCACTCACCCAGCCTACGAGTTCCGCCGCGGACAATTGCAAATGGCTCAGGCCGTGGAACAGGCGCTGGAAGAAAGGCGTCACTTGATCGTAGAAGCCGGCACTGGAACGGGCAAAACGCTGGCCTATCTGGTACCTGTCATTCGCTCAGGCAAGAAAGTCATCATCTCAACCGGCACAAAGAACCTGCAGGAACAGCTCTTCCACAAGGATATTCCTTTTCTTGAACAAGCGCTTTTCCCCAACGGCGAAGGCAAGCTCAAAGTGTGTTATATGAAGGGACGAAACAACTACCTTTGCCGCAAGAAACTGTACGACCTTACCGATCAGCCCGTGCTCAGCGGTCTTGAGGAGATCGAGCACTACCGCGCAATTGCAGCCTGGGAGAAAGTGACGCAGTCGGGAGACAAGGCCGAACTAGCCGCGCTTCCAGAGGCGAGCGCCTTGTGGCATAAACTCGACGCCCGCTCAGACACCTGCCTGGGGCAAAAGTGCAGCGCCTGGGACCGCTGCTTCATCACTGAGATGCACCGTCGGGCGATGGAGAGTGACATCATCATCGTCAATCACCATCTGTTCTTCGCTGATCTCTCCATCAAACAGCAGGCTGAATATGCGCCCGACGCCGGAATCCTTCCCGAA
The DNA here is from genome assembly GCA_963786325.1 of Terriglobia bacterium. Taxonomy (GTDB): domain Bacteria; phylum Acidobacteriota; class Terriglobia; order Terriglobales; family Acidobacteriaceae; genus JAIQFF01. The sequence continues at coordinate 516,244 of CAWAYW010000010.1, forward strand.
ATCGGCGCGGTAATTTTCGATGAAGCCCACGAACTGGAGGACGTCGCCGGAAGCTATTTCGGGGTCTCGGTCAGCAACGGCCGTTTCGAGGAACTGTGCCGGGACGTGGAAGTTTCGTTGCAGCGCAACCACATGCTCTCGGCTGCGATGTCTGGCGCGCTAAAAAGCGTACGCGAGCGCGCTCCATTTTTCTTCGCCCTGTTGCCCCCGGGCGACGGCCGCTTTTCCTTCGAGAACCGGCGCGAGTTCATGGAGGAAAACGGCGACGAATTTCTCGGGCTGCAACAATCGCTCGGAAGACTTGGATCGGAACTCGAAAACCTGCCTTCCAAGCCCGAAGAAGTCTTCAACTTCGCCCGGCGTGCGCAGGAGTTGCAGGTACAGCTGAGCTTTGTGATGGAATCGCAGGACCGCAACACGGTGTTCTGGATTGAGCGTCGCCGCGGCGGACGCGACAATCCGGGAGTGTATCTGCAGGCCACGCCCATCGACGTCGCGCCGATCCTCAGGAGTTGCCTCTTCGATAAGCTTGAGTGCGCGGTACTTACTTCGGCCACGTTGGCGGTGGGCGGCAGCTTTGAATATATGCGGCACCGGTTGGGGCTAGAGCATGCCCGCGAGACTGTCCTGCCATCGCATTTTGACTACGCAAATCAGGCGCTGTTCTATGTGCCACCCGATCTTCCCGATCCGCGAACCCCGCAATTTGCAGCCCGAGCGGCAGACCGCATCCACCATCTCCTCGAGATGAGCCGCGGACGGGCCTTCGTTCTATTCACCAGCTACGCGCAGATGAATGACGTTTATCAGCGCCTGCTTGGAGAACTGGAATTCCCCATGCTGTTGCAGGGCGACGCTCCCAAAACCGCCTTGCTGGAGGAATTTCGACTCACTCCTCATGCGGTTCTGTTTGCAACGTCGTCATTCTGGCAGGGCGTTGATGTCCAGGGAGAGCAGCTCAGCTGCGTCATCATCGACCGTCTGCCGTTTGCCGTACCCAGCGATCCAGTGGTGGCAGCGCGCGTGAAATCCATTGACGCCGAGGGGGGCAACGCCTTCTTTCAATACCAGGTACCGTCGGCGGTGATCACGCTGAAACAAGGCTTCGGACGACTGATCCGTTCCCTGCACGATCGCGGGTTGCTAGTGCTTCTGGATAACCGCATTCTGAAAAAGGCCTACGGGAAAGTTTTCGTCGAGAGTTTACCCGCCTACCGGAGAACAACGGACATAAAGCAGGTAGAGAAATTCTTTGGCGCGGACTGACTGAATTCTTTCTCAGATTTGCCATCTTGACCGGAACAAAGCCAGCGCAGGGAAGGAACCTGATTATATAAGTGGCAACCGGGCGGCTCGGACCAAAATTCTACTTCGCGTAAACTGCTAGTCTGACGCCTTGAACACAATCAAGCACATTTTCCTGCGCTACACGGCATTCCTCTGGGCACTGCTCAAACCCCTCGGAGCCTGGGGTGTTTTCGTCATTGCCGCGCTTGACGGGGCCGCTCTCGGCCTGCCCATGGACCCCGTCGTGGCGACTTATGTCTATCAGGACCGCTCGCATTTCCTGCTTTACGTACTCATGGCTGCAACCGGTTCCGCGCTTGGGAGCATAGTGATTTATGGGATCGGCTACGCCGGCGGAGAGGAATTGCTGCGCAAACGCATCTCTCCGGAGCGCTTTGACAAGTTTCACCAGGCTTTCGAAAAGCATCCGTTTTGGAGCCTTATGTTCCCGGCGATGCTGCCTCCGCCTACACCTTTCAAGCTGTTCGCCCTCGCTGCAGCGGTCTCAGAGATGCAGTTCGGCCATTTCCTGCTGGCAATTTTCGCCGGACGCTTCATACGTTTTCTGATCCTAGCCACTTTGACCCTGAAGTTCGGACCTCAGTTTGTGCAGATTTTCGGAAACCTCTTCCGGGAACATTGGCTCCCGGTGTTGGCAGCTGTAGGGGTAGGATTGGCGACCTGGCTGGTGGTATGGAGGATGCAGAAGAGGTCCAAGTAGGCGCGAGCGTTCCACTCAGGCTTGATCACGCGAAAGCTTACTCCTGATTTCTGCGGAGACTGGCCGACCTGAAATTGAGCGCCAACACTCGCACGGACGGGACGCGCCGGGCCACACTAAGCCGCAGCGGCGTGATCGTCTTTGTTAACCGCTCCCGCCAAAGCTCCCAATACCACCGGCGTGGCGAACATGACACCGGTAAAGAGCAGATCACCTTCTAACCCATTGCGAAAGAAGGGTAAGGCCAGGGTGTACGAAGTCATCAAACCGCCGAAGTTTTTCGGGTACATGTCGTAGGCTGCCCAAACCGCGAAATTACTGATCAGGAAAAAGGAAACTGAGCTGGCCAGGGTGGCGCCAATAATTGGCAGCGGTTTCGAGGTTGACCGAAGCCTCGTTCCGAGCCATAACACTGCTGCGTACCAGCCCCAGGTCACGAAGTGATCCCAGACAAAAGGATAGGTGTAGACCAATTTCGTAAGAACGACATCCGAAGCCGCCATCGCAACCAGCGGCACCCACAGGAATCGACGCGAGCCACGAGCTCCGAAGAAGAGTAGCGCCGCCGCGACCGGCGTAAAGGTCCACGGGTGAGGCATGAAGCGAACCGCAATCGCGACTATCAGAAACATGTAGGCCAGCATGATCACCTCAACATTCGTAGACAACGATTGTGGCGCGCCCAGGCCCGTGCGTCAAGCAATGGTTCTCGAGTGGTGTGGCGCGGGGCACCCGTCCGCGACCTTATGTTTGATCCACAAACGGCCAGGTTAGGGGCTGCTCTTGGCCGGCACCCAGCGGCCTCGCGATCCAAAACTCTCGCCTATTACCCTTAGATCGCGATCAAGCTCTACCCTCGAAGCGAGGGCCCCACGTCCCATCTGTTCCGGATAGTCGTAGCGCAGGTCAAGGAAGCGAACGACGTATGCGGCCTGTGAATTCCCCATCTGTTCAGTTTCGGTCACTGGAAATCTGGCCCAATCCAGATAGACATGGCCCAGATAGCTTTGCTTTGCAGCTAACGTCATCGGTGTTTCTTCTGGCTTGGGACGTATTCGCATCTGCCCGGCGGCATCCACTTCCGGAATCGAAGAGTCAACTAGGGATGTGGCGAAGAACGCTTTGGTTTCGACTACCCCATACCACCGAAACGGATTCAACCAGTAGGGATAAGCTGAAGCACGAACGGGATCGGCTCCATTATAGGTTCTGGCTTCCAGCGCATTGACCGCCCGCCGGTGTTCATAGTCGCGCAACCCCCATAGAGCGACCAGCCCCAGCAAAGCTATGCGAGCCCCCAGAGCCCCTTGCTGCTTTTTGCGGGGGACTCCAATCTCGTCGTTAACCAGCGAAAAAAATGCCGGGACCACAAGGCCAGCGACCAGAAGAACGAGAATGACCGGCTCGACAATGAATATGATGTCCCATGAGTACCACTTCTCCCAAAAAGGCCAAAACGGACGTACCCCGTAGTTATTGGTGAAGTCGAGCAAGATGTGAGTGAGTCCGGAAAGGTAAGCGAAGATAAAAAGCAAACCCCATCGCGGAGGAAGCGCATGATCTTTCACTTTCTGGCCGCGCATGCGCCAAATCACGTATATGAGGCCGACCACGATCGCCTGCACCAGCACAAGGCCGAAAAAGGAATGGGTAAATCCGCGATGGTGAGCAAAGCCGAAAACAGGATCTTTGAAATTTCCAATGATATCAACATCGGGCGCCTCAGCCGCCAGAGTCATCGTGGCCGTCGCTAAGGAAGTTTTGCGATTGAACCCGGCACGTGCCAGGCAAGCGCCGGTGAGGAAATGGGTGATTGGTTCCAAACGCCATTGTAGCGCCGGACTAGTGTGGGGCCAGCCGGTAGCGGATTTAGTCTTGTGGTTCTCACACCACAGCGGCCACAGATCGAACTCTCAAGTTACCGGCGGCCAACCGTATCCGACCCACGCGGTATAAGCAGGTTCACTGCGTCCGGCACGATTCTGATTTCCGCAGGAAGCGTTCCCAGAAGTTCTCCGTCGGCTTCGACGAAAATGCGCTCGGCCGAATGCGAGCCAGGTCGTATGCAGCAGGCTAATTTCACTGCATGAATGAGGTCGATCCCGCTAACCTGCCAGACCGCGCCGGATAAACCTCGAATAACATAGCGCAAATATGCCCATCGGCTGCGAGTTCGGAACAGGACCAGCCGCAAATCGTCCCGCTCGAGCGCGGCTCCCGGAGCAAGCTCCTTTAGTACACCGCCAAAGTTCCGGATACGCACCGCCAGCAACTGGGACACCTCCGCTTTCGTCCCGGACTCGATTTCGACCACGAAGTTCTCCATCGGATGGGTCAGCCATAAACGCGTGGCCATCGCATAATAAGCTGCCATTCCCAGCTGGCCCTTTGTCATTGGGTTCAATTTGTAGAAGAGATGGGCGTCGGCACCAATTCCAGCCGCGACGATGAAGAACCGGGAACCACGCTTACCGTCAAAATCCAAGTATTCAACGCAGCCTGCGGCTGTACGCCTCGGCGTGGCCGTCAGGTTGGCTTGGGCAGCAGCCGCGGCGGATAGCGGCAAATCGAGGTCGTGAGCCAAGGCATTCGCCGTCCCCAGTGGAATGACGCCTAGCGCCACGTTGCTGCCCATCATGCCCTGTAGCGCGTCGTGGACAGTGCCATCCCCACCGCAGGCCAAGATCGTGTCACAACCGTCAGCGATTGCCTGGCGCGCCTGTTCGGGGGTTTCCGACTGGCCGCGCGTGGGTTCTAAGGTTGCCTCCACGCCAGCCTTGCGCAAGACCGCCAAAGCCGCCTTCACGTCCGCAATCCGGCGCATATGGCGCCGTCCTGACAATGGGTTATAGAGAAGAACGGCCTTGCGCATTGAGCACTTAAGCGATCAGCAAAACAATCGTATAACCGAAATTGAAGTCACAAACCAGATTCAAGAATCAGCCTGGATTGTACCGGAAGCGAAGTGGGCGCCTGGCAAATGCATTGCGTATTAACCGCATTTTCACTAAGCTGGTCGCTGCTCGGACCTCCGCAGTCATCTCTAAAAAATCCTTGGGGGATAATCTCCATGAAATTCTGTTTCTCCGTTCTGCTCGCCCTTTCGCTGTGTACCTTTGTCGGGGGGCAAGAGCATGCGGTTCACGCTCGAGTGAAACCTGCCACTCTAATGGCGGGACTGGGCGACCTGCATCATCCCGTATCAACCAAAAAACCGCAGGCACAGCAATTCTTCGATCAGGGACTTCGCCTGATTTATGCCTTCAATCATGAGGAGGCGGCACGCGCGTTTCACCGCGCCGCCGATCTTGATCCTAGATTGGCCATTGCTTACTGGGGCATCGCCGAGGCGGTAGGTCCAAACTACAACGATCCCGCCAGCGATGAGCGTTTCGCAGAGGCGCATGCCGCCATTCAGACGGCGGCTGACCTCGCCGGCCATGCCTCGCCGGTCGAACAAGCCTATATCCGGGCAATGATTCTGCGTTTCCCCGCAGATTCTAAAGCTGATCGAAGGCAGGCAGCCGAGGCTTATCACGATGCCATGCGTGAAGTAGCGAGGAAATTTCCCGATGATCTGGATGCCGCCACCCTGTTCGCAGAATCCGGGATGAACCTCCATCCGTGGGGTTTATGGCGTAGGGACGGAACTGCGGAAGATGGTACCGACGAAATCGTGGCGACATTGGAATCCGTGATTAAACGCGATCCCAATCATATGGGCGCAATCCACTACTACATTCACGCGGTCGAAGCTTCGAATTCGCCGGAACGCGCCTTGGCTGGCGCGAATCGCCTTGCCGCCATGGCGCCCGCAGCCGGACACCTGGTACATATGCCGGCGCACGTGTACATTCGCACCGGCGATTATGCGGCGGCTGTCAAGACAAACCAGGCCGCGGCGATTGCTGACCGGGCGTACATCAAAGCCAGCGGCGTACAAGGCCTCTACCCAATGATGTATTACAGCCACAACCTTCATTTCATTGCCATGTGCTCCGCGATGAATGGCAATTATGCCGAGGCCATGCAGGGTGCCGCGATGCTGGCCGCGCACGCAAAACGCCACGTGAAAGAAATGCCTCCACTCGAGGGCTTTTTGACTATCCCCATCGCTGTGAACATCCGCTTCCGCAAGTGGGACGAAATCTTGAGCATGCCAAAGCCGAGTGCGGACATGCAGGTCGAGAGCGTATTTTGGCGCTTTGCCCGAGGCATGGCTCTGGCCGCCAAAGGGAAACCCGATGAAGCCCAGTCTGACTATCAGGTATTGGCAGAAGCGGAGAGGAACACGCCTGATGACGCCGTCTTTGCGCCTCCCGTGGACAATAAGACGAAAGACATTTTGACGATTGCCACCGATGTGCTGGCCGCAAAAATTGCTCTTGCCAAAAGAGATAACGCAACCGCCGTTGCGCAGTTGGAAGAAGCGGTGAAGGTGCAGGATTCTCTGAAATATAACGAACCCGAGGATTGGTTTTTCCCGGTGCGCGAGTCGCTGGGCGGAGTACTTTTGCTTAACGGCGATGCAGCCGGCGCGGAAAAGATCTTCCGCGAAGACCTCGATCGGCATCCACGCAATCCGCGTTCGCTGTTTGGACTGGGGGAGGCTCTAAAGGCCCAGCAGCGTGACTACGATGCCGGCTTCGTGCAGAAGCAATTTCAGGCTTCCTGGAAAGGCAGCGCAACCTTGAAGTTAGCAGATCTGGTGTAGCCTGGTGCGGGCGCCCTCGCCCGCGAAAAGACCAGAAGTCAAAGACAAATCAAAATCTAAAACAACTCCCAGTCAAAGGCGCGGAGGGCACCCGCGCCACACCCGGTCATGGTCGGTGGATTACGTACACGCAGTGCGGTAAATCTCTCCACACCACTTCCTTCCACAGAGTCAATCCCGTTTTTTCCGCCACCCGGCGCGAGGGCAGATTTTGCGGGCGAATGAGCGAAATCAGCCGGTTGGCCTTCAACGTTTCGAACCCATGCGCCTGGCAAGCCCGCGCCGCCTCCGGGGCATAACCTCGACCCCATAGGTCGCGTCGCACGTGATAACCAATTTCGATCTCATCGATTCCATCCACCTTTTGACGTGTCAGCCCACAGTCACCGATAACTTCGCCGTTTGACCTCAAGACCATGGCCCAAAGGCCGTGGCCGTCCTCCTGATAGCGCCTACGGTTACGCTCGACCCACGATTCGACCCCGGCCCGGTCCCTCGGTTCGGGATAGAAGCGCATGGTTTCGGGATCGGAAATCACTGCGGCTAGCGCGTCCGCATCCTCGGGAACAAGTTCGCGGAGCCACAACCGCTCAGTCTCGATAATTGGCATATTCGGTCGAAGTTGTATGGGGACAGCCGAAGGCAGCTGTTCCGACGAAGGTCTTGCCTGATTAGTAATGCCTCTCTCCACGAATATAATCTCTTAAGTTATGGCCAGCGCGACTAAGACCCCCGAAAAAAAGATCGAGGCGCTCCGCGACAAGATCCGCCATCACGAGTATCGGTACTACGTTCTCGACGACCCCGAAATTTCAGACGCCGCGTTCGATCAACTCATGATCGAGCTGAAAAAGTTGGAAGCGGAGAATCCCGAACTGGCCACTCCCGACTCTCCCACTCAACGTGTTGGCGGCAAGCCGCGCGAGGGCTTTGTGAAAGCGCCCCATTCCTCGCCGATGCTTTCGCTGGACAATACTTATAGCGAGGACGAGCTGCGCAATTGGGAACGGCGGATGCACGAACTCAGCGGACGCGATGAAATTGATTACGTTTGCGAACTGAAGCTCGACGGCATGTCTCTGGCGCTCCGTTATGAAGGCGGCAAGCTGGTTCGCGGTATCACGCGCGGCGATGGAACCACGGGCGAAGATGTAACTCTGAACGTACGCACGGTGCGCTCAATTCCTCTTTCCGTTTCTGTGGATAAATTGAAGAAGGCCGGAATTCCGTCGGATTTTGAAGTCCGGGGCGAAATGCTGATGCCGCTTTCGGCATTCAAGCGAATGAACCAGGAACGCGAAGAAAAAGGCCTGTCTGTTTTTGCTAATCCACGCAATGCGACTGCTGGAACCGTGCGGCAACTTGAGCCCAGCATCACCGCCCAGCGGCGACTCGACTATTTCGGCTACGCTCTGCTTCAAAATGGGCGGACACTCCTTGACCGCCACTGGGAAACTTTGAATGCGCTGTCGACCGCGGGGTTCAAAGTAAACCCGACTCGCAGGCTGACCAATAGCTTTGATCAGATCTGGACATTCATCCAACAAGAGGAAACCAAGCGAGAGGCGCTTCCGTACGAAATTGACGGCATCGTGATCAAGCTGGACCGTACTGCCCTACAACGCGAAATGGGCTTTACCGGCAAAGCCCCGCGCTGGGCCATCGCTTACAAGTACGCCGCCCGCGCTGGTATCACCAAGGTCGAAGACATTCTGGTGCAAGTGGGACGTACGGGTAAACTCACGCCCGTCGCCGCTTTGAAGCCCGTTCCCATTGGCGGTACAACGGTCAGCCGAGCCACTCTCCACAACATGGACGAAATTGAGCGCCTCGGCGTGAAAATCGGAGACTGGGTGGAAGTCGAGCGGGGCGGAGACGTAATTCCAAAGGTAGTCCGGGTTGTCGAAGATAAAGACCATCCTCGTGGACATAAGCTCTTTCATATGCCGGAAAGGTGTCCCGTGTGCGGAGGCCATGTCGTCCGGACCGAGGGAGAAGCCGACCACCGCTGCGTCAATGCCAATTGCCCGGCCAAGCTGCGGGAAACGATTCTACATTTCGCCTCGCGTGGCGTGATGAACATTGATGGTCTCGGCGACGCGCTTGTGACCCAGCTCACCGATCGCGGCATGGTCAAGAATGTCGCCGACATTTACCGCCTGACTAAGGACGACCTGCTCAAACTGGAACGGGTAGGGGACAAATCGGCACAGAACGTGCTCGACGAGATCGAATCGTCGAAGAAATTACCGTTCGAACGCGTGATCTATGGCCTGGGAATTCGCATGGTCGGCGAACGCACGGCGCAATTCCTGGCAGAGCATTTCGGCTCGATGGACGCGCTGATGAACGCAAATGAACAAGAGCTGCAGGATGTGAATGAAGTCGGTCCACGCATCGCGCAGAGCATTGTGGAATTCTTTCAGGAGCCAAAGAACCGGGCGCTAATCAAGCAGTTGCAGGAGCTTGGCCTGAAATTGACTGGAGAAAAAAAACAACGTGGCACCAAACTCGCTGGCAAAACGTTCGTGCTTACCGGCACACTATCCCATCTCACCCGCGACGAAGCGAAAAAAAAGATCGAGAACGCCGGGGGAAGAGTGTCCGGCTCCGTCAGCAAGAAAACAGATTTTGTAGTCGCAGGCGACGACGCCGGATCAAAATTGGACAAGGCAAGAGAGCTCGGCCTGAAGGTGATTGGAGAGGATGAGATGCAAGGCCTGCTCAGCTAGTGTCGGTGTGGGGCCGGGTCAGGCTGCCCAAAGGGCCCGGTCGCATGCATTCTCTCACTCCATTATCGCTGCCTTGATCCTTTCATAAGTCCGGTCCAGGCTCTCCGGTAGGACCCTTGTTTCGCCCACCACCGTCATGAAATTTGCGTCCGCAACCCACCTGGGCAGTGCGTGCAGGTGGATGTGGCCCGCGACCCCTGCCCCGGCGGCTTTTCCGATATTCATCCCGAGGTTAATTCCGTCCGGAGTGTAGAGTTTGCGCAGTATCCTCTCCATTCTCTGCGCAAGATCCATGACTTCGTGGGCTGCGTCGGCCGGCAACTTTTGCAGTTCATCCAAGTGGGCAAAGGGAACAATCATGATGTGTCCTGCGGTGTAGGGATAGGTGTTGAGAACCACGTAGCCATGCTGACCTCGATACACGATGCCGGCTTTGGCATCGTTACCGGCTCTGGGCAAATCACAGAAGACGCATCCAGAGGATTTATCGATTCCGGAAACGTAGGAGTATCGCCAGGGAGTCCAAAGGTAGTCCATCGCAGGGGCAGAGTAGCAGAACCGGAGATGTGGGCGCGAGGGCGAGACAGCCGCCCCCGCTCGATTCTCGCCTTTTGCCGTTTGACACTGTTCGGAAGCGGTTGCTACACTCGAATGGTTCCCTTTGGACGCGGGTTTGCTTAGAGACGTCCGACCGCTGGGATTGTTCCAGTCCGTCCGCCAGGGTGGGCTCAACACAACCTTAGACTAACGCCAGCCGTCCGCTAACCGCCCCGCTATCGTGCCCCGCACCCACGTGCGAGGTAAACCCGAGAGAGGCCATTAAACTTGCCCGACGACACCACCGCCCACGACATGGATTCCGCCACTTCGACTTCTGTAGCTGAGCGTCCTGCGGAACACCTGGAGGGCTCGATCTCAAACAACGACTCCTCCCAGTTGTCACAGCCTGCTCGCATGGAAGCTCAGAGCCCGGACGAAAAACCTTCCACCACCGAAGACTTCGCTTCGGCACTCGAAAGTTTCACCACTGAGAGCGAGGAAGCCGCACGCGAAGACAACGTCATCAAGGGCACCGTGCTGAAAATCACCGCTACTCACGTAGTGGTGGATATCGGCGCCAAGTCCGAAGGTATGCTGCCGCTTGCCGAAGTGCTGGATCACACCGGCAATCCCAAGTTCAAGCCCGGTGACGAAATCGACGTGATGCGGGACAAGGGCGAAACGGAGGAAGGCTATATCAACCTTTCCCACCAGAAGGCGCAAAGGCTGCGCGCATGGGACGAGATTGAAAAGGCGCACAACGAGAAGAAGCCGATTAAGGCAGTGGTCGTCGAGCGCATCAAAGGTGGACTGACCGTCGATATTCTGGGAGCGCAGGCCTTCCTGCCTGGCTCGCAAACCGATCTGCGTCCGGTGCGCAATCTGGATGTCCTGAAGGGCGACATCATCGAAGTCGCGGTCATCAAGCTTAACAAGAAGCGCGGCAACATCGTGGTTTCGCGCAAGCAACTGCTTGAAGAGGAGCAGAACGAGAAAAAATCAAAGACTCTGGAGCATCTCGAAGAAGGTGCGGTGCTTACCGGAGTAGTGAAAAACCTCACCGAGTATGGCGCGTTCGTGGACCTAGGCGGGATCGATGGCTTGCTGCACATTACCGATATGTCGTGGGGACGCCTCACACATCCCCGCGACCTGGTCAACGTAGGCGATCAGATCCAGGTAAAAGTGTTGAAGTTCGACAAAGATAAACAACGCGTCTCGCTGGGATTTAAGCAGCTCACCCCCGACCCCTGGCTTGATGCAACCCATCGATATCCCGTCGGCGCGCATGTCAGCGGACGCGTTATCAGCGTCACTGACTACGGCGCATTCGTGGAACTGGAACAGGGGATCGAAGGCCTGGTTCACGTAAGCGAGATGACCTGGTCAAAGCGTATTAAACATCCCTCGAAGCTGGTCAATGTAGGCGATCAGGTTGACTGTGTCGTACTCAGTGTTAATCCGCAGGAGCGTCGTATTTCATTGGGCATGCGTCAACTGGCTCCCAATCCATGGGACGCGTTGCACGATAAGTACCCAGTGGGCGCTACTGTTGAAGGACGTGTCCGCAATCTGACGGACTTCGGAGCGTTCATCGAAATCGAAGAAGGCATTGACGGCCTGGTTCACGTGAGCAATTTGAGTTGGACCAAGCGAGTGAAGCATCCTTCTGAAGTCTTGAAGAAGGGTGACCGTGTAAAGGCCATCGTTCTCGCCATCGAGCCGGATAAACGACGGCTTTCGTTGGGCGTCAAACAGCTCCAGCCAGATGTATGGGAAACCTTCTTTGAGCAGCACCATGTCGGCGATGTGGTTCACGGCAAAGTCTTGCGGGTGGCCAGTTTCGGTGCATTCGTCGAGATAGCGGAAGGCATCGAAGGACTGTGCCACAACTCCGAGGCGGTCGACGGAAACGGGCAGCCCATGACATTGGAGCCGGGACGCGAGCACGACTTCAAGATCATCAAAATGAATCCAGAGGAAAAGAAAGTGGGTCTCAGCATCAAGGCAGTCGGAGAAGAAGCATCGCGCTCCGAAGTCGAAGCTTACAAGCAGCCGGTTTCAAGCACCGGCGGTTCGACTATTGGCGACTTGATCACGTGGAAACGAGCGGGCGGCGAAAATAGCTAGTAGAGACACAGGCTTCCTGGCCCCCGGTTTATGACTGGTTTTGGTTGTTTTTGATTTCTGTTAGGCTGGCTCTCTGAATTTTTCACTTCGCGGGCGAGGGTGCCCGCGTTTCACTTCGTATCAATCTTCAAATTGATGTTTACCTGTGGGCGGGTGTCGAACTGACTCACGGTCTTGGTGTCGCTCTTGTGTCCCTGGAACTGTGCGTAAATTTCATAATCCACATTTGGCGAAAGAGCCGGGAACCTGTAATTCCCATCCGCACCCACGATGAAAGTCTTGACCGCACGGGTTCGGGTGTTAGCGAGATAGACCACCGAACTGGCGAGCGGAGCATCTTGCTTGTCGACCACTCGTCCAGTGAGCAATCGTCCAGAATCGCCTTTGTCCTTGGCGACGGCGGGCAGACTGCATAGAAGCGCGCTCAGCACAACCGCCACTAGCGTCATCGCCTGGTGCTTTCTCATTCTTTTCATCGGGCCTCCCCATTTCGCCACGAACTGAAGCCTCGCGCCGACTGCTGGCTCCAGACTACCTGCAATTCACTGTTACTTTAGATGCAAACCGATGTCTTCCCGCTCGTCCTTGTCGACGTGCACCTTGATCTCGCCATCCTGATGTAACTCTTTGCCGCTAACAGACTTATAGCCCTTCAGATCCGCCCACACCAGGTAGTCCGCTGGGCCCTCCGGTAATCGCTGCGCGAATTCTCCACGGTGGTCCGACAGCAGTTCCCAATGCGCTCTCTTCTGGTCCGACCGGCGAATTTTTATTTTGACGCCATAGAGGGGACGGTCATCGGGCCCCCACACGGTTCCAAACAGGAGCGCATAAGGCTGGTCAGGTCTCTGGGCAGCAGCCAGAGTGTTGGCCCTCATCGGCACAGTGATGAAACACAACACAGCGATTGGGATTGAGAACCTGAAACTGCTCAGTGCGGAAAACATGAAGGGGCGTGCAGACCTAGGAATAGTCACCATCCTCCGCTTCTTCCACTTCGTCGTCATCTTCGATCGCTTCCTCGACTGGCTTTAACTCGATCGGGCTGACCGTGACAATTTCAAAATCTGTGCCGCACTCTGGGCAAGAAACAATCTCACCTTCGTCAACTTCTTCTTCTTCGATGTCGAGATTAGTCTCGCATTCCGGACAATAAATCATAATGGCCTCCACCTTAGATAAGAGTGCTCCTGTTAATATTTAGTTTCTCCGGAGCCAGAGGTCAAGTGGCTTGGCGGCGGAAAGGGGCACCGTTACAAGCCTACCTGTGGACATGATGATTCGCAGCAGAAATCTCTTCATTTTTTCTCTGGCCCTTCTGGCTACGACTGTACTGTGCCGCACCATGGTAAGAGCCGCGGAACACGCCGAAAAGCTCACCGCTGATCCTAAGATCGCAGCAGCCCTGAGGCAAATTTCGGCGCAGCGAATTCAGGCGGATATTGAAAAGTTAGTGAGTTTTCAGACCCGCCTTACCCTCTCTGCTCAGGATCCCGAATCGATCAAAGCCGGCCACGGCATCGGAGCCGCACGTGAATGGATTAAGGGAGAATTCGAGAGTTACTCACGCGATTGTGGCGGATGTCTTGACGTAAAAACCGATGGTTTTACCGAAGGCCCTGTTGACCGTATTCCGCAACCTACGGTAATCACCAATGTTTATGCGGCTTTGAAGGGTACCGATCCTGAAAGTGCCAACCGGATTGTGCTGGTCACCGGACACTACGATTCGCGGAACAGCAACACTTTCGATGTGAGCGGTACCGCACCCGGAGCGAATGACGACGCCAGCGGCACCGCCGTCAGCCTGGAATGCGCTCGCGTTCTAAGCCAGCTGAAGTTTCCTGCCACCATTATTTTTCTCACGGTGGCGGGCGAGGAGCAGGGGCTGAATGGCAGTTCGCATTTCGCCAAAATGGCAAAAGCGCAAGGCTGGGACATTGAAGCCGCGCTTAACAACGACATCGTAGGCGGCAATCGCGATCCTCAACAGGATCCGACCGTGGTGCGTGTTTTCTCCGAGGGCGTACCGATTACAACTACCGAAAAGGATCTGCACTTAATAAGAAACCTTGGCGGCGAAAGCGATTCGACATCTCGCCAGGTCGCACGCTATATCGCGGAAGTCGGTCGAACCTATAACACCGGGGTCAAACCCCTGCTCGAATTCAGATTGGACCGTTATCTTCGCGGCGGCGACCACATTTCCTTCAACGAGGAGGGATATGCAGCCGTCCGCTTCACCGAGTTCCGCGAGGACTTCCACCGCCAGCACCAGAACATTCGCACCGAGAACGGCATCGAATACGGCGATTTGGCCAAATGGGTGAATTTCGATTATGTAGCCAATGTGGCGCGTCTAAACGCGGCAGCCCTCGCCTCCCTGGCTTCAGCTCCAGCTCCGCCTGGCAAGGTTCGGTTACAAGCCAAAGACCTCGAAAACAACTCAACCATTACCTGGGAGGCTTCACCGGGCAATCCTTCTTACGCAGTGATGTGGCGCGCGACCATCAGCCCGGAATGGGAACATTCGCAAGTCGTTGGAAAGGTTACCCATACAACTCTGCCCATCTCGAAGGATAATGTAGTCTTTGCGGTGCGGGCCGTCGATTCTGAGGGACACGGGAGCCTGCCAGTGGTTCCCCAGCCCGAAAGGTGAGAAAGTAGTGTAGACGCGAGTAAGGACCGAGGGGCCGTCTCAAGCGAGGTCGCCAGGTCAGCCATTGATTAACTAAAGGGAGAGCGAGTTTTGGTACGAAGCCGGGAAATGACGCTGAGCCTGCCACCATTTACTCGTGCGGTGATCTGGCTGCTTGCCTCCAACACGGCTGTCTTCCTGTTGCTGGAACTCTTCGGGGTTGCTCTTCCGGATGTCGTGCGATGGGTGTTCGACTACCTCGCCCTGCAGCCACAACAGGTAGTCCTGCACGGCTGGATCTGGCAAGTCGTGACCTATAGTTTTATCCATGCCGGTTTTTGGCACTGGTTTGGCAACATGATCGGCATCTGGATGTTCGGCGCCGCCTTTGAAGGTTCCTGGGGCACACGGCGTTTCGTTGAGCTGTATTCCTTCGGCGTGATCGGTGCAGCCCTCACCACAATCGTCTTGTCGTTTGCCCACGCCTTGGGTCGTCCTGATTCCATCACTGTGGGAGCTTCCGGTGGAGTCTTTGCCATCCTGATCGCGTTTGGAATGGTCTTCGGGGAGAACGAAATCATGATGATTCCGTTCCCCGTTTCGCTAAAGGCGAAATACTTTGTCGCAATTCTGATCGTCGTGACTTTGGCCTTCGCGATTCAGGGTGGTGGCAATGTTGCGTACGTGGCGCATCTCGGTGGCCTGTTTTTCGGGTACATCTATGTAAAATTTTTAGCGCGAAAAGGCCTTCCTCAAATTGGCATATCGGAGCGTTTTTACGGTATGCGAAATGGCTACTACCGCTGGAAACGTCGTCGCGCGGCCCGCAAGTTCGAAGTCTACATGCGAAAACATGACCGCACCGTCACCTTCGACGAACAGGGCAACTACATTCCGCCTGACGAAGACAAAAAGAACGGCGGCTCAAAATCCGGCTGGGTGAACTAACAAGACCACGTGGGACGGTCGGCCCCGAGCTGTCCAGTCCGGGCAAAGCCCCGGCAGTTGATCCTTTACCAATGCGAGACTCTGCGAGAACTGTTAAACCCACTTCTAGTCACCAAAGCATCCCTCAAACCCAGACACCACATATCCAGCCAAACCAGCCCTCGTCGTTTTCCCCTTAAAACCCAAATCGTGGCTAGCCCCATCCACGACCATGAGCCTGGCCTTTGCCGGAATCATCTTCAATGCCGACTCCATCTCTTCGATAGTTCCGAACGGATCTCGCGTCCCATGCACAAATAACGCCGGCACTTGCAACTTGGGCAAATGCTGGACTCGAAGCTGTGCGGGTTTGCGCGGCGGATGCAATGGGTAAGAGAGCAACAAGAGACCGGCGGCAAGCTCGCGATCCTCAGCGCACAACATGGTCGCCTGACGCCCGCCGTAAGAATGGCCGCCCAAGAATAACTTCGCCTGGCCAAGATTCCGCATTGCCATCATGGCACTGCGCAATCCTTCGCGATCGCGTTCAGCATCTCCCGGCCTCGGCGGACCAAATGAACGATTCTGCCGAAACGGCAAATCACACCTCATTACGCTAAAACCGGCACCAGCAAAGGATTCCGCCAGTGCGATCAAAAGAGAACTGTTCGCATTGGAACCTGCGCCATGGACCAGCACAAGCCCGCGACCGGACGGCTGTTCTGGGCGATGCAGGAATCCCCGCACCGGCACGCTGAGAGAACTGTCTTGAAACGCCTGGATCGTCGCAGACATGGAAGTTCCAAACTAACCAACGGAAGACTGAAAACTAACAAAGCTTTAGGATCCCGGCTATTTGCGCACAAGCGAACCCGAACGGCCGGAGGTGCGCTTTTTACCGCTCTTATTGCGACCCAGTTTTCGCCGCGAAATTACGCGTTCTTCCTCCGCAGTCACCAGATGCAGCCGCATGAAATTGGTAGACCCCGACGCCATTTGCGTACCTGCCACCACGCCCAGGACGTCGCCCGTCTTTACCCGTCCCCGTCGCACCAGCTCCTGCTCTGCGGCATGTAGCATTTCTTCCGCCGTGAAAGTCTGAGGACGTAGCACCGGGCGCACTCCCCAAAGCAGATTCAACCGGTTGCATACTGGCAGTGCACGACAGAAGGCATAGATCTCAGCTTGCGGCCGATATTTGGAAATCAGGATTGCCGTATTTCCAGTCTCCGTGAACACCGCGATCGCGCCCATCCGCAGATCTTCGGCAGCATGAGCAATGGATTCACAAATGGCTTCCGCAATCGATAGACGGCGAGATTGGCGACGTCGCGGCTGCATAAACTCCGCCATGTTCGTCTCCGCCTCCACGACGATCTTGGCCATCATCGCTACCGTCTCTCGCGGATAAAGCCCCGTGGCAGTCTCCGCCGATAGCATCACCGCATCTGTACCATCGAACACGGCGTTCGCCACATCACTCGCCTCCGCCCGCGTGGGACGCGGATTCTCAATCATCGATTCAAGCATTTGTGTGGCAATGATCACCGGCTTGCGCCAGTCGGCAGCCCGGCGAATTACGTACTTCTGAATCACCGGCACTTTCTCCGCCGGCATTTCCACTCCCAGGTCGCCACGCGCCACCATCACACCATCCGAGGCCTCGAAGATTTCTTCCAGCTGCTTCAGCGCCTGTGGTTTCTCCAGCTTGGCAATTACGGGCACGTCCAGCCCCCGGGCCCCGATGATCTGCTTGACGCTGCGAACGTCAGCCCCCGAGCGCACAAACGACAATGCCACCATGTCGACGCCACTCCTCAGACCGAATTCCAGGTCGGCACGGTCTTTTGCCGTAAGCGCCGGAATGGACAGCGCAATGCCCGGCAGATTGATGCCTTGATGCTCCGCCAGCTCGCCACCGTTCACCACGTCGCACTGAACCTCGCTTCCTCGAACTCGAGTTACCCGCAGCTCGATAAGACCATCGGACAGCAGGATCCGCGCACCTGCTCCCACTTCTTTCGCTAGCACCGGAAATGTTGTGGAGATAAGAGTCGCAGTTCCTGCGACATCGCGCGGCGTAATGGTGACTTGGGAACCGCTCTCGATGGTGACGGACTCGTGCCCCTTAAGGCGGCCGGTGCGTATCTTTGGCCCTTGCAGGTCCTGCAGGATGCAGATGGTGCGGCTTTCCAGTCTCGCTGCCCGGCGCAGGCGGGCGATATTCCGGGCGTGCTCCTGGTGCGTGCCGTGAGAAAAATTCAACCGCGCCACGTCCATGCCCAGCCGCATCAATTCGCGGAGCATGGGCTCGCCGTTACAAGAGGGCCCAATCGTGCAGATAATTTTGGCGTGCCGCGCAGCCGTGGAAGACACATCGGCCGAAAGCTCTCCAGCAACAAGATCTACTTTGCCTGATTTCAAATTCTCCCCATCGCAAGTAAATGTAGGCGCGAGCATCTCGCTCGTTGCAATTTGTTAAAGATTACACGCCTTCCTACTTCAGCATGATGGATTTTTGATTAAAAAACAGCTGGGCCTTGCCATGAGCGGGAAGTTTGCGTCTATACGCGTCTTTTCAGATGAGCGTTGGTCTCGATCAGTTCGATTCCCAGCCTTGCGCGTGGGAATAGCATGGCATTAAACTCCGCGCCCACCAGGACGACGAGAGAAATCATGTACATCCACACCAACAGCGCGATGCCAACGCCCAGCGATCCATACAAAATGCTGTAATCGGCATAGCGCTGGAGATACCAGCCGAAGATAGCCGTGGCCGCAAACCAAAGAGCCGAAGCCAGTGTCGCTCCCGGCAGCACACTATGCCAGGGTTGTGTGCGCGGGACCGCGTTGTGATAGATCAAAGAAATCACTGCAATGCTAGTAAGCCCTGCAATCAGCCAGCGGATGGCTGTCCACATCAACAGGATGAATGGACCAAACTCGTGGCCAAGATTGAAAAGAATCCGCGTCTCAATGCGATTGCCGAAAGCCACAAGCACAGTAGAAAAAGTAAGCGGGATGCCGGCTAGGATTACCAGCGAAAACGCGATCAACCGCTCCTTCAGCAATCCCCATGTCTTCGGCAGCTCATAGCACCGGCGAAAACCCTCCATCCAGGAAATCATCACGCCGGACGCAGTCCACAACGTGATCAATGACGCTGAGACCAGAACGCCAACAGAACGCTGGGTGGTGCCCCTGAGATAGGCCAGCGCCGTGGCGCTTCCGGCAGGCAAAATTCTGCCTAGCGCGTAAGAAACTTCGCGCAGGTATTCATCAGTTTGACGGGAGGTGGCGAGCACCGCGCCGATCACCAGCAGCGCAGGAAAAAAAGTCAGAATAGCGGAATACGCCGACGCCTTGGCGGTAGCAAAAGCGTCATGCTGAAATGCACGCCAGAAGGCCAGTCGAAGCAGGCGCGAGAAACGCAACATGATTGGCCCCAGAGTATTGTGCCGGGACACGGCGTGCAACTGCGAAGTAGCACTACGTTCCTGATCTTGCAATCGCTGTGGGTTTGCGTGCATGGGAACTCCAGCCCGGAAGGAACCAAGGGACGGCGAAGTGACTGCCGTCCCTTTGGTTCGCTCCGAACCAATTACTCCGCCGTCAGTTCCTCAGTTTCACCCTCCGTACGCATCAGCTCGAGAGCGCGCTCGGCTTCCTCGTAGGCGTGCGAAACTTCCTCTTGCACTTTGGCAGCCGCCTCTTCCATCTCAGGCGAGAGCCGCACGTTGCGGTAGTACTCCATGCCAGTGCCAGCCGGGATCAGCCGTCCGACAATGACATTCTCCTTCAGGCCGCGCAGGTGGTCCACCGCTCCGTTGATCGAAGCTTCGGTGAGCACCCTCGTGGTCTCCTGGAACGACGCCGCTGAAATGAACGAGTCGGTCGAGAGCGAAGCCTTGGTGATACCCAGCAGCAGCGGCCGGCCCGTTGCCGGACGTCCGCCCTGCGCAATCACCCGCTCATTCTCTTCCGCAAAGCGGAATTTGTCGATCTGCTGTTCCAGCAGGAACTGGGTATCGCCCACGTCCTCCACTTTGCGCCAGCGCATCATCTGGCGAACGATCACTTCGATGTGCTTGTCGCTGATGTTCACGCCCTGCAGCCGGTACACTTCCTGGATTTCGTTCACCAGGTAGGACTGCAGTTCCTTTTCGCCCAGCACGGCCAGGATGTCGTGCGGGTTGAGCGGACCATCCATCAGCGGTTCGCCCGCCTTGACCCGTTCGCCTTCCTGCACGTTGATGTGAACGCCGCGCGGTACCGAGTATTCCTTCTCGGTGCCGTTGTCGGCGACCACATACATCTTGCGCTGACCCTTCGAGACTTCGCCGAACTTCACCGTGCCATCGATTTCGCTGATGACCGCGGTTTCATGCGGCTTACGCGCTTCGAACAATTCCACCACGCGCGGCAGACCGCCGGTGATGTCCTTGGTCTTGGTAGTCTCTCGCGGGATCTTTGCCAGCACATCACCCGGATGAGCCGTCTCGCCATCCTGTACCATGAGGTGAGCCCGTGAGGGCATCAGGTACCGCTTGCTCGCCTTACCCTTGATCACGATCGCCGGCTGCCGTTTCTCGTCGGGCGAATCCGCCACCACGTGGCGCGACAATCCGGTTACTTCGTCAACTTCTTCGTGCAGCGTCACGCCTTCCTGCAAGTCTTTGAACTGGATGGTGCCGCCGATTTCCGTCAGAATCGAGAACGTGTAAGGATCCCACTCGACCATGACTTGTCCCAGCGTTACCTGATCGCCTTCGTTGACTTTCAACTTGGCGCCATACACCACCGAGTAGCGTTCGCGTTCACGGCCCTTGTCGTCTACCACCGCGATCGAGCCCTGGCGATTCATCACCACCAGGTCGCCCGATTTCGACTTCACCGTTTGCAACCCGATGAATCGCACCGTGCCCGCGCTCTTCGCATCCAAGCGCGACTGCTCTGAGACTCGCGACGCCGTACCTCCGATGTGGAAGGTACGCATCGTGAGCTGAGTTCCCGGTTCGCCGATGGACTGTGCCGCAATCACGCCCGTAGCCTCTCCCAATTCAACCAGCCGACCCGACGCCAGGTTGCGTCCGTAACACATCACGCAAACTCCGCGTTTGGACTCACAGGTCAGCACCGAACGGATCTTCACCCTTTCGATGCCTGCCGCCTGAATCGCGCTGGCCAGGTCTTCGGTTATTTCATTGTTGATGTCTACGATCACGCCACCGTCGTAATCCTTGATTTTCTCGAGAGATACGCGCCCCACAATGCGGTCGCGCAACGGCTCGATGATCTCTCCGGCTTCCACGATACCCGCCACGTAGATGCCATCGACAGTTCCGCAGTCGTATTCGCTAATGATCACATCTTGTGCCACGTCGACCAGGCGACGAGTCAAGTAGCCTGAATCAGCCGTCTTCAGTGCCGTGTCAGCCAGACCTTTGCGAGCGCCGTGTGTCGAGATGAAGTACTCCAGCACGGTCAAGCCTTCGCGGAAGTTCGCCGTGATTGGCGTCTCGATGATTTCGCCAGAAGGTTTCGCCATCAGTCCGCGCATTCCGGACAACTGGCGAATTTGCTGCTTCGATCCTCGAGCGCCGGAATCCGCCATGACGTAAATCGGATTCAGTGCGCCTTCCTTATCACGCTGCTGCATCTGACCGAACATTTCGTCTGCGACTTTTTCCGTAATCGCCGACCAGATTTCGATCACTTTGTTGTAGCGCTCTCCGTTGGTGATGGCGCCGTCGAGATATTGCTGCTGAACCGCGACCCCCAGTTTCTCGGCGTCCTTCACCAGCGTCTTCTTGTTGTCAGGAATGACCATATCGTCGATGCCGATCGACAGTCCCGCCTTGGTTGCATAGCGGAATCCGAGATCTTTCACCTCGTCCAGCATCTTGACCGTCACTTCCAAACCAAACCGCAGGTAGCAGTACGTAACCAACTGAGCGATACCCTTCTTCTTGAGCAGGCCGTTGATGTACGGCATGCCCTCGGGAAGATGATCGTTCAGGATGGCGCGTCCCACCGTCGTGTTCAGGAAGCCGCGTTCCGAGTTCACGGGTTCGGTGTGAATGATTTCCTGATCGTCATACGCGGTGAGCAGGTCAATCACTTCACCTGTATAACGCAGTCGGATCGGGCTCAACGTTTCAACTTCACCCGCCTCGAGCGCCAGTAACACTTCTTCGATGTTGGCGAACGCCCGGCCTTCACCCTTCGAACCCGGCTTGCCCTTGGTCAGGTAATAAATTCCCAACACCATGTCCTGCGTCGGGACCGTGATGGGCTGGCCCGAAGCGGGAGACAGGATGTTGTGCGATGACAGCATCAACACGCTGGCCTCAACCTGCGCTTCCGGAGACAGCGGAATGTGCACCGCCATCTGGTCGCCGTCGAAGTCCGCGTTGAATGCCGTGCAAACCAGCGGGTGGATCCTGATAGCTTTGCCCTCGACCAGCACCGGCTCGAATGCCTGAATGCCCAGACGGTGAAGGGTAGGAGCGCGGTTTAACATCACGGGGTGATCTTTGATGACTTCTTCCAGGATGTCCCAAACGATCGGCTCCTGCTGTTCCACCATTTCTTTCGCTTGCTTGATGGTGGTGCAGTGTCCGGTCTGTTCCAGCCGGTGATAGATGAACGGCTTGAACAATTCCAGCGCCATCTTTTTTGGCAAACCGCACTGGTGCAGTTTGAGTTCGGGACCGACCACGATCACTGAGCGTCCCGAGTAATCCACGCGCTTGCCCAGCAGGTTCTGGCGGAAGCGTCCCTGCTTGCCTTTGAGCGTATCGGACAACGACTTCAGCGGACGGTTGTTGGCGCCACGCAGCACGCGGCCACGGCGTCCGTTGTCGAACAGCGCATCGACAGCTTCCTGCAACATGCGCTTTTCGTTGCGCACGATCACTTCGGGAGCGTGCAGATCCATCAGCTTCTTCAACCGGTTGTTGCGGTTGATCACGCGGCGATAAAGATCGTTCAAGTCGGAAGTCGCAAAGCGCCCGCCATCCAATGGAACCAGGGGACGAAGTTCCGGTGGAATCACCGGAATCACATCCAGAATCATCCAGTTCGGCTTATTGCCGCTCTTGCGGAACGCCTCAACCACCTTCAAGCGCTTGGCGTACTTGAGCCGCTTCTGCAGCGAGTTTTCGTGCTTCATCTTCTCGCGCAGATCCCCCGACAAGCCTTCAATGTCAACTCGCTTGAGGAGTTCCTTGATCGCCTCAGCGCCCATCATGGCCTTGAAGCCCGCCGGACGGTATTGCTGGTCAAGTTCGCGATACTTGGCTTCGTCCTTGATGACTTCGTGATCCTTCACCGGCGCATCGCCAGGCTCCACAACAACGTAAGCTTCGAAGTAGAGAACCGATTCGAGGTCGCGCAGAGAGATATCGAGCAAATGACCGATACGGCTCGGCAATCCCTTGAAGAACCACACATGGGAACACGGAGAAGCCAGCTCGATGTGTCCCAAACGCTCACGCCGTACTTTCGAGAGCGTCACTTCCACGCCGCACTTGTCGCAGATCACTCCGCGGTGCTTCATGCGCTTGTACTTGCCGCACAGACATTCCCAATCCGTTACCGGACCGAAAATACGCGCGCAAAACAATCCATCACGCTCCGGCTTGAACGTCCGGTAGTTGATGGTTTCGGGCTTGGTTACCTCGCCATGCGACCAGCTCCGGATTTTCTCGGGAGAAGCCAGGCTGATGCGGATGGCGTCAAAATCAGCGATGGGGTTTGCCATGTCAAAGGGGCTAGAACGATACAAGGTGGTCCTCCGCTTCCTGCGACTGTGTCGTAGCCGCTACACGGCACCTGAGAGCAAGTGGCCAGTATTCCGAGGGCCTCACTGCGCAGGTGCTTCGCAGCCGGCCGTTCATCTAAAACTCAAGTTCTCAAACGCAAATTCTTTCGGTCCGCCACCAGTGAACCGCCCGATGATCCGGTCACGGTTCACTGGCCACGGACAACTGCCTTAGTCTGCTGCCGCGCTCAAAACCGGCTTCTTCTCCCCGGCCTTGATCAGCTCCACATCCAGACAGAGCGATTGCAACTCACGAATCAGCACGTTGAACGATTCCGGCACGCCCGGCTCCATGGCCGCCTCGCCCTTGACGATGGCTTCGTAAATCTTGGTACGGCCATACACATCGTCGGACTTTGCGGTTAGCAGCTCTTGCAGAATAAAAGCTGCGCCGTACGCTTCGAGCGCCCAAACTTCCATTTCTCCGAAGCGCTGTCCGCCAAACTGCGCCTTGCCCCCCAGCGGCTGCTGGGTGATCAGCGAGTACGGTCCAATCGACCGCGCGTGGATCTTGTCATCCACCAGGTGCGATAGCTTCAGCATGTAGATGTAGCCGACAGTCACTGGCTGTTCGAACTTGTCGCCGGTCATGCCGTCGTGCAAGTACGTCTTGCCTGACTCCGGCAATCCTGACTGTCTCAACAAGGCTTTGATCTCGCCTTCGCGGGAACCGTCGAAAACTGGCGATCCCGTGAACACGCCTTTGGTCAGAGTCGGAGCCACCGCCATCAGTTCTTCATCGCTGAGATCGCCGATGGTGTCCGCCAGGGTTGTGTCCTTGAACAACGCCTTGAGTTCGCGACGGATCGCTTCCTCTTTGCTGTTCTCGGCCAGCATCTGCGAGATCTTCTTGCCCATCTCGTGTCCGGCCCATCCCAGGTGGGTTTCAAGAATCTGTCCCACGTTCATACGGGAAGGAACGCCCAGCGGATTGAGCACGATCTCCATCGGCGTGCCATCTTCGAGGTACGGCATATCCTCGTCGGGCAGAATGCGGGCAATCACGCCTTTGTTACCGTGACGGCCAGCCATCTTGTCGCCAACGCTCAACTTGCGTTTCATGGCGATGTAAACCTTCACCAGCTTGATCACGCCGGGTGGCAGTTCGTCGCCCTTGGTCAGCTTATCTTTCTTTTCGTTGACGATCTTTTTCAGAACGTCGATCTGCCGCGAGGTCATTTCTTCGATCTCGTCGATCTGCTCGTTCACTCGCGGATCCTTGTCCGCATACTTGATGCGTTTCAGGTTGCGAGTAGAAATACGCTCGATGGTGTCGCGATCGAGTACTGTGTCCTTGGTCAGCAAGCGCTTGTTAGTGCGCTCGTCGTGCAGATCAGCCTGAACTTCTTTGCCGCCCAGGATGTTGTCCAGACGCTTCAATCGCTCGTCGGTCAGAATCCGGATTTCGTCCGAAAGATTCTTTTCCAACTTCGCAATTTGCGACGCCTCGATCGACTTCGCGCGCTCATCCTTCTCCTGCCCCTTGCGCGAGAAGATCTTCACATCCACGATCACGCCTTCTATTCCAGGCGGACAGTAGAGCGAAGCATCACGCACGTCGCCGGCTTTTTCGCCGAAGATCGCGCGCAGCAGTTTTTCCTCCGGCGTAAGCTGCGTCTCGCCTTTAGGCGTGACTTTGCCGACCAGAATGTCGCCCTGCTTTATGCTGGCGCCGATGCGAATCACGCCCGCCTCATCTAGGTTGCGCAGCATTGATTCGCTGACGTTTGGAATGTCGCGCGTAACTTCTTCCGGCCCCAGTTTCGTGTCGCGGGCTTCAATCTCGTACTCCTCGATATGAACCGAGGTGTAGTAATCCTCTTTCACCAGCTTTTCGGAGACCAGAATCGCGTCTTCGAAGTTGTAACCCCGCCACGGCATGAAGGCGACCAGGACGTTTCGTCCCAAAGCCAACTCACCATGATCCGTGCAGGGACCGTCCGCGATTACCTGTCCCTTGGTGACACGTTGATTTTTTTGCACGATCGGCTTTTGATTGATGCAAGTGTTCTGGTTGGACCGCTTGAACTTGGTGAGCTGGTAAATGTCGCTGCCGACTTCGCGCGATAGCTGTCCGGGGTGATGTTCGCCCTCGACGCGAACGATAATGCGCTCCGAGTCGACGGAATCAATGATTCCGTTGCGCTTGGCCAGAATCACCGCGCCCGAATCACGCGCCGTAACCCCTTCCATTCCCGTACCAACAATCGGAGCCTCAGCGCGCAACAGAGGAACTGACTGGCGCTGCATGTTGGCGCCCATCAGCGCTCGGTTGGCGTCGTCATGCTCCAGGAACGGCACCAGCGACGCCGCCACTGAAACCAGCTGCTTGGGGCTGACGTCGATGTAGTCAACTTCATCGCGGCTTACCAGAACGAAGTTGCCGGCCTTACGGGCATTGACCAGATCGCCGACGATCCGACCCTTGTCGTCAAGTTCCACGTTCGCCTGCGCGATGGTGTGGCGATCCTCTTCCCATGCCGAAAGGTAGAATGAGAAAGGCTCCAGTTCAGCAGCCCTCTTTTTCTTGTCTTTCAATTCGGCATTGAGCTTTTCGGCCTCGTGTTTTTCCAGATGGTCGCCGACCTTGTGCTCGCTGTCGCCGGCATTCACGATGCTGACGTAATCCAGCACGCGACCGCCTTTGACTCGCCGATACGGCGACTCGATGAAGCCGTAATCGTTGATCCGCGCATAGCAACTCAACGACGAAATCAGTCCGATATTCGGACCCTCCGGCGTTTCAATCGGACAGATGCGTCCGTAGTGCGTCGGGTGAACGTCGCGGACTTCGAATCCCGCACGTTCTCGCGACAAACCACCCGGCCCAAGCGCGGATAGACGCCGCTTGTGGGTAATCTCCGACAGCGGGTTCGTCTGGTCCATGAACTGTGACAACTGGGACGATCCGAAGAATTCGCGAATCGCAGCCATCACCGGCTTGGCATTGACCAAGTCGTGCGGCATCGCCGTCGACATTTCCTGGTACACAGACATCTTTTCCTTGATCGCCCGTTCCATACGGACCAATCCGATGCGAAACTGGTTTTCCAGCAATTCGCCGACCGCGCGTACACGCCGGTTGCCCAGGTGATCGATGTCATCGACCGCGCCGATGTTTTTCCGCAGCTTAAGCAGGTAGCGAATTGTGCCGTAGAAATCTTCCGGCTCGAGTGTACGGTTGTCGAGTTTGCTGGCGTCCTGGTTCTCGAACAGCTTGATGTTGAATTTCAGCCGGCCTACCCGCGAGAAATCGTACTTACGCGGATCGAAAAACATCCCGTGGAACAAAGCCGTTGCGGTATCCAGCGTCGGCGGATCGCCGGGGCGCAGCTTGCGGTAGATTTCGATCAAAGCCTCTTGCGGAGTTTTCACCGCGTCGCGTTTGAGAGTCTGCGCAATCACCGTGCCCACATCGTCGCGCTCGGGGAAGAACAGATTGATTTCGACAACGCCCGACTCGAGAATCTTGGAAACCTTGTCCGCGGTGATTTCGGAATTGGCCTCCAGCATAACTTCACCCGTAGTCGTATCGACCACATCGCTCGCCACCCAAGCGCCTTCGAGATCGGAAACGTCGATCTCGATTTCGCTGATCTTTGCCTTCTGAATTTCCTTCAACGTCGCGGCATTGATCTTGCGTCCCGAATGTGCGATTTCTTCGCCGGACTTCGACTTCACACTGTGCGCCAGCTTCATACCCAAAAGGTTGGTCGGCTTTTCGCTGGTGGGATCGAGTGTCCAGAACAGCTTCTTGTCGCGAACCACCAGGCGATCCACGGTGTAGAAGGTTCGCAAAATGTCTTCGCCCGAACGCAGACCCAAAGCGCGCAGGAAAATCGTGCCCAGGAATTTACGTTTGCGGTCGATACGCACATACAGCACATTCTTCTGGTCGTATTCGAATTCCACCCACGATCCACGGTATGGAATGATCTTGCCCAAGAAGTAGGTGCGGTTGTTGGCAGTCTCAAAGAACACGCCCGGCGAGCGATGCAACTGGCTCACGATTACGCGCTCCGTTCCGTTCACGATGAATGTACCGTTTTCGGTCATCAACGGGACGTCGCCAAAAAACACTTCCTGTTCCTTGATGTCACGAATCGAGCGATTGCCGGTCTCGGCGTCCTTCTCGAAAATTGTGAGGCGCATGGTGACTTTGAGCGGCGCGGAGTAGGTCATACCGCGCTCCTCGCACTCGCTCACGTCATATTTCAGTTGCAAGCCCACCGGGTCGCCGCACTTGTTGCAGAAATCAGGCGTGTTCGCGTTGTAGGTGCCGCACTTCGTACACAGCACATCGCCGGGATGAAAGGGATCGGTGATCACCGTCGAACCGCAGTTCTTGCAGGTGGTTCTGAGGTGATGCAGTCCCTTCAAGTGGCCGCACTTGCATTCCCAGTTGCCTATCGCGTAGTCCACAAACTCCAACTGGGAGACGTTGCGAAAATCGCTAATTGGGAACACCGACTGAAACACGGCTTGCAAGCCGGCATCATCGCGCTCGCTGGGCAGCCGGTCCATTTGCAGAAATCGCTCATACGAGCGCTTCTGAACCTCAATCAGGTTTGGGATCTGGATCGTGGCTGGAATTTTTGAAAAATCGAAACGGGTACGGTAGGCATTATTCTTCGACATTCAGAGGCTCCAAACTTTCAAGCGCAGCCGAGGGCTGCGAAGGGCGTTGCGTGGCGACGGGATTTCATCCCGTCCGAGCAGGTCAATCGACCCGCTGTGTACGGTGACCGATCCTATATGCCGCAGACACGAATGCGCCCTTGGGGGCATAGTTCCCCACGGGCGCCAGTAACGGCGCGCTGCGTCAATAAAATTTTGACTTTCCTTGCCAGTTCTCAGGCCTGTTTTCCGTCCCGCTAGTCACGGGACAGCTTGCCAACTGTGTGCGACTCAGCTCCGCTTCCCTAGGTCGTTGGAGTGAAGAGTCGCCTTACCGTGAAGTGGGAAGCGGTGTTATATAGATGTTACCACCCCCACCCCAGGATTCACCAGTTAAATCGTCGAGCCTAAGCCGATTAAGGGACGAATCCCTCGGCTCGCACGAAGGCAAGCCAAAGCATTTATCCCGCAGGGCTTATTTAACTTCGACGGTCGCACCGGCATCGGTAAATTTCTTCTTGATGCTCTCGGCCTCGTCCTTGGTGACGCCCTCTTTGACGGTCTTGGGAGCGCCATCGACCAGATCCTTGGCTTCTTTCAAGCCCAGGCTGGTGACCTCGCGGACAGCCTTGATTACATTGATCTTGTTGGCCCCTACCGCAGTCAACACGACAGCGAATTCGGTCTTTTCTTCCGCCGGAGCCGCCCCTGCTGCCGCCCCGCCTCCGCCCGCCATCATCACCGGCGCCGCCGCCGCTGCCGAAACTCCGAGCTTCTCTTCCAGCCTCTTCACCAAAGCTGCCGCATCCAGCAACGACAAGCCTACGATTTGATCTTCCAACTGCTGCAAATCCGCCATTGTCTAGTCTCCAATTATCGAATTATCGTTTCCTTATTTCTTCAATCTCAAGCCAGGTTTCCAGTGCGCTTGGTCCTGTTTCAGCGTGCCAGACAACACGACGACAGAGCGGCGCAACCCCGTGCTCTTGATCAATCTCCAGACTAGCCGCCGGCGACTCGCCGGCGACGTCCAATGCCATCAGAACTTTGCACCTGATTCTTTACTAATTCAGACCACTGTTTTCGGATTACGCTTCCTTAAACTTGTTTTTCTCCACGCCCTGATTGATCACCACCGCCAGGTCCTTACCAACGGCATTCATCACGGTGACCAGCCGCTGCGCAGGCGCATTCATCAGGAACAACAGCTTGGAGAAGAGCTCTTCCTTCGACGGCATGGTAGCCAGCGCCTGAATCTCTTTGATCGAGATCACGCGCCCTTCGACCACCCCGGCCTTGAAACTGAATTCGGGATTGTCTTTGGCGTATTTAGAAACCGCTTTGGCCAAGGCCACCGGATCGCCTTCGGTGTACGCGATTGAGGTGACGCCCGATAGATCTTTCAACGCCTGCTCCGCCGGAGTTCCTTTGGCGGCAAGCGCGGCGAGCGTGTTCTTCACGACCCGGTATTTAGCCCCGGAACTGCGCAAGGTCTTGCGCAATTCGTAGTCCTGGGCCACCGTCAGCTTGCTGTAAGTAGCAATCACCAGGCTGGAAACTTTCTTCAACTCCACGCCCAGTTTGTCGACTTGCTCAACTTTTTTCGCTCTGCTAACCGCCATATTCAGTCCCTCGAATTTCTGCGATCTTTATGCCCGAATACCCGACTGCTTTATCGTCGCCGACGAACCTGAGCGGCCTGCGATGAGCGCTTCGACCGCAACGCGGTCGAGATTAAGCGCGACTATCGCGCTCAAGGCCGCCGCCTTGATTAAGCCTTCGCCGCCGCTTCCACCTGCGCCGTGTCAATCGTAATTCCCGGACCCATGGTGGAACTCAGATAGCAGCCCTTGATGTACTTGCCTTTGGCCACCGTCGGCTTGGCCTTGATCACGCTGCTGATCACCACCGTGGCATTCTCGACCAACTTGTCGGGCGTGAACGAAATCTTACCCACCGGCACGTGCACCAGAGCGGTCTTATCCGTCCGGAACTCGACTTTGCCGGCTTTGACTTCCTGCACGGCTTTACCGACGTCAAAAGTCACCGTGCCCGTCTTGGGGTTCGGCATCAGACCCTTAGGTCCAAGAACTTTACCCAGCCGACCCACTGACTTCATCACATCCGGAGTGGCAATCAGTGCGTCGAAGTCAGTCCAGTTCTCTTTGTTGATCTTCTCGACCATTTCTTCGCCGCCAACGTAATCTGCCCCAGCCGCTTCCGCTTCTTTGATCTTGTCGCCGCTGGCAATGACGAGGACCTTCTTGGATTTCCCCAACCCGTGCGGCAGGACGACCGTACCACGCACCATCTGATCGGCGTGTTTGGGGTCGACTCCGAGACGCATGGTAATTTCCACGGTCTCGTCGAATTTCGTGAATTTCACTCTCTGCAACAGTGGCACCGCATCTTTGAGCAGATACGGACGCGCCTCAACTGACTGCCGCGCCTTAGTGATGTTCTTTCCTGCTTTTTTCATTAGTTCTTCCTGTCTCCCACCGATGAACGCTGTTACGATCAGCCGTGGTGAACGACTAAATGAGGCAATTGGATAACTTTGTAATTTGAAAACCAAGATAGAGATTTTCAATTGCTGAATTACAAAATTTTCCAATTACTCAATCTTGATTACCCGACGACTTCGATTCCCATGGAACGCGCGGTCCCCCGCACGCTCTTCATTGCTGACTCGACCGAGGCTGCATTCAAATCCGGCATTTTCTGCCGGGCGATGTCCTCGACCTGCTTCAACGTCACCTTTCCCACTTTGTCTTTGTTGGGCGCACCCGATCCTTTGGCGATACCAGCGGCGCGCTTGAGCAGAATCGAAGCCGGCGGCGTCTTGGTAATAAAAGTGAAAGAGCGATCGCTGTAAACCGTCACCACCACCGGGATGATAAGCCCCTCCAGTTCCTTGGCGCCGGTTCGCGCGTTGAACTGTTTGCAGAACTCCATAATGTTGATCTGCGCCTGGCCCAGCGCCGGACCCACTGGAGGCGCCGGAGTCGCTTTGCCTGCCGCAATCTGAAGCTTTACCGAACCTGTAGCTTTCTTCGCCATTTATCTCAACCCTCAAAAGTCATTGTCATCCTAAGCCCGCGTTTTTTTGGCGAGCCGAAGGACCTAGGCACGCCGCGCCATCCGCCGCAAGCGCATGAATCGCGCCTTGGCACCCTTCCTTACGAAGCCACCTTCTCCACCTGATTAAATTCCAGCTCCACGGGAGTTGACCGGCCGAAGATCGTAACCATCACCTTCAATGTCGAACGGTCTTCATTCACATCATCGACCACACCCTGAAAGGTCGCAAACGGCCCCTCGGTAACTCGCACTGTCTCGCCCTTTTCAAACTTGACCTTAAGCTTGGGCTTGTCTTTTGCTTCACCGACGCGATAGACGATGTGCTGAACTTCTTCCTCGGAAAGCGGCGTAGGCTGTTGCCCGGTCCCCACAAAGCCCGTGACCCGGGGCGTGGATTTCACTACATGCCACACGTGGTCATCCATGTCCATCTCCACCAGCACATAGCCGGGATAGAACATGCGCTCCACAGTATATTTCTTGCCGTTGCGAACTTCGGTGACTGCTTCTGTCGGGATCAGAACCTTGCCGATCTTGTCTTGCAGACCGAAGGCGATCACCCGCGATTCCAGCGACTCTCTCACTTTGCGCTCAAATCCCGAATAGGAATGGATGATGTACCACTTCATATTGGGATTGCGAGGAGGCTCGGCGGCTCCAGCCGCTACGCCTTCCCCTCCGCTTGCTTGGACTTCTTTTTTTTCTTCGTCCTGCATAGGCTCTACACTCATTGATGGCAACACTCGAAATCCTTCCTAAACCACCCGATCGCTCAACGATGCCCGAAATAACGGAACACCGAATCGATACCGTGCCCGATCACCAGATCCACCGCCCAGAAATACGCCGCAAACAAGAAAACCGTGACGATAACCACAACCGTTGTGGCCTGGACCTCCTTGAAAGACGGCGCGGTCACCTTCTTCATTTCGGTGCGCACGTCGTTGTAGAAAGTCTTGATCCGCTCCGGCCAAGCTCTGATCGTCGTCGTCAGCGCGTTCTGCTCTGCAACACCCGCCATGGACTTCTCCCGCTTTCCTTCTTGCCGCTTACCGTTCCGGATGCCCGGAAATTCTGGCAGGGGCGGAGGGATTCGAACCCCCAAGTTCGGTTTTGGAGACCGACAGTTTAACCGTTGAGCTTACGCCCCTAAATCAGTGATCGTTTTCCAGTGGTCGGCGCTACCCAACCACTCGCCACTGGCCACTTTCATTTCACTTCCTTATGCGGCGTGTGCTTGCGGCAGACGCGGCAGAACTTTTTCAGCTCCAGCCGCTCCGTCATCGTCTTTCGATTCTTGGTGGTCGAATAGTTCCGCTCTTTGCAATCACCGCACTGCAACGTAATGATTTCTCGGGGCATAAAAATACAGCTCCTACTTTTTTTGTAGCTATCAGCCGGTAGCTCTTCGCTTCTAGCTCAAACGCAAATTCTGAAACCTAACCACTGACATCCCTGGGGCGCGCTTCCCCATGGAAGCTACTGAATAATCTCGGCGATCGTGCCCGCGCCTACCGTGTGCCCGCCTTCGCGGATGGCAAACCGTAAGCCCTTCTCCATCGCCACCGGCGTGATCAGCTCAATCACCAACTGCACGTTGTCCCCCGGCATCACCATCTCGGTGGCCGCCGGCAGCTCTGCCACTCCCGTCACATCCGTGGTTCGCAAGTAGAACTGCGGCCGGTAGCCTTTGAAAAATGGCGTGTGCCGTCCGCCTTCTTCCTTGGTCAGAATGTAAACCTCGGCCTTGAACTTGGTGTGCGGGGTAATCGATCCCCCCTTGGCCAGCACCATGCCACGCTCCACATCCTCTTTCGCGATGCCGCGCAGCAGCAGGCCGGCATTGTCGCCCGCCAGTCCTTCGTCCAGCTGCTTCTTGAACATTTCCACCCCCGTCACTACCGTCTTGCGGGTGTCGCGAAAACCGACGATTTCCACTTCCTCCCCTACCTTCACCTTGCCGCGCTCGATTCGTCCCGTCACCACCGTACCCCGCCCCGAGATCGAGAAAATATCCTCAATCGGCATCAGAAACGGCTTATCCAACTCCCGCGTCGGCTGCGGAATGTACTTGTCCACCGCTGCCATCAACTCGTCCACCTGCTTCTCCCACTTGGCTTCCCCGTTCAACGCCCCCAGCGCCGACAGTCGCACCACCGGAAGATCGTCTCCCGGAAACTGGTAGCTCTTCAGCAACTCACGCACTTCGAGCTCCACCAGGTCCAGCAGTTCGGCATCATCGACCGCATCGCACTTGTTGAGCGCCACCACGATATACGGCACTCCTACCTGGCGCGCCAGCAGCACGTGTTCCCGGGTCTGCGGCATCGGTCCATCGGTCGCCGCCACCACCAGGATCGCCCCATCCATCTGCGCCGCACCCGTGATCATGTTCTTGATGTAGTCGGCGTGACCCGGGCAATCCACGTGCGCGTAATGACGATTCGCCGTCTCATACTCCACGTGCGCGGTCGCAATCGTGATCCCGCGCGCCTTCTCTTCCGGCGCGTTATCGATCGAATCAAACGACCGGAACTGTATCTTCGGGTTGTGCTTCGACAATACCTTCGTGATCGCCGCCGTCAACGTGGTCTTGCCATGGTCAATGTGACCAATCGTCCCTACGTTGCAGTGCGGCTTGGTGCGGTCAAATTTCTCTTTCGCCATATCTTGTCGTGCCTTATTCCTTCCTCAAAAATCTTTGGAGCGGGAGACGGGAATCGAACCCGCGACCAACAGCTTGGAAGGCTGTGACTCTACCACTGAGTTACTCCCGCTTCTTGAACCCAGCCATCAGCTTTCAGCCGTCAGCACAAATCTGCCCCGGCCGACTCCGTCCATGCGAAAACTCTTTTGCCACAATTTCTGGAGCCGATGACCAGGATTGAACTGGTGACCTCTCCCTTACCAAGGGAGTGCTCTACCAACTGAGCTACATCGGCTTGAATCAGCTGTCAGCACTCAGCCTTCTGCTGGCGACGCTTTACTACTTACTCCGACCCATCCTCTTGGTCCGAGTGCATCACGTCTTTGCGATGCATCCACGTGCGGAGCGCAAACATAGCCAACACGGCCAGCGTGGCCAAGCGAATCCGCTCATCGCTGAGAGTATTCCAAGCCAGAATCCCTAATGCGACAAACGCTCCCATCGCCACGGCTAAACGTTTCAAAAAGATCCCTCGCAAAGAACACTCGGGATTTCGGCTGCGGGATCATGCCCGCAAATCATCTCAACCTGGTGCACAGGGAAGGATTCGAACCTTCGTACCTCCGAGGAGGGGCAGATTTACAGTCTGCTGGCTTTAACCACTCACCCACCTGTGCAGAACTGCGGAACAGTCCGGCTTTGCTGCTCGCTTCCGGCACTCATCGCAGATATTCACGCCAGCGTACAGAGGTCGTTCAGACGGATTTGCAAAGTACGGATTGCAAACGTGAAGAACAGAAAAGCGCGCGAAAATGCCGTCGCACGCAAACACCACATTTGGAAAATTCCCTTATGGAGTGCCGTTGGAAAATCTGTTTAAGCCGCCGCGCCCGCGCCTAATATCATTGCGTCCAGAATCAAATGCTGGAGCTGGCGAAGGGATTTGAACCCCTGACCCTCTGATTACAAATCAGATGCTCTACCAACTGAGCTACGCCAGCAGTTGAGGGCCGCATTCGTCCCTGATTGGGGACAACACGACCTCTGATCCCTTCCTGATGTCCGGGACAATTTTAAAAGTTACCATAACGGCATTTTACGTGCAAGGCCGCTCCCGGGGAACCCACTGTAAAACGGTGCGGTACTGATGCTTCAGGAATACCTCATATTCTGTGGCAGACTGTTTTCATGCCTAAGCGCAATCTTCGGATCGTAAAGCGAGTCAAGAACGTTCCTATCATTGGAATGTGTGAGGCCTGTGGCCTCCAGTTCCAGGCGGAGCATCAGCCGGCTGGCCAGCAGTCGCGGGCGCAGGCGGTGATCCAGCAACAATTCAATGCACACAAGTGCCTGCCCGCAGATACCACCAAAAACTAGGACAAGCTGCGCTGAGGCGACCCGAACCGCGACCGGCTTGCTCATCTGCGTTGACTTGCTTCGCCACCGCACCTAACATGCCAGACTGATGATCGGCCAAACCATCTCGCACTACCGCATAACCTCGAAGCTGGGCGGTGGTGGAATGGGGGTGGTTTACAAAGCAGAAGACACTCGCCTTCATCGTTTCGTGGCTCTCAAATTCCTGCCCGATGACGTTGCGAGGAATGCTCAAGCCCTCAGTCGCTTCCAGCGGGAAGCGCAGGCAGCTTCCGCACTGAACCATCCCAACATCTGCACCATTTACGACATTGGAGAAGAAAGTGGCCAGGCGTTCATCGCCATGGAGTATCTGGAAGGCGTAACACTGAAGTATCTCATCGCCGGTCGGCCAGTGGAGTTGGACACTCTCCTGGGACTTGCCATCGAGATCGCTGATGCGCTGGACGCCGCGCACGTAAAGGGAATTATTCACCGCGACATCAAGCCGGGAAATATTTTCATCACTGATCGGGGACATGCCAAGGTTTTGGATTTTGGGCTGGCGAAAGTGACAGGCACAAGCGGCACAGTCGACGCTGCGGGAATGCTCTCGCAAGCTACAGCCATGACGGATGAGCATCTGACCAGTCCCGGTTCGACGCTTGGAACGGTCGCCTACATGTCTCCCGAGCAAGCTAAGGGTAAAGAGCTCGACGCACGCACCGATCTCTTTTCCTTTGGTGCCGTTTTGTACGAGATGGCCACGGGCACGCTGCCCTTTCGCGGCGACACCTCGGCTCTGATCTTCAATGCCATTTTGGAGCGTGCGCCCACGCCCCCGATCCGGCTGAATCCGGACGTGCCGCCCGAGCTCGAACGCATCGTTACCAAGTCGCTCGAGAAGGATCGGAATCTTCGCTACCAACACGCTGCCGACATGCGAGCCGATTTGCAGCGATTGAAGCGCGACACTGACACCAGCCGCGCCGTCGCCGCCAGTTCCGGAAGCATGTCGGTCGCAAGCGAATCAGCTACGTCTACTCCCGCTGTGCCGCCCCCCATCTCCGTCGCCGCGTTGACGTCCATCCCTTCCTCGTCGTCGGTGAAAATCGCTCCGGTAACGACTGCGGCGCCGAACAGATCAAGAGTTTCGAAAGTCGCTGCTCCGATCGCGGTGTTGCTCGTTGCGGTTGTTGCTGGACTTTTCTTCTACTCGCGCCGACCCGGCAGATTGACCGAGAAAGATTCAATCCTGCTCACCGACTTTGTGAATACCACCGGAGACAGCGTATTCGATGGGACGCTGAAGCAGGCACTGGCGGTGCAGCTTGAACAGTCCCCGTATCTGAATGTTTTGCCGCAGTCACGCATTCAACAGGCCTTGCGTTTCATGGGACGTCCTCCAGACGAGCGAGTAACCAGCGATGTGGCGCGGGAAATCTGCGTACGGGAAGGCGTAAAAGCCATGCTGACGGGATCTATTTCCGCTCTCGGCAGCCATTACGTGATTGACCTGAACGCCGTCAACGCGCAAACCGGCGATTCGTTGGGACGGGCCCAGGCAGAAGCTGAAAGCAAAGAGCGGGTGCTAAAGACACTCGACCAGGCCGCCTCGAGCTTGCGGCAGAAGCTGGGCGAGGCGATCGGTTCGGTGCAGAAATTCGCCACTCCCCTGGAACAAGCCACGACGTCCTCCCTGGAGGCGTTGCAGGCATTCACTCTCGGACAGGCTGAGCACTCCAATCTGCAGGACGAGAAGGCGATTCCGCACTTGAAACGCGCTATCGAACTGGACCCAAACTTCGCCATGGCCTACGCCACTCTAGGCGTGGTCTATGGCAACCTTTCGCAAACCACCCAGCAACTCCAGAACCTAAGAAAGGCGTTCGAATTGAAGGACAGGGCAAGCGAGCGCGAAAAGCTTTATATCTCGGCTCACTACTTTGACGAAGACTCGAGAGAACTCGATAAAGCCATCGCGATTTATGAGCAATGGAAGCTGACCTATCCGCGTGACACGGTTCCCTGGGATAACCTGGCGCTCGGATACGCGTCGATGGGATATCCGGAAAAGTCCCTCGCCAATGCAACCGAAGCGATGCGGCTCAGTCCGAATGACAGATTTGCATTTGCCAATCTCGCCGATGCTTACCAATCTCTTGGTCGTTACGACGAAGCCAAGACGGTGATAGAACAGGCCACCGCCAAAGGGCTGGGATCTCCTACCGATGCCTTTTCCCTATATAGCATGGCGTTCGTTCGGGGCGACAAGGTGGGGATGGAGCGCGCGGTTGAGTTGGGAAAAGGGTCTTCGATTGAACCCATCATGCTCATGATCGTGGCCCAGGGACAATGCTCTTTGGGCAAAATAATGAGTGCCCGCCAAACCTTTGCGGAGGGAATCAGTTCAGCTCAAAAATCCGGGCTAAAGGAGCTCGCGGCAGACATTCGCCTTGTCGAATCAGCTTGCCTCGTAGAGGTCGGCAACCCGGCGATTGCCCGGCTGGGGGCGGCGCAGGCGCTGGCCTCTTCGAACGATCGCGATACCCGCAGGGACGCCGCCCGTGTGCTCGCCCGAGCCGGCGACGCTAGCGGGTCCCAAAAACTGATCGATGCTCTGGCCAAGGAATTTCCGACCGACACCTTGCTGAATTCTGTTTGGCTGCCGATTGCAAAAGCCACCAACCAGATAAGAGCCGACCAAGCCGGCCAAGCAGTGGAAACCTTGGAAGTTTCCGCACCTTACGAATTTGGCGCGCCACCTTTTGGCGCGCTTTATTGGCCAATGTATGTTCGCGGGGAAGCCTATCTGCGCTTGCATAATGGCGCAAAAGCCGCAACCGAATATCAGAAGATTCTGGATCATCAGGGCATCGCGACGAGTCCGCTCTATTCGCTGGCCCGGCTCGGCTTGGGACGGGCCTATGTCCTTCAAAATAATACCGTCAAGGCAAAACCAGCCTATCAAGACTTCCTAGCAAACTGGAAAGATGCCGACCCTGATGTCCCGATCCTAAAGGACGCAAAAGCCGAATACGCCAAACTGCAGTGACGGTGTCGGCGGGCGAGGCGGCTCCACGGCATACATACCAACGGACCGAATGATATGATTGCTACTTCTTGACCGTCGCCGACGGCGGGTTGGCTTCCGTGGCGAATGGTCACTTTTCATGCGAAGAAGACGTAAACTCCTCCCCATTCTGTTCGGCTTTCTGCTGTTTGCTGCAGCCATTACCCTCGCTGTGGTTTTGCGTAAGCACGCTCCCCCTGAACCTGCACGGTTGTTGCCTGGGGCGGACGGCTATCTTTACGTCAATCTGAAGTGGATCCGCCGCGCCAAGATCGCGGGGCAGATGCCGGACGTTCCTCATGATCCGGAGTATGAACAGTTTATTCAGGCCACAGGTTTTCAATTTGAGCGTGACCTCGAGCAAGCGGCTTTTGCCATTCACTATCCGCCGGCGAAGCCGGGCGCCCAAGCGCCTTCAGGACCACCACGATATTCGGAAATTTTCGTGGGCAAAATCGAGGGCCAGCGGCTGCGGGATTATCTGGGGAAGATCTCAGCCTCGGTAGAGAACTACAATTCGATCGACATCTACAGCATTCCACTGGAAGGCCGAACCCTGCGAGTGGCGATTCTGGGCTTCGATACGGTGGCGGCGTCGAATCACGACGATCCCAGGGTGATTCGCGGAATCGTTGACCGGTCCCGAAAGTTGGCTTCTCCTTTTGGCGGACCCGCCTTGCTAAGGCGATATTACAAATATATCCCTCTCGCGAGTCTGGGATGGGCCATCTTTAACGTAGATCCGGTCGGCACTCTGCCGGCCCGAAGTGCGTTATCGTTCTTGTTCACCAAATCAGCAACGGTCGTAGCGTCGGCACGCTATCTGGGACGGGTCCATTTTCAGGCCGAGGCATTCACCGGAAGCAACGACGAGGCACAACGGTTGAGTGAGCAGTTGGGAACCTTCCTCCAACTCTTTCACTCCTCCGAGGGCACGGTTTCCATGCCTGCGAACGATCCGGACGTAAAGGCCTTCTTCGACGGCCTGAAAGTTCAGCAGCATGGCAATCGGGCCGTGTTAACGGCCGCCATCCCTCCTGGCTTCATCCGCAAGGCGGTAGCGGCACCTCCCGGCGAGGCCCTCCCCGAACCAGCGCATCCCGCCATGCCGCCTGCTGGTAAGAAGGGGAACAAATAAGCTGTAACGTTCGCCCGCGGCGCACATCTGTTAAAGCAGGCGATGCGGCGGAATCAATTTTACGTTTCTGCCAACGTCGGAAAACCGCGCGCAACACAGAGTACTCGCGGTCAACAACTGGGGTTCCGAATTGATTGCGGGCCCATCTGGCCCAACAGGTACAATACTTTCGGATGTCAACGCTTCCTCTTCCGATTGCGGCGTTTCTGGCGGGGTTGGTTTCCTTTCTTTCCCCTTGCGTGCTGCCCCTTGTTCCCGGCTATGTTTCGTTGATATCCGGGGCTGGCGTCGAGGAATTGAAGGCTCCCGAATCCCGCCTTCTCAGCAAAGTCATGCTGAACTCCGTCGGCTTCATTCTTGGATTTAGCGTCGTCTTCATAACTTTGGGTGCCATCTCAACCGAAGTCGGACAGTTGCTGGCGCGTTATAAGTCGCTTCTGGCACAGGTTGCAGGCTTCGTGATCATTTTGTTCGGGCTCCATCTGACCGGCGTATTCAAGATCAAGGCGCTGTACACCGACGCGCGCTTGCATCAGATAAAAGGTGGAAGCACACCGATCGGAGCTTTTCTAATCGGCTTCGCATTCGCTTTCGGCTGGACGCCCTGCGTGGGCCCGATCCTGGGCGTAATTCTGACTTTTGCGGCAGCCCAGGATTCAGTCACTAAGGGAATCTTCCTGCTCGCCGTCTACTCGATGGGATTGGCTGTACCGTTTCTGCTGACTTCGCTGGGGATCGAGAGATTTCTCAAGTTTTACAGCCGCTTCCGCATGCACATGCATGCTTTGGAAGTGGCGAGCGGCGGACTGCTCATCGCTCTTGGTGTTTTGCTGGTGATCGGCCGATTTACAATTATTTCGAATTATCTATCTTTCTTAAACCGATTCGCATTGTGAAGTTTCGAATTACGAACAGGAGTTTGTCGTGAAACGCGATCCAGTCGTCATTATCGTGGTGGCCATGGTGGTGACCGTTATGCTCGTCTTC
This sequence comes from Terriglobia bacterium, assembly GCA_963786325.1. Lineage (GTDB taxonomy): Bacteria > Acidobacteriota > Terriglobia > Terriglobales > Acidobacteriaceae > JAIQFF01. The sequence goes on from CAWAYW010000010.1 coordinate 556,657, forward strand.
GGCGTGCAGAGGGCGCGACGTAACTCCGGACGAGTAGCTAATGTCGGTCCAAGCCTAAAAGGCGAGACGGCGCCGGACTTCACGCTGGACTCTCTTGACGGCAAGACCGTCCACCTTTCAGACTTCCGCGGCAAGGGGGTACTGTTGAATTTCTGGGCTACCTGGTGCCAGCCCTGCAAGATCGAGATGCCATGGTTCGCGGAGTTGCAAAAACAGTACGGACCGCAGGGATTGCAAATCGTGGGCGTTGCCATGGACGACGCGAGCCCAAAAGAGATTGGAGAATTCGCTCACGACTTGGGCGTGAATTATCCCATTCTCGTGGGCAAGGAAGCTGTCGGCGACGCGTATGGCGGAGTTCAGTTTCTTCCCGCAACTTTTTACATTGGACGCGATGGCAAAGTGGTGGATAAAGTATTCGGTCTGAAGGGACGCGGTGAGATCGAAGAAAATATCAAGAAGGCGCTGGCCGAAGGACAGTCAGTCCAGGCGCAAAGGTAACGTAGGCAGCGGACCCGGTTCCTTCTAGCATTTTCATGCTCATGCTACGAAAGCTTGCTCTCGGTTTAATCTTGCTGTCAGCCCTGACAGCCGCACAGGAAAATTCCGGCAGTTTGTTGAACAATCCCGCCAATCAAGACATTCCAGGAAGAAAAGTTCCGTCGGTCACGATGCTACCATTACCCGCAATTGCAATCACGCGAGGCAAGCCCAGTACAGTCAGTTTGAAATTTCATGTTGGCGCAGGGTTCCACGTTAATTCCAATCATCCCAAATCTGAGTTTCTTATCCCCACGTCGCTCAAGTTCAGCCCTCCCACTGACATCATGATTGGGGGGGTTACCTTTCCGCCCGGGGAGGAAATGAGTTTCGCCTTCGCACCGGATGACAAGTTGAGCGTCTACACCGGTGAATTTCCCGTAACCGTAGAGGTGAGACCGCTAGCCGGCGTTCTACCAGCAAAATACATGATCCACGGAGAGTTGAGGTATCAAGCTTGCGACAATGCCGCCTGTTATCCTCCCCGAAAGGTTCCGGTGCAGTTTGAAGTAAGAGTTGTCAAAGCGCCTCCTCCCCCCCGCAAGAACCCCGGCCAAAGTCCACACATCCACACTTAGTTCGAGAGTTAACGTTTAACTGTTATTCGTATGACAAATTCGTTGGGCACGGTGCGAAAACATCACAGTTGAAACAATGATGTCGCGGAGTACAATCGTTACCAACACGGCATCGAGTCGCTGGATTTCAAGGGGCGGCTGGAGCCGGAGAACGATTTAACGCAGCACTTCTTACTGGCAACACATACTCAAATGTTTATTCCGCCCGAGCAGAAACGATTGGGATTTTCCGGCCCACCTGAACATACGCCCACCGAGTTTTTACCACCGAATACGTGCTCCGAATCAGAAATGAAAGGCTCATGTGCGAACAGCCTGACAGATCACATCAGGGAGTCGGTTTTACATCATTTGCCGAACGATTTGACGCGGATGATTTATTTAGCTTCGCTGCGGGACTGTAACAGCGGCCTGTATCTCCATCCTGAAATTTCACGCGAGCGGGGGCAACACGCAGCAGACCGTGCGTTCCAGATGTGCCATGAAGAGATTTTTCGCCAACTTTTGGCGACTCGACTTTCGGACTGCGTTGATCAACTGAGGGAATACATCAGATACACGCGAGGAGAAGCCGCTACGATTATGAGGACCTGGAAATCCCTGCAGGCATATCGCGCGACTGTTCCGGTGGGAGCCAAAACCTCGTCCACTGAATTGTTTTCCCTGAACTTGAGTATTGCGCTTGAAATCCTCAGCCAGCAGATGCCGGATCTTCAATCCGCCTAATGAGTGGCTCCCGCGCTGGACAATTGTTCAAAGGGAAGCCAGGCGTTAATCACGCGTCCAATCACAGAAGCTTCTCTCGGCACTTTGAAACGTCTGACAGGTTGCCGGGAGAGCGGGTAGGGAAGCAAGGTGAGTTCCTTGCCCTCAAGCTGACACCAGCAACAGCTATGGCCGTCGGTATGCCATACCAGGTAGACTGGCCGTTCCCGCATATTTTTCCAATCGAAGACCTGCACCGCATTCTGCATGACGTCGACTTCCACCAAAGATCCGGGGGGAATCAATTCTCCCATGGTGTCGTCTTTCAGACCAACCACGGCGTACCGATAACGTCTGGGATCGAGGCGTTTACGCAACGCGGGTGGCAATGCTGCCAATTCTTGCGGGTTTAAGCGTAGAAGGCTGGTCTCGTGACTATTGAGAGAAGCGTCGAAATTAAGTTGAAAACGAAAGCCTGGTTCTCGCGCTTCGATCGATGAAGTGCCACGCAATCCGGTTTCGGTTTGACCGACAAACTGTTTTACTTCGCTGGCGTCAATCCCGAAGATAAGCAACAGCTCTTCCAGAGAAACCTTCAGGCATGCGGCGAGGCTAAACAGCTTGTGAATGCTCGGAACCGATCCCGTTTCAATATCGGCGAGTGTGGAGTGAGAAACGTAAAAATCCGCGTTGCCCTTGACGTCTGCGATTGCACGGCTGACCCGCTCGATGTCGCTTGACTTTACAAATCGCTCTTCGCGTAATTCCCGAATCCATTTACCCGAGTCCATGACTGTGCCCGTGGCCTTACATCAATCCGCGGCTCGGCGGTCGAGACCATCGTCCGCGGTTCCGCTGAACTAGTTGAGTAGGCGAATGAAAGTTCTTCCTAAGCCCCCAAAAAATCACAGCCTTATCTCTGGATGAAAAAAGAATTGGACGATGGCAGTGGGGGAATTTCTAACTTAGCGTTAGAACCCCATTGCCCAACTGCTGGTGTTGCCGGACCCGAGTGAGACAACTCAGCAATTCCTCATATGGTAATGCAAATGTCGGAACCGACATCGTCCATCCAGGAAAGAGCCATTTCAGCCCCAAGTAAGGCTGTACCAATAGGGAGTTTACACGAAGGCGAAGCGCGGCGTGTATCAACTCTTCCGCATCCTTCATTAGCTCTGGATCAGCTTTCGACTTCGCCAATTGGCCCAACCTCATCAACATCATCGCATTCTTACCGACCATCCCCAGACAACGGATGGCCAGACGCAGGCGGCGTCTTTGGTAGATGCGGAATTCTGCCGGCGGCAGGGATCGCCGGAGATAGTCTTCCTCCGTCTTATCCAGCAGCAGGAGAAATCCAGCAAGATCGATTTCGTATTTCTTCGTTTCCCAGTCATTAAGGTTCTGGATTCGGGGCACGCCGGGGCGAACGACCTTCCATACAAGAAACAACACCAGGCTGCTGACAAACAGAACTGTTAATGTTTGTGCCATTTATCCACTTGCTCGCTCAGAGCGTCGTTCCAACTGGCTAAATCGGTATTCGGCAAACTAGACAACGTCGTTTCGGGGTGAGGCTTCAAAAAGTAGAAAGTCCAAATGATGACCGCGAGATTATATGCGGCGGACCCCAGTAACGCAAAGGTCGAGTCAGACAGGTCATGCAGATAACCCCGAAACTGAAGCAACGTCAAATCCAGTGCTGAGTACACTCCGAAACCGGCGGCGATCCCTAATGAATAGTTTTGCCATGTCAGGCCGAGTCGCGACGTGACAGAGATCAGAAATATCAGCAAGAACACTTGCAAAATTCGCGCCGACCTCTCCATCAAAATAATGGACTCGAGAAGTTTGTCCGCCCCCTTAAGGCTGCTGTTGTGAAAAAGTGCCAGAGCGGAGGTGGTCGCGATGACAGCCACTACCCAAACACCTCTAAAAATAAATCGCAGAAATGGATACGGGCGAAACAGATGCCGCAACACCTCAATAACTACGCCGATGCTTAACAGAATTGCGATCGCGTCTCCCCACCAAAAGACGCTCGCATACCGGTTACTGGAGTTGGGCAGAAGGAGTAGCAGGACTAGGTCACGCGAAGGCACCAAAACTGTATAGGCGAAGAATATCGGGAAGGCTTTGAACAGCGCCCGACGGATCATCAAAACGGTAATCGCGGCCTGCAGAGCGAGGGGAATGAAGTAGAGCGCTGGTGCCAGGAGGGAAAGTCTCATGGGCCGTTCTGAGAGGCTACGCGCAAACCAGACGGCCCACAAGAATTTTCAGATCATATCTCTAGCCAATTTCTTGAGCTTTTTATTTGTTAGGGCAGTTGCCCGGTGAGCAAGTTGGTCGTGGAGCTCCCCCATCGGCCAGGGAAGTGGTAGACACAGCTCCGAGAAGAAGGAGTGTTGCCAGAATCAGGTGAATTACTTTTCTCATGAGAGACCCCTTCGGGGATAGAGAGCCCCGCTCAGGGGACGGTAAGTTCTTTGCGAGGATTTAATTCAAGTGTTCGGAAAACGAACGCTCACGCGAGAAGGGGCCGTCGGTGAACCGACAGCCCAATAGTTTCGCAACCGACGGCGTGGTGTAGGACTGCTCAGGGAATATGCAGTAAACCGGTAACTAAAGCCTGTTGTCGAACGATTCCAACCTCGAACCCTTTACGCTAGGACACACATGGTCGTCGGTAAACCGACGACGCCACGCTTTGGACCATCCTCAATCCGTTAAAAACTATGCTCAGATTCGGCCATTTAAGTGAACCCGGGCATCCGCCAGAAAAGAGTGAGGCAAGATCGCGATTTACACTTCGGACTTTGAAATTTGTGATTTCGGCGGGTGAGTAACTCCAAACTTATGACTACGATCCTTAAAGAGCCGCGGCATGAACCAAAAGAGCTATCCGGATGTTCGTACTCCTATCCTGCAAGTCCGCCTAGTATCGTCAAATGAGTGCGTCCGCCGCGCTTCGCGGTGTGTTTCGGACACCTGTCGCGAGACCCGCTTTTCGCCAGACCGAACCTGGCGATGATTTCGTACGCCAACAGGACTCGAACCAGCGGATTGATGAAGCGCGGGCCCATCACATAGCCAGTATTCTGCGTCAGTCTAGCGATACGGTTCGTCAAATCTCGGCACACACGGCCAAGCGCTACGGAATTAGGTCTCCTTACTTCATTCCTCCAACGTTCCTTTCCAAGGTGCGGCGGGGAATCACGCCACACGTCTGTCAGGTAGCCGCCTTGAGCGAACGGACTGGTTATCGCTTCCTGGAATGGATGCACTTGTTTGGCTTCGACTTGCGCCAGATCCCCTTTCTGCAAGTGCGTTTGCATGGGGACCGGACGGTACTCGTAACGCCGGTGAATTTCAAAACTACAACCCTCCATGCCCCGTCCTCAATCGAATCATTTCTGTCGCCGTCGTCATCATCTCTGGGTTTTCAAACATGGCGGTGGTCTATAACCTCGCCAACCGGTGGCCCTCAGTCTTTACCCCCCGGCAAACGACACTGTTTAGCGAAAATTGGACATCGCGATGCGCTAATCCTTCCCCAGCTTGTCCCTGGTTTGCTGGTGAGCGTCGATCGCGGTTATCGGCAGCGAATGGACGATATCGATGACGAAACCAAGTCCAAACTTTTGTGGCTGGTAGAGCATCCCGGCGGGTTGACGTGTTGCCATATCAAGTGGCTTAGTAATTGCCACATTGTCTTGTATCCAGTTCGCCCTCCATTCGGACATCTACCGCTTAGCGTGCCAACCGAAGCCAGCATCTTGGGATTGGTGGACTTGCATACAAGCTCCCTGAATTCGCGAGCATCACACATGATAGAAAATGCTTCGATCCTGGAAGACTTCCCCGAACCAGTCAGTTTTTCGAGTTTGCTCAGAAGCGGACGCCGACGGACGGGCTTAACCTTTCGCGCGGCACATCAACTAACCTGCACGATTGCTGACACCCTGGCTGACCGCGACTACGCGATCGGACTTGGATTACTTTCCGACTACGAGGCCATTGGCAGATTGCCGCGTCACATCGCCAAGCTCATTAGTCTCTGCATTACTTATAGCCTGGATATCGGGCAGCTTCTGGAGTCAGTAGGACTCCATATTAATGACTCCAATAAACTGTCCCTCCCAGTCATTAACTCTTTGTTCGACCTCGCTTGCGATGTTGAAGTCGAAGAATATAGGACGATCGGCCTGGGGGAAGGCACTTCCTCGGTCAAAAGACAAGTCGCTCAATAGAATTCCTTGTAAGTGGCTTGGAGGCGAAAGCGTTTTTTGACGGCCAGATGGCCTCAGATTCTTTCTCTGCTCTGCGACGATTCACCCTCAGAACTTCAGTAATTAGGCCTCCGTTACTTACCTAAGTAGGTATTCGGGTCCGGGTACTTCAGTGTTTTGACCACGTTTCGAACTGCCCCTACGATGACTAGTGCCAGAGAATCCCCCCTGCTGGCCGTTACTCATCCCTATGTCTGTGGCACATCATTTCGCCGCCGAGGCGAGTGGGAAACTGGGTCTGAGAATGCAGCTTTATCGGAAGACAAGGTTCTCGCCATCACGTTCACTCCGGGCAAACGGCTCGAATGGCTTCAGTCTCATTGAGGCCATGATCGTACTCGCGTTGTTCATGATCGTGGCGGGCATGAGCTTTATGGCATTGCAGCCGGCTCTGAGGGACGGCCGGGCGAACCATGCCTATGCGGACGTCTTAACGCAGCTTCGAGTGGCTCGCCAGCGCGCCATCACCGAACGCAAACAATATATCGTCTGCTTCGGGATAGCCGCGCCTGCTGGAGCTTTGACACCGATGGGGGCGCCTACGGCACAAAGTATTCAAATGTTCCGCTGGGATGCAGGTACCGCGCTCTCGGCCGCGACCCAGATTTCGGCAAATACCTTGCCCTCTGACATCCAATTCCAGGCGGTAGGCGGTCTGCCAAATTCACCGGCGACCGTACCAGATGGGTTTGGCAATGCAACCACCGCCATTGATTTCGATCAAGGAGTAGCGGGCGCCATTGCCAACCAGGTGATGTTCATGCCAGATGGCTCGGCTCACGACACCAACGGCAACTGGAATAACGGAATCATTTATGTCGGCCGCACTGCGGATCTATACAGTGCGCGCGCCGTCACCCTGTATGGGGCCACGGGAAGAATCCGGGGATGGCGCCTGATCAGTTTCGGGGGAGCGCCAAAATGGTTGGAACAATGATGAAAATGTGCAGCCAAACCGAACGCGAGCAACAAGGATTCTCATTGCTCGAAACTCTGATCGCCATCGTGGTCTTGATGGTCGGGCTTCTGGCCGTGCTAGCGACCTTCGCGATGGCCATTGGTAACACTGGTTCGGTACAAAACGACAGCATCGCGCGCCAGAAAGCCGCGGAGGCAATCGAAAGCATTTATACGGCACGACAAACCAGCCAGATTACTTTCAGTCAGATTCAGAATGTGGGAGCGGGCAACGGAATCTTCGTGCCAGGCTTCACGGCCGTGACTGACCCCGGACCGGACGGTTTGGATAATACGGGCGACGATGTTCCGGCTGCACCCATACGTCTGCCGGGACCGAGCGGGGTAATTACCAACACCGCCTCGGATGTATTGGTGGATTTGGGCAACTTTAGCCGGCAGATTGCGATTGCGAACGTTCCCGGAAACCCGAACGTTCGGCAGATCACCGTTACGGTGCGCTATCCGGTGCCGCAAGGCTGGTTACGCAGCTACCAGGTGCAGGCTCTGATTTCGTCGTACCGCTAAGGGAGAGACATGCGATCCATCGAATCTAAAGCTCGCGGATTCAGCCTGGTCGAGATGCTGGTTGCTATTGCTATGGGGCTCTTCGTTTTAGCAGCTGCCACACAGCTATTCAAAAACGGCATGGATGCCACGGTATTGGTAACGCAGTCATCGGAAATGCACCAGAACGCTCGAGCCGCCCTCAATCTGGTAGCAAAAGACGTGAGCATGGCAGGTTCCGGGATGCCTCAAGGTGGATTGTCGCTGCCTTCCGGCGCGGGTTCGACCGCTTCCTTCTTTGCGGTTGATGCGAATAAGGCATGGCTCGCCAACAACACCTACCCTACAAATTTTATGTACGGCATTATTCCTGGTCCGGGTAACGGACTTGAGCTGGGCGGGCCGGCAGTCATCGGCGCAACCGGAGCAGCGTCGGACGCAATCACGACCATCTATGCCGACTACGCTTTTCCTTTGAACCAATACCAACTGACGTTTCCCATCGCCACTAATCCCAATGGCGATCTAATCGTGTTGGCGCCGCCCGCGGCTCCGCCAGCCGGTTTTCCTGCGATTCAGTCAGCCACCGGACTTCAGGTGGGCGATCTAATTTTGTTGAGCAACAACATTGGGAGCGCAATCGGAGAGATTACCGGTATTGCACCTGCGGGCGTGAATACTCAAATTGCATTCGCCAACGGAGATCCGCTAAAGATCAACCAGACGGGCGCGGCGCTGGGCAACATCAAGTACATCATGGCCGGGGGCACGACCACTGCGACCCGCATCTGGGCCATCACTTACTTCATTGAAGTTCCTGCTGCCGCGACCGGCCAGTCCCCCCGCCTTATGCGTCAGGTCAATGGACAGACTCCGCAACCCGTGGCGGACAACATTATCAACCTCCAGGTTACTTATGACCTGTGCGACGGAAGTAACGGTCCCAATTGCTCCAATATCGCCAATGCTTTGGCGGTGCCGTTTTCACCAACGCAAATTCATAAGGTGAACCTTCAGATCATGGGACAGACCCTTATTTCTTACGGAAACAAGTCGAGAAGCACCGTGCTGGCAACGTCGGTCAGCACCCGCAGTTTGTCGTTCAAGGATCGTTATCAGTAAGGAATTAAGTAGGTGGGCTCGAGGAGAAGCAAGGTTCAGGAGATCATCCATATGAGTAGGGCCAAGGGCCGATCACGGGGATTCACTCTCATCGCCGCGCTGCTGGTGCTCGCGTTGTTATCCGCCATTGCTGTGAGCCTCCTTTTTATGGTTCAGGGCGCTGGGCAGGTTGGCGGCAATGACTTGGAGACCAACCGGGCGTATTACGGTGCAGAATCCGGGATGGAGTTGCTCACTGCCAATCTGGCCGCGCTCTACCAGCAGTCGCAGTCCCCCACGCCGCTGCAAATTACCAATCTGGCAAACAACCCACCAGACAGCTCCATGATTAATGGGATGAATTACCAGGAAAGCATTACCTGGACACCGGACGCCAACGGCAACCCGGCCAGCAGGAATGGCATCATCAGCTCCGGATCCAACGCCGGACTTACCGCTGAAATCATTCCCTTGACTCTGAAGGTCGCGGCAACGCGGCCAGGGGGCGCGTCGGTAAATATGACGCGAGGCGTGGAAGTCGCTTTGATTCCTGTCTTTCAATTCGGCGTTTTCTCCGATAGCGATTTGAGCTACTTCGCGGGCCCGCCGTTCGCCTTCCAGGGCCGGGTTCATACTAACGGCAACTTGTTCCTTGCGGCCAATAGCGGACCGCTCGTAATTGACGCGAAAGTGACCGCAGTTGGCGAAATCATTCGTGACCGTTTAGCCAACAATTACAATTCGGCTGGTGCCTATCAGGGCGATGTTTACGTCCCCGACCAGACCGGCGGATGCGATCCGCCAAATGCAACGACCAACGCTCATTGCCTCAAATTCACACTCGGCGACGGGAGCTGGCAGGGTGGAATTCCACCCGTAGGCGGTGCCAATTTGGGACCGCCGACCTGGACGAATATATCGACCCAGACTTTCAAGAGTTTCATCGGTAACAATACTTCCATGGCAGTGCAACCGCTCAACCTGCCGTTCGTGCAAGGTGCGGCGGGAGCGGCTCAGCAGATCGCAATCATACGCAAGCCTCCCGTGGGTGAACTTGCGACCTCGCCAACTGGATCCTCGCGTGAATTCAATAAAGCCAACATTCGTGTTCTGTTGGCCAGCACCGAGGCCGATCTAGTTCCCGATAGGCCCGGGTTGGTGGGCGATGCGGACAACATCAATCTGGATGCGGGCTGCGCCGGCGGCCGCACCGATACCGTCACGGGCGTCGGCGTCAGTCCATGGGCGATGGCTCAGCTTCCAGCCAACCAGGGCGGAACGGTCTATGAGCCGACGTGGGCGGGCCCCCCGGTTGGACCGGTCGTCGCAGGAGCTTGCGTACCGGCAGCCGGTGCTGCCCAGTGGCCGCTAGTCGATGGGTGGTTGCGGGTTGAGTACAAGAATACGGTAGGCCAATGGATCGGGGTGACCCGCACCTGGTTACAGCTCGGATTCGGTCGTGGTCCCGCGATCCCAACTGTGCCTCTGGTGGGAAACACCGCCCACCCTAAAGCGATTCTTATTTTCCAGAAACTTGCCGGCGACCGGAACTTGAGCGGAACGATCACCGCTGCCGATGGTCCACAAAACGTTACCGGCGCCAACTCGCAATACAGTTGGAATCCCATCAACTTCTACGATCCGCGTGAAGGCTTTCCCCGCGACTCAACCGTCGGCACGGGACTTGCCGGCACGCAGTGTTACGTCAATGGGATCATGAACGCGGTCGAACTGGACGTAGGCAACCTGAACCAATGGCTGATAGCAAATCCCGCCCTGGTCGATTTCAGCGGACAGAATGGTTATCTCGTGTTCTTTTCCGATCGACGCGGCATGCTGGCTGACCCGAATGCGGGAAACATCACGATCGGAGAATACGGCTTCGAAGACGTGATCAACTCCAACGCAGCGACAGGAACGCCAGATGGAGTATTGGAACCAATCGGCACGACCGGCTTCTCCCCCGAAGATGTGGACGAGAACAGAACCATGGATCGTTGGGGCGCCGCCAATGTTGGCAGTGGTTTAAAGGCATTGATTCCAGCGATCAATACCGTAAACAATCCCTACCAGGCTGCCGATTGCATGGCTGGAGGACGACAAAATATTGTTACCGGCGCACGCCACGTTTTACGACTAGTGGACGGCAACCTCGGGAACTTGCCTGTGCGTCCTGATAACGGTCTCGGCGGCTTTACCGTTGCTTCGGAAAATCCCGTTTACATCATGGGAAATTACAACTCCAACGCGGGCGATCCCTGGTGGGGAGCTCCTGTTCCGGCGACAGCTGACATCAATCACTCTGCTGCCGCTGTCATCGCTGATTCGGTAATCCTGCTCTCGAACGGCTGGACAGATCTCAACAGTATGCAGAATGCTCTGGTGTTGAACAATCGTCCGGCCACAGCCACCTATTATCGCCTCGCGATTGCAGGCGGAAAGAACGTCAACTTCCCGCAACCAGCCGCAGGCAATGGCATCGGCGCTGACTTCGGCACCGACGGTGGCGTACACAACTTCCTGCGCCTCGTGGAGAATTGGGGGGGAATCGGCTTAAACTATCGTGGTTCGCTGGTCAGCCTCTACTACTCGCAGTACAACACGGGCACATTCAAGTGCTGCACCTTGGTGTATAACGCGCCCAACCGTAACTTCTTCTTCGACAGTGCGTTCCTGGATCCAACCAAGTTGCCCCCGGGCACGCCGATGTTGCAGGACGTGGTGAACCTGACTTACTGGCAGGACTTTAAGCCGTACTAGGAACCAAGTGTGGGGTGGGCGAGAGCGCCCGCCCCATACCTGACCTACATTGATTCCTCGACGAGCAACGCCACGTCTTTCGCCAAATAGCTTTTTCTTCGGAACCAATCTTCCATGGCGGCCTTCAACTCGGCGAGCGGGACCGTAATTCCGATTTCCATCAAACCATCCTCCACCGGCAGAGTGTTGTCGAATACGCTGGCATTGGTGAAATTGCGCATGGAAAAACTGTCCAGCCATTTCAGGGGGCAGGATAGCCGCTGGCCCTCGTATTCATATTCCACGCGAATTTTGCGTACAAACATTGCAAGTCAATATTACAACTGCAAACGCCTCCTGGAAGACACCCCGATAGATCGGCTGTCAACGATCGGATGTCAACGATCGGCTTGACACCTCTCTGATTCGAGCATAATCTGCCGCAACTACGCGCTGGGAGGAAGAAATGTTTTTTCTCTACATCATCTTGGTAGGGCTGATTGCAGGATGGGCGGCAGGGAAAATCATGAAAGGAAGCGGCTACGGAGCGCTCATGGATATCCTGCTTGGCATCGTAGGCGCGATTGTCGGCGGCTGGATCATGCGCGCGTTGGGTTTCTACACCAGCGGAGGCCTCATCCCGAGCATCCTGGTCGCGATTTTGGGAGCGGTCGTCGTGATACTAATCGCACGCGCCCTAAGAAAAGCCTGATTCCAATTAGTCCGATCCTGAAGACTCAATCTGCACCAGTTCAGTCCGCGCGCTTTGATTCTTCGAAAATCCATCCCACCGAGCAGGCTTCACCCCATCGGACCGCAGCCGGTTCATCAACGAGCCGATCCTGGTTGAACCGCGCACCAGATGTCCGATGGTCAGCGGACCGGCAATTTTTTTCTGCTGCGCATGGTGCAACCCGCTGGAAACTACGCAGCCGCATTGACTGCAATCCGGCGTCCCTCCGAAAATGCACGGCTCGACACGGGTGGTCAGGTCGGCGGAAAAATTTGTGGACATTTTTGAGAACAAACATTCCTGCGGGCTTTTTGGCGGCTCCACCAAGGCTTGCGCAATTCCCGAGTTCATGAGTAATTTTGGATACTTTTCACGCAAGGGAGGCAAGTCGCAGGCCACTCGCTGACGTTGCTCCATCGTCAACATCTCTTCCGTGTTTTCGCCTGCTTGTGGGCTGTACAGGCTGACCCAAATCCGTTTCACTTCCGGACGCGCCTCCCAAAACGCCAGATATTCTTCCAAGTATCCCTGACGCTTCATCATTGGCCCAGTAATTGTCCAGTGAATGTTCACTTCGCGACCGCGAATGTTTTCCAGGATACGCGTGTAGGTTGCAGGCTTGCGACGAGGATCATGGTGCTCAGGCAGCCCGTCGATGGAAACCGCGATACGGTTGCGCCGTAAACCCATCCATTCAGGAGGAATAGGGATGATCCCACTAGTCACCACCATGCTGAAAATGTTGCGCGCACTCAGTGCTGGCAGTATGCGGCTAAGTTCCCGGTGCCGGATCATGGGTTCTCCACCCACCAGAGAAACATGAAGCGGACGATGCTTATCGACCAGGCGAAGCACGCCATCTACCAATGCGTCTCCGCGGAAGTCGGAAAGTTCGGACAGCTTCTTCTCGCCTCCGAGGTGAGAATCTCCGTAGGCATAACAACCGGGACAACTTAAGGGACATTCGCGAGTGATCTCGATAGAAAGCATGGGAGCCCGACCGTTCAAAATACTGCCCCAAGCGGCAAATAGCTCCCCCACAGTTATTCCAGGACGTGATTGAGTCATAGGACTTCCAGCTTTGATTTTCATGATTAGATGCAAGGATCGGCGGCTTGGTACCAAATCGCATGATTTCTGACCAGCCGATAAACCCAACGTTTGCAATTTGTTATCGGATGCCTGCCGGCAGTGACAAGCATTCCGGCAACTTCTCTGGCAGAATGGAGTGATGGGATTCTGATCCTTAGGTTTTGATCGATTATTTTTTGGACTACGATGGCCACAAAAACAGCACGGCTCCGCGCCCTCACTAGCAATATCCACCTGATCAAATGGGTCGACAAGACCGCCCGACTGACTAAACCAAAGAACATTCATTGGGTAGACGGCTCACAGGCGGAAAACGACAAACTCCTGCGGGAGATGGTAGACAGCGGATCTCTTACAAAGTTGAACCAGAAATTATGGCCCGGTTGCTATCTGGCGCGCTCGGACGCCGGCGATGTGGCTCGCGTCGAGGACCGGACATTCATCTGTTCCCTTTCAAAGGACAACGCCGGCCCCACCAACAACTGGGAAAACCCTTACGTCATGCGCCGCAAATTAAAGGAAAAGTTTGACGGCGCCATGCAGGGTCGCACCATGTATGTGTTGCCGTTCAGCATGGGACCGGTGGGCGGCCCGATGTCTCAGATCGGAGTAGAGCTCACGGATTCGCCCTATGTTGTCGTGAATATGCGAATCATGGCTCGCATCGGTATCGACGTATTCAGGGAAATTGACAAGGACGAACAGCGGGTCGTGCCATGCATACACAGCGTTGGAGCTCCTCTGGCTCCGGGACAGGAGGACGTTCCGTGGCCCTGCAACCCGGAAAAATACATCGTCCACTTTCCCGAGACCCGCGAAATCTGGTCATACGGTTCCGGTTATGGTGGTAATGCTTTACTGGGTAAGAAATGCTTTGCCTTGCGGATTGCTTCCAACATTGCCCGCGACGAAGGCTGGATGGCGGAGCACATGCTCATCCTGGGTGTGGAAGATCCGAAGGGCAAGAAAACTTACGTGGCAGCAGCATTTCCCAGCTCCTGCGGCAAAACCAACTTCGCCATGATGGTGCCGCCTAAGGGCCTACAGGACTGGAAGATTTGGACGGTGGGCGACGATATCGCATGGATCAAACCTGACGCCGAAGGATGTTTGCGCGCGATCAATCCGGAAGCGGGCTTTTTTGGTGTGGCGCCGGGAACCTCGGAAAAAACCAACCCCAATGCGATGGCCACGCTCTCGCGCAACACCATTTTTACAAACGTGGCCATGACGCCGGAAGGCGGCGTGTGGTGGGAGGGCATGACCGACGAGCCACCCGCCGAATGCCTAGACTGGCAAGGCAACCTGTGGACACCCGAACTGGGGAAGCAGACAGGCACCAAGGCAGCCCATCCCAATGCGCGCTTTACCGCTCCAGCTTCGCAATGTCCGACCATCGATGAAGCATGGGAAGACCCGAATGGAGTGCCGATCAGCGCCATCATTTTCGGAGGCCGGCGGGCAAGCACAATCCCGCTCATCTATCAGGCTTTTAACTGGAGCGCGGGAGTCTACGTCGGGGCAACGATGGGCTCCGAAACTACGGCGGCGGCGGGTGGAATGGTTGGCAAGGTTCGCCGCGACCCCATGGCGATGCTGCCGTTTTGCGGCTATCACATGGGAGACTATTTCCGGCACTGGATCAAAATGCAGCGCCGGTTGAGCAAAACTCCACGCATATTCCACGTGAATTGGTTCAGGAAAGATGCGGACGGTAACTTCATGTGGCCGGGTTTCCGCGACAACATGAGAGTGCTCAAGTGGATCGTCGATCGCGTTCATGGGCGATCCCAAGGCAAAGAGACTCCGATCGGCTGGACGCCGCATTACGAAGATATCGAATGGAAGGGTCTCGACTTTCCCAAAGAGAAATTTCAACAACTGCAGGCGGTAGACCGAGCCGCGTGGCGCTCAGAAGTCATCGGACACGAAGAATTGTTCATTCTCCTTCACGCTCACCTTCCGCCCGAAATGATTTACGAACGAGAGCTACTAATCTGCCGCCTCTAGCTACTGCGGGCGTGAGCGTCTCGTTCGTGCTTAGGTTGTGGAGAAAGGCAGGATGGAGAAGCGGTTCGGGAAGATCCGCGCGGTTCCGCTAGTCAGGGCCTGACCTCGCGGTCTAAACCGAGGCCACTGGCTCCGAAGACGCCCCAGCCGCCACGGCTTCCAAATGCTTGAGGGTTTCTTCCACCGTCAGCGAATACATATCACGCCCTAACCCTTCGCCAGACTCCGCCGCAGCCTTCAAATAATGACCGGCAATCTCTACCGCGAGGGTGTCTGTGATGGCCTGGCCAGTGCGTTTCTTGTATTCCACCCACGCGGGATGCGGGAGAGCGACCCAAACCGGCCGCCCGTCTACCAAAAATTTGATGTCGACCGCGTCGGCATGGCGAGTGGCGATCGCCACAATTAGCGCCTGATAGATACAGTGCAGTTTGGCTTTGCTCCAGCGATCGACGACATGAAAATCCTGATACATGGCTCTGAAAACTATATCAGACACGAATAAATGCAAATAGCCCATCCTCCCGTTTCGTCAGGTGCATATCTTGCGCATCTTCGTATCGGACGCATCTTCGGCGCATCTTCCAAGAAGCCGACCAGCCGGTCCTTCTTAACTAAGAGTGCTTGTTCTTGCGAAGAATCGTAACTCGGGGAAATACCAGGTCCTTCGCTACGCTCAGGATGCCAAGACGATTTGGGATTTGGAAAGTCGAACTGATTTGTGAATTATCATGTTGAATGGCGGGCTGATGCTGGACAGCTGACGGGTGAAAACGTCCTTCATGAAAAACCTTGGAATCCTCCTTTCCGGACGCGGTTCGAACCTTGAAGCGATTGCCAAAAACGTGGCTGCCGGAAACATTCCGGACGCACGCGTTGCGGTCGTCATTTCGAACCAGCCCGATGCCGGGGGACTTGCCATCGCGAAACATCTGGGACTGGAAGCGTTGGTTATTGCCTCGAAAGGTAAGTCGCGCGAAGATCATGATCGCGAAGTCGTGGCTGCCCTTCAACAACGCAAGGTTGACCTTATCTGTCTGGCGGGGTACATGCGGTTGCTCTCTCCGTGGTTCGTGCAGCAATTTCCACGACGCATTTTGAATATCCATCCCTCGCTGCTACCGTCATTCCCCGGTCTCGAGGCGCAGGAGCAAGCCTTCGTCTACGGCGTGAAAATAACTGGCTGCACCGTACATTTCGTCGATGAAGAACTTGATCACGGGCCCATCATCGTGCAAAAAGCAATTCCGGTGCTCGACACCGATGACGAGCATACGCTCGCCGTTCGCATACTCGCAGAAGAACACCAGGCTTATAGTGAAGCGATTGATATCGTTTTGCGTGAACAAATTGATTTTGCCGGTCGCAGGTTGGTGAAGAAGACCATATTTCGTTAGGCATGGCACACCTGGTTTCGGGTCATGATTTTGGCGCCTGAAATCTAAAATCGCCGCGGCCGCCGCTATAATCTTTACCCTATGCCCACCTTCCTCCCCGTCGACGAACAACTTGCCTACATAAAGAAGGGCTCCGCGGAAATCGTGAAGGAGTCTGAACTTCGCACCAAATTGGAAAAATCTCTGGCTACCGGCAAACCCCTTCGCATTAAAGCCGGCTTCGACCCAACGGCGCCCGACCTGCATCTTGGCCACACCGTGCTCCTGCGCAAGCTCAAGCATTTTCAAGACCTCGGACACACCGTCATATTCTTGATCGGCGACTTCACAGGCATGATTGGCGATCCTACTGGGCGCTCCGCAACTCGTCCGCCGCTCAGCGCGGATGACATCATGCGCAATGCCAAAACCTACATGGCGCAGGTATTCAAGATTCTTTCGCAAGCGAAAACAGAAACTCGTTTTAATAGCGAGTGGTTCGACAAAATGAAACCCGCCGACTGGATTCGGCTGACCGCGAAATTCACGGTTTCGCAGATGCTCGAACGCGAGGACTTCCACAAACGATTTCAGGAAGAAAAACCTATCGCCATGCACGAACTGCTGTACCCACTGGCTCAGGGATACGACTCGGTCGCACTGCAGTGTGATGTTGAACTTGGGGGTACGGACCAGAAGTTCAATTTGCTGGTTGGCCGCGAAATGCAACGCGCCTACGGCCAGGAGTCGCAAGTAGTGCTCACTACTCCGATCATCGAAGGTCTTGACGGCGTGCAGAAAATGTCGAAATCACTCGGCAACGCCATCGGCATCCAGGAGCTGCCTCTTGAGATGTATGGCAAGGTCATGTCTATTTCAGATGCCATGATGTGGAGATATTACGAGTTGCTGACGGATGTTCAGCTGGCTGAAATTGAAACGATGAAAAGCGAGTCGCATCCCATGGAGGCAAAGAAGGATCTGGCACGCCGCATCGTGACGGACTTTCAATCGGCCAACGCGGCAGCCCAAGCAGCTGCGGATTGGGCAAAACAATTTCAGAAGGATGAAGTTCCTGAAAACGTTGAGGAGGTCGAAGCGTCCGTGGAAGTAACCCCGGACGGCCGAGTCAGGCTGGATAAGCTGCTAGCGAAGATCAGCCTTGCGGAGTCAGTGAGTGAAGCAGTGCGAAAACTGAAGCAGAATGCGGTGAAGGTGAATGGCGAAGTGAAAACTGATCCGGCCGTCTCGCTAGATCTCAGTCGACCGATCCTGCTGCAGGTCGGCCGAAAGATTAAGAAAGTTCGTGCGACCCGTGCGGGCTGAGCAAGCTCAACTGCCCATTCATCCTGTTGAACGAAACGAATTGTCCCCACAATAAATGTCATCCGGAGCGCGGTAAACCGATTCGGCTTGCGAATCGGTTTATGAAGTCGAAGGATCTCCCGACCGAATATTCTCAGAGAGTCCTTCGAAACCAGCCCAGCTCCCGTATAAATACCTGGGCCTTAGTCGCCAGCGGAGGGCACGACTCATCAGGATGATCGCAACTACTGCAACAACCCGAATACTCCCACGCTGTTGGTTGTCCCTACAAACACTTTCCCGTTCGCGATTGTCGGTGTGATGAATTTATTGCCGGCTCCAAACTGATCTCGACCACCAGCGGCCTGGTTGCTGTTATACAGTTCGTGAAGATTGGAAGCATCATAAGCGTGCAATACCGCGCCCGCAGGGTTGTTCTCCGCCGCCCAGACAATGCCATTTCCTGTACCGTTGGCCGAGACACTTGGGGTTGTACCTGGATAGCCAAAGCTATTACTGGTTTGAAAGCTGGGACTGGTCGAAAGCATGGCGTTGGTAATTTTGAATGCCTTGATCGCGTCTCCGAACGCGCCAAAATAAACTGTGTTACTGAAATAAGCTGGCATGCCAAACTCTCCAGCTCCCAGAACTCCCGTAAGTTCTTGGTAGACATTGTTACTGCCCGCGTTGAATTTCCCCATCGCGTCTCGGTTGACGACGTAAATGTGAGCGTCTTTTCCGGCACCCACGGCGAGATGCTGGGTAGCGCCGGAACCGTCGGTCAGGTCAGGCAACACCAGAGGCCCACCAGATCCCAGATCGGCGTCCGAGTCGTTCTCCGACTGTTGATTCTGCATTTCGAAATAATCCGCCACCGCCAGCCCGTTCGACGTTGCGATCTTCAGGAAGGCATTCCCAAAGTTGCCGTTGGTGGGAAATCCGCTCCCATTCAAGGTTGTGCCAAAGTCCCCGTTGGCGTCGAGAACATAAATATTGCCGGAGCTATCAGCTGACGGCGCAGTGTCTGACATCCATATCGCGCCCGCGCTACCGTTCGGAACAAGGTTCAGCACGCTGGTCTGCGCGAGAGTGTTCTGGTCGTATCCGATGATCCACCCGGTATAAGGCCGGATGTCGCAATGCGACGCCCAGGTGGTGTAGATCACTCCGTTCAGCAGCAGGAGTCCGGCGCGATCTTTGTACTGTGGGGCATCAAATACCACGTTTCCATTGGAACTGTTATCTCCAACGCCGGGGAATGTTGCTTGGATGAGTTTGGGGCCGCCAAACAATTCCGCTCCCGTCGTGAGGTCCAGAGCGTGCAGGCGCTGGAAATAATCGGATCCGGATTTTGACATCGCGACAACATAGATGGTGCCATTAGGACCCGCCGCCCGATCAATCACCGGAGTAGCGGTAACGCCGATCTCGGGCGTGACCTGATCGCATCCCCGGGCATCGCTCGTCGTCTCGCCTGAGCCTAGCATGGAAACCTTCCACAATTGTGCACCGCCGTCTGCGTCAAATGCATAGACGCTGCCGTGTTCCGTGGCGACATAGACCACATTGTGGGTTCCGCCTGCAACATTCTGCAGTCCACTCAAGTAAAGAGGTTGGGCGTCTACTTTGCCGTCGACCGACAGGGAACGGATTTTCCCGAAAGTCGATGAATTGACATTGGCGGTTGTCAAAGCCGTTTCGTTCAGGTTCTGGCCCGTGCGGGCAATGTCGTTGTGATAGGTGACAACGTCGACTGTCGACGCAGTGGGTGTAGTTTGAACTGTGAGGGTTGCCTCGTTGCTGGTCGTACTACCGGCAGAATTGCTTACTTGCACCCGGAATTTTGAGCCGTTGTCAGCTACGGTGACCGGCGGAGTCATATAGCTCGACGTGGTGGCGCCGGTAATCGCCGTTCCATTTTTCTGCCACTGATACGTCAACGGGCTGCTGCCGCTCGCCGCCGCCGAAAAGGTTGCACTCTGTCCCGGAGCCACCGTTTGGCTAGCCGGGTGGGTCATAATCGCGGGCGTTCCCCCAGGCGTAGAAGGCGAAGACGAAGAACCGCCACCGCAACCTGCACAGGTTATTGCGATACCGATCGACAAACACACTGCTACCCAAGCTCGCGAACCCATATTTGAATGCCCCTTTTGGAAATGGCGAGTGGACAGGAGTTTGAACGCGAGCCAGTAGAAAAATTATGCCTGCCTCGACACATATATTCAACCTGCCAGGCCACTGCAGTTGCTCACGACGATATCTGCCTTAGCGCTTTCAGCCACCCGAAGCCATCCCGCTCTTGACAGCGCGCAAAACCAACCCCCACCTGGCGCTATATTTTTGTTAATCTCGGACGGCGAAATGCGAGCTGCCGCGATTCTTGGATTGAGTTCGTCAAGCAAGCATCTCCATCCGTTTACACGCAATTCGGATGCTGAATGGCAGCTTGGGTTGCCCATTTGTCGGACTGATGTTGGCGCGGTCGTAGTCTTCGGCGGTGACGGGACGGTACATCGTCATTTAGAGCAATTGGTGCGACTGCAGTTGCCGGTGCTAGTGGTTCCTCGCGGCAGTGGCAATGATTTCGCCCGGGCGCTGGGCCTGAATAAGGTAGCCGATTCGCTTTTGGCGTGGCGACAGTTCGTTTCCGGCAAGGGCAAAGTGCGGCAGATTGACCTCGGAGTTGTCAGCCCGCAGAACACCGGGCGCTCCCGAGTTTCTGGTTTATTAGTCCCAGATTCGTCGCCACCTTCGAAACCGCCAAAAACTGAAGGCGAGAAATATTTCTGTTGTATCGGCGGAGTCGGGCTCGATTCAGAAATCGCCCGTCGCGCGAACCGCCTTCCCCGATGGGTTCGTAGCCATGGCGGTTACGCCCTTGGCCTTCTACCCGCTCTGCTTAATTTTAAGCCAATAACGATCAATCTGCATTCGGCCCATGCAAGTTCAACTTTCGGACCATTTCACTACCAGAGCGTGGTTATGATGGCGGCTTTTGCCAACGCACCAGGCTACGGCGGTGGCATCCAGATCGCGCCCCGAGCGCAGTTCGAAGATGGCAAACTCGACATTTGCCTGGTCGAACATATGCGAAGGCTACGCCTCCTCCGGTTATTTCCTTCCGTCTATTCTGGCTCTCACTTGAATGTCGACGAGGTTAAGTATTTTCAGACGGAAAGTTTGCGGATCGAGACCGATCGGCCGGTCCAGGTTTACGCGGATGGTGAGTATATTTGTGACACTCCGATTGAGGTCAGAGTCGAGCGGAAAGCTTTGCAAGTCATCGTTCCTGCGTAGCTTCTTTTTGTAAGTTTCCGGTGTGTTGCGAACCAGAAGTTGTCAATTGTTTCGGCTCTCTTATAGGCGGCCGGCAATCTTTCTTGCCATATTCTCCGCCGCTTGCGGGCTGATTCCACCTTCGCGTAAATCGATTTGCACCAGTACGTCGCCTTTGCGCATCATCAGAGCCGAGTTTCCCGGAGCGAGATAAGCTTCATCGCCGATGCCATCGAGGGTAGTGAATGTGTCCATCCCCGCCACATGTTTCATGGCGCCGCGAGTAATGCCCATAGTGATGCCGCCACCCTGCCAGGTGTAGTTGACGTCAAAGTGCTGATCGTTCGAACCGTACGTGTATTCGCAAACCATCGTTCCCCGTTGTTCAACCGATGCGACGGTCTGTCCGATGGCGGCCGACGCTTCGCTTGTGGTCAGCATCGCGCAAGGCTGTCGACGACCGGTATAGGGACGGGCATCCCCGCCCATGGATGTTCTGAACTCGTGCGCCTTTTGCTTAACCCGGTACCCGATATAGACGCAGCTTCCAGCCACCGCCAGGATCAGGACCATGAAAAAGGCCAGTATGCCGATGAGGATCTTCATGCCGGTACTGGTTCCGGTGGGCGCAGGTGTAATGGGAGACGGCGTGGACGCGCTGGCAACGGAGGCCGGCGCAGCGGGCTGAGTCGCTCCGCACTTATTACAAAACCTGGCTCCGTCCGCCAGTGGGTTTCCACAACCTACACAGAATGCAGCCATTTGGTTCGCCCTCCCCGCTAGGCGCGTCATGTTACGAAGCTCTGGCGCTCTCGTCAAGGACGTTTCTTGGGATAGTTCTTGCCTGGTGACACCCTCAAATGACTCTTGGCCGTTTACTTCGCTAGATTATGAGAAACCTAGAAACCGGAAACCAGAAACCGCCCCAAGTGCTAAACTATGCAATCTGTATGGCTGAATCAGGGCGTTCGCGCACTTTCCTTTGGATCGTGATTGGAGGAGGAGCTTTCTTCCTCTTTGTGCTGGCGGTGTTCGCGCTGGTCTACGTCAGCCTGCATGCGGGCGGAGAAAACGCATCCTTGCGATCCACGTTTGGAGACAAGATTGGCGTCGTCGAGCTGGAAGGCGTCATCCTCGATCCCAGTACGGTGGTGCAACAGGTCAAGAAATTCGGTGATGACGATTCCATCAAGGCCATCATTTTGCACGTCAACTCGCCTGGCGGAGGAGTTGCCGCTTCGGAAGAAATCTACCGCGAAGTCAAGCGGGTTCGCGATCAGAAGAAAAAACGCATTGTGGCTTCGATCGAGACGGTCGGCGCAAGTGGCGCTTATTATGTGTCGTCCGCCACTAACAAGATTTATGCCGATAGCGGTAGCGTTGTCGGATCCATCGGGGTGATTTCTGAGTGGGTCAATTACGGCGAACTCATGCGCTGGGCGCACCTGAAACCCGAAGTTCTGACGGTTGGCGAATACAAAAGCACGGGCGACCCGTCACGCGATTTGACCCCCAAGGAACGAGCATATCTCCAATCCCTGATTGACAATATGTACGGACAATTCGTGAGCGCTGTGGCTGACGGCCGGCACGCCAAAGTGGAAGACATTAAGTCCATTGCCGACGGCAGGGTCTGGACGGGAGAACAGGCACTTGGCATGCATATGATCGATCAGATTGCGGACTTTGAAGCTGCGGTCGACGACACCGCCAAGGCCGTCGGTATCACTGGGAAGCCTGTCCTCGTACATCCGGATACAAATCGCAAAACGGTACTCGATTTGTTGTTTGGGGATGTATCCGAATGGCTGCCCAGCCGGGAAAAACTGCTGGATCAGCACACTGGCTTCTATTTCTTGTGGAAATAGGGTTCCAAGACTGGCACAAAGTCCGCCGCGACCCGGAAAAGCCCCTTGCGCAAAACCCCTGAAATTTGAGAAGTTTATAGAGGCTTGGCGGCTCCGGTCCAGGCTAGTAGTCACCCGCAGGCGGAAATCACAAAACGGAGCGAGGAGCGTATGACAAAAGCTGATCTGATCGACGAAGTCTCCAAGCTGGCGGAATTAACGCGCAAGGACAGTGAAGTTATCGTCGAGACTATCTTCGACAGCATTGTGCGCTCGCTTCGTGTGGGCGACAAAATCGAGATCCGCGGCTTCGGCAGCTTTCGGACGCGACAGCGCAAGCCACGGGTGGGCCGCAATCCAAAGACCGGGGAGCGCGTTGATGTGCCCGCAAAGAAGATCCCGTTCTTCAAGCCCAGCAAAGAGTTGAAGGACTTAGTCAACACCGGCGGCGGACAAACACCGGCGCCTCCTGCTCCCCCGGCACCGCCAGCGCCCCCGGCCCCAATCCCGTCATAAGAAGCATCGCTCTTAATTACCGCGTAGCGGGCGGACACCTCGTCCGCCCGCTCGAGCAAGCTCGCCTAACTGGCTCCGGGCACAACCTCAACAATTTCTGCGGAGACTTTCCCACCCTTTACAGTCAACCGCCCAACCGATACCGGCAGCCGAAATCTTCTCGGTCCCGCGCTGCCCGGGTTGAAATAAAGCACTCCACTTTTCATTTTTTGCATAGCCACATGGCTGTGCCCGTAGATGACAACCGCAAAACCGCCGGCCTCTGGTTTCAAATCCAGTTCGTTCCGGTTGTGCAGAATGTAGATGGAGATGCCACCGGCCTCGAGTACGTTTGTTTTAGGAATCTTTTGCGCCCAGGCCTCGCGATCCACGTTGCCGCGAATCGCCGTAACCGGCGCAAGCTCGCCAAGTCTCGTCAGAATGTCCGGATCGCCAATGTCCCCAGCATGAATGATGTAGTCAGAGCCGCGCAGCGCGAAAAGTGCCTCGGGCCGAAGCAGTCCGTGCGTATCGGAGATGACGCCGACGATCACCACCGTTAAGCTTGCTCTGGGAACCGAAGATTGGCAACAAGCAGGCTCGCCTGGACAGCCGTAGGCGGCTGTCCCCACGTGGACTCTACAATCCCGGGCTTTTCTCCGCGATCAGCTTCCTGATCTTCTCCACGAACTCTGACGCCGGCATGTCCTCCGTCTTCTCTTTTCCCCGAGTGCGGACGTTTACTTTGCCAGCCTCCGCTTCTTTATCTCCCATTACTAGCAGGAACGGCACTTTCTGCATGGCGTGCTCGCGGATTTTGGCATTCATCTTTTCATTGCGCGCATCAACGTGTACTCGCACTCCTACTGCTTTCAGTTGTGCGGCAACTTTGCTGGCGTACTCGGCGTGGCGCTCCGAGATCGGAATCATCACCGCCTGCACAGGCGACAGCCAGACCGGGAACGCTCCGGCGTAATGCTCGATCAACACGCCGAAGAAGCGTTCGACCGAACCGTACAAAGCCCGGTGCACCATTACCGGCTGTTTGCGCGATCCGTCTTCGGCAACATATTCGAGGCCGAAGCGTTGCGGCAGGTTGAAATCGAACTGCACGGTGGAAAGCTGCCACAGGCGGCCGATTGCGTCCACCAGCTTGATGTCGATCTTCGGCCCGTAGAACGCGGCTTCTCCAGGAATGGTGGTGTATTCGATGTTCAGTTCCTTGAGAACCTTTTCGAGCGAGGCGGTAGCCTTGTTCCACTGCTCGTCGCTGCCCACAAAATTTCTGCGATCCGCAGGATTCCAAGTCGAGAGCTCGGTCTGGAATTTGTCGAAACCGAAATCTTTGAGAACATCGCGAGCGAACTCGACGCAATCGGCGATCTCTTTTTCAATCTGCTCCGGCGTACAAAAAATGTGAGCATCATCCTGGGTGAAGCCGCGCACCCGCAATAGCCCGTGCATCACACCCGAGCGCTCGTAGCGATATACCGTCCCCAACTCGCCCAGCCGCACCGGCAGGTCGCGATACGATTTCAGCGAGTCTTTGTAGATCAGGATGTGGAACGGACAGTTCATCGGTTTCATGCGGTATTCGGCATCGTCGAGTTCCATGACGTCGAACATGTTCTGCGCGTAGTAGCCTTCGTGTCCGGAGGTCTGCCACAACTGCCGCCGCGCCACGTGCGGCGTGTATACCAGCGAGTAGCCGCGCTTTAAATATTCCGAGCGCATCCACTCTTCCATCTCCTTGCGGATGATTCCGCCCTTGGGATGCCAGAAAATCAGCCCCGGCCCCGCCAGTTCCTGGATGGAAAACAAATCGAGTTGCTGGCCCAGGACGCGATGGTCGCGCTTCTTGGCCTCTTCCTGTTTATTAATGAAATCGTCGAGGTCTTTCTTCGAGAAAAACGACGTCCCGTAAATGCGCTGCAGTTGCGGGTTCTTCTCGTCACCCAGCCAGTAGGCGCCGGCAATATTCAGCAGCTTGAACGCCTTGATCTTCCCCGTCGAAGGGATGTGCGGGCCGCGACAGAAATCCAGAAACTTGCCGGTCTTATAAATCGAAATCTTTTCATCGGGCTTGGTGAATTGCTCGATGAAATGGCACTTCATGAAGTCGCCTTCGCCCTTGAACTTCGCCAGTCCTTCATTGCGCGGCAGAAACTCGCGGGCGTAAGGAAGATCCTGCTGTACCAGCTCCTGCATCTTCTTTTCAATCTTCTGCAGATCTTCGGGGGAAAACGGAGTGGGGCGATAGAAATCGTAGAAGAATCCAGTATCAGTCGGCGGCCCGTGGCCCAGCTTGGTTTCCGGAAATAGCTCCAGCACAGCAGCGGCGAGAAGGTGAGCAGACGAATGCCGGTAAACTTCCAGCGCCTCAGGATCGCGATCGGTCAGCAGGCGGAGATCAGTGTCTTTCTCGAGGGGCCGGGTGATATCGATCAGATCGCCGTTGGTTTTGGCGACGAGCGTGGCATCTGCCAGCCGCTGGCCAATCGATTTTGCGATCTCGAGCGCGGTCGTCCCCTTGGGGACATCTTTCACGGACCCGTCAGGAAGCTTGACGTGAATGCTATCGGCCATAGGTCATGTTTCGAAGTGGAATGTTTTCAGTTTATTGGAGGGTGCGGAGTGGGTCAAACCGCGCTCGCTTTCGACCCGAGCTTCAAACTATTCGCCAGGCGGACGTGACGGGGTTGCCCCTGCTGACTTGCGCGTCTGGTCCTGGAGTCGAATGGCGATCTGCTGAAACGGGCTTGACGCGCGTCCCTTCGTTCGGTTAGCTCCAGAGAAACGCATGGTCTCCCGAGCAGTACTATAAAGTGAGGCACTGTCCCGTATGTTACTTTGCAACCGACTGGATTAGCGGGTCCGGCAACGCAGGTCAAGGCAACCCTAAAGCGATGAACACACAAAGAACGGAGCAACCGCATGTCGGCATCGACTGAATCTCAGGCAGGTTTCTTTTCCCGTCGCCGTTTCTTTCGCTGGGCCAGTTCGCTCACGGCGGCCCTTGGCGCGGCACCGCTCATTTCGTCCGCTAAAACTCTATCGTCGCGGACGCAATCGTCGGATGGTGAGGACTACTATGCCAAGCTCGGTGTCCCGACGATCATCAACGCCGCGGGCACCTACACCATGCTGACCGCCGCATGCATGCCACCCGAGGTTCTGGCTGCAGTGCAGAAGGCCGCGCTCCATCCTGTGCGTTTGCGCGACCTTCAGCGGAAGGCTGGCGAATATATCGCGCAGCGCCTCACGTGCGAAGGGGCAGTCGTAACCTCCGGAGCCTCGGGAGCGATCAGTCTCGCCACTGCAGCTTGCATGCAACAGACAAACAACATCAATGTGCTCGATATGCCGCAGGCAATCGACGGAATGAAAAATCAGGTCATCGTACAACGGGCCCATCGCTATGGATATGATCGTGCCATGTATCTCTGCGGGGCGCGGGTGACCGAGGTTGTCAGCCTCGACGACTACGAGCGTGCTTGCGGCGCAGGCCATGCGATCATGACAAATTTTTTCAACGCCGCGGAAGACGAAGTTGGGATCGCAGGGAGCGCCCAGATCGGCCGTGAAGAGTGGCTGCGAGTAGCACACAAATACAAAATACCCTGCCACCTCGACGCCGCCGCCGACATGCCACCAATTTCGAATCTATGGAAGTACACCGGCATGGGCTTCGACCTGGTGTCGTTTTCCGGGGGCAAAGGAATGCGCGGTCCGCAAAACGCAGGTCTGCTCCTGGGCAAAAAGAGTCTGACTGACCTGGCCCATCAGAACAATAATCCGGATGACGGTATCGGCCGTGGCATGAAAGTGGCCAAGGAGCAGATTGTGGGGATGGTCGCAGCGGTCGACTGGGTTCTCTCGCATACGGAAGAATCAATGCAAGGCGACTACCAGAAGAGGATCGATCTCATCGCGGCTGCCGTAAAAGGCATTCCTTCAGTCACGACGGAGACCGTTGTGCCGAAGATCGCAAACCATGTTCCGCACCTCCTGATACGCTTCGATCCGGCAGTCACTGGGGTCAGCACCACCCAGATCGTGGCCGCGTTGCGCACCGGGCAACCTTCGATTGAACTGAACCCGAACACTGGCCAAAAGCCAAATCAGGGCATACCGGCCGATGCGAACACTCTCGTAGTTGGAGTATGGATGTTGCAGCCCGGTGAAGACGCAATCGTCGGAGATCGCATTCGCGCGGTGCTTACGAAAATGTCAGGCGCCTCTTGACTTGCCCATTGTAGCGGTCCAGAATCCAGCAACCTGCCGCATTGCTCGACGCGAGCAGGGTTTCATCTTTAGGAAGGTTCGCTATGCCTTCGAACGCAGTCGCGTCGTCCCGGCGGTCGTTTCTAAAGCTTTCCGCAACAGCAGCAACCGTCGCCGGCTTTCGCCTGGTCACTGAGCCTATGCTCGCTCATGCCTCGCGGCGTCATCTGTCGACTGATCGCAAAGACGTCATCTTTCTGGATTCGAACGAGAATCCCCTCGGGCCGTCAGCCGGTGCGCGCGAAGCGATTGCGGCGATTACGCCTGACGGCGGACGTTACCGCGACGATCTGAGCGACGAACTCGTCAAACTGTTCGCACAGCAAGAGGGATTGAAGACCGATTACGTTCGCCTCTTCGCGGGATCAAGCGAACCTCTGCACTACACCGTGCTGGCCTACACGTCGCCGACGCGAAGCTACGTCACCGCTGATCCAACCTTCGAAGCGGGCGCGTTCATGTCAAAGGTGTCGGGTGCGCGCGTAGTGCCGGTAGCGTTGACCAAGACCCATGCGCACGACGTGCGCAAAATGCTGGCCTCTGCGCCGGATGCCGGCGTCATTTACATCTGCAATCCCAATAATCCGACTGGAACGCTTACCGCGCATTCCGAAATTGAATTCGCGGTGGACAATAAGCCTAAGGGCGCAGTGGTGCTGGTCGACGAAGCGTACCTGCATTTTGCCGATATGCCTTCTGCCCTCGACCTGGTCAAGGCTGACAAAGACATAATCGTGCTGCGCACCTTTTCGAAGGCGTATGGTCTGGCGGGAATCCGTTGCGGCTTTGCCGTGGGGCGTCCCGATCTGCTGGACCGGCTGGATAACTTTGGCGGAAATTTCATGCCCATTACTGCAGTGTCAGCAGCGATCGCGAGCCTCAAAGATCCGCAATTGATTCCGGAGCGCAAGCGAATCAATGCGGCGGTACGCGCCGAAACCTTTCAGTGGCTTGAACAAAACGGATACTCCTACATTTCCTCGCAGTCCAATTGTTTTATGCTGGACACGAAACGCCCCGCGAAAAGCATTGTCGAGGCCATGGCCCAACAGAATGTGATGATCGGAAGAGTGTGGCCAATCATGCCCACCTGGACGCGTATCACCGTCGGCACCCACGAAGAAATGACACAATTTCAAGCCGCATTCAGGAAAGCGATGAACGGCACAGTGACAGCGACACCGGCTGCTGGCAACTGGCGAGGGCATATCGATGGGAGAATCTTGCGAGCCTAGTTTCAGGACGACCAATATGGTTCGCCTCCAGCCGTGCCGGCCACCTGTTCCGACCACTTCAGCGTGCGTAGGTCCGATCCATTCGTGACCCCAAGGTCAAACATTCTCCGTCTACTCAGGACGGCTGGATCGCAGCCAACCATACTTAGCCTAATTAATCGAAGCCCGGAACGCGTTGGAGCGGACCGGGCCTGATTCCTTACCTATCAAGTTGATGGCGCGGTGATGCACCATTCATCGCATCACTGTTTGTTTGCCCCCCTAGTGAGGTAAATGGTTCGCCTCATCAAGCAGTATATTTCCCCGTGCACGACGAGTTCGAGAGCCTGGAGGGCACTAAAGGGCTGGCCCATGAATTCGGCGCCGACACGCTTTTGATTTCCGCCGCGAGCGTATCCCGCCGCGTAGTGAGCGACTGGATCGTTCCTTCGATCGCAGTATACGTTGCGTCGTCCGGATCGCCTGATGCCAGCGCTTTAGTGGAAGCTCGAAGCGTGGCCATGGCGAATTGACCAAAAGGTGCGTTCAACTGCTTATAGGTACGGGCCAGAGGGACGAAACCCGGGCTGGCATTCACCGCAAAGGGACGAGCGTTGCCTTCCAGAATCTCCGACACGACACGCCCGTCGTGTACATAATCGTCCTTTAAACCCACCAAGTTCAGGATAGTTGGTCGCACATCGGTGTGATCGGACCAGGTTTTGCTGTCGGTTCCGGAATCTTCGACGCCCTGTCCGACGTAGCCGACCCATGTTGTGGCGATTTCATTCTGAATGTCACCGTGGTTCCAGGCGAAGCTCTGACTGTTCCGCGCCGGAATGGAAGCACATGCGCCCGGCGTCACACATGTGGTCGCTCCCGTCGCAAAGAAGAACCAGTTTGGATCGGCGAAGGGAGTAAACGTGGGTGTGCGGAAGGGGTCGGCGGTGACCATGTGTAACGTCTTCATTCCGGTATGATCCACTTGCGCAACCATGATGTTGTTCTCGACCGCGCCCGTGTACGGATTTAGCCAGCTCAGTTGGGAAATTAGGCAAACATGACTGACGAGATCGGCCGTGCCGCCAACTCTTCAGGATGCCCCGCCGAAGCAGAGCACTAACGGAGAACCCTCCCAAAAGTTTGGGCGTACGCCTAATCTGGGCTCACGTCCTACTCTTCGACCACCATCTTCCCCTTGTCATTCTTTACCACGTAAGCCCACGGCAATTGCGCATCATGCGTAAACATGGTCAGCCACTTTCCCGGAAGGGCCTCGGCATAGTACCGCTTCCGGCTTTCGACGGTTTCTAGTGGATACAAGTCGTAGGACATCACCCAGTTCAAATCAAGGTGTGCGCTCGTAGGAATCAAGTCCGAAATGTAACAGGCGGTCTTTCCGCCGCTTTTGAGGAGAATTGCCTGCATATCGCGCGTGTGCCCCGGATAAACACGGACTGATATCCCGGGAACAATTTCCGCATCGCCGCGCACCAGCGTCATTTGTCCGCTTTCGACCAGCGGACCGTAGTTCTCAGTGATGTAGCTGACTCCGTCCCGCTGATTTTCGTGCGCGTGTTCCCACTCGCCTGCCTGTACGTAGTACTTTGCCTTGGGAAACGTGGCCGCAACTGTGTCGCCCTTGCGGACAGTGTTCCATCCGCAATGATCGAAGTGCAGGTGGCTATTGATGACGATGTCCACATCTTCCGGCGCGACGCCGGCCTCGGCAAGTTGGTCGAGCAGTTGGGCGGGCTGGCCGTAGATTTTGACCATTCTTTCCGAAAGCTTGTTGCCCACGCCGGTTTCAATGAGCACGGTCTGTGACCCAGTGCGAATCAGGACGGAATTCAATCCCAAGGGGACGAGATTGTTGCCCTCTGGCTTTACCTTCCGCTCCCACAAACTTCTGGGGACGACGCCGAACATCCCTCCGCCATCCAGGTGATAAGTTCCGTCGGAGATAGCGGTCAATTCGAAATCGCCCAGGTTCATGCGTTGCATTGAAATTTACTCCTCGATAAAAGCCTATCACCCCATGCGCGGGTAGGAGCAAATGTGCCCATATGCCCGGACGGCCTAGACTCGCCCGTTTCCCTCTGATCGCAGCAGCGGCCACAAAAAGCAAACCTCACCCACTTCGCTCGTTTTGCCGCTGCTCCGCTCGGGCTGACAGGACTGTCAGGAGTTCGGCTTGCCGCGTGGTCTTTACTACCCCATGCTAAAATTACATCAGCCCAATGCTTCCAGACGTGCAACACCTTATGGAGCTACAGCAGGCGGACCGCGAAATCCTCCGTCTGAACCAGGAAGTCGCCGCGCTGCCTAAACGTGTGGCCGCCATCGAAGCCAAATTGGCCGGCACCAAAGCCGGCCTGGACAAGGCCAAAATCGCCGTCAAAGCCGACGAGGCCACCCGCAGATCTTACGAAAGCTCTATCCAGGACTTGCAGGGCAAAATCTCGAAGTACCGCGACCAATCTCTGGCAGTAAAGACCAATGAACAGTACAAGGCGCTGTTGCACGAAATCCAGTTTGCCGAGCAGGATATCAAGTCAAACGAAGACAAGATTCTGGAGCTGATGCTCAATGCCGAAGCTCGCGACAAAGATGTAAAAGCCGCAGAGCTTGAACTTAAGGCTGAGATGGCGGAGATCGAAAAAGAGAAATCCGCGGCTCGCGAGCGCACCGCCGAAGATGAAAAACTGCTGGCAGAATGGAATGGAAAGCGCAATCAGGCTCGCGCAGGCGTGAATGAAGACTTGTTGCGTCAGTACGAGCGCGTGTCGAAATTTCGCGGCTCAGGGTTGGCCGAAGTTCGCGACCAGAAATGCATGGGATGCCAGGTCATGCTGCGTCCGCAGACCTACAATGAAGTACGCAGCGGTCAGGTTATCGTCTGTGAATCTTGCCAGCGAATTTTGTATTTCGATCCCGCCACGGGTGTGGCCGAAGAGCGGCCGAGCCTCACTGCCAAGCGCCGAGTGAGACCGAAAACTCACGTCGACAAAGCCTGGTTCTATCGGGCCGAATACAACGACCTGGGCGAGGTCTTCTTCGCCTTCCTGAATAGCGACGGCAATGCCAGTCGGCGTCTTTACGATGCACACACGGGAAGGAAAATTGGTGACACCCAATATCAGCCGGGCGATTTCAGCGTCGCCTTCGCCGACGACATCAAGTCTGGCATCCGCCTGCACACCACGCTCGACGTAGCGCAACTTGAAGAATGGGCTTCAGAGTTGCCCATGACCGAAATCGACGAACTTCATGCCGACTTGAAAAAAGCCTTGAGAGAAGCGCCTCCTGAAGCACCCCAGCCATCCCAACACCCTGCGGCCAGCTAGTTCTACTGCGCATACGTAGGGACCGGCGCCTCTGGCCGTCCGGCGGAGTAGGCTCGCCACTTTCGCGGCCACCTGAACTGTCGATGCTGCGCTCGACCGCTGTCTCCTCGTGGATCCTTGCCAGGGTTAAGATTGTGGCATGCCCTCAAAGTCAGCAGTTTCGTCGCTTCCGGTTGTGAAAATCTCGCGGCGCGGAGCAAAGCGGCTGCAGGACGGGCACGTCTGGGTGTATCGCTCCGACATCGTATCCGCCAATGGAATTTCGCCGGGCGCGGCCGTAGGCGTCACGGATGAGCACGGGAAAGTTCTGGGGACCGCCCTTTACAGTAGCGCCTCGCAGATCGCCATTCGTATGATTTCCGACCGCGTTGTGAATGATGTTCCTGGATTACTGCGCGAGCGGATTCATGACGCGGTCAGTTACCGCGGGAAGGTGGTGCGCGATACCGACGCCTATCGGCTCATTTTTACCGAAGCAGACTTTCTGCCTGGCCTGATCGTCGACCGTTACAACGATTTGCTTTCCCTCCAGATCCTCACCCAAGCCATGGACGCGCAGCCCGTCCGCGAACTGATTACTACTGAGCTGAACGATCGATTGAGGCCGGCCTCCATCATCGAGCGGGTAGATCCTCGTATCCGCGAACTCGAACAGCTTCCCGCTCGTCCTTCCGGCTTGATTCAAGGGGGGAAGGCCAGCACGGATTTCTCCATGAACAGGATACGCTTTCATTACGAAGCACTCGAAGGCCAGAAAACTGGTGCGTTCCTCGATCAGCGCGAGAACTATGCGGCTGCAGCCCGCTATGCTCACGGCGAAGCTTTGGACGTCTTCTGCTACCAGGGAGGCTTCGCCCTGCATCTGGCTCCGTCTTGCGGCAACGTCACAGGAGTAGACAGTTCACGGCCAGCACTGGAAATGGCCGACCACAACGCTGCCCTGAACCATCGTGAGATCGAATGGGTCGAAGGCAATGCTTTTGACCTGCTGCGGGACTACGCCGACGGGGGCCGACGCTACGACACCATCGTGCTCGATCCTCCGGCCTTCGCCAAGAGCAAAGCCAACCTTGAAACCGCCCTTCGCGGCTATAAGGAGCTTAATCTGCGCGCCCTGAAAATGCTGCGGCCGGGCGGAATTCTCGTCACGTGCTGCTGTTCCTACCACGTCAGTCCGTTTCAATTTCTTGAAGTTGTGGGAGTTTCGGCCCGCGATGTCCACAGAAATCTTCGCGTCATAGAAAACCGCACCCAATCGAGAGATCATCCCATTCTTTTGAATGTCCCCGAAACCGAGTATCTGAAGTGTGTTATTGCCTACGTAAGTAATTGAAAATATTGCTAAACATATACTTGACAATAATACACTCATGTTTTATTATCACTTCACGCTAAACAGGTAAACGATACTCGTACCTGCAGCTACAACCAAGATTTTAGGAGGATTCTATGACTGTACTTACCCGTTGGGACCCCTACCGCGAATTCAACACCGTTCAGGAACGCTTGAACCGCTTGTTCAATGCTTCGTTCAACGAAGGTCGGGATGAATCCCTGTCCACTTCGAGCTTCGCTCCCGCAGTAGACGTTTATGAAGACGAACACAACGTCACGCTGAAGATCGAAGTTCCGGGAATTGATGAGAAGGACATCGATGTCCGCATCGAAAACAACACTCTCACCGTTCACGGCGAACGCAAGCTGGAGAAGGACGAGAAAGAAGAGAACTACCGCCGCATCGAGCGCCGGTATGGCAGCTTCACTCGAACCTTCACTCTGCCTACCACCGTAGACACGGATAGTGTTACCGCCAACTACGAAAAGGGTGTCCTGAACGTAAGGCTGGCCAAAAAGGCCGAAGCCAAGCCCAAGCAGATCAAAGTCAATGTGGGCAGCGAAAGGACGTTGGAAGGCAAGCAGCCGAAGAGCACCGGCCAAGCCGCCTAATTTGGAGGACAGGCATCGTTCTCCGCAACCAAACATCTTAGCGGGAGGCGGATCACAAACCGTCTCCCGCTCTTGTTTGCGACTAAAATTGACTCTCGCCGGGCGCAGTGAAGGGACCCGATCTGTTGCTGGTGAGCTGTCCTTGCATCGTTAAAGCGACAAACGCAGTTAGTTTAAGGAATAAGCCATGGCAATTCGTTGGGATAAATTCACCGTAAAAGCGCAAGAAGCCGTGCAACGTGGCAATGACCTCGCGTCCGAACACGGCAATCCGGAGTTGCTACCCGCACACCTGCTGGCCGCGCTTTTAGAAGACAAAGAAGGCATCATCCAGCCGGTTCTCGAGAAGATTGGCATTGGTCCGCAGGCCGTGCTGAACCAGACGTATCGCGAACTTGAACGCTTACCGAAAGTCTCGGGCGGAGCCGCGCAAGCTACCATCTCTAAGGCTGCGAATGAACTTCTGGAGCGCGCCTTCAAAGAAGCGTCGAATTTCAAGGACGAGTACGTTTCGACCGAGCATTTGTTGCTGGCCATTACACACTTGAGACGTGATCCCGCGCAGGAAATCCTAACGCAGCACAGTGCAACTTACGACGCGATCCTGAAAGCACTTACTTCCGTGCGTGGCTCGCAAAAAGTCACCGACCAGAATCCTGAGGCCAAGTATCAGGCGTTGGAGCGCTACGCTCGCGATCTGAACGAACAGGCGCGCCGTGGCAAGCTGGATCCGGTCATCGGCCGCGACGAAGAAATTCGGCGGGTTGTACAGGTGCTCTCCCGTCGCACCAAAAATAATCCCGTCCTGATTGGCGAGCCTGGGGTTGGTAAGACCGCCATCGTAGAAGGCCTGGCGCAGCGAATTATTTCAGGGGATGTTCCGGAAGTCCTAAAAAACAAACGGGTAGTTGCACTCGACTTGGGAGCCATGCTGGCGGGGGCAAAGTTTCGCGGCGAATTCGAAGACCGCCTCAAGGCAGTTCTTAAGGAAATTGAAGACTCTCAAGGAGAGATCATTCTTTTCATCGACGAGTTGCATACCCTCGTCGGCGCTGGCGCCTCGGAAGGCGCAATTGATGCGTCAAACATGCTCAAACCCGCACTCGCTCGCGGTGAGTTACGTGCTATCGGCGCCACTACTCTCAACGAATATCGCAAATACATCGAAAAAGATGCGGCTTTGGAACGCCGTTTCCAGATCGTCTTTGTGGGCGAACCGAATGTCGAAGACACCATTGCTATTCTGCGTGGACTGAAAGAACGTTACGAAGTTCATCATGGCGTGCGTATCAAAGATTCGGCCATCGTGGCTGCGGCTACTCTGTCTCATCGCTATATCTCCGACCGCTTCTTGCCCGACAAAGCCATCGATCTGATCGACGAGGCAGCAGCAAGTTTGCGAATTCAGATCGATTCCATGCCTACGGAAATCGACCAACTCGAACGTCGGGCGACCCAACTCGAAATCGAGAAACAGGCTCTGAAGAAAGAAAGCGATACCAATTCAAAAGAGCGGCTGGCCGTTATCGAGAAAGAGCTGGCCGAATTGCGGGAACAATCCCACGCGCTCAAAGCTAACTGGAAGCGCGAGAAAGATCTCATCGCTAGCGCGCGGACATTGAAAGAAAAAATCGAGCAGCTCAAACTGGAAGAGCAGGCGGAAGAGCGCAAGGGTAACCTGCAGCGGGTGGCCGAAATCCGCTACAGCACGCTGCGGCAGACGGAAGAGCAACTCACCAAAGTCACGGCTCAGATGGAGGGAACCTCAGCCAAGCGCATGTTGAAAGAGGAAGTTGACGAAGAGGATGTGGCTCGCATTGTCTCGAAGTGGACGGGCATTCCTGTTTCGAAAATGCTCGAGGGTGAAGTCAAAAAACTTGTCACCATGGAAGAGCGTTTGCGCCAGCGTGTGGTGGGGCAGGACGAAGCTCTGCAGCGCGTGGCGAATGCCATTCGCCGTTCCCGTGCCGGACTTAGCGATCCCAAGCGTCCGATTGGGTCATTCATCTTTCTTGGGCCAACCGGGGTTGGCAAAACCGAACTCGCCCGAGCCCTTGCCGAATTTCTTTTTGACGATGAGCATGCCATGGTTCGCATCGATATGTCCGAATACATGGAGAAGCATGCCGTGTCGCGCTTGATCGGCGCGCCTCCCGGATACGTGGGTTACGAAGAAGGTGGACAGCTCACCGAACAGGTGCGCCGTCGTCCTTATGCGGTGGTTCTCTTCGATGAAATCGAAAAGGCCCATCCCGACGTGTTCAACGTCTTGTTACAGATGATGGATGATGGCCGGTTAACCGATGGGCGCGGCCGCACCGTTGACTTCCGCAACACGGTCATCATCATGACCTCGAACATTGGGTCCGCGTTTTTGCAGTCCGAAGGCCAGCGCTCGGAAAAAGAATTTGAAGAAGCCGCAAAACAGGTGATGAACGCTCTACACGGGCATTTCAAACCCGAATTCCTAAACCGCGTGGACGACATCATCGTCTTCCATCCGCTGGGCAAAGAGCAGTTGGTGCGAATTATCGAGCTTCGACTGGAAGACGTTCGCCGTCTGTTAGCCGATCGTAAGATTTCTTTGGAACTGACCGAGGCAGCGAAGGACTTGCTGTTTACCGAAGGCTTTGATGCGAACTTCGGAGCGCGCCCGCTGAAACGCGCCATCCAGAAGCTTGTGCAGGATCCACTTGCCCTGAAAATATTGGATGGCGAGGTTTTGCACGGCGATCACCTGGTCGTCGACGCTGACAAGAAAGCTGGCAAAGCAGTATTTGAGGTAAGCAAACGGGTTGGCGAAAAAGAGCCGGCCAAAACCCGGAATCAAGTCTAGGGGTAAGGCTTCGCATGCGGGGACGACCGCATGACCGAGGAGGTTTGCGCCCGAATCCATCCTCGGGCCTTTTTTCCGCGATTGCTCAATTGCTGATTTCGCCTTACCATCCTGTCAGTGGCCACTGCCAAAAACATTCCTGATCTGAAGCAGCGTCTCGTTTCCGGCGCGCCGGTCGGAGACGACTCTTCCTTCGAGCTGAAACTCCGCCCGCAACGCCTGGCCGAGTTCATCGGCCAGCCCAAAGTCAAGGAAAACCTGGCAGTCGCCATCGAAGCGGCCCGCTCTCGCGGAGAGGCTCTGGACCATGTTCTGCTCTATGGCCCACCGGGCTTGGGCAAGACCACTCTCGCGACCATCATCGCCAATGAACTGGTTGTTCCATTTCAACAAACGTCAGGTCCCACGTTGCAGATCAAGGGCGACTTGACCGCCATCCTGACTAATCTTCGCGACAAGCAGGTCTTATTTATTGATGAAGTCCACCGCCTGCAGCCCGCACTCGAGGAAATCCTTTACTCGGCCCTTGAAGACTACAAGCTCGACATCATGATCGGGCAGGGCCCATCTGCGCGCACGCATACCATGGATGTAAAGCCGTTCACCTTCATTGGTGCAACTACGCGCGCGGGACTGCTTTCCTCGCCGTTGCGCTCACGTTTTGGAATCGTCCTGCGGCTGGAGTTCTACACGCATAGCGATTTGCAAATCATCGTGGAACGATCGGCAGACATTCTGGGAGTTGAAGTCGACGATGCTGGCGCATTGGAAATTGCGAGCCGCTCTCGCGGCACCCCGCGTATTGCGAATCGCCTTCTGCGCCGGGTGCGGGACTATGCGCAAGTACGAGGAGCGGGGAGGATCGACCTGCCGACCGCCCAGGCCGCGCTGCAAATGCTGGAGGTGGACCGGCACGGCTTCGATGAAGTGGACCGCAAGCTATTGTTGACAATCATCGAGAAATATCAGGGTGGGCCGGTGGGCGTCAGCACGTTGGCTGCTGCATTAGCCGAGGAACAGGACGCGATTGAAGAGATTTACGAGCCGTTCTTGATTCAGATCGGATTTCTCAATCGCACGCCGCGCGGACGGGTCGCCACCCAATTGGCCTACGAACACTTCAGGATTACACCGAACCGGAAGCAAAGCTCGTTATTTTAGTCTCCACACTGTCGGCCAGTGTTCTTCAGCAAGCCTGATTCCGCTGACGACCGAAACGGCGACTGACGCCCTATGATTGCTCACCTTCGAGGAAAATTGCTGGCCAAGCACCCCAATCAGGCCATCGTCGACACCGGCGGCGTCGGCTACGACGTCACCATCAGCGTCCCTACTTTTTCCGATCTACCCGGAATTGGCGGCGAAGTCACGTTGCACATCCATACCCATGTGCGTGAAGACGCTATCGCACTCTATGGCTTCCTTAGGTCTGCGGAAAAGATTCTTTTTGAAAAGCTGATCACGGTCAGTGGCATTGGGCCGAAGCTCGCGATCACGATACTCAGCGGCATGCCGGCGGATGAAATGGTCAACGCGATTCGCGGCAGTGACATTGCTCGTCTGACCCGCATTCCGGGCATCGGTAAGAAGACAGCCGAGCGTATGGTTCTCGAACTTCGCGACAAATTGCCCGTCCAAAAACACGGAGAAATTGCTGCCGTACCCGCCCTCAGTTCGGTAGAAGAGGACGTGCTCTCAGCGCTCGTCAATCTGGGTTATCAGCGATCAGCGGCGGAGAAAGCTCTGTGTTCGGTTTCCAGGAATGGCCCATTCGACGTCATGTTTCGATTAGCCTTGGCGTCTCTTGCTAAATAACTTGGTTTTCGAAATTAGAACTTGAGGACCGCTCCAATGATTCACCCCATCCCGCAGGTGCAAGGGATTGTGGAAACCTGCATAAATGTGTCCAACGTTGGTCGGGCCCGCGACTTCTACGAATCTGTATTCGGCTTGGGGGTCTTGGTCGGTGACGACCGTTTCTGTGCGTTCCGAGTCGGTAAGGACGTATTGTTACTTTTTCTTCGCGGTGCATCGGATAAGCCCGTGGCTCTCCCCGGCGGTAGTATCCCTCCGCACGAGACGGCGGGGGCTGGACACTTCGCATTCGCCGTTTCCCCCGAAACGCTGTCCGACTGGCGGACGCGCCTCCGAGATCGCGGCATCGAAATCGAATCTGAAGTTCGGTGGGAACGAAGTGGTTTCAGTATTTACTTTCGGGACCCAGACAATAATCTCGTCGAACTCGCCACTCCAGGGATCTGGGCAAACTATTGAGTTGTTCTGGCAGACCATTACGCTCTATTTTCCAATGCAGAAGGTCGGCAATGACACTAAGTGCGTTTGCCTACAATCTATTTGTCAACAGGTGTTCTTTTGGAGTACATGCCGGAGTACACGAATGTGAACGACGCGGGACAGATGAACCAGCGCGTTCACCGCCGTAGTGACATTGGGTCCAGACTATGGACACAGGCTATCCCACGCTTTGCGACGACCGATTGGCTGTCGCGGTGCCTGTACACGACAATTGTTTGCCCGGGTTCGGTACGAATGCCGACCGAGGCCACTACTTTGCCATTTTGCGACCATTGGGATTCAAAACACATCCTGGATGAAGGCATCCGTTTCTCTGCGTGTCGCCCCACCGCATCGGCCCAAAAACAGAACGTAACCGTGTATCGTCTGATCACCAAGGGAACGATCGAAGAGACTATCTTGCAATATCAGAACCGGCAAGATCGCGCTCGAACAGGCGCTGGTATCGAAGAAGATAAAGGCGGCTTCAAGAATCTTACGCGCGAAGAGTTATTGAGCTGTTCAGTTTCGAGGAACGTGTGCTCCCTTTGGGCCGATCTGGCAATTTTCACGCTGCTTCGCGGATCTCTTGGATGGTCGGGCTGGCCCCTCGGGAGTTGCTAGCATGGACAAGAAGGATTTGCCAACTTCGTTAGCCGGCCTCGAGTACAGCCTTCCGCCACTCCGACAGCGTCGGCGTCCCGGAGTTGGATTCCTTTCGCGGCTCAATACCTGGCCCGCACGTTCCCCTGTCAACGCTTCGACGCCGCCCTTGCGAGCGGCTCCGCATGACTCGGGGCCGATGTGGTTCGCTACTTCACATTCGTGTGACTCTTTCATTCACCGCACCTAGCCGGTTTTAGCCGGCGCACCGAAGTAGTAATCATGATCGAAGGTGTGACCGAAGAGATGCATGGGTCGAACTGAGTTTCAGACCTGAAACGATTACGAGCGGGCCTTCGGTTGGTATGGCAGAACCTTCAACTAGAGCGAAATGGCGCGCTCTTCGGAGTGCACGGAGCAGTACGCTCAAAAAGTGTTTGACAGGGATCCACATTGTCTGAGAGGCGATTTTGCAACAGGCGCACGGGGAGCGGCGCAGGACATCCGGCGGCACACTGTTACAACTGACAGTCGACCGGGCCCCCACGGGAATGAAACTACTGCGAAAGAAGTGTCCCTCAAGGTTGACGGATGTCGAGCCTCAGGATTCTATTCGCCGCCATTTCTGCGATCGTATTGTTCCTGTACGGGCTTGAGGCGTTCAGTCGCGAGCTCCAAGCGGTTGGTGGTGAGACGCTCCGGAAATGGCTAGGCAGCCTTACCGAAAGTCGCTGGCGGGCGGTGGTGCTGGGTGCTGTTGCGACCGCTATCATTCAATCAAGCAGTGCCGTTACCTCACTGACTGTGGCGCTGGTGGATGTTGGCACTATGACCCTCCGCTCCAGCCTGGGTGTCCTGCTTGGCGCAAACATTGGCACGACTTCCACGGCATGGCTGGTCTCGTTGAAGTTAACTGGGATCGGACCGTTCTTCATCGTTCTCGGCACAGCGCTGAGCGCAATTCCGACGCGCTTCAAGGTTCTTGGCAAAGCTGCCTTCTATTTCGGGTTCATCCTTTTCAGTCTTGATTTAGTGAGCTTCACGCTGAAGCCTCTGGCTCAGAGTCCGCTATTCGCGGAGGTACTGAGTCGCTCGCGTACGCCAATGATGGGCGTACTGGCAGGGGCGGTTGTTACTGCGATCGTACAGTCGAGTAGCATCACCACCGGACTTTGCATCCTTCTCGTGCAGCAGTCAATTCTGCCGGCAACGGCGGCAATTCCCATCGTCATCGGTGCGAACATCGGGACAACGGCTACGGCGCTGGTAGCCAGCATCAAGATGCACAAGACGGCGCGACAGGTAGCACTGGCCAACCTCTTCTTCAACACGTTCGGAGTCGTACTGTTCCTGCCGTTTCTTGGATGGTTCGCGGCAAAGGTGGTGGACTTCGCGGGCGAACCCGGCACGGCAGTGGCATGGGCGCAACTGATCTTCAACCTGGTGATGACGTTGGCGGTGCTGATCTTGCTGCGCATTTTTCAGCGTCGTGTGGAACTCTTCGATTCGACGCAGGCGCGTGCCGCAACATCACTGGTCTCAGGTTGACGTTGATGGGCCGATCTCTCGGTAACTGTTGTTAACAGGTCAGCATGACCGGTCTGTCGATCACAACGAAGCATGAAAATGGTCGTCAGCATCCGCCCACAAGCGTGTTCTCTGTTGGGGTGAACCGAGTGATCTAGACAACCCGGAGCAACAACCGAGCAGGAAAATCAATCGGGGAACACGCACGGCAACACGTCATTCGCGTTACCACTGGGACTTCTGCCAGTGTCGCCATTGTCCGAGCCCGCCATAGGCTTTTCGAGGGAATTGGGCGCGTCCTATACAGGAGAGCCACGCTGCGCCACAGGAGAGGACTGCAATGGGCACAACCTTGAAGATCCTGAACTTCGCAAATGGAATCCTCCTTCTGATTGTTCTGCTCATGATCGCTAGCGTTCCCGGCTTTGGGCAACGAGGGAAAGTCGAAACCATTGACGCCACCGCCTTTGGCACAAGCACTCAGATGGGAAGCAACTTTAGCGTGAAAATCATTATTAACGAGTTCTCTAGCCCCGAGGACAGAGACATCCTGGTACGGGCGTTCCAGCAGGGTCAGAACGACGGACTGAGGGATGCTCTTGAAAAGATGAAAGGCGTGGGTCGGATACAGATCCCGGGCACAGTTGGCTACGACCTTCGCTTTATTCGAGAAATTGTGACCCCGACCGGCCGAACCATTCGTTTTCTTACGGACCGCAGGATTGCTTTCGGCGAAGCCCGTCAGAATACCCAGACGAAGAGTTTCAATCTGACGGCCGGTGAAATCAACTTCAATGACAAAGACAAGAGCAAGAGTGGCGGTGCTCTTTTACCTGCTGCACAGCTCATCGTCAACAAGGAAGGCGAATTGCAGATCGAGCTAAACCAGAACGCGTGGAAATTGGTTAACATCATCGAGTGGAAGTGAATTTGCGCAATAGCCTCGGCACGAGCCAGGGCATATCACTATGAGAATTCAACGGCAGTTCAACAGTTGGAGTGCCTTGCTTTTATTGTTTTTCGTCGTTCTACTGAGCTCCGCAACCGCGCAGGCGCAAAAGAAGAGCAAATACGTATGTGATGAGGAGCAACCCGAGAGCATGTGCAATGCGGCCAACACCTGCGGTTCGCCCTCGTCTGTATGCACGATTGACATTACAAGAGGGTCAGATTCCGCCAACGTAAAACCTGGTATCCCCAACGCGAAGAATAACCAGTTATTCTGCGTCAAGGCTGGTACTACCGTGGTGTGGATGAGCTCGAACAAGAACAATGGATTCATGGTCTCGTTCGGCACCGACTCGCCGTTTGACCCAGACGACCCGATCAGGGGGGGCGGCAAGAAGCAGGTGACCACCAAAGCAGTCACTCCCGGCTGCTACAAGTATGATGCCGGTGCGTTCCGTTCCGGGACAGTCTATGGAATGAGCGGCGGCAGCAAGCCGGAACTAGTCATTCTGCCGTGATGTACTAAAGCGGCGGCAATGCTGGGGCACAAAGAAATAGGTTTAGGCCCACGCGCCACTCATTGACCTGCGGGCCTGCTTCCGCCATAGCATGCTAGCCCATGATCGGCCCGCACCATCTCCCATTATATTGCGCGACCAGTAATCCTGATTCGTGGTGAAGAACCACACACCGGCGTACCCATCGACAATCCATTTGCCCCATCGCTGGGAATAGCCAAATTCCGGTTTGAAGGACCAGCGGTTGGTGCCCCAGTTAATCAACTTGGTGGGATCATACTGGCCTGTCGGAGCCGTCACCTTCAGACTAACGCCTAGCAAGACCTTCTGCTGCCATTTTATGAACTCCTGGGGTGGCATCGCCGGGCCACCCTTAAGGTTTACCGATAAGCGATAGACCGAATCCACAAACCCGGAGCGGTAAAGAGATCGTCATCTGATCGCCGGCCAGGGCATAGTCTTTGAATACAACTCTATGGGCCGCTTACGCGGCCTCGGCGCCGACGGCCTCGAGTTTGAACGCGGTCTGTTTACCACCTTCCAGTGCACGTTTGGCATCCAGAAGCCCGAAGAGCTGGATGGCCTTGGCCACCAGGCCGGTCCAGCCAGTCTGATGGCTGGCGCCCAACCCGGCACCGTTGTCGCCGTGGAAGTACTCGTAAAAGAGGATGTGATCCTGCCAGTGGGGATCGGTCTGAAACTTCTCGGTACCGCCGTAGACGGGTCGCCGGCCATGCTCGTCGTGCAAGAATATCCGGGTGAGCCGATCGGAGATCTCTTTGCTCACCTCGAAGAGGTTCATCAGCTTGCCCGAGCCGGTGGGGCATTCGATCTTGAAATTGTCGCCGTAGTACAGGTAGAAGTTCTGCAGCGCTCGGATGATGAGCG
This sequence comes from Terriglobia bacterium, assembly GCA_963786325.1. Classification (GTDB taxonomy): domain Bacteria; phylum Acidobacteriota; class Terriglobia; order Terriglobales; family Acidobacteriaceae; genus JAIQFF01. Next base: position 600,617 of record CAWAYW010000010.1, read on the forward strand.
CGTTCACCGGCATCCAGATCGGCCCCCGCCAGTTGGAGTTACCTCCGAACATGCCAGTGTTCGACTCCGCTGGCAGATAGTCCACCCGGTGCTCCTGGCCTCCTACGTTGAAGATATACGGGTGCTGCTCATGGAACTTGGAGAGCGAGCGGATGCCATAGGGGCTAAGGAACTCGTTTTCGTCGAGCATCTTCGTAAGGATCCTGCGGAGCCGCTCCGGGTTGACCAGGGCGAGGATTCCCCGCTCCGCGACCCCAAGGTGACCCGGTCCCGTGGGGTGGATGGTCTCAAGGAGTTCGGGCATTCGGCGCGCGCGCTCACGGAACCAAGCCATCGCGCTCGGAGCACGCTCCCGCTGGTACTTTTCCAGGACCGTGGTGGCGCACAGAGGCAGGAGTCCAACCATGGAGCGCACCTTGAGCCGCGTGGCGCTGCCATCGGGGAACCGCAAGAGGTCGTAGTAAAAGCCATCCTCCTCATCCCACATGCCGTCCTGACCGGGACGGTTCATGCCCGAGGCGATGAAGCAAAAATGCTCTACGAACTTTATGACCATGGCTTCGTAGGTGGGGTCGTGGGCGGTGAGCTCGAACGCGAGTTCCAGCATGTTCTGGCTGAACAGGGCCATCCAGGCCGTGCCGTCCGCCTGCTCCAGGTGGCCGCCAGTGGGAAGCGGGGCGCTGCGGTCGAAGATGCCGATGTTGTCCAGACCGAGGAAGCCTCCTTCGAAGACATTCTTTCCGAATCGGTCCTTGCGGTTCACCCACCAGTTGAAGTTCAGCAGCAGCTTGTTGAACGTCGACTTGAGGAAATCGACGTCCGTCTCGCCGCGCAAAGCCTGCTCGGTGCGGTGCAGAAAGAGAGTGGCAAAGGCGTGGACCGGAGGGTTCACGTCGCTGAAGTTCCACTCGTAGGCAGGCATCTGGCCGTTGGGGTGCAGGTAGGAGGAGCGGAGCATCAAGTCCATCTGCTCTTTGGCGAAGTCGGGGTCCACGATCGAGAGCGGGAGCGTGTGGAAGGCCAAGTCCCAGGCCGCGTACCAGGGGTACTCCCACTTGTCGGGCATGGAGATGATGTCCTGGTTCAGCATGTGGTACCACTCTGAGTTTCGGGAAGCTCGATATCCGTGATGAAGCGGGTTGGAGTGGTGTTCGTCTAGCCAGTTGTCACCATCGAAGAAGAAGAACTGCTTGCTCCAGAGCATGCCGGCAAGGGCCTGACGCATCACCTTGGCCGTGTCTTCACTCACCGATCGCGGCGTGACCGACTTGTAAAACTCATCGGCTTCACGAAGCCGCTCAGCGAATACCTCATCAAATTGCTTTCCGAAGGGTTTGCCCTTCTGGTCCGAAGAACTGTTGGAGAGCCGCAGGCGAATAACTTTGGTCTGGCCGGCACCGACATTGAGCTGGTAGTGTGCCGCGACCTTGGTGCCCATCTTGTCAGGGTTCACGGCGGCCTGTTTACCCTGCACCACGCAATCGTTGATGCCGTCCTTGACGTGGGGGCTTTCGTTCTTTTGTCCGAAAAGCCGTTCGTGGTTTGTTTCGTTCTCGGTGAAGAGCAGCGGCACCTCGCCTTCGCAGGAAAGGATGAATTCACCCAGCAGCGGATGCGCGGCCGAAACCGCAGTCGTGCCCGCAGTTGCCTTGATCTGTTTGAGATTTGGTTTCGTAGAGGCTCTGTTTGATTCGGCAATCCAAGACGACCAGTCGTTTCGGAACCATAGCGTCGGCAACAGACGCAGTTCTGCCGCCTCCGGCCCGCGGTTGGCGGCGGTGACTCGCACCAGGATGTCTTCCGGGCCGTCTTTGGCATATTCCACGAAAATGTCGAAGTACCGGTCGTCATTGAAGACGCCGGTGTCGAGGAGTTCGTACTCCATGTCGTTTTTGGAACGACGTCGGTTCGTCTCTAACAGATCCGTGTAAGGAAATGCCGCCTGCGGGTACTTGTACAGATACTTCATGTAGGAATGCGTCGGGGTGCTGTCGAGATAGAAGTAATACTCTTTTACATCCTCGCCGTGGTTGCCCTCGCTGTTGGTCAAGCCGAAGAGCCGCTCCTTGAGAATTGGATCCTTGCCGTTCCACAAGGCCAGCGCGAAGCAGAGGTACTGTTTGTCATCGGAAATGCCGGCGATGCCGTCCTCACCCCAGCGGTAGGCGCGCGAGCGGGCTTGATCGTGGGTGAAGAAATTCCACGCGTCACCGCCTTCGCTATAGTCCTCGCGGACCGTTCCCCACTGTCGCTCACTGAGGTACGGCCCCCATTTTCTCCAGGGGACCTTGGCAGTACGGGCTTCTTGGAGTCTGACGATTTCAGGATTGCCGCTCATGTCTCGCCTCTCAGTCTGTACGCTGGTGATAGCCGTAGAAATATTCGCCCCACGCTAGTTAGCTAGGTCCTGGAGCTCGAGAAATCTTGGTTCGCCATCTAATTTCTACTTGGGGTAATACTTCAGTAGCTTCTGCATGGCCTTATTCAAGTTCTTCTGGTTCTTTTTCTTCGTTCGAACTCGGGTCAATCGCCTTGGTCGCGGTTCCCGTCCAAACGAGTTGCTTGGTGGTCGGGTCATACATATCGAGGACGAAACTCCCGACGTTGATGGTGGACTGGGTAGCCGATCCCATCCCACCTCCGAAGCCACGACCGGTGCCCAAGGCATTCCATGGCTTTTCCTTATCGACTGCGATCTGGTAGCCGACGTAAAGATCAGCCTTCTCTCTGTCGGTCTTGGTCAGGCCTTTCGAAGCCAATTGCGTGTCAACCGACTGCTTGATTTCCGCATCAACGATCTGGTTCGGATGTGCGCCGCCTTCGATGTCGATCCACTTGTAGGTGTGATACTTGGAAAAATCTACTCCCGGCATGGAGTTGTGGCGCACGTCCTGACCTGCTGCCACAATGCAAGCCACGAGGGTCACTGCCACCGTCATGCCGGTCGCTAGCAATGGGCTGCGATTCTTTCTTCGCATCGCTTTTCTCTTTCTCCATCTAATGCAGACACCGCGTTTGAGTTCTTGCTAGTCAAAATGAGCGGCGATGTTGTACGCTTCCCGCTCTTTTTTTGCTGACGGGCTCTTCTTTCGCCTTCCCCTCTTCGGCGAAATTAGACCAGTCGCGGTTTTGCAGGCACTGTTACCTTGTGCGGGCGGAAAAAGAGCTGCGCCAATTTGCCCTCGCCAAGGACTCTTTGCAGCTCGCCGAATCCGAAGAAAGGGATCAGCACCACGAACATGAGTAGGGTTAGAGTCAGAATTCCGTTTAAAGTGCCGCCACCAAGGTCAGCAATACTCTGAGAGAAAGACTTCCCATGATAGAAACCGACGGCGGCGTCCTCCAAAATCTTGCAGCAAGCCAGTACGATAGAAAACAAGGCGGACTTCAGGAGAGTGGGGTAGATGAGCGGCGCATCATCGGCGGTATCGCCCAGATGGAACGCTTTGGCAATCAGTATGAACTTCCCCAATACCAGCGCATTGATGAGCGCGATACCACGGCCTAGGTAGCTCATGTGCTCCTCATTCAGAATCACGGACTTGTACAAAAGCAACAGTCCAAAGACCAACCAAAGATAAAGCACGATCACAACGTATTCCTTAAGCTCGTGGTAGGCCCTCTGCTTGAGCGTTTCACTTCTTGTACCCACGTCATCTGCTCCACATCAACGCGAGACTCTCAGAATAGACACCGGCCCGCAATGGGTGCCGGGCCGGCGCGTGGCGACTCGCGCTCAAGCAGCGCGTTCTGCACCCTTGCGCTCGGCCACCTTGGTTTCGATGATGTTCCGGATCAGACGGCGGTTGCGCTCCGCGAAAGCCATCTTGTCCGCGAGGCAGCTTTCGAGAAGAAGACCAACTCCATGGTGTCCGGCCAGGTCAGCCGCAGCCACGAGGGCCACGTATTCGCCAATGCGAAGATGGGCGAGATGACTTAGCTTCGCAAGGATGAAGAGGTGCCTGGCAATCGGAGACTGAATTTCATTCAGCTCTTTGCGAAAGTCCTCCACAAAGACCTCTTGCAGACGACCGGTCAGCTTCACCGGCTGCTCCCCGATGAGCTTGAAGCATTGATCCAGTTTTTCCAGAGTCTTCTCGGAGACGAACGCCCGCGCCTCCAATGCCTCTTTAATGTCCTGGTCTTGTGCTATTTGGCCAATCTCTTTGTAGATTTTGGCGGCTCTTTCGGTGTTCTGCCGCACATCGCTAAGAAGCGTCACAAACACTTCCTTGGGATTCTTGAGTGCCATGATTTTCTCCTTCTATGAAATTGATCTATGGAATTGATGGTTGCCAGGACGAAGCAGCGGAAATGGCCGAACCGAAGAGTGGAACCTTTGGTTTATCCGATGATGGCACTCCGGTGGCGCATTGGGAACTGTCAGAACTACGAGTGCTAGTACTTAAACTGCCCGGGGGTCGGCTACTCGATGTCTACTCGAAGCATGAGATGTCGGAGATCGAGAACGCCAACTCTTTGGTCAGCTCGCAAACCCGCTCTGTTACTCTCCTCCCAGCTATACTGTTCCCGATTATTCGCCGACCCGACTCCAGGTGTTCTCCGGATCAAACTCGGTCATTGCGGCTGCGGCTTCTGTGGTAGTCTTCCCCAGATCCTTCTGCAGCAACACGCCATCCTGGTTGATGATGAAGGTCAATATCCGATTTCGTGGTCTAAGCTCGCCTAATAGTCTGTTTCCCTGGGAATGAACGGCTGAATGCTCTTCACAGCTACGCTCTCCTGACTCAATCGCGCCGGCGTAGCTTGCACCCCCACGATGACGCAACTGGCGTTATCCACCAGATAGTTGTCGTAATAGCCGAGCCGCGCCGGACCGCCTTTGGTCGCGTAGGTCGAGTCCGGGTCCGTGGTCGAGACTTTCTCTTGCTGTGCAACCGGAGGTTCGACCGGGTTCTCCCGCTCCAGTTCGACGAGATACTCGCGCACCGTGTGGTTCACCTTAGCTATCTCGGGTAGTTGCTCGCGGGGGACGCGGCTGTGATGATCCGCATTGGCCTGGATGAAACTGCCGTCCACCGACATGTGTTCGCCCTTCACCAATCCGGCCTCTACGCAGCAGGCCACGATTTGAACGCGGAAAATGAAGACTCACTTGATCAATAAAAACACGCATTTCATGTTGACCGGGCCTCACTCGTAGCTTTCGAAGTTGGAAATCGGGAACGCGCGTCGAGTCGAACTGCCGACGTTGATGTCCACCGCGGGACGAACATCTGATTGCCGCAGAGCATTGCTCCGCCACCCAGCCGGCTCAAGCTGCGGAAAATACTCGACTAAATGGCCTTCGGCTGGTTTGGAATCGGGCGTGCATTTTGATGTCCCGAGCGGAGGCGAAGACCATATGCAAGGGACCACTGCATACATCGGAAGCCAGCAGTGCCTCGGCATTCCTGCCCGAGGGTGTGAAACTTGTGAAGCGCAGGACGTTTTCTCGCGTTATCGGCCTTTGCTGCACAGAACAGCTCATCGTTACCTGGGCAATGCGGCCGACGCAGAGGATGCGGTTCAAGATGCACTCCTCTCCGCTTACAAACATCTGGATCAATTCAGAGGGCAGGCGCAAGTGTCAACGTGGCTCGTTGCCATCGTCAGCAATTTTGCTCGGATGCAATTACGTAGAAGGCTCCGCCAGATTCATGTGTCGCTCGACGAGCAATTCGGAGGCGAGCAGGGACATACGGTCGAGCGGTTGGTGGACTGCGCGCCGAGTCCCGAAGAAGAGTGTCAAAAAGCGCAACTGCGTGAGCGGCTCATGCAGTTCTCGGAGGAGCTTTCGCCCGCGTTGCGCAGAGCATTCCAGTTGCGCGACTTGGATGGCCTCACTACCGGAGAAGCGGCACAAATTCTAGGAGTGGCTGACGGAACGGTGAAGTCCCAAGTGGCACGGGCGCGCACAAAGCTCACGCGCCTTATGCGTCGTGCGCTCGATGCACGACCTCGTTCCTCTGGGTCCCGCCCCCTGCAGGTTGCAGAAGGTGAGTAAGCAACAGGAATCAGGTCATGCATCCTTGTTAGGAGCAATCAGCCAGGAACTGTAGCAAGGCATTGGAGTGCACCGGACTGAGGGTTAAACATAACTAGTGTCATCGAACCGACTACCGTCGGTGATTGAGAAACCAGGGAAGATCCTATGTGGATTGTTCGACTAGCATTGCGGCGACCTTACACCTTTGTGGTGATGTCGATCCTCATCTTTATCATGGGCGGGCTCGCGATTGTTCGCACGCCAACCGATATTTTCCCGACGATCGACATTCCGGTGGTCAGCATTATCTGGAACTACAACGGTCTCGTCCCTCAGGACATGAGCGACCGCGTCGTCAGCGTTACCGAACGCGCGCTCACCACTACAGTCGATAACATTGAGCACGTCGAATCGCAATCGCTGTACGGAATAGCTGTTGTCAAGGTCTTCCTTCAGCCAACCGCGAACATTCAACAAGGTATTGCACAGGTTACGGCGGTTTCTCAGACCCAGCTCAGGCAATTGCCGGCGGGATCGACCCCGCCACTGATTCTTGCCTACAGCGCATCGAGCGTGCCTGTGCTCCAGTTGGCCCTCTCTGGGCAAAATATGTCAGAGCAGGTTCTCAACGACTATGGCCTGAATTTTACTCGGACGCAGCTCATAACCGTGCCCGGGGCATCTGTTCCTTATCCTTATGGCGGTAAACAACGTCAGGTACAGGTGGACCTGAACACCACAGCCTTGCAGTCGAAAGGCTTGTCAGCCCTCGATGTGGTCAATGCGATCAGCGTACAAAATCTGATCCTGCCCACCGGGACGTCCAAGATCGGTTCGCGGGAATACGATGTCACGATTCCCAACGCAGCCCGCAGACGATTGCGGACCTGAACCGAATTCCGATCAAGACGATTGGCGGCACGACTATTTACATGAAAAATGTTGCCTGGGTGCGCGACGGCTTTCCCCCGCAGACCAACATCGTGCGCGTCAACGGGCAGCGATCAGTGTTGCTGACGATCCAAAAGGCGGGGAACGCATCCACGTTGAACGTGATCTCGGCCATCAAGGGCCTTCTGCCTCAAATCAAGACGACGGTGCCACCGCAGTTACAGATCTCACCGTTAGCGGATCAGTCGATTTTTGTTCGGGGTGCGATCAGCGGGGTGGTCAGGGAAACGCTGATTGCCGCGTGCCTGACCGCTTTCATGATTCTCACTTTTCTGGGCAACTGGCGAAGCACTGTGATCATCGCGACCTCGATCCCTCTGGCGATACTGACGTCCATTATTGTGCTCAGCGCGATTCGGCAAACGATAAACATCATGACGCTCGGTGGACTGGCACTATGCTGATCTCCTTTTATCACCTGGAAAGTCGAGAAAAAGTGGTCACGATTTCGCTGAACTCCGAAGGCGAGGCGCAAGAGAGATGAGGGGTGCTTACATCACCGCGTTCAGCAAGAGTCTGGAAAATCTGAGAGTAGAGAGCGTCCCGGATCCGGTCGTCGCAGCCGGAGAGGCGAAGATCAAGATACTGGCTGCGTCGGTAAATCCCAGCGACGTGAAAAACACCCAGGGAAAAAATCGCGTAGTCGTGCCACGCAACTTCGGGCGATATCTCGCCCAGATTGCCATTGTATTTGCCGCACAATTTGCGGCAGGCAAACTAGGCGATGTTCTCCAGACCATCAACAGCGGCGGTGTCGGCCCTGTTTGGCCCGCGTCAGGGATTGCTCTTGGCGCACTCCTAATCTGGGGTTATTCAGTTTGGCCCGGAGTCGCGGGTGGGGCTTTTCTCCTTGCCTTCTTGAGTCCCCTGCCTCACTGGGCTGCTTTCGGTTACGCCGCTGAGACCACACTCGCAGCACTAATCGCAACGTTCCTCCTCCGCCACTTTGCTAACTTCCGTCCTTCGCTGTCTCGCTTGCGCGATGTAATCGGGCTAATCCTCTTTGGCGCGTTAGGCAGCGCCGTGGTGAGCGCGTCAATCGGAGCTTCAATCCTCTATGCAGGCAATGTGCGTGGTTGGTCGGGATTCGGTCCAGCTTGGCTGATTTACTTGCTGGGGGACAGCACCGGCGTGTTGCTAGTGACGCCTGTCATGTTGACGTTTCCAGACTTGCTAAGAATTCGTTCTTGGCTTCGTTTTGCGGAATTGGTCGCAGGTCTACTTCTGCTCACAGTTGTGTGCTTCATCATCTTTGGCGATCTGCCCCTAATTCCAATCCGATTGCACATTTTGGCGTTCGCAGTACTGCCATTCGTAATTGGGGCGGTGGTCCGTTTTGGAGTCAGCGGAGCGGGCTTGGCAACTCTTTTGACTGCGTTGATAGCCACGATAGAGACCGCATTGGGCTCCGGGCCTTTCGCCAGCAACAACCAATTCATAAACGCGGTTCTTTTAGACGTGTTCTTCGGGGTGGTTTCAATATTGGGCTTGGCGTTGGCGGCCGTAATCGTCGAAAGGCAACAATCTGAGCGCGAACGAGAGCAGCTTTTGCGTGAACAAGCAGTGACGGAGGCGCGGCTTCACCTTGCAGCCATTGTGGAATCTTCTGACGATGCGATCGTTTCCAAGAATACGGACGGAGTCATCGTCAGTTGGAACGCAGCTGCGCAGCGCATTTTCGGCTTCAGTGAAGCAGAAGCGGTTGGACAGCCGATAACAATCATTATCCCGCCTGAGCTACGGGATGAGGAGAAAAAGATTCTTGAAACCGTGAAGGCGGGGGAGCAGATTGAGCAATGCGAAACGATTCGTGTCGCGAAATCAGGAAAGAGGGTTGTTGTCTCCTTGACCATTTCCCCGCTTAGGGATTCATCTGGCAAGGTGGTGGGCGCTTCAGCGATCGCCCGTGACATCACTGAGCAAAAACGGGCAGAGGAGGCTCTCAAGGAAAGCGAACGACGTTTCCGGTTGTTGGCAGATACGGCTCCCGTGCTGATTTGGATGTCGGGCACCGACAGACTCTGCACCTACTTCAACAAGCCTTGGCTGGACTTCACTGGAAGATCAATTGATGCGGAGCTTGGAAACGGATGGACAGAGGGGGTACACAATGAAGACTTACAACGATGTGTCCAGACCTACACGCAAGCTTTTGATTCTCGCAACGACTTCAGAATGGAGTATCGGCTGCGGCGGAACGACGGAGAATATCGATGGCTCTTAGACATTGGGGTGCCTAGATTCAATCAGGATCATTTGTTTGCTGGTTACATCGGGACTTGTATCGATGTCACCGAACGGAAACAAGCAGAAGAAGCGCTTGCAGGCATCAGACGAAAGTTGATTGAGGCACAGGAGCAGGAACGTACCCGGATCGCCAGAGAGCTTCACGACGACATCGCTCAACGTCTAGCGCTGTTGGCCATCCAGCTAGAACAGCTCCAAAAACTTCCTCCCAGTTTGTCAGAAGTCCGTAGCCGTATGGGCGAACTATGGAAGCGAACCTCGGAGATAGCGACCGATGTCCAATCCATGTCACATGAGTTGCATTCGTCAAAACTGGAGGTTCTGGGCATAGTTGCGGCCATGAGAGGGTTCTGTCGAGAGTTCAGCGAGCAGCGAAAACTGGAGATTGACTTCCAAAGCTACGATTTACCCAGCCCTTTGTCGGCAGACATTTCTCTTTGCTTCTTCCGAGTACTGCAGGAAGCCCTCCACAATTCGGCGAAACATAGTGGGGTACGGCGCTTCGAAGTGCGCTTATGGGGAATGTCGGATGAAATTCATCTCACGGTTACGGATTCTGGCGTAGGCTTTGACCCGGAAGCGGCAAAGAAGAGCCGAGGTCTTGGTCTCATCAGCATGGAGGAGCGACTGAAGCTTTTGAAGGGGACGCTGGCAATCGACTCGCAGCCCAAGTGCGGCACCACGATTCACGCCCGCCTTCCTCTCGGTTCGATCAGCGATTCTATGCGCGCCACCGGGTAAGGAACGCTCGAAAAAGCAAAGTTAAGCCCCCTACATCCGGTGGCGATGCGGGAATCTCACATTAACTTGGAGACGCTCGGAAGTTTGCATATCGGCAAGTTCGACGGAAACATCAAAGTAGCCCACTACCGAAACGCGGACTTCATTGACCTGAGAAGCGATGTCTAGAATCTATAAACACGTATGTGAACAATGCCACAATCGCCAGACCGAAAGCAGAAACCATCCGCGATGGGATCCAGAACAAAAATACTCTCAAGATCTTATGTCCGAGACGACTGGCCGCAAAAAACAACACGAAGAACAATACCGCGAGAATAGGGGCCGGTTACGACAGAGTACTCTTTCGCTGATTTTTGTCAATAAATTGGCGGATCAAGTACCGGACGACTATCGCCATCAACCTCGATATTTTGGTCTCCTAGCTCCCAACACTCGAGCTAGGACCTCGGCCGCTGTGATGTTGCTCTTGGGGCAGAAAAAACGTTCACGTCCGAAAAGCCCATCCTGGCGCAGCTTGATACGGCGCTGCTATGGAAAAGACCCGCTGTTGGACAGCCGCAACCAGAAGATGTACTGGATTCGCCGCGAGAAACCACGGCTCCAAGCTTGATCTCCCTTCAGTAGCCCTTCCCCTCCGTGATCCCGTGCTGCTCGGGTAACTTCGCCGTCGTCAATCCTGCCTTGCCTTGCCTTGCCTCAGCATCGCGATGATCCGCGCTGTGTACGTACCTTTCATTTGCTGTTCTCCCTCGTGGCTTTGAGAGAAATCACACTCCCTCAAAGCGTTTCCAGCTTTCGGGATTACGTCACTAGCAGGATTCAATCTAAAAAGAACTGATTTTTGTTTTTCCTATACTTCAAGGTTCGTCCCAACCGAGTTTTTGTTTTTCCTATAGATCGAGTTTCTGTTTTTCCTATAGATCAAGCTGCGGCAAAAACTGGAGGGAGACCCTTCGAACCCGGTGCATTTTCGCACCTTCCACGGCGCAGGTTACAAGTTTGTGCCGTAGTTCTGTCTTCCGGTGGGGATACGCTGCGGAATGGCCGCTGATGTCGGCCACGATCCGGACCCAAAGAAGGCTTCGGCTCTAGCGTAGGAATATCCGAAAAAGATGTACCCTTCGTGTCGGGTCTTGGCGGTTGCCGGAGTTGTGAGCAGAAAAAGAGCAAAAACTTATGGCGGCGATTTTGTCCACGGAAGTGAGGCTCGCGGATCTCCGGCTACACAAGAGTTTCGCAACTTAGGCCGACTTCTTTACCTGTATGCAAAACTCGATTACTTTCCCGCGTTGTTCGAGGGGGATCCAAATCGCCCTTTTTCGGAAGGTGTTCGGTATGTAGAACTCGATTACCTTTGCCATAACAATTCGCCTTTCTTCCAAACTCCCCTCGCCGATGTCCGGGCTTGCAACCGGCCTGCCGCATTACATGGAAGCAGGTTCGCTCCCATGTGCTCTGCGCATTTGTCACCGCTATCCAAAGCAAATGACGCCTTGGAAAGCTGCTTTCGAGTCCCCTGGCCCTACCACTCCCACCCGCACTGACAGCGGACCGAATCGCACACTGCCTTACATCTAGCGCATGACCTCCTCCACATAGCGCTTTCTCCATGATGCCGCGAATAGGAGTCACCAGGCGCAACCGATTTCCCGCTTTACACGGGAGCAGGTTCGCTCCCGCATGCACTGCATCTACGTTTTGCCACCTCCGATGCCAGCCTTCGAAACCAGCTTTCGACGCGTATGGAATGTTTGATTCAGGGCCTGGGGTTTTGGAACGGGGGCAGTTGTCACTTAATTGTTAAACGATTGTTTGCAAAATTCGCACAGCAAGGAGGGCAGCGAGTGCGAGTGCACGGTCAAAGCGGTTTGATCCAAAGTCGGTGGAGAGGAATGCCGAGTTTACGAAGCGCAAATGGCGGCGAGCCCCGATCTCGAACTCTTTTTACTCCCGAAATGAAGAAGGATCGCCAAAATTTGCTTCCTATGCGGATGTAGCGAGACGTTACTTTACTTTCCGATGCAGAATTTGCTGAAGATTAGATTGAGAATGTCATCGTTGCTGGTTGCGCCCGTCATCTCATCAATGGGACGTAATGCGCTGTAAAGATCCAGTAAGAGCATCTCGTGCGGAATTCGGTTCGCCACCGCCATTGCACTCGCCTCGAGCGCGGTGAGAGAGTCGTCAACCAGTGCCGCATGCCGTGCGTTGGTCAAAAAACCAGTTTCAACCGTTCCGCTGAGCTCCCCACCAACGTGACGCAGAATTTCCTTCCGCAGTTCTCGAATACCCTCGGAAGTGACCGCTGAGGTGCGCACAGAGCACAAATTAGAACCGGGAACGGCAAATTCTGAGCTCGTAATATCCGATTTGTTCTCCACCAAGATTGCAGACCTCTGTGCCACTAGTTCAAACAGCCGTCGATCTTCATCTTGAACGGGCTCGGAAGAATCCAGCACCAGCAAAACCAGGTCGGCATCGGTCAGAGCTTCCATGGATTTTCCAACGCCGATGCTTTCCGCTTCGTCGAGGGAATCGCGAATTCCAGCCGTGTCGACCAATTTTACTGGGATACCGTCCAGGGAGACTGTCTCGGTCACCAGATCTCTGGTCGTTCCAGGGGTAGCCGTGACGATGGCGCGATCGCGCTCCACCAACCGGTTAAACAGGCTTGATTTTCCTACATTCGGCCGGCCCACGATGGCCAGTGTCAAACCTTCATGAATCAATTTTCCATACGCAAAAGATTGGGAGAGTTCATCGAGCGGCGCGCGAATGGCGGCGATATGCTGCGATATTTGATCCGCCCGCATGACTGAGATGTCGTCTTCGGCAAAATCTATGCCGGCTTCGAGCAGCGCGATCAGTTCCACTAAACTCTGCTTGATGGGCAGTAGACGATGCGAGAGAGCACCCCCGAGTTGCTGGGCTGCGACGCTGGCTTGAAAAAGAGTTTGTGCCTCGATCAGGTCACGCACGGCCTCCGCCTGGGTCAGATCGATGCGTCCGTTGAGGAACGCACGCATGGTAAATTCGCCGGGTTCGGCCAGTCGTGCCCCGCCGGCCAGCAGACGCTCCACAATATGTCGCAGAACAACGGGCGACCCGTGAGCCGAGATCTCGATGATGTCGTCGGTGGTGTAAGAGTGCGGCTTAGCAAAATAGGTGACGACAACTTCGTCGATGCGGATTTGCGTGTTTGCCAGATCTTCCGTCCGACCAAAGTGTTTTACTGCTACAGAGCTTGCGAGAGTGCCGCGCTCCTCGACCGGCTCGACCAGCTCTCCAAATTCCGCACGTCCTGGCTGCAAATCGCGCTTTAGTCGCAGCATAGGAGACGCGATACGGATCGCGTCCGAACCAGCAATGCGGATGACGCCAATGCCCCCACGACCCAGCGGCGTAGCGATGGCGACGATAGTGTCGTCGAGATTCACGGCGAATGTTTTTCTTGGCTTATCTTTCTGTGATCACGGAAGAGTCTTCCTGGGCGGTTTACCCGGAGCTGGTTTGTAGTTCCCCGGATACAGCACGACATAGCGTCGCAGGCCTTCGCCCTCGCTTTGAGTACGCAGGTCAGTCTGGTCACGCAGAGCGAGATGAACAATGCGGCGCTCTCGCGAAGACATCGGCGCAAATTCGTATGGCGCGCCGCTCTTCCTCACCTTCTCTGCCGCAACGCCCGCCGCGAGTCTTAATTCTTCCAGACGCATGCCACGATGATTCATGCAGTCGAACCAGATCTTTTCGTGCTCATTGCCGGGAAGGCGAAGCATTTCGAGTGCCAGAAATTCAATTGCGCGTAGCAGCTCTCCGCCGCGCTCCAATAGCAACGGCGAATCCGGCCCGGCAAATTCCACCATGATCTCAGGCCGCTCCCAATCCCGGTTTTCCTGCAATGGAGGATCCACGGTGATGCGATACTTCAAACGCATTCCACCGTTGCTGACTATGCCCTTCAGCAGATCGTTGATCTTATTGGCGGCGGCAATTTTGTCGGGAATGGACATAAAGAAGCTCTCAGCTTATCGCTACTGCTCTCCGGTTTTTGAATTCCTTCCTTTTCCCAGCTAAAGACAACTCCTATGACCCCGAGCCGGGAGAGCTGACGGCTGAAAGCTGACAGCTTAGTATTACTTCTCCCTCTTCCTCGCCCTCTTCAATGCAAGCTCACGCATCTCGCGGCCCAGGCCGGTGCGATTCATAACGGCTTGCTGAACAATTCCAATCAGGTTACCGAGGGAGTAGTACAAATTCAAACCAGCCGCCAGATTGAAGAACAGAAACCCCATCATGAGCGGCATCATCAAGGTCATCATCTTCTGCTGCGCCGGGTCCATTCCCGGCTGCGGCATGATCCTCTGTGATGCCACCATGCTTACAACCAGGGCGACTGGCAGCACAAAATACGGATCGCGCGATGACAAATCGTGGATCCACAACCATGGCGCCTGCCTCAATTCGATCGCCGCCCCCAGCATGCTGTAATAGGCAAACAGGAATGGCATCTGGATGAGCATTGGCAAACATCCGCCGACAGGATTTACCCCTTCTGTCTTGTAAAGGGCGGAGATTTCCTGGTTCATCTCCTGTTTACGCGGATCGCGCATGCTGTACTTCTTGTATTTTTCCTGAATGGCTTTGATCTGCGGCGCCACCTTTTGCATCTTCAACGCCGACTTCATGCTGGCAATACGCAGCGGCAGCAAAGCCAGGTTAATGATCAATGTCTGCAGAACGATCGCCCAGCCCCAGTTATGAAGAATCTTTTCGTAGGTCCACTTGAGCCATAAAAACAGCGGACGCGCGATCACTCCGAAGAATCCAAAGTTTACGAGTGAACGCAAATCCTGCGGGGCACCGGCGATCGTGGGTACAGGTATGGACTCGAGCACGGCCAGCGCTTTGGGGCCCACATACAGACGCTCGGAAACTGGACCTTTAAGGTTGCCGACTCCAACTCCCAAAACGTCGGTTTTGATGGTCTCTCCCGGTTTGGGACTTCGCCAGTCTTTGGGGATGTCGATTGAATTTCGGAGCGTAATCGCCGCGGCGCTCTGAGCATCGTCAGGCAAAAAGACAGCAGTAAAGTATTGGTCTACGACCCCCGCCCAGTTGAAGGGCCCCGCAATCGTTCCTCCGCCGCTAACCTTCTTTATCTCCAGACGCTCGGTGTCGCCGTTGAACTGATGTTCGATGCGGCTGGCCGCGTAGGAAGCCGGGCTGATCTGGTCTCCAAAACCGGCGGGCCACAACGCAAATGCCGAAACCAGGCGCCCTTGTTGGACTACCGATGTCTCTACGTGGACCAGGTACGTGTGATCGAACCTGAAAGCCTTGCGAACCGTTAAGTCCTGATCTGAATATTCAAAAGCAAGCTGTGTCGGCGCGGTCTGAGGGCCGGAAGCCGATGCGACATAAAGCCCGGAGTTAATTTTGTTGCGCAGATTTTCGTCGTAGGTCCAGAGCGACAATGGATACCCATAGTTCAGCGTTGCACTGCTGACCAAGTCGAGTGGGTTGCCGTGGTCGTCTTTGTATTTCTTAAGAATCCACGATTTAACCTGAGCCCCTCGGTTTGTGAACACGACCCGGTACAAATCATTCTCCACCACCGTTTCGGTTTCCGACGCTGCCTGTTTGGTCGCGCCGCCAGTGGGAATCGGTGCATGAGAGTCCGTACTTGTCAGAGGCTGCGATGAGGATTGGGCCGGAGCCGGTGTTGTCGGAGAAGTCGGCGCCTGCGGCAAGTATTTTTTCAGTAGGGGTTGAAACAGAATGATGACCAGAAAGGTAAGCGCAAAGACCAGCAGCAGCCGGCGCTCCATTCCGGGATCTTGTTGAGGATTGGGGAATTCTGGCAAATTTGCTACTCAGCGACCACATGGCTAACCGGCAGAACTGCACTCCGGGCCGTGTCGTAGTCATCCAACTTCACTACCGGATCGAATCCACCCTTGACAAACGGATGGCACCGGAGCAGACGCTTCATCGCTAACCAACCGCCACGGGCAATGCCGTAGCGCTCAACTGCTTCCATGGCGTACTCCGAACAGGTCGGCACATAACGGCAAGCCGGCAAAAATAATGGCGATACGGCACATTTGTAGGCTCGCAGCAGATTCAGCACGATGCTTCTGGCCATCAGGTTCATGGTCTTGCCACCGACTTCTCAATCACTTCGAATGCGCGGCCCACTTCGCGGCGTAACGCTTCAAACGGCGACGCTAGCAGCGATTTCTTCGGATTGATCACAACATCCACCGCTACCGGGACCAACCCGTGTAACCGAACCGCCTCCCGCAATCGCCGCTTGATGCGGTTTCGCACTACTGCGCCGCCCAGCACCTTGCCGACGGTGAAACCAACTCTCGGGACCTGCACCTCTGCCGCCGTGACCTCATCCCGCCGCGGAAGGTAGAACACGGTCATATGCGGCGCAAAATGTCGCCGGCCCTGCTTGTACACCCGCTCGAAATCCGCGTGTCGAAGTAACCTCGCACTGCGCGGGAACCTGTTTCGTCGAGCGGAAAAAGTTGACACCTCGGTGCCATTATCGGGCATAAGAGCGCTCATAAGCCTCGCTCTACACCTAAGTTACAAACCTTCCGGCAGTTTTCCAAAGAGGAGAAACACTACTCACGGAAACCGGGCTTTACCGACACCCGCTTGCGGCCCTTGGCGCGCCGCCGCGAAATTACCGCGCGGCCGGCTTTGGTCTTCATCCGCGTAAGAAATCCGTGCGTCTTGGAACGGTGACGACGGTTGGGCTGGAATGTGCGCTTGGGCATGAAAAATCGCTGCTCCTAACCGACTTGATATCTGTGAATAAAACGAACTAGAAGTATAAATGAGCAACCTCAACCCGGCAAACGGCACGAATCGTGTGGCGGGCGCCCTCACATGGGGCGTTGACATTAGACCTGAACTGGCAAAAATGTTTGCTACGCTATTGTCTGGCATCGCGACCAGAGGCAAATCCCAAAACGGCTTCGACCGTACCGTCGGAACCCGTGCGACGCGCCGGTTCTGCACCAATCACGCGGCAGTTATAACTTGAATACTTGACAGAAGGCTTCTGAAGGTTCTGAATCTTACAGCACAGAAATAATCCCGGAGAAGTTTCCCGCAGACAGAAATTTTTTGTGCTAGTATGCCGGACTGACCAGCTTACAGAAACTTTCTTAAATCCCAGCGTAACTGCCCCCACGAGCGAGGCTGCTCTGCTGGATGTCTATTGAGAATGAACGCAATTTTACTGCAATAATTTTTAGGTACGGGCGCTGAATCTGGCCGCCGCCCCGCGAAAATTTATTATGTCTGTTCCTACTCCGAGCCTTTCTCCGAATCCGTGGTTGCGCGTTCTCGACGCGCTGGAAAAAAAGATCAACCGCCATTCCTACGACACCTGGCTGAAGCCAACCAAGTACAGCCATTCCACTGGTTCGATCCTCTTCGTGCGTGTCCCCACCGTGGAATTTCGTCACGTCGGAGATAAATACGCGGACCTGATTCAGGAAGCTCTCGATAACCTGGGCGGAGAATTTCAGGAGGTAAAGTTCGTTACGCCAGAAGACGATCCCGCGTCCACGCCCGTGCGTCATGATGGCGGGCTGTCGGCGCATTTGCCCGCTCCCACGCACAGTTCTCAGGCGCGCTTTGATTGGGACGGCGCCGCTCAACTCAATCAACGTTATACCTTCGACGCCTTTGTGATCGGCAGCGGCAACCAGTTCGCCCATGCGGCTTGCCAGGCGGTGGCCGAGCGACCTTCCAAAGCCTACAACCCGCTATTCCTTTATGGCGGTGTCGGGATGGGTAAGACCCATCTGATGCAGGCCATCGGTCACGAAATCAAGCGCCGCCAGCCTCAGTCGGCTATCTGTTACGTATCCAGCGAAAAGTTCACCAACGAGATGATCAACTCGTTGCGTTACGACAAAATGATCAGCTTCCGCGACAAGTTCCGCAACGTCGACGTGCTGCTGGTCGATGACATTCAGTTTCTGGCCCAAAAGGAACGGACCCAGGAAGAGTTCTTCCACACCTTCAACGCGCTGCACGAATCGATGAAACAGATCGTGATTGCCAGCGACCGTCCTCCAAAAGAGTTGGCGGAAATTGAAGATCGTCTGCGCAGCCGTTTCGAATGGGGACTGATCGCCGACATTCAGCCTCCCGATCTCGAAACCAAAGTTGCGATTCTGCAAAAGAAAGCCGAACAGGAAAAAGTAACTCTGCCGACGGATGTGGCTCTATTTATCGCTTCCAACATCCGCTCGAACGTTCGCGAGCTGGAAGG
The DNA here is from genome assembly GCA_963786325.1 of Terriglobia bacterium. Taxonomy (GTDB): domain Bacteria; phylum Acidobacteriota; class Terriglobia; order Terriglobales; family Acidobacteriaceae; genus JAIQFF01. The sequence goes on from CAWAYW010000010.1 coordinate 618,850, forward strand.
CGCCCTTATTCGCCTGGTGGCCCACTCCTCGCTGATCGGCGCCGAGATCACACTGCCCTACACGCAGCAGGTGCTCAAGAATTTTATCGACTCGCAAGCCCGCAAGGTCACGATCGAATCCATTCAGAAGGCGGTGGCCGAGCAGTTTGGTCTGCGGTTGGTCGAGATCAAGGCCAAGAATAATTCGCGAGCCATCGTCTATCCCCGGCAGATCGCCATGTATCTTGCCAAGCATTTGACTGAAGCGTCGCTGCCGGAGATTGGACGGCAATTTGGCGGCAAGCACCACACAACCGTGCTGCACTCGGTGGACAAGATCGATGGCACCCGCAAAACTGACAAAGATTTGAACAGGCTCATCAATAAAATGACTGAGCAGTTGGGCGGATAAAACGCGGGCCGCGACCGGATTTCCACTCAGCAAACGAGTCTTCCTTGATGAACGCTGTGCATCGGATGTGGACGTTGTGCAAGAGTCGGAGCAATTACTACGTCCTGCCAAACGATACCTTCGCATCCGCCAAATGCCGGTCTAGTTTTGGACAGATGGGTTCACGTGCAGAAGCCAGTCCCAGTGGGTGTTTGCCAGGATTTCCACTTTTACGAGCCCCCTACTGCTACTACTGGTTTTAAGGGTTTTTATTTTGATATAAGAAAAGTACTCAAAGTAGCACCGCCTGACGGGAGACTTGGTTTATGCCGGTAGAAGCAATGGCCGCAGTCACAGGAACCGCCACCATGGAAATCACAGTCAGCAAATTCGAACTCTTGCGGGAACTGACTGCGACTCAGGGAGTAGTGGAGCGCAAAACCACCATTCCGATTCTCTCCAACTACCTGTTCGAAGCGGCTGGAGACAAATTGTCGTTAACCGCTACCGATCTGGATCTGAGTCTGCGCACTGCCTGTACCGCCAAGGTTAAAAAAGAGGGTTCCTGCACCATCCCCGCCCGCAAACTGCACGACTACGTAAAACTGCTGCCGGACGCGGACATCACGCTAAAATTGCTGGAAAACCACTGGATCAGCATCCGTTGCGGACGGTCCAACACAAAAATGGTGGGAATGGCTCGATCAAACTTTCCCACATTGCCGGTATTTCCAACCGTCGGAGTCGTCAAGATTCCAGCGCAAGTATTGCGCGGAATGATTGCGAAAACAGGATTTGCCATCGCCAGCGAAGAGTCACGCTACACGCTGAACGGGGCCTTGATGGTATTGAAGCCTGAATCGATCACCATGGTTGCGACCGATGGCCACCGGTTGGCCCACATCGAACGAACTGGAGAAAAATTCGAAGGGGTCTCGGGAGAGTTAAAGACTCTAATTCCGAAAAAAGCCATGGACGAGTTGCGTTCCTTGCTCGATTCGACTGATGCGGAAGCCATCGAGTTCGCGAAAGATGAGTCTACTCTCTACTTCCGAATCGGGCAGCGTTTGCTGACTTCACGCCAGCTTACCGGCCAGTTTCCCAACTTCGAAGCTGTACTCCCCAAGGACAACAACAAAAGCGTAACCCTTCCCGGAAACGAACTCGGCGCAGCTATTTCCCGCGTAGCCCAGTTTGCCGACGAGCGCTCGCGCGCCGTTCGCCTGCGCATGGAAAAAGGTGAGCTGAAGCTGTCGGCGTCTTCAACCGAAACCGGCGAGTCCGAAGATACCATCGAAACCGCGTACCAAGGCGACTCCCTGACCGTAGGCTTCAACGCCCAGTACATTCTCGACTTTCTCAAAGCGGTAGGTGCAGGCGACGTAAAGCTCGAATTCAAAGACGCCCAATCAGCCGGTCAACTCCGTCCCGCCGACAGCGAAGACTATAAGTACCGCTACATCGTCATGCCCATGCGCATCTGAGGTTGCCGAAGTGTGGGGCGGGGCGGTAGTTTGTGTCGAAGTTGCTTTTGATCTGGCTATCGACCTCCTCACACACACATCGATTCCAGCGATCGCAGTGAATGCAAAGGGATCGTCTTCGGATATGCCGAAGGGGACAAGATTTCCCTCGTCCAAGCCCTCGCATCAAACCCTTGACCTACCCCATGTACTCACCGTAAATTAGTGCCCCTCTAAGTTTGGAGGTCACATGCTCAGTGGATTCAAGCAATTCATCCTTCGCGGCAACGTGGTCGATCTGGCGGTCGGCGTGGTCATCGGCGCGGCCTTCGGGTCGGTAGTGACGGCCTTCACAAAGGATCTTCTGACTCCCATCATCGCCGCTATGGTCGGCAAGCCCGATTTCTCGGCGATCAACTTCACCCTCAACGGCACCCCGTTTCCGGTGGGCGATTTCATCAACGCTGTGGTGTCGTTCATTCTGGTTGCGGGAGCAGTGTATTTCTTCGTGGTCACGCCGATCAACGCCCTGATCGCCCGGGTACGCAAAGCGCCAGCGCCCGCAGACCCGACCACTAAGAAGTGCCCCGAATGCCTGAGCGAGATTCCGATCGATGCCCGGCGTTGCGGTTTCTGCACCCAGCCGGTATTAGGGAAAGCGGCCTGATCCTTTAAGTCAGGGCGGACGTGATGAAGCCCTTCTTCGAAAAAGTCCTGATCGACCAAGGCAGCTCCTGGACCGTATTCCATCGCTGCCTTGAGGCCTTTCCATTCGAATGGCACTACCACCCGGAATTCGAATTGACGATGACGCTGAACAGCTTGGGGCAGCGTTATATCGGAGACCATATCGGCTCCTACGGCCACGAAGATCTCATCCTTTTGGGCCCGAACTTGCCCCACACCTGGTGTTCACGCGAAAAAATCGAGGACAGCCGTCCGCATCAGGCAATCGTGCTGTGGTTCTCGCGCGATGTCACCCACAATCTGATCGAACGCTGGCCGGAGTTCGCAGCCATCCGGAGCCTGCTCAAAAATGAAGCCCCGCGTGGTGTTTGTTTCTCCGAGGTGGTGAGACGTGAATCGGGAAGGAAAATTCTGGCGCTGCTCGATCAGCCGCCTGCCGATCGTTTGCTCGGTTTGCTATCCATCCTTAACTTTCTGGCCGCCGATACCGAGCGGGTGACGCTCTCTTCCTCAGCGCTGGGCAACACCACCTCGGAAGTCGCTTCCAACGGAGCTCCACACCTCGCCAAAACTGGCGCTGCCATCGACCGCGTTCTTTCGTATTTGCATGCGCATTACCGGGAAGAGATTTCGGTTTCGGAACTGGCGTCGCGAGCGCACCTCAGCCTCAGCGGTTTTCATCGACTCTTCAAACGACATATGCGCATGCCGGTCAGCGCCTATGTAGCCCATTTACGCATCGGCAAAGCCTGTTCTTTGCTAATGAATTCGGAAATCCCCATAGCGATCGTGGCCAGCGAAGCTGGTTACTACAACTATGCTAACTTTGTGCGCCAGTTCGAAAAGCTCAAGCGCATGACCCCAAGCCGTTTCCGAATTTTGCACGCTCCTACCGCAACGCAGCATAATTGACCCTACGCCGGCTATCTCCTTTTCGGGCGTGTTTTTGGCATTTCAGTACACAATCTTTCGAGACGAGGATAAGTGCTCTACGGGTTTACGGGTTATGGTTGCCCTCGTTGAACGTTGTCGACGAGTCGTTGAAAAGCAAACAGGAGAATGAACATGGATCGCTATGCCTACGGAGACAATCGCCCGGGAAACGCCAGCGTCGCCTACGTCGCCGAAACGCAACTGCGCGATATTCAGAAAACTCTGCCCCTGCGGGTTCTATCGGAAGACGATTGGAAGCACTGGATCACGCGCGGCTTCGTTATCGTCAAACAGGCAGTGCCCGCCGAAAACGTGGAGCGCCTGGTAAATCTCCTGTGGGAATTTCAGGAGATGAACCCTAAAGATCCCTCGACCTGGTACAAGGACCAGCTTCGCGACCATGCCATGAAAGAACTGAATAACAGCGGCATGGTCGAAATCTACAACCACCAGTACTTGTGGGACAACCGCCAGTATCCGCGTATCTACGATGCCTTTGTCGACATATGGGACAACCAAAAGCTTTGGGTGACGATTGACCGCGCCAACCTGAATCCGCCCAATCGCAGCCAGCGGCCTTTCGCTGGCTTTATCCATTGGGATGCCGACACCACGCTCGATCCCCTGCCGGTGAATGTGCAGGGTGTGCTGTCGCTGGTCGACCACGAACCCGACATGGGTGGTTTTCAGGGCGTACCTGAACTGTTTCGCACCTTGGAAGACTGGAGAAAGACACAGCCTGCCAACCGCGATCCCTGGAAGCCCGACACGACCGGCTTCGAAATCGTGCCCGTCATGCCGAAGGCAGGTGACTTGCTGATTTTCAATAGTCTTCTCGCACACGGTATCCGTCCCAATGTTTCGAGAGACAAGGTTCGCATTGCGCAGTACATCTCGATGACTCCCGCCGACGAATCCCGCGAAGACCTTCGCGAGATTCGCATTCGCTCCTGGAGAGAGATGGAGCCGCCCCAAGGCTTCGCCTTCCCTGGCGATCCGCGGGAGTGGGAAAAAAAGAATTGCTCGCCGGCCAAGCTGACCCAGCTAGGAGAGAGGTTACTGGGATTGAAGAGGTGGAGCGACTAACGGGTTGAAAGAGCGCAGACTTGGCGACTTTCCGAACAGCACGCTTCCGGTCGTGCCGTCACAAACTCCGAAATAGAAATTGCAGCCGGATCGCCGATCGACGACCGCGCGGGCTTGAGGGTGACGTTCCCCTGTTGCCTGCTCGCGGTGTTCGCGAACTATCCGAGCCACCCGCAACTCCGTGAGAAGAAATGGAGTCCACGCCTTTACGAACATTTAATGGATTTTTTATTCGAAACTTACGGCCTTTCTTATCCAATAACGAGGTTGAGTGATTCCAGGCGCTTCGAGCTTGCCTGGATCCTCAATGTGTTGACCGAGAAAGGGGCAGTATTCGATGTCGATCCAGGAAGTATCCGCAGAACAATTGGCAGAACTCTTACACCACTATCATCAGGCGTTGGGGCCGGATTTTAGCTGCGAGGGCGAACCCAACCCCCAATCATGGGAGCAGGTACCGCAACCGGACAGGAATCGCCTGGTCGCTGCCGCGCGTTTGGCATTGCTCGAACTCGCTTCAAAAGCCGCAGATCGGGAGGACTCAAAGCGCTACTTCGCCAAGCCGGGTCAGGCCGAATGGGGCTGCTGATCAAAATTCTTCGGATGGAGGTCACCAGGGCCATCATCCTATAGCATGAGGTAATGACGCGACTGCAGGCTGGTATCTTCATGTTGCTGCTCACAGCAACCTTGTGGGCGCAGAAGCCGGCCCACGCAACGGCCGATCCCGGGAGAATCGATGGCGGCGTTTATCACAATGCTTTTTTCGGATTTCGTTACAAGCTTCCCTACGGCTGGGTGGAGCGCACCCGGGAAATAGAGGGCGATTCCCCGAACGCCACAAATGCCGCCGTCAGGCCGCTGCTGTTGTTGACCGTCTTCGAGCGCCCTCCGGAGGCCTCCGGCGAGACCGTAAATTCGGCAGTGGTCATCGTGGCCGAGCCGCTTTCCAGCTATTCCGGAATGAAGACGGCGGCTGACTATTTTGGACCGTTGACCGAACTGGCTACCGCCAAGGGGTTTCAGGCGGTGGAAGAGCCGCACGCGTATTCTCTCGGCACCGCACAACTGGTACGTGGGGATTTCAGCAAATCGCGCGGCACTAAGAGCGTGCGCCAAACCTCTCTGGTAATTCTGGAAAAGGGTTACGAGCTTTCGTTTACCTTCATTGGCGAGAACGAAAACGAAATCAATGAGCTGATCGAGAAACTAAGTTTCGCAACGCGAAAGCTCGCCCACTAATCTCAGACTTGTCATCCTGAGCGAAATGTCGGCTTTGCTTCGCGAAGCTGACACGCAGCCGAGGGAGCTGACCCGAAAGTCCGCCGGGAATTGCGTTAGGATGACAGTTGAGAAGGACTACTCCAGCGCCTCTGGCTCCAGACCAATATCTTTTTCGCCGGCGGCTTTCTTCTCCATGTACTTTTTTACCCAAGCTTCCCAGCTTTTGCCTGCCGCCGTGTCGCGACCGGTAAACGCCAAGGCAGCGATATCTGAGTAGGGAATCATTACTCGCTGATTGGAAGTCTTGGGAAGCACTCGTACTAGAGAATCAGCTAAGGTAGGTCCGGTCTTGCGGTCGAAAAGATAGCCTTCGACGGTAGTTCCATCTTTGCGAGTGATAGTTACGTCGCCACGATAATCGAAGGCCTTTTCCAGTGCCTTGCGGGTTTCTTCTTCTGAAGCGAGGGTGGGGATCCAGCCTTCAAGCTTTTCGTGTTGCCATCCAGGAGAGACTTCAAGCGCGTCAGCGGCCAGAGACGAAGCCTCTGCTTGTGCTCCCGGCTCGCTGGAAACGTGCCCGGCTGCCTTCCCAGTCAAGCCCGAGTCTCCTCGAGCGCTTCTGGTGCATTTGCTATCTGTACCAGAGAAGTCTCTTCGCGAGGCTCGAGCGGTTCATCCAGCAACCGCAGAGCCCCTTCATCACGATAGCGATGAAACAGCGTCGCCTTTGCGGTTGCTACAAAGCCGTTCAGCGAGCCGAACGTGTCATTCACCGCCGAAGCTTCATACCCGCTGTGCACCATGCAGTTCGCACAGTGCGGATTACCGGACTCGGTCCCATACGACTCCCATGCCGTCTCCCGGATCAACTCGTCGAAAGTATCAGCGTAGCCGTCCTGCAGCAGATAACAAGGTTTCTGCCATCCAAAGATGTTGTAGGTCGGCATTCCCCAGGGGGTGCAGGCGTAGGTCCGCTTGCCCATGAGGAATTCCATAAATAAGGGCGAAAGATTGAACCGCCAGTTCTTCTCCCGATTAGATAAGATCGCACGGAACAAGCGCCGCGTCCTTGCGCGTCCGAGGAAGTGCTGCTGGTCCGGCGCCTTTTCGTATGAGTAGCCGGGAGAGAGCATCATGCCCTCGATACCCAACTCCATCATGTCGTCAAAAAAGGCGCGAACGCTTTTGGGATCAGTACCGTCAAAAAGGGTAGTGTTGGTCGTGACCCGGAATCCACGTTTCACTGCTTCCCGGATCGCGTCAACGGCAATCTCGTACCCGCCTTCCCGGCAGACCGCAAAGTCATGTTCTTCCTTCTGCCCGTCAAGATGTACGCTGAAGGTCAAGTACTTCGTTGGCTTGAACAGATGAATCTTTTCCTTGAGCAACAGCGCATTGGTACACAGGTAGATGTATTTCTTGCGCGCCACCAGCCCTTCGACAATCTGGTCGATTTCGGGATGCATGAGCGGCTCACCGCCCGGAATGGACACCACCGGGGCGCCGCACTCATCCACGGCGCGGAAGCACTCCTCAGGCGTCAGGTTGCGCTTGAGCACATGCGCCGGGTATTGAATCTTGCCGCAACCGGCGCAGGCCAGGTTACAGCGGAACAGCGGCTCAAGCATCAGCACCAGCGGGTATTGCTTCCGCCGGGCAAGCTTCTGCCGGATCACATAACTCGCAACCGTCCACATCTGCGATACAGGAACACTCATGCTTAGCGGGGATCTCCTCCTAATATGCTATCAGGTTGGTCCTAGTTTCGTACGCTGACAATGTAGGCGCGTGCGACTTGGGCGCCCGATGTTTTTGGTGATGCCGCATGTGCGCCTCGCCGCTCGTTTCCCACTCCAAAAATGGCGAGTTTCGCCTTAGAAATACAAGGGTTACCTGCCCGGTTCCAGGGTCGAAACTTACCCATTTTCATGGTAGAATAATAATTAAGCTCGAAAGCCGTAAGTGTTAATAATTTCAGTAATTTGAAGCAAAATCCAGGGCATCGGAAATGGACGCCGGGGCTATGCCCAGGTCCGGCACTTTCCACGGAGCTGAATGGCTACGAAAGAAATTACCCCCATCGACGAAACAAAGATCAAAACTCCGAAGCTCTCAGCGGTGAACGGGGGCAACGGAGACTACAACGCCGACTCGATCAAAGTGCTCGGCGGCATGGAAGCGGTACGCAAACGTCCTGCGATGTACATCGGTTCCACCGGCGAGATGGGATTGCACCATCTCGTCTACGAAGTCGTGGACAACTCGGTAGACGAAGCGCTGGCTGGTCATGCTGACAAGATCGAAGTTACCATCCATCTCGACAATTCCATCACTGTCGTCGACAACGGTCGTGGAATTCCGGTCGACATGATGGACATCGACGGCGAAAAAATTCCGGCGGCGCAAGTAGTGCTGACTAAATTGCACGCGGGCGGAAAGTTCGACGCCTCATCCTATAAAGTTTCCGGTGGATTGCACGGCGTAGGTGTTTCCTGCGTAAACGCGTTGAGCGAAGAACTTGATCTCGAAATTTGGCGGGACGGATTTACTTGGGAGCAGACTTATTCGAAAGGCGATCCTACCAGCAAACTAAAAAAAGCGGGAGCATCGAAGAAGGTCGGAACCAAGGTTCACTTCCTTCCCGACCGAACCATCTTCACCGCTACCGAATACAATTTCGACACCCTCGCACAGCGGCTGCGGGAATTGGCTTTTCTGAACAAGGGCTTGCTGATTACGCTTACCGATGAACGAACCACCGACGCGAAATCCGGCGAAGCGAAATCGGCCGAATTCAAATACAACGGCGGCATCGCGGAATTTATTAAGCACCTGAATCGTGGCAAGCAGGTGTTGCATGACAAAGTCATCTACATGGAGGCCGAGCGGAGCGGCGTTGTCATGGAGATTGGTCTGCAATACAACGATGCCTATTCCGAGTCGGTGTTCAGCTTTGCCAACAACATCAATACCGTCGACGGAGGCTCGCACCTCTCCGGATTCCGTATGGCGCTCACTCGCACCATTAATTACGCCGGGCAGCAGATGGGCCTGTTCAAAGATGTAAAGGAAAACCTTACGGGCGACGATGTGCGTGAAGGCTTGGTCGCGGTCATCAGCGTAAAGCTGTCGCAGCCGCAATTTGAAGGTCAAACCAAGGGCAAACTGAATTCCGACATCGCCGGCATCGTTCAGGCATTTGTGAACGAACGCCTTGGTGCCTACCTCGAGCAGAATCCCACCGTCGGACGAAAAATCATCAACAAGGCCATTGAAGCGTCCCGCGCGCGCGAAGCCGCTCGCAAAGCCCGCGACCTGACCCGCCGCAAGGGCGCGCTCGATGGGGGCGGCCTCCCTGGCAAACTGGCGGACTGTTCCGAACGGCAGCCGGAACGCTGTGAGCTGTTTCTGGTCGAGGGCGAGTCTGCCGGCGGCACCGCCAAGCAGGGCCGCGATCGCCGCTTCCAGGCGATTCTGCCGCTCAAGGGAAAAATTCTTAACGTTGAGAAAGCGCGTTACGACAAAATGCTCGGCCACGAAGAAATTCGCGCCATGATCACCGCGCTCGGTACGGGTATTGGAAAGGACGACTTCGACTTCGCCAAGCTGCGTTACGGCAAGATTATCCTCATGACCGACGCCGATGTGGACGGCAGTCACATCCGCACCTTGCTGCTGACCTTCTTCTTCCGCCACATGCAGGCGCTGATTGGACGTGGCAACGTGTTCATTGCGCAGCCGCCGCTTTATTCGATTAAGAAGGGCAAAACGCTCCAATACATCAAAGACGATGACGCGCTCGACAAAATCATCCTCAAGCGCGCCGCGGACAGTCTGAGCGTTCGCTACGGCGAAGGCGCAGCCAAGCTGGAAGGCACGGGACTGTCAAAATTCGCCACAGGCTTGAAAGAGTATTTCGGCTTCTTTGACAAGGTAAACAAGCGGCTGCGTGATGAGAAAATCACCGAGCTGTTGCCGAAGATCGACCTTTCTAAACGTGCCGATTTCGAAGGCGAGAAAAAAGCTGCGCCCAAGAAGATCGATAGGCTGGAAAGGGAATTAAAAAAACTGCAGAAAGAACGCGACTTCAAGAGCGTGGAAGCCCGCTTTGATGAAGAACACAATCTCTGGGCGGTGCACTACGTAAATTCCCAGGGCGCGGAGCATCTCATCAACTGGGAGCTGGCTTCGACTGCGGAATATCGCCAGCTGTTGTCAAAGTTCAAACAGATTGAACCTTACATGGAACCGCCGTTTGTGATCGAAGCCGCTGCCGACGCCCCTGTTGCCGGTGCCGCCGAGGAAGCCAGTGGCGAAAGCCCGGAAGCCGAACTCGAAGAGGCTGAGGCTGGCAAGGCGCCGAAGAAAGCGTCCAAAGCCGTTTCCAAGAAGAAAGCGATAGAGAGCGAAATCGTGGAGAAAACCAACGTCCGCGATCTTTTCGAATACATCAAAGAAGCCGGAAGCCGCGGCTACGAGAAAACTCGCTACAAGGGACTTGGAGAAATGAACTCCGAGCAACTCTGGCAGACCACGATGGACCCCGAGCGTCGCACGCTTCTTTCGGTAAAGCTCGAAGACATCGCCGAGTGCGAAATCATCTTTAGCACGCTGATGGGGGAAGATGTCGAAGCCAGGCGCAAATTTATCGAAGACAACGCGCTGGACGTGAAGAACCTGGATATCTAGCACCCCCAGGAGACGCATCTTCACGGATCCGAATCAAGTCTAATAGGTAGTCTTTCCAGCCCCGCCAGGGTCGGGAAGCTGCAAATGATCGACGGCCGTGTGTGTTACGCTCCACCACCCCACGCTTTGATGACGATGAGCGTTCCCAAACTGCATTGGATGTCGCTCTTGCGCGTCCGCAGTAAGTACTCGCTTACAAAACTCGGCCTGACTTAGCCTGCCTAGGTGCGGCGTGGTTTCGGAATCATTCGCCGCCCTTTGGCATGCCGGAAACGGACGCGCGGGTTTTCCAGCCATCGGTCTGTTTGTCGCCGTGAACGGATACGAGTCGGTAGTCGAGCCAACCGGGGCGGTTGAAACTATTTTTGGTATTGCTGAGGGCAATTTGCCGGAATCGCAGCTCGCAGTCGGGATCCGTAGTCACACGAAGCATGAGCGCTAGGCCCATTCCGCAGAGCTTTTTGATTACCCACAGATTACCTTCGTGTCCCGGTGTCTGCCCTGCCTAAACTCCCTGCAAGTTTCTTAAACCTCTGCGTTCTTCAGATAGGACGGGAAGCCTCCTTCCCGCCCACCGAGAAACAAGGGGGAAATGACCATGAAGAAGTTGCTGCTGACCATGCTTTTGCTGTGCGGGGTGATGGGCAAAGCTCAAGAGAAGGCCACCGACAACAGCAACCAGCCCGCACTCACGATCTACAACCAGAATTTCTTTGTGGCGCGGGAATATGTGCCACTCGATCTGACGGCTGGTATCAACCGGACGCAGTATGCGGGCATTGCGTCGCACCTTGAGCCGGATTCGGTCATCTTGCGCGATCCTGCCGGGCGCAGCTTGCAGGTTCTCGAACAGAACTACCGCAACGATCCTATCTCGCAAGAGTTGCTGCTTTCGTTCTATGAAGGCAAGACGATCGACTTTCTGGTGCAGCGGGCCGACAAACAGGAAATCATCAAAGGCAAGATCGTACGCAGCGGGTATGTTCCCAGCACTTACTATGCGCAGAACTATCAGCAGCCTTCGTACACACAACCCATTGTTGAAGTCGATGGCGTGCTGCGCTTCGGACTACCTGGCCAGCCCCTTTTCCCCGCGCTCTCAGGCGACTCCATCCTCAAGCCAACCTTGAGCTGGCTGCTCCAAACTAACGATCCTGGAAAATTCGACGCTGAAATTTCCTACGTCGCCGGGGGCATGAGCTGGCAGTCGGATTACAATCTGGTGGTCTCCGACAACCCAAAAGGCAAAAGCGATTTGCTCGACATGGTGGGCTGGATCACCATGCGTAACCAGAGTGGTAAGACGTTTGAGAATGCGAACATCAAGCTGATGGCTGGCGACGTGAACAAACTGCAACCGGGCACACCAGCGAGTCGTATGTACGCGGCCGAGGCCAAGGCCATGAATGATGCCGCAGCGCCCGTGGTTCGCGAAAAATCATTTGACGAATTTCATCTTTACACCTTGGCACGCCCCACTACTCTGCGAGATCAGGAAACCAAGCAGGTTGAGTTTGTGCGCTCCACCGGCATTCACGCGCTTCGGCTCTACGTGTACGACGGAGCCCAGGTGCAGCAATACGGCTACTACAACATGGAGCAGATTCGCCAGGACCAGAGTTATGGCACGCAGTCCAATCCCAAAGTGTGGGTGATGGAGGAATTCAAGAACTCCGAGGTCAATCATTTAGGCATCGCATTGCCGAAGGGGAGGCTGCGTTTCTATCGTCGCGATACCGACGGCCATCTTGAATTTATCGGAGAAAATGAAATTGATCACACTCCGAAAGATGAAACCATCCGCATTTTTACCGGCAACTCGTTTGATGTAGTGGGTGAACGAAAACGTACGAATCTCCGAGTGGATTCAGCTCAGCGCTGGATGGATGAATCGTTCGAGATCCGAGTCCGTAACCACAAGAAAGAAGCGGTGACTGTGCGCGTGGTCGAGCACCTGTATCGCTGGACGAACTGGAAGCTGACCGAGCAATCACAGGAATCCCGCAAGACCGATGCGCAGACCACAGAATTTCCGGTCACCATTGCACCCGATGGCGAACAAGTGGTGACCTACACCGTTCACTACTCCTGGTAGTCGATCGTGTCAGGCGGGCGTCCTCGCCCGCCTGCACACATTTTTCTCGCCCATGTTAAGTCAACGTCGGGTACTTTACCTCGCGATAGATCCGGTCAAAAATCACCCACAACAGAATGAACATCACGAAAAGGAGGGCGCTGCCTTCCGGACCAACCGAACCGCCTGTCAGCCAGCTCGGACCATGGAGGCTCGATCGCATCAAATGTCCAGGGGCTATGCCGCCGCTGTCAGGGACAGAATAAAAATAGCTTTCACCCCAGTCCCACGCTGCATGAAATCCAATGGCGAACCAGAGATTGCCGGTTCGTCGCAGAGTCAGACAAAAGAAAAAGCCGATCAGCACGGCGCCCAGAATCCCAACCCAGCTCTCTCCGGGATTCTCCAGATGCAGCACGCCGAAGCCAGCCGACAGCAGGACAGCAGCCGGCCAGAATCCGACCGACTGTGTCAACGTAAACTGCGTATAACCCCGAGTGAAGAATTCTTCATAGAAACCCACAATGAGGAAGAACGCTCCCCAAAAAACGGCAAATTTGGCCGCGCGTGCACCGTGCAATACGAAACCTCCGAAGTCGAAAGCGTGCACACCATGCAGCGCCAGCAGCAGTACCGTAATCGAGCCAAATCCCCAAAGGACACCAAACCAGAACAGCTTGCCAAGGGCTTGGCGCAGCGGCAAACCATAGTCACCGAACCTCCGGTGTTCGATCCGGCTCATGAACACGGCTGGGATTAAAACCACAATTACCAGTCCTGATTCCACTACCAACTGAAGCCATAAGATTCCTGTATCTGGCCACGCGTAGTAAATCAAGGCGTGCAGGCAGAAACGCAACGCCCTGAACATGAGGAAGTAAACTACCATCCGCCAGATCGGACGCAGGCCTTCAGGTCCGAGGAATATCTTTGCCATGCGCGCTTCAAACGGCGTAGGCGAGACTATTCCGGAGCTGCCCGGCGGGGCTGAAACGATCGCCGACGCCGGGAAGTCGGCACCAAAACCGCCAGCTTCGTCGGTCTTCAATGGTTCGTCTTTGTTCTCGGCCATTGGGGGGAAGTTTCCCGAACCGTCCTCCGACATGGTAAAACACTCGCCGACTACTCATGCGCGCATTCTTCACACGCGAACGCTTCGGTCGCCCTCAGATATTCGCGGTGCTCCTGCTTCTTGCGTTCCTGGCGCAGTGCCTATGGCTGGTGGAAAGAGGGTGGCGAACCGGCAATATCGATCCCGAAGAGATTTACCGTCTTGAGCGCGGCACCGCACTCTGGAAACACGGGGTGCTACCAACCACGTTGCAGCCCGCGAGTGAAACGGATCCAACCCGATCGCAGCTCCAAGGGGGATCCGAAAACGGCGAGGATACCTACCACTCTTCTCTTTGGTATCTGATTGCATCGGCTCCGCTGGCATTGAGCCGGGTGTCGCTGCGCCCCGAAAATATCGCCAACTTGCATCGTTTAGCCGCAGTGCCTTACCTGGTTTTCGGTTTGTTGCTCGGCGCTTCGCTCTGGTACGTCTCCCGTCGTCTCTTCGGGGACGCTGGAGGATATGTTGCACTCGCGCTTTTCTGCTTCTCGCCAGGAATTGTTCGGGCCAGCGCGATCTGGTCGGCTGAGCCGGAAATTGGAGCTGTCTGGGCCACTTTCGGCGCCGTTTTCACTGCCATCGCGGTGGCTCACACCCTCTATGCACCACGGGAAGTGGTGCTATGGAACTGGCGACGAATTATGTTACTGGGTTTGTCGCTGACACTGGCGATCGGATCACAGTTCTCCATGATCGTATTACTTCCGCTCGCGCTCGCGTTCATGCTCTATCTGGCTCCCACTCGCCGCGCCGCAGCTGTAACGATCTGGGCCGTCGCGTGCGGAATCGCGGCTCTGATCTTGTACGCATCATATTTCTTCCGCGCAAGCCAACTGTGGAATGGAGTGAGGCATGCATCATTCTTCGGACTCGCTTGGAAGGCATTTGCCATGCCGCAGGCGTACCATCAAATTCTTGCCCAGGTCGGGCAAAGTAGTCCCGCACTGGTTCTGGCGCTGCCGATGGCGTTGATCTCGTATTGCAGTTGGCCGCGTACACGTTACTTCGGCAACACCGCGCCATTCTTGGTGTCAGCTTTATTTCTCGCGCTCGCGTCGGGGACGCCGCATTTCCCCGGACTGGGCTTTCAGCTCATGGCCCTCCCATTCCTGTTCGTTTTTGTCGCCGGTGTTACTGCTGATCTGCTCGAAACCCGCTGCCGGCAACTCGTTCAGGCTGGTATCACGGGCCTTCTCTTGGCCAACGCTGCTTGGAATGTTTGGGAATTGACCCGCGCTGGCCGCGGATGACCGAAACCACGATCTTATTCATCAATCACTTAGCCAACGTAAACTCTCCGGAACGCCGAAATCGCGGAACGCTGAAATAAAGACGCAACTCGGCGGCCTTCTACTGGTTCTAACTAGGTAAGGCGGTTGGTTTCTGAGGGCGGGTGGGCCATGGCTACAAAACAGGAGTATGATGCGAATGTGGATCGGCTGAACTCAGCCACGGGAGCCGTGCTGGCGCTGCTGTTTGCAACATTGATTGCTTTTCTCGCGCCGGCCGCCCTCGCGCAAATTCACGGCACAGCCGCTTCCGTCACCTCGACGAATTTTGGCAATCACTTCGGCACCACTCCTGGAATTCCGGCTAGTGTTACTTCGCTCGGCCCGCAAGGATTTCAACCCAAGTGCTGTATTAACCCGCTGTTTCCCGTGAACCCGAATCCGCCACTCTTTCAGCGGCATCATCACTCCCACGAGGGATCTTTTTTCCCCGGCGCAGGCGCCATTTATGTTCCTTACCCGGTAGTGGCCGAACCGGATGCCGACATGGCCCCCGAACCGAATCCGGCCGATGAATATCGGGGAGGCCCGACCATCTTTGATCGGCGCGGTTCCGGACAGCCAGCGCCATCTTTCTCAGATGATTATCCCCGTCGAGCGAGCCGTACCCAGCCGGACAAGGAATCAGAGCCGCCGACGCAAGCGGCGGAAACCCTGGTTCCAGATCAGCCGCAGACAATCCTGGTTTTCAAGGATGGTCATCAGATCGAAGTTCAGAATTACGCTGTGGTCGGGGATATGCTCTACGATCTGACTCCTGGGCATCATCGCAAGATCGCAACCGCGGACCTTGATCTAAATGCCACGGCGAAGCAGAACGATGAATTCGGCATCAGTTTCCAGTTACCTCCTGACAGAAGCCAGCCAACGGACGTGAGCAAATAAATGACGAGCCGGATGCTCATCGCCACGATTGTCGCGAGCCTATTAATCTTGCCGTCTACCGCCCAGGTCCGTTTCGCAGCGGGAGGTACAGGCCCGATGGTTGGCAGGCCCGCGACAGTCAATGTGGGCTCGGGGGCAAGAGGTGGGGCTGGTGGTCCTGTTCACATGCATCACGGGCACTCAGGACGAGGCTCAGTTCTTTATCCATATCCCTATTGGTATCCGGATTACGAAAATGATTCTTCGGAAGTAGTTCAGCCCCAAGTGGTGGTTGCGCCGGCGGCAGCTCCAGTACCTCCTCCGCCCGCCACTCCGCTTGAGCCGTTGCTGATTGAGTGGCAGGGAGACCATTTCGAACGTATGACTCTATCCCAAAAGTCCTCGGCCAATGGTCCGTCGATGCCGGACTACTCGGAAAGATCCAGGCTGCGCTCATCTTCCAACAAGTCTTCTGCATCCGGTTCTTCCTCCGCTCGAAAAATTGTATCGCCGGCCCCTGTCGAACTTCCGCCCGCGGTCCTGGTGTTTCGCGATGGCCGCAAGGAAGAAGTCAGCAGCTACACCATCATGAGTGGAACGATCTATTCGAAGGCAAACTACTGGACCAGTGGAGCCTGGAATAAAAAGATTCAGATCGCTGATCTCGACGTCCCTGCCACCCTGAAGATCAATCAGGAACGGGGTTTGAACTTCGTACTCCCTGGCAGCCCCAATGAAGTCGTCGTAAGACCGTAGCTTTCTTGTCTCGGCGCGTTGCCTCAGGCCTGCGAAGGGCTTCTGAGCGGACCCACTCCGAGCGCCAGCAATCCGATCGCTAGAATGATTGCTCCAACATACGCGAGATAAATAAATCCATTGGTTTCCTTCGCGCCTGCAGAAAGCACAGAGAAGAAAAATGCCGCTGGCAGGAAGATGGCAGCTGAAGGGATCGATGCGCGCACGTACCGTTTCCATGTTTCCGACAAGTGCGCCTCATCCACATAACGAAGTGCGATCAGCGACAAGACCAGCAACACTCCAGCATGCGCATGGCCTGCACGAAACAGATTCTGTCGCAACGGATTGTCCATGTAACCCAAAATGCGGATCGGTCAGGAACATCACCCGCGAAACACCTCCGTACAAAACCGTTGGGAATACGACCAGAAGGTCACCTGCCACGCGGCGGGATTCCATGCTCAACATTTGATCCTCCAATTAGTATTGAGATTCGATCTGCCAGGTTCAAATCAACTGAAGTACCATCCTCCATTCGGATTCACGGACTGTCCGGTCAGAAAGGCATTTTCCGCCAGCATAACCACGACCGAGGCCACCTCATCCACGAAGCCAAAACGTCCGACCGGAATCACGCTGGAAGTCGCGCGCGGGTTCGCGCGCAACATCTCGGTTTCAACCAGCGCGGGGCAAACGCTATTGGCGGTGATGCCTTCCTGGGCGAGGAGAGCGGCATAGGAGTGAGTCAACCCAACCATCCCAGCCTTAGAAGCCGCATAGTGCGGTCCTACCAACCCGCCGGTCTGTGCCGCCACCGACGATATGTTGATAATGCGTCCCCACCGCTGAGCACGCATCGCCGGCAACACTGCTTGAGTCACCAGAAACGCTGATTTCAGATTCACCGCGATATGCTCATCCCAGTCCGCCTCGGCAATATCGTCCAGCCTGATCTGACGCGCCATTCCCGCATTGTTCACAAGAATGCTGACCACTCCCAGTTCGCGCTCCACCTGCGTGACCATTTGCTTCACTTGATCGGATTGCGAAACGTCGGCTTGAATTGCGTGCGTACGCCGCCCCAGGTTGCGGATCCCGGCGCAAACTTTGTTGGCATCCTCAGCCCGCTTGCGAAAATTCACCACCACATCTGCGCCGGCCCCGGCCAGGGCCAGCGCAACAGCCGCGCCGATGCCGCGGCTTCCACCCGTGACGAGCGCCAGCCTTCCCTTTAGGGTCTTCATAAGTTCGATAGCTCAGGTTTTGATAGTCCAGGCACAGCCAGGATACAAATTATCCCACTGGAAGCAGCGGAGGTGCGAAGCGGATTCGCCGTCTGCAATTCGCTGGCCGGGAAAGTTTAGTAAACTCTGCGGCGGAGGGTGCTCACAAGCGGACCCACGGAAAAGAGAAAGTTCCTTTTCGACTCCTTAAGCGGCCTGATCGGGCGACATAGCCTGGCAGGTGTCCAAGGAAGGCCACGAAGTGCGGTATTACATCAAGGATCAGAAAGAAGCCGACATCGGCGATGGTTTCGTGGCCAAGTCCGAGAACCCGGAAAAGGACGCCGAGTGGGCTGACAAGGGGAGAAGGCCCACGCCCTGCGCGCTCAGGGAAAAAAGGTCATAGGCGATTCCGCCTACAGTGACCGGCTGGAAGACGATCGCTTCTTTGGCCAGGAGGAGCTCAAGAAAGCCGGAGTTAACATCATTCCCTACCGCGAATTCGACTCCTTCGACGAGGCCATCGAGCCACGTGGTAAAAAATCCCGACCGCTATGTCATCAAGCCTAGCGGCGAGGCGCAGAACGTAAATCGCCGCCTGTTCGTCGGCGAAGAGGAGGACGGCCAGGACGTAATCCGCATGCTGGAAGCGTACAAGCGTGCCTTTTCGGACGAGATCAAAGTTTTTCAGCTGCAACGCCGAATTACAGGCGTGGAGGTTGCCGTCGGGGCATTCTTCAAGGGCAAGCAGTTTATCTATCCCGTCAATATCAACTTCGAGCAAAAAAAACTTTTTCCCGGAAATCTGGGTCCGCCAACCGATGAGATGGGCACATCCATGTTCTGGAGTCCTCCCAACCAACTATTCAACCAGACACTGCTGAAGATGGAATCGAGGCTGGCGGAAGAGGGCTACGTCGGTTACATCGACGTGAATTGCATGGTCAACGGGAATGGTATCTACCCGCTGTAGTTCACCTCGCGCTTCGGCTACCCCACCATCAGCATTCAACAGGCGGGAATGAACACTCCCATCGGGCAGTTCTTCTGGACCTTGCCTGCGGCAATGACCCTAAGCTGCGAGTGAAAAACGGCTTTCAAATCGGGGTTCGCATCGTGGTTCCCCCCTTCCCCTTCGATGACAACGAAACCCTTGAGTCTTTTTCCAGAAACGCGGCCATTTGTTTTCAAAAGGTCGCCAAACGACGAGTATCACATCGAGGATGTGAAACAAGTGAACGGCCAATGGCTGGTGGCCGGCACCTCTGGAGTAATTCTTATCGTTGTCGGGTTGGGTCAAACGATGAAACAGGCTCAATCCCAAGTCTACTCGCGAATCAAGAACGTGATGATTCCCAACATGTACTACCGCACAGATATCGGCGATCGCTGGGATGAAGACAGCGACCGCCTGCATAACTGGGGAATCTTGAGATAAACCGGGCAATTTCCGGGGAAGCTAGGACGTCAACCTCGGTGCCAAATTCATGGTATAATTCTCATATCGCGAATCGACTGTAACATCCTGTAAATGCAATTGGTTAGAGCTAAAAAGATATTGGATATGCCGCGTGTGGGCCGGACACCTTGTCCGCGTTTTTGATGTTGATTCCCACACAAGCCCAAGCTAACAGCTAGGAGCTAAAGGCTTTTTATGGCTGACGATCAGAATCCTGAACTTCCCCTGACTCCTCCTCCGCCCGGCGGCGGGGATGGCACCGGCATTCCCGGCGCGCTCAACATTCAACCCGTCAATATCGAAGAGGAGATGAAGAAGTCTTATCTCGACTATTCGATGTCGGTGATCATCGGCCGCGCGCTGCCCGACGTCCGTGACGGATTGAAGCCAGTACACCGCCGCATTCTGTATACGATGCAGCAGATGGGCTTGTATCCGAACAAGTCCACACGCAAGTGCGCCAGAATCGTGGGCGATGTGATGGGTAAGTACCATCCCCACGGGAACCTTGCGGTCTACGACGCATTGGTGCGCCTGGCGCAACCGTTTGCCATGCGTTATCCGCTAGTCGAAGGACAGGGCAACTTTGGCTCGGTTGACGGAGATCCGCCGGCTGCCGATCGTTACACCGAAGCGCGCCTGGCGCGCGTCTCCAACGCACTGCTCGAAGATCTCGACAAGGCGACCGTCGATTTTCGTCCCAACTACGATGGCAACGAAATCGAGCCCGATGTTCTTCCCACCCGCATCCCGAACCTGCTGGTGAATGGATCAGACGGAATCGCGGTTGGCATGGCGACCAAAATTCCGCCCCACAATCTCAGCGAGATTGTGGACGCCACCATCACTTTAGTTAACAATCCCGACGCACAGCTAGCGGAACTGTTGAAATTCGTGCAGGGCCCCGATTTCCCCACCGCTGGAATCATTCATGGTAAAGCCGGGATCGTGGACGCCTACAAGACCGGCCGTGGACGTTTTATCATGCGCGCCAAGGCGGGCATTGAAACTTTCAACAAAGATCGTAAAGCGATCGTCATCACCGAAATCCCTTATCAGGTCAATAAGGCGCGCCTGGTCGAACGCATCGCGCAGCTGGTCAACGACAAGATCGTCGACACCATCTCTGACATCCGTGACGAAAGCGATCGTGATGGTATGCGCATCGTGGTCGAACTGAAACGCGACGGCGAGCCGCAGCTCGTATTAAACCAGCTCTACAAGCACACGCAGATGCAGGAAAGCTTCAGCATGATCCTGCTTGCGGTGGCCAATAACCAGCCAAAAGAAATGGGGCTGGTGCAAGCGATCAAGTACTTCATTGAGCACCGTGTCGACGTAGTCCGGCGCCGCACAGCTTATTTACTGGCGAAGGCCAAAGATCGTGAGCACATTCTCGAGGGATACCTGACTGCGCTCGATCACCTCGACAACGTAATTGTCATAATTCGCGGCAGTGCCAACCGCGCCGAAGCCCGCGAAAATTTGGTCGCCTACTTTGCCGGGAAGAAAATCGATATCAACACGACCGGCCGTGCGCCAAAGCAAAACCCGGACAAGCCCTTTACCTCAATTCAGGCTGACGCAATTCTTGAATTACAGTTGCATCGACTGACCAAGCTCTCCATCGATGAAATCAGCAAGGAGCTGGGTCTTACGCGCGACAACATCGCCGAGTACGAGTCTATTCTTGGGTCGGAAAAGAAACTTCGCGGCGTGATCGTAAAGGAATTGGAAGAAGTTAAAAAACTGTACGGAGACGAACGCCGCACTCAGATAGAGGACGAAGCTGCGGAAATTCATCTGGAAGACTTGATCGCCGACGAGCAAGTTGCAGTTACCGTGAGCCACGGCGGCTACATGAAGCGCACGCCGATCTCCACCTATCGTATGCAACGACGTGGTGGGCAAGGCCGCACAGGAATGAAGACGCGCGATGAGGATTTCGTGGAGCATCTGTTCATCGCTTCCACTCACGCCTACATTCTGATCTTCACCAACACCGGCCGCGTCTACTGGCTGAAGGTGTATGAGATACCAGATATCAGTGCTGCCGGCAAAGGCAAACATGTCGGAAACCTGGTCGGACTTCAACCCGGGGAGACGGTTCGCACCATGGTTGCGGTGCGCAATTTGGAGGAAGTCGGAAAATACGTCTTCTTTGCCACTCGCAACGGTCTGGTCAAAAAGACCGAGCTCAAGGACTTCTCTCACGTTCGCTCGAACGGGATCTACGCCATTAGCATCGAGCAGGGAGACGAATTAGTCGCGGTCCGCATTACTGACGGCCAGCAGATTGTCTTTCTCGCTACGCATGAAGGCCAAGCGATCCGCTTCGACGAAGAAGACGTTCGCCCCATGGGCCGCCAGGCGTACGGTGTCTGGGGCATTCGCATGGAAAAGGGCGACTACCTGGTCGGTATGGCAACAACTCCGAAGCCAGGCACTGAAGTGGCCAATGGGAGCAAAACCCCAGTCGCGGCGGGCAAAATCCCTGCAGAAGGAGTTGCTACGTCTGAGGTGGTGGACGTGGGCAAGAAGGGCCGTCTCATCCTCTCCGTAACTGAAAATGGATACGGCAAGCGCACCGCCGCCGACGAATATCGTCTGCAGGGACGCGGCGGCTCGGGGGTCATCAATGTCAAAACCACCGAACGCAATGGAAAAGTCGTTGGCATCGCGCAAGTGGATGAGAGTTCCGAGGTCATGCTGATCAGCCAGTACGGCAAAATCATTCGCATGGATTCGAACACCATCCGCGAGTCGGGCCGTGCCGCGCAAGGGGTTCGCCTGCTGCATCTGGAACCAGGCGATCGCGTAGCCGCAGCGGTGGTCATCGTACCGGAAGAGGAACCGGCGAATGGCGGCACGCTGATCCAGTAGGGAATTGGGTCTGGCGAGTCGCATGCAACGCTGTATTGATTAAACCGGACGCGATCGACCCGCCCAGCCGGTTTGCGTAATTGCTGTAGCCATCTCAACGCACGAACTCATTGCGAGGCAAATTTGAAAGGCGATCCTAAAGTTATTGGGGTTCTCAATCAGGTGCTGAAGGCGGAGCTTACCGCGATCAATCAGTATTTCCTGCACGCCGAAATGTGTTCCAACTGGGGTTACCAGAGGCTGGCGAACCTTGCCCGCAAAGAATCGATCGAAGAGATGCAGCACGCCGAAAAGTGCATGGAGCGGATTCTGATGCTCGACGGCACGCCCAACATGAGCGACTATTTCAAGATCAATATCGGGCAGAATGTTAAGGCGCAATTGCAGAACGATCTGCAACTCGAGTACGACGCCGTGAAGCGCTTGAACGCCGGAATTGAGACTGCTGTGAAAGCGGGGGATAACGGTTCGCGCGACTTGCTGGGCTCCATCCTCGCCGACGAGGAACATCACATCGATTGGCTGGAAGGACAACTGCACGCCATCGGTGAAATGGGTATCGAAAACTATCTCGCGCAGCAGTTACACGGCGAAGAAGGAAAGAAATAACAATAAACCAGCATAGGAACGGGTCTCCGATCCCTCCAAGCCGAGCAAGGCCTGGCAGGCTCGCGAAGCTTCACCGGGCAGCGCGCTTTAAACACCGGGACCAGGCCGCTCTACTCGAATTCCACCTTCTCAAATCCCAAACCCTGCAACAAACTGCTAATCGTCGAAGTGGCATTCTGCTGCGCTGTCCGCAATACACCATCAGCCAATGCGGCTTCTTGTAACTGCCGCTCCCCCTCCTGGCGCACCTGTGTCTCAAGGTTCGGATCCGTCGGCACCAGCAATCCTGTTTGCCGTGAGTACACTCGAGTTTTCGCGCTATCCAGCCGGGTGCTGAAAACCTGCGACGCGGGTAGATGCAAATGCACTTCCTTGCCATCCACTCGAACGTCGCCCGGCTTCAGGTTCGAGAAATCAATCCCTGCCACCACTTCCCCGTGTACCAGCATCAACAGGCGATCTCCGGCAAGAAAGTCCGGGAAGACAGGATTCTCCTTCGCGCCCGTCACCAGTTTGTCCATCGTATAAACCACCGTCTCCACTCGCTGTAGCCGCTGAATGCGATCGACAACCGTAGGCTGGCTGACATCGATGCTGAGTGTCCTTCCCGTCATGGCGGACCACACATGGCTCAGCAAGGTCCGTCCAGAATTTCGGGACAGCATTACCCATCCAGCGGACCCCACCGCGATCACACCGAGAACCAATCCCAAGATAAGCGCGAGTACCACCGGAGGTCGGCCAGGTTGAGAAGAGGGGCGAATAGCTTCAAATTCGCGAGCCATCTGGCAAGGTTATCACCCTGTCAGAAGCCTGCCGCGGAATGTCTTCCGCGGCTGTCACAATCATTCATTATAGCGGGGACCTGAATGGTAAAGTCTTATTAACGGAAACTCGTCATATTGCCCCAGCACTGCCATCCATCCTCGAAATCGTGTCATCCCGAGAGAAATCGAGGCATGTGCTGTTCAAGCTCAGTTCATCCGGCGTGAAACGTTTCCTAAATTTGCGAACAACTCAGCGGGCTTAGATATAAATTGGAGATATTGCTCACGATTTCTGCATCCGCATACTGCGGTCGCTGTGAAAGTTCCTTCCACGCGGGATCGTTCACAAACACCGTCCACTTCGCATTCAATTCCGCTACATCCGCAAATGTCAGCATGTAGGTCAGGCTCGGCATGCGAGACCCGATCAGTGTGTCCCCGAAGAACACGGGAGTCAATCCAGTGCGCGTAAAGATGCCGATTTCGGCTTCGTTAAACATCAGGACTTTCCGGGTGTGTGCCGCATAGCTTGCACTTTCGTAAGTGCGCAGCTGAAAAATTCTTTTCCCGTCCTTCGGCGCGATGATCTTTGGCCATCCTGAAAACGCCCAGAGCAACCAACTTTCCACTCGCACAAAAGACGGGACCGCTGCTGGCGCATCCCAGAACGCTGTCGCCGCTTTCATGAACTCCGCATCTTCAGCCAGTTGCAAGTCCAAAGTTCCCAGCGTTTCCACCGAGGTTGCCGGAATCAATAGATAGTACGACGGTGTCTCCGGTCCGATCTCAAGCTTGAATGTGCCCACTGGAGCCATCGCCATTCGGTTTAGTGCGGGAATCAAAGCATGCTCAAAATAGTTTTGCGTCGATACCAGTTGCGGTCCGGTTTGCAGCGAATATTTCCGCCATTGATAGAACTCTCGAGAAGCCGGCACCGTCGCGCGGCCCTGACGGACGCTCAACGCCGCCCCCGCTATCGCCATCGCCGACGTAACAAAATCTCGCCTCTCCAACGCGCCTCCGATGAAAACCGCGGTAACAGCTTACGCGATGTCGATCATAACGGCGACCCTTCCCCGATCTCGCGGGTTTTCCCCGGCAATCTCTCAGATCCTGGCATTAGGAGCGAAGTCGAGAGGCTGCCCGGAGTGAACCCCGAGGTGCAAACGGGGGGGAGCCGAACGGGGATCGGTGTTCCCCCGCATGCATTCGATGGTCAACAAAATCCCCGCCCCCGCAAAGCTTGACGGGGCACCCTCGAATCATCGGCTAATAAAGTATCGATGGAAGCCAAGCCTCAGCGGGCTCGTTGTAAAAGCCGATAGTCATAAGGGTGAGCGGCTGCACCACGCGCAACCCGTTCTCCAGGCACCATCGGAGCAGACTCGCGTTCCGCGTCGGGACGAGGATGCCCGGCCCCAGAAAAGAATCGGCATTTGCGATGAGCGCCTGGACATCGGCGTTCTTCTCGCCCAAAGTGTGTCCAAAAAATCCCAGCAGAGTGGAATACGCTACGACTTTGCCATCTCGCTCGGCGACAACCGCTGTCCGTTGTTCGATGGCGTCGTGAAGATCGCCGCCACGGTCGTGACCATGCACGCGCTGGCAAAGCCGGTTGCACTTTTCCAGATCCGGCATAAGCGCAGTGCGTATGTTGTAACCCGGAGTCGCGACTTTGATCGGCGGGCCTTGCATCGCAGATATCGGCTCACGAACGTCAAATCCGAGTTTCGTATAGAGAGACAACGATCGGTTGTGAAAGGCCGCCTGCAAAAGGCGGGTGCCCTTGAAGCCGCGTTCCGCGGAGCGCGCCAGCACGGCATCCATAAGCGCGCGTCCGACGCCCTTATTCTGAACCGCTGGATCGATGGTAATCGGCCCTACGCCAGCAATCGCCGAGCGTTCGTCCAGACAGTTGCTACCGAGAACCTGCCCGCCGTCCGATTCCGCCACCACACAATAGAAACCAGGATGCGCGAACATCATCGAAAGAACGCCCGTCGCTGTCTCAACTGATGGAAAGTCAGGCGGAAAATTATGATGGGTTGAAATGCTGGTGAAGGCCTCATAGCAGATCCGCCCGCAGACCGGCGCATCTTCCAGCCGAGCTTTGCGAACCGCCACAGACGAACTGTCAAACGCGGGCTGGCGCAACGTTGGCACAAAGTCTCCCCCGATTGGAGTGCAGACGCGGAAGTGTAGCGCAGATGAGGGCGGCGTTTCCAGGCGCCTGTCTCTCTACGAAGCTTCTCATCCCGAGCGAAGTTGAGGGACCTGCTTTTGCTTCTTCCCCCGATGGTGCCGAGCGCCCCATCCTTGCAGGTTTGGCTGGGGGTGGGATTCCGCGGACACAGCCTACAAGGTCTTTTTGCTCTTTTGCTCTGAAGCTTCGACCAGAGGGAAAGACTCACCCTTTCGCAACGGACGCGAAAGGATGGGCCAGAAGTTCTGAGGAAGTAAAAGGGCGGGCAACCCGCCGAAATTCAATTCAGTAACTAGTGAGTATCGACCAGCACCGCCGGTTTCGTCTTGGCTCCCGCGCCCTCCGGATGCGCCTCGCTGACCGACACTATGGTGACGTTCACCACCTTGTTCAAATCCAGAGGCTTCAGTTTCGAGGCTTGGGCCCTGCTCCGGCGCCACTAGGGTCAGACGGCCATGTCCCTTCATCATGCCGCTCGCGATCTCGACGCGGACAAAGTATTCCTGTCCTGCCTTCGCATCCAGTTCAATTCCGGATTGTTTATCGTTCGAACTGAAGGTGTGCTTTCCTGGATCGAGAGTTACCGTGAAGTAGCGGCCGTTCTCCATGCGGGCAAGTTCGGTTTGATCGCACCACACGGAAGCGATAGTGCGCTGCCGACGAATTGTTTGTAGCGATAAACTTCACGTGACTGATGAGTCGGGGGGATTCTCTTTATGCCGAAGAATATCTCGTCTCTGTGCAGTTACCCCAAGCCGTCGAGAAAACCGTGCTGCGCGCGGCAAACCTCACTTCTGCGAAATAACGTCCAGGAATGGACAGCAGGGTGCCCCAGCCTTGTGCTTTTTGCAAGGCCTGAAACGGCCGCTTGCCAGCCATTGCCGGCTGGGAACCGCGGCAAAGAAGCCTTGTGCAAGATTGCACTACCTCCTGCTCTGGCAAAAAAGGAAAAGGCCACGCTGTTTTCGCAACGTGGCCTTTATTAATGCCGGCAACGACCTACTCTCCCACACACTTTCGCGTGCAGTACAATCGGCCCTGCGGGGCTTAACTTCCGTGTTCGGGATGGGAACGGGTGGATCCCCCGCGGTAAGATCACCGACAAGTCGGAGCCGTCAGCGATTGGCCGTCAGCTTTCAGCAAATGCTGCGCTGACTTACACGGCCCATGCCCGGCAAACTTGTGAGCGCCCACAAACCGTCGTCTCAATTCTTAAAGCTGAGAGTTGACAGCTGAGAGCTGGCTTTCAAAGAGCTTTTTTGCGAGGGCAATGCCTCACAACTGAATAGATTGGTTGCAGCTTACTTTCTTCTAGGGTTTCTTCCGATTTCAGCCACACACTACAAAGCGGCTTGCTTTCACAAAGCTCGTCGGCGCCCAGTTGTCAGCGTATTCTTCTATTCCCGGCCCCAGGTTCGGGCGGGTGGGAAAAATGCCGCTTTCATATCAGCTCAGGTTCTAGCTGAAGGCTGAAAGCTAAGAGCTGACAGCTGGTTTAATGCACCGAGTAAATTTTATGGTCAAGCCGAACGGGCGATTAGTGCGGGTAAGCTTCACACATTACTGCGCTTTCACTTCCCGTCTATCAACCAGGTGGTCTTCCTGGGCCCTTCTTATCCCTTACGGGTTGGGAGATCTCATCTTGAGGAGTGCTTCCCGCTTATATGCATTCAGCGGTTATCACAACCGAACTTCGCTACCCAGCTATGCCGTTGGCACGACAGCTGGAACACAAGAGGTTCGTCCATCCCGGTCCTCTCGTACTAAGGACAGGTCCTCTCAAATCTCCTGCGCCCACAACAGATAGGGACCGAACTGTCTCGCGACGTTCTGAACCCAGCTCACGTACCGCTTTAATAGGCGAACAGCCTAACCCTTGGAACCTTCTACAGCTCCAGGATGCGATGAGCCGACATCGAGGTGCCAAACCGGAGCGTCGATATGAACTCTTGGCTCCGATCAGCCTGTTATCCCCGGCGTACCTTTTATCCGTTGAGCGATGGCCCTTCCATGCAGAACCACCGGATCACTAAAGCCTACTTTCGTACCTGCTCGTCTTGTAGGACTCGCAGTCAACCACGCTTATGCTTTTGCACTCGTCGGCTGATTTCCAAACAGCCTGAGCGTAGCTTCGCGCGCCTCCGTTACCGTTTAGGAGGCGACCGCCCCAGTCAAACTACCCGCCTTACTATGTCCCTCTCCCGGTTTACGGGAGTAGGTTAGAACCACAGAACTCGCAGGGTGGTATCTCACCGGTGGCTCCTCCAAGCCCGAGAGCCTGGAATCAAAGCCTCCCACCTATCCTGCGCAGCAAGTGCCATAGTTCATAGTAAAGGTATAGTAAAGGTGCACGGGGTCTTTCCGTCTAGTTGCGGGCAACCGGCATCTTCACCGGCACTACAAGTTCGCCGTGTCAGTCGGCAAGACAGTCGCACTTTCGTTACGCCATTCGTGCAGGTCGGAACTTACCCGACAAGGAATTTCGCTCAGTTCGTCTTACTCTGTTTCCAGAGAAGCTGGACTTTATCTTTCACACCCTGTGTTCATAGTCGCTGCGATCTCTCGAATTTTCGAGATACCCGCGATCGACAAATGCTCTCTGTTATTCATCAGCAGCAGGATCTTTCTGAACTTAATGAAATCGACTCTCTTCTTCGACTTAAGTGGATGCTTGTCAAAAAAAGGAATGATTTTTTCGTTCAGGTGATCCAGACTCCGTACGCGATATGCCATTCGTTCAGCGTGATTGGTTCGAACCACGCCACACCCAAAAAACCTCTTGAGTGCATGAAGTAACTGGATATCCCGTTGGTGTTGTACCACTGTGAATTCAGGAAGCACCTGAAATCCAGAAGTCATCTCCGAATGTGGATTCATTCCGACGAAGAAACAACCTTCGCCGTCAACGAATCCAACCACCCATTGCGCTTCCAAATTCCCAGGATGCGGCTGAACGTGAAGTCTCTGAGGGTTCTCCATGTTGGAGCCTTCCCTGCGGATTGTCCCCTTGTCCGTCGGATTTTTACTGCTGCCGGTTAGGACAGCGAGTACCGAGCGGCTGTGTGAGGAGTTTCCCGCATATGGTTCAGTTTTACTAAGGCTAGCGAATCGTTAACCTTAGGACCGTTATAGTTACGGCCGCCGTTCACTGGGGCTTCAGTTCGAAGCTTCACCTTGCGGTTGACCTCTCCCTTTAACCTTCCAGCACCGGGCAGGCGTCAGCCCCTATACGTCGTTTTCGACTTTGCAGAGACCTGTGTTTTTGTTAAACAGTCGCAGTGCGCATTTCTCTGCGGCCGCCTCGGGCTATAAACCCTAACGCGGCACCCCTTCTCCCGAAGTTACGGGGTTAATTTGCCGAGTTCCTTACCAACTGTTCTCACGAGCGCCTTTGGATATTCTCCTCGTCTACCTGTGTCGGTTTGAGGTACGGTTCCCTTACGTTCTCCTTAGAGGTTTTTCTCGGCAGTGTGGAATCGGCAGCTTTCCTCCATACGGAGTACTGTTTTGCGTCTCAGTGATAACTTCCTCGCGGATTTTCCTACGAAGAACACCTTACACGCATCAACCGTCATAGCCATAGGACGGCCTGCTTATCCTACTGCGTCACCCCATCGTGATAACGAACACAAGGGAGGTCCGGAATATTAACCGGATGTCCATCGGCTACGCCTTTCGGCCTCGCCTTAGGGACCGCCTGACCCTGAGCGGATTAACCTTTCTCAGGAAACCTTAGACTTTCGGCGCGGAGGGTTCCCACCTCCGTTATCGCTACTTATGCCGGCAGGGTCTCTTCTCAACCGTCCACCAGTCTTTTCAGTCTAGCTTCAAACTGTTGAGAATGCTCTCCTACCACGCATCGAGGTTAATCGATGCATTCGCTGCTTCGGTACCAAGCTTGAGCCCCGTTATATTGTCGGCACCGGACCGCTTGACCAGTGAGCTATTACGCTTTCTTTAAAGGATGGCTGCTTCTAAGCCAACCTCCTGGCTGTCTGGGCGTTCCGACTTCCTTTCCCACTTAGCTTGGATTTGGGGACCTTAGCAGGCGATCTGGACTGTTTTCCTCTCGACGACGAAGCTTAGCCCCCGCCGTCTGACTCCCGGATTGGTTGTTCTATGGCATTCGAAGTTTGATTGGATTCTGTAAGCTGGAAAGCCCCATAGTCCATTCAGTTCTCTACCACCACGACAAATCATCCGAGGCTAGCCCTAAAGCTATTTCGGAGAGAACGAGCTATCACGGAATTTGATTAGCCTTTCACCCCTACCCTCAGCTCATCGGAGCTTTTTTCAACAAACACCCGTTCGGCCCTCCAGTAGGTTTTACCCTACCTTCAGCCTGGCCAAGGGTAGATCATCCCGCTTCGCGTCTATTCCTGCCAACTGATTCGCCCTATTAGGACTCGCTTTCGCTGCGGCTCGCTTTCGCTTAACCTTGCTGACAAGAATAACTAGCCGGCTCATTATGCAATAGGCACGCGGTCAGACTTTCCGCTTACGCGGCATAGTCCTCCCACCGTTTGTAGGCACACGGTTTCAGGTACTATTTCACTCCCCTCGCAGGGGTTCTTTTCGCCTTTCCCTCACGGTACTGGTTCACTATCGGTCAGAAGCTAGTATTTAGCCTTACGGGATGGTCCCCGTAGCTTCCCGCAAAGTTTCTCGTGCTCCGCGGTACTCAGGTATCGACTTCGAGTCCAATTCGTTTTCGCCTACGTGGCTATCACACCCTATGGCTCCGCTTTCCAGCGGGATTTGGCTAACGACTGGATTGTTAACTCTACTGTTGTCGACCCTACAACCCCGGCCACACCCGAAGGTATGACTGGTTTAGGCTAATTCCGATTTCGCTCGCCACTACTCTCGGAATCGAGGTTTCTTTATTTTCCTCCAGGTACTGAGATGGTTCACTTCCCTGGGTTCGCTCGTCCCCAACTATGGATTCATTGGAGCGTACTGGAGTTTTACCCCAGTGGGTTTCCCCATTCGGAAATCCCCGGATCAATGCCTGCTTGCGGCTCCCCGAGGCTTATCGCAGCTTGCCACGTCCTTCATCGCCTGCTTCTGCCAAGGCATCCACCATGCGCCCTTAGTAGCTTGACCATAAAATTTACTCGACACACGGCGGCCTCGCTTCCATCAAACATCACCGTCATCCCGAGCGGAGCATCCTTTCGCAAAAGCGAAAACATGCTCAGTCGAGGGACTTTGATGTGGTTCTTGATTTCCGCAAAACCACCATACGCCTCGCAAACTCCATGGGCCTAGATCCTGCTCATCGCACGCAACATAGGCATTCCTTCGTGAACCTGCGTGTTCTCTGTGGCTAAAGCTTTTAACTTCAACTTCGGAGATCACCCGGCCCATAAAGAAATCCGCGCTGCGTACACCAGCAGGTTTCTCTCAGGCACTCATAAAAATTTACAACGCCTTGTAATTTACCCAATCTATTCAGTTGTCAAATATCGTCCTC
>CAWAYW010000010.1:652500-1070861 GCA_963786325.1 Terriglobia bacterium
CTACCGCCTGAGCGGGCGCTTTCAGTTCAGAACAAATCCATGACCACGCGAGCGAATCGCGTTTACACAAATCTGTCTGTCCTCGAAACTTGTACAAACTACGCGTCATGCGCGGTGACTGTCAACCGATTGCGATCACAGGATATTCACCTGTTTTCCACAACGACAGGAGCTTTACGACTCTTAGACTAAAGAGGGCTCAGTGCACGTGACGAGACGCATCTTCCAACCCGCACCCATGCCGGTTTCGGCACAAGCCGAGGCGGAAGATCATTAGTTTGAAAAAAGATCACTTGGAGGTTTTTGCGAAAAACGCTTAAACCCTTCGAGGAACCTTGTCCCCGAATGAAGCCCCGTGGCCGGGACTGATTTGCAGGAGTTACCTGTTTGTATTTTGATGCCGGACGAGCGACGAGAGTTTCACAAAATCTGCCCGGCTAGCCACACACTGCTCTCGGTGAATTGTTTATATCAGATGAATACGGAAAAGCGCAAGGGGGAATCTGTTCGGTAATAGATGGTCCACGTTTGATGGCGTGTCTCCGCACAGATTATGTATGACTACGAATGGATTCCCGGTGCCCTAGCTCCCACGGCCGTGGTTGAGGACATGGCCACGTTGTATCCAGAGCACGATGGGGTCTGAATCTGCTCTACCGGCGCTTCCGGAAAGAATTGTGCCAGAGATAGGGGACCGTTGGTTAGACCGCGTTTAATGCGCGTTGCAGTTCGCGGGGGTCGGTGGCGTAGTTGAGGGCAGTTTCGAGGTCTACGGTTTCGGCGCGAACCAGTTTTTCGATTTCAGCGTCGAAGTGCTGCATGCCTTCCGAGGCGCCGTTTTTCAACGCCTCAAGGAGAGTGCCACCGGACGGGTCTTCGGCTTCGAGGTAGTTGGCGGTGATGGAAGTATTTTTGAAAACTTCCACGATGGCGGCTCGGCCTCCGTCTTTGCGGGGAATCAGGCGCTGGGAAATCACGTAGCGTAACGTTCTGGCCAGGCGGCTGCGCACGGGTGCTTGTTCGCCGGCGGGAAATGTGGACAAGATCCGCTCCAGCGTTTTGACGGCGTTGGGTGCGTTCAGGCTGGAGAGAACCAGGTGTCCAGTTTCGGCGGCTTCCAATACCATTTCCATGGTTTCGCGATCGCGCAACTCACCCACGAGAATTACCTTGGGCGCCTGCCGCAGGGCGGCGCGTAGACCCAGCGCGAAGCTGGGCGTGTCGCTGTGCAGCTCGCGTTGATGGATGGTGGCTTTTTTGTGATTGTGAAGAAACTCGATGGGGTCTTCGATGGTGATGATGTGGCAAGTCTGCTTTTCGTTGATGCGGTCGAGCAGCGTCGCCAGGGTCGAAGATTTGCCGGCGCCGCGTGGTCCGGTGACCAGAACGATACCATCGCGCAGGTCGGCTACTTCTGCCAGTTGCGCAGGCAATCCCAGCGTCGAAAAATCCGGAATCGTTGTGGGGATGACGCGCATGACTACGGCACAGCTTCCACGTTGAATAAAGATGTTCACGCGAAAACGGGCGAGGCCGGGGAGTCCGAACGAGATGTCGCACGAGCCTTGCTCGCGCAAGATGGTGATGGCCTGCTTGTTGCTGCCAATCAGGTCGGAGGCGATGCGGCGGGTGTCGTCGGCGGTCAGCGGGCGCAGGCCGGGGCCTTCGACGGGGATGAGTTGTCCATAGACTTCGACTTGAGGCGGGCGTCCAGGAGAAAAAATCAGGTCGCTGACCTGGTCGGTGGCGCGCAACATAGCCGCAAGCAAAGAGTGAGTGGCGGCCGCACCGGAACTGGATACGGGATCGAGCGTGACCTGAAGAGGCGCGGTGACGGGAGTTGCCATTTATCTAGCCTGAGAACCCAACTTCTAACTCTAGCCAAGACAGGGAAGCGCTTCTATGGAAGAACGTTGTTCGCTGAACCTTTGGTAACGTGAACACGGGACGGGAGGGATCTGGAATGAGCCTCCGAGTGAGTGGGCGATCCCAATCCCTAATTGCGCGGGGCCGCCGGGGCGGCTAGCATCTTCATATCTATCATTTCGCCGGCAGGAATGCGGCGAATCTTGGGACCCGTAGGAACGCATCTAATGAGACGCTAATGGCTACCGCCACTACCTCCGTTGGTCCCCAGCAGCCTCCCCGGCTGGTTTACAGCGAAATTCTGAGCTTCGCTTACGAGACTTTCTGCAGCAATAAAGTGCGGTTCGCCCTGACAGCATTGGGGATGGTGATCGGTACCGCATCCCTTATTCTGGTCGTCACCATCGGAATGACAGGCAAGCAATATGTGCTCAACCAAATTCAGGCCATCGGCACCAACCAGATTGAAGCTGAGTATCAAAGCTCCAGCCAGCGCATTGCGAATGTGACGCCTGACCCGCTGACAATTGACGATATGCGCGCAGCGTTGGAGGAAGTGCCGGGGATTATCGCAGCGTCGCCAGTGGTGTCACTGAGCGATCGCGTGCCGGTGGGGGGAGGCAAAGAACGCGACATCTCGGTGCTGGGCGTGTTTCCGGATTACCGGGTGGTGCGGAACCTGGTGATCGTTACCGGCAGATTCTTTGATGAGCAGGATGAGCAACAACATAATAAGGTGGGCGTCATTACACAGAAAATGGCTGACGAGCTTTTCGGGTCGCAGCAGGAGGCGGTCGGAAAAGTGATCAAGCTGAGCGGCCTGCCGTTTACGATTGTGGGCACGTTTCGCGAGCGGGTGGACACCTTTGGCCAGACTGAAGTTGTCGATTACACCATGCTAATTCCGTATACGGTCAGCCGGTACTTCACCGATACGCCTACGGTGAAGCAGATTTATTTTTCGGCGTCTGATCCGGCGATGGTGGCGCCGGCTACGGATCAGATCCGGCGAGTTATTCAGAGCCGTCATCGCTCCGAGTCGGTTTACAACGTAATGAATCTCACCCAACTGGTCGTCTTGGCGGAAAAGACGGCGAATGCCCTGACGCTGGTGTTGCTGCTGGTGGCCGCCGTGGTGTTGCTGGTGAGTGGCATTGGAATCATGAACATCATGCTGGCGACCGTGAGCTCGCGCATTCGAGAGATTGGGATTCGCAAAGCATTGGGGGCGACCAACCGCGAAATCCGCTTTCAATTCCTGGCAGAGGCGATGACGATTTCACTGGTCGGTGGATTTATCGGAGTAGTCATTGGCTTGGCAATTCCTTATTCGGTCAGGTTTCTGACGGAATACCGAATTCCAATTTCAGGGCTGTCCGCCATCGTGGCGATTTTGGTTTCGTCGTTGGTGGGAATAATTTTTGGCACGGTTCCGGCAACGCGCGCGGCGAAGCTAGATCCGGTAGAGAGTTTGAGGTATGAGTAGGCTGGTGGCTTTCAGCCGTCAGCTTAGGCCGGTTCTCACTGGCCGGCTCAACTTCCAGCCGGCTGTGGCTCGGTCGTACTGTGAATCGACTACTCGCTGAAAACTGATGGCCGAGAGTTCACGGCTTTCCAAAAACACAAACGCCGGGCTGGTTTGCCCGGCTTTTTCGTGTCTACTACCTGCGGAAACGGCGTGGTTCTGAGGTCTCCGAAGATTTCTCACATCCCTGAGTCACCGCTTACATCACCAAAGCCAAACCCTCCAATTCCTTCTGTAGCACTGGCATGGAGCAGCCTGACATTTCAACCCGGCCCACGGCGTCCATGGCTGCTTGAGGCGATACCCCGTAGCCACGTCCCATGAGGAAGACCTGCAGGAGTTCAGCGGCTTCTCGCGAATCGATCAGGCCTCCCTGCAACAGATCGTTTCGTAAGGCCGTAAGTTCGGTACTGGAGAATCTGTCTTTCATGGTCGTTATCACCTCCGACCTTGACATCTCTACCCGTATTAGACTCAGTGGCTGCTGGTAACGTTGCATGCAATTTTGATGCCGCGTCTCGCCTTAAATGCATACAGGTCGAGGGCGGCTGTCCGATTTTGTTAACCCCTTAGGTTGCGACAAGTTGCAGACGTAGGGTTTTTACTCGAAGCTGCGCTTGTGGCACGAACGTGCCATATTGAATTGTCTCGCGATATCGCAGGAATGACACGATGTGTCGTTGTGGGACGACACAATATGGCTGTCAGTCGGGTTCGGTGATGGCTTGGTCGATCAGTAAAATGGGGATGCCGTCGCGAATCGGGTAAGCACGACGGCATTCCCCGCACTTCAGAATCTGCCGTTCGTTTTGCATGACCAACGGTTTCTTGCAAGCAGGGCAGACGAGAATGTCAAGCAGATCCTGGGGAATCATGAGGAAAGATTTTACGCTTAAAGACTTTTAGCTGTCACGCTAGCTCTCGGCGTGAAAGCTGACAGCCTGATGGCCGTGGTTTACGATAACCAAATACGCTTATGCTGCGGGCAGAACCGGCACGAGCAGGACGCTCGTACCTGAAATTCTAGAACTTTTCTGGGGACGGTGACGATGGCTGCGACCATTTTGGACGGTAACAAGATCGCCGCGGAGATCCGGGCAGAAGTCCAATCCGAAGTCGCGAGCATGACTGCCGCCGGCGTACGTCCTGGGCTCGCCGTGGTTCTGGTTGGACATAACCCTGCTTCTGAAATCTACGTGCGCGGCAAAGTGAAAAGCTGCCAGGAAGTGGGAATTTACAGCGAAAAGGTGACGCCGCCGGACACGATTTCCACCGACGAACTGCAGGAACTTGTTCAGGAATTGAACGGACGCGACGAGATTGACGGGATCCTGGTACAGCTTCCTTTACCGACGCAAGTGGACTCCAAGAGAATCTTGATGGCTGTGGACCCGCAAAAAGATGTGGATGGCTTTCATCCCGTGAATGTCGGTTTTCTGTCCACACAACGGCCGGGACTGGTACCGTGTACTCCTGCCGGCATCATGGAGATTCTGAAGCGCAGCAACCTTCCTGTTGCTGGCCAGGAAGCCGTCGTGGTAGGCCGTAGCGACATTGTCGGCAAGCCTGTAGCGATGTTGTTAATCAACGCAAATGCTACGGTGACGGTTTGTCACTCCAAGACCCGCGACCTTCCGGAGGTCTGCCGCAGGGCTGATATTCTCGTGGCTGCGATCGGCCGGGCCGGCATGATAACGCGCGAATTTGTGAAACCCGGAGCGACAGTTATCGATGTAGGGATGAATCAGGTTACGAATGAGTCCGAGTTCGAGCGGCTATTCGCTGGCCATGTGAAGCGCGAAGAAAGCTTCCGAACCAAGGGGTCGACCCTGGTGGGCGACGTTCATCCGAACACCGGTGAGATTGCGGGAGCGATTACGCCCGTGCCCGGAGGAGTGGGACCACTTACCATCGCCATGCTCATGGCAAATACGGTGAAAGCGGCAAAAATGCGGAGGGGTTCGCGCATGCCAGCTCCGGCTGCGGAGCACGCCCGAATTGCTTAAGGTGGGGCTGACCGGGGGCATCGCTGCAGGCAAGTCCGTTGTCGGCGAGATGTTCTCCAAGCTGGGCGCGCAAGTCATTCAGGCCGACGAAATCTCCCGTCAACTCATGCATCCAGGAGAAGCGGTTTACCATGAAGTGGTGCGACACTTCGGCGTTGGAATTCTGAATCCCGATGGCACAGTAAACCGTGCCCGGCTCGCTGAGAATGCATTTGGGAACTTCGCCACGGCTGGCGCGGAAAAGAAGCCATCGCGTGTTCACGAACTGAATCAGATCGTGCATCCGGCAGTCATTCAGAGGCAGCAGCAGTGGATGGAGCAGGTTGCAGAGCGGGATCCAGGTTCTGTCGCGATCGTTGAGGCCGCACTCATTCTGGAGGCTGGGATTTCGAAGAATCTCGAGCGCATTATTGTTGTGACCTGCCGTCCCGAGCAGAGGGTTGAGCGTCTGGCTCGCCGCTTAAACCTCGACGAGAAAACCGCGCGAAACGAGGTGACGCGCCGTATGGCGGCACAGCTTCCAGATGAAGAAAAGATAAAAGCGGCCGACTATGTGATCGACAATTCGGGGTCACTTGAGGCGACCGAGCGGCAGGTAGAAGACATTTATTCGAAATTGAAAAAGGAAGCGGGACCATAGTGGTATGTGCTGGGCCAGCCATTTCAGGAGAGAGCGCAAGAGATCGCTTTACAAAACTTGACATCTAAGTCGATGCCGACGGGCGAGAGCACCCGCCTCATGCACGCTCAGGATTTAGAATCTCAGCAGAAGTCCAACGGAAGGTTGCTATGAAGGTGCTGCGCCCTGTCTTTTTGGCGGTGATTTTTGCCGGCGCGTTTTATTACTTCACTACCTATCGTTCGGGTAGTCCATTGCGCCCGGCAAACTGGCTTGGGCACCCCAGAAACAAGGTGCAAATTATCGAAGCTGCCGCTACGGAATCGTTCGATAGCGAAGAGCAAAATAACATCGGGGTTTACCGGAAGAATATCGATTCAGTGGTGAACATCACCTCCCGAGCGGTCACGTTTGACTTCTTCTACGGGCTGGTGCCGCAGGAAGGGCAAGGTTCCGGCTTTATCATCGATAAAGAAGGCCACGTGCTCACGAACTATCACGTCATTGCCGAGGCCCGCCAAGTGGAAGTCACACTGCACAACCGCAAAAAATACCGCGCGACCGTGATTGGCACGGACCGGTCGCATGACCTGGCTGTCATTCAGATCAAGGGGGGGGAATTCAGCCCCATGGTGCTGGGCGACTCGCGAAATCTGCAGGTGGGGCAAAAGGTCTACGCTATCGGCAATCCATTCGGTTTGTCTGGAACCATGACCCGCGGCATCATCAGTTCGATAAGGCCAGTGCAGGAACCCGATGGCATGCAAATTGACGAGGCCATCCAGACGGATGCGGCAATCAATCCGGGCAATTCGGGCGGGCCGTTGCTCAACTGGCATGGCGAGGTAATTGGTATCAACACCATGATCGCGTCGAGCGTGGGTCAAAGTGCGGGTATTGGTTTCGCCATACCGGTGAATACCGCGAAAGCGGTGCTGAACGACCTGGTGACTTTAGGAAGGGTGAGGCGTCCGGCGTTGGGAGTGCGCACCATTCCGATTACACCCGAACTGGCGGAGCAGATGGGGCTGCCCTCCGACAGCGGCTTGCTGATTGTACAGGTCGTAGCAGGCGGCGCAGCTGAGCGGGCGGGATTGCGGGGTGGGACTGAGCGCGCCTATCTGGGGAATACTCCGATCATGCTGGGCGGAGATTTGATTGTCGCCATCGATGGACAAGCGGTGCAAGACCAGCAGGCATTGAGTCAAGTCATGAACAGTCATCGAGCGGGCGATACCGTGCGGCTGACGATTTATCGCGGGAAGAAAAAGATGGACGTAAATGTCGCATTGGGCGAAGCCCGGGAACAGGTCTAAAGGACGCAGGCGGATTCATCAGGCAGCGGATTCTTTCGAGAAGTTTTCAATTTCATTTACTTCCTCATCTGTCAGCTTTAATTCTCCGGCGCGCATCACACCTTCGGCTTGACTGGGGTTGCGGGCACCTACGATGGCGCCGGTGACGGCGGGATTGCGGAGGGTCCAGGCAATTGCGACTTCGCCGGCAGACCGCTCGTGCTGTTTCCCAATTTTGCGAAGGCGTTCTACCAGAGCCAGATTTTGCGAGAGTTTGGGTTCCTTGAAATCCGAACTGGCGCTGCGCCAGTCATCTTTCGGCAGCTTGGCGGCGCGTTCGCGAGTCATCGCTCCGGTCAACAAACCTGAGGCCATAGGCGAATAAACGATCACTCCAATGTTTTCCCGCCGGCAATAAGGCAAAGTTTCGCGTTCGACATCACGATGGATAAGCGAATAGGGTGGTTGCAAAGAGGTAACCGGTGCAATGGCCTGAGCGCGTTTCAGTTGTTCGGTGTCGAAATTGGAGACCCCGATCCATCTCACTTTACCTTGTCTTCTCAAGTCCACAAGAGTTGACCAGCCTTCTTCCAGTTCGGATGAATCAGGCTCGGGCGGCCAGTGAATCTGGTAGAGATCAATGACGTCGGCGGCAAGGCGTTGCAGACTATTTTCGACTTCGTAGCGAATTGAATCCCGGCGAAGAACTTTCCGTACATTACCGCGCTCGTCCCAACGCAGGGCACATTTGGTGAAGACGTAAGGCCTGGGGCCAGACCAGGTTTTCAGAGCCTTGGCAACAACTTCCTCGGAATGACCGAGTCCATAGACGGCAGCTGTATCGATCCAGTTCACCCCCATTTCGAGAGAATGATGAATGGCAGCGATCGAGTCGTTGTCGTCCTGCGATCCCCAGGCGAACTGCCAGCCGGAGCCACCAATAGCCCATGCTCCGTAACCTACGGTGGTGATTTGCAAGTCGGAGTTGCCAAGCGTTCTGGTTTCCATTTCAATCTCCTCAGAGGTTTTTTGATTCCATCGTTCCGGGATAGATTCAGGATCTCAGAAATGACCGTCGAACTTGTGCAGAAATTTTGCCTTTCTTTTGCGCACGCCACAGAGAACCTGCAATGGGGAGACGCTGTTTGCTTCAAAATCAGAGGAAAACTCTTTGCCGTTTTGAACCTGGGCTTGGTGCCGCCACATTTGTTGTTTAAGTGCACTCCGGAAACTTTTGTCGAGCTGACGGAACGTGAAGGCATTACTGCCGCTCCGTATCTAGGGCGATACAACTGGGTTTCGCTGGAGGGCATGGAAGCGGTGCCGTGGCGTGAGTTGCAGGAACTGCTAAAAGAATCCTACGCGATGGTCGCGGCCAAGGCGAAGGTCGGAAGAATCAACAAAAAAAAGAGACGAACCTCAACGCGTACGGTCAGAAAGGAGCGATGAAGGGGATTCAGGGAAATCGTTGAAGGGCGGCGTAATCGCGACAGCCAGGCTTTTTCAGCGGAAACAGGTTCCTCGCCGATGGGACCAGGCTCGGAACGACAGTTTCAAAACCGACAATGCTTGTTGGATCTCATGATTTGACTCTCGCTTACTGGCTAGGCTAGCCTCTGACAGCCTCTTCATATCCATATGCGCTCTCATTGCAAGTTATTCATTCTGTTACTTTTGATTTACTCCTGCCCACTGCTCCCGGCATTGGGTTCAGCCGCCATCCCAGTTCAGGCTCCTCGGGCAATGGTGGTGACTGTCCACCAGCTCGCGTCCCGCGCTGGAGCAGAGATGATGAAAACGGGCGGAAACGCGGTGGATGCGGCAGTGGCCGTGGGATTTGCGCTTGCGGTGGTGCATCCGCAGGCGGGCAACCTGGGGGGCGGTGGATTCATGCTTACCCGGATGGCGGATGGCAAAACACATTTCATTGACTACCGTGAGAGGGCTCCGGCGTCGTCGTCCGCAAATATGTATCTGGATGCCCAGGGCAATGTTATTGAGGATGCGAGCATCGTTGGATACAAAGCGATCGGGGTCCCAGGATCGGTTGCCGGCATGGTGTATGCGGAGAAAAAGTACGGCAAGTTATCGCTGCGGCGAGTAATGGCGCCGGCGATCCAACTGGCTGAGGAAGGGTTTGCGCTAGCGGCCGAAGACGCGCGCGATCTACGCGAAGATGAAGCTCTCGGTCAATTTGCCGAATCGAAAC
This sequence comes from Terriglobia bacterium, assembly GCA_963786325.1. Taxonomy (GTDB): domain Bacteria; phylum Acidobacteriota; class Terriglobia; order Terriglobales; family Acidobacteriaceae; genus JAIQFF01. The sequence goes on from CAWAYW010000010.1 coordinate 662,021, forward strand.
GCATTTTTCAGCGCGATGGAAAGTTTTACAAAGCCGGTGAAGTCCTCAAACAGCCTGACCTGGCTCGGACGCTGAAACGCATCGCTGCCAGTCCCGACGATTTTTATCATGGAGACCTGGCCCGCGAACTGGCGGCCGCCGTGCAAAAGGGCGGAGGACTGATTACCGCCGAAGACCTTGCCAATTATGAAGTGAAGGAACGCGAAGCAGTGCGGGGAACGTATCGCGGGTACGAAATCATCAGCGCGCCGCCGCCATCGTCGGGCGGGATTACGATGATCGAAACCCTCAACATTCTGGAAGGCTACAATTTGGCTAGCCGGAGTGGGCGGCCGGTTTCGTCGATACATTTGACTACTGAAGCTTACCGGCGGGCGTTTTTTGATCGGGCGGAGTTTTTGGGCGATCCGGATTTCTCGAAGATTCCGGTTGCGCAACTGATTGACAAACGTTATGGCGCCGCCTGGCGGCAATCGATTGATCCGGCACACGCCAGCACCAGCAAGGATTTGCAACGTCCGGATATTTTCAGCCAGCTGGAACAATATGCCGCGGCTCATCCACAAGGAGGCGTCACGGCGGAGCCGGATCACACGACTCATTTCTCGGTGGTCGATCCCGAAGGAAATGCGGTCGCAGTAACGACCACCTTGAATGATACTTTTGGATCACGCGTAACTGCCGAAGGCTTGGGATTTTTGCTGAATGACGAGATGGACGATTTTGCCTCCAAGCAAGGCGTGCCGAATATGTTCGGGCTCATTCAAGGTCCTGCGAATGCGATTGGACCGGGGAAGCGACCGCTGTCGGCCATGGCGCCGACCATCGTATTAAAGGACGGCAGGTTGTTTTTAGTGCTGGGCTCTCCGGGGGGGCCGCGAATTATCAGTACGGTGACCAACATCCTCATGGGGGTGGTGGATTACGGAATGAATATTCAGGAAGCGGTGAACGCTCCGCGCTTTCATCATCAGTGGTTGCCGGATAACATTTATGTGGAGCAGGATTTTCCTGCGGCCACGGTCAAGTCGCTCGAGGCGATGGGGTACAGAGTTGAGGCCGGAGATCACTGGAGCGACGGTGAGTGCATCATGGTCGATCCTAAAAGCGGCGAACGGTGGGGAGCCAGTGATAAACGCAATAACGGCAGGGCGATTGGATTCTAGTTTGGTCTACACGGCTTACGATCATGCTTAAAGCGATATCTACTCACGTCTACCTGAAAGAACGGTTGCACCCTGGATTGCTGGATGGCTTGGCACGCGGCGGAGCGCAAGCGATTGAGATTTTTGCCGCGCGCCAGCACCTTGATTATGCCAACCGCAAGCAGCATGTACGGGAAATCGCGGAATGGTTTCATGGCAGCGGGATTCCGCTGCACTCGGTGCATTCTCCGATGTTTGCTGACTACGAGAACGGGCGCGCAGGTTCACCCGCTTTAAACGTTGCGTCGATTGACCGGGCCCAGCGCATTGAAGCGATGGACGAGATCAAGCGGGCGATTGAGCTGGCGGAACAGATTCCATTTCGTTTTCTGGTGCAACATATCGGGGTGGGGGGCGAGTCGTTTGATGAGCGCAAATTTGAAGCAGCCATGACTTCAATCGAACATTTACGCGCGTTTGCCAAGCCTCTGGGGGTGAGAATCTTGCTGGAAAACATTCCGAACGAGTTGTGCACTCCTGACAAGCTGGTGGAGTTTATCCAGACTACGCACTTCGACGACGTGGGTGTATGTTTTGATTTCGGCCATGCGCACATCATGAGTAATGTGCCGGAAGCGTTTGCAACCCTGAAGAATCATATTCATTCGACCCACGTCCATGACAACGCCGGGGACCGCGATGCTCACTTGTGGCCCGGCGCTGGATCGATCGACTGGAAAGAAGCAATGGAATTATTGCGAACCGCGCCGCACACCCCGCCTCTTCTGCTGGAGGTTGAAGCGGATGAGAAGGTGAATCCGGTGGAGAAGATGGGTGAGGCGTTTAGAAGTTTGGCTGAGTGATTTAGGAATCGCCTAATTTGAAAGCAAATTTGTTTTCAATTACACAATTCCTCCCATTTTTCAATCGATCTTATGTCTTCACCGATTAGCACTATTTCGGAAATCGGCAAGCACGAGGGACAGACCGTCACGATTCGCGGCTGGCTCTACAACCTGCGGGAAAGCGGGAAGTTGCTTTTTCCGCAATTTCGCGACGGCTCAGGTGTGATTCAGGGAGTCGTACCCAAGAGCGCCGTCACGCCTGAAGTGTTTGATGCGATCAAGGGACTGACACTCGAGTCCAGCGTGATTGTCGAGGGCAAGGTTCGCGCCGACAAGCGGGCGCCCGGCGGCTATGAACTCGATGTATCGGGTGTGCAGGTGGGGCAACGCGTGGCGGAGAGCGATCCGTATCCAATTTCGCTCAAAGAGCACGGCGTGGAATTTCTAATGGAGCACCGGCATCTTTGGGTGCGGACGCCGAGGCAGGCTGCAATTTTGAGAGTACGGGCGGAAATCATAAAGGCTGCACGCGATTTCTTCGATGAGAACGGGTTCACGCTGACTGATCCGCCGATTCTTACTCCCGCCGCTTGCGAGGGGACGAGCACTCTGTTTCCCGTTGATTACTTCGAAGAGCAAGCTTATTTGACTCAATCGGGACAGCTCTACATTGAAGCTACCGCCATGGCTCTGGGCAAGGTTTACTCGTTCGGGCCAACATTCCGCGCGGAGAAGTCCAAAACCCGCCGTCACCTTACCGAGTTCTGGATGGTGGAGCCGGAAGTTGCTTACGCGGAACTCGACGATCTCATGGATTTAGGTGAAGGCCTGATCAGCTTCATTGTGAAGCGCTGCCTGGAGAAGCGGCGGACGGATCTGCAAACTATCGGACGTGATGTGAGCAAGCTGGAGAAAATTGAAGCCCCGTTTCCACGGATTACCTACGACGACGCGGTCAACATGTTGCATGAAGGTCACGCCAAGGGTGCGCTGGAAAATAAATTCGAGTGGGGCGGGGATTTGGGATCGCCTGACGAAACCTATATTTCGTCACAGTTCGAAAAGCCGGTAATGGTGCATCGTTATCCCGCGCGGGTGAAGGCATTCTACATGGAGCCGGATCCACAACGGCCAGAGTTGGCATTGTGCGTGGATGTGTTGGCGCCCGAGGGGTACGGCGAAATCATTGGCGGATCACAGCGTATGGCTTCTTATGAGCTGTTGGTGAAGCGGATCCACGAGAACGGACTTCCGGAAGAAGCATTCAAGTGGTACCTTGACCTGCGCAAATTCGGCAGCGTTCCGCACGGCGGTTTTGGGATGGGTATCGAACGGGTCGTAGCGTGGGTGTGCGGATTGGAACATGTACGTGAGACGATTCCGTTCCCGAGAATGCTCAACAGGCTGTATCCGTAGGAATTTCGATGGTACGCATCCGATAAGTTTCACTGCGCGGGTTGGATTGGAGGAGGGCGTGACAAGACGGTTGTGGGCTGGTGTCGCGTTATTACTTCCGATGTTGGCTCTGGCCCAGCGAACTCAGTCAAAGCCGGATGTGCCGGTGGACAAGTGGAGCGGCAAAACAATCATGCTCGTGGGCGCCCACGCCGACGATGACGCACTCTCGCACGGCACATTGGCGATGCTGCAATCGCACGGCAACCAGGTCTATGTTGTGACTTTGACCACGGGGAATGTCGGAACACAGGACCCGAATTTGTCGCGGACGCAGCTTGCAATGATTCGGCGGCAGGAGGAGCTGGCCGCGCTCGCGGAGCTTGGAATTCCGGGCGATCACTATATCAACCTGGGGTATGACGACGGGCTTCTGGAGTTCGAAGATCGAAAATCTGTCGTCGAAAATCTTGTCCGCCTGATTCGCAAGCTGCGACCGGATGTGTTCATGGCGTGGGATCCGGGGATGAATTACCAGCGCTGGCACAAATCAGACCATCGGGCGGCCGCGTATCTGGCCGCGGATGCCGCGCGCGCCGCCATGTGGCGTCTGCTTTTTGAGGGTCAAGTCACGCAGGAAGGACTGAAGGAGTACATGGTCCCGGAATACCTGTTCTACAACGACTACGATTTTGGCGACGAAAATCTCTGGGTTGATATCAGCGGGTTTGTCGAGAAAAAAGTCAACGCCGGCGCGAAGTACGTCAGTCAAAATGGACCCGGGTGGAAGAACTACAAGGCGAATCTCTCCCCAGACGAGCAAAAGCAAATGAAGGATGATGTGCGAGCAGACATTCGAATGAAGGACGGTAAGCCTGTTGAGGGATTCCGCTATTACAAGGGACTGCCGGATGCGGTCGGAAAATAGCTACTGATGATCGGACATGAGGATTGCTCCCTGGCGTCAGAAACAGTGCAGTCCTACCAGCTCCTATGACCACACACATTACGACCTCCAACATCGTGGGCAAGAAGATTCGGGTGATTGGAGTTCCCCTCGATCTAGGACAATCGCGCCGGGGAGTGGACATGGGCCCTTCGGCGGTACGGGTCGCCGGTCTTGAGGCGAGACTGGAGGAGCTGGGTCACGTGGTCGAAGATGCGGGAAATGTGTCAGTGGCGATCGCGGAGCAAAAAAAAGTCGGGGACCCGTCGGCCAAATATCTGAAAGAAATCACGGCAACCTGCACCAAGGCTGCGGAGTTGGTCATCAAGACTCTGGAGTCCAATATGGTTCCCATGGTGTTGGGAGGAGATCACTCGGTGGCTGCGGGAACGGTCGCCGGGGTCGCGGAATTCTACCGCCGGCAGAATCATAAGATCGGATTGATCTGGATTGACGCGCACACCGACATCAACACGCCCGAAAGTTCTCCCAGCGGAAATGTGCACGGCATGCCATTGGCCGCCACCATGGGACTGGGGCCAGCGGAGTTGGCGAACATCTTGAATTTTTCGCCGAAGGTTAAGCCGGAAAACTGTGTGCTGGTGGGGGTGCGGGATATCGATGCTATCGAGAAGGAGAATGTGCGCAAGACGGGCATCGGCGTCTTCACTATGCGCGACATCGACGAGCGCGGCATGCGCACTGTGATGGAAGAGGCGTTGCGCTTGGCCGGTCGGGGCACGGCTGGCTACCACGTATCCCTGGACATGGATTGGGTCGACCCTGAGGACGCGCCGGGCGTGGGCACTCCGGTTCGTGGTGGCGCCACTTATCGCGAAGCGCATCTCGCGATGGAAATCATCGCCGACCACGGTCGCATGCTGAGTTTCGAAATCGTCGAAGTGAATCCCGTGATTGACGAACATAATCGTACCGCGGATTTGGCGGTTGAACTGGCGTTGTCGGCCTTTGGAAAGAAAATCCTTTAAGATGGATAACGATTTGATTCGATACGGGCGCGAGTGTCCCACTCGTGCACTTCGTCGTTCTGCCTGAACGAACGAGGATTCTCTGCGCCTGCATTTGTCTCATCTATGAGTTCATCCCCCAAAGTAATCGGATTTATCGGCATCGCGTACGACGAAAAGTCTTCGTTTCTGCGTGGAGCGGCGGAGGCGCCTGCGGCGATCCGTCGCGCGTACGCAAGCACGAGTTCGAACCAGTGCGCAGAGGATGGGTTGTATCTTCCGTCGGTGCTGAGCGACGGTGGCGATTTAAGTGAATTCACGGTTGACCCCATAGACCGAATCGAAGCCTTTGTCACGCAGAAGCTGGCTGAATTCCCGCACCTTGTAACGCTCGGCGGCGATCACTCTATCTCGTTTCCTGTCGTCCGTGCCATCGCCAAAAAACATGGCCAATTAAACATTGTTCACTTCGATGCGCATCCCGATTTGTACGAAGAATTCGAGGGCGACCGCTTTTCTCACGCGTGTCCGTTTGCAAGAATCATGGAAGCAGGTTTGGCTAAGCGGCTGGTGCAGATTGGTATTCGCACAGCAAACGCTCACCAGCGAGCACAAGCGGAGCGGTACGGTGTTGAAACCATCCAAGCTCGAGACTGGAGTGGGAGACTGCCTCAGCTCAGCGGGCCGCTTTACATCTCGGTGGATATCGATGTGCTTGATCCGGCATTTGCGCCGGGAATCTCACACCATGAGCCTGGCGGTTTAAGTACAAGGGAATTGATTAACGCAATCCAGTCAATTTCGCCGACAATCGTCGCTGCGGATCTTGTGGAGTTAAACCCGCGCCGCGACCGGGACAATGTGACGGCAGTTTGTGCCGCAAAGATAATGCGGGAATTGGCGGCCGCAATCGTGCGATCGAATTGAAATGTTCCTGGAACCTACCGTTTTGTACTCTCCAGCAGGACCTCCGAGGCCAGCCCTTTCGCCTGAAGCAAGGCGTTTAGACATGGCCGCCTGCATGCGCGCCCTGGCTTCAGGAGGCATGTTGGCCATCATTTGTGCCATCGGTCCTGGGACATGCTGGACACGGCTGTGGCGTCATTCCCTCGGCGTTCGCACCCGACGATTCGTCGGTGGAATTCTGAGCGGGTGTCGAGTCTTGAGCCGATGTAGGCGCGGAATTCTTTTTGGCATTTGCGGCCAGCATGGCTCGAATCACTCTGCTGCTGACGCCCGCCTGACTAAGCGTCTGTAGGCCAGACGAGGAGAGATCAAATTGGGTGTCACTGGCGGCGATGGCCGAAGTGATCGCGGAATCTGCCATGCCGCCTTTGACCATTTTCACGATGTCGGTATTGCTCAACCGAGGCTGCTGTTGGGAGATCGATGGGGCTGCGGAGAGAAGAATGGCGGTGGAGACCGCAAGCCAGGCGTGAGCGAGTTTCAATTGCATACCACCTCCGCTTAAGCCGCAAGGTCGCGGCTGTCCAAAGAAGAGGCCCAACCACTGGAATACCGAAGATAAAAGAAGGAACGGACGGCGTCACGCCCGTTCCTGTTCAACGTCACTACAAATCAAGCGCAAGGCGACAGGCGAGGGTATCCCACCCCATTGCTACTGAGTTACGGTTTTTACAGCGTCGCCGGTTTTGAAGCCGGTGCCCGATACCGTAGTTGCAACCGAAGAGATGTCGTCAACGTCAGTGATCTTAATCACCCCTACTGTTGTAGACATGCGCCTGATTACTTTGCCTGACGATGGGTCTTTAATCTCCCGGGTGACACGTTCGACGTTCAACTGGTCGCCCACTTTCAATCCGGCCTTGCCTCCGACATTGAGAACGATCTGACCTCCGTCGACGGCCGCGATCAGTCCATCCACCACGACAGTTCGGGTTACCAGCTTGTCTTTGCCGGCGATCACACCTGAGCTGGTTTGCTCCACCGCAGCCTTCACAGCTTCCCCAAGTATGGTCTGCTGGAAATCGCTACTACCGAAGTCGGCATTGCCTCCGCCGAATCCGTGCCAGTTGCCTCCACCTCCCAGCAATGACGTGCTTTCCCTCTGCGATTCGCCTTTGCCTTCAGCCACCGCCAGAATCTCCCCCGTATCAATGTCCACCATGCGCGCGGTGACCGCCACAATGGCTTTGGATTTTTTGTGTCCGAAGCCACCAAGGCCAAAGCTTCCTAACGCGCCGCCGGCGCCACCCAGATTCGTATTTTTGGTTTCGTTGCCGAATTGCGTGATGCTGCCCACGATGATCGCGTCAACACCCAGCAGTTTTCCAATCTTGGCCGCCGACGTGGGGTTGGCACGATCACTGTTGGAAAAATTCTGCTCCGCCATGATTTTGTCCAAAGCCTTCCGTTCGATTACGGAATAGCTGCCATCCTTTACCAGATAAGTCACGAGCAGATCCGAAATGCCCTTACCTACGTCGATGTCCTGCCCGAACAGAGCGGCTGTATTGCTGTGTACCGTGGCGTAGTCGAAATCCATGATTGCGACCCGCTTCTTGCGTCCCTGAGTAGGCGAGGGAGCCCCCGGTGCTGGCGGTGCTTGGGCGCTTAGAGGAATTAGAAGAAAAAGACAAAATAGCGCAGCGACAGAAATTGCTTTTTGCATGGCTGAGTGTTCCCTCTGAAAGAAATCAGGACCAAAACGAATCCCCGGTCCCGGCACAGGTGTGGCTTGCTCGGGGGTGCAGCCCTTATCAACCCGGACGGTATGACATTGTGCAAGAATGGAGGGGTCTAATCAAGCCCATCATGAAGAAACTGCGGGTCGGCATCCTGTTTGGCGGGCGCAGCGGAGAGCACGAGATATCGCTGCTCTCGGCCGCGTCGGTCTTCAACGCTATCGATAAAGCCAAGTACGAGGTGGTTCCTATCGGAATCACCAAGGAAGGGCGCTGGGTTACGGCTGCAGATGCCGAGCGCCTGTTGCAGGGGAAGGGAGATGGCGAGTCTGGCTCCTCCCATCTTAGAGCTGGCGACCCGGAAACTACTCCCGGTGCGGCCGTTCTGGCGAGAGGCGAAGCGGTTATCGTGCCGCCCGAGCCACATCGGCACTCAAATTCACTCACCCCTTTTCAGACCGACGCCAGCCTGACACGGCGTGCTTCCGACCGCGCCATCAACGTGGACATCATATTTCCCGTGCTGCATGGAACTTTCGGCGAAGATGGGACCATCCAGGGCCTGCTTGAACTGGCAGACATTCCTTACGTGGGAGCCGGAGTTTTAGGCTCAGCCGCCGGTATGGACAAGGACGTCATGAAGTCTCTTTTTATGGCCGCCGGACTGCCCATCGTTAAGCATGTAACGTTTCTACGTAGTGCATGGGAAGAGTCGCCGAAGAAAATCCAGAAGCTGGTGGAAACCAGGTTGAAATATCCGGTATTCGTGAAGCCGGCCAATCTGGGGTCTTCGGTAGGAATCTCGAAGGCACATAATCGCAAGGAACTCGGACCAGCGATCGAGGAGGCCGCGAAATTCGATCGCAAGATCGTCATCGAAGAGGGAGTGGGGGGCAAGAAGCACAAAGCCCGCGAAATCGAGTGCTCGGTGTTGGGGAACGATAAGCCTGCCGCGTCGGTGCCCGGGGAAATCGTTCCGGGAAAAGAGTTCTACGATTACACTGCGAAATACGTGGATGAGGGTTCGAAGCTGATCATTCCTGCAAAACTCAGCAAGTCGGAAACCAGGAAAATTCAACAACTGGCGATCAGCGCCTTTCAAGCGGTGGATGGTTCGGGGTTGGCGCGAGTGGACTTCCTGATGGATCCGAAAAATCGGAAAATCTATCTCAATGAGATCAACACCATGCCGGGTTTTACTGCGATCAGTATGTATCCCAAGCTGTGGGCTGCATCGGGCCTAGCTTACTCCGACTTAATTGAGCGACTGATTCGGTTGGGACAAGAGCGGCATGAAGAGAAAAAGAGGAATCAGTACAGCCGGTAAAGCTCGGTCGCCGAATACAAAATAAGGCCACAGAAAACATCGATATGTCAGCGATGGAATTGATCCGTTGAATCCGCCTGAATCTGTGGCCGGTTGTTTCCTCTTCTCCCGCTTAGTGTCCCAGAAAGCGTTCGAGCACCTCCGCATCGGCGTCGGCAAGATCGGCGTACTTTTTGGCTCTCGCCGTGTCTCGGTTTTGAAGCGCCTCTTCTGCCTTCGCCAAATTCGATTTCAAGCTCGCCTGTTTCGCTGCCATGTCACCACGCAGTCCGTAACCGCTTGCCGCCTGTTGCTGTTGTAGACGATCAAGACTGCTGTTGACTGCTGCCGCTCGGGTGGAGATTTGGTCGATTGTTTTCTCCAATTCGTCCAGCTGAGCGGAATCGGCAGCACCTGATGAAACCGTCTGCTGATTACTCTGGCTGGAAGCAGGTGTCTCCCCTGGCAGGCCGTTATTCTGGGCTGAGAGCTTTCTGGTAGACACATGCTTCGATTTTTCCTGCGGAATAGAACCAGCCGCCGGACTTTCTTTCATGGCTGCGGCGGCGGGTGGCATCTCGTGCGGCTGCATAGCGTTCGTGCTGTCGAGGGATGCCGCCGCGTCAGCCGGTGGGTTAGGCGTCGCAGTATTCGGGTTCGCGCCCGGGGAAGATCCTGCGTTGCCCTGACTAGGCTGGGATCCGTTCGTCGAGGGCGCATCCTGGCTCGGCGAGCCTTGATCGGGGTGAGTCTGATTCGGGGTGCTGCCGGCCACGGAGGTGTCAGGAGAGGCCGTCGTATCGGGTGATTTCGCGTGCGTCCAACTGCTGCGCGGAACGTAAATTCCTGCCACTACGAGCACGGCAAGCACAATCAGTGCTCCCATAGTCATATACAAGCCACGGTGACCGCCCGATGCGGCGGGCGGCGGCAGGGGCGGGGGAGTGACAACGGGAACGGGGGGCTTGGTGTCTTTTAAAACTGGCACCGATGCGGACTGTGGACGATTCGTGATCGGGGCGGTCACGGATGCTGGAATTACAGGCTGTGCCATCGAAGTTACAGTGCGAGCGTCCAACGCGCTTTGCGGCACGACCGGGGAAGGTGTCATAGGGACACTGCTCAAAGCATTGCGGAAAGCTTCCGATGTCTGGAACCGTTGGTTGGGGTCCTTGGCGATCGCCATCAGAATAATTTCGTTCAGTTCGGAAGGCAGACCGGGATGCAATTCCACAGGTGGCTTCGGTGTCTCTTTTACGTGGGCCGACATAATGGAGTAATCGCTAGTAGCGACGAACGGGCGTTGCCCGGTGACCATCTCATACAGCGAAACGCCGACCGAATATAGGTCTGAGCGGGCATCGGTAGGCTCTCCCTTCACCTGCTCAGGAGACATGTAGCTCAGTGATCCCATGGTGGTGCCAGTCATGGTCAAGCTGCGATCCGCGCCGCTTCGCGCGATGCCAAAATCCATCAGTTTGATCAGACCCTGGGGCGTCAGCATCATGTTGGCGGGCTTGATGTCTCGATGAATCACGCCCTGACTATGGGCATAGCTGACCGCACTCAAAACCTGGCCAATGTAGTTCAACGCGTCCGGCACCGGAATGGCGCCATGCTCCAGCTTCTCGGCCAACGTCGCGCCTTCGACGTATTCCATCACCATGTAGAGCTGGTTGTCGGCGGTGAAAGCAGTTCGGAGAGCCGCGATGTTGGGATGATCGAGACTTGCCATCAGCTTGATTTCCCGCTGGAAGCGCGACGCTAGCTCCTGCCGTCCCGCGAGATCGGGAAGAAGGACCTTCATGGCTTCAATGCGATCGGTGATGACGTTGCGTACCCGCCACACTCTGCCCATTCCGCCGCTGCCTAATTCATCAAGAATCTGGTAGTCGCCGATCCGTTTGGTTTCGTCGCTCATCTGGAAAGCTCCTTGATTTGCTAAGCGCGTGGAATCAGATTGCTGGATGCTCGTGAGCGCCATGCAAAGCCACCACGCGTTATTTGGGGGGATGGGACTTCAGGCCTTCGTTCGGGAAAGCCGTGGCTACAGGCCGACAATTATGCGCCGACCACTTAAGGAGGGTCAAGACTGATGCTCCGCACTTGTTTCCCATCTCATCCGGGCGGTGGAGAGCTTGAATTTGGCGTTATTCAAGTTTTTGGCCGCTTTTTGCTGGTGATCTTTCCATCCCTCCGGCTCTTCCGGATTACGATGACATATGAGTCGCAGGTTGGTTTCGGCTTCGGCCACATAAAGGGAAGCCGCTCCCATGTTTTCCGCGACAATGTGATCGATCGAATTGGCACGCTGTGTCGCAATGCTGAAATCAGCAGGCAGAATGCTGATTTCGTCCGGCAACTGCGGGTGCTTGTCAGAACTGATTCGCTTGAGCCAATCTTCGATGAGGTGAATCGCAACCTTCAGCTGCAGGGTGACGGAGGCAATGTCCGTGCGGTGTTGTTGGTCCATCTGCTTGCGCAAAAGGGCAAGGCTTTCGGCAGCAATTTCTGACTGTCGGTTGGAAGCGTCAACTTGAGCCTTGGCGGCGTCAGCCTGGCGCTTGGCGTGCCCCGCGTAATAGATATTGATCGCGGTGAGCAGGACCACCATAAGAACATTGGCGATGGCGGTATAGGCCATTACCTGATTTACGCCGAGACCGAATACTTGCTCTGACATTGCGGAATCCGCCGCAGGAAGTATAGCCCGACCATTCGCGCACGCTGACGCCATTGTGAACGCGGCTCAGCCCACGGGTGAAAACTTACACCTCCCTTGCTATAACCTACGAATGCGCCCACTGGATTACGCACCCCGGCCTTCGCATCTGCAATGGCTTCTCGATTCTGACCCGGCCATCCGTTGGCAGGTGATGAGGGACCTCACCGGTGAAGCCCCCAACGCGATTGCAGCCGAGCGGTCTCGCATCACAACCGAAGGCTGGGGAGCCCAGCTTCTCGCCTGCCAATCTTCCGCCGGTCACTGGGGCGGGGGAACCCGCGGGTGGAGAGACGATTTGCCGAAAGAGGACCGAGTGTTACTTATTGCCCTCTACAGTCTCGTCGTCTTAATGGACCTCGGTCTTGATCCTGCCAGCAAGCGGGCTCGCAAGATGATCGACCGCGTTGACAAGCGGCTGGTATTTAAGCGACTCAACAACCGTCCTTTCCTTGAGGGCGAAACGGAGCCCTGCATCAACGGCAGAATCCTTGGCATCGGCGCGTATTTCAAAGAACCGAACGACACATTAGCCAACCGACTCCTAGGCGAACAGCAGGAAGACGGCGGCTGGAACTGCGAAGCACCCCCAAGCCGGTGCTCTTCGTTCCATACCACCATCTGCGTACTCGAGGGACTCCTCGAATACGAACGAGCCGGGCGCAAATCGGCAGCTTTAACTAAGGCTCGCAAGCGGGCCGAAAACTATCTGCTTGAGCGCCACATGTTCCGCTCGTTTCGAACCGGCGAAGTCATCAATAAACGCTGGCTCCACTTCTCGTTCCCGACGTTTTGGTACTACGACGTCTTGCGCGGGCTCGATTATCTGCGGAATGCCGGGATCAAGCCCGACGGTCGTGTCCGTGAGGCGATCGAAATCGTGACCAAGCGCCGCCACCAGAACGGACGCTGGCCGCTCAACCTGCTTCATCCCGAACATATTCCATTGCAGATGGAGAGGGATGTCGGCAGGGCCAGCCGCTGGAACACGCTGCGTGCTCTCCGAGTTCTGCGTTGGTACAACAACGCAAAGTGGTAGTTGTCACTTGGGGTGCGCTGCGCCAACCACAGCGGACTCTTGCCCCGCGCCCCCATCCCCAAAACCGAGGTCCGCCAAGCCGCATCCGTGGCGGCAAAGAAGATTTCAGGACATGATGACTCCAGCTTTTTCTTCGCTATGGTGAAACCACAACCAGGGGACATTTCTATTGTGGAGAAACTGGGGACACTTCTAATGCGGTATGACGCACACTTAAGCCCACTCTTGACGAACCTTCTATCTCGCGGTAGGCTTTAACTCAAGTTTGCTCTTCGGAGCAGACCTTGGATTTCATGCAGAGTGGCTGAGGGACGAGCCCTACGAAGCCACGACAACCGGATCAGAATTCATTTTTTGGTCGCCTGGTGTCAACTCTCGCCCTACAAAGGGGGAACATGAGATTCGGGGTGCCGACTCTTAGCATCTCGTTCCTCTTTTCCTCATTCTCAGGGAAAGAGGATTTCGCGTTTCAGGACACTTTTTCAAAACGGCTCGTCCCGCAGGCCGCTCCAAAGCGAGTGGCTCAATGACCTCCGAACTACAGCACTACGAATTACGTTGTCGGGAATGCAGCAAGAGTTGGGGGAATCAGCCCCGTTCCATCTGCGACGATTGTTTCTCTCCTTTGGAGGTTTTCTTCGACTACGATGCGGTGCGTTCCACGTTTACCCGTGAGCGAATTGCCCAAGGTCCAGCCAGCATGTGGCGCTATTCCGACCTGCTGCCGCTGCCGCATGGCTATCGTCCTACTGTTCCCGCCGGTTTCACCCCGCTGCTGGAGGCGCCGCGACTCGCCGGAAGGCTGGGCGCGAAGCACCTCTATTTAAAGAACGACGCGGTTTGTCAGCCCTCCCTGAGCTTTAAGGACCGCGTCGTCGCAGTGGCTTTGTCGCAAGCGCGCAGTTTCGGCTTCGATACCGTTTCTTGCTCGTCTACCGGAAATCTGGCCAACGCGGTATCGGCCCAAGCTGCGCGGAACGGTTTCAAGGCCGTGATTTTCATTCCGGCTGATCTCGAGCCCGCCAAGGTTCTGGGCACGCAGGTTTTTGGCGCGAAACTTATCCGCATTTCAGGAAGTTACGACCAGGTCAACCGCTTGTGTTCGCAAATCGCAGACGACCGGCATTGGGGATTCGTTAATGTGAACCTGCGTCCGTACTACGCGGAAGGTTCGAAAACGGTTGGCTACGAAATCGCCGAACAGCTGGGCTGGCGGTTGCCGGACAACGTGGTGTGTCCGATGGCGGGCGGGTCGCTCATCATAAAAATCAAAAAAGCATTTGACGAACTTGTCCAGCTGGGCTTGGTGGAAGCGAGGCCAGTGAAATACTTCGGTGCGCAAGCGACTGGGTGCTCACCGATTTCGACGGCCGTCAAGGCAGGCAATATCGATATCGAGCCGCAAAAGCCGACGACCATCGCGCGTTCGCTGGCTATCGGAAATCCAGCCGACGGGCACTACGCCATTAAAGTGATCACCAACAGCGGCGGCTGGTCGGAGGATGTTTCCGATCCTGAACTGGTGGAAGGTATTCAGATGCTGGCGGAATCGGAGGGAGTTTTCACCGAGACAGCGGGCGGCGTGACTGTTAGTTCGGCGCGCAAACTCTATGCTCAAGGGCGTATATCGCCTGACGAAACCACCGTGTTGTGCATTACCGGTAATGGACTGAAGACCACCGATGCGCTTGCGGGTAAATACGAACTAGAAGAGCCCATTGCTCCAAAGCTGGTGGAGTTTGAGAAATACATGTCCAGAACTCTTGATGCTTCGGAAAAGAGCGTCACGGAGAAGGAAGTTCCGCAGACTGTTGGGGCCTAAATGAACATCACCGTTCAGATTCCGACGGCACTGCGCCGGTTGACTGCGGGGCATGCGCGCGTCACTTGTTCTGCAGCAAATCTGGGAGAGCTTTTTAGCGCACTTGACCAGCAGTTTCCCGATCTCAAAAATCATCTGCGGGATGAGGCCGGCGAGATCCGGCGCTTCCTCAATGTGTACGTGAACGAAGAAGACATCCGCTTTCTGGGTGGTAAAGCCTACGCATTCCGGGACGGTGATGAAGTCCTGCTGGTGCCTTCTATCGCTGGCGGTGTGCGCTAGTTCAGCCTGTTCCCCTCTTTGAAGCGGATGCCTTCGATTTAGGATCCGGAAAGATCTAATAGTTCACATCTCGATCGCTGCTACCGCATCATCAACTTCAGAAACACGTTGCCGCCTTCTGCTATGCTTTTCACAACGAAACATGGAATCCATCGACCGGCAGCACCTGAAGTCTCTCATGCAGCGCGAGCAGCAACGCTTCGTGAACGAGCGTCCCAAATCTAAAGCCCTATTTGATCGTGCCGGCAAGTCATTGCTGGGCGGCGTCCCCATGAACTGGATGGTGAAATGGGCGGGCGCTTTTCCGCCATTTGTACGCGAGGCCCAGGGAGCGCAGTTTTACGATGTTGATGGACACCGCTACATCGACTTCTGCCTGGGCGACACTGGCGCTATGACCGGGCACTCGCCGTTCGCTACCGTGAAGGCCGTGGAGGAACAGATCAAGCGCGGCATTACGTTAATGTTGCCATCGGAAGACGCCATTTTCGTAGGGGAAGAGTTACAGCAACGCTTTGGATTACCTTTTTGGCAATTTGCGCTAACCGCAACCGATGCCAACCGTTTCGCGATCCGCCTGGCGCGGCAAATAACGCAACGTCATAGAATTCTAGTCTTTAACTGGTGCTATCACGGCACGGTGGACGAGAGCTTCATCACATTGAAAGATGGTGTCGCGCAATCTCGGCGGGGCAACATCGGTCCGCCAGTCGATCCCACGGTCACTACAAAAGTTGTCGAATTCAATGACGTTTCCGCTCTGGAGGAGGCTTTGGCGCCTGGCGATGTGGCGTGCGTTTTGGCGGAGCCGGTCATGACTAACGTTGGCATTGTGCATCCCGACCCGGGCTATCACAAGACTCTACGCGAACTGACCGACAAGTTTGGGGCGCTGCTCATCATTGACGAAACGCACACAATTTGTGCCGGGCCGGGTGGATACACGCGGGCGGAAAATCTCGACCCCGACATCTTCATTTTCGGTAAGGCGATCGCCGGGGGCGTTCCGGGCGCGGCCTATGGTTTCACTGAAGCCGTGGCCAGCACGGTCGCAAAACACCAGAGCCTGGAAGACTGCGACACTGGCGGCATTGGCGGAACTCTCGCAGGCAACGCGCTCTCGCTCGCCGCCATGCGAGCCACATTGAGCAAGGTGCTCACGAAGGACGCGTTTGCGCGCATGATTCCCGCGGCGGAACGTTGGGCTGGCGGAGTGGCGAAGGCGATCACAGAATTCGGTGTTCCCTGGCACGTCACGCGCTTGGGATGCCGTGCCGAATATCAGTTTTCTCCCAAGCCACCGAGAAATGGCGGCGAGGCTCACGATGCCATGGATTTCGAACTCGAGCGGTTCATGCATCTCTACGCAATGAACCGCGGCATATTGCTCACTCCTTTTCACAATATGGCGCTGATGTCGCCGCAGGCCGATCCGGCGGACGTCGATCAGCACACTCGTGTCTTCCGCGAAGCGCTGAAAGAATTGGTGCCATAGCGTGTTCTGATACCCTTCTAGTACCGCGCTAAGACCGGAAATGAAGCGATTCAACCGTAATTTCCTGATAGGCGTTTTGGGTTGTGCCGGGCTGGTGGCATGCGGCACTCCAGGCGTACCGATCCCTCCAGCGCTGGAGTTGGCCAGGCCGGTTACCGATTTGCGTGCGGCACGGAAAGGGGACAAAGTTTTTCTCGCCTGGACGGTGCCTGCGCGAACGGTTGACCACCAGACTGTCCGTCATCCCGGCCCGACGCGCGTGTGTCGCAGCTTGCAATCCGAAATCGGTGCATGTAAAACGCCGGCGGCGGAGATTCCGGCAACACAATTTCCTGTCCCGGCATTCGACATGAAGAAAGGAGCCGTGGCTCCGAAGATCCAGGCCAGCTATGTCGACACGTTGCCGCGGGAGTTGCAGGCAGAAAATCCCAGCGGGGAACTCACGTACGCGGTTTCCGTCCTGAATGAAAATGGAAAGACCGCTGGACTTTCCAACTTGGTGCAGGTCCCCGCGGCCTCGACGATGCCGCCGCCCGAGCATTTCAGCGCGCAAGTGGAAAGCGATGGAGTGCTGCTTTCGTGGGCATGTCAGCCGGTAATGGCGGCCGCTAACCTCCAATACCGCTTGCGGATCTATCGACGAGAGGTAGAACCTCCGGCATCGGGAAAAAAGCCCGCGGTTAAGCCAACGCCCGAGAAGGGCGGAACGAAAATCAGCGATGAGAATTTTGGGGATTGTCCTCAATCCGCCTTTCTGGATCAGACTTTTGAGTGGGAAAAATATTACGATTACTTTGCTACAGTGGTCAGCGAAGTATCGCGGCCGGGCAAATCGGAAGGCGAAGTTGAAGGAGACGACACCCCACTCATCCATGTTTTTGCCCACGACACTTTTCCGCCGGCGGTGCCCACGGGTTTGCAGGCGGTATTCTCTGGAGTCGGACAAGCGGCATTCATTGACGTGGCGTGGTCTCCGGACACGGAATCTGATCTCGTGGGCTACAACGTTTTTCGCCACGAAGCGGGTGCCGCTCCGGTAAAAATGAATCCCGATCTGGTGAAGGCGCCAGCCTATCGCGATACAAATGTTCAACCCGGAAAGAAATACTTCTACTCGGTATCTGCGGTAGATGAACGCAATAACCAAAGCGCGCATTCGGAAGAAGCTTCTGAGCAAGTACCATGAGCATGCAGCCGTTAGCGCTCAGCGATCGGCAAAGCAGGGATAGGATAGTTTTGCTGCAGGTGTCCTGCGCTGAATGCGGGTGGCTCAGTGTTTGAGGTTCTATGAAATACTGCCGTTTTTTGCTGCTGGATCAGGCGAGTTACGGACTGGTGGAATCTGTCGCCGGGGTCGACCATATCACCCGTGTATTGCTAACCGCACCGGAAGACGCACAGGGAAGCCTGGAAGATGTCCCAACCAAGCGGACGGATCATCTAGCGCTGGCCGAAGCCTCACTGCTGGCTCCCGTGCGGCCTTCGAAGATCGTTTGCGTGGGACGCAACTACCGAGATCACGCCGCCGAACTGGGGAATGAGGTTCCAGCTGAGCCGTTGATCTTTCTGAAGCCGCCGTCTTCCTTGCTGGCTCCCGGCGGCGAGGTCCGACGGCCACCAGTCTCCAGTCGCGTAGACTACGAGGGCGAACTCGGGGTAGTGATCGCGAAAAAGTGTTATCGGCTGGGTGAGGACGAAGATGTTCGGCCCTACATCCTGGGCTACACCTGTGTGAACGATGTAACTGCACGGGATCTGCAAAAAAAGGACGGTCAATGGACTCGGGCCAAAGGCTTCAATACTTTTTGTCCGGTAGGGCCGGTGGTCACCGAAGAGATTGATCCGTGGTCAGGTATCGGCGTTGAAACCCGGGTGAATGGAGCGCTTCGCCAGCAGGGCAACACGCGCGATTTCATTTTCACGCTTGACGTGATCCTGCGCTACATCTCTCAGGTGATGACGCTATTGCCGGGAGACCTGATACCCACGGGCACGCCGAGCGGCGTCGCACCGGTTGAGGCGGGAGACGTCATGGAAGTAATCGTCGAAGGCATCGGCACGCTAAAAAATCCGGTAGCTTAGGTTGGGCGCGAGATGATGACGTGAGTGTCCCGTTCGATGGTCCCGTGTATTGGTTTTTGTGCAAAATAACCACTCGGCCTGGGAACGCCGCTCCTACATTGTGACTTCCCGGATTATCGCTCAGGCTTTATGCTGTTTCTCGACGCATCCCGCGCCGCTGCCGTTTTCCGATCAGTTAAGTGATTGCGTAATTCATGAGCTCAATTCATCTATACATTTTGATTCTGGCTGCAGCGGTTGTCCTAACTGCTGCCTATTTCCTGCTGCGCCGCAAGCCCAAATCGGCCGATGAATTGGAGAAGGAACGGCGGGAATGGCTAGACAGGATCGGACGCATCACCGACGGCACTGTGATTGACGTGCAGGAGATGCCCGGCACCAACGATCATTCCGCGACGTTTCTCATTTATCATTACGATGTGGCGGGCGTTTCTTATGAAGCCTCCCAGGACGTAACCTACCTTCGCCAGCTGATTAATCTTCATTCGTGCCGTTTGGGGCTCCCGACGTCGGTACGATTCGATCCGCAAAATCCCGGTAATTCCATCGTGCTTTCGGAGCGCTGGATGGGACTGAGGCAGTAGATCCACCGGGGTGGGCGGACGCCAGCAGGTTGTCATGAATCTTTGACTTCGTAAGCCGGGAACACTAATATCGGCGGTTCGAGGAGCTGCCTAACTTTGATCGGCCGTACTATCTCTCACTATCACGTTCTGGAGCAGCTCGGCGGCGGTGGGATGGGTGTTGTCTACAAGGCTCAAGATACCAAGCTGGGCCGTTTCGTCGCCTTGAAATTCCTTCCAGAAGCGTTCGCTCGCGATCCCCAAGCCGTCGAACGCTTTCAACGCGAGGCTCGGTCGGCCTCGGCCCTGAACCACCCGCACATCTGTACCATCTACGAGATTGACACTTATGAGGGGCTTCCTTTCATCGCCATGGAACTGCTGGAAGGGCAGACGCTCAAACATCGGATCGAAGGGCGTTCATTCAAAGTCGATCAATTGCTCGACATTGCAATTCAGATATCCGACGGGCTGGACGCGGCTCATTCGAGCGGAATCGTGCATCGCGATATCAAGCCGGCGAATATTTTCATTACGCAACGCGGACAAGCGAAAATCCTGGATTTTGGTCTGGCAAAGCTTACGCCCCAAAGCCGGCATCCCGATGAGGCCACGGCCGCCACAGCTGTGCCTTCGGACTACCAACTTACAAATCCGGGAACTGCGATGGGAACGGTGGCTTACATGTCGCCGGAGCAAGCGCGGGGCGAAACGTTGGATGCGCGCACCGATCTGTTCTCTTTTGGGGTGGTGATGTATGAGATGGCGACCGGACGTCAACCTTTTTCCGGAACCACGTCGGCCGTCGTCTTTGAAGCGATCCTGAATAAAGTGCCTACATCGCCCGCGCAATTGAATCCGGGACTACCGTTGCAGTTTGAAACCATTCTCAACAAGACTCTGGAGAAAGATCGCGAATTACGGTGCCAGACTGCGGCTGAACTTCGGGCTGATCTGAGGCGGCTGAAGCGCGACGCCGATTCTGCCCGCGCCGGGGTCAGCGCCAGTTCGCAAGTTCCGATCGCCACATCACGTCGCGACGCGGTGGAACCCGCCCGGCGGAACAATAAGTTAACCGTCGCGCTAGTCGGCCTCGGAGTACTGTTGGGTGCGGGAGCCGGATTGCTGGCTGGAAAACCATTCTGGCGGGCCGCGCTGCCGAATCCTCGATATCACGAGATCACGTTTCGGCGCGGCGACATCCGTTCGGCGCGATTTGCTTCCGACGGGCAGACCATCCTGTACAGTGCCGCGTGGCAGGGCAATCCTGTCGAGATCTTCAGCGCGCGTCCCGGTGCTGCCGAATCTCGTTCTCTTGGACTCGAGCATACTCAGTTGCTGGCCGTTTCCCCGATGGGCGAAATGGCTGTCGCACTTAACAGCCACCGCACTGGAACCTGGGTAAACGTGGGCACGCTGGCCAGCGCTCCTTTGGCGGGCGGCGCCCCGCGAGAGGTTCTCGAGAATGTGCAGTGGGCGGATTGGTCTCCAGATGGAACCAACCTCGCGGTCGTGCGCGATGTGGGTGGACGCAACCGCCTGGAATATCCCGTGGGTAAGGTGCTTTATGAAACGGGGGGGTGGATCAGCCACCCGCGAATTTCTCCCAAGGGCGAGATGGTCGCGTTTCTGGACCACCCACTTCCGGGAGACGACAGCGGATCGGTGGCCGTTGTTGACCTAACCTCAAATAAGAAGAAAATTTCCGGGGACTGGTACAGCATTCAAGGTTTGGCATGGTCAGCGGATGGACGCGAAGTTTGGTTCACGGCGACCGAAAGTGGGTTGGATCGCGATTTGTCTGCGGTAGATCTTTCGGGACAAAAGCGGCTGGTGGCCCGGATGCCCGGGACGCTCATGCTTTTCGATATCTCCCATGATGGCCGCATCCTCCTGGGACGGGCCAGTTGGCGGCGCGAATTGATGGGTACGTCGATTGAGGGCGGCAAGGAGCATGATCTTTCCTGGCTGGACTACTCTTATCCCGCAGATCTTTCGAACGACGGAAAGACGGTTCTTTTTGACGAAGAAGGCGTGGGCGGCGGAGCGCGATATGGCAAAACTCAGGATCTGACCTATTCCGTATACGTTCGCAACACCGATGGATCCGCCGCCGTGCGTTTAGGTGAAGGATCGGCCGAGGCGCTGTCGCCAGATCAGAAATGGGTGATCGCTCAGATTCCAGGATCGCCGGCGCAATTCCGTCTGCTGCCGACCAAAGCCGGAGAGCCGCAGTATCTAACGACCGATTCCATTAACCACAACGGGGCCCGCTGGATGCCTGACGGCAAGAAATTTGTGTTTTCTGGAAACGAGCCAGGCCACGGCGGGCGACTCTATTTGCAGGATATCACCGGGAGTAAGCCGTTGCCGATCGCGCCCGAAGGGGTGAACGGCACCTCATTCGCAATATCGCCTGACGGACAAATGGTAGCCGCCATCGGCCCTGACTTAAAGGGGTACCTTTACCCGACCTCTGGTCATGGAGATCCTCGATCGATCCCAGGCCTCGAGGCTGGTGATCTTCCAACCAGCTGGGCGCAAGACGGTAAAGCGCTTTTCGTTTACCAAACGGGAGAGGTTCCCGCCAAGGTTTACCGCCTCGATTTGCCGTCGGGAAAGAGGACCCTGTGGAAGCAGCTTGTGCCAGGGGATCCTGCCGGCGTAGCTACCATAGGTCCGATACTGGTCACGCCGGATGGGAAAACGTTTGTGTATGGATTCCATCGAACCCTGGCGGACCTGTACTTGGTAGAAGGACTGAACTGAAACCCCGCTATTCCGTAACCTGTACTCCTTCGCTCACAGAAAAACCCGGTTCCGCCGGGTTTTTCTGGGCAGCTTGGGTCGTACCGCATTTAGGGAGCAAGGCGGTCCGTCAGCGTGTCGTTGTGATAGGTGGAGTGTTCGCGAATCCCGAGCCATCCGCCGCCCGGTTTAAGCGTGTCTGCGACGCTGGCCTTTTCGCCGGCGGCGAAGTCCTGCCAGGAGTTATAACGGACGATTACAAGGAACTGCCAGGGCCCGCCTTCCAGATGCTGCATCAGGACGGTCCCCGACGCGGTGTCTCCCGGAGCTTGACCGAGTGACTTTTCCAATTGGTCGCGATGCCCCGGTGCCGCCCGATAGACAGAAATTACGTAGACCGAGCCGGCGCTTTTAGCGGCCGATCCCTCATCAATGCCCAGGGCTTTGCTGAAATCAGCCCATGAGGGTCCGTTCACAAAGCTATCGGTATGCCATGCGAAAAGGTCGCGCATAGCCGGGGGCGCAGGGCTCCCCGCTGCTTCCACCGTGGCCTTCGTTCCCATGTGCTGGATAACCGCGTAGTCCCAATCTTCCCCATCCTGGTGACGAAGCACGATGTGATGTGCTGACATCGGTTCTTTCGGATCAGCGGTCTTCAGAAAGTCGCCGAGTTCAGCGCTTTTGCCAAGCGCAGCTTTGGCGAAGTGGACGTGATAAACGTCTGTGCGAGCGGGGGATGAATTTTGTGCCGCAGCGAGGGAGCCGAACAAGAGTAGCGCTAAGAGCAAGGTGTAAGTGCTTTTCAATGTTGCCTCCAAGGTTTTGATTGACGATCAGTTGGGATAGGCCGATGAATCGTGCGGATTATAACAGTCGCTTAATGTTCTGTTGAAAGTCTGGTGTTCCGATGCGCGGTTAGCGCGAAGTGTGCTTGCACTTCCGAGTCCGTCCCTTTACAGGCGAGAGATCTGTTTTGCCGACGAACGCTAGACTTAAGAATTCCTTTCGGTTTGCTCGTCAGCAGGAATTAGTGTGACTCCAAAGAGGGACACGCCGTAAGAGTCTAAAGCGGGATTTAGGCGCGATCACGCCCGAAACTCTGCAGCGTTGTTGGTTGCCCAGTCGAGGAAAGTCTTTGCAGGCGCTCCCGAGTTTCGCGCCAGAGGTGAGGGCCATCGGTGCGGGGATTATAGTCCTGCGCGCACCACTTGCTCACCGGCCTTGGGACGTGGAACGCCGGCTCTTCCGACTCCTGACTCATCAGTCGACTGGCATTGTTTGGGATCGTCCGACTCGGGCGCAATCTCGAAGGGAGCTGCGTTAGAGTAAGATTGCTGGCTCGGTTGGGGGACGAAGTGCTGATGATTGCCCACTCGGGGAGGCTGAGTTTGGTCGGACGCACGCTTGCGCATTACCGGATCAACCACGCAATTGGCGCGGGGGGAATGGGTGAGGTGTATCGGGCCACGGATCTGAAGCTGGGGCGCGATGTAGCGCTCAAGATCCTGCCGCCCGATGTTGCCAGCGATCCCGAACGATTGGCCCGGTTCCAGCGCGAGGCTCGCGCGGTCGCCGCGCTCAACCATCCCAACGTTATAACCCTGTATTCGGTGGAAGAATCGGACGGCATCCACTTTCTCACCATGGAATTGATCGAGGGGCAGCCGCTGGATCGGCTGATCCCCGCGGATGGCCTGCCGGTCGAACGCATCGTCGAGATTGCCAGCGCCCTGGCCGAGGCGTTGGCGGCGGCGCACGAGAAAGGCATCATACATCGCGACCTAAAGCCCGCCAATGTGATGGTGACGACTGAAGGCTGGGTCAAGGTTCTGGATTTTGGTCTGGCGAAAAATATGGGCGCCGAGACCTCCGACGGCGCGACGCAGACTTCCGCTAGTCTCACGCAAGCGGGCATCGTCATGGGAACGCCGGCTTATATGTCCCCCGAACAAGTCTCGGGACGCAGGCTTGACCATCGCACCGATATCTTTTCGCTTGGTGTGATCCTGCACGAGATGGCCACGGGCCGGCGGCCGTTCGAGGGAGCTTCAGCAGCCGAGCTCGCCTCATCGATCCTGCGGGACAGACCGCCGCTCGTCACTGATGTGCGCGCCGATCTGCCTGACGATCTGGCACGTGTTATCCGCCGCTCCCTGGAAAAAGATCCGCGCCACCGCGTGCAAACAGCCCGCGATGTGAGCAACGAGTTTCGGTACATGACGCGAACCGCCTCGCATTCCGCGCCAACTCCTACTTCGGCGAGGCAGGCAACTCCGGCGCCCGATTCCGGTACGGCCCGCGCCGGTGAAAGCTTCTGGGTCGCCGTGCTGCCGTTCAGGGGGGCGAGCGGCGATGCGGATCTCGAAGCTCTGGCCGACGGCCTGACCGAAGATGTCACCACAGGGTTTTCGCGATTTCCGCATCTTCAAGTCATTGCCCACAATTCGGCGATGGCTTACAAAAGCCGCGCAGCAGATATCCGCACGGTGGGCCGTGAACTGGGCGCGCGCTACGTGATCGAAGGGAGCATACGAAAAAGGGGCCGCGCCATTCGCGTCAGCGCGCAACTCACGGACACGACAAGCGGCACGCAGCTTTGGGCGGAGGCATTTGACCGTGAAATCAATGACGTGGATACATTCCAGGTTCAGGACGATCTCACCGACCACATTGTGACCACCGTCGCGGATGGGTATGGAGTTCTGGTTCGCTCGATGGCCGCTCCCACTCGGGATCGCAAGGCGGAGGAACTCAGCGCGTCCGAGCTTGTCTTGCGCCACTATGCCTTCATGCAACAGGTCAATCCCCAAGAGCATGCCGTGCTTCGCGCCGCCTTGGAACGGGCCCTGGAACGCGAGCCCAACCACGCCGCCGGCTGGGCCTGTCTTTCCAATCTCTACCAATTGGAGTATTTCGATCGGTTCAATCCGCAGAAGAAACCGCTGGAGCGCGCTCGTGAGGCCGCCTGGCGGGCGGTTAAGATTGACCCGGCTTGCCAGATGGGCTGGAAAGAGCTCGCGGCCGTGCACTTCTTTAGTCGCGATTTCACCGCGTTTCGCGAGACTGCGGAGCGGGCCATGTCGCTCAATCCGCGGGACGGCACCACCTTGGCTTACATGGCGATCATGATTGCGTTCTCCGGGGATTGGGAGCGCGGCGTGGCGCTAGCGCAAAGAGCCATTGAACTTAATCGACATCATCCCGGGTGGTATTACCTCGTGTTATTTCACCATCACTATCGCAAACGCGATTACGAGGTCGCCTTACAAACCGCCAAGAAGATCAACATGCCCGAGTTCCATTGGAGGCACCTGACAGCTGCGGCCGCGTGCGGCATGCTGGGGCGCCATGAGGAAGCTTGCACGGCCATTGAGTCTCTGCGCAAATACAACCCTATGTTTCTCAACCTTGAAAATGTCCGTGAGGATATAGAGATGTGGGATCCGGACCAGGACGAAGTGAAACAGTTCTTGCAGGGATTGCAGAAGGCCGGCCTGAAGTATGGCTCGTTGGATTCTGCGGCGACGGAGGTCGAGCCCAAAGCGAAAGACGATCCCACGGCTCCTGCCAGGTGAAGTACGGACTCTCGACTCCCGGATGGTCGGAAAACCTTACCTTGGGATTACCTCAGATCGCCCGTGACTGGTGGAACCCAGGACAACACGCCGCTAAAATACCTACAAATGAACGCACCAAGACCCAGGTTTCGGGTGCATCGAGAATACAGAGTCCAGTACGGAACACCGGTCCAGGTTGCGGCGGGTGAAAAGGTCAGCGTCGGCCGTGACGATGTTGAATATCCGGGCTGGAAGTGGTGCACAGCGTCGAATGGCTGCGAAGGTTGGATACCGGCCGAGTTGCTCGCGCAAGAGGGCGGTGAAGCAATTGTCCTCCAAGAATACTCCTCGCAAGAGCTGGCGGTTGAGCCGGACGACGAAGTTGAAGTCGAAGATGAGCGCCGCGGTTGGCTACGGGTTCGGAACGCGCGAGGGCAGCTGGGTTGGATCCCCGCATCCCATGTGTGCTTATAATCGGGGGCACGGCAAGGCGCCTCTAGTTGGGACAAGGTATCTTAGGTCAATCACCTGCGCTGGACAGTTTGTCGGAAACCGCCGCCGGAAACCGGCCAGCAAGGTCAACCTGCTGGCCCGACTTGCTTAAGTTAGCGCTCATGCTGATTTGACCTCCAATGGCCGATTTCTAGCGTGATACTGCAACGCTTCCGGAACGAAAACCGAGAAAAAATCCATGGCCCGTTCGGGCCGTTTTTCCCCCAATCGGGCCTGGTCCAGGGTCGAGTCTTGATTGGTCTTCGGTGACGTTCTCCTCCAGACCGGTGATTGCTAAGGTTTGAGGCCAGCCGGGAAAAGAAAGGCCGGCCCCATTCCATCATGGCAAACCTTACGAAGTCGGCGTCAAAAGTAAAGATTCTGTACGGCGAAGGAGATTCCGAAGTCCTTGCAGCACAGTCACTTAAGATTATGGATGCAGGATATGAAGTGGCCCAGGCAGAGGGGCGCCAGCAGGTACAGGAAGCCTTGAAGCAGCATTCATTCGATCTCGTGATCCTCGGCGCCACCTTGACCAAGAATGACCGGCATCACCTGCCGTACATGGTCAAGAAGGCTCAGCCTCAGGCCAAGGTTCTAGTCACGCACACCGACGGCGAGGGGCATCACGCGGTGGACGCAACTCTGGAAACCGGTCGTAGCCTGAATGCGCTGCTGGAAAAAATCGCGTCGCTTTATCCACAGCAGGCGGCAGCCAAAGCAGTCGGCAAATAAGAACGCCAGCGATATGGGGCAGCTCTGTTGCGAAGACTCTGCCGCGGCCTCATTTTAAGAAAGATACGAGGAAGGTGGCCTATCTCCGGGGCCGCCTTTTTTCTCGTTTGATACATCCCGAACCACCCAAGCCAAGAATTGATGTAGTAAGCAGGTGGGAGCGGGACGCTTGTTCCTGGGCAGAAAGCGATTCTGTTGCATGACAAACAATCCCCAAGTGGGATGTATTCACTAGATTCTGGTGTTAACAAATTAAGCTCGTCTGAGGGCCGGCAATGAGCCCTTGTTGGACCAATCGAGTTAAGACTCAAATCGATTAATGAGTGGAAGAGGAAACTCAAAATAGCCTAACAGTGGTACCCCTCGACTATAACTCTCGCCACATCTCCGGAGATGAACGCGAGGCCAGGATGAAATTTCGCGGGACTAGGGAGAAGGTCCCACTTCCGGCTGCTCCCAAGTGAATCAAGCTGGTTAATAACGAATTTCGATCGCGCAGAATCAACTCGGTAACCGTGGTAAATATGAGCTGGCTCGGGCGTCATAAATCCTCGCAGCGGTGCCATTGCTTCCGTTAGAGAAGCAAAAGTGGAACGATCTCGTTAAAATATCCGGCATGATGATATTCGGGATCGAGTCCATATGAGCACTCCACCACAAGGCGAGAGAGCGCGGGAGAAAAAGATCTACGTATGTCAGAGCGGCTTGCCGCTCTCGTTTCAGCTGGAATGGCCATTTCATAAGTCGACGTCGGGTGCAGACTTCTGGGTATTGCACGCGGATATTGCGCTGGAAAATTCATCGGGTTTGCACGCACCGGTTTCAGTGAACCTGTCCGCGACGGTTTACGAGGTGATGCCCTCGCTCGAACCAAAGGATATTGAGGCGCCTGTGATCAATGCATTGCGCAAGGAAGTTGACCGCAAACAAATCGAGTTCCTGAAATCAGGTAAAAGAGTGCCGGTGCAATTTTCCAGCCGCCACTACGACTTCAAGCGCAGCAAGTGGGTGTTTGGACAGGCGACGGATGAAGCCATTGCCCTGATGATCGCTCGAAAAGTCTACTGGCAAACCAAAGTAGCCGGAGGGCCGGTATGGCTGGGCGATCCTACAGAGGCGCTTTTTCTGCAGAGCACACCGCAACACGTTCTGGAGCTTGCTCAGAGATTGCGGAGCCAGGAGTTGATGACGCTCGAGGGCGAATGGGCGTCGGCGAATGCGTCACTGATGGCGCAGGCGGAAAAGTTTGAAGCCGATATGCGTTCGGCGGTTGCTGAATTGGAGCAAAAGCACGCGTACGAGCGAGGTTAGTAAGAAATTAAGAAAACGATTATTCGAGAGTGGGCACGAGCTTCCGGGTTTTCTTTTCTTGGAACCTTGCCCGAGCGGACGCTCGCGCTCCCATTATTTACTGCTGCTTGCTGATCGTGCCGTTGATTTCTACCCCGGAGTCGTTCTGAATTACGTAGGCGTCGTTTCCAGACACCAGATAAAACACCAAGTTGTTGGAAAGGTTGGTGATCGAGCCAGTTGCTCTGCCGTTTCCCGAAACTGAGTAGCTTCCCGATAGAACGATCGGCACAGTGATCACACCCGCGGCGTTGCTGAATTCATTCAGTACCAGCTTTCCGGAACCGTCCCATTGCAACGTGCCGACCCGCTCCTTATCTCCACCGGAATCGAATCCATCCATGACAAAACCGAACTGTCCATTCATCGTTGCGTTGGAGAACGTTGCGCTCTGCTGCAGGTCGAGAGTGCCTTCCTGAATAGTGTTGGGATCGTTGACCACGAAGAAGCCGCGCGACGGGCTGATCATCCAGACCACCAAGCTGTTGTTCGCCGCTGTGCTAAGCGTGAGTGCAGCTCGGCCGTTGGGGGTCTGGGTATAAGAACCGGTGAAAGCAGTATTCACGACGGAGTTTCCGTCCTGGACCAAGTCGCGAGCACCCGCGCTGATGGCGCCGTTGCTGGCAGTGAAGCGGCCGACGCTATTTATTCCGCCCAGAAAACTGAGAGTGTCGCCCTTGGTTCCAAAGGCATAGCTGCCAGAAAGCGCCGGAGTGCCGCTCTGTTTTTCGGCCCGGCCCAAGCCGATTACGCCCGGATCGCCGGCCAGGAAACGGACGTTGTTCGCATCGACGATGTAGTAGAAGAAGCTGGCGGTGGCGGGCGAGCTGTCAACGAAAGTTCCACTACCTCGTCCGGTCAGCGTGTCAGGAGCATTGAACGAACCACCGGTGAACGCGACGGAAGTTGCGACGCCGGCGGTATTGACATCTTTCGCACCGCTGCTGACGGTTCCATTGGCCACGGTGAATGAGCCCACGCTGCCGACCGAATTCACAGAATTGACGTCATGTTCGCGGAAGACAAAAGTTCCGGCGGGTGCGGCAGCAATGGCTGTCGCGTCCTGCTTCTCAGCCAGTCCGCCAGCATTGAGAACCGCATCGCCTTCCACCAGATAGACCTTGGACGACGTCACCAGTGCGACCGCGAGGTTGATGGTTCCTAAGGCGTTATTGAAACTCAAACTGCCGGTGCCATCATTGCCGATGCTGTAAGTTCCGGTGCTCAGCGTGTTCAAAACGGTGCTGCCTTCGGAAAAGTCGTCGGTGACGCTGGTGATGCCTCCGGCGCCGTTAGCGGTGAATACGCCGGCCTCGCGATATGGCACACCGCTGGTGCTATTGCTGAAATCGAATCCTTCAATCTGGTAAACGTACTGCCCATTCAAACTTGCATTCGAAAAATTACCTTTGGGAATGAAGCCAGGAACACTTCCGTTGCTGGAACCGCAAGCGACCGAGAAAAGAAGTAAAAACAGGAAGGATATGAGACCCAAACACCGATTTAGTTTTCGCATAGCCTACCGACAGCGTAAACTGCCTTACTCCTTTGGGCGGTCAGAGAATGGTTAAGGATACTGCC
Organism: Terriglobia bacterium; assembly: GCA_963786325.1. Classification (GTDB taxonomy): domain Bacteria; phylum Acidobacteriota; class Terriglobia; order Terriglobales; family Acidobacteriaceae; genus JAIQFF01. The sequence goes on from CAWAYW010000010.1 coordinate 691,739, forward strand.
AGTTTGAACACCATTATGCTGAAAAAGTTGTCCGTTGCAGGGTGTACTTTAAGGATCTGAGCTGGGGCATGGCGGTGAGGGTTACCCCGGTGCGATTTCAGGTTTTTGTGGCCGTGGCACGGCCGCCCTTTCGGCTCGACGACGTACCCGCACCACCAGCCGGTATCCCAGTAATAGCGAGAGCACAAGAGCATATTTCGCAGGTTTTGTTATGTCTGCTTTTACTAGCCACCAGTAATGAATTACCCCGGCGATCGCACTGACGTAGATCAGGCGATGCAGGGTCTGCCAACGCTTTCCTCCCAAGCGGCGAATCCAGCCCTGCGTGGAGGTGAGCGCCAGGGGAATCAAGAGCACGAATGCGGTGAACCCAACGGTTATGAAGCGGCGTTTGAGTACATCCGCCCAAATCTCATGCACATTAAAAAACTTGTCCAGCCATATGTATGTCACGAAATGTAACGTCGCGTAAAAGAATGCGAACAGACCGAACATGCGGCGGTAGCGAATCAGCCAGAGCTGTCCGGTTAACTTTCGCAGGGGGGTGATGGAAAGAGTGATGAGCAGGAATATCAGGATCCAATCACCGGTTGAGTGCGTGATGACCTCGATGGGATTTGCGCCGAGCCCTCCGGAGTAGGCCTTCCATCCCAGCCGCACGAGTGGGCCAACACAGGCAAGAAAGACGAAAGGTTTGAACCATCGAACCATAGCTTGTGGTTGTAGGTGCGAGCAACGTGCTCATGCGGGCATTTTATTGATTCGATCCCGAAACGAGCCTCACATCTCGCCTTAGAAGTTCTTCTTCAAGTCCATCCCAGAATAAAGCGATGCTACCTGGTCATAACCATTGAACATCAGTGTGGGGCGTTTTAGGAATTCGCCCAGGCGGCGTTCCTTGGACTGACTCCAGCGCGGATGATCCACGTTCGGATTCACATTCGAGTAGAAGCCGTATTCGTTGGGAGCCGATATGTTCCAGGTGTTGTATGGCTGCTTATCAGTAAAGCGGACGCGAACGATGGCTTTGATGCTTTTGAATCCATACTTCCATGGAATCACCATGCGCAACGGCGCGCCATCCTGGTTGGGAAGCACTTCTCCGTACATGCCGAAACATAATAGCGCCAGCGGATGCATGGCTTCATCCATGCGCAAGCCCTCTACGTAAGGCCATTCCAGCACATGCCCGCGCTGGCCCGGCATCTGCCTTTCGTCCAACAGCGTGGTGAACTCGACGAACTTGGCTTTGGGCAGAGGGTCGGCACGCTTGATCAACTCGTTCAGCGAAAAGCCTATCCACGGGACCACGATCGACCATCCCTCCACACATCGGTGGCGATAGATTCTCTCCTCCGGCGCGGCCATCTTGACAATGGTGTCGACATCGAGGACTTGCTTCTTTTTCACCAGACCGTCGATGGTGACCGTCCAGGGGCGAGTTTTGAAATTTTTCGCCAGTCCGGCAGGCTCGTACTTGTCGGTGGAGAATTCGTAATAATTGTTGTAGTTAGTGACGTCTTTGTAAGGCGTGATTTTTTCGCTGGTGGACAACGGGCTCTTTTGCAAGCCGTCAATTTTATCGTTCGCGCGCGCCACGACGGATGGCGACCTCATCTCATCTAAACCAATACCTGTGAGCGCTGCCGCGCCCGCGATCGCCGTACCGGCCAGAAATTTACGTCGATTCCAGTACAACCTTTTCGGCGTAATCTCGGACGATCTGATGTCAGACGCTTCTTTTATCAACATCGATGAACCTCTAAGGAGAGTACGCATCCCACCTCGGCGTCGGATTTCGATCAGTGCTGAATGCCTATTCTCTGCTACATAAGACGCGTCTGGCGATGGAAAGTTGCATTTACGGAATTGCGTGGCAAACCAAAGGCCACTGATTTGAGAGTACTTATTCCAGTGGCAGCTACGATTGTTCACGCTCGAGCGGTTTGATGTTGGTGTCCGTCCACCCATTTCTCTTTACGAATGGGGATTGCCCGAGAAATTTGGCTATAGCGCGGCGGCCAGGCTCTCGCAGACGCGACGGATTTCGTCGCGCTGCCCCGAGGTAAGGGCGAGGAATTCGAAACCATGTCGCAAGCCGTCACGGTAGCGCACCAGGGCGCGAAACTTCATCGGATAGGGTGCCATCGGCAACATCAACTCCATCGCAACCACCTCTCCGGTTTCCAGAGTTCCGGTTAGTGTGGCGCCGATACCATCCTCCCCCATTTCGTTCGAACGGCCCCAGTAGGAGACATTCTCTCCTGCACGAAAAACGTGGACCGCAATTTTAATGTCGAGCGGAAATCGGGGAAAGCGCCGCGAACACCTGGTATCTGTTCTTGCGAGCTGATTGGGCACGAATGATTGTCCCCGATACCCGAAATATGCTCAACGCCAACCGTTAACGGGTTACCACCAAAGTAATACTGATCGGCATATCGTATCATCGTGCTCTATGGCCACCACCCCCGAGCCGTCTTCGATCCTCAGCTTCGAAGAAGCCCGCCGCCTGGTGGAACATCACGCCGCGTCGTTGCGTCCGCACGGTAAGGAGTTGGTGGAGTTGCTCGATTCTGCCGGGCAAATTTTAGCGGAGCCGATTCTGGCGGATCGCCACTTTCCGCCGTTTGCCCGAGCCATGCGCGACGGTTATGCGGTTCGTGCCGCCGACTTGTCCCCACTTCCCGCAATCCTCCACATCGTCGGAGAAATAAAGGCGGGAGCCGCGAGTAAAGACATCCCCGTCGTGCAAGCCGGCCAGGCCGCCAGCATCATGACGGGAGCGCCCGCACCGGATGGTGCTGATGCTGTCGTGATGGTGGAACACACGAAGCCTGATGGCGACCGGGTACAAATTATGAAGGCAGTGGGGGCGGGCGACAATATTGTGGCTGCCGCCTCTGAGGCCACGCGCGGAGAGCGCTTGCTGTCGCCGGGGTTGCGGCTCGACTACGCCGCTATCGCGATTGCCGCCTCGACCGGCCGAAGCCGTCTGTTGGTATACCGCAAACCACAAGTCGCCGTACTCGCAACGGGCGACGAAATCGTCGACATCGATGTCCCTCCGGCTGTAAACCAGATCCGGAATTCCAATAGCTATTCGCTGGCGGCACAGGTGCAGTCGGCCGGCGGAGAACCGGTTCTACTGCCCATTGCGCCCGACGAACCTGCCCGGTTGCGCGAACTCATCGCTGATGGGCTCGAAGCCGATCTCCTGCTTCTTGCGGGCGGAGTCTCAATGGGAAAATACGACCTGGTCGAGCCGATCCTGGCAGAATTTCAGGCAGAATTCTTTTTTACCGGGGTTCGAATCCAACCCGGAAAGCCAGTAGTCTTTGGGCGCATCCCGCGCGGGGCGGCCAGCACAGAGGCTTCCGCTTCACACACGTATTTCTTTGGACTTCCAGGAAATCCGATCTCAACCATGGTGACGTTTGAGCTTTTTGCCCGGCCGATGATCGAAGCATTGGCGGGAGCGGCGAAAAGGAAGGTTGTGTTCTTAAAGGCGCGGCTAAAGTCCGAGATCAAAACCAAGACCGGTTTAAGGCGATTCTTTCCTGCCATCCTCTTGGGGGAGTTCGAGAACTCGGAAGTAGAACTAGCGGGATGGCACGGATCAGGCGACGTAGCAGCGATGGCACGGGCCAATTGTTATGTTGTCGTTCCTCCGGACCGCGATCGCATCCCGGCCGGCGAGTGGGTTCCGGTGATGATGATGTAGGTGCGTGCGTCCGCCTCATGAGTTTGGGTTGAAGGGTGGCGTAATCGTCTGATCGTTCCGGCAAATGACTCTGGCATATGCTCGACTGGACGGCCGCGACGGGATTCCCACCTGGAGGATTGCTGCACGAACGGGACGCCTGAGCCCTACGCGGGCCAATACGATAGACTCTTCGCGATGGCGAAGAAGCTCTCTCACTATGATCGTGCTGGCCGCGCCAAGATGGTGGACGTATCCGCTAAGACCGTGTCCAGGCGCGAAGCGTCTGCCAGTGCTTTTGTCGTACTGAAGCCGGCAGTACTGAAGGCATTGCCCGACAATCCCAAGGGCGATCCGCTGGAGGTGGCCCGATTGGCGGGCATCATGGCGGCTAAGCGCACCTCCGATCTGATCCCGATGTGCCATCCCCTGCCCCTTTCCCACGTTGATGTGACCATGAGGCTGTGCGAAAATGGCGTCGCTATTGGCTCAACCGTTATCACCACGGCAGTTACCGGAGTAGAAATGGAGGCGCTCGTGGCCGCCAGCGTCGCCGCTCTGACCGTGTACGATATGTGTAAAGCGCTGGACAAGGAAATCGAGATCCGGGAAATCGTGCTCGAGCGCAAGTCTGGAGGCAAAAGCGGCGATTTTACCCGCGTCCGTAAGAAGACCTAGCCTTCACTGTTATGGCGAACCACGTCAAAATCTTGCTGGTGGATGACAACCCCATGGTTTTGGGATTGTTGCAGGGAGCGCTCACGCCGCTGGCCAAAGTGACGACGTCGAACGATTCCGCCGACGCGTTGTTGAAAGCCGTGGACGATCCACCCGACCTACTGGTCAGCGATTACCGTATGCCGGGCATGGATGGCCAGCAACTGGTGGAGAAACTCAAGAGCCGTCCCAAAACGGCGGGCATCTCGGTGATCTTGTTGGCGAGCAAAGCTGACATCACCGAAAGATTTTCCAACCATGAGCCGGTCGACGATTTCGTCGAGAAGCCTTTTTTTCTCAAAGAAGCTACCCAACGTATAAAGCGCCTGATCGACAAAATTGCTTTGGAAAAAATGGCCAAGACTGCGCCTTCCGATGGTGTAGTGCGCGGCAGCCTGGCACAGATGAATGTGATTGACCTGGTGCAGTCGCTGGAGATGGGACGCAAAAGTTGCTCCATGACGCTGACTCTGGATCGCGACCGCTGTGAGATGTATTTCAAAGAAGGACAGGTCACCCACGCCGTCTACGGCGCCCTCACCGGCGATCCCGCTGTTTTCAAAGTACTGGGTTGGACCGGCGGCAATTTCCAGATTAATTTCGAAGGCAAGAGCAATAAACAAACCACCACTCTGAATACCCAGGGCCTGTTAATGGAAGGCTTGCGCATGCTCGACGAATCCAAGCGCGATGATGGAGGCGCCGAGGAAGAAGAGGAAGATGTCCTCCTCGACTCCTGATGTGCGCACCGCCGCTGTTCTCACCGTAAGTGATTCTTCATCGCGTGGTGAGCGCCCCGACCTTTCCGGTCCTGCGGTGATCGCGATCCTCCGACAGCACGGTTTTTCGCTGACGGCGTCTGAAATCGTCGCCGATGAGAAAGACGCAATCCAGCAGGCCATCATTCGACTCGGTCGGACGTCGCAACTGATTGTGACCACCGGCGGGACCGGAGTCGCCGAGCGCGATGTCACTCCCGAGGCAACCCGCTCGCTTTGTGATCGACTGATCGAAGGCATTCCCGAGCGTATGCGTTTCGAAGGCTCGAAGAAAACTCCGCTGGCGGCTCTCAGCCGTGGAATCTGCGGCATCCGAGGGAACACTCTTATTTTGAATCTGCCCGGCAGTCCGCGCGGAGCTGCGGAATCGCTGGAGGCCGTCACTAATCTTTTGCACCATGTCCTGGACTTGCTTTCGGGAAATACGAAGCACCAGACGTAGGCGCGAGTGTCCCGCATCATGGATCCCCGAAACCTCATTGCTGCCCGCTGCTCCCGAGGATGGCTAGGCTCGCGCCCCACATCAATCGCGGTAGAATAGTAGGTTGAACGCTGCGCTGCGGCCTGGTCTGTGTCATGCTGCCCGCCGAGGATATTCATGTTCGAGGTCACAGTTGAGGATTCATTTGCCGCGGGACATTACCTGCGTAATTACAAAGGCAAGTGCGAGAATCCGCACGGCCACAATTACAAAGTACGGGTAACGCTGGCGGGCAAGGAATTAGACAAAGCCGGGCTTCTATTAGATTTCAAGGAATTGAAAGAAGCCCTGAGGCCGGTGGTTGATCGCCTGGATCATCAGATGATCAATGATCTTGATCCATTCAAGGTATTGAACCCGTCGGCGGAGAATCTGGCAAAATATTTCTACGACGAAACCAATGTGAACCTCGATCGAGTAACCCAGGGCCGGGTGCGGGTGAAGAAGGTCACCGTTTTTGAAACCGACACCACCACAGCGACTTATTCGGATTAATGGCTGAGAGCGAATTGCGGACGGCAGACTGAATTGACCATCCAGAACTGACGGCACCGCGGGTGCATCCCATGCAAATTACGGAAATCTACAAGTCGATCCAGGGCGAGTCAACGTATTCGGGGCTGCCTTGCGTGTTCGTCCGGTTGACGGGCTGCAACCTGCGATGTTCGTGGTGCGACAGTGAATACACTTTTACCGGTGGTCAACGTCGCACCCTTGAAGAGATCGTGGTAGAGGTGGAGCGCATCAGTCCTGGCGGCGGGATGGTGGAGATCACGGGCGGCGAACCGATGTTGCAGGAGCGTGAGGTAGTGCCGCTGATGCAGCGCCTCCTCGATGCTCATTACAAAGTGTTGCTTGAGACCAGTGGTGAACGTCCCCTGGGACGCGTGCCGCGCCGGGTGATCAAGATCGTAGATGTAAAGTGCCCGAACTCCGGTGAGCCCGGCAGTTTTCAGATGGAGAATCTCGAGGTGCTGACCCCTGACGATGAGGTCAAATTTGTGTTGAGCGATCGTACTGACTACGAATTTGCGCGCGACTTCGTGCAAGATCATCGCCTGGACCAGCGGGTGCATGCGGTGCTATTCTCGCCCGCCTTCGACAAGGGCGTAACCGGCTCGCGCGGTTCGTCCGGCTGTTTACTTGATCCCCGGGAATTGGCCGATTGGATGTTGGCCGACGGGGTGCTGGCAAGGCTGAGTCTGCAAATCCACAAGTTCATCTGGGACCCGGCCATGAAAGGCGTCTAGAGGGCGCGAGATTGGCACGTTCTTGATTTCAGGTTGAAAATTATGCTGCCTAAGTGACAGCCGAAGCTGGGGTCAAGCTTAAATCTGCGGTCGCGACTGCGAAACTGGCGACTACGAGGGCGGCGTTAGTATCATCTGCGACATCTAAATGAACGTGTTAGGCATCGAAAAGTCGCATGCGGTTGTCTTGCTCAGTGGGGGGATGGATTCGTGCGTTTGTGCAGCACTGGCGGCGCGCGATCATCATGCCGCGGCGGTGCATGTCAGCTACGGCCAGCGTACCGAACAGCGAGAATTGCGGGCGTTTTCCGCCATATGCGATCGATTGGGCATCCGCGACCGATTGGTCGTGCGCAATCCCGCGTTGGCGGCAATCGGCGGTTCGGCACTTACCGATCGCAATATTGCCGTTCCCGACTCGCCGGTGCTTGGACGCGATATTCCGGTGACTTATGTGCCCTTCCGCAACGCGCACTTTCTTGCCGTGGCGGTAAGTTGGGCCGAAGTGATCGCTGCCGGCCAGATTTATATTGGCGCGGTGGAACAGGATAGCTCGGGGTATCCTGACTGCCGTCCCGCCTATTATCAGGCGTTTAATGAAGTTGTGAAGCTGGGCACGAAAGATGGGCAGATCGAAATCGTGACCCCGCTCATCCAAATGCGGAAGTCGGAAATCGTGCGGCTGGGTATTGAACTGGGCGCGCCCTTGGATTTAACGTGGTCGTGCTACAGCCGGGAGGACCGTGCCTGTGGAGTGTGCGATAGTTGCGTGCTGCGGTTGCGCGCCTTCCGGGATGCTGGTAGCACGGACCCTTTACCGTATCAGGCCTTGGCGGAGAGAGTTTGATTTGACTTGGGCTGTAGGGGGCGATGATTTTAGACATGTCAGAAATTGCGGCGGCATCGAAATCAGTTTTTGTGAGCCGGGAGGCCAAGAAAATGAAGCAACGTTTGCTGGTGGTGATGTTGATCATGGCGGTGGCGGCACTGTGCGTACCCCCAGTGTTTGCGCAAGCCACGGGAACAATTAAGGGCGTTTGCAAGAACCTAGACGGCACTCCGATTGTTGGCGCCAATGTAGAATGGACGAACACCGACAACGGACGAAAATACAACCTCAAAACCAACAAAAAAGGCGAGTACTTCTCCCTGGGTATCGAGCCGGGTAAGTATAAGGTGGTTCTTACCCAAGATGGCAAGCAGCTCGACAGCGTCAACAACTTCCCCGTTGGGGCCGACGAAGCAACTCTCGACTTCGATCTAAAGAAATCGCAGAACGAAGCCGCTCAACAAAAAGGCATTAGTGCCGAGCAGCTGAAGCAGATGCAAGAGGCGCAGGCCAAAAATGCCAAAGAAGTTACGACGGTTAAGGCTTTGAATGAGAAGCTCGCCGCCGCCAACCAAGCCATGCAAACCGGCGATTTTGAGACTGCGGTCACAACCCTTAACGAAGCCACCCAAATCGATCCCTCGCGCGATCTGCTTTGGGCGCGTCTGGGCGATGCTAATCTCGGCGCGGGTCCGAAACAGACCGATACCACCCTTAAGACAAAGCACTACGGCGATGCGGTTACGGATTATCAAAAGGCCATCGATCTGAAGAAGCAGGCGATGGGCACAACACCGAAACCTGAAGATCCAAAAACTCTCGCGGCTTATTACAACAACCTCGGCCAGGCGGAAGCCCGTACCGGGCAGGTTGACGAAGCGGTAAAGGCCTACGATCAGGCTGCACAGCTCAATCCGCCCGGAGCGGCGCAGTATTACTACAATCAGGGGGCAGTACTGACCAATACCGGCAAGGTGGAGGAGGCCAATGCCGCCTTCGACAAATCGATCGCTGCCGATCCCACCAAAGCCGATGCCTATTATCAGAAGGGTGTAAATCTGATCAACAAGGCGACCACGGACAAGAGCGGTAAGGTGGTTCCGGCACCAGGCACGGCGGAAGCCTTGAATAAGTATCTCGAATTGCAGCCGACGGGACAATTCGCCGAAGGCGCGAAGGGCATGCTGCAATACATCGGCAGCAGCATCGAGACCAGTTACGGGACGAAGAAAAAGAAATAAGTCCTATCCTCGCAATGTTTGAGGCGGCCCACGCACGCGGCCGCCTTTTTTCACCCCGGCTCACTCAGTTAGCCCTCGATGATCAGGGCAGGTCCTCGGCCGCCGTTCCTGCGCACAACTACGCAAAATTACAACTCAAGGATTAAACTAGAAATCAGGAAGGCAATCATCCATGAACAGTTTTGGCAGCCGCTCTGCCCTTCGCGTGGGCAGCAAAGAATACGAAATCTATCGTCTCAGCGCACTGGACAAAAACGGCGTTTCCACCAGGCATCTTCCTTATTCTCTGCGCATCCTGTTGGAAAACCTGCTGCGTACCGAAGACAACCGCAATGTGACCGAGAATGATATCCGCGCTCTGGCTGCATGGAACAGCAAATCGAAGCCTGACAAGGAAATCGCGTTTACGCCGAGCCGGGTACTTCTGCAGGACTTTACCGGAGTGCCGGCCGTGGTTGACTTGGCTGCCATGCGCGACGCCATGAAGCGCCTTTCCGGCGACCCGGCGTTGATCAACCCATTGCAGCCCGCGGAACTCGTCATTGATCACTCGGTTCAGGTCGACGAATTTGGCACGCCTCAATCCTTTCAGCTCAATGCCGAGCTGGAATTTCTTCGCAACAAAGAGCGTTATGCGTTCCTCCGCTGGGGTCAAACCGCGTTCCGCAACCTTGCCATCGTGCCACCCGATACCGGGATCGTTCACCAGGTTAATCTCGAGTATCTGGCACGAGTGGTTTTCCTGCAGGAACAAAACGGCAAAAGCGTGGCTTACCCGGACACGCTGGTGGGCACCGATTCGCACACTACCATGATCAACGGTTTAGGCGTGCTGGGATGGGGTGTCGGCGGAATCGAAGCTGAGGCCGCGATGCTGGGCCAGCCCGTTTCCATGCTTATTCCGCAAGTCGTCGGCGTGAAACTGACTGGGAGACTTCATCAGGGAGCGACTGCCACTGATCTGGTTCTCACCATCACCGAGATGCTGCGCAGTCATGGAGTGGTGGGCAAATTTGTCGAATACTTCGGTCCGGGCTTGCAGGAGCTGGCCCTGGCTGACCGCGCCACCATCGGAAACATGTCTCCGGAATATGGTGCGACTTGCGGAATCTTCCCGGTCGACAAAGAGAGCCTCAACTATCTGCGCCTCACCGGGCGTTCCGAAGAACAGATTGCCCTGGTCGAAGCGTACTGTCGTGAGCAGGGAATGTTCCATGACGAGAGAACCCCTGAAGCCGAATATTCCGAACTGCTGGCCCTCGATCTGGCTTTGGTAGAGCCAAGCCTCGCGGGTCCCAAACGGCCGCAGGATCGCGTTCGTCTCTCACAAGCGGGAGAATCTTTTCGCACTGCGCTTCCCTCTTTGTTAAAGCCAAGGTCTTCCGCGCAAACTACGCCTTCCTCTGTCGTGGCCTCCGGCGATGCCCCATCGAGCAGCGTCCGGAAGCAAGTAGATCGCTGGGAGCAGGAAGGCGGCAGTCCCACCGCCGTGGGATCGCAGGACACTTTGCATGAGGAGCATGTCACCGCCAGCGTCAAAAATTCACTTCAACACGGCAGTGTAGTGATTGCTGCCATCACCAGTTGCACCAACACTTCGAATCCTTCGGTGATGGTGGCCGCCGGTTTGGTCGCTAAAAAAGCAGTTGAGAAGGGACTGGCGGTTCCACCGTGGGTCAAGACCTCGCTTGCTCCCGGATCAAAAGTTGTGCGCGATTATCTGGAGAAAGCCGGACTGCTTCCCTATCTCGAAAAAATCAAATTTCACATTGTCGGGTACGGTTGCACAACCTGCATCGGAAATTCTGGACCTCTGCCGAAAGAAGTCTCTGACGCCATCGATCAGAAAGATCTGGTCGTTGCCTCGGTGCTTTCGGGAAATCGAAATTTTGAAGGGCGCATAAACTCCGAGGTTCGTGCAAATTATCTGATGTCGCCGCCGCTCGTGGTTGCATTCGCGTTGGCAGGACGTATCGACCTCGACCTGAGTAAAGATCCCATTGGCAAAGGAAAAGATGGCAAGGAAGTCTATCTTGCGGACCTTTGGCCGGCGCAGCGCGAGGTCGAACAGACCATTCAGAAGTCCATCTCGTCCGACATGTTTACCCACAGCTACGGAGAGGTCTATCACGGGGATGACCGCTGGCGCGGCCTGCCTGTCCCGAAAGGCGAAACTTATTCGTGGGAAAAGGATTCAACCTATATTCGCCGCGCTCCGTACTTCGACGATATGACGCTGCAACCCGCGCCAGTACGGGATATTCGTAATGCTCGCGTGCTCGCCGCGCTCGGCGACAGTGTTACCACCGATCATATTTCTCCTGCTGGATCGATCAAGAAAGATAGTCCGGCGGGGAGATATTTAATCGAGCATGGCGTGAAACCGGTCGATTTCAATTCTTATGGATCGCGCCGCGGCAATCACGAAGTTATGGTCCGCGGCACATTCGCCAACGTTCGCCTGCGTAACAAAATGGTCCCCAACCTCGAAGGGGGATTCACTCGTCATCTGCCTGACGGGGCGGAGATGTCTATCTTTGATGCCTCGGAAAAATATATGTCCGAAGGAGTGCCGCTTGTCATTCTTGCCGGTAAGGAATACGGTTCCGGATCGTCCCGCGACTGGGCTGCGAAGGGGCCGCGGTTGCTCGGTGTTCGGGCTGTGATCGCCGAAAGCTACGAGCGCATCCACCGGTCGAACCTGGTGGGGATGGGCATCCTGCCGCTGCAATTCCTGTCCGGTGACACTGCACAATCGTTGAACCTGACGGGAGAGGAAATCTTCGAGATTTCAAGCATCAATGACTTGGTCGGCAAGTTCAAACCGGGTCAGCGGGTGGTGGTTCGCGTCGCAGCAAGCGGCAAGACTACCGAATTTAGCGCCCTAGTACGGATCGACACTCCGCAGGAAGCGCAGTACTACTCCAATGGCGGTATCTTGCAATTTGTACTGCGCCAGTTGATTGCCAGTAAACCAGCACCAGTACACGCGTGATCCTTGCCGCTGATTGAAATTCGTAATCTGACGAAAGTTTTCCCCCTCGGCGAGTCCATGTTCGGGGCTCGCGCCCAAGGCGAAGTTCGTGCTGTCGACGACGTCTCGCTGGACATTCATGCGGGCGAAACTCTTGGACTGGTAGGCGAATCGGGGTCGGGTAAGAGCACTACGGGACGCCTGGTGCTCCGCTTGATCGAGCCGAGTTCAGGCAGCATCACCTTCGAGGGCCGCGATCTGCTGGCAGCCGGTCATGGCGAACTCCGCCGGCTGCGGCGCCATTTGCAGATCATTTTTCAGGATCCGTTCGGCTCGCTTGATCCGAGAATGAATGTGCAAGACATCATCGGTGAACCGCTGGTGATTCACGAGAAGATGACGGCGGTAGCGCTCCGCTCGCGGGTTGCAGAGTTACTGGGTGCGGTCGGGCTTGACCAATCGATTCTTCTCAGATTTCCGCACGAGTTCAGTGGAGGCCAGCGGCAGCGCATCGGAATAGCCCGCGCACTCGCGCTTCGTCCAAAATTTATTGTTGCCGATGAACCGGTCTCCGCTCTTGACGTAAGCGTTGGCGCACAAATCGTGAATCTACTGGCGCAACTGCAACGCGAGTTCGGCCTTACCTACTTGTTCATCTCGCACTCCATGCCGGTGGTGCGTTATCTGGCTACGCGAATTGCGGTGATGTACCGCGGGAAGATTGTCGAGGTCGGAACGACGGCACAAATCACCGGGCAGCCCCAGCATCCGTACACCCGCAGCCTGCTGGAAGCCACGCCAGAAATCATAGTTTGAACCCGCAGCGGCTGGGCATGGCAGGCTTGTCATTCATCTCCTACCTTTCTTTCCTTTTGCCCCGCCCCTTGCGAAAATAGGGAGCCGTAACGGCGGAGTTTACACCATGCGAGGCTTTGTCCTGGCGGCCTGTCTTATCCTTGGGTCCGTCTTGCTGGCGCAAGAATCTGCCTCGAAAACCAATCACCAGCCCGCCACATGTGTAGTTTCAGGACGAGTTCTTACTGTCGGCGAGAGCGTGCCGGTCAAATCCGCACAGGTCGTCCTGATAAAAGAGGGTCCCGCGCCTGTTTCCCAAACATTTTCGACAACTTCTGACGCCGATGGCCGATTCGAGATTAAAAATATCAGTGCGGGACAGTACACTTTTTTTGCCTTCCACGCCGGTTATCTGACCCAGCAGTATGAAGCCAGGGGTATGAATGGCGGTGCGGCGTTGACGCTTGTTCCCGGCCAAAAAGTGGAGCAGGTAATGTTTCGTATGATGCGGGCCGCCGCCATAACTGGCCGCATCGTTGATGAAACCGGAGAACCTTTTGCAAGGGTAAGCGTGATGGCGTTGCGCAAGGAAAACGCCGATGAGATCGAAGATGAACTGCAACCCCGTAAAGAACACCTAACGTTGTCGTCCAGCGCTCTGACCGACGACCGAGGCGAGTTTCGCATCTTTGGTTTGCATCCCGGCGAATACTATGTGAGGGCGGCGTTATCGGGGGATGCATTCTTGGATGAGGAGGATGGTTTAAGTTGGATCGCCCAGACGGAAGGCAACACTAAGCAAGCGCCGGTGTTTTATCCCGGAGTAGCCCAGGTCGAACAGGCGCAATCGGTTGTCCTCGCTGCTGGTGAGGAATTTCGGGTGGAATTTGCCATGCGGCCGGTGAACGCCGTGGAGATCAGTGGACACGTAATCGCCGCTGACGGAAGACCGGCGGTTCATGCTGTTGTGTTGCTTTACCCTCCCGAAATCTCTAATGGGATTAGCGAACTCACAGCCAGCACTGGCGCAAAAGGCGAATTCACGATTGCAGGCGTGCCCTCCGGTAGTTACATCCTGAGTGCACAAAAACATGATCAGGATAACCCTCAATTTGTTGCCCAGAAACTTGAAGTGGGTAGTGATGACGTTGACTCGCTTTTTCTTGTCTTCGGTCAAGGCGCAACGCTGCGCGGACATGTGGCGGTTCCGGGAGCCAAGATTCCCGACGGTATCCAGATCCAACTGGAGCCCACGAAAGGCAGTGAAATTCCCAACTTCGCTTCTGCGCACTCCAAGCCCGACGGCTCATTCCAGATGACTGGCGTTCCTGAGGGAGATTATGCGCTGAGAATCTTCGGCCTGGATCAAGGCTGGTACGTCAAATCCGCTCATCAAGGAGCGCAGGATATCCTTCATAACGGATTGCGAATCGAGAAAGGCGCAACGGTCGAGCCTCTCGAAATTGTAATCAGCTTATTTGGTGCACAACTTCAGGGCACGGTAACCGATCACGACAAGCCAGCGGGTGGCGCGTTGGTCAGGGTGAGACCTGAGCCAGAAGCTCCCTACGAGCGAATGCGGTCGAGAGCGGCCAGGACTGACCAGAATGGACACTTCATTTTCAAAACATTGCCTCCGGGCATGTATCGTGTGATCGCCACTTTGTCCTCCGATAACCCAAAAGCGCCCTCGACGGTGTCCAGCCCCGAGGTGATTACGCTTGAAGAACACGGCCATCAATCCGTGGAACTTATCCTGGCTGATCCAGGAAATGAGTAGCGGATTGTTCTCACGGCTTGCTGAGGAGGCTGAATGCCAGGAAACCTAGGGTAGCCCGCCGTCGCCGTCCTGCTGGCTTGAGCCGCTAAATTCCGCTGTGGTAGCATCCTTTGGTTTTGACAGGTTGGCCGGCTTCGGTCTATAAGTTGGCCTCTTCTTCATTGAGTCCATATGAATCCGGGTTTAACCGAGCATCGGCCAGGACTGCCGAGCAAACACGAGCCGGGGAATTTCATCCTACGAAGAGAGTCGAGCATCGTTCGGCTGCACCGGTGGCACCCCGTCACCGGGTTTTCTGTTTGAGTAACTAAAGGAGCGAACCCGTGAAGGTTTATGAAGGCGCGAATATTCGGAATATAGCGGTGATCGGGCACGGCCATGCCGGCAAAACGTCACTGGTTTCCGCCATGCTGTATGCCGCAGGCGCGAACCCGCGCATGGGACGCGTGGATGATGGCACCGCGACAACCGACCATGACGAAGAAGAAATCGCGCGGAAGATGTCGATTTCGGCAAGTCTGGCGCATGTGGAATGGGGCAAGACGAAAATCAATATCGTCGACACGCCAGGCTTCAACATGTTTGTCCACGAGGCCAAGCTGGTGCTTCCCGTGGTGGATGCGGCCATCGTCGTCGTGGACGGCGTGGCTGGGGTTGAAGTGGTCACGCAGCGAGTGTGGAACTATTGCGAGGAGTATCAGACGCCACGGTTGATCGTGGCCAGTCGCATGGATCGGGACCGCGCCGACGCCGATCGCGTTCTGGAATCCTTGACCCGCGCCTTTGGCCGGGCCGTGATTCCCCTCGAACTGCCAATCGGCAAAGAGAAAAACTTCCGCGGCGTCGTTGACCTCGTCACCATGAAGGCCTACACCTATGAATTAGGTGGCAGCGGCAAGGGAAAAGAAACGGAAATTCCCGCCGATATGAAAGAAGAAGCCCAGACGCAGCACGAAAAGCTCGTGGAACTCGTAGCCGAGGGCAACGATGGGTTGATGGAAGAATTCTTCGAAAAGGGAACCATTCCGGAAGAAGACCTCATTCCGGCGCTGCACAACGCCATTCGCGAAGACAAGATCTTCCCAGTGATTTTTGGATCGGGCTTAGGCAACATAGGCGCCGACCGGGTGATGGACTTCATCGTCGACTACACGCCCGCGCCTTCGGAACACGAGTGGGTACAAGGCGATGTGGCTTCATCTTCTTCTTCGAATGGAAATCAGGCGGAGCCGCCGAAGCGGCACGAATCCGATGCTGAACCGGTGTCACTGTATGTCTTCAAGACAGTTTCCGATCCATTTGCAGGGAGGATTTCCTATTTCAAAATTTTTTCCGGGGTGCTGAAAAACGATGTCACCGTGGTCAACTACGCTCGCGGATCGCAGGAAAAGATGGCGCATATTTCCATCATGCAGGGCAAAACCGCCGTTCCAGTGCTAGAACTGCACGCGGGCGATATTGGCGCGGTCGCCAAATTGAAAGACACCCTTACCGGTGACACTCTGGGCGACAAGGCGGCTCCCATCCAGTATCCGCGTGTGAAGCTGCCGGAGCCCGCCATCACATTTGCCATTGAGCCGAAGAGTCGAGCCGACGAAGATAAGCTTGGTCCCGGCATTCACAAGCTCATGGAAGAGGATGCGATGCTGCGTTTCTTCCGTGATCCCCAGACAAAGGAATTTCTGATTGCGGGCACGGGCCAGCAACACATCGAAGTTGTCGTATCCAAGATGAAGAAGCGGTACCACACTGAAGTTGTCTTGAAAGCCCCCAAAGTCCCGTACCGTGAAACGATTCGGGGCAAGGCCGACGTTCAGGGCAAACACAAGAAGCAGACCGGCGGGCATGGTCAGTATGGCGATTGCAAAATCAAAATGGAGCCCATGCCGCGTGGCGGTGAGTTTGAGTTTGTGAATGACATTTTCGGCGGCGCAATTCCTAAAAACTATATCCCAGCGATTGAAAAAGGAATCAAGGACGCGGCCTCCCGTGGCTATTTGGCCGGTTTTCCGGTGGTGGATTTCAGGGTCATCCTTTATGACGGCTCGTATCACGATGTGGATTCCAACGATATGTCGTTTCAGATGGCGGGACGTATCGCTTTCAAAAAAGCCATGGAGCAGGCGAAGCCTACGCTGCTCGAGCCGGTGATGGCGGTGGAAATTACAGTACCAGACGATTTTGCCGGCAGCATCATGGGCGACCTCAACAGCCGTCGTGGACGCATTCAGGGAATGGACAACAAAGCTGGCAATACTGTGGTCAAGGCTGAAGTTCCAATGTCCGAGATGCTGACTTACGGCGTGGACCTTACCTCAATGACCCAGGGGCGTGGCAGCTTCAACATGGAAATGCATCACTACGACACCGTACCCGGTATGCTGCAAGACAAAATCGTGGAGAAAGCCAAAGCCGCACGCGGCGACGTGAAGGAAGAGGAAGAATAGCTTCGGAGGCGTGGCGCGGGCGCCCTCGCCCGCCGCTTTTGGTTGCCTTGCTCAAAGACGTTCACCTAACCGAACGCCTCCATAACCGGGGTTTGCCACAGGTACCAGACAACCATCACCCGCAGGACGGTTTCCAGCCCGGTCCAAGCCAGCCTTCCGAACCGGAAATCCAGTATCGCGCTCGAGACGACGGGAACGAGCATGACTATTCCAATCGACGCGACAAGCATGGCCATCCACCGGGCCCATTTTTTCAGGCGCCAGAGCCCAAAAGCTACCCACCCGCCGACCCCTGCCACAAGAAGAAACATGTACGGTCCGGCGAGTTCAAGTCCGCCTAGCAGGGCGGCGCCCGCTGACATGGGTACGAGCCCCGGGCGAAGTGTCATGATCAGACCCACGGCCAGCAAATAGGACGCAGCCAGCAAGAAGGCAAATGCCACAGCCGCGACGCCCGAGGGTCGCTCCGCCGTCACTTCTTGGGTTCTTCCGGCTTTTTCTGCGCGGTTGGCGGAACCAGGCCGCTTGCCCGCAGATACATTGCCGCCGCACCATAATGGTCAGCCCAGCTGCCGGCCAATCCCAGCGCTGCCCACGCGCGCAAGCGTGGCTTGCCGGCGAAGTCCTGGATCGAGTCACTGAGCTTGGAGTCCTCCGCTTTGGCGAGAGCAGTCCCGCAGAAATCGAATGACGCTTTCACCGCCGCAGTGAGCTTTTCTTTAGGTGATGCTTCTGTGACTTCGTCCATCTTCGGCGAGGCCACATCCCCGACTTTCGAACAGAAGAAGTAATTGGCCTCGACAATATGGGCGGCCAGATGACCGAACGACATCTGGTCGGGCGTCGGTTTAAATCCGAATTTGTCCGCAGGCATCTCCTCGATGGCTGCAATGGTGTTCTTTTGGCGACCGGCCAGAGCGTCACGCAGGGTATCCGTGACTGGATTCTTCGACTGTTGAGCAAAAGCCGTTAGCGATAGCAAGACCACAGTAAGGTGCAGTTTCATGTTTCCTCCTGGAGCGGTTAAAGCATAAACCAAATGCCGGAAACAGGTAGATTTCACTGAACGCCGGGGGACTACCCCTGGCGAAGGGCAAACTTTACCATTTCTTGAAAATCACAAACACAGCAGCCACGATAAGCGCAAAACCGACGATGTAATTCCACCTGATGGGAGCATTCAAATAAAGCACCGAGAAGACCGAAAACACGGTGAGGGTGATTACTTCCTGGATTGTTTTCAACTGCACCGCTGTGAATTCATATGACCCGATCCGATTCGCGGGCACTTGAAAACAATATTCAAAAAAGGCGATAGCCCAACTGATGAGGATCACCTTGAATAACGGGACGTCCCGATATTTCAAATGTCCGTACCACGCGAAAGTCATGAAAATATTGGAAATGGTGAGCAGCGCGATCGTAGTCATAGTGGCTATCCTGCCTGAGGATCGCTTATTATTTCCAACAAAGACGGGTCTTATTCTCGTGCGCAACTTCTCGAAGCTTGCGCAGGAGGCTCCTGTGGCCTATTCTTTTTAGTGATCTACGGTTGTCGGTTTTCAACGAGTCATGCATCGTCTAACCGCCAGATTATTGCTTGTCTTGTTGCTCGTGGGCACGATAGCCCCCGTCGCTCTGGCGATCTCCGCACCGCCCCCGCATGCCTGTTGCATGCGCAAGCCGATGCACGGACCCGCCTCTGTAGACTACCAACTTCACGCCGCCGATTGCGGGAGCCATACGTGCTGTTCGCCTCTGACAACCGCCCATTGGGCGGAACCCGAATCGGAAACTCACTCCAATCTTGATCCGCCCCTGGCTTACCTTCCGCCAGACTTGCAACCGGCTTTTCAAAGCAGGCACCAAAAAGCCTTGCGCCCCGTCCGCGGTCCGCCCAACGCCTAAAACTTCCTGACTGGTTGCGCCTGATTTTGGGAGGGTGCACTCCGTCCTTTTCTGCCCGTCCGCGTACATCGCGCGAGTAAGTCTCGTTCCAGGTAAATACAAATGCTGCGCATGCTTTGGGGTGCCTTGATTGTGGTGCTGGTGCTGGTGGCAGGCCTTTGGATTTCAGGCCTGATTCCACATTGCTGTGGTGCTCGCCAGGCTCCCAGCTCGATTGAATTAGCGCTCGCCCGCAGACTGCGTTCATTCTCTATGCCATCGGATGCCCGGCGAAGTAAAAATCCTTTCGCAATTTCTCCGGACATTCTTCGTGAGGCGTCGCGGCATTTTGCCGATCACTGTGCAACTTGCCACGCTAACGACGGAGGAGGTAACACCGAGATGGGCCGGAACCTGTATCCGCCCGCCCCCGATATGCGTCTCGCCGCGACCCAGCAGCTCACCGACGGCGAGCTCTACTACATCATTCACAACGGAGTTCGCTGGACTGGCATGCCAGCCTGGGGTGAACCCGGCGGTGACGATGCCGATAGCTGGAAGTTGGTCTTGTTCATTCGTCACCTGCCGGACATCAATGCGGGCGAACTTCACGACATGGAACGCTTCAATCCTAAAAGCGCGGCCGAGCAAGAGGAAGAGAAACAGGAAGAAGACTTTTTGAATGGCACACCGGCGGAAGCCCCGTCGCATAGGCACTGAGGCAACACGGTGAGACTAAGACAGCTGAGAGTAAGAGAGAAAACAATTGTGAACACCAGAGGTGGTCAACCATCAAGAGAAATTGTGATCCGGAGCGTAGAAACCGCTTCGCGAAGCGAAGCGAAGCAGTTTTCGGAGTTGAAGGATCTCTACAGCAAAGCACCATCCAGAAACGAATCCAAGGAGACGAAAATGCAATTCCGACCGTCCACTATCACTCTAACTTTCGCCCTCTGCACCCTGATCCTGGGCGCGCTGGCGTTCGCTCACGGCGGAATGGATCACGTCATGGGAACTGTCACCGAGGTTTCCGATCATTCCGTCTCGGTAAAAACCAACGATGGGGCAGTCACCACCGTGGAATTTGATGGCGAAACCAAATTCATCAAGGGAGACTCCGCCGCCACCGTCAAAGATGTTCAGGTCGGAAGTCGCGTGGTCATTCACGCTCACCGGCATGACAACTCGCTGCACGCCGCAGAAGTAAAGATCGGCGTCTCCTCGCCTCGTGGTCAGCACTGACTGATCAGCGACTCGGAGAACAAATTATGAATTACAGCAAGGGCGTTCTGATCGGTTTGTTGTTGAGCAGTCTGACCGCATTTGCCACCATCTTTGGAACGGTAAGCGGCCTGATTCACGATCCGCAGCATCGCCCGGTCCAGGGGGCGCAGGTCACTCTGCGTGCGGCAAACTCCGCATGGACACAGACGATCACCAGTACTGATTCTGGAGACTTTCGTTTCGACACCGTGCCCTTAGGTGAATATACCGTCACAGTCGATATCCAGGGCTTTGCGCCACAGGAACAAAAGCTGGTCCTGGTCTCCGGGCGCGATGCTCGACTGCATTTTTCACTCACCCTTGCACAAACTAAGGAAACAGTGGAAGTCACGGATAACGCCGCGACAGTCGATACCGAAAGTTCTTCAACCACTACTCTGGTCAGCCGCCGGCAAATTAGCGAAACGCCGGGAGCCGACCAGACCAATAGCCTCAGCATGATTACCAACTACGTGCCCGGCTCCTACATGGTCCATGACCAGCTTCATATTCGAGGCGGACATCAAGTCTCCTGGTTGATTGATGGTGTGCCCGTGCCCAACACAAACATCGCGTCGAACGTTGGGCCGCAATTCGATCCCAAGGACATCGACTATCTGGAAGTCCAGCGTGGCGGGTATTCCGCGGAGTATGGAGACCGTACCTATGGAGTGTTCAATGTAGTCACCCGCTCCGGATTCGAGCGCGATCGCCAGGCCGAACTCGTGACCAGCTACGGCAGCTTCAACCGGACCGAAGACCAATTCAGCTTCGGAGACCATACCGACCGTTTCGCGTATTACGGAAGCATTTCCGGAAACCGGACCGATCTCGGACTTGAGACTTCCAGCCCCGAGATTTTGAACAATCAGTCCGCCGGTCTGGGCGGATTTACCTCTCTTACTTTCAACAAGACTCCAAATGACCAGCTTCGTCTGATTGCTTCATCCCGCGGTGATCACTACCAGATTCCAAACGATCCCGATCAGCAAGCCTTGGGCATACGCGATGTCGAAAATGAACGCGACGATCTGGTCAATTTTTCGTGGTTGCATACCATTGCACCCGGCGCCCTTATTACAGTTTCGCCTTTTTATCATTTCAACCGCGCCCATTACATCGGCGGCTACGTGGGCCAGTTGGATCCGGCTGTCATTATTCCTGAAGACGACCGCGGATCTAACTATATGGGCGGCGTGGTTTCTCTCGCCCTCAATCGCGGGAAGCATAATTTTCACGCTGGATTTCAGGTTTTCGGGGCTCGCGACAATCAACTGTTCGGAATTGTGACCAGCGATGGCAGCAACCCGCCTCTCAGGCAGCGGGAAATGATATGGGGCAACGTCGAAGCTTTGTTTCTGGAAGATCAATACAAACTTACGAGTTGGCTGACTTTAAACAGCGGAGTGCGGCTCACACATTTCGGCTCCACGATTAGCGAGAATTCGATCGACCCTAGAATCGGCGCTGCCATCCGCGTTCCGCGCCTCAACTGGGTCTTCCGCGGGTTCTATGGACGCTACTATCAAGCTCCGCCACTTCTCACCGTGAACGGTCCCCTGCTGAACCAGGCCGCCGAGCAAGGTTTTGGATTCCTCCCTCTACGAGGCGAACGTGACGAACAACACGAGTTTGGTCTGACCATTCCCTTTGCGGGCTGGACATTCGACGTTTCCAACTTCCGTACAGGCGCGCGAAACTTCTTCGACCACGACGTCCTCGGCAACTCGAATATTTTCTTTCCTCTAACCATCGCTCGTGCCCGTATTCGAGGCTGGGAAGCTACCGCAAACTCCCCGCGAGTGGCAGGGCGCGTCCAATTCCACGCCGCGTACTCTCACCAGTACGCCGAAGGCGCGGGTGGTGTGACCGGAGGATTAACTGACTTCGAACCTCCCGACTCGGGCTACTTCTTCCTGGATCACGATCAGCGCAACACCGTCTCCACCGGTTTCAATCTGCAGCTGCCCTGGAAACTGTGGACTGATTTCAACGCTGACTATGGTTCTGGCTTCGTCGATGGACAGGGTCCAGCTCACTTGCCTTCGCACACCACATTTGATTTATCGCTGGGAAAAGCGTTTGGTGAGAATTGGAATGTCCGTGTGAGCGCGCTCAATTTATCCAACCATCGGTACCTGTTGGATAACAGCAACACCTTTGGAGGAACGCACTTCGTCAATCCGCGCGAAATATCGGTCCAACTGAAATATCGCTTCCGCTACTGAAACCCCGAGCGTTTTCCTTACAAACTCGCGCCATCCTAGACGCGCTGGTTATGCCTGGTATATGCGAGAAGCGCGCGGTCGCTGGTCACCGGTCACTGGCCTATCCATCCTTAAGGCTGGAGAGTCCCTGAGCCTACCATCCGGCTTCGGAACCGTCGCTGTCGGTGACGTGTTCGTGATGTCCGTCTATTCCGGGTTTACCTACTGTCGCGGAAGCGGATGTAGCGTTAATTTTCTTCAAAGCTTCGAGTAATTCCTGGTTATCAGGCGCCTGATCCAGCGGATACACTTTCGCAAACGCGATCTTTCCCTTTATATCCACTATGAAAGCTGCGCGCTCGCAGATTCCGGGAAACGGCGGCTGATCGCGGAACACGTCGAACATTTGACTCACTCTTCCGTGGGGATAGAAATCCGCGCACATCGGCGTGCTCATCATTCCTAATTCCTTTTTTTGCCAGGCAAGTTTGCTGGGGATAGAGTCCACGCTGATGTCAACCACCTGGGCGTTTAAAGCGGCGAACTTCTCCCGATCCGAATCGAACGCCGGCACCTGGGCCGCGCAAGTCGGCGTCCAGTCCAGAGGATGGAACGTGACCACGACATTCTGCTTGCCCAGATATTCGCTGAGTTTCACGGTCAGATGTTGGTCACCCTGCACCGCCGGCAATTCGAAATCCGGTGCCGGGTCTCCGACCTTTAGTGCCATTTCTGCCCTCCCCCACAATGCTATCGCCTGTAAGCCTTTATCCTCGCAGGTTATAGGCCGCCGTACATCAAAATTAACACTGCTTTAACATTCTACGAATGTCGTGCGGATAATATTCCACGATGCCCCAAGAGCCTTTGGTTATTGAAGACATTGTAGGTCCCAAAGAAGGACAGCGCATTTTCCGCCTTACCGGGCCAATCGTGATTACAAATCTGTTCGAATTTCAGTCTAAAGTTCGAAACGACACCTCCCAGACACTAATGCTGGATTTCACGAAGGTTCCCTACATCGATTCTGCTGGAATCGGTGCTCTCGTCGGAGCGTATGTCACTCATCAAAAAGACGGTCGCAGCCTGCTTTTGATCGGTGTTAGTCAAAGAGTGAAAGACGCGCTTCAGGTGACTCGGGTTCAGCAATTCTTCAAGTTCGTAGAATCGCCATCCGAGGTCACGAGCTGATCGAGCTCAGATCCATCAGCTGAAAACGGATGGCTGATCTCCGGCTGGGTGCGATGTCTGGGGCCCTGGCTGCTATGAGCACGCGACACTCGGCCAATCGTTTATCATGAGTCAATGATTTCCCGCCTGCTCACCATTTGTCTGCTTGCGTCAACCCTATCCTTCGCCAGCGTGACAGATGACGTCCGAAACGAGCTGGAGAGCAACAACTTCAACGCCGCCGAAGCCACCCTTCAGAACTATCGCAATCATCAGGGCGTTACGCCGGATTACCTTGAGGCACTTTCATGGATGGCGCGGGCGAACCTCGCCGCCAATCACCTTGATCGCGCTGCGACTTACGCCAGGCAGGCCGAAAGCTTGAGCCGCCAGCTACTGCTGAAGCGGGCGCTGGACGACGAGCCACAGCTGCCGCTTGCGATGGGCGCCGCTCTGGAGGTTCAGTCGCAAGTGCTAGCCGCCCAGGGTCATCAGGCCGAGGCCGTGGCCCTGCTCCGTCGCAGTTTGAGCGCTTATCGCAATACTTCGATAGGATCACGTCTACAGAAAAATCTGAATCTTCTGGGGTTGGCCGGGCAGCCAGCGCCGCCGCTGATAGTTGCGCGATATCTTGGTCCGAAGCCTGCCTCGCTCTCGGAGCTTAACGGATCGCCGGTATTGCTGTTTTTCTGGGCGCATTGGTGTGGCGACTGCAAAGCTGAAGGACCAGTGATTGCCAGACTGAAATCTGAATTCGGTCCCGGCGGCTTAACCCTGATCGCACCCACTCAACTTTATGGATACGGCGCGGCAGGCGAGGACGTAAAGCCCCAGGACGAACTGGCCTACGCAGAACGAGTCTGGCGGCACTTCTACCCGGCGCTGCAGGGCGTTCCGGTTCCAGTAAGTAAAGAGAATTTCAATGTTTATGGAGCCAGCACCACTCCCACTCTGGTACTTCTCGATCGCAGTGGTCGCGTGGCACTCTACCATCCTGGAGTAATGCCATACGAAGAGCTGCGCGCCGCGGTCGAAAAGGTTGTGTCGCGCTAGTTCCAGCCATGGACGCGCGTGTTCCGGCCGCCGCAACCAGACGGGCGAGCGGCGATGGACGGTGCGCCGACGAGCGACGAAGGTTTACCTCCCATACTCCGTGACCTTTCCATCCACAACCACCGCCAAATATTTTCGCGTCGCCACGTCTTGAAATTGCACAACCTGATGTCCTTTGCGAGCAAGCTGACCCCAGCGACTGGGCTTGGTTCGATTTTGTTCGATGGCTTGTATCTCCCGTCCATTGATCGTCACGCGAACCGTACGTAAGCGTCCGGCACCCACCCGCGTAACGTTCGCTGATTGTTCCTGACCAGCCGCTTCCCTGATCACAACCTTGGATCCGATCATCAATTGCGCTGCGATCGAGGGCAGAAGATTATGAAATTCTGAGGTGGGTTTGAGATGGTCAATCATTTTCAATTCTCTTAACGAGCCATTCGGTCATAATCGCAAATCTTCCATACACAATCTACAATCTCATGCGATGCATCCTGGTCGGATCGCCGAATTGCTCCATCCTTTTCTCACCTCGGATGTCGGATTGGCGAAAGGCGCCACGGCTACTACACTGAGCCCAACGCAGCTGCAGAATATATCGACATATATCAATGTGCTCCTCCGGTGGAACGCGCATGTGAATCTCACAGCTGTCCGCCATCCGGAAGAAATCGTCACCCGGCACTTTGGGGAGTCCCTGTTTGCTGCGCGTAATCTGTTTCCGGTCCCAAACGAGAACCGGGATGTTCAGCTGATCGACGTCGGATCGGGCGCAGGCTTCCCTGGATTACCAATCAAATTGTGGGCACCTCACAGTCGGATGACCCTGATTGAATCAAATCAAAAGAAAGTTACTTTCCTGCGTGAGGTCATTCGCGCACTGAACCTAAGTGATGCCGAGGTTTTTTCCGGCCGGGCAGAAGCATTCGATCCAGCCGGTAAGGAGCGAGCAGACTGGGTAACGCTCCGCGCAGTCGAGCGTTTCGACACGATCCTCCCCTTGGCGGCAACTTTTTCCAAACGATCAGGTCATCTGGCGATCTTCATTGGCAAAGGCCAGGTTGAAAGAGCGCATCAGCTCACTCCAGGGGTCACGTGGGGCGAACCACTGACCATCCCCCTATCGTTTGGCCGAACGTTGATCCTGGGTCGTAAAGAATCACCTCAGTAACGCGAACCAGGAAGTGGGAAATTAATAACGCTATTAGCGATGTACGGCATTAGATCATGCTGAAAAATGGAAGAAGTGGTGATCTTTAACTTATATCGGCGCTGGTCCACTATTTTGCCAAAGTGCTCCAGGAGCTAACCGCCGGAACCAAGATGATAAAAAGTGGAGTGCTATCGCGAAAATGCGGTTTATGAGCTGGCGTATAGGCCGTAAATAAATGCAAAAGTGGGACAGATACCGAGAAATCAGGTATTAAGCAGGGACGGCGTCGTTACGAGTGTTACAAGTGGAACGTTGGCTGATTAAAACTCATCGCTTCGACCGAGCGCCCCATGTGAAATTGGCAACTAGCTCGTCACTCAGATCCAATGTTCCATATGGAACATTCTCCGGAAAGAGTCTGTTTGAGCTAAAGCAAGTGTTCCGTCAGGAACATTTAATGCAACTGCGAGTACAATCTTGGACGCCACCAAGAGAAGTCCACGCCGAAAAACCCGTTCGCCATTCCACTAGGATCGCTTCCAGCTCCAATGTTCCACGTGGAACATGCTGTGGTTGGAAGTTGCGATGTTCCATGTGGAACACTGCGCCTGTTTCCGAAATTAGTTTATTCGTTGTGGAAAGATTGGCTGCTTTTCGTCTGTATGGCTCGTGTTTAATGGCTTCGTGCCTCCTGAGGCGGTTGCACCAAAATACGGCATTGCCATCGCTTGGCCTTTCGCTCTATGCTGGAAAAACTCTCGCATCTCCTAAAATTAAATGGGACGTGTTATCGCAGTAGCCAACCAGAAGGGCGGCGTAGGCAAAACTACGACTGCCATAAATCTGGCCTCGTCTTTCGCAGCGGCAGAAGTGAATACGCTGCTGATCGATTGTGATCCACAATCCAATGCCACCAGCGGACTCGGCTTAGTCAAGGATCCCGAGCGGATCAGTACTTATCATCTACTCATGGGCGCTGCGGCTTTGGAGCAAGCCATACAACCAACCGAGATCGAGCAGCTGTGGATCGTACCGGCGCATAAGAACATGATTGGCGCAAATATCGAATTAGTAGACGCGGATCGCCGCGAGTATCGCTTGCGGGACTCGTTGGTCGCGCTGCGAGAGCGCTTTCAATTTATTGTGCTGGATTGTCCGCCAGCGCTTGATTTGCTTACCTTGAACGCCCTGGTAGCGGCCGACGCGGTTCTGATTCCCATGCAGGCGGAGTATTTTGCCCTGGAAGGCATCAGCGAACTAATGGACACGGTGGAGCGCATTCGGGCCAGCTTCAATCCGGAGCTTGGGATTGAAGGTGTTGTTCTCACCATGCTGGATGAGCGGACGAACTTGGCTCAGCAGGTGATGTCGGAGCTCAAGAGATTCTTCGGCGACAAGCTTTGCGCGACCACCATTCCGCGGAACATTCGACTGGCGGAGGCCCCCAGTCACGGGCGGCCGGCGCTACTTTACGATCCGCGGTCGAAGGGGGCGGAGAGTTATATCCGTCTGGCAAAGGAAATCATTGCCCATCACCTTCCGGCGCAGGAGGAGACGCCAGCTCCGGCAGAGGAGATGGATAAGACCGCCTAGTAGATTGATGTAAGTCGATATACATATATTGATGGATATCGATGTACAACGAAAAGCTTAAAGGCAAATGCAACGGCGGCCAGCGAGGGCGCCGGCGCCACTCTTAGAGGATTGAGATGACAACGACAGCAGACAAAGCGGTTGAAGCAGCAGCGCCTGCGGTGATTCCGGAGAAGAGGAAGGCTCTCGGGCGAGGGCTGGAATCGCTTTTGCCTGGCGGCCTGCGAGCGGTGCCAGACGCAGGAACGACGCCCGCCGCGCCGGAGGCAGCTTCTCATTCGCCAAATTCCACCGTGCGGCCAGAAGTCTTCGCCCAGGCACAAGCAGCTGGGGGGCAAGCTGTGGTCCAGATTCCGTTGGACCAGATCGAGCACAATCCTTACCAGACGCGCTATCACTTCGATAATGACGCCTTGGACGAGTTGGCGGAATCGATTCGGACGAACGGCGTTGTTCAGCCGGTGGTGGTGCGGCCCGCCGCCGCGGGACGTTATCTGCTGATTCTGGGCGAGCGGCGTTGCCGTGCCTCGAAGCAGGCTGGAAAGACGACGGTTCCGGCGATTATCCGCAAGGTGTCGGACCAGCAAGCTGCGGAAATGACGGTGGTCGAAAACCTGCAGCGTCAGGATCTGAATTGTATGGAGCAGGCGGCCGCGTTTGCGAAACTAAGCCGTGACTTCGGGCTGACTCAGGAGCAGATTGGCCAGCGGGTCGGAATTTCGCGCGAGTCGGTGTCCAATTACATGCGCCTACTGAAGCTTCCCGGCACGGTTCTGCAATATTTGCAAGAAGGACAGCTGGGATTCAGCGAAGCGCGCGTTCTGCTGACGTTGCTGGATGCCACGATGATTCCGAAGATTGCCGACGAAGCGGTGCGTAAGCACATGTCGGTCGAGCAACTGGAAGATCTGGTTTTCAATACCAACCTTCCGCTGCAGAAAGAACCGAGTGAACAACACCGGGCACGCTGGGTCGATCCCAATGTGCGAGCGGCGCAAACCGCTCTGGAACGAAGTTTGGGCATGCGAGTGCGTATTCGCGATCGCAAGGGTAAAGGAAAAATAACCATTGAGTACGCCACCCTGGAAGACTTTGACCGAGTGGTGGAGGTTTTGAAGGGTAATCATCGGAACGGTGGTTAGACAAAGAATTAGACAAAGAAAAAAAGAAGAGGAGTGAGCCAATGAGGCTTGGGATCATTTTTCTTCTCTGGATTTCTGCGGTATTTGCTTGTGCTCAAGCCGCCCCCGCGGCGAACGGTCACTCGGCCGACGAGCAAGCCATCCGTCAATTGAACGAAGATGTGCTGAAGGCCTACAACCTCGGCGACGTGGACTCTCGATAAGGTTGAGGACTCCGACTTCGTCCTGAGCGGCGATTTTGGAGAAATCCCCAGGGCTCAGCATCTCGACAATGTGCGCCATCGCAAAGAAAATCCCACAAACGTGCACGTATTTGTCGCGAATGCCCGGTTACGTTTTTATGGGGATACCGCTCTCCTCACCGAAGTTGAGAGGTATGGTGAAGGACATGCTTTTCCCAGATATGAAACGACCAGCGTGTGGGCTCGGCGTGGGGATAGCTGGAAGTTAGTCCACATGCATTTTTCGAAGCTGAGTAAGTAGCTGATTTGAGTTCCGGAAACCCCCGCCAATCGGGGCTTGGACGGGCACCCTAAACCTCTCGGGTCGCCCTTTGATTACGCCACTACTAATGCGTGGAGGGGGTGTTTGTGGCTACCTCATCGATTGTGAAGGACCATCGAGCGGACTGGATCGCAATTGTCGAGCGACACATCCGGCTGGAAAACGCGCACGATCTTGAAGGTGTGCTCGATACGTTCGGCGATAATGCTCGGTACGACGATGAGCCGTGGGAAGAACACCACACAGGCCGCAACGGTGTCCGGGCGTTTTACCAGCAGTTGATGAAGGCGTTGCCTGACTTGGAGATTGAAGTCCAACGCAGGCATGTGGGCGAAGAGGCCATCGTTGTCGAAGTTATGATTCGCGGAACGCATCTTGGTGGGTGGCGCGGGTTGCCGGCGACTCGGCGGCGAGTCGAGTTTCCGCTTTGCGGTGTTTACACCTTCGACGCGGATGACCGTTTGGCGGGAGAAAGAATTTACTACGACCGTGGGACGGTGTTGAGGCAGCTAGGCGTGTTTCACGAGCCGACGAGCCTATTGGGGCAGGTTGGGATTTTGGTGACCCATCCGGTCACGATTATGCGGGCTTTAGCGAGGAAGCTGGGGAAGTGATGGCGGGGTTTCGGGGTTAGCTTACCGCCAACCATAGGTCCATCGCTCGAAGTCCTTCGTTTTCGAGAAGGACTTCGCTGTCTCAGGATGACAATGCACTTAGCTTCCGGCTGAGAATCCGCCTACGTTGGCCACGGTCAGGCGCAGGTACTTGTGGGGATTCACGGGAGTGTCGTTGATGCGGACCTCATAGTGGAGGTGGGGACCGGTACTGCGTCCGCTTTCGCCGACGTAGCCGATGGTGTCACCGCGATGAACGTGCTGGCCTGAAATGCAGGCGAAGCTACCGAGATGGCCGTAGCGGGTGGTGATGCCGTGGCCGTGGTCGACGATGACGGCGCGTCCGTAGCCGCCCATGAAATCGGCGAATACGATCAGGCCATCAGCGGGAGCCATGACTGGCTGTCCGTCTTTGGAACCAATATCAACTCCACTGTGGAAAGCGCCTTCTCCGTTAAATGGATCGATGCGCTCGCCGAAGGATCCCGTAATGGGACCTTCCACCGGCCAAAGATTAGGAGCGGAGTTTGCACGCAGCCAGTCGGCGGTGGTGGCCTCGCGAGTGAGGCCCAGGGAAATTCCCGTCATGGTAGCGCCGTTCAGGGCCGAAGCCTTGAGCGCCCCCAGTTGGTCCAGGGAAGAAACAACCTGGGCCTTGCCAACGTTCTCGGAAGAGGCCGTAATGTTGGAGTCGGATTTCAGCCCATAAAGGGAAGAGACTTCGCCGGCCAGTGAACCCAGCGACGCTACCTGGATGTCCCGCTCCTTGGCGACTTGCTCCAGACGTGAGTAGCGATTCTTAAGATCTTCTTTTTCGGTGCGCAGTTCGTTGTAATGCGAAACCTTCAGCACCATGCGCAAGTAGGAACTGGCGATGCCGGTAAGGCTCAGGCCAACGATAGCGGCGCCTACCAGCAAAACGTACAGATAGTGGACGGGGATATGGATCTTGCGGAGCTGCCCGTCATCTCCGCGTGCGACGAAAAGAATATAGAAACGTTTTTGCAATTTTTCCTTTCCGTTAGTAACCAGGACCGGCGCGGTTCCTAGACTCCGAGCCCAACGCCATCCCTTAATCCGGGCTAGCCCCGTAGAGTTGACTGAGGCAAATCGTCGCCCGAATCCTACCGGAAACCGGGATGCCACAAATGGTGTGTCTGCAATCCCTACTGGACGCAGCACTTAGTTCAGGTCTGTGGCCTTAAACAGCTTGGCAACGGTAACAAAGTAGGTTCCCCTGTGTCAACGTAAGGGAGGCTTACCAAGGCCGGGTATACGAGCGTGCCCAAGAGGACGAGTTACTCGGTGGTGACCTTGGTCGGGTAGGTAACGTGTTCGACCCTCGCGGGCCGCCGATTCGGTCTCCTGGGAAAAAGGGGTGTTGAAAGCTACAAGAATTCCAAATTGAAATTCCTCTGGAGCGGCAACATCCGGTATTTACAAACTCTGTCAGGCCCTGCAGCCCTTGTGTCTTGCTATATTGATTGCGCTTGCCCCTCCATGAAAAAGCCCTAATTGCCCGCATACGCAGGGCAGCGAAAAGGAGTGCAGACCCTTTGGATGGCGGGATTGGCATTGGGGATGACTGCGCGGTTGTGGAAATTCCGCGAGGAGATCAGACCCTGGTAACAACCGATTTCAGCTTGGAAAATATTCATTTTAGAAGGGCATGGCACCCGGCAGATTCGGTGGGGCACCGTTGCCTGGCCCGAGGACTCAGTGACATCGCGGCTATGGGAGGAGTTCCGCGTGCCGTGTTCTTATCGTTAGCCCTGCCGCCAAGATTGCCCCAAAGCTGGGTGGATGGATTCTTACGCGGATTTCTGAAATTGGCCGAACGATTCAAGGTGGGTCTTGCGGGAGGGGATACGGCACAATCTCCGGGACCGGTACTCGCCGACATTATGGTGTTGGGCTCGATACCAAGAGGAAACGCTGTACTCCGCTCCGGTGCGCGTCCAGGAGACAGGATTTATGTGACGGGAGAGCTGGGAGGTTCGGCGGCTACGTTCAAAATGCTTTGGCATGGGAAGAAGGCAAAATCCCGGAATTTTCCAAGGCACTTTTATCCGGTGCCTCGGGTGGAGGTCGGCACCTTTCTGCGAGAAAAAAGACTGGCTTCGGCCATGATCGATATCAGTGATGGACTATCCACCGATTTGGGACACATATGCGAGGAGAGTGGGGTGGGCGCGGAAGTCGAAGAGGCGTCGATCCCATTGGCGACGGTTGGCAAGCGAGAGGTTGATCTTGCCGTCGCGTTGCACGGGGGGGAGGACTACGAACTGCTATTTACGGTACCGAGGGGCAAACGCGTGCCGTCGCGGATTGCCGGAGTTGCCCTCAGGCAGATCGGGACCGTCACACGCGGGCGTAGAGTCTTCTTGGTCGATCGTGCGGGCGGCAAGCATGAACTGGCGGCCCAGGGCTGGGAACACTTTCGTCAGACATGACGGCAAGTGAAATTGAGAATCGTTGATCAGCCAATTGGGCGAATGTGGGCCGTTGCTTAGAGTCTTTCGAAATGGGGTTACGAATAAGGTCACCTTTTCTGCCTCTACTCTCAAATATCGAACAGGGCTAAAGTGGTTGTATGAAGTTGCGTCTATTGGTTCTCTTCTTTCTAGTTTTTCCGTTGACGGCCGAGCAAGGGAAGTCTTCGTCCGCGGTGGACAACGACTTCATCCAGAAAGAGTTTGGGTCGACTTGCAGTTTGATGCCAGGCCCTCCTGAGATGAAGGCCGATATGGACGGCGATGGGGTTGAGGACTTAGTGGTGGCGGCCCATTGCAGCAACGCCCTAGTGGATCAGGCAGAGAAAAATTTCACCGTGATCGATCCGTATAACAGTTTTTACGGCTACGGGAATACCAAGATCACGACCCAGTTCTCTTCGGAAGATCCTGCTACGCGGGGCATGGTTCTGCTGGTCATTCACGGCGCTGGCGCGGAAGCCTGGCGCGCGGCAACCCCGAAGGCGAAATTCGTGATTATCAATTTGCCATTCAAACAGGTTTCGGTGAAGAAGCTCACAGTAAAGAAGAAGACGGTGATGGCGATTTACGCCGATGAAACCGGCGGCGACCGTATGACATCCGCGACCTTCTGGGACGGCAAGAAATATCGTTACCAGCCGATCGGCTCCAGCATGGGGGATTGAACCCGTTGTGGGGATCAATGCTGGGTCGCGGTACTGAGGGTGTCAGGCGGCGGACTTCGAACGTCCGCAAAAGTTTGGTGTCGACGTATTAGGTCAGAAGTCCGACATCCGAACTTCTTATGAATCTTGAACAGAAACTCGAAGAACTCAAGAAGCGCGACCGCATGGCCGCGGAGGGAGGAGGTTCCGCGCGCCGCGAACGGCAGCATAAGGAAGGGAAAATGTCGGCCCGCGAGCGAGTGGAGTTTTTGCTGGATGAAGGAACCTTCGAGGAAACCGACAAGCTGGTGACTCACCGTTCGGCTGATTTCGGGATGGCTGAGCAGAAATACTACGGCGACGGCTTCATTACCGGGTACGGGCGCATTGAAGGGCGACTGGTATTTGTCTTTGCCCAGGACTTCACAGTGTTCGGCGGATCGCTGTCGGAAGCCAACGCGGCAAAAATCGTCAAGATCATGGATCTGGCGGCCAAGATGGGCGCGCCTGTGATCGGTTTGAATGATTCCGGCGGGGCTCGCATTCAGGAAGGCGTGGTGTCGCTGGGCGGGTATGCTGACATTTTCCTGCGCAATACCCTATACAGCGGGGTGGTGCCGCAGATTTCGGCGATCATGGGGCCGTGCGCGGGTGGTGCGGTGTATTCGCCGGCCATCACGGACTTTATTCTGATGGTCGATAAGACTTCCTACATGTTCATCACCGGGCCGGACGTGATCAAGACGGTCACGCACGAAGAGGTCACGAAAGAACAGCTCGGCGGGGCGCATACTCACAACGAAACTTCAGGAGTAGCGCACTTCATGGCCCACGACGACGCCGAATGTCTTTCCATGGTGCGAGAGTTGCTGAGCTTTATTCCGTCGAATAATCTCGACGATCCGCCGCGCAGGCCATGCACCGATCCCATCGATCGCGCCGACACCGCGCTTGATCGCATGGTGCCGGACGAATCGAACCAGCCGTACGACATTAAAGATGTAATTCATGCCGTGGCAGACGACGGCTATTTCTTCGAAGTGCAGGAGCATTTCGCAAAAAACATTGTCGTGGGGTTCGCGCGGTTGAATGGGAAGCCGGTGGGAATTGTGGCCAACCAGCCGGCGTTTCTTGCGGGCACGCTGGATATCAATGCATCGACCAAGGGAGCGCGGTTCGTGCGCTTCTGCGACTGCTTCAACCTTCCGCTGATCACGTTTGAAGATGTTCCAGGGTTTTTGCCCGGTATCACGCAGGAATACGGTGGAATTATCAAACATGGCGCCAAGCTGCTGTTTGCGTTTGCCGAGGCGACGGTGCCGAAAATCACGGTGATAACTCGCAAGGCCTACGGAGGAGCGTATTGCGTGATGGCGTCAAAACACATCCGGACGGATGTGAATTACGCGTGGCCAACGGCTGAAATAGCGGTGATGGGTCCAGAGGGAGCGGTGGATATTGTCTACAAACGCGAGCTGGAGCAGGCGGAAAACCGCGACGAAGTGAGACGTAATAAAATCGAGGAATTCCGTGAGAGATTCGCCAATCCCTACGTAGCCGCCGATCGGGGCTTCGTGGATGCTGTGATCCAACCTCGGGAGACACGCAAGAAGCTGATTCAGGCGCTGTCCATGCTGGAGACAAAGCGGGATAAGAATCCGCTGAAGAAGCATGGGAACATACCGCTGTAGGACGATTGTGACTCAGGAATGAAGATTGCTCGCTCGCTTCAGGTGGGCGTTTGAGAGGCAGTTTTACTGGGGGAATATTCCTGGAGGAAGACTTGGGGGGCCGAAAAAATTAAGAGTCCCGAGGTGGTGTTGTAACTGTTCGTCTCGGCCAGTAGCTCGCTTTAGACCCTTGCTGACCTGCATTCGTGCTTCCCTTTCGGGGTGCACGACGCGCGATCGTTGCTCGGGCTCCGGGCTTACCGCCAACCGGAAAAACTGTTCAACGCCTCGGGACTCAACTTGCCTCTGACGGATGTTCCTATTCGCCTCAACCAGCGCTTAGCTGCTGACCCTTGCTCGCCCTCCCTCATGACATCTTTCGATGCTTTCGGGTGACTTCGCTTGAGCCCCGGACGCTGCGCCAACCGGGTAAACTTCAGAACGTGTCAAAGAACGAGGTTGTTTTTACTCCTTCCAATTTTATAGTCAATAAAAAATGCAGCGATTTAAGGCTTTTGGATGCAATGGAGTGCAGCCTCTCCACAAGGCTGTGACCGAATTTGGTGCAGCAGGCTGATCGGAACGCCATTTGGTTGGAGAATTTCGCGCTGTTTGCTTTGCATTAGAACGTGATCGGCCTTTCGCCAACAATTGTCGGGCTGTGAAAATTACCGCAGAAACCAATTGTGGCGCGGCTTTTGATTCGTGGAAGTCGACCACATTCCCGACACAAATCGCCCGGCCTTGCCCGGCTGCTCAGGTTAGACCTCCTGCCGCCAAGCGTGTCAGGGGCGCCACTTAGTTATCGGGTGGAGTTCGCATTACAATCGCGGCGGGGAGGAAAGCTTATGACGATCTTCAATGACCCTCGAGGCCATGTAATAGACGCGAACCCTGGTCCGGCTCTGAAACTATTCGGAGTTGCAGTGGCCACCTTTCTACTGGCGATTGCTTTGTTCGCGTCAGTTGCGCGGGTGGATTCGGGCCATGTTGGTGTGCTGACCTTGTTTGGGCGCGTGACTGGGGAAGTTTTGCCCGAAGGGGTGCACCTGGTCAATCCGTTCAAGGCCAACAATGAGTTGTCGATTCGGACGCAGGAGATCAAGGAATCGGCGAGCGTGCCTTCGAGTGAAGGACTGGTTATGAATCTGGATACGTCGCTGATCTACCATCTCAATCCGGAGAAGGCGGCGGAGGTGTATCAGAAGATTGGTCCAAATTATATGGCGGTTCTGGTGGAGCCGAATCTGCGGGCGGCAATTCGCGAAGCTACAGCCTCACACTCCGCTAATGCGTTGTACACAGGCGAACGAGAAGCGGTTGCGAAGCAGATCTACGGCCAACTCACAGACAAACTTGGCGAGCGAGGGATTTTCGTGGAAAGCGTTTTGCTACGCGACATTCAGTTGCCGGCGACGTTGAAGACGTCAATCGAATCGAAGCAACAAGCTGAGCAGGAAGCGCTCGCGATGAACTTCCGCTTGCAGAAAGAAACGCAGGAAGCGCAACGAAAGCGAATCGAGGCGGGGGGTATTCGCGACTTCCAGCAGATTGTGGCGCAGGGGATCAGTCCCCAACTGCTCGAGTGGAAGGGTATCGAGGCAACGGAGAGCCTGGCCAAAAGCACGAATTCCAAGGTGGTGGTGATTGGGAACAGCAAGAACGGATTGCCTTTGATTTTGGGGCAGTGAGGCATTGCAAAAACTTGGGCGAGAGACCCTCAGGACGCCCGGCGAGATGCCGGCGTTACGACGACATGGCTGATCTTCTGGACGTCCGGCATTTGACCATTGCGTTTCCGCGCTCGAATGAGAGACAGGGAACAGGCGCTTTGCCGTCGCTGGTTGCGGTTCGCGATCTTAGCTTCTCCATCGCGCCGGGCGAAGTCTTGGGCCTGGTGGGCGAGTCGGGATCCGGAAAATCCGTAACCTCGCTGGCCCTGATGCGGTTGCTTCCGCCGAACGCGCTGGCGAGCGGTGAAATCAAATTTACCGCTGAAGGAAACATGCGTGACCTGCTGCAGTTGTCCGATTCCGAAATTCGTCCTTTGCGCGGTTCGCAGCTGGCGATGATCTTTCAGGAACCGATGACCGCACTGAATCCTGTCATGCGTGTGGGAGACCAGATTGCCGAGGCGGTACTGGCGCATCAAGCGGTCAGAAAACCGGAAGCGTGGAGCCGGGCAGTGACAGCGATGAAGGAAGTTGGCATTGCCGACTCGGAACGCCGGGCACGCGACTATCCTCATCAATTGTCTGGAGGAATGCGCCAGCGAGTGATGATTGCGATGGCGATCGTAGATCGCCCCAAACTTCTGATTGCTGACGAACCGACTACCGCGCTCGATGTCACGATTCAAGCGCAAATTCTTGAGGTGTTGGCCGAGTTGCGGGCAAAGTTTGGCCTAACCATGCTTTTCATTTCGCACGATCTGGCAGTGGTTTCTCAAGTGGCAGATCGGGTAGCCGTGCTGTATGCAGGCAACCTGGTGGAGCTCGGATCGAAGCAGGATATATTTCACGGAGCCGCTCATCCTTACACTCGTGGTTTGCTTAATGCTGTCCCCACTTTGAAGACTGATCGTAACCGTCCGCTGGAGACGATCGAAGGGACGGTGCCGCCGTTGCATCTGGTGCCGACGGGCTGTCCTTTTGAACCGAGGTGCGGGCTTCGAGTGGAGGAGTGTGCGCGCATTTTACCGGAGTTGGTGGAAATTTCCGGCGGACATTGGGCGAGGTGTCCGGTGGTGGCTGGAGTTGCGGGTTAACACCGCCGAGCGCTGCGCGGTACACCAACCGCAGATTCCTCCATTTCGCTCGCTTCGCTCGGGTTGATGACAGTGGGAGGAAGGCTGCTCGATTCGTCGGGATGACAGGAGGATGACCATGGATTAGTCGCTCTAGAGGCGGTTAATTAGCGACGCAACGTAACCTGCGCCGAAGCCATTATCGATATTTACCACGCTCACGTTGGACGCGCAGGAGTTCATCATTCCGAGGAGAGCTGCCAGACCTTTGAAGGCGGAGCCGTATCCTATGCTCGTGGGCACGGCGATTACCGGGACGCCTACCAAACCCCCCACTACGCTGGGCAGGGCTCCTTCCATTCCGGCACAGACGATTGCAACCCGCGCGCGCGCCAGCGACGGCCGATTGGCCAACAGGCGGTGGATTCCCGCAACTCCGACATCGTAGAGACGCTCGACCTGGTTGCCCATCATTTCAGCGGTCACAATGGCTTCCTCGGCGACGGGAATGTCGCTCGTGCCGGCAGAAATCACAGCAATGATTCCCTTGCCATACTTCTTTTTGTCGCGTTGCAGGACGATGGCGCGCGCCTGCTCCCGATACTCGGCCTTCGGCACTTTGTTTCGTACGGCGGCGAGCTGTTTTTCGGTGGCACGGGTAGCCAGAATATTTCCGCCGTGCGTCGCCAGGCGCGCGAAGATGGTCGCCATCTGCGCCGGAGTTTTCCCCTGACCAAAGATCACTTCAGGCATCCCGTTACGCAGGGCGCGATGATGATCGACCTTAGCGAATCCCAGATCTTCGAATGGCAAATGGCGCAACTGCTCCACGGCCTGGTCGGGCGAGAGAGAGCCTTTGCGAACTTGCTCGAAAAGTTTGCGGATAGAGTCGGCGTTCAAGGGCCTTCGCTTTCAGCCGTCAGCGCTCAGCTGTCAGATAGCGGCTTGTCAAGACTAGCACTTCGGATCACCGGGCATTGGCTGGCGAATATCTACGCGAAAGCTCAAAACATGATGGCAGTCTTTGTGCGGGTCTAGAGGGCTGCTGAACTCACCCGTATGCGACCTGCATCCGACAATTAACGCGTGACTGAAGCGGGAAGTTTCTTGGCGTTACAGCGAACTTTGGCGGCGATTTCGCGGAACGTTTCTTTGGCACATGCTGGCTTGTCCAGATGAACCATAAAAAGCCGACGCAGCATGCTTCGCGAAACACGTCCCTTGAGGTAAGCCTCGTACAATGCGTCTCCCAACATGTAGCCGAGCAGTTGAGCGCTGGAATCTATTTTCTTCCGCTCCGATTCCGGCGCGGCGTGAAGTTCGCGGGCGCCCGCTTCCATTGCAGGCCGAGCCGGGTACAGCACTCGCGATCCGAAGTACCCCAATGCGTATTCAAGAGCGTTGCCGTAAAAGTGGTCGGCGCCAGCCTGATTTTCTTTGCGAGCAGGTAACCCGCGGCACGCATGATGCAGGAATCGGGCCGCCTCTTCCGCCACATACGACATTTTGAATTCACGCACGTAGAACACGTTCACTTGCGGCAAATACACACTGCCCCGTTGCTCGACGTGACGAACCATAGCTTCGGTTTCTTCCGCGGTTGCCGGGTGGCGAGACAGCAACTGGCGCAAGCGAGCATCCGAAGCGCGACAGTAGACTTCGGGCATCAGGTCAACCAGGAATTTCGGTTGAGTTCCGTTATGCGAGGAATAACGGTCGATGGCGAGAAATCGCACCAGGCTGTCAATAAGGTTGTAGACGGTGGGTGCGAGGTCGGGGCCTTCTTCGTCAGTGCGTCCCCAACGGCTCAAGTGGAGTCGATAATTTTCGTATTTTTCCAGCGGCGTGGAATTGAACAGGCAAATTACATCCTCGCTCACCCGTACCGCTTCTACCCGTTCGCGCCGTTCGCCAGCGGCGCGCCAGTACAGCGGATCCACATTCTGAAGGACGGTGAGCACCCGCTCCTCAGGAAGTTGTTCCCGCAGGACTCGAGGCAGGTGCCCCGGCGCGAGATGGGATTCTCCAAAAAGGACAAAAATGACCGCGTTGGGATGGCGTTCTCGAATCTCAGCCATCTTGTGGACGGCGTGACGATCGCGCGCGCCAATCTTGCGGAGATCTTCCCGCGGCATGCAATCAAGGCCGTAGATGGCTTCGCCATGCTCACGCGCGGTTACCAGCAGATCGTAAAAGGGCACCCAGTCATAACCCCAATCGAGATCAAAGCGAATGCGCTGCCGGAGTTCCTCTTCATCGATTTCGCGGCGCCACCACTCGTCGACGATATGCTGATCGCGGGAAAAGATCGTCTCGACTCCGAGCACAAGCGGACGATCACCAGGCTGCGCGCGTTCTTCAAACAGAGCCGCGGCACAACACTGGGCCGCTGGCAGGGCATGGTAGTCAGCGATCAGCACGCTATCGGCGGCTCCGACCGCGGTCTTCACCTGCTGATGATCGATGACGGACTCATAAGAGCGAAACGCCTGGCTGAAGTCGCGCAAATATTTGCGGCGGCCGTTAGGATCGTTTACTCGAATTTCACGTTCCACTCCCGCCAGAGCGTGCAACTGCGCTTCGCTGCGCCGAAGCCGTAAGCTGGAAGTAGATGCCATAGTTTCTGCCGTGTTCCACTGGCTGGCGGACTTTATCGCCTGGGCGATTTATTGTCACAACCATCGTCCTACCGCGGATCAGCCCTCCTTGACTCTTGTCCTTACGCTCCCTATGCTCCAAGTTTGGAGCACTTTAGGAGTTCAATTGCTCAATCACGCGCCGCAAAACCTGACTGTTGCCACAACCGGGGCCAGCGGCTCTATCTTCTTGCGTCAACTACTACGCGCGGTCGAACGAGACCCGCGCGTGCAGACGGTAAATTTTGTCGCCTCTGACGGCGCTTTGCGCGTCATGGCAGAGGAACTCGGACTGCACGGCCGAAGCAACCTTGTGGGACAGATTCTCGGAGGGCCGGACAAACGAGCGATCAAGTCCTCCCGGAAAATCCAGCAGCAAGCCAATGCCGACATAGGAGCGAACGTTGCCAGCGGGTCCTATCCCGCTGCCGCGATGATTATTATTCCCTGCAGCATGGGAACGCTCGCCCGCATCGCCAATGGCATCGCCTCACAACTGATAGAACGGGCTGCTGATGTTTGCCTCAAGGAGAAGCGTCCGCTGGTGCTATGCGTACGAGAAACGCCGCTCAACAAGATTCACATCCGTAACCTGTACCGTGCCGCCGACGCCGGTGCCACGGTGTTCCCGCTCATCCCTGCATACTACTTTCGTCCCGCCACCTTGGATGCAATGGCGAGTGAATTCGCTTACCGGGTGCTTGCCCACATCGGCCTGCCTCAACCCAATGCATATCGCTGGAAAGGCTGAAGATACCGGGAACGGATTACTTGGGGCTTACTTTAAGTGTAGGAAGTGGGGGAAGAAGCAGGTAGATTCCAGTGGGCCATGGCCCACTGGGAAAATTGAGACTCGCAAAGAATTAAGGCTGTTGCACAGGATTTACGCAGCGCTATGTAACTCTTTGCGCGCGGCCTCCACGTCTTCGCCGCCGCGTTGCGTAAAAACTTCACGCGCCGATGTAGCTTGATCTTCGAGATCGACTTCAGCAATCACAATCGAGCGACCGCGCTTCAACAACTCACGGTAAAAAAACACGTCATCCCTTGGCACGCCAGTGTCCATGGCGTGTTCGGAGACCTCTCCCGCCTTTGCTCCGGCTGCGGCGCCGCCAAGTCCGAGAAGAGCAGCCGCGCCCAATCCAATGGCGAAAATGGTGCCGACACCGGGCACCAGCAAGCTGGCAACTGCGCTACCCAAGGCTAATCCAGCCCCGGCGCCTACTGAACCTCCCAGGACTGCGCCTACGGTTTCACCCATGCCGTCGCGCTCGGCGTCAGTGGTTGGAATAGCTCCAACCTGATCATTACCCCCTTCACCGCTAAGGAAAATAATGGATTGAGGGCTCAACCCTCGGGCCTGCAATGCGCGAACAGACTGCTCAGCTGCTACGCGCGATCCAAAGACTCCGATTACGCTTTGCATGCGTCCTCCTAATTGACCAAGCACGATTGACGAAGCACGGGCGCGTGATTTGCAAGAGATGAGATGCCGAGAGGGCTTGGGGGTTTGCCGCACGTCGCTGCCCTCCAAGGGCTCGAATCGTTCTATTTGGCGACCGGCACGCTTGTTTTTAACCGGAAACTCGAGAATCTGACGTCGACGAAGGCTGGATGTGGCGGTCCCGCTCGCGACTGAGCGAAGCCGAAATGCGACTTCGCTTGGGATTAGAGCTCGAGGCTCTCGATGGAATTTAGTTACCTGTTACCTTTTCACTTCTTCCCCACTTTAGTGCCGGTTGACGCGGCGGAGCATTTCGTACTAATGTGCAATTACACCGGAAAGGAGGTGGTCGAATGACAAGTTCTGACAGTAGATGTGGGAATCAAAGACCAGGTGAGGTGGCTGAGACTTAGGGCGGTCGCTCTTTGTCGGGCTTTCAATACGGATGGTCTTAACGTGTTGAGAGTAAAACATCCATCGCACGACTACCGGTGATTCAAGCTTGATCCGAAAATAATCGGAGCGCCCCGGCGGCATTTGGTGCCGGGACCCGGAGTTAGCCGAAGGGGCCACGTTGAGTGACCACCTCTTGGTCAATCCCAATCAGTACACCGGCGGCCCGCGTGTTGAAAAATATGCGGGCCGTTTCTTTTTTATGGGGCGCGCCTCACGCTCGAGGCGCTCAAACAATTCAGGATTGCCGGAAAGATGATCGGGCCGTACTTTGACGGCGACTTCGCAGTTTTAGCCGGGTATCGCGCGCGATAGACTTCACCCATTCCGCCAGCGCCGGCGGGCGCAACCATCTCGTAAGGACCCGAACGTGTGCCTGCTGTAAGCGGCATGGCCCCCGTGGGACGCAGGTTATACCTGCTCCCCGGGAACGGCGGCCCTAAATCCCTGGCGAACCACTTCGGCGGTGTCTTCGGCCAACCCAAGTTTCGCGACTTCCGCTGGAGTGAACCAGCGTACTTCGTCGGCATCATCGGCTGCCTGGGCATTTCCTTCCAGACTGTGGCATAAGAAATCAATCAGCACGTA
Organism: Terriglobia bacterium; assembly: GCA_963786325.1. Taxonomy (GTDB): domain Bacteria; phylum Acidobacteriota; class Terriglobia; order Terriglobales; family Acidobacteriaceae; genus JAIQFF01. The sequence goes on from CAWAYW010000010.1 coordinate 733,997, forward strand.
GTGATAGCGCGTGCGCCCGTCGTCGTCACGCAGCACACGGTCGTACACACCCAGCAAGTCAGCAGTTTCCACGGTAAGACAGGTTTCCTCGCGAGCTTCGCGGATCGCAGCCTCGCGCAGGGTCTCTCCGACTTCCAGGACACCGCCCGGGATGGACCATTCTCCGGCCAGGGGTGGATGTCCGCGCTTGACCAGTAGCACGCGTCCGTTCGCAATAATGATTGCGCCGACTCCGACTAGGGGGAAATCCGGATATTCGCGTTTCATAAAGATGACGGCAAAATGATACCGCGAGGAGGCTAAAATAGTGGCGTGTCCCTCGACGAATACAAACGCAAACGCCGATTTCAAGAAACTCCAGAGCCGCCTCCCAAGCTGGAGAAAAAATCGAAGCACCGGTTTGTGGTGCAGAAGCACCGCGCAACCCGTCTCCACTACGATTTCCGCCTGGAAATGGAGGGGGTGCTCAAGTCCTGGGCCGTACCCAAGGGGCCGTCACTGGACCCCGCTGACAAACGTCTAGCCATGCAGGTGGAGGATCATCCAGTTTCCTACTTCGATTTCGAGGGAACGATTCCGGAGGGCAATTACGGAGCGGGTACAGTGATGGTGTGGGACGTAGGCACATGGGAGCCGCTTTCGCCCGAGCCGGTGAATGGGAAATTCGTTCGCGGAACGGATGGGGAAGCTTCCGCCATGTTGAAGAAGGGCGACTTCAAGATTCGTCTGCATGGAAAAAAACTCAATGGCGATTTCGCACTGATTCATATGAAGTCGCGCCGCCCGGGAACCAAGGGAACGGAATGGTTGTTGATCAAAAAGCAGGATGATGCGGTGGTGAAAGGCTATGACATCGATAAGTACGATGAGTCCGCTCTCACCGGCCGCAGCATGGCGGATATCGGCGGCGACGAGGCATCAAGGAGGTGGACCAGCAGCCCTCCGGCATCGCGGGGGGCGGTGAAAGCGCCGTGGTTGGCGGACGCGATCGCGAAGTTCGACAAGAATAAGAAAAAAGCTGGATCGGTTACGGTTCAGCAGGCGGCTGAAATTCGCCAGCCGGTTACCGCAACCTCAAAGAACTTAAAAAAAAAGACCAAATCCTAAAAACCGAATCTGAGCCTCATCCCCCATTGCAGGTCCCATCAAGGGCAGCTGAAACTTATTCCATCTCTGCCGGGTCCACGAACATAAAAGATCTGCCAGGCGCGGTGAAGCGGCCAATGCTCACCGCTGTCTATCCCATGCTGGCAACATCGGTCGACAAACCCTTTGACGATCCCGAGTGGCTGTTCGAAATTAAGTGGGACGGTTACCGAGCGGTGGCGTTCATTGCCAAGGGCAAGGTTCGTCTGGTATCGCGCAATCAGAATGATTTGACAGCGCAATTTCCTGAACTGAATTCGCTTGCAAGTTTGATCAAAGCTGACACGGCTATCCTCGACGGCGAGATTGCCGTTCTGGATGAGCACGGGCGTTCGTCTTTCAGCTTAATGCAGCAGCGCACCGGAATCAGGGAGAAGGGACGGCGCACCGGTGCGCGTCGCGATATTCCAGTGCTGTATTACGTTTTTGATCTGCTGTACCTGGACGGGTACGATCTTCGACGAGTCTCGCTGGAACAGCGGAAGAATGCACTGGCGCGAATTGTCGATGCGTCCGGGGTGTTGCGTTATTCCGACCACTTTCCCCAAGGCATAGCGCTATTCCGGGCCGCAAAGGAAAAGGGGCTGGAGGGCATTCTGGCGAAACGCCGCCGCAGCTACTATGAAGAGCGGCGCAGCCAGGAATGGCTGAAGATCAAAATAACTCAGACCCTCGATTGCGTGATCGGCGGATATACGGATCCTGAGGGCACGCGATTGCACTTCGGATCCATCGTCCTTGGCTTGTACAACAAGCGTGGAGAGCTTGTTCACGTAGGCCAAGCCGGGACAGGATTCAATCACGCGATGTTGAAGAGCATCTGGCAGGCATTGCACGAGCTGGAAACGAATCGCAGTCCCTTTCCCCATGGAGTTGACGCTCTGCGAACGGCCCACTGGGTAAGGCCGGAGTTGGTGGCTGAGATCAAATTTTCGGAATGGACTCACGCCACTGCAGAAGGCGGAGAGAAGCTGAGGGCTCCGGTCTTTATTGCTTTGCGGGAAGACAAAGATCCGAAGGAATGTATTTTTCAAACGTAGGCAACGTCTTTCCGGACGCCAGGGTCATTTGCAGGGGTTCGAACGTTCTACTATGCTGCTTTTTCTGCAAAATCTTCTATAACTTAGACTGCGATTCATCGGAGAGCTAATGCCTCGAACCATCCTAGCTCCACTCCTTCTGTGTGCCGTATTCATCTCGCTAAGTGAGGCGCAGATGCAGCAACCCCTTGCTCTCATGCCAATGCCTGCCAAGGTGCAGTTGGGAGAGGGCAGGCTTTCGATCAACACCTCGTTCTCCGTGGCAATCGCCGGACACAAAGAAACGCGACTTACTAACGCGGTCGAGCTTTTTCTCGGCCAGCTCCGCCGGCAGATCGGAATGCCCCCTATTGATATGAAGGAGATCGATTCTCCGACCGCCACTCTTACCATTCGGTGTGAAGGTGGATCCAAAGAGGTACAACAGCTCGGAGAAGATGAATCCTACCGCCTAGAAATTACAAATACCGGAGCTCAACTGAATGCGGCTACCACTCTTGCTGTAATGCGAGGGCTACAAACCTTCTTGCAACTGGTGCAAACCAGCGCGGAGGGCTTCGCCGTGCCCGCGGTTTCTATTTATGACAGTCCACGCTTTCCCTGGCGGGGTTTAATGATCGATGTCGGCCGCCACTTCATCCCGCTCGACGTCTTGAAGCGAAACCTGGATGGGATGGCGGCGGTGAAGCTGAATGTTTTTCACTGGCATCTATCGGAAAATCAGGGTTTCCGGGTGGAGAGCAAGAAATTCCCCAAGCTGCAGGAAATGGGCTCGGACGGCTTGTACTATTCGCAAGCTGAAGTCCGCGAGTTGATTGCCTATGCCTACGACCGCGGCATTCGGGTGGTACCGGAATTCGACATGCCGGGCCACAGCACGGCCTGGTTCGTCGGGTATCCGGAACTGGCGAGCGGCTCCGGACCATACGAGATCGAGCGCAAATGGGGCGTGTTCGATCCGGCCATCGATCCCACCCGTGAAGAAACCTATAAATTTCTTGACGCTTTTATCGGAGAGATGGCAGCCCTTTTTCCTGACCAGTATTTTCATGTCGGAGGCGACGAAGTTAACGGCAAGGAATGGGATGCCAATCCGAAGATTCAGGAATTCATGCATGCACACGGCATAAAAAATAACGATGATCTGCAAGCCTACTTCATCAAGCGAGTGCAGCGGATCGTGAGCAAGCATGGAAAAATCATGCTGGGATGGGATGAGATTCTTCGCCCCGATTTACCGGACAGCATAGTCATTCAGTCGTGGCGCGGACCAACCTCGCTGGCTGCGGCGGCCAAACAAGGCTACCGGGGAGTGCTCTCATCCGGCTACTACGTCGACCTGATGTGGTCGGCCGAGCGCCATTATCTGACGGAGCCTCTTAGCGGCGCCGCGGCGAACCTGACCCCTGAAGAACAAAAACGTATTCTGGGCGGCGAGTCATGTATGTGGGCCGAGTATGTATCTCCAGAAAACATTGACTCGCGCATTTGGCCGCGCACGGCTGCGATTGCTGAGCGGCTTTGGTCTCCTCAAGATGTGCGGGACCTGAATTCGATGTACCGGCGTATGGAGGACGAAAGCCAGCGGCTGGAGTGGCTCGGTTTAACGCACAATTCGAGCTACATTCCCATGTTGCGGCGGATTGCGGGAACCGATGATGTTGCCTCCCTGAAGGTGCTCGCCGATGTCGCGGAGCCAGTCAAAGATTACACTCGCGAAGAAACGGCTCCGGTCCCGCCCACCAGCGCTACACCTTTGAATCGAGTCGTCGACGCGGTGCGGCCGGAGAGTGTGACGGGCAGGCAGTTTGCGATGGCGGTGGATGAGTTAGTCGCGGGCAAATCGCGGCCGGGAGCCGAGGTCCAAATGAGAACTTTGTTGAGCCGCTGGCGCGACAATCAAATCGAGCTCCAACCCCTTTTTGAGAAGTCGCTTTTGCTGAAGGAAGTCGCTCCGGTGTCCCAAAATCTGTCGGCGCTAGGTGCAGCGGGGCTGGCGGCTCTGGATTATCTTGACCATGGCGAGCAGGCCCCTGCTGTCTGGCTGACCGCGCAACTGGCAGCTGTGGAGCAGGCCCAGAAGCCACAGGGTCAACTATTGCTCGTAATCGCGCCTTCGGTAGAAAAGCTGATTCAAGCCAGCGCGAAGCAGACAGCCTCCATGCCCTCGCCATTGCCTGCGAAGTAAGGGCAGCGTAGCCTGATGGTAGACAGGAAATTAGAGAAGTCTACGGTGTCAGGTATGCCATCAGAAACGGGAAGAACAGACCGATCTCGCCGCAGTCATTTCGCGGAGAAGCCTGAATCATGGCCCGCCCTGCCGCTCGAAGCCTGGCAGGAAACTCGGGACACGCTACACATGTGGACGCAGATCGTCGGGAAGGTCCGGTTAGCGTTGAGTCCGCATGTAAATCATTGGTGGGAAGTCCCCCTTTATATCAGCGCCCGGGGCCTTACTACTTCCACAATTCCCTACAAGCGGGGCGTATTCGAAGTGGAATTCGATTTCGTCGATCACGACCTGATCATCCAGACCAGCGACGGAACAGGCCAGGTCATCCCGCTCGTCCCGCGTTCTGTGGCTGAGTTCTACAAAGAGTTCCTGTCGGCCCTGGGTTCGCTGGGAATTGAAGTGAAGATCTGGCATATGCCGGTGGAAGTTCCTAATCCCATTGCTTTTGATCAGGACACGGGGCATGCTTCGTACGATCGCGAGTATGCGAGGCGATTCTGGCGCATTCTTCTGGTGATGGACTCTATCTTTGCGGAATTCCGTGGCGAGTTCCTCGGCAAGAACAGCCCAGTACATTTTTTCTGGGGAAGTTTCGACCTGGCGGTCACGAGGTTTTCGGGGCGCCGCGCTCCGCCGCGCGAAGGGGCGGATCGAATAACGCGCGAAGCCTATTCGCACGAGGTGATCAGCGCCGGCTTCTGGCCCGGGGGAGGAGACATGAAGGGAGCGGCATTCTACGCCTATGCGGCTCCGGAGCCTGCAGGTTACGGCGAAGCCAAGGTTCGTCCCGAGAAGGCTTTTTATCATCCGCAGATGAAAGAGTTTTTCCTGATGTACGACGATGTGCGGCTTGAAACATCACCCAAAAATGCGCTGCTCGAATTTCTGCAAAGTACCTACGAAGCTGGAGCGAATTTGGGAAAGTGGGATCGAAAAGTGCTTGAGAGACCGAGGCAGATATCCAAGTGACAGAAAGCCAGATTTCCACAGGCAAATCGATCTCCGCTTCTCGAATTGAGACATGCTTATGTTGAAACCCTTGCTACACAAGGGTTTGACGTGATGCAATAGCGATCGTTCCATTCCTGCCTTAGAACGCTCAGAAGTTCCGCTTGGTCTTCCGTTACCTGTCCAGGGTTACCCTCCGACTTTATGATGAATCGTTCGCATAACTATGGCTAGTCCTACTCTCAGTGCTAACAAGAATAGCGATACTGTGCAGGCGCTCATCCAACTGCTGCGTTCGCGCTCGTCGGAGGAAATCCGGCAGCGCATGTATGACAATCCCCCGGGAAGTCCCTGGTGGGCCGCTTGCAAAACCGAGCTAGACTTGCGGAACAGCGAACGATCGGCTACTGCCTTGGTGGAGACGTCACGTGTGCTGGATAAACTGCGCAGCGCAACGGATCACCTCGACGAGCTGACTGGCAGATTGCTGCAATCGACTACCAATATGGCGGAGGTGGTGAAGACCGTCCGCGAATCTGGTCGAAGAATGGAGATGGCGACCTACGTTATCGTGGGGCTGACCATCGTCCAGTTGTTCTACATAGCTTTCCAATTTTCCGCGAAGCACTAGGAATTAAGATCAAATCAACACTTTCCTGGTGGGTATTCTTTGCCCGTGAGGCCGCCTCGGCTTAACATAGCTCCCCGTGGCTAATTACATCGGATCGATCGATCAGGGAACAACCAGCACCCGCTTCTGCGTGTTTGATGCGGCCGGCAGGATCGTCTCCGCAGCGCAAAAAGAACACAAGCAAATCTATCCGCAGGCGGGATGGGTCGAGCACGATCCCGAGGAAATCTGGCAAGCCACGCAAGACGTGATTGCGGTGGCTCTGGAGCAAGGAAAGCTTCGCGCCTCGGATCTTGCGGCGATCGGCATCACAAACCAGCGAGAGACCACGGTGCTGTGGAATCGCAAAACTGGCAAGGCCGTCGCTAATGCTTTGGTCTGGCAAGACACGCGCGTGGATGAATACGTTGCCGAACTTTCTCACGATGGTGGAATGGACCGTTTTCGCGCGAAAACCGGTTTACCGCTGAGCACTTATTTCAGCAGCTTAAAAATTCGCTGGCTGCTGGATCGGTTGCCGGCAGTCCGCGAGCAAGCTGAAGCCGGGGATGTCATTTTTGGCAACATCGATACCTTTCTTACCTGGCATCTGACCGGTGGCGCGACAGGCGGGCTCCATATCACCGATGTCACCAACGCCAGCCGCACGCAGCTGATGGATCTGGACACTCTTAGCTGGGACAAGGAGTTGCTGGACGCATTCCGCATCCCACCAGCAGTGCTACCACGGATCCGCTCGAGTGGCGAGGTTTATGGCACGGTGAAAAACAGCGCTGCCAGCGGCACTGTGATTGCCGGAATTCTGGGTGATCAGCAGGCTGCATTGGTGGGCCAGACTTGTTTTAAATCGGGCGAGGCCAAGAACACTTACGGCACAGGATGCTTTCTCCTGATGAATACGGGAGAACGCTCCGTTCGCTCCAGGTGCGGGTTGGTTACGACGGTCGGATACAAATTCGGGGAGCAGCCGGCACACTATGCTTTGGAGGGCAGCATCGCCATCACCGGGGCGCTGGTGCAATGGGTTCGTGACAATCTGGGTTTGATCAGGACAAGTCCCGAGATTGAAGCCCTCGCGCAGACGGTGGAAGACAATGGCGGCGTTTATTTTGTGCCCGCCTTCTCAGGTCTTTACGCGCCCTACTGGAAACACGATGCGCGCGGCGTGATTGCTGGTTTGACCCGTTACGTCAACAAGGGGCATATCGCGCGGGCGGTGCTCGAAGCTACTGCGTTCCAGACCCGTGAAGTCGTCGAAGCCATGGAAAAGGATTCGGGAATCGCTTTGGATGTTCTCCGCGTGGATGGTGGCATGGTGGACAACGCGCTTCTGATGCAGTTCCAGGCCGATATTCTGGACCGCCCTGTCGTCAGGCCCCTGGTAAAGGAAACAACGGCGCTGGGGGCTGCCTACGCGGCAGGGCTGGCAGTTAATTTTTACAAAAGCACCGACGATCTGCGTGCGAGATGGGCCGCGGGTCAAACCTGGAAACCCGGGCTGAACGAAGCTAAACGGGCCCAAATGTATCGGCTATGGAAGAAGGCTGTGACGCGTTCGTTTGAGTGGGTTGAGTAATGTAGACGCAGGCGTCCACGGCCGTACCGGACTTAGCTCTCCTCGCCTACCTTCAATACCGCCAGGAATGCTTCCTGCGGAATGTCTACGCGCCCGATACGCTTCATGCGGCGTTTGCCTTCTTTTTGCTTTTCGAGCAACTTGCGCTTGCGCGAAATATCGCCACCGTAGCATTTCGCGATCACGTTTTTGCGTATCGCCGATACCGTTTCCCGGGCAATGATTTTTGCTCCGATCGAAGCCTGGATCGCCACCTCGAACATTTGGCGCGGAATCAGCTGCCTCATCTTGGAGACCAGCAACTTCCCGCGCTCATAGGCGAAGTCGCGGTGCACGATGATGGAGAGTGCATCGACCGCCTCGCCCGCCACCAGAATGTCAAGTTTCACCATGGGAGATTCCCAATAGTCGGCCAAGTGGTAGTCCAGCGAAGCGTAGCCGCGAGAAACTGATTTCAGACGGTCATAGAAGTCCAGCACGATTTCGTTCAGCGGCAATTCGTAGTGCAGCATTACGCGAGACGAACTTACGTACTCGAAAGTCTTCTGCTTGCCTCGTTTGTCTTCCACCAGTTTAAGAATTCCACCGACGTACTCTTCGTTGGTAAGGATGGTCGCCAGGATTACTGGTTCCTGTACTTGGGCAATCTCACTCGGGTCCGGCCATCGCGATGGGTTGTCTACCTCGATCAACGTGCCATCGGTCTTAGTGATCTTGTAACGTACGCCGGGGGCCGTGGTGATGAGCTCGAGGTTGAACTCGCGTTCCAGCCGCTCCTGGATGATCTCCATGTGAAGCAGGCCCAAGAAGCCGCAGCGGAAACCGAACCCCAGTGCGACTGAGCTTTCGGGCTCGAAGAAAAATGACGAATCATTGAGCCGCAACTTTTCCAGAGCCTCGCGCAGTTGGGTGTGTTCGTGGGCGTCGACGGTGTACAGTCCGGCGAAAACCATCGGCTTGATTTCTTCGAAGCCGGGCAGAGGTTCAATGGCGGGATTGGCCTCGTCCGTAATCGTGTCACCAATCTTGGTGTCAGCTACGGTCTTGCTATTTGCCATCAGGAACCCCACCTCGCCCGCGCGCAGCTCATCTACCTCGACTGACTTCGGGGTTAGAACCCCAAGTGTCTCAACTTCGAGAACTCGTCCATTCCACATCAGGCGGATCTTTTGTCCCTTGCGGATAGTTCCTTCAAAGATGCGGGTGAGAACGATCACCCCGCGATAGGGGTCAAACCAGGAGTCGAAAATCAAGGCCTGCAGCCGATTTTCGGGATTGCCCTTGGGCGGTGGCACGTGCTTGACGATCGCCTCCAGAACGTCGGGCACACCCGAACCCGTCTTCGCGCTGATGAGGACCGCCCCGGATGCGTCAAGGCCGACCGCGCCTTCGATCATCTCTTTTGTGCGTTCTACGTCGGCGCTGGGGAGGTCTATCTTGTTGATGACGGGAACGATCTCCAGCCGGTTGTTGATGGCAAGATAAGCGTTGGCCAGCGTTTGCGCTTCAACGCCTTGCGAAGCGTCGACCACCAGCAGTGCGCCTTCGCAGGAAGCCAGCGAGCGCGAAACCTCGTACGAGAAGTCGACATGGCCGGGCGTATCGATCAGATTGAGTTGGTACAGTTGGCCATCCTGGGCGGTATACATCATGCGCACGGCGTGCGCCTTAATGGTGATGCCCCGTTCCCGCTCCAGGTCCATGGAATCGAGCACTTGGGCTTGCATTTCGCGCGCCGTCAGCGACCCTGTCAATTCCAGCAAGCGGTCTGCGAGCGTGGATTTGCCGTGGTCGATGTGAGCAATGATCGCAAAATTGCGGATGAAAGCGCGGTCCATGGCTGTGGAGGTCAATCTCTGATTCTAACAGGGCGTGTACTGGGGGTCGGAGCTTGGACGGCGCACCTCAACCCAGGCGAATGCACTAAACTTTGTGGAGGCTGTGAATAAAGTCTTCATCGCCGCTATCGATCACGTTCAGCTCGCCATGCCTCCAGGTGGGGAGGAAGCGGCCCGGCGTTTCTATCTTGACCTGCTGGGCATGACTGAGTTGCCGAAGCCGAAGCAGCTCGCCCAACGCGGCGGATGCTGGTTCGAGAGCGGACAGGTTAAGGTTCATTTGGGAGTGGAAGAGGATTTTCGTCCGGCCAAGAAGGCCCATCCTGCTTTTCGCTGCCGTAACTACTTAGAGTTCGTCCTGCATTTGCGCGATGGTGGCGTCGAGGTTCACGAGGTGTCCGATATTCCGGACCTTCGGAGATGCTACGTTGCCGATCCGTTCGGAAATCGCATTGAGTTGATCGAGGGTTGATGGCGGGGATTTAAGTACAATCCACCCGTGAGGAATTCACTTGCGATGCTGGTGCTTGCGTCTGCTTCGCCGCGCCGTCAGGAATTGTTACGCAATGTAGGTGTTTCTTTCACCGTGCATCCAACAAACATCCCTGAACAATCTTTGGTGGGAGAGAGCGCGGACGATTGCGCCAAACGCCTTGCACGGGAGAAGGCTCGGGTCGCATTCCAGACTCAGCGAAAAAACTTCATTCTGGGGGCGGACACGGTGGTTGTGGTTGACGGAAAGATTTTCGGCAAACCTCGCGATGCGGCCGACGCAGCGCGGATGCTCCGTGAACTGTCGGGGCGCACTCATCAAGTCAAGACTGGCGTGTGTCTGATCGGTCCGTCACGAACCGAGGACGAGAAACTGGAGATTGATTTTGAAGACCTCCGTTGCGAGACCACAACGGTGACGATGGACACCCTCAGCGAGGAAGATATTCGCGCATACGTCGCAAGCGGCGAACCGATGGACAAAGCTGGGAGTTACGCCATTCAAGGTATTGCCGCACGCTGGATTCCACGAATTGAGGGGGACTATTTCAACGTGGTAGGGCTGCCCGTCTCGTTGGTGTACCGGATGCTACGGGAGCACGGCTGGGAGCCGAGCCCCTGAATGAAAGAGCGAAGGCTTACACTTTCTTATCCGGCTCTTCTCCATCTTTGACGGATGCTTTAAAGTTTTTGATGCCTTCGCCGAGACCTTTGCCTAGATCGGCCAGCTTGCTCGGGCCGAAGATAAGAAGCGCGATGGCCAAAATGATCAAAATTTCTGGCAAACCTAATTTTCCGGGCATGGAAACAACCTCCCTATGGGTTCGCCGCGCGCTCTGCTGAGCGCCTAAGAAAGCCAGCAAATTCCCTGTGGAAATTTTAGGCTTACCCGTGCCGCTAGTCAAAGTCACCACTTTTGGACATGGTCTCTAGGCGTGACTGGCGAGGCCTCTAAACCGATTCAATCAGCTGTGCAAGCAGGGCAGCCCGGGGTGGCAGTTCCGATAGGAAAATGGACTCGTGGGCCGCGTGTGCACCCTCTCCAACGGCACCCAGGCCGTCCAGCGTAGGGATTCCCAGGCTGGACGTGAAGTTCCCATCCGACCCTCCCCCGACCGAAGCCTCTTCCAATTTCAAGCCCATGTGTTTTGCGATGTCGGCTGCTTGCTTGTAAAGGGCCGCATTCGCGGGGGTTCGTTCCATCGGAGGCCGGTTTACTCCTCCCGAGATCTCCAGCTTGCATTTACGATTAAAAGGCTTGAGAGCATGCAATTGGCGGTCGATCAGCGCGGCATCTTTCATGCGCGCAACTCGTACATCGAGTAAAGCGGTAGCCTGGGCGGGAATTACATTTGTCCGGGTTCCGCCAGAAACCAGCCCAACATTTAATGTAAGTCCACGTTTCAAATCGACAAGTTTCGAGATGACCGTAATCTGCTTTGCCATTTCTATAATCGCACTCTCACCTTTCTCAAAATCAAGTCCGGAGTGAGCGGCCGTTCCAGTAACCTTGATGGAATATTCGCCCACCCCTTTGCGCGCGGTTTTCACGGCACCTTTCGACCCATAGGATGGCTCGAGAACCAACACAGCGGCGGACCTTCGAGCCAGACTCTCTGTAATGGGACGCGAGGAATCGCTGCCCACTTCTTCGTCGGATACCAGCAAGATGGTTACGGGACGGGGCAAGCTGTCGTTGTGCCATGTGCGCAGGCCATCGAGGGCGTAGAGCATCATCGCGATGCCAGATTTCATATCCAAAACGCCGGGACCGTAAAGCCGCCCATCGGCGACGACGCAGGGCATTCCGGGGAGCGTTCCCATCGGATAAACCGTATCAATGTGGCCTAATAGCAGCACGGGCTTACCACTGCGGCCCGCGGCGAAATCCACTTGCAAGTGGTCGCCGCATTTCTGCATGCGATGGAATTTTGCGTGGCCGCCGAGGCCCTCGAAGCGACCGGCCAGAAGTGCGCCTAGCTTGTCCACCGCCTGCTTGTTATCGCTGGGAGATTCGACTTCCACCAACTGGCGTACCGTTTCCGCAATCGCGTCTTTTCGCTCGACGAAAAAGTTCAAGCGGCTCACGATTTCGCCGGTTGATGCGATGGGAGCCTGTTTCCTGGTTTCAATTTTCTTATGAATTTGTTTCCGTTTTTTTTTCTGAGGTTTTTTCTGAGCTTTCTTCATCGACTCCCTTTGTGTTTCGAGTTGGACGGCTGATAGATCGCGATGCGGAACAACTATTATCGACCATTCTCATTCCGATTCGGGCGTTATCATCCCAGGAACCTGGGTTGGGATGACGAAAGCAGATTCTCGCCGCAATCGATTGGTTCGAAATGACAACCGTTGAAATTCATTTACTCGCTTGCCTTTATTATCCGACGACCGCAAGCCTCAGGCTGAACCGCGGTACAGTATAATCTTCGCTCCTGGCGACAAACGCCTGGAATGAGAAAATGACTGACACAGCTCACCCTGCAAACCCGGCCGCCGCGCCGGATAAGGTCACGCTCGACATCGTTGACATCTTCCGTATCCTGCCGCACCGGTTCCCCTTTTTGCTGATCGATCGCGTGATTGAGATCGAGCCTAAACAGCGGATCGTGGCGCTCAAGAATGTCACGATAAATGAACCGTTCTTTGCCGGGCACTTTCCCAATCTGCCGATTATGCCGGGAGTGTTAATCGTGGAAGCCATCGCGCAGGCCGGGGGAGCGCTTCTACTCACCGAAATTGAAGATCGCAACGCCAAGCTCATTATGTTTACCGGTATCGAGCGGGCACGGTTCCGACGGCCCGTGGTGCCGGGCGATCAGCTTCGGATTGAAGTGACGCTAAAAGGCTGGCGGCCCCGAACCCATACGATTGCGGCGCGCATGGAGGGTATTGTCACCGTCGGCGCCAAACGGGTCGCTGAAGCGATCGTGAGCTGCCAGTTGGTGGACAGCGACCGGGGCCGGGGCGCAACCGAAGAGGCTGAATCATAAAAGTGTCTGATGGCCACCAATAATATTCATTCCACCGCCATCATTGATCCGGGTGCCAGCATTCATTCCTCCTGCAAGATAGGCCCCTACTGCGTGATTGGCAGGGATGTCGAATTGGGCGAGAGATCTCGTTTGGTTTCGCACGTGACCATCGAGGGGCCGACTAAAATTGGCGCCGACAACCGTTTTTTCCCCTTCTGCTCGATCGGCATGGCGCCGCAGGATCTCACCTACGCCGGCGAACCTACGCGTCTCGAAATCGGAGATCACAATGAGATCCGCGAATTCGTGACGATTAATCGCGGCACAGTGAAGGGCGGAGGGATTACCCGCGTTGGCAGCCATACGCTGATCATGGCTTACACGCACGTCGCACATGATTGCGACGTCGGGGATCACGTAATTCTGGCCAACGCAGCAACTCTCGGTGGACACATCACCGTGGGTGAATGGGCGGTGGTCGGGGCGCTCTGCCCAGTCCATCATTTTGTTCGGATTGGGGCGCACGCCTTCATCGGAGGAGGTACCACGATCACACGGGACGTGCTTCCGTTTTCCAAGACGGCCGCCGCACGGGATACTCACGCCTACGGCCTGAATGCCCTAGGTCTGGAGCGCCGTGGATTCAGCAAGCAACGCATCCGAAAGATTCACCACGCTTACAAACTGTTGCAAGCCTCGAAACTGAACACTTCCCAAGCCGTGGAAAGGATGAAGTCAGAGCCGGATCGCGGAGAAGATGTGGAAATGTTGATAAAATTCATCGAATCGTCAGAACGTGGGGTGATTAAGTAGTCTGCGAGCGATGTCGCGTGGTGATGTAATCAGCAAACCGGCCAAAGCCCGGGACATAATTTATCGTGGCCAAGGACGTGAAGGATGGTCCACTCGTTGATAACGTCAACCGTTGGATCTTTCGCCATCTGCGCATCGATCATCGCTCTAATCAATTTCTCGATATTGCTCTGAGCCTCGGTTCTGCGTTTCGTGAATTCATTTGCGCCGACACTATTTGCTTCGAGACCCAATTTCAGTCGAGCTTTAAAGGCGCTTTCACATTGAAGGGAAATCTTGAATTGGCTCCGGGCTGCGGCTCGCACGGCGACGCCCCATAAAAATCCGAGGGGATGATGGACGATAAATGGTTCTTCCGACATACGCGCTTCGCAATGAAGAACGCCCTTTTCTTACAAAGATTGTGCATAGGATGCAGATCATAAGCAAGCGTCTCGCGGATTTGGCCAGTTTCCCCGGCCGTGACTGCCGCGCTTCGGAATGACAGAGTCGATGGAACATTCATCTTTTATCAATGGCGCTCCCTGGCCTCCCGGAAGAAGCGACTGACCATGGCGGAACGAATCGGCCTCATCGCCGGGAACGGAACTTTTCCCTTGCTACTATTGGATGCCGCTCGAGCTCAGGGGTTCGACGTCATTGTCGCCGCCATAAAGGAGGAGGCATCCGAGGAAATCGAAGCCCACGGAGCTGCGGCCGTCCACTGGCTATCGCTGGGTGAATTGTCGAAACTGATTGAGACTTTTCACCGCGAGGGCGTACGCCGCGCCATGATGGCCGGACAGGTGAAGCACAAGCAGATTTTTTCCAGTATCCGCCCGGACTGGCGCCTGGCTAAACTCCTGCTCTCTCTTGGAACACGCAACACCGACTCCCTACTCAGTGCAGTGGCCCTAACGCTGGCTGATGAAGGTATCGCGTTGGAGAACTCAACCGCATTTCTTGAACCTTTGCTGGCAGGTTCAGGAGTCTTGACCACACGAGGACCCACGCTGGAAGAAAAGAAGAATATTGAATACGGTCGCAGCGTTGCTCGTCACATGGCGCAGTATGACATCGGACAGACGGTAATAGTTGCCGAGTCAGCTTGCGTGGCGGTGGAGGCGATGGAAGGAACCGATGCGACCATCGAGCGCGCAGGGGAAATCATGCGATCACTGTCCGGAAATGCCTCTATCTTAAGCCGTGAACTGACGGTGGTAAAAATTGCCAAGCCGAATCAAGATATGCGCTTTGACGTCCCCGTCATTGGTGTGCGAACCATCGAAGTAATGAGCAAAGCCAGAGCCGCTTGCCTGGCGCTCGACGCCGGAAAATGTTTGTTGCTGGACGCGAAAGCGATTCTCACAGCAGCCGAATCGGCCGGCATCAGCATCGTGGCTGATTAGCTTTACTTTTGGAGGACGACCATGACTGAATCTTTCCGCATCGCGGACCAAATCCGCCGGGCCTTCGAAGGCGACGCCTGGCACGGAGATTCCGTGCTTGAGTTGGTTGACGGTGTAAACGCAAGGACTGCGTCTGCGAAGCCAATCCAAGGTGCTCACAGCATTTGGGAGCTGTTTCTGCACATCGCCGCCTGGGACGACGCAGTTCTCCGACGGGCGGGCGGCACGCCGGTTCAATTGAGTGACGAGCAGAATTTTCCGGACGTAACAGACACGAGTGAGACGGCTTGGCGAGGGGCTATCGAATCTGTGAAACGGACTCACAACGAACTCGTCAAAGTAGTCGCGGCGTTTCCTGACGCGCGACTGCAAGACCAGGTTCCCGGGAAGACCGAGAGTTATCACAATTTCTTCTACATGTTCAGCGGCATTGTCCAGCACGAGCTGTATCACGCCGGCCAGATCGCGCTGCTGAAGAAGTTCCGGGCGGCATAAGGGTATTTTGTGATTAAATCGGCTTCAGTTGGGCGAGAACCGTAATCTGGCAACCGACAACGTCATCAACGTAGCCGTGATTGGAGTGGGCGCCTTCGGGCATAACCACGCCCGGGTGTATCACCAGCTGGCGCAGCAGGGGGAAGCGGTTCGGTTGGTCGGAATCGTGGACGCAGACCCGGGGCGGGCTGACGCGGTCGCGCGTGAATTCGGGTGCCGCGCGTTCGGCTCGGTCGAGCAGCTCATCACTACGCACAGCGAAGTCCAGGCGGCCTCCGTAGCCGTTCCTACGGTTCGGCATCTGGAAACTGCCCGGGCCCTGATGGAAGCGGGAATCGATGTGCTGGTGGAGAAACCGCTGGCGGCGTCACTGGACGAAGCTGACGACTTGGTCGGCCTTGCACAGAGCCTGGGGCGAATCGGGCAAGTAGGTCATCTGGAAAGATTCAATCCGGCCGTTCGCGCAACCGCGGCTCTGATTACCCAGCCGATGTTTTTTGAAGTCCACCGGCTCAGCATTTTCACTCCAAGATCGCTTGATGTCGACGTAGTCCTCGATCTGATGATTCACGATCTTGACGTCGTACTCTCGTTCGTGAAATCGCCGGTGAAGGAGATTCGCGCAGTCGGGCTGCCGATTCTTTCCGGTAGGGCTGACATCGCGAACGTTCGTCTGGAATTCGAATCGGGCTGCGTTGCCAATTTCACTGCCAGCCGGGTCTCCACCGAACGGGTGCGGAAGATTCGGTTCTTCCAACCGCAACAATACGTGTCGCTGGATTACAGCCGGCAAGACGTTCTGGTGTTCAGCGTGGATGGAAAAGGAGGACCAGCAGGGGTTCCGTCCGTTAATCCGGATATCAAGGTCGCAAAGCCACTAATTGTAGCGGAAGAACCTCTGGGGGCGGAACTCAGATCATTTCTCCAGTCGGTGCGCACACGGTCTGGCCCGTTAGTCTCATTCGAGGACGGCAGACGTGCGCTGGCGCTGGCCCTCGACATTGTCGGAGCGATCCAGGAACATAGTCGCAAAGTTCAGCTGGATCGACTGCATAATTAACACTTTGGCTAGAGATCGTCGGCCGAGGTGACCGAGCGCGTCGCCTGCCCTGCACTCATGAGCCGCAATTTCCTTTTTACACTTCTTGACAATCAGCCCTTGTGGTTGAAGGTAGTCTTTATTGACCAGTCGGGTACAAACCTAAGTGCCTGTATGCACTGGTTTCTTCGCGAATATCGGGGAAAGATGCGAAAATAGAAATATCCCGTGATGCCTGGCCAGCGTCTATTGTTAAGAAATGACGATGAGCGTTTAGCAACTCGGGCCCAATTCGTCGTGTCTAATGCAGTAAGCCAGCAGGTCAATGCCAGCCACTGAGATACCTCCGCGAAGCCCCGTTCCCGCCCCGTCTTCGGCCACGCCTCCGGGCAGCGATCTTTACGATGCGGGCAGTTGGGAAACCGCGTATACCGAGATGCACGATGTGCCCGCGCTGTTGATTCAGCTGCAGGACGATCTCTCGCGCTCGCGGCAGCGGGAAGCATTCTGGATTTCGGTCGTTGTACACCTGGCGATCATTATTCTGGCAGTCAATTCCACCAGATTCGCAAATCTCTTGCATAAACATGCTGTGATTATTGTCAGTCCGGAAGACTTGGCGAAGCAGAAGGACTTAACCTATCTCGAACTCCCTCCGGATGAGCAAAAGCTTACCCAACGCCCGAAGACGAATATCATTTCGGATAAAGACCGGGTGGCGCAGTCGAAAGCACCGCAACTGGATCGCAAGGAACTGAAGAAGATTCTGGATAGTGCTCGCCCCGGCCGGCCCCAGCCTAGTGGACCTCCTGCACAATCGGCGCAGGCTGCGCCCCCCGCGCCAACCGCAGAACAGAATCCTGTGCCACAAGAACAGCCATCGCCACAGCCGCCACCCCCGGATCAGACGGCTCGACTGCAAACTCCGCCTGCGGGGGCTCCTAAGCCCAGTTTCGGCGCCGCCATGTCGCCCGGGTCGGCGATTGAACAGGCGGCACGAGCCGCAATCAGCAATCGCGGCGGCGGATACGGCGGGGACAACGGCGATTATGGTCTGGGCCAGGGCAAACAAGGCGGCGAGGCGATCGGCCCGATGGACGTACTCAGCGACACCATGGGGGTTGATTTCGGCCCTTACCTGGCGCGAGTGCTGCACGACGTGCGTGAAAACTGGTATCGCATCATCCCTGAGTCGGCTCGTGCGCCGCTCATGAAAAAGGGGAAGGTCTCGATTGAGTTTGCCATCCTAAAGAACGGACAGGTCGCAGGCTTGCAGATTGTCGGCACTTCGGGGGATGTTGCGTTGGACCGTGCGGCATATGGCGGCATTACTGCGTCGAAACCATTTCCCCCGCTCCCGACCGAGTTCGGCGGCCAGTACCTAGCTCTGCGTTTCCACTTCTACTACAACCCGGATAAGAACGATCTGCAGTAGGCGGAAGAGCGTTTGGGCCGCGTCGACGCTCAAGCTTCGGCAGTTGCCGGTCACCATACCCGGCAGCGATTCTCCCGTACCATGGCGGACCCGGGCTTGCACTGGAAAGCTTGCTGGAATTCCGGCATGTTGGAGACGACCCCATTGGCTCGGTATTTGTCCGGGGAGTGCGGGTCGATGGTGACGTAGATGCGCTTGGTTTCATCGCGAGTCTGGGCACACCAACTCTGCCCGTAACCGATGAAGAATCGTTGTTCCGGAGTGAAGCCATCGATCGGCTCCAGTTTCTTGCCATGAACCTGAGTCTGCCATGCCATGTAGGCCAGCAATAATCCGCCGAGATCAGCGACATTCTCGCCCATCGTTAACTGGCCGTTGATTTTGATGTCATCCACCGCAACGTAACTTGAATACTGGCCTGATATGCAGCTGGCGCGCTCTTCAAATTGCTTTCCGTCTTCCGGTGTCCACCAGTCCCGCAGATTGCCTTGGGCGTCGAACTGTCGCCCTTCATCGTCGAAGCCGTGAGTGAGTTCGTGTCCGATGGTGGCCCCCATGTCGCCATAATTCGGCGCATCATCGGCCTTTGGATCAAAAAACGGAGGCTGCAGTATGCCCGCGGGGAAGTTGATGTCGTTCACTTGTGGATTGTAATAAGCATTCACGGTTGGCGGCGTCATTCCCCATTCGCCGCGGTCGACCGGCTTCCCGATCTTTCCGAGCTGCCGGTGGAACTCGAACTGACGGGCACGCAGCACGTTGCCCATGGCGTCGTCGCGAGCAATGATGAGGTTGGTGTAATCGCGCCACTTGTCGGGATAGCCTATTTTATTGGCCACAGCGTGCAATTTCTCCTGGGCTCGCTTTTTTGTTTCCGCCGACATCCACGACAGGTTGTCAATGTCGCGCTCCATGGCCTGTTCGATTTCCTTCACCATTTCGTGGGCCCGTTCTTTGGCTTCAGGAGGAAAGGCACGCTGTACGTAAACCTCGCCCAATGCCTCACCGAGATCGTTGTCAGTGTAATCGACGCAACGTTTCCAACGCGGCTCGAGTTCCTGTGCGCCCGATAGAGTTTTGCCGAAGAAATCAAAGTCAGTGTTTACAAAGGCAGAAGAAAGATAGGGGGCGTTGGCGTGGACCAAATGCCAGCGCAAATAAGCCTTCCAGCTGTTCAAATCCTCTCTCTGAATCGTGGCATTCATTGCCCTGAAGAATTCCGGCGCGGTCACATTCAGTGTGCGGAGGTCCGTCTGACCAGTTCCAGAGAAATATTTATTCCAGCGAAAGGATGGGCTGAGCTTATGCAACTGCTTGACCGTCATCTTGTGGTCAAGCAGTTTGGGGTCGCGACGTTGCACCGGAGTGAGGGAACCGTTGGCGAGCGCGGTCTCAATCCGCATCACAGCTTGCGCCTCCATTGGCGCAACGTCGGGCGAATCTCCGAGCAGTTCAAACATTTTTTGCACATGAGCCACATAGGTCTGGCGAAGCTCGGCTGATTTCGCATCTGACTTGATGTAATAGTCGCGATCGGGAAGTCCAAGCCCGTCTTGATCTATTTCCGCGATTACCTGGGAAGAATCTCTTAAATCCTGGTCGGATTGAAAGTCGAAAAGGGCGCCACGGTTTGGCATCGAGGCAGCCACCGCAGCCATGTCCTTCTTGTGATGCATTCCGGCAATTCGATCCAACTGCGGCGTCAAGGATGTCGCTCTTGCAAGGTCAATCGCTTTTTCATCCATGCAGGCGGCATAGTAATCGCCGATTTTTTGTTTTACCGGATCTTTCCCGGATGCGGGAGATGCGGCTTCTTCCAGTATCGTCCGTAATAAGGCACGGTTATCATCAGCGAGTTTTGACGAAAGCCCCCAGCTGGTCTTGTCCGCCGGTATGGGGTTCTTCTTCAGCCAGCCCCCACAAGAGTACGTGAAAAAGTCAGTGCAAGGGTCCCCGCCGGGATCCATCGAATCGACGTCGAGAACGGAGTGATGCGCCGTAGAAGTGCCCTGAGAAAGCGCAAACGGCATAGCGGCCATGAAGAGAAAAAAGAGCGCAAGGGAGGTTCGAAACATTAATCCTCGTGGGTGACGATTCAGATCATTGCAAACCAAGGCTGGGCCTTTCAAGGAAACAAGTCCACCCCTGCCATGATTCAGACGTTTATGTGTCACTTTTGTGAGCAGGGCTGCTGACTTGCAAACGATTGTGCAAACCGGTCCGAGTTATTTGGCAAGAGCTACACCAGCCGGACGCTCGGGCTCACATTCCTTCCGGTTGGATAAGCCATTCGCATCAACGTCCGCTCCGAAAACGGTACATAGATCAGGGCTGCGACGGCTGCAAATGCGGCTCCGAAGCCGATCTTGTTGGCCAGGAGGAATGGCGAGATCGCCCAGAGCTGATCCATAAGCAGGATGATCAAAAACAACCGTTGGAACTTCTTGCCGATTTGCCGGTGGTCAAACGCGACCGCCGAGAGCAGGTAGAAGCGTAGAGGGATACCGACGCCGGCGGTGATCAATACGGCCACAAAAAGGGCTGACCCCGTCGAACCCTGGAGAAACGAGCTGATGATCCGCTCAACCTCCGTCAGATGAAAGAGAGCCGCGATATAAAAAGTGAGATACATGATCTGAGTCAATCCAAACAGGCCACGGATCAGAGCAGGGTTCGGCAAGGGAATATCGAGCCCACTCTCGAATTCGGCGACCGGTGTTGCCGTGGCGATAAGTGACCGGGCTTTCGAAGTTTCCGTCAACACGGGCTGCGCGCCATCGGCTTCTACCGCCGCCAGGAAACGGTATCCGCGACGTGCGAGAGTTTCGATAAAGCGTGGATTGGATGCCGAATCTCCCAGCGCCTCCCGCAGCTTATTTACCGCGGTGTTTAAGCTGTGGTCGAAATCCACGAACGTGTTTGCGGGCCACAACTTCTGCCGTAGTTCGTCCCGCGAAACCAACTCGCCGGGACGCTCGAGGAGAAAGGCGAGCAGTTGGAACGGCTGTTCCTGAAGGCGTATCCGCGCGCCTTTTTTTCGTAACTCTCCGGCTGCGAGGTCGACTGAGAAGACGTCGAAACGGACAGTTTTCCCCGCTGAACTGCTTTGAGGCATGGACACGACAGCATGAAGTTTAGCATTCGCTAATGTGCTGCGAGGGAAGAGCCGGGCTAAAGGGATGTCGCACTGCATGCCGCGACTACTCCCGCAACCAGCCTCGCATTGGCCGACAATTCTGCTGCCACGATGATTGGTTCTGCCCAGGCGCTCCCGAGTGCTCGGGCCTGCATCCCGCTGAGTGGGGCTACAATATTGAGGATGTCCGCCGCTAGCCCGCCGCCGCAACCCGATCCTCCGCCAGCTCCATGTCCCGATAAACGCTACATTTTCAAACTTGAGGCTACCGGCATTCTGATCATCGCCGGGAGCGCGCGCTGACTGTGTCATCCGAGCCTCTATTGGTAGTGATTGTGGGGCCGACAGGAAGCGGGAAGACCGCACTTTCGCTTGCCCTCGTGGAACATTTTCCCGGTGAGATCGTGAACTGCGATTCGGTTGCGCTGTATCGCGAATTCGAGATCGGCACCGCAAAGCCAACCATGGCTGAGCGAAGCCGCGCTCCCCACCATCTGTTCGATATTGTGGATCCCCTCGATTACATCACCGCGGGTGAATATGCGCGGCGAGGGCGTTCTGTGCTCGAAGGCATCAAATTTCGGAAAGTTCTGCCGGTAGTGGTGGGGGGCACCGGTTTGTATCTTCGAGCCCTGTTGGAGGGACTGTTTCCCGGGCCGCAACGTTCAGAAGAATTACGCAACCGCCTGCGCCTTCTTGTCGACGAGAAGGGGTCGTCTTATTTGTATCGGATGCTAAGTCGTCTGGACCCAATGGCGGCAAAGAAAATCCATGCCAACGATGTTCCAAGACTGGTGCGTGCCATCGAAATCTGTCTCGCTTCGCGAGCGAAGATGACTGAAATGTGGCAGCAGGGACGCCATCCTCTGCCAGGGTTCCGGATTTTGCGGATTGGGCTCGAACCCAATCGCGGGGCGTTGTACGAGAGAATTAATCAGCGCGCTCAGCGAATGTTCGAGGACGGATTGGTGGAAGAGACCATCAACCTTTTGGCGAAATACGGTGAGCGGGCGCGTCCGCTGAGTGCCTTGGGGTACAAGCAGGCGCTAGCGTTGATCAAGGGTGAGATCGACGCCAGGACGGCCGTACAATCTGCACAGCAGGCGCATCGCAACTACGCCAAGCGCCAGATGACGTGGTTTCGCCGCGAGCCTGGCGTAGTCTGGCTACCCGGCTTTGGCGATGACGAGAGCGTCCAGAATGCGGCCATTTCTAAAATCCTGAGTTGTTAGCAACGTTTGTAGGGATGGATGCCCGTGCGGCTTTTGGAGTCCACATCAAAGGCGGCACGCGAAGGTGTTCGCATCCACACAGGTGTGCTGCCTCAATTGCGATGGAGTATCGCTGCGAGCGCTCGTGTTAACTCCGGATATTTGAACTGATATCCGGTTGCCGACAGCTTGGCTGGCACGACGCGCTCACTGGCGAGAAACAGTTCTTCGCCCATTTCTCCAAAAACTATGCGTACGGCAAAAGCCGGCATCGGGAAAATGGCTGGACGTTTGAGCGTGACTGCCAAAGCCTTCGTGAAGTCGATGTTTGTGACGGGATTGGGCGCGACGGTATTGACTGGACCTTGCAGCGAAGCGTTAGCTAGAGCGTGCTGGATTGCGCCCACGACGTCGTCGAGGGCCACCCAACTCATCCACTGCCGTCCATTGCCGAGCCGGCCACCGACGCCCAGCCGAAACGGAAGCAGCATTTTCTCCAAGGCGCCACCCTTGGCGCTCAGTACCACCCCAAAACGCATCTGCAGGGTGCGAATTCCAGCATCGGTGGCTGGTTTGGAGCCGGCTTCCCACTGGCGGCATACCTCTGAAAGAAAACTGCTGCCGGAAGAGCTTTCTTCTTTAAGGATTTCATCGCCGTGATCGCCGTAGTAACCGATGGCCGAGGCCGATACGAATACTTGCGGCTGCTGAGGGGCCTTGGCCAAGGCTTCTGCAAGATGTGTCGTGGCTTGAACACGGCTCTCGATGATTCGGCGCTTCTTCGCCTCGGTCCAGCGTCCCACGATGGCTTCTCCCGAGAGATGAATTACCGCGTTGAAGCCGGAGACGTAATCTGGCGGTACAGTTTTGCTGGGATTCCATGTCACCTGGCCGGCGCCGGTAACCGGACCCCGAACAAGGCGAGTTACAGAATAGCCGCGTTCTCTCAAGGCAGGAAGAAGAGCGGCTCCGATAAAACCCGAAGCTCCGCTAACTAGAACATGCTGCGAGTTCATGGCAGGCTTTCGTATCAACTTTAGCAGATGTGGCGGCGCAGATCGGCGCTGCCCGCGAATTCAGGCCGAGTTTTTCTTTCTGGCCAACCTGATTTGTTTTGACTGCCAGGACAAGTCGACGCACTCCACAATAAACTTCATACCAATGGTTTGCCTTATCTGTGACGACGACGCCCCGACAGGCCGGGCGCGCCACACGTTATAATCGTACATGGCGACCTTGCGCCAACAGTTCGCGACCAACGTCCTTACGGTAACTAGATTCCGTGAGTTGATGCGCAGGATGCGGGCCAGCCGGCCTAACGACGATCTCGAACTAATCCGGAAAGCCTACGAATTTTCGCAAAAACACCATGCTGGTCAAAGCCGGGCCTCCGGCGAACCTTACCTTGTCCATCCACTGGAAGTGGCTCTCGTACTGGCCGAAATGAAGATGGACCCAGTCGCCATCGCGGCTGGATTGCTGCATGATTCGGTGGAAGATACCTCGGTTACCGTTGTCGATATCCGCAAGGAGTTTGGCGAACAGGTGGCGCATATCGTTGAGGGCGTTACCAAGATCAGCGCCATCGATTTCGCCACCCGCGAAGAACAGCAGGCGGAAAACCTTCGCAAGATGATGCTGGCAATGGTAGATGACATTCGGGTTGTGCTCATCAAGCTCGCCGACCGCTTGCACAACATGCGCACCCTGGAACACCTTCCGCCAGAGCGCCAGCAGAAGATTGCGCGCGAAACCCTCGATATCTACGCTTCCATTGCCCACCGCCTTGGCATGGGGAAAATTCGTGGCGAATTGGAAGATCTCGGATTCCATTATGTCGATCCCATCGGATATCAGCAGGTTCACGATGCGGTCGAGTCTCGCCGTAAGGCGGGAGAAGCTTTTCTTGCCCGGGTAGAGTCGGTTTTTCGCGACAAGCTGAAAGAGGCTGCGATCACGGCGACTGTCGAGAGCCGTATTAAGCGCCTGTACAGCATTCACAAGAAGCTGCAACGGCAGCACATTACCGTCGAACAGGTTTATGACCTCTATGCTATGCGGGTGATCACGAAATCGGTTCAGGATTGCTACGCGGTGCTGGGCATCATTCACAACCTGTGGCGCCCCGTGCCCGGCCGTATTAAAGATTTCATTGCGATGCCCCGCCCGAATTTTTACCAGTCGCTGCACACCTCGGTGATTTCGGAAGAAGGCATGCCTTTCGAAGTGCAAATACGCACCGAAGAAATGCACAAGATGGCGGAGGAGGGCATTGCTGCGCACTGGAAATACAAAGATGGCCCAGTCTCGGCCCAGGATGAGCAACGCCTGGCGTGGCTCCGGCAGGTGGTTGAATGGCAGCGTGACGTCTCGGACCCCAGCGAGTTTCTTTCAACTCTGAAGATTGACCTGTATCCGGAAGAGGTCTACACCTTTACCCCGAAAGGGAAAGTTGTGGTTTTGCCTCGCGATTCTTCGCCAATCGATTTCGCGTACTCAGTCCACACCGAAGTTGGCCACAGTTGCGTGGGCGCAAAGGTAAATGGACGCATGGTACCGCTCCGTTTCAAACTGCATAGCGGCGACATCGTCGAAATCCTCACCCAGGCTGGACATAAGCCCAGCCGCGACTGGCTGGCGATCGCCAAGTCTTCGCGCGCGCGTAACAAAATCAAACACTGGCTGAATGTTCATCAGCGGGAACGTGCCATCGAGATCGGCCGCAAACTGATTGAGAAAGAAGCGCGCAAGTACCGCGTGTCGTTGAAAGAAATCAAGGATGAAGAACTTCTCCGGATTGCAGCCGACTATGGCGTCGGCCGCGCCGATGATCTTATGGCGGGTGTCGGCTACGGCAAATTTTCTGCGCGACAGATCTTAGGACGCATTGCGCCAGCAGCAAACCAGCCACTCGCCGAAGAGGAGGCGGATAAACCCAGCAGCCTTGCCAGCGTGGTGCGGCGAGTTTTCGGAGGCGATCAGAACAATAACGCGATTCGCGTCACCGGACAGGGAGACTTGCTGGTCTACCGCGCGCGTTGTTGTAACCCGATTCGTGGAGAATCGATCGTAGGCTACGTCACCCGCGGCAAGGGCGTCGCAGTTCACGGGCTTAATTGTCCAAACGTTGTGAATCTCATGTATGAGCCGGAACGGAAGATTGAGGTGGAGTGGGCCCACGACGACGGAACCCCAAGCGCCTATCCCGTGAAACTGACTGTCTTCTGCGATGACCGTTTCGGCATGTTAAAGCAAATAACAGCCGTGATCAGCGATACGAAAACTAATATTCGGAATATCGAAGCGCGAACTAATAACGGCCAGGCGAATGTGGATATCGTGCTCGATATTGCCGATCTTAAGCATCTGGAAAATATCGTCAACGGAGTGCGCAAAATTCCCGGTGTTCACGATGTGCAAAGACTGCAGAAACTTTGAGTATGGTTGACTGCAGCACCGGCGATCTGCGTTAATTCTGGTCACTGGACGCAGCTGACTACCACCGATTCCGGAGGCTCCATGCGCGACGTGATTGCAACCAAGGAAGGCCCGCAGGCTATCGGCCCCTATTCCCAAGCTATCCGGGCAAGTGGGTTTGTTTTCGTCTCTGGCCAGGTGGCTATTGACCCGGCGAGCCAGCAGGTCATTGCCGGAGACGTGGCGGCGCAGACCGAGCGGGTTCTCAAGAATCTGTCGGCAATTCTTACCGCCGCCGGCAGTGGGTTGAAAAAAGCGGTGCGAACCACGGTCTATTTAAAGAACATGGCAGATTTCACGGCCATGAATGAGGTCTACGGGCGTTATTTCAACATCGCACCCCCCGCCAGGTCGACGGTGGAAGTTGCGCGTCTGCCGAAAGACGTTCTGGTGGAGATTGACGTTATTGCTCTGGCGTAGTCGCTTGCAACTGTTAAGTGCCTTTTGTCACCGGCCAATGTCTGAGAAGGATGGTTGGTCACCTGTCCCACTCCCATTTACAATCCCTAGTCCCATACTTCCATTAGACCATCTGGGAGAATCACCTTGATCCCACGATATACTCGCCCCGACATGGGTCGCATCTGGAGCGACGAAAATCGCTTCCGCACCTGGCTGGCCGTCGAAGTCGCCGCCACGGAGACCCTAGCTGAAGCTGATTTGGTGCCCAAGGACGCGGCTCGCGCGATTCGAGAGCGCGCCGACTTTAACCTTGATCGAATTGCGGAAATTGAAGCGGAAGTTCGCCACGACGTTATCGCCTTTACCACTGCGGTGGCTGAAATTGTGGGACCGCATGCCCGCTGGTTTCATTACGGGCTGACTTCGAACGACGTCGTCGATACTTCGCAAGCCCTGCTCATTCAGCAGGCTTCCGCGATCATTGCTGTCGACCTGGAGAAGCTTTCGTCTGTTCTCGAACGGCGCGCCTGGGAGTTCAAGGATACGCCTATGATCGGGCGCACCCATGGCATCCACGCGGAGCCGATAACTTTTGGATTCAAGCTGGCTAACTGGTACTCCGAGGCGCAGCGCAACATCGCTCGCTTTGCGGCTGCGGTTGAAGACATGCGCGTAGGGAAATTTTCCGGCGCTGTTGGCACATTTGCTCATCTGAGCCCGGAACTGGAAGAGAAGATGTGCAGGCGGCTGGGGTTGAAGGCCGCCGCCATATCGTCGCAGGTGATTCAGCGCGATCGTCATGCCACTTATCTGGCCGCGTTGGCGGTGATCGCCAGTTCATTGGATAAGATCGCCACAGAACTCCGGCATTTACAACGCACGGAAGTGCGTGAGGTGGAAGAATTCTTCAGCGAGAAGCAGAAGGGGTCCTCTGCCATGCCGCACAAACGGAATCCGATAACGCTTGAACAGATTAGCGGTCTGGCAAGAGTAGTGCGTTCAAACGCGCAGGCTGGTTTTGAAAACGTTCCACTCTGGCATGAACGCGACATTTCTCATTCGTCGGTGGAACGCATCATCATTCCGGATTCCACTACTCTGGTGGACTACATGTTACAGAAAATCTCGAACGTGCTCGAGACAATGTTCGTGTATCCGGAGCGCATGAGAGCCAACCTGGAAAGCACGCGCGGACTGGTGTTCAGCGGGCAGTTACTGCTCGATTTGGTCGAACACGGCGTCTCGCGCGAGGTCGCCTACCGCGCGGTGCAGAGCCACGCCATGCGGGCCTGGAAAGAGGGTTTAAATTTTCACGATCTGGTAATGAAGGATAGAAGCATCACCAGCAGGGTTCCACGCAAGCAGATAGAACGCGCGTTCGATCTGAAGCGTCAGCTGAGAAATATCGACCAGATCTTCGCCCGCGTCTTCGGCGGAACCAGCACAGTTAAGTCGGTGTCACAGAAAAAGAAACGCCAAAGGTGAGGTCTGCCTGGCCAAGTGTGGGGGACGATTCTGTCCGCGTCTTTGACTTGAACCTCACAGCGATCCCTGCTTCGAAAGTCTTGTGCTATATCCAGGTGATCCTGATCTTTAGAACCGATCCGCCACCAGTTACTCCCGCCTCGCCAGCGCCCCATCCACCGAAACCGATCCCGGCCCGAGCATCACCAGCGCAATACACGCTGCCAGCATGACCAACGGGTGCTCGTACCCTCCGGGCTTTAGAAAACCGTTCTTGAGGTGAACCACGAGAATTGCCACCACCATGTCAAAACCATTCAAAGCGGCAGCCCAGCGGGTCAACAATCCGATGATCAACGCAGCCCCTCCAAAAAATTCAACCAGGGTCACAATCACGCCGGACACAAAAGGTAATGGAATGCCGGCCCCCGCAAAAAAGCCTGCCACTCCGTGGAAGCCAAACCCAAACAGCTTCTGCCAGCCATGCGCAAAAAATACAATCCCGACCACAACTCGCAAAACCGTAATTCCGCACGACGGACTAAAAAACCGATTCGAAGACTGATCCGAAACGTTATTCATAACGTCCTCCAAAACCGTTCTGGCGTTTCAAAGAGCGGCCAACTTCTGAAAACGTTCAGAGGGTCCCCGCGCCCCCTGTTCTGATGAGCCCATTGCAATGCGCTTTTTCGACGGCCAAGCCTACATTCTCATAGCCCAGTTTTGTCAGCTTTTCCGCCGCCATGCGGCTCTGCGGACACTTCCGGCCGCCGCAGTATACGACGATCTCGCTGTTCCACGGCAAATTCGTGCTTCGAACTCCCTGGCCCACCTTGTCCGGAGGAACGCGCCGCGAACCTGGGATGTTCTCTCCCTTGAACCAATCGTCGGTGAGAATGTTCCAGAGCAGGAACGGCTGCCTGGAGTCGAGCATCTGCCAGGAACTTCCTGGTTGAAATCGTTGTAACCGTTACGTCGGTCGGTGCTGCCGGATTATTTGTCATGCTGCTCGGTTAAAATGTAACTTAGACGAATGTCGTGATAACGAATGTAGATTGTAAAGAATTAGTTATCGCGGTTTCGGGCTGTCTCGAGTAGTTTGATCAGCGTCCGTAATCCCTTTTCCCCCAGATGTCCAAGCAAGCTGCGGTTAAAGTCCTCGATCGGACGATCGAGGCTTTTCAGAAGGGTCGCGCCAGCCGGGGTTATGCGGGCGATGATTACCCGGCGATCTTTCCCTTCACGGCTGCGCACTACCAGGCCGCGGCGTTCGAGACGATCAAGCAGCCTGGTGACATCGGGATCGCGGTTGATCATGCGCTCCGCGATTTCGCTGCACGCCCATCCGGCTGACCCAGCGCCGCGCAGGATGCGCAGAGCGTTGTATTGGGTGGGCGAAAGACCATGCGGCTTCAGCATGGCACTGAATTCCCACCCCAACTGATCAGCGGTGCGCTGTAACGCCACCACGGCCTCGTCTTCGAGAGTATCGAAAGGCTTGGTCTGGCGGATCTCAGCTTGCAGGCCTTTATTCATCTTTCTATTTTATAGTCGTTATCACGACTAACGTCAAGCGCAATAACCAGGCTCGAAAGAGGGCGCGAAAGACGCGACAGATGTGAGTGGCCCAAAGTCGGCCGGTAGTGGGACGCGATTATAGGCAGCAGGATTAAAAAAAAATGCGGGCGAAGGCGCCCGCGCCACACAGCACCCAACAAATATCAATACTTCGGCATTTTGGGATCGACCCGGTCGGCCCAGGCCAGAATTCCTCCTGTCAGGTTATGAACTTTCTTGAATCCGGCTTGCTTTAGGAAATCTACCGCTTTGGCGCTGCGAACGCCGGAGCGGCAATGAGCGACAATTTCCCGGCTGGAGTCCAATTCGTTCACCCGTTTCGGTAAGTCTCCCAAGGGAATCAAATGACCGCCGATATTGCAGATCTGATATTCGTGCGGCTCGCGTACGTCGAGGACAAACAGATTGTCGCCCGCATCCAGCCGACGCTTCAATTCCTCCACCTGAATGTCGCCTGTCCCTGTTTCCACTGGCTTCTCCTCGCCACGAATCCCGCAAAACTCGTTGTAGTCTATGAGACTGGTTACGGTTGGATGGGTCCCGCAGGCTGGGCAATCGGGGTTCTTGCGCAGCTTAAGTTCGCGGAACTTCATGTCTAAAGCATCAATCAACAACAAGCGCCCAGTCAGGGATTGGCCCGCGCCCAGAATCAGCTTGATGACTTCGGTTGCCTGGATAACGCCAACCAGTCCGGGCAGTATGCCTAAAACCCCACCTTCGGCGCATGAAGGCACCAAGCCCGGCGGTGGAGGTTCGGGATAAAGGCAACGGTAGCACGGCCCGTCCTCGGTCGCGAAAATGCTCGCCTGCCCTTCGAAGCGGAAAATCGATCCGTAGACGTTGGGTTTGCCGGTAAGCACGCACGCGTCATTCACCAAATAGCGGGTCGGAAAATTGTCGGTGCCATCGGCGATGATGTCGAATTCACGGAAAATCTCGAGCGCATTTTCGCTCGACAAACGAGTATCAAACTTCCGGATATTGAGAAAAGGGTTAATGGCTTTCAGTTTCTCAGCTGCCGAATCCAGCTTCTTGCGACCCACGTCCGCCGTGGAATGAATGATCTGGCGCTGAAGGTTGGTGTAATCCACCACATCAAAATCGACCATCCCGAGTGTGCCTACACCGGCTGCGCCCAAATACAAGGCAAGGGGCGAACCCAACCCGCCCGCGCCAATACACAGTACGCGCGCGGCCTTCAGCTTGAGCTGACCCTCCATACCGACCTCAGGCATAATCAGGTGGCGCGAATAGCGCTGAATTTCGTCGTTGGTAAGACTGGCGGCTTCGGGTTTGACTTCCAGTGTGGTGGCCATGAAAACCTCAGTTAATTTGAAAATCGATGATTTGCGGATTGACGACTTCGGAACTACCGACAGGCAGGACAACAACAGCGGAGTTTGAGCTCAAGATTCAATTCGAACGTCCTGAAAATCAGCAGTTGGACTCTCAATTCCGGCCTCCCGCGATGGAAGGCACTATGGAAATACTATCACCATCTCCGACAGCGGTGGCTTCCTTCTGCAGGTAGCGTACATCCTCGTCATTGAGGTACACATTCACGAAGGCGCGTAGTTTGCCCTCATCGGTATAGAGGTGGCGGCGCAGGTCGGGGTGCCTGGCGACCAGGTCGGAAAGAGCTTCCCCGATGGTGGCAGCGGTGACATCGACCGCAGGCTGTTTGCCGGTATACTGCCGCAGGGGCGTAGGAATCTGGATCTTCGGCATAGATATACATGATGCCACAAGATGGGCAAGGGATTCAGCAGCCCCCCAACAGGGGCAGGGTCAAACCACCTCAAGCGTCTCGATCACCAGCATTTTGTCAATTTCGTCAGTGCCGGTCAGCTCGAACGAATTTGTCCGCACCGCCTTGCCTTTCTGCACGCTGGTGATTACGTATGAGCAACTGAACCAGTGCGCTTCGGCGAAATCGGTCTGCGACCATTGGGCAGGATGATCGGGATGTGAGTGGTAGAAGCCGATGATGTCCTCCCCGCGTTCGCGGCCCTCGCGTTGAATGCGGATCAGTTCCTTCGGATCGATGTTATACCGGTTGTGAGCAGAGTCGGTACGTGTGTTCCCGGCACGGGCAAGCGAAGTCACCGTGCGTGTGCCATGTTCGTCCATCTGGCCGAGCAGAACTCCGCAGCATTCATGAGGATAGGTTTCCTCGCCATGCTGGCGGAGAGAGGCGTAGTTGTTGGGATCAATCTTTAGCATGGAGGAAACGTTCCAGTCATCCTTCTTCCCAGAATCGTTCACTCAAATATTTGTCGCCGGAATCGCAGAGGATGGTTACGAAGACGGCGCGTTCGCTTCTACCCAACTGTTGCGCCACTTGTAAGCATCCCACCACCGCTGCGGCCGCCGAAATACCGACCAGCAGCCCTTCTTCGCGCGCCAGCCGGATGGTCATGCGATAAGCGGCCTCAGTCGAGATGCCTATGTCCTGATCTGCCAGCGATGGTTCATAGATTTTCGGAACCATGGCGCTGGCCATGTGTTTGGCGCCTTCGATTCCATGGAATGGAGAATCGGGTTGCAGGGAGATACAACGAACCGCCGGATTTAATTCTTTTAGCCGACGCGTCGTCCCTATGAAAGTGCCGCTGGTGCCCATCATCGAGACGAAGTGTGTCACTTGTCCTTCGGTTTGTTGCCAGATTTCGTTGGCTGTGCCATGGTAGTGAGCCTGCCAATTGGCGTCGTTGGAATACTGGTCGGCGTAAAAGTATTTGCCGGGTTCCCTGGCGAAGAGTTCGCGTGCGGCACGAATCGCTCCGTCGGAGCCGTCGCCAGGATCGGTGTAAATAATAGTGGCTCCGTACGCGTGGAGGATACGCTTGCGTTCGATTGAAACGTTTTCCGGCATGCAGAGCGTCAGGGGAAAGCCCTCAGCTGCCGCGATCATGGCATACGCAATTCCTGTGTTTCCGCTGGTGGAGTCGAGCAAAGTTTTATTTGGCCCGAATCTCCCGCTGGCACGTGCCTGCGCGATGATGTTCCGCGCAGCCCGGTCCTTTACTGAACCGCCGGGGTTGTACCACTCGGCTTTGCCGAAAAGTTGGATACCCGGTAAATCTTGGGTGAGTCGATCGAGTCGCAGCAACGGAGTGTTGCCAATGAGTTCCAGGCTGCGTCGGCCCAAAGCATTGGGAATGGAACGCGCTTCCGTTGTCGGACGCCCAGGTATCGAAGAATCAGGCACTTCCGTTCGAGCGGTGGAGAGCGGTGGCATAATTTTAAGCTCGAGGCTGTGACTATCGTAATGTATTCAGCTCTTGAATAAAGAGTTGAGCGCCAGTTCATTGGATTATAAAAGAGGCTGGCTGGATTCCGAGCCAGATATGACCAGAATGCACTCTTTTTAGATGACGCGCATCTGACTCTTGTAGGTAGAGACAGTCTTGAAGGGATTGGAAGTCCAAAACGAATGACAACCAAGGTAGAACAGCGAAGTTATGAAGACGCGCTAAGCTGGCTGCGCGATCACGGCTTTGATTTGACTGAAGCGCCAGGCACCCAGGCGCGTGTGTTTTTGAAGAAGTATGGGGTTTCCGCCGCCATACAGAAGGATAGCGACGACGGCGTGAAGCTCTTCGCCTATCCTGGATATTTGATCGGGAGCGAAATTTCCAAGCTCGTTAACCGCGGCTACCAGCAATTTCTGAAAACATCCAAAGCCGAAGTCCCGGCATCGGCAGATCACCTCAAAGCTCTGCAGCAATTTACCGAAGAACTGAAAGAAGGTCTCGGCTTGCCGAGCCTGTACAACGAATCGCTGGGTACAGTAAGCGAATCGTACCAGTATGACCGCATTAAGGATCGCGACAAACCGAAGGCCGAGCGCCCGAAGCGTCCGTGGGAAAAAGCCGGAACGTTAGCGGCAGCCGCAGCCAAAAAAGGACGTGCGTAAGCCTCGATCGCCGGCCCCGAAGACGCCGGCCATACCTCCGTGGCTCACGCGGTTCGCGTTTGGAGCATTCAATTCCGCGGCCGCAGCCGCTCCACATCAATTGTTTGAATTCTTCCGACGTTTTCCCTATGCATTTTTCTGTGCGACACTTCTGCCAGGAGAATCGCATGCGAATCATCCTTTTCTTACTTGTTCTTCTTAGTCCTCTCGCAGCACAAGAATCAGACATTCTGCAGGTCCTTCAGCAACAGCAGGCCGCCTGGAACAAACATGACCTTGACGCATTCATGGCTGGTTATTGGAACTCGCCGAACCTGACGTTTTTCGGGACGAAGAAGACTTTCGGATGGCAAGGCACGCTTGACCGCTATCGTAAGAGTTATCAGGGCGAAGGCCACGATATGGGCAAGCTGACATTCTCGGATTTACAGATCGAAAAACTCGGTGCGAACGCCGCCTTCGTCCGAGGCAGTTGGAAGCTAGCTTTGCCGGATGGCAAAACTCCGCACGGATTATTTACGTTGGTGTTCCGCCAATTTCCCGATGGATGGAAGATCGTACACGACCACACTTCGTTGGAAGAGTGACGCGGCTGCCAGGTGACGTGAAGCCCTTGTATGTGACGCGAGCCGCGAGATCATCAATGCGCCTTTATTTTCGAACGCTCGTCTTGCGCTGCACCAAGTCCCATTTGTTGCCGTATAAGTCTTCGAAGACTGCGACGGTACCGTACTCCTCTTCTTGTGGTGGCCTTATGAACACTACTTTCCGGGCAATCATTTCTCGATAATCCCGCCAAAAATCGTCGGTATGCAAAAAGAGAAAGACTCGCCCACCGGTTTGATTCCCGATGCGACTCTCCTGCTCTGAAGTGGCGGCGCGGGCTAAAAGCAAGGCCGTTCCTTGAGAACCCGGGGGAGCGATCAGCACCCAGCGTTTGTCTTCGCTTAAACGAGTGTCTTCGATCAATAAAAAATTCAGTGTACGAGTAAAAAACGCCAGCGCTTCATCGTAATCTCTGACAACCAATGCGACATGACCTAACGTTTGCATCACAATGGGTCCCGTTTTTGCTGGCAAGAAGCTTCGATCGCGATCATCTTTTCACTCGTACCTGTACCCTGGTTCCTTCCGGCAATTCGCCTTTGATCAACTTTATGATGCCGTCCCGAACGACGCCTTCGAATTCTTGGGACGAGGTGGAGACATCCCCGGATGATGGGAGTCGCGAGGCCTTGCCTGTACCTTTGTCCATAGCGCGGTTCGCAAGATCGTCCGCTTCCCGATTGTGTTCGCGCAGGGCGTGATCGATAAAGAACCAGTCCAGTTGCGAGATTAGCTCTTTGGCACGGGCGTGAAGCTCCTGCAAGGTGGCGTTCTTGACTTTGTAAATGCCCTTGATCTGGCGCACCAACAACTCTGAGTCACTCACCACCTTCAGAGCCTTGTTTCCGTTATTGACCGCGTATTCGAGGGCTGCTATCAATCCCTGATATTCGGCGAAGTTATTTGTCTGATGGCCGAGGTATTCGCTTAAGGCAGCGACTCTTCGTCCCTTCTGATCCTGGATCACTACGCCGTAGCCAGCGGGGCCAGGATTACCGCGCGCACCACCGTCACTATGAGCAATCAGGTAATGCTCGGGCGTTCTGAGGGACGACGATTCGAAGGGGCTGTGTGATGGATATGAGGGCATGGGGAAAGTTTACATTTACTCCTAAGCAGGGAAGCAACTTCGAAGCCAAAATTAGATGCAATAATTCAAATCGCAATTAAGTACACCGCCTGGGCGGCTATCTGCCGGCGGCGAGACGGGTGGCTAATCGCTGCGGAAGATTAGCGGTCAGGATACGGTCTTGGGCCTGTTTCAAATTGTAAGGCACGCGACAGAACGTGATTACGCGCTTGTCCGAATCAAAAACGGCAAAGGCGGCTCGCCAATCGCCATCGCGAGGCTGGCCGACCGAGCCCGGGTTGATCATGTAGCGCATGCCGAGTTTTAGGGGGAACTCCGTCGTCTCAGCCTGGCCGACTGTGTTGTAAAGGGGACGCAGGTAATCGCTAGCGATATTATTCGTGGAAAAACATCCTTGCAGATGAGTGTGTCCGAAAAATGTAAGGGGAGGAGCTGAAGTTAGCAACGGCTCGATGGCGTCTCGCAAGGTCACGACATATTCATCTTCGTCTACGGGAGAACCATGGACGAATTGAACACCAGGTAGTTCGCCGATCTGTATGGGGCCTTGCGGTAGGGCTTGCAGCCACTGCAAATTGTCCGGTGTAAGTTGGTCTCGAGTCCACAGCGCAGCGAGTCCCGCAATAGGATTGAAGTCTCTCAAATCCATTGCGCCGCTAGCCGCTTTATCGTGATTGCCACGAACAAAGGTTGTTCCAAGGGTGCGCACACGACCAATGACCTCGTTAGGGCTGGCGCCATAGCCGACAACATCACCCAAATTAACAGCCAGGTCGTACGCAGGAGCCGCCGCCAGGCAGGCTTCCAACGCTTCAAGGTTGCTATGAATATCGCTGAGTATAAGGACGCGCACGCTGCACCCGGACAAAGTCGTGATTATAGACCTGTACGGGGGCGATAACACCAGTCCCGGACCTTAGCGACCGGTCGATCAAGGAAATCTCCTGAAATCCGACCTTTCGCGAAAATGGAAGTCGCGGTAGCATTACCCAGTTTGAGAAGTGGCCAAGACCGGGCATCAAGCTAAAAAAGGGGAGCTTTTTGGGCTCCCCATTTCAGGTTTCACCTATCGCTAGCTAACCCTGTTACTTGCTGGTGTCCGCAGATTCTGCTCGGGCGGATTCCGCGCCGACAGCGAGCGCATATTTCTTTCCACTCAGGCGAATCTCGTTGAGAGATTTGCGACCGTCTGCGTTCACCACGGTCACGGCTGAATCCCGCTCAGGAGCGCGATCAAGTTCGACGACTCGGGCGGGCACTGTGGCTACGACGTTTTTACCACGCAGGATGTTGACTTCGACGTTCGGTCCAGTGCCTTCCCACTTCACCGTATAGTCACCGGCGGGGATCTCCTTGCCGTTGATAGTTACGGGAGCGCTTACCTGAAGCGATCCCTTGTTGGCTGCAAACGCGCTTGTAGCCAGCAGCAAAGCCAGTCCCAGCCACAAGCCCTTGGAGATTTTCGATGATTTCATTGCGCTCCTTATTTTCTTTCCCGATAGACGTCGGGAATCGGTTCGGGCGGCCTGGACTTGCCTGCGTCGGGAACTTCTTGTGTTTTACCGCCGAAGGCCTACAATGCTGCTTCGGGGTTAAGCAAAGAGGGCTGGGCCGCAAGGCTTCGTGCTCTCCGCTTGGGGATTGTTCTCACCTGGGCCGCCAAACCGAGTTTGAGGCCAATCCCTTTAACCCCTGAATTTTTGGTCAGTCGTTCCGGATTGGACGCTTAAATCCCACCCAACCGGGTCTCGATCATCTTCAGTTCAAGTACGCTGCGTGCCGTTGAAAAGTTCCATCGCACATCGGCTCGGGTTACTTCTTTTGACGCCCTCAAGGATTCGTTGTTAGCAACGATTGGTGGCAAGAAAACCACAACACAACAACGCATTGTGTTGTCTTGTGGGTGCCTAGTGACGCTTCTTCCCTTATGTGGAAGTGTTTTACGATGACGCGTGCAGTGAGTAACGCTATCCCGAAAAGCGATCAAGCATCAAGGACGGGAAAGAACTCAACGAATCGTCGATTTCAAGCAGAAATTCTGTGCTCTCTTGGAAGCTTCTGCCGGGTCTTGGGGTTAAATTTTTCTGATCTTCGAGGTCAACTCGTTATCTTTAGAACTACTTTGCCGAAGTTCTTGCGTTCGAGTAGTAACCGGTAGGCGTCCTGGGCCCTTTCCAAGGGTAGAACTTCACCGACTACCGGACGGAGATGGCTTTGCACCAACCACGCGGAAAGCTGTTCCCATGCCTGATTCATTAATTCGGGTTTCGCGGATAGATAAGTGAGCCACAGACCGTGCACGCTTGCGCCTTTTGCGTAAAGCTGGCGTGCGTCTACCGTGGCTGGCTGGCCGGTTGCGGCACCGTACACGATGACTCGTCCAAAATCCCGCAGGCAACGGACACTCTTGACCGTATGTTCCCCGCCCAACATTTCAAAGACGGCGTCTACTCCTTCGCCCTGAGTTAGCTCTTTGACTGCCTCTTCATAGTCGCGCTCCTTGTAGTTGATCCCATGTTGCAGGCCTAATTGTTTTACGCGCGCCAATTTTTCTTCCGAAGAAGACGTCCCGTACATTTCCATGCCTAACAACTTTCCGATCTGCACCGCCGCTGTGCCAACCCCTCCAGCCACGGCATGAATAAGAATCCGGGGTTTATTGTCGCGGCGTGGTTCTTCCAGGAAGCCCGCTTTCCAGTATGCGAAGTAAGCAGTGAAGTAGTTCA
This sequence comes from Terriglobia bacterium, assembly GCA_963786325.1. GTDB lineage: Bacteria > Acidobacteriota > Terriglobia > Terriglobales > Acidobacteriaceae > JAIQFF01. Next base: position 771,655 of record CAWAYW010000010.1, read on the forward strand.
CCGGAAACGCGGCGCCTTGTTCGAAGGTCCATCCTTCTGGCACCGGCCAGAGTAATGCGGGCGAAGCAGACACCCGCTCCGCGAATGCGCCCCACTGAACGTATCCCATTACCCGCTGTTTATCACGGTTACGAATTCCGCAAAATTCACGTCCCGCGACTAATGGAGGCTTTGGCGTCCCCGGATAGCCTCCTTGCGCTGTCATAATGTCGGCAAAGTTTGTTCCACCTGCTTCGACCTGTATCAACTCCCGTCCTGCCGCGAGTACAGGTTCGGAGACCTGCCGAATTTCCAAAACATCAGCGCCGCCTGGGCGGCTGACTACCAGGGCCTTCATGGCAGCAGTGTATCTCACGCCGGAAGCAGTAACGACGATGCCATGAGAGGCGTGATCGGCTGCAAAGCCGCAAAGGTTTGCAGCTTCAAAATCGAAGCTTTTGCCTCCGGTATATACTTTCACTAACAAGAGTTGGGGTTCCTCGTTTCGAACGTTGCGATCCGAGGAAGTGGGAGCTTTTTATCTTTTAATTCATAGGCTCCGCTTAACAGATCACTGGTTCCATTTCTAGAAGCACGGCAACTGGTGCGGGACTCTCGTTCGCGGCGGGGAGCCGCAGGTGGGTTCCGGGGAGGTCCTTCGGTGGACTTGTTTTTGGTACGTTTTTTATTTGTTTTAATTATTACTGTTACCTGTTACCTGATTGATCCTTTTAACCTGCCTTCGAAGCTCGACGCTGCACTGACTGGTGTGGCGATCGGCATAGCCATTGTGCTGTTTGAATGGCGCCTCCGGCTCGTCAGCTTGACGCGCCTGATCGGCGCCGCCATCGGCAGCATCCTGGGCATCTTCGGAGCCTACCTATTCGCTCTCGTAATTCGCAACAGCATCCCAGCGGGACATACGCAGAGCTTCTTGCAGATTCTGGTGATGCTGTTAATGGCCTATGTCGGACTGGTGGTCGGAGCAAATAAAGGTGACTTGCTGAATCTGGCGGCGCTGGGAGGCGTTTTCGGAGGCGAGAAGCAGGGCAAGAAAAGCTATAAGATTTTGGACACCAGCGTCATTATCGATGGCCGTATCGCGGATATTGCCGAGACGGGTTTCCTTGACGGAATTATAGTCACTCCGCAGTTCGTCCTTCGCGAACTGCAACTAGTCGCGGACTCCGCCGACTCCCTTAAGCGGAATCGAGGACGGCGCGGACTGGACATTCTGCAACGTTTGCAAAAAATTGCCAGCGTGCAAATCCAGATTGTTGAAGACGATTTTCCCGCGGTAAGAGAAGTCGACTTGAAACTTATTGAACTGGCCAAACTATACGAAGGAAAAATTATTACCAACGACTTCAATCTGAATAAGGTGGCGCAACTGCAGGGCGTAGCTGTATTGAACATTAACGAACTGGCGAACTCGCTGAAGCCAATTGTGCTGCCCGGCGAAACGATGAAAGTGTTCATTCTCAAAGAAGGCAAAGAATATAACCAGGGCGTGGCTTATCTTGACGACGGCACCATGGTAGTGGTGGACAACGCACGAAAGATGATTGGCAAGACGATCGACATTTCAGTGACTTCCGTGTTGCAGACCACTGCCGGCAAAATGATTTTTGGAAAATGGGATGAGCGCAACGGCGTGCGTAACGATTCACGTCCCGCGATGAATGCGATGCCCTCACTGCCCTCGACAGCCGTGGTTTCGCAGAGTCAAGGTGGCGGGGAGATCAAGAAGCCGCAGCCGGTAATGGTGGAACGCCCGATCGAGTAAGACCTCGACGCGGGCTAAATCTAATTTGTAAGTGGCGAAATCGACTGCACTCTGATTGTGTCTCCCACGAGCCTTCCGACGACGTTTACTCTCGTTCCCGCAAGTTTGTCCAGCTGGGTGCGGTCGCCTTGCAGGCCGTGGATTTCTTCGCCGTCCACCAGAACGTAGTGCGAGCCTTTGCTGTGCACACAGAGATGGGCGCATTCGGCGGATGTCTTATCCGAATTTCTTGAGTGCCTGGCGCCGCAATGGGAGTCGGTGATCATTCCTGTGAATGTCCTTGTTTCGCCCCCGGTCTCCTTATCAGGAGCTGGATTATGAGACTGCGCCGGATTCGCCCGAAACAAGACAGAGATTGCCGGAAAAGCGGATTCACTGCGGAGCGGGTATGGTGTGATGGTTTCCGATGGCGTGTCAGCCGCAGGCGCTGGTGGTTCAGCGATGGCAAAAACCACGGACGCACCGGCGAAAACAACGCTGCAGCCGAGCGCTGCCGAAATCGCGGTCACCATGCAAAGCGTAACCAGTTGAAGCCACGACCCGCGCTTTGATCTCACCATCGCCCCAATGAAGTTCTCAAAAATAACCGCGAAGGCCGAACAGGTATCATTCTAAGTTGCCGAAATCGATTGTGGGGTTGCACCTTGACCTGCCGGTCATTTGTCGCTTTAAGGAGATAGCCGCAAATCGTTTATCACCTGTTAGATGCACTTGGTAGTCTGGTGTGGTGCCAAAGCCTAGTATCTATAAAGCCGTAGAGTTTTGCGAGATGTCGTCAGTGTGAAGTTGATCGTGCTGCGCGAATCTGAGGAGGGACATGAAACGAGTTACCGGCATTGGGGGAATATTCTTCAAATCAGACGAACCGGACAAACTTTATCGATGGTACGAAACCCATTTAGGGATTCATCCTTCTCCCGATGGTTCTGGTGCCGCGTTCGAATGGCGCGAAGTCCCGGACTCAGAGTCCAAAGAGAGTGGAGAGAAAAACAGCGGGAACATCGCTGTGACGGTATGGTCGATTTTTCCGCGTGACACCAGGTATTTCGATCCCAGCCAATCGGGATTCATGGTTAATTATCGCGTCGACAATCTGGATGCCCTCCTCGAGGCATTGGAAAAGGAAGGGGTGCAGATTGATCCGCGCCGCGAGAATTACGACTACGGACGTTTCGCGTGGATCATGGACCCTGACGGCAACAGGATTGAATTATGGGAACCGCCAAAAGGACCTAAATCGTAGCGCACAGCTTTGACACATTTGAACCGTCTGTTTCCACCCCGTATACTGCAACCGCGATGAAAGTTGTAGTCATCATTCCGGCAGCCGGCCTCGGGACCCGTATGGCTGCAGTGGCCGAAGTGAAGGCGAGAAAGCCTGTTGCCTCCAAACAATTCTTCGAATTGGCGGGGACGCCGATCCTCTTTCATACTCTGCGCAAGTTTGCTGCCAGTCCCGAGGTATCAGAGATTTATGTGGCCCTGCGCGTCCACGAATTTTCAGGGTTTCGTGAGCGGTTGCAATCGCATGCGGCCGACTTTTCCGACAAGAAGATTGAGTTGGTCGAGGGTGGCGAACATCGACAGCAGTCCGTAGCGAGTGCCATGGCAAAAATTTCCGCTTCTCCCGATGATATTGTGCTGGTTCACGACGCTGTTCGGCCTTTCGTAACCCGGGAAATTATTCAGGAGGTGATTTCAGCCGTCACTAAATACGGTGCCGCCATCGCGGGCATGCCTGCGATGGACACGATCAAACAAGTCGAAAGGACCTCGGAAGGGGCTCTGATTACAGCGACCATACCGCGCGAGCGGGTCGTCATGGCGCAAACCCCGCAAGGTTTTCGCTACGGCGTCCTGAAAAAAGCGTTCGACGAAGCTACAGCGGACGGCTTTCTCGGGACTGACGAAGCCTCGCTGGTTGAGCGTTCAGGCCATAAAGTGGCAGTAGTGATGGGCTCACCACGAAACATCAAAATAACTACGCCGGCAGACATGGAACTGGCGGAATTCTTTTTGAAACAGTAAAGCAGCAAGGGATTTTCACGTTTGCACGAAATAAGGGTTTGAACTTGCCCTGTGTGCAGCTCGTTTGAGAGGTTCAATTGCTACATGATTTGAAATCCACTGATGTTGAGAATGGCCGGATAAGCAATTTCGCCTCTCGCCCACGATTGCGACAAATCGTATTCGATAGTCAAAAGAAAAAAATCGGTGAGAATTGGTGTCAATCCTTGGCTCGGGTTGCAGCATGAAGATCGGCTATGGCTGGGACTCTCACGAATTCAAGCGCGGCATCCCGCTCAAGATCGGCGGCATGACAATTCCTCATTCCGAAGGACTGAGTGGACATTCCGACGGTGATGTGTTGTTGCATGCCGTTACGGACGCTTTGCTAGGCGCCATCGCCGCTCCTGACATTGGCACTCTCTTCTCGCCATCCGATCCGCGATGGAAAGGGGCAGACTCGGCGGTCTTTTTGACGGAAGCGGTCAAACGTGTGGAGGCTGCCGGCTACGCCGTGGCAAATATCGACTCCACATTGGTTCTGGCGGCGCCGAGGATTGGCCCGCATGCGCCTGCCATCCGTGCACATCTTGCGAACCTCTTGAGAATTCCGGCCGATTGTGTGGGCCTGAAGGCCAAGACACCCGAAGGCATGGGGACCGACAACGCAGCGATTGCGCATACGGTGGTTCTGCTGGAGAAGAAAGTCGCGAAAACTTCCCGACGAATCAAAAGCAAAAAATAATTCGCCGAGAAACTAGCCGGTGGTTGAGTCTACGACCGTCTCGGGGGTTTTCAACTGTGCTGCTTTGATCAATGCGTGAAAGAGGGCACGGGAATGCTCATCGTTTTCCACGGAACGTTCTGGATGCCATTGCACGGCCACGACGAAGTGGTCGGCCGCGATTCCCTCCAACCCTTCAATGATTCCGTCGTCCGGACAGCGGGCCACGAACCGCAACCCGCGGCCCGCGACTTCAGCGGACTGGTGATGACTCGAGTTCACGGGAATAGAGAACTCGTCTCCTGAAGTGTGAGGGACGGGGACGAGGAGCTTGCCTAGTCGGGAATCGGATTTTATATCTGCGGTGTGCGCGATTGGCACGCTTTTACCGGCCTGGTGGTTGACGGGCGATTCGATGTGCTGACGCAGTGTACCCCCCCGGTACACATTAAGAATCTGCAAGCCGTAACAGATTCCGAGCACTGGCTTACGCTTGGCGTAAGCGTCCCGCAAGAGCATTTCATCAACCGTATCCCGCCTAAAATCGGCGGCGGCGGTTTTAAGATGTTTGGGCGAGCCGTACTTTGCAGGATCAACATCCGCTTTGCTTCCTGGCAATATCACCCCATCACAGTTTTCGATCAGCGTTGTGATTTCCGCCGCCGACAAATTGAGAGGAATGCAAACTGGTTCGCCGCCCGCCATCTGAACTGCGTGAACATACTGCGGTAAGGCGCGCCCGGCGTATTCCACATCTTCGGAATGAGGAACAGGAATCGCAATGCGCGGGAGCATGCAACAATTGTAGCGAATGGCCGCTCGTTCCGAAGCAGATTCCTGTCTAGAAGAGGCGGTCCCCGCGATAGATCAGTTCGCCATCGACGACCCGTGCGTCGTCCAAAAGCTTGTGGGCCCTGACTGGACCAACCCCATCGATGTGCAGGATTTCATGTCCATGAGCGGAAAGCCAATCTGAAACCAACATGCGGTGACAGTGAAAATATACCCGCTCCGCACACATGTAAGCGGTGCGGGATGATGCAGACAGATGGATCAATTGGTCCATGCCCTGGCGGAACTCGTCGGTCAGCATATAGTCGGCGTAATTGCGGAAACTGGGGCTGCGCAACGCAATGTTGGGCGAGTCGTTACGAATCTTCTTGCGGCGGCCGCCAAGTTCCTTCATCCACACGTATCGGATTCCTACAGCAGGCAGCGCGCTCTCAAGCGATTCACGATTGAAGTGAGGCAACCGGCGCGACATGGGGAAAGAACGGATGTCGACCAGGGTTGCAATGGAATGCCCGCGCAGAACTTCTATCAGTTCATCCAACGTCCGCGTGGAATGGCCGATTGTGTAGAGGGTTGCCATGACCTACTCTACCGGAGCGCTAGTGGCGCTTGCGCGAAGCTGGCGGGTCGTGAATGACGAATGCCTGCCGCTATGACCCGCCCACTGCCTGGATGGCCGCGATCAAAGCCGGCTCCTGTTCCGGGAATACCGTTCGTAAATCGACAAGGACCCGTCCGTCTTCCACCCGGGCCACGACAGGCGGATTGTTGGATCGCAGTCGTACAGCTATTTCGTCGGCAGTCAAACCGGTGCAACGTAAAGCTAGAAGGCGCGTTGGAAGGACCGCCGCGGGAGCAGCGCCTCCGCCTACCACGGATTCACCGACAACGCTCTCCACTGACAACTTTGATCCCTTTATTTGGCCGGATACGGCCTCCGCCCGCTTTGCAATTTCCTCCTTCGACGAGTGCATCATTCGCAGCGCCGGAATCGATTCATGGTCTTGCTTCAGGTGCGCTAAAAGTGTCGCCTCAAGAGCAGCATAGGTAAGCTTGTCGACTCTAAGGGCGCGAAACAATGAATTCGCTCGCATACGATTAATTAGGTCTCCACGGCCGCTCAGCATCCCCGCTTGCGGCCCGCCCAGCAGTTTGTCGCCACTGTAACTGACCACGTCGACCCCTGCGTTGAGGCTGTCCAGCACGCTGGGCTCTCCCTCAATGCCGACGGAACGCAAATCGAACAGAGAACCGCTGCCCAGGTCTTCTAGCAGGGGGATATTTCGCGCTTTTGCCAAGGCTACCAGCTCACTAATGGCCGGCTGTTCGGTGAATCCCGTGATCCGAAAATTCGAGCGATGAACTCGCAAAAATAAGCGGGTCTTATCGTTGATCGCCCGTTCGTAATCGGCGACGCGAGTGCGATTGGTGGTGCCCACTTCCCGCAGAGTAGCGAGCGACTTGGACATTACGTCGGGGATGCGAAACGATCCTCCAATCTCCACCAGCTCTCCGCGCGAAACGATTACCTCGCCGCCTTCGGCCAGCGTGTTCAGAGCGAGAAGGACGGCCGCGGCATTGTTATTGACGACGATCGTGGAGGCCTCCGGTGCGCCAGTGTCTCCGGTTAATCCCAGGCTCAACAGCTTGCGGAAGAGCGCGTTCACGTGAACGTCACGTTTGCCGCGGTTTCCAGTCTCAACGTCGAACTCGAGATTCGAATACCCGGCGGCGATACGACGAACATGTTCCAAAGCTGTCTCGGACAGCGGCGCCCGTCCCAGGTTTGTGTGCAGGATTACTCCTGTAGCGTTGATAACAGAGCGCAGTGAGAAACTGATCGTCTTACGAACCCGCCGCTCGATTGCATCAATGATTCCTGAAAGCGCAAGATCGACGCCGGCCACATCTAATCGTGCCGCTGCGATTTCCGCTCGCAAAGAACCCAACACGGTCCGAGCCGCATCGGTGACCGCCGCCGGCCCGTTGTGCTCGATGGTCGAGGCCAGTTCAGGGCTTCGCAGCAACTCGTCGACGGAGGGAAGTTTGCGGTAAAGGTCGGCTTTGGAAGTTACAGGCACCGCTGAAGATTATCGCACTGCAGGCGGAAAACGGTGAGCTTGGGTAGGTGGACACCATCGACCGTCATGGGCGGGCGCCCGCGCGCCACCCAAGCCTTCAATTGCTAACCCACCTCGACCAAACCGTATGTCTTTTGCCAGTGGGTACGCATGTGCTTCAACGCACGATCGATTTCCTCTTTCGAGACCTCATCATTCGGACCAGTGAGGATTGCAGCAGCTTCGCGCTTGGCAGCCTCAAGTAGCTGGCGGTCCCGAATGAGGTTGGCGACCTGAAAGCTCGGCATTCCTGCCTGGCGGGTACCGAAGAATTCGCCTGGTCCGCGTAATTCGAGGTCGAGTTCGGCAATCTGGAAGCCGTCCGTTGTGCGCACCATGGCGTCGAGACGGCGCTCCCCATCCTCAGAAATTTTTCTACCCGTCATCAGTATGCAAAAAGATTTCGCGGCACCACGGCCGATACGTCCGCGAAGCTGATGCAACTGTGCCAGTCCAAATCGCTCGGCGTGCTCAACCACCATTACGGTCGCATTGGCGACGTCAACGCCCACTTCGATGACCGTGGTTGAAACCAGAATGTCCAACTCACCCTTCTGGAAACGGCGCATCACGTCTTCCTTCTCGTCCGAGCCCATCCGCCCATGCAGCAGCCCGACCCGCAAATCGGGAAAGACTTGTTTTTCGAGTTCCCTCGACATCTTGATCGCGGCCTTGAGTTCACTCTCTTCGTTTTCTTCAATGACCGGATAGACCACATAGGCCTGATGGCCCGCGCCTACCTGTTTACCCACAAATTGCCAAACCTCGTCAGCCCGATCGTCCGACACTCTGCGCGTGACAATCGGTGTGCGACCGGGAGGCATCTCGTCGATGACGCTAACGTCCAGATCGCCGTAGAGAGTCAGAGCGAGCGTGCGAGGGATCGGGGTCGCGGTCATCACCAGAACGTCGGGCTCGCCCGCAATACTTGCGCTCTTCTTCGAGATCCCTTCATCGCCGGATTTTTTCATCAGTTTGAAACGCTGCATTACTCCGAAACGATGCTGCTCATCCACAATTACTAACCCTAATTTGGCGAACTCCACTTTCTGTTCGATCAGAGCGTGAGTTCCGATCACCAATTGAGCATTACCTTGGCTTATGTGACGGCGCACTTCGCGTTTACGATCTTCTTCCAAAGATCCCGTAAGCAGCACGACCCGGTAGCCGGCATTCTCCAAAATTCTTCGTGCGGAGAAGTGATGCTGTTGCGCCAGAATTTCGGTGGGGGCCATCAGCGCGACTTGATATCCATTTTCGATGGCGATGATAGCGGCTTCGAACGCAACGATCGTCTTGCCGGACCCAACATCTCCTTGAAGCAAACGCCGCATGGGGAAAGGATTCTCCATGTCGGACGCGATTTCCTTAAGAACACGCTTTTGCGCCGTCGTAGGATGGAAAGGCAAAACCTTCTTGATGGCCTCTCGAACCTGGCCGTCCAGGCGGAATGCGATGCCCACCTGAGCTTTTTGCTCGCGCCGCTTAAGCTCAAGTCCCAGCTCTAGAAAGAAGAGTTCCTCGAAGATCAGCCGGATATGGGCAGGCGTGCGTGAAGTCTGCAAATCCTGAAAGCTTTCGCCGGGATCGGGCCAGTGCACTCGCCACAAGGCTTCTCGAGGTGCAATCAGGCTCAATCGGTTGCGAACGATCGCAGGGAAGGGGTCGGGAAGCTCTGGGCTAAGGTTTTCGAGCACGCCGTGTATCACTCGCCGGAACCAACGGGGAGTCAGACGACCCTGTCCCGCCGACTCGTAGATGGGGACGATGCGCCCCACTTCCAGCGAGGCCGCGGCTTTCTGATCCGCACCATCGGATTCCTCTGAGGAATCACCCAGAATTTCGAACTGAGGCTGCATGAGTTGCAAAGTCCCGCCGTAACGGTCTTCCTCCACTTTGCCGTAGAGCGATACCAGTTGCCCGGGCTTGAACCGGTCGCGTAAGTAGGTAGCGTTGAACCATGTACATTTCAGGCGGCTTCTTCCCTGGCCTGCCGTCATCTGAAAAATAGGCATGCGGCGGGTCCGAAATATGCCAGAGGTGCGCACTTCGGCGATGACCGTGGCCATTTCTCCCGGGCGCAGCTCGGAAATTCCGCGCGGATTTACGCGATCTTCGTACCGGAAAGGCAGATAGTGGAGCAGATCGTCGACCGTGTGGATGCCTTTTGCCGCCAAAACCTCGGCCAGGCGCGGTCCAACCCCTTTCACGAACTGAACGGAGGTGGCGGGATCCAGCATCTGAGGAATGTTAGCAGGAGAGTGGGAGGTAGGTGTCAGGGGTGCTGCGTTCAGGTCTTAGCCACCGACAACCCATATTCAGATTTTTCGGTAAGGCTTTCTGAGCGACATTGGGACCCTAGGCGAGGCAGAATGTTTAAGGCGCGGTAAAACAAGCAATTTCAGGATAGTCGCCAGTGTCGAAACTATCTTTATCCAATTTCTTACATTCGCTTGCGGCTGTCCTTGCTGGGAACGCAGCCTATTTCCTCTTGATGCCGCGCTTGCCACTCTGGGCCCGCCATGTGCCTTTTCGCACCGATATGGGTCTCGCCGTGGATGCCGGTTTCTGTCTGGTGGCACTAGGGATCATCAAGCTCATAGCAGACAGAAAGTCCGGTGTTGGCCCAATTTGAAATATAACTTGCCATGGCCAAATTTCGAGCGTGCTCGTACCCGCGTCACTCCCCGAAAGTCAGGTAAACGTGAGGTTTTGCATGCGTCGGGCATTACTTTCGGAACTTCGGTATGTGATTGGGACAGGCTACAATCCCGCTGGCAACATGCAAAAAATCGCCATCCTCTACGACGCCAGCCAGGCGGTCCTTTCCACCTTTGATTTGGACGAGGTGTTGCAACGTATCCTGATCATAGCGCGGGATTATTTCCATCTGCAAAATGTAGCTATCTTGTTGATAGATAATGACAAACAGCACTTAACGATGCGCTCCCAGATTGGCGGGGAGGAAGGTTTCAGTAAGGTTCGCATAACGATCGGCAGCGGTCTGATTGGGAACTCGGCGAAGGAAAAGCGTCCCCTGTATGTTCCGGACTTCGCGAAGGACACCCGCTATGTTCCTCGCGGAAAAAAGACTCGTTCGGAGTTGGCAATTCCACTGATGGTCCGGGATGAGGTAGTTGGTGTGCTGGATTGTCAGAGCGAAAATCCCGACCACTTCGTGCGGGAAACCGTCGACCTCCTGACGCTGTTTTCCACCCAGGCGTCGATGGCGCTGCAGAACGCGCATCTGTATTCATTGGAACGCAGGCGGGCTTCGCAGCTGGAAGCGATCAACGCAATCGCCCGCGAAACAACTGTGGTGCTGGACATCAAGAATTTGCTTTCGAAGGCTTGCGAGAAGATTCAAAGAGCCTTCCGGGTTTCTCATGTTTCGATTTTCCTGAAGGATGAAGATGACCTAGTACTCCGCGCCCACCACGGCGATCTGACCCCCAGCATCCCAGAGGGTGGAAGGCTCCCCTCGGCGAAAGGCTTGTTGGGGCGTTCATTATCCGAGAGTAAAACCTTGATTGAGAATGACATCGCTGCCATACCCGACTACGTTGCGATCTATTCGGAGACCGGATCCAGGATGTGCATACCATTGATTTCGTTTGGACAGACGCTCGGCGTTCTGGTGCTCGACAGTGATCGCACCGGTTCATTCAGCACGAGTGAAACTCAGTCCCTGGAATCAGTCGCCGACATATGCGCTACTGCGGTCCAGAACGCCTATTACGTGGAGAGAGTGAAGCAGTTGGCCTACCTTGATGGCTTGACCGGAATCTTCAATCGCCGATTTTTTGAACTTCGCATTGAAGAAGAATTGGAGCGAGCTCGAAGGTTCGACTCTGGCATGGCGGTGATCATGGTCGATATCGATCAGTTCAAGCGCTTGAACGACGAATTCGGCCATCTGCTTGGAGACGAAGTGCTGCGCCAGGTATCTTCAATTTTCTCTCAACAACTGCGGAAGATTGACGTTGTTTGCCGCTACGGAGGAGAAGAGTTTGCGATCTTACTTTCGCAAACCACGCACCAGCACGCTTTGGGAGTCGCTGAGAAGTTAAGAAAAATGGTCGACACCTGGCAATTTCCCGGTGTGCCACGGCCGGTGACCATTAGTTCGGGAGTCGCCACATCTCCCGATCATGGAACCACTCGCGACGAACTGGTGAAAGCGGCTGACGCCGGCCTCTATGCAGCCAAACAGGCCGGAAGAAATTGTGTAAGGGTCGTCGCCGATGTTCAGCATGGCCGAGGGAAATCCATCGGCCGGTCGGTGTAACCACGGACCTCGCGCTTTAGTTGTTGCCAAAAAAAATCCCGTACGTCAAATATCCGCCGGGGGCTGCCAGATTTTCAGGTCCTGCTTCTTATGCTTTTCCATTCGAATTTCTTCGTTGCGTAGTTCTCGCTCTAGATCTCTCATCTGTTTCTTCAGTTCCCGCTGGTGGCTGCGTATTTCCTCGGTTACCCTTTCGATCTCGGGCTGGATTCGAACCAGTGTGGTTTTCATCTCAGGCCCTATCCCCGCAATTTCGGATTGAAGGCCGGTAAGGTCAATTTCTGTTTCCGCATCGATATCAGGAACCTCAAGACTTTCATCCAAGACTTCGGACTGGTTGCGCTCCGGCAATGGCAGCCTGAGATTCTGTTCCTTCTTTTCCCGAATGATGCTGACGTTCAGAGCCGTATTCTTGCGACCATGAAGCGCGTGGGTGAAGTCGCCGCTGTCACTGATAGATTCGCCGTTTACCTTGACAATAACGTCTCCGGCGCGAAACCCTGCCTTCTCAGCGAGGCTTCCCTTTTCTACCGAGCGAACCAATACGCCTTGTCCATCTTTCGCTCCAAAAAAGTCTCCCAGTTGAGGAGTCAGGTTTTCTACCATCAACCCGCTTCGAGCGGAGGAATGAACCACGACGATGGAAACCGGTACATCCATGTCCGGCATGGCTGGCATAGCGGGTGTAGCCGGCATCGCTGGCATTGCGAAAGCGAACGCCTTTCCGCTGGGCATTGCCAAGGAGAAATTGTTCTTGCGATCCGCCAACTGTGCCTTAAGAGTCATTGGCTGCCCGTTGCGGCTGATTCCAATCGAGATCAGGCGTCCGGGAGGAATCTCATGGATCATGCGGCGTAACTGCTCCACGCTCTCCACCTGGTTTCCATTGATGGTGAGAATAACGTCATGCTCTTTGAGTCCCGCTTTGCCAGCGGGCGCATCCTGATCGACCAGCGTCACTTCCACGCCGTGTTCTTCCTTCAGCTTCAGATCGCCAAGGCGATCAGAGGTAATATCGCGGGTATCCACACCCAGGTATGCACTGCCGCCGAAGTCCTCGCTGGAATAACCAAAGGATTCGGTGAAAGGTTCCTGGGAACAAAGTTGAGCTCCACCGGCAACCGTTAGAAGCATCGGTACCATCAGCATTCCGAGGATCGATTTACGCATATTCGTTCCCCCTCTTCATGGTTCTCTTCTTCTCAGCGGCTGGCACGGAGGAAATTAATGTTTCCAGTGGTTGTACGCACTTTCAACATCGGTCCTCCGCCGTTCAAATTCCCTTCCGCGGTTGCTGTGCCGGGGCCCCATTGGCCGCCTTCACTGCTGACTTGTATCTCGGAAAAATCCGAGCGGATGCGGTGGCCATTGGCTAGATCAATCGAAGCACGGATAGTGATGCTCAGGTCGGGGGCCAGATAAACTGTGATATCTCCGGCGGATGTCTCGAGTACTGAGTCGGTACGGCCTGAGCCCGATACAAATTTAGCCACGATTCCACCGGATCCAGTCTCGGCCTTGGCGGCCGGCACACCGTTCAGAGCAATACTGCCTCCCCCGGTCTGCGCCTGCACCATGCCGGTAGCAGAACTCAAGCGGATGCTGCCTCCACCAGTTTCAATTTCGGCGGGGCCTCCGATCTCACCCAAATCGATACTGCCGCCCCCTGTCGTCACCTTCAACGATCCGGAACAGCGCTGGACCTCGATACTGCCGCCCCCTGTTTCCAACACAGCGCTTTGGAGCCCAGAGACCACCATCACACTGCCGCCACCACTCTCCGCATTGATCTTGCCCTTTGCTGCCATTACCTTGATGCTGCCACCGCCCGTATGCAAGGTAAGGTCACCGCCAACCGTCCCCACGTCGATGCTGCCACCGCCCGTTTCGGCGTTGATCGATCCTCCAATGTTATCCACGTGAATAGTTCCGCCACCGGTCTCCGCCTCTACGCGACCGGCCATACCAGTGGCAACGAGGTCGCCACCTTCGGTTGCAACCTTCGCCAGGTCTATGTTGCGCGGAACGTTGATTACAAATTCGGTAGAAGATCGATGCGGCCTGCCGCCTTGCCACTCACCTGTTACCCAGGCCGTATCTCCGCGAACGTAAACGTTGATTTTGTAACCTTCGAATTCGCGCCGGGCTTTATCTTCCGACGACGCGTAGGAATGATTGCTGATGGAGTAACTGATGTTCTGCTGAGATCCGCCCTCTACCCGCACCGAGCCGGTGTCCACCTTTACGCGGAGGTTTTTCGCCGCTGGCATGGAGCCAGTGATCCGCCGGGTCCACCTGTCATGATCCTGAAAAATTCGCGTCTGTTCGTCGGGTCGAGTATCTTGCGCCAACGCCAGAGGCAGGAGCAGCAGAACTATCGAAATAATTGTGCGAAGCCTTTTCACCATTCACCTTCCGATTTCCAGGATGCCGCACCTGACTCATCAAATGCGGCAAGTGTCAGCCAACGTCAGTCGATCCCGGCTGTCTGAGCCAACACATTACGGGCCTGTGACTGAATGAACTGGTTTGGATCCTTGTCTGCCAACTTCTGCAGAACCACTCTCACGCTGCTGTCGGCGCGAACCGGCTCGAGAAGACGCAGGGCTTGGGCCCGCACGCCAGGGTTCGAGTCATTTGCCAGCGCTTCGAGGACTCCATCGCGCACTCGCACGTCATCTTTCACATACGAACCAAGACTTTCGATCGCCTTAAGACGCACTCCGGGATTCGAGTCGTAGCGTAAGGCGTACAAGAGAGCCTCACGCACATGGGCATCGTTCGGTGTTTGCGTGAGCAAATCTACCGAGTCCATCCGTACGCCTGAGTTGTAATTGTTGCGCGCAGCGAACAGCAACAATTGCTGGATTCGCTGATCGTTCAATGAACCTTGTGTTTCCTGAGTAGAAACCGTGTTGTACCTGATGCTGACTTGTGAAGAGCCAGGTTCCTGCTGGATGGATTGAATGCCGGTAATAGAAGCCTCGATGGGGGCGGGAGCCAATGGCTCGACCGAGTTTCTTGTATTCATCACTTGATAGGTAGCCCCAATTCCGCCAGCAAAACCGAGAATGAAAATTGCCGCAGTTAAAGCAGGAGCCAGCTTGATGGGACGAAGCCAGGCGGCAGGATCGAATACCAGCCGCTGCCAGAATCCGCCCTGCTCGGTGGTTTCAAGGGATTCCTGCAGTCGCATCCGGGAGGCAGCAATCAAATTGGGAGAAGGTTCGTCCACCGGAAATTGGGAAATCGTGGCATGGAACTGACGGGTCGCTTTCAATTCCGCCGCGCAGTCAGTACAGCGCGCAACGTGTTGCTCCAATTCATAACGAGCATCGTCGGGCAGCTCGTTGTAAATATGCAGGAGAATATTTTCCTGTACCCATTCGCATTTCATTGGTTGACCCCTTCGTAGGGGAGGTTTGCATGGTTCATCGCATATCCGCCAGAGAGCCACGTAATTTCTGCGTGGCCCGGAATAAAGTATTTTTTGCGGTCTCTTCCGTTGTATGCAAAATTTCACCCACCGTACGCAATTTCAATCCCTGATAGTGTTTCAATTCGAAAACAATGCGCTCGCGCGGCGTCAGTTTTCCCAATGCATGATTGATTCGCGTCCCCAACTCGCGGCGCATCAAGTCACGCTCGGGGTTGGCGCCCGATCTTCCATCAGGAACCTGGGCAAGAACGTCGTAGGCTTCGCCCTGCGAATCCACAGCGACCGGAGCGTCTTCTTTTCGCACCTGTTTTTTTCGCAGGTGGTCGAGACAAAGGTTGGTCACGATGCGGTAGATCCAGGTATAAAAGGAACACTCAAAGCGAAAATTACCAACGCTCTTGTACGCCTTCAGAAACGCTTCCTGATAGATGTCCTGAGCTTCGTGTTCCGATCCGGTAAGATGCATGGCCAGCCGTAGAACAGCCTGGTCATAATGCCGTACAAGCTCCTCAAAGGCGGCGCGGTTGCCACGCTGCGCTTCGCGGACCAACGAGCTGTCGTCGATGCGGCTTAGACTATGCCCAGCCATTTGGCCCCGCACTGAGGGGTCCTGGGTTTGATTGCTTCCCTCCACCCGGGCCCGATTTTTACCCGAATGGGGGTATTCGCCAACCGCAAAAGGTACTGCCCACGCATCGGCCGGCATTGTTTTTCCTTGTCCTCGACTGTAGCCGGGTGCCTTGCCGTTCTTCCCGGTCGCATAGCTATGGACGTGGCAGCCAACGAACCGTGAGCATCAATTATAGGAGTATGGCCCTGTCCGTGCATGCGCCTGGGGGAGAATTCCCGGTAAGGAATAGGGTTCAGGCAGGGTTTGTCAGGATGTAGGGAAGCTCAGACGTTCGAGGAAATTCCGCGCTGAGGCCGGTTCACAGCCCCAGCGCGGACGGTTAGACTGGCTTATTCAGCAGATTCCTTCTCGATCACGACTTTGAGATGCGTCGTGACATCTTTGTGCAGCTTGATCGGCACGCTGAATTCGCCCACGGTTTTCAGAGGCTCGTGGATCTGAATCTTCCTGCGATCTACGTCAAAGCCCTTCTTTGCAAGAGCATCGGCAATATCACCCGAAGTGACCGAGCCAAAAAGCTGGTCATTTTCTCCGGAGCGGCGCTCGAAAGAAACCGATACACCTTCGAACTGTTTGGCCAATTCTTCCGCGCTCGTCTTCTCCTTGGCGGAGCGACGAACAGCCGCAGCTTTCATCTGCTCGACTACCTTCTTGTTTCCTGCCGAGGCCTGAATTGCCAGTTTCTGGGGCAGCAGGTAGTTTCGCCCGAAGCCCTCGGCGACCTTCACTACATCGCCGCGTGATCCGACTTTGGGTACGTCTTCCTTCAGAATGACTTCCATGGTATGACTCCTATAAAAATTCTCTTGTCACGAATTCAACGTGGATCAACAGTACAAAATCCGTGATGAACCGGGTAACCCGATGCTAGTTCTACGAAGCGCGTCCGGCGAACGGTAGCAGCGCAATGTTCCGCGCCTGCTTGATCGCGGACGACAGGCGTCGCTGATGCGGTGTGCAAACGCCAGTCAGACGCCGCGGAACGATCTTTCCGCTTTCAGCCACGAACTGGGCCAGCAGCCTAACGTCTTTGTAGTTGATTGCTTCAATTTTCTCCACGCAGAATTTGCAAACTTTCTTGCGCCGAAAATATTTGCGCCCGCCCTCGCGCGCACCGGGACCACTGGCACGCGGCGGACGACGTTCTCCGCGATCGGGCCCAGAAGAACGATCTCCTCCGGATGGGCGGTCTCCACCAGATGGGCGGTCTCCAACAGAACTTCCGTGCGCTGCTGCTCTGATTTCTTCAGCCATGATGCTCCTTAAAGTCGGTCGTCGGTGATCAGTCATCAGCCGGTCTTACGACCGTTGACTGACCACTCGTATGACTCTTGCTATGCCGTTACGGCAGGTGTCTCTCCGCCAGCTTCCGCGGGCGGGGCCGGAGTGGCGGGCGGGGCTGGGGGAGTCTTGCGACGCGCATCTCGAATCGCCTTGATCTTGTCGAGGCGCTTTTGTTCCTCGTCGATGCGCACCGTGATGAATTTGATCACCGGTTCCGTAACCCGCAGCCGGCGCTCCAGTTCGTGAATCAGGCCCCCGCCACCTTCCACCGTTAGTAGCACATAAATGCCGTCGTGAAATCTCCGGACTATGTATGCCAGTCGACGCTTGCCCATTTTTTCCACGCTCTTAACATTTCCGCCCGAAGAAGTGACCGCTGTCTCCAAGGTGGAAATCAGCTTATCCTGCTCCTCTTCGATCATGTCAGGGCGGACAATAAACATCAGTTCATAAGTGCGATTCATTTTCTCTCCATCTCCATCCGCCACGGATTCTCACGGATCAGCACGTTCCGGCTCTAATCCATGCTCATCCGTGTAAATCCGTGACTACTCTTCGACTTCAGGTTTCCGGTTGAACCGGTTCATCGCTGCTGCCGGACCTTCCTTCAAAATTGCTTTCACTGCGTCAGCTGCTTGCTCGAGAATCTCGTCCACTTTTTTCAGTTGCGCCTTACGAAATGGCGTGAGCACAAAGGTCACGCCATCCGCGATCTTCCGTTCGGGTGCAATGCCTAGCCGGATACGCAGGAATTCCTGCGTGTCCAGCGCCCCAATGATCGACTTCATGCCATTGTGGCCCGCCGAACTGCCCCGCTGGCGGATACGAATCGTTCCCAGGGGAAAATCCAGTTCGTCGTAAATCACAATCAGGTCGGACTCTGGCCTGATTTCATGTTTGACCACGAGCTCACGAACCGAAATGCCGCTAAGGTTCATGAAGGTCTCGGGCTTGGCCAATAACACTTGCTGGCCTTCAATTTCCGCCCGGGCCGTCAGCGCGCGACATTGGCGATTACGAACTTCCACGCCACAATCGTTCGCGATTCGATCAATAGCCAGAAATCCCAGGTTGTGCGGCGTGAACTGGTACTCCATGCCCGGATTGCCAAGCCCGACAATCATTTTCACGCTGCGTCAATTTTCCTCGGCTACAAAACCCGTCGAGCTCCTCTCGAGCGGACACCCGAGGGCGGCTGTCCGCTCGCGGACCTTCCCAGCTACTTCTTCTCTTTCTCTTTTTTCTCGCCCTTCTCCGGTTTCTCCGAGGTCTCGGCACCCTCTTCGCCCTCGGCCTCCTGCTTGCCCTTCTTGATGACTTCGGGCTCGGCCGGAGTTGCGACTGCGTCCGCGGCAACCGCGTCCGCAGCAGGTGCCACTTCTTCCTTCACCGTAGTGATATGCGCCACAGGCTGATTTTCTTCGGTGATGAACTCAATCTTTTCATTGTGCAGCAGATCGGAAACACGCAGCACTTTGCCGAAGACTAGTTCCGAGACGTCTGCTTCGATCGAACTGGGGATGTCCCCAGGCAAGCACTCAATTTCCACTTCACGCAGAATCAGCTCGAGAATTCCTCCCTGCTGTTTCACACCGGCGGGCTCGCCCTTCAGCACAATCGGCACACTAACCTTCAACTTCTGGTCCATGGCAATGCGTTTCAGGTCGATGTGCAGCAGGTGGCCTTTGATCGGCTCGTATTGCCAGTCGACGATCATCGCCTTGGTGCGTTCGCTGCCCTCGAGATCCAGATCGAAAATGGTGTTGTGGCCGGTCTTGGAATGCAGAATACGGGTCACTTGACGCGGATCGAGGGTCACCGGCAGCGATTGCTGGCCTGCTCCGTATACGATGCCGGGTATTTTGCCACCCTGACGCACCCGCCGGGCCACGTTCTTGTTGCCCGGAGTACGGGTTTGCGCTTCCAGAACATTGCTTTCAGTTGCAGTTGCGGTTGCCATAAATTTTCATTCCTATAAAAACAGTCTGCTGACCGACGTTTCTTCGTGGATCGATTGGATCGCACGGCCGATCAGACCAGCGATGGTTAGCACTTTGATTTTCGGTTCCCGCTTCGCGTCTTCACTCAGCGGAATCGTGTTCGTCACCACAACTTCGGTGATGCATGACTGCGAAATATTTTGTACTGCCGGGCCCGAGAGCACCGGGTGCGAAGCGCACGCATAGACTTGGCTTGCGCCATTCTGCATCAATGCGCTGGCGGTTTTAACCAGCGTGCCGGCGGTATCAATCAAATCGTCGATCACAAGACAGGTGCGGCCGTTCACGTCGCCGATGACGTTCATCACTTCCGCCACGTTCATTTCTGAACGCCGCTTATCCACAATGGCCAACGCTGAGTCCATCTTCTTGGCAAAGAACCGGGCGCGCTCCACGCCCCCCGCATCGGGAGAGACCACCGTCAGATTTGGCAGATTCAACCGCTTGAAATGATCCACCAGCACTGGCGACGCGAACAAATGATCCACCGGAATGTTAAAAAATCCCTGCAACTGCGGCGCGTGCAGATCGACGATCAATGCGCGGTCCGCGCCCGCCGTAGTCAACAGATCCGCTACGAGCTTGGCGGAAATCGGAACTCGCGGCTTGTCCTTGCGATCCTGCCGCGCATAGCCAAAGTACGGAATGACCGATGTGATACGCCGCGCCGACGCCCGCTTGAGCGCGTCAATCATCAACAGCAACTCCATCAAGTGCTGGTCCACCGAATGACAGGTCGGTTGCACCACGAACACGTCGGCGCCCCGCACATTCTCTTGCACCTGGACGTAGGCTTCCCCGTCGCTGAAGCGTGTGACCAGTGCCTGCCCGCGGGTCAACCCCAGAAACGTGCAAACTTCATCACACAACGGTTCGTTGGCCGTGCCGCAAAAAATCTTGAACCGATCATCCACCCGGCCACGTTGTGGTTTGCGCTCCGGCTTTTCGTCGGCGCTCATCTGGGCCTTCTTTTCAGTCGCTGTCGCAAGAGTTGCCATGGAAGCAGCCTTTACCTGTTAGCTTTTAGCTCCAATCTGCAAGCCGTCGGCTCTCATGCACAACGAAGAGCTAACAGCCAAGAGCTGTTTTCTGGCTGGGCCGCTAGGATTCGAACCTAGACAAAGTGCTCCAAAGGCACTTGACCTACCATTAGTCGACGGCCCAGTAAAATCAGTTTTAAGTCTTCTGGTTTCAGGGTTCAACTAAAACGTTGAGTCCGCATTATCCACTTGAAACTAGAAACCGGAAACCAGAAACTTTTTCCAGTACAGCTGCCGGGCCAGCGTCGACGTGGCCACCGCCGGAATGCCGTTCTGCCGCAGCTTGGCCGCCGCTTTTTTACCTGCTGTCTGCGATTTGAACAACCCATAAAGCGCAGAACCTGAGCCAGACAACGAGGCGTAAAATGCCCCTGAGCGTTCGAACACACTTTTAACCTCGCGCAATTCGGGATACTTCGGAAAGACGACCTGTTCAAAGTCGTTTTCGATCCCGGTACGGACAAGGTCGAGAAGCGAGGTCTCGGCCCGGCCCCTGCCTTTACTCACAGGGACACCGGATAAAGGTTGACCACTCAACCACGCAGACAAAGCACGGCCGAGTTCGTTCATTCTATCGGAGGGGGACAGTCCCGTCAATTTCGCGTTGACAGCGGCGCGACCAGCGTGCGGACGGCCGCCCTCGGCCGCTCCGAGGACGCCCTTCGCCACCATTGCATCCCAATCCGCAAACGCCTTGGGTGTCGAAACCCCTATCTCAGGGGTTGCCACCACGCAGCAGGTAGAAGGCAGATCGGGCAATGGGTAAACCTCTTCCCCGCGGCCCACACCTAGCGCGGTGCCCCCTATCAGAAAAAGCGGCAAATCCGAGCCAACGTCAGCCGCGATGCGCAATTTGTCCGCGCCTGAAAGACTCTTTTTCAGGGCCCGTTCAAGGGCGAGAAGAGCAGCTACGGCGTTGGCCGAGCCAGCGCCTAAGCCGCCTTGTACTGGCAACCGTTTTTCGATAGTGATAGTTACCCGGCTACGTGCTCCAAGCGCGTCCATTGCTCGTTCGACAATGCGATAACAGGTGTTTGTCGAGTCCTTTGGAACTCGAGGATCCTCGCAGTGGATCTCTATTCCCGTGCCACGTTCGACCTGCACACGAACGATATCGTGCAGGGCAATTGTCTGGTAGACGGTCCGCAAATCGTGAAAGCCATCTGGACGCAACGCTCCAATACTCAAACCGAAATTAATCTTGGCGAAGGATCGCACGGTGACGGGCATGGGGGACGATTGTAAGCACAGAGGCCATCGGAGGCACAATATTTAGCATTTTCGGAGTTACGATCCGTTTGATGCTTGGCCGCCCTACGTCCGTCTCTTGTAGTAGATCGTGAAGTCGAACCCCGGATTGGCGGGAAACAATTCTGCGACTTTCTTCAGCCGTTCGGCCATTTGTGCCGGGGCCAGCAAGGGGTAGTCGCGCTCACGCAAATCGTAATAGTCCACGTCGATAAACAGGGACAACAAGTAGATTGAGATGGCATCGGAAAAGCTAGCCGACAGATACTCGTTCTTATATTTCTCCGTGTCCGGACCCGGGCCGGTGGCGAGTTTGCGCGATTCCCAGGCGTCGAGGGATGTCTCCCCGCGCGCTTTGTTCTGCACCTGCTTCCATACCAGATCGGCGAATGCCTGGGAAACGCCGGCTTTCTCTACCACAGCATGGCCCACGTTGATATAGAACTCAAAAGCTACTGAAAACTTGTCGTCCATCAGGCGAGTCGAAATGAACACGCACTGCGAGTCGCCGAGATCGAGGTTGCGATGGCAGACTGCGTTATCGCTCAATGCAACATCGTAGCGGTCAGCAATCACGGTTTCGTCGCCCTGGTTCACAGTCAGTGGCACAAAATAGTAAGCCTTACGTTTCAAGGCGGCCGCAGCGGCATCGGGAACGGCTGCAACCATTCTTTGGAGGTCGGACTCCGAAACAGTGGTCTCCCCCGATGCGGCGTAGCAAATTCCATTGGAAGCTTGTGATACGGGGCTCTGGCGCACAACCTCCGCTGGGGCTCGTGTAATAGGCGGGGCAACTTGTGACATGATGAGTATTCTAGCGCACCTTCCGAAATGAACTCCGCGGCTGGCGACTTCCAGGAACTGGGAACCTGAAACCGATACAATCGAAAACGGATGCGATACCAAGGGATGGCTGCGATAAAGCGTCGCTGGTTCTGGATCCCGGTCCGAATATTACTTGTGACCTTTCTCCTTTCCTTGCTCGTCTTTGCGCTCTGCCTGCTCCTGGGTATTGTCGGACTGACAATCAACGGAGCCGTGCGTGGTATCCATCCCAACATGACCCTGGCGTACCGAGCCTTCGCGCTTCCCGTCGCCTCTGTGGCAGGCGCTGTTGCTCTGTTCGTCGCGATCGTAATGGAGTTCCGGGAGCCTCGTGAAACGTAAGCCGAGTCTTGGCGCGGAGCTTGTCGCCATGCCGCTCCCATCGTTCCGCCGTGCTAACTTGTTGGGGCATGATCGTAGGCACTGGAATCGACATCGCCGAAGTTCCGCGCATCGCGCAAGCTCTCAACCGACACGGTGAGCGTTTCCTCCACCGCGTTTACACGGAAGGCGAGATCAATTATTGCGATTCCAAGGCCAATCGCATTGAACGATACGCCGCCCGCTTCGCTGCCAAGGAAGCCGCAATGAAAGCTCTAGGCACGGGATGGAATCACGGAGTCCGCTGGCGCGATATCGAAGTCTCTCGTCTCCCCGGAGGACGGCCGACGATCAAATTTTACGGCAAGGCTGCTGAGTTTGCGGCACGGCTTGGTATGACTAACGTTGCGCTATCGATATCTCACACCAGCGAGCAGGCCATTGCGCAAGTGATTCTGGAAAAACCGTGAACAGCGGCCCGTGGCCAGAAACCGGGATCTGCACCTGCCCGCTGAAACTGAGCACCGCGCACGGCCAACTCGGCGCTGCCCTTCTGTTAGACTGGCGGCTTTCCCAACGAACCTGCAATGAGTGAGACGTCCCTGTGGAGCCCTGTCAGCACGGCGAGAACGTTGGATCGTGCCATGCTGGCCGGCACCGGGCTCAGTAGTTTCGCCGCACTGCTGCTTGAACTGGCGCTGACACGGCTGTTCTCGGTTGTGCTCTTTTATCACTTCGCATTTCTAGCGATTTCCATCGCGTTGCTGGGACTTGGAGCTGGGGGCGTTT
The DNA here is from genome assembly GCA_963786325.1 of Terriglobia bacterium. Classification (GTDB taxonomy): domain Bacteria; phylum Acidobacteriota; class Terriglobia; order Terriglobales; family Acidobacteriaceae; genus JAIQFF01. The sequence goes on from CAWAYW010000010.1 coordinate 794,928, forward strand.
TTGCGCACCTGAAGAAAACCTGGCTGACCTCGTTCCGCACACGCCCGCTCGTGGCCCGTCTTTGCGCTATCAATTCGTTGACCGTTCCCGTGGTTTTGGCGATTGTTCTTCGTATTCCGGTTTCGCTGGAAATCTCGAAAGCTAACTTCCTGCGCTTGACCGCTATTTATTTGGTTTCCGCCGTACCATTCTTCATCACGGGGCTTGAATTCTCGGTTGTATTCGCCCGCGAAACTATGCACGTCTCCCCTCTCTACGCAGCCGATCTTGTTGGTGGCGCGCTGGCGTGTCTCGCCATTGTCCCCTTACTCAACTGGCTCGGCGGACCCAATACCGTCCTTTTCACCGGGATGTGTATGGCGCTTGCGGGAATCGTATGGGCGATAAACGACAAAGGCCGGAAGGCTGCCGCCGCGCGGGCTGGGTTCCTGTTCGTCCTGATTGCGGTCAATTATTCGGGGAAAGTCTTTGACATTGTTTATGCCAAGGGAGGTTTTCGAGATGCCGCATGGGTCGAATTTTCCCGCTGGAACGCAATATCTCGCATTGAAGTAGACCGCCAAGGTGGCGCCAAGGCAATCGTGATCGATGCCGACGCTTCCACTTACTTGATGAATGTCAATCCCAAGACCTGGCAGGGTACGGAATGGGAAAAACACCTGATGTCAGGTCCACCTGCAATCGCCAATGTGCTGCGTCCTCACGGCGACTACGCGATCATCGGACCGGGCGGCGGGGTAGACGTGGTACGTGCGGTGGCCAATGGCAGCCCCAGCGTCACCGGAATTGAGATCAATCCCATCATCGCCAATACCATCATGCGCGGGCGTTATGCGGATTATGTTTATCACCTCTATGAGCGGCCTGAAGTTCACATCCATGTCACCGACGGGCGTTCGTTCGTCCGTAACGCCAGCCAAAAATTTGATGTCGTGCAAATGACCCTGGTCGATACTTGGGCATCTACGGCAGCGGGCGCCTTTGCCCTGAGCGAGAACAGTCTTTACACGGTCGAGGCTTTCCGCGACTATTTCGAACACCTTAAGCCCGACGGGATGGTTGCCATCACCCGTTGGGAATTTCAACAGCCGCGCGAAGCTTTACGGGTAGTTTCGGTGGCGATGCAGGCGCTGCACGAACTTGGCGTTTCAGACACTCGCGGCAATTTCATGGTGGTTTCCGAAGGAACACTGAATCAAGACGGCATTGCGGTCGCAGTGCTGGCGAAGCGCACAGCATTCACCGCGGAAGAAGAGGACCGGGTACGAGCGCACATCGTCGCCAACCCCAGGTTGTTTCTCTTGCATGCTCCATCCATTGGCAGGCTTTTCCCCAAAACCGAAGTTGCCCAGAATGCAGCTAATCCGGATGCGTTTACACGGTTGATCCAACTAAACGACCCGCAGCGCTTTTCGTCCAGCTACCCGTACAACGTTGCTCCAGTGACGGACAATGCCCCCTTCTTCTTTTTCAACTTGAAGCTCGGTCAGGTTTTGCGGCCCAGCTCGTTCATGCAGGGAATGGACTGGAAGGTCAATCTCGGGGTCGCTGTGTTGGGCGTGGTGTTGGCCATCTCTCTTGTCGCCGTGTTCGGATTTCTGATCGTGCCACTGGCGTTGACCGCGGGGACGCTAGATCTTCGTCCCGTCCGGTTGCTTTATTTTGTCGCCGTCGGACTTGGTTACATTCTGGTTGAGATTGCGTTTATTCAGCGTTTCGTCTTGTTTTTAGGGCACCCGGTTTACGCACTGACGGTTGTCGTGTTCTTGTTACTGCTATCGAGTGGCGCAGGCAGCATGGTTTCGCGGTGGTGGCTGTCTGAACCGAGCCGTATCTGGTTGGTTTTGATGCTAATCGTCGGAGGGCTGCTGGCTTATGTCGGTTGGCTGCCTGGAATGCTAAACCGGTTTGTCGGCTTGCCCCTTGCTGCCAAACTTCTGATCAGCGCCGCTCTGCTCGTTCCCTTGGGATTTGGGATGGGCATGCCATTTCCCACTGGCCTTCGGTCTCTGGCCAATTCCATAAAGAATGAATGCTTCGCTCCCACCGAAAACGGAACCGGGGGAAATTTCGTGGAGTGGGCTTGGGCCATGAACGCAGCTTCGAGTGTCCTGGGCTCGGTCGTGGCCATCATCATCGCGATTCAGTATGGACTCAATGCGACCCTGGCGTGCGGTGCGGCGGCCTATTTCGTCGCGCTCGCACTGGTGACGACTCTGCGTCCCGCATCGAGACTGGCGTAAATTCGAAAAAACTGTCTGCTATGATTCTGAAATCCTGAACCAGACCTTTGCCGTACAGTAGAATGAGTCGCTCGGGGAGAATGCGTGCCTAGTCAGAAGCAGCTAAAGTGGTCTGAACTCAAAGTCGGGCTCACGGTGCTGATTGCCTGCATCACGCTTGGCGTTCTGATTTTTCTCATGAGCGGTACGGGTGGTTTGTTGACCACTAAAATCCTGCTGAAATCGTATTTTGACAACGCCAACGGCTTGCGCGTAGGAGCGCCCGTCCGGCTTTCAGGCGTGGATATCGGCAACGTCACAAACATCCGCGTGGTGCAAGATCCCGCCAAGCAACTAACCCCGGTCGAAGTCGTGATGAAGGTAAACACGAGATACCGTTTCAGCTTGCGCAAAGATTCTCTGACCTTGCTTTCTACCGCGGGCGTGCTGGGCGAGACCTACATCGACATTGACAGTTCGCAAGCCAAGGCGGCGCCAGCCACCAATGGCGATGTACTGCCTAGCCGCGAAGTGCCGGATTTTGGAGATATGGTGCGTTCCGGCCAGGGCACGCTGCAAAACATGGACGCCCTTTTGAAGCGCCTGGATCGAATCATTGCGTTTGTCGAAAGCGGGCAGGGATCGGTCGGAAAGCTGATTTACGATCCGATGCTCTACAACAAACTGAACTCCACCGTGTCGGAATTTCAAGGCCTTGTGAACCAGGTGGCCGCAGGAAAGGGCACCCTGGGTAAGCTTTTTTCTGACGAGGAGCTTTACCGGAAGGTCAATGGCACCTTGGACAAAGTGAATTTGACGATCGACGATTTGAATGCCGGCAAGGGAACCGCCGGAAAACTTCTCAAAGATCCCGAACTCTATAACACGGCGAACGCAACGATTGCCAATGTTAAGAAGCTGACCGATGACATCAACGCCGGAAAGGGAGCGATCGGTAAAATGACAACCGACGAGGAGTTCGCTCACAAACTCCAGAACACGATCGACAAATTGTCGGCTATCTCCGACCGCCTCGAAGCAGGCGAAGGCACAGCCGGGAGACTGCTGCGCGATCCCTCGCTTTACAACAATGCCGATCAGATGCTGGTGGAGACACGCGGCTTGGTCAAATCCATCCGGGAAAATCCTAAGACCTACCTGACGATCCATTTCAGAGTATTTTAGAGATAGGCGCGAGCGGGGCCGCTCGCGCCTACATTGTTCTGGTTGCTTCGGCTTGTTCGTGCGCGTGATAACTGGAGCGGACCAACGGTCCAGATTCTACGTGGCGGAAACCAAATCGTAAGGCCTCGTGTTTCAGATATTCGAACTCATCCGGCTCGTAGAAACGAGCGATGGGCAAATGATCCAATGAAGGCCGCAGGTATTGCCCGACAGTGAGAATGTCCACGCCGCGCGACCCAAGATCGCGGAAAACCTCGATCAGTTCAGCCGATGTTTCGCCAAGTCCCGCCATCACACCCGACTTTGTGACTGTCAAAGGCGAAATCGCCTTCGAATTTTCGAGGAGCCGCAGAGTGCGCTCATAACGGGCGCCAGAACGAACCGCTCGGTAGAGGCGCGGTACCGTCTCGGTGTTGTGATTGAGAACATCCGGTTGTGCGTCCAATACAATCTGTAGCGCTTCATCCAGCCCCTGGAAGTCGGGAATCAGTACTTCTACCCGGCAACCTGGCGACAGTTCGCGGATCTGACGAATGGTCTCAGCGAAAATGCGGGCTCCTCCGAGATTATCGTCGTCACGATTCACGCTGGTAACAACCGTGTGTTTTAACCCCAGAGCCGCCACAGCTTCGGCCACGCGGCGCGGTTCGTCCCAGTCAATCGGGCCGGGCTTGCCTTTGGGCACTGCGCAGAATCCGCAGCGACGAGTGCAGATGTCACCCAACAGCATGAAGGTAGCAGTACGATGATTCCAGCATTCGCCGATATTAGGACACTGTGCCGACTCGCACACGGTGTGCAGCCCCAGACCGCGTGCTAACTTTTTGAGATTGTGGAAGTTCTCGCCGACTGGAGCCTTCGCTCGCAGCCATTGGGGCTTGGCTTGCCGCACCGGTGGCCCGACCGTAATTTGTACCAGTTGAGACGAAGCTGCCATACCATTGCGATTTTACATGGAATAAAGCAGGTCGTGTGGTACGGGCGCTCTCGCCTAAACGCCGTTTATGTATGGCGTTCGGTCAAGCTGGAACCGGAAATGGCTAGTTTTCCAGATAGGCTTCGATCCATTCTTTGATTCGAAAGCGACGTTCATCCTTGGAATCGAACCGAACTCCGAAGGTTTTGTTCGGCTTCCGCCAGCTGACCTCGGCCCGAACCCAAATACGCGGCAACGTCAGCAAAGCGAACGAAACCTCCAGTCCAGTGCCCGGAGTCACGTCTTCAGGGCTTTTGACCGACATTCCACCGGTACTGATCTCCTGACTTGTGGCAGTAAAGCGCCGGCTATCCGTGGTCACCATAGCAATTTCGGTAATGATCGGAATCCGCACGTAGCGGCGGAACTCGTGCAACACGAGCATCTGGGTCGCGCGCACAAGCTTTAGCGCGGAGGTTCGATCCAGGGGCTCGTGAAAGACCGCGTTGACGCCGTATCGGGAAAATCGCATTGCATCCTGCGCACTACCTCCCAGGCCGTAAATGATCATGTGCCCGTTCGAAGGCGAGCGGCGAGCCGATTCCATCACTGCCTCAGCCTCCGATCCTAGATGCAGGACACAGGCTTCAAACTTCTCTTTGTGCAGGCGGTCGGCCACTCCCGTGTTCAGAAACACCGTTTCAATTCCAAACTGCTTGAAGCACTCTGCCAAGAGTGTGCCGTTCGGTTCCTTGATGTTGACCAGAGCAACCCGAGCCGAATTCTTCTTGCCGGGACGAAGAGGCGCTAGCGTAATTCCTGAAGCTTTTTGCATGGTTTTGGGAACTGTCGTAACCCCCTACATTCTCAGCTCCGAGGCCCGCTTTGGCAAAGGAGAAGAAGGACAGTGTCTGACACAAAGGTCGTATTACCGGGAATGGACTGAGGTTTCCTGTTTTGGGAATCTAAGCCTATATATTTCTGTAACTTGACGGAAGTGGGGCGGGAATCGATTCCGTTGAATGTCGTTTTACGGTTGAAAATCTCCGGCATCCAACGTTTGGTGCGGGCGATACTAGTCTCGGGCGGGGTAACTGCAGTAACTGTTACTCGCTCCAGCGCCGGAACAGCAATGCGCCGTTTGTTCCGCCGAAGCCAAAGGAGTTGGACATGGCATACTCCAGTTCCATTTTGCGAGCGATATTGGGTACATAATCAAGATCGCAGTCAGCATCCGGCGTCTCGAGATTGATTGTGGGAGGCAATATCTGATCCCGCAACGCGAGGAGGGTAATTCCAGCCTCGAGTCCGCCTGCCCCGCCCAGAAGATGGCCGGTCATGGACTTGGTCGAGCTCACTGCGAGCTTATAGGCATGGTCTCCGAAAGCCCGTTTGATGGCGACTGTTTCCAGTTTGTCGCCGATGTCGGTGGAAGTTCCGTGGGCGTTGATGTATTGGACCTGCTCCGGCCTTATCTTGGCGTCTTTCAGAGTATTCAACATGACGCGGTACGCGCCATCTCCATTTTCCGCGGGCTGCGTAATGTGATATGCGTCGCCGCTCATGCCATAACCGACAACTTCCGCCATGATCTTTGCTCCCCGGCGGCGCGCAAACTCCAGGTCCTCCAGGATAACAATGCCGGCGCCTTCTCCGATTACGAATCCGTCGCGTCCCGAATCCCAGGGGCGGCTTGCTTTTTCGGGATCGTCATTCCGAGTTGAGAGAGCACGCATCGCGGCAAACCCGCCGACGCCCATGGGGGTGATGGCAGCTTCGGTCCCCCCGGCGATCATTACGTCGGCGTCACAGCGCGAAATGATCTTGAAGGCATCGCCAATGGCGTGGGCACTTGAAGTGCAAGCCGTACAGGTGGCTTCATTCGGCCCGCGTGCGCGATAACGGATGCTGACGTGTCCGGCGGCGAGATTGACAATCGCAGCCGGGATAAAAAATGGGGAGATTTTTCGCGGCCCGCCGTTCAGCAAGCTGATGTGTTCACGCTCGATCACATCGAACCCACCAATTCCAGAGCCGATGTGCACGCCCACGCGTTCGGAGATTTCGGGCGTGACTTCCAGACCCGAGCCCTTCATCGCTTCATCCGCCGCGGCGAGCGCCAGATGGATAAAGCGTCCCATTTTCTTCAGTTCTTTTTTTTCGATGAACTGCAGGGGATCGAAGTTCTTAACTTCGGCGGCAATCTGGCAGGCGAATTGGGTGGGATCGAACTGCGTAATGCGGGCGATACCACTTTTGCCCGCAAGCAGCCTTTTCCACACCTCCTCTGCGGTGTTTCCTACCCCGCAAATGAGGCCGATTCCAGTGACTACGACCCTACGTCCCAACTACTTCCCGCCTTTCGCATGTTTGCCGATGTAGTCGACGGCGTCTTGAACGGTACGAATTTTCTCCGCGTCCTCGTCCGGAATTTCAATCTCAAACGCTTCTTCAAACGCCATGACCAGTTCTACGGTGTCGAGGGAATCAGCGCCGAGGTCGTCCACGAACGAAGCGTTGGAAGTAACTTCGCCTTCGTCAACTCCCAACTGTTCCACGATAATTTGTTTTACCTTGTCGTCAACGGCAGCCATGGGCCCTCCTCGAGTACAGCATTGATCCGCACGAATAAATCATCATTGGTCCGCAACAATGCAAATAACTAGGGCTGCCGGTTGAGTCGGACAACCCGACGGACCTCTATTTGCTGACTTTGGCGTGCTTGTCGATGTATGCAATGGCATCTTGCACGGTGCGAAGCTTCTCCGCATCTTCGTCCGGGATTTCTACCCCGAAGTGTTCTTCCAACGCCATCACCAATTCGACCTGATCCAGCGAGTCGGCGCCGAGATCGTCCACGAATGAAGCGCTGGGAGTGACTTCGTTTTCATCGACCCCCAGTTGCTCCGAGATGATCTGCTTCACTTTTTCTACGATTTCTTTCTTTTCTTCGCCAGCCATAAGAATCCAACCTCCTGAATTTTAAAGGGAATCAGTAGTGTAATGGCCCACACGAATTGCTGTAAAGGACACGGTTTGCTGTAAAGACGGTTTGCCGCACAAGAAGGAAAGATCGGGGGAAACGGTTTAACCAGCCCGCGCTCGCCTGGGAGAATCCTACCGCCGTGAGTTCATGGGGTCAACGTCAGCGCAGATCGGAAAACCGACCCTCCACCATTAGACCACCTTTTAACAGTGCGAAGACATCGAAGCCCGGATGTCCAGGCCAGTAGCCAAACGAGGCGAAGAACATAGCGCTGAAACTGGCCGGCTCACCGCGCCGGAGATATTTCTCAACGTCGTGGGCGACGCCAGGGCGGAACTAAAACGCTCTTCCAAAAAGCTGGCTTTTTCTGGACTTGCGGGCGGCCTTACCCTGGGCCTCACGGGCCTGTCGGTTGCGGCGATTCGCGCTCTGCTAGGCCGGGGAGGCTGGCAAGATTTGGTCTCGTACCTCGCCTACCCGATCGGCTTTATCGCGGTGGTCATTGGAAGGGCGCAACTGTTTACTGAAAACACTCTGTATCCGGTCATCCTGGTACTCGATGAGCATCGATACTTGCTTGAGACTCTGCGCCTGTGGTGGGTCGTTTTCGCTTCAAATATTCTCGGGGCCATGCGGTTCGGGCTACTCGCCATAAAATCGGGCGCCCTTCTTCCAGGCGTCGCAGAGCAGTTGGTGACACTTGGCGATGAGTCACTGATCGGCTCGAACTCGCACATCTTCTGGAGTGGCGTGATTGGAGGCTGGCTGATCGCTTTGGTGGCATGGGTAGTGACTGCCAGCCAATGGACAATTGGGCAACTGGCGATGGTTTGGTTTTTGACTTTTGTGGTTGGCGCGGGAAAATTTTCCCACTGTGTGGTCACTAGTGGGGAAATTATTTCTGCCGTTCTGGCAGGGGATGCGACGCTGGGACAATATCTTCAGTGGCTCGTGCTCGCAACCTCGGGGAACATCGTCGGTGGAGTGGTGATTGTGAGCGTTTTGAACTACGGGCAGGTGCGCGAAATTTGAGATGCGACTTGCTCGGGGCTACAGGGTGTGCAAGTAGGCTAGCAAATCAGTGACTTGCTGCCTAGACATGACCTGGCTGAAGGCTGGCATCATATTACGTCCCGTAAGGATCATATCCCCGACGCGTTCGTCATTGGCAGGCATTCCACTTTGCGATAGGAATTGCTTTTTGAAAACGCCCTGCAAGCTGCGACCTTTTTTGTCACGAGACGAATAGGGGTCGTGGCACCGGTCGCAATGTTGGTCGTAAAGGCGGCGCCCTGCGGCCTGTTGCGGGTTCAACCCCAGCTCTGCATCACTCTTCCGGCGCTGGATATCGCAACCGCAGACAAATAGAACCGCTGCGCCGCAGACGAAGGCCAGCCACTGGCGGCGGCCATGCGACTTAGGTGAGAACCTCATCTGGCTCATTTGCATCCTCAGTTTCCAGGACAAAAACGTTTTAGACCCCTGATTTATCCGCCAGGAACCTCTTCCCACGCGCGCGCTCCGCAGAAGTACAATAGTAGAGCACCGCCATGCCCGCCGCTATCAAACGTGTCGCTGTTAAGCGCGCCTATGAGACACCTGTTCGTGGCGACGGGTACCGCGTTTTGGTTGACCGCTTGTGGCCGCGCGGTCTGAAGAAGGACCAAGCGAGGTTGGATGCATGGTTGCGCGATCTCGCGCCTTCCAATGAACTGCGGGGGTGGTTTCATGCCCGTCCTGACAGCTGGTCGACGTTCCGCAAACGCTATTTAAAGGAATTGGCGTTACCGCAGGCAGCGAATGATCTTGAAAAACTCTATCGATTAGTTCACAAGAAAAGAAATCTTACCTTGGTGTTTTCCTCAAAGAATGAACAGCACAATAACGCCGTGGTGTTGAAAGATCTGCTGGAAGGGATGCGGAAGCCGCCCACTGGCACCGGTCCGGGCGCGGTGCGAAGCCTGGGCAGACGTCAGGCGAAACGCGTGCCGCGGTAGCAATGCCCGTATGGGAAGGGCTCGCTCACCGACCGCGCGCCACACCTTCTGAATCTACTATTTGCCGTCGTTTAGGATTGCTCCCACAATGTTGTCGATGGTTTCGTTCATTTCCTTGTCGGGAAGATTGAAATTGTTAGAGAGGATGGAAAAAGCCACGTTGTCACCGCGATTGGTCGTGGCGTATCCGGATAGCGCTTTGACGCCGCCGAGCGAACCGGTCTTCGCGCGAACCCGCCCCTGGACATCTACAGTTTTGAAGCGGTCGTAAAGCGAGCCATCGGTTCCCGCAAGCGGCAATGTGTCGCGGAAGCTTTTACCCCAGGGTTGTGAGTCCGCATAACGGAGCAACTGCACAACCGTGTGCGGCGTAACCAGATTTTGGCGCGAAAGCCCGGATCCGTCGTAGAAAACGTATTGATCGCCCGGAACTCCTGCCTGAGTCAGAAATCCTCGCAGCACTTCGAGGCCTCCTTCAATCGTGCCCGCCGTGCCCTTTTCTCTACCCAAGAGGCGTAACAAAATTTCCGCGTGCAAATTCTGGCTCACTTTATTGATCACCCGGACATCCTCGAGCAGCGGTTTGGACTGATAGCTGGCCAGCACCAGTGGCTGGTTTTGCATCCCGCGCGAAAGTTCGTCACCACCGTGGGTCGCAGCGGAGGCGGTGATGGTAAGAATCGATAGGCTGGAAAGTTCGGTGTGTCGCGTCTTCTGCCGCCCATACACGGCGATGCCTCGGACTTCGAGAAGCTGGCGGAACAATTCGGCCGCAAATTCCGCCGGGTCTGCAATGGCAAGCCCTTCATTGACACCCGCATCCCCGAGCGGCATGTTGCCCCACAAAGTCAGGACTGTGGCCCCCGGCTCACGATTGATATAGATTTTCCGTTCCGTGCCCGAGGGGGTGGTGATGATCTGATTGTCGATCCGATAGTAGCCAGCGAAAGGCGTAATGCTGACGAAGGCGCGATCGCCGGCACGGTCCGCGGGAAGAATATTCACGAAGATTACGTTGTCATTGATAGTAAGTGCGGAGACTGGCGCGCCATCCGCCCAGAGCAGATCGTCCTGACTCCAGCCTTCGCTGTAACGCTCGAAGGCGAAATAGGAATCATCGGCGACGATGTCCCCGTCAACATATTTCACTCCCTTTTGCACGAGCGTATCCGCCAGTTGCTCAAGCACGCGAATGGGACGATCATTTCTCTGGGTTCGCAGAGCGTAGGGCAGTTCGCGTCCGGAAAGATTGGGGTCGCCGCGGCCTACCAGCACCAGATCGCCGGTGAGACGGCCGTGGGTATCAAGCGTGCCGTTAGTTTCCACCGTGGTGCGGAAACTGTAGTCGGGACCGATCAGGGCAAGCGCCGCCGCGGTGGTGAAGAGCTTGGTGTTAGAGGCAGGGGTGAATAGTTTGTTGGCGTCGCAGGAGTAAAGCACTTTCCCAGTCGACAACGACACGACTTCAATGCCCCAGAATCCGCGGGCCTGGTCGGAGGGCGAGAGAATGGCAGCGATTCTTTTGTCGAGAGATTTGTGCGACGCGGCATGCACTTGCGTCAGCAACAACAGACACCATGCCAGCTGCGAGAACAGGCGCGGAATGCTCATCGCAAGCTGATTGTAGCAGCCCGACACGTTCACGTTAGAATCCCATCTTATGCGTCCAGTTTTCGATTGGGTCATGGGTTCGCGCACGTTGCAGCTCGGCAAACGTACGCTGATCATGGGTGTCGTGAACGTCACCCCGGATTCATTTTCTGGCGGCGGGGTGAATTTGGACGGCGATCGCGCCGTGGAGTTTGCGTCCCAATTACTGCAAGACGGCGCCGACATCATTGACATAGGGGGCGAGTCAACGCGTCCGGGAGCGAAGGTATCAACTGCGGAATCCTCCGCTACGGTGACTGAAAAGGAGGAATTGGAGCGAGTGATCCCCGTCATCGTGGGGGTGAAGAAAAAACATCCCGGTGCGGTGATCTCGGTCGACACGTACAAGGCGGGGGTAGCGCGACAGGGAGTGGAAGCCGGTGCGGAGATTGTTAACGATGTGAGTGGATTCCTTTGGGACCCGAACATGATCAACACCCTGGCGGAGTTGAAATGCGGAGCGGTGCTGATGCACGTACGAGGACGTCCCCATGAGTGGCACACGTTGTCCGCTGTGCCGGATATCGTTTCGCTGGTTAAACGGGAATTGCGAGATCGCACCGAAGCAGCAATACTCGGCGGCATGAAAAGGGAACGCATGGTGATCGATCCCGGCTTCGGTTTTGGGAAGAATCGGGAGGAGAACTATCCCTTGCTGAGGCGGTTCGAGGAATTCCATCAGTTGCGATTCCCGCTGCTGGCGGGGGTCTCCCGGAAGTCGTTCATTGGACGTGCACTGGCTCGGAACGGAAAAGATGCCGCCATTACCGATCGTGAATTTGGAACTTTAGCGGCCGAGACTGTGGCGATATTGAAAGGGGCGCAGATAATTCGCACTCATAACGTACGGGCGTGCGTTGATGCGGCTAGGATTGCGGATCTTGCAGCCAGTTAAGCCGATTTCATAGATACGGGCAGAACGATCTCTGCGAATTTCCTGATAATTTCGGACTCCGATTTTTTGTTCCAGGCCATTCCGATATCCCAGTCAGCGTAATTGTCATGGACCGGCGCAAACTTGACGCCGGTTACGTGCATTGCCCGCGCGGCGCGCGGCACCAGCGAAACCCCGATCCCGGCACTGACCAGATTCAGAATGGTGAACATGTCATTGGCCTCGTACACGATCCGCGGGGCGAATCCCGAACGCTCGCACAGGCTTATGCAGTGATCGTGATAGGTCGCGGAGACGCCGCGGTCAATGAGAATGAACGCCTGCTCTTGAATGCCCTCCATGGTTATTCTGCCCGTGAACTTGGCGGAAGCGGCGATCGTCAGGCGCTCGGTTAACACTTTCCGAATCGCCAGTTGGGGATGTTTAACCGGCAACCGAACGAATCCCACGTCCAGACGTCCGGTGATGAGGGCTTCGATCTGATTAAACGTGGACATATCAGCCACTTCTATCTCGATTCCTGGCCGAGCTTCACGGAATTTGAGCAAGGCACGTGGAACCAAACTGTGTACCGTGGAGATGCCGACGCCGAGGCGAAGTCTGCCGAGCTCACCGCTGGTGACGGCACGCGCAGCTTGAAGGGAGATGTCGATGTCGCGAACGAGCCTTCGACAGTTGTTATAGAACGTCGCCCCGGCCGGAGTGAGCGTAACCCCACGCCGGTTACGGATTAGAAGGGGTCCGCCAATCTTCTCTTCGAGACTCTTAATGCGTTTACTGAGCGCCGGCTGAGAAACATGCAGACGGGCGGCGGCTCGTCCAAAATGCAGCACCTCCGCAAGAACGGCAAACGAGACGAAGTCGCGAGTCTCAAGCTCCATAACCGAAAATTATCACAGTCTGCCAATCATTTCATTGGACGAATCGCCATCCGGCAGTTCTACTTGAGAAACACGGGAGAAGGCATTTTCATGACACTCACGACCTTCATCGGGACGGCCGCTGCGGTATGTACAAGCGGGGCCTTTATTCCGCAAATCATAAAGCTGCGAAAGCAAGGTGGGAAAGATCTTTCCTACCCAATGCTGTTTCTTTACCTGACGGGAGTTTTGCTTTGGCTCGTTTACGGAATTCAGGTTCACGCGAAAGCGGTAATCTGGGCAAACGCGCTGGCTGCACTGATGGTGCTGATTTCGATTATTTTGAAAGCAAATCCCCCTGCCAAAAAAATAAAACTGGAAGATTTCGGGACGCGAAGACTTCGCATCGCCATCGATATGGACGAGGTTATTGCTGATAGTTTTGCCAGGCATTTGAGCTGGTATAACCAGCGCACAGGACGAAATCTGACGCCGGAGTTGGTTTCCAGCAAGGGTTTGAGTTCTCTAATTCCCCATGACCGCTGGGAAGAATTCGCCGGTATTCCACATGAGGACGGATTTTTCGATGATCTCGAAATGATCCCGGGTAGCCAGGAAGCGTTGTTGGCGTTAGCGCGTTACCACGACGTGTACATCGCGAGCGCTGCCATGGAAGTGCCGTCGTCTTTCGATGCCAAGTACAAATGGCTGCGGGAGAATTTTCCTTTTATTCCTACCAGTCAAATGGTGTTTTGCGGCGACAAGAACGTAGTTAACGCCGATATTCTCGTCGACGATCGCTCGCGGCACTTCGCAGGCTTTCGAGGCCAGGGGATTCTGTTCACCGCTCCTCACAACGTCAGGGAGACGCAGCACCTACGGGCCAACAACTGGAATGAGGTATTGGAGATTCTGAACTGTGAGCGGCGCGTAGTTGCGGACGATGAACCGCTCGCTAGAACGCTTTCGATGAATCCAGCAGGATAGTGACGGGCCCCTGGTTGACCAGTTCTACTTGCATGGTCGCTTGAAACACCCCGGTTTCACAAACGAGCCCGGCGGCGCGAATGCGATCAACCAAATATTGGTAAAGCTCGCGGGCTTGGTCCGGGGTGGCGGCATCGTCAAACGATGGTCTCTTGCCACGCCGAACGTCGCCGTAAAGAGTGAACTGAGAGACTACCAGCACACTTCCGGCGGCCTGTCCCACGTCTTGACTCATCTTTCCACTCTCATCTTCAAAAATACGTAGTCCGATAATTTTGTCTGAGAGATAGTCGGTACTGGCCACGCTATCTTCGCGGCTCACTCCGAGCAGGACCAGCAGTCCGCGGCCAATTTCACCAACAACTTTGTTGTCCACGGTCACCCGGGCCCGGCTCACGCGTTGGACAACGGCTCGCATGGGCTATTTCGCCGGGTCGGACAGGAGAGATTCCTGTCCAGCAACCGCCAGCCATCGCTGTCCGCGGTAGACATATATGTCGGTAAAGCGGACCTGCGCCAACGTCTTTCCCTGACCATCGACGAGAGTAGCAAGACCACGGATATAACCGAACCGGCCGAACATATGAGGATCGAGTTCGCTCAGCACGTTTTTGCCGGGACGACGGTGAGGAATCTGGGCCAGCGTTTCCGCCCGCCCGTGAAGTTTGCCATTGGGATCGGCATCCTGAAATTCGTCGGCAAGAATGCAGCCCACGGCGTCGGCGTCACGAACCTCAAGAGCATTCGCCCAGGCTTTTTCCAGTTGAACGAGCGCGTTGCCATCTTTGAGTTGCAAAGAAGGACAGTTGGCGGCCATAAGCGGAAATGAGAAAAGTGCGGCCCAAGCTAAAAGCGGATATCTCGTCATTCGTCACCCGTAAATGGGTAAAACAATACACCGTTAGACAGGACGAAGCATTTGTTGATGATCACCGGGAGATTCGAAAATGCGTCCCGCCAAGATTACCAAGAAACTTTGCCAAGAACGTCGAACAATTCAATTGAAGTGCCTTAACGGGGATTCCTGTTTGACGCCCCTGGTGTTGACTCTTAGAATCCCGATGCTGTGTTTAGTGAATTCGAGCGCAGGAGTTGGTAAGAATGCGTCGGTTCTCAGCTTTCTTTTTGTGTGCCGTTCTTGTTTTTTCGGTCCCACACTCAAGGGCGCAACAAACCAGTGCGCCACCCTCTCATGACGAAGTCCTGATCAGGAATGCGGTCGTGATGACAGTGACACACGGCAATGTTCAGAATGGCAGCGTCTACATCAAGGACGGAAAGATCGCAGCCGTAGGTAAGAATGTAAACGCACCGTCGACCGCCACCGTTATCGATGCTGGCGGCAAATTTCTTACCCCGGGCATCATCGATTCCCATTCGCACATCGCCCTCGACGACGATGTCAATGAGGCTACCAGCCCCATTACGCCGCAAATGATGATGATTGACGCGTTCGACTACCAGGACAAGGCGATCTACCGTGGCCTTGCCGGCGGGGTCACGACGTCGCTTCTGCTGCATGGGTCTGCCAATATGATCGGCGGGCAGGCGGTCGTGATCAAGCACAAGTACGGAGAGAGCCGGGACGCAATGTTATTCCCTGGCGCACCTCAGTCCATCAAGTTCGCCAGCGGTGAGAATCCCAAGCGGGTTTATGGAAGCCGGGATCAATTGCCCTCCACCCGCATGGGCAATTTCGCGGTGCAGCGGGCTGCCCTGGTGGAAGCGCAGGATTACATGCACGAATGGGACGATTACAACGCGAAAGTAAAACGCGGAGACAAGGATGCAAAGGTTCCGAAACACGACCTCAAACTCGAAGCGCTGGCCGATGTGCTCCGGGGAAAGTTGCTGGTGCAGATCCACTGCTACCGGGCTGACGAGTTGTTAAACGAAATGGCAATGGCGAAAGAGTTTGGCTACAAGGTGCGGGCATTCCATCATGCCCTGGAGGCCTATAAAGTCGCTGACGAACTTGCCGCGCAGGGTGTCGCTATCGCCACGTTTTCTGATTGGTGGGGATATAAACAGGAAGCCTGGGATGCGATTCCATGGAATGCCGTGATGTCGATGCGAAAAGGCGTGAAGGTGGCCATCAAGAGCGATTCAGAAGACTTTGCGCGGCGTCTGAATCAGGAAGCAGCCAAGACCATGCGCTATGGTGGAGCGACCGAAGAAGAGGCGCTCAAGATGATTACCATCAACCCGGCGTGGATTATAGGCGTAGACAATCGAGTGGGATCGATTGAGGTTGGGAAGGACGCAGATCTCGTGATTTGGGACGGTTATCCACTCTCCAGTTTCGGCGTGCCAAATAAAGTTTTGATCGATGGCGACATTTATTTTGACCGCTCATTGCCGGGCTTCGGCATGCCACATTATCGGGAGGGGGAGTGATGGGGAAGCAATCCTCGGTCGTCAGTTTTCATTTGTCAGCGCCGGTGCTCGGTCGCTGGCATTCAATCCTCGGCCCTCTCTTGTTCGCTCTAACTATTTGCTTCCTATCGTTGGCAGCATATGCGCAACAGAAAACCGTTGTACTAAAAGGGGGGAAGTTGTTGACCGTATCGCATGGAGTGATCGAAAACGGCGTCCTGGTTATGACAGCGGGAAAGATTGCTGCATTGGGCGCCGCCGGTTCGGTCCCAATTCCCAAAAATGCGCAAGTCATCGACGTCACGGGAATGACGGTTTATCCAGGGCTGATTGATTCAGAAACGTACCTGGGCTTGACCGAGATCTCGGCGGAAAACAGTACGAACGACATGATTGAGACCAGCGAAGAAATCATGCCGCACATGCATGTGTATGACGCGTTTCACGCCGAATCAGACTTGATTCCAGTGGCTCGCCTGAACGGGATCACAAACGCCATTGTTGCGCCGCAGAGCCAGGACACTCTACCCGGACAGGATTCCTTTGTTCAGTTGGACGGCAAGTCGGCGAATGACATGCTTAGGGTGCGCGACATCGCGTTGCCGCTGAACTTCACCGGCGAGCAAAGGCGGAACGAAACATGGGAAAAACGGAAATTTCCACAAACTCGCATGGGTTTGGCAGCGCAGTTGAGGCAGGCATTTCTGGATGCGCAGGATTACTCCGACCGCTGGGTTGAATACGAACGGAAACAATCCGATGCCGCTGCCCACCCTGATGATAAGAAGGGGCCGCCGTCGCCAGTGAAGCATGACCTGAAACTGGAGGCGCTGTTACCTTACCTGCAGGGGAAAAAGACGATCGTGCTGGCGGCACAAGAGTCCAGCGATTTGCAGACCGCTGTCGGACTAGCCCGGCAGTTCAATCTAAAGTTTGTGCTCAATCACATCAGCCATTCGCAAGCGGTTCTTGATTATGTTGCCAGCTTGAAGGTGCCGGTGATTGTGGGTTCAATCTATGAACCTCCCAAGAATCATGAGCGTTACGATGCGGTTTATAGCTTGCCGGCTGAACTCTATAAGCGGGGAGTAAAAGTTGCGTTCGCCTCATACGACGCTCATGCGGTGCGCAACCTGCCTTATGCGGCGGGGTACGCAACGGCTTTCGGTTTGCCACACGATGAAGCTTTGAAAGCGATCACCTTGAACCCGGCGGAAATCTGGGGAGTTGCGGACCAATTGGGATCGCTTGATGTTGGCAAAACAGCTAACGTTGCCGTGGCGGATGGCGATCCGCTTGATGTCAAGTCGGACGTTAAACGAGTTTTTATTGCGGGACAGGAAATCCCGATGAAGAGCCGGCAGACAGAATTGCGGGATCGCTATTCAGGGAAATAGATGTATTTCTAAAGTAGGCGGGATTTGGCGGGATTGACTTTCCCGGTTGCGAGCGAGTAGATTTCTCCAACCATTCAGTTCTGTTCTTTAAAAATTTTATTGGTTCGCGCACCCTTGTCAACCGGACAGGGAGGGAAGCGGGTGCAAATCCCGCGCTGCCGCGCAACTGTAAGCGAGGAAATCGCGATCGGTCACTGGGATAAAACCCGGGAAGGCCGCTTGCATTTATCGGACGATAATCGTCCTTACTCGCGAGCCAGGAGACCGGGCGTGAACCGCTTACTAACCCCTTTCGCGTGTCAAAGGAGGAGCATGCGGTTTCTTCGTATTTTCTCTGGCTTTATTGCTCTGGTGGCGGCAGCTTCGGCCGCCGAAATCAAAATAAAAACTGTCGATCCCCAGTCGGTCGCCGTTGCGGGCGCCGAAGTCCAACTTTTCCGCGGAGATTCCACAACTCCCGTGGCTCTGCAGACGACATCACCCGAGGGGGTGGTGATTTTCCGCGGAGTGCCGGAGGGATCCTTTCGCGTCCGGATATTGGCGCCAGGATTTGCCATCCAGGATGCAGATATCTCCACGTCTGGCAGCGAAACGGCAACGGTGAAACTGAGATTGGCGCCAGCCACCGAGACAGTTTCGGTAAGCGCCACTCGAACTCCCGTGCCGGCCAGTGTGAGCGGCGCAGACGTTGAGACATTGAATAGCGAGCAACTGGAAGTCATGCGACCGGTGACGGCTGACGACGCGTTACATTTTCTTCCCGGCGCGATCGTGGCTACGACAGGACAGCGCGGAGGCTTGTCGTCACTTTTTGTGCGCGGTGGCGATTCTACTTACAACAAAGTCATCGTGGACGATGTGCCGGTAAATGATCCCGGAGGAACTTTCGACTTCGGTGTGCTCCCTCTGGAAGGAGCGGATCGGCTCGAGTTCGTTCGAGGCGCACAAAGCACTCTTTACGGTTCTGACGCGATGACCAGCGTGGTGCAGGTTTTTACGCGCACCGGAAGCACCCGCGTTCCCGAGCTTCGCTTTGGAGCGGACGGCGGGAATCTTGGGACTGCAAACGGTTATGCATCTCTCGCGGGAGCGAGCGGTCGTTTCGACTACAACCTGTTCGGCAACCAGTTCAACACCATGGGTCAGGGTCCGAACGACGATTATTCAAACTCCCAGGAGGGAATCAATGTCGGCGCAAAATTGAACGATTGGGCGTCACTGCGAGTGCGGGCACGTCATTCCAACAGTGCAACCGGAGTGCAGGGCAACTGGAACTTCAATGGCGTCCCGATACTTCCTCCCGATTTCGACCAGCGAGCAAGGCAGAACAATCTATTGGCGAGTGCAGATCTTACGATTACCGGGCCTTCACGTTGGCAACATCGATTCACCGGGTTTGAGTACAAGCTTGATCGCACCAATATACAACCGGTAAACCAACCGGGCCGCGTCGATCCTTTCGGCGATCAGATCGATACTCCTTTCGAGTCCATTACCCGCATCAACCGCGCCGGCTTCGCCTATCAAGGCGACTACACCGAGCGAGGCTGGGCCCACACCACGGTGGGCTATGAATTTGAAGATGAAAATGGCACTACGGGCAGTCTTCCGGATTCGTTGAGTCACGGCTTGCGCTTGAACCACGCAGTGTATGGACAACAGGTTTTGACCCTGGGGCGGCTTTCAGTGGTAGCAGGAGCCCGCTATGTTCATAACGGGAGTTTTGGAAATCGCGTAGTACCGAGAGTGGCGTTGGGCTTCACGGCGTTGCGTGGCGGACAATTCTTTTCCGGCACTCGCTTCCGTTTTTCCTACGCCACAGGGATCAAGGAACCAAGTTTCGCCCAGTCTTTTGGCAATGGCGGCGGCTTTCCTGTAATTCCCAACGATGCGCTCAAGCCGGAGCGAGTACGCTCATTCGAGGCGGGGTTTGAGCAGAAGTTTTTGCAAAACTATTCACTGAGCGGCACTTACTTCAACGGACTGTATCGCGACAAGATCGATTTCAATTTCATTACGGGTTCAACCTGCCCGCCGCCAAGTACTTCTTGCGGACAGTATGTGAATGTCAACCAGGCCCTCGCACATGGAGCCGAATTGGAATTTCATGGTCGCCCGATGGCCAAATTGTCGTTCGATGGATCCTATACCTACACATCTACCCAGGTTCTGGAACAGCCTTTTGCCTTCGATCCGCTCCTGGCACCGGGGCAGCCGTTAATCCGGCGCCCAAAGCATTCGGGAACTTTAGTACTGACCTACCTTGGCAGCCGTTGGGGAGCCAATCTCGGTGGAAGTTTTATAGGAAGGCGGCCAGATTCGGATTTCCTCGGCTACAACATTGATCACGCGGCCGGATATGCCCGCGTGGATATCGGAGGATGGTATGCAGTCACCTCACGCGTGACCGGGTACGTGAATATCGAGAATGCGCTCGACCATCAGTACCAGGAAGTGGTGGGTTACCCGGCGTTGGGGATAAATGTCCGGGCAGGTGTCAGATTCAGAATCGGTGGCGATTAAATTTCGTGTGTGGGAAGGGCAGTAATGCCCCTCGCGATTTGACTTCGTAGCAATTTCGATTGTCGAAGGGGATCAAGCCGGCTATCGGTGGCGTGAACCAACCCGCCGAGGCGGTCTGGAGGCGGATTCCTCTCGCTGCGAAGGCTCGAAGCCGTCACCGCCCTCACACGGCACTGCCACTGGCAGGGGAGCGGAAGAGGTTGATCCTTGATATTTGCTCCGGGCTGCCATTAATTTCCCAAGTTCCACACTACCTAACGGCTGCTGCTTACCTAACAAATGTGTCACCAGCGAGATTTGCGCGAAGTGTTCGACGGTCTCCATCTTCATATAAGCAGAATGAAGATCGACGCCGTACGCTACCACTCCGTGGTTCGACATGAGAATGGCGTCGTATTGCGGAACTAGGGGTTCCAGGCCGCTAGTCAATTCGGGCGTGCCCGGTGTGCCGTATTTGGCAAGGGGAATTGAACCCAACCCGATGACGACCTCGCACACCAGCGGCTGGTTCAAAGCCATGCCGGCGGCGGCAAATCCTGTAGCCGTCGGGGGGTGGGCATGAACAATCCCCCGCACGTCCGGACGCAGTTTGTAGATCAGAACGTGCATGGCAATTTCGCTGGACACGTTTCTGCGTCCCGAAACATGCCGGCCTTCGGTGTCCACAATGACCAGGTCCGAAGGCTTCATCATGCCTTTGCACATGGAGGTAGGAGTGGCAAGAATGTGGCGATCGTCAAGCCGAACTGACAGGTTGCCATCCATGGCGGCCACATAGCCGCGCTGGTGCAACGCCCCCCCGAAAACGACAATTTCGCGGCGATGTTGGCGTTCGGTAGGCATTTGTCTTACGAGGATGGAACGGCAAGCCCCGGCTCAATGTCGCGTATGGTACCGCAGGCAGCTAACTGTTACAAACGGTTTTACACACTATTACATTCTTTTCATAGAGTCTGACGCTCACCTGGGATGGCACGATGCTGAAACTTTATAATCAGCGGCGTGCTGGTCTCCGAATTTGACTATTTCCTCCCCGATGAACTGATTGCGCAGGAACCGCTCGCGGATCGGGCATCGTCGCGCCTGCTTCACTTGAATCGCAACATGCCCGCTTTGGCCGACCGTCAATTCCGAGACTTCCCCGACTTATTAAGACCGGACGATCTGGTTGTGTTCAATAACACACGCGTCCTCCCCGCCCGTCTCTTCGGATCCCGAAGCGGCGCCAGAGCGCAACCTATCAGTTCTCGGAATCCAGCTGCCCGTGAGTTTCTGCGCGGAACTATTGAGGTTCTATTGACGCGGCAGGTTTCGCAAGAACCTAACGAATGGGAATGTCTGGTCCGTCCCGGACGAAAAATTGGGGTGGGAGAGCGGCTGTTTTTCGGGGCAGAATCAGCTGACGAAGTGAGCCTGCAAGCCGAAGTGATCGGCCGGAGAAGCTTCGGAGAGCGCCGCATTCGCTTCGACCCTACGCCAGATTTTTGGGGAAGCATCGAGCGCATCGGTCATGTTCCACTGCCTCCCTACATCGCTCGCAAAGATCAGCCCGTGGACCGCGAACGTTACCAAACGGTTTATGCGCAACAGAAGGGATCCGTAGCGGCTCCGACGGCTGGTCTGCACTTTACGCTTGAAGTTTTAAATCGAATAAGAGAGCGCGGGATCGAGACCGCTCAAGTCACGTTGCATGTTGGTTTGGGAACTTTTCAGCCGGTGCGCGAAGAGCGCGTGGAGGACCACACCCTGCACCTGGAGCCATACTCGATTTCTGTGGATGCGGCCACGGCCATTAACCGGGCACTAGATACGGGGCGGCGGATCGTAGCCATCGGTACAACTACCGTGAGGGCGTTGGAGGGTTCGGCCGGGAAGTCGCCAACCGGCCGACTGAACGGCGAAAGCGGCAACGCGGACATTTTTATTTATCCTGGATATCAGTTCCGCGTCGTGAGTGCGCTGCTGACAAATTTCCACTTGCCACAATCGACGCTGCTCATGCTGGTGTCTTCCCTGGCGGGCAAGGACCGCATGATCGAAGCGTACCGCCACGCGGTGCGGCAGAAATACCGGTTTTATTCCTACGGCGACTGCATGTTGGTGGAGTAGGAAAGCTGATTTTTCGCGACTTTGCTTCGGAACTCTCCCTTGCGAACGGCGTTATACTGGGCGTGGCAGGGGTGAAAATATGAGCACGCAAGCGGTTACAAAGCCGGTTCCAATCCAGGATTTTGTCGCTGAGTTACGAAAATTTCCCGAGACCGCTTTTAACCGCATTGACCAACTTACCCGCTTCCTGAAATATACACAGGTGTTACCCGACACCCTGGCTCCCTACCTCACATGGGACAAGCAGCACTATACCCGTAATTTGATCGACAAGACCCCCTTATACGAATTGGTAGCCATCTGCTGGGAAGTTGGTCAGGCCAGTTCGGTGCACAATCACCGGGAACAGAACTGCTGGATGGCGGTCCCCGTTGGGCGCCTGCAAGTGGAAAACTTCCGAGTCATCTCACAAAACTTGGCCAAAGGCACCTGCCAGCTCGAAACCGCGGACACGGTTGAGATGAATCCCAATCAACCGTGCGCGGTCGATCCGTTAGAACCGGTGCATCGTGTGTGCAATCCCCGCGAGTTTAATCAGCGCGCGGTAAGCCTCCATGTGTATTCCCGCCCCTTCGATACCTGCGTAGTCTATTCATACGAACAGGGCACTTGCGGAGTCATCAAACTGCACTATCAGACTGAATATGGGAAGCCGTCATCCCTCGGGACCGGGAACTGATCGCTGGCAACTGCTAAACTTAAGTGTTGCCGCCCAAGAAAAAATCTTCGTCCGCATTGTCTGAGCAAGGTATCCCTGAGCGTGCCCCCGGGGCTCCGGGGCCATCTCTGGCGATCAAGCCGAGCGATGGCCGCCGTATCTTCCTCATGGACGCCATGTCCTTCATCTTCCGTGCCTACCATGCCATGGCGCGACAGAGGGGCATGTCCACCAAGACCGGGCTGCCGACCGCGGCAACCTATGTTTTCGTCAACATGCTCCGTAAATTGCGGGAGGACTTTTCTCCGGAATACCTGGCTGCGGTGTTCGACGTCGCTGCCCCAACGTTTCGCGATGAGGCAGCCGGAGCGATCACTAAAGTTCGCAAGTTCGACATAAAGACCCAAACCTTCCAGGAAATCGAATATCACGGATATAAGGCCAACCGTAGTGAGATGCCGGCGGAGTTAGTTCAGCAGGTGCCTTACATCCGTCGCGCACTTGAGGCCTACCGTATTCCTATCCTTGAATTGGCGGGCTACGAAGCTGACGATGTAATCGGTACTCTCGCGTTTAAAGCCGCCGCACGGAAATACATGGTGTACGTAGTTTCTAGCGACAAAGACATGCTTCAGTTGGTCAACGACCGAATACTGGTGCTTAATCCGCCAAAGGACAATCTGATTTGCGACTCCCAGAAAGTCGAAGAAATTCTGGGCGTTCCACCGGAGCGCGTGGTTGACGTGATGGCTTTGCGCGGCGACACCATCGACAATATTCCAGGCGCACCGGGTATCGGCGATAAAGGCTCGGTCGAGCTTATCAAGCGATTCGGGACCGTTGAGCAGGCGCTTGATCACGCCGCCGAGGTGGAAAAAAAATCCTACCGGGAATCGCTCGAACATAACCGCGACGTTGTTCTCTTCAGCAAGCGTATGGCCGCGATCGACTGCCATGTGCCGGTCGAGCTGGACCTCGATGGCATGCGCGCCGGAGCGCCCGATGTGGAAGGCTTGCGAGCGCTCTTCACTGAATTGGAATTCACCTCGCTTTTGAAGGAGTTGTTGCCGGTCGTCGAAGTCACCGAGGCGCACTACAGTGAGGCGAAATCAGCGGCGGACGTCGAATCGGCGCTGAAGTCTGTGTCGGTGAGCCACCCTCTGGCAGTGGCGATTGAAGCGGGAACGCTCATTTCAGTCGATGAAGTCGAAGCCGAGTCGGATGAGGCCCAAGAAAGCATGCTGCCGCTCAGGGAGGACACAGAGCAAGCGGCGCCGCCACAAACTGTTGCAATATCCGCAATGGCTGGCATGGCACAGACCGTCTCCCTGCAAATTCGCGAAATAGCGGAGCCATTAAAATCCGCGCTGGAAACTGAGTTCATCCCCAAGGCGATTCACGATTACAAGGCAGGCATACACGCATTCGCACCGCAGGGAATCACCCTGCGCGGCGTAGTGCACGATTCGCTGTTGTATTCCTATCTGCTAGATCCGACATACTCTTCGCATCGTCTGGCGGAAGTTGCTTTGCGCCGTTTCAACATCAAGCTAAGTGGCACCCTCGCCGAATCCGCCGACGTCACGGGAAGATTTGCTGCCGTACTTCGCAAGGAGGTCGAAGAAGCCAATCTCCTGAAGTTGTATGAAGAAATTGACCTGCCGCTGGTGTCGGTGCTGGCTGGCATGGAGCAGACCGGCGTCAAAATTGACCGTGCAGTTCTGAAAGAAATGTCGGTACGACTGGAGCGCGAAGTTGAAGACAAAGCGCGCGAGATCTATCAGCTCTCCGGTTGCGAGTTCAACATCAACTCTCCCAAACAGCTGGGGGACGTGCTGTTTAACAGAATGAATCTGCCGAAGCCGGTCAAATACGGCAAGGGGAAAACCATCTCTACCGCGGTGGATGTCCTCGAAGGCCTTGCCGAGACACATGACGTTGCCCGTAAGGTCCTGGAATATCGCCAGCTTGCGAAATTAAAATCGACGTACGTCGACGCTCTGCCCGCGCTGCTGAGTCCCATAACCGGTCGCCTGCATACCACTTTCGGACAGACCGGCACCGCCACGGGGAGACTTTCTTCGGCCAATCCCAACCTACAGAACATTCCCATTCGCACCGAATTGGGCCGCGAAATTCGCGCCGCATTTACCGTCGAACCAGGCCACGTGTTGATGGCCGCCGACTACTCCCAGATCGAGTTGCGTTTGCTTGCCCATTTCTCCAAGGATCCGCTACTCGTCGAAGCGTTCCGACGTGGGGATGACATACACACGCTCACTGCATCGCAGGTGTTCGGCGTACCGCCGCTGATGGTCACCCCTGATCATCGCCGTCAGGCCAAGGTGGTCAATTTCGGGATTGTTTACGGACTGTCGGCTTTCGGTCTATCCCAAAATCTTGGCATCGAACCCTCGGAGGCCAAGCAATTCATCAACGCATATTTTGAGAAGTACGCCGGGGTCCGGACATTCATCGATCAGACTCTCGAAGAGACTCGCCGCGAACAAAAGGTCAGGACGCTGTTTGGACGGGTGCGGCCAATCCCGGACATTAACGGCAAGAATGCCAACCTGCGAGGTTTTGCCGAACGAACGGCGGTGAATACGCCGTTGCAGGGTACGGCCGCAGACTTGATCAAGCTTGCCATGATCCGCATCGACTCTGCACTCCGGGAGCGGGAGCTCAAATCACGCATGACGCTGCAGGTTCACGACGAGCTGGTGTTCGAAGTTCCCGAAGAAGAAGTCGATATCATGCGCTCGCTGGTACGCGATCAGATGGAAAATGTCCACCCACTGTCGGTTCCACTGCTGGTAGAAATTGGGGTAGGAAAAAACTGGCGGGATTTGGATTAAGGGTGCAATCGCGAAGCGTCCCGCGCGCACCCACCTAGGTCTATACTCCAAGCGCTTGCTTGATAGCCGCAGCAATTTCCTGCGACAGCGTCTTCATTTTTGCTTCCGACTCAGCTTCAATCATCACTCGTGCCAGCGCTTCCGTTCCCGAGTAACGCACTACAACACGGCCGTTTCCATCCAGTTCGCGCTCAGCAGCGTCGATTGCCTGTTGGATGGCAGGCACTTCAGCGAACGGCACTTTCTCGCGTACCCTGACATTCTGAATAGTCTGGGGAAATACTTTCAGGTCGCTCACCAAGTCTGCCAGTGGCTTCCCCTCCTTCGCCATCGTCTCCATCACGCGCAGAGCCGTGAGCAGACCGTCGCCCGTGGTGGCTTCGCCATCGCGAAAGATAATGTGACCGGATTGTTCGCCGCCAAGTACCGAACCGCTCTTCTGCATTTCTTCCAGCACGTACTTGTCACCGACGTTGGCACGGAGCATCCGGATACCGGATTGGCGCAGCGCGATTTCCAGCCCCATGTTTGACATGGTTGTGGCGACCACAGTTTCTCCGGGCAGTGTGCCCTGTTCTTTCATGTGCCGCGCCTCCAATAGAATCACGGCATCGCCATTCACCACCCGCCCATTCGCATCGCAAAAAAGAGCGCGGTCCGCATCCCCATCGAAAGTCACGCCCAAGTCGAACTTTCCCGGTTGCGCTGCCACCGCCCCCGCCAAGCCTTCCGGATGCAAAGCGCCACACTGCTCATTGATGTTTCTGCCGTCGGGAGCCGAACCGAGAAAAGTAGCCTGAATTCTGCAGCGGCGGAACAGTTCGGGAGCCTCCGCTGTGGCTGCGCCATTCGCACAATCGACTAGCACCCGTAAGCGGCTCAAATCGGTGCTCACGCTGTGGGCCAGCCAATCGATATAAGCGTGGCGCAATTCAGCTTCGCCAGGCAAACTCGGCTTAAGCTTCGCTGTCGAGTCGACTGCGGCTCCAGACCCCTGCAGCAGAGCGAAGATTTCCTTCTCAATGGCCATTTCATGCGCGTCCGGCAATTTGTATCCATCACCGGAAAAGACCTTGATGCCATTGTCCATCCACGGATTGTGGGACGCGGAAATTACAACGCCCGCAGCATACTTGCGGGACCGCGCAAGATAAGCCACCCCGGGAGTTGTAATCACACCGGCGCTGTGGACATCGATTCCGCTGGCCGCTAGGCCTTGTGATACTCGGTCAGCAATCCAGGCGCTGGATTCGCGTGTATCCTGCCCGATCACCGCGCGCGGCAGGACCCCGCTTCTTTTCAGATCGTGGCCCAACGCTCGCCCAATCATGTAGGTGCTGTCCTGGGTCAGGGGAAATTCGCCGGCTACGCCGCGAATCCCATCGGTTCCAAAGAGTTGTCGTGTTTGGGATGTCATGCTTGAACTGTCACGCCTGGAATGTCTTGGATGGGACCCGGTACTGTTTGCGATGCCTAGCGTCCGCCGACTGCGGCATTACTCTTTTCCATAATAACCGTGACACGGACCGGATTGGAGGTCATGACCTCTACAAGGGGATCAGAAACGTAAGCATGCCGTACGAATGTGGCGCGATCTAGGGTTCCACTGGCGTCTACCGGGTCGGTAATCGCGGCCTCTATGAGTTGTACCTGCTTTTGGGGGCCGCTGACCGTGACGGTCGCTGGATCGGCGACAATCTGGCCAATCGTATAGCCGGGCGCGAAGGTACCGATGATCCGCGGATGTACTGGTATTTGACGAGTCAGGCGCGTATCGAAAGCGATGTGAAACTGGCTGGGAATGATTTGCACGACTTCCAGTTCTTTTGGACGATGAATCTGGTCGGCCGTCAGGTCGAAGGTCCGTTCCCCCGGCTTCATGCCGCTGAGTTCAATTTCGATCGAGACATCGGTAGCCTGCAGGCGTCGCACCACTCGTTGCGGACCTCGCACTCGGATCTGCGCCCTTGGAATGGTTTCCGAACTGATCTCCACGTTTTCCGGGATGTTGTGAAATTCAATGGGCACATCTACTGCCACCTCAGCCATGGGGTCTCGCGCGACGGCCACCCAAAGTCCGACGGCGAGCGCCAGAGACAGAAGCTTGAGCCCGAAATTGTGCAACACGTGGCGCTGGAAAAAATCTTTCATGATAAGAAAGTCAGGTGCGGCCTTTCACGACTAGCGCTCATCGCTCCGCGTCAAGCGCGAATCTGCGGTATGAGGCAGCGATGCCCGCTGGCCGTCATCGTCCGCCGGGGTGAAGTCTTCGTTGTCGTTCGCGATTGGTGTCGGCAAGGTTGAAGGAGGTACATAACGGCGCAATAATTTTCCTAGTCGTTCGCGCAATTGTTCTACGGTTACGTCCCGCTCTATTTTGCCTCCCACCGCCAGGCTAATGGCGCCCGTCTCCTCAGACACGATTACCGCGATTGCATCCGTTTCCTCAGTCACGCCGATGCCGGCACGATGTCGCGTTCCCAGCTGAGTCGAAAGCACCGGATTCATGGAAAGGGGTAGGAAACAAGCTGCGGCTGCGATGCGATCCTTCTGAATGATTACGGCGCCATCATGCAGCGGAGCACTGGGACGGAAAATCGTGGCCAACAAATCATAGGAAAGGCGCGCATCGAGCGGCACTCCGCTTTCGATGTAGGTGCGTAAACCGATTTCCTGTTCAATGACCATTAACGCGCCCGTTTGGTTTTGGGAAAACAGATTCGCAGCCAGGACAATATCGTCGTAGACGTCAGACTCCCCAGGCGATCCCCGTTTGAGCAAAAGTCGGCGGCCTAGTCGCGCCAGCGCCTGCCTGATCTCTGCCGAAAAAATCACAATCAGCGCGAACACCGTATACGGCAAGAGCGCGCTCAACAACCAGTTCAGCGTGGTCAGTTCGCCAACGCTCGAGAAATACAAGGCCAGTCCGAGCACTGCGACGCCTACCAACATGTACGCGGCGCGCGTGCCCTTGATGAGCGCCAACAGCTCGTAAATGATGATTGCGACCAGCATGATGTCGATGACCGCTATCATCGACAAATGTGGCCACGGCGCTGAGAACTGCCTCACCCGGTCGGCCCCTTTCAAATATCAATTGGTGCAAGGGAAGAACGAAATTCAATTGTAATCCAGGCAAGTCCTATCTCAACATCAATGGAATGAAGTCTTTGTAAAGATTTGACGAGATTTCTCGTGCCCGTGTGACACTCCGCCCTCCCACTATCGAAGTTCAGGATTGTTTGATTTTTTGGGGCTGGGTGTCCCCCTTCCGGTTGCTCTGACCAAGCTCAAAAAGTCCAAAACCTGCGGTCAAGTGCGCGCCCACAAAGTCGCTATTTGTGTTTTACGGTGGCCGTCAAAGTTCCCTGGGATAGTCGCGCGGAAATCTCGTCTCCGGCGCGTACTCGCGAGGCATCTTTCAGCAAGGTCCCAGCAGAATCGAAAACCAAAGCGTATCCGCGGTCGAGAATTGCCAGCGGAGAGAGGGCTTCCAGTTGCCCACTCAGCTGATTCAGCCGTCCGGTGCGTTGCAGCAAGAGAGTTCTAGCGGCTGCCACCATTCCCGCGACCCGCGCATCGAGCTCCTTGTGAATTCCGGCTAGCATGCGACGTACGTCGTAATGGCGTACTGCCCCAGCCGCAAGTTCAAGCCGTCGACGTTGTTTCTCCAGGATCTGGCCTTCTGCGCGATCCATGCGGTTCTTCAAGTCGTCCAGCTTTTGCTGCCGGTGGTTGATTCCATCTTGCATGCGGGCAAAAGCGCCGTGTTGTGCAAGTTCGGTTAGCGATTGCCTGCCCATCAGCAGACGGTAACGCATGGCCCGCGCCAGCCGCTGGCGAAGTCCTTCGGATTGTTCTTCCACTTCCTGGCGCGAGCGAATCACCAGTTCGGCGGCGGCCGACGGTGTGGGAGCACGGAGATCCGCCACAAAGTCAATAATGGTGAAATCAGTTTCGTGCCCCACAGCCGAAATCACCGGGATCATAGACGCCGCGACCACGCGGGCTAGAGCCTCATTGTTGAAGGCAGCCAGATCTTCCGCAGATCCTCCTCCGCGCGCCACGATGATGACGTCCACATTTCGGGCTTTGTTGAAATATGAAACACCTGCGCTGACTTCGGAACTCGCCGACTCGCCTTGCACTTGGGCAGGAAAAATTAAGACATTTGCACCGTGATGCCGCCGCCGCACGATGTTCAATATGTCCCGCAAGGCAGCGGCTTGAGGCGAAGTCACGACCCCGATCCGTTGTGGTAATGCCGGAATCGGCTTCTTCCGGGCATCCTCGAACAGACCTTCCGATCCGAGCTTTGCCTTGAGCTGCTCGAATGCAACTAGTAACGCTCCTGCTCCCTTCGGCTCAAGATATTCGGTGGAAATCTGAAGCTCACCGCGGTCTTCGTAGATGGTGACGCGTCCGCGTAGCACTACCTGCATTCCGTTCTCTGGCCGGAATCGCAGCAACCGGGCTTGTGAACGGAACATCACTGCGCGGAGCTGCGAATCCTTGTCTTTTAGAGTGAAGTAGAGATGGCCTGAGTCATGTGCACGGAAATTTGAAATTTCACCTTCTACCCAGGTGTCGCCATACTCGCGTTCAACGTGGGTTCGCACCGCTGCCACGAGCTCGCGCACCGACCATATGCGGCGTTCGACAGGCTTGAAACTGAATCCGAGTTGATCGGCAAAAGACATTGGTGTGAAGTCTAACGCAAGCTGGGCTTACCGCAGCGAGGTTGGGAAACGTGTGGCTCGTCCGCCGTAGTCGACTCTGCCCGCACACCGGCCGAAGCGGCTGACCGTCACAAAAAGATCAAAGTAAAAAATCCGAAACCATCGCAAGGTTCCAGACCGCAACCCTGTCCCTAGTGCCGAAATCGGTTAACCAAATACATCACCACTGACAAAACGACGCTAACCAGAATCGACGTAGCTAGAGGAAAGTAAAATGTGTTGTTCTTTCCCCGGTAGACAATGTCGCCGGGCAATCGCCCTAACGATAGATTTGTCCGGCCAAGAAGAATAATCGCCAGCCCGGCGACAATAGCAGCGCCGCCGAGCAAGATCAGCAATTTGCCAAAGTCTGTCATTTGTCGTCCACAAGGAAGTCTAAATCAGGCTTGGGGCATGAGGATGCTAGAATCGCGCCGATGAAATATTGCTGGTCTCTTCTTTTTTCTCTGTTGGCCCTCGCGACCTTTGCCGACGCGCAAGCAGCTCCCATTATCGAGATCACGGCAGAACCGAGCCATCACCTTCTATTCGAAAATCCTTACGTGCGCGCCTTCAAGATTGATCTGGCGCCTCATGCAGCCATGCTCGTGCATCACCACCGGCATGACTACATCTTCACTGTGCTTGGCCCCTCAAGTATCGAAAATGACATCGTTGGACAAGCGCCGTTCCAGCGCAAGTTTCAGGAGGGCGAAACCGTATTCGTTCCCGGTCCATTCGCCCATACCGCGAAAAATCTTCTAGACAAGCCCTTCCAGGTGATCGCTGTCGAACTCGTGAAGAGCGACAAAGCGCAAACGTCGCACAAATGGGATGAAGAACGCGGCCTGCATATCCTCGACCGCGGTACCTTGGACGTTCTGTTCGTAAAAGACGGTGTGCGCGCTGCAGATCTCCAACTCAACCCCGGCGGCGTTGTGCCCAAACATCACCACGACGGACCCCACGTTGTCATCGCGATCACCGATCTCAATCTGCGCACCGACATCGAGGGCGGAGGGACGACCCAAGTTCATCTGAAAGCCGGCACCGCAGCCTGGGTGAAAGGCGGTGTTACCCACACGGTGACCAACGTCGGATCGCAGAACGCGAGGCTGATTACCCTGGAATTTCCTTAACATCAATGCAACGGAACCTGCTGGAATTTGTGACGTTAGCCGTACAGGCGGTTATTATGTCAGCCATTGTTCTTTAAGCCATGAAAACGATCTCTTGTCTTTTCTGCCTGGTGATGATGGTCCTCTCATTGAAGTCTTCCTTAAACGCGGCCGCCGGGAAAGCGCCTGAATTCGCTCTTTCGATTCCAGCTCAGCGACACGGCGGACAGCCGCTCGACGGACGAATGCTGCTCCTCCTCTCGACGGATCCCACCGCCGAACCTCGCATGCAGATCAGCTTGAGTCCCAACACCCAGATGGTTTTCGGCCTTGACGTGGATTCACTTCCGCCCGGTCAGATCGTCACTGTCGACGACAAGGCTTATGGATATCCGGTGAAAAGCCTGCGCGATGTCAAGCCGGGAGAATATTTCGTACAAGCGGTGTTCCACCGGTACGAGACGTTTCATCGGGCGGACGGCCACACCCTCAAGCTGCCCATGGACCGCGGTGAAGGCCAGCATTGGAACATCGCTCCCGGCAATTTCTACAGTCGTCCGGCGAACATTACGATCGGCCCCGGTGGCGGACGGACTCTCATCGTCCTCGACCAGGAAATTCCCTCGATCACGCCGCCCGCTGATACCAAATACATTCGCCACATCAAAATCAGGAGCGAAGTCCTCAGCAAGTTCTGGGGACGCCCCATGTATATCGGCGCCGACGTCTTGGTGCCCGAAGGTTTCGACCAACATCCGCAGGCACACTATCCGCTGATCGTTTTTCACGATCACTTTGTTCCGGATTTCGACGACTTCCGCCCCGAACCTCCCGACCCCGATCTGAAGCCTGACTACAGCGAGCGTTTCCACATCTCCGGCTACAACCGCATCCAGCAGGAGGAGGCGCACAAGTTCTACCAGCAGTGGACCGGCGCCAATTTTCCACGCGTGCTTATTGTGAAGCTGGCGCATGCCAATCCGTTTTACGACGATTCCTACGCCGTTAATTCCGCCAACGTAGGTCCTTACGGTGACGCTATCGAAACCGAACTGATCCCGGCGATCGAAAAACAGTTTCGGGCGATTGGCCAAGGTTGGGCACGCTTTACTTACGGAGGCTCCACCGGCGGGTGGGAAGCGCTCGCCGTCCAAACTTTCTATCCGGACAGCTACAACGGCGCTTTCGTCGCCTGTCCCGATCCGGTCGACTTCCGCGCGTACACGGTGATCGACCTTTATAACGATAAGAACGCTTACTACCGTGAAGGCGCGCATCGCCGCATGATGCAGCCAGCTATGCGTACCTATCTGGGGCAAATCCTGATTACCGCGGCTGAAGCCAACCAGTATGAGTTGGCGCTGGGTACGCGTGGCCGCTCCGGAGAACAATTTGATATCTGGCAGGCCGTCTATTCGCCGGTAGGAGCCGACGGTTATCCTCAGCCCATTTTTGATAAAGAGACCGGGGACATAGACCAAACTGTCGCCGCTTATTGGAAAGAGCACTACGACCTACGCTACATACTGGAGCGTGACTGGCCGACGCTCGGCCCTAAACTTCGTGGCAAAATCCACATCTACTGCGGCAGCGCCGATAATTATTTCCTCAACAACGCCGTCTACCTCCTTGAAGATTTTCTGAGGACGACCAATCCGGCTTACGAAGGTGAAGTGAAATACGGAGATCGAGCCGAGCATTGCTGGAACGGTGACCCCACCCTACCGAACTATCTGTCGCGCCTCCACTACAACACGATGTATCTGCCCAAAATCATGGATCGCATTGAGAAGACCGCCCCGCCTGGCGCAGACCTGACCAGTTGGCGCTATTAGACGCAATTAGAATCGGAGTACAGGCGGCGGATAGCTCACTTCTCCGGCGGGGAGAGCTCGGCGGGACCATCGGGTGCAAATGCGTCCTTGCAAAGCAACCCAGGCTTATTACGACCCATCCATTGCCTTTAGGTTGCCGGATGGTGACGAATGAGGTAGTGCAGCTTATGCGGTTTGCCCTGTGCGCGCCGTCATTCCGATCCGATTAATCGGGGAAGTGATTCTTATTGCCGGAGAAGAGCAGATTTTCTCGCAATGCTGTCGACCTGATGGCAATTCTGGAATCCAAGATGGGGTGACCGCCAAAAATCAACCGCGAACCATCAATAGATTTCCCACTGAATCGCAAGCCGCGATACCATCATCTGAGACTCTATAAAGGAGAACAATATATGGCGTTTGAACTGCCCCCCTTGCCGTACGACTACTCCGCTCTCGAACCCACCATTGATGCTGCCACGATGAAGTTGCACCATGACATGCATCATGCGGCCTACGTAAAGAATTTGAATGCGGCTCTGGAAAAACATCCGGAATTGCAGTCTAAGAGTGCCGAGGATCTGATTCGCGACATCAACGCTCTGCCAGAAGACATTCGCGCCGCCGTGCGCAACAACGGCGGTGGTCACGTTAATCACAGCATGTTCTGGAAGATCATGAAGCCCAAAGGCGGCGGCGAGCCCAACGGCGCCGTGGCGGAAGCAATCAAAAAAGCTTTCGGAAACTTCAAGGACTTTCAAACCAAGTTCAACGATGCAGGCGTCAAACAGTTCGGCAGCGGCTGGGTTTGGCTGGCTGGCAAAAAGGGCGGAGACGTGCAGATTCTCAGCACTCCCAACCAGGACAACCCCATCTCGCAAGGACTCTTCCCCATCTTCGGCAACGACGTGTGGGAACATGCGTATTACCTCAAGTACAACAACCGCCGTCCCGAATATCTGGCTGCCTGGTGGAATGCGGTGAATTGGGAAGAAATCAACAAACGCTATGAGAGTCTGAAGTCGGGGCACCTTGAGCCCGCGCTGGCTCGCTAAAGGAATTTCGCAACGACACGCCTCAACTCGGGGAACCGGGTTGGGGCTTTTCCGTGCTCAAAAAGACATGCAGGTATGAGGGGAATATTCTGAAGGTCGGAAACCGACTACTGAAAACTCGGCTACTGCAGCTTCGCGTATTCTGCCCTAACCGCACGCAACAGGGGCACGTCGGGGTCGGCATCTTTCCACAAGGCGAGGAAATCCTGATAAGCGACCCGCGCCTGCGCCTTATCGCTCGCCTTGACATAGGCCCGAGCGAGGCCCACTTTCGCCAGGGGCATCAGAGGGTCCACCGTAATTACGTTCTTTATGTCCAATAGCCGCTGAAAAGCCTGGACTGCATCACTGGCGCGCCCCGCTTTCAGAAATGAATTTCCTCGAACATAAAGCACTCCTGAATTTGCCCGGGCATAGACCAGCGCACTATCAAGCATATCAATGGCTTTGCCTGGATGGCCCTGGTTTAACTCCATCTGCGATTTAACCAATGGCACCAAAACAAACTGCACTGCAGTATCGAACGGACGTTTTTGAGCCACGTCGTTGGAGAGTTTCGCGGCCCGCGCATTTTCCCCAACCATGGCGAGAGCGATTGCGCAATTAAGAACCACGTCTGGCGACTGGGAAAGCTTCATCGCCTGGGCTACATCGTCGAGGGCGCGGGCCTTATTCAGGAAAGTGGCTTCGGCAAAAGCTTCCTGCGAATATTCGTTGGCCGCCGCTTCCTTAAATCCTAAACGTTCTGCCGCTTCTCGTTGTTTTTGTCCAAAGGCGCGTGCGGACTTCAGCTGCCCTGCATAAGCAGCTATACCTGACCTCAGCCCGCTTATCTGATACTCGGCCTGAGGATCGTCCTTCATTGCTGCCAATTCTTGCTCAAGCACCACATTGTCGCCCTGTAGCCAGGCAATGATGGCCAGCGAAGAGTGGGCTATGTTTGCGCCGGCTTTGTGCTGCAAAGCCTGGTTGAACGTAGCCTTGGCTTCATCCAGACGATTCAAGCCAGCATAGGCGAAACCGACATTCGAGTATCCGCTTGCGCTATCAGGGTCGAGTTGAACAGCCCGGCGCCCGTTCTCGAGCGCATTCTCAAACTGTCCCATCTGGTTATAGACCACGGAAAGATTGTTGTAGGGAATGGCATTATGCGGATACGTCTGCTTATAGAGCTCGAGCGCCGTAATTCCCTTTTCCAACTGTCCTGAATCCACGTAGTAATGCGACATGATGTATAACTTTTCATGCTCGCTGGCCCGGTCTCGCAGTTCGAAGGCTTTTTGGCGGTTTTTCTCCGCAAGCTCGGTTTGTCCGAGGTTGGTATAAACGGTGCCCAGTCGCGCATAGGCCATGGCGAAATTGGGATCAAGCTCCACCGCATGCTGATATAACGGCAGAGCGCCGAGTTCGTCAGACATCTGATGTTTGCTGTCCGCCAGGCTGAAAGCCTTGAGGGCTTCGAGAGACGATGTCGTCGCTTCCGACAATGGCTTGTCGTACTTCTGTACCGAGGCCAGTGACTCTCCGAGCTTTTTTCGTAAGCTCGACCCCGCCTGATGCAGGGAGTTCAGCACACCTTCCTTGCCTTCGGCTTGCACTTCTTCCCGCGCCAGGGATTCTCCTGAACCGGCGTTCACAGCATCTAGCGTGATCACGTACTGGCTGCCAAGGTTGGCGATGGAGCCATTGAGAATTGCTCTTATGCCGGCGCGCTGGCAGATCTCGCGACCGACCTCGCCGGTAATGCGTTCGTTGGGCGTACGCCCCATAAGCTGAAGTGTTTGCCGTACTTTTTGTTCAGGAAAAACGTTCAGGTAAGGAGATTGTTCTAGATCAACGGCCAGGGCCTTTTTAAGAGTCCCGTCGAACATCGGATCAGCCGTGGTATTTACGAAATCTGTCAGAAGGATGGCATCCTTTTCCGTCATCACCGCACGCGTACGGCGCATGAATACCGTCATCGCCATACCCAAGAGCAGGAGCACCACCAGTGCGATCACCCCAGCATTCCATGCCCGGCCGGGCTTCCTAGTGGATGGTACACGTAGCTTGTCGGAACTGGCTGCAGTGGAAATGAGTCCTGAGTCAGTATCCCGTTTCAACCGCTTAAGGTCGGCCCGCACTTCCGCTGCGCCCTGGTAGCGCAGATCGCGATCTTTCTCCAGCAATTTCAGAATGATCTCTTCCAACTGCAACGGCACATCGGGGTTCAACCGGATGGGAGCCACCGGCACACGATTGAGAATGGCTTCGAAAACTACCGGCGAAGTGTCGCCTCGAAAAGGCAGAGCGCCAGTTGTGATCTCGTAGAGCACCGCGCCAAAAGAAAACAGGTCGGTGCGGGTGTCCAGATCCTTACCTCGGGCCTGTTCCGGCGACATGTAAGCCACTGTGCCGACGGTCGAACCCGGGCTAGTCAACAAATGCTCATCGACCGTCGGTGCCGCGCCTGCGGTGATACCTCCTAGTACGGTATCGCCTTTGAGCGCCTGCTTCGCCAACCCGAAATCTAGCACCTTGGCCTGGTTGCGGTTAGTTACGAAGATATTTGCCGGCTTAATATCGCGGTGGATGATGCCTTTGGCGTGGGCCGCCTCCAGAGCGTCGGCAATCTGGATGGCCAGCTCAAGCAGCAGGTCGATCTCCAGAGGGTGTTTTCCAATCCGCTGCTTGAGTGTCTGCCCCTCGAGCAGTTCCATGGCAATGAAATATCGTCCCTCGGATTCGCCGATTTCGTAAATAGTGCAGATGTTCGGATGATTGAGAGCAGAGGCCGCACGGGCCTCGCGTTGAAAACGCTCGAGGGCCGAAGGGTTTTTCTCCAACTCGTCGGGCAGAAACTTCAAAGCGACATGTCGGCCAAGATTGACGTCCTCGGCTTCGTAAACCACTCCCATGCCGCCCCCGCCGAGCTGGTGGAGGACGCGGTAATGGGAGATGGTTTCGCCAGTGATCAACAGTCAACTCCAAAATGTTTACCGATGGTAGGCTGCGTTCCACCGCAAGTCAATGTGAGCACCGGGGTTAGGCAAATTCGCCACCGATTCTTTGAAGTACAAAAACACGCAAGACAGACCCCGACGGCGAACTCGACATTGGAGGATACGAGCGGCAGTCATTATTTGTTTCGTAGGGTGATTGAAAGGAAGGAAACTTATAAACGCCAAACCAACAGGGCAAAGGTCGCGACCACGATTACCACCGTCGCAACTAGATATAGATTCGACCGCACCCAGCTAGGCTCGGTTCCCGGAAGCTCTCCAAGCGGTTGATCAGGCCCGGTGCTTTCCATGTTCGGAGTGGCCGCTTCGCAATCCAGACACAGGCGCCGTCCGTCGGATATAGGAAATCCGCAGGCTTGGCAGCTTCGGACCTTTCCCATCGTGATCGGGATCAACGGGTGATCCGGATCCGCGTCAGGCAGGTCCGTAGCGATAATCTCGGAGTCGGCAAGATCGGCATCGGCTGTCTCGGCTGCCTCCGCAAGCGTGTCCAGTACCGGGATGGCCGGGCTAATGGGAGTGGAATTTTCCTCGCTATCGAGGATGGTCTCCTCCGTAGCAGGCAAATCCAGGGGCGGGCTCTTTTGAGCTGTCGTGGAATCGTGGAGTACGGGTGTTGTGACAGCAGGGTGTGAGGAATTGGCTTCGGGTCTCGTTTCGGTTGCGATCGCTTCATCAGGGGCGATCCCGAACTCCCTTTCGGCGCGTCTGGTGGCGTCGGCATGGTCTACCGCCGTCTTGATCATCTCCGACAACCGCTGCAGAGCGACGAAATCCCGTTCCTCGAATGCTCGAGGACGGTCTGCCAACAACTCAAATACGCCGAACACTTCCTCGCCCCTGACGAGAGGCATGACCACCACCGACGAAATTCCGAACGCCTTACAGCTCTCGCGGTTCACGCGGGGGTCGTTTTCGGCGTCCTCGCAGTGCAGGACTTTTCGTGTGCGAACGCTTTCTGCAGAGAGACCGGAGTCGATTTGCAGATGTGCCCCCAAGTGAGGCGCAGAATCGCCGGAACTGGCGCAGCAAACCATCTTTTCCCCATCGCGAAGGGCGATCGCCGCACCCGATGCGCCGCTGATGTATTGGGCCCGCTCCGCGAGGAGCTGCAGCGTAGCATCGAGATCGCGCTGGGCCATCTCGCTTAGCGACTTTCCGCCGTCTTCCCCAGGGAAGCGAAGGGTTTCCCGCGCTGGCGCCAGAGTAGCGCCCCCATTGGACCCAGGGTGCGGGGGAAAAGCGCTGCGCGGAACCAGTCCCGGCGGGACTCGGGCGAGCTTGTCGTTTTGGGTCGGCTGAGTATCCATCGAAAATTAACAGGTCTCTGCTCAAAGTTTCGACCAGCGAACATGTGGTGTCAAGGGCAAATCCGCTGGTTCATGCCCCTAAGTTACTGTTGCAATTCAGGTTGGTGGCCGGGTAGCCCGCTGGTTTTTGCCTTGTTCGGGTGGCGCGGTCCTCGCTTGTTCGCAAAAAGGTGGCATTCGGATGAAGCGGGACTCGGGATGTGTAAGCTAGGGAAGACAGAAGCGGTCGACCTTACGCTGTGCGCTTGAAAAGCCAGAGTCAAAAGGCGGGTATCGATTCAGTATTCCGGAACTGATGGAAACTCTCAGACCGTATCGAGTGTGGCGCGGGCGAGGGCACCCGCGCCAACAACCTATGCGGACTTAGCAGCGAGTGCTATGCACTCGTCGAGCACGTCGACTGCAACGTCAGCCTCGTCCTTGGTCACGACCAGAGCCGGGGCGATACGGATGGTGCTTGGACCGCAACCCAGGAACAGAATCCCGCGTTCGAAGGCCAATTCGATGATCTTGTCGCGGAAATCCGCGCCATATTCTTTGGTTTTCTGGTCTTTAACGATTTCGACGCCGACCATCAGTCCCCGTCCCCGGACGTCGCCTACCAGCTTGTGCCTGCGTGGCCAGTCCGCCATGCGTTTCAGCATGTGGTTGCCGACTTCACTGGAATTCTGCAACAAGCCTTCCTTCTCGATTACGTCCAGCGTAGCCAATGCGGCAGCGATGCAAACCGGGTTTCCACCAAAAGTGGACGCATGCGACCCCGGAATCCAATCCATGATATCGGCACGGCTTATGGTGATACCGAGAGGCATACCGGACGCAATGCCTTTGGCCGAGCAAATGATATCCGGCTGAACTCCAGTATGCTCGATGGCCCACCATTTTCCCGTTCGGCCGACGCCGCTCTGAACCTCGTCCGCGACCAGTAAAATGCCGTATTTATCGCAGATACGGCGCAGTTCCTGCATGAACACAGTGGGCGCCACCACGTACCCGCCCTCGCCTTGAACCGGCTCAACGAAGATTGCTGCTACTTCCTCCGGGGCAATCGTCGTTTTAAACAGCTTGTCCTCGATAAAGCGCGCGCAACCTAGCGCGAATGCTTCAGCCTCCTGTGCCCCGCCTTCGCAACCTCGATAAACGTCGGGATAGCGAACGTGGGTCACGCCCGGCACTCCGGTGCCAAAACGACGTTTCTGTTGTGGCTTGGAAGCGGTGAGTGACAACGCACCCATAGTGCGTCCATGAAATGCGCCGAAAAAGGCGATAACATTCTGCCGCTTGGTGTGATAACGCGCCAGCTTCAATGCGGCTTCAATTGCTTCCGCGCCAGAGTTGCCGTAATAGACCTTGTGCGGGCCCGGCATAGGTGCGATCTTCGACAGCCGCTCGGCCAACGTGACCATGCTCTCATAGTAGAAATCTGTCCCGGACATGTGAATTAGTTCGGCGGCTTGTTTCTGAATCGAAGCCACTACGTCGGGATGGCAGTGTCCGGTCGAAGTAACGGCAATACCGGCAGAAAAGTCGAAGAACTCATTGCCGTCCACGTCGGTCACCACGATGCCTCGGCCGCTTTTTGCGACCAGCGGATAGGAGCGCGTGTAAGACGGCGAAATGTATTTCTCATCGCCCGAGAGAATGCGCTTGGCGTTTGGGCCCGGCAAAGCGGTCTTGATTCGGGGTCCAGCGAGAGTCTTGGTGGTCATGAAATCCTCCTGAAAAACGGTCGTAAGTCTCGGGTCGTTTTCTATTTACGGGCGGTCCTGCCGAAAAAAGGAGGATTCGTCCGTTAAGCACATCAATTGGGAGGATGGAACACTAGTCACTACCGAACAAACTGGGACGCGCCTGCGAGGGCAAAACTGCCAGATGACGGCGCGGGCACACGAGAAAGTCGAGCCAGCACACGGGCAGTTGCGAATTGGGGCTTTGATGGCGCATCGGGCAACATTTCTAGGTCATTATAGCTTGATCAAGCCGGTGGCGTAACCCCCGATCGTTGGTTTTGCAGTGACCAGGGTGCGTAGCCTTTAAAGGGGATTACGCGTGAATCCCTCCGCGGACCGGCCGGCCGCTACCTAGAAAGGTGGTCCAGTGCCTCAGCGACCTTCTGAATCAACGCTGTAGCCGAGAATGGTTTCGGTAGATAAAATCATTCCCGCATGGTTGATTTTCTCCGCCTGACATCGTTTTCAGGGTAGCCCGAGAGCAGAAGCGTCCAGCTGTCTAGGAGTCGGATCGCGTTTCAGCTTCCTCCCAACTGTCCCCCCAATCAAGCGAACGAGGTGTATTCATACTTCCATCATCGAGTTGTCCTGTCGACAAGCCGATCTGTTTGATTTTGCGAAGATTTGATCGGATACAAAGGCCGCGACCGAGGGATCGCTGCCACTTGGCCCGAGACGGTCTATCCATTTCGGGAAGGGCGAAGTGATTTCGGGAACATTCTTACGACTCAACGCAGACGCGTGAGCAAGGTCTGATACGGATCGAGCACGATTTTTCGCGTACCTGCAGGTGCAGATAAATGAAAGCTTGTATCGGGGCCGTCGGCGAATACCCGGCCTAACAGCATCATCTTGCCAGAGAGCACTGCATAAACCGGGACCGGAGTGACAAGATCCTTGGGCGCTTCGTTTTGATCAATCGAGCCTGTCACGACGGTGCCTTTAGTCTTTGCCGTGTACTTCACTCCATGCAATTCATACCGCGGGACTGCGGTGCCGTTCACCCATCCCTGATCGAACCATTCCAGCGATTGCTTTCCCTCGAACCAGAGAGAGGTGGGCAACTCTTCTTCAAACATCTGCAGCAGATCGTGGGTGGTGATCGGCTTTTCCTGGAAGCGCTGTCTGATCTTCATCAATGCGCGCAAGAAAGGCGCATCGGCGTCAGCATCCGAAGTGTTGGCAGAACGCTTCCCCTCGCGTACTGCGTCGCGCATCATGTATCGCAACATGTGGAATAGCCAGGTGCCGCGACCATAGCTGATCGCTTCATAACCGGCTGGGAAGTGAGAACACGTGAGCCTGGTGCCGAACGTTACGGGGCCCGCATCCGCCAACTGCGATCCCTCTTTGTTCTTCTCCAGGAGATTCTCCCGGTATG
The DNA here is from genome assembly GCA_963786325.1 of Terriglobia bacterium. Lineage (GTDB taxonomy): Bacteria > Acidobacteriota > Terriglobia > Terriglobales > Acidobacteriaceae > JAIQFF01. The sequence continues at coordinate 836,675 of CAWAYW010000010.1, forward strand.
ACTCCATGACCACGCGAAACTTCTGGGGAGAGTCTGATTCGAGCATCATCAAGGCACTATAGTTCGCCAGAGCTTCGAAGATCCATTGATCGCGGTAACCTTTCCATGAAATCAGATCGCCCCACCATTGATGAGCGGTTTCATGCGCAATCACGTTGTCGCTGAGGATTCTCATTACCGGGCTCATATGGAGATCAGATTTCTCCTCCGCGGTAAGGAAGGAAAAACTCGACAGGAAGATGAGTGACGGCCAGCCCTGGCTGACGTAACCAGGCATTTGAGTTAGAGCCAGGTCTGCGTAAGGGTAGGGGCCAAAGCGATTCGCAAAAAACTCAACCGCATGAGCGGACAAATCCGCGACAGCCTGAGCATTTCGTGCAGGAGAAGGCCGAGGTGCACTGACTGTCATCGATTCCGGTTCGCGTCGGATATGAAAGGGGGTAATAGGCTGGGGAAGGGTAGCCTGCGTGGTTCCCTTTGGAAAAGTCCGCTCTACACCGGCCGTTGCGTAGGCTTCGACCTGCACCGTACCGGCGTGCGCCACTACCCGCGAATATTTTCCGAGATTAAATCCGGCGATGGGCAAAGGACGCTCGGATACCCAACGACTCATTTCTTCGCCCGGGTCGACTGCTGGCGGCGTGCCTTCCACGCGCTTTCCCGTGGCAACCAATGTCCACCCGACCGGGTAACGGAACGTCAAATCGAATCTTGCCATTTCGAGCCCGCGATTCGGATACCAGGTCCCACGAGCGCCAACATAAAGCAAACCCGATCCCGCTTCGGAAAGCACGTCGCCTGCATAAACGAAGTGCAGATCGATTTTCTGGCCCGTTTTCAGCACTTGGGGAAAGATGACCGCTACCAGATCATTGCCTTGCCGCGCCAGTTGAGTTCCTTCGAGTGCCTGGTTGTGAATGAACTCCACCGGCTTGCCATCCGCATCCACCTCTTTGACCTGAAGAACGCGGGACAACTCAAAAAGGACGGTCCGCTGTCCGCCCTGTATAACCTCAAGCTGCAACGTTGCGTCCGTCTGAAGCCTGGTAGGAGGCTCGACCTTTGTCTGGATTCGGTATTGCGAAACCCTTACCGGATTGGGCTTGCCGTCTTCGCTCAGAACGTTAGTAGCCGTACCCGTGCGCCCAGACGGGCCGTCAACTGTAAATGAAGTCCACACGTCGTAGTGGGTGTCTCCTTCGACCGTTTTCAATTGACCGGCCCAGATCTGTTCCGGAGTCGTCGAGTCGTAATAGAGATCGAACACACCCAACTTCGAGCCCTGCACGCGCGCATGCAACATCCGGTCTTCATCCGGGGACACATCCAGTTTTTCACCCTGTCCGGAAGATGCCATAGAATTGCTAAAGCTGAGAAGCAGCCGCAAAGCATCGGTCTCTGCAAGGTTTCGTGCTGCTGGATTCCATTGAGTAATAAATTCCTCGGAGTGTTCGGCTGGCCGGAGCGAAGGTCGCAACTCGGCAAAGGTTTTATCGTTGAAGCGAAAATAGGCGGTGATAAATCTTTCTTCCAGAATCGCGGCTCCGGTGAACAGCGTCATAGACGCTCGTTCCGACTGATCAGGAGGAGCGAGCAGAACCTCGCCCTCGCCTTCGAAGAAGGCGCCTGTGATGCGCCCGCCCACATCTTCCGTGAAGGCGATGGTGCCATCTTCAAAGGAGATGTGAAATGCCGAACGGTCGAGCGTCGCGTCGCGAATGTTGTATACGTGCGACTTGTCCAAGCCGACGCTGCGTAGTTGCAAATAAAGAGTCTCGGCTGAATGCTCCGGTGAAGAAACAGCTTGATCGGCCTGAGGGGAAGACGGCGCAGTTGAACTTTGTGCGAAAGCGACCGGCATTGCCATCAACGCCAGGATTGTCACTGAGTAAGCGAGTGCCTTAACCGGGATATTTCTGATTACCATGGTCACGTGGGCGGACTGCGCGCCCGTTGCTAGAATGCGCCCTAGTGCGGGCACCTGTCATCTTCCTATTGTCTTCGGGTTTGCTGTTGGGCGCAGTCTGCGCTCCCGCCGAAGTCATTCATCTAAAAAACGGTCGTACCATTTATGCCGACCAAGTCAGGGAGAGTGGCGCCCATTTGGAGTACGAGGTGGGCGAGGACTCCTACGCAATTCCTAAATCGGTTGTCCTGCGAGTTGAAGCGGGCGGCATCCGCCCGGAGCGTACCTACACGGCCGATGAAAAAAATTCTCATGATGTACCGTCTTTAGCCCCAACCGGCAACCTCACCGGCGAGGGAGAATTGAGCGACAAACTTATACGCAACGACCAGGTGGATACAGACGCGCTTACGGCGCTGGAACGAGCTGGTAATCCACTCTCAACCGCCACGGGATATTTCATCGCCGGTAAACACGAGATGGAGCACCAGAATTTTAGCAAGGCCCGGACGTTCTTCGAGACGGCACTCCGCTTCGACAGCCAAAATCCCACAATCCTGAATTACTACGTTGCTTTACTGCTCCGAACGGGGAACACAATGGCGGCGTTGCCTTTCGCAGAGCGCGCGGTGCGGGTCGCCCCTGATTCGCCAGACACCTTGGCCATCCTGGGCTATGCCCAGTTTGCGGCCGACCGGAATCGCGATGCCATCCGAAGTTGGAAGCGGTCTCTGGCGCTCCGTCCTGACTCGCAAGTGGAGAAATATCTGGAGAAGGCCGAGCGCGACACCGCAGCGGAATCTGGCTTCACGCAAAAGGACAGTAACCACTTCACCTTGAAATTTGAAGGGAGGCAGACGCCGGAAGCTTTGCGTCGCGACCTGGTCTCCACCTTGGAATCGCACTATGACGGATTGGTGCGCGAGCTTGGAGTAGCCCCGCGCGGCAGCATCTCCGTGGTCCTTTACACGGATCAGGCGTTTTTCGATGTGACTCAATCGCCCTCCTGGGCGGGAGCCGTCAACGACGGCAAGCTGAGGGTGCCAGTAAATGGCATGAGTTCGGTCACACCGGAACTATCGCGCGTCCTTAAGCACGAACTGGCGCACTCTTTCATCAACCAGCTTTCTGGCGGACGCTGTCCACAGTGGTTGAACGAAGGGATCGCGCAGGCGCTCGAACCTAAGCCGCTTTCATCTCGCGGACGCCGCCTGGCAGAGCTTTTCCGGGCGCAACAGGAAATCCCGTTTAACTCGCTGGAGGGCAGCTTCATGCGCTTCTCACCGATGGAAGCGGCTTTGGCTTATGACGAATCTCTGGCGGCTGTGCAATTCATCGCGGACACCCGCGGGGTTAGTGAGTTGCCACGTATTCTGCAGAGATTGGGTGAGGGCAATTCGACTGAAACAGCTCTCCGTTCGACCATCCACGACGATTACGGACAGCTGCAGAGTGATGTGAAGAAGTATTTAATCAGTAAGTACGCCGACTAGGATTGCGGCGCGAAAATATTCTATCCCGGTCCGCCGGGACTCATTCCCCGACCCCAAACCCAGTGGGGCGTTTGGGGCAAATGATTGAGTCTCTTGCCCTCTCTGCATTTTCCATTTCCAGCCTTGACAATAGCCTTTTCCCGATTGATTATTAGGCGAACAAATAGCGAATATATATTGGTTCCTCCAAGCCAGAGGGCGATGTTTATCGAACTCCATTCCCGTTCGGCGTTCAGCTTCCTGGAAGGTACCTCCCTGCCCGAGGAGATGATCGCCAGATGCGCTCACCTGAACATGCCAGCCATGGCATTGCTCGACCGGAATGGCGTTTATGGTGCGCCACGTTTTTACATGGCAGCGAAGAAAGCGGGAATCACGGCGCATCTGGGAGCGGAAGTCACAACCGAACTTCCATTGCAGAATCACAAAAATGCGGTGGAAATTGAGCCTCTTGTTTCGAATTCCTCAGTGTCCCCGTGCCTTCATAGTGAGGTCGAGCTTCCACTACTCGTCTGCTCCCGCCAGGGATACCAAAACCTCTGCCGGCTCATTACCAAAATGAAGCTGCGCTCGAAGAAAGGAGAAGGTGCCGTCCGGAAAGACGAATTGGAGGAGCATGCCCAGGGGCTGATTTGCCTCACCGGTGGCGATGACGGACCGCTAGCCACGGCGCTGGCCCGCGGCGGCATGGACGAGGCGCGACGCTCGGTGGAATGTCTGACCGGCATTTTTGGCCTCCGCAATGTGTATGTGGAGTTGCAGCGGCATTTTCATCGCGAACAAGAGGAACGGAACCGGGCTGCTATCGAAATTGCCCGCTCGCTGCACTTGCCATTATTGGCGAGCAATGGGGTGTGCTATACGGCTCCGCAAGAGCGTGAACTTTGTGACGTGTTCACCGCTATTCGTAATCACTGCACGCTGGCGACCGCCGGGCGTCTTTTGGCCAGAAATTCAGAACGTCATCTGAAGCCGCCGAGGCAAATGCATCAACTTTTCGCCGACTTGCCCGAAGCGCTGGCGAATACGGTGGAGCTTTCGTCGCGCCTCGAATTCACGCTTAAGGATTTGGGGTATGAATTCCCTCAATATCCCGTGCCTGCGGGCGAGACCATGATGTCTTGTCTGCGGGAACGCACTCGCGAAGGATGTCAGCAGCGTTATGGCCGGGGCGATGCCGGCCTCAAAAACCGAGCTCAACGCCAGATTGAACGGGAACTGGCGCTGATCGAAAACCTCAAGCTGGCCGGCTACTTTCTGATTGTCTGGGATCTGGTTCGCTTCTGCCGCGAGCAAAACATTCTGGTACAAGGACGAGGCTCTGCCGCCAACAGCGCTGTTTGTTATTCGCTGGGCATTACTGCAGTGGATCCCATTCGGATGGAACTTCTTTTCGAACGCTTCCTTTCCGAGGAGCGCGGCGAGTGGCCGGACATTGATCTCGATCTTCCTAGCGGGGATCAGCGCGAGCGTGTCATTCAATATTTGTATAAACAGTACGGCGAACGCGGCGCCGCGATGACGGCTAATGTTATTACCTACCGCAACCGCATGGCATCGCGAGAAATGGGAAAGGCATTGGGGTTTGATCCGGAAACTCTGGACAAAGTTTCATCCGCGGTCTCAACCTGGGAATACCGCGACTCCCATGACCGTCTTGATCATCGCTTTCGCGACGCAGGATTGGATTTAAACCATCCTCGACTGCGCAAATATTTCGCACTGTGTGAAGCAGTGCAGGACTTGCCACGTCACCTGGGACAGCACTCCGGCGGCATGGTGATCTGTCAGGGACAACTGGATTCCATCGTGCCGCTGGAGCCTGCGTCAATGCCCGGCCGCGTGGTGGTGCAATGGGACAAAGAAGATTGTGCCGATCTGCGCATCATCAAGGTGGATCTGCTCGGTTTGGGCATGATGGCTGTGCTCGAAGATTCTATTGAATTGATTCGCGATCATTACGGCGAAGAAGTGGATCTTGCTCACCTGCCGGCTGACGATCCCACGGTGTATTCCACTTTGCAGAAAGCTGACACTATTGGCATGTTTCAGGTCGAAAGCCGCGCCCAGATGTCCTGCTTGCCGCGCCTGCGTCCCGAACGTTTCTATGACATCGTGGTGCAGGTTGCCATTATCCGCCCGGGCCCGATTGTGGGACAGATGGTGAATCCATTTTTGCAGCGCCGTCAGGGCCGCGAAAATGTTACTTATGCCCATCCTTCACTCGAACCGGTGCTGAAGCGCACTCTGGGCGTGCCACTTTTTCAGGAACAGTTATTGCGCATGGCCATGGTAGTCGCGGGCTTCAGCGGCGGCGAAGCTGAAGATTTACGCCGGGCCATGGGTTTCAAGCGCTCCGAAAAACGGATGAAGGAAATTGAGGCCAAGCTTCGCGCCGGCATGGAACGCAATGGTATTTCCCGCGAAGCCCAGGAGCAAATCGTTCTTTCGATTACTTCTTTCGCACTTTACGGGTTTCCCGAATCCCACGCCGCAAGTTTTGCGTTGATCGCCTACGCCAGTGCTTATTTGAAGTGTCATTACCTGGCGGCCTTTACCGCGGCTCTCCTGAATAACCAGCCTATGGGCTTTTATCGACCGGCGACGATTGTGACCGATGCGCAACGGCACGGGTTGAAGGTATTTCCAATCGATGTGATGGAGTCGGAGTGGGATTGCACGGTTGTTGGGGCAGCCAGGGAGACGGTCGCTGGTCATCAGTCTTTGGCCGTTCGCCGAGAACATAAGGGCGATTCAATCTCGGATAATTTTACCAACGGTGGGGCGCCGAAATTACGAGTTGGTCTTCGCTATGTGCGCGGGCTACGCGAAGACGCTGCTCGCGCAATTATCTGGCAGCGCAAGCTCGTGCTCTTTACTTCGATTCACGATCTTGTGCATCGCGTCCCCGAATTGCGCAAGGATGAATTGAATACGCTGGCGGAAATCGGAGCGCTGAATGCAATCCATCCTTCACCACGAAGGCCCGATGGTGGAACTTTTCATCGCCGCGATGCTCTTTGGCAAATCGAACGCTCGGTTCGTCACTCGGGGCCACTGCTCGATGAACTTTCCGAACCGGATTTCAAATCGCCGCTTCATCCCATGAACCCGGAGGAGCGGCTGGTTGCCGATTTTCGCGGCACTGGTTTGACCGTGGGTCCGCATCCCATGGCTTATCATCGGGCACGAATGGATGCGATCGGGGTGCGTAAAGCCAGCGATCTCGCCGGCATTCCCAACGGCAAGTATCTCCGCATCGGAGGATGCGTAATCGCGCGCCAGCGCCCTGGCACTGCCAAGGGTTTTGTATTTCTCAGCCTGGAAGATGAGACTGGAGTCGCCAATGCCATTGTCATGCCCGACTTGTTTCAGAAAAATCGTCTGTTGGTGACGACTGAGCCGTTCCTGATGGTGGAAGGAATATTGCAAAATCAAGATAACGTTATCTCCGTGAAGGCGCGCCGCCTTATGCCGCTATCGATCACGCAGGCGAAGACCAGTTCGCACGATTTTCATTAGGGTTCCTGATGTAAGCGATTACCAAAATAGCTTGGCGACAACCGATATTTTCTTGATTCTTCTCTCCCTCATTCGTACCGATTCGGTTTATGATTGAAGAGCAAATTCTGCAACAATTCTTTTTAGCTTTTGGGCGCATTGCGCGAAAGTTCTACGTGCATTGTGGCTCATCCTCAATTCGGTTCATTAATTGAACCTTGGCCTATGTAAGGAGTATTTGTTTATGGCTCGCGTAAAAACCCCTGGGAATGGCACCACCACTCGCAAGAACGTTACAACCATGCCCACGCCGAAACCAGTCGAAGTAAGGAACAATGCGCCCACCGAGAACCTGGAAGAAAAAATCCGCATGCGCGCTTACCAGTTATACGAAGAGCGGGGATATCTGCCAGGCCATCAGGACGAAGACTGGCTGGTCGCGGAACGGGAAGTTCTTGGCGGCAACCAGCAGCAAAGCGCCTAAATTCCAGGATTCTGAGTAACGAAAATGTAAGCGCGGGCGTATTTCTCCGTGCGGGCTTCTGCTTTGCATGTGCGGGACGCTCGCGCCTACGTAAAAACCACGCTGATATGTTTGTCTTGAATTAGACCTTCCGCGTTACTCGGCGGTTGCCTCTGCGCGCGCTTTCTGAAAAAATAGTCCTTCGGGTCATCCATGTCTCAAATTGGCAGTTTTGCGCTTTTGCTGGCGTTGGCGCTAAGCGCCTACTCCTTCCTGGCAGGAGCATTAGCATTAGCCAAGCCCGGACCTGTCTCCGAGCGACTGGGCGAAACCGCGCGCCGGGCCGGCATTGCCACCTTTGCCCTAGTGCTTCTCGCAGCCATTGTGCTGGTGACGTCGGCCTTCCAAGACGATTTCTCAATCGCCTACATCTATCACCACAGCAATCGCGATCTGCCTGCAGCCTATAAATTCGCCACATTGTGGTCGGGACAGGAAGGCTCGCTGTTGTTCTGGTCTCTTTTGTTGGCGGCCTATGGTCTGGTATTGCGGTTGCGACACAAGACAGATACCAAACTCTTTGCTTACGCTTCGGTGATCATCGCTGCGGTGCAGATTTTCTTTCTGCTGTTGCTGAATTTCGCTGCCCATCCTTTTGCGCTGATTACCGGCACACTGCCGGCGGACGGCGCCGGGTTGAATCCGCTACTGCAATATCCCGAGATGGTGATTCACCCGCCCATGCTATATCTCGGATACGTGGGCTTCACCGTGCCTTTTGCGTTCGCGCTGGGCGCGCTCATCATGCGCTATCCCGGTGAGAAATGGATCCGCATCACCCGCCGTTGGACGATGGTGACATGGGCCTTTCTGACTTGTGGCGTTTTTCTCGGCGCGCACTGGGCGTATTCGGTTCTTGGCTGGGGCGGTTACTGGGGATGGGACCCGGTAGAGAATGCTTCCCTCATGCCGTGGCTGACGGGAACTGCATTTTTACATTCCGTGATGATGCAGGAAAAGCGCGGTATGCTGAAGATGTGGAACATGTGGCTGATCTTCGCCACATTCTGGCTGGCCATTCTGGGAACGTTTCTCACGCGCAGCGGCATCATCAGTTCGGTGCACGCCTTCGCCCAATCCTCGATCGGGGGATGGTTCAAGTGGTTCCTGCTGATCACGCTGGGCGCATTCACTTTTTTCTTTTTCAAGAACAAGGCGCACTTACGAAGCGAACATAAACTCGAATCCCTGGTTTCGCGCGAGTCGAGTTTCCTTTTCAACAATCTCCTGCTTTTGTTAGCCTGCTTTACCGTGCTCTGGGGTACGTGGTTCCCCTTGATCTCGGAGTATGTGCAAGGCAACAAGGTCACCGTTGGCCCACCGTTTTACAACAAGGTTGCGATCCCGGTGGCGCTGCTGTTGTTGTTGCTCACTGCCGTGGGGCCTTTGTTGGCGTGGCGTAAAACGTCCCTGGAGAGCCTGAAGCGTAATTTCAAGTGGCCAGCGGTGGGTGCGCTTGCGGTCGGCGTTCTGATGATCGCGCTTGGGGTGCGCCCCTGGATCGACGTTGCATACCTCTACGCCCTCGTGGCCGCGATGCTGGCCGCGCTGGTGGTGCTGACCGTGACATCGGAGTTTATCCGCGGTGGTCGCGTTATATCGCGCCATACGGGACAGAATCTGCTGGCCGCCATGGTGCACTTGTGGCATCGCAACACCCGGCGTTATGGCGGATACATCGTGCACTTTGGCGTTGCGGTGGTGATCATCGGGATCCTAGGCACGCCGTTTAATCAGGATAAAGAAAAGGAAATGGGTTATGGCGATAAGATGACCATCGGCCCCTATACGCTGGTTTGCGAGTCCTACACTCAGGACGACAATCCCAATTACAGCAACGAGTGGGCCATCATCAATGTTTTCAAGGGCGACAAGCAGGTTACGACAATGTATCCGGAGCGGCGCTTTTATAAAGCAAGCCAGCAGCCGCAGACCCTGCCCAGGATTCGTTCTACGGTCAAGGAAGATCTGTATTTGACTTATGAGGGACTAAATGAGACGACCGGGAGACCGATCATCAAGGCTCACCTGAATCCTCTGGTCATGTGGATATGGGTGGGAGTTCTGATCATGATCGGGGGCACCGCGCTGGGTCTGATACCGAATACATCGCCGGTGAGAGTTTCTTCTCCGGCGCGGATTGAAGCCGCGTCAGCAAGTGCGGGAGATTAATGCCGGCGATTCCTGTTGGAATCGCAACCTCTGTGATCTTTCTTCCAAACGAACCTAATGAAGGACGCGAAATTCAATTCGCCACTTTGGCGCGGGCTGCAGATTTTCTTCCTCTGCTCGATCGTGTTCGCATTTCTCGGCGCGGGAGACGAGCCGGCTCGATTTAGCAGCTTGGGCCACCGGTTGATGTGTGTTTGCGGATGTAACCAGATTCTGCTCGAGTGTAACCACGTGGGCTGCACGTATTCCGATCGCATGCGTGGCGAGCTTGTTGCGAGCCTCGACCGCGGCGAGAACGATGAGTTGGCATTACAGGATTTCGTCCAAAAATACGGACCGACGGTGCTGGCTGCACCCACAGCAACAGGTTTCAACAGGGTGGCATGGGTCATGCCGTTCCTGGCGCTGGTGCTTGGTTTGGCGACCACGATATTCATTGTGACTGCGTGGAAAGGCCGTGGTCCCGGAGATGGCGGAGGCGCCGGAGGCGCGGCCGCACCGGCTGGGCAGCCAGGGCTTGACCACTTCCGCGACCAAGTCAGGAAGGACACTGAACTATGACAATCGCAATGCTCGCGTGCGCCATGGTGAGTCTGGGAACCCTGTTCTATGTGTTTTATTTACCTGGAAGATTGCACATGGGACCGGACAAGACCCGGCTGGCGTATTTGCAAGAGCGAAAAGAGGCGGTGTACGAGAACCTGCGCGATCTAAATTTCGAGCATCAGGCAGGCAAGCTTCCTGATCAAGACTACCAGTCGCTAAGGGCCTCGCTCGAGGGAGAAGCCGCCGGCATTCTGGCGGAAATGGCTGGCCTGGAACAGCTCACTGCGACGGCAGTGCCGGGCAAGAAAGGAGCTCGAGTTTGAAGGTCCCCCCCAAGGTGGTTGCGGCGTCTGTTCTATTTCTATTGGGTGCCATGGCCTCCGCTCAAACTCTTACCGGCACCGTAAAGAATGGAACGACCGGCAAACCTGCCGCTGGCGACGATGTAGTTTTGATCAAACTAGCACAGGGTATGGAAGAAGCCGCGCGCACCAAAACAGATGCCACCGGACAATTCAGTTTCAAACTTCCCGACGCGGGCCCCCACTTGGTCCGGGCCATTCATCAGGATGTGACGTATCACCGCATGGCTCCGCCCGGAGTAACTTCCGTTGCGTTGGAAGTCTTCGACGTATCCAAGAAAGTGGAAGGCGTGAGCGTTACGGCTGACGTGTTTCGCTTCCAGGCTCAGGGCAACGAGCTACAGGGTATCCGGCTGTTTGCAGTCAATAATATTTCACAGCCACCACGCACCCAGATGAGCGACCAGAATTTCGAATTCTTTCTGCCCGATGGCGCTCAAATCGATCAGGGGATGGCGATGACGGCGGGCGGTCAGCCGATCAACTCGGTTCCGGTGCCGGAAAAAGACAAGAACCGCTACAAGTTTGTTTTTCCTTTGCGGCCCGGCGAAACACAGTTTCAGGTTGTCTTTCACCTGCCTTATAGCGGCGAACTCAATATCGATCCCAAGCCCCTTTATGGAGCGCAGCATTTTGTGGTGATGGTCCCAAAGACCATGCAGTTTATGGCCGCGCCGGGCACGGACTTCAAGTCGATGAAGGATCCACGCCAGTCGGATGCTTTGGTCCAGGTGGCTTCTAATACGCAGGCCGGTCAATCACTGGCCTTCAAGATTGTGGGCACGGGCGCGCTGGGCGAAGCTGGCGACGACAGTCAGGGTCCACCAAGTCCGGCTGATGGTGGTCAGGCGGCCGGGCGAGATTCCCGTCCCGGTGGAGGGTTGGGACCGCCGATCGATGCCCCCGATCCTCTGGAAAAATATCGCTGGTATATTCTCGGCGGTTTTGGGGCTGCACTGGTTGCCGGGGCGATTTACATTACCAATCGCTCTAAGTCGGCGTCGGTTCCGGATTTTGGCGTCGCGGATGTCGCTATCCCAGCATCGATCACAAAACCGCCAGCTGCCAGCCGTTCCGAGTTGTTATTGGAAGCTCTCAAGGATGAGCTGTTTCAACTGGAAGTGGAACACAAGCAGGGAGGCATCTCGCAGGAAGAATACGACCGAGCCCGTGCTGCCCTGGACCAAACGTTGGAGAGAGCTCTCAAACGCACGGCGTCGAAATAAACGTGCTTGGGGCGCGGACAACAACCACAAATAAGCCCATAGCAACCCCAGTGCGGCGTCCAGGCGTGCCCAACCCGATCCTTTCCCTCTGGGGTGCATCCCTTTTTCGGCCAGACCATCTAATAAAGCGGATAATCAAGTTATGGGGAATACCTTCAAAACCGCGTTTCTTCTAACCGCTCTGACGCTTTTGCTCATGGTGGTCGGTCGTGCTCTGGGTGGTCAAAATGGGATGCTGCTGGCGTTGGGCATCGCCGCTGTCACCAACTTCGTTGCCTATTTCTTTTCCGACAAGATTGCACTACGAACTTATCGCGCGCAGCCAGCTTCGCGGGAGGAATTGCCTCGCGTTTACAACGTCGTTGAGCGGATGACCCAGAAGATCGGTCTGCCCATGCCAAAGATCTATGTGATCCCGACCGACTCTCCCAATGCTTTTGCGACGGGACGCAACCCCAAGCACGCCTCGGTTGCGGTGACGCAGGGGATTTTGAATCTGCTCAACGACGAGGAGTTGGAAGGCGTTCTGGCGCACGAGCTGGGGCACGTAAACAACCGTGACATTCTGATCAGTTCGGTCGCCGCAACGATTGCAGGCGCGATTACCTGGCTGCGGTACGGCGCTTACTTCGGCGGCCTGGGTAGCCGCGACGATCGGCGCGGCGGAGGCATGGGAGCCCTGCTGATGCTGATCCTTGCTCCTATTGCTGCGATGCTGATACAAATGGCGGTATCGCGCTCACGCGAATATGCCGCCGACGAAACTGGGGCTCACTTTACCGGGAACCCTTATGCGCTGGCGAGCGCTCTGGCGAAACTGGATGCCTACTCGCGTCGTGTCCCGATGATGGGTACTCCGTCAACAGCGCATCTTTTTATCATTCAACCGCTGTTGGGGATGAGTTTCGGCAATCTCTTTTCGACCCATCCGCCCATTGCCAAGCGCATTGAACGGCTGACGGGAAGGCCGGCGGAGTTTACGCAGTAAGCTTTTCAGCTAACCGCCGATCCATACGGGGTCGATGTTTAGTTGTCGGCTGAAGGCTAGCGGCTAGGATGTGACGTTCGTAACGTTCCTCGCTCCGCTCGATCGCTCTATCTACATAGTAGAATTTCCCTGATGTCGCGCGAAACCGCTATTGCCGCGTCCCACCGAGCGACGCAACTGGAAGGCGCTCTCCGCAAGGTAATTCGCGGTAAGGATGAGATCATCCGGCTTGCGCTCGTATCGGTGCTGGCCCGCGGGCATCTGCTGATCGAAGGCGTTCCTGGCGTCGGCAAGACTACCCTCGGCCAGGCCCTGGCGCGGGCTATCGATTGCGGATTCCAGCGCGTCCAATTCACCAGCGACATGTTGCCGTCGGATGTTCTGGGGATTTCCATCTACTCCGCGATCGAACAGCAGTTTGAATTCAAACAAGGGCCGATTTTTACTAACATCCTTCTCGCCGACGAAATTAATCGCACGACTCCCAAGACACAGTCGGCTCTGCTCGAGGCCATGAACGAAGGCCAGGTCACTGTTGATTCCCATTCTTATTCCCTGCCACAACCGTTTCTGGTAATAGCGACCCAGAATCCGGTCGAGCACCACGGAACCTATCCTTTGCCGGAATCGCAGCTCGATCGTTTTTTGATGCGCTTGCGGATGGGATATCCCGATGGCAACTCCGAACGCGAAATTCTACGCTCGGAGGCTGGGACGGCGCAGTTGGAAATCATGGAACCAGTACTAACGGGAGCTGATGTATTGGAAATGCAGCACGCCGTCACTCAGGTACGAGTGGATGAATCGCTGGTCAGTTATGTACTTGAGATCGTGCGCAAGACGCGCGCGTCCGAGCAACTTTCATTGGGAGTTTCGCCACGCGGTTCACAAATGCTTTATCGAGCTGGCCAGGCTATGGCGTTCCTGGACGGGCGAAGTTTTTGCGTTCCCGAAGATTTCAAACCTCTGGTCGTGTCTGTGTTTGCTCATCGCGTTGCGGTGAGCGGACGCTACTCGTCTTTGCTGAGAAAGTCCGAGCAAGCTGAGCAAGTCGTTCAGGAAATCGTGGAGAGTGTAGGTGTGCCGGTGTAATGCGAGGTGAATTCGTGCTCACCGGAATCAGTTGCCAGTTGTCAGTTCCCGGGTTTCCAGCCTGGCTTTCACTCTGATCTGCCTTCATAATAGTTGGTCATGTCATTTCTCCGATTTCTCATGTTGCTTTCGCTGATCGTTTGGATCGGCGGTCTGATATTTTTCCCGGTGGTGGCGCAAGCCGCCTTCTCAGTTCTTCCGACACGACATTTGGCGGGATTGGTGGTAGGCCGATCTTTGGGGATTTTGCATTGGATGGGAATCGCCTCGGGGACAGTTTTCCTGATTAGCTCGCTCATCTACAGCCGATCGAGCGAAGGCACGCCGCACGGATTTGCCCCGCGAAACATTCTGATATGCATCATGTTGGCGCTGACATTGTTTTCACAACTCGGGATTATCCCACGCATGGATACACTGCGGGCGTCTATGGGAAGTCTCGATTCGGTGGCTGCAGACCATCCCGCGCGCCTACAATTTGACGCTTTACATCTGTGGTCAACGCGCGTGGAAGGCGGAGTTCTTCTGTTGGGACTGCTGGTTGCCTATCTGACAGCGCGCTCACTGACCTGAAGTGGCTGTTATCATCTTGCTGATCGTTTGTCGTAAACATCTTCCATCACTATGAAAACTGGCATTATTGGCCTGCCTCAGGTGGGCAAGACATCGCTTTTCGGAATTCTCACCAAGGCTCATCTTTCCGGCCAGGTATATGCCAACCCGCGCGAAGCACACATCGGCGTCGCCAAGGTTCCGGACGAACGGCTCGATAAGCTGGCTATGCTTTACAGCCCCAAGAAACTCACTCACGCTTCGGTTGAATACGTCGATGTGGGCGCGATTGGGCAGGACGCACTGAAAGAGAGCGCCTACATCGGGCATCTGCGTAACGTGGATGCGCTGGTCCACGTGGTTCGTGCTTTCGAGGACCCGTCGATCCCGCACGTCGGTCCGGTAGATCCGCTGCGCGACATCAAGAACGTGGATTTCGATCTCATGGTTAGCGACCTGGGACAGATTGAGAAGCGTCTGGAGCGGCTGGAAAAAGATCTTAAGAAGATGCGTACCCCCGAACTCGAGAAAGAATTTGACCTGTTGAAGCGGGCTAATGCGCACCTCGGAACCGAGCGGCCCCTGCGGGAAATGGAGATGACGCCCGAAGACAAAAAACGCCTGCGAGGTTTCATGTTTCTCAGTGAGAAGCCGATCCTCTACGTTCTCAACGTGGGAGAAAGCAGGGAGTTGGGCGACGATCTGGAGAACGCAATCGCCAAATTCAATCTTACGGAAGTGGCGGCGCGTTCGAACGCAGGCGCATCCGCCATCTGCGGAAAGGTAGAGGCCGAGCTTGCCGAGATGAGTGACGCGGATGCCGCCGAGTTCCTTTCCAGTTATGGATTGAGAGAGAGTGGCCTGGTCCGCTTGATTCGAACCACCTACGCGCTTTTGGGCCTGATTTCATTTTTCACCGCTGGAGAAGATGAATGCCGCGCCTGGACCATACCCGCGCGCACCCGCGCGGTAGAAGCTGCTGGGGCCATCCATTCGGATTTGGAGAAACATTTCATTCGCGCCGAGACTATCCGCTGGGATCAACTGCTCGAAGCCGGGTCGGAAGCTAACGCCCGTAGTAAGGGTACGCTGCGTCTCGAAGGCAAGGATTACATCGTGCAAGATGGCGATGTGATGCATATCCGGCACAGTGGCTGATCGGAATCAATCCCGGCCCTGTCTCTAAAAAATACTTCTCTGCGCCATCCCGGCCGCCGCGTAGATGGGGGCTGGGAACTGATAGTATCCTCGCTCGCATGCACCCTATTCTCCTCAGCCTTCTGCTCGGACTTACAGCGGCCGCGGCGAACGTTTTTGGGGGCGCGATCATCGTTCAAAAGCACTGGGATCGTTCCTACCTTAAGTATTTCGTGGCATTGGGCGCAGGATTCATGCTGGCGACCGCAGTTGTCGAGATTTTTCCGGCGAGCCTCGAGCTGCGCGGCAAAAGCGCTCCACTTCTGGTTCTGGCCGGATACCTCATCGTTCATCTCTTCGAACACACTGTAACGCCTCATTTTCATTTCGGCGAAGAGACGCACAAGGACGCATTTGTTCACGGCCACCGAGGATATTCGGTGTTAGTTGGATTGATCATTCACACCTTTTTCGACGGCATTGCCATCGCTTCGGGATTTATCGTTTCGAGTTGGCTGGGATGGGTAATCTTCCTCGCGATTTTTCTGCACAAGATTCCAGAGGGATTCACCGTGGCATCGGTGATGCTGGCTAGCGGACAAAGCCGGCGAATCGCGTGGGGCGCTTCTATCCTGCTCGGGGCATCGACCCTCGCGGGAGTGCTAACCATGGCGGTATTTCGTCACGAGGTGAGCTTCGGTTTGCCTCTATCTGCTGGGGTGACGATCTATGTGGCGGCGTCGGATTTGATGCCCGAAGTCAACCGGGAACCTGGAGTGAAAATGGCTCTGGTTGTGTTCCTTGGAGTGGCATTGTTGTTTCTTTTCGATCGACTGGCTCACGTCCACTAGGGCCGCAAGTAAAGTCTCTACTCGACCGTGTGCTTGGCGGTATAGCCTTCCCTGGCAACAACCTGGTACTTCACTTCCTTGCCCTTCTGATCTTTCACCTTCAGCGGCCCTCCGTCGGGAGCGACTACTTCCACTTTTAGCTTCCGGTATGTGCCGTCCAGCTTAGGGTTTGTCGGATGATAGGACAAGTTGTACTGGTTGCGAATGTCGCCGGTGATGCTGTGAAAGATCTCGGGCATTTCCTGCTGGAAACGCGGAAAATATGCACGCCCTCCGGTCAGGCGGGCAAAGGTGTTCATCTCGTTATCGCCCTGCAAATAGTCCATTTCGCCGACAGGGATTCCCATGCCGTGGGTGTAGCCGCAGGAATGAGTCTCGCAATAATTGCGGACTGCGAATCCGACGCTGATGGGGAAAATGGTTACGTCGTGCGTGGCTTTGACCTTCTTGGTGATTTGATCGAGGTTAAGCTTGCTGAAGGTGTCCACGCCTGTGGTAACCAGGATCACATACTTGCGGCCCTCGATTTGATCGACGCGATCCAGGGTGTCGTAGAGAGCATCGAACAGGTTCGTCTCAGCGAATCCGGGCATGCGTAACTGGTTCAGAGCGCCGTAGACTTCTTGTTTGTCCTGGGTGAAGTCGGCCAGAATGTGCGGTTTCATGTCGTAAGAAATCACCGCCACCCAGTCGTTTTTCTTCAGCGAGTTCGCGAAGGCGTAACTGGCGTTTAACGCGTCCACCATGAAGTAGTAGTTGGTGGAAGCGAATTCAACTAGGAGCACGGCGGTTATTGGGGCCTGCGAAATCTCAAAGTTGGTGAGAGATTGCTGGACCCCGTCCTCCATCACACGGAAGTTATCTTTTTTCAGGCCTGGGATGAACTGTCCATCCTTGGTGGTAACTAGGACATCGACGTTGACGAGCGGTACATCGACCTTAATCGAGTAATCCGGCATCCCTTCGACTCTCTTGGGTTTTGCTGGCGGCGGCGGCGGTGGCGGTTCTTCTTTTTTCTTCGGAATCGCGTAAGGCCCGACATCATTTTGCGGGCCGCCAGCTTCCGGTGGAGCGTCCTGCTTTTGTCCATTGGTAGAGGGCTGAGACTGGTCCTGGGCAAGCATCACCGGCATCGTAGAGGTGAGAAATAAAGCCAATATGCTCAATGAGATAGTCAGATGCCACGGAGAAAGCGATGGCCAACGCGCCAGCTTTGCATTGCTGATCTGCTGAGAGGGGAACATGAAATTCCTCGATAAAGCCTTATGCTAGTATAGACGCAAGGCTTCGCGATTGGGATGTTTCTCCGGCCTTGGCTTTTGCGTTGTTCCTCTCCCGTCCGGTATTCGGATCCAATCGTGAAGGAACAGATTCAGATAAGCAATACTCGGCACTCCCTGTTGTCGAGCATTTTCGTAGGCTTGGATTTACAAACTTTAGGTCAACTTCATGAGACGTACGTTTTTCTTCAGTATTATCGCGTTCTTCTTTTCGTCCTCTTTTCTGCTGCCAGCCCAAGTACCGAAATCAATCGAGACCATCCCGGTTAATGAGATCCACGCTGGCATGCTCGGCGTCGCGTTTACGGTATTTCAAGGGACCAAGCCAGACTCCATGGGAGTGGAAGTGCTGGGGATTTTGAGAAATGCCAATGGTCCCAAGGGCGATATCATTCTGGTGCGCCTCTCGGGGGAAAAGGCGCAATACACTGGCGTGGTTGCGGGAATGAGTGGCAGTCCGGTGTATTTGGACGGAAAACTTGCGGGTGCATTGGCTTTCCGAATTGGCGAGTTTTCGAAAGAACCGATTGCGGGCGTAACTCCCATCGCGGAAATGTTGGAGATCAACGCAATGGACCGCACTGCGGGGAACATGCCCGTGAGCGCCAAGACCGGAGCCACCGCTCCGAACAAAACGTCAGCTCCCGGCATCGGGGAGCTGTCGCCCGATTCGATCGTTTCCAAAGATTATGCCAACTATCTCAAGCCGATAGAAACGCCGCTGGTGTTTAGCGGATTCTCGCAGGACGCCATGGAACGTTTTGCTCCGCAGTTCGCCAAAGCGGGTATTGTGCCGGTACTGGGAGTTGGCTCGGTCAGCGACAAAAAACAGCCTGAACCTCTGGAACCGGGCTCAGCGGTTAGTGCCATTCTGGTTCGCGGAGACATGGACATCGCTGCGACCTGCACGGTCACTTACATGGATTCCCAGCACCTTCTGGCTTGCGGACATCCGCTGCTTCAGTTCGGCATGGTCGATCTTCCGATGACAAAGGCCGAAGTGTTGGCCACGCTGCCTTCGCCGCTCAACGCTTTCAAAATTGTGAATGCTACCGAATCGGTGGGCGCATTCGTCCAGGATCGTCATACCGGAATCATGGGAGAGTTTGGCAAGGAACCGGAGATGATCCCGGTCACGCTGAACATCCACAGTACGGCGGGCAACAAGCAATTCCACTATGAGGTACTGAACAACGCGAATCTCAGTCCGTTGGCAATGATGGCGACGGTGTTCAACGCGCTCCATGGAGTGAACGAATACGGAGAAGACACCACGTACCGGATGAATGGCCGCATTAGCGTGAATGGATATCCGGACGTTTCGGTACAAAATATGTTTGCCCCGTCAGATGGGGGGCAGCCCGCCGCAGTCATGGCAGCGATGTCTCTAGGCGAGAGATTCAGCCGGATATACGACAATCCTTACAATGCGCCCAACATCCATGGTGTGCAGCTTGATTTTGATCTGGTTCGCGAACGCCGGTGGGCTCGACTGGAAGGAGCGCGCACCGACGTGATTGAAGCGCGTCCGGGTGATGAAATTACGATCGAAACCCTTCTCCGACCTTATCGCGGCGAATTGATGTTGCAACAGATTCCCATCCACATTCCGACGTCGACCTCCAAAGGGCCGCTGCGCATCCTGGTCAGTGACGGCGAAACCCTTGACCGGGTTCGCCATGGCATGCCTGCTTTGGGCCGCAAGCTCGATCTGGCATCGACCATCGCTATGTTGAACAAACAGCACGTTAACAACCGCGTTTTCGTATCACTGCTTGAGGCAGATCCAGAGGCGACGGTTGCAGATAAGGTCATGCCTACGCTACCGCTTTCGATCATGAATGTGATGGACGGCATGCGCGGAACCCAGGAAATGGTCGTACAGAACGAGTCCTCGGTGAATGAAGCCGCCACCGCACCCTTGGATTATGTAGTTTCGGGCGCACAGGTATTGACCATAACAATCAAGTAAGCGTGTGGGGGCGCCCCTTGGCCCGCTGCCCTTGACCAGGCTTTGCTTTTAGATTGCCTAACGCAAGCGATCCAAACCGGTCTTGCCAAACCCGATTTGATTCAGACCAACCTAAGTTAAAAGGCCGATCCCAAAGGCGGGCGAGGACGTCCGCTCCCCACACCGTGATAACCTAAAATCTCCGCTTAAAGACTGGCTATGAGGTATGAACTTGGCAATCCGTCTGCGTGAACGATCTCTTTTCCTCTTCTTTTACTTTTTGTTCTTGATCGCGGCAACCGAATTGGTTGTTGGCGAAGGCACACGCACGTGGGAGCAATCCAAGTTTGACGAGTTGAGTAAAGGCACGGCGTCCGGCGTCGCGATTCGAAGTACCGGAGGACTCGAATTGGCCCCTGCCGTCAAGGCGCTTTCGACCACGCCCTCGACCTATATCTGGTCAATCGCCGCCGATCAAAGCGGAAATCTTTTTGCTGCTACCGGCGCGCCGGCTCGCGTATATCGGATCACGCCCCAGGGGCAGTCCAGTACGATCTTTGAGGCCCAGGAATTGCAAGTCCAGGCGTTGGCCATCGACAAGAACGGCGTCCTGTACGCGGCCACGAATCCAGATGGCAAGGTTTATCGCATCCAGCATGTAACTGGTGGATCGCCGAGCCCTGCGCCGGCGGCGAAGGGAAAGGTTGAAGCGGACAAACCTAAATCCACGAGTGAGTTCTCGGCGTCGGTATTTTTTGATCCTGGAACGAAATATATCTGGGACATGGTTTTCGACAACGCCGGGAATCTCTATGTCGCCACAGGCGATCATGGGGAAATCTTCCGTGTCACTCCTAAAGGAGAACACGCGGTTTTTTTCAAAACTGACGAAGCCCACATCCGCGTTTTAGCCGTCGATAGCGACGGTGATGTAATCGCCGGTTCCGATGGCAGCGGTTTGGTCTATCGGATCAAGCCGGACGGCAAAGGATTTGTACTATACAGCGCACCAAAGAAGGAAATTACCGCGCTCGCAATCGACAAGGCAGGAAACATTTATGCGGCCGGAGGCGGCGAAAAACGAGCCGGCAGCGGTCCGACGATCTTGCCATCCTCTGCCGTTCCACTTCCCACAACGACCACCACTGCCGGACCAGGGCAGTCAGGCATGGTGATTCTGAACGCGGTGTCGGCTGGTTCTGGAGGGTCGAGTGGGATTCCGTTTCCCAGTGCCGGTGCGACGGGCGGGTCCGAGATCTATCGCATTGCGCCCGACGGGTCCCCAGCTCGAATCTGGAACTCGTCGCAGGATTTGGTATACGCCTTGGCGTTCGACCGCAACGGGCGGTTGCTGGCGGGAACGGGAAATCGCGGTCACATCTTCGCCATCACGGGAGAAGACCAGTTCGTCGATCTGCTAAAGGCCAGTGCATCGCAGGTCACAGCGTTCGCCGAAGCGCCCGGGGGCGGGCTCTATGCTTCGACCAGCAATCTCGGCAAGTTGTTCTTGTTGGGCGGCGTGCCTGCATCCGAAGGCACTTATGAGAGTGATGTTTTTGACGCCAAGGTTTTCTCCCGTTGGGGCCGTGCACAATTTCGCGGTACCGGCAAAGTCGACCTATTCGGTCGCAGCGGCAACGTGGATAATCCTGACCGCAACTGGAGTCCATGGGAGCCAGTTGATCTGCAAAAAGATCCGCTCTTGAGCGTGCCGCCGGCACGCTTCGCGCAATGGAAGGCCGTCCTACACGCGGGTACGACCACGCCCACCGTGGACAGTGTGTTGCTGAACTATCTGCCGAAAAATGTCGCTCCCGATTTTGACGACGTGACCGTGCAAGTTGGCGTGCGCTACCAGTCGCTGCCCAAAACGCCCGGGCCACCCGATAACACGGCAGCCGCCAGCGGTGGCATACGTTTTGACGCGGCGCCTGCCAGCACGCGCGACCGCGATTCCATCGGCGTTAAGTGGACGGTTCACGACGACAACGACGACCAGATGATTTATGCGGTTTACTTTCGTGGCGATGGGGAATCTCGCTGGTTGCTTCTGAAAGATAATCTCACTGACAAATCTTATTCTTTTGACGCCTCATTGCTTCCGGACGGCGGATACACGATTGAGGTTCAGGCTTCCGATGCGCCATCGCACTCACCCGGTCAGGCACTGACCTCCACAAGGGTCAGTGCGCGGTTCGAAGTTGACACTACCCCTCCGCGTATTGATGACCTCAAGGCCTCTTTGGAAGGCGACGAAATACACGTCGCCTTTCACGGCGCCGACGGTTTTTCCAATATCAAGCGCGCCGAATACTCGGTGGATGCGGGTGAGTGGCAATACCTGGAACCGGCCGGTCAGCTCTCAGATTCGAAGACCGCGAATTACGATTTTCGCGTGAAAGTGCCGGCGGCCATGACATCCGCGGCGCCGCAGCTCGAGCATGTGGTGGTGGTCCGTCTATACGATTGGTTCGATAACATGAGCTCGGCGAAGACGGTGATTCGGGGCAAGTAAAACGTCGGAACATCCGCCCTCGGCTGTTTTTCGATCTAATTGATCTGATCAGCCTTTCGCAGTTCCGGAAAAATCCACGCCCAGACCCCGATCACTACCAGCGTTCCTAATCCACCTAGAACCACCGCGGGCACCGTGCCAAACCAGTGGGCGGTCAGACCAGACTCAAATTGTCCCAGCTCATTGGAGACTCCAATGAAAATCATGTCCACTGCGTTTACTCGTCCGCGCATTTCGTCCGGCGTTGCCAGCTGTACCAGGATGGATCGCACGATCACACTGACCATATCCGTAGCGCCCAGCAGGAGTAGGGACACCAGTGAGAGCACCAGACTCCGCGAAAGGCCGAAGATGATCGTGCAAATTCCGAATCCAGCCACGCACCACAACATGGTCAACCCGGCGCGGCGGCGCAAGGGGCGATGAGCCACCAAAATTGCCATGGCCGCGGCCCCCACGCCCGGGGCGCTGCGCAGAAGTCCCAGGCCCCACGGCCCGGTCTTGAGAATTTCACTGGCGTAGACGGGCAGGAGGGCCACCGCACCGCCCAGCAGGACGGCAAACATATCCAGCGAGATGGAGCCCAGCACGAGCTTGTGGTCCCAGATGTAGCGGAAGCCAGCCAGCACCGTGGTCCAATTGACCGGCTCGCGCGCCCGGACCTGAGTCTGCAAAGTAATTCTCAAGGTGGAAGCTACTGCCGCTATCGCGGTGACGGTGGCCGTCAAATACACGACCGACGGGCCGCGGGAGAATGCGTAGAGAAATCCGCCAATTGATGGACCAAGAATAGTCGCCGCCTGAAAAATGCTGGCGTTCCACGCCACCGCGTTAGGAAAATGTTCTCCCGTCACCAGTTGCGGCAGAAGGGCTCTGCTTACGGGAGCGTTGAAGGCGCGGACTACACCAATCAGTACGACGACTGCATAAATCAAATGAACCGAATGGCTGGCTCGCCATGCAATCATCCAAAGCAGGCCTGAGCTTATCGCGAAGCCGACGTAACAAAGCGTAACCAGCTTGCGCCGGTCGAAACGGTCTGCCACGTGTCCTGAGACTAAAAAGAGGAGTACCCCCGGCAAGAACTGAGCGAGACCGATCAGGCCAAGATCGAGCGGGCGCTTCGTGATCTCATAAACCTGCCATCCCACCGCAACCGACTGCATCTCCAATGCGGCAACGATGAAGAATCGCGCCACTTGATAGATCGTGAAATCCGGATAGGTGAAAGCGATGCCACCGGGAATCCTGGTTTCGACAGTTTCAGCCATCCTGCTCTAATGTGACATAAAAGTTGTCAGTCGTCAGGATTCAGTCGTCAGTCTTCGGCGGGGAATTTTTTTCCGCCAGGCATTTGTCGCCCTCTGGGGCCCCAAACACCAACTGACGACCTGACGACTTGCTTCTAGCTACACTGGAATCACTGGTTCATGTTGACGGTTCTCCATAGGATCGGATGGGTGGCTTGCGTGGTATATGCGACCATCCCTTCGTTCTGGCTGATGATTCATCCGTGGACAAACTACTGGCGTTCACGCCGGACGTCGCCCTACCGGGTGCTGGTGCCAATTTGGGTTGGAATGTGGCTTCTCCTCGGCTTGATCGCCTCTCCCTGGCGGGACTTACTGTTATACGACTCGTGGTGGACCTGGATTCCTGCTGCCGTCCTTTTTGCCATTGGAGCATGGATTTATCGTCGTTCTGGAACCGGATTCAGCGCGGTCCAATTAGGTGGACTACCGGAAGTGACACTTGGGCATAGAGAACAGAAACTCGCTATCTCCGGAATCCGCGCCCACGTTCGCCACCCCGTTTATCTGGGACACTTCTGCGAGATGGTGGCGTGGAGTGTGGGTACGGGTTTAGCGGTGTGCTACGCCCTGACGACATTCGCGCTGGTCACCGGGGCCATCATGATCCGTTTGGAGGACCGCGAGCTCGAGCAGCGATTCGGTGAGGAATACCGCGATTATCGATCGAGAGTGCCGGCAATTCTTCCCAAGATATTAAGCAAGTGAGTCTAAAGCAGGTGAGCGGCAGCGAGCGAGGCGCCTTACCACACCGATCTCTCGCTATAATCGCTTTGGCTTCCAGCGAACAGCTTCTCCGCATGCGCTTCGAACTTTTCATAGCGACTCGCTACCTGCGCGCCAAAAGGCGTCAGGCAGTGATTGGCGTTATCACTGGGATTTCTATTGCGGGTGTGGCCGCCGGAGTTGCGTCCCTGGTTGTTGCACTCGCGATCAATAATGGCTTTCGTCAGGATTTGCAGGATCGTTTATTGGGATCGACTTCGCACATCAATATTTTGCGGGTTGAGAGTGATGGGATCAAGGACTGGCGTCCTTTGATGGATCGTCTCGCAAAACAGCGTCACGTGGTAGCGGCCGCCCCCGCGATTTACGAACAGGTCTTGATTTCCAGGGGACCTAGGGCGCGCGGTGCTGTGCTGAAAGGCATAATCCCTGCCTATGAGAGCAAAGTCAGTGACATGCTCAGTACTGTGAAGATTGGTTCGATGGATCCCTTGAACGAGGTGAAGGGCGCCGAAAAAAATGCACCTCGCATGGGACAAGAAGGGACGCAACCGGAGGCAACCGGAGGCGTGTTAACTTCCAGTTCCAGCGCCACCGCGGCAGATTCGATGAGGTCGGTTCAGGAGCGCGCAGCGTCGATGCCGCCGATTGTTCTCGGCAAGGATATTGCTGAGGATCTTGGCGTGACGCTGAACTCAATTGTGCTCGTAACCAGTCCGCAGGGTGAACTTACCCCATTTGGGCTGGTGCCAAAATACATTCGCTTCCGTGTCGTGGGAATTTTCAATTCCGGATTTTTTGACTACGACAGCTCCTGGGCGTTCACCCGGCTACCAGATACTCAGCAACTCGAAGGTTTGGGCGATCAAATAACCGTGCTGGAGTTCAAGATAGATGACATTTACCAAGCCGCTCAAGTTTCCCAAGACCTGGAACAAGCCGCGGGAAAGGGGTTCATGGCCACGAACTGGATGGAGCAAAACAAGGCCTTGTTCCGCGCGCTTCGGCTGGAGCGGCTCGTGACATTTATCACCATCGGCCTGATCGTTTTTGTGGCTGCCCTGAATATCCTGATCTCGCTGACCATGATGGTGATGGAGAAGACCCGCGATATTGCGGTGCTGATGTCGATGGGAACCCAAAAGTCTCAGATACGTCGCCTGTTTATCACACAAGGTCTGCTTATCGGTATGGTGGGGACGGCGGTCGGCTTAACCTTGGGCTACGCGCTCTCCTGGGTGGGAGGGCATTATCATTTGTTGTCCCTCGCGCCTGAGGTCTACTCCATTGATTATGTGCCCTTTGCTCCTCGAGCCAGTGATGGCGTCCTGGTGGCCTTGGTGGCTATCGGGATTTCCCTGATCGCCACGATATATCCATCGTGGTCCGCGGCCCGCATCCTGCCTGCCGAAGCCTTACGGTACGAATGATGGTATTTTCTTCCTGAGCCATGTGACTGTAGTCATGTCGTGTTTGCCCCTCGCTGGGAATAGAGTTTCTGAATAGGGCGCTCCGATGCGTGAAGGACTGTCCTGGAAGAATTCATGTTTTAATGGGGTTGCCTGACCCGGAATAAATCTGCAAGCTTAGTCGACTGGAAATTTTCCGGTTAGATGGACCGGCAACGCATGTACAGGGGCCCGGAAGCGTCCCCATTGAGCCGAGGAGCCTGTCTTTTGCATCTAATTGAACGGGAAATGATCTTGCGTGTGGAGAACCTCAAGAAGGTTTTCCGTTCAGGCGAGTCGGATCTGGTGCTCTTTGAAAACTTATCCTTCCAGGTGGCTAAAGGCGAATTACTGGCAATTGTAGGCGAGTCGGGCTCGGGCAAGAGTACCTTGTTACACATCCTGGGCGCTCTTGATAGGGCTTCTTCTGGTAACGTATACTGCGCGCACCTGCAAGTGAGTTCGCTCTCAGAAGATGACGCAGCCGGGTTCCGCAATCATGAACTCGGTTTCGTTTGGCAGTTCCACTACCTGTTGCCGGAGTTTACGGCGCTGGAAAACGTGGCCATGCCTTTGCTGCTGCGGGGTGTCGCCCAGCGGAAAGCAGAGGAAGAAGCTTTGCGATGGCTGCATGAGGTGGGTTTGGAGCAACGCTCGCATCACCGTGCGGGTGAACTTTCCGGCGGTGAACAGCAAAGAGTAGCCTTGGCTAGAGCCCTGATTACAGGGCCCAAGGTCTTGCTGGCAGATGAGCCCACCGGAGACCTCGATAGCCGCACAGCGGACTCGGTTTTTGAATTGATCGACCGGTTACATCGCGACCACCAACTGACCTCTCTCATTGCCACCCATAATTTTGCCTTCGCCCGCCGCTGCCATAGGGTGCTGCGATTGCAGCGCGGCCGGATCGAGGAAGTAGAACCGCAGACACTTTCGGGGTAGTCGAGTGACGGAAATTAACCAGAGTCCCGGGCAGAGTGACCGAATGGGAACAGTCGCGAAACATTTGTAACATATGCAATTATCTGGAACGAACCAATTAGGTTTCTTTCGTAACAGCGTGGGAATGAAACTAAAGATTGATAAACGGCGCTTATGTGCCATAGACGTGTTGGAAGCTTGATTGCATAATGATCTTGGGGCCAATGGTTTTCCCAGGGGCGGACACGAACAGAATCACCCGTCTCTCCAAGGAAGCCAAGGGGGTAGGGCTTTATGTTTGAACGTTATACGGAAAAAGCAAGGCGCGTTATCTTTTTCGCGCGCTATGAAGCCAGCCAGTTTGGTTCGCCTTATATAGAAACCGAACATTTGTTGCTGGGACTTCTGCGCGAAGACAAAGCCCTGACCAACCGGTTCTTGCGCTCGCATGCCTCAGTCGAGTCCATTCGAAAGCAGATCGAAGGGCACACCACCATTCGGGAAAAGGTTTCAACATCAGTTGATCTTCCTCTAAGTAATGAGTGCAAGCGAGTCTTGGCCTACGCAGCGGAAGAAGCGGAGAGGCTCTCGCATAAGCACATTGGGACCGAACACCTGCTGTTGGGATTATTAAGAGAAGAGAAGTGCTTTGCCGCCGAGATCCTGCACGAGCGTGGTTTGCGGCTGTCCACCATTCGTGAGGAATTAGCCCGGAGCAGCCAGGAGAAGTCGCAGCCCCAAAGGCAGCGCGAGTCGTCCTTGCTCAGTGAGTTTTCCCGCGACCTGACGCAGGCTGCGATGGACAACCAGCTAGATCCTCTGGTGGGGCGAGAAGGCGAATTAGAACGCGTGGTTCAGATTCTCTGCCGGCGGACCAAGAACAATCCGGTCCTGATCGGCGAACCCGGTGTCGGCAAGACCGCAATCGTGGAGGGCCTGGCGCAGCGTATCGCGGACGGCGAGGTTCCATCGTTCCTGGCTGACAAGCGCATTCTGGGATTGGACCTTTCCCTGATCGTCGCCGGCACCAAGTATCGTGGCCAGTTTGAAGAGCGCCTGAAGACCATCATGAAAGAGTTGATGGAATCGCAGAACTCCATCATCTTCATCGACGAGTTGCACACTTTGGTGGGCGCGGGCTCGGCGGAGGGTTCGCTTGATGCCGCCAACATTCTCAAGCCGGCGCTATCGCGGGGCGAAATTCAATGCATCGGGGCAACCACACCCGGCGAGTATCGCAAATCGATTGAAAAAGATCGCTCACTGGAACGGCGTTTTCAGGCGGTAAAAGTTCCGCCGCCCGACGAAGTCAATGCCACCAAAATTCTGTTTGGGATCAAGGACCGGTACGAAAAGTTCCACGCCGTAACTTACACCGACGATTCAATCAGCTTTGCAGTGTCGCATTCGAACCGCTACATTCCGGATCGCTTCCTGCCGGATAAGGCAATCGATTTGATCGACGAAGCCGGAGCGCGCGTAAAACTGCGCCAGACTTCGCTGCCGGAAGAGATCACCGAAGTCCAGAAGCGCATTAAGTTCATCGTCCATCGTATGGAGAACGCCATCGCGAACCACGAGTTCGAGAAGGCGCGCTTCTACTCGGACGAGGAACGCAAGGAGCGCGAGAACCTGCGCGCCCTTCGCGAAAAATACCACCTCGATGAATCCTCCACCGGCGTAGTCGGTCGGGAGGACATCGAGGACGTGGTATCACGCTGGACTGGCGTACCTATTACTTCCATCAAAGAAGAAGAGTCGCAAAAACTGCTTCGGATCGAAGAAGAGCTTCACAAACGAATCATCTCGCAGGATAAAGCGATTCTGGCTTTGGCCCGCGCCATTCGGCGCAGCCGTGCGGGCCTTAAGAGTCCGAACCGGCCCATCGGTTCGTTTCTGTTCCTCGGGCCTACCGGAGTCGGCAAAACCGAAGTTGCACGCACCTTGGCTCAGTTCATGTTTGGCAGCGAAAAATCACTGGTTCGCTTCGACATGTCCGAGTTCATGGAAAAACATTCGGTCTCGAAGCTGATCGGTTCCCCTCCTGGATATGTTGGTTACGAAGAAGGCGGACAACTTACGGAGCGGGTGAAGCGAGCGCCCTATTCAGTGGTTCTGCTCGACGAAGTCGAGAAGGCACACCCGGACGTATTCAACATCCTGTTGCAGGTATTTGAAGATGGTCAGCTCACTGACGGTTTGGGCAACACCGTAGATTTCAAGAACACAATCATCATCATGACTTCGAACATCGGCGCCCGGCATTTGCAGAAACGCGAAGGCCTGGGCTTCCAGTCGACCAATGAGGACATGATTTCGGGCAAGGTAGAGGACTTGGTGAAGGGCGAAGTCAAACGCACCTTTAACCCGGAATTCCTCAACCGGCTGGACGAGATCATTCTGTTCACCGCCCTTGGTGAGCAGGATCTGATTCAGATTCTTGAGCTAATGGTGAATCTGCTCAATCAGAACTTGTCTCAGAAGTCGATCACCGTTACTGTGACCGACGAAGCCAAGAAGTGGATTCTGAATCAGACTTTGGGCGATCGCAGCTATGGCGCCCGGCCGCTACGGCGAGCTTTGCAAAAATACATCGAAGACCCGCTGTCGGAAGCGCTTATCCAGGGCACGATCACAACCCGTCCGGCGTTCATCGAAGTCTTCCTCGACGGTGACAAGCTTTATTACCGTCCGGTGGATTCCGAAAAAACAGACGGTGTGTTGCTCTACGAGAATTAGCTAGCACTGTTTAGTCTTAGCCGTCAGCTTTCGCTGGCGGCTTTACTTTCTGCGCGATCTAAGCGCTCTCAGCGGTTAAAAGCTGGGCCGTAAAAAAACCAAGGGAATTGAAGGAAGGTCGGCTCGAAGTCTCTTAAGAATATGAAAGTATTGCTCTATTCCTCATACTGGTGCCCCGACTGCCGGATAGCCAAGCGTTTTTTGCAGGAACACAACGTGCCCTTCTCGGAAGTCGATATCGAAAAAACCCCTGGAGCAGCGGACGAGGTCATTGCTCGAACCGGCAAACGCGCCATCCCTCAGTTTGTCATCGATGGTGAATGGGTTCAGCCCTATCGCGTGGGAGAGGGCTTTCTTCATGAAGAGATGTCCGAACGTCTTGGTATTAAAGAACCTTGAGTCCACCCGTACATAACCTTCCGTACCGTAGAAGACCCCGGCTGCAAGCCCCAAGATAGGGTTGAGTTTGCCCGGCGAGCGCGGATTTCCTCCCCCATTGACTTCCCGGGCAGACAGCTTTCCTCATGGCCGAAAACCACAATTTATTGGAAGAAGAGCCGGTCTGCAGGACTTGGGCACGTCTGGTTGAAATCGTGCTCGGTGTGTTCCTGCTAGTAGGGACAGGAGTCATGGTCCGCTACTATTCCCCGCCGCCGCCGCTTGATCTTCCTTTGTCACGAAAAGTTGTTGCCGATGCCGATGGCAAAAGCGAGAGCCAGCGCGAGGCCTTGCGGCAGAGTGAACTCCGGCAGAGCCAGCTCCAGCAGGACGAACTACGCCAGCTAACCCGCGACGTAGATGAATTAAAACAGGAACAAGCCATGCCGGCTCTGGTGTTGAACCGGTATCGCAATTCAATTTGTTACATTTTCGGCATTTATCACGTGGCCATGCCGGGAAAGCGGCCCAGCCTGCGAGCGCGCATCTCCGGAACTGGATTTGTGGTGGCGGAAGGCTTATTAGCCACGAATCGTCACGTGGCGCAGCCCTGGTACGGGGATTCTGAGGCGGACGCACTGATCCAAAAAGGCGCCAAGCCGGAGCTCGAAAAACTAGTGGCCTTTTTCCCAGGCTTCGCGCAGCCGGTTGACATCACGCCGCTGGTGCTTTCTGCGCACGGTGACCTTGCAGTGTTGCGAGTCGAGAACTCCTTGGCGATCAGCCGTTTGCGGCCATTGCCACTAGCCGAACAAGTCTCCAGTCCGGGAGAGTTAGTCGCAGTGGTCGGCTATCCCATGGGGATTCTGGGAATGGTGGCGAAGTCGCCCCCTGCCGTATATGACCGTCTGGCCTTCCGCCGGGATGATATCGGTGCGGCCAACGAATTGGCAGCCCTTTCTCTGATCCGTCCCTCCGCCACCTGCGGACACTTGGGGGATGTCGTCGGCGACAAACTTATTTACGATGCCCCTACAGCCCACGGGGGCAGCGGTGGGCCGGTGTTCAACTCGCAAGGTGAAGTAATCGGCATCAACGAAGCCTACATCGACGGGTTTTCCGGCGGTACGCTTGGCGTGTCCGTCCAAGCCCTGCAGCCGTTGATCGGAGCCGCACAAAAGCGAAGGTAAGAGGGCATACTCGCAAAAAGACCGCCAGTTTACCCGTACCGGATCCTTTAATGGCTGAAAACGCTCAGGATGGCCGAACACTAAGAATTTTGGAGGATTTGGTATGTTTTTGGGCGGGGGACCCCCCAGCTACGCTTTGACGACTTTGCCGCTGCGCAGGCAGGACGTGCAAACCCGGATACGTTTGGTGGCGGCGCCGACTTTGGCGTGAACTGGACGCAAGTTAACGTTCCAGCGGCGCTTCGTCACGTTGTGCGCGTGGCTGATATTGTTCCCAAACTGCGGACCCTTGCCGCAGAGATCGCATACATGTGCCATAGGACTGCTCCAGATAAACCGGAAACTTGTTCTGTAAAAGCATTATTTTAACGGAATTCCGAAGCTTTGACCAGCATGCATGTGGAGCGGGCGTCCTCGCCCGCCTCGTACAGGCCTTATACTGAAAGCGTGACTGTTCCGCCTGATCCGAAATCGGTAAGAGTAAACCTGACCACAGGCGCGGGCATGGACATCGAGTGGAAGGATGGCCACCGATCGCATTACCCGTTCGTATTTCTACGACACGCCTGCCCCTGCGCCCTGTGCGACGATGAGAGGGGGAAGGCCGGGCGGGAGCCTGGAGAGCCATCTAAACCCGCGCCAGGCTCGCTACCGATGTTTAAAGCGGCAGCGAAGCCATTATCGGCGGAAGGCGTGGGCAAGTATGCCATCAAATTTCACTGGAACGACGGCCACGAGCTGGGCATTTATTCCTGGCAGTTTCTGCGGGACTACTGCCCTTGCGGAGAATGCACAGCGGCCCGCACCGCGCTGAAAACCGGGTAGGAAGTTGCGCGAGGGGATTCAGCAGGACGGCACATGGGGTCGCGGTTCGAGGCGCTGCACACCAGCTCTTTGCAGCTCGAAAGCTCAAAAGTTCGACGGCCCGCGCATTCCGTGCGCTTGTGGGTGGCGCGCGGTGTGGCATTCGACTTCAAGATGGTCACCGCCCCGGTTCTGACTTCCGAGGACCGCTTGTCGACCGATGTGGTGCAAATGCAATTGGCCTTTTTCGCGGAGGCCTTCGTTTTCGGCCACGCCTTAATGAAAGCCTGCCCCTTAAACTTCAACAAGTACATAATAGTCATCCAGCTGAACCGGCTGGTGAGCTTAAGGCGTTGGGTTTTGGCACTAGGGAGATTCTAGGAGTCCAGAAAATCAACGCTCGCTGCTTCAGAACCGAACAGACGGAGTTCGGGTGTGGCGGCGATTTGACCAGATTGATGGGCGCCTGGATTTGAAGCATGTCTCGTGAACCGTCAATCATCTGTAAAATTAGTCAACGAAGTCCGGAGAAGTCCTAGATTTGTCTTTCCTCGATAAACTCAACCCGCAGCAGCGCGAGGCCGTGGAAACCACGGACGGTCCGGTGCTTATTCTCGCCGGCGCGGGCAGCGGCAAGACCCGGGTCATTACCTATCGCATCGCCTACCTGATCGAGAACCGCGGCGTCATGGCTGACTCCATCCTGGCAATGACCTTCACCAACAAAGCTGCGCAAGAGATGGTGGAGCGCGTGGACAACCTGGTGGGCGGCCTCTCAGTGGCTAAGCCGGTGATCTCTACCTTTCACTCGTTCTGCGTGCGGGTGTTACGGCGGGACATCGAGCAGCTTCGCATTCCATCGTCCGTACCGGGCGTCCCCCCGATCGGTTTGACCAAAAGCTTTGTCATCTATGACGAGTCCGATCAGCAGCAGTTGGTGAAGTCGGTGATGCGACGCCTGGGGATTGACGATAAGCAGACGACGCCTCGATCAGTGCTGTCGCATATTTCGTGGGCTAAGAATCACATGCTCGATCCGCAAGAGGTTTATCTGCAATCGGGGGATCCCAACACCGAGCGGGTGGCCCATATCTACGAGGAATACCGGAAGGAGTTACGCAGGGCCAATGCTCTCGACTTCGACGATCTGCTGCTCGAGACGGTGCGCCTGCTGAAGGC
The DNA here is from genome assembly GCA_963786325.1 of Terriglobia bacterium. Taxonomy (GTDB): domain Bacteria; phylum Acidobacteriota; class Terriglobia; order Terriglobales; family Acidobacteriaceae; genus JAIQFF01. The sequence continues at coordinate 869,465 of CAWAYW010000010.1, forward strand.
TGTACCGGCGGTTCGTGACTACTACAACCGCCGCTACCAGTACGTGATGATCGACGAATACCAAGACACTAATCGCCCCCAGTACGAGCTAATGATTCTGCTGGCAGGGAGGCATCACAATATCTGTGCGGTCGGCGATGAAGATCAGTCCATTTATTCCTGGCGTGGGGCCGATATCCGCAACATCCTGGAGTTCGAAAAAGATTTTCCCGAAGCCAAAATCATTCGTCTGGAACAGAATTACCGTTCTACCCAGAACATCCTGCAAGCGGCGTCCGCTGTGGTTTCGAACAACCTCAAGCGCAAGGGAAAGAATCTCTGGACCTCGCGCCAGGGCGGCACAAAGATCGGTTACTACGAAGCTCCCGATGGGGAAAATGAAGCTCTCTTCGCCGCCGATTACATCGCCAAGTATCTGCGCGAAGCTGTCGATCAAGGTGAGAATACACGCGCCGCCGTGCTCTACCGCACCAATTCGCAGTCGCGGTTGTTTGAAGAAGCCATGCGTCGCTACCAGTTGAAATATCACGTCGTAGGCGGTTTTTCATTCTACGAGCGAGCCGAAATCAAAGACATGATTTCGTATCTCAAAGTGATTCACAATCCGGATGACACGATCTCGCTTCTTCGTGTAATCAATACGCCGGTACGCGGCATTGGCAAGACCAGCATCGAAACCCTGGAACGAGTTGCGCTGGAAACCGGATTGTCCTTGTGGGGTGCGATGGGAGAGGTAATTAAACGCCAGCTTCTTCCGCAGCGTGCATTAGCCGCGCTTAAGGCTTTCGTAAGCCTGATAGACGATGGCCGCGCAATTCTCAGCGGGACCTACGTGGAGCGCCTGGAAGAGATGGCTCGGGCAGAGGCCGAGTCGAACGAAAATGCAGTTACCGAAGCCCCAGACGTCGATGACGATGCGGATTTCAATCCGGATAATTTCTCGTTTGATTTTGGTTCTATTGAGGAAGAAACAGCCGACGGGAATGCTTCTCTGGAGATTGCGGACGCCCGACCCGGTAACGAAGTGGCGGGACGCCTTAACGACAGCCGGCAGGATGCCGGCGCTACAAACGGCACTCCGACTCCCAGCACGGCTGACATTTTGAAGTTTCTTATCGACCGTACGGGCTATATCAAACTGCTCGAACAGGAGGACACGCCGGAAGCGTACTCACGTATCGAAAACTTGCGTGAACTGGTGAATGCTGCCATGGATTCCCGCGATCGTGGTGAAACCCTTGACCAATTCCTTGATCACGCCGCGCTGGTCAGTGACGCCGACGCTTATGACGAAGCTGCACAAATTACTTTGATGACGCTTCATGCAGCCAAAGGTCTCGAGTTCCCCTTGGTATTTCTCGGAGGGCTGGAAGAAGGACTGTTTCCACACTCGCGGACTTTTCTCCAGCCCGACGACATCGAAGAAGAGCGGCGCCTCTGTTATGTGGGCATGACGCGAGCCATGGACACGCTGATTCTGACTCGCGCTATTTATCGGCGGCGTTATGGCACCGATCTGCCCGAGGCCAGCATTCCTTCGCGGTTCCTTGAGGAAGTACCTGCGGGATTGCTGGAAGAAATAGGTGGAACGCGAAGAAGGGCGACGGCGGCTCGAGTCGGGACACCCGTCCGCCATGATCCGGAACACAACTCCACCCATTACGCCTACGAAGATGAAGACCAGAGCGCAAGCTGGGCCAACCATACCAAGCAACCGCCCAAACAATCAGCGCCGTCTTATTCCGGCAAATCCTATAACTCCATCGATAATATTGCAGAGTTTTTTGCCTCGCGCGGAAAGAAGTTCAGCCTTCCGAAACAGTCACCGGAGGAGCCAAAAGGCAGGAAGGGTTTCCGTCCCGGGCAGAAGGTTCTCCACCCTAAATACGGTGAAGGCACTGTTTACCAACGCGAAGGAGAGGGTGAAGACGCCAAGATTACGGTACAATTCCCTCGCTTCGGTTTGAAGAAGCTGGTTGAGAAATACGCCCAGCTCGAGCGAGGCAGCTCTTAGCCTTTGGCCCTTCAGCTTTGAGCCACGAGTCAGGGTCGCCAAGAGCATTTTTTGTACGGCTAGAAGCTAAAAGCTTAATTTCTGAGGAGAAGCAATCAGCACTCATGGCAAACACAAGCACACTGAGCAAGGAAGAACGTAAGAAAGCCAAACGCGCGGTCCGCAAGAAGAAAAAGACGGAAAGCCCATTGAAGCCTCGCGAGTACGCTCGCGGTTCGGCGAAACGGAAAGTGAAAAAGCTGGCGCGCGGCACGGCGAAACGGTAACAGCGGCCCTTAGCAATGGCAAATGCCAGCGGACGTACGACTTTAATCCCGGCGTCCGCCGGGTGAATGCCGGCCGCCGGGTGTCGATTGCTAGAAGCTTCAGGAGACAACAACCCTTTGGCACAATCACCGTCCGCACGTACGTCCGAACACCAGGTTCTTTGCTGCAAGTCCATCGACAAACTGATCGCCGAGGCCGACCAACCGGGACATCGTCTGAAAAAGACGCTAGGGCCCTGGTCGCTCACGGCCCTCGGCATTGGAGCCATCATCGGCTCCGGAATATTCGTCCTGACCGGCACGGCGGCGGCGGGAGAGCATTTCGAGGCTCCTTCGATCCTGCACGCCCAGGTCTTGGACCTGATCGGAAATTTTCTGCGAACCGGGAGCACGGCAGGCGCACTGATGCATGGACGCCCGCCGGCGGGCCCTTCTATCGCTATTTCATTTCTCCTGGTAGCAGTCGCTTGTAGTTTCGCCGGCCTGTGCTACGCGGAACTTGCTTCCATGATTCCGATTGCCGGAAGCGCCTACACATATTCCTACGCAACCTTGGGCGAAATCTTCGCTTGGATCATCGGATGGGACTTGATCCTGGAATACGTGGTAAGCAATGTTGCCGTGGCCGTAGGTTTCAGTGGATACGCCAAGGCTCAACTCGCTGCGTTCGGTATTGACCTACCCAGTCAGTGGGCGAGTCCCGTATGGGCCTCAGGCAAGTGGACGGGAGCGTATTTCAATCTCCCTGGGTTTCTGATTGTCTTTATCCTGACTTTGCTGCTCGTGCGAGGCGTGAAAGAATCGGCCGGTGCCAACAATGTCATGGTATTGGTTAAAATTGGGGCCATTCTCACGTTCCTGGTCGTCGGCGGCATGCTTATTAATCCCGCTAACTGGACCCCATTCGCACCCTCAGGTTTCGCCGGAATCGTGACTGGCGGCGCCATCGTATTTTTCACCTACATCGGTTTTGATTCTGTATCGACGGCGGCCGAAGAGTGCAAGACGCCGCAACGTGATCTTCCTTTTGGGATTATCGCCTCGCTTATCGTCTGCACGATTCTCTACGTGGGCGTCGCGATCGTATTGTTGGGCATGATGAAGTACACGACGTTTGTTTCTGGAGCGGCGGCTGAGGCACCGGTGGCTTACGCTCTGAAGCAACTGGGAGCACATCCCATCTTCCGTTCCATCATCGTCGTCGGAGCACTGACCGGAATGATTTCGTCACTGCTGGTTTTTCAGTATGGCCAGGCCAGAATCTGGTATGCGATGTCGCGCGATGGTCTCCTGCCAAAACTCTTTTCCGCTGTACATCCCAAATACAAGACTCCTCACTGGTCCACTTGGATTGCCTGCTTTGCGGTAGGAATTCCCGCCGGGCTCGTGGACATTGGCGATGCCGCAGATCTTTCCAACATCGGCACGCTGTTCGCCTTCGTGCTGGTTTCGCTCGGCGTAATATTTCTTCGGCGTAGACAGCCCGACCGGCCACGGGCTTTCCGCGTTCCGTTTGTTCCGTGGTTTCCGCTCATCTCGGTGCTGCTGTGCGGGGGCCTGATGACAGGATTAACCGTGATCACCTGGCTGCGTTTTTTCATCTGGCTTGGACTCGGCATGCTCGTCTACGTTTTCTACAGCAGGCGTCACAGCGAGTTCGCGAGAGCGAAGAGCGAATAAGACCACGCGCTAGCGACAACTGGACGTTGAATCCTGGGTCAATTTCGATAGTTTTGCCCTGCAAATCTCGCATCTTCCATCTACAATCTTAAGTTGTATGGACCGTCCCAGCTCATTTCTCGTCACGCTGCCTAAAGCCGAGCTGCACCTGCACCTGGAAGGTTCAATCGACCCTACGACCTTGGTTGAACTGAGAAAGCGTCATGGCAAGACCAGCACCTTGAGTGAGATAGAAGCGCTCTACCGCTATGACGATTTCAACGGTTTCTTGATGGCTTTTAAGGCCGTGACCGAAGACCTTCAGACGCCCGACGATTATGAGCTTATTACCTATCGCATGATGGAGCGGCTTAAAGCCGAAAACGTACTCCATGCCGAAGTGTACGTATCGGTGGGTGTATGTCTGTGGCGAAAGCAGGATTTCGCGGCAATTTTCGAAGGGCTGGACCAGGGACGGCGCAGAGGAGAACGCGACTTCGGGGTCTCTTTGTTGTGGATCTTTGATGCGGTACGCCAGTTCGGCCCGGGCGCCGCTCGGGATGTTTTCGGAACTGCCGCCCGCTATCGGGATCGCGAGGTTGTCGCTATCGGCATCGGTGGCGACGAACAAAAAGGACCGCCGGAGTTGTTCCGCGAAGCCTATGCCTTTGCCGCCGATCACGGCCTGCGACTCACCGCACATGCCGGCGAAAATGCCAGCTCAGAATCTGTGTGGGGCGCGCTGAATCTACGAGCGGAACGTATCGGGCATGGGCTGGCGGCGGCGCAGGATCCCGAGTTGGTGGAGGAGCTCGCGGTCCGGCAAGTCCCCTTGGAGATTTGCCTCACCAGCAATCTTCGCACCGGGGCATGTGCCTCCCTGAGTGCTCATCCGGTGCGGCAATATTTCGACCAGGGAGTGATGATTACTCTCAACACTGACGACCCTGCGATGTTTCGTACCTCCCTGGCGCGCGAATATCAACTGGCTCAGCAGGCGTTCAACTTTACCGACGAGCATCTGAGGGAACTGGCTCGTAATTCCTTCGAGGCGTCGTTCCTTCCAGCAGAAAAGAAACTGACATTCCTGAATTTGTTTGACGCCGCGGCGGCGCACACTTAGCCTTTCCTGACACTTTTCATGGAGTATGACGCATGAAGGCGTTGCTCACCGCAGTCTTGTGTCTGGGGGTCGCCCTTAACGCCGAGGCTAAGGCGAAAGATGGCCCGGAGACGCTCATCTTCACCAATGTCAATGTGGTGAATACCCGCGATGGGGGAATCGACCAGGGGGTGACTGTCGTCATCTCCAAAGATCGAATTACCGGGGTCGGCAAGGTAGGCTTTGTTCCCGAGCGGCGAAATCTTCAGATCATCAATGCCAACGGGAAATACTTGATTCCCGGTTTGTGGGACATGCACGTGCACAGTGGATTCATCTCGCCGGTGTGGGATGAAAAAGTAATTTATCCGCTATACCTCGCCAACGGAGTGACTGGCGTGCGCGACATGGGTGGCAATCCCGATATACTCAACGCCCGCCGCAAACGAATTGAAGCGGGAGAATTACTCGGCCCGCATCTGATTCTGGCTGGTCCATTTCTCAGCAACACCAAAGCGGACGCTCAAACCATTTCTGTTAATACCCCTGAGGACGCGCGTCAGGCAGTTGATGCAATCAAAGCCAGAGGCGAAGACTTCGTTAAAATCCTCAATGTGCCCCGCGATGCATATTTTGCGATTGCCGGCGAGGCGGCGAAACAGAAGATTCCGTTCGTCGGCCATGTGCCCTATTCCGTGAGCGCTCGTGAAGCGGTGGCAGCGGGGCAGAAAAGCATTGAGCACCTGAGCGGAATTCTGCTGGCTTGCTCTTCAAAAGAAGAGGACCTTCGCGCGAAGGGTCTGACTGCCCTGGCAAGTCGCGACTACGCCAGCTACCAGAAGCTTGGCGACGAGGTAATGGCCACTTACGATCAGTCCAAGGCGCAGGTGTTTTTTCGGCAGATCGCGAGCAGTACCACCTGGCAGGTTCCGACTCTCGTATGGACGCAGGCCAACAGCCGGATTGACTCTCCTGATCTGCAGAATGATCCGCGCCTCAAGTATGTTCCGGCGTCCGTGCACGACCAATGGGCTCCGGCAAAACTTCTAAAAACCACTTCGGCGAGCGAACTGGCTGGCCTGAAAAAGGAGGCTGATCGCGATGTGGAAGTGGTGAAGGCGATGCACGCAGCAGGCGTGCAGTTTATGGCAGGCACTGACGGGCCTGACCCTTATGTTTTTCCTGGATTCAGCTTGCACGATGAACTGGAATGGCTGGTGAAAAGTGGATTCACTCCTCTCCAGGCCTTGCAGGCCGCCACTCTGAGCCCTGCTATGTTTCTGGTCAAAGCAGACAAATACGGTCTGGCGGAGGTAGGCCATGTAGCGGACCTGGTATTGCTCGATGCGAACCCGTTGCAGGACATACGGAACACTCGCAAGATTTTCGGCGTCGTCGTGGGCGGAAAATATTACTCGCGCGTCGCGTTAGACAAGATGCTGGACCAGGTGGAGAAACTGGCGGCGCAGCAGTGAAACTTCGTTAATTCCTAAAACGAAACTAAAATGAGCCAACACATTGGTATCGTCGCTTGTAGCGCGGAGGGCGCTGCGCTCTGTTATCGCACCGTCGCTCTCGAAGGAGCGAAGTCGCTGGGGGAGCATGACCATCCTGAGGTCTCGATGCACACCCACCCTCTGGCTCAGTACATGGCCTGCATTTACAGTAACGACTGGCCAGGAGTGGCGGAATTGATGCTCTCATCCGCGGACAAGCTGGCAAAAATTGGAGCTGACTTTCTCATCTGCCCCGACAATACGATTCACCAGGCGTTCGATCTAGTCCAACCTCGCTCCCCGCGTCCCTGGCTGCATATTGCGCAAGAGGTGGCCGGGGAAGCGAATCGAAATCATTTTAAGCGTCTGGGCGTATTGGGCACACGCTATTTGATGGAAGGCCCGGTATATCCGGAAAAGCTGAAGGCTGCAGCCGTCGACTATCGAACACCGGCTCCGAGACAGCGAGAGAAGATCAACCAGATCATCATGGATGAGCTGGTCAATGGTCAGTTTACGTCCCAGTCTCTGGGATACTTCCAAGAGGTAATTCGGACGCTGGCCAATGAGGGTTGCGACGCCGTGGTCTTGGGTTGTACCGAAATCCCATTGCTGGTTTCGCCGGAGTCCTCCCCGCTTCCGACATTGGATTCGACTCGCTTACTGGCGAGGGCTGCAGTTAAGAAGGCCGTCGGGAGCAGCTAGGACCGTTGCGACACAACCGCTTACTAAATTATGGACTTCAAACCCTTGCAATTTCGGCAACTTCCCGGCGATTTCATGATCTGCCGTTTGCCCGTAGACTCGCCGCTTCCCCCCTTGGCGGCGACCGACTGGTTGATATCCGTAACTCGAACTGTTGATGAACTCTCCATCGTATGTTCATGCAATCAGGCTCCGGCCGCCGCGATGTGCGAAGGTCCCTGGAAATGCTTCAAGTTACGAGGGCCATTCCCATTCTCGCTGACCGGTGTTTTAGCTTCATTTATCGACCCCCTTGCGGTGAACGGAGTCCCGATTTTCGCGATCTCAACGTTTGAAACTGACTATGTCCTGGTGAAGGAGGCGGACGCGGCTAAAGCGCTGAGGACTTTAGAGGCTGCCGGGCACGAATTAATCGCATAGAAGCAGATAACGCTCGTTTCCTGCATTCCCCATTCACGCCGTAAATCCTTCCAAACACTGCGCAAACGATGCACATCAGGGAATGGCTATGCTTTAATTGATAAACCCGTGCCTTCAATTCGCACCACTGTCCGTCGCCATTTGAAAGCACTCCACCGCAATCTGCGGGGAGCGCAAATGATCGCAGGCGCGTTCTCCTCCATGGATCATCCCTTACTGGCACACATTATTCCCATCCGGCGCTGCAATTTGGCTTGCGAGTACTGCAACGAGTACGACGACTTTTCCAGACCCGTGCCGACCGACATGATGTACGCGCGCGTGGATAAACTTGCCGCTCTCGGAACGTCCGTCATCACCATCAGTGGCGGTGAGCCGCTGCTTCATCCCGAACTCGACCAAATCATCAGCCGCATTCGCAAGCGTGGGATCATCGCCGGATTGATTACTAACGGTTATCTCCTAGTAGCCGATCGGATCGAACGGTTGAATCGTGCGGGACTCGAATGGCTGCAGATTTCCATCGACAACGTTACCCCGGACGAAGTTTCGAAGAAGAGTTTGAAGGTGCTCGATAAAAAGCTGGAGCTTCTCGCCGAATATGCAGACTTCCACGTAAACATAAATTCGGTGGTCGGCGGCGGGGTTCGCAATCCGCAGGATGCGCTCACCATCGGTAAGCGGGCTCTAGGCCTGGGTTTCAGTTCGACCATCGGCATCATTCACGACGGGTCTGGCCAATTACAGCCGCTGAATCAAGAAGAGCGTCAGGTCTATCGCGAGATGAAGTCGATGGAGAAAAGCAGCTTCACTCGCATCAACGGCTTCCAGGACAATATTGCGGACGGCCGCCCCAATCAATGGCGTTGCCGGGCGGGCGGGCGCTATCTTTACATTTGTGAAGACGGTCTGGTGCACTACTGCTCGCAGCAGCGCGGCTATCCGGGCATCCCTCTGGAAAAATACACAACGGACGATATCCGTCGTGAATATCTGACGGAAAAAGGCTGCGCCCCCAACTGCACGGTCTCCTGCGTGCACCAGGTATCCGTATTCGATTCCTGGCGTGCACCACAGTTTCCAGCACCGGCCGTGATCGCCCCGGCCACCGGCAAGCTCTTGCAGATCGAGCAGCGCTGATCAAAGACCACTGCACTGCGAACTATCTTGCTCAAGGTTGCAGGGGGTCGGACTAAACACCATCCTTTGCGAATTAACCTGAATTGAATTACAGCAGTTGGATGGAAGTGACTGTCAAGGTGTCGCCATGAACGTCCCCACTGACATCCACGCGGAGGCGATCTTTCTTGTCGGACGCCTTGAGAGCCGCTGCGATCGTTGAATTTCCCTTCGCATCGAATTTTAAGAATTGCTTATCTTTTGTCACGATGCCGAATCCGCTTCCTTCGCACTTTAGCGCGCAAGCGCGGGTATGGGAGTCGGGGTCGGCGGCCACCTTTTTGGAACAGTTGACGTCCACGACAGGTACATCGTTGTACGTCTCAGCGCTGGCCAAGGCGGGCATTGGACAAAATCCCAGCAATACACATAACGACACAAGTTTTCGCATATCTCCTCCAAGTCGGTTATTTACCAAATTGTGCTATCTCGAAACGGCCATCTGGGAACCGGCTATTTCTTTCGAGCTTTTCTTTTCACTAACCCGCTCACGTACGGTTGTCAGTTGCGATAACGCGAATCCTCCCAGTGCAATTTCAACGTCCCGCATCGCAAGATCGTAAAACATTCCAGTCGTGAGCAAGTTAATAGCGATGCCCAACAGCCAGAAAGTCACCAGATAGCTGCCAAACTTTGTCCAGCGGCTCAGAACAATTATTCCCGCTACAATTTCCACCACTCCCACGATGTGCATGAATGTTGCCGGGTTGACCGGCACCACCTTGGTGGTGACCGGGCTCAGATACATTCCCCAGTCGGTTAACTTGTTGAAATACTTATCGATACCGGTGATGATGGGTCCAGCTCCCAGACCGATTTTCAGTACCCACCAGCTGAGGTTGAGGCGGTCATCGAAATCTGTCATTGTTGCCCCCACTTAACAGAGCGACAGGATCGCAATCGGATACAAACTAGCCGGCGCGGCATCACGAGGCACAATATTTAGCAATAGACCTTGTAACGTTTAAGGTTCTGCGGGCTCTAGTACGGGTAGGGCGTATGGAAATCATTGGAAGTGTGGAAAGGGCGAGTTTCGAGGCTTCGAGCGATGAGGAGATCGTCGATCGGGTGAAAGGCGGGGACGTCTCTCTGTACGAGATCATCATGCGACGGTACAACCAGCGACTTTATCGCGTCGCCCGCGCGATCCTACGCGACGATGCGGAAGCGGAAGATGTGATGCAGGATGCTTATGTCCGTGCCTATCAGCATCTTGACCAGTTTGCCGGACGCGCGCTTTTCTCAACCTGGCTAACGCGGATTGCCGTCCATGAAGCATGGAGCCCCCTACGCCTGCGCAACCGCAGTCAGCAACTTGAAAACACCGGCGGTGATGGGGAATTTTCTATGAATCTGGTCGAGCATTCGCCTGATCCCGAGCAAAATGCTTCGCGGGCAGAACTGTCGCAGTTGCTTGAGGAGGCGTTGCTCGACCTTCCGGAACAATATCGTGCCGTCGTAATGCTGCGAGATGTCGAGGGAATGAGCACGCAGGAGACGGCTGTCGCGCTAGACCTCACGGAGGAAAACGTGAAGGTTCGTTTGCATCGGGGCCGCGCCATGGCGCGGGGATGGATGGTCGAGCGCGTCGGGGCAAAAGCGAAGAGTGCATTCCCGTTTATGGGGGTCCGCTGCGATCGGGTGGTTCGCAATGTGGTCATTCGGCTCGCAAAGGTAGCCCTGGAATCTCCCGCAATCAACTAAGCGATTGCTCGGTCCCAGGACTTTGTTGCATGCCGTGCATTTCCCTGCAAGCTCATTATCATCTCTGCAAGCTGTTGAAGCGTGAGTGGCTCCCGCCAGGAATTGCACCATTTTTGGGTAATTGACCGACTCCTTACCAACCAACATACTATCCAGACTTCGCATCAAGTCCTTCCGTCTTTTTCTGCCCGAGGTAGTTCATGGCCACGCCTGGTGCTGAGTTCGCAACCCGCCGTCGTAAGGTCGCAGACGATTCCGGCCTCCCGGGCGCGAGTGAAGCCGATCTCCGGGAACTGGAAAGCGAAATTAGCAGTCATCGTGAATACCCGCAGTCGGTGCTACTCAAAAATGTAATTGAACGGCTGAGCGCGATTACGCTCGCGGATGGCGCTGCCATCGCAGTTTGTGATCAGTGGGGCGTCGTTTGTCGGGCCAGTGTTGGAGAGGCTCCCGAGGTTGGGTCACGGCTGCGGCCCGATTCGGCATTGACCAGGGAGGCCTTCGAGACCGCACAAGTTGTAGTTTGCGAAGATACTGAGACCGATTACCGGGTACGCCGTTCGACCGCCAAGAGTTTGCGCCTCCGCTCCGCGGTAGTTGTCCCTATCACGGCGGAGAAAAATGTTTTAGGCGTGATCGAGGTCCTTTCTGCGAGGCCCCGCGCTTTCAACGCCGCCCATGTGGCTGGATTACTTCGCATCGGCGAGTTGCTCGCTGAAACCTTAGTTCCAGCTCCACCGCCCTTGCCACCTGCCCCGCCGCCCGGAGCAACCGTCGTTGACTACGCACCTTCGCAGATTTTCGCCTCAGCGGAGAACGTCGTTGCTCCGATTCCTATCGTCGTCCCAGCCCAAGAACCAAAGCCAAAATCGAACGCGGGGTTGCAAATCGCATGCGCTATCATCCTGCTGCTTCTTCTCTACTTTGCCGTGATTCGGAGCCGGCATGGCACGATCTCTAGTCCAACCGTTGCGCCCAGGTCAGTTCCTGGCGCCTCCACGGCACCCGCACCGCAACCGCTAAGCGTGCCTGAGACCTCGCCCCCCGCATCTACTCCACGATCCGAGCCTGGACCCTCGCCTCAGTCTCCTACCCTGGCACCGTCAGTGCTGTCACCTTCCGGAACACCTTCGCCCAAGACTTCAGGGGTAGCGTCGGCCAATAGCTCATCCACACGAAATTCTGTCGTGCCGAAAAACTTGGCAGCTGAAAAAACGGTTGCACTGCCAACTCGTCCGGCAAGCCCTGCGTTGGTGGTCCGAGGAGTTCCTCCGCGAACCAAAATTTTCATAGACGACCAGGTGGTGGCTTGGTCGGACGCATCTGGCGAGGCCACCATTCCCACGATGGCACAGGGCGCGCACCATCTGCGGCTTTCAGCAGATGGCTATCGTGACTTTGATCAGACCGTAGAGGTTCCGCCCGGGAAGACGGCTGCAATCACCGCGAGGCTTGAAACCCAGCCGCCAATCTTGACCCCACGCCCAAATTTGCCGCCGCCGGTAGCGGCCGCTCCCGCGATTCCGCCACCGGTCACTGCCACCCCGCCTACACCGCCCGCGTTCGCGCTGGATCGCAGTGTGAAGGCTCATTCCGGATGGGTAACATCCGTGGCGTTCAGTCCTGACGGCCGGCGCCTCGTTTCCGGAAGCTGGGACCGAACCGTAAAATCTTGGGACATCTCAACCGGGGAACAACTGACGCTCGGCGGCAAAAAGAAAGAAATCCAAGCCTTGGCCTTCAGCCGCGACGGGCGATTTTTAGCGGCAGAGAACTCTTCCGACAACACCGCGCTGCTCGACTCCACTACCGGCCAGGAGATCCGCGCACTCGCCACGGACAAACCATTGGGCACGCTAGGCAGTGACTGGGTTTACTCGATTGCGTTCAGCCCCGATGACCGCTGGCTGGCTTCCGGAATCGACGACAAGACCGTGCGTATCTGGGATGTGAAGACGGGCCAGAAAGTTCGTGACCTGATCGGACTTCACCGTCCGGTAATCTACATCGCGTTCAGCCCCGACGGGCGGCTCCTCGCGACCGGCGATGACGAGAAGTCCATCAGAATCTGGGACCCATCGAACGGCGAACAGATTTACAAACTGAGTGGGCATAAGAAAGTGATTTACGCTGTCGCTTTCAGTTCGAATAATCGCTGGCTCGCTTCGGCGAGTGCCGATAAAACAGTAAAGCTGTGGGATCTCAAATCCGGCCGCGAGGCTCACACGTTGGCCGGCCACGGTAATGTAGTTACCAGCCTCGCCTTCAGTTCTGACGGTCGCTGGCTGGTTTCCGGCAGTTGGGACAAGACCATCAAAATCTGGGATGTCGAAACGGGCAAGGAAATACAAACTCTCGCCGGGCATGACCATCCTATCTACTCCGTCGCATTCGATTCTCGAGGCCGCTGGTTGGCTTCGGGAAGCGAGGACGGCACCATCAAACTTTGGCGGTTGTCAGATTCACCCAAGCAAAGCGAATGGCAGCGGCGGTAAATCTCTAGCTCGATAACCAGTCTGCATGCGGGCCGCGATTTCGAAAACCCTCTTGGAGTAGAAAATCATGTGTAACCCAACCGTTCAAGCTCCAGTATCTTTTGGCGGAAGAAAATACAGAAGCGTCGTGGCCGTCGTGTTTGCCGTGGTTATCGTCAGCTTCGCCGGCAGTCACAGTTTCGCTCAAAGCCTCAACTGGGAAGGCCAGACCGGCGTCTTTGTGACGCCGCTGGCATATTCAGTATCAAGCGGCAACGCGACTTTCAGCATCCCCGTAGTCTCCTATCACTATCTGAATGCTGGACCCGTGTTGGGCGGATTCCATCAGATATCCGTCAGCATGGGGGCATTCAATCGGGTGGAGTTCGGATATACCGGCAGTCTTCACCAGGACGGCGTGACCGCGGGCTTGAGTCCATTGTGGAGCCGCGGTTTCAACACCTTTCATGCCAAGGCCAATTTGCTACGCGAGCGCCGGGGCGGGTTGCCCGCTTTATCCGTTGGCTTCGTCGCGCGCACCCAAGTCCGGAACGTTGGCGGCGTCATTCTGGGGCATGACACGAACAATCAGGATTTCTACGCCGTTGCCACCAAAACCATAACCCATTTTCGAAAGCTGCCGTTGGTATTCAATGCCGGCTTCAAAGCGACCAACGCGTCTTTACTTGGGTTGGCGGGAAATGCTCCCGGCTATTATGGCCGCGGCTTCGGCGCCGCCGGGTTCGCTTTCAACGGACCGGGACGAAGCACCATCCTGTTAGGTTCTGAAGTCATGCAGGAACCCCGCAGCATTGAAGGTCTGCCGGGAGCGGTAATGCCCACGACGATCACCTACGCGGTTCGCATCGTGCCATCAGGCGCGTTGCCGATTCACGGATGGGGAGTAGAGACACCCAAGCTGACTTTAGACTTCGGCGTGGCCCAAGCAGCCGGGAATATTGCACCCGGCGTGGATTTGCAGGCCAGGCATCAATTCGCTTTCGGCATCTCATACGGCTTCTAGCCATGGCCGTTTCCAAAATGGCGACACGGCATTCATGCGCGCCCCCAGAATTACAAGTTCTACGCCGGCACTTTCGTCCGCTTGCTGGTCTGTTTGATGGTTACCGGATCGAGGAAGGTCATCATGGCTCGAAGTTCTTCCCCCACTTTTTCGATCTGCTGTTTCTGTTCTTTTTCGCGGGTAGCCTCGAACCATTCTCGACCGGTCTCGTTTTCCTTAATCCACTGCTTCGCGAAGGTGCCATCTTTGACTTCGCGCAGTAATTGCCGCATCGTCTCCCGGGTTTGCTCGGTCACAATTCTCGGCCCGGCGGTGTAATCACCATACTCGGCGGTATCGCTCACTGAGTAGCGCATGTAGTTAAGGCCGCCGCGATAGATCAAGTCCACAATGAGCTTCAGTTCGTGCAGGCATTCGAAGTAGGCAATCTCGGGCTGGTAGCCGGCCTCCACTAGGGTCTCGAATCCTGCTTTGAGCAGAGCGCTCACTCCGCCGCACAGCACGGTCTGTTCACCAAAGAGATCGGTCTCGGTTTCCTCGGCAAATGTGGTTTCGATAACGCCGGCCCGAGTCGCGCCAATGGCCTTGCCGTACGAAAGGGCGAGCTGCTTGGCTTTTCCGGTGGCGTCCTGGTGGATGGCCAGTAGCGCAGGTGTGCCGCCACCCTCCACAAACACTTCGCGGACGCGATGACCGGGAGCTTTCGGGGCGATCATCGAAACATCCACGTTGGCTGGCGGGGTGATGGTGCCGAAGCGGATATTAAAGCCGTGGGCAAACATCAGGGTCTTGCCGGCGGTCAGATGGGGTGCGATTTCCTTTTTGTAGACTTCACTGGCGACCGTGTCCGGCACCAGCACCATGATTACATCGGCCCAGGCCGATACTTCGGCTGGAGTACCTACGGAGAGACCACTGGCTTTGGCCTTGGCGCGCGATTCGCTGCCGGCCGGCAATCCAACTCGAACGTCGACTCCGCTGTCCTTCAAGCTGAGAGCGTGGGCGTGTCCCTGGGATCCGTAGCCGATGATGGCGACTTTCTTCGCCCGGATCAACGCTACATCGGCATCTTTCTCGTGATACATCTTAGCCATTAGTGTTCCTTTCGATCGATAGCAGAGCAGGTTTGATTTGTACGGAACTTATACGAAGTGAACTTGGTAGACAGAACTTGGCTAGACCGAATATGACACGCCTTCATCGGTGGCAATCTCGGGTACCTTGGTCTGAGCCGGGTTGACGGTGGCAGACGTCGTGCCGCGTCGCATGGCGACGATGCCGGTACGAACCATCTCCACGACGCCGTAAGGGCGAAGAACTTCCAGCAGGCCATCGATTTTGTCCTCGCCACCGGTGATTTCAATGGTGAGTGATTCGGGCGCCACATCCACGACGCGGGCGCGGAAGACGCTAGCCAATTCCAGCACGTGCGAGCGTGCCTCATGCGTCGCAGCCACCTTGATCATCGCCAGGTCGCGGGCGATGGCCGGTTCGTGGGTGATGTTTTCGACCAGTAACACATTCACCAGGTTGTAAAGATTGGCTTCAATGCGCTTGGCCTGGTCAGGATTCGTGTCGACCGTAATGGTCATGCGCGAGACTTCGGGCTTTTCTGTACGCCCGACTGTCAGGGAGTCGATGTTGAAGGCGCGGCGGCGGAACAACGACGCCACGCGGGTCAGTACGCCCGGCTTATTTTCGACGTAAACCACAAATATATTCAGCATTTTGCCTTTATTCGTCGGCCGCGGTCTCGACGATCGGACTGGGCCGCCGGATCATATCGTTCAAAGACGCGCCGGCTGCGACCATGGGGTAGACGGTGTCTTCCTGCTCAACCTTGAAGTCGATAAGCACCGGGCCGTCATGTTCCCGAGCCGCCCGCACTGTCGGAAGCACTTGCGAGCGCTCGGTCACAGCCATGCTGCGGATACCGTAGGCCTCCGCCAGCTTCACGAAATTGGGATTCAGCAGCGGCGTTGCTTCGTAGTTGCGCTCGTAGAAAAACTCCTGCCACTGGCGCACCATACCCAGGAATCCGTTGTTGATGATGGCGATGTTGATCTTCAGCTTCTCTTGCTGAATGGTTGCAAGTTCCGACATAGTCATCTGGAAGCCACCGTCGCCGACGATGACCCAGACTTCAGAATCCGGCCGCGCTACCTTGGCTCCGATGGCGGCAGGCAAGGCGAAACCCATCGTTCCAAGACCGCCGGAGGTGATCAGTGACCGCGGCTTTTCGTGCTTAAAGTATTGTGCTTCCCACATCTGATGCTGGCCGACGTCGGTTACGACTACGGTGTCGCTATTGCGAGTCTCGCGCCACAGATCATTGATGACGTGCGCGGCATAGAGATGCCCGTTGTCCGGGAGCTTTTGAACGTCCCGTACCGCCGAGTCGCCCTTCAGTTTGTCGATAGAATCCAGCCAATCGGTGTGATCGACTGACTGCACGCGGGGCAGTAATTCCTTCAGTACTTCGCGTAAATCTCCAACCAGCGCGACATCTACTTTCACGTTCTTGTTGATCTCGGCGGGGTCGATTTCAATGTGAATCTTTTTAGCGTCCTGCGCATAGGTTTTCAGGTTGCCCGTGACACGATCGTCGAAGCGCATTCCCAGCGCCAGCAGAAGATCTGCTTCCTGAATGGCGTGATTAACCCAAGCTTCGCCATGCATTCCCATCATGCCAAGATTCAGCGGGTGAGACGCAGGGAATGCTCCCAAGCCGAGCAGAGTGAGCGCGACCGGAATGCCGGCTTTCTCCGCCAATGTCAGCACTTCCGCCATGGCACCGGAGACGATAATACCGTGTCCCGCGAGGATCAGCGGCCGCTTGGCCTGGTGAATCAATTTCAGAGCTTGCGCGTATTCCGATTCTTCAGGAGACAGGTCGGGACGGTACCCCGGCAGTTGTGGCCGGGCGGCGTCCCAATCGAACTCGCAGGAAGACTGTTGCGCATCTTTGGTGATGTCGACAAGCACCGGGCCGGGACGGCCGGAGCGAGCCACATAAAAAGCTTCACGCAAGACGCGGGCCAATTCGCTGGCGTGTGTGACCAGGTAATTGTGCTTGGTGATAGGAAGCGTGATGCCGGTGATATCGGTTTCCTGGAAAGCGTCGGAGCCGATCAACTTGCTGCCCACTTGTCCGGTGATGCAAACGATGGGAGACGAATCGAGCATGGCTGTGGCGATGCCAGTCACCATATTGGTCGCGCCGGGCCCCGAAGTGGCCACCGCCACGCCAACCTCTCCACCGGCGCGCGCATAACCATCTGCCATATGTGTGGCCCCTTGCTCGTGGCGCACCAGAATGTGGTGGATATCGCTGTGTTTCAGCGCATCGTACGCCGGCAGTATTGCCCCTCCCGGATAGCCGAAGACGTGCTTTACACCTTCCCGCTCCAGGCATTCCCAAAGAATTTGCGCTCCGGTTTTTGTCATGCACCCAGTCCTCTATCGTGAATCACTACTCTTCAATCTTCTACAAAATGCTACCAGTTTCGCGCTGCCATCATACTCCCCACAAATAGTCTTCTTGCTCGCCTTCCCGCTCGTGGGCATGGGCAGGGTGCGCTTTCTCCTTGCTCGCGCCGCGATCGGTTCCAGGCTGGATGTCGCTGCGACTTATCGGAGCCATCCAGGTTGTGCCCGTTTTAGCGGCGGTGTCAGGGATGGTCGAAGTCCGGCTGGGCACCTCGCGAACCAGTTCCAACAGGTTTCCATCTTCAACCGTCTTGATCTTGTCCGCCAGCGCCACAAACCGGCGATAGATGTCATCCAGCTGCGCCCGGTCGAAAGTGAATCCAAGTTTCTCGTACCGGACTCGCAAGGCATTCCGGCCGGAATGCTTGCCGAGTACCAGTTCGTTACGGGGAGCGCCAACCGACTGAGGCGCTATGATCTCATACGTCGACGGGTCTTTGATCATTCCATCCTGGTGAATGCCCGCTTCATGGGCGAATGCGTTTCTTCCGACGATTGCTTTATGGGGCTGTACATAAACGCCGGTGATGTCGGACAAGAGCTGGCTGGACGGAAATAGTTGGTCCGCAACTACCGCCGTTTCATAAGGATAGTGTTCTGCGCGCACTCGCATGACCATGACCAGTTCTTCCAGTGACGTGTTGCCGGCCCTCTCACCGATTCCATTGACGGTGCATTCCACCTGACGCGCCCCGGCACCGATCGCCGCCAGCGAATTCGCCACGGACAACCCCAGATCATCGTGGCAATGAACAGAAACGGTAACGCCGCTGATGCCCCGCACTCGTCGCTTCAAGGTTTGAATAAGATCCGCAAATTCGTGGGGAACACTGAATCCGACGGTGTCCGGTATATTGACTGTAGTCGCACCTGCTTCAATCACTGCTTCCAGCACTTCACAAAGAAAGTTAATGTCGGTCCGGCTGGCATCCTCGGCCGAAAACTGCACGTCTTTACAATAGGTTCGGGCAAGCGTCACCCCATCGCGTGCCTGTTCCAGGCATTGCCGACGTGAGATCTTCAGTTTGTGTTGCAAGTGGATGTCGGAAGTGGCGAGAAAAGTATGAATTCTGGATCGCGCAGCCCCCTCGAGCGCACAACCTGCTCGTTCTATATCGCCCGGACGACTACGGGCCAAGGCGGCAATGATGGGACGCCGAATCTCTTTCCCTAGGGCCCTTACGGCGTCAAAGTCGCCTTCGGAGGCAATGGGAAATCCGGCCTCGATGATATCTACTCCCAAACGGTCCAGTTGGTACGCCATGCGCACCTTCTCATTACCGTTCATGCTGCAACCTGGTGACTGTTCTCCGTCCCGCAGGGTGGTGTCGAAAATGGTAACGCGCTCGGGTTGAGGCAAATTGTCCTCCCGGCCTGGCGTGCAGGCCCGTTCCAGAAATTATGTCGAAACTAAAAAGGCCATCATCCGATGCGGTGGATGATGGCCCTTGGCTCAAATCTTGCTGATCCCTAATTCATCCGCCGCTGTCTTGTGGTGCAAGCACCAGGCCAGGAATGGCCACGCTAAGGGCGAGAAGACGCACTCGCACCTCGCTAGGAACTCGACTCACGATAATGGCAGTATTAGTCACTTTCAGCGAAATCTGCCCCTAAAACGTATGCCAAGAGAGTATCGACTCTGGTACGAGGCTGTCAATCCAAAGTACAAGTTTGGAACATCGATTTTTTCGATTGAACCCCAACTTTCTACCCGGCCGGTGTGCTCGCAGCCGACCGCCAACTCTCTACCGTGACCGACACCCGGATTATTCGGATCTATTCGGAATCCAACGATTTCCGATCACCAAGTGGAAGGTAACCTGACCCCTCTAGGTCCTTCCGTAATCTCCTACTCTGTGTGGCTCAGTAGCATACTCAAGTCCGTGAATGCCCTCCCCCATCTATACCCTGATGCCCGTGCTCAACGGCTTAATTTGGCCAGCCTCACTCCGGCCGTGCTCCGATTTGACGATGGCCACCGAGCGCAAGCCCAGTTAGAAACCATCTCGCTGACCGGTGGATTGTTGTGCTTCCCCAGCACCGTGCAGCCGGATTCCCAAGTAAAGTTGATGTTCGTGACCCCGACCGGGCCGGTGCTAGGCACCGCGAAAATGCTTAAGCCGATTTCTCTCAGTCAACAGCCTTTTCGGTTCGTTGCTCTTGAACACGACGACCGCCGCCGTCTGCAGGTTTCGATTCAATCAGCGTTTGGGAAGGTCATAGACGATCAGGCGTGGATAGAAAAATACCGGGCTGCTCTGGATCAACAGGAACCAGAGAAAGCACGCTTCTTCAGCACACCCCTCGCTCTGTTTACGGTGGGACTGCTCTCTTTAGGCAGTGCCATCTACCTCTCCGGGATATTCAATCTTAACCTTCACCTGAAATAGGGCGGTGGCGGGTTAGATCAGGCTTATTGAGGGAATGATTGAACCGCGGTGTTCTCGTCCTGAAACACTTCAAACAGGTTGAGCACGCCGATCAGCTTCAAAGTCTGCACGACGAACTTCGACGGATTGACCAGTTTCACTCCGCCTCCGCGCTGCTTCGCCGAAGCCATCGCCTTGACTAAAATGCCGATTCCGCTGGAATCGATCATGGGCACTTCCGCAAAGTTGACCACCATTCGCGTATCGCCGGCGGCAAGGGCGTCTTCCATCGCCCGGCGAAAATTGTCGACACCCACGCCCAGCCGCACTGCTCCGCGAAGCTGAATGATTTGAACTTCCGAAAGCCGCCGGACACTGATTTCCATTACGCTCCCCTGAGTCTGGCTGAATGGTCGTTCCAAAGTTCGGGCATTATCGCACGAGGAATCTACTGTTGTCGCAGCGCACCGCCGATTCCTCGCCGATAACCGGGCGCCGCATGGCATCTACCGCCTCCCCGGGAAACATTGACAGTAGGAAGGCGATTTGTTAGATTGCCCGCTCAAGTTACGGGAGCCGCCGCGAATTTGCAAGTGCGCGGTGCCCGTCAGCCTCCCCCGCATACCCACGTCGCTTCCGGTCGGCAAGAGGGCGACCTGAAACACAGCACATGTCGAAATCGACATCCGTCGAGTTCCAGGCCCGGTTCCTGAGCTCCCTGCTTCAGGAACTCGAGGTTCAGCCGCGAGCATTTCTGCTTGCCCGCCAAATTGTCGAGGTCCTTCCAGGGGCAGCGGCGGTGGTTTATCTGCTCAAGGAAGATGGTGATGGCATGACTCATTGGTCTCCCAAGGCCGTAGAGGGAGACATCCATCTTGACGCCGGGCTCATTCCCAGCGATTCAGGCACGTTAGGTCAACTTGCTGTCCACAGCCAGCCATTCCTTATGTCCGGGACGACACTCGTCCGCGAAGACTACGCACATTTGCATGCGCGCAGAACCATCCTGTCGCTGGCCTATGTTCCCATCATGGTCAATCGGATTCTGATCGGAGCTCTTGAAATCGCAACCTTCGATGAAACGCTCAACGCAGCAGAACTGACGGAACTGGCCGAATTAGTCGATTACGCGGCTCCTGCACTCTCAAGCGCTACCCAGTACGAAACCGAACGTAATTCTCATCTGGAGTCCATATCCCGCCTGACCCAGCTTTATGACGTTGAGAAAGTCTTCAACTCCACGCTGGAGATGGATGATCTCAATCCTCTCATCACCGCCAAAGTGCGAGAGCTTCTGGAGGCGCAGGCGGTAAATCTCTGGCTGGTGAAGGACGAGCACGAGCTTCTGTTGATGAACCGAAGTGGCGAGGACCGAACCAAAGAAGTTGGGATGACAGAGAAAAGTGGAGAAGGTTATATCGCTGCTACTTCTGACTCCGGCGAACCTCTGCTGATCGATGACCCGAACGACGAACGCCTGCAACGCCGGAACGCCGGCCACGATGGTGGGGTGCTCTCCGTAATCGTCGCCCCCGTCGTCGCCAAGGAATTCCAGGTAGCCTTGATTGAAGTTATTAACAAACTGGACGGAACTCCATTCTCCGACGATGACCTTTTCCTGCTGAACGCCATCGCTGAGACTGCGGCCTCAGCACTGAACAATGCAGCCATGCTTCAAGCCGAACGTAAGGTTGAGATTCTGGAAACACTGGTCAAGGTAAGCGCGGAAATCACGTCAACCCTTGATCTTGACCGCGTACTGGATGCGATCGTCACCGGGCCCGGCGCAGTGATTCCCTATGAGAGAGCTGCGATCGCGCTGGAAGAACGCGGCCGGTTGAAGATACGTGCCATCACGGGAATGCCACGGATCAATCCCGAAGATCCCAATGTTGTACGCCTGCAAGACATTCTGGAATGGGCCTCTCTGTCGAATGATGCCGTATCTTTCTCGCAGCATGGCGAAGAGTTTGAAGATCCACGGCAGGAAACCCAAGCCAAGTTTGGCCGATATTTCGGCGAATCCGGGATGCGAGGGTTTTACGCGGTACCGCTAGCGGACGATGATGGCCGGGTGGGGACGTTATCGTTCGAGAGCAGTGACCCTGATTTTATTGGCCCAGCGCACTTGGAAATGATCAAGATCCTCTCGGCTCAAGCAACCGTGGCCTTGCGCAACGCTTCGCTTTACCGGGAAGTTCCTTTCATCGATTTATTGAAACCGGTATTGGACAGGAAACGGAAATTCCTGGCGCTCGAAAAACGGCGCCGAGCGTTGTTGGTGGCAGCCGCAGTCGCGATCGTGCTGTTCCTGTTGATCTTCCCTCTACCGCTTCGGGTGATTGGCGACGCCACGGTAAGTCCAGCGCAAAGCGTTTTGATTCAACCTGAAGTCGAAGGCACGGTGCAGCGTGTCCAGGTGCGCGAAGGTGATGCCGTCACTGCCGGCGCTACTTTAGCGACATTGTCGGATTGGCAATATCGCGCGCAACTTGCGGCGGCGCAGGCCAAATACCAAACCGCCGTGTCGCTCATGAATCGGGCACTTAACAGTAACGACGGAGGCGAGGCAGGCGTTCAGCGCAACCAGGTGGACTTCTGGGCGTCCGAGTTGGCGCGTGCCCGGGAGCGACTCGATCACATCCAATTGCGCTCGCCCATTCAAGGCGTAGTCACGACCCCCCACGTAGAAGATCTGGTGGGACGGAAACTCCAGCCGGGCGACACTTTTGCCGAGGTGGTCGACACTTCACGTGCCATCGTGGATGTCGCGATTGATGCGGATGATGTTCTGCTGCTACGTCCCGGCGAAAAGGCCGCGATAAAACTGGAAGGTTTTCCTACGCGCACCTTTCATGGTGTGGTGACGGTTGTAAGCCCGCGAAGCCAGGTGCAGGGCTCTGATCGCGTCTTCTTTGCCCGCGTGCTCGTGCCGAATCAGGATGGCGCGATTCGTGACGGCATGCAGGGACGCGGAAAAGTTCTGACCGGATGGAGTCCAGCGGGCAGAGTCATCTTCCGCCGCCCCGCAGTCTGGATCTGGTCAAAACTGTGGTCGTGGATCGGATGGTAATAGCGGGCCTGCGTCCAGCCCACTCTCCGAACGGTGTTCGGAGACCGGAGGTTCAATGAAACGGGTTCTAGCACTCGCCCTTCTGATACTTCTTGCACTCGCCATGACCGCTTGTAGCGACTCCGGCGATACCTCCAATGTGGCCGCAGGTCCTCCCGTAGCGCGCACTCTTGAACAAGTTCGTACAGCTCCGGATGACGGCGCCTTTGCAACCTCGGGTCCCGTGGTGGTTGAAAATCAGGTCGACGTGGCCGCGCTGCGCGAAGGCGTTATCGTGGATGTTCTCGCTGAGCCCAACACCCACGTGCACAAGGGTCAGCTGCTCGCCCGACTTGATGATCGCCAGATTTCCGCTGACCTCGATGCCGCCTCCGCCAAAACCCGTTCAATCCAGGCCAACCTTAAGAACTGGCAAGCCGAGACCAAAGTGCTCGAGTCTGATCTTGCACGCGCGCAAAAGCTATGGGAAGCCGGGGTATTCACCAAGGAGACGCTCGAGCACGCGCGATACAAAGTTGAGGCGGACAAGTTCGAGATCGACCGCGAAAGCGAAATGCTGACCAATGCCCAGGCCACCGAGCGATCGCTGGCACTCGAAAAGGAAAAGACTCGCATCGCGGCCCCTTTTGACGGCATTGTCGCCCGGCGCTATGTGCGCGTGGGTCAAAAGGTTGGTATCAGCGACCGCTTATTCTGGGTCACGGCGGTCGCCCCGTTGGAAGTCAAATTCACCTTGCCCGAACGATTTGTCGGCAAACTCAAAAATGGCCAGATCGTCGCTGTCGAGTTGGCGGACGATCCTTCTGCCGTGCACCACACAGCTGCGGTCACCCAAATCAGTCCAGTGGTCGATCCGTCAAGTGGAACGATCGAAGTCGTGGCCAAGCTCCAAGGTCAGGTCCTGGATCTGCGGCCGGGAATGCTCGCGAACATTCGCCTGACCAATCTGAAATGAACATCCTCGAAGCCCTTGAGGTAGCGCTACCCGATCTTCCGACCACAACCGCGCTTCGTCGCTATCCTAAGTTAGATCCACGCGTTATTTCCAAAGAGCATGTGGAGCAAGGGGTCCGCGTCGTGCTGGCGAAGATGCCGGGAAGCGACGTTTATCTCCGCTTCACGCCTGAACATTGGAGACTTCTGCAGCTATTCGATGGGGAGCGATCCTACAAACAGATTGCTGACCTGATCCTCCGTGAAACCAACATCGCATTCAGCGAAGGCGATGTGAGGGAGTTCGCGGCCGGTCTTGAAGGTCAAGGCGATCTCTTCTACAAGACCCCGCTCGAGAGGAACGTCACACTCGCGCAAAAAACGAGCGCCGAGCGCAAGAAACACGGCCGATTTTACGTCGCGGACATTACTGATTTCGCACTTTACGTCTGGCCTAACGCCGACGACTACCTGACCACGATCAAGCCTTACCTCGAATTTGTTTACACCACTTGGTTCACCCTGCTGACTCTGTTCATGTTCGGAGTCATGGCCTGGATGTGGACCGACAAATTCGGTGAGATCTGGAGCGACAGTTTCGCCTTCTACAACTTCACCGCGAAGAGCAGTTGGGACCTAGTGGAGTTTTGGTTCTTGTTTGGGGCCATGGCTTTTTTTCACGAGACCGCGCATGGCCTGACCTGTAAGCATTTCGGCGCCAAGGTCGAAAGCATACAGTTCATGCTGATGTTTTTTGCGCCTACTTTCATGTGCGATTGCACCCAGATCTGGATCGTAGGCGACAAGAAGTCTCGCATTTGCACCACCATTGCCGGAATCTGGGTGGATCTCATGATCTGCGTGGTCGCGACCATCGTTTGGTGGGGCACGGCGACCGGCATGTTCATCCACGACTTTGCCTACAAAGTGATTATGGTGACCGGCATCGGCGTCACCATTCTCAATCTCAACCCCTTGATTAAGTTGGATGGCTACTACCTGCTGGCCGAAGTGATCGATGAGACGGATCTAAAGGAGAAATCCACTGCCTTCGTATCCAGCTGGATCCGCAAGAACATTTTCCGCTTGCCGGTCGAAGTCGAGTATGTGCCCAAGCGACGGCGCCCGATGTACGTTGTTTATTGTGTGCTTTCGGGAGCCTATAGCTACCTGCTGATCGCGGTCGTGGTGGTCTTTGCGTATCACATCCTGAGGGCGTACACGCCGGAGTGGGCCTGGCTGCCGTCTCTTTGGCTGGGATTACGGATTTTCAAGTCGCGCATCGTCATGTTGGAGCGATTTATGAAAACTGTCTACTTGGATAAAAAAGAGCGCATACTCGCGTGGTTCACCCCAGCGGGTGTGGTTTTGGGCAGCGTCGTAATTCTGGTCTTGTTGTTCACTCCGGTGTGGCCGGATTTCGTGGAGGGTCGGTTCGCCTTAGAACCAGTGCGCAGGACCTTGATCCATACTGAGATTCCGGGAACGGTCGCAGAAGTATTCGCCGATGAAGGCCAGTCGGTTCCGGCAGGAGCGCCCTTGCTCCGGCTTCGTAATCTGGAACTCGAGTCTGCAGCTGCACAGGCCGGTGCGGATATGCAAAGTGCATCTGCCCGGGCCACCCAGGCCAGAATGAGTTACACAAATTTCGGAACCGCGGAACACGAACGCCAACAATCTGCTGAACGTCACCATAGCTTTACCGAAGAGATGAAGCATCTCCAGGTAATCAGCCCGATAACCGGAACTGTGACTACCCCGCGCTTGCACAACCTGTTGGGCTCATACCTGAAACCCGGAACCAACGTCGCCGAGGTCGCAGACTTATCCACCATGACGGCGCGAATTTACGTTCCGGAGTTTAGAATGCGCGACGTTCAGGTGGGAACGCCGGTTCGACTTCATGGCGCTACCCAGTTTACCGGGTGGTCAGGGACGCTAGTCTCATTGGCACCGGCCTCGTCTTCGATTGAAGACGGACTGGCGGAGAAGGCTCAACTGGAGGGAATCAAAATACCGAAATTCTATGTCGGAAATGTGGAACTGCAGAATCGGGGCGATCTGCGGGAAGGCATGAGCGGCGACGCCAAAATTCTGGTTGGGCGTCGCAGTGTGGCTGAATTTACCTGGCGCTTTGTTCGTGACCTGGTTGGTCGGCGTCTGTGGTGAAGGGCCTTTCACACAAATAAATTGGGGCTGCGTTCCTCCGCAGCCCCATGTGCTTCCAGAAAAAATCTCTCCGGTTCGCCTGATTAGAAACCGCGCACTCTTGTCGATACGCGGTGCGAGACCTTCGCGGCCACCTTGTGCGACACCCTCGGGGCGACTTTGTGGGAAACCTTGGGTGCGACGGCTGGGCTGACTGCCGGGTTGAAATTGGAAGTCTGGGGTGTAGCTAGGATTGCGCTCTTCACTGCCGACCGTTGGCTGATCAAGGATTTCTTCTGAACTGACATTTTCGTCCTCCGTTGGACTTGACACTCAATTCTCAACCGCGGGTTTGGATCGCCTCACCCTGTCCGGTTCAGTTTTGTTACAAGCAAGCGGGCTGCCAAAGCTTCGGGAATCAACGACATTGAAACAGCCAGCGTTTCCAATGAGATACGGCGAGGCCATATGGAGATTCGGCTCCAGCCGAATCGTCCCAATCCTACGTAGGTTAAAAATTAAACCAGAGGAGGTTAAAAATTAACCTTGAAGACCATATTTTCGGCACAGATACTTCATTTTTTGAGGGTTGATCTGGAGCAGTGCCGCTGCTGTCACTTTCTTCCCGTGGGTACGCCGCAAGGCAGCCTGCAAATACGCCAGTTCGATCCGCGCCATCTCCTCCTCGAAGGAAATGCCTTCTTCTGGAATTAGGAGAGCCTCCTGCTTGGCGGTGCTGCTGTAAAGGATCTGCTGAGGCAGGTGTTTGGCGGTGATCATGGGGCCTGACCCCATGATCACCAGGCGCTGCACCAGGTTTTCCAGTTCGCGGACGTTGCCCGGCCAATGATATTCCTCGAGGATTTCGAGCGCATCCGCGTCCATCCTTTTCAAGGGAAGATTGCTGGCGGCGCAATACATGCGAAGGAAATGGTCGAGCAGAATCGCTACATCTCCCCGCCTTTCCCGCAGAGGCGGAAGAATGATCGGGACCACGTTGAGCCGGTAATAAAGGTCCTCACGAAAGCGGCCCGCCTGGACCGCCTGTTCTAGGTCCTCATTGGTGGCGGCAACCAGTCTGAAATCAATTTTCTTTGTGGTCCGGCTGCCAATGCGCTGGATGACATGCTGCTCCAGAACCCGCAGCAGCTTGCTCTGCAGACCCAGGCCGAGCGTGCCAATCTCGTCGAGAAAAAGGGTTCCACTTTGCGCCGCCTCGATGTGACCGGCGCGAGATTCATGGGCGTCGGTAAAAGCGCCCTTCTCATGGCCAAACAGTTCCGCCTCAATCAGGCTTTCCGGAAGAGCGGCGCAGTTTACACTCACGAACGGTTTGTCCCGGCGGGGACCGCTGGCCACGATGGCCTGAGCTACCAGTTCCTTTCCGGTCCCGCTCTCGCCGCGAACCAGCACGTTCACGTTGCTTTCGGCCACGCGGCCGATAGCGTCGTAAACCAGGCGCATCGGATCACTGCCACCAATCAACTGGCAAAATGAATTTCGATCGCGCGCCTCTTCCCGCAGTCTGGCGTTCTCAATTTCCGCCGAGCGCTCTTCCAGCGCAGACTGAAGGATGGCCTGCACCTCGTCGAAATCAACCGGTGCGACAAAGCAATGACGGATTCCAGCCCGCTCGAACTGACTTCGGGAGGCCTTGCTGTGCGAGCGAGTGAACCCCAACAGGACGAGATATTCGTCACGTTGTCTTAACTTCCGGACCAACTTCAGCATCTTCTCGTCGGAGGCCATGGCCGTCTCAAGATCGAGAATCAGCGCTTCGACTGAGACCTCGTCGAGAAGAGGCAGTGTCTGTTTCCCAGACCCCAGGAGGGTGGTGTGAAAGGCAGACGCTAGGACTTCCTGGGCGGCCAGTTGTACGGATTCATCGGTCGTAACGACCGCGATTCGTGGTGCGGCACCGGTAGGTATAGAATCCATTGCCATAGGATTTCCGGACCATGTCATTTTTTCCGTAAACCCGAAGCGGATTATAGGTCAATTTTTCACCCAACAAAGGGAAAATATTAACCTTGCTGGCGGGAGGCAGGGGAATGCTGAGCTCAGGCAAACTCGTGGGTTTCGTTCCCACCAAAAATGCGCAGGCGGCGCGCGCTTTTTATGAAAACAAGCTGGGATTTTCGTTTGTTAGCGATGACCCCTATGCCTTAGTCGTGCGGGCAGGTGAAACCATGATCCGGGTGGCCAAGGCGCAGGAGTTCACTCCCGCCCCTTACACGGTGATGGGCTGGGAAGTGGATGACATCGAAGCCGTGGTTCGATGGTTGCAGGGACGAGGGGTTGTCTTCGAAAAATATCCCTGGGTTCAGAATCGCGAACTGGGAATTTGGACTACGCCAAGTGGCGATAAGGTGGCCTGGTTCAAAGATCCAGATGGTAACGTCCTGTCGGTCAGCCAGCACGGATAACGGGCAGGCAAGTGCGAGGGCGTCGATAATTCAGCTTCCACCGAGCGCCGCGAACTTGAGACGACAAGAAAAAATGGGAGATGGGCGCGAATGTCCACCTCCCTGGGGAGAAACGAAGCCAGGCTTTGATTACATACCGCTGTTGCTCTGGTTGGTTTCAGCAGGATGCAGCACCCGGAAAGTATTGCCTCCGTTCGACCACACTAGCACCAGCACATCCTCTCCCTTGGGAACGCTGCCGAGCGCTTTCTGAACGTCAGCCGCGCTTTGCACTGGCTTGCGATCGACTTCGACGATTACATCGCCCGATTGCAATCCTGCGGTATCTGCGGGACTTCCCGGCTGAACCTGCTGGATCACAGCGCCATGCAAGTTGCTGGGTGCCTGCAATTGGTCACGGACCTCGGGAGTGATGTCCGCCAAACCGATTCCCCATCGTGGTTTGTCGTGTCCGGCGTCAGCGATTTCTCTGCCTGATTTATCACGGCTTCCCATCGCTTCCAGGGTCACTGGAACAGTCACGTTCTTGCCATCGCGGATGACTCCCAGATGGATTGTTGTGCCGGGGTCCTTCTGTCCTACTTCGACTTGCAACGCTCCGGCATCACTCACTTCGTGCCCATCCAATTGCGTAATTACGTCGCCTACTTTCAACCCTCCCTTGGCTCCCGGCGAGTCGGACTCAACTTGCGTGACTACCGCGCCAACCGCGTCGTGCATGCTGAAGAACTTCGAGTTGTCGGGGGTCACGTCCGAAATTCCGATGCCCATGTAGCCATGGGTGACTTTGCCAAATTGAACCAGTTTTTCCACCGTGGGCCGCACGATCTGGGTTGGAATAGCGAAGCCCATGCCGGAGAACGAACCAGATGGAGAGATCAGGAAAGTGTTGATCCCAATTACTTCACCACGCGAGTTCACCAATGGGCCGCCTGAGTTTCCGGGATTGATCGCGGCGTCGGTCTGAATAAACTCACCGGGCTTGCGGGCATCGTCAGTGGACGGGTTGGGGCGGTTTAATGCGCTCACTATGCCTCGAGTTACCGTGAAGCGAAATCCAAACGGATTGCCGAATGCCAATACGGTCTGTCCGGGATGCAATTTCGTAGAATCGCCCCAGGGAGCATTCGGAAGGTTGTGACCCTCGACTTTGATGACCGCCAGGTCGGTGAGTGGATCCGTTCCAACCACTTTAGCCGGAAGAATTCTGCGATCGCTCATGGTGACGCGAACGTCAGTTGCGCCGTCCACCACGTGGTTGTTCGTGACGATGTAGCCGTCCGGCGAAACGATCACCCCGCTGCCCAGTCCGTGTTCAATTCGGGGCTGCTGTCTTGGTTGCATCTGTCCAAACATGCGACCGAATGGACTAAATTGCTGTCCGAATTGATCACCAAACTGCTGCGTGTCGTCGGCATCGCCGCCCGCCATGCCGGGTTTCGCGCGTGAAGTGACGGTCACGTTCACAATCGCGGGAGTCACCCGCGCCGCCAGGGTTTCCATCGCACGGTCCAGCGAGAGCAGCGCACCCACGCTGTCATTGTCGAGTGGCGTCGTGGTAGGGCTTGCCATGGCAGCTGCTGCTTTTGCCGGGATTGCCTTCACGAGATCGTAAGCGACAAACGAACCGACTATCGCGATCGCCAGGAATGGCACGATCAAATGACGGCGAAGTTTGCCTTTCAAATTCACTATCCAGGTTGTCATTGTGTTCTTTCTCCTCTGTTGTTAACTAATTATTTAGTTGTTAATGTGAAAAAAAACTCATATCGACTTCGCCACGGTTCCGGGTTCCGCTTGTGCCGGCCCATTCACCGTCACTTGCCACACGCAAAGACTCCAAACTACCGAACCAGCACGGTCAGACTGCACCGTTTGTAAAACCAAGATCAAGGTTTGCCGGCTTGGACCTTCATCCGGGAAAGCGGCGCGAAGTAGGGCCGGCGGATTTGCGTCCTGCTTTTTGGATGTAGCCGGTACCGCGCGGGCGTTTATCTGCTTGGGCTTCTGATTGATTTCGGCGTCAAACGGTGGATAACCAGTTTCGGTCTTCACCGCAAAATTCGCCGGTACAGCCCGAGCGCCCATATGCGAACTTGAATCAACCACGCTCCTGATCGGCATAACCGCCGAAGCTGATACCGCCGGTGAGGCGGCGTCGCGGAATGAAACCAACCGGGGAGCATCCGAAAACGCTATTAAGCTGGCCAGGGTTACTCCGGTTAGCATCAGCGGTGCCGGTCTCCACACACGGGTTGCAGCAGGACGCTTTTCATCCAAAATCTGTGTCACCCTCAACGACATGTGCCGCACCCGACCGATGGCTGCCTGCGCCAGGGAGAAGCCCCGACGTACCAGACTTTTTTCGGCCACGGATACCAGGCATTCCGCGTAGGCTCGCGGGTTCGAAGACCGGGAAAGGACGAGATCATCGCAAGCCATTTCCCGTTCAAGCGCGAGTTTCTTCTCAATCCACCAAACCGCCGGATGGAAAAACAGTAATGCCCCCAGTATCTTCTGAGCGAGGTTGGTCCAATCGTCCCAGCGCCGCAAGTGCGCCAGTTCGTGCAGCAAAATGGCGTTGAGTTCGACCGCAGATAACTCCCGCATGGTCCAGGATGGAATCACGACCAGCGGCTTTATGAACCCAATGGCAGTCGGTACGTGCAAATTGTCTGACAGGCAAACCGTCACGCCTCGGACTGAAGCCAATTCTTCCAAAGTCTTTGTGGGAAGGGGATCGAGAAGAGCTCGATCAATTGGCTGACAACTCTTCCGCAGTGTCCGCAACCGGAAGAAGCCCACGCCTATCCTCACCAGGCTTGCCGTCGCGATAACTAGCCAGGCGAAAAATATGTAAAGCGCCCATGAGGCGGGCAGTGTGATTTGGGAATGTACCGGTATCCGCGCTTCGCTTGATCCGAAATGCCCAAACATAGGCAGCGCAGCAATCCCCAGCAGAGCAGAAAACCAGACGGCAAAGCGCGTTCCGGAGTTCTGCCGACCCAAGGCGTGGAGCAGGACCCATCCCAGGAGCGCGATTCCGATTCCTTCGGCCACGGAATTGAACATTCGCGACGAAAAAACTTGCGCGCTCGATTGCAAGTCGAAGCTTTGCAAGTTGA
The DNA here is from genome assembly GCA_963786325.1 of Terriglobia bacterium. GTDB lineage: Bacteria > Acidobacteriota > Terriglobia > Terriglobales > Acidobacteriaceae > JAIQFF01. The sequence continues at coordinate 901,071 of CAWAYW010000010.1, forward strand.
AGTTCTGAAGATTGAACGAAGGGAAAATCGCGGCGATACTCATTTCTTTTCTCCCGCGACTTCTTTGGATTGCAGCAGATTCCGCAGCCTCTTTATCTCGTCGGCTTCAATGCCCTGGTCCTCAAGAATGTTCAGAACCAGAAGTTCGTGTGAGTCCTCAAAGAATCTGGTTACCAGATGGCGTATTTCGGACCGCGTAGCGTCTTTTCGCTTCACGGCGGGCATGTACACGTGGGCCCGGCCGTCCTTGACGTGTTTCACGTACCCTTTGCTTTCCAGAACTCTGATCGTGGTAAGAACGGAGTTATAGGCCAGCGTCGGCTTCTCTGGCAGCGCATCGAGGACTTGCTGAACCGTGGCCGTGCCTTTGATCCAGAGCACGTCCATTAGCCTCAATTCGGCTTCTGTCAGCGTTTCCGATTTCCTCGGTGGCAAAACTGGCTCCTTAAATGTTAATTAGTTAGACGCGGCCAGGGGCGCCATGTCAACTAATTATTTAGTTGCTTTATCAGCCTGGATTGGTTGCCCTTACAATCTCATAATCCGATGAATTTCCAGGATACGGGCGTCTAATGTTGTGGATCGACGCATCTAGCTATTTAAGGTTTGATTAAGCTATTTCCTCTGGCATTGGGCCGCGTATGCAAACTAATAAGAATTGGCTGGAAACCTCATCGATCTTCGTCATTGCGGTGGCTATTCTGGGAGTAGCAGCGCCAGCGCAGGAGAGTCAGGAAAAGAAGAGTTTTTCGTATGCCGTCGGCCCCGGGGCCGTGATCTCGATCACCAACAACTATGGCCCCATTACTGTTAAACCTTCCAACAGTGGACTGGTCGTCGTGGAGACGTTATCCCATTCCCCGGCGATTAGTCTTATGAATGAACAACATGGCGACCGGATCGAGCTACGCTCAGTATCCACCCGTTCGGGAACCAGTCAGGTGGAATACACCGTGCAAGTCCCGGCCGCCGCCTTCGTTTGCCTGAGGTCGTCGGACGGGACCCTCCGGGCAGAAGGGCTGCATGGCGATGTCGTATTGGAAGCCGCTTCCGGTTCAGTTGAAGTCACCGGCGTAAGCGATGCTCATTTGCATGTGAAGACTCTCAGCGGACCGATAACCCTGACGGACATCACTAATAGCCACCTCGACATTCATTCCGTGACCGGCGACGTCAGCCTTCGCAATGTCAACGGGCCTTCGGTTGAGGTGAATTCGGGCGCCGGACAAATTACTTACACCGGTGATCCGGGCCGCGCTGGGGACTACTTGCTAACCAGCCATACTGGCAATCTCGAAATCTCTATTCCAGCCACTGCTTGGGTGGATATCAGGGCGCGTTCGATCAAGAGTCAATCCGATCCAGAATTTGCAAACTCCAGCACAGCTGCCGCCGAGAACCGTAAAAGCCTATTGGGAAAGCCGGGGACGATCGTTGGATCCCGACTCGAGCTGAGATCATTTAGCGGCAAGATTCATCTGAAACGCCCGTGAACCAGTTGAGGAATGCGCAGGTTCGTGGCTGCGGTCAAGGTGACGTGAGGGCAGTTTCAATCCTGACCCGTCGACTCAACCGCACCCGATAGTTCAGGGGCAAACGGTTGACAAGAGGCTTGAGTTCAGTACTCCTGTGGTATAGATTTTAGGAATCTGTACTGTTGCAGCCATAAATGAAGTCAGTCTCCAAAAAGATTGCGTTGCTATGCTTGCTGCTGACCTTCTTCTCCGCAGCAGCCTTGGTGACGCATCACCATTCGGGCGCAACCGACACGCTGAAATGCACGGTTTGCGTTACCGCGCACGCGTCTACTCCCAAAGCAGTTTCGACTCTACCAAGCCTTACGTTCGTCCGCGTTTCAGCCGTCAGGTTAGAAGCTGCTTGCGCCAAGCAGCGCCTGATAGCGTTCGCCCTCAGTGTTCGCCCGCCTCCCGCCGTCTAGAAATCGGAAATCTCATATTCATCGACAGGGTGCGCTAGCGCGCACTCCAACTCCTATTTCTAGATTTTAAACCGGAGGAATCATGCTGGCTTTCTATAAGAAGCCGCTGCTCGCGGCATTTCTATTGGTCGTCTTTTTATCTTCAATCCTGTCCGTGTACGCCCAATCGGGCGGAAGCTCAACTTCAGTCACAGGTACGGTTGTGGATCCAACTGGCGCAGTAGTTGGCAATGCAACCGTAGTAATTCACAACCCGGTTAGCGGATTCAATCGCTCCACCACTACCGATAACGCTGGCAAATTCAGCATCCCCAATATTCCGTTTAATCCCTACCACCTCGAGATCAATGGGTCAGGATTTGCTGCTTACTCCCAGGATGTTGACGTGCGATCTGTCGTACCAGTCAGCCTCAATGTCACTCTTCAAGTGAAAGGGTCGGCCGAAACCGTGACGGTGGAAGGGTCTGGAGAAGATCTTCTGGAGAATACCGCCACATTTCACACCGATGTAGACCGCGATTTATTCGACAAGATGCCATTGGAGAGCAGGACGTCGTCAGTTAGTTCTCTTGTCACTCTCTCGTCGCCAGGAATCGCCGCCGATTCAAACGGTCTGTTCCACGGCCTGGGAGATCACGCGGAAAATTCATTCTCCGTCGACGGCCAACCGATCACCGACCAGCAAAGCAAGGTCTTCTCCAACCAAATTCCTCTCGATTCAATCGAATCCATGGAAGTCATTTCGGGTGCACCGCCCGCGGAATTTGGTGAGAAGACCAGCGTTGTAATCAACGTGACCACTCGTTCCGGCCAGGGAATGACCTCACCCAAAGGCAGTGTTACGGCTTCCTACGGGAGTTTTGGCACGGCGGACCTCGGAATTAACTTCGGCTATGGAGGCCAGAAGTGGGGGAACTTCATTTCTGCCAGCGGCTTGAATAGCGGTCGTTTTCTTGATCCGCCCGAGTTTGCCGTAATCCACGACAAAGGGAACGAAGAGAATTTATTCGACCGGGTGGATTTCCAACTCTCGCAACCGGATTCGATTCACATCAATCTGGGCTTCACTCGTTCTTGGTTTCAAACTCCAAACGCCTTCGACAATCTGAATGTGGTCGATCAGAATGGCAACCCCGTAGGGTCAACCGACCAACGTTCGCAGATCAAGACCTTCAACATCGCGCCTTCATGGACACGTGCGCTGAATCCGAATGCGGTATTTACGCTCGGAGGATTCGTCCGCCGCGATCAGTACAATTACTACCCGAGTGACAATCCCTTTGCTGACCTCGGACCGATTCAACAGGAGACGGTCGCTCAGAATCGCACACTGACCAATGCCGGCTTGCGCTCGGATCTCTCCTACGTAAAAGGCATTCACAATGTGAAAGCGGGAGCTACCTATCAGCAGACTCTCCTGGACGAAAATACTCATTTCGGAATCATTGATCCGCTCCTGAACGCTCCCTGCCTCGATGCCACAGGTGCGCCGGTTGCCGGATTTAACAGTCCTGCGGACTGTGGTACGAACCAGCCGAACATTTCCTCTAATCCCAACGCCACCAACCCGTTCCTGCCGCTCTTGGGATGTTTTGACCTCACGCGGCCAACCCCCGCACCGGCGGACGGCTGCGCCGGGACCAGCAGCACGTTATTTCCTTTCCTCGGCCATACCGATGTCAAACAGTTAGCCATGTTCGCCCAGGACACGATTACCAAAGGAAGTTGGTCTCTCAACCTCGGATTGCGGGGAGATTTCTATAATGGTTTGACGACGCACAAGGAAGCTGAGCCGCGCCTCGGCATCGCGTACAACGTGAAGAAGACCAACACCGTGCTTCGCGTTTCTTATGCCCGAGTGCTGGAAACTCCCTTCAACGAAAATCTCGTGCTCGCCAATAACGGTTGCAATTCCCTGGTGCTATCTTCGTTGCTCGGATGTGCGGGGTCGGGCCAGGTTACTCCATTCAGTCCCGGCTGGCGCAACGAATTCCATGCCGGCCTGCAACAAGCCTTCGGGAAGTACGTAGTTTTCTCAGGCGAATACATCTGGAAGTACACTCACAATGCTTATGACTTCAGCGTGCTAGGAAGCACCCCCATCACCTTTCCGATCGAATGGCACAACTCCAAGATTCCCGGATTCGCTGGACGCGTAAGTGTTCCCAACTTTCATGGCTTCTCCGCGCTTTTGGTTTTCTCCAGCGTGGCGGCTCGATTCTTCACTCCTCAGATAGGAGGAGCCGGCGCGGTTCCTTCCGGAACAATCGGAAACGCTTTCACCCCATTCCGCATTGATCACGACGAGAGGTTCAATCAGACCACCCATTTCCAGTACCAGCCTTGGCAACGTGGTCCGTGGGTCGGTTTCAACTGGCGCTACGACAGTGGGCTGGTCGCTGGCGCAGTGCCGGTTGCAGACGCCTCTGGCACCGTCGATCTTTCTGGACTCACGGGAGATCAGCAACTTCAGGCGGGACTCTTCTGCGGAAGCAAACGCCCGACTTTGAACCAGCCGCTAGGGGTTTGTACGGCGGGCTACGGTTCGACTCTGATCAGCTTGCCTGCCCCCGGGAAGGAAAACGATGATAGCAATCCCCCGCGCATCGCTCCGCGCAACCTCTTTGATCTGGCGGTGGGCGACGACAATCTCTTCCATGGCGAGCGTTACAAGTGGAGTCTTCGCCTTTCAGCCATCAACGTAACGAACAAAGTCGCGCTCTACAACTTCCTCTCAACATTCAGCGGAACTCACTACGTCACGCCGCGCACCCTTACAGCGGAGGTGGGATTCCACTTTTAGTGATGGTTGGGGCGTACCTTGAGTCTGATACAAGTGCTTCCTCCGGACCGCGTGGCCTTTGTTCGAGGGCTGGGCAGAACGCTAACCCGGGGCTGGCAGTTTCTGAACATCACGACTCTTACCAGGGGCCGCCCTTTACCGTCTACTCAGGCGTTCAGCAAACCGGCGTGGGCGCAGGAGGGACCGATCGCCCCGACCTTGTGAAGCAGCCGCATTTCTCCACCAGCGGTCCGGTGCGCGAAGATTATTTTGGATTAGGCACTGACAACTCCTCGCTTTTCAATATCCCTATTGATAGTGCCGGCGGCACTGGACCAAATCACGGCCGTTTCGGAACGTTGGGACGCGACACCTTTCGTGGTCCTGGCTTTCAGCAATACGATGTGGCCCTGATCAAAGACACTCCGTTTGGCCATCGGGGGAATACCGAGCTTGGCACCGTAGAGTTTCGCGCTGAATTCTTCAACGTCTTCAATCTCGTGAATTTTGGACTGCCGTCGAACATTTTGCGGGGTAGCGGATTTGGAATTATCGGCAAGACGGCAGGACCTTCACGGCAGATCCAGTTCTCCTTGAAGCTGATTTACTGAAACGGCTCAGGGGAATGGGCGAGTGTTAAGGCCGGGGTGCCGGAGCTGGACCGGGGGGAAGAATTTCGACATCTCCCGAAAACCCGCTCTGCATAGTCACATACAAAACTGCTGCAGTCCATGTGGGAAACAGGTCGAAGCCCGGAGTAAGTTCGGCTACCAGGGTTGGCAGGAAAGCCCAATGCCATCCCATCATTCGAATAAGAACTATCGCCATGACCGCGTCCAGAAGCGTGTCTGCAGGCGATATCCCCCCTGCCGCAAACAGCGGCAGAGCGAAGATTTGCAGGGCGTCCCCAGCCATGGCGATCAGCAAAGCAAGGCGGTGTTCGGGAGACTTAATGGCGTGGAATAAATTGGATATTCGCATAAAAACCTTACGATCCCTCAAGCCTAGTCCTTACATTACCCTCAGTGTTCTCGATGGTTGAAATCTTTTGAACCTACGCTTAACTAATCCTTACCAACTATTGCCTCAAAATCAATTGTCCCCTAGAGTGATGCCGCCATGCAATGGAACGATGCCAAAGGGCGTCTTAATTTAAGGCCGCCTGTCCGCAAACGCTTGACGTGGGCGGCTGTGGTTCTGGTGGTATTGTATGGGCTTTTCGGCAGTGTGGTCTGGTGGTCGATGAATCAGCCGCCAGAAACCTTCGGTCGAGTGATGAAGAGAATGCCGGGCCCAGTTCCATTTCTTCTTTTTCCCTTTGAAACTGCATGGCTTCATGCCCGTGCCGGTAAACTCCACATGGGAGACGCCGCGCCAGATTTTTCGCTTCTTAAGCTCGACAAGACTGGGCAGGTGCGGCTTTCTGTTTTGAATCAGAGCCAGCCCGTCGTGCTGGTCTTCGGCAGCTACACTTGACCTCCATTTCGGCGGGAGGTTCCCGCTCTCAACAAGCTGTACGAGCAGTATCAGAAGCGCGTCGCGTTTCTGGTGGTATACATCACCGAAGCGCATCCTAGCGACGTTTGGCAAATGCAGAGCAACATAAAAGATCAGGTTGTCTTCGCCAGTCCAAAAAATGAGGAAGAGCGCGCCTACGTCGCAGGGGCCTGTGTCCGCAAATTGGGCATAAAATTCCCCGCCGTTCTTGACGAATTCGGTAATTCCACAGAGCGCGCGTACACAGGATGGCCCGATCGGATCTACTTGATCGATGCGAATGGCAGAATAGCCTACAAAAGCGAACCGGGTCCCTTCGGCTTTGAGCCGGACAAACTAGGTGGGGCCCTTGCGCACGTCGTCGGGACGCCTACCCAGGGCGAGTAGAGTGTTATTGCATAATCGACTTTGTCTGGTTTGAAACAATCTCAAACTGCGAGGGCAATTGCCCTCGCAGTGGCGGCCAGAGATATTCCAGCATTACTCGTTCGCAGCACGATCCCGGCGAACCGCTTCCGCTTCTTCGTCCCTCTCCTGGTTAGTATTAGTGTTAGGTTTGCGGACTGTGTCTTTTGCCTTACCCCATGCGTTCTGAACCTTGCCTTCAACTTGTTTCGCCGCGCCTTCGGCCTGATCTTTCGTACTGCCGGTCCATTCCCCGACCTGACGCTGAGCTCGTCCTGCGACGTCTTTTACTTTTCCCTCAACTCTATCTTTATCCATTCCCTCAACTCTATCTTTATCCATCGCCATCCCTCCATCAAGCAGGATTAAATGCTTTATGACTTCACTACACTAGTTGAACAGAGTGACCAAGGGACATCGGCTAGAAACTGTATGCCTCTTGGGGAGGCAGGGTAGGGGATTTGGGACGGCCAAACTTCAAGATAGCTTAGGGAGTTATGCGGATCATCACGACTGAGTGGGGAGCAACAATTGTGGAAAATTTCTCTTTGTGCTGTCCAAGATCCTTTCCTTGCCAGAGATCGCGCAGGCCAGCGTTCAAATGACCCGGATAGCCAATATCTTCCCACCTGAAGCCAATCTCTTTTTCGTTTACGTCGCGATTGAGTAGCACGACGCTACGACTTCCATCCTGCATCTGCTTGGACCAGACTTCGAGGTCACCGTCCTTACGCACTCGGCGGCCTTGGCTACCCAGCGGGTCTTGATTCACCGCTATTACGTTTTTATTAGTAAGGATGTCGTGGATTTCTGGTTTCATATCGCGTAAATCATTGCCGGCCAGAAGCGGAGCGGAGAGGATCGACCACAAACTGAAGTGGGCGCGATATTCGTTTGTCGTCATACCTCCGTTGCCCACTTCCAGCATGTCGGGATCATTCCAATGCCCGGGCTCCGCATAGCTTTCCAGCCCGTCCTGCATGTCGAGGATGTCGAGCATGCCCGGGCGATGCTTGTCTTTGGTCTCCCACTTGTCGCTGATGTCTCCGGTCGTTCGCCAAAGATTCCCGCCCACAGTCTTGCCCCAGAGCCAGGGCTTGGCCGTGCCCCACTCGCAGATGCTCAGCACGATAGGCCTGCCCGTCGCGTTGAGTGCGTTGCGGATTAGCGCGTAAGCCGCTTGGGCGTCTTGCGTCGTAGTATTGCACCAGTCATATTTTAAATAATCGACACCCCAAGCGGCGTATTGCAACGCGTCCTGATATTCGTGTCCCAGGCTGCCGGGGCGCTTGGCGCAAGTCTTGCTGCCGGCATCGGAATAGATTCCGAACTTGAGTCCAAGCGAATGAACGTAGTCCACCAGAGCCTTGATCCCGCTGGGAAAGCGTTTGGAGTCGGCAACGATGTTTCCACTCGCATCCCGTTCCACCTGCCAGCAGTCGTCAATCACTACGTACTGATATCCGGCGTCTTTCATTCCCGACTTGACCATGGCATCGGCCATTTGCCGGATCATGTCTTCACTTACATTGCAGCCGAATTTGTTCCAGCTATTCCAGCCCATGGGAGGCGTGCTCGCCAGTCCCTTGTCTTGCGCGGATAACATGGGCGCGAGCGTTAACACAGCCATCGCCACCAGAATTTTTACTCTCACTGCCATGAATGCAGAGTCCTTCCAGAAGTTTTTCTAAACCGGCGATGCTTCAGGCATTTTTTTGCGATCCGTCGCCATCCTTACGGCCTGCGACGGCTACCACGGTTTGGGAGGTCGCTCCTCGTCCCGTCGATTGTCTGATCACCAGCTTCGGCTCAATCAGGATCTTTGCCGGGCGCAGCTTTTTCTTGGAACCAATCCGCTCCAACAAAAGATCGGCCGCACGCTTTCCTATTTCTGAAGTCCCCTGATCTACCGTCGTCAGCGGCACTGCCAGAAAATCGGAATAGTGAACATTACCTGCTCCGACGACGGCGATATCATCCGGCACTCGAAGCCCCACCTCTGCAATCGCACGCATCGCTCCGATCGCAACTGGATCGTTGTAGCAAAAGACGCCATCGGGCTTTACCGCTCCGCGCAATAATTTACGCATGGCCTCGTGTCCGGATTCGTCTTGATAGCCCGCGTCTACGATGAATCCCGATGGAAGCGGTAAACCACTTTTTGCTAGTGCGCGCCGGTAGCCTTCCATCCGTCCCGTCGCGATACCGATTCCAGGGCCGCGCAGATGCGCAATTCGCCGGCAGCCCCTTTCAATCAAATGACACGTGGCAAGTTGGCCGATCGCCTGATTATCTGCACCAACAAAACATGCTTGAATGCCTGCGATGGGACGATCAATAAGTACGAATGGGGTATTTCTATCTTTGATGTTCTCGAAGGCATCCGCTCCGGCCTGCGCCGATGCCAGGATCAATCCGTCTACTTGTCGGGCCAGTAATGATTCCGCTTCACTTTTTTCCAACTGCGGGTTCTCTTCGAAATACGAAATGATGACGTGATAACCGTGTGGTCTCACCGTCTCAGCGACTGCCTTGGCGATTTCCGCAAAAAAAGGATGAGTAAAATCCGGTAGCAGCAAGCCTATGGTGAAGGTGCGGCGCATGACCAGGCTGCGCGCGATCCAATTAGTTTGATAATTGAGTTTTTTTGCCCGGCGCAAAACCCTCTGGCGAGTTGCCTGACTGATTTTCCCCTTATTTCGCAATACTTTGGATACCGTCACCACGGAGACATTCAGCCCTCGGGCAATATCTTGCATCGTAACGGCCATGGTCGGGGAAGCATATCACTTAGCCAAGATGGCCGGAAAGAGTTCTCGAGCGAAGCGAGACCTAGGCCAACAATGGGTGGAGAGGAGAAGATCGTTTGTCCCTTGCCGTTAACGTAACCGGTCGCTATGAAGTGGCGCCCGGCTTCGATCCTCGGAACGCGTAATAAGCGATGTAGAGGTAACAAAGCACCGGCAGGACGAACGCGTGATGGATACCGATGCGGTCCGCCAGCGCGCCCTGCGCCAGAGGAATGATCGCGCCGCCTACAATTGCCATCACCAGCAAACCGGAGCCGTCTCCGGTCAGCGGACCCAATTCCGCAATGCCCAGAGTGAAAATGCTGGGAAACATCACCGAGTTAAATAGTCCAACAAGAATGATGGTCCACATGGCCACATGCCCGAGAGTGAGCATGGAGATTACTACCAGCGCGCCAGCCACCAAGGCCGCGATTCCGAGCACCACATTCGTGCGTACTTTTTGCAAAATGGCTGACCCGATGAAGCGCCCCACCATCGCGCCACCCCAGTAGTAGGAGACGAACCCGGCCGCTACAACCTCAGTGACATTTCCAATATTCTGCTGGGTGAAATAGTTGATCAGGAAACTACCAATAGAAACTTCGGCACCTACGTAGACGAAAATTCCAACCGCGGCCAGTACCAGATGCGGGTGCTTCCAAATGCTTCCCTTTGGGCCCGATTCAGCCCCGTGCCGTTCAGCCTGTGGCATCGCCGGCAACTTGAACATTGCAATGATTACACCCAATGCAATAAGCGTCAGTCCAATAATTAAATAAGGCAATTTTACCGACGACGCTTCATGAATGCGGTAAGCTTGCAGCGCCTCGGACGACATCTGCCGTACCGCCTCCATATTCTGGCGGCCGGCGTTCAGGATAAGCATACCTCCGAGATACGGCCCGATCGTGGTGCCCAGCGAATTGAACGCTTGCGCAAGGTTCAGTCGGCTGGAGGCGGTCTCTGGAGGTCCAAGCACGGCCACGTATGGATTTGCGGCAACCTGCAAAGCAGTAATGCCCGCAGCCAGCACCATCAGCGCTCCAAGAAATAGCGGATAGGAAGGGACGCTGGCAGCAGGAATGAACAAGATCGATCCCAGTCCCATGGTGCAAAGACCAACGACCATCGTCTTCTTGTACCCAATCCAGTCGATCAGCTTGGCGGAAGGAATCGAAAACAAAAAATATGCTGAAAAAAAAGAGAACTGGATGAGCATGACCTTGGTGTAGTTCAGGTCAAAAATGGATTTGAGGTGAGGCACCAGCACGTCATTCAAGACGGTGAGAAAACCCCACATAAAAAACAAGGTGGTCACTACCGTGAGCGCGACCTTGTTGTTGGATGCCGGTGCTCCCACCGCACTGGTTCTATTTGGAACGTTTGCGATTGCCATGGATATTTTCGACTTCCCGTTCTCGAACCATCGCCCGGCCAGAATCATACCACTGCGAAAGTCGGGCTTGAGCGGTTATCGATATCGAGGCTCGTGGCAGACTCCCAGGCGACTGCTAGCGCTAATTCCGCGGGCTGCGACGAGCCGGCCATCTTCGCAAACTGAGGAATCTACGGGATTCCCAGTTTGAGAGTACCGACAAAACTGTACGGCGAAATGTCATTGTCCTGTGATCTAACGGAGCACAGAAATGCTTGGAGGCAACATGGTGAAATCAGTAATCGCTGTCGCGGTGGCCTTCCTGATGCTAGTTGCAGGAAGCGGAGTGAGAGTTCTCGCACAACAGGATCAACAGGAACAAAAAGAGAATAAGTCAGAGCATCAAGCTAAACCAGAGAAACAAACCAGACCTGAAGCGCAGCAGGAACGCGCGCAGCCCGAGCGGCAGCGCGAGCAGAACCAGCAACAACAGCAACGTGAGCAGAACCAGCAACAGCAGCAGCGAACGCAACAACAGAATCAGCAGCAGGAACGCGCTCAGCAAGAACGGCAGCGGGAGCAGCAGCAACAGCAGCAGCGGATGCAGCAGCAGAACCAGCAGCAGGAACGTGCGCAGCAAGAACAGCAGCGTGAGCAAAACCAGCAACAGCAGCAGCGGGTGCAACAGCAGAATCAGCAACAGGAGCGTGCGCAGCAAGAACGGCAGCGGGAGCAAAACCAGCAACAACAGCAGCGGGTGCAACAACAAAATCAGCAACAGGAGCGGATGCAGCAGGAGCGCGCCCAGCAGGAACGTCAACAACAACAGAATCAGCAACAGCAAAGAGTGCAGCAACAGGAACTTAATCGGCAGCAACAAGAACGGGCGCAACAACAACAGCAGAATCGCATCCAGCAACAAAATCAGCGCAGCCAGGCAGAGCAGCAACGCCAGCAAGAACTGAATCAGCAACAACAAGCCCGCGCACAACAGCTGTGGCAGCAACAGCAACAGCAACACGCCCAGCAAGAGCGCCTCTCGCAACAGCGTCAGCAGCAATTAATAGAGCAACAACAACAGCGGGTGAATCAGTATCAACGGCGCTTGGACGAGCAGCAGCGGCAACTGGAGCGACAAAACGCGATGCTGCAACAACAAAGACGTAATGCGCAGTATCGCTTCCAGGAGGAGTATCTGGAACATTTGCGGGAACAGGATCGGCGCTTGCGCGCAGAGCGCCACGACTATTACAACGATCCATATTTTTACACTGCTCCAATTTATCGCTACCGTCGCGGCGGGTCGTATTACGAGATCAATCAATATGGCGCTGACCTGCTGCGGCAGGCGGTCAATAATGGCTATCAGGAAGGCTTCCGTGCCGGGGTGGCCGACCGCGAAGATAACTGGCGTGGAGACTATCGGGACAGCTATGCCTATCAAGACGCGACCTACGGCTACAACGGCTACTACGTGGACGCTGACGACTATCAGTACTATTTCCGGGAAGGTTTCCGCCGCGGATTCGAAGATGGATACAACGATCAGTACCAATACGGATACGTTTCCAATGGCTCGTACGGAGTGCTAGGGAATGTCTTGTCGGCGATCTTGAGTCTGCAGTCGCTTCGCTAAAGGGTATTTCTAAACGCCCGGGGTGGTGCTCTCTTCGAATTATTAGAGAGGTCACCATCCGGGCATTTGTTTCTCGTTAAATCAGTCCACGAGCGTTAAATCAGTCAAAAACCGTACTCACGAAATAACGTGTTGCGCAGACACAAGTTTCGCCGTCGTGATCGCTTGCCCCACATGGCGCTGTGTGTGGTCAGCGACATGAATCAGGAGCCCCGCAACAGTAGTGGGCAATCCTCGCTTGCCCACAGCCCTCAGTTCTCCAAGTTGTTCCGGGTTGAAGGCACGAATGCGTACCGTGCCGTCGCTGATGGCTCCATCTAATTCTGAGAACAAGAGTTCGCGATTCGCTCCGCCCTCCGTTTCCGTTTTCAACAATGCTAGTTGCTTGTCAGTCAGAACCTTCCCCTCGGCATAAGTCAGCAGCCGGTCAATGCTTCGCGAGATGTGGCGTACATGAAACGCCACTGATGCCAACCCATGTGGACGGGCGTTAATCTGTTCGTCGCTCAAGTTGCCGCACCAACGCAAGCAATCTTCCTTTGCCAACTGCAGAGCGTGCAAGACTGCTCTCTGTACGGGAGGAACCTCACCTAGTGCTCCTCGCAACCAGGGTTCGGGTAGTTTGTTCTCGGTCATATCTGTCCTTCGCCGACTATAAAACTGGCCGCCGGCCTTGTATTCTTTAGCGCCTCACAAGTCGTGTTTTCGGAGATACAATGTAGACGAATCAGACGATTGCAGAGAGTCGGACCCGTAGCTCAACTGGATAGAGCACTGCGCTTCGAACGCAGGGGTTGGGAGTTCAAGTCTCTCCGGGTCCACCACTGTTTGCTCCAGCTTTCCGCCGCCAACTTTTTTCATCTTTAACTTAAGAAGGATTCCATTCCCCACATGCCGCGCTTTGACGTCACCATCGCCGGAGAACTGAACCTTGACCTTATTCTCTACGGGCTACCCGACGAACTGCCGCCCGAACGGGAATTCCTCGCCGATCGCATGATGCTCACCTTGGGTAGTTCTTCCGCCATCGTGGCTCACAATCTCGCGGCGCTCGGCAGTCGGGTCGGTTTTCAATCGCTGATCGGCGACGATCCGTTAGGTGAAATTGCGCTTGATCGTCTCTCTGCCAGTGGCGTCGATGTCTCGGGCGTGCGTCGTGTCCCCGGATCGACAACGACCGGTATCACCATCATCCTGCAGCGTATCGGTTGGCGCAATATCCTGACCTATGCCGGGACCATTGCCAACCTTTCGTTAAAAGACCTTGATTTCGATTCGCTGCTGGACTCTCGCCACTTGCATTTGTCGTCGCTCTACCTGCAACGCGGGCTTTTGCCTGACGTCGCCGAACTGTTCCGCCGGGCGAAGGCGGCAGGCCTAACTACCTCGCTGGATACCAACGATGACCCGCAGGATCAGTGGGATGGCGGGTTGCAGGCGTTGTTGAAATACGTTGACGTATTTCTTCCCAACACTCGTGAAGCCACTTGCATCACCGGCACCGCAGACGTGAATCAAGCGGTCAACCAGCTCGCAAAACTGGTTCGACTCGTGATAGCGAAGTTGGGACCTGATGGAGCACTTGCGCAAAAAGGTGAACAGCGGTTTGCCAGTCCAGCGTTGAATATCGCAGCGGTAGACGCGGTCGGCGCGGGGGACAGCTTCGACGCCGGCTTTCTGCACGAATATCTGAAGGGCTCAGACCTGACCACCTGCTTGGCTAGCGGCAACCGCGCAGGGGCTCTCTCGGTAACTCGCCCGGGTGGCACAGAAGCCTTCCGCGACAAACAGTATCTCCAAGACTTCCTGCGTAATCACCCTTTATAAACTCCGCCTGGGTGGGGTGGGCACCTCGCCTGCCGCAGTTGGGTAGTTGTTGACGGTGTTGGTTAACTCGTCGAGGAACACTTCCCCCGGAAAAGAATCAGTGGCTCACTTCCAGCAACAAGTGATCCTTGAACTCGGTTTTTATTTTAGGAGCGGCACTCACCGCAGCCTCAACCGATCCCAGGTCTTTACCATCGGCGTAGTCGAGCACGTGATAACTTCCCGGCTCCAACCCTCGCAATTCGATCTCGCCTTTCCACGCGGCCGCCGACGGAGCGAAGAACGCATAGTACATTTTTCCATCTTTCTCGATCGCGTAGCCTTCAGGCGTGTCGTATCCGTAGACATACAGATTGCGGAACGTTCCCTTCGACAGCATTTTCTGGTTATAAATGCCGATCCATTTCTTCCAATGCTCTTCCTTGCTCTGCGTCAACATCGCGGGCTTGAATTTTGGTCCTGGGTCGGGCCACACGAATTTCGTCCCGACTACTCCGCCCGTTCCGACGGTAGAAGCGAAGTCCTCACCGTGCTCCCGCCAGTTATTGCCAATACGGTCCATCGCGGAAAACTCCACGTGATCTCCGTAAACCGCCGACTCCGGTCCCAACAGCGCCTTGTACATCTTGATGCGACGACGCACCTGGACGGCTCCCACCGGATCAGCCGTCACCGCCTGATCGATGAATGGCAGCCATGCGAGTGATGGCGGCGTGCCGCACGGACAGCTCTGTGTCACACTTTCGGGCTTAAGCGCTCGGCTGGTTTGAAATATCGTTTTGTAAACATCGGCCATCGCGTTGACCGAATCCTGCGGAGATTTGTGATGATGCGCCGGGTTGTAACACATCGGTACGCTGTAAATGTTGTCGAGCTTCGATCCGTCAAACCCCCATTCGCCATTGAATTTCTCCGTAAGCTTCTTGTCATAGGCCTGGACCTCGGGAACCGCAGGGCAAAGCGTTGCCAGGTCGCGGATCATGCGTGCGTGTTTTCCGTTCTTGTCGAGAATAAGCCACTCCGGATGCTCCTCCGCGACCTTTGAGAGGGCATACTTGTGCGACTCGTACTTCCCTTGTGCGTCTTCAACCCCCAAAGGCAACCACCACAGCTGCACCAGTATTCCCCGCTTGTGGAAATCGTCCGTCATCTTCTTAATAGAATCTCCGGGGAATGTATCGGACCGGGGATTCCAGTCACCATAGATATCGAACCAACGATCATCGAGTGTCGCCCACTTGATGCCTAACTCTTTCAACTTCGGAACCGTACCCAGCATTTGCGTGGGAGTGACATTGAATTCATATCCCCAACCGCACCAGCTGACGTTGTAAGCTTCGCTCGAAGGTTTCGGGATTTCCCATCCTTCCCTCTGCAAAACGCTTGACCACAAATGCAGTGGCTCGTAAAAATCTCCCGCATAGACTGCAATGAAGGTGCGAGGAGTGGAGTACGTCTCTCCAGGTTTGAGGACTGTGTCGGCGGCGATATCCACGACGGCGTCGACTCCGTCCGTTGCGACCTTGACCGGCAACGAAAGCGTCAGCGGGACTGTCTCCACGTGGCCGATTGCCTCGCCAACCGCTATGGTCCTCGCTTACTGCGACTGTCCCATTGTAAACAGTCGCCGCTGTGCAAAAGTCGCGCCAACCGTTAGTCTGTCTTTGGCATCTTGATAAAAGCGAATTTACTGACCTGAGGTGAGAAATGAGATCACGCAAGGAAAAAGTTCTTCTTAATCTACTGCTAGGAACTGGCGTCTATTTGCTTGAGTCCATGCGCGGACGCATGGGTGGCACAGTCGACGATCTTCGTTCGAAAGCCAATGATTTTCGGTCAAGAGCTCAGGATACCTACAAAACTGCTTCCGACCGCGTTAGCCGGGCCGCCGATGTGATTCGGGGCGAAGATGGCAGCAACATCATGGGCACGGCTGGTGCCGCCCTTTTGGGTTTGGGTATCGGCGTCGGAATCGGTTTGCTGTTGGCACCTGCAAGCGGAGAAGAAACCCGTAACCATCTGGCGGATAAGGCGCGAGACATCCGCGACCGCGTCTCATCGCGGGTAGGCGCCACCGGCACCTACGGGATGTAGCTGTTCCTCCCGGACGAGCCCGTTACCTAGTCGATATGGGCGTGGGGAAGAAGAAGGCAGAAAATTCTGGGACGGGTGTTTCGTCCGTCCATCGTCGATAAGCGCTTCTAGGGCCGGCGCTTGTAATGAATGGGCCAGACCACCGTCCATGTTTTGCCGCCGTCTTTCGATCCTTCCCAGCTCCAATCAAATTCGTCGTGAGTTATGTTTTTAAACACCATGCGTGACAGGCCCTTAGTACCGTCGGGGCGAGTGGCTTCGCGCGCCAGAATCATCTGTCCATCTTTTGATTCACCCACGAAATCCAGATAACCGCCTTCGTTGTCTATCCAGGTCTGTTTCCACTTCCCCGCAGTCACATCAAAGATCGAAACGCTCTTGCCACGTAGATGCATGGCGTCTTCGCCAGAGAAATTCTCTTCGACGATGCAGCCGTCGAGAATACGCCGGACACTATTGCTCCCATGCGCCGTTTCACCCGCGTTGTTACCCGGCCAGGTAAGGTCCCATTCGCCCACCCAGAAGTCCAGCTGCTTTTGCTCCGGCTCGAAACACGGCTTGGGTCGGCCCGCCGCAGGGGCGTTTTGGTCACCGGCGACGAGACAGCAAAGTGCCATCACAACCAGGACCACCCGCAGGTTATTTTTCGGTATCACGGTTCCTCCCGGTTTGTTCGGCATGCGAATGTCATTGCCATCAGACGGGACAGAGTCTCAAACGGTAGCAATCCCTGCAAAACCCCATCGTTTTGGAGCCGTGTGGTACACCTTTATCCTCGATTTCCCAAGCCGATGGCTCTGTTGTTGCTCAACTCGTACCAGGTCTTGCTCCTTTTCGCCGCCGGAATAGTCGGCGGAGCCTTGAATGCGGTCGCGGGTGGCGGGAGTTTTGTTGCCTTTCCAGCCCTGCTAGTGACGGGCGTACCTCCAATTCCAGCCAACGCCACCAACACGCTCGCCCTCTGGACGGGTGTCATTGCCAGCGGAGGAGCGTATCGTAGTCGCCTGGACGTTCCTCGCAGGGTATTGATACCCCTCTTGATCGCGAGTTTCATCGGTGGAATGGCCGGCGCATTTCTGCTTCTCAAGACACCCGCTCATACTTTTATGCGAGTCCTGCCCTGGCTCATGCTGGGCGCTACGCTTCTTTTCGTGTTTGGAAAGCGGCTGGCAGGAAAGCGCGCCTCAAGCGTAGGACACGGGGCCACGTTTGCCGCGATCGCGGCCGCCTCGATTTTTGAGCTGATAGTTTCGGTCTACGGCGGCTACTTTGGAGGCGGCGTGGGCATCATCAATCTCGCCATGTTGGCTGCAGTCGGTATGACCGATATCCACGCCATGAACGCCTTGAAAAGCATTCTAGGGATGGCCATCAATGGCGTCGCCGTGCTGGTGTTCATTGCCGAAGGTGCGATCTATTGGCCACAAGGAGCCGTGATGGTCATGGGTGCGCTGATAGGCGGTTATTTCGGGGCTCACTACGCGCAAAAAGTGCCCCAGGCATGGGTACGGAAATTCGTAATCACGGTGGGAGCGGGCATGACGGCGTACTTCTTCGCTAAAGCCTACTTATGAAGTCCGCGCTGGATCAAAAATCCAGGTCCTTCGGGGGAAGCCTTCTCTAACGGAGCTCGCTCCCCCTGATGACAGCGATTAGGAAATTACTGCAACGGCCCTGAAGTGTGCTCGTGTACGATCATCCACTTGCCGCCTTGTTTCTCAAAAATTACCGTCCAGCGAAGCGTAGCCAACTCGTGTTTACCGGAGGTTGTGACCGCATCTTCTTTCACCGTCGCGCTGGACCACGTCAGGTTGCCGTCGGTGTGAATCTGAGCATCATCATTCACCGTCAGCTTAAGACTCTTGTAACCTTTCAGCAGCTCAGCCGACCCCCTCTGATACTCCGCCCAATTGCTGTATTTGACGGGGGCAATGTCGAAGAAATTGTAGTCACCCTGATCATAGTATGGGGCTACATTAGCGGGATCGCGAGAACTCCAGCCGGTCATAAGCTTCTGTAAAAATGCCTTGTCCGGCGCGCCGGATTCTGCGGACTTCTTCTTCGACTTGGCGGCAGCAGAGCTGGAAAGGCTGAGGGCTAGAACGCATACTAGAACCGTCAAAAGGCGCTTGTGCATTGCTTCTCCTCCAAATTCGGCGAGAGATTGTCGCACAAAGGTGACCAAACCACAAAGCGAAGCTGTAATAGCCACACTCCAGGGCACTCCCCGTTTGACGCTTTTCCACAGCACACGCTAAAATGAATGAGTTTGCCTGTAGTCGCGGCTCCGTTCTGGAGCCGTCCGCAATCGTTGCCGCAAAGCGTCGACGCGGAAGACAGCAAGCACAGCATCAGATTACCCGCAATCGCGCCAAGCCGCGACGGGCACAGGATTGTACGGAGGCATGAGTATGTACGCGGTCATCCGCGCCGGAGGTAAGCAGTACCGGGTGGCGCCCGGCGACGTGATTCGCCTGGAAAATCAGGGCGACGGTACCGACGGAAAGATTGAGTTCAACGACGTGCTGGCCTTTTCTGGCGACGCTGGCCAGATCGGCGTGCCGAAATCCCCAGCGCTCGTGACCGGCGAGGTTGTGGAACAAGGCCGTGGAGCAAAGATCCTGGTTTTTCATTACAAGCGCAAAAAGCAGTACAAAAAGCTCCGGGGGCATCGACAGGGTTATACCGCAGTGCGCATCACCGAGATCGCGGTGGATGGCCAGAAGTTCTCCGCGCCCGAACTTCTGAAAAAAGAACCAAAGCCAAAAAAGGCAAAGCCGGCCGACGCGGAGGAAACTTCCGCGGTCGAGGCCAAGGCAACTAAGTCCACAAGAAAGACGCCAGCAGCCAAAAAAGCGGCGCCAAAGAAGGCGGCTTCAAAAAAGAAAAAGTAGCGTCGGGCGTTCGCCGGCTGTCCGGCGAAAATTTTCCCGTCGCGACGGACCTGCGAAATCCGAAACTAGGAACTGGAAACCGGACTTGAGATATGGCACATAAAAAAGGTTTAGGAAGTTCACGCAACGGACGTGACTCAAACGCGCAGCGCTTGGGTTTCAAGGCTTTTGGCGGACAAGTAGTCCCAGGCGGCACCATCATCGTTCGACAGCGCGGAACCCGCGTGAAGCCCGGCCTCAACGTCGGCCGCGGCAAAGACGACACCCTTTTCGCCAAGATCAGCGGACGAATCAAGTTCCTCGACAAAGGATCGATGGGCAGGTTCGTTATGGTCGAACCGCTGGAAGCGAAGTAGCATCACACCACGCGCGGACCGAGGTCCGGCTACAAGCCTCGCCTTCGGGCCGAGGCTTTTTTGTTTTAGCTGTCAGCTCTCCGTCGTCGCTTTTCAGCAAGGTTCCATTCATCGCGACGGCTGACCGAAGACCGAAAACAAGTGTTCATCGACGAAGCGAAAATCCGCGTTAAAGCCGGCGACGGTGGCAACGGATGCATGGCCTTCCGCAGGGAGAAGTTTGTTCCGCGGGGTGGGCCCTCCGGCGGCGACGGTGGCAAAGGCGGCGACGTGATCATGGAGTCCAGTGAACGTCACAATACGCTGGTGCATTTCCGCTTCAATCCAGAATACAAAGCCCAACGCGGACGCCACGGCGAAGGATCGAACAAAACCGGACGCGAAGGAGAAGACGTCCTTCTAAAAGTTCCCGTGGGCACGATCCTGTATGACGATGAAACCGGAGAAAAGGTGCACGACTTCGCAAGGCCCGACGACCGCATCGTCATCGCCTGCGGGGGACGCGGTGGCCGCGGTAACGCCAGGTTTGCAACGTCGACCCACCAGGCGCCTCGCGAACACGAAGATGGGCGGCCGGGTGAAGATCGCGTATTTCGACTCGAACTCAAACTCCTGGCTGACGTCGGACTCGTCGGTTTTCCGAACGTAGGAAAATCCACGTTGATTTCCCGTATCTCAGCCGCTCGTCCCAAGATTGCCGATTATCCATTTACCACTCTTCAGCCCAACCTCGGCGTCGCCGTTGCAGGCCAACCCCCGGACGAGAAAAGCTTTGTAGTGGCCGACATTCCCGGCCTGATCGAAGGCGCGCACGCCGGCACCGGATTGGGCATTCAGTTTTTACGCCACATCGAGCGCAATCACCTGTTAGTTCATCTGGTCGATGTCTCCGATGCCAGCGGCCGTCCAGATCCAGTGAAAGATGTCGAGGTTATCAATCATGAGCTTGCGAGTTTCGGTGCCGGTCTGGACCAGAAGCCGGTCATCATGGTGGCCTCTAAAATCGACGTGGCTGATAAAGATAAGCTCGCTAAGCTCAAACGCTATTGCAAGAAAGATGGTTTGGAGTTAGTCCCGATATCCGCTGTGACAGGCGAAGGGATCGAAGATTTGAAATATACCATCGCCGAAAAATTAGATGAAATTCGAGACCAGGAAGCCAGCAGGGATCAAGCCGTTAGCGGAAACTGACAACTACTCTCCGGCAACTGGTTTTGTATACAGATTCAGCACCGCATCGTGCACCCTTTCGGAAAGCTCTTCCATATTTCTCAAGGTATAACCCGAAGTCGAAATCGGCCTTCCCACGCGCATTTCGAGCGGACGGCACTTGACGTGATAGGTATCCATGGGCAGTAGTTCGTAGGTGCCTACGAGAGCCACCGGTACAACATCGACCTGAGCCTTGATCGCGAGAAAAAATGCTCCTGGCAGAAACGGTTTAACTTCCCCATCTGGCGTACGCCCGCCTTCAGGGAAAATCACCAGAGGCATGCCGCCCTTCAAACTTTTCAGTGCGGATCGAATGCTGCCGATTGACGCTGCCGGGTTCTGCTGATCAACGCAGATCTGTCCTGAACGTCTCAGGTGCCAACCCACAATCGGATAAGCCAGCAGCTCTTTCTTGAAAGCGATGCGGAATTGGAATGGCAAATAAACATACAGTACTGGAATATCTAGAGCCGACGCATGATTTACGGCGTAGACAAGCGGTTTCGAGGCATCAATCTTGTCCAGACCTGTCACCCGTGTCGGTGAGCAAATGATCTTCATGATCAGCTGCGACCAAAAGCGGGCAAAGCCGTGCAGAATGCGGCCTTTCTCTCCCAACAGTGAAACAGGAATCGACACGATTCCGAGGACGACAGTAACCAACCAGATCAGCGGATCGAAGATAAAATAAGAACGCAGCCGGCTGAGCCATCCGTAGCGCCGAGACTCCGTGGCCTTCGCGGACGAGGGATGGCCGAGCGGAGCGGCATCTTCATGCCCTTCTGCTTTGTTATCAACCTCGTTAGTTGGCGTATTTACCGATGGCACGCTTATTTAGATGCGCACACCCAACAGTCGCATCGCCTCTCCTACAATGTATATCGAGCCAGTGATGACCACCACCGTGCCCGGTCGCACCGAGGATTTCGCCATCGTCAGCGCGTCCGCCATGTTATCGGCGTCTTCGATCTCGATCGAAACCCGCGACGCCGCTTCGCGAATCTCTGGCACTGTCGCTGAACGGGGATTGTCGGCCTGGGTCAGGATTACCCGATCGGCGACCGGAAATAGAATCTCCGCCATTTCTCTAATAGCCTTGTCCCGCATCGCCCCGAAAACAAATGTCAGGGGTCGCTCGGCGTAGTTCGCCGACAGAGTCGACCGCAGAGCCCACGCCCCGGCGGGGTTGTGAGCTACATCGAAGACATATTCAGGCTTGCCATTTGCGGCGGGGATCACGTGGAACCGTCCTGGCCATCGCGTTTCCCGTATGCCTCGCTCAATCGAAGCTGTCGTGACCAGGAAGCCTTGTCGCGCAAGTTCTTCCGCAGCCGCAATCGCCAGCGCCACATTTCGCAGTTGGTGACGGCCAAACAGTGGACTCTCGACCAGAATTTCCTTGCCCAGCACCTGCAACGGGTAGCGTGAAACCGCTGTCTCCAAGCCGGGCGTCACGTATGGCGCGCTGGCGGGACTGATTGGCGGCACATAAGGGACGGCGCTCACTGCGCGTGCGCCCAAATCCATGATCGTGCGACCGATTACGTCGTTTGCCTGCGGTTGCTGTGGCAGCGTGACCACAACCCCGTTTGGTCGAATGATTCCCGCTTTCTCGCCCGCGATTTCGGCTACCGTTTCGCCCAAAAATTTTTGATGATCCAGCGAAACATCCGTAATAACACTCACTAATGGTTCAATCACGTTGGTAGCATCCAGGCGCCCGCCCATACCGACCTCGATCACGGCGATGTCCACCTTCCGGCGTGCGAAATACTCGAACGCAATCGCCGTCAGCATCTCAAAGAAACTAGGATGCCATGGCAACTCTCCCTCGCTTACCAAGCGTTCAGCGTGACGATCCACCAGGTCATGCAACAACGCGAATTCTTCATCGCTTATCTGCTGAAAGGCGCTCCTATCCGTCGCGATTTGGACACGCTCGTTAATCCGCATCAGGTGAGGCGACGTGTAGAGCGCAGTTCGCAGCCCCGCGGCTCGCAAGATAGAAGCGAGCGTAGCCGCAGTCGAGCCTTTGCCATTGGTCCCCGCCACCAGCACACCCGGGAACCCTCGCTCAGGATGATCCAGCGCGCCCAGTAAGACTCGCATGTGAGCCAGATCGAACTTTTGCGATAGAGCCTGCGCCAGCTCGTGACCCAAAGCGTAAATGCGCGCGACGGCGGTTTCGTAGGAGGACATGATGAAAGTTTGTCAGTGTTCAATGGTTCCCAATAAGGGTAGCAGCTTCATCCTCAATCGTTCGATGCCATGCCATC
Source organism: Terriglobia bacterium (assembly GCA_963786325.1). Taxonomy (GTDB): domain Bacteria; phylum Acidobacteriota; class Terriglobia; order Terriglobales; family Acidobacteriaceae; genus JAIQFF01. The sequence continues at coordinate 924,156 of CAWAYW010000010.1, forward strand.
GAAACGCTTGTCATTAAGGTCAAACAGGGGTGACTGCGATGCGACGGGAGAAACTGAATATTCGGGAACCGCCGCCACCGGTCTTATGATGCCTGAGGGCTAAGGGCCGAAACCTGCGGTTGCACGGCCATAAATTCAAGTGCCCGTGCAATATAAGACTTTAGCTGCTTGCGATGGACGACAGCGTCGAGCATGCCGTGTTCCAGCAAAAACTCGCTTCGCTGGAAGCCCTGCGGAAGTTTCTGCCGAATGGTCTGTTCTATGACCCGGGGCCCAGCAAATCCGATTAGAGCGCCAGGCTCCGCGATATTGAGATCGCCCAACATGGCAAAAGAGGCTGTCACCCCCCCTGTAGTTGGGTCGGTCAGCACCGAGATGAATGGGACCTTAGCTTCATCCAGCCGAGCCAACGCCGCTGAAATTTTGGCCAACTGCATCAAGCTGATTACGCCTTCCATCATGCGAGCTCCGCCGGAAGCGGAGACTATGACAATCGGAGCTTTGGTTTCGGTCGCTTGCTCGATGGCTCGGGTAATGCCCTCCCCCACCACCGCGCCCATGCTCCCGCCGATAAACCCGTATTCCATTGCACTCACGATTACGGTACGTCCGTTCAATTTACCGCGAGCATTAATCAACGCGTCATTGAGGCCGGTGTCAGCCCGCGCCTGTTTTAACCGGGCCGAGTAAGCCTTCAGGTCCACGAATTTCAACGGATCGGTAGAAGCGAGGCTTTCGTCGGAGACCTCATATTGATTGTCATCCAGAAGCTGGGCCAGACGTCCTCGCGCATCGATGCGAAAATGCCGGTCGCATTTAGGACAAACGTTGAGGTTTTCTTCGAGATCTTTTTTCCAGATAACCTGGCGGCAGGTGTCACACTTTACCCACAAGCCTTCGGTACGCACCTTGCGCTCCCCCGAGGTATCCAATTCGCCAGCTTGTCGCTTAAACCAGGCCATAATAACGGTTAACTGTGTAGTTCAGTAATTCTGCAATTAAGCAAGCCGAGGCAGGTTTCGCTCAGTGACTCAACCGTCAGTATTCAATCCCTCTCTGCGCCATCACGCCTTTCTCATAGGCATGTTTGATCTGGCGCATCTCGGTTACGGTGTCCGCAAGTTCGACAATTGTCGGATGGGCGTTGCGCCCGGTCAAGATAATGTGCACCATTTCAGGTTTGCTTTTAAGAGTCTCCGCCACCCTGGCCGGATCAAGCATTCCGTAGCTAATCGCGTAATTAATCTCATCCAGGATCACCAGATCCCATGTGCCCGAAGTGATTGCCTGTTCTGCCTCGGCCCATGCTGCTTTCACCATCCGGATGTCTTCAGGATCGGGCTTTTCGGTCCCAACTTTTACGAAGCCGCGTCCCATTTGTTTCATCACGAACTTATCGCCAAACGCTTGAACCGCATCGAGTTCGCCATAGTGCCACGAGCCTTTTAGAAACTGCAACATCAGGACCCGCATACCCTGACCGACTGCCCGCAGTCCCGTCCCCATCGCAGCCGTGGTCTTGCCCTTACCCGGACCGGTATTCACGATGATGAGACCGCGTCGGATGTCCGGCATAGCGGGCAGATCGCTTATTGCACGAAACTTTGATTGTACCTGTTATCCGAAGCGTAGAAAACGCGGGCCGCCATGCAGATCGCTAATGTATTGATGCTAAAGGATGAACCTAGGAAGAGAGAACTGCACACATCGGCGCGGAATCCCAGCGCCCTAGAAGGTCCCTGAAACCGTTTTTATGTGGAATAGACGAACAATCGGGCTTACGGCATCTCGATGACGGAACGTAAGTCGACCTTCGTATCGGCGGGAGGCGCAGCGTTCTCGTCCCCTATCAACCGTATCGTAACCCGGAGAGCATCAACTTCTTTTTTTACTTTCACCATCTCTTGTTCTTTACTCTTGAGCACATCGAACGGATTCTTCATCGTATAAGTCCTTTATTGGGGAAGGGCTGGATTGCACCGCGGTGTTCTGCCGTCAACACAACTGTAGTCTTCCCATGCGTAGAACGGAACGTCACGAAGGTACACGCCTGATTTCCTAAAGATCGCTTCAGTGTCCCAGGTGGTAAGGATGACCTTTTAGAATGGTGAAGCTCCGGTAGAGTTGCTCCAGCAACACAACCCTGGCCAATTCGTGCGCCAGCGTCAGCTTGCCGAGCGACAGTACTAGCGTCGCGGCCTTGCGGGATTTCTCGGAAAATCCGTCGGCTGCCCCTACCGCGAATAAAAGGGGGAGGGAGTTGCGCTCTTGATAGTCAGCGATGAACTTCGCCAATTCCTCGGAAGAAAATTGTTGGCCACGCTGGTCGAGCAGCACGAGCGTATGTCTGCTGGGACGCGCATCTCGCTCGCATAATTTCAAAATGGAAAATTCATCTTTGAACGCGGTCCCTTCGACCTCAGCATAACGCGACAAGCGCTTGAGGTACTCATCGGTCAGCGATTGGATGGCTGCTTCCCTCGTTTTGCCAATCCAGGCGATCTTGAGCTTCACAACCAAATTTAAGCACAGATGCCGATAATGCGTGGGGGCGGAAAAGGTGTGAGCCGCTGCGGGTTCGCCTTTAGACTTCGATCCATGTACTGGTCAGTCTGGATGCGGTTCACCGGTAAATTCCTCAACTTCCCTGACTCGTCACTTCGTTCCCGAAACAAACACTACCGACGCCCCGAACTTCACGCTGGCGCCATCAAAGTATTCACCAATGGCAGCAAGCACTTCGATATCAATGCGATTTTTCTCATGCTCCGAAACCCTCCCCATCATCGGAAGGAAAGGAGTGGCCGAAGCTTGCATCAATTCCCAAACCTCTTCCGGCTTTCCAGGCCAAGTCCAGGGCAGCGTCCTGGTTTCTTCCTCGACTTCTTGGAAGACTGAACTACGCAATACCGACGCAAGGCTTCCACTTTGCGCAAACTTGAATGGATTCTGTGCCGCAGCCAGCAGCGGCCCACCGACGTGTTTATGCACCACGCCCATGGTGGTCGACCAGAAAGGCTGCTCAAACGGTCCCCAAGCGACCAGGCACACGCGGGCGTTCGGTTTGAGTACGCGGTGCACTTCCCGGAAGGCCCTGTCGGGGTCAGCAAAAAACATCGCGCCGAAACGCGACGTCACCAAATCAAAGTTTTGGTCGGGAAACGGAAGCGCGTGCGCGTCCCCCTGTCTTACGGAAAAGTTCTTAAGCCCTCGAATCTGAGCCCGTTTCGCTGCCACCTCAAGCAATTCGGCGCTCAGATCAAGAGCGGTCACGCTTCCGTCAGGCCCAACCCGTTCCGCCAGGGTAATCGACGGCTCACCCGTGCCGCTGGCCAAGTCCAGCACCTTCATGCCAGCTCTCGGACGCGCGTATTCAACCAGGGCGATCGTTACATCGCGTCCCATGGCGGCGTTCTTAGCCTTCCACTTCTCCGCAGCGTTTAGTTTGTAGGAGGAGCCCCAATCGAGGTTTGGATTTTCACAGGAATTCATTCGGCCGAAACTTCTACGCTCGCTTCTTTTTCAGCGCTCGGGCTGGAGCACGCCTGCGGGCGCGGCCATCCTCCACTAATTCCGACGGTTCTAGTCGTCGCGCTGACTTCCACAGTCTCTCCAAGTCGTAAAACTTACGAGCCTTTTCTGAGAAGACGTGAACCACAAAGTCAAAGTAGTCCATCAGCACCCACTCCGCCTGCTTATACCCCTCAATCTGATGAGGCCATAAGCCCGCCTTCTTCAGGCGAAGTTCCACCTCGTCTGCAATGGCCTGTACCTGCCTCGGGTTACTGCCGCTGCACACCACGAAGTAATCGGTGAACGCTCCCGCGCTTTTTTCCAGTTCCAGGATGGTTATTTCTTCTGCCTTCTTCTCTACACAGGCTCTTATCGCTTCGGAGATTTGTGCTTTCGATTCGTTCTTCTTCATGCGGATCGGTTGTGCCTGTCCTCGGCCACATCCATTGTAGCCGACACCCTAGACTGCCGCCCGACTGGGGGACGATCGAGACTGGTGACCGAATTTACAAATACAGTCCTTCCTTCTTGATATATTCTTCCACCCCGGCGTCGACGAACCTGCGCAACGGCTTCTTCGCCGCCACCGCCTGACGTATAGCCGTCGCTGAAACTGGCTGGTGCACACTGTCTAATAAATGGACAGTGACGCCGTTCAAGACCAGGTCCCCTTGGGCCGCCTGCTTGGCGAATGGCTGGCTGACTGCGGGTTTCGGACGCAGTTTCTCGGGGAGAGCGTTGGCCACATCCGCCAGCGAATACCCGGGACGGCTCGCAACGATGAAATCACAGTCACGCAGAAGTGCCTCCGGCTCGTGCCATTTGGCGATGTCAGCGAAAGCATCAATGCCGATGAGAAAAAACAGGGAATCGATTTTCTTCAGGGATCGTTTTAGCTGCCGCACCGTGTCAATCGTGTAGTTTGCCTTCGCGGACGATTGCTCTGTCGCGCGGAGTTTTCCGCCCGCGGCCATGGGCAAAGTCTCTTCCGGCGCCTCGAGCAAGGAGGGTACGAACGCCTTCTCTCCCATCGTCGCCAGCACCACCATGGCATAGCGATGGAAATACGCCGACAGGGGCTGCTTTTGTTTATGAGGCGGAATATTGGCTGGAACAAAGTAGATTCGGCTCAGTTCGTATCTTTCTTTCGCGGCGCGTGCCAAAGCCAGATGCCCGTGATGTATCGGATCGAAACTTCCGCCAAAAAGACCGACATTCATGACAATAATCCAAAGCACAGACTCAGGCGGCCTGTGCTCATTGGGGTTTGACCGCTGAATCTCAACACCAACTCCGTCGCAAAGGTTGCCTTGGTTTTCGAATTAATTTTCCGCATCTTAGAAAATTGGCCAGGACCGCATTGGACTCTCGTAACTCGCGCCGTTCCATTTAAGGAATTAAATTCTTCTTATGCGAACGAACCTCCCCCTTCTTCGCAAACGCTATATCCCTCCGGCTCGGGCTCCGATCCTCCGATACGGCGTTGCGGTTCTCAGCATCATTCTCGCTCTCATCCCAGCTTTACTGCTCGCTGATGTGGTCGAAAGCCGTCTCGTTGTTTTCGCCGTTGCCGTGATGGTCAGTGCGTGGTACGGCGGCTGGAAGCCGGGCCTCGTTGCCACCTCATTTGCCTTGACGGTAAGTGCTTACTTCTCGCTGGCTGGAGCGCGCGCGCCTTCCGACTATCACAAAGCCATCATACATCTCACTCTATTTGTGTTCGTCGCCGGCCTGATTTGCTTCTTCAATGCCGCACTGCGTTCGGCCCAAGAGGGCCTGCGCCGCTCCGAGATCAACTTCCGCTCGCTGGTCACGCACGCACCGTATGGCGTATGCCGCTGCGATTCCAATGGGATCCTTCTCGATGTGAATCCGGCCCTGGTCGCGATGTTGGGGCACGAATCCGGAGCGGAGCTGGTCGGCCAGAATCTCGCCAACCTTTATTCTGACTCCCAGCAGTGGTTCAGCCTTGCGGACTTCCTCCGCGCCCTCCAGAAATTCCATGGCCTGGCCGCCGATTGGGTCCGTAAAGACGGGGCCGTGATTAACGTTCGCCTGTCTGGGCGCGCTTTTCGTGACGACGGCAACGCCATCTTCTTCGAGCTCTTCGCCGAGGATGTTACCGAACGCCGCGCTCTCGAGCAGCAACTTCGCCAGGCTCAAAAGATGGAAGCTATCGGCCGTCTCGCTGGCGGGGTCGCCCACGATTTCAACAACCTGCTTATGGTCATCTCGGGTTATTCCGAATTCCTGTTGGAACGGATCGGACCTAACCCCACATTACGCGGACCCGCCCAGGAAATCGCCAAAGCCTCCGAACGCGCTACCGCTCTCACTCGCCAGCTCCTCGCCTTCAGCCGCAAACAGATGCTTGCGCCTAAGGTCGTCGACCTCAATAGCGTGGTGACCGAAAACCTGAAAATGCTGACCCGGCTCATTGGCGAAGATATCGACCTTGTCATGGTTCCCGGCTCCGATCTGGGCGCTGTTAAAGCAGACCCCGGCCAGATCGAGCAGGTTGTCATGAACCTTGCCGTCAATGCCCGTGATGCCATGCCCCACGGCGGCAAACTCACCATCGAGACCGCCAACGTTCATGTTGACACTACCTACGCCCGTTTTCACTCCCCGGTAGAGCCCGGCGACTACGTATTGCTCGCCATCAGCGATACTGGCATGGGCATGGACCTGGAAACCCAGACTCATATCTTCGAGCCCTTTTACACCACCAAAGGATTGAAAGGCACCGGCCTCGGGCTTTCGACGGTCTACGGCATTATCAAACAGAGCGAAGGCTACATCTGGGTTTACAGCGAGACCGGCAGAGGCACGACTTTCAAAATCTACCTGCCCCGCGTCGATGCCTCCCTGCAGCACGAGGCTCTCCAGCCCCCCGCTCTCGTAGAACAACCGCGCACCGGCACTGAAACCATCCTGCTTGTCGAGGACGAAGAAAATCTCCGACAACTGACCAAACAGTCCCTGGAGAGTCAGGGCTACAGCGTCATCGACGCTGCTGATGGCGCGTCCGCCATGAAAGCTTCCCAGGAACACTCAGGCCCCATTCACCTGCTGCTGACGGACGTCATCATGCCGGGAATGAACGGGCGCGAACTGGCCAACCAGATCTCCCCGAGCCGGCCCGAAACCAAAGTACTTTACATGTCGGGCTACACGGAGAATCACATTGGCCACAACGGCACACTGGACCAAGGAATCAACCTACTCCAGAAGCCCTTTACCCTCCCCGCGCTTCAGGCCAAGGTGCGCGAGGCGCTTGATACCCCACCCCCAAAGGAGATTCAGATGTCTGCTCGCTTAGCTCAAACCGTTCCTATCGTTCGGACTCGTACGAAAATATCCTCCCCCTTCCGCGCAACTCGCTTTGATCTTCATTTGCCGCTGAAATACCGGCAAGTTGGAGAAAGAGGATGGCGTGAAGGCACGACGGAAAATATCAGTCGCTCGGGAATGCTGTTCCAGGCGGAAGAGACGATTGCTCCCAATGCACAATTGGAAATCAATCTGGTATTACCCGCTGAAATCGCAGGCTTGGCCGCAGCGGAAGTAGTCTGCCGCGGGGAGGTTGTCCGTACCATCGATCCGCAATCGGGAAAAGTAAGCCCAGTGCTGGCCGCAAAGATCCTGCAATACCATTTCCAGCACGGTTCCCGCATCTCAGAAGCCTGATCGATGACGGCGTGCAAGGGCGTCCGCGCCTGACTGAGGGCGCGGGCGTCGCCCCCCTGTGCACGAGAAAAAGCTCGCCTATGTCATCCGAAGAGAAGCGAAGGCCCTCTGCATCTCGCCCCGAGCTGTACCGGCCTCTGAGCACAGGTGAAGAGCTATCGAAGTGAAGGGAATCCCGAAAGACAAGCAACCGGGGACTGCGCCGCAAGGCATGCCGGTACGGTTGACATAAAGTGGCCGTACAGAACCTCGGGCGAGAAGGTTCGGCACAATATACAACCGAAATGGGTTGTTGCAGGAGGATTTGAGTTCGAGCGGCGTAACAGGTATTGACACCCGCGATGCGACAGCTCAAGAAATAGCGCTCAGGACTCCGCCGACCGGAGTTACACAGCTTTCCATGCGATTCTCAAAGAATCCTTCGACACTGGCCAGAATCTCCATCCGGCTCTTGGATTCGTAGATCGCTTTGCGCAGTGCGGCCCCGCCCGCCACTCCATGGGTGAACCAGGAGGCAAACTGCTTCATTTTGCCCTCGGCCCCCGGCATCTCTTCTTCGATCAACATTTCAAAATAGGTGCGAATCATCTGGTACCGGTCGGCTTCGCTGGGCTCGCTGTAAGGTCTGGAAATGTAGGCGTCGGCGTGCTCGGACGGGGAGTCGATGATCCCTTCCCCTACCCGGTCTGTCGGGATGCAATGCTGCTCAATCTGCCGAAAGATCCACGGGTTCGCAGGCGCCATCCGCCCGATCATCACCGCATCGCATCCTGTCTGGGCCACCATGGAGCAGGCATCCTGGGGGGTGCGGATGTCTCCGTTCCCGATGACTGGAATCTTCACTGCATCTTTGATGGCGGCAATCCACTCCCATCGGGCCTGACCGCTGTAGCCTTGTTCGCGGGTGCGAGCGTGCAAGGCAACGGCGCTCAGACCGCAGTCTTCCGCCATCTTCGCCAGCTCGACACAGACAATGTTGTCATCGCTCCATCCCGCCCGAAATTTCACCGTAAACGGAATCCTGACCGCACCCCGCACTGCTTCAAATATCTTTCCAATGGCCGGTAAATCCCTGAGCAGCCCAGAACCGCCGTTGCACTTCACAACTTTCTTGGCTGGACAGCCAAGATTCAGATCGACCAGATCAAAGCCAAGGTCTTCCACAATCCGCGCTGCGTCCGCCATCACTTTGGGATCGCTTCCAAAGAGCTGGGCCGATATGGGATGTTCATCATCGTAGAAATGCAAGTAAAGCTTGGCTTTCTTGTCCTTGCCACGCAGAATGCCGTCGGCAGAGGTGAACTCAGTCATGATCAGCCCACATCCGCCAAGGTTTCGGATGAAGCGGCGGAACACCGTGTCGGTCACACCGGCCATGGGAGCTAACACGGTAGCCGGAGCGATACGCACGTCTCCAATCGTCACTGACGAAGGAACAGATTGGGGGGCTCTTGCCCCTTCGCCCGCGGCTGGCGCCGAATTGTCCCAATATTTGCGCACGACCCTATTCTACCTGTCTCTAAAACAAAGCCCCCGCGAAATACGGGGGCTGAATAAGCCGTAATGATCTGGGAAATCCGCGACCAGCCTTACTTCTTGGCCGGCTCTGCCTTCGCATATTTCCGGCGGAAACGCTCCACCCGGCCGGCCGTATCGAGCAACTTCTGTTTGCCCGTAAAGAACGGATGGCACGCCGAGCAAATTTCCACGTGGATATCGCCCTTATGGGTAGAACGGGTCGTAAAACTGCTTCCACAAGCGCACATTACCCGGATTTCGTTGTACGCGGGATGAATAGCTGCCTTCATTGGGGTCTCCAAACTTGTTCGAGACATTAGATTCTAATGGATTCCCGCAGGATTCAGCAACTAAAGCCCTCAGTGTGCAGGGCCGCCCACAACAAAAAACGGCAGGACCGACCTCCTGCCGTTCATAACTTCGTAATTAAAACCTGGGCCTTTACTTGCCGCGGTTAACGGCCTTCTTGAGTTCGGCTCCGGACGAAAATTTAGCGACTTTGCGGGCAGCGATCTTGATGGTGGCGCCCGTTTGCGGGTTGCGCCCGTTGCGGGCTTTTCTCTGCGAGACAGAGAACGTGCCAAAACCAATCAACGCGACCCGGTCTCCTTTCTTCAGAGCCGAAGTGATGCTGTCGACGGTTGTGTCGATAGCCGTGGCTGCCTGGGTCTTGCTGATGTGGCAACTGGCTGCGATTCGGTCAATGAGATCAGCTTTGTTCATCTTATCTCCTGGCAGGTTTCGTTGATCCCCCAGCGTGTAAATGGATGCAGATCACGAGCACTCGCTGAGTGGGGAAACCCGGCGGCCCTATTTAGCTACCGTCAGCAGCGAAAGTCAACTGTGGAAATCCGCACCAGATGCCGCTTTTGAGTCCATGGGGTTCCCGATTCGCCTGCGGGAGGCCCTTCCGCTAGCTAACCTCCTCAATTTTCCCTAATCATTCCGATTGCTAGCTCGGGTCCGGGTGCCCCGTCTTTCGATTTTGAAGGTAACGAGCACCATCAAGCGCATTCCCATCACAACGCCTCGAATTCTTGCGAAACTCGTCACCCCATTTCCTCAGCTCTCCACAGCGCATTTCCCAACTTCACAGGATGTGCACAGACCGGCCGGCTTTATCACTTGCACAACCGCGCCGTGGAGTGCAAAGTTTAGTAATTGAAGAGCGCTGATTGGGAAATCTGTTCATGAAGATTTTGTCAGAAGTCTGCTCGCTGTGTGACGGCACCGGATGGAAGTCCGTCTCCCTAGGCTCCGAACGTCGCGTTACTCGCTGTGACTGCCGCCTGCAAGCCCGCGCCCGTGCTCTGCTGACCGCCGCCCGCATCCCAAAGCGGTACGAGCATTGCGAACTGTCCAACTTTGAGTCGGACGGCCCGCATCAACAACTGGCCTCGTCCCGGCTTGCCGCAGGAAAATTTGTCGAAGAGTATCCCATCGATAGCACGGGCCTCCTTCTCATCGGCAGTATTGGCGTAGGCAAGACCCATCTGGCCGTTGGCATCATCAAGGAACTGATTCTTGGCAAAGGCATCGCCTGCCTCTTTTATGATTACCGCGAACTGCTCAAGCAAATACAGAACTCCTACAACGATTCGGTGAAGGCCACGGAACTCGAAGTATTGCGCCCGGTTTTCGAAACCGAAGTCCTGGTGCTCGACGAACTCGGCGCCGTCAAGCCTACCGAATGGGTTTGGGACACCGTAAGCCTGATCCTGAACGCCCGCTACAATGACAATCGGACCACTATCATCACTTCCAATTTTGACGATCGCCCTGCAGGCGCTGTCGCAGGCCCTCGCGGTGCGGCGCGCGAAGAAACTCTCGGAGATCGCATAGGCGAACGCATGCGCTCCCGCCTCCACGAAATGTGCCGCATCATAAAAATGGACGGCGAGGATTTCCGTCAAAAATTCCGCAGCGCTAGCTTTCGCTGAGGGCTGGCCACTCGTGAACCGATCAAACGCCGATAAACTCATAAACCTTTCCAACGTCCGGATGCCGCACAAACTAAAATGGCAAAGTGCTAGCCGAGCGCATCGAGTTCGTTCCCTCCCGAGACGACGAGGCCTTTGCATTTGCCCCGGCTGGCCCCGCCGTCTTCCTTCTGCGCGGCGACGATCCTCAGGCCGACCCCTACGTCAGCAAAACTGCCAATCTGCGGCGCCGTCTGCATCGCTTGCTTGGTCCTGCTGAACACAGCCGTAGACTTAACCTTCGCGATCGAGTCCGCTGGATTGAGTTCACTGCCTCCGGTTCCGATTTTGAGTCGGGATTTCTCTTGTATCGCGTACTTCGCTCTGCTTTTCCGAAAACCTATAGCGACCGCCTCCGTCTGCGTTTCGCGCCGCTGCTCAAGCTTCACCTGGAAAACGAATACCCTCGCGCGTCGATCACGACGCGTCTGGGCCGGATGGGAAGCCAGTCCGTCTACTACGGTCCTTTCCCCTCGCGGACGGCGGCCGAAAAGTTCGCCAATGATTCTCTGGACTTTTTCAAGATGCGCCGTTGCGTCGACGATATTCACCCCGATCCCAGCTTTCCCGGCTGCATCTATTCTGAAATGAAAATGTGCCTGGCTCCATGTTTCAAGGGTTGCACTGACGAGGCCTACCGCACCGAGGTTTCACGCGTACAAACCTATTTCGACACTGGCGGCGACTCCCTGGTACGGCAGATTACTCAGTCCCGCGATCAGGCTTCCACAAACTTGGAATACGAAAAAGCTGCCACCTTGCACATCGAACTCGAAAAGCTCAAGCCGGTTACAAGCCAGCTTCCGGAAATTGTCCGCCGCATCGATCAACTCACTGCGGTCATGGTGCAACCATCCCCGCTACCGGAGTGTGTGACGTTCTTCCCTATCGACGCCGGCCTGATCACCGGGGCGCTATCATTTTCAATTCAGACTGGCGAGCATACAAAATCTCAGTCGATGGAGTCTCGAGTACAATCAGCCCTCGCCACAATACCGCGCGCGGTCCCCAAAAGCTCGCTCGAAACAATGGAACATTTGGCTCTACTGAAACGCTGGTTTTATCGCAGCAACCGCAAAGGAGAAATCTTCCTCGCTGACAGCAAAGGTGGGCTTCCGCTACGCCGCCTGGTGCGCGGAATTGCCCGCGTCTACCGCGGCGAAAAGCCTGAGGAACAGCCTAAAATGGAAATAATAAGAGAATAAAAGGAATAATACGTATGAAATCCGATCGCGATCACTCCCTGCGTAAGCAACTCATCGACTTGCTCAAGGGCGGTCACGCTCACGCAAAATTTGACGACGTTATCGCTGGACTTCCACCGAAGTTGCGCGGACAAAAGCCTCCCTGCTTGCCCCACTCTCCGTGGATGTTGTTGGATCACCTACGCATTGCTCAATGGGACATTCTCGAATTTAGCCGTAACAAAAAGCATGTCTCCCCCGATTGGCCAACAGGCTATTGGCCACGCACCGCCGCCCCGCCGAGTGCAGCCGCATGGAACGCCAGCATCAAGAATTTCCGCAAAGACTTGAAAGCCCTACAGGACTTGGTGGCGAATCCCAAAACCGATTTGCACGCCCGTATCCCATGGGGAGATGGCCAAACCATCCTTCGCCAGGCCCTGTTGGCGGCCGACCACACGGCCTATCACCTAGCCCAATTAGTGGACGCACGCCGCGCCCTCGGAGCCTGGTCAGAAGAATGAATAAAAACTAAGCAACTTAGGGAAATCATTACTACCTTGCTACCTCGACCGGAGCGCTGCCAAAGGCTCCTAACCATCAACGTCCAGCCAATCTCCATGTGGGATAATGCCTTATCCGGGAGTCTTTCCCGCCCCAAGGACATCTAATTACCGTGGACAAGAATCGATTCTTTTTCCAGCATTACGGCCTCAGCGAGCATGACTTGGAACGCTATCTTGCGGCAGCCCTCTCGGCCGGAGGCGAATACGCCGATCTTTATTTTGAATATCTATCGTCTACCTCCCTGGCCATGGACGAGTCGATGGTAAAGTCCGCCTCTCAGGGGATCTCGGCTGGTTGTGGCGTCCGTGTTGTAGTCGGCGAGCGAACCGGCTACGCTTATACTGACGACCTTTCTTCCGAGCGAATCCTGCATGCGGCCCGTACTGCCGCCCTAATAGCCAGTGGTCCAGCAAAGACCCCGTCCGTGGGCTTTCAGGAAAAGCCTGCTCGCAGCCTTTATCCCATCACTCTTCCGTCGGTTGATGCCGAAATTAGCGCCAAAGTTGAACTTGTCATGCGCGCCGACCAATCGGCCCGAGCTTACGACCCACGTATCCAGGAAGTGCGCGCGAGTTATGTAGACGAACTTCGCAACATCCTGGTCGTCGGATCCGACGGCACGTTCGCCGAGGACTCGCAGCCTTTGGCCCGCATGAATGTTTCGTGCATCGCCAAAACGGAAGGGAACTCCGCTCGCGGAAGCTCCGGGGGTGGGGGGCGGGTGGCTCTCGATTTCTTCTTCGGTGAAAAAACTCCCGAATACTTCGCAAAGGAAGCTGCCCGCCAGGCAATTCTGCAACTCGATGCCCGCGAAGCCCCGGCGGGTGAGATGGAAGTCGTGCTCGGTCCGGGCTGGCCTGGGGTCCTTCTCCACGAAGCAGTAGGTCACGGTCTTGAAGCCGATTTCAATCGCAAACAGACTTCAGCTTTCGCCGGCCTCATTGGCAAACGAGTAGCCAGCGAAAAATGCACAGTGGTTGACAATGGAACCATGCCCTGGCGTCGCGGCTCGCTTAACATGGACGACGAAGGTCAGCCCACCCAGAACACTGTACTGATCGAGAAGGGCATCCTGAAGGGCTATTTGAGCGACAAACTCTCATCTCGTCTGATGGGCATGGCAGATACCGGCAATGGCCGCCGGGAGAGTTACGAACACATTCCCATGCCGCGCATGACCAACACCTACATGCTGGCAGGGCAGGACGATCCCCAAGACATCATTCGCTCCGTCAAACACGGCGTTTATGCCGTCAACTTCGGCGGAGGGCAGGTGGACATTACTAGCGGAAAGTTCGTCTTCTCGGCGTCCGAGGCTTATCTGATCGAAGACGGTCACGTCACAGCACCCATCAAGGGCGCTACTCTGATCGGAAACGGCCCCGATGTTCTGACTCGCGTCTCCATGGTTGGAAACGACCTGAAACTCGACGAAGGCGTCGGCACCTGCGGCAAAGACGGCCAGGCCGTTCCTGTAGGAGTTGGCATTCCGACGCTCAAAGTAGATCGTCTGACCGTCGGCGGCACGGCAAAGAAAGACCCCGGCGGCTTCATGCAATAGTGAGAATTTTTCAACCCCAGAGTCAGGAGAAGACAAACCAAAAATTCCTCCGTGATTCCGTGGTTCACGAATCGTTTATGCCTACTGAATTAGAAACCAGCAGCCAGAAATTAGAAACTGATCTCCGCGAAGTTGCTCAGGACATCGTCCGCCGAGCCATGGCTGGCGGCGCCTCGGCCGCCGAATGTGTCGTGCGCGAAGGTGATGAATTTTCCACACTGGTCCGCCTGGGTCAGGTCGAAACCTTGAAAGAGGCCGGCTCCCGCTCCATTGGGGTGCGCGTATTTCACGGCCAGCGTTCAGCCAGCACTTATTCGACGGATTTCTCGCGCGAAGCGCTCGATCGTATGTTGAGTTCAGCGCTGAGCCTCGCTCGGATTACATCCGAAGATCCCTTTTCCGGCATTCCCGATGCCTCGCAACTCGGCTCGCTACCCGGCGATCTTGATCTCTACTCCGCCGACGTGTACTCGCTTCCCGGTGAAGAACGCATCAACTACGCTCGCCGCGCTGAGAAAGCGGCACTCGACTACGATCCTCGCATCAAGAATTCTGAAGGCGGTTCTTTCGACGCCGCTACCGGCCACAAAGTTCTTGCGAACTCTCATGGGTTCGTCGGCGAGTACCGGCGGTCGTACTGTTCGGTGGCCGCTGTACCCATCGCCCAGACAGAAACTGGCGGCATGCAACGCGACTACTGGTTCTCCGTGGCTCGCAATTTGGGCCGCTTGGATTCCCCAGAGGAAGTAGGAAAGATTGCAGCCCAGCGCACCCTGCGACGGCTCGGTGGTCGAAAGGTCAAGACAGCGCGCCTGCCTATCGTTCTCGATCCGATGGTCGCTAATTCCATACTGGGTCATATTTTCGAAGGCATCAACGGAGACTCCGTCTATCGCGGCGCCTCCTTCCTCGCCGGGAAGCTCGGCCACAAAATCGCGGGCGATCAAGTGACGGTGATCGACGACGGGACCATGGTCGGCGGCTTTGGCACCGCACCCTTCGACGGTGAAGGCATTCCCACCCGCCGCACGGTGGTTATCGAAAATGGTGTTCTCAAGTCTTATATGCTGAACACTTACACCGCGAAAAAGCTGGGTCTTCAAACGACAGCAAACGCCTCGCGCGGACTCGCGGGTACACCCGGAATCGGTCCCGGAAATTACTTTCTGCAGCCAGGATCGAAAACTCCAAAAGAGATTATCGCCGCCATTCCTGAGGGACTCTACGTCACGGAGTTTCTCGGCCATGGCGCAAATCTGGTTACAGGCGACTACTCTCGCGGCGCCTCCGGCCTATGGATCTCGGGCGGGGAGCTGGCCTTTCCAGTCGAAGAAATCACTGTCGCAGGAAATCTTAAGGAGTTGTTCTTCAACATCTCCGAAATCGGCAACGACCTCGAGTTCCGTGGCGCGATGGCCTGCCCAACTATCCGCATCGACGGACTAACAGTCGGCGGCGAGTAGCACGTGTAGGGCGGGCGCCCCCGACCCGCCCCTTTTGATGATGCTGTTGAGCTCGTCGAGTCTTCCATCAGAAACCCCAATCCTGAATTCCCGTACAATCTCCACATGGGAAGCCTCCTCCAACCCACCCCGGCCACCGGAGAGCCGAAGTCAAATCTACTTCCCATCCTCTTGGGTTTGGCTCTGGTCGTGGTGGTCGTCGGTGTCGCCGCTTTCCTCTTGCGCACCGATTCCAAAATTGCGAACCCTACGCATCCCTACGCCGCCAACCTCAAACTCTCAGACATGAAAATGAGTGCAGCAGAGAACTTTATCGGCACTACTGTCACCTATCTTGACGGCACCGTCACCAATGCAGGAGATAAGACGGTTACTCATGCCATCGTCCACGTCAGCTTCAAAGACTCGCTCGGTCAGGTGGCACAGGCGGAAGACGTTCCGCTGCATGTTCTGCAACCCACCGGCCCCTACACGGACGCGGTTGATTTAACTGTGGCGCCGCTTGCCTCTGGACAGAGCCAACAATTTCGCCTCACGTTCGAACACGTCACCGCCGACTGGAACCACGAGTATCCGGAGCTCCGTGTCACCGACGTTTCCCTTCGCTAACCGCCCGAACCCCGGAAACAAAGTTTGTCATCAGCCGAAGCGAAGCGTAGCGAGCGCAGTGGAGGATCTCCTATCCCTTCACAAACAGCAACGTCAACTACCAAACAACCCTACCTACCTTGTCACCTGCCCAGAATAAAGCGCAGCAGAGGCACCTGCCTTTTCATTGAGCTGGCGGATCGCCGAACGTTTGCCGGGGGGCAAATCTTCTACAATAGGTTTATGCCCGCCCTGAAAACACGCCTGACTGAGACCGTAAAGGCCGGGGGCTGTGCCTCCAAATTAAGCCCCGCGGTGCTCGACAAAGTTCTCAGCAAACTTCCCCGTCAGCACGATCCCAACGTTTTGGTCGGCTTCGACCACTCCGACGATGCCGGTATCTACAAAATCACAGACAACCTTGCCTTGGTGCAGACGGTCGACTTCTTCACCCCGATCGTGGATGACCCGTATACCTTCGGCCAAATTGCCGCAACCAATGCCTTGAGCGACGTCTATGCCATGGGCGGACGTCCCATCACCGCACTTGCTCACGTGTGTTTCCCCGCCAACGGTGATCTGGAAGTCCTGGAGCAGATTCTGGCGGGTGGCCTCTCGCAAATGATAGAGGCAAGCTGTACTGTGGTAGGAGGGCACAGTATTCGCGACGAGGAAACCAAATTCGGTTATTCCGTCACGGGCCTGATTGATCCCAACCGCATTTTGACCAATGGTGAAGCGCAACCCGGCGACCGCTTGCTGTTCACTAAATCCCTCGGTACCGGCGTAATCTCAACGGCAATCAAACAGGGAACCGCAAAGCAGTCGTGGATCGACGCTGCGACCCGCTCTATGACGACTCTGAACAAGGCCGCCGCTGAAATCATCGCAAGATTCTCTGTCGCCGCAGAAGGCGTAGGGGCAGGTGTCTCACCGGTCCAGGCCGAGCAAAGCTCGGCCATGTCCGGCAAACAACGCCCCATCCACTCCCTGACCGACGTTACTGGCTTCGGTCTCATTGGTCACGCCCGCGAAATGGCCCTTGCGTCAAACGTTTCACTGACCTTCCACATCAACCAGATTCCACTGCTGGAAGGTGCTCTCGCTTGCATCCGCGCCGGCAACATCCCCGGCGGCCTGAAAAACAACCGCGATTTCGCCGAATGTGTAGTCGGCTACGAAGAAGGTGTTCCGGAAGAGCTGAAAGCAATCCTGTTCGATCCTCAAACTGCAGGCGGCCTTTTGATCGCCGTCGCATCAGAACACTCCCTGAAATTGATTCGTGAGCTAAACGACGCGGGCGTTCCCGCAGTCGAAATCGGGGAAGTGCTGGAACGAGCCAAGCCCCTGGTTATGATCAGCGCCTAAAAATTCGGTTCGTGTAGGGACGGCGACCGCCGACTGTCCCCGCGTCAATTTGCCAGAACGCGAATCCTGAAAGTTGGAGCATCCTCACCGCCTCGCCCGCATCTATGGCTTCGTAGACCTACATAATTCCTTTCTGGAGTTCAATCATGAAAACCCGAAAACTGGGTCATACCGGTCTCACCGTTTCGGCCATTGGCTTGGGATGCATGGGCATGTCAGAGTTCTACAGTGGACGCGATGACAATGAATCCCTGCGCTACCATCCACCGCGCCCTCGAACTCGGTATCAACTTCCTTGACACAGCTGACGTCTACGGTCCCCACACCAATGAAGAACTCGTGGGACGCGCCATCAAGGGCAGACGCGGCCAGATCATACTGGCAACCAAGTTTGGCATCGTTCGCGATCCCAAAAACCCTGCCGCCCGTGGCGTGAATGGCAAGCCCGAATATGTCCGCCAGTCCTGCGAAGCCAGTTTGCGCCGCCTGAACGTGGATGTGATCGACCTCTACTACCAGCACCGCGTCGATCCCAACACCCCGATCGAGGACACAGTACACGCCATGGCCGAGCTGGTGAAAGAGGGCAAGGTTCGCTATCTCGGTTTATCCGAGGCCAGCGTTGCGAGCCTGCGCCGTGCCGCAAAAGTTCATCCAATCGCGGCTCTGCAAACCGAATATTCGCTATGGACGCGCGATCCCGAAGACGGGATTCTGGAGACCTGCCGTGAACTGGGCATCGGCTTCGTTGCCTATAGCCCGCTGGGCCGCGGATTTCTGACCGGCCAGTTCAAGCGCGTTGAAGATGTGCCCGCCGACGATTACCGGCGCTCGTCTCCTCGCTTTCAAGGTGATAATTTCCAGAAGAATCTTAACCTGGTTCACCGGGTGGAAGAAATCGCAAAAGCAAAGAACTGCAAGCCTGCTCAACTAGCACTGGCATGGGTTCTGGCCCAGGGCGATGACCTTGTTCCCATCCCCGGCACTAAGCGGCGCAAATATCTGGAAGAAAACGTAGCCGCCCTCGAAGTCAAACTCAATGCCGACGACCTCCGCCGTCTGACGGAAGTCTTCCCCCACGGAGCCGTCTCCGGCCAGCGTTACACCGAGCAAATGATGAAGGCGGTAAACCAGTAGCGGAAACGGCTGGTCCATGGATCAAGAGCCAAGCGCTTTCGCAAAAAAAAAGGGGCGGCATAGCCGCCCGATGTTTGCTGAGTGCACGTCTGACGGCTTTTTACGCCGGCGCCGGCCGTTCCGGACTCTTTGCCCTTCCAGGCTGCAAATCCGGCTTAATCACCTGCTGCACGCCATCGTCCGCTTTAGGAGGCGGGACGATCTTCGGCAGTTCCTGTCCTTCGATGATCATCTTGATTTGCACCGCATCGAGCACTTCTCGTTCAATCAGCGCGTGCGCGATCCGCTCCAGCACATCCCGATTTGACGACAGAATACCCTTGGCGGCAGCGTAGCCGTTGCCCACGAGCTTCTGCACTTCGGCATCGATCTTGACCGCGGTTGCCTCGCTGTAATCGCGGTGCTGAGCAATCTCGCGTCCCAGGAAAATCTGCTCTTCTTTCTTGCCGAACGTGAGCGGACCCAGATCACTCATGCCCCACTCGCACACCATCTTGCGTGCCATTTCAGTGGCCCGCTCGATGTCGTTCCCGGCGCCGGTGCTCATCGAATTGAGAAAAATCTCTTCTGCGATTCGGCCGCCCATCAGAATAGCGATCGAAGTTTCGAGGTAATTCTTGTAGTAATTGTGCCGGTCATCGATCGGCAACTGCATTGTTACGCCCAGCGCCATCCCGCGAGGAATGATCGTCACTTTGTGTAAAGGATCCGAGTGCGGCAACATCGCCGCTACCAGCGCGTGTCCAGCTTCGTGATAGGCCGTGTTCTTTTTCTCTTCATCGGACAGGAGCATCGACTTTCGCTCCACGCCCATTAGCACCTTATCCTTGGCGAGTTCGAAGTCATACATCAAGACAGCTTTGCGGTTCTGCCGCGCCGCTGCCAGTGCCGCTTCGTTGACCATGTTGGCCAAGTCAGCGCCTGAGAATCCGGGCGTTCCGCGACCTAACACAAAGAGATCGACATCATCGGCCAAAGGAATCTTGCGGGTATGCACTCGCAGAATCTCTTCACGCCCGCGCACATCGGGCCGGCTGACAACTACCCTGCGGTCGAAACGTCCCGGCCGCAGCAACGCCGGATCAAGTACGTCGGGCCGGTTGGTCGCGGCCATCAGGATTACGCCTTCGTTGGACTCAAATCCGTCCATTTCGACCAGCAACTGATTCAAGGTTTGCTCACGCTCATCGTGGCCGCCGCCGAGTCCAGCACCCCGATGCCGTCCCACAGCGTCAATTTCATCGATAAAGATGATGCAGGGAGCATTCTTCTTCCCTTGCTCGAAAAGATCGCGCACGCGACTGGCTCCGACACCGACAAACATTTCGACAAAGTCGGAGCCCGAAATTGAGAAGAACGGAACGTTGGCTTCGCCGGCAACAGCTCTCGCCAGCAGGGTCTTACCTGTTCCCGGAGGTCCTACCAGCAACACGCCCTTGGGAATTCGTCCGCCCAGCTTCTGAAACTTTTGGGCCTCGCGCAAGAACTCAATAATCTCTTTCAGCTCTTCCTTGGCTTCGTCCACGCCCGCTACGTCTTTGAACGTGACCTTCTTTTGCTGCATTGACAGCAGACGAGCCCGGCTCTTCCCAAAAGACAAAGCCTTGTTTCCACCGGTCTGCATCTGCCGGATCATGAAGAACCAGAGCGCGGCCAGCAAGATCAACGGCGCCCATGTTCCAAGCAACTGGAGCGGCCAACTGCCGCTGCTCATGTCGCGGATGTTCATGGTGACGCCCTTATCCCGCAGCATCTTGTAAATGTCGGGATAATTCACCGGAGCAGTGGTATGGAAGGGAGAACCGTCGTTGCGGTACTTGCCCCGCACTTCCATGCCGGTAATGGTGACCTCTTTCACATTTCCTTGGTCAATGTCCGACAGGAACTGCGAAAAATTGACTTCCTTTTCTTTTTGCCCCGCGCTTCCCGCTTTCATCACCTGCCACAACAGGAAGGCGGAGAGAACGATCACCAACCAGAACACCACCGTTTTAACTGTAGAATTCACCTAAGACTCCTGAGAAATGAGGGCAACCCTTCAAACCAAAAGCAAATAGCCCACCGCACCTCAATTAGATGCGCGGGCAGGGAGTTCGGATCAGACAGGTTACCAAACCTATTCTAACCGTTCCCAAGAAAAAAAGGTCGGAGTTCTGAAAGTGACTTAAGTCACAGGATGACATCAACTTGCAGCGCCAACGTAGGGTAGGTTGCGATTCGTTTGTTCCGGGGAACCCAGGCCATAGCCCACCAAAAAGGCTTCATCCACCAGAAAACCGAAATAATCCGGCTGCAACTGCACTCTCCGCGCCGACTGCCGGTCCAACAGTGTCACCAGCTTCACGGACGCCGCTCCCCTGGACTTCAGATCCGTCATCAGAAATTCGGTAGTGATGCCGGAGTGCACCAGGCCTTCCACCACCAGTACGTGTTGACCTTGGATATTTGATTGATGGCTGAAGAAAATCTCCAGTATTCCGCCGCTCCCCTCCGCTTTGTCCTCGCGATAGCGGGGCTTGATGAATTGGCAAACTACAGGAATATCCAGTTCCCGAGCCAGGTCCGCCATAAAGATGAAACCATTCTCCAGCAGGGCCAGCAAGTGGACGGATCGGCCACGGTAGTCGTCGGAAATCTGCCGCCCCATCTCTCGTACCCGCTTCTGGATTTGTTCCGCAGGAATCACCGGGCGCGGCTGCTCTGGTTTCAAAGGCTGATTCATACTTTCGCGTACTCCTGAATGACCAGGGCCTGTTTCGCACCTTCCCGTGGACGCAACCGCGCCGGCGCCGGGAAGCCACGAACCCACACAATTTCACTGCCGCTTACCACTACAGGCCAAAGTTTACGCTCTTTGGCGGCCAGTTTTCGCTCCTGCAACAACGTCTTGACCTTCTTGGAAGATTTGCTGTGTCCTGGCCAGAATCGGTCTCCCGGATGCCAGTTCCGTACCGTCAACTCCTGTCGCAGCAACGTGGGGTCAAATACGTGGTCGGGATTATAACCCGGCATTGCGTCTCCTGGAACGATCAGAATCTCGAAACAGGTCCCCGATTCAGCCACTTGAACCACACCGGGTACCGCCAAAGCATAGGCGTAGCCGGAAATTGTCTCAGCCCGGCCCCCGGCCTCAAACTGCCAGCAGCCGTCTTTTTGCTTCAAAACTACCCATCCCTGGGGCAACATCGTCGACGATGGCGCAGGCAGCTCAAGCATTTCCTCCACATGCTTGAATTCCAGTCGCAGCCCAACCGATTCCGCCGCGGCCCTGATCACACGACGGCGCAGGGCGAGCGCCAGGCCGCCCATCGGCTTCAGTTTCTTGAGGCCTCCGTTCCACACCTCCGGCAATATTCGTCCTACTTCGGCCTGCCAATACTCTTCTTCCGATCGCGCAATCTCCGCTGTCTCGGCCAGCGTTTCCCGCACCCTCGGATTCAGCTCACGCTGCAGCCGCGGGACAATTCCGTGCCGCACCCGGTTGCGTGCGTGACGAAGGTCGCGGTTGCTCGAATCCTCTCGCCAGTTCTGTCCAATCTCACGAAGATAGGCCCCTAACTCAGATCTTTTTGTACCAAGCAAAGGCCGAATCACCGTGAACTGAGAGCTGTCAACCGACAACTGGACTTCATTTTTCTGCAGAAGATTCCGCTGAGGATAAATTCCAGACAACCCGCGCGTACCCGCCCCGCGCACAATCCTCATCAGCACCGTCTCCGCTTGGTCATCCAGGGTGTGTCCGGTAGCGACGCATTTTAGCCGCGCTTGCTCCATGAGACTTCGAAAATATTGGTAGCGAAGTTGCCGGGCCGCAGCCTCCGTACTTTGGTGCTGAGTTTCGGCATGTTGCGCCACGTCCCCGCGGCCACTATGCAACTCAAGTTCGTGGTTCTGAGCGAGTTGCGCGACGAACTGCTCATCCGCCTCTGACGCAGCGCCGCGCAAATTGTGATTGAAGTGAACCACCGACAAGACAAGCCCGATCTCCTGACGCAGATCCAGCAGTAATCGGAGAAGCGCAACCGAATCGATCCCGCCTGAGACCGCTGCCCCAACCCGGTCCCCAGCCTTGAGAAGCCTGCGCCTGCGAATATACCGAAGCACGTTCTCGGCCAGTTTGCCCACGCCCAATGTTACATCCTGCCACCCCATGCTTAGGGGCAGCTCTCCACGAAACATCCGCCTATTCCATCCTGCGATTCAGGTCCGCATAAGAAATCGCTCCCTCGAGCGACTTGTACGTTCCCGGCCCTTTGAGTTCCTCTGCGATGCGCTTCACCAGACCCATCGTGGCACGCATGGCGGCCGAACCGACGGTAACCCGTGCTACGCCAAGCTCTTCCAACTCGGAAATCGGCTGAGCCCCTGGTCCCACCAGGATGTTTACCGGACACGCCAAGTCTTTGACCAGCCTCGCAATTGTCACCGAGTCCTGCAGTCCGGGCACAAATACGCAATCCGCACCTGCGTCGCGGTACGCTATCAGCCGCTGTAGCGCAGCATCATAGCGCTTCTCCGGGGTTTCCAGTTGCAGCAGATATACATCAGTCCGCGCATTCAAAACGATTGTCTCCCCTGCTGCCTCCCGCACCGCATTCACTCTTTCCACTTGTAGTGCCAGATCGAACAGCGGCTTTTCAGAATCACCGGTCGCATCCTCAAGATTCATCCCGACCCCCCCGACCTCGGCGACTGCCCGTGCAGTTTGGGCAGCGTCCTCGGGCCGATCCCCATATCCTGCTTCTACATCCGCTGTCACCGGAATCTTGACCGCCTTCGCAATTCGCTTCACCACTCCTAGCATTTCGTCCCGCGAGATACGCTGCCCATCGGGAAATCCCATCGTGAAGGCAATCCCAGCGCTTGTGGTGGCAATCGCGCCAAACCCAGCTTCTTCGAACACCCGCGCACCAGCGGCGTCCCACGCATTTGGGAGGATAAGAATTCGTCCACCGTGATGCATCTTGCGAAATCCGTTTGCCCTCCCTTTCTGATTGTCTTTGTCTGTACACATAGGCTAGCTCCTCGGACGATTTTAGTTGTTAAAATGAAAGACATTACCATGCACTTCACCGAGCAATTCGATGTTGTCGTAGTCGGCGCCGGACATGCCGGATGCGAAGCGGCCATGGCCGCGGCCGGCATGGGCCTGAAGACTGCCCTCTACACGCTAAATGTCGATCTGATCGCCCAGATGTCATGCAATCCGGCCATCGGAGGCATCGCGAAGGGCCATCTGGTTCGTGAGGTGGACGCCTTGGGCGGCATCATGGGAGAAATTACCGACGCAGTCGGTATTCAGTTTCGCCTGCTGAACACCTCACGTGGCCCAGCGGTGTGGTCTCCCCGCGCGCAATGTGACAAACAGGCCTACCGTCTAAAGATGCGACAGGTTCTGGAATCTCAGCCCAACCTGAAAATCAAGCAAGCCGAAGTAGCAGATCTCATTCTGGAACCGTCGTCAGGTGTTGGTCATCAGTCGTCCGCAAATTCTCCCACCGATGGCCATCCCGAGCGAAGTGAGGCGGAATCGAGCGAAGTCGAGGGATCTTGTGTTTCGCCCAACGACTCCCCGTGCCGAAAAGCGATCGGCGTCGTCCTTCGTGACGGACGCACCGTCGGTGCCCCGGCAATCATCATCACCACCGGAACTTTCCTTAACGGCCTGATTCATTGTGGTGAGCAGCAATACCCGGCCGGACGTTCCGGCGAACCCGCCGCCGTCTTGCTCGGCGAGTCACTCAAGCAATTGGGGCTTCGCGGTTGCCGCCTGAAAACCGGCACCCCGCCTCGTCTCGACGGCCGCACCATCGACTGGTCTCGCTTCGAACTGCAGCCCGGCGATGTTGATCCTACGCCTTTCAGTTTCCGCACTCGCAGGGTCGCGCATCACGATTCGCAGGTGCCTTGCTATATCGCATGGACCACGCCCGAAACGCAGCGCATTATCCGCGAGAACGTCCATCGCTCCCCGATGTACAGCGGGCAGATCCATTCCATTGGACCGCGCTATTGCCCGTCAATCGAAGACAAGATCGTCAAGTTTCCCGACAAGACAACGCATCAGCTTTTCCTCGAACCCGAAGGCCTGAACACCCACGAGATTTACATCAATGGAATGAGTACTTCGTTGCCGGTGGAAGTTCAGCTTGCAATTTTGAAATCAATTCCCGGCCTCGAACGTGCTGACATGCTGCGGCCGGGTTACGCTATCGAATACGATTCCATCGATCCCACAGAACTCGAGCGCACGCTGGAGACAAAACAAATCGCGGGACTTTTTCTCGCCGGTCAGATCAACGGCACCAGTGGCTATGAAGAAGCAGCCTGCCAGGGTCTGATGGCGGGAATCAATGCCGCGCTGAAAGTGAAAAACGAAGCGCCGCTCATTCTCGACCGCACCGAGGCCTATACCGCGATCCTGATCGACGACCTGATCTCCAAGGGTACTAACGAGCCGTATCGCATGTTCACCTCGCGGGCGGAGTTCCGACTGCATCTGCGCATCGATAACGCCGATCGCCGCCTGACCCCGCACGGCCGCCGAGTTGGTCTCATCTCCGCTGCGGCGTGGACCGATTTCCGGGCTAAGCAGGAGCGCTATGCAGCCATGAAGGGATACCTCGAACGAACCCGCTTGACCACGGCAATGCTGGAACAAATAACAGATCAAGTGGGGACGGCTGAACAAAGCTCAATCGAAACCGGCGACCACCTGCCAAGGCCCAACGACTTCCGCTCCGCCGTAGGCCAGAGCCTGGCCCAACTTTTGAAACGCCCCGAAATTCAGATCGAAAATCTGCTGCCAATTCTTCAAGAATCCATTCCCGTTTTCTTCGACCCAGAAGAAATCCCTGAAGATCTGCGTACATCTGTGGCCTACGTTTCTTCGGCAACCCGCAACGACCTGAAGTCGATCGAAACCGAGATCAAGTATGAAGGCTATCTGCTCCAGCAGCAACGCGCCATCGACCGCCTGAAAAAAGCTGAACAGCACCCCATCCCACAATGGTTCGATTACGGCTCGGTCAGCGGTCTGTCGCGAGAAATGCAGGAGATACTCGTCAAGATTCGCCCCCGCACGCTCGGCCACGCGTCGCGCATCCCCGGAGTAACGCCGGCAGCGGTCTCACTCGTCCACGTGTACATCGAAATTCAATCTAAGCGTCGCGACCAGGCGGCCGTTATTTAAAGAGCACTTTCCGACAGCATCGATCGGTGATTTGGGCAAACAAAATTGTCATCCCGGCCGATACGTCGCGATGATAAAGAAAATTGTCATCTCGACCGGAGCGGAGCGAAGCGAGCGAAGTGGGGGACCTGCTTTCTCCCGACGCGCTCATCACCTTTAGCACGAAATGAATTTTCCCGACCACATCTCCTCCTCGGCAATTTAGAATTTTGACGTAATGACAGCCTTTGCCCAAATCGAGAGTCCGCTCGGCCCGCTCCTGCTCGCTGCTGACGAAACCGGGCTGCGCAGCATCGACTTTGTAAATGGCCGACGCCCCGTCTCACCCGATGCCGCTTGGCACGAAGATCCAGCTTTCCTTAACGAACCCATCCGCCAGCTCCGCGCCTACTTCGCTGGAGACCTTGAGACTTTTAACCTCCCGCTAGCCCCCGCAGGCACCACTTTTCAACTCGCCGTATGGCGCGACCTCTGCGAAATTCCTTACGGAAAAACGATCTCTTACGGCGAACTCGCCCGCCGCCTCGGCAATCCCAAAGCATGCCGCGCGGTTGGCTTGGCCAACGGTTCCAACCCGATTCCGATAGTTATCCCCTGCCATCGCGTAATCGGCAGCAACGGCAAGCTGACGGGCTATGGCGGCGGCCTGCTCCTCAAGGAAAAACTATTAGCCCTGGAACGCCGCCAACTGCGCCTGTTGTAATCCCATCCAACCAAAATTATTCCACGCCCAACTACCCCAAAATATTGTCAGTCCGAGCCAAGCGAGGAATCTGCTGTTGCCTGACATCCACGCCAGGGGCGATAAGTATGGGCTAGATGCACCTGTCAACCGCGCCACTGCAATACTTCCTCCTCGTTAACCCGAGCTTTTCCCATATATCCCAAAGCCACTTCGGTTAACATAGAGAAGAGAAAAACGCATCCAATAAAATATGACTAACCCATACCTCTTCTTCGCGATGGCTTTCCTGCTGGTCGCCTCGATGGCCCCAGCCCAGAACGTCGATCCTGCACTCCGCCCGCCGAAAGGCGCCCAGGTTGCTCTCGTTGTCTTCGAAGACTTGCAATGCCCCGACTGCCGCCGCGCCGCGCCCCTCGTCGAAGAAGCTGCACGAACTTACAAGATTCCCGTCGTCCGCCACGACTTCCCGCTCCCGATGCACAACTGGTCGTACGACGCCGCCCTGATAGCGCGTTATTTCGATACGCACTCCAAACAACTCGGGAACGAATTCCGCGACTACATTTTTCAACACCAGCCTGAGATCACGCCTCCAACCCTGCGCACCTTCGCAGAGAAATTCGCCGCAGATCACAAAGTTGATTTGCCTTTCGCGGTCGATCCCCAAGGCAAGCTGGCGGAAGGAATTACTCAGGACAAGAATCTGGGCCAGCGCGTCGGTATCAATCACACACCGACCATTTATGTGGTCAGCAACAAAACCCAGGGCAAGCCTTTCGTGGAAGTAGTCGATCGCACCCAACTCTTCCAGCTAATCGACGCCATGAAAAGCGAATAGAAGAAAGGAGTGATCAGAAAAAGGGAATGAATCGAAAGAAGTTAAGCCCGTGCAGATCCGAGTAAATCCGCGGGGAAGGAATTTGGATCTTGACCCTACCCCACCTGCCACACCGTATCGAGCACCGTCCCATCCACCCACTTCACGACAGCCACGGGATTATCCCCAAGCTTCGGACGCGCCGGCTTGCCCCCGCAAATCCGTTCCACTTCGGCCTTAATGTCCTGAATCGGACGGATCGGCAGGGACGATCCCTTCACCTTATCGATCAAATCCTGACGCCTAGGGTTGATCGCAATCCCGCGCTCGGTCACCACAACGTCAATCAACTCTCCAGGTCCAGTCAGGGTGGTCACTTCATCTACGATCACCGGAATCCGATCGCGGAATGAAGGCACCGCCAGAATCGTGCACCCCGCATCCAGGCAATTCTGCCAGCCGCCAATCCCGTGCAACAGTCGCCCGTCGGAATGTGTGACCACGTTGCCATTAAAATTCACATCCACTTCGGTTGCGCCTAGAACTACCGCATCGATCATCGAAGCGAATGCCCCCTTACCGTGATAGTTGTAAGAAGTAAACGGCGACGTCGCCACGTGCCGCGGATCGTTCGCAATACTCTTCACCGCATCTAGATCAAATGTCTGCCCGTCCAGAATGTAGTCGGTCAATCCTTCCTGCAACAACTCCACCAGATACTTTGTCGACCCACCCCGCACAAACCGCGCCTTCACGCCATCTTCTTTCATCATCCGCCGCAGATAATCCACAAACGCCAGCGCGATACCGCCTGCGCCCGCTTGAAACGAGAATCCGTTTCGCATGATTCCCGCATCACGCAGAAATCTCGCTACATACTCCGCCACCTTTAACCGGTCAGGCGAGCGTGTAATCTGTGTCGTACCCGAAACAATCTTCGCCGGATCCCCAATCGACGATATTTCCACCATGTAGTCGACGTTGTTGCCCTGAATCTGCCAGGGGATACAAGGAAATGGCACCAGATTATCGGTGACGACAATCACCTGATCCGCATAGATCGAATCCGCCAGCGCAAATCCCAGCGACCCGCACGCCGATTTTCCGTGCGAGCCATCGGCGTTACCGAATGCATCCGCCGTCGGCGCAGCGATCACCGCAATATCAATGTGTACTTCGCCATCCTGAATCGCCTGCCAGCGGCCGCCGTGCGACCGCAACACGCCCATCCCGCGCATCTTGCCCTGCGTGCAGTAATCCCCCAGTGGCCCGTTCATTGATCCTTCAATGTGATGAATTACACCCGACTGCATCAGGTCGATGGCACTCTTCTGCGAAGGAAACGAAGCGCTGGGAAACCACAACAGATCATTGACGCCAATCCGCGCCGCTGCTTCCAGCATCATCAACGCCACGCGATCGCCATCGCGCAAATGATGATGATTCGAAAGCACCATGCCATCGCGCAATCCGCACTTGCGCAACGCAGTCTCCAGGTCAGCGACCCGCTTGTCGCCGCCCTTCGGATAATCTTTACTCGATCGCACGGGAGGCGCTGCCTTTCTCCCACGCGGCTGATATTTGCCGACACCCAGATAGGGGATCGCCGGCTTCCCATTCACCATCAGCGGCGCCATGCGCCCGGCAGCGTTCTGCGCCATTTCCACGCGATCAGTCATCGTGTTCTTGCACCCGTCATGGGGACATTATCACAAGAGTTGAAAAACAAACCGCAAGGCCTGGCTTGGCGTACGCGAGTGATAAACTAATCGGCAAACAACCGGAGAAAGGAAAATATGGCCGACGCCAAAATTCTGTCCAATCAAAAGACGATCCTGACCAACCAGGCGACCATCGTAAAAAATCAGAAAACGATTCTCGCTAACCAACACACCATCGTCAGAAATCAAAAGCTGATCTTCGCCAACCAGGGCACAATCAAAAAGAACCAAGCCGCACTGACAGAAATCCTGAAAAACCAAAAAGAAATTCTCGCAGCCGTCAAGAAGTAGTTCTCTGAGATCTATCAAGGCTGGGCCCTTCCCGACCGAAGCGGATTCGCAAAGCGAATCGCCGCGAAGTCGAGGGCCCCGATGTTCTCATACGCCAGCAGTTGATCCACTACCTGGTCCCCGACCGGGTAACGAAGGACGTGCCCGAGTTCATTCGGGCCATGGTCGTTCTGGCCGGCGACTAGAAAGAGCTCAGCGGCTCACGTTGTTTAGATAGGTTCGACCCTGCCACCAATTGCTTCCTAACTAGCCGGGCGACTTCCAGAGGAAGTCATTGCAGGCAAGGAACGGGTAGAAGTACGATGCGGCTGTCGTTGACGACGGCAGCTGAGACCGACCGAGCCAATGGAGCTTCCGAGCCCGGTAACTAGCCTGGTTCCAAGTCTCGTGCTCAATACAGTGGTGACGTTGGGGACTGGCAGTGTCAGTCAGCAGCGATCCCGATTAAGAGAGTACCCGGTTGCGCGACTTGGGCCGTCGTCCTCGACTAGGAGGAGGAGATCGATGGCAAGAAAGCACAAGAAAGAGAGCCAGGGCAAGCAAGCGGTTTTGCCGGTGATGCGAGCGGATGCGGCCGGGATCGATATCGGAGCGACGGAGATCTTCGTGGCCGTTCCTGCGGATCGAGCCCCAGAGAATGTGCGCTCATTTCCGACCTTCACGCAGGATTTGTACGCCCTGGCGGAATGGTTGAAGCAGTGTGGAGTGAAGACAGTGGCGATGGAGTCAACGGGGGTTTACTGGATTCCTCTATTCCAGATCTTGGAGGAGCGTAGTTTTGAGGTATATCTGGTGAATGCTCGGCATGTGAAGAATGTGCCCGGGCGGCGGACTGACGTATCGGACTGCCCGTGGCTGCAGTTTTTGCATTCGGTAGGATTGTTGCGAGCTTCCTATCGACCCGAGCAAGAAGTTTGCGCGGTACGTTCTCTGCTGCGGCATCGGGAAAGCTTGGTGCCGATGGCGGCTACGCACATAAACCATATGCAAAAGGCGCTGGACCAGATGAACCTGCAACTGCATCACGTCATTAGTGACATCACCGGTCAGACCGGGCTGGCCATCGTGGATGCCATTCTGGGCGGAGAGCGGAATCCCCAAGTTTTGGCTAAACTGCGGCACGAGCGCATCAAGGCCAGCGAAGAGGTCATCGCCAAGTCGCTGGTCGGAGACTACCGACCCGAGCACTTATTCACCTTGCGACAGTCGCTCATTGCTTATCGCAGCTATCAGCATCTGATCGAAGATTGTGAGCGTGAGATTCGCCGTGCCTTAGAACAGTTCCAACCCCCCAGCTCACCTCCGGCGTCGAGCAGCGACCTGGGCGGTGCGGCACCGCCGACCAAGACACGCCCCAGCGACAGCATCTTGCGTGCGGAATTGCAGCGCGCCTTTGGTGTCGATCTTACCCAGATCCCGGGAATCCGCACTGGCATCGCACAAACCCTTTTCGGAGAGATCGGCCCGGATTTCAGCAAGTTCCGCAGTGCTTCCGCGTTTGCGTCCTGGATGGGCCTATGCCCAGACAACGAGATCAGCGGAGGCAGGGTTTTGTGGGTGGGGACACGCAAGGTAAACTGCCGCGCCGCTACCGCCTTGCGCATGGCGGCACAGTCTCTACACCACAGCAAATCCGCGCTCGGCGACTTCTACCGCCGCATGCGAGCGAAGCTGGGTGCGCCGAAAGCCATCACTGCGGTTGCCCACAAACTGGCCCGCATCATTTTCCACTTGCTGACTACTCACCAAGAATTCGACAACAGTCACTTTGCCGCTGATCAACTCCGTTTTCACAAACACCAGGAAGCCAAGCTCCGTGCCAAAGCCCGAGCTCTCGGATTCCAACTTACTCCCTTGGAACGGGCGGCATGAAATGGTTCCTTAAGAGTAGCTTGCGCTCGACTCGCTCTACAGATCCCCGACTAGAGATCTACCTCGGCCATGATGTCGTCCACACAAGTCGTAGAAGCGTAACCTTGTTTGGTATGCCCCTCGCCGGGAGCGAGCGAAATCTGAATCAAATCACAGGGATGCACCGCCACGGTTCGCCCGGTTGTAGTCCCGACTTGCTCTAGCCCGCAAATTGAAAAAAGAACGCATTCAGATCGCCATTTTTAATCCCGATGACCTTCGGGCACATTATTCATTCGTAGCCTGTGATGTGTGCTGTGACTATGGGCTTTTGCTGGATGGCGTCGACGATTAGCTGTTGAACGCTGGGCATTTCTCCACTCCTGAGCGCAAGAATGCCGAATCCGTGAAGCTGCCGCGTCCCCTAAAACTCCTGCCGGGCTGAGCTTCGCAGGGCACCCCGATCCAGTACGAGCTGCGTCAATCCGTCTCGGCGGCCGGTGAGTAACGCCGGGACTCGCTCTCGTTTAGCACTCGAGAAATCACGAATGCAGAACAGCATGAAAAAGGAGAACAGCATTATGAGGGAAAACCAAAACATCCACAGGACCGCACATCTGCTCGCGCTCATGAAGAAGGGTGACGATGCCTTCAACGCCCGCGACTTCGCAGTGGTGGACGCTATACATCACCCGGAGATGGTCGCATTCATCACGGGGAACGCACAGCCGATTTACGGACGGGTAGCGCACGCCGCGGCGATACAGCAGATGTTGCGCATCTTCCCCGACGTGCACGTGCGCAGCGACCCCTACCAGATCCAGTTCGGAAGCGGGGACTGGATCACCGTCGTCACTCGCGTCACAGGTACCTTCACCGGACAGATGGTTCTGCCCGACGGCAAGGTGATCGCTCCTACAGGAAAGAAGTTCGACGTCGAGTTTGGCCAGACGACCAAGTGGGACGGCGACCTGCTCGTCGAAATTTCTGCGTTCTGGGACGCCGCTTTGCAGGCGCGGCAGATCGGCCTCGGTCAATAGGGAGGCGTCTGGGCAAGGTTAGCCTTCGCAAAACTAATCGAGAGCTGTCTAAGCCCTCACGTAGGAGGAATATATGCGAATGCCACTCATCAGCCGGATACTGTTCACAATGTCTGCGATTGGATTAACAGTCGGCGCACATGTCGCTGACTTGAGTCCAAGTCATCTGTTTAACGACCGCTGGCCACCACACGCCAAATTTCACACAGGCCAAACGCTTTCAATGTCGGTGTTGCTCTCGCTGCTGACGATTTTCTTTGCGTGGCGCAAGACATCAGACCGGCGTGAGGCAGTGCTTGCGACAGCCGGGTCTGCCGCTACATATTGGGTAACACAGGCGACAGCGATCTCATATCCTAACACCGGATTTTTTGATCCTGAATTTGTGACGCCACAGAGTTTCAGATTGGGTCTTCCGACTCAAGCGTACCTCGAGATTGGTTTCCTTTCGTTGATAACGCTGGCAAGTTGGCTGGCGGTTCGCAAATCTGCTCACTGGTCGAATTGAACTACACTATCGACACTCGTCAGTAGCGCTGCGGTTGCCAAGAGACTGGATGCGAAAATCGTGAGCCTTCTTCGGAGAGCCACCCACTTCAGCAGGGAACACCGTTTAAGAGAGAGTTCGATGGCCAAACTGGACGATTGGGAGGAGGCTTGCGGCAGATCCGGGTAGATCGTCTCATGCAGTTGCGGGAGGATAACGGGCTAATCTTCCATAATCCGGTAAGGGAGGGTTTGCCGACCATTCGCTAATTGGTCGTGCACCGTGGCCGCGCGGGTCAAGAGTTCATGTTTTCGCTTCTCTCCGTTTTGAGCGTTGGCGACAATTCAATTTGACTTGCCTGATTTGCGCGGATCTTGGTTCGGATCCACGTACTCCGTCGAAGATGGACCGAAACCGGTAATCTGAACGACAACCGGTTCATCTCCAGTTTCTGCAAAGTGATTCCCAGCAGACGGTTCGGTGTAGAAACTGGCTGGCGGCAGAGCCTTCAGCTTCGCCTCGTCAAACTTATCGCCGTATCCGATATGCCACGTGCCTGAGATCACCGTAGCCACCCTGTCATCGCGATGCGAGTGCGCAGCGATGCGCGTATGTGCTGGCACGCGAAGCATAATCGTGTAGATGCCCGCTTGATCTGGATTGCCCTTTAGAACAATGGTCTGGATTCCGCCTACGCCCGAGCTTCCAGTGCCCGGATTACCGACTTGCGGAAACTTGTACTCCGCAGGAGTTAAGCGTTCTTCGCTGGAGTCGCCGTCACTGCTCGCGACTGTATGAACAACCGCAGGGCCGTCAAGAAATTTACGAATCAGGGCCACCGTGTACTCGGGTTTCTCTTCCATCAGCCAATGTCCTGAACCTGCGACAACCTCCTCCTGGACGTTAGTCGCAACGTGACGCATGATCACGGCCTGGAGGGGACCGAAGGACTTTTCTCCACCGACCGCCATCACAGGCATCGTCAGCTTGGTTTGTTCGAAGATCTTATTGTCCTTCGCATCCTGGGAGAACGCGGTGAACTGGGCGAATCCGGCTCGCATTCCACCCGGTTGCACATACGTGGTGGAAAAGAATTTTCTGGTAGCCTCGTCTGGTTTACCCGGATCGCCCGTAAAGTCATTCCATATCCTGTCGAAGTAGATACGCTCCCTGCCTGCAACTAGCCGTTCCGCGTCCGGTCCATGAAAGTTAAAGTGCCAGACTCCGGGATTCTGGAGAATCTCACTCCAGGGATCAATCCCGGGAATTGGCGCGTCCATAACGACCAGCCTCTCAACCTTATCGGGGTAGATCGCGGCGTAGGCGTACGCCACCATATTGCCGATGTCGTGAGCAACAACAAATGTCTTGTCGTATCCCAACGATGTCACAACGGCGCGCATATCTTTGGCCTGAGTCTTCTTGTCGTAGCCACCGTCGGGCTTGGAGGATCGCCCAATGCCGCGGAGGTCCGGCACCACTACCGTATGGTCCTTCATGAGGTCAGCAGCGAGTGGAGCCCACGAATCGCTATTCTCGGCGTACCCGTGGATGAGCAGCACCACAGGGCCGCTCCCTCCCCAACGCACAAAAATGTCTGCCCCTACCGGGCTGTGAATGGTCTTTGCTTGAAAGCTGGACGGCAAGGAGGGCTGAGCTTGGCTCAAAACCGTGGTCAAGGTGAAAAGCGTCAGGGCAAGGAAACGTCGAATCATTGAGATCTCCGTGTTCAGGACAATCTGTTTGTTCAAGATCGGCGAATGGAACTCCGGGTGGCGTCATGAATTCTAGACCACGCGGTTGTGAGGTGAAACATCAACACAACCGATTGCTACCGAGAATTCGGCATACAGGAGTCCACCCGGATGCTCACGCATGCGTTTGATTACACCCGCATGACGGCAAACCTTACCTTACCGATTAGGGAAGGGTTGCCGACAAACGAGACACTGAGCATCTTGTGCACCGAGTCCTTAGTCCCGAACCAAGAGCTAAATTCTAAGTGCTTCATTTGCGTCGCTTAGAGGACCTGAGCCAGCCTTTTCTCGCCTCAATTTTGTGCCGAGTATACGGGGTTCTGCCCCGGACCTGCTTCGGCGTGCGAGAATCTAGGACGGCACCATATGGACGCCCGAGAGAAGATCGAAACGGTGCTTGGCGAGATTCGGAGTTCGCTCAGCGAATTCCAAACCATCATCAACACTATTCCTGCGCTTGCATGGTCCAGTCGCCCAGACTGTTCGGTGGACTTTGTTAACAAGCGATGGGAAGAGTACACCGGCTTATCTTCAGAACAATCGTACGGCGAAGGTTGGCAGGCCGCGATCCAGCCCGAAGACCTATCGGGACTGCTGAAGAATTGGGAGGAATACCGCGATTGTGTCACCGATATGTGTGAAGTACGGTTGCGTCGATTGGACGGAACATTCCGATGGTTTTCGCTTCGCCGCGAACCCTTACTCGACCAAAGCGGTTTGGTGACTCGATGGTTCGGAACAGGAATTGATATCGAAGCCATCAAGCAGCGCGAGACACTGCACGCTGCGGAAAAGCGAACAATGGAGTTGATCGCCGATGGAGCGAGCCTCAAGGACGTTCTAGATCAGTTATGCAGTTCCATCGATGTACAGGTCGCGCCCTCTGTCACAACGGTTCTTTTGAAGGAAGCTGATCGAGAGTGCCTTTGGCATGGGGGCGGCCTTGGTGTCTCGCGCGAATGGATTTCAGCGATTGTTCCGGTTCCCATCGCTGAAGCTGGATTATGCGGGAGAGCGGCATTCTTGAAAGAACGAGTCATCGTTCCTGATGTCGCGACA
Organism: Terriglobia bacterium; assembly: GCA_963786325.1. Taxonomy (GTDB): domain Bacteria; phylum Acidobacteriota; class Terriglobia; order Terriglobales; family Acidobacteriaceae; genus JAIQFF01. The sequence goes on from CAWAYW010000010.1 coordinate 959,624, forward strand.
GACCCAAACTGGCCCGATCAATATCGTGACCTAGCGATTCGGAACCGCATAAGAGCTGCGTGGTCTGAGCCGATCCTCGCAAAGGATCAGGAAGTGCTCGGCACTTTTGCGCTCTACTCGCACGAATCGCGAGTTCCGACTGACGAGGATCTCGCGCTCATTCAAGGGGCGGGACATATCGCTCGAATTGCAATTGAACGTCAGCGATCACAGGAATCTCTCAGAGTAGCTCTGAAAAGAATAGAGAACTCGGAAACCAGACTTCGCCAGGTAATCGACACTATTCCGACGCTGGCCTGGTGCAATCTGGCGGACGGCCCAAACGAGTTTCTCAACAAACGTTGGCATGAATACACTGGCCTCACGCCTGAAGAGTCGAATGGCTGGGGATGGCAAACGGCTTTTCACCCCGATGACTTACCTCCGTTAATGGAACGATGGCGCGAGCTATTAACGTCCGGAGAGTCAGGCGAAATAGAGGCACGCCTCCGTCGCTACGACGGAGTGTATCGGTGGTTTTTGATACGAGTCGAACCGTTTCGCGATGAGACCGGCAAACTCTTGCGCTGGTACGGAACAAGTACCGACATTGAGAGTCTCAAGCAAACCGAAGAAAAACTCCGTGAAGAAGAACGCGAGCTCCGCCGGATCACAGACGCGATACCGCAAGCAATTGTCGTTCAGGATCCCTCCGGCACGCCGGTTTACGCCAATCAAGCGACGCTCGATTATACGGGCCTTACCGCTGAAGACGTAATATCTCCGGGCTTCCGACAAAGAATCTTTCATCCAGACGATCTGGAGAGACTTCGCGACTTTCGAAAGCTCTCTTTGGCGCGCGGACTTCCGTTTGAGATTGAGCAACGAGCACTGCGTAAGGACGGGCAATACCGTTGGTTCCTGATTCGTTACAATCCCTTTCGGAATGAAAGGAACGAAGTAATTCGCTGGTATGCGACTGGAACTGACATTGATGAGCGGGTTCGTGCGGAAGAGAGAACACGCAACGAAAACCTGGCTCTACGCGAGCAAATTGATCGGGAATCGATGTTTGAGGAGATTGTTGGGTCCTCTGAAGCGCTTCGTAAAGTGCTCCACCAGGTTGCCAAGGTCGCCCCCTCCGATTCCACAGTTTTGATCCTGGGCGATACGGGCACCGGCAAGGAACTGATAGCTCGTGCAATCCACAAGCGATCGAGTCGCGCGGATCGAGCTTTCATTGGCGTAAACTGTGCCGCAATACCCCCGTCGTTGATTGCTTCCGAGCTATTCGGCCACGAAAAGGGAGCGTTCACTGGCGCGACTCAAAGGCGGCTGGGGCGTTTTGAATCGGCGAATGGCGGAACAATTTTCCTTGATGAGATTGGCGACCTACCCGCCGACATTCAGATCGCACTATTGCGAGTCCTGCAAGAACGTGAAATCGAGCGCATCGGCGCAAGCAAACCGATTCCGGTGGATGTGCGGATACTTGCAGCCACTCACCGCGACTTGACTGCGCTCGCCGCAGAAGGAAGATTTCGCCAAGATCTCCTGTATCGGCTCAATGTAGTGCCGATCAAAACGCCTTCACTGCGCGAACGGAAAGACGACATTCCGTTGTTGGTCGAATATTTCATTGGCCGCTTTGGAAATAGAGTTGGAAAGAAGTTCAGGACAATCGATAAGAAAACGCTCGAACTATTCAAAGATTACAGTTGGCCGGGCAATATCAGAGAGCTTCAGAACGTGATTGAAAGAGCTGTAATCCTGAGTGAGGGAGACAGCATATCGATCGATGAAGCGTGGCTGACATGGGAGTCCCCGCAAATCCGTGATCCGGGAATTGCACTGCACGACGTGCTGGACCAACAGGAAAGAGAAATGATCGAATCCGCCCTGGCCGAAACTCGTGGCCGAGTTTCTGGTCCAGACGGGGCCGCGGTGAAACTGAGCATTCCAACAAAGACTCTCGACTCGAAAATAAAGCGCCTTGGAATCAACAAATTTCGATTCAAAGACCCCCCCGCCGTCTAATCGACTTAACCCCTTCGCTTTGGATAAATCCTTAAATATCAGGAATTGCTGAAAAACCCGGATATCCGGACCGTGCAGGTTACTTCTTTCCAGTAGCTTGCAAATGGTAGTCGGAGTGCACCCCAAGCGCCGAAGCCGGGAGCCCCAATCGTGACCCTAAAGATTGAACGGTTCCGAGAGCGAGTTCGGCTCAGCGGGGACCTTCGATCCGAGGATTTGGATCAAGTCAAAACTGAGATTGAGCGCTGCGGGACCTCGGCGATATTGGACGTTGAAGAGGTGGCCCTTGTCGACCTCGACGGGGTTCAGTTCCTCAACGGATGCGAGGCGAACGGCGTCGCGGTGTTGAACTGTCCAGCTTATATCAGGGAGTGGATGTCAAGGGAAAGAACTCGCGTGGAGTAGAGAGATGTAATCAGCAACAGGGCGCCGAGCAGATGGCGAAAATCTCAGACGAACGAATTTGAGAAACATAGAGGAGGTAGCGTGGGCGGGTATCTGAGGGGCATCTTGGCATTTGTTTCACTCGGAGGTCTCGTCAGCGGAGGTTGGCTCTTGGCACAAAACGCATCAGTTAAAAACATCGTCCTCGTCCACGGAGCCTTTGCAGATGGCTCCAGTTGGTCAAAGGTTATCCCTTTGCTTCAAGCCAAGGGCCTCCATGTCACGTCCGTCGGAACGCCTCTCACTTCGTTTGCAGATGATGTTGCAGCGACCAAGCGTGCCATCGCTGCTGAAGACGGCCCCGTGATTCTCGTAGGGCACTCGTATGGCGGCGTTGTAATCACCGAGGCCGGGAACGACCCGAAAGTTGTCTACGTCGCAGCCTTCGCTCCGGACGCAAACCAGAACATCACGGACATCAGCAAGCCGTTCCCTCCGCCCCCCGGGCTCAACAAAGTGAAACCGCTAACAGATGGGTTCATCCTTTTGACTCCCGAAGGCATCGAGACAGCGTTCGCGCAGGACCTGACCAAGGAGGAGAAAGCGCTCCTTGTTGCGGTCCAGCCTCAAACCGCAGGCTCGATCTTCGAAGCTGAACCCACGGCAGCGGCTTGGCACAGTAAGCCGTCGTGGTTCATCGTCGCCAGCAACGACAATATGATCGCTCCCGAACAAGAAAAGAGCATGGCGAAGCAGATAGGTGCGATCACCTTTGTTCTGCCATCCAGTCATGTCAGATGCTCTCCTATCCGAAGGAAGTCGCAAACGTGATTGAAGACGCGGCGGCAGGCAAAAAGTGAACATGGCCCGCAGAAACGAGACAAAGCCCGGTCAACGGTGTTCCTGGGTGAACTTGGAGGACACGCTGTTGGTCGAATATCACGACCGGGAGTGGGGCGTTCCCGCCCATAGCGATCGCAAACACTTCGAGGGGCTCGTTCTTTCGGGAGCGCAGGCCGGATTGAACTGGTCACTGGTGTTGAAAAAACGAGAAGGCTATCGCCGCGCTTTCGAAAAATTCGATCCCGAGAAAGTCGCGCGTTATTCCGGAAGACAAATTCAAACACTCTTAGCCGATACCGACATCATCCGCAACCGCATGAAGATCGAAGGTGCGGTGCGCAACGCGCGTGCATTGCTGAAGGTCCAGGAAGAGTTCGGCGACTTTGATTCTTATTGCTGGCGGTTCGTCGGCGGGCGGCCGAAACTCAACCGTTGGAAGACGACGCGGGAGATACCGGCGAGCTCCCCCGAATCCGAGACATTCAGTAAAGACTTAAAGCGCCGGGGATTTAGTTTCGTCGGTCCCACCGTTATTTACGCCTACATGCAGGCCATCGGGATGGTAAATGACCACATCATCGGTTGTTTCCGTCATGGGCAGATCTCGAAAGCGAACCGAGAGGAGAAGGTTGGTCCCGTATCTGTGAAAGAAAGTCATCGAACGGGGCTGCGCAAAAACGCTCTTTCTTGGCACTAATGAGTAAATCTAGTTCGAAGAAGCAAGCTGGTGACTGCAACTCTCCATATCCTTCGCACGGCGGAGCGGCAGATTCGCCGAACAACTTAAACCGTACGGAGCCCTCGATGAACGCGGATGTCTTGTCAACAAAAGTCACTGCAGGAATTGCCGTTATCACGCTAGGGAGCGCGAAGCGCATGTATTTCGACGCCAAAATGGGCGACGCGCTAACAGAGAGCCTGCAAGAATTCGCCGGCGATCCCAACATCCGCGTTGTGATCGTGACAGGCGGCGCTCCGGGATATTTTAACCGTCATTTCAGCATTCCTGCCCTTATCGAATTCGCGCAAGCCGTGCGCACCTCCGGGCGGCAATGGCCGGACAACGCAGCCTACCACGACGGATTCTTCGACAAGGCAATGGCGCTGTGCGAAACCATGCCCAAGCCTGTCATCGCTGCGATTTCCGGGACGGCTCTTGCCGGGGCCTTCGAGTTTACGCTTGCATGTGACCTTCGCGTCGCTGAGGACGGAGACTATCTGATCGGTCTGCCCGAGACCGAACTCGGTCTTCTGCCCGGTGCGGGCGGCACACAAAGGTTGCCCCGCACCATCGGGCCGGCGGCAGCCCTCATGCACATCCTTATGGGGCGGCCGCTCAATCCGCGTGACGCCGAAAAGAAGGGCCTTGTGCACGAAACCGTCAGCGGCAAGGCCATCGATCGCGCGATGGAAATTGCAAAACGCCTCTGCTCGCATACGCCGGAATCGCTCGCCTATATCAAGCGTCTTGTCCGCAATGCGATCGACACGCCTCTCGCTGAAGGACTGGCTCTCGAGCGAAACCTCTTCATGAGATTGTGCGTTTCCGACCAGGCGCTCGCGCGCATGCGCTCTTACGAAGACAAGAAGATCACAGACCCGTCCCGCTCGCTTGAACCTTAAAGGAGGATGAATCGTGGCCAAATCGAATACTTCACCCATGCGGGTGATCGAGGAAACGCCGCGGTACTGGAGAGCCATATTCGACTATCCGCCCTTTAATGTCGTCGACGCCGATGTCTTCCAGGCCCTTCAGGACCTTCTTGTCCGGATGGAGACTACTGAGAGTTTGCGTGTGGTTGTTTTCGAAAGCGCTCTTCCGGACTTCTACCTGTCGCACTTCGATCTGACGGGCAAGATCGGAAACATCATGAGCGCTATCGGCCCCACGGGCTTACCCATTTTGATGGACACGTTCGTGCGCCTAACGAAAGCGCCGGTCGTCAGCCTCGCAAGAATCCGGGGCTGCGTGCGCGGCGTGAGCAGCGAGTTCGTTCTTGCCTGCGACATGCGGTTCGCCTCGCGCGAGAACACGAAGCTCGGCCACCCCGAACTCGGAGTCGGCCTGCATCCCGGGGGCGGAGGCACAGAGCGCCTTCCGCACCTGGTGGGGCGCGGGCGGGCGCTCGAAATCGTTCTGAGTGCCAACGACTTCGATGGCGACACAGCGGAACGATACGGCTATGTGAACCGATCACTTCCGGACGCCGAGCTGGACGGCTTCGTCGATGCCCTCGCACGCCGGATCGGCTCCTTCGATCGGCGCGCTCTCGTTGCGGCAAAACATCTCGTCAACCAAGTCTCTTTGCCGCCGTTCGATCGGCTCCTCGACGCCTTCGCTTCGTTTGGCACAGCACTCGGGTGGCCCGAAGCTCAGAACCGTATAAAGACCGTGCTGGAACGCGGACTGCAACGCGACGCCGGCTTCGAGAAAAATTGGCCGGAGGTACTCGGCACCCTCGTCGAGACCGGCAAGAAAGGCGTTGGGGATGATAGCCACACTTGAGGTCGAGCGATTCAGCCTGATCTCGTCCCGGCCATTCGACAAGATATTAGCCGCGATTAGAGCCGCCATAGGCCATCCGGACATGGTTGCGTTCGCGAAAAAGACAGCCGCTGTGCCGACGTTTCCAGAGTTCGAAAGCATAGTTCGCGAAGGGTTGGGCAAGACGGGCCTGATGCTCTTCATGGAACTGGACCACGGCGCCGTTATAAGGAAAGCGACGGATCGCGATAACCCCCGAATGGTGCGGCTCATCCTGGGCAATCCGCTCATCATGCAGCAAATGGCAAGGAACGTTCCGGACGCCGGCTCTTAGGCCCCGGTCACGGTGCTCGTCGACGAACGCTCTGATGGCGTTCACATTTCCTATGACGGGATGGCCAGTCTTCTGGCTCCCTATCGGAATTCCGAGGCACTCGCGGTCGCGAGGGATCTCGACAAGAAAGTCGAGACCCGTTTGTCCGAAGCGGCAGGCTGAGCCAACATCGCTGCGCCGTCGAAGCAGAACCGGCAAATTGAGGAGGAGTGATGACCAATCGATTGCAGTGGGACGTTCTTGTCAGCGCCCAGATCCCGGTGGTCACAAGCGACCTTCCGCCCGGCGCAAGCGAAATGAAATGGTCGCCCATTTCTTCGACGCTTATTTCGGGCAAGCGCGATGCCGTGCTGGTGGACACGGCGATTACGGTCGATCAAAACCAGAAACTTGTCGACTGGATCGCGCACAGCGGCAAGAATTTGACGGCAATCTACGCAACCCACGGCCACGGCGATCATTTCTTTGGCGTAAACACAATCCAGAAGAAATTTCCGAAGGCGCGGTTCGTCGCGACGAGCGAAGTCATCGCGGTTATGCGAAAGCAGGCGTCGGTTCCTGTGGTTGAGTCATATTGGAAACCACGCTTTCCCGGACAAATCGATTCGACGCTCTTGATTGCCGACGAACTCAAGGACGGTGTTCTGGAACTGGAAGGGAAACAACTCATAAGTGTTCCTCTCGGGCATACCGATACCGATAGCACAACCTGTCTCCACGTCCCTTCCATCGGACTTGCCGTTTGCGGCGATGCGCTCTACAACGATGTTCATCTTCATCTGGGTGAGTCGAATGCCGACGGCCGCAAGGAGTGGATCGCTGCTCTCGATACGATCGAGTCGCTCAAGCCGGTGGCCGCTATTGCTGGGCATAAAAGGCTGGGCGCGCCCGATACGCCAAATAACATCGAGGCAACACGAAAATACATTCGCGATTTCGACAGAATTGCTTCCTATACCAAGACCGCGCTCGATCTGTACAGCGAGATGTTTGCGATTTATCCCGAACGCGTAAACCCGGCGGTCTTGTGGTATTCGGCGCAGGCGGTGAAGTCGGGTAACTGAATCCGACGACGTTCAGCCTCTCTAGGAGGGCGAGTCGTGGAGGCACAATCGCTGAACAAGACGAATGAAGACGATTTCCTGGCGACAATCACAACAAAGGACAGCACAAAGACCTTCGACAAAAGGCTGTCGCATGGCTGCGGGAGATAGAATGGTAAGTATGGCGGAACGGATCACTCCACTACCACTAACGTCCTCGCGTGCCGACCAGATCTTCCCGACACTGACTTCAGTGCAAATCGAACGTGTTGCTACACACGGCCGCAGGCGCACAGTTCGCAGCGGCGAGGTCTTGGTCGAACAAGGGGATCGAGCCATTCCATTGTTCGTGGTTATTACAGGCGAACTAGAGGCGGTGCGGCCGACATGTGCAACCGAAACGCTTATTACGATCGTCCGACCCGGTCAGTTCACCGGCGAAATCAACACGCTTTCAGGCCGGCGCGCTCTGGCGCGGATTCGTGCCCGGCAAGATGGAGAAGTTATCCAACTTGCTCGGGAAAATGTCCTCACTGTGGTGCAAACAGATGCCGAACTGAGCGAGATCCTGATGCGCGCATTCATTCTTCGACGGGTGGAGTTGCTAGCACAAAGCATCGGTGATGCAACACTGGTGGGGTCAAGCCATTCCGCCGATACGCTTCGCATCAAGGAATTCTTGACTCGGAACGGCCACCCATATACGTATATCGATCTGGAACGCGAAGCTGACGTACAAAGCCTTCTCGATCACTTTCGTGTCTCTGTCGCTGAGACACCGGTGGTGATCTGCCGCGGCGAAACGGTACTGCGCAATCCCACGAATCGCGAGATCGCCAACTGTCTTGGTTTCAACGAGGCGGTAGACGAGACACAAGTGCGCGATTTGGTTATCGTAGGCGCAGGGCCAGCGGGCCTCGCCTCTGCCGTGTATGGCGCCTCTGAGGGACTCGAGGTCTTGCTACTGGAAACTTACTCGCCTGGAGGGCAGGCGGGTTCCAGTTCGAGAATTGAGAACTATCTTGGATTTCCAACCGGAATTTCGGGAAACGAACTAGCTGGTCGGGCATACACTCAGGCGCAAAAATTTGGAGCGCAGATGCTGCTCACCACGGGAACGCGGCTAACCTGCGACCGCAAGCCATATCAAATAGAACTCGAAGATGGGACAAGGATCCCAGCGCGTGCAATCGTCATCGCCACCGGGGCCAAATACCGGAAGCTGCCGATTGAGAATTTATCGCGCTTTGAAGGAGCGGGCATTTATTATGGCGCAACTTTTGTTGAGGCGCAGGTGTGTAGCGGCGAAGACGTCATTGTGGTCGGCGGCGGAAATGCAGCGGGGCAGGCTGCTGTTTTTTTGGCTGAGAGCACAAAGCACGCGTACATAGTCGTCAGAGGCTCTGGCCTCATTGACACAATGTCGAAATACTTGATTCGGCGCATTGAACAAACCCCTAACATCACCGTACTGGTACATACCGAACTTGTCGGCCTCGATGGCATTGATCATCTCGAACGAGTCACGGTACGGAATACTCAAACTGGAAAGACCGAGGAGAAGAATATCGCCCATGTGTTCGTAATGACAGGAGCGAACCCCAACACCGCTTGGCTCAACGGGTGCGTCGTGCTCGACAACAAGGGCTTCATTAAGACAGGTCCCGATCTTTCATCCGAGGAGCTGAGCGGCGCACACTGGCCTCTCAGTCGCCGACCATACCTACTAGAAACCAGTCTGCCCGGTGTTTTCGCTGCGGGGGATGTTCGCGCAGGCAATGTCAAACGCGTTGCATCGTCTGTCGGCGAAGGATCGATTGCGATCTCGTTCGTCCACCAACTGTTGAGAGAGTAACCCGCCGGCTCTCATGTCCGCGACTAGTCGCGGCGATCAGGCAGCAAGACCGCAACGGGAACCCGTAAGACTACGCAAGAGTCCGATAAAAGAGTGGAGGATGAAATGACAATTTCAAATCAAACATTTGAGCGATGTATCGAGGAGTGCTTGCAGTGTTCACGCTGGTGCTCTCAATGCCGCACTGAGTCGCTGAACGAAGATCCGATCATGATGAGGGACTGCATCCGGCTGTGTAACGAGTGTCTTGAATTGTGCCGGACCTGCGTAATCTTGCTGACAAACAGCTCTGGATTCGCTCACCAGGTCTGCGGTATCTGTTCCGAGCTATGCACGGCTTGCGCGGCGGAGTGCGGAAAATACGAAGGCGAAACCATGAGGAAGTGTGCTCAAGAATGCCGTGAATGCGCAGCTACATGCGCTGAGGTCGCGCAAGCGGGCCCAGTTCGACGCGCTGCTGCATGAGATGTCGGCATGAAGTTGCTCCCGTCCACCGCGTGCAAAACAGCACTCGCGTACGATCCTGGGGAACCTGAGAGAGCACTGCGTGGGGCGTCGCCTCGGCAAACTTCGAATGGATCATGAGTCTTAGCGTGCCGGAGACAAGAGATCCTTTCGGCTAGCCCGATGACCGTTCCTTTTTATGTTGTCCTACGCGAAAAACGTACCAAATAGTTGCGGCCCACGCGTGGAAATGATCTCCGATTCTCCGGCGAATCGGAATTCATTGCCTGGGCATAAGGGTTGCCGCACATGGCGCAAGGAGCATGAATTCGAAATTTCTACAGGGCCGAGGGGGAATCGGGTCAAGAATAGTGGTGAACGGACCATCCGTCCTGCAACTCTCAGGCAGGTTGCGGATTCTAATCGCTGGGATTCGCCCGCAGCGGAGCAACCAAATCAGAGAGGAGAGTACGATGCAACTTCAAAGTGACTACTTCACTGCTTATCACAACCTAAAGCTGACCCGAGACGACAAAGGTGTGCTGGTTGCTGAGTTCCACAGCAACGGCGGGCCGTTCATTATGAGCGCGCCAGCTCACACGGAACTTGTCGATGCCTTCTACCGTATTTCGCAAGATCGAGCGAACAAGATCGTAATCCTCACGGGTGCAGGTGGGGAGTTCATTACTGATGTCGATTGGTCCTCTTTCGGCGATGTCGCCGATCCCGGGGTTTGGAGCCAGGTTCACGACGAAGGCGTTCAGGCTTTGGAAAACATAGCCAACATACGCGTGCCGGTCATCGCGGCCATCGAGGGACGTGCCCATGTGCACTCAGACTACGCGCTGCTTGCCAGTGTGATTGTGGCGGCGGATGGTGCGACCTTCCAGGATGTGGCCCACTTCTCCGCAGGCGTTGCACCCGGTGACGGAATCTTTACCACCTGGAGTTATCGCGCGGGAGCGGGGCGAGCGGAGGCGTTCCTGCTGAACCCACAACCGCTGCCGGCGCATACTGCACACGAATGGGGAGTGGTAGCCGAAGTTGTGCCGAACGGTAAGGCGCTCACCCGGGCGCGGGAATTGGCCGAGCTGTACCTGAAGGCCCCGGAAGTGACACGCCGCAACACCCGCATCCACTTCATTCAACCGTTGAAGGAGCGCATCGTGCGAGAAGTTGGCTACGGATTGTCGCTTGAAGGAGCGTCGTCGGCCGACCTCGTCAAATCAATGCGAGCCAAGAGTGAATCTGTCGCTCGGAAAGGAAAAGTCGCATGAACCGCAGGGAGACACCGACCAAAAGAAACTCACCAGCGGAACGGCCTAAACCGAAAAAAATGCGCAACCTGGTGGCTTAGATCCAAAGGGTTTTGAGGTTAACCGCACGAGTGCGCCGAATTATATACTTGGCTTGTGTGTGCGTTGAGCTACGGAAGGTCCTCCCTCCGCAGATCGACGCCTTGCGCGTCCTGATCGGACATAAGCGCTTGCCACTGAAAATCGGGGCAGATGAATTGATCTAGCAGGGGTCCTGCCGCAGCGGCTGACCACCACTCTGGATGGATTTGAATCTGAATGAAATACGGGCAATCCGAGGCGAGCAACATCTCAGGAAGAACGGCGCCGAACCGGTCGAGCCGGCTCGGCTACGGGCGGGATATCCATTTCGAGCGGGCTAACACCCACCTATGTCATTGGTTCCAAAAGCGTAGTTCCATTTCATCTTTTGCGGTCTGGACTTTCACGTTCTCCAGCCGGACTTTCATCATTTGCGCACACCCACAAGGACGCCTGCCTCTACGTGAGCAATCCTAGCTACACCCGCTCGTGCTCCCGCAGCTCCCGCACCGGTAGCAGCTTCCATTGCGCGTCATGATGGATCCACAGAAGCTGCAGGTGGGGGCGTCGCCCAGGTCGATAAGTCCAGCGAGAGCGTCTGCGGCGTGCACTGAACCGGGCGTCGGAAGCCGTACTTCAGACCTCTGATCGGAAACCGGCGAACTGCTGGCTTCTCCGATGCCTTCGGACTGCGACCCGGCGGCAGGCATCCGCAGTCTCAGGTTTTCGAACAGCATCCCCTGCTGGCCAGTCAGGAAGCGCAACTGCAGCCAGCGGAAAATGTAGTCCATAATCGATTTGGCGAAGCCGATATCGGGATTGCCGGTCCAGCCGCTGGGTTCGAAGCGGGTGTGGGCGAACTTCTCGCAGTAGAGTTTCAGCGGTACGCCGTGTTGCAGCGCGATGGAGACGGCCAGAGCAAAGCTGTCCATCAGGCCGCTGACCGTGGAACCTTCTTTGGCCATGGTGATGAAGAGCTCGCCAGGGCTGCCGTCGGGATAGAGGCCGACCGTGATGTAGCCCTCGTGGTCGCCCACCTTGAATTTGTGAGTGATGGAGGCGCGCTCTTCCTGCAGCTTGTGCCGGACGGCCCGCGGGGGCGCGTTAAGATTTTCTTCCTCGACTTGCTGGGCGGCCAACGCGGCGGCAGCATCGCCTTTCTTCGAGAGCGCAGTCGTGGTGCCGGACGCGCTCAGCGGTTGCGACTTCTTGCATCCATCACGGTAAACGGCCACAGCCTTCAACCCCAGCTTCCATGCCTGGAGATAAGACTCCATGATGTCTTCCACGGTGGCGTTCTCCGGCAGATTCACCGTTTTGGATATCGCGCCGGAAATGAAAGGTTGCGCCGCCGCCATCATTTTCAGATGGCCCATGTAATGGATCGACCGCGTTCCCTTGGCCGGCTTAAACGAGCAATCAAAGACGGCGAGGTGCTCGTCCTTGATATCGGGCGCGCCTTCGATGGTGCCGGTGGCGTCAATGTAAGAAACGATTTTGTCGGTTTCGTCGTGATCGTACCCCAGCTTGAACAATGCCGTAGGCACGGTGTTGTTCACGATCTTGATCATGCCACCACCAACAAGCTTCTTATACTTCACCAGCGCAAGATCCGGCTCAATTCCGGTAGTATCGCAATCCATCATGAACCCTATTGTTCCGGTGGGGGCTAGGACGGTTACTTGGGAGTTGCGGTAGCCGTGTTTTTCGCCGTGGGCCAGGGCTTCGTCCCAAGTGTCCTTGCTCGACTCATAGAGTGCGGTTGGGACATTAGTTTTGTTGATGTTATTGACTGACGCGCGGTGCATGCGGATAACGTCGAGGAACGGTTCGCGGTTGATGTACCAACCGGGACAGGCCCCGCCGGGCATTACATTTGATCCGAGATTGGTTTCCGCCATCCCCTTTTGCGTAGGCTCGGTTGCCGGTGCAAGGGCTGGGCAAAGCTCGGCGATGCGTGAAGATTGCAGGTAGGCTTCGCCGCACATGATGGCGGTGACGCAGGCGGCGTAGTCGCGTCCGGCGTCGGAGTCGTAGGGGAGGCCGGCGGCCATTAGCAGGGCGCCGAGATTAGCGTAGCCCAAGCCGAGCGGACGGTAGTCGTGCGAGTTCTTCGCGATCATCTCCGTCGGATAGCCCGCGTTGTCAACCAGAATTTCCTGCGCGGTGATGAGTACATCTACGGCGTGGCGATAAGCCTTCACGTCGAAGGTGCCGTTGGGCGCGAACTTCAGCAGGTTCAGGCTGGCCAGGTTACAGGCGGAATCGTCGAGGAACATGTACTCCGAGCACGGGTTGCTGGCATTGATGCGGGCCGTGTTCTTCGACGTGTGCCAGCGATTGACCGTGGTGTCGTACTGCATGCCGGGATCGCCGCAACGCCAGGTGGCGTCGGAAATTTTGTAAAGCAGATCTTTGGCTTTGAAGTTCTGCATCGGGCGCCCGTCGCGAACAGCGCGCGTGGTGAAGCCGTTGTCGCGCAGAACGGAATACATGAAGTCGTCGGTGACGCGGACAGAGTTGTTTGCGTTCTGGAAGAAGATGGACGAGTAGGCATCGGAGTCGGGAGAAGATCCGTCGTATCCCGATGCGATCAGCGCGTGTGCCTTCGCTTCCTCTTTCGACTTGCACTCGATGAAGTCGATGATGTCGGGATGGTCGATGTTGAGGATGACCATTTTAGCAGCCCGGCGAGTCTTGCCACCCGACTTGATGACCCCAGCAAAGGCGTCAAAGCCCTTCATGAAGCTGAGCGGACCGCTGGCCGTGCCCCCGCCGCTAAGGCCTTCCGTGGAAGAACGCAAAGAAGATAGATTGGTGCCGGTGCCTGATCCCCACTTGAAGAGCATGCCTTCGGTCTTGGCAAGAGTCAGAATGGAATCCAAAGAATCTTTCACTGAATTGATGAAGCAAGCGGAACACTGCGGCGTACTGTACCCGGTAACACCGAATTCCACACGTGCACTGGCCGGATTCCAGTGCCAGTTCTGGGCGTCGGAGTTGGGCTCGATGCGGTCGCATCCCACGTTGAACCACACCGGCGAGTTGAAGGCGGCGTACTGGCGCAGAAGAATGTGCGATAACTCGTCGTGAAAAGAGGCTCCATCATCGGAAGTCTTGAAATAGCCTTGCGACATTCCCCAGTCGCGGATGGTTTCGGCCACGCGCGTCACCAGGGCACGCACTCCGCTCTCACGCTCGGGCGTCCCAAGAGTTCCGTGCAGATATTTGCTGGCCACGATATTGGTGGCCGTGACAGACCAGTCTTTGGGGACTTCAACGTCTTTCTGTTCGAAGATCGCATTGCCTTTGGCGTCAGTGATCAGGGCAGTGCGCTTTTCCCACTCGATTTCGTCATAAGGCGAGACGCCGGGCTTGGTAAAAAAGCGTTGAAAGGAGAGGCCCGAGGCCTTCTTGCTGGAAGTGGCGGCATTTACCGGGGTCGCACCGGGAATGGCGGTGGTCTCGGTGGTGGGGGCTCCTTTTTCTCTTACTTCTGCCATGTTCGTTTCTTCTCTCCTTTGTAATTGTGCTTCTAGCTGACCCGAATTTGCGAGTGCTGATCTCTCTTTCAATTAAACTCAGGATTTCTCAGATCGTGTCTATATTTTTGCTCAAGTTCTCGGCTGAGGAAAAGGATTGCTAGCCTCTTTTGGAGGTATTTTCCACAGCTTGATTTGTCAACTGTCGTCGCTCCCCCAGGAGGAGTTCATAGACTGCATTCAGCAAATACAGAGGAAACGGCCACCGCACCAACTACCCGCTCAGAGAACGGGTGGAAACCCTTCCACGGGACCGCTCAGATCACCTCAACCGAACGGCCTTACGTGTCTTTATCTTGTACTCACGATGCCCCGTCTTATTTTTGTTTCAAAGGCGTTTAAGGCTCTATGGGATGCAAACACTACTCCCGTATGTTGGGGCTGTCAAGCATATATCCCCATATATTGTATCTCAGTCTTAGCAAGTGGGATGCTGCCCCTTTTCCGAATTTGATGTGGAAGTAATGGCTCTGCCGGCAATAATGGGATTGGATATTTTCCGCTTCATCCGAGCCGAGGAAGTCATGACCACATAGATGTCTTCAAAAATTTCACGACGAGCAATCCGTTGCGTGCCATCGGAGGACTCGATCAAATAATCGCCTGGCTGTCCGCTATGTTCGCGGCCGAGCACATCGCGAAATTCCAATGGCTGAGTCAATTGCTTGGCTCGAACCAGAAACCGCGTGCGGTAGACATGCCATCCGCTTTCTACTTTCTGCACAATGCGTCACCTTTAAGGAAGAGGTGCTGAGGAATGCAGCTACCCTTACCGAGAAAAATTATTTTTTTGGGCTGGATTATTGCTTAGTGTGAAAAGAATCTACGCGGGATGTGCGACCAGGTCAATCCCCAAACTTTGGTGCACCTGTGCATTTCTAGAAATAAAATCCAAAACCATCTTGGCACGCTCTGTACGACGTCGTACACTCCCTTGCGCTTCCATGTGGGATGACAGTAACTTCAGCGGATCCGAATTCCCGCTAACCCGGTGGTCGGTAGTCGTCGCGGCTCGCAGTGCCGAGCCCGATCAGCGGCAACGCGCGCTCGAAGTGCTTATCGCAGCTTATTGGAAGCCAGTCTACAAATACATTCGACTGCATTGGCGGCGAGAGAACGAGGAGGCGAAGGATCTTACCCAGGATTTTTTCTACCGCCTGCTGGAAAAAGATTTTCTCGCCAGCTATGAACCGAAGCGATCACGATTGAGAACTTTTCTACGAGTTTGTGTAGACCGTCTGATCGCCAATCAAGATAAGGCGTCGCGACGTCTGAAACGAGGCGGAGAAATTGAATTTCAGCAGCTCGACTTCGAATCCGCAGAAGGCGAGTTAAGGCACATCGAAATTCCGTCGCCGGGACGAGTCGAAGACTTCTTTGAGCGGGAATGGATGCGTAGTGTTTTCAGCCTGTCCCTCGATCGGTTTCGCCGGCACTGCGAAGAATCCGGCAAACAAATGCAGTTTAGGATGCTCCAATTCTATGACATTGATGACGGCGGTCATGACCTGACCTACCAGCAGGTGGCGCAGCGGTTTGGGTTAAAGAGGACCGATGTCACAAACTATTTGGCTTACGCTCGCCGCGAATTCCGCAAAATTGTCCTCGAGCAACTGCGTGATATGACCGCCAGCGAAGAAGAGTTTCAGCGGGAAGCACAAACCCTACTGGGAATGAAGCAGCGATGAATCGCATTCTCGATTTCGCAATGACATTCAACTCGATGGTTGCCGGAAATACCCTGGCGCGCCAACAAAGACCTCCCGCATGAAATGGCTCTCTGACGACGCCCTCGAGCGTCTGCGTTCTGCTGCGGATCTTCCAGACCTTAGCGGAACACGATATTTGCTCATCGATAAGCTTGGCGAGGGCGGGATGGGCAGTGTGTACAGGGTGGAGGACACAACGCTTGGGCGTGAGGTAGCGCTCAAGGCGATCCGCATGGCGGACTCCACTGGGGCGATCGCAGCCCGATTACTGCGCGAGGCGAAAATCATCGCCCGGCTGGAGCATCCCCGCATTATTCCGGTGCATGATGTCGGAACGCTGCCCGACGGACGCGTTTTTTACACGATGAAGCTGGTGCAAGGAGAACGACTGGATCAATACGCGGCTGGCGCGAGCGGAGTGCTGGAAAGATTGCGAACTTTCCAGAAAATCTGTGAGGCAGTTTCATTCGCGCATGCCCACTGCGTACTCCATCGCGATTTGAAGCCGCACAATATTATGGTCGGGCCGTTCGGCGAAGTGTTGGTAATGGACTGGGGGCTGGCGAAGGTCTTGACCGAGGAGGCGGGCGGAGGTGAAATCCGCGAAGGGCAACAGAACCCATCTGCCTCGAATACCTCCCACGGCGC
Organism: Terriglobia bacterium; assembly: GCA_963786325.1. Lineage (GTDB taxonomy): Bacteria > Acidobacteriota > Terriglobia > Terriglobales > Acidobacteriaceae > JAIQFF01. Next base: position 976,264 of record CAWAYW010000010.1, read on the forward strand.
GATGCTTGGCACCCCAGGATATATGGCGCCAGAGCAGGCGCGGGGTGAAGCCTCGGCTGTCGGGGAGCGCGCGGACGTTTATTCGTTAGGGGCGATATTGAAGTTCTTACTAACGGATTCAGTGTCATTGCCGAGGGCGCTGGGGGCAATCGCCGGGAAGGCGACGGTGGAAGATTTGTCTGAACGCTACGGGTCAGTGAAAGAATTGGCCGACGATATTGACCGCTATGTTGATGGTTTGCCTGTCAGTGCCTATCCTGAGAGCGCGATTACGAGACTATGGCGGTGGATGGGGAAGAATCGCGCCTGGATTCTGCTAATCCTGGCTTACTTACTTATGCGGAGCTTGTTTATTTTTTGGCGAGCCCGGTAGAGGGGAATTTTCAGATTGGGTTTTCTGCGACCACTACCGAACTGACTGGCGCGGCACTCCACAGGGGGCAAATATTGCTTCTGACTTAAAGGATTTTTGGCGGATGTTGAATAAGGTGGTAGCGGGGATTTTTGTCGCTATGAGGAGACACCATGAACAAAATCGTCCTCGGGCTGCTGGTCGGCGGGTTTCTCGGGGTTTTTGACGGACTCACTGCCTGGTTCACGCCCGACGTGCGAGCGCAACTGCTGGGCATCGTGATTGGTTCCACCGTCAAAGGGCTGATCGCGGGAGTACTTATCGGATACTTTTCTAAGAAGGTGAATTCACTGCCGCTCGGAATTCTTTTTGGGCTGGGAATTGGATTGCTACTGGCATTTGGGGTGGCTGCGATACCGAACCCTGGCGGCAAGCACTATTACTTCGAGATCATGCTGCCGGGCGGGATCGTGGGCATGATCGTGGGTTACGCCACCCAGCGGTTCGGCCAGGGAGCCGAGATGGCCAGGCGGTAGTCTTATTGTTTGTCTTGCTTTAGAACGATTCGCGGTCGGACGCACAAGCCGAGCGCTCGTTGCCCATATCAGTTGGCGGACGCTATTTTGGTACAGTGACTGGTTATGGCCAATGATCGCGAGAAGGAAGCGGCAGCCTTGGCGGCGGTAAAGCTGGTCCGCGACGGTGACATCGTGGGGCTCGGGACCGGCTCGACCGCTGCGTACGCTATCCGCTTTCTCGGACAGCGTGTGCAGGCCGGGTTGAAGATTCGCGGCATACCTACTTCGATCCATACGCAAGAAGCTGCGGCAAGCCTGGGAATTCCCCTGACTACGCTGGATGAGTTTCAGAAAATTGATATCACGATCGACGGCGCCGATGAAGTAGATCCCAAGTTGCGACTGATCAAAGGCGGTGGCGGGGCATTGCTCCGGGAAAAGATTGTCGCTTCAGCATCGCGGAATCTGGTCATCATCGCCGATTCCAGCAAGCGGGTTTCGATGCTTGGAAAATTTCCCGTGCCGGTTGAAGTCATCAAATTCGCAGAGGCTGTGGTCGCAAACAAGATTGCTGCCTTCGGAGCTGAGGTCATCGTCCGAGGAGCTTCGTCGGGCAGACCGTTTATCACCGACGAAGGTAACCACATTCTTGATTGCAACTTTGGTCAGATTCCGGATCCGCCGGCTTTGGCGCGAAAACTGGAAAACACGCCCGGCGTGGTGGAGCATGGACTATTTATCGGGATGGCTTCCGCGGTGTTGATCGGCCAAGGCGATCAGGTGATCGAGATGCGGGGAGGCAGTGACTAAGGATACTGGTCAGTGCAGTGGCTGGTGTGCACGTAATCGCTGGCCGACTGTCACTCGATACTCGCCACCGACGTCTAGCCTGCTATCTCTCTTAGTGCAGTTAAGAACCGATCGACTTCCTCAGCCGTGTTGTAATGCGCCAAGCCGATGCGCAAGAAGCCGCCGTCTTTTTCTACGTCGAGGCGTTCAGTGAGATTCAGGGCGTAGTAGTTGCCATCCCAGGTAAAGAAGCCACGATCGCCGAGCGCGGTGGCCAGCTCCAGCGGAGTTCGATTTGCAATGCGGACGGCAAAAGTGGGACAACGACGGTCAAGTTTTGCGGGATCGGTGATGCCGTAAAACTTAAGTCCGGGAATTTCCATCAATCCCGGAATCATGGTTTGCGCCAAGCGAGCCTCGTGTTGCTGGATGGCGTGGTATGCAGTTAGCAGTGCTGCACGTCGGGTGGTGGCCGAGGGATCAATGCGACGGCCCAGATCCGCGAGATAGTCCACGCATGCGGTGATCCCGGCAATGCATTCGTGATTCAGAGTGCCCCACTCCCAGCGATTAGGAACGGCGTTGGTGTTGGCCCGCAGCTTGTAGGGCTGCAGGCGCTGCAGGTGCTCGCGTTTGCCGAAGAGCACTCCCATGTGAGGTCCAAAAAACTTGTAGGTTGAGCACGCAAGAAAGTCGCAATCGATCGCGCGAACGTCAATCAAACGATGCGGTGCATAGTGGACGGCGTCGATGTAGGCGAGGGCGCCCTTCTTATGAGCCAACCGGATGATTTCCTTTACATCATTGATCGTGCCGACCGCGTTCGAGGCATAACCCACGGCGACGACCCTGGTGCGACTGGTGATTTTTTGCGCGAGGTCTTCCAGGTTAAGAGTGCAATCGTTTTCGTTAATCTCCCCGAAGCGGATGGTGACGCCGCGTTCTTCTAGTGCGCGCCAGGGCGAGACGTTGGCGTCGTGATCGAGATGGGTCACAAGAATTTCGTCGCCTGGTCCAAGTTCGCGGCCGATAGCGCGACTGAAGGCGAAGGTCATCGTGGTCATGTTCGGGCCGAAGGCGATTTCGTCGTGATCGCCCCCGAGAAAGTCCGCCATAGCGGCTCGCGCGCCCGCGATAACGGCATCGGTTCGCCGGCTGGTCGCGTAAGCACCGCAGGTATTGGCATTTGAGTGCGATAAATAATCGGCAATCGCGTCAATCACTCGCTGCGGCACCTGAGTGCCGCCGGGGCCGTCGAAAAAAACGGCAAGGCGGCCGGCGACCGTTTGCGCCAGAGATGGAAATTGCGAGCGAACCCAGGTGAGATCGAGGGCGGTAGTTTCGGCCTGTGCGGTTGGCATGGAGTTCCTGGAATTGTGCTTCTTAAAATTTAAAGCAACTTTGGAGAAACCTGAGGCGCGACGAACAACCCGTTCCCAACTGGCCGTGATCAGCCCATCATGTGAGTGTGCTCAGGCTGAATCTTATAAATCACGCGAGTTTCGGTAGGCTGGCGATAGGGGTATTTGTCCACGCCAAGATATTTTTTGGCCAGCTTATCGATATGTTCGTCGGCACCCTGCTCGGTAATTTCCACGACGCGGCCGCGGATTTCGAGATAGCGATAAGGATTATCGGGATCAATGATGGCTAACGCGACGTGCGGGTCGCGGCGCACATTTTTATCTTTTTGACGTCCCTTTGCGGAATTGAAGAGGACGTAATCTCCTTCCAGGTCGCACCATACCGGGGTCACCTGCGGATGTCCGTCGGGCATAAGGGTGGCGAGGCTGGCAAAGGCACGTTTGCTGAACAGGTCACGATATTTTTCGGGGATGGCTGAGGACATTGATCTCTCCTGAGATGGGGTTGAAGCTCTTACGCCCTGAAAGATTATAGACGTTTCCGGCGCATGGGAAATATTCGGCTGCTATGGTCGTTTACAATGTTTCGCTCCAACCCGAGTCCAGAAATCAGCTGGTGGAGGTGTGGCTTTCAAATGCAAAAGTTGCGCAAATGGGCTGTTTTGCTGGCTGCGGCGGTCTTACTTGGCGGTCCGATTGCGAGGGCTTACGGACAGGAAGTCCCGGCGAAGGCACCGCCCACCATAGTGTTCATGACGGACTTCGGCGTGGTGGACGACTCGGTTGCACTTTGTAAGGGGGTGATGTATTCAATCGCGCCAAGGCTGCGGATTGTGGATCTGACTCATGACGTGACCCCGTTTTCCATATCGGATGGGGCGCGATTTCTCTATGGTTCTACGCCTTACTTTCCGGCGGGAACGGTGTTTGTGGTAGTCATCGATCCGACGGTGGGGAGCACGCGAAAAGCGGTGGTCGTGAAGTCGAAACGTGGTCAGTATTTTGTACTGCCAGATAACGGATTGCTGACCCTTGTGCAGGATCGCGATGGCATAGAGGCGGCGCGGGAGATTACGAATCGCGCCTGGATGATTGGCGCAGCGTTGTCCTCAACCTTTCATGGGCGAGACATTTTCTCGCCGGCTGGTGCACATCTGGCGCGTGGAGATGATTGGACCAAGGTCGGTCCGGAAGTGGATGTGAACAGACTGGTGCGGCTTGATACTAACGCGCCCCGTCTGGATGAGCAGGGGTTGAGCGGTGAGGTGATCGCGACTGACGGACCTTTTGGCAACCTGGTAACCAATATCAGCGCTGAGGATTTCTTCAAACTTGGTTACGGACGCGGGCAGAATGTGCATATTGCTATTGGAAAAAATCAGATGGATCTGCCGTTCGTCCGAACATTCAGCGATGTGCCGCTGAAGAAGCCGCTGCTTTACGTCGATTCGCGCGGACACATGGCTTTGGCGGTAAATCAGGCAAGCTTCTCCGAGGTCTACGGAGTGAAGCCTCCGGTGAAGATTTTCATTTCTCGAGGCAGGGAGTAACGAGAGGCAGGGGTCGGACCTCGGCAAAATCAGATGTCTTTTCGACCTGCGACGTGGCCCGCGCTTTACCCATCGGTTGTAGAGCTGCTTCCCGAGGTCGGACGTCTGAAGTTCGGCGCCAACCTATCCGCCTTTTAGCTCATCTCTTTGGACTTCTTTTGCAATTTCTGGGAGGGCGGCGCGCAGCAAAGCTGCAAAGTCTCCTTTTACTCGCTCACCGGTTTCTAACACTTCTACATGATTGATGGGTTTGTCTAGAATGCCAGCAGCCATGTTGGTCACGCACGAAATGGCCAGTACGTTCACCCCGATGTGACGGGCGGCGATCACTTCCGGGACAGTGGACATGCCGACCAGGTCAGCTCCGATGGTCCGCAAATAGCGGATCTCTGCCGGGGTCTCATAGCTGGGGCCCAACATGCTTGCGTATACGCCTTCGTACAATTTCTTGCCCAGCTTTTCCGCCGCTTTCTTAACAATCTCACGATAGGCCGGAGAGTATGCGTGCGTCATGTCGGGAAAGCGCGGGCCACAGCGCTCATCATTGGGACCCGCCAGGGGATTTTGTCCCTGCATGTTGATGTGATCCGTAATTACGACCAGAGCGCCTTGCTTATATTCCAAATTAATTCCGCCGGCGGCATTGGTGAAAATGACCGCGCGAATATTCATTCGTCCCAGGACGCGCATCGGGAACGCTACCGTGCGCGCCGAGTAGCCTTCGTAGAGATGCACCCTGCCCTGCATAACGGCGAGCGGCATCCCGTCGGCCGAGCCGATCACCATCTGGCCTGCATGACCAACGGCGGTGGATAGCGGAAAGAATGGGATGTTGTCGTAAGGAATGCGTGTGGCGTCGGCGAGGTTATCGGCGAAGCCGCCGAGGCCAGATCCGAGCACAAGTGCGATTTTAGGTCGAAGCGGACTTTGCGACAGCAGAAACTTTGCCGCCGCTTCGGAATTTGCGAAATCAGATGGGTCGACCATGGTTAAGTCCACTTCTTCAGAAATCTTAAAGCTACTCCGTCAATTCCGGTTCATCATCAGTGATTCTTTTCGAATTCAGCGAACGACAAGGCCAGATCCCTTAAGGCTTGCTCACGATCGCTTTCTTTCAGAAAGCTGTGCTCTATGCTTTGGCGGACTATTCTTTTCAAATCGGAATACCTCAGGTTATAGGTTTCAGCCGCACGCAGGTATTCGTGAGTCATGTCTGAACGCGATACGCCCTGGTCGTCAGTGGAGAGCGCCACCGGTACGCCGTATCGAATATAGGCGGGCAAGGGATGCTGCTGTCCGCGCACTCCCAGAATCAAATCATTCGAGGTCAGGCAGATTTCCACCAGCACGTTGCGTTGGGCCAATTCATGGAGCAGGCCTACAGCATCGTGTTCGTTCATCACGCTGGTGCCATGACCGATGCGTTCCGCGTGTCCTAGTTCTACCGACCGGCGGATATGAAATGCCAACCCTTCCGGTGGAACCAGTCCCATAGCCAGTTCCCCGGCGTGCAAGCTGATGTGCACCTTGGGATAGACGCCATGCAGGTAGTCGAGCATTTTCATGTGCAGCTCGAAGTCGTGCATGGGTACATACCAGTCCTCGGGCATCACCAGATTCAGGCCAACAAAGCGAGGATCCGCTTGGACAAGCTCGAAACCAAGCACGGTTTCTGCGAACACCTGTTCTTTAGGCAGACCTCGCAAAACCTGATAGAGATACCGAACCTGGACGGTACAGCCGGGATCAGCGCGCGATGAATCGCAGTGCAGGACTCGAAGTTTAGTGGCTTCGTCGCGGTCCAGTTTTTGCCGGGTCGAAGCGATGATTTCTTTCAGCCCCGACGCCAGCAGTTTGTCGCGGAACTTCGCGAAATCGTCGCCCCAACCCAATTTCTCGCCCAGAGCCGCCGACTGCATATCATCAGCGGTGTGCATGAGTTCGAGGTATTGAAGGTGGTCAGCGGCAGCCCGCGCAGCGGATTCGGCGATGGCGTCACCGATGTGGTTAAACAGTGCTAAGTGAAACTTGTCGAAGCTGGCGAAGAAATGATCGTGGCCGGGCTCCTCGCCTGCCCAGTTACGCATGGACCACGCATCAATGATGGAGTTGTATAGCACCTGGTCTTGATAGGCACACGCGATCTGCGGTTTGCTGGTGAAGTGACCGCAAGCGTCGTCACACGGAGGTGCGATCAGGATGGAAGTAGTGCGGTCAATGCAAAAATTGTCGCGGGCGGCGAAGTTGATAAGATTTTCCGCGTAGATGGCGCCGAAAAGATGATTGTGTAAGTCGCCTCCCTTGGGCATGTCATGCAGGAAGGCCAAGAGCAGCGAAGGTTGCCGCCGGATGACCTCGAAATGGCGGGCGGTGCGTTGCTCGGAGTCAGGTTTCTGTCCGCTCGCACTGGGGTTTGCGAACAGAGCCACCGCCATCACGATCAATATGATGATTTGAATTGCAACCGGTTTCATTTGTGGGACCGAATTTTATCCGATGTCGAGCGGTTCGGAGATTTTCCTTTTCACGCCAGAGCACTTAACTGCGGAGGGCGCGGGGAAAATCTATTAGGCAATAGAGAGAAAGCCGCTTCCAGCAAGATTCTTGGCTGGATTTACACAATTGAAATATTGGGGTGAATATTTTCCTGTCGGCTGGAGCAGCCGTGAATAGCGGCGATCAAAGCCTTATGCTCGCGTGTTGTCGATGCTTCCGTCTCGGGCTGCACCATTTGCGCGGCACCGGGCTGTGGACGGCCTGCACTCGATTGATTTTATGGGAGATATAAGAAGTCATTTTTTATTGACTCTAGAAATGAAAGGAGTAAAAACAAACTCGTTCTTTGACAGCTTCTGAAGTTTTCCCGGTTGGTGCGGCGTCCGGGGCTCAAGCGAAGTCACTCTCTGCATTGCAAAATGACGGAGAGAGGGCAAGCGAGGGTCTATAGCAAAGCGCTGGTCGAGGCGAACAAGAAGATATGTCGGAGCAAAATAGAGTCCCGAGGCGTCAAGCAGGTTTGTCCGGTTGGCGGTGAGCCCGGAGCCCGAGCATGATCGCACGGAGCTGCCCGCAAGGGAAGCTACGAGAGCAGGTCGGCAAGGGTCTAACGCGAGCTACTGGCCGAGATGAATGGGTTTGACATCACCTCGGGATTCTTTATTTTGGCTAAAATAGCGCTGCCGAAACTGTGTTTGGCCCAGATAGGTCTGAGACCTGTCCCCGGTCTTGCATCCCTCCCGTTTTCCGCTTAGATGTTCCGAATTCATTTCGATTGCTTAGGGGCCTTGCTGGACTTGCAGTTTTTCTGCACTGGCCAGGTGAACGCGATGGATGGTCGTGGTCGCGGCTACTTCAGCGATCGCATCGGCGTGCAGATCGTATGCCCCAAAAGGCAGGTTTTCTCCGAACGGAATTTCGAACTCGTCTGTGTTCTTCTTCAGGGTGAAATGCTGGTAGCCGACGGCAGTGGCGCGTCCGTTCGGATCCACCGCTAGGGCGATAAAGGTGAAATCGAAATCCTGTTCTGTCTGGTTCGAAACTTTAATCGACCCCTCAACTCTGCGCCCGTTGACCTTCGGCTTCTTGCTCCATTCCACAACCAATGGCGCAATGACATCGAAAGTGAATTCCTTTTTCTGCGACCGGGCTGGCTTGCCGCTGTCGGTTATAGTCACGACGAAATGGAAGCTGTCGATTTCGCTAGGCGCGCCTGTCAGGGTGCCGTCGGGAGACAAGTCGATCCCCGGAGGCTGTGCGCCAGCCGTGATTTCCCAGGTAAGGGGCAGAATGCCGCCTTGGGCTTCCAGCTTGAAATGATAGGGCTGTCGCAGAAATCCCTTTGGAAGGGACGCAGTTTGAAGGACGATGGGCTCGCCGATAGCGCCCGCCTGCTGCGCCGCGGAAATTGCAGAACCGAGGAGGACGACGGCCAGCAGAACGGCGGTGAGCTTCAGATTCATGTGTCCTTAGATGACAACAGGGAAACGCATAGTCAACTCTAGCATCGGATCGAGAGGTTGGGTGCCCCAGGTTTGCCCGGTTTTTGCAAACCTGGGAGCCTGCCCGGAATACGATCAAGATCCGGTTGAGTTGTGCCGTCCGCGGACACCTTTTGCCTAGGGCACCCCTGCCCAACATTCCTCGTTGAGTACTCGACGTGTGCTCTATGGCCACGGTAAGCTAATTTGTTTGGTTTGAGGGGGAATCAATGCATGAGGCGGTGGCCAAACTCTGGCCGGAGATTGAGTGGATCGAAGATAAACAGCTTCGTGCCCGGGTGGCTTTGACTTGGGTGAAGGCGCTGGAGCGTAGTCCGCTCAAGCCGGAAGATCTCGATCGCATTCCCTTCACACTGCTGGTCCCTAACTGTCCGATCACCTTTATGGAACATAAGCGCTGCGTCGTGCACATTGCGCGAGAGAGTGCCGAGGCCATGGCGGAGTTCATGGGGCGCGCTTTGCCGATCGATAAGGATACAGTAATCGCAGGAGCAATTCTGGCTGATGTGGGAAAGCTGCTTGAGTACGAGTTGGGAGCGGATGGAAAGAGCCGACAGAGCGAGCGCGGGGAGGCGCTGCGTCATCCCTTTACCGGTGTGGCTTTGGCGCTGGAATGCGGCATACCCGATGCTGTGTGCCACATTATCGCGGCGCATGCAGCGGAGGGCGACCTGGTGAAACGTACCACCGAGGCTTACATCGTGCATCACGCTGACTTCATGGCATTTTTGCCGTTCAAGAATCCAAAGAATATCAAATTGAAATAGGAGAGTTCGTGTCCGCTACGCCCGAAACCAAAAAAGAGATCAAGGAAACCATTACCGCCAGGATGTCCCGCTGGGCCGCAGGAGTGACCTACAAGCAGCTCTCCCCGGAGGCCGTATACCAGGCGAAGCGCTTTCTCCTGGACTCCATCGGATGTGCGCTGGGGGGATATCAACAGCACGATGTGAAGATCGCACTGGAAGTGTTGGACGAGATTGCGGGGCCTGGGCGAGCCACGGTGATTGGTACAGGCAAACGCGTTGACGCGGTTTCGGCCGCGCTGGCGAATGCGTTAATGATTCGGTGCATGGACTACAACGACATTTACTGGAAGCAGGATCCATCGCATCCATCGGATATTTTTCCGGCAGCTCTGGCTTGCTGCGAGCGTGCGAAGGGTGATGGGCGCGAACTGATCGTTGGTCTGGTGTTAGGCCACGAGTTCGAAATGCGATTTTGCGAAGCGGCCTTTCCTGGCATTCGCGAACGAGGCTGGCATCATGCGACGCTGACGGCATTTGTATCTCCCATCGTTGCGGGACGCGCGCTCCATCTCGATTGGGAGCAAATTCAACATGCGATCGGCATTTCCGCCAGCCGACATGCCACCTTGGGGGCGGTTACTGCGGGCAAACTGACCATGATGAAGAACACGGTCGATCCCATGGCGACCCAGAGCGGTGTTCTTGCGGCGTTGATGGCGGAGAAGGGTTATACCGGACCGGAGCATGTGGTCGACGGCAAAGAAGGGTTAACACATTGTTTTGGCCCGTCGTGGAAATTGAACTTGCTGACGGACGGGTTAGGCGAATCATGGCGAATCACGCAATGCGGAATGAAAGCATTTCCTACCGAGGCGCTGACCCACACACCAATTTCAGCGGTGCTGGATATCGTCAAGTCGAATGATCTTAAGCCGGACCAAGTGGAGAAAGTGCAGATACGGTCGCTCGCGAGGGCGGCGGATATTTTGTCAGATCCGAGCAAGTACGACCCGCAGTCGAAGGAGACAGCGGACCACTCGCTACCGTATGTGATTGCGGCGGCGATTGCGGAAAGACAAGTCACCCCGGTGCAGTTTGAAATGAAGAAGATCATGGACCCGACGATCCGCGCACAGTTACAGAAAGTCGAAGTGGTGGCTGATCCGGAAATTGAGAAAGTGTTTCCGGCGCTGCAGAGGGTCATCGTGAATCTGACCACTGTCGATGGCAGAACATACACCAAGCAACTGGATTATCCGAAGGGCGATCCGCGGAACCCTTTGACGGACGCCGAGGTGGAGGAGAAATTCTCTGCGCTAGCTGAAGCTGTACTGTCGGACGGTGCGCAAAAAAAATTGAAGAATGCGATTTGGAATCTGGAGAAGGCTGGGTCGGTCAGCAAGTTGATGGCATGGATGAAGGCGGATGTGCGAGGGAAGAAAGCAAGGGGTCGAAAGACCCGGTAAGTTGAGATTCCGGGTAGGGTGGTCCTTCGATCCGGTCAGGACGCCAGGTGTTTGATAGGAGTTAAGAAGTTTCGAGGGGATGAGTCGTATGGGTCAGACCATTGTTGAGAAAATTGCGCAGGCGCACCTTGCCGAGGGGCCGAAGCGTCCTTTGCGGACCGGGGATTTCGTGGCGATCCGTCCGCATCGTGTCATGACGCACGACAATACGTCGGCGGTAATGAAGAAGTTTCAAACCATCGGCGCGAAAAAAATCCACAATCCCAAACAGTTGGTCTTTGCGTTGGATCACGATATTCAGAACAGGGAGGATTCAAATCTCGCTAAATACCGGGCGATTGAAGGTTTCGCGAAATATCACGGGATAGATTTTTACCCGGCGGGCTCGGGCATCGGTCACCAGATTATGGTGGAGCGAGGATATGTGGTGCCGGCGTCGTTTGTGGTGGCATCAGATTCGCATTCCAATATGTATGGGGCACTGGGCGCGATAGGCACCCCGATTGTGCGTACAGACGCGGCGGCGGCCTGGGCTACCGGCGATTTCTGGTGGCAAATTCCGCGATCGATACAGGTCGTGCTGGAAGGATCGCTGCCAGCGGGCGCGACCGGTAAGGACGTCATCATCACCTTATGCGGGCTGTACAACCACGATGAAGTCTTGAACGCGGCAGTGGAATTCAGTGGGACCGGTGTAGCAAGCCTTTCGATGGATGCGCGATTTTCTATTTCTAATATGTCCACCGAATGGGGGCCGCTGGTGGGGTGGTTCCCGGTGGATGCGGTCACTCTGAAATATCTTGCAGGAGTAAAAGAGCAGCTGGCGGCGCAGGGTATTGTGCGGTTCAGCGATGAGGATTTGTTGAAGTGGACAACGAAGCCTCCCCAACCCGATCCGGACGCGGTTTATGCTGCGCGTATCGTGCTTGACCTGGCGCAGGTGACTCCGCATGTTTCAGGTCCTGACACGGTACAGGTGATGTCGTCGTTGGCAGAAATAGAAGAGCGGAAGGTAGCGATCCAGAAGGCGTATTTGCTTTCGTGCGTGAATTCCCGGCTCGAGGATTTGGCAGCGGCGGCCAACGTGCTGCAAGGTAAGAAAGTTGCGGATGGAGTGAAGATGTATTTGGGTGCGGCCAGCAAGTGGGTACAGGAGGAAGCCGAGCGGCGGGGCATCTGGAAAATTCTGCTGGACGCGGGCGCGCATCCTTTGCCCGCCGGCTGCGGGCCGTGTATCGGTCTGGGAGTGGGGTTGCTGGAACCCGGCGAAGTGGGCATTTCCGCCACCAACCGCAATTTCAAAGGACGGATGGGATCGCGCGATGCGAAGTGCTACCTCGCAAGTCCCGAGGTAGTCGCAGCGTCCGCAGTCGCGGGATACATTCGCGGGCCGTACAAAATGGTCGACCGGACTGCGGGGCGCTCGTATCAGGAATTTCCTGTCACCGCCGAGCCCGAGAAAGTTGATATTCTTCCCGGCTTCCCTGCACGGGTGCGAGGTCGCCTGGTATTCCTGCCGGCGGACAACGTGAACACCGATGCGATCTATGGAAAAGACTACACTTACCGCGACGACGTGACGCTCGAGACCATGGCGAAGGTGGCGATGGAGAATTACGATCCCCAATTTTCATCGCGGACGCGTGCCGGTGACGTGATCGTAAGCGGTTTCAACTTCGGTACTGGATCGAGCCGGGAACAAGCGGTTACCTGCCTGAAGGCGAAGGGAATTCCAGTGGTGATCGCGGCAAGTTTTTCGCAAACCTATTTGCGCAATGCTTACAACAACGGCTTTTTGTGTATTGAAGTTCCGGAATTGGTGAAGGAACTGCGCGAACAGTTTGCCAGGGAAGCGGGAAAAGAAAAGACCATTATTCCTGGTGGCGAGATCGATATCGACTTCACTTCCGGCGTGATCGCCTGGGGTGGAGAGATGTTTACATTCACACCGCTGGGAAGCGTGCCGCAGTCGCTGGTGATCGCGCAGGGCGTGGAGATGCTGGTGGCCAAGCGGTTGGGGCTGGGTTAAGACTGCTAACGAGCTGGCGCGCCGTGCACAAGCAGGGGTCCTTCGCTTTGCTCATGATCATAAGACATTTTCATAGGAGATATCTCATAGATGGCGAAACATACGGTTGTCACCATGCCTGGGGACGGAATCGGGAACCAAGTTCTGCCTGAGGCTTTGCGGGTTTTGAACGCGGTTGGGTTTGATGCGAAATACGTTCACGCCGATATCGGGTGGGAGATCTGGCGCAAGGAAGGCAACGCACTGCCCGATCGTACTCTCGATCTGCTCACTAAACACAAACTGGGATTGTTTGGAGCCATCACCTCGAAGCCCAACAAGGAGGCCCAGGCGGAACTGATGCCAGAGTTGCGCGGAAAGGGACTGGTGTATTACAGCCCGATCGTTACTATGCGGCAGAAGTTCAATCTCGATATTTGCATGCGTCCCTGCATCGGTTTTGCCGGTAATCCGCTGAATTTTATTCGCAAGAAAGTCGATGGCGGTTTTGATGAGCCGAAGATTGATACCACCGTCTTCCGGCAAGGGACTGAAGGTATGTACGTCGGGGTAGAATGGACGAATCCCCCCGACAGTGTACGCGCTGCACTGAACACGCATCCCAGGTTCAAGGCGTTCAATAGTGTGCCCGGTCCCGATCTCGCCGTGAGCGTGCGTATCATCACTCGCGCGGCGGCGCGGCGTATCATTACCGCTGCTTTTGAGTATGCGAAGAAGCGCGGTTTCAAAGGCGTTACCATCTGCGAAAAGCCTAATGTGGTGCGCGAGACATCTGGAATGATGGAAGAAACCGCAAAGGACGTCGCCAAGAGTTATCCCGGGATCGCGTTGTGGTCGACTAACATTGACGCGCAGTTGATGTGGCTGAACAAGAATCCGGAAGAGTACAACGTGATTGTCGCCTCGAATTTGTTCGGCGACATTTTGTCTGACGCTTTTGCGGGACTGGTGGGCGGGCTGGGCTTTGCCGCCTCAGGAAATATTGGCGACGAAGTCGCTGTATTTGAGCCCACGCATGGATCAGCGCCGAAGTATGCGGAACTCGATCCTCCTATTGTGAATCCGATTGCCATGATTCTATCCGCCGCGATGATGTTGGATCACATCGGCGAAGGCGCCAAAGCGGATCGTATTCGGAAAGCGATTGCCGAAGTCGTGCAGGAAGGTAAACTGCGGACATACGACATGATGCGCATATCTGGCGGAGCGAGAGCGATTTCGCAGGGCGCGGCGAGCACGGTAAAGATGGGGGACGCGATTCTGGAAAAGTTGAAGTAAGAGTTTCACGTTATGACAGCTTCTGTGGAAGAAAAGTCGGCAGGCGAGGCTGGGCACTTCGGTAAGGATGTGCGCTCGGATTTGCACGTTGCGATCGAACCACGTGATGGTGGTGGACTCGATATCACGATGGTCTCTCGGGTGGCGCCGTACTATGGCAACTCCATCCTGACGCAGGCGCGGCAAGTTCTGGAAGTTCTAGGCGTCAAGCATGCCCGCGTTGCGATTCACGACGAAGGTGCCTTGCCATTCGTGATTTCGGCGCGGATTGAGGCGGCGGCGAAACGTGCCGGACTGGGTTCTGGGCGCAAGGCTTCTCCCGAGCAGATCACGCTGCCAGAACCGTCGCCGCGAGACCGCTTGCGGCGTTCGCGTCTTTATCTTCCTGGCTCGGAACCCAAATATTTCATCAATGCCGCTCTCCACGGGCCCGATGCCGTCATTCTTGATCTTGAAGATTCTGTACACCCCGCAGAAAAAGACACGGCGCGTATTCTCGTGCGTAACACGTTGCGGTCGGTCGATTTTGGCAAATGTGAGCGCATGGTACGTATCAACCAGTTTCCACTCGGACTGGAAGATCTGGCGGAGATTGTTATGGAGTCCCCCGACCTGATCGTCGTGCCCAAGGTAGAGCGGCCGGAACATATTGCGGAGACAGACCGCATGATCGGTGAGCTAAAAAGCCGGTACGGAATTACGCGTCCGATTTGGCTGATGCCGATTCTGGAGTCCGCCCTGGGAATTGAGAATGCCTCCGCGATTGCGACAGCGAGTAAGCACGTAGTCGCGCTCACGATAGGACTCGAGGACTATACCGCCGACCTGGGCGTGATCAAGACCGGAGAGGGTAGTGAATCGCTCTATGCACGCTCGCGTTTGGTGAATGCAGCAAAGGCGGTTGGAGTGCAGGCAATCGATTCGGTTTTTGGCGACGTTGGTGATATGGGCAGTTTGCGAAGCTGGGCAGAAAAATCGCGCGCGCTGGGATTTGAAGGCATGGGCTGTATTCATCCTTCGCAAGTTCCTGTCATTCACGAGGCTTTTGCGCCTTCGGCGAGTGAGATTGAAAAGGCTTCCAGGATTGTCGCTGCCTTCGAAGAGGCGCAACAGCGCGGGTTGAGTGTAGTGAGTTTGGGTTCGAAAATGATTGACCCACCAGTGGTCGAACGCGCGAAAAAGTTAGTGGAGCGCGCAGAGAAAATGGGGAAGGCATAGATTTTTCTCTCGTCCGGAAGAATTGTCTTACCACGATTTTTATCGCATTCTTCTTTGCACCGTTGCTCCGCGCGGCCGAGGGCGTCGGGGCCGACACTCAGTGACAGTCGTCTGAATCTTGCGCCATTTTTT
Organism: Terriglobia bacterium; assembly: GCA_963786325.1. Lineage (GTDB taxonomy): Bacteria > Acidobacteriota > Terriglobia > Terriglobales > Acidobacteriaceae > JAIQFF01. Next base: position 991,707 of record CAWAYW010000010.1, read on the forward strand.
CCTCAACGCAGGATCCGTAAAGCCTCCGTTATTAGCCTTTTCTCCCGTCGCTAAGGAGAGTCGACAACTAGCCCCGGAGGGTTCTTTGCGCAACCTCCACAAAACCGGCGAGTTCGTATTAAATGTCGGCAGATTCGCGGTGGTTGAAAAGATGAATCTGACCAGCGGCGATTCGGAAAGGTCTATCAATGAATTTGATCTTGTGAGACTCACGATCAGACCTTCCCAGATTGGGCAATCGCCGCAGGGCTGCCGAGTCACCGGAAAGTTTTGAGTGCAAGGTGGAGCGGATCATCGACTTTGGCGGTGACGCTCCGAGCGGAAGCGTCGTGATCCGATGAGATTGTCTGCATTTACTTGGAGGAGGTAGTTTTGAAGTCTCAGCAGCTGGATGCTAACGTGCTCGACCTCGTCGAACGCATGGGCGGTAGTTAGCACACATGCACGGCTGAGCGGGTTGAAAATGATAAGGCCTCAGGCGCCAAAGTCATCAGCGAGGCAATCTGAGGCCGCCGGTCTGGTTGGGTATTTTTCGGTTTCCTCGTTAGACTTTCCGATGGGACTGGACGAAACTACGCGGCCAACGCGTAACGGCGATCTGCGCGTGCAAGCAAGGCCATCATTTCGTCAAGTCCGGCGATTTCAAAAGCAGACATCGAACTCGCGTGCTCGAGTCTTTCTTTCACTGACCGAATCGGGTTGAAGAGCTTAAATCGAATATCGTGGTTGTAAGCCCAGCGTTGTAAGAACACGAGCATGCCGATCACCCCGCCTCCGATGGCTTCCATTTCAGTGAGATCGAGGACCACTACATGAGCTTTTGATTGGGATGTGACAGCGTCGCGCAATTTGTAAGCTGCGTCGCTGCGGACGAATCTGCCTTCGCACTCAACCACTACCATGTCTCCCACGTTATCTATGTGCACGTTTGGCATGATTTCCTCCATATAAATTGTTTGTGCGAAACGGGTAAGTGCACGAACCGGGCCATCTACCGACGGTCCTTTATTTTGATAAAGATGAAAGTGCGATTCAAGAGGCTGAGGGAAAAATCTGGCGGCTCAGCGAGAATTTCTGCGCTACAGAAAAGACTGTATGCGCCCCAACCGGGCAGTCTGTTACAGATCTGTTACAAACTTGTTACTGTCTGATTGAGTCGCGCAGTTGAGTCAGCGCACTGTCTGCCGCATTCAGCCGGATGAGACCAAAGCGCGGATAATCGAGATCCACAAAGGTGAATACAGTGAGAGCAATTACTGATGCATACAGCAACATGTGAAGCCAGCTACGCTTTCGCCGCTTTTCCATATCGTAACCTGCGAGCAGACCGCTCAACAGGGCCACTATGATTGACAAGCCAAAGATAAGTGGCGGTAAGTGAGTGTGCAGCGCGATGGTGCGCGAAGTCGTGACATCGATCACGTCGTTCAACGCAGGTAGTAGAAGACGATCAACATTTTGACTCGGATCTGCGAATCCGGTCGCGACTGCCTTCGACCAAATTTCCTGTTGAAGCTGCGCGGCATGTCCTAACTCCGTCTCGGCCTCCGACAGGTCGGGAAGTTTTGCATATACACGTAATCGACTGTCAAGATACTCGCGAAACAGCCGCCGCATCTCGGTCTGCTGGCTGGCAGGCAGTAAAGCCAGACGAAGATATGCAGTGCCGATGGTGTTGGCCTCGTGAACGATCAGTTCACGCCGCTGGTCAAGGTGCGAAATCCCGTTGGCAAACGTGAATCCTAGAAGTAATCCGAGTAATGCGAAGATTGCGGCTCCGATGGTGCCCGTACCGCTCGTGAGCGGCTTCGTTCTCGCGGGAAGCGTAGCTGCCAATGCGATATCCCGCCTCCAGACATACCAGCATGCCGAGAAACAGGGAAACCGACACTATTGCAGCTAACGCAGCAGGATCCATGGATTCGTCCTCCGGGCGGTGAACAGTGTATCTGAAAGTTTTGCGATGATGGGAAGACGTCAAATACTTGCTCTGAAATCTTCACGCTTTGAGACGTCGATCCATCGCCCGAAGTTGGATCTGAAGACCTCTACCTCGCGAGTTGTTATAGTCACAACAGGTCAAATGCCAGCAACCCTAAACCGGACGCCCTTTGCGGTAAGGCGCGCAGAGTTTCTTCTTACGCTGCGTCTTGCCTTGCCGCTCATCATCGCTGAGGTTGGGTGGATGAGCATGGGTATCGTCGACACCATCATGGTGGGACGGTTGCCGGACAGCGCGGTCGCGATCGGGGCCACCGGCCTGGGGCAAAGTCTTTACCATAGTGTCGCGATCTTTGGCGGCGGGCTTCTGCTGGGTCTCGATACGTTCGTGTCTCATGCCTACGGACGCGAAGATTTGAACGACGCAAGACACTCACTAGCCAATGGCTTATTCCTTGCGCTTGTGATGACCCCAATCCTGATGATTGCGGTATCGTTTTGGCCGGCCACGATGATGCGATTCGGCATCAGCCTGGAATTAGTGGGACCGATGACGCCATTCTTGCACGCGCTGAACTGGGGAACCTTGCCGCTGCTGGCATACTTCGCTCTCCGCCGCTACCTGCAAGCTGTGAATGTCGCGATCCCGATCATGTTCGCCCTGATTTCGGCGAACATCGTCAACGCCGTTGGAGACTGGGCGCTGATCTACGGACGCATGGGATTTCACGCCATGGGCATTGCCGGGTCAGGGTGGTCCACATGCTTTGCTCGCGTCTACATGGCAGGTGTGTTAGTGGTCACACTGATTTGGGTTGAGTCGAAGCGGAGATTCGGTGTGGCCGAGAAAGCCATCAGGATTCGAATCGATTTGCGTCGAATGTGGGCGTTGCTCAAGCTGGGCACGCCCGCTGCGACTCAAATCCTTTTGGAGATCGGAGCGTTTGGCGCGGCGACAGCTGTGATTGCGAAACTCGGTCCTGTACCCCTGTCAGGCCACGAGATTGCGCTCAATTGCGCTGCGCTCACATTCATGGTTCCGTTGGGAATCAGTTCCGCCGCAGCGGTGCGAGTGGGCCAGCAGTTGGGCAGGAAGGATCCCGCCGGAGCGCGCCGTGCCGGGTGGTCGGCGATCATGCTCGGAGCTACATTCATGACTTGCTCGGGATTGGTGTTTGTCTCCTTTCCTGTTCTGATCGCGCGGTTGTTCTCTCCCGATCCGATTGTGATTCGGACTGGTGCAAAGCTGCTTCTGGTAGCGGCTGCATTCCAACTGTTCGATGGATTACAAACGGTCGCGACTGGCGCTTTGCGTGGAGCAGGCGACACTAAGACGCCAATGCTGGCGAATTTCATAGCATATTGGCTGATAGGAATTCCTGCGGGTTATGTTCTGTGTTTTAGGTTGGGATGGGGTGCGTTAGGAGTCTGGATCGGATTGTGTGGCGGATTGATGATCATCGGCTCGGCCCTTTTGCTGGCTTGGCATCGTAGGATGGTTCACGCGTAAACCACGGTTCGCTCCCAGCGATCGTTCGAAGAGCAGGAGCGCCATTCAAATGTTCGCATCGGTTTTCAGTTCGCGGGCAACTGTTCGCGGATGCGTGCGTATTCGGGCTTGATCACAGAGTAAATGAAGCGGCACCGTTCGTTGTAGGGTAGAAAAGCGCTCTTCATTGCGTTGATAGTAATTTTCTCGAAGTCTTTGAGCGACAAACCAAAAGTGTTTGCAGCAGCCTGGAATTCCTGAGTCATTGTGGTGTCGCTCATCAAGCGGTTGTCGGTGTTTAGAGTAACTCGAAACTTTTCCTCGTAAAGAATCTTAAATGGGTGCTCGGCCAAACTGGGTGTAGCGCCGGTATGGACATTACTAATGAGGCAGATTTCCAGCGGGATCCGCTTATCCAGAACGTACTGGGCAAGGTCGCCCAGCTTCACTGCTTTTCCGTTCGAGATCGCGATGTCGTCAATCAACCTGGTTCCATGTCCAATGCGATGTGCGCCGCAATATTGAATGGCTTGCCAGATCGATTCCTTTCCAAACCCTTCCCCTGCATGAATGGTAATGTTGAAATTCTGACGTTGAATATAGTGGAAGGCCTCCACGTGCTTTTTGGGAGGGTAACCACCTTCTTCGCCCGCCAGATCGAAACCAACCACACCGCGTTCCCGAAAATCGACAGCGAGTTCGGCCATCTCCAGAGAGACGTCCATATTTCTCATAGCACAGATGATTAGGCTTGACGATACACCAAAATCTTTACGACCTCGCTCCAAACCTTTTAACACCGCCGAAACAATTTGCTGGTGAGTTAAGCCATTTCGAGTATGAAAAATCGGGGCAAACCGACTTTCAAAGTAGACTACGCCGTCTCGACTGAGGTCCTCTGCCTGTTCATAGGCGACGCGCTCCAGCGAGTCTTCAGTCTGCATAACGGCGATTGTGTGAGCAAAGCCCTCCAAATACTTGGCTAAGCTGCCCTTGTTGGCGCCCTGGTGGAACCAATCGGCCAGCGTAACGGGGTCAGTGGTGGGAAGGCCAGAATATCTTTCGTCTTTCGCCAGATCAATAACGGTTTGCGGTCGCACCACGCCATCCAGATGTTCATGCAAAAGAACTTTGGGAAGGGTCGCGAGGAACTGTCTATCGAACATCTAACGTCTCCATTTTTCTGGTGCCGGGCAAGGATGACGGGCTCAGTTTTCCCCGATATCTTCGTTCCATATCTCGGGATTCGCCGCGATATATGCGCGCAACAGAGACGCGCACTCCTGAGAATTCAGGTCAATAACCTGCACGCCCAGAGAACGCAGCCACTCGATTCCGCCCTGGAAGGTGCGACTCTCTCCCACAACCAGAGTGCCGAAACCAAACTGCCGGACCAGGCCGCTGCAATACCAGCAAGGTGCTAGCGTCGTCACCATGGTGAAATTACGATAGCTGCGTTGGCGGCCGGCGTTACGAAATGCGTTCGTTTCCGCGTGCATAGAGGGATCGCCATCCTGGACGCGGCGATTGTGGCCCAAGCCCACTAGAGAACCGTCGCGCTTAAAGACCGCCGCCCCAATCGGTATGCCGCCTTCGGCCAGTCCTTTGCGGGCCTCGGCCAGAGCTACAGCGAGCATAGCGGAATGGTCGAGGGTAACGCTCATGGATTCTGTACATATTATATGGATTGCTTGGCCCCCAGGTTGGCGCTAAATAAACGCCTTCAATGCGGCTTATAAGGTTTTTTAATGAGGCGGAATTGGGGGCTTCGCGCTATCCTAACTATTGCGAACCAGCCGTCACATCCCCACTTTTTATGTCTGAGCGTTAGTCACTTTAAGGAGATTCATGTCGAACGAACTTCGCAACTTCCTGGCTCTCTCATATGACGAATTGGAACAGCTGAACCTGAAAGCGAAAGAACAGCGCAAGAATCGCGTGGCCGTGCATAAGGTCCAAGAGGATCGCATAAAGTACCTGACCGACGAAAAGCGGATCAAAGCTGTGACCGTGCTTTTCAGCGATCTCGAAGGCCGGCTGCACATGCTGGACTATGACAAGAAATTTTTGATCAAGAGCTGGGACAATCTCACTTTTGACGGATCGTCGATCCGCGGTTTCACAGCGCAGCGGGAAAGCGACTTGCGCTTGGGAATTGACTGGGCCGCGTTTTACTGGGCGCCAGCCGACTATTTCGGATCGGGAAAAGTGTTGGTGTTCGGCGACGTTATCGACAAGGGCGGTACACCTTATGGCGCCGACATACGCGGCATCCTCAAGTTATATGCCGACAAACTCTACAAGGATGAAGGCTACACCCTGAATGCCGCCAACGAAATCGAAGGCTTCCTCTTCAAAGGAGTGGATGCGGAGCGCCGCTACAACGAAACGGGAAAATTTGAATACGTCAACACAGGCGGATATTATCACTCGCTGCCTGGTGACCTGCTCCGGACTTTTATCGACACGACTGCCGAAGTACAGCGCGCGATGGGTTTCCAGAACGAGAAAGACCATCCGGAAGTTGCACCTTCACAGTTTGAAATCAATTACGGATACGGGGAAGTCGTGGCTGCGGCCGACCAGATTCAGCTTTACAAACTGGTATGCCGTCAGGTTGCGACCAACATGGGCTTGACCGCCAGCTTCCTGCCGAAACCTGTGGTGGGCGTAAACGGCAATGGCATGCACACCAATGTTTCCATCAGTAAAGGCGGAAAGAATCTATTCTGGGATCCGAAGGGCGAGGAGAAGCTCAGCAAACTGGGCTGGTCGTTTGTGGATCGTATCCTTACCCATGGCAACGATATTTGCCTACTGCTCAATGCAAGTGTAAATGCTTATCGACGACTTGATCCGCACTTTGAGGCGCCGAATCAGATTAAAGCTTCGGCAGTCGATCGCGGTTCGATGATTCGAATCCCAATTGGCAACGAGAAAAGTATGCGCGTGGAGGTTCGCTCGGTGGCTCCGGACGCGAATCCTTACATGGTCATGCTCTCGATTTTCAAAACCGGCATCGATGGTGACACGGCTAAGATCAAGAACCTGCGCCAGGCCGAGCGATACTTGCCCGACAACGTCTACGATGCGCTGGCGAATTTCAGGAAAGCGGACTGGACGACCAAGCTTCTGGGCGAAGATGTGAAGGTTCGTTACGCGGACCTGAAAGAGGCGTCGGCGGATCGTTGTCCGCGGCTGCTCGGAACATTTGTAAAGGCGCCTGAGGTGCAATATCACCACGACGTTTATAACCAGTTCTTGTGGAACCTGTTCTAGAGTCTGGCCTTTGAATTGGAAAACGCAAGAAGCCACGTTCAGGAATGGGCGTGGCTTTCTTACTTTACAAAGCTTTGCCGGAATTTGACGGTCTCTTTACAATAGCCCTGGGTTGTCGCTCTTAGAATAAGATGGGTTGGATTGTCGCCAGTGTTTAGCCTGAATGCTGTGAAGGAGAGATGATTGACGCGGATTGATATTGTGGCGATAAGCACAAGCCTCGTGCTTTTCTCCTCCCTCGCCTTTGGTCAACATGGAGGGCACGGCGGAGGCGGCGGTCGAAGTGGCGCGCCTCGCGGTGCCGGCGGTACTGCGGACACCAGCCTGCAGGACTTCAATCATGCCCTGGCAGTGCAAGCCACGCCGGATCAGGTGTCCCAGTTCCAGACGCTGGCGAAAAGCACAGAGGGTGCCAGAAAACAAGCTCAAGAGCTTCTTCAGTTGGCGAGGAAGGCAAATAATGTTGCTGATTTTTCGCGCCAGACTACGGCCTTGAAGGATGCGGTGGAAGAGGTTCAAGGCGGAAACAAATATTTTCTGAAAAGCTTTTCCAAACCGCAGAAGGCCGGGCTGAAGGAATTAACGAAAAACCTGGAGAAAGCAGATTCCGAGGTTGCCAAACAAAAGAAAGTCTTGGATCAGCAGGTCGGCACGGCAAAGGAAAACAGCGATGGAATTGCCAGCACAGCGGACAAACTGGGGAGAGCGTTGACCGAGTTCCAGTCGCAGCAATTGAGTTTGGGCAAAGAGATGGGAATTGAGACGCCAGCGATGTGACGAGTTCTAGCCGATCGCTCTGCGACTCGGATCTTTATCCCTAAATTCGGATCTTTATCCCCAAATATTGTTGTTATTCGAGCCGATTTATCGGCGAGGAACCTGCTGGTGTACCGAACCAGCGATTCCTCGCACGACATTTTTTGTTCCTCTCTATTTCTAGAATAGTGCGGTTGGCCGGCGCTTCCAGCTTTTTCCTTTGTCTTTCGCGATGTTTTCCATGTCGTTAACATAGGCGCCAGCTTGCGTGAGGACGTGATGCAAATCGTTGCCCACGCTGATGAAGGTGAACCCCTTCTCCAAAAATTCGCCTACGCGAGAAGTGCCGAACAGAAAGACTCCCAGGATTAACTTATTCTTACGGGCATGCTCGACAAGTTTTTTTGTGGCTGCGTCCAGTTCCGGCGACGTGTACATGTGAGGGAATTCGTATTTCTCGTAGAGCCCCATAGACATGCACAAATCGTTCTGGCCAAGAAAAAGGATATCCACGCCGGGCACCGCGGCGATCTCAGCAATGTTATCGATGCATGACGCAGTCTCGACTTGCAGAGCGACGATTCCATTGTTGTTAAAATTCCCGGCGTATCCCAGGAGGCCGGCCTTGTTCATGCTGCGCTGGGGAAAGTACACGGAACGTGTGCCAGCCGTGGGATATTTGGTGCAACTTACGGCCTGTCGAGCTTCCTCGGCAGTATTGATGTAAGGAACGAGTACGCCGTCGGCGCCCATGTCGAGAGCTTGCTGAATTCCCGGACGGTCGTCATATCCACCCACACGAACCAGGGATTTGGCCCCGCCATTGGAAATTCCAGATAGCATGGCAGAAAGTTTTTCGTAGCCCATCGGACCGTGTTGTGTGTCAACCAACAACCAGTCGTAGCCGCTACAGGCCAACTGTTCCGCCACGGTGGGACTGTGCGAGTTCACAAACAGACCCATCTTAGGAGCGCCTTCGCGCAACTGTTTTTTAAAATCAGCGCCACTGTCGGTGGCTTCGGACATAGCACATTCCTCCTGAGATTAGTGAAAGGCCCTAGTGTAACCCAACCAAGGTGGGGGAGCCCCGGCGGGCGGGCGGTTTGCGAATGGTACCGTGACCCGCGGACATGGATTAAGATCCGGATGTGTAGCGCGAATGCCCTCGCTCGCGTGCCCTGCAGGGCCACCCTTATTGTTGTACGGGCATTTGAATTAGTGAAAGGACGCTGCTATTGAAGGCAACAGCCGCGGGTAAGCATTGTGCCAGATGGCGGACGGTGCGGGAGCGCCGAGGCTTTATTTCGGGCCGAAACATCTTGGCGGCAAGAACAACAGCGCGGACGTAAACGTCCGCGCTGACGATTGGACCCGGAAAATGCTTTAGTGGTGATCGTGGTCATGATCATGGTCGTCGTGATGACTGTGCCGCCAAGTCCAGTATTCCTTCTGCTCGTCGTGGTTCAATCTCCGAAAGTCCCGGTACTCACGACGATTTTCGTTGGTCCACTGTCGATAGTAAACAGTCTCATGACGATCCCAACGGTGATAGTCGTTGTAGTACGGATCCTGATAGCCGCGGGTCGCACAAGCCGTAGTCATGGCCGGCACGAGAAAGGCTATTGCCAGCAAAAGCGAACTGACGCCTCGGTATCCACTGGTCATTTATGTTTCTCCTCGATTCTTCCCACATCGGAGCTTGGTTGCCCCGTAAGACTTTGAGGTTGCCTGATGTTTGTGAGCGCTGCAAATGATCGCGTTACCGATCAGTGAGGCTGCTCTACTCTTCTGGCGCGGGTTCGTTCGGTCCCGCCTCAGCCGGGGCTAGAGGCAAACGGGAAACGCCGCTGAGAAGGTCGCGCTCCTGCGGCGAAAACTGGCTTTTGAAGCGGTCAGATTCGATAATCTGCTGACGCTGTTGGGGTGGCATTGAGCGCAGGTCTCTGATAGCGGCGCGCACTTTTTGCCGGCGATCGGGTGGCAGGTCGCGAAGCTGCGAATACAGTTGCCGCGCTTGTTGTTTCTGGCCGGGAGTAAGGTGCTCCCAGGTCTCCATACGCTGCAGGATGCGGTCTTGCTGCTGTGGCGGAAGACTGTTGAAGCGCTGCAGCCGCTCGCGCAGCAACTGCTGCCGTTCGGGGGGAAGGCTGCGGAACTGGGGATCGTTTTCCAAGGCTTTCTGTTGTTCGTCCGGAGGAAGGCCCTTATAGCGGCGTAGCCATTGGCCCGCGTGGTTGCCTTTGGCCGCTTGCCGTTCCTCGCGTCTGGCAATACGATCGGCCCGGTTCTGGCCCACGCACGGACGGACAGCGGATGCCAAAACGAGGCTGGCTGCCGCGGCCGCTATTTTTGCCGTGATGGAAGTAAGTTTTAGCATTTAGTGCTGGCTTTAAGCATCCCGAAATGGTGTGAGAAGAGCTCCCACCATATAAGGCTGCCAAAGACAGAGCTGACAAAAGGTCGCGAAGGGTTGCTACGGGTTCGCGGTCACATCCTGCTGAACTTCAAGATCGTCAAGGACCTCGAAATCTGAATACAGAGTCTGATTCTTTTCCAGTGCCTGCAAGTCCCCAACGGCTGTACCCGGTTCCGCGATCTGCAAAGCTGCGGCGACCGGATGCTCTGAAACGCCAATCGCGCCTCCCGCATGACCGCCGCTGTTCATACGAACCAGGGTCACGCTCACCACCATCAACACTGCAAACGAAGCCGCTAAAGCCGGCCTTCGCAGCCAGCGTAACCAGCCCACTGACTGCTTCGCGTTTGCTGCTTCTTCACGTAGACGGGCATGCAGACGGACGTCAAAATATTGGCTCGGTTCCGGAGCCTGCCACTCGTCCAGCAACGACATGGTCTGACGGAATGCCTCAAGCTTGCCAGTGCATTCCGCACACGAGTCGAGATGGACCTTGATCTCCGGAGTAACTTCTGTCAATCCGGCGGCCAGGTCCGGCATTAGTTCACGAGTAGCGTCGCAATTGAACTTCATAACAACTTCTTCCTTTAGCAAACTTTCCTACACAAACTCACGAAGCTGTTCGCGCAATGTTTCGTAAGCGCGAAACAGCAAAGACTTGGTGGCCGACTCGCTAAGCTTCAATACCTCGGCAATCTGTCGGTAATCCATCTGTTGATACTTGTGCATCATTACAGCGACGCGCTGCCGTTCGGGAAGTGCCTGCACCCGCTGGCGAATCGCCGCCAGCCGTTCGCGTTGCACAAGATTCTCTTCAACACTGGGTGTCGCGTCTGGCAAATCCAGGGTGTTGCCGCTCTCCTGGTCTGGCTCATCGAGGCTTACCTGGTTTTCAGGACGTTCATAGCGCGTGTCGCGCGCATGGTTTACGGCCAAGTTGGTCGCAATTCGATAAAGCCAGGTAGTGAACTTGGCGCTGGCTTCGTAAGTTTCGCGGGAGCGGTAAACCCGCAAGAAAACTTCCTGCGCTAGGTCTTCAGCGCCGGCGGCGTTGTGTGCCATGCGATACATAAAGCTGACCATCGGACGGCGGTACTTTTGCACCAGGTAGTCGAAAGCAGAATCGTCCCCAGCCTTCACCCGCAACATCACGTCGGCATCGGTCATGCCCTCGGCGGACACCCCAGTTTTCGATTCCGCCGCCGCTTGTTGAGAGCCACCCGCCAGAGCGAGCAACCCGCGATCCATGGCAATGCTGCTCACATCTAATTGAACCCCTTCCGGAGGTGAAAGTTGCGGTTCGGCGCCTCCGGTTTCCAAGCCGGAAGTGCCTATGATCCTTGAGGCTACGGGTACTTTGGCGGGTCTGGGATCGGTCGGCATCGCAGGGTATATTCGCGCGGCTGCTGGACCCGGAGGTTAACTCTCCAGGGTGAGCAGTTGGGATTAGCCTATCACGGGAGGAGAATACGTGAACTGGTTCATTTGCTACAATATAGCGCCGGTTCGAGTGGGCGCTTAACTCAGCGGTAGAGTGCCATCCTCACACTGTAGCGTGGCACGAAGAATGAGAGAGTTACAGATGCTGGCGGGAGCATTTGAGCAGTGCTAGAGCATTCAGGCATCGCTAACGTTCCCGCGTTTGTTTGGCAACGCATCACGGAGACGCAGCTTATGGGAATGACCCCGGATCGCATTACCACAGAAGAAGTAGATGGTTTGCTCCTGTCTCGCTTTTCCGAGCTACGTCAATCAGGCTCTACGAAACGTTGCGTCTTCGTAGCGGCTCGATTTGGACGCAAATCGTTCTCGCTCTCAAACAACTAGTTTCATCTAAATCTCGTCTAAAAATTTCTGGCATACGTCGAGAGTTAGTTCTTGAGACAAGAACTGAAGGAATCGGATGCTCTCTGATGAATGCTTCCGGATTCACGGCACGCAGGTCGGTTGCCCAAGTACAACACATCGCGAATCGGGCGCAAAAGCAATGAACGGGGCCACACTCGGGGCGATGTACATGAGGTCCGCTATAGAATGCGGCTCAAGATAACATAGGGGCGATCGGTGGCTAGATTTTCAGGGCTCTCGGTACAAGGTAAGGAGGGTACTGGGTGAGCCATCGCTCTCCGGTACCGCTAGTCGAGAGACTCGGCTTCCTTCTATGGGGTGTTGTACTCATTGGCGGCGCGATTGGCACTTTCGCAATAGTGTTTCACAAATTTTCAAGAGTGGAATTTGGGAAAGCCGAGATCTTAGTCGGGGTAGTCGGAGTCGTGATTTGCGGGGCTATCGCTTCATTAGGGGTGTTTCTACTGAAACCAGCCTCGCGGAGAAACCGATGAAGGTTTCGTGGGCGCGCAAGTTGGGGATCGCAATTCTGCACTTTGTTGTTGCAGCACCGGCGGTTCCCATTGGCACAGCTCTGCTTTACTACACTTTCAAAACCGATACAGCGGTGAAGTTTAAGGGGCTGTATTCCAGGCACTTACTCGGATAGAAATAGCCCCAGGCTTGATGGCTCGTGCTGATGTATTGCAAACCACCGCGTTGACTGTGTTGGCGGTCGGAAAAACTGTCACAACCAGAAATGGGCTCGTGTTATCGCCATACCCTGTCACACCGATCGGAGTAGACGCGAAATTCCAAGCGAGAGCGCTTGATGTCGTGACTCCGGAGACCGCCGCTGTCTGTGCAGCAGTGCAGGAGTGCGCAGCGATTGAACCGGTAGGAAGCGCGATTGTGCCAACATTCTTGTTGGAACACGGTATGTAGGTATAAGAACCTTCTGGTCCCACTGTGTTACCGCACTGGTAGATCGAGCTAGTATTGCCCTTAAAAAAAACGTCGGGGGTGGCATAGACGTGGGAGTTAGTGAACTGCATCGAGACGTTTGGTGTCGATGCCAGGTTATTGACGATCGAACCAGCGCCCCCGTTTACCCCTGTGCCGTTGCCAAACCAGCTATCGTGGACCGTGATTCCGAGAGGACTGAAGCTTGCGGCGCTGCCAAGGGTGATGGCGTTATAGTCGCCCTCAAAGTGGCCTTGGCTAATAGACAGGGTATCAGCGGCGTTGATCCGCATGGCCTGTGGTGACCATTGAGTCGTGAGTAGTTCGAACTCAATGTTGTAAGGCGGGAAGATGCCTCCACCAAAGGCGTCAATCAAGATATTGCTGGTTGTCCCATCGCCGCCCGATACTTGCGGGGTCCCATCAAATTCACAGTTGCGGAAGATCAGCGAGCTGTTCCAGCCCTTGACCACCAGCCCATAGCCACCGCCCGCTACACGAAAGACTCGGACACGATCGAACGTAGAGAACTGCGTAATTCCACCACCGACCGGCGATTCGATGTCCAGGCCAATGCCGTCAAAGTTGGCGACCTCGATATCGTCAAATTCGGAATACCAGAGGCCGCCGTTCAGTCCTGTTGCATTGATGACGATTCCATTCTGGCTGGTGTTTCCGGTTGCGCCCACGATGCGGAAGCCCTTGAGAATGACGTGTTCCTGGCCTTCAGCCGCGGTAGTTAAAACAATAGGAGGAATGGAATTATTCCCCATAGCCTGAATCAGCGTGGGAAGTCTTGTGGTTCCGCCAAGCCCCGTGCCACTGCCACTTCCGATGAAATGGAAATTGGTTCGAAGCACGATCTGGATAATGTGGTAGGTATACGGACCCGCCAGGATCGTGACGGACTTGGTTCCGGGATCAATAGTGCATAAGCCTGTACCACCCACATCCGACAAGCTCCGCGCATCCACGGTTCCACCTTCTGACGGAAGGGCGATGATGGCTGCGGCTATTTTGCAGGACGCATCTGCACCCGCAAACTGCTCAGCTCGAATGTTCGGGAGCAAATCGTCTGCCAAGGTGAGGATGGCGGTACCCGTGACGGGTGAGCCTTGCCCGAAGACGAGACTAGTAAGGATTGTTGCCAGCATCAGTACATTCAGGAGCCTTTTCATTGGACGGAGAGAAGTACTAAGCTGTCGACTTAATGCTCGAGCTAGGCACATCTGCGGCTTCTCAAATTGCGAGATAATATAGACAGCGATTCTGTTCTTCATCTTACCAATGTCTGTTCAATCATCTGGACACCTGTGGCGGTGCTGAAGAACCTGTCAGGCACAACCAGAGTCCGCGTGTGGGAACTGCTCCAGCCAGCACCGGCCAAGCCCGTTGGATTTAGCCAGCGCTTCCAGTCGGACTTCTCACACCAGTTGCGCGTCGGTTTCTTTGTCGATGAGAAGCCTGCCGGTATCCTTCCCGACGAAACCGTGACCAAGCTTTAGCTCTGGCGTCTGCCAATACAAAGATGGGCAAACCTTGGGTTCACCCGAGCGGATGCTATGAGAGACCGAGCTCAGATCGGCGAGGCGTACGGGGGCGCGAGCGGTGCGGCGAATGTGGGGGAGCGAGGGCGCGGGGCACGTGCGCGGGCGTGAGGAAATCTTTGTAGGCGGCGAGCGCCCGAAGGGCCTTTGCGCATCTGGGCCTGGCGCGTGCCAACGTTTTGCAGTCGATCTTGCGCAAAGAACGCACAAGAGTGGGGGGCAGCCTCCTCAGTGGTTCTGCAAAGTTATCCTCGTGGGATCACTGCAAAAACTCCATCTTTAGATGCTCCCTCAGCGGGTAGCTGAGAGCCTCGGCACAACCTAAGCCCAACCTAAGAAAGCACGCCGTGATTCCCGCTCAAAATCTTTCTCCAAGTCATGGATGGTTTTTATGTCGGCCCAACTGTGAGCATCTTGCTCGACAGCTACGATCCGATGCGTTCTTTCTTTTTCCTTATTTCCCTGTTCACCCCCTCGATCACCCAAATCCGCCGACACGTTAGGACACCATTGCCATTGCCGCTACGGCTGCGCAACGATTTCAATATTTACTGGTTTCTTGATGCTCGTGCCATCCGATTCCTTCTCGACCATTGTTACACTGTGTTTGCCGCTAGCCAGATAGAGGTAATTGTTCATGAGCCTCACATTGAGTGTACCCGCTTCATGTTCCGTCCAGTACTGGACGCCATCTACCCAAACCTGAAGCCAGCTTACACCGATCGAACTTCGGCCCACCGCTGCCACACGGAGCGGCGATGTGGTGACCTCCCCCTTCAAAGGCGTACAGAAGTTGAGCGATCGGTCTGACGAAGGGAGGCCGCACGGCAGCGCCTCCGACTGGCGAAATGAGACGGACTTTTGAAATGTGCCTAACGCGTCTGTCACGACGATCGTATAGGTATGAATTTTGTCGTCAAAGTTGCGCCCGGTTGCACCGTTGAACATGTCGGGCGGACCGGTGATAAATTGCCATCGAAATACTCCTTCGCAGTGTGGGGCAACGAATCCTTGATCCAGCCCCAGTCAAGGACAGCGGAGGCACCCACCGTAGTGTCATCAATTGGATAACAGAAAGTAATCGTTCGATCCTGCAGCAATGGTTTGCAAGGTGGTTGCGTGCTAGTTTGCGCGAGCACAGCGCAGGCTAATTCAGCGACGATAGCCGTTGTGCTGATGACGCGGATTGCCCACTTCATGAGTAGATGGCGGCCAGTCATCCCCAAATTCTCCTTCAAACAACGGAATCGCGGCGACGCTTCTGTTGGATTACTCTTTCGGCAAACAGGTTGTCGGCCGGGGCTCGTGAAAAGGGATGGAACTAAGACGTTGGGCATGCCGACCGGCAAGGAGCTCATCGTCAATCGTCGGCATTCGCGCTCTGGTGAGCGGGCCCGGTATCCTCGATTCTTTGTCCACCCTTGCCGTCTGAAAAGCTGTGGCGCGAAGTTCCAGCCAGAACGGGAGCGGAACTGAAAGCTATTTGAAGTTGATCGTCAGCCCCAGAATTGCCCCTCTTGTCGCCTACCTGTCATCTACTATTTATGAACATAATTAAGGGTAGTTCCGAAATGGCCGTTTTCTCTTGCTTCGATCTGAGACGGATTTAATCTTAGGTCCGATTCATTACTTCGATGGGAAGCGGCCCCGAGCAGAATCTAGTTCGACTGCCCGCCAGGGAGTTTCCCACTCGCCCGTTCAAAAAGTTTCGCGTTGGGCCGCCCACTTTGTTGTCGACAAGATACGAGCCACTTATGTGGCGCAGAGACTTGTGGCGCTCCCCTCGAGATGCGGCGTAAAGATGCATAACTTTGACTAGAACCCATCTCATCCAGTTTCGGCGGAAGCAACTGTTCTAGACGGCGGCGCCAATCCGGCGGACATCCGTGCGTGGCGTGGGGGCGCAAGCGAAACATCGCAACGCAATCTACTGATGCTCACTACGCTTGATCACGTATGGTGTGCGATTCGTCCCCATTGTGTCTTTGCTTTCCAGTAAGTCACGGTACCGTAAGAAAACATTTCAGCTCCGTATGTGGTTTATGAACAATATAACGATCACGGTAAACGAACAGTCATACCGAATCGATGTTGCACCTGACACACCGCTACTGTGGGTTTTGCGCGATACCTTGGGGCTCACGGGCACCAAGTATGGTTGTGGCTTGGGACTTTGTGGCGCGTGCACGGTGCACCTAGACGGCGAAGCCAGGCGATCATGCCAAACGCCGGTTAGTTCTGTCGGCGCGAAAACAATCACAACGATAGAAGGACTTTCTTCGGATCGCAGCCACCCGGTTCAGCGCGCCTGGATTGCGGAACAGGTGCCACAGTGCGGTTACTGCCAGCCAGGACAAATCATGCAGGCTGCGGCCTTTTTGGCGAAAACTCCCCATCCGAGTCGCGAACAAATCGACGAGGCCATGAACGGCAATATCTGCCGCTGCGCCACCTATCAGAGGATTCGCAGCGCGATCGCGCGCGCCGCGGGACAAAACTCCGAATGATTTCTCAATCCCAAGTTAGCCGGCGTGAATTTCTGAAGACGAGCGCAAACGGTAGTGTAGCGCTGATTCTCGGCTTCTATTTACCGATACGTGCGTCCGCTCAGGACGTTAAGGACCGCCAGGTTTTCCGCCCCAATGCCTGGATCCGAATAACTCCCGACAACCAAATCACTGTACTCACGGAAATACCGGAAATGGGCCAAGGTCCGAGAACCGTGGACACGATGATGCTGGCAGATGAACTCGAGGCGGATTGGTCGACGATTCGCGTGGAACAGGCGCCGGTCATGCCGGAGACCTACAAGAATCTAAAGACCGGTGGCAGCGGTGGCACAATAACGGCGTGGGATTACGTGCGCAAGGTTGGCGCTCAGGCGCGCGAGATGCTTCTCACTGCAGCGGCCCAGCAGTGGGGAGTTGATAAAAAGGATTGCCGAGCTGAGAACAGTACGGTGGTGCACGGTCCGAGCGGACGGCGTCTTACCTATGGCGAACTGGTGGAAACAGCATCGAAGCTGCCTGTGATCAAGGCGGATAGCATAGCTTTGAAATCGCCCGCCGAATTCCGTTTCATCGGGAAATCCGTGCCGCGCGTCGATTTGCCAAGCAAAGTACGTGGCAGCGCGATGTTTGGTATCGATGTCCGAGTTCCTGGAATGCTCTTTGCCGTAATCGCACGCTGTCCGCATTTTGGTGGGAAGCTACAGAGCCTTGACTCTAGCGCCGCCGAGGCTGTCCCGGGTGTTCAAGCCATTTTTCCGATTGTGCCACTCGGCTTGCTCCCGAAGTTCGAACGCAACATCAATACGGCAGGAGGGGTGGCCGTGGTAGCCGATTCAACCTGGTCGGCTATGCAGGGCCGCAGGGCATTGAAGATCGCCTGGGACAAAGGGCCAAACGCATCCGAGACAACCGAAGCCATCAGCAAGCAGCTTAAGGCGCAAGCCGCGGCTCCGCCCAGCTTTGTCCCAGTAAATCGGGGAGATGCGCTCAAGGCGCTTCAAGAAAACGTCAAGAGAGTCGATGCCTTCTACGAACTGCCTTTCCAGGCCCATGCCACCATGGAACCCATGAACACCACGATGCACGTGCGTGAGGATAGCATCGAGGTCTGGTCTCCCACTCAAATTGGTGCAAAATTGCAAGAAGAAATCTCTCTGCTTTCGGGTCTCCCAGCTAAGCAAGTGACGGTCCACATGACGCTCTGTGGTGGATCATTTGGCCGCCGCTATCAGTGGGACTTTCCGGCGGAAGCTTGGCAAATTGCTAAGGAGATCAAGCAACCCGTACAACTGCTGTGGACACGTGAAGACGACATGCAGCACGATTTTTATCGCCAGTACTCCTACCATCGCTTATCGGGTGGCTTGGACGCCCGAAACGAGATCGTGGCATGGTCTCACCGCGTCGTCTCTACACCCATTCGCGCCGTCTTCGACCTGCCAGAAACATTAAAGGATCCTAAAAATGTTGCGGCGCAAGAGTTGGGTGGCGCCGATGTCATTCCTTACGCTGTCTCTAATTTCCGCTTGGACTATTCCCCAGTACACTCCGCCGTCCCTCGAGCCTGGTGGCGCTCCGTCGAATATTCATTTACTGGCTTCGCGACAGAGTGCTTTGTTGACGAACTGGCACACACCGCCGGCCGCGATCCCTATGAGTTTCGAATGAACTTGTTGCGTGAAGACCGTAAGCTGCCCTGGGTTATGTGGCCAGATGATCCGCCGCTTGACACGCGAAGGTTTCGGGCGGTGTTACAAATGGCGGCGGAAAAGTCAGGTTGGGGGACCCCCCTCCCTGCGGGGCAAGGACGAGGCATTGCGTGTTGTTGCTCATTCGGAAGTTATATGGCTCATGTCGCCGAGGTGTCGGTGGAAAAAGGCGGCACGGTACATGTTCGGCGCATCGTAAGTGCTGTTGATTGCGGCACGGCCGTCAACCCGGATGGGGTAAAAGCCATGACTGAGGGCGCCGTTAATTATGCGCTCACGCCGGTGCTCAATGGCGAAATCACCATTAAAGATGGAGCGGTAGAGCAGGGCAACTTTGATGGCTATCAAGTCTTGCGAATGAGTGACGCACCCGATGTCGAGGTGCACATCGTGCCGAGCAACGGAAAACCGAGCGGCATGGGCGAAACTGGCGTTCCTCCCCTTGCTCCCGCCGTGGCTAATGCTGTGTTCGCCGCCACGGGAAAGCGAATTCGCAGATTGCCAATCGATCCAGCCTCTCTTGCTGTGACTCCACCGGTAGCCTCATGAAACACCGGGCTCGCGTATATCTCCCGATCGCTTTCTTCACGTGGTTGGTGGTTGTCATTTCTCCGTTGTTTGTAAGCAGCGCTTCTACGTAAGCATCTGACAGAGGGGCTGCTATTGTTTTCGAAAATCGAGCCCCGTCTGCAACAAGAGTCGCTCCCATGAATATCGCATAATGATTGAATTTCTTGATTCCCGCTCTGCCGTTAGGAATGGGTAGTTTTCTAATCAGGCATGGCAGATCTGCTTGGACTCGTTCTGAACCCGTTAATGAGTGCACGTACTGGCGCGCTGGGCTGTTGGATTCAGTCCGCGGTGAAGGTTATGATGCCGGGGCGCTCGGTTCCTTAGTCTTTCACACTGGGAAAGGTTCATTTTGGTTTGGCAGCGCGGGCCAGTTCCCGCCAAGTGATCAGCTTAATTCTCTGTTGAGCCAGAATCTCCCGGAACTGGTCACTGGTGAAAAAATCGTAGTCGCGCTGCCTCCAGGCCGAGCCCCATGTGGAGCGTTCCCTGGTAGCGGCGCCTAGTTCGTCATCATCGTAACCGGGATGGATGACGAACTCCGTCACGCCGGGTTTCAGATTCTTCAACGCAGCGAGGTAAAACTCCGCCCATTTTTCCGGCGGAATTTCCGGTTCAATCGTAACCGTATGGTCCAGCACGATATCGCCCGGATCGAGGCTCGCCTGCAAATATGGATGGTCAGCGAACCAATCTCTAGTAACGAAAACCGGCAGCTTGTACTCGTGAGCCACCCGCAGCATAACGTCAAACAGTTCCTTGCCGTTCATGATCAGCCGGTACTGGTGCGAATCGAGGTGCGTGGGACGAACGCCCATCGCGAGCGCGCGCTCGATCTGGGCGCGCAGTTCGACCTCGACCTCCTTGGCGTTGATGTGCTTGTTTTCTTCCCAGTCGTGATGGAAGTATCCGTTTTGATCCACCAGGCTCGGTACCTTGTCGGCGGGCGCCACGGGACCCCAGCGGTAATAAACTCGTTCGCTCGTCAATGTGAGGTGCAGACCAAAGTCTTCGTTCGGATGGGATTTGGCATAGTCAGCAATCTCTGGAAACCACGGGCAGGGCACCATCAGGCTCGCGGAATTGACCGTCCCGCCTTGCAGAGCTTTGATCGCAGCCGCATTCACCGAGTGGGTTTCGCCCAGATCGTCCGCATGGACAATGATGAGCTTTGTACCGGGAGGGTATCCCAGCCGCTCCACCAGGTTTTGCGCAGAGAGTCCGATCGGGAAAGTGGACAGCAGGGAGCCGAGCAGCAGTACTTGCAGGATGAACGGAGGAGTCATCGTCGACTAGTAAACCATAGCCCCCACCGATCGATGCTCACGAGAACCGGATTCTGAGTGTAATGGTCCTGCTCGGGGTCATGGGATAAATTCTCAAGCGGAAGGACGGCAATGGACCGAATTCGGGCCGCCATAGCCCTCCTTCGAGATAACCAATGGTAGAGGGCGAAACCCAAAATCGATGTAGTCAAGAGCACTAGTACAACAACAGTGATTCGGTTGCGAGTCAATGTTCTTCCAGGAAACTTCTGGGCTATCGCAGGCTTTATAGGCGCGATGATCCGGTAACCACGCTTGGCGACGGTCTCTGCTATATGAGGCTGTTTTGCGTCATCTCCAAGAATTCTTCGCAGCTCAGAAATGGCTCGGGTGAGCACATCGTCCGTAACGAATGGCTTCGGTTACACTCACAGGGCCAGAACCCGTCTGCCTCAACACGAAAGGAGCCTATCCAATGAGGCGGACCCGTTATCGACAAGGTTGTCTTACGCGCGAAGCAGGCAAGAGAGGGTCCTGCGGTCTGGATTTTCAGATGGCGAGAGGGACGGACCAACCGGAAGGAAATAATCGGAACCGTGAAGCAGTTCAAAAACAAGGCGTCGGCCATGAAAAGCTGTGAGTCCCTTCGCCTAACCATAAACAAGGAGACACGTTCCCCGCGCACCGTGGCGGAACTGGTAGCCCACTACATTGAGAAGGAATTGCCGAACAAGACACCGTACACAGCGGAAGTTTACGCGGGCTACCTCAAGACGTGGATTCAACCGACGTGGAACGGCCACTCACTCTCAGATGTTCGCACTGTTGCCGTTGAATCGTGGCTTGGCACTCTGCCACTCGCAAACGGCACGCGCGCAAAGCTACGGAACCTCATGCACGCGCTATTCAATCACGCGATGCGTTGGGAGTTCTTCCGCCATAACCCGATTACGCTAGCGCGGCAGTCGGCGAAGCGAGAGCGAATCCCCGATGTACCGACGGCTGAGGAAATCGGCAAGCTACTTTCAGAACTGCCGAACACATGGCGCATCGCCGTCTTTGTGGCCGTCACAACCGGCTTGAGGGTTAGCGAACTGCTCGCACTCAAGTGGGCCGACGTTCATTTCGATTCGGGAGAGATCATCCTGACTCGGGGAATCGTGCGTCAGCAGATCGGCACAATGAAAACGGAAGCCAGCCGCAAGCCTGTTCCTTTAGACGCGGGACTCGCTAACGTGCTGACAGGTTGGCGCGGGCTGTGTCCTTACAATCAGAACTCCGATTACATTTTCGGCAGTCCCGACATGGATGGGAAACAACCTTACTGGCCTACCTCAGCAATGGCGGATCATGTCCGGCCAGCAGCACTCCGGGCAGGAATCGCCAAGCGGTTAGGCTGGCACACGCTGCGTCACACGTTCGGGACCCTGGTAAAAAGCCAAGGTGCTGACGTGGCGACTACGCAGGCGCTTATGCGGCACGCAAACGCGAGCATCACCATGGACAAATACGTCCAAGCTGTGATGCCTGCCAAGCGGGAAGCACAATCGCTCCTATTCAATGCATTCAACAACCTCGCTAGGCTACGTGGGACTGCCAAGTACTTCATGATACGCATTAGGCGGGAAGATCAACGGGTGCGGTCATGGGTGCCGAAATAACCGAGCGCTAGGCCAAGAAACACCAGTTGATTGCGAGGGAAAGGCTCCTTAGCGCGACCTTGGAGATTCCGAAACACTATCGTCCATCGGTTTAGGGGCGGGGCTTGGCCTTGAAAGGCGAAGGCCCCCGACACCACTGGGGACGGCCCGGGGTGGAAAACCGCGCCAGAACGCGAAACGAGACAACTGGGTGTACAATTCGGACCGCTTGGGGAACGCATAATGGAAATCCAATTCTCATGAGGAGGTTCCTATGGAAAATCGTGGGTGGTTCTCCCTAGCGGCGATGACATGCCTTGTGGTCTCCGGGGCCGTTCTTCTTACCTTCCACAACATAAAAGCCACGCAGCCTGGCGTGAAATCCATATCTAGCGGACACTCCGTGTTCGTGCCCGCAGTAACGGAAGTGCAACTGATATCAAATGCCACGCCTCCGCCGCCCGAATCAGCGTGCTTCGCTTTACAAATACGATGTTTCACACCCCAATCGATGACCGCGGGCTACAACTTTGGTCCCCTGTATGCTTCCGGATTCAATGGCCAGGGAAAGACCATCGCCATTATCGACTCCTTCGGGAGCCCCACCATCGCCGACGATCTTCACGTCTTCGATACTGCCTTCGGACTCCAGCCGATGTGTGGCGAAACCGGAGTTACCTGTACACCAGATATGCCGACTTTCAGCATTTTGGAAGTCCAGGGTTCACCGGCACCCCTTCCTCAACCGCCCAATAACGGCACCGGACAAGAAGATCATTTCGCATGGGCAGTCGAAGTCTCGCTAGATGTCGAGTGGGCCCATGCCACTGCACCCGGAGCCAACATCATCCTGGTCACCACGCCCACTGCTGAAACGCTGGGCGTTCAAGGATTTCCGCAAATGATGAACGCGGTGCAGTACGTGGTTGACCATCACCTTGCCGACGTGATCAGTATGAGCCTCAGCGCAGGAGAGGGCTCGTTCAAGAACGGTACCGCAGCCCTGGCGAATCTGCGCAAAGCCTTGATGGATGCGCAAGCCAATGGAGTCACAATTCTGGCCGCCACCGGCGATAACGGATCCGCCAACATCCTCAAAGAACCCGTCAAGAATCCGCCCCTGATTCCCTATCCCAGTGTCGGCTGGCCAGCGTCCGATCCGTTAGTCACGGCGGTAGGTGGAACCTATCATTGCACCGATCCGACAAACACGACGTCGCCAGTGACCGACAGCACCGACCCGCCGATCAATTGCCAATCTAACCCCGGCCAGCCCGAAGTCGGCTGGATCGCGGGCGGTGGTGGTTACAGCATTCTGTTTTCGCGTCCTGACTATCAGAATCAGAACAATTTGCCCACTGGCAGCACTTTCGTTGGCAGCTCCGTCGGCGCGCCCGGCCCGAACACCAACATGCGCGGCGTTCCGGATGTTGCTTATCAGGCGAGTGGGCGAACGGCACCGCTCGTCTATCTGGGGGCCTTTGGATGGTTCACTGTCGGAGGCACGAGCTGCAGTACTCCGCAATGGGCAGGATTAATCGCCATCGCCGACCAGATCTCCGGCACCAACCTCGGCTTCATCAATCCCGGCCTGTACAAGATCGGCAGCAATGCCACTCGCTACGCCGCCGATTTCTTCGACGTAACCCAAGGCACCAACGCGCTATTCGCCCCAACCATTCCCGGCTACTCCGCCTCGCAAGGCTGGGACGCGGTCACGGGATTAGGCACGCCCAACGCGGCCAACCTCGCGCCTGATTTGGTCGCAGCAGTCCAAGGTCATTGATTTAGCAAAAATGCATCGAGCCCACTCATTCGCGAAATTGAGCGAATGAGTGGGCTCAACCCCATGCGGTCGAAGAACGCCTGACCGGAGCTCACCTATTTAGCGCCACTGCCGCCAACCTCGCGATGGTACGCCACCTGCGCATGAGAGACTGATCGGATCCGACTGTCTGCCGCGACGACCCGACGCCCGCTATTATTGGATACGTAAGGGAGGGTCCTGAGGGCAAAACCTAGTGGAATTCAACTTTGCCTTGAAGCAGTAAATGAGGCGGACGCTCATCCGCGCAAATTCTGAGGTTCTGAGAGCCGCGTGGGCGGAACTGGGCCCTTGGGCGGATCGTTTAGCAACCGCCCTCCGAACGCACATGAGCCGCGACACGGTCCCGCCTTGAGCGAATTCGATGGTCGGCTTACAGACGATCCACGTCCAGGACCTGGACTTGGAAGTTTGCATGCTATTGACTGTAAGGCAGTTATGAGGCACAAGCGTGAGCCTGATTGCATACGCCGATGAAAGCGGAACACATGACCCGACCGGCCTCCAACAAGGCTCAGAGGTGGCCATTGTCACAGGATGGGTCGCCGACAAATCGGTTTGGGACAACGATTTTGAAACTCAATGGTGCGGCGTACTTGGTCAGTATCAGGTTCACGTCCCATTCCGAATGTCTGATTTCATGGACAGGATTAACGGCCCAAAGAATCCCACATGGCCGTACCACGAATGGTCAGATGATAAACGCAATGCCTTCATCATGGAGCTGATTCCGATTGCACGCGATAACGCGTGGTTTGGAGTCGGCGGCGCGGTGAACGTGCGGGACTATGACGAATACCTGCCCGACTGGGTGAAGGATGACGCGCAGCATCCCTACACTTTTTGCTTTCAATTATTTTTCAACCTACTGCTCCCGATTTTGGAGGAAGACCCGGAACCTCCTCTAAAGCCCGGAGAACAAGTAGCGTTCTTTTTTGATCGGCAAAAACAATTTGAAAAGCGCGGCAAGCTTGCCTTTGATCGCGTTAAGAGTTTGCGGGACACAGAAGATCGAATGGGTGCAATCGCCTTTGTGGACAAGCGGCATTACATCCCTCTACAGGCTGCTGATCTACTCGCCTACCTTATTCGGAGCGCCCAGGCTAAGCGCGTCAAGACAGGAGTTCGAGAATTTTCCTTTGTACCAGGTAATTGGGAATCAGAGATAATGTCACGCCAAAATGTAGCAATCGGATATTACGAGAAGGGCAGGCTCCCCGAACTACTGGAGAGAATTCACCGTACTGGGCGACGACTTCGTGCCAACGAAATAACTCGAATGCGCTGTTAACAAGGCTTTCGTGTTTCGACATTGCTTACTCTTCCTAGGTAGGTCTCAGCTAAGCGAACCAAATCCGGGATAGACGTGGAGGAATCTACGCGCTCGAAGTACAAGGCTGTCATGAGCAGCGTTTATTATTTCGCAATCTCCGAGGAGGTCTTGCCTGCGATCATCCAGTTGGAGGACGGCAGTTTTGCCAGTGCAAACCCGTGCTCCCGCGTGAAAGGCATCGCCTCTGTCTCGGACTATGAAGCGATGACTCTCGAACCTGAACAGACCTTCCGCGTGCTCGAACACTTGAGGCACCTGGAATATACGCTCGTGCTCCTGATCGCGGTCACTGGGCTGCGAATGTCCGAAGCTTTGGGCCTGCGTTGGATGGACATTCTTTTTGAAAAAGGTCTGATCAAAATTCGGCGGACCTATGTCCACAATATGATGCAGGACGGAGCCAAGACCCGTGCATCGAAGACCGCAGTGGAGATGCATCCACTGCTGGCTACGATGCTGACCAATTGGAATGAGCAAACGGCATATAGCAAACCTGAGGATTACGTTTTTGCCAGCGGTAAGCTCAACGGAGAAAAGCCGAGGGTGGGGGCGATGATCGTACAAGACTATTTGAAGCCCGCCGCCCTGAAAGCGGGCGTGATCAGGCTGGACGAATACGGCCGGCTTGTTGATATGGATGGAACCGAGATCAAAAGATTCGGATTCCACACATTTCGTCATTCCTTGGCCTCCTTCCTCATGGCGGAGGGCGAGAACCCTGCTGTTATTCAAGCAACGCTGCGGCACACTCGGCTTGACATGACCATGTACTACTCCCATGCTCGCAAGGCGCAAAAACGGGAGGCTCAAGGCAGGGTGCTCGAAGCGGTGCTGGGTGGCGAACGGGTGCTGCAGCGGGAGCCGAACAGTATTCAGTAGTAACGGCGTGGATAGAGAAGATATGTATAATGATGAACTTACCGCAGAAAAGTGGGCGCTTAACTCAGCGGTAGAGTGCCATCCTCACACGGTGGAAGTCGTAGGTTCAAATCCTACAGCGCCCACCACTAACCAAACTTTGTGACGGAAGTTACCGCGTCGCGCAGGTCCGGAAATGTCCAGTTGGTTCGTTGCTTATTTACGGTAGTACCAGTCGAACGACCTTGGAATGCGCTGCTCGCTTCTGTTCACTCACTGCCTGAGTGTAAACGTTCATTGTGGTGCGGATGTCAGCGTGCCTCAGTAATTCCTGCTGTACTTTGAGGTCCACCCCGAGCTGCCGAAGCATGGAACTGTAGGTGTGCCGGAAAGTATGCCAGCCCACCTTGCTGCCCAACCCTGCTCGAACGACCGCTGGCTTGATGTGATTCTCGAGAACCGCGGTGGAACGCAATGGAAGTTCTCCGGCTTTGTGCGGACTCCATGCGCCTTTCACCCCTGGCCTCGGAAAACGACCAACCGCCGCCGTCCGCGGGGGATTTTCCCGGGTGCAGGTACGATAGTCACCCTTACCTTGCTTCGGTCCAGTCAATAAGCTTTAATTACCGGTGCTCATTGAGGCGCGGCTGCCACTCGCGGTCATCGTTAAGCTTGAATTTCTAAACGTTCGACGCTGCGCCGCCGGAAAGTGAAGCTAAAAGGTAGAGGAGTCATGTCAGATTTAAACGAGGTTCAAAACCCCACATTCTATCGAGTCCGAATCAAAGACGGCCACAGCACTGTCGGAACTCTCACTCAGTACGCCATGGAGCTAGACGGCAGTCCCTTTGGGCTTCTCGACATGCAGAAAGTAGCCGACGCTGACGCCGCGGCCGAAGCCAAAGCTAAGACCGAGGCCAAATCGTAGTATTAGACCGAGACTGGAAGTCTGCCACTGGCAAGATAGCTTGAACCGATCGCAGATGTTGCGCGGCATGAGCTGGCGATCGAGTGAGGTCAGGCAAAGCGTCTATGAGCCGAGCTTGAGCAGGGCTTCGCGCAGGCGATCATGCCGCTGGGTCAGGTGAAGGTACAGCATCTCATCGGGCTTGGATTTGGCTCGAATGATTTGCAGCACCGCCTGCTTCTGGGCGTCCGTCCAGGTAGATAGGTCGGGAACAAGGGCGAGAACAACCGCGAAATTATTGAAGCTGATCTGCTCGAGATTCGTCCACGAAGACGGTTTGACAGCAAGAATGCGCGCGACGGCGCGACCCGACGTCTGGCGGATGCGTGCGCTGTCTCCGTTGAAATACCGGGCCATGTTCCGGTTGACTTGCAGGCCGATGTTTCGGGTTGAAAACGTGTCCCAGGCGCCCACTTCGCTTCCAGGGAGCTCGTAGAAGACATGGCCAGCTGCGAGTCGCTTTAAGATGCGCGCTGGGGTTCGGTAGTGGCGATTGACGGCGATCTGTTGTTCCTCGCGTTCGACTAACCGCTGAAGGTGCGGTCGGCTGGAGCGAAAGCCCAACTTGCGGTAGAACCAGAAGGCGCCCGATTCGATGGCTTCGTCGTTGTCTTGGCCGAGCTGGTAAGGGTAGACCGAGATGCACGTCGTTCCCATCAGGTGACAGAGGCAGCGCAGGGCTTGCGCGTAGACCCATCCGACTTCGCCTCCGCGGAAGCTGTAGAAGGTGTTAAAGCCGACTTCCATCCATTCGCAGAGGCCGATTGCTTCAATGTAATTGATCGGCACTCCATTTTTCAGCGTCAGACCCGCGACGTAGGCGCGCAGCGGCAGGCGGCGCTCCGGCGGCAGGCACCATAGACAAATCGTGATTCCGCGACCGAGGTCGGCGCGGACGACGGAAGAGGGATCGCCTAGCGTTGTACCGTAGAGTTCGCGGTAGCGGACCAGCATGACTTCGCGGATGATGTCGATTACAGCTTTGCCTTGCCGGCGCGGGAGCTTGGCGAGTTGAGGCGGACGTTTCGCCAATTCCTCTGCCAGCGACACTTCACTGCGATCGATGAGCGGACCCCTATGATAGAAGACGCTGCGGACGGATTGCCAGTTTCGGGTGCGGGTGATGCGCGAGTTTCCCAGATACCAACGCAACGGCACACGCAGCGATTCGTAAAGTTCGGCTTTCTGATCTGGCGGAAGCGGCAGGTCGGCGAAGCGCTGAATCAGCCATGCGGGGTCGGAGTTCTTTTTGCCCGCAGCGCTGTCGAGCCAGTGGCGCCAAGGTGTGCCGGCTTCAACGTAGGCGTCGTCCTCGAGCAGGGGCATGAAGCGCGGGCCGGTGGTGCCCAGTTCGCGGCCAGGATCGTAGTGGTCCCATGCGATCCCTACTTTGCCGGGCATGCGACGGATCAGCCAGCTGGCGACGTCGAAGCTGAGGGTGTCTTCCATGTGGGTGCCGGCGATGCCGGAGGCTTCCATCTGATCAAAATCGACCATGTCCGCGCCGGTTTTACGTAGCGCTTCTACTCTCTTGTGGAAATCGTTGAGCAATCTCTCGGCCTTGCGTACCACGCTGGGACCCTGAGGGAAGGCTCGCAAAAAGAGGACCAATTCATGAAAGCGAATTAGGGAACCGGCGTCGGGGAATCGGGCTGCGCCGAGCGAGGTAAGCACTTTCAGGATGTGAGCGGCCTCGCCTGGATCGAACCGGTAGCGGCGGGCTTCCAGTTGAGCTAATAAGTTGGCGGGAAATCTGGAGGACATGTCAGGCCTAACGAGACCTACCCTACCTACCTCTCACCCGGCTCAGGAATCGACGTCGTCACGCTGCCGGTTGCAACTGCAGATTCATTGGCGTCCGCTGTTCTCGGGCCGCTGCTACTAACTAACATTAGACCACCTCTGGAAGAAACGCAGAATTAACTGATGACATTACGACGTCGGCCCCGCGACGCCCCCCGGACAGGGCTGCCTCTCCCACAATGAGTATAATGGCGATTTTGCACCAATTTGACGAGCCAAGGACTGGTCATTCAAGCGCATGAGCTTGGACTCGTAAGCTGCCCGACAAAGGGAGCAGGAAAAATGCGTGATACAACGTTAGCAGAGGGCATGGCATCTTTTTCTTCACAGGTTTACTGCGAACCTGAGTCTCATTCCAACTAATCGCGGCTTTTCAGGCACTTGAGGCGTCACTTCTTCTTCACCGATCCTGCTCGGGGGCCATATGTCATTTGATCGTCTGTTCTGCATAGTTCTGCTTCCCTTCGCTTTCATCACTGCATACGCACAGGAACCGCCCATGCCGCAGCTGTCTCCAGGGACAGCGCGCAAGCCGGCGCCGGCTGAGAATGCCCCCGCACCCCCGCCGGTGCCGCAGAAGATTGATCTCGCGGTGCCGAAAGGTACTCCGTTGCAGGTCGCGCTTGACGACGAGGTTCGCGTCCGAAAAGTTGGACAACCAGTTCACGGCAAGACGGTTGAACCAGTTTATGCATTTGACCACGTGGTGGTGCCGGTTGGGTCGGAGGTCAACGGGGAGATTTCAAAGATTGAAACACTCTCCAACGAAAAGCGAACGTTGGCCGCCTTGGACGGAGTTTTCACGCCGTCGCGGAAGGTGGAACTCACCTTCAAGGAACTGGTCTTGGCGGATGGCAGGCACATTCCTCTGCACACCATCGTGGCTCCGGGATCCGGACAAGTCATAAAGCTGGTCAGCGCGTCTGATGCGAAGCAGAAGAAAGGCGTCAAGGACATGGCCTCTGAGAAGGCGCAGCAAGAAAAGCAGCAGGCCCGCCAGGAGTGGGACAATGCCATGAAGCAGCTGAAAACTCCGGGCAAGATGCGGCGCCTCGAACGCTATGGGGAAGCGCAACTGCCGGTGCACCCGCAGTACATCCCCGCCGCTACGCTTTACTTCGCGGAACTGCAAGAGCCGCTGGATTTCGGCAGCGAAATTATGACACCACAAATGGCCAGCTCGATCGCCGGGCCGATCCCTCAGGGCAGCATCGTACATGCCCGGCTGGTTACACCGTTGAGTTCAGCGACCACAAAGAAGGGCGAACCGGTGGAAGCAGTACTCACTCAGCCGCTGATGGATGGCAACCGCGTGGTTCTCCCGCAGGGAAGCCGCTTGAAGGGCGCAGTTCGTGACGCGCAGCCTGCTCGCCGGTTTAAGAAGAATGGCCAGCTCCGCGTGGCGTTCTTGACGCTGGTCCCGCCCGACGGCATTGAGCAGAAAGTGCAAACGACGCTCGAAGGCGTACAGGCTGGAAAGAACGCCAATGTAAAGCTCGATTCGGAAGGCGGAGCGGAGGCGACGAATCCGAAGGCTCGCTATATGTCGACGGCGATTTCGTTAGGCCTGGCTGCGATGTCGGCTCATCATGAAGGCGACCGCGATCACGACAACCTTAGCGGCAGCGATCCGAATAGTCGGGGCGCTGGCGGGCTCGGAGGATTCAAACTAGTCGGGATGGCGCTCGGCATGGCCGTTCCCTCGCGTGCCTTGGGATACAGCATGGGAGCCTACGGGGCGGGAATGTCGGTCTATTCTCACTTCATCGCACGTGGAAACGAAGTCGTCTTCCCGAAGAACACCGCCATGGAAATTGGCATTGGGACACGTGGGCCGGGAACATCTGCGCCTCCGACTTCACCTATGCAATGACGCTCGCTGTTCTGTAGTTCACAGCTCTCATTCTCCCCTACCCGCGGTTGCGGCGGCCAGTACCGGACGCGGCGGCCTACAAACGAAAACGCCCCAGACTGGCTAAGTCCTTGGGGCGTTCGTTCGAACAGCCCCTTCCCCGAGAAGCTGTTTCTCCGGCTCAGTTAAATGCTTGCTCGGGCGAGGCGCGCTGAATTTCTCACGGTCCGATTCATCTCATGCGGCGCGCTTCTCCCTGACCACACATAGCTGACTGCGTAGAACAGGTGGCTGCTGATTGTCCTGTTTCTGTAGGAACCTGTCCGCGGCGTGCAACATGCTATTACGCGTGGCTTCATCTGCTTCGTCCAAAGCGTCCCACACTATCTGTAACCACTCCGTGAGTTTCGGATTCTTCACTTTGATTATCCCTTCACGCGGCTATTGCGTGTCGACTGTCGGCCTGTGCCAACACAGCCATCAATTGGTCGAGCGTTGGAATGTCGAACTCCGAAATCGAGTGGACCTTCTTGAGCCTTTCCCGCACGGACCTGCACGGATTGAACAGTTTGAATCGAATATCGTGGTCCTGAGCCCATCGCTGCAGAAATACGAGCATGCCAAGACCGCCGCCTTCTATGGCATCCACTTGGGAGAGGTCAAGCACAACTGTTCGGGCGTCGCTTTGCAAGGTAACAACTTCGCGCAACTTGAAGGCCGCGTCGCTCTGCACAATTCTGCCCTCGCACTCAACGACTGCTACTTCGCCAATGTTGTCGATGTTTAGCTTCAGCATAACGGTCTCCAACTCTTCCGCTCTTGTCTAAGAGCACGAGCCCTGCCATTCCGTGTTTTGTATAAGATAAGTGGGCTGATTTGATCGTGGCACTGGAAGTTCCGGCGACAAAGCGAGCAAATTCGCGCTACAGGAAATGCTGTACGCCTTGCTCCTCGGAAGCAGTCGAAGAAGAGGCCAAGATGTGGTCTCTGCGGAACCGCAATCGGCTGCCGATCTTGAAGAATGGTCGGCGCTGGCCGTCACCGCGACTATCGGCCACATTTGCTATGACTGGGGATCCGAACCAGATTCAATGACGTGACAGTCATGATGTACACACTCGCTGCGATATCCTCAGTATTCCGTATGCTCATCAAGTTCTCGAGGAAGATGGCGTCCGATTGGCCGCAGCGCTGTCGAGCCAGTGGCGCCGAGGTGTGCCGGCTTCAACGTAGGCGTCGTCCTCGAGCAGGGGCATGAAGCGCGGGCCGGTGGTGCCCCATACGCGGCCGAGCCGGGGCCATGCGAGTATTGCACCTACATCCGAAACGAAGAGAACGCTCAACGACCACGGTAAAAAGTAAACCTAGGCGTTCTGTTCGCAGCGGCGCGAGCACCGCACCTAGATATGTCTGCGTCTGGCTCTGTGAGTGAACATTATCCCGAGCGCTCCTCCAATGGCTGCTCCAGTAGTTAAGCCGAGCATGCTGGTGCTGGTGATTGATGGCGTGGTTGTTGCCAACATAAAACCGGCAACGGCCATACAGAAGGTCCAGAGAACTATGCGAATTTTCATGATGTACCCCAATGGCAGCGCGCAGCCCTTATCACCATTGGCCGCAGGTGTATAGCACCGGAGGGTAACCTTTCAATCGGGTAAATGTCCTATTACTGCCCAACTTGGCCAGAAAAGCGTTTCGACATACGCCCGCTGTTTGAGGACGCGCGCCCACGAAAACACGACTCGAAGATGTGCTCTGCGATTCCATCCATGCGCTCTGCGGGACCAGAACGCCAATGTAATCCACCTCATCTAAGAGAACATAAAAAACCGCCGCTCGGTGGCGGCGGGACAGTTGAAACGTGCGTGGGACTAATTTAAGAAAGTGCTCCAGTTTTTGCCATACAGTCGATTCCGTATTTTTCCACCATTCGGTTTAGCAACAAACCCGGCGAGAGCATCGTCAGAAGTTGGGCTATGCCAGAGCGCTGAATTACTCTGGCTTTTTGGTCGTGTCTCTCTTGTCCGCTTCAATGGTCACATCTACCGGCAATGCGTGAATATTTATACCGGCAAGCAGTACAAAATGGTGGACTGCAACAAAGACAGAAATTCTTCCTATGAGGTGGTCTTTCCGTCACAATTCAGACGGCTGTTGATCGAATATCAGGAGCATCCCGAAGCCAAGAGTTTGGCGCCCAATGGAACGCCGTGCCAGGCTGAGACCAGCGGGTTGCTAAAGCGTGCTCACATCATTGCCGGAGAATTTCGTTATGTGGGCAAGGAGACAGATCGCAAGTGGGAAGAGAGCGACGATATTAGCGTCATGGAGTTTAAGACCACCGAATACGGCCGCGCAAGAAGAGTAGTTGCGAGTGAAGAGGTAAAAAACGAAATAAAGAGAATTGGCATCAAGAAATGTGGCCGCGAGAGCGGATTTGATCGCAATTATATTAGAAAATTGCGTCGCGGTTTATCCGTGAAACGCAACTCGTACAATGAATTCGTACGATGGCTTCAGAGCTACAAATTAAAGCCGAATGCAATAAGCCCCGCATCCCGCAATCATGACTGGGGTATAGCCTTGCACTGGCTTTGAGACTCTTGAACTCGGCTATTGGCGGGTCTAAGCTTTCCCTTAGTCTCGGGGTGAGGGACGGCACAGGTTTTTACCGTTTCCTCTGTCCTGGGTTCGACCGAAGGCGAACGGTTGGCAGGCCGGGCCACGTTTCTCACCCCGCGACGCAATGTCTTCCCATACCGCTCGCAATCCTTGCGGAAACAGAACAAGTCGATGACTCAACACGATAACACGGTGAAGATCAGGGAACTCGTGGACCGGCAGGTACAAGCGTGGGAGAAGCATGATTTTGGAATTGCCGCCCCTGACTGGCTTCCAAGCGGGGAAGTGATTTCGCCGGGGGGGCATGTGCCCGCTGAGGAAATGCAAACAGTGATGGCCGATTATTTCAAGCAGTTCCGCGATTTGCGAGTCACGGTAAAGAATGTGTTCATTTCGACTGACGGAGCTAAGGCGGCCATCGAGTGGGACTGGGATGTGACTCGGCGAAGAGATGGAGCGCGGGCTGTCACGCACGATGCAATCATCGTGGACTTGGTCGGCGGCAGGATTGCCTCTTGGCGCGAGTATTTTGATTTCGGCAATTCGATCGATGCAAAGCCATAGTTGCGGGAGCGGTGCTACCGGATCAATGAGAGTAACGGCGATTTGGACTAAGCCGCTGGCGCGGCAGGTGTTGTAGCGACGGTACGTAAGTACAGTAATGGATACCTTGAAGGAGGTATACATGACTGCACTTCGCGAACGCATGCTGGAAGAGCTACGGCTGCGTAATTTCACTCCTCGAACCATCCGTACCTATACGGCAACCGTAGCCGACTTCGCGCGCTACTTTCACCAGTCCCCTGACAAGCTCGGGTCTGAGCATGTTCGTATCTATCAGCTCTACCTGCTGAACGAGCGCAAGCTAGCCTGGCATAGCATCCAGGTTCGCGTCTCGGCACTGCGGTTTCTGTACGTTCGTACGCTCAAGCAACGCTGGTTCGACACCGAAGTTACCAAGCCCAAGATACGCCGCAAACTACCCGTGGTCTGGAGCCGTGAAGAAGTCGCCGCACTGCTCGACATCACCAAGAACCTCAAGCACCGCGCCCTGCTGGGCATGCTCTACGGGGCTGGCTTGCGCATCCAGGAAGTCCTGGATCTGAAAGTCACCGACATCGACAGCAAGCGGATGATCATCAACATCCGCGAAGGCAAGGGCGGGCTTCCTCGTCAGGTAATGCTTTCGCCCAAGCTGCTGGAGTGGCTCCGTGCCTACTGGAACCAGCGCAAGCCCAAGGACTGGCTCTTTCCCGGAATGAGGTCCGACCGGCCGATGTACGCCAGCGCCGTCAACGCTTTCTGCCATCAGTTGCGCCAGAAGCTGGGCATTGCCAAGCGGCTTTCCGCCCATGTGATGCGGCATTCCTTTGCCTCTCACTTGCTCGACAGTGGAACCGATCTGCGCACCATTCAGCTGCTGCTCGGACATTGCGACCTGGAGACGACCGCGCGCTACCTCCATGTCTCCGAGCACCGGCTGCACTCCACCGTAAGTCCGCTCGATGAGCTTCCGGCTCGCGAAGGAGAACCTAAGAAAAAATGAGAGAGCATCGGCTCGAAGTGGCCGATGTCTTTCACGCGCACCAGCAAGAGTTTCTCCAGCGCTGGGGCCATGGTGTCTCCCGCCAACAACGCAAGGTGCTCGGAGCCATCGGTCGATGCCGTACTGCCGTACTCGGCAGTCATCTCGAACGCTGTGACAGCTGCTCCTATGAGTACGTGGCTTTCGACTCATGCCGTGATCGCCACTGCCCAAAGTGCCAGTCGACTGCTCGCGATCGCTGGCTGCAGAAGCAGGCGTCGAGTCTGCTGCCCGTGCCCTACAGCCATGTCGTCTTCACGCTGCCCAAGCGACTGGCAGCACTCGCACTCAGAAACCAGCGTCTTATCTACGCTCTGCTATTTCGTGCTGTCTCCGAGACCCTGATGGAGATCGCCGCCGATCGACACCGCCTCGGTGCTCGCATCGGCATTCTCGCCGTACTCCATACCTGGAATCAGCGACTGCAACTTCATCCCCACCTGCACTGCCTGGTTCCGGCCGGCGGCCTGGCACCCGACCAATCACGGTGGATCGCTTGTCGGCCTCGCTACTTCCTTCCCGCGCCGGTGCTCAGCTGCATGTTCCGTGGCAAGATGCTGGCCTTCCTGAAACACGCTTACGACAACCACCAACTGCGCTTCCCGGGCACTCTAGCTGCGTTATCCAAGCCAGGCCCATTTCACGCAATGCTCTCCACCCTGCGCCATCAGAAATGGGTCGTCTATGCCAAGGCACCTTTCGGCGGTCCTGAGTATGTGCTCAAGTACCTGGCACGCTACACTCACCGTGTTGCCATCGCCAATGGCAGGCTCTTGGACCTAAACAACGAGCAGGTACGTTTTAAATGGCGCGACTCCAGAGACAACAACCGCATCAAGGTGATGAGCCTCGATGCGGTGGAGTTCATCCGTCGCTTTCTGCTTCACGTTCTGCCTTGTGGCTTCGTCAAGATCCGCCACTTCGGGCTGCTCGCCAACCGCAATCGCCGTCAGGCACTGGTTCTTTGCCGTCACCATCTCAAGGCCGCAGCTCCACAAGGCACTGACCTCGTTACCCCTCAGCAACAGTCGGCAATCAATCGCTGCTGCCCCAAGTGCAAACGCGGCACCTTGCACGTCGTCGTTCGCTTCACGACTCTTGTGCCCGCAACCGATGACTCGCATCTCGCGGAGATCAACTCGTCATGATCACGATCTCGCTCACACCACGAACCCGGATCGGAGCTGCAATGCGCGTCGTGCGCGTGCATGCCGCAGTGTGTCCGCATACACCTAAAGAAGTTGCCAACCTCCCGAAACGCCGTCTCATTCACCTCATAATCGGTCGCTCCGCACACATCACAACCCTCCGCTCACATCCCCTGCAATGCGCTTCTTCGTTCTCCCCACCACAACAAACCCATTCAAAACCCATAGGACGTGAGCTCTCGGAAGCGGCTTAGTCCAAATCGCCGTATCGTCAATGCTCCGCCTCGACTGCCCGGTTTCAAGACCACTCTATCTGCGGAGCACTGTCGATACGGCACTACAGATTTTTCGCCAACAATGAAAGGAGTGTCATGCGAATTCTGCTTTACAACCCTGACAATGGGGTCACCCGCAACTTCATGCCCCACCTCTGGATGTTCTTGCTGCAAGCACTCACACCTGCCGGACATGAAGTCCTGCTGGTCGATGGCAATGCCCAGCCTATGGACGAAACCCAAATTGCGCAATTCGTCCGCGATCAGAACATCGGGCTTGTTGGTATCGGTGCCATGACCAGGATGGTCGCCAGGGCGTATCGCATGGCTGACGCTATTCGGGCGACGGGAGTTCAGGTGGTCATGGGAGGGCCGCACGTGACCGAAGAGGCCGATGAAGCTCTCGGCCGCGATGGTGGCCCGCGCCATGCCGATGCCGTTGCCTTGGGAGAAGCCGATGAGACCTGGCCGCAAATCGTGAAAGATGCTGTTCGCGGTGAGCTAAAGGAAATCTACGCGCCTGTTGATGGTATGGGCAAAGAGCGCAAGCCTTCCCTGAATCCCTATCCCGCGATTCCATGGGACAAGCTTGATCTCCACCAATTCAATCTCGTTCCCAAACTGATACACCCCTTGCTCAAGAATTTCCGGGAAGGCTGGGGAACATTTCGCATCGTGCCGGTTGAATCGGGACGAGGCTGTCCTTACGGCTGCGAGTTCTGCACGGTCACCGGATTCTTCGGCGACTCCATTCGGTTCCGCACGAATGAAAGCGTCGTCAACGAATTGCTCCTGCTGAAAGCCCGCGCCCGCAAAGAACAAGGCCAGATCGCGGTTTTCTTTATCGACGACAACTTTGCCATCAACATAAAGCGCACCAAGTCACTACTGCGTGACATCATCGCAGCGAAAGCCCAAGTCTTTTGGGTGGCGCAGATCAGCGCCAATCTGCTGCGCGACGAAGAACTGGTTGATTTGATCGCTGCCTCCGGAGGCAAGTGGATCTTTATCGGCATGGAGTCTGTCGATCCGGTAAATCTAAAGGACGTGAATAAAGGATTCAATAAGCCCGGCGAGTATGCCGCCGTGCTTGAGCGTCTGGCAAAACGCAATATTTACGCGATCACCTCGTTCATCTTCGGCATGGATAACGACACTCCGGGAGTCGCCGAACGCACCTTACAGCAGGTGCGCACATGGCCTCCGGGCCTGCCGATCTTCGGACTGCTCACGCCGTTACCGGCAACGCCTTTATACAAGCGGCTGGAGGCCGCCGGACGGCTCACGCGCCCTCGACACTGGATGGATTTCGTTCCGTTCACAATGGCGCACACTCCGCTGAGGATGACGATCGATGAAGCGCATGCCGAACTGAACTACGGCTGGGCTCACTCCTACAGCCGGGAAGCGCTGGCTCAGGCAGTTGCGGCGCTGGACGATCAGCATGTGGGCGATCGCGTCAACGTTTTCCTGGCGCGTCTTTGTTTTCGCGGAATCTATTTCCCGATGCTGAGGAAGTCGTCGTGGCTGCGGGTCATTATCGAGAACCGCCGAACGATCCTGAGGCTGTTCAAAGAGGGAGTATTCCGATGGATGCGCCCACGAAATTCTGCCAGCCAGGATTCCTTTGACGTCGCAACGCGACCGCTATAGTTTCTGCTCGGCATCTTCAATTACGGTTGGTAGGTTCTTGCGCAGCAAGAATCCGCGGATCTCGTTGATCAGCGCCGTGCGACGCTGCAGTCAGTCGATCGCGCACCCGGTGCATGGCTTGCCAATCGAGTTGCTCCTGGGTTTTGATCTGCACAAAGCGCATGTTTTGCTTGGTCACGGCTTCGGCGATCGCTTCCGCATCGATGAAGTCGTTCTTGTTCGACTTGCGGTAAGGCTTCACAAACTGCGCCGGGATGAGTCGCACCTGGTGCCCTTGTTCTCGGAGTGCGGCTCCCATGAAGTGTGCTCCCGCACATGCCACTAGTCCGATTAACGACGCGGGGAGGTTGGCGGTGTAGGCCAGCAATTGCGAGCGTGAGAATTTCCTGCGCAGCAGAATCTTGTTGCGCTCTCCCAATGCAATCAGGTGAAAGGTGGTCTTGCCTAGATCGATGCCGATGGATGCGATGTTCATGTGATGATCCTCCTCATGTAAACTGCCGAGCCAAATCCTACTCGGCGGCGGACCATCTCATTAATCCTCCGACTCGGAAACCAGTCTGTGTCCGATACGTGGAGTCTCGCCAACATTGTTCGTAAGGTTGAGTTCAAGCTACTATAAATAATAATGAAGTATTTGCTGGCGATTCTAGCCTTGAGCGGCATGGTGGTTTCTGCGCTCGCCCTGCGCGAACACTACCGCACCGACACGTCGCCTTGCAGCATCAATGAGAGATGGGATTGCGGTATCGTCAATCACAGTCCCTACGCTACGCTCGGCGGGATTCCAGTTGCCGTCATCGGCATTGCCGGATACTTTCTCCTCGGTGTGCTCGCCCTCCGCCGCTCTTATCGTTCGCTTC
Organism: Terriglobia bacterium; assembly: GCA_963786325.1. Lineage (GTDB taxonomy): Bacteria > Acidobacteriota > Terriglobia > Terriglobales > Acidobacteriaceae > JAIQFF01. Next base: position 1,030,403 of record CAWAYW010000010.1, read on the forward strand.
TGGCCGCCGCCCTCCCAGGGCTCGCCTTTTCACTTTACCTCGCGCACATCGAGGCGCACGTTCTGGGTGTCTGGTGCGTTTACTGCGTCGCCTCACTCGGAGTGATCTCGGCAATCTCTCTCTTGGCGCTGGGCACCACGATCACCCGGCTCATTCGAAAAAAACCTGCGACCTCACGCACGAGTTCCAAACCCACATCTGTCAGAAATATGTAGATCTCGACTTCGTGCTCCGGATGTGACAGGCTTCGTTCGGCGCCAGGCTCACAAACTCAGTCCCGGTATCGGCAAGGATGAGGAAGTCGAGCGACGCTTGCCCATCTTGTCGACCTATCTCGGTCACGCACACGTCACGGATACTTACTGGTATCTCACCAGCACACCGGAACTCCTCGGAGCGGCGGGAAAGCGAATGGAGAAGAGGTGGGGAGGTGTTCTATGAAAAACCCCGCCGACTTCCCAGTCTTGTTGGAGTCATTCTTCACACAACGTCTCATTGCTCAACGAAGGGCGAGCCCGCATACGATCGTCTCCTATCGGGATACTTTCCGCTTGCTGTTGCATTTTGCTCAAAAACGATTGCACAAGGCGCCATCGCGACTCGCGATGGAGGCCTGAATGCCCCATTCCTAGGGACGTTCCTAAACGACTTGGAGAATCACCGCGCCAATGGCGCACGGAGCCGGAATCTGCGTCTGACGGCGATTCGGTCGTTCTTCCGCTACGCGGCACTGGAATTCCTCACTACGCCGCTCTGATCCAGCGGGTCCTGGCCATCCCCAACAAGAGGCAGCCTCGACCACTGGTAGACTTTTTAACCCAACCCGAGCTCAAAGCGGTCATGGGCGCGCCTAACCGGAACACTTGGCTGGGACGTCGCGACCACGCTCTGTTGTTAACCGATGCGTAGATGGGTCACAGGGACACCTCCTTGTGACCCACAACTTATCTGATCCGAAAATCAGGACTGCCTGCATCACCCACGCGGCAGCGTCCGCCGCGCCAACGGCTTCGTTCTAACGGGCAATACTGACCTTATCGGATTGGGGAAGAGTCGCCGACGATCCACTCGGAACTACTTTGGCTTCCCACAACCCCGTTTTTTGGATAACAACCTCCGTGTTGCCGATTGAGTCATCGAGAATCGCCGAGTCCGGTGCGGACAGATGAATGACTATGACCTAGCTGATTGGCGGTGTGCTGGTCTCTATATCCACAATTATCCGGAAGGCAGCTCAAAGCGTATAGACTCCCAGAAAGCTCACGGGGGAGCTTTTTCCCATGAACCTTGCACCTAGCAAGCATCCTTGGTGGACAGGCGTTTTGCTGTTGCTTGCGAGCGCGGGTCTTGTTCCCTCCGCGCCTGCGCAAGGTCTAAAGGTGACTCTCCTGGGCACGGGTTCCCCCGGGCCCAGCATGGACCGATTTGGCCCAAGTATCCTGGTGGAAGCCGGGAAACAGAAGCTGCTATTTGATTGCGGTCGCGGGGCTACCCAACGCATTGAGCAGAACAAAGTACCGTTCGCAGAGGTCGACGCTTTGTTCCTCACTCACCTGCATTCCGATCATGTGGTCGGAATCCCTGATCTGTGGTTAACCGGTTGGATTCGAGGGCGAACGATCCCGCTTCGAGTTGGGGGGCCCGCGGGAACCCGAGAAATGATGGCGCACCTGGAGCAGGCCTACCAATTCGATATACACATGCGACGCGATGTGGATGAGAAGCTACCCTCACAGGGCGTAGCAGTCCTGGCGAGAGACGTCGAGCGAGCGCGCAGCGCATTCCATCAAGGCCACGAGCTCTATGCTCCAACGAAGGCCGAATACATTTGCGCAGACCATTCTGTCACTTTCGTTTTTCGCTTGCGACAAAGCGGCGGACCATACATTCAGGTTTGATCGTCACCGGCCACAAATCGTGGTAAGCATTCATGGCGCTTGTTTGCAACAGCTCTTACTTCCGGCGGAAAGGTCGGAGCGGCGCGTATGAGTTACGGGGCTTGCCAGTCCAGAGCGTAGATTTCCTGGGTGCCCGTGTCTCGAAGCAGAAGCGGTGAATCGTCGGGAGCCATACCGAGCCAATAACCGAAGAAGCCTGCTTGGCGGAAGTTTTTCAAGTCGGCCAGGTGCTCGAGCTTCCGGTCACGAATGCGCACACGCATTAAGGATGGCTGGTCCTGCTCATGCAAGAAGTAGATATAGTCTCCCGTTCTCGACCAATTGGGGAAATCCGCTGTTGTTGTGGTGATTTCCTCCCACCTTTGGGCGGCGAAATCGAAAAGCTTAAGGACGTGGGCACCGGGAGGCATGGCGAGGAGATAGCGTCCGTCGGGCGACCAGCGGGGCGAGAAAAGACCTTTTGAGCCAGGCAGGGTCGAAATCTGATGAGTCTTGACGTCGAGAATCTGAATGGAGGCGTTGGGATCAGATGATGCGCTACCGAAAATAATTCTTGTACCATCAGGCGACCAGGAGGGGTCCAATTGTCCCTGGAGGTCTTCAGGTATTAGTTCGCGCGGCGCTCCCCCCTCGATCGAAGCCGTATACAATTTCGGTTTCTGGCCGGGCGAAAAGTCAAAGAAAACGATCTGTTTGCCGTCTGGGGACCAGCGAGGCTGCATGGCATAGAGGGGCGGGTAGCTGAGCTGGATTCGCTGGCTGCCGTCCGATTTGCTTATCCAGAGTGTTCCCTCCGGGAAGCTCACATAGGCCACCCACAACCCATCTTTAGAGAAGCTGACGCCCTCCGCCGAAATTCCGGAAAGAAATGGGACGAACTCTGCCGACCTCGCATCGTAGCGAACCAGTTCCCCGCGTGCCAGTGCTCCTACCACGAACAGCTTTTTGCCATCCTTGCTGGGCAGAGGCGAGGAGAAAGTCATAGGCCCGGAGGTCAACTGGAAGACTTGATCGTGGGCTTTGCCAAACCAATTTCCCTTTTCCGCAAGTGCCCAGATGTTGCCTTGCGACTGGAAAACAAAATATTTCCCGTCTGGAGTCCATTTGCCGCAACATTCGTTAGAAGGAGTGTGCCAGGCGGGAAACAAGGGATGAAGATTGGTCCCGTCGACCGAAACCTGCCAGAGCGAGCTTTGAGTAATCGAATAATCCCCGATGCTGAATCTAATTACCGTGCCATCCGGCGACCAAGCGGGATCGAAAGTTCGATCGGGCGCGGAAACAAGCCGGTGGGGTTCGCCGCCATCGCTCTTCGCCAGGAGTAACTCGTGTCCGTTGGCGTAAACAATCATTTGGCCGTCGGGAGACCAGGCGGCGGCGCGTCCACTCCCCAGTTTGCGAGTTGATCCACCGAGCACAGGCACTGCCCAAACCGGTCCAACCTCGTTCGCACCCACTACCACGCGGTTGTTGAATGCGGGTGCGACGAGCAGTGCTGCTCCGTCGGGGGAAACGGCAAGCAATGACATGCTCCGGCCAGGAACCGGGACGCGCACCACTTCGCCACCGGAGTAGGATACCTGCGCGATGCCCACACCCGCAGAAGCGTATTCGTTAAAGTAAAGCCGCGCTCCGTCGGTCCCGATGAGGTCTTTCTGACTACCGTTGTTGGTGATCGAGACGTAGCCCGATACCTTAGGTGGGGAAAGAGGGCGTGAGTGAAAATAGATGAGCAACGCGAGGAGGACAAGGCCAAAGCCGCCGACAGCAAGTGCCCAACCTTTCCATCCTGGACGCCCGGGTTTGAAGACGGCCGCCGCAGGTGCAAGGCCGTCTGTTCCGGCCGCTGATGGAAGGTCTGCACTCCCCACAGATATTGTGGCAGCGGACCGCCCCGATTCCGTATCCCGCTTCAGCCGCATCAGCTCAGAACGCATCTCTTTCGCGCTCTGGTACCGCAGTTCCCGATCTTTCTCCAGCGCGCGGTTGATGATGTCTTCCAGCTTGTGAGGCATATCGGGATTCAAACGGATCGGAGCTACGGGCGCCCTTTCCAGAATGGCATTGAAGATAAGGGCCGACGTGTCGCCACGGAACGGCAAGGTACCGGTTGCCATCTCGTACAGAACTGCCCCGAAGGAGAACAGGTCAGCACGCGCATCGAGTTCCTTCCCCTTAGCCTGCTCTGGCGACATGTAGGCAACCGTGCCGAGCGTTGAACCGGGGCTGGTCAGGTGCTTCTCGCTCATCGCTGCCGTCTCTTCGACCATTGCTCCTGCCGCTTCTAACACTCTGTTGCCAACTGGCGTCACTTTCGCCAGCCCGAAGTCCAGAATCTTGGTGTGCCCGCGCTTGGTAAGGAAAATATTGGCAGACTTGATGTCGCGGTGGACGATGCCTGCAGCATGAGCGGCGTCGAGCGCGTCGGCGATGGCGATGGCGATGGGGAGAAGAAATTCCGTTTCCAACGGACGCCCGGCGATGCGATGCTTCAGCGTCAGGCCATCCAGGAACTCCATGACGAGGAACGGATGGCCGTCTTGCTGGCCGATCTCATGGATCGTGCAGATATTGGGATGGTTGAGAGCGGAGGCCGTCTGCGCCTCCCGCTGGAAGCGGGCCAAGGCTTGGGGATCTTTGGCGACGTCATCAGGCAGGAACTTCAGGGCGACAAACCGGTGCAGGGTTACGTCCTCGGCCTTGTAGACCACACCCATGCCCCCGCCACCGAGCTTCTCGACGATTCGGTAGTGCGAGATGATCTGATCGATTACTAACAGATGCCCAGCTTTCCGGTCGCCTAATCTTACGGACGCGGCAGCCCCCAGTCAACGAATGGCAGCGCTGACACGGTCGCGCCGAACTCAGAACACTTGCCTTTGTAACTGGGCATCCGAGGAGGTGGCCCCACCTGGCATTGCTATTCGAGACAAGACGGAATCACTCCTGGTTGGTCGCTAGGCTTGATCGGAAACGCCTCGGGCAGGGCACTTTCCCACGAAGTGGAACTTGATGCGAGGCGTTTTCGATAAGCAGCCTAGGAGGAAGCCGCTGGCGTTTGCGGCGGACGCGGTGCGTTATGGGGATTTGAATGGCAGTTTGGGGCGCAACCGATCTATGGGTAGGCACGGGAAAAGCGAATCAGGACGGTGTCCGGTGCTGCGGAGAACTGCAGGAGGGCTGGCGAAAGGTAGTGAGGGAGGTTGTGGACCGCGGGTGAGCAAACGAATGCATCGACGTGCTGGAGCACATCGTCGATTCGATGGTAATGGGCACATCAGGAAGAATCGAAGTATGTGCATGCTGATAGTTCTGCAGCCGTGAATCTCTGAAACACGATCATTGATGCGCCGCAGCGGGGACAGTGCCGGAGAGAAGGACTGTCGGGTACGTCGTGTGCTCTAACTTCCTGCTCTGGCGAGCCAGTGGAGGCCAACAGTTGTCGGCCCAAGGCCAGGTGAGAAACCCGAAAACGATTGGCCAGAAAGCCGAAGTGACGGATGCGCACGAAAGCTTTGGGCAGCACGTGCAGAAAGAAGCGACGCAAGAACTCACTCGCGGCCAGTGTCATCTGACCTTGCCTGCCACCGCGGGCGGTTCGACCGATCGGCCAGCTATAAAGAGATGGCCCACCAGCGGATTTATCTTCAGCCGTTCGATTTGAGGAATTTGAATAGCAATACTCCTGACACAAGCGGGAACGTGAGTTTATACCAGGACGTCGGGCGGCCCCTTAAAGGATCTTCTAAATGAGGCTGACGCAGCAAAAGCACGTCTGGAGCGAGTGCCCGATGTATCCGAACCGAAAAAATAGCCGTCTGTCTTATTTTCAAACGAAAGGGCTGCCATTTTGCCCGGCAGCCCCTCGCCGCTCTCGCGGATCTCCGCGACCCTCACATTTAGGTGGGACATCCTTTCTAGCTTGCATGCCGGATTGGTGGCTTTTTATCGCGAACGCTGCCAAAATCAAAATGAAAAGGTTGAGCGCTCTGATGCCTGGGAGGTTGATGTGAAGCTTGTGCAGTTCGAAGATGCCTATGGCAAAGACACCTACATCAACGCCGACCGCGTGAACTATCTGAAGTTCCACGGTCAAGGCACAACTGTCATCCACTTTGGTACGGAAGACATTGTCGTTGTGAAGATGGAGCCGGCACAGGTGGCGCGGAAGCTGGCCGGTGCCGAATCAGACGCGATTGGACGACCTCGCCTCAAAGGCCCTGCGGCGTAGCACGACCGGGCTATTGCTGGGGTTCGCTCTGCACGAGCCTTCAACGTAACTGATACGCCTGCGGCGAGCGTAATTCGAGCAATCCTCCGCGGCTCATTCGCAACAGGGAGGCGATTCTAGTTAGAACACCTCAATTCCCATCTCCAACTGGAACGATGCGGTCTATTGAGAAAGGCTTAAAGTTTTTCTTGTAGTCCCCATCAATTTTTATGACCGAGGGCGATGGGCGCGGGGCCAGCACATCAAAAAGCATCTTAGTCCCTGCGAATTCCATCGCCTTAAAGTTTCCTACATTTGGAAGATAGTCGTCGGGAACCGCAACCAAGGCGAACACAATCTTCAGAGTAAACTTTGATGGAATTGATGCGCATTTAAGCCTATAGCCAGCTTGCGTTGCGATGACTGTATAGGCGTTTCCTGAGTTGTCTTCAACATCAAAATCTCGGCCCTCCTTATTCTCTTGGCGGGAGGCCGCCCATAACTCTTTACTGTCGGGTGACACATCGAATCCTTCAGGCGCTTTGCTTACAGGGCTATTGGTTTCCGTCCAGCCGGAAGAGTGGCATTCTTGTCATGTTCAAAAAAGTATTGCCCGATCTCCGCGGGATCTTGACTGCCAGCATGGTCTCGGGCAGTGCGACTTACTGTGCGGAAGGGACATCCCAAGCTATACTTCTCGCCGAAATAAGCGCTCGCACTGGAGCCAATCCATGAAGCTCATGGTCGTTTCACTTGTCGGCTTGTCGATCTTGTTGTGCTCGGTGCTGTCCCTGGTCCAAACCCCACAAGCCGAGACACTCCACGGAACATCCCATTCCGCTGGATTGGCGCGCACGGTTCACCCGGCTCGTTCTCACGCGAGTCCTTCGCAAACGACACAAGCACTGCAGTTCATGGTCGCGCCTGAATACGCTGTTGGCCTGAATCCCTGGGCCGCCGCCGTAGGCGATTTCAACGGGGACGGGAAAGCCGACCTCGCAACCAGCAATTCAAATGGCTTCACCGTGAGCATCCTGCTGGGCAATGGGGACGGCACGTTTCAGCCTAAGGTGGACTACCCCATCGGACAGTTTGCCAGGTCCTTGGTTGTGGCCGATTTCAACGGCGATCAAAAGGCTGACCTCGCGGTTAGCAGTTTCAGCGACAACATCGTAAGTATCCTCATTGGCAAGGGCGACGGCACCTTCATGAGCCGGGTAGATTACCCGACCGGAGTGGGCTCCGACTCAGTGGCAGTGGGGGATTTCAATCATGACGGCAAGCCGGACTTGGCCAGTGCAAACCTGACTGCTGGTACCGTGAGCATCCTGCTGAATGCGGGCGACGGGACCTTCCAGCCCAAGGTCGACTACTTAGTGAGTGGAGAGCCTTACTCAATAGCCGTCGGCGATTTTAATGGAGATGCAAAACCTGACCTGGCAGTGGCAAACTCGACCTTCAATAATGTGAGCATTTTGCTGGGGCAAGGGGACGGAAGCTTCCAGGCCGCAATGAACTACCCTACGGAGAATTTTCCTTTCTCGATTGCCGTTGGAGACTTTAACGGAGACAGCAAACAGGACCTCGCGGTTTCTACATCCCTAGGCGTCGATGTGCTTTTGGGCAATGGCAACGACGTGTTCCAGACACCCGGCAATGACGTGGATCCGGATTCCGTCGGTGCCGTTACGGTGGGGGACTTCGACGGTGACGGTCGCCAGGACTTGGCGGTGATCGGGGCCAATGACCAGGTGATCATCCTGTTAGGCAGAGGCGACGGCACGTTTTCCCCAGGGACGGGGTTTGGCACCGGTAATGGTCCTTCTAGTACCGTGGTCGGAGACTTCAACGGCGATGGCAAGCCCGACCTGGCGACCCCCAACCTGGGCGGAAATAGTGTCAGTATCCTGCAAGGCAACGGGGACGGAACATTCGCCGCGAGGCTGGTTTTCAAGATACAGGTTGGTGTCGGACCTGGGCCTCTGGCGGTTGGAGACCTCGATAGCGATGGCAAGTTCGACCTCGTCGAGCCGTTCCCTTCTTGTACCAACCATTGCCCCGGCGATTCCGCGGCAGTGCTACTTGGCAAGGGCAACGGGAGATTTCAGCCAGCGGAGAACTATTTTCTGGGTGGAGGATCGAACCCGGTTGCCGTGACGCTCGGAGATTTCAACAAAGACGGTTTTTTGGACATGCTGGCTGCGAACGCGTTCAGTAACGTTGTGGGGGTACTGTTGGGCAATGGTAACGGGACCTTCCAGGATGCGGTGACATATCAGGTGGGAGGAGGTCCAGAATCTGTGGACGTGGCCGACTTAAACGGAGACGGAAAAAGTGATCTGGTCGTGGCAAGCTCCGATAACACGGTGAGCATATTGCGCGGGAACGGAGATGGCACTTTTCAGCCAGCGCTCATTCACCCCTTCAGGGCCAGCGTAGTTGCGGTGAAGGCAGGCGATTTCGACGGCGACGGCAAGGTCGACTTGGCGCTGGCGACGCCTTGCACCAACATCAACCAGTGTACCGACGGTTCTGTGATGGTGGTTCCAGGCAAGGGCGATGGCACGTTCGGTACGCCCGCAATCTACCTTCAGGGCGCTACTCCCGGTTCCCTGGCAGTCGGCGACATTAACAAAGACAGCAACCTGGATCTCGTAGCCACGATTCCCTGCGCCGACCTGATGTGTTCCACAGGAACAATCAACGTTCTATTAGGCGAAGGCAACGGTACCTTTCAGGCGCCGTTGAGCCAACTTGTCGCCTCGAACGTCAAGTCTCCTGTTCTTGCGGACGTAAACGGGGATGCCACATTAGACCTGATGGTGCTTGATGGCATCAGCTTCGCCGGCCTTCTCCCCGGTAATGGCGACGGCACTTTTCAGGCACCGCAGTATTACAGCGCCGGCACTAATTCGTTAACCCTCGCGGTCGCGGACTTCAACAGCGATGGTAAGCCTGACGTGGTAACGCCAGGTGGCGTCCTGATGAATATTGCGGCTCCCGACTTCTCCCTCTATGCGGCCTCAGTCACGCCGAATCCTATACCCAGTGGTCGTTCCGGCAAAGGAACGGTAACGATCGGATCCGATAACGGATTCGACGGATCCATTTCTCTTTCCTGTTCCGTGCAACCGGCAGGAACATTGGCGCCCACCTGCTCGCTTAGTCCTACATCAACACACGTGTCCACTGGAGAATCGATCAATTCGACACTGACGATTAGTTCGTCGTCCACAAGTTCCCTCATCACCCCAACAACCGCCCAACCTGGAGCCAGGCAGCGTTATTTGATGGGCTTGCCCCTTGCTGGGCTAGCGCTAATCGGAATTGGGTTTGTTTCGCGCCGATCACGAAAGGACCGCATTTGGGCTCTGGCCCTGACGAGCATGGTCTTTTCGGCGGTAACGTTTCAAATGGCGTGCGCAGGAGGAGATAGGCACAGCATTACGAGCACTCCGCCCGTTACATACAGTGTAACCATCAATGGTTCTTCAGGCTCGATTCAACACACGACTACCTTGAGCATCACTGTCCAATAGTGGAAGATTTTCAGCACGCAGCAGATCCCATCCGGCGGCGGCGTGGTTCGCAATATGGTCGCCACTCCCGATCAACGGCTGTATCTGGCATGCAGCGGCGTGAACAAGGTCGCTGTGGTGGATCTGAACCGGTAATCAAATCAATATCATTGTCACTCTGAAGATGGCGCACCCGCGATTGTGCGGTTCGCGATGACGCGCATTCGGAGCCTATGCCCACTTCATCGACCGCGTGATTCAACTTCGGATCGAGCGGCACGACGGCAAGCAGAAGAATTAGTACAGCCGATTTAGAATCGGTGATTGTTGATCAAAAACCGCGCTCCGGTTACTTTCCCGCCTCGCACACAAAATTCGTCGCATCGTTAATGTCGCCGCCGCCCTTATACTTCGCCGCTTGCGGATAAGCGCACAGAGGCTGCGTCATGGTGGCGCGTCACAATTGGAGTAACGGTAGCGCCGCCGCCAACATCAGTGCCTGCGAAGTTGTGATCATCGGCGAGGTGCAAGGCAACATCCAGTGTACGGACCGTCTGGATATTCGCAGCGAAGGTTCGCTGACGGGCGATCTGATAACCCACCGGATCAGCGTAGAGGATGGGGCCTTCCTGAAAGGCGGCGTGCAGATCCGCGCTGTCAAGCAGAAGACTGATAAGTCTCAACAGGCCAAGACGAAGCAGGCCTCGGCCGAGCCAGCAAAACCCGCCAGAACCGAGCAGCCCAAAGCGGCAGCCGCGGTCGCAGGCACTTAATTGTTCTAACGTCACCCGGTACAATGTCACCCCTCGGGAAAAACTCGCCACAAGCCGACTCTCCGGGTACGACTCCGACAAGCAATGCCGTCGAGAACGGATATCCATCACGCCCGAATTGCTCCGAGCACGACAGGGCGATCCAGCGATGTGCCAGCATGAAGTCGCAGGACCGCCCGGTTGTTTAGCGCCCCAGCAAATTGCCTGGCACTTCCTTAAGATCCAATTGCGTCAAGCGAACGGCAGGACGAACTTAGCTTGGTGGATCTAATCCTCATGAAAAAGCGACCAGTTACAAATTGCGCCCCGCCCCCGGGCGCTACTGCACGTTCTCGGCAGTCTTCCAGAGCGCAACAAAACCGTGGTCGTTGCCGTCCGCGTCGAAGTAGTCGCCGACGACGATTTTGTGATTGTTGATGTCGGAAACTACGGTGGAAGCGGCGCGCGGAAAATCAATCCTTATGTAACGACCATTGCTCTGGAGGAACCCGTGAGTTAGGCCGTCGCTCACTCCATCAAATTGGCCCACGATATCCTCACGCTCGTTGATTCCGCGAGCGCCCACGTTCGTGCCCCCAGGAACGCTGATGCGCCGAAAGTGCCCCGTGGGCGTGCGGAGATATCCTGCGCCCGGGTCGTTCGCGTCGCTGTAGAAACCGACAATGTCGCTTTCATCGGTGGACTTGTACGCGTCTGTTGATACCGCACCCGGGAAATCGAAGATGCTGACTTTTCCGCCAGCCAGCAAGAAGCCGTGGGTGTTGCCGGCAGCATCGATACAGCGTCCCACGATGTCTCCCACATTGTTCACTCCATGGGGCGTGGTGTCGGTGTCGCAGCCCTTGACGTTAAACACCTTGAAATGTCCGTCGCTAAGCAAATAACCGTGATTATTACCGTCCAGGTCGCTAAAACGCCCCACGATGTCCCCCTGGGCGTTGATGCCCACGGCATTGGTGAAGCTGGAATCCGGCACGTCGATGATCTTGAATTTTCCCTGATGAAAGAGAAACCCATGTCCGTTTCCGTTATTGTCAACGGTAAGGCCGACCACATCGCCGAGCGCGTTGATGCCCTTGGGCACGGTGGTGGATGTGCCGGGAACATCGAGTGGAATGAATTTGAAGTCCGCCGCGGACAGGCGCAGGCTCACGAGTGAACAGAACAGGATTGTTCTTAGGATATTTCGCATAACTTTATCTCTTCTCCTTTTAGTACTGATTCGTCTTCGAACCGACTTGCACCGGTGCCGGCCAAGCTGGTTCTGGGCTGATACGAGCGCCGGGCATGGTTTGAAAATGGTGCAGATCGCCCCTGTGGTCAATCCCGGCGAATCCCGACGAACTCCTGAAAAGATCCGAAAGATGTCCGTGTCCAACTCGTTGAAGTAAACGTAGTTATGCGGAGCCTTGTAGGACTGCCGTGGTGTTGGTTTTATGCCTTCATGCTAAGCTCTGTGTGCTTTCGAGGTGTGGTGATGGCAGAAGTCTCTCCGGCCTCACGGACCGTCCGGTTCGGCGCCTACGAACTGGATCTGCGAACAGCACAATTGAAGAAGCATGGGTTACGGGTGAGGCTCCAGCCTCAACCAGCACAGATCCTGGCCTTGCTGGTTTCTAAGCCGGGAGAGGTCCTGACTCGCGAACAGCTTCGTGTTCACTTGTGGAGTGATGACACTTTCGTGGATTTTGACCACGGATTGAACAACTCAGTCAATCGTATCCGCGAAGTGCTTTGCGATTCGGTGACAGAGCCGCGATTTATTGAGACTGTCCCTAAGACCGGGTATCGCTTCATCGGCGAAGTCGAGGTCGTGGAGATTCCACTACCGGTGGCGAGCACAGCGGATCGCCACGATCCAGCTGTGAACCTCCACCGAGGCAGCCGCCATCCTCACCCTGGAAAACGAATCGCGGCGTTGGGCGCAATAGTTGTTTTGACGCTTGGCATGGGCGCTAGGAACTGTGCGAATACCGTCGTCGATTCGTTCGCTGGTTGTGTTGCCATTTGACAACCTGTCCGGTGACGCTTCACAGGACTATTTCGCCGACGGAATGACGGACGCCCTGATTACTAATCTCGCAAAGATCCGCTCGCTGCGCGTAATTTCACGAACCTCCAGCATGCACTACAAAGGGTCCCGCAAGTCGCTGCCAGAGATTGCGAAAGAGTTAGACGTTGACGGAGTGTTAGAAGGAAGTTTTGTGCGCTCCGGGCATCAGTTGAGAATTACAGCTCAACTGATTGAGGCTCCTTCCGACCAGCATCTTTGGGCTGAAAGCTATGATCGTGATCTTTCCAGCGTGGTTCAGTTGCAGGATGATGTAGCAAGAACAGTTGCTCGCGAAATAGCCCTCAAATTGACTCCACAGGAGCAGACCCTCTTAGTCCAGGCCCACCCGGTCAACATCGAAGCGTACGAAGACTATCTTCGTGGTCGCTACTTCTGGAACCTTCGAACCGTTGATGGATTGAAGAAAGGAAAAGAATACTTCGAACAAGCAATTAAGAAGGACGCCAACTATGCGCCGGCCTACGCCGGTCTGGCTGATTCCTTCAATCTGATGACTTATTCGGTGGTGGGTTGGATGATACCGGATGTTTCTGGGCCGAAAGCGATCGAAGCCGCGACAAAGGCGTTGCAGTTGGACAGTAATCTCGCTGAAGCTCATGCCGCTCTCGGTTTCACCAAGTTTCGTTTCGCTGGTGACTTGGAAGGTGCGGAAAAGGAGCTTCAAAAAGCGATCGAATTGAATCCCAGCAATGCCACCGCGCACTTGTGGCTTGGTTTGTACTTGGACCTAGTAGGCAGGGGCCAAGAGGGGTGCGCGAGTTTTCGGACCGCCCACCAACTAGATCCTTTGAACCCCAACATTGGTCAACATGTGTCCTGGTGCCTGTTCAGCGAGGGCAAATACGAAGAGGCGATTGCGCAAGCACGAAGAGACGTCGAGTTGGATCCACGTCATGTGAACACCCGGGAGAGTCTGGCTGAAATGTATGAGCAGCGAGGTCGTCTATCGGAAGCTATTAACGAATATCAGAAGGCAGTCGAGGTTTCTGGTGGTGAGGAATGTTCCCGGCTGGTACTGGCGCACGCGCAAGCCGCTTTCGGAAAGCGAGCGGAAGCGGAGAGAACCTTGATTGAATTGAAGGCAAACTCTAAGGGAGATCCCTATTGCCTGACTTTTGCATACGTTGGCTTGGACAGGAATGACGAAGCGATTCGGTCACTGGAGCAAGCGTTTCGAGAACATTCACCGGGCATGAAACTAATTGCGTCGGAGTGGAGGTTCGATCCGCTCAAGGCAAATCCGCGTTTCCAGGCATTGGTGCGCCGTGCAGGACTGCCGCAGTGATAGTGGGGACCGGGTTTATTTCAGAACCTTTATGAAGTGTCCTATCCCTGCTTCGGCGCTGCTGCTAATCCTTATGGTTACGGCGGCACTCAGTGTTGCACAGACAGCAACTGGCGATATTGTCGGAGTTGTGACCGATTCACAAGGCGCGCTGATAGTTGGAGCGAGCGTGACTGCTGAGGCGAAGGCAACAAGCCATTCTCGCACCACGGTGACAAATGGCAGCGGCATTTTCTCCTTCACTCTGCTGCCGCCAGGTCAATATCGAATTACCGTCTCCGTCCCGCAGATGAACACAGGAACTGCAGAAATGGAGCTTCTGGTGGGCGATCACCGCAAGGTCAACTTCATTCTGCGGCCTGCGTCCGTCAGCACCGATGTGCAAGTCGCAGGGCAGCTCACGGCCATCGACACCACCTCCTCGGAGATTAAGTACAACCTTGATCCGCAGCAGATAGCGAGCTTGCCGCTATATGGAAGGACGTTTTCTTCGTTAGCAATCCTGGCGCCCGGTGTGCGTCCTGCATTTGCGACCGATGGCCCCATTTCCATCAATGGCTCCAATGGTCGGAATTTCAATCTCAATGTCGACGGCGGAGAAAACAAAGACAACACCCTTAGCACTTTCCTGCAGAACTACACTACGGAAGGCATCCAGGAATTTGTAGTTAAGACGTATAACTTCGGCGCCGACACCGGTAAATCCGATGGCGCCGTGATGGAGATCGTTACCAAGGGGGGCACGAACAGTTTGCACGGCGGGGTGTTCCTTGTCGTCCGCAACCGGAATCTAGATGCGGCTGATTTTTTTACTGCGCACCCAACTGAGACGGCTACCTGTGATCGCGTTCCCTCAAAATGTTACGCAGGGCCGTCCAATCCCAAGCCGGGTTTCGATCGGCAAAACTACGGCGGGACTCTTGGCGGTCCTATTCTGCATAATCGCTGGTTTTTCTACGGAGCGATCGAGCATCTTCACGAAAACGCACCGCTGGCGCAGAATGGTCAAACTATTGACACCATCGCGGCTTTTCGAATCTTGCAATCGCGAGGCGCCATCGTCGATCCCAGGCTCGCCAGCACGATTCTCGACCCCTCTCCTTCCATTCCAAAGCCCTTTCGCGATACTCAGTGGCAAGTACGGTCGGATGTGTCTCTCACCTCAAGACATCAGTTTTTCTTTCGCTATGCGGAGCAAGGCAATCGCCTCTCGCACGACCTTCTAGATGGATTCGAGGATCCAGCAGGTGGCGCCGAAACAACCAATAGCCTGAAATCGTTCCTTGTGAACTATTCGCTGGCTGTTACCCCACGCACATTCAACCAGTTTGTATTTCAGGTCTCCGACTCTCTCAATCAGTCGCTACCCGAAGACGCGGGGGTAGGAATTCCCAATGTGAGTTTCCCTAACGGAGTAAGCATCGGGCAGAACCTATTTGCTCCAGACTCCAGTTTTCAACGGAAGTTCCAGTTCAGGGATGATTTCACTTGGCAAAGAGGCAACCACTCGCTCAGATTTGGTTTTCAGAACGCTGTCGTCACACGTTTTGGCGGCAGCCAATCACAATTTCCTACGCCATTCGTGAATGTCCGGTGTGTACCCCAGCAGATCCTCCTGGGTGGAATTGATCCGTGCGGTGTCGGTTATGACTATGTCAGCTTAGACCAGGCCGGTATTGTGGGCAGGACGCGTCTCTCGATTGGCAATGAGTCTTACGCTCAACCTACCATCCAGCAGATCAGCTATTTCGCGCAAGACGACTGGAAGCTGACTCCGCGACTCACCCTTAACGTGGGTGTCCGGAACGATATGGATCTGGGACTCATTCCGACCTCCAGCCAGATACCCACCCCGGATACTGCCACATTGTGCATTTTATGCAGCGGCAATCGAACCTTGCGAATACTTGGGTTGCTTCCTCCAGCTTCACTTCAGAAGATTGTCCCCAATATTGACTTGAATGCTCCGCACAATGACGTCAACAACTATGCGCCTAGGGTAGGCTTTGCCTGGGACGTAACCGGATCGGCTCGCTGGGTTGTTCGCGGAGGTTACGGGATGTTCTTTGGTCAATTTTTTCAGGAAGCACAGATCGTCTCGTTGCTAAATGCTGGAAGCAGCGTTTATGCAGTGAGTCGCGATGCTCGAACCCCGGCCAATCCAAGTTTGTCCAACTCAATCGGACTCTCAGCTGCGATTGCAGCTGCAGGACCGTTTCCGGTGGCTACGCTGACCGACCTACCTTACGGTTCGAGGGGCTGGTTCCTGGATCCACGGCTCAGACAGCCCTATGCGGAGCACGTCAGCCTGGGTTCTGAGGTGAAACTGAAAAACAATCTCACATTGATGATCAACGTTGTGCACGTCCTGAGCGTTCACGGATATTCCGAAAGTGAACTTGATCCGTCACTCGACGGCAGCATTGACACGCGCATTCTGAACACGACCCTGGATCCGGTCTTCGGGTGCCGGGACTCGACCGGCGCGTCAATATTGTGTTCTGCCCAAGGTGCTGTCCACCGACTCTTCAAAGTCGTGCGTACCGAGTCCGGCAACCGCTCCCGATACGATGGGCTGACAGTTCAATTGTTCCATCGCTTCTCCAGCCGATTTCAGTTCAACGCCTGGTACGTCTTGTCGCGTGCCGACAAGTATGGGGGCGGTATCGCTGACTCAGATTTTCTTTCGTTCACTCAAGGTGCCGCGCCTGGCATGACACCCACCCAGTCGGCGAGCTCGGGGATTATACAGCCGCAGAATTTCGGGTACACGAACCAGGACGAGCGCCATCGTGTCTTCTTTGACGGCATAGGGAACCTTCCGCACGGCATCGTGCTGTCTGGCATACTGCAGTTGGCATCGGCACGTCCCTACTCGATGAGTGCTGGCGACGATCTAAACGGCGACGGGGTACCAAATGATCTCTACTCCCCGATCGTGACCGGCGATCCAGTATTCGATCCCATTGGGGAAGGCGATGTTCGCTTCGCCGTTCGGCCCAATTCACTGCGTGGCATACCTTATTTCCAAACGGATCTTCGGGGGCAAAAGAACTTTAGGGTCAAAGAAAATGTTGTGGTCTCTGTTTTTGCCGACATTTTTAATGTCTTCAACCGTGCGAATTTTGGGAATCAGTTCGTATCGAGTTCTGACGGCTTTGGAGCGGCAGAACCGCCCGTGCCAGTCAATACGGGCCGGAGGGGGCCACTCGACGCGAAACTCCCCCGGAAGCCCATTGGGCTGTCCGGACCGCCTTTCCAAGCTCAACTGGGTCTCCGGGTTCAGTTCTAGGGCCACAGGCGCCGGCGATGAAGGGCACAACATTTCATGGAAAATTGCTCGTGTCTTGGGGCTTGTTCATGAGAGACGGGTAATTAGGAACAAACACCTCGGGATTCATCCCGAGAAACGCTGCTCGAAGGAAGTATCTGCTATGTCAATCCTAGCGGCCGCGACGCGGCGGACTTATGTCGATCGGGAGTCTCTCAATCACGCCTTGACTTCCGATCTGGTTGGCTGGACCGTTTCTGAAAGGCGCGAGGCACCTCTTCTCACGCACGTTGTGTCACATCGCCTAGGTGACATCCGCCTCATCGAGCTATCCGGCAATCCGTTTGGAGCGGTACGCGGGCACGCGGAGATATCGGGGGAGAGCGACACGTACCTGGGTATCCTATATCAAAGATTTGGCTCGACCCTGCGTAGGACAGGCGACGACCGCGTGATCGTCGGCCCGGCGAAATCTGCGTCTGGCTTGGCGCCCAGTTTCATTTGAGATGCCCGAAAAATTCGACAAGCTGTGCATGATCGTCCCGATCGCGCGGTTTGAAAGCGTGTTGTACAACGCCGAGACCTACGAGGGCTTGCGCTTGCCTGGCGGCAGTAACCTGGCCACGCTTCTGGGTTCCTACTTGTCGACATTGACCGATAGCGTGATGACGCGGAACGACAACACGCCTTTTGACGCCATCGACGTGACGCTGGAGCTGCTGGGAGCCGCATTTCGGGCACAGCGGCGATCGTCAACAATAGCGCCGCGCGATCAGCTATTTGCGCGCATCAGCGACGATATCGAAGCCCGCCTTAATGACCTCAATCTATCGCCGACGAGGATTGCCGAAGCTAATGGCATCTCGATTCGATATCTTTATACGCTGTTCAGCGAACAGGGCGAGACCGTATCAGGGTGGGTGCGAAGACGACGTCTCCTGCGTTGCCGAGCCGAATTAGACGGGGCGGTCATTGAAACCCCACCTATAGGCGATCTCGGTCATGGAGGCCTCGGTATCATTCCGCCCATTTCAGCCGATTGTTCAAAGCCTCTTTCGGTATGTCGCCGACACAATATCGGTCTTCGCGGCGGCTGGGCGCATCCGACAAGTAATTGCGTTCCCTGCGGTTTTGTCAGCCCAGACTCACGAGGCGGTAACCGGCGGCGCCTCGTTGTTTGCGATGCGGCCATGCGGGTATCAGGGCGATCCCGTTGGGGCGATCCGGTGTCGCGACGCATTTAAATCTGAAAACTTTGGAAATGCAGTTGGTTTACTGCACTTAAATCGTATACGCGTGCAAGCTCCATGTGTTGTCTTTCACAATCGCCGTCGTATTCCGATGTTCGTCCCTACCGCGACCTCATTAATGGAGACCAAGATTGCCTGTTGTAATCAGCGTTTACGCTCAGAACCGTTAACGTGAATGGCCGGGGTTCGGCTCCAAGCTGCCGCCATTGTCGGGCAACCCAAATCTCCGCACAACTGACCGTTGATCCCCACCGCAGCACTCAATATCTCAAGACGATTATCAACTTCACCGGCTACTTCTTCTTCCTGAGAATGCCGCCTAAGCCCGACTGGCTGTCGGTCTTTTCAGAGACAGATTTCTGTAGGGCTCCTTTTGCAACGTTGCCAGCCACACCTTCTAAGTCCGGGACAAACTTTGGACTGGACGTAGTTCCTTGAATCATGAAGGACATACCTCCCCTATCGCCGCCCCGGCCGGTTTTCTGCGTCCGTGCTTCGGCCCGGTCGCTCTGTAGATCGGCTGTCATTCGGAAATCGAGTGCCCCGGCCGGGCTAATCGTGCCCGCGCCGGTCATCACGCCGAGAGATGGTATGGTCACATTGATGGCGTCGGCCCTCGTCATCTCAGGAGCGACGCGCGCATTCAAGCTGGCATTTTGAATGGTTGTGTCGGAACTCGATGGAGCCTTTCCACGAAAGGCTGATAAAGCTCCTAATTTCGAACCCATATCGAAACCAGCCAACTTCGCATTGGACAAGTTCACGGGGCCGGCGATCACCAGTTTGTCGAGCGGACCGTTGATTGCTAAATCGGCCGACAGCGTTCCCCCTTGCAACTTGGATCCTGAGGGAAGCACTACTCCTAGGGCCGGGAGCATCGCTTCCAGTTCATCGACCGACATTCCTGGGGCACTGAGCTTCAGGTTCATAAACTGCGTTTCCCCTTGGGTCTGAAGTCCGCCGGTGAGCCGGGCGACCGCCTTGCCGATGGCGATGTCTCCTTGAGTAATGGCTGCGGAGTCCCGGTCGAGATCTGTGTTCATCGCAAATTTGATGGTCACAGCTTTGGGAGCGGGAGAACCCTTGGGTGAGAGCTTGAGCTTTTGACAGGTGATCCCGCCTACCACCTTGGCCTGACGACCATTTGAGTTCAACGTGCCGTCAAGATCGACGGAACCGCCAATGCCGCTCGCCGGATCGACGAAACCCGACGCTGCGATGTCCAGGTCTTTGGCCTTCAGGGTCGCGTCGAAAGGAGTCTTGGCCGAGTCCTGCGGATTGATCGGTCCCGCCTTGCCCGAAACGTTGGCGGTGCCACCTCCCGGGAGGTCGACTGTCAGCTTGAAAGGAAACTGTGAGGTATAAGAGAGATTGGTCACTTCGACATTCACCCTGTCATATACCTGCGGCTTCGCGGCGGAGTTGGCTCTTCCGACGACCAGCTTACCGTCAGTGATTTCCAACTTTCCGATCGAGAGGTTTTTGGGCGCACCCTCCTTCGCTGGTTCAGCGGATTGTTTCGCACTAGGACCACCGAGGGTTGAGAAATTCCACGTTCCGTTCGCCGCCTTGAGCAATGTGATCTGAGGCTCGTCCAGCACGATCCCCGTCACGTTCAACTTCTTCGAGAAGATGAGGGGCATCAACTCGACGCCCACCTCCAACGACTTCGCTGTTACGAACGGTGACTTGCTGAAGGCCGGATCGTCGGCGATGCTGACATTCTCCACGCCAACTTTGCCGGTTAAGAGCGAAAGGCTGAGTTCCCCCAACGTCACGCTCCGTCCCAAGGCATTCGTCAACTCCGACTCGATCTTCGGACGGAAGCTGTTCACGTTGATGAGAAACGGGAGCGCAAGCAGTATCACGAGAAGAACCGCAACTGCGATTCCCGTAATTCGCAACCAACGCGTTTTCATGACTTTATTCAGGTGCGTCCGAAGGGCCGGCGCATTGGCAATGGATTGAATCTTCGCGACGAACGGCTGCCTCATGGCTTTCTTGGCAATTTCGACTAGACGTATCTTTTTCTTAGTCGAGTTCTTAGTCGGGTCCGGTTCAGGAGAGGGTAGTGGTCGAGCGGCCATGGCTGGCCTCCTCGTCAAAGTAGTAGATCCCACCGAGCCGGCCGCCGGCACCTGTCAAAAGCGACAGCCTAGGAGATAGCTGTCGCAAAATCGCCATTACCGCTTTCCGAAGCTCCCGTGTGCGAAGTCACGAGAAAGTGACCTGCCAAGCTGGCGCTGATAAACCGCTTACCTTCAAGAACCGCTTTCACAGCGGGCAAAAGTTCGCTTCCAGCGTCCGACTTGACCACGTAACCGCCCGCGCCCGTGCTCAGGGCTTCCTCTGCTGGGAAACCGTCTGCCCCACGAGTTGGGAGGGAGTTGACACTGGCGGGAATGGTACGGGTAAGGTGGGAGCAGGTCAATCCGACCGAAAAGAACCCGCCACAGCCTCAGGGCTGTGCTACTCCAGTTCAATCTCGACAATCTGCCCTTCGACCGCGCCGTCATTGGCTAGTGTATGGGTCAATGTGGAATCGACCCAGTGAAAATCGCCCGCTTTTACGTGCTCGATGAATGACAGTCCGTCAACCACTTCGAAAATGCATCCATTCGTGTGCAAATAGGGATACTAGCCCAGTCCGGGATTGTGGCTGCCCGGCATTTAATCTTTGCCTGTGGCTGGTGTGCCGTCTTTTGAGGCTAACAGGCGGCGACGACCGCTGTGGCGAACTGAGCTTGCCGTGTCAAGTACGAGTGCTGTATACATTTCTGCCATGGGAGATGCAGCACAAACTCGGACGCCTGAGACTCAGCTTTTCCATGATGTTTTCAACGCGAGTCCCATCGGGATTGCAGTGGAGAACTTGGAAGGTGAGCCGCTCTTCGTGAATCCAGCCTTTTGCTCGTTCCTCGGCTTCAGCGCGGAGGAATTGCGTAACAAACACTGTGTGGATTTTTCTCCTCGTGAAGATGCGGAGAAGGACTGGGCGCTTTTTCAGCAATTGCGAGCGGGTGTGATCGATCACTACCAATTAGAAAAGCGCTATTTTCGGCGAGACGGTTCCTTGGTCTGGGGGAGCTTAAGCATCTCTTTATTGAAGAGTAGTCCATCTCCGCTCGTCCTTGCGATGGTGGAGGACATCACGGACAAAAAGAAGGCAGAGGAAGCGCGGTTCAGGCATGCCGCAGTTATCGAATCGTCTGACGATGCGATTGCTTCGAGGACTTTGGATGGAATTATCGTAAGTTGGAACGCAGGTGCGCAGAAGATGTACGGGTACACGGAGGCTGAAGCCGTAGGTAAGCCGATTAGCATGCTTGTCCCGCCTGAGCTACCGGATGAGGAGAACAAGATTCTTGAAACGTTGAAATCGGGGGATCGCATCGAGCATTTTGAAACGGTTCGTGTTACTAAGACGGGGAAAAGAATTAACGTATCCCTGACTATTTCGCCGATCAAGGATTCAACTGGCAGAACTGTGGGCATTTCTGGAATAGCCCGTGACATCACAGAGCGAAAGCTGGCAGAAGAGGCGCTACGCGCCAGCGAGGAACGGCTGCGATTAGCACAGCAAGCGGCTCGCTTAGGAACTTTTGACTGGAATATTCGGACTGGAGTGAATACTTGGACGCCGGAACTGGAAGCAATGTACGGTTTGCCGCCGGGCGGTTTTGGCGGGACCCAGACCGCATTCGAGAATCTCGTTCACCCCGATGACCGCGCAGGAGTCATCAAGTTGGTTGACGCCGCGATGAAGAGCGGACAACCAACTAAGGGTGAATGGCGGGTGGTCTGGGCTGACGGGAGCGTTCATTGGATCGCAGGGCGCTGGCAAGTATTTATGAATGAGTCTGGTGAGCCTTCGCGAATGATTGGCGTCAATATAGATGTCAGCGAGCGCAAGCGGTCGGAGGAAAGACTACGAGAGTACGAGAAGGCGGTGGAAGGTGCGGAGGATACGATCGGGGTCATCGACCGAGAGTACCGTTTTCTGCTCGCGAACCGCCAGTATTTGAAGATGCGGAATCTGACGCGGGAGCAAGTTGTGGGGCATCTCGTCCCTGAGGTATTGAACAAGGAATTATTTGAGACGGTCATCAAACCTAAATTGGATGAATGTTTCCAAGGTAAGGTGGTCAGGTACGAAATGAAATTCTCCTACCCTACGGTCGGGGAGAGGGACTTATTGCTCTCATACTTTCCGATTGAAGGCGTAAACGGAGTTGATCGAGCCGCCTGTATTCTGCGCGACATCACGGATCGCAAACGAGCGGAAGAGGCGCTTTTGGAAGTGAACCGCGCCTTAGAAGCGCAGGCGGCATTACTGCAATCACGGGAGGAACTGCTGAAAATCTTCGTCAAGAGCGTACCAGCGGGAGTGGTGATGCTCGACCGTGACATGCGCTATCTACAAGTGAGCGACCGCTGGTGTGCAGACTACTCAGTCGATAGTTCACAGGTACTTGGACGTTCGCACTACGAACTTTTTCCTGACATTCCCCAGAGCTGGAAAGAAATGCATCGCCGTGCTCTTGAGGGAGAAATATTGCGAGCGGACGAAGACCGTTGGGATCGTGAAGGTGGCACTACGACGTGGGTTCGCTGGGAGATTCATCCTTGGAGAACACCCAGCGGGATCGTAGGAGGGATTCTGATCTTCGCCGAGGACATTACCCGCCGCAAACAGATGGAAGAGGCGATCTCCGGTATGAGTAGAAAGCTTATCGAATCGCAAGAGCAAGAACGGGCTCGGATCGGGAGGGAGCTTCACGACGACATCAACCAACGACTCGCAATGTTGGCAATTGAACTCGAACAGCTGCAAGACAATCCTTCGGAGGTTCAAAATCGCGTGCAAGAACTCCGAAAAACAACGAGTGAGATTTCTGATGATGTGCAAGCCTTGTCGCACGAGTTGCACTCCTCAAAGTTAGAGTATCTGGGTGTTGTTGCTGGCATAAAAAGCTGGTGCAATGAATTCAGCGAGCGGCAACGAATGGAGATCAACTTTAATGGCAATGTGCTTACTCCCATACCACGCGAAGTCGGAATTTGTCTGTTTCGCGTTCTACAAGAAGCTCTTCACAATGCCGTCAAGCACAGCGGCGTAAAGCGGGTTGAGGTGCAACTGCGGGAGGACTCATGCGAGATTCATCTCGTCATCAGTGATTTAGGAAGAGGGTTCGACTTGGAAACGGCAATGCAAGGTCGAGGTCTCGGTCTCACGAGCATGCAGGAGCGCGTTCGGCTCGTGAACGGAATCGTTGAGATTCAATCGAAGCCGATGGGGGGAACTAGCGTCTACGCTCGCGTTCCTTTCCATGCAAGCAGCGACTCTGCACGGGCGGCAGGGTAGGAATAACGGGTTTCCCACAGGGTTCACGAAGGACTTTCACCGCGAATAAACTGCTGAATGTTCGTCACAGATTCTTTCGATGACGTCTCTTTCCTGTTCGTGGTCATTCCTTCCCAAGAAACACCCGCACCAAATGTCAAGGTCGTAGACCTTGGCTAACTCGTCCCAGAGGCGTTCCCGCTGAATCGCCGCATCCTCTTTACCTTGTGCCCACAAGGTAGGTGTGCATTCTCAACCAACTGCAAACTGGAGATGCTTTTCCGTCGCTGCTTTCGCCGCTTCCACTATGGGATCACGAACAGCTTTCGCCAGTCGAACCGGGTCAGGTGAGCCATCGACCATGAACGTCGGGAGCGAACCGGCAACGTCCAAAGAGATATAGCGCTTCTGATCGACAAGGGCAGCAACATCCATGCCACGTGCCTGCAACCTCTTAAGCAGACCCCTCTGGTGTAAGTCGGTCGCGATCAGAATCACCGCCTTGCCTACTTTTAGCGCAGCCATAACGAAATCAGTGAAGTCATCCAGAAAGGCCTCGTCGTTAGAGTAGAGCCGAAATTCGTGGCGACGGGTTATTCCCACGTTTTGGTCTTCACGCCGTGCGAGACTGTCACTGCGCCGAACGCTTTCAGGGTCAGGTCTATCGGTCTATCCGAGGTTCCGACGATTTTGCGAAACGAAAAGTGTGACCAAAGAAAACTGTGCCACCTCAGGGGTTCACCCCAGCAGAATGTGTCCAATTAGTGTCCAGCAATTGTTCCATTGGCTTCCGTTGCGGTATCTTGAGTGCCACCCGAGTCCCGCAAGTTGCTGTAAAGGTTGAGGTGGGATAGGTTCAAATCCTACAGCGCTCACCACTCGATGCCTGTCAGTTCCGGAGACATAGGTAACAGAACGTTCCGGAGACATAGGTTACACTTTTGGGCCGAAGGGATTTTCGAGCGGTTCTAACACACGTGTCTCCCGATCGAAGTATCCCAGATCATAATCCTTAAAGCTCACAAACCAGATGTCGTCAGAACTTCTCTGATGCCGACCGCCTGGCTGGCAAAGACCTGGGCGAGTTAATCTCTTTTGTTGCCCAGACTGAGGCGGCCGCAACGGGTGGCGACAATGACCTTGTCGTGAAAGGGATTTGTCGATATCGGGCAATCCTTGATAGGAGCGGAGAGAGGGTTGATAGCTTCGGCCGGCACTTCATGTCCAGGGCTGGGTAAGGACGTTGGTGGTTGAAGACCATGAAGTCGTCGACGCGGGGTTGCTGCTGCAGGAAGTTAGCAGCGGCCGGCTGAGCAGTTTCTTTCTTGAGTTTGTGCCAGCTGGTCGGGTGGGCGAAGTGACGGCAGTGTTGCGCGGATCAGGAGTGAGCAAAATTGACCATCATCCGGTCGGTTCCAGGTTTATTTTCTTGGGGCTATGGACAACGAAACCTTCCGGGCGTTCTGTATCCGAGTTGCCGATGAGAAAGACCCTGACATTGTCGAACTCCTGAAACAACGGTTGCGGCTTTTGCTTTCAGAAACTCCTACCGAGCTGGCAAACAGCGCGAAATTCCGCCATACAATAAACTGATTTGGACCTGGCCTGTCTCGGGTTGTTGCTGACATCTGGCAGCGAATAGCCTTTGCCCCTTTTTTCCTCACTCAAAATCAGCCAGCCCTTCGAACAAGGAAATTCCGAAGCCTGTAGTCCACTGGCAAGGTGCTCTTAATTGCCGCAGGGTCGCCTGTCCACTTTGAGCAGGCCGGACACGGCAACTGCGGGCGGTCCACACATTCATGTAATGGCTCTATTTGTTCGCGCGAGGGTCGAGGTTCATTTCCTGGTCTAAACAGTGCCAGGGCGGGAAAACTCCAGGCCAGATGGAAGAAAGAACGGCGCTTCATTCGAGGCT
Source organism: Terriglobia bacterium (assembly GCA_963786325.1). Lineage (GTDB taxonomy): Bacteria > Acidobacteriota > Terriglobia > Terriglobales > Acidobacteriaceae > JAIQFF01. The sequence goes on from CAWAYW010000010.1 coordinate 1,055,941, forward strand.
CGCTGACTAACCTGAGACAGTGAGTCAGGAGTAATGAAGACAATCTAATGCCAGCTTGCTAGAGGAAAACTCGAAATGAATCAGTCAAGGTGACCAAGGTAACTCCGGTCGTCCCGCCTCAACCGCACTGCGATGAAAATCAATCTGGCAATGAAGCGAATGTCAAAACAAAGCACTGACGATGGACGAAAATAGTTCTTAAACGAGCGTTCGGCGTGGCACCAGAATGGTCAAGATCGTCACTTGAATTCGCGATTGTTCTACGCTACGTTGTGTCTAGAGTTCTTACTCGGGAGAATACCCTGATACGCGTATTTGTTTCTGCACCAGTTGTGGCTATCCTGTCACTGCTTTTGACACTCTCCGGTTGTGGCCATGACCAGACTTTGAACTCGATCAGTATCGAGCCTGATAACGCGACGGTTACCGGTCCCGGCCTGCAAATCCATTACACTGCGCTGGGCCATTACTCACATCCCCCGAATACCAAGGACATCACTAGCCAACTCACGTGGGCGTCCAGTGCACCGCAAATCATTTCTGTAGACCAGCAAGGCGTGGCAACTTCGACATCCGGGTGCGGCACTAATCTGGAAATTACCGCGACCAGCAATACGCAGACTCCCAGAGCGGACTCAGTTGTCGTGGGCAGCGTGACGGTTAACGTGAAGCAGCCCAACGACCCCAACTGTCCTTAAGCATCGTTACTCAAGGCTTCTCCCCGATCTCATCTCACTTTCCGGAACCTTGTGTTCTCACGCAACTCCAGCGCAGGGCGTTTCCTTCCAGCATGGATTGAATAAAATAACGCCAGGATCTAGGCGTTTCAGAACTTTCGATTAGGTTGAAGGGGTCTTCGGATTGGACGCCCTTTTTTCTTTAAGGTGCGGCCATTCTTGGCTGTTTCCCAACGCTCCAGCGCGTGTTGCAGCTTGAGCAACTCCTCGCGCATCGTTTCTACACGGTCGATTAAACAACTCAACTGATCTTCATGACAAGCTTTCCGCGGCATGCTGTCACTATAGCCCGTGGCCGCTCAACGCGCGGCACGCTGGCGCACCATCTCTTTGTACGCTATCGATCACTGTGCCGCGAGGGGCTGAACGGTGGAGCGTTTGCGTGGTACAAATTTTCATTCACGAAAGATGAATGTCCATACTCGCCTTGGCTGGAAACGCACCTGCAATCTGTTGAGGAGACGGATCCGTCGAAGCTTAAAGAATGGTTAGGTCCGCTTGAAATAGCAATGATCGATCGTCTGCCGCAGATTGAACCCGACGCGAATAGCGTCGATGAGCGCCGGCGATAAAGATGGCGACCGAAAACGTGCTGGAAATTGCGGTGGCGTAGTTGGGCTATCCACGGTGGACACAAATTCGAGTCGACGACGTGACCCATTTCTTAGTGTGATTTAAATATATCCATGCTTGCCTCACCCTCGAACGTGCCGGTTCATTTCACTCTCTGCGCTACGAAAGAGAAACTCCGTTGATCGGCAATACTGCCGTTGTACTCCGCCCGGATCGCATTTAGGCCTTTACGCAGTCTGGCAGCAGTTAACCCTGCCTCGCCTCCGTTTAGCTCCACCGTTCCGAGAACCGTCCCGAAATCTCTAAATGTGACTGTGCCGGTGGGAGTGTCTCCGGAGTTCGCCATGACGGTAGCAGTGAAGGTGACAGGCTGTTGAGGCTGGGAGGGATTCTGAGAGGAACTTAGTTTCGTGTGCGTCGCCGCTCGTACAACCTGGTTCAGTTGCGGTGAAGTGCTGGTCAGGAAAGTCTGATCGCCGCTGTAAATGGCGCGAATCGGGTGAATCCCGGCGTCAAGCATGGAGGTAGAAAATCTTGCTCTGCCATTCACGATATTTACCGTGGATAGTGCATGGCCGGCGTCACTGAACGTGACTGTTCCACATGGTCGAGCTCCGACAGGGGTCTTCCCGGCTGTTGCAGTGGGCGAGGTAAAGGTTACAGTAGCGGTGAATTCCACACGGCGATGAACGTCTGCCGGATTTCTCGAAGAACGTAGCGCGGTCGAAGTGGACTGCAGGAAGCCGGCGGAAATGTTCAGAAGCACAATCACGGATTGTCTGGTATTGATCACGAGATCGGCTTTGCCGTCGCTGTTGAAGTCTGCAACAAGTTCAGAAAACCCGCTTATGAATGCAGGATTGTAATTTTGGGCATCCTTAAACGTGCCATCTCCGTTGCCTGACAGCACTTCTCTGTTCGATAAAGCGAGATCCAACTTTCCATCGCCGTCCAAATCGGCGGCAGCAACCATGAAGGGGTCGCCAGTCGTTCCCCCGGAGATGATGGCGGCCGACTGGAAAGTTCCATCACCGTTTCCGAGCAGTATGCCAATTGAGTCTTCTCCGCAGGGGATGCTGACGCACGGGCCCAAATTGGAGACGACTAAGTCCGGCTTGCCGTCCGCGTTGAAGTCTGCAATCACTACTGAAGAGGAGCCGAAATTTCCAGCGGAATAGTTAGTCCCTGTCTGGAATGTTCCATCACCATTTCCCAGCAGCACACTCAGCGAGCCCATGGGACAGTCGAACTCACCGCAGTTGTTATTGGACACCACCAAATCCATTTTGCCATCGAGGTTGACATCACCGGCGGCAATCGACGTGGAGCGAGCCCCGACGAAGGGGTAACCGACCGGGGCTTGCAGAGTGCCGTCACCATTTCCCAGGAGGATGTTTACAAAGCCATCGTTACAGGTAACGTCATCGGCGTTGGCGCAAGTATTGGTCACGGCTGCCAGGTCCAGATTCCCATCGCCGTTAAAATCCCCAACTGTCAAAGCCACGGCCGAAAGAGGCGCGGAGAACAATGGAGAATTGAATGTGCCGTCTCCCCTTCCGAGCAGTACCGCGATTCCAGATTTAGTGCAATCTTGATCGAGACATGTTATCGCTGCCAGATCAGATTTATTGTCGTAATTGAAATCTCCAACTACAAAAGGAAGACCGTTGGGCGAATTGATGGCAGTGGCCGATACCGGAGAAGCGGGGCCCGGGACGAAAGTGCCGTCTGCCTGGCCCAACAGTATGTTCACCGAAGCAGAAGGGAACGAACTGCTGCCGAGATTTAAGGTCAGTTCTGCCAGGTCTGGTTTGCCGTCGCCGTTGAAATCCGCTGTCGCGATGGACTGCACATTGGAACCTTGTGCAACGGGATAACCCGTCGGACCGGCGAGCGTTCCGTTACCAATTCCTAAAAAAGGGAGGGCATTACCGGTACATGTGTCTTGAAAATTCACTTGACAGGCGTTGGCCACTGCGAAGTCCGGCTTGCCGTCACCGTTCAAATCCCCCAATATGCCGAACAGCGGCGAGTTCCCGTTCGTTTCGTAACTGGTCGCTAACTGGAACGTACCATCACCTATTCCCAGCATCACGGTTGCGGAAGCCGCATTGGGATCGACCGTCACCAGGTCAGATTTGCCATCGGTATTCAGGTCTCCGAGTCCGACGAAAGTCACATCCGTCGAACTCAAGGCTGAACTCTTTGCAGCGCTGAATGTGCCATCTCCGTTGCCAAGAAACACATCAGCGAACTCGCCTGCGCAGGTGATAGTTGTGGGGACGCAGGCGTCGATAACCGCGAGATCCACTCTGCCATCGCCGTTAACGTCGCCCACCGCAACCGCTTGGGGGTTCAGGCCGACCGTGGATTGGTTTCCCACAGGCATTCCAAAGGTGCCATTTCCATTCCCTAAAAGAACGTTTATCGACCTCGTGCACGTGCCTGTTGAGTCACAATTGCCAGTTACCACGGCGAGATCCAGTTTTGCGTCATTGTTGAAGTCGCCAAGAAACACGGCTGAATTGCCCGAGGTGGAAGTAGCGACCGTCGAGACCGGCATGAACGTTCCGTCGCCGTTGCCCAGCAGAACTCCCGCGCTGCCGGAGCCATTAACAACGACGAGATCTAGCTTTCCGTCGCCGTTGATATCGCCGGCTTCGACCGAAAAAGCGTTCCCCCCCGATGGGTAAGCGACGGGCGGCTGAAAAGTTCCATCGCCTTTCCCAAGGAGAATATTTACCGACCCGGTAGTGCAGCCGGGGTCGGGGCAGGAGTTATCTACCGCGACATCGAGGTTACCGTCGCGGTTGAAATCTCCTACCGCAATCGTCGAGAGAATCGCACCAGTATTGGAGAGGCGAGCCGGTTGGTAGGTACCGTCTCCATTGCCCAGCAAAACGGCTATGGTGCCCTGCGTGCAATCAGTATCGCTTACGCACTGGTTCGAGATCACTAGATCGGCCTTGCTATCACCATTGAAGTCGCCGATCTCGATATTGCGGGCGAATTTGCCTCCGGAATCGTAGCTCGGCGGAATGAGAAAGATTGGATCGGCGATCATTTCCGTGGCGAAAGGCCGCGCGCCCGAAACCGATGAGCTGGTTCGGGCGGTCATCGCTGAGGGGTTTGTTTTGTCGAGACGACTCTGCCACCAGGCTCTGGGATCGCGCATCCGCTCCCAGATCGTTCGCGAACCGTATGCTGTCTGGTGACCTCTCAAATTCGCTACTCCCTTCGACGCCACTACAGAACCTGCCTTCAAGGGACTGACAAACCTAACCAAAACCAACATCGTCATGATTTGAACTATGATGAGTAGGAACTTCATCGATAAAGTGCTAACGCAGAAAACCTTTAACTGCTTCACAATTCCTCCGACTTAGCGGGAACAAGAAATGAGTGGGTCAGGGCGAACACCTGGATGCGAAAGGCCGATTGACGGGCGATTGGGCTGCCCAAAGGAAAGAGAGACCGGATTCTCACGCTGGTGGCAAAACATTGTCAAGAAATAACCCGAACCAGACTCCAGATGGTCAACACTTCAGGAGAGGACTGCTCGTCTAGTTGTTGTGTGCTTAGCGCAAGGCAAAAAAGGGCTGGAGTGTTATGGCATCGGTTGCTTTAAAAAGTGTCTTTGCCGTGTCCCACGGAGTGTCATCATTGCGGCGTCTAGTGCTCGCGTTGAAAACGATATGCGCCTTGTCGCTGGTTGGAGACTGTCTCAGCAACTTTCAGGAACGCCCGGGCGGCATGGGAAATGCTGGCGGCCTTGCGATAAACCAGCCGCAATTTTCTGTGCAGACCCAATTCACGCACCGGAATACGGACCAGTTCTCCTCTTGCGAGTTCACTTTCCACACTGATCTCAGGCAACAGAGCAACTCCGTTTCCCATCGCCACGAAACGTTTGATTGCCTGCAGAGTGGGGAGTTCGATGTCCATGTGCAGGGGAGTTTTGTGGCGCTTGAATGCCTGAATCACTTTTTCTCGATAGGGAGAAGAAACGATGTGCGCGACAAACGACTCGGCTCCCAGCTGCCGAATGCTCACTTCAGATTCGGAGGCCAGCGGATGTGTAGGCGGTACCACGAAGATTAATTCGTCGAGGTAAACGACAATGGAACGAAGCTGAGCTTCCTCGGGGTCGTAGGTAAGTACTCCCAGTTCCGAGTTGTGCCGTAGGAGGTCGTCCGGAATGTGGCTGCCAAGCGACCTCTGCACCACGATTCTGATCATGGGATGGAGGCGCCGAAATTCCCCGAGTACCGGCAACAGATAAAGAGCGGTGAATTCATTGGCTGCGATCGTGAGCTTGCCGCGATGCAACTCACGAAGTTCGGCGAGCGCTCCGCTCGCGTCGTCGCGAAGGTTGAGCAGCCGCTCCGCGTACTCTTGCAGCACACGTCCGGCGTCCGTCAGAAGGCCATCGCGCGACGAACGGTCGAGCAGAGGCTCGCCGATATCTTCCTCCAACTTATGAATTGACTGGCTCACCGCCGATTGGGTGCGATGAAGTTTCTCCGCCGCGCGAGAGAATTTCTTCTCGCGGGCCACCGCCAGAAAGACCTCAAGCTGTCCTAAATCCATGCCTGCCTCTGTCGCCTTAATAAAGGTCTTATTACTATTAGTATAACTTATTTAGTAAGTACAACTAATATTAAGTTAATGATTATAAGCTTTGCTTTGGGGCGACCGATTCCTTAGCATGATCATGGCCAGGAGGTTTAATCATGGAGCGGGCCTACATCAAGATTTTCGACACGACTCTTCGCGACGGCGAGCAATCCCCAGGTTGCAGCATGAACGTGCAAGAAAAGCTGCGGCTGGCGCATCAACTTGACCGGCTGGGCGTCGATGTCATCGAGGCCGGTTTCCCCATCGCATCTGACGGTGACTGCGCCGCGGTGCAGGCGATTGCGGCGACGATCAGGCGGCCGGCTATCGCGGGTCTGGCTCGCGCCTGCAGAGAAGATATCGAGCGTGCTTGGCAAGCGGTAAGGGGTGCCGCCCGTCCGCGCATCCATATTTTTCTGGCGACATCAGACATCCACCTGCAGTACAAGCTGAAAATTTCCCGGCAGCAATGTCTAGAACAGGCGCACAACTCAGTCCGTCTGGCGAAGTCCCTTTGTGCGGATGTTGAATTTTCTCCTGAGGATGCCACCCGTACGGATCATGAGTTCTTGTACCAGGTCTTGGACGCAGTGGTAGAAGCGGGCGCGACCACCTTGAACATTCCGGATACTGTCGGCTACAGCATGCCAGAGGAATACGGCGAGCTGATCCGGAGCATCCGGCGGCGCACAGGGGATGACATTACGATTTCCGCGCATTGCCACAACGACCTGGGTCTGGCAGTGGCAAATTCTCTGGCCGCGATCGCCGCCGGCGCCCGTCAGGTAGAGTGCACAATTAATGGCATTGGCGAGCGGGCAGGAAACGCAGCGCTCGAAGAAATTGTGATGGCCTTGCGAGTGCGGCCCGACCGATATCCGTATGAGACCGGGGTGATCAGCGAGCAGCTTTTCCCCGCAAGCCACTTGCTAAGCGAGTTGACGGATGCCCCGGTGCAAGCCAATAAAGCAATTACCGGGCGCAACGCTTTCGCACACGAAGCCGGCATTCATCAGGATGGCATGCTGAAGAACCCGCTCACGTATGAAATCGTGACGCCGCAATCGGTGGGAGTGCCAGACTCCCGTCTGGTGTTGGGTAAGCATTCCGGTAGGCATGCTCTCGGTTTGCGATGTGAGCAGCTGGGATTTCAATTTGACCGGCGCCAGCTGGATGATATTTATCGCAGGTTCGTAGTCTTGGCGGACAAGATCAAGCATGTCGAGGAACATCACCTGCTGGAATTGATCCAGAGCGAACTGAACCAGGACGGCGGTGGCGCGCCTGGCCATACCCCGTCAAGGCACACGCAGGCGACCTATTTCCAAAGAACCACTCCGGTAACTTTGATCGCAGAGCACAATTTGCCGCGTCCTGCCGATCATCCTGAACCAGAAGACTACTTGTGGGGTGTGTAGGAACCGAAGTCAGCAGCCATTCTAAGAGTTTTAGCCGCCCGCGTATACGCTCGTTCCCTCCGCTCAAGGTGACAAACCTGGGGTCCGATCGAAGCGCTTTCGCGCGAATATATCTCCTGCCTCTCGTGAGTTTTCACGAACTCTATTACGCCATACAATGGTGCTGCATGATTCTCAACCTTGCTGTTCTGCCCGGCGATGGCGTTGGCCCCGAAGTCACCGATGAAGCGATTCGGGTTCTGGAGGCGATTGCGGGAGCTTACAGTCACCAGCTCAGAGTGACGCGCAAACCGGTGGGAGGGGCCGCTCTTGTCTCGAACAATGACCCACTTCCGCCGGACACTTTGAAAGCTTGTCTGAATTCGGGCGCGGTGTTGCTGGGAGCGGTCGGTGGCCCGGCGTTCGATAGTTATCCCAGCCATCTTCGGCCCGAAAGCGGATTGCTGCGTTTGCGAAAAGAGTTGGGTGTATTCGCCAATTTGAGACCAGCGACTTGTTTCTCCGCGTTGGAGGATTGTTCGCCTTTGCGAGCTGAGGTCGTGCGGGGGACGGATGTCATGATCGTCCGGGAGTTGCTGGGTGGAATCTATTTTGGACGTCCTCGGACGACCATGGGATCGGTCGGCAATCGATCGGCAGTTGATACCATGGCCTATGGTGAATCCGAAATCGAACGAATTGCGCATGTAGCTTTCGGACTAGCGCGACCGCGGCGGCGCAAAGTGATGTCTGTGGACAAGGCCAACGTCCTGGATTGCTCACGATTGTGGCGCGATGTGGTCACCAAAGTAGGTCACCAGTATGCCGATGTTCAGCTGAGCCACATGTACGTCGATTCAGCGGCGATGGCACTGGTGGCGCGGCCGGCAGAGTTCGATGTAGTCCTGACAGAAAACATGTTTGGCGACATACTTTCCGACCAGGCTGGAGCGGTTGTGGGCTCGATCGGGATGCTGGGCTCCGCCAGCATCGGCGGAAGGGTGGGATTGTATGAGCCGGTTCATGGTTCAGCCCCTGACATCGCGGGAAGGGGAATTGCGAATCCGTTAGGCGCGATCCTTTCGGTGGCGATGCTGTTGCGATATTCGTTCAAGCTCGAATCCGAGGCAGGGTGCGTCGAGTCCGCGGTCGCTGACGTTCTGGCTTCCGGAGTTCGCACAAGAGATTTGGCCAGGCCGGGTCAGACTGTAGGGAGTACCTCGGAGATGGGTCAAAGAGTTGCCTTCGCGGTGAAAGAGCGATCTTCGGCCGAAGCGTGAAATCGCTTACAGATCCCGGCAAACTCAGTCTCAAAACATGCGCGAACTTTTCCTGTGCTTCTGTCGGACTTCCGGAGTAGCATTTTCTCAATAACACTTTTGCCCGAGAGGGAGAGATGCTCTCCAAATGCGCCAATCCGGGCTGCCCGGCTCCGTTCCTCTATCTGCATGAAGGTAAACTGTTTCGCATCGACACAGGCGGTGAAGAAGCTGCCGGCGGAACGTCACACAGAGCGGTCCAGAACCTTGAGTTTTTCTGGCTGTGCGACGATTGCGCTGGGATGTTTACGCTCACTTATAAGAAGGGCGTTGGAGTGACCACGCTCCCATTACCGGAACACTCTCGTGCGGCATCCGCTTCGTAAATGTGGGGGGCGCCTTTACATGCCGCCATTGCCTAAGCCACTTCTCTGCGGGATTCCAGCAGGGACAAAAATTCCCCGACGAGTTCCTTATCCCAGAGTCCAGACCGGGCTTCCTGGCGCATGGTGAGCGCTGCTTGCTCGTGTGCCAGTGCAGGTTTATATGGACGGGCGGTGCGCAGAGCGTCGTACACGTCCACCACTTGCAACACTCGGGGCAGCAGTGGGATTTCGCTCCGGCTCAGTCGATCGGGATATCCGCTGCCATCGCAATGTTCGTGATGATTGCGAATGATCGGCAGCACTAAACGTAAGGACTTTAGCGGCCGGCAGATGGCCTCTCCCGTGACAGGATGAAGTCTCATTACGGTCCATTCATCTTCCGTAAGGTTGGCACCCTTTTTCAGAATTTCGTCCGGGACTGCAATTTTGCCAAGGTCGTGCAGATAACCGCCGCGTCTCAGCGCCACCATGGATTCTTGATCAAGTCCAAGGTGGTTCCCCAGGTCGCTCACGTTCAGTGCCAGCCGCTCACAGTGTCCTTCCGTATACGGGTCGCGGCTCTCTACGCTCAAAGCCAGGGTACACAGCACGGACTCCGCCGTCTCTAACTCGTCCGTGAACTCCTTGAGCTTGAGTAGCGACTTGACCCGGGCGAATAATTCTTCGGGAAAAATCGGCTTGTGAAGAAAGTCGTCGGCGCCGGACTCGATGCCCAAAAGCCGGTCCTGACGATCGGTGAGACCGGTGATCAGCACAAACGGAATCAGGCGAGTAGCCGGGTTTGCTTTCAACTCACGACACAATTCATATCCCGATTTGCCGGGCATGACCACATCCGAAAGAATGAGGTCGGGAGCACGGCGCAATACCTCGACTTCCGCGCGAGCCGCGTCAGGGACTGCTACCACTTCATATCCCCGACTCCCGAGAAGCTCCCGCATCAGGAGCATGATGTCTTCGTTGTCGTCGACTACGAGGATGCGGGGAGCAGACCGCCGTACTTCGCCCGCGTTCTGATAAGACAGGGATGGCGTGGAAATGGAAGTCGGAAGTTTCTGACGGGAGCTCATCATCAATCGGACGCGATTCTTCGATTGTACCGGATTCGAGCGCTGCCGAAACTGTTTCAAGTCGCAAGATTCCCCAATCAGGAAATTCTTTCACAACTGTGACGCATGTCCTGGTATTGCTGCCGGGAAGACACCTAATTTCACGTCATGCGTCAATTTAAGTATTCGCGAATTGTGTTTGGAAGTGTGCTCTGTTTCATTACCATGACGGCATCGGGAGTGATCAAGCCGCACGCGGTCGGCTTTGGCAAATGGAATTCGGCTAAATGGTGCGTGGGAACGAATGGAAGCAGGTGTCTTGATCTAAAAGTGCGCGGGTTGTATGTGGACGGTCGGATGAAAGAATTTATGCTGGGTCCATCGCACGATGTTACAGAACGGACATTCGTGGTGCGAACCACATTTCGCGAAAATGATAATTTGCCAACGGAGACCGTTTCGACCCGATGGACCTGGCAGCGCGGCGGATGGCTAACGGTTGATCGCGTGACCGGCCATATTTCATCGATCGCCTTGCCTGAGTTCGATCCTTATTACTCGGTGGCCAGCTGGTATCGGGATTACGGCGCCTACTGTGGGGTCTCGAATGACGGTAAAAAGTCATTCGCCATCGTATTTCAGATGGGACGTCACAAACCCGTGCTCAAGAAACTTCTCGGCGAGCCGGATGAAGATGACATGCCGGATTCGGAATGTCCGGCACCCACCCGGGAGCGCCGGCGGGCGCGTGTGATATTCGAGGCGGATCAAGATCACAAATCATCCTATGTGGTGCGAAGACACTCGGCGGACCTTTTGAATAGTAATGATGACGACGAAGTGGACGAAAAGGGCACAAAGTGAGAACTGTTGTGGCGCTCCAGGTTTCCAGCAGCGCAACTTTATTTAACGGCGGGACGATCAGAACCTACTGCGCGTACTTCACTTTCAGGTAGTTAAAGAAAGCAAAAAGAAGTAAAGCCGTTCCTATCATCGCGAAGTTGCGCCAGCGATCGCGTGTTTCCAGCGGCTCAGAAGTACGCTTTGCCAGCACGGCGCCGAGAGCCAGGCCTGTTGCCAAACCTCCAAGATGAGCGGAGTTATCGATTCCGGGAACCAGACCGAAAAATAGATTATAGGCCGCGAAACTGATCAGACTTTTTAGCGTCGGCTTAAGCGCTTCCTTGGCAATGGGAAGTTTCCCTAAATAAAGTACCGCTATCAAGCTCCCTGCCAGTCCAAAAATCGCGCCAGAGGCTCCAGCGCCGACGCCTTTCGGATGCCACCATAAACTGGCCAGGCTGCCCCCGATCCCACTCGCGGTGTAAACAAACAAATAGGTCCAGCGATCGAAAATACGCTCTGCCAACCTGCCGAGGTTCCAGAGGCACCACATGTTAAAGAAGATGTGGATGACCCCAATGTGAACATAATTAGACGCGAGAATGCGCCAGGGTTGGGGACCGATCGATAACGGAGCGTAGTTCGCTCCCCACGTCACAAGTTGTTGAACGGTGGGTGCTACCGGCGACACCCCTGAAAGCACCATGCCAAAAAAGACAAGAGCATTAGTGCCGACGATGATCTGAGTCAACAGAAACGGCTGTCTGCTTTGAATGGGTGATCGTCCAGGAGCGTTCTCATTCGGCGCGGCGGCCATGGCCATGCTCGCCCGGCAGTCCCGGCATAGGGGGCTTACGTCTCCCACCGAAAACGACGGTAAGTCGCGACCGCAGCGCCCACATGTCGGCATGCAAACTCCAGAGACTTCTTGAACCGGCGGTTGCCGGCTGAATATTCAGACTAATCTGCCATGCTTTCGAGGGCTGGCATCTCTTCCGGCAAGATTTTGGTTGTAACCTGTGCGCTGGTTACCAGCGCTACCGAGGCTATCACGACCGCGCTGCCCGCCAGAATGTATCTGTCCACCCGTTCATGCAGCACTAGCCATCCCAGAAAAACGGCCACTACCGGGTTAACGTATGCGTAAGTCGAAACCTTGGACGTGGGTACGTGATTCAGCAGCCAGATGTAAGCGGTATATCCCACCCATGACCCGAACACCACGAGGTAGAGAGTGGCGGAAATTCCTCGTGCGGTCCAAACCACGCGCGAAAGATCGCCAAGCCCAAAGGAGACCAAGAAATTTGCGATACCTGCAGCGATCATTTGCCAGGCGGTTGCGGAAAACGGATCAATGTCTGGTGACTTCCACTTCTTCGCCAGAACCGAACCCAAAGCCCAACTGAACGATCCGCCCAGCAGGCTGATGGAAGCCCAGAATTGAACTCGTCCCAATGTGCTGGTCGTTACCAGGTTGGGCCACAGCAACACCACGAGTCCAACAACGCCGAGTCCCAGTCCTATTTTTCCTTTGAGCGCAATGTAGTGATGACCCAGCAGCAGCGAATCGAGAACCAGAAAAAAAAGCGGCGTCACCGCGATGATCAGCGCTGCCAATCCCGAAGCGACATGCATCTCAGCATAAGACAGGGTGAGATTGCCGCCCATCAGCAGCAAAGTACCCACGATTGCCATCCTCCCCAGTTGTGCGGGCGGATAATGAATCCTTCGTCCGCGCAACCCGCAAAACGCAAGCATGAAAACACCTGCAATTGAGAAGCGGATGCCGCACATCAGTGCTGGAGGAATGTGCTCGACCGCGATATCGATTCCCAGATATGTCGATCCCCAAAAGAAATAAACCAGGGCAAAGGCAAGAATGACAGCGAAGCGGCTCTGGTATGTTATCTGAGTCATGGACCGGAATGAAGAACGAGAGGCTATACATACCAGATGAGGTTTGGAGGAAATGGATTCGAGGTTGCCGCGGGTTGTTGACTAGTTAATCTCTCAGCAGTCTGATTTCAATGAGTTGCACAACGACAGGACATCGCTGGACCACGCGCTGATGTATCGATTTCAGCTGCACGGCCACCCACGTAGCGTCTTACCCCTTCCGGCTGCTCCATTCACATTCTCACTTGGACGGTTCTGGTTCTTCCAGGTCCCCCCGATGGGCTCGCATGCGGACGACTGCCATTGAACGGGCGACTCGAGGTCTTTCTTTACGAAACTTGCTAGCGCCGCATCGTATTCCGCCACCAGAATTCGCATAAGGTTGCTCTAATTTAGAACTTCCTCGATTCTTAGGCAGGAAGCGGGTGCGCAACAAGAGATACACCAGGTGACTATCCTAGTTCCCTTTTGCCGAAACGGAAATGCACGATGGGTGGCGAGCGGAACCTGCGCGGTCACTCACGTGCATCTAAAACCTTGCGGATAATGCAGTTACCTCGGACAATCGGTTGTAGGGAAAGGACATTGCTGAAGCGTGGACCTCTGGAGTCTCAAGACGTTGAAGTCAGTCATCGTGCCCGGAGGAATTGTTCTATTGGCCGCAAGCGTCGTTTTCAGAGGCGCCTTCGGGCCCATTCCGGCTGCCGCGGTCGACTTCTATTATTACGCGGTATTTGCCGCAGGACTCCTGCTGGCTTGGCGTTTCCAGTCGAGCCGCCTTTTGTTTGCGTTTGTCACCCTTCTCCTGTGTCATCGGTCGCTTGAATTTTTTTCGTCCAGCCACGTCGTCGCTACGGGCCCTGGACGCATTGCCCTCGAGGCCGTGGCCCTCCTCTTGCCCCTTAACTTCATCGCATTCTCTGTATTTAAAGAATGGGGATTGGGAGTGCGGGCCCTGATTCCGCGATTGACCCTGATCTTTTTCGAATCGGTTTTTGTCGCGATTATTTGCCGCCCTGGAGAAACCAAAGCCCCGGCTTTTCTACGGCCGGGTTTCCTCGGGAATTTGTCATGGGCACGAATGCCGACCCTGGCGGTGCTGGCCTTCGTTGTCGCCCTTGGGGTTTTGCTGGTCCGCGTTTTGCTTCACCGCAAGCCGACTGAAAGTGGCATGCTGTGGGCTCTGGTCGCAGCATTTTTTTGCTTTCAAGTCGGAGGTGTCGGTACCGCCGCAACCGCATACATGGCCACCGCTGGACTGATTTTGGTCAGTTCCATTATCGAAAATTCCTATTTTCTTGCTTATCACGACGAGCTTACAACTCTGCCAGCACGGCGAGCTTTTAATGAGGCGCTGCTTCGTCTTGAGGACTCTTACGCCGTCGCAGTCGTGGACATCGACCACTTCAAGAAATTCAACGACACCTATGGACATGAGACTGGCGACCAGGTGCTGCGCCTGGTGTCTGCGAAACTCGCCAGCGTAACGGGGGGCGGCCGCGCCTATCGCGTGGGAGGAGAGGAGTTCGCTATCGTCTTTCCGGGAAAGTCCGTAAAGGAAGTACTGCCGCATCTGGAATTGCTACGATCCGTGATTGAAGTTTCGCATTTTCACGTCCGGGGAGGACACGAGCGCCGCAGTTCGGGGGCGCCTCTGCCATCGTCTCGTCAGCCGGATGACAAAAGCGAGAGAGGCCAGAGTCCGGCCGGTCGAAGTAATGAAGCTGCGCGGCAGAACATCACAGATCAGAATTTAGCGCTACGCGAACGCCGAAATGTTGACCGGCGCGCCGAGACTCGGCGACCCCGACCGGCAAAACGGAGATCCCAGCCCACTCCCATCAGTTGCGCTGATCAGGGCGATGCACCACTGTCAGTAACGGTCAGCATAGGAGTGGCACAACCGGACGCTAAAGCGCGGGCTCCGGAACAGGTGACTCAGGCTGCGGACAAAGCGCTGTATCGCGCCAAACAAGCCGGTCGGAATCGTGTGCAATCTGCCGCCACAACCCGGCCTGTAAAATCCAGGCGCAACATCGCATGAACTCAAAAGACAGTGATAGACTGATCTTCCGCCGGAGAGGTGGCAGAGTGGCCGAATGCGGCGGTTTGCTAAACCGTTGTACTGGCTAATACCGGTACCGAGGGTTCGAATCCCTCCCTC
>CAWAYW010000011.1:0-20377 GCA_963786325.1 Terriglobia bacterium
TATCTCGGATGAGTAGCGGCAAAACGGGCATCGGGATAGGGATGGAGCACTTGCGGTGCAGGTAGCCAGCGCCTGGCCAAGTCCAGCATTCTGGTCCAGGAGATCCGGCGCTTCTGGCTGCGGCGGCGAACACTATGCCACCAGAGCACAAGCAACCGGTGCCGGAACAGGGAGAGGCTAGCGGTGTTGCCTGGTACCGCGTAGTAGTTGAAGTGGCCTTGAACGATCGATTTGAGCCACTGACCGGTTTGGAACAAGGGATCGTGCATTCGCTTGTGGAGTTCCGGCTTGATGCGTCCAAGCTTGGCCCGTATGCGCTTGCGGATCGTCTTGCGCCGAACTGCAAACCGTCCAAGGCTGTTCGTCCCACTGATGTGGGTAAGACCCAAGAAATCGAACGTATCAGGTTTCCCTTCTCCCCTACGTCTCCGGTTCTCTTCAGCAAACCTGCCGAATTCGATCCGGCGCGTCTTATCCGGGTTCAACTCCAGACCAAACTGAGCCAGTCGCTCCCGCAAATTTTCCAGGAAGCGATCCGGCGTCCGTTTGATACTGGAATCCCGCGATGCGTCGAGTAGCGGAGGGGAATCGCACCCCTCCGCCCTCACAGAACCGGACGTGAAGCTCTCGCCTCATCCGGCTCCTACGATCCAGCATCCGGCAGTACCCCTTGCTCCCAATGAGCAAACAGAGTGCGGTCTCGCCGCGCGATGCGCCCCAGCCAGTGCATCGACGCGCGTTCGCGCCGCCAGAATCGTCTGTATTTCCGTCGCACCCAAGCAGCAAGGGCTTCATTGAGATGGCGAAGGACTTGAACACATTTCGAGCGGTAAAACCGGCCGTAATAGTTCATCCAGCCACGTACTGCGGGGTTCACGAGTCGCGCCAGATCCTCCAGATGCTGGTTGTTACGAGTGGAGGCCATCCGCCATTCTCGGATAGTTGCACGTATCGCTTTGGCAGCTTTGGTGCTCATCGCTGGCAGAAAGCTCACAAAGTGCTTTCCCCAGCGATTCTTTGCCCGCCGAGGTTGGAAGGTGTAACCCAGAAAGTCGAACTTTACCGGTCCCGACTTCCCAGGTCGATCGTCATCCTTGCAGTAAACGATGCGAGTCTTTGTTGCATTGAGCTCAAGACCGCACTGCAAGAAGCGACCTCGGATGGCTTCCAGTACCTCCCTGGCTTGCCGCTCGCTCCTGCCGTGGACGATTGCATCGTCCGCATAGCGCTCGAACTGGACATGCGGGAACGTCCGCTGCATCCAGAGATCGAACGCGTAATGCAGGAAGAGATTAGCCAGCAGCGGACTAGCGACCCCGCCTTGCGGCGTGCCTTTGGTCCGCTGCTCCAGAGTGCCGGCCGCTTTCTGCACGGGAGCCCGAAGCCACCGCGCAATATACAGCCGCACCCACGGAATGTCGGTATGGTGTGCCACAGCACGCTCAACCAAGTCATGCGGAATGGAATCAAAGAATGCTTTGATGTCCAAATCGATGACCCAGTCCGCGTCCCAGCAACGCTGCCTCGCCATGCCTACTGCGTCGAGCGCCGACTTCCCGGGCCGATAGCCATAAGAGTCGGGATGGAACTTCGGTTCCACCAACGGCTCCAACACCATCTTCACCACAGTCTGTGCGACGCGATCAGCAACAGTTGGAATGCCAAGTGGGCGCTTACCGCCGTTAGCCTTCGGTATCTCCACGAGCCGTACCGGTGGTGGAAAGTACGAGCCCGACGACATTCGATTCCAGACCTTATAAAGGTTGCCCTTCAGATCTTTTTCGAATGCAGCCAAGGACTCGCCATCCACCCCAGCAGCACCTCGGTTTGCCTTTACCCGCTTGTACGCTTCCCAAACGAGTTGCTTCGGAATTACATACGGCTTTGCCTCAGGCATGGGCTCCTCCCATTGCTGGTTGACTCATACCCTCGGCCAGATCGTCGGGCCCCCTCGCTCCACCTGCATTACCAGGCTTCTTCGCTACGACGAGCCCGTCCGCCCCTTCGCCTCGCATCGGTACGCTCATCCTTGTGGGTCCTCCACTTGGATTTCTTCCTTTCCATCGAGGCGATAGGTTCCCATGTTCCGCACAAGTCCCTGTGCTGGGATCACGCCGTTTTCATGCCGGTCATCACTCGGCCAGTCAGCAGGCACCTTCCGAGCCTTATCCCGGACCAACAACAGGAGTCCGGTTTCGATGACGTCCCTACGCTTTCGACACGTCGTCAACGGTTCACTCACGTTCGTCTTCCCAGCACTCACCTGACGAGTTTGTCTCGCCTTTTCCGAAACGCTCACGACCCCAGCCATTGGACCGGCGCCGCTTTCGGCGGTTTGGACCCTAGCCCTGCAGCTCGAGTCCGAGGGGTCCACCGAGCCCTGCGCCGTGCCTGTCTGCGGTTCCGACCATTTGCCTTCCTCCATTACCCCAGCCTTCAGCCATTTCTGGATTAGCCGCAGTATGCGAGGATCGGCGACGCGATGCTCTACGAACTTGATCATCCAGCCTTTGTCGAGGTTATCGAAAAAGCCTCGGATGTCAGCGTCCAGAATGTAGTTCACCTTCTTCTTCAGGAGCGCGTACGACAACGCATCCAGCGCGTCATGCTGGCTGCGCCCCGGGCGGAAACCATACGAAAAGCCCAGAAAGTCTTCCTCATAAATCTGATTGAGGATGGTGACCACGGCCTGTTGGACGATCTTGTCTTCCAGGGCCGCGACTCCCAATGGACGTTGCCGTCCATCTTCTTTCTGTATGTACACTCTTCTCGAAGGTAATGCTCGGTACGCTCCACGATGGACCCGACCGTGTAGGTCGATTAACCGTTCCTCCAGTCCGGCCTCATACTCGTACCAGGTGACCCCGTCCACTCCGGGTGCGGCTTTCCTCTTCAATGAGTAAAAGCTCTCCCGTAGTAGATCGACGCTCAGATGGTGGAGCAAGGCAGTGAACCTCATCTCCTTATTTTCCCGTGCTGCTTTCCGCACGCCCGCCAGCCCTTGTGACACGCGAACCCCGCTCTGTGTCGGTTGCGTGCTAGGTTGACCGGCGTTCTCCTTGATCAACGGCCTTCCCTCCCCACTCTCCGTGGACGATGTCTTGTCGTTATTCGAATAGTTCATAGGTACTATGCCGTTGTGTGACTCCTCGGAAACGTACCCACGAGCCGTACGGCTATCGCCTTCGCCCGCCGACCTGCTGCCTGGTTTGACGGCAGGTGTTTCCGAGGTCTCCCGGTTCTCGTGCATGAAGTCTATAGGTGTGTCTGGGGTCTTCGACTACGCCGGACCGAACAGAGACTCGCGCTATCGCCCCTGTTCGTGTTGCCAACCGCGCATATTTAAAAGGTTGGCGTCCGAAATGATCTTTTCGGAGCTGGATACCCACCCCACCTATCCTCTCTCCAGAAACTCCCCTTCACGCCACTCCGGTTTCAACGACTTGGAAGCCTAGGGTTGCAGCTTTCTTCTTGAGCAAGTGAAGTTGTTGTTCACGATGTTTTTGCTCGTAATACTGAGTGCCCTTGTCGACGTACTCTTGACCGTATTTCAGCATGCGGAATACCAGCCGGGCGAGCCGGTGAGCCATCGCGGTGATCGCCTTCGGCGCTCCCAGCTTGGTTCGCAAGCGACGATATTGCGCGCCCAGGTAACTCTGGCTTTTGATCAATGTGGTGGCGGCCATTCGCAACGCCGTCGCCGCACGGTTGATTACGTGGCGCGTGCCTCTCGCTAGCACTTTGTCTCCGCTGATGCGATTGTCTGGACACAATCCCAGCCAAGAAGCGAAGTGCGCCTCGGTTTTCCAGCGGGTCATATCCAGTCCCACTTCGCTGATAATCGTCTGCGCCACTATCGCGTTGACGCCATCGATTCTGCTAAGGTCCACTCCGGTGATTCGATGCAATTCGCTGGTGAGGTTGAAACCAGGCGCATTCCTTTGGATCCGCTTCGTCTTCTTGGCGTTGGGTATCTTTGGTTGCTCCGTCGATGCCCGCTCAGCTACGGCAAACTGCTTCAACTTCGCTTCCAGTTCCCGGTCGCATTCGGCGATTTTGTGCTGATAGGTCTCATACATCTCCATTTCCTGCTTCAGCACAAACAGTAGTTCGGAGCGCCAGTTGCCCTCCAGGCTCTTGGCGATCTGTTCTCGCCCCGCCCGAATCCGGGGATGGCTCAGTTCCGCCAGTTTCCTCGGATCGCGCTCGCCCGCCAGAATCGCGCGCACGATGGCTTGTCCGGTCAGTCCACTCAGATCGCTGATCACGTTCGCCAATTGCACATTCATCTGAGTCAACACCTTCTGTATGCGCTGGATGCAGGTCGACGCACCGCGCACATGTTCTCCCCGTTGCCGCCAATACGTCCGCACCACCCGGATTTCCGCCGTAGGCTGGAACGAGTTGTTGAGCAGGCCATGGGTGTGAAGCTTTAACAGCCATTGGCTCTCTTGCACGTCGCTCTTACGCCCAGGTAGATTCTTGGTGTGTCGTGCGTTTACCAAGTAGACCTCGAAGCCACGTTGTTCCAAGATCTCGTACAGTGGAATCCAATAAACACCCGTCGACTGCATCGCCACTGTTTTGACTTCGCATGCCTCTAACCAATCCGCCATTCGATGCAAGTCCGCTGTGAAGCACTCGAACCTACGGACTGGCTCTGCATCTTGTTCCGGGCGTACTGCCACGTAATGCGCGCCATTGCCCACATCAATCCCTGCGGCGCGCGGATGCACCACCTCCAGACCGGGGTTCGCCGATTGTAATCGCCGTCCCAACTCCTTCCTCTGCTTTCGGTTCATCTTGCCTGCTCCCATCTTCGCTCTCCTTCCTGGAAAATGGACCAGGCTCGGCCCGGCTGCGATTGGTTTAAGAATCTCTCCAACGGGGTCGGCCCATCGTTCAGGACAACGGGCTGCCACCATGCCAGTGATCGCAATGACCGGAGCCATGCTGTCTATCGGGCACTCAGCACCAATGGGGAATCGGCTTTAGCTTGCCGAACCTCGTCCAACAGCAGGCTCTCAAATCCGCCGCCTCCCGCCAAGTTTCTGTCCCCGGTGACCGCACCCAGGGCGCGGTCGAATGCTGTCTACGCTTCGCGGCCTACCTCACGATAGGGCTCGCGCAAGACTCGAGGCCGAGCGGATCGCTAGTCCTTACCCGTAAGGCTCTTTCATCCTCTACTCCATGCCGGTTTATCCCGGCGCACAAACATCGCCATTTCGCTCATTGACCGGGCCGTGAGCGTAAACGCTGGGCGATTGGTGATTCGATTCAGGGCCCCCGGTAGCAAGCATCCGACCGCGCCCCGTCCGATTGTTAACCTCCGGAGGGAAGCGAAGGAGTTGGTTCGAGCGTATCGTGTTGAACTCGGGGTGCGCGTTCGCACTATAATGGCCGCCATGAAAATTACTTCATTTCTTGCCATGCTCTTTCTGACCGTTTTCGCTCTATCGTTGGCCAGCGCCGCCAAAGTTACGGTCGAACTGAAGGATGCCCAAGGCAAGAGCGTAGGTTCGGCGCTTATGTACGAGAGCGATGGCATGGTGATCCAACTCAACTTGCACGATTTGCCTCCGGGAGAGCATGCCATCCACATCCACCAGAATCCAAAGTGCGATCCACCAGATTTCAAGTCGGCTGGCCCTCATTTCAATCCCGACAACAAAAAGCACGGACTTGAGAATCCCGAAGGTCATCATGCTGGCGATATGCAAAACTTCGCCGTGGACGCTAACGGCAAGGCGAAGACGCGGATCGTCAACAGAGATGTGAACTGGGGAAATGACAGCCACTCCATCTTCAGCAATGGTGGGACGGCGTTGGTTATCCACGCTAAGGCGGACGACATGAAAACCGATCCCGCCGGAAACGCCGGTGACCGCATCGCCTGTGGTGTGATAACCAAACAGTAGGGGATTCAACATCGACATCGCACTGAGAAGCAGTCGTGAGCGCAAACGCCTGCCCGGAACAAGCCTTCGGAGGCGCCCGGCCCGCCCATCAATCATTCGGGTCATTTCTGTCACGGCAAGCCGACTTTAAGGCAATCGGAACTTTGTAGATTGTTTGTCAGACGAGCATGACCGTAAAATTTGCGGCATCAAGGCTACGATACAAGACGAAAATCAAAGAAGAGTTGTTTGATCTCATCCAAGTCACGAGGGCATTACGGTTACAGAATTCGAAAGCTCCATGTATTCATCTGCACCCACGAGCCTTAGGATGACGCGCACTGGAATCGGGAATCTGCGACGAGTAGGGTCGCGCACGACCTTCGGCGCGGAAAGCCGATATTCCCTGCCAACAGTCTTAAGTTCGCAACTGCCCGCTGCGAGTACGTTCTTCACCCACTCACTTTGGCTACTGTAGGTCAGGGCGACGATGAACCCGTTTTGCGCTCGAAAGACGTTTACGGGAGTTCGGTAGACCTTTCCCGACCTGCGACCCACATGCGTGAGAATACCAAAGCCGGGAAGCCAGCCTGCGAATAGGCTTGTAATCCGATTCGTGACCGCGATGTTGAACTTTGCTAGCCATCGCTTGCGGAACCGCATCATCAGGATTCCCGTGGCGAGGATCGCGATGGCTAAGATGGCCCCGGTGCTCATGGCTGACTTTCTAGAACGGCATCCGCCTCGATTTCGACTAGCCAATCCGGGTCGATGAAGCGCACGACTTGCATAATCGTGTTCGCAGGACGAATATCGCCGAAAAATTCGCCATGCACTGCCGCGACCTGCTCCCAATCCTCGATGCGGGTCAGCAAGATTCTGGTGCGGGTCACGTCCGAAAGCTTGCCGCCCAGTCCTTCAATGGCAGACTGAATAATTTGCAAACATCTCCGCGCCTGACCTGCCGCATCGCCTTTTGCGACGGTCTTGCCATCCTTGCCGAGCGGAGCCGTGCCTGTAACCGCGATGATGTTCCCACTGCGCACTGCGCGAGAAATACCAACTTTCGGTTCGAAAGGCGATCCGGTCGAAACACGCTGGCGTGATGGTTGCTTCATTCTCCACCCCTAGATTTTGCCGTATGCCCTGCGTGACCAAGCGTGCCAGTCTTATGCCGCGACAGAGGAAGGTCGTTCGACGCCCTGCTTTGCCGGAGCCAGCGCGATCAGGGCTACGCCGACTACGACAAGCAGAGCCGAGCCGATCATAAATCCTGTGCGTTGGCTAGGAATTTCAAACCCGAGTGTCGACATCGCCACGGCATGGGCAAAGCTTGACCATGCTGCGAAGGCGATCAGGCTGCGATGCGCCGATGGATTCCGCACGGCGATGAGCAAGAAGATTCCAAGCGCGACATAGAGGCTAAGCATCATGGAGTCGCCCGTATCCGAATCAGCCGGATGCAGTAAAGAGCCGATCAGCGGATAAATGCCAGCCGTAAAAAGCAACCCCACCAACACCAACACGATTTTCAGTCCCCGTTCTCGCCACATGGTGACCTCCTCGACGTGCACGCCGCCGATAGCCCCGATGTCGCCTCCGCCACCCTCGCTGTTCTAAGTTTATGGTGCGGTGCAGACCAGCACTTCGTAATGTGAGACATGCGGACGAAGATTCAGAAGGAATTTCTTGTCTTCGGGATAGTAAACAGCGTTTTCATACTCGTGTCCGGCGAAAGCTTTAATGGACTCCAGCGAGTCCCACATAGATATGACAATGAACTCGGCTCTGCCTTCGTGAACCCGTCGCATCAGCCACACACCCTGATTGCCTTTGGTAGCTTTAATTTCTTTGATACCAGTGTCTTCCAAGTACCTGCCGTAAGTTTCGGCATCTGACTCTAGCGTTTCACCAACCCACTGCCGAGCGATCATCTCGACCTCGCATTCTGGTTCTGCGACTCGATTAAGGAAGCGACGCGGGAGCCGCCGCCGCTGACGCTTTCGCCTCAAGGTTTAAACGATGGCGTCTCGCCCACAGCCAGTTGGCGGCAGCAATCACGGCAGTAACACACATCAGGAGAAGCTCTCGGCGCTTGAGTCCTGTCATCAGCCCTACGGCGATTGCGATCCCGATAATGCTCAGCACCGAACCGAACGGAACTCTGAAGGAGTCCGCATTCGGACGAAGCTTTCGCAAGCGGATAAGGGAGGCGCAGACCGCCGCATACAACACCATCATCGTGCCAGCAGTGACTGCTACCAGCCAGAGGAAAGTACCGCTCGCCGCAAGCACCCACGCAGTGAGCGCATACAGCAGGATGGCGGCTGCGGGTGTCTGAAACCGCGGATGCAGCCTCGCAAACACAGCGGGAAACTCACCCTGCGCCGCCAGTGAGTAAGTGAGTCGGGGAGCGTACAGCATGGCGGCTGAAATCCAGCCATAGATCGAAACCAGAGCGGCGATTGCGACGAATGCCGCTCCGCTGCGTCCAAGCAAAACTGATGCCGTCACTGTAAGGGGTGCATCGGTGATTCTCGTACCGATTGTCGCCACGACCACGAACTGTAACAGCATGTAGATCACGGCACAGCCCAGCAACCCCATCCCCAGACCAAATGGAATGGTTCGGCGTGGCTCTCTGACTTCTCCGGATGGGAGGACTGAATCCTCCCATCCACCAAATGCCCACAGGAGGAACGCCATCGCACGCACCCAACTCGCCAGCCCGGGAGAAGTGATGTCGGAAAACTGTATAAGCTGCGGCTGCCGTGCGAAGCGCGTCACTCCGACGAGAACCAGCAATGCGAGCGGCAACAACTTGGCGAGCGTCATCAGACTGCTCAGGTTGGCACCACTGCGGACTCCGCGATAATTCGCCGCAGCAGGTATCGCAATCAGAATTGCCATCACCAGAGCGCGATTCCAACTGTTGAGCGTACCGGGAAAGAAAGGCGCGAGGTAGTCCACGAAGAGATTGGCGAGGGCAGCGACCGTGCCGATGACATTCAGCAAGTCGAGCCAGCCAATCTGCATCCCGGCGAAGCCGCCGAATGCGGTACGAACGTAGAGGTAAGCTCCGCCGGGTTCGGAAAACTGCGATGCGACCTCGGCGAAGCATGCCAAGATTAACGCCATGCCCAGCGCGGCGAAGATCATGGCGAACGGGCTGGCTCGTCCGAGCAGGCGCGTGAGTTCACCGGGCAGACCGAATATCCCACCGCCAATGATGCAGTTGATGACTAGGGCAGTCATCGTCCAGCGCCCCATTGAACGAACAAAGGCCATTGTTCGCCTCGCAAAATTGGGCAAAGTTTATCATGGGACGACTCACAGACTGTGAGCCGAGTTCGAATGAGCCGTTGCTTTGGCAGCACAGGGCATTGCTGCCGTTCACGCAGACTGGCTTCGGCGCCCTGACCTATACACGTCGCCCCAACTGGCTTATTGGGAGCGGGACTGGGCGGGGACAGCAGCCCACGGATGATCGCTCTGCAACTGTGCCTTGAATTTTACCTTGCTTTCAGGATGCGGGTGCCACGTGATCACTGCGACAATCCCATCCTATGCCGCAGGTCAGCGTAGCGAGGGTCGGAGCGGAATTTCCTGAAATTCGGCATAACGTCGAGAAAGATCAGCCAGCTTCCGCGCTGCTGATAAGCCACTTCGAGGAATTCAAACGTCTCCGCTTTCTTGCCCATAACGCTACAGGTTTCCGCTAACAAGATCAGAGACCATGAATCTAATTTCCCGTATCCCTTCAATTCGCTGATGATCTCCTGCGTTTCATCCGTTTTGCCAGCCATTGCTAGAATCAGGCCGTACATCGCTCGGCTCAGGGGGTTGCTCCCGCAAAGACTAACCAGTTTCTGACACGTTTCTAGAGCCTCTTCGTGCATTCCCTTGCGAGAATAGTTCCGGGCGAGCGCCATGTTCGTAAACACGAAGTTTGGGTCAAATTCCAAAGCCTTTTGTAATTGCTCCAAGCTCGGTCGTAGTCTCCCCCCAAGCCGATCTTGGCTCCCAGCCTAGCGTTCAGACTTGCTGAGAGAGGATCAAGTTCCACCGCGAGATGCTCTTCGGCTATCGCTTCTTCTAGCCGCCCCATGACCGTTAACCAGTCGCTCCAAGTAGCGTGGCCCCATGCGTAATTCGGGTTTAGCTCAATAGCCCGCTTGCACATATCCTCGGCACCAGACCAGTCCCACTCGTTAAACAGCCGTACTATGCCTAAGACAGTGTGTGCCTCAGCGAGCGAGTCATCAATTTTCAAGGCTTTCTGTGCCGCCGCTTTTGCTTTAGGAAACCGCAGGTGGGACGAAATCGAACAGGCCGAGCCAGGAGTACGCCGCCGACATCCAAGCGTAAGCCTCGGCGTACAGGGGATCGGCATCGATCGCCTGCCTTGCGTACCCCAGTCCTCGTTGTAAGCTTTCGCGTGTCGGTTTGTTGAGGTGGTACTGAGCCTTCAGCAAGAAGTGGTAGGCGTCGCGATTCTTCGTGGGCCGCTTGGTTAGGCGCTTCTCATCCTCTGGGGTCAGTCGTAGCCGGAGATTTTCGGAAATCTGGCGGGCTAGCTCCTCTTGCACGTCGAAAATATCGTCAAGCTTCCGGTTGAAGTGCCCACCCCAGATTTGAGCGTCATTGACCACGTCCACCAGTTCCGTCTGGACGACAAGTCTCTCGCCTCGTTGAATCATCTTCCCTGTGAGAACGGTGCGCACTTTCAGATCGCGCCCAACTGTTTTCAAATCAGCCTCCCGACTCTTCGGTCTTAGTTGTGAATCTGCGTCGTTCCAGTTCTCTCTGTACTCGTGGAGCTTCTGTAGTCGTGAACTCCGCAGCTTGAGTCTTAGCCGCCACGAGCACGTCCCCTCTTAGCCCTCGGGTCGCATATTTGCCCAGCCGATTTGTGATGCGGATAAGAACGTAATCTTGAGGGGGTGGAGGAGGCTTGGTCGTTTTTTACCCCATCCGGCATGGGCATGCATTCTACATCAGCGAAATCAATCAATAGTTCCGAAACTACGTCTGTGGACAAAGCCGCAAGTGTGCTAAAAGTGAATTCGTCCACCTCGATTCAGAGGCTTTCAGAGTGTTAAACATCCGCCAAGCAATTTTGAATGATGTCCCGCTGCTCTATTCTCTCATCCAAGAGATGGCGAACTATGAGCAGCTTCCGGTTTTGATCTCCAAACAAACTCTGGAGAAGGATGGATTTCGAGCGCAAGCTAAATTCCGGGCGCTCATTGCGGATTTCGATGGCGAGCCCGCTGGTTACGCTTTTTTCTTCGACTCGTATTCGACATTCCAAGGTCGCGGCTTGTTCTTGGAGGACTTGTTTGTTCGCCCGCAGTTCCGCAAGAACAAGGTTGGATTGGCACTGTTGTCGCGTGTCGCTGCAATCGCAGAAGAAGAACATTGTTTTGGAGTTATGCTGCACGTCTTGGACTGGAATGAGATTGCGATCCAGTTTTACAAAAAACTGGATGCCACTTTCCTGGACGATTGGAAAACGGTATGTCTGATAGGCCCTGCTCTGAAGCAGCTTATCGCTAGTGGCAAATCGGGCGTCTAACATGGAGCGGCTTCGACTTCATCTTCCCCCTGCTTACCCCATTCATTACATTTATTGAAGTCCTTGCTCGTCAGTTTTAGAATATTCCCCATGCCAACGCTGGTGATCCATGCCCCCAAGGATAAGGCTCAACCAGAAAACAGCCGGAGTTTTGAGACCATTTTCATGTTGGGAGTCGGGGATGGCTATGCCATCCCTCATAATTTATTTGCTCAGCTTAGCCCCGGCTGTGGCGTCGTCCTTTTGAACAAGGTTAGTGAGAAACGGGCCGAGGGAAATCTGGTGAAACTCGTCCAAACAGGAAAAATAGATAATGATGTTGGGATTTATGACGTACATTTTGACAATATAAAAATGGTGCCGTATAAAACTGAGCGACTTGACAAGAATGGGGTGGCAGTCATCTCAACATCTCAACCAGCATTGCCGGATCATTTTACCCCTTAAACTGCGGAAGAGAATCCGGGACGGTGTTGTCTTTATCAGCCACTCTACACTCCCTTGCCGAATCTGTTTTCCTTCACCAAGAACCCACTCAGTAATACGCGATTGTCCTCCGACTGACCACTACGAGCTTCGGCGGTTTATCCTCTAATGTGTCATCCCAGTCAGGCTCCCTTTGTTCAATCCAATTTCCGTTTTCATCCTCTTGATATTCCATGACGATTTTGTGAAGCAGTTTTCCGGAACTTGGCGGTTTCCGTGTCCCGTCCCAAGTCGTCGTATCGGAATGTTGTTCTGATGTAAATTCCCGGTGCGTCGTCAATTGCTTCGAGCACCCGGTTATGTGCATCGATAGTTTGATATGCGTGCGTCTTGGTTGATACATCGTACTTGCGACCAAAGTAGAAGAACGGCTGCGATCAGACTGTCTCATGGCATAAACTCCCGCAAGTATAACTGACACCGAAAGCGGCCTAGTTTTCCCGCCTCAGGGGCCTGTGAGTCCGGAACTTTAGCTTCATGACCTCACATTCGTCGTAATTCATGGCGGTTCGGCGGCAGGAGACAACCCGGGAACTGCAAATGCCGTCAAAACGGGCGCTGCGGAGGTCATCCCCTGTGGTGCGACGCCCGTTTTCTTTGATCGTAATCCCTACCGTATTTTTATTTCTTCTGCCCGCCGCCGCGCTCGCCCAATGTACCGCGCCTTCCGATCCCGGTGTCCGCATCTGTTCGCCAACCCTCAATGCCACCCTCGCTTACCCTGCTTTTATTGACTTCAATTCGACACCCGCATTTGGAACAGAGATCGTGAAATACAGCGTGTACGACAATGACCACAAAATCTTTGAATCTAGCGGGGGCACCGGGGCAACGTTAGGCGATGGTGATGGAACCAACGGTTTTCACCGGGTGGTCATCAATGCTTGGGACGGGAGCGGTAAGTTATATCAAAGCGCAGTTTCTTTTCGGGTTGTCGGAGATGGTTTTCCGGTTTCTTGTCCGGCACCCTCCTCTCCGGGGATAAACTTCTGTGTACCTTCGGCAGGAGCGGTACTTGGCACCAATTACCCGGTGGTAGCCACCGCCACCAGTCAATCAAAGATTGCTGCCATGCGGTTGTATGTCGATGGCAAATCACAGGGGACGCTGTTTAACGTCAACCGCTTTACTACGGGGGAAGGCGCATCCGTTAACGCTCAAGGCGATCACACTGTGGCGATTGTGGCTTGGGATACCGCTGGCCATGTTTTCAATAGCACCCGCACAATCCATTCAACCTACACCTACGGATTCTATGATTGTCCGCCTGAGGGCCCCGGTGCTTGTACACCCGGCTTCTACAGTTTGTATACGATGTCCCCGGTGTTCAACAGCTATGTAGGGAACTCCTTCACAATCAAAACCGAAATTCGTGAAAATCCCCGCCCAATCACTGAGATAAAAGCATATATCGATAGCAATGTGGTCGCGACATCGAACGGCCCGGTGATAGTTTCGCCTGTGGAGAACGCTCCAACTGGAACTCACATCCTGACACTTCAAGCATGGGACACGGCCGGAGTGCTGTACCGGATTCAGTTCAACATTAATATTAACGTTCCGCATTAATCTAAGAAGCGAAACGCTCCGCCGTTGACTTATCTGCCTTAGGGTCGCCCGAGAGTGTTATCAACCAGACTTCATCAGTTCTGCCGTCATCGTTTCTGAGTATCGTTCGAGCTAGAAAGGCTCATAGACTGAGGTTTTCGTGACGCCGATTTTGGTGGCGATCTCCGGATATTTGGCGCACAGATGCCAGTAATTCTTCCGTGCCCGCCATGCCGGGCAGTTCTTAAGAACAAACGGATGCTGTGCGACCATCAGCCAATACTTCATTTTCCGAATGATCAGGGCAACTCTGATTTGATTTCTTGCGTTCATTTCTGGAAATCTCCACCGGGACTCACCGGCCCCAATTTGGAGGAAAATTGAGATGCGGTTCACTGATACCAAAGTACTTGGTTCCGGTGCCGCCCAAATTGCCCCTCCTATCCATTGACTTTAAAAGTCTAGGAACATGCTGGTGATTGTCGATGAGAGCCTCTATCTGGCGCATCATTTTGGACATTAACCCAGATTCTTGGTTTAATTCGGCTCATCGCCCTCATTATCATCATCGCTGTCGGGCTGAATCTCATCGTCTTGGGCTTCAAAGTTTTTCTTGGTTGCTCGCAATATGGCTAGATCGTCCTCCGTCCAAAGTTCCGGGTCATAGGTTGCTTCTGCCAGCGCATGGAACTCTTGCCTTTCTAAATCAATTAGCGTCATATGCTCGTTCCTCCTACTCCGGTGCCTATAGCGATAAAAGTCTGGACACTGACGCCTTCACGTGTTTGCCCTCCCAGATGGGCAGATCATCAACACGCACAGTTGACCATGACCATCTGACCATCTGGCTGAACATGTGAACCTAGACCATCTGGAATCACAGTATTGATGGAATAAATAGATAGATAGTCAAATAACTCTTGTCTAGTGACCGCTCCAGATGGGCAGATTGTCAGATGGTCAACGTACCTAGCTGACCACCTGAACTATAGAGTCTCAACGTCCCCCATGCTGGTTTCTGGTTTTATCGTTCCGACTACCTCCCGAGTTTCCATGCCGGGCAAGGCCCACCACCATCCTCCATTCTTCTGATACGGCACGACTCCTAGACTGCGATACGCACGACGCATGGTTTCAGGGCTGATGTCCCGTGCTTCTCCCAAACGAAACATGCCCGGCGCTCGTTGTTCTCCGCCAGCCAGTTCGGACTGGACGAGACGCTTGGCTTCTTCAAACTTGCTATCTTTGGGATTTTTCGCCGTGTCTCTTTCCTTGGTCAGGATTTCGTCAGCATCCTCTTCCGTCTCCCCAAGCCACTCCACACACCTTACAGCCTCCTCCGCGCCGTCACTAAATTTGACCAGCCGTTCCCCGATCTTGTACTTCATTCCCCGGTGGTTTTTGCTGAGGTTGTTCTTGGCGCACGACATGTGGCGCTCGGTTTTGTTTTCAGGATCACGACTGAAAGCCCATACGGAAGTCATTTACTCAAGAGCGGTGGGAAAGGCTGAAAAGCCGATGAACACTGAAGAAAAGAAATGGTAGGCACGAGGAGACTCGAACTCCTGACCTCTACCGTGTCAAATCTCAAACCTGTCAGAGATGGAGCGACACCAAAGAAGTCCGACTAGCATGGATGGGCAGTGTCCATGCGTGTCCGACGCATCTTCCCTGCCCCTTACCTGTACCCGAGCGGCAACGAGCGACACGTCTCGATCCGGGTAGGGATACTAGGGTTACGACACAAACCGCGACACAAGAATCCCCTCGATTGCTTTAGCGCCGGAGGCCCCGAGTTGTCCAGCCGGAAGGGGTGGGTCGGCGGGGGCATACTTCGATCCTCCCCAGCACGATTTTTTTTTTAATCCCAAACCGCCAGGCATCATGCTGCCGTAGGAGAATCCACTTTGTGATAGTCAAGACTTGATCGCACGCCGTGCTGTCGGATGCTGACAGTACTGTCAGGTAGACCCTTGGGTAGGGCCGAACAAAGGCGCAAGCTTGTGCTAACGCCTTGATTTCGTCAACTGAGCCCGCTCTGACCATTTTTTTGTGAGAGTGTCTCAAGGTGGACTAGAATGAGAGTGTCTCTTCCAGCACTCTTCCGTTACACGCCCTCATCGTAACGGGTTCTGCAAAAATCAGACAAAAGGTGCTATTCCTCATTTCTTTTGGTGTGAACTAGGACAACGAAACATTGCTTGAGCGCAACGAACAAACGGTTCCGTTCTGCGAAGATCTTATGTCTTGGATTCAGCGACATCACTGACTTCCGAGGTCCATTAGATTAAACGGAGGTTGTTTGGCTACATCAATACACATTCTGGTAGTAGATGATTATGAGCCGTGGCGACAGAAAATCTGTTCCATACTCCAAACACATCCCGAGCTACGTGTCGTCGCAGAAGTAGGGGACGGATTGGAAGCAGTTCGAACAGCTAAGGAATTGAAACCAGATTTAATCTTGCTGGACATCGGACTTCCGAAACTGAACGGACTTCAGGCAGCTCTCCAAATCCAACAGGTTTCGCCAAAGTCCAAAATTCTGTTTTTAAGCGAAAATCGATCTCGGGACATCGCAGAAGAAGCTTTGCGCACAGGTGCGTGCGGCTACCTAACCAAGTCGAGTGCGGGAAGCGAACTGTTGCCTGCAATAGCGGCGGTTCTGCACGGCAAGCAGTTTGTCACAGCCAGTTTGGTTGGCGGCGATCTTATTGGTTCCAAACACCAGGACATTGCCGATGCTCGGGATCTAAAGAACGTCGTCGCGCCGCTCCCGCCACAGAACGTGGCAATTCGCCACGAAGTTGCCTTCTACCCAGACGATGCAGCTTTCGTGGATGGATTTGCGCGCCTGACAAAAGCCGTTTTAGACGTTGGAAATGCGGTCGTTCTTCTCGCAACTGAGCCACACCGGACGGCTATTCTTCAGAGGCTGAGGCAGGATAGTGTCGATGTTGATGCCGTCCTGAAACAGGGTAGGTGCATTCCGTTGGATGCCGCCGAAACGCTGTCCGAAATCATGGTTGCTGATTTTCCTGATCCGGTTCGCTGTGCGCGATTGGTGAGCGATCTCATTAGGGGAGCGGCCAAAAGCGCAAAGGGGGGACATCCTCGAGTTGCAATTTGTGGAGAATGTGCACCTACATTGCTGGCAGAGGGCAAAACGGAGGCAGCGATTCGGCTCGAACACCTCTGGGATGAGATCACGAGAACGTATGACGCAGATACTCTTTGCGGGTATATCTGGAGTGCTGTTCCGCGCCAAGAAAGCAGCCCCATTTTTGAGAGAATCTGCTCGGAACACTCAGCCGTCGTTGGACGGGAACTAGGGTATTAGAAAAAACTTCAAATCTGAGGCAGAGCATCTTCTTCCGAATCGCTTTCCACCAGCCGTCGTAACTCGGCTTCAGGAACTGCAAATTCCGTGAAACCACAATTCAAACAGACTAGAAGCTTTGGAAAGACCCACACGATGGGCTTGTCCAGACCCTTGAGTCCGGGGAAGTGAATCGCGATCTCACCATTGAACGTGCTCTGGTTGGCTGACTGGCATGACCTGCAATGAGAGCTGCTTTGAGCGGACATGATACGCCTCGCACGTTTGAAGTTTCTTCGCCGAAGAAGCTATGAATCGAAGGATTGAAGTTTGTACACGAATCCCACTCATCGCTCGATTAGCTTAGCTCGGGCACCCGACGTTCAATTGGGGCCCCGTCAGCAGAGTGGTTGGTCCAATCCAGTCCCACTAGAAGTACGAGAACTCAGACTTTGCAGCAGTTCGCTTACCTTCTCAAATTCCGTGGACTTATCCAAGAAAAACTGGGCGCCGCCTTGCAAACATCTCCTGCGGTACTGTGGGTATGCGAAATTGGTAAGCACGATGACGGCGCAACCTATCCCGTCCTCTTTTATGATCTTGAGCACATCGAGCCCACTTCCGCCGGGCATCTGCATGTCGAGAATCACCACATCGGGCCTTAGCCTGCGGACTGCTTCCGAGGCCGTCGCAACGGTATCGGCCTGATCTAAACGTTCAATGCCCCTGATCTTTCCCACTACTTCGATCAGGCGCTCAACGATAACCGGCGAGTCGTCAGCAATTAGCACTCTCATGGTGCCCAGCATCTTCCATTGTTGGCGCGAAAACAATCACCGCAATCATGATTTGTTCGTCGATCTCCGTCGGATATGGATGTCGTGGTTTGTATGACAAACGACAGCGGACGCCGTTCAGCGGCATAGACGATGGCGTCATTTGTTTCAGAGGCTTACTGGTTAAACGAGGAGGGTAGTAAAGTTGGTGCTAATCCACCAATCGATTCTCTAAGCCATAGCGAATCAGTTCCACCGTAGTCGTCATATTCATCTTTAGCAAAATTCGTGCTCGATACGTACTGACCGTGGCGACACTCAAGTGGATCGTCTCGGCGATTTCGGTCACCGCTTTGCCTGAAGCAATCAAACGCAGGACCTCGAATTCGCGCTCGGAAAGAGCCTCGTGGGCAGCCTGTCCTGCGTTTGCACTGGTTAGGTCAAACGCTAGCTTTTCAGCCAGGGCGGGGCTAACATAGCGACCACCAGAACGCACTTTATGTACCGCCTTGATCAACTCCTCCGGCGCCACGTTCTTGTTCATGAAGCCGGAGGCACCCATCCGCAAGATACGTTTGCCATATTGGTCTTCAGCATGCATGCTTAGCACCAACACGGGAAGCCTTGGCCGCAACCGTCGAATATCCCGAAGAACTTCAATTCCGCTCCGGCCTGGCATGCTAATGTCCAGAATTACCAAGTCCCATTCGTGATGTTGTACTTGCTCGAGGATCTCCTCCGCATTGCCCGCTTCTCCGCAGACGGCGCCCTCAAGGCCATCCATCAGGATCTTTGTCACACCTGTGCGTAGCACGGCATGGTCGTCGGAAACGAGTACCCTGATCACACATCTCTCTCTTTCAAGAGGCCAGAAGCTTGCGGAATCCAGACTCGGACCGCCGTGCCTTTCCCGGGAATGCCCGTAACAGACAGATCACCGCCGAGCAATGTGGCGCGCTCTCGCATCCCTAGAATTCCCAGTGACCTGCCCTTTTGAAGTTTTTCGCGTGGGATTCCACTGCCATTGTCATGAACCTCCAGAGTCAAATTGCCGTTTTCGATTGCTAGCCGCGCCTGAACCTCTTTTGCATTGGCATGCCGCGCGACGTTGGTCAGCGTCTCCTGAAATATTCGGAAAATCGCGACAGCCGTGTCCGGATCAACAACGATATCGTCGGGAGGCAGGTCCAACCGACATTGTGTTCCCGTCCGTGCTCCAAATTCTTCTCCTGCCCATTCCATAGTGGCGACCAATCCGAGATCGTCTAACATGCCTGGTCTTAGTTCGGTGGCAATTCGGCGCACGGACCGAATCGTTTCGTCCACTAGTGCCAGAATGGTCTGAGTTCTCGTCGACTGTCTCCTCTGATCTTCTGGCATTTCATGGACCAAGGAGCTCAGGTCCAATTTGATGGCCGTCAAAGCCTGGCCCAGTTGATCGTGGATCTCACGGGCAACTCTTTTCCTCTCTTCCTCTCGAATGATCTGCAAACGCCCAGCAAGTGCGCGCAATTGTTCAAAGGAACCTTGCAGTTCTGTGGTTTGTTTGGAAATGCCGCGTGCAATGGCGAATGAAAACACGCCCCCCGCTAGGAGGACTCCGAGTGCAACCGCCACCATGACTTCAGTGTATAGACGTACAGTTCTCGTAGCCAGTGCCTCGCCATCCCTTGCCTCCCGTTTGGCGACCTCCACAATTTGTTGCACCGCAGTCGCATGTTTTTCATAAACAGGCTTCATGCGCTCGAGAGCTACCTTTCGGGCCTCAGCGCGATCGCCTTTCAGGAGCAACGGAATGAAACCTTGTTGTGCGATCTGGAAGTATGCTTCCGCGGTTTGATAAGCCGTTCCGCGCATCATATCCTTAAGCGGCCCCTCGGGAACCCGATGCATGTAGTCAATATGTTGCGCTTCAAAATCATGCTGCACTGTCCGAAGCCGATCAATGTAGCGCCGGAGCTCCGCAGGATCGGAAGTGTCATTCATCATGCTACAAATGAGCGCTACTTGCAGAAGACTCTCTGAGGGAGGTACGTAGTCGGATACAAGGTCTTGGCTCAGAGAAATCTTCCGATAAATCGGGCCGTTGACCTCAATCTTCATCAAGGCCATGAATGCCACCGCAGCAAAAACCACCAGGCCGGAAAGCCCAGTGCCAGCAAGCCATCGTAAGTGGGAACGAATGGCCATGAATGTTCCGTAATTTGCTTGTCGCCCGAGAGGTTACCGCCGTGAATCACCGGTTGTAAATAGCAAACTTTCAGCAGTGCGGACGAAGCAGCCTCTCCTGCGTGAGACCTCGCCGCCCCTGTCATTGTTTTACAGTCGACAGAGACGGTATAAACTGAATGATAATCACCAAAGCGCAATAAATCCTTTGGGCAGTCGGCCCAAAAGACCAAAAGAATGGAGCTGCATGTCTTCACGGACTGTGCTGGTAGTGGAGGATTTCGGACCGTTTCGCCGATTCATCTGTTCGACGCTGGGGAAAGACCGGAATTGCAGATCGTTGGCGAAGCTTCAGACGGATTGCAGGCAGTCCGAAAGCCGACGCCGCATGGCACCGTGTAGTTGGTGAAATATCGCTATAGCGCGTTTTGACGAGCGGTCAAAACGGTGAAGTCGCCTGTGGCTGTTGAAAAACTCCTGGTCTCGAAGATCGCAGAAATTTCATTGCGCTAGGATGCCCTATGAACGGCGTTCTCGATTTTGGTGGGCATTTTCTATCCCTCGGCTCGGGCAGTTTTTTCAAAAGAAGGGGTTTTTCAACAGC
>CAWAYW010000012.1:0-241431 GCA_963786325.1 Terriglobia bacterium
AGCTACAGTACTACGCCCTTTCCCACGACGGCAAGACGGTTGCAATCGCAGTGAAGGACGAGGCGGGAGTGCCTCACCTTTGGTTGGCACCAGTCGATCATCGCTCTTCCCCCCGTCTGTTGGCGTCGGCGACCGGCCAAGACTCGGCATGGTTTCTGCCCGATGGCGACTTGGCGCTGCGCTCAATAGAAGGTTCACAAAATTTCCTCTATCGCATCAGCCCGGACGGCACGCGACGCCAGAAGCTCATCACGGATCCCATCCTCGACCTGATCTCGGTCTCTCCCGACGGCCGCTGGGCAGTGGCAGCGATAAAGGACGGCAACGACGAGCACTCGGCCGTTATGGCTGCCTACCCGCTGGCGGGCGGGCCAGCCGTTCGCGTCTGTCGCTCTTACTGTGGCGCCAGTTGGGACGTCACAGGTAAGTTCTTCTATCTCAGTTCCAACAATGTTGGCGAAGGCGAAACCGCCTACATGCTGCCGGTTAACCCGGCCCGCGGCATTCCGGATCTCCCCCGCATGGGTTTCGTCGCAGACGCTGATATAAAGAAGGCAAAAGGAGTGATCGTAATTCCGCGGGAGATTGATTCCGCGGTGGGGCCGAATTTCTACTCCTATACCCGGGTCAATACACGGCGGAACATCTATCGCATCCCACTGCCTGAGTAGCTTGCTGAAACCAGCAGAATCTTTCTGCGGGAGTTTCGTCTAGCCACTGAAAGAATAGTCAAATTAGATGGAAATGCACGGAATACACCGCCCGAGTTAAACCTGATTCGACAGTAGAATAAACATCACCGCCGCAAGCAGCGAAACGCATCTCGCTTTACGCATATCACCCTCCGTTTGATTTCGGGTAGATCACAAGCACAATTTGGCTGGTGCGAGGCCGTTTTGGCACGACCTTCAAGGTCGGGGCGTAAGCCGTAGCGACGGGGCAGAAACGGGTATTTCAAAACAAAGATAGAGGTATATACCGCCCGAATTGCTAGGAGACAATGTTGGCCCGGAAGTCAAACAGATCTACCGCCCCGAACAGGTTGGGAGCATTATCAGCAACACGAAATTAGCCTTTGGCTTGTGACGCAGGATGGCTGTGAAGCGCTAGTCTCTTACCCATGGCGCAACTCATCACGCAGCGTGTCAAGAAACTGCGGGATGAAATCGCCAAACTCAACGAAGCCAACCGGGCATACTTGAAAGGGGCCAAATACGGAGCGGCCACGGCGGACAATGAACGGCGGCTTCAAATATTGCTTGAAATTGCGGACGAGCTAAAAAGCCTAACTGACTGGAGAAAGCCTTGAAACTCTCAGGTGCGAAGTCAAGGCGTGGAAATAGCAAAGTTCACGGTCATTCGAGTGTCAGTTGGATCAGCCTCGCACTTACTACCCGCCTGGACGCTGCCCAGCGAGCGGAACCGGAAGTAATTCCGGCAGATTGCGGCTTTGTTCTTCCCCTTAGAAAATGGCTTCGTCCCGGCTCGGGTACATCATTCGTTCTTCGACGTCACGCAGCGGCTCGCGCTGGTGGTATTCTTCGACTCGGCCTGACTGCTCCTCCAAGCCTTTCAGGCGGTTCTGGCTGCGACGCAAGCTCTGCTCCGCGAGGATACGTCTCTGCTTAACCTTGGCGAGAGCTTTCCGCGCTGCTTTGCGGTCGTACCGGGCGGCGGGGCCGCGTACTCCCCTGAGAATCGCGATCATCTCTAGCGCGATCGCCTCCTTGTCCTTCAAGTCGGCCAGCAACTGCTTGGTTTCAACCTGGACTTCACGCTCGTGATCCAGATTCTCGTCGATGTTCCCAAGCGCCGCCTCATCTGTTTCCGTGACTACTACCGCCATAAGTCACTTCCTTCCTCGAGCTTTCGCCGCTCTACGCCGCGGGACTCGGGCTCAGCAAGGCTCCATGGCCAGACACTACTGCAGCAGCCTCATCCTCAGTTTCGTAGAAGCGGATTACAGCGTCCAGCCTCGTCCGTCGAAGCAACCCGGTAAGGTGGACACTCGAACAAACTAGCTTGATCCGGGAATTGTCCAATCTATGAAGGCCGGCGATGGTCGCGAGACCCATACTATCGATGTGCTTCAGTTCGGTGAGGTTCACGACAATTCTATGTCCCTCTACCAACAGTTTTTTTACTTTTTCGCGTAGCGCATTGTCGTCTTCGCTAAACACAAGGCGACCCGAACAACGAAGCACGGTCACGTTATCCGAGATGGCACTCACCATGTTCAACGTCATGTTCTTGACTGGATTCATCGGATGGCCCTCCGGCTCGGCGAGCGCACTTTGCGATAGTCTTGAGCCCTCGCTGTCGGAGTCGCTCATAATTCTCACGCTTGACACGGTGAGCAGGGGAAGACTTCCACGCCAGCGTAGCTAGATCTGTGGGTTCCTCAATACAGAAAAACCCGTAGGGCTTCAGGAAATTCCCTGTACGCTTGGCGAGGACGTACGCCGCTGTCGATGTGATTTTTTGCCAGTTCATCACACAGCATTGCCGAGACGTTGTGGCAGGCGACTCAGCTACGATGAACTAAGGGCTTCTGGTACGGGAATGAATCGTAAGTGGCTCACGGGGAGAATCATTCTCCGCGTGATTTGCACCGCCACAAATATGGACCCGTCGACGTCCATGATCGGCGACCCCATGCTTAAAAATCTGCAAACCGCGTGCCATCGGGCTGCGTTGACGTTGAATTAGGAACGGATTCGAGTTCTTCACCACCAATGCGCCTCTGGATCTTCATGGGTGAGCGAATATCTGGGGAATCATGTTTTCAACTCTTTTGCAGCCTCCTACCTCTGTCAAACAACCAGTATTGATCGCGATGGCCTTCGCTCGGTTTCGGGGGGAACGCAGGAATCCATCGCCACAGTGGCCCAATTCGAAGAACTCGGACTTGTGAATCAAAAAGTCGATGAAGAATGCCAAACCAAAGTAGAGAGTGCGTCACGTTATCGCGTCCGGTTCTCTGGAATGCGGCCCATCCATTGGTCGCGCATCCTAGGGAATAGTGGGTATGGACATAGGCACTCCCCTTGCTAGACTTTTTTTAAGGAGTCCGTTATGCCAGCCTCCGACACCAAAGCACGCGCTCGTGCTGAACTAGTCGACCTGGTCGAATCACAACGGAATACCCTGGAAACGAAAACTTTCGGCTGCGCCACAGAGGCAGAACTCTGGTAATACAAGGACAGGCGCGACCGCATCTGTCAGCTCTACGCTGAACTCATCGACCGAGAAGCCGCCGCGTAGCTTGTTCCGGCGGCTAGGAGGAATCGAGAAATGACCACCTTTCTGATCCTCGCGTTGTGTGTTGCAGTACTGTGGGCGGGCAACAAAGTGCTGCATCGCCTCCACAAAGTCTGATCGCAGGACAATAGAATCCCGCGCTCAGGTCGACAACAAAATGAACCGCGGCCCGTGCTCCCTACAGCGCAATGCCGCGGCCAAACCCGCGTACTACCTGTGATCGCGTCGGACTCGCTAATGAACTGCCCACCCAGTACGTGAGTCATTCCGGTCTCATTCGTCTGGCCCGACGGAAACGCTGCGCGGGCATCCATGTCGAACCAGTCGCACAGTCTTCGGATCCAGCCAGTTCTCGATGGGCATTCAAGGCAACTGTATTAAGTCGCCTAAATGACGGGGTTTCGTTGGCTATGGGATGCCGATCCATCGAATGTATCTCCCCTGGTCCACGGCGCGGAAGTGCGGGTGGCCGAAACGGGCCGATAACCGGGCCCTGCGCAAGGCCTACGGCATTGGCACCTGCTCGGTCGAAGAGATCGGATCATTACAGGACCGACCCCGGGAGGCGAAGAAGATCCCACCCCAGCCGGTCAATGGCAAGAACGGAAACTAGGACGGCCCCAAAATTCGCGACCGCCTCTGCCAGCTGATCCGCCAGCATCAGCTCGATGCCAATCTGGTCAAATCCTACGCCGGAGATTTCGTCAAGATGAGGGTGCGGCGAAAGGGCGTCTGACTGGTGTTGCGGGCGGCCGCCATTAGTAGTGAAGACATATTTGGGCAACCCGAAATTAGAGGAATTTCGATACTGCGCTCCATCCGTTTCCTGACGCTCGCTTCGCCGCCACTCATCCGAGATAAGAACCGGATGCGCTAATCAGCGCCCGTCCGGTCTGTCGGGGTACCACGCCAAGTGGTATCCCTACCGCGATCGCCAACAATCTGACACGAGCGCTATCGGTGCCGAAGAACGACAAAATGCACCACTTTTCGCCTTCGCCGGGCTGCGATGTCCTAGGAATCCCCTAGTTGATAACTAGAACTAGTGTGGCAGAGTTCCCGCCGATCGGACATCCCAAATCATCGAACGATGCTTGAGACATCACTGAAATCTGCACATTGTTCCCTACTGAGCCACCAAAGGACTGGAAGGTCCGCTGAGTGACCGTGGTCTGGAGATGGTGTGAGTCCATGAACGTCGTCTGCAACGCGTTTCCGTTCCACATGATCTGCGATTGGGGAGTAAACCCCCTTCCGTCCGTTGTCAGCAGAACTGATTCCGCATCGCTCGGAATGGCGTCCGGCGAGAGTGAAGTAACTTGGGATGGGACTACACCTTGACAGCTGAGGAATATCGCACTGCAGGTCCAGCCGGATAACACTAGGGTCAGGGCTGCAATGAGGGCAACACGAATCAAAGGAAAAGGCTTATAGGGGTGAGCCAGGGAAGAGCGCATACTAGCCTCCCTTACGAGCAGCTACTATCTTAATCCCGAACATGCGTCACCCTCCTCCTGTCAATCCTGACAGTTCAATTTTGGTTCGCCGACAGCCGTAAGGGAGTTTTCTTGCCCACGGCGGGTCGGTGTCGATTTGGCGATTGCGACAAGGTAGCCATGGGCAGAGGTTTCCGCTTTCCCCTGACAGATTTCACAGTTTCCCTCTGTTGAGAAACCCCACTGTGATAATCGTGCTGGTTCGACCCATCGTTCTGGAACGTCAGGAGAGGTGCCATACGCGCTTGCTCTGGAGAAGGCATGTCCGAGAGTCTGGTCTGGCACTGTTGGTTGCGTTCATGCTTGCCCCGGTGGCGGTCGCGAAGAGCACCCAGGTGAGCGGCGTCATCTTTACGCTCGGCTCGGACCGGGTGCAGACGGTTTGGCCCAACGCGCGCATCACCCTGAGGAGTCTCACCGCCCAAAGCGAGGTCTCCACCGTTTCCAACAATGTCGGCACCTACTCGTTCACGGGGCTGCTACCCGGCGGGTACGAAGTCACTGTCAGTTTGGGTGGATTTGAAACGCTGACCAAGCGCCTCACATTGAAAGGGGGCGATGCTGCCAAACTCGACTTCCGGCTCGTACTGAAGAAGCAAAAGGAAACGGTCAACGTGACCGCCGAGCCTACGGGTGTGGATGTGAATTCAAGTTCAGGCAACACACCCACACTGACGGCCGATATCCTGAAGTCAGCGGTCCGCCTCGGCCAGGACTTTCAGGAGGCCTTGCCGCTGCTCCCTGGCGTGATTCGCGGGCTCGACGGGCAGATCCGCATTAAAGGCGGCCGGACCAATCAGACCAGCACACTTGTCAACACGGCCACCGTGTCCGATCCTTTCACTGGGCAGGCGGCACTGCGGCTGCCGCTTGTGGCGGTTCAGTCATTGCGCGTGTTGTCGAATCCCTTCTCCGCGGAGTACGGCAAGTTTTCCAGCGGCGTGGTTGAGGTCAACACGCGCGGCGGGACCGACGAGTGGAAGTGGCTTTTCGAAGATCCCGTTCCCCGTTTCCGCTGGATCGACGGCCAGACCCATGGCGTGGAAAGCGCTTCGCCCCATCTCACTTTGGCGGGCCCGCTCAAGCGCGGAAAGCTGTACCTATTTCAGTCGGTGGCTTACGGCTATGACACTGTGCGCGTGCCTTCGCTGCCCGATCCGAACAATGTGCGCGTCGTGGAGAGTGGCAACACGTACACCCAGATTGATTGGAATCTCACCGCCAACCACCAGTTCACTGCAGCCCTGACTACCGACCCTCAAAACACAGA
This sequence comes from Terriglobia bacterium, assembly GCA_963786325.1. Classification (GTDB taxonomy): domain Bacteria; phylum Acidobacteriota; class Terriglobia; order Terriglobales; family Acidobacteriaceae; genus JAIQFF01. The sequence goes on from CAWAYW010000012.1 coordinate 6,028, forward strand.
CTTCGCCAACATCGACACGTTTAATCCGCAGCCAGTCACTGCCGACTACCACCAGCGCGGCTTCTTCGCCTCGGCCACGCACCGCTGGATCATGGCGTCAGGCGGCTTCGTCCAGACCTTGTTCGCGGCCAAGCGGCTTGATGCGCAAGTCTTCCCGGCCAACCCGATGGCGGGAGGGATGGTTCTCTTTCCCGAGCGGAATTCCGGGTCATTCTTCGAGCAGCAGGACCGGCGGACGCGTCTCTACCAGTGGTCGCAAACTTTGCACTTGCGGCCGCTCCAATCCGCAGGGCGGCGGCATCTGCTGACATTCGGGTATTCCTATGCGCATTCCACATATCAGGGCCGGATCAGCAACCAGCCGGTTCGCGTATTGCGCGAAGACGGCGCGCTCAGCAGCGTGATTGCCTACGATGCTGCCCTTGCCTCCACTGCCGCGACCAACGAACTGGCCCTCTTTGCGCAAGACAATTGGCAAATCCATCCCCGGTTTACGCTCGACCTCGGAGTGCGCCTTGACCGCGACAACCTCTCGGCAGAACCCCTGAATGTTGCGCCCCGCGCCGGCTTTGTCTTTGCCCCGACGCGAGATAACCGTTCCGCCATCCGTGGCGGCTTTGGGGTATTTTTCGACAAGATCCCGATCAACGTTGGCATCTTTCCTGACATCCCTGCGCAGACGATTACGCGCTATGCTGCAGATGGCAGCACTATCGTCAGCGGCCCGGCGACCTTCGTCCACGTGGTGTCCACGACGGATGGTGGTCTGCGCGTTCCCTACAGTCTGGGCTGGAGTCTGCAGTTTGACCGGGAGCTGCGCCCCGGACTGCTCTTACGACTCGGGCATGAAGGCCGGGAAGTATTCCGCGATTTCTATGTCGATCCCCATCAGGTCACGGACCGCAGCGCCCAGCTCCGATTGTTCAATTCCGGGCGTCAAAGTTATCGCGAGTACCTGGCGATGCTGCGCTGGAAGCCCGTGGAGCGCACCACGGTGTATGCCAGTTATGTCTACTCTCGCGTCCGCGGCGAACTGAACGACTACAATCAATTTTTCGGCAATTTCCCCGCTCCCCTCATCCGCGCTAACCAGTTCGGCACGATGACCTCCGATGCCCCCCACCGCGGCCTGATGTGGGGCGTCATCGGACTACCGCATAAGCTGGACTTTATCCCCGTGCTCGACGTGCATACGGGCTTCCCCTTCTCACGGCTGGACCAGGACTGGAACTACATCGGGCGGCGTAATCAGGCCGGGCGCTTGCGAACTTTTGTGGGGCTGGACACGAAAATCCAGTATCCGTTCGACTTCAAGTTCCACCACCACCGCCTCCAGTTTCGAGCGGGTTTGAGCGTGCTCAACGTGCTGAATTACTTCAACCCCCGCGACGTGCAGCAGTATGCCGGCTCAGCGAATTTCGGCAATCTCTATAACTCAGTGGGGCGGCTGTGGCGCATCGATGGGGACTTCGATTTCTAATGTTGTGTTCCACATTAAAGTGGAGCCAGGTCGGTCGCGAGTTTCGTCCGCGCGAACTGTTAGAAGTGGCAGTCGTTTCTTGCGGGTGCTGTGCCATCCTTTTGCGGCCACTCGTCATATCTGAAGCTGACTGCCGCAATCAGCGATTGCACAGGCGTCCTTTAGATACACCTGTGATCTGCGTAAGTCCTCCGGGCTTCAGGCCGGTAAATGTTGAGCCATCCTCACAATTGAGCTTTACCGTGCTAGAGCAAGAGGCGGCAATGTTCGCGTCGAGGAGAAACAAGATGAATCTAAGAAGGTATTTCACACTTTCAGTCCTTGTACTCGGTTTGGTTCTACGTACAAGTGCACAGCAGAACTCGACACAGGTAATAGTATCTTCGGTCGTTACCTGCGTTTCTACCGGTGCTCAGCGTCAGCACTGTGCCGCCGACACCAGTGCGGGCGTAGTAATGTTACGGCCAACGGGCGAAACTGCCTGCCTGCTTGGCAGAAATTGGGGATATGACGCGCAGGGAGTCTGGGTGTCAGAAGGTTGTGGCGGCCAGTTCGCCACCGGCAGCGCATCGCGCTCAGCTAAGGTATCTGTCGAAGTGAATGCACACTCCGAGACAGCGGACCAACAGGAGGACCTAGCTGCCGTGACAACCGGCATCAATCCCGAGGTGCACTATCTCGGTATGTTTAATCCGTACGGAAGCCTCCGTAACATTGTGAGCATTTCGGACTCCGTAGCACAGGTACAGGACAATGCAAGCCGCGTGGGTATCAATTTCTCCACCTTCGGACCGATCAAGGTATTTGCCACCGCCGAGTGGGGGGTGAACCTGGTTCGAAGCGAGACCACACTCAATGCCGGTGCAACCACGGACCAAGAGTTCGGCGTGATCACTCCGGAGACGCAGCCCGTTTTCGCTGCACGTCTTGGTTTCCTCGGTGTTGACTTTGGTCGCTTTGGACGTCTGTCTTTTGGTAAACAGAACTCGACTCACTACGACATAACGAGCTACACGACGGATCGCTTCAATGTGTTCGGGGGCCAGTCCACTACAACCTATGTGGCAGGGACCGATGGTGGGCAATCCGGTACAGGACGCGCTGACCAAACCATTCTGTACCACCTGAAATTCGCCAAGATCTTCGACTTTGGCGCACAGGGACAATTACGAACCGCCGACACCCCGCAGGCCTTCAATAGCTTCGGCTTTTCGTTGCAGGCGGCAGTGCTTCCAGGACTGAAGATTGGCGGAGCTTATAACAAAACCTACTTCAACCCGCAGCTTACCCAGGTGGTATTCAATGGTGGTCATACGGATTACTGGACCTTGGGCGCGAAAGGTGATTGGCGCAACCTGGAATGGGGCGCCGTTTGGGCGCGGCAAACCAACGGTGACATAGCGTTTATTCCCAATCCGGCAGGAGGCCCAGAAACTGTGGGGGTGGGATTCTCCGCCAATGGAGTCGAGATCTACTCCAGACTGAAGTTCGGGAAGTTCGCCGCTGTCTTGGGCTTTGAGGACTATATACCTCACGACCTTAACCCTGTCATCAACTCGGACTTCAAGACGCGGTACGGGATCCTGGGCGCAGAATGGCACTTCTCAAAATCGGGCTACGCGTTCGCCGAAGCAAAACTGGGCGACTCGGTGGATGCGCAGGGAAAAGATGTATCGCAGGCCGCGGCCATCGGCTTCCGCTACGACTTTAGCTGGAAAACTCCGCATACCGAGTAACGGTGGGCGTCCGGGCACCAGAGTACGCGAAGCTGTAATCGGGGGAGAAGTACCGCTTAGCGGGTCACACTATCCGCGATACTTTCTGACTTCCAGGTTGCGTTGACCCAGAAGCAGCAACAGATCCTCAACTTCGCGAGCATCGTACCTCTTCGGGTCGGGCGACTCCTCGTTCGTGCTTTGACAGGAGCTCGTCATTGGGACAACACATGCCCTTGGTACAATGGAGTCCAGGCCACCCCTGGGTGGCCAGCCTATTTCCGGAGTCTTTGTCTTGCGTTGGTCGCCAAGAAATCTTTGCATTTTTCTCCTGTTGACACTGATCTTACCCAGCCAGCCGATCTCCCGTGCCGAAGCTCAGCCAAAATTGCCGGCCGTTTCGGGGGGACCCTACCAGTTGCATTTTTTTCACACCCATACTGGCGAACGGCTGAACATCGTCTACCGCAACGGCGAAGGTTACGAGCAGGAAGCTCTGGTTCGCCTCAACCGTTATCTGCGCGACCACCGGACCGGCGAAATTCATGAGTACGATCCCCGGGTATTCGATCTGCTCCGCGACTTGACCGCTGCACTCGGAAATCCCGACCTTGAGATTGATGTAGTCTGTGGCTACCGCACTCCCCAGAGCAACCAATTCCTTCGTACTCACGGACATGGCGTTGCTCTCCACAGTCTGCACATGCAGGCGATGGCCATCGATATTCGTGTGCCTGGAATTCCTACCGCTCAACTGAGGGATGCAGCTCTGGCACTGCGTAGAGGCGGTGTGGGCTACTACGCGAGTTCAAACTTTGTGCACGTCGACGTAGGGCGCGTCCGGCGCTGGTAGTTAGACGCCGTCTTTAGGGATAGGGATAACCCTTGGCAAGTGCCGCCGCCAGTTTCGCATCGTGTCCGTAGATGTCGTCGCTGAAATGAACTTCGCCGTTTTCGTAGGCGAGGGCGGTGCCGTATACGATAAAAACCGGAACTGGCTTCACGAGATTCACGGTGACGTCGTCATTTCCGCTCTGCATTTCTTGCTGCACCCTCTCTAGCGTCCAACCCGGATTATTTCGCAGAGCCCAAGCGGCCAGTTCGGCGGGTTTTTCGACCCGAATGCAGCCGTGGCTGAAATCACGACGGGAGCGCGAGAACAGACTCTGAGACGGCGTGCTGTGAAGATAGACGTTGTGCTCGTTCGGAAAAATCAGCTTGACTAGGCCGAGTGCGTTTGTAGGTCCGGGCTTCTGTCGCACTGCTAGTTTCCCCGCGCGAAGTTGCGCCAACACTTCATCAGAAATCTCTCCTGACGTGACCACCTTACCGTCGTTTGTAGTCACCTCGTAGTTCTTACGGGCTATGTAGCCACGACTGCGCTGGATGGCGGGCACAATCTCGCTACGAAGAATGCTGGGAGGCACGTTCCAGTACGGACGCAGGACTACGTAGGTCATATTCCGCGTGAAGACCGGCGTTTGCGTGCGCATCCCTTTCCCAACCACCACGCGCATATCCATCACGACTCGGTTGCCTTCATCAAGGGCGCGAAGCCGGAAGTCAGGGATATTCACGATGATCGGGGGCGCCGAAAATTCTGCCGGTAACCAGCGCCATCGCTCCAAGGTGAGCTGTAATTGGAGAACTCGATCTTGCAGTGGTACGTTCATTTGTTTGATGGTGGCGGCACCGAGGCGGCCGTCGGCATCGAGCCCATGGCGTCGCTGAAAGCGTTTCACCGCATCGACCAGCGGCCCGCTGTAGGTCTGTGTGTCACCTGGGGGAGTGGCATCCGGCGGCAAGTCGCCCACCAAGCGCAAGAAACGGACCAGGCGAGGCATACCCGCGTACGATTGGCCTGGCGCGACAACGTGGCTAACGTTCGGAAGCTGTTCCCCATTGTCGGCGTGTGCCAGTTCGATGTAACGCGCGAGCGCCTGCTCGGTTCGGCGATAGCCCGCAAACGGAGGTTCCACCTCGTCTAACACTGCCTGAAGCTGCGAAGTGGTCATGATTTGCTCGCGTACAAACCGAGCCAAATCGTACTTCTTCTGTTCCACACTCAATCCGAACTGGAAATGCTGTGGATTAATCCGTCCAGTGCGCAAATCGGAGACATAGCGCATGGTGCAGAGGGTGAGCGCCACGTCAAAACGCGCCACCGACAGGCCGCTCGACGAGCCTTGCAGGTCGCGGATTCTCGCCTCCCACCGTGAAGAGTCGTAATCCTCGGGGTCGAGCCCCTTCGTTCCGGCAACTTTGAAAACCTCGATCAGCGACCGGGCCTGCGATATTGGTTGCGTCCCCTCGACCCAGGCTGGCGCAAACCCTGTCGGTTTGTAGAACTCTTGAAGCCGGTCGCGATAGTCGCTGAAGTTCGGCCAGCGCATGCCTTCCAGGTTCCCGCTCGTGACCAGATTCTGAATTTCCGGCTGTTGTGCGGCGCTGAGACACGACAAGGACAAGACAAGAAGAGTGGTTCCCCACCCGAAACGTATCCGACGGCTAGCGGGGCACACTCGTAGCTCCTCCGTCACTCTTCCCTCCATTGACAGCCTCAACCAGCCAGACGAACTTACGCTGACGGGGCAGGTTACGAACACCCGCGCCGCACCGTTAACTGGCAAAACTGGCAGGCCCTCACCGAAGTCGACTCAGTTGTGCGCATTGCGCCCGGATCACGCTAGTGCTTTTTCGGACGCGACGCCGGGTTGAGTAGCTGGAGGCGTGGGATCGCATGCTGCAGTCAGGAGTGCAACTGCTCGATCGTTTCGCCCAGGACGATCGCATCCGTATCCGTCAGCCGAAACGACTTCGCGGCCTACGTGGATGCCATCGGCGAACTCGACGGCACTCGCTGTCTGCTCGAGTGGAAGACCACGGCCAGCCGAGGACGCTTCGATTTGCGTGGGGCCAACAACTCTGGTGTGTCCAACCCTGCTCGTACCACGCGGCAATAAGATGGATTGCGAATGTTGACCTGAAATGTTGCAGCCTCGGCCGATAGCGACCACCATCGAGTCGAACAACATTTGCATTCCGACGAATCACTCTAAACTGCCCGTTCAACGTGGCACTAGGCACAGGCGTACGGCTCCGCGTTATGAAGAAATTTCTGCCCTTGAACCTAATCGAGACTATCGAATTTGCCGCGAAGGGGTGGCTTGGGGTATCAACACCAGCAGATCGTTTCCAAAGATGAGGCGTTCCAACTCCTTATCGACCGGGCCGAATGAGCGGAAGCCCAGACGCATGCCTCTCAAGTCGAACATCGTCCAACCATCGCTGGCCAGATTCTCGAACATGGGTTTGAGAAACAGGAAATCCGAGTCTTTGTCTTCGGCCAGGTTGAAATCCCCGGGCTGAAATGGCCGTCCGATACCGGCAAAGCGCAGTTGTGACCCTTTAACTCCCAAAATGAGAATGTGGAGTGATTTAGCACTCTGTCCGTCAGCCATTTCCGCAAGGAAGTTACCGATATCGTTATTTCTCAGAGGATTGAACCCTTTATAGGTGTGGTCACCGCCCAGCTTCAACAAGACTTTGGGCGGCTTCCCTTCTTCCTGGATCGCGCTCGAGTATGCCTGCTCGAACGTCGCCTTCATCAGGAGTGCACGCTCCCGATTCGATTCGTACCCGGCTGTCATATTTTTGAGATAGATGTCGCGGCTCTCGATCAACTCACTGATGAGTGCGTCGCCGGAAGTGTTCCCGTCGTTACGCAGCAACTCCCGTAATCTGGTTAAGTCTTCTTCCGACGAGGTCATCATGAAGGTATCGCCCGGATTTCCGCTCTTGAGAGCTGTAGCGTGAGCCTCCTCATTCTTCTGGAGCAGGCGTTTGGTCTGATCTGCAGCCAGTCTCCCCGGATGTGTTTCAAGAATCCGGGTTAGGATCAGCTCGGAAGCTCCCATCAGTTCCTGATCGAGTCCCCAAAGCCGAAACTTGCCGCCTTGCGCAGCGCGTGCGCACCGTGAAAGCAATTCATACTCTTCGTTAAAATTGTAAAAAGCGATGGTTTCCGGGTACTTCTTCTCGAACTCAACCAGTTGTTTCGCACCGTCGTCCCGGAGAGTCCAGGGTTGAATCTCCGCGGCGGCAAGAGGTCCGACCTCAACCGCCATAGTATGAAATCCCTGGGGGCCCACCAGTTCACAGATCGCTCCAGAAAATTGCGGAATCTGAGAGATGCCGTGGTCCTCGCCAATGAGCACGAACTGTGCCCCGGACAGTGCGCTTTGCAGGATCGGCAATGCTGGACCTGACAGTTTGCCGGCCTCGAGAGTCAGTTGGTAGCGATTTTGCAACAGGCGGTCGACGAACTTTTCCTGCTGCGCAGACGCAATTCCGATCAAGGACAATGCACTGACTAGGCTTGCCGCCATTTTTTTCGTGCTTAGTCTCATCACAGGATGGTTTCCTCGGTCGAGCGTACAGGGTGGTTAACCTGAAATAGTACGCGCAACATGCCGGATTTGTTTCTCTGTTCCTATTTGTCCGCTTTATGTCCGTAACGTGGAGCATAAGTAGGGCAACCAGGATGGATCAAAGTGCCTCGGTGACGCGCAGGATCGTGCTTCATGGCACTTTTAACATCACATGATTGAGCGTGCGGTCGGTCGACGGCTCGGCAGACTTTTGCCTTACCCAGTACATACACGGCAACAACCCGGATGATTCGTCTCGACGACACGGCGGGAACCTGATCCCTGTTCACGCATGAGGAGACTTAGGTGCTCGGCAACAGCACGAAACACCTTAAGGCGAAAATTCTCCAACTGTGCCATGGGAAGATTATCCACGGAAATCAGTCGTTAAAGAATGGTACGAACCCCTACCGCCTCTTTGACGACCAGAGAAGGGGCAATAAACAGAACCTGACATCGGAATCCGTAATGGGTATACGCCTCTGTCGTTTGCGTCCTCCTTTCAAACCTAGGGATATTTGTTTGGCTACGCGCACAGCAGAATACTGTCAACTAATCCAGTTCACGGAGAAACCCTACTGTGAGAGCTTGCGCTTGGCACCTTGAGCTGTGGGAGGGCTGCGTTTGGCTGTTGCAGAATCGAGTTTGCCGCCCCTGCATTAAGGCCCAAGTGGTGGCCCATGCTGCCGCATGAAGAAAGGTAGAAGTGTCATGGCCAACATAGCAATTCATGGGTTTGGTCGCATTGGACGTTCTCTGATGAAAGTTGCCCTCAAACGAGGCCTCTTCGTTCCGGTATCCATCTCGGATATTAAGGATATTTCGACCCTGGCTGCGCTCTTCGAGGTCGATTCCAACTATGGCCGCTGGACGGAGGAGGTCAGCGTGAAAGACAGCTGTTTCATCATCGGCGGCCGGGAGATTCCCTATTTCGTATCTATAAACGGTTTGCCGAATTGGAAAAAGCTAGGCATCGATGTCGTGATCGATTGCAGTGGGGGGGCCACCACCCGCTTAGGTGCGCAGGCTCATCTTGATGCTGGGGCAAAGCACGTGTTAGTCAGTGCACCGAGCAAAAAGCAACAAGACTGTGACTCAGTGTTATTACCCGGCATCAACCTGGAAAAGTTCGATCCCGAGAAACATAAGATCGTCAGCATGGCCAGTTGCACTACCAATGCGTTAGCACCGGTAGTCAAAGTTGTGATTGAGAACTTTGGCATTAGGTCTGGCCTGTTCTCCACGATACATGCATACACTAACACTCAGTCGCTTACGGACCAACCGATGAAGGATCGTCGCGATTCGTGGGCCGCGACCGAGAACATTATTCCGTCCTCGTCTGGCGCGGCACGCGCCCTTTCTTTCATCTGGAAGGGCCTCAAGATCACAGGCAAAGCCTACCGCGTCCCCACACGCACCGGGAGCATCGCAGAGTTAAACCTTCTCACTGAGAGCCAAGTAACCGTGGAGGAGGTCAACGACTCTTTCCGCAAGGCGGCGTCGGTTCCGCCGCTCAAGGGCGTTATGGGCGTGCTGGAGGACGAGTGGGCATCTTCTCGTATCCTCGGAGATTCACACTCTTCGATCGTCGATCTGCCGCTGACAGCCGTTCAAGGGGAATTGCTATCCGTGGCGGCATGGTATGACAACGAAATGGGTTACTCAACCCGTCTGGCGGAGACGGCCGCGCTGATCGCAAGGAACAGGTCCAGCGTGGCGCAAGAGGCGCACGAAGTTCTCACTACTGACTGATGCCACGCTTCGAGAGGTCGAGCGTTGGCCCTGGCAGATTATCCTTTCAATCTCCTCCTGCCCACTTCAACTGACGCACGCCAGTAGAACCACTCCGGCTCCGCGCGGGCTCCCACGGTAAACATCACTCGCAGGGTATCGTCCGTCGCCGTCATGAGCGTTTGATTGGTTGGGTTAACTGATTGAGTAACCGTGCCTTGCTCTCTCGTGTCCCATTTGTTACGCCGACTGGGTAGTGTGAGTCCTAGCAGGGTTGTGAACAGTCAGTGGATGTTTTTCGCGACCTTCGAGGTGATCTCGAGGAAGGCAATGAGGAGACGGAGCCCTGATCGCGGCATACGAATCATCAGTGCTTCACCTTGGTTGGTCGTGGACCATAGACCATCGACTCGGGTTGTTCCTCGAGCTGTCGCGCTAGTTCACGCATCTGTTCGAGGGAATCCCGGATGGCCGGCAGGGAACGCCGGAGATCTTCTGCCGCAAGTCTGGAGCTATCCGCCGCGTCCCGCGTCGATTGGGTCGCGGCCGGAAAGTCTGCGGTCTTAATTGCGGCCCGTGCCTCTTCCGTAAACTTGACTAGTGCTCCCTCCGTGCCCATCAACCCGTCCATCTCAGATCTAATCTGCTCGATCTGTGCACTTGTCGTGGTAAAGAATTTCCGCGAGTCGGCGCTCAGAGTCGGAAGTTGGCTCTCCTGAACGGTGCGCTCGACGTTAGTAAAGAATCGGTCGCTCCTGTCAAGACTGTCGGGAATCCTGCCGACAATCTCTCTGAGGGTTTGCAGCGTCGCTTCCGCGCGATCCAAAACGGCAGGCAGCCGATCCTGTACCGTTGCGCGGATCGAAGGTATTGAAGGTACGTAGGGGCGAGTCGGTTTGAACCCAAGAGCCATCCCTGGTGGAGGATTCTTTGGCACATCCAGTAATAAGTATGCATCTCCGGTTACCGGATTGCCGATGATTTGGGCCCGGAGGTGCGGCAATTCACCTCCAATTTCCGCAAGCTTTCGAATTCGGCTGACATTGAAGCCGATGGTGTTGAGGCGGTCCAGAAATACCTCGAAGTCGATCTCGACGGTGTTCTCGCGCGGATCAACGCTTAGATCTGTCACGCGGCCCACCGGTACGCCCCGGTATCGAACGGGACTCGATACGTCCAGGCCGCTGACGTTCTCGGTGGTATAGGTGACCAAAGCAATTACGGCGCGACTCCTCATACGTTGAATGAAGAGCACCGCTGTTGCGAGGACTACGACCAGCATTATTACGATGAAAATGCCAAGTCGCGCGTAGCTCCTCTCGACCGCCATTGGATTACCCTCCCCGCTCGCGGGCACGCCGGGGGACGACCGCATGATTGTCGTCTGTGTCTGTCACCAACCGAATGAGTGGAACAGATTCCAGGATGTTCTTGAACCATCAGAATTGACAGTAGCTCAACGTCACCGGTCGACTGGAGGGAAGACGAAGCTGTTGGGAATCAGTAAGCGGGGCAATCCGTATCTACACAACCTGTTCATCCATGGGGCACGGGCGATGGTGTTTACGTGCCAAACGCGAAGGACCGTATCTCGGACAATGGATGAAGTCTGACGCGGAAGACCGCTAGATCAAAAGGGATACTCCTGCTTCGAGCTATATCATCGGTTGAGCGTCAACGCCAAATCGAAGCGCCGGAGGACGCGGCGTGCCTGAGGCAGCGAACTGCTTTGTTGGAAGTGGGACTATAAACCTCCGCTTTCAGCCGCCACCCATCGGGCGGCAGCATCTGCGCTATCGTCGGGCCGCGTATTGAAGGCAATCGCCGCGGCTGGGGCAGCTTTACGAATAGCGTTGATGACGACTTCGAATAATGCAAGGTTGCAGGGCGGCAGGCGCACGCCGCCTCCGACGACCACACAATCGTAGTTCGTCGAACGTAGTTGACGCTCCACTGTCGGTCCGGCGGTTTCGTCCGGGCGGAGGTAACCAACGTCGGACTCCCATCCGCGATCAGTGAACTGCTTCAGCGCAACCGCGATGCCTGCGCGAACCTTATCAGCGTTCATACCTGGCGGTAATGCAGGGTCAGAATAATCCACAGTCTCGGGATCGAGGCCTATCAACAGAATCCGTGTCATGAGCTCTCCCTGGTTTTTGCCTTCGCTCGGCGGCGTTACGACCAGCCTCGCCGAAATGCGAAGAGATTATAATCGACGTTTCCGGTCTCGCTTGTGGCCGCTATGCGCGAATTGCGCTTATTATGTCAGGTCGGTGCCGATACCAATTCACTCGAATGACGTTTCGCACAGAACGCGAAAGTGCGGCGCTCTCAAAGTTCGTGGGTAAGGTTGGAGAAACCTCTAAAGGCTTCGGTGGATATCCGCTTCGTCAACTGTGGAAGTCATGGGGATGGTGGTATCCACTTTTGTCACCTTGAACAGTTCCCGGACGCGTGGGCTCACTCCGGCGGCAATCAGCCTGATGCCCTTGCGGTGGCAGCTTACATAATGTCCCACGACTAAGCCCAAGCCGGCAGAATCCATATAGGGAACATCGGTCAAGTCGAGAATGTTTACCACCGGCGGCTCTTCGCCCGGCATCGATTGAAAATCGAGCATATTTCGCAGTCCGACGGGCGTCAGAGACCCGTACATGTCGCGCGCGGTGAAGGGTCCGCAGAGACGGAAGATTACTGTGCCTGAAGCTTTGCCCTCTTTGCGTTCGATGCTGAACGGAGTGCCTTTCCAAAGCTGGGCCTGAGATATCGTCATCGAATAGTCCCCACCGATACCAGACGGCTCAACAGGCCACTGCGATCCACAAACTTGAACTCGTTATTCAGCATGGCCCACAGATTATACCCCGATGGATATCTGGCACGGATAAGCGTTCTCCCTTACTATGGCGCAATGCTCTCGCCGCGCGGACACTGGCCCGGGGCAAGACCGAGACTATGACAACATTGGTCCCCGAGCCGCTTAGGAGCATGTCGCAGTCGCCGCAGCCCATAGATATTCGGGTGTTAATCATCTCTTTGCGGCATGTTGTAGAGACTGCGCTCTCATGGACGCCAGCGGGTAGAACTTGCCGCCTAGCACGACGGCATGAATTTTGCGGGTGTGGCTGATGTCTTCGAGGGGATTCATGTCTAATAAGACGAGATCAGCTGCTCGACCTACCTGAATCGTTCCATAGGTGTTCGTTTTGCCCAGGAACTTCGCAGGGTTCAGGGTCGCAGCCTGGAGCGCTTCCATTGGAGTAAAACCGGCCTCGACCAGAAGCGCCAACTCGTTATGCAGGTCGACTCCGGGCACCAAGGCCCAATCCGAAAAATCTGAACCAGCCATGATTTCGACGCCTGCTTTGTGCATCATGCGGATAACTTCAATATTCTTTTCGTGAATGTCCAATCGTGGCTTCACTGATTCCGGATCATTGCTGAGCACAAAGCCGCGTTCATAGGCGACCAGAGTCGGGACAAACCAGGTGCCGTTCTTCACGAAGCGCTGAAATAGGTCCTGTCCGATGGGGCCGAGGATCTCATCCATGCCTTGTTCAATGGTCTTCGCGGTCGCTCCTTTGCGCCACAGGGCGTTCTCGGTTAGCGTTTCAACATGCTCGAGGCTGGCGACTCCAGCGTCGGACGCCTCGGCGGAGCTAACGTTCTTCGGCAAATGGACGGCTACAGGGATGTGTTCTTTGTGAGCTTCATCCATCATGGCGAAGAACGCCTCAGGCGGGAGCGCATTGTGGACCTTGATGAAATCGACGCCTTTCGCTTTCAGGTCGTGAACAGCCCGGTGCGCCTCCTCGGGAGTGCGCACGGTCAGGCGGTTGGTCACTCCTTCTTTCGGGCCGTCGACGAAAGGCCCGGCACGGATGATGTGCGGGCCCACTTGCACACCGCTATCGATTTCCGAGCGCCAGCGATCGAGTTGAGCGAGGTCCCCGCCCATGTCGCGCACACCGGTTACGCCGTTCATGATGAGCAGCGGAAAGGCGTCTTCGGTGGCGTCGGTGAGGTGTCCGTGCATGTCCCAAAGCCCAGGGATCAGGAACTTGCCGGTCGCATCGACTACGCGTGTGATTGCGGGAATTTTGATGGTGTCACTAGGGCCGACTGCGGTGATGCGGCCTTGAGCGACCATGACCGTTGAATTCGGCTGAGCGGGTGCGCCCGTGTAGTCGATGACCGTAATTGAGGCAAAGATTAAAAGCCTCGATTCAATGCGGAAATCGCTACTCACGCTGGCTCGGTCTTGTTGCGGCTGCGCTCCCCTTTCCGAGTGTCCCATTCTGGAAAGTTTGGACCGGGAGGATGGATGAACAGAACGTGGAAACAAAGCTTGGCAACGATTCCCGGTGTGGGTATATCGCTGTTACCGAAGCTGACCTGTCCATTTTGTTGGCCCGCGTACGCAGGTCTTTTGAGTTCGGTCGGATTGGGTTTCCTAATATCTGCCGAGTACCTGTTGCCAGTCACAGCGGCGTTTCTGGTGGTTGCTGTTGGAGCATCGGCTCTTCGAGCGAATCAACGGCATGGCTACTGGCCTTTTTGCCTTGGTCTGTTTGCCGCTCTTGGAGTGTTGGCGGGTAACTTTTTGGTGGGAATCGAATCCCATAATGTACGCGTCAGTGGCAGTGCTTGTGATGGCTTCGGTGTGGAACGCATGGCCTCATCGACCGGCAGTCTCAGACTGCTGTGCGGAAAGAATAATTAAATAGGAGGCTGCTTGGTTACACCCACAATACACATTTTGGTAGTAGATGATTATGAGCCGTGGCGACAGAAAATCTGTTCGATGCTCCAAACACGTCCAGAGTTATGTGTCGTCGCAGAAGTAGGGGACGGATTGGAAGCAGTTCAAATGGCTAAGGAATTGAAACCAGATTTGATCTTGCTGGACATCGGACTTCCGAAGCTGAACGGAATTCAGGCAGCTCTCCAAATCCAACAGGTCTCGCCAAAGTCCAAAATCCTGTTTTTAAGCGAAAATCGATCTCGCGACATCGCAGAAGATGCTTTGCGCACAGGTGCGTGCGGCTACCTAACCAAGTCGAGCGCTGGAAGCGAACTGTTGCCTGCAATAGCGGAGGTTCTGCAGGGCAAGCAGTTTGTCACAGCCAGTTTGGCTGGCGCCGATCTTGTTGGTTCCAAACACCAGCACATTGCCGACGCTCGGGATCGTAAGAGAAGCGTCGCCCCACGCCCATGAACTCCTCGCTGCTGTGCAAGGAGTTCTTGGCACCAATTTACCGCGCGGCACGTTACGCAGCAGTGGCACCACTTTCTGCTAGCCGCCGTAACTCGGCTTCGGGAATTGCAAATTCTGTGAAGCCACAATTCAAACAGACGAGAAGCTTTGGAAAGACCCAAACCAAGGGTTTTTCCCATCCTTCGCGTCCAGCGAAGTGAATCGCAATCTCACCATTGAACGTGCTCTGGTTGGCTGGTTGGCATGACCTGCTATGAGGGCTGCTTTCTAATGACATCATAGTCGCGCTTATAAGCCGACTCGATTGCGAATTCAAGTCCTTTGTTTTCTCTGCGCGAGCGTACACGCGAGAAGAGCGATGGCGTCGGAAAGCCGACGCCGGATAGCACCTGTGTTGTTGAGCGAAAAATCGCCATCGCGCGTTTTGACGAGCGGTCAAAAACGTGAAATTGCCTGATTAAAACAGTTAAGAATCTCTAAGTGTGCACCGGGACTACTGAACATCCCAGTCTAGCGAATAGATCTGCGGAATGCTGTTGTCCCGGATGATTAACACTGAAGCATCGTTTGCGAGTCCGAACCATGGGAGATCCGGGTTTCGCGAGATGCCCTTAAGACTGGCGACCTTTTCCACCCTGCGGCCGCTAACGTGGATGCGAAAGATTTCGTCGGTCGTGTCGTAGTAGATGTACTTGCTATCCGAGGACCAAATTACTTTGTTGTATTCGTCTTCCAGCCTGGCCAGCTCGGACCAATGCTTCTTATTTGTGTCAAAAAGCATCGACCGGCTGGGGACATGTGTGACAGCGACAATCCAACGACCGTCCGGGGACCAGGCAGGATCGCTAAGACCTTCTGACCCCGCAACTATCGATTCCGTGTTGTTCCGCAAGTCCACCAGGTGGATTCCCTTGCTGGGAGCACCCGGAAAGGGGGCGTTGCCGAAGGCAATGAAGTTGCCGTCGGAAGACCAGGAGGGACCAGCCTCGTTTATCCCGTCCGTAGTCAGAGGACGTGACGTGCCCCCATCCACGGAGACAACATACACCTTGAGCGGTCGGCCCTTGCTAAACGCGGCAAATGCTATCTGCTTTCCGTCGGGCGACCACGAGGAGTCAATAACTATCAGCGGAGCCGCTGTCAGCTGAAGTCTTTCAGTGCCATCCAGCCGGCTTCGCCAGAGTCTGCCCACATTGTCGGTGAACGCGATCCATTGGCCATCCCGGGAGAAGGCCATCAGGCCGGGTGACAATTCCGCTAGGTATGGACGAAACTCGCCCGAGTGCGAATCTAGTTTCGCCACTTGAAGCTGGCTCCGTTGTCCCATTACGAAAAGGTGCGTTCCATCTTTTGCAGGGACAGGATGTTCCATCTCCATTGGCCCAGTGGTCAGCCGCATTGGAACCAAGGGCGAATGCCAGAATGACAGCGGTCGACTTGGTTCGGGCACGGCCCAAATGTTCCCGTTTTCCAGTGATTCAAAAACATAGAACTTGCCGTCCGTAGTCCAGTTTCCACAGCACTGCTGCTGCTGTGAATCCGTAAACAGTAGGTGCGGCCGGCTCCCGTCGACCCCCACTTCCCGGAGATGACGCCCTTCACTGGGATTGTAGGTATCGAAGCGCAGCCGCCTACCGTCGGGAGAAAAACGGATGCGCCGAATATGGCCTGGAGCGCTCCAGAGCTTCCTCGTCCCAGTGCCATCCTCATGGCTGAGAAAAAGGTCTCTTCCATCGGCGTGGGCGAGCCATTTACCGTCGCGAGACCACGCGGCTGCTATGGCAACGATCTCACCGATCCGGTGTGGCGAGCCTCCTAGCACCGGCAGGACCCACAACGACCCGCGTGCATAATCCTCCCCGGGAAGCGGACTGATCGCCAGCAATTCCAAACCATTGGGCGAAATGTCCTGGATCCAAAGGCCCAAAGAACTTTGGATGGGAACCGCCTCCCCGCCGCCCACCGAGAGCTGCACCGGAACGAACTTGCCGCCATGTTCCTCGGTGTAGTAGATCCGCATTCCATCGGTGACCATCGGAAAGGCTTTGGATGCCCGGTCGTTAGTGAGCTGCAGAGTACCCAGGACTTGTGGCGCCCGTGGAGTACGCAACAATAGATAGGCCGCCACAGCCAGAATCGACACAAGGACAGCTGCGCTGATTGCGACCCGCTGGCGAATTCGAGTGCGCCGTCCCAGCATAACGGTGCTTGGGTTGGACGATCCGGAGCTATGTCGCTTATACCGTCTGAGATCCGCCACCAGATCGCTGGCTGTCTGATAGCGCTCCTTCCGGTCTTTTTCCATCGCCTTTTGGATGATGTAATTCAGCTCGGGAGGCAGGGTGGGGTTTAACTCTAATGGGGGCGTGGGGACTTGGTGCAGAATTCCAGCATAGATGACCGCAGCCGTGCTCCCTGTGAAGGGAGGACATCCGGTAGCCATCTCGTAAAGCACGGCTCCGAAAGAAAACAAATCCGTCCGCGCATCTACGTCCTCCCCACGCGCCTGTTCCGGAGACATGTAAGCGATCGTGCCCACCGCTCCACCTGCATTGGTGAGACGCTCTTCGCTCAGTGTGACGGTCGGGGTGGACATGCCTGCACCCGCCGCTTCTCCCGCTCGTCGTCCGCTGGTTTTGCGAGCCAGCCCAAAGTCCAAGATCTTTACATGACCGCGCTCGGTCACGAAGATATTGCCCGGCTTGATGTCGCGATGCACGATACCGCGGGCGTGAGCGGCCTCCAAGGCGTCAGCAATCTGTTGAGCTTCCTCCAGCAACAATTCCGTCGCCAGAGGCCGGATGCCGATTTGATGTTGCAGAGTTTGCCCCTCCAACAATTCCATGGCGATGAACCGCGTGCCCTGATCCTCGCCCACGTCGTAGACGGTACAGATGTTCGGATGATTCAAGGCCGACACGGCCCGTGCTTCACGCTGAAAGCGCTCCAGCGCCTGCGGGTCGCGGGTCTGATTTTCCAGGAGAAATTTTAGCGCCACTTCGCGTCCGAGCCGCATGTCCCGGGCCCGATAGACCACCCCCATCCCGCCTTCGCCTACCTTACTCAGGACGAGGTAATGCGAGATGGTTCGACCGATCATGCGCAAGCATGCTATGGCGGAAGAACAGACAAGTCAATGAAAGCCGCGGAGTTGGCGGTATCTCAGAGAGCGCCTGTTAGCAACAGTTGACTCCAAAGACCGGGCATGATCAAGCGCCGACTGCTGTCAGGCACTAGGTCTCTGTCTCACTTCTCCCATGCAAAACGGCGATTTTCAAAGTCGAACGCAATAACGCGAAATCCGGGACCCCTCACCCCCAAAACTCCGTCGAAGTCGTCTCCTTCATCTTTGTGGTCTTCCATGATGAATGCCATCTGCGGATCGATCTCCTGTTGTCCAATGTATGAGGTTGGGATCCTTATTTTCCTTCGCTGCAATCTGCCGCTTGCGTCTGCAACCTTCTCGATCCCAAGTTGCTCGACATCGTTGAGGAACGGTACCCTATTTTGAAAAAGCATCAGATCGGGTCCCCCAGTATCGACAACCAGTCGTAGGCGTCGGCCTTGCAGTTGCATTCCGACTGTCACCACCGGCTCCAGCGTCTCGAACGGTGCAGAAGAGCTGAGTTGGTCGGGCCTGCCGAAGCGCAATTCCCTGGTTCGGTAGTTGATGCTGAAGCTGCGCTTGCGCATGACGTCCATACCGATAATCGCATCCACGCGGCTTCCGAAAGCCCTCTCGAAAAAGGAAAGATCTTGGGCCAGTGCTGTAAGATGTTCGACTCGAACCGGCCCTAATTCGAGCGAGGGCAACGTAACCACCTCCGCCGCAATGGTCTTCTGGGACAAATTTACTTTGCCGTGCTGTTCCTGCAGATGGAGTGCGTTGGCAATCTTGCGGTCAACCACGCTCGGGGAAGCGCCCGTATCAATCAGAAAGCTTAGTTTCTGCCTGCCGGCGATAGCGCCTTCTGCAACGACCAGGTAATCCCAATAAAGGTGGAAGGGCAAGGTAGTGACCTTATCCACAGCTGGCTGTCCTTGAGCAGCGATAGAAGGCAAAGTCTGACAACTGCCTAATAAGCTCTGAACCAACAATATCCAACCCAAAGCCAACCATTTCATGGCGTTACCTCGTTCGCGGGGTAACGCAGAAGATCGGGTTCGACAGGGTTACCGTTCAATCGACTGCGTATAACTTGTTGAGCGATTTCTCAACGACTGACGGTGGCCTGCAATGCACATGGTGTTGAGCCGTGTCTATGTTGTTATCTGCCTGTAACTTGACCGTGGGATTAGAATTTCTCAACGCACTGTGGGGCGCTGCCGCATGAAGGATGGGACTGATTCCTGTACGATCCGTTTCGGCCCCTTCGAAGCCGACTTGGATACTGCGGAACTGCGCAAGGAAGGCGCAAACTGGCCTTGCAGATTCAGCCGTTTCAGGTTTTAGCGTTTTTGCTCAAACGTCCGGGCGAACTGGTTACACGGGAGCAGCTTCGCTCCCGAGTTTGGCCGGAAGACACCTTTGTCGATTTCGATCACGCTCTCAACACTTCCATTGCAAAAATCCGCCTCGCGCTAGGAGACGATGCTGAGCACCCGAAGTACATCGAGACACTGCCCCGGCGGGGCTATCGTTTCATCGCTGCGGTGGAAACGCTGCGGACCGAACCGCCTGCTGCTGAATTAGCAAACGCTCCTGGTCGGAAAATAAGAGCGCGGTGGCTGTGGGCAGTAGTAGCTGCAGCGGCTGCGGGTCTGTTGTTCACTCTTGTTGCCTGGCGGCTTTCCCGGAATCCGTTGCAATTACCGTCGGCCTCGATTGAGGTAGTACCAGTGGTCGCTCTGCACGGATCGCAGGCTTCTCCTGCATTCTCGCCTGATGGCAATCAGGTTGCGTTTGGAGAATACGAGGGAGAGGATGGCGCGATTTATACGGCGCTTATCGGGGGTGACAAACCGCTCCGATTGACTGTGAAATCAGGTGTCTGCTGTCCGACATGGTCCCCGGATAATCGACAGATCGCGTTCATGCGTTTGCTGAAAAAAGGGTTCAGCATAAATGTGATTTCTGCACTCGGCGGTACCGAGAAGATTTTGTACACCACGGGGTTAGGACTACGTGGCATGTGTGCTCACCTAGACTGGTCCCCTGATGGGAAATTGCTGGCCTTTTCGGAACCCCGCACGGACCGATCGTATAACCCTCGTATTACCTTGATTTCTCTCGATGATCTATCTGTACGTCCGCTGACATCATCGATTGCACCGGAGTATGATTGTCAACCCGCCTTTTCGCCTGACGGTTCGAGGGTCGCATTTGAGCGGGGGAGTCTCGGCGGACTTTCGAAGGATCTGTTTGTCATTCCAGTTAGCGGCGGCGAACCACGAAGACTCACCTTCGACAATTCCTGGGGCGGGTCTCCTGCGTGGACTCAGGACGGTGCCGATATCGTCTTCTCGTCGAATCGCGGCGGGCCAATGACTTTATGGCGGGTTTCCGCAACTGGAGGGCCGCCTCGGCCCGTTGCAGGTGTGAGCGCAATGGCCTACGCCCCGGCTCTTTCCAGAAAAGGAAACCTGCTGGCATACGAACACGACACCTTTACCACTGGTATTTGGCGGATCAGCCTCAAAGACAAAACGCATTTGTCGGATCGAGCAACTCGCCTGATATCGGCGAGAGGGATGATTAATACGCGGCCCAGTTTTTCCCCCGATGGCAAGAAGGTTGTGTTTGAGTCTGATCGCATGGGATTTTCAGATATCTGGTATTGCGACAGTGACGGATCCAATTGCGTGCAGTTGACGTCGCTGCACGGCACGGCGGGCACGGCGCGATGGTCACCGGACGGGCATCGGATCGCTTTTGAATTTCAGTCGCAACATTATTACGACGTTTATGTGCTCGAAGTGCCAGACGGCCGGCCTCGTCGGCTGCTCACTTTTTCTGAAGCAGACAATGGCGCACCGAACTGGTCGCGTGATGGAAACTGGATCTATTTCTATTCCAGCCATGAGAAGGGACCTATGCAATTGTGGAAAGTGCCTTTTCAAGGTGGGACTCCGGTGCGAGTGACCAAAAACGGTGGAGTATATGCGACTGAGTCCGAAGACGGTCGCTTCCTTTATTATTCCAAGATGGAACAGTCAGGAATATGGAAGATGCCCTTGAATGGCGGAGGAGAAGAACGTGTTTTGGATCAGCCAGCGGGATACGAATGGTTTAACTGGACGGTTGCGCCCGGCGGGATTTATTTCGTCACCCAAACCGATGCGCAAAAGTCGAAGATCGAATTTTTCGACTTCGCCACGCGCAAGAGAGCTGTGATCGATATTGTGGAGAAGCTAGGATTCGGTTTGGCTTTATCTCCCGATAGTAAGTCGTTGTTGTACAGCCGAACCGACTCCGAGGATTACGAGGTCATGCTCGTAAAGAACTTCCACTGAAAACGAACCCGCAACCCATATATGGAAGGGCGATTTGAATTTACGCCCGTTCGGTTGGTGCCACTCGGTCGTGATCCGGACTCTGATGTACTGGCTAACATGTGCCGTGCCACCACCCAGTGGCCGGGTTTCTCATTGGCCCGGGCGGTCTGTGCTGACACTGCCCGCAATGTCCGTATTAGCCTGGGCGTCTATGATGACCTCAAACATATGTCAGGATTTCAAGCGGCCGGTCCGATGTCGGGGCTGTTCATAGCGTCTCTCGCGACGTCATAGCCCCAGTGATCTGCACGGTCCCCACAGATCCAAAGATTGGCTTTGAAGTTAAAGATATCGCGAGAAAAACGAGAGGATAGGGATCCTGGTATGAGAATGACGTTCAATATCATTGGCAGCCTTTTGGTTTTGTCGGGCGGTGTTTGGTTCCTGCAAGGAATCAATCTGCTCCCTGGAAGTTTCATGACTGGACAGATTCGATGGGCGATCTATGGCGGTATCGCGGTTGCTTCGGGCATCGCTCTATTGTTAGGGGCCAAGCGACTTCGAAAAGACCGTCGGTGAGCAGACAGGGACATTGCTGAGCAATTCCTTGCCTCTCTCCCGCGGTATTGGCGCGCGTAAAAGCGAATGCTTTGCTGCTGTTCCAGTTCGCTTCTGCGTCCCCAAAGGCTGGGTCAATTCTCTCTAACGACTTTACAATGACATGCGTACGGAGGAACGGATGTGAACAACGCACGCCGTGGTCTCGACAAAGTAGCCATCATTACCGGAGCTGGCAGTGGTATTGGGCGAGCGGTCGCGCTCGCGATGCAGTCCGTGGGATACTCGGTGGTACTAGCCGGTCGCCGCATTGCAGATCTCGAACAAACAGCGGTGATGGCCGATGACAACGTCGGCAAAATGCTTCCGGTGTCCACCGACGTTAGCCAACCCGATGCTGTACGTAGGCTCTTTACGAAGACTCGCAATGAATTCGGCCGGCTGGATATTCTGTTTAACAACGCTGGCGTGGATGCTCCAGGAATTGCAATAGAAGATCTGAGTTACGACCAATGGTCTAGAGTCGTGAGCGTGAATCTTACGGGAACGTTCCTTTGTGCGCAGGAGGCAATCCGCCTGATGAAGATACAGCAGCCGCGAGGAGGACGCATTATTAACAATGGCTCGCTTTCGGCTCATGTGCCCCGTCCCCACTCGGCGCCATACACCGCCACTAAACACGCCATTACAGGTCTTACCAAATGCATCTCGCTGGATGGACGAAAACACGACATCGCGTGCGGCCAGATCGATATTGGGAATGCTGTCACGGAAATGACCGAGAAATGGGCGGTCGGAGCTCTGCAGGCAAACGGCGAGAACGTTGTCGAACCACGATTGGATGTAAGGCATGTCGCCGAAGCCGTTCTCTACATGGCCGGCCTGCCATTGGACGCGAACGTTCAGTTCATGACCGTGATGGCGACGAGAATGCCTTTTATCGGGCGCGGATAACGCGTAGCATAGCCGAATATTCCAGCTCGGAGGCTTCGATTTGCGTGAGGGCCAACAGGACGTCCAGTTGCCTGAAATTGATTTCGAGTTCAAGTAGGAGCTAATTTCGACTGCAAGAGAATCAATCGGAGCAGCTTTAAGTGTCCCCCAAGTGGGAGTGCTTGATCGTTCACAACCGACGAATGATCGAAATCACGTCGGCGTCTGGCTTCAAGCCCAGACGTAGGGCCCGCGTATTGTCGAAGACAGACGGCCAACTTTCTACAATGCGGGCAATCGCCGGATCTAGTTCGAAGGTCAGAATGGCCGCCAAAAACGTTCGCACGTCGCAGAACCCGCAGAAGGGAACCAAAGTCGATACAGATTGTTTCAGCCCTCGCCGCTTGGGGTCGGACGTTTTTCGGAAAATCAGCAAAATCTGAGAGTCTGAGCAGAGAGTCCATGCCCTTCGGCCAATTGGCCTTCAATGCTGCATGTTGATATTGATGTTGTATTGCATCCGGTACAGAGTCCCGGCATTGTCCCAAGCTTGGAGAGTGATGATGTGCGTGCCGGTCGGAGCATTGTCCACGGGCACCATCATCGTCGGTCCATGAGACGTGGCCACTAGGGTGTTATCGATGTAGGCCTTGGTCGTCGTAATCGGGCTGGAATTATTTAGTATCTGGTTTTGGAGGGTGAAGGAATTCCCAACATAACTATCGGGTTCGGGTGTCAACACCGTATCGAACCCCGGGCTGCAAGGACTATTACCCTTCGGCGGGCAATCAACGGCAGAGTATGTGTAGGTGGAATGAATTTTTCGCGTGGCGTTAAAGACGTGGCCAGTCGTGTCCCAGGCGACGAAGGCAATCTGGTGATCGCCTTGGCGGCTAACCAACGCAAGGGTGCTTAGTTGGCTGGGGTCTTCTTGCGTGGCTTGTGTTTGGGTTACTTGGGACTTGCCATCCACATAGAGGCGAAGCGCGGCAATGGCTGAATTGCCTTTTGCAGTAGCGGAAACAGGGTAATCGAGGCCCAAAACCGCATCCGTGGGCGGAGCGCAGAAATCGATTCCAGGTGTTTTGGGAGGGTGACAAATGGTCGGGAAGCCGTTGCCAACTACAGTAAATGAAACCGAGTTTTGATAAAGATTGCCCGCAGTGTCCCAGGCGTTGATGGTTATCTTGTGCCGGCCATTCTGGATGCCGCCATCGATCACCGTCTCTCCCGTCTGCCCGGGAAAGCCGTCGACCTCATCGTGATCGTTGTCATACAGGGTGAACTTCACAATTTCCGCCCCAAAGGCGGGCGTGGAATTAAAGGCAATTGCAGGAACGAAAACGACGGTTGCGTTTGGGCTGGGTGAGCAGATCCGCACGCCCGGATCAAGCGGAGCGGTGCAGTCCGCCATGGCAACGGAGGGCAGAAAAAACAGAACTGTGATCCGGAACCAAAACGGGAATTGCAGCCTACTACCCATAGAACTTGTATTGCCGGAGGTTAGATAAGTAGTCTTAGTACGTGGTTGCCTGACTTAGATCGAAACCTGGAGTCGCTTCCCCCTGGCGCCGCCAATTACAGGTTTGGCCACCATGACCCAGACGCTCGACGGTTCCATGCTTCGTAGAAAAGAAAAAGGGCGGCCGAAGCCGCCCTAAAATTGAACCCGTCAGGCGCTCATGCAGCTTGTTTCTGAATTGCATTTCGGACTTTGTCACGGGTCTGGTCTTCGATGGTCATATTGTGCTTTCTCATGACCGTGCTGCTCGATCTTCGACATGAGACCTGTTTAGTATTGCCGCTCACCTGCCAATCACAATTCTTTGGTCCGACGTGGGGGCACTTGAACTTAACTCTGCCTTTGCCTTCGTTACCCTGTTGCGGATTAGAGACATTGGGCTGATAAAGTTCTCCTGGCGACCTATTTCGCTCCCTCACTTTGAGACAACCCGAATTACTGGATATTCTTACCCCTCAGTCCCGGTTGCGCTCGGTGACGTATTTCCGGCCCGTTCACGGACTTTGTCGCCGAACTCCGAAACCTTTTCGGTGAGGTTACTCCGAGCTTCCCCCCCGGCGGCAGGTGCGAGCAAGATGCCGATCCCAGCGCCAATGCCTAGTCCGAGGAGCAGCACGCCTACCGTCCCCCATATGTGGGAATCTTCTTCACCGCGAAGAGCGCTGGTGGCACGGCTTACACGGTCGGACGCGACACCATACGTATCCCGAACCGCATCTTTTAGGTCGTACACATTGTCTGGCAGGCGTTCGCGAACTAAGTCAAGCAGGTGAAGTCCAGTATCGAGCAATACGCTTAGGAGTGGCTCTCGTCTTCTGAATCTCATGAAGGAATCTCCGACGATAATTTCGTCGGGTATCAAGATGCGAAAATCGAGGGGAATGTTGGCGGGCGCCGAGATAGCGGAAGCGAACGGGAACTCAAACGCATTAGTTATGCCGAGAGCGAGAGTACTGGCTGGAGTCGATTTATGAGATAGGTTCTAATCTCCTGCTGAGTCAAAAACAGGATCGATTGGATTCAGGACATTCCAACTGGAAGATTGCATTTGATACTGCCGTCCGCGAAACCGATCTAGAATAGCTTCGCAAACACATCATGAGAGCAGAAGAGGCGATCTACCTGAACACGCAGGAACAATTCGATTCTCCCAATGATGCGGAATCGGAAGCGATGAAGGAAGCCATCTTCGTGCTTGGGAGACCCTCTCTGGAAAAAATAGATATCCTGCTGCCGTCCTCAGCCATCCAACTCCTCCAAAGTGAGCGCTATGAAAACGAGCGTGTTTAACTTTGTATTTGGGGCAAGCCTTTTGCTGTTGGCGCCGCAGAAACCGACAACGCCGGCATTCGCGCCGCAGTCGGGTACGCAGTCCCAAGCCCAATCCGCCAACGTAAAAGATGCGCCGCAGCAACCTCCGACTCGGAAAGCTTCGCGGACTCCGAAAAGACAGGCTTGGCAGATGCTCACAGACGCAGCCGCTGGGAACAAAACGAGTGGACGTGCCATTGCTATTCGCGTTCTGGGCCTAATGCCGAATGATGCGAAAGCTTTGCGATTGGCTGAAAAGGCGCTAAGCGATGACAAATCGGATGTAAGATCGGCTGCCGCCGCAGCCCTGGGCGACATGAAGGCTAGAAGCAGTATTCCCAAGTTGAGAGAAGTATTGGATGACCAAGAGCCGTCAGTTGCTTTGGCGGCCGCCCATGCGCTTATCCTAATGCATGATGGCGACGCCTATGAGGTCTACTATGAAGTGCTGAATGGCCAGCGAAAAAGTGGAAAAGGTCTGATCGCAACGCAAGCTTCGATTCTGCACGATCCGAAAAAAATGGCGGAACTCGGTTTTGAAGAGGGTATCGGTTTCGTTCCCTTCGCTGGAATCGGATGGGCGGCAATTAAAGTACTTAAAAAGGATGATTCCTCTCCGGTTCGTGCCGCCGCCGCCAAAATGCTGGCCAGAGATCCAGATCCAGCCACGACGATAGCGCTAGTGGACGCAGCCGGCGATAAAAGCTGGTTAGTGCAGGCTGCAGCACTCGAAGCTTTAGCCACACGAGGGGATCCATCTGTGGTCGACACGGTAAAGCCTTATATGTTCGATGAAAACGCAATAGTGAAATACACTGCCGCGGCCACGTTTCTACGACTTACAGCGATCAAGGAAAAGAACCAGAGCTTAAACACTTTAAAAAATAAACGATAATAGCTGTGTAGCAGCGATCATCACGATCCGAGCCTTCGACGATACCTACAAAATGGCGAATAAGGTATTTCCTGTATTACTAATTTTCGCGCCTCTGGCATTATTTTCGCTCTCATTTAGTTGGCTGATGAGGTAAAACGCACAAAATAAACTGGCAAAGTTCGTGCTACATGTTTCTTGAATTCAAGCAGGCACATGCCGAGGAGGTAATGGGCATGCGAGAGAACAAAGAGAAGTGGATGGAACTTTGCGCGCAAGCAGCCAACGAACAAGATTCACAAAAATTGATGGAGTTGGTTAAGCAGATCACCGCACTCCTCGATGCCAAACAAGAGCGGTTGATTGAAAAAGATTCGCCGCACTTAAACTCGGAACGAACTAACTAACCCATCTTTTGCGAACCGAAACGTTCTCTTTCGTTTCGAACTGGCTTCCGCACGCATTCCGTCGTTACGTGGTAATCACCGCAGCGATAGCACGGTTTGAGCACGACATACTTACGTCGTTGTCGGTGCTCGATTTGGCGAACCAATTTCAAGGGGTTGATGTTGACCGCGCCAGCTGTTCGCGAACTCGTTTCGAAAGCTTCTCCAAACGTTTCAATTTGTCCACCAGATCCTGTGCCATACGGCCTTGCTTTACCCCATCCATGTCATGAGGAACCGATGCGCAAAGATCAGAAAGTTCCGTGGCATCCTTCTGGAGCTGAAGATTCGCGACCCGCGCTCTCATATCATCGGGCGACGTAGGTTTCTGGGAGTGAATTTCTTCCGGGTGCTTCAGGTTGACGTTCTGGCTTGGAAGTGGAACGGCTATCAGCACAACTGCTATCAAGAGGAGGACTTGCCCCGTGGACGGCATGGTTACGACCTCCCACGAATTATAGACCGGGAATTGTACCAAACGCGGACGGAAGTATGGGTGATTCTAGCCTCGACTATGGAATGTGCTGGGAACAATCGCCACGTTCTGTATGGGCTTCTTCACACATGAATGAATGATGTGGTAATCGCCGCATGATTCGCAGAAAGATTGCCCGCAGCACACGGATTCCCGAGTTAACTACGCCCACACTCATCGCGTATGCCACTTCTCACTTCCTCTCCAAGCCAACCCGTAATCAAAACGAAGTTGTTGTAGGCTGCGGCAAAGAAAGGACGATTGCGTTCACCGTAGCGTTCTGGTTCATAGCCAAAGCTCTGTACCTCTGTCATGATTTGCTGGAACGCTTGCTGAATGTCGTACAGATTGACGGCTTGCGGATTCGGTAGGCGGCGATAGTCAGCGATTTTCTCTCTTGCGTACTGCACGTTTTGTTCTAACACTCGCAGCACGTTCCTACAAGAATCGCGGAGATTCTTCTGAATCGCTTCTTCGCAACGCGTCCGAAAAGGGGAAGGTAACCAGCACACGCAAGAAGCTTAGAACATCGTGGGCCTCCACTATCCCAAAGTGGAGGCTTATTTTTCCTGCAATCGCGCACAGTTTGGGACAGAAATCCTGGTATCAAGCAAATCGCAAGGGGAGCCATCGCCGCGTGTATCCCGGCTGCTCGTAATGGCCGCTTCACTTCGGGACGACATCCGCCCACGGCAACCGCTGACAGCTTGATGGCCGCGGAAAAGACGCTACGCTTGGAAAGCACCGAACGCTTTCCACTTTCCCACCGCCTCGACGACGAGGGCTTAGATTAATTCCAAAGGTCTGCGGAGGAGAGAAGGAGACGAAAGAACAGTCCAACGGCGTGTCGGAAAACCTGGACACTCAAATGCGTCCTAGTGACCGAGGGATCTAAAAGGACCGACACGTGCGGATCATCAATCGATTTATCACCAAGCACCAGCCTCTTAAATTCCCGAGATGCTGACAATACGCTAACCACCAGAAATCAAATGAGGCGTCGCGAGTGGTATTACAATAAGTGGCCCGATGTCTTCAAAATCCAATGCGTTGACGGTTTTCCTCATGGTTGCACTCCTCACAACCTGCATCACGGCCCAAACCCCCGACACTTCTGGGTCGTCAAATAATGGCATCGCCGCTTTCCCCAACATCATGGTTCCTATGCGCGATGGTGTGCGCCTCGCAACGAATATTTACCGTCCAGCGGAGAACGGGAGAGTTGTGGAAGGCAAGTTTCCGGTGATCCTGGAGCGCACCCCCTACGGCAAGGACGACGATGTCTATTATGCCAACCACTGGGTCAAGGAGGGGTATGTCGTCATACTCCAAGATGTTCGCGGTCGATTCAATTCAGAAGGTACCTGGCGATTTTTTCGCGACGACATTAACGACGGCTACGACACTGCCGGGTGGATTGGGTCGCAACCCTGGTCCAATTGCGCCATTGGCACTGTCGGAGCTTCGTACCCCGGCGGAACACAGCATGCACTTGCTCTGTCGAATGCGCCGTGTTTGAAAGCGATGATTCCAGCGTATGCGACCTCTGACGCAGGACGCGTCGGTTTGCGCCATAACGGAGCCTTTGAACTGCGATGGATGAACTGGATTTTCAACCTCTTCGAGCCAGAGGGTGATCGTGATGGAGCAAGGAACAAAGAGGTCATGGCGAAGCTTGGAGAGCAGGTGCGCGAATATGTGAAAGGATTGCCGCTGCGCTCTGGCACAACACCGCTTCGCCTTGTTCCAAGCTATGAGCACTGGCTCATCGCGGCCCTGTCTCACGCTGACAATGACACATATTGGAAGGATGTCGGCATGGACGTAGTCGATCACGTTGCTGAATACAAGGACATCCCCGTCTACCATCTCACCGGCTGGTTCGACTCCAACTTGGGGGGCACGAGTTTGAACTGGATCGCGCTGAGCAAGATGAAGCATAACCAGAAGTTGATCATTGGACCGTGGTGGCATGGCGGAGCAAGGCACACAAGCGCCGGAGAGGCTGAGTTTGGCGCATCGGCCAGTATCGATCCTGACCAGCTCACCTCGCGCTGGTTTGACCACTGGCTTAAAGGTATCGACAATGGTATTGATCGCGAGGGCCCTATTCGCATCTTCATTATGGGGGACGGCGACGGACACAAGACGAACGACGGGCGCATCTTCGTTGGAGGCCACTGGCGCAATGAGTCGGAATGGCCGCTCAAACGCGCTATACAGACTTCTTACTACTTGCACTCAAATAAAGTTCTCTCCACCGAAAAGCCTTCGAACGAAGCGCCTAACAGCTACGAGTTCGACCCAACCCATCCCGTCCCGACCATCGGGGGAAACATCGCAGCACATTACGGCCCGGCGTCGCACCACAATACCATTCAGCGCCCAGGGGATTCAGGAAACCTGATGGAACAAGGACCCTACGATCAACGCTGCCGGGCCGAACTTTGGAACTGCGACGACACGCGCCCGCTCTCCGCCAGAAATGATGTGCTCGTTTTCGAGACTGAGCCCCTGAAGCGAGATATCGAGGTGACGGGACCCCTATTGATGAAGCTCTGGGCATCGTCGACCGCGCCCGACAGCGATTTCACTGCCAAATTGGTTGACGTTTATCCACCAACCAAGGACTTTCCTCCGGGATTCAACCTCGGTGTACAGGACGGGATCATTCGAGCACGCTACAGCAATTCACTCGAACATGCAGAGCTCATGAAGCCTGGGCAGATCTATCCGATATCTATTGAGATGTACCCTACAGCGATGATTTTCCAGAAAGGGCACCGAATCCGAGTCGATATTTCCAGCAGCAATTTCCCGCGTTTCGATGTTAATCCAAACACGGGGGAGCCTCTCAACGACAACCGTCGGTCGGCTACCGCTGTGAACACGATTTACCACGATGACCGGCATCCCTCGCAGATCGTGCTTCCCATCGTGCCCGCCTCCTAAGACCGGATCGCATGACCAGAAATGGGCGGTAAGCGCGTTGGCGTCCGCCCCTAGCCTACGTTGCACTGTTCATGCAGCGCCTTTTTCGGCCGCTGGTTTCTTCTGTTTCTCCTACTTCTTGCTTGGCTGCGAACTCCTGGGCCACAGCCTTCTGCACCTCGCGGGCGTGAGCGGCCTCCAACGCGTCAGCAATCTGTTGAGCTTCCCCAGCAACAATTCCGTCGCCAGAGGCCGGATGCCGATTTGATGTTGCAGAGTTTGCCCCTCCAACAATTCCATGACGATGAACCGCGTGTTCTGATCCTCGCCCACTTCGTAGACACTACAGATGTTCGGATGATTCAAGGGTGGTCTATCGCGCCCAGGACATGCGGCGGCGCTTGTGATTACTCGAGTCTTGCAGAGTGAGGCGTCCAGCTTTGGGTTCCCGTTATGTCTAAAATCTGTGTAAGTTTGTTCGATCTGCAGCGTACTGCTTTATGGACGCCAAGCGAAAAAATGCGAAAGGATCGCAGCCCCATGAGGACCAAGCCACGCAGATGGAGGGGCAGGACCTAAAGAGCGTAATTGAGAGCGCACGCGGCCACGATGCCGATGCCCTGGGGGAAATCTATCGCCGCTATGTCCGGCGAGTATTCGGCTTGTGCCGCTACATGTTGGACTCTCGGGAGAGCGCAGAAGATGCCACCAGCGAAGTCTTCCTCAAGCTGCAGCGCTCAATCGAGAGCTACGACGGGTCAATACCGTTCCCGAGGTGGCTGCTGCGGGTGGCTGGCAACCAATGCATTGACGCTTTGCGGCGCCGACAGCGTGGACGGCAGGTGATTGTGGAAGTTGAAGACGGAGCCGCGGTCATCGAGGCCGCCGGTTCGGAGCCGTCGCCGCTGGGTGCTGTCCTCAGCACGGAAGAGAGGGAGCAGGTGCGGGATGCCATCACACGTCTGCCGGAGAACTATCGCGTGCCGCTGGTCCTACGTTATTACGGCGAACTGAGCTATGACGAAATTGCGCAGCAGTTGGGCCTGCAGAGGAACTACGTGGCGGCATTGATATTTCGAGCCAAGCAGGAGCTGCGCCGGAAATTGGCCCACAGGAGCAAGTGAGCATGGAATGTTATTCGGAACAGATCGTCGCTATCTTCGTTGACGGCGAACTGGCGGTGGAGGAGGCGCAGCGCCTACGAGACCACCTGGCCACGTGCCGGCGCTGCCAGCAAGTGTTGGACGCATTACGCGCTGAGAACCGTGTTCTCAGCGAAAGCCTGCAAGAGTTTCCGGAAGAAGCAGCCACCCCGGCGGCCTTCCCCCGTTTGCCGTGGTCTTTGGGGTGGAGTGACGTGGTGGTCGTGGCCGCGGTGCTGGCGCTAGGTTCTAACATTGCCGTGTGGATCGATGAGCTGAGCATTCCGGAAGCGCTGCAGTGGTTAAATCCCTTCAGCGTAAGCGGTCGCACGAACCTGATCTTCAATCTTTCTTATTACTTTGCACACGGAGGTACTGTCATGCTGGCTGATTATGCTGCTGCGGTCGGGAAGGTCTTTTTGCTGTTGCTGTTGGGCGGCAGCATACTGCTGCTTGGACATCGATGGCGGCTGCGCCAAGCTGGCCTGCGCCTGCTGATCGTGCTGCTTGTGTTGTCGTTGCCTGGCTTTGGCCTGGAGCGGCGTCACAGTGAGTTCGTCACCGTAGCGGCGAACGAGACTGTAGACGACACCCTTTTGGCTGCCGGCAACATTGTGCGCGTGGAAGGCGTGGTCAATGGGGACTTATTGGCTTTTGGCGGGACTGTGGAAGTGCGTGGCACCGTCAAGGGCGACTTAGTGAGTTTTGCGAAAAGAACCGTAGTGAGCGGAACTGTGGAAGGCCGCATCTACAACTTTTCGAATTCGCTCGACCTGGACGGGGAATTGGGCCACAGCATCTACGCGTTGGTGCAATCCTTGCATGTGGATAACCGGGCTCACGTGGGCGGCGGCATCCTGGTTGGCGCGGGCGACGTCAGCCTCGAGGGCGAAGTGAATCGCAGCGTAACCATGTTCGCTGGCAATGCCGATGTGAGTGGCAGCATCGGCCGCGAACTGACCATGGCCGGAGATCGCCTTACCCTGACTAACACGGCCCGGATCGGCGGCAACCTGAGCGCTCGCGTGGACCAGCTGAAAAACGTACATATCACCGACGGCGCGACGATTGCGGGCAAACGTGACATCCAGGTGCGTGTGAGGAAGAGCCAGTTCACGCGCCCCAGATTCTACTTCTACCAAGCTGTCTGGCTCGCTGCCGCCATGCTGGTTGGATGGTTAGGCCTGGTTCTGTTTCCCGGCTTCTTCCAGGCCAGCACGCAGGCGGTGGGCTCAGGCTGGCGTAGCCTCGGGCTTGGGGTTGCGGTTCTGGCGTGCGTGCCGGTGGCCATAATCGTGATAGCCATCACTGTGGTTGGCCTTCCGGCCTCGCTAATGTTTCTTGCGGTATATCTGACTGCAATCTACCTGGCAAAGGTTTGGGTTGGAGCCTTCCTGGGGCGGATACTTCTGAAGCCAGCCGAGGCCACGAAGCGCGATTGGCTGCTGGGACTACTGCTGGGCCTAGTGCTCCTCACTATCGTGGGGTTCATTCCGTATCTTGGCGGGCTGGTCCGCTTGGGTGTGGTTTGCCTAGGGTTGGGAGCGTTTGCCTGGCAGCTTTATCGGGCCTCACGACCGGTAATAATGACCTGAAAACGGCTGATGAGGTTCCCCGAGGCCAAGCACAACAACAGTAATGCCGACTCACTCGGCGACGGCGTCATCGCTGTGTCGTTCCGAGGGCTCAATCCTGAATGGTTCTGCTACCGACGCTTAGGCGAACATCGGCACTGGTCACAGAGTGGTCACAAAACTGTGGGGTGAACCCCTGCCGACGATTCATCTCCTCTCAAGCCCTGACCAGGACAAGAGATTTCGATTACTCCGAATTCTCCGTCCGCGTGAGGGCTGACGAAAGGAATTGCCGTGGCGGCCCCAGCTTTGTAAAGAATTCCGCGAGTCCTCGCCTCGGTTCTCGACGGTGAAACGGAGATGATTGTCCGGCGGAGAGTCGTTAGAGGTCGTCTTCGCAATGGTTTACGGTTTGTCGGGTCAGGGTTACCGACCTCTGCTGGACAATGCGCCAAATCAATACCTCTGCCTCCAGCACGGTGCGATCAGCTAAGTCCAGTCCGCTACACACTCTCCAGAGATGCTGATCATCCGAGTCCGACACCAGGAAATCAGTCGAGGTATGTGGAGGGTTCATATCCGTTCACCGCGAAGATGATGACGAGCGCGTTTCATTGTACTGGTGATGTGCCGTTTCTATAAGAATAGGGTGGCGGATCGTTCTGAAATGCTCTGTAGCCGCGCGGCGTAAGCCGGATCGTACCGCGCACCTCTTCCTCAACGTGGCCCTCATTTCTCAACTCCGCAACGATCTCGCGGCCCAAAGCGGAATCTATTGCTTGCTTTGACAGGCTCAAAAAGCCGGTTGGATTTTCGCGGTATTGTTCGGCGAGTTTGAACCGAAGTCCATCGAGAAATAGGTCTCGTTGCATCGCAGCACCTCGTAAGGCTGAGCCTATGCCGATCGACGACTCGCAGAAATGGCCCTTTCGTGCCACTTATGGCCAGGGGTCGAAGAAAAGTTCAGCCAACACCCGACCGATTTCGAACACACGGGCTGTCCGTAGTGGTCCCTCAGTGATGTGCATCGTCATAGACGCCAACGCGACCCGGACCGAATGAGCGCGAGCTGCCTCGGCGGAGATTTGTGACACCGCCGCACGCCGGAAGTTATTGCGAGGCAACGTTTCAAAGCGGGTAGAGCACAGGCGGAGAACATTTCGGCACTAACATAGTTGACTGACTACAACTGAGATAACTCGGCTTTCCCGACGATCTCGCACAGTTCGGAATGCGGTTTCGTCTGCGCTCGAATTCAGCGGTTCGCTCCTTAGTCAAACCCAAGAATATGTCATCTTCGAAAGCTTCAGCTTGTTGCCGAGAGAGTTCTGACAGCTCAGAGGAGAACTTTTGCAATTCTTCCACGATGAGATTTTTAAGCTGTACGTTGATGAAAATGTTCCCGGGCTTGGTCTGACGATCAACGAGACAGCTTTACAGCAATTTGAGGCTAGCGAATGAGTTGGCGTCTCGGTATCGGTTTGAAAGCCTCAGATGCCTGGCGTGATGTTACGATCAGCCTCTTCAGTGAGGCTTCACCATCGGAAGAATCAGCACCGAAGGATGATCCGCATCATGATAGATCGTGTTCGTGGCCGACACATATCTTTGCGCCGCGGCCTGCACTTCGCCAGTATTCATGTTCCGGTCGAAGCGCGGAAAGTTGCTGCTGGAAATCTCTAACCGCAACGAATGGCCTTTAAGGAAGACATTGCTGGTGGACCACAAATCGATCACGAATTTGTAGATCTGCCCGGGATTCATCAACTCGGGTTTTTCTTGCGAGTTGCGATACCGTGCCCGGATGATTCCTTCCGTAAGATTCTGCGCGAATCCATCGGCTCCAACATCCACCAGCTTACCCAGAAAATCGGTATCAACCGCCGAAGATTGGGCAAAGAGTTCCAGACTGACCGGTCCCGTAACTTCGGTGTCCTGAGGGAAAGCCGGTGTGGTGTAGACGAGAACGTCGTCGCGGGCTTCAACTGGGCGTTGATCACGCGGTCCGGGCGTCAGATGCATCCCATCGCAGCACAGCGGACCCCCGATAGTTGGCGCTGGATTCGACGGATCGTAGAGGTAATGATCCGACTGCTCGGATCGAGGAGCGGTAGTAGAGAGGACGCCGTCTCCACGCAGCGAGTTCGCGCCTTTCGAAGAATGAAGAAAGAATTTAGTGCTTTGCGCCCGAGCCAGTGGCCAGTCATCCTCTTCGCGCCACTGATTTGCGCCCATAACGAAAATCTTCACCGGCTTTCCGGCAAACTCGTTTTGTGCACCCTGAAACAGATATTGGTACCACTTGAGTGTGATTTCATTTTCATTGAACTCGGCGGCTGCCGGGCCAAAGTCGATATCGCCGATTTTCCTGCCGCCACCCGCGTGGCCTCCGATCGTTACGAAAAGGTGCTGACCGCGTAGCGCTGCATCGCTTCCACCGTGGGCCTTGATTCCGATGTAGTTTCGCAACGATCCTCCCTGAAAAATGTCATACCAGGCTGCGATGTGGAGAATGGGAACATTAATGTCGGCGTAGCGCTCTTCAATCGCCAGCGGCTTCCAATAGTCGTCGTAGCTGGGATGGGCCAGCCAATCGAGGAAATACGGGGCCACAGCGTTTGTTGAAATAGGTGCCGCCGCCGGATCGGGGAAATTAAACAGCGGATAGCTGGTGAGTGGAAGCTTCCAGGCTCCTACAACGGCGTTGGTATTTTTCTCCACCATCCGGTTCACCGTGTCTTGCGACAGTCCTGAAGTCCAGGATTGATTGAACCATTGCTCGAATGCTCCTCCCTGGTACGTCCATCCGTCGTGATAATTGCTGGCGGTTACCACGGGGCAAATACCGGCCAGATGCGGAGGATGCGCGATGGCGGTGAGCATCTGCGTCGCTCCCACGTACGAACCGCCCCACATGCCAACTTTCCCGTTCGAGTAAGGTAGAGCCGCGACCCATTCCACCGTGTCATAGCCGTCGTCGGATTCGTGCTTGAAGGTGTACCACTCGCCTTCCGATGAGTAACGCCCCCGCACGTCTTGCACAACCACGACGAATCCATGCGCTGCCGCCGTGAATGCAAACTCCGCGCTGTTGCGCTTGTCATAGGGCGTGCGC
This sequence comes from Terriglobia bacterium, assembly GCA_963786325.1. GTDB lineage: Bacteria > Acidobacteriota > Terriglobia > Terriglobales > Acidobacteriaceae > JAIQFF01. The sequence continues at coordinate 41,921 of CAWAYW010000012.1, forward strand.
TGCAAAAGAACGGGGAATTTTCCCTCAGACTTCGGGCGGTAGATGTCTGCGGAAAGGACGACTCCATCACGCATTTTGGCCTTAACACCGCGCTCAAGCGTGACTTGATAAGTTTCGTCGGCTTGAATGAAGCTCGTGGTTAGAACCAGAGTGAGAGCAGCCGTCCACAACGCGGTCTTTCGGCAAAACATGAGCGCGGATCCTCCACAACAAAATTTCAGGGTGTTAAATCTAAGCGTCGTAAAAACGGCTTGTAACATCTCTAACGACGTCGCCGTCGTCAAGTGTTTTGCCAACTTTTCTTCTTACTTTCGAAGACACTCCTGTGTGACAACCGAGTAGGTTCTCCACCGATGTCCTCCGTTCTAGACGGCACTCATACACCCAATGCCGACCATCTCGACGATACGGTAGTGCGAGGTGGTCTGGCCGATCATTTGAATCGAGCCATCGTAGGCGGGGTCGGAGGGCAAGTCAATGAACGCCTAGAGGTGGCATATGCACGTGCAGTTCTTGCTGAAACATACTAGTAACGGTTTCTTGCTGTATACCGCGCTTACCTTCGCGGGACCTGGCCGGCCCTCAAGGAAGGTGACACTCGGGTCCGCGTACGTCGCGAGTCAGCGTGGTCCTCCTTCAATTCTTGTCAGGGCATCCTGGGCGGCCCGAAACGCTGGGTCAACGGCGACAGTGGCGAAACTGGGTCCGATCGGTGTTGTTCGACTCGCGGATCGCTTGGGAAGGGACTACACAACTGTGAGCCGTCCAGTGGCGCGATTGGAAGAGCTCGGCTTGGTGAGACGTCGTGTGAGCACAGCAGATCGACGGACGCGCGAACCGTATGTAATATCCACCTCAAAGTCGAATCTGTCCCCTCCACGCAGGAAACTCTGCCTGCTTAGACGGCGGCTCAACCTCATTAAACATCCCCGCTTTCGTGCAAAACTCAACGGCTTCCGGAGCATTGACCCGCGTAGGTACTAGCGCTCAACACTGGTCTGACGCCAGTGTTTATCGAAGCAGCGTAGCTACAAGCTCACTTTCAGCGCCGTTCTCGCCGCATCGTGCCATCCTTCACTAAACGGTATCGCGAGCAGCTATTGCACCTTCGCATACTCGGCCTTGGCTTGCTTCAAGATGGGAATGAGTCGGTGTCGAACAACGAGTCACCGAACCTTCAGCCCGTATTTCTGCGTGCTCGGTGGGACGATACCGTTCAAGCGCAGGTACTCTACTAGCTGTCCGTAGTGGTCGGTAATGTGCCAGACCGCAATGACCGAGATACCGAGTTTGGTGTTTGGGCCAGCATAGCGGCCTTCGATACGGTCGAGCGCGTTTTTCGCCGTGAGCGTGGCAAGAACACGGTTGGAGTAGTCGAAGGAATCCTTGAGATACTTGATCAATTCGGCCTTGGTTTTCGCCGGATCGTGCCCGCCCTTTTCGCAGTCGTCCGGCGGCTTTTTGCCTTCAAATTCGTTGAAGAAGGCGAATTGAGCGCAGGCGACGTGCTTCACTTGTTCGCCGAAGCTGCGCACGCCGTCGAACTTGCCGACTGGAGGGATGAACGAATACTTGTCTTCAGGCATGGCTTCGGCAAGACCGAGGAAATCCCCCTCCACGAACTGGAGCGTGCCACTGACGCCTTCCGCGATGGATTTGGGGATGTCGTCCGTCTGGGCGGCTGGAGTGGTTGCGGAGTTCTGTGGCATTGATTTCCCTACAGCGGAGATAGCAATGCCACACACGATAAGAATGGCGGGAACACGAAGAAGGCTCATTCTTAACCTCTGGTATTCGGAAAAAGGATACCTTGAGCCACAGAGGGAAGTCGATTGTGGGGCTCATAGCTCTGATGGTTCGGAAGGGGTCGAATTTTGAGCCAATTTCATGCGGCCTTTCGTTAGGATCGGGCCGCTAGCCTGCATCTATACCTTCTGAAATGCTTTCTACGGGTTTATGGGCACTAGCTGATCTCAACCGCAAGAGGTCACCCGGTGATTCGGGATGCGACTGAAGGAGGACCATAGAGTCTCCCAGATTTCACTGTGACGAGCGGCATGTTTTCTGTTCTTTCTTACGGCGTCAGTCGTTAGTCAGTCTTCAATCAGACTTTTGCGGCAAAGTGATTCGGCTCAGCAGGTCGGCAGAGTGCGATTTACTGCCCTACTTTTCTTTCAACTCTGCTTGGCGAATGATCTCAAGCTGCTTCGGGGTCCACGTGCCGGACATATCACCGTGTTGGCATAGCATCTTTTGTTCCGCATACATCTTTTTTGTAAGGCGAAAGTACTTGAGGTTTGCGTAGTGGCCTGAGTAATCCCAGCTTTTCCCTACCTCCGGATCGTGATATTCGTACTGGATGTTCTCTGCGTTGTGAATGATGTTGCTCCACACGTCCATAGCGGGCATGGTGAACAGAGGTTGTCCTGACCTGTCTCGCTTCAGCAGCACCTTCTCTTTCAGGATTGCAGGAATCTGTAGCTCGTAATCGGTTTGATCACTCGCCTCGCGAAAATTGATCGGCACCACCTTGACCTTTTTCAAAGGGAGGGTTGCCTGTCCTGCCAAGGCTATGTAAGCGCCATTAACGTATTCGAAAATGTGAGTGAGGGCTTCGCGCTGCACGGGTGTAGCTTTCTGGTCTAGATACAGGGTAGCGAACATGCGATCCGAGTTCGCGTCCACCAGATCGCCGACAAAACCCATATTCAAGCCGTCCAGCTTAACGCCTCCGTAGTGACCGCTTTTTATATGGGCGAAATCACTCCCGTAGCACGTGCCGTGAGTTGGGCGTCCGTTCTTCTGGCAGGGGCACCCGTGGGCTGGGCACTGGCACTCAAAGAGAGCTGCCCCCTGAATTTCGAAATCTTGCACCTCTGTGGCGGCAGGGGTGTTTTGTCCGCGAAGGCTTGCAATGGCGAACAACACAATAAGAGTGGCGAGACTGCGCAAGGCTGACTTCCGCATGAGAGTTCATCCTCCTGCCGCTTGATCCGCTGATCGGCAGATTATAACCGCGCTCCCCTGACCGGTCGCCGATTACTGCCGTTGTTCTTCCTTGAATGGAATTCTCCAGAGTAACCCGCGATGATAATCCGTCAGCCAGATTGAGTCGTATCCGAAACGGAGTGCATCTCCTCCGCGACCGACCCACTGGCGTGAGACCTTGTTCGATTTCGTGTCGATCCGGGTGAGCGGTATCCCGAATTTGGCAGTCCAAACTGAATCGGCACCGTAGCAGATGTCGCCGCCGACACCGGGGATACCAACCGGAATCGTAGCGATGCCCACTGGCAACTGATCGAACCGATCTTGCGACCGAAGCGACGCTCCGATGGTCGAGGTCGTCCGTGGCAATACACCCGAGCAGTCTTCAACGGGATTTTGTGGGTCTTGGGGACGGGGGCAGACCTTCCGTGGGAAAATGAATCCCCACGCGTGAATGACGCAATAGGCACCCCCATCGCGCGTCACGATTGCGCTCGCGTCCCCCTGTATGAACTGAGCAAGAGACGAACGAAAATTCGACGGGAATGTTGACGATTACGAGTCAAACTGACGAGGCTCGAATCGTCACCTAGCACGCCCTGCGAGTGGATGAACGTGCCGAACTTGTTGTTGCGCTCGGTCGTACCCGCAAACTTCAAAGGCAAAGAAAAGCACGACATCCATAGAGCGTTTCGCTGCCGTCTCTGGCTGCTAAAATTGACGCAGCGATGAGGGTTGGAATATGAAAACTTTTGTCCCAAATCCAGAATCGAAAGCCGTGCGGAAACTTCTTACGGTTCTGGGGACAGACAAGAACCCCGTCAGCGTGCGGATCGTGGTCACGTCACAGTATGCCAAGGAGGGATATTGCTACCAGAATGTAAGCGAAAAAGTCAGGCGAGTGGGCGGGCGGGCACAGCTTGGATGGGCAATCTGGCAGCATGACTCTGACAAGGGCGGTTTGTTCATCCAAGCTGAGCCGCATGCCGTCTACGATCCAGAAAACGGACAGCCGTGGATTGACCCAACGCCGAATTTCTTTGCCGATGGAAATCGCTGCGAGGAAATTCTGTTCATCCCCAACGAAAAAACCCGTGACCCGGAAAGCACGGTCATGGAAGACAACATTCGAGTGCCGCTAGTGGATGACCCGCAGCTTGTGGAAGCATTAAAGTTGGCATCGGAACTGATCGCCCTTAGGAATCGGGCTCGCAGTGAAGGGGAGTCCGACGCCATTAAGCTCGAATATGTGCAGTTGGGGGGAAGGTACCATAGTGCGCTGAGAGCAGCAGAGCAGGGAGCAGAGAGAGCGCCGACGATTCCGATAGACATGGAATTCATGCTCGCAGCGGACGATGGAGACATTGAAGCAATGAAGCGTACAAATGCTTTTCGTCAGATGCTCGCATCGACTCCCCCTGAAAAGCATGGGACGCTTGATGCGCTGCTCGCTCAGATGGTCAAAGAGAAAAAGGGAAAGATGACCGCAGGGATGCGGGCGGTCATAAGGAAGGGGATTCGGGCATAGAACGAAGGATGTTAATTCGGCTCCCGCAAAATCGTGGTCGGAGGACGACTAGTTCGTTGAATGATGTTTGTGGCTACCACTGGCTACCATTTCGGGTAAAAATTCCAGTGGTTGAATCTGCCAGTTTTGATGGCAAAGAGAATAACGCCCAAGTGGAACTCGTAGAAGAATAAGAGAATTGCCCTGTGTTTATCGGGTGTGCGGAGAATCCCTCTCTCCGCCAGATTTTCTAGCCGTGTAGAGACCTGCGCATAGTGGGCTGTCACGTCCGGATTGTCATGTCCCAGGGTTTTTGGAACCGGTGTTTTTCCTTGGTTGGGCCTATAATTTCTGCCTTGCCGAATGTTGAAGGGGCACTGCTAAACGGTTGCTGGCTGGGGGCTCGTGAAGGACGTGCACCCTGGTTTTGCGGGAAAAGGAGTTGGACATTGTGCGGCTACGGAATGAGATCGAAGCGTTACACATGGCGATTTCCTTGCTCGCGAGGACCGGGATTGGGCCGAATATGAGATGGCCTCGCTTTAACTTGAAGGCTTTAGTTTCGAGACAAGCGTCACGTACTGACCGTTGGCCAATGTCAGGTTTATGAAAGACTTTCTTAGCCTGTCTGGGATCCTGTTCCTCCTCTTTTTCGGAATCCCCACATTCTTTTTCTTCCGGATGCTATGGCTATATTGGACGCGAGGACGCGATCCGGAGCTGGATTCCGCCAGCGTCCAATACGAGCCGCCTGACAACCTCACGCCCGGCGAGTGCGGGGCCTTGCTGGAGAACGCAGTTGCCGTGCACAACATTACGGCCACGATCGTCGACCTCTCGGTGAAGGGGTATCTCGCAATCGAGCAAGGGGACGACAGCAGATTGCCAACCCCTAAGGGTTGCAAGAATTACATCTTTAATATGCTCAAGGGGCCGAGCGACTGGAACAATCTGAAACCGCACGAGCGAGCTGTGCTCCGCGCAGTTTTCATTCCCACAAACCCTTTACGTATGTTGTCGGATGCTATGTCGCGACTGCAACATGGTGCGGGAAATTCCCCCTTGGCCTCAGTCTTCTCTCGGGTGCAGGCGATGACCACCGCAAACCCGGCATTGCGCGTTCTTTCGGAAGCAGAAGACTCTCCCCGGTCTGCGGTCGCATTATTGGAACTACAAAATCATTTCTATTTGCACCTGGCCAGCATTCGCGAGTCCGTCTTCGATGCGCTGATGGCGGGAGGCTATTATGAACGCCGCCCGGACAAAGTTCAGCTGTTCTATGCCGCCAAAGGACTGGTCGTTGCCTTCCTGATGGCGCTGGCGGGAGGCTTCTTGGCGGCGGCGACAGACACGGCTCCGCTGCCGTGGATCCTGACGGGCACCCTCACCGGCGTGATTATTCTGGTATCCGGCTGGCTGCTGTCTGCGAGGACAATTGCCGGGGCTCACACGCTCGCGAAAGTTATGGGCTTCAAAGATTTCCTCGAGCGCGTGGAGAAAGACCACGTTGAGCGGCTCGAGACGACGCCTGAACTCTTCGAGAAATACTTGCCTTACGCCATGGCGCTCCGGGTCGAGAAGAGGTGGACTCAGGCGTTCGGCGGCGTTACCGTGCCAGCGCCACAATGGTATCAGCGCAAGTACGGCGGTGATTTCCTGCCCGTGCACCTCGTCGACGACCTCGCTGGGATGTCGAACCAAGCTAGAGGCGTGCTGACGTCGAAGCCGAACAGTTCCGCTTGACAGCTTCCATCCCGCCCTAACTCCCCTAAATCATCCTCACTTTATCGTCGCTTTGCGGTTATCGAGGCTCCTACTGACTCGCCTTGCCAACCCGTCCAACCTCCACTTCGACGAACAAATCACGAATCGCCCATGCAAAACGCATAGCTCCACCGCGTCCGCCGCGCCAGCGGCTTCGTACAAATCCCCCTATCGCAAGTGCCCCGGCGGGAAACACTCGGCTCCACGCAAACGTTCGGCGCCGGCGCACTTGTCGATAGGGTCCTAAGATTTATCGATGGCGCACCAGCCTCAGCATAATTGGCTGGTTTCCACCCTTCGCGTTCGCTGTGGATGCCGAGCATGAGGTATGCGGCTTCAAGTCAGGCCAGGAGTGCAGGGCTGGTTATCGTCTCCGGCCTCCTCCGCCACGCATTCCGCCGCCCATCGATCCGCCAAAGTTCTGCGTGCGCTGCTGACCTACGGCACGTGCCTGTTCTTGCTGTTGTAGATTGGGCTGGGGTTTGGACGTGGATTTCCATCCGTCGCCGCTGTTTTGAGACCAATTCCCGGTCTGACGGTTATAGCGGTATACGTCGCCGTCTTTTCCCGCGTAAATGTTGTTAGAGCCCGCGGCGACCCCGGCGCCAGTGTTTGTGTTGTAGGCAGCGCCGCCGCGGCCAGCCGCTCCTTCGCCACTGTACATATTGCCCGCGTATCCAGCACCGCCGCCAGCCACAACGCCGGTCGTCGGGTTATAGCCCACGGCCCCACGCCCCGCGATGGTATTGCCGGTGTAGATGTTGGTATTGGCGCCGCGACCTGCAACACCCGTGGTGCCGCGTTGCGTGTTTTGGAAAGCGGTTCGGCTTGCCGCACCATAGTTCCCCGTGTAGGGATTCGCCCAAGCGGCCCGGGTACTGGCGTAAGCGGTATTCCCCCAGCGCCCGTATACATTCGCGCCGGCATAGCCGCCGTAGCCGTACCCCCAAGCCGGCCCCCAGCAGCAAGCGCCGTAGTAGCCCCATGGTCCCCACCACGGATAGTAGTAAGGATAACCATAGGTGTAGCCGACGCCGATGGTGATGCTCCAACCCGTTCCCGAACTCCACGTGGACGCTACGCCAACTCCGTAAGTGTAGGGTGCTCCATACCAGTGACTGCCAACATAAGGCGGATAGTACCAACCCGTGCCGTACACAACCGTAGAGGTGGTAGAAGATACCACCGTGCCGTAATATCCGGGAGTGTAGCCCACGTATACGACATCCGGCGTGGAGCGGTACACCTTGACGTAAGTGACGTAATGCAGAGAGGAACTGGGAGGAATTGAGTAGATCGCTGGGGGAACCGACGTTGCCACTGCCCACGGCCCATCCGGCGCAGCCCCCACGAACCAGACCGCATTCTCGACGGCGTAGTAGTTCTTGTCATCTATCTGGATGACCGGGGTCGCGGTGTTTACCGCGTAGTGCAGGTCTGTGCCTTCGATCTTCTTGAACTGGGGATCTCCGTCGTACTTGACCTGCAGCTGGGCCTGGTTGCGGGTTATCGTGGCTGTCTGCGGTATGGCGTTCGCGATCAGTGCTTCCTTGGCAGGGCCGGTTCCCTGTACCGAGACCAATACACCGGCTTTGGGACTATTTTCGGGAATTTTGGCGAACTGCTCAGGCAGACTTTTGCCATCAACAAACTCCCAGGGACCACTCTCCAAGGATTTCGATCGGAACCAGCGCCCCGCCAGAAGGATGTAGTACTCGAGACTCTTAGTATCCCTAAAAATGTTGGCGGTAGTGTTTTTGACGTACTCGAGGTTGGTAGTCGGAATGATCTCAAACTGCGGCGGGCCTTCGGTTACCAGCAACTCACCAGGGCCCACACTCACATAAATCACCGGAATATTTCCTTTTTCTTTTGCCTGTTTCAGCGAGGGAGGCGGGCTGCCTTCCTGTGCTGCTGCCTGCTGCCGCTCCTGGATTCCCTTGGTGATTTCCTTCATATCATCGGGAATCTTCGCAGTGAAGGACCAGGGACCTGCCATGAGGTCCGGCGCTTGCAACCACCCATCCATGACGTTCAGGTAGTACTCCTTTTTCTTGGTGTCGAGCAGAATCGTGGTTCGGGTGTTGAGCATCAACTGCAGGTCGGTTCCACCGACATCTCTATACTGTGGTGGGCCGTCGATGAGGACGAGTAACGAGGGTTTGGTCGTAAAGATAACCTTGGGGGGTTCATTGTTCACGGGAAACGCCTCGACCCCAGCCTGCTCCGAATCGTTCGCTGCCAACGCGGCTTCCAGGCGGTCGAGTGCTATCACCTTGGACCTCCCGGGCAGCTTAGCCTGCAGGAAGGCCTGAAATTCAGCCTCCCTGGCTTTCATCATAGGAAATGTGACCTTGGTGATTTCGAAGTTGTCCAACGTTACCTGGCGGTTGATTTTGTCTACCTCCGTTCGAGCCGTGAACCAGACCACTCCGTATTTGGTCGTCTTATTAGTCGTGCTCATCACCGCGAGGGCCGCATAGGCCCGTAGCTCGTCGCCATTCCAAGCCTCGAGTTGTGGCTGGTACATGGAGAACGTCTCATCTCCGCGTGTGGCTTTGCGAGGCCATGCCTCGTCGACGCGCTGCTCGGAGGGAGTCGCACCGGCGGCAACCTGGGGCTTCGGACCTTTTGGTAACGGAGGCCGGGACGCGGAGGGAGCGTCTGGCAAAGAGGGCGGAGGCTGCGGATGATCCGGCAATGACCTCTGAGCCTGTAAGGGGAGAAGAATAATTGCGAGCAATAGCGGCAGAGTAAAACGAATGACGACCATCACTCTATTGCGCATGAATGCCCGTTCGGCTTGGTAGCACGATGTTAGATGGCGTTCTGGCGTCTGGACACCGGCAGAAATAACAGGTTGGCCGCTGCCAGACCATTGCCGGTTGCAGCCCTCAACGCATCAATGGGTGACGAAGGTTCAATCAGGAACAGCTCAGATTGTGGCAGATTGCGAAAACGGATCGTCTCTCCTGGCCGATGGCGGGGCGTCGGCCCGCAGAACCGCAGCAAGAATCTTCCTCGTCGAGTATCGCCTTAACGACCATCGCCCGAGAGGCGCACCTAGCGGTAAGGGCAAGTAGGAGCCACTCGGCAGCGTCGGCATTCAGTTGTTGTCGTTGCGGCGCTTCAGGGTTGGATGATTATCATCATTCCCTTTGTCATCCTTGTCGCTCTTGTCCGTGGAGGAGGCCCGCCGCAAGCTGGGCTTGTTCTGGTCTTCCTTCTTGTCCAGAATCTTGTGACGGTTCTCAATCGCCGCGAGCCGCGATTTCACGTCGTCAAACTCCGAGGTCGAAACCACGTACTGGGCCCGTGCCGCTAGGATATGCCCGATCTCCTGCTGTGATTTCTCAATGCGATCCGGGGTTTGAGGATGGGTGGAAAATGCCTTGGCCAAAGTGCCTGGCTTCTTCTTTTCCTGGGCTTGCACTTTTTCGAAGAAGCAGCGGTGCGTTCTCTGCTGCGGCATCGGGAAAGCTTGGTGCAGATGGCGGCCACGCACGTTAACCATATGCAGAAAGCACTCGACCAAATGAACCTGCAGCTGCATCACGTCATCAGTGACATCACCGGTCAGACCGGGCTAGCCATCGTGGATGCCATCCTGGACGGAGAGCGGAATCCCCAGGTGTTGGCCAAACTGCGCAATGGGCGCATCCAGGCCAGCGAAGAAGTGATCGCAAAATCGTTGGTTGGCGACTACCGGCCCGAGCATCTATTCACTTTGCAACAGTCCCTGACTGCTTACCGCAGCTATCAGAAGCTGATCGCGGATTGTGATCGGGAGATCCATCGGGCTTTGGAACAGTTCCATCCCCCAGATCCACCCCAAGCTTCGGCTACCGACATCGCCCCAGCTTCACCGCCGACCAAGACACGATCCAGCGACGGAGTCTTGCGCACAGAATTGAAGCGCACCTTTGGCGTCGATCTCACCCAAATCCCGGGAATCCGCACCGGCATCGCGCAAACCCTTTTCGGAGAGATCGGCCCGGACTTCACCAAGTTCCGGAGTGCTTCCGCATTTGCCTCATGGATGGGCCTATGCCCGGATAACGAGATCAGTGGAGGGAAGGTCTTGTGGGCGGGCACGCGCAAGGTGAACTGCCGCGCCGCTACTGCCTTGCGCATGGCGGCTCAGTCGCTGCACCACAGCAAATCCGTGCTGGGCGATTTCTACCGCCGCATGCGCGCCAAGCTGGGCGCTCCGAAAGCCATAACTGCGGCTGCCCACAAATTGGCCCGCATCATTTTCCACTTGGTGACAACCCGCCAAGAATTCGACGCCACTCACTTCGCCGCCGACCAACTCCGTTTTCAGAAACGCCAGGAAGCTAAATTCCGCGCCAAAGCGCGAGCCCTCGGATTCCAACTTATCCCCTTGGAGCAGACCGCATGAGCGAGTTCCTTAAGAGAGAGAGGTCTGGGTGTAGCTGATCGGCCCTTTTCACTGCATCCTCTCCATTTGCAGCCTGGATTACGTCCAACGTTCGACGCTGAAACTCGAATTTTTCACACAATGCCGGGCCGGGATGCCTCTCCACCTCGCAAGAGTGCGTGCAAAGTTTTTCACGTAGTTATCAACCTCGACTGACGATTTTCCCGCAACTCTATGACGAATAAACCAGTCCATTGCTTTTGCTTTGGCAACCGAACTGCGCCAGTCTGGCTGTTTAAGGTCGATTTGCTGTATTGGTATCGGCTATAGCTGCCCACATCTCAGGATAGAGGTTGGTGTATATGTTCGCCGGAACACGGAACCATCTGGACGCAGGAGTTCTCCCTCTCTCGAATGCGGTCTTCTGCCTGGATTGCGAGGTCATCAGCAGCAGTCGAGGTGACGAATGCGCCGCATGCAAAAGCCGCTCACTCGTGAGCCTAGCTCGGATGCTCGGGGGTAGTTTGCTCGCGCACAGGGCAGAACAAGAATGGGAAAGTGGGTTGTTCGACATCACAATTACGATTGGATTGCAGCAGATGCATGCCAAAGACTTGAACACCATCGTTGAGAGATTGGCCAGTGTGATTGGCCCGAAGCTCGCACGAGACCGAGCCTCATTCCACATCAATGTGAAGCCGGCAGTAGACAAACTCGACCTACAGCCCTCGCTTTGCTTCCCAGAACAAGATGCCGCGTAGGAGATAGGAGTAACAGCGGATACCTGCTTCATCCGACTGGACGAACGATCCGACATCCCCATCCTGAAGGAAGCCAAGGCGGAGTATGCGAGGCTGCAATAGTCCCCTTTTGCTGACCGTTGCAATTGACCTTTGGCAACTTACGACCTAACATTTTCGCCAATGGGCATGCCTACCGAACTTGTCGGCCAAACCATCTCGCATTACCGCATCGTCGAGAAGTTGGGCGGTGGCGGAATGGGTGTCGTCTACAAGGCTGAGGACACTGAGCTTGGCCGCTTCGTCGCCTTGAAGTTCCTTCCCGATGAGTTGTCGCGAGATCCACAAGCGCTGGAACGCTTTCGCCGGGAGGCGCGGGCGGCGTCTTCTCTAAACCACCCCAATATCTGCACGATTCACGAAATCGGCAAACACGGTGAGCAGACCTTCATTGCCATGGAGTTTCTGGACGGGATGACACTGAAGAATCTGATTGCGGGAAGGCCATTAGAGAACGAAACTCTGCTCTCGCTTGCCATTGAGATGACCGATGGCTTGGACGCAGCGCATTCGCAGGGTATCGTTCACCGCGACATCAAGCCCGCCAACATATTTGTCACCAAGCGCGGACACGCCAAGATTCTGGACTTTGGATTGGCCAAGGTCGATTCCGCTAGTTCTTCTACCTCGGTGACCTCGGCGAACACAATGACCGCTGTGATCGATGAACAGCATCTGACCAGCCCTGGCTCAACCCTAGGCACCGTCGCATACATGTCACCGGAGCAGGCTCGTGGCAAAGAACTGGATGCCCGCAGCGATTTGTTCTCTTTCGGGGTGGTGCTGTATGAGATGGCGACCGGCACGCTCCCGTTTCATGCGGGCAGTTCAGCAGAGGTATTCAAAGCCATACTGGATGCTGTGCCAGCACCCGCTGTACGACTGAATCCCGCTGTGCCAGCCGAACTGGAACGCATTATCAACAAGGCTTTGGAGAAAGACCGCAATCTCCGCTATCAGAGTGCAGCGGATATGAGAGCGGATCTGCAGCGGTTGAAGAGAGACACTTCTTCGAGCCGGAGCGCGGTCGTGGCGGCTGCAGAACCTGGCATTCCTGTGAGTAGTGGGCTGTCCGTCGCAGCAAATGTTCCAGCGACGTCAGCAAGTGGAATGGTTGCCGCTGGACCGTCGGCTTCCAGTGTGGCGCCACCCAGGAAGCCATGGACCTTGATCGGGTTGGCTGTTGTGCTTGTGCTGGCGGCGATGGCAGCGGGCGGATATTACTTCCTCCACCGAGCGTCGAGCGTCATTGATTCGGTGGCCGTATTGCCGCTGACCAATGCTACCTTGAACCCGGAGATGGACTACCTCGCGGACGGCATTACGGAAGGAGTGATTAACCATCTCTCGCGGCTACCGCGACTGCGAGTGATGGCACGGAGCACGGTTTTCCGGTACCGGCAAGCGCAGCAGGATCCAATTCAGATCGGGCGCGACCTGAAGGTGGGAGCTGTTGTCGTGGGGCGGTTATCGCAACACGGGGACACGGTCAGCGTCGAAACCGAGATGGTGAACGTCAGCAACGGTTCGCAGATCTGGGGTGAGCAGTACCGGAAAAAAGTCTCCGACATCGCTACCGTTCAGGATGACATTGCCTCCGACATTTCCGGCCAGTTACGCGTGAAGCTGACAGGAGAGGAGAAGAAGCAACTATCAGGGCATACAACCGAGAACAGTGAGGCTTACCAGCTCTATGTAAAGGGCCGTTTCTACATGGAGCAGCGCACGCGCGACGGCCTTTACAAAGCCTTAGATCAATTCAACCAGGCAGTGGCCAAAGATCCAAGTTACGCGCAGGCCTATACTGGGCTGGCAGAGGTCTATGTCCTTCTGCTCGATCGCACAATAGTTTCCCATGATGAAGCCGCGCCCAAGATCCGTAGTGCCGCACAACGGGCGATTGAACTCGATCCCACGCTCGCCGAGCCGCATGCTGCCCTGGCGGTCCTTAAGGAGATAGATTGGGACTGGGCTGGAGCGGAATCTGAATATCGTACGGCGATTGGACTGAGCCCAAACGATGTCCTATCCCACCATTGGTATTCGACTCTGCTGCAAAACCTCGGTCGATTAAACGAGGCGCTAGCTGAGAATGAGAAGGCTCTGGCGCTCGATCCAGCTTCTCCCCAGATTAACGCGAACCACGCGTCGATTTTGAGCAATTTGCACCGTTATGATGAGGCCATCACCGAGCTGAATAGGCTTATCCTCATTAATCCGGAATTTCCGGTCTACTATGCAAGCCGCGGCATCACGCACTGGCGCATGGGAAATCAGGATGCTTTCGTGGCGGACTGGGTCATGGGTTTGAAGAAGACCGGGCGCCCAGAAGATGGGGAGGCATTCGCTACTGGATATGGCAAGGCAAAACTGAGGGGGGCGTGCCTAGCACTGATTGAGGTGTTGAAAAACAGGTCGCTAAACGAATACGTCTCGCCCTACGACATAGCGGTTTACTACGCGCTGATGGGAGACCGGGACCATACATTCGAGTTGCTGGAAAAGGCCTATGCGGAGCGCTCGGGGCGGATGGTATACCTAAAGATGCAAGAGGAGTTTATGCCCTTTCACTCTGATCCGCGTTACATCGACCTGCTCAAACGCATGGGCTTTCCGCAGTAAGTGCCTTTTCGCGCTTTGGAAAGACACCGATCCCGACATCCCAATCCTGAAGGAAGTCAACGCGGAGTACGCGAGGCTACAGCAGGTGCGACTCGTTGACTTGCCCTCGCTTGCCGCCTACCGTATGTCGACTCCATGGTCGGTCGAACCGTCTCGCACTACCGATTATCGAACACCGATCGCTCCGGCATTTGTCGTTCAAAAATGGCGGTGGACCATCTGCAGGCGCTGCAATGGGAGTTAGCTTCACATCGTCCAACCAAAAGGTGCCCTTATCGGCGAGGCAAGGTATGGAATTGCTGTGGACGACTTTGCGTTTCCGTCCCAGTCCCGCGACCTTGTCCGGTCTCGACTATAAAATAGTAGGTGGCGTCTGGTTTCAGGTTCTTGATCCAGACAGTATGGTTGTAGTTCCCGTTGGGTTCTTTCTTGCCGCCCCATGGTTCTTCAGCCATTTGACCTAACGCACTTGGTTTCGTTCCGTATTTCACAATGCTGCTCCCTGGAGCATCGGTCGACCAAGCGATTTCAGCCACCGTATCCGTAGTCTGTTTCACCACTGGGCCGTCGGTGATTCGTTCAGCCTGCGGTTTGTTTTGCGCCCAGGCTCCTAATGCGACCAGAATGAGCAGCGGGAGAACCCTCCTTAGGGTGATGCTTTTCATCGCCTTGCCTCCTGACCATAACTTGTGATGCCAGCCTAGTCCCGTCTAACTCTGAACATGAAACAAACGACTGAAACTGTAGTTGTGTATTGCGCAAACATACAGGTTTTCAGCCGATGAATTTGTGATTCCCGAATTTATCCCGACCAATCGAACTCAACGTCATCTACTTCAATCCCCAAGGACGCACAACGCCATCCACAGATGATGGTAGAAACAGCCAAAAATTCATTGAGATTACGGTTAGCGCGGGCCAGCCGCGGTTGCCACGCGTTCGCGTGAGCTCTCCATCCAGATAGATTGAGACTTTTCTACAGCAAGTTAGTTGAGAAAAGACTAGATAGCGAGATCATGGGGGACGAATAGTGCCGACGCTGGCCCCTCACACAAATCGAGCGGTGGCCAGATGCCCACGGCTCAGCCGAGTCGGGCATTTTCGCGTGCATGGTTTGCATGAACCCCCACTGCCAAATCGAGCATTTTCAGCGACTCCGACACAGGCAAACCCTGCTTAAACCGTGCCATCGCTGAATGTGCTGAATGCGGTGCTGCGATTTGTGCCGACTGTCGCACGGAGTGCTGCGGACACTACAACCTGAATTCTTGTTTGAGGACACTCGTCCAGAACGTGCCTTTCTCGGCCCTCCGTTGCACGCAAGCGGCAATGCGGCTCCATAAATTCAGTTGCCGAATGCGGAATAAGGAGGTAAATTTCGTAACACAATCTGGGCTGGGTACTCCAATGCGCACACTTTCTCAGCTGTGGCGGAGGCTCATTGTCGCTGCGGTCGTGTGTCTAACTTGCATACGCTTTGTCCCCGCGTCAGACGAACCAACCCTGACCAAGGAGCAAGTCAGGCAGTTCCTTCTCACTGCCAAAGTGGTGAAGAGTGAGCATACCAAGAAGGGCATCACCGAACCCTGGCGGCTAACGCTGACGGACGGCATTTTGACCCACGACGCCTCTTTCCAGGCGATTAATGAGCACACAGTTAGGAAGCAGCTTGCCGGAGGCACCGAATTAAACTTCGTCGATTCCTACAAATATAATATTGCGGCCTATCAGTTGGCTGAGCTGCTTGGCATTGATGACATGCTGCCCATGTATGTGGAGCGCAAATGGAAAGGTGATGAAGGATCTCTCAGTTGGTGGTTGCCGGTCAAGATGGATGAAGTGGAGCGCCACAAGCAAAACTTGACGGCGCCGGATGCGGACGCTTGGAACAATCAGATGTACAAGGTTCGGGTCTTCGATCAACTGGTTGGTGACACAGACATCAACCTCACTAACGTGTTAATTGGGGAGGATTGGAAGGTTTGGAGGGTTGATTTTACCCGCGCATTTCGACTCCACAAAGACCTTAAAGATCCCAAGGACTTAGTGCGCTGCGACCGGCAGTTGTTCGACAAACTGAAGTCGCTGGATGGAAACCAACTGGCGGCAAGAACTAAGAGTTATCTCACCAAGGATGAAGTCAAGGCCGTGATGGCGCGACGGGACAAGATTGTGGAGCAGTTCCAGAAGCTGATCGCTGAAAAAGGCGAGAAGGAAGTCCTCTATTAATCCGTCAATATTGATGCTAGCCGGTTAAAGACGGTGATCGAGTGGTCTGCGCGGTAGTATTTTGGCGGGAAGAGATGAAGCCACACACTGTCGATGGGCGGGATTATGCGCGCGCAGCAAAGTGCTCCGACGCTATTCTGGCACAATACAAGTTCTTTGGAAATTGTTGGATTCGTGCCGGACGACTTAGCCGACATGCGGGCGTGTTACTAGCCACCAAAACAGATTCTCTCAGGTAGTGAAGCACTACTGCGGAATCGCGAGCTTATTCCGGATCAACTGGCGCAGCCAGTCCTCGGTCAGCTTTTCGGGATGAGATGCTTGTCGGATGGACGCGTCGTGTAACCGCACTTTCCAGAAAAAAGGCGGCGCGACGGGAACGGCCTCTTTTTCTGGGCGCAGAGCAAGATCCCACTCCTTTTCTATATATCCATTGCCCAGATGAAAGCCGTGATAGGCAATATGCTCATCACGGACCCAATCGAATGTAATTCGAAAAGTCTGTCCGCCCTTCTTGAGCGAAACCATCATCCGGTTTGACTTGGGCCCTCTTTCAGTCTTTTCGATCTTCAGGATGGCCGCGAGTTCCTGCTCCTCTTCGCCCAGAATCTTAAGGATGGCGTTCGCTGCGTCTTCAGTAGACTTATAGCTCACAGGTTTACAATGCTTTCGCCAAGGGGTGCTCAGCGAAATCGATTTTCGCTATCCTTTTCGCAATCTCATTGCCGGCAGTACCGCTCCGCCCTATCTTTTGTGAGCACTACGGTACGTTGTTGTAGCACTGTCGTTTTCTACTTCTGCAAACGCGCTGCACAGGCGAAGGGGCGTCTAATAGGTGGGCGAGAGGCGCTTGGAGATCAGGGTGGCATGCAGTACGCCATCCTTGCCCATACTGCCTTTACAAATCACCCTATTATTGTCCTTGACCTGGCTGGCATCAATGTCGTTGACCGTTTTGCTGCCGTGTTCCTGGCTGACCCATTTCGTCGAGGCGTCGTATTGGACGGTCATCTCAGCGGTCGAACTCAACTTACGAACCGTCAGAGTCGATTTATCCGGATTGCTCCTGATGACAGTCCCATCCCACCGCGCCTCTTTCGCGGCCTTCGTCTTCGCTGGAGTCTCCTGGGCGAACATTGCCACCGAAATGGGGAGTGCAAGTAACGATGCGAGCAATAGAGTGAGCAGTCCTTTCGTCATAATAATCTCCTCCTCCAAGATTTCTTCTGCGGTAAAGAACAATAGACCTCGACCATCAAGAGATCAAGTCGGTAGCCGGCAGAAGCCAGCGACATATTTTCGAGCCTGCGACGGCGAGCTAATTCCGCTGAAGGAAGATCGACCTTACTTCCACGTCGTGCGGTGTTCTTGTTGGCTTGTTTCAGGGCGGCGAGAACGTTGTCGAACCACGATTGGATGTAAGGCATGTCGCTGAAGCCGTTCTCACGCGAATGTTCAGTTCATGACCGTGATGGCGACGAGAATGCCTTTTATCGGGCGCGGATAACTAGCAACCAAGATAGTCAGCCAGTTTCTCCCCAGGTTAAGCGACCACCATCTCCAGGATCGAATAGGGGCTCCTAGTTTCCATTGTTCGTCTCGATCTGAGGCCACATTTTGCGGCCAAGTCCGCATACTCCTCTTGGGTGCGCTCTTTGCCGCCGGGAAGCGCCATCATAGCAATGTCAAGCTCCTTGGAAAGGTGCGGCCCAGGCGTTTGCGGAACGACGGTCTCAATGATCAACACACAGGCATGCCGCGGCATGTCACGCTGGATGGCAGACAGGATCTTGATGGACTCCGCGTCCGCCCAGTCGTGGATGATGTTCATCAGCAGGTAGGCGTCCGCCTGGGGCAACGGGTCCGCAAAGAAATTTCCACTCACTACCGAGAGCTTTTGACCTGGAGCGGGAGAGACTTCAGCGACTACGTGCGGCTGATCGAACAGGATCCCATGTGTCTTGGGAAAGCTCTTAAGAATGGCGCGGAGCAGATGGTCTCGTCCGCCGGCGATGTCCGCGATGGTTGCAAATTGGGAGAAATCGTAAGCTGGCAGGATGGCGATGATATCGCGGTGCGATTTCGATGTCATCGCCGAGTCGAAGATGTGGCTCTCTTGCGGGTGCTTGGCCAGGCACTCAAAAACGCCGCCGGGGTGTCTTTTGGCAAATGCGGATTTCGCCGGTACGCAACGAGTGATCCAGATCTTCGAAGGCGCTCCAAAAGACCGGCAAACCGAGCATGCGGACGTAATCGCGGAGAGAGATTGAATTCATGGTAGAGCGTGGCGTACACAGAAAAGCCCCGGAGCGTGTCCGGGGCCCGCTTTGTTTCCTGTTTAATTTGAGCGCAGGTCAGGCGGCGATAGTGCGTGCCTTCTTCTGCGTGATTTCCTCTTCGGCGCGGAGCCAGTCGTCCAGCTCGTGGCCATCCTCCCGGCCGCGTGCCTCGTAGAGTTCCTGCGCGCGGAGACGGATCTGGTGTTCGAGCTCTTGCGGTTCGCTTGTCACGCTCGTCGGCTGTTTCTTCGTAACCTCTTTTTCCATGGCGTGACACCTCCTTCGACGCAAAAGTACGCCTCGACCCTTCTTCGGTCAATTCCCTAAGATTGGTGCAGTGATGGCTGTCTGTTTTCGGTGGAAGGGAAAAAGCCTCGGCTCATGGGCTGAGGCTTTTGACGTTTTTGGGCAGCTTATTCGGGGATACTGGGATCGGGTGTGGCCTGCTCCTGGGGTTCTGGTGCGGGCGGTGGCTCTTGGACTCGCACAGGCTGGGTGAGCGCGGCCACTTTTTTGCGGCTGCGGGTTGCTGCTGCTTTTCTTGCGGCGGCCCGGCGCGTGCGAGTGCTTACGGCCTTACGTGCGGCCGCGTGACGTTTACGCGTCGCCGCAGCCTTCTTGCCCGCAGCGCGCCCCTTGCGAGTCGAAGCGGCTTTTTTCGCAGCTGCCTGGCGACGCGCGGCATTGCGTTTCCGAGTTGCGGCTGCCTTCTGTCCTGCGGTCTTGCGCGTGGGACTCATATTTCCTCCGGCATGACAGTCCTTGGTGGCACTGGATTAAACCTGAAATTCATTAGACATGCAAGCATGACGATATATGCGGGTGGCGTAAACTCTTACGGGCGACTGGACGTAGCGCCAGCCACTGTGTCTCTCCAAAGTTTTGTGAGCACGAGAAATGAAACAGCAAATTGTTCACGTGTTGCAGAAATACGTGCTCAACCCGCCGATTAAGCTCCTCTTTGCTATGGGCGTCGTGCCGCCCGGATATGCTCTCCTTGAAACGACGGGTCGCAAAACTGGCAAGCCGCGGCGGACTCCCGTGGGCGACGCGCGCGTCGGCGATCGGTTATGGATCGTGGCAGAGCATGGCATGAAGGCGGGATACGTCCGCAATATTAAAGAGAACCCGCGTGTGCGGGTGAAGCTGCGCAAAGGTTTTGGCGCTCGCTGGCACACTGGCACGGCGCACCTTCTCTGGGACGATGATCCGCGCGAGCGCC
Source organism: Terriglobia bacterium (assembly GCA_963786325.1). Classification (GTDB taxonomy): domain Bacteria; phylum Acidobacteriota; class Terriglobia; order Terriglobales; family Acidobacteriaceae; genus JAIQFF01. The sequence goes on from CAWAYW010000012.1 coordinate 61,713, forward strand.
AGCGCTGGCTGGCCAGTGAGCTAACGAGCAGCATAGCGAATTCGGTGGTGGTGCGGCTTTTCGGGACGGAACTTCTGACGGTGCGGATTGATTTGGATCTGTGAAGTTTGCTGAAGCGTGCTTAGGCGGCCATGCCTTCATCAATCCAGCGCTTGAACAGCGCCACATGGTCCTTCGGCCAAGGGTTGTCGCACGGCATGCTGCCGTCTTCCAAGGATTCGTAAATCTCCTTGGCCTTCTCTTTGACCTCTTCGTGGGAAGAAAGATCAAGCCCATACCGCTTCATGGCCACGATATCGGGCTCATCGCGGAAGAGCGGCAGGATGTCGGCTGCGAAACTTAGAGGCATTTGGGTTCCCCGGAAGGCCGGCCGCCTCGCGCTACGGCGGGGACAGTCGCAGATTGTGTGCCCCACCGTTGGGCGAAGTCAAGAAAAATGGAAAAGCGCCAATACTTAGTTGGGGCTTTTCTCGCCTGTGTGCTTTCTCATGTAGGTATCGAAGCCGCAGAGTTCCTGCCGCACAACGGTATCCGCTTTCCGCAGAACCCCTGTACCAGCTGTCCTTATATAGGGCTCTGTCTGCAACGATCGGATCTGACCGAAGCGGCGCTGGTGCGGCGTCCAGGAGCAGACGACTTTGGTTTGTTTGACGAGCTTACTTACTAGATTTCCGCCCATGCCACCAAAGCTCAATCAGAAGCGGGCACTGTTTGTTCTGACCAAGGTCGACGAAATCCTGGCCTGGGAGCGGAGGTCGGAGTCGGAGCGGGATACCCGGTTTGTGGAACTGGGACGGTATTTGTGCGAAGTGCGGGCAGGACAGTACTGGCGGTTGGAAGATCTTAAGTCGTTTGACGAGTTTCTGACCAGAAGATTTCCGGAATCGAGACGGAAGGCCTACTACCTCATGTCCATCCATGAGCACCTGCCGCCGCAGGCGAGAAGGGAACTGAAGGAAGTTGGATGGACGAAGGGAATAGAGCTGGCGAAAGTGGCGAGGAGGGATGGCGAGGAGTTCGATTGTGCAACCTGGATGCACAAGGCGCGCTCACTGCCCAAAGAAGAATTTAAGCGGGAGGTGGAGAGGGAACTGACGGGACGGGAATCGGAACCGTGGGAGATTATCTACTTCAAAATCTATAAGACCCAGATTCCGGTGATCGAGCAGGCGATTGAGACGGCGGCGTTAATTCTCGGGACGGACAAATCGCGCGGCTACTGTCTGGAGATGATCTGCGCGGATTTTCTGGCAGGAGCGAACCTTGAAGGTCAAGATCCGACGGTGCTTCTTCAATCCCTGTCACGATTCCACAAAATTGAACCGCAACTTCCCCGGCGCGTTGATCTGCGAACGGACGACCAACTGGTTCCTGAGGGATTTTGGGAAAGAACGAGATCGATGACAAGGCCCTGATCGATCTTTGGGGCGTGGTCAAGGTCAGCGAAGTCACCCATACACGGCATCTCCATTCTCAACTTCGACGGTTTTGCGCCTGCCAGCCGGTGGGAAGACCTTTCGGTTCTGAGCAACAGCGATTCTGATTCTCGTGGGTCCCGGGTGCCTTCATGACCTACAGCTATACCCAGATCAGCCAGTACCTGTCCTGCCCGAGGCGCTACAAGCATCGTTACCTGGATGGCTGGAGAGAAAAAGACATCCGAGCCGCCGTGCTGTTTGGCCGGGCATTTGAGCAAGCCGTAGCCGCTTACTTCCAGCGGCAGGATGCTGCTGCCGTGCTCTACCGGGAATGGGTTGCTTACCGCGACAGCGGTTTGCACTATTCCGAGCGGGACAGCTGGGATCGCATGCTGCAGTCAGGAGTGCAACTGCTTGATCGCTTCGCCCAGGACGATCGCATCCGTTTCTGCATGGCTTCCGGACGAATGCTACTTCAATCCTTCGACCAAGTAGAGGTCTGAGAGCGTGCGGTGGTATCCGTAAACACACATCTTCCCATCCGGGGTGAGCAGAATCGGTCCGATGGTTTCGACTCCGGCGGGATCACCCGGCATCAGCTGTTCTACAGCAAGTTTCCGTCCGGTGGCCAATTCTAGCCGCGAAACCTTGGCCGGAAGCTCCCCTGGACGGTATATGAAAAGTGAAAGCCCATCTTGCGACCATGCGATGGGTTGCTCCCCGGTTTCCATACCACGAATCGGGCGACTCTCCCCTCCCGCAGTTGGGTAAGTGTAGCCAAGTTGGTCCGGACCGATGCCCGCAACCGACTGCCCATCGGGAGAAACTAGGAAGGCGCTCGCGTGCATCCCCTCAGGCGTGATCGGTCTCGGTGTCCCACCTTCCACATCCTGAACGTAAAGCCGCACGCCCCGGTCCGGTTCGTTCCCGGAAAACAGAACGCGTTTTCCATCCGGGAACCAGCGTGCCCAGGCATGATTGATCGAGTCATGTGTAAGTGGCTTAGCGGTGCCCGCTTTCGTTGGCAGTAGGTTTAGCTGGGCTGGAGATTGCTGGGTCTGTGCGATCACCCATTTTTCGTCAGGCGAAAGGGCGACCGCTGCTCCCTCGCCTAAAAGCACGGCGGGAGAGCCATCCGTCTTTCGCAGGTACACGGCATAACTCAGCCCGCCGGATTTTCCATACGCCAGGCTGCCACCACCGCCCTCTTCGTCAAACAGCAGAGTCTTGCCGTCGGCAGAAATATCGGCAGGATACGAATAATCCAGCCAGGTCAAATCGCGTTCCTTGCCATCGGCCACGGCGGTCAACTCACGACGCCAGCTCGCCCGATTCAGCAGTAGTCGCCAATCTTTCCAAATATCGAGCAGCATCAAAGTGCCAGGCATCCGTGCTACCAACCGCTCCTTACCAGCGAGAGAGACGGCATACAAGGCTCGATCAATTCCCGATTTGTTTCCGGTAAACCAGACTTCCTCTCCATCCGGCGACCAAGCCAACCCCTGACTGCTATACCAACCCTCCGACAATGTCTTCTTCTTTCCGAAAAGATCCACCACGGCGACCGAGCCACTGTCGTCTCCCTGAATAGGATGATCGAGAAAAGCGATGAAATCTCCCTTGGGTGATAACCGGACATGCCCAATCCAGCCGCCAGTTTCATAGAGCACTTTCCCCGGCGGATACTCCAGCCGGTTCCGGCCGCCTATGTCCCTGACGATGGCTACTTGGTTCCCGTCGGGACCCCAATCCGCCCACTGCACCTGATCAACTATCTCGCGGGGTGCACCACCCGCGAGTGGGGCTCGCGCCAGGGTTCCCACACTAACCCACGTGCCGATCGGATGATTGTCCAGCAGAACAGCCATTTCCCCGCTCGACGAAACCGACATGAGCTGGGTGTGGCTCATGCCCAAGGCGCGAGATTCCGAACTCTCCGGGCGTGCAGTGAAGACTTCCACCGGATTCCCCTGCCAGGAAGCGCTGTACAGTATGGTTTGCCCGTCAGGAGCAAATCGTGCCGAGCGCACGCTGCCGCGCCGAAATGTAAGCTGGCGGTAGACCGGGGGCGGCGGCGGTTGCTTTGCCAGCCAGGTCCTCCCGGCAAAAATTCCCAGTGCGAGCCCGGCCAGGATCCCTAGACTCGCGAGCAACAGGGCGCGGGGCCGTTTTGGAGAAGGCTCGACTTCCTTTGTGGCAACGCTGGCAACGGCAGCTCCTCCACTGCCGATGGCGACCACTGAAGAACCTGTGGATTCAGTATCGCGCTTCAGTCTTTTTAAATCGGCCCGGATTTCCGCCGCCGTTTGGCAGCGCAGATCGCGTTTCTTCTCCAGCGCCTTATTGATTATCCGTTCCAGCTCAGCCGGCATGGCGGGATTCAGGCGCTGAGGTGAGATCGGCGTCTGGTTCAGGATGGCGTTGAATACCGCGGCGGAGGTGTTGCCCTTGAAAGGTGGCGCTCCGGTCGCCATCTGGTACAACACTACGCCGAACGAAAAAAGATCGGTGCGCGAGTCAAGCTCTTCCCCCATGGCCTGCTCGGGCGACATGAAGTCCACCGTGCCCATCGCGGTTCCTAGGCTGGTGAGACTTTCGCCCGGTACCACTGGGTCACTGGGGCCTGCGCCAACTGTCTCTTCTGTCTTGGGTGGCGAAGAGAGCTTGACCAATCCAAAGTCCAGGACTTTCGCCTGCCCACGCGACGTAATGAAGATGTTGGCTGGTTTAATGTCACGATGAACAATGCCGCTGTTGTGGGCGGCATCCAGCGCGTCCGCAATGTGGATACCATATTCCAGTAACTCCGGAAGCTTAAGCGCCCGGTTCTCAATTTTGTGCTTAAGGGTCTGCCCATCGAGATATTCCATTACGATGAACAGGTGTCCGTCGTCTTCGCCGGTTTCGTAGATGGTGCAGATGTTCTGGTGGTTGAGGGCGGAAGCTGCGCGGGCCTCGCGCTGGAAGCGGGCCAACGCTTGCCGATCACGCGCCAGTTCTTCGGAGAGGAATTTCAGTGCGACAAATCGTCCCAGCTTGGTGTCTTCGGCTTTGTAGACGACACCCATCCCGCCGCCACCCAGTTTTTCAGTGATGCGGTAGTGTGAAACGGTGCGGCCGATCAATGGAGGACCCTCGGCCGGATATTAGGCATTGGCGACTATGAAGTCAACACGGTTCAGGACCCCTGAGTAACCTGGTCGGACCGGGACGAATACGTATCTAACTGAGCGGCGAAGTTATTCCTCGCACGATCCGCCACAACTGCGACGATCAATAACCACGCGATCAGTGGCGCATCCGAAACGAGAGAAGCGATGAAAAACAGTAGCTGATTGGAGATTGGCTTGTGCCGTCAGAGTCACCCCAACAAACGTTAACGCAATCGCGATTACTCCCGCGAGTTTCGTAAAGATTGCTTTTTTCCGAAAGTTCCAATCGGAAGCTACGGTCATGCCCATCGGCAGAACGACGGTGCAGAACATCGGCAAGCAAGCGCTGGCCAAGTAAAGCCGATGAGCCAACTTTACGGACAGGAGTACGTTCCGCTGACTGCAATCACGACCATGCATCCGCCAAAAGCCAAGTGCAGCCGGAATTATCAAAACCAAGACCAGCAGTAGTGCTATGGCCATTCATTCCGTTCCGGACGGGATGTTCCTGGTCCGGGTGGATCGAGCCCAGTATCGCTGACACGGTTTGGAGATGCCTCTCGGCGCCGCAAGCGGCTGACCGTCACCGTACGCGAGCCCAACCGGCACACGGATTCTACCTCCGCTCAAGAGGTACGCCTTCCGCGTGCCAAATATTGCTGATCCAGCGCTTGGCGTATCAGCGTCTTGATTACCGCTTGTCGACTGACGTTCAACTCTTTGGCGGCTGTGTCCAATTCTTCCAGCATGCCCGACGCTAGGTCAACATTCACCCTCTGTATCGGACCCATCACGCGCCCGTTATTGGTGAAAAACCGTGACACATCCCTTCCTTCGTCCGCAAGGCGAGCGATGGCACCTGCCGACACTGGTTTCCGACGTTTACGAATTTTCTTCATAGAGTTGCTGCTCCTGCTTGGTGGCCTTCCAGAGAGTCACAAGGTGGTAGTACTCTCCTTCTTCGTCCTCGCGCATTTCAAAAATGACGGTGTACAACTGCTCCCAACCCAGCCGATCGCCCGGTACTGTTCGGGCAAATCGAAGCGCTGGTCAAGGTAGTATGGGTGCGAGAAGACTTCCTGCGCCTCTTCGAATCCGAGGCCTCTTTTCGGGTTTGCTCTTAAACGCCCGCTCTTCCGCCCATCAAAGTGAAACCGCATGAGTATAACAGTTATACCACATGGAGCGACCGCGGACGAACGCCAGAATTTGTTTCGCGAAATCCCACCACGAGGCCGATGGCGGGAGACAAACTGATCACTGGACATTGCCCGCCAATACTCGCGCAGGGTGTCCGGCAGCTTCGGGGTCAACAAAGTGATCGAAAGATCCAACGGATTAGTAATGCTAAGTCAGCTTTTCGACCTGAATTTCTGGTTTCCCATTATCCGACCCGGAATTGTCCAACTCTGATCGTACGCTTCACTGGTTCGTACTCCATCGCTTTTCGGAATTCCTGAGACATTGGCCAAATCCGTTTCCCTTTTTGTCTCCCAATCAAGGAGATAATCCAAAGTTGAATGGATCGCACGACATTACATGAACTCATGTCGGCGATTTGTTTTCTTGAGCTAATCGGCGATCTGTGCAGTCTTGGTCATGTCTTCCCCTGCCACAAGCAGGAACTCACTCTTCGCTCCCTCCATGCGACTCTGGCGGTAGGGCCGGTACTCATCACATTCGTAGAAACCTTTTGCCACATCTTTGGACGGCCATTCGATGATGAGGAAAACCTGAGGAACTTTCCGTTCGCCTTCAAGTTTTTCGATTTCGGATGTCCGGTGCGTAGTCCTCTGTAACGTTCACACCGTTCACATGTTCACTGCTTGCGGCTTTGGCTCGTCGTTTTTCAAGTAAACTCCATCTCTTCACACGGCGCACCGGTGCGTTTTAGGTATCGATTCGTGGGCCTCTGGCGCTGAACAATATCCTGCCGATTCACGAAAGAGCTGATCTCGGTTCAACCGAACCATCACGAAAAACCATTAACCGCCAACTAGATCTTGATTGAAATTCCTCACCGAAGCGCTTGCCTAGCAGGCTTCGCCCCGAGACGGCTTTAAGCCATCAAAGCGGTAAAGTGATTGGTTCCCGCTGGTTCATAGCTGCTATGGCTCCTCAGCTTCGCCGAATCCATGGTTTGTGCTTTCTTCCTCGACTCGCGAGGGTTCTCCGGCATCGACCGAGGACAGGCTCGGCTGCGCTTCCTGTTCAAACTGAACATTGGCCTCGACCACTTCAGTTCCGTTGGTAGGCGCGCCACTGGGATCACCGTCCGGAGACGGGACGCCTTCTGCCTGTACAATTTGCTCTTCGAGCAGGGCGACGCGTGCTTCGAGATCGGCGGCCGGCATCATGCGGTACAGTGAATTGCAGAGCTGCGCCAGCGTTCCGGCTTCCCTGGCATGCATGTCGCCGGACAGCAGCAGCCGCATAGCCTGGAGAGTGAGGTTGGGCATCGTTGATTCTCCAAGAGAGTGTAGATGAAAAGGACTGAAGAACACTCGGAAATTACCACGTCGGGCAGCGCTCGCGGTTCAGCAGCGAACAGCCACCTGTCTTTAGAGGACGTGCACGGTTCGGTCGAAGTTCCCCATCATCAGGCCGGCTTCTGGGAGCAGTGGCGCGCCTTTGTCGGCCCGGCGATTCTCGTCAGCGTGGGCTACATGGACCCCGGCAACTGGGGAACGGACCTGCAAGGTGGCGCCCAATTCAAGTACGGACTCTTGTGGGTGGTCGGCCTGGCAAGCCTCATGGCCATTTTCATGCAAGTAATTTCCGCCCGTTTGGGCGTGGTGACGGGGAAGGATCTAGCCCAATGCTGTCGCGACTGGTATCCCAAATGGACTCGTTGGCCTAACTGGCTGATGAGCGAAGTGGCCATTGGCGCCTGCGACCTGGCGGAGGTGCTAGGTAGTGCTGTGGCTCTCAACTTGCTCTTTCATATTTCCTTGCTCTGGGCGGTCATCATTACGGGCTTGGACGTGCTGCTACTCTTGGCTTTGCAGCGGTTCGGGATGCGCACCATCGAGGCCGTGGTCCTATTGTTGATCGCGACCATCGGGGTATGCTACTTCATCGAGATTTTCGTTCTCCCGCAGATCCAACCCAGCTTTCTGGAAATGGGGCGGGCACTGGTTTCGCCGCATTTTCGTCAATCCGGGATCTTATACCTCGCCATCGGTATCATCGGCGCTACGGTCATGCCCCACAATCTGTACCTGCACTCAGCTCTGGTGCAGAGCCGCAAGCTGCAGAAGGACGAACCGTCCGTTCGGAGCGCGATACGCTTCAACACCATAGACTCAATCGTGGCCCTGACCATCGCCTTCTTCGTCAACGCGGCGATTCTGGTGCTCGCGGCGATGGTTTTCTTCGGCAAGGAAAGCGTGGTCGCATCTGGCGGGCAGGTGGTCAGGTTCAGCGCAGACAGTGATTGGATTCGGGTCGCGTACTTGACGCTGGCGCCGTTGTTGGGGACGGCCGCGGCGAGCACGCTGTTTGCAGTGGCGCTCCTTGCAAGCGGCCAGAGCAGCACCATCACCGGCACACTCGCCGGGCAAGTCGTGATGGAAGGCTTCATGCACTGGCGAATCAAGCCTTGGGTGCGGCGGCTCATCACCCGCACGCTCGCCATCCTGCCGGCGGTCTTTATTATCGGTCTGCGAGGCGACAGCAGCGTTACCGATCTACTCACTCTCAGTCAAGTGGTTCTCGCGCTACAGCTTCCCTTCGCAATGTTCCCGCTCCTGCACTTCACCAGTTCCCGCGCGCGAATGGGGACCTGGAAGAACGGCTGGTTCCTGCTGATTGCCGGTTGGGGCAGTGCTATGCTGATCACCGCGATGGACATTTACGGCCTGCCGGACTCGCTCAAGGCGGCGTGGCACGTCATTGTTGGCGGATGACGCCAGAAGGACAAAAGACGACGGAAACGGAACAACCATGTACGACACCATTCTCGTGACGTTGGACGGCACACCGTCTGACCGAGCGATCATCGAACATGTCAAGCAGCTCGCCAAGCTCGCGCACAGCCGTTTGGTGCTGCTGCATGTGGCCGATGGATGGGCCGCCAGAACCTATGGATCGGACGCGGTCAGTCCGGAGATCGCCGAAGACACTGAGTACTTGGAAAAGGTTCGCACGGAGTTTCAATCTTCGGGTATCCCTGCAGAGGCCGAACTAGCATACGGCGAACCCGCCGACCAAATCATCAAATGGGTTGAGCAGAAGCGGTGTGATCTGGTGGCCATGAGCACGCATGGACACCGATTTCTGGCCGATGTCTTTCTTGGCGCCACTGCCACCCGAGTCCGGCATAGTATCGGCGTGCCCATTCTCCTTCTCCGGGCGAAGTGAAATATCGTGAAATATCCGCGGATCGTGACCATTTCGGGACCCCAACTGCGCTGCTAACCTCTTTCATCTCGATTGCATCGGTATGGAGCCGTCAACAACACTCGCACGGCCTTCCTCTGACAGCCTTCCAACCTTCTCTCACAACCAGCGGGATCAGACACACAGCGGCCACAGGATCGGCCAAGGTGATTTCCCAGAACGCATTCGCAACCAGGCCTGCGAGTGCGATGATCGACAAGTAGCCGCAGAGGGCGGACTCTGCAGCATCTGCCCTCAGTGCTGCACTGGCGGTCAACGGGACAGCCGGCGCTTCTGCTGTGCGAGTAATGGCATGACAACGGCTGCCACGGCCAGTACAGCGACGCCGAGAAAACTTGGGCTCGCTTCACGATGTCCAAGTAGCGCTAAGGTCGCGATCAGCGCTACATAGGCTGTCAATGCGAACAGCAGACCTCCGGTGATTCGAGCTGCCCAGCGTTCTGATCTCTCCTGCAACGTTGAGCGAAACCGGCAATAGACAGCTATCGCGGAGAAGAGTTCGATGGCGCTGTCACCACCGAAAGCAAGTAGCGTCGGGCTGTGAGCCATCCATGCCGCCGAGAGGGATGCAACAGCTTCGGCGCTCATCCAGACGATCGTGATGGTTTGAATCTGACGAATGCGGTGGAGCGTAGCGGCCGCGGGAACTGGTAGTACAGAATCCATCGAGGAGCATTATGACACCGTTGCAGAACTGGCGAGTTCACGATTGGCGGGACCATGGCAAATCTTGTGCAGGAGGCTCGGTACGGAGGCGAAACTTGCCTTCGCAGAGTGCTCCCTTGTGTTGAGAATGCGTTCAGGGAGTGGTGAGCGTGACGCCAATATTACAGACGAGAGAAAAGCAGGGTCAAACGACAAAGGGGGTTAGAACATAGCGGGATGAATTCTCACCTCTATCAAGTTAGTTAACCCCATTAACCATCGAGTAAACGCGGTTTGCGGGCGGAAAAATGCAGGAATTCCACCCGAGCGGGGCTGGAGGTGGGCCTTTAATATTCTTCGAGCAGCGACTTTGCTTCCCTGAGATCAGCTGTTTCAAAACCTTCTGTGAACGAGCTGTAGATTTTCGTCAGCACTTGGTGTCCTTCTTCTTTTTTGTCTTGCCTCTTCCACAATTGACTCATGCTGATCGCGGCACGCAGCTCGAGCGATTTCGCACTGTGCCGGCGCGCCGTTTCGAGCGCCTGGCGAAAACAGGCTTCCGCCTCAGCATCATTCTTTTCGGGGTTTTTGGGATCGGTTAGCGGAGATCGATAAATCACAACGTCGACGCCCATTGGCTCCAGCCACCATGCAACACTTAATGGAAATTTTCAATGCCGTCGTTTCTGCTGAACCTGTCAAGGTTCTTATGCTTGCTTCGACCCTACTGAATGGCCCTCGGCTAGGCTACGAATTTGATCAGATGGCGATCACTCAGGTGGTTCAACTGACAGAGACTTTGCTGGCTGATCATCGAGAAATACTTAGGGATGGGCAAAACGCGGCACGTCTAGGTGACATCATTGACGTATTTGTCAGCGCAGGATGGCCACAAGCAACTCGTCTCGTCATGCGACTTGATTCAGCGATACGGTGACTGCGGCAGTCTGTGCTGTTGTATCGCCTGCAGCTAGCGGTCAAGGCAAAAGGTGCATATTCCATCCCGTCATGTTCTCACCACTCAATGATAAGACGGGATAGTAATGATTGCGGCAAAGGTGTGGTGCTTGGAAGTTTTGCAGCCCGTGAACCTCCTATTCCGCAGCCGTTCCGCATATTTGGCAGCGAGGTTTTCGTCAACTTCATGGCAGAGCGCGTGCCCGAGTTCGTGGGACAGGGCGAAATCCAAGAGTGCCCTATCGCGGACGTTGGGCAGCCGTTCTAAGGTCTCATCCCGGCGCACTGACGTTTTGGCGAATAGTGCTTCGTCGAGCACAGTAATGCGGGATTCAATGATTGTTATAGCGGGAGAGTACAGATCGCCTCCGAGGTCGTGCACGACGTTTCTCAACTCGGCAGACGAGGCTAAGGCAAACGACCATGGCCCGAGTTCCTCGACCGGATAAAGCGCTAACTTCTGTCGCAGAGCAAGAACATCTTTCTCGCATTGCGCCTCGGCATAGTTCACTGAACAGGAAAACTGAATAGCGGCAGGAAACTTGTCCTGAACGCGGACTTGTACAAGATGACTTCGCAGCGTCTGTGCCTGCGCTTCAGGTTCGATCGCGTAATGTATTGTGAATATCAGAGCTGCGACGAGCGCTGCTCGGCACCCCCTCAGGTGTGGTTTTTGGCTGATCAGTCGCAGCTTCATGCCGCCTCCTGCGCATTCGTGATTGCGAGAAGGCGAGTGTCGGCTGCAGGAGTAAGTGCCGCAATGCAATCCACCTCATATGTGCCTCATTTTCACCTCACTCGCTCATCACTGCAATAACTCGCTTTTTCTGTAATGGGTTACAGGCACCAGGTTCGAGACAGAGCAGACGGTCTGAAGTTTTCCGCGAGACACAGAGATGCTACAATCCGCCAAAGTATTGGGAGGTATCGAGGTGTCGCCCCTCAACCAGCCTCAAGGTCCGGTTTCTTTCGGAAGCTTCCAGCTTGACCTGTGCGCTGGCGAGTTGCGGCAGGAGGATGGAAGTGTCCTTCGCTTGCCCGAACAGCCGCTTAAAATCCTAGCCCTTCTCCTCGAAAATTCTGGAAATGTGGTAACCCGCGAGCAAATTCGGAAGTGCCTTTGGCCTGACGACACGACCGTGGAGTTCGAGCACAGCATCAGCGCGGCCATGAACCGGCTGCGGCAGATGCTTGGCGACTCTGCCGAGAGTCCGCGATTTATCGAAACACTCGCGCGCCGCGGGTATAGATTTGTAGCGCCTATCGACATCGAATCGCACGCCACAACCGAGCCGCTGCCTGCCGGAGAACCGGAGACGCGTGGTTCAGGCGTTCGATTCAGGCATCGGAAAGCAGTGACTTGGAGCGTCGCTGCCGCGTCCATCCTATTGGCCGCCGGATCCTTAATATGGGCCAACGTAGGCGGATTGCGGGATCGGTGGGCGCCGAACCACAAGGAGCGGATTCGCGCACTAGCCGTGCTCCCGCTCGCCAATCTTTCAAGTGATTCCAGCCAGGAGTACTTCGCGGATGCGGTGACCAACGCTCTGATTGCGGAAATGGGAAGCGTCGGCGACCTACGGGTCATCTCGCGGCAATCGACGATGCAATACAAAGGGAGCCCAAAATCCTTGCAAGCGATTTCCGCGGAACTGAAGGTGGACGCTGTTTTGGAAGGCACTGTAGAACGGTCCGGCGATCGAGTGCGCGTCACAGTGCACCTGGATCAGGCTTCGCCAGAAAGGGAGCTCTGGGCCAAACAATTCAACGGGAACCTTGCAAATCTGATGAACCTGCAAGACGACATTGCACGCTCGATCGCTGATGAATTAAAGGTCAAGCTGACACTGGAGCAGCGCGCCCGTCTTATCCACTCGAAACCGGTGAACCCCGAAGCGCAGGATGATTACCTTCGGGGTACGGCGTTCTCCCTGCAATTTCCGGGGAATCCCCATGCCGCTCTGGCGGCTTTCAGGCAGGCTGTCGAAAAGGATCCAGAATACGCGAGGGCGTACAGTGCCCTGGCGCTGGCGTACCTGGATGCAGGTTCCTTCGGCGAAAGCGACAGGCCCAGCGAAGTCATGGTTCCGGCTAAAGCTGCGGCACTCAAGGCGCTGGAACTCGATCCCTCCCTCGGAGACGCCCACTTGGCCCTCGCCGCCACCTATTTTTGGGGCTGGGATTGGGCGGGAGCAGAAAGAGAATATCAGACCGCTATCCATTTGAATCCGAGCGATCCCAGGGCACACGAAGGTTACGCGTTGTTTCTGTCGGCAGTGGAACGGCACAACCAGGCTCTTGCGGAGAGCCGCTACGCGGTGGAGCTGGATCCCTCCAATCTCGAGTGCCGGGATGCACTGGGAGATACCGAGTTGCGAGCGGGCCAGTTTGATCTTGCCGTCAAGCAGTTTGCCGAAGTGGGGGACTACCTCGGATTAGCTTGGGCGTATCTGGGAAAGAAGATGTACCCGGAGGCCATTGCCGCCATGGAAAAACACGCAAAACGTGAGGGGCGAGACCCCTTTGTTCTCTCAATGCTCGCTGAATTTTATGGATTTGGGGGGCGCAGACGGGCGGCGCTGCAGTTGATTGCAGAGCTGAAAACCATAGCGCGTCATCAATATGTCCAGCCCGGTATTTTTTTCGGTCCCTATCTGGGCCTCGAAAACAACAACGAGGCCCTGACCTGGTGGGAGCGCATGTTCGAAGAGCGTGAACAGTGGATGGTCTTTGCTAAGGTTTGGCCCGGGCAGGACAGGTTAAGGTCAGAACCGCGTTTTCAGGCGGTACTGAACCGCTTGAACTTTCCGCAGCCTTAGTTGACATTAGGCGGCGTTCCAGGACATTGTGTTTCGATCACCCACGTTCCCTTCTCTCGGTCGCCGCACGGAGGAGTATGGTTTGTCCGACCGCCAGTCGACCCGATGCGAGTGACCGCGCCATAGACTCCCGCGTTGTTCTGGTTCGCGCGGACGACCGCCTTCAGCACTGGCGCCGGACTCGCTGAGTCGGGATCGAGGTTCACCATCAGCGAACGTCGCGCAGTAGTGGTGCGCATCGAGATGACAATGCAGTATTCCATTGTGGAGCGAGTGGTCAGCACCTCACAATCGTGATCGTGGCCCGCCCGGCCCGCGCCGCACGCGAAATACGCTTTTTTCCGCCCGCAACCGCGTTTACTACCTGGTTAATTGGGGTTAACTAACTCGACGAAGGTGAGAATTCATCCCGCTATGTTCTAACCCCGTCAAACGACAAAGGGGAGGAGGGAAAGTGAGAGTCTCAGAGCGCTTGATTCGTCGTTCCTAGTAGATTTATTTAGGATCGGGGACCAACGATGCCATCGTTTCCTCTAGCCTTCAAGTTCGTTCAGTAGCTGGTCACGTGGTTCGTGACATTGCTTCGCCACTTCCGGTACGGAGTTTCCCGATTTGCCATCTTCGTCCACGCATCGCGATTGTGCCAAATTGCGAATCCTCTAAATAATATTTGGTCCCGAGAAACGACACCGCACCACTTTTCAAATCAGGTTTTTGAGCATTCCTATACGTATTGGCGCCATATATAATTGAGGCGCCAGCCCGAACAACTTAGGTGAATTTCGGGCCGTGCGTGTAGGCATGTAGCCTCGTGTAGGCTCTCTCAATACTCTTTTCGGGAGCAATCTTTTTCGAGAAAGATCTGAAGACGGCTACACCAGCCTACACGGCTACACACAGCGAGAATGGACGAGGATACATCCGTCAAGATTCCGTCTGGTTCGCGGTGGCCAAGTCATGGCACATTAATTCCGACGCATTAATAATGATAAGGGGCTCTGAGGCACAATGAGTGCAGCTTGAGAGCCACAGGAATGCCAGGAAGTCTGTGGCGAGACGGGAGCCCAGGTAGTTGTGGAAAGTTTGTGTAAAACGCAGCAGTTAGGTTTTCAATCGCGGCAGACCACACACTCCAAAAGACTTTTCACCTTGTTAATGATGCGTACCCTGTGCAAGGTTTGCACCGAAAACCGGCATTGACAACCATCCACCAACCGTTTAACTTCGGCACCGTCGACGATCGAAAGGGCTGGTTCAAATAAAATTAACCGGTCTGAAGTAGATTGGGTGATCAGCTCGGTAGGGCAACTTGCCGGGCCGCCAAACCTGAAAAAACCGACAGCTCTGCGAGGAGTGGTTGGGGTTTGGAACTGCGAAAGCAGTGATTACATCAGGGGCCGTGATGGTGCATGCTTCCACGCCGTTCGCTTCCTCGCAAAAAGCAAGCGGCTAGAGCGTAACCAATGTCACGGCCTTTTCCTTTCCATCCTTAGATATTCCTCGCTCAAATAGCCTTTCCCATTTTGTGGGTGATGCAGGCTTCCCCTGACATCCACTTAATCCCGTCAGAGAGAAGTCGACCATGAAGGAACAATTAGAGAGTGTCGTCTGGCAAATGTATAAATCCGGCGTGCGATGCTCGGAAGCAGTGCGGGAATTTCAAAAGGCTTTCATCCTCACCGTGCTCAAGGATCAACGAGGCAATCAGTGCAAGGCTGCGAAGAAACTCGGCGTGCACCGAAATACGCTACGCCGTACGATCCGAGACCTGGAGATTGATATCGGCCCTAGCCGAATAACGGGGAGGCGTCGACCGCCGCGGTCGGCGGTTCCAATGCTGGCGGTGCGACACCAGGCGAGATAGGTACGCCGCAACATTTGATCTGCTCGACATGCCTTCCGCCTTACCATCTGAAAACTTGAAAGAACTCCTCAGCACCACGCGCCTCCAAACCGGCTGAGCTGAGCAATGCGCACAACTTGGATGGGCAACATTGACTTCCTTGGGCATCGTACCTAGTTCAACTCTGGCCTTTGTGGACGCGCGGCAGAGCGCCTCAGGACTCAGAAAGTCCTGATCAGTTCATCGCGGTCACTCGAACTTCCGTTGACGTCAAATAGCCAGGCTTCCCAATCGCCTAATGTATTCGCTCTTTGAAATGCCCATCTGTGCACAGAGCAACCCAAGATTGGTGAGGATGATTGAGTCTCTTCTCGGTCTCATCGGTCGGTTCTGTGCTGACCCAGTCCACTGTGCAATACAGTTTGCGGGCTGGATCGCAGCGTCGCACCCCGTCGTGCCAAGCCGAAATCACTGGCGACATTCAGATAGTATTCAGTTTTGAGGATTTGGCGCAATTCTTCCATTCTCCCAATCGCATGCGGCCAGTTTGTGATGGCGACGGCTTTGGGTTTATTGGGGCTACCGAAAAGAATCCTCTCCGAGTTGCATCTCGTGAATCGCCAACAATAGTGCATCTGACATCGCAGACTCATTCTTGGAAATACTTGTGACGGGCGGCCGGCTGCATTTTCTGGCACCGCCTTCTCTGGTTCACGGCTGTTTCGGGGAAGAATTTGAGCTGGCTGCTGGAATGTAAACTCTCCATTGAATGCCCGGTTTCCCGGAGCCTGGATCTAGCAGATCTGAGTTCTGGCGATTGAGATGTTTCGATAAGAAAGCTTCGACATACTGTCGAATGATATGCAGTATTTTGTCTGCTGCTTCCCGTTGTGCCGGTGAGGCTGCTTCCAAGTAATCCCAGTCCTCCACACTGCCGTGATTCGCACCCTCAATCTGCAATTCGTAGACCGCAGTCCTTGCAGACTTCAGATACTCCACAGGTACACTGCCTGCCTTTTGGAGCCGAATCCAGAGGAGCGGCTGTTCCAGCCCCGCAAGATCGCTCGCACCAAAACCTGGCGCGTCGATGTTGATGCAGGCCTCTATTCTGGAATCCAGCTTGCAGGCACCGCTGGCAGCGACGAAGCCGGACGAATGCCCGATCGCGGCAATTCGTGCCATGTCGAATTTGCCGGTGAATGTTTTCTCGGGGTTCGCCCGGTTCAATTCGGCGATCTCGCTGATAACAAACTCCAGATCCTTGCCGTAATACGCAACAACTTCCGCTGGGCTGTGAAATTGGCTCTCGGTCGGCTCGGTAACTTCGCCATCCGGCAGCGCGATTCGTCCCATGTAGGGGTGATCGACACCGAACACAGCGTACCCATGACTCGCCAGATCTTCAGCGAAAGAGGTGTACTCTGACCGTGTACCTTGCCAGCCGTGCGACAGCAGCACGACTGGAAACTGCACGCTCGACATTGGTTTTGCATCCAGTCGGGAGTGGGTCAGCGTGCGGCTGGCCACATCAACGTCTGAGTCTTCCCAGATGTGGCGATAGGAACTCAACATCGGCACGTATGGACTGGCAGGCCCGGACGGATCTTCGGTCGGATACCAGACCTGGACGATCAGTTGCCGAGAATCTGCGGGATTCTTTGATGCCAGCTCACGTCTGGAGCGGTCCACCCAGTTGTAGATTTTCGTGCCAATCGAGAACGGGCCAGTCGGCGCTGGCAATTCGACCATGGTCACCGAAACGTTTCTTTGTGACTGCGAATGTGTCCCAAACGGTTGCATCGCAGGACATGCACCTGGACACATGACAAGTGCAAGCACGGCGGTTCTCATCGCGAACATGTTGGCCACTTCGCTAAGTTAACACGAGTTTAGACACGGGCTGTTAGGCGAGATCGCTGTCCCGAGAGGAAGGCGTCGACAGAAATGCGTAGACCACGCATCAATTTTTGCAAAGCAACAACTCGCTGTTCTGCGCGACCTCACAGATACGCTTCACTGATCAGACGTTCCGAACAGCGTTGGGTGAGCACACATGGAGCGTAGGACTTGCGGAGAAATGTTGGCGCCACTCACGATCGCGGTGGGCTTCCTGCCGAAATTGAATCCCTTGCGGTGGATCAATGCGGCCGTCGCGGCAGCGCCCGCGGGTTCGCTCAGTACGCGATCTTCAAAAATCAGATGCCGCATCGCAGCTAACATTTCCTCGTCAGACACGAGACAAAAATCATCGAGCATGCGATGGATCTCCTCAACGTTTTCCGGAAGTGGCGCTTGGGGGGCAAGACCGTCAGCAATCGTAGAACCGGGCGGAGCAAGAACAACTTTGCCGGCTTTCCACGACTGGTAGTAACCAGGGGCTCCCTCTGCCTGAACTCCTATGACTCGCGCCTCGGGACGCGGGTGGCGGACTGCGGCAGCAATTCCGCGGATGAAAGCCGTATCGCCCACAGGCACGACAAAGGCATCGGTGTCAGGCCTCTGCTCCAATATTTCGCATGCAATCGTTGCCGGGCCAGCGGGCAAATCAGGATCAGTAGCGTCGTTGAGAAAATACGCTCCCTCCCGCTCTGCGTAACCAGCGGCGTGGACAGCTGCCCCAGACAAGTCCTGGCCCACTTCTTTGACGTTGGCTCCGAGAGCGGAGATGCGACCGCGTTTGGTTGGATTGGGATTAACCGGAAGGAAAACCGTACACGCGACATGGAGCAGGGAAGCGGCATAAGCCACCGCCGCACCATGATTTCCTGTGCTGGCCGTAACTACCTCGGAGATTGTCGGGCGGGACCTCGCTCAACTCGATCGCTGGCGCTGGGAAATCGATAGCGGTGTGCAAGTGGGCCCGCACATCATCCGCGCCGGGCCTTTCGTCGACGGCCCGAAAGAAGGAGTGACCAACCGCCTGACCGTGCGCACTCCCGAGGAGGCGCACCGGGCTGTTCACGACCTGAAAGCGAAAGGCGTCGATTTCTCAAGGTCCACAATGCGCTCCCGCCTGAGGCGTTCTTCGCCGTGATGGATGAAGCTCACAAAGAACACATCCCTGTAGCCGTCCATTTGCCGAAGAACGTTAGCTCCGCCGAGGCGTCCGACGCTGGAGTCGCCAGCCTCGAGCATGTTGAAACGCTAACCGACAACGCCCTGTGGCGCAAAGGAGCGACCGCGAAGACCATTGAACAAGGCATGGATGAGATCCTCGGCCCCATCGGACAGGACCTATTTCAGCGCTTCGTGAAGAACGGCACCTGGTTTGTCCCGACTCTGGTCGCCTATGAACGCGGCTTTGTGCTCAGCAATGATCCGGAATCAGTGAAGCCACGATTGGACATTCACGAAAAGAATATTGAAGTTATCTGCATGATGCACAAAGCAGGCGTCGAAATCATGGCTGGTTCAGATTTTTCGGATTGGGCCTTGGTGCCCGGAGTCGACCTGCATAACGAGTTGGCGCTTCTGGTCGAGGCCGGTTTTACTCCAATGGAAGCGCTCCAGGCTGCGACCCTGAACCCTGCGAAGTTCCTGGGCAAAACGAACACCTATGGAACGATTCAGGTAGGTCGAGCGGCTGATCTCGTCTTATTAGACATGAATCCCCTCGAAGACATCAGCCACACCCGCAAAATTCATGCCGTCGTGCTAGGCGGCAAGTTCTACCCGCTGGCGTCCATGAGAGCGCAGTCTCTACAAGATGCCGCAAAGAGATGATTGAAGCGCTCGAACAGGATGGTCCATGTGTACTCCATGTTGCCAATCTTGCAATCATCATCTCTGCCGATATCGAACAAGCACAGCGACTAGTTCCGACTGAAGCGCAATCGGATGCGCCCATACTAAGAACCCGAGTCGAAAAGTTCCGAAGTGGCCCGAGCATGCTTTGATTTTCGACGCAGACCTGTTGGCATATTGCGAATCAGGGGTAGGTGTTTACGAGTGTTAGAAACGTGATGCGTGCAACGTTGAAGTCGTTTTCTTTCCACGCGCGAAGCCCTCTCTTGAAAAGGGCTTCATCCGGACCCCCAGCTTGGGAGCCGCTATCTGGGCAAGCTTGTCCTTAAAGACGATCTCGACATTTCGGTTCCGTTCGGGTTTTAAGGGGAGGCAGGCATCTGTTACCCGCGTAATCGTCACGTTTTCGTAGAAGGCAATCCTGGACTCGCCACAGCCCGTACGAAGAGTAGCCGAGTCAGTTTTTCGGCCCCGAGTCTCTGAACAACTTGCCCACCGTTGACTCGTCCCAAACCCCCGCGCCTGCGATTGAGTGTAATGGACAGTAGTTGCCGCCGATGGTGAGAA
Source organism: Terriglobia bacterium (assembly GCA_963786325.1). Lineage (GTDB taxonomy): Bacteria > Acidobacteriota > Terriglobia > Terriglobales > Acidobacteriaceae > JAIQFF01. The sequence goes on from CAWAYW010000012.1 coordinate 81,259, forward strand.
GCGTCAATCATGCTTCTCTTATAGTCTAGAGAGTCGTTCATTTCGGCACGCTTGCGTACCGTCGGAAGGCCGACAACGACAATCAATTTGCACTGGATCGGGTGCGGAAGTAAACTACTTTGAAACTGGGAGCCTCCGTCCGCAGACTTCAATCTTCGTTCGTATGAGTGAGGTGTATTTTGTCCGCCCAAAGCTTTCATTGCAGGTCATGCTATTCATCCAACCAGAGCACGTTTCATGGTGAGGTCGCAATTCACCTCCCTGGACGCGAAGGATGGGAAAAGCCCTTAGTTTGGGTGTTTCCGCTGCTTCTGGTCTGTTTGAATTGTGGCTTCACAGAATTTGCAATTCCCGATGCCGAGTTACGCGAGCTAACGGAAAGCGATAGGGCTGCAGCGTAACGTGGGCGCGCGGGAGATTGGCGCCAAGAACTCTTGCACAGCATCGAGGAGTTCACGGGTGTGGGGCGACGCTCCTCTTACGATCCCGAGCATCGGCAATGTGCTGATGTTTGGAACCAACAAGATCGGCGCCAGCCAAACTGGCTGTGACAAACTGCTTGCCCTGCAGAACCTCCGCTATTGCAGGCAACAGTTCGCTTCCAGCACTCGACTTGGTTAGGTAGCCGCACGCACCTGTGCGCAAAGCTTCTTCTGCGATGTCGCGAGATCGATTTTCGCTTAAAAACAGGATTTTGGACTTTGGCGAAACCTGTTGGATTTGGAGAGCTGCCTGAATTCCGTTCAGCTTCGGAAGTCCGATGTCCAGCAAGATCAAATCTGGTTTCAATTCCTTAGCCATTTGAACTGCTTCCAATCCGTCCCCTACTTCTGCGACGACACGTAACTCCGGATGTGTTTGGAGCATGGAACGGATTTTCTGTTGCCACGGCTCATAGTCATCTACTACGAGAATGCGAACAGCGGAAGGTACAGGATCGACATCGGCCATTAACGGCTCCTTGCCCGACCCAAATAGTCTGATTTTCGCAATGAACCGTCGCCCAGACGGGCATGGCGGAGGAATGCTAGAAAAGACTGCGAAATTCTACTCCACTTTAGCCAGGATCGGCAGAACACTTTTCGGCCCGCCCCTAGAGAAATCCGTTCCGAGTAGAAAGTGCCTTGATGATCCGGGCCTCGGTGCGCCAGAGCTTCCAAACCCGTAGTGAGCAGTCCTGCGGGCAGTGATCCAGAAAGATGGGAATATCCCAGGATTCCACACATTAGCCGTAGCTCCGATTTTCGAAGGAAGTTTATTTCGCGCGCACCATTGGGTACAAAGTCTTAATTAATTAAGATTTGTTTGTCAACTGGATGCATCCAGAAGGGCAAATGGTTGTCCCTGCTTTGCTTCCCGATCAAGAGTTTCAGAGATGCGACAGGTTCGAGTCCTCAATCTGGGCGCCGCGTAAGAATCAATCGACGGGGCACACGATTGCTTTCTTGACAAAACAAGTCTTAAGCTATTAAGAAGTAGATGGAATGCCGAGAAAGGCCATGCAACTGCAGAAAAAATTGGAGAAGTCATACGCCTTGCCTAATCTGGAGGAGTCGGAGTCCGAATCACAAGCGGTGTGTAAAAAGTGCCACTCGAGTTCCTCTTCCTTTCGCTACGAATTGTTTTCCGCGGATCGTCTCGTTAAAGGCAGCTGCTGCGCTGGCTGCTTTCTGGATTTGCTACGAGGCCTACGGTGTGGAGAGCACTAAAAGCGGAATCAGAACGGGGCACAGAGGGGTTCACCCCATTGACCTGTGCTCAAACTGAGCCTAACATTCCCGCCAATGCCATTGATTTCTCCCAGCGCCGGGCAGGTCTTCGGTCACTATCGCATTCTTCAGCGGATTGGTAGTGGTGGCATGGGAGTTGTGTATCGTGCGCATGACGAACAACTGGACCGTGATGTTGCGTTGAAGTTGCTGAGCCCAGGGGTACTGCCGGACGAAACGGCCCGAAAAAGGCTACGAAGCGAAGCCCAGGCACTCGCCAAGTTGAATCATCCCAACATCGCATCTGTTTATGTCATCTCAGTTCACACGAAGATTCCGCAGCGCTGGTCAGTGAGATTGGTCGTCTTTTTGGGTGAGACGTTCTCAAACTCGTCCTGAAAATAGACGTTATGCAGTTGACCGTTCAGGGCGCCGTCGATTTCGGCCAGCGCCAAATCGTGGGGGCTAATCAATCCGATCACCCCGCGATTCAGCAGAGCACAAAGGACGCTGCTTCCTCCTACATAACTGGATGTTTACCTCAGCGCGTTAGATGCGCCGTCAAAACGCTGCAACGACAGCAGTTAAATCGGAGAGGTCCGGACCTGCGATTCCCCAAAATGTGACGAAAAAGCTCGTAAAATCGGGCAAAAACTGTATTGCGACTCGCGCCCGCTCAGGTGGAAACTTTGTTGTGACGAACCGCTCATTTCGATAGCTTCGAAATCCTCAAGCATTCCGAGGCTTAAGGAGGAAGTGGTCGCTCCTTAAACCGCGCTTGGAATCGTCGACTACGCCTCAACGGGCGTGGAATTCTTTCACGCAACTCAGCCACATGCGCTCGACCGCATGCAGAAAGACGAACGATGGAGGTCACAATCATGCGATATCTACTAGCTGTTTTGGTGCTGCTGCTTGGCGCCAGCTGGGCCGCCGCACAAAATTATCCCAGTCAGTCAAAATCCGCGAATACCGGCAGTCAAACAACGGTTGAAGGTTGCTTGAGTGGTTCGGCCGGCAGCTACACGCTGACCGACAAGAAGGGCAACAACTTTGAGCTAACTGGAGACACCGCAAAGTTGAGCGAACATGTCGGCCACGAAATCAAGGTGTCCGGCACAGAAAGCGCGGCGTCCACGTCCACGAGCAGCGGCGCCAGCAATAGCACGACGGGGCAAGCCCAAAAGACGATTGACGTCACTTCGTTCAAGCACGTCTCCAAGACCTGCCAAGCTGGCAGTGCAACCCGCTAAAACCGCGAAGCCTCATGAAGCCCAGCCGGCAAGCTGGGCTTTCTCGCTGCTCAAAGGCACGACGCCGAACAATGCAGCCGTCCATGATGGAGGAAAGCATCATGTTGAAGATAAATGTCGACAACATCGGAGATCTCGCAATCGTTGAGTGTGCAGGCAGAATCGTTCGGAGCGAAGCCGCTTTCAAGTTGCGCGATGCCGTCACCGCCCAAGTAGGCGCGCGCACTGTGGTGGTTGAACTGTCGGAAGTCAAGGCTATTGAAGGTGGAGGTCTCGGCATACTTGTGTTTCTTCAAAGATGGGCTCGGGATCACAATATCCGATTGAAGCTGTTCAACCCGTCCCAATTTGTCCGTCGAAGACTGGAGTTAGTCAGATCTTTATCGGAGTTCGACATTCCGACGCTCGATGAGATGATGACTCTACTCGATTATGCCGGCCTCCCCTATGCTCGGGTTAGCTGAGGGTTTTTACGCGCGCATTTTCGCCACGGCGGGCGGACTCGTCACCCGGCTTGTCCTACGCACCGGTTTGGGCGTCGTATGAAATATCCCTCAACCATCACGCCGGTTCCACCCAGGTTGGACGAGGAATCATTCCAAAGACTTTTGGCTGCGGCATATTTGTTGCAGGAATCCAAAAATGATCCTCCGTGCGAAAACGGCTTTTGGAAGAAGGCACGAGGCGCAGCTATTCCGGCTCCGGTGCAGGTCCCGCTGACTCCTCAACCCACTGTCGAAATGTTCGAGCAAAAATATTGCCTGATACCAGCGGAGACAGCTTATCAGCTGTCACAACTCGCATCCCAGCTGGAAGCTCTGAGTCTGAGGCAGTATCGAGGTGATTTCCAGGCAGCGCCACTGCCCGTTTCGATATCAGAAGAAGTACGGTCTGAAGGGCAGCAGGCTGGCACTTCCCACCCGAGCAACGCTCCGCTCGAGGATGAACCGTCCGAATCGGCACAGCTCGCACCGCGGGAGGTGCGGGCCGTGGCGAGTGGAATGAACAGTTCGCCACTAGCAATCCTCGGCCGCGAAATTCCGCAAGGTAACAGATTTTTCTGGAACACAGCCACGGCGTTCGTGGGAGCTGCAGTTTTGATCCTCCTGCTGGGTACTTCGATTGATCGCCTCTTCCGCTCGCCCAAGCCTGTGCTGTCCCGCGAAGTTGACCTGCGAAACATTCCGTTGGATAAAACACCTGCCGGGGAATCGCTAGCGATACAAGTTAAGCCATCCATGCCGCGCCCGGCACCGGTGGATAATTTCGATTGGGACGAGAAGAAAGTTGTGACGTCAAAGACTCTTCTTCCCTCCACCTATGACAGCGACGCCCATCTCACCGACGAAAACGCTAGAGTCGCGTCGCAAGTAGAAGAAAAGATTCGTACCGATAGCAGATTTAAGATGACCCAGGTTCAAGTGCGTGCGAGCAGTGGTGTAGTTACGCTCCAAGGCAATGTAAGCAACGAGGCTGAGCGCGTTGCGGCTGGGCACGATGCTGCCCAGGTTCGGGGTGTCGAAGCTCTTGTCAACGAGCTGCGAGTGGGAACGAGTGTTCAGGGCCGTACAAATGCCCCGAAACCATCAGTAGCGGTTGCCAGAGCGCCCACGGGCGAGAGTTCACCGGAAGTCGCTTCTAGCCCTTCCGCTATCTTAGCTGCGGTAAAAATTCCCCGCACTGAGCCGGAACCAATCATTTTGCCCGCCGGCACAGTGCTCGCAGTGCGGTTGACAGAAACGCTGAGCTCAACTGGGAACCAGCCGGGCAACACTTTTCTTGCAAACCTCGCTTCTCCAGTTGTAATCGGCGACAAAGTGATAATCCCAGAAAGAGCGAACATAACCGGCAGGGTGGTGGAAGCGCGCAATGGTCGGCGCTTCAGCGGTCGGTCCGCACTAGTGATCGAAGTGATTCATCTAGACTTCAACGGGAAGACTTATGACTTGCATAGCAGCCAATACTCAAATCAGGGTGCATCGCGAAATGCGTATGCGGCGGCTGCAATCACGGCAGGGACTGGAGTTGGCACACTAATGGGTCATGTCCTCGGAAGAGGCAAGGGGGCTGCTATCGGATCCGTGCTTGGGGCAGCCGCGGGTACAGGGGTTCAAGCAGTCACCAAACCAGCGTCGGCCGAGCTTCCGGCTGAGTCGACGGTGAGCTTTCGGCTTGAAACCCCGCTGCAGGTGATACCCCTATCCATTGGGCAACTAGCTGGAAGTGCATCAGACCATCGGCCCACTTTGAAACTCCGCAGTCCGTTACCAACTACGAACACTAATACCTCCGCCGGCCCAACCGCAGGTAAGGGCTCTCAGCAAGATCTGCCCCCACACAATTAATCCACGTTATGCCCCCTCGGATACCCAGAAATAGCCATAGGCCACGACCCTCGGATAGAACCATGGTTGCCTGTGAAGCAACCAGTCTCGACTTGCCGCTCTCTCAAACTCGATAGCATCGTCACCAGGGCAGAGAAACTCGGAGAATGGACAACAAGCCAAACCTCTCCAGAGAAGTGAAACTACAGTGGGCTGGATCTCGAGAAACAATCTCCACTCCGGTCGAGGCGGAGTTTTTTCTTGACATCCCTTTTTATAGCGGTGAATTGTATGAATTCCATGAGTCCGCTAAATGTCCCGGCATCGACAGCTAGGAGACTGCATCAGCCCTACGGCCCAGACCATTTCTGCGTTGTCATGCCCTCCAGCCGTGTCTTCCTTTGCCAGAGTTACAGAGAGCGGAAAAGGATTTTCATGCAGCCAAGGCGAACCATCCCAAAGAAGTTTTCGACGTGATACTCCCAGCGGATCACAAGCCGACGAAAATGATGAAGCCAGGCGAAGAGGCGTTCTACTCGCCAACGCCTGCGGTAGCGGCGCAAAGGACGACCATCTTGCGTCGGTGTCCGGCGCTCTCCGCGATGGGGTGCGATCATCTCGACGCCGTAGCGCTCGGCCAAGTCCCGATCCAGACGGTCGCCATACCAATCCTACCTGCCAAGATTCCGTTAAATCCTGTCCTTGCCGGTTAACAGCCACTCGATCGTCTTGCCCGATTTACGTGAAAGCCGGAGAAGTACCTCTGCACCTATTTCGCTTCGACCCTGCTCGTATCTGGATAGCTGTCCCTGACTGACACGAAGTTCGCGCGCAAATTGTGCCTCATGCACGTCAAATCCACGAAGTTCGCGGACCCGGCAGATTATTAGCTCAGCAGACTGAGTTTTTCAAAAATGGAGCTCGGGCGGGCATAGCCCAGATGAGATGCGCCAATACGCTAAACAAGGATAGTTACGATCTTCAAACAAGTTCAGTCAACCGCTACCACAAGGTTGCCATCAAACCCGTGATCATTCCGGGTGAATGTGCCCGTTCGGGTGCATCAGGACTTTAAACGTAGCATGGCTGACATTGAGCACGACAGGGCGGTGGGTGGCGATCTGTAAAGCCTGTTTTCGCTGGCTATAGTGTTCGATTCTGATGTCGCACAGCAAACCCCGACCGAAATACGGCCCGATTCAGTCCGATTTCACAAGGTGACGGGCGGGCAAACAGCTCCTTCACGGAAATTTAAGTTTGGCTAAAATCTCCTGAAACCGAGGGTCTTTCCGCACTGGGTCCAGGCGCGGTTCCACGGCAAGAACCAACAATGCCCAATCGCGATTCTCATACGCCTGTTGCATGTACCTCATAGCTACCTCTTCCTCGTTGAGTGCGATGTGAATTACGGCAAAGTTGTACGCTGGCACGAAGTCACTCGTAGACCTCCACTCCAAACGCCGTAGAATCTGGCGGGCCTCTTTTCGCTGGCCCGCGACTGCCAGGCTATATGCCATTTCGGTCAGCCCGAGCGTACTGTCGGGCATTGATTCAAGGATCTTCTCCGACGCCGCAATGGCTTCCCTGTGCATTCCCTTCTGCGAATAGACTCGCCCCAGCCAAAAATGACTCCTGACGTAGTTGGGATCTAACTGCATCGCCTTTTGACCCTGCTCAATCGCTTGATCATAGTTCCGGGCATAGTACAAAGTTCGAACTACTTCCGCATTGTTAGGCAAAGATAGAGGATCCAGCCGCATGGCCTCGTTTATCTGTTCCCATGCTTCGTGGTGACGTCGGGTCGCACCAAGAATGGATGCATAGAGGCGGTGCACCATCGCGTAACTCGGATTCAATGTGATGGCCCGTGTGTACTCACTCTCGGCGCCAGTCCAGTTCCACTCCGATCGAGCCATCGCCACAGCGAGCGAAGCATGTGGCTCCGCCAGATTGACACCCAAGGATACAGCCCGACGCGCTGCCTCTAGTGCCTTAGGATGCCCCTCACTCGCTGGGATGGAATCCGTTACTACGAGGAAATTATAAGAGTCCGCTAGTCCAGAATAGGCTTCTGCAAAATTTGAGTCTCGCGCGATGGCTTGCTGGAAGTAGCTAATCGCTTTCCGGTATCCTTCCGGCGTAAATTGGTTCCAGAAGTACCGCCCCCGCAGATAGGCTTCGTTTGCCCCTGCGTCGAGATGATGCGGGTTCGTACGGCCTTTGTAACTCGCGCTCAGTTTTACTTCGATCTGTTCGGCTACCGCCTTTGCCACCTCTTCCTGCAATTCGATGGAATGGCTGATGTGCCGGTCGTAGCTGCGTGCCCACACATGCAATTGGTCATGCACCCGGATGAGTTGCACGCTGATCCGCATCTGGTTCCCATCGCGCCGAACGCTGCTCTCGAGAACATAGCCGACGCCCAATTCGCTTCCAATCTGTTCCACGCTCTTCGAGGTATGCTTGTAGGCCATCGATGTGGTGCGCGCGATAACCCCAAGTTGGTCGGGACTTACTGCTCCTAGTTGAGCAATCATCTCTTCGGTCAACCCGTCACTGAAATAGTCCTGACTTGGGTCCCCGCTAAGGTTTTGAAAAGGGAGCACGGCCAACATCACGTATCCCGAACTAGGAACCGGACCAGCGCGCATTCGCCGCCAGCCGAGATAGACGATCACAGCAAGGGCTACTGCAAAACAGGAAACGAGAATTGTGACGTGAAATCGCGGCCGGGCACCCAATCTTTGGTCAATAGGGCCAGTCTCAACTACGGTCGTGGCGGCCATCGCCGGATGTTCAGCCTCAGCCAGATGCCCGTCCCCAGTAAGCACTGGGCAGATGAAACGATAGCCGCGGCGGGGTAGGGTCTGAACAAACCTGGGATTGTCGGCCTCGTCTCCCAATGCAATTCGAATTTTTTTAATCGCAGTATTGACGGCGTGGTCGAAGTCGACAAAGGTATCTTCAGGCCATACTTTCTGGCGTAACTCCTCCCGAGTGACCAACTTACCAGAGCTTTCCAATAGGATGGCGCAGACTTGAAACGGCTGGCCCTGCAAGGGGACTTTTGCGCCATTCTTGCGCAGTTCTCCGGTTTCCAAGTCCGCTTCAAAGACTCCGAAACGAACAATCCGCCGAGAACGGTGTCCATTGTCCATCTGCAGCCCACGCCGGTGACTCGAACTCTAGCACCATTGGTCAACTTCTCAAACTGGTCAAGTGTACAACCGTATCCAACATTCTTACTTACAACAGCTTAGCTGCACAGGAAAAATACAGAAGCGTTCCATGAGCCGTTCATTGAGGTACCTGTCCTTGTAATTCACTGTTGGCTTTGTTCGCGAACGCGATGGTCATCACGAATATCGGTGAAACCGCGAAAAAGAATCCCAGGAGAACGCTCCTAACAGCGCCAGCGACTTTTGGGATTTTCATTCCGCTGGCAGGAAAACTAATAACTAGCTTGGGCCAAGAAACACGGTGGCACAAATCTACTCAGGAGTTACATATGAAAGCAATTTCGCTCCGTTTATCCGCACTGATCGCGGTTTTGGCAATCGGCTTAGCGCAGTTAGCCTCGGCTTCGAATCCGGTTATCGACTGGAATCAAATCGCCCTGAGTACGGCGCTAACGACTCCGGGGACGCAGATATATCTCACCTACGTTAATCTCGCCATGTATGACGCGGTGAACGCAATAGATCGGCGATACCAGCAGTACGGACCCGAATTCCACGGCCCCAGAGATGCTTCAAAGGAGGCAGCCGCAATTTCGGCAGCTTACCAAATCTTGCTGAACTACTTTCCCGGCCAAGCGGAGGCCCTACAAGCCCAATACGATGTTGCGATTGCCGACATCCCCGATAGTCAAGCGAAGGCAAGCGGCATTGCGATCGGGCAAATTGCAGCCGCGAGAATCGTGGCCTTGCGGACCGGTGATGGAAGGGGTGCGAACGTTCCCTATACGTACCCTACCTCTACTGAACCTGGAGTCTGGATACCCACTCCGCCAGCTTTTGTACCGCCAGCGACGCCATGGGTAGGGCAGATGGTTCCTTTCACCATGCAGAGCGCTTCCCAGTTCCTGCCGGTGAATGGTCCGCCAGATTTGGGAAGCCGGCAATGGGCCCGCGAGTATAATGAGGTCAAACTACTCGGCGCGGCAAACAGCAGTGTACGGACAGCTGCACAAACGGAAGTCGCCTTGTTCTGGACGGCGAATCCAGTGGCCACCTATTTTGGCGCCTTCGGTCAGTTGGCGATCGATCGCCATCTCAGCCTCTCAAAATCCGCTAGATTGCTTGCTATGCTATCGGTAGCCTTCACGGATGGAGGCATCGGTTGTTGGAACGCCAAGTATCACTTCAGCTTCTGGCGTCCAGTAACTGCAATTCCAAGCGGCGATATAGACGGGAATCCGGAGACTGAAGCTGATCCCGCTTGGCTCCCGCTCGCACCAACCCCGCCCCATCCGGAATTCCCCGCTGCTCATGGGTGTGCCACCGGCGCGATAGCCAAGACGTTGGAGAATTTCTTTGGCACGCCTAATGTGAAATTCGCTGTAAACAGCGCTGCCACCCACACGACTCACACATACTACAACGTCGGCCAATTGGAAACGGAGGCCTACTGGGCGCGCATTTACGCCGGGTTTCACTATCGGCATTCGCTAGACGAGGGATTCAAGCTCGGGCACCGGGTGGCGAAACAACTCAATCAAAACTTTTTTCGACCTCGCCACACAACAGATGAACACTGAGGTCTTCTGACGTACAGTGTCTGGTACACTCCGCTCATTCTCATTTGAATCGGCGAGGTTTGCAAAGCTTCGCCGATTCTCTTCGATCGTCTCACGAGTGGCCGCCAAGTCACCGGTGCCCCCCGGTCTCAACGCATCGCGGCGCACTTTTTGTCCCCAAGTAAACGGATATAGTGCTCAAACCATGGGGGATTGAAAATCTAAAACGTCGCTCGAATCATGCGCCTGATGTGATATTGGGATTGCCCTCGCCAGACGGCCGCAATCTTGCGATCATGGCCGTGAGTTATAACCAGAATGTATGGATGATAGAGAACTTCTGAGACAAATGGCTTAATCCGTCAAGTTCTGTATCCTTTGTTTAGAACCTCCTTCTATTTAGAACCTCGGTTCCGCCTAGATAAATCCTGCCTCGATGTCGGCTGTGAACCTCCCACTCCCTGAGCAACCTCATCGGCGTTCTAGCGAGGTCTAAAATTTCCTCAGATAATAGTGCGGGCGATCTCCGAGCATAATGGGTACAGGAACTCCTATGATGCATGAACAGTCACGCAATGCGAAAACGTCACGGCTACCACAGTCTGAGGCACGCACACTTGCAGGGACCGTCGTGCTGGTAGAGGACGATGCGGATATAGGACGTCTAGTTGAATACCATCTACAAAAGGCCGGTTTCGCTTGCCGGTGGTTTCAGACAGCGACGAATGTAATACGTGAAACCGAGAATCAGCCTCCAGTCCTATTCCTGTTGGACTTGATGCTTCCAGGAATTGATGGTTTTGAACTTTGCCAGAGCATACGGAAAAACGAGCTTCTGCGGGGACTACCAATAGTAATTCTTACAGCGAAAACCGGCGAGGCAGATCGCAGACTCGCTATAAAGAGTGGCGCAAACGACTACATCACAAAACCCTTTAGTCCCGCAGATCTGATAATGCGAGTGCGCGCACTGTGCCAAGGCGGTTCGGTTTGAGATCCCGATTTCTAAAAAGATCCTTCCACTCCAACGGACGTAAGTTTCGTTATCTGTCCAGCCGTTTTTCCCACTTCGATACGATTTCGGTGAACACACCCCGCTAAATTTGTCGAATGTCCTGATGACGAAAATTGCCCCGAACTCCTGCCAGAACAATGGCCATTGAGGTTTGACCCCATACCACCCCCGTGAGATAGTTATGCGCTTCTGTTCCGGTGGGAGATGCGCCCGGCAATCGAAGTACATCGAGGAGCGCCAAGCTTCATGATCCGTCTGATTCCGCGAGACACCAAATTCTTCCGCATGTTTGCGGAAGTGTCGCAGAACGTTATTGAGGGTGCCCGCCTCCTCCGGGATATTCTGGAAAACCCAGCCAACATGGCAGGCAGGCTCGATAGATTGCAGGAGATCGAGCATCGCGGCGATGACATGACCCACTCTATTATCACGACGCTGAATCAGACGTTTATCACCCCGTTCGATCGCGAAGACATCCATCGCCTGACGACTTCGCTGGATGACGTGCTGGACTTTGTCAACTCCGCAGGTGTGCGGCTCAGGCTTTACCGGATCGATGCGCCGCCACCGGTAGCTTCAGAGTTGGCGGGATTTATCGTGCAGCAGTCGGAGGAACTGGCCAAAGGAGTGTCGTTGCTGGAGCAGAATCAGCGCGTACTGGAGCATTGCGTCGAGGTCCATCGACTGGAAAACGAAGCCGATCGCATAAGCCGCAATGCTATTGCTGAGCTGTTCGACGAAGAGAAAGACCCCATCCGACTCATCAAGATGAAGGAGTTGTACGAAGTGCTTGAATCTGCGACGGACAAGGCGGAAGACGCCGCCAATGTGCTGGAAGCAGTGGCCTTGAAAAGCGCCTGATGGGCTTCTGTTTCGATATCACCCTCCCAGTAAGGGGACCTCGCCGGTGACTACCGGACTGCTGCTGATCATTACCGTGGCCGTTGCCCTGGCCTTTGACTTCTTAAACGGCTTTCATGACGCCGCCAACAGCATTGCCACCGTGGTCTCCACCCGCGTTTTGTCACCCAAGTTGGCTGTGATCTGGGCAGCGTTCTTTAACTTCGTGGCAGCGTTCCTTCTAGGGACGGCCGTGGCCAAGACCATTGGCAAAGGCATGATCCGGCTGGATGACGTGACTCAGTACGTGGTGATCGCGGGCCTGGCCGGGGCCATTGTGTGGGATTTGCTCACCTGGTGGTGGGGTCTTCCGACCTCTTCGTCGCACGCCCTGATTGGAGGGTACGCGGGTGCAGCCGTGACCCGAGCGGCGTTGAACCACGGAGTTGCACAAGCGTATTCCGTGATCCTGCCTCATGGCTGGACTCTGACTCTAGTGTTTATCGTGATCGCTCCCATCATGGGGCTAGTCCTCGCGCTGTTGTTTTCTTCGGCAAGTTATTGGATTTTGCGCAATCGAACTCCCGGGCAAGTCGACAAATGGTTTCGTAAGTTGCAACTGCTGTCCGCGGCAGCCTATAGCCTCGGCCATGGAGGAAACGACGCCCAGAAGACAATGGGCATTATCGCGGGAGCGTTGTTTACCGCCGGATATATGACCCCGGATGAGATTACCCACGAATGGGGTCGCTACAAATGGTTCATCATCCTCTCCGCCCACACTGCCATCGCGCTGGGCACATATTTCGGGGGCTGGCGCATTGTGCACACCATGGGATCGAAAATCACCAAGCTCAAGCCATTGGGTGGATTCTGCGCGGAAAGCGCCGGGGCTATTACTCTCTTCGGAACCGCTCTGGCAGGTATTCCGGTTAGCACTACACATACGATCACCGGAGCGATTATCGGAGTAGGTGCGATCCATCGGTTGTCGGCCGTGCGATGGGGAGTGGCGCGACGCATTGTGTGGGCCTGGATCATTACAATTCCTGCTTCCGCAGCGGCTGCAGGGCTGACTTTTTTTATCATCCGGTTGGCCTATCCCGCTGCTTAGGAACCTGGCTGACGAGGTAGGCAGATTGATCGTCGCGTAGGATCTGTAGTGCCCAAACCAATGATTCGCCATCGATATCTCCGGTGAACGTTCGCTTAGACGGATCTCCATTAATGCCGGGCTCGGTGTTTGGTCGTAGGGCGTGGCCTCAGAACTCTGAACAGGGCAATCCTTGCTTTAGTGTGCACGGGTGCGCGGCTCCGTGAGTGTTGGTCGGGCGATCGTCCGGGCAGTCGTCCGGTGACTTGGGCTGGTTGCTCATGTGACGTACCTGAACGTATCGGCAATCATCAGCGGAATTAGCGGGTCGACAATCTATTGGTTGCATTGCTGAGCCCGGCCGCTTTGGTCGTAACTGCTTTGGCGCAAAAAGCATCTATTTCAAAACAGTACAAGGAACCATTTGTTGCCTTACCTTCTCTGCTCCCGCGAACGCGCAAGAGCCCTGTGCCAGCTGACTCAACCGCTAAGAAGCGTTCGGAATATTTCGGCGAGAAATCAGCAAGTCGCGCAAGCGGGAAATTGCCGTGGAATTTCTCGCCGGTCATTCGGAACTGGATCGTGGCCCCGGTACGGGACGCTGGAGTCCAGTTGCCGGTCGATGCCTCCGAGCCGATGGTAGAAACTCCAATGCTCTCCTCAACAGTGGGCACAGCCATCACGCTGCTGAATTGGAACAATGAACCTGTGAAAAGCTTGAAGTTAACCATTCGAGTCCCGTTTAGAGTGAGATCTGTAAGAAGTGTTGTTCACGGATCCCTGAAATTCGACTCTGAAACGCGAACCATCCGGGTGTCTCTACCATTAGCGGGGGCCGACATCATTGTGGTCAAGCCTTAGACCGCAACAATTTGACTCGGCAGTGTTTCGCCCCGTATCCGTGCATTTGCAGGCGTCCGCTGTCGTCTCGTAAGCTCGGATTTGAATGCGAAAAGTATTGCTTTCGTCCTTCAAATTTGGATCGCCTTGCTTGGTGCGAGCATATCCTACCTGGTCATCGATCATTCCGCCAAAGCCGAAGTCATCATCGTACTTGTGGGAGACAGAAATGATCGCCGTTTCCTTCGAGGGCCTCGACCTTCTGCACAATCACTTCTTCGAAGAGTTCTCCCTCGAGCGCAAGGCTCTCTTCGGTGGTCCATCTTTTCCGATTTGGCCGGTCTTGAGTTTGTTGATCGCCTTTGCTTTGTGCGGACCTTCGTCCCGTTGCTGGGATCGCCGCCGTGCAAAGCCGTCCGGGCCGCGTTGATCAGTCGGTGATTTGGCTTGCCGCCTTCATCTGTATGGGCAAGTGTCCGCCGTCTTTTGAGACCAGGCACTTAACCTTGGAGTTTCGTGGTTGAAGGTGACGCTTGCGGATTCAGAGGACTAAAGTAAATTGCTAGCGCACTAAGTCAGTCTGCAATGAAACCGAAGGACTCGTGTCCTGAAGCGATGCCTCGGCATAGCTGGTTGCAGCCTAGTATCGGTCGTTCACCTACTGGGTTAGAACTTTGGGAATATTGACTTGAGATGTTGCGAGATCATAGACGCCTCCCGTGATCAGTAGGCCCTGCAACTCGGGATCCTCTTGCAGAAGCTGCACGCCAAGGATGACGTTTTGTTCGGTAACGAGCGGAATGAATGTCTTGAGATCGTCCGGGTTTCCGCCCAGACTTATGGCCGCCGCCACAGCCGGGTAGATCAATTCCGCAAACTCGAAGGTCGCCCCTGGGTAGGACGCTATCGCCGCTTTCACCGCGCCGCAATCCGAGTGGCCAAGCACGAAGAGTATCAGCGCACCGAGGTATTGCTCCTTTGTCCCATAATAGAGGCTCTCGGTCAACGTTCCACCCGCACAATTGCCCGCGACACGCGCGACAAACAGATCGCCTACTCCCTGATCGAAGACCAGTTCTGGCGGGACTCGCGAATCCGAGCAGGAGAGAATCGCTGCGAATGGAGACTGCCCTGTCACCACGGACATGCGGCGGTCTCGATCCTCGTGCGGATGGCACTGAGTAAATGTCGCCCATCGTTCATTTCCCTTTATCAGTGCCCGGAGCGCCTTCGCGGGAGTCTTGGGCGGAGGATTCTCTTTGCAACGCCTCGGGCATTCGGACGTGCCCTCCTGGCCTAAAAGCAGTGCGGGCGACAGCGCTGTTGCGAGCCCGGTCAATGCACCGCCCCGCAACAAGTTCCTCCGGCTGATCGGCGAATTTGCAAATGATGTCAACATGTTTCCTCCCCGACGAAGAGTCTCTGCAAGAACGGTTTCCAAAAACTAGACGGGAATTTCCTGTACGGGCTCATCCCATATGCAAAAACAGGATGGCCATTTGGATTCTCAGGCCTGGCTGCTGTACACGGTCTACGCTTCCTGAAGTCCTGTGTCAATAGTGAGCGCTAGGCTTGATCGGATCCGCCTTGAGCAAGAACTGTGACAACGAAGTGGAACTCGATCCGAGGTAGGTTTCGATTAGCAGACTAGAATGAAGCCGCTGGCTTTTGCGGCGGACGCGGTGCGCTATGGGATTTGAATGCCATGTTGAGACCATTCCCGAGGAGACGGTCGCCAAGTCCTTCGGACTGAGCCACCAAGCAGGTTTTTTAGGCCTGGACGAGCACCACCGGCACGGCTCGATGCAACCGCTTTGCGTAAAGGTAACGAGTGCCGCTGGAAAGATCACGCGGAAGCGGCGAGAATAAGCATTTCGGTCGGCAATTGCGCGAGCAGATGTTCTATCCTTTTGAGAGCAAGGAGGAGAGTATGTTCGTCGAACTAATGGCCACGAATCTCGTTCTCAAAAAATGGAGGCGTGCGCAGTTCTGCAGTTGCTAAATGAAATTACCGGGAGAGCCGCTAAAGGCCCATCGAATTTGCCAAGGAACCATCGGACGGCTCCGGGGAACCTGGACGCGGCAAGGTCGGGGTTGGATCCGGCAGTAGTTGGCTTCGGGGCTACATTTTTTCATGATCCTTTCAGGATTGTCATTATACGATCCATCCGGTACATTGCATGCGCATTCTCGTGGTGGAAGACGAACTGTCGATGGCGGAACTCCTGCGCAAAGGACTGGAGGAGGAGCATCATTCGATCATTTCGGCTTTCGATGGCCGGACTGCTCTAGACATTGCCAACTGTACCGAGCTAGATGTGATCCTTCTTGATGTGATGCTGCCTGGTATGGATGGCCTCGAAGTCGTCCGACGCCTGCGAAGGCGCAACAACCAAACGCCAGTCGTTATGCTCACAGCACGCGATTCGGTGCCTGACATTGCCAGCGGTCTTGACATAGGCGCGGACGACTATCTCATCAAGCCATTTTCGTTCGTGGAGCTACTGGCTCGCCTTCGAGCCTCATCCCGGCGCGGTCCGATTCCTCGCCCTGTGCAAACGCAGGTAGCCGACCTCTTGCTCGATCCGGCAACCCGTCGGGTGTACCGAGCTGAGCTTGAAATCCATCTCACCATCACGGAATTCCGACTGTTGGAATTTCTCATGCGGCGAGCGGGACACGTAGTAGCCCGGAGGGCGCTCATTGAAGCGGTATGGTGGGACTCGGATGACATCGAGGACAATACCCTCGACGCGTTCATCTCATTGCTGCGCACGAAGGTCGACAAAGAGCACGGACGTAAGCTGATTCACACCATTCGTGGGATTGGTTACTGTGTGCGCGAACCATCATGAATCTCTCACTATCGATTGGCGAGAAGTTAACGATCTGGTACACCGTCTGTATGGCCGGGGCTCTTTGCGCATTAAGCATCCTCGCATTCTTCGGCATGCGTCACAGCATTAATTCTACTGTCGACGAACAACTTCAAGACCGAATGGGTGTCGTTCGACAAGCCGTAGATCACTCTCTGAAAGGCGGTAGTATCGAGATTCTCCGGCACGAGTTAAACGAAGATTCCGAGCTTCGCCCCCAAAGCGATTTGTTACAGGTCTGGGATGATCATGATGATTTGATTTATCAGTCTATATCGCTCAATGGCAAGAGCCTCCCGCCTCCCGGGAAGCGGTCACGCGCGAGCACAATCTGGATCGGTGGAGTGCCAATCCGTGTGCTGCAGAGTGCAATCGCGCTGGATAAAGGCGTCTATCACATCCAAGTTGCCATGCGGATGGAGGAATTTGATGAAGCGTTGCGGCGGTTTTTAAGACGTCTGCTGATCTTTGCGCCTCTTGCGCTGGTGCTCGCATCTGCGCTCGGTTACTGGATAAGCCGCAAAGCACTTGCCCCTGTCGACCACATCATTTTGGCCGCACAGCAAATTAGTGCCCGCAACTTGTCGGCGAGACTTTCGGTTCCCTCCTCGGGAGACGAATTGCAACGGCTTGCCGAAACTCTCAACCATATGCTGTCGCGAATCGAGCGGGCCCTCGATCGGGTAACTCGTTTCAGCGCGGATGCGTCTCACGAATTGCGCACTCCGATTGCGGTGATGCGAACGCGCGTCGAGCTCGCGTTGCGCCGACCGCGCACCGTGGTCGAAAGCCAACAAACGCTCGAACAACTTCACGTCGAACTGATCCGAGCCTCGACTTTGCTGGATAATTTGATGTTGCTAGCTCGCGCCGATTCAGGAGCCGAACAGCTTCATATCGCTCCGGCCAACCTTGAGGACACCCTTGGAGATGCACTCGCTCAAGTGACGCCCCTAGCCGATGAGAAGCGGGTTTTACTGCATTCCACGCTGCCCGACAATCCTATTTGGATTCCAGTAGACCGCCAACTACTGCAACGGCTCTTCCTAATCCTGATCGACAACGCGGTTAAATACACTCCGACCGCGGGTCAAGTGTCAGTAGCCGTCGTGACAACATCCGGGACGGCGATAGTAAGCGTCCAGGACACTGGCATTGGAATTGCTGATGACGATCTACCGCACATTTTTGAGCGGTTTTATCGCGCTGACAAAGCGCGCTCACACGAGTTAGGAGGAGCCGGACTCGGTTTGTCCATCGGTCGGTGGATCGCGGAGGCACATGGGGGGTCGATCCAGGTCGAAAGCCGATACGGCTCAGGCTCAACCTTCAAGGTGGTACTGCCTATCACGAATGATTAGTATTGGGTGTTGGATCAGGCCGACCACAACCGCAAATGATGAGAAGGCTGTTGCAAGAGTGGCGGACTCAGGCCTTGGCATCGCCGCAGAATATCAATCCAGGATTTTGAACGTTTCTATCGCACCGACAAGGCCAGAAGCCGGCAATCGGGTGGGGCAGCCTCGGTCTTGCGATTGCGTTGTGGATTGTCCAGCAGCATCACGGTTCCATCAGGGTCGAAAGCACTCTCGGGCATGGCTCGACCTTTGTCGTCGAACTACCACTCCAAACTTCCTTGCTGCCGTGCTCGTCAAGTGATTGGGTCTCGCTCCCCTTCAGCCAATCTTAAGTCGCGTATGTGCAGAATTATGGATCGCGTTCTTCTTAGGGATTATGCACCGGCCACTCTTTATTCTAGTGCTTGCGACCGTGGGTGACGCCGGAGCGAGCTGCTTATAAAATCCGCGTCGCACCAATAAAAATTCCGGCTTCTCGTCGGCACTTATTTTCAGTTCGGAGGCAAAAATGCCATGTTTCAACGCGTTCATGCGGCTCCGGAGCTTTCCGGAATCACTTCTTGGCCCTGTGGAGTGGAGGGAATTCTTTCGGTTTGCCTCGATCTTCTTCTGCGAGGTGTTTTTGTTTTTTTGGTTTTCCTGGTTGTTTTTCACACAATCTCCCCGCCGGGCGGATCGAGCAGGCATCCAAAATATGGCATTCGGACATGCTCCTCCGCGTTGGCTGTAGTTGAATTTTTTGAATTTGGCGGTACTTTGGAGACCCGTGCTCTAAGTGTTATTTACTGGGAACAGAAGCAACGAGGATGGGAACCATTTAAGCTATGCATACTTGCCGATGTTTATTTAATCCGAGTGCGAACGCCAGTGCAAACAACGATCACTAATTCGCGATCTGGAAACAGCGTGATTGCCATTCACGGTTTTTTGTATTGGCTATAGCAGATTCGCCCTCTAGCTTTTGATCGCTTCTGCTGATCCGGTTTTCATTAAACTCTGTCCTTGCCAGTTAACAGCCACTCGATTGTTTGTCCCGATTTACGCGAGAGTCGGAGCAGCACCCCTGCACTCGTTCGAATGTGAGCCGCCTCCGTCTTACTGGGATCGAAGAAGATCCGATCTCAGCTGGTCAATGCAAGAACGGAGACTAAGGCGGCCCCAGAGTCCGCGACCGCCTCTGTCAGTTGATCCGCCAGCATCAGCTCGATGCCAAGCTGGTCAAATCCTACGCCGGAGATTTCGTCAAGATGGGGGTGCGGCGAAAGGGCGTCTGACTGGGGTTGCGGGCGGCCGCCATTAGTAGTGAAGACATATTTGGGACAACCCGAAATTAGAGGAATTTCGATACATCGACCATCTTCCGACGGCCCAAGCGCGCATCTAATGAAGGTGTCTTTGGAGAGATGGAGAGAACAATTGCGTTTTGTGAATGGCATAGTTGCCGCGTTGATAATGTCCGGGGGTCTCATGGCCCAGCAACCACAATCCGGGCAAGCGCTGTCTCCGTCTACCCCAGGAGAACAGACGTCACAACCTCCTGATCTGGCATCTAGGCCGCCAATCCCGCATTCCGAACCATCCTCGCAAGATCAAATCGTAGAACGCATTATCGAGCGCGAACATGATCTGATGAAATTTCTTGAAAGTCGTACCCCCATAGTTGAGACCTACCTGCAGAACGTCACATTGGACTCGGAACTTGGCCGCGTCCCCAAAGATGACCGGTACTTTTTGGGCCGAATGGATCTCGGCCAAGCAATCGATCGTCGGGACTACATGAAAAACCAAAGTATGGAGAACCGCTTGCTGGGCGGGTTCACGAAGTTTTTCAAAATGCAATACCAGCCGCTGGGATTTTCGTGGATGATCTTCGTCGATCGCAATGATTTTGACCGTGAGCATTATGATTTTAGATACGACCACCGCGAATTTCTGGGAGATGTGCGTTGCCTGGTGTTTGACGTAGCACCTAAGAAGCATGCAGGCAAGGGACGTTTTCTGGGTCGTGTCTGGGTTGAAGATCGGGATTTCAGCATTGTGCGCATGAATGGAACGTACGCACCGGCCCCAAGAAATGGGCGATTTTTTCACATGGACAGCTGGCGCTTAAACCTGCTTCCTGGTTATTGGGTACCGGCCTACATCTACAGTGAAGAAGGCAATTTTAGCTCTGGCTCTAAGAACAAAATCGCCTTCAAAGCGCAGACCCGCCTCTGGGGTTACAACGTGAAGACCGGAAGAGAAGATGAACTTACACAAGTACGGGTGGACTCGACCGTGAAGGATGAGAGTCCGACAGCCCAAGATATGTCACCCTTGCAGGCCGAGCATCAATGGCAGCAACAAGCGGCAGATAACGCCTTGGAGCGGCTACAACGGGCGGGGCTGTTGGCTCCGGAGGGAGATGTAGACAAGGTCTTGCAAACGGTAGTGAACAACTTGGAAGTCACCAACAACATTCAATTATCGGGTCCGGTACACACGCGCGTCTTGCTGACGACCCCCTTGGAGACTTTTAGTGTGGGCAACACGATCGTGGTGAGTCGCGGCTTGATTGATGTACTGCCCGATGAGTCCAGTCTGGCCATGATGCTTGCCCACGAACTAGCCCACATCGTGCTCGGACACAATGCGTATAACCAATACGCGTTTAACGACCGAATGTTATTCTCCGACGAGGCCACGTACTCCAACCTCGGCTTTAAGCACACTTCGACCGAAGAAGCGGAAGCCGACAAGAAGGCAATCGACATTTTAAAGAATTCCCCTTACAGCCAGAAACTCGAAAGCGCCGGATTATTTCTTAAGGCTTTGCAAGCCTGGGTTCCGCACCTCTCTGCACTGCTCACAGCCCACCTTGGAAACAGACTATCCGAAAAGGGCACCGTCACACGTATGTCTCCGCTACTGAGTTCCGCCCCCGAGCTAGACAATAATAAACTCGACCAGATCGCTGCCTTGCCGCTTGGCAGTCGGGTCAAGATGAACCCGTGGGATGATCGCGTAGTACTGATTAAATCGCAGCCGATAGCGTTTAGTTCAGCTCACGACAAGAAGCCATTTGAAGTAACGCCATTCTTCCCGCGCTTGGCTCGCATCGACAGCGGAAACACTAGCACCGGCCAATAGGTCATTTCCCGCGGTCACGCGGGCTCGGAAAATCAGAAATCGGAAAACCACTGGCATCTACCGGAACTCCTTGCATTGCCCACAGGCCTACGGTCGATCCTCTCCCGAAACGCCAAGACTTGGGATGACCGCGTGGCGAACACAAGTTTTCTTTCGTTGGCTTCTTTTTATCGAGCCGAATGAGTAGTTGCTACGCGTTTTTTCAGATCTACGCCCCGTTCAGAAGGCGATGAAGCGGGTCGAAAAAAAGGAAGTGATGGCGGCGAGATTGTCTAGAACCAAATCCAGAACGTGTTCCGGCTGACGCTGCAAAATGGCGTAATGATGGGGACCATGCCAGCCGATTGGAGTTTAAGGCCGTCAATCACGTGCGATGGGGATCCCGGGGCACGTGCGATATCCAGTCGTTTTGAAACTGCATCGCGGGCTTTCGACAGAACGGTGGGCGGTGGTTGTCGTCGTGGGCATCGGTCGCCAGCACGTGGACCGCATCGTGTTCCACTGGTCTCGCGCAGGTGCCTGGTTCAAGTCACGGCCTCCGCGGTTACGGGTTTCTGGGGATCGATCGCCAAGCCATACTCGCTGAACTCGACTAACAGCTATTTGGGGATTATTCCGACCAGTTATCTATGGCGAGCGTGGGCCCATGTCGGAATTCCGACCATGCATAATTCAAGCGCATTCCTGGCCGGAAGTGAAGAGAATGCTGTTCTGGTTCGATGTTGCGCAACGAACACGTCGATGAACAACCGACGATTTGAAAGATATGAACTCGAAACAGAACTCACTGCGAATATGCTCGGAGGGGAACGCCGTACGACGATGCGGGGGCGTTGTTTAAATATTAACAAGGGAGGAATCGCTGGGCTGTTTACGGATGGGTGGGACGTTGGGACTTCTGTCGAACTGTGTTTCTCGGTCCCATTTGCAACCGCTCCAGTTCGTGCGAGCGGGGTCGTGCGGAACCGCGTGGGCTACCGGTTTGGATTTGAGTTCGTGGACTTGTCTCCAGAGCAGCGCGAGGCAATAGGTCGAACCTGTACAACCCTCGGCCTCCTTCAGTAGGGTCGTTGAAGCGGCACGTGCCGTTTATTAGATTTCTAAATATACGTCGGATCAGGCAGCGCAGCTGTCAACATCGGCGCCATCGGAGAGACCACAAACCGGACAGCAGCCTGCTGCCGCAGAATCCGCAAAGTTGTGGATGATGCCGCCGATCATTGCGACCGCAGGCCGTGGTTCCTATTGTGTACGCAGAATCAACTGGGTACCGCTATCCAAATGCACGTTCCCGGGGCTCGAGCTCAGTACGGACACGGGGCCTGACGTGTCCAACGAGAGCCCTCTCGCCCCCGCCGTCAGTTCTAGTTCGTCCTGCCAAAACGTGCTCTTAATCAGTGGATTCCCGGGGTACGCATTACCTTGATCGATCAGTCGCGTTTTGAGCCGGTCGTAGAATCAAGTCTGATCAGCGGGTGATTGGATTGGACGCGTCCCAGAAATTACAGCGCGAGGCCTAGGTCACGTCGCCACAGCCGATCGTCGTGAAGTGCCTTATTGTCAATCTGGAAAAAAAGCGCGGTTCACAGTGGTATGCAACACGGAATAATCCAACATTTCGTTTCCGAACCTTCGGAATTTAGAAACTTGCTGGCGGCGGCACAACTGCGAAAGCGTTCAATGACTTTGAGGGCAACTGAAACCATTCATTGGCGACAAATAGCGCTGATAAGCGTGTAATGAAATCATAGTTCCACGCCTAACCATGTGCGAGATATTTGTCGATACGACATGACGGAGATCTTTAAGAATTGAACCTTCCGCCCTGCCATCGCTAATCCGAGAGTGAGTTATGCGAATCATGCAGACTTGGGTTGCTCAGAGGTTACGAACGCATTGATGTTCGAGCCGTCCGGCTTGTCAACTCTTCTGGTATTAATGCCGAAGAATTAACGCCGCCCAAGTACCAACCGCCGCCGCCCAGCAAGAACACGACTAACACAATAATTAAAATCGTCTCTAGGCTCATTCGAACCTTCCTGTTGGTAGAAGCAATTCTTGCCTATATGTCAGCCGCCGAGTTCAAATTTTTTCGGGTCTTCAAAGTGCCGGCGAAGTAGATCTCGCGTGATCTTTCTTTGATCGTATTTCGGAGATCAGATCGTCATCCTCGCTCTCCGTGCCCGGCTTCATCCCTTCACCAACCCGCTGGGCTGCCTGCGCGGGCCTTCCGTCGACCGTTTCGAGCCATGTGGTTCAGCCGTTCGCCCAGTTCTTGCCGCGTGTTTTCTCCACTTGCCGGTGCAAACAGGAAACCAAGGCCTACACCAACAGCCAATCCAACCAACAATGATTTCATACGATCTCCTCCCGCGGTGACGTTGAGATGCGAAGGAAGAAACGTAGGATGGCTAGTGTACGGGTTCAAGCTCAACCGGCCCGTGCAACGCGTGCTGCTGCCAGATTCGGGAGACGCTCGCGCCGATTTGTGAAGGCAGAATCGTTCGGAGCGAAGCCGCCAGGATCTGCTAACTCCTCAACCGTGTCATTGGCAAACACAGCTAGACCGAAGTCTTAACCAACTGTCAGCCCGTAGCAGATTGCTCGGCAGTCTAGCAAACTCCCGGGCATAATCTACATCGAATAACGGTCTTACATAGATATTGGCGACGAGCAAAACTTCGTGAGATGACCGATGGAGATTTTTATGGCAAAACGAAAATTTCAAGATGGTGACGCGCAAATTGATGATGCAGCAGGAGAGTTGGAGCGCATGGATCGGGACAGGGCTGGACAATCAGGGGATATCGAGGGCCTCTCGCCGTTCCCAGAGGCTGGTACCGAGAGTGTTGAAGAGCTTGCGGCTACCGATCAGGCCTTCGAGGCTGAGGCCGTGGCTGGCGTGGAAGACGCCGCGGACCATCCTGAAAGGCCCACACATACCCACAACGAATATGGTCATCCAGACGGCGTTCCGCCACAGGACGGCTCAGAATAACGGAACACCTGCGGCAGGGCCCTAAGAATGCCTCGTGACCGCGTTCGGTGACAAAAATGTTGGCGGGCTTTATGTCTCGATGGACGATCCCCTTCGAGTGGGCGGCATCGAGCGCGTCGGCAATCTCTATGGCCAGACCTAGCAAGACATCGGTCTCGACTGGTTTTCCTGCGATGAGATGCTTCAGCGTCGTGCCATCGAGAAACTCCATGGCGATGAAGGCTTTGCCATTTTCCTCGCCAATGTCGTGAATCGTGCAGATATTCGGATGGTTCAGGGCCGACGCTGCCTTTGCCTCACGCCGAAATCGCTCCAAAGCTTGGCGATCTTGCGCCACCTCTTCGGGTAGGAACTTCAGAGCAACGAAACGGTCCAGCCGGGTGTCTTCAGCCTTGTAGACGACCCCCATCCCGCCTCCGCCGAGCCTCTCGACGATGCGGTAATGCGAGATGGTTTGGCCGATCACTTGGAGAGGGACTCCACACCCGTGGGATGAGAATGGTAGGACGGTGCCACAACCAAGTCAAACAGCTAGAGGTTGGCAGAACGGCTAGGTATTCGTCCTGAATGCCTTAACCGCCTCGTCGTCACTCTCATACGACTTGAAGACCGTCGTTAGTCTCGTCCGTTGAAGCAAATCGGTCACGCGCTGATTAGGACGAACTAATTTGATCTCACCGTGCCGGTTTCTGGTGGATGCAAGCATTCCAACCAGCGTTCCTAAGCCTCCACTATCTACATACTCTATTCCGGATAGGTTCACGACAATCTGTTGGCTTCCCAATAGAATGTTCTGTATCCTCTCGCGGAAAGCAGCGGTCTCGTCGCCAAAAACAAGGCGTCCAGCGCAATACAGAATGACCACGTCGCCCGAAATGTCGGTCTCCATCTTTAATGCCATATAACCCTTGCAAGTCCGATGTCAATCCCAGAAGGCGCAGCATTGAGCAAGCAGCCCGCAGGAACTAACAGGCAAAAACAGTGTCACTCAATGCTTCAGGTCTGCCGTCCAGTTCATGACCACGCGCAGCGGAGCGGCCGACTCGGTAGGCGTCAGCATGAGGAAGCGGCCGTCCGGTGCCACATCATATTCGGTATCGTCCGCTCTGGCGTCGAGCTCAAACAAAGGCCTGGCGACCTCGGTTTGAAGATCAGCCCCGACCCGGGCAGACATCAGCTTGCGATCGGGGGAGAGGAAGAAAATCTCCTTCCCATCGTGGCTCCATACGGGGACGTTGCCTCCGCCGCCGGAAACCTGCCGGGCCGGGCCCTGACCAGGAAAACGCTGCAGGTAAACCTCAGCACGACCCGACCTTCCCGATACATAGACAACCGCGTGACCGTTGGGCGCAAACCGTGCGTTCTCAAAGTCAGCCATCTCAATAGCAATTTGCTCGCGCTTTCGCTCGGCTAAGGAGACGACCCACAAACCCTTGTCCGCAGCGTAGGGGCATGTATAAAGCACGAGCCGCCCGTCCGAAGACCAGTCCAGGGGACGAATCATGTCGGGGGAATCCAGGAGCAGCTCCTCTGTCGGGGAGCTCTCCGCGTCTTTCAAGTACAGCTGCTGCGTACCCGACTTCTTGTAGGCAAACGCAATGCGGCGCTGGTCCGGAGAAAAGACCGCCCATCCTCCGCCAGGCGACGAATGCGAGGTCAGACGGATCCAGATCTTGCGGCTTATATCGAATTTCCAGAAATCAGCACGATGTGTACCAGGTTCCATGCGTGCTAGAAGGATGTTCTTACCGTCAGCCGACAGCCTCAGACGTTGAAACAGTCCGGGCGGCATCGCCTCCCCCGCCTTTTTGCCGCTTCGATCCATCCAGCGTAGCTGATTAACTGACGGTACCTCTGGCTGGTACACCAGCACGCCGTTCTCGGAAACGGAGAAGCTGGCAAAGGCACCCCCTTCGCTATAAGCAACGCGTGACTCGCGAAGGGAAAATGCTTCCCCGGTCAGCTGCATGCGCTTCATGTCAAGCACCTGCGCCGTCAGGTCACCTCCGGGTGCAAAGACTAGGTATCCAGGCGAAACATACTCGGCATTGGATGTTTTCTGCAGCAGCAGATGTTTTTCCGCGGAACCGTGCGAGCCCATATAGAGAGCGGGAAGGGTAGTTTGATCTTCTTTGCCCCGGGAGAGTATTACGTAGAGAAATCTGCGACCGCCGGGAAGGAAGGCTGGATAATCGTGTGCGAACTCACCCTGAGCGGAGTCAAGCTGGGTGACGTTTTCCTGCTTGCAATTTTCGATCCTGAGACTTGTGATTGGATTCACGCCCCCGGCTAAGGCGACACCATCCTGGTTCAAGGTCGAATAAGGCTTGTCGGTGTCGCACAATATTTCTGGACGATCGCGGGCAGGATCGAAACGCTTCAATTTGTGATTGGAGTGAAATGCGACGAAGCGGCTGTCCGGGGACCAGAATATCCATTCCGCTCCCTCGGTACCTGGCAGCTTTCGCGGAGCGAATTCATCGAGGCGCTGCATCCAGATCTGCCCGTCACTGGGGATGAAGGCGACCTGTCGGCCGTCTGGAGAGACGGCAAACTCCATCATGTCTGGAAAAACAAGTCCTGGGGGCGGGTTAATCGCAAAGCTTACCCTTGGCGGCGATTTAGGCGCGCGCTGGAGAAAACCGATCCCAAGAGCCACAGCGGCCACTGTCAGCAGTGCAACCAGGGCCCATGCGATCGTTTCCCGGCTGCGTCGCCGCGCGGCAACCGGAGCTGGCACACCTGCCTGCGAGCCGCCTTCCGCAATCCACTCCAGTTGGAGCTTCAGGTCCTGGGCCGACTGCCAGCGGGAGTCCGGGTCCTTTGCCATGCAGGTCTTCACCACGCGCTCTAGTGCGGGCGGAGTGAGCGGCTGCAGGGACGTCATGGCGGACGGCTCAGAGGCAAGAATTGCCGTAATCAGGCTCGTCCGGTTGTTCCCGGAAAATGCTGTCTTGCCCGTCGCCATTTCATAGATCACTGCACCCAGGGCGAAGATGTCGGTTCGTGCGTCTGCGTCTTTGCCTTCCAGTTGCTCCGGAGCCATGTACTGGAACGTGCCCAGCACCACGCCCTTTTCCGTCAACTTGTGATCCTGTGTCTCCAACAGGGTGAGGGTTTCGTTCGAAGGAGCCGCTGTTGCCTCCACTCTCGCCAGACCAAAGTCCAGCAGCTTGGCACCATCCTTGGTCAGCATTATGTTGCCCGGCTTCAAATCGCGGTGGATGATGCCGTGCCGGTGAGCTCTCTCCAGCGCATCGGCTATCTCGACGCCGTATTGCAGCACCTGTCCGGCAGGAAGTGCCCCCTTGAGCAGACGTTGCCCCAGGGTTTCTCCTTCCAGGTACTCCATAACCAGGAAGTCCGCGCCGTCCTGCTGGCCCACGTCGTACAGAGAACAGATATGGGGATGAACCAGACTGGATAGCGTGCGTGCTTCCCGCTCCAAGCGCTTGCGAAACTCCGCATGACGTGAGAACTCGGATGGCAGGACCTTGATTGCTACGGTGCGCTCCAACCGAGTGTCGCGGGCGCGATACACCTCTCCCATCCCTCCCGCGCCAATCTTGGAGAGGATCTCGTAGGGGCCGAGTTTCGTGCCGGAACGGAGGGGCATCGGTCGGAAGGGATTATATCCCTGATGGAAAAATGGGGTCAGTCCACGCGAGCCAGAACAGGTAGTCCGCCCGTACCGAAAGTGTGTGTCTTGTAAACGGGAGGTAGACCTGCTTTTTTGCGATGGAGAATGTGTGCGTTACGGAGCTGGAACTCCCGTAGGGTCTTGACACACGAGCAAGGAGATTGGCCACGCCAGTCCGGGCCGAACAAAACCCCCGCGGGCGGCAGCGGCAGAAATCCAGTCTTGGGTTCCAGCGGGCATTCATCACCAACATCTGAGCGTCTCCGCGCGGTTTTTCTGGGCCGGCGGATGCTCCGCCCTCTCAGAAGCTCAGCTTCAGTCCAAACTGGAGATTGCGTGGGCTGAAAGTGCCCCCAGCCTTTCCGAATTCCGGGCTATTCAATTTATTGTTGCCGCTGGGCCCGACGTTCGCTACCCCTAATTGGAAGTTGGTGTGGTTGAGAATGTTAAATGCCTCCGCCCGGAACTGTAGCCGGAAGCGGTCGGAAAGCCGGAAGTTCTTGAACAGAGATGTATCCAGGTTCAAGTACCCCGGCCCGACAAAGGTATTGCGGCCCAGGTTGCCGACACAGCCCAGGCAAGGTGTGGAAAAGAAATTGTCGGGAAGGTTGAAGCCGTCCGCCCACTGCTCGTGAGTTGCATCCACATGGTTCGCGATCGCATTGGGACGGTCATTGGCGACTCCGTCGAGATTGTAGTCCGCGCCGACGTTCACGCAGTTCTTGGGGTCAAAGGTTGCGGCGCTGCATGCGCCTGGTGCATTCTCTTGCAGGTTGCTGCTCCCGAGTTGCCCTCCCCGGTAAGGGAACCAATGGGCCCCCGTCTGCAGTGAGAAGATGCCATTCAGCTGCCACCCCCCCAGCATTGTGCCCACGAAGTCGTGCCTGTCCCGCAGGAACGGCATCTCCCAGACAAAATTAAAAGTCAGCCGGTGGCGAATGTCGTAAGTGGAGTTGCCACGGTCCAGTCGGGGTAACGTCTGGTCGGTTGAGTAACCGTCACCCCCGCCAAAACCATTGGCGCTAGTCGCTCCGTTGTGCCAACTGGATCCAGAATCGATGGAATGGCTCCAAGTGTAGTTGCCGCCGAATTGCAGACCGTGGTTCAGTTGCTGTTTCAGCGAGACTTGCAGGCCGTTGTAACTGGAGTTCGCGACATTCTCCCACACCCGCAAGGTGCCGTAGTTGGGATTCAACACTCCAAAGAGATTGTCGTTGTTCATCTGGCCACACAGCCGCCGGCCGAAGGTGTCGTGTACGCAAACACCCTCCGGTAAGGCCCCGCCCGGCACCCGGTTGACGCTCTCCGCCCGCAACAGCTTGTGACCTGCTGTACCCACGTAGTTGACTTCAATCGAGAGCCTGGGCCGGATCTCCCGCTGCAGGCCGAAGAACCAGTTCTCCACGTACGGGTCTCGAATGCCCTCCGGGAAAACGATCGAGGTCAACGCGCCGAGATGAGGGTTGGAAGGGTCCCAGCCGGAAATGTTCCCCGTCGCTCCCGCCTCGGCGTGCTGACCCGGGGGGGCCGGTCCAACGAATGTAGGAGTGCCTCCATCCACCGGACCATACACGATGTTGCTGCTTCCGCCCCTCAGGGTGTTCGTCGCATCATCAACCGAAAAGTAGGGCGGGTTCCAGCGGGTGTTGGAAAGCGGGTTATACAGCGTGCCCTCATAGGAGACGCCGAAGCCTCCGCGCAATGAAGTCTTGCCGTCGCCCATCACATCCCAGGCAAAGCCCACGCGGGGGCCGAAGTCATTGTGATCCCCCAGCCCCAATGTCTTCGCTGGAGCAAAACCTCCCGGCCCGCACTCGCCGGCAAGAATCCCCCGCGGGTCGTCCAGACACGGAACGTTGGCGCTTTGAATCTGCCCGGCGCCTGTCGTGATGTCATCGATCAGATGTTGTCCCGGACCCTTCAGGAAGGTCGTGGCCAGATTGTTGAGTTCGGTGTGGCGGGTGTACAGATCGTAGCGCAGCCCCAAGTTAAGCGTAAGACGCCTGGAAACCTTCCAGTCGTCCTGGAAAAAGAATCCGTACTCCCAGTTGCGCCAGTGCCGGATGTTGGTTGCCAGCCGCGCCAGCTGACCACTCACAAAGCCCGGATCGACCCAGGCCCCCTCATCGTAGGGTTGATCAATAGCGAAGAACAGCTGGTCGAAGAAGTAGTAGGACGGTCGCCCCACGTCGAAGTTACTGTTCTCTATGTTCCGCCGAATCTCTCCCCCTACCTTCAGACTGTGTTTGCCATGGCTCAGAGAGATCAAGTCCACGTAGTTGTAGATGTTTTCGTTAAAGATCTGCGGGTACCCATTGTAAGAACCGAATCCAACGCTCCCGTCATCGAATTCAATGTCTGGCACACCAGGAAGGGCGGCCTGTGCCGAGAAGTCATTTCCCGCGTAGCCCGCCCGGAACTCGTTCAGCAGCGTGGGAGTGAAAGTATGAATGTAGCTGAACTGGAAATTTGGGGTAGTGGTAGTCGAAGGGGTATAGAAACCACGAAGTTGCGCCGCATTGCCACCGTAAAACTGATCGGCAGCCTTGGACCAGTTAAGCTGACCAAAGAGTCGATCGTTACTGCTCAGGTTGTAGTCCAGCCGGAGGGACGCCTCATTTCCGTTGAACAGGTTCTCGGCTACCTGTGACTTGCCAACGTTTAACACGTTTACTAGGAATGGGAGGTCACGCCCTAATGCCCCCGCTACCGGCGTGGAGTAAGGGGAGCCATTCGGGCAATTGGCCGGCTGGTTCATGTAATCGATATCCGCCTGCTCCACACCAAACAAGGCGGCAAATTTGTTGGACATTGCGCCGGTCATCCCTATGTCGCTGTTAGGGCACAAGTAGTCGCCGAAGTTAGCGAAACCGGAGCCTGAGAAACGACCTCCGTTAACGTAATCGCGCAGCGTATAAGCCGGGCTGCCCGAGTTGGAGGGAGCGAAGTTGGAATACAACAGGCTGGAAATGGAATCGGGGAAGGTCGAGATCACCGCTTGCCGAAAATCTGATGACTCCGCCAGGACTTGACCCGGGTTGGAGATGATAAACCGGTCCCCTTGATACGCGGCAAAAAAGAACAGCTTGTTCTTGCGAATGGGACCGCCCACCGTTCCCCCAAACTGGTTTAGGTGCAATGGAGTCTTCTGGCGCAGCGCCGGGTCAGCAAAATGATTGGCGAAATACGGATTGGCATCGAGCGCATCGTTGCGAAAGTATTCCCAGACGTTCCCGTGGAGATCATTGGTCCCCGACTTGGTCACCAGATTGGTGATCGCTCCCGCGCTGTTGCCAAACTCGGCCGAGTTGTTCAGGGTGAGCAGTTGAAACTCCTGCACCGTGTCTTGAATCGGCTGGTTAACAGGCCCTCCGCTTAGCCCCTTATTGGAAACCCCATTGATCACGAAGCCGTTGAAGTTCTCCCGCACCCCGTTGACCACGGTGTTCGCGCCATTCTCGAACATCGTACCCCGCATGTTGGTCGCCCCCGGCGAATACTGAATCAGGTCATAGACATTGCGCCCGTTCAGCGGAAGATTGGCGATCTGCGTGGAATCCACGGTCTGGGCCAACCGTGAGTTTTCACTATTGATCATGACGGGCGCCTCAGTCACTTCTACCGTTTCCCGTCGCTCCCCGACTTGCAGCTTGAAATCCTCCCGTACGACCGTTCCCGCATTCAGTTCCACTCCGCTGGTGGTGGCGGTCTTGAATCCCGCGGCTTCCACCGTCAGTTTGTAACGGCCGACCGTCAGCTCCTTGGCGGCAAAGATCCCGACTTCATTGCTGTAAACCACGAGCTCGTACCCCGTCTCCAGGTTCTTGATCAAGACCCGGGCATTCGGCACATTCGCGCCCGAAGGGTCCTCGATTACTCCATTAAACTGTCCATTTTGAATTTGGCACAGCACACAGGCGGGAACTATGAGGAAGAAGGTCAGGACGACCCAATACCGGCTCGGAAGCCCAGGGCACCGGAGCATGATTCCCCCAGGGACCTTTCATCTTCGTTCGAACTGTCATTCTTGAGCCCGAAAACAGGATGAATTCTATACCAACTCGCCTCCCAGCGAATAGTAATGCTATCTGAAATTTGTCATTAGCACTGCATCGCTGGATCCCGTTCCACGCGCGATCGC
Organism: Terriglobia bacterium; assembly: GCA_963786325.1. GTDB lineage: Bacteria > Acidobacteriota > Terriglobia > Terriglobales > Acidobacteriaceae > JAIQFF01. The sequence continues at coordinate 113,213 of CAWAYW010000012.1, forward strand.
GATCTGCTTTCCGTCCTGGGACCATGCGAACGACTCTATCCTTTCCGAAACGAAATGGGTCAGCGGGTGTGGTGGACCCCCAGAAAGAGGTTGAACATATAGATTGCCGACGCCACCGCGCTTGTCAGGGTAAGTGATGCCCCGACCATCGGGCGTCCATCGCAGCGGGCAGCAGTCTCCGTCATATGTCGCAGGTATTTCAAAAGACCTGGTCAGTTTCCCGCCTGCGAACGGAATTATCTCAATCATCTGACGTGAGCGCTCGCCGGACGAAATACAGGCGATCCATCTACCATCTGGAGAAATACCAGGCTCTAAACATGGCTTATCGGTTAGTTGAACGGATTGCCCACCGCCAATGGGCACCTTCCGCGGTGTTGCTGAAAACATCTCTGTGTACACGACCCACTGTCCATCGGGAGAGCAATGTGGTTCGAAAGCCGCTTCCTTCTGTGTAAGTGGCTGTGCATTGCTACCGTCTAGATCGCTCCGCACAATGGTGTATTGACCGGAACGTATCCCCGCAAACAATAGTGTGCGGCCGTCGCTACAAACCTCGGGCCACCACTTGTATGTTTCCAAGGGCACAATCGTGCTTCCACTTCCGTCGGCACCCATTGTGATGAAGTCGAACCTGTCAGTTGCGTTCGTCCAGTAGATGATGCGGCCGTCCGGCATCCAGGTGAGACCGTAGTTGGCAACAAAATGGCCTCCACGCGGGGTCACTGGATGCGCTTGGTCGGGGTCGCCAGAAGGTCCCACCCAAATACTCGACAGCTGATCTTCCTGCACCGCAACCAATTTTCGAGAATCGGCAGTAATACTGGCGCCGCCGTAGCGAAACAGGTCATGGGTGATCCGGCGCGCACGGCCACTTGGGTAAGGGAATTCCCAAAGCTGACCATGGGTGCTACCAGCTGACGCAATTAATCCGCCTCCACCAGGCAGCCACTCAGGTGCAAGCACGTGAAACCAAGGATCAGAAGTGATTGTTTGGGGTTGGCCACCTGCAGCAGGTACCACCAGGAGGTTATCCCGATACGCAGAACGCGAATGAAGTTTCCACGATGGCCAGCAATTTTCCATCGGGAGACCAGGCGGGGTCATGCAGATCCAATGGCGCCGCACGGGTCAAAAGCTTCTTTTCACCCGAGCCATCCGCTGCGGTCGTCACAAGCGCAAGTTCTTGCCGATCAGGTCGGAGCCAAGCAAACGATTTGCTGTCGTTGGAAATGGCCACTCCCTGCGTGACTGCAGGCAGCAACTTCCGCGGGGTTCCACCAAACACAGCCATCTGGTACAACGCAGGAGCAGTAGTAGGCTCACCCCGTACGTAGTAGACATAATCGTTGTCGGGCGAGAACTTTATAGATGAGTACCCTGCATCGGCCGGCGGAAGCAACTGGGTGCTGGTTCCAGTTGTCACTTGCTGGATCCAAAGACTTCGTTTTTCACGATCGCTGACCACGTATCCAAGGTATTTGCCGTCTGGCGAGATTGCCGCGATTTCGACGTTGCCATTGTTGGTGAGGCGAGTGATTCCCAGGACGCTTGGCGTCGGCCTAAGCAGCAATAGCAGCACCGTGGCAACCGCGGCTAAGGCTGTAAATGCGGCAACACTGTAAACAAACACCCTGCGCCAAGCCGGCTTTTGCCGGGACATTGTTCCGGGCCGGATGCTGACGCGACCGGACTGTGTATCGCGTCTTAGGCGCTTCAAGTCGGCGCGCAACTCTGCCGCGGTCTGGTAACGCAGGTCTCTGTCTTTTTCGAGCGCCTTGTCGATAATGCGCTCCACTTCAGGCGGAATGCCCTGGTTGAGTTGACTGGGAGCAGGTGGGTCGCGGTTAAGAATTGCGTCAAATATGATTGGCGATGTATTACCTGAGAATGCCTGCTGGCCGGTTGCCATTTCGTACAGCGCCGCGCCTAGCGAAAAAAGGTCGCTGCGCGCGTCCAAGTCCTCGCCTCGTGCTTGCTCGGGAGACATGTAGGCGACTGTGCCGACGGTACCTCCCCGGCTGGTTAGCAGCTCTTCGGTCGGGGCCAAGGTCCGTGTAGCCGCGTCCTCGGCAACCATTGTTTTAGTGGGAATTAGTTTTGCCAATCCAAAGTCCAGGACTTTAAGCTGGCCCTGGCGAGTGACCATCAGATTGGCTGGCTTGATGTCCCGGTGGATGATTCCTTTCGAATGTGCCGCGTCTAGTGCGTCGGCAATCTGGATGCCCAGATCGAGTAAAGTTTCAATCTCCAGCGGCTTGCCACTGATCCGGTGCCGGAGCGTCTGCCCCTCCAGCAGTTCCATCGCGATGAAGGCCCGCCCATCGACCTCGTCAATTTCGTAGATCGTGCAGATGTTCGGGTGGTTCAGAGAGGACGCAGCCTTGGCCTCCCGCTGGAAACGGCTGAGGGCTTGCACGTCGTTGGCAAGTTCGTCGGGAAGGAATTTCAGGGCGACATGGCGACCAAGCTTGAGGTCTTCCGCCTCGTACACCACACCCATACCGCCGCCCCCGATCTTGCGGAGGATGCGGTAATGGGAGATCGTCTGCCCCACGGGTTGGGAGGGCGTGGACACTGGCTAGACATGTTAGGTGGGCAGTAGGGTGAGGTCAATCGCAACCGAAGCAGTGCCGTGGGACTGAAGCCTCCAAAGCGGTCTGGCTGAATCTGCCCCGCTTGCAAAAAAAATGTCGTGCCAAATTCAGCCACTACCAGCTTCTTGCCGATCAGGTTTCGATAGACAATGCTGCTTCCCGGCGAGAGCATGTGCATCGAACGTGAGTGTTGCAATGCTCCACAGCGACGTTGTTCCTGAGCACTCCTGCGACGGCAAGCTCTCTTAAGGAACTCGCTCATGCGGTCTGCTCCAAGGGGATAAGTTGGAATCCGAGGGCTCGCGCTTTGGCGCGGAATTTAGCTTCCTGGCGTTTCTGAAAACGGAGTTGGTCGGCGGCGAAGTGAGTGGCGTCGAATTCTTGGCGGGTTGTCACCAAGTGGAAAATGATGCGGGCCAATTTGTGGGCAGCCGCAGTTATGGCTTTCGGAGCGCCCAGCTTGGCGCGCATGCGGCGGTAGAAATCGCCCAGCACGGATTTGCTGTGGTGCAGCGACTGAGCCGCCATGCGCAAGGCAGTAGCGGCGCGGCAGTTCACCTTGCGCGTGCCCGCCCACAAGACCTTCCCTCCACTGATCTCGTTATCCGGGCATAGGCCCATCCATGAGGCAAATGCGGAAGCACTCCGGAACTTGGTGAAGTCCGGGCCGATCTCTCCGAAAAGGGTTTGCGCGATGCCGGTGCGGATTCCCGGGGTTTGGGTGAGATCGACGCCAAAGGTGCGCTTCAATTCTGTGCGCAAGACTCCGTCGCTGGATCGTGTCTTGGTCGGCGGTGAAGCTGGGGCGATGTCGGTAGCCGAAGCTTGGGGTGGATCTGGGGAATGGAACTGTTCCAAAGCCCGATGGATCTCCCGATCACAATCCGCGATCAGCTTCTGAAGCTGCGGTAAGCAGTCAGGGACTGTTGCAAAGTGAATAGATGCTCGGGCCGGTAGTCGCCAACCAACGATTTTGCGATCACTTCTTCGCTGGCCTGGATGCGCCCATTGCGCAGTTTGGCCAACACCTGGGGATTCCGCTCTCCGTCCAGGATGGCATCCACGATGGCTAGCCCGGTCTGACCGGTGATGTCACTGATGATGCAAGTACCGCCAAAGCAGAGCTCAAGGCTAAGGGAGGCGCACGCGATCCGAACCTTCCAACCATGTTGTCGTTGATTGAAAAGAAGGGAAAGCAGAAGAAGTAGGAAGAAAAGCTAAATTCTTAACACGGTGGACTGCCGACTGCAGGTTCCGGTGTTCATTCATACGCAAACCTCGAATGGGGAAAATGATCGCACCTTCACCGGCACGAACACGATCTGGGGACTCGCTTCACTTGCGGTGAGAGAGTTTTTGTATCACGCCGTCCATCAGAAAATCGACTTCGTCAAAGTATCCAAAAATATTGGTGAACCCGACATAAATTTCATCGGTCGCCGGGCGGTAAGCCATCAGCGTATTAACGCCGCCGGGGCTGTCGCCTTCTTTATAAACCAGAACACCGTACGACTTCCGAACCGCTTGCATCGCCAAAACACGCTTTTTGCCGAGGGGTTGATTCTGCATCCCCTCGCCAGCCGACATCATAAATTTCTGAGTTAGTGGCGATAACAGCTTTCCTCTGAAAAGCGCTGACGCAAACCTCAGAAGATCAGGTAGGGTTGTGACCAATCCTCCGGCTGCGTCGGTCCGCTCCGCTGCGAGAGTCGTGTTGAGCAACTGTCCTTGCGTTCTGTGGTCGCCAGGAACTGGCTTGAACATGGCATTCGGTTCGATGATAGAGCGCAATTCTTGTGTTGCGAGCAGATAACCTTGAACGGTCGCAATCGGTAGGGGAGCCTTCTTGCCCAGATAATCGGAATAGAAATAGGTAGAGAGCATCCCCAGGGGTTCGAGAATGGTTTTCGCGAGATATTCTTTGAATGGCCGTCCCGACACGCGTTCAACAATCATTCCCAGAAGGATGTAGTTAGTGTCCGAATAAAAATGGCCTTCGCCTGGCAAACCAGAGGGTTTGCTTCGATCCTTGTCCGCGAGCGCGATCAACTCTTTGGGTGTCCAAACGCGAGCTGGATCCGCTTGCTGGCCGATAATAGTGATTAGATAATCCATGTCATTGTTGGTTGGATAGATACCGCTGGAGTGGTCGAGCAGTTGAGAAACCGTGATGCGATCTGCATAGGGAATTCGTCCGGCAACCTCGCCTAATTGATTCTTCAATGTGGCGTCGAGAGACAATTTGCCTTCGTCGACCAGACGCAAGATCGCGACCGCGGTGAAAGTCTTATTGATGCTTGCCATGTGAAAGGCGTCGTCCACTCGCAAAGGCGTGTGCTTTTCCAGGTTGGAATAGCCGGCAGCTGCTGAATAGTTCCTTCCTTCGCGGGGTCGGATTAGCATTGCGAGTCCGGGATAGCCGCGGTCAACGCCGGTCTGCAAGAGCGCGTGCAGTTGGGAGTCCTTATTGCCACCGGGCGCGATGGCCGCGCAAGAAATGACGACGACATTCAGAGCAATGGCACGGAAGGGTTGTATAAGCATCCGGGGTGCCTCCACAGAAATTAATGCCTATCTGAACAAGAACGGATGGTGGGAGGGGTTTGTTCCGTGAAAAGCGTTAGCGGGTGTTGAAAAAGAAGAGTTGAGGGAGGGTGAACTGTGACTAATTGGGAAGTCGGAAAGCTAAGTTGGCTCGTCCGATAGCGCTGAAATCTACCGATTAGCCTCCTGCGCTGTCAGTTTTAAAGTCCTGCCCCACAATCGTGGATCGCTGGCGCAGACAATGTATTCGTCTTCCGATTTTACCGACGCGCAGTGAGTTCCTGCCTTATTCCTTTCGGTGTTGGGCGCCGCTCTATTCGGCCTGGCAGCTATCGTCATTCCGATCCGGCGACTGTACTTGGCGATACCAGCCGTGGTTCTGTTGCTGATGTGGGTGTATGAAATCCAGAGGCGAAGTCTCGTTAGAGGTCGTCTTTGCGATGGTTTAAGGATTGTCGGGTCAGGGTTACAGACCTCTGCTGGACAATGCGCCAAATCAATACCTCTGCCTCCAGCACGGTGCGATCAGCTTAGTCCAGTCCGCTGCACACTCTCCAGAGATGCTGATCACTTCGGTTTCGGTTAGATCTCAGTTGACCAATCGGTTGTACTTCTTCAAGATTTCTCGTAGCTGATCGTGCGGCAATGCCATCACGGTGCGGCCGTTTTTGCCACGTCATGGTTCTTGCCGCGATCATTGCGTTTACAACCGCTTCTTCGGTGGCTTGGACCGTCGCCAGGAAAATGGGATTGATCCGATCATTGGACAGCAGCGAGATCTGGCGAGTCGCCTGAGCGGTCTCAGCGCGAGGATTGGCAGTGGAGAAGGCGATGAAGATATCGCCCGAGCCATTGCCGGAGTAGCTGCCATCCCGCGCCAGCCCCAGCGAGACGCGCTTGGCTAACCGTTTTAGCTGGGTCGGTATGAGCGGTGCATCGGTCGCTACGACGACGATGATCGAGCCGACATCATCATCCCAGATTGTTTTCCCGGGAATCTCGCGACCGACCGGTACACCTGCAATCCGCAGTTGATCGCGCTGTCCGTAGTTGCACTGAACCAGTACGCCTATCGTATAGCCTCCGTACTTGGAGGCAAGAACACGGGAGGAAGTCCCGATTCCGCCTTTGAATTCGTTGCAGATCATGCCGGTACCACCGCCGACATTGCCCTCTTCCACCACTCCCGAATGTGCAGTGTCAAGCGCGTGGAAGACATCATCGTTCCGGACATGAAAGCCATTTACGTCATTGAGGTAGCCATCCCACGTTTCGGCAACGAGCGGAAGCGACCAGGAATATCCGTCCTCGCTGGGAGGATGGTGCTTCAGTCGCCATGCGATCACGGCGTCACGAACCACACCCACACTATGCGTGTTGGTGATCATGACAGGTCCTTCGAGAAAACCCGATTCCTCCACCCACGTGGTTCCGGTCATTTCGCCGTTGCCGTTTTCCGTAAACCACGCGGCAAGAACTGGATCGTTTGAATCTTTGCCACGAGGGAACACTGCTGTCACTCCAGTACGAACCGGGCCCACACCCACTTTCAAGGTCCCCTCTCCGGATATCAGCGTCGTGTGCCCAACTTCCACCGACTTCACGTCCGTGATTGCGTTCAACGATCCGGGTGTGCCGTCGAAGGGAACGCCCAGGTCACGGGCTCGTTTCTGCTCGTCCTGCGCATGGCAGTTCACAACACAAAACATCAGGAGAACAAAAGCGAGGATCGGGGCTTGTATTTGTTGTGGATTTGCGGAAGCCGACTTGGTCACAAGATTCTCCGAAACTGCTCGATCTGAATGGTGGTGCGATACTCGACAATATGTGCGAATAACGTACCGCAAAGTCCGGAGATTTGTCGACAGGCAATGCGAACGGGAAAGCGAAGATTAAGGATTAGCCGAGCAGCTGTTCAAGCATTCGGGCATGTTCGCGCAGGATCGGCAGGAGCCGCTCCACCAGTTCGGCGACGGACACGCGGGCCGCATGAACACCAATGTTCATGCCAGCAATGATTCTTCCCTTGCGATCCTTCACGGGGACGGCGAGCGAGCGGTGGCCGAGTTCCAATTCTTCATCGTTCAGTGCGAAGCCTTGTTTCCGTACTCGGGCAATGACATCAGCCAACAATGACTTGTCGATAATCGTCTTGGGCGTAAGAGCGGTTAGCTCGGCGCGATTCAGATAGGCGACCAATTCTGGTTCCGTCATACCGGACAGCAGGACCCGTCCCATGGAGGCGCAAAAGGCGGGGAAGCGGCTGCCGACCGAGAGCCCGATCGACATCACTCGTTTCGCCGTGGCTCGTGCGATGTAAACGACGTGATCGCCCTCCAATACGCCGACCGAACTGGACTCGTGCACCAGTTCGATCACGTGTTCAAGAATTGGCTGTGCCAGGGCGGAAAGAGAACTGGATGCGAGGTATGAAAATCCTAGCCGCATCACGCGCGACTTCAGCCGGTAAACTCGTCCGTCGAATTCCGCGTATCCGAGCAGTTCCAAAGTGATGAGGATGCGCCGCACCGCGGCGCGCGAGAGCCCGGTTTGCTTAGTGACTTCGGCGGGCGAGACTCCTCCGCTGTGTCCTTCGAAAGCTTCAATGACGCGCAAGCCTCGCGCCAGGGACAGGAGAAAATCGGGATTGCCAACGAAGCGACCGAAGTCCGACTTTGCCGATAAATCGGATCGGAGCAATCGCTTATTCGGATCGGCTAACGTTTTTGATCTTGCCATGGTCAAGAAAACAATCGCGCCGAACGCCGACGTCGCGTTCAGCAAAAGCCAATTTACAGGAAAGGTCTTACAACGAGCTTGACAAGAAAGCCGGTTCCGACCTATTTTCATTCGTCGCACGAGTTGGCGATTATCGCACGTTTCCGGGGGTGGGGCCAGTTATGACAGTCTTGCGGCGATTCGCTTTTGTGGCAGCGATCATCCTCTTATTCTCTACTGCTGGTTGGGGGCAGTCCTCCACCTCATCACTGCGTGGCATTGTTTCTGATCCGCAGGGCGCTGTTGTGGTTGGCGCCAAGGTGAATCTTTCCAACCCTAGCACGGGATTTTCTCAGTCGACCACGACCGACAATCTCGGATCCTACCAGTTTCTGCAGATTCCGCCTGGCGCCTACACGATGACGGTGAGCATGGCCGGGTTCGCCACCATCAAGCAGGAGAAACTGATGTTACAGGTGAATGTCCCAGCCACGGTGAACGTCGCCATGAAGGTGATGGCTGAAGCATCCATCATTGACGTGCAGAGCGCAAGCGGTGCAGGTGAACAGCGAAGATGCCACCCTGGGGAACGCGTTTGGCACGGAACAAATCGAATCGCTGCCATTCGAAGGCCGCGATCCAACGCAGATTCTGAGTTTACAGCCGGGCGTAACTTTCGTGGGAACCAACATCAACCAGAACCAGGACAGTCGTGGCGGGTCGGTAAGCGGCGCGCGCAGCGACCAGACCAACATCACGCTTGATGGAGTGGATGACAACGATCAAGTCAAAGGCTATTCATTCGCAGGCGCGCTTCGATCCACGCTGGATTCATTGCAGGAATTTCGTGTGACTACCAGCAACGCTAACGCTGACGAGGGGCGCTCGTCAGGCGCCCAGGTCGCGCTGATTACGAAAGGCGGGACGAATGGTTTTCACGGTTCCGTTTACGAATACAATCGGAATAATGTCGGCTTGGCCAATGACTGGTTTAACAAGCAAAGCCAACTACAATCCGGTCTGCCCAATGTTCCCGGCCAGTTGATCCGGAACACTTTTGGCGCGACTTTCGGCGGTCCCATCGTCAAGAACCGGGCTTTCTTCTTCCTCGCTTACGAAGGCCAACGTACCCGGGAAAACACGCAAACTACGCGCGTTGTGCCCAGCGACAATTTACGTCAGGGAATCATTAGCTACGACTGTACGGGCGATCCCGCGTGCCCCGCGGGTGGCATCGAAACGTTGACGCAGCAAGACCTAGCCACGATGGACCCGAAGTGCACCGCCACCTGTCCTCTGGGGCCGGGCGCGAATCCGGCAGTGATGACTTTGTTTCAACAGTACCCCCATTCCAACTCCTCTGCCGTTGGCGATGGACTTAACTTTCAGGGATTCACATTCCCCGCCTCTACGCCTGGGAGGCTGAACACCTTCGTCGCAAAGTTTGATTTCAATATCACGCAGAATCATCACGTATTCGTGCGCGGCGGTCTGGTGGACGACAACAATGGGCTCGGACCACAGTTTCCCGGCGAGCCCCAGAGCATGGTTTCTGTTAACAACAGCAAAGGGGTGATCGCCGGCTACACGGCCACGTTGCGTCCCAACCTGATAAATAATTTTCACTACGGATTCATTCGCCAGGGGGTCGGCACCATCGGCCAGCTCAAGCAAAACTATGTCGAATTCGGCAACGGGCCGGACCCCCTCAACGCCAATACTTTTACGACTACGTCCACTGTGCCAGTACACAACGTGACGGATGATCTGGCGTGGGTTAAAGGAAAGCACACTTTCAGTTTTGGGGGCAACCTGCGCATCATTACCAATAACCGCAACTCGGACGCCAATTCCTTTTCGTTTGCCCGGTCCTATGACCTGTGGCTAAACCCTACGGCTTTTATCGCGGGAACCGGCAGCAGCCTCGATCCCGGCGCTTTTGGTTTTCCCGCGGTCAACTCCAATTTCCAGACGGGCTACGACTGGCCGGTCATCGCCTTGACTGGGTTACTAGACTCTTCCTTCTCCAACTACAACATCACCAAGGAAGGCAATGCTTTGCCAACTGGGACGCCGGCACAGCGTCATTTTCTGGCGCACGAATTCGAGACCTATGTCCAGGATTCCTGGAGAGTCACACCACAACTGACGCTCACGTACGGAATCCGATATACGCTGTTGCAGCCGCCCTACGAAACCACCGGAACCCAGGTGTCGCCTTCGCTCAGCCTGGAGAGTTTTCTCCAGGGTCGTGGCGCCGCAATGCTAGCGGGGCACGGGTACAATCCTCCCATCAGTTACATCCTTTCTGGCCAAGCTAACGGCAAGCCGCCCTATTGGAATTGGGACTACGGAAATTTCGCTCCTAGACTTGCGTTTGCCTGGTCTCCGAAGGGCGAAAGCGGTTGGCGGCAACGCCTGTTTGGCGGGGAGGGGAAGAGTTCGATCCGCGGTGGTTACGGCATTTACTACGATCACTTCGGCCAGGGGATCGTCGATAGCTTTGACCGCAACGGTTCCTTCGGCCTGACCACGACAATTCCGAATCCGATCGGCCAATATACGATCGATAATTCACCGCGATTCGATGGTGTCAGCACCATCCCGCCCGCACTTATCGCGGCGCCCCCAACTGGGGGATTCCCAAAACTGGCTCCCAGCGGACTCCCCGACGGCGTAGCAAATTCCTGGGGCGTGGACGACAAGATGAAGACGCCCTACTCCCACGTGTTTGATCTCTCGATCAGCCGGGAACTGCCCAGCAGCTTTGTCCTGGACGTGGCTTACATTGGGCGGCTGGGACGCCGTCTCCTGCAAGAAGAAGATATGGCGATGCCACTCGACATTGTGGACAAGCAGTCGGGAATGGATTACTTTGGGGCCGCAACCCTTCTGTCGAAGGCCGCCGCTGCCAACGTTCCCATACAAAGCTTGGCAAAGATTCCCTATTGGGAAAATATGTTCCCCGGTGCTGCGGGCGTGTATGACGGAGCGGATTTTGGCGGCTGCACTCCTGGAGGAGCCACGTTGCCTGGGAACTTCTCTCCGACGGCAACGCAAGCCATGTACAGCTCGTACGCCTGTGCCCTGCACAACGAAACTCTTCCGCTCATTTTTGCCGACGTGCCCGGAGAGCTTGGACTTGGTCCCAACCCGTGCTTCCCGGCCTGTTCAAAGCTTGGTCCGTATGCATATTTCAATCCACAGTTCGCGTCCCTCTATACCTGGCGAGGCGCTGGCACCAGTTCCTATCACGCGCTACAGGTGACGATACGGCGTGGGATGACCAAGGGCCTCCAGTGGGATTTCAACTACACCTATTCCAGGTCAATCGACATAGGATCCAACGCCGAGCGGGTTAACGAGGTCGACGCTTACTATCAGGCCAACCAGATCATCAACTCCTGGTCGCCGGGACAGCTTCGTGGAGTATCGGACTTCGATACCACTCACCAGTTCAATACCAATTGGGTTTATCAGCTACCCTTCGGACGGGGAAAGCGGTTTGCCGGCTCTTCCGGCCGCTGGCTGAACGCCGTGATCGGTGGCTGGCAGTGGTCTGGGCTGGCTCGCTGGACCAGCGGCTTCCCCACCACGATTGAGACTTTCACCAGCTTTCCTACTAATTGGTTTCTGCCGTCAACCGCAATTCTGTCTGGACCCAGACCGCAAACCGGCACTTACCTCAATCAAAATGGCAATCCTGGCCTGTTCAAGGACCCAGTCGCAGCGCAGGGAGACTTTCGCTATTCTTTGCCCGGTGAGTCGGGACAACGCAATGAGCTGCGCGGGCCGGGCTATTTCGGAATCGATAGTGGCCTCAGCAAGTCGTGGCCTATCACGGAATCGCAGAGCCTGAAGTTCAGCTGGGAGGTGTTCAATGTAACCAACGCTGTTCGATTCGACGTGGCGTCCCTGCCGCAGAATACGGGACAACTGGAACAGCCCGCCTCTGTATTCGGCACCTATAACAGCACATTGACGAAGCCGCGGCTCATGCAGTTCGCGTTGCGCTACAGCTTCTAGCGGCTTGTAACGATTCGTTGCCATTGAGCAAAGCGAAGGATCCGCGCGGCCGGAAAACTCGCGCAGGAGAATGTTTCGGAATGCGTGGTTCGATATTCAAAGTGTTTCTTGTCATACTCTTCACACTGTCGGGGATACCGGTTTTTTTTCCACTGGAAGCACGGCCCCCTGCTCCCGATACCATTTTCATCGGCCACTTCATCACTTTGGATCGAGCGCATCCCGAGGCCGAAGCGATTGCCGTCTCCGCAGGCCGCATCGTTGGCGTGGGTTCACGGTTTCAGGTAGAGTCCCTTGCAGATAAAAACACCAAGAGAATCAACTTCTCCGGCGTCGGATTGCCCGGCTTTGCCGACGCGCATATACATGTCGAGGGAACCGGCGAGCAACTCGAGAAGCTCGATCTCCGAGGCCTGACCAAGGCGGAGATATTGACCAGGATTGCGGAGGCAGTTCGCGCTGCGCCTCCGGGAGAATGGATATCCGGCGGTGGCTGGGACCAGGGTTTTTGGCAGCCGCCAGAGTTTCCCACCGCCAAGGAACTCGACGCGGTGAGCGGAGATCATCCGGTCATTCTTGAGCGCATCGACGGCCATTCGACGTGGGTAAATTCCAAAGTATTGGCTTTGGCGAGCATCACTCGCGATACCCCCGATCCAGATGGCGGCCTTATTCGCCGGGATGCGGCCCACGAACCATCTGGGATGCTGGTGGATCACGCCCAGGAATTAATAAGAAATGTAATACCGAAGCCCTCCCAGGCCGACCGCGAACGCCAGATCCGAGCCGCCCTTCGCCAGTTCAGCCGCTGGGGTCTTACCAGCGTTCATGACGCGGGAGTCGATCTTGACACCATTGCCATCTACAAGGACCTGCTGAAGCGGGGCGAGCTTCCGGTCAGGGTCTACGCGATGCTTCGTGGCGAACCGGCCATGCGGCTCTATCTGGAGAGCGGACCAGAACCTGACCTGGGCGGCGGGATGCTCGCTGTACGGAGTTTCAAGCTCATTCTCGATGGCGCCCTCGGCTCGCGTGGTGCAGAGATGACAGACCCATATTCGGACGCGCCAAAAGACCGCGGGCTGCAACTGGTGAAGGACACAGACCTTGATGAAATCGTCAGAGCGGCACGGCAAAACGGTTTCCAGATCAATACTCACGCCATCGGCGACCGGGCTGTCACACGGGCCCTGAACGCTTTTGAGAAAGCCGGGGCGACTCGTGAAGAGCGCTTCCGGGTGGAGCATGCCTCGATCGTTACGAATGAAGATCTATCGCGATTCTCCCACTATGGAATTATCGCCTCCATGCAACCGGTGTTCGTGGGCGAGTACAGTCGGTGGGCCGAGGACCGAGTCGGCCCGTTACGCATCCACTGGGTTCTTCGCACTCGCGATTTCCTGAACGCTGGCGTAGCCATCGCGGCGGGATCGGATTACCCAGCCTCCGATTCGGGTAGTCCCATCGCCACACTGCATTGCCTGGTGACGCGACAAAGTGCAGCCGGGAAGCCAGAAAAGGGCTGGTATAGCGACCAACGTGTCGACGTCGATCAGGCACTTCGTATGATGACTGCGGGTCCAGCATTTGCCGCGTTCCAAGAGAAAGATCTTGGAGCTTTGACGGTCGGCCGCTACGCTGATTTCACCGTCATCTCCGCGAACCCCTACCAAGTGCCCAGTAAAGATCTCCGCACCCTCAGTATTCGCATGACGGTGGTGGCGGGACACGTGACTTACGATGCGCGCCAAGAAAAAGCTATGGCGCTCCGCTGACGCTGATTGGTGATCGCATCCGCACGGATAAAATGGCTGTTCGCCAGCGATACTGTCATGAAATTGTAATGGTTTGCACGATCAGAACGAATCGTTTCCAAGCAGAACGGATCAAATCGGCTGATTTGTAGACCGTTGAAAGGAGGAGTAGAGTAGAAAATTTTCCAGACCGTTCAGAATCCGCCTGTGTATTGCTAAACCGTTGTACTGGCCTGCACTGTACGTCTACACGGTGCTGTTGGACGTGATCTCCGCCTTCAACTGTTACGGTTCGTCCAGTTCAGCCCACTCCGACTCTCTTTCGTCGCGAGCGTCGCGACTACCCGGCTGCGGTCAGCCGGCGTGAGCCCAAATCTAGAAAGCAAGCTAGTAAGCTGCCCCCTCTCGGCTCCAGAGATAGTACCGGCTCGGAACTTCGCCATCGTACAAACAACGATTTCCACGGCCCAGCGGTCGGCATAAGTTGCGACACCGCCCGGAACAACTTTAGCGAACTCGCGCCATAGATTTTTCTGCTCATCCGTGAAGCTCTTGGGTGGGCCGCCGAGCTTCCTCGTCACGACAGGTTCTCCTGCTCGGGCGTCCTTGCGATTCTTGTGCCCGATGAACGAGCCACGTCTTTCCAAAATTGCTGTTGGTGTGCGGTTTAATCCCATAAATATGGATTAGAAATTCGGGTTACGCATAAATTTATGCAGCGTCGGTAATCGCAGGCATGAGGAGAGGCTTTCGCATCCCCATATCCCCCAATCAATCTGTTGCATGTGGCATGTGAATCAGAGAATCTGAGTACGCATCCGGTGAACCATATTGGACGGCTCGACTCTGGCAATAATCTGAAGGCACTTGGGTTCAAGTGCAAGCAAGGCGATTTTTTCTGCAGGTCGCATTTCCAGGCCGAATTGACTCTCGAGGTGTACGATCATCCCGTCGTGGCGTCTGCGCTCCCTTCACCGTTCCTAGAAGTGACCAAGAAAATCGAGGAGTTTAAAACTGCCAATCCTGGCGTAAAGCCCAAACGAATCGTGCTAAGCAGGGAGACGTGGGACTCGTTGCTGGCGAACTCGCACGGAATTTATTACGGATGGATTGACTTACTGAAAGACCCTCCAACCCTCTGTGGTCTGCCGATAGCCTTTTTGTGGAATGCTTCCGACATCACCATCGAGTAAGGCACTAGCAGTCTGAGAAGAAGACTTTGGGTTAGAATTCACGGCTAATGCATCGCAGACGTCTAACGTTGCTCACTGTCGGGATAGTCCTCGGTTTCCTGGCCTCGAGTTGTAGGAAGAGTGGCCGGGAACCCAATCTCCACGACCGCATCATGGCAGCTCTGCCGACCGCCCGATGCATGCTCCAATCCGCATGTGCTGGGATGCGCAGCAGTAGCTCGGGATCAATCGAGGGACGGCCCGTATCGCTGTAATTCGCTTTCAGCTTCTCTCGCACAAAAGCAAAGCTGATATGTTTTTCAATGAGCCGCAGCAGATGCGTCTCTGGAACCTGATCTTCCAGGCGGAAGTAGTAGAACAGCGCTTCGGAGCGGTCGTGTTGCCCTATCATGATCAGCAGGCCTCCGACGATGAGAATTAAACAGAGCATGGGCAGAATCACTTCCTTCTAACATGCTTCTGCTGACTCTTGGCCTTCAAATCATCGTGACTTTTTCAACACCTACGCCTGTTTACAACATCTCTAACGAGGTCGGCCGTGTCAAGGTACTTGGGGTTGTTTTTTCATGATTTCGAACACACTCTTCACGTCAGCGCAGACGCACTGGTTCCCTTCGAGGGAGTAACGATCTTGCGTCGATGATTTGTGTCCAACCAAATGGCTCGGCCCGTTTTCACTTCATCAGATTTGGTGGCGTTGCCCACCAGACATCTCTCCGGTCACGTTCGATCATGATGACTTATTCGAACTCCCCCCATTCGGGGAGGCGAGTAGCCTATTCAGTTGCCCGGTCACTGCAGTGCAGGACCACTGTTGTAATTTGGCATTCCCGCATGGGCTTCCCCGCACTGCCGCTGCTGTCCGCGGCGGCAGAACTCTTGGTAGTCAATCTGGTCGCGTAACATGATCCACAAGCGGATACCCAGTTTGTGCGCGGCTGCAATCCGCGCCTTGCCCATCCCTTTCTGGATAAGCTTGCGACGATAGAAGCGCTTCAGTTCTGGATCTTTTCTTACCGCATGGATGGTCGCTTCGGTCCACAGATAGCGCAGCAGCGAATTGCCCTCCTTGCTCAGTTTCCCCAGCCGTTGCCGCTTACCGCTGGTGTGTTCACAGGGGATCATTCCGATGTAGCTGGCTACGTTCTTGCCATTGGCGAAGCGGCTCGGGTCTCCCAGGAACACCTCCGTCGCCAATGCTGTCACGGGTCCCACACCGGGATGCGTCAACAAGCGGAGTGCCTGCGGCCGTTGCTGGACTTGTTTTGCTACTTGCCCGTCCAGCTCCTGGATCCGCTGCTGCAATTGCCGGTATAAGCGCAGCAGTTCGTCCCGCCTTTGACTGCTGTAGCTGGGCAGAGACAAGGCTTGTAGCTCCTTCTGCCCGGTTGCAGTCCACAGACCCCGGCCTCGACGCAGTGCGTGATTGAGCGCCATCGCTTGCAATGTGTTCTGTACTCGCGTTCGTATCTTCACGCAATATAAAAAGGCGCCCACTCTACGGTAGATTGTGATTGTTCGGACCAAACTTACCGAAAGGAGCGCCGTTATGAACCAGGAAAAGTATATCGGCATGGACGTTCACCAAGCAACGATCTCGGTTGCCGTCATGGAGGGCAGAGGCAAGCTGATCATGGAATGCATTCTGGAGACCAAAGCGGGGACGATTCTTGAGTTCATCCAAGGGCTGCAAGGAAGTCTATCGGTGACCTTCGAAGAAGGAACCTCTGCCGCCTGGTTACATGACCTGCTGAAACCTCATGTCACCTATCTGGTAGTTTGCGATCCACGAAAGAACGCGTTGTTGAAAGATGGCAGCAAGAGCGACCGCATCGATGCGCGAAAGCTAGCGGATTTGTTACGACTGAACCGGCTCAACCCGGTGTACCACGGAGAGCACGGAGTACGCACTTTGAAAGAACTGGGTCGCAGCTATCTGACTATCACCCAGGATCTCACCCGAGTCATGAATCGGATCAAAGCCCTGTATCGCAGCTGGGCCATCCCCTGTAGCGGTACCACCGTCTATGCTCCGCGTCATCGCGCCGAATGGCTGGCCAAGATGGTAGAACCTGGAGTTCGACGGCGAGCCGAACGGCTTTATCAGCAACTGGATCTGCTGCAGCCGGTGCGTCAACAAGCGCGACGGGACTTATTGCTGGAGAGTCATAAGCATCCGGCCGTGAGGTTGCTGCGGCAGATTCCCGCGATCGGTCCGATTCGCGCCGCCTTACTGGTGGCGCTGCTGCAGACGCCACACCGTTTCCGTACCAAGCGCCAGCTGTGGGCCTACAGTGGTTTCGCACTCGAGACTCATGACAGCGGCGAGTACCGCATGGTACGAGGGAAACTGCGCCGCAACCGGGAGCGGCTGACCGTGCTGGGTCTGAATGACAACCATAATCACGACCTGAAGAATCTGTTCAAAGCTGCTGCCCTATCGGCCAGCACTCGCCCTGGCCCGCTCTACGATTTCTATGTCAGACTTCTGGCGAAAGGGATGCGGCCGACCATGGCGCGGCTCACCTTGGCACGAAAGATTGCCACCATCACTTTAACGATGTGGAAGAAAGGAGTGGATTTCAACGCCAACGAATTGCAACGGCAAGCAGCTTGAGCCTCTCTGCTGAACAGGCCCTTCCATCTTCGGGTGATTCTCTCGGGTGGTGGTCGGTTCGGTTCTGGAGACGCTCGGTTCGAGGGTGAGTATCAGTCAGTGAGTTAGGCCCTGTGTGCTTCGGCACCGAGTCTCCCTCTTCACGCTATGCCCCCTCGTTTCACCAGAAATAGCGATAGGCCTCGAGCCTCCGATAGAACCATGGTGGACACTGGAGACACCAGGTTTCGCTTGCCAAAGTTTCCAGACTCGATTGGCATTGTCACCATCGGCAGATGAACCCCACAGGGGATCGCAAACAAGCCAGAGCAAAACCTGTCGATCGAATCGGGGGGCACACTTACAGCAGTGGGCTGGACGTCGAGACACAAAATCTTCTCGCCTCCGGTCGAGGCGGAGCTTTTTTTCTTGACATCCCTTTTTATAGAACCCACTGATGACGGTCCCGCAGGAGGGTTCGTAAGTCGCGTTGCTCGCTCGAGGGCATCCAGATCTCGGGAAAGCCATCCTTCCTCATCAGCAGGTCCAACATCAGCCGGGCATCCCGTCGATCATGCTTCTGTTTTCGAGTCTCGGCTGCCCGAATCTTCGCCGGATGACCCACCCGGCACACTATCCCTAACTCTTCCAGTAGTTTCAAAAACCACTGCATGGCTCCGGTGGCTTCGATGCCCACCACCACCGGACCTTCTAAGGCAGCGTAAAACTCTCGCACCTCATTGCCTTCATGGATCAGCGTCTTCTCGGTGAACTCGCCCGTTTCCGTGTCCACCATGGCAACGGTCTGTTGCTTTGCATGCAGATCGCATCCTAGAATCTTCATCTCGGCCTCCTTCGTCCCGAGCCTTTTTGGTTGGTACCGCAAAGTCTACTCGGGTCGTCGCGAGGCCGACCTCGTTATGTCATCAGTTATCGTGAACATGGAAATGGCGCGCGCGGCTCGTATCCTTGACCGGTCCACAAAATTGACAGCAACGCGCAGAGTGTCGGTTTCTAAAAGCTGACACCAACTGCAAGAACCACCGTGGGCCGACTCGTGTCCGGATTGAAGACGTAGGTAGTGAAGTCCACACTCTTATAGGCAAAACCCACTAGAAGTCCGCGCTGCACGTCGAAACCCGACTGGTAGAGCTTGGTCCGCTGAATGGCCGGGCCCACGCGGAACCAATCTACCGGAGAGATGCTCAGCTCCGACCAGTTGTAGAAAAAGCTCGCTGCCGAATCGCGGGTGTCGAAAACGTATTCTCCTTCGGTTGCGAGTTTGAGCTTCCAGTAGCTGAGTAAGGCTCTGTAGCCGGGGGCAACCCCGGCGGTATCGCCCACGACGCCACCGATCATGGGTGTGAACTCCAGAGCCAGTTTGTCGCCCACGCTGAAGTTGTACCCAAGCCAGACCGAACCCGTCCGAAGGTTCTCGTAGTTGTAGCGTACTTCAAGGTGCAGCCAGCCGCGATCCGCCATGATCGTCGGCTGCACGAAGTTCTGACTGTCCGGCACGATGTAGGTGTAGACGGAAGCATAGGCAGACCATGTTTTCCCATCAGCTTCTTTCGTGGGGGCTGGCACCTCGTTCGCCGTAGGAGAGACGGGCGGGTTCTCCGTCTGGGCCAGCGCATTGCCGCCCGCGAAAACAACAACAATCGCTATGAAGGCGAAAAATCGCATTGTTCTCATCCGCCCAGCGCTTTGGTTAGGCCTACGAGCAAAATACCGAGGAGTACCATGGCAATCCCCAATACCCATGGGCGACGTCCAACGAACAGGCCGTAGGCATAGCCGGCGACGAACAACATCGCGATGGCGATGGCATTCGAGAGACGCAGCGCCGCTACTGCGTTCTGCATGAGAATGAACGGAATCACCACCGGGAACGTGGACAAGACCACCAGCAAGAAAACGCCAATCCCGCCCAGCCAGTCGTTTTTCTTCAAGCGGGCGTGCAGGGGCGGATCGGGCAATTGTTTCAACCGCAGTTGTATTGCTTCAAGTTCCGTTGGCTTCAGGATGGACGCGACCACCGGCGGCAACGCGTCCGCGACGAGACGCTGTGCCTCTTGCGGATCGTTGGCCCCGCGCACTGCCTGGAAGACCAAAAGGTTTCGGCCCTTCTCGGCTACTCGGCCCATGAGATACAACACCGCGTCGATGATGCCCCAGGCCAGGTTACAGCCAAGCGCGCCGATAAGCATCGTGCGGATGTCGTCGCGGCTGGCCTCCGCGATACTGAGCGAACCGGTGAACGTGAGGACCATGATCAGCCCGAAAATAACCTCGGACACACGATTCGCAGGGTCCAACACGCGTTGAGACGATTGAGTAGGTTCGTTCGACATTGGCATGGTTGCGCGTCATCTGCTTGGCTAGAATGGAACGATTGTTAAGGATCAGCTTGCGGCTGCATCTAGGCGCGCAGTACCCAAGTACTTGGTAACCGCAATCTCTAGATTGAAGTACATCGCGTCGCGTCCCAGCGTTTCACCCAACTGCGATCTCTGTATCACGCCAAGCACGCCTGGGTTCATCCCAACCAGCCACAGTCTGCCGCCACGCTCACGCTGTCGCTTCTCGCCTTCGGTCAACATCTTCAGGGCTGTGTACTCGAGATCGAAAACAGCGCTGAGATCACAGGCAATGACAGTCGGCTGCGCTTCTTCAATCAAGAGTTTTATCTTCCGTGCGATTTGCTGAGTATTAGCGAAGAAAACGCGGCCCTCCAATCTCAGCAGCAACAAGCCGACAAACGTCTCGTCCTCGGGGTGTTCCTTTGATCGGGGCCGGAATACATTCGTGCCCGGCTTTCGTCCAAGCACGTACACCGGCGGATCAGCTACCTGGTACGCAAGCGCCACGAGGGAGACAATGATGGCTACGATGATACCCTTCAGTGTTCCAACAAAAACCACACCGGCAAATGCGATCAGAGCCCACACGAACTCTGTTCGACGTACACTGAGAATCTCACGGAACTCCACCGGCTGTATCAGTCCGACCGAGTAGACAATGACCACTGCCGCAAGAGTGGCTTGCGGCATCAGGGCAATGAGCGGCGCCAGCAGAATCATTGTCACCAGCGTGATAGCCGCCGTCACGATCTCTGCCAGCTGGGTGCGAGCTCCGGCCAGACGATTCACCGCCGTCTGAGTGGTACCACCGCCACCGGGCATTGCGCCAAGAAGCGCGCCGCCGGCATTTGCCAGGCCGGTAGCCAGCAACTCCCTATTTGCTTGCGGCCAAGGTTCATCGTTACGTGCAAAAGCATGCCCGGCCGCGATCGTCTCGGTAAAGCTCATTAGAGCAATACCCAAGGCGCCCGACCAGAGTTGTGTCGCGAGGGAGAACTCCGGGATCGTCAACGACGGCAGGCCCCGCGGGATGTGGCCGACCAACTCAACACCGTGTGCATGCAAGTTCAGCAGGTAAGCACCGAAAATGCCTGCAGCCACCGCAAGGAGCGGAGCTGGAGCATGGGGCATGAGTCGTTCGACGGCGATCAACAGAGCGATGATGGAGACTCCGACGGCCAGTGTTGTTAGCGATGTCTCGGGAATGCCGTGGACCGTTGCAAGCAGGTTCTGGACGAACGAACCTTTTGTAAAATGAATGCCGAGAATTTTGGGGACCTGATCCAGGACGATGACGACGCCAATGCCAGCTTTGAAGCCAATCAAAACCGGTTCGGAAATGAAATTGGCAACGAAGCCCAGTCGCAGGAGCGAAGCGACTACGAGCATTAATCCCACTAACAGCGTCAGCATGGCGGAGGCAGTCAACAGCGACGCTGGATCTCCTCCCGGGACCACCTTGCCCAGCTGGGCGGCAGCCAATATCGCGATCGTAGTGGTCGTGCTTACGCTGAGTACGCGCGAAGTACCTAGCACGGCATAGATCGCCATCGGCAGAAAGGCCGTGTACAGTCCCACCTGCACCGGCAGGCCAGCGATTGTTGCATAGGCCATTGCTTTGGGAATGACCACCGCAGCAGTGGTCAAACCAGCGATAACATCGGGTCGCAGCCATTCTTTCCGGTAAGAGGCGAGCCAATTTTCCATTTGGAGGCAACCTACATGCTAGGAAGCGCCTGCCCAGGCGGGACACTGGCAGAAGTGGCAGGCGCGCAATTGTGGTTTGGTTGCTTGCTGAATCCCTCGCCAGGCCAGGCATCCGCGCTGATTTTGCTTATTGGCTCCGTCGCAAACTGACAGGGTCCTGTAAGAACTTCCAGTTCCACCGTTGCAGCACTCGAATAGTATGAATGGTTCACCCCGGCATCCAAGGTCAAGGAAAACAAAGAGTTTTATGTGGTTGCGAGATTGGGCAGCAGCTCAAGCAAAATCACTCTTTGGTTGAGTACATCGGCAGGCGCGTCGTATGAGGAGTACCCAATTCGAAGAGCATTCCCTGTTCGAAGAAGAGTCCGAGCACCGCGGGCAAAACCGATCGGACATCCTCTGTGAAACGCTAAGACGCCTAGGGTATGCTCGAAATAATCAGGTGAGACTCTACGGAGAAGTATTTGACTTGGTATCCGACCCGGTCAAAGTCGGAGAAAACTTCGTTTTTGTGGACGCACTGGAACAGAAATCAGGTCACTTCAGGCGCATCCGTATCCCACACACGATCGTGCAGATGGCAAGAATAAAATATCGCGCAGCGTAAGCGAACAATCTGCAGATTACTGTTGAAACAATCTCCATGTCACTCATTGAGCCTCAATGAGCGCAATCGCCTGTTTTTTTTCAATCGTCGAAAGCCTAAGTCACTCGGATTTCGCGCCTAGCAAGAGAGCAATCTCAATTACAGACTTGGGGCCGACATGTTATCCCTGCACGTTCTTGTGGTAGAGGATTTCGAGTCCTTTTGGCAGCTCGAAGGGATTGTTGGTAACATCGCGGTTTCACTCCATTGACCTGCCCTCTTTCACTCTGTCGCGCCCAGCTCACCCAGAGCATCACTCTCTTAGCTCCTGATTTGCATCACTCCAGCGCAACATTTTTTTTGGCCAGAGCCGCGCCAACTCCAGCGCCAACTCAACTCCAAAGCGCGAGCGAAGCGAGCGCGCGCGCGTCACGGCGTCAGAGTCAGCAACAGATTAGCGGCAGTACGAGCGGCAGCGACAGCAGTCTGAAGTGTGTACATGTACGCATCGTATACACACTAACCCGTCAAACGACAAAGGGGAGGAGGGAAAGTGAGAGTCTCAGAGCGCTTGATTCGTCGTTCCTAGTAAATTTATTTAGGATCGGGGACCAACGATGCCATCGTTTCCTCTAGCCTTCAAGTTCGTTCAGTAGCTGGTCACGTGGTTCGTGACATTGCTTCGCCACTTCCGGTACGGAGTTTCCCGATTTGCCATCTTCGTCCACGCATCGCGATTGTGCCAAATTGCGAATCCTCTAAATAATATTTGGTCCCGAGAAACGACACCGCACCACTTTTCAAATCAGGTTTTTGAGCATTCCTATACGTATTGGCGCCATATATAATTGAGGCGCCAGCCCGAACAACTTAGGTGAATTTCGGGCCGTGCGTGTAGGCATGTAGCCTCGTGTAGGCTCTCTCAATACTCTTTTCGGGAGCAATCTTTTTCGAGAAAGATCTGAAGACGGCTACACCAGCCTACACGGCTACACACAGCGAGAATGGACGAGGATACATCCGTCAAGATTCCGTCTGGTTCGCGGTGGCCAAGTCATGGCACATTAATTCCGACGCATTAATAATAATGATAAGGGGCTCTGAGGCACAATGAGTGCAGCTTGAGAGCCACAGGAATGCCAGGAAGTCTGTGGCGAGACGGGAGCCCAGGTAGTTGTGGAAAGTTTGTGTAAAACGCAGCAGTTAGGTTTTCAATCGCGGCAGACCACACACTCCAAAAGACTTTTCACCTTGTTAATGATGCGTACCCTGTGCAAGGTTTGCACCGAAAACCGGCATTGACAACCATCCACCAACCGTTTAACTTCGGCACCGTCGACGATCGAAAGGGCTGGTTCAAATAAAATTAACCGGTCCGAAGTAGATTGGGTGATCAGCTCGGTAGGGCAACTTGCCGGGCCGCCAAACCTGAAAAAACCGACAGCTCTGCGAGGAGTGGTTGGGGTTTGGAACTGCGAAAGCAGTGATTACATCAGGGGCCGTGATGGTGCATGCTTCCACGCCGTTCGCTTCCTCGCAAAAAGCAAGCGGCTAGAGCGTAACCAATGTCACGGCCTTTTCCTTTCCATCCTTAGATATTCCTCGCTCAAATAGCCTTTCCCATTTTGTGGGTGATGCAGGCTTCCCCTGACATCCACTTAATCCCGTCAGAGAGAAGTCGACCATGAAGGAACAATTAGAGAGTGTCGTCTGGCAAATGTATAAATCCGGCGTGCGATGCTCGGAAGCAGTGCGGGAATTTCAAAAGGCTTTCATCCTCACCGTACTCAAGGATCAAAGAGGGAATCAGTGCAAAGCCGCCAAGAAACTCGGAGTACACCGCAATACCCTGCGTCGTAAGATTCAAGAGCTGCAGCTCGATATTGGCCCGACATTGGCTACAGGGAAGCGGCGACCATCACGATCCGAGCTCTCGATGCCGCCTACGAGACGACGGGCTAACTAAGGTATCGTCACGAACCCTTGATCCTGCCTGTCTTGGCTACCTAGCAATCCATCCACCATCCATAAGAATGGTTTCGCCTGTGATAAGAGATGCTGCGCTCGAGGCGCAGTCTTCCTTCCCGTTTTTGATGGGGCGTGCCGCGCCTGGCGCCGTCTTCCTCGACATTCGACGATTATTTGCGGAACTAGAAAAATTGCAAGAAGTGACGGCCGCTACCAACTCGCCCTGATGGCTGGCATCTTAGAAGTAGTGAACGACCGAAACCTGGATTTATTAACTCTCCCGGCAATTGGAGGACAGCCCATTTCGAACCTTGGTCTCGACAGTAGTGAATCGAGAATAGAAAGCCTAGAGTTGCCAGCATCTATCGAAACCAGCTCAACCGAAGGTTTGGCGCACCCATCACATTGTCTGCATGCAGTGTCGGATCGATCGTAAGTGTCAGAGGAAACACACGGTTGACAGATTGAATACGCAGCCGGCTTGACTTCGCCACTTCACTAGCAAATTCGCAGCAACAGCCGATTTCGCCAATTATCCAGCCGTTTGTAAAACCAGCCTCGTCCAGGATTACTACCAGTTAGCCCGTCAGAGTGGCTGCGACGACTCTTAAAGCCGACTTCTCAGTGGGATGTACGGAAATTCGAATGCAGATTACTTTGGCGTTCTACGATTGAATTCCGAGCTGCTCGCCGCGATTCCGCCTGAAAACGATGATATTCCAATGCCGAGATCCGTACTCTCCATTGAAAAACAAAGCCGCCCAGCTCGGGCGGCTTGAGATGGGTAACAACGGATTTACGGCTGACGCACAAACCCGTGAAACGTAAAGTTCGAGTCGACATACGAACCCATAGCTGCACCCGATGGATTCAGGCTAATGGGGCTTGTGCCACCTGTTCCCACACCCGGCGCGTCGAAGGCGACAATCGTGCCATCAGGAGCCCGCAGAAAGCCGTGAGGCACAAAGTTCGAGTCGAAGTATTGCCCCGTGGTGGCACCACTGGGATTGGACCCTGCAGGAATCGTGCCTTGATAAGGCCCTGTCGCAGCCTGCGACACGTCAAATGTTGTGATCGTGCCATCGGCAGCGCGCAGAAAACCATGGTTGACGTTGTTCGAATCCAGATAGTTTCCCGATACCGTTCCTGTGACGTTAATCGCTTCGGGAAAAGTTCCCTGGCCTGGGCCTGTCCCGGCCTGCGACACATCGAAGGTGGTAATCGCGCCATCAGCGGCTCGCAGCGCGCCGTGACCTACGAAGTTCGCATCAACATATTGCTCCACGACACTGCCTGACGAATTGATACCCAACGTGTCTGCAACCACGTAAACGCTGTCCCGCGGATCGAAGGTGGCAATGCTTCCATTGGCGGCGCGCACGAACCCGTGGCTGACGTAATTCGCATCCACATACATTCCCGAGACCGTACCCGCCGCATTTATGGCGGCAGCAATGGTGCCCTGGCCCCGGCTTGTTCCGGCGCCCGGCGCGTCGAAGGTAACAAACTTGCCGTCGGGACCGAGCGCGTAGCCGTGTCTTACGCGGCTGGAATCAATGTAGAATCCAACAATCCTGGCTTGAGTCATGCCGAGGGCCTGGGTGCGCAGAGCCCCTGGCACATCGATGGTTGCGAATTCCCCTTGGGCAGTCCGCACAAAGCCGTGAGTCACGAAATTGGTATCTACGTAGTTTCCGACAATTGTCCCCGCAGCGGTAATTTGCTGAGGCAAGGTTCCCTGGCCAGGACCTGTTCCCGCGCCCGGCGCGTCGAAGGTGGTGATATCGCCTTGTGCGTGCAGCCAAGAGACCGGCGCAAGGCAGCCGAAAACAACCAAGATCAGAAAACTGATGCGTCTCATAATCTCCTCCTCAGAAAAAGTCTCGTTCTACTCACGGACATGCGCGATCTTTCCCGATTTCATCGAACTGTCGTAGCTGTTAATCGTTATGGCACAAAGACCATATCGCGAGTCACAGCTCCCACCGAAAATGGCGAGCCGGAGATAGGCGTCAGCGTTCCCATGCTTGAGTCCAGAGCGAACCCTACTACTTCTTGGGGGACGATGCTGACGTATACGAATTTACCCGCTGGGTCCACGGCGATTGATGATGGTTGGGCATTGGCCCCAAGCGGGATCGGTGTTCCGGGTAAAGGTGTCAAGCTGCCCGCCGAGTCGATAGTGTAGGCGGACAGACTGTTCCCTCCGGTGTCGCCGACGAATACGAACTTGCTGCTTGGGTCAATGGCTACCGGTCCAGGTGCGGAGCCACTGTCGGATGGAGACCCGGGCACGGCAGCCAATGCGCCAGTGCTGGAATTGAGCGAAAACACCGACAAGTTGTTTGTCGCTTGATTTGCCACGACCACAAATTTCCCGTCCGGCGTCGCGCGTATGCCTTGCGGATTGTCCCCACCGGTGCTGGTGGGCGCACCCGGTAAAAGTCCCACCGTACCGGTATTGGGATCGCGGAAGATTCCGGCGATCTCACCGCCCGAATTGCCCTCGATTGCTATGCCCACCCAAAAAGTCGTGTTAGAGAGAACTGCGGTCAAGTCGTGCGGTACGCCGGGCAGTGCGAATGTCTGGCTCGCGGACAGAGCACCAGTAAAGCCGTCAATATTGAATGAAAAAACTTGAGCGCTGTTGGCACTCGGATCGGGGAGAACGAACACGCCTAGGCCGGCCGCAACTTTACGGGGCGGGACCGACAACATCGGGCTGCCGGCGACGGGCGTCAAAGTACCGGTCGTCGAATCCACCAGGAACGAAGCCACGTTGGGACTGCCGAGACCCTCACTGGTGGCATACAGTACCTTGCCACCCAAATCCGCCGTCAGGCTGACATCGCCAACGGCAGCTCCGCTCGTGACCAGAACATTTGCCAGCGGAGTGAGCTTACCGGAACTGGGATCGACAGCAAACCCGTGAATTACGCCGGCGTTGTCGCCAACATAGAGAAGTTCCGTACCGGCAGGCAGCGGTGGAGGCGGCGGTGGGGGCGGTGGAGGAGTGGTGCTTGTGCTAGAACCTCCGCCACATCCCGCGAGCACGGCAAGTAAGAACCACGAACCTAATAGCGAAGTGACCCATTTCATAACAATCCTCCGGAATAGATGTAACTCCCTCACATTCACACCAACCGCTTACCCAAACCTTTGCCCGCCAGCCATGCCTCTCCTCCGCAGCGCTTCGCCGTTTTACTTGTGAATCAGGAAGCTGAACGACACCAGATACTGCCCAAGCGCCGTGCCGGTCCCGCAACCGTTGCAGGAGGGCAAGAACAATTCAGCAATTCCGGAGAGCTGGTTCGTTTGCGGGTTGACGACCGACGTGGTGGAATCCGGCTGGACCGTCCATTGATTGCAGTGCCCTCCGGTCGCACCGGTGCAGGTCACCTGCATGTAGGACGTCCCAGGCCAAGTCGGCGGAGCCAATGCCAAGTTGTATAAAACCCCTTTGTAAGTAAAAACCAGGTGCATGGGGCAAGGCAGCGTCTGGCCCGTGAGAGTCATCGTGCCGAAGTTCAGGTTGTTATTCGCAGCATTGTCGAAACATTGGGTGTGGAATACACCGTAGACTTCCGTCGGGGTGGTAAACGGTGCCGAAGAACCAGTTGTGTAAGGATAGGTGAGCGTCACCACGATTCCGCGTGATCTGGAACCGGAAGTGTCTAGTTCCCAGCTGCAGGAACTCTGGATATCTGAGTCAACAACGTCAGTTCCAGATCTAAACGCCGTGTAGGGTCCAATGCCATCGCTCTGGTATTGGAACGGCTGCGATGGCACCTGGCTATCCGAGTCGTACAAAATGGACGTTACATTGTAGCCGCAACCTGTGCTGGGGTTCTTCGCCATGCATGGCACGGCCATAACCGAACACAGGATCGCGCCGAGGCGCAGGACATTTCTGAGCGAGATAAGTCTGTTCATGATTTTCCTCCGTTAAATTTTTGATCCTCCACAAACCAATGCGAAAGATGCTGCGACACAGCAAGGAATATTGGTACAACGACGAGGATGCTAGCGCGGTGGTGCGATCACGCCACGAACGTCCAAAGTGTGGTTTTGTGAATCATCGTCTTCTCCTTTTTGTCCCTTGCCGGATAATCAAAAAGGCCGCGGGTCCGTTTGCGGACCAGCGGCCTCCGAGTGCTTCGGTCAGCCTATTCAGTTGAACTGCTGACTACGTGAACTTCACTTTTTCCCGGACGACATCCGCGATGACGGGTACGCCATCCTGGATCTTCAATTTTTCGATCTCCCCATGTCCTAGCTTCTGACAATACTGGATCAATCGCGACCACTCTTCCGAAATCAGTTGAACGACTTTCCCGTCGCGTTCGTTCTTGCGCTCATAAATCACGGCATCCCCCTGGAGCCAGAGCCATCCCTTAATCCTTGAAAAGCTATGGTATGCAATTAAGCTTTTGGATCTCGTAGCTGAACGGCATTTGGTACTGACGCCCGCCACCAACGTGGTCCCGCCTGTTATTCTCACGGTCTCCGCAATGCCGATGCGATACCACCACGCCTCTCCTGCGCCTGGCCGTTTACTTGTGAATCAGGAAGCTGAACGAGACATAAAACTCCCCCAGCGGCGTGCCGGTCCCGCTACCGCTGCTGGACGGCAAAAATAGCTCCGCTATTCCGGAGAGCTGGTTCGTGGCTGGATTGACAAAAGACGTATTCGGGTCCGGCTGCACCGTCCACTGATTGCAGTTCCCCCCGCTAGCTCCGGTGCAGGTCACCTGCATGTAGGAAGTCCCCGGCCAAGTCGGAGGCGCCAATGCCAGGTTGTACGAAACCCCGTTATAAGTGAATACGAAGTGCATGGGGCAGGCCAAGGTCTGGCCCACGAAGGTCATGGTGCCGAAGTTCAGGTTGCTATTCGCGGGGTTGTCCAAGCATTGCGTGTGGAAGACGCCGTGAATCTCTTGAGGCCCAACAAACGGTGGCGGCGGGCCGCTTGAGTCCGGATAAGCGAGCGTCACGACGATCCCACGCGTGCTGGAATTGGTGGTGTCCAGGTCCCAACTACAGGATTTCTGGATAATCGAACTGATGGAGTTGTTGCCCTTGTTGTAGGTGGTGTACGGTCCGAGCCCGTCGCTCTGATATTGATACGGCACACTGTTGCTATCAGTGTCGTAGAGAACGGACGTCACATTGTAGCTGCAAGATGAACTGTTCCCATTTTGGATCACGGCGAACAACTCGGTGCCTTTCCCGGTGCGGCCATCGGTATTCTTCACCACGACATCAAAGCCGCCTACATACGCGGTACTCGACACGGTAATGTTTGCGGTCAGTGTGTTGGAATCCACGAATGCCGTCGAATTCACAGTGACACCGCCGGGATTGGTGGTTCCGCTGATAAACCACTGAGCCTTAGCTCCTGCCTTGAAGCCCTTCCCACCGACGGTAACGTCAAGATTAATCGTGCCCTGGTTGGCGGAGTTCGGTAGGGCACTCGTAACCGAGATCTGCGCCGAGGCTGGAATAACCTCGAAAACGGCTATGATCGCCAGAAATGCCAGAATTACTGCACGACGAAAGTTAGCGCGCTCCATTTCTCCACCCCACAGCGATCAGAATCGACCCCTTTGCTTCAGTTACACGGACAGACTTAACGTTTTTCCGTTAGGCTAACCGGAATTTGCGGCTGGCCACTCCCGACTACGACGAAAGCGGACCAATAATACGGATGCCGGTGGTCCTTATCCCCGTGGAGCATTGATCTTTGGGCTATGGCAAGCGATAGCGATGGCGAGTCCTCGGAAACTCTGCGATAAAAGCTCTCCATGAGCCGCGCGGTAGAACTATCGTTAACTTCCCACAGGGTGGCGATGACCGTGGAGGCGCCGGCAGACAAGAAGGCTCGCGTTAAGCCAACGAACTCGTCCCCGGCGGGAATTTCAGTGAAATACCCGCTCCCCAAGGCAGTTTCGCACGCGCTCAGCGTAACCAGTTGTGCCCGCAAATGAAGGCCAAGAATCTCATAGACTTCGAGGCGTCCGTCGTTTTGCGCGTCCGGTTCCAGTTGTACGCCGGAGAACAGAGGATTGGCCTTGTTGAAGAAGCCATGCGTCGCAAAGTGAATCACGTCGTAGTCTCCCGCCGCGTGCTTGAACCACGTCTCAGTGGCCTTCGGACCAACGATGGCGGTCGCCTGGCGCCCAAAAGCAGCAGCAACTGCTCGCACCTCACCGGAGGTGAATTGCAGCTTGGAAACTGAGGGAGCGAGGGCTACAAGGCGCTCGCCTGGGGGTTGCGGCGGGGAAGACATCGCCAACGCTCCGGCCATTGGCAGGTAGGACACCACGTAATCTTCGATAAGGAATCGATTTCCCGCGCGAGTAGGCCGTATCAGTGTCGCAAACGGAAGATAATGGAGGAAACCGTGGGGGACGATCGTGATCTCGTTCACTCCATGCAGCCAATCGGCTTTCTCAATTGGGTCCACCAGCAGGTGGCGCAAGCTCCCGGCAGGCAACTGCCAATCTGACGAATCGGGCCGCCGTATCAGATCGCGCAGTAGCGTAATTTTCGATTCCAGATCCGCCGCGCGTACCGGCTCAAGCATTGCCTGAAGGCCATCGTGACGAAGTACGAAAATAGCAATCTGCCTTGGCCCAACTACATATTCGATCACCGCCCTGTCAATCGGGATTTCTCGCTCTACCTCAGCCGGTTCCGGCACCTCCGCCGAAAGAACTCCGACGTCAGCATGAAGCCCAATCAGGTTCGAGTACTCGCGTTCTGCATCCGCTATCTCACCCGAAAACGTGCTGGCCGCGCTGCTGCGCTGCTCAGATGGAGCCTTCGAGTTTTCCTCCTCGATGGCGCGCTGGAGACGGCGAATGCGTGCCCGCAGTTCCGTAATATGCGGATTGGAAGCCGGTAGCGGTGAGCGGTTGATGAGGTCGAGATATCCACGAGCTCGGAGCCGCTCCGAATATTGGAATGCCTCGCCAATCCTGCCCATGCGCAACAAAAGACGGACCAGCGCAACATAGACCTTCTCCTTGTCCTGTAAGAAACCGGTGCGGAAGCGATCTTGGGAAATCGAGCCGCGAATGCCCTCGATTGAGGTGATCGATCTGCGGTATGCTGCGACGGCGTCTTCATCCCGCTTCACGGACTCCAGCGCCTGCCCCTGCAAATAATCGACGTGCCAAGGCAGTGCAGTGTCTCCGGTGTTGGTAAGAAGATCCGCTGCCGAAGACAAGGATCGCAATGCGTCTTCAGTTCTGCCCAACTTCAGCAGGATCTCAGCCTCTGTATCTAGAGCCTGCGCTTCGAGCAGCTTTGCGCCGCTTTGCTGCGCGACTGAAACGGCTTCGCGTGCTTGCGCCAGGGCCTTCTTCGTGTTCCCTTCGTCGCGCAGTGACAATGACAATACGAGCAAGCCGGAAACAGTACTAATCCGATCTTCCAGTTTGCGTGCGCGTTCCACAACATCGTTGGCTGATGCCATGGCTTTGGCAAGATCGCCGCCGCGCCAGGCAACATCGGCGAACGCGAGCGTATTGATCAGCACTCCGTGTGAAAAAGAAATTTGTTTCGAGATCTGGATGGCACGCTGGAACGAGTGCTCCGCGGAACGGCGATCGCCCAACATGAGGTGCACGTACCCGTCATCGTAGAGCGCCTCAACCAGTTCCCGCTTCAGGCCCGCGCTTTCGTATGACGCTAATGCTGTCCGATATTCCTGCATAGCTTCGTCAAATTTTCCCAGCCGCAGCAGCGTCGACGCTCTTCCTTTTCGCCAGTCTGCTTCTTCTTTTTTCAGACCACTCGAGTTGGCCAGCGTTAACGCACGATCAAACGTCTTGACGGATTCGTCGAGTTGGCCGATCGCGGCTTGGCAAATGGCTAGATTTCCCAGGTCTTGACTTTCGGCGGGCTTACGGCCTAGATCTTCGTCTAAAGCAAGAGCCCGCTGGTAGTAACCAATGGCGTCGCTGTAATGGCCGAGCAGGAGATACACGCCCCCAATGTTCCCCAGCGCATCACTCTCGCCCTCGCGATAGTTGCTTGCGCGATGGAGCGCCAGCGCTTTCTGGTACTGCTCTAACGACCGCTTGTATTCTCCCTTCTCGTCATAAACGAGGCTCAAGTTGTTCAGCGCGGCGCCCTCTAGATGCGTGTCATGGACTTCCCGGGCGATGGCGATGGCGCGATTGAAATGATCGATTGCCTTTGGATAATCGCCGGCCTCCCAGTACACCAGGCCGATATTGCTGATGGTCTTGCCTTCTTCGAGTCGATCGCCCAACTCCTGTTTCATTTTCAACGCACGACCGAGAAAATCGAGCGCGCGACTTCGATCACCCAAGTGCTTGTAACAGTTGCCGATGAGCCCGAGTGTGATCGCTTCGCCATGACGGTTGTCGGCTCCTCGATACGCCGCGAGCGCCTTTTCATACTCCGGCAACGCAACTGACGGTCCACTAGAGGAATAGATGGTTTTGGCGTGTGCAAGGAGTTCGTCGGCAGTTAGACCGTTCTGTGCTGCCGCTGCCAGCACGACAGCCAGCACTAGCAGTGCTGTCTGTGCGAACACGGACCGCGCGTGAAGCTTCAGCATCGCCTATCCACCAATGAACCCAACTGCCGCCGACTGTTTTGTATTGCCGTCCGCCAGCCAAGCTCGAACCCAGACGAAATACTTCACGCCGGGCCGCAATGTTTGTTTAGGAGGATTTACTGAGTTTTCGTTGACTCGTTTGTGCCATACCAGGTCGCCGTCGGCAGTGACGACGCGCACCTCGTATGCGACCGCGTTCGGGACTGCCTCCCAGCGAATCGTGAAATCGGAGGCGTGAACGATCGCGCCACGCTGCGGAGACAGTACAAGTGGCAACGAAGGCGGGGATACGCTCCGAACAGCGGTATCTGCCTCCGACTTCGTCTTGTCGCGAATGATTGGAGCGGACTGCTGCTGGGCTGTCGCAATGATCGTTGAGTGCTCTTCGATATTGGGTCGCGACTTGCGCCAGACGGCCACCCCGATCGCCATGATGGCAATTGCTGCGGCCACGTTCACCCATTTCCAGCCAAAGGGCGCATTTTCGTGTGCCGCGGTCTTGAGTTGTTCGGCTCGGTGGACCAACGCTGCGGGCACGGCGCCTGTTACGACCTGGGATTGTTTGATCAGAAATCCCACCTGCTGAAGGCAGAAGTCGCACTTCGCAAGATGGCGTTCTACGCGCCCGCGCTCTGCGCCGATTAGTTGCTGATCGACGTAGGCAGCCAAATGGTGTTCGTCGGGGCAATGGAACCGATGAGTTCGGGGGAAAATTCGGTTCAACATAGAGTCGGCTTCCGCGCTTACCGTAGTTACACGGACGCCGGTTTAGGTTTTCCGTGGACGAGATGTTGGATGCCGAGCGCCTGCCGGAGATGGTCGATAATGTCGCGCAGGCGCCGATCTGCCGTTTGCGCGTCCTTGAGGCCAACGAGCTTGGCGACTTGCCGCAACGTGAGTCCTTCCTGGTAACGCAGCCGAATAAGCAGCCTGTCGGAGTCAGTCAAGAAAGCAAGCGCCGCCGAGACGTGCTGGTGTGTTTCGCGCAACGTCACCAGCGACTCGGGATCAGGAGCAGGATCAGCCGGTTCAACGGTATAAGTTCCTTCTTCTTCGTTGTCGATGGAATCCAGCATTGCCTTGCCGGAGCTAAGCAGCCAGAGTTGGCGTGAACTCAGGCACCGGCGGATATCGCAGATTCTCTCTTCCACCGCAGCGAAGCTCAGCTCGACACCACGGCGGCTTAGTTCCTCACGGGCTTCCTCTACTGAAAGACCTCGCCTGAATACAATCTCAAACAGGAGTTGGTCCATTGCGCTCCGGCGGGCGACTGAGTCGAAAACGCGGTGGCGGCCGTGCTCTTTGCGATGCCAATCGAGACAAAGGTTGCGCGCGACCGCGCACAGCCACGTCGAGAAGCTCGCCCGTCCCGCAAGGTCAAACTTCCGCAGGCGGCGAAAGTCATTGGCCGAAAGCTGCTCGCATATAAATAGGAAACAGTTGCCACTGCGGTCTGAATCGCGATCAAAGTTGCGGACAACGTAATAGATCAAGCTGCTATAGCGATCAAGAAATGCACACCACGCCGACTGTGGCTCCGCGGAAGAGAGTGCGGACAGCATAGACGCGATAAATGGATCCGCCGGCATGAGTGGGCAACGCGGCCTAAGTAGATCTCACCCAATGACCCAGTTGGGCCGGTAGCTTACACGAAGAAGTATCCCAACGCAACAAAAATGCGCCTTAGCGCGCATTCAGGTCAGGGGCGTCAGCTCGGCTGGAAGCCAGACTTGATCTTGCTGGACATCGTTCTTCCCAGTCTGAATGGGATCGAAGCTGCGCATCGTATATCCCGTCTCATTCCAACTGCAAAAATCCTTTTCGTGAGTCAGATCAGCGATGCGGATGTGATTCAGGAAGCTTTAAGCAACGGAGCGATAGGCTACGTTTGGAAGCAGGACGCGGGCGTAGCTTTGCTGCCTGCGGTAGAAGCTGCTCTGCGGGGCGCACAATGAAGGAGATTTCACATTCTAGTCCACGCCAGACATGCCGGCTGAAGCATGCGTGGAGAAGCCCTTAAGGAACTATGCCCACAGCGCTGGACTTTTTTCGATCGTCTGTGTGCCAGTCATAGAAAATGTATTCAGCGTCTTCATACTTGATGCGTCTGGGCAGATGATCATGAAGGCCGATACAGATTTGTGTGTTGTCAAGGGGCTGTGCGGGAGCGAATCGCCCAGAAATTACGCGATAGCTCGTCCATTCCTGACACTCCATCCCCTGAACCGTTTCGACCGCCCCCTTGGAGATTTTTGTATGCATAATGAGCTGTTCATAATCCGGAAGGGGGTAGTCGTGACCGTCTCGTCGGAGTTTTTCACACTCAGCAACCGCCATCGCGGTATGTTGTGATTGCTCAGAGCCTTTTTGCACGCCCTTCGGCTCGTCACTCGTCTGGGTTTGAACGTACCCTGTTTGTGCCCCATCCGGACAAGCAATTTCAGCGTGTTCTTTATTCTCTGACCCAACGCGCATCTCCTGTTGCCAACTGGTTACTTGGCGTAGCGCCTTCTGAGATTCCCTGAATTCACGCTCACCCTGCCCAGCGCGCAGCATCAGGCAGATCATGAAGCCGGCCAACATCACGAGCAGGGCTTTATAGATCACAGAAGTATCAACGGGACATCCTTGTGCGGCTCGCATACATAGGGTCGAGAATTTTCAGCCAAATTAAGAAAATATGGGGAGGTCAAAACTTCACTCCGACGACGGTATTTGATTCCTTCGAAGCCGGTTCGTAGCGCCAGCTTTTGACAGCTTTCAGTGCGGACTCCGCCAGCACCGGGTGGCCTCCGATGTATTCCAACCGACGCACCGTACCGTCAGGATTGATCCAGATCTTGAGTTTGACCGTACCGTGAAGATCCAGCTTCATCGCAAGTTCCGGATAATCCGGCTCTTCACGGTGAGTAACCTTCCGTTCCGTCTCGGCGGTCGCGCTCATTCCGCCCGCGAGGAGCGCTACGAGCAGGAAAATGTGTCTCAGTCTCGTCATCCTCATGCCTGGTCAAAAAGGGCTGGAGCTAAAAAGCAAACCGCAATGCAACTTGAACCAGCCTCGGGTCTCTCGCCCGGTTTACCAGTCCGAAGGTTGATCCTCCCGTGATGTCTCCGTCTGGGTTAAAAAATTGCGTGTGATTAAATAGATTGAAGAATTCGGTGCGGAATTCCAGATTACCGCGCTCGCCTAAAGGCACAGTCTTGTGGAGGGCGAAGTCGAAGTTGATAATCCCCGGACCGCAACACACAGTGCGAGGCGCATTACCGATTTTGCCTAGAGGACCATCGACGAAAGACGAGGGATTAAAGTAGTAGCCAGACGTGTGCGGGTCCAGCCGGTGAAAGGGCGCGACCTGGTTTGGCTCGCCCGGCGCCTCGAAGTCGAAGCTACCCATCAGTTCCTGATCGCCGGAAGACGTAATACGGACAGGAAACCCGGACTGCAACGTAGAGATGGTCGATACCGCCCACCCGTTGATGATGTGCCTGGTCCAGTTCGACACCTTCCAATCCGGAACCCGCCAATACCCACTCAACACGAATCTGTGCCGGGCGTCGAACAAGGACAAGGCGCGGGACCGGCTCGGGTCGATAGGATTAATGGAATTCTCGAAGCTCGAGGCGGTGTCGATCGACTTGCTCCAGGTGTACGAAGCCAAGAGCTGCAATCCGTGAGAAAAGCTCTTGCTGAGTTGCGCCTGAAGCGAGTTGTATGCCGAATTCGCGATCGGCTCCATGGCGAATAAGCTGCTGAAAACCGGGACACCGTCGGGTGGGCAACCCGCCCCGGTAGTGGGCTCACATAAAGGAGACGAATACTTGCGCAGCCCGACAAGGGTAATCGGGTTTGCATTCGGACCAGTAACGCTCGGCACCGACCCATATGGCAAGTGCAAGGTGACGCCTGGCGGAATCGCGCCGGCCGGAATGGAGTAGGCGGTGTCTTCACCAAATGGCCCACACGACATTCCCGGGATCTGGTTTAGGTCAAGGCAGGTTTGTGCATTGCCAAAGTTCTGGTCCAAACTGGCCAGCAACCGATGACCCTGGCTGCCAACGTACCCGAGCTG
The DNA here is from genome assembly GCA_963786325.1 of Terriglobia bacterium. Lineage (GTDB taxonomy): Bacteria > Acidobacteriota > Terriglobia > Terriglobales > Acidobacteriaceae > JAIQFF01. Next base: position 149,928 of record CAWAYW010000012.1, read on the forward strand.
CAGCATCATTTCTCGCGGGAGCTGGCGCTGAACCGTGAAGTGGTACTGTTCCGCATATTGGCTGCGCAGTGTGTCGGGAAAGTTTCCAAACAACAAAATGGGACGGAAGAGCGCGAAATCTACCGCCGACCCCTGAGCTGGACTTGAATAACCGTTAAACGGATTTGGGGTCACGGTCCCGTTCTGGCCGAGAAAGGGAGTATTGAAGAAAACATTACTGACGAATGTACTGCCACCAAAAGGAGGTTGAGCCGCAAAAGACGCCAGCATCAATTCCTCATTGCTGTCGTAGAATATCCCCCAGCCCATTCGCACGCTTGACTTGCCCGGACCGCCCGAGAGCTTCGCTGCCCAGCCGCCCGTCCAGTTTGGCGACCACGCTAGGCCGAATCTCGGGGCAAGCGACTTGAGATAGTCGTTGGTTAGACCCGCCGGCACTCCCTTGTCGCCCGGCAGCACCAGTCCGAGTGGGAAAACAGATGCGGCAGGTCCCGTAGGCGAGCAGTCGTCCGAACCAAAAGTCGCAACCAGTGGATCCGAGGCGCTCAACTCACACTGATAGATACTAGTGGCGTGGCCGGGCCTAAAGGCCTGAATGCGTTTGCCCGCATCCTCCTGCGGCGTGTTCAACTCCCAGCGAAGCCCGTAGTAGACCGTGAGGTTAGGCTTTAGTTTCCAGGAGTCTTGCGCGAATATACCAAGCTGAGTGGTACGGACGTCAACAGCGTTCGCGGAACCTTGTGAGTATGTGTCCGGAAGTCCCAGAAGATAGTTAGGGACGAGGTCAGCGAAGCCCACATCGTTCGGACCGCCACCCGAGAATTCAAAGTTCCCGTTGATGTTGTAGAAATAGGTCTGGTGAAAACGTTGGTTACGGACGTCCGCGCCAAATTTCAAGGAATGCTTGCCGATGATTTTGCTGACGCTATCGAACCCGTGATAGACGTTCCCCGTCTGGGCGAAACTCCCGTTGGCATTGTTACCAAGCGCGAATCCACCGGCCAGAGAGACAAACGGCACACCTTCGTGACTGGCGCCATATCCGGGAGTGATACCCAGGCGCGGGTTGGAAGGATCGGAGAAGCACTGGTCCGCCGGTACAGTGGCGCACGAATCCTGCACCAGGCTAGTGTGCTGGGGAGACAGGAACTGGCCCTGCGCACCCCGGTAGAACACAAAGCGGGCTTCATTGGTCGTCTTACCGTTGACCATCCAGTTGTGCGACAGATTGAGTTGCTGGAACCGGTCTCTGGTGAGGTTGCCGAATTCAGGAAGGTTCGAGCCTGCCGCCTGGAATCGCGAGAACGGCTCACCATCAAGTCCGTCCGCTCCGTAATAGTAAAAGCTGAGCTGCTGCTGACTCGTAAGGTTGTGGTCCAAACGCAACGTGATCTGGTCCTGCCGAACTTTGGCCTCGGGCACTGAAAGAAAGGTCTGAGCACCAACGTTCGGCAACGGAACAAATTTGTTCATCAAGTCTGCTGCCGTCGGGTCAAAGCACGATGCCGGAATGACGTTCCCAGGAAAAATGCTGGCATACGGAGTACCGGTTGCGATCGCGGATCCGCCATTCCCAGCGACTGCCGAAATGCATCCAGGACGGCTGCCAAGTTTGGTTGCGACCGCGTCGTCGCTCAATATGCCCGTGAAAGCTGGGCCTGCTGAGAAGTCGCCTTCGCGTTCCTGCTGCGTGGGTACAGGCACAGTGTCGGACGTAATTCCCTGCCGCACTCTGTGACCTTCATAGGAAGAGAAAAAGAAAGTCTTATCCCTTCGTATAGCCCCGCCCAGAACGCCGCCGAACTCGTTCTGCTTGAAATCGGGCGTCTCTGGGTCAAAATATCCTCTGGCGTTCAGCACCTTGTTACGAAAATATTCATAAATACTTCCATGAAGCGCGTTGCTGCCAGATTTTGTGATCACGTTGATCACAGATCCCGAATTACGCCCGAGCTCCGCGTCATAATTGTGCGAAATTACTCGGAATTCGCTGATTGAATCGGGAGATGGCTGGATGGAAGGGGAGTTGATGAACTGGTCCCCTGAATGCCCGCCGTTGACATTGTAGTTGTTCGAGCGTGCCCTCCCGCCATCGACGGAGATCACTCCCGGCTGATCGCCGCCAAAGAAGAGGTCGGCGCCCAGAGTACTCTGCACGCCCGGCTGCAGCTGAAGCAACTCGAAGGTGTCCCGGGACTTGAGTGGAAGATTGGCTACTTCCAGGTCGCCCATCACCACGCCGAGCTGTGTGTTCGATGTCTCGACCACGGAGGCGCTAACAGCATGAAGCGGCGAAGACAGCACCTCATTGCTGCCCAGGACGATTTCAATCCGAATCACTTGTCCGATGCTTGCACGCAGATCACTAGTCTGGGAATTGGGAAAACCGTCGGCCTTTACTTCCAGGCTATAGGTACCGACCGGCAGCGAAGTGAATTCGAAGTTTCCGGAATCGTCGGTCGTAGCTGCCCGCAGTAATGAGGTGTCGTGACTGCTGATAATGACAAACGCGCTTACCGCAGGATGTCCAGCTGGATCTTTAACTCTCCCTTGTAATTCAGCTGTGTTTTGTGCCCACCCAGGAACAGAAAAAAGAAAACAATATGTTAGAAGAACGATCAGTCTGCTCACTGAGTGAGTCATAGAAGTCTGCCCCGGTTTCCCATTTCCTAGATCGACGGTAGGCGAACCGAAGTGCCCGCCGCAAGTAACTGAAGTAATTGGCACGCGGGTCAAGGAGTGTTTTCCAAGGAGCTCCGTTAGGACTCGACAGAATCATCGTCGAGGTTACGTCGGTGTGTCCCTCGCCAACCTTGTAGACTGCGGGAACCTTCAACGGGAGTATTGTGTGGAGAGCGCAGGCAAATTCTCACCTAATGAGGCCAACTTAATTCGGGAGCGAATTTCTCTAACTCATGAAGGAAACTTCTACAAGAATGCCCAAAAACCGCCAGTTCACTTTGGCAGGCTTCAAAGTTGACCCCAAGCTGCTGGTCAGCTTTGCGGACTCATTCGAAAGGCTCAATGCGAGCATTCTCACTGTGCATTTGCGATCGGCTCAGCGCGGTGAACTCCACGAGATCAATGCATGTGTGCTGCCTCTTGCCGAAAACGCGGTCGCCGGGCTGAAAAAATCCGCTTGGTTTGTGCCGCGTCGGACGGTGGTCTACGGAATCGGTGGGGCAAAGGAAGCCACAAGGTTCGTGGAGCTTGGGGTTAACGCCTTATTGAAGACCGGCAGTGATATCTGTATTCGAGCAGCTGCCGAGGCAACGCAGTCGCTGCTTTCCCGTGGCGTCGGGGCGTGTGGCCGCGTGCCGCTCGCAACTCCCGTAAGGATCGATGCGGATGGAAGGACACTGACCGGCATCACCAAGAATGTCGGATACGGAGGCATGGCTGTGCACCTCCTTCGGAATACCGACGTCACGCAAGAAATAGGAGTGCGTTTCGTTCTGCCTTACGGCGGCTCCTTTTCACTGGCAGCGTCTCCGCGATGGTACTCGGGCCGTCTGGTGGGACTGCGATTTCAGCCCTCTATTCAAGAACCAGCTCTCAGGCAGTGGGTGCAGGATTATTCATTACTTGGCCATGCCGGCAGGCCATTACTTCTGGCAAAGGGAGTATTTGCGTGAGCAGTCCGCAGTTGCGGGGAGCCGTAATCTTCGTTTTCGAATCCAGGTAGTCGCGTTAGGCATGACCTTCGTCACTTTCTGCTCCCGAGATCACTACGCTACGATTTAGTGCCGATTGTTAGCAGCGCGAAATGGATAGCTTCCCAGAACTATCATGGTTGATGGCTCACGCACATCGGGAGAAAAACGACAGTCTGCCAGCCCGTCCGATTACAGCCGGCCACTGACGAGCGGAGCTTCTGCGGCTGCCGCGCCCGCACGTTCTGGTGTTTGTGATTCGGACCAATGTACCGGCTCGACCGCGCATTACTTCAACAGCGCCACAACTGAACAACCACCTGAGATCCTAAGCTCGGATTTCGCTGTGCCCGTGGTTCCCAAAAGCCTCTCTGGAGTCGTCAGCGCGGCAGCGAGCACGCTTAAGAAAAGCTGGTTTTGGTATTCGATCGCGGCATCGCTGTGCTGGACCGCATGGGCATTTACCGCCCGGCTCGGTTCCAAAGAGATTCCTCCCGCCACCATGCAGTTCGTCTCAGCATTTGGATTTCTGCTGGTTGGACTGCTGATGGTTGTAGTGCAGAGGCCTCAATTGAAAATGAGTCTGCGCGGCAACTCTTACGCCCTGATCAGTGGCGTGCTCCTCGGCCTCGGTGGCATCGCGCTATACGGCGCATATCGCGTCGGCGACAACGCTTCCGTGGTTACGGCAACTACTTCGCTGTATCCCGTTTCGACCGTACTTCTTGCAGTCACATTCCTGCGGGAAAAAATCAATAAATTGCAGCTGCTTGGAGTAGGTTTTGCTGTGGCTGCCATTCTGCTGCTCTCTTTATGAAGGGGCTCATGCTTCCGATGTGGTTATGGCTATCCCTCCTGGTGCTGGTGTCATGGGGCACTTTGGGACTTTTTCAAAAATTGGCCATGAACTACATTTCCGCCTCCGCAGCTCTGGTTTGGGCGGCCGCCGGATTCATTCTCTTGCAGCCATTGCTCTATCCGGGGACTTCCATCTTTGAATATTCAACCATGAGCTTGGGCTGGGCACTGCTTAACGGCGTATTCAACGGCCTGGGTTTCTTAAGCCTGCTGGCCGCGATGCGCCAGGGCGGCAAAGCTTCTATCGTCGAACCTCTGACCGCGTTATATCCTGTCTTCGTCGTTCTACTCGCCCCTGCCCTGCTCCACGAGAGCCTAAAGCCGCTTCACGGGCTTGGAATCGCCTGTGCAGTAGTCGGTGGTATGCTCCTGTCTGCGGAAACAGCTTCGGCACAGTAAGAGGCCGGTTGGCGCTGCATCAGATCACACCTGCCATTGATTTGTAAATACACTGCATACGTCTAAATTGCATTGTCATTTGTGTTTGAAATAAAGGCTCCAGAGATGGGCACGCTTCATCGCCAGTGCTGCCGATATCACCTTGATGGGCGAGTCAACATCACAGTCTTTCGTGCGGCTGGGAAGTTTGATTTCTGAGTACGAGTATCGGATGTGAGTAAAGCGGGACTGGGAGCGATCATTTCCGGTGAGCTGAGCAGGGTGAATTTGTTCAGCTCCGATTCTTCTGTTCTCCTCCTCGCAGGTTCGGGTCTGCCACTGGCACGAATATTATTGCGGCTTGGAGTGCCTGGTGGTCAGCGACGCACAGCGCAAGCATATCAAACTTGCTTGGGAAGGGCTCAACCAAGGACGCCCAGCAAGCGAAGGAAAATTCTTAAGCGCGGGGTTTACCGGTGTCGAATTCCTCTTAGGCCCGATTGCTGGGTTGGGTTGACTTGTGGAACCGGAGTTGGGCCTCCAGGGAATCCAACCAGGCCATGAAATTCGAACGACACTTCGGTTCGATACGAACAAAACGTAGCCCTACGCATCGCTCCAGACCACCTCCGCCTTTGCCTTGAAGGCTTGTGGTTCTGCACTGGGAAGCTCGAATTGCAGTGTGACTCCCCCCTGTACCGTTATAGGGCCACAGGGAGCCAGGGCAAGTCCGCCTTCGCTTACGTTCTTGACCTTCCCCGCGAAGGACTCGCCTGTATTGAAGAAGAGCCGGATAGGCATGTCAACTTTGTGGCGGAAATACCTTCGATGCTCGCGCTCCATTCTGCCGATGGCGATGTCGAGAAACCCGCGCAGCGCCGTATCCTGAACTGGCTTGGCCAGCACGAAGTTCGCACCACCTTTAAGCAATGTGTCTATCTCGGCTGTGTGGTTCACAATCACGAATACGACCGATCGTTGATTGGAGCCACTGCTGCGTATCCTGGGTAGGACATCCTTGGCCCCCGAGACATTGTCGCGGACAAAGTCGGTGATCACTTGTATGGCCGGTTTTGCCTTACCTTCGCGTTTCCATCTTCCCCGCGGCCATATTTCCACACCCGCGCTTCTGAGATAGGCGCTGATGGTCTCTCGACGCACTCGCGTGGTCTCTTCGATCTTTCGCAGAGACCATCCCAGTCGTCCCAAGGCTATGATTTGTTGTTTCTTCTCGTCCTTCAAGACATTCGCCATGTTGCGAGAGGCTACTTACCCTCCCGCTGCTGTCAATGTCCTGGACGTTTCTTCTGAAAGTATGGCCGCTTTTCAGGTGTTCTTGTATGGCCGCTTTTGGGTGTTCACTGAGGTCCACTTCGTTTCGTAAAATCCGGTTCCCAAGTCTAGCTGGTGCCGGGGGTCCGCGCTTCGATCGCAGCTCAGTTTAATTACATCAGCGGATAACCGAATCCTGCCCATGCGATAGCCATGAGAGCCGAGAATGAAAGGCCCACCACCAGTAAAGTTGTAAAAGTTTTCCCCAACCCTAGTCTTTGCAGGCGAACTATTGGAGGCCCCAGCAGAAAACTGATCAAAAGTGCAAGTGCAATCGGAATCAGAACTTCGCGCCCAAAATATAGGACGGTGTTTCCGACTAATAAACCTGTTTGCAGAGTGAACGTACTCGTAACAACTGATTGTTGGAGCGATTTCGGCTTAGAAACAACCGCTCTCCCCTCCCTCGAACCTTCAATTGCCATCCTCTCGCCGCCTTTCTTGAGAAGACTCCGTTGCTGCTCGGCCGCTGGCCCTATTTCAGATGCGGAAAATCGGTCTAGCGCTACCCTTTCGAACGCCGCCATTCAGTCCGCGATCCTGGCTGGCGTGTAAGCGCCGGCCTCGCGTTCAGTTTCCCGTTGTCATTAGCGGGCCGTTTGCTCACCGAGCAACTGGACATATATGCATTTTTCATCACTCTCAACCCGTTTGGATACGGCAAAATTTCCAATGCACAAGGGAAAACAAGTCACTACAATAATTTCGAGCGTACAGACTGTCTCCAGTGCGATTCATGTAGTGGATTCATACAAGCCTCTAGGCCCCATGAGCATCGCTTACTGTTATGTCAAACGGAGCACCCTATATTGTCGCGTCCTCTGGTTTCTTCTAGCTGCGACTGTTGCGGTCGCTCAGGACGACGCTCAGGCGCTCGTGTCCAGGATGGTCGCGAATGAGCTGGCCTCACAAGAGCGTCCGCAATACTGGATGTATCTGGACCACCAGAGAAAAGCAGAAAAAGACGAGGTAAACCGCGTCCTCCAGATGCCGCAATGCTGGTTTATCTGGCCTGTGTCCATCAATGGGCACGTGCCGACTGAAGAAGAAAGGAGGCGCGCTCGGATGCAGCTGGAGAGACTGGTGAATGACTCCGAAGCGAGGAAGAAAAATCGAGAAGAAATTGATGCAGATGCCAAAAAGTCGGCTACGCTTCTGAAAATGCTGCCCGAAGCCTTCCTCTTTACCGAACACGGCCGGGTTGGCAAATCCCTACGGTTAACTTTCCTTCCCAATCCCCAATACAAACCGTCAAGCAACGAAGCCAAAGTATTTCATAGTATGCGGGGCGAGCTCTTGATTGACGCCAAACGAGCCCGACTTGCGAAACTCAGTGGAGAACTAATTTCCGATGTTGATTTCGGATTCGGGATTCTGGGCAAGCTTCAAAAGGGGGGAACGTTTGAGGTGGTACAGTCCCAAGTCGCCTCGCACGATTGGGAAATGTCATTGCTCAATGTGCACATCTTAGGTCGAGCCCTGTTCTTCCATACTATCAGTGAGCAACAGCACGAGGTCAGAAGCCATTTCAAACCTGTCCCATCAAGACTGAGCTTGGCGCAGGCAGCTTCGATCGTGTCGGGTGATGGAGAACATGGCATGGCGAACCAGAGAATAGTGTTCGGTAATACTGCAATCTCGACTGGAGTATTTCGAGCCAAGGGAGTCGAAGCGGGAAAGCCCTATACCCGGCGCGAGCGGTTTGTAGAGACGTGGATCCATAAAAACGGAAACTGGGTCTGCATCGCCACTAACGCGACGCCTGTCCTGCGCTAAGCCGAACACTTGATGTTCCCTAAGCGATTACGATTCTGATCGTAGGGATACCGATTTGATGGAGACCGCGAAAATAAAAACTCAAAGGGTACGGCAACATCTCAGCCAATATCGGCGCATTTGCCCGAGATCACGGCGCTTCCCGGGTCCATCGTCGCATGGGAGTCGACTGAGACAGCAAGCGTTTCAAGCGTGCAGCAGCAGCCGTGTAACAGCTCTTAGCGATCAGGGGCGGTGCCGGATTGGCCCGATACTATGATCTCGCTCGAAACCTGACCCGTTCGGCCTCTGATGCGGTCTTCGATTCCCCCGACCCGGAGGCAAGCATTGCATGCCGTTGCCGATCTTCGTCAACCTTTTCGACCATGACAATTACAGCCAAGAACATAAGGAGAATTACAACGACAGACACAATTTCCTCCTGCTTCAGAAAACAGAATTTGCAACGTCATCAAGAGTGCAGCCTCCGCGGGTGCGGCACAATAGCCCATTTGTGCAAAATGTCTTGATTCCGATACCCAAAGTCCCTAGCGATTGGCCGGCGCCTCCTTCGCGAAATTCCCGCTGGATGGATAGCAGTGCAGGGCACGACCAATCTTCACAACAAACAAGGCGCTCGAAGCGCGAACACGATAGGTGGCGAAATGCATAAGCTGTCCTGACTTGGAAATTGAAGCAGATGCGAGAAGTCTAGAAATATTGAGACCCGCTCGAAGGATAGGAACCTTCGCGGACTTGTGCCGCAGCGCAGAGGTCGGGAGCCATCCAATCAGGTTTAGGAGTGCCCAGAATAAGCATTAAATCGTATCGCGCCTGCGCAGGGATTAGCTTTTAATGAAAAAGTGTTGAGCCGCAAGCATTCAAAACGCAGGAGAGAAGTTTCATGTCACGTATTTTCCGAGTTCTTGTCTTTGTCGGCTTGATCAGTATATTTGTGCTGGCTCAAGATAATACCGGGACCAACCGGACTACCGCTCCAGGTGCAACTGGACAGCCGTCAGCAAATCCGAATGATGATTCTCCACAAAGCCAACGAACAACCCAAGCCAAGAAACAAAAGAAGCACAAGAAGGCGAAGAAAGGGACCGCCAGCAAGAGCAATTCGAACAGTAACGAGACACCTACCGTTAACGATTCCAATATGGGATCTTCGCATGGGACTGGAGGTTCGCCACAAGACTCCGGAAGCTCTGGAAATGCCAGAACGATCGATCCGCAGAACGGACCTGGGCCACCAAGAATTGTTTACAACCATTGATTCCGAGTTGCTGTGACTCGGGAACAATCGATCATTTCCAGTTCCTTACACTGACCCTGCGCAGAATGTGGATTCGGAAACGCAACTTTGCACTCACGATTGTCGATCAGGACCTGTCAAACACAAGAGCATGGCTCATGCCCGCAAATTGAATCTCAATCAGAGTCTGTGAGCCGTCATCATTCTTTCGGTACACAAAGGCATCGCGGTCATATCTGATCCCACGTTTCACCCACTTCCCGTCGGCTGTGGCAAAGATGGTATTTTCTTGCGCAAACTTAACCATCGCAAAGGTGCTGTACGTTTCCCAACTGATGGTGCAGCCTTCCAGCTGCATCTGGACGCCTCTTGGCGTCTTAGAAGAGCGCAACAACCGGCCCATGGTGTCGCACCCTCCGTGAATAGTTAAGTTCCGCGAGCCCCTTTCAAAAACTTGGGGCTTGAAACCGCTGGACGTCAGTTTCTTACGTATTTCCTCAGCCCTGTCATCAGTGTACGGTCCCACGAGGACATGGTAGGAATTCGTCCAAAAAAGGCCTTTCGCAACGACCGTCGCGCGGAACCCGAGGCGCGCCAGGTTGTCGTTTGCCCGATAGGCCAACACTGGGTTTTTGAACTTGCCCACTTCGAAGTACAACTGCGAATCCGGGGTTGAATTCTCTGCACTGGCCTTCTGAATAATATGGTTACGGTCCGCTGGTTCGAGCGGGGAAAGCGGTGGGGGATTAGTGGGAATGACATCGGAGCCCCCCGCGACCGGAGGAACTGGCAACGGAGTCTTCGAAGCTGTTGTCGCAATCGCCGCAGCGGCAACGGCGCCGGAAGCCTTCGGCGCAACAGCAGCAGTCGGAGTCGATGTCGCGGGAGTCGGCGTTTCGGGCGCAATATGTGTTGGTTGAGGTTTAGCGTCCTCTTTCACCTGCTCCGGTAAGAGCCTCTCGGACGGTAACCTTGGAAGCGACGTCACTGCTGGTAGCACCACTCGCGAGGTCGCCACCATTTTGTGCGGTGCCGGTGATTCTTCTTTTGGCGCTGAAGCCATGGCGCGCTCGAGCGGCGGGTCCGCCATCATTTTCTGCGGTGCTTGTGATTCTTGCTTGGGCGCTGAAACTGTGGCCTGCTCCAGCGGCGAGACCGGCGGTGCCGGCGCGCTTTGCACCTGCGAATGCGGCCTTGCCGCGAATCGTTCCCCCCACTGGATCAACGACTCACCGAGCTGACGCTTGTAGCTTCGAAACAAGAATGGCGCGGCTAGGAGAGCGGAAAGAAGAAGTCCGGTAGCCAAACCACCGGAGAAGGCGGAGATTGGCGGCTGTGCCTTCGCATCTCTCGAAATCATCGCCGGCACTTCAGAGCCGTCGGAAGCGAATTTTGCCTCCGGTCGGCTGCTCTCAAGCGGACGGGTTGCGTGCCGGAGAAGGGTTGACAACGGAGACTCTTGGTCAGAGGGGACCGGCGTAGGGAGGCTTGTCCACCTGCGCATTGGTTCGCGAGCTTCTTCGGGCAGATTCGTGAATCGTAATCCGGCGGTCCTTTGCGCCTTATCCGTCCATACCAGGTGGCCTTGGACCTCGATTCGAAGGTCATGCTCTCGGAACCAGAAACGGATTGTCTCACTTCGCTGAATGGGAGCAATGGAATGAAAGCAAAGACCCCCTTCAGAAATATTCAGTACACTGCCGCCGTTACTGGGCTCAATATTGATGTAGGCGAATCGTTCCACGGTCTTCCGTGGAGTTAGACGACGTTCCGGGCCGTTCATGGGCTGCACTACTGATGGAGTATTCTGGGAGATCATTTTCGTAGTAGTTCGTTTGGGCGAATAAACTTTGACCAGCCAGATGACGCAAACTGGGTGGCCGTAACTGTGTTTGGCCAGGGACCAAAGAATGCAATGAGGTGACATCGCTGGCAACCCGCGAGAATGCGGAGGGAGACCTGATCAAGCCGCCGAGACTTGCCTAGACGATCCATGGGATCGACACCTAGACCGTCAGTCTGGGATCACCTTCCCCACAAGTGCGGGGTCGGACCATGTCCTGTTTCCATATTAGGGGATGAACTTTAGTAACCCTGAATGGGTTTGGCGGTTACGCTAATCTACGCCTGCGCCCGGCGAGCTGCGAGGAAGTCGCCTACCGCTCCGTCTTTCAGACACTAAAGCCACCAGTGCCGCGGCTTCTCAAAACCGCCAACGACCGCCAACAACGGAGGTGAAGGATGATTCTTCGGGTGGTGCGATCAAAGGCATCTCCCAGGAAGAAACACGCGGTCGGCGGCGCTACAACGACGACCGAGGGATCGCCCCGAATCTGCGTGGTTGAGCAGAATCACCTTGCAGCCCGCTATCTGCTTGAGATGCTTGCCAAACAAACGACTCTCCCTGCCGTCACGCTTGAAGATCTGATCGCGCACAAGCCCTCGGAGCGCATGGCTCAGGTTTTCATCGTGGATCGCAAAGGAATTGATCTATCACTGCGCGAATGTCTCGACGTCTTGAGAGAGCGCCACCCAAATGCAAGGTTTGTAGTCCTGGACGAGGAACAAACTCTGGAGCAGACCGTCGGCCTACTCGCTCTCGGAGTTCACGGGTTCGTGTCGTATACGCAGATTGATAAGCTGTCACAAGCCGTCGATCGCATATCACAAGGAGAATTGGGTTTCTCCTCCAGCGTGTTGGAGGCGTATGCGCGACGCTCCATCGCATCATTGAACAACTTCAACCAATCGCCCACCGGGCAAGCCATTACCCAGCGGGAGAATCAGATCCTCGAACTGGTAAAGCGCCGGCTTTCAAACAAGGAGATTGGGGCGGTCTTGAAGATTCAGGAGAGTACTGTAAAGTTCCATCTCTCGAACGTGTTCTCGAAGCTGCGGGTGAACCGGCGCAGCGAACTTCAGGCCAAGGACGAGCTCAGCGACATTTGGAAACAACTGCTCGCTTCTTAGGCGAAGGAACGACCTGCCGCGATCATTCCCAATCAAACCAGGATTTCGGGGACAGTTCCGGCGACGCTGTCCGATTTCAAGATTGATCCGCCCTCGCTGTTAACCATGCCAGTGAAGAACGAGATTCCGGTTCGCGTGGAAATGACCTGGCATTCGCAATAAAAGCATGCCAAGGGCCAGACTGAAAGCCGACGACGAAACGGCCTTCCCGCGAAGAGCCGTGCCCGTTTTCAGATTCCTGTCGTAATCAAGATGTATCACCAACTACCGCGGTAGTGTCCGGATTGCCGACCATCGTTCTTCCGCTACGGCAGAACCACAATCTCTCCCACCATTCCCAACTCGTTGTGCAGTACGCATATGTACGGGTAAATTCCGGGTCCAGTGAAGGTCACGCGGAAGCGGGTCGCGCTCAACGGTGCCTGTGCCAGACCAGTACGATCTTGCGGTGCCTCGGTAATGAATCCGGAATGCACAACATCGGAGGTCGAACTGATGAAGGCGTGCCGCGCGCCATCCGGATCCACCGTGACGTTGGCAGAAGGCGGAATCTGGTTGAGAGGGGCCGGCTCCGGACCAAACGTGATGGTATGGCTCGTCACCCCTTCTGCGGTGGTCCACTCCACCGTTTCGCCAACATGGATGACTTTCGTTGCGTCCATGAAGCGCATGGCGCTGGCGGTTTGTGTTCCCCCGCCATTGCCTATAATGTGTCCCACTCCTGCCGTGACCTCGTTCGGGCCGGAATGGTTGTGAGCGGATGCCATTAAATCGGAGAGCAGCCCGGCGCGCTCGCGCTCGGCCTCCTTGTCATAAAACGTCTGATCGTGGGGCAACGGCGCGGATATCGCTAGCACGTGGACGGTAGCCGTCATATTGGGGTGAGCCAGGCAAACCAACTTGAAATTCCCAGTCACGGGGAAAACTTCGTCTCCGAGGATTTCTTCAGATGGTGCCGATTCTCGTGGGTGTGATCGTCGGCCGCGGTCGCGGCGATATGAGGCGTGTTGGACCCGCAGAGCATCGCGCGAGTCGAGAGTGCGCCGTGGATCGGATTGCCCCCATTTCAAGCCCCGGCATTCAGCTGGCGCGCGCTGGCGGCCATCGCGCCTGTCTTTGTCGTGCTGGTCGCCGAGAACAAGGGTCACATTGCTGCCATTTCGGACTACATGGGGCGGGATCTGAATCCATATCTTGGGCGCGCATATCTCGGCGACGCGCTGGCAACACTGGTTTCCTCTTTGGGCGGCGGCACGCCACAAACGACCTATGCGGAAAACATGGGGGTCATGGCGATGACGGGGGTATTCAGCACACACAATTTCATCGCAGCGGCGGTGATTGCGCTCCTGCTTGGGCTCTGCCCAAAGTTCGGCGCCCTGATTCAAGCGATCCCCAACCCGGTTCTGGGCGGCATTACCCTCCTGCTTTACGGGATCATTGCCTTGATGGGTATTCGCATTTGGATGGATGCCAAGGTCGACTTCACGCGCCACAAGAATCTGGCAGTGGCCGGCGCACCACTGATCGTCGCCACGGGATTAGGCGTGAAGGGTCTGACGGTCGCGGGGATGAACATCGCGGGAATTGCCCTGGGGACCGTGCTGGCTCACTGGTCCTCAATTGGCTCCTTTCCATCGCAGACCGGGAATAGCTGATTTATCGGTAGGCTGGCAGCGGGTACACTTCTTTAGGATGAGGAATGCTTGCTTGAAGTTCGATCATCATCAACTAGTGTCTCTGGTTGTCTCTCCAGTGTCTAGAGCGCCGCGCATTCGCTCAGACCGGTGTGATCGTTGACCGCGTCGCTGAAATGCTGCTCGCACCCGAAGCATCGCCAAGGGTACATTTTTGAGCCTCCTCCCTATTTCCGCCCGCTTCGCAGAATGATCAGTATAATGTCGCGTTACGCCAGGGGCCTGCTGCCAACGTAATGCATACCTTCGCTGATTCACCCGTCTGGTCCATACTAAAGCGATTAACGTTGGGGCTCGGGTTGATCGCCCTGCTCTCGTCGATCTTGCTCGTTTCTGACTTAGCGCATCGAAGGACGTCTTCCGGCGCCAATGCGGGTGTGGGTACGCGAAAATTCAAAGCCGCCATCGTGTACTACGCGCAGAGTGTCAGTAATGACGAGTGCGTAAATGGCCTCCTCGGCGGACTCAAAGCTAGTGGTCTCGAAGAAGGGAAGAACCTGGAAGTTGTGCGGGCGGATGCGCAAGCGGAAATGATCAACATCCCTGCCATTCTTCAGAACTACGACAGCTCCGATGTCGATCTGATTATGACGATCTCGACGCCATGTCTTGCCGGAGCGTGCAGCAACGTAAAGCACAAGAAAGTGGTGTTTACCTGCGTGAGCGATCCGATCGCGGCGGGAGCGGGGAGGAGCCGTACGGACCACTTGCCATTCCTGACTGGCGTCGGTAGCTTCCCGCCTGTAGGTCACATGCTGGAATTCATGCAGAAGCTGGTGCCCGGATTGCGCGCCGTCGGAACCATGTACAATCCGGCGGAAGCCAATTCGGTGAAGGAACAGGCGGTCGCGCGCGAAGTATTTCAGAAACGGGGTATCAGGCTGGAACAGATCGCCGTTAGCGGATCGAACGAGGTTCTGCAAGCGGTGCAGATTCTGGCTGGCCGCGATATCCAGGTGGTTTGGTTGCCGGCCGACAATACCGGTATTCAGGGATATGAAGGCGCAGTGAAGGGCGCGAAGGATGCGCGACTTCCCCTCATTACCGACATCTGCTCGGCTCTGCCCCGCGGCGGTTTGGCGTGCCTCGGCGTGGGAATGCAGTTCTCCTCGTTGGTTGCCGGAAAAGTCGCGGGACAGGTTCTGCTCGGCAAGAATCCGAAAGACATGCCTATCGAAGAAGTAGCCGTGGAGGAAGTGTCGATCAGCCGCAGTAATGCGGCGGAGTTGGGTATAACCATTCACCCGGAGCTTGCGCAGAGCGTGCGTCCGTAGCCCTGCCAGGAAATCGTCACACAACAACTCGGTGAGGCACTCGAAGTTAAGGTGAAGGGTCGCCTCGACAACTATTGGACGGAGCACCTGCGCGGCAACCTGGAGGAGGTCATTCGCGGAGGAGCGCACGGCATTCGTCTGAACTTATCCGAGATTTCCTTCCTCAGTTCGGCCGGTGTCGGTTTGCTGGTGAAGTTTCACACCCAACTGAAGGGCATCGGCGGAAGCTTCGTGAGTCACGAGCCGTTCCGCTCGCTTCCAGTTCCAAATGCTACAAATGAATCTTTCGAACGCGAGTTGTGTCATCGGCGACGCCGGAGCGAGCTGCTTATAAAATCCGCGTTGCACCAATAAAAACTCCGGGCTCTCCTCGTCACTCACCTTCAGTTCGGACGCAAAAATGCCATGTTTCAACGCATTCCGGCGGCTTCGGAGCTTCCCAGTTTCACTTTTTGGCCCCGTGGAACGGAGAGAATTTCTTCGGTTCGCATCGATCTTCTTCCGCGAGGTGCTCTTCTTTTGTTTTCCTGGCTCTTTGTTTTCCTGGCTCTTTGTTGTTTCCTGGCTCTTTGTTTTCCGCCTTTGTTTCTGGCTCTTCTTGTTTTCCTGGCTCTTCTTATTTTCCTGGCTCTTCTTATTTTCCGCGACTTTTTTGTTTTCGTCCTGGTTTTTCGCCCTAGCTCCTCACTGCCAGCAGATCGAGCAAGCGCACCCAAAAACACGGCTTCAAAGTCGCACTTCGGATGTGCCGATGCCGCGCCCGCTGCAGTTAAATTTTTGATTTGGCGGTACTTTGGAGACCGATGCTCTAAATGTTATTTACTGGGAACAGAAGCAATGAGGATGGGGACCATTTAAGCTCTTAATACTTACCGATGTTTATTTAATCACAAATTGCGAACGCCAGTGCTAAAAAAATTATCACTAATTCGCGATCTGGAAACAGCGTGATTGCCATTCAAGGTTTTTTGACTGGGCTGTAGCAGATTCGCCCTCGAGCTTTTGATCGCTTCTGCTGACCCGGTTTTCATTAAACTCTGTCCTTGCCGGTTAACAGCACTCGATTGTCTTTCCCGATTTACGTGAAAGCCGGAGCAGTACCTCTGCGCCTATTTCGCTGCGACCCTGCTCGTATCTGGATAGCTGTCCCTGACGGACACGAAGTTCGCGCGCAATGATGTCTTGAAAACATGCCACTTGTTGGCTTCGTTTCGCAAAATTCCATTCGAGAACAGTTAGTCCTCGGCGGTGACGCCTTTCCCGTTTGGGGGAGTTGCCACTTCGTCCGACGCTCCCTCTGCGGGTCCTACGCTCTGGGGGTTCTCCCGCGAACCTTCGTCATCGGAAACGGTTGACTTCGCTTCGCAAAATTGTGTGTCTTGAGGATTTTCAGCATCGTCTTTTCCCGAATCAGCCTTGGCGCTTTCTTTTCGGCGCGATTGTAGCTGTTCGAACCTCGCCTCCACCCGATATCGATGACGAACATTGCTGGTCTCGTAGCGATGAATTCTGTCCAGCGTATCCTTGCCTGGAATTGCCGAACGATCACGCTGGCCCTCTCTCAATTCAGCTTCGTCTTTTTCGATCTCTCTCTTGCGTGAGGTTAGTTCCTCGGTTTAGCTTCACGTGCATCTGCTCCTGCGTCCTAATTCAGTACGAAATTGCTGAACGTTATCTGCGATCCCTGCCAGGTGAACTTCTGGCTAGATGGCGAGGAGACCTTGTAGCCTTTCGGCAGCGTGACTTTCAGCGTGTAGCCCGAGCCCAAACTGAAAGCTCGCGTAAGCGGGAAGAAGTAGAATCCGGTGCTGTCGGTAACGGCGCTTGCGACTATCGCATTTGAGCCGTTGAGTACGTTAACCGTAGCGCCGGAAATTCCTGAACTGGAGTTCGCGACATAACCGATGAGCGGATTCGGCCTCAGGCCTCCCAGGCTTGCCTGCAAGACTTGAGTGTCGGTAATCAGGGCACTCGCCGCCGAAGCGTTGATGTGTTTGCCACTTTGCGCATTGAGCTGATTCAGCAGCGCCTGCAGCGCGTTGGTGGCAGTCTGGTTGTCACCCGCGGTAATGAACGTCTGAGCCACGGAAAGTTTGCTGGTGAGAGCGTTAGCAATTCCCGACTTATCAATAGCGCCCGTGGTCAGGAAACTACCAATGACCTTCATCATCCCACCCGCCGTGGCTTTCACAAGAAGGTCCACCTGGACCGAGTGGGTGAGTGCAGAGTTGTTCTCGTCGTCACCGGTCACCGTGAACTGATATGAGCCAGCAGGTAGAGTGGGTGCCACCGTTAAGCTCAGCGTTGAGGACAGGATCTGGTTATATGAGAGGAAGATTGGATCCGGGACTGCCGACTCCGTCGTGAGATTGTTGTACACGAACGCGGGAAAATCGGTGGTTAGTCTGACCGGGTCTTTGAAGTAATCGATGGAAGTAACGCTGATGGTGGTTGACCCGGAGCCGCCGACATCAACCGAGATCGGCTGGATCGTGGAAAAACTGAAATCTGGTGGACGCGCTTCGTAGGCGCCGATATCTGGTGCGCCGTGCTGTGGCCGGTCCACACTGCGCTGATCTTGCGCAAGGAACGTTCCAGAGTCGGCGGCATCGGCTGCGGGACTACTGAGAAGAATCGCCATCGTTGGCGTATTGCCGGGAAGGTTCAGTTGCAAGGACTGAAGTTGAGGATCGCTTGTCGTCACTACGCCGGGGCAAGGAGCATCGGCATTGTTTTGCATGACTAGATTGCCCGAACCGGATACCGTGCGGGTGACAAGATCGTCAGGCGTTCCAAGATTGGCGCATTCTTTGGCGCCAGTGTTGGCGATAATTGTGTTCTCTAACGTGAATGTGTTCTGTGATCCCACGCAAGTGCCGGAGCAGAGGTTTTTAGTGTAGAAAACGAGTCCGCCGCCAGCTCCCGTAGCTACGGCTCCGTTGGCGGTAATGGTCGAATTTTGTACGGTGAGTGAACCATTGTGGGCGAAGATCGCGCCACCAGAGTCGCCGCCATTATCTGCGTTGCCGCCACCCGAGACGCCGCGAGTTACATAATTATTAAAGAACGTGCTGTTTCGGACTACAACAATGCCAGCGGCGCTGAAAATAGCTCCGCCGAGCGCGTCGCCTCCACCGCCATTGGCTTCGTCGGCATTGCCCGACCCGAAACCCCCTCCGCCCTTCCCAGCGCCGCCAGTGAGTCCGAAATCACCGGATCCTCCTCCCCCGCCAAAGCCTCCATTCCCGCCGTTGCCATTACCTCCGGATGATCCTCCTCCGCCGCCGTAACCGCCAACGCCACCATCGTCGAAGGCGCCGCCACCCCCACCGCCATAAGCCCCGTTTCCGCCGTTTCCGAATCCAAAAATCGTGCTGCTGTCGTGGCCACCACCACCACCACCGCCGCCGCCGGGGCAGCCCCCGATATGGCCATCGTCCCCGTAGCCTCCTCCGCCACCACCGCACAGATAGCCGCCTGAGCCCCCGTCGTCAGGAGTGGATCTGCCATCGGTACCGGAAAAAACAGTGCCACCACCACCGCCACCGTTCGAGCCATCACTAAGAGAGGTTTCCTTGCCGCCATCGCCGCGAGCACCACCGCCTCCCCCTCCGCCATTGCCACCGGCGCCGCCCGCACCGCCGTTCCCGAAGAGCCCGCCGCCGCCGCCTTCAAGCCCAGAGCTGCCGTTACCTCCCACCGCGCCGTTATTCTCGAACGTGCTGTTGTCCACCGTGAGACTAGCCCCGTCATCAACGTAGATGGCCCCGCCAGCTCCAAGTCCACCGCCGCCGCCATCACGACCATCGCCGCCCTTCACATGGAAATTCTTAACGTAAACATTTTGCAGTGTCAGGCTGCCGATTCCTGAATACGTAGTCCCGTTGACGCTAAGGGCTAATGGCCCGCTGCTGGGTACTTTACCGACAGCAAAGAGGCGAAAATTTTGCGGGTTTGCACCGGAAACCCACTGCAACGTTGCTCCATTTCCCTGGATGATGATGTCCTTAAAAATGATCGGTGTCGCGGTGGGGCCCATGTAATTGTGGGAATCCCCGTCCCAGAACTTGTCAAATGAATACACTTCCCCCGGTTTCAGCACGATCGTGTCCCCATCCCCCGTACCAGGCTCGCAGGTAGTTGGGTATGTCGTGTCCTGATCCGTGTGGCTGATGGCGATGTTAGTGCCGAATTCGGCTGAGTAGATAGCCTCCTGCACTGTACAGCCTCCACTCGACACGCCTTCAAACGGCGTGGTTACGTGGATGGTAGTTCCCGCACTACTCCTCTCGCTGAGGGCGAATGTGGCAAGAACTACCAGTGCGCATCGCGTCCAAAAGCGTATCTGCGTTTTCAGCTCAGTCGCGATATGGCGGGGACAAAGCAGTGAGATCAGCATGGCGCACATCCTTTGTGGTTCGGTTGTTCGCTCGCGGGGAGATCGCAAGCCCCAACGCTGGATAAAAACTCGCGCATGCTGCCGGACGCGGCTTCACGATTCAATAGCTGTGATCTGTTGGTGTATGAATTTTTATGTCGCCCTAAGCTATTCATGCCATGGGACATGGCCAAACGCGCGAAACCGATGTAGAATAGCGGGCGACTCTGGCCGGGCCCAGAGCCTCTTTTGGCGGACGACTCCCCCTCTTAATCCAGACATTGTTCCTGGTGTCCGCGTTACACCAGAGGCACTGCACCCGCCAAGTCCGCGTTCGCTTGGTTATGACATCGGTCAAGATCAACGAAACCATTCGGTTCGCAGACTACGAACTGAACCCCCAGACCTATCGGTTGAGTCGGGCGGGTCACACGCTCAGGCTGGAGCGCATTCCAACCGAGATTCTGATTTTCCTCATCGAGCGCAAGGGCGAGCTAGTCAGTCGTGAGAAGATCGCGGAAAAGATATGGGGAAAGGACGTTTTTGTTGACACGGACAATAGCATCAACGGGGCCGTTCGAAAGATCCGGCAGGCTCTGAGGGACGATGCGGAACAGCCCCGCTTTATCCAGACCATCACCGGCCGGGGCTATCGCTTCGTAGGCGACATCGCAGGGAGCGAATCGGCTTCCATTACACCCTCAAGCGGCAACGGGTTCGCGCCAACGGTCAGCAGCACTGCGCTGCCCCAAGCAAGTTCTGGTACTGCAGCTGATAGCTCACCCCAGCGCTGGATACAGCCTCGGGTCCTGGTCGCGGCATCCCTGGCTTTCGTGCTCCTGCTGCTTGCGGCGGGATGGATGGCATGGTCGAAATCACAAAAAACGACCTCTCCTTCGGGAAAGTTCATGCTGGCGGTGCTCCCCTTCGAGAACCTGACAGGTGATGCCAGCCAGGAGTATTTCAGCGATGGCCTGACGGAGGAAATGATTACGCAGCTGGGCGGGCTTGATCCGGAGCGCCTAGGAGTGATTGGCCGAACGTCCGTGATGCATTACAAAGGGACAAGGACTCCTCTGGATCAGATCAGCCGCGAACTGGGCGTGCATTATGTCCTCGAAGGCAGCGTGCGACGCGATGGCGCAAAGGTGCGCATTACGGCTCAGCTGATTCAGAGCCAGGATCAGACCCATTTATGGGCGCGCGAATATGATCGCGAATTGATAGAACTCCTGGCGGTGCAACGGGAGATTGCGCGGGAGATCGCGCAGGAAGTGCAGGTCACGGTCGGAAATGGCAAGTCCGTGCAGCTGGGCCGCGCGCAGCTTTCCACGCAGGAACTGGAAGCTTATGACTTGTACTTAAGGGGCCAATACTTTCTGAACCAGCGAAACGTTCCGGCTCTGGAAGAGGCAATTGCCTATTATCAGCAGGCCACAGTCAAAGATCCACATCAGGCCCGTGCGTTCGCCGGAATTGCGGATGCATACGCCCTGATTGGGGGCTACAGCGGCAGGCCCCAGCAGGAGGAGGTGGCGAAGGCTCGGGCTGCAGCATGGAAGGCGCTGGAAATTGACGAAGGTCTTGCGGAAGCTCATGCGGCGTTGGCGTTGATAGCCCAAAACTATGACTGGAACTGGCAGGTGGCGGAGAGGGAATTTCGGCGGGCCATTGAGTTGAACCCCAACTACGCTACCGGGCACCACTGGTACGCGGAGCACCTGATGTGGAGAGGCCGGTTTGATGAGGCGTTTGCCGAGAGTGAGCGGGCACGGCAACTCGATCCATTGTCGCCGATCATCGCTGCCGATAATGGCGCAATTCTCTATTACTCAAGGCACTATGATAGCGCCATTGAAAAGTGGCGGTCGGTGCTCGCGATCGATCCGCAATTTCAGCGCGCTCAACTCATCGAGCAAGCTTACATTGAGAAGGGAATGTTTGACGAAGCTATTGCTGGCGTGGAGCGAACTCGGACTTTTACTCCCGGTCACTGGTATTGGTGCAACCTCACTTATGCTTACGGGCGGGCCCATCGCTCCGCTGAAGCCCGCGACGCGCTGCAAGAACTTCTTCGCATAGGTCGGCGAGAGACACTTGATCCCAGGCTTTTGGCATGGGCGTACCTGGGACTTGGTGAAAAGGACAAAGCTCTCGAGTGGCTTGAGAAAGCTTACGTAAAACACTCCGACGAAATAGTCAGCCTGAAAGTGAACCCCGGCTACGATACACTGCGCGGCGAGCCACGATTCCAAGTACTGCTGAGGCGAGTTGGGCTGGAGGACTGACGGATGGGATGTTCCCGAAACCTGGGTTCGCCATCCTCAGAGAGAATATTGCGAGATTACTCCCATAGCGGACAGAAGACTTCAGAACGCGGTTGACGTGCTCCTGATTTCTGTGCTGTGCGTCACCGCCCCGCCCATGCACTCCTGAAAGATTGAAGTTTCCAAGCTCGGCTGGTAATGCCAACTGTGCACTGCGAACCCTGAGGCGAATGCTTCACAAAGCACTGGAAACTGTTTGCTCGCGCTTCGAAGATTGAGCTGAGGTGTGTCCTTGTCTAAATTGGTACGCGATGGATGCGGCGCGAAGAATGGCGCAGCCCTCTCCGCCGTTATTTGGGTGATTCAGGTGGAAATTTCTGGGGGCCTACTGTCGACCCAGATTTTACTTCCTGCCGCTCCCAACTCAAAATCCTCTGATGGGCATCCTTGATCTGAGCGGCTGTCATTCGCGATTCGAGAAGTTGCGCAGGACTGCAGCTTTTTAGGTGTCGATTAGGCCAGAGCCGCCTTATATAAGGCGACGAGTTTCCCCCAGGCACGCTCGGCCTCGGGCTTGTTATAGATCGGCACGCCGTCCCGGGCAGGCATATCCGGTACGCACCAGCCATGCTGGGCTGAATACACTTCAATTTCGGCGGAAACCTTGGCGGCCGCAAAGGCTTCCTTCAGCTTGTCCTTGGCATCTGGTTGTTTCGAGTCGTCGTTGGAAGCGATCCCGAAATACATACGGGCCTTTATCTTCGGCGCGAGCAGATGCGGGCTGTCTGGTTTGTCGGTCACCAGGCCTCCGCCGTGGAACGATGCGCCCGCTCCAATCCGGTCGGGCAAGTGCGCGGCGGTTCTCACAACAAGTGCTCCGCCCATGCAGTAACCCTGGGTTCCGATCTTCTTTGCCTTGTTCACTTCTTTTTGCGCGTCGAGGAAGGCAACGTAGGCGCCGGCATCCTTCTCGGCATTGCCGAGCGCGTTCACCGACGCCATCAGCGGCCGCAGCTTCGCCATATCGTCTGCATTCTGAAAGTTGAAGGTGGAGGCATCTGTGAAAGGAGCTTTGGACACACGATAAAAAGGATTGGGCACAAGAACGGAATATCCGTCACCTTCAGAGGCAATACGCCTAGCAATGGCGCGCATAGAGGGCCGCAAGCCAAATGCGTCAGGCCAGATCAATACTCCCGGATGGGAACCCGTTTTCGGATGAATGAATGCGGCATCGCAAGTTCCGTCCGGAGTCTTGATCTCGACATCGGTTTCGACCACTTCAAGGCCTACGGCCGCTGCCGACTGTACCGTAGCAGCGAGGCCCGCACCCACCAAGAGGGCTCCAAAGTCGCGTCGTGTGATGTCTCCAAGATGCGCGTCGTTCGTCGGTTGGTTTTTCGGGTCGTCTGTCATGGATTCTCCTGCAACGAGTTTATCGCTTTTGGTTATCCGACCGCATCTTCGAGACGTCTGCTTTGTTGAGCTCTTAAATGGTGGACTCCTCGCCTATCGCGACGCCATGCCTGCACCGGAAGGTGGTTCCGGTACAAATTGATCATCCATAATGGGTCCGTTGATTTGTGCCATACTAGCCGCCCTCGTTCGAGCTGGAAACTCAGCTAGCGCGTGCAACTTTGAACCGATATTTGTTGATTTTGAAACGCTTGATTTCTTGAATACTTAGGAAATTCCGAAAGTTCTCGACTCGAAAATCTGATTCATTTCTGCGCTCGATGCTCAAATCTCAGTCAAGGGCTGTCTCTTGTAGCGTTTATCTGTAAGCCGCGACAGGGCGTTGACTATGGCGGGCGAAATTACCGGCAGAGGCGGTTCGCCGCATAGGCCCGTCGCTACTGGGCACTATGGTGAATATCCACCGTAACGGGGACATCCTTATATATATACGGCGGAGTGTGGCCATCCCGGTTAAGTTGACTTACACGGCCGTCTTTGAGCGTGATGGCTGGAAAACCAAGGCATTGAAGTATATGTATAAGGCGGCAATCAAGCAGATGAAGGCCGAATGAGGTACACCACGATGATCACGCAAAAACGCCCCAGACTCGGTTAAGTCCTGGGGCAGTTTCGTTAGGCTGCTCCGCTGAGCAGCCCCATTTCACACGATGTAAGACGCTCGAACCGTTTGGCAGGTTGCTTGATCCCCGCGCGGCTGTAGCGGCCTCCGATCCAAATGCGCAGCTAAATGGAGAGCAGAACATCCCAAGTAAGGTGTTTCTTGTATTACCAATTTTCGCGTCTGCGGCATTATTTTCCCGCTCGTTCGGACAACGGCAGGAACAAAGCGAAGGCGTGACATGCGGAGCTCCTGAACGCGAGACTAGACCTGAAGTGCGGGCGAGACGGTAGCCCAAAAGCCGCTCACAGGAATGAATTGGTTGAGTCTAGGCACAGTCAGGCAACGTCAACTGTGAAAGTGTGGAACCTTTTAATGTCGAACTGTCCCGCTCCCTAGCTCTCCACTAAAGAACCGATATTAGTGGGTAGTGGGTCGTGCGAACTGGCTTGAGGATCGTGCGGAGGAAACTTTAGCCAAACAAGGGAAAGTATTCATGAGACCGGTTTTAGTGCCCATCGAGCGATCGGCAGGTGAAATCCGCGCTTGCCGCCAGCCACGTCTGAGCACGGTAGCCAAGCAACGGGCTGTCGCGGTCGATCTTGGCGTTCAAGCTTGATCAACGCCTGCCGTGTCGCCATTTTTACGGGATGATTCCTTGATCCTTAAGTCAAAGACCCGATGGCACACTTTCGAAACCATCGCGTTAGGGTGAGCATTACGAGGATCCTCGTTCCATTGTGGAGAGATAATTCTGGCTAATGCCTACGCGTTCGGCGAACTCCTCTTGCGTCATATCGAAGCCGCGCATCTCCCGAATGCGGCGGCCTACCGCTACTCCGCGGGCATGAGCTGTGAATTGAGGGTTGTTAGAAAAGGTGGTCAAATTCTACCTCCCTGAGACCTGCGAAAACATTGAGTCTTCTCATCGGCACATCGCACGTTAGAAAAGTGTAGTTTTCTAATCCACGTTGCCAAGAGCCCTCAGACGTTTGACGGCAACGAACGAGAACTGTAAGTCGAAAACTCCGTCGGTCGGGACTGAGGCGGCTGATCCCAGCGCTCGTCGGCTCCAAAACGAAGCGGAATTGAATGCGGTGAACCACCGGGTCGTCAGCAAGAACCGAGACAGGGAACGGGCACAGGTGGGTCGCTGTCGCTGTCAGATAAAACCGCGAAACCTGGGGCACCCGGCAACTAAAGAACTCAAACTCGGCATTCCATCGTCTTGCGAGCACGGGTGCGATTTTTCAGAGCGCAGATTGATGGAGGCCCCGACTCATCTATTCCCGTCGGATATTGAGATAAGACGGGTCCAGCCCTGCGACTGACTGGCAACCGAGCAGCCGCAGCGTTCGGTCCAGATCGGCGCGCAATATTTCTAGTGCTCGTTCAACACCGGCGGCACCAGCGGCGGCAAGTCCGTACGCGTATGCGCGTCCTATAAGGACCGCACGGGCTCCAAGGCAGATTGCTTTGACAACATCGGAACCGCGACGGATGCCTCCGTCCATGAGCACTTCGACTTGACCTCCAACCGCCTTTACAACTTCGGGAAGGGCATCCAAAGACGCAGGGGCGCAATCGAGTTGCCGCCCACCATGATTCGAGACCACCACGGCGCCGGCACCGTGATCTACTGATCGCAGGGCATCTTCGCCGGTCAGAACACCCTTGACCACAATGGGTCCATCCCAAACTTGCCGGATCCAGCGAAAATCCTCCCATGTCACCGCCGCCCGTTCCAAGGCTGCGCCGACGTCAAGAAGAGGCAGTGGCTTTTGCCGGGGAACGACGACGTTCGGCAGCATCGGCACGCCGCCGTCGAGAAGGAGGTTTAGTAGCCAGCGAGGACGCACAAGCACCTGCGGCAAGAATGGAATCTTAGCCAGAAGATTGCGCCCCGCCAACTCTTTCAGTCCGTTCCGTAAATCCCGCTCGCGCATGCCGGCGACGGGCGTGTCAATAGTTACGACCAGAGCAGAGAACCCCGCCCTCGATGCGCGAGCGAGTGTCGCCTCGGCCGCCTCACGGCCGCCTATGAGGTACAGTTGATACCAAAGCGGGCCAGAAGAAGCGGCCTTGACATCTTCCAGCGGATATCCTGAAGTGGTGGGAAGAATATATGTGGTGCCCGCCGCCCCAGCGGCTCGCGCGATGCCGACTTCTCCCTCATGATGCATGACACGAGCGGAACCCACCGGAGCAAGCAAGACAGGAAGAGAAATGTCACATCCCAAGAGAGTGGTTCGCAAGTCGCACGTAGGCAGAGCGAGAGCGTGACGCGGCCGAAAAGTGAGCGCCTCGAACGCTGTCCGGTTTGCTGCTAAAGTCAATTCGTCTTCTGCGGCGCCATCTATAAATTCGAAAACCACTCTCGGCACTCGCTTGCGCGCCAGCCTGCGCAGGTCCTCGATGTTGACGGCGCGGGGAGAAGCGATCCTGCGGGATCTGTTCATTTCGTCAAGGATCTTGGCCACGCTATCAGCGGGTTCGGGCCTGAGGTCATCAAAACCGAAGCCAGGATCTAATAGATCAGTCCGGGCAAACCGCGACGGTGGCTGCCCTTGGAGACGGTGTCGCCCTCTCGTTTCAGCCGGGAGATCACCTCTCTGGAGTCCCGAGCCATTTCGAGAGCGGGCATGACAACACTGATCGCCATAGTCTGATTCGACGGAAACCGACCAGCAGTCTAGTCTCCTACTCCGACTCGTTCTTGCTTGGAACTGACTTCGATCATTTCGCGCACACGACGGCTCGGTGCGGATTCGCTCTCGCGCACAGCCGGCAATGGACCGTTAACGGTGAAGTAGTGCCTTCCGGCAACCAGCAATTCTTCGGCGGGGAAGCGCGTGATGACCTCGTGGCCGGCTTCGGTGACCACGATTTCTTCCTCGATGCGCGCTGCGCTCCAGCCGTCGGTCGAGGGCCAGAAGGTCTCGAGCGCGAATACCATACCAGGCTTGATCTCCGTCGAGTGCTCGAACGATACCAAACGGCTAATCACCGGTTTCTCCCAGATTGCCAGGCCGACGCCATGTCCATACTGTAGAGCAAAGGCCGCTTCCTCATCGGGAAAGCCGAACTCCTGCGCTTTGGGCCATACCGCAGCAATCTCCGCTGTGGTTCGACCTGGACGCACGAGTTCGATGGCGGCATCGAGATATTCACGACACCGCTTATAGGCATCGTTCATCGCATGCGAGGCGTAGCCAATGGTGAAGCAGCGGTAGTAGCAGGTCCGGTATCCCATGTGGGAATGGAGGATGTCGTAGTACACCGGATCGCCGGGTCGCAACACACGATCTGAAAAGACATGCGGATGTGGACTACACCGCTCCCCGGAAATCGCGTTCACTGCCTCGACGTACTCCGAACCAAGATCGTAGAGAACTTTACTCACAAGTCCGACCGCCTGGTTTTCGCTCATTCCGGGCTTCATGGCACGATAGAGTTCGTCATAGGCAGCGTCCACCATCATCGCTGATGTGTTCAGGAGAGTGATCTCGTCCCGAGTCTTGATGAGCCGCGCCTCCGACATTAGAGCTTGCCCATCAACCACCTCGATGCCTTCTTTCTGTAGAGCAAACAGAACAGGCAGTTCAATGATGTCAATGCCAACCGGCTCTTTGTGCAGTCCGCGCATCTCGAGTTCGACGCGGATCTTTTTTGCGACATCTTCGGCACGTCCCATCTGGGGCGTCATGGCGCCGCGCAGCATGGAGATTCCGGGACGCGAGCGCTCCCCCAGCCAGGGACAGTGCAGTTGATGATGGCGGGCCGCCGACCCGAAGTCCCACAATATCGGCTCGTCTTTTTGAGGAAGGAGCGTAAAGCGGTTTGCCTTGTCCTGTGCCCAAGTGCCGATGTGGGTAGCCGTCAGGTACCTCACATTGTTCATGTCAAAGCAAAGCAGAGCCCCCATCTCCGAGTTGGCGAGAAGATCCTTGGCGCGGGCCAGGCGTTCGCGTCGCAGACGGTCGAAGTCCACACGGTTTTCCCAATCCACCGCCATCGTTCCGTAGGTTGGTAGAGCCATAAATTCTCTCCTTAAGCCATCTCTGACACGGTCTTCTCCGTCGGCACAGTCACGTCTTCCAACGGGCGAGAAAGGAATCGGAACATGCATCGCCCCCATGTGCGTTACCGGCGCACGTTGGACTGCCCTGCCATTCACTTCTGGACTCCTGCCATGCGCGCCAGAACGTTGAACACCACGGCAAAATCCAGCTTCTCCCACCCCATGCCTCGCGCTGCTGTTAAGAATTCATTGGTAACCGCGGTGGTAGGAACAGGTACGTTCAGTTTGCGTCCCAGGTCCATGGCAAGCAGCATGTCTTTCTGCATCATGTTGACGTCGAACCAGGCCACCTCCGGCTGGTGAAGAACGAAGGGACCCCGGTATTGAATCATAGGCGAGGCCACGGCGCTGTGGACCATAACGTCCACCGCGACTTCACGCGCAATGCCGCTTTTTTCCGCGAGCAGGACGCCTTCCGAGAAAGCCAACATCTGCACCGCTAAGCTGAGGTTCACGGCGATTTTCATCGCCAGGGCCACGCCGTTGGTCCCAACGTGGGTCACCTTGGGCCCGATATCAAGCAGCACAGGTTTCAATCGCTCGAAGGTCTCTTTACGTCCGCCCACCATGACCGAGAGCTTGCCTTGCTGCAGAGTAATGACGCTGCCAGAAACGGGCGCGTCGATCATATCGCCGCCTTTTTCACGAACCTTGGCAGCCAGAGCGCGGCTCACTTCCGGACTCACGGTACTCATGTCGATGTAGAACTTGCCTCCGGAGAGTCCTGCGAGCAACCCATGGGGACCGTCGGTGACCGCCGAAAGCGCTGCAGCATTTGTCACCATCGTAAAACAGACGTCGGACGCCTCCGCTACCTCTCTGGGAGTTTCCGCAAACTGCATGCCGCGGTCGATCAAACCTTGAGCTTTGGAGCGCGTCCGGTTGTATCCGGTGACGGCGTAACCTTTTTCAAGCAGGCGGCTAACCATGTTGCCACCCATTACACCGAGTCCCACAAATCCGAGCTTGACCATCAATCGCTCCGTTCGACTCTAGAAGTCCGCTTGTGCTGCGCGGCAGTGGCTGCCGAAGAAGACGAGTCCTCGCGGACCTGCTCGAGATGAACCCGCATAGCTTCGCGGGCGCCGTCCCGATCATGTCTCTCGACCGCGTGCAAGATTTGCTTGTGATGGTACTGGCCCCGCTCCGGGCCGCCGTCTACCGCGAAGATCAGTCTGCGCTGCTCGCGCAGGATACCAACGATCGAGTCGAGCAAAGAGAGAATCAGAGGATTTTCGACGGCTTCGGCCAGAGCCAGGTGAAAGTCAAGGTCAGCCTCTATGTAGGCGTCAGGATCCTCGAGGCTGCGGTCCATCACGGCGACGGCTTCTCGCATGGTGGCGAGCAGCTGTTCGTCGATCGATAAAGCTGCGAAGGCCGCGATCTCCGGCTCCAGGATCTGACGCAATCCGGCCAGATGGGTGGACCCCTCCTGCTGGCTGACTCGGATCATTAAGTCGAGGGACTGCTGCATGGCACGCGAAGTTCTATTGGTGACGAATGTCCCGCGTCCCGAATGGGCCTCCACCAAACCTTTTTCGCACAGGATTTTCATGGCCTCCCGAACTGCTGTGCGGCTCACCCCGAAACTTTGGGCCAGACCACGCTCCGCCGGCAATTGGTCGCCGGGTTTCAGTTGACCCTTTAGAATGGATTCCTCCAGCTGCTTTACGATCTGCTCATACAGACGCGAAACTCGTACAGTGCGATAGACCGGCACGGCGCCCAACGAATCCACAGTTCCATCGGTCATGTGATCCAGAACCCCGCTATCGGATGTTTTCGATAGGGCTTAGTGGTCCGACCACTATACCAAACACTACTCAGATATCAACTCTGGCCGCGACCCCGGGAAGGGCACCCCCAGGGGTCTCCACTGCTTCGTCCGCCAGAGTCCGCTCACCATTCTCGGCATAGTAGCGGAAGCCGGCGCGGTCGGCGAACCACGTCCACCATTGCGTAGAATTACGATCGGCGTGACCAGAGTGGTCGGACCGCAATACCACTTATTAATTGTTGGTCTCGGTCAATGCACCAAGGTTGGGTATTGACACCCCTATCGACACGGTGGTACAGCTGTCAGACCAATAGTTCGATCCTCCTTGGAGGTTCGCGAATGCGTTCCGGGACGAAAGGCATTCCGCTCTTGAGCTTCGTCTGCCTGCTTCTGGCAACTCACGTACCAGCCTTTTCCCAAACCACCACGGGCCGTATTGTAGGGACGGTCCACGACCAATCGGACGCTGCGCTCGCGGGCGCCACTGTGACCGTCACTGACATTCAGCGGGCTACCCGCCGAACGGCCACAACCGACGAATCGGGCGCCTACGTTTTTGTGAGCCTCACTCCTAGTGTCTATGTGGTGCGTGCTGAAGCCAAGGGCTTCAAGACGGTTGAACGCCCGAACGTGCAGGTCGAAGTTGCCACAGATGTAACCGTTGACTTGGCGCTACCGCCGGGCGATGTGACAGAGACGGTGGTGGTCAATGCCGAGGTTCCTCTGGTCAATACTACTTCTTCAACCCTGGGCGGTACTCTCAGCAATAAGGAAATTAACGACCTCCCGCTGAACGGCCGCAACTATGAGAACCTCCTGCAACTACGCCCGGGCGTTGTTCGTTATCCCGGCGGCGGATTCTCGACTACAAGCACGAATGGACTGCGCGCCGAAGATAACGCCTATTTCGTTGAGGGCTTGTTTAACAGCGAGCCCTATTCCGGCCAAGCCATCATCAACGGAGCCGGTATCGCTGGAGATTCGGCGACCATTCTGCCCATCGACTCGATCCAGGAGTTCAACCTTGAAGAGAACGCTCCGGCCGAATTCGGGTGGAAACCTGGGGCGGTTGTCAACGTCGGTCTCAAAGCCGGCACAAACCAGATACATGGTACAGCGTTTGCGTTTGGGCGCGACGGCGTGATGGACGCTAGGAACTTTTTCAACACGACACCCAATCCCAAGCTCCCGAGAACGCTGGAACAATACGGAGGCAGTGTCGGCGGACCGATTGTCAAAGGCAAGGTCTTTTTCTTCGGGGCCTACGAAGGACAGATCTATGACGTAGGAAACTCTTTTGGAGGCATCACGAGCCCGTCCATGGTTCCCATGCCCGCCGCCGGCAACTGTATTTTCCTCGCGACCGGTGACTGCGCGAACAGTATTCCCGACGTGGTTGCGGATCTCCAGGCGGGAGGAATTGCAGTCAGCCCAGCCAGCTTGAAGATCGCCGGCTGCGCGCTCTCAGGCGGTACGGTTACGTGCGACGGAACCGGCTTCCCCACGAATGATAATCCAGACATCAATATCCCGAATGGATTCCCCAACCAAGTCACGGTTTACAACGCGGTGGGCAAGGTAGATGTCAACATCAACCCGAACAACCGCGTCAGCGGCATGTACTTCTTCGGAAACAACTCGGGGACGGTCGAAGACTTTCCCGAGTTGCAGTCGAAGTGGCGGTCGGACATCCACACGCGAGCTCAGGTGGTGGGCGGAAACTGGGCATGGGCTCCCAGCCCCCGGTGGGTCAATGAAGCGCGGCTCGGATATAACCGCCTTTACCAACCGACGCTGCCCGGGGATCTGAAAACACCGGCCTCAGCCTACGGTCTCGACACCGGCGTTTCCGGGCCGAACACGGGCGGATTGCCCCGCATTGGGTTCGGCGGCTATTTCTTTCCCGGCCTAGGTGGTTTCAAGTGGCCGAAGTTCCAGGGACCTGATTCCATCACCCAGTTCATCGACCACGTTTCCTACACTGCGGGCAAGAGTTCGATCAAGTTCGGCGGCGAGGTTCACCGCAATGCTGTAACCAATGCTGCCTTCGGAAATGCTCGGGGCAGCATCACATTCCTGGGAGGTAACACGCCCGATCCTAACAACCCGGTAAATTTCCTCAACACTTCGCAGTTGGAGGACTTCTTCACGGGTGCGCCTTTTAAAGTCTCCGTGCTGGTCGGAAATCCCACCCGGCAACTGAGCAATTGGGCCTACGCCCTCTTCGCCCAGGACGACTGGCGCGTTAGCAGAAACCTGACCCTCAACTTTGGGCTGCGCTATGAATTCAACTCGGTCGTCAAAGAGGCTCATAACCAGATCGGGAACTTCGATCCCAATCTCGGGATGGTGCAGGTTGGAAAGCAGATCGGCTCTGTCTATAATCCTGACCACAAGAATTTCGCGCCTCGTCTGGGGTTTGCCTGGGACACCAATGGCAAAGGGTCAACCGTGATCCGTGGCGGCGGCGGCTTGGTTTATGAAACCGTAAACTGGCAGTCGTTCATTGCTTTCAATAACAGCTTCGGCCTTCCAAGCGTGCCAACCGGAGCGATCATCGATGGTTCCGGAGGCACTGCCGGAGGGACCATTTCTACCGGTAACGTGACCGTCTTCCCTAACTTCCCCTGGGACAACGGTCCGATTTACGGCGACCTCACACAACCCATTAACTGCTTCAATAGTCCCTGCCCGATCATGAGCGTGGACCGTAATCTGACCACTCCCTACGTGTGGAACTGGACCCTCAGCCTGCAACACGCGCTGACCCCGAACCTGACAATGGAGATAGCGTATGTCGGCAATCACGGTGTGAATTTAACCGGCATTCGCGACATCAACCAACCGCCAGTGGGCTCGGGTTGGACGACCGGGCCGGGCGGTTCGCTCACCAATTGCCTGGCCAGCGCTAGCACTGGCTACGACAATTGCGCCTCTGATGGCGGGGCCGAACAGGCAGCACAGCCTTTCGCTACGAAGTTCCCGTACCTGGCGAATATCTTCCAGATGGGCAATATCTATCGGTCCAATTACAACGGCCTGCAAGCAACATTAAACGCCAGAAATTTTCATGGCTTGAGCATGGTAGCTGGTTACACCTGGTCGCATTCTCTCGATGATGTGGGTGCAAACTGGGACTTCGGCTACGGATCAGGACTTCCCCAGGACGCTCACAACCCGACCGCCGAATACGGGAACAGCGATTTCGATGTTCGTCAGCGCTTCACCCTTTCGCTTACCTATGCCATACCCGGGAAGAAGGGCTATGGGCAGTCCTTGGAGGGTTGGGAGATAAACTCCATCATCACACTGCAAAGTCCGCAATACTGGGGACCGATCGATGAGGGAACCGATGCTGCCGGTGTCGGCCCGCTGCCCGTCAGCCCTCCCGCGAACAGCCCGATCCGATGGAATTTCTTTGGCAACCCAGGCGACTTCAAGTCGGGACCGAAAGGGATTCCGCAATTCGCGGGCGCTAGCAACGCGGCATGTGCCGCAAAAGCGCTATCTCTTGACGGAGGAACACCTGGCGCGGCCACCGCTGCTCTCAACCTGTTTGGCTGTTATGCCCAAGGCGCCTCCATCATGATTCCGCCAGCACTGGGAAGCTTCGGCAACATGGGCCGCAACACTTTTCCCGATTCCGGATTCCGCAATGTGGACTTCTCTTTGGCGAAGAACTGGCATTTCGGCGAGCGCTTCCGCGCCCAGTTCCGGGCTGAATTCTTCAACATCTTCAACCATCCCAACTTCGCCAATCCGTACGGCGGCCAGAATGGATTCGGCCTGAATGATCCCTCCGCCGGTGGTTTCGGTTGCGGCTGTGCCACTCCGGATGTCGCCGCTGCCAACCCCGTCATCGGCTCCGGTGGCAGCCGCGCGGTTCAACTGGGCCTGAAGTTTATTTTCTGATCGCGCTGGTTTCTCAAATCGGGGTCGGGTCTCCTCCGGCCCCATCTTCTTGCATCTGGAAAGGAATCAGGTTGTGCCAACATCGTTAGGACTTCGCCATCGATCCGCGGGATCGACCACGTCGCTTGCCCTGTCCCTGGTAACGACTCTGGCTCTGATCCTCCTCATGAGACTCTCTGGTTTCGCGCAACAGCGCGCCGAGCGGACTCTTGACGAGATCAAGTCTGAAGCCATTCATCGCGCGGAGAACGGAATGTATCCGCTCATCGGACTCGATCCGGCCGATGTGAAGGACGCCTTCAACTCCATTCATACTCGCGATAAAGACGAGTGGGCAACGGCGTTTATGGGTGTGGCCGATCGTTACATGAATGAAGCCAAGTCGCTGGAGAAAACCGACCCGGCGAAAGCGAACGCTGACTACATTCGCGCCTGGCGGCTTTATTCCTTCGGACGCTGGCCCATCCCTGCATCTCCGGGCAAGCAGCGCTCCTACGAAAAAGCGATTGAGGCTTTCCGGGCCCACGCGAGCTTCTGGGATCCGCCACTCGAAATCGTTAAAATTCCGTTCGAAGGAAAAGAAATCATCGGCTACCTGCGTTTGCCGAAGAATGCGAGTGGGCCAGTACCGCTGGTGCTTGCTGTAAATGGGCTGGACAGCCGTAAGGAGGATTTGTCGGAGAGCTTCAGCGCGATCCTGCCCTTCGGTATCGGATTTCTGGCAGTTGACGGCCCGGGCACGGGGCAGTCTCCAATTAAGGTCAGCGAAAACGCGGAGCGCATGCTATCTCGTGTGCTCGATTATATTGCCACCAGGCCGGAAATCGATAAGAACCGGGTTGCCATGCACGGCGTGAGTTGGGGCGCGTATTGGGCCACGAAGATGGCAATCGTGGAGCGCGTGCGCTTGCGGGGGGCGAGCGCCCAGTCACCGCCCACCGATTCGTTCTTTCAAAAAGATTTTCTAATGAATTCCTTGATCGGCAACCGCGAATATCTTTTCGATCAGGTCCCGGCGCTCATGGCGATTTTCGACAATGTGAAAACTGTCGACGAAATGGCGGAAGTCCTACCGAAGATGTCGCTGGTCAAACAAGGACTGCTGGGAAAGCCGATGGCACCCATGCTCGTCTTGGCCGGGGTGCTCGACACCCAAGTCCCGATCTCTGACATTTACCTGCTGCTAAATAAAGGAGACGTTCCGAAGACAGCCTGGATCAATCCCCAGGGCGGCCACCTCGGGCGGCAGGTGAAGGTCTGGCCCGATCCCGTCATATTCAAACAAGTGATCATCCCGTGGCTGGTACGCACGCTTGAGCCCGAACCGGCAAAGGACGGTCACTAGCTCCCCAGCCCGATGTGACGTCTGGATGTGAGGTCCGGAGATCGGCGCGTCGGGAAGAGCAGACTCCGCCCGCCCCGGGCACTGTCCATCCGGATTGCCCGCACATCAAGAAGGCAACCCACTGTTTAACAGAGTTCTGAGCAACTCAGACAAACAAGGATCTAACTATGGCGGGTATTCGGGAAGCGCAGGCAGGCCAAGCCACTACGAAGCGGGGCTCAACCAAGCTCCCTTTCTACCGCGTCCTCTGGGGGCAAGTGCTGCTCGCTATGCTCGCGGCCGTGGCGCTGGGTTACTGGCGGCCCGAGCGGGCGGTCGCCATGAAGCCGCTGGGAGACGCCTTCATCCGGCTCATAACGATGATCATCACTCTGATCATTTTCTGTACCGTCGTCACCGGGATCGCCGGCATGGGGAACTTAAAGAAGGTGGGCCGCGTCGGCAGCATGGCGCTGCTGTACTTCGAAGTTGTTTCCACGCTGGCTTTGCTGATCGGTCTGTTGGTTGGCAACGTCGTGCATCCTGGCAGCGTGACATGCGGAGCTCCTGAACGCCAGACTAGACCTGAAGTGCGGCGAGACGGTAGCCCAAAAGCCGCTCACAGGAATGAATTGGTTGAGTCTAGGCACAGTCAGGCAACGTCAACTGTGAAAGCGTGGAACCTTTAGGCGGATCGATATTTCGTCTGAAGTCGCCCGCAAAACATTTCTTTTTGCCGCAGAGCTTTGCAGCAGACCGCTGGCTCTTCACGGAGCTTGTGATTCTTATTCAATCATGCGAATCAACCAATCTTGCCGAGGAATTTTTGAGAGGTGTCTCTCGAGGTTTCCCGAGAAGACGGGAGTGAATGGCCCGCGACGATCGCTGCCGGGTTTTCAAGAACCAGGGCTTGGGCGAAGTCGGTGCCAAAGTGCCTCGAAACGGCATCACGAGCTTCCGACAGAATCGGTTTGCGATGTTTGTCGTCATGAGCGTCTGAGGCGATCACATGCACAGCATTGCGCTCGAGCAGCCAGATCGCGACACGCTGAGCCGTGTTTCCCCAAGCACCAATAATAGAAGAGGCGGTGATCTGGACCAAACATCCAGAATTCACCCATTCCAAAATCCGTTCAGGCCGTTTCTGCAGAATGCCATTGCGCTCTGGGTGGGTAATAATTGGAATCATTCCCGCCTTTTGGAGCCTCGACAGGCCATCATCGATTTGAGGTGGTATTCCGTATTCGCTGTGCTCGACCAACAGGTATTGCTTGGCGGCTATTGTGTAACGCCGAGGATGTGCGACGGCGTCTTCTATGTTTTCGAAGGAGAGATGAAAATCGCACCCAATGCTAAACGCCAGGTTGCCTTCGCCGCCGATCCTGTGATGGAGTTCGCCGACGAGACTCCGAACCTGATCCCGGCTGTACGGATACATGTCATTGGCATGGGGAGTCGCAACGATGTGCGTTGTGCCGTGCTGAAGCGCCAAGCGACACATGGCAAGCGTCATGTCCCACGATTTTGAGCCATCATCGAGTCCGGGAAGAATATGGGAGTGGATATCAATCATTATCCATTATCGTTGTCGAACTGTACTCGCTCAGCCGGTCTCACAGCTACCGTGTCAGGTGTGGCACTTAACCTCTTTCGGCGCGAAACGCAAATCCATCCGAACTGAAGGCCAGGCTTGATACTAAAGCACAGAAGATATAGA
Organism: Terriglobia bacterium; assembly: GCA_963786325.1. GTDB lineage: Bacteria > Acidobacteriota > Terriglobia > Terriglobales > Acidobacteriaceae > JAIQFF01. Next base: position 186,636 of record CAWAYW010000012.1, read on the forward strand.
ACAGAGCTGCATTTGCAGGAATTTGTAAATTAAAATCGAATACGCAATGTATCAGAATTCCCGTGCACCCGACTAATGCAGCCACACGAAGAACACCCCGCCAAGTTTGGTTGCCGCCATCGAATCGCCTCAAACCATTGCGGTACAGAAGAATGATGAACCAAACCACACAAGCGAAACCCGCTAACCCCGTTTCCACAAGCACCTGAAGGTAATCGTTGTGGGCAGCATTAACAAAAAAACTTGTGTAAAAACTCCGGAACGAAGGATACACATCTTGAAAGGTGCCAAAGCCCCAGCCCAGAAAGGGCTTAACTGCAAACATTCGGAGCGAATCCCGTTTCCGTGCTGTCGATCGGCGCGATGCTCCGCATCTTCCATCTCGGGCTAAAGCCACTTCACGCGACTGCGCTCCACCATGACCGCTCGAAACCTCGCGCCTTGATCCGGCACATGCGCCTTCGAGCCTGCCGCAGGCTTGCGCATTTTGCAAGAGAGGGTACACGTGAAGCTATCCCCCGCGATCGAGTGACGGGAATACCCGGATGCGGCAGTCGTCGGCGAAACGTTCACCAGCATGGGCAAAGTGACACGATGCCTAGTGATCGGCCGCTGCGGTTTGAGCCAAGGTGAGCTTCACATCGTCCAGCCAAAAAGTGCCCTTGATCAGCGGATTGCCCGGAATCCGCATTACCTTGATCGCGATCAGTCGTATTTGCGGTCCCGTCGCGAAATCAGCTAGCAGTTCCCGCCAGCCGCTGGTACTCAGCAGGTCTCGGTACTCGCCTCTGCTTGGACTTTCTTCCTCAGTTTCGTGAAATTGTCACTTTCCAAAAGCTCATTGCCCGTTCGTCACATTCCCGCGGTTGAAAAACGTTGATGCTCAGGCTGAGCAATACCGATGAACAACGCGGCCTCTTGTAAACGATTTGTACGCGTAACAGTCCGAACCAAATTGCGTTTACTGACGAGCCATCGGGAAGAACATGAAACGGCTGCGTGTCGGTATCGCTTTTCTTATATTTTTGGTAACGGGATGCGGATCGCCCGGCAATCAGTCTTTCGGACCAGCAAGCCAGGTGGCGAAGGGTTGGAGTATCCGCTACAGCCCCAGTATGCCGCCCACTCCGACCGTCGGTGGGCCAGGAACGTGGTATTTCGATTTTCCCTCCGATCCGAACTACCCAGCTTGTGTTTACGATCCGGACACACTCTGCCACTCAGTAAACTATGTCACAAATTCCTATAGCGGAGCGGCGGCACACAGCGTCAGTATGACGTTTCAGATCTTGACCACGGGAACGCCGACCTTCGAATATGTGCTCGAGCCAGATAACACTTGTGCGACACCCGCAACCGTCCGCCTGTTCTTAGAGCGTAGAAACGACGATCTCTCCCAGGAGTTCTATCGCTGGTGGTCAAACCCGACGGTTTACGATTTGCAGCGCACCCCGGGAAACATGACTCTAACCGTGCCACTAACTCCTGACCAATGGTCGAGCGTGTTCGGAAGATTCGGGAACCTGAATGCCACAACACTTAAAGGATTTCAGGATGCCCTCGGGGATCTGGGTCATGTTGGCATGACTTTCGGCGGAGGGTGTTTCTTTGGCCACGGAGTGAATATCTCAGGCGGGACCGCACGCTTCGCTCTCGTAAGCTATACGATCTCGTAGGTGAGCAGGAGATTGCAGCTGCGCATTTCCCGCAGCATCCGCGATCGGCAACACTAACCGCTTGGCCTCGTTGTACGCCGATCACAAGTTCTCCAACCTCGCCGCGCTCTTTCCTGCCAATGCGGACCCGGGACTTGCTCGATTAATCCTTGACCAAACAGTGAATCGATCCGTTGCTGAACTTTTGCAAGTCGAATCTCTAAGCGGCTACTGATTTCCTGCTCTGAAATGGGGACCGCACTCTCGCGTACGATTTTGAATACTCTGGAATTTAATGTCTTATTCCGCACCGCATTCAGAATGCTGTAGGTGATCGCGAAGACAGCACCACCTCCAACGATTCCGTCGAGCTTCCAGTGCTGGCGTATCCACAGCACGTGGTGAAAATTCTGTACTACATGCATACGTACATCCCTACATCGCCTGTCAGATCACCATGGCCCCCCGATATTGTTTGTGTTGAAGTCGACCCTTATTTACACCATTTTTGCTTGTGCGTCGAGAGGTGGGATAGCTATTGAAAGAAGTGCCGATACAACCAAGGGTTTCTGATGTTTTCAGCAGATCAAGGCCGTCGGGACCGTTAAGCGATATGTCGACGATAAGGCTCGCTCACAATCAGTATTCAGGTCTGGAAGTCAGTCCGACCCATGCATCTCTTCGATCTCCAACCGCTATCATGATTGCTGTTTCGTTCTCACTAAAGGTCGCCCCTTTCCGCCCGTCTGCATTTTCGTTGACATCCGCCGTATGAGGTCCATAATTCATTCTTGATCGTTCTTCTCCGGCCCGGTACGTCTGGTGATGGGTGAATTTCCTCTAGGGAGAAGGTCATGAGTCTAAGCAAATTAACTTCGAATCTCGCAGCAGGCATGGCCTATCCTGGCCACCGCCATTTCACACAACGTCTTTTCAGCCGCAGAGGTTTTCTTGAGAAAACTGGCCTGACCGCTGGGGCTCTTGCCGCCGTGGGACTGCTTCCAGAGGTGGCTCGATCCGCCCCGATCCGCAGTGCGGCTGCAACTAGTCACGGACGAAAAAGCACAACCACGGCAACGCCTCTTCCCATTCCTGGAGGCCTGCAACTGCTCGGCCCGTCAGGACCTCTGTTCCACGTCTTCTTGCCAGCACCCGGCGTTGAGCCCTCAACCGTCACGAACTTCAATGGGTTCATTGGGTGGGCCGCAGTGAGCGGTGGGGGCACGCACACTGTTAGCGGCCAAGCTCCTCAGCATCTTCCCTTCGAAGCCGACGTTCGCTTCATGCAAGGCGAGTACGTCGGCGCGGACGGGCGAAACCACCACGGTGCCTTCACCTTCATATGACTTGATGTATACACAAGTCCCGTGGAGGACGTGCAAATTCACGATTTCAATCCTGGGATCACGGAAAGTGGACTATTCTGGACGATCCCAATTCCCGAAAACACCATTTCCGTAAATTTCGCTGCTGGGAAGGCATCCTTCCAGGCAAGCGACGTTGACGTCGAGGATTACCACGATGTCGTCAACGCGCTGATGGATGGGCCGGAAGTAGACGCGGAAGTTTCATGGGACATTCGCTGGAGCCATCCTATGGGACGGACAAAGCTCCGCGACCTAGAAAATAGCTTCACTGGAGATTTTGTGCAAAACGTTGCACAGATTGCGTGGGCTGGCCAAACCGACACGGCGACGTTTGTGTCCGATCCCGCTGAAACTTCAGTGAACAAATTCTCGTTGCTCGCGCATGAGCGCAACGGCGTTTTCTTTTCGTGATCTTTCAGACTGCCCACCTTTTTGAGAAATCATAGGGGTGGGCAGTTCATTGGCGATTCCGACGCGATCACAGGTAGTACGCGGGGTTGGCCGCGGCATTGCGCTGTAGTTGGCAGAAAAGGAAGCACGTGCCGCAGTTCATTTTGTTATCGACCCGCGCGCGGGATTCTATTGTCCTGCGATCAGACTTTGTGGAGGCGATGCAGCACTTTGCTGCCCGCCCACAGTAATGCAACGCACAACGCGAGGATCAGAAAGGTGGTCATTTCTCGATACCTCCTAGCCGCCGGAGCAAGCTACGCGGCGGCTTCTCAGTCGATGGGTTCAGCCTAGAGCTGACAGATGCGGTCGCGCCTGTCCTTGTATTCCCAGAGCTCTGCCTTTGTGACGCAGCCGAGAATTTTCTTTTCCAGGGTATTCAGTTGTGATTCGATCAGGTCGACTGGTACAGCAGGAGCGCGTGTTTTGGAGTCGGAGGGTGGCATGACGGACTCCTCAAATAAAAAGTCTACTAAGGGGAGTGCCTATGTCCATACCCACTATTCCCTAGGGGGCGGGCCAAGGGATAATAATAACAGTTGCGAGCGGACATCTCGGGCAGTCCGATCGATGAAGACAGGCGTGACTTGGGTCTCACCAACGAAGAGGATCAGCCGCAAACGGCTATATGCCAGACAGATGCCAAGCGCGTTTTCATTGCACTGGTGATGTGCAGTTTCTATAAGAATTAGGGTGGCGGCGTTTGCACTCAAAACCTGTGTCAATGAGCACTTCGCGATTTTTCAGCAACAATCCCTTTGGGACACCACCAACTCCCCAGCTTTCATTGACTTGGCTTATCCCTCCGCCGTAGCATGCTTCCGCACGATCGGCCATACCATCTGGTCCTAAGCCGCATCGATCCACGATGACATACTCCTCTATTCAAGAAGTATTAGGACGAGGAAGGCATTCATGATTCGCTGGCTTAACCCGCGTTTTCTCACCACGCTCCTGGCTCTTGGCCTCGCCTCCCTGGTGGCAGGCGCACAGGACTCCACCCCACCACCCGGAGCGATTCAACCCAATGTTCTCTATGGGGCCGCGTACTACAACGAGTACATGCCCGCCGATCTTCAACCCGGCCGGTTGGAGAAAGATGTCGCCCTCATGAAAGAGGCCGGTATCTCAGTTGTCCGCATGGGAGAGTCCACCTGGAGTCTCTGGGAACCCTCCGACGGAGTCTTCGAGTACGCCTGGATGGATCGTGTGGTCGACGCCATGGGCAAAGCCGGGATAAAGGTCATCATGGGCACGCCTACGTATTCGATGCCCACCTGGATGGCCAAGGCCCATTCCGAGTTTTACGCGCGTCCTCTGGGCGGGGCTTCGATCGGCTACGGCATGCGCCAGAACATGGACACCGACAATCCCAAGTTCCGCTTCTACGCCGAGCGCGTCATCACTAACCTGGTCTCGCACTACAGAGACAATCCCGCGGTCATCGGCTGGCAGATCGATAATGAAACCGGCTCCTACGGAGCTTCCAACGAGGACGTCTTTAGCGACTTCGTCAATCACCTGAAGAAAAAGTTCGGCACCATCGACGCGCTTAACAAGGCCTGGCTCCTCAATTACTGGGGCCAGGACGTCAACGACTGGGCTGACATGCCTACCCGCGACAACGCCACCAGCACCAGTTACAAACTGGAGTGGTCGCGCTGGCAACAAATGCGCGTCGCCGACTTCCTCGCCTTTCAGGCCGCGCTGGTGCGCAAGTCCCGGCGCCCCGACCAGTTCGTAACTCAGGACTACGGCTCCATGATGAAGCTCGACGTCAACGAGGTCGAGGTTGCCAAGTCGCTCGATGTCGTCGCCAACAATCCTTATCATGGCACTCAGGACCATTTCGATGGCGCATGGCAGACATTACAAGGGGACTTTGCCCGCTCTCTCAAGCACCAGAACTTTCTGGTGACAGAGACGAACGCCCAGACGCTGGGTTGGGATTCCGCGGGCCAATACCCACCCTACGACGGGCAGCTCCGGCTCGACGTCTACACTGATCTCTCCTCCGGCGCCGACATGGTCGAGTACTGGCACTGGCACTCTATCCACGCCGGCCAGGAAACTTACTGGAAGGGCGTGCTCAGCCACGATCTCGAACCCAACCGCGCCTACGCCGAAGTTTCACGTATCGCGCACGAGCTGCGGAAGGTCGGCCCCGAGATCGTCAACCTCCAGATTAACAATCAGGTGGCCATCCTCTACAGCGTCGATTCATCGAACGCGATCAGCTTCATGCCTTTCGAACGCCAAGAGCTCGGATGGACGCCCGGCAAGGCCGCCGGCTCCTACAATGGTATCGTCTCGCAGCTGCACCGTTCTCTTTATCAAGCCAACGTGGGTGCGGACTTCGTCTTTCCAGAGACTGCCGACTTCCCGCAGTACAAGCTGCTCATCGTTCCAGCGCTCTATGTTGTCGATGATGCCCTGCTGCAGAAGATCGCCGACTATGTTCACGGCGGCGGCCACGTCCTCATGACCTTCAAGAGCGGCTTCACCAATGAGAACTCCGCAGTCCGCTGGGAACGCGCGCCCGGACCGCTGCGCGAAGCGGCCGGCTTCACGTACCAGGAGTTCTCCAACCTTGAGCATCCGCTGTCGTTAAAAGACAACCCGTGGCATGTCCCTGCCGCCGATAACAAGGTCAGCACCTGGGCGGAATTCCTGCTACCCACTTCGGCCAAGCCGCTCGCCTTCTACGATCATCCGTTTTTCGGGCGCTGGCCGGCCATCACCCGCAACCAGTTCGGCTCAGGCACTCTCACGTACGAGGGCACCGCTCTCTCGGATGCACTCCAGCAGGCCGTTGTCCTTGACGTACTTCGCGAGTCTGGCCTCACCAGTTCCGATCAGGCACTTCCAGCAAACGTACGGCTCAAGCACGGTACCAATCGAGCCGGCAAACGCATCCACTACTATCTGAATTACTCGAGTGCTCCTACGAATTTCACTTATGAGTATGCCGCAGGCCGCGATCTGCTCACCGGCCACGCCATCGCGAAGGGCGGCAGTGTGCGCCTTGCACCATGGGACCTGGCAATATTGGAAGAGGACAAGTAGAGAATCAAGACCCCAAAGGTTTGTTTTCGTTTCGATGGCTGATAGCCGTGCCCACGGCAGAATCTGGGAAGCTACCATCGTCGCGCACCCTGAACTCCACACCACTCAGCCCTTCCTTTACGCGGAATCCCGCTTCTGTGCATGACGGCACCACTAACCGCTTGGCCTCGTTGTCCGCCGATCACAAGTTCTCCAACCTCGCCGCGCTCTTTCCTGCCAATGCGGACCCGGGACTTGCTCGATTAATCCTTGACCAAACAGTGAATCGATCCGTTGCTGAACTTTTGCAAGTCGAATCTCTAAGAGGTTAAACTGTCGAAAGCGCTTCGCCGCACGAAAGCCAACTTGTCGAAGGGCTCCTCGGGCACAGCTTCCTCGACACCCTCCCAGCGCGACTGATCGGCGACAAAGCCTATGACAGCGACCGATTGGATCGTAGTCTAGCAGCGCGCTACGGCATTGAGATGATCGCTCCGCATCGCGGAGTGCGCCGGACACCGACCCAAGACGGCCGTCCTCTTCGTCGCTACCGCCGACGTTGGCGTGTGGAACGATTTTTCGCTTGGCTCCATCATTTTCGTCGGCTCGTGATTCGCTGGGAGTACCACGTCGAGAACTTCTTCGGTATGGTCCGCCCGGGGTGTATGCAAATCTTGCTCAGGTATGTATGAGCGATTACTCGTACCGCAGCGCCACCATGGGATCGACCTTAGCGGCGCGGCGTGCGGGGATGTAACAAGCGAGCAACGCGATCGTCACCAAAAGCAATATAACCGCAGCAAAAGTTGCGGTTGCCGTCACGCCAAAAAGCAGCGACTGCAGCGTGCGTGTGATGGCGAAGGAACCGGCAAGTCCGACGGCGATCCCAATGAGGACGGTGCGCAATCCCTGACCTAGGACCATCGTGAGAACATCCCGGGAGCGGCCGCCCAGAGCCACTCGCACTCCGATCTCGCGGGTGCGGCGGCTCACTGAATAAGCCATCACTCCAAATACACCAACCGTGACGAAATTCAGTATAGGCCGGTGGTGCCAACCCGCAATCAGTATTCAGCTCTGGAAGTCAGTCCGACCCATGCATCTCTTCGATCTCCAACCGCGATGATGATTATGTTTCAAACTCAGCGGGGGGCAGTAAGCAGAGCGTGAGCGTACATTCGCATACGTTCAAAATGGCTGTGAACCACTTGCAGTCGTTGCAATGGGACTTAGCTTCACGTCGTCCAGCCAAGGTTCCCTTGATCAGCGGATTGCCCGGAACGCGCATTACCTTGATCGCGATCAGTCGCGTATTGATCCGGGCAGTCCCAGACTGATGCATGTGACCTTCGGCGACGGGTCTGCAATGTTCGTCGATGACAGGAGGCTGGAGAAAATGGGACGGAATTATCAATAGACAGCAAAAGCCGGACAGCGTCGCGAATTCTAGGCCTTCAACATGCTACTTTGGAACGGTACGAAAACTCTGTGTCAAATCGTTCATGTGCTTGCTTCAATTTCACAGTTTGTTGCTCCTGTTGCTTGCTCCTGATCTGTTGTTCTAGCTCTTGAATATCCTCAGCCGGGAGCCGCGATCTGAGCTCGTCGAGACCACGACGGCTTTGTTCGAGGACTAGGGAACAGTTCGATTCCGCAATCCGAAGCCAGTGATATCCAGCGTGATCATTTTGCTCAACTCCTCTTCCCTCCAGGTGCGCTAGTCCAAGAATCAATTGAGCAAGGATGAAGCCCTTCTCAGCTGCCGCAGTGACGGATGGCCTGCATAATTGTTCTTGCGAAAAGAGCTGCAGCGCCAATTCTTCGGAGTGCACCTCGCGTCCCTTGACCATCAAGAAGAGAAGTTCGATGCGATTGGCAACGTTCAGCTTATCGAAGATGTGGAACAGGTGGTTCTTAACCGTGTGTTCGCTCAGCGCGAGACGGCGCGCGATCTGCTTGTTGTTCAAACCTTGTACAGCCAACTCGGCAACCTCGCACTCTCTACTGGTAATCTTGTTCAGATCGTCGAGGCCGTCACATGTCGGCGTGCTTTGAATCGCATCAAGCAAATACTCACCTTCGGCACGGCCTGCCCAAATCTTTCCTTGCGACACATGCTCAATACAACTGTAGAGCTCAGAAACTGGCTGCGTCCGGCAAAACACGCCTTTCGCTCCGCTACGAAAGGACGCGATGACTTTCTCCCGCTCTAGGGACTCTAACAGTATCACTATCGAGATATCGGGACTCCGCGCACGGAGGGAACGGGCCAAATGCATTCCCTTGGTTGGGCCTGATTCCAATTCCGCGCTGATCACAGCTACTCCAGCCTGCTCCCGCGGTACAAGCGACAAGATCCTCGCTGGAGTCACCGTGGCGACGTCGAACCGGGGATCTTTGCCAAGCGCCTCCGCCAACAGCTGATTGCTCAATACGTTCCGGTCTGCGATGAATATTGATATTGGATTTAATGCCGTGTTTGGGTTCAGCTTGGCCAAAGGGTACTCCTAACCTCACCTCTTCATATCAAACGCTCCACGGTGATGCAAGTGGATTGCCGAATTTGCCCATCGATTTTTTAGTCAGATTTCAGTATCTAGTATGAGAATGTTTTCTCATAAACGTTCTGGGTCGTGCAACTCTGGCGACGGGCCATCGGGACTGCTCTTCCATGCGACGGATGGCGAAGGAGTACCAATACAAGGCTCTTCCCCCCCCCAGAAGAGCACCTTCTTGTGTGGTTTCTAAACGGCCGCTATTGTCGTTCCTGCGAATGAATAATCACAGAACAGAGAAAACGCCGCGTGAAGTGGGTCGTCATCAACCCCTGGAGAATCCACGGTAAGTAGCAAATCGATCCGGGAAATTCATTCCAACCTTCACCAGTCACAGCACAGTGGCCCCGCAGGAAATGTGGGCGGCGACGGTCGCCTCGATTTCGCTCACAAACTGCCGGTTTACACGGATCCGACTAGGAAGGGCAGGTGCGATACGGAGGGGTGCAGGTTACGCGGAATGCCAGCATTTTGGGAGGTAGCTGAAGTCTTTTAGCGCTTGCGGCAATGATTGCCGTGACCGTTGTGCTCCAAATCTGATGACGTATTCGCAAGATTTCCAGATGCGCAGGGTGGGCTCGCCAGCGCGAGTTGAGGAGGCAGGAAGCGCACTGGGGCACGCGATCAAGTGCGACTTTAGCTACGAGAAGAAATAGAAGAACTTATTCGGTAACGCTTCGAGTCGCGCAACGGTTAGCGACAAGATCGAACTTTGGCAATCCTCCCGGAAGTGGGGCTCAGAGGGCGAAGCTGTATATATCGGCCCCGAACATTTCAGAAGGGCCCCGCTCGTCTCCCTCCCACTGCTGAAGCTCGCGCACCCGTCCTCAGCTTAGACGGCGGGGGTGTTCACGGAGGGGTCGTCGACACCGATGGACAGATTCCGTTTCTGCGCATTGGACAAGCTGTGCGAATCTGCGGTGCAGGTTGAACCGGCTCGAAGTTCGCGCAATGGAGATAAACGGTTGGCCCTTTCCGTCGAAGCAATTCAAAGATCGTTGGGCCATAAGGATCAAAGGCTACAACTTTGACCCTATTTGAATCCGCGGTTCATCAAAGTTTTGGAGATAGCGATGCTCTTGAGAAGCGGCATCATCGTTGTTTTTGCGTTCACCGTCACAACTTTGCTGGGGCAAAATAACGTCTCCCTCCCCAGCGGGCATCAGACACCTTCGCATCCACCAGCTGCTGACCAGCCGACATTACAACTTCGGGATCAGCGCTATCAACTCGAGCGGAATGATGTGTTCGATCTGGATTTTGTGCTCACGCCAGAATTTAATCAGACGGTTACAGTTCAACCGGATGGTTATATTTCGTTGCGCGGCGCGGGCGAGGTAAAGGTGCTCGGCCAGACGATATCCGAAGCTTCTGCGACGATTCGTGCTGCGTACGCCAACCTCCTCGATAACCCTCCCATCGCAATAGTGTTGAAAGACTTCGAAAAGCCGTACTTTGTTGCTGGTGGGTGGGTTGGAAAACCTGGGAAATACGATCTCCGAGGCGAGACAACGCTGTCTCAAGCTATTCAGTTCGCAGGCGGACTGAGAGACGGTGGTAAAGCATCCCAGGTGATTCTCTTTCGCAGCGTTTCGAACGATTGGGTCGAAGTCAAGAAATTAAACATAAAACAAATTCTGGCAGGCAAAGACACTCGTGAAGATGTTCATCTCCGTCCCGGGGACATGTTCATCGTTCCCAAGAGCACCTTTGCTAAGATTGATCCTTACATTCCACGAACTACCTTAGGAGCGTACTTTCAGCCCTCTCCCTTCTAAACGATGTGCCGATGTTGTTTCGAGTCCTTCTGCCTGGTTCATCGTAAAAAATCCCGGGCAACTGCTCAACCGGGTCATCATCGTAGACAAACAGTTTCACCTCGCAGATGTCTTTTTTTAGTTCATATTCCAAAACAATATTCGCGATTGGCGACTGTACACGGAGATTGTGACCATGAACTCTGACTCTATTGAGCTACACAGTGGAACGCTATACCGAATCCCGACTCTGCGAGACGTCGCACGCATTTGTTTCCGCCACCAGCGGCTCATTGTGCTCACATTTTGCACTATTTTGGGGGCATTGTTTGTGTACGTATGTGCTAGACCGAGAGTCTATGAGGCTGAAACTGAAATTCTGGTAAGACGGGAACGTGCAGACCCCATTGTAACGCCGGTTAACAATGCTCCACCAATTCTAACAGCTGACGTAAGTGAAGCGGATCTAAACTCAGAAGTGGAGATATTGCGCAGTCGTGATCTGCTCGAAAAGGTGGTCATTGCATGCGGCCTCGATCGCCAACCTGCTCATTCCGTCGTTGGCGGCCTGGTACACAGACTGTCAATGTTCTCGGCTGAACGCGATGGTAAGGGACTGTCCGTGCCGCTTGCCGTCCGGGCGTTGGAGAAAAAACTCAAGGTTGATGCGATCGGGAAAACAAATCTGGTAAGAGTGACCTACGAATCCCAAGACCCTAAACTGGCAGCCGACGTTCTCAGGAGCTTGACCAATTTTTACCTTGAAAAGCACTTGGAGGTTCACCGGCCTCTTGGAACATTCGCTTTTTTCCAACAACAAACTACGAGTTACTGGGATAGTCTGCAGGCTGCTGAAAGAAAACTCGCCGACTTCGATCGATCGCAGAACATAGTGTCAGCCCAGACCGAAAAGGCCGCTGCCCAGCAGAAGTTGGTCGACTTCGAAGCCAGTCTTCACCAGACTCGCACTGCGATTGCAGCTACAGAAGGCCGCCTGCAAATGCTCACTGCACAACTGGCTTCGATTCCGAACCGCATGACAACACAGATCAAAACCAACTCGCTTCTACTACAGCAGCAGAAGTCTACGCTCCTGACGCTTCAACTGAAGCGCACGGAAATGGCTGGCAAATACGCAGCCAGCTACATTCCGCTACGCAACTTGGAATCTGAGATCGCAGAAACTAAAGCAGCGATCGCGAAAGAGGAGACTGGGCCTCTACACGATGACACTACAGATCAGAACCCGACCTATCAATGGATTGTCAATGAAGTTGCAAAGTCGAAAACAGAGCTGGTATCGCTAGAAAGACAAGCGGCAGCGACTCAGCAACAAATCCGTGCATACCGTTCCGATCTGCTGATCCTGGACGGAAAAGATCTGGAACAACAAGACTTGATCCGAGCCGCAAAACTACATGAGGCGAATTACCTCCTTTATCAGAACAAGCGAGAAGAGGCGAGAATCTCCGATGCCCTCGATCAAAAGCATATCGCTAACGTTTCTGTGGCTGAGGCGGCTACCACGCCTGCCTTGCCATCGGACCAGAGCCCGATGATGATGTTACTTCTCGGATTCATATTGGCGAGTTCGATTAGCTTGGGGCTGGCTTTTGGCGTAGATCATTTCAGTCTGGCTCTGCAGAAACCCGATGACGTTAGAGTGCTGCTGGAATTGCCAGTACTCGCCTCTTTTCCCAAGGAAATCACTGGGTCGACTGCGGCTTCTTAGACTACTCCGGCTTGAATCGTTCCCAAATCTGAAAGTGAGGGTACTATGAGCAACAACTTCGAGCTGCTAAGTCAGCTTGAGCTCGCGGATAGACCTTCCCCAGTAAGCTCCGACGCCCCGTCACAATCACCAACTGACAGAAAGGCTGGCACAAACGGTAGGCTCCCTAGTAGCTACTCGGAAGCCCACAGCCTGGTACAGCGCGTTTTTTTGTCACAGCCCGAGCTAGCACCTCACATCGTGGTGTTCACAAGTCCTCAGAGCGGCACAGGATGTAGTTGGGTCTGCGCGCGGACAAGTGAAGCGTTGGCGGATCGGTTCCCCGGGGCGGTCTGCCTCGTGGACGCTAATTTACGCTCCCCAGCGATGCACCGTCATTTTGCCATAGACAATAGTCGAGGACTTACTCAAGCGCTTGTTGAAACGAACCCCATATGCTATTACGCTCAGGAAATTCGAGGTCGAAAACTTTCCGTACTGACCGCGGGGTCTTCTGATACCCAGGTGAACCTGTGCAATTCTGATCGGCTCGTTCAACGGCTTGCTGAATTGCGGCGCAGCTTTAGTTTCTTGCTGATAGATTCGGCCGCGACCAATCTTTACGCTGATGTTGAGTTACTCAGTTCTTTGGCCGATGGGGCGATTCTGGTTCTAGAAGTAGGTTCCACGCGTCGCGACGCTGCACTCCAAGCAAGGGATGCTCTAGTTGCGGCCAAGTTTCGGGTGCTAGGGGTGGCCCTAAATAAGCGCACCTTCCCTATTCCTGAGTTCATCTATAACCGGCTTTAGACTTGATAGTCCATCACTAAGCCTCAACGAAGAAAACTTTCCGAGGGTTCGGTCGAATCCATGACCCTACGGCCACACAAGGATGAATGCATTGTTGAATGAGACGCTAGTTCCAACGAGCGATCTCAGTGATCCTTCGACTCGAGGATTACGAGCACGACGGACGGCCGTGTTTGCAACGAGCGCTTTTTTCTTTCTTTGGCTGTTTGTCTTTTCCGTCCCTTGGGAAGGGTTCATTCTCGTTCCGGGCTTCGGCACTGCGGCTCGCGTCATAGGATTTGTTGCGTTCGGCCTTGGAGCCCTGGGAATCCTCGAACGCGGATACATAAGATCGCCGGGACAGGGTCTTTTACTTCTGCTCCTTTTCGTTACTTGGTCGAGCGCCACATATTTTTGGAGCATTAACCAGAAAGCTTCCCTGGTTCGCATCGGCACATATTTCCAACTGCTTCTTGCGGCGTTCCTAATATCTCAGTACTGCAGCAGTCGGCAGCGTTTGAAGTGGATGATACAGGCGTACACTCTTGGTGCTTGCGTCTCCAGCGTCGATACTCTAATTAGCTATTATCTGCAGCGGGGAACATTAGACGAAAGGTATTCAGCTACAGGCCTTAATGCGAACGATGTAGGCCTTATCATCGCTTTGAGCCTGCCGTTCGCGTACCAAATGGAAGTGGAGACTCCGGGAGCACGCAGTTGGCTTTATCGTCTTCATATAGTTGTGGCCATTACCGCCATCCTCTTGACAGCATCTCGCAGCGCCATGGTCGCCTCTCTGGTGGCACTCAGTATTGTTCCGATTACCGGGCTTCTGCGGCGTTCTCGAAGGGCATTTGTGGCAACACTGGTGACGGGTGCGATCGCCACTTGTGCGGTCTGGTTCGTTGTGCCTCAAGCTTCTTGGCAACGGCTGGGCACAACAAGTGCGGAAATGACCGAGGGAACCCTTGATTTTCGAACGACAATCTGGGCTGCTGGCCTGAAAGTGTTTCCATCACACCCCTTCTTGGGTGTGGGTTCAGGAGCCTATGGATATAGTGTTATCCCAATCATAGGGCGTTCCGAGCTCGGGCCCTTCGTTGCGCACAACACATATCTGTCCATTTTGGTTGAATGCGGAGTTGTGGGTTTACTTATAGTCGTACTTCTTGTCCTCGTCCTTGCCCGCCACGTGGCGGCACTTCCGAGCGAAAGAGCGATTATGTGGACATTCTGTCTGTTGACGCTCGCCATAGGCATGACTTGCGCTACATGGGAGAACTACAAAGCCGCTTGGGTCTTACTGAGTCTTTGTCTCGCGGAGAGTGCCCAGCGGGCGCGGAAGATTCACGTAGTCACCTCACCCCATTAGGGATCGAGCAGACGAAGATGTCATTTAGCACGAATTCCCAGGCTGAATTGAAACCACAAGGGCGGAGCGACTTGTCCCAGGTTATCTCCACGGCGTCGGTCGAGCACAAGCCTAGCATGTCTCTGAGAGCGAATTTTAGTGCCACCTTTGTGGGAAATGCCGTGTTTGCCGCCAGCCAGTGGGCGATACTGATCCTAATCGCCAAGCTTGGCAGTAACGTGATGCTTGGGCAGTATGCGCTAGCTCTGGCGATCGTAACGCCAGTTATGCAATTCTCCCACCTAAATTTACAGGCTGTACTGGCTACCGACATAGCAGAGAAACATCCGTTCGGTGATTATCTTGCGGTCCGTTTGGGAACCATCGTACTCGGTCTAGCTGTCGTCTGTGGTATCACGCTCGTATCCCGGTGCGCGTGGCCGGTTCCGGCGGCTGTTCTGTTTCTGGGGGCTGCGCTGAGTGTAGACAACTTGAGCAGTATCTTCTTCGGGCTACTCCAACGGCGCGAACGCATGGACTTGATTGCGTGGTCGATGATCGCTCGGGGTCTAATATCAGTGGCTGCGCTGGGGGTCACGCTGTGGCTCACCCACAGCCTACTGGCAGCCGTCGGGGCACTGGCCGCGGTGCGCACGACCGTGCTGCTAGTCTACGATCGCCCGATCGCATCGGTAAGTAGGCCGCTGAGGACGTCGGGCTTGCGGGCACAGGTGAAAGTGTTTTGGACATCTTTGCCCCTGGGGATCGTGCTGATGCTGGTTGCCTTGGCCTTCAACTTTCCTCGGTACGCCATCGAACAGAAGCTGGGGACAGCAACGCTAGGCTCCTTCGCAGCAGTGGCGTCGTTTATGACTGCAGGTTCGACGATTGTCAATGCTCTCGGTCAGAGCGCCTTGCCTCGACTTGCCCGTTATTTCACAGCACGCGATCTACGACGTTTTCAACGTCTCACCTGGCAGCTCGCTGGGCTAACGTGCCTTTTGGGCGCCGCGGGCGTAGTGGCAGCCTGTCTGCTTGGTCGTCCGCTGCTCGGCATACTGTATCGTCCGGCTTATGAAGCCTACGCCCGTTTGCTCGCCTGGATAATGGTTGCAGGCTTGCTAAGCTACGTCTCCAGCATCCTTGGATATGTCATCACGAGCGCCCGAGTGTTCATTGCGCAGATGCCGGTACTGGCGACTGCGGCCGGCAGTTCGGCCATCGTCAGTTGGACGCTGATACCGCGCATGGGCTTGGACGGAGCTGCCGTGACGCTGGGGACTATGGCGCTCGTAACGATCATCGGCCAGCTTGTGATTCTGCGCCGCGTATTTTCGAAGCTAGACTCGTGTTCAGTTCACCGTAAGAGCAGCATTCTAGCTGATGGTCTGGCGCCGGTACCGAGCCAACGGGTGTGGAAAACATGAAAGTATTGTTTCTCATTCGTGAACTCGAGGCGGGTGGTGGACAACGGCAACTTGCTAACTTGGCGAGTGGCCTGGCAGAAGCCGGGCACGAGGTTTCTGTCGCCACCTTCTACGGTGGTCATTTCTATGCAGACTTACTAAAGCGAGAGGTTCGGCTTATTTTGATCGGGAAGAAATACCGCTGGGATGTGTTGCCGTTTTTCGCGCGACTCACCGATGTGATACGTCACGAACGGCCTGATGTCTTGCACTCTTATATGTCAGCAAACGTCATCGCTTCGCTCTTGAAACCGATGTTTTCGCGGTTGCCGATCGTGTGGGGAGTTCGCTCATCTAGAATAGACTTGAAACGCTATGACCGACTCGCACGAGCGGTAGGGGTTCTATCCCGGTGGTATTCGCGATCAGCCGATCTGATAATTGTCAATTCCCGTGCCGGTTATGCTGACTGCATCGCTGATGGCTATCCGCAAAGTCGCACTGTCGTCGTACCAAACGGTATCGACACCTGTTATTTTCGACCAGACCGGCCATCGGGGCGTAAGATTCGGGCAGAACTTGCGCTCTCCGATTCGGAATACGTAATCGGGTGCGTAGCACGCCTGGACCCTTTGAAGGGTCACGATGTATTTCTTAAAGCGGCGAGTGTATTGCTTCTTCGACATCCTTTCGTCCGATTCGTATGCGTCGGTGATGGCCCTGACCCTTACCGAACGAAATTGCTAAACATGGCGACAGATCATGGCCTTGAGGGGCGGATAACCTTTATCTCGGCTCGCAGGGACATCTGCGCTGTGTACAACAGCTTTGACCTACTAACGTTGCCCTCGATATCTGAAGGTTTTCCGAACGTTCTAGGAGAGGCGTTAGCTTGCTCGGTAAGGTGCGTGACGACAGATGTCGGCGATGCCCGCTGGATCGTAGACGATCCGGCGCTGACAGTACCTCCAAATGATCCTGAGGCGCTAGTGCACGCTTGGGAAGGTTGCATTTCAGGGAGGGATAGTTGGGATGGCCGTGCCGCCCAGGCAAGAATCCAACGGGACTTTAGCACACGGGCGCTCGTAAGAGGGACGGAAACCTTGCTGCGCCAGATCGTGGACACCAGGACTTACGAACGTCGATGTCTCCCCAGAAATTCTCCTATTTAACCGCATAAAAGACAGACATCCACTTCATGAAGAATCAATGTGAAGCACTGCCTAGCAAGTAGCGAGGCTGCTTCTTTGTGTAGGCACCTAGAAGTTTTTCAGCGAGAAGCTACCACAATTTAGAGTCTTTCTTCAGCCAGTTATTTCACACTGGGACCGGCTGTCGGGTAGAGAAGCAAAGACTCATCGGGCCACCGAGTTCACCGTGTCTCTTGAAGCTCACATAACCAACTGCGATGCACGGACCGTATCCGGCTTTGGGAAGGAATGGGCCCATTTCGATCAGAGTGCGCTCAGTGAGGCCGAGCTGAAATTCAGTTTCGAGATGTACTTCAGCTTGTTTCCGTGGCAGGACCTGCCTCCATCATCGGCAGGTTTTGATTTGGGGTGCGGTTCTGGTCGCTGGGCACGACTAGTGGCTCCTAAAGTCGAACGCCTACATTGTATCGATCCCAGCGCCGAGGCTCTAGACGTAGCGCGGCGGAATCTCGCGGAAACACCGAACTGTACATTCCATCTCGCATCCGCGGCGGACATGCCCCTCACCGACGAGTCGATGGATTTTGGCTACTCAATTGGGGTTTTGCATCACCTGCCAGACACGGAAATGGGAATCCGGAACTGCGTAGCTAAGTTGAAAACTGGGGCGCCTTTGTTGTTGTATCTCTACTACTCACTCGACAATAGGCCTCTCTGGTACAAGTCGATTTGGCACGTTACAGACTTTTTGCGCGGGTTCATTGCACGTACCCCATTCGCTGTGAAGTACGCAATAAGCCAAACCTTTGCGTTTTTCGTGTACTGGCCTTTGGCCAGGGTCGCGGGCCTGGCCGAAAGACTGAACATGAACGTGCACTCGTTCCCATTGTCTTCTTACCGACACCTCACTTTCTATACTATGCGGACTGACGCCCTCGATCGGTTCGGTACCAGGATAGAACACCGCTTCGCTCGCCCAGAGATTCAGGTCATGATGGAGCGGGCGGGGCTAGAGAGAATCCGCTTTAGAGAGGGCCCGCCCTTCTGGTGTGCAATCGGGTACAGGAAGACATCAAGTTGTGACAAGTAAGTCCATATATGTGCACTAGATGGCGCCCCGGCTGGGAAGGTCGGCGGTTATCCTCTCGAGGTCGCCGAGCCGGAAGAGATTTTCGATTTTTTGCAGAGGTAAGGCTCGTTAACTTAGACCTTGCGAGTAAGGACGCAGGAAATCAGAAATCAAGATCTGCTCGAACTCAAAAGCCACTTCTCGTTTGGGGACAACTGGGCACAGTACGCCCAGAAGATTGACGAAAAAAGGATCGAAGAAGCGGAAAATTCCCTGATTCGCCTAGTAGGCCGGGAATCAATCGAGGGACGAACGTTTCTGGATATCGGGTGCGGGTCGGGGCTGTTTTCTCTAGCAGCGGTGCGACTTGGGTGCCGGTCGCTTCTGGCCGTGGATCTGGACCCGAACAGCGTGCAAACCACGCGCAAGACCTTGGAGCGTTACGCTCCTTCTAGCGCAACCTGGGAATGCCGGCGTATTAGCGTGTTTGACCTCGATCCCAACAATCTCGGAACGTTCGACGTAGTTTATTCCTGGGGCGTGCTGCATCACACCGGCGCCATGTACGAGGCGATCGCAAAGGCTTCCGCGATGGTCAGTCCTCACGGGATCCTGGCGCTGGGGCTGTACGGGAAGACGCCGTTCTGCGGCCTATGGAGGATCGAGAAAAGAATCTATTCGCGGTCTCCCAAATGGGCGCAGAGAGCGATCGAACAGGTGTATTACGGACTGGTCGGCGCCCGACTGGCCGTCAAAGGGGAGAGCCTCAAGAAACGCCGAGAGAACTATTTTCAGCAGCGCGGCATGGATATGTACCACGATACCCGCGATTGGTTGGGAGGGTTTCCTTACGAGTCAATTTCGCCGCGCGAGGCGATGAGCTATTTGCACAAATTGGGATTCGAGCCTATTCGTTCCTTCGTTTCTCCGTGTCTTGGTCTTCTGGGTGCTGGCAATAACGAGTTCGTGGTTCAAAAATGTGTGGAATAACTGGTTTCCTAAATCCCGCCGCGGCTGGTGACTCTGAGTTGCGCACACGCGTGTGCCGAATGGCTGAGCAAATCGTTCATCGCGGCCCAGACGATTTTGGTGCTTTGGTGGATTCTGAGGTCGGTCTCGCCTTCGGATTTCGGCGATTGGCTATTCTCGACCTTACGATGGAAGGACACCAGCCGATGTTCTCCGCGTGTAGGCGCTACGCGATGGTTTTCAACGGAGAAGTTTACAACTTCAAAGCAATCCGACAAGAGCTTGAGCCCAGGGGGCACAGGTTTCGCGGCCATTCCGATACCGAAGTGATACTTGCGGCTATTAGTCAGTGGGGAGTCGAGCCAGCAACCAAGAAGTTTGTTGGTATGTTTGCCTTTGCGCTCTGGGACCGACATGACCGCGCCTTGCATCTGGTGAGGGATCGTTTAGGCATCAAGCCGCTCTACTACGGCTTGGCCGCGAGGACCTTCTTGTTCGGCTCGGAACTGAAGGCCCTGAGGGCTCATCCCGACTTCGTCTCGGAGATCGATCCTGATGCTTTAGCTCTCCAAATGCGACATAGCTACATCCCGCAGCCGTACTCGATTTATAGAGGCATACATAAGCTCAAACCAGGTTGCATTCTCACCGTCCGCGCTTCGGACTCACCATTCCGCCCACTGCCAGTTCCTAAGTCATATTGGTCCGCCGAGGAGGTTTATCAAGAGGGAATTGCGAGCCCATTTAAAGGGAGCGAGGTCGAAGCCAGTATGCAGCTAGAGGAATTGCTACGCGAAGCCGTCCGGATGCGCATGGTAGCGGATGTTCCTCTCGGAGCGTTCCTTTCCGGCGGGGTTGATTCTTCCACCATTGTTGCACTGATGCAGGCACAAAGCGCGCGTCCCGTTAAGACCTTCACCATCGGATTTTACGAAAGCAATTACAACGAAGCGCGTCAGGCCAAGGCCGTGGCCGCGCATCTGGGGACCGACCACACGGAACTCTATGTGACTCCCGATGAAGCTATGGCGGTAATTCCCAATCTCCCAGCTTTGTATGATGAGCCCTTTTCGGATTCCTCCCAGATTCCTACCTACTTGGTTTCGGCACTGGCGCGACAGCACGTGACAGTGAGCCTCTCGGGCGATGGTGGTGATGAACTATTTTGCGGATATAACCGGTATTTCTTGGGGGACTCGGTTTGGAAGAAAGTGCACCGGATGGGAATGCTAGGACGACGCCTTGCAGCTTGGGCATTAACTCGCCTGAGCCCGCAGACATGGCGCAGACTCTTTGCGATCGCTGATGGATCCTTGCCGTCACGTCTCCGTGTAACGAATCCAGCCGAAAGGGTCTGCAAGTTGGCGGAAGTGCTCAACGCCCAGACTTCTCAAGACTTTTACAGGAGCCTGGTTTCCCACTGGAACCCATCGAGCAAAATTGTTGTCGGTGCTGATGAGCCGCTCACGATCCTTAGCGACCCCTTAAAGTGGGGCATGTTGCCGGAATTCTTACAGCAGATCATGTTTCTGGATCTCATAACATATCTGCCAGACGATATCCTTACGAAAGTAGATCGGGCCAGCATGGGGGTGAGCCTTGAGGCCCGTGTGCCCTTGCTCGATCACCGCGTCGTCGAGTACGCGGCTCGCATTCCTCTTTCCATGAAGATTCGAGAGGGACAGGGCAAATGGCTCCTACGACAGATCCTTTATCAATACGTTCCCAAGGAGCTCATCGAACGGCCTAAAATGGGCTTCGGCATACCAATTGACGACTGGTTGCGAGGCCCCTTGCGCGATTGGGCTGAGGACCTGCTGCATGAAGATAGGCTCAGGCGCGAGGGTTTCTTACGTCCTGAGCCAATCCGAAAACTGTGGCTAGAGCATTTGTCCGGGCGGAAGAACTGGCAATACCACCTCTGGGATGTGCTGGTTTTCCAAGCGTGGCTCGCCGAGTCGCGCAACTCGCCGGATGGGTCAAGGGCTCGATCCAAGTGTGCCCCGCTGTTGCAGTCAAACGCCTGCAGCTGAAAATTCTTTCATCTTCAATGTTTGCTTACAAACCGACGCGCTGATCAGTATCTGGTCAGGGGCGAAAGAATCAATTTGCAGGAGTTTTTCTCGAACGTCTCTCCGGTGTCGTGCTACCAAACTTGCGAGGGGAGCCGCGTACAACCTTAGTAACGCTTCGAAATCGCCCATGATTGACGTCGTCGACCTCATTACAGTTCTTAGTGTCGGGGGAACCCAACGCGCGCTTACGACACTCGTGGAAGCCAGCAACGGCAACGTTGTTCCTCATCGCGTGTACTCGATGATGGATGTTGGACCGGTCGGAGAGGAATTAATGAGTGCTGGAGTCGACGTTCGGGCGCTCGAGATGCATCAAGGTTCACCATCGCTATTCGCTCTCTTGCGCTTTGTGAAGGCCCTCAGGAACGCAAGGCCGGATGTCCTTCAGTGCTGGACGTATCATGCCAATTTGCTGGGATTCATAGCTGGCAAATTGGCCGGCGTTCCCCACATTGTTTGGAACATCCGCTGTTCGGATATTGAGTTTGACCATTACTGCCGCCTGACCCAATGGACCGTTTCCCTCGGGGCCCGGTTTTCAAGGTTCGTAGATGCAATTGTTTTTAACTCCGTGGCTGGAAAGAATGTCCATCGGGCGTGGGGGTACCACAACGCGAAAACGATGGTTATTCCTAATGGCATTAGTCTAGACGAGTTCAAGCCAGACTATTCAGCGCGCAGCTCGGTTCGAGACGAATTAGGTCTTGGCCGAGATACGATATTGATTGGACTAATCGCTCGCTACCACCCGATGAAGGATCATGCCGGCTTCTTAAATGCTGCCGCGCTATTGTCTCGGCGAGAACCGCTTGTTCACCTTCTGCTGGCGGGGGAAGGTGTTGATTCTGATAACTCAGAATTGTCTCGCCTCGTATACGAAACGGGACTCCAGGGACGTATTCACCTCTTGGGTCGGAGGCGAGACATCTCTCGCCTCACAGCGGCCTTGGATATTGCTACTTCTTCTTCAATCTCGGGTGAAGGTTTTTCTAATGCGCTCGGAGAAGCAATGGCCTGTGGTGTGCCCTGCGTGGCGACGGATGTGGGCGACACTGCCGATATTGTCGGGGATACGGGCGTCGTGGTCCCACCGCGGAGTCCTAGCGCGTTGGCACGTGGGTTCTCTGAGATGGTGGACTTAGGCTTTCACGGGAGAAACGCCCTAGGACAAAGGGCGCGACAACGGGTGGAAGAAAAGTTCTCAATACCAACGATGGTTAAAGCGTATGAGTTGCTTTATCAAGACATTCTGGATAGGCCCCGACCTCAACCCGCGCACTCCATTGCGAGTTAAACGGACGACTTTCTTTGTCCAAACATGGCCAGACTAGTATGCCTTCCAGACGTCTTGTGGACGCATTTTGAAACTCGTTTCCGCGATGGTGCGGTTGTTTTGTCTGTCTGGAACTCGGGCTAGAAACTAGCGGAGCGTCACCTGCGACACCGCTTCTCCTAGAAAAGAGCTTCACGAGCTAGAGCGATGCTCAAGATACCATCAGGGGACCAAGAGTGAAAATCCTTCACATTGTTGGGTCGTCCAAGTTTGGGGGGATCTACATCGGGATTTCCATCGAGTGTCAAATGGCCCGGGAACACGGCATCGAACCCTATGTACTGACCACCGATCCCATGGCGGAAGACCTCTATGCGCAAAATAAGATTCGAGTGGTGAAATTCGAAGGCATTGACCGACCGATCCGACCGTGGAAGGACTGGGTCGATGCGCGGCGGCTGGAACGCTATCTATGCGAAAATCGATTCGAGATAGTTCATACCCACACATCGAAGGGCGGAATGATTGGCCGTTATGCCGCTTGGAGAGCCGGCGTGCCTGCCATCATCCACACGGCCCACTCGTTTGCGATTCATGAATTCTCATCCGTTTGGGCGCGGCACGCGGTAGCCTTCTTAGAGGGGCGAGCTGCGAGATGGTGCGACAGATTGGTGGTATTGAACACTCACGACGAAGAATTCGCGCGAAAATTTTGTGATCCAGAAAAGCTGTTCCGCCTCCCTAATGCGATTCCCACCAACCGGATCGGTGTGTTGGAACGGGCAGACCGGGAAAGACTGCGGAGACAGGTGGGCATCCCAGGCGAGGCGTGGGTCATTGGAAACATTTGCCGCCTAACTCTGGCGAAGAACCTAGGGCAGTTTCTTCAGGTCCTGGCGAAGTTGCGCGCGGTAAGGGGACGACCCGTGTACGGCGTCCTCATTGGAGAAGGGGAGCTCTCAGAATCGTTAAAGGAAACGGCGAAGCGGCTAGGCGTCGGTGACCGTGTGTTTTTCTTAGGATTCCGCTCAGACGCAGTCAACTGGCTGCTGGCGATGGATGTTTTCTTGAGTACCTCCCGGTGGGAGGGCATGTCGCGTTCTCTTCTGGAAGCCATGGCCGCAGGCAAACCGGTGATTGCAACTTCGATCAAAGGGAATCGAGACTGTCTGATAGACGGAGAGAACGGGTTGTTGGTTCCCGTGGACGATATAGGCGCGACGGTTCGCGCCTGCCGAAAAGTTCTTGAAGATGGCGAGTTTGCGTCCACGCTTGGGCGGCGGGCCAGCGATTCGTTCGTCGCTTCATACAGCGAAACGGTTTTTATTCGAAACATGTGGGAGCGCATTTACCTTCCCGTGTTAGAGCATAAGAAATTGTGCTATCAACCACAAGTAAGTACCACGGCCCGAGTCATTGAGGTCGACCCAGCTATGGCGTCCCAAGAGAGGTTGTAATCCGTTACGTTGTTCACCGTGTAAGTAAGCTGGTGCCATTTCCAGGCCGACTTCTGATCGAGCGCAATGATCGAAACACAACTTGCCGAAACAAGCGCTTGAACCCGAGGGAACAACCGTTTCTGTTGATCAAGAGGGCTCTGGATCTATTGATTTCTTGCGTCGGACATTAAACATGATTAGCTTGAGGCGACCAACAACGCGTCTGAGCTTTGAGGGCTCCGGATCGCAAGGGTGTCCAGATCAGGCAACGAGGGAGCGCGATTTTTTTGACCGGATCCTCCTGTCCAATGGCACCTTCAAAACCACTGCCGCGAATCGTCTGGATGACGTGAATGAAGCCGTGTTCTCCAATGTTGCCGGGATGACCGCTAGACCCATTCAGCTTATGGATGTTGCGATTTCGTCTGGCATAACCACGTTCGAATGGTATGAACAATTGAAGTCAAAGGGCGTCCGTTGCCAGATTACGGCCACCGATCTCACACTTTATGCCTCGCTAGTTAGCTGTTTCGCAAGCACCCTATCTGTGCTGATTGACAGACACGGCAACATCCTTTATATCGATGCCGTCGGACACGGCGTGATCCCAACAAAGGGAGTTCGAGGCGCTCTGATTCATCCCTGGCGTGCCTCCTTTGCAGCGGTAATCCGGGCGTTTTTTCGCACCACAATGAAGATCGACAACCATCTTCCTCCGTTGCGCGGCGAAGTGACCCTGGCAGCGAAGGGCCGAATCCTAAAATGTGAGCCTACCACGCTGCTTACGAAGAGATTGGTCGAGTGCCAAAATATTCGGATTATGGAGGACGACTTGTTGGCTGAAAATCCACCGGAGTTTGACAGAGCCTTTCACGTGGTTCGAGCCGCAAACATTTTGAATCGGGTTTATTTTCCTGATGTGAACCTCATCCGAATGGTAAGGATTTTGATTCAAAGACTGAAAGAGCATGGATTGTTAATACTTTGCAGAACGATGGAGAGAGGAGTCAATGACGCGACGATTTTTCAATTGAGGCCAGATCGAAGACTTTCTGTCTTGATGCGGCTTGGTAGCGGTTCGGAAATTGAGTACGTGATTAAAGGAAGCGGAATTCTTGTGTAGCCGTTAGTAAGATCCGGACAGGTAGGGTATCCTCTCAGCCCATCAAAGGGGTTGGACATGAAGAATCCAGTTTATGACGCCAAACGCTTCTATCCAATTCACCTCGATTGACCAAGTCAAGCACTTCCGCGTTACGCATCTATGACGAGAACAACACCAAGATAACTTTGGAATTCCGGAATCATTTTCCCTTCACCCTTCAAAAAATTCAGACCCTGTAAGTAAGTCATCGAGGTCGACAAGGAAAGCAATGATCGAAGCACGACTTGCCGAGACAAGCGCTTGAACCCGAGGGAACCGCGCTTTCTGTTACTCAAGAGGTCTCTGGATCTATTGATTTCATGCGTGACGCTTGTTGCGTTTTCTCCCGTTCTGCTGGCGTGCGCGATAGCGGTCCGTCTATCTTCTTCTGGTCCCATTCTGTTTTGTCAGCAACGATTAGGGCAGGACGGTAAGCCGTTTTTCCTTTTCAAGTTTCGCACGATGTATCAGGATTGCTCACCGATCCGAAACCCGGACGGCTCTACATATGTCGGGGAAGATGACCCTCGCGTCACTTCAGTAGGACGCGTACTCCGGAAAACCAGTACGGATGAACTGCCGCAACTGTTTAACGTGATTCGCGGCGATATGAGCCTAGTCGGCCCCCGGCCTGACCAGGTCGACCAACTCCGTTTCTACACGGAACGCGAGAAACGGAAGTTGTTGGCCAAGCCTGGCCTCACCGGACTCGCTCAGATCAACGGGCGCAATAACATCTGCTGGGAGCGCCGAAAGGCTCTTGATCTAGAGTATGTCGACCGTCGAACCCTGTGGATGGATCTCGCCATAATCGCTAAGACACTCCCTTACGTACTTCTGAGAAAGGACGTCAACGCTGATGACGACCACTCACACTCCCACACGACCTCTTCGCATTGAGAACTCCACCGGGGTCGCCGAGTGCCGAATGCTGGAATGGGATACCGCGCAATTCGGCATGGTAGCGGCACGCCTGGAGTTACTCGAAGCATCTGGTTCCTACGACGAGGCTCGCGCCGAAAAGCGGAGTCTGCTGCTATCAATCCTCAATGAATGTCGCAAGTTCGGCGTTCAATACCTCTCCGCTCGCGTAGATGCCGGGAATTTCACAACGATCCACGCGCTTGAGGCTAGCAATTTCGAGCTGATCGACGGCATTCAGACCTTCGTGCAGCCATTGGATGGCAATTATGGTTCGGCGCCGACTGGCACGCACCCTTTCGAGCCCAAGGACTTGCCGGAGATTCTCGAAATCGGTAGAACGGCTTTCATCTTTGACCGCTTTCATGCCGATCCGCTGCTATCCCGCGATGTTGCCGACCAGGTCAACGAAACCTGGACTCATAACTGCTGTCTTGGAACTGCTGCAGACGCCGTGGTCGTCGCCGAAGCGGCGGGCCGCGTCGCTAGCTACGTCGCATGCCGGGTAGATCGCCAAGCATCCATCGGTGAAATTGTCCTAGTGGCCACTGCCGAATGGGCCCGGGGCAGAGGCGCCGCTCACCGTGCGAGTTTAGCCGCCCTTCACTGGTTCTCCACTCAAGGGATGATATCCGTCGAAGTGGGAACGCAGCTACGCAACATTCCCGCTGCCCGCCTTTACGAAGGCCTTGGGTTCAGACTCACTCGCACCAGTCTTACCTTCCGAAGGATTATTTAATGCGCAACTCGGTTCTTCCGTACTGTCTCCCGCTCATCGGTGAGGATGAGATCGCGGAAGTCGTTGATAGCCTTCGTTCCGGTTGGCTCACCACTGGACCGAAAGTCAAACGGTTCGAACAGGAATTTGCCGCTTACGTTGGCGCCAAGCATGCCATAGCCGTGAG
Source organism: Terriglobia bacterium (assembly GCA_963786325.1). Taxonomy (GTDB): domain Bacteria; phylum Acidobacteriota; class Terriglobia; order Terriglobales; family Acidobacteriaceae; genus JAIQFF01. The sequence goes on from CAWAYW010000012.1 coordinate 213,668, forward strand.
CTCCTGCACGGCAGCCCTGCATGCCTCGTTAGCTGCACTGAGTATCGGGCCCGGCGACGAGGTCATCCTCCCAACTCTAACCTTCTGCGCGACTGCGAACGTTGTCGAGTATTTGGGCGCTAAGCCTGTGATTGTGGACGTGGACGGAAACTCCCACATTTCCGCGGAAGCAATTCGCGCGGCAATCAGCCCGCAGACGAAGGCCATCGTTCCCGTTCACTACGCCGGCCAGGCATGCTCGCTCAGCGAAATCCTGGCCATCGCCAATAGCAACGGAATTCCCGTAGTGGAAGACGCAGCCCACGCCGCCGGCGCACAGCTTGACAAATGTAGGATCGGGTCGCACGGGCGGGCAGTCTGCTTTAGCTTCTACGCAACAAAGAACATGACTACGGGCGAAGGCGGGATGGTTACCACCGGTGATGACGCGCTTGCAGAGCGACTGCGCATCCTCTCGCTCCATGGCATGAGTCACGATGCCTGGAAGCGGTATTCGGGCGCGGGTTCATGGTACTACGAGGTGATTGAGCCTGGCTACAAGTACAACATGACCGATATTCAGGCGGCACTGGGAATTCACCAATTGCGTCGGCTGGAAGGGTTCATATCCCGGCGCCAAGAGATCGCCGCATTGTATGACGAGGCGTTTTCCGATTTGCCTGAGATCCTGTTGCCGCCGCGGCTCCCTAGCAGGAACCATATTTTTCACCTCTACCCGATTCGGCTGCAAGCGGACCAGCCAGGGGAGACTCGGTCGGAATTCATTGAAGAGTTACGGGCTCGCAACATTAGTACAAGCGTTCATTTCATTCCCTTGCATCGGCACCCGTTTTACCGCGACCGTTATGGATACCGCCGGGAACAGTTTCCAGTTGCAGAAGAAATTTACCAAGGCCTGCTCTCCCTGCCAGTTTACCCCAAGATGAATGACCGAGACGTAGATGACGTAATCGACGCCGTTCGGGACGCAGTTTTCGCTCGCCGCGCCCGCGCTGCCCAGATTGACGAGAAGGGTTTTTTTAATGCTCCGAGCACTCAGGCACATTAATTGGCGCGAAGCCATTCCGCGCATGGCTGTGGACTTTCTCATCGTGCATTTGAGCATGATCGCTGCGCTCCCTATATCGGTGATCTATCAGATAACGATCGGACACTCGGTTGCAGCCTACGCTATCGTCACAGGCTTTCTGCGATACTACGGAGCCTTTTTTTGGATACTCTCGTTAATTTTCCCTCTCGTCTTTCTCCTCAACGGATTCTATACACATTCGCGTGCCTACATTGGCCGGTTCAAGGCATTCGTCATTCTCCGCGGGGTGTTAGTAAGTTCAATGGTCTTCTTCGCCGTTAATTTCTTATTCTTTGCCGACGAGAAAATCAGCCGAAGCCTTGCGCTGCCATTCATTGTTCTTGCCGGGGCAGGTGCTGCTTCCGTCCGTGTGCTCAAAACTTTTGCTGAGAAACACTACTTCCTAAAACCCAAGAACATCTCATCACTTGTTCCTCGCCGCGAGGGGGTATTGGTACTAGGTGGCGCAGGCTATATCGGTTCGCTTCTTGTAGAGCGCCTGCTCGAAAGAGGGTACCGCGTGCGTGTATTAGACAACCTGATGTACGGTGATGAACCATTGCGGCCAATCAAAGGCCATCCGAATTTCGAGATGATTGTGGGTGACTCGAGGAATATCCAGGACGTGGTGAGAGCTGTGCGCGGGATGGAATCCATCGTCGACTTAGCGGCGATTGTCGGCGACCCGGCATGCGATCAGGACGGTGGACCAGCCTTGGAGATAAATTACGCTGCTACCCGAATGCTCATCGAGATCGCAAAGGGGCACGGTGTGGGGCGTTTTTTGTTCGCATCGAGTTGTAGCATCTATGGGGCTACCGACGTGGAGGTGGATGAGAAAGGAGCAGTACAGCCGATTTCTCTCTACGCCCGGACCAAAGCTGACTCCGAAAAGGCGCTTCTCGGTGCCCGGAGTGAATCCTTCCATCCGACCATCCTCCGTTTCGCCACTGTTTTTGGGCTCGGATATCGACCTCGATTCGACCTTGTTGTCAATCTGCTCACTGCGAGAGCCCACCAGGACGGAGTGATTACTATTTACAACGGCCAGCAATGGCGACCGTTCATTCACGTGCGCGACGTCGTAGAGGCCGCAGTTAGAGTACTCGAGTCACCGAGCCGGCTGGTGGGCGAGGAGATTTTCAATGTGGGGGATGCGCGATTGAATCATACACTCGCTGATGTGGCTGACCTCATTCGAGGCGTGATCCCCGAGGTTCGGGTCGAGTATGTCGATAATTCCGATGCGCGGAACTATCGCGTCAATTTCGACAAGATTTTTACTCGAGTAGGCTTCCAGGCACGCTACACCCTTCGCGATGGCGTAAGGGAAATCGCCAAAGCGCTCGATGACCAACTGATTATGAATTACAAAGATCTCCGCTATCACAACCAGCTCCACCTTCAGTCCATTGGCAGCCCGGGTTACAAAGCGGATGAAGACGCGATGGTGATGGCGGCCTTCTCGAATCAGCACCAGAATCACACTCAAATCGTGGTTCCCAAGGCGATTTCCAACAGAGGTCAGGCAACCGTAGTCTCTGAACCTACTGCGAAACAGATTCACTTCTCGAAAAATGTAATCGGCTCAAATAGACATACACGGAGGAAACACATGAGAGTAGCTATCGTTGGTTTGGGTGTTGTCGGCAGGGCGATGCGCGGGCTCTTCCCGGACGCAGTGGTTTATGACGAGCCGCTCGGCTTGGGTAACCGCGACGAAGTAAACAAGTGCAATGTCGCGTTTGTGTGCGTACCCACGCCGGGCACGGATGAGGGTCGCCTTGATACATCTGTGGTGGAGGATGTTTTAAGTTGGTTGGAAACAGAGTTGATCGTCCTGCGGTCGACCGTGAACCCAGGAACTACTAACAGCCTGGCGCGTCAATATGATAAGCGAATCGTCTTCCAGCCGGAATATCTGGGGGAGACTGCTGCCCATCCACTCACAGAAATGAAGGAACGAGGATTCGTGATTCTCGGCGGAGAACCTGCAGACACACGCGCTGTGATTGAAGTGTACCAGGGCGTCTACAACGCATCCGTCCACATACGACAGGTGGACACGTTGACGGCAGAGGTTATTAAGCTGGCCGAGAATCGGGCAATTGCCCACAAGGTTGCGGAGGCCCAGGAGCTTTATGACCTATGCGAAGCCGCAGGAGTCGACTACTACGTACTGCGTGAGGCCGTGTATCAGGATGATCCTCGCATGTCCCCGTATTGGACCTTCATTTATCCTGAGCGGCGCGGATTCAGTTCAAAGTGCATTCCGAAAGACGTTTATGCCATTGCTTGCTATGGTCGTGAGGTAGGTGCAACTTTGGAGGTAACGGAGGCAGTTCTGCAGCGCAACGAAAGATACGTCGGACACCAAGAAGCAATGGCTGCAGCAGTCACACCAGGACGGAACGGTAACTCCGCTAAGCGAGCACTTCGAGCGTCTTGACGCCCTCGGGCCGTTTTAGAGTCATCCATGTTTGGGTAACTAGCCAGCCGCGCGCCCTCTAACTACTTTCGATGGCGGGTTACCAGGTCAATTGATGAATTGTCTCCCCTAGCGATTCACGGGCCTTGATCAGGCCGGAAGGGTTGACATTGAAAGTGTGGGTGTTCGTTACCCAGCTCGAAAGCTCGGACTGAACAAACGAGCTCTTTCCTAGCCTTGTGAGAAGATGCAAATATTCGTAATCCTGCATCCCATCACGAATCATCTTCAGCCTCATGCTCGGAAGAATCAGTGGAATCGTAGTTCCTGCATTGTAGGCCACGCCAGTGTAGTAAATCAGAGTGCCGTCGCCCCAACCTCCAGCGTAATAGTCAGACATCAGAGGATTGAATGGGGACGTGCCCGCACCACCGGCGTAGACTCCGCAATTAGCAGCAGCGGGGTAATTTGACTTAGCGCAAATATCAGACGCGTAGTAAAGCTCAGCAGTCTGCCCGTGCAGGAATGTGATCCATTCCATCGCTCGGTTGGCGACTGGCTGGCCATCAATGTCATAATTGGGAAAGGTATATTGCGTTGAACCTGTTGTTCCATTCGAGCAGGTTCCAGCACTCGTGCATGACAGGTAGGACCACCACTCTCGCGACGTGGGTTTGGCGCCAACCCAGCTCGTATATTGCGAAAGATTCTCGAGTGGCCCTGCAGGCGGCTCCAAGTCGGTAATGTTGGACACAAGCCAGTCGATGGCCGTTGTGCCACCTGTGTAGCTGGAAACGAACGGGTATTTGGCGGTAACGAGGTTAGGAATTGGTGTAGTCGTGTACGAATGCGCCGTATTTCCGTTGGAAATACAGGTGCTGATGTTAGTTTCACTTCCTACGGCGGCGGGTTCGTCACATAGATAGTAGAATAGACCGCTCCAACCATTTGAGGAGAAGTGGTTCTGGAAACCAACAAAAGTGCCTCCCTCAGAACTGAGGCTTCCCTGCAGGACCGAGCTCATATCAAACGCTGTCAACTTGGCACCTTGCAGAAGTCCTGTGACATGCGCGTTCGTTCCGTTCAGGAAAGGCGCATAGTCCGAATCCCATGTTGATAAACTTCCGCATGTACCCAATGAATCGCAGGGATAAATGATTGAAAGCCCGCTTCCGTTACTGAAGCGATTGTCGAGAAGGAGTGTGGTTGCGTCTTCCTTGATTAATCGTGTCGCTGCGACCGCTGTTTGCCCTCCGTAACTGCACGCAGAAAGCGAACCAAACATCTGATAGCAACCACCATCGTAGCTGACTACCGTGTCGGAGCGGAGCGAGGCCGTGGATGGCATGTAGCCTCCGCTCGTTGAAGGCCACTGCCAAACCCCCAACAGGACAGGCATAGTGGCAAGCGTCGTGCCCCTGTTCGAAACCGTTACAGTCCCCGAGTACCACCCGGATGGGGCGGTCTTTGGAACGAGAATGTCAACCCAGGTGCTTTGATTCTGCCCTGCCGTAACACTTACCGGGAAGGCATTCGTGGTCTGATGGTAATACGGATCAATGGCAGGCAAGAGCGCATCAGGATAATAGCCCGTCGAATTGTAGAAAGTAGCAGACGAACCGCTCTTTATTGTCACATCCATATACAGCTCTTTATAGACTACGATGTTCGTTTCAGATGTGGACGGAGCGGGAATCGTGAAATTCTCACCGGGTCCGGCCGACTTCGCAAGCGCGGACATGTTGATGTTCAGCGCCGAATATCCTCCGCCGGGAGCCTGCACGTGAACCTGGAAACTCTGAAATTCGTTCTGCATGGCGTATATGGTGATGCACGGTCCCGCCCCGTAAACACCACTCGGTGAACCGGAATCTTTGCGGAGCTTCACCAGAGACCCGCTCAGGGAGATATTCGGCGGGTAGTCAGCCGGATAGCAATCGACCGTCGGCCTGTAGGCATTGTCTAGCGGGTCGTTCTGCGCGGACGCCACTTGGGTCGCATCCGGAGGCATCACTTGAATACTTAAACTTGAAGTGGAACTAGCTGATCCCGGATCGGGATTCCTGACAAGGATCGGAACGCTTCCCACTTGAGACTGCGTGGACATACCAGTGGCTATAAGCTGGTTAGGCGACACGAAAGACGTTTGGAGAGCCTCGCCAGCGAAGAAAACTTCCGCGCCATTTACAAAATTGCTGCCGTTTATAGTGAGCTGGAACTTTGCCGTCGGAATCGTGTTCGGCGAAACTCCAGTGAGTACAGGAATAGGATTGTAAAGCGTGACCTGAGCGGCTGCCGAACGCGACGGGTTGGTAATATCGGTGGCAATGACCCTCACCAGGTTCTGACTTGGAACAGTAGCAGGGGCTATGTAACCACCTTGGACATCGACCGTACCTAGAACTAGATTCCCTCCTGGGATGCCGTTCACCGACCAATTCACGCCAGCCTGAGTCACCCCACCTGTCCTTGATGGAGATCGAGCATGGGACCAAGTCACAGAAAATTGCTGTGTGTTGCCAGCACGAACCTGGATCGTAGTGGGCGTTATCGAAGGTGTCGGCCCGGATGATGCTGTGCCTCCTCCACGAGCAGTGCCACACCCATAAAGTAATGAAAGCACTAGGAGGAGCGCGAGACAATTCATGGACTGCCGGAGGGGAAATTTTGTCAGCAGCATAATACTACTTCGGGCTCTAATTTTTCCAGAGACGGCGACTTTCTGTATGTGAAAATAAGGCGGGCGGTGACCGAAAGAAAGGTCACGAAAGAACACTGAAATTAGTTCTCTTGGTACACTGCCTACAATTATTCCGCTCAGCCGCTTGAGGCGGAAGGCCGGAATTCTTGAGCGCTGTCGAAATAGTTCGTTGAGGCATTCCTAGTTGTGCGCTTGGTTTGGTTCAGATTATGACAGTTTTGGCTCAGAAGCATGTGATCGGGGACTTTCGAGCTGATCTTTTTGCCCGTTTCCAATTGCACGAAAATCCCTTTGGCGTAACTCCCAATCCTAAGTACTTGTATGAAAGCCGTACGCACAGAGAGGCGAAGTCCTCTCTGATAATCGGACTGGAATGCGGTGTGGGCTTCCAGGCTCTGATCGCTTCGCCTGGAATGGGTAAAACGACAATAGTCTCCCATATTCTTCAGCGCTTCCAGCCAACCGCTCTGACAGTTTTACTTTTTCAGGTACTGGGGGGCTCGAGTGATTTCCTTCGCTATCTTCTTTCAGAACTCGGAATTAATAAACCAATCAACGACCTACGCAGTGCTCAGGAAAGCATTAATCAATTATTGCTTAGGCAGTTCCGCGATCGACGCCCAGTGATCGTCGTCATTGACGAAGCACAGAATTTGTCCTCAGAAGTGATGGAAACCCTCCGTCTGCTTTCGAACTTTGAGACGGCGAGTGAGAAGCTGCTACAAGTCATTTTCTCAGGGCAGCCACAACTCGCATCAAAGCTGGGACATCCGGAGCTGGCGCAATTGCGCCAGCGTATTTCGATTATCACTACACTCACGCCCTTCGACCGAGCGGATACGGAAAAGTACATCGAACATCGGATTAGCCTCGCAGGTTATCGCGGCCTGAGATTATTTACGCCAGAGGCAGTGACCATGCTGTGGAAGCACTCTCAGGGCATCCCAAGAAACATAAACACACTTTGTTTCAATGCCCTGCTGCTGGCCGGGTCGGCTGGGCGGCAGCAGATTGACGAGGCTGGCGTCTTAGAAGTAGTGAAGGACCGAAACCTGGATTTATTAACTCTCCCGACGATTGGAGGACAGCCCATTTCGAAGCTTGGTCTCGACAGCAGTGAATCGAGAATAGAAAGCCTCGAGTTGCCATCATCTAGCGAAACCATCTCAACCGAAGGTTTGACGCACCCATCACATTGTCTGCATGCAGTGCCGGATCGATCGAGCCTTCTGGCCGAACTGCGTACGATAACAAGGGAGGGGAAGTTGAGCTTCCGGGCTATGCTTCAGCGCATCAGCGAGGCAGCGCAGATGCTGACGCGTGCCAACGGAGCCGCTATCGCTATACAGCACGGTAGTTTCGTCGTTTGTCAGGCCAGCACCGGCGATATGGCGCCCGACTTGGGCGCCAAATTGGATATGGATTCGGGCATTTGTGGGCAATGTTTGCGAACCGGTGGAGCACTGCGCTGTGATGACATTAATAATGATGCTCGGGTCGATGTGGAACTCTGCCGCCGTCTGGGGCTGGGGTCGCTTGCAGTGGTTCCCGTAGGGGAAAAACCGGACGTCTGCGGCGTGCTAGGAGTCTTCTCGCGGCTGCCTGAAGCTTTCCGCGATGACCAGGTGCAACTGCTGGAGGAGCTGGCTGAGCTGGTAATGGCCGTTCGGCGCTTCTCGGCACAGCCGTTTCCCGCGGCGGCGAGGGACAAAGTTTCGAGTGCGAAGGGAGAGAGTCGGTCAAAACGCGCACTCATCGCAGCGACAGCGGTGCTCGGGCGCCGGCTCACTTTCAAGCCAAAACCCTAGAGTTCTCATGTGTCTGCCCCCGGCTCACAACCCGTAATTGCTCCGGTGACATCTGCTCCGGAAGCGGGTTCGCCTGCGGTAACGCCGGAGGCGGTCCCTTCAACAGACGTGCATTACCGAAATTCTGAACCCGGGCTGCCCACTGCCATGATCGACGCAAGTAAAACGAGGAAACACGCTGCAAACTGATGTGTGCTTACCAGGGCATTATAAGGGGCAAAAAGGCCAGTGCGGACGAGACATTCGCCTTGTAAGCCTTGTGAAATCCTATGCAGATATTGGGGGATTGAAGCAAAAAAGCAGCGACGAGCCTACGGTGACTGTCGCGGAAAAAGGCGGGAAGAGTGGGCGGGGTCTCTAAACCGCACTGCCGCGAGTCGGGAGCAACTCGCTTTAAGCAAAAGCTCCGACGGAACCGCAATAGATTCCCCTCGATCCCACCTTCTACGGTAATTTTAGTTACGCAGCTCGTCCGGTGCGAACATCGCTAGATTCCACTTTGGTGTCGCGTACGGCATCATCACGGCGGCGAAACAGGCCCGATAATCCTAGCAATCCGATTAGCCCAATCCAACCATAGTCGTGCCGATTTGCGTCTTCCGTTTGGTAAGTTGGCACTGCATAGGGATCTGAAGACGTTTGCGGTTTTGCGGTATTTTGGGCTAAACCCAAGGTCGTGACTAGCACGGTCGTCAGACAGACTGCCAGAAAGTTTTTCATAAATCCTCCGATAGCATCTTCGGGTAAATCGTGCCAGTGCGTCCATACCCAATGGACTTTACGTTAACTTATCAATCAACCTAGGTCCTTACTGAGCATAATTCGACTTAGTGCGATTTCAAGAGATGGCAACCCAAAACAGGGGCAAAGCGATTAGCTTTCGCCGCCGGTTGTTCCAGTTAAGCCACTGTTCTCGATCGTGTCTTGTTCTGATTTTTCCCTACAGCCTTACGAGCATTCTCGCTTTCCTCGTTGCCGCCCTTTATTTCCCTGCTCGTTAATTTCCGTGGCAAGTTCAGTAAGTTTTTCATCCGTCTCGGTCTCCTCTTTCAGCGTCTCCTGCAGGAGCGAAGCCTGTTCGGTTTCCCCGAGAATTTTCGCGAAGGCACAAGGTCCGTATGCCGCGATCTCATAGTGCTCGACCCGCTGAGCGGCCCCGATTAAGGCTGCGTCCATCACCGCATCCTCGAAGTCCTCTTCCATCACTTCTGAGCCTTCCCTAACCAATCCCTCCATTCCCATACACTTTTTACCCCTCGGCTTTCTTCCAGTTCCTGGAAAATCTTCTCCAACTTTTCAATTTGTGCGAACAGCCACAGGAGCGATCATGCCAAGACAGCCGGATCCGCAATTAGAAACTCGCATCCTGAGAGCTGCGCAAAAACTGTTCTTGAGGGGAGGAGAGAAGGGCCTCTCCATGCGAGCCTTGGCGAAGGCAGCGCATACCAGTACTCCGGCGGTGTATCGCCGGTACAAAAGCAGGAAGCAGATCCTGGAAGCGTTCAACGAACTCAGCAGGACTTATTCGCTGTGCTGGAGCCTTGTGTCTCTCTCCAAGATGCCTGTCGGCGACTTCTTCAGTTCGCCCTAGAGCATCCTCATGGATTCGGCAAGCGGATTTGAGTTGCCAAATGGAAAGCCGGATAGCTCCGGGACAAACCGGCATTAGCCGGTTCGGCTGGAAAGACCAGCACGCCAGTTTGTCGTCATTCTCAGGATGCGTTGTTCCGATGGTAGAGCATTACGGATGAGAGCACTTCTGTGCATGACGGCAACACTAAAAATACTAACCGCTTGGCATCGTTGTACGCCGATCACAAGTTCTCCAACCTCGCCGCGCTCTTTCCTGCCAATGCGGACCCGGGACTTGCTCGATTAATCCTTGACCAAACAGGGAATCGATCCGTAGCTGAACTTTTGCAAGTCGAATCTCTAAGCGGTTACTGATTTCCTGCTCTGAAATGGGGACCGCACTCTCGCGTACGATTTTGAATACTCTGGAATTTAATGTCTTATTCCGTACCGCATTCAGAATGCTGTAGGTGATAGCGAAGACAGCACCACCTCCAACGATTCCGTCGAGCTTCCAGTGCTGCCGTATCCACAGCACGTGGTGAAAATTCTGTACTACATGCATACGTACATCCCTACATCGCCTGTCAGATCACCATGGCCCCCGATATTCTTTGTATTGAAATCGACCCTTATTTACACCATTTTTGCTTGTAAGTCGAGAGTTGGGGATAGTTATTGGGGATAGTTATTGAAAGAAGTGCCGATACAACCAAAGGTTTCTGATGTTTTTCAGCAGATCAACGCCGTCGGGACCGTTACGCGATATGTCAACTATAAGGCTCGCTCGCAATCAGTATTCAGGTCTTAAAATCAGTCCGCCCCATGCATCTCTTCGATCTCCAACCGCGATCATGATTACTGTTTCAAGCTCAGCGTGGGGCAGTAAGCAGACCGCGAGTGTACATTCGCACACGTTCAAAGTGGCTGTGAACCATTTGCAGGCGTTGCAATGGGACTTAGCTTCACATCGTCCAGCCAAAAGGTGCCCTTGATCAGGGGATTGCCTGGAACGCGCATGACCTTGATCGCGATCAGTCGTGTTTCAGGTCCGGTCGCGAAATCAGCCAGCAGTTCCCGCCAGCCGCTGGTGCTCAGCAGGTCTTCGGTACTCGCCAGCACCTGATTGCCATAATAATCTTGCACCACAATCCTTGGCCCGCTGGCACTGACGATGTCTTCTGACTTAACGAAGGAGCTGAGGCGATACCGGACGTTAGGCTCGACCGGGACGTATTGGGAAACTCCGGAGTCGGAGAACGCAGGCCCCGAAAATACGAAGCGCAAAGCCCGCGTTCCGCTGTGGAATTGGCTGGTATCGAGGGACACATCCACTTGAGAGTATGGTTCGGCGCGCCAGCCGAAGCCCCCGTTTAAGTATTTGCCCTCGAATCCTCCGTCAGAAAGCAGGTTGAGTCGTCGATCCCCCAGGAGCTCGGAATCGGTTTGTCCGAGAAATCGCCACACCTCCTCGGCTTGGTCAACCTGTTTCGTCTTGATGAGGTAATCGAAATAAGGAAAGACCTGGTCATTCGAGAACTTCAACTTCAGCGTAATCATTGCCCGCCAGAGTTCGTTGGCCGGATCAGAGTCCCCTCGAGTAATCAATATTCTCAAGAAGGTAAAATAAGCGTCGGTTTGCGGTGGCAACGCCAGGCTCGCCATCTGACTGACGCTCTGTGTGGCTCGCCAGCATAGATCGATTGCCGCTTGTTCCATACTTTTGGTGCCGTATTGCACCGCTACGCGGAACAATGGCAAAGAGCGAGCCATGTTGTTTTGGGCGAGGTAGAAATTCGCAGAATCCCAGGCGATGGAGGGTGACGTGGGTTCAGCGCGCAACGCTCGCTCCAGCGCGGCCTCACTTCCGCGGGCGTCCCCTGCGAGTTCAGTTGCAGCGGCTACGTCGAGCCAATAGCGTCCTTCGAACGGATCCAGTTGCACGGCGCGATCGAAATTCGTAAGTGCGCGAGTCTGATCCTGAGATGCGTTAAGAAAGTAGCTCCCGAGCAGCCAGTGCGTCCGTGCGTCCCAAGGCATTATCCGCGCCGAAGCCTCCAAGCTTTGGCGGGTACCCTGGTCCTGCAACCAATCAGCACGCCAGACCGCAAGAACGGCAAAGAGATAGAGTCCTAGAAATATGATACAGGCTGCCGCGATGCCGATTTGTGTTGCTCGGGATTTAGGAGACAAACTCATTTCAGAATTGGGGAGAAGCTCTCGCCATTGACCATCGTGTTGGCGACCAATGTCCTGTCTTCTATACCTGCAGCACGATATTATAACTTCGTCAACATGTCGAAGAGTCTCTCCACCCGAGGAAAACCAGAATAATTGTGGATAACCACGATTTGGGAAGCGATCTGAAAGAGGCTACCAGCAAGGCTTTCCGCATTCCTGCTCCAGTCCGCCGAAACCACGTTGTCAACCCCTGTGGAAAACAACCACACACAAATATGCAATCATTTTTGGGTTGACACTGATGATACATGAGGGCAGAATCGAGTCCTCCTCTAATGATCAAGCAGTACGCGACACCAGTCGCGTAACGGCTAAGGCTAGGAAAAGAATCTAGCCAATGGCTCTCTCCTCCAGCCAGGGTAGGGCTCAACGACTGTAAGTCGGAGGGCGAAGCTACATGCAAATGCTGGAAAAGACTCCGGGCCAAGATTCCGCTGTAGCCTGGCACGTGCTGCACACGCAAAATCAGCACGAAAAAAATGTCGCCCGCGCCCTGGTTGGCAAGGGTTTCGAAGTGCTGCTTCCTCTCTATTCGACCGTCCGCCGTTGGAAAGATCGAAGAGTGCGGCTTTCCCTCCCACTGTTCCCCTGTTACGTCTTCGTTCAAAGCCCCCCATTACTGGCTCCCAATTTTGTCGACTCCCGGAGTCCACAGCGTGGTGTCCTTCGGGGGGAATCCGTCGATCGTCCCCTATGCAGAGATTGAGGCGGTCCGAAGAATTACGCAGGCCACCCTTAAAGCTGAGCCTCACCCATTCCTTCAGTGCGGTGATCGAGTTCGGCTGACCGAAGGTCCCCTACAAGGCCTTGAGGGGCTCTTGGTTCGCAAGAAAAGTCTCTGGAAACTTCTGGTCTCTGTGGAAATGCTGCAAAGATCTGTGGCCGTAGAAGTGGATTCATCTATGGTCGAACCCCTCCCTTCCTCTACTTCTCGATTAATGTCGCCCTTTACACTGATAAATTCAGCTGCTTAAGGGCCGAGAAGTCCTCCATCTGTTCGCTGTTTCGAATCGTCCCCGTTTGACCGTTCGCGCTTTTAACCAAGGGACCGGTTTCACTCGCAACGTGTTGAACGAAATAGCCGCAAAGCATATTGGCAGGAGAAGTTCCGGGTACCCATTTTGCTCTCGCCCTGCCAGTTTGCGATGCTACAATCGGAAACCCAGCCGCGATAATTTTTTGGGTTCTGATCTGATCCAAGGTTGAGATCCTTCACATGCACCTCAGAAAACTTGACAGTCCCGAGTTGGGCTCGTTCGAGCTCGTTGAAACTCGCATTCCGGCGTCGTATCAGTCCGCATATCCGAGCCCGGCTGGCGAGCAGACATCGGTATTGCATTATTTCCGGGTCCTTCAGAAACGCAAGTGGTTGGTTCTTGCGACTTTAGCGGTTGTGTTCACAATCTCCGTGATCGCAACACTAAGGATGACGCGGCTGTACGAAGCGCGGTCGCGGCTGGCAATCTTTCCGGAAACTCCCAATGTGCTCGGCCTGAAAGAATCCGAAAACGGCGGCTTCTACGGGGCAAACGAAGACGATACGGATACGGCGCTCCAGACCCAAGTGGAAATCTTGCGCAGTGATGCCCTTGCCATGAAGGTCATCGAGTCCATGCACCTGGATCAAAACCAGGAGTTTACCGGCGTCAGACCCAGCGGCCGCGAATGTCGGCGTGGGAGTGTCAAAGCTTGATCCAGATCCGGCGCGCGTTGCCTCGCTCCTTGGGGAGTTCCATGGACCGCTGACCGTTCAAGTGGTTCCTCGTACTCGCCTGGTCGAGATTCGTTACATGCATCCGAGCCCCCGGTTGGCAACCGAGATCACGAACCAACTGGTAAAGACGTTTATCGAGGAGAATTTCAAGACCAAGTACGAGACCGTGATGCAGACTTCGGACTGGCTGTCCAAGGAGTTGTCCGACATCCAGTTAAAGATGGAAACGTCCGAAGAAAAATTGGTGCGATACCAGAAAGAGCATGGAATCCTCGGTATCGACGAAAAGCAGAATATCGTCACTACCAAATTGGACAGCCTGAACAAGGACTTGACCGACGCTCAGACCGATCGAATGCAGAAAGAGGCCGACTACAGGCTGGCGTCCTCGGGCGATCCGAGTGCCGTTGTTCATGTCGCGAACAACGTCGGTGTTCAATCATTACTCGACAAGTTGCAGGAAAAAGAAGCCGATCTGAATGAACAATACGCCCAGGTAACGACTGCGTTTGGTTCCGCCTATCCCAAGACGGTCGAACTGCAAAACCAGTTGGCGCAAATGCGAGCGTCGATGGTGATTGAGCAGGGGCGAATTCGAGAAAAAATCAAGAATCAATATCTGGCAGCGGTGCAGCGCGAAAAATTGCTGCAAGCCGCTTTCGACGCACAAAAGCAGGACGCCAACGAACTTAATCAGAGCGCGATCGAGTTCACGTCGTTGAAGCGCGATGCGGAATCAAATCGTGAACTGTATCTCAACATGCTTCAGCGCCTGAAAGAAGCAGGCGTCACCGCTGGACTGCGTTCCAGCAACATTCGGGTCGTCGATGTCGCACGCGTACCGACCAGCCCGGTCAAGCCCAATGTGAATCGCAATCTCGGGATCGGTTTCCTGGTTGGGCTGGCCGCGGGAATCGCGCTAGCGTTTCTGATGGAGACGATCGATTCCACGGTCCGAAACCTTGAAGAGATCACCGCTGTCTCTTCTCTGCCTGCTTTGGGAACGATTCCGTTGCAGATAGAAGGTGGTCGAAGAAGGGGGTTTCTCCTGCCTGGGTCGGGAACGTCGCCTCAGCATTCGTCTGCCTTGGTCACATGTTCCGATCCACGCTCCCAGGCTGCGGAGTCGTACCGGGCGCTTCGGACTTCGATATTGCTTTCGTCTTCGTCCGCTCCGCCCAAGGTCTTGTTGGTAACGAGTGCGCTGCAGGAAGAAGGGAAGACCACCATCAGCGCCAACTCGGCCATTGTGCTGGCGCAGAAGGGCAGCCGTGTTCTGCTTATCGACGCTGATCTGAGGAGGCCCGGACTAGGACAAATGCTTGATCTGCATTCCTCCTCGGGCTTGAGTACGCTCCTCAGCGGTGTGGACAAGCAAGCGCACTTTGTCACTCCTATTGCTGAGGTGCCAACCCTCACGGTGCTGTCAGCCGGTCCGATTCCACCGAATCCGGCAGAGCTACTCAGTTCCGACACAATGCGAACCTGGCTAGCGCGCTGGAGAAACGAATTCGACTACATCGTGATCGACAGCCCTCCGTGCCTGTCCGTCACCGACGCGGTTGCGCTCTCGGTTGAGGCCGACAAGGTGATTTTTGTAGCTCGTTCGGGTCAGACGACCAAAGCGGCCCTGAGACGTGCCAGCGAGGTCCTGAGTCGCGTCAATGCCAATGTCATGGGCGTCGTCTTGAACTGCCTCGATTCGAGCAGCGAAGACTATTACACCTACTACAACCCCAAGATATGGGGGTACCGCGCGTACGGGAAGGACCCCGAGGAGCTTCGAAAAGCGACTTCCTGAGTTTGTATCCTTATTATATGCCGGCATCTGCCTAACCGGCGCAAAATGTGACGTTTGCCTGTTCGGATCTCTAGTAATCCTTAATAGAAGGTAGATACCCATTCGAATTGGTCCTTGCACACTGGCCATAACATCTTCCGGTGGGATTGAAGCAGGCACGGGTTAGCGATTGGGACAATCAGCGATGACTTCGGGTTTTGTCGCATCCGCCGCAGGGCTATCAGGCCCGGCCACGGCGACAAAGACGTCGTCCACATCGATCATCTGCTTGGCTTTCCTGTGCTCGCTGTCTAATGGGCGCAGTGCTGGCATTTGGCGCAGTCGACATGTGGGCCACGTCAGTCTTGGAAGTCTCCGCCGTTCTCCTTCTCGGCGGCTGGGCGATATGCCAAGGTCAATCGATTGGGCAGCGCCTGAAGTGGAACCCACTCTATCCACCGATGCTTGTCTTCGGTGTTTTGGTGTGGACCCAGATCGCGTTGAATACGACGGTCTACCGGTACGCAACGCTACTTATGGGGCTGCAGTACGTGGCTTTTGCCGCGCTGATGATTCTCGCGGTGCAAGTCACTGGCGACGAGCGTTCCTCCAGGATCTTTCTTCTCGCGTCTGGGTTGTTTGGTTCCGCAGTCGCGATATTTGCCATCTGCCAAAGCCTGAGTGCGCCTGGAAAACTGTATTTTGTACAAACACCTTCCGGTGGCTCGGCCGTTTTTGGCCCGTATGTTAACCACAATCATTATGCGGGCCTAATGGAGATGCTGACGCCCTTGGCCCTGGCACTAAGCTTGAGCAAATTGGTACGCGGAGCGCCGCGAATGCTGGCCGCATTTGCGGCCATCTTAATGGCCGCGAGCATCGTGCTCTCGGGATCACGCTCAGGAACTTTGTCACTATTTGTCGAGTTGGCCTTGCTGTTTTGGATCACATCACAAGTTCGTCGTCGAATCAGATCGAGATGGGTCTTACCGTTGGTGGTCTGCTGCCTGCTTGGATTTGTTGCCTGGGTCGGTTCTGCCGATTTATGGCGGCATTTCGGTGATTTGCAAGACGCGACTCGCCCTGCGATTTTGAAGGATGGGCTGAGAATGTTTCGGCTCAAGCCGATCTTCGGCTGGGGTTTGGGTGCATTCCCTACCGCTTATCCAGCTTTTCGGAGCTTTTATACCGATCTGTTTGTAAACGCCGCACATAACGACTACCTGCAGGCTCTGGTGGAAACGGGCGCGGTAGGATTTGGGTGTGTACTGTGGTTCGTCGTCGTCCTCTATCGGCAAGGTCTGAGTCAGGTCACAAACTGGACCCATCACTGGGACGGTGCTTTGAGGGTTGCCGCTCTGACAGGTTGCACGGGACTTCTGATACACAGTGCATTCGACTTCAATCTGCAGATTCCCGCAAATGCTGCTCTTTTTTTCGTCTTAGCCGCAGTTTCGACGAACTTTTCAGCACCCGTGCATGGAGAATCATCCGCTCGCAGATCGGTTATTTCATTCCGCACTCGGCGGTCCGTTGAGCCGAGCAACGTGGGTGAGTGAAGATTCTGCGGGCGGCGATCTCCCCGTACAGTGGCAATGCAGGTTCACTCAGTACTACGACGCTAGGCTACCAAGTATCGCCACAGGAGAACAGCAATGACAACGGTACCGATGCTAACAGTTCCAATCAGCAACTGCTTCAGCACACGTTTGACTTTCTTGCGCTTTCGGTGCTGACGGTACCGGTGCCTGCTCCGTTCGTCCAAGGCCGCATTCGAGGTTTGCATTGTGCCAATATTCTCCGGCGGCACTGGTGACGCCTGTGAGGCGAGTTGCTTTTCCGGCGTGGGCATTATCGCTGGGCGATTGTATCACTTGCCTGAGAATTCAATGATCCGAACAGCGGTCTCGTTGTACGGGACAAAGTCAGCGAGAGCCTTCCGGAATCGAGCTTGAAAATGCTCTTCCAGGAAGTTGTGTTGTACGCGCTCCCAGGCCGCCCGCCCCATTTCAGACGCAAGAGCCGCATCTCTTAAAAGGGGTGCTACAGATTCGACGATATCGGATTTGGCAAGACTTCTAGCCAGAACCGCACCAGTCCCGGGCGGGAAGAGTTCCTCAGTGACCGTTCCAGCCAAGCCAAGCACCGGAAGACCAAAGCTCGCGGCTTCTGCGGCCGCCAATCCGAATCCTTCCTGTTTGGAAGGGTAGAACAGCATGCGGCTCGACTGGTAAACGCGATCGCGGTTTTCGTCAGAGATATAACCCGGAACTCAACGCCGTCGAGCTTTTCTTGAGTCGCCCGGCTACGAAGCCGTTTTTCATCGTCCCCCGTACCGACGATGACCAGCTTGGCGTTCGGGACATTGGCGCGAATCTCGGGCCAGGCATCCATCATGGAGTCGTGACCCTTGAGTCGTTCGGCAGAGGCCATCCGCCCGACAATGAGTCCAATAGGGCTCGAAGAGGCGACGTCTGCAGGGCGATCATGGCCTGGCACTCCGAGCCATACTACTTTGGCTTTGGGCAACCATGGATTGACCTCTCGCGCCAGCTTTTCCGTTGTTGCGGAGTTGACAACAAGAACGTTGGCTCCTAGCAGAGCTTCTTGCCGCCTGCCCAGGAGCGGTTCCCACACTTCAATGCCATGCAAGAACACGCCATAAGGAATTTCCCGGAGAGAGGGAATGGTGGCGTGCAATGCCGCCAGATGGACGTGGTCGTAAAAGACAAAGTCAGGCCGCCTCAGCCCGGCAAGATAAGTACGAATTCCCACGATCCCGAAGCGCAGAAAGCGCGGAAGGGAAGGCGGATGCTCCCAGACCGCTACGTCGGTGTCATCCTGGAAGTGCGGACACAATGTGCTGCGCGACCACGCCGACGCCGCCGTGATGCGTGCCCAGGCCTGACGTGAATAATGCGACTTTAGCGCGCAAGAGAGTAGCCGCCAGTGTAACGTAATCTCTAATTTTGGTCATTAACTTGAATAGATGTTCTTGTGACATCGCTGACCTAAGACAGCGGCTATGAAAGTTCTTCACGTAGTTCCATCCTTTCATCCGGCGTACGTGTATGGCGGACCGATCCAATCGAGTTACGAACTGTGCAGCAATCTGGCTGGATTGGGATGTGAGGTACGGGTACTAACCACCGACGCAAACGGCTTAGAGCAAGTCATTGATGTTGAAACCGCGCGGGAAGTCAGAATGCCGGAAGGATTTCAGGTGCGCTATTGTCATCGACGCCTTCGGCACTCAGTCTCACCGAGGCTGGCTACATTGCTTTCCTCGTACGTTGGGTGGGCGGACGTTGTCCACTTAACGGGAGTCTATAATTTTCCCACTTTCCCAACCGTGTTGATGTGCCGTCGCGCTGGCAAACCATTGATCTGGTCACCTAGGGGAGCCCTGCAGCGGTGGGGAAAGTCACGACGCCGCAGTTTAAAAGGGTTGTGGGACTTTAGTTGGTATCACCTTGCAGACCGCCCCAAGCTGACGCTGCATTTCACAGCAGAAGAGGAGGCGCGGGAGAGTCTGGCACGGTTGGCGAATTTGCAAGCCGCCGTGATTCCGAATGGCGTGGCCGTACCCATGTCTCTGAACCGCTCTCAGTCGAATGGGCGCCTGCGACTTCTCTTTATCGGACGACTGGATCCCAAGAAAGGCATTGAGGCGCTACTCAGAGCTTGTCGCCTGATGAAGGGTGAGGGCCAGGCCAAGTGGCATCTAACGATTGCTGGGTGGGGTGATCCAGCTTATGTTGATCTTCTGCAGCATGATGTCACAAGGCTCGGGCTGGAACAGGACGTCAGCATGGTGGGGAAGGTACTTGCGGAGTCAAAGAAGCGGTTGTTTGAAAGTTCCGACGTTGTGATCGTTCCTTCCCACACGGAAAATTTCGCCATCGTGGTGGCTGAAGCTCTTGCACACGGCGTACCTGCAATTGCAAGCAAGGGCACACCCTGGAGTGCGCTCGAGGACAAACAATGCGGTTTGTGGGTCGAGAACGACCCCGAATCTCTGCGCCACGCGATTTGCAAGATCCGGGAAATGCCGCTCGTTGAAATGGGCCAGCGAGGGCGTGACTGGATGCAAGCAGAATTCTCGTGGGCATCGGTTACCAAGACAATGCTGGACCTTTACAGCGATGTCCTTTCGCGCAGTTCGCAAGCCTAATCTTCGATATCTCGATCAGTAAATCGGGAAAAACAAACAAAAATGTGTGGGATCGCAGCACTGCTTGTAAGTTCCGGCGTCACGCAGGTCGAGGCTCGTCTTATTGCCATGCTCGATGCGCAGAGCCATCGGGGTCCGGACGATAGCGGATCGGTTGTCATTCCTTGTGGGGAATACAAAGTCGGCTTGGGCAATCGCCGGCTAGCGATCCAGGATCTCTCTCCTCTTGGTCATCAGCCCATGGAGAATGAGGAGACCGGAGATGTTCTGGTTTATAACGGCGAGATATATAACGCCCCCGAACTCCGGGTATTACTCGAGAGGGAAGGCTTTCACTTTCGTGGTCACAGCGATACAGAGATTTTGTTGCGTGCGTACGAACGATGGGGTGTTGGCTGTCTCGACAAGCTGCGGGGAATGTTTGCGCTGGCGCTGTGGGATGCTCGCCGGCAGCGGTTGCTCATTGCGCGCGATCATCTTGGCATCAAGCCTTTGTATTATTTTGCCGGTTCTGGATCATTCGTTTGCGCCTCCGAGGTTCGCGCCCTCTTGAAAAGTGGACTGGTCGCTCCGGAAATCGACGAACGCGCCCTGGCTGGATACCTCGCCTATGGCGCTGTGCAAGAGCCCTTAACCATTTATCGTGGCGTCGATTGCCTGCCGCCTGGCTCCTGGCGAGAACTCGACCGCGGCGGCACCGTCGTCGGCCCAAGGAACCTACTGGCGATTTCCGGAAGTAGTGCACTCCGCGCGCGTGCGTCCGCGGAAGGAAATCTTGGAGGAGGGCCGGGCGTTGCTTGCGCAGGCGGTGCACCGGCACATGCTGAGCGATGTCCCGGTTGGAGTGTTTCTCAGTTCAGGTTTGGATTCTACAGCGGTGCTGGGGTTCTGCAGTGAGCAAGACAACACCAGCCAAGTGGAATCATTCACTGTATCTTTCCCTGATTGGCCAGAATATGACGAGGCGCCGATGGCACGAAAAGTTGCCAACCGGTTTGGAGTGCGCCATCACGAAATACCCGTTTCGGACCGAATGGCTCTGGAGTGGCTCAAAGACGGACTGGACTGCATGGATCAACCGGCGATGGACGGCCTCAATACGTACATCGTCGCCCGGGCGGTTGGCTCGCAAGCAATAGCGGTCGCCCTGTCCGGCCTGGGAGGTGATGAGATTTTTGGCGGATATTCATTATTCCGCCGAGTACCTCGCACATACGCCGCCATGTCTTGGCTCGGTACTCTCCCCTCGGCTTGGCGGGTTGCTGCCGCCCGAGCAGGCACAGTTTTCAAGAACCGAACCTACCAGCAGAGAGCACAGGAAATCGCAGGACGGAATTCCGGGCTAATCGGTACATATTTCCAGTTTCGTAAGCTGATTTCCGACTCTGGACTACGCTTGCTAGGTTTTAATGCCGATTCGCTCGGACTTTCGCAAGACTTTCAGATGAATCATCTTCGGTACGAAGGAAACTACATTCCTTCCGATTTCATCTCCTCCGTGGGAAGGATGGAAGCTTCGTTCTACATGGGGAACATGCTGCTACGCGATAGCGATGTTTTCGGTATGGCCAACTCTCTCGAGATTCGAGTGCCCTTCCTGGATCGAGACTTGGTGGAGTGGGCGTTCCGGCTTCCCGGCGATGTCCTGCTTCCCCGCGGCGCCAAACCCAAGTCTCTGCTGCGCAGTATCTGTGGTGATTTCTACGCTGGAGGACAACGGCGACAATCTAAACGAGGGTTTGTTATTCCCATAGAGAGATGGTTACGCGGTCCCCTGCATGACATCGCTGAGGAAAGTTTAGCCTGGCTGCGAGGCTCAGGGCTCTTGCAGCCCGCTGGCATTCGAAGCGTGCAGGAGCTTTTCGTTAAGCGGATGGATCACTCTTCATGGTCGCGACTCTGGGCACTTGTGACCCTCGGTTACTGGCTGCGATCGCGAAGCAACGTGGCAAAACTGAGTCCCGTAGGCGCAATCGCGTGAAAACTGCGGTCGCAGTGCCTAGAAAATAAGAATAGACATGACAAGGAACACATTGTCGAAGGAGCGTGAAACGACGGTTAATGATGGGGGTACCCGTGAGTCACGGGTACCGATCAGCGTCGTTGTTCTGACAAAAAATGAGGAGCGGAACCTTGGGGCTTTCCTTCAGAGCGTGACGGGCTGGTGCTCCGAGATCTTCGTCGTTGATTCCGGGAGTGACGATGCAACTGTTCCTCTTGCCATGGAATACGGAGCCAAGGTATTGACCCACCCATTCGAGAGCCATACCCGCCAATGGAATTGGGCATTCGCGAACGTCCCGTTTCAATGCGACTGGGCTCTGTGCTTGGACGCAGACCAACGGCTCGAACCTGCATTGCGTGACGAAATCGCTCAATTGTTCGGCGACGGGACGACGAATGAAACACCAATCCCTCACAGTGGCTTTTACATCAAGAGGCGGCAAATATTCCGAGGCAAATGGATCAAGCATGGTGGCTACTATCCTAAATATTTGTTGAAACTTGTGCGCCATCGAGAGGCGAGGTGCGACGAAAATGAACTTCTAGACTCCCGCTTCTATGTGAAAGGCACTACCAGCAAGTTGAAAAACGATCTGATTGAAGACAACAGGAATGAATGGGACATCACGTTCTGGATTGAAAAACACAACAAGTATGCGGTCGCACAGGCAAGAGAAGAATTACGTCGTCGCAGCGGCATGAAGTGGAGTATCCAGCCGAAGTTTTGGGGAACGCCGGACCAGAGAACTCTATTTCTCCGAGACATTTGGTATCAGCACTTCCCACTGTACTTAAGGCCGTTTCTGCTCTTTTCCTACAGATACCTGCTTCGCCTAGGGTTCTTAGACGGAAAAGAAGGGCTGGTATTTCATTTGTTCCAATCGTTGTGGTTCCGGATGCTGGTGGATGCCAAGATCGACGAACTCAGAGATGCGCCAGAACCAGTGGCCGAAACCATCGCTGCACATCCAGACTGAAGCCTGGTTGCCCTCACTGGGCAATGACCACTGAAGCCAGGCGGTAGCTTCGTAAGAGGGAAAGACAATTTGTACATTCTAGGAATCAACGCCTATCACGGAGACGCCTCTGCCGCGCTGACCAAAGACGGTCAACTGATTGCCGCGCAGAAGAGGAACGTTTTAACCGCAAGAAGCATTGCGCCGGGTTTCCAACTCTGGCGGTGCAGTATTGTCTGAATGAGGCTGGGATTTCGGCACAACAGCTCGATCACATCGGCATCTCCCGCGATCCGTCGGCGCACTTGCACAAGAAGGTCCTGTTTTCGCTCAAGAGGCTGTCCAATTTTTCACGACTCGCCGGGTCTCGCTTGGCGAACGCAGCCAAGGTCCGCGACCCTCGAAAAGAGCTTGCGCGCGCTCTGGGCGTCGCTCCGGACCTTCGAGCACGGTTCCACAACGTAGAGCACCACAAGGCGCACATGGCGAGCTGCTTTTTGGTTTCGCCGTTCGACCAGGCTGCCATCCTCTCGATCGATGGGTTTGGCGATTTCATCAGCACGATGTGGGGATATGGCGAGAGGCGCTGGCATGAAAGTGTTGGGGCAGGTTGAATTTCCGCACTCCTCTGGAACCATGTACACCGCTACCAGCCAGTACTTGGGATTTCCAAAGTATGGCGACGAAGGCAAGGTCATGGGACTCGCGCCATATGGTAGGCCTGTGTATTTGGAACAATTTCGGGATATTCTCGGCACTGAAAATGATGGTGGCTTTAGGCTGAACCTCGACTACTTCCTCCACCATTCTCGAAGGCGTGGAGATGACTTGGGACGATGGCTCTCCGACGATCGGGCAGATTTTTTCGGACAAATTCGTAGAAGTCTTCGGCCCCGCCCGTCGGCCTGGAGAGCCGCTAACCAAGTTTCATGAGGACATTGCTGCGTCACTCCAGGCGAGGTTGGAGGAACTCAGCGTCCATTTACTGCAACACCTGTACGAACAAACCAAGGTGGACAAACTGTGCCTGGCGGGCGGTGTCGCCTACAACTCGGTCATGAATGGGAACGTACTGCTGAATACTCCGTTCAAGGAAATATTCGTACAGCCGGCCGCCGGAGATTCTGGCACTGCGGTCGGGGTGTGCTACTACATACAAAACATTCTGCTGAGCCAGCCGCGGTCGTATGTCATGGAGCACGCCTACACCGGGCCCGAATTTTCGGAACGATGCGATCGGGGCATTGTTAAGCAGTTGCGGCATGCCCTATCGCAAAGCGAGTGACGAGGAAATTACTCGGGTAGCAGTCGGGAAATCGCCGACGGCAAAATCGTTGGATGGTTTCAGGGCAGGATGGAATTCGGCCCGCGTGCTTTGGGCAACCGCAGCATCGTCGTAGACCCTCGACGCGCCGAGCATGAAGGATATCCTGAATGCGCGCATCAAGAAACGCGAGCCGTTTCGGGCCCTTTGCCCCCTCAATTCTTGAAGAACGGGTCGGGGAGTATTTCGAACAGAGCGCACCCCGCCCCGACTATGCTGATGGTGTACCAGATTAGGGAAGAGAAGCGCTCGGTTATTCCAGCGGTCACTCACGTCGACGGATCAGGCCGGCTGCAGACCGTCTGTGACCGCACGAATCCTCGCTACCACCAGCTTATTTCAGAATTTGATCGAATCACAGGTGTACCGGTCGTACTGAATACTTCTTTCAATGAAGATGAGCCGATCGTCTGCACTCCGGAGCAGGCCCTCAATTGCTTCGAGCGCACGAAGATGGATGCGCTATTTCTAGGAAATTACATCGTAGAACGATCCGCTGCTGAGGCCACTTGGCAGAAAAATCAATCAACCTTGTGTCCAGCTAACCAAGCAGGTACTACTTTGAAATCGATTCCCAGCAAAGAATGGCACCTATGAAGGTTTTGATTCTCAACCAAACCTTTTACCCAGACGTGGTTTCGACCGCGCAGCATGCAGCCGATCTAGCTTCTGCCTTAGCTGGCCAGGGGCACGAGGTGACTGTGCTTGCCAGTCGCCGTGGGTATGACAATCCGGCCGCCGTTTTTGCAAAGCGCGAGCAATGGAAAGGAGTCAACATTGTCCGGATCGGCTCGACAGGGCTGGGCAAGTCGACAAAATGGCGCCGGACGGTAGATTTTGCGAGCTTTATAGCGAACGCAGGCTTCAATATGTTGCGCCTGGGTCGCTTCGATGTAATCGTAGCAATGACTTCACCGCCGCTCATATCATTCCTGGCTGCATTGGCTTTGCCTCTTAAGGCGGGGAAGTTGGTCTTCTGGTGTATGGATCTGAATCCCGATGAGGCCATCGCTGCCGGATGGCTGAAAGAGACATCTCTGACCTCGCGATCGCTCTCTCACATGCTGCTGTTCAGCTTGAAACGTGCCGATCACATCGTCGCGCTAGACCGTTTCATGAAGAAGCGTATCGAATCGAAAGGTATTCCGGCTCGGAAAATTGACGTGATTCCTCCTTGGGCACACGATGACCGGGTACGCTTTGACTTAGTCGGCCGAAACGCATTCCGTGCGCGTCACGGTCTATCGGACAAGTTTGTTGTCATGTACTCGGGGAATCATAGTCCGTGCCATCCGCTCGATACGGTTCTCAAGGCGGCGGAACGGCTTTCACACCGATCTGAGCTGGTATTTTGCTTCATTGGCGGCGGAAGTGAATTTGGAAAAGTAAAGAATTATGCGCGTGAGAAGGCATTGAACAACATCATCTGCCTTCCGTACCAGCCAATCGAAAAACTGGCGGCATCGCTGTCCGCCGCTGACTTGCATCTAGTGGTCATGGGCGAACCATTCGTCGGCATCGTCCATCCGTGCAAGATTTACAACATTTTAGCCGCTAACAGACGATTCTTCTACATCGGCCCCCGAGAGAGCTCGATCACCGATCTCATCTCGCAGCTTTCCATCGACCGCATGGGAGGGCAAGCGTCTCACGGCGATGTAGAAGGTACGGTCGAGCAAATCGAGCGGTTATTGAAGATCGAGAGTTCTGGCTCATCTTTCGCATCCGATATCGCCTCGACTTTCTCTCAGGAAAAACTGGTCCGGCGGATGATGGCGGCGGTCACGCAGGAAAATCGCGATCAAGCAATCGTGACGGAAGGTGAACTTCGACCGCAGTCAGCCATGCGGACAAGGTAGCGTGATCGGATGCATGACATTGAAGAGTTGAGGCCGCCGGAACCGGTCACAACCGTCCCAGTCGAGCTCGAAAAGCAGCAGACGCCAAGTTTTACGATCCGCCCTTCCCAAGGCTGGGTTGCGCTCGACCTCAAAGACCTTTGGTATTACCGTGAACTTCTGTTCTTTTTGACATGGCGAGATATCAAGGTACGTTACAAGCAGACGGCGCTCGGGGCAGCCTGGGCGGTCCTGCAGCCGTTGTTTAGCATGGTGGTGTTCACAATTTTCTTCGGCCGGTTGGCGAAAGTGCCTTCCGACGGCATCCCATATCCACTATTTAGCTATGCTGCACTGCTTCCCTGGCAGTTGTTCGCCTTCGGGCTGACCGAGTCGAGCAATAGCGTGGTCGCTAACGAACGCCTAATCACAAAAGTATATTTCCCTCGACTCGCAATTCCTATTGCCAGCGTATTGGCCGGGTTAGTCGATTTTTCGGTCGCATTCACTTTGGTATTGGGTCTGATGTTCCACTACGGAGTGAGCCCGAGCTGGAAAATCATAACTCTGCCAGTTTTTGTGTTGTTTGCGGCGCTTGCGGCGTTGGGGATGGGGCTCTGGCTTTCTGCGTTGAACGTGAAGTACCGAGATGTCCGTTATACCGTCGGATTCGTGGTGCAATTGTGGATGCTCGCGTCTCCGGTTGCCTATTCTCGACAACGCTTGTACCGGTGCGCTGGCGGGTCCTGTATGGCTTGAATCCAATGGCGGGAGTGATTGAAGGTTTTCGTTGGGCATTATTAGGGAAGACACATCCGCCGGGAGCAATGATAGCCGTCTCTGCATTAACGGTTACAGTGATCCTGATCGGTGGACTCTATTACTATCGTCGGGTCGAAAAAACTTTTGCTGACATTATTTAGGTTCTGCGGTTACACCGGCAATGTTAGGCACTGAGAGAAACAGTGTGGATCTTCAACGACCGGCAAAGGCCCCCATTCGCAGGCTTTCTTCGATGATGACGGTAAAATCGTTCATTTCTAGCAACCGATTTTCGGGATTTCTCTTCAGAGAATGCTAGCAAGGTCGCTAACGTTGTTTCAGCTTGACGACCGCACCGAATTTTGTTTTTCGATAACAATGAACCGGTGTTGGCCAGGGAAGTTGTCGGGAAGCCAGAATGAAAACATTGCTACATCTGATTAGATGTGTCGTCCGAGTGGACTTTCCGAATTCTCAAGTGACTGAGGCGGAACTAAAGATGCTCCTTCGACATTCGCGCGGAGCGCAAAGGATTTGTGAGATTGGCTGCTTTGAAGCTCGGACGAGTGTCGCTTTGGCCACGAATGCACCGAATGGACGAGTATACAGTGTAGATCCGTTTCCCAAAGGCAGGTTGGGGATTTGCTATGCAGAATGGGTTGCACGGCTTCATCGGCGGCGCGCGGCGGCAAATAATCTCGTTTTTCTGAAGGGCTTTAGCGACGAAGTGGCCTCCCGCTTCCGCGAACCATGAGATTTTCTGTTCATCGATGCCGATCACACTTATGATGCCGTAAAGCGTGACTGGGAGAATTGGGTTCCGAAAGTGGTGGATGGTGGTATTGTTGCGCTGCATGACTGCAAATTGGCGACAAATTCGCCCACCCAATCGGAACAATGCGCTTTTACTCTCAAGACTTAAAGCACCGCAATGATGTGCGGGAGCTCGCATCTGTGGATTCCCTAGTTGTGCTTCAGGTGCACCGAAACAACGTGTCTGGGCCTGCGAGCTAGTGGGTATTTTCTTACTTGTTTCGCGCCTAGAGAGCATGGATTCAAGCGTGTGACCGCATGACCGCACGTTATTCCCTGGGTCTCCTCAGTACCCATCCTATCCAGTACCACTCCGCATGGTTTCGCGCTCTTGCCGCGCAACCTGAATTGGATTTTCATGTCTACTACTGCCATAAGGCAAGCCCGGCGGAACAAGCGGATGCGGGCTTCGGCGTCGAAGTCCCGACTGGGATGTGCCACTACTGGATGGATACGCCTGTTCATTTTTGACAAACGTAGCTGGCCCCCGCCGCAGTGAATTTGGCAGGTTTGATACGCCTGAAATTAAGGGCATCATTCGTCGGCGGAAACATGATGCTATGTTAATCGTCGGTTGGAA
>CAWAYW010000013.1:0-159041 GCA_963786325.1 Terriglobia bacterium
GTTATATTATATAATTATGCGTAAGTCATAGAATAAAATATATCATTTGAAAACTCCTTTGATATGCGATAACATATAAATTGTGAAACATGATATAAAGAAACATATCAAGCCATTGAAGTCCAAAGGTCTACCTGCGGACCTCCGCGAGCATATAAAGGATGCGCGGGCTAAGCGCGGCTGGGGCCAGCGCGAGCTGGGCGCCCAGATCGGCCTGCCGCAGCCGCACATCTCCGGCATCGAATCCGGCGAGATCGTGCCGCGCTTCGACACCCTGCTCGAAATCGTGCGCGTTCTCGACCTGGACCTCCTGCTCGTCCCGCGCTCACTCGTCCCCGCCGTGCAGTCTCTCATCAGGGCACAGAAGCAGCCCGAGTCCGCCGAGCAGCCGCTTTATGCCGCCGACGACGAAGAATCCGCGCCCGGCAAGAAAGACCACGATGAATTTTGATCCCAAAACCCTGAACGCGCTCGCGGTCAACCTCTACGGCCGCCGCATCGGCGTCATCAACCGCATTGGCGGCGACCGCCATCTTTTTTCGTTCGAGCAGGGCTATATTGACGATCCAAACAGACCGACCCTGAGCCTTTCTTTCAAGGGACAGGAAGGCGGGCTCGTTGCGCCGACACGCGCCGTGACCGCCCGCCTGCCGGTGTTTTTCTCCAATCTCTTGCCTGAGGGGCATCTGCGCGATTATCTCGCCGCGCGCGCGAACGTTAAGCCGCAACGTGAATTCTTTCTCCTCGCCGTGCTCGGCGCCGATCTTCCCGGCGGTCACGGTGTCGCCCATGGATCAGCCGCATGAAGGCGCTGCCGAAGACGCCGCCGATCGCGAACATGAAGAACGCATGCCGGAAGCCGCTCTCCGATTTTCGCTCGCGGGCGTACAGCTCAAGTTTTCCGCGGTGATGGAAGCCTCCGGGGGGCTGACCATTCCGGCCGGCGGCATGGGCGGTTCCTGGATCGTCAAACTGCCTTCCGGCCGCTTTGCCTCTGTGCCTGAAAACGAATACACCATGATGGCCCTCGCGCGCGCCGTGGGTATCGAGGTGCCGCGCACCGAGCTTATAGAGATCCGCGATATCCGCGGCCTGCCCGAAGATGCGGGCGCTATGGAAGGCAAAGCTCTTGCCGTGCAGCGCTTCGACCGCGGCGCCGGCGGCGAGACCATCCACATGGAGGACTTCGCGCAGGTCTTCGGGCTCTATCCGGAGGATAAGTACCGCCATCGCAGTTATGCGAATATCGCCGCCGTGCTCTGGGCGGAAACCGGAGAAGCTGGCACTTACGAGTTTTTGCGGCTCGTTTTTTCCGTGCTGATCGGCAATGCCGACATGCACCTCGAAGAACTCGTCGCTCCTCTATCCCAACCGCCGCACGCCTGTGTTATCGCCCGCTTACGATTTTGTCGCCACGCTTCCTTACATTCCGCGCGACGAACTGGCCCTGACTTTCGGCGGCAGCCGCAGCCTCACTGAAATCACTACCGACCAGGTGCGCCGCCTCGCGGATACTGCGCGCCTGCCGGTAAGCCCCCTCTGGCCGATCGTCACCGAAACAACGGACCGTACCGTCGCCGCGTGGGAAAAGCTTGCCGAAAAGGACCTGCTGCCGGAGAAGATGCGCACCGCGATCGGCGATCAGATCCTGTCTGTCGCCAAAACCATGGCGCAGGCCCCCCCGAAATAGCTTCTTCCGCTCTCCGTAATCCATCAAGCCCGTCACTGGCCCCTCGCCAGGTCGGAGGTGCAGCCTCGGACACTGCGCCGATGGAGCCGCGTCCCTGGAGGTGCCGGCGATGCCCGTGCCGATGCCGCTGGTCCTGCCGCTCCTGCTAATCATCATCGTCGTCATGGTTCTCGTTCATGATCATCATGATGATCGTCATCGTGCTGATCGCTGTCGTCATTGGCGTTGTCGCTGATGTCGTTGTCTTGTGGCTCCGCTCGTTCGTTCTCTCTGTATGTTGGTTATGAGGCCCGCAGATTGCGATTGCATAGCCAGCTCTCCTTGTAATCGACGTTCCGGATTTTTCCACCACCCAGCTTTGGTGTGACGCTTTGAATGCGGATGCCCATGGCAGCAGCCGCAAGAAAATTTCCCGTTTTTCGCTTCCACTCATCCCCATCCGCCCTGCCCGCACCGCTGGAATCGGCCGGCTACCGCGTCGAGGGTTTATCAGCTGGCACGCTCACCATGGTTGCGGGATCGGTTCCGCGTCACACGAATGGAGCGCGACTCGGGCTCGACATCTGCAATGCGGGCCAGCCTGCCATCGACGCGGTCGTTGCGAAGCAGGGCCGCGCGACCCTGTTCCACGTCCCTCCCGCCCAGTGCGCGCATGTCTACGAGGACACGGCGGGCCCGGCTTCTGTAGGATTCGCCTTCGCCGATTCGCGAGGTCAATGGACGCCGGCCCGCAGGGTCGACTGGCTGGTCCCCTCGACCCAGATCTGGAGCAAAGGCGGCGGCGAAGCGATTTCGGTCAGACGCGGCAACGCGAATGTTGTCGTACCCGCGCAGATGCTGTTCCATCCGCCGCACGCGATCTGCAACTCGAATGTTGAGTACGAAACGCAGTACGACCCCGGACACCAATACGACGCCAGATACGCGAGGCAGGTAGCAACCGGCACTTCGACTGTCTGCGACAGCAACGACTACGACCTCAATGTGGTCGCATACCCGGACACGCGCGAGGTGACGTTTGAGAAGAAATGTTACGCCTGCCCGGCGACATCGTCGCCGGCCGAGCAGGCCCAGTCGCGCGCCGAGATACAGCAGACCACGGCCATGATGTCCAAAATCTCGCCTCTCGCCGGCGGCGTCATGGCAGGCATAACGGCAAACGCGCAGGAGCGCGCCATGAAGGAATCCGTCGAGGGTCCGCCGGAGTACCGGCTTATGTCCTGGGACGAGCTCAACCGGATTCCCCTTCGCGGACCGGGAGGAGGAAGGCCTTCGCAGATGCCGCAGTATTTCGCCTTGCAGGGCACGGTGTCGCGCGTCGAGGTGCGCGCGGCGCCCTCGAGAATCAACGAGACGGGACCCTGGGTGAACGTCTATTTCCGCGAATCAACCGAGCAGGCAACCGGCGCTTTCGGGACAAGCTATGGGGCGTTCAATGTGTGCACGTGGGGTACCGACATCTTCGAGGAAATGTTCGGCCCGGACTTCCGCACACGCATGATCGGGCAGGTGCTCGAAGTCGAAGGCGAGTACGGCCAGGGATGCATGGGCTGGAAGGGCAGCATCCGCATCGCGATGGCGCATCAGGTGCGCAAGATCGCCAGCAAGTAAGTAAACCCCGCGTCGGCAAGACAGGCACAGTTAAATTCTTCGTGATTTTTTCCATTCCCTCCCTGCGCTTCTACGTCCCGCGCTGCGACCGTAAAGGGTCGAGATGAACGGCTGCGCCGCCCTTGACCGCCTTCGATTGCGGGCCAAAGACCTTCTGCCTCCATGAGGGAATGAGGTTAAAAGAAAGAATTGTATTGGGTTTGATCTTTAGTGGCAGAATCCTTTTTCGGGGTGAGTTATGAAACGATGGGCCGTGATTGCCGTTGTATTCATCAGCGCCTTGGCCGGCGCAACGTCGGTCAGCGACTACAACAAAATGTCCGCGGCAGACAGCAGCAACCTGGTGGCGAACTTCATCGACAAGATGACCACCGACATCCGCGCGAAGAATCCGGACCTGGCCGTTAAAATCCGCAACTGGTTCGCCGTCAAGGCAGAGGGACGGGAATTGCCGGAGGGCTTCGAGCGGCTGGTTGTAGAGCTTGGCGCGCTGGAGTTGGCCGCGAAGGATGGCAAGGCGGATCTGTCAAAGATCCAGGTGGAATCCGTGATCGTCTATCTCGTGAAGAAGAAGTTTATGGCTCCGGCCAAAGGGAACTGAATAGTATAATTTCGAATAATTTCGGTGCCGCATCGGAGACTCTATGCCCGATGAAGTCGACAAATTTCTCAGCGACAAACAGCAGCTTGAATCGCGCCGGCAGGAACTGATCAAGGACGTCCTTCGCCAGAAGGAAGCGGCGATCAAGACCTTCGACGAAAAACTCGCCCGCCTTGGCCACCAGGATGGCGCCGCCCCGAAGCGCAGCCATCACACGCGCAAAGCCGAGACGAAATCGCCAGCTTAAGACCGGCCGATCAACTGGCGCCGCTGCTGACAGGCAGTGTTTCTGTCGCAAGGGGACTCTTTTTTTTGTCCCGTTTTCGCTGACAGCTCTTCTTAACGGGCCTTACTATCGGAAAGTCTTAGGTCTTTTTCTCACAATTCAGTCCCTGTAGGCGGCCGTGTCAAAAATGCGGCCACTCGATCTTTGGACACGGGTTGTGATCGCAAAAATTTGTTGCCACATTTCCTACAGCCTCTCCAATGGGACCAGGCAAAGCTGCATGCAAAAGGACAGTTCCTGGATGCGTGGGGTCCGGTACTAAATTGTTATCTGTGGCAAACTTCGACAATACCGCAACCGCTTGAGTACCAGCCTGAAAAACCGGCGTCGTGGTTGCATCCACGATTCTTAGTTGAACGTTAACGATGTCCGCAACGACACTATGCGGTCCAATGTCCGTACCCAGCAATTTGCTGAGTTTTCGTAGTTCGTTACTCTCGCCGAAGCAGTTGCCTTCTCCAAAGCCTTTCCCGTGGCAATTCACCATCTCCTTCATTGCCATTTTTCCGCCCGCACAAACTGCCGTTGCGGGGACCGCGCCGTTTGTTTCCGCGGCACACTCTAATACGATCCTTTGATCCGCTGTTAAGTTCTTGGCCGCCAGACACACAGCAACGGCCGCAGGAACACCTTGCCCTTCGGCATAACATGCCGCGATTCTTTGAGCTTCGCCGCTCCCTTCGTGAGCGACCATGCAAGCGCCGAAACTGGAGAGGCCGTCGGACGTCTCTGCACAATCAACAGCACTCTGAACCGGCTTCGGAACCTTATCTCCGCCCATGCACAGAGCCGCATCTTGCCACTGTCCCTTGTGCTCCGCGATGCACTGGGCTTCTCGACTGCCGGCCGCGGCGCCCAGGCAAGCTGCTGCCTCCTCAAAGCCTGAATGCGTTTGCTTAAGATTGCTTGCACAGCTGATAAATTTTTGAGCAGACGGCGGTAAGGCAGCTCGGGCAGCGCACAAGGCGAGGCCCTTGTGGTTGTTTGAGTTGTTCTGAAAACAGGCAACCTGCGCCTGCTGATCCTTCGAAAGACCAGCTACCGCGCAGTTCGCAGCCGCTCCAGCCCCAGTCCCACGAGCCCCTTTAAGGCACTCCAACGTCTTCGCAGTAGCAGGATCGCGTCGCGCCAGAGTGGTCTTTACGAGACAGTAGTCCGGATCTTCGCCATTCTTGTTCTTACACTCATTTACGGTTCCGGCGACTGGTCGAGAGTGCCGAGGTCAATTCTGGGAAGGGCGGCGTTCTGCGCGAAGTATGCCATCGCCGTGTGGGGCATGATGGTTAAGGAATCTAGATTGACTTGACTGCCAAAAGATGGCGAACATTCTCCGCCGGAGATACATGTTGCGAGAGCGGCCGGCGTCAGCGCGTATCCCGCGCAAGTTCCGGCCGCGGTCGCATCGAAAGTGCCACGAAGCCTTACGCACTCTGTCAATCTTGCGCGACCGAGTTCATCGGAAATTTCCTTTAAGACTAAATTCGGATTGGACGGCAAGCGAATTGCCGCAGCGTACGCGGAATCAAACACATCCGCTATATGAGCCGTCGCCTCGTTGGAAAGGCCTGCAAGCTCCGCCGCAGAGTACGACAATGGGACCTTCGTGCGTCGAGCGCGGTTCGCTGCATTGACAAGCGCTGCCTGCAGCGCGGCCTTCGGAATATCGTCATGCCACTCGTAGCCTTTGTCCAACTTTGCTGTGATCGACCAGAATGTTTTTTGTGGATTCAAAATATAGGCTTGGTTAGCAGTAGTGAGTCCTTCTGATTTCATCCAGCCGTAAAGCTTCCCAAACCGGTCCGTCGAACGATCGCGGCGCCGATTTGCAAACTCGGCCAGCGGGCATGCGGGATCGGCGCATGGTCTCAGGCCAACTGCCATAAAGCTAAGTCGTGCGTGTTTAGGAAATCTTTGGCCAAATCGCTGTCTGAACTCATGTGACGCCGCGGTGAATGCGTCACGTGCCTGGTTGTTCGTGTTAGTCGCATAGTTCTCAAAGTGCTGCCGCACGTCCTCCCCCGCTTTTGCTGCCGTCGCGCCGGACTCTTCAGGGCCCGGTAGCGCATCGATTTTCTCTCGTAGTTCTTCAGTAATTGGTTTAACGATTCCGCGAATGGCACCGCGAACAAGTTTTTCATCCGCTTCGGCGATGTCAGCTGGAACAGTAGCCAATAACATAAGACGATAACCAACGGGCGAGCCCTGGGGGGAGAAACCAACGATAACGGGAGCCAAACCGTATTGAAGAATAACTTTGTGCGATGTGCTGCGCGCTTCTCCAACGGTGACAATGTCGACTGAGCGGCGCGAACTCTCATCGATTAAGCGCTTCAAATCCAAGAAACTTTGTGCACGCGCGGATGTAAGAAATAATCCAGCGATAAAAGCTACCAATGGAAAATTCTTGAAATCCTTCATAGTCGTCTCGACTCGTGCTGAAATTGGTA
This sequence comes from Terriglobia bacterium, assembly GCA_963786325.1. Taxonomy (GTDB): domain Bacteria; phylum Acidobacteriota; class Terriglobia; order Terriglobales; family Acidobacteriaceae; genus JAIQFF01. The sequence continues at coordinate 6,636 of CAWAYW010000013.1, forward strand.
GCCCAACAACCCTTAGGGTAGGTAAAAGCGAATTCTCACGCTCGACGAGCTCGCGGTCTTCCGTGCGCATCGACCGACACCGGTCCCATTTTGTGCCGGAGCCAGGAAGCGATCGTGGCGGGATCGAAGCGAACAGAATTTCCGATTTTGAAACAGGGAATGTTGCCGTCGGCCGCAAGCTTGTAGACCTGGCGCTCACTGATATTCAACAGCGAGGCAACATCGGACACGGTAAGGGCAGTCGCTCTTTGCTGGAGCGAGTCCGCGAGATCCATATGAACCGCCAGAGCGGGCGGTAAAGCCGCGACAGCATATCACGGAATGCACTGAATGCGGGGCATGCGCAAATGTTCACATCCTTTCCTGTGGTACGATATCCCCGTGACATCAGGACAGCAGCCCGAGATTTATAGGCGGTTTATAGGCGGTTCTGCCAGAATTGCCCGCTATTCGGGGCGGGAAATGCAATCCGTGCGCTGTATGCGAAACCTGCAGACTCCGCTCGCAGCGCGGCTTTTCGCGAAGTCCTGAGTTTTGAGAGTGGGGACGTAGTTCAGTTGGTTAGAACGCTGCCCTGTCACGGCAGAGGCCGCGGGTTCGAGTCCCGTCGTCCCCGCCATTCATTCCAAAAGATTTAGGCGGAGTTTGTGGAAACCATCGAGGGCACGTAGGAGGTGCTCCGGTTCCGAGTCATGTCCTAGCGAGGCCATAGCGCTCCCCATTAAGTACACATCCAACTCTCTATTGCTTTCTGAACCCGCTGTACACAAATTCGCCCGTTGCTCTGAACTGCGAAATGTGAGCAATGGCTAGCTCACAGTGATCGGGCTGCAAGAGATCATTCGAGACGCGTCCGCTAATTCTCCAGACGCATCTATAATTCGGTACGGGGCCGTGTGGCCTCCTGGTTTTGCTGCTGTTATCGACGGGGAGCTCCGACGCGCCAAACGGCTCGGCGAATAGAGTTGTTATTGGGAAAGGTCGAGTTTCGCTTGAACCCAAGACCAAAGGCACGATTTCGCGAGCGGCAATTCGGATCCTCCATTCGCATTGGAAGAAAAGACTAGCGACAGCCAATATCCGCTTGATTCGGCGCGTTCCTCTTGTCACTCGATTCCCTCGCTGATCCATACCGCCAGGCCTGACGGCTACTTCGACTACTTCAACCAACGTTGGCTCGATTATGCAGGTCTCCCGATAGAAGAGCTCCTGGGCTGGAAATGGACGGCAGCAATTCACCCCGAAGACTAGGCTTAGTGGCCAAATTGCGCTTTTCGATCGCGAGCGGCGAGCCTTTCCTGCATGAAGCGCGCGTGCGACGTGCCGACGGAGAGTATCGGTTTTTCGCTGTAGGCCGCTGGAGGTCAGACAGGCAGGAATAATGGTTGGATGCTGCACCACAAAGTAGCGGTGCGCGACGAGGCAGACAAAATCGTCAAATGGTGTGGATCGATCCTCGACATCGATACTCGGGTTCTGGTAATCCTAGACGTACTTCTACAGTAGCCATCGTCGCGGCAGATTGGGTGTCGATCCGAGTCCTATCTCACATTCGCCATTGTTTCTCGCGTTCACGCAAGGACAGAAACAAAGTACTTGAATTTCAGAATCGACTCGGCTTATAAGAGGTAAAAGGGCGAAATTGATTGTAACGATCCCGCTCAAGTTTGATCCCAATAAAACTGACCGATAGATTGACGGCGTTGTGGATAGGGTTCAGCTTGCGAATGGCAGGCTCATTCTAGCTCAGCCATTCGCGTACAAACTTCAGATCCTCCAGTTCGCTTCTTCGGAAAAGAAGCTTGTGAGCGAGGTGTGTCATGTCCGCCCAAAGCTCTCATTGTAAGTCATGCCAATCAGCCAACCAGAGAATGGTTAATGGTGAGATTGCGATTCACGCGCCTGGACGCGAAGGGTGGGAAAAGCCCTTAATTTGGGTGTTTCCACAGCTTCTGGTCTGCCTGAATTGTGGCTTTACGGAATTTGGAATTCCCGAAGCCGAGTTACGACGGTTAGCGGAAAGCGGTATTGCGGCAGCGTGATGTGCCGCGAGACGGGTTTATTTTGAATCAGGGGAGATGCCTACTCCGTTTCCAGAATTATCCGCGTGAATTCCGCGACTGACAAAATCCGCGCCCGTAAAGCAGCTTCTACCGCAGGCAGCAGGTCTAGGCCCGCGTCCTGCTTCCAAACGTAGCCTATCGCTCCGTTGCTTAGAGCTTCCTGAGGTCGGTCCCAACCGAAAACCATTGTCGCTTTTGCGCGCCGCGCGAATATTGCGAGAGAACATCCGATCACTTGTAGAGAAAGGCTGGACTGCGTGGAGATGCTTCCCTGCTCAACCGCTTTCTAGATCATGCAAAGAGCTGTCCTCTACTGGTGTGGGAAACGCCGCGTTCGCTTGCCATTGGGCGAATACGGCTACGGGACTCGCCCGAAGCGGTTTTAGCACCGGTCGCTGAAGCGGCAGCTGTCTTGTTGGCTACAGCTGATTTTAACCTCGTAAAACGCTGCGAGGACCAGACCTGCGTGCTTTGGTTCTCCGACAAAACCAAATCCCACCACCGCCGTTGGTGCAGCACGCTGCTTTGTGGAAACCGCCATAAGGTTGCGCCTACAGAAAACGACGCCGTCGCAATTTAGACAAGTGACGTCCTGACGCCTCCTTGCGACACGCTTACGATGTAAATCTGCCTCTTTGGAAAGACGTTCTCCGCGCCGATGCCGCAAAGTTCAGTGAGTTTGTGACGCAAGGTGCGCGGGTCACGTCGGCACGCCGCTTGCTTTCCTATCTTTCAGCGGAAGCAGAACCAAGTTTACGGTTCCTGCTACTCGTGAAATTGGTATCGAAAGAAAAGGACAATCTGATGAATCGCAAATCCCCACTCTCCCTGGTACTCACGGCCCTCGCCACGTTGATGGTTATGGCGAGTGTCATCCTCACTGCCAGTTCAGCTCAGGCGGCAAGCGCGCACAATAACAAGGTGGTGAAGACCACCATCAACATCCGAACGTCGACCACAATTGGCAACACAACTCTCGCGCCGGGTAAATATAGGGGAAGATCACGCCCGCGTCCGACGCATCAGGCGACCCGACGGTTCAGTTTTCGATCCTTCACAACCCCTATGGCAACGACTTCAGCCCATCTTACGACGAAGTAGTTGTTCTCACGGTGCAGGCATCAATGATGGATCTGCGTGCTCCGGCCGCCGGCACTGAACTGATCCTCACTTCTGGTGATAACAACAAGGCGACTGCTTTGGAGATTCGGGCAATAGCACCGAGTACGTGTTTGGCGCTAAAATCGCCGCGGCGGCAAATAATCAGTAACCCTGTGTGGCTGCGCAATCTTTGGCTGTGCCGCCGTCCCGCCATTCTCGTTTGTTCACCCCCGACGTGGGCTGATTTGATTTGCTGATTGAGAAGTGAATTCATGTCGCGAAGACAAAGATTTGCATCGAAAGCGGTGAATGGCTCTTCTTTGACCTATGACCTCCCAGCCGATTGAGAACTACGGAGTGATCGGTAACATGAAGTCGATCGCATTAGTCGGTATGAATGGTTCTATCGACTTTCTATGCTACCCGAACTTCGACTCCCCAACCGTGTTTGCAGCTTTGCTCGATGAAAAGCATGGAGGCCGATTCCAGATCGTGCCACAGCTGACGGACATGCGCGTTCGTCAGCTCTACTTGCCTGATACCAACATCCTTCTTACGCGATTTCTCGCGAACGAAGGCGTGGCCGAACTAACGGATTTCATGCCAATTGAGAGTGAAGGAGAACAACCGAACGAAATCGTACGGATGGTGACGGTAGTCCGAGGTACCGTGCCTTTCACAATGCATTGCCAACCGAGGTTCAAATATGCAATGTCAACTCACCGAACGGAACTCGGTGAAGGCTGCGCGATATTCCTCCCGGCCGACGATGCCAGCCCATCTATGAGCTTGTATTCCACAGCTGCTCTGAAGCAGCACGCCCAGGATGTGTTCTCGCACTTCACCCTGCAAGCCGGTGAGACCGCGACGTTTGTGCTGGGCGGATCCCGTGTCGAAGGGCAACCACCCGAGATGCAAGTCATCAGCCAGCGGTTTCATCGGACAAGTCGATTCTGGAAAAAATGGATTGCGAAATCGAAATACAAGGGGCGTTGGCGAGAAATGGTTCAACGCTCGGCGCTGCTACTGAAACTTCTCATCAGCAGGGAACATGGCTCATTAATCGCGGCACCCACCTTCTCTCTGCCAGAAGAGATTGGGGGAGTGCGTAATTGGGACTACCGCTTCACCTGGTTGCGGGACGCTACTTTCACACTCTACGCACTTATTCGCCTCGGCTTTGTCGATGAAGCAGAGTCTTTCATCGAATGGTTGAAAGGGCGTTTGAGCGATGACGCCGAGCGAGGACCGTTGCAAGTTATGTATGGCATTGACGGCCGACAAAAACTCGACGAGATAAGCCTGGATCATCTTTCAGGCTACAAGAATTCACGTCCCGTACGTACAGGAAACGCTGCGTATCAGCAACTCCAGCTCGACATCTACGGCGAGATGATGGACTCGATATATCTTGCAAATAAATACGGCGACCCCATCTCGCACTCGGGATGGCAAGATGCTCAGCGGATGCTGGAGTGGCTGGGAAAGAACTGGCAGCGGCCCGACCAAGGAATATGGGAAGTTCGCGGTGGGGCGCGAGAGTTTCTCCATTCCCGGGTCATGAGCTGGGTTGCATTTGACCGTGCGCTGCGGCTCGCTCAAAAGCGCTCCCTTTCTGGTCCCCTCGATAGCTGGCAGCGCATTCGAGACGAAATTCGGAACGATGTCTTTACAAACTTCTGGGATGAAAAACTACAGGCTTTTGTGCAAGTCAAAGGAACCAAACAGTTAGACGCGTCGGCGCTTCTGATGCCGATGATGAGATTCATCAGTCCCGTCGATCCGATGTGGCTTTCGACTCTGAGAGCGTTAGAAAAGACTCTCATCGAAGACACTCTTGTCCGTCGTTATGAGATAGAACGAAGTCACGTGGATGGCCTTCCCGGTGGGGAAGGGCACTTTACGGCATGCTCGTTCTGGTACATCGAATGCCTCGCTCGTGCCGGCGAGCTAGAAAAAGCACAGCTATTGTTCGAAAAGCTCTTGGGGTACTCTAACCACCTTGGCCTTTATTCAGAGGAACTCGCCTCGAATGGACAACACCTCGGCAATTTTCCGCAAGCATTCACGCATCTCGCCCTGATCAGCGCCGCGACCTATTTAGACCGGGCCCTGTCTGGAACGGGCGAGGCCGTCTGGCGGTAAGCTTCCAGCCCAGCTGTCACTGCACAACTGCAAGAGTTACGCTGCCGACTTCAGAACGTCGCGTTTGACGTTATTGCGCCAGTTGATCAGCGGGAGATGTTATCTCGGGGCAATTTCAATTGTTCACAATGCACGCAGTCGGAACTCAATTTGCTCATCGAAACCATAGGCATGTCTTGCGAGGCTCAACCGAAACGTGACTCGAGCCGGAGGGAGTGGGCGCGTGAATAGTGGCACAATCGGCTACTGCGTTCTGCCGTACGCTCTTGCGGCCGCTGTTCCCGGTAATGCGTAGGTGTAGTGCATCTCGGTATCGTTGTTTAGACTGACCGGTGTATACACTCCAAGCGCCTGATAGAGATCTCTAAAATCGGCCGGCTTGCGAATGTTCCCCGTTTTGTCGACCAGATCAAAGCCGTTGGGGCTTCCCTTACTTTGGGAACGGAGCGGCTGTTGGCCGGTTAAAAAAACGAGAGCAAGAATTAGCAATGCAATGCGACCGGGCATCTATTCATCCTCCAATTCGAATAAGCAAATCAAGCTGAACGGTGGTTGCCGAAAGGGCAAATGTTCGGAGCCGCCTCCAAAGGACTTGGCAAATTCAAAATCTGTTGCCGCATCCCTGGAGAGATCCAGTCCGCTCTTCGTGCGCTTAACGATCGGTTCGTTGTTCTCAACGGCCGGCATACTATTTCTCGTCACTGCGTTCCTGGCAATGTGTCCCGCTGCGTACCTGATATCAGCAATCGATTATCCAAACGCGTTTCACCTGAAACCCAGCAGTTCTGATTTCTCTCTGCATCGCTGTTATCAAGCGTTCACCGAGCCATGGAGCGGCGAGCATGAATTCACCGCGATTGTGATGAGAGCGTGCGCACGTTGCGGCCGTGACTTAATAGCGACTATCTACCGCCTCCGCGTTGTTATAGCGACTCGGCGAATGAATTAAGCGATTCCCGTAATGGGCCTTACAGAAACTTGTGCTCCAGACAGGCCGGTGGACTATTGCTCGATGAGAGTCGAGTAGACCAGACAATCCGACCCGGCCGTCGGACCAGCCCATTTCTTTTGACCACTCTTATATTCTCTGGTTCGGTCTCTCAGTTTGCGGCTTCGGCAAACTCGAGATGCCGGATCACATTTGGGAGCTGGTGAATTATGTACGGACGCTTCCTGGCACAAAGTAGAATTGTGGATCATCGCAGTCTGTAGCAAATGCAATGTGAAAGACTGCGACAAGAGTTTCCGAGGTGGCTACGCACGTCGGTCTCCGAAACCGACGATCACTGAAGGGAGGAAACAGTTTATGCAAATCGGAATGATTGGACTTGGAAGAATGGGGGCCAACATGGTGCGAAGGCTCCTCAGGGGAGGCCACGAATGCGTGGTCTTCAATCGTTCACCACAGGCAGTCCAAGCGCTCGTCAGGGAGGGGGCTGTGGGATCGACAAAATTCGAAGACCTTGTAGAAAAGCTGCCAACCCCGCGCACAATCTGGCTGATGGTACCGGCCGCAGCAGTGGATGAAACGGTCACACAGCTCATCCCTCAGCTCGACGCCGGGGACACTCTCATCGACGGCGGCAATTCCTACTACGTCGACGACATCCGTCGGGCAAAGGAACTCGCCGCGAAGCAGATTCATTATGTCGATGTCGGCACAAGCGGAGGGGTATGGGGTCTGGAGCGAGGCTATTGCATGATGATCGGCGGCGAAACTGATGTCATCAACCGGCTGGATCCCATCTTCAGACAACTGGCACCGGGAATGGGCAATGTCGCGCGCACTCCGGGGCGAGAAGGTATCGGCGGCACTGCTGAGATGGGGTACCTGCATTGCGGGCCAAATGGCGCGGGCCACTTCGTAAAGATGGTTCACAATGGAATCGAGTATGGCGTGATGGCCGCGTATGCTGAAGGGCTCGGCGTCCTGCGCCGCGCTAACATTGGGAAGCAGCAGAGCCTCGTTGATGCCGAGACCACGCCGCTGCGGGACCCTGCGCACTATCAGTACGAAATGGATCTGCGCGATATAGCAGAAGTGTGGCGCCGCGGGAGTGTGATCGCATCCTGGCTCCTCGATTTGACCGCGACCGCGCTCGCTGAAGACCCGGCGCTTTCCACGTTCTCAGGCCGTGTCTCAGACTCGGGCGAAGGACGTTGGACAATCACTGCCGCGATTGACGAAGGTGTACCTGTCCCTGTTTTGTCGGCGGCGCTCTATGAGCGATTCAGTTCGCGCGGAGAGGCTAATTATCAGGAAAAACTGCTGTCGGCCATGCGTTTTCAATTTGGCGGACACGTTGAAAGGCCAGCGGGCGGGCAAGCGGCTTGAGAGGAGAGAAAATTGGTAGGGCTGGCATGAGCCGTTGATGTGTGCTCGCAGTCTAAGTTCGCGGCGGGGACTATCCAGCCTCTGTGAATTCCTCTTGCGCTCGCGATTGCGTTGCAAGCTCCGCGTTCGCCGCGGTTGATTTCTTGTTTTTGAAGTAGAACAGGGGTTGGTCGATCAAGATCACGATCACACGCGGTTGGGCTAAGCTTTCGCTACACCATCGCGAGCACCTTGACTTCCCTTCGGCTTCGCCAAGATAATAAAAAGTTCTCTGGTCATCTTTGGCGTCACAAGGGGTTTCGTTGGCGACAACCGCCAGTCCTACAGCTCCAACCACTCTTCCGGAGGGCGTCGCTCCTTTGCGTTCGGGTCACGGACACTCATTCCTCCTGCGCAGGCTTCATTCGCTCAGTGGCATCATCCCTGTTGGTGCATTTTTGATCGAGCACTTCGTCTCGAATGCGTTTGCAACGAGAGGACCCGCCGCGTATACCAAACAGGTCGAACTGCTTTCGAGCTTCCCTTTCGTCTTCTATTTGGAGTTGTTCGGGATTTGGCTGCCGATTCTTTATCACGCGCTTTACGGCTTCTACATTTGGTTTCGCGGCGAGGGCAACGTAACCGAATATCCCTGGACCGGCAACTGGATGTTTACCGCCCAACGCTGGACGGGCGGAATTGTTTTTTTCTACATAATTTGGCACACATGGCATCTGCGCTTCAGCGGAGTTCACATCCTGAGTCATCCGGATGCGGCCTTCGGCAAAGTGCAGATGGAATTTCAGCACGCCTGGGCGATCGCCTTTTATTGCGTGGGGATTTTTTGCGCTTCGTGGCACTTTGCTTATGGACTCTGGTTGTTCGCCGCCAAATGGGGGATCGCGACCGGAGACGCGGCTCGACGGCGTTTCGGTTACGTTTGTTTCGCCATCGGAGCGACATTCATTCTCGTGGGCGCCTTAACAATGCGTTCGTTCTTCATCGTGCCGCGACAGCCGATCGGTCCTGACAACGGAACCCGAGATTCATTCGCTGGCGCCGCACGACCCGGCAACACTGCCCAGTAGGTGGGAACCTGAAAGACATGGCTTCGCAACCAAAAATCATCGTGATCGGCGGCGGACTCGCGGGTCTCTCTGCCGTCATCAAAATCGCGGAAATGGGTGGAAAAGTCGATCTGTTTTCCATCGTGCCCGTAAAGCGCTCGCACTCGGTCTGCGCCCAAGGCGGAATCAATGCCGCCAAAAATCTCAAGGGTGAGGGCGATTCCACCTTCCAGCATTTTGACGACACGGTATACGGCGGCGATTTCCTCGCAAATCAGCCTCCCGTCAAGGCCATGTGCGATGCTGCGCCCGGCATCATCGATTTGCTCGATCGTATGGGCGTACCCTTCAATCGCACGCCAGAAGGGCTGCTGGATTTCCGTCGCTTCGGGGGGACGCTATACAACCGCACTGCATTTGCCGGAGCTACTACCGGACAACAACTTCTTTATGCGCTGGACGAGCAAGTCCGGCGCTACGAGTCAGAAGGCAAAGTCACCAAGTTTGAGCACTGGGAATTTCTGTCGGCGGTACTCGACTCCAATCGCATCTGTCGCGGCGTCTGCGCAATGGACCTGCGGTCCATGGAAGTTCGCACATTTCCCGCCGATGCCATCATTCTCGCCACCGGCGGAAACGGCGCTATCTTCGGAAGATCGACAAATTCGGTAGTATGTACCGGATCGGCGCAGTCAACGCTTTATCAGCAAGGATGCTACTACGCGAATGGCGAATTTATTCAGGTTCATCCCACGTGCATTCCTGGTGAGGACAAGCTGCGACTGATGTCGGAATCGGCCCGAGGAGAAGGTGGACGCGTCTGGGTTCCAAAGACGCCGGGCGACAAGCGCGACTTCAAGTCAATTCCGCAAGGCGAGCGCTGGTATTTTCTGGAAGAGTGGTATCCGAAGTACGGCAACCTGGTCCCTCGAGACATCGCCACGCGCGCGATTCACAAAGTGGTTTATGAGTACAACCTCGGTATCGATGGAAAACCGATGGTTTATCTCGATCTCACTCACATCGACCGCAAAATCCTTGATCGCAAACTGGAAGGTATCCTGGAGATTTACGAAAAGTTCGTGGGCGACGATCCTCGCGATGTTCCGATGAAAATCTTCCCCGGCATGCACTACACCATGGGTGGCATGTGGGTTGATTTCACCCAGGCCACGAATATTCCCGGGATTTACGCTGCGGGCGAGTGTGAGTATCAGTATCACGGAGCGAACCGCCTAGGCGCCAACTCGCTGGTCTCGTGCATCTTCGGTGGATTTATTGCCGGACCCATGGCTGTGAATTACGCTCGAAATCTCAAGGCAGCCCCAAGCAACGGGCACTTCGACGCCGAGCGAAAACATCAGCAAGAAAACAATGCCACCCTGATGAAGGCCGAGGGCAACGAGAATCCGTTCAAACTCTGGCGCGAGTTGGGCGATCTTATGACGAAGAATTGTACCGTCATCCGCTACAACAAGAATCTGCAGGAAACTGATGCGGAATTATGCAAGTTGCTGGAGCGGTTCCGTAACATCAACCTGAGCGACCGCACCCAGTGGGCAAACACGTCGGTGGTATTCGCGCGGCAGCTGTATAACATGTTGCAACTGGCGAGGGTCATTGCCCAAGGTGCCTCCCTACGTGACGAATCGCGCGGCGCGCATTATAAACCTGATTTTCCCGAGCGTGATGACAAGAATTGGCTCAAGACTACGAAGGCGACCTTTGCCCCCGATGCGGATGAACCTAAGTTTGAATTCGAGCCGGTCGATATTTCGCTAATTACTCCGCGCCCCAGAAGATACGACGCGGTGAAATAGTGCAGGTGGGGCAGTCGCCCTTGGCTGTCCGGCCGAGCGAAGCTCGGCGGTTGCAAGACTGAAAGCTAATGGCTAATTCCAAAACGGTTGTATTCAAGATCAAACGCCAGGCGACACCCGGCACCAAGTCGCATTGGGAGGAATTTGAGCTGCCCTGGCACTCAGGCATGAATGTAATTTCCTCACTGATGGAGATTGCCGCCAATCCCGTGACCCGCGAGGGCAAGGCGACCACTCCCATCACCTACGATTCCAATTGTCTCGAGGAAGTCTGCGGATCCTGCGCCATGCTCATCAACGGCCGCGCGCGGATGGCTTGCTCCGCTCTGGTGGACAAACTAGAGCAGCCCATCCGGTTGGAACCTTTTAGCAAATTTCCAGTGGTCCGCGACCTAGCGGTAGACAGAAATGTTTTGTTCGAAAACCTTAAGGCAGTGAAGGCCTGGGTGCCGATTGATGGCAGCTACGATCTCGGCTCTGGACCTCGGGTGACCATGCAGGAGCAGGAGGCGGCATACCCGCTTTCGCGCTGCATCTCCTGTTGTTGTTGCATGGAGGTGTGCCCGCAGTTCAACGAAGACACTGGGTTCGTTGGAGCCGCCACGATCTCGCAGGTACGCCTGTTTAATGCTCATCCAACGGGCGCGGCGCTAAAACGTGAACGTCTGGCTGCGCTCATGGAAGACGGCGGTATTCAAGAATGTGGTTACGCCCAGAACTGCGTGGAAGTGTGTCCCAAAGATATTCCACTGACCCGTTCGATCGCCGAGGTGGGAGGCCAAGTCATGAAACAAGCGATCGGCGACCTCTTCAGGAAATGATTGCGCATCGGTAACACCACCAAGGTGGCGTACTGGAAAGTGTCATCTGAAACGCCGGAAGTTGTCACCCCGCGCGGCTTTTGGGCCGTAACTCGTTGGAAATTATCTGGTGACTGATGGCATCAGGGTTGCTTCTATCAACAGCGGTTACCACGGGCGCGCGTCAGCGCGAGTGAAAGTAACCAAGGGTAACGCTCCGGGGGTTCTTTTGGGTCACCCCCGGGGCCATAAAAAAAGCACTTGTTTTCGTGCAATCACGGTTTAGAATACGCGCCTGTCTCGGAGCGCCCTGAGACAGAATAGCCAAAATTGAGGCCACTTCGTTGAACCGCAGAGTTCGCAACGCGATCGTTGTATTCACAGTAACGATGTCACTCTGCGCTCCCGCGTTTGGTCTGCATAGTTATGTCGCACCGCAGCGTCGTACCCGGCACGTCCGACGCTTGCATGTCCGCCGCCTGCGCTGGAACCCTGTGTTTCGTCCTTCGCATGAGTCCTTGCTGCTGCAGAATCAGGAAATTGATCGGATGGATCTGCCGCGTATACAGGACGACGCCGAGCTCGAACAATTGAAGGCCAGCGAAGATCTGGTTCCCATCGTAGCCGGACCGGCTCTGCGATTTGATCCGCGCCTTGATCCTGACCGTCGTTATTGCCGTCCTTGGACACGCGAATTTCTGGATGACCTGAGTTCCGAATTTTATAAACAGTTTAACGCGCAGATCCAGGTGAACTCCGCGGTCCGCACGGTAAAAGTGCAAAAGAAGCTTCGACGACACAATCGCAACGCCGCGCCCGCCGAAGGCGAGATTGCGTCTTCGCACCTCGCGGGCGTGACGGTTGATATTCAGCGTCGCGGCTTGAGCCGTGAACAGATCAAATGGGTCCAGGACTACATGACGCCGTTAAAGGCCCAGGGACTGATCGAGCCGGAAGAAGAACGTCACCAGTGGGTCTTCCACGTGATGGTTTCCGGCCGCTACACCGATTGGCGAGAATCGAAGATGCTGGCAGGTGAGCAGATCACATCCGACGCCTCCGAGCTGCGCGAAGTCTCACTTCGTCAACGCTAAAGCCTAAAATGTAGGCCGCCCGTCCCACATCCGCGGCTAAATAACTGCGATTCCCCGCCTCTCAATCGTATAAAATCTCTGCGTTGCCTGCCGCCAGCCAAAAATGAATCATTTTAAACTCTCGATCCTCGCTCTTCTCTTTTCGCTTCTTGCCTTCACCCAAACTGTCAGATCTCGCGCACAAAGCCGTTCACGACTCCGCTATCATCGTGGATACGCACGCGGACACTCCTCAACGCTTTCTCTACGAAAACTTCGACATACTGCGTGTATTTCGTGAGGTTGAAAAAGCAAGCCGCGAAATACAAGCGAAAGGCCAGCAGACATCATCCAGTCAATAGTTTTTGCCGGACTCTAGGGTAGAATCTCATTCGCCGTCATTCCAATCTACGCAGGGTGGGTGTCTCGCCCGCCCAAGCCGGGCGTAGCTCGGCTCAGGAGCAACCATGCTAGGAGGACCCATGCGACTCTATTTCTTGACTTGCCTGTTCATTTCCAGCCTGGCTTCGATAGGTTCGTCCCAGACGACGCCAGCCACCAAAACCACGGCAGCCAATAAACCTGCGGCAACCGCTGCTGCCACTCCGGTGGCCCCGGCAGCCGGCCCAACCGCTACCATTGATACCACCGCGGGCAAGTTGACTTGTACTCTTTTCCCCGACAAAGCCCCGATTGGCGTTGCCAACTTTATTGGCTTGGCCCAAGGCACAAAAGACTGGACGAACCCAATTTCGCACGCAAAAAAGCACGGAGTTCCTCTTTATGACGGGACCATTTTTCACCGTGTGATTCCTGAATTCATGATTCAGGGTGGCGATCCGGCCGGTACGGGTAGCGGTGAGGTTGGCTTCGAGTTCAAAAATGAAACGTCTCCGACGCTGAAATTCGATCGTCCCGGAAGGTTGGCCTACGCCAATGCCGGTCCGGATACCAACGGCTCGCAGTTCTTTATCACCGAAGTTCCTTATCCGCATTTGAACGGTGGTTACACAATTTTCGGCCAGTGCGACGATACGTCGGTCGCCCTGGTGAAACAAATCGCCCGCATGGGTCGCGATTCCAACGACCGCCCGTACCGGCCGGTAAAGATCAATCACATTACGATCGCGAAAGCGGGCGCAGCACCTAAGCCCGCTACGGCTAAACCGGCAACCACGGCCAAGCCCGCGGTCAAGAAACCGTCCGCACCTAAAACGGCGCCGCAGTAGCATCGGCACCCCACCCGTCGCGAGGGCGTCTTGCCCGCGCCTGTCTATCAGGACGCGTTAAGCTATCATCAGAACCGCTGCTAGACATTCATAGCAACGAAAGGAACTCATGTCTCGCCAACCCGGTACATACGCCAACATCGATACATCGGAAGGCGCCATCGTCTGCCGCCTGTTTGAAAAGGAAGCGCCCAAAACCGTTGCCAACTTCATCGAGCTTGCGGAAGGTAAACGCGAGTGGACGCATCCGGTGAGCCGTAAGAAAAGCAAAGATCGGCTATACGATGGAACCATTTTCCATCGCGTGATTCCAGACTTCATGATTCAGGGCGGAGACCCAGCCGGCACGGGTTTCGGCGGTCCCGGCTACCAGTTCGAGGACGAAACCAAAGGCTCTCCGCACAGCTTCGACAAGCCGGGAAAACTGGCAATGGCGAATTCCGGTCCGAACACCAACGGCTCGCAATTCTTCATCACGATTGCGCCTACCCAGTGGCTGACCGGTAAGCACACAATCTTCGGAGAAGTCGTGGAAGGTTACAACGTGGCGGAGAAGATCGTAGCCACCCCGCGCAACCGTCAAGATAAACCGCTGAAGGATGCAGTGGTAAAGTCGGTCACTATCGAGCGGGTATAGTTTCATTCTCGAGCGGCTTCCCAATCATCCAAGCGGCCTGTCGGGCCGATAATATCTCCAACGATTCTATCGTTCCGGCCGTGCAGCCCAGCCAGCTCCTGGGTCGAGGCCGTTGAGTCGGGGGCACAATTTCGGCCACTCGCTCTCCGAAGCGGGTCACGCGGATGGGCTTGCGCGTCTTTCGCACCCGCTCAAGGATTCCCAGGCACTTGGCCTTGAACTGCAAGATGGCTACTTCTTTCATTCTGTACGCTTATCCAACCCAGTCCCTCCAAATACCGGAGAGACGAGGATAGGGCATTCGAGGGTAATTACACGCCGATTACTGCGACTAACTCCTTCACGGCAGCCGCGCTCTTTTCCAGTGCAGTCTTCTCGTCGGGCGTGAGTTTGATTTCGATAATCTGCTCCAACCCTTTGGCGCCCAGCTTGCAAGGCACCCCGACATAAAGTCCGCTGATTCCGTACTCACCTTGAAGGTAGGCGGCGCAGGGCAGAATCTTCTTCTTGTCTTTCAGGATGGCTTCGACCATTTCGGTAGCGGCGGCCGAGGGGGCATAGAATGCGGACCCGGTTTTCAGATGCTTAACAATTTCCGCACCGCCATCGCGCGTGCGCTGCACTAAGCGCTCAACTGTAGCGGCATCCATCAATTCAGTTATCGGAATTCCCGCAACCGTGGAATATCGGGCTAGCGGAACCATCGTGTCCCCGTGGCCGCCTAACACAAACGCGGTGACATTCTCGACACTGACCTTTAACTCTTCCGCGATGAATGCGCGAAAGCGGGCGGAATCCAGAACGCCTGCCATTCCGATAACGCGCTCGCGCGGAAATCCGCTCATCTTGAAGGCCGCCTGGGCCATGGCATCCAGCGGATTGGAGACGATGATCAAAATGCATTTGGGCGAATACTGTATCGCCTTGCCGACCACGTCTTTCATGATTTTGTGATTGGTGTTGAGCAAGTCATCGCGACTCATCCCGGGCTTGCGCGGGATACCCGCAGTCACAACTACGATGTCGGAGTTCGCCGTGTCGGCGTAGTCTTGGGTTCCGAAAATGTATGAATCCCGCTTTTCGATGGGCATGGCTTCCAACAAGTCCAGGCCCTTGCCCTGTGGCACGCCGTCGACGATGTCGATGAGCACCACATCGGCTAATTCTTTGGAAGCAATCCAGTGAGCGGTCGTTGCGCCCACATTGCCCGAACCTACAATGGTTACTTTCTTGCGCATGAATGGTCCCTTTCTAAAGCCCCTGTTCACCGCAGGACTCACAGAGGCGGAGATCAATAGGGGGGATTTGCTTCCCCAACGATCCGTTCTGACCCTCTTGGTTAAGAATTTTCAGTCTGCGGCGGATAGTACGCCCGCGCCCATATTTTCGATGATGTAGCTGGCGAATTCGCTGGTCTTGACCTTAGTCGCGCCCGGCATGAGACGTTCAAAGTCATATGTGACTTTTTTCTGTTCAATCGTGCGCTCCAGACCTTGCTCAACCAGATCGGCCGCTTCGTTCCAGCCGAGAAAGCGCAGCATCATCACTCCGGAAAGAATCACCGATCCTGGATTGATCACGTCTTTGTCAGCATACTTCGGCGCCGTACCGTGAGTAGCCTCAAAGCAGGCGTAACCATCGCCTATATTCGCGCCGGGCGCAATGCCGAGACCGCCCACCTGTGCGGCGCAGGCATCGGAAATGTAGTCTCCGTTCAGATTAGGACATGCCAAGACCGAATATTCGTCCGCCCGCGTTACCACCTGCTGGAAGATCGAATCGGCAATCCGATCGTTAATCATGAGCTTCTTCTTCCAAACGCCATTGCCGTGCGTAGCGTAGATGCTCTCCAGCACTGCCTTAACCTCTTTGTAGACTGACTGACGAAACTCTTCGGTGGCAAATTCCATGCCCGGCTCTACCGCTGCGGCGTTCTGCTCGACGGAAAGGTTTGGATCTCTATCTTTGTTGTCGATGATCCAGCTTTCGCGCTCGGTCACAACTTCGTCACGAAACTCTTCAGTGGCTAGCTCGTAGCCCCACTTGCGGAACGCACCCTCGGTGAATTTCTGGATGTTTCCCTTGTGTACCAGAGTCACACTCTTGCGGCCGGTTTCCAAAGCAAACTTGATCGCCATTCTGACCAGACGCTTGGTTCCAGTAATGGAGATCGGCTTGATCCCGATCCCTGAATCCAGGCGCACCTGTTTTTTGCCGCCTTTAAGCATGTCCTTGTTCAAGAATTCGATCAACCGCGCGGCTTCAGGTGTTCCCTCCTCCCACTCGATGCCGGCGTACACGTCTTCGGTATTCTCCCGATAGATCACAACATCCATCCGCTCGGGATGCTTCACAGGCGAAGGCACACCCGCGTAGTATTTCACTGGGCGCACGCAACAATAAAGATCAAGAATTTGTCTAAGGGCAACGTTCAGCGATCGAATACCGCCCCCCACAGGCGTGGTTAGCGGTCCCTTAATAGCGACTCGGAACTCACGAATCGCGTCGACGCTGTCGTCGGGCAGCCAGGTTTTGAACTTCGACATCGCTTTCTCGCCGGCGAATATTTCAAACCAGGCCACTCGACGTTTGCCCTTGTAAGCCTTCTCGACGGCGGCGTCAAAGACGCGCACCGATGCTTTCCAAATATCCCGGCCGGTGCCATCGCCCTCGATGAATGGGATCGTCGGGTTATCCGGAACCACGTAACGTCCATTGTTATAAGTGATGCGCGCGCCATTTGCAGGCACCGGCAAACCGTTGTATGAAGCCGCCATTCCGAGACCTCCAAGGTTCATGGATAAAACTGATAATTATAAGGTGTAAGGAGCGATTGGGGACAGCCCGCAGCATGCGGCGGATCGAATTACAAGATTCGGCGACGGAATCCTGTGACGAATTGTCAATTCGATACATGTCGTGCGATGAACTGCTGTCGAGCGTCCAACGTCCCGCCGGGGGCCAAGCTAATCATTGTCGTTGGTGGAACGTCACCGCTCCCTCGGCAGGCAATCTCCCGTGAGTTCCCAGCTACAATGTTGGCATGTTCGAGGGCTCGTCCGCCGTCTTGAAGTTGCTTTTTGCCAGCATCTTTCTAGTAAGTCAATTCGCCGCGGCTCAAGAGAATCCACGAATCGGCGGCGCCCAGGGCTCCCCAAAATCACCCGTTGTTTCTCTAGATCAATCTCCCAGGGTTGACGCCGCTCCCCATGCCTTCTGGGATCGGAAGAATATTCTGCTTTTTTCCGGGGTAGGCGTCTTTCGCGGTCTTGACTATGCTTCGACGCGCAATTTCCAGGCTCGCGGCCGGGACGAAATTCTGATTCCCGACGATGTGGTCAATAATTCCGCCGGATTTGCCAGCTTGGAAGCAGCGGGAACGGCCGCATCCGTAGGGCTTTCCTATTGGATGCATCGCCTGGGGCATCACCAGATCGAACGCTGGATTTCGATAGTTCATATTGGAGTCACCGGCTTCGGAGTGGCTCGAAATTACTCTCTCAAATCGAAGCACCCCGGGGAATAGGGTCGGTGCCTTTGGTGGGTATCTTGTAATGAGCTGAAGGCTTATACTGGCCCTAACGCAGTCTTTTTGGTTGGAGAACTCTCCATGCCCAGGTTCTTCGTACTCAGTATTATTATTGTGGCTTCGCTGACCTCTACTACCCTCATGGCCGCGAACGCTGATCGCTTCCAGTTCAATCACGACATCCGAATCCAGGCGGACGATGAAGTCGGGGATGTCACTTGCCTCAACTGCTCAGTCTACGTCCTTGGCAAGGTCGCAGGTGATGTAACTGCATTCAACGGCAATGTTGTGGCGGAGCAGGGCGCTGCCATTTCAGGTGATGTCACAACCATCCACGGCAATTCTCATATCGAAAACGGGACGCAAGTGGCCGGTGACCTTACCGCCATCGCGGGAACTGTACGGCGCGATCCACAGGCGACTGTGGGAGGCGATGTAACTTCCATGGGCGGCGGGGGTTGGGTTTTTCTTGTCCTTTTGCTTCCGTTTATCTTCCTCGGAGGCATTGTTGCCCTGATCATATGGCTGGTGCAACGCAGCCGGCATCCTGGTTCGGTTCCGGCGTATACCCTGCGAAGAAATTAGGCGTCAGCTGCCCTTTCGCCGGTTGAGAATCGATCAATCGGTAGAAAGGACTTTTTCGTAGACCGCCCGTACTGACGCGCAGGTGTGCACCAATTCATTTTCCAAACCTTGCGGATAGTTTCGTCGCAGAATCTTACCGGTCAGCTGTTCAGTCACTTCCCGAGCATGTGCGGTCGCCGGCAGCCATTTAATGGGCCGAGCTACGACCAGCCGGCAAATGTGTTCTACCGTACGCAGCAGTTCAGCCGCATGATCCAGCACCGCGGCGTTCGCTTTGTCGAGACATCCAGCCGCTACGCAACGCCACAGCCGGTCACGCAAGCTTCCCTGCTTCGGCCCAATGCTGTGTTTGACCATCAGGAAGCTGGCTATGAAATCGATATCATAACTACCTCCTGGCGAAGACTTGAAACTCTTCCCAGGCTCCACGGCTTCAAGTCTCGCCCTCATCTCCCGTACGGAATCGGCGAAGGTCGCATCGGCCGCAAATCTGTCAAACAGAGTCTTCACCGGGGCGGCAGCTCGCTCTGCGAGACTTCGGCATCCTGCAAAGAAGCGCATTTTGGTATACATCAGTGCTTCCCAAGGCTGGGCCTCGTGTTTGAAATAAGCATCGAGTTGGGTGGGACTGATGAGCAACTCACCTTCCCTACCTCGCGGCCGAAGCCTCGCATCAATTGGAAAAACCGTGCCCTCCTGAGTGTAGGCCGACAGCGCTTGCATCATTTGCTCTGCGCTCCTGGTAAGCGCGCGACGATCGGCTTTCTCTTCGCATACAAACAAAACATCGGCATCGGACAAGAAGTCGAATTCGCCGCTTCCCAACCTCCCCAATGCCATGACCGTCAGACCTTGCGGGGAACCAGCCATGGAGAACGCCGCCGCCGTGGCGTCCGAAGCGGCTCGTGTGATGTCGGCAAAGGATTCATACACATCTCGTGACTCGATAATATCCCGGGCTCCCACGGCGAAAGCTCGGTGCCTGAAATGCTGTCGTAATAAAGCCAGCTTATCCGCGTAAGCAACTGGGGATTCCGCGAGATAGGCAAAGACTGGATCGGTCGGCCGGGTAAAGTTCGCTTGTGATTCCGGACCCATTCGCGAGTGTGGGTCAAATAAGAATGGGTCTAGTGATGGCCATCGTCCGGAAATAGAAGGCTCGAACAAATATCCATGACTGACGTGCATTGCTGTTTTTTCGGTCTCGGCGAGTGTTGCGATTTCTTCCGGGTAGCGGATGAGGATTTCCGTCAGATAGGTACTGGTTTCGAAAACGCGCAGTGCGCGGGAAGCCTGTTTTTGATGTCGAAGTACGGCGGCGTATCGCTCGGAACTGGCGAATGCCGATGTGAGAAAACGAAGGACGGCCCTCCGCGTCTGAGGCTTTAGTTCCGCACTGGTGACAATTTCGAATAGTGGTGGAGCGTCCGCGGCCAGCCTTTCCGGCAACTGCCGAGCCGACTGATCCGTCGGTACCTGTTCCAGCCCGCTCAGCAGTTTGAATTCTTCAGGTTGCGACTGTTGTCGGCTGCGGGTTTGATGCTGGAAGACAATTCGATGGTAAATTTCCTCGACCGCTCCCATCCGTCGTCTGACTAGGTCAGCAAGTGAGGTGCCTCGGCGATCTTCACGGGTATACGGTGCCATCGCCCTCTGCAAGATCGTCAAGTCGGCCTCAGAGGTAGGCAAGCGATGCGTCTGCCGCCCGTCGCGAAGTTGTAAACGGTGCTCAAGATGGCGAAGGAACTCGTAAGCGTTGGTCAGGTCGTCAAATTCCCTGCCGCTGATATGTCCCTTATCGTGCAATTTCTGCAGGGAAAATAGGGTTCCTCCCGAGCGCAGCCACGGCTCCGTCCCTCCGTAGACTCGTTGCAGGCATTGCACCAGAAATTCAATGTCGCGAATCCCCCCGCGATCGATCTTGACGTCGATACCTCGCTCCAGCTGGCGCGAAGCGGCTGTCGGTCGCCGCTTCTGCATTCTTTCACGGGCCACGAGCGCGGTTTTGACGGCCGCAAAATTTACTTTCTCGGTATAGACGTATGGCTGCACTGCCCGGATGAACT
Organism: Terriglobia bacterium; assembly: GCA_963786325.1. Taxonomy (GTDB): domain Bacteria; phylum Acidobacteriota; class Terriglobia; order Terriglobales; family Acidobacteriaceae; genus JAIQFF01. The sequence goes on from CAWAYW010000013.1 coordinate 27,065, forward strand.
CGCGTGCTAAGGCAGAGTTTCCGGCGCAGTACCTGACCTTGATTAGCGCCTGACGTTCCCAATCGTGGGCGACTTCAGCGTAGTACGTCAGGGCTTGAGAGAGAGATACGGCCAGCTCTCCTTCACCTCCCTGGGGACGCAACCGGAGATCGATCCGAAACACCTGGCCTTCACGCGTCACTCGCGACAGGATTTCCGTGATCTGCTGTGCCAGCCGAATGAAATACTCCCGGCTTGAAATCTTCGCTCCGGCCGGTTCTTCGGCGTCGTCATAGATGAACATCAGGTCGACATCCGAGCTGTAGTTCAGCTCATTGCCGCCGAGCTTACCCAAAGCCAAAACTGAAAACGGCATGGTAGACCGGCGTCCGAGCGCGTCCTGGGGCTGGGGAAAACCTGGGCGGCGGCGCAATTGACTGGCGGCTTCGCGTAAAGCCGCCTCAATCAGGACGTCGGCGAGGGCGGAGATTTCAGCGGTCGTCTCTGACAGTGGCGCGAGCTTAAACACATCGCGCAACACGATCCGTAGGTATTCCCGGCGCTTGAATCTGGCCAGCGCTAGAGACACATCTTCCTCAACCAAGTGCGCACGCAAGCGCGCAAGACCCTCGTGAAACTCTTCCTGAGAGAAGCTACGGTCGAGGTTCTTGTCCCGAATGAGCGAAGACAAAAGGTCCAGGTTTTGCAGCAACGTCTCTCCTAGGAACCTGCTCTGCCCGAATATCGCAATAGCATAGTGAGCCAGAAGCTCGTGCTTTTCGAGAAAACTCACAGCTTCTGAAGATTCACTCAGCCGTTCAAACAGGAGCAGAGCTCCATCCGGATCGAACGCCTCAGCGAGAAGCGGCTTGACTGCTGAAATCAGAGAAGGCGAGAGGCGTGCATTTACGCGCTCCAGATTTAGCGCGGCTTGTTCGGGATCTCGGAATGGACTCTTTGCGCTTGCCGTTGCCGTAGGGTGTATGTCCTTACCCGTCCGGCCGAAGGGAGTTCGATTGGGTTTCCCCGCTGACTGGGGGGCAGACGCGTGCCGATCCGGCAACTGATTTGGAGGGTCTGGTGGGGGCAAAGTTCAAAGCTCGGGTTACCAGCATAACGGAAACGCGCCCCCCGTAACAGGAGTCGAATGGACCTTACAAAAGCGGCTGGTCCCAGGTCTCAGTAACGCCGCTGGCCAAAATATTTTCTGACGCCGATTGTGTTGTAGCGGCCCCAAGGGCCATTTGGCCCCAAGTCTGCCGATCCGAGATTGCGATCCCGCGCACCGAAGCGTGTGAACAGAGAGTGTTGGGTCACTCGTAGTTCGAAGCCCTTCCCAAGATAGATTCCCGCACCCCAGCTTCTTTCGACGCCAATCGCATCGGGCGACCAGGTGTAGAGGGTTTGGGGAAGATTTTTGCCAAACAAGAACTTAGGTTCTCCGAAAAGAAAGAGCCTGCTTAACTGGGTTCTTCCGAAAGGCCTGATCTCGACATATCCTGAAAGCATGTATCGGGCAAAGGCGTTGCATGGGTCGTCGGCTCCTCCCGCGATTCCGGCATCGGCGCGGCAGATGTTAGGGTCAATTTCGTTGTGCGGCGGCGCGAGATCAACCTGCCCGTATCCCCAGAACATGTCACGAGGGAAAAGCAGCCGCTCCGTGGCTTGCGGGGGGGCACCACTTCTGGCAGCAGAATCTTGAGCCGATAACATGCCGGACATCGTCAGACATACAAAAATCCACAGCAGCGCCTGCTTCATGAGGCCTCCGCAAAAATTTGAGAGCTTTAGGTGATAATCATCAGGGCCGAAGCTCGGATGTGACTTATGGCTCCAAGCCTCGGCCCGGCCTATCGGCCACGTAGACCCGAACATCTGCTGGCTGGTCTGGCCTACGCGGAAAACGACGCTGGCCAGTAGGTTTGAGCGATCCCCTACGCGGGCGCCACATTGTACCTTGCACCGTCAACTCAACAACACGGCTTCTGGTCAAAACAGACAGAGTGAACCACGAACAACATGGGAAGGATTTGAATTTTTTTCCAGTCGATGAGGAGAGGACGAGCTCAACGACTCTCGGGGCCAGTTGCGCTTTTGTCCAGCTCTCCGGTATTCTCGTTTCAATTTGGTCCGGGCTTTCAGCAGCGCTAAGGAGAATGCATGAAAGCTGCGCGCTATGGAAGCATCCGCACATTCGCCGTTCTGGGGCTGGTGATCGCCATGACTGGGTCAGCATTTGCCGCTTCGAGTGTCTATGATTTCACCCTTCCCTCGATCGATGGAAGACCCATGCCTTTGGCGGACTTTAAAGGGAAAGTAATTCTCGTGGTGAATGTGGCCAGCCGTTGCGGCTACACACCGCAGTACAGTGCTCTTGAAGCGTTATACGAGAAATATAAAGACCAGGGGTTTGTCATCGTCGGTTTCCCGGCCAATAATTTTGGCGCGCAAGAGCCCGGAACGAATGAAGAAATAAAGACTTTCTGCTCTCGCAAATACAATGTCAGTTTCCCTCTGTACAGTAAAGTTTCCGTAAAGGGTGACGATCAGACTCCCATCTACCAATACCTGACCAAGCAAACTGCCCCCTCCATCGCGGGTGACATCAAATGGAACTTCACCAAATTTCTGGTCGACCGCAATGGCAAGGTTGTACAGCGTTTTGAATCCGCTGTGACCCCCGACTCAAAGGAAGTTGTGTCGGCTGTGGAAAAACAATTGAGTCAGAAGTAGCACCGCAGAATAAACATTCATTTTTTGGCGATGTCTACGGAAATTCATATCAAATATTTTTATTCCTCCCACAACTAGAATCAATCCTCAACCTAAGTCCCGTCGCAGCTTAAGGATACGTTTGGCCAGCGTATTGCTATCAGACAATGTACCGGGGGTGGACAATGCCACAGGAGGTCTCTATCTCCTATCAAGCAGTTAAGAGCAAGGTCTATAAGCTGGTTGATGCGATGGTTGAAGGCGACAAAAACACCGCGGATGTCCAGGAATCCATCCGGCGCTGGTGGGGTCTGATCCATCCATCTGACCGGGCAGTTGCCCAAAAGTATCTCCTCATGGTGCTTGAGAAATCAAACTCCACCTTGGGGGCGATCATCCTTGGCCTTCCCGAGGCAAAGGAAGCAAAGCTGGTTCGCGAGGTAAATCCGGAAAGAATTCCCACACGACCTGATCGCGCCGCGATCAGCAGCCCCGTTTAAGATAGCATCCGAAACCAGATAGGCCCGGCGGATGCCGGGCTTTTTTAATCGACGCATAAAACAAAAGGGTTTACCGCTTGGCCGAACGGGCCTTCGGGCTAGCTGTTTCCGTTCAATAGAACATCGGTCCTGCACCCTATCCTCCGGTCAGGATACCGAATCCCTAACCTAGATGTCGTAATAGAGCGCAAACTCAAAGGGATGCGGCCGCAGTCGAACTGCATCCACTTCCTTGGTTCGCTTATATTCGATGTATGTGCTGAGTAATTCCTCGGTAAAAGCATCGCCTTTGAGCAAGAATGCCTGGTCGCGTTCCAGCGAGTCGAGGGCATCTTCAAGAGACCCAGGCATGGAAGGCACCTTGGCCAATTCTTCTGGCCCCAGGTCATAAATGTCTTTATCAAGTGGCTGGCCGGGATCCATTTTGTTTTCGATTCCGTCCAGGCCAGCCATCATCATGGCTGCGAAAGCCAGGTAGGGATTACAACTCGGATCGGGCGGGCGGAACTCAACGCGCTTGGCCTTCGGGGAGGCCGAGTACATCGGAATACGACACGCCGCTGAGCGATTACGGCGCGAATAAGCCAGGTTGACAGGTGCTTCAAAACCCGGGACCAAACGCTTGTAGGAATTCGTTGTCGGAGCCACGATCGCCGATAACGCCGGACCGTGCTTGATCAAGCCGCCGATATACCACAACGCTATCTGCGAAATGCCAGCATAGCCGTCGCCGGCAAAAAGCGGCATGCCGTCTTTCCACAACGACTGGTGGGTGTGCATGCCACTGCCGTTGTCACCATAGATAGGCTTCGGCATGAAAGTCACTGTCTTGCCATACTGGTTAGCAGTATTCTTAACAATGTACTTGTAAAGCATCATGTGATCGGCGGAGCTTACGAGCGAGTCGAACTTTAGGTCGATTTCGGTTTGACCACCCGTCGCCACCTCATGATGATGACACTCCACTTCCAACCCGCAGCTTTGCATGGTCAAAACCATTTCACTACGCAGGTCCTGATAGTGGTCAGTCGGAGGTACTGGAAAATATCCTTCCTTGTACCGCGGACGGTACCCTAGATTGTTCTCTTCGCGTCCCGAATTCCACCGTCCGTCTTCGGCATCGACGAAATAAAATCCGTGTTGCTCGCGCTGGTCAAAACGTACATTGTCGAAGATGAAAAACTCCGCTTCCGCTCCGAAATAGGCTGTGTCTGCCAGCCCGGTTGAACTCAGATACATTTCGGCCTTCCTGGCGATATAACGTGGATCGCGATCATAGCGCTGCTTGGTAACCGGATCGACCACATCGCATATCATCACCAGCGTCTGCGCCTCGGTAAAAGGATCGAGCACATAGCTGTTGGCATCGGGCATTAGTAGCATGTCGCTTTCGTGGATTGCTGCCCAGCCCCGGATGGAAGAGCCGTCCATTCCAAACCCTTCCTCAAAGGAGGCCTCGCTCAGCTGGCCGATAGGATATGAAACATGGTGCTGCAATCCCGGCAGGTCGGTGAAGCGGAGATCCAGAATCTTGACCGCATTCTTCTTCACAAACTCCAGGATGGTCTTCGGTTCAGCCATGAAGTGCTCCTTTGTAAAATTGCTGCTTTTCGAGGCTCGAACGGCTCTACGGCTCCTTAGGCTAAGGCGCAAGCGAACTGCCTAAGGATTTAAGGGGATAGAGCGCGCCTGCTACAATCGCTCGCATTGTGTCCGTTGGTCGAAAGTGTAGTGTCAGACCGCCTGTGTGAGGAAATCCATTGTTTTTATGGGCCAGATAACCAAGCCTTATGCCTCACTTTGGGGATAATCCGCCGGGACGGGCGCGAAACGCTTGCGGCAGTTAGCACTTAACATTCAGCGAATCTTGAAACTTAAGACGTTCCACCGATTACCAGGCTAGGGCTGAAGTTTGAGTACCTTGGAGGTTGATTTGCTGAGTGGTGACGGCTGAGTGGTGACGGCTGACTGCTAACACCAAACGCTTCCATGGACTTTGAACAGCTAGAGACGTTTCTCGAAGTGGCCCGCCACAGCTCGTTCTCTCGAGCTGCGGAGAAGCGTTTCCGTACTCAGCCTGCGATCTCATCCCAGATCCGCGCTTTGGAGGAAGAAGTAGGAGCGAAACTCCTGGACCGCTCAGGCGGCAAGGTTTCCATCACTGCAGCCGGCAAGCTATTCCAGAAGTATGCGGAAGAAGTTCTCGAGGCTCGCAAATCCGTCCTCACCGCAATTGCCGAGACTGAGCGCGTACCTAGGGGTGAAATCATCGTCGGTGCCAATGAAGGTACATGCCTTCACATCCTCCCCGAAGTATTTGCTCAGTTCAAGAAGCAATATCCAGACGTTGCGGTGAATATTACGCGAGCCGACTACGGCAAGATTCTCGAATCGGTCATCGACAACTCAGTGGATTTCGGCTTCATGTCGATGCCCATCACGGATCCTCGCCTGACAGTAGTGCTGATCCATCGCGACGAACTGGTGATTATCGCCCCGCCACACCACCCGCTGGCCAAACTGAAGTCCGCGTCAATATGCGAAGTTGCAAAGTTCCCGCTGGTCATGCCCAAAACCGGGCACACCCGTGACGCGCTGGAAGAACTGTTTCATGAAAACCGGCTCAAACCTCAATATGCCATGGAACTCGATTCGAGCGAACTGCTGAAACGCTTTATCGCCGCCGATGTCGGCGTTGGATTCATTGCCCGGTCTAATGTGCAGGAGGACGTGCAAGCCAATGTGCTGGTCGCTATTCCCATGGCCGAGACTCCCATCCGCCGTGATCTGGCGCTTGTGTTCCGCAAGGACAAAGCCCTCAGCCGCGCCGCTCTCGCCTTCATCGATACCACTGTAAAGATCAAAACCGTCGACCCAGTTGCGATTGGCAAACGCTGAAATTGCACGGGTATGGCGTTTGCCGCGGAGCCCTGGCTTCCTGGTAATTCCGCACAAGTTTTGGAACGAGGTCGTGTGAGAAAGCAGCGATATGAAGCTGGAATTACCATCGGGAGCCTTCAAGGCCTATTTGTTTGATTGCGATGGAACCATCGCCGACTCCATGCCATTACATTTCATCGCTTGGAGTAAAACCCTTTCGGAATGGAACTGCAAATTCGCTGAGGACCTGTTTTACGCCTGGGGAGGAATGCCGGTCGCAGAGATCATCAGCCACCTCAACAAAGAGCAGGGGCTGAATATGCCAGTGGCGGAAGTATCCCTCCGAAAGGAGGGGCGCTATCTGGAAATCCTTTCTCAACTGAAGCCCGTGCCTGAAGTGCTCGAGCACATTGAGGCCAGTCACGGGCGGATTCCCTTCGCCGTCGTCTCTGGAAGCACTCGGGATTCGGTAACGGCTTCTCTGAAAGCTTTGAAGATCCTTGATCGGTTCGACACCCTCGTCTGTGCGGGCGATTACAAAAACAGCAAGCCCGATCCAGAGCCATTTCTGGTAGCTGCCCAGAGGCTCAAAGTGGCGCCTCAGGACTGTCTGGTATTCGAAGATACGGAGATGGGCATACAAGCCGCTACGGCCGCCGGGATGGCATCTGTGAGGGTCCCACAGCCATGGGAACGGCGTTAGAGTAACTCGCCCGCAGACTTCTCACCGGAACTGACCCCGGCGCGCCTTAATATTCCCCGCGTGAGATTGGTTTAGAATCCCGGCAGTGAAACTAACCTTCCTAGCTTTGCTGCTCAGCTGCGCTTCTCCGCTTTTCGCACAATCCCGTAAGCCCTCGAAACCACTCTCCCCTTCCTCTCCGATCCTCACCTCGGCCAAGGCGACGGGATCAACGCGATACACGTCCGAGCAGATCGTTGCTGCCACGGGGCTGCAAAAGGGCAAGGCCGTCTCAGAAGATGACTTCAAAATCGTGACCCAGCAATTGGGCGAAACCGGAGCGTTCAGCAATGTCGCCTACACTTTTCAGTTCTCGTCAGAAGGAATGAAACTGGAGCTCCAGCTAACCGACAGCGATCGGTTTGTGCCAGCCCGATTCGAGAACTTCGTCTGGCTTTCCGAAAAGGAATTGCTGGAGAAATTGCAAGCCAGTGTGCCGCTTTTCCAGGGCCAGCTGCCGGTCACAGGCAAACTAATCGACGACGTTTCCGATGTTTTACAGACCCTGGCCATCGAACACAAACTGAAAGGCCGGGTTGACTATCTTCGCGTAGGTCCAGCAGATGGTCCCATCGAAGCATTCGACTTTAGCATCACCGGCGAGGACATCCGTATCCGCCAGATTGAATTTCCTGGGGCCGGCTCCGCAGAATTGCCTGCCTTGCAAAGCGCCGCCAAGAACCTCGGCGGTGAGGAGTATGCACGGACCGCTCTGCGTGTTCAGGCCGAGAAGAACTTTTTACCCATCTACCGGGAGCGCGGGTATTTGAATGCGGCGTTGTCCGATCCGCAGCCTAAGGTTGTGAGTGAAAGCCCGGATGAAACGGTGGTCGATGTGTCTTTCCCCGTCACTCCCGGCCTGCAATATAAGTTGAGCGAACTTCAGGTTTCAGGCGACAAGGTCTTCCCCGCCGAAAAGCTGCGGCAACTGATCCATCTTCACCCCGGAGAATTTGTGAATGCCGTTCAGCTGAACAAAGATGTCGAGGGCATAAAGCGGCTATACGGGTCCCGCGGCTACATGGCAACTCGGATCGAATCCACTCCAGAATTGAATGACGCGGAATCCACGGCAAAGTACGCTTTGCAGATTCAGGAGGGCGATATTTACAAGATGGGTGACTTGGACATTCGGGGACTGGATAGCCGGGCGACTGAGCGAATGGCGGCGGCCTGGAAACTGCGAGAAGGCGATATCTATGATAGTCAATATCCCAAGGATTTCACTCGCTCGGCTATCAGCCTTTTACCAGGCGAAGATGAATGGGACATCGTCGTTCATGAGACGGTGGAGGAGAAAGACAAGACGGTGGACGTCTCGCTTCATTTCGGGCACAAGCGTTGATCGCAAGTGCGGTTGAAGGTTGACGGTTACCTCCATTTTCCGTTCCTCGATTTAAGAAACGATAATCTCGGCCCCGCATCTAACCAAAAGATCCAGGCTGAACAAGGAGAGTAATTCCAATGAGTTTTGTCCCTTCGAACTTCGCTTTTTGGCTGGCAACTCTAATCCTGGGCGCAAGCCTGTCTGGGTCAACTACCTTTGCCGCCGACCAGCCTCAAACCTTCACCGGTAAGGTTAGCGACGCTATGTGCGGAGCCAATCACATGATGGCGGGCGAAGGCTCGGCTTGCGTTCGCGCCTGTGTCAACAAGGGCTCAAAATATGCACTGGTTGTGGGGGACAAGGTTTATGCGCTGGATACAAGCGATAAGACTGCGCTCAGTGAACTGGACAAACTAGCTGATCGTCAGGCCAAAGTAACCGGACAGGCTAAGGGAGACACCATCACCGTCAGTGCGGTAGCCGCCGGCAAATAAGCTCGGCGACGGTCGTAAGTACTAATTTCGGCACACGGCGCTTTTTTCTGGATTTTCACATTGCGCTTATGACTGCCTATGGTATGGTCTAGAAAATTTAGCCCAGTTCTACTGGAGGATACCCGAATTGTCTAAAGACATGGTCCCCAAGAAGATTTTCTTCACCAAGGGGGTCGGAAAACATCGTGAACGGCTTACTTCGTTTGAATTGGCATTGCGGGATGCTGGCATTGCCGCGCAAAATCTCGTTCGGGTTTCTTCGATTTTTCCACCACAATGCAAGCTGGTACCTCGGTCGCAGGGCTTGAAGTATTTGAGTCCCGGCGAAGTGGTATTTTCCGTAGTGGCTGAGAATTCCACCCACGAGCCACACCGGTTGCTCGCTTCGAGCATTGGCGTGGCTATTCCTGCCGACCGCAACACTTACGGTTACCTGAGCGAACACCACTCGTTCGGCGAAACCGAAGACTCGGCCGGTGACTATGCCGAAGAACTCGCCGCGGAAATGCTGGCGACCACTTTGAATGTGGAGTTCGACCCCGATCGATCCTGGGACGAGAAGAAGGAGATTTACCGGATTTCCAACAAGATTGTCAGGACGGCTAACGTGACGCAGTCTGCGGTCGGCGACAAACGTGGTTTGTGGACGACGGTCATCGCCGCCGCCGTTCTTATTTTCGACTAGGAATCGCGAACAGCGCCAGCATCCGGCCGACCGGTGGGGGCATCCTGCCCCCGCTTCTTATTTTCCAGCGAGAGCTTTCTCTTTCTTTCCCTTGCTATTGCCACTCGCTTTGCCCAACCGCTCCAACACCGCTGCCACGATCAAAGGCAGACCCACCGTGGCGTCAAGAAAGACTTCGCCAAACTTTCCACCCTCTGCCGGAGGCACGAATTTTCCCCAGGAAATCGCCTCACTATACGGGCTTCCCGACAACCCGCCCCAATATACGGGTTCCGGACAAATTCGCAAACCATAGTGATAGCGCTTCAGTGGCACGTTCTCTCCCATTCGCCGATGCCGGAGTTCGATGAACGGCCCAAATTGCTGCGACCAGTTCCGCGGCACTCCCCCTCCAATGGTGAAGATCCCCAGTCGCTTCTGCCGTAGCAGGGTTGAGGCAAAGTGTTCCAGATCTTCAAACGGATCGAAGCGCAGCTTGTGGCGGCCCGCCGCTTCGCGCATGCGGTTGGAGAGCGCTATGTCCAGCCCCAATTCCGAGTCGGTAAAGGCGGGCACAAAGACTGGTACACCTTTCTCGAAGGCGGACTTCAGGATTCCCCGCTGGCCCTTGGCATGCTCGGCAAGATATTCTCCGATGGCATGGTTGAGCTTATATGAGGCCAATATTTCGCTGGGATCCCATTGTTCCAGGACTTCCGCCATCACCTTCTCTACATCGTCAAGGTTCGTTTCTGGCTCCAGAGTGTCGTATACGCGGTTATATCCCTGTTCGTAGAGCTCCTCGTCGGAGACTTCAGGGTTATAGCGAAAATGTGCACGCCCGGTAGCTTCCACCAACCCATGGGCCATTAGCGCGCCGGTAGAGACAATTGCATTCACGATGCCCCGATCAATCAATTCGGCAACGATCAGCCCTTGTTTGGCCACGGTCATGGCGCCGGCCAGAGTCATCACTACGAAGCACTCTTTGTCCCGGGCCATGGCTTCGAGTACGTCCACTGCCTCACCCAACTGCCTCCCGGTAAATGCCGTCTTCGCCATCGCCCGCAACAGATCGTCGATTGAACGTACTTTCTGAAGGTCGAGTGGCTCCAAAGGAATCAGCCGGTCCTTGATCGGATCGTGCAGATCGCGGTCAGTGCCGGCGCCGTCGTGATTGTCATGCTTCAAGCTGCACCCCCCATTTGCGAAGAACTACTTTACTAGATGCCGGCGGGCCTTGCTACCAAGCAGGAACCTCGACTATTGTCACTCGGAAGCTCGGGGTTATCGCGAAGGAATCCAGCATGGTCAGTGGCCCAGATTTTTCATTGAAAATGCGCTCGAAGATGACAATCTTGCAGTAAAGAACATCTTAACGGCCCGAAGCTTTATAACTTGAAACGGAAACTGTTATTCTGTTTTTTCGCTTCCAGGAGGAGACTTGCCACAGAAGTTCAAGGTTGGATTGGTCCAGATGTCAGCGACTTCCGACCCCGACAAAAACTTGCAAAAGGCCATCGAAAAAGTCCAGGAGGCATCGGCGCGGGGGGCACAAATCGTGTGCTTACCGGAATTGTTTCAGACCCAGTACTTTTGCCAACGCGAAGATTCCAGTTTGTTTGATCTGGCGCAGCCCATTCCCGGACCGGTAACAACCCGACTGTCCGCTTTAGCCAAACAGTTAAAAATTGTTCTTGTCGCGTCACTATTCGAAAAGCGAGCGCCCGGCATATACCACAACACTGCAGCCGTCTTCGATGAGGATGGGTCTCTGCGGGGTCTTTATCGCAAGATGCATATTCCAGACGATCCACTTTATTACGAAAAATATTACTTCACTCCGGGGGACCTCGGCTTCCGCGCTTTCGACACCGGCGTCGGACGGGTTGGCACTCTTGTATGTTGGGACCAATGGTATCCCGAAGGTGCGCGTCTCACCGCTCTACAGGGCGCAGAGCTGATTTTCTACCCCACCGCGATCGGCTGGCATCCTACCGAAAAGGCCGAGTTCGGTGTTGCACAACACGACGCATGGAGAACCATTCAACGGGCGCACGCGATTGCCAATGGAGTTTTCGTGGCAGTAGTAAATCGTGTCGGACACGAAACCGGCGACATTCGTGGCAATGCTGTCCCGGGCGCCGGGCTGGAATTTTGGGGCGCCTCTTTTCTCTGCGATCCTTTCGGACGGGTGATTGTCGAAGCATCCCATGATAAGGAAGAAGTTCTAATAGGCGAAGTCGATCTGGCCGCCGTCGAGGATGTCCGACGCAACTGGCCCTTTCTTCGCGATCGCCGTATCGACAGCTACGGCCAAATCACCAGCCGCCTGATCGATTAGCCTTTCAAAAATAGCTAACACTTAGGGAAGGTCCTATTTAGGTTGTCGACGGCCGGGGTTCGTTAGACCGTTAGGGTTACCTGATACGCTGCGAAAATGAAGCCAAAAGAATTCCGGCCGCTGAATCCACGTATGCCCGCTGAGTGGGAGCCTCACGCCTCCACCTGGCTCGCGTGGCCGCATTATCAAGACGACTGGCCGGGAAAATTTGAACCCATTCCCTGGGTCTATGCCGAAATCATCCGGCATCTGGGTCGACATGAACGTGTGGACCTTATCGTGAATAGTGCGACCTCAGAGAAGCATGCGCGCAAGGTTCTCACCAAGGCAAATGCCCTTGCCAAGAATCTCAGGTTTCACCGGTGGCCGACAAACCGGGTCTGGACACGAGATTCCGGGTGTACCTTCGTGCAGAACGCTACGGGGCGTTCGGATCGGGCCCTCGGAGGTTCGATGGCCATGACAAGCCTCACCGCGCTCGCGTGGCGATTCAATGCGTGGGCCAAATATCCGAACTATGAGCACGACGCAAAAATCAGTATCCGCATGGCAAAGGCGGCCCGCGCCACCACAATTCATCCGCAAATCGATAAAGCCCGCGTCGTGTTAGAAGGTGGATCGATTGAAGTCAACGGTCGCGGAACTTTGCTTACCACGGAAGAATGCCTTCTTAGCCGCACCCAGCAGCGCAATCCAGGCATGTCACGAGCTGACTACGAGCAAATGTTTATGAATTATCTCGGCGCAGGCAAGGTCATTTGGCTGGACTCCGGTATCACTGGCGACGATACCCACGGCCATGTGGACGACATCAGCAGATTTGTTTCACCCCATACTGTTCTAACGGCAATGGAACACGATGCGAACGATCCCAATTACTTACCGCTGCAGGAAAATCTGCGCCGCCTGCGGGCCTCTACCGATCAGGATGGGAAACCTCTGAGAATTGTGGAGCTTCCCATGCCCGGCCCAGTCATCTTCGAAGGTCGCCGTCTCCCGGCCAGCTATGCCAATTTCTACATCGCAAATGGAATTGTGCTGGTCCCGGTTTTTAACGATCCGAATGATCGTGCCGCTCTCAACATCATTGCCAAACAATTTCCCGACCGCGAAGTCGTCGGAATTTACTCCGGAGATCTGATTTGGGGATTTGGGGCAATGCACTGCATGACGCAACAGGAACCAAGGGTCGACTCTTAGCCATTGGCTATTAGCTGGAAGTGGGCAAAGGCTAAAAACCAATCGCTATCTCTTGTATTGCGTCGGCTGCGGACCTTTTTCCAGCATCTCGCGATTCCAGATGGCACCCTCACGGGTATAGCTGGCGAGCTCAAAATCCTGAGTCAGTTCGAGCGCATCCGTAGGACAGGCGTCCTCGCAGAGACCACAAAACATACAGCGGCTCAGATCATAAGTGAAGTTGGTGAGTTCTTTGCGGCGGGTTTTTTCGTTGCGTTCACTCGAGACGACAATCAGATTTTCGGGACATGCCAGTGCGCACAAATCGCAGGCAATGCACATTGTCTCATTGGTATCGGGATTTACATTCAGCCTGGGGGCGCCGCGGTAGCGCTCAGCCACTTGCGGCCGTTGCAGCGGGTACTGCTCGGTATAAATTTCCTTTGGATCCTGATAAAAGAACGTGACCTTCAATCCCCGAAGCAGGTCCACCATCAAGATTTTGCGCAGCAGGCTCGGTATCCCCATATCGCGGTAAGCATATCACCAACCGTCGGTTCCGCAGAAGTCGCTCCATCCAAGGCGCCAAGCTAGCTCTAATCGCGAGGCTGGCCGGCTCGAAACTTGAAGGCGGTCCTACCTTCTCGGCATCGGTTGGAAAATCGCAAAGACGGCGCCTTGCGGATCGGAGATAACTGCCATCCGGCCAACGCCTTCCATCGTCAGGGGCTCTGGAAAGAATTTGGCCCATCGTCTTCGCCGCAGCCGCCATATCGTCACACTTCGGAACCTGGATATACGGCAGCCAGTGTGGGGGGCCGGGAGAGCGATGCTGTGCTGGAGGAACTCCTCCGATAAATTGCTCGCCGTTTTTGATATGGAGGTAACCCGATGAATCGTGTTCAGCCTTTTCCAGCTTCCATCCGAACAGGCGGGAATAAAACTTGGCCACCTGTTCCGGATTAGCCGTATTCAGATCAGCCCAGCACAATGTTCCGTCGACGCCTGTGACCGCCTTCGGTTGTTGCTTTGCCTGCCACAAACAGAACGCGGCTCCGCCGGGATCCTGTACTACCGCCATGCGACCGACGTCAAAAACATCGAAGGGTGGCATAACTACCTTTCCGCCTAACTCGGAAACGCGTTTCGCAGCCACGTTCGTGTCTTCTACCGCCACATAGATGGCCCAGTTCGGGGGGAGTCCATGCTCCCTCTGCTCTTTCCGCAGCGTGTAGGCAGCGGTTCCGGCATCACGATCTCCGAGTTTGAACATCGTATAAACTTCACCCGGTCCCATGGGCATGTCGGCGGGAGCCCATCCGAAAAGGCTGCCATAAAACTTTTTCGCCGCGTTCTGGTCGGAAGTTGCCAGTTCGAGCCAGCAAAAAGAGCCGAGAGCATATTTGTCGATGTTGGTCATAGGTGAAGTGTACAAAGAACAAACCACCAGGTTCCAGCCACGGAACACCCGATTTTCATGCCCGAAGATTCGTCCCCCGCAGCAGGGGTCATAAGACCTTAGCTAAAGCGGAGAAAGTTCGTCCTCGCCTTCTTTTGCGTCTTTCTTCTCTTGTGCAAAGCGAGATTCAAGGAATCTTCTTGCTAGATCCTGCCCCCCGATGCCGAAAGCAATCGCCAGGCCTAGCATCACTGCACCCATGACTATGGCGAAAGCCAGCAGCATGGTGGAGTCTGCTAAACCGAGCTCCTCAAAAACCGCAGAGGCCGTGAAGACGGTAATCATGACGCGCGCTGCAGAACTAAGCAGGCGCGGCGAGGGCATATCGGTATTGACCGCCCATAACAGTGCTGCGCGAGAGAAGAAGCTGGCAGCGAGCAATCCGAAGAAAAGGAAGAAGAGGGCTACGATCAGCCGCGGCAGGAAAATGAAAAAGCGAGTGACATATTCCTGCATACCCAAAAAGCCCAAAGCGCTGATGCCCAACAGCACAAAACCGAGCCACGCTATCCAGAAAGCAAAGCGGCTCACCAGTTCGGTAGAGGATGGAAGTGCGGCTTTGTTGAGCAGTTGAGTAGCGCCAGCGCCTTCGGAAAGCTTGTCGAACTTCACTAACCGCAGGATGCTGCGCAGAATCCATTTCAGGACATAGGCGATAAGCCACCCTAATAGCACCACCACCAGCATCGCCATGAGGCGGGGCAGGAAGCGCGCAAACTCCCGGATAAGTTCCTGCGTCGCCTGAGTCAGCTCGTTCACAATCATTTCGCGCATCGTGACCTCACTTTCTTCCGTTCCAGTGCTCGACCAGCGACGGCTTGAGACGCTCGCAAGTCAAACAAAAGTTCTCTACATTTTGTTCTACTTCCTCACCGGAAGAGTCGCGGTTTTCGATTAGGAATGTAAACGCTCTTCCGCGATACAGCGGGGCCAGTGCCTGGACGATATGGTCGCGGCTGATAACGGATTTGTGATAAGAAGCGGCAAATTCAAATACGGTACGAGCCCATAGTTCATCGCCGTAGGAGAATTCGTCCTCCTCGAGAGTAGCGATTCTTTGCAACTCGGAAATAGTCGGCGCTGAAAGAATCTGCTTGAGCACTGGCTCCAGTTCGGCCACGCCGGAGTGAAACATCTCCAGCAGACGTTTGCGATTAACGCGCAACGGCTCCAGAGTTACTTCTTCGCCGGCCCCAAGGGTCGGTATCGGTTGCGAATCGGCACGAGAACTCCAAATCTGGTAATTAGGTTCAAGAGACCAGAATAGCGCACCGGCAGTCTGCCGCATGGCTGCGACCAGGTCGGCCGAGCGGGCGTCTACGTGGGGCTTCGTGCCCAGGAAAGTTTGCGCCAGTCGAAAGCCTCCGGTGATGGCCGCGATGGTCAGGGAAATTTCAGTGCCGGTGCGACCAGCCTCCTGCGCCCAGATTTCCTGGCCGAGAAAGTGCGCACCAAGTTGCCCCGAGAAGGCAAATTCGGACGCGTACGGCTCCTTAATCCGCTTGCCGTAGAAGGCGCGAGTCATCGGATATGCCAGGTTGCGAATCAACAATCCGTCGAACTTATGGCGGCGATACAGAGGCGTGATGAAATCGTAGATTCCCTGATAGACCGGACGCAGTAGACGCTCGATCCAATCCGGCTCGATGGTAGTTGCTTCCGGCGATACCACCGCGCAGGCGGAAGCGCGAAGCAGATCAGCCGAGGCCAGAATTGTTCGCAATGCCGTGGCGGTAGAAGGTTCTCCGGGGTATTCCGAGCTGATGCAATGCAGAGTGCGCAACGCCTGAAAGTCGGAGGACACCTGGGCGTCGTTGATCGATGCCCCGCGGACAAGATCCGGCGTTTGATCGCGCGAGCCGCCGTCGGCATTAACGATCACAGCGCGTTCGCGCGGGAAATATTTCAGCAGCCCGGCACGGATCGTTTGCACGACCTGGCCGACCGTCGCGGCATTGTTGTAAGTTGGCACGCCGATGAGGAGGTCCGCTTCGCCGACGTTGATCAGCTGGCGGAGAAACTCATCGGTAAGAATGCTTTCGTCGGACAAAACGCTTGCCTCACTGGATTTTGCTGCACTCAGATCTCAGTTCGCTGATCCCGGTGCCTGCAATGCTCAAATTCGGCGCAGACGGAACCAGTAGAACTGATACGGTCCCAAGGTTAACAGGTATGGTAAATCGCCTACTCGAGGAAAAATATTCCTCCCGAACATTTCAATCAGAATATTGCCCTTGAAACGGCGTAGATCCAGCTCCACGGCCTGGGCGCTGTTAGAAAGATTATTTACCACCAGAATGCACTCTTTATCCAGTTGGCGGACGTAAGCCAGGATGCGATGGTTTTCGGGATATAAGAATTCGATCGACCCTCGACCGAAAACCGGGGTCGACTTCCGCACCTTAACGATCCGCTTCATCCAGGAGAGCAGCGAGTGGTCAAAGCGTTTTTGTGACTGCACGTTAACTGATTGGTAGCCATAGACCGGGTTGAGCATGAGCGGTGAATAGAGGCTCTCAGGATCAGCCGTAGAAAAACCACCGTTCCAGCCGCCATCCCACTGCATTGGAGTGCGAACCCCGTTGCGATCGCCGAGGTAAATGTTATCGCCCATACCGATTTCGTCGCCGTAATAAATAATGGGCGTTCCGGGAAGCGACATCAGCATCCCATTCATCAACTCGATCCGGCGGCGATCGTTATCAAGCAAAGGAGCAAGACGGCGGCGGATGCCTACGTTGATCCGCATATGCCGGTCGCGGGCATACTGGTCATACATGTAATCCCGTTCCATGTCGGTGACCATCTCGAGGGTAAGCTCGTCGTGGTTTCTCAGGAACAGACACCATTGGCAAAGCTGTGGAATTTGTGGAGTCTGCTTCAGGATCTCGGTAATTGGCTTTCTGTCTTCCAGCTTCAGGCCCATAAACATTCTGGGCATCAGCGGAAAATGAAACGCCATATGAAATTCGTCGCCCTCGCCAAAGTAGGCACGCAGATCAGCCGGCCACTGGTTAGCCTCTGCGAGCAGCATCTTGCCGGGATAATACTTGTCCAACTTCGCCCGTAATTCTCTTAAGACCGCGTGGGTCTCCGGCAGGTTCTCGCACGAAGTGCCTTCGCGCTCGACCAGGTACGGAACTGCGTCAAGCCGAAAACCGTCGACTCCCAGTTCCACCCAGAATTGCATCACCTTCCACATTTCCTCGCGGACTGCCGGATTGTCGTAATTCAAATCAGGTTGGTGGCTGAAAAACCGGTGCCAATAATATGCCTTCGAAACCGGGTCCCAAGCCCAATTAGAAAGCTCCGTATCCACGAAAATAATGCGCACACCCTTATATTTTGTGTCCGTATCGCTCCAGACGTACCAGTCGCGGCGCGGGTTGTCTCGTGAGCTGCGCGATTCCTGGAACCAGGGATGCTGATCGGAGGTGTGATTCAACACCATCTCGACGATGACACGAATGTTGCGCTCGTGCGCGGCATTGAGAAAAAGCTTGAAGTCGTCGAGATTACCGTAGGTGGCGTGAACGGATGTGTAATCAGCAATATCGTAACCGTCGTCTTTCAGGGGCGACGGGAAGAATGGCATAAGCCACACAGCGTTGACACCCAGTTCCTGCAGGTAATCGAGCTTCTGTGCGAGACCACGAAAATCACCGATGCCGTCTCCGTTGGTATCGAAGAAGGTACGGACGTGTACCTGGTAGATGACCGCATCCTTGTACCAGAGCGCGTCCTGAGGCGTTGCCAAATTCCCTTCTCCGTTTTTCAGCCTACGAGCGACTTGTTGGGCCCGTTAGAAAACGGGCCGACGAAATTTCAGGACCCCATCAGGCAAAGTAATCGACGCCATTTTCAACTCGCAGCCGCCGTCGAATGCAAAAAATGTGCGCCGGCAAGCGCTGCGGATTGAGTTCAACGTAATTTCGCGGTCCTCTCCAGACATAGCGGGTGTCCGTGAGCAGGTCGTGCATCTGATAAGGCTGGCGCGGATCTAAATGAAATGTGTCCAGCGGAAGATCGACCCAGGCCGCTTGAACGCGATAAGGGTCCAAGTTCACCACGGTGACAATGATGTTCAGCAGGTCATCAGTCATCTTGCTGTAGATGATGATCTGATCGTTATCAGAAGGGTGAAATCTCAAGCTTAAATCACCGTGCAACGCAAGATTCTCGCGGCGTATCTGATTTACCTGTGCGATCAGCTTCGCCAGGCTGGTCGGACTCTGCAAGTCCCAGGCGCGAATCTGATATTTCTCAGACTCCAGGTATTCTTCACTCCCAGCGGCCACAGCTCGATTTTCGCCGAGTTCAAAAGCCGGTCCGTAGATCCCGTAATTTGCTCCTAGAGTAGCTGCCAGTACAAGGCGTTGCCCGAAAACGGGCAGGCCGCCGCGCTGAAAAACGTCGGTGAGAATATCAGGGGTGTTGGGCCATAGGTTTGGCCTAAAGAATTCTCGGACTTCAGTTTGCGTCAACTCCTGAAAGTATTGGGTGAGCTCCAGCTTGGTGTTGCGCCAGGCAAAATACGTATACGACTGCGTGAACCCCATCTTCGCCAGTTCATACATCAATTTTGGGCGGGTGAATGCCTCTGCAAGAAACAACACATCGGGGAAGCGGCTCTTGATGTCGCTGATGAGCCATTCCCAAAAGTGAAAGGGCTTAGTATGTGGGTTGTCCACCCGAAAGATTCGGACACCCTGCTCGATCCAGTACAAAACTATACTTCGCAGTTCTTCCCACAGGGCCTGAGTCTGATCAGTTTCAAAGTCGATGGGAAAAATGTCCTGATACTTCTTCGGTGGATTCTCCGCGTACTGCACCGAACCGTCGGGCCGGATTCGAAACCAATCCTTATGTTCCTTCACATAGGGATGGTCGGGCGCGCACTGGTATGCCAGATCGAGGGCCACTTCCATTCCTAAGCCTTGGGCGCGCGAAACTAAGCGCTTGAAATCCTCAAGCGTGCCTAGTTGCGGATCGATGGCTTTGTGTCCGCCTTCCCGTGATCCAATCGCCCAGGGGCTGCCGACATCATCCGGGGCCGCACGCTCCGCGTTGTTCTTCCCCTTGCGATTGACACGCCCGATGGGATGGATCGGAGGGAGATACAAGACGTTGAATCCCATCCCGGCAACATAGTCCAGGCGGTTGGTGCAATCCCGCAGAGTTCCAGGCTTTCCCGCTCTTGGCGAACTGGAGCGCGGAAACATCTCATACCAGGCACTGAAGCGGGCCCTTTCGCGATCAACCACGACCACCAGTTCCCTGCCGTAGGTAGTGGCGCGACGGCGATCGGCGGTTTGAATCATCAAAGCGCGAAGATCGGGGCTGATCGCCATATTCACCGCGCCTGGCATGTCCCGAACCGCCAATCTTTTTATCTCTTCCGCGCACGTAGCGAGAAAGCCCCGGTCCTTGCGGCTGGCCCGCTGGGCCGCCGTCTCAATCAACTGCACCCCAACCAGAATATCCACCGAAAGATCCTGTTTCGCGTCCAGTTTTTTTACGATATCGCGACTCCAGGAAAGGAAGCGATCCGGCCAAGCCTGCAAGGTGAAAAAATGCCGGCCCTCGGCTTCGACGCGAAACTCCGCCTGCCACTGATCGTTAACCAGCGCTTCCATGGGAACTTCCTGCCACTCGGACTGAGAGTCAGGGCGATGTCGCAGTACGGCGTACAGGACATCATGGCCATCGGCGAAAATGTCGGCCGTCACGACTACTCGGTCTCCGATCGTGCGCTTGATAGCAAAACGCCCACAATCGACTTCGGGCCGCACACTTTCGATGATCACTTTTCTGGTAAATGACGGTTTCACGGCACCGTTTTCTGCTCCCGTTATGTGTGCGCCGCTCATCGTCAGTGCCAACCTCTTAGTCAGTCAGTATGTGCGCCATTCCTGCAGAAGAAAGCAATCACCCGGAGAACGTCCCAAAAGGACGCGCCGACGGTGCAAAGTATTGAATAATCAGAGTATTTTAGAAATTTATCATATGGGTAGCGGGGTGTGCGGCCCGGCGGAGATTTTCGTTTCCGGGGTGAATCAGATCACTCAATGGCGGCTCACTCTCCGCCAGATTACGCGGTATTTTACTCTGGTCGGGTAGGTCACATTTTCGAAAAAGATTGTTTGCTTATGTAAACAGCGGCCTCAAAAGGCCCCATGGATATTCGCCGGTCAGGGCCAAAACTTGGCTTTTCGACGAAGGAATTCTTCGCTGAGCGGCCATAAGCCGAATCCCCAGTCCACAAAACTGCCGGCCATTTTCCAGCCTCGAACGTCACGGGTATTGTCTGCCATGAATCAGAGAAATTGCAGACCACCAGAGCCGACTCCCCTGACGGATCCGCCCTCTTCATCACCAAAAACTTCGATTCCTCGAATTGGATCTCGGTGAGGTCTTTGCGGCAGTTCCCCAAGCTGGGGTGGTGCCGTCGCAGTGCAATCAGGTCGCGGTAAAGGTGTAAGATTTCTGCATGCGGCGAGCTCTTTAGTTTGGGCCAGTCAAGCTTGCATCGCTCAAAGGTATGCTGATCCTGGGGGTCGGCGAATTCACCTTCCTGGTAATGCGCGCCCAACTCCCTCTTGCGCCCCTCACTGACGGCGGTAGCCAGGTCATTATCGTCGAAGCTGGTGAAGAAAACGAACGGCCTCGTTTCTCCGTACTCCTCGCCCATGAATAGCAACGGCAGGAAGGGACAACACAAAGTCAGGACCGCCGCCAGCTTCTGCTGTTCGCGAGAAACCAAACACGACAGCCTTTGGCCCCGACTCGTGTTGGCAACCTGGTCGTGGTTCTGGATGAACGCTACAAATTGTTCGCCCGGACGATCTTTGGAGGAGCTGCCGTAATGACGGAGGCGATAGCGAGAGTATTTCCAGTCGTAGACATATCCTTCGCCCAGACACTTGGCGAGATAAGCAAGTGAGCCGAAATCCATTAAAAACCCCCCGCTCTCTCCGGTCAAAATTGCATAGAGCGCATGATGAAAGTCGTCGAGCCATTGGCCGTCCAAGGCATAGCCTCCCGCGGAACGCGGATTGATGATGCGCACGTCCGCAAGATCGCTTTCCGCGATAATCCAGGCCTGGCGCTTCAATTGGCGAGCCTGGTGCTCGAATTTCTCCGCCAGCTCATCGAGAACATGACGCGCGCCGAAATCGTAAATGCCGTGAATGGCATCCAGGCGAAGAGCGTCCACGTGATATTCGGTGGGCCAGTAAAGGGCGTTGTCTATAACCCATCGACGAATGCCATCACTCCCTGGACCGTCGAAGTTGATCGCCGGGCCCCAGGGTGTGTGATGGGCGTCGGTAAAAGACGGGGCAAATTCTGAAAGATAATTGCCCTCGGGGCCGAGGTGGTTATACACAACGTCCATCACCACCGCGAGTCGGTGCCGATGGCACGCATCGACCAAGTTTTTCAATCCAGCCGGTCCACCATATGACGATTGCGGCGGATAAAGGGCGGCGCCGTCGTATCCCCAGTTACGATTACCCGGAAACTCAGCGATGGGCATAATTTCCACCGCGGTGATTCCCAGTTCAACCAGATAGGGAAGTCGTGCTATGGCGCTTTCGAACGTACCCTCCGGCGTGAATGTACCAATGTGAAGTTCGTAGATGATGAAGTCGTTCAGCGGTATTCCAGCCCAGCCTTCATCTGACCAGCGGAACGAATCAGGATCGACGACCCGTGAAGGTCCGTGAACTCCGTGCGGCTGCCAGCGCGACACCGGATCGGGGCGCTCCCGCTCTCCATCCAAAATGTAGTAGTAATCCGTTCCTTGCTTCACGCCCGGAATGGTAGCCTCGAACACGCCACCGAACTCAGAATCCCAGGGGTCGGTCATGGTTAAGGGAATGGTTTGCGACCGCTCGCCCAAAATGCGAACCGCAATGGTATCAACTTTTGGCGCCCATACACGGAAACGCGTTCCTTCATCAACAACGGATGCGCCGAATTGAAGTCGCCAGGGGTGATTGCCCAGGACGCCGGCAGTCTTTCTATCCGGCATGCGTGCTGCCCTCGGCCCCGGAATTGCCGCGGTCGCCGAAATTGACAAGGAGCGCGACCGGCAGATGCGCAAACGCCTCTGCAACGGGGAGAATCAGATTGCCGTTGCGACGAACAGGAGTTACGGTCTGCCCCGTAAAAACCTCACGGAAAGGTCCCGCTGGGAGCCGTTTTCGAAGAACAATTTCCGTATTGCCCCAAGCATCGAGCCCGACAGGCAGACGTGTCTGCGAGTCGAGTTGGCCGAAGAATCGGCCCACCATCACCACAAGCGCAGTTTCACGGAAAAACCGCGCGAATGTGACCAGATGCTTGTTCCTGTCTCCTGTGGCGCGCAACGGCAGATAGCTACCCTTTGTGAATAACGGACGATTGTCGCGGCGGAAGCACAACGCGGACCGGGTGACGTAGAGCTTGAGACTACCGTCGGTAGGTTCAGCAACGAGCCGATCGAGCAGACTCGATGAATGGGCGGAGTCCGCGCTCTTAAGTCGCGCGAGCAGCGTTTGCAGGCGATGGTAGTCGACTGCACGCCGGTTGTCCGGGTCGGCAAGGCTGAAGTTCCAGACCTCGGTTCCTTGATAAAAATCGGGCAGGCCGGGAGACGCGATTTTGAGTACAGTCTGGGACAGTGAATTGAACATTCCCGCAGTCGCAATCCGGGCATGGAACACCGTGAAATCGTCGAGGAACGGTTTGCTGGCAGTGCGGTTCAGCACCGCATCAAGGAAATTGTGGAATGCTGCCTCGTACTCAATGTTCGGATTGACCCAGCTGGTATTAACCTTCGCCTCTCGTAAAGCCTTTTCCATATAGCTGTGGATTCTGGCCACGAATTCTCTGTGCTCCTCACTGTTCATCAGGGCCATAGGCCACGCTCCAACCAGCGTCTGGTAGAGAAAATACTCCTCATTCGCACTCGGGACGAGTTCGCCTGCCACCGTAGTTTTCTTGTCCTGATTGAAGGCTTCCCAGGCTCTAATGGCGCGATACCACTCCGACGGAATTTCCGAGAGCACATTGATTCGCGCGCGAACGTCTTCGCTCCGCTTAGTGTCGTGGGTGGAACTGGCGAGCATGGCATTTCGCCATGAAGTTCGCCGCGCAAGGTTTTTGGAGTGGAAGTGTGCCAAGGTGACGCCAAACATCTCGGGCGAGCCTCCCACTTCATTTAACGAAAGCAGCGGACAATATCGATAGAACGCCGTGTCTTCCAATCCTTTGGCCATCACTGGCCCCGTCAGCTGTTGGAAACGCATAACGAAAAGGCGACGTTCAGCACGATCGTTGTCGCCAATGCTTTCCGGGTCCTTGAGCATCAGCAGGTCTTGAATGAAATCGAATACCGATCCGCTGGTCGCGGGATTGCGGCGCCTGGCAGCTTTGATGGCAATACGGATGTTCCGCTCGTCCTGTTCATCGGGATGCTGTGTATCCATGCGAATATAGGTGCGATATACGGGGAAGCAGGCGATAACTTCGCGCAGTGCGTCACGCAGGCTTTCCAGGGTGAAGTCTCGCGATCGACGGTGCTGTTCCGAAATGCGGTCTAAGCGCCGGGAAAGAACGTTCAACTCGCTGGACATAGACACTTGCATGACCAGACGCTTGCTTTCGTAGATAAGATCTGCGTAGGGCTGCGACCAGCCCGTGAACTGCCGGTAGAGCCGCTGGAACACATGTTTTCGTGAACCATCGACGAAGACTCCGTTCAGCAAATTCAGAAATCCGTAACCGGTCGTTCCCTCAACGGCCCAACTGGGCCTCAACTCTTCGTTTTTGACCAGAATCTTCTCCGCAGCCACGTAAACGTGGCGGCGCACCCCGTTTGCGGAACGATTCGACGAGCCTCCCGGCAAAGGGGACTGAGTCTGCAGATCCTGAAAATATTTCAGCGGATCGAATAAGCCATCGGGATGATCAATCCGAATTCCCTGGACCAGGCCCCTCTGAATGAAATTGAAGGGCAAACGATGGACGGTGGCGAAGACATCGGGATTTTCTACCCGGATAGCAGCCAGATCGTTGATATCAAAAAACCGCCGATAGTTGATTTCATCCGATGCAACCCGCCAAAAACTCAACCGATATGCTTGATCGTCAAGCAGACGCTCCAGATCGTCAAAGCTATGCGGGTCGCCCTTGATCCCGTTCATGGCACTCAGCACATGATGTACCGCTGCCCTCACGACTTCACTGCCGTCGATCAACGCAATGAGACGGCGCTTGATAATCTCTTTTTCTCGCTGCCGTTCCCTCACTTTTGCGTGATCGGTGTTCTCACGCGGCGGCAGATGGGACAACGCGGTGAGTATGCTTTCGAGTTCGAGCAGATGATCGTCACTGGCGGGAACCTGTTCTTTGACTCTCGCGAGAATTTTCTCGAGTACCCGCGCCCATGACCGTGGTGCCGATGGATACAGCGTGCCTTGCGAATCCAGAGAGAATGATCCAGCGTCAAAGACCACGCGAATTAGCTGGTTCTCCAGGACCTCCCCAAACTGATCCGGAAGAAAGGGGAGCAAAACCTTATTTGCCAGTTCGGCTTTGGGCGGGTTCCAATCGATATCGAAGTAAGTGGAAAAGTCCGAACTCGGCCCGTTTTCGAGGACATCCCACCACCAGTGGTTCGAAGAATGGGTGATGCACATATGGTTGGGGACGATATCGATGACCAGCCCCATGGCCTTCTGCTTCAAACGCTCGGCGAACGCAGTGAATTCTTCCTCAGAACCGATTTCCGGATTGATGCGAGTGTGATCGGTGACATCGTATCCATGAAGACTCCCGGGGTGAGCCATGAGGAATGGCGAGGTGTAGCAATCACTGATTCCAAGGTCGTGAAAATATTCGACGAGCGAAGCGGCCTGGCGAAAAGTAAATGCCAGATTCAACTGGAGACGGTAGGTGGCACAGGGGACATATGCCGGCTCTCCAGGAGTTCTATTTTTCAATGCCATGCCCTCGGTCGATTTGAGATGCTCGGATCGATTGCTTCGCTGTCTAATGTGGCTGCTGAATCCTGAAGTATAAACAGATCGAAGGGATAACTGCCGATCAGCGCAAGACAACGCTTGCTGATAACCTATCTTAACTTATCAAGATTCCCAGGGAGATCAGATGGAACGGTATATCTGTATTCATGCGCACTTTTACCAGCCGCCACGTGAAAATGCGTGGCTGGAGGCGGTAGAGTTGCAGGATTCTGCTTACCCGTATCATGACTGGAATGAGCGTGTGACTGCTGAATGCTACGCCCCAAACAGCGCTTCGCGAATTCTTGACGGGGAAGGCCGTATTCTTCAGATCGTCAATAATTATTCAAAAATCAGCTTCAATTTCGGTCCGACGCTACTTTCCTGGATGGAACAAAAAAGCCCCGCAGTTTATGAGGCAATCCTCGCGGCGGATCGAGACAGCCGGCACAGATTTTCCGGGCACGGTTCGGCCGTGGCGCAGGCCTACAACCACATGATTCTTCCCCTGGCTAGCCGTCGCGACAAGTACACCCAAATTTTGTGGGGTATCCGCGACTTTGAAAAGCGGTTTGGGCGTCACCCCGAGGGAATGTGGTTGCCCGAAACTGCTGTCGATTTGCAGACTTTAGAAGTCCTGGCTGATCTCGGGATCAAATTCACAATTTTGTCCCCTCATCAGGCAGGCCGCGTCAGGCCTCTCGGCGGGCGAGCCTGGCGCAAAGTCGATGGAGGCAGAATCGATCCTTCGATGGCTTATGCTGTGCGGGTGACTTCCGGCAAGACTATGAACGTATTTTTTTACGATGGCCCCATCTCTCGCGCCATCGCGTTCGAAGATGTTTTGGCCGATGGGAAACGTTTTTCTGACCGCCTTCTGGGTGCATTTTCTGAAGCTCGAACCTGGCCACAACTTGTACACATCGCAACCGATGGCGAGACTTACGGTCACCACCGCGCCTACGGAGACATGGCGCTGGCCTTCGCGTTGAATTACATCGAGTCGAGCCAGCTCGCGCGCCTGACCAACTACGGCGACTATCTTGAAAAGCATCCCCCCATCCAGGAAGCCAAAGTGATCGGAAACAGTTCATGGAGTTGCGCGCACGGAGTGGAACGCTGGAGAAGCGATTGTGGTTGCAACTCCGGCGGCCACTCGGGCTGGAACCAGCGATGGAGAGCTCCGTTGCGGCAAGCCTTCGATTGGCTCCGCGACACCGTGGCGCCGCTGTTTGAAGCTGAGGCCAGACAATTTTTTGAGCACCCGTGGCAGACCCGCGATGCTTACATCGATTTGGTTCTTGATCGATCCCGCGAGAATGTACTGCGCTTCCTCACTGCACAAGCCAAGCGCGAGCTTCCAAGGGATCAGATCATCACCGCCTTGAAGCTGCTCGAGCTGCAACGTTACCTGATGCTGATGTATACGAGTTGCGGATGGTTTTTCGATGACTTGTCGGGAATCGAGACGGTTCAGGTGATCCAGTACGCCGCACGCGCCCTCCAGCTGGCGGGAGAACTATTCGAACAGAATCTGGCAACCGCTTTTCTCGATCTGTTAGCCCAAGCTCAAAGTAATCTGGCGGACCAGGGAAATGGGCGGTCGATTTATCAGCGCCACGTCGAGCCTGCGATGGTGGATTTGGAAAAGGTGGGGGCTCACTATGCCGTCAGTTCCCTTTTCGAAGAATATGGAGAACTGGCTCGGATCTATTGCTACGACGTTGAGCGCATGGACTACCGGTCATCGCGCCAAGGAAAATTGCGTGTCGTACTCGGGCAGGCCACCGTCACTTCCGAAATCACATGGGAACCCGACCAAATCACTTTTGGCGTACTGCACCTGGCAGACCACAGCCTGATTGGCGGAGTACGTCAATTTCAAGGGGAAGAATCCTACCGGGGACTCGACCAGGATGTCGAAAAAGCAGTCGGGAGTGGTGATCTGGCAGACTTGGTACGCCTGATAGAAAAGAACTTTGGCTCTGGCATGTATACCCTTCGCATGCTGTTTCGCGACGAGCAAAGAAAAATACTTAGCGTCATTCTCGAAGAAGCCACCAATGAGGCCCGCGCGCTATATCGAAATTTCCATGACGAGCACGCCCACCTCATTCGTTTTGTCACCGACCTGGGTGTGCCTCTGCCACGACGTTTTAGGTTGGCTGTCGACTTCACTTTGAACTCTGATCTTCTGGATATATTTTCCGCGGAAGAAGTCGATCTGAACAAATCCCGAGCCATTCTAGAAGAAATACACCGTACCGGGGTAACCCCCGATGCCGTGACGCTGGAGTTCGCGCTGCGCCGCACCCTCGAACACCTTTTTATCCGATTTGTAGCCAACCCTCTTGAGCCCGGATTGCTCCAGCGGTTGCAGCAGACAATTAATTTGGTGCTGAGCTTGCCGTTCGAGGTTCGAATCTGGGAAGCTCAAAATACCTACTACCGGATGATGTGTAACTATGCGGGGCAGATACTGGAGCGCGCGGAACACGGAGACGCGGACGCACGCGGGTGGCTGGAGGGATTTACCGAACTCGGTGAAACTCTGAAAGTTCGGGTCGAGATTACGGCAGCGGTTGGAACTGCTTAGTCCATCGCAGACGAGCAATGCCACCGGCCGGTTTGACCAACATTCACTTGCTCGACTCTTTCACCCGCAATCTCTGGACCCAGTGGAGATTCGATTCGCCGCGCGTACCCACGCAGGAACCCAAATAAGACCACAAAGTTGCTAAACTCGGCGTTCGAGAGGAATGCAAAAGATGTTGCAGGGAGCGGTCGTAGTCGAGGGACAGAATCTGGGGCGACGTGGCGATCCTTGCGTGATGGTTATCTTTGGCGCGGCGGGCGATCTGACTCGCCGCAAGCTGATCCCGTCCCTCTACAACCTGGCGAAATACAATCTGCTGTCGCGCGAGTTTGCGGTGATTGGCATCGCTCGAAATCCGATATCGACCGACGAATTTCGCGCTAAGGTGACGCTCGATCTCAAGGAATTTGTCGACGGCCCCCTCGACCCTATCATTCTCGAGTGGTTCGAGCATCACGTCTACTACGTCACCGGTGAGTTTGCAGATGACACTACCTACCAACAGTTGAAGGATCTTCTGCAGACGGTCGATAAAACTCACAACACTCACGGCAATGTCTTTTACTACCTGGCGACTGCCCCGGAGTTCTTCGGACTGATCGTCGAGCGGTTGGCCGGTCTTGGTTTAATGGCGCAAGAGAATCATCAATGGCGTAGGGTCATAGTTGAAAAGCCCTTTGGCCACGATTTGGAGTCGGCCCGAGCCCTAAATCGACAGTTGCTTAACGTTGTAGACGAAGACCAGATTTATCGTATCGATCATTACCTTGGTAAGGAAACCGTCCAGAATATTTTGGCCTTTCGTTTCGCCAACGGCATTTTCGAGCCCATCTGGAATCGCCGTTATATCGATCACGTACAGGTTTCCGTCGGTGAAACGGTAGGCGTTGAACTCAGAGGAGGCTATTACGATACGGCGGGCGCTCTGCGCGACATGGTGCCGAACCACATCATGCAACTGATGAGCCTCATCGCAATGGAGCCGCCGATTTCCTTCCAACCAGAAGCCGTGCGGGACGAACAAGGCAAGATTCTCCACGCCGTGCAACCACTCAGCTCCGAAGATGTTTTGACGCGTAGCGTACGCGGCCAATACGGCGAAGGCGAAATCGCGGGTCATCACGCTACTGCCTACCGGTCGGAATCCGGCGTACCGCCCGATTCGCGCACAGAGACTTTTGTGGCGATAAAGCTGCACTTGGATAACTGGCGATGGGCTGGCGTTCCCTTTTATCTGCGTACCGGAAAACGGATGGGCTCGCGCAGCACCTACATCGTCATCCAGTTTCGGCGGGCACCTTTTGTCCTCTTTCGTGACACCGAGGTTGAAAAACTTACTCCGAACCAATTGGTCCTGCATATTCAGCCCGAAGAAGGAATTGCGCTACGTTTTGCGGCCAAGACACCAGGCCCGGCGATGCGACTGGGAATCGTCGACATGAATTTTGAGTACAGCGACTATTTTGGCAAGCAGCCCAGTACAGGCTATGAGCGACTCCTGCACGATTGCATGGTGGGCGATGCCACCCTGTTCCAACGCGCGGACATGGTAGAGGGCGGATGGAGCGTAATTAGTTCGATGTTGGATTTATGGAAAGCGCTACCACCACGTAATTTTCCAAACTATGCATCGGGTAGCTGGGGACCGAAGGAGGCTGACGAACTCCTTGAACGCGATGGCCGCCATTGGCGGAATTTCGGGTAGAGATCTTCGGCGGCCCTTCCGCGGCTTTAGTGGTAAAAAGTTCCAGATGCGGTTCGAGAAAGCTCGCTCCATTTATAATCTGGCAGCCGAGGGTTTTTTGTGGGCCATCCTATTCATGAAGGGTCGAAGGTTGTCCCCTATCGCCGGAACGAAGCCGGCAGCCAACCCAGTTCACTCCACGAACCTTACAGGGCTTCGGTGCGCCGTGCGCCTTCCCAGCCGTTGATATTCTTACCGCATACCTTATCGGAGATCACCGGCCCAGTTTTTGGACACGGAGAGATCGGCGACACCGACAACGACCTCACTCGGCAGCGAGCTGGCGAACCGATTGGCGAACGCATAGTCGTGACTGGCCGCGTGCTGGACAGCAACGGCCAAGCTGTTCCCAAAGCGCTCATCGAATTGTGGCAGGCAAACTCAGCGGGAAGGTACGCTCATGATGTGGACCAACATCCCGCACCACTCGATCCAAATTTCTCCGGAACCGGGCGCACTCTGACAGATGAGAATGGAACTTATCGCTTCGTAACCATCAAACCTGGCCCTTACCCGTGGCTGAATCACTACAACGCATGGCGTCCGGCACACATTCATTTCTCTGTGTTTGGCCGGGCGTTTCTGTCGCGGCTAGTCACGCAAATGTATTTTCCCGGAGATCCGCTGTTCGCCTTCGATCCGATCTATCAATCGCTTCCCGACGAGAAGGCACGGCAGCGACTGATTTCACGTTTCGATCTGGAGACCACACAGCCCCAGTTTGCAACTGGGTACAAGTTTGACATCATCGTGCGCGGCCCGGAAATGACGCCCTTCGAGACTTGACAATGAACCTGGTTCCCACGCCATCGCAAACCGTCGGGCCCTTTTTTCATTTTTGTCTTACTACGGACAAATGCAGCGTGCGCCGCATCGCCAGTCCGAAAGTTAAAGGCGAGCGAGTGCAACTGACGGTTCGCGTCGTGGACGGGAATGGCGAACTCGTCCCCGATGCGATGATCGAAATATGGCAGGCAAATTGGCAAGGAAAATATAACCATCCCGATGACGTTCAGGCGAAGCCGGTTGAACCGGGCTTTCTTGGCTTCGGGCGCATGGCAACGGCGGCGGATGGAAGTTGCGAATTTGAAACCATCAAGCCTGGGCGAGTGCCTGGTCCGAAGAATGTCTTTCAGGCGCCCCATCTGAACCTAGCCGTATTCGGACGCGGCATGCTTAAGCAACTCTATACACGCGTCTATTTTGCCGGGGATCTCGCTAATCAGGAGGATCCGATTCTGGCGCTCGTGCCAGTCGAACGCCGGAACACGCTCATGGCATATCCGGATACAACTCGCCCCGGGGGTTGGCGGTTCGATCTGCGACTGCAGGGCGAGAACGAGACGGCGTTCTTCGACGTCTGATTCTGCGCAGCTTTTCAGAAGTCCACGGTTGGGTGGTAGTCTCGGCAATGCTCGGATCGGGAAGAGGCATGGATGGCAGCACGACTAATCGAGAGTCTGGCGACCACTGACGCATTTGCCGAACTGTTTTCAGACGCGTTTGTGCTGCAAGCCATGTTGGACTTCGAAGTTGCGCTCTCGCGTGCGCAAGCGAATGTTGGTATCGTGCCCCGAGCGGCAGCCGATGCCATCGCAACGGCAGCGAATGCGGAAACATTCGATCCAGCCCAGTTGGCCAAGGACGGATTACGCGCCGGCGCAGTACCAATCCCATTCGTAAAAGCATTGACCGAGAGGGTTCGAGCTAGCAACCCCGCAGCGGCGGGTTTCGTGCATTGGGGTGCTACCAGTCAGGACGTTGCAGACACGGCGCTGATATTACTGCTCAAACGCGCTCAACCCATTCTGGAAGCTGACTTGGAACGTCTAGAAACTGCGCTTGCAAATCTTTCTGAAGCACACGCGAATACCGTGATGCTGGGCCGAACCCTTTTGCAGGCGGCCCCACCTGTCACCTTCGGACTCAAATCTGCCGGCTGGCTCGGATCCGTTTGCCGCAGCCGCCGCCGTCTGTCGGAGGCGTTTGACGAGGCCCTAACCCTGCAATTTGGCGGCGCAACGGGAACGGTGGCGTCCCTGGACCAGCACGGGATAAAAGTAGGGCGTGAATTAGCCAAAGACCTGGGACTGCATTTTCCGGATGCCCCCTGGCATACCCATCGCGATCGCCTGGCCGCCCTGATGTGCGCTTGTGGCGTGCTAACTGGGGTACTGGGAAAGATGGCGCGCGACATCAGCCTGTTGATGCAAAACGAGGTGGCTGAAGTAGCGGAGCCCACAGGACCGGGCCGCGGCGGTTCATCGACCATGCCGCACAAACGAAACCCCAGCGGTTGCGTGGTCGCACTGGCCGCAGCCAATCGTGCTCCAGGACTGGTGGCGGCTTTTCTTTCCGGGATGGTGCAGGAGCATGAGCGGGCAATGGGGAGTTGGCAAGCTGAGTGGCCTACCGTATCGTCGCTCCTGCAAGCAACCGGCGCAACCACGGCCGCCATGACCGAGGTCACAGAAGGCCTCTCGGTCGATAAGTCCCAAATGCTCAAAAATGTGGAGTCTACAAAGGGCGTCATCTTTGCCGAACGCGCCATGATGCTGTTGGGAGAAAAGCTGGGACGCGATGTTGCTCATAGACTTCTCGACCATGCAGCGCGCCAGAGCATCACCCAAGGTCGTCATCTGCACGAAGTGCTGCAGGAAATGTCCGAGATCGCACAGCAAATTGACCCAAAGACTTTGCAACAAATCGAAGTTCCGGAACAATATCTCGGTAGCGCGGAACAATTTCGAAAGCGCCTGCTTGCCTCACGCGAAGAAAAGGAGTAGCTAACTTGCCGTTCGTTACAGTTGACAACACTCGCTTGTTCTATCGCCTCGAAGGCAAAGCAGATCGCCCCGTGCTGGTGTTGTCGCATTCGATCGGCACAGATCACGGCATGTGGGCACCACAAGTCGAAGATCTGCTTTCATATTTTCGAGTTCTGCGTTATGACACGCGGGGACACGGCGCCTCAGATGCGCCCAAAGGGCCTTACTCGATCGAAACACTGGGTCGCGATGTGGTCGGATTGTCGGACGCTCTCAAAATCTCCCAATTCGCTTTTTGTGGCCTTTCGATGGGCGGCGCAATCGGTCAGTGGCTGGCGCTCAACGCGCCTGAGCGTCTGACCGGTCTGGTGCTGGCAAATACGTCCCCTCAATTTGGACCGCGGACGAATTGGGACACGCGTATTCAGACGGTGTCCGAAAAGGGCATGGCTGGCATCGCAGATTTGGTGATGCAGAGATTTTTTTCCGCAAAGAACGCCGTCCGAAACCAACCATACACGGACACAACCAGATCGGTCTTTTTAGGTACGAATCCGGAGGGGTATATCGGATGTTGCGCCGTTCTGCGAGACTTCGATTCGAAAGAATTGCTCGGGACCATTAGAACTCCCACGCTGGTGATTGCCGGTGACCTTGACATATCAACTCCATGGGAAGGACACAATCAGTTGCTGGCCGAGAATATTCCTGGGGCAAGGACTGTTCGGCTACACGCCGCTCATCTCTCAAATCTGGAGTGTCCGCGTTCGTTTACCACTGCCCTGCTGGATTTCATAGCGCCAACAGCTGATCAATCGTCAGATCCCCTGGAAGAAGGCTTTGCCGTTCGCCGAGAGGTGCTGGGAGATGCGCATGTGGATCGTTCAATCGCGAGCGCCACCGACCTGACTCGCGACTTCCAGAATTTGATCACGCGCTATGCATGGGGGGCGGTTTGGACCCGCCCCGGCTTGAGCCGCCGTACCCGAAGACTTCTTACCTTGGCCATCGCAGCGTCTTTAGGACGGTGGGAAGAGTTTGGCCTGCACCTGCGCACAGGACTGGAACATGAACTTGAAGTGTGTGATCTGAAAGAAACGTTGCTGCAAACGGCGATTTACGCGGGAGTTCCAGCGGCTAATACCGGTTTTCATATTGCTGCCGAAGAAATTGAAAAATTGAAAAAGAGCTAAAATGTCGCTGGTTTTGCTCTCCTGGTTCCCCTTCGCGTCGTTCGTGGTTAGATCCTTTTGATTCGATACAAGCCGGCCATACTGTCAAGCAGTTGCCCGATCACGTTCTGAATTTCGCCCTTTATAATGTGCCTTCAACATGGCGGCCCATCCCATCACCGATTGCCACATTCACATTCAACCCATGGAGATGCTCAAGCCCGGGGCATTCGAACTCATCAAGAGTAAGGCATCAGATTTTGATCGAGTGATGGAATTCTGCCGCTCTCCCAAAGCCTTCCTGAAATACCTCGACGATTGCGGCGTCGACCGAGCGGTGCTCATCAACTACGTGGCCCCTGAAGTCATCGGCCTCAGCTCTGCAGTGAATCGGTGGGTCGCAGAATACGTCAGTGAAAAGCCTGGGCGTCTCCTGTCCTGCGGCGGAATTCACCCGCGGCAATCGCCTAACGTCATGGCGGACGTTGAACAGATTTTGCGTTTGAAAATCCGCATGATCAAGATCCATCCGCCTCACCAATTGCTTTTTCCCAACGACTATCTCCACGGCGTAAAGGAACTTGAGATCATTTACCGAGCGGCGGAAGCCAATGGCGTGCCCGTAATGTTTCATACCGGCACGTCGATTTTTCCTCACGCTCGCAACAAGTACGGCGATCCGATTTACCTTGACGATGTCGCTGTGGACTTCCCCAAGCTCAAGATACTAATGGCGCACGGGGGGCGGCCGCTATGGATGGAGACCGCATTTTTCCTGTTGCGGCGGCATCCCAATGTCTTTCTGGATATCAGCGGCATACCGCCGAAAAACTTGCTCAAATATTTTCCGCGGCTGGAAGAAATCGCACACAAGACACTGTTTGGCACGGACTGGCCCAGCCCGGGCGTCCGCGAAATCAAAAGCAATCTTGACGACTTCCGCACATTACCTCTAACCGAGGAAACGCGGCAACGCATCTTGTGCGGCACCGCTCTGGGAATTTGGCCAGCCTAGCCCACTACCCTCGCCTATCGGCCTGCCCTTTTTCGGCCTCCTGCTTCTTACGCCTTCGCGACATCCATGTTCTCGATCAATAGCGCAATTCCCTGTCCGCCGCCAATGCAAGCCGACGCAATTCCATATCTTCCGGTCGATCGCTTGAGTTCTCGCGCGAGTGTGATTGCCAAACGCATCCCGGTCGCTCCGAGAGGATGGCCGATTGCGATGGCGCCACCGTTTACGTTCAGTTTCGCGTGATCGATGCCCAGTTCTCGTTCGCAAGCGAGAACTTGCGCTCCGAAGGCTTCGTTGATTTCGACGCGGTCAATCTGTTCCAGTTGCAGGCCACTACACTCGAGGACGGCACGAATGGCCTCTACTGGACCGATACCCATAATTTCCGGCGGCACCCCGACCGCCGCACCTGCAACGATCCGAGCCAAAGGTTTCTTATTTTGTTTGCCAAGGAAAGCCCCGGAAGCAATCAAGCTTGCGGCGGCTCCATCCACCACGGCGGAACTATTTCCGCCAGTCTGCACTCCTGCAAAGGCCGGCCGGATCTTAGCAAGCACTTCGAGCGGCGAAGGACGCACATGACTGTCCTGCGCAAAGGACCCAATCTCGCGCGGCAGGCGTATTCCACGGGCTGCATACCCGGCACACTCAAACGTCTCGCTTACGATCGGGACGATCTCGCCGCTCAGAAAACAAGTCTTTTGCGCTACAAGCGCGCGGGCAAAACTGTCCGCCGCGAATTTATCGACTTCCTCGCGCGAAATTTTGTATTTCCTCGCCAGGGCTTCGGCGGTGCCGCCCATGCTCAGATTGCAACTCGTATCCAGCAACGATTCCCAGAGAAAATCTTTGAATTCCACTTGCCCAAGACGGAACCCGCCCCGATGAGTGTAGGCGGCGACCGGATTGCGGCTCATCGACTCGGTCCCTACCCCCAACGCCAAGTCGACTTTTCCTAGCTTGATCAGGTCGGCAGCCTGCAGAATTACTTCAATGCCGGTACCGCAAACACGCTGTACCAGATGCGATGGCACTTCAATCGGCACTCCGGAATAAATGCTGATATGGCGCGGCAGCATATAAGCGTCGAACGAAGCCTGAGCCATACTTCCGGCAATTACGGTGCCCACATCGACGGGAGAAATGCCGGTTCGCCGAAAAACTTCACGAGCCACCTTGATTCCGAGATCAATCGGCGACACCAGGCCTAAAACGGTGTTGTAGTCGGCGAATGCAGTGCGCACTCCGTCCAGAAGCCAGATATCTTCGTATCTTGAAAGCAGGCCTTTATTGCGATAGTTCATGACATTCCTTCTTCTTCGCCACTTTGTCTAAATATAAATGTAACCCAAGACGGCTCAGACTGGTTGCGGCAGCCGCTCTGCTGGTGTACAAACCTTGCCTATGAATCGCATGGTGATCGGAATTTTATGTGGCATTTTGTTTGGCTTGATCGACGTGCTAATAACCGCGTTTGGGAAACACCCTGGCGTAACAACGACGATGTTTTTGCAGGCATTTACCAGCCGCTTCGCAATCGGCCAGTTGGCTGCTACCGTCGCGCTGCCGGTCCATCCTGTATTGGCGGGCGCTATCGTGGGCGTACTGATTAGCTTGCCTGACGCCTTCGGACTGAACTCCTATGTCGGCGTATTGGGCACCGGCATACTCTTCGGCGGGTTAACCGGCTGGGCGGCCAGCGTGTGGGGTACCTGAGATGTCGCTTACCTACGACCGCATCGCGGGCACCAGTATCGAAAGGCTTGCCGCATTAAGTGACGGCGTGTTCGCAGTCGCTATGACCCTGCTGGTTCTCGATCTGCGAGTGCCTGCGACCGAATCCGTGCACGGTGAACTTGGCTTGAGGCATGCACTCATCGTCCTCTCACCACGTCTGCTGATGTACATGATGAGTTTTTTGACGCTGGGAATTTTCTGGGTAGGTCAGCAGACACAGCTCAATCACCTGTCCCGTTCGGAAAGAAGCCTTTCCTGGATTCATATCGGCTTCCTCTTTATGGTTTCGATCACGCCATTCTCAACCAGGCTGCTCGCGGAATTCCCTAAATACCGGTTTGCCCTGGTGACTTACTGGCTGAACATTCTGCTGCTTGGCTGTGCGCTTTACATAAGTTGGGTCTGTGCCAAAAACACTGGATTGCTTAAAAATGAGGTATCTGCCGAACTCATCTCTGCGATCGAACGCCGTATCGTAGTTGCGCAGATGCTTTATGCGTTGGGCGCGTTACTGTGCGTTTTCAGCAACTATTTGAGCATCGCCTTCATTGTGTTGGTTCAACTGAATTATGCAATCGCTCCGCGCTTCATGCGGCCTCGCGATTCCTGAAACCCACGTTTCGAAACTATTTCGGCTTGACACTGAAATGGCTCGCGATGCATTGCCACCTCCCGCCCAGATTCATCCACGTGTCGGTAAAACGTCCACGACGCTCCCATGGTTTCCCCTTATCTACACCCTTCTCGTAGTAGTTTCCGGTCACTACTGCCGTGTTCCCGTATGAATGAACCACCAGCCCGGTTGACTGCAAAGCCTCGGGACGATACGACTTGTCGGCAACTGAGGCTACAATCTCCGCTTTGTTATAGGTGGTGCCCTCCGCGACAGTCATCACAAAATCATCCGCCAGCAAGAGTCGCACGGCACCCGCGTCATTCTCCAGTTCGGCCCGATTCCAAAGATGTTCCATCGCGATAATCTTTGTCGAATCCTGCCCTAAGGCAAGCAGGGGGACTATTAACCATAGAAAAACAAGCGCGAGATGATGCCTCATTGACGCTCCCTTGACCTTGTGCGTCTGGGCAATGCTCATAGAAACAATACGATCAAACGACATCCCAGACCTCATTGAAGCTATTTTGATCGCGTCCCATGGCTCTTGAATGGTCCCTTACGCATGCCATTTGAATGAATGTATTCCGCAAAGCTGCCCCGGTCGTCGTGGAAATAATTTATTACACTCGTTGCCTGCGTCGGCAGTGCTTTAACGTGCACATGCCTCCAGACCAAATAAAATCGACCAGAACCAACACTCAATCTTTCCCCCGCAAGGCCGTCTACGTATACTTAGGCGGTTTGTACCAGAGAATTGGGACCTGGCTGAGGAGGTTCGATGCGGTTCAGCACTAGATCACGACTTTTCCTGTTGCTACTGTTGCTTACGGCACCGGCATTGCAGATTTCTGCCGCTGACCTGAAGCCTGAAGACCTTGTAGCTCATCACCTGGATTCCCTTGGCACGGCTGCTGCGCGTGAAGCCAACAAATCGAGGGTCGTACAAGGCACTGCGCGATTCAAGCTTCTGGTCGGTGGTGGGGGCCAATTGGAAGGCAAAAGTGCGGTGGTGTCGCAGGAGCGTAAGCTCAATCTCTTGCTCAAATTTCCCAACGATTACAAAGGCGAGCAGTTTATCTCAGATGGGGACAAATCTTATATTGCCGCAACCACGTCAAACCACCGGCGCAGCACGCTCGGCGAATTTGTGATGAGCCAACCGGTGATTTTGCAGGATGGGTTGCTGGGGGGTGAGCTCTCTACCGCCTGGGCGCTAGCGAATCTGGACCACAACCATCCGCACCTGAACTTCGCAGGACGCAAAAAAATAGATGGACGGGAAGTTCTCGACCTTCGGTATCAGCCCAAAAGAAGCAACGAGATGGACATTCATCTCTACTTCGATCCCGAAACATATCGTCACGTCGAAACCGTCTATTCCATCGTTCTGGCGTCGGGCCTAGGAGCATCGGTCCCCAGTATGAGCGACCAGGTGGGACTCACAACTCCTTCAGCCTTGGGTGGGGCCGATCCCACTCGAAGCTCCAAGCAACAACAAACCCGTTACACGATGGAAGAGCGTTTCAGCGATTTCAACACTACCGACGGCATTACCCTGCCCACACACTACAACATCCACTTTACCGAGGAGTCACAAGATGGCAAGACGACGGTTTACGAGTGGGATGTGACCGCCAGCGAAGTTACGGAGAATATGTCTTTGGATCCGCGAAACTTCCAGATCAAATAGGGCACTCCCCACTGTGGTCATAAAAAGAGCTTACCCAAACATTACGGCCAGTCATTACGAATGACTGGCCCAGCGTCCTCTATTTTTTCTTGGAAGCCGCGTCTCCCTTAAGCGTGCGGACGTAGCCCAGAACAGAATGGATTTCAGCTTCGCTGAGAATCGTTTTAAACGCGGGCATATTGCCCTTCCCCTCGCTAATGGACTCAGTCAGCTCCGCATCCGATTTTTTCTGAACCTCCGCTGACCGCAAGTCCGCTGATTGCAGGCTCTTCCCTACTGGAGTATTGCCGCTTCCGTCTTTTGCATGGCAGGTCATGCACTTCGCTTTGAAAACGCTTGCGCCTGCCGAATCTTCACCTCTAGCACCGCAGGGGAAAGCAGCAAAGATCAAACCGAGGGTTAGACTGCAAAATAAGAACGTATTCTTGAAAGCTAGACGCATAGTCCTCCATTCCATAGTCAGAGTCTGCTCCCTTGACCTCTACGGCAACCAAGGCGGCCAAAGTTTTGTCATTTTAGAGGTTCGGGATGATCAAAGCAATGAGCGCCGTCCATCTGCGCATTTGTTTCTCAACACACACCCTAATTTGGGCAGCCGCCGTCAAACACAGTACATGAAAGACCTGACCCTCAGAGTACGAAAGCGGACAGACGGGGCGGTCAAGCGTTCTTACCATACTGTGCAGTCAGGAAGTCGGTAAACCTCGCAGCGGGAGAGAACACATTGTTTTCTAAAAGCACGGCTGCTCCAGGCACTGCTTTGCAATTTCCGGAGTGGCAATCAGACTATCAGGCAGTATTGCGCGAAACCGATCACGAAATGTTATTCCAGCGCATTGAAGTCGCGCAGGCTGCCATGCTCGGTCGCCGCGACTCTGTGATGCACGATCCCAACCGCGAGGCCGAATACCAAGAGATCCAGCGTGCGCTAGAAAAACTGACGTCTTTGAAAAGAGACGTCCTGAAGTTTCCCCTCTGATCTCGCCCCTGGAACTTCGGAGAAAGCCCACTCTCGCCGTCGGCTTCTCTTCCCGTCCCCGCTAACCGTTGCTGGCTCGGTCAGTCACAGAATGTGCCTCATCGCTCCCTCCAGTCGAACCTCCCGGCAGAAAGTCCGCGCACATTGCGTTGGACAAACGAAAGGAAACGATATAAACAGAAAGCGCAATCAAAAGAGATGGGATTTTCCTTTTAGTGTTCCCTTTTGAGGAAACGTGCTCAACGAAGAACGGCGACGGGCGATTATCGAAATCCTTGACCCGCGACGGCCGCGTTTTGGTCATGGATATGGCCCGCAAATTCGAAACCTCTCAGGTCACGATCCGTAAGGATCTCGAGATTTTGCACGCACACGGCCTGGTTCATCGTACGCATGGAGGCGCATTGCCGGCGCGCGAGGGCGCACTCGAAGACCCTACCCTGCGGGAGAAGGAAAAGCCGCATCGCAAAAAGAAGCTAAGAATCGCGGACATTGCCGCCCGCCTGGTAAAGGAAGGCCAGGTCGTCATTCTTGATTCTGGCACCACCGCTACGGCCATCGCGCGAGCCTTGCGGAATTTCACAACATTACGATTGTTACTAACGCCCTGAATATAGCGGCAGAACTGACCGGAGCGCCGGTGGAGGTAATTTTGACTGGAGGCAGTCTTCGTAAGAATTCATTCTCGCTAGTCGGACCGATTGCAGAAGAAACGCTGCTCAATCAGATCGTTGGCGGCTGGCAAATTGGCGGTATCACATCGGTCTCGTCGGGCAATTGGTTCACGATTCTGGACGCCAATGGAGTCGCAAATTCAGATGGGCAACAGCGCCCGGACCTAATCGGCGATCCGCGAGCCACTCCCTGCGAGCCAGGAACCTTCTTCAATACCTGTGCATTTGCCGATCCGGCGTCAGGATCATTCGGCGACGTCAGGCGCAACAGTGTTCAGGGACCGGGCTATCAGATATGGGACTTTTCGCTCTTCAAGAATTTTCCCATCACCGAACGCGCCAAACTGGAGTTCTGCGCCGAGTTCTTCAACGTCTTTAATCATCCGAACCTTCAATTTGCCAAATCGGGGCCACAAAATTCGATCGATACCACGACTTTTGGAACTCCGCAGTTTGGATTTTTGACGGCGGCTCGCGATCTTCGGCAAGTCCAACTGGCACTGAAACTTTCGTTTTAGAATCAGCGCGACACCAGAAGGAAAACTGAGGATCTCTAAACAGGATGGCGCAGGCGTTCGATAGAATGTTAGGCCTCCTATGAAACGTCGCACGGCGTTCGGATTTCTTGCCTGCCTTCTATTAACGCTATTGCACAGCCATCCGTTGTCGGCGTCAGACTCCCCGAATCTTACCGAGCTGCGAACCGGCTGGACCATGACGTCTGCAAAGAATGTCACGACCGAGGACTCTCAAGTCTCTCAACCTGGCTTCGACGTTTCCCAGTGGTATACAGCGCAGCACATGCCTGCCACCGTCCTTCAAATACTGGAGGAGAACGGCGTTTACAAGAATCTCTACTACGGCATGAACCTGGCGATCCCGAAGGATCTTTGGAAGCAAGAATGGTGGTATCGCACAACGTTTGCCGCTCCCGTTGGACGTGATGTCTATACCCTGATTTTTAAGGGAATCAATTACCGGGCTGACGTTTGGCTGAACGGACACAAGATAGCCAACCGGGAAACCGCTGTCGGCATGTACAACGCGTTCGAATTTAACGTTACGGAGTCTATCGTTCCTGGTGGAAGGAATATCCTGGCAATGAAGGTCACCCCCGAGCAGAGCCTTGAGGGCGAAAACGGGATTGAACTCGGGGATAGCTGGCTCGACTGGATCAACTGGAAATATCTGGGATTCCAGGATCCTAAGAATAAGGTTGACGTTTCGTTCGTCCCTGACCGGAACGCGGGAGTGTGGAAACGAGTATTTCTCAGCAGTACGGGTCCGGTGACCATTCGAAATCCCTACGTAGAAACCGAGTTACCACTTCCCGCGACCAACCCAGCTTCCCTCACCGTTCGTTGCGACCTCAGCAACCCTACTTCCAAGCCGGTGTCCGGTACTCTGTCGGGCGAAATATCACGTGCCGGCAAGCCTTCGATCAAATTTGAGAAAACCATTGATTTGTTACGCGATCAAACAAAAGAGATTTCTTTCGCGCCCTCTGAATTTACTCAGCTCACAGTTGTCGATCCCGATTTGTGGTGGCCTTATCAATTGGGAAAAGCCAGCCTCTATCACCTGAAATTAGAATTTATGGTTAACCAACAAGATCAAAGTTCAGATTCACAGGCGATTGATTTTGGCATTCGCAAAATCACGCAAAGTCGTGACTCAGATACAGGATTCCCCGAAATCGGTAAAGGCGGAAACTTTTATCTCAAAGTAAACGGCAAGGATTATCTGATCCGCGGTGGCGTGTACTCGCCCGATCTGCTTTTCAGAAATGACCCTGTGCGCGATGCCACCATTATGCAGTACGCCAAGGACCTTAATCTGAATCTGCTTCGCTGGGAACTGAAAATAGCGGACGACACCATGATCGACCGTGCCGACCGCGAAGGCATGCCGGTAATATTGGGCTTCATGTGCTGTGCCCAATGGGAGCATTGGGGACTCTGGAATGCGGAAGATCAATGGGTGGCCCGGGCCAGCTTGCGGACGCAAATCCGCGAGCTGCGGTCGCATCCCTCGGTTGCGATTTGGTCAAACGGCAGCGACGGATTACCGCCCGACTCAGTATTAAATGATTACCATCAGATTCTTAATGAAGAACACTGGCAAAATGCGCAGGTAGATACGGTGTCGCATGTAAACCGTACCTGGAGCGGCATTCATATGGCTGGACCGTATGTCTGGCGGCCTCCATATTATTGGTTCAGCGACAAATATGGTCCGGCGCGTGGATCGTCAGCGGAGGAAGGCGACAACGAAACAATCCCACCGATGGAAAGCCTCCGCAAATTCATCCCACCGGACAAGATGTGGCCGATCAACGAGAATTGGTACTTCCACTCCGGGGCCAACGAGGGCAACAATACGCTGGACAGCGTTCAGCGGGTGATCGACAAGCGTTACGGGCCATCGGCCAACGTCGAGGAGTTCTCCAAAAAAGCGCAGTTGGCCCACTATGAAGACCTTCGCGCTCAGTATGAAACCTACGCGACTCACTGGACCAATCGTAAGATGACGATTCATTGGATGATGAATAATCCGTGGCCGTCGTTTTTCGGCCATCTGTTCGATGATTACTTCAAACAGGGGGGAGGATATTTCGGAGCAAAAACAGGCCTCCGTCCGGTAAACATTGTTTGGGACTATTACGCGACTGGAGACCGCAGCAAGGCAAAGCTATACGTGGTGAATCAAACGTCTGAAACGCGAAGCGCTTTAAAAGTAGCCGTAGAGTTTTTCAATCTGGACGGAACCCGGAAATTCTTCACCGAGATCAGCGGATTCAGCATCGGACCGAATACCTCACGGGAAGCCATGACCGTGCCTCGAGTTCCCAAGGTCGATCCTACCTACCTGGTGCGGGCAGTTTTGATGGACTCCTCGGATAGAGTTCTGGCTGAAAATGTGTATTGGGCATCGACGACCGATGACGATCTTGGCGACGCAAAGAATGATGTGCAGTTCACAACCAGGCTGACGACCTGGGCAGATATGTCTGCCCTGAATACCATGCCCCACGGCGATCTGAACGTTTCTGCTCACACCTTAGAGGATGCGGGCGAAGAACACATAGCAATTACCCTGGCCAACCCCGGCGGTCATGTTGCTTTTTTTGTACGCGCCGAAGTCACGCAGGGGCCAGATGGCGAGGAAATTCTCCCCATCATCTACAACGACAATTACATCACGGTGTTTCCGCACGAAACCCGCACCATAGAGGCAAAATTCAGCAAAGCCAGGGAGGGAGGCTCCTCTCCGTCTTTGCGGGTGGAGGGCTACAACGTAGCCAAGCAGATTATTTCAGTGCAGTGAGCCCCATCCCGCGACCACCGCACAAATACTGGAGATTTGAGTAGCCCGTTCGTGCCATTCACACGCCCGACCCCGAACGCTATTATGCTCCTGAACAAACTTTCGGGGGAGGGGTTGTTCGACGAGCGTCCCAGTACTCAAATGAGGCTGGGGCGTTTTGTTTTGGGTTTCATTCGTCGCGTAGGGCATCCCTGTTACCGGTTCCGCCCAATTACCTATGTCCGCATTAATGCGACAAGTCTTTTTGCTGGCGCTGTTCTTCAGGGTTGCTCCTTTGATCGCACAAGATAGGGCGATCCCAGCCGGGAAGCCCCCAGACAATGGCTCTGTCGTACCATCGCCTGCCTTCAGGGACGATTTTTCCGGCGGCAAACTGGATACGACCAAGTGGTTCGTCGATACCGGAAGAGCTCCAGGTAATATCGCTGGAGTGAACAATGGAACACTCAGCGCGGACCATGTCGATCTCTCTACCG
Source organism: Terriglobia bacterium (assembly GCA_963786325.1). GTDB lineage: Bacteria > Acidobacteriota > Terriglobia > Terriglobales > Acidobacteriaceae > JAIQFF01. Next base: position 71,148 of record CAWAYW010000013.1, read on the forward strand.
GGATGTTGCGGCTTACCCTGACCCAAACCGTGTCGGGCGCGACGGCCACATCCCTGGGTGCCGAGATTCGTTCGAAGAGGCTCTTCGGCTACGGAACTTATATTTGGGTAGCGCGTGCAGCCTCAACCTCTGCCTCACCACACGGCGAAGGTGGAGCGGCCTCGGGTTCCGTCACCGATGTTTTCAACTTCATCAATGACAGCGAATCGGAAATTGATTTTGAATATCAGGGGCGAACGCCGTCAGTGTTGGAGATGACTAACTTTTCGACGGTTTCCAAAAGTCAGAGCACCGCGACTCCGGTGCCCGGAGCTGACGGCAATTTCCACGAATATAAGTACGTCTGGGGCGCCGGGACGATCGAGTTTTATGTCGACGGCGCGCTGGTTTCCACGCATACCGAGCACGTCCCTTCCGCCCCGGCAGCAGTGATGGTAAACCTGTGGGGAACGAACTCCGCATCGTTCGGTGGGGTAGCAACTGATGGCGTTACGCGCTATCTCTACGTCTCGACTTTTTCATACACTGCTCCGTAACCCCAACCTTTACTCTCCCGTGCACACTTACTCGGAAGTACATAACTTTCGTGATGGTAGTTGTTCTGAACTGTAGTAAGTCGTTCTTTCCCGGCTTGCGTGGTATGAATCAACTAGATCATGAAATCTGCAAACCTATTGGTGGTTGTTTTGGCAGCGGTCCTGAGTTTCGCGACCTTTTTATTCGCCTGCCCATTCTCGATTACTTGCCCAGCCGACCACGCCGACATGCATCAGGTTGGAGTAGACAATTCGGGCCCGATACACCTAGTAATCTACGAGCATAAAACCTCTGCAGGTGAGACTCATCAGCTGACCATCCGTTGCCAGGACTAAGGACCACCCTTGTGGCTTCAGCTTCCACTTCGCATCTCCCGAAGCATTGACATAGCATCCCCGACGGAGTAGCTTTGGGTGCTTTTTGCAAGGAATCCACAATAACCTACTATTAAGGAGAACTACATGCGAGTGCGACTAGCGCTTTTGGGGGCTGTGCTTTGTCTGTGCCTCGCCCCAATCCTCTCCGCCCAGGACGCGGTCAAAGTTGACCCGAAGCACTACAGCGTTGTCAGCGAAAACGATCAGGTCAGAATTTTGAAAGTGCACTACGGCGCGCACGAGAAGTCGGTGATGCATAGCCACCCCAACGCCGTTGCAGTCTTCCTCACAGATTCCACCGTAAACTTCACTCTCGCTGATGGGAAAACCGAAACTTCAACCGTAAAAGCGGGCGAAGCGCGATACACCCCGGCTGGCGTCCACCTGCCGGAGAACACGGGAGACCAGGCAATGGAACTAATCCTGGTCGAATTGAAAGGCAAAGCGCCGAAAGCATCGAAAATGAAAGAATGACACTAAAATGAAGAAGCGAGTCTTAGGGGAAAAACTAGAGTTATGAAAGTGGGGGCTTTCGCCCCCATCCTCAATAAACAACCGAACAGCGGAGTGTAAAGTCAGGGCTGAAGTTCAAATGCTTAAGGCTCTGGTCTGACGTTCGAAATTCGCCGCCTGCCCACTATTCTTTCTGCTTAACCCTAACCACGGTGATTTTGGAGAATCCTTCTTCGAAAGTTGGCGCCTTCAACTTGGCGCTCATCCGGCGCACCACATCTTCCGCCACAACACGCTCTCGCCGCCGATTCCGCTCCAGACAAACTTCCAGCGGTACATCGAAGAAAACGGCCTGCACTTCGTATCCGTAGTCATGTCCCAGTTTTATCCAACTCTGGCGTTCGTGCGGGGTCAAGTTTGTAGCGTCCACATAATTCAGCGGACGCCGCGCAATCAAACGAGCCTTTAACATGGATCGCAGGTTGGAAAAAATCAGGTCCTGAAAACGCTGCTCCGTGGGATCGTCAAACAGCAGGCTTCGCAACATGTCGCTGGAAAGCGGTGTGATCTTGTGTCGCTTGAACCATGAACTTTTTCCCGACCCAGGCAAGCCGATCGCCAGGATCACGCTACCCTTCGAAGGCGTTGGCACGGTCACAGCAGATGCCTGCACCGCGCTCTGAGCTGCCGGTGCCACCTCACCGCCGGGCTTGGAATCGATGGGAAGGGCTCCAGTTGTGGCTGCGACGGCCGGTCGCGAGCCGCCTCGTCCCCTCCCACCGCGACCGCGCCGGCGTCGACGACGCGGATCGCCGCCTGCTGCAACCCCTTCGCGGGCAGGCCGAGAGACGGCACTCGAAGCCGTTTCCGCTACTATTTCAGGAGGACTCTGACGATCATGCGCTTGATCATCGTGCCCCGAAGGCAGGTCAACATCCGGCTCATTTACTTCCGGCGCTAGCGATCCACCCGGACCCGCATCGAAATATGCCGGTTGCAGCGGCGCAGGTGACGCTTCAGCCTTGCCCGCTTCTGGTTTTTTGCGCTTGAGACGATCACGCATCCATTTGCGCATGCTTGGCTTTTAACACAACCAAGTAGTCGCGAGCAATGGATGTAATTCTGAAAGAACCAAGACCGCCAGCCAAAAGGTGCAGTAGCTGTGACCTCTTGCCAGCCGATACAATACAGTCATGCCGATACCGGACGAAATTCACGGTCAGAAATACTTTTTGCTGACCAGTTTTCGAAAGAATGGCGCGGCAATCGCCACTCCGCTTTGGTTCGGAGAGAGTAACGACAAACTCTACGCCATGACGCGCCGCGACTCTGGAAAATGTAAGCGCATCCGAAACAATCCGCAGGTTCGAATCGCTCCCTGTAGCATTCGTGGCAAGGTCACCGGGCCCGAGTTTGCCGGGAGGGCGCGAATTCTACCCCCTGAAGATTGGCCCTGGGCCCGCAAGATTATCCAGAAAAAATACTGGCTCACTCGAATTTCCGCTTTGTGGAATAAAAAGCAGAACGCTTATGTGGAAATCGAAATTACGCCATCGTCTGGTAATCGATAGATGTGTTTCCCGTGATTTTGGTGCGGTTCTCTATTTGCTGCATTCTTCCTTTCCCTGTTACCATTTTCCTTCCATCCCAGATCGGCAGATTTCTGTTTTTCACCACAATTTCGGAGGCTACATGGCAATTAAGGTAGGAATCAACGGATTCGGACGCATCGGGCGAAATGTGTTCCGGGCTTCGCTCCATGACAGCAATATCGAATTCGTTGCGGTCAACGACCTTACCGATCCTAAGACGCTGGCTCATCTGCTCAAATACGATTCGATACTGGGTAATTTGCCCCACACAATCACCGCGGGCGCGGACAGCATCACCATCGATAACAAAACCCTAAAAGTGTTCAAGGAAAGAGATCCCGGAAATCTGCCCTGGGAATCAGTCGGGGCACAGATTGTAGTCGAATCGACCGGCCATTTTACTGATGCCAATGACGCCAAAAAGCACATGCGCGGATCGGTAAAGAAGGTCATTATCTCGGCGCCGGCGAAGAATGAGGACGTGACTCTGGTGCTCGGCGTGAACGAGCAGGTCTACGATCCGGGCAAGCATCACATCATTTCGAATGCTTCCTGCACCACGAACTGTCTGGCGCCCATTGCCAAGGTAGTCAACGACAACTTCAAGATCGTCACCGGAACCATGACCACGATCCACTCCTATACCAACGATCAGGTCATTCTCGACTTCCCGCACAAAGATTTGCGGCGCGCCCGGGCGGCGGCGATCAACATGATCCCAACCTCAACCGGCGCTGCCAAGGCTCTGAAGTTGGTCATTCCCGACTTGGCGGGAAAACTCGATGGCTTTGCCATGCGGGTACCAACTCCCAATGTTTCGGTGGTAGATCTGGTGGCTTTCGTCGAAAAGAAAACTACGAAAGATGAAGTAAATGCCGCGTTGAAGAAAGCTTCGGAGAGCGGCCCGCTCAAAGGCTATTTGGGATTTGAAGAAGGTGAACTGGTGTCGGCAGACTTCAAAGGCGACGGCCGTTCTTCTATCGTTGATGCCCCGATGACTCTGGTGGTGGGCGGCAATTGCGTCAAGGTCATCTCTTGGTACGACAACGAGTGGGGATATTCCTCGCGTGTGCGCGATCTGATCAACTACCTAGGGAAAAAGGGCCTCTAATATTTTATATCCCTGGGCGGCTGCCGTGAGGGTATCTTGCTCTCGCAGGACCGTAATATTGCCTTAACCGCGGCGACGCCAGTGATTCCCGGTAAGAGGACGCCGATCATGTCAAAACTCTCGATTCGCGATCTATCACTCCATGGCCATCGCGTCCTCATGCGCGTGGACTTCAATGTTCCGCTCGACGATGGACGCGTCATTGACGACACGCGCGTGCGCGAGACTCTTCCAACGATCGAGTACGCATTACGGCATGGTGCCAGCGTCGTTGTTATGTCCCACCTGGGCAGGCCGAAGGGAAAGCCCAATTCCAAGATGAGTCTCAAACCGGTCGCCGAGCGTCTGCGAATGTTACTGGACAAGGAGTTAAATCCAGACGAGAACGTCGGCTTCTGTCCGGATTGCGTCGGGCCCGAAGCCGTCGAGATGTCGGGGCAACTGGAGAAAGGACAAACCTTACTGCTGGAGAATCTTCGTTTCCATGCTGAAGAAGAAGCCAACGACGAAAAGTTCTCCAAACAACTTGCCAGCCTCGCGGATTTTTACGTGAACGATGCTTTCGGCGCGGCTCATCGCGCTCACGCCTCTACAGTAGGCGTAACCAGATTCCTAAAGAAATCGGCCGCCGGCCTTCTGATGGAAAAGGAACTCGAATATTTGGGAAGAGTTTTGAGGAGGCCGGAACGGCCGTTCATCGCGATACTTGGCGGTGCCAAAGTCAGTGACAAAATCGGAGTGATCCGTAATTTACTGGACAAGGTAGATGCCCTGATTATCGGCGGCGGCATGGCCTATACGTTTCTTAAAGCTCAGGGCGAACCCATCGGAAAGTCTTTGGTCGAGGATGACAAGCTTGACTTGGCTCGCCAGCTTCTGCAGGAAGCGAAAATCCATAAAATGAAATTTCTGCTGCCGGTGGATCACATTGTAGCCGCGAAAGTTGACCCGGGCGCAAGCGTCAAAACCGTTGCCAGTGGCCAAATTTCGGCAAATCTGATGGCCCTCGATATCGGACCTAAGACAGTTGAACTTTTCACCGAAGCCATCAGTCATGCCCGTACGATTGTTTGGAATGGACCGATGGGTGTGTTTGAAGTAGCGCCCTTCGCCAAAGGAACCTTTAAAGTTGCGCATGCTGTCGCGGACAATGTTGGAGCAACTTCGATCGTTGGCGGCGGAGATTCCGTTTCAGCGGTTCACGCTGCCGGCGTCGCAGATAAGATCACTCACATTTCCACCGGAGGCGGAGCGTCGCTCGAATTTCTTGAGGGAAAGAAGCTTCCCGGTGTCGAAGCCCTCACCGACAAAAAATGAAATATTAAATGGTCAACCCGCAGTCATTCTGAGTGGCCGTCAGGCTACGAAGGACCCATGCATTTGATTTTGAAATTAAATGCTGCCCGCCCAGGTTCCCCCGAAAGGATGTCATGCCCCGTAAAAAAGTAATGGCCGCCAACTGGAAAATGCACAAGAATCCAGATCAAACGCGTGCTTACCTTCGCGATTTCTTGCCCATGGTGGCCGGTCATAGCCGCGATGAAGTCGTGGTTTGCCCACCGTATATCGACCTTTGCGTCGCCGTTGAAGCCTCCAGGGACTCGAACGTAAACATTGGCGCGCAGGATCTCTTCTGGGAAAAGGAAGGCGCCTACACCGGCGAGATTTGTCCCGGTATGTTGCTGGATATCGGCTGTACCCATGTGATCATCGGCCATTCCGAACGCCGGCAATATTTTGGTGAGACCGATGACATGGTGAACTTCAAGCTAAAGGCCGCGCTGGAAGCGGGACTCGCCCCCATCGTGTGCGTCGGGGAGGTCTTGGAAGAACGCGAAGCGAATCTGACGGAAGACGTATTGCGTCGTCAGTGTCTGCGGGCCTTCCATGCCATCTCCGGCAAAAAGGCCGCGAAACTGGTCGTAGCCTATGAACCCGTTTGGGCGATCGGCACCGGAAAGACTGCCACGCCCCGACTCGCCGCCGCGGCACATCTGCTGATTCGCGGTGAAGCGGCCAAGGCTTTCGGCGATGAATTCTCACAAACGCTCCGGATTCTTTACGGCGGCTCAGTAAAACCGGACAACGTCAACGCGCTCATGGCTGAAGCAGAAATAGACGGCGCTTTGGTGGGCGGCGCCAGCCTGGATCCAAAATCCTTCGCCGCAATCGTGAAATACTAATTAACAAAATGTTGGGTTTGGGGATTTAAATCCAGAATTTTAGATTGAAGATTTTAGATGGCAGACATTATCGCCTGTCATCCCGACCGGAGCGAAGCGCAGCCAGCGCAGTGGAGAACCTGCTGTCTTAGATCGTGATCTGAAACCCTCAGCTCATCCACGAAATCACTTGCCCGATATCGGCAGCTGTACTCGAAACCGTTCCCCGCGCCATCCCCGGACCAACCGCCACGGCGTCTCCGTGATTTTCGAACCACACAAGGAAGGAAGACTCCTCTGCACCGGGCAAACGCTCCTGGTTCAACCAGTTGTAGTACGCGCCCATTTCACCATCCACCAGCGAGCCCACCGGGTCGAAGTCAACATGGTCAGAATTTCCCGAGAGCAATTCATTCATCGGTTTCTGCCGTTGTCGCGGAGCGAAACGCACCAACATTGTGATTGGCTGGGCGCGCCGGAGCACTTCCCGCGCGGACCATTGGGCGAATGTCGTACTGAAAATTTGAGTTCCCGAACCTTCCGTCAAAATCTTCACTTGGAATCGGTCTAATACCTCATCCCCGGTTCCCAACCCCAGATCAGATGGACGCAGTCGAGCCATCAAAGTGCGAAGCACCTCCGGTCCCATGCCGGGCCGCTCAGTCTCTGATCGAATGCTGCGCAAGAGCGCCGCCCGGGCCGGTTCCAAAGCGTCGTATGAAACGCACGTCAGAGCAGAATCATGGGCTACCGCCTTACCCCCGTCCACGTACCAGTGACCGTACGCAACCGGATGAGCCTTAGCTCTCGCGGTTACCACATTCAGTAATTGTTCTAGTCCACCGTCTGGCTTGATGCGGCTGAAGTACGCCCCATGCGGCCTTAATTTTCGAAACACGGTTTCCCCGTAATCCCCCACTCCTTGACCCACCACCGTGACCCCCAACCGCGGCACCGGCGGTCGCTCCGCCGGAACCGCCGCCTGCAGCCGGCTGGAATACTGAACCGCCGCCTCGCGAAATGCGTCCAGTTGATGCGTTGTCCACAAATAAGCTGATAGCTGTTCTACAAACTGGGCAGGCGTATTGATCCAGTCAACACTTTCCAACTTCGGCGAAATCTGAATCTGAGCTAATTCTTTAAACCACGTGTCCAGCGCGTCGGCACTCAGGGAACTAAGATTTGCCAGTTCCCTCTCAACCACCCGGCGTTCCACTGGAAATCTGAAATCGTACTCCACCACCTCTCTCAATAGGCTGGGCAAGAAACTCAACGGAAGCCGCCTAAGCGCGCCGATGTACCCGACGACCAGTTTTCTGGCCTCCGGCGGGTACCCGTTGAAATGCTCCGGCTTCAGTTCACGTGGAAGCATGTGAAGTAAAAAAAGCCCTTGTCAAAATCACCATCATCCCGACCAGAGCGAAGCGGAAACGAGCGCAGTGGAGGGACCGGGATCTTCCCAAACAGCAACCTCTACAACAGCTCCGTCATCGGCTTGCCCCGTGCGAACGAAGCTGTAAATCCCAGCATCGATCCTAAAGTCGGCACCAGGTCAATCGTTTCTACCGGGCGATCGAAGACCGCTCCCCCGCGAACTCCCGCGCCCATGGCCATCATCCACGTAGTGCGGGACAGTGCGTCGCCCGTACGATGATGCTGAAATCCGTTGCCTCCGGAATCGTCGTCCGAGTCACGGCCGAAATCCGGCAGAATGAACATCGTTGTATGGCCTGCATATTCGGGCTCACTCTGGATCACCTTCCACAGATCGGCGCAAAGCCGGTCGGTTCGTCTGATGCCTTCCACATAAAGTGAATACGCGCCGGCGTGCGCCACATCAATATCGTGCATTGTGATCCAAAGTAAACTTGGAGCCACTTGTCGCATCAATTGGTGCGCGATGTAAACCGACAGCTCGTCCGGACTCGACAATGTTCTCGCCTTCGCCTTGAATTCGTCGACGGATAGCTTAAGTATTTGCTCCAACTGTTGCAGTTCGATCTCACTTCCGCCCAGCTCCGGCGCATAGAACGGCGTCTCATAATTGTCGCGAAGCAGGTGCTGAAAATCCTTGCCCCCCGAAGTTGCAGCCGTCAACAAATGCTTGGGCAGCAACACTCGCGCTCCCAAACCGGTCCCAAAAGAACGGTGGCTGCTTTCTCCGATCCGGTTAAACCCGTTGCTGGGGGCGACTACCCACGCATCGGACGGCGGACGCTTCAGATCTTTGCGGAAATATTCAAACGCAGTCGGGTGTTCAGGGGGTAGAGACGCGAAATTATTGATGGTTTCATACACCCCGGTGGCCAGACTCGCTGTCGCCACATAGTGACCGAGTATTCCTCGATTTACCACCTGGCTGAAGAATGCCGATTGGGGAATCAGCTCCTGCATAAGGTGGGGAATATTCTCTTGCCCCTCTGGAGCAAAAGTCTCCTGATCACGCGCGCCGCCGCCGAACGTGATGACTACCACCTTTTTCCTTTTGGGCCCCGTTGCCGCGTGAATCATCCGGCTGGAACCAAGAAGCGTCCCACCCAACGTCAATCCCGCGGCCGTCCGAAGAAAATCACGCCGGTTACAAGCCAACCGCGAGGCCAGCTCTCGAGGAGATGCCGCGCCGCTGCTGTCCTGGCCCCTTGCACCGTGCGATGAGAAGTGGGTCGCCATTTTCGATTCGCACTATCACCTATTGCTTGGAGGTTGCCCCGTTTTTCGCGGAATAGACGAATTGCCGAATTTCCGCTCTCTGCTTATCCAGGTCCGCAAGATGCTGCTCTCGGATTTTCTGATAGATCGCAAACTCCGCTTGGGCCTTGCCTTTCTGGCCAGTGCGAATGTAGGCCTGTCCCAACCGGTACCGGACGTCCGCCAAGTCAGCGTCCAGGTCGCGCGCTTTCTCATACTCGGGAATCGCTTCCGCGTACTTGTTCTGATCCGAGTAAAGATTTCCCAATTGCAAATGGGCCTCCGCCGATTTCGGATCAAGAACCAGAGAAGTTTTCAGCAGGCTTTCGATCTGATGTAGATCCAGTCCAGGGTCTTCAGTGCGCTTCCCCTTCCACAAGCTCATCGCATAGTAGTACTGGGCTCTTGAATTGCGGGGTTGCAGTTCGGCGAAGCGATGGAACCGCTCCGTAACTTCAGCCGCCTGCCCCGGTGAACTGTTGTATGCCTTGTATAAGAAGACATAGCAATCCGGATCAGCCGGATTCAGGTCAGCCCCACGCAGCAAAGCCTTAACGGCATCGTCGTAATTTCCGCGCGCGTAGAAGGCCATGCCGAGCCCGATCACCAGCCTCGCTGACTTGGGGTAGCGCTCGCTAGCCTGCTGAAACACCTCCACTGCCGGCCCCAGCGTCCGATGAAGCAAAAGCTCACTTCCCCAGTCGAACAGGTTGCTTTCGCTGGGATCGGCGTGGGCCGCCTTTTCAAATTCATTCGCGGCCGCCACAAATTTTCCATCTTTCTCTTCGATCTCTCCCAACAGGTTGTGTAGTTCAGCCGTATCTTTCAGTTTCAAAAGTTCGCGCACCAGCACCCGCGCATCCGCGAAATGACTGGTGAGAATATAAGCTAGCGCCAGATCGTAGCCATTGTCATACGAGGAGGGGTTGATTTTCTGAGCTTTGCTCAGAAAAGGGACAGCCGCGGCAACCTTGCCCGCGCGAACATACGACTCTCCGAGATTATGGTTGGCGTCGAAATTGCCCGGCTCAAGCTCAACCGCCTTCCTGAATTGCGTTTCCGCCAGGTCGTTCTTGCCTAATCGCGACAGATTCGCAGCTAGGTTGCTTCTGGCAACCTCCGAGGTCGGTTTTAACCGCACTGCCTTCTCAAAGTGGGGATTGGCTTTGGCGTCCTGAGACTGTCCGGAATACACCAGTCCGAGCAGTTCGTGCACCTCAAAGCTCTCCGGAACCTGGCGAACGATTCGCTCCAATCGCACTGCGGCTTCCGCATACTGCCCGGCGTCATATTGAGCGACCGCAGCCTTAAATTCGCGATCCAAGTCCTGGCCCTGCTCACTGCCCTTAACTGGCAACCATGCCAGGAGAGACAGCAATCCAAGCCAAATCGACCATTTTCCTAAGATCACGGCTTCGTATGTTAGCACCGCACTGCGTAGTCAGGAGCGCTAAGCAGGGAAAGGGCATTCTGCAGAAGGGGCCATCTAAGCCCTTCTCCAGAACGGTTCTTCGTTGTCTAGAAATACAATTTCAGAGCAAACTGGACCTGTCTTGGATCGTACGGCGCATCCCGAGTCGATCCAATTTTGCCAAAGTTTGAACTTGTGTAGTTAACCGCCCCCCCGATTGCCACAACACCATTGCCGCCAAATCCAGGAGCGTTGAAGTTCGGATGGTTCAGAACGTTGAAAAACTCGGAGCGGAACTGTAATCGGAATCGCTCAGTGAGCTGGAAGTCCTTAAAAAGCGAGAAATCGAGACGATGGAATCCCGGTCCCGCCACTTGCGCGGGGTCTCCTCCCAGTATGGCTGTGCCAGTTAACGGTACGCAACCTGCCGGTGAAGGTGAACCTGGACCGGGCAGAATCGGACCGGCTGCTCCCAGGACACAAGGTTGGGTAAACGCCGCGGGGTTCAGGAACCGACTCGGGTCGTGGGGCCCTGCATACGGGTCTTGTCCGGTAAGTAGAGCACGACAAATCGTCCCCGCAGTAGTGGCGGTAGGGCAAGGAATGGCGAATGGCTGCCCTCCCTGGAGGGTCGCGGACACATTGGTGCTCCAGCCCCCGATCAACGCGTTCGCCGGCCCACCCACGTCAGACATGAAACGCTTTCCTTTACCGAAAGGCAGTTCATAGCCGCCGCTGAGATGGAAGACGTTCCGGATGTCGAAGTCTGCCAGTCCCATGTCACCCTGAATCCCAAAGCCTGGAACATCGGGAGCACGGTAACCCTGGTTATTTCTGGTGTTGTTAAGTAAGTCGATTGCATCCGACCGTGCCTGGGACCAAGTGTATGTGCCCAGGAAATTCAGCCCGCTAGAAAACGACTTCTCCACCTTGACCTGAAGACTGTGGTAGTGGCTACTTCCCTCCGTAATGGCATAACTTGATCCTTGTCCGAAGTCCGGGAATGGAATTACTTGCGGAGCCCCGGCGGGTAGGATCTGAGTGACATTGTTGGAGTTCGGAAATACCTCCAGATGACGCCCAAGCGAGGTTACATATCCTGCTTGGAACGACATCGTAGGCGTTAGCTCATACTGAATAGTGAAGTTGCCGCTCATCGAATATGGAGTTTTGTAATCAAATTGAATTCCCCGCAATCCCAACCCCGATGCATTGACCAAAAGGGGATCGAGCGGCGTGCAGGCAAACCCCGTTTCTAGCGTGGCGTTGCCGATAGGACCAGCCCCTGGCGCAGTGCATCCGTTGTAAACGATAGGATGATTGTCGTCCTGCGTTTTGAACTGGAAATTGAACTGGAAGGGGTAGTTTTCGCCGAGGTTCGGTGAAAATCCACGGTTTTCGAAGCCGTTATAGAAAAGACCAAAACCGCCTCGAGCAACAAGCTTGGGCGTGACTTGATAGGCAAAACCTACCCGCGGCGCAAAATTGTAGTTCTGCGACTGCCCCAGCCCTTTGCCGTAAGCATTGGTGACATCTATCTTGATGCCATCTTTAGCCGCCAAATCCGTGAAGCACGTGGGGCAACCAGAGGACAGGTTGTTAGCATTCGGGCCCGGTGGAATCAGGTATACCGGCCCGCCGAGAGGAGGTCCGCTCGGCACGAAGTTGGCCTGGTTCGCATGGTGCTCAAAAACAAGCCCGAAAAAGTCCCACCTCAAGCCCAGATTGACCGTAAGCTTGGGCGTCAATTTCCAGTCGTCGTTAACATATGCGCCGTAATAGTTCTTCCCGTTGTCGGTCAACGAGATATTGGAGATGTCAACGGCATTGCGACCTCCTTGAAGACCCGGGCCACCCACATAATCGACGCCTCCCACGGTCGAGGCAATCGGAGTCAATAGCAATTGCGCCAGACCGGTGTTCTCGGTCCCCGGGCTGGCACCCGGGATATTCGTAAAAGTGCCGTCAAAGTCAAACTCTCCGCGCGACCAAGGCGGTTGCAGGGTGGAGAACTTTACGTGTTGAAACTCAAAACCCATCTTGAAAGTATGCTTGCCATAAATTTTGGTGAAATCGTCAGTAACCTGGAATGTAGAGCTGACCTCATCCGAGGGCAAAAATGCATTACTCCCCAGAGTCTGGAGGCCTTGGATTGCGAAGGCCGGCAGGCCGCCATTTTCGTGCTGCTGGGGAATTCCTTGGATGCCAAACTGACTCGGAATATCGCTGAGGTCATTGGCGGAAGGCGAGACCCTCGTCGTGTGCAGATAATTCAGTCCAGCGCGAGCAACATTGACGATGCTTGGAGAAAACACATGAGTCCAAGCCAGGGCGCTCTGCTGCGCCAAGGCGGTCTGATCTCCCTCTTGGAACCCACCTCCATCCGCTACGCCTCCGAAAATCCCAGGAATAAACTGCGGATCGTCCACATAGCTGAAGCGGTAAAACAATTGATTCTTGTCACTCAGGTTCAGGTCCAATCGGCTGTCGAAGGCATTCCGATTTTCGCTGATCGCCGGCGAGGCGGTGAAGTTAGAAATTAGCGCCCCATTAGTGGGCGATGGATAAAGGTTCAATAACTTGACAGCATTCGGGTCCAACCGACCAGCCGGAAGAATATTTAGATTGCATGCAGCCAACGTGAATGTGACCGTGCTAGCAGGGCAGGTACCAAAAGGATCCCGGACAAATCCTCCAGGTACGGCCCGGGTGGTGGCAGGATCCAGAATCGTTCCGGTAGGCATCGTTCGACCAAGAAGATCGGTTTGCGTGCCCGATTGGTCGGTGATCAACTCTTGCAGATCGGTGAAACCTGAGTTTCGCTCCGTGGCCGTGGGTACGCCTCCGGTATGCGGCGAACCCTGTCGGCGGCGCAGCCCTTCATAGTCCCCAAAGAAAAAGATCTTATTTTTGATCACCGGCCCGCCGATTGCTACCCCGAATTGGTTCAGACGTAGTTCGCCTTTTTTCGTGGTGTTACCTACGCGCTCAAAATAGTCGGCGGCATCTAGCTTATCGTTGCGAAAGAATTCCCATCCCGCACCGTGAAAACTGTTAGTACCCGATTTGATAGTGGCATTCAGAACTGCGGCTCCAGAACGGCCATACTCGGCGCTGAAGTCCGTGGTTTGCACCTTAAACTCTTGAATTGCGTCCACCGGAGGAAGCACCACGAAGTTCGTCCCGTTGAGGAAGTCCACGGTGTCGGAGTTGTTATCGATTCCGTCAAGCAAGTAATTGTTCTGCGATGGACGAGAACCATTGGCCGAAAAGGCTCCGCTAGCCGCGTTGCCTCGTGTGTCCGCTTGCGGTGAATTCACACCAGCAGCCAACTGCGCCAAAAAAGTAAAATTTCTGCCATTCAGCGGAAGATTGTTAACGTTGCGCGAGTTTATGACTTGACCGACGGAGGCATCCTGGGTAGCCAGCACCGGAGTGGTCGTAGTCACCTCAACCGTCTCCGTCACCTGGCCCGGTTTGAGCGTGAAATTAATCAGCACGGATGCGCCCACGTTGACCACAACGTTATGTTGCTCGGTCGTCTGGAAGCCCTGAGCAGTCGCCGTGATTTTGTAACTTCCAATCCGAACCGGCGTGAAGGTGTACCCGCCGTCCGAACCGACGGTCGTCGACAGACTGGCGTTCGTACCTTCATTCGTCAGCGTGACCGTGGCGCCGCCAATCACAGCTCCTGAAGCGTCCGTGACCGTTCCGACAATCGTCCCGGTGTCAACTTGGGCATGGAGTGGGACGGAGCTCAACAACATGATGCTGGCGGCGATCGCCAGCGATGTTCGCAGGACCCAGGGCGAAACGTTGTTTCGTTTCATAACTTCCTCCAAGCTTCACGGCTCCGCATGCGTTTTCTGCTCTGAATGTAAACGTGTACATCCAAACCCGCACAACGTTATTCCAGGTTCTCCAAACTTGTCAAGAACAAACTAATCCATTTGTACTAGTAGCTTCCTCCTTGTTTTCCTTCCTTTCCTCGGTCGATTCCGAAACCTCCGTTCCTCAAAATTTGGCCCAACCTTATCCTCGGTGCTAACATTCGCCTCGTTGGGTGCGCTCCACCGTGGCGCTTCCGCGCACCCCAAACCTACGATCCATCGTCCTTATCCCCAATGCTTTCACGTCGAACTTTCCTGAAAGGAATGCGCTGGGCGCCCGCCCTTTTCATTCCCGCACCACTGTTCCGCTCTCCGTACCATCCCCTTTTCGCCACGCCCGCTGCAAATCCGCACGCTGCTTTTCCCCTGCACGATTCTCGTTTCAGCCCGCACTATCCCGCGAAGTCTCCCCTGCAAGACGTTCTTCGGCTCGTAGTCCCCGGGTCCGACGAGTTCATCACGGAAAAATACGTCGCGGAAATCAAGCCTCTGCTCGACGACCTAAGCCACGCATTCAAACGCACGCCATTCGTTCCCCAAGTCATCGCAAATCTTCTGCATCCCTCGTTTGAAGCCACTTCACTTTTGCCGGCTCAGGAAACGAAAAGGCGTTCGGGCAACGGCATTGAGGTTCTTCGCCGACACTTCGCCAGCACGATCGTCCCCGGAAGAGAACCATTTCTCCGGGATTTCGAGAAGTATCTGGGAGGAATTGCGGAAGTAAGGACAGCCGAATTCGAAATCGTCGGAGTCGAGCAAACCACGCATTCCCCTCTTTCGATCAATATCGAGATTCGTTATGACTTCGTCGGTGCCCTTAGGAACTCTGGACTCGAAGAGCGCATCGGCCATTGGCGCACCAGATGGGTGCGCGATGAGTCTGCTGCCTGGCGAGCGATTCGATGGGAGGCGACCGAGGAAGTCCTCAGCCGCACGCGCGAGCCTATTTTCATTGACGTTACGGCGCACGCTTTGGGATCGATTGATTCTTACAAAAATCAAATGCTCAGGGGCGCGGACCACTGGCGAACTGTCATTGACGGAGCCTGTGGGATTGACGTGTATGGCAATAACGGTCTTGCAGTCGGGGATATCGACAATGACGGCTTCGATGATTTGTATATCTGCCAGCCATCCGGCCTCCCTAACCGCCTCTATCACAATCGCGGTGACGGAACCTTCGAGGAGGTGAGCGCACTGTCGGGCGTCGACGTTTTAGACAATACGGCTTGCGCTCTGTTCGCCGATTTTGAAAACAAGGGTTGGCAGGATCTGTTGGTCGTCTGCGCCAGCGGCCCGCTGCTGTTTCTCAATCAAGGCAAAGGAAAGTTTCTTCCTAAGCACGATGCATTTAAGTTCGCCCACCCACCGCAGGGAACGTTTACCCACGCTGCCATTGCTGACTACGACCATGATGGCTTTCTCGATATTTATTTTTGCCTCTACAGCTACTACCTTGGTCTGGATCAGTACCATTATCCAGTTCCTTATTTTGATGCCCGCAATGGCCCGCCAAATTTCCTGTTTCACAATCAGGGCAACGCATCCTTTGAAGATCGGACTCAGGCAGCAGGCCTCAATGTAGACAATGATCGCTACAGTTTTTCCTGTGCGTGGGGCAACTCCTCTTCCGCAGGCTCCCCGGATCTTTACGTAGCCAACGATTTCGGCCGGAGCAATTTTTATCGCAGCCGCGGTGACGGAACGTTCTCGTCTGCCGCGACCGAGGCCGGGGTCGAAGATCCCGGTGCCGGAATGAGCGCCACCTGGTTCGATTTTGACAATGATGGCAATCAGGATATTTATGTTGGCAACATGTGGTCGGCGGCTGGTATCAGAATTTCCGAACAAAACGTCTTTCAGGCAAAGGCTCCGCAAGAGATTCGCAACCTGTACCGGCAACATGCGCGGGGAAATTCTCTTTACCGAAATCTGGGCAACGGGCAATTCGGAAACATAAGCCCGCAGGCGGGAGTTGAAATGGGCCGATGGGCTTGGTCCTCCGACGCATGGGACTTCGACCATGACGGATACTCCGACCTGTATATCGCCAACGGATATATTTCGGGAACTGATTCTCGCGATCTCTCAAGTCTTTTCTGGCGTCAAGTGGTGGGCAAGTCGCCACAGAATACGACCCCGGTGGTGAACTACGAGCGGGGTTGGAATGCCATCAACGAACTCATCCGCTCAGACTCTTCCTGGAGCGGCCACGAAAGAAATATTCTTTACGCCAACAACCACGATGGCAGTTTCTCCGACGTGTCAGGCACGGTCGGCCTCGACTTTCCAGACGACAGCCGCGCCTTTGCCTTAGCCGATCTTGACCACGATGGGCGGTTGGAAGTCGTCCTGAAGAACCGGAACGCTCCGCAACTCCGCGTATTGCGAAACGCAATGACAGGCCTGGGCCACTCCGTTGCCTTTCGCCTCCGCGGGACAAAAAGTAACCGTGACGCGATCGGGGCCTCTGTCACGGTTGAAACCTCCAGTAATTCAAAATCCTTGCGCCAAACCAAATATGTTCAGGCCGGGTCCGGATTTCTGTCTCAGCATTCCAAAGATCTCTTCTTTGGAGTTGGCACAGACACAACTTCCATTCACGCCACCGTCTACTGGCCAAGCGGTCTGACCCATACGTTCACTCATTTGCCGGTCAACCAGCGGATTGAAATTGAAGAAGGCTCCCAGACTTTCGTCGCCAAGCCCTTTATCGCTGAACCTCACTCTTATGCGCACGCTGGCGAGCCTCCCAGGCTCGATCCCTTGCCTTTGTTGGTCGAGACCTGGCTGATCGATCCCCTGCGCGCACCTGATTTCTCATTGCCGGATGTCTCAGGCAAATCCTGGGATCTCCAATCCTTTCGAGGCAACTTTTTGTTTTTAAACTTTTCGACTTCAGATTCTCCCATTTGCGTCGAACAAGTTCGACTTCTTCAGCAACGCCAATCGAGCCTTATCTCCGCCGGCCTCCACATCGCCATCATCAAGGTCGACAACGGAGTTAGTAATGAGAGTTCACGCAGTTCCGACGCACTGCAAGCATTAATTTCGAAAGAGCGGATTCCTTTCCCCTTGCTGATCTCCACATCAGACGTCGCCGGGATGTACAACATTGTTTATCGTTACTTGTTCGACCGCCGTCGTGATCTTGCGTTCCCCACGTCGTTCCTCATCGACGCGGATGCCATGATCGTCAAGATCTACCAGGGGCCCGTGGACATGAAGCAAGTGCTGCTAGATTTGAAGTCAGTCCCTCGCACCTCCACCGATCGCATTCGCAAAGCTCTTCCGATGGAAGGATCGCTCTACCGGGAAACTTTTCGGCGCAACGACTTTACCTATGGAGTGGCGTTCTTCCAACATGGCTATCTCAACCAGGCTGAGACTTCCTTCCAACAAGTCATAGCAAGCAAGCCGGACGATCCCGAGGCTCATTACAATCTCGGCACTCTTTATCTTCGAAGAAACTCGCTCGCTGAGGCGCGCCAATATCTCGAGCGGACAGTGAAGCTGCGCCCTGACTATCCGGAGGCCTGGAACAATCTTGGCATGCTCGATGCTCAGCAGGGTCACCCGGATGAAGCTGTCGGCAATTTTCAACAAGCGCTCAGTCTGAGGCCCAACTATGCTGTCGCGATCGCAAACCTGGGAAATCTTTACCGGCGGCAGGGCGATCTCGCGAATGCCGAAAAACTCTTGAATCGTGCACTTGAACTCGAGCCGGACAATCCTGAAGTCAACTACAACCTGGGAATGCTTTACGCCCGGCAGGATCAACTGGATCGTGCAGCACAGTACCTGCAACGGGCAACCGTCTTACGGCCCGACTATCCCGACGCACTCAACAATCTCGGTGTACTTTTCGTACGCGAACAGAATTATTCCGCGGCGGAAGAAAAATTCAACACTTGCATCCGGGTGGCTCCGGGTTTCGATCAGGCGTACATCAACCTGGCCCGTGTCTACGTGATTTTGAACGACAAAGAAAAAGCCAGGGCAATCTTACAGGATCTCCTGCACTTGCAGCCGCAACACAAGGTGGCTCAGCAGGCGCTTGAAATGCTAAATTGACCTCGTACGAGTGCAGTGCTGAGCGGCTCTCCCCTGGCCGGTCATGCAGCGCAGATCGCATAGAATCTTGAAGAAGGAAAATGGTTGCTGGCGCCTCATTCCCGCATTCGCCTAACGCCGGAGCCAGGCGCCCATGGCTCATCGCGATCCTTCTTACCTCCCTGATTCTCCGTACCACCAGCGCCTCTGCGACCTCCCAGTCGTCCCCCACTGCCCAACGGATTCAGAAAACCGATACAATCCCCGCAAGACGCCCGTCCCCTTTTGCCGAGGCTGACGCTCTGCTTCGTCAGGGCTCCGTAGATGAGGCAAAACGGAAAATTCAGGAACAGCTGACGCTGAATCCCTCGAGCGTTGAGGGCTATAACTTGCTGGGTATCGTCTACACCGGCGAGAAAGATTATTCCCATGCGCAAGAAGCTTTCCACCATGCGTTAACCATCGCCCCCAAATCCACCACAACCTTAAACAATCTTGGCAACCTCTACGTCGCACAGGAAAATCTCGATCTCGCAGAAAAACAGTTCAGAAACGTACTGCGTCTCGATCCCTCCAATCGCGACGGCAATTACAACCTGGGTCTGCTCCTTCTGGCGAGAAACTTATCCGAGCAGGCGATTTCTTGTTTCCTGGGTGTCCACCCCTCCAATACCGCAACCCGATTAAACCTGATCCGCGCCTACCTGCTCGCCGGACGCACCGCCGAAGGCCTGAAAGCCTCAAAGGATCTTTCGCTTCAAAGCCAGGACGACGTTCAAACACATTTCACCCTCGGTGTCTTATTAGCCTCCGCAAAGCAGTACACCCCGGCCCGCCAGGAGTTGGAAAAGGCCAACGCCCTGAAGCCCGAAACATTCGAAATTCTATTCAACCTCGGACAAACTTACCTTCGCACCGCTGACTACTCAAAAGCAGAAATCACCCTGAAGCGCGCCCTCAAAATACAGCCAGATTCGGCCCCGACCCTGGCCCTTCTGGCCCAGGTATATTCCGCACAGAACCGTCCCGTCGACACGCTGGACTTACTGGCACGCGCTCACAAGCAAGCTCCCGAAGATCCCGACCTAATCCTGCTCCTCGCCCGCGTCAGCATGTCTCAAAATTATTTTGAAGACGCGATCCCCCTGCTCGAATCTGGGGTAAAACTCGCTCCCAAGCGAGCCGACCTCCACGCCGCCCTCGGCGAGAGTTACTTCATGGCCGACCGCGTGGAGAAGGCGATTGACGAATTCATGACGTTGGTCGAGCTCAATCCTTCGGCGCCGTCCTACGCCTCCCTCGGACTTTCGTACCGTCATCTGGGACGCTTCGACGAATCCAAGAAATATTTTCAGGAAGGTCTCAAGCTCGATTCCCACAATGCATCCTGCCTCTTTAATCTGGGATACATAGAAGAGCGAAAAGGAAACCAGACCGCGGCAGAGCAATTTTTTCAGCAGGCCTTGAAATCGAACCCGAATTTCTCCGAGGCCCTTTTAGAGCTTGCGAACCTCCGAATCGGCAAGCAGAAATTCCAGGAAGCGGGAATCTTACTTAAGCGATACGTTAAAGTCAGCCGCGATCCCGCTTCTGGATATTACAAGCTCGCTATGGTGGAAAGGAGTTTGCATCAGACAACCGCGGCGCAAGCCGATCTGGCCGTCTTCCAGACACTTTCGCAAACCTCCTCGCCAGGAACACATCCTTATCAACACCTGTTTGAGTATTTGGACAACCGTTCCAGCCTGGGCCCCGAGGCTCGTACCCAACTCGACGAGACCGAACTCCTCGAACAAATCAAAAAGCATCCTGACAGCTCGCAGGATTTATACCTCCTCGCCGAAACTTATTTGAAGTTGGGAAAACTCGACGACGCTCGCAGCGCGATTGCGCAGCTTGATCGCCTTAGTGCCCGCGATTTCCGTACTCAGACCGGCGTTGGAGTCCTTCTTGCGCGGTATCGTTTGTATGATGACGCCATCCAACACTTCCAAACCGCGCAGCAGGTCAACCCCGATTCCGACGACGTAAAATTCGATCTCGCCGACGCCTATTTCCGCAAAGGCCTTAACGATCAGGCTCTCGATGCCGCTATGAAAATTTCTACCGCCGGTCAGCAGGATGCCACCTTTCTTGCCTTACTCGGCGATATCCATGCCCGTCTTGGCGATACCGACAAGGCCGAAGAGATTTTCCGCGAAGCGATCAGCCGTAATCCGGATAATGACCAATATTATCTTTCGCTCACTTTGGTCCAGCTTCGAAGCAAAGACATCCCTGGTGCAGAGCAGACACTTCAGAGCGGAATCACGCGAATTCCCGGCTCCGGAAAGATTCTTTGGGGATTGGGAATTGTCTCCGCCCTTGAGGGAAAAACAGGACAAGCCGCTGAGCGTCTCGAACGTGCAGTCGATCTTTTGCCCGAATGGCCCGGCAGTTATTCCACTCTCGGCGTTTTCTATTACCAAACTGGACAAATCGCCAAGGCTCGCGAGGTGCTTGATCGCTTCAAAGGTAGCAATGCCGGCGGTCTGGACGTGAATCGCATCGAGGAAGTTTTGTCACGAGCGCCAGCCGTGACTGCGGCCGCCGATGCTCCGATGTCCGTGGCGGCCAGGCAGCAACTGCTCCAACTGGCACTTTCGCTCGCCGATCGCACCCTCTAAATCTTGAATCGCAAAGAGAATCTCAAAAAAAGGTCACCGAGAATGGGCAAACCACCAAAAGACGGTATGAGCTACATGTCGGCCAACGATCCGCGCATTCTATTCGGCTCGGGAAGGCGGGACAAGATCGAGTCGCTGGAAATAACCTGGCCGAGCGGCCAGGTGGAAAAGCTAACGAATACCTCTGCCGATCAGATCATCGCGATCAAAGAAGGTGCGGGAATGGTCCCGCACGCATTCCCCAAAGCGGAGCCAAAGATAGATCTATCATGGATAGTCTCGACCCTGCAGAAGAATCGCGGCGGCTTCAAGAACGCTATAAACGTCTGAGTGATGACGAGCTCCTAGCAGTCGCAGATGAAGGCTACGACCTCACCGACATTGCCAAACAGTTTCTTCAATCCGAGATCCTCGGACGAGGTCTGCACATTCAGCTTAGGAGTGCCCCGCCGACGACCGAAGCTGACCCTGCGACCAACGATTTCGACCCGTCCGATTTGGATCTGGTAGTTGTCAATCAGGTGTGGGATCTAGCCGAGGCGCGCCAAGTCAAGAGCATACTCGACGATGCGCGCATTCCATCATTCCTAGGCCCGGGCAACGTAGATAATCTGGACATGTTCAAGGGAAAGTTTGACGGCGGGGTCGATGTGAAGACCAGGTACGTAGATAGCCAGCGCGCTCTCCAGGCAATTTCTCGATCCATGCCGGCGGAGCCGTCCGTCGAAACCGATTACGTTCCCCGTTGTCCAAAGTGTCATTCGTCCGATATCGTGTTTCAGAGCCTAGACTCGGAGCCGACCGCAAACTCTGCACCGAACTCGTCGTTTAATTGGAGCTGCGACGCCTGTGGTCATCAATGGAGGGACGATGGAATCGAGCAGGAAGGCTGAGTGCCACCTTATTCCTATCGTAAAATCCCAACATGACCTTGCCTGCCAGCTTCAATGAGTATTTCCATTCCGCTTCCAGTTTGTGCCGGTCATCGACAAATGCGGTTTTTTTGACGACCGACGACCCACGGCCGACGACCGCCCGTCTATGAATCTCCCACGTCGTCATTTCCTCGGCTCGTCACTCGTAGTTCTGGGCACCCGCTTGTTGGACGCGCTCAATACTCCCCTCTGGAGATGGAGAAACGCAGCTCTGCTTCAGACTTCTCCCCCGGCCTCTGAACAATCTCCCGTTGTATTCGTAGATGTCGCTAAAGAAGCCGGCCTTACCGTACCGAATGTCTGGGGCGCTACCGATCACAAGAGTTACATCATCGAAGCCAAAGGCAGCGGCCTGGCTTTTTTCGATTACGACAGCGACGGATGGCTGGATATTTATCTCACCAACGGAACCCAGCTCGGCGCCCACTGGCCCCCGGGAGAGGCTCCCACCTCCCATTTGTACAAAAACAATCGTGACGGCACATTCACAGACGTAACCGAGAAATCCGGGTTGGCCCGAACCGGCTGGCAGACCGGGGTTTGCGTCGGCGACTATGACAACGACGGCAATGACGATCTATTCTGTTGCTTCTGGGGGCACAATGTTCTGTTTCACAATAACGGCGACGGAACATTCACCGACGTCACCCGCAAAGCTGGTCTCTATGATGACGAAATTCGCTGGGGATCGGGCTGCACCTGGCTCGACTACGACCGCGACGGCCGTCTCGATCTTTTCGTCTGCCATTACATAAAGCTCGATCCTCAAAAAACTCCAGATCCTGCTGGCCCGTCCGTGTGCCAATGGAAGGGCATTCCGGTGATGTGCGGGCCGCGTGGCCTCACCGGCGATACCAATTGCCTCTATCACAACAACGGTGACGGAACTTTTACCGACGTCTCAGCCAGGTCTGGCATCCTGAAACCAGGTCCGCGTTACTCCATTACCCCGGTCTCGTATGATTTCGACAACGATGGCTGGCCTGACATTTATGTGGCCGTGGATTCCGAGCCCAGCATGTTGCTCCACAATAATCACGACGGAACTTTTACCGATATCGCAGTGTTGGCTGGATGCGCTTACAGTGAAAATGGGCATGAGCAATCCGGAATGGGCGTGGGTGTGGGAGATTACGACTGCGACGGTTGGTTTGATATTTTTAAAACCAACTTCGCAGACGACACTTGCAACCTTTATCACAACAACGGTGATGGTACTTTTACCGACGTTACGTTTTCTTCAGGTATCGGAATTAACAATCGGTACGTTGCCTGGGGCTGCGAATTTGTCGATTACGACAACAACGGCTGGCCGGACATCATTCAGGTTAACGGACACGTCTACCCGGAAATTGACCAGCATAATATTAGCCAGACTTTTAAGAACCCTCGACTCGTTTACCGGAACATGGGCGATGGAAAATTCAAAGATGTTTCAGCTTCTATGGGCCCGGGGATCGGCGAGAAATTTTCCAGCCGCGGAGCCGCCTTCGGGGACTACGACAACGACGGCGACATCGACGTATTGATTCTGAATCTCAGCGATCCTCCATCGCTGCTTCGCAACGATGGCGGCAACTCACGAAATTGGATCAAAATTAAATTGATCGGCACCCAATGCAATCGCACCGCCATTGGAGCCCGAGTCCGGGTGACGACCGGCAAACACACTCAAATGAACGAAGTCCATAGCGGCTCCAGCGTCATGTCGCAATCCGATTTCCGCCTCCACTTTGGCTTAGGCGATTCCCAGTTTGCCGACGTCATCGAGGTCAAATGGCCCACCACACAAAAACTCGAACGCTTCACCCAGGTAAAAGCCAACCAGATCCTGACCATCCGCGAAGGCTCCGGCATCGTAGCCACGTCAAATCGCAAAGCAAAATAAACGCCAGCGCTGGAAACCCTACATCGGAACAACTAGCTGTCATCCCGACCGGAGCGAAGCGCAGCGAGCGCAATGGAGAGACCTTTCATTGGAGTCAAATTCGCGCGCATTCTTAGCCCAACATCTCCGCTGCAAAAATCACGACCCTGCCGTCTAGAAAGATTCCCTGAGAACAAGTAGAATGACCATGCTCAAGCGGAAGTGGTGGAACTGGCAGACACACCATCTTGAGGGGGTGGCGCCGAAAGGCGTGGGGGTTCAAATCCCCCCTTCCGCACCAAGGGGGCCGGCAGGGCGCGCGGGCGGAAGGAGGGGAGGCCGGACGCGGGCGCCGGAGGGCCATGGCGGGCAGATGCGGGCAGGGGCGTGATGGTGGCGGGGGCGGGAGAAAGGGGGCCGCTGAAGAGGATGAGGGAGATGGCAGGAGGGGTGGAGGAGATTAGATGACGCGGGCAGGAAGCGCACGCGGAGGGGATCACGATCATAAGCGCAGCAGCAGGGCGATGACGGAATGATCGATAGGTGGTGAGAGGGGGTGCGCGGGACGGGGCGATGGTAATGCAGGCAGGCGCCAGGGGAGAGATGATGGAATGAGAATGGGGAGAGGCAGATAGGCCGCTAGGGCAATCGAATCGGGCCGGCATGATGCCGAAGATGATGAGTCAGGGCCGCCGGCAGCAGCGCAGGGGCAGCCATGATGAGGGAGTGACGGGGCGAGGGGGATCAGGGTGAATGCGAGGAGATGATGGGGGACAGAATCAAAATGAGGCTTTGAGGTAGAATGCCAAGAAGGAATGAGTTCAGATCTTTGACAGTGAGCGGAGGAGTGGTTATGAGAGGAGATGTACGTGATATCGGCAACACGGCGCGCTGAGCGAATGAGAATGAGATGGTATGTAAGTGCGGCCGGTGACTGAATGGATGTTAAGAGAGTGCAAGGGTTCAGGGCAATAGGGCGGAGATATTAGAGCTGAAACTGTTGTGCTGGTGGTTACGGGAGAGAGGATGCTCTGGTCGCTACATGCGGAGAATTAGGCTGGAATAATAGAATATGCACGGATGATGTGGTGAGGGAACAAGGGGCACGGATGATTGCTTTGAGGAGTGCGATGATAGGAGAGTGGCGATATTAGATAGGTGTGAGAGGTTAATTTAATATGTTTAATTTTTTGATTTATTTCGCATCTGTTGCTTTTCACGCGTTGTAACATAGTTTATTTATGAGGTGTGCTGCAGTATAGCTGACTTCAGCGAGACTGTGAGATGGAGATAGAGAGCAATCTTCAGCATCTCGGACCATGAGTAGTATCTGGATGCTGGAGGACTAAGTCAACCGGCCGCGGTCTGTTGAACCTGCGCGACGAGTTGTTTGATGAAGTCTCGCCAATCACGGACTTCGAGCGACCTGCTGTGTTTTTCGTAAACGCCTTCGGCGACCAACTTATCACCTTGCCTGCTGTACGGGCGCTTGCTTCGCTTTTTCCCAACGGCATTCAGCTTCTTCTCGGAGAGGGCATGTGCTCGTTCCTCTATAACGGGTTGGCGGTTCGCGAATGCCCGGTTCGCGTGCGATGGAAACATTTTGAAGAAAAGAAAATCGATGTAGACCGAATCGCGCCTCACACCGCGACTTGTGATCTATTTCTATGCCTCTCGACGTTCGCCTCGCCCTCACTCTTGGAACTGGCCCGTCGCATGGGTGCGCGCTGGACCGTGGGCTGGTTTGACATCTTCGATCAGTCGGTCCCTTTTGATCCGGCGAAGCATTGGTTCGATTTGTATTTCGCGTTCCCACAACAATTTCGTTCAGAGTTGTGCTTTGACGATTTTTCGTCTCCTCCGAGCTTCTCGTCTGCCGCCAGACGAGCAGCACAGCTCTTCACCCGCAAGCACGCCGCGCTGGGGAGTCGTATCCTCTTCGTTCATCCTGAGACGAAGCCCGAAAAGATGTGGGATCGATCGGGTTTCTCCTGGGTACTGGAACAGTTTCTCGAAAAGCATCCTGAGTTCGTCGTTTTCACCACCAGCGTGAATCCTTACCCTCTCGATCTAGGGCGTCACGCGCACCGTGCCGTGTGGGTGGATGAACATCTGGAACTGGCATTTGCCATCCTGAGCCATGCCGATCTGTTCCTGGGCATCGACTCCTGTTTTTTACATGCTGCCGATTTGTTCCGCATACCAGGTGTTGTCTTGTTTGGGGCTTCCGAAGTTTCCGATCCAAATCAGTGGGGATTTCGGCTGTCTCGACATACACGATTATTGTCTGGGGAAAAGTCGCTGGACAACATCCGCCCGAAAGACGTGTTCGACGCGCTCTCTGAAGTCGCTGCTGTAACGTGCGCCGGTCAATAAATTGCGATTGTTCGACCATCAGGGGCGGTTGTGCTTGTGGCAATCAACGAACCACACCCGATGGCGATGCGGACGGACGGCTGAAGATTGCGCGCCCTATGGGAGGCATACCCACCGTCTCGCACCAAAGTCGGGCCTGATGAAGGTCGGACAGCAACCTTGGCCTCATCGCTTCAAAATCCGCGCGACGTTTCTCGGCACTGTATGGGATCGCAGTCTTGGCGTGCATTCGCGCTGTCTCTTGTGCGTGCTCACTCGTATGCCCGTCCTCCAACCCGAGGAAACGCGCCACCCGGCTCGCGGTGTCACGCGGATTGTCGAGAAGTTCCTCGCAGTCAAGGGATAAGACACGTTCTGGCAGGCGCCGTTCGACATCCACAAAAAGCTGCATTTGCAGGGCCCACAGGCACGCAGCCGCCTCTCCGTCTGAAAGAACGTGAGTTGGAGCATCGTGCGCGAAACCCGGCACCTTCCAACACCGGAATGTAGGGAGCCGGCCTCTGGTCCAGGCTCGTCGATCCTCTGAGGCCAGGCATCCCATCACGAACGGCTCTAGATCCGAGTACAGCAACACGGCCCGCGCGTCAGGGCGCACTTCCAGCAACGGCTCGATGATACCGTTGACACAGTCGCATGCCTTGGTCAACGGTAATTCGTTCAGAGCCGGATCGACCCGGCAATGGAGATCGCCGATCGCCGCCAACAACTGGATTCCGGGTTCGCTGCGAACGAAATTGCGATCGCCCAGGTCGATAAGCGCGAGTTCCGTCAACGAGGCGGGCTCCCGATATGCAAAGACCACGCCTGGCGGACCGAGCGATCGGACGAGCAGTGTCGAGCAACAAAATGCGTGGTGAAACACGTAACGCGGCGCAGGAAGCATCCTCCGGAACTCGCGATGGTACCCGATAACATCGGCAAAACTTAGGCGCCCAGCGACAGGCACTTTGCCATCGAGTTGTGGAAGATCATGAAACGTCGTGATATCGAAGAGCTCGCGGCTCATCTGAAGAAATTCGATACACTCCTCCTTTCGGATCACCTTCCATGGAAACTGCCAGGGCTCTCGCGTTAGAGGTTGCAAGTGTCACCAAAATTAATAAGACGTGGAAGCAATATAATCAAGATCGCCACCTTCTCGCGTCGTATGGACCCATCCCGTGATTGAGATACGCTCCCCCGCGGGATCCGTTCCCCGATAGACCACCTGTGTCACTTCATGATAAAACTCGCTGGGAAAAACGACGAGCCGGTTATCCTCGGGGATGAGCCGAGTGTAGGTCTCCGCAAAGCAGGGCTCCTCGGTATCATGACGGTCGAAGCCGGGTCTGAAGTAGGTGTCGTACAAAAGCAAATCGCCACCTTCGAATGATCGAGGGGTCCGATGCAGGTTGTACACGAACGTCACACGGCGAGTGTTTTCTGGACCGGTATCGTTGTGAGGCGTAAAAAAATCTCCGTTCCCATAGAAAAGCGCATGAGTTTCTGACAATGAAGGCTCGAATTGCGCAATCCGAAGGCGTTTCTGTGCTTCCGGCCACCGGGCGAGGAACCGAGCGTAAAAAGCCTGTCCGAGCTCGGGTGCGAGGTACCGAAAGCAGTCCGGCAGGATTTTGGAGCGGCGATAGTCGAGGTAAATACCTGCAGTGGTCTCGGCCACCAGGAGCTCACTGCTTTTCGACAACAGGGCAGCGTGCAAGGTATCGCGCACCGCTGACTCCAAGAACTCACGTACCATGATAAAAGGCGCCGGCTTCAATCCACCCGGCGCCGACTGAAGTGGTGACGCCCGTCCGGTGATGCTCGAAATGATCCGCGAGGCCTTCAGATGAGCGGGTTCGGCCACCAAGAGCTCCTCATATGCTACGGCAGCCTCATCGAGTCTGCCTTCTGCGCGCAACCGATCTCCCCACCGTTCAAGCTGCTGAGGACTAGCCGTCATTGTTGAACAATCTTAGCAAATTCCATAGTTCAAGAATCATGATGCCTTCCAGCTTGAAGTACAGGGAAATGGATGAACCCGTCTCTCTGCTTCTCAGCGGGAGAGTGAGCGAGTCTGGCGCATCGGCGATCATTAATCGGTCATCGCGCTGAGCTTCGACTTTGTGCTCGTGGATCTGGGAGAACGCAGTCTGTTTACAGTCCGTTAGCGGTACCCTACAATGTCTTAGCGACTAAACAGAGCGTCCCGATGCTCTGCAAGTTGTTGAGGATGCGTTTGAGGGGCTTTTCAAATCCCCCCTTCCGCACCAATACTTACTTTGATTCCTCGGGCAGGAGATTTGGAACCGGCATGGTTATTCTGATAACGATCATCCACATTATTGTGTGTTTTTTCCTGATCATCGTGGTGCTGCTGCAAAGCGGGAAGAGCGGTGACATCGCAGCGGCGTTCGGTGGGATGGGCAGTCAGACTGCCTTCGGACCTCGCGGGTCCGCGACTGTTCTCTCCAAGGCGACGACCTGGTCAACGGTTATCTTCATGCTGACTTCGATCACGCTTTCCATTATGGCGTCGCGCGGAGGGGCCACCTCGAACTCCGTGCTGCAGGGTTTGAAGCCCGCGACAAATAATTCGCAGCCAGCCACTCCGCCGAAAAAATAGGTTTCCGTCGCCGGCGGTCGACCTTCGTTCGTTAGCAAGACTGAAATTGACAACCGGCGACTGACGACTGCATCTCCCATGATTCATGAAATCCTTCCTGTCGGGCCGCTCCAGTGCAATTGTTCTGTCATCGGGGATGAAACTACTCGCGAAGCGATGGTGATCGATCCTGGCGACGACATCGCTAGTGTCCTTTTACTTATCGAAAAACATGATTTGACAGTTAAGCAGATCGTCATTACTCATGCTCACATCGATCACGTGGGTGGAGCCATGAAGCTGCGGGCGGCCACCGGCGCTCCGATTTTGCTCAACCAGAATGACTACGCATTGCTGAAGATGCTTGACGTGCAGGCCGCGTGGATTGGGATGAAGGATCCCGGGAAAGTGGAAATCGATAACAGTATCGATCAGGCAGACACAGTGAAGGCGGGATCGCTGGTCGCCGATGTCCTTCATACACCCGGCCATACTGAAGGCAGCGTCTGCCTTTATTTTCCCACTGAGAGCAAATTGATCGCGGGCGACACTTTGTTCGCGGGAAGCGTTGGCCGAACAGATTTGCCGGGTGGATCTTCGGAGAAGATTATCAAGTCACTCCATGAGAAGGTCATGACGCTACCGGATGACACTCTTGTCGTCCCAGGACACGGGCCGTTGACCACGATTGGCGAGGAGAGAGAGAGCAATCCGTTTCTGCTGAGGAGTTCATGGGAATAGGAACTCGTTGTATGCTTGGGTGAGGTTCTCTGGCCGCAGGCGTAATTAATACGTCTGTGTTTCCATGCATACGCATAGGTCCTTCGTGGCCTGATAGCCACTCAGGGTGACAGTGCTTTGAGTAATTTCAGTCGTTTACTGCCTGCAGAATACGCTTTATGCCTTCGCGGAACTCTGTTAGAGGTGCGATCAAGCTGACGATCAGGTAGCCGTCGCCGGGGAAATCATAGAAGTGGCCGGGATGAACCAGTACCGACTTTTTCCGCAGTAGTTCTATCACCAAATCCTCGTCGGACTGGGTCGCTGGCACTCGTAGAACGGCGTACCATCCTCCTTCGATCCTTAGTCGCGCACATGTTTTCTGCCTGGCAAGTTGAAGATCGAGTTCGGCAAGGTTATTCAGGACGCGATCGAGCAGCGCGGGCTGCATCGTCTTTCTTTGTTCCAGCAGAACGCTGGCTGCCAATTGAATAGGGGCATTCATGGACAAGTAAGTGTCCGCAATCAACTCCAAACGGGCTATGGCTTCAATGACGGCATTTTCCGGACCGCTTGTCGCTAGCCAGGCGAGTTTCATCTGTGGTAGCCCGGAAATTTTCGATACGCCGCTGAGAGTGAAAGTCAGCGCTTCCTGATTGGTGGCAAATGTCGAGCGCCGCACTCGATCATGTGAATAGTCGAGAAACACCTCATCCACAATCAGTGCGAGATCGTGTCTCTGGCAAAATGAATTCAATTGCTCTCGTTCGTGCGAACTGATGTAGGAACCTGTGGGATTGTTGGGATGGACCACCACTACCGCGCGAGTACGCGTGTTCACTGCATTCTGCAGCGAGTGAACATCGATTTGCCAGCCGTGATCGTAGAGCAATGGATACGGGATCAGAGTTACATCCTGCAGGTCGGCGAGAAACTCAAACAACGGATAGCTGGGCTTTGGAACTAGCACTTCGTCGCCGGGATTGCATAGCAAACGGAAAACGTAAGAGTACCCTTCACTTGTGCTCGTGGTAAGCACCAGGGACTCGGAGTCTATGTTGATCCCGGCCGATTGCTCCAGGTAGTATGCTGCCACCGCATTTCGCGCACTCCGCAAGCCTTTGGGTTGGGGATCGTAGTCCGTCGCTTCCGGACGAGAGAGCGAACTTAGGATGGAAGTTGCGTCGTAGAACAGATGCGCGCGCGTGGGATTGGAAACCGTCAGGTCGAGCAGTTCCCGGCCTTCCGCTCGCAATACGCGCTGGACTTCAGTGAAGCGATTAGGGGTAAGTTTCCAGCTGGTGCGTCGGGAGAACATTCAGGAATATGATACGCGGGGAAAGGGGCGTGTGTGGCATTGACAGCCGGTGCCGCACCCGGCTCCAATTGGAGCTTGGACGGGGCGCTCTCCGGAGTTTAGATAAGATTTGAGTGGAGGCGTTACTTGTATGTTTACCTCGCGGGCGATTGGATTTGTTGGCAGTCCCTACAAGAGCACAAGTGAGATTCCAAAGGGGCTTGGCGCGCAACATGAGGCAGAGGGTGTGCTGAAAATTATGCCTGAGTTTGAGGCGGGTCTCACCGATATCGAAGGCTTCTCGCATCTGATCGTGATCTGGGAGTTCGATCGATCCCGAGGTTTCGAATTGCTGGCGACACCTCCGTCGGACAACCGGCAGCATGGTTTGTTTGCAACCCGGTCGCCCCTGCGTCCGAACCCGATTGGCTTAACGACCGTCGAGTTGCTCGGGCGCGAAGGCGTGGAACTGCATATTCGAGGGGTCGATATGTTGGACGGGACACCGATTCTTGATATCAAGCCTTACCTCTCCAGCATTCCGATAGAGAAGTTGCGGCGGGGATGGCTGGCCGAGGCTGAGGCACGGCGAAAGTGATGCCCTTACTTTTAGTTCTCTTTAATCTCGCCAGTTGAGGAACAGCAGGTCCCTTCACTACGTTCGTTGCGCTTCGCTTGCGATGACAGGGTTTGATTCCTCAAATTCAGGTTATTTCATGGGCGTATAATTAGTGGTTTGCGCCGATGGAGAATACTACACAGTACGAACTTCGACTGGCCCAACGCATGTCGCGCTTGGGCACGGAAACCGCCTTTGAAGTCTTGAACAAGGCAAGAGCCCTCGAAAAAGCAGGTAAGAAGATTATTCACCTGGAAATTGGCGAACCCGATTTCGATACGCCCGCCAATGTGATCGAGGCAGGTATCGAGGCGTTGCGAAAGGGATGGACCCACTATGGCCCGTCTTCAGGCTTGCCGGAGCTGCGTCAGGCGATCGCTGAGGACGTCAGCCGCTCTCGCGGGGTAAAGGTAACGAGCGATCAAGTGGTAGTGGTTCCGGGCGGGAAGCCCATTATCTTTTTTACACTGCTCGCTCTGGCGGACGTTGGGGACGAGATTATTTATCCCAACCCGGGCTTCCCTATTTACGAATCAATGATTGACTACGTCGGCGCTAGCAGCGTGCCAATCCGCCTGCGGGAGGAAAAAGATTTTGGTTTCGATGTGGATGAACTGGCCTCATTGATCAACGATCGTACTCGTCTCATCATTTTGAACTCACCTCACAATCCGACCGGAGGAGTCCTTCGTAAGCAGGACATTAAAGAAATTGCCGCTGCGATTGGCGATCGCAACATCATGGTACTCTCAGACGAAATTTACAGCCGGTTGATTTTTGATGGGGAACACTACTCGATCATGTCGGTGCCGGGATTTCAGGAACGCACGATTCTGCTGGACGGTTTCTCCAAGACGTACGCGATGACCGGATGGCGCATGGGTTATGGAGTGATGCGGGCGGACCTGGCGACGCAGATGACCCGGCTCATGACGAATTCAAATTCGTGTACCGCCAGCTTTACGCAGATAGCCGGGATCGAAGCGATTCGCGGCGAGCAGTCGTCGGTGGAACACATGAAGGCACAGTTCCAGAAACGCCGTGACGTTTTCGTGGCGGGACTTAACCAGATCAAAGGCTTCTCCTGCCGGGTGCCCAAGGGAGCATTTTACGTATTTCCTAACATCACCAAGACGGACTGGAAATCGAGGCAACTGGCCGATGCGCTGTTGGAGCAGGCCGGTGTTGCCTGCTTGTCCGGCACAGCCTTTGGTGATTTTGGCGAAGGCTATTTGCGGTTCAGCGTGGCTAATTCGCTGGAAAATCTAAACCAGGCGCTCGCGCAGATTGATCGATGGACGAAGGACAATTTGTGAGATGGGAGGAGGGTTATGGCCACCAAGAAACGGCCAAGTAAGCGCCCCGCCCCCCGATCCAGCCGTCCTCTCATGCAAGGATACGGGCTGCCGGAAAGTACCAAGGGGCTACTGCCGTGGACCTGGGCTGAGCAGCGTTTGACGAAGAGCCACAACTACTGGATTTCGACGGTGAAACCAGGCCCCGCTCCCCACACGATGGTTGTTTGGGGATTGTGGCTCGATGGCGCCTTTCTGTTCAGCACAGGTAGCAAGTCGCGCAAAGGTCGAAATCTGGCAGCGAATACCAACTGCGTGATCTGCAACGAGAATGCCGCCGAAGCGGTGATTGTCGAAGGTATCGCTGAAATTGCCGATGTGACGGTGCGCCGTGAGTTCCTCAAGAAGTATCAGCGCAAGTACAAGTTCGACATGGGCAGCCTGGAAAAAGATATCCTGGCCATGAAAGAGCCAGTGTTCGCCATCAGACCCCGGGTGGTGTTCGGACTCTACGAGAAGAAATTTGTCAGCAGCGCCACACGTTGGAAGTTTACGAATTAATCTAAGAACCACTGCTTCATTCGCAAGTGACACTGAAAGCTGGGTACAAATGTTGAGCGAACCATCGGGAGCATAAGTGAAGCGACGAGTAGTGATCACGGGAATGGGGACAGTGAGCCCCAATGGTGTGGGGAATACCGCGTTTACCAACGCGGCCTTGCAGGGTAAGAGCGGCATCCGTCGTATTACGAGATTCGATCCGTCCGATATTCCGGTGCAGATTGCCGGCGAGGTTCCAGACTTCGACGAACTCGCATGGGTGGAGAAGCGGGAACGCAAACATGTGTCGCGCGTTTTGCCACTTGCGCTCGCGGCGGCCACGGAGGCCTTGAGTACGGCTGGAATCGATACAGCGTCCCTTCCCCTTGCGGAGAAACGACGCTTCGGTGTGATCATGGGCTCGGGCGGGGGATCGCAGGAGTTTACCGAAGAGCAGTACCGGTTGTTTTTCCATCAGCAATACAAGCAGATGAGTTTGTTCTGCGTTCCTACCGGCGTCATGGGATCGCTTTCGAGCGAACTGAGCGTGCGCTTTGGACTGCGCGGTCCCAGCCATATCGTTACGACCGGATGCACCTCTTCCACCGACGGCTTTGGGTATTCCGTGCGGCAAATCCAGTCCGGCCGGCTGGATATGACACTAAGCGGCGGAGCCGACGCGCCTATCGCACTGGGAATCGTAAAAGGGTTCATCCTGATGAAAATTTTGACGGATTCTTGGAACCATGCTCCCGAACGGGGTTCGCGGCCATTTTCCGTCGATCGCGATGGTTTCGTAGTGGCGGAGGGAGCCTGGATGTTCGTGCTCGAAGAATACGAACATGCACGGGCACGCGGCGCAAAGTTACTTGCAGAAATCTGCGGATACGGATCGACCTGCGAAGCGTTTCATCGAGTCCGCTTGCAGGAATGCGGAGAAGAGCCCGCCCGCGCGATCGGCCTGGCGATGAAAGAAGCTGGCATCGGCGCGAAAGATGTGCACTATGTGAATCTGCACGGCACTTCGACACAATTGAACGATCGCATTGAGACGCGGGCACTGAAGCTTGTGCTTGGCGAACATGCGGGAGCGGTGCCGATGTCGGCATTGAAATCCCAAATTGGGCATCCGCAAGGAGCCTGTGGTGCGGCAGGCGTGGCCGCAACCATCGTGGCCATGCAGAACAGCCAAATTCCACCGACCCTAAACCTGGAGTCCCGCGATCCTGAATGTGATCTCGATTACGTGCCGGATGTGGGGCGGAAACAGACTATCGAGCATGCGGTGTGTAATTGCATCGCTTTCGGATCGAAGAACTCAGCGTTGGTTTTGAGAAATTGTGCGTAATGGGACAGTGGTTAGTGGACAGTTGGGTAAGGCCAACTGACCAAGTCTAAGGACCAACAACTTCCTCCATCGACCTACGACTGCAGTAAATGCAGCGCCGTGCCCTCGACTTTTGGCCAAGCTGTGGAGCGGGGATCGATCAAGTCGGAATGTCCGGCGGTGGAGATTTCCAGATAGTGGACGTTCTCGCCACGCATCTTTTTCTGCTCGCTGTAGTTACGGCTTAGGAATGGTGGGACAGTATCGTCGGAGGCGCCGTGAATCAGCCACTGCGTGGCCTGCGGAATCTTGAGCTGCATGGGATCGGCTTCGCGATAGTGTTCGGGAACAGCACGCGGCTCTCCGCCAAGGAAGCCCACAACTGCGTTGTCGCTGAGATGCAGTTCCCACGCCTGTTGTAAATCCACGACTCCGGCCAACGATATCACCCGCTTGATTGAAGGCTCGTGCCCGGCAAGACACAGCGCCAGCGTTCCGCCTGCGGAATGACCGATCAGCAGTAACTTTGACACGTCCAGTTTGTAGCGTTGCGCAATTTGTGAGACGTAACGGTAGCCGCTACGGACGTCCTCGAACGTGCCGGGCCACCCTCCGCCAGGATTCCCCACCCGCCGATATTCCAGGTTCCAGGTGGCAAGGCCACGATTGGTTAAGGCGGCGCAAAGATGGCCGGCATGCTTGAGATCATATTTTGCGCGCCAGTAGCCGCCATGAATGACCAAAACGATCGGAAAGGGGGCCCCCGTTTTCGGAACCCGTATTTCACCGAACTGGTTGGGATCCGAACCATACGGCAGACGGGCATCGGCAGGTGGCGCAGGTCGGTCGTAGATGTCGTCTGCCGGCACGGGGAGTTTGAGCTACCAATTTCGGTAAATTTATTGCTCTTTAAGTTTCAGCTTTGATTTGTTGTCTTCGATGAATTCCCGTAGTTTTTCTGCGGCATCGAGAAGTCGTGTCCACTGCTCGTAGTAAAGAGTGACGGGAAAACGTCCCAGCCCATAGACGCTTACGCCACCTTTCTCGCTGACCCGAAACTCCAGGCTGCCAGTGCGCTTCGGACCCTGTTTTTCCAACTCAGCCAGACGCGCTTTTAATTCCTCATAAGTAGGTTCTGCCATGAAATTTACCTCGGAAAGAATAATGGTACGGCTACATGATAGAGGCTGGGCCGTGGAACGTCGAGTCAGAAGGAGCAGAGAGGAAAAGCCGGACGGTCATCGTCCGGCTCAGACCGCGGGAACTAGTTGGGCATCAGAACGCTGTCGACCACATGGATTACGCCATTGGACTGGAATACATTGGCAATCGTCACCGATGCGGCCCCCCCTTTTTCGTCCTTCAACCTGATGTGCTCGCCATCCTCGGTCGCCCACAATTTTCCGCCTTCAACCGTGACCAGCTCCACGGTTCCGTTGCCTGCCTTGATCTGCTTTTTCAGATCAGCCGCGCTCAATCTGCCCGCGACCACGTGGTAGGTGAGAATCCTGATAAGCATCCCTTTGTTTTCTGGTTTCACCAAAGTGTCAACAGTGCCTGGCGGAAGTTTGGCGAAGGCCTCATTGCTTGGCGCAAAGACGGTGAATGGTCCCGAACCTTCGAGGGTTTCGACCAGACCGGCTGCCTTTACTGCGGTAACCAAAGTGGTGTGATCAGCGGAGTTCATGGCGTTCTCAATGATGTTTTTGGTGGGATACATTTCCTGCCCGCCCACCATGGGATTTTTCATACCGGCCACGGCAGAAGTTACCGCAAATGCAAGAAGCACGGTTAGAAGCGCAAAAGTTTTGTTCATCGTTGCTCGTCCTCTCAGAATCTGATTTTTGTCCTTCCATACAATTACGGTCGGGCTTCGAATTCAGATTCATCCAAAGCTTTTTCGAGAGCCTAATCCGTTTTGCTTTTTGATCCGTGTAGGAAGCCACTACAGGCAAATGTACGGAAGAACGCCATATGAAGGGGGATAACGTTAGGTCGACGTCTTTGAACCGATCTGGAAGGAAAGTTAAACCGATAGGACCGACTGCTGCAATACGGGGCTGCGGCATGGAATTACAACTTCTACAATCGTGCCTGGATTGGCGTTTACGACTCGCAATTCGCCGCCAAATTCTTTCGCGCGTTGACTCATCCCGCCAATTCCGACTCCTATTTTGTCAGGCTGCAATTCGGAGACCTGGTCGGTGATTCCCTTTCCGTCATCGCGTACTTTCACGATTACTTCAGATTCTCGGTGAATTACGCTGACCCATCCTTTTTCGGCCCCGGAATGGCGGAATACGTTAGTCAGAGCTTCCTGAATGATACGGAAAATGGCTCGCTCCATGTCAGGACCGAGGCGGGGAAATTCGGCCGGCTCGACCTCAAGAGCGGTTTCGATGCCGCTGCGCTTGGTCAATCCGTCGAGATACCAGCGCACGGCCGAAAGCAGTCCGACCTCGTCAAGCAGGGGCGGATGAAGAAGGTGAGACAGGCTGCGGATTTGCTGTGAAGCCTCGTCCAGCATGGTGTTGACTTCCTCTACTCGATCGGCCAAGCCGGGCGCCTCCTGCAGAATTCCGTTCAGGAGCATTTTCATCGCAACCAGCTCCTGCCCAAGTCCGTCGTGCAACTCGCGGGCGATGCGGCGGCGTTCGTCGTCCTGCATCGTCATCAGACGACTGGAAAGGAGACGCAGGGCAGCCGTACGCTCGTCGACCATCCGCTCGAGTTCAGCGGCGCTCTTGCGCATCGCTTGTTCGAGAATTTTGCTGTCATGAATATCGGAGCAAGTTCCGTACCATCGGACCACATTCCCTTCGTGATCTCTAAGGGGAACGGCGCGAGCGCGAAACCAGCGGTATTCTTCATCGCGTCCCCGTAACCGATATTCCGATTCGTAATTCTTGCCGGACTCAACGCAGTGCATCCACTGAGAAACACTTCGATCGCGATCTTCGGGATGCACGTAATCCAACCACCCGAAGCCATTCGCGGAACCGGGGGAGGCGCCGGTAAAATCGTAAAAACGGCCGCTGATGTAATCTCGCGCGCCGTCGGCTTGCCGGCTGAAGATAATGTCGGGCGCGGTCTTAACGATGGCGTCGAGTTCCTGATTCTTGCGCGCCAGTTCCACATTCAAGAGCTGTAAAGCCTCCGCGCGCTGTTTCAATTCCTCAGTGCGGTCAGCGACACGTTGTTCCAATTCACGATTCAATACTTCAAGTTGACGAGCCCTGCGATGTAATTCGGCGAAGACGCTGACCTTGGCGCGCAGGAGTTCGGGAACGACGGGTACTGAAATGTAGTCGACCGCACCGCGCTCGTATCCTTTAAGACGGTCCACATCGGTCATGTGTACCGCAGATATAAAAATGATGGCTGTTTTCTGGCAGCGGGGGTGATCTCGAATCATCTCCGCTAGCTGAAAACCGTCGATTTCGGGCATGCTGACATCCATCAACACCACCGCGATGTCAGTTTTCAGGAGATGCTCGAGAGCCATCCGACCGGAAGTCGCCTTGATAAGATTCAAGCCGAGCTCGTCGAGTATGACCTCATAGCTGAGCAGCTTGGCCGGCTGATCATCCACCATCAAGATATTCACTCTGTCGTTCTCGTTCATCAGTACCTCATTTTAGAACTCTGGAGCGACTTATCTATGAAGCCACATCCGAAGCGCGGAAAGCAATTGTTCGGTGTTGACAGGTTTTGCGAGATATTCAGAAGCGCCAGCCTCGAGACATTTCTCCCGGTCCCCCTTCATGGCTTTTGCCGTTAACGCAATGATCGGCAGACGACGGAAGAGGGTATTTTGCCGGATGACCTGCATGGTTTCGTAGCCGTCCATTTCCGGCATCATGATGTCCATCAGAACAATTGCGATCTCCGGAGTTTTTTCCAGAGTCGTGATCGCCTCCCGTCCGGTGCCAGCGGTGAGAACTGTCATCCCACGGCGTTCAAGCACGCTGCTGAGCGCAAAGATATTTCGTACGTCATCATCAACGACCAGGACCTTCTTGCCGACCAGCGCATCGTCCGAACGATGCAGGCGGTCGAGCATCTTCTGCTTTTCTACTGGAAGTTCGCTGGTCACACGATGCAGGAACAACGCGGTTTCATCGAGCAGACGTTCGGGTGATTCAACACCCTTGACCACGACGCTGCGCGCCAGGGCATGTAAGCGAGCATCCTCTTCCGGCGACAGTTCCTTTCCGGTGAAGACCACCACCGGCAAGTCATTGAGCACGGGAGTGTCGCGGAGACGTTCGAGGACCTCGAAGCCAGTCATATCGGGAAGACGAAGGTCGAGGACGACGCAATCGAAAGCGGACTCGGTTACAGCTTCCAAGGCTTCGTTGCCTGTCGATACTACCGAAACTTCAATGTCATCGTGACCCAGAAGTTCCCGGATACTCATTTGCTCGGCAGCGTTGTCTTCGACCACGAGAAGGCGTTTGCGCCGCGGTGCCGAGTATTCCTTAATCCGATTCAAAGCCGACTCCAGGCCTTCGGGAGTGGTCGGTTTCGTAACAAAAGCGAACGCCCCCCGGGCTAAACCGTGATGCCGGTCTTCATCGAGGGTCAGCATCTGGACTGGGATGTGTCGCGTAGCTGGATCTTGCTTCAAATGATTCAGCACAGTCCAACCCAGCATGTCGGGCAGGAAAACATCCAGAGAGATTGCCGTGGGGTGAAATTCGCGAGTGAGAGCCAGGGCCTCGGCGCCGCTCATCGCGATCAGAACCTTGAGCCCTTTGTCGTGCGATAAGTCACAAAGAACTCTTGCATAGTGCGGATCGTCCTCGACGATCAGCAAGATCGTGTCTCCGGCCTGGAGATTGGCGCGGTCGTCAGGAACGCGTTCAATCTCCAATTCGGCTGCAACCGCCAGCTGACGCGGCAAGGCGGCCGTCTTCCGGTCAGTGGAGGCAATGTTAGAGCTCGAGGGTCCCACGTAGGTTTGTGGGAGATATAAGGTGAATGTGCTACCCCTTCCGGGCGTACTGCGCAACTGGATTTCGCCTCCCAGAAGGCTGGCGAGTTCTCGGCTGATTGCGAGACCCAACCCCGTTCCACCGTACTTACGGCTGGTGCCGGCATCTGCCTGCTGAAACGCTTCGAAGATAATTCGCTGCTTCTCCGATGGAATACCGATTCCGGTATCGGAAACCTGAAATGCTATGACCGAAGCAGCTGCCCCGAGGATCGGATGATCCTCGCTCCACCCTCCTGCAGCGACCGAGACGGCAAGATTCACACCTCCCTGCTCGGTGAATTTGAAAGCGTTGGATAACAGATTCTTCAGCACCTGCTGCAGACGTTTCGAGTCTGTCACCAGACTGCGACTGAGGTGCGAATCGGTATGTACCTCGAAGCTGAGACGCCGATTCTCTGCTTCGTGGCGGAATGGCCGGGCCACCATATCAAGCAGGCTGGCGAAGAAGACCTCCTCTGCATCTACCGAAACAGTTCCCGATTCAATTTTCGAGAGATCGAGGATGTCGCTGATCAGATTCAGAAGATCGGTGCCGGCACCGTGGATGGTGCGCGCAAACTCGACCTGCTTGGACGTCAAGTTGCCATCGGGGTTATCGGTGAGTTGCTGACCCAGCACCAGAATGCTGTTAAGAGGCGTACGCAACTCGTGGGACATGTTGGCCAGGAATTCAGACTTGTACTTGGAAGTGAGGGCCAATTCTTTGGCCTTTTCCTCCAGCGCACGTCGAGCTTGTTCGATTTCCTGGTTCTTGCGTTCGACTTCTACGTTCTGCTCCGCCAGCTGTTGTGCTTTTTGCGCTAACTGTTCGTTGGTCTGCTGCAATTCTTTTTGCTGAGTCTGCAATTCGGTTGCGAGCTGCTGGGACTGCTTGAGCAGGCCCTCGGTTTGCATAGTCGCTTCAATACTATTCAGCACGATGCCGATACTCGCCGTCAGTTGTTCGAGGAATGCAAGATGCGAAGCGGTGAAGGTACTTAGCGACGCCAGTTCGATTACGGCTTTTACGCGGTCTTCGAACAGCACTGGCAGCACGATTACGTTTCGCGGCACCGCTTCAAACAATCCCGAACGGATGGTAATTGTTTGCGGTGGCAAATCCGAAATCAACATGCGGCGTTTTTCCGCGGCGCATTGACCTACCAAACCCTCTCCTACTTTTAATCTCCGTAGGTGCCCGTCGCCACCATCGGAGGCAAAGGCCGAAAGCAATACCATCTCGGCTGATTCTTCGGTTTCCATCTGATAAATGACGCCTTGCTGCGCTTCAACGAGCGGGGCCAATTCCGACAACAGCATCCGTCCCACGCTGGTCAGATCACGTTGACCTTGCAACATGCCGGTGAAACGGGCGAGGTTTGTCTTGAGCCAGTCCTGCTCGGTATTTCGATCGGTGGTAAGACGCAGGTTACCGATCATGGTATTGAGGTTGTCTTTCAGGTCAGCGACTTCGCCGCTGGCTTCCACTTGGATCGAACGCGTCAAGTCGCCCTTGGTAACGGCAGTCGCCACCTCAGCGATGGCGCGAACCTGGTTGGTGAGGTTATCGGCCAGGAGGTTCACGTTGCCGGTGAGATCCTTCCAGGTTCCGGCGGCGCCAGGCACGTTTGCCTGACCGCCAAGACGGCCTTCCACACCGACTTCGCGGGCGACCGTAGTCACTTGATCGGCGAAGGTGGCGAGGGTGTCAGTCATATTGTTGATGGTTTCGGCGAGCGCCGCCACTTCGCCCTTGGCGTTCACCGTCAGTTTCTGGGTCAACTCTCCGTTTGCGACGGCGGTAACGACTTTCACAATACCGCGCACCTGTTCGGTCAGGTTAGCGGCCATCACGTTAACGTTGTCGGTGAGATCTTTCCACGTTCCCGCCACGCCGGGCACCTTGGCCTGGCCACCCAGCTTGCCGTCGGTACCGACTTCGCGCGCGACGCGCGTGACTTCCGCCGCGAAAGCATTGAGCTGATCCACCATCGTGTTGATGGTGTTCTTAAGCTCGAGAATTTCGCCTTTCACGTCTACTGTGATTTTGCGCGACAAGTCGCCGCGCGCAACGGCAGTTGTTACTTCGGCGATGTTACGCACCTGGCCGGTCAAGTTCCCGGCCATGGCGTTTACGGAATCGGTGAGATCTTTCCACGTTCCCGCCACGCCGGGGACGTTGGCCTGTCCACCCAACCGTCCCTCGCTACCGACTTCGCGCGCGACGCGCGTGACTTCGGCAGCAAACGAGCGCAACTGCTCAACCATGGTGTTGAGCGTTTCTTTCAGCTGCAGAATCTCGCCGCGAACATCGACCGTGATTTTCTTGGAGAGGTCGCCGGTAGCGATAGCCGTCGCCACTTCGGCGATGTTTCGCACCTGACCAGTAAGATTGCTGGCCATAAAATTCACGTTGTCGGTGAGATCTTTCCACGTCCCGCCCACGCCCGGTACCTG
Source organism: Terriglobia bacterium (assembly GCA_963786325.1). Classification (GTDB taxonomy): domain Bacteria; phylum Acidobacteriota; class Terriglobia; order Terriglobales; family Acidobacteriaceae; genus JAIQFF01. The sequence goes on from CAWAYW010000013.1 coordinate 113,083, forward strand.
GGCCTGACCTCCGAGCTTGCCCTCGGTGCCGACTTCGCGCGCGACGCGGGTTACTTCACCGGCGAATGCGTTGAGCTGGTCGACCATGGTGTTGATGGTGTTCTTCAGTTCCAGAATTTCACCTTTCACGTCTACTGTGATCTTGCGCGACAAATCGCCGCGCGCAACCGCGGTAGTTACTTCGGCGATGTTACGAACCTGGCCGGTCAGGTTTCCGGCCATCGAGTTCACCGAGTCCGTGAGATCTTTCCACGTGCCGGCCACACCGGGGACGTTAGCCTGACCGCCGAGCCGACCTTCTGTACCGACTTCGCGAGCCACGCGAGTTACTTCACCAGCGAAGGCATTGAGTTGGTCGACCATGGTGTTAATGGTCTCTTTGAGCAGAAGGATTTCGCCACTGACGTTTACGGTGATCTTCTTAGACAAGTTGCCGCTGGCGATTGCCGTCGCGACTTCAGCAATATTACGGACCTGGCCGGTGAGATTACTGGCCATCGAATTGACTGAGTCGGTAAGGTCTTTCCACGTACCGGCCACACCCGGAACCTGCGCCTGACCGCCCAGCCGGCCGTCGGTTCCAACCTCGCGAGCCACACGGGTTACTTCGGAAGCGAAGGCCCGGAGCTGGTCTACCATGGTGTTGATGGTGTCCTTGAGTTCGAGAATTTCTCCCTTCACGTCCACCGTGATTTTGCGGGACAAGTCACCACGAGCGACGGCGGTAGCAACTTCTGCGATGTTTCGTACCTGGCCCGTAAGGTTACTGGCCATGAAGTTTACGTTGTCGGTAAGATCTTTCCAGGTTCCGGCCACGCCCGGCACCTGCGCCTGGCCGCCGAGTTTGCCTTCCGTGCCGACTTCGCGAGCGACGCGGGTTACTTCGCCGGCGAAAGCGTTGAGCTGGTCGACCATGGTGTTAATGGTGTTCTTCAGCTCCAGGATTTCGCCTTTCACGTCTACCGTGATTTTGCGCGACAAGTCGCCGCCGGCAACGGCCGTGGTGACTTCAGCGATGTTGCGCACCTGGCCGGTGAGATTTCCGGCCATCGAGTTGACCGAGTCAGTAAGGTCTTTCCATGTACCCGCCACCCCAGGTACGTTCGCCTGTCCTCCCAGCCGGCCCTCTGTACCGACCTCGCGAGCAACGCGGGTTACTTCACCGGCAAACCGGTTTAACTGGTCTACCATCGTGTTCAGAGTTTCTTTCAGCTGAAGAATTTCGCCGCGCACGTCTACGGTGATTTTGCGGGAAAGGTCGCCACTAGCGATGGCTGTGGCCACTTCAGCGATGTTGCGCACCTGGCCCGTCAAGTTGCTGGCCATAAAGTTGACGTTGTCGGTCAGGTCTTTCCAGGTGCCGCCAACGCCGGGCACTTGAGCCTGTCCGCCGAGCTTGCCTTCGGTACCGACCTCGCGCGCCACGCGGGTAACTTCGCCGGCGAAGCCGTTCAACTGATCGACCATCGTGTTGATGGTGTCTTTGAGGGCGAGGATTTCGCCTTTGACGTCCACGGTGATTTTGCGAGAGAGGTCACCGCGGGCCACGGCGGTTGTTACTTCGGCAATATTGCGCACCTGAGCCGTAAGGTTGCCGGCCATGGCGTTTACGGAGTCAGTAAGATCCTTCCAGGTACCGGCCACACCCGGTACGACGGCTTGCCCTCCCAACTTTCCATCGGTGCCAACTTCGCGGGCAACGCGGGTCACTTCTGACGCGAATGAACGCAACTGATCTACCATCGTGTTGATGGCTTCCTTGAGCTGGAGAATTTCGCCGCGCACGTCTACGGTGATTTTGCGTGAGAGATCGCCGCTGGCCACGGCAGTGGCAACTTCGGCGATATTTCGGACCTGTCCGGTGAGATTGCTCGCCATCGAGTTGACCGAGTCGGTAAGGTCTTTCCAGGTACCAGCGACGCCGGGCACCTGAGCCTGGCCTCCAAGTTTGCCGTCAGTGCCAACCTCGCGAGCCACGCGGGTTACCTCCGCGGTAAATACGCTGAGCTGCTGAATCATTGTGTTGACGATGTTTGCGGAACGCAAGAACTCGCCTTCGAGAGGGCGACCATCGACGTCGAGTCTGACGGTTTGGGTGAGGTTGCCCTGCGCGACACCCGCGATCGCGCGGGTCACTTCTGTGGTGGGCCGGAGCAAGTCTTCAACCAGAGTGTTGACCGATACTTCCATCTCACCCCAAGCGCCCCGAGATTCGTGGAATCGCGCTCGCTCCCGGGTCTTTCCCTCTTTACCGACGACCTGGCCCACCCGTTTCAGCTCATGGGCCATTTGCTGGTTAACGGCAACAATGTCATTGAACGCATCGGCAATTTTTCCAGCCAATCCCGTCCATGAACCGGGCAGCCTCACCGAGAAGTCGCCTGACCTCATGGTCTGAAGACTTGCCAGGATTATGCTCAGATCAACGTTGAGTGGTTCCGCTACTACGGTACTGGAATGGCCATTATTGCTGGCGGCAGGCGCGGATTCGCCATTGCTGCCCGATAGTTGGGCGCGGCGTTCGCCTTTCTTCATGGTCTTCTCCTGATCAAAGAACGGAGCACGCGGTGTAAAAGTCAAAATGATTGGGCCGGTGGCGATGGATCCCGCCACGCCAATTCAAAACCTAAATACTTCCATCTGAATAAGCTAGGTAGCCAACGCGACAGCCAAGCAACCCCGCTTCACCTTAGTTAGCATGAAACGTTTTGAATGACTCTACAGTGTTTCCTGTACGCAGTATGACGAAAGGTGCGGGAGGGTATAGAAGGGGGTAGAAGGGCTAAGCTGCCAGGGCGGACTGGATCGCATCTACGACGCTGGAATCAAGCTCTTCTGATTTTGATATCACGTGGCGTATTCCGACTTTCTGTGCCAGCCGAACTAGTTCTGGTTGGGCATGCAAAGTAAACATCAGCATGCGGGTGCGGGGAGCTAGAGCCGAGATGTGCCGGGCCGCTTCCAAGCCGTTCATGATCGGCATTGAAAGGTCCAAAACCACAACATCTGGATCAAGCTCCCGGACCATGTCGACGGCCATCTTTCCATTCTCGGCTTCGCCACAAACCTTCCAGCCCGTCTTCCGTTCGATGGACGTTCGAAGGGCACGACGGATTGCAGCTGCGTCATCTACGATCAGAATCTTTGCTCCCGCGTCTTGCACTGGTTAAGCCTACTTGGTCGGCGGGATGATGCAATACGTCTGATACTGTAGAGTTGGACTCTCAAACCCGCCCTCACTCTTACGTGGCTTACCCGGTTATCGATCCCGAATCCGGCACCAGAGAACAGATTCTGGCCCACCCCAAGCGGTAACATACGCAGACTTGAACCTTGGTAACCACGATCGTACGGAATTTACTGTATTGATAGGAAACGAGTTCGACTGCAAGATACGTACACATTCCAGGGGAGATTCGATATGTCCCAACTGACCTTGCAGGAAGTCATTGACGGTATCAACAAGAATTATTTCTTAATGAAGAGGGAGCAGCCTCGGAAAGCCCGCACAGAGGAACAACCCCATCGCCCGGAGTTCTACGTGCCCCGTATCGCAAGGCGGTTGGCCAGTCTAACACTTGGGATTTCACGTTAGCCCGACGCAGTTTCGTTCTTCGCTCCGGCCCTCTAAGAGTCTTCGCCATTACAGCTAATCAAAATTACAGAGCAGGGGAAGCGTGTGTGAGCGCGGCGGCGAGAAAAAGTATCAGAGCGAACAGAAGAAACGCGCACCCGCTTATTAACACTATCTCGCTTAACAGATCGGCTTTCATTAAATCGTCACGGCGCATAAAACCCTCCCCCGTACCGACTTGTTTTGTAATCCTTAGGAAATACTCCGGCACCAAAATATGCATTTCACTGGCCATTAAGTCAGGCCGGGTGTGTTGAGGTTTGCATCTTCCATAGAGCGGCCAGAGCCTTGGCCGCGTCGGCGACTGCCCTTTTCTTTTGAGTCTCGTCGGGCAAGCGGTGTTGAACCAGTGCGCGATTTCGATTCAACGACGCAATTGGTTTACTTTCGTTTTGCAGAGCGCTAACAGACGCTTCAAAGAATTCCTTCAAATCGACTCCGGAACTCACGGCCGCCTGCTTGATCATTTTGATTGCTCCTCAGCACTCGCCATTAAAGACCGTCAACGGCGGGCGGACAATACACTGAAATACCGAAAACGCCTCGCGGAAATCCCCAAGAGACTGGCTTAGTGACGCGGTACCTTCTTCCATCCTTTTCGTACAGTAACGACCCGATAGCCTGTTTACGCTCTGCACCCTAGAGTCGGCAAGTCGAGTTTCAGGATTCAAAAATCGTAAGGAGGATTTCAATGGCGAGCGATAAAGTTGAAAAATGTAAGCATCCATCTTGCGTATGCATGGCACCGGCCGGGAAAAAGTATTGCAGCCAGATTTGCGAAGATGCGGGATCAGCCGAGGTTGAGATTGCATGCGAGTGCGGTCACCCTGCCTGCGCAGAGTAGGGTCAGATTCCTTTTCTTGGTGGCTAGGCGGTACCCCGTCGAACCGCCAATTTGTAGGCTTAGAATTCAACAGGAAGGTTTCTGCGGTTCCGCTCCAGGGTACAGTGTTCCCTGTATTGACCCCAGGTTGATATAAAGGGCATCTTCATGTGGCATTATCTAAGGTGAACAAAGCACCAATTGGACTTAAGCTACATTTCAGCGTTTCTCGGGGGCCTCTGCGGTTCCCCGAGAATGTGAGAGCGCCGGAAGGGCACTAAAGGGCTTTGCCAAGTTTAGAAAAATTGTAACTTCGCTAACAAAGTTTTACGGGAGACGACTATGCTGCGCATTCTAGTGGCCGACGATCATGAAATTGTCCGCCGTGGATTGGTTTCTCTTCTGAAGTCCCATCCGGGATGGGACGTGTGCGGAGAAGCACAGGATGGGCGCCAGGCGGTTGATAAGGCCAAGGAACTCAAGCCTGATATCGTCATCCTCGATATCGGAATGCCTAATCTTAACGGTTTGGAGGCGGCGCGGCAGATGCAGCGCGATAACCCACAAGCCAAAGTTCTGATCTTGACCATCACGGATGTCGATGAAGTCGTACGAGCCGTGCTGGACGCCGGAGCGCGAGGATTCGTACTTAAGTCGGACGCGGCGCGCGATCTTGTGGCGGCGGTCGAGGCTCTCCAGTCGAACAAGACTTTCTTTACGTCGCGGGTCGCTGACATGGTGCTAGGGGGCTATCTGGGGCGTACTCGTCCCACGCCGGAGAGTGACGCGGTTCTGCCTACGTTAACGCCTCGCGAACGTGAGATCGTTCAACTCCTGGCTGAAGGCAAAAGCAGTAAGGAGGTCGCGAGCCACTTGAACCTTAGCGTGAAAACCGCGGAGACTCACCGCAGCAACATCATGCGAAAACTGAATCTGCACTCGGTAAGCGGATTGGTTCTCTACGCCGTTCGCAACAACATGGTCCAGGTTGCATTGCCGCCTGATGCCCCAGCGGTACCGGAGGCTAAGGCATCTTAAGACCAACGTAAGATTTTGGATTCAGGAAGAACATTCCGCGTCTGATCGTCCGATGCTTTTCCAGGTCCAAGAAACCTGTCCCGTCGTTGTCCCCTTTTTGACCAAGCTGGCTTCGCAAAGAGACCTTTGACGTGAGCCAGAGTTCGGAAGGGGACCGTTAGATTTGCTCCGGTTCATTCGGATCGGGCTCCTGCACTGGGGCGTCGGGATTTTCGGGCGGACCTGGCGGTTCCTGAATTGGCGGCGGCGAGGGTTCTGCCGGCGAACGCAAATCCACAGGAATAATCGTCGATTGCATGCTTCTGAGATGCTGTGTGGGTTCGCGGTGTCTTGCACCAGTACTTATTTATTTCCACAGGATAGACAGAGACTACCTGCGCCTCGCGGCTGGCATCTCACGCGTGCCGTATAAATCAAATTTTTGGAGTACAAAATGCAAGAACAAGGACTCAAACAACTCTACGTTGATGAATTGAAGGATCTTTATAACGCTGAGAACCAATTGGTGAAAGCTCTCCCCAAACTTGTCAAAGGTGCGCAGTCAAATGAATTACGCCAGGGCTTTGAAGAGCACCTGGAGCAGACGAAGGGTCATGTACAACGCCTCGAGCAGATTTTTGAAATGCTGGGCGAAAGCCCCAAGGGAAAGAAATGCAAGGGCATGGAAGGTCTGATCGAGGAAGGATCGGAAGTAATGGACGAGGATTACGAGGGCAGCGTTCTCGATGCGGCGCTGATCGGTGCGGCACAACGCGTGGAGCACTACGAGATCGCGGGATACGGGACGGTCCGGAACATGGCCGAGTTACTGGGCGAATCCGATCAAGTCTCTCTTCTTGAAGAAACGCTTCAAGAAGAAAAGGAAACCGACGAGAAACTGACGGAGCTTGCCAAGCAGATCAATGCAGAAGCCAATAGGAGCGCCGCATCGGAAGCTGACGAAGACATGGGAGAGACCCGAGCCCAGGCCACCAAGGAAGACACGCGGAAAAAACCCAAGCGAGTCGCCTAAGCGATTTCCCCCGTGGCCTACTTCCACCGCCGGAAAAACGCCGGCGGTTTTTTTTGGGGGCAGCGTTCAGGAAGAAATACCCTCCGTAACGGAGGGTATAGTTTTATCTCACGTTTGGTGCTTAGCTCGCTCGGGGCATGGGCCTGTCGCTCTCGGAGAAATCTGCGCTGGCCTCTCCCGTCGACGACACATCCTGGGCTCCGCTGCGTTCGAGAATCTGCTTCGCCTTTTTGGTCCAGTCGGAGCTGTCGCTGTGGACTGAAAGCAAAATGCCTCCCTCCTTAATTCGCCCTTCGTAGCGCTTGGCTTCGTATTCCGGAATACCCATTCCGACCAAAGCCCCGGTGAGACCGCCAACTACCCCGCCCACGCCAACTCCAGCTAACGCTGCCATGATCGGGCCAGCTGCGATGAACGGTCCCACTCCAGGGATTGCCAGTGCGCCAATTCCTGCCAACCAGCCGAGCGTCCCCCCGACCACTGCTCCCGTGCCCGCGCCGGCCGCGGTGCCTTCCGGAGCCTTGGTGCTTTTCTCGGTGGCGAAATCCTTGGTGCCTTCGTTATAGGGAAAAAGAACCGAAATGTCGGTATTGCGGAAGCCTGCCTGCTGCAGCATGTCAACTGCACTCTCGACGGTAAGACGGTCCTGATAGATTCCGAATACTGCTGTGTTCTTGCCTGCCATGATGTTCTCCTTATCAGCGTTATTTGTTCGATTTGTGATTAATTTGAAGCTTGAGCCGGAAGTCAATCGATCCGAAGTTAGATCATTGCTTCGACGTGACCTGAATTTCGCTGGTTACTTTGTCAGAACCGGCAATCTGGCTAGCCGTGGATTCAACGGTCTGTTTTTCGCTGTCGGAGTCGACGGGACCCTTCAAGGTGACCATTCCATCTTGCGCTATGACTTTTACGTTGTGAGCATTGGTAGACAGCGATTTATCTTTCACCAGAGCTCGGCGAATCTGCTGGGAAAGGTGACGATCGGTTGGAGTTTGTTTTTGACTGTCTGCCGTTGCCTCCGACTGATTCTTGTCACGCCTGTTGATTTTCGTATTGTCGGCTGCTGCCGGCGGTTGCGCAGCATTGGTGTCTTGCTGAGCCCAAAGCAGGCTCATGCTACTTATCAGCACCAGTTGTGCAATGAGTGCCTTTACTACGTTCCTCTTCATGATTTCACCTCGTGAGCTTTTGATGGCAGCGAGGCTATCGTGGATGGCCCGAAAGGACCTTGGCTGAGCTTTAAAAATGTTGCGTTTCACAACCGACACAAGCAGGCTTAATACCGTTGCCAAGCAGGTTAAATACAGTTGCTAGAAGGGATGCCTACAGCCAACAGACGTGCGGTGCTCGCCATCCAAGGGCTCGGATAACCTATGCCCGCTGAATCCTCGACAACTACAGCAGGGGTACAATTCTTCCCACCTGATCTGAATTCCCATTCCATCCAGAAAGACGACCGGGAAGACCAGAAAATAGCCAACGGAAACGTTCCTATTACCACGGCCACGCCTGAGGATGCAGAGGTACTCGAGGCCTCGATCAAAGCTGGATCAGTAGCACAAATCGTAATTGCCGCAGCGGCGGTTATCGGACTTATTTATCTTCTCAAACTGGTAATGGTCACCGTTCTCTTGTCCGTTCTTCTGGCGTTTGTATTGGAACCGATGGTTCACAGGCTCTCCAGAATTCGCATTCCTCGTCCGGCCGGGGCATTGCTGGCTGTGGTCCTTCTGGTAGGACTGGCGGGAGGTTTCACTTATTTCTTCTATAGCCGGGCGGTAGATTTCGCGACCCAGCTGCCGAAATATTCCGGCAAGATCCAGACCGCTCTCGCAGAATTCCGGGAGCAGACAAACAAAATAGAGGAAAGTACCCGTGCCGTGATTGCCTCACCGAACCCGGGGAAGCCTCCTTTGGTGGTTCAAGTTCGCGAGGCTTCAGGATTGTCGCGTTTGATCTCGGCGGGAAGTGGGACGCTGGGTGAAGCCCTGTTCACGATCAGTTTTATACCCTTCCTGGTGTACTTCATGCTCACATGGAAGGATCACGCACACTCGGCAACCGTCCAGCTGTTTCCAAAAGACCGGCGACTGATTGCACACCGCACCGTCGGAAGGATTTCGAGCATGATTCGCAGCTTCATTGCCGGCAATTTTCTGGTCGGACTGGTCACCGTAATTATTAGTACTCTGGTCTTCTGGCGCCTGGACATTCCATATTTTTATTTTCTCGGATTGCTAAGCGGCTTCGTCAGTCTCGTCCCCTATCTCGGAGTCTTTCTGGCGCTGCTGCCTCCTTTGGCTGCCGGCATCGGGGTGGTAAACAAAACAGGTGTGGGAATTATTGTGACCACCGTGGTGGGATTGCACCTTCTGAGCATGAATGTACTTTATCCAAAGATCGTCGGAAAACGGTTGCGACTGAATCCCCTGGCCGTAACTCTTTCCTTACTTTTCTGGGGTTGGATCTGGGGAGCCATGGGACTTATCCTGGCAGTTCCGTTGGTTGGAGCTACCAAGATTGTGTGCGACTATATCGACCCGCTGCGAAGCTTCGGGGCCTGGCTTGGCGATTGAGTGCAAATTTTTCTTCGACCTACCCGGAGCCTTTACTCGAGATTGAAAAAGTGTAAGTGCAACTCGTTCCCTTTCTAAGCCATCTCAGAGCCGTCACAACTTGGCTCGGTTTAGGTTTTAGAGGTTTAGGTTTTAGAGGTTTAGGTTTTAGAAAGGAAAAGGAAACCCTAATGAGCATCTGGACAATACTTTTCGTGGTACTGCTAATCGCCTGGATCGGCGGTTTCACCGTATTTCATGTGGCGGGCGGTTTGATTCATCTGTTGCTCGTGTTCGCCGTGATCTCATTGATCCTGCACTTCGTGCTGGGAGCGCGTACAGCATAAATACGCGGAATCTGTCCCGCTGAATGAAATTGAGGGCGTGATCTGGATATCCATCACGCCCTTTTATTCATCATCCAAATATTGATTTTATCTACCGATCATCGGCTGGGACCGGACCGCTACTCCCCAGAAGGGAACTCCGCGTTAACGACTTTCGGTTTACCGTGTGATCGACGATGAATCTCCTGCCGCATGTTCGGTTTCTTCTTGCCCGGCATATCCTGCAGTTCAACCATCCTGCCGGTCGGGGCCGATTCATAAATTGACGAACGACACGTATGTCGGCCAATCCTTCCCTTGCAGACTGCTCCGGTTCAAGGTTTCGCCGAGATGCAGTCTGAAAAATAAATTCAACTCAGCCGCAAATTGATCTCGTTTCGAAAAGGTGGTCCGCATTTTTCGCCAAGCGTCAGCTGACGTTTGATAAGAACACCGTCTTCCCCGGTCGCCGGGCTTCCCCGGTAAGTTCAGGCAAGTGAAGTCGGCGTGGAGGACAAGCACGAATTCAGCTTGCCCGCCCTAGTAAGGGGCCCGTACCTGCGTTGCCATAAGCGGCATGTGGCTCCCTCGGGATGCATGACGAGACACGATTCGGTGTGGCCGCGGTGACAATTGAAACAATATCCACAAGCGATCTTGAAGGGTAGTACGACGCGGTTGCCCCTCTTAATGCTGCTGGTAAGTAATCGCTTTCATTGGTTAGGCCATTGGTATTTGTGGTGAAAGTTGATCGGCGAAAAACGCGGACCTGCCGAAGAGCATCGACTATTAAAGCCCTGGGAAATCAAGACAGTAGGCGATGGCTGAGCTAATCGTCAGGGCGGTTCGAATTGAAGAAAATCCGTAATGTGGGATCGGGCATTATTGCAACCGCCGGGCAGTCGCAGACAGATTCGCTGCATCTCACGGGCTGTGAATTCTTTGTCTACCTGTGGAAAAGTAGGTCACAAAACCCCATAGAATGAGTAAGCTAGTAGTACCAAAAAGGTTTCAGACGGTTTGCAACACTTCTCCCCTAACCAGGAGAAGGTTCAATTCAATGAGTACAGCTGTAAGCATTCCCGTTTTTCTGATTGCGGAGAATCGTCTTCTTCGAGAGGCTCTCGCTCGTATTCTCGGCAAGAAGAACGACATCACGGTGGTGGGCGCTGCGATGTATTCGGAGGCCATCGCGGAAGTAATTGCGACGGTTTCCGCCCAAGTCCTGCTATTTGATCCGCCTGACCCATCATGTTTTGCTTTTATAAAATCGGTGCGAGAGTCAGTTCCGGGACTAAAGGTCTTACTCATCGGGATGGAACTCGATGCTGACCTCCTTCTGCGCGCGGTGCGACAAGGGATTGCAGGATACCTACTCAAGGATGCTTCGGCCGCGGATGTGGCGGCAGCGGTTCGAGCCGTAGCCAACAATCACGCTATCTGCCCGCCGGAGTTGTGTCAGAGTCTGTTCGATTGCGTCGCTCATCAGCGGCTCGCTTTCCCGGGCTTTTTTGTTAAACACCAACTCGGTCTGACTCGCAGGGAACAGCAATTGGTCGAAATGATCAGTCGGGGTTTTACCAATAAGGAAATCGCCACCGATCTCAGCCTATCGGAGCAAACGGTGAAAAATCACATTCATCGTGTGCTCCGTAAGCTTGGCGTCAGGGATCGTCTGGCCGCCGTTGAAGCGTGTCGCACTCACGAATTGAGTATTTGATTTCGCGACCCGGTATATCCTGTTATGAACAAAAGTTTTCTCCTTCGTAGTACATTTTTGGTACTTCAGAAGTCTTCTCTAACCAGTACTTCGCTTCACAAACACCGGAGAATGGGTACTTCATGGGATGTCTCCCAGCACAATTTAATGATGCTCAATTGAACCTTATTGTTTTCCGCAAGTAGACGCATACTGCGTCTGAGGTGCGTGGCGTGCAGAAAATTAAGGTTGTAGTCGCAAATCGTCCCCGGTTGATGCGGGACCTGGTTTTAGCCACGATATCGGATCAGCCGGATATTGAGATCGTCGCTGTGTCAGATGACGAGGCGGCACTGCTGGAGATTCTCGAACGGGAACGCCCCGAATTTCTCATCATTTCGCTAACACAATCCGATGATCGGCCACGCATCTGTGATGAATTGCTTGAGAGGTTTCCCCATTTACGCGTTCTGGCGCTGGCGGCGGAACGAGACAGCAGCATCTTTTACTGGGTGAGTCTCGACATTCGCTCCAATCGTATCGAGAATTCAGAAACCGGGATTCTGAATGCTTTGCGGGGGCGAGACCCGATAGTTGGCCGGCGGTCGCGCAGTGAGCGGCTGCAGGTCACAGACTAAATACCAAAGGTTTAGTTTTTGCTGTAATTGATTATTAACAAAAGGGTTAGCTCACTAGTCACCCTGTAAGTGAGAGGGCGAAGCTGTGCCGGAACCAATCGTTCGCATGCTTCAATGCCGCACAAGTGGAATCGCAAGTTATCTACGGCTCGGCTAGATCGCTGAACGGTCGCAATTCGAAAGTGAAACGGAGCAGATGATGTTCTTCAATCGCAAATTATTGATTCCGGCATGGTTCGTGACCTTGATAGTCTGCGCGGGTATACAAGCGCAAGAACAACAACCAGGAACCGATCGCGGTAACCGGTCGCCTGATGCGGTTTCGTCGGTACGCCCCGTTGACTCTCCCGATCTCGCCAGGGAAAACCTGGGCCGAGTAGCTGCCTCGGCTGTCCAGCTTCAGACGGTTCTCTTGAAAGACGCCGGTATTCTCGTTGAACTCAAGCGCTGGGTCGCGAATGAAGCTACTAACAGTGGACAAATTGTGGACGACGATTCCTTGACCGATCAGGCGATTTTCGATCGGTTGGAACACGATGTGACTTTCCGTTCGGTAGCGACCCGCTTGGTGCAGCGTTACGGCTATTTGCTGCCGAGCGTGAATCCAGAATCGGAAATTGGAAAAGAACAAGATCTGATTTTGAAAGAGCGAGTTCGGCGCCTGGCACAACGTCAGGAGAAGGCGGACGAGAATTCATTGGCTGCGCAGGAAGGTGAGCGCCGGGAGAAGAAGGAGGAGGAACCAAAGGGTCGGGAAACATCATGCGACTCAAGAAACCAATCCAACTGCAATGACTCCACCAATCCTCGAATGGAGCAGCGAGGAAAGTCCCTGCCCGAGGAAAACGTAGCTCCCGAGCCGACTCCGCCAATCTTCCCGGACCAGATACCCCAGTCTGGTGCAAATCGCACCCTGCGTAGTTCTGCAGGGCGCGACGATCTCGACGCTCGTGGTGACTCGACGATGGAATCGGCTTCTCTGACATCGGAGTTTTCTGGTCGCAGCCCCGGTGGACTTGGCGGAAATATGCCATCCGCGGGAACGAACGGTATCGATAGCTTGATGCAACGTAGCAATCTGGACGATTTATCTCTCTCGACATTGGCGGGAAATCGCAACGAGGCAAGCGATTTTTCCAGGCGAGAAACGAATCGCATCGTGCGCCTCTCTGGCGGACGTGAGTCGAGTCGGGACACGGAGAAAGAACTGGTTCCGGTTTCCATGATTCACAAGCGCAATCCCTATTCCGATATTCCTTCTCTCTATGACATGTATGTGCAAGCGGCGGTGCGGGATCGTGAACCCGAGCGATTCGGGATGGACGTATTCCGTAATGGAACCCGCGCCATGGATGTCGTTCCGATGGATTTGCCGGTCGGTCCCGATTATGTCGTCGGACCCGGCGACGGGCTGTCAATCAATCTTTGGGGGGCGGTCTCACAAAGGGTGGTGCGATCCGTAGATCGAGAAGGCCGGATCAACTTGCCTGAGGCGGGACCTCTACTCGTAAGCGGTCGCACTCTTGGGGAAGTTCAGGACTCGGTGCAACGGGTCCTTCGCACCCAATTCCGCGATGTGTCCGCCGACGTCTCGCTATCCCGCTTGAGAACGATTCGGGTCTACGTCGTGGGCGAGGTCGCTGAGCCGGGTGCGTACGACATCAGTTCTCTTTCCACTCCGCTCAATGCGATATTTGCGGCTGGGGGCATCAGCGAGCGCGGATCCCTGCGCAATTTGAAACATTATCGGGGTAAGCAGCTGATCGAAGAAGTCGACGCCTACGACCTGCTGCTGCACGGGGTCGGATCGGAGCTTAAGAAACTTGAGAATGGGGATTCCCTGCTTGTCCCCCCGATGGGCGGACAAGTTACGGTGAGCGGGATGGTGCGACGGCCGGCCGTGTACGAACTTCATGGAGAAAGCTCTCTCGCCGATGTTCTAGACCTCGCTGGTGGAATCTTGCCAGCGGCCGCGCTCCAGCATATTGAAGTGCAGCGTCTGGAGGCACATGAAAAGCGGACAATGTTGACCTTCGACTTGTCTCCGAACGGCAATTCCGATGCTGTCACAAAACAACTCAGTGCTTTCAAGATTCAAGATGGCGACCAGATTCACATTTTCCCCATCGCTGCCTACAACGAGCAAGCGATCTACCTTCAGGGGCATGTTCTCCGCCCTGGGCGTTATTCGTATCATGACGGAATGAAGTTAAGTGATCTGCTTGGTTCTTATGGGGACCTTCTTCCAGAACCAGCCGCTCACTATGGCGAGATTGTGCGGCTCAATGCTCCGGATTTTCATCCCAGTGTAGAGAGCTTTGATCTATCGGCGGCGCTGAGTAACCCCGCAACATCACCCACTTTGCGACCTCTCGATACTGTCCGAATATTCAGCCGTTACGATTTCGAACCGGCTCCGACAGTTTGGGTGGGTGGAGAGGTACGTTCACCGGGAAAATACCGCACCTCAGGGCAGGCTCGCCTTCGCGACGCCATCTACCTGGCGGGTGGCATCTCCAGCCAGGCTGAGGTTGATTCCGCTCAGCTTTTCCGGACCCATTCGGATGGCACGCTGACAATTCACAGCGTCAATCTCGCTGGCGCTTTGGCTGGAAATTCCGCGGACAATATTCTCCTTGAGCCGCGTGATCGCGTGCTCGTCCACCGTAATGCCGCCCAGGTCGATCCACCTTCGGTCTATGTCAAAGGTGAAGTGGCAAAGCCCGGACGTTACCCGTTAACCACCAACATGCACATTGAGGATCTGATCCGAGTTGCCGGGGGACTTAAACGAAGCGCCGACCCGGTGCAAGCCGACCTGACTCGCTATCAGGTGGGCCAATCACCAGGCACCTCAAATGAAATCGTTCCTGTCGAACTGGCGATGGCTCTCAGCGGGAACGGAAATGACAACCTCAAACTCCGCGATGGCGACCTGCTTTCTGTTCGTGAAGCTCCTGGCTGGAACGACATCGGGGCTTCGGTCACGGTTCGTGGCGAGGTTCAACATCCGTCTTCCTATGGCATACGACCGGGTGAGCGTTTGAGCTCGGTGATAGAGCGAGCGGGAGGTTTCGGCCCGGAAGCGTATCCATATGGAGCAGTCCTGATGCGGCGCGATGTTCGAGAACTGGAGATGAAGTCTCATCTGACATTGGTACAGCGCATCAAGGCGGAGCAAATGAACCTTAAGGCTCTACCCGACACCGATCCCGACCAGAAAAACGCCAAGCTGACTGCCATTGCTCAGACCGAAACGACCCTCACCCAGCTCGAAGCTACAGCGCCGCTTGGCCGGGTTGTGGTGCATATTCCGCCAGACATCAAGCGCTGGCGAAACACCGCCGCCGATGCCCCCTTGCGAGATGGCGATGTGCTGCTCATACCGAAGAAGGCGAATTATGTAATGGTGTCGGGTCAGGTCTACAACCAAACCGCGATCAGCTATCACCCAGGCAGAAGCGCTCAGTGGTATTTGAGTCAGGCCGGAGGGCTGACCCAGATGGCCGACAAACAAGCCGTGTTCGTCATTAGGGCTGACGGATCGGTGATCGCCTCAAAGAACAATTCCGGCTGGTTCTCGGGTAACCCATTGAGTGCCGCGTTGAAGCCTGGGGATTCGATCGTCGTTCCGGAAAAAACTCCCCGGATCGGAACCAGGAATTGGACGACCGCGCTACAGGCGGCGCAAATTGCCACTTCTGTGGCCTTAACCATCGCTTATATCAAGCCGTAATAGGGGGGAAGTCTGCAGAAGTGGATCCGAGTGATGGTAGCGTGCGCCTGGATGGGGGGGTGTTTGGTTGGAGGACGGCCGGCTCTTTGTTCTCCCTCGCCCAGGCAAGAAGGAGATCCGGCAGGCGATAAGCGGACTCTTCCCGAGGCCCCCGATAAGGACAAAGGCACACCTAGTCCTAAGGGCGACGAAGCTCCCACGCCAGACGGTTCACAAAGCCTGAAGACACTAGGCGCCGACTTCGTGACGGATCAAAAGCAGATATGGACCAGCCCACTTCGCCTGCGCTTTTCGGATACGGAGTGGCTCGTGCCGCTGGCTGGAATCTCCGCTGGCCTGTTCGTGACTGATCGTGATGTCAACCTTCATTTGTCCCATGATCCAAAAACAATCAGTCATTACAAAACTCTCTCCGATGCGGGGGTCGGCGCCTTGGTGGGGGGAGCAGCCGGCCTGTGGCTGTTGAGCTATCCGTCACACAATAGTCATTGGCGCGAAACCGGCT
Organism: Terriglobia bacterium; assembly: GCA_963786325.1. Taxonomy (GTDB): domain Bacteria; phylum Acidobacteriota; class Terriglobia; order Terriglobales; family Acidobacteriaceae; genus JAIQFF01. The sequence continues at coordinate 129,052 of CAWAYW010000013.1, forward strand.
TGTTGGCCGGCGAGGCAGCCCTAAATAGCCTAGTACCAACGGAGGCTTTCAAGTACGCGCTCGGCCGTCAGAGGCCCTTGCAGGGAAATGGCGCTGGAGATTTCTTCCAGGGCGGCACGTCGTTTCCTTCGGAACACAGCGACGCAGCATGGGCGGTGGCGGGGGTAATCGGCCATGAATATTCCGGTCCGATTCCAAAGTTATTGGCTTATGGCCTGGCGTCTTTCGTGAGCTATTCCCGGCTTAGAGGGCAACAGCATTTTCCTTCTGATATTTTCATAGGCGGCATCCTAGGGAATCTGATTGCACAGGAAGTTTACAGCCGCCATCACGATCCCGAATTAGGTGGTGCGGACTGGAACTCGATTGGCGAGTTATTCAGGGCCAGCCGCTCTTTACCGGAGAATCAAGGTTCTCCGTATGTGCCGCTGGACAGTTGGGTCTACCCCGCTCTCGATCGCTTGAGTGCCATGGGGCTTATTGACAGCGGATTCACTGGCATGCGTCCTTGGACGCGGCGCGAATGTGCCCGTCTGGTCAGTGAGGCAGGGGATCACATCGCAGATACGTTCCTTGAGAATGGTGACGACGATGCGCAGGAAACAATCTCTGAACTGGAAAGAGAATTCCACAGCGAAATCGACGGCGGAGATCAGGGAACTTTTCGAATCGAGTCCCTATATTCCCGGGCCGAATATATTTCAGGAAGGCCGATCAATGACGGCTATCACTTTGCCCAGACGCAAATTAACGATTTTGGCCGACCCTACGGCAGGGGTTGGAATACCGCCACCGGGTTTTCGGCATATGCGAGCCAGGGACGGTGGGTGAGTTATTTCCGGGGCGAATGGCAGACAGCCGGAGGATTGCCCGCGCTACCTCTCGCCGCACGACAAACCTTGCAGCAGGTGGATCACGGGGCGCTGCTCACCGATGCACCCCAGCTGTCGACGAGCCAGTTCACCGTGCTGGATGCCTATGTCGGATTGATGTTCTCCAATTGGCAGGTTTCATTCGGTCGGCAAAGCTTATGGTGGGGTCCGGGTGATGGCAGTCCGGTGATGATGAGCGACAATGCGGCCCCGCTCAACATGTTTCGCATCAATCGGGTGACGCCCTTAAAGTTGCCCAGCATTCTGGGCTGGTTGGGACCGCTGCGGCTGGAATTTTTCCTCGGGCAATTGAGCGGTCAGCAATTCATGAACGTAAATGGAGTCATTGGAAGCTTCCAGCACACGCTTCATCCACAGCCGATGATCCACGGGGAGAGATTCACCTTCAAGCCAACAAAGAATTTTGAGTTTGGTTTTTCCCGCACCGTGATCTTTGCCGGAGAAGATGTTCCCTTTACTCTGGGATCTTTTAAAAGCAGCCTTTTCAGCATTAGCCGATCATTTACGAGCGACCCTGGCGACCGCAGATCTGGAATGGACTGGTCGTATCGAGTGCCGAAACTCCGCGATTGGGTAACGTTCTACGGGGATGCGTTTGCCGACGACCAAATTTCTCCGATTGCGTATTGGGATCGGTCCGCGATTCGGGCCGGCCTGTACTTCTCGCACCTACCGGGCATTTCGAAACTTGATTTTCGTGCCGAGGGAGTCTACACCGATTTGCCTGCCGGAGGAGCTCTCAGCCATGGGTTTTTCTACTCAAATGACCGTTACTTGAACGGTTATACGAATAATGGGCAGCTCATGGGGAGTTGGATCGGCAGACAAGGGCAAGGCGCGCAGGGATGGGTGAATTATTGGTTCAGTCCCCGAAACCGCCTGCAGTTTAACTATCGACATCAAAAAGTCAGTCAGCAGTTCATTCCCGGCGGAGGCACCCTTACGGACCTGGGCGTGCGAAGCGACTATTGGCTACGTCCCAGCATCGGACTTTCTGCGTCGGTGCAATACGAGCGCTGGTTATTTCCCTTGGTTCAACCCAATCCCTCGCGAAATACGACGGCAGCGGTCGAGATTGAGTTTCAACCTCAAAAATTGTTTCGCCGATCCGCCACGGAAAGCGCTGAAATTCCCGGGCAGCCATGAGCAAATGCGTGGAAACCGAACCAACATTTCTGCCCTGAGGTTGGGTGTGTTACCCCTGATACCGGTAGTGACTTAGGTTCGGATTTATGGCAGATGGGAAGGTTGGAGCTACAATCAACGACGGGCACCCAAAAAATCAGGCTACTTGCTAATGTGCGATGTTTGTCCTACTGGGCCGAAGCCCAGGGATGAAGCACCTGAGGGTTGGTGTTTGAATTTCGCGAAGTATGTGGAATCGGAATTGCTTTGAGCTAGCTCTGACAAGCGTAGTCGAGAGAAGGAAAAGGCGAGAATGCATACCTCAGCCAAGTTAGGAAGGTCTACGCAACGATTGCCGCTCGAGATACCGGCAATCGATCTGCGCATGTTCGAAACGGGCGAGGCGCGGACTTCAGCGTCTCACTTCCGGCGGGCGGTTGTTGCCTGCGAGGCGGTGGCCGACCTGTTAACCATCGTGCTGGCCGTCTTGTTGGGTTATGTGACGTACTCAAGTCTTGCTCTCGGCAGACACATCCACTATCCCACGCATGCCGTGCTGGGTTTGGCCCTGGCGTTCGCAGTTGTGATGGTGCTGATGCTGGACCGAATCGGCGCATACCGCCGTGCCAACAGCCTGCTTCGCGTTCGAGAAACGGAGCAAATATTGCGCGTGTCTGCGCAGGCCTCTCTTATTGCGCTTGCGGTTTCTTTCTTCAGCAGCATTCTCTTTTCACGTTGGCTCCTGGTACTGTGCCTAGCGCTTGTTCCCCTGGCCCTGTTTATTCAAAAGACATTGGTTTACATGTTGGTCCGAGCGTTCCACTCCAAGGGGTTTGGCATAGAAAGAGTGCTGATCTACGGCGCGGGGGGCACTGGGCGGCGAGTTTTCTCCGTTTTGGCACGTTCACCGAAGTTGGGTATGGAACCGCTGGCGTTCATCGACGACGATTCCGCTAAGGCCGGGGCGACAGTTTTCGAGATGGGGTATGAACGACGACGTTCGGCACGAGTTTTTTCTGGACCAGTCAGCAGCGAACTGATTACCCGTTCCGGAGTCGACCTTTTGATCATCGCTATTCCTTCGATTGGACGAGATCGCTTTCTGCGCACCGTGGAGGAAGCGTTCAAAGCAAAAGCGCGAGTATCCTTTGTACCTAGCCATTTTCTCCCTTCAGATCCATGGATTGACTATCAAGACATCGACGGCGTACTGCTGGCTTCGTTCGGAAGGTCGGCACGGCAGACCGCTTATGAACTCATGAAGAGAGTCTGTGATATTGCCGGGTCTGCCGCTCTTCTCGTTCTAGGTGCACCTCTTTTTGGCTTGTTGGCCCTGCTCATAACCATAGATTCGGAAGGTCCGGTTTTCTTTAGGCAGGATAGAGTTGGAGAACATGGTCAGATCTTCAAAATGTTCAAGTTTCGCACCATGCATTTAAATGCGGCGCCTTATGAGTACTCGCCCTGTGCATCAGAGGACCCCCGGATCACTCGCGTCGGAAGATTCTTACGCCGAACGAGTCTGGACGAACTACCGCAACTGGTGAATGTTCTGCAGGGCAAAATGTCGATGGTGGGACCGCGCCCCGAAATGCCTTTCATTGTCGAGCAATATTCCGAGAATCATTGGCAGAGGTTACAGGTGAAACCTGGCCTGACTGGTTTATGGCAGTTAAGCGGAGACCGAGCGTTCCTGATTCACGAAAATATGGAATACGATCTTTACTATATTCAACATCGAAATTTCTTTATGGACCTGGCGATTCTGTTACATACTTCGATATTTGCGATGCGTGGCGTATGAAAGCTTTGCGTATGCCGCTGCACTAATCAGCGAGACTTTTTTGTCCCTATAGCCATACAATTGCTGGTGTTGAGATTCGGCAATTTTCGTACTTAGAGAAGCGGTCTAACTGTGGTAGACAGTTTGAGACAATCCGTAGTGATCCATGAGATCGATCCGGCCAGCGAAGTAGAATTTCCACCTGAACCGGAACAGATCGACGACCGGGAAGATGCTTCCGCTCTGATTTGGCTCGATCGATTTAAGCTGCTCTGGGAAAATCGCTCGGTGCTTTACCGGGTAGCGATCTGGGCGTTGATTATCAGCACCGTCATCGCTTTCCTCCTTCCCCGCAGGTATGAGGCTTCAGTCAGCATCATGCCTCCTGATACGTTGAACGACAGTAGCGCCATGTTAGCCGCCATGGCGGGCAAAGCGACTCCTGGCCTCGCAGCGATGGCGGGAAACCTGCTAGGCATGAAAAATACTGGCGCCCTGTTTGTCGACTTGCTTGGCAGTCGAACCGTCCAGGACCATATTGTCGACCGGTTTGATCTACAAAAAGTGTATTGGGTTCGTTATAAACAGGATGCTCGAAACATTCTTAGCCGCCGTTCCGGCTTTTCAGATGATCGGAAAAGCGGCGTGATCACGTTGACTGTAACCGACGCGGATCCCCAGCGGGCACATGATATCGCTCAAGCCTATGTAGAGGAACTCAATCACCTGGTGTCGCAGGTAAGCACCTCGTCAGCTCGGCGAGAGCGAGTTTTTATCGAACAACGGCTGACGTCCGTGAAGGGCGACTTGCAGGATGCCGAGCGTCAGTTCAGCGCGTTCGCGAGTAAGAATGCTGCCTTGGACATTAAGGAGCAGACCAGGGCTATGGTGGAATCTGCAGCCGTGCTGCAAGGTCAAGTAATTACGGCCCAGTCCGAACTTCAGGGTCTGGAGCAGATCTACACCAAGGACAATGTCCGAGTGCGTGCGCTCACAGCGCGAATCGCCGAATTGAAGAGCCAACTGGACAAGATAGGGGGGACTGACGCGTCTCTACTACCGGATGCAACTCAATCGAACGAACTCTATCCTTCTATACGCAGACTGCCGCTGCTTGGCGTTCAGTGGGCGGACCTCTATCGCCGTATGAAGATTCAGGAAACTGTATACGAATTGCTGAATCAACAGTATGAGCTGGCTCGTATCCAAGAGGCGAAAGAAATACCCACCGTCAACGTGATTGATCCAGCGAATGTGCCCGAGAAAAGATCATTCCCACCGAGAACACTGGTTGTCGTTTTACTGACGATTCTGTCGATCGGTATTGCATCTGCCTGCATCATAGGATCAGATCGTTTGGAGCGCATGGATCCACAGGATCCGCGAAAGATTTTTGCGTCCGGTATTCTGCAACAAGTCAAACACGCTGGCGAGGTTTACGTGCGATATCCCGCTTTTGTGAAGTTAAAAAATTATGCCGGGAAATTCCGACACGAGCCGCAATAGCCTGACGTCAATATCAGCCATTTGCGTTTCCGGTGCACCACACTTAAATTCTCGTCAAAATGGGCAATCAAACCTGGCACTCTTCGGGTCTCGGCAGGCGCGTGATTGCGTTGCGAGGTTCGCGTAATTTTCGTGAGAGCGCAAGCAATGCGGCATACAGCGTTGCAGAGTACATTGCGCAGCCAGCGGCGTCTCTGCTCGCCGCTCCATTCCTGGTACGTCATCTAGGCCTTGCACAATATGGCATCTGGATGCTGGTTAGCGCGATTCTGGGCAGTATGGGCATACTCAGTACCGGCTTCGGCGATGCTACCGTTAAATACGTTTCGGCCTATCGCGGACAAAACAACTCCTGCGGAGTGGAACGCACAATTCGCGCCACCCTGACCATCAATACCGCCCTGGGTTCTCTATTTGGCGGTCTGGTTTGGACAGCAGCACCTTTTCTGGCCCACAGCGTCTTTAAAATTGAACCTGAATTTCAAAAGGTAAGCATTGGAGCGATTCAAATCAGCGCGATCATTCTGGTAATACGCTCGGTCGAGTCGGTGTTTGTGAGTACGTTACGGGCCTTTCAGCGCTATGGACCTCCCGTCAAACTAAATGTATTTCTGCGATCCGTGGTCGTCGTCTCAGCCGTGGTGTTGGCGGCAATCGGCCGCGGCGTAGTGGATATCATGATGGCGACTTTGTTCTGGTCTGCTCTGGTGGTAGTTTTACAGGCGATCGCGGCTCAGAAAGTTGTGGGGACTTTTAACGTGTTCCCAACTTTGCAGTACGAAGCTCTCAAGGAGGTGTTTGCTTTCGGGTGCTTCAGTTGGTTGCAAGCCCTGGCGGCGGTTGTGTTCGGCTATGCTGACCGCTTCCTCGTGGCGGCGATGTTAGGCACTGCCCCGGTCGCAATCTACGTATTGTGCGTCCAGGCCACGCAACCGATTCACGGGTTAGGGGCGGCGGCGTTCAATTTCTTATTTCCGCACATAAGTTCACGTCATGAAGCTGGTGAGGTCGATGCCCCGCGACGTGTCTTTCGCTTCGCTTTGTTAAGCAGTGTCGGATTTTCACTCCTGATGGCTCTGCCTCTTATCTTATTCGGGAGACCACTGCTCACCTTATGGATGGGACCGGAGTTCGCGCAACAAGGCTATGTTGTCCTCGGCGTACTCGCTGTAGCCTATGTTCTCCTAGCAGTAAACGTGGTGCCCCACTACACATTGATGGCTCTCGGGAAGGTACGGTACGTCTCCATCGTGAATGTTTTGGGTGGCATACTGTCGCTTTGCGGCGCGGCGATGTTGATTCCGCCGTTCGGCCTGCTCGGAGCCTCGGTCGGACGACTTTTGTATGGACCCGCAGTCGCCCTGAATTTCATTAAAGTCAAAACCTCGCTACCTCGACCGCTAGATCCCGGGCAAGACGTTGTTCCGGTAACCACATGATCGCCAAAAATCGAAACCGCATCCGGCATGTGTTGCAGGCAACTCAGCACGAACTTGGCGGGATGCTGGCAGACCTTAAGTTGTTTCGGCGACGTGGAAATGGACACTGCAGCTTTCGTCATTCACGAGTCAACGGATTGGATTTATTAGTCAGGGCCGATGAAGATCTCGGCCATGATATCTATTTTTTTGGCGAATATGAGCCCGGGGAGTCCGCATTCATCACCCAGAACGTGCGACCAGACGACATTTGTGTCGATGTCGGAGCGAACATTGGTTTCTACACTCTTTTGTTGGCTAGGAACGCCCAGAAGGGTTTAGTGCACGCATTTGAACCTGTCTCCCTGAACTACCACTTGCTCACCGTGAATGTGCTGACCAACAACTTAGGCAATGTGACCTTGAACAACTGTGCGATTGGCGATCACAATGCGGATATCGACTTCTATGTGGCCCAGGACGGAGGGTTTTCGTCGGCAGTGGATACCGGTAGAAAACAAATCGTCGACAAGGCTCAAGTAAAAATGATCACTCTTGACTCTTATTGCAGCCAAGTCGGCCTGTCAAGGATTGATTTCTTAAAAATCGATGTGGAAGGTGGGGAGCCAGGATCCATTCGCGGTGCTCATGAATTGCTTTCCGACGCGCGCAAACCGCGCCTGCTCATGCTTGAGTTGTACGAGCCCATGCTTCAGAGATTCGGCAGTACTATCAACGAAGTGGTCCGCCAGATGCGAAACTATCGGTACGATCCATTTGTCGCAGTTGATGGCAAACTAGTTCCCTTCACTGAAAAACATCACAATACTTTCTACAACGTGTTTTTTACTCAGGCATAATAAGAAACGTTAAGGCCATTTCACTCACGAAAATGCGGTCGTCATGAACGACGTGTCGTAGAGAGTTAGTGAGAACTGGAAGTCAATTCCAAAAAGCGGCGAGAGCCGCCGGTTTTTTGTACCACTGAGGCCAATCGATGCGAGTTCTGGTTACTGGAGGTGCTGGTTACATCGGTTCAATATTGTGCCCGCGGCTGCTCGACGCGGGGTATCACGTGACGGTGGTGGATAATTTGTTGTACGGGCAGCGTAGCTTGTTTCAGCTCTGCGCCCATCCGTGTTTTGATTTTGTTTTTGGCGATGCTCGGTCAGAAAGCCTTATGCGCAGCTTAATAGATCGAGCTGACGTGCTGATTCCCCTGGCTGCCGTGGTTGGAGCGCCAGGTTGCGATCGTGATCCCTGGCTGGCAACTTCGCTTAATCTTGATGCTGTAAACTTGCTTAACCGCCTCCGGAAGCCCTCGCAACTGGTGATTTTCCCAACTACCAACAGCGGGTATGGAACTAAGTCTGGGGACGTTCACTGCACGGAAGATACCCCGCTGGAGCCTATCTCTCTCTATGGAAGGCTGAAGGCTCAAGCAGAGACGGCGTTGTTGAATAGCACGAATGCGATTACGCTCCGCCTGGCCACGGTTTTCGGTTTCTCGAACCGGATGAGACTTGATCTCCTGGTAAATACCTTTGTGTATCAAGCGGTAAAAGACCGATATATCGTCATTTTTGAAAAAGACTTCAAAAGAAACTATCTGCATATTCGCGACGTGGCAGATTGCTTCGTTCATTGCATTGAGCACCCGGATCGCATGATTGGAAGACCGCATAATGTCGGCTTGGATTCGGCCAACCTGTCGAAGGAAGAACTGGCATTGTTGATCCAGCGGTATGTGCCAAACTTTTATATTCACTTCTCAGAAGTCGGAAGTGATCCTGACAAGCGTAATTACATCGTTTCGAATCAACGCTTGCGGGAGGCTGGCTTCGAGGCTCGTCGGACGCTGGACGAAGGAATTCAAGAACTTATCAAGGGCTACCAGATGATGCCCAGGAGTGAATTTAGCAACGCGTAGGGGTTTTCGTATGCCAAGCAGGGCGTTTCCAGAACGAGTGCTGGATTTACCACGTAGTTCCTGCAACGGAACTATCATTCGGGCGAAAGCTCCATTGCGACTTAGTTTCGCCGGCGGCGGAACAGATCTCCCCGAGTACTACAAAAGGCACGGCGGGGCGGTTCTCTCAAGCACCATCAACAGATACGCCTACGTCACTGTCTATCCTGGCGACAATGGCGAAGTTTCCATCCGATCTTTGGATTTGGGATACCTAGTGAAATATTCCGTTGGAGAAGTCCCCGCATACGATGGCGTCCTGGATCTTGCCAAAGCAGCGATCCGACAAGTAGGCATCGAGCGCAGTATAAGCATCGATGTTCGGCTGGACGCGCCTCCAGGTAGTGGGTTGGGTGGTTCGTCGGCCTTCACGGCAGCGGTTCTCGGAGCACTTTCCGCCCTGACAGGAAAAGCGCTGAGCACCTACGAGCTGGCGGAATTGAATTATGTGGTTGAGAGAGTTGACCTGAAGATCGCGGGCGGAAAACAAGATCAATATGCAACGACGTTTGGAGGTTTCAACTTAATCGAGTTTCGCAATGACCGCGTTATCGTGAACCCTCTCCGCATCGACCGCGATATTTTGAACGACTTGGAATCCCATCTGCTCCTCTGCTACACCGGCTGTGTCCGACCTGACCTGGGTTTGGTCGACAAGCAGGTCTTGTTCTATCAGCAAGGCCGCGAGGAAACTCTCACAGGGATGAGGCGTTTGCGAGAGTTAGCTTTTGAGATGAAGGAAGCGTTACTCACCGCGCAACTAGCCCATTTTGGCGAATTGCTTCACGAAGCGCACATCAACAAGAGGCGTATGAACCCTCACGTTGCTGAAGGAACCCCGGCCGATCTTTTTTATGACACGGCGCTAAGACACGGCGCGATTGGGGGGAAATTGTGTGGCGCGGGTGGTGGCGGGTATCTCCTTTTGTATTGCGAAACCGGACGGCAGAACGAAGTCCGTAAAGAACTTGAGAAATTGGGCGGACAATTTACTGACTTTGCTTTTGACGGGTGGGGACTGCAGGTTTGGCGGAGCTCTGCTGCATGATCACAGGCGCCATTTTGGCGGGCGGATTTGGCACACGACTTCGCCCCGTGTTGAATGATGTTCCAAAGGTTCTGGCTCCGGTTGGCGGCAGGCCATTCTTGACTTACCTTCTCGATCAACTGAGTTCTGCCGGGATTCTCAAGGTTGTGCTTTGCACAGGCTATCTGGCGGATCAGATTCATACCGCCATCGGGTCGAGTTACGGCCAACTCCAAATTGTTTATTCTCAGGAACACCAGCCTGTCGGAACTGCGGGCGCATTAGCGCTGGCTCTTCCCTTTTTGGACTCCGACCCCACACTGGTGATGAACGGTGACTCTTATTGTGAACTGGATCCCACCAAATTTATTCAGTGGCACCGTCAGAAAAGAGCTGTCGCTTCCTTAGCCTTAGTCCATTCGGAAGATACATCTCGATTCGGCCGCGTGACCTGCGACGAAAATGGCCAGATCTTCCGTTTTGGAGAGAAGCGATCTCAAGGTTCTGGGTGGATCAACGGCGGCATATACCTTCTGTCACAGTCATTCCTCGGCGCCATCCCACAGGGGAACGTTTCGATGGAATATGACATTTTCCCTCGTTATGTGGGAAAGGGTTTGTTCGGTTATCCTGAAGGCAAACAATTTATCGACATTGGCACTCCAACCTCCTATGCAAATTCAGAGGCCGTAATGCTTGGAAGACGACCGAAGCTTCAAGATGAATCGCTCAGTTCGGCCTATTCCGGCGAATTAAAATTCCAGCGATGCGTGCTGCTGGATCGCGACGGCACCATCAATATTGAACGGCATTATCTGTCTGATCCCGATCAGTTTGAACTTTTGCCCGGAGTAGTTGAAGGACTGAGGCAGCTTCAGTCCGCAGGCTTTGGCCTGGTAATAGTTTCTAACCAATCGGGCATTGGCCGAGGCTACCTCGATCAAGAACGACTGAAAGCAATTCATCGCAGGATGAAAGACTTGTTGCGACGCGAAGGAATCTATTTGCACGGAATCTACGTCTGCCCCCACCTTCCCGAGGACCACTGTGATTGTCGGAAGCCAAAAGCTGCCTTGGGGCATCGGGCCACGGAGGAGTTAGGTTTTGATCCCAAACAGTCCTTTGTGATAGGTGACAAGGAAAGCGATATCATGTTTGGCAGGAATTTGGGATCAAAGACAATTCTCGTCTTAACGGGCTACGGTAGAGAAGTACATAAGCAGGGCCAACATCGTGCGGACTACATCGCAGATGGTCTCAGCGAAGCAGCCGCAATGATCATCCACACTCTCGATGAAAAGGTAACAAGTACGGTCACGATGGTGCACGAATGACAGTTCAAGCAACAGAACGAAGAACGGTCAATGCCGATAAAGCCGAGGAGCATGTTCGTGCGCAGTTCACGGCAAGCGCTCAGTTGAAAAGGGAAACTGTGGACTCTTGTCTTCAGTCCATACTGAGCGCGGCCGCAATCATCACCCAAAGCTTACGGATGGGCGGAAAACTTCTTCTCTGCGGAAATGGCGGTAGCGCCGCGGACAGTCAGCATCTGGCCGCTGAGTTTGTTAACTTGCTGAACAAGAACCAACTTCGTCCGGCCATGGCGGCAATTGCATTGACCACAGATTCTTCAGTGATGACCGCCATTGCGAACGACTTCGGCTTCGAGAGAGTTTTTGAGCGTCAAATTGCCGCGTTCGGCAAGGCTGAAGATGTTGTCCTCGCGATCAGCACCAGTGGAAACTCCGAGAATTTGGTATGCGCGTTGCGCTATGCCCGCAGCGAGCGTATGAAGACGGTGGTTTTGACCGGTGCGGGCGGAGGGAAAATGGCGTCGCTGGCAGATGTCAGCATCTGCGTGCCCTCCCAAGACGTTCAGCGAATTCAAGAGGTGCACCTGTCCATCGAACACGTCCTGTGTAGCCTTGTGGAACAAGAACTCTTTGGAGGAGTCGAGTAAATGATCTCGTTTTGGAAAGACAAGTCAGTGTTAGTGACCGGCGGCGGTGGGTTCCTGGGCAGCCATGTTGTAGAGAAGCTACGGACATTGGGAGTCGCATCGATATTCGTAGTACGAAGTAAGGAATTCGATTTAACTCAGGAAAGCGATGTCAGGAAGCTATTCGCTGATCATCCTGCTGACATCGTCTTTCATCTAGCGGGATTAGTTGGGGGTATCGGGGCCAATAAGGCGCGACCCGCAGATTTTTTCTATCAGAACCTTATGATGGGGATTCTGGTCATGCACTACGCATGGAAAAATGGCAGCAAGAAGTTCGTAGGCGCGGCGGCTGGTTGTGGTTATCCGGAGCACGCTCCAATGCCGCTTCGAGAGGATTCCTTATGGGAAGGCTTGCCACAACAGGAGAGTGCACCCTATTCCCTGGCAAAGCGAATGCTTCATGTCCAGTCCCTTGCTTATTGGCGGCAGCATCAGTTCCCCGCCGTAATTGCGATTCCCGGCAATATTTATGGCCCGTATGACAACTTCGACCTTGAGAACGCCCATGTTGTACCAGCCCTGGTGAGAAAATTCGTGGAGGCGACGGATGAAGCTCGTAACGCACAGGTTGCTTCCCCGGCGGTGACCGTGTGGGGAAGCGGCCGGCCTACCCGGGATTTTGTTTACGCCGGGGATGTGGCCGACGGCATGGTACGCGCCGCTGAAGTTTACGATACCCCGGCGCTGGTGAATCTGTCCTCGGGTACGGAGACCGTGATTCGAGAAGTAGTGGAGACGATCGCCGAAATTTCAGGCTTCGCCGGAAATATCGTATGGGACAAGGATCGACCTGATGGCCAAGCGCGACGAGTGATGGATATTTCCAAGGCCAGGCAGGACTTGGCTTTCGAACCTCGCACCAGCCTTCGCGATGGCTTACGCAAGACGATCGACTGGTACCGGGCTACGCACTCTAGTACTAGACCAGCGATGGCGGCCATGCAGCGCTGACTAATCCTTAGGATCGGCGCGCGTAGCGATGGCCCTGCGAATACTTCCCAGTCATTTTCTCGGTATGGGTATGTCTGAGCAGTAGTTCGGCTTGTCGGTACCAGAAAAAAGAAAATCAAGAGAAGTTTGTTCCGAGGAGAAAGTTGTGAATGGCCAAGTGGTGGGATGGAAAGAAAGTCTTGGTTACCGGGGGGGCCGGATTTATCGGCTCGCATTTAGTCGCGCGACTGCTGAGAGAAGGTGCAAAAGTCAGAGTTATTGATAATCTCGAGCGTGGAAAACTGGAATACCTGGGAAAGACTTTGAAAGATGTGGATTTTCAACAGGGCGATTTACGGCAAGGTTCCACGTCTGAGAACGCGTGCCGAGGAACCGAGGTGGTTTTCCACTTGGCATCAAAAGTCGGAGGAATCCGATATTATGTGGAGCAAACTGGCGACGTTTTCCGGCAAAATACACTGATCGACCAGAACGTGTGGTCGACGGCTCTGAAACAGGAAATTCCCTATTTTTTCTACGCCTCCAGCGCACACATTTACCCGATTGATCTGCAGAACACTCCGGACGCTGCTCCCATCCGGGAAGATCAGGCCTTTCCGGCGAACCCTGAGCTTTCCTACGGCTGGGCGAAGCTGTTGGGAGAGAAGCTTATTCAGTTTTCAGTCGAACAAGGATGTGCAACTCGAGCATCGATCGCCCGGATTATCGGAGCGTATGGTCCAAACCAGGATTTAGATCTGGCGACAGGTTCGGCGATTCCCGTATTTTCTCGCCGCGCCATCGAATACTCGAGCCAGACGCCCTTCATCGTCATGGGGACGGGGAAGGAAACTCGCTCCTATCACTATGTGACCGATACGGTCGACGCGTTCCTGAGGGCGGTGGAGAAATCCGAGAATTCTCGGATGGTAGGGCCGTTCAACTTGGGTAGCGAGGAAAGTATAAGTATCGGCGAACTGGCACGCGAGATCATCGCAATTTCCGGAAAGCCAATCGAAATCGTGTGGGATACCACTCGGCCAACAGCGATTTGGGGACAGGTACTGGATTGCGCTCTTTCCCGGCAGTTACTAGACGGATGGACCCCCGCTGTTCCTTTGCGAGAAGGCTTGCGTAGATGTTACGAAAACATCTCCGAGCGGCTGGCTTCGTATTCGACAAAGCAATTGAGCATTTGATCAACTCCGATCATTTCGGCAGCTGCGGCGGACTGGTTCCGCAGATTGTCCATTCCACGGTCCCACCCATGAAGAGCAAAGCCTAGTGCAGCCCACTCAGCGGAATTCAGCGCCGCCGGCAAATTTGCGTAAGTCTGTTTTTACCAGGCATAAGGCGAGTTTCTTTGCGGGAGTGCTGTTTCTTCTTTTGTTTTCTGGCCCGCCTAAATTCAGGGTTCGTGATGCGGCGGCTTCGTTGTATGGGGAGATAGACCTATCCATCATTGTGAACGTGATCGTGTGGGGACTTGCTGGCATGTGGGTGTGCTACCAACTGTTCCGCGCATACTATTCGCGGAAACGGTTTCCTTTACGGCTTTGGTTCCCGCAAAAAGTCGCAGGGTTGATGATTTTGTTCCTGGGAGCGTCGACCGCCGTCTCGTTGGCTCCGCAAGTTACGGCTTTTAAGGTCTATCAAATTCTTGTCGCATTTCTCTTTACGCTTATTTTTGCAGAGTGGTACGGAATTGAGACCTGTTTGAACCGGCTGTTGCTGGGGAGCTCACTGCTGTGTGCCATAGTGGCCGTGGCAGCTTTCGTCGCTCCTGATCTGGCGGTCGCGGCATCGGAGACCGGGTTTCCCCGCTTGCGGGGCCAAGGCATCACAGAGGCAGGATTCGCCGCCACCTTCGCGCTTGTATTGCTGTTGACCACACGGCGAAGAATTTCGAAGCCTACGTTCATCGGTTTGGGGGCGTTCCTGTCCACCATACTTTTTCTTTCACTCGCTCGAGTCGGGTGGCTGGCGTTGGCCGTTTTTTTTGCCGTTGCCCTCATAAAGCGGCCGCAAATAAAAACTTTGCCGTGGGTTTATCTATTCTGGGTATCGGCTGTGATCGGAGTGGCTGCCGGGATCATAGGTAGGATCAGTGACATGCGCGATCCCGAAACTGTCTTCACTTTGAGCGGCCGGCTCGGGTTGTGGGCATTCCTAGGATCAACGACTTTGGCACGGTCCCCTTGGCTGGGATTTGGCTACCTGGCAGGCACTCGCGATCTCGGGATGCAATATGACCCCGAACTTGGCTCTGGACACTCGATTTTCTTTGATGTTTTCGTTGGAGGAGGGCTTCTCAGCCTGGCATTGTTCCTGATATTAATCATCGTCCTTACGGTGAAGGCGGTGAAGTTGCTTCGGGCAAGACGAGACGCAGTCTCCTTTGCCGTCGCCTCTGTTTTTATCGTGATTTTGTTGTTCTCTTTCGTGGGCGAGGACATCGATTCCAGTCCATTCGGGTTCACATTTTGGGCACTCGTAACCATGCTTCCGTTGCTCGGAAGTCAAGCTGCCCATTCCTTGCCGTCCCCGATTCAAGTCAAGGCTCTTCCTTCGGGTTCGACTCGACTGCCGCCTCACGGTCACTCAAGCCCAGCATAAATTTATTTGGGACATTAGATCATGCGCATTCCTTACAGACCGGAGTTTCACCAATGTTGACAAATAACCCTCATAGTTTGGCTGTTTCGCCATCATGAGGATACTTTTCATTCACGACTTCTATCAACGATTCGGGGGCGAAGATGCAGTTGCCTTGACTGAAAAACAGCTTCTTCAGGAGCATGGGGATGAGGTAATCCCATATACACGTCACAATGATGAAATAAAAGATTATGGTCTCTGGCGAAAGCTCACCATGCCGGCAGAGGTGATCTACTCACGCCAAACCGTCGCAGATCTTCGTGAGATCGTCGAGAAGCATCGACCCGATGTAGCCTATATCCATAATTTCTTCCCGCTGATTTCGCCATCTGTCTACCCCGCTTTGAAATCGCTCGGGGTCCCGTCGATACAAGTAGTCCATGACTTTAGAATGCTGTGTCCCACGGGCGTGTTTTATACCGAAGGCAGGGTCTGTGAACGTTGCAAGCATGGAAACTTTCTTCATGCCGTACGCCATCGTTGTTATCACGAATCGTACGCGGCAAGTGCGTTGGTGGGATCGGCGATCAGCCTTCATCGAATTTCCGGAGGGCTGAACAAGGTTGACGGATATATCTGTCTTACGGAGTTCACGAAACAAAAATTGTTAGAGGTGGGGGTCGCTGCGGAAAAGCTGTTCGTTAAGCCGAATTTTATCGATGCTTCACACGTCAGACCATCAGCGGCAGGCGGTAGCTATGCCCTCTTCTTGGGCCGGCTTTCTGATGAAAAGGGGCTTTGGACGCTGATCCATGCATTCGAAAAACTCCCGCATATTCCGTTGAAGATTGCAGGAACTGGGCCCCTGGAAGGCGAGGTGCGACATTACGTAAGAGAGAAACAGCTAACTCACATTGAAATCTTGGGTTTCAAGAACGGGCAGGAAAAATGGGATCTGCTACTCGGCAGCCTTTTCGTTGTTATTCCCTCGGAGTGGTATGAAACCTTCTGCCTGGTTGTGCTCGAGGCTTATGCCGCCGGCAAAGCGGTACTTGCGTCCAGGATGGGAAGTCTTCCGTACGTGCTCGAACCAGGGGAAACGGGCGAACTTTTCGAGGCCGGGAATCCCGAGGACCTCGCGGCGAAGGCGAACGAAATGACGAAGCGACCCGAAGAGTTGCAGCGCATGGGAATGCATGGCAGGAAATTGGCCGAAACCAAATATAGCCCGGAACAGAATTATCGCCAACTGATGGAGATTTTTTCGAGCTTTGTACCGTCCCGGACTGCCGATGCATCGCCCCTTATTCTCAGCTGAACATCCGAAATTAACCACTCGCAGGACTGGATTTGAAAGACTTGATCTTAAAGAAGCGGAATGCCTGCCCCCGCCTACGCGTTGACCGTAGTTCCCGCACTTACTTACAATTGTTACAGAACAAAACTGCATTGACCCTGAATTGCGCTAATACGATTGCCCCAAGATGCATTTGGACACGCTGACAGAATCATGTCTGACTCTCTGTACGGCTTTTTCGAGACTGCGCTCTCCAAGCTCAAAGGTCGAAAATACGTAATCGATCGGCGTATTCCGATTCATCTTTTCCTGATGATTTTGCTGCGCCGTTCAGTGTGGCTAGTTCGCGGCTTGTTTCGGACGCTTTTGCTGACAGGCAAGCCCGCCATGGTTTTTATGGCTCCTGGGGTAAAGTTGCGCAACTTGAGTCTCTGTAAATTTGGCAAAGGCGTAACTTTGGAGACCGGGGTCATCCTCGACGGCCTTTCATACGAAGGTGTCACACTTGGCGACAACGTCACGATTGGTCCCTATTCTGAGATACGCTCAAGCATGCTTTCCAGCCTTGGCGCCGGACTTAGCTTCGGCAAGAATTCTGGTTGCGGTGCGTATTCGTTTATTGGGGCAGGGGGACCCATTCGAATTGGTGAACACGTGATTATGGGGCAGCACGTCTCTTTTCACGCGGAGAACCACAATTTCTCCCGCATCGACGTGCCGATTCGAATGCAAGGCGTGACCAAGTTGGGCATTACTTTGGAAGATGATTGTTGGGTAGGAGCAAATGTGATCTTTCTTGACGGCTGTCATGTAGGTCGCGGATGTGTGGTGGCGGCCGGCGCGGTCGTTCGCGGAGATGTGCCGCCGTTTTCTGTGATCGCGGGAGTGCCCGCCAGAGTGATTCGAAGCCGCAATCCGTCTGAGCCGTCTCCCGATAAACTCGCGGCGATGACGAGCTAATGCTCAGGTGACTGTTGTACAGTTGAGGTTGATGTTTTCAAGCCGCAACGGAATGGCAGTCATGGGACGAACTCAAACGACTAGGAGCGTTACTAACTGAATGCAAGCTCGCACAGCTATCAAAACGTTTGCGAAAGACATTGATCGGCGGTTTGGGATCAGGCCGTGGCTTAGAGGGGAGCCTCGAGGCGGCTTTGATTTGGCGGGAGAAAAAGTCATCGATTGGGGCTGGATCTGCGCCAATCTGCCTCGCTCGAAACAAAGAGCCTTGGAAATCGGCTGTGGAAATTCGCCCGTTCTTCCTACCATGCTCGCCCTTGGTTATGACGTTGTGGGAGTCGACCTCGATGCCACGGTGGCCAACGAAATCAGCGGTTTTACATTTATCCAGGGTGATTTCAACCAGGTTCAGATTGCCGAAGGGTTTGGTGTGATTGTCGCCTGTTCCGCTATCGAACACTTCGGGTTATCCGGTCGTTATGGCTCTGCCGAAGACCAAGACGGCGACTTGAAAGCAATGCGGAAGATGGCTAAGCTCTTGAAACCAGAGGGTCAAATCTTTCTCACCATTCCAGTCGGTACAGACATGGTTTTCCGCCCGTGGCACCGAATATACGGGGAAATACGATTGAAGTCGTTGCTGGAAGGCTTCGAGGTAATCCAAGCTCGATTTCTAGTGAAAAAGCCCTGGGGCCCATGGCACGAAGTTTCGCGCGATACAGCAATGCAAGCGCCTGCCGATCAGGCACGCTATGGCCTCGGTGAAATGCTGTTGCGAACAATCTGATTACGACTGACACCTTCATGGACTCACTGACAAGCCCTAAGCTCTCGATTGTCACTCCGACATTCAATCAAGCGATGTTCATTGAAGAATCTCTTTTGAGCGTGAAGGAACAGAATTACGGCAATGTAGAACATATTGTGATAGACGGAGCATCCACAGACAACACGGTGGAGATACTGCGACGGTACGCTGGCAAGCCGGGATGGATGCATCTAAGCTGGATCTCCGAGCCAGACAAGGGCCAGAGCGACGCGTTAAATAAAGGGTTCAAGCGGGTCACAGGTGATATCGTCGGCTGGCTAAATTCGGACGATCGATACCGCTCCGGGTGCTTCAAAGAGGTGGTCGAAGCAATCAAGAAAAACCCCCAATCGGACATCGTGTTTGGCGATTACACGATGATGGATGAGGCCGGTCGTTTTCTTCGAGTTCGTCGTGAGATCGAATTCAGCCGGTTTCTGCTCTCGTATCTTCACATCCTATACATTCCGACGACTTCCAGCTTCTTCCGCCGGCGGATCTTCGATGAAGGCAACTGGTGCGATATCAGCCTGGACAATACGATGGACTATGAATACTACTTGCGCCTTGCGCAGAAGGGATATAAGTTTCAGCACGTTCCACGGCTTTGGGCGGACTTGCGACTGCATCCGCGGAGCAAGTCAATAGCCGAAAAAGGAAGGGTGTTCCAATTGCACGATGAAATCGCTGTAAGTTATTCTCCGCTTCTACGGCGTCTGCATTCGAAACTGCTGCAAAGGATTGCCTTAAAGAGTCTTCAAACGGTTGCCCGCGGCCGGCGTTGCTCCGAAAAATTGCTGCGAGGGTACTACTTCGAGCAGTTTCAACCCGTCTGGCGAAACCGCCAAGCGGTCGGAGATTCGCTCAAAGGCAATTAAAGGGCATGGCGTCCGTTCTCGATTCTTGATTCCGTCATACGTTCTTACCTTGAAACTGTTCGGGGTATCTTTTTTCTGTTAGCGTTTTCTAGAGAGACTTTTTTGAGGAGACAATCCGAATACATGCGCATCGCGATGCTCGGTATCAAAGGACTTCCACCGAGGTACAGCGGATTCGAAACTGCAGTCGATGAAATCTCTCGCCGCCTAGTACAGTTTGGTCACGAGGTCGTGGTTTATAACCGCACGGGCCTAAGCACCCATCCAGGTAAGGATTATCACGGCGTGCAACTGGTAACTTTGCCCACCGTCCAAACCAAGAATCTAAGCGCAATTGTGCATTCTGCTCTTTCAACTCTGAACGTGTTATTCCGGCCCGTAGATGTGGTTCACTACTTCATCACTGGCACGACACTGTTTGCCTTTCTTCCGCGTCTCTTCGGCAAGAAGGTCGTTTGCTCCGTCGACGGTACGGATTGGCAACGCGCGAAGTGGGGTCGATTAGCGCGAGCGTACCTGAAGCTATCGGAACGCCTGGCTGTCTTGTTCTGTAACGCCATCATCGCGGATTCACGCGAAGTTCAAGATTACTATCGTGAAAAATATGGCGTTGACGCTACGCTGATCACTTATGGAGTACACGATTCTGTCAGCACACGCGGAGAGTGGCTGGAGCGTTTAGGTCTCAGTCCTCGAGAATATGTCCTCTTTGTTGGCCGCTTGGTACCGGAGAATTGTGTTCATCACTTAATTGCCGCGTATCAACAACTCCGCACCGACAAGAAACTGGTCATTGTTGGTGATGATCCCTGGGGCAAGACATATATCGGACGCCTAAAGTCGACTCTTGACTCACGGATTATGTTTACTGGCGGAATTTATGGGGAGGGATACGCGGAGCTGCAGAAAAATGCCTACCTCTTCGTGCTTCCAGACGAAGTTGGAGGCACACACCCCGCTCTGGTGGAAGCAATGGGATTTGGTAATTGCGTTCTTGTGAACGATACGCCGTCGAATCTTGAAGTGATATCAGACTCCGGGTTCAGCTATCAAGGCGCACAAGAGGAACGTGATTTGTGCCGGCAATTGCAGATGCTGATAGACAACCCGTCGGTGGTCGCGGAATATCGACGGAAAGCCCGCGAACACGCCAGAGCTAGCTATACATGGGAGCGCGTGGTGCTCCAGCACGAACACTTATATCGGCATCTTTTGGGCTTTAGTGAAGACCGCTTGGCGCTCTCGGCAAAATCATCGGCCTCGGATTAATCCGCGACAGCAATTCCTTCCAAACCGGGGGAGGCCAATCTCAGCCGGGGAGGTCAACAGGTTGAGTTCAAACTGGCCCTCGGGCGTTGTATTGCCGATCACTTCGTCTGACATATGAGAGATTCATCTTGTTTCTATCGAGGGAAACGATGAAAGTGCCGGCGATCACATTTTCGTTTTTCGCATTTATGGCCCTGTCTACCGCACCCGGTAACGCTCAATGCATCGGCAGCGAAAGCGTTTGCAACCAAGCGGTTCCTCGTCTGCTGAAAGTCAATGGAGTGCTCAAGGACGCCGCAGGACAACCGAGAACCGGGGTTGTCGGCATGACATTTTCCATTTACCGCGAATCTAGCGGCGGATCGCCCCTTTGGCAAGAAGTGCAAAACGTGCAGCTTGACCAGGACGGTCGCTATGACGTGCTGCTTGGGGCGTCGAAGACAGAAGGAGTGCCGGTCGAATTGTTCACTTCGAAGGAACCTCGCTGGTTAGGGACGCAGGCGCAGTTACCGGGAGATGAGGAACAGCCTCGGGCGTTATTGGTAAGCGCCCCTTACGCATTGAAAGCGGCCGACGCCGAGACCTTGGGCGGCTTACCGCCGTCGGCATTCGCGCGAGCCACCCCCGCGACTGGCCAGAATGCGGCCGGATCAAACGTTATTCCACTTCCTGTGCCTCAAGCTTTGGGTCCAGCAACCGGAAATGCCGATGCGGTTCTTCAGTCATCTGCGGGACTGAGGGTTACCAGTCCTGGAGGGAAGCCTAACGCCATACCAGCGTTCTCGGGTCCGTCGTCGATCATTAACTCGCAGATAACGGATACGCTCGGTGTAGTGAGCATGCGAAACCTCTCAAATATTTTGTTCGCCGACCGGTTTCCCGGTGGGGTCCCCGACGCGGTAACGGCGTGCCCTGCAAGTGGATGCATAATTTATGCCATCTCTCCGAAGGTAAATCTCAACTTGGGAACCATCGATCCAGGAAGTAAGTCCATCACCATTTATCTCGGACCCTTTACTTACAACGTAAAACAAATCACCTTGCGCAGTGGGCTGCGGATTTTTGGAATGGGGGCATCCGCCGCACCGAGCGGCTCCGACCCCGGATGCACCACTGCAACCCCCTGTAACGGGACGACTCTCCAATCTGTGAACGGCAACAATCCGGTGTTTGTGATTCCGCGCGTCAACAACCGTGCTGCAATCGACGTTCTGATTTCCGGGTTTCGTCTTATTGGATCTGTCGGGAACACCAGCGAGGATGCGATTCTCCTTGATGCGAGTGCGCTCTCGAACGCCGGCTTGTGGTACTCAACTATCAAAGACATTCAGATATTTAACTTTGCCGGGATTGGAGTACATCTTAAGGGAACAACTGACGGCTTCGAGGCAATGAATCAGTGGGTACGCTTCGACCGGGTCGTTGTATTTCGCACAACTGGTGGAGGAAACGGGCTAAGAATCGAGGGGGCGGCGTTCGAATTGAATTTTGAAGACTGCCAGTTTGATGGACACGTGGAGGGCGATGGAACCAATATTTACATCGGTGGTCTCGCGGGAGGAATTGACGGATTCCCCATCACTATTCGTTTTCGAGGTTTGGTCTCTCAATTGGCCGGTACTGCCGTCCAACTTGATGGAGCTGAAGGGATTTCGTTCTACGGGTCGCACCACGAAAAAGTTTGGGGCGTATACCAGATTACCGGCAATTCAAATATCTGGAATATTGGGGTCACGATTTCTGACGCCTGGTTCAACACCGATGCCGGAGCCCACGGCGGCTCCGGCTTTCTTCTGAACGTCGGTACGACCCTTGCATCGGGAGTCCGTTTCATCCACAACGAAATTTTTGGATCTCCTGACATCGTAGTAAAGGGGACCAATCTCGCTCAAATCGTTTACCAAGACAACGAATATCAGGGAACGGCGATTGTCCCACCGACCAGCGGAATTACAAGTCAACTGGCTCCGGCAGCCTCCATTAATATCGGGGGCGTCCATACCATTGGCCTCAATCCTTCAACAACGCCTATCACAACGATCCAAAGTTCCCTGGGTCCGGGAGAGATGGCAACGTTTTTCACATTTGCGGGACCGGTTGCCTTTGCGTCTGGCGGCAATATTAACTTGATGGGGTCACCCACGCTGACTGTCAACGGGTCAATAACATTTGTCAGAAACGATTTGCTTGGAACCCTGCAATGGACGCCAGTGTCGCAATGGACAGCACCATAGGGGGCACTTTGCGCGGCAAATCCTTCTCGAAGAGAGTAAGCTCCAAATTGTTCCCACGTGTA
The DNA here is from genome assembly GCA_963786325.1 of Terriglobia bacterium. Taxonomy (GTDB): domain Bacteria; phylum Acidobacteriota; class Terriglobia; order Terriglobales; family Acidobacteriaceae; genus JAIQFF01. Next base: position 151,811 of record CAWAYW010000013.1, read on the forward strand.
TCTCAAAAGTTAATGGGCGTGTGTCAGACGATTTGAAATAATTTTCAGCTTGCGGAGTTAATCGGGGCCAGATCGATCATATGCGGAAAGCCACCTGGCGGACTGACGCCAGAGTAGTTATCAAAAACCGGAGACACAGAGGCAAAATTTCGTTTGGGTGGTTGTTCATTCTCCTGCTGTTGATCGCAGCAGGGCTTGGGTGTGGTGCTGGCTCATCCTGCGGTGGAGAAACACCGCAGAGTTCCGCCGAGGATGCCGGCCGGTGGTTGCGGGGCGGCAGCGACCTGCACAATACCCGTTTCCAAGGTTCCGAGAAGATCATTAATTCGTCTAACGTAGGCAGCCTTGCGCCTAAATGGGACGAGACCATGGCTGGGGATATCTCTGCAACCCCTACTACCGATGGCACCAACATCTACTTCCCAGACTGGGGAGGAAACCTCAATGCGCTCTCGGCGTCGACGGGCGAAGTAGTTTGGCAAAAGGTACTTTCATCCCGCACTAGCCCGGCGATCGCCGACGATGGCGCCTCCCTGTTTGTTGGCACGCCAATCTTTGCTGCCTCACCCGCAAGCATCGTCAAATTGGATACCCATACGGGGGCACTCATCTGGAACACGATCGTAGACCCGCACCCGGCAGCCGCGATCACCGGCAACCCAGTTGTGGCCAAGAATATCGTGCTCATCGGCATTTCTTCTTCCGAAGAGGGGCTGGCGGCGGATGCCAACTACCCGTGCTGTACTTTCCGCGGGAGTGTCGTAGCGGTGGATGAGACGACTGGTGTCATTTTGTGGAAGACCTACATGGTGCCGGACAATGGAGGGGTGCCAGGCGGATATAGCGGTGGAGCAGTTTGGGGTGGGACCCCGATGGTAGATCTTGATCGAGGTCTTGTGTACGTGGCAACCGGAAATAACTACAGCGTGCCGTCTGACGTTGCAGCGTGCCAATTGCTTACGCCAAATAGTCCTGCATGTATCGACCCGGCAAACCGAATCGATTCGATTGTTGCGATGGATCTTTCTACAGGTACGATCCGGTGGACATTCCAAGCGATGTTCACCGATACCTCGAACAATGGATGCCTTTTCGGAGTCAATTGCGAGGCGCCGCGTGGACCAGACAATGATTTTGCTCAATCGCCTGTGTTCGTCAACACGTCGCTCGGCCCAACTGTTTTCGCGGGACAGAAAAGCGGAGCCGGTTATAGCCTGAATGCGGACAACGGCACGCTATTGTGGCAGACCCAGATCGGGACTCGGATCATGTGGGGCACCGCAACCGACGGATGCAGACTCTATGTCGCCAGTAGAAGAAATTTTACCAACGATGTCGGCGCGTGGTCGGCCGTGAATCCGGCTACCGGGAAAATTCTTTGGACAACCAATGACCCTGGCGATGCGTCCGATCATCCCGCAACCGTGGCTCCTCTGAGTGTGGCAAACGGAGTTGTATACGGCGGCTCGGAAAACACTAACGGATCCACCATGTTTGGTCTCGATGCTGAAACTGGGAAGATTCTATTCTCCTTTAATAGCGGCTCCTCGGTTGCTGGAGGACCTGCGATCGCGAACGGCGTCGTGTATTGGGGGTCGGGTTACTCTAAAGCCGGGTTGACTGGCAATAAGAGCATTTACGCCTTTTCGCTTTCCGGCAAGTAATGATTCTCCCACGGCAATCGTGGCCTAAACCATCCCCCTCGGCTTCCACGATTTGTTTTGATCTGACGATGTGCCTTGGTCCTTTCCTGACCATTTTTATCTCCGCAAGTGAGTCAGGCTGACGACGATTAGCATTCCTGCTAATCTATTGCGTTGATTAGCCTAAACGAATTCACATCGATTGTAGTCAAACAATTCTTTGACATTTCAAACTTTTGAAATCGGTTGAAAACATGAGTTTCGAGATCGCATCAAGACATCTGGAAGACGTGGTTGTACTCATCCCGCAAGCCCATCACGATGAACGGGGCTTCTTTATGGAGGCCTATCGCCAGGACAGCTTTGAACAACTGGGTCTGCCCAATAATTTTGTTCAAGATAATCAGTCTGTTTCGCGCAAGGGTGTAATTCGGGGCTTGCATTTTCAATGGGATCGACCGATGGGAAAATGCATGCGTGTAACGAACGGGACGGCATTCCTGGTTGCGGTGGACATTCGTACCGGGTCGCCCACATTAGGGAACTGGGTGGGATTGGAAGTGTCGGCAGAAAATATGAAACAAGTCTGGGCCCCCGCAGGCTTTGCGCGAGGCTTCTGCGCGATGACCGACAATGTGGTAGTGCAATACAAATGTACAGCGATTTATAACCACAGCGCCGAATCCGCCGTTCGATGGGATGACCCTGATATAGGCATTGAATGGCCTTTAAGCAACGCTTTGCTCTCGCCAAAGGACCGCGAGGCCAAGACGCTTAAGGAATGGCTACAGTCCCCCCATTCACAGCATCTCTCATATTCGCCGGTCATTAGCGGAAGAGTGTAGGCGAGCCTATCGCGAAAGATCATGCGGGGAGACGGAACGAGGTCGGCTTATGGAGCGGAAGACCGGGATCGAACCGGCGACATCCAGCTTGGGAAGCTAATTCCTTGACCTCGCTCAACGCTAAATCAATGACTTGGAGCAGGTCGTACATGGCAAAGCAGGGCACTGTCGGCGCGTATTGAACACGATTCTGAACACAAGTTTTCGATAGATTAAAAACGAAGTTGGCCAGAGGGACGGCATTCAGCGCCGTCCCTAATTTTTTGTCAGTGAACTGGCGACTTATCCGAAGACACGCCACGATTCCCGTAGGCAGCGAATAAGTCCCACAGCAAGGGGAGGCATTCGAAATGTTAGGACACGAGCTACATTGCGTCTGGGACGCCAGAGCAATACCCGACGACCGGGCACGCAAGGGAGCGATTACCTGCTGCGAGGAGTGCAAGAGGCAATATGCCAATTATCGCCGCAGGATTCGCGCACAGGCCAAGTGTCGTCTCTGTGGTAGGGGAAGACGGCGAACGGCGAAATTAGACCCTGTGCTCATGGAGCACACTGGACTTTATGCGACGCTTGGAACGAAGTGCGTGGAGTTGCCCGTCGGGTGCGCGCCCTCGATCAGGGCGTAGTACACTTTTCGGGTGAGTGGCGCGGCGGAGTTTCACCACCGCGCTCTCTCAGAACCGGACGTGAACCTCTCGGCTCATCCGGCTCCCAGTATCCGGCTGTTGGCATGTAGAAGCGGCCAGTGCGCGAAGAGCTCTGGGCTAGTCGTGATGATACGGGCGAGCCACGCACGCGCGCTTTTCGGCGTTTGCTTGAAGCGCTTGTACTTGCGGCGCGCCCATTTCCTCAGATGGAAGTCGATTCGGCGCAGACTGTCGTGCAGCGCCGACTTGTAGAAGTAACTGTAGTAGTTGATCCAACCCCGGATGTAAGGATTTACCATTCGGGCCAGATCATGAAGGGCCGTGTCGGTCCGGTTCTGGAGACCCCATCGCCGGACTTCCCGACGCATTGCCTTGAGCGCTGCTTGGGACGCTGCGGGCAGGAACGAGACGCCATAGGTTCCGTTGGGCCAGGCCGTAAACCTCGGCCGGAATGTATAGCCGAGGAAGTCGAACTGGACTGTGGGATAGCGTCCCTTGCGGTTGGTATCCGCGCAGTGGACGATGTTCGTTTTCTGCGGGTGAAGCACCAACCCACAAGCCGCAAACCTCTCCGCAAGAGCGTTACGCAAGGCTTCGGCCTCGGATTCAGTCCGGCAGTGGCAGATCGCGTCATCCGCATACCGTTCAAAGGGAACGGCCGGATGGGTTCGTGTCATCCACAAGTCGAACGTGTAATGCAGAAACAGATTCGCTAGGATTGGACTCATCACGCCCCTTACACAAAAGGTAATTTGGGCCTTCTGGCTGTGAGCCCACGTTTTGGGGCGGACCCGAAGGAATCGGAATGCTGTGGCGAATGGTGATTGTATCTTCGCCGATCAACACCTCCTTAACCAGGAGTCGTACGATTCTCTGACGTTCCAAGACACTAAGCGTTTCAGCAGCGCTGCGCAAGCGGGCAAGGAATCCTGTGAGGGTTTCTGCCAAGCGCAAGAATGCAGCGCGGTCGTTGGTCTGGTCGGCGATCGTCTGCAGTTCAGCACGGAGTGCCTGTTGGCGCTGACGCAATGCGGGCATGCGCTCACGCAACTGCTCAATCGACAAGAGCCCTTCCTGATAAGCATTGAGAAGTCGTTCGATGCCTTTGCCAACATGGGTCAACTCTCTCTCCAGGCTTTGCTCGCGTTTTCTGGTTGGATCGGAGGTACGCGCTGCAACCAGCCGACGATCAAGTTCCTGCTTGATCAAAGCTGGGTCTTCCAGCAGGCGGATCACCTCAGCCCAAACGATCTGATCGAGGAGCTCCTGTCGGACGAAGCGGCCGTTGTCGCAAACCGGGCCGAGTTTCCGCCAGCCTTGGGAGCCAATGCACTGGTAGTAGTGGATCTTGCGGGCGCTGGTTTGCGTCGAGGTTCGCGAGAAGGCGTAGCTACACTTCGCGCAGCTGACCAGCCCCTGCACAACACTAGGTGCGATGGTGCGCCGCCGCGATCGTATCTTGTTCTGCTGGAGCAGCTCTTGGGCACGGGCAAAGCTCTCTTCTGTCACCAGGGCTGGCACGGGAATCCCAATCCACTCTTCGTGCGGGCGTTCGTGGGCAGCTGTGGTGCTGGACATCGTACCTCCCCGCCTGCGTTGTGGACGCATAACCCGCGTCCGTGCAGAGATGCGGGTCTTGCCGAAGCAAGCGAGGCCGCGATAGGCGGGATTGCGCAGTACAGCCCAGATCACCGAGCGTTCCCAACGAGCCGCCTTACGAGTCGGGACGCCTTCTCGGTTCAGCTGCCGCGTGATCTCCCCAATGCTGCGTCCCTTGACTGTGTACATCTCATACACGCGCCGCACTACACGTGCCTCGGCCTCATCGACTAGGTAGGCGGCGGGCACCTCGTCGGTCTTGCGAATATAACGATAGCCATACGGAGCGCCGCTCATCACGCTGACCTCGCCCGATTGCGCCCGGTGTCGCTTGCCACGACGCGAGCGCTCCAAGATCTGCGCGCGTTCATATTCAGCGATCATGCCTTGGAACTGAACCAGGAGTTGATCTTCGGCGCTGCTGCCTTGGGGCGACTTTACGAACAGCGTCTCGACTCCGTGGCCAGCAAATTCCTCGATCAGCAGAATCTGGTAAGCATACTTGCGGCTCAAGCGGTCGGGCGAATAGGCGAGCACAACCTGGATCTGCCCTTCAGCGGCAAGGTCCCGCACGCGCTCCAAGCCGGGCCGCTCCAAGATGGCTCCGCTATAGCCTTCATCTTCGAAGACCCATTCTTTGGGTGCCTCCAGCTCGTGGCTGTGGGCGAACTCGAGCAGCGACGCCGTCTGACTCGCAATCGTGTTCTCCTCGCGTTGCTGCTCGGAGGAAACCCGCGCGTAAATCGCCGCCATTCTCATGGTCGAACTCCTTCACGCGTACGCCGACAGGGCGCTCGCGACATGGAACCAGAATGTCGTAAGCCTGCGCAAGCTTCGGCTCGAGCAAGCGATCAAATGAAAAGGAAATCTGGATTCGAAATGGGCCGCTTTTTCGATGCGGCTCAGCCATGCCTTTTTAGAGTACGCAGAAAGGCGTTCAGCGCGCCGGTCACGATGGCTCCGATGGTCAGACCGCTGCTTCTCGCAGATTGTCGGAGCAATTCCACGGTGGTGGGCGGAAGCTTCAATGTGACGGGTACTGTGCCTTCGGGAATTTCGACTGCTTGCTCGAGTTGGGAGGCTTCTTCCAGATAGCGATATGCTTGACGCTCTGATAAATCGAATTCGCGTGACAGCCGTCGAACGGCTTCGGGGCGCGCAATTTGACGTTGAAGCAGACCACGAGCGGCATTCAGGTGTTGAGCCTTTTCCGCTTTGGTGGAGCGCGTCATCTGCCATAAATGTACCATCTGCCATAAACATATTACTGTTTAAGACGCAGATCAAGCACCGGGTACCTGGTTCGCCATCCCGTAATTATTCGTTCAAACTGGAAATTACCTTTTGTGTAAGGGGCGTGACGACCGATCCTTGCGGAGTTCCCGCATTCCGAGGTTCAATGCAGCCATCCCCCCTTTGTACCGGCGCCTTCAACCAGCGTTCCACATAGAGCATTACCCAGCGGCAGTCGGCATGTGCCCGCAATGCCTTCAGGAGCAACTCATGCGGAATCGTGTCGAAGAACGCCTTGATATCGAGGTCGAGCACCCAGTCATATCGCCAGCAACGCTGACGCGCCGTGCGCACGGCATCGATCGCCGAGCGGCCTGGTCGGTAACCATAGGAGTCCGCGTGGAACAGAGGGTCCAGTCGAGGCTCCAGATACCGGCGGACAACCTCTTGCGCAATCCGATCCGCCACCGTCGGGATACCCAACGGCCGCGTTCCGCCCTTCGCCTTCGGAATGTCCACCCGCCGCACAGCTTGGGGGAAATAGCTTCCTGAGGACAGTCGATTCCAGAGCTTATAGAGATTGTTCGCTAGATCAATCTCAAAGTCTGCGATCGTCTGCCCATCTACTCCAGCCGCTCCTTGGTTGGCCTTCACCTTCTTGAAGGCCTCCCAGACTTCCCGCTTCGGGATGTCAAACGGCTTTGCCTTGGTCATGTGGCTCCTCCCGTTACCGGTTGGCCACCTGTCCTTGGCGGGTTACCGCAGTCCCTTCGGTCGAGCCCTATTACAGAGCCTTCCTCCCTACTACGGACTGCTCCGTCCCTGTGCTCCACATCGGTACTCTTGCCCTTGCAGGGTCCTCCCACTTGAGCTTCTCCCTTAACATTGGAGCGACAGGTTCCCGCGTTCCGCAAAAGAGCCTGATCTGGATTCACGCCACCTCCAAGCCGGATGCCGCTTGGGCCGCGCTTCAGGGGTCCGCCCAAACTTGTCCCGGTGGCCACTACCTTCCCCCCGGTTTCGACATCGTCCAATAGATTTCGGCACGTCCTCAGTGGTTCGCTTGCGCTCGTCTCTCCAGATCTCACCTGACAGGTTTACTCCCGCCTTTTCTGCGACGCTCACCACCAACGCTCTTAACGCCAGCAGCTCGCAGTGGTTTGGAGCCCGCGCCTGATCGCCGGCCCCGAGGGTCCTACCCCCATCTCTCTTGCAGCTTCCCACCTCCATACGGTTGGTGTATTCGCGGCACACGTAGTGG
>CAWAYW010000014.1:0-176193 GCA_963786325.1 Terriglobia bacterium
ATGAAAGAAAGGAAGGGGATACGCCTCGGCACCGGCGTCAGTGATGCGCCGAATCCAGTTGTAACTAAGGTCCCACGCGGTGAACTTAAGGTCGTCATTAAACCCGTTGTCAGCGAACCGTTTATTGGCGGCCGGCGAGTGGTCACGCCACAGCTTGGGATTATGGCGGTCCACCCCAAACATCGCGATTTCGTTCTCCACCTGAATCATGAGAATTGTGTGAGTCTGAGAGTCCACTAGCTTGATGTGCTGCATGAAGGCCCGAAAGGCCGAAATTTCGCGTTCGACAATCGGTTCGTAGTCGTATGAAGCGGCGTTGTGATGAGCAATGCCGTCGGCGTCCACGGCACGGGGATAGGTCTTCTCGTCTTGGACGATATACATCGGCGCATATAGCTCGCCGGTGAGATTGCCATAAATTGTGCCATCGCTGCTGGCGTAGTGCCCGAACCAGTTCAGGACGAGTCTGAGGTGATGCTTCTCCGCCATGGTCTTTGCGTGGTCCACATAGGAGAAGTCGTAGACTCCCTTCTCAGGCTCCACCATGGACCACTTGATGGGAACTTTCAGCGCGTTGAGACCAATCTGTTCCGCGGCAGCATAGAGAGCGTCGTAGGCAGTTTCCGTTTCTTTATATCGCGCATAGATTAGGTCCCACCAAGGAATCTCGACCGCAAGCACCGTGAATGGCTTCCCATCTACGTAGAGGACCCTGCGCCCGTTCGCCTCTTCGAAGTGTGGCGTCATGTTCTGGCTCACGGGGACTTGCCAAACATCAGGCCTGCCGGCGGGTGAGAATTGAGACTGCGCCTGCAAACAGAGAGAAGCTTGGGCGGTAAGGATGAAGAAGGGTAACAGGCAGAAAAATGATCTGCGATGTCCCGTTTGGAACCTAGTCATTGATCGCATGAGTAGAACCTCATTGCTCGGCAACAATGGCCAAATCCCAGGGCTTGAGCTTGAGTGTTTGCCCTTCTCGCACAGAAGTGTTGGTCAGAAGATCCGACCCATTGCCGTACGGATAAGAAAGCGACTGTTCTTCTCCTGAGAAGTTCAGGTAATAGTGCAGCAATTTTCCGTGCGCGTTCTGTCCATGCCGAACTTTGACAACGTTTGGCAGGTTTTGATCCGCCGAAGTCAGACCAGCACGCTTCAAAACATCACGAATGACTTTGCCCTGCAAACTATCCGTCAGAAACGTGCCCTCATATGTCAACGTGCCATTGCCGTACCTATTTCGCGTGATTGCCGGGAAATGCCAGTATGGATCGTCAAGAGAAGCGACTACTTCTGCGGTGTCGGGGATCAGGAATTCCTCCCATACGGAGCCTTTGTTCTGCTCACCGACTGCGTAGGGATCGGGGGTAAGCCGCTCCGGCTCTGCAAGGTTCGTGAACTCCTGATAGTGGAACCCTGCGGCGGGACGAAGCGGGCCGGGGGCCATGACGTCGCGCACGGTCGAGTATTCATTCGTGAAGCCGCTTTTGAACGCCATCACGACCTGGCCCCCATTTTTGACGTAGTCAGAAATCTGTTGCAGGATCTGATCGGACGCACTGTACAGTGGCGGAATCAGCAGGACTTTGTAGCGCGAAAGATACGTGTCTCCTGCCTGGACGAAATCGGGCTCAACGTTGAGATCGTAGAGCGCCTCATACATCTGCTTCAGCACGGTCATGTAGCTCACATGATCGCTGACGGGCATGTAGCTGATGGCGTTGGCGGAGTCGGCGCTGAACAGGATGGCGACCTTGTTGTCCTTCTTGAGATTCACCAGCTGTGGACCCAACTTCTTCAGCTCGCCCGCTACGCGGGATACTTCCGCATAGGTGCGGTTCGGCTCCAGGTCGTGCGAGAGGATACCCTTCCAGTACGTCTCCTGGCCGTAATGGAGCGAATGCCAATGCCAGTACTCCACCATGTTGGCGCCGGCTGCCAAATGCGTATAGACGACGAGGCGCAGTTGCCCGGGATATTGCGGATACTGCGTGCGGGAATCCCACCCGATGGTTTGAGCGTTGGTTTCGGTTACCAGGTAATTGGTGTGCTTCAGTGAACGGCCGACATCGCCTGACAGCCAGATGCCGCGAGCGTCAAGCCGTTTCTGCGTTTCGAAGTAAGGGTTCTCTGCCACGATGTCGAGGCTGCGTGCGATGGCCCATTGATCTAGATTGGTGTGGACCCCGCCGCTAAAGTCTTGCGTGATGAATTGGTCCGGCCGCTTGTACTCGTTGACGATCTTTGCCTGCCAGGCCAGATAGTCGGAGATCATGTCGTGCGTGAAGTTTTCCCACTCCAGCTTATAGCCAGGATTCAGAATGCCGTTGCGCGGCGGAAGGTCATCCCAGCTGTCGACGAGTTGGCCCCAGTACACGAGGCCCCAGATTTTATTGATCATCTCCGGCGTTTTGTACTTCTGCTTTAAGCGCTCGAGGAACGCTGCATTCACGTACTGGGTCGGGATTCCGGTCGGGAAGGTTTCGTTGTCGATCTGGTAGCCGATTACCGCGGGATGATCTTTGAAGTGGCTGACGATCCCGCGGATAACGCGTTCAGCATGCTGCCGAAAGTAGGGATTGAGGAAATCATAATTCTGACGCGGGCCGTAGTAGCCGGGCGTGAGAGACGGCGGATAGCTTGGAGCGTAAGGATCACAGAGCGGAGGCGCCGTGCCGTTGTGGGTTACAAGAATCTCAGGATATTTTTTATAAAGCCAAGTCGGGATCGAATACGTCGGCGTGCCAAGAATGGCTTTGATTCCCGCCTGGTGCAGGCGGTCGAGAACGCGCTGCATCCAGGCAAACTGGAAGTCGCCGTCGCGGGGCTCCCAAGTGCTCCAGGTGGACTCACCGACACGGACTACAGTGATGCCAGCCTTGCGCATTAATTCGACATCTTTGTCGAGCCGGTCATCTGGCATGTATTCTGGGTAGTAGGCGACACCGTACAGAATGGTATCCATCTTGTCGGGAGCGAAGGATTGCTGGTTCTGCGACGATGTCCCCTCTGCCTCAGCGTTCGTTACGGCTGCTATTAAGAACAGGATGGGAATCAGCGGGATGAATACCTGATGGAATTGTTTGCTCATGCAGGTTTGCCTTTCTCAGTCCCGGGCGGCTCGGGCTATCTCCCGCGGCAAGCGAGTTTGCAGCCTGGGAGATGATAAATGGCCGTCAGCGAGCTCCATCATTCCGTTCGTGCCAGTACATGTCCCAGCCGAGATATCTGATGGTGGCTTCGTAGACGGCAGGCGCAACCGTGGACAGGTTGGCGGCGACGTGATGCTCGAAGCCCTTCTCGCAGATGTAGTGCAGCAGGGTTTGCATCTCTGGAATCTCGACCACGCCCGCGCCACCGAAAGTGTTCAGCGGATCGTCCGTAAACCTTCCCTCGCCCACGTAGCCGCGCATCTTACCCGCGGTGTCGTCGGTGGAGAAGCGGGCAAAGCTCATTTGTTCCGGCTTGATCAGCCCCACACAGGTGCCGAAGGTGTTTTCCTTGCCCACGGTTCCGGCGATAATTTCCTGGAAATCCATCTTGACGGAGCGGAAGAAGTGCTTGGGCAGGTTGGAGCAATGGAAGCAGACCGCCTTGTTAGGATCGGAACCGTAGTTATTATTCCAGTCCAGCAGCGCCGATGGCGTTTCCGATGCCAACCGTAACGCGTGCATGCCGAGCACGCCGCAAATGTCCACTTCGCAGGCGCTCGAAAGCAAACTGTCGCTCATCATACTCATGACCGTGCAGGGCACTACACCGAGATTCTCCTCGATGGAAGTCCAGCACTGCACGGCGCTGATGGCCACCTCGGTTGATGCCATCCACTGATCGACCACGGTGCCGAGCTTCGCCATCTTCATCAACGCGACCTGCGGCACGCCGCTCGAATCCACATATTTTCTTATTAAAGCCAGCTTGGCCTGGGCCTCATCGTCATTGTCTTTCATGCGCTCGATGCGGCCTAGCACCTCGGAAAGGTCAAGCGTCTCGATCGAGATGCCTTGCGATTCGAGAATTTTCTCGCTGTATCGGACCGTATTGAAGGCCGTGGGACGCGCGCCTATGGATCCCACGCGCAGGTTACGGAAGCCGTTTACTACGCGACAGACCGCAGCGAACCACTGCAGGTCTCTGGTGAATTCTGGCGAATCCGGACTCTCCGTGTGCAGTGTCGTGATCGAGTACGGAATGCCATACTGCCTCAAATTATTACAGGCCGACATCTTGCCGCAGAAACTGTCCCGGCGGAACGCAATCGTCATTTTCTTGGGATCGTCCGGCGTGGCCTGGATCAACACCGGCACACGCAGATCTGCCAGTCTCAATGTGTCGGCAATCGCCCGCTCCTCCCCGAAGTTGGGCAGGGTCACGATAACGCCATCAATGCGATCGCGATTGCGTTTGAAAAGATCGGCACAACGCCTGGACTCTTCCCGGGTTTCAACGGTTCCGTACTTGCTCTCCTCTGATGTAAGGGTCACCACATCAATGCCTGCCGCTGTAAGAACTCGGAGCATCTCTTCCCGGCCACTCTTGGCTAGGTGATCGGGAAAGAAACCGCGATTGCCCACAATCAGGCCCATCGTCATTGTTTTTGCCGACATAAAATTCCTTTATGAAAAGGACAAGGCTCCTAGATGAGCAAGAAACAGCAGCGCCGCAGAAGGTAGGCGAACGAGATCCCAAGCCCCAATGATTTTGTTCATAGCTCGCGGCGCCGTCATATCTGCTGGCAATCATTTGCTCATATAAATAGGGGAGCGCCCTGGTTTCAGCGCTCCGCGGCTGAGCCGATTAACGCACTAGCTCAAAAATACAGGTGCAATCCGAGCTGTATTGTCCTGTTGTTGAGAGCGGTCCGACCGATGCTTCCGAAATTCTGGTTTAACGGATCCGAATTCGGCTCGGCGAACTCTGGATGGTTCGGGAGGTTGAAGAAATCCGCCGAGAACGTCAGGCGTGTCTGCTCCCCTGCCGGAATCTTGAAATCCTTTTGCAGGGAGAAATCGAAATTGTTCACGCCTGGATTCCTGATGTTGGAGAAGTAACGCGGCGCGTCACCAAATGCCTTCGTCGGGTCGGATCCCGGATAACCCACGAGATTGGACGCAGGACACGTCCCCGAGAAGTCGAACGCACTGGTGTTGAACCAATGGTCGGGTGTCTGGTGGAAGCCGGACGGAAGCGGGTTGCCGATCATATTGGGGCGGCTTGCAAACGTCAACGACGCGTTGCAGAACCCATACGAATTATCCAGGACCCCGAAAGGAGTGCCGCTGCTGAGGGTATAGATCGCGCTCACCCGCCAGCCGCCGAGGACCTGGCTCCCAGTACCGGTATTGAGCCACCTCTTCCCCGGGCCAAACGGCAGTTCCACAATTGGCGCAACTGTGAGGCGAGCGGGTACGTCACCGGCGCTGATTGAGCGCTCTGCCTTGCGATTGTAGAAGTCCTGTCCTAGAACATCGAGTGACCAGAACCCGCCCCAATCGGAGGAAGAATCATCGATCAGCTTGCTCCAGGTGAAGTTCGCGAGCAGCGAAAAACCATGTGAGAAGCGGTGATCTACTTTCGCCTGTAGGGAGTGGTACACGGAGCTTGACAGCCCCCACCATCCGGGAGTGATAAAGAGATTGTAGAGGTTGCCTCCCGCCGCAAGCACCGTTTGCGCCGCTACGGGACAGTGCTCGCTAGTCGTCGCGCCAAAGCCAAATTGTGCCGTGCTCTCCGGCGTCTGCTGGCAGATGTTGTAGGCATAGTTGACCGGCAAGTGGGTGCCATGGCTTCCCACATACCCCAGCTGCGCAACGGTGCTGGAACCAAGTTGCTTTTCTAACGTAAGGTTCCAAAGCTGGCTGTAAGTCGGGTATTGCTTACGTGGCGCCCAGGAAGAGAAGTACACATTGCTGTTTACAGGTATGGGGGCAGTGATTGCGGAGGGATCAGGGCTTGTAACTGGCGGCAGACTTGACCAGTTGGTGCCGTCAGCAAAGCTAGTGACCGCCAGAAGATTGGGACCTGGCTGGCCATCGCCAGCGCGACCGTGACCGATAGCGCCTGGGTGCATAATGCCGTAGCCTCCGCGCACAACGAAGCCGCCGCGCGGGTTCCATGCGAATCCGACGCGCGGTTCGAACTGCTTCTTGGAGGGATCGAATGTGGTGTCGGGCGCATTCACGCCGAACTGTTCCCACTGAGCCGTGTAGGGATTGAAGAACGCGTTGCCGTTATGGATTTCATGGAACGACTGATCGTACTGCCATCTCAGCCCCAGGTTCAGCGTCAGCCTCGGTGTGAGCCTAAAATCGTCCTGCACAAAAAACGAATAAGCCCAAGCGCGTGATGAAACGAACGTGTTTTGGACCTGGGCGCTGCCATTTTTCATCACACCAAACAGGAAGTCAGCAAAGCCATTCCCCGTCTGTGACCCTGTGAAACTGAAGCCGCCGACCACACCATTCGGTTGGTAGTTGTCCATGGCATAGTGGCGGAACTCTGAGCCGAATTTCAGGCTGTGGCGCCCTACAAGCTTCGTGAACGTGTCGCTGAACTGGAAGGTTGATGCCGGTTCGTAGAGCATCCCGCTATTCGAAATGGCGGTAAACCCCGTGAAATTAACTCCCGGCGTGCCGCACTTTGTTCCACCCGCTGTATCTGGAACGCTTGACAAGCAGTCGGGAATTCCGCTGATTCCGAAGTCGGAAGGCGACGTTGCGCCTGCGCCATAGGGGGTTCGATCACCGATTCGGTGCATGTACCCGAACCGAAAGTCGTTTAGCATAGTAGAGGTGAAGGTGTGCGTCCACCCGATGGTCGTGGAATAGTCGTCTGATCGCTGGGTTCGTTGGCCTGCAGGCCCGACGATGAGATTATAGTCTAGCGAGCGACCTGTCTGTCTGTGGAACGCACCGAAGATGTGATCGGACTGCGAGGGGTTGAAGTCGACACGGGGATTGAACCTGTTCAGGGAGGTGCTACTTGGAGAACTGAGGAGCAATTCATTGGCTCCAGGCCCGGCCGGGGTTGTAGAAGTGGGCCATATCGCAAGCAGCTTCTGGGAGATTGGACTGATCTGGGTAATTTGATTAAAAGGAACTGGCGTGGAAGTACCCGGAAAATGGACTTGCTGGCTTGCGTCTCCGCAGGTGCCGGAACCGTCAAATCCCGCCGTGCACAATTCCCCGAGATCGCCAGCCCGGAACGCAGCATTCGGCACCGTGTTGCTTCCCACTGCTCCGCTTCCATGGGAACGGATTCCTTGGTAATCGGTGAAGAAGAACAGTTTATCTTTGATGATGGGCCCGCCGATCGTTCCCCCGAATTCGTTGTAGGTGAGTGGGTTCTTTCGTTTGGTAGGATCTTCGAAGTAGTTCCTGGCAGTGAGCTCTTGGTTGCGGTGGTATTCGTAGGCGGACCCGTGAAACTGATTCGTGCCGCTCTTGCTGACCGCGATGATGATCGCGCCGCCGGCTTTCCCATATTCCGCTGACATGCTGTTCTGCTCGATGCGGAACTCTTGGATCGAATCAACCGACGGGCTGACCGCCTGTCCGCCAAAGACCGGTGCTGTGATCGTGCTGCCATCGAGTATGTTGTCGTCGTTACGTGGCCGACTGCCACTAATGCGCACGTTGCCGTTGTTGCCGCAGCCATCGCAGCCGGTCTGCTGCGATACTCCTGCCGCCAGCGGAAGTAAGCTGTAGATGTTCCGGCCGGTCGAACTGAACGTCGGCAACTGCTCCAACTGCCTTTGGTCCACAGTCTGGCCGAGGTCAGACTGTTGCGTTTGCAATATGGGCGCGTTGGCGGCAGTAACCTCGACCACCTCGCTGGTTTGACCCACTGCTAGAGTCAAGTCCACCTTCGGGTTGGCGTTCACCTCGAGAGCGATATTATTTGCAACCGCGGTCTTGAAACCCTTCGCCTCCGCTTCAACCTTGTATAGGCCAGGATTCAGACTGCTGGCATTGTAGACACCTGCGCTGTTGGTGGTCAGCATCTTAGTGACATTTGTGTTGACATTTGCCACCTTGACGGTTGCGCCGGGAACCACCGCGCCGCTGGAATCCGTGACAGTGCCGCTAATTGTTCCAAACAATCCTTGCGCCATCATCTTGGGCGGACATAGCGCCAAGATGGAAAGAACGAAACCTACAAACGCCGCAGCTAATCTCGCTTGTTTCACAGTGCCCTCCACAACGAAATGTTTTTCTGCATTGTTCCCGGCTTGGTGATTAGACTTGCTCATCAGGGCTTCCCCAGTGATCTAGCCAGGAGTAAACGTTTACTTAACTACACGAGAATAGTGTTTCGGCGGACATCGTTGCGCCGAACACAAACCGGCGAAGGAGATCGAATTTTCCATCCGGCGGCAGCCCAATAGCGTTAACGCGTCAGTGTCTCGCTAATCTTTGTATCAATGTTCGTGACCTTCACGGACACGCCCGGAACGGCAGCGCCGCTGGAGTCCGAGACCGTACCACCGGTAGTTCCAAATGGTCCTTGTGCCATCATCTGGGCCGGGCACAATGGACAAACATAAAGACGCAACTGCTGACGCGACACGGGTTTTCACAATCCCCGCCGCGAAGAAGTAAAACCCGCCTGACAGAATGCTGGCCGAAAACCAGGTGTGTCGCATTTCACTGCGGCAAGCCAAAAATCTCCGACAAGAAACGGTCCCGCATTCCGCAAGTCCGTGGCCGCGTTCAGAAAAATATGTTGCGCCCGTGATTCACGGTATCCACCTTCTACGCGTCCTGATTCTCTCCTTCAAGGTAATAGCGGTTATGGCGGCAGTTATGAGGTAGCCCACCCGTCCCACCCTTGCCATATGGGTGCGTAATTCAGGTGGGAAACGGAAGTATGCGAGATCTCGAGTACTAGAAACGCGCCCGCCCCCGGCTTAAAGGCTGCGCTCAGCAGGCTGGCCGCCCTCAAGGGCGACCATTCGTCCTCCGAGCCTAGCCACCGATTAACGGAGGTCTGCCAAAATCAAGAGGCGCAAATAACGGCGATTATCGGGACAAATAACGGTTAATTGGTCGGCGAAGTCGGCTCACCCCAGCAATTGACTGTTAGTGGCGTTGGGTGGTATGGTGCGGCGGTAAGTTATTAGGTCCTCGCGTAACGTCCCAGGGACAATACACGGCCTGGAGCTACGGTGACGTCGTTGCACAGCCCTGTGGCCCTTCCTATTTCTCTTTTTGAGAGGAGGGAGGAACTGCGCCGAATTCTCGAGAGCAAACACTTTGCTAGCTCGCCTAAGAAGAGCCGGTTTCTTGAGTTTGTTTCGGAACAGACGTTTCTCGGCAACGGCGACAAGCTGAACGAGTACCTGATCGGTGTGGAAGTCTATGATCGGGGTTCCGGCTTCAACTCGCAAAAGGACCCCATTGTGCGAGTGCAGGCCCACGAAATCCGGCGTCTGCTGAAAAAGTACTACGAGGAGGAGGGCAAAGACAGTCTCATCCGTGTAGATCTGCCTACCGGCGCCTATGTTCCGGTCTTCGGCAGGAGAGCGACGGAGGAAGCAGACGGCGCCGAACTTCCGACAGAGCCAGCCACTTCTCCATCCCACCACAAAGGCTGGTTGCATTTGGCGCTTACTTTGACGCTGGCCGCGGCGTGCGTAGTGCTGGCATTTCTTCTAGTCGCACGTGGTTGGCGGAGTGGAAAGGCCGCGCAGTCGTTGCCGGTCGTGACAGCCTTACCGGAAGGCCTCGAGTGGTTCTGGCACCCATTCCTCCAGCCCGCGGAACCGCCGCTGATCGTAATCCCGAACCACCCGTTGTTGCGGGCAGCGCATGACGGGGACAGCCCCCAAACGCTAGCTCGTAGCTACGAGATACCGAAGGCAGACCTACCGGAGTTCCGCGATACGATCCATTTTCGGGAGCTGAAGCGGTTCCGGTTCGTCCCATCTGTGACCGATTTCACATCCGTCGGTGAAACGATGGGACTTGTCAGCTTGTGCAAGATGTTCTCGAACGTCGGACAGAAGTACCGGGTGCAGCAATCACGATTGGTGAACTTCGAGGAGATCAAGGGAAACAACGCAATCCTGCTCGGAGGCAATCAATCCTGGAGTGGGAGGGTCTTTCTCAACGTAGGGGGTTTTCATTTCCAAAGTGGCGTGATTGTGAACACGAACCCTCGACCGGGCGAGAAATCTGTATACAAGCCGGAATTTGATCCGGTCACGAACCAACTCAGGCGTGACTATGCAATCGTGCTGATGCTCCCTAATGAAAGAAGTGATAATCGTGTTCTCTTGATCTATGGCATCTACACCCAGGGGTCTGAAGCGGCGATCGAGTACCTCACAAACCCTGAACGGATGACGGAGCTCGGCAAGGCCTTGCTCGAGCTCTCGCCGAACCGCAGGACGGTTCCGCCTTATTTTCAGGCCCTGCTCAGTACCACCGTGGAAAACGCGGTGCCCGGTAATTTCTCACTGGTTGCCGTGCGGGCGATTTCCAACTGATTCGGCTCTACATCATGCACGGTGGAGAACCCCAGAATACAGAGACTATGGCTCCACGAACATGTATGGGAGCCTAGGCACTTTGCGCGGCCGCTTCAAGCGTCGGTCGACTATCTGCCTCGTCAGACAGAGAGAGGCAAGTATGCGACGGTCTAGCAGAATCGTGGGCCCTACCTGACATCGGTTCTGCTCATCCATCCCGGCAACTCAGGAGAGCATCTCAACGGCCATCCTTCTAAGGGGCGGAACTGGGCAAGGGGACGACCACCCCAGTCCGTAAAACGGGGTGCGACAATGATCGCCGAAAAAACCTCCAAAGAGCGCCAGACGAAAACGCAGGACAAGTGCGCCCACCCGGCTTGCAACTGTGCGCCGGAAAAGGGTGGCAAATATTGCGGCCCATACTGCGAAGGTGCCCGAGACAAGATTGAGCTTTCCTGCAATTGCGGGCACGCTGCCTGCATGAACATGTAGGATCAATGAGTTTCATGAGCCTGATTTCGCCAACAATCACCGGCCTGAGGGGAATTGACCATAAGTTCTTGGGGCGGGATGTGGCTGCAATGCCGAGTCCGCTGAGTTAGACCTGCCTTAGCGTCTGCGGCAGTCCAATGCGACCCGTGAGATTTTGGAAGCGCGGCGAGCCGCGCAGTGGAGCGTATGTCCGGCCGTTACGCTAGCGCTGGCAATCGCTCTTCAAACAGCCTCTCTAGGATTGTTATCGCCTCGTCCTCTTCCCCGAGAAAACCCGCACGGTCTGGCTCGATCAGGTGAAGAGAACGGGAAATGACGTTGCGCGTTAGACTTTTCACCTGCCATTCACCTGCCATTACGACTGTCTTGCAGTGCTTAAACCGTCTAAAAGTGCCGTCCGTTGCTTTGTATGTTGTTGAACTTACGTCTTCAGTGCTCATCTGACATCCTCCTCCGCGCTTGTCGCGCAAGTTTAGCAAATGTCAGATCAAGTCGAGATTAGGACAAATAGTGTAATGCGTGCTAAGTCCTGCCCAGCCTCGCACGGCCAGGGATCTCGGTGGATTTACGGAACAGCCGCACGGTGTTCCGCCCGCGGCGTGGTATATACCCCCCTCGCTGCATCCATACTCATCAGTGCGATCCCGAGTCCCACAATCAGGTCGGGCCACGCTGATCGGACGTAAACCGTGATTAGCCCGGCGCATCGACTTTCTTGAAGATGCCTCGGTCAACTTGTTGATCCTTGTTGCGCTGGGCTGGAGTGCGCCCCGCCGTGCGCGTCTGGGAATGGCGCTTGCCGGAATCCTGCTCGTGCCGGGATTAGCCACTCTCTGGACCGCTTGGCACAAGTTCCACGTACCTGTTCCACCTTCTCCCGTGCCACTATCACTGACTGGTGCCGGTGCGCTCGCGGTGAACCTGTCGTGCGCGCTCGTGCTGACCCGCCATCGCCATCACGCTGGCAGCCTGACACGCGCAGCGTTCCTCTCAGCCCGCAACGATGCACTGGCCAACGTCGCGATTATCGTCGGCAAAGAGTGACACCGATCCGATAGCGAGAGCCACAGCGAACTCAATCCCGAAATAGGCCAGATTCAGGATCGCCACGAGCCGAACCACACGCCGCAAATTCGCTGGAGCCTTCTGCGTCATATCCAGGAAAGCCTCGCACAGCATCCCCTGTCCAACCAAGCATTAGAATTGGAATCACACGGGCGCAATGAAAGCGTGCCTGCTAGTCAGCCTTTCAGTCTTTCATGCGGGGAAAGTGGGGCAAGATTCCTATCCTCTTTCGACCCGCCCTGCATCAGCTCAACGATCATTGCAAACAGATGATTCCGGGACTCAACTCTCACTCCGGCACGAGTGATATAGCGAATCACGATGTCAACGACACCAGCTCCCGCCGGCCTGAGATTGACCGATGGCATGGCGCTAAACTGTGGCGACCCTTCTTCGTGCGTCACCCTCTTCCATTCCGCCTCCGCCATTTTCGCATCAGCTTCCGTTGTCTTCACCGTCGCTTCGTAGATCCCCTTGATAAGAGGTGGAATACCCGTGCCGGGAGGAACACTAACCTTAATCTCATCCCACATCCACTGCCCCACGGTGGAGAAGTTGAAATACTTGCCCTTTATGGCGTAGCCGTTTAAAAACGAGACTCTTCTTCCCGTAGGATGGCCATTCGCAGTCCAGTTTCCCGTCTCCAGTAACCAGGTGCGGAACAGACCGAGCTTTACCACCTCGCCGCCGACACCATCGATCTCCACCCAGTCCCTAACCCTGACTCCGTTTGGTCCCATCAGAACAAACCAACCGCAGAATGCAAGGATGAAATCCTGAAAGACCACGGTCAGTCCTGCGGTCGCTAGACCGAGGATCGTTGGCATCTGCTGTGGTACACCGAAAATGGCCAGCAGGATTAGTAGAAGGCCGACCAGTTGCGTTCCCAGATTTAGAACCGTTTTCAACGTCTGCTTTTGGCGAGCATCGCGAACCATCTTCTCCAATGCCAGTTGGAGAGCCCAACTCGCCAGGATCACCAACATGCAGATCGCTGCAATCAAAGCCAGAGACCGCAATATCAGGTGAACTACGATCTTTCGCTGTATCTCGACTTGCTCTCCCCATCGCCCGTAGAGTGATAAAAGCTGCTCGTGCGCTCCTAGGCGATCATTGAGGATGCTCTGGATATTTTGCTGAGCGCTCAACTGTTGCAGCCGGTCGATTCGTTCGGAATTTGATTCTGCAACGGCCTTATTGCCAAGGCGAGCGGCTTCTGACTTGAGCGCTGCCTGATCGGCTGTCAACGCGGCCACGTCGGCCTTGGCCAATTGCCCAGCCTGCGCAATCAGTTGTTTCCTGTCGCGGAGGGATCGCCACGTTGATAGCTGCTGTGCCAGCGTCCGGTACTGTTCGGCTGAGGCGACCGCAGTTTGCCCATCGTCCTTGGAGGCATTATCCCTGTACTGCTTCACGGCGGCTTGCCGTGCCGCTAGCTCCTGCTGAAGCTTG
Source organism: Terriglobia bacterium (assembly GCA_963786325.1). Taxonomy (GTDB): domain Bacteria; phylum Acidobacteriota; class Terriglobia; order Terriglobales; family Acidobacteriaceae; genus JAIQFF01. The sequence continues at coordinate 13,478 of CAWAYW010000014.1, forward strand.
ACTCGCTGATCTCCGCTTTCGCGGGCGAGGTCGTCGATCGAATCGGTCATCTCGTTTTGGTCGAGGCCAAGTTGCGCTTTCGCAATCTCCAGGTCGCGGCCATTGGACAGGGCACCCGCTGATCTCGGGCCCGCGCCTGCAATGAGTGATGCGATCCGAGCCTGGTCGTTCTTGACCGTCTCCTGAAGCTCGTTGACCCTTTGCTGCAACGCCAATGTTTTACCGCTTAGATTTGGTTTTTCAAGGCTCGCCTGCCTCAGTGACTGCGAGAACGCCTGGTCAACCTCGTGATCCGCAACCCGCTCGGCCTCCCGGGCGAGTTCCCTCTCCTCTGCCGACTGTGCCAGGGCCGCCAGAGTTGACGCTGTCTGCCAGGGCCGTTGATCTACAACTCCGTGCGGTACATAGGCTCCCGTCCAGTCCCCCTTCCTGGCCTGCAAAAACGGAAGATATGCCATTACCCCGCGAGTCAGAAACGCACCAGCCAGGGTGACGGCCAGCACAATAAGCATGACTAGCACAATCACCATGCGAGCCCGATTCATACGCATGCCTTTCCTTTGCGCCTCTGGTTGACTCTATCGCAAACGGAGAACAAATTTAATGTTCAACTGCAGATGACAGGCCATCGAACAGATGGGAATCACGGACGGGAAGCAATCCATCGAAACCAAGGACACTCGCCGAAAATCGGGTGTTTACAATCTTTGGCCGCCGCCTGAGTCCTGCCCCGCATTTTTGGCTTTAAACGCGTCCTGCCTGTCTTAACCTCAATCCTCGCGATTCCACAGTGCACGCACTCCCGGCAGTCTGCCACGAGAGATTGATACCAGTGATACACACGTCAGCGATTTGACCTGTCCGCAAGGGTGCCTGAGAGTACCTTTCAGTCCTCTCCAGCCTAAGACATTTTCGGACGCATCTCGCTGGAAAAGCATGCGTTTAAGCGTTATCATCAATGTTCATGCGGGTGGGAGCAAAAAGGAGCGAGTTGAATCCCTCCCTCTCCGCCACTCACTCATAGAGTGGGACTTACCTTCAGTTACTGCACCGTGCCTTGGGGGTTGACCCCCTCTTCTGGAGCACAAGTGGAGCACAATAAGGCTTCAGAGAACTGCCTCATTGCAGCAATCGCATCTGGCGATGCGGTTTTGATGTAATGGTTCTGCGTGGTAGCTACGTTACTGTGGCGCAGAATGCGCTGGATCACCGAATCATCCACGCCAATGCGGTTCAGATTCGAAGCCAAGCCTTTGCGGAAGCCATGCCAGCCGTGCCAGGCAATGCCGGCACGCTTGAGCACGTCCTTCATTTCCCGTTGATAGCAAGCGTTCAGGTCAAGCGGATGCCCAACTGAATTAGCGAAAATTGGGCCCGCCATCGGATTGCCACATCGTTGGCGATGTATTTTGAGCCGTTGGGCAAGTTGTGGAATGACCGGAACGGGGGCCTTGGATTTCGCCGTTTTAGGATCACCCACTGTGTTACGCCACACGGATCGAGTGACGTTCAGCCAGCCGAGTGACTCTTCGTCTTGGGCAGGCTCGTATGATCCCCAAGTGAGTCCACGCAGTTCTCCCAACCGCAACCCGGTAAAGACGGCAGTTGCGATTTCTTCTAGCGAATAAGGCTTTGTTTCGGCCCCGTTGAGTGCAAAAGCAGGAATCTCGGCGAGCTTCACAGGGCTTGCACCATCAAAGTACCCCTGCTGGGCTGCGTGTCGGAAGATTCCACTGAGGAAGTTTTTGACGTGTTTCAGTGTTGTCTTCGAGATTGCGTGCTCTCGCGCAATCTCGTTGAGCCACGATTGCACTGGATGAGTCCTCTCGCGGAAGGCGGTGTGGCTTGTGGTCGAGGGCTGTTCGCAAGTTCTGGACGATATCTCCAGCGCAAGCCAGCGCATTGAACGGGTAGACGGGGAGTTCACGAAATTCACGGCTTACCACGTTTCCGTGTTGATCCTCGCGTTCACCTATTACCGTGAAACTGGTTTTTTGGAAAGTGGTCAGTTCTGCTGCGAGATCGCGCAGATGCTTTTTGGCCCGTTCAATTTTAACCTGGACCAGAATCAGCCTACTCTTTGTCTAAAGTGACATTTTAGCTTCGCACGCACCATCGCGAGAATGATTGAGTCAGGCTGCAAACCTTTTCCAAGGGTAACGCAGGTTTCGGTGAGGGTCTGACACTATTGCCAGTATTCAATCCAAGGGAGCACACTCACTATCGCATCAATTAACTCCAAGCGAATCCTGAGAGGCCCAACTTCCGCGAGGGTTGGGCCATTCTTTATTTGCGCTAGCCTGGAATTGGTCGAACGGTGGAACATTGCTCTTGCGCAACGACCAAACCGCATCGGGTTGTCATGATAGTCCCTTACTCGGCGGTCTGCCGTAGTCAAAGGAGCATTCGCCTGACGGAACGAGACGTGACGAACCAACAGTTGGTCGCCGCTAACAAGGGCAACATTGTGATCGCCAAGCCAAAGCATGTCATGACCAAACAGGAGGCATTGGTACACGCCGCATGGATCGTGGCACTGGCCGATGATAAGGACGAGTTTGAGCAGATATTCGAAGATGTCATGGCTATGTGAGGGGCAATCCAGTTTGCCCGGGCGTCCGCACCATCGCGAGGATCACCGAATGGATGCGAACCTTCTTAACTGCGCTTCATGAAGAATCGAACTGCAAAGATTATGATTATGGCGACTACCACGATTTCAACGATCCCGGCGAGCGACATCGGTGGTTCTCCTTGACTGAAAGAATTGTATCCTGATAAGGCAGGACAGCCAGGCGGCCCGGAATACCCTCTAATAAAATAAGCGCCTCCCTAGCCCGCTTGCACCATCGGAGAATCGCACGGAAGGGATATCCACTGTTCAACTCTCGTCATGCCGCTCTTTCCCCGCCCTCTGCTGTTCGTAGGCTTCCCAGAGGGCAACCACGTAATCTTTTTCATGTTGTGCTCCGTGATCTGCTGGTGTGTGCCTGCCGATAGCTGTTGTCGGGGCACCAGCATAGCTCTCCTCCGTTCAATGTAGCTGGTCCCTTAACTTGGTGTATCAGTTTTGGGGTGCACTCAAGAGGCTGCCCTTCCCCCCGATGCAGCCCCCATTAACCAGCCGCCCTTTTTGGTAGATGTTGCAAGGCGTTTTTACAACGCTTACATTAAAATGGCGTAAGGTCAGACCTCAAGGCAAACCACCTACTCACGACCAACGTCGCGACGCCTATGATGCAGTCTTTTTTTTCAGGTTTGCATCGAGACTGGTAATTTTTGCAACCATCCCCAGCCACATATGCCCTCTTAAGGCCTCGGCTGCTTGTATGCTCGTAATCATCAGCGTCCGCCGTCTAGGTAACGACCGAATTGAAATTGGAGTGGCGAGGCCCCAACACGACTCGAATCCCACCCACAATTACGCTTCCGAAAAAGCGGTTCGAGCGGTCCTGTCAGATTTTGGGATCAGCGAAGAGGCAATAGACTTTTACTTGAAACTGCTGGCACGAATGGGTGCATGTGAGCAGCTAAAATTCCCTCCGATGAACGTTCCCCAAAATGAATTGCTCTCTAGAGGATTTCGACTGTAGCACCGTTTCCGCTATCGCTACTCATGGGTGCAGCTCCGATTCGGTGGACGGCTGCAGATTAAGAGGACGATTAATAGTCTTTGCTCTCAGCCTGCGGTGACGTAGTCGCCGATCGAAGAGAGTGTTTCGAACGGTCCTCTTCAATCTGAAGGAGCGCATCAAATGCACGTCCATTCCGATATATTTGACGTCGTGGCTCATTTGAGTTGCCTCCTTGGGGGAAAGCTCATTCGTGTCGACGCTGGACTTTCCCTCAAGGTAAAGTGCCATTCTCCAGCCGATTTGCCTATACTCTCCTGTAGTCCTTCCGCACCGGACACACTACTGCAGTTACTCCTTAGCGCCGCCGTAGCGGAGCGAAGCCCTGCGGAGCGGAGGCAGTGCCATATCCGGCTTCGACGCCTTCTGAAGCGGGGCGCTCTTTCATAATGCATTGACCTATACTCACCGGGTCCGATGTTTCCGGCAAGGAGAGTTGCAATGAAGATCAAGAGTTTCCTACTCGTCCTGATATTCGCTCTGGCGCCCGAGATGTGGGCGCAGGACAAACCCGCACAGGCACCTCCCGGTCCCGGCAGTGGAAACCAAATGCGGGCCGAGCATCGCCAAAAAATGATGGAGATACATAAACAAGAGATGGAGGCCGTGAGAGCCGACATCGAGAAGATGAAGTCCTCGCTCGCTCAGATGAAGGCTAACCTTCTCACAATCAAGGATCCGAACGAGCTATCACGCTGGCGAGACAATGTGGATATGTGGGAAACGGTGGTTACCCATATGGACAGAATGCAAAAGAACATGGAATCGATGGGACTCGGCATGATGCAAGGCCATGGCATGGGCGACCGGCCTCCTACTCCGCCAACCGAAAAGAAACCTGAGTAGGCGACGAAGTCCGAGTGCGCTGTCTACTTGGCGTTCCGTCCACCGTCAATCCACTTCCGGCAAACATTATTCATACTCCATGCAGTTCATACTTCATCTCTCCCCAATATTGCCTTGCGGCCTTTTCGGCTCTGCTCGTTTTGAGCGACTTGCGCAGCTTCATGCGCGCCTTGTGTAACTGCGACTTGCTATTGCCGATGGAACATCCCACCATGGTCGCGATCTCGTTATGCTCGTATCCTTCCACGTCATGCAGTACAAAAATCCTACGATATCCCGGCGGCAGCGCCTCCACTGCCCGCTGCAGTCGCAGCCGGTCAATGGAGCCCGATAAGACCGGGTCTTGCGCACCCAGTTCCTTCTTCGGTGTCTCTTCCTCGCTTTCCAGCGTCTCTTCCAGCGGGACCACGGGAAGACTCTTCTTGCGGAGCTGCATAAGGACAACGTTTACTGCCATCCGGTGCAGCCAAGTGGAAAAAGCTGACTCGCCGCGAAAAGTTCCAATCTTGCGAAACAACTGCAGAAAGGCTTCCTGAGTCAGATCCTCGGCTTGCGCCGAGTTGGCCGTCATACGAAGACACAGCGAATAAACTCGCCGCTTGTGCAGCCCGTACAGCAGAGCAAAGGCTTCCGCATCTCCCTGCTTGGCGCGTTCGATTGCTTCTGCCTCGGAAGGCGCCAATGTTAGAGCTCGATGTTTCATGTGGTATTCCTGTCTTTTCTTGCCTGATGCGATCTCAAGTGTGTGCAACGTACTCCCTTAAAGTTTCCAGACAACGAGTGGTTGAGCTAAGCTGATTTCTTCGTCTGCGAGCAAAAACTCGATGACCTTTCCGCATTGGCGGCTGAAGGCCCGCTTCAACGGTTTCCGGAAGCTCTTCGGTACGTAAAACTCAATCTCCTTTGCCATGACAATCTCATTGATCTTGTGATCTCTGTGGGACCTTCAGTCAGCTTGCAGCTGCAGTAGCCCATACCAGAGCAGAAATAAAGCAATAGCAAGTTGAAAAAGCTGCTTTCAAGTCGGTATGGAACATTTGATTCAGAGAATGGGGATTCGAATCAGCACAGTTGTAATGCGTTTGTCAAAAGATTGTTTGGCGATGTGTCGGACAATTCTCAACTCGATCTCAACTTCATTCCTTGGCTGCGATGCGGCGTGAGTATGAGATGTCGAGAATGGTGAGACGCTACGAAGCCAGTTTCGCGTCAGAGATGCGAACGCTTCCTTGAACAGAGCTTTGAGGGTTCATTGATGAACATGACGGAGAGTATCTTAACCCAGCCTAAGCACCCAGCAGGCAGCGACGGCTTGACGATCTGGACGCCGGCGCAGCGTCGTTTCGCGTCGATTTAGCGGGTCGCCCGGTTGCGGCCCCGCCGTCCATGGGACAGCCACCAAGCCATCGCGCTCGGAGCGAGAATGGACGAATCGCGTGAGAGACAAGGGCACCGGCGGGCGTCATGCGACCAGGAAGGCGCAATGGTCCTTACAACTGGCAGTGACAACAAATCACATCCAGAAGCAGTCGCGAAAAGATCCCGCCCCTGGATGAAGATAGTTTTCGTGATCGCAGTGGAGGCATTCTTGCCACGGTGGCTGCTGTTGGAATCGAGAACCTTCAGGACCGAGTTCTCACGGCCCAGATACTAACTACCGAAGCTGAGTTAAAAATGGCCGGAGATAGGATCGCGGTTTTAAAGGATCGCCGGTTCAATAGTCTGGTCGACTACGTGAACGCGTACGCGCAGATCGAACCCTTGTTGAGCGGCTACGATCGCAAATTGCAGGGATACAGCGATCTTTGCAGCAGAGCTCAACAACGGGAAGACAGTCAGTCGCTGATTGATATATTGCACCCGCAAGGCCGACACAAACTGAAGAAATGGCGCAATCCTAAGGAAATGATCGAGATAATTCGACAGATCAATGCCACCATGAGAAAAGGGGCAGCGGTGATACGAGACATGAGCGCTCTCCCACAACAAGAGCAACTCCAGTTTTGGCATGAGGAATTCACGCCGCCCCTAGCGCAAGAGCATGCTTTGCGAGAACAGTTGTTGCTAGCAGGACAGAGGATGTCTCCCCAACCGACGCTTCAATAAATCTGAAACGCTACTAAATACTGCGCCATGCATCGGGCGTTATTGCCCGTCCTCTGCACCTTGACGTTACTTCGTTATAGCTCTAACATCAGAAAAGAAATGGATGCACGATAGACGATCGACCATTGATTGGCTGCTACTGGCATTTACGCTGCCCACAAAGCGTGCTAGCCAGCGTGTGGAGGTCTGGCGAAAATTGCAGCGCTATGGAACTGTACCCCTGGGTAACTCAGGTTACCTACTCCCCAACAATCCCGTGAACGAAGAACGTTTTCAGTGGTTGGCCGCCACAATTCGTAAATACGAGGGCGAGGCGTCAATCGTTCACGTGCAGGCGATCGACAACATTTCGACACCACAATTGATCGGACGTTTTGCCGAAGCGCGTGCGCGAGAGTACCAGGAGTTGATCCGCCAATTAAAAACGTTTTCCGATCTTCCCCGACCCAAGCAGGCTGTTCGCCATCTCAGCCGATTGCGGAGCCGTTTTCAGGAGATCGTCGAGGTTGATTTCTTTGACAGCCCTCTGCAGAAGCGTGTTGGGGAGCTGCTATCGAAGGCAGATTCTGCACGCCTGAAGACGCCCACAGCCGACTCGCGAAAGATCAATTCGCAAGACTACAAAAAGCGAGTTTGGATTACCCGACCGAGACCAGGAGTGGACCGATGCGCGTCCGCCTGGCTTATTCGACGGTTTATTGATTCCAAGGCAGAGTTTGGCTTCGCGCCTGAAACGCTGGTGCCGAAGGGATCTGTTCCGTTCGATATGTTTCACGAAGACGGCTTTGGGCATCGGGGAGAGGACTGCACTTTTGAAACGTTACAAAGGGAGTTTAAGATTCGCGACCGGGGGGTAAAGATCATTTCTGAGATTATTCACGACGCGGATCTCGCCGACGATAAATTCGGTCGCAAGGAAGGTTATGGAATCGATGATGTACTCAAAGGGTGGGCGCTGCAACAACTTTCAGACAACGAGCTTCTCGATCGTGGAATGCAGTTGATAGAGGGACTCTATCATTCATGTCTTAAAAAAGTGTCACAGGGCCGGAGTTTCTGAAATAGGAGATAGTCTTGTTAAAGAATAATCTTGCCGGACTGAGATGGATTGCGATAATTCTCGTCCTCTCGTTAGGTTTCAGTCGCACAACCCTGGCTCAAATTCCAGCAACTGAAAAAAAGACTCTTACGCTCGAAGAGGCGATTGACTACGCATTAAAGAATTATCCGGCGGTGCGCGTAGCGCTGGAGCGGGTCGCGGCGGCTCAAGCGGGTGTCGGCTTGGCGCGGACCAGTTATCTTCCTAAGGCAGATGTGGTTTGGCAGATCAATCGCGCGACCGATAACAATATATCTGGCCTTCTCCTTCCACAATCCGTTATCGCTCCGATTTCCGGGCCCGTCCCAGTGTCCACGTCAAATCAAAGCGCGTGGGGAAGCGCGGCGGGATTGCTGTTCTCGTGGGAGCCCCTCGATTTTGGATACCGGGGAGCAAGACTAAGCGCCGCGCGAACCGCCCGAGATCAAGCCGCCGCGGAAGCTTCGCTGACGCGCCTTGATGTAGCCGTAGCCACCGTCAACGCCTACCTAGCCGTGCTGGCTGCGCGGCGAACCATGCGTGCAGCAGAGGCGGATGTGCAACGGCGCGAAACTTTTGACAAGGCTGTCAGGGTACTTGTCGATAATCAACTACGTGCGGGAGCTGATGGTTCCCGAGCGGACGCGCAATTGGCCAGGGCCAGAGTAAATTTAGCTCGTGCCCAACAACAAGAGAACATCAGCAGGGCCGCACTGGCCAATATCCTTGGATTGTCGGATACCTCGGTAGAAGTCTACGAGGGTTCTTTACTTGGGCCACCACCTTCTAACGAACCCTCACAGACGGCCTCGGTTACAAACCATCCGAGTGCCGAAGTGGAACACGCACGTGTGGAAGAGGCCCATGCCCAGATCCATATTTTGGACCGTTCCTACTATCCGAAGTTCTATCTCCAATCGTCGGTGTATGGGCGCGGCAGTGGCTGGGACCCTGCGGGCAAGTTTGAGGGAGGCACGGCAGGTTTAGGCCCGGATCGGTCGAACTGGGCGGTCGGCTCGACCATTACTTTTCCTGTATTTGACATCTTCGCCATTCGATCACGAAAAGCGATTGAATCGGCAAATGAACTTGCGGAAGCAGCTCGCTACGATCAAACGCTACAGGACCTGACCGGACAACTGCGGCAGGCACAGGCTTCTCTCGAGGGAGCTCGCCACGTGGCCGAAAACACTCCGGTGGAACTGGATGCCGCTCGGGCTACAGAAAGTCAGGAACGCTCGCGTTACCAAGCGGGGCTGGCAACTTTGGTCGACGTTGCCGATGCCCAGAGTCTGCTCGTGCAAGCGGAAACCGACAACGCTCTCGCGTGGCTTGCTGTCTGGCAGAACTTGGCTTCGGTCGCCGCCTCGCAAGGCGATCTGCAGCCATTTTTGCAGGCTCTGCGCCGGAAGACGCAAGGGGGACCGTAGCCCTATGTGGCTCATTCGCGTTGCTCTAAGACGTCCAATCACAATTGTTGTAATTGTGGCGGCTATTGCACTCTCGTCGATCCTAGCTGTTTGGCGAACCCGAATCGACATTTTCCCCACTTTGGATCTGCCGGTTATCTATGTCGCCCAGCCATACGGCGGGATGAGCCCGCAGCAGATGGAAGGGTTTATATCGTATTACTACGAGTACCACTTCCTCTACATCAATGGCATCGAAAGTGTGGAGGCAAAATCTATTCAGGGCGCAGCTCTGTTACGGCTTAGCTTTCGCGCTGGCACGAACATGAGCGAGGCACTTGCCCAGACAGTTTCCTACGTCAATCGCGCGCACGCTTTCATGCCTCCGGGAACTGTGTCGCCCTTTGTCATTCGCTTCGATGCCGGAACCCTGCCGGTCGGGTATCTTGTGTTCTCAAGTCCCTCCCGGACGTTATCGGAGATACAGGACCTCGCCCTCAACCGCGTTCGTCCGGTATTCGCAACCTTGCCCGGCGTCTCATCGCCACCTCCGTTTGGTGGCAATCAGCGGACGATCGTGATTGACGTCAATCCGCCGAAGCTGCAAGCCTTTGGTTTGTCCCCGGACGACGTAGTGCGGGCCCTGGTTACGGGTAACAGTATCCAGCCCGCAGGAAATATTGACATCGGCAGCGCGAATGCCATGGTTACAACCGATTCTACTGTGACTCAGATCGGTGATCTGCTGGACATTCCACTGCGTCGGGGCCCGGGCGCTTCGGTATACATGCGCGACATCGGAAGTGTCAGGGATACGTCGGACGTTCTCGCAGGCTATGCATTGCTGGATGGCAAGCGAACCGTTTACATTCCCGTAACCAAAAGACCGGATGCCTCTACGATCACGGTCGTCGATGAAGTTCGCCAGAGTATTGAACGTTTTCAGTCGCTCATACCGCAAGACATCAAAATTACCTACCAATTCGACCAATCCCAATACGTGCGTGCCGCTCTTTTCTCTGTTTTGCGCGAAGGGCTAATCGGAGCTGGCCTTACAGGGCTGATGATTTTGCTGTTCCTCGGCGACTGGCGTAGTTCCCTCATCGTAGTTATCACGATTCCATTCGCACTGCTGATGGCGGTTGTGCTGTTGCGGCTCACTGGCCAGACGATCAATATTATGACTCTGGGCGGCCTGGCGCTTGCCGTCGGCGTGCTGGTCGATGAGGGCACCGTCCTCATGGAAAACATCCATGTGCATCTGGGGCTGGGAGAGAAAAAAGCGCAAGCCGTTCTTGCAGCCAGTCGCGAAGTAGCGATCCCTCGATTATTAGCCATGCTAAGCGTGCTGGCCGTCTTTCTACCGTCCTTGTTTATGACCGGGGCGGCACAATCACTCTTCGTGCCCTTGTCTCTCGCAGTTGGATTTTCAATGGGTGCATCGTATTTGCTCTCGAGTTCCCTCGTACCAGTTCTCGCCAACTGGGTGCTGAAACAAGAGAAGAGTGAGGCCGACCAACCAAACGAGGCACGGTTTGATCGTTTCCGTAAACGCTTCCAAGACATCTTGCAGCGACTCATGGAATTCCCCAATTTACTTCTCAGTGTGTACGCCGTGGTCGCGGTGCTGATTATCGTCCTTCTCGGCCCCAGACTAGCGCAGGAAATCTTCCCATCTTCCGCATCGACACAATTCCGTCTACGGATCGATGCGCCCGACGGCACACGTGTGGCGGTGACAGAGGCGCTGGTCCAAAAGGTTTTGGCCACAATTACGCGGGAAGTGGGTGCTCGCAATCTCGACCTGACTCTTGGTTATATTGGGACACAACCTTCGTCGTATCCGATCAATACGGTATTTCTGTGGACCAGCGGTCCTCAACAGGCCATTGTGAACGTTGGCCTGAGACCCGGGGCGTCTGTCTCCCTAAAAAGCGTAGAGGAGAGCCTTCGACAGAAGTTGCCGCAGGAATTTCCAGATACCCATTTTTCCTTCGATCCTGGGGATCTCATTAGTCAAACTCTAAGTTTCGGATCGCCTTCGTCAGCGGAGGTCGCAATCACCGGTCCGCAATACGCCGACGTCCAGAGCTATGCCAATCGCGTGCTGCGGGAACTTGCGAATGTAAAAGAGTTGCGCGATGTCGAATTTGAGGAGCCGCTTCGCTCTCCAACCGTGAACGTTCAGGTAAATCGGGTGGTTGCCGGCCAGCTTGGCGCCACTGCCAATGATGTCGGCTCAGCAATAGTTTCTGCGACCGCTTCGAGTCGTTTTGTTGCTCCCAACTATTGGCGTGATCCCAAATCTGGTGTGAGTTATCAAGTACAGGTCCAAGTGCCTCAACCAGCGATGACATCGCTCAAAGACGTCCAAAGCATTCCTATCAACGGTAGTGCTGGAGCGCATTTGATCTTGAGTCAAGTCGCCGATGTTCAGTCAAGAACCGCACCAGGAGAGTTGGACCGACAGAATGGAATGTGGATGATTATCGCCTCGGCCAACGTCGGGAATAACGACTTTGCACGGGCCGCGAAGGCAATCGATCGCGCTATTGCCAACTCAGGTCAGGCACCTCGCGGTGTCACGACTCAGGTACGTGGTCAGGTAAACGCGCTTAAACAGATTTTTGCCGAGTTAGTGATCGGCTTAGCTCTGGCTGTAGTCGTAATACTTCTTCTGCTGACAGCGAACTTTCAGTCGTTCCGCCTCGCTCTGATCGTCATGTCCAGCGCTCCGGCGGTACTTGTCGGGGTCATCCTGATGCTCTTACTGACTGGCACAACGCTGAACCTCGAGAGTTTTATGGGAACCATCATGGCGATTGGCGTCGCCGTAGCCAACGCGATTCTGCTTGTCACTTTCGCAGAGCAAAATCGGCGGAATGGGGCTGACTCCGTTTCTGCCGCACGCGCGGCCGCGGCTGAACGCCTGCGGCCTGTGCTGATGACGAGCTTGGCAATGATTGCTGGAATGGTTCCTATGGCGCTTGCGATCGGCCAAGGGAGTGAGGAAACGGCTCCTCTGGGCCGCGCAGTCATCGGGGGCCTTTTCACTGCCACAGTCGCAACTTTGTTTCTACTACCGACCGTGTTCGGCATTGTTCAAAAGCGTGCATCCGTGAAGTCTCCTTCGCTCGATCCTGAAGATGCCGACAGTCCGTTTGCTCAAAAGCCGGAGAACGCATGAAAACCGCTATCATCACCCTCGCGCTTTCGCTGCCCTTCATCGGCTGCAGTAGCAACCCGAAGCCAGCAGCCAGCCAACATCCAGAAACAGACGCGCAGACGGTGGAAGTTGTCTCTGTTGCCTCGCAGAAGCTCACAACGGTGTTTACGCTCCCGGCGCAACTATTACCATTCCAGATGGTGGATGTCTATCCAAAGGTTACAGGCTTCTTGGACATGATTCGCGTGGATCGCGGTTCTCGCGTACACAAGGGCGAACTTATAATTAGGCTTTCTGCTCCGGAACTTGTGGCTCAACGCGCGCAAGCAGAATCATCTTTGCGCGCGGCTGAATCGCAACTGACAACCGCCCAGGCCAAACTTACCTCAGACAAAAGTACTTATCTTCATATCGCCTCGGCCGCCAAGACGCCCGGGGTGGTCGCAGAAAACGATGTCATGGTGGCCAGTCAGACCGCGTCAGCCGATGAAGGGCAGGTGCAGTCAGCAGAGAGCAATGTCGCGGCTGCCCGAGAGGCACTCCGCAGCGTTACGCAGCTCGAATCGTATCTCAATATTTATGCGCCCTTTGACGGAATCGTCACTACGAGGAATCTGCATCCCGGAGCGTTGGTGGGACCGGCGTCAGGTCAATCTGGTGCAATGCCGATTGTGCAGATCGCCGATACCCGTCATTTGCGCCTGGTTGTGCCAGTTCCAGAAGCATATGTCGGAGAAATGCAATTGGGCCAGCAAGTGGCGTTCACGGTTCCGGCGCAACCCGGCCAGGTTTTCCACGCTCCAATTACGCGCATCTCGCAGAACCTCGAATTGAATACCAGGACGATGCCCATCGAACTGGATGTCCATAGCGCGGATGGCCGCTTATCTCCCGGCAGTTTCAGCAGTGTGCAGTGGCCAGTCCATCGCGCGGTTCCAACCATGTTTGTGCCAGTCTCAGCTGTAACAAATGACCAACAACGTACCTTCGTCGAGCGAGTGCGGAACGGGAAAACGGAATGGGTGGATGTATCTACCGGACTGGGAGTGAACGGCAATATTGAAGTCTTCGGTGATCTCAAGCCTGGAGACGAGGTGATCCGGAACGCCACCGATGCGATTCGTCCGGGACAGCGGGTGAAGACTAGTTCGTCGAACGCGTCGAGCTGAATTCTCAAAGAAAGTCATACCTAAATTGTTGATCGATAAGGAGTTTCATCATGGCTATCAAACAGCACATTCTCACCTTGATTTGTTTTCTATCGCTTCCGATCCTAGTTTGCGCCCAGGGAGTGACAACCACGTCGATCGATCAGGCATTGGGGAGATCGGGCCAGAAGACAGGAGACGTTTACAGGGTGAGTTTTCCAAGAACGGACCTCCACGTTTCGGTCAACGGCTTAGCGATCAAGCCAGGACTGGCGCTAGGTTCGTGGGCGGCCTTTCTCGGAACTGATGACAACGCCATGGTGATGGGCGATTTGGTCTTGCTTGAGGAAGAACTGAATCCAGTGATGGCGAAATTGCGGACGTCCGGCTTTGACATTTCCGCTGTGCATAACCATCTCATGGAAGAAACCCCGAGAGTGCTGTACATGCATTACATGGGACACGGTCCCGCCGCGCAACTGGCTACTTCATTGCGCGCAGCTCTTAGTGCCTCAAAAACGCCTCTCGAAAAACCCGCCGCAGCCGCCGAGGAGCCAGCGCCACCGGCTTGGGTGAAAACGGTCGAGGACGCGGTCTCGCGCAAAGGCACGTTTAAAGGTGGGGTGCTGTCCTATGGCGTACCGCGTAGCGAAGCCATCACGATGATGGGCACGACGATCGCGCCAGCGGCAGGAGTAGGAGAAGCTATTAATTTTCAAGCGGCGAATTCCGGCGACGTCGCAACGACGGGGGATTTCGTGCTTACCGCGGAAGAAGTGAATCCGGTTATATCCGAACTCCAGGGGCACCATATCCTGGTCACTGCGCTCCATAGTCATATGCTCACCGAGCAACCTCGCCTGTTCTTTATGCACTTCTGGTGTGTCGGAAGTCCGGAGACGGTTGGTGCTGGCATCAAAGCTGCCTTAGGCCATGTCGCAGTGAAATAAGAAGGGCGTTGAGCGGAGGAAGATGATGCGAAAATGGCTTTTGTTCTTATCTGCTGCTGTGTGTGCGACGGCGACCGCTAAGGCACCGTCACACGCGGATGGGCATACCTTGGAAAAGGTTGCGGCGTTCGATCTGCCGGGCCCTGCCGGCAAGCGTTTCGATTATTTAACGATCGACGCGGACGATCACTATTTGCTCTCGACGCATTTGGCTGCGGGACAGACCTACGTGATTGACTTGCGCAGCAACAGAGTTGTTGCGACCGTCACAGACACACCAGGTGCGGAAGGAATCGAGTACATCCCCGAACTCAAGAAGTTTTATACGTCAAACGCCGGGGACAACACGATCGGAGTGGTAGACCTACGACAAATGAAGGTAGTTAAGAAGCTGCCCACGGAAAAAAAGCCGGACGGCAGCACTTATGCCGGTCCGTTTCACAAGCTTTATGTTTCCGACGAGCGTGGAAAGGCAGAGGCCGTCGTGGACGTAACGAAAGATCAGATTGTGAAGGCGTTACATTTTGACAGTGAGATCGGTATGCCGCAATACGACCCGGTGGCCCAGAGAGTCTATGTCAACCTGCAAGATAAGGACATTCTTGCAGTCATTGATCCTTCCACCGACGAAGTAGTTGGACGCTACCCGGTAGGGCGCTGCAAAGGCAATCACGGCATGGCCCTCGACCCCAAACACCATCGCGCTTTCCTTTCATGTGAGGGTAACAATCTGATGACGGTGTTCGATCTTGATAAGAAGCAGCCGGTTGCGTTTTTGCCGATGGCCGATGGACCAGATGTAATCCGTTTCGATCCTGGACTGGCTCGAATCTACGCGGCGTGTTACAGCGGCGCTATTTCCGTTTTCCATCAAGACGATCCGGATCATTATCGAAAACTTGAAGACTTCCCTGTACAGCACGCGGTGCATAGCCTCGTAGTCGATCCGAGCACGCATCGGGTGTACACCCCGGAGCAGGAAGAGGATTCCAAACCAGTCGCCCGAATGGTTGTGTATGACGCCCTAAGCAATCCTAAGTAAAGAACGATGGTCAAAATTGCTTTACCTACCGGTGCGCTTAGGTTTCTGACGCGTGACGGGTATCTACTGTTTCTAACGCGATTCATGCGCTTGCTCGCGTACGGATCGCTATCCGTCGTTCTGGTTTTCTACCTCGTTGGACTGGGACTGAATGCATCGCAAATCGGACTCCTTCTCACGTTGACACTCTTGGGCGATACGGTGATCTCTCTTTTTCTCACGACCAGCGCTGACCGAATTGGGCGGCGACGGATGTTGATTGTGGGTGCCGCTCTGATGACGGCAGCGGGAATCGCCTTTGCCTGCACAAGCAATGTGGTGCTGCTGATCGTCGCCGGCACAATAGGAGTGATCAGTCCCAGCGGCAACGAAGTCGGTCCGTTTCTGTCGATTGAACAGGCGGCGCTTTCGCAAGTAGTTCCAGACCGGTCGAGAACGGAAGTATTTGCCTGGTACACACTTGCCGGCTCAGTGGCTACCGCGATAGGAGCACTCGTTGCCGGCATGATTACTCGATTGCTCGACAGAACCACAATAACGCCAGTCGGGATATACCGCGTGGTCGTGGTCCTTTATGCCTTGCAGGGTATTCTGCTCGCTTACCTATTCACTCGGCTTTCTCCTGCGGCGGAAGTGCATTCGTCCCAAGAAGCATTGGTGTTGCCGTGGAGGGGGAAGAGTTTCTTCGGCATGGGCGCATCACATCGCATTGTCGTAAAACTTTCAAGTCTGTTCGCCTTGGACTCCTTTGCGGGTGGCTTTGTCTTACAGAGCTTCGCAGCCTATTGGTTCTACCTTCGTTTTGGAGTGAACCCGGCTACGCTCGGTGTCATTTTCTTTTGGGCAAATATCTTTGCCGGAATTTCCGCGCTTCTGGCCGCACGCCTCGCCGCGCACTGGGGACTTGTTAAAACTATGGTCCTCACGCATCTTCCTTCCAACATTTTGCTTATTCTCGTACCGCTAATGCCAACTCTCTGGCTGGCTGTTCTTGTTCTTCTCGTGCGATTCAGCATCAGCCAGATGGATGTTCCAACACGGCAGTCCTACCTCATGGCCGTGGTAAGAAAGGAGGAGCGATCGGCGGCCGCAGGGATAACTGGTGTAGCACGAACGACCGGCGCGGCCATCAGCCCTTTATTCGTCGGATTTATGTTTGCGCGACCTTTCTGGATCAACGTGCCTTTCTTCATCGCCGGAGGGCTGAAAATCCTCTATGACTTGCTGCTCTATAGAGAATTTGTGGCTCTTCGGCCACCCGAGGAGCTTGCTTCGAGACTCGCCTGACGCGTTCAGGCTTATCTAGTTGGAGGCCGAACCGTACGCATCGGTCAATCAATCAGATGTGGGCGAACGTTAGCGCCATCCGATAGGCTCCAACGATTGTTTTGCGATCGCACATGACACTCAAAAGACGTGGGTTCGCACGAAGACCATCAAGTAGCGGTCGGGAACATCGAAGTCGGCAAGCTGTGCGCTTCGAGGTGGACACGTGAAGAACGTTAAGCCTTTACATCGCCTCTTATGCGTGGCATTTGTGGGCGCCGTGTTTCTTCCGGTGTGCGGTGCTCGCGCTCGGCCTCGCGACCCTGGGTCGCCCCCTCTCCCTCAGACACAAGCGCGTGTCGCCCAGGCAGTTTCGGTGAATCACGCTCCAAAGCTCGACGGAACCCTGGATGACCCACTCTGGCTGGCTGCCTTACCCATAACCGATTTCCGGCAGCGCGAACCGTTCGAAGGTCAGCCGGCCACCGAGAGGACTGAGGTCCGTATTCTGTACACTCGCCATGCCGTTTATTTTGGCATTCATTGCTTTGACTCTGAGCCCTCTCGAATCATCGCAACGGAACTCCGCCGGGACGTGAGCCAAGACTTGGACGACCACATCGAAATTCTGATTGATTCAAACCACGATCGCCGTGGCGCGTACGTATTCGAGATCAACCCGCTTGGCACCCAGAATGATGGTCTCATCGTGGAGGAGCGAGGGGGCCCTGACGGAGGCGACTTCGACCGGGGATGGGACGGAGTATGGACCTCAGAAGCTCGTACCACTCTCGACGGATGGACCGCGACAATCGAAATTCCATTCACCACCCTCAATTTCACTCAGTCAAGGAATATTGTCTGGGGGTTGAATTTAAAACGTTTTATCCGGAGAAAGAACGAAGAAGACCTCTGGAGCGCTTACCGCCGAACTTTTGGGATCACTAAGGTTTCGGAGGCAGGAGAGCTGGGGGGTATTCAAGACATAGGAAGCGGAAGACTGTTCACGGTGAAACCATACGGTCTGGCGCGGTATGACAAGCAGACAGGACAAGACCCAAAATTCCCCCTGACGGGCGGAGTCGATATTAAGTACGGGATCTCTTCGAACCTGATCTTAAATCTCACCGGGAATACGGATTTCGCCGATACCGAGGTCGACCTTGAGCCTTTCAACCTCACGCCGTTCAAAGTCTTCATTCCCGAGAAACGCCAATTCTTCCTCGAAAATGCTGCGGTCTTCGATTTCGATCTCGGCGACCAAGATCAACTGTTCTTCAGCCGTCAGATTGGGATCGATCCTATAACCGGCCAACAGGTGCCCATTAATGGCGGAGCGAGGCTGACAGGGACGTTTGGCAGGATGGAGATTGGGGTGATGGACGTCGATACCCGTTCGAGTGGTCCCAATCCTTACGCAAACTATGCCGTCGCACGACTGAAAGAATCGCTGTGGGCTGGCTCCTACATTGGCGTGATGGGCATCGATAAACGATCAGGAGACGTAATTGACAGTTTCAACCAGACAGGAGGCGTTGACTCGCGACTCGTTTTCTTCAAAGACTGGTTTGTTGACGGTCACATGGCTGGGACCCGATCATCCGGAGACCCCAGCGGGGCAACCGACGTCGGAGCCTCGCTCTCGTATCGGTCAAATTGGCTGGACGGTTTCGTCGAGCGGAGAAAAATCGGGCCAAACTTTAACCCGGAGGTTGGTTTCGTCGAAAGAACAGACTCTAACGAAACGTACGGGGATCTTACCTTTAAGGTCAGGCCCCAGATCCGTGGCGTGCGCGAGTCGCAATTTGAAGGATTTATCCTCCACGCGCCTGATACTCATGACCAGGTCTCCACGCAGGAATGGCAGGGCACTTTCCGAGCAGAGTTCAACAACGGCGCGTACACCGACGACGACATCGCGGACGTGTTCACGCAACGGATTACAACGCCGTTTCATATTTACAAGAACGTGTTCATTCCGAATGGCCTCTACCACTTTACCCGCCACCAGCTTACCTACGGATCCGCCCAAGACCGTCGCTTCACTTATAATTTCTTTGAACGCTTTGGCAGCTATTACGGTGGGACTCTGAATGAATTCCGCGCACGGGCCAACTATCGGCCAACCACGAAATTCTCCGCCTCGGTTTCAGAGACCTGGGACCGGTTTCGACTTCCGTTGCCCAACGGGAATTTCTCCGTTGTGCTGGCAAGCCTTCAGGGAAACTATTCGTTCACCCGGTTTCTCACTTTTACCAGCCTCATTCAGATGGACACTTCAAACAATCAAGCGGTCAGTGCGAATTTACGGCTGAGGTATAACTATCGGCCAGACAGCGATCTTTACATCATTTATAACGTAGGAACGCAATTTGCAAGTATCGCCCCAGCAAATCCTCCACAGGTCCGGGAGACGCGCCTCGCCGTGAAGTGGACCTATTCTTTCGCTCCTTGAACCAAATGTACGGCTGCGTGGAATTGGAAGCGCGTGTACGGGCCAAAACAACAATGCACCACCTTGCAAGCATTCGATTGGTTCGAAGCGATCGTGGAGATAAAGGTTTCGGTGCTCTTTCCTTCTTCTCAAACGTTTCACAATCTGCACGCTCTCATGGACGAGATCGCGCTTAATATTGGTGATCTCAGCTGTGCAGTTGCATCGAAATGAAGTCGAAAATGCGCTTAGGCTAACGGCACGACCCAGTGGGCGTTTCATGAAAATATTCATCAAGCAAGCATTTCGGCGAGGTCTGTTTGCGGTTGTGGCCTCTATAGGTTGCCTCCAGGCCCAAACACTAAGGCGATTTGCCACGATCGATCTTCCGGGGCCTAAAGGAGAGCGTTTCGACTACCTGACGATGGATGACGAAGATCACTATTTGCTCTCTGCCCATCTCGGCCCCGGCATCCTGTATGTGATTGATGTCAGAACCAACAAACTAGTGAAAGCGGTTCCTGGCGTGCCCGGGGTTACTGGATTGGAGTACATACCGGGTGTTCACAAGGTCTACACTTCAGATTGGGGGGAAGAAAAGATCGGCGTCGTAGATTTGAGAAGCATGAGCGTGATCAAGCGGCTTGCGACGTCCGCAAAACCCAACGGGAGCACATACGCCGCGCCGTTTCACAAGGTGTACGTTTCGGATACGCTCGGGAAGGCGGTTGCGATAGTGGATGTGAACAAGGATGAAATTGTTAAAACTATCGAATTCAAAAGCGAGACCGGCATGCCCCAATACGACTCCGTCGCCCGCAAGGTATACGTCAATCTGAGAAATACAAACGAAATTGCGGAAATCGACCCGGCTACGGATGCCGTGCTGGGAAGTTACCCAGTAGAAGGCTGCCGCTACAACCACGGAATGGCTATCGACTCCGAGCACCATCGGGCGTTTCTCCTGTGCAACGGCACCAGGACCCTTACAGTCTTTGCTTTGAATACTCACACGGCAATTGCCCATCTTCCGTTGCCCGCCGGAGCCGACGTTGTGAAATTCGATCCTGGCTTGGGACGAATCTACGCTGCGTGTTCCAGCGGCTTCATTGCCGTCTTTCAGGCAGAAGACGACCACTATCGAAAGCTTGAGGATTTCGCGGTTCAAAAAATGGTCCACAGTCTGGCGGTGGATGCCGCCACCCACCGTGTCTATGCTCCGGAGCAGCAAGAGGACGGCCGGCCGGTTTCCCGAATGATTGTCTATGAAGCTGTTGACCGGTCGCAAAAGTACTGAATGGAGACTTGGAATGCGGGTATTCATGATTTTGTTTGCCTTCGCCGCGGCGGCATGGGGACAAGCAGCACAACCGTTGCGCCTGGAGAGGACCATTGATTTGCCAGAAGTGCAGGGCCGAATTGACCACCTGTCGGTTGATGTAAAGGGGCAACGCTTGTTCGTCTCAGCCCTCGGTAACAACACAGTCGAAGTGATCGATCTCAAGGGGGGAAAACGAGTAAAGACGATCACCGGATTGCAGGAGCCGCAGGGCGTTCTTTATGTGCCCGATACCGATCGGCTGTACGTCGCCAACGCAAAGGATGGAAGCGTTCGAGTGTTTGATGGGAGTTCGTACGCCGCGCTCAAGACCCTTGACTACGGCAATGACGCCGACAACCTTCGCTACGACGCCGGCCACAGGCGAGTCTATGTAGGCTACGGCATTGGTGCCTTGGGAGAGATCGACAATGAAAGCAAGGCTGGCGAGATCAAGCTCGACGCCCATCCAGAATCATTCCAGCTTGAGAAGGACGGTCCCCGAATTTACGTAAACCTACCGAAGTCGCGCAAGATCGCGGTTCTCGACCGGGAAAAACGCTCAATTATCGCGACTTGGCCAATCGGAATGGCGCTGGCGAATTATCCCATGGCCCTCGATCAAGCCGACCACCGGTTGTTCGTCATGACTCGGTTCCCCGCGCGATTGCTTGCGTTCGATTCAAATACGGGGAAAACTATCCAACACCTGCCTGCAATAGGTGATTGCGACGATTTGTTCTACGATCAAACCCGCAAGCGCATTTATGCCATTGGCGGCGAAGGGAGCATTTCCGTGTTTGAACAGCAGGATCCAGATCACTACAAGGAGTCGCTGAGGATTACCACCGTTCCAGGGGCGCGGACCGGCTTCTTTTCGCCCGAACTTGACCGGTTATTTTTGGCGGTGCGCCGCCATGGAGAGCAAGCGGCTGCAATCCGGGTCTTTGCGCCAGAACAATAGCTTTCGAGACAATCGGATACAAAGCCCCGCCTTTGAGAGCGCCAAAAAGTCGCGACGTTGACGATCCGTTTCATTCCGCAAAAGAATTGTTGGCATGAATGTTGGAGTGAGTGAGAGTAGTGACGGTGCCAGAGTTCATCCCTCCGCCGCGAATTCCAATCTCGGTTTCTCGTGCTTCGCTGACATGCGGGTTCACAACTGTAAGAGCCCCTCCGAAGCCGACTCGAATTCGGAAGCTGAAAGTTTTCTCCTTGTTAGGTATTCTCGGTTACTGAATCAAGTCGGGACCGAAAGACGTTTTGGGTTTTAACGTCGTCAAGGCGCCCTCTTTGATCTGATGCGCCTCAGCGATGCCGGCGGAAGTTCAGAACGCAATCACTTCCGTCGGGATCGTGAACTGAAACGTCGCGCCACGTCCCGTATTTGCGCACGCCCACAGGCGGCCACCATGAGATTCGATAATCCTCCGACTGATAGACAGTCCCATGCCGGTGCCCTGCGTTTTGGTGGTGAAGAATGCATCGAAGACTTGGTCTATTTTTTCCGCGGGAAGTCCGACGCCTAAATCGCTCACCGAGAGCAGTATTTGACCATCGTCACTCTTCCCCGACCTGACCGTTAGTTCACCGCTCGTATCTTTCATCGCCTCAATACCATTCAGCATAAGGTTCATCAAGACCTGCTGCATCTGAACACGATCAGCAGCAATCGTCGGAAGGGATTCATCAAGGTCCGCGCGCATTGAAATAAAGTGTCGATTCGCCGCATCGCGCAGAAGAGCGGTCATCTCTCGAATGAGTTCATTCAGGTTAACCATTTCCCGTTGTGGGATGCCACGCCTGTACAGCGAGCGATTTCGGTCGATGATGTCGGCGGCGCGGCTTACGTCTTTGACAATTCTCGACAAAGCTTCCCGAGCCTCACCAATGTCAGATGGCTCGCGCTGCAACCATCGCAGGCCGGTTTTGGCATTCGTCGCGGCTGCAGCGATCGGCTGCTTGATCTCGTGAGCCAGTGATGCCGCCAATTCTCCCATTACGCTCACGCGGTTCATGTAGGCGAGATCTGCCTCCAGTTGGTGCAGTTTCTTGAGTTGCTCCTCGGCGCTTTTGCGTTCTGTGATGTCCCGTGCATTGACAACTACTCCCGCCACTGCCGGTTCGTCGAGCAGGTTGTTGGCCAGCACCTCGATTACAGCCATGCTCCCGTCTGGACGTCGAAATCCGACCTCGATTGCGGGCCTCGACTCTGTATGGGTGGCACTCAAGGTATCCCGCATCTTGGAAATGTCCTCGAACGCGAGAAAGTCGAACAAACACTTTCCCAAAAGCTCCTCTTGGTTTCGGCCCGCCACGCGCAGGCTCGATGGACTCACGTAACGGACTATTGCTTCGCTGTCCAAGATGAGTATCAGGTCGGACGAGTACTCGATGAGAGAGCGGAACCGGGCTTCGTTGCTCTTCAATTCGTCGTATAGTTCACGAACCTGCCGCGCGGCATAATTGAACGCCGTTCCCAGTCTGGCCAGCTCGTCTTCACCTTGGACTTCGATCTGGTGCTGAAAATCACCACTTCCTAGAGCCTTTGCGCCCTTGTCCAGGGTTGCAAGTGGCCCGGTGATACTGCGGGTGGCGTACCAGCCAAACACGATGGCCATGAGTAAGGTGAAGGCCGCCGTCACGGAAAGCACTAACGCCAGTTGGTCGCGTGCCCGCTCAGTACTCGCCAGAGCCTGGGCACGTTCGTGTGTAACTTCCTGATCCACGTCGTGCACCAGTTGCGAAGTCAGCCCAACCAAGGTGCGCACCTGATTCGCCAAGCGTAGGCGCACACCCTGCCAGTCTCCGGCATTTGCGAGTTGTACCAAGGCATCCGCTTGTAGCGGCAGCGACCTACCGACCGCTTCGAGGGTGATGCCGACGTTCGAGTCCAGGTACGGAAACGACTTGAGCGTTTCCTCCGCGCGCCGGACGGCCTGCACAACGTGATCTCGTTGCGACGCCGCTTCCACCGCGAATCCTCGTTCGTCCTGCGCGTTGGCGAGCGTTACGAGCGCCTCGCGAAACTCCATCAGATCCACGTGCGCGCGCATCACTGCCAGCGATTTCTCGTCCACCTGATAAAACCGGTGAGCTGAGACTTCGATGTGTTTGAATTGCCAAACGGCGATAAGATCGACGGCACCCATGAGAACCACAATGATCAGGAAACAGGCAGTCAGCCGTGGCCCTATATTCAAGCGCCGAAGATGCGCCGGGGTGCCGGACGGATTTTCTGTGGCCGCGTTTTCCATTGTGGTGTAGCTCTTTACCTTTGCTCTCGCTCGAATCGCGTTATGGCGCTGAGCTCGACATGGCTGCCTGTACAAAGCCATGGGGGCCTGCGGCAGCGCCCGCAAGTTTTCGCTTGGTAAGCCCGCTTGGGTCCGGACTTTGTACCTCGAAACCGGTGATTCGAGCCAATTGCTCGCGCAGATTGCCCGCTGCATCTGCTGCTGTCTTCTGCCGGGTCAGGACCGAATGAACCGCTTCAAAATAGGCGCGCGATACCTCGGGATACTCTTTGCCGGTTACTGCAGAAGGTCGTGCAGCAAAAGTTTCTTTATACACTTTCTGCACCAACTCGAGATAAGGAGTCGCGGCTCGTACGCCAGGATCTTGATACAAGTCAGGGATCGTGGGAACTCCTGAGTAGGTCCGCAGGCGCTTGAGTTCGGTATCGCGGCGGCACAAATAGCGGACCAGCTTTACCGCTGCTTCCACCTGCGCCGAATACTTGGACACGGCATAGCCGTGCCCGCCGAATGTGCTTACGCTTCCCCCCTTGCCTGCCGGCAACGGAGCGAAGTCATAGTTGTTCGCATCGACGCTCGGTGTTTCGGAGGGGCCCAAATGGTAAGGGCCCGGCAAACCATTCCAACTGCGCATGAAAGCGGCACCGCCCGCCTTCCAAATGTTCTGGGTGTCCCATTCATGGTAGGTGAGCACGCTCCGTGGCGATATAGAGCCGACCCAGCGCGCCGCCCTTTCCCAGGCACGGACCGTTTCCGGATTGTCCACTGTGATCCGGCCATCGTCGATGATTGCACCGCCGCCTTGCGACTCCTGCCATTCGAGCGCGTTGCAAGTCAATACCTCGGTTGGCGCACCTTGCCAGATAAAGCCCCAGAAGCTCTTGTGGCCTTTGGCCCGCTCCCCCTGCTGAATACGTGCCGCCATGATTTCCAGCTCGTCCCAGGTTCTCGGCGGGCTGCGGAAGCCGTATCTATGCAGCAGATCGGTACGGTAATAAAGAAGACCGACCTCGACGTTGTACGGAAGCGCGACCACCCTTCCATCTACCGTATTGTTCGCAACCAGATCAGGCGAATGGGCCGCGATCTCTTGGGCAGGTACATAGTTCTTCAGGTCGATCAGGTTATCCGCCAGAATCTTCGGCCAGATCACGTCCACGGCATAAACATCCGGGATCTTGGCCCCGCTTCCAAGAAGACTCTTCCACATCGCCAATTGCTCCACGGGACCTTCGGGCGAGGGCAGAACTTTGACGTGAATCCCGGTCTCGTGGGTAAACTCGCTGATTTCCTGGTTGCGTGGGTCCTGATACTCCCTGTCTAACCATTCCATGAGGGTAATGGTTGTTGGGGAAGCCGAAGGGGCGGACTGTCGACAGCCTGAAGAGGCCAAAGCCAGAGAAACCAGAACAAGGACAGATTGCAAGAAGGGGAAACACCGGAAGCGCGACCGAACCCATCGGACTCGATTGGTATACATCTTGCCCCTTACCGCAGCCCCCGCGCAAAATTAACGCGATTCTAGCACGCGCGTAGCGGAACTTCGAATCGCCGACCCGGCGGCTTCACAATCGCACATCGCGGCATGTCCAAAACTCAAAAGGTACAAACCTCGTGGCACGACAATTCCTTAGTCTTTGTTGCCGACACGGATCAGTAAGCAGTCGCAAACGCGGTTCCGATCCCTATTTTCTCGTGCGTAGGTAAAAGAGTAATCAGCATCTCTACAAAATTCAGCAGAGCCAAAGGAACCGCGGGCGGCCCCGGCATACGCGGAGTCTTCATCTTCAATGGCGGGCTCTTCACGGACGGGCATTCCCATCCGTGGTGCACCACGCCGATGTTGCGCCGCCTCCCCAATCGTGCCCGCCGGAGCCTGGGCCACCCCTTCGCGCTGTTCAAGAGGATGACAGGAGTAAGGAAGATGTGGTCCAAAGGCTATCGGGTAACCGACACCGAAATCCTCGAACTCCATAGCGCTATGGACCGCCACGATGGCCTGTTCTACCTCGCTGCGGGAGCAGGCTTCGTGGCCGATCACAAAGCGCAAGGCGACCGGCTTGACTTCGGTCACCTCTTCAAGGCTTATCGCTATCAGTTCTCGTTCCTGGTGGGCGGCAGCAACGAAGATCCCTTTGAACACCGGCAGGTCGATTTCGCGCAGGAACGACTGGGCAACCTTGGCCTCCAGATTGAGCGGTTGCCCGGCGGTCACCTCACCACGAATGAACAGCCGGAAGCCCTGGCTGCTTTGATCGCGAAGTTCGAGCGAGGACTTGTAAGAAAACCAGAGCGAGCAGGAGGCGCACCGGGTACGGAAGAACACAAAGGCCCGATGTCGCCGTCGAAGTCCCGCCCGGACTGAGGCCACAGCGCAAACTCTCACAGCGCAAACTCTCACTTGGCAATTTGTCCGCAAAGCGTACACTGGCTGGCTTCTCAGCCTAGCGGCTCATCCCAATCTTGTCGTTCACGGCACCGCGAATCTCAGTTTGCAGGCTGATATATCTGTTACTTTCCCGGTATGCACAGGGCGTTGTACGGGCGGGTCGTCTTTGGCGCATCGGCAGTGCTGTTCGGCGTCATCGCACTAATGTGGCACGACGCTGATACCTGGCAAAATTTGCAACATATCTGGAGCCTGCCTTTTGGCACGATAGTCGACGGGTGTCTCATGGCCGCTCAAATTGCTGGTGGGATTGGGGTGCTTTACCCACGCACTGCGCGCTTGGCTTCGGTCGTACTTTGCATCGTCTATATGTGTTTCTCGCTGGCCTGCGTCCCTGACATCATTGCCGCGTCGAATATCTATGAGCGATACGGAGGAAGCTTTTTCCTCTTCTTTTCCTTACTCTGCGGCGCAATTGCGCTGTACGCTGCGACTGCGGATGGCGCAAGGGCTCTAGTGTTCGGCCGACTGGCGCGCCTAGGGCTCGGCGTCTGTGCCATTTCCTTTACGCTGGGTCAGGCACTCCTTCTTCGTGAGACAGCTCACCTGGTTCCAAAGTGGATTCCGCCCAACCAGATGTTTTGGGCGATCCTTACGACGATCGCGTTTGCGCTCGCTGCAATTGCCATTCTCATCAATCGACGGGCGCGGCTTGCGATACGTCTGATGACGCTTATGCTGGCCGTCTTTGGCGTGCTGGTGTGGGTTCCGCACCTGATCGCTCACCCACAGGCGCATTTCAATTGGTCCGAGTGCGTGCTGACTTTCTTGGTTACAGGGGCCGCCTGGATGGTAGCTGATTTGAGATCTCTCTGATTTAGGCTGGTGTTTGTATGCTGCTTCCTCGGGTAACCGCCAGAGCTGTTTCCGGATCACTTCGCGTGTGGTCGGCGATCCGAAACTTAGCCTTGCATGTGTGGTGAAGCCCATCTCGACGATCGTTTGCTCCGAATGCGCCCGCTCGCACACTCATCACGACGAGCATGAGTCACTCAACAAGGATCGTTTTGGCCAATTCAGCGAGTCCAGCGAGTCGCGTCAGTCTCTGTGCATTGCTCAAATCATTCCCCTCGCGGTATCCTCATCCACCCCATGGAGGACCTATGCTTAGGTCTTTTGCTCGCACCTTTGCTTCGTCCGGGATCTTGCTGTTATTCCCACTGTTCGTCCAGGCACAGGCTTTGTCTTTTTCTGTCGGCACTGCCACTGCCGTTCCGGGCCAAAAATCAACAGGCTATTTGGAAGTCCCCGCTGGTGTCGACACCGCTACCAATATTCCCGTCATCGTCATCAACGGCGAAAAGCGTGGTCCTGTCCTAGCTCTTGTGTCTGGCGCCCACGGTACTGAATACACTTCGATCATCGCGCTTGAAAAACTCATCAACCTACTTGATCCCTCTCAAATCGCCGGCACCGTTATCCTTGTCCCTCTCGTCAACATCCAATCCTTCGAACAAAAGGTCCCCCACGTTAACCCCATCGATAACAAGAGCATGAACCGCTTTTACCCTGGGAAAGCCGATGGGACGCAAACTGAACGTGCGTCCTTTCTCATCACCAAACAAGTCGTCGATCGATGTGATTATCTTATCGACTACCACGGCGGCGATCTCGACGAGAGCCTCCGCCCTTACGCGTACTGGGCACCTACTGGCAAGGAGAGTCAGGACCGTATATCCAAAGCGATGGTCCTCGCCTTTGGACTCGACCACATCATTATATGGAGCGACCGTCCCGCCGAATTAGGCGACACTCGTTATCTCGACAACACCTCTACCGCTCGCGGCAAACCTTCCATCGTCGTCGAAGCTGGCTATGCCGGCATCGTCGACGCGGATGATGTCGCCCTCCTCGTGGACGGGACATTCAGCACCATGCGCGCTCTCAAAATGCTTTCAGGAGACCCTCGGCCCATCGAGAATCCCGTCTGGCTCGACAGAGTCGTGGATGTCTTGTCCGACGGCCCTGGCATTTGGTACCCGCTTGTGAAGCGAGGTACTTATGTTCAAGCGGGAATGAAAATCGGCTCTGTCACCGACTATTTCGGCAAACTCATACTCGAAGCCCGCGCTCCCATCTCCGGTGTCATCTTGCACATCAACGCGGTCCCATCCCTCAAAAAAGGCGACAACATTGCAGACATAGCCGCCATTGCCGCCCACGCTCCCTAAATCTAATCTGATTTTGGCTAGAAACAGTCGATGATCGTCCTGTGTGGACACGTTGCTCGTGTGCATCCCATGGCCAACTCCGCTCGAGAAGGCATGGCAACGGGGCCGATTGAGGTTTCATCAGGGTTGAACTATGGCGTTATTCTGGAGAGTTCGAAAAGGACGGTTTCATGAGAGGAGCCAAGTACCGCGCTGATCGTCGAGTTGACGACTATATCAAGTCTCTACCCAGTTGGCAGCAGGAGGTGTGTTGGCAAGTGCGAGATCTAGTACACGCCGCTGACAAGGATGTAAGCGAGACCATCAAGCGGACCAAACTACCGCGTGAGCAAGCCGAAGTATCGGATTGCGGGACGGGCACTCGACATTGAAACGGCGCTATTGCTCAGTGGCTGTTGGCATTATCGGAAACTTATCGAGCCCACAGGCTTGAAACGGGGAACTCCCGGTGCCAGTGGCGCGTATTCATCCACTGCACACAAGGTGACTTCTATGAAATTTCTAGTCCGCTCAATCTGCCTCTCCTCCCTCTTTTTGGTCAACGCGCTTGCACAAGGACCGGTGAAGGTTTTGGAAGTGGGGCAAGATCACTTCGAGGCGGATTTCCCATCGGACGGACAAATAAGAATGCATATTCGGCCTGGGGCGATCAAAATCACGGGAAGCGACGAAAAAAAGATTCAGGTCCACTATAGCGGGAAGAATGCTGACCACCGCAAGAACGTTAGAGTGAGCTTGAAAACCAGCGGAGACGTGGGCGAACTGAACATCAGCGGGGACCACACAATGAGTTCAAAATCGAAGTCGAAATTCCGAAAAGCTGCAAGCTCTACCTACGCATAATGGCGGGCGAGGTAGAGGTGACGGGCATCAGAGGAGACAAGGATGTGGAGCTCTCTTTCGGCGATTTGACGGTCGAAGCTAATCCCGAAGACTACGCTCACGTGGCCGCTTCTGTTTATTCGGGTGACTTGGATGCAGAACCATTTGCAATTTCGAAAGGAGGATTGTTCCGATCATTCGAGAAGCAGGGGCCCGGCAAATATCGGCTTCATGCCCATGTCGGAGCAGGAGAGCTCATGCTAAAGCAAGGTAGCAATCTTTATTCTTCAAGAAATCCTTACCGAGTAACCTCCGTCTTAGCCAGCACCACGGCGGACCGCCGCGCGGCGGCTTCAAAATACCGCACCATGCGCTGCGGCTCGTCCGCCTTGTAAGGTGCCAGATTATGCGCCCACCGAAATCCGATCGACTGAAACCAAAGCTCCGCCTCCACCTTGAAGGGCCCCGTTGCATTCCCGGTCGAGACTACATATCGCACCGAGCTTCCTTTGTCCGTGAATCGCGGATCGTCGACCGCCTCACCTACAACTGCGATGTCCTTGATCGCCGTGGCCTTTTCGAAGCCGTGCGGCAACAGACGATTGTCCTTCAGGTACCCGACCGCATGCAGTAAGCCAGTTGTAACCTTCCCCTCGGAATCCTTCAGGATGGGCTCGTAAATCTCCACTTGCTCCGAACTCGTGATCTCGCGATAATGCGGCTCGAACTTCAGAGGGTCTTCGTCGTTGTCGTTGCCCATAATCGACCCGTCCGGATTGAGCGCACCCGACTCAAACACCACAAGCCCATTGGCGTCCCTCACCGCAAAATGTAGCCACGCCCGCCGCGAAGGATATGCTGTAGGCAGCTTATGCCCGCCCAGATTCTCCACATGCACATCTACGGCAAGCCCATTCGGCGTCGCATCCACCCGAGCAATGGTTACTTTCGCCGCTTGCGTCTTCAAAAACTCGGCCGTGCGCTTCATCGCCGCATCCATCTCCTCGGGCTGCGCCTCCGTCGCCAATTCATCGCGATGATCTTGCAGCATCCCTTCCATGAGGAAATTCGATCCGACAAACACATGGCGATGCATGCCCTCCCGTGGCGGGCCGTACACCGACGTCACCGCTACCGCCTCGTCCACCACCGGCATATGGCAGTCCTGACAGGTCTGCTTGGTCGCGTAATCGCTATGCTGCCACTCCTGGAACGGCATCTGCTCCGGGAACTTCGCCAGCTTCTCACCCTTCGGCCCAAGCGCCACGGTGAATAGCGTATGGCAGCTCCCGCAAAGACCCGCATCGCGCATATGGTCGCCCCTAGTCGGGAAGTACGTCGCCGTCGAGGAGTGCATCACGGTCTGATGCCCTTTGTCTATATCAAAGGGTCCATACTCGGGCCGCAGGTCGTTCTGGACCGCTTTCGCGATCACCACGTTCCCAACGAACGTCTCGTCTGTCCCCAGCCCCGTCTTCTCAATCTGGTGGCAAACCGAGCAGGTTACCCCATCTGCTGCCGCGCGGTCCCCATGGGGAAACTTCTGCAACGGAAGGCGCGAAAAGACCTGAGTGTGTCTTCCAGCATCCCGGTCCGCCAACCGGACGGCCGGCATATGGCAGATTGAGCACTCATCCTCGATCGCCTGCTTCGACTCCGGATGATCCATTGACTCGCGTCGTACACTTCCTTGCCAATAAGGATCGCGCGACGCGTTAGCCATAATGCTCGCGCTCCACTCGAATCCGATCGAGATATCCTCGCCCGAACTCGTCTTGAGCTCGTTATGACAAGCCACACAGCGTTCCGATGTGCGAAAAAAAGTCCCCGGAGACGTCTTGTCGCCCTTCGCGTTCTCCGTCTGCGACTGGCCGCGTAGCATTGCCGGAGCCCCGATCACTGCGAGCCCTAAAACAACCGCACTAGCCCAACGGAGTTTCATCGCCAACCTGTCCATAACTTCCCATCCGCCCGGTCCCAGAGCAGATAGAACAGCACCTGCGGCGTTCGCCCTTGTGTATTCGCGAACGGCTCCCTTACGCCAAAGCCTATCCGGACGTGTTGTCGCCTGCTTACGGTGATCTGCATCTCCGGCAGAACATCCCAGTTGGTAATCGCCCCCGGCTTGAAATCACGGACCGCCAAAACCTCGACCATAGGCGAAAACAGCCGTCCCAGCATATGGTCCGGAGCCATCGCCTGCCCTACCGCCACCCGCCAGAATATGCTACGCGGAGCAACGCCTGTATCCACCGGCAGGTCCGCTCCCAACTGGGTTTGCAAAAACGTGTTCTCCTTGAACAGCTGATCGAACGCCGCGAAGGGCTCGAACTGCGTCGTCCCCGCACCGAACCCTCGCTTGCTGTCTCCGGTCGGCAGCAAGATACCGCCCTGCAGGCTAAGGATCGAACCCGTCCGCAGGCTGGAAAACATCTCCCGCTTGACCGCCAGCGTAATGTCCCCAAAACCCGCCGTCCAGTTGTGCGCCTGGTCCGCATAGTTCACCGGAACGTCGGTTTCAAGCTGGGTCCGGGCGTCAACGATCGTCCGTTCATCAATGATGTCTGTAGTCCACGCCGGCGCGCCCGAAGCATTCGCTGCCGTGGAAATCACAATCTCGTTCTCGGGAAACGCCTTCTCCGTAACTAATGCCCGCGGCAGATTAAGTTCGCCAAGCGGATCGCTGTGGACATTCTTGCAGAATCCCCTCATGTACGCGATCACATCGTTGATCTCCTCGTCCGTCAGCAGATCCCCAAACGCAGGCATAATCTGCGAAAGTCCACGCGATGGCCCGCCATGCACGATCACTGCCTTCCAATTACCGTTCGGCTCGGGCGTCGTCCCGGCGCAGTCCGTAAAGTCCGGAAACGTATCGGGCCGCCTGAAAACCGTACTCGCCATGGGAGCACCCTTCCCTTCGCTCCCGTGACACGCGATACAGCCACCCTTGTAGACCTTCTCTCCATTCCTGACATCCGGACTTTTCGCATAGTGGAGTGTCTGGGCGGAAAGAAGCAAAGGGCGACCAAGAAGCACGACAACCCACACGATGAGTGCACACGCCGATCCCGTCAGAAACCAAAAACGGAATCTGCGCGCTCGCGGTTCGCGGATGGTATTCAACGCCAGACCTCCTTCAGTGCCGCGCTGCCTCGTCTCCCCATTCGCCCTTCTCCCTTTTACCATTCAATGATCTGACCATACTCTCTGTTAGTTTTTTCAGTCGCAAACTGTGATAAGTGGGCACGAAATCAGGGAGAGTTTGATAGAAGGCGGCGGCCCACCCGTTCTCGCGACACATCTCCAGGAATTTGCGCACGATCTGTCCGATCTCCTCTTCTGGTTCAACCGGATCTCCGAGGGCCATGGCAATGTTGTCCGCTACTCGACGGTGACGGACTGAGATACTGTCGAAAGGAAGGTGGTCAGTGTTGCGACACGAGCCGCTCCTTTGCGTTGATGGACGTCTCAGGCGAAAGTCGCTCGCAGGTCAACTCTTCTGACTCGCTCGGCACGCGTACTCCTGCAGAGCGGCCTCAGATTCTCCCATGCCTTGCCTTCCGCAACCTGCAAGAGCGTGCGAGGCGAAGAGGAATGAGGCTGCGCATCGAGCGCCCGACGCACAAGACGAATGAGCCTTGAGCGCGCCCTTGCGACCCGGGCCTTCACCGTTCCTTCAACTACTCCTAGAATTTGTCCGACTTCACTAGTAGTCAGACCATCCAAGTCACGCAACTGAAATGCTCTACGCAATGTGGGGGAAAGCTCCCCTGCGAACTGCAGCAGGCGGTCACGCAATTCAGCCTCTCGGTACTCTTCTTCAGGATTCGGTCCGCAGTCCACCAACCCGTCTGACACGGTATATCCCTGCTCATCTCCGAATTGCTCGTCGAGCGACAAATGAATCTGTCGTGGCCTTCTCCGCAATTGCATCCGCGCACAATTAGAGACAATCGCGACAAGCCACGTCGACATTTGCGCCTGCCCTTTGAACTGATCCAAGTGTTTGTAAGCGGAGAGGAGTGCATCCTGAACCGCATCCTCCGCGTCAGCAGTATTGGCCAGGTATCGAAATGCCGTTCTTTGGAGCAAAGGCCGATAACGCGAGAAAACGTCCTGCGCTTCACGAGTTTCATTTTCTCGGTCAGCAATGTCGAGGCGCTGCCCGCTTCCGTTGTATGCCGCGGTCACTTGCATATGGTTTTAGCCTCCCGGTCGGGACATCAAAAATGCACGCTCGTATCCAAACAATCGGAAGCCATTGAATGGAGCATTTTCAGCAGCATGAGTCGCCTGAGCGGTTGAGCAGCGCCCTGCGGCAGCCAGGCTTTCTGTCCCACGGTTGACACCAACGTCCGCCTTTCGACTCGACGCGCGTTCAGGGATTCGGTTTCTGGAAGCTACGAGCATCAGCGGAAGCGCCGGTCAAAAGCGAGGCACTAGTGTGGGTTGATCAAGTACACCCTCCCTCCTCGTTTTTCACATTGCTTTGTGGTTTTGGCATAGGAAATGCATTGAGCAGCTCTCAGTCGGCCCGTTCACACCAACACATAGGGGAGCCCGGACTTGTATCGCCATCCAGGACGAAGGCGCATATCGGTGGTTAGTCGGGAAGCGGGCTCCCGGGGGGACACGTAAACATCTGCGCTTAACGCGCAATCGCAACATAGGTCGGAAATGACAATTTTAACAAAGGTACTACCGATTGAAGTGATGGCGAAGATGCGGTCTGGAACTCGACCGTCGCTCTCTTCGCGATCGCCGTTGCGAGGGGAGGTGGCCGCAGGCGGCCCTCAATGGCTGCCAGCGGTGCTAGTCTTCGGATCGATTGCTGCGGTTGCCTACGCCGACTTTATCGTCACCTCGATCTCGTTGGGGTATCTCTACATTCTGCCCCTTGGGATCACTGCCATGTTCTTGCGCAGCCAGATCAGCTATGGACTCATCGCGGTTTGTGTGTTCCTCCACGATCTTTTCGGGGATCCTTATCCAAGTCCAGAGGCCCGGATCACACACAACCTCACCGCGCTGGTCGGGTTCACCTTCGTCGTCTACGTCATTCAGAGATATGTAAAGCAGAGAGAATTGCTTGAAAAGGCTGTGCGCAAGCAGCGCGATCAACTTCTGCAGGATATTGAACTAGCCGCGCAGGTTCAGAGAATGTTTCTGCCTATCCGGCGGCCGCCAATCCCTGGCCTTGAGATCGCAGGGACGATGCAGCCTGCGAGAGGTGTGGGCGGCGACTACTACGACTACACACCTGTCAATGAGCACACGGTCCAGATAGTGATTGCTGATGTTGCGGGAAAAGGAGTTCCCGCTGCCCTTCTGATGTCCGCCACGGCGGCGGCCGTGCAACTTGAGGCGAGTGAGAAACGAGACATGCTGGAAGTCGTCACCCGCTTGAACAACGCGATCCACTCGGTGTCCGAGGGCGACCGCTATGTCACACTGCTGTTGGCAGACATTGATGTACATGCCCGGTCCCTCCGGTACGTCAACTGCGGACACAATCCCGGTCTCCTTTTTCAGGCAAAAACCCGTGATGTTGTTCCCATGAAGTCGTCCTGCTTTCCTGTGGGAATGTTCGCCAGTGAAGGCTGCGAAATCAGCCGGGCTGACCTCGCGACCGGCGATATCGTGGTTCTGTACACAGACGGTATCACCGAGGCAGAAAATTCGCAGGGGGAAGAATTTGGGATGGAACGGCTGTCGGCCGTGATTCGACGCGGTTCTTCACTCTCATCGGAAGACCTGATGGCCAACATTTTTCAGAATGCCGAAGACTTCTCTCGGGGAGTTGGTTTCAACGACGACGCCACCGTTCTCATAGTGAAGTGTGATTTCGATGGAGCCTGAGGCATTCCCTTTCGGTCATTTTTAAACGCGTCATGCCCGTTTTAACCTCACTCCTCGCGATTCCACAAGTGTGCACGCACTCCCGCAGTCCGCAACGAGACATTGATACCAGTGATACACACTTCAGCGATTTGACCTGTCCGCGAGAGTGCCTAAGAGTTCCTTTCAGTCCTCTCCAGCCTAAGACATTTTCGAACGCATCTTGCTGGAAAGACATGCATTTAAGCGTTATCGCCAGTGTTCATGCGGGTTAACGTGAAAAGAGGCGAGTTGAATCCCTCCCTCTCCGCCAGCTTTGATTTCAAAGGTCTTAACTAAGGCCAGAATAGCGGGTACCGCGGAAGCCGTCGTACTTCAATTCAAACAGGAACTCGCGGGTCTTCGGCAACATCTTCAGGTAGAAACTTCAGGGCGACATAGCGGCCAAGCTCAATGTCCTCAGCCTTGTAGACAATACTCATGCCCCCGCTGCCCAACTTCTCGACTATGCGGTAATGCGAGATGGTGTGGCCGATGAATTCGGTAGGCGTGCCCATTGGCGGGAATGTTAGGTCGTATGTTGACAAAGGTCAATGGCCACGGTCAGCAGAAAAGCGGACTACTGCAGCTTCGCGTATCCGCTTTGGCTTGCTTCAGGATGGGGATGTCAGGGTTGGCGTCGTTCCAGAGGCAGAAAGTTTGTACGCGCTGGCCCTGGTATCCAAACTCAGAAGTGGTTCGCGGCTTTTACTTCGATTCAAATCCATGGCAGTGTAGTATTAGATCGTTTCTTTCGTATCAGTCCCCAGCCAGACTTTTTAATGATTGCGCCTGCGCAAGGACATAAATTGCGCAAGATGAGATTCTCAGAACAACCGCCAAGAAAATTGTTACCGTCGGATTTAGAGCATCAAAGGAGCTGCTTGGTAACAACATCAAGCCGGGTTCTAGTCGTCGAGGACTCAGAGCATTTTCGGGATTTCATTTGTTCGACGCTTAAGGAAAGACCGGAATTACAGATCGTCGATCAGGTTTCAGACGGACTACAAGCGGTTCGGAGAGCGGAAGAACTGCAGCCTGAGTTGATTGTGCTCGATATAGGGCTTCCATCGTTGAATGGCATCGAAGCCGCCCGACGAATCCGCAGCTTATCCCCAAAATCCAGGATACTTTTTTTAAGCCAAGAATCTTCCGTCGATGTAGTGCGGGAAGCGCTTGCTACAGGAGCTTCTGGCTATGTTTACAAGCCTGATGCCGGAAGCGAGCTACTGGAAGCTGTGAGCGCGGTCCTTCGGGGCGGCCAGTTTGTCGGTAAGCGATTTTCTGGTCATGAATTCGTTGGGGGTTCGAAGGCGCTACCCTCCCCAGAGATCCGAATCGAGAGCACTGTTGCACCCCTTCAGCGGGGTAAGGAAATCGCCCGCCGCCACGAAGTTGGGTTCTACTTTGACGATGCAAGTCTTCTGGATGGCTTCGCTCAGTTCATCGGTGTTGCTCTACAGTCTGGGAATGCGGCTATCGTTTGCGCGACCGAATCACACCGGGATAGCCTTTTACCGAGATTGCAGGCCCATGGCTTGGATGTTGGCGCCGCGATTGAGCAGGGGAGATACATCTCATTGGATGCTGCCGAGATGCTCTCGACATTCATGGTGAACGATCAGCCTAATCCGGTGGGATTCATGAAGGTCGCAGGAGATGTCATCATGACAGCGGCCAAGGCTGTGAAGGGAGAGTGTGCCCGCGTTTTCGCGTGCGGAGAATGTGCGCCTCTGCTCTGGGCAGAAGGCAACCGAGAGGCGGCAATTCGGCTCGAACATCTCTTGGACGAGATAACCAAGGTATACCGCGTTAGTGTTCTCTGCGGGTACCCAATCGGTAGCTCTCAAGCCGATCCTGACAGCCACATCTTCCAACGAATCTGCGCAGAACATTCAGTTGTTCATTCCCAGTGAAATAGACTATTAGGCGAGCTTAGACCGCCAAATTGGATGTTCTTTACCCCACCGCCAGGAGGGAGTCAGTTCCTCTAAGAGGAACGCGAGCGTGGATCGTGGTGCCACAGCCGGGCTGTGACTTGATGGAAATCTCACCGCTCACCAAGTGTATTCGCTCTCGCATGCTGATGAGCCCGAGGCCGCGACGGTGGATGGCGTCTTGCGGGTCAAAGCCAACTCCCAGGTCGCTCACGGTCAGTTGAATCTCTCCCTCTGTACCGTGCAGTTCCACTTTGAAGTGCCGCACGCCACTGTGCTTCACCGCATTCTGCAGAGTTTCCTGTAAAACTCGGAACAGACAAAGCGAGATTTCCTGGGGCACACTTCGCGGTATGGCCGTATGGCTGAAGTCAATCTCTACCTTCTGTTGCTCGGACAACTCTTGGCAGAAGCTCTTCGCCGCTGCCACAAGGCCCAGATATTCCAGTTTTGAAGAATGAAGGCGGTGTGACAGGGCCTGAATGTCGGTGGCGATGTCCGAAAGGCGTTGACTAGCATGATTGATGTGAGCGTGAAATTCAACCGCCGAATCCGGGAGTTGTTGGTTCCATCGATCCAGCTCGATTGCCAACAGTGCCATCCGTTGATTGACGTCGTCGTGTAGCTCTCTCGCGATCCAGGTACGCTCTTCCTCGTGGGCCTCAATCAGCTTTCGCCCAACCCCGGCAAGAGATTCCTCAGCAAGCTTGCGCTCGGTAACGTCTGTGGCCGAGCCGATGTAGCCGGCAAAAGAGTGGTCCGGGTCGAATCTCGGCACGCCGATAGCCGAAACCCAGCGATATTGTCCATCGTGTCGCCGGAGCCGATACTCCATCTGGTAGGACTCCCGCCGGTCGAACGCCTGAGTGTAGGTATACATACACCTGTTCAAGTCTTCAGGGTGCACACCTTCTGCCCAGCCGTTGCCCAGCTCGGCCTCAAGCGGCCGCCCGGTGAACTCCAGCCACCGCTGATTGAAGTAGGTGCACAGCTTATTCGTGCCGGACATCCAGATCATCACCGGCGCTGTGTTTGCAACCAAGCGGAAGCGCTCTTCGCCCTCACGGAGCACCTGTTCAGCCTGCTTGCGCTCAGTGATGTCCACCGCCATGCCGAGCATGCGCACGGCATCACCGTTGGCTCCGTAGTAGAACTGTCCCCTCTCCGTAATCCAGCGCACGGTGCCGTCAGGGTGCAAGACCCGGAACTCTGCGATGAACGGTTCCCGGTTTTGCCTGGCATCCGCAACCGCTTTCCAGACGAGTTCTTGATCTTCCGGGTAGATCCGACGGCGAAAATCCTCGATATGTCCATAATAGGTATCCGATTGGATTCCGAACATGGTTTCTAGATCGCCGAACCAACGGTCGCGCCCAGTCTTGACGTCCCAGTCCCATCCCACACATTTCCCAGCCTCCACTGCCTGGCGAAGCCGGTCGTTAGACAATTTCAGTTCAGTCTCTGTCGTTCTGCGTCTCGCCCGCTGCCGCAATAGTCCAAAAATGAGCAGCGTTTGCAACAACAGCAAGACAATGCCACCGATGATGTAGCGCCAATACAGTTCCCAGACGGTGGGCTGTCGGTTGAGCACAATGCTGCCTGCTGGTAGGTTCTTTTCATCCAGTCCCCACCGCTTGAGCGCCTGCCAGTCGAACATGTAGACGTGGTTGCTCGTGACGACGGGGATATCCTGGGGCTTCTCGCCGTTGAGAACCCGCACAGCAATCTCTGCGGCGATGCGACCGTCGTCGGCCCAGTTCACGAGATCGCCACCCACTGTTCCTGCCCTAAGATTCACATCGTCCATTACAAAGACAGGAGCATCCGCTGCACTGGCCACCATCGGTATCGATTGAGCTGAATCGATAAAGCGGTCTCCCGCTGCATCTTGCGAGATTGCAGTGTGATAAACAATCGTATCGTTGGGTAGATGCTTGAGCCTCTCAAGCAGTGCGGGCATGGGCAAGTCGAAAAGATACGTGAATTCAAGCTTCGATTCGTAGTTGTGGAAACTCTGCTTAGCGATGGCTTCGAATCCTTCGTCAAACTTACCCACTCCACCGACGACTACCACGTGCTTGGTGCTGGGCAGCAAGTGCAACGCCGCATTCAGAGTTCCCTCGGGGTGTAACTGGGCCAAAACACCAGTAAAACGCATGCCGTGCGTTAGCTGGTCCGGAATTCCGCCCCAAATTGCGCAGAAAATAATTGGGGTACCCTGGAACTTGTCGTACAGCTTGGCGACGAACTTCAGGGACTCTGGCCCGGCGGCAATGATCACGTCGGGCTTGCGGGCTGAGTATTTTTGAATAATCTCTTCTCGAAACCTGTCTTGGGAAACTCGGTCTGGGAATAGGGTGAAATCCAAGCTCTCCGCATAGAGCTCGATCCGGTACGGAGATTTTTGTAGACCTGTGAGGACTGCCTGATCGACTTCAGCGAAGCCGGGTGACGAAATAACGCCAAGGTCGTTAATAATGAGCACGCGCCGGACTTCCCTCATTGGCGACGCTGCGGTTGACCGCGACACCAGCAAGGTCACAGCAATAACAGAAAGGATGAGCGTGCGCCCCGCCACTCTCACGGAATCCGAGAAGCGAGATTGATCGGGATTGCACCGACCGACGCCCCAAGACCGGACGGCGATCTGCTCCTCCAGATAAGGCGGCACCACCAACCTCCAGCCTTTGTCTACTGATTGGAACCCAATGATGAGATCAACCACGACCGATCCGACCAGGGCGCCCCACATCACCCAAA
Source organism: Terriglobia bacterium (assembly GCA_963786325.1). Taxonomy (GTDB): domain Bacteria; phylum Acidobacteriota; class Terriglobia; order Terriglobales; family Acidobacteriaceae; genus JAIQFF01. Next base: position 53,149 of record CAWAYW010000014.1, read on the forward strand.
TCGGCCACGGATAAACTAGTATAGTACCTACCTGCTGAAATAGAACCTGGCATGAGCTACTTGTTCCACAGGAACCACCTTTGGCGGAGCTCCTTGTGGTGTGCTCTCACACTTGCACTGTTGGCATTGTTGTTGTCGGAAAATGCGCGCAGCCAGACACCCTCTACAGGAGCACTAGTTGGAGCAGTTCTTGACCCAACTGGAGCCGTTATACCCGGCGTGGTCGTCCATCTGATCAACCGGGAAACAGGTGCCACGGAGACTGCCACCTCTGACCAAGAGGGTAGATTCAGTTTTTTTCTGCTGCGCCCTGCTAGATATCAGATAGAAGGCAACGCCCCAGGCTCCCTCTTCGCCAGCGCAGCAGTTAGAGTCAGCGTAACTGAAACCGTCCATCTCGACCTGCATCTGCAAGTCGCCACCGTTTTCCATACCGTCAACGTTCTCGCACAACCGCCAATGGTTGACACCGAGGATTCCGCTCTGGGCAAGGTAGTCAACGAAATCGCGGTCGGCGATTTGCCCCTGGTCACGAGGAATTTTGCCCAAATTGCAAGCCTCTCTCCGGGGGTTTCAACCGGAGTATACAACGCAGGAGAGCTTGGACTCGGTGGGACCGCGATCTCGCAGATTGCCAAATCGAACGATGGGATTTACGTGCACGGAGCGCGTTCCTATGACAATAACTTCCAGTTGGATGGAATAAGTGTAAGCGATGTGCAGGGCAGTGCAGCAGGGAGTGGCGGTATTCCGATTCCCAACCCCGACAGCATCCAGGAGTTCAAAGTCCAGTCAGGACTCTATGATGCAGGCTATGGGCGCTATGGTGGTGCCAACGTCAGCGTGATTACAAAAACCGGCGGCAATGCTCTCCACGGGGCGGTTTTCGAGTTTCTCCGCAACGAGGTACTTAATGCGAACGATTTCTTCTTGAACCAAACGAGCCAGCCACGCCCCGTCCTCAAGCAGAACCAGTTTGGTTTCGCGTTGGGTGGGCCTATCAAAAAGGACAAACTGCTTTTCTTCGGTTCCTATCAGGGGACGTACCAAGTTAACGGCATTGCTGCTGGTCAGTCGAGGACTGCTTGCACCGCTAGCTTAAGCGAGCCGCCGCTCACGAATGACCGCACACCCGCTGCACTTGGGAAAGTCTTTGGCGGAATGACGGGTGCGCAGGGAGGCACGGCGATCAAACCCGATGGTTCCAACATTAATCCCGTGGCTCTGGCCCTACTGAATTTCAAGCTTCCTGACGGAACTTTCCTGATTCCAACTCCGCAAACTATGGATCCGACGAAACCACTTGCGCAGCAGGGCTTCTCAGTTCTCACCGATCCTTGCCATTTTAATGAAAACCAGTTTTCCACCAACGTTGACTACCTGAATCGACCGAACAGCAAAATCGCGGTCCGCTTCTTCCTGGCAAATGATGATGAGACCGTCACGCTTCCCGGGAATGGCCTCAATCCAGCAGGTAATATCTCTGGTTTTCCGAGTCCTAGTGATTCTGGATTTAGAGTCTTTTCTTTAGCTCATACTTACACTTTCCATAACGCATGGCTTAACGAAGCACGGATTGGGTGTGTCCGCACGAGAACCACCACAGAGGCGAGGACTCCGTTCGATTGGTCGGACGTTGGAGTTACCGAAGGAGATATGAGCGACAATAACGAGCTGCCTAGCTTGCAAATTCTCGGTTCCGTCAGTATTGCCTCTGGGTTTCCGCGAACGATTGCCCAAAATAGTTTTGTCTTTGGGGATAATCTCAGCTTCGTCCGTGGCGCCCACACGCTACGATTGGGAGGATCTCTCACTAGGTTACAGGACAACGTCAATCTTGTGGGGCTAGGATCATTTCTGCAGTTTCTGAGCTGGCCCGATTTTCTGCTTGGCCTTAGCGCAGAGGACAACGGCACCGGATTCAGCAATGTTTTTGCTTCGTTTGATGACTTCGGCCTGACCAATCGGGAATTCAGAGTGTGGGAGGGTACAGCGTTCGCGCAGGATGATTATAGAATCCGCAGGTCACTTACATTAAATATCGGCTTGCGGTACGAGCGTCTCGGCCAATTTGGAGACCGTCTGGGCAGAAACGCAAGCTTCGACATCGGCAAAGCTGAACCCAACCCTCCGCCAAGCGGGAGCATGGCAGGCTATATTGTGGCTTCCAACTTTCCAGGTGTACTTCCCCCGGGTGTTTTGCGTGCGAATAATACTTTCGGGAACTACGGCGACGGACAAAACACGATCGCACCGCGAATCGGGTTCGCTTGGCAGTTCCTGCCCCGCACAAGTCGAATGGTGCTAAGGGGCGGGTACGGCAAGTATTATTCCCGACCCACCGGTCAAGCCTTTTATCAAAATATCTTGGGCGCTCCGTTTTCAGTGTTTCGTTTAAATGCAGGAGCGGCGAATGCAAACGCGACATTTCAAACGCCTTTCCCCCAGCCGTTTCCAACGCCGGAGTCCTTCCCTTCGTTCCCCGCGTATTCTCCGACCAGCACGACGACGATTTATTCCGTTGCGCCTGGTTTTCGGCCCGCCATGAGCCAACAGTATGCGTTGAATGTTCAGGCTGAACTACACGAGGGCTGGCTCTTGGAAATTGGATACGTGGGCACTCGTGGTACACACTTGGTCCGCCAACGTTCTCTTAATCAGGCACTCAGCGCCTCCGCCAACGGTCCAATCAGGGGAGTAACGACAAACTCCGTCGCAAATATTCCGTTGCGGGTCCCCATTCTCGGTGTGCCACCAGACTCTCTTGTGGAGATGGAATCCGAGGGCAGTTCCTGGTACAACGGGCTGGAAGCGAGCTTGACGAAGCGTTTGGGGCACGGCCTTCAGTTCCTCGCCTCTTACACCTTCTCGAAGACTCTGGACACCGATGGTGCCGACATCAACTCAACATCCTCCGGAAATGCGGTAACACTAGGAGACCAAAACTCCCCGAGACAGCGATGGGGACGAGCGAGCTTCGACCGCACTCATCGGTTTGTGCTTAGCGAAACATGGAAACTCCCCAGCCCGTCAGCCGGACTCCAACGAGCGCTTCTGGGAGGCTGGGACCTTGCCGGTGTACTTACGATTCAATCGGGCAGCGCTCTCACGATCTCGGACACTAATGCCAACAACGTCTACGGGATAAGCGAAGACCGGGCACAACCGACCGGAACATGCTCGAAAAACCAGCTGGTCAACGTAGGGTCGGTGGAATCGAAACTGGGAGCGTATTTCAATTCCACCTGCTTTACGACTCCGCCAATCATCGGGGCGGATGGGATTGGAACCGCGTTTGGGAACAGCGCGACCGGAATCGTGAATGGTCCTGGGCAAGCGAATCTGGATCTCGCACTTTCAAAAGCTGTGATCGTCAACTGGCCGATCGAAAAAAGCAGCTTTCAATTTCGGGCTGAGTTCTTCAATACGCTGAACCATCCGCAGTTTGCCAACCCCGATACCAACTTCACATCACCGACGTTCGGTGTGATCACGAGCACGGCGGTCAATGCTCGCGTTGGGCAGCTCGCTGTGAGATTTGCATTTTAGAGGTTCTCCAAAGCGGCAGTTTTCGTCCCGAGCACAGCGCAACGTGAAACTTCCCCACCCACGCCCCCGAGCGCGCCACACTGTGGACCTCAGCTCCAGATCAAAATAACAACATCGCAGCAGCAGCTTCAGCGCGAGCGAAGCGAGCGAGGGCCGTGTTACATCATCGCCATGTGGCACTTGGGTGCGAGGCTAAACCGGGTACCGCAGCGGGTACCTTTTTCACTATGTTTTTTACCAATAACGCGGGTAAATTTAAGTTGGCTAATACTACTGCCCTTTAGAACCAACGCAGCGTAAAATCCCTCCCTCTCCGCCACGTTTAGAACAATAGGGTTATGAGGCCATGCTAAATGCTATGAAGCCTACGCTACCTTTCCAACGCTACCCTTTTAGCTGTCGGAGACTCGGCCACGGTAGTACGTAGTGAGGACCTTGGTGCTAAGCCAAGGGGATCACTACATGGCGAACAAAATCAGTCTCTACACTAGGAACGGCAGCAATTCCACTCCACAACCCGCCAGTCCAACCGTTGAAAACCAAGTCGGCAAATTTGTATTGCGATACAAAGATATAAAAAGGAGGGCAAGCGGGTCTGGGAAACCTCCACGACGTAACCAGCTATTCGGACGCAGCGGTCATCGCTGCGGCTCCTACCTTTGGCGGTGCGGCTTACTTCTATGTGGACCCCATACTTCCATGTGACTGTCTGGAGGCTTTGAATTTTGAAAAGATGCTCGTAAGCACGAGATTGCGGGAGCGATCCCATCTGGGGAGGTACGTCGCTGCTTCCCTGCCGGTTACCCACAGCTTGACCGAAGCAGGCCAGTGTGACCTTCCAGTCCTCGGTCTTTGCCTGAACTGAATTGCGTACCTTAGTTGCATAATAGAGCTCAGAAGCATTGCCGAGGTCTATGAAGACGAGAAAACAAGTTGCCACAATCACGCTGATCATATTGTTAGGACTCATCGCCTACGGATTGTTTCGAACTGGCAGATCGATGACGGTATCGCAAGTGACTCGGGGAGGCGAATCGACACAAGCGGTGCATGGGTCGGCGATCGATCAGAGTTCTCTCTATGACGCGCGGCGGTTGGCGCAAATGCCTACTACTGCCGATGAATTGCCGATGGCACAAGAGGCCCTGCGCCTCGGTGATCGCGAGATGGATCTCGCGTTCGCCGCGGGAGTGCGGGAGACCCAAGAGAATCCGCCGGTGTTGAGCGCCGCGGCAAAGCAAAGTGAAGCCAGGCTGCAGAAAGCAACGAAAACTCTGGAGGCAGACAATGCACGCGTCGAGCAACTTACCTCCGCATTGTCCAAAGCTACCGGAGTCAAGGCGAACAGTTTGGACGATCAACTGGAAGAGGCGAAAGTCCAGGTCCAGCTTGATCAGGATGAGGTGGATAACGCAAAGCAGGAATTAACCATTGCCGGCGGTGATTCCCAAGGCCGGATTGAACAGTTAATGAAAGAGCACGATGACGCATCCCGTGTGGCCGATACGACGACGGTTAACACTTCCACACCGCCTGATCGAAGCGGGCTGGTTCACCATTACCAGCAATGGTCAGAGCTGCATGACAAGAAGTTGCGATTATGGCAGGCCGAGCAAGACGCAGAATCGTCCGCGGTCGCGTTCACCACAAAACGCGAGGCTCTTGAATCGAACATCAAAACCAAAACACAAGCAGATCCAGGAACACTCGGCGGGGGGCGTACGCAGCCTGCGGGTAAAGATTCTGCTAGCTCTCCCCACGAGGTTTCCGCCGACCTCGTGAGTGCGACAAAACGCCGCTCGGCCACGGTGAAGGCACTCACAAACTTTGAGGAGCGCATTGAGGATCAGAAGAACCTCTCCGAAACCTATAGAAAGTGGCTGGAAGTAATCTCAGCACAACAACGCACCGTGATTCACAGAGGGTTATCCGGCGTTGCTGTCGTTGTAGCTATCTTGTTGATCGGGATCTTCTTTGATAGTTGGCTGAAACGTCTTCTCAACAAAGTAAGATTGGACCCCCGTCAGGCCGAGACTCTCCACGCCGTAATAAGCACTGGTTTGCAAATCATTGCCTTGGGACTGGTCTTGCTGGTAATTTTTGGTCCGCCAAGCCAGTTGGGGACTATCTTGGGACTCGCCGGCGCGGGTCTTACAGTGGCGCTGAAAGATTTTATCGTTAGCTTTATTGGCTGGTTCGTTCTGATGGGAAGAAATGGGATCCGCTTAGGTGATTGGGTGGAAATTAACGGAGTAACCGGGGAAGTCATTGAGCTCGGAATGTTTCATACGGTATTGCTGGAAACTGGTAACTGGACCGACTCTGGCCATCCGACCGGACGGCGTGTTACTTTCACCAACAGTTTCGCCATCGAGGGTCACTACTTCAATTTTTCCACTTCGGGACAGTGGCTTTGGGATGAACTGACGCTGGTCTTGGCCTCTAGCCAAAATCCGTACCCGATCGTTGAAGCCATTCAAAAGACTGTGCTGGAAGCCACCGCAGACAGCGCCGGTCAAGCGGAAACGGAATGGCAGCTTGCCGCCCATTCCCGGAGTATGCGCGCGCTATCGGTCGCCCCAGCCATCAATGTAAAGCCGGTAAGCGGCGGCGTCGAAATCGCCGTGCGGTATATAACGCGCGCCAACCAGCGTTATCAATTGCGTTCTAAGTTGTATCAGGCCGCCATGGATTTAATTAGCAAGAAGGACTCGCTAGCGCCCCTGTCCATCTCCGAAAAACAAGATCCAAAGCCTGCCTGATGTTCCTCTGAGTTCTTGACCGTCTCATCAGGCGGAAACTTCAGGGCGACGAATTGGAAGTTAGCCGCAGGCCCGTCGGCAAGATTCTTCCCGAGTCACCGAGTAGCCGGACGGGATTGCTCCCGTCCAGCCCTCTAAGAACTGTGCATGAAAGTTTCCTCTCACACAGCTCAAGCCCTTCGAACGCCTCTTTCGGGGAGACGCGGTTTCGAGACAGAAAGGCGCTGGCGGTGAACCCTGTCATGGCACTCCGGATGAAGTAGAACGCGGTTTTCTGCGCTTGGTGAGCCACCCATCACGCGGGGAACGCAGTGGTGAAGGCGCCAACCCGTGATCCGAGTGATCTTGGTATTGCACAAAGCGCAGAGCCCGCGTTGTTCATGCCAGAGAAAACGAAGGGTACGAGCACCCCGAAACGTTTCCTGCATATGGGTTCCTTCACGTTGTTCGAAGTAGGATTCATAGGCAGGGTGGTAGGGGTTCGCGTCACCTTTGACTTTAACGTGTCGTTTGATGGGTGTGCTACAGGCGTGGCGCAGCCAAACTTGGTTTGGCCGCCCCTCGTCATCACACGTTTCACCGAAGAAGGACCAGTCACGACCACGACGCGACGCAAAGTACTTCTGTTTGCGCCAGCGCGTGTTCTTGTTCGGGTGTCTTCGTCGTGCCCATCGCCACAGACTAGAGAAGATTTCGTGATCAACGCGAGCGAACATGCGTTGACTCACCACGTGCCGATGATAGTTGGCCCAGCCCCTGATTTTGGGGTTGAGCTTATGGATCAGATCGGCGGCCGACATGCCCAGCGCCGCTTTGATTGTCTTCCGGATGCCGCCCAGGAAGGTTTTAATGTTCTTCTTGGAAGGCTTGATGAGCAGTTTCCCGTTGGGGTACTTGCGCACGTTTTGTCCGAGGAAATCAAAACCTTTCTCCACGTGGGTGATGACCGTCTTCGCAGGAGAAAGCTCCAGCCCTCGTTCGTGCAGAAACTGCTCAACGAGGGGCTTAATTTCTCCTTCCAGTAGTTCTTTGGTTCTACCGGTGATGATGAAGTCATCCGCATAACGGATGAGATTGACGCAGGCGAATTTACCTCCGAAGGAGGAGAGAGGCTTTTTTGTCGGGAACTTTTCCTTCAAGAGCCGCTCCAGTCCATCCAACGCGCAATTGGAAAGCGCGGGTGAGATGATTCCGCCCTGTGGGGTCCCATCCATTGTTTCGTGAAGGACGTGTTTATCCATATACCCGGCTTTCAGCCACTTTTGGAGAATGGCTCGATCCATGGGGACGTGAGCCAGAAGCCAATCGTGCGAAATTCGGTCGAAACAGGATTTGATGTCGCCCTCTAGAATCCACTGCGGATTTGGTTTGGACAGTGTCTTGAAACACTGTTCTATCGCATCAGCGCAGGACCGCTGCTGGCGAAACCCGTAGGAGTTGTTGTCAGCAGTGGTTTCCACCACGGGGTCGAGTGCAAGCAAATGCAATGCCTGTTGGGCTCGATCTTTCATGGTGGGAATTCCGAGCGGGCGCATCGTTTTGCCGTCCGATTTCGGGATGTAAACCCGTCGAAGAGGCTGCGGTTGATAGCCTCTGCGCTTGAGTTCATGTACGGCCTGTGTCTTCTTTTCTGGTGTGTCCCAGATTTCTTGGTCCACCCCAGGGGTTTTCTTGCCCTTGTTTTCCGTCACTCGTCGAACGGCTGAAACCTTGCCGCTGTACGAGTGGGTCAGCAGGTGTTGCAAGGCTCGCACCTTGCCCCATCTACTTGCCTTCGTCGCCTGCACGATACGCACTTGGAGTCGGCGAACGTTGCGGTTAATGGCTTGCCAATCCATGGCGTACCATTCTGCCGCCTCGCGTGAGACTGCACCAACAGCTTGCGCTGTCGTCATCTGCCCTGCCTCATGTGCCGATTAGCCCAGTTCTCTCGTGGGAAGCACCTGAAGGAAGTCAGCCCGCTTTCGCGTCCGATGATGTTGTCGATCGAACTGACGCAACCGGTATCCGTTCCATTACAGAGCGGCATTCGCTTCCTCCTTCCTCTCATGTCCGCACCGCCATCGGCCCATCTTGCGATGTGCTTTCCCTTGTGGGGAGCGATACGGATTTATCCTGTTCCGTTGGAATGACGCGATAGGTTAGGTCCGCTCTGTACGCCGGCAGTGTGATGTGACCATGACGGAGAAACCCGTACGTTCCGTGCCCACTGCGAGAAGAACCGCACAGCCTCTTAGGTTCTCTAAGGGTGACGACGCTTACGAGCATTCGTGTATTCTGACCTTGGTATCAAGCCTAGGCCCTCTCCACATTGTGCTAGCAGATACATCGTCGCCTCACGGTTCCGATGCTACTCTTGCGAGTATGGGTACATTGTCCGAGGGCTTCGAACGGTTTGTTGCCGCCCCGCTCCTACCTCGTAGGCTACGTGTGATGGTACACACGGTCTGATAGTGTTTTGCTTTTCCTCCTCCAGACAATCATTCCAACAGCTTTCAGTTCGCAGACGGGCAACCCTCCCATAATCCCTAAGCCCCTTCTCTGATTTCGAACTTCTCTAGGGGCCCTAATCTGGTTTGCGTTTCAGCGGCTTGCCAATCGCGAGAAGAAAGATGGCGCTCTTGCCTTTCGCGTGCGGCGAAAAGAAGTTAATCACGTCATCGTCGAAGAAGGTTAGGCCGGTTGCCCCCAGGCGCTGGGCATACGCAGCCAGGTACATCCTCCCGCCGATTGTGCCCGCCTCCAGCTGGACGGCCCGGTAGCCGCGGTTCCCGAACCCTTCCAGGATGCATTTCACATCAGCGAGAAAGAAGATGTCCACACAGGCTTCCGCCGGCAGCTCCTGCTCCAGTCCAAGATGGTGAGCCTGGGCGCGGAATTCCCCTGCCTTCAAAAGCTCCAGGCTGTTGTGCTCACGCCGGAAGAAGTAAGCACCCGGCTTTAGCCCCTGTACCGCATGCACGATCAGGTAAAGATCGTTGAGCTGTGCGCCGAGGGGATCAAGAAAGTCAGCCGGAAGACCTCGCGTGGCGCAATCGAAAATGGTGGAGAGTTGGTCCAGTGTGAGAGATGCAGTCTTATCGAACACTCGGGTAGAGCCGCGGCGCAGAATCACCTGCTCGATCGTGTCCTTGGGTTGTTCTTCTTCCGGCAGTCGCTGGATGCGAACTGCTTCGCCTGCTGGAGCGGAAGGTGGGAAGACCGGTGGCTTCCTGCGCCACTGAGCTACTTCCTCTTCGGACTCAAGCGAAGACGCATCGTGCATCTCAAGCATGGCGGGATACTCGACCTCACGTTCCGAAAGCGGGATCGTCTCGAGGCCGATCGGCGGAGCCTCTCTCAGGGCTGGCAGCGAACTCTCCGATTTGCGCCCGATTGGTATGAGGCACATGGAAACCTCGCGCCGCGTATCGAGATCAAGTAGGCGGTTCACCTCGCCGTCCACGAACCCGAGCACGATCTCAGCCGGCAGCCCCGAAGCCGCAGAAACGGCCAGCATATTCGCCAGCAGCGTGCCGTTGTCCCATCCGAAATGGCGATAGGTGCGCGCCTGATACTTCCAGGCGTTCCGCCAGTATGTTCCGGTACAGATAATCGTCGCGGGCGCGTGAGCCACCGCGGGTTCCATCGCCGTCGCCTGAGCCAAGTTTCGGCGAAAATCACCTTTTCGCAGAAGTCGCAGCGATACATCTGCCGGATTGAAGTGATACACGCCAGCATCCAGGCCCGCAAGATCGCCAGTCACGACGTACAGCTCGATCTCGTAGAGGGCTCCGGTGCAGGCTGCAGCGCGAAAGTAGATTTCTCCGCCTGGATGTGCGCGTTGCTTGGTAATCCCCGCCGAGAAACAGAGAATGCGCACCAGATCCTGAAGTTCAGGGACCGAATCGGCCCGCGACCAGGGTACTGGCTCTCGGATCGCGGAGAGCACTGCCACCCCTGTAGGCGGCACATCCCGCGGCAGCAGAAGCGGCTCTATGTTCGGGTAGATTTTAAAAGGCCGCGGCCGGTTCGCCCAGTCCAGGAAGTGAGGATTGTTATGGATACTCCAATGGGAGTGCTTCGTACCATCGTGATACTTCCAAGTCGCCCGTATGTCGCGGTTGTTCATCGGTCGCTAGGTCAGAATAGCACCGGATATCGGGCCACGGAGCCCTAGCAGATGCGTGATGAGGCGGAAACCCAAAAGCAGAAACTGAACGAAATAGTTCAGCGGCGGGGCGGGCCGGGTATCACTGAGGAAACCTACGGGATTGAGACGGACGCGGAGGTAAGGGATAACGATATCATATATCCATAGCAGATATAGTGAAGATACCGAATGGGACTCTTGCATCCCGGAACATCGTCTCGGACGTCGTGCAGGGCATCATCGTGGTATCTGCCGGGCGCCACTATTCTGGGCGGCAAGTACAAGATGTCGCTGGTCGTCGAAACGCAATGATATCGACTATGAAGCACAAACATCTCATTACATTCGCCTCGGTCATGGTCGTGGCATGGGCGGTGGGCACGTTCCTCTTCCGGCAGATCCACGCCTTCGGTCTGGCAGACAGTACCGCTTTCGATTCGCGCCTATTGAAGCCCTCATTTGCTGCCCGTTTCGAGTAGAAAGGTCTGACGCCAAGTCGTCCGCAGCGATGAGCGAGCCGCTTTGGACGCTCTTTCTAGCCTTGGGCGCTAGCATTCATGCGACAGGCGAAAGCATCCCAAAACTCAAATCGAACTTCGCAAAGGGTATCTGCGTAAATGATATAGGTACTGAGCCCATGGTTCGCCTACTCCCAATCGTCGCCCTCGCCTATTATTTGGTTCCACAACCCAGAGCAGACGATCCTCTAACTGCTGAGTACATCATGGCCCGAGTAGCCACCAACCAGGACAGCAGTGAAAAGCTGCGCAACCAATACATTTATCAACAACACATACAGATAGTTGCCAGGAAGACGAGCGGCAAAGTCCTTCGCGAAGAAACTGCCGACTATCACATCGTTCCCAAGCCCGACCACACCGAAAGGACACTGCAGCAGCTCACCGGCCGCTATTGGCACAAGGGCAAGTATGAAGCCTTCAGCGGAGAGCCCGCGCCGGAGCCTGACAGCACTGACGGAGAACTCATTCACGACCTCCGCGAAGACCTCACTACCGAAGAGTCCAAAGATGGAATGGCCCGCGACCTCTTCCCTCTTACCACCGACGAGCAGGGTCAGTACAACTTTCGCGTGATAGGCAAAGAAGCCTTCGAAGGCCGTCTGTCGTACCACATTGCCTTCGCTCCGAAGGATGAAGATGATATGGATTGGGCGGGAGAGGCCTACATCGACGCCCAGGAGTTTCAGCCGATTTACGTATTCAGTAAACTGTCGCGTCGCCTGCCCCTCGGCGTCCGGACATTCTTGGGCACCGACCTCCCCGGTATCGGCTTCGCCGTCCACTACTGCCGTCAGGACGACGGCATCTGGTTTCCGGTCAGCCTTGGTAGTGAATTTCGCATCCGTGCTCTCTTCTTTTTCAATCGCACCATGACCGTATCGCTAGAAAACAAGGCCTTCGAGCACACCCACGTGCAAACCAAAATCGTAGGAGCCGACCAATAACGCTGAGGTGGAGCGGGTAATCCTATCCTTGTTGTTTTCGAAGTTGGGCCCTGCGAAGTCACGAACTGCCGCCTACAGTTGCGAGTAAATCGGCTATTAAAAAACAAAAACTTTGATCGTGTTACGCCAAATCCATCGTGAAACACTCGATTCCCGAATCGCCCCTTCTGGGCGATCAGAATTTCGCAGTTTTTTATACGCTCAAAATGCGCCGCACTCATCCTCTGGGAAAAAGTACGAAAGTCACATCTGAGGAGGCGTGTAAGGGCCGCACTTCAGAGCTGGGCTCGTGAGACAGGGATCAATGGATCCATCGTGAACAGGACATCACTAGCCGCTCCACCCGCAATATCGGACAGCACCCACAGCTTCAGCCCCCACTGAAACCGGCCGACTAACGCCATCACCGAAGTTGAAACTCCCCCTTGAGCAGTTTGCAAAGGATGGGGATCCGTGTAGCCGACATCGCGCAGAGGTTTTTATCACTTCGCCGTCAATCCCTGGGCTAAGGAAAATCAGAATCCAAGAGGTTTAGAGTTGTATCTTCCACCCTTTTCCAAAACCGGGATAGGGATGAGGCAGCCTCGATGGAGTGAGCAAGCGAAAAGGTGGGCCAGCCCCCGACCAGTGTCCTAATATTGCCCGTACCTCCCCTTCACCGACTCAATCAACTTGGCTGAGTCGTAGCCAACCCCATCTTTGAACACGATTTCAACTTTCTCAACATCCTCAATGCGGGCCGCCGGATTACCATTGATGACAACCAGGTCTGCATTCTTGCCCACGGCAATCGATCCAATCTTTGTCTGCTGGCCTAAGTAGGTCGCTCCGTTGAGGGTTGCAATCTTGATCGCCTCCACTGGAGAGAACCCAGCTTCGACGAGGAGCTCCATTTCACGCTGATCGCCAAAACCCGGGACCACGCCTCCATCTCCAGTCGGATCAGGACCGGCCAGCAGCAGTCCGCCGGCAGCGACAAAGGCGCGTTCCAGTTGCAGGTCACGTTTGTAGAGATTTTCCCCATTGCGTCTGGAAGCTTTGCTAGCCGGACGATTCCGGCGATAGAGATATGCTTCACGCGCCTCTGGCGACATTGCGTCCAGTACCGCTTGGCGTAGCGGCGGCCGGCCCGGTATATCGCTTTCAAATACGGGCAAGGTGGAAGTAATCGCCACATTACGCTGCACGAGCAGGCTGATCAGTTCTTTGGCTTCCGGACCAGCTGGATCCATATGCTCGAGCGTGTAATCTCCCATACTGTCACTGCACAAATCGGGCTTCTTCGCCGGATCAAGCTGAGTGTTCACAAAGAAGCCGTGTTCCAGATCGTCGATCCCCATCTCCGCGGCCTCCTTATAAGTCACCGAACACAAATGCCCGGTAACTTTGATGCCGCGCTTGTGAGCCTCTTCAATCGCCGCCTTCAGTTCCGCGCGCGTGATGTTCATATATGCCTTGAAAGAAGTCACACCACGATCAGCCCAGTAATTAACCATCTGACGCGCTTCCTCTGGACTGGAGAGCTCGTGCAGTTGAACGGCAAAAGTTCCCGACCCCTCGAGGTACGGCCCGGTTACATCGATATGCGGCCCCGCTAATTTTCCATCATCGATCATGCGTTTCAAATTCAGATCAGCGTAGGTTTCAACGCTGCCTGTCGTACGCATCGTTGTGACCCCACCGGAGAGGTAAAGCCGGGGAGCAGAAAAAATCATTTCCGGAATGAGAATGGGAGGTTCCTCGCTCCAATCCGCTTTGAGGTTCGGATGCGCAATATAGAAGAGATGATTGTGCAGGCCCACGATGCCGGGCATCACCGAATATCCGCGGAGATTCAGCACCGTTGTTGCGGCTATAGAAGCAACATCCGATCCGGGCCGGACGGCGGTGATCTTGCCGTTCTCGATTACGACATTCTGATCTTCAACCGCGGACCTTCCGGTTCCATCGATCACGCGTACATGTTCGAGGATGGTTGTTGGTGTGTTCACCCGGACATATTTCTGGGTGGCCGGGGAAAGTGTGACTTGTTGGGAGTGCGAGAAAAACGGACATAACAGCAGAGAGACCGCTGTCAACAGCAGATTAAGGCGCATTCAATCCTCCCTGAGGAGGATCATTCTATCCAAGCCTGGGGGCGGACACACGTATGTCCGGACGAGTGGCCCACTTAAGCCAAACTCAGGCTCAAGTGCCCTCTGCATAACCACAAAATCCCCGCAGCTTCCGGGGCGCCTTTCGGGTGGACAGTGTCTCCCTAGACTACGGTGCGTGCAGCCCAGCGATCACACCAACTACGACTCTTGTACCTCTCCCACAAGGTGGCTCCTACGGCATTGTGAGGTGCCATCGACAATGCTAACCTGCGCTGAGGGCACTAGCATCAGGATTCTGTGGCTCCGCTTCCAGCCGTTCGCCCGACTATTCCTCATGCGCTTGTAAGGCAGCCATCGTTCATCGCGAACGGTTTTGATGTGAGGGAGCGAATCTCTGCGATCACGTCCTTGATCGCTCCCGGCGACAAGCTATGAGCACCGAACGATCCGAGTCTGCCAAAGTTGGAGACCGCTGCCGTCAATTCTTGTAGGATTACAAGCGCGGAGAAAGTCCCACATCGTCGTAAATGGCAACTGTGATCGCAGGGGCCATCGATCGCGGTTCCCAGGAGAACCTACGGCGTTCAAAGTCGAACGCAATCTTCGAAAACCGCAGTCCCCTCATGCCTAGGACTCCATCGAAATCGTCGCCTTCATCTTTCCGGTCATCCACCAAAAATGCCATCTGCGCGCCCATCGTCTGTTTGCCTAGATAGAGTTCCGGAATCCGCACCCTCGTACGCTGAAATGTTCCGCCCGCATCCGCGACCGTTTCTGTTCCCAGCGCCTGCAGAGCGATCGACTCCGACACTCGACTTCGGAATAGAGTCAGATCCGGACCACCCGAATCAACTACCATACGCAAGCGTCGATCTTGAAATCCCATTCGAACGGTAACAACGGGAGTATCGGTCTCGAACGGTACGAAGTAAGTCAGACTCTCCGGGGCGCCAAACAGGATTTCCTTCTTCTTATAGTTGATCGTGAAGCTGCTTTTCCTCAGCACGTCCAATCCGACAATCGCGTCCACCTTGAGACCGAGAGCCTCGTGCAAGAACGAGAGGTCCTGCGCCAAAACGGGGATCGACTTGACGCGCACCGGGCCCAGGCTTAAGGAAGGTAGGACGACCTGCTTCGCGCGAACACTCTTGTTCCACAGATTCACTCTTTCAGTTTGTTCAGTCAGCTTCAGGTCATGCGCGATTTTCTGGTCTACGACGCTTGGAAAAGCGCCCGTATCCACCAGGAAATTCAGCTTGTGGCCGTCGCCGATCGCCCCCTCCACAATGACCAAGTACCCCTGGTACACGCGGACAGGCAGTCTCATCGTGACGCTAGAGGATTTGGCCTCTTGCTTCACGTCATCGTTCTTCAGATCAACGTTGGAAGCGCTCGGCGTTCGCGCCCATCCGGTGCCCACGAGTAAGGTTGTGGCGGTGAGCAGCAGGCAACCAGAAAGCACCAAGCGGTTCATGGCGTGCACCCTGTCCGCTGTTGCGGTACCGCCAAGGTGGATTAAGGAGACGAATAGCTCAATGAACCGCGCCTACATTAAAGGTCTATTTTTCCTCTACCGCCAAGTCATTGGTAATAAGCCGGTTGAGAGGTGCGAGTACACGGGGGGAGTTGGAGAAGCTGACTAACGGTGCTACAGTTCGAGCCAACCGCTTGGGGTTCCACATGAACAATGGTCAACGTTCTGCGCAGATTGTTCGTTTCGGACTGTTTGAAGCGGACTTGCAGACTGGGGAACTTCGCAAAAATGGTGTAAAGGTGCCCTTGCAGGGCCAGCCGTTTCAGGTGTGCGCCATCCTTCTGTCGCGCTCGGGCGAACTGGTCAGCCGGGAAGAGCTCCGCCAGCAGGTCTGGCCGGAAGACACGTTCGTCGATTTCGACCACGGGCTCAATATTGCGATTACCAAGATTCGAGTGGCTTTGGGCGACCGAGCCGACAAACCCCGGTTTGTGGAGACTCTCCCTCGTCGCGGATATCGGTTCATCGGCCCAGTCGACAAGTCAGACTCACCAACACCCGCACCGCCTCCTCCCCCAAAGCCCCTTAAGGGACTCACGAAGAAAGCGCGGTGGATATCGGGGGTAGCGCTGTCGTTGGCTGTGCTCGTCGCGATTGGAATCTGGCGGCTTGGCCGCAACCGCGCAGATGCGGGCCTGCCTCCCCTTGAAGTAGTGCCCATCGCGGCGCTACCCGGTTTCGAAAGTGATCCTGCGTTCTCGCCTGACGGCAACCAGGTCGCCTTTGCATTCGGTGCGAAGGATAGGAATGGGATTTACACCGTCATGGTCGATGGCGACAAGGCGCTGCGTCTGACGAGCAATGCTGGCGATGCTTTTCCCACGTGGTCGCCGGACGGCCGACGGATCGCTTTTTACCGTTTCTCTGAACATGGAACAGCGGTCTATACGGTTTCGGCTCTAGGCGGTACCGAGCAAAGGTTGAGAACAGGGTTCTCTGGACCTTGGACGGAGGGACTGGACTGGTCGCCCGATGGCAAGACGCTGGCCATTTCGGAGGGTCAGGAGGACAAGAACCGCGCTTGGATTGCGCTGCTGTCGCTCGCCGATTCCACTACTCGGCCACTTACGTCGCCGTCAAATCGAGAGTGCGACTCTGCCCCGGCCTTCTCCCCCGACGGTTCGACGGTAGCTTTTGTCCGTGAGATCGTTGCGGGCGTAGTATCCGATATTTATGTGGTGCCAGTCGCGGGCGGAACACCCAAGCGCTTGACCTTCGACAAAACCTGGATTATGGGATCTCTCACCTGGACTCCGGACGGTCACGAGATCGTGTTCTCTTCGGCGCGTGGAGGCCTCGGCGCTCTCTGGCGCGTGGCCGCTTCCGGAGGAACACCGCGACCGGTTACAGGTGTGGGAGTGATCGCTTGGTCTCCTTCTGTTTCTCCAAAAGGGAATCAGCTTGTGTATCAGCACATGGCCTTCAAAGACAGCCTTTTTCGACTGGACCTGAAGGACGATACACACCGCCAGGGTCCGCCCATCTTTCTCCGATCCGAGAAAGGCTTCAATTGGCGGCCGCAGTTTTCTCCTGACGGGAAAAGATTCGCATTCGAATCGAATGCCTTCGGGTATTCGGACATTTGGGCTTGCGATGGCGACGGCTCACATTGCGGACCGTTGACTTCGTTGCGCGGCACGGCCGGAGCTCCGCGTTGGTCGCCCGACGGCCATTTTATTGCTTTTGAGTTTCGTCCCGCGGAACATAGCGAGATTTACCTGCTTGAGATAGGTGGTGGCGCGCCGAGGTTGTTGCCCACTCTGCCGGGATCTGACAACGGCGGCCCCAATTGGTCGCGCGATGGAAAATGGATCTACTTCTATTCCGACCGGGGTGGTGAACCCTTTCAATTGTGGAAGGTGCCGGTCAGCGGCGGCCCCCCTGTCCAGATCACAAGGAAGGGCGGCGTGTTTGGTGCCGAATCTGCGGACGGACAGTCTCTTTATTATGCGAAGCTAGGGACGTCCGGCATATGGAAGATGCCTCTGCAGGGGGGCGAAGAAGAACGTGTTCTGGATCGGGCGGGTGGGGGCGACTGGTTTAACTGGGCACCCAGCCGGAAGGGTATTTATTTTCGCGATGCAAAGCAATCGAAGGATCATGAGTATGTCGGGCTGCTAAATTTTTTTGACTTCGCGAGCAAGAAAATAACTACGGTTTCAACCTTGAACCAGCCGGGCGGGGTGGGAATAGGGTTGTCCGCCGACGGCAGATCGGTTCTCTTCGATGACAAGGGTGACGCGGAATCCAGCATCATGCTGGTGAAAAACTTTCGTTAGTGTTGGCTTGGATAGGTGCGGCGTAAGGCACTGAAGTTTGGAGGTAGTCATGCCGGAGCGCCATGCGATGCGGAAAGCCTGTTCCCTTGTACTAGTGCTCGCATGCCTTGGTTTTTCCTCCATGGCTTCAAGTCAGGACGTAACCGCCGCTATCACCGGCAGCATTGTAGATCCCACCGGCGCCGGCATTGTCGGCGCGATCATTACTGCCAAAGATAGCGAACGAGAAACTGCCTACACTGTGCAAACGAACAGCACGGGCGGTTTCCATATACCTCGATTGCCCGTCGGGACATACGAGTTGAAGGTTGGAGCGCTGGGCTTTCAGACTGCCATCTACCGCTCGATCACGCTTGTCCTCAACCAAACTGCCCGCGTCGATTTCCAATTGAAGATCGGAGCGGCTAATGAGACCGTCGACGTCACGTCGGCTCCCCCTTTACTCCACACCGATACAACGCAACTCGGCACCATTATCGACTCCCATACCAACGTCGATCTCCCACTGCTCTCACGCAACTACGTTCAGTTGGCCCTGCTCGCCCCCGGGAGCGTGCATCCCGATCCTCAAACCCTGACCAGCGGAGATGGCCCGTCAGGCGCTGGAAGGCCGTATATCAATGGAAACCGCGAGCAGGCAAACAGTTTCCTGCTCGACGGCATGGATAACAACCAGGTCTCGGACAACTTGGTCGGCTTTAGTCCGAGCGTGGACGCGATTCAGGAATTCAACCTGATCGCCCAGAACGCATCCGCCGAGTTCGGAAACTTTCAGGGCGGCGTCGTAAGTGCATCTATCAAGTCCGGCACCAATCGTTATCACGGCGACATCTTTGAGTTCTTTCGAAACGATGTTCTAAATGCCAACAACTGGGGAAGCAATTTACAGGGACTCCCCAAGCCCGCGCTGCGCTGGAACATGTTTGGCGCCACGTTTGGTGGCCCCGTCCTGAAGAATAAATTGTTTGTTTTCGTCGACTATCAGGGTCAGCGTTTCGATCACCCGTCTTCGAGTATTCCCATCACGCTTTTCACCGCCGCGGAACGGCAAGGGGACTTCTCTCAATTGCTGACCGAGCGAGGTACCCAGCTGTACAACCCGTTCCAGCTGGATCCAAACGGGAACCGGACACCATTTCCAAACAATCAAATTCCCTTGAACATGATTGATGCGGTGGCTGGAAATCTGTTTTCTTCGGGACTTTATCCTCTACCCTTGAATGGCAATTTAAGAGACAACTTCGTCAATATCACTCGAAGCTACAACAACGTGGATCAGGGAGATGTGAGGCTCGACTATAAGATCTCGTCGAGCGACCGGCTGTACCTCCGGATATCGGAGGGCTCCCAAGATAAACCCGTCATCAACTCCTTGAAACTGCTTTTCAATACCTTCGACCAAGCTCGCCTGGAAAATGGCGTGGTCAACTGGACCCACAACTTCAGCGCCAACGTGCTGAATGAGGCGAGTGTGGGTGCGAACTATGTCCGAGTGACCCGAGGTGGGGATGACATCGGTCTGGGAAATCTCGGCGAGAAACTCGGTATCGCCAACGCCAACGATCATGGTCCTGGTCTTTTGGCCCTCATCATCTTTGGTGGCGCGGTTGACACTTTCGGCAGTAACAATATTGGCGCCGCAGAACTTTTTGCCGACACCGTGTTTCAGTACAAAGATGATGTCGTCATCACCCACCGTCGGCACCTGTTCCACGCTGGTTTCCAGTTTTGGCGGCAGCGCATCAACACCTATGAAGCAGGCACCAACGGCCGAACCGGTTTCATGACTTTCAGCGGACGCTTTACCGCTGGTCCTGAGCCACTGGCGGTGTCGGGCGGTGGAACCGGCGCAGGAGAAGGAGACTTCTTTCTAGGGCTACCTGAGTCGTTTGGCCGGGGGATCAACAGCACCGGACTTTGGGGTCAACGCGCCAATGTGTTCGGAATCTATTTCCAGGACGACTGGCGCGCAACCGATTCACTCACACTGAATTTGGGATTGCGTTATGAGAATCACACACCCTGGGTAGAGGTGCAGAACCGGCAGGTTAATTTTGCGCCCATCACCGGGCAAATTCAGTTCGCCGGTCAGCCTTGCAGCTACAGTAATTGCCGCGCGCTCTACAATTCCTACAACGGTGGTCTGAACTTTCAGCCGCGAATCGGATTGGCATGGACCCCGGTATTCCTCGACAGAAAGACAGTGTTGCGCGGTGCCTATGGGATTTCTTCTTACCTGGAAGGCACCGGCAACAATCTCAGGCTCCCGATGAACCCTCCCTTTACCAGCCCTGAGTTTGAGACGGACAATTTCACTAGCAATCTGCCGGCAACCAGAACCGGGCAAGGTTTATTGCCGCCTACCACCGATCCATTTCAGAACGCGATCATCCGCTTGTGGGATTCAAACATACGACCGGCCGTTTCGCAGCAATGGAATTTCGCGGTTGAGCACCAGTTCACTGATTCCACCACGCTTCAGGTGGGCTACGTGGGCCAACACGCAACCCACTTGATGGTCGCCCTGCCCTACCTTCAGAAACAGTTGCATGCAGATGGATCGATAACCCCAAGTCCCTTCCTGTCGGGAAACCGGGCCCTCCAGTCCAAGCTATCGCAGATCTCTGGGACGGCTTCCATCGGCAACATGCGTTACGACGCACTCCAGGCCACCTTGCAGAAACGCTTCAGCGGCGGCTTGCAAGCACAGATCGCATACACCTACTCGAAGTGCATGACCGACTCCATCGGCTATTTCGGTGCGGCCGGCCAGGCATCGCCGGCTTCGGCTTACTGGCAGAACCTTTACGATAGGCGCTCCGAGTGGGGGCCGTGCTATTACGACGTTGCGCATGTACTCAGTAGCTACGCGGTCTATGAACTTCCGGTCGGCCGCCATAAGAGGTGGGGCAGAAATCTAACTCCGTTCGTTAACACGGTGATCGGCGATTGGCAGCTCGGCAGTATCGTCCAGTTCCATGGCGGATTTCCGCTCACGATTTACGCCGGCGACGCTTCCGGCACCAATTCCCGCGGGCCGCGTGCCAACTGCATCGCACCCCCACACGTCTTTGGGCGAAAACCTGCTTCCGATCCGTTCACGGGCCGATTTAGCGGATTTCAATGGTTCGATCCCACATCCTATGCGCCGGCTGCTCCTGGCACTTTCGGAACTTGTGGCGTGGGCACAGTACGCGGCCCGGACCTGCGCACCGCCGATCTAAGTGTTCAGAAGGAATTTCCTCTGAGCGAATCCAAGAGGCTGGAATTTCGGGCGGAATTCTTCAACGTTACCAACACTGCAATTTTGAATTCACCCGTCATTGGCCTGAGCCCCTACCTCGGTTTGATCAACAGCTCGCAAGGCGAGCGCAACATACAGTTCGCCCTAAAGTTCTATTTTTGAAGCTTGGCTCCCGTGACCGACGAAACAGAGGTTCTTATCCGGAGTCCCCCTTTTCTGCAATGCTGACAATTGGTCGGCCTTATGTAAGTGAGCCTGATCCCCGCATACCACCACCAGTCGTGGGAAGGTTTTTGTTAGAAGTCCCCCGCGGGATTAAGTCCTCGGGACTACTAATCTATCCATGCGACTGGGCCCGGCTCAATAACTCGCGGTTTGAGGCTTGATCGTCGGCGATCAACACATTGCCGCCGGTTTGCTGATGCGACCCATCGAACATATTTCACCGCTGCCTATTGTCGGCAGATTGCGTCTGCACCGTATAAAAAAGGCACGAAGGGGTGTTACAGAGGTCACGAATTCGAGGGTAGATCAGGCGATTAGCCCGGAGATCAGGGAATAATCACTTGGCGGGAAAGGCTTCTGGGGAATAGAAGCGAGGTTTAGCGGACGGAAAAGCGACGGATCTTAAGATGTGAGTACTATGCAAAACAGGCTTGGGGCCGACCCAGGGCGCAAAACAAAACGCCCCAGACTCTATTGAGTCGTGGGACGTTAGTCGAACAGCCCTCCCCCGAAGTCTGCTCACAAACAGACTAACCCGTGATCAATAGTGTGTATATGGCACCGATGGGCCACTGTGGAAAACGAAGGTAACCACCCGAGGGCTATGCCTCAACCTCTATTCTGAAGACTTCCGAGGAAGCTCCTAGAAGGAAAATGCGACGCCGCCTCGAATGGACCGGGCGGACTGGACAAGATAGACCGTGTGACCGTCCTGACCGAGCAGCGGAACATATCCTTGAGCCAACAGGTTCCGCACGTCAACGACAGCATCCATGTGGCCGGGCAGGAAGCCGGTACCTGGGATGGGCTGCCGGAGGTAAATATTGAGATACGGATCCGATTGCCCTGCCGACGCGTTATACATATCGACCGGCGTAAGCGCCTGCCCGCTGATCCAGCGGTAGGAGGTAATAAATTTGGTTTTGGTGCCGGGAAGGGTACCGCTGAACTTCGCAGCTGCTGTGTGGCGATTCCGTACAAGACTGTCGCGGCGCGCGTCCTGCAGTGCCACCTCGGCGCGATTCGCGTCGCCCTGATTCAGATCGAGTACGCCACCGTAACCGTAATCTACCGTTGCTGTGAAATCGGACGCCAACTGGTGCTGTAGCACCATCCGTATGCCATGTGTGTCCAGGTTATTTCCGCGATAGGTGAAGCTCTCGGAAAACAGGTCAGGCAAAACTTCTCCGCCGTCAGATGAGGCATCGCCGACACCAGTAAGGGCCGGGTCGCTCACACGATCGGAATACATCGCGAGCTGCACATTGGTGGCACCCATGCGATGAGATAACGAGACTTCGTGGTGATGAGCCCGTTCCACCGTGGATCTGAAGGCTGCGAGACTCACGCGCGGGCCCGACTCGCTCAAGTCCGCCGGAGCTGCGTCAAATCCTTTTTCGCCTCGGCGGTCAGGCTGCGAAGTCGCATAGCGATATTCGAGGACAGTGTTGGGGGACACGTGCAAATCCGCCGAGCCAAAAGGACGGAAGGCTGTCACACGTCCCATGAATTGAATCGTCTGTAATTCGCTGCCGAAGCGAAGTTCCAGCACATCTCCGAGACTGAATTGGTCGGATGCCGATAGTGCCAGCGCCTGCAACGCACTGGTGTGCGAATCAATTCCGGGTGCCGCCAAACGGCGCATGGTGACGGCCATCTCTGGCTTCGACCCGTTCGCCATCGTGTGGCTGAAGGAGGCACGGAGGATTGCGTTAGGAGAGCCATTTCCGTAGCCGACGTTTCCCTGAAAAGCCATCGTTCCAGAGGAGAAAACCGATTTTTCCAGGGAGAAGACCGTGCTCATGTCCGACGCGGTGCCGAACCCATCCGAAGCCGAGCCGGCTACGAACGAGAGCGTTCCCTTCAACTCGTGATTTGGGTCTCCGGACTCTGACGCAGCAGCGACAGTACCATCGTCGAGCATTCGCAGAATAGGACGGTTGGAAGCCGAACGCAGCACCCACTTCCAGTCATCATCTTCGCTCGAAGCTGAGCCACGCATGGCAGGGAGCTGAATCGCCTCGAACAGCCCGCTGAGTTTCAGATCGACCAGAACGCTGCTGCCCGGACGCAATCCCACTCGCTCACGAAGCGCGGGCAGGAAGGAGGGAGAATATGCCTTGATGTTGTACACGCCAGGAAGAATTCCGCTGGCGGAGTAGAAACCATTTTCGTCGGTGAAGATCTTCAGCGAGTGGGCGGCCGAACCTAACACTTCCACCATCGCCCCCATTTGGGGCACGCCTGCGGCGTTGCGCACATAGCCGGAAATGGAAGCATAATCGGGATGATCGGCGGCCAGCGCTGGCAACGCCAGTGCAATCCCCAACAACCCGAGCTTCAACCCCAGTTTCCGCAGTTTCACTACAAACACCTCAGGAGACCAAACTTCCAGTTATTCAACGGCAAAAGTAGCCGAAGGATCCACCGTCTGTTTGGAGATGTTGTCGTTCACCTTGATTTGAATGC
The DNA here is from genome assembly GCA_963786325.1 of Terriglobia bacterium. GTDB lineage: Bacteria > Acidobacteriota > Terriglobia > Terriglobales > Acidobacteriaceae > JAIQFF01. Next base: position 76,904 of record CAWAYW010000014.1, read on the forward strand.
GGTAAACCCCAGGATCAAGACTGGAGGCCGAGAGAGGTTTTTCCAGGGTCACCTGGTCTCCAATATTGCCCATCTGGTCGGTCGACTCCACGGTATGAATCACCGCTTTATTCGTGGCCGCGTTTATCACATTGTACTCAACTGTTGCCGAAGGCTTATGGGTCTTGTCGTCCATGCCTAGGTTGTAAATCTGCATCCAGAAATACACCTTCTGGTTCCGCTTGAATGATACCGGCTTCCCGTTGGAGGAAGCCACGCGAGGCCTTATTTTTGTATTGCCGATCACGAACATGCCGGTGCCGATTTCCTTAGTGGACACCGGCTGCATGGTGTCTGCGACGATTAGCGACGAAGATGCAAGATGATCATCGTCGTAAGTCGGCACGGGCAAACGGCTGCTCCATGATCCCGAGCGGTCACCGTTAACATCCTTCACCGCAACATCGATGCGGTAAAGATTCGGTCGCAGCGGCAAAGCCTTCCAGTAAACCGAAGAATTCTCCGTCACTTTGGGAAGTAGTTCCGCCGGAACATCGACCTGCACGGTGTCTTCGAAGGTCTGCACGATTTTGCCGGTCAGCGTGGTGACGCGCCCGAAAATATTGACCGTTCCGCGCTGCACTCCATCCTTGTTCACGAAGGTGACATCGCGATTCTTGATCTGCACCGTGATTGGAACCAGTACCGTGTCGCTCGTCACTCGCACAAAATCAGTGCGCACATCGAAGGGCATCAGATTGACGCTAATCTTGTGGCTGACCACCTCCTCAAGGTCTTTGAACTTCACCTCGGGTGGCTTCTGCAACTTATAGAACTGTTCCAGCCGGTCAAACTGCTTGGTCTGCTCATTGCTGCTGAAGGGGCCGGTACCGAGCCGCTCAAGGCCGCCGCCGGTAAAGCGGTCTGCCTTGCTGGCCATACCCATCTGTTCGTACAAGGTCAAACCAGCATTAGGCGTGTAGAGCAACGCGTCTTTTTCCGATCGGTCCATGGTCATGTGGTAGTCGCCGCACATGCAGGTGTCCACGAACTCGATGATAACTTCCTGGCCCACGCCTTCCAGGTAGCGATAGCGCCAGTCTTCGAAAGGATAAGTGGAAGTCTCGCCACCACCTTCATCCATCGGCCGTTCGTAAGAACCGCCAGAAGGATGCGAATCAATCTCGTCCGCCGGGCCGTACATAATATAAATTCGGCCGCGATCGCTTTTCCAGCCGGGGATGCCGGCAGCGAAGTGTTCATTGGCGTAGGCCATGCGGCGGTAATGCTCTTCTTTGAATTCGTTTTCGATGGTGTCCGGGGTGGGATCGCGGCGTTGCCAGAAAGCCTCAATGAACTGGTCGCGTTCTTCGTCGTTCGAGAGCAGCTTGAAAGCTTTCTGCTCTTCGTCGGTGATGATCCAGCGGACATCCTCGTCGAGCCACTTCTTGTACGTCTTGCTTAGCTCAATCTTTAATGATTTGGAGTTCTGTTTTTTCTGCTTTTCCGTCAATGGTCGCTTGAGGGGATCGGAGGGCGCGGCCGTTTTATCAGAGCCGTCTTGTGGAGATTGAGAGGCCGCCGGAGGCTGATCGGCAGAGTCCGGCTTTGTGTCCTGCGCCACGGCAACCAACGCCGAAACCAGGATCAAAGACAGAAAAATCGAAAACCTGAAATGGCGATTCAGAAACCGAACCCGGGACATAGACGGGGCACTCCTTACGACGAACAACCCTTGGAACGTCATTCTATGACTTTAGTGCTCCTAAGGCAAGGATAAGAGTTGACGCAAATCAATTGTAAAGATTGTAAAATCTATGCTTTGGAGCTTGCATTTCGCTGTTTAGCGGGGACCATCCGGAGCGCTTAAGAGCCCAACCCAGGGCATTCCGCCAATTGTCCAGGGGCAGCTCCGCAACCCCCATCCCTGGATTGAGATGTGAGCTCACCTAGTCCGGGATGCCAGACCGGATGCGGGGGACCAGGTATGTCACATTCACGGCCTCGACAACAACCTGCCACGTTTATAATCGTTTGCACAAACGAAGTGTGTGCCCCGCAGTGGCAGTTGGCCCCACTGGAACTTTTGCATCCGCCATACCGTATCTGATGACGTGTCCCCAGTTGCGCCGAAATCCAGGACCTGTGACCCGTCTATTTCGGGTTAGGCCGGGCGAAGGATTCAGCATCGAGAGACGGTCCGAGGGCGTAACAAGGGAAACATGAGCACTGGAAAGAAAATAGCGATCGGCAGCGGCGTTGCCGTGCTGGTTTTGGCGATCGCCGGTATTGCGGTTCATCAAAGCCGCAAAGGCATTGTCACGGTGCAAACTGGCAAAGCCGAGCCCATGGACCTGGCGTCGATTGTTAGCGCATCGGGAGAGATCAAGCCCAAGACGTATGTGAACATCGGCGCGAATGCTTTCGGCAAGATTACGCGGCTTTATGTAAAGGAAGGCGATCGGGTCAAGAAGGGTCAATTGCTGGCTCAACTGGAAAACGTGCAATCCTCGGCGGACGTGAACGCCACCCAGGCTGGGCTGGAAGCGGCGCGAACGGATGCGATTGCAGCCGATGCCGCGCTGAATACATCCGCAGCCGACCTGAATCGTGCGCAATCCGACTACGAACGCGCACAGCTTGATTGGACTCGCGCTCAGGGGTTGTACCAGAACGCATTGATCGCGAAGTCGGAGTTCGACAGCCAGAAAGCTGCGTGGCAAACCGCCCAAGCTGGATTGGAGCAAGCGAAAGCGCGTGTAGCCCAGGCCAAGGCGCAGAAGGATTCTGCCGATCGCCACATCACGCAGAACGCTGCCAATCTGACGCACGCGGCCGATGTGCTGCAAAAGACCACCTATGCCGCGCCATACGACGGCATGATTACTAACCTGCCGGTTCGCGAGGGCGAGACCGTGGTGATCGGAATACAGAATTCGCCTGGCAGCACGCTGATGACTTTGGCGGATATGTCGGTAATCACCGCCGAGGTCAGGGTGGATGAGACCGATATCGTAAATGTGCGGCTGGGGCAGCCCGCGGAAGTCAGCATCGACGCGATTCCGAAAAAGATCTTCAAGGCGGTGGTGAGCGAAATCGGAGATAACGCAATTGTTCGTTCTACCGGCGTTTCCACATCGCAGCAGACTTCGGCCAGCCAGGAAGCGAAAGATTTTAAAGTAGTGGTGACGGTGCAAGAGACGCCAGAGAACCTACGCCCTGGACTTTCCGCGACGGCGAAAATCACGACGGATACCCGCAAAAACGTTCTGACAATTCCGATTCAGGCTTTGACTGTGCGCACTCGTGCAGATTTGAAAGCGGCCAGTAGCGAGAAAGGGTCGGTGCAGGCCGCTGCTCCACAGAAAGAAGCATCCAAAAAAACAGACGACGACAAAGGTGAAGTACAAGGTGTGTTCGTCGTCCGCGAGGGTAAAGCCGAGTTTCTTCCCGTGGAAACAGGGATCACCGGCACCACGGACATCGAAGTGTTGAACGGGTTGAAGCCGGGTGACGAGATCGTTACGGGGAGTTATAAAGTGCTGCGCACCATGCGCCCCGGGGTGAGCGTAAAAATAGATAACACGGCACCGAAGAAGGAAGATGAGAGTTAGGCGTCAGTCTTTCGTCGTATTCTTGAATGACTGAACACCGATGACTGACTAACTACTGCCCTAGTTAAGCGTCCAACCGGCAGCCGACGGATGGCAGAAACAGATGTAGAAAGATCGGAGCGGGCGAGTGTCCGTAGGGGACGAGGAGAGAAAAATGGCAACCGCAGAAGTGATCAACATTAATCAGCCCGTTGTGTCGGCGGCACCCGAATCGTGCATGATCTGCACCGAAGACTTGTGGAAGACCTACGACATGGGATCGGAGCAGCAGGTACACGCCCTGCGGGGTGTGAATATTCGCATCCAGCGCAACGAATACGTCGCGATCATGGGGCCGTCGGGCTCTGGTAAATCCACATTGATGAACCTGATCGGTTGCTTGGATACGCCCAGCAAAGGCGAGTACTGGCTGAACGCCCAGTTGGTCAGCGAACTGGACGACGACGAACTGGCGCGCATTCGAAACAAAGAAATCGGTTTCGTTTTCCAGACCTTTAATTTGCTGGCCCGCGCCACCGCGCTGCACAACGTCGAACTGCCGCTGATTTACGCCGGCGTTCACAGCGAAGAACGGATCGAGCGGGCGAAGGCGGCGCTGGCTTCGGTAGGCATGGAGAAGCGCATGATGCACAAACCGAACGAACTCTCCGGAGGCCAGCGTCAGAGGGTTGCGATTGCGCGTGCGCTGGTAAATCGGCCGTCCATTATCCTGGCTGACGAACCCACCGGTAACCTGGACTCCCAGACCGGAAATGAAATCATGTCCCTGATGGACCGTCTACAAGCCAACGGCAACACCATCGTTCTGGTCACCCACGAACACGATATCGCCGAATTTGCCCATCGCGTGATTTACATCAAGGACGGCGTAGTGGAGAAGGACGAGCGGAAAGCGGGAAGGTAGTCGTCAGTCGTCAACGGCGGGTTTGGCAACCCCGGGAGCCCCTGAAACTATCACCCTCCCCATTGAGTTGTGCGATCCAGAATTCCCAGTTCTCGCAACACCAGCGAGACCTGGAGCAGGCTAGTCTCCAACACCGCAGTCGGTGACATCCCTGTTTGTGGCGCTGAAGCCGTTTGTACATTCCGGCGCAAACGCATCGGAGCGGGCACCCTCACACTATCCGAATGCACTCTAACCCAGCTGCTTTTGGCCATCGTCTAAAATGAGCGAGAGGCATCCGATGTGGTCCTCCCCATCGAATTATCAAAACATGATCCTGCAGTAGCGGCGATCAAGTCCACTGCCCCGAAACGCTTTCGTCTGGAATCGGTCGACGTGGTACGCGGCATCATCATGATTCTGATGGCGCTCGACCACACGCGCGATTTTTTTGGCCGAGCCATCAGCCCGACCGACCTCTCCCAGACAACCATCGCGCTATTTTTCACGCGCTGGGTCACCCACATTTGCGCGCCGGTTTTCTTCTTACTGACTGGCACCGGCGCCTATCTTTCCCGCCGCAACAAGTCCACGGGCGAGCTGTCAAAGTTTCTGTTCACTCGAGGCCTATGGCTGATCTTCCTCGAAGTCACGCTGTTTCGCTGTCTCGGTTTGCAGTTCAACTTCGACTATCATCTGACATTTCTCGATGTGCTGTGGGCCCTGGGCTGGGCGATGATCGTGCTTTCGGCGCTGGTCCATCTGCCCGCGAAATTAGTCACGGCTTTTGGACTCATATTGATCGCGGGGCATAACTTACTGGACCGCATTCAATCGTCGAATCCGGTTTGGACCATTCTGCACTCGCTCAATTTCGTCGTCACCCGTCCGGGGCATACTGTCTTTGTCGCATACACACTGGTGCCCTGGGTTGGCGTGACGGCGGCGGGATACGGCCTTGGGCAAATTTATAACCGGCCATCCGAGCACCGCCGGAATTTTCTACTGCGGGCCGGACTTGGTGTCGTGGCCGCCTTCGTGCTACTTCGCGGCATTAATGTGTACGGCGATCCGGTGCGCTGGACAACCCAAAAGTCCGCCGCTTTCACCGCGTTATCTTTTTTGAATACCAACAAATATCCGCCCTCGCTCTTGTTCTTGCTGATGACGCTCGGTCCGGCGCTGCTTTTGCTTTGGGCGGTGGACCGGGGCGCGCCTCGATTTTTGCGCCCGGCGCTGGTCCTGGGCAAAGTACCGATGTTTTATTACCTGCTGCACTTCCCGCTCATTCACCTGCTGGCAGTGGTGGCGTGCTACGGGCGCTACCGGCAAATACACTGGATGTTTGAGTCGCCTACGATCGATAGATTTCCCTTCACTCAGCCCCCGGGATGGGGATTCTCTTTGCTAGTTATTTATCTGATCTGGGCTGCGGTTGTGGTCGCGCTCTATCCACTTTGCCGCTGCTTTGCCGCTTTGAAAAAGCGCCGCAGTGATGCCTGGCTTAGTTATCTGTGAACTCACAGCCCGTGGGAGGTGGGACGGTAGCCACTATTGCTTGATTACCGTGCCGTCGCGCTTGCGGATTTCGCCCCAGCCGCCGTTTAGCCCGTTCTCGCTTTGCGCGAAGGGCGCTTTAGCGGCAGCTTTTTCGTCGATTTCGATTCCCCAGCCTGGCTTTTCGCTTACCCAGAGGTACCCATCTTTCATTTCAGGGCAGCCGTGGAAGATTTCCTGGGTGCGGTCGTTGAATGGCGAATATTCCTGGATGCCGAAGTTGTAGCTGACGACGTCCAGCGTCACGTTGGCCATGTGGCCGACCGGCGAGACGTCGCCGGGGCCGTGCCATGCGGTTCTGACCCCGAACTGCTCGGATAGGATTGCGATCTTGCGGGCCGGAGTGAACCCGCCCGTCTGCGAGACGTGGACGCGAATGTAGTCAATCAGGCGCTCGGTGATAAGCGGCGTCCATTCGTGCGGGCTATTGAAGAGCTCGCCCATGGCAATGGGCGTGGCGCAGTTTTGACGAATTTGACGGAAGTACCCCAGATCTTCGGGAGAGAGCGGGTCTTCCAGAAAGAACATTTTGAATTTTTCGGCATCCTTGCAGAACTGCACTGCTTGATTGGGCAACAGACGCTCGTGCATGTCGTGCAGCAGCTCGACTTCATCGCCTAGCTCCTGGCGGCATATTTCCAAAAGCTTCAACGCGCGGCGAGCATAGTAAGCCGGTTCGAAGAGCGGTTTGTCATGCAACGCTTTGAGCGGGGTGCCGCTGCGGCGGGCGCCGTAGCCGGCCATGCCGGGCACTCCGACCTGAACGCGCACGTGGCGGAATCCCTGCTCTAGGTAGCGCTTCGCCTGGTCGACGACTTCCTGGAACTCGGCGCCATCGGCGTGCGCGTAGGTGTCGGCGGCTTCGCGGCATTTGCCGCCTGTCAGTTGATAGACCGGCATGCCGGCCTGGCGGCCTTTGATATCCCATAGAGCCTGATCGATGCCGCTGATCGCATTGTTCAGTACGGGACCGTTCTTCCAGTAAGAGCTGTCGTAGCAAGACTGCCAGATGTCCTCGATGCGCTCAGTGCTTTTGTTAAGCAAGAAAGGCTTCAGATATTTCTCAACGGCGGGCTTCACCAGGTCGGCGCGTTGGGTAAAAGTGGCGCAGCCGTAACCGTAAAGGCCGTCCTGGTCAGTGGTGATCTTGACCACGGTGAGCCGTACGCCCTGAGGCTGGCATTCGATGACGTTGATGTCTTTGATCCGCGGCGCGGGCATGGCATGCGTGGCTCGCGTTACTTGTTCTTGCGCATGCAAGCGTCGAGTTGTGGCAGCGAGCGCACTGGCGCCGGCGAGGGATTTCAGGAAATGACGGCGTTGTAGGGACATGTTCGGCCTCGTGCAGCGTAGAAATCCTATCTGAAATGATTGCGTACGTGTTGGAAGCTTCGGTGCCGCAAGCCGAATGTCATCCTGTCTCTGACGACGGACCTCGGCATGGGGCGGGCTTTATGGGTGAGGCTGGGAAGGCACAGATGCTTCGGCCCGCAAGAGCGCCGGCCGAAGGATAACAATGGTTTTTGGGTGGTGTAAAGGGTGATAGCTGACAGTTAAAACCTACTGCTGCGTGCTGCTCACCGGTTTTGCCTCGGCGGCGTCTGCTGGCAACGTGGGGTGACCCAGGAAGAACGAGTGATCGTAGAGACTGCGATACATGCGTCCGGAAATTTCCGCAGCCTTGGGGCCGAAGGTGGGGCGTCCGCCTTGCAGGAAGACAACGACAACAATGCGTCCAATGTCGGTCTTCGCGTAGGAGGCGAACCAGCCGTAGCGGGTTCCTGCGCGCGAGCAGGTTCCGGTCTTGCCTAAGATTTCTTCTTCGTTGAAATTGACTCGCAGGCTGCGGGCTGTGCCATAGCTGACCGCGCCCGCCATGCCGTCGGAAATCTCTGGAATCAGTGGAGCGATGTCGAGGTGGCGCTTCACCCGTGGTTCAAAGTTGGTGATCTCTTCCGCGGATGTCGGATGCTGAAGGTAATAAAGTGTTCCGCCGTTTGCGATCGCAGAGACCATGGCTCCCAGTTGCAGCGGTGTCATCGAGATGCCTTCGCCGAATGAGCACATTTTGCCTACCCCGCCGAGCTTCGACGAAATTTCTTCCTGCGGGTAGGTGCCGAGTTGCTCGCCCTGAATGTTGTAACCGGCGAGTTCGCCCAGCCCGAACTGGTGGGCGTAGAAGCTGACTTTTTCAAATCCCAGGCGGCGTCCGAGGGCCTCGAAGTAGGCGTTATTGGAATGCGCGAGCGCGGTGGTCAGGTTCATACGGCTACGGCCGCCAAGAGCGATCTGCGTATCTTTTGTGATCAGGTCTTCGCTGAGAGCCGCCAGGGCCACTGACAGCTTTATGGTGGAGCAGGGTTGCGCACCGCTCGCCAGGGCTAATTTCTGATTCACCATCGCCAGAACGCGGCCGCTGGTGGGTTCGATCGCGAGCACGGTGCCATTCATGTTGCCCAGAGCGTCTATGGCAGCCTGGCGGACGACTGGGTCTTCTCCGGCGGTGACGTCGCTTTCAAATTTGTCATCCACGAAAGAGCTGGCGGTGAAGCGCTCGTAATAGCGATGACGGCGGGTGCGACCGGTTCGGCTCGTTCTTACTAGCCGTGTGCGGGCGTGACCGCGCGAGAGTTTGGACAGGCGTTTTCGGGCGTGCGGCGTCTCAGTGACTTTTTGGGATTTCTTGCGAGTGGTCAACGAGCGGTTGCTGACAGTGGCAGCCGATCCAGATGGCGGCAGCACTGAAAAAACCAAGGCGAATACCAATCCGAGCAGCGTGGTGCGTTTGCTAAAAGTCACTGATCTTTTCCCATCCAGACTCGTATTACCAGGTTCGGAAACCTGATTTGATGCACGACGCTTGCCAAGTGCGAGCGGGCATCGCCCACCATCCTAATCATTCGATATTAAGGCAGTTATCGAGAGTCGTACATTAAAAAATCAATTTGTTACCACGCGCGCATCAGATGTGTAACCCTATGATGGTGAATGGGTTAATTTGATTCTTCCTCCTGATTACCGCCCTTTCGTAATGGGAAAGGATTTACCCTGTGACCCCAGCTCTTAGGAAAACTTTTTCTCTTTTCCCATGGGGGGGCCAGGTAGTTGAGGTTTCGGATGAAAAGGAGTGTCGATATTTCGACGGAGATTGACATCAGACGCCCTAGACCGCGAAGGACGCGGAGGAACTTCCGGAAGATGTTGAGAAAATCCCTGGGTTGCGGCCCTGCTCTTCTGCGGCGTTAGAATCTTTTCGAGCTGAAATTTTAGAGGACTTTCATGACTGACTGCTTATTCTGCCGCATCGTTGCTGGCGAAATTCCCGCCAAGAAGGTCTATGAAGACGAGCACACTTTGGCGTTCGAGGACATTAATCCTCAGGCGCCGACCCATCTGCTGGTGATTCCCAAAAAGCACATCCGTGGGCTGAAAGAGGCGTCCCTGGAAGATGCGGAGATTGTCGGGAGATGCCATCTGACGGCAGCGCAGTTGGCGAAACAGCGAGGAATCGAAGATGGCTATCGGACGGTATTAAACGTTGGCCCAGGTGCCGGGCAGTCGGTGTTTCATATGCATGTGCACCTGCTGGGCGGACGCGCCCTGAGCTGGCCGCCAGGATAGATTGCGCGGGCGCGAACGTCCCGCTCGCGCCTTGCACTTACTTCTTACATAGGGCGGGCTTCTTCGGCTGGTTCCGGGGCGCCGTGGCGGCGTAGCAGCTGCGGCAAATTCTGTGAGAATGCCGAACGTGGCAGCACCATGTCGCAGCCTACTTCGTGAGCCTTCATCTTCAGGTCGCCCTGGACGTGCGACAGGAAGCCGATGATGGACGTTCCCTTTTTCAGTTTTGTCTTGAGTTTGGGAATCAGGGTCAAGGGCTTGGCGTTAGCATTGTTCATGTCGAAGATAATCAACGACGGCTTCTCTTCGCCGTTTTGCTTTATGTGATCGAGCAGGTCTTTCTCGGTTTTGACGAATTCGACCTTCACATTCAGCTTGCGCGCGGTTTCCTGGATCTTTGCCTGGAAAAACAGGTCATCGACAAAGGCGAAGATGCGAGAGCTGCCATTGTCGCCCTGAGGCAAAGGTTCGGGATCGAGCGGCGTATAGGCAGGAGCGAAACCGGGACGCATGCGTCCGGGCCGCGATCCATTGCCATTCATGGCGGCTCGATAGCTGTGATCCATGGGAGCGGAGTAAATGCCTCCGCCTTGCTGTTGCCGGTCGCGGCCCTGGGCTCCGCCACGATTAGGCGGACGCCGGCCACGCCGACGCTTACTTCTCCCTCCTCCACCACCGGAGGGGTGTCCGGGTCCTGCATTCATATTGTTCTCGTTTTTAGCTGCATTCAGTCGGCCCGAAGGGCGACTCGATTTTCTTGCTGGATTAACAAATTCGTTTGATTCCTTCCGCGCACATACACCAAACTGTGCGGAAAACCCAATGCGGCTGGAACTCACGCGTGAATGATCTCTATTCGCAGATCTTCAAGACCCTTAGATCTTTTCCGTAAGATCGCTTTTCCGTATGGCGTCTGGAGCCAGGGGGCGCGGAGGGCCAGCTAGAGAGCATGGCCGCTGGAAACAATATGATGGTACCGCTCAGAGAGGAGAAAGCGCAAGTCCCAAGTCACCTGGTTTTGCACAATGGTAACTTTCTACGACAACGGGACGCCGCGGAAGGCCCTAGGTTCGATAATAGGTAAGGGCTTTTTTCACACGCCGCGAATCACTGGGTGCCGCTCATCTGCCGCGCCCATTGCATTGCCTGCCAGTAAGTTTCGGCGACCTCACTCTCTCGCAGACTGAGTGATTTTGCCAAAGTTCCCACCCCCTGCCAGTCAGCGGATTCCTGCGCCAACATCAGTTGGTAGAGCGGACGCAAACGCGTGCCGCGCCCCAGAAGAACTTCTTTCGTTTCCTGGTCGATGGGAACACTGTCCAATACTTCCGCCATGGGAATTTGCAGAATCGAGTCCATCAAAGACAGAAGTCCTAGGAGAAATAGATCGGAATCTTCGTGTTGAACCTTGGGCGAGAGTAACTCGCAGAAGCGGGCTCGAACCAGCGCTGAAGAAACAAGTTCGCTAGACCGGTTCTGCCCGGCGGCCAAAGTGACGACCAGACGAACCCAACGACGAACTTCACGTTCGCCCAAAATCGAGAGAGCGTGCCGCACCGAGTGAATTTCATTGGCGAAGCCGAAAGCGGCCGAGTTCATGTAACGCAACAGCCGGTAACAAAGCGAAGCCTCACCTTTGATCGCGTTCTCGATTTCACGCGGCTCGAGTTCCGGTTTGGAGACGACTTGCAGCATGCGCACATAGTTAAGACGGTTAGCCGCGATCTCGTGGGCTTTCATCGTTTCGGGGCGGCGAAAGAAGTAGCCTTGAAAATAGAGGAAACCGGCTTTCTTTGCGGCCAGAAATTCTTCGCGAGTTTCAACCTTCTCGGCCAGCAGACGGCATTTCCAGGGGCCATAGCGCTTGACCAAGCCGATGCGTTGTTCGGGAGTTGTGTTGCGTACATCCACTTTGAGGATGTCGGCGAAGTCGGTAAGCGAGTGACGTGGATCGTTCTCTGTAAAATCGTCAAGCGCGATCATGTATCCGGCCGCTTTCAGGCGCTGGCATGCGGCCATTACCAAATCGTCTGGCTCGACGGTTTCCAAAATCTCCACCACTGCCTGGCTGGAAGGCAGCAGAGTCATGTAGTCCTTCAACAACATGTCGCGGGTACAGTTAATGAACGCGCGACGACCATCACTGAGGACATCCAATCCCATAAGCAACGAAGTATCGAGCGTGCTGCGCGAGGCAGCTTCAGGATCGTTCGAGCGGAAGTAATCTTCCACTCCGTCGCGAAAGAGAATCTCGTACCCGAAAACCTTTTCATCCTGAGACAGGATTGGTTGGCGAGCAACAAAACGTGCATTGGGTGGAGGAACTGCTTTGGCTAGAGCGGGAGTAGTCACGCCATTCTTATCGGCAGGGCGGGTTCAAATCTTCAACCCATCAGTCGGACCGTTCCGGCGAGCGAAACTAGCGCGTAACCGGCGTGATCACAACTCTTTTTGCGCCAGCCAGTATCATGACCACCATGCTTCCCCAGGTTGACCGCGAGAGCATTACCAGTGCCTATGGCCTGATTCGTCCTCATGTGAGGCGTACTCCGGTAGTTGAGGTAGACGGCGCCGATTTTGGACTGAACGGCATCCGCCTGGTCCTCAAACTGGAGTTGTTGCAACATTCCGGATCCTTCAAGGCGCGAGGCGCTTTCACCAATCTGCTGATGCGCGAGATTCCGCCAGCGGGAGTGGTTGCCGCCTCCGGCGGGAATCACGGGGCTGCGGTGGCTTTTGCTGCTATGAAGCTGAAACGTCCGGCGAAGATTTTTGTTCCGGAAGTAGCATCGCATGCGAAACAGGAACGAATTCGCGGCTATGGTGCCGACCTGGTCGTGACCGGCCAACGCTATGCGGACGCGCTGGCGGCAAGCGAAGACTGGGTGGCGCAGTCGGGCGCGATGCCGATTCATGCCTACGACCAGGTCGAAACTTTGTTGGGGCAAGGGACGGTAGCCTTGGAATTCGAAAGTCAATATCCGCAACTCGGTTCGTTACTTGTCGCAGTTGGAGGTGGCGGGCTGATTGGTGGAATTGCTGCGTGGTATGGCTCAAAAGTGAAGATCGTAGGAGTGGAACCAGAAGCTTCTCCCACTCTTACACGAGCCAGGCAGGCCGGGCGTCCGGTGGATGCGGAGGCTGGTGGAATCGCCGCCGATTCGCTGGCCCCGAAACGCGTGGGCGAAATGATGTTCCCCATTTCCGAGGCGCATGTGCAAAGTGTGTTGCTGGTTTCCGACGATTCGATCCGGGAGGCGCAAAAGGCGCTATGGAATGTGCTCAGAGTTGTGGCTGAGCCGGGAGGAGCAGCAGCGTTGGCAGCGTTGCTGTCGCGTCGCTACCAGCCAGATCCCGGAGAGCGGGTAGGAGTGCTGGTTTGCGGAGGGAACACTACGGCAGTCGATTTTGCGGGCTAGTCTCGTAATTTAGCGATTCCGGTCCGCCGGTTTTGATTGCACTTTGCCGAGAAATTGCTTCGGTCGTACGCGGCTCACAAAAGCCCAGCCACAAAACGACTTCGCCTGGGCGGGAGCGCCCGCCCGCGCACACCAGCGGTTACTGCACTGTTAGAACAACGCTGGTGGTGTGAGTCATCGTCCCGCTGGTCCCGGTTACGGTCACGGTGTAGGTGCCCGCAGGTGTTCCACCGGTTTGCGTGGAACCGCCGCTGCTACTGCTGCCTCCTCCGCAACCTACGCCAGCGGCGAAAAATACGACCAGCATGAGAGCGAGTCCTGTCGTCCGTCGGCGACGTGAAGGCAGACCGAGAAACACTATTCCCGCAAACAGCGCACCGCTGGTTGCTGCCAGCCATCCGAATTCATGATTGCGGTGTGGGGCCAACGCGCCTGACAAAGAATGCGATGCGTTGGTCTTGATGGTGAGTGTCGACGTGCCTGAGCTGTTCGCGACCGAAGTTGGCGCTACAGCACAGGTTGGTCCAGTAGCAACCGCTCCTGCCACGGTGCAGGTGAGGGCGACCGTTCCGCTGAATCCGGCAACCGATCCGACCGTAACAATCGAGGTTGCAGATGCGCCCGGGGCAACGCTAGCCGCTGAAATCGCTCCGGCGGAAAGTGTGAAATCGGGAACCGCGGCTGCGGAAACCAAAAGATTTACCTTGGTCGTATGAACTGTTGCTCCCGACGTTCCTGTAACGGTGATCACGGAGCTAGCGATCGGGGTCGTCGAGGTAGTGGTAACGGTCATGGTGGAAGTGCCCGTTGTCAGCGAAGTCGGGCTGAAGCTGCAGGTTGCGCCGGCGGGGGTTCCACTGCAGGTCAAGGCCACCGTTCCGGTAAACCCATTGGTTGGAGAAACTGTGATCGTGGAGGTGCCCGTTTGTCCGGGACCTACGATGGTGATGGGTGTGCCGCCCACCGAGAAATCTGGGGCGGACACGAAGCCAGGCCATGAGGTCGCCAGCACGTTGGCATCGATCGAGCCCAGGCCGGTGACCAAGTCATAGCCGGCCCCGGCGCTGTAGCCGATTTGGAGAGGCGCCGTGGTCGGGCAACGCAGGGAAGCGGCTCCGCTCGCGGGCGTGCCGGAAGTGCACGGCACAATGTTATTGCCGCTGGTGATGTCGTGGAAAGCAGTCGGTGTCGAGGCCGCAAGAGCGTAGATCGTCGTGTTCACGTTACCCAAACCCGTTGACTGCGTGGCTTGATTCAGAATTGCGAGTATGCCGGCGAACGCGGGCGCACCTACCGAAGTTCCGCCAACCGCCGCAAGACTGCCATCACTCGCCCGAAATCCAGCGGTACAACTGGTGGGAGTCGGGGAGGCCGCGGCGAAGAAGGCCTGCGAACAGATCAGCAAAGAATCATGATTCGGCGATGCACTCAGAGAAAGGTCAGGAACGTCGCGATGACCGTCGGCTAACGTCAGCGCTGTCTGCCAGGCAGGTTTCGTGAATACGGTGCTGACGCCTCCACCGGTCGCGGAAAGACCTCCTCCGTTTGAAATAGACAGGGTTGTGTCATTCCAACCCATCTCGGGAATATAGGAGAGAGCAGAACTGATCGTGTCGCTGGTAGTGTCGGTGCCGGCCCAGAAAGTGGTAGCGGCGGCGCTGGTGTTGGGAGCGGTACCAGACACGGTGGCTGCGGCGTCTCCGTTGAACTCAGAGCCACCGATGGCGGTAACTTCTGGAATGCTGCCGGGTGAATCCACCGCCAGCCCATGGGTGGCAGTCGTCGCTGTTGCACTTTCGCAGTCAGCGGCACCGGCATCACCGGATGCGGCTGTAACCGTCTCGCCTTGGGTGTTCGCTTGCTGGACATCTTGCCGCAGAGTGGTAAGAGCGCCCGCCAGGTTGGCTTCGCAATTACCATAGCTGGTGCTGATGACGGGTGCGAGATTGTTATCGATGGCAAATTCAAGCGAATTGAAGACATTGAGATTCGAGTTGCTGCCAACATAGACAAACAAGATGGTCGCATTCTTTGCCACACCGCCCGACCATTCAACGTCAAGGTCGGCTTCCACTTCGTCACCGTTAGAAAATCCAGTCGAATCATCCACGGAAACAAGTTGAAGGTTGGTAGGCGACAAACCCGCGGCGGTACGAAACGCGTCCACGTCGGAGGTCAGAATCTGAGTTTGTCCGACGACCGCAATGGACTCGCCGGTGCCGTCGAGTCCGGCATCCCACAGAGGTTTAAGGTTGTAGATGGTGGCGAAATCGGCCGGGGCCAGGAAGTGATTGCCTGTTACGTGAGAAGTGAAATTCGGCTTCACCGGGACGGCCCTGGGCCGGGGACGGAAGTTATCAAGCCCTCGAACGCCCGCTACTGCGCTGGCGATGGCTCCAGGAAGAGAAGCTTCCAGGGCATTGGCGAAACGGGTTTCGCCGTCAACCAAATAACGGTGGAACTCGGTGTGAAAGGCGTTCTCGATCTGGGACGCGTTTCCGCTGAAGAATATCCGGGTGCGGGCGCGGGAGTAACCATCCACCGCCAAGCCCTGCGATTTGAGCCAACCGGAGACTTTGGCGAGGTCAGTGTCACTCATGCCAAAGCGGGTTGCATACTGCTCCGGCGTCAGCCACTTATGATAGTTGGGAGAGCTTGAGTTCTGCTGATCCGCGAGAAGTCTTTCGAGAGCGGCTTGCTGGTCAGGCGAAAGCTTGAAGACGATGGCCGCATGATTGATTTTCATACCGCCTTCGACGCGACCCTGATCGAATTCCGCCCGAGCCATGGGATGCGCGGGTGAAACCGCGACCGGTTCGGTGTCTCCAAGGTTAGCCGCGATGCGATTACGGGTTTGTGCCGATGCGGTGATGGCGAGAAGCCCAGCTATCATGACAAGCTTATGAATTGAATGCACACGGATCCTTGGCATTACCAGGTCTCCTGTTGATTTTGCTGCTGTTTGATTTGGTGCCTCTGCCGGTGGTAGCGACCGGCTTCGCCATTGGGAATATGGATTCAGATTATCCCAGCAAAGGATGTACGGAAAGTGACCTTGGATTGAAAAGTAAAGAGATATGACTTGATTGGTGACTGCCCTGCTCAAAGAGGGGAAAGACAAAGGTCCGATTACCCGCGTTATCGACACTGCTGTCTTTGGCAGGATTTGATGGGTTGCCCGAGACTTATGGCGTCACGGCTTCTCTGAGTTCTCGCAGAAGGGGGTGTCGGCGCCAGACAGTTAACCACCGAGCCTTAGTTAGTGACTGGCTCGTAATCGAGGTCGTGCTCGTACGCCTCTGGCGAACTCGATTCCTCGGGGAGAGACTCGCGATACTCGTGGATGCGAACGCCTTCGGAAGCCACGGTTACGTAAGTGGGGGGGAAATCAGCCCAGCTGCCGGAGTTGTAATAGGAGACGCCTTCGCGGTGGATGGTTCCCGCTTTGTGCGTATGTCCGCAGAAAACCCGGTCCACTTCACGGAGCCGGGCGTGCTGAAGGGCGCCGGAGGAGACCTTCGACGAGAGTCTTAACCAGCGGGCGCCTTGACGATCCAAGAAACGGGAAAACGCTTTGCCTTTGAAGTCGAGCTTTTGTAACTGAAGGTGTAAGAAGGTTCCCAATGAGCTCAACAGGAGATTGTTGACGGCAAATCGATCAAACTGGTGGCCGTGAATTGCGAGGTGGCGGTGCCCCTCGAATTCCCACTCGTACTCCTGATAAACCCTCACCCCCACCAGATGGGACATGACCTCGCTCAGTCCGCGATCATGGTTGCCTTCGACCCACACCACTTCAACGCCGCGCTTTGGATTCGAGAGCTTCCGAATGTAACTGAGAAACTTCCAGTGCGGCTTGGTGAGGCGTCCGAAGTTGAGATCGGAAAAGATGTCGCCCAGCAGGATCAGGCGACGGAAGCGATTCTCCCGCAGCATCCGCGTGGCTTGCTCGGCGCGGCTGATCTCCGATCCCAAGTGCAGGTCAGAGAGGATGAGGGTGTCATAGGTGGCGGAACTCATCACTATGGGTTGTAACAAATTAATGTTACGGGGAGATGAAAATTGCACAGAAAATGGGGCAGTGGTTGTTTCGGTAACTCGTTGGTGGTCAGTGGTTGGTAGTCAGGGTGATAGTCGTTTTCCGGTCTGCCCCGTCTAGGTTCCGGGTTAGGGGCAATAACGGCTTTCACTGTTCACCGTTCAGTTATGACTGATCAATGTTTCTCAGGTACGTATTCCTTAGGCGGCGCGGCTCCTTCGCCGAAGAAATACTGTTCCATCTGCTTTACGATAGCTTCCTGATCTTCGCGGCGGGCAGGGTTTAGGCGATATTCGTTGAGCAACATCTTGCAGAATTCCGTCCACCCTTTCCAGGCTTCCAGCGAAACATTGTCGTAGACTTTCTGGCCCAGCGGGCTGTCGAATGGCGGCTCTTCGAGGCCGGGAAGTTCTTTTTTCAGTTTTACGCAGAAGACTTTGTGCTCTGCCATGAATGCCTCGCAATCCCAATTGGTCGCAAATCAGCGAAAGAAAATTATCTCACAAGGAAAGGAACAGCGGATTCTCGCAATCGGGGCATAACTGACTGCGATGCGTGCCGGGTCGAACCATCATTTCATGGAGGAGCACTGTTAACACAGACAGTAACGTCTTCCCGGCGGTGCGCTTACGCTTACTAACGGAAGCTAACGAACACTTATCGCGAATGACCGCCTCGTCAACCATCGACCAATTGAACTCGCGCCTTCTCGAAGGGTTGGCCAAGCCTGAGCTGATGTCGATTCTGGCCGCCGCGATACCAAAGCGATTCTATGCCAATTCTGTAGTCACAAATCAGGGGCAGCCTGCTGACCGTCTGTTTTTGTTGACGAAAGGCCGGGCGAGATTTTTCTCCATCACGGAAGAGGGCAAAAAATTCATTCTTCTCTGGCTTCCGCCCGGAGAGATATTCGGAGGTTTTACGCTCTTGCCGGTGCGGTCTTCGTACCTTGCCAGCACAGAAAGCAGTGAGGGAGAGTTGGGCGTTGATGTGGGATCGCAATACGATCCGAGGCCTTGCTGCTCGGTATCCGAGATTACTAGATAATGGGTTGTCAATTGCATCTGAATATCTAGCCGAGCACTTGGAAAGCTACCTAGCGTTGACCCGTCATGACGCTCGGCAACGACTAGTCCATGTTCTGACTACCATTGCGCCTAGTATTGGCCACAGGGTTTCCGATGGCGTTGAACTCGATGTCACGAATGAGGAGTTAGCTAACACGGCGAACGTGACGCTGTTTACCGCAAGTCGTCTCTTGAGCGAGTGGCAACGAAGTGGCGATGTTCTGAAAAGACGGGGCAAGCTCCTGCTCCGCTTTCCAGAACGGCTTCTTAGGCAATCAGCCTGACACGTTCCGGTTCCATTGACAGAACCAGTGAGATTGGCGCTGAACTGTTATTCCTACAACATGCTACTCAACCGCGATCTGCCTTTTTCAATCAATCGGATCGTACGTGTTCAAATTAGGCGAATGCCAACGCGCATTGATTATTGGACCTTGATTCTCATGTTCACCGCTCTTGCTGTCGTGCTTTGGTTGTTGAAGGGGCCGAAGGGGCCGAATGCCGCGAACTAAAGAATTTAAAGAATTAGCGAAAGCATGCGTGGGTGATGACATAACGACGTCGGCCCCGCGACGACCCGAATAGACTTTGCGGTAACCAACCAAAAGGCTCGGGACGAAGGAGGCCGACGTCTTTATGTCATCACCCACACGTGTTTACATCAGTTAAGAATTTCTACCCCGCGTCTTTTCCGGAAATCGAGAGAATCCCGGGTCGCCTTCGCTACTGCGGCAGCCCCGCCTTGCGCACCAGTTCAGCAAACCGTGGGTCGGAGCGTATGGGGTCGAAAAAGAAGTCAGTTTTTAAATTCTTCACCCCGAATCGCGCTCCTGATAGGCGGTGTTGAGCCACCCGAGAGCTTTATCAATGTCGAAGCTTCTTGTTGACGCCGGCGAGTCTTTCAGTTTGCCCAATTCATCGAGTACATTCTGCCAAGCCTTCGGGTCTTTCTTGGTCGCAAACGACGCCCCGAGATCGGCATAGTATACGAGTATGTCACTGCGCAACGCGTCGGAAATTGGTTTCCCGCTCACCCTGGCCAGCAAGTTCGCGTAGGCTTCGTCCGTGAACGGGTAGGCCGTCGGTTCAGTCAGTTTTCCCGTGTCAAAGTTGTCGTTGGGCAGTTGGAGGCGGCCCTCCTGTAGGGCAACAAGCATCTCTCGATAATGCCTCAGGGTTTCGTTGAAACTGTGCATGTACAACTGTTCCACGGCTGGTGTGGGCGGATGAAAGGCAAGGGCGCTGAATGGTCCTACTTTCGGCACCAGACGCAAAAAGAACGCCTTGATGCGCGCTGAGATCCCCGGTTTTTCATAGGTTTGTCCCCAATCCTTGCGGTATTCAGAATGTGAAACGTTATAGATGAATTGACTCCGGACCTCATTGGGGTGACTGTTCTGGATCTCATGTCTCTTGATATGCCATGCCACCCTGGTGGTTCTGGGGATGACCGATGAAACCGCGTGGCGATAGCTGCCGATTGCCAGATCAACACTGACGAAGATGCTCGACAGGTCGATACAGTAGGTATCGGCGAACGCTCTTTCCAGAGCGGTCTTGGGTACTTCGAAACCGATGAAGTCATGATAGGCACGCGGCGCGTAGTTTCCTTCAGCGACCTGATCGACATCGAAACCAAATTCAACCTGCGAGTGTGCAGATGGTTTTTCGTCATAGGTGATGATGGGCCCGTACTTCTTCGCAAGTTTGGGGTACATTATGGCAACCGAGAGATTGGTGGCCAAAGGATGTCCGGTAGTATCGGCGGCGTAGTGACAAAGAGCACCCAGCGCGAACGCATATTCGTTCAGATCGTGGGCTGCGACGATGAGCGCGAGAACGAAATCACCGCTCCGAACGTAGTGCGTCAGATCACTAAAAAATCGGCTACTGAAAGGGTAATAGCCCATGTCTTGAATGATGGCGCCTCCATAGGCATAGCCATGGGCCTTCTGCAATTCTTCTGGTGTTGCGCCAGGGAAGCGCTGCAACAGCAGCGGCTTGATCCCATCATTCCAGGCGGCATCGATAATCGCTTCGTGAGTCAGGACAGAGTAGCCTGCACAGCGAGGAACGACGTAGCCCCCGAAGAGGATTGCGAGCATGAAAAGGAAGCACACCGATGGAGAAACACTAGTTTGGAATCCGAGCCAGCGATTCTTATTCCTTGCGAGTTTCTCTTTCGTCGGCAGGATCTTCGGCAATTCCTGGCCCAAAGTTTGTGTGACAGCAATAACAAGCATCACGACAGCGCCAGAAAAAACAACGTCAGTACCGCGGCAGGACGAGTCTGAGACAGTTTAGGGGGTTCGGTTCATGCCCCTCACCCACCTTGATCACAAAGGCAACGAGCCTACTTGCTGGCCGAAACATTTTTCGGCGAGTGCTCAGTCAGCGTGGAGAGCAGGAGGGAAGCCTCTTCCGGCGTGGGCACTGCACCCTTCACGATGATGTCCTCGGCACTGACCTCTTTTCCGTACAAGTTCTCATTTGCGCCGCCATCGGGTTTGAGGGTTGATCCTTCGAGCGACACCCCGCCGAACACGCCACGCGAGCGGGAATAGGACAACATTTCCGCTTGCATTGATGCAGTGGTCGCGGCGGATGCGTCTCGGCCCTTGGGTCCGGCGGCGACACTGGCATCCGCACCCAGTTTCACCTTGCTATGCATCATATTTCGCGCACCACGAGGATTCACCACCAGGATCACGAAGTCTGTTGCCTCTCCGCCAATCTGAAGCCCAAAATTCCCGCCCGTAGACTCCATCATCGTGGGAGTGCTCCACGGACCATCGAAGTTCTCTCCGCCCCGGCAGGTCATGACTCCGCGTCCATAGCTGCCGCCAATACCGACCGCAACCTTTTTCACGGAAGGAAGAACGATCACGCATTCCGCCTTGTTTAGCAGATTCTTCGGAATGTCCTCGGGAGCGCCTAAAATCTCTTTCATCACCTGCCCCGATTCCTTTAGGCGGTCACGCTCTTGGTCTCCAGTTGCGGCGGCTAGACGGGGAGAAAGAGAAAGCCATAAGGACGTCAGCAGCAAGGCGTTGACCATCATGACCAGAGATGTGTTTGGTGTTCTGAGATTGTTCACGAACGTCCCTCCTTTGTGCGGGTCTACTGGACGATGACGAAGCGACGAACGGAAGATTTACTATCCTAGCGCCGGGATGAGAGTTCGTCCTACTGCCAAAACTGACAGCGGATCGTTTTACAACGCAGCGGGTGCAGCGGAGCCGTGCTGTCCGACTTGTTCGGGTTGCCCCGAAAGAAGTGCAAACGAGCGATCCCCAAGTCGCTCCGCAGAGAAGCGAGCTCAAGCCTAACTAGGTCGCTACGAATGGGTTGGACCTTGTTCAGGTTGGTGGGCCCTCCAGGATTTGAACCTGGGACCAATGGATTATGAGTTACAGGGGTCGGCTTTTCAACACCAACTGAATCCAACGCTTACAGGCACATGAGCGATGCGTGCCGCGTCGAACTATCCCTTCTTTCTCCGTCTTTTTATTACCTATGAGTCCGAGATCAGTCCAGATTTCTCTTCACGCAGAACTGTGAGAGCAACAGGTCTTCTGCTCGTCGTCGATGTGGCGGACGGAGGGACAGTCGGCCTTCGTGCAGGCGTAGTGCTTGCCCTTCGCGATCGATAGTTATCAAACGAATCGAGTGAAGCACGATGGCGAAGTCAACCCCATCCACTCGCACACGAGATTTCCACAGCAAAAAAAGGGTAAACTCAACTCGTTCGATCTGGCAGCAAACCATGAAAAGGAATTTCGTCGGGATACTCGTCGCGGTTCTCGCGAGTTTTGCGCTGTTCGCATTTGTTTTTCCTGACGGTCTTTCGGAAAACTACTCTCCATGCAGCCAAAGCGAGATGTCGAAAGAGTTTTCGGTGACAAGTCCCACTCACCGGAATCAACCGAGCCTTGCCGTGGAGTCCCAGAGGCTGTTCGCTTCGAACAAAAGTAAGTGCCCTCCAAGTTCTTCGGGGAAAACAACCTCTCCAACGCTACTATCTCCCGCCGCTTGTGTTCTCCGTTGCTGAGAATCAGCCGACCTCAAATTTGAGTTGCGATAACCGGAGAGATTAGCTCTGCCGGGCCGCTTAGGTTTTGGCCGGAAAGTCTCAATTGCAACATGGAGGTGTTTTCATGCAGGTCTCACAAGCGAGCAATCAGTCCGTGTGGAAGCAGGCTTATCAAGACGCGCTCTTTGAGACGGATCAGGCACGTCTTAGACCCAAACTGGAAGCCGCATTGAGGGCGGTGGACGATCGGTTGTTTGAAGTGCGCTCTGATCCTCCTACCCGCCGAGAACTGATGGAACTCGAAGACGCGAAACGCGCGATCGGGTTCCTCTCGAAAGGCGAGCTGGAATGACGTGGAGGCGTTGGCTGGGGGTTGTCAAGATCCACTTCCGGCCAACGCTTACTTGCCATTCCGGCAGCATTACCATCCGCTTGCGGCGAACAATTACAGGTGCGTCACTGAGCCGAGGAAGTACAGGAAATACGTGATTGGCCAAACCATCTCGCACTACCGCATCGTCGAGAAACTGGGTGGCGGTGGGATGGGTGTGGTGTACAAGGCTGAAGATACGAAACTTCATCGCTTTGTAGCCCTCAAGTTCTTGCCGAACGAAGTTGCCAAGGACCCTCAAGTTTTAGCCCGCTTCCAACGCGAAGCGCAAGCCGCGTCGGCGCTAAACCATCCCAACATCTGCACGATCTACGAGATTGACGAGCAGAGCGACCAGGCCTTCATTGCTATGGAGTACTTGGACGGATTGACGCTCAAACATCGTATCGCGGGCCGGCCGATTGATATCGAGGTCCTGCTCGATTTGGCCGGAAAGATTGCCGAGGCCCTTGACGCCGCCCACTCGCAGGGCATCGTTCATCGCGATATCAAGGCGGCCAACATCTTCATTACCACGCGCGGCCAGGCGAAGGTCCTCGATTTCGGGCTGGCAAAGGTCACCCCTAGAGCGCAAGCGGCCGTGCGCGATTCTACCGCCATGACGGAGTTGACCACTGCGGGCAGTACCCTGGGCACTGTGGCCTACATGTCGCCCGAGCAGGCAGTCGGCAAAGAACTGGACGCGCGCACCGACCTGTTCTCCTTCGGCGTCGTACTGTACGAGATGGCGACGGGTGTGCTGCCGTTTAGGGGCGACACATCTGCGGCGATCGCTCATGCGTTGCTCGGCACAGCTCCTGCCGCTCCGGCGCACCTAAATCCCCGGATTCCGACCGAACTGGAATGTATCATCACCCGTGCACTGCAAAAGGATCGTGATCTGCGCTATCAAAGTGCGGCAGAAATGCGAACTGATCTGCAGCGCATTCACCGCAAAGGGGAACTCAACAGTACAACCAAGGCTCCCTTGCCTGCTGCTGAGCGTGAGCTGGCGGCGCAATCGTCACACGTACGTAGGTACGTGACGTTAGGCGCGGTCCTCTTTGTCCTCGTCCTCCTGACGCTGTCGGGGGGCCCCTTCTTAAAGTGGCAGCTTGGGAGGCGTGCTGCTGATCCGAGCACCATTCGTTCGCTTGCGGTGCTGCCCCTCGCCAATCTCTCCGCCGATCCCAGCCAGCAATACTTGGTTGACGGCATGACCGAAGAGCTTACTTCGGAAATCAGTCAACTTCGTTCCCTGCGTGTGGTCTCTCGTACCTCTACAATGCAATACCGAGACACGCACAAGAAAGCTCCGCAGATCGCGAAAGAGTTACATGCTGACGGTCTGATTGAGGGCTCGGTTCTGCGGGTCAATGATCGCATACGCATTACCACGCAATTAATCCACGCCCCCAGCGACACGCACGTCTGGTCCAAGAGCTACGAGCGTGACTTGCGCAACGTCATTGCCTTGCAACACGAGATCGCCAGCGACGTCGCACGCGAGGTCCGGATAAGCCTCGGCCCACAAGAGCAGGCACATCTGGCACGTGCGCGGGAGGTGATCCCCGAAGTTCATGAGGCTTATCTGCGCGGCCGCTTCCACCTGCAGAATGGAAGCCAGGCTTCAATCTACCGCGCCCTGGACTATTTCCAGCAGGCGATCCAGAAAGACGTCGAATATGCTCCGGCCTACACCGGTGTGGCCGATGCTTACACCGCGATGCGCAGCGTCTACGCTGCTCCAAGCGAGGTCATGCCCAAGGCCAAAGCGGCAGCTCTAAAAGCGGTGGCATTGGACGAAACCCTGCCCGAAGCGCATGTATCGCTCGGTGGCGTGCTCATGTTCTATGACTACGATTGGCCGAATGCGGAACGAGAATTCCAGCGCGCCCTGGACATCAAGCCTAGCTACGCGGCGGCCCACGATTACTACGCTATGTTTCTCGTTGCCAACCGACGCTTCCAGGCTGCGGTCGATGAGATTCTGCGCGCTCGCCAGTTGGATCCTGTCTCCGGGCTGATCGCCGCCGATGCTGCCTGGGTTTTTTACCTCAAGCGCGACTACGATCAATTCATGGAACAGGCGAAGGCCGCGGTGGAGTTGGCCCCAAACTTTTGGTTGGGCCACCTACAGCTCGGATTGGCCTATGAGAAGAAAGGCGACTTAGCACGAGCTTTGCAGGAACTCGAAGAAGCGCGGCGACTGGACGACAATTCCGGCGTTTTGGAGATGCTTGCCGGTACCTATGCTGCGGCGGGACGGCCTGACGAGGCCAGGAGAATCACCGAGGAGATGGTAAAGCGCTCCAAAAAGCGTTACGTATGCGCCTACGAGGTTGCTACCACCTACGCCGGTCTCAAGGACCGCGAGTCAGCTTTCTTATGGCTGCGAAAATCCCTCGACGAGCGTGCGGACTGCTCGCCTTGGATCGCCGCCGACCCCAAGTTGGATCCCCTTCGCGCTGACCCGCGCTTTCAAGACCTCTTGCGCCGCCTGGGTCTTCCGCAGTGAAGTGCGCCTCCGCGGGGAAGAGCCAGAAGGACTATGTCTTCAGCAGAGGCGACGACCCGGTGATTACCTTCCATCGATCCTGGAAGAAGGCGTGCGTGCTGACGGGAGTGGCGGAGTTCTTGTGTCCTCAAGGCAGCGATGAACTCGACGCCGAACGGCACTGCGCCGCCTGCGATCGAGACTGGAACGCCCACCAGACGAAGTATAGCGGCTTGCTAGTGCACGATCTGCGGCGGAGAAGTGCCGTGCGCAACTTGGTGAGAGCAGGCGTGCCGGAAAAGGTGGCGATGACCATCTCGGGGCATCTTTCGAGGAACGTTTTCGAGCGCTACAACATCGGCAATGGGGACGATCTCGTGGACGCCAGTCGCAAGCTGGAACTGTACCGGGCCCGCACCCGCGAGATCGAGACAGTGGCATCAGTGAGCATCGCGAGCAGAGACAACGAGCAGGAGAGTTTGGAGCCATCCAAACTTCAGTGAGAAGGGAACCTCAGCCGGGCCAGAGCGCCGGGCTCTTTTCTGTCCCGAATCCAGATCAGTCCAAGTTGCGTGCGAGTCACCCCGAAAGAAGGGCAAATGACCGATGGAGACGACGCTGGTCTCGGCGACGTAACTGACTGCGGCGCAAAGCGTAGGGTTGGTGGGCCCTCCAGGATTTGAACCTGGGACCAATGGATTATGAGTCCACTGCTCTAACCGCTGAGCTAAGGGCCCTTGCAGTGAATCTAGCATAATCGGGGAGCCGGCTTGGGTAGCTGTCACTCCTCGGGGTCGATTCTTTATTGTGCTGGATCGACGGCTTGCCGATTTCCTTCAACGGAGAAAAAAAACCAAGCCTGATGGCACTGCCAGCCTTCGCAGATTACCTGTCGACACATCTCTTTGACACTTTTTTGGCGGGAGGGGCGCCCGCCCCATACCCAAACTGCCTGGCACAATTTATTTACAGTTCGGGGGTTAGGGCCCTGGCGGCTAGTTCCTGGGTGGCTTTCAGGCGGGATATCATCCGGTCTTTTCCTAGCGCCATCATTACGGAGAACAGGCTCGGTGCGACGCCTTGCCCGGTCAGCACAACTCTTGCACCGTTGATCAGAGCGCCGGCCTTCATTTCTTTTTCGGCCGCGAAGTCGCGCAACAATTTTTCCAGTTCGGCTTCAGTGAAAGGATCCTGGGAGGCGGCGTAGCGGTCGCCCAGTTCGATTAGTAGTTGGCGAACGTGATCGTCGTGCAGAAATTTTTCAACCGCCGCGGGATCGGGTTGAAACGTGTCGGTGAAGAAGGCACGGAAAGAGGTCGCAAAATCTTTAAGACTGCGAGCGCGCGGCTTAAGCAAGTTGATGGTGGTAAGCACCCAATCGCGATCAGTGAGAGCCGGTTCAAGTCCCGTTTTATGCCATTCCTCCTCAATGAGCGGCAGCAATTTTTCCGCGGGATAGGTGCGGATGTATTCGGTATTGAACCAGTCGAGCTTAGCGCGATCGAAGACGGCGTTAGAGTGCGAAATACCATCGAGATCGAAAAGACGGGTTAGTTCCTGATCGCCGAAAATTTCCGTGGCTGCGGCTTCGGACGGAGTTTCGGGGGGCGTCCATCCCAGCAACGCCAGAAAGTTCCGGAACGCTTCCGGGACAATGCCTTCATCGCGATACGAAATGACACTGGTGGCGCCATGGCGCTTGCTGAGTCTTGTCTTGTCCGGGCCGAGGATCAGGGGCACGTGCGCGAACACCGGCAAACGAGCGCCCAGCGCCTGGTACAGCAAGACTTGCTTGGGAGTATTGGAAATGTGATCGGCGCCGCGGATGACATGCGTGACTCGCATATCCACGTCGTCGGTGACCACGCTCAAGTGGTACGTAGGCCCTCCGTCGGACCGGAGGAGCACGAAATCTTCCAGTTCGGTATTGGCAAACTCTACGCGGCCGAAAACTGCGTCGTCGAAGAACGTACTGCCGGACTCAGGCACGGCGAAGCGCACGACTGCGCTCTCTCCGGCGGCCCGGCGAGTGGCGCCCTGTTCGCGAGATATTTTGCGGCAGGTGCCGTCGTAGCGCGGAGGACGCCCTTCAGCCGTTGCGGCCGCGCGGCGTAATTCCAGTTCTTCCTTCGAACAAAAACAATAGTAGGCGTGTCCGGAGGTGACGAGTTTCGCGGCATTCTCCCGGTAGAGCTCCATCCGCTGCGTCTGATGGTAAGGACCTTCATCCCAATCGAGGCCAAGCCAGCGCAAGCCTTGCAGAATGCCTTCAACCATCTCTGGGGTGGAGCGTTCGATGTCGGTGTCTTCAATGCGCAGGATGAGTGCGCCGCCGTAGTGGCGGGCAAACAGCCAGTTGAACAGCGCGGTGCGCGCGCCTCCAACGTGCAGGTAACCCGTGGGCGAAGGCGCAAAGCGAACTCGTGGCAGCGAACTGAATGGAGAAGAAGCCATTACGAAAGGACGTGTCCCGATGGTACGGGCTGAGGAAATGTAAGGTCAAGCTCGCAAGCAGATAGAGCGTGATGCAAGTATTTTGTTTACAGCGGGAACCAAGGGTTCGGGGATATGTTTCCGAGGGTCTACAAGACTATTGTCTTGTCGCAACCGGGTGTGAAACCATCGAAGGAGTTCGAGATGGATGATTCCTCTGGCTGAGGTAGCTGTTTTCGCGCCATGAACAGCGTAACGATCAGTATGGTTGTTGTACCTGCGGTAGTGGCACTTCTGCTTTTTTTAGTGTTCACCTACCTGTACGAGCAGACTCGGCAGGATTATTTCCGCGCCTGGCAGCTCGGATGGGGTGCCTATTCGCTCCACTATGTTCTCGATGCCTGGAGCATCTTTCGTAGTCCCTCGGCAATAATCTCTCTGCTGGCGTCGCTGCTTTTGGCGGCGATGGCGCTTTGTATTTTTATTTCGACCCGGCTCATGCGGGAGAGATTTCGTTTCCGCTGGTATGACGGCGTGGTGGGAGCCGCGGGAGCGGCATTAAGTCTCTGGAATTTGAAAGAACATATGGTGGGCAGAGTTTTCCATCCGGAACTGCTCGCTCCACCAAACTTACGCCTGGAAGTGGGCGTCGCGCTGGTTCTTCTTTATTGCTCGTTCTATTTTTACAGTTACGCTCACCGGAAAAATTCGCTTGCTTTCACACTGCTCGCAATGTCCCTGGCGCTGTGGTCGGTGCTGATGCTGTTCGGGCAATTCAGCAATTCCTACGTGCAACTGTTCGATTTATTGGGACCGATTCCGCAACTGTCGCTGGGAATTGCCATGGTGATGGTGCTGGCCGAGACCGAACGCAACGCAGTGCAGGAAAACGCGTTGGCTTTTTCCACATTAGGTGTAGATCCGACGAGGCTGCTTTCAGCCGACGACCTGATTCCTAGCATGCAAAGTATCCTGGATCGCCTGGTGGCACCGCTTCCAGCGGGTGGGGCGGTAATCTGCATGTCGGAACGCTGGCGGGCTGTTCTGCCTTCCGTCCAGCGTGGTTTTTCTCCAGAATTCATGGCGAATCTGGCGAAGAGTGGCGCCGGAGAATACGTCTGCGAACTGGCTTATAGGCGAGGGGGATTTGTCACCTTCCGCGGAGTACCGGATATGCCAGAGCCGTTGCCGATTTTTCCCGGCGGACGGTTTACCCAATTCCGCCAAGTGCTAACGGATGAACGCATCTACAACGTGACCGCGGTAAGCCTGCAGACGCGGGAGCACAATTTTGGAGTGATTCTGTTCCCCCACGCGGCGCGCAGTATGTTCGGTTCCTCGAATTTGCGGCTGCTGATCGGGTTGGCGCTTCAGATTGGCCTGACGCTGGAAAATTATGTAGTCATGCACAATGCGCAGCGCCGGACGAAAGAGTTCGCGCTTCTGACAGAAATCGGGCAAGCCATCAGTTCACGACTGGACCAGGACGAGATTCTGCAGACCGTGAAAAAAGAACTTGGACAAATTTTCGACACCAGTGACTTTTACATCGCGTTTCAGGACGGGGACGAAGTCCGGTTTGAACTGGAAACAGAGAAGGGCGAGACATTGCCCAAACGCACGCGCAAAGTAGCCAATGGTTTGACCGAGTATATGATTCGCAGCGGGCAGCCGTTGTTGATCCGCGCTGAATTGGAAAAGACGCGAGAGAGGCTGGGGGTTACCTACACGCCGCCCCGGCCTGCCAAGTGTTTTTGCGGCGCTCCCATACTGCTGGGCGGTCGGCCTGCGGGTGTGATGGCGGCCATGAATACGGAGCGCGAATACGTTTTTGAGCAGCGCGATCTGGAAGTCATGCAGACTGCCGCCGGACAGGTGTCCGTCGCAGTGGAGAATGCCAGGTTGTTCGCTGAAGAACAGCGGCGTGCGCGGCAGTTTGCCTTCCTGAACAATATTTCCAAGACGGCGATCTCGAGTGAGGATTCCGAACAGATGCTGGCGGATATCGTCGGCCACATCCAGAAGAATTTCAGCTTCGATCACATCGGCATCGGCATTCTGGATTACGTGACCAAAGACATCGAAATCAAAGCTGAGGCGGGCATCACCGCACAAGCTTTGGGCAAACGCATCCCGCTCGGAACGGGCATTCTCGGTCGCGTTGCGCGGACGGGAGAGGCTGCTCTGGTGCAAACCACTGGCGAAGCGCAGTTGCAAGGAGTGATGCCGGGAGCGCGTTCCGTGCTTTGCATTCCGATTTCCTACGGCGAGAGCCTAATGGGTGTGCTCAATGTGGAGAGCCTGAAGGAAGACGCCTTCATGCCGCAGGACCGGCTGATCATGAATACTCTCGCTGACCTGCTGGCCACCGCTCTGCACAACGCGTTCGTATTCCAGAAATTGCAGCAACAGTCAATCACCGATGGACTTACGGGCATCAAGACAAGGCGATTCTTCTTCGAAACTCTGAGTTCGGAATTGAAGCGCGCGTCGCGATCTGGCCGACCGATTTCGGTTGTGCTGATGGATCTGGACAAGTTTAAGGAAGTGAACGACGGCAAGGGGCATCTGGAAGGTGATCTGGTGCTGGCCAGGGTCGGCCGGTTGCTGGAGCAGAAGTGCCGCCAATCCAACGTTGTGGCGCGCTATGGCGGCGACGAGTTCATTATTCTGATGCCGGAAACGGGTGTGGAGCAGGCCTTGATCCTGGCGGAACGCTTGCGACTTTGGATCGCGCAAGACCCGGCCCTTAAGGAGCACCACATTTCGGGTAGCTTCGGGGTCGGAAGCTTTCCGGTGCATGGATTCTCTATGGAAGACATCGTCCGCGTGGCTGATGCGGGCATGTATCTTTCGAAACGTGCTGGTGGGAACCGGGTATCGACTGGGGAAGACTTTCCGGAAGGAGAAACGGCGGGAATGCGCCGCCAATTGATCTCGGGATATATCGAAGGCTTCCTGCAACGCGAGCACACCGATCCGAAGCATTTGGACGAACTCATCGCAGCCTTGAAAAAAATGATTATTGAGGACGACCGCGAGGCGATCGTGCTGCGTGAAGCGATCGAAACTCTGACGGGCGCGGCGGAATCGCGCGAGCAGAACAGTTCCGGACATGGCGAAATGGTGGCCCGGTACAGCGAAATTGTCGCTCGAGCGCTCGGGATGCCGGCCGAAGAAGTAGCCGATTTATCGTTCGCTGCCCGAGTGCATGACGTGGGAAAAATTTTCGTTCCGGAACGGATTCTGAACAAGCCAGGGCCGTTGAACGAGGAAGAATTCCTGTTATTGAAATGGCATGCCCGGGTCGGCGGAGAGATCCTCGCCACCGTGCCCGGCGGGCAAAAATTGCAGGCCGCCGTGCATCACCATCATGAGTCGTTCGACGGCGTGGGGTATCCCGATGGCCTGCAAGGCGAGGAGATTCCTCTGTGGGCTCGGATTCTGGCTATCACCGACGCTTATGTGAACATGACATCCGACCGCTCGTTCGCGGCCGCGAAGACCAGTGAAGAAGCACTGGCCGAACTGGAGAAGATGAGTGGCACGCGCTACGACGGTATGCTGGTGCGCATTCTGCTGCGGGCGCTCAAAGGGGAACGGACTTCTAGTTGGGGAGTCTGACCGGTCACCTAAAGATTGGGGGCACACCTGCGTGAGGGGGAGGCTCACGCCTACATTCCTCTCCTATGTGCTCTAATCCGTGCCACTTGCCAATTTCCGGTTGAAACTTCAAACTATCCCTGCATGTCTATCCCTCTATCTCTTTCAGGCAAAGTAGCTCTCATCACTGGTGGTTCCCGGGGTATCGGTGCAGCTGCTGTCCGCTTGTTTGTTGGCGCGGGAGCGCGCGTACTGTTCAACTACGAAAAATCCAAAGCGCCGGCGGAACACCTGGTGAAAGAATTAGGAGAGGAAAACTGTGCCGCGATGGCCTGCAATCTCTCGGGGACCGAGACGGCGCATGAGCTGGTTGCGGCGGCGGTCAAACGATTTGGGCGACTCGACATTCTGGTGGCGAATCACGGGGTGTGGCCACCGCAGGATGCGCCTATCGAAAAGATGGCGGATGCGCAGTGGCGCAGCACGATGGCGATCAATCTCGATAGTGTCTTTGCGCTGGTCAAACACTCCGTGGCGCAAATGAAAAAGCAGGGGAAGCGGGAGGGCGCCGCGGGAAACGTTGTGCTGGTGAGTTCGACTGCCGGTCAGCGCGGGGAGTCGTTTCACTGCGATTACGCGGCGACCAAGGGAGCTCTCATCAGTATGGTGAAAGGCCTCTCAACCGAGCTGGCGCGAGATGGAATTTATGTCAATTCGGTGGCTCCCGGGTGGGTTGATACAGACATGTCCAAATCTGCCTTGAACGATCCGGAGACAAGAAAACGGATTTTTGCTGGGATTCCGCTGGGTAGAGTGGCAACGGCAGAAGAGATTGCCGGGCCGATCCTCTTTCTATGCTCGCAATATTCAGGATTTATCACCGGCGAGGTGTTCAACGTAAACGGCGGGGCTGTGTTGGTGGGTTAAGCGGTTGGCCGGAGCCTGGATTCTCTCTCACATCAAACTGAACCCGCAGGAGCAGGACGATCGCGCCCTCATTGCTGATCTGCCCACTTTGGCGGACGATTCAGGCCCAATTGAGCATCTAACTTCATTGACATGAAGCTCCTCTTATCGATTCTCATGCTGGTCAGTATGGCGTTTGCCCAATCTGAGATGGAACCCCCATCACAGTCTGTCCCCGTAGACCAGGAAAATTCGCACAAAGCAAAAGCGATTTTGGACCAGACGATTCAGGCCCTGGGCGGATCTGCCTACCTCAACATTCAGGAAACTTCGCAAGAAGGGCGGAATTACAGCTTCTACCATGGCCGGCCGAACAGCCTGGGCATCGTTTTTTGGCGCTTTTACAGGTTTCCCGATAAGGACCGTATCGAACTGACCAAACAGCGCGACGTGGTCTACGTATACAACGGCGATAAGGGATTCGAGGTCACCTACAAAGGCGCGCGCCCGGAGGATCCAAAGGATTTAGCTGATTACCTGCGACGGCGCAAATATGCCCTTGATTGGGTGCTGCGCAAGTGGCTTGGACAGCCAGGAGTGGCGCTGTTTTACGAGGGTCAAACGGTAGCGGAGGGCAAGACCGTGGACCAGGTGACGGTCATGAATACTCATAATGAGGGTGTCACGCTGTATTTGGATAGCAATGATCACTTGCCGGTAAAGAAGACATTTTCATGGCGGGATCCTACTGACAAACAGCGCAACGTGGAGGACGAGGCTTACGATAATTACAAATTAATTCAGGGAATCCAGACCCCGTACACCGTCACTCGATATTTTAACGGCGACATGTCGGGTCAGCGGTTCATGACGTCAGTCAGCTACAACCAGGAAGTTAGTGACTCTCAGTTCGAAGTCAAAGTTCTAGCAGAGCAAGAACAAAAAAAGCCATAGGCCGCGAATCCGACGAAAAATCGTTGTTTATTTGTAAAGAAGCTGTAAAGGCAATTAATACCTTAGTAACACTCCGGGTTCCGTCAGATCATTTTTCCTTAGTAATATCTTAATTGGAATCAATCACTTACGGTTGATCTGGGAGGGTGCGCGCCTTTCCATTAAAGGTCTTAGTGTGGCAAATTAGCCACAGTCGGGCCGGCGCCAGCTGGGGTAAATTTCACTCTAAAGAACCCTATAACTGACGCCCGATTGATACAGGAACAAACAATCCGAACGCCCATCGAATGCAGCGGTGTGGGGTTGCACAGCGGGGCGCGTGTGAACCTACGAATTCTGCCAGCCACGGCGGGCTCCGGCGTGGTCTTTCGCCGCACTGACCTTGATAGTTTTGAGATAGAAGCGATCAGCAGGAATGTGGCACGCGTAAGTTATGCCACCAGCTTGATGAAAAAAGGCGTGTTTATCTCTACCACTGAACACCTGCTTTCGGCGCTCATTGGGTGCGGCATCGACAATGCCATCGTGGAGCTGGACAACCTGGAACTACCCATCCTGGACGGCAGCGCGCTCCCCTTCGTGGAAGCCATTCATCGGGCGGGAATTCGCAAGCAGCGACGCCCGAGAACTTATCTGCGCATCCGGCGTGAGTTGGAAGTGCGGGAAGGCGACAAGTTTATTGCGGTGTATCCGGCGGACACGTATTCGGTATCGTATGCCATCAATTTTCCCCATCGTCTGATTGGAAAAGAAACTCTCAGCGTCGATCTGTCAGACGGCAACTATTTCTCGGAAATTGCCGGCGCCCGTACATTCGGATTTTTGCATGAAGCCGATGCCATGCGGCAACAGGGGTTGATTCGCGGAGCTTCACAGGAAAACGCGATCGTGCTCACGAGGGACGGACTGATGAATCCGCCACTACGCTTTCCCGATGAATTCGTGCGTCACAAAGTCCTGGACCTGATTGGCGATTTGGCACTGCTGGGAAAGCAGATTCTAGGGAACGTAGTAGCCGATCGCGCCGGGCACGCCATGCACACGGCATTGGTTTCGCGCATATTACGGGATCGAACGTTCTGGGACGAAACGACGGTGGAAGAGGAAGCGGAGAGCGACGCACCTTTCATGCCGGCGGCGGCGCCATCGTTGGCATAGGGCACTCGGCCGTGTTCATTTCCCGGCAACTAGTCCAAACTGCGAGCGCGGAGTACCAAGCCCCCACGCTGTATTTAATCGGCCGGGTGGGGAGTGTGATCGCTATAGTCCCAGTAGGAGCCTTCTTCCAGAAGTTTGTCCAGCTCGGCGCGCGCCTGGGCCGTCAGCTGGGCGGCGTAACTCTTGGCTGACTGCTGATACGCTGGAGTCAATTCTGCTACGCGACGCGCCAGTAAAGGCGCATCTTGTTCTAACATGCGCACTAAGCGCTGTGCGCGATCAATCCTTACATGAATGGAAAGCATGACCTGCCCTGATTGGTTTGGTTATGAGTTGCTTTATCAAGGGTGAAGGGTGGGGATTGAGGTGCGCAAGTCTCAATCTGGGTACGCATGCGGGTTCGGGGTTCGCGTGGTGGCCAGTTTCAAAGAGTCAAAAGCTTAAGGCAGAAGCCGGAGTCAATTGCAGGTCAGGGCGCTTCGCCCCCGACATCCCAAATCGACGTATGGAGAAGGTGGTTTATCTTTCGCTGGGTTCGAACGTGGGCGACCGTGCTGGCAATCTAAGCGAGGCACTCGGCCGCTTGGAGGTTCTGGGCGACGTCGTGGCTGTCTCTTCGTTCTATGAAACGGAGCCGGTAGACTTCACCGCCCAACCCTGGTTTTTGAACTGTGTGGTGAAGTTGAATTCAAAGAAAATGCCGCGGCAATTGCTGCGTGCAGTCCTGAGTATTGAAAAGAAGATGGGACGGCGGCGAATCAAGAAAAAGGGTCCGCGCATTATTGATATCGATATTCTTCTGTTCGGGAATTCAGTGGTCGACGTCAAGGGTCTGACGATACCCCATGCCGCCATGCATATTCGCCGTTTCGTGCTGCAGCCGCTTGCGGAAATAGCGCCTGAAGCGCGGCATCCCGTATTGGATCGCACCGCCCGGCAATTGCTGGATTCGTTGCCTCCTGGGCAAACGGTGAAGCGAGTCCGGAAACCTTAGCCGCGGATTTGCCCGGGTGGCTGAATTTTGATCGCTACGGCATGATGATGCTACCTGCCGGTTCCGGCGTTGCGATTCCTGGCGGATTTTCGGGAAATTGGGAGATCAGAAAATCCGCGAAGGCCCGCGATTTTGGCCGGCCAGAGGTGCGGCCGTAGCCCATGCGTACCAGAAACACGAGTGCGCGCAATACGTCTGATTCGCGCAGCTGAACGTATCCTATGTGTTTCTGTTCGGCTTCGCGAAATTCCTTCAGCATGTTTTGTATTTCTGCGATTACCGCAAGGTGGGCGACGTTGGTGGTTGGCGATTCGTAATACAATCCCGAATTGACGAGAGTTTCGTGGGTTTTCGCCAGTGACGTCACCGCCGCGATCAAATCCGTATCTTTGAGGCTGCGATCGACTCGAACGCTTTTAGCCAAGGCGAACGTAAGTCCCATGATCAGATGTTCGTGCTGATAGAGAAA
Organism: Terriglobia bacterium; assembly: GCA_963786325.1. Classification (GTDB taxonomy): domain Bacteria; phylum Acidobacteriota; class Terriglobia; order Terriglobales; family Acidobacteriaceae; genus JAIQFF01. The sequence goes on from CAWAYW010000014.1 coordinate 112,500, forward strand.
ATCGTCGCCCACCTCAACTTGCAGAAAAATATCGGCAGGGTTCACATCCGCGATTCCGCGCGGCTTTTCGTGCTCGCGCGCCTGCTGCAAGTACACGCAATCGCTCGGGCAATCCAGCGTGACTTCGCGCTGCTCACCGCAACATTGCGGGCAAATGCGGCCATGGATGGCCGGACAGAAACGCTTTTCTTTGCGCTTTTCGCAAATCGCACAACTCACAGCGTCTGACCTCCAAAGTTCATTATTACATCACCTACAGTCGGGTGTTGCGGAAGCCTGGGAAAGAATCGCATAGTCTAATTGGCGAAGGTCAGGCCGATCGAGGCGATGGATCGCAGCAGAGAACAGACGAAATCACAGGCACTTCAAGATATTTTGCCGCACCGATGGGCCATTTTGGGACCTAAAGGCGATAATCATGGCGTTTTTTCTGGCTTTTTCAGCACCACGCTTAACAACATCCGCATAAAATGCGGCTGAAACGCCACTTTTCCACAGAACGCTGGTATAAGATACCCAACACCGCAGGAAAATCTCAACTAATTTACGAGGAGGTTTCATGGCTTCAGGCATGACCAAGACTCAACTCGTTCGCCATCTGGCGGAGAAGATTGAGACCAATAACAAGACTGCTGCAGCGTTTCTCGAGAACCTTACCGACACAGCTGTCAAAGAGACCAAGAAGAACGGCATCTTCGTGATCCCGGGACTCGGCCGACTGGTGAAGGCTCATCGCAAAGCCCGTATGGGACGCAATCCGCAGACCGGCGAACCCATCCAGATCAAGGCTAAGACTGTGGTGAAGTTCCGCGTGGCCAAAGCTACCAAAGACGCGATCGCTCCCAAGAAGTAGTTTGGTCTTTCGCTTGTGAAGGCCGGCTGAAGAGCCGGCTTTTGTTTTGCTCATCGCGCTTGCCTGGCGATGAATTTTGACACCTTCGCTTCGCCCACTCGATAATCACACATCGTGTCCGATCAAATCACAGCCCAGGACGCCGTGCGATCTGCTGTATTCCGGCGTTCTTTCCGCAAGATTTTTCCTTCCGCGGTGCGCGGCGAAGGGGTATACGTTTGGGATTCCGAAGGCAAGCGCTATCTGGATTTTTCCGGATCAGCGGCCGTGAATTTTATCGGGCACGGCGTGCGGGAGATCGCGCTTGCGATGGCGGAGCAAGCGAAGCAGTTGGAATTTGTTCACACCAGTCAATTCACAACCCCGGTTGCGGAACAATACGCAAGAGAACTGGTCGACTTTGCAGGGCGGAATTTTCGCGGTGGCGCAGTGTATTTCACCTGCGGGGGATCGGAGTCGGTTGAGACTGCGTTAAAACTGGCCCGTCAATATCAGGTCGAAACCGGACAAGGCAAGCGCCACCATATATTGAGCCGGAGGCAGAGTTATCACGGGTCGACTCTTGGAGCGCTTTCGGTTTCCGGTAACAAAAGACGGCGAGAAATTTATGTACCCATGGTGCGCGAGTTCGCACATGTGGGCATGCCTTATTGCTACCGGTGCCATTATGACTGCACCGATGGCTGCCGCAACTGTGGTCTGGAATACGCAGCGGAGCTTGAGAAGGCTATTGGGTTGGCGAACGGCGAAGCTGCAGCATTCATTTTTGAGCCGGTCAGCGGTGCCACGCTGGGCGCCGTCGTTCCGCCTCCTGGATATTTGCAAAAGATCGCCGAAGTTTGCCGACGTCAAGGGGTCCTCCTGATCGCCGACGAAGTGATGACCGGGATGGGACGCACCGGAAGAAATTTTGCCATTGAACATTGGGACGTTGCGCCGGACATTCTGATTGCGGCCAAGGGACTTTCGAGCGGCTATGCACCATTGGGCGCGGTCCTGGCGACGAAAAAAGTTGTCGATGGAATTGCGTCGGGGGCATTTCTGCACGGATTCACCTACAACGCTCATCCCATTTCATTGGCTGCCGGACGAGCAGTGCTGAACGATCTGAAGCGGCGGGAGCTGGTGCAGGCAGCGGATTCCGGCAAAGACCAGACAACCGCGGCCAAGTTGCGTCAATCACTTTCGGCCCTGTTTGATGGGAAGAACGTCGGCGACGTCAGGGGCATTGGTTTGCTTTGGGCCGTAGAATTCGTTGCTGACAAAGCCAGCAAAACGCCGTTCAATCCACAGCTGAATTTTGCCGCACGAGTGACGGCGGCTGCGCTTAAGCGTGGACTTCTGGTTTATCCGATTCAGGGTTGTGTGGATGGGGTGGCGGGAGATCATCTTTTGATTGCTCCCCCGGCGGTCATCAATGCCGAACAGATTGATTGGGCGGTCGGACAGCTTGGCGACGCAATCTCAGAGGCGGCCGGCTCACTAAGATAGAGTGTCACGCTGAAATCTATGCACACTACTGCGACAGAAGCTCCTCGGTTCTAATTGTTCCTTACTGTGTTTTCAATTACTTACTAGATGATTTTTGGTTGATCTGCAATTTACCCGTTGTGCATTGCAGAAACTCCTCCTTCCTCGCATATTGGGCTCCCGGAGGCCATATGGGAGCGCGATTCACCGACTTCAGCGAACAGGTAAAGCCAGCCAGGCTGGAAGGCACGAGTCGAACAAAACGATTTCAGAATGCCCAGCGAATTCACGACGGTTTGACCAGCGGTCCCGAAAAGCGGGCGCTGATCTGGATGGCCGAGCGCACACCGAGTTGGATCAACTCCGATCACCTGACACTCCTAGGGTTTCTGGCACAGGTGGTGGCCGGGGTGAGCTACGCGCAGGCACGTTGGAACCGCTACTGGCTGCTGGCCGTTATCGGTTTCCTGGCTCTCAACTGGCTGGGAGACAGCCTTGACGGCACGCTTGCGCGGGTGCGGCGGCAATTGCGTCCGCGCTACGGCTTTTACGTGGATCACATCGCCGATAGTTTTGGTGGGCTGGCGCTCATGGCTGGCCTGGCGCTGTCCGGATACATGCATCCATGGATGGCGATGGCGCTGCTCGTGGCGTTCCTGCTGCTCTCCATCCAGTCGTATCTCTCGACCTACACGCTGGGAGAGTTTCAGCTTTCATTTTGGAATTTTGGGCCTACGGAACTGAGGATTCTTCTTGCTGTAGGAAACGTGGCGCTCCTTTACCGGCCCATGATTTTTCACGCCCGATACAGGTTGTTTGACGTGGGAGGTGCTATCGGATTTACCGGCATGTCGGCCATGCTGATTTTCTTTACGGCGCGCAATACCGTCCGTCTTTACCGGCAAGAGCCGATTCTGGAGGAGCAGATTTGATGACCTGTCGTGGTTTGCGTTCGACCGGGCTGCGCTGGTTCAAGTTCAATATGGTCGGTGGAATCGGGATTGCTGTGCAGTTGCTGATTCTAGCCGTACTGAAAACTGGGTTGGGTTTGAATTATCTCTTTGCTACGGGCCTGGCTGTGGAGGTTGCGGTGGTGCACAACTTCTTATGGCACGAAGGCTTTACATGGAAAGACCGAAGGTCAAAAAGCTCGCACGACGAAAGCAGGCTGGCGCGGTTTGTGAAATTTAGTCTCACGACTGGAATGTTTTCCATTGCGGGGAATCTGGTCTTTATGAGGCTACTGGCCGGAGTGGGAAAGCTGAACTATCTGGTGGCTAACGGAATTACGATTGCAGCGTGCTCGGTCGGCAATTTTTTGGTCAGCGACGGGTTTGTCTTTGCTGAAGCCCGGCAAACGATCAATCCATGTGAGCTTGGCGCGCGACGGACCAAATGTCTTCCGGTTTTTGTTCGAAGGGATACACATGCACCATCCAACCAAAGATCTGGGCCATGAATTTTCCTCCGGCGGCGTCGCAATCAGACTTGGTCGTGATGGAACCAGCCAATCCGAATTTTGCATTCGGTCCCCAAACCTCGTTCCTTTTATCTGACGGCGGCAGGCACATATTGATGTGCGCGTGCCACTGCGCGATGCTCAAAGGAATTCGTTGATCGAGTTCATTCCAGTTGGCGTTTTTCGGCGCGGTATACATTACGCCGATCAGTTTGTAGGTGTCGCCCTGTTTTTCGTAGAGCAATGACGTTGGGTGTTCCGGATTGAAGCTAATGGCAGCCTCGAATGCGTAACGGTAATTCGTAAAGTGATATTGTTTTTGCGGAACGTTGGGCAAAAATATTTTGTAACCATCGGCTAGCGCAACTTTGTAGTCTGTGTATTCTTCCGCTGCTTTACGCGCCGCTGCAACGATCTGGTCGGCCTTTTCCTGATCACCGGGCTTAAGATCGCGCACAGTCGTCATTTTCATGTGCGGGCCCATGCTCATCTGACGATCTTGCATGGAGCGCATGGCGTGGGCGGTCCCATCGTTATTCTGACCAGCCATGTCGCGCATTTCGGCGTCGCTCATTTTTTGATTTGTTTCCGGTTTGGGTTCGGTGGACGGGGGAACCTCAGGTTTCGAAGTATCGGGCGATGTCGCCGAAGATGAGCTCTGCGTAGTCGTGTTCATGCCCGGCATATCTTCTTGCGACTTCTGCTCCTGCGCCCAGACCGCGGCGAGAGAGACAAGAATGAGCGACGTAAGGGCCAGAATTTTCCTGTGCATAAAGTTTCTAATTGTATAAACCCTGAAGCATGGCGATTGTTTCGGCAAGAGAAGCCAAGTTATCTGGCATTACCGGCGTAACAGAAAACCAGTGTTTTTAGGCGGTAACGAACTCTGCTGCCGCCTCTTCGCCGGAGCGAATGCAGTCGGGGATGCCGATCCCACGATAAGCATTTCCCGCCAAAGCAAGGCCGGGCATCTGTTTGCGTAGTCGTTCGATCCTCTCGAGCCTTTCAAGGTGACCGACGTTATATTGCGCCATGGCGCCCTTCCAGCGAAAGACACCAGTGAACGACGGTTCAGCGGTCAGGCCGAGAATTTGATGGAGTTCGTCGCGTACGATGCGGACGATCTCCTCGTCTTGAAGATCGAGGGCCGCGTCATCGCGGCTGCCACCGAGGAAACAACGCAACAGTGCGCGATTTTCGGGGGCGCGATGGGGAAATTTGTTGTGAACAAATGTGGTGGCCAACACCCGCTTGCCTTCAGTGCGTGGAACCAGGAAGCCGAAACCCGGAGGCAGCATCGCACGCACGTCCTGGCCGTAGCCGAGCGCTATGGTTACCGACGAATTATACGGAATCGCCAGGAGTTCGGACGCGAGTTCCACACTGGACATTTCGATCAGCAACGCGGCGGCTGGTGCGGGTGTGGCCAAGATGACACCATCAAAGTGATCGGACGCATACCCGGCAGAGATCACCCATCCTCGATCCTGGCGCTGAATCGCTTGCACAAGGGAATTCGGGTGGAGTGCGTCTACCGGTAGCTGCGACACTATTGCATCCGGTAACTCCTGCATTCCATCTTTCAGTGAAGTAAAAATGGGAGGCGGCGCAGCACCTGGTTTTTCGTTTTTCTTGCGCGCCGCCAGGGTACCGCGAGTCAGACTCCCGTACTGCGATTCCATCTCGGCAAAGCGCGGCAGCACCGCACGGGCGCTGAGCATAGAGGCTTCACCCCCATACACACCGGAAAGCAAGGGATCGGCCACGCGATCAACCATTTCCGGGCCGTAGTGGCGCTCAACCAGTGCGGCGACGCTTTCGTCTCCGTTCGATTCACGCCGCGGGAAGCGCCATTCGCGCATCAAGCGAAATTTCGTCGATGGTGAAAAAAGCGGGGATAGCAATGCCGGCGCCAGGCTGGTGGGTACCATGAACATCAGGCCGTCCGGCATCGGCGTCAGCTTGCCCTTCAGCAGAATGTATGTCTTGCGGGCGGCATCGTTGGAACCGATAAGTTGGTCTTCGAGACCGATCCGTCGGCACAGATTTGCAGCCCATGGTTTTTCGGTCAGGAATGAATCGGGGCCGGTCTCGACCACAAAGCCGTCGGTATGCTTCGTGAGCAGAACGCCACCGAATCGCGGCCCAGCCTCGTAAATCACATACGATAGTGCTTCGCCGGCACGGCGTCGTTCTTCCAGTGCGAATGCCGCAGCAAGTCCGGAGATTCCACCCCCGACGATGGCAATGCGATTCATGGGAAGTCAGCTCTTTCGATGCCGAGTCGGCAACAAAGAAAGCAAACAAGTTAAAAAAAGGGTCAAGAGCGCCGCCCCCCGCAATTAGTACGAATATTCCTGCACGAACTTAGCCAAGGATTTCACATTCTTGACTGGCGTTTCTGGCAAAATTCCGTGACCCAAATTAAAAATATGTCCTGGCCGGCCAGCAGCGAGGCGCAGAATCTCCTCGGCTCTTGGCTCTATTTCTTTCCAGTCGGCAAACAACGTCACCGGGTCGAGATTTCCCTGCACGGCTCCTGATCCCACTGCGTGCCACCCTTCATCGAGGGGGATTCGCCAGTCGAGTCCGATCACTTGAGCTTCGGTGTTTTTCATGGACGGCAGCAATGTAGAACTATCCGTGCCGAAGTAAATGACCGGAACTCCCGTATTTCGCAAGGCCCTCACCAGTTCCGTAGTACGAGGCAGGACATAACGGTGATAGTCGTCGACGCTGAGACACCCAACCCAGCTATCGAATACCTGAATTACATCCGCACCTGCCCGCACTTGTTCCGCCGCGTATTCGAAAACCACCGCAACCAGCTTCTCCAAAAGTTGGTCCCACGTTGAGGGGGAGGAATACATGAGTTTTTTTGTGTTGATATAGTTTCTCGAACTGCCTCCCTCAATCATGTAGCTGGCCAGGGTGAACGGGGCGCCACAGAAGCCGATGACGGGAAGGCGCGTTCCGAAGTGTTTGCTTACCAGTCGCACGGCTTCAGAGACGTAACCCAGTTCCGACGCGCGATTGGTACGAAGGAGAGCTACGTCAGCCTGATTGCGTATCGGCCGTTCAATTACGGGGCCTTCGCCCGGCGAAAAATGGAAAGGTAAGCCCATTACTTCGAGCGGTAACAGCAGGTCGGCGAAAATGATAGCCGCATCGACTCCCAATGCCTCGGCGGCTGTAATCGTGACTTCGGCGGCGACGGCTGGCCTTTTGCAAATCTCGATGAGAGAGTATTGCTTGCGGACGGCACGATATTCCGGCATATAGCGCCCGGCCTGCCGCATGAACCACACCGGGGTACGGTCGACGGGTTGGGCATGGCAAGCCTTTACGAATCGTGATTCCGGGGCAGACATTGATATCTTAACTGTAGCATCGGACTGGGGCGGAAGGCTGAGAGTCGTGAGTCTCGACACGGGCTCCGCCGATGGCGAAAAGGGGGGGAGGCACCAAGAGAGTATCTCGATTCCTTTCCAGAATCAGCCTATGATTTCCTCTGATTCGGTAACAACAGAGTTTAGATTGGCAGGAATAACCCCCGGAGGTTCACATGGCAGCGAGTCAAGTAGTTCTTTATTTCGATAAACCCGAAGACGCGCTGCTGTTTACACTGGCCGCCAGCTCGATGATCTCGGATGACGCGCCTGGCCGCGCCAATGATGCCTTGGTGAAAGTAGCTGCTGAGATCCGCAAGGCGAGCCGAATTACGACGGAAGGCGTTTTGGAACCGTCGAACTAGATCGGGCTGTCAGCTCTCCGCGTCAAAGTTCAAGGCGTTGGTGCTTGGGCTTGCCGTTCTCGCCACTTTCTTCTCTTCTTTTTTTCACCAAAATATTATTAGGTAGCACTCGTTCGGTGTTACCTAAAATCCCTTCTGATCACTCCTTCTGCTGAGCTGCGTTCAGCTCTTTCCGCGTCGTCGGAAAAGCGACCGATTCCCTGTTTTTTCTTCGGCGTTGCTTTTTTGGTCACAATTCATCGCGATTGTGTGCGCTAACGCCTTGTCACAGTTTTTGACGGAGACTTGGCTGACTACCAGACAAGAGTCGGAGAGACGATTGTGGCGACTTATATCAGGGCACCGAAGAAGATTTATCTGGCTCCTGCTTTTGAGGTAATTGACATAAGCGTTGCCAAGGCAAAGCTGGAGGCACAAACAACATCGAAGAATGAAGATTCAACGCGGATGATGTCTCTGGTCGATAGGCTTCTCGGAACAATAAAGACTGGGGCAAAATTCAGCCGCGATGATTCTGATTTTCCAAAGTGATGGAGTCCAGTTGAACGGGTTCGGGGCCCATGAAACACACAAAGATCACATGGAATCCTGCAACGCAGGAATGGTTTTGCCAGCAATGCGGCCGCACTTCGGATCACGCCAGTGAGGCAGATGCCCACACTGAACTTGAGCAGTACGAATGCTCTGTTCCATGGGTGGACATATCGAACACTTTTCTCGAGAACCCGGGCAATGGTTAGAGGTCGGAGTTCTTATCGACCTGCTTCAGTTGCCCTTACCCGCTCAGGAGCGCTATTCGCGATCCAGGCGCGTATAAGCCTGTTCAGCCAGTACCAATCCACCTAGCACTCCCGCTTTGCCCCCCAATTGTGGAGGAACAACGTACTGATCGATATCCCGCATCACTTCAGGCGCGCGGACATAGCCGTTAAGAAGTTCAACCAGATCTTGCCGAATGCGCTGGAATAATTTCGATTGTCGGGCGACTCCGCCTCCCAGCACAATGCGCTGAGGTGACAAAGTAAGTACCCAGCTGGCCAGTCCATGTGCCAGATAGTGTGCTTCCAGGAGCCATGCTGGATGATCTGGTGGCAACTCCTGGGCCGCATTGCCCCAGCGAGCTTGCATCGCCGGACCCGAAGCCAATCCTTCCAGGCAATCTCCGTGGTACGGACAACCACCAGGAAATGGGTCTTTCGTCAAGTCGTGCGGTACGCGAATGTGGCCCATTTCCGGATGGACCAAGCCATGAAGAACACGCCCGTTGATAATTGCGCCGCCTCCGATGCCGGTACCGACGGTGAGATATAAAAAATCAGAGAGATTCTGAGCCGCGCCCCAACGCGCCTCGCCTAAAGCGGCGGCGTCAACGTCGGTATCGAAACCGACGGGCACTCCCAGACCCTCGCGGACCGTGCCCGCGAGATTGTAGTTCTGCCATCCCGTTTTTGGAGTGGAGGTGACGTACCCGAAGGTCAGAGAAGTTCTATGCAGATCGATCGGACCAAACGAACCAATGCCGACCGCTCGTAATTCGTCTCCAGCCTCCTTGCGGAGGAATTCGATTGCCTGAGCCAGCGTCGCATCGGGTGAAGTAGTTGGGAACTGGGTCGTCTTTAGGTCTTCTGGCCCAGTTCCAACACCGCACACGAATTTGGTCCCGCCTGCCTCAATCGCACCAAACATAATTGGTTTGAGCCATAAGGAGTCTGCCACAGAAGTGGTCCGGGGTAAAATCTTGCACTCTACCAGTGTGAAGAAACTTTGCAGGAACACGGTTTGTCAATTGGTGTTTGCGTCGACGCGCTAACAGCTTCTGGCAGCGAAATTCGCGAAGTTGCGGCAAAAAACGTGGAGCAAATTAGAAAATCGAGGGCATTTCCTATCGGTTTCGTCCGATGGCCCGCCGGAAATCGTCCGCGGTGGTGCGATAACAGGGGAGCATCCCTTTGCGGTCTTTGGAGCTCAAATTGGGGGCATCAGCCATATTCTGGGAATCTGGACGCGGGTCGGTTTCAGGCCACGTCATTTGCAATAGGCTCTCATCGCAAGTCCTGTCCCGAGTGATGCGAAGCTTGTTCACCGTCGACCCGTTTGCGGCGTACTCGGCCAGACGTCGCTGATAGGGGAGCGAGGTGTAGACCAGCTTTATGAGCAACGGCTGATTCTGGCCGACTTTTCTTTCGGCGATAAAGACTTCGTAGTTTGAAAAATAAGAAGAGCCGGGCAAAGCCAACACGGGAGCAATCAGGCGCAACGGTATCTCAACCGTGGCCGGTTCGTTTGGATCGATACCCACCGAAGTTGGGCCTGAGTCTCCGCCGTCGCCTGCCTTGGATGTTTCTCCTGAGCCAGAGCTGCCGATAGCACCTGTACCTGCCCCTGACCCCGGACCGGTTCCGGTCCCGGTCCCGGATGAGGCTGGGGGCATTGCTTCCATGCTGACACCGGCCAATGAATCTCCATGACCTCTTCCAGAGCCGCTGCCGTCTCCTCCCACCGACGGAGCTGGCGCCACGGGTTGCAGGCCGGAAGAAAAGGAACCGCCGCGACCACTTCCGGCACCGTTCGCCTCACCTAGGGCCGATGGAGGCGGTGGTACTGGATTCACCCCGGTTGACAGAGCACCGCGGCCGCTGCCTATGGTGTTGCCGGTGCCTTCGACGGATGGACTTGGAGCTACCGCGCGCAGTCCATTACCCGACAATGAATTGGTGCGGCCACCGAAGGGAGCTCCGGTGCCTTGGACCGAGGGCGCTGGGGGCACGGCTATGATTCCCAATCCGCCGAGCATTCCGACACCCGTTCCCTTGCCGGACGCAGCACTCTGCTCATGTGTCGGGAGTACAGGTGCGGGATTAACCACAGCAGATTCGCCAATACTAAGGAAGCCCCCTCGTCGCATTGAACTGGAAACGCTGGGTGGCGGTCCGATGATTGCGCCACTGGACCCGCTGATGCCACGTCCCCGGCCAGATGAAATCCCGGAGATTTCGGGTGCAGGTCCCACAGCAGAAGCCTGGATTCCACCTGACCGGCGACCGCCTGCCTGGGTAGCATCGGGCGGGGGCGCCACGATCCACGTTGGTGCTGCCGGGCCCCTCTGGTTTGAATAGCCAGTGGAGGAAAGAGGCATGATAGGCGCGGCGGAAGCCGGCGCCCCGACGTCGAGTTTCCCTGCTTTCCCTGCCTTGAGTTCCGGCGCCTGCATCGCAGCCGGTTGCTGACCACGTTGCTGGGCGGGTTCGCCGGCCACATGAATGGTTGGGCGAGGCGTGGGATGAGACGGCGGCGGCGTTTTGGCTCGAGGTTTTGGATGGTGACTGCCCAGCGCCGGGTAAGACTCCGGAGGTATGTAGTAGCTCACATACGATCTATGGAAGACAGTCGGCAGTTCGATCGGTCCAGCTGGCCATAATTGGAACATCAGCAACACGCCTGTGATTACGATTACGTGTCCCAGCAGGGATTCTGCAAACCATAGCCAGGGAATTTCGTAGTCAACGAAGACGTTGTGCCACAGCATTCCCGGGCCAGATACCGTGGCTGCTGTGGGTCGAGGCTGCTGCGAAACTAGGTCAGTCAGGTTCTCGAAAAAGACACGGTGGGCGGGCGCTGTCTCGAGTACAAACTTCAGGCTTGCTTCGGGTTGCGAAGCAATGTTTTTCGTGACGGTGGCGATGGCCTGAGGGGTTGAGGCTGGTGTCTTTGCGTGCTCTTGATCCGTCTCTGGAGTGGGCGTGATTGGGTGCGCCCCATTGTGCGGCGCGTTCACGTCGGACAGGCGTTGCATGCTGTCCCAGTCAAATTCGTATTCAGCTTCGCACAGCCGGCAGACCTGATAGTAGTGCCCATCCGGAGCCCGCTGGGGCCAAATAAACTGATGCTCGCATTGGTCGAGAATGGGCAAGGGAGGCTGGTTTCCTTTGATACAGTGTGGCAGGTTTTCGTTCCCGAAAACACCCGCATGAACTAACTATCTTCTAACGTCCTGCCGAGGCTGGATAGATTACTTTCGCGTTAAAGGTTTTAAGACTTTTGTGGTAGGGCCAAACTCCCTGAGTGTGGGAGAGGGTCTGCTTCATGGACGCAATCACTGCTCATTCTTCGCAGGATAATCCGCGGTTTCGGGATGACCAACCTGGAATCACGAATGAGCTAGTATGTCATCGATCATGGGTTTGGCTAATCAGGCACCGGCAATTCCTTTATGCGGGCTAAGCTTTTGGAGCGAGGAGAATTGGAATGATGGCAAGGTTACATCGTGTCGGATTTCTGGTTGTGTTCACCTTAAGTTGCTTCACGGCTTCTGTTTGGGCGCAGGGTACGGACACCGCCGAACGTATTCTTTTCAATGCCAAAGTCTTTACCGGCGTCCCAGACCATCCCTATGCGGAAGCTGTGGCCATCCATGGCGACAAGATCGTGGCCGTCGGTAGCTTCGCCGAGGTTTTGCAGGCAGCGGGAAAGAGCGCGGAACGCGTAGATCTGGGCGGGAAAAGCCTGCTGCCCGGGCTTATTGATAGCCATATCCACGCCATCTATGGAGGTCTTACCCTCACTTCCACCGATGTCGGTGACCAACTGCAATCGATGGACCAGCTGTTAACCATCGCTGAGGACGGCAAGAAATCCGCCAAGGGCATGCGGGGCGATGTTCTGCTGGTTAGCGGGATGCCGCTCACCTACTGGTCGAAACTTGACGAACTGAACGCTCGCTTCAACCGCGGACCATATGCGGATCAGGCTGTGTTTCTCAAAGGCTCTGACGGACACACGGGATGGGCCAATCGCGTTCTGTTGCGCCGAGCGGGAATCACCAAAGACTTTCTGAGTCATTTGTCGCCATCGGAGCGCGCATATTACGGCATCGGCGCCGATGGCGAATCCAACGGTTTTGCGGTGGATGCGGGGCTAGACAAGATTGAAGCCCTGGTGCCACAACCGTCGGAGGAGCAATTACTCGAGGGAGGTCGGGCTGCCGTCCACTATCTGCATAGCCTTGGGATTACTGGCTGGCTCGATGCCATGGCGGAGCCGCCGGTCCTGGCGACCTACCGAAGCCTGGCTCAGCATGGCGACTTGACCGCTCACGTGGCCGCATTTCCAGTGGTGAATCCGCGAAATGATCCAACGAAGGAATTGGAGTTCGTACAGAAGGTGAGGCAGGAATACGCGGGCATCCCAAATCTGACATTGCCCGGTATCAAGGTTTTCGCCGACGGCGTCCTGGAATTTCCATCGCAGACTGCGTCTTTAACCAAGCCCTACCGGAATAAAGGTACGGCGGGGGATTTGTTGTTCGATCCTGCACGTTTCGCTCAGTTGGTCACGTTAGCGGATAAACAGGGGCTCATCGTTCATGTACATGCGCTGGGAGACCGGGCGGTCAAGGAATCGTTGAACGGGATCGAAGCCGCCAGAATTGCAAACGGAGACAGCCATCTTCCGCATACCCTGACCCATATTCAGCTGGCTGACCCGGAGGACTTTCCTCGTTTTCGCCAGCTCGGTGTGATCGCCTCGCTTCAGTTGCTTTGGGCCAATGCCGGCGAAGAGACGATCGAACTGATTAAACCTTACCTCGACCCGGAGCTATACCGCTGGCAGTATCCCGCGCGATCGTTGCTGAACGCCGGTGCTACCATCTCGGGAGCAAGCGACTGGTTTGTTTCGACCCCCAACGTGTTTGAGGCGATCTACCAGGCGGAAACTCGCAAGGGGTCGGAAGGCGTGCTGGACGCCGGGCAACGAATGCCTCGTGAAGCTATGCTTTATGCGTACACGCGAAACTCGGCGCGGGCCATGAACCAGCAGAATTCAATCGGTTCGCTCGCACCTGGGATGCAGGCTGATCTGGTGCTCCTGGATCGAGACGTTCTGACGGTTTCGCCGGAAGAACTGAAGGACACCAAAGTGGTATGGACCATGGTCGGCGGGGTTACGGTTTATCGAGCGCAGCCGTGACCGCCGCCGGCCTTTTCGTGCGGGACATTGACCGCAAGAAGCGGAGTTTCGCGCCCTACCCTGGCTGATAGATTTCTTTCTTCGACTCGAAAGAGAGCCATTTTCATGAAACGCATTGCAACCCTGAACTGGCCGCGTGTGGTGCAGGAACTTGATGTGCAAGGAAGCTCTGTCATGGAGCGCATTTTATCCGGGGACGAGTGTAGAGGCCTGGCCAAGCTTTACCCGCAGGACAATTGCTTTCGAAGCCATGTCATTATGGCGAGACACGGATTCGGACGAGGCGAGTACAAATATTTCAGCTACCCCCTCCCTGAAATCATTGCGGAACTACGAACTTCCTTTTATTCGCAACTGGCCCCGATCGCCAATCGCTGGAATGTTGCGATGTGCAGCGATATTCGCTATCCGGAAAAGCATTCGGACTTCTTGAAACGTTGTCACGATGCCGGGCAACTTAAACCGACGCCACTGCTTCTGCAGTATGGGGAGGGTGATTACAATTGCCTCCACCAGGATCTGTACGGCGAACATGTTTTTCCGATACAAGTGGCGATCTTGCTTTCCGAACCGGCGAAAGACTTTACGGGAGGGGAATTTGTGCTGACGGAACAACGACCGCGCATGCAATCCCGGCTGGAGGTAGTTGGGTTACGCCAAGGCGATGGCGTAGCGTTCGCGGTGCATCAACGGCCGGTGCAGGGCAAACGCGGTTTTTATCGAGTCACCATGCGTCATGGAGTAAGCCGGTTGAGGTCTGGACATCGTCATACGATCGGAATCATCTTTCATGATGCGAAATAACGATGCAATGCCCATCAGCCTGTTCGATAACGCCGACGGCGCGCTAGCTCAAAAAGAAGAATTCGCGCCCGGTGCGTTCATTCTGCGAGGTTTGGCCTTACTTGATGAAACTTCGCTATTGCAGGCCCTGCATCAGGTCGCGACTCGAGCACCGTTTCGGCATATGGTGACGCCGGGCGGTTTTCGCATGTCGGTGGCGATGACGAATTGTGGATCGCTGGGATGGATTACCGACAGAACGGGATATTGCTACGCCAGCATCGACCCGGAGAGTGGCCGAGCCTGGCCATCGATGCCGCCCTCCTTTCTCAGGCTTGCGCAGAAAGCTGCCACGGAAGGAGGCTTTACTGGATTTACACCAGATGCGTGCCTCATCAATCGTTACGAAGCTGGAGCCAAACTCTCATTGCATCAGGATAAAGATGAGCAAGACTTCAGCGCACCCATAGTTTCGGTTTCGCTCGGATTGCCCGCGACATTTCTTTTTGGTGGATTGAATCGCGCCGACAAAACCAAGCGTATGCCGCTGATTCATGGTGATGTGGTGGTGTGGGGCGGTCCCGCTCGGCTTCGCTATCATGGAGTGATGCCACTCAAGGAAGGTCACCATCACTTACTCGCTGCGTACCGCATAAATCTTACGTTCCGTAAGGCAGGCTAGCGGCCACTGGATCTCTGTGAATATCCCGCGCGGCAGTTTCTCTCACTAGCGCAGCTCTGCCTTGTGCGTTGCCAGGTAAGTTCCAGTTACATATCCGAGAGTGCCACCGACGAGAATGTCCGAGGCGAAATGTTTTTTGCCTGCGACACGGGCCAGGCTGACGCCCGTTGCCATTGCGTAAGCCGCCCACTTCAACCAGAAGTTGTGAGGGTAGCGGTGAGCGATCACGCTGGCAAAGGCAAAGCTGCCAGCGGTGTGTCGCGAGGGAAACGACTGGCCACCCTCCCAAAATTCGCCGTGAGAATTTGTGTGGTACGCGAACTGACGGTTCGCAGCCACCTTCAGTCCAGTACGTTTGCCGCGCCCACCGCTTCAAGCGCCGTGAAGCCGGTATTTGCGGCGTAAGAGGAACGATGACCGGTACAACCCACCAGGTACATTAATCCAGCAGTGCCAACCTCGATTCCCAAGCCAATGTCTGATCCGCGAGCAGCCGCTTGCGCAAATGAATGAGACTGAATGTGGTCGTTGATGTGGTTGTCGGCGGTGGCGACTAACAATCCCGTCGCCGCGGCGATTGGCAGCTCCCACTTGAGGTTAGTCGAACGGATTGCCTCGCGTGGGGCCGTGGCAAGACCGTGTCCGAAGTTGGAGGCTGTATGAGGAAATTGACTGGCGATGTGCCAGCATCCGCCATCGACTGGTTGCGCAGGACTTTGAGCCGCTAAAGCCGCGGAGGAGATGGCCAGAACCATCAAGACAAGGAAAGTCTCGCTCAATTGCATGTTCCTGCTTCCGTCAAAGTGCGTCAATTAATGGGGGGCATTGCCCACAAGCCGGGTTGCACGGGTCATCTGCTTGCGAGCTTCGTTGCGATTGGGGTCGCCAACGTCCAAGCCGAATGAGGGGTTGCCATAAGTGCCGGTGATTTTCACCGGCAGTTCGTAACCAATTTTTTTCTTTCTAAAGAAGGGCTCGAGTACTTTCAGCATCACAGCCTTCATGCCGCTGGTCGAGCCGGAAGGTTCGGACTCCGTTTTGAGCGTTCCGCGTAGATCGACTTTTTCGGTGATCAGATTGTAGGTACCCTGCATGCGAGCCAGTGCGCCTGGAACGCTGAACGAAAGATTGGATAACCGGGCCATGCCATCCTTCAAGACCACGTGTCCCTTCAAATTGGATAGCACGTTGTCCCAATTGTCTTCCCTACCTCCGCTTTCGCTGCCTGATTGATCTTTGTCTTTACGATCTTTTTCACCGAGCGCACCCGCGCTGAGGTGATTCACCGCCTCCTGAGTATTGGATTTTGTAAAACTTCCGGCGTCCACACCGAAGTCCCCCTGCAATTCGACTTTTTTCAGAAACTCTTCTTTTCCCGGAGGAAGAGTGACATCCGCACGAAAGTTGACCACGCCGGACATTGGCGCTCGGTTCGATCTTGTGAACAGTAGCAAAAGGTCCTGAATGCGTCCCGCCTTGGCAACAATTGCGATGGAAGCGGTCTTACCAGATTGTCCAGATTGGTGAGCCACGCTGCCACTGGACCAAACGGCGGTTTTCAAAAAGGTTGCATCGACGTTCTGCAAGAATGTGTCTCCATTTTCGCCGTTGATGACGGCGTGGAAGCGAGTTTCCAAATGAACGGGATGCGAACTCGAAGTGACCATGAAAGCTGGCGTGTCGGTCAGGCCGTCGGCTTCGATGTGACGGAGCACCCCGGAGAATGTTCCGGAAGAAGAGAGCAGACCGGCGATGCCGTGAAACACGCCCAAATCAGCGTGTTGGAAGGAATATTCTCCTGACAAGGCGGTTTTTCCGATGTCATCTTCGTTCCACGGACCAAATTTGCCGCTGGCGCTGATGTCCCCGGGCGGCTGTGGATTGGAAAACATCGCATGAAACGTGGCCGGACCTCTACCGCCAACATTCTGGAGGGAGAAAGTATGAAAAGAGAAGTTTAGAGGCAGATGGTCGGGATTCTGGGAGCCGATCTGGAGAATGGCGCCATCACCCGCCAGCTCATCAATCACGAAAGGGGATCTCTTCGGCGTTTGAAACTCCTCGCCCGCTCCGCGAGGAGGAACCAAAATGCGAAGCCCTTCCGCCCGAACCCGTTTGACCTGTCTTGTGAAAAGGCCGGAAAAGCTTCCTTCAATCTTGAGTCGTTCAACGGTCATCAGTGGCGGAGACCCTGGAGCAGGGTTGTGCTGAAAGACGACCTTACCCAGAACGCAGCCCGGACGCGGGAAGTAGCTGGCGTGAAAGTCGGCAAACTGTACTTTGCTTTGGCTTGCTGCTTCCAGTTCCTTGGTGACCGAGGTGCGGCTAAAAGGCCAGTTCCGTACCAGAATCAGGATGGCCACGAGGCAAATGCCGGCGACTGCCAGAGCAGAACGAATCGCAATTTTTCTCATGTATTGGTAGGACATGAAAACAATCCGCTGACGCATCTACTCGTCATGAACTGTGGCACTATGAGGCGCTTAATCGAGTACGGGTTGCAAACGCGGGAAAAGGGTGTAGCGGCGCCGCGGAAACGCCTGTAGTCTGCCACGGCTGGAGCCAGGAAGAGTTAACGCGGGGGCCACGTTGGCAGCGGACAGCAGTCGGGAGGACAGGCATCGGGCCGGGGCCCCATCGTCCCCAGAGCATCGCGTGTCTGGCCGCCTTCCACACGCTCCAAAATCAGTTCGCGGATCATGGTGATGAACCTGGGGTGAGTACCAACCGTCTCAGCACGCACCATATTCAGACCCAATTCAAGGCAAAGTTCGTGGGCCTCGGTATCCAAATCAAAGAGAACTTCCATATGGTCGGAAACAAAGCCGATGGGAGCAATCACCACATCCGAACTGCCTCCCTGCTCTTTTAATTTGCGCAGAACGTCGAGGATATCTGGCTCCAACCAAGGTTGCGACGGCGGTCCGCTCCGGCTTTGATACGCCAGTAGCCACTCCTCCGGGGTCCGCCCTAATTTTTCGGATACCAAACGCGCGGTTTCTTTCAGCTGCTTCTCGTAATCGCTGGTTTGGGCCATCACAACTGGGATGCTGTGCGCGGTATGGATAAGGTTTGCGGCTTTTCGTCGGGCAGGCGGGATTGTTTCCAGCGCGTGCTGGATACAGTCGGCGGTGGCCTCGACAAAACCAGGATGGTTGTAGAAAACGCGGATCTTGTCAACCATGAGTGCACCCTGGCCGACCGATGCCTGTGCGCGAGCGATGTCTTCCCGGTATTGCCGACAGCTCGAATACGAGCTGTAAGCCGAGGTCACAAAAGCCAATGCCCGACGGATGCCGTCGGCTTTCATCTGCTGCAGGGTGTTGGCGAGTAGTGGATGCCAGTTGCGGTTTCCCCAATAGATCGGGAGATGAGGTCCTTTTTCGGATAGCTCAACCTCTAAAGCGGCGATGAGGTTCCGATTCTGATCGTTAATCGGACTTTTGCCACCGAAATGTTGATAGTGTTCGGCTACTTCCAGCATGCGCTCACGTGGAACGTTTTTTCCACGCAATACGTTTTCCAGGAATGGCATCACATCTTCAGGTCCCTCCGGACCACCGAAGGACGTGATAAGAATCGCGTCGTAGTCCATTCAGCCTTCTCTTCGTCCCAGTTCATCTTCTCACAAGCAATCTCGTTAATAGCCGTCTCGACTTGAGGGGATGTATGGGAGTGGCGTAGTAAACTCCAGTCGCGGCGTCGTACCAGCTTCAGCCGCGATTCCATCTCGAGAGTGAATTTCCATGGTCCGGTCGCTGGTTTTGATGCTGTCTCTACTGCAAGGCTATTCTGCGATTTTGTCAGCTCAAAATGCTATCTCGCCGGATGTACCGGAAGCTGGTTCGGTTGAGGCGATCGCGGCAGCAACAGGCGAAAAGCATTTTCTTTCGCCATGGGTGTCCTACCTACCCAAGTCGGCGACGGTGCCTTCGCCACTTGGGTTTCTGGGGCGCATCGCGGGGGCCCCGGGCGAGCTGGTGGACAGCGCCAAGGCGTATGCCTACTGCCGAGCGCTAGCATCGCATTCACCGCGTGTACGGGTTTTTACTATTGGGCGTAGTGAAGAGGGACGCGAGATCCTGATGCTCGCCATTGCGGACGAAGCGGGCATTCGGGAGCTTGATCGTCTAAAAGCGGCGACGGGTGCACTTGCCGATCCGCGCCGCACCGATCCCGCAGCCGCGGACCGCCTGATTCAAACGGCTCGACCTATCTATTATTTCAATGCAGTTTTACATGCGGACGAGACGGGATCCACAGAGGCGATGCTTGAAATGGCATACCGCCTCGCGGTTTCCGAGCAGCCGATGATCCGACGCATCCGGGAACAGCTGGTTGTTCTGATCAATCCCGTTTCCAATCCTGACGGACGAGACAAGATGGTGGAGTGGTTCTATCGTTATCTGAAGGGCAAAACTGATCGTGCCACGTTGCCTCGCCAATCGCCACCGTACTGGTCGAAATATACATTCGTGGATATAAACCGCGACACGCATCAACAGACTCACGAAACTACAAAAGCTGTACACCGCATGTTTCATGAGTGGCATCCCACTGTGGTTCACGACTTGCATGAAGGTGAGCCCATGCTGATGACTTGGAACGGTACCGGGCCGTATAACCCGAATATTGATCCCATCACCTACACGGAATTTCTGGAATTGAGCTTCCATGAAGTTCAGACACTCACCGCCATGGGTATGCCGGGCGTGTCGACGTGGAATTTTGGGGAAGCGTTTGCCCATCTTTATCTTGATTCGGTGGCTATGAATCACAACAGCATTGGTCGGGGATATGAGACATGGGGCAACGGCAGCGCTGAGACGATGCGGCGCGAGGTGCCGCCGTCCGATGCCACCATGGAGTGGTACCGCCCACTTCCTCCGCCGAGCGGAGAAGTTTCATGGTCGGCTCGTGACAATCTCAATTATCAGGAGACCGCGGCATTGGCGGCACTCGATCTGAGCGCTACGAACGCCAAGTCGATGCTGCACAATTTTTACAGGAAAGGATGGGATTCCTGGCAGAAGGGTCTGAACGAGGCCCCCTACGCATTTCTGATTCCGGATCGACAAGGTGATCCGACTCGAGTGGCGCAAATGGTTGGCCGATTGTTAGCCCAACATATCGAAGTGAGTCGCGCGGGCGGAGATTTGAAATTGAAAGACGGCGATTATCCAGCCGGCACTTATGTCGTACGCCTCGACCAGCCCTATCGCAATTACGCGGTCGATCTGTTGACTCCGCAGCGTTATCCGAAAGACGGCAGTGAGCCGTATGATGACGTTTCCTGGGAGCTACCAGCACACTACCGGTTGGAAGCAATTCCCACAGCTGATGCGTCTGTGCGTACAGCCGCGCTCACGCAGCTGACTGAAGAGCCGCATCCGGCCGGCGCGGTGGCGGGGGCGGGCGCGGTCTTTCTGATGAAAGATACAGGTCAGGAAGGATTGCTGGCTGCACGTTATCAGTTGGCAAAATTCGGAGTTGAGATTGCGGAGCATGAGTTCAGCGCTTCTGGAAACAATTTTCCGGCTGGGTCATGGATTTTGCCTGGGCAAGATGGGCTGGAGGAAGCGGTTCGGAAGACCGCATCCGATCTGGGCCTCGACTTTGTCAGTGTAACGACGGTGCCCGATGTTCCTCGGCACAAAGCTCCGGCAGCACGCATTGGGTTGTGGGTCCCCTGGGCCGATACCGATTCGATCGGGTGGGTGCGATATTCGCTCGACCAGCGCAACGTTCCCTACACCTATCTTCGCGATGAAGATATTCGTGCCGGCGGGTTGCGAGATCGGATCGACGTGCTTTTGTACGGTCACGTAGATCTCGAACTCGCCGAACAGATTCAAGGTTTGCCCAAGGCCTGGGGGCCAATGCCATTCAAGGCGACGCCAGAAACGCCAAGCTTTGGGAAGCCTGCGGAATCGGACGACATTACGGGCGGGATCGGTTGGGAGGGTTTGGCTCAGATTCAACACTTCGTACAAGACGGCGGGCTGCTTGTGACATTGGGTAGCGGATCGATGCTCCCGCTGGAAGGCGGCATGGTAAGAGGAGTTCGGCGCTCGTCGGGCGGAGTTCCGCGCAGCACTCAAGGGGGCGGAGCGGAGGCTGCGGCTGCGGCTCAACAGGCTGCCACCCGCACCCCGGGCGCACATGTGCGGGTAAGCTTCGATCGGCTCGATTCTCCTATCGCATACGGTTATCCGGCGAGGACTCACGTGTTTCGCCAGAACTTCCCGCTATACGATATTCCTAGGCACTGGCTACGTATGGCTTACTGCACAACCTGCCTGGATGGCCCGGAGGATCGGACCAACATAATAATGGAATGGGGGGATCGCGACGGGCCACCATTTGTCGTCAGCGGTCAAGCCTGGGGAGAAGGCAGGTTAATCGGCCGACCCGCGATCCTCGACATGCCGGTTGGACGTGGTCACGTAGTAACCTTCAATTTCAATCCGATACATCGGGATCTGAACCGGGGCGATCAACGTCTGGTATGGAACACAATTATCAACTGGCAAGCGATTCTCGCCGCCAAAAGTGGAGTGTCTGCTGCTCAAGGTCATTGACAAAGCGTGACTGTGTAAATTTTGCAATATTATTCCATCGCTTTCCAAATCATAGTGCAGTAATTGCTTACCGGCACTTCCGCAGCACTTAGACGCAGGCACCCAAAAGCCTAGGCAGACTTAGCCTTTGCGCCGTCATTTCGATAACTTTTCCTGTGACTACGGGCCTCGAATCAGTTATGCTTTGTAGGTTCGTCACTTCTGTCCTCTCCTAGGCCGACGACCTGGCCACGGCGACTTTTCTCTCTAGGAGATTTCACAGCAAGCGGTACCGGTTCTCGCGAACCGCAATGTTTTTGTATATATATGGCACACGGTTATGCTGTTGACGTCATCCCTCGGTTGAACCAGAAGGTTAGGCTCAATCAGAGTATCGAAGAATTGAGTGCAAGATATAAGTCCGCCCAACCGTTTCCTCACCTAGTCATTGACAATCTATTTGAAGACTGGTTGCTCGATCGATTGCTGGCCGAAATACCGTCGCTGTCGACCGACAAATTCCTGTATTACGACGACGGTCACCTCAAGCAATACGGGCTGCGTTCTGCGTTGGAGTTAGGGGAAACAGGCTTTCAACTCGTCGCATTTCTGCACTCGGCGACCTTTCTGTATTTTCTATCTGAGATAACAGGAATACGAGAACTTCTTCCGGATCCGTATTTGCAGGGCGGAGGATACCACGTAATTCCGCAAGGCGGAAAATTTGACGTTCATGCCGACCGCAACACCGCTTACGAAACTGGGCTGACCCGCCGCCTGTCGCTCATTACGTATCTGAATAAATCCTGGAAACATGAATATGGCGGCCAGTTCGAACTTTGGAACCGAGACGGCAGCCGCCGCGAAGCGATAGTAGAGCCACTATTCAACCGTACGATAATTTTTGAAATCGCTGACCAGAATTTTCATGGTGTCCCATCGCCCGTCGCCTGCCCTAAAGGCGGTGGGCGCAGTTCGTTTGTGGTTTATTACCACACTGCGCAGAGTCACGATGTTGTTTCTCACAGCTCAGTATTTCCCGCTAGTTCCCGCAAATCGACGGCGTTGGTGCCGAACAAAGAAACGTTGGTGAAGATTGCGCGTAATATCTTTCCGCCGATTGTTACGCGCGCGGCCAAAAAGATGTTGGGACGGAAGTAACTCCAACGCTCGACCTTGTGTTTACCTTTAACACCTGATTCTTGACGCTAATCGGCAATGAATTCGGATTCGGATTAGCACGATCGTGTACCTACGGCTCTTCCCACTCGCAATGAGTATGCCCGGCCCAGCTTTACAGATTCATTAGCGGTTGTGGAAAGTGCGCGCTAGAGAGAGGCGGAAGGTGGGGAAGAACTTCAGGGAAGGAATTTGCGGGAACAGTCTACTTGCTTATCGCGCTGGCTACTGGTGGGGTTGGCGGCGGAACAAATAAATGGTTCCACAATTTCGAGGGCCAGTTTTTGTCCATACAAGGACGCTCGATCAGCAGAAAGAAGATCCCGCAGAAGATCAGGACAAATGGAAGCACCAGTGCACATTGCAGTGAATAGTAAGCCCAAAAGCTGTTGCCGATGTGCAGGGGCTTCGACGCACGGCATACGGCCGAAATGATCAGAAAATGGAAAAGATATAGGCTATAACACGTCCCACCGATGTCTGTGATGACGGAGTTACTGAAAATGTAAGAACATATCTTGCCTCGAAACGCAGCTAGATATAGCACCACGATGACAAAAGGAAGCAAGATGTGGCTCGGTTGCGGGCCCAGGTACCATACCAGCGGCCATCCGAGGAGGGCGGCGTCCCATGACCAGGAGGTTGTCCAATTCTTGCGTGCCACGTACAAATCACAGAGAAGAAATCCGGCAAGAAAAAACGGTAGATAGTAGAAGACCGATGTTTGCAGGCGGCTGTGTAAGAGACTGCCGCCCAGCAGCGCCGAAGCGAGCATCAGTACCGCGATCAGGCCCCGCCTTACGCGAGTATCCCGAACTGCGAAGAGCTGAGCCAGGAAAGGTACAAGGACATAAAACTGTATCTCGACCTCTAATGACCAGGCGACGACATTGATGGTGCTGTCGCTGCCGTAAATAAAATTGTGAAGGTAAACCAAGCTGGCAAGCAGGTGCGGCAGGATTTCACGGCCGCTCTGGTGTGCCACGAAAAACAGGATTCCAGCCCAGAGCAGCAAACTTAGAATGTAAGGGGGTTCAAGACGGGTGAGCCGCCGCAAAAAGTATTGCTTCAAGCTGATCTTCGGGGCTCCACGAAGATAGTGAGAGGCGAAAGGTACTCCAAGAATAAATCCGCTGATGGCGAAAAATAGTTCAACTCCCCGCTTACTTAAGATGCCCAGGTTAACCGCATCAAAACTGGCATTTCGTATCGTGCCATCGTGATTCAGCGATGCGTACAGATGGAATAGGATGACCGATGAAATGGCAACAAAACGCAACCCGTCAATTTGCGGTATGAACCGCTTCTGACTGGTAATACGCCTGAAGTTGAGTGTCATCCGATCACCTTGGATAGTGTTATTAGATTTTGTGGTCTTGGCGGATCTGAGCCGATTCGGTTGGGTCGGGTGCGAGCATGTTCGTCAGTTGGAACTGCCTCCATAGGCTGAAGTTGGACAGAATCTCTTACGAAGGAAATGCCAATCCCGCCACCCGGATACCAATGATCCTGGGGTTCCTCGCGAAAAAAAATGAATTGTCGGCCCGATTCGATCGAAAAGTTAGCCAGCACATCATTGCAGTGGCAGTTATCTCCGAGGATAAGGCCCCCGGCTGTCAGTTTGGGGGCGATCGTTTCATATTCCCGGCGCTCATACTCCGACGAGTGATCGCTGTCGTTCACGAAGAGATCGATACGGGGGATCGATTGCAGAGATTGGATCGAATCGCCATATAGGATTCTGCCCACGCGGGTGTAGGGCTCGGCCAATAGAAACCCAGCATCTGGATTGATGTCGGTTCCGAAGTACTGTCCGTAGAATCCTTCCGCCTGATTCCGCAACAAGGCAGCGCACAAAAGGACCGAGCCAAGGCCCTTATCCACGCCGGTTTCGACTACGATTTGAGGCTTCAGCAGGCGAACGAACGCATACCAGCCGACTCGCCGGCCAAATGCGCAACTTTCATCAGCGGCACGACGCTTCGGACCTCTTCTGACACGGCTAATGACATGCTGAGCGATGTCCCGGTCTTCTTCGATTTCGCGAATATACCCAGCGGCAGTTGCGTACGGCGCTCCTGTTACAACAGAGACAGTATGTGCCAGGTATTCTTTGTTCTTCGGAGTAATCTGGTAGGTAAAGTTAGTGGTCTCTCGCGATGAGAAGGTCCAACGAAGGATATGTTTCAGCTTGGGAGCATGGTGGCCCAATGCAGTTGCGAAGCGGAAGGGCATCAACAGAATTCCACCTGCGGGAGTTTGCACGAGGAATCGCTTAACTCGCGTATCTAAAGCCATGACATGCCACCTTGAGTCGACTATTTTGTGGGACTACCGGACAAGCACAGGGATGGGACTTATGTCGAGGCTGGAGCCTGAAACGCCGTGAGACTCACCAACTAGCGGCGTGATGCTGTTCGCGTTCCAGTTTTTTGGCAGGCTGAATGTGCTGTTGCCATCGACATTCCAGATAATCCATTCAGGTTTTCCGTTGCGATTCAACTGGCACTGCCACGTCTCATTCGCGTCGGCTTTACACCAATCCATGCGGGCGCCTACCAGCCATTGCTGAATCGTTGAAAAAGCCTGTCCAGCGGGCGCTAACGTTTGGTTATCTCGATCGGTCATCTGCAACGCGACTGAGGTGTGATTGTCCCACGCATACCAGTAGAAACGTCGCACGCCGTCTGCCCACAGGACGATGTAGGAGCGTGCCACGTAGGCGGCTCCAAGATCAGGGACCACTTGCGCAGGCGGTAGCCAGCCAGCTTCGGTATCCCAGAGCGGCTTATCTCCGGCGCCATTTTCTGACATAACTTTCTTGATTGCGTCGACGAGTTGGAGAGTGGCCTCAGGTGGTTTGGGAGTCAGATAGAAGTGGTATCCGATTACATCAACGTACTGACCTGCTTTGTTAAGAAATTCGGGCAGCCACTTAATCCCTGGAAACCCTGTAGCTGGCGGAGAAACGACGATCGCTTGGGGATCAATCTCATGAATAATGAGCGACGCCTCACGGGTCAATGCAACCAATTGATCAACGTTACCCGTCCAAAATTTCTTTACGTTGGGCTCATTCCAAATCTCATAAGCATGAATGCGTCCCTTGTAGCGAGTGGCAACTGTCCGGACGAATGTGCGCCAGTCTTCGAGATTCGTAGGTTCAGCCGCATATCCGGGGGCATACCCGGAGGGCTCCTGCGGCCTGGCGGAAGCCCAGCGAGGTGTAAGGCCGAGAGTGAGGACCACATCCGTATGGTGAGCTTCGGCCAGCGCTAGGGACCGGTCAAGATTCTCAAACTTAAACTGTCCTTTGCTGGGCTCAAGATCGGGCCAGGTTACGCGGGCGTCCCACAATCGCCACTGTGGCACGGGTATGCTGGGCCAGGGAGTGAGCGGTTCTTTGCCATTCGGGCTGACCATGTGATGAATGTGCATTCCGAAAAAACTTGCGGGAATCGGCTGCGAGGGTGGCGTCAGTGAAACCGGCTTGGCGGGAGCACCAAACAGCAAACCGAATACCACGGCGATAATCGGCAAGGTCTTCATTATTATTATTCCGATAGAGCGGTGGCCATCTGTGGCGTACCGCCGCGCATAGCGAGACACTTCCTTATGCCATGATGGAAGTTCTCTGCCATGGCTTCAATGGTGTAATGCGAGGCGGTTTCTAGTGCATTTCTGCGCAAATTGGCGAGTAAGGACGGAGATTGCAATGCGTCGATAACCGCGTTCGCATACGAGGTCAAGCGGTGGGCAGTTTTGCGGCCGTTGTATCCGTCGATGAGATAACTCGCCTCGGGACCATGAATGCTGAGATCGGTCGTAAATAATGGTAGCCCGGCGGCAAAACTGTCCAGAACCGCCAATCCCACTCTACCGGGCAAAACGAAAATATCAGCCATTCGTAAGGCGAGTGCCTTTTCTCGGCCAAATTTTTGCCCCAAATACTGAATCCAAGGATTCGAGCGAACTTCGTCTTCCACCCACTTGCGGTCAGGACCCGATCCGACAATGAGTAATTGGAAATCGGGAACTTTTTGGCGAATCAATCGACTGGCTTCTACCAGGAAAGGAACGTGTTTGGTCGGTTCGAGGATGCCGCAGTAAATCCCCACGGGACCGTTGGCAATCCCCAACCTCGACTTTTCCTGCGCGATGTCGTCTGCTCTTATACTTTCGAGATTCTTGCGCAAGTCGGTGGTGTCGACCGCATTCTGAACCGCCGTGATCCTGTCGGCAGCCACTCCATGCTGAGTCAAGTAAGGGACAATTCCACTGGTGTAGCCAAAATACCAATCGGTTGCGGTGAGTGCTTTCTCTCGCAGCCAGTGCGAAAACCTGGACTGGTCTTCTTCCATGCAAGGGCCTAGTCCCCAAAGCGCCACTGTCTTGAGTTGCAGTGCGGAGAGGAGAAACAGCCATGAGTTCATCAGGTACTTGTTTTCGTGTCCGGTGATCACCAGATCCGCGTGCGCAATTTCGCTCCATAACGGCTGGTAGATTATCTTTCCTGCCAGCCAGTGGCCGGTTACCCTTCGTCCGAACGCAGGCGGTAACTCGCCGTCATCCCGAACGATATTATGCACGCCGTGCGGCGCACTGTACGCGACTCTGAGTTCAATGCCGTCCTGTTGAAGGATTTCGTGCAAACGGATGAATAAGGGAATTCGGTAGTGCTTCATCTGCGCCTGGATGATCAGGACCCTTGGCATATCGCCTCCATCGGAACTGATTCGGACGTTCGAGCCGGCAATCGCCTGGCCGCAACATCCGAGTAGATTGTTTCCAATAAGCGTGTCTGCTTCTCGAGATCGAACAAGCGGAGAACACGGTTGCGTCCTGCAAGTCCAAACTGACGCCGCAGATTGCCGTCTCGCAGAAGCAGTGCGATGTATTCGGCCATCTTTCTCCAATCACGCTCTGGAGCCAAAAATCCAGTCTCGCCATCGGCGACTGCTTCCACCACTCCGCCTGACGCAAAAGCCACCACCGGTTTTTGCATGGCTTGGGCTTCGGCAAATACCATGCCAAAAGCCTCCTCTTCTCCCGAACGAATTCTTACGCTGGATGCCGCGAATATGCTGGCTCGATTCATCCAGTCCCGGATTGTTTCCGGAGGTTGTGCCCCCAGAAATTTGTATTTCCTTAAACTGACCTTGGCTTGCTCCTCAAGATGCTTGCGTAACGGTCCGTCCCCGATCAGCACCAGTTCGATCTCCGGATATTCCTTTTGAACTTCGGCCATTGCCTGGATCAAATACCCCGGACCCTTTCTTTCTGAGAGGCGTCCGACAAAAAGAACCACCGGCTCGATGTCAATTGTTTCCGGTGAAAAGAATTTAGTATCTACTCCGATGTAGTGGACGATGATCTTCTCCGGGTCATAGTTCTGTTCCGCGAGTTTTCCGCGGATGAAGTCTGAGACTGCGATAAACAACGATCCTCCGCGTTGTAAAACATGCCGATGAGTAAGGTATCGGCGGTGTCCGAAGGTGGATTCATGGCGCCGTGGATTCAGCGCCGTTGCGTCCGATCCGTGGAAGGTCACGATAAGCGGCAAACCGAGCTGGCGTGACAGTGGCAGAGCGCGCAGACCATCCGGACCGAAATGCGCATGAACCAGAACCGGATCGAGAGCCTGAAGTTGCCGAACCAGAGCCGGAGCTCTGCCGAATAATTTGAAAATCACTTCGTCGATCTTTCCGGCGGTATTGCCAGAATTTATCGTGTAAGTACTTCCCGCGGGTAATTCGAGCCCGTGGACGCGCCGGGAACCAGCGTAGACCGGGGAGAATCGACGCAAAGCTTGCGATTGCGCCCGAATGAATGTCTCTGAAAGATACAGAAGGTGATCGCAGAAAATGACCACCGATGGAGATGTGGGGATGCTCACACGTATTCCTTCCCAGGCGCGAAAGCAGTCACTGGCTCAAAAGTAGAGTCAGGAACCGGCAGGGTGGATTCGGCCGCTACGTCCAAGCTGACTGAACATAGGGTAGACACATAAATCATCCAGAAAACAGAGTTGCCCACGAAAATTGTGCTTTCAGTTACCTGGTAGAGAACGATGAAAGCCAAGTAGGCCAATGGCCATATCGATTCCTCCTCAGAATCGTCGTGGACGAGGGTTAATGCCCGCCGCACGGCGACAAAGTAGCACATCATAAAAAGAGCGAGACCCACGAAACCTAGCTGCAGGGTCAGGTCGATGAAACCATTGTGTGCATGCGGAACTTTCCAGTGAAGAATATTGCTGATGCGATCGGCTTCGGGCGCCACGTTCCAGAAGGCGTTGTAGCCATAGCCTAATAAGGGCTTTGCCTCAATGCTTTCAATCGCCATTGCCCATATGTTGGTACGTCCGGTGAGAGTGGCGTCACGGCCTAACAGCCCAGCCATACTGTCAAGGTCGACGACAACGGAAAGTGCGGCACTCAGAATGAGAACGCCGACGATACCTGCGATCAATGCTCGCTTTCCCCACCGGCGAAGCGTGAAGATCCGCAGAAGGAAAAGCATGGCCACAAAAACAACGAGAGCGGTTTTTGAGTGACAGAGGGCGATCAAGCCTGCCGAGGCGCCGACGATCGCCACCCCGACCAAGAACTTCTTGGTCCGCATGAGGAGCAGGATGCCGGCCAGCACAATCAGTCTGGCAAAGTCGTTCTTCTGCACGAATGCGCCGTTCCAGGCGTCCGGGTACGCAGTGTCAACTGTTGGAACAAGGCCGTGAAAAAATAGTTCCACCAACACACTGATCCCGACGGCGAAACCAAGTGCAATCCCAAACAGGCGAATTTGCTCGCGCAGAGTGTAGCGGACGGCAAAGTCAATTCCGAACAGTGTCGTTGCGAGTACGGCGAAGCCTCTGCGCAGGCTAAGTCCTGCATCTTCGGACCAGAAGGCGGAAAGTATCGCGAGCAGCACCAGAAATACCAGCGCCTTGTTGCTTTTGACGGCTTGAATAATCTCGCGGCGCCGCGGTACGGCACGGACCAACACTACGATGTAGATAAGCGACCATCCCAGTTGAGTGACCATGCTGCCATCGGTCACCACGTTGGGGTTGGAGGTGTCCATCGTCAATGACACGAATGCGCCAGTCCCAAGAAACAGGACCATGGCCGTGAAGGCGTCATCTAGAAATTTGAGTGAGATTCTCATGCAATGAGACGCAACGAACAAATAACCCTTCAAGGATCAGGCTGGCGGCAGATGGTTCAAAATAACCGTGCTCTCTAGGTTCTCACTTGCTTGTGGGTGTTTAAGCGGCAGGGACTGTGAACAGAGCCGGGTGTAAAGTTCGAGGGTGGTCTGCACGATACTAGGCCACTCGAGGGTCGATAAATCCGGGCGTAGCCCTCGATCTGAACTTTTCGCCCACCCAGTCGCCGCCGTCAATATTTGGGGCGTCAATTCGCCTTCGTACGTTCGGATCCAATTGGAACCGACTTGCGATTGCAACTCGGGAAGCGATCCGCGAGCAGGCACCAGCACCGGCTTATTGAACGAAAGCGCCAGAATGGCTGATCCAGAATGCATGATGTCTGAGAATGGCAATACGACAAGATCTGCGGCGGAGAACAGCACCTGTACTTCTTCTTGCGGAACGCGTCTCAGATCAAGCCGGATGCGAGCATCGCCCTGTGCCGCCTGTTCAACTATGCGGGCATGGTTTGTGGAATCCGGACGTCCCGCGATCATCATGACTGCGTCTGACAGGGCTGAGGTTTCGCGGAACGTGTCAATCAGGTGCGGCACGTTCTTGTACGAAGATACTCCGCCAAAAAATAGCAGCACTGTCTGTTGCGATTTCAAATCTAAGGCATGCCGGGCACGGGTTTTTGCCACCGCTTCGGGATAGGCCTCACGGTAATGTCCGTGAGGTATCACGGCGTTTTTCGCCTGCCGTAAGCCTGGAATATCCGTCTCCAGGCATTTCGCACACGAGTCACTCAAGCTGACGGAACCATCCAGCATGCGAGTAAAGACTTGCCAAAACCAGGCTTCGAGCAGCGGATGGGAACGCGCGTGACTGCGAAGGTTGTGGGCGGTCCACAGAATCCGGGTTCCGCGCATGCGAAGCCATGCGGTCGAGAACAGAACAAAAAGACTGCCAACCAGTGCTTTCGGCAACGAGCGATTCAAATAGCATTCCGGCCAATGAAGATGGAAGATGTCATACTTTCCCCAGAAGACTCGCGACACAGAGAAACCATCCACCCTCACACCAAACCTGGGCATGTCTCGGTACAACAATCGGCAGTAGGGGTTGTCCGCGTTACGAATGTGTTGCGGAAAAATGAGTATTCGCATGCCGCCTTCAACTCAAAGGACAGTTAACGCACTTTCCTCCGGAGATTCCACAGGGGCGTTTCGTCCACTTTCCCTTCGTTCCACACGCGCCCTCCGCGACAAAACAAGTGCAGCGGCTCCGACACCGCACAGAAGCAAGGCGTCAGACGCGATGCTTGACCAGGCGGCGCCGCGCCAAGAGTAGGCCGGGATGATCCACAGATTAATCAGCACATTGAAGATAGCGACGCCTGCCTGAACGCAAGTGCGGGCTCCCTGATATCCGGCGCCAGTCAATGAGTCCGAGAGAAAGTAATGCAGAACTTTCAATATCGGAAGCAACGACAGCCAGCGCAGTGCGACTGCGGTCAGGGCGTATTCAGGTCCAAGTATGAGAGGAACGATGCCGGCGAATAATAATATGGCCAAACAGGCTGCAATACCGTAAGCCAGCGCTCCTCCGACCAAGCGGCGCGCATAGCCGAGGGTTGCGGAAATTCCTTCAGCACCAGCGCGAAAAAAATTTGGATAGGCAGCGGCTAGCAACGATTGAATGGGCACAAAAGTGACATCAATCAATCGATACGCGGCCCCGTAAATTCCGGCTGCTTCAAGCGTACCGAGGCGAGCCAGCATGGTCTTGTCGATATCGTTATAGATAGTTTGTGCACTTAAACCCGCGGAGAAATAAAACCCTTCCCTCATTTCCGCAGCTGATCTCCATAGCTTGAACTTCGGAAGTCCTACTTTCGTGAAGACCAAGAATAGCGCTGCGGTGGCGACCACCCAGGTGCTGATGAAATACAGATAGCCCCACTGCAAGGCAGAGGGATGATGATGGAAGGTCACCAGAATAAGAGCTCCGCTGAGCCGGCTGATACTGCCCATGACATTGATGGTCGCCGTCCAGTTCAGACGCTCGAAGGTCTGGAATGCCTGACCGCATAGCTGAATTGCACTGAGCCCGAACAGATCAGAACCGGCTACCAGCAACACCAGGCGAAACGGAATAGAGGCTGGCAAAGCGAAATGCGAAAGTACCAGGACGACGGCAAAGAAAACAGAACTGGCAAGACTGGTCGTCACCAGCGCCCTCCCCCAATACAATGAGAAGAGACTGGGGTCTCGCGCCACATTTTTTACCAGGAGGTTGCCGCTGCCGAGAGTTGCAAACGGGTAAGCAATGCCGACCAGGGCCACTACTCCGACGAAGGCGCCGTAATTTGCCGCACCCAGAGACCGTGCGATCACGACAAAATATAACGCCTGTATGATCAGTCGTAATCCCTGCCCCATGGACATCCAGACGGTGTTACGCGCCAAACGGCTGTTGCGGAGGAAGTGGACCATAACGGAAATCAGGATTCAGCAGGAAACACGGGTAAAAGATTTGCCGGCTATCGCCTGTTGTGATAGCCGGCATTCGGAGCTAACCTACAGCCTGCGATGAGTAAGCGAGTGGTATGCGGTTGGCCTCCCGCAACTCGTTCTCGATCCACCGGTAAGTAATTTTCAGACCCGTATCCAAGGAAACACCCGGCTCCCAACGTAGAGTCTGGAAAAGACGAGTATTGTCGCTGTTACGTCCACGTACACCCTGCGGTTTGCTGGCATCGTGACGTTTGATCAGCCGCTTCCCCGCGATCGAAGAGACCATGTCAACCAGTTCATTGATCGTGACCAACTGATCCGTCCCGAGATTCAACGGTTCGTGATAGTTCGATGCCATGAGTCGCACCAGACCTTCGACACAATCATCGATGTACATAAATGAGCGGGTCTGCTCTCCATCTCCCCAAATCTCGATCTCGCCTCCGTCTTCTGCGAGTGCAACTTTGCGAGAAATTGCGGCTGGCGCCTTCTCTTTCCCACCTTCATATGTTCCTAAAGGACCGTAGACGTTATGGAAACGGACAATGCGGGTTTCGAACTGATAATCGCGCCGGTAATACCGGCAGAGTTCTTCGGTGAAAAGCTTTTCCCATCCGTAGCCCGGTTCTGGATCTGCTGGATAGGCATCCTCTTCGCGCAACGGGCTTACGTCGGCGCTGGTCTGCTTATAACCGGCGTAAACGCAGGCCGAAGAGGAGAAAAGGAACCTGTCTATGCCGTTCAAGCGGCTGGCTTCGAGCATGTGAGCGTTGATAAGGATATTGTTTCGCGAAATGTCGGCGTGAGAAGCGGTGATGTAACCGATACCGCCCATGTCGGCCGCCAGATTGTAAACCTGCCCGATTCCACCGCGGGTCGCATGCAGGCAGTTATCATATTTGCGAAGGTCCACAACTTCGAACTCATCGGCGGAGGAAGATTCGTATTCTGGAAGCTTGATGTCGACGCCGCGGACCCAATTGCCCTCCGCTTTTAAGCGCTTCACCAAATGATGGCCGATAAAACCTCCTGCACCTGTAACCAGAATTCTTGGCTGCTTTTTCATAGTTATGAGTTCTCCTTGGGAATTGATCGCGTTTGAAACCGGTGGTTAATCTCGTCGCTGAACTTCAAACTTCACGAATGAGTTCCAGACACACGAACCAGGCAGTCTTTGGAATTGTGACCAGATAGCG
This sequence comes from Terriglobia bacterium, assembly GCA_963786325.1. Taxonomy (GTDB): domain Bacteria; phylum Acidobacteriota; class Terriglobia; order Terriglobales; family Acidobacteriaceae; genus JAIQFF01. Next base: position 146,072 of record CAWAYW010000014.1, read on the forward strand.
CCGCCACAGGCGCTGGGGTTCCGCCAAAAGCCGGAATAGCCATTCGAGACCGCGCTCTTGCATCCACGATGGTGCGCGTTGCAACTTGCCGGAATTCATGTCGAACGCAGCCCCAACGCCCAGCATTACCGGCACCTTGAGCTTGTCGCGATGTTCGTACATCCAGCGTTCTTGTTTCGGCGTGCTCAGTCCGACCCAGAGAACATCCGCAGCCGATTCTTCCACCCGGGCGGCTACTTCCTGTTCTTCTTCCAAGGTGAGTGGACGGAACGGTGGAGCATAAGTGCCGGCCACAACAATGCCGTGCTTCTTACGCAGAACCTGTGCGAGCTCATCCGCTACGCCGGGGGCGCCGCCGTAAAAAAAGTGGCGGAATGAAGGTCCAGTTTCACGGCAGAACGTGGCCATCAATTCTGATCCGGTAACGCGCTTGCGGATGGAATAACGATGGTAGCGGCCAAGCCAGACCAGGGGCATTCCGTCCGGCACTACCAAATCCGCAGTGTTTAATATCTGGCGAAAGTAGCCGTCCTGGCGAGATTCAGCTACGCCGTGCATTCCGGTCACAGCGACATAGCGGCCGTTTTCCCGGCTTTGAATCCAGGATCGCAGTTGGGCGATCGCGTCAGACATCTGAACCGCATGAATTCGTACACCAAGAACTTCGTAATTAGGCAGCATAAGTTAGGTATTTATTTTCTGAGGCTCTCAGGCAACTGAGATGGATGTCTTTTGACCGACTGCGTCGAACCGCCCATGGATGACTTGCTTGTAGATCGCCATCAGAAGCGAATAGTTCATTTCGGATGTATACAGAGCCTCGTAATCGCCGCGGGCCTCCCGGCCCATGGCCGCCAGTTCCGACGGATGTTTCCAGGCCCAATCGACCTTCTCGGCCAGGTCTTCAGGATTGTCCGTCTGGAAATGCAATCCGTTACGACCATCCGTGATAATTTCCTGCATCGCTCCCAGCCGGGAACCGATGACTGGAGTGCCGCAAGCCAGGCTTTCTGCCATCACCATCGGAAAACCCTCGTACCACAGACTAGGCAGGACGAGGAAGCTCGACTGCTTCATAGCGGTGCGTATCTCAGTGGAATTCAGTTGTCCGGCAAAACTAACCTGCCGCAGGTTATGTTTCGCAACTTCAGCTTCCAGATGGCGGCGCAGAGGACCGTCTCCTGCAATCACCAGTGGAACCACAGTCTTCAGCCGGCCCCACGCGGCTAGCAACGTGGACAATCCCTTTTCTGGAGCCAAACGGCCAACGAACAAGGCGTAATTGCCGGGCTGGCTGCGTTCGCCCGGATCTGGATCGACAAAGTTCGGCTTAACGTATATTTTCTCGGCGGGCAGGCCGCCATCGATAAACTTCTGACGGGCGAACTCAGTCGCCACTACGTAGCCGGTTACTGCCTCGGTCCACGTTCTCCTCTCACGATGTATTTTCAACATCAATGCGACCGCCGCAGTCTGGGGCCGAGAGTCGCGATAGCATCCGTGCCATACACTGCGGAGCAATCCGTGCCTTGGACATTCTTCGCAAACATGGCCATCGCGAAAATGTAACGCCGCCGGACAAAGGAGGCGGTAGTTTTGCAGCGTCTGGAGGACCGGGATTCGCGCTTCACCACAGGCTTCGTACACCGATGGAGAAATCACCATAAAGGTGTTGGTGGCATGCACGATGTCAGGCTGGAACCGATCAAGAATTCTCTTTACGGCGAGCTTGCTGTCTTCGGCTGAGATGATGTGGGTGACCATCGCCAGTTTCTCGAACGCCGAGAGCTTTTCGATCTCGCGATTACTCCGCTGATACGTCAGAACTTCGTGCCCGTGCTGTCGCAGCAGCCGATATTCCTGTTCGAAGACGACGTCTTCCCCTCCAGGCTGCTGGTAGCTGTTGTGGATAAGCAGGATTTTCATGGATATGTTGCCGTCGATCGGGCGAAGACCTGACTTCTGGCCAGACGAAGGAAGCGGAAGAAGGTAGGGGCGGAAGTCCGCCGCTGAAGCGGTCGAAAGGGCTGCTAAGCGGCCCCTGAACCCTTCACCACTGCGGGAATGGTCTGGGCCAGAATTTTGAAATCCAGCCAAAGAGACCATTTGTCGATGTATTGCATGTCGAGCTCCATCCAAGTCTCGAATGGAACACTGTTCCGTCCATTCACCTGCCATAAGCAGGTGATGCCGGGCTTCACGCTGAAACGCCGCCGCTGCCAATCCTGATCGAACAGTTGATAGTCGCGCAGAGACATCGCACGCGGGCCAACCAGACTCATGTCTCCCTTAAGAACATTAAACAGTTGTGGGAGTTCGTCGATGCTAGTCTTGCGCAATACCCTGCCGAGGGGCGTAATACGCGGATCGTCCTTGATTTTAAACACCGGACCAGTCATTTCATTCAAAGCAAGCAACTGGTCCTGAATTTGCTCGGCGTCCGCAGTCATGGTGCGAAATTTGTACATGCGGAATTGTCGCTTGTTGAGACCGACCCGAGTTTGACCGAAGAAAGCAGGTCCCGGCGAAGTCCAACGAATCAGTATCGTGATGACCAGAAATACGGGAGCAAACAGGACGAGGAGCACAGCAGAAAAAACGATATCGAAGCCGCGTTTCACCAGCGCCGGCCAACCGTCGCCCTTGCCGGCAAAGACCATGGCTTCATGATTGCCGTCAAGGTCCTGGGTCGCTGAGCGCGGTCCCAGATTGAAAATTTGTGAATCGAAGCGAACCGCGGTTCCATGTTCGCCCAAGGCAGCCAGATGTGCGGAGTGTTTGTAGTACGAGCGGAGGGGAAGGTAGATGGCCGCTTCATCCACTACATTGTGGCGAAGAAAATCGGCCAGACCTTCAAAATTGCAGCACAGGATGTCTCCAGTCTGGTTAAAAGAACGAAGGCCGTCCCAATCATCGTCGACAAACCCGACGATCTTGTAGCCGAGTTCCGGACTGGTTCTAACGCGGCGCGCGAAATCCATCGCACGCGCATTGGTTCCTATGATCAGCAGGAATCTGGTGTTTCTGCCGTTACGTCGCAGGTTAAGAAGAATCGAACGTGCCCCGAACCGGCTCGCAATCATCAGGGATGTGCAATAGAGCCAGAACAGTGGGACGAACACCGGCTGCACGATAAAGATGTGAAACATTCTTGCCAAGCCGAGCAGTAGAACCGAGGCAAGGCAAGTGGCTCGCAGCAACTCCCATACTTCTGCGCGCCAAATGGTCAGTCTCTTGGACTCGTACAGCCCGCACATTACGAACACGCCGTGCCAGACCGCAACCATCAGAACGAACAACAGAATCGTTCCCAACCGGATGCGCATGGCCAAAAATCCGGCCAGGGTCACCGTGTGTGGCGAGGAAAATAAAGAAACCGTCGCCAAAGCGAAGGCGCTTATTAGGATGCAAATATCAAATACTTTTGCTGCGTGTCTCTGGAAAAGCCGTTTGCTCTGGGGGAACATCTTGGGCCTCAATGGATCGGGGGTAGTCCTCAAGGTTTTCGGTAATCGGATTATCTTGAGTAGAAAGTTCTCACAACCTCTTGTAGAGAATTTGAGGAATGGGGAACGTTCGTTTGTTGAGCACAGCGGCCAGAATCTTTATTTGAGTTGCTTTAAGCGTGTCCGCGATTTGGCGGGCGAACTCTCGACGGGTTGAATTTGCTTCGACCACCATCACCAAGCCGTCTGCCAGCCAGCCCAGAGTCACGGCGTCACCGTATTGACGAAGGGGAGGCGCGTCGATGAGGACGTAATCGAACTCCCGACGCAGTTCGGTCAACCGTTCTTTCAATCGTTCGGAATTCAGGAGAGTCGGAAAGTCGGGAGTCAGTGATCCACAAGAGAGTAGCCACAAATTACTGCGGCGCAGCCTTTTCGCAAAATCACCGATCGGACCCTCTTTGAGCAGGCAGTCGGTGAGGCCATTATGATTTGCCACGCCGAAAATCTGTGTCAGGGACGGTGAGCGCAAGTTCGCTTCTACCAGGCAAACCGTGCCGGGAGTATTTTCGGAAAGTAATTCGGCAGCTTGCGCGCAAATCCAACTGCAGCCGTTTCCATGCTCAATGCCAGCAAAAACGACGCAGTGAGGTGGTTCCGATTGCAACAGGAATAAACGCTGCACCAATTGTAGGCATTCTTCGTGAGCATGCTGGTCGAACTGAAATGTGCTGAGGCGTTTATTGCCATGCCGCTCAACCGGAAAGGGTTGCGCACGAGGAATCTCGGGCGCCGGGTCTTTCTCCAAACCGATTCCAATGTTTTGCATCAACTCAAAGTTCTTGCTCACGGGATTTCCACTCCTATCGGCATATCGGGCATTTCAGTGATTCGTGGGGGCGCTTGCCGTGGGGCCGCTTGCCGCGAATGCTCGTGCTCGGGTTCAGTTTCGTTCGCCGCATCGGTCAAGCCGACCGAAGCCTCATCTTCAAGGGAAGACAGGTCGAGATCGGCCAGAACGTCACAAACCATCTGGCGTGTAATTTCCCGCCGCTCCAGCGCACGGCCCAACAAGAGCGAATTGAAACAGATGTTGTTGATGTTTCGCGGAATGCCTCCGCTGGAGTAGGCGATCAGTGCGATGGCTGCGTTCGTGAACAGCGGATGTTGGAAGTCGTATCCCGCAGTTCGCAAACGATGATCAATGTACAGGCTGGTCTGTTCATGATTGAAAGGCTTTAATCGCGCAACCATGGAAAGCCGCTGTCTCAGTTGCACCAATTCCGGCGACACCAATTTGCGGGCGAGTTGAGGCTGTCCGGAAAGAATGATCTGAATCAGCTTTTGTGCGGAATTTTCAAAGTTTGAGAGCATGCGGACAACTTCCAGCACGGAGTTGTCAAGATTTTGTGCCTCATCGATGATCAATACGAACCGTTTCCCCTTGCGGAATTCGCGCACCAACATCTGGTTTAAGGTCGAATGGATCTTTACCGGATCGCCGTCCTCGTCCGGCAATCCAAGGTCAGCCATAAGACTGCGCAGAAAATCCCTCGGACTCGCATGAGTCTGAAACAAGAAGACCGTTTTAGCCGTGGGGTTGATTCGCTGAGTCAGTTGAAACAACAAAGTGGTTTTGCCCATACCCGGCCTGGCGATTAATGTCATGAACCCTCGACCGCCAGTGACGCCGCAATAAAGGGAAGCCATCGCCTCACGGTGAGTGCGGCTCTGGTAGAGGTAGCGAGGATCGGGGGTGACCCCGAATGGTTGTTCTCGTAAGTTGTAATAATCCAAAAACATGAGAAATTGAACCTAAGCCCTTAACTTGGGGATGGCCACAACCAGCGGTATCTGGAGCATCTCTACAACCTCGTTCGGCGTGCGGAACGACGGGTCCATGTACTCCGCCAGGTAAGCGGCACCCATTCCAACTCCGATCGAGAGAAAGATTCCCAGGAAGCCGATAAGGAATGCGCTGTGAACCGGTAAAGCGGGGATTGCGGGAGGAATGGCGAGCGCCACGTTGGCGATTCTTTTCTTATCCAACGCATCCGACGTTCGCTCCTGTTCTCGCTTGGACAAATAGAGGAGATAGTTCGCCTCGTTAGCTTTGTTCTCGCGCACCAGATCTGCTTGTTTCAGCGCCTTCTGATCCAGCTCCACCATCTTTTCTCGTATCGTGCTGATGCTGCGGTCCAAGGCCGTAGAAGTTGCCTTTTGTGAGGCAAGGTCTGCCTGAGTCTTGGCCATGTCCTCTCGCAAGAATTCGTAGGTCGGATCGCGATCGGTGGTTTGGTTTACATACTTGGTCTTTTCAGCTTCTTCAATCGCGGTCTGCGTCTGCTTGATCTGCTGGTCGATTTGCTGTACCAGTGGATAGCTCGGGTCATATTTCATCAGGAGCTGGCCCCGATTCACTTGGGCCGAAAGAAGGTTGCCTTGCAATTGTTGAAGCAGAAGGTCGGCAGAGTTTGAAACCTGTTGTGTGGTGGATCTCTGGGGGGTTGCGCGCATCTGGCTTTGCACATCATGAATGCGACGCTCATCGGCTGCGATCGATTGTTGCGCCGTGTGCAGCGAGGCAATCGAATCCGCGAGTTTCAGTCCCATGTTTGTACGCTCTTCATCGGGAGCGACCAAGCCTTCCTGGGTATCGAAACTGGCTAAGCGGGCTTCCGATTCCTGTAAGGCTTCGCGGTACCGATCTGCCTCCTTGGTGAAGAATTCGTAAGAACCGGCCGGCCGATGGACGGCGACGTGCTTTTCGAGATAAAGATTGGCCAGGTTATTCAGCACTTCGAAGGCCAGCTTGGGATCTTTCGAGCGGTAGCTCACGTTGATAAGGTTGGTCTTGGGCACAATCTTGACTTTCAGTTGTTTCCCCAACGTCTCAACCGCACGATCCACTTCGCTACCTTTGTCGTGCCCTGGCAGCAGCTTGCTAAACCACGAGTTGCTGAACCACGAGTCCGACGATGCATTCTGCAGTCCGCAAGCCAGAACCACCTTCTCCAAAACGTCGCGGCTCTGTAACAATTCGACTTCTGAATTAATCTCTTCCTCGGTTACCTGCGGCGCCATCTGGGGCAGTTGCGTGGTCGATTCTGTGGTCACGACGGGGTCAAGCCGTTCCCGATTCACCAGGATTTCCATCTTGGATTCGTACTTGCGTGAAAGAAGCACCGCCGCCGCGATCGAACAAACCAGAAACCCGAGAAAGCAGAACGTCGCCAGTCTGCGGTGACGAAAAAGCGGCGATACCAGATCGCGCAACGTCGCTTCGTTGGTAGCTCCTTCAAGGAGACGAGCCGGATTCGCTTGGGTCATGTTGAATTCTTTCTGACGTTGGGGCGTTGCGGATTACTGTGCAAAAGCCATTGAGGGATTGAACGCGGTGCCGACGGCATAGGGAACGTATTTTCGGAAAACCGTAATGAATTTTTCGGGAACGAAGAGAGTGTCTCCAGGCTGCAGCTGGGCATCTTCGTTTACGTTCTTTCCGTGGTAAATGTCCTTCAGGTTCAACCTCTTTACTTCCATAAGACCCGGAGCCGCCTGGTGGTAGAGAAACACTTGAGTTTTTCCGCCGGCAGAAATTCCTCCGGCCATGGCCAGAGCCTGCGAAACGGTCGTATCGTGCCGCAATTCGTACTGTCCAGGTTTGGTCACCTGCCCACCTGCGATGAAGAATGGTTTCTGAAAATCAACCAGGTCTACATCAATGATGGGGTCACGCAAAACGTTTACGTAAGCCTTCTTGATTGCTACGACGACCTCAGGGACGGTCAGGCCCTGCACATACACGCTTCGGGTACTTTGCAGATTGATATATCCGTCCGGTTGCACTGTGACCTGCCGATTGAACTCGGGAGAAAGCGGAAATGACAATGACAGGACGTCGCTCCGAGTAACCTGGTAACGTGGGTACCGTTCCTGCAGAGCGGGCCGGTCGGAACTATCATCCGGGCGACGATTGTTGGCGGGCGCGGGCGCGACGGCGGGTGCGGGCGCGACAGCGCTACTCTGAGCCGGGCTGAGCACAGGTCCGATCAGTGCAGCCATTAGTAAAGCCGTGCTAACTAGTTGTGTAGTACTCACGGTAACTCTCCTGCCCGATAACCAGATTAAAAACCCAACGCGACGCATGGTTGTTGTGTTGCCATGAGTGCGGCCGATGTGGCTTCGCCCTCTCAGTCCCAGAGGGCTGCGTTCTCCCTTATTTTTCGCCCGAGGCCATAAACACCGGGCGATCAGTAGGTTCACGATCAGTCAAACTTTCCAGCAACCGCGAACCCACCTGAGACCAGCTCGCAGCTTTCTTGCGTCCGTATTACGCGCCCGGCACAATTGATTCGAACTTCCCGAAACGCCGGGTCAAAGGCCGGGAGCAAAATTTCAACTTCAACCTCCGCGGCCAGCGGTGGGTATTTACTACTCAGTACAAACAACCCACCCATTCCGATGTTTGTGCAACATCCAACTTCACGGCGCTCCTCTCCTTCTTTCCATCGGAAAAGCGCCGGAACAGCGAGTTGGAATCGGCGGAACGATCTCCGCGCATTCAAACAAATCACGGTTTCTTTCCCGTTACGAAAGTGATACTTCACCATAGGAATTTTCGAGAGGTCCCGCAAGCGGTCAATCATCCACCCGTACGAGGCCGAGTTACTCCGTAGAATCCTGTATCCGAACTACAGCATTTTGGAGTTGAACACGAGGTGTTGGACGGTTAGACTCTATGTGTATGAGGAAGGAAGTTTTGCTTCACTCCAGAAGGCTGTGGTGTTCGGAGCTGCTTAAAAGCCGGAACACTTAATCGTTCGTTTGCAGGAACGACAACAACTGGGGACCGTTCTCCCTCACTCTGGCCAGCGTGAGATCACCCCAAATCAAATGATTCGGAGTAACGGGCCCTAAATATGGCTTTATCCTCATCCCCCATCTTCAACACGCTTCAAAAGCGTGTGCGCATCCTGATTTCTGATCGTAACCGCATGGCCAGTCATTTACTGGCTGAATCCTTAGACCGCGATCCGCAATTTGAAGTGGCGGCAATCGCCACGGTCGACGACATTTTGTCCCTGGCGCAGTCCCACAAACCTGATGTAGCGGTAATCAGCGCAGAATTTGACAACGGAACAAAAACTGGCCTGCAGATAGTACGCGCTTTGAATTCCCGTCAGCCGAACATCGAGACGGTGGTCCTGGTGGATGACAACAGCAAAGGCTCCGTCGTGGCCGCGTTCCGATGTGGAGCCAAAGGGGTTTTCAGTCGCAGCGAACCGCCCGCTAATTTTCGTGCGTGCATTGAACGCGTCGGGAGCGGGGAGATTTGGGCCGGGCGGAAAGAAGCGGAGTTCTTGCTGGCAGCGATGCGCAATAGCCCGTCATGCGATGGTATCGACGACGACAAAGTCAGCGCCCTTTCTAAACGGGAGCTTGAGGTGGCGGAGTCTGCGGCGCAGGGACACAGCAACAAACAAATCGCCGATCAATTGGGTCTCAGCGAGCATACGGTTAAAAATTACCTGTTTCGTATTTTTGGGAAGATGGGTGTTTCGAACCGATTTGAATTGTTGTTCCTGCTCTACAACACGCGCGACAACGGCAGCCGGAAGGAACCCGTTCAGTCCAACAGTTTCGAGAGTCAGGTCCAGCGGTGTTTGAAAGCGGCGGAGGCAGGTTCTGCAGCCGCTCAATTCTCCCTAGGATTGTCCTATTTAGGTAAAGGAGGATTTGAGCGAAACGCAAGCTCGGCATACTACTGGCTGAGGATGGCGGAGGAGAGTTCGTCAGCTTTGCAGAGCCGGTGTCGCGAGCTCGCAGCAGAGCTTAAACCTAAACTCAGCGCTTCTGAAATCAGAATGATAGATAGCACGGTTGAGCGAGCGGTAAGTGACAATAGAATGCTTGATGAGGGACATTCGATTGAATCCGTTCAACAATATTTGGAGTCGCTTCCCATGTGAGAGCGGCTCGATCTCAAATGAAAAGAACAACTTCCACTAAGGGCGAGGCTGCGAAGAACACCTCTCCAAAAAGTGTGGAGGAATATCTCTCACGCGTTCCTGAACCCGCACGAAGTACGTTGCACAGAGTGCGCGCGGCCATTCGGTCCGTGGTTCCTCCAGAAACCACAGAAGCTATCGGCTATGGAATTCCGATGTTCCGGTACAAAGGCGGCCTTGTGGCATACGCTGCGTTCTTGAATCATTGCAGTTTTTTCCCGATGAATGCATCCTTAATCTCAGTATTCAAAAAGGATCTTAAGGGGTACGAGACATCGAAAGGGACTATCCGTTTTCCGGTCGACAAACCGCTCCCGGCCACGCTTATAAAGAAGCTTGTCCGGGCGCGGATGGCTGATAAAGGTCACGCCCATTGAGTTCCTCATATTAAGTTTCTTCTGGTGCGGCGCGCGATCCTACGGAAATGGTGTCTAATGTCCACCATTATGCGACCGTTGCAACTGTCTACGGATGAATCTCGCTACCTGACGCTGGAAGTTTCCGATCCCTCTGCACAATTCCTTTCGAGTTTGTATACCCTGGCATGAGCCAACGCCAGCGGGACCGCGAACTCGGCATGGAACGTCGCATTACTCGCCGCGACTTTCTCAACGGCGTCGCGGTTGGCATTGGTGTGTTGGGCAGTTCCCGTATGGATGGTTTCACGTCCAGTGGCATGGGAACCGCAAGCGCCGATCCCCCTTCGAGCGGTTATCCGCCTGCTCTAACTGGAATGAGGGGCAGCCAACCCGGCTCATTCGACGTTGCCCACGCTTTGCGCGATGGCACGTTTTGGGACACCGCCGGAGAGCCGGCCGATACCGGCGAAGTCTACGATTTAATTGTCGTCGGCGGAGGAATCAGCGGCCTGGCCGCAGCTTATTTCTATCGTAAGCGAGCGGGTACAAAAGTTCGCATTCTCATTGTTGACAATCATGATGATTTTGGCGGGCACGCGCGGCGTAACGAGTTCCAGGTAGGCAAGCGCCTGCTTCTCAGCAATGGCGGTACCCAGTCAATTGAAAGTCCGTCCGAATACAGCGAGGTTGCTAAGGGTGTGCTCAAGGATTTAGGTATCGACACGAAGATCTTTTACAAGGCATACGACCGGAAGCTTTACTCGCATCTGTCTACTGCCTGTTTCTTCGACCGAGAAACCTTCGGAAAGGATTGCCTGGTGAACGGCATGGGCTCGACTCCGTGGCCTGAATTTCTCAAGCAGACTCCGCTGCCGGAAAACGTGAGTCAGGAGATCGCCCGGCTTTACACAGAGAAGAAGGATTATCTGCCAGGGCTTTCGCGCACCGAAAAGCGTGTGCGGCTCTCTAAGATCAGCTACGCATCCTTTCTGACGGATATTTGCAAGGCTGACCCCGCGGTGCTGCCCTTTTTTCACACCTACACTCACGATTTATTTGCGGTGGGCATCGAAGCGGTCTCAGCCTTGGCCTGTTACCGGAACCCGGACGATTATGAGGCCTATCATTACGCCGGATTCGAGGGCATGGATCTTGGAGACGCCGAAGAAGACGGCGATCCCTACATTTTCCACTTTCCGGATGGCAATGCTTCGATTGCGCGTCTGCTGGTGCGATCTTTGATTCCTGGATGCATTCCGGGAGACACGATGGAAGATGTCGTCACAGCTCGCGCCGATTACAGCAGGCTCGATCAACCCACGTCGCAGGTTAAGATCCGTCTGAATACGACAGCCGTCAGAGTGCGACACATCGGTGCGCCAGCGTCGTCGAAAGAGGTGGAAGTCGCGTTTGTCCGGGAAGGAAAGCTTCAAAGCGCAAAAGCAAAGGCCTGCGTCCTCGCGTGTTACAACGGCATTATTCCCCATCTTTGTGACGACTTGCCCGAGTCTCAAAAAGAGGCGCTGAAATATGGTGTAAAAGAACCGTTCATCTACAGTCACGTTGCGATTCGTAATTGGAAGGCGTTTGAAAAGCTGGGAATCCGGCAGATCATTTCGCCCGGTGGATATCACTGCTTTACTATGCTGGATTTTCCGGTAAGCATTGGTACCTATAAATTTTCCAGCAATCCTCAAGAACCGATCGTCCTGTTCATGCTGCGTACGCCCTGCAAGCCCGGTTTGCCTCGCCGTGATCAATATCGCATGGGCAGGTTCGAGCTGATCAGTACACCCTTTTCTACCTTCGAGAGAAACATCCGCGAGCAGCTGCAGCGGATGCTTTCGCCGGGAGGATTTGACGCTTCCCGCGACATCGCTGCCATCACGGTAAACAGGTGGGCGCACGGATATGCGTATGAATACGATTCGTTTTCCGACCCGGCGTGGGCTCCGGATGAACGCCCTTGCGTGCTCGGCAGGAAAGAGTTTGGGCGAATTTCGATCGCCAACTCTGATGCCGGGGCGAGCGCTTATACCAACGTGGCGATCGACCAGGCATATCGTGCCATTCAAGAGCAACTGAAGAACCTCTGACGACAACATCCGATTCCGGTCTGAGAATTCGGGGTAACTTTCTGCTTGCTGTGCAACCAATCTGGCTCTCCTCAGACTCCTGGTGCCGTACTCCCGGATTAGCTGATATGCGGAAATTGAAATTCAGCACCACTTAGATCTGTCGGTTGTAGGACAAACGACGTAAACGCGGGTTATAATCGGCGGCAATCAAGCTAAACAGGCATAACAAATGTTTGCACCGCAACCGCCTACGTTTCTTGACCGGCGAGCCGGCGGATAAAGGAGAAATTCCATGAGAGTGAGGATGATCCTCGCTTTTTTCGTTTTGGCGTCGACTTCGCTTCTTGCTCAAACCTTCCGCGGAACCGTATTAGGGACAGTGACTGACCCCTCGGGCGCCGTGGTGTCGGGAGCCAAAGTCGCGGTGCGCAATGTAAACACAGGGCAGGAGCGCATTACCGAAACCAGCGCCGACGGCAGCTATAGCGTGCCGGAGTTGCCCATCGGCACCTACACGGTCACGGTTACACAGGGTGGTTTTCAAACCTCGGTGACCAGCGGCGTGGTGGTCGATGTCGCGACGGAGCGGCGCGTCGATGCGCAGCTAAAAGCCGGCCAAGTTTCGCAAACTGTTGAGGTTTCTGGCGAATCGCTGTCCCAGATAGAGACCACTTCGGCCCAGTTGGGCGGAACCTTGACTGAGGACACAATCGCGAACGTTCCCGTCAATGGGCGTGACTATACCAAGCTGATCTATCTGAATCCCGGGGTTGCTGGGTCGCCGGATCAGATTTCGGACTCTCCCGGATCCTACGGTACTTTTTCGATGAACGGTTCGCGAGGCCGCTCGAACAATTTCTTGCTGGACGGCACCGATATGAATGACGGATATCGGAACGATCCCGCCATTAATGAAGCGGGCGTGTTCGGCGATCCAGCCACGATTCTCCCGATTGACGCGGTCGCGGAACTGCGCACCATCTCGAACTATGAAGCGGAATACGGACGCAACAGCGGCGCTGTGATCAACATTGTGACCAAAAGCGGCACCAACCAGTGGCACGGTTCGGGGCTGGAGTACCTGCGTACCGGGCAGTTTGGAGCGCGCAACTACTTCAACAACGAGGGCCCCAAGAATCCGTTTCACAACAACCAGTTTGGCGCATCTTTCGGCGGGCCGATCGTAAAGGACAAGACGTTTTTCTATTTCAATTATGAAGGACAGCGGGAGACTGGAGCCCAAGCTGGCCAGAGCTGCGTGCCCGACCCGGCCGTGATTGCCCAGGCGCGCGCAAACATCACGTCCTGGGGTGAAACGCTCAATCCCGTGACTGCAGCTTTGCTGGCGCGAAGTCCCTGGCCGAATCCGAATATCGCTGGGGCCATCAGCGATGGAAACGGTTGCGATACCAATAACGTTTCGACGGCCATTAACTTCTCCAATCGGATCGACAGCCTGATTGGCAAGATCGATCACAATTTCAACCAGAACAATCTGCTGACCGGCCGTTATTATTTTGGCGACAGCACCCAATCCTTCCCACTCTCTTTAACTGGCAGCGGCGGTCAGGTGCCGGGCTTCAACACCCATACACCGACACGGGTACAACTGGTTTCGATTTCCTACGTGAAAATCGTCAACTCCAATCAGTTGAACGAGGCCCGCCTGGGATGGAACCGGTTTGCTGAGGGATTTTTCCCAGAAGACCAGAAGTTCAATCCCAACACCATCGGGCTGAATACCGGCGTTGGAGCCTACGATGGCGGTCTTCCCGTGATTAGCGTCGGTGGTTTTTCGGGTCTGGGTGCAAGCTCTTCGGTACCGCGCAACCGCGTGGACAGTAACTGGCACTTCATCGATAACTATTCGTGGAAGTCGGGCAAGCACGACATTAAATTTGGCTACGAGTTCCGCCGCACCACGATCATGCAGTTGATCGATCACAACTTCCGTGGACAGCTTAGTTTCGATTCGATCGCCGACGCGAATCCCCTGAATCCGAATGGCTCTCTCACACCGTTAGAAGCTTTTCTCGAGGGCGTGCCGGATGGCGGCGGCCAGATAACCGGCAACACCAGGCGGCATACCTCCGAGAACAGCCACGGCGTCTATCTTCAAGACAGTTACCGGTTGACTCCGCGGCTTACATTCAACTTTGGCCTGCGGTGGGATTATTTCGGAGTTGTCAAAGAAAAGAACAACCTGTTTTACCAGTTCGATCCCGCGAATGGCGGTTCCGTGGTGCAAGTGGGGAACGGTGGCCCCTCTAACCTCTATAACCCGGACTACAATAATTTCGCTCCCCGGTTGGCATTTTCCTATGATCTGACCGGCAAAGGCCGAACGGTTATTCGCGGCGGCTGGGGCATGTTCTATGACGCCTTCTCACAAGATATTTTCCTGGGACATCTGCCATGGAATTGCGTCTTCTGCCCCGGGCCGGCCTATCCGGGAACAGGCCCAGTGGGGCTGCAATTCGGTAGCGTGACTGGAGGTGCACTGGATCCGACTGTGCCGGTGTACAGCGGGTTCGCAGCCAACAGCGATTTCCTCGCGGCGGATCCAAATTTGCGCACGCCTTATACTCAAAATTTCAATCTGAATATTCAACAACAACTGGGAAGCAAAGCCGTATTCCAGATTGGTTATGCCGGATCCAAGGGGACGAAGTTATTTCAATACCTCGACATCAACCAGCCCAGCCAGCGAGAGATTACCGCGTTCGATCTGGCGAATGGCGTCATCGGGTACGGGGTTCCGCGAAACTTCTCCAATTTCTTCTATCTGAATCAGGAGAGGTCTTCGGCGAACTCCATTTATCACTCGCTGCAGACCAGTCTGCATGTCAGCAGCTGGCACGGGCTCTCCACCCAAGCGAATTTCGTCTGGTCGCATGGCATCGACACATCGAGCGACCTGGAGGATTTCACTCCCAACCAGGCACAGCCGCAGAACAGTACCAATCCGGCTGGAGACCGCGGAAATTCCAGCTTCGACATTCGCCGCCGCTTCACCATCAATTTCAATTACGAATTTCCAAGGATGAGCGGATCGCTGGGCAGATTAAAGAACGGATGGGGTTTCGACGGAGTGGTGAACCTGCAGGATGGCCAGCCGTGGCAGCTCAACTATGAATTTGAAGGCGATTATTCCGGTGCGGGGGAAGGCTTCGACCGTCCGGATGTGGTTGGGCCGCTCCATTACTCGAGCAACCCGTCTCAATTCCTCGATTTGAGTTCTTTTGCCGCGCCCTGTACTTGGGCGACTCTGGGCGATCCGAATGACAGCAGCGAAGCAAATTGCGTGGCTGGGACCCGGCACTTCGGCGACCTGGGCCGCAATTCGTTAGCGGGGCCGACCTTCAAGGAGTTTAACTTCTCAATTTACAAGAACACAGTCCTAAGCGAGCGGGTAAATCTTCAGATCCGGGCGGAGTTCTTTAATCTTTTCAACCATCCGAACTTCTCGAATCCGGAGCTGCCGAACTTTATCGCCGATGTGGGATCACCGGATGCACTTACCGGGCGTCACTCCGGCTTCTACCAGATCACGGCCACGGGAGATACTGGCATCGGCAATCCGTTCCTTGGTGGAGGCGGGCCGCGCGGTATCCAGTTTGCGGCCAAGATCAGCTTTTAGGTTTGGAATTCACGGCTCCTCTGCAGGCCGGGGAGCCGTTTTTCTTTTTGCCTCGTTGCATGTGATAGGCTCCCACTCCATGACGGATGCCAAGCGAGAACGCCGGTCGAGGCAGCGTGTTCCTGTGCAAGTTCCGGTCTCGCTAAAAGCCGCGAGCGATGCAGGGGCCTCGAGCGGCCTCACGCGCGACTTGAGTAGGGGCGGTGTCTTCCTTTATACGGACGCCCAAATCATTGCCGGCAGCGAAATTGAAATGGTATTGATTCTGCCGCCTGAAATCACCATGAGCGAACAGCAATGGGTCTGCTGCCGGGCGTCAGTGGTGCGTGTAGAAAATGGCCAGGAGGGAAAAGGTTTCGGAGTCGCTGCCAGCATTCGCAGCATGGATATTCTGCCGGAAATCCCCAGTTAACCGATTATTTGAAGGCTCTACGAGCAACTTCTTCCTCATAGACTGCAATTCCGAATCGGCGCCGAACCCAGCCAAAACCTTTAAAAACCCCCATTTTTATCGAGACACTGCACCAGTATTAGTGCATAATGCTCCCGCTTGAACTTGCCCAGTTCAAGAAATCAAAAATTTAACGACTTCGGTTTTCCGATCAGATTATTGGTCGGAAAGAATCGAGTGTGCCACTATGTCGGTCGAAATGGTGTTTGTTGGCGTGCTGCGGGTGCTGACCCCGTTGGGACCTCGTTATATCAGGCCAACGCTCACACAACGGATTCATTTGATCTGGATCTTCCGTCACTTCCATGTGTTGCCGTGGCAGGTCTTAACCGCGGGACAGCGCAAATTCATGGACAACTTATTCATGCAGCCGCGTTTCGTTTCGCCGACGCAAGCGAACGGAGTTGATGCACCAATTCTCGGAACTCTGGAACGGCGCCAGCCCTTAGATTCACCCTTGGATGGCGAAGCCACGCCGTCGCATCAAATTGGCGCTGACGCGGTAGCCCGGTTCGCACCCGCTTCGTACAACGCGCAACGTCGGCCGTAGTTCGCGGCCGTTCACCTTGCAGAGTTGGTAGAAGACTGCGTCAGAACGAACAACGTCGGTGCGACGCCCGGTCTACCGGTGCTGCAGACGTTGGTGCCTCCACAATCGCGTATGATAATATCTTCGAGGCAGTTTAGCGGGCGCTGATCAAGTGGTTCCGGCAAGTCGCTTCCGGCTGCCGTCAGAGGCCATCCGCCCACCAACTCGCATCACGATCAGCGGGTCCCTTGGGTAGAAATTCCATTCCAGAGACGGGCGCGTAGCTCAATTGGCAGAGCAACTGACTCTTAATCAGTAGGTTGAAGGTTCGATTCCTTCCGCGCTCACCATCTTTTCAATCACTTACCAGTTGTCTTTAGACTCATTTTTCCAGGTGTGCCGTAAAGTGTGCCGTAGCCGCATCCGACTAGGCGCCTGGGGTGAACCCACGAGGTGAGACAGATTTGAATGACACACGTGCCATTGGATTGAGTTTGGGTCGTTCATTACCTAGCCGGGGATGAGGTCTGGAGCAGGGGACGGCGTTGAGTCCCCTGCTCCAGCATCCCTTTAGAATCTTCCTCCTCTGTACTGCGGAAAAACTTGACCGTGGGACTGCGAAACTGTGTCATGGAATCGGAATGCCTGGCTTGCTGTTCAAATTCTTCTGGAGAACAGTAGCCCAACGCAGAGTGCAATCGCTGCCGATTGTAGTATTTTTCGATGAATTCTTCGATGTTGCTGTGCAAGTGTTCTAAGTCGCTGTAGTCGTTTGCGTAAATTTCCTCCCGTTTCAAGGTTTTCAGGAAGCTTTCGCAACTTGCATTGTCGTACGGATTTGCCGGGCGGCTCATGCTCGGAATCATCCCGTGCTTTTCTAGAACTGCCACATATTCTGCACTGGCATATTGCACGCCACGATCGGAGTGATGGACCAGGCCCACGGGAGGTTGTCGTACTACGATTGCTTGCTCCAACGCGGCTATGGCCAAACGGCTGGCTAGGCTGCGTTCCAGGGACCAACCCACCACCTTGCGAGAAAATCCGTCGAGGATTACCGCTAAGTAGACAAACTCGGTTTTCAGCCGAATGTAGGTGATGTCGGCCACCCACAGTTGATCAATCCCGGTTAGCTTCATGCGCCGGGCCAGGTTCAGATAAACCTCCAGTTTGTGATCCGACTTCGTCGTCACCACGAACTGCCGCGGCTGCACCGCTAGCAAGTTATCCTCCCGCATGATCCGCGCTACTCGCTTGTGATTCACTGCCATACCTCGCCGTCGAAGTTCCGCAGAAATGCGTCGGTAGCCATAGCGCCGCCGATGTTCCATCGCGATCTGCTGAATCGCGGATCGTACTTCCATCTCTGCCTCCACCGGCTGTGGTTCCTGCAACCAGCGGTAGAAGCCTGCCCGGCTCACCTCGGCCAGTTGACACATGCGCTCGATCGTCAAGCCGCCTTGCAACGGCATCACTTCCCGCATTTGATCGTAGATGCCTTCTCGCCAGCCCTGCTGCTCTGCTGGCGTCGAGCCTCGACTTTTTGCAAGGCACTTCTGAAAAAATCTACTTCCAGCGTCTTCTCCGCCAGAACTCGCTTTAAATGATTCACCTCTTTGCGCAGTGTAGATGCGCGCGACTTTTGCTCGGGTGGTTTCCCCACCACGGGTTCCTCTGGATCCAGTTCATCGCGCCAACGGTAGAGCTGTCGCCGCGACACCCTCAGCTCCTTGGCTAGTGCCACGATATTCTTGCATCCTCTGAGTCGCTCCACCGCCACCTGCCGGAAGTGTTCCGTATAACGTCTCTTTGCCACTCGCAGTTCCTTTCCTGCAAAGTGTGTCTTCATTTACTGTCTCATTTTTGGGGTTCACTCCACGCCTACTGGCGGCACGCCTGGCTGCGTGTCGTTCAAAGCCGAGCGGACAATATCGAGCTCTGGATGTTGGTATTTCATGGCCGTTTTGACGTCGACGTGTCCCATCGTTTGCATCACCAGCTTCAGGTTCCCGGTCTTCTTCAGCACGCGAGTGCCGAAGTCATGGCGACCACAATAGAGCACCAGCTTCTTCGGCAGGCCTGCTTTCGTACGGGCCTGGCGGAACTTGCCGGACATTGTAGTGAGATGCCCCGCCCCTGAACGTTTGGACGGAAACACCCAGCCGTTCTGACGAGTTCCACAACGGATCCGAAGAAGATTGAGAGCCCTGTCGCTCATGGGCACTTCTCTGATTCCGTTGATCGTCTTGCTGTCCGGCACGAAGATCAGCCGACGATCCCAATCGATGTTCTCGATTCGGATCTTATACAGCTCCTTTTCGTTCCGCATGCCGGTGTCGCGCACAAGAGTGACGACGTCGCGGAAGAGCTGGATCGTCTTCGGCCGCCAATTGCATTGCTCAGCCGCGGCCAAGAGTCTCCGTTCGGCCTCATCATCCAACCTCAGTGAACGCTCTTTCTCTGGCAATAGCTTGATCTTGGGAGCTCTCCGAATCAGCTTCCATTCCTCAGCTTTGTGCAGAAGGCGCCGCAGAGTCCGTAACGCACAGTTGGTGTTTGCCGCTGAGCCGGTAAAATTCAATCGCTCGGCGACGTCATTGTTGATCGCGTCAAGCCGCATACCCAAGATGGAAGTAGTCGTCAAAAGCCGCCAGCCATCCTGATAGTACGTCTTAGTTTTCGGCTTCGGCACGTTCACTTTGATTTGTTTTGCCTTGGCTTCTGCACGCTTCGGCATGTCAATGGTCAGCACGCAGTGGGTGTAATTGGCCTCAATCTTGTCCGGGTCTACGGTTATCGGAAGGGTGAATGAGCGGGAGAAGGCTCCGTAGTGGCGTTCCTTGCGACGGAAGTTCTCCTCCTTGATGTCCTTTTCGAGTTTGCGTTCGCCGCGCACAGTCAGCACGTTGTTCTCGACCTCGACGGTGACGTCTTTTTCATCAATACCTGGCACTTCCACTTTGAAGGTTAGTTTTTGATCATCTTCGTAAACGTCTGCCGGCGGTCCGAATTCCCAGGTGCTCAGATTCTCTTCAAACGGCATCCACGGCGTTCTGCCAAAGAAGCTGTCGAACAAATGGTTCATCTGGCGCTGTAGTGAAGTGAGTTCCTGAAATGGCTGCCAACGCACGAGAGATTTCATAACAAACCTCCTGCTCCGCCGGCCCCTTCGGGCACCGGCGTCGTCTTCCTTATTTTACGAGCGTGTGAACTGCTGGCCACGAATCCTTTCCTTGACCCCTCCAGGCGGCCTCGTCGATGATCATGAGCACATGAGACAAGGCCAACCGAAGGAGGTTCTGCCCGTCGGCAAACTTCCGCTTGAGCATTTACGATCGTTGCTGAAGCAACCGTCGAAGCACGATCCGCGCCTGGTCATTGGACCCCAGATTGGCGAGGACGCCGCCGTCATCGATGCTGGAGACCGTTATCTCGTCGTCGCAACCGATCCCGTCACCCTTGCCACGGACCACATCGGGCGCTATGCAGTTCACGTCAACGCCAACGATGTTGCCGTCCTGGGCGCACGCCCGCTCTGGTTCTTCGTCGTTATGCTCCTTCCTGAGGGCGGCACGACGCCAGAACTGGCCGACGCGATCATGGCCGATGTGCGGAGCACGTGCGAGGACTTGGATGTCGCTCTCGGAGGTGGTCACACGGAAATCACCCAACGGATCGACCGGCCGATTTTGGTCGGGCAGATGCTCGGCGAGGTCGCTCCAACTCGCCTGGTGCGGAAGACTCGCATCACCATCGGCGATCAGATCCTACTGACACAAGGTGTCGCCATCGAGGGCACTGCGATTCTGGCACGAGAGAAGTCCGAACAGCTGCGGGGAAGGGTCGATGCCGACGTTCTGGCGCGGGCCGCTCGTTTCTTGATTGACCCCGGTATCAGTGTCGTGAGTGCGGCACTCACGGCTGCCGATGTCGGCAATGCCGTACACGCGATGCATGATCCGACGGAGGGCGGACTTGCGACGGGGCTGTTCGAGTTGGTGGCACCAGTCGGTCTCGGGCTCCAGGTCATTCGGGAGCGCATTCCCGTGTTCCCCGAAACGGACAGCATTTGCCGTGCGCTGTCACTTGATCCCCTGAAGCTGATTGCTTCGGGTGCCTTATTGATTGCTGTCGCGCCAGACAAGGTGGGTGCGGTTCTGACCGTGATTCAGACCACAGGTATTCCCATTGCGGTGATCGGTGAAGTGCGTCCGTCGAGCGAGAACATCACAATCATGACGAACGGAAACATCGAGCCCCTCACGCCAGCAGTTCGTGATGAGATCGCACGGGCGTTCGAAGGCGATTAGACGGAAGCTGTCGCGCGGCGAATCGTATGTATCAGGCCTCTTCGTCCGGCGGTCCTCCACTCCCCGCGAGATCCTGAGGGCTGATTTTCTCAACATTGAATTTTGCTGCACGCTCTCGCATCGTTTTCAATACGTCTTCGAGGGTAGGCGGCTCGCCTTTGATCCAACGCAGCGGATTGACGCGCGCGACCACGAATGAGCGCAGATAGGGACTCACCAGCCCGCGCTCTTTCAGCTTCTTCACAGCTGCCGCTACTTTCTCTTCAAGGTCGAGCACCATTGTGGCTCGCCTCTCATGATCCTTGATGGCCGCGCGGAGTGGATCATCGGTGAAGGTCTCGAGTCTCCGCAGTATGGGGTGGTACACCCCACCGCCGAAGCGGGGGACGTTCTCATAGCACACACCGAGTGTGACCAGCGCGGGCTCGTCAAGATAAAAGGCGAATGCTGATTCCGCCCGCGTGGCATCTTCGTCCACCAGACCACGGTAGATGCGGACGACCTCCAGGGAGCGTTCCTTCAGGTTGTGAGCCTTCTCGGTATTGAGCGCAAGGATCTGCCATGCTATCTCGCGGTCAGCCACAACGAGCGCAGTGATGGATTTCGCCCCAAGGCGACGCATGGCTTCGAGGCGATGCCGGCCGTTCGGAGTCCAGAATCCGGCCCGTGGGGCAAGAACTGCGATAATCGGATCGAGAAAACGCCCAGTCTTGTTGATAACGTCAGCTAGCCTTTTGTGGTGAGCGTCGGAGAGATCTCGCTGGAAGGGCGTTGGTTCGACGGCATCGATCGGCAGGACGCACAGCAATACCGGATCACCGGCGAGCGGTTCCTTGTACGATCCAACAACGCAGCCGCCGGCTTTGCCGATTGCTTCTGCAGCCTCGGCCGCAGCTCCTGTCGGCTGCTCGAGTCGGCATTCCGCTGGGCCGAGGCCCTTCGTGCCAGGTTTGGCTTTGCGAGGCCGCCGCCGGACCGGTGCACGCTTGACCATAGCAGAGAACTCTACTCCAGTTTCCGCGTCAACGTCCTCAATCTCCAACCACCGTCACCAGGACCGTGCGTTTGCGCCCGCGAACATCGCATTCGAGATGGAAGATCTGTTGCCAAGTACCAAGAACCAGCTTCCCATCCGCGATCGGCACGGTCAGTGACGGTCCGAGCAATGTTGACTGCAGGTGGGAATGACCGTTGCCATCATGCCAGGTTTGTTCGTGGCCGTAGTTCCGGCTGGGCGGAATCAGCTTATCCAGAATTGCCGGCATGTCTCCTTGCAACCCGGGCTCGAACTCAATCGTACCGACAGGCGCGGTGCTGCCGATGTTGAAGACATTGGCAATTCCAGTTTTGATACCCGAGGAGTTCACGACGGCGGCCACTTGCTCGGTGATGTCTTGCATGTCCCCGTGACCTTTAGTATTCAGTGAAATCTGGTTTTGAAAGCTCATGTGTGCTTACCTTACTGGTATCGAGGTATCTTCATTCGAAGAGAGCTGGTTGCGCCCTAGTCTCTTCCGGTTCGCGAAAATTGCTCAGACCTACCCCTACAAGGCGAAAGCGTTGTTGAGAACCAAGGTCTACTCGTTCTCGCAACTTTAGGGCGATGTCCGTCAACTCTTCGCAGGACGATGGCGGGGAATCAGGTGTATGGCTACGCGTGAGGATCTTGAATTCACTTGTCTTCAGCTTCAGAACTACGGTTCGTGCGATTCGTGGTTCCTTGCGCGAAGCAGACCAAAGCTTTTCCGCCAGTCGTCGGATCATCGGCTCGGTCTCCAGCAATAGCACATCCTTTTCAAAGGTGTCCTCGACGGACATCGATTGCGTGGGCCGCGGGCAAGTTCATACAGGCGCATACCGTAGCGCCCGAATTCGTCTTCGAGCACGGATAACTCCAAGCCTCGTAACTCGCCAACAGTGTGTATACGGAGTTTCGCTAGTGCCTCTTCGGTGACCTTGCCGACTCCGGGCAAGCGTCCAACGGGAGCAGAAATGCGTCCACCTCTTCTGGCTGGATGACGAAAAGTCCATCCGGCTTCCGCCAGTCAGACGCGAGTTTTGCCAAGAACTTGTTAGGCGCGACGCCCGCAGATGCAGTGAGATTCAACTCCTGCCGTATCTGCTTGCGGATAGTGCGCGCCACAAGCGTGGCTGTCGGCAAGCCGGTCTTATTCTCGGTAACATCCAAGTAGGCTTCGTCGAGCGACAGAGGTTCGATCAGGTCTGTATGACGTTGGAAGATATTTCGCACGTCGCTGGAGACCACTCGATAACGTGTGAAATCAGGAGCAACGAAGACCGCATCTGGACATAGGCGCTCCGCACGTTTTGCCGGCATGGCTGAACGCACGCCGAAAGCCCTGGCTTCGTACGAAGCCGCACAAACGACCGAGCGATTACCGCGCCAGGCAACAATGACGGGCTTGCCGCGCAGTTGCGGATCATCGCGTTGCTCGACGGAAGCGTAAAAGGCGTCCATGTCTACGTGGATGATTTTCCGCATCATGAACTCGCAAAATACTATTCGCGTTCTAAGACATCCATGAACCGTGGGGAGCGCCTTTGTTGACCCTGGTTGCAGTAAATTCTAGAAGATGTATGCCGTCCTTCTGGCTTCGAATTTCTATTCTGCGCTTGCGACTGCCGTCCTCTTCCTGCATGGGCTGTTCATTTTTTGGGTGATCTTCGGCGCTCTACTGGTACGCTCACGCCCGAACCTTCGCTGGTTGCATATTGCTTCTCTTGTCTGGGGAATCCTTACGGAGCTGCTTCCGTGGCCGTGCCCTTTGACTCTGTTAGAGAACTGGCTTGAAGCCAGGGCAGGCGTCGAGCCATACCAGGGCGGATTTCTGCTGCACTATCTTGACCGGCTTGTCTACCCCGATGTCTCTCCCACCGTTCTGACGGTAGCAGGTGTATTCGTATGCGCTTTGAACCTTGCGTTGTATGCCCGGCATATCTGGTCAGCGCTCCACATTCGTTCGGCGAAATGAAACTAAATCCCACGTTCCCTCGGGCGTCGACATTTGTTGTCGAATAATATAGACATTCCCGTCGTTGGCTCGAACCTTGTAGAAGATGCCATCTGGGTCGTACCACTGATCGAGCACAGCCTCGACCTCATACTGCTTTCCTTCGAGCCAGAACCGAACAGGGCGTTCATCAGGCTTTCGGCCCGAGTAACATTCCGCGCTTAACTTCATCAGTTTCATTCTCCTCGAGTGCGGTTAGGCACTCCACCTTGATCACGACATTTCCCTTCTTGTGCCCTTGCTCAACATACTTGAAAGCTTCCGCGACCTGCTCCAGGGGATAACTTCTGTCGATGACCGGCTTGAGCTTCCCAGCCGCGGCAAGTTCTGCGATGAAAGTCATTCTTTCCAGGTTGTTGATGGCCACACAGCCCCTGATTTTCTTACCTCCGGTGATGGAGGTCCAAAGGATCCGAACCATGTCAGCCAAACCCATGATGCAGGGAAGAAAGATACCTCTGGCCTTCAGCGAGTTTTGGCAGCGGTCAAAAGTGGTCGCGCCGACGACGTCAAATATCAGGTCGTAGGTTTCTGGATTCTTGGAAAAATCTTCCTTTGTGTAGTCGATGACCTTGTCCGCACCCAAGGATTTCACCATTTCCACGTTCGCGCCGCTGCACACTGCGGTCACGGTCGCCCCAAAGTGTTTAGCCAGCTGCACCCCGGCCGAGCCGATGCTTCCCGAAGCTCCGATGATCAGAAGCTCCTGCCCGGCTCGGATCTTCCCCAGGTCCCGGAGGTAATACAAGGCGGTGTTCGCCCCAAACGGAATGGCAACTGCCTCCTCCCAACTCAGCGAATCCGGCTTGATCGCCAAAGCCCCCTTTTCAGGAAGGCATGCGTACTGGGCGTGCCCGCCGCCCGCCATGCCGGTCGAGGCAACAACCCGGTCCCCTGCCTGGAACCTCTTAACGTCTTTGCCCGTTCCCTCCACCTCCCCGGCCAACTCGGTCCCGAGGACACGTTCTTTCCAAGGCTTTCCAATGCCAAACATGAGTTTCGCGATCGGGAGCATGGATTTAGTAACGAAAGTGAAATTGCGGACGTTGCAGTCCCCACTCGACACCGTGGTCGCGTGTATTTTGATCAGGAGTTCGTTGTCCTTGGGAGCGGGTTTGTCCACCTCCTTGAACTGGAGAAGATCTGGAGGTCCGTATTGGGTGTGCAGAATCGCTTTCACAAGTGTTCCCTTTGGTGGTATCCACTCCTCACACACTTTCGTCGTAGCAGACTAGTTCCACCTGATTTTCCTCAGGATCGGTTACATAGAGAGACCGCCAATGCACCCATGCGTGTTCGGCTGTCTCGACCTGAAGCCCCAACCCCTCCAGCCTCTTCTTTTCACTCTCGAAATCGGCGAGAGGAATTTCGAAAGCGATGTGATCAACGGTGGAGGTTTTTGCGTCCACCCCACCATAACCGTGGCTGTCGGAACGGTCGAACAACGCGAGCACTTGGCTGTGTCCGGCGTAGCCGTCAGCAATTTTGAAGAACGCACTGTTCGCAAATCTCGTCATAAGAGTCAAACCGATGACTTGCTCGTAAAAGTGCTGCATGGCGTCCAGATTGTTAACGCGAAATGCGATCTCGCCAAGGCCACGCACCACCGCGCGTTTCTCGTTAGTGGTGGATGATGGCATGATGAACCTTCCACATCTCACGAATATCGTACAGCGGTCACCGGGGAGCTTGTACCGATAGCCGGAGCTTGGCACGGTGCGCCTCAGCCTGAGAATGCCGCTCCTGACTCAAGCGATGCCTCGTTGGGCACGAGCACGATCTTGCCTATCACGCCTCCCTTCCCGAGCAAGTCGTGCGCTTGCCTTGCCTCGGCAAGAGGGAATCGCTGCGCGATTAGCGGCTTGATCGTTTGCTGTTGAAGAAGGTCAAACAGTGCGATTAGATCCTGTCGAAACCATGCCGGTTTCAGCCGTTTAAGTGTCTGGATGCTGTAGGGGACCACTCGCTTCCGGCCCGGGAAAAGCCAGCCGCCAGCGATGTACAACCCGAAAATTGCGATTGCACGATAACGATGACGATGACCACCACGACCTGAAGCCAATCGTCCTCCACGGAGCGAGCCCGTCAGGCCATAGGCCACGACCCTCCCGCCGGGACGGAGCGCCTTGCGGGAACGCCAGATATGAGTGCCGCCGATGCTGTCAAAGACGACGTCTACCCCCTCACTCGTGAGGCGGTGAATTTCTTCCACGAAGTCCTGATGCTGGTAATCAATTGGGATACCGCCCAACGCGGAAACGGCGGACGCGCCTCGCGATGAACAGGTGCCGTACATCTCCAGCTCCGCCAGTCGCCCAAGCTGCAAGAGTGCCGAGCCGACCCCGCCTGCCGCGCCGTGAATCAGCACGCGCTGGCCCGGTCTGACCTTAGCGGAACGGTGGAGCATCTGGTACGCCGTGATGTAGTTCAGCACGAGGCTGACAGCCTCGGCGGCGTCCAACCCGGATGGCACGGGAACCAGTTCGCCTTGCGGCAGGCAGACGAACTCCGCATAGGCACCGCTGATTGGCATCGCGGCAACGATCTGGCCTGGTTCGATTCCCGAGACACCGTCGCCGAGCCCATCCACCACGCCAACCAGATCCCATCCTGGTGTGAAGGGCACCAAAGGTGTCTCGGGATGAACGCCCTCGCGCGCCATTATGTCGGGCAAGGAGACACCAGCGGCCCGCACTTTCACCCGAACTTCACCATCCTTTGGCTCGGGGCACTCCTCTTCAACCACCCGAAGGGCATCGGGTCCGCCGTAGTGAGTGACGATTATGCGCGTGTGTCTCACGAACCTCTTGCTCTCTGGTCAGCATACAATGCTGGGGCGGACGGTTGCGATCACTTCACGTGATCGGTCCTGCCGGTGTGTAATCAGCGGCCTTTATTCATCGCCTGGCCCTTCAAGATCCGCACGATCGCGATTATCGTGTTCCAATTCCGTGTCGTAGCCGGCACACCGTACAGTTTGTCGATCTGGCCAAGATAGCTGATCGTCTTCATGTGACGACGGTACATCCCAAACACAAATTGTCCTTCCGACGCCACCACCCGCACCAACCACTCTCCGTCTGAAGGAAACGTGACTGGAAGCGATGCACGGACGCCGCCGGGTTTCGACAGGATGCTCACGAATCGAACAACATCCGGGGACGACGGCTCAGCTGCAAATGGATTCTCCGCCTCCACGCGGATAAGATCGCGGCCATCGCACAGCACAAGTTCCGCTTCGAATGGCAGCTTCCGGAGCAGTGCACTACGGAACTTTGCTCGAGATCCAGGTTTACGAACGACAAACGTGCCCGCCGCACCCACATTCACCACATCATAGTCACTCAGTTCCCGTGCGAGGATGCTTGGGCGAAATGTCCTGTGCCCGCCAACATTGACACCTCGCAGGAAAACAACGAGCGCCATACCGCGATTATCAAGAAAAAAGGTCGGGAACGCTACGACACGCGTCAAGGGCCTGGAGCTTAACCCGCTGTTGCGGCAGACATTGACCACGTGTTGGAGGGGGGTCGCGAACCGATCGGGACTAAGTCCCGGCCCTCGAAACTGGTGAACTCGTTGGGCGCAGCTCAGCATCCACCTCGCGTCCGATGCGCGCAACGATATCCGGCACGGCTTCCACATCCAGTCCCGGAGCAGATTGGCGCTTGGATTCTTGGGAGCGATCTCCGTAGACTTGAGTCCCGCCATCCCTGCTACGAGGACGGACGTATCGACAACGCCTCTAGGCCGTTTTCTTTTTTGTGCGGGCAACGACGGTGATCTCCGGCAGCTTCTTTCGTCCCGAGCGGTACTCACGAACGGTTTTCAGAATCTCTTCCTCTGAGATGTTGCCCAGATCAGCGGCGGCCTTCTGGACGCTCCGCAAGAAAGCCTTCTTCCACCCAGCTCTTTTTCGACCCTTGGGAAGGTCCTTATAAGCCGAGGCAAGAGGAATCTGGTCTTCCAATTCCCGAGCCAAAGAACGGATCGGGATTTTGATTTCTACGGCAGTGGTACCGTTGACCGGACGAGACCGGAGGCAGATGTCTCCCAAATCGCCCATTCTGGCTTTGCCAAGATTCTTTGAAAACGCTTCTGTGAATCTGGCCAGGAGATCACTCGAACTGCCGAGGGTTTCCTTGAGATAGAAAGCCACTTTCGCTTCCAACAGTAGATTCGCGTCAAACCAGCACACACTATTGCGGCGTGCAGGACGGATGACCCCCAGCTGTACCAGGTTCTGAAGGTCTTTTGGAGGTACCCCTAGTACGGCGCTGGCCTGCTTAAGTTTGAGTGTAATGCTTTGCATTTAGATTAACCATCTAAAGATTAGACGGATATTAGCTAAAAAGCAAGCGCTGTTTAATGAGGGCCGACCCGGTTGTTATGGACTGAACCGCCCGCAAAATAGCTCACTGATTGGTACGATGACTGTGCAGCTATGCCCGGCAAAGAATTTCAAAAAGAGTTTCAATCCGCGCTTTTTGGGTGACCACTGAAGCATTCTGATGGATGCGAACCGCATGCTCGCCCGGGGGAAGATTCTTGAGATTAAGTTGGACGATCAGGCCTCGCCGATTGTTGTAAAGGATTGCGCTACCCACGCTCTCACCCTTCGGATTCCTGACTGGAACAACTTCTTTCGCAAGTGCAGTAGAGGCCATCCCTATACAGACGCTCATCACAGCGAATATGCACGCCAACTTTGGCATATACGTGGCTCCTGAAGGGATATCGTTTCGGGCCAGAGGATCATGCCGCAAGGCGTTTGCTCAGAAAGCCCTGTCAGTGAGCGCTGTGGCGATATTTCACCAGTCCATCACAAGACGCACTCTCGCAAGACGACATATATCGCGTAGAGTGCAAAGCCACCGAACGCGAGGCGGCGAATTGGATGCCCAGTCGGTTCCATTCTGCCAGTAATTCATCATATTGCTCGCTTATCCGGCAAATTGCTGCCGAAAAGTTCTTTTCTCAACTTGTCCAATCCACGGAAGTAGTGGTGCTTGACATTCCCTCGGGTTAGACGGAGCTTCGCCGCAATTTCATCGAATGTATGTCCTTCAATAAAGAAGAGACGCAAGGTCTGGCGCTGATTCTCCGAGAGCGCGTCAAACACCTCTAGAAGCCGTCCGTCTCCGAGTCTGCCCTCAACCGAATCCTCAAACCAGAATTCAGTTCTCGGATCGACGAGATCGTTTGCTGCGTCGTCGAGGTCGAGTCGTGTGTAGAAATGTCGAGAGGTCAAATAGCGGCGCCGCGAGACGGAACGACGGTAGGCCATCTGCAGAATCCAGAACCGTGCCGGACCTTTGGAGCTGTCAAACGCTTTGCAGTCGCGATGAACCAGCAGAAAGATGTCCTGGACAAGATCATCGGCTTCGGAAGAGTCGCGCAGAACTCGGTAGCAGGTTGAGCGTACCACTCGGGCGTATCGGCGAAACAACAAGGCCATGGCCTTTTTATCATCCATGCAAATGCGAGCGATCAGGGCTTCGTCGGAAACTGGCGGCTTCACCATTGAGGAGCGTGCCGAAGCAGTCGCTCGGGCCTCCTCTGCGGTCATCGCGAGACTAGGCAAGCGGAATGTGATGGAAGGATTCATCGAACGCATGCCAGGATCGGCGGTCAAAGATCTATTTTTCAGAGAGAACGATTCCCTTCAGCTATAAATTGAGATTTTGGGCCCGCATGGAGGTTGGCCAAACCTCACTGACTCAGCGATCTTGCACATGTCACATCCCCAACTAACCGATCTATTTCAATCACCTCAAACAGATTGCTCGAAACGCTGCGGACCCAGTCTCACCTTGGGTACTTTTCCGAGAAATTATAGATAACCTGCTCCGCTACATCGCAATACATTATCTTGCTTAGTGGTAGCATGAAAGCAGTGGCCAAAAAGGATCACATTCCTTCCAGGCGCACCGGCAACGGACCACTCGGAGCGAAAGTGTTCTCCTACTACACCCAGGATGAACGGCGACTCATCGAAAAGGCTGCAAAGCTTGAGCATCGCAGCCTCAGCAGCTTTGTCGCAATTGCAGCCGTCGAACGCGCGCAACGAGTGCTCGGCCGGAACTAAGCGCCATCGCAAATACCCCGGCTATTCCTTTCAAATTAATACTACCGTTATCTAGTGTTAGTCAAACGAAATCTCTGGATGACACGCCCTGCGCGGCTGGAGCATCGACGAAGTCGCAAGCGAATCGCTGGAAGTTAGCGCCAGGGTGCAGAAGCGCCGCTCTCCCGGTACCGCACCC
>CAWAYW010000015.1:0-110094 GCA_963786325.1 Terriglobia bacterium
CCCCGGCATGTTGGGGATGAAGGCCCGCCCGCCAACGTTGATGTAGATCTCGGCTTGCAGAACTTCATCGTTGACCATGACCGTGTTCGACGACTGAAAACGGGCGTGGCCCTTTATGACCGTACAATTCCTCGTTCCCCCGGAGCCACTCCTCCACTCCCTTGTTAGACCTCGCGGAGGCTGCGTCCTTGCGGGCTTTGACTCGCTTGATATCGACGGTCATATCACTGGCGGAGAAACCATTATCAGCCCGACGGCGGGCAACGTGGATGGCATAGGCACTGGCGACGAGCGTTTTTGTCGGGATGCATCCGGTGCTCACGCATGTCCCGCCAAATTTGTTGCGCTCGATAATAGCGACGGTTTTACCAGCCGCCGCAAAACGCGATGCCAGTGACGGTCCTGCCTGGCCCGTCCCGATAATGATTGCGTCGAAGTGCCTCGTATGAGAAGGGGTGACCAAGATGTTCATAATTGCTCCGATCAGCCTCACCCGAAAGCGATCACTATTATCGATCAGGCGGCAGAAGCGAACCGCAATTATGCAAAACTTTACAATCCAATGCTGGGGAAGCGTCCGACCCCGAAAAATCGGCTTCTGGCAGACCCAGTGTCCCAGTGAGGCCCGAGAGACGCGGATCCACGCAGGTGACAACTGCGTGATCCGGTATGCTGCAAGGGCTCGCCTGGGGCCATGTGTCTGTAGGTAGATCCGACTCCTTCGCTACTCCGTCCGGGCGCCAGAGTATGTCACGGTGAATTGATGTCCATGAGGCATGGTGAAAACGTGTTTCTGCATGACTCGCAAGACGATAACTGTTGAAATATCGCCATAGCACTCATTGTGGAGCGGCAGCCCTGTCCGGGGGGTCAATCCCATTTTGCGGAAGGAAGCGCTCGGCTTTCCACGAATGTGCCTAGCTCATTTGTCGAGGCCATCCTTTCGAGCATCCGCCTGGCTGCAGTCTGTAGCTTCCCAGTTCCTTCTCCAGTCTGTGGTCATACAAGTCGTTGTCCCATTCATAAAGCAGTTTATGAGAGCCGTCAACGCTTCGGCATCCTACCAGGCCAAGGCACTGCAGTAAGGAGTCGCATACGTTCCATTCACTAGTTTCAAGGAGATCGGCTATGTTAAAGGTATCCAACCCAGCAGTCATCAAAATGACGGTTCTAAATTGTTCAGAACTCAAAATATCCAGCAATGCCATTCGACAGTCCGTCAAATGGTTTCTCCTCAAAGCAACTGTAGGGGCAGAGGGTGGTCTTGTCGTTGCCCTGGAGCAAGGGTGTACGCCAGAAAGAGCCTTATCGATTTGCTCTCTGGTCAAATGTTGCAAAATCCCTATTACACTCATCGAGCGAGCCAACACGTGATTACTTCATGGACGGATCATCGCAGATCGGCACTGAATCACGGTGCCTCGTGCGCGACTAGGACCGGAACTTCTTAGGCCGAATCTTGCGAGCTTGTGACAACCCGCGCTTCAAATCCGAGAGCAAATCAGTGGTTGGGGAAAGCGATGTGAACCGTTTCCTTCTCGCCAGCCTCGCGCGTTAGCCAGCCCTCCAACTCTGCCGGTGAGGCGGCCACGTCGCGGGCCGATGCGAGTAAGCGGCATTCCTTCTGTTGCGCCCAGCGCTGCACGGTAGGGACCGGCTGGCCGAGGAATTTGGCAATGGCCGCCCATACCTTCAACAACCAGTCGGGCTTGCTTTGCTTCGGCATTAGAGTGCAAGGCGTCTCGGACGCAGAATTGGGTACGGAAGTTGCTTTCAGGCCGTGATGCTCCTGGGCTATAACGCCCCGCGCCGTCGGGCTCTAGGTAGGATGAAGGATGGCTTGTTTCGTGAGGTGTCTTCCAATCAGTTTCCTGTCAACATCACCCCATGTAT
Organism: Terriglobia bacterium; assembly: GCA_963786325.1. Classification (GTDB taxonomy): domain Bacteria; phylum Acidobacteriota; class Terriglobia; order Terriglobales; family Acidobacteriaceae; genus JAIQFF01. The sequence continues at coordinate 1,894 of CAWAYW010000015.1, forward strand.
CGACCCGTCCCCAGTCACGGTCGCTCCTACGATCCTCTTCCCATTAATCCCGTTAGCCGTCACGATGCCCTCAAGAGCCACAATGCCCGTCTTCTGCGACCAGACAAATGGGTGCGACACTCCGAATAGTCGCGGGTTCAACAGCCTGGCAACGCCTCCCGAACAGAGAGCCTAGCCTGAACTCCACCGAGAGGCGTAAACGAGTCGCCAATGACCCAGCCGTAGTCATTCACTCCGGTTGCTAAACTCTGCACCAAGTCTGTAGAGGGGAACACAAAAGCATGCGCATTGTCGCCAAAGGGGGAGTATCCGACCGCCAAGCCTGAATTGTTGATCGCGCCTACGGCACCTTGGATTCCAAAATCTTGCCCACCACAGATCACGGCATCAAAGTTTGTCCCGATACCAGCAATTTGTCCCTTGTCGTTGATAGCAAGCGCATATTGGCAGCCCGGCACAACCTGCATTCCACCCTTTTCGGTCCATTTGAACGCAACCTGCTGCGAGGTATCGAATGAGTTGTACGCAACCCCGACAATTACACCCTTCTTGTTAATTCCCGTCGCAAGCGTGCTGTCATAGCCTTTTCAAGTAGCCCAAGGTCACCACCTGGCCACATGACCGCGACAGTCATGAAACCATCGCCGGGACGATACCCTACACTTACATTCTTGCTGTTGATCGCACTTGCCACACCGGGACCGACTGAGTAGGTATCCCGTTCTCCCACATCGTGGCGTCAGCCAGACCGTTGATGACCGAATACCCGACGGCCCGACCTGCTGCATTCACAGCGTTTGCTTTGTGCTGCGTTCGAGTTAGGTAAGGGTGGCAGATCCGTTGCCGTCCAATTCGTCAGCAGGAGTTTGCCACTCTGGGGCGCCGGAACAGCCATAGGTGCAGGCGTGCTCATGCTTCCGCCTCCACACCCACAGAGTGCAATCAGAGCAAGTAAAACGCATGCTTGTTTCATTTCAAAGCCTCCCATGGCTGCGCTCGCCATTCTTTGGCTCGTGCTGATTGAGTTGAGTTTCGCTTGAAGTTTTGGGGGAAATCTTCGGGGAGGGGGTGATTGCGCTTATACGGAAGTGCTAGTCAAGAACTATCCCCACAGGAGTCTCAAGGCGCGTGAATAAATTCGGCAGGCTTTTCTTCAATCCTTTGGCGATTCTCTCGATATTGACCAGGGACGCATTCCGGAATCCCGCGCTCGATGCCGCTGTAATAGGTGCGGTGCAGTCCACAACGGTCTGCGGCCTCTTCCTGGTTGATGCCCTGCTCCTCTCGGATACGGCGGATAGCCCGGCCAAAGCGGATGCGGATGTCGAGGGGCATCGGTTGCCATCTTGAGTGCATGCAGCCGATGCGTACACAGCCGATGAGTCACATTCTGCTTGACGTACCCCTTCCTGAGAAGGGAGGATCGTGTCTCCTCCTCCGAGTTTGAACTTGGCCCTTATTCCCCCGGGAAGTGCCAAAAGGCTTCACCCGCATGAGGTACGCCCGCGTTTTTGTATTGGCTCTTTTCGGCACTCCAGCGTGAAAGAGCGGTCGCAGGCTTTGAGCAGGCCCAAGAACAAGATTTGGAGCGTAAGCACGCGTCCCAGATGCAGCGTGACCGCGAGCGAAACCTCCTGCGGATTCAGGCTCAGAGCAGAGCTGTTCAACCGTCCTCTAAGGTTCTGCTTTCGCCGGAGATGGGGGAATGCCTTTCTCCAGGTTTGTGAAGCGAGCCTTGGTAGGCCCGAACAACAGATTGCTCCAACCGGTGCTGGGACGGTTGAAATGAGTCAATGCGGAATGTTCCTGCTCGGTCTCGAAGAAGGGATGAACCTGGGCGTTCAGTTTGCAGAGGCGAGTACAAGAACTACGTCTCCCCAACCTTGGTGCATGCCGGAAAATGGCGATGCGGTGCAAGCTGCTCGTGTGCTGGTGAAATACATACGGGCCAATCCGGAGACAGCGCACGAGAGAACAGCGCTACTCGGGCTGTTTGCCTTCGCGAAGCGTCCGTGTCCGGCGAAGTGAAAAAAAGGCTGGAGTAGGAGGGTTCCGGTCGAGTCAGTGAGTTCTCGAGATAACAAACCATGCCACAACAGCTTACGGCTGTGAATCACCATCGTCGAGGCGCGGGTCTCCCCCATCTCACTCAGTAGCAATGCCATCAAGAATCTGGCGTAGTGGGAGTTGATACACGCTGCGGGCACTTGGTCGCGAATTGACCCTCGTTGTCATTCGGGCACAGGCTTCGCTACTTCGGTAGCTTCCCGGAATCGAGTTTCCGGAGACCGCGCGATCGGAGATTATGGTAATACCCGCGATTAGCTCGTCTAGCTGCACTCTAGTGGCTCGACTAGCCTTCTTCAGTCGCGTAGTGAGCTTGGGTATAGCCGCGATAGCGTCGCGAAATTTGATAACAGGTTCTCGACTCGAACGGAGGGGACGAGATCGCCTGTTCCAATACTTGTCGTACCTGCAAAATTGCTTCGCGTTTCGGTTTCTCCTCGATCCACGCCGCCATTGCGAGGTCGAACGCCTCGAAGCCGGACGAAAAGCTTGTTGTAAAAACCGGGATTTGCGCTCTCAGAGATCGGGCGTATGAAGCAAGGTCATCAGCCGCGTGCGTACTTCTTACCGCAAGTTTAGATCTTTGCTGCTTCCGGGCTTCTTGGGCAACGACAAAGTTGATCACCTTGGTTTGCTCCTCGAACTTGCGGTTCTGAGCCGCCGTGATTGACGCAATTTGATCGAGCGCGGCGAAACCGGCCTGAACCGATTCTTGGGCCTCAACGAGGGCATCGAGAACTCCGAGAGTCTCATCAACGTCGTCATCCGCAGATTCAGCCGTCGCGCTCTTGGCCTTTTGGCCGATGGGCTCCAGCGCGACCTGCGTTGTTCCCGTTACGTCCGCGACTATACCAATTTCTTTCACCTGAACGGGCAGAGCCGGCATGACTTTCCAACGGGTGCCGTCCCACTGAGTTGCTACCAACTTCCACAAATGCTCTCTGACTAGCGGGAGAAAGTCATCGGTCGTCCTAAAGTCACAATAGAGAATCTCTCGCCCGATTTCCGTCCTAAAGTCCTGAACCTTTGCTAGCTGCTTTAGATCCAACTTTTGGACAGGGACATCGGGGATATTCTTGAAATAGAACAGAATTCTTAAGCTGTCCGGTGACTTCCGCCACCGATCGCGTGCCAGATGGAACTCTTCCTCTGTGCCCGACCCGCCCTTGGCGTCTGCGTGCCGAATCTGTGACCCAAAATTCCAATATAGATGTCGTAATGGTCCGCAACTTGACTGTTTATCACGTCCTGGGGATCGCAGCCGATTGCGGGAACGACGGAGTTCCCGTGGGTGATCAGACGGAGTTCCAGAATGCGAATCCCGCAGTCTTGGGTTCAACTCCTTGATAACATTGTCCAGGATTCCCAATTCCGCGGCTAAGTCCTGGGGGCAGGAAACAAAAACGTTAAGCAACGTGATCTGTTGCGGCATTGATGTCTCGACTAGCGAGGTGTTGCCACTATTCTAAATTGTACGCGACAGGCGGCGCGAACCAGAGATGTCGTGGCTACAACAGACTACCTTGAAGGTAGAGTGAGCTGTTGCCGGGCACCTGTCTTTGTGCCGAATTGCCACGAGTCTCGCCCTCCACGGCGACACGGACTACTTGTATTTTGTGGCTGATGGCCGACTGGCAGTTAACGAAAGGCACCATGGAACGCTTACCCAAATCGCTTTAGTACTAGCGGCGGTTGCCTTGCTGGCCCTGAGCGCCTGCACCAACTACGAAGCAAGAAAGCGAAAGCACACGAACCGTGCAGCAACCCACTCGCAAGTGTGAGCCGGGAGAATGGCCGATCCCCGAAGGTGCAAGAATCGGCAATCCCGGTGAGGCTGGTTATGTCGCTAGGACAGGGCCACCAGTGTGCATTGTCCCGCCTGACGCGCCTTATTACGCGATCACACATATTGCACCCGGCGAAGTCGGCATCGGTTGTGTGAATGGAGCGACTCCGACCGTCAAAGCGCCCGACCGTGCTGGCCTTATTGTGGTTTCGTGCGATGGTAGGAAAAATGGGAATTGAGAGGTGACTCGCTTAATGCGTTAAACCAGGCCGAAGAGCCAAATGTAGTTGGAAATGAGCGGTCGGTCTGGCGAGGCTTCCTCACACACGAAGTCGTTAGGTGGTAGTCGTATCACAGTTCGCAGAATGAACCTCCGGACCTACTGCTGCATTATACGATAATCCTTTTATTTTCAATATCCCTGAGTGGAACAGTGATGGTTCATTGCTCGGTCAACCCCGGAGGCTCATAACACCACGCGGCAAACAGGGGGACTTGTAGAGGTTGCCGCGAACACTTCAAATGTGGGATAAGGTGCTTATGCTGCAATCCCCTGCTCCCGGCGGCGGCGACCTTCCCGCGAACCGTTCAACACTCTATATCTGCGGTGTAGTGTCCTGGGCCTGCTGTCACTGCGGGGCACGGAACCGGCGGCGCGTCCGCGCTACCCACTGGAAAGTGCGCTGCACGAATCACCTGTGCAAACGTTGGACGCAGCTAACTGCAGTCCAGATGAATGTGCCTGTGGGTTGGCATTCGCGTAGACGACCGTTTGAGTGAGGGGGCAGTCGAGTTGACATCGAATCCAATGGGCGGTCTAGGGTGCTATCAGCTCTTGCCGTCGTGGGAGCCAGGGGCGCTGCGCTGCGCCGAGCCGTGTCAAACACGCAAGTCATCTTTCAGAACATTCGGGACCCGTTGACACGAACCGGCTCGATGCCGTATCTAGAAACTGGAATAGGGGAAAGGCGGAAGCTGTGACACAAGCAGAAAGCCGACAGCAAAAGGCAGAACTGCTGCTGGAACACCAAGAGTCCAAAGAGACGCTCGCAAATTTTAATGAAAAGGCCAGCAGGTTTACGTCAATTCTCCGGGAAGTCGCTGATGCGATCAGCGAGCAAATCCCCGCACGATCAAATATAGGCTTTCCTGTGGTAGATGATTCGCCTCTGCTTACTGAGGACGAAGAGCGATACAGGAACGTGCTGAACTTCGATAACGTTAAGCGCTTGCTCGTTGACCTGGCTGCGGCGAAACACAAGTTGCATGATCTCGACAGCCGTAAGCACGCCCTTGGTATGACGTTGTAAGAACAAAAGCCCGGATGCCAGTCCGGGCCAAGCCTGCGTCGTACAGCTAGTTCAAGCTGGTTTTGCGCGACTCAATTCCATATATCACGGGAGCTGAGCTGATGCCAAGCCTGTCTAAAGATCAATCACCTGGAGTATCTCCAGCTGATGGAACAGCGAATCTTGCTGCCGCGAGATGGAGTGGCCAAACTCACAAGTGGCCCGAAAGAATCCGCGCGAGAGTAAGGCGGGAATTGCTCCGACTCCTTTACCAGCATCCACTAGCGCATGGAATCCTATCGGAGATTTGCAGTCTGCCACGGCGCATTCGGTTTCTATGTGCCAACAATCTGCATCAGCAAGGGGTTGGCTTGGGTTCGGCGACTGAAAGAGGGCCCAATCAATGTCCTGTTCCGAATAAGACGACGTTCGCCCGCACACGGGACATGCAAAGACTGTTGACCAGGTTTCCCTGGGCCACTCTGGTGGACGTTGATCTTGCAGTGGAAGCGTGGGAAATGGGAGCCGAATGGGGCCATGGCCACACTCAGGGGCCTTGCAACCTCTCAGGCAAGGACCTAAGAACATGAACAGTCTCCTAAGCGTCCATTACCAGCCACCCACCGACTGGTACTTGATCCTGCGCTCGTGCCCCGAGAGGTCCTTTGCGTACATCCAGAGTGTGTCCCCCTTAGCCTCTGCTATGTAGGAACCCGGAATGAGCGTGCGGCAGTCACGCCACCCGCGTTGACACCACAACGTCACACGTGCTCCACCGGGCATGATGGCGTAAACGTGGACCTGCGGAATGGAACTCTTGTAGGTGGTCGGCGGAGTGCCTGGCGTGGTGGTCGTGGTGCAGTCCGTGTTTCCGTTTGCTCTGGCGATGCCGGTCCCCTGATCGACCGCAGTCGCCTGCGAATCACAGTTTGTGTATGAGTAAGACGGGCCTCCGGGCACAGTGAAGCTGGACTCGCGTTGGCTCGTCCGTGTGTCAACAACTCGGACAATCAACCGTGGCTTGCCTTTCGCCGACACTGTGCCCCCAAGTTCCTGGGATGAGGAAGTTTTGGTCTCTGGCAAAGAATGGCTAGCCGTACGGTCGACCTGCTCATTCGTCCGCTGCGCGGTCTCGTTTTTTGGCAGCATCGAAAAAACACCGTTCTCATGCCACCCGTGACAATCACTCCCCGAGTAGGTGCCCGCCATTGCGCTGCCCACCTCTCGCCGGAACTCTCCAACAAACGAACCCGGACAGTCTTTCGTTGTTTGTGTCAGGATGAGTTTGTATCCGTCGCCCTGGGGGCGAATCGCGACGGTACCGATCCCGCCGAAATTCGTCGCATACGTACCCGCGAAGTTCAAAGGTCCATCGCCGGTCAGGATCAGAGTGGCGTTGCCGCCCCCGAGAGAGTCCTTAAACTCGCCCTGCCATTCGCCATCGAGATGTGACACTTGAGCTCGGCAGGGTCCGCTAAGGATCATGGTCAGCGCCAGCAGGTTAACGAGGCTACGAATGGACATCATTGGGTCCTCCGCCGAGTCAGTTTTTACCGGTCTCAACAACGCACAAGAGAAAGCGGGGGGAGTTGCCGCAGGGAAAGGAAGCGCAATTATCGCCCGCCCCACGCCGACACGTCAAACTCTTTAGCTAACGCAAGGTAATGTAGTGCAGTTGATCGGGCTATCTCATACAATCAAGATCGAAAACTGCCCGGCTAGCCGGACGCGGTGAATGACAGGACATCCCGACCTGTCTGCCGGGCAGGAGCACATTCGGGGGAGCTACACTCGGGAGGTAGCGCCGTGGCCAGTCCGCAGCGGGCTAGGAAGGACACTCCCGTGTCCTCGGCCCAAAACCTTTCCAGCGAACTCACGCGATCCTTACTTAAAGGGATATACGAGAGAGCCGTCCAGAGCGGCCAGATTCCCACTCCAGACGCAGCCATGGAGAAAATGCATGAGCTGGTCGAGCAGCTTTCAGGTGGGACCACGCGTCACGCAGAATCGAGCAATCATCCCGTGGCCTTGGCACGCTTCGATTTTCTTCGCGTGAAACGAGAAGCTCACCACCTTGCGGTTGATCTCTACTACGCCGCTTTGCGACCGCGAAAGGGCGCTCCAGGATTTCACTGGAACTATCTCGCTCGACTGCTAGAGTTGAACTCCAAGGGGCTTTCGCATAGGAAAATCGCTATCGAGCTTGGGTTTGGTTCTTCCCTAGAAAGCACAGATCGAGTTCGTAAGCAATTGCGAATAGCCAAGCGCAGGGGTGGAAAAAAGTAGCTTCATTTCTTTCCGTGGAATAAATCACCATCCATTTCATTCCATCTTTTCACATCACACTTAACCGGCTAGCCTCGCGCTCGGTAGCACTGTGCATCCGTACAGCGAGGTGAATGATGCAAGATGAAACTCTAGACATACTAGCCGCAGCAAAGTTTCTGGGCGTACGCCCATCGACAATCCGGGCTTGGTGCAGTCGCAAGAAGATTCCGTTCTTCAAGGCGGGCAGGTGCGTTCGCTTCCGCCGTTCTTGGTTGGAGGAATTCATCGCACGGAATAGCCGGTCGCACCAGGACGTGCCGCCTAGACAATGAACGTACGCACAGGCGATCCATGTTTTATCAGCGCCGCTGCTCTCGCCGAAACGTCTCTACCGGAAGTTCAGAAGGAGATCATTGGCGATGGTCAAATAGCGATCATTGCAGCGCAGTACGGTCGTGGTAAGACACCGCTTTTCGCTCACCTCGCCCTGGAAGGAGCTTGTGCGGTTCCCCTGACACCTCTTGGACTCGATAGTTGCCGGGGGCCAGTCATGGTGTTCGACGGCGAGAGCAATCCTTCATCGTATAAAGAAATGTTGGCAAGAATCATGCGCGGCGTCGAGATCGAGAGGTGGCCTGAAAATCTCCAACTCTGGTTCAGACTCGATCCCAGTCTGACACCGGGGCACGCTTCGTTCGATTCGCTCACCCGAGTTGTTGCGCAACATCAACCTGGGCTGCTCGTGTTAGACCCTCTACGCCAGTTCTGTAGTGGATACGACCTCACCAAACCGAAGGAAGCAGTCCTGTTCATAAACATTCTTCGGTCGCTCCAGGCCGAGGCGCCCAAGCTCAGGATCGGGCTTCCCCACCACCTTACAAAACGAGACCTGAATACCGAATGCGGGGCGCTTGCCGACGATCCATGGGCGTGGCTGGAGCGGGTTTCTGGTTCGCTTGCCCTCCTTGACCACGCGGACGTGCGCCTAGGGTTTGAGGAAGAAAACGGAAAGCTGGTTCTGGCAGGGATAAAGCGCGGGGTGGGCACTGTTGGCCCGTGGCACTTCACCGTGGAAGAAGACGCAAAGGCGCAACCTTGCCGATATCTCTTCGAAGACAAGGAGCACAGTATCCTGGAACGCTACAGACACTTTCTGGAAAAGCTGCCCTCCGAAAAAGTCACTTGGAAAACCGCCAAACTCCTACTGGGAATCAACGACAGCACGATGCACCGTTTCGTCAAGGCTGCAAAGTCAGCAGGAATGCTCGTTCAAGAGGGAGATGCAGGGTACCGTAAGGTGGAAGTGCGGAAGTAGAGGGACTACTTCTTTCACTCCAACAAGATACAACTTCCACCATCAACTGGAAGTCCGTGGAAGTCATGGAAGTCACTTCCACCCACTTCCAGGCACTTCCACGGGCTCGTGGAAGCTCTATGACACTCACAGACTGAGAGATAACTGACTACTTCCACACTTCCGTCGTCAGGACGCCAGCGGCTCTGGATTTTTCTCTCGCATATAACCTATCGTTAGGTTACTATGAAACTGGTATGACGAGATGTGAGCAAGGCGGCGAGTTTGATGGGCCGGAAGAGCGCCGAGGCCCGGGCGAAGAAGTGGGGCAAGAAGGAATTCGTCCGCAAGATGCAGGAGTGGGGCAAGCTCGGCGGCAGACCGAAGGGCAGTGGCAAAGCAAAACAGAAGGCGAGGTGAACCGTGGGTATCTACAAGCGAGGGGAAGTGTACTGGTACAAGTTCATGTGGCAGGGCCGCTCGGTGCGGGAGTCGACGAAGCAGGGCAACGACAAGGTCGCACGCCAGATGGAGGCAGCGCACCGGACCAGCTTGGCAAAGGGGGAAGTGGGTATCAGGGATAAAAAGACGGTTCCCACTCTTGCTGAGTTTATTGAGAAGCGTTTTGCACCGTGGGCACAGTCCGCCACGTGCGAAAAGACGTGGCTTGACTACTATCGCCCCGGGCTTCGAGTAGTCGGCAAATACAAACCCTTAGCGTCGCTCCGGCTCGATGAGATCACGAGCGAACGGGCTTCGGACTTTGCAGCTTGGCGTCAGTCACGAGGACTACAGGTCAGTTCAGTCAATAGCTCTCTTCAGGTCCTCCGGCGGATACTTCATCTCGCTGTTGAGTGGGGAGCGATTGAGAAAGCACCCAAAATCAAGTTATTGCCAGGGGAACATCGCCGAGAGCACGTCGTCGGGGAGGATGAGGAAGCACGCTATCTCGCTGCCGCTTCGGATCTCTTGGCCTCGATTGCCACAGTCTTGTCCGACACGGGGATGCGGCCAGACGAATGTTACCGTTTGCGATGGGAGGCAGTCACGTGGATAAATGGTCGGAATGGGACTTTGCTTGTAACCCACGGTAAGACGGCTGCAGCGCGCCGAGTCCTGCCAATGACGCCACGTGTCAGGGCGCTGCTTGCAAGCCCGATGGGAGGGCGTGGACAGAGGCCACTGAAGGCTGGATATGGCCATCGCTTACCCGCAGTGGTCATGTTGACCGATCTAGCCTGAAGAAACAGCACAAGAAGGCTCTATGCCTGTCAGGGGTTCGGCCATTCGTGCTCTACAGCCTGCGCCACACTTTTCTAACACGGCTTGGCGCGTCGGGGTGCGATGCGTGGACGCTCGCGCGCATCGCTGGTCACAGTTCCGTGGCGATCTCCGCGAGGTATGTTCATCCTTCGGAAGAGACGGTACTGGCTGCCGTCGAGCGGCTGGGTGGGCACAAATTTGGGCACAGTCCGGCAAGAGACGATGGAGGCGCATGTGAAATAGCGCCCGTAACTCTTCTACTACCTTCGAGATAATTGGTCGGGGAGAGAGGATTTGAACCTCCGACCCCCTGGTCCCGAACCAGGTGCTCTACCAGGCTGAGCCACTCCCCGACAAGATCGAACTGACGTGATCAGGAATCGTCGCGGCGAGGAAATGTATGTGACCGACAGGCCGATTCCGATCAAAGTATAGCATTCGCCGCAGTGTTCGAACCGCACCTCAAACTCGGATGGCTCGGGAAGAGGTCCTCCGAACCCGCTCCTGTGGCGTCACTCTTCTTAAATCGTGCGTTTGCGAATTTCCCTATAGAATGTTGCTTTGCTATATAGCATTGAAATTCCATGATTGCGATTAGGGCAGCTACTTTATTTACGCCGTTGGAGCAAATCGACAGACCAATGGTGCTGGTGGAAGGCGGCGTCATCGCCGATATTGCGTCGCAGACGAGCCAGGAAGCACCTGCGGGAACTCGCGTGGTGGACTTCGGCGATGCTGTTTTGGTTCCTGGATTTTTTGACATTCATATCCACGGCGGTGCCGGGCACGACGTAATGGAAAACGCCGCCGACGCGCTGCCGCCCGTAGAAAGATTGCTGGCTCAGCACGGCGTGACCAGCTATTTCCCTACTACGGTGACCGCTCCTCTAGATGCAACCCTCGCCGCACTGTCCCGTCTCGCCGATGCGATTGAATCGGCTGAGGGTGAATCTCGCGGCCACTCACCTTCCGCAGATCGGCCGAGGGCGCGCCCGTTAGGGATCCATCTCGAAGGTCCGTTCATCAGCCATTGCCGCCGTGGAGTGCACCCTCCGGGCGACTTGCTGAGGCCATCCATGGCTGCTTTTGATCGTTTCTGGCAAGCGGCGCGCGGACATATTCGAGTTTTAACCATCGCGCCAGAGCTACCAGGCGCTATAGAGGTCATCACGGAAGCAGCAAAACGTGGAGTTTGCGTAAGCCTCGGTCACTCAGATGCTGAACTGGACGCCGCTCGCGCTGGCGTTGCATCAGGAGCGCGGCATGCCACACACACCTTCAATGCCATGCGCCCGCTGGGTCATCGCGATCCCGGGATCCTCGGTGAGGTGCTGACCGATCCGCGCCTCTCAGCCGACATTATTGTTGACGGTATTCACCTTGACCCGACCGTGGTTCAATTGTTTCTGAAGGCTAAGGGACCCGACGGAGCGGTGTTGATTACCGACGCCACTGCTGCGACCGGTATGCCAGACGGCCGCTATCGCCTGGGCTCTCTGGAAGTGGAAGTCAGGGACGGCAAATGCATGAGCGAGGGAAATCTCGCCGGAAGTGTCCTGACCATGGACCGCGCGGTTCGTAACGTGATGCAGTTCGCGCGATGGGATTTGCAGAGCGCTGTGCGTCTGGCGACTCGAAATCCGGCGCGGGTTGTTGGCCTGGATGCGGTCGGGATACTCCAGTCTGGTGTTCCGGCTGATCTTGTAGTGTTGACGCCGAAGGGTGAGGTAAAAAACACGATAATCCGCGGAGCGGTGTGACAGTAACTGCGCGGTGTTTGGGAGGACTGCATGCCTGACAAAGGGGGATTTCCCCACTTCATGCTCAAAGAGATCTTCGAGCAGCCCCAGGGTTTGCGCGACACGATTGCGCCCCGCGTCTCGCTCGAAGAGGGCGTCGTCCGGCTCGACGAAGTTCGCATCAGCACGGATGAACTGCGAGCGTTGCGGCGGATCAACATCGTCGCCTCGGGTACCAGCCGGCACGCCGGTATGGCCGGACAATACATGATCCAGGACCTCGTGAATATCCCCGTAGACGTGGACTATGCCAGCGAATTCGAATACCGCAATCCTCTGATTGGACCCGGGGAGTTGACAATCGTGATCACGCAATCGGGCGAAACTGCCGATACGACCGCCGCGCAACGTGAAGCCAAAGCCAAGGGGTCACGCACCATCGCCATCTCGAATGTCGTCGACTCCACCATCGCCCGCGAAGCGGATGGTGTGCTCTACACACATGCGGGACCGGAAATCAGCATTGCTTCTACTAAAGCTTTCACCGCGCAGATGGCCGTACTTTACGTGTTTGCGCTTTATCTTGGGCAGGTGCGGGGAAAGTTTTCCAAGGAAAGGCGGCGGCAATACATCCGCGAGTTACTCGATCTGCCCGGCAAACTGGAGACTCTTCTGAAAAGCGCGCCAGAAGCGTGCCAGGCGCTGGCAAGCAAATTTTATAAGATCGAAGACTTTCTCTTTATGGGCCGTGCAATTCATTACCCTGTCGCCATGGACGGAGCGCTGAAGCTCAAGGAAGTCTCCTACATACACGCTGAAGGCTATCCCACGGGCGAAACCAAGCACGGACCCAACGCGATGATCGATGAGAATCTGCCTGTGGTCATTATTGCGACCTGCGACCGCAACGACTCTGGCTCGTTACTCCGCCACGAAAAGAATCTGGCAAATATCCGAGGATTCAAGCAACAATCCGCGCGGGTAATCGCGATCGCATCCGAAGGCGATGAGGAAGTCCGAAGTCTTGCGGACCACACCATCTTTCTCCCGCATGCGCCGGAACTTTTGCTGCCGATGCTGGAGATCGTGCCCTTGCAGTTATTCGCTTATTACATGACGGTCAAAAAGGGTCTGGACGTGGATCATCCCAGAAATCTGGTGAAGTCGGTAACTTTGGAGTAGTGATTCCTCATTATCATGGGGAGTTTGAGCTCGCGGTACGGAGACGCGGAGTGCACGAGGCCCACCGACAACCGCCGGACGGCAGAAGCTACGGCTAAATTCTTCCATCACAAACTGCTCGGGAACAATCTAATATGCATTAGGAGCTCCCATGCATGAAGTCGTCATCGTTTCTTCGGTTCGCACACCCGTAGGGCGCGCTTTTAAGGGCACACTTCGCGCTACCCGGCCCGACGAATTGGCCGCCATCGCCATCAAAGGCGCGCTCGAACGTGTTCCACAAATCGATTCCAAAGAGATTGAAGATGTGATCATTGGGTGCGCCACGCCGGAGGCCGAGCAAGGGACCAACGTGGCACGCATCGCCTCTTTGCGCGCTGGATTGCCGGTTGAAGTTTCCGCCATGACCATCAACCGCTTTTGTTCGTCCGGACTTCAGGCGATTGCCATGGCGGCCGAGCGCATCATGAGCGGCGGCGCGGAGATTATTGTTGCCGGTGGAACTGAGTCCATGTCGATGATTCCGATGGGCGGGCACAAGATGTCGCCCAATCCATGGCTGGTGGACCACTACCCCGATGCTTATCTGACCATGGGTCTGACGGCCGAGCGAGTCGCTCAACGTCTCGGAATCACTCGTCAGGCTGCCGACGAATTCTCGTTGCGCAGCCACCGCAATGCGTTGGCGGCGATTCAGGCGGGTAAGTTTGACGATGAAACCGTTCCGGTCCCGGTTAGCTTTACCATGCCGAATGGATCGAAACCAAAACGCCAGGAAATTATCTTCAAAATAGATGAAGGCCCGCGGGCCGACACTTCGCTCGATGCTCTGCTGGCTCTCAAACCTGTCTTTCATGCTAAGGGAACGGTGACGGCGGGCAACTCGTCGCAGACTTCCGACGGTGCGGCCGCGGCAGTCGTCATGTCCCTAGAGCGCGCTAAAGCGCTGAGCCTTCAGCCTCTCGTACGCTACGTTTCATTCGCAACCGCGGGTTATAAGCCGGAAGAGATGGGACTCGGTCCGGTATATGCGATTCCCAAGGCACTGAGGCTTGCCGGACTCAAGCTTTCCGACATCGATGTAATCGAGTTGAACGAAGCTTTCGGCGCACAGGCGCTGGGCGTAATCAAGGAAGCCGGATTGGATCTTGAAAAAGTAAATCCAAACGGCGGAGCCATCGCTTTGGGACATCCTCTGGGATGTACTGGAGCCAAGCTGACTGCTTCGATCATTCGCGAAATGAAACGGCGCGGATCGCACTATGGAATGGTGACCATGTGCGTGGGCGGGGGCATGGGCGCTGCTGGGATATTCGAGAACCTTTAACCAGGGCACAACGGATCACTGAGGGATTTCTGGATTTGCGATATGGAGCTTTCGTCCGATAGGCAGGCGGACGAAATGAGCCGTCTGACGTCTATTTCGTTGCCGCGCGTGAAGCAGGCAACCGGGCTGATTGTTACCGCGGCGATGAAGGTGCACTCGAGCTCGGGGCTGGCCTGGTCGAGAGTGCTTAGGAAGCTTGCCCGGCTCGCGAGCCAAGAAAAGAAGGGATGCAAGTCGCTCGACAGGTTGGCCTTCCAATCGTTTACGATGAAGAGACAATTGAGCTCGGCTACCGCAACGACCTCCTCGTTCAAGACCTAGTGGTTGTTTGAATTGAAATGCCTCGAATGTCTCAACCAGGTAAACCAGGCTCAACTACTCTCATGCATAAAAGTTAGCGGTAAGAATGTAGGCCTTCTGATCAACTTCCATGTCGCCCACCTTCGTAACGGCAACAGGCGATTGGTTGATGGCAAGGACTGGGAAAAGTGAAATAATTGGGAAGTCGGGAATTGGAAGAAGGACTTGGCTTCTCGGTAATCCGCTGTGACTTCTGTGGTTAAGAAAGGCTCGCGAAATGGCCACCACCGCAATCCCTAGCACCAAAATCTCCGGCGGCAGCTTTCTTCTTGAACAACGCAAGCCTGGCGATGTTTTCACTCCGGAAGATTTTTCCGAGCAGCATCAGCTGATCGGGCAGACAGCCGAGGAGTTCGCGGTCAATGAAATTCTTCCGAACGCTGAGAAGATGGAGCACAAAGATTTTTCCGTTACCCGGGATCTACTGAAAAAGGCCGGCGACCTGGGTCTCAGCTTTGCCGAAATTCCTGAAGCTTACGGCGGCCTGGAAATGGACAAAGTCACTGCCGCCGTCATAGCCGATCACATTGCGAAATACGCTGGGTTCGCTACTACCTGGGGTGGTCACACCGGGATCGGAACGTTGCCCATCGTTTATTTTGGCACGGAGGAGCAGAAGAAAAAGTATTTGCCACGGCTCGGAGCTGGAGAAATTGTCGGCGCCTACGCGCTCTCCGAAGCTTCGTCCGGATCGGACGCGCTCAACTGCCGCGCCCGTGCGCAACTCTCGCCCGACGGCACGCACTACATCCTGAACGGCGAGAAGATGTGGATCACGAACGCAGGCTTCGCCGATCTGTTCACCGTATTCGCAAAAGTCGATGGTGAGAAGTTCACGGCGTTCCTGGTGGAAAGAACCTTCCCTGGGTTTTCCGTCGGCGCCGAGGAACACAAGATGGGCATTCGCGGTTCCTCCACTTGCCCTTTGATTCTCAACGACTGCAAGGTTCCCGCAGAAAATGTTTTGGGTGAAATCGGTAAAGGACACGTCATTGCGTTCAACATTCTGAACGTCGGCCGCTTCAAGCTTGGAGCGATGTGTGTGGGCGGCGCACGGGCGGCCCTCGAGAACTCGATTGGCTATGCCAAACAACGCAAGGCATTCAACAAAGTGATCTCCGACTTTGGCCTGGTCCGAGAGAAGCTGGCCAACATGGCAACGCTCATTTATGTCGGCGAAGCGTTGGTGTATCGAACTGTGGGCATGATGGACGTTGCTCTTGCGGAAGTGGATAAATCCAGCGCCGACGCCAGCAAGGACACTCGCAAGGCGATCGAGGAGTATGCCATCGAGTGTTCGATCATCAAGGTTTGGGGCTCGGAGATGATCGATTATGTAGTGGACGAGACCATGCAAATTTATGGCGGCTATGGCTTCGTCGAAGAATATCCTGCCGAACGTGCGTACCGGGACGCCCGCATCAACCGGATCTTTGAGGGCACGAATGAAATCAACCGGCTGATCATCACTGGCTTTCTGCTCAAGCGTGCAATGTCCGGACAGTTGCCGTTGATGCCGGCGATAAAGAAGTTGATGGACGAAGTACTCGCCGGACCGAGCCTAAGTGAAGACTTGGAAGGTCCGTTAGCCAGCGAGCTTTACTTGGTGGCGCAGGCGAAAAAGCTTGCCCTGTTCGTCTCGGGAGCTGCCACACAGAAATACATGCAAGCGATTCAGGACCAGCAGGAAGTGATGGGCTCGATCGCAGACATTGTCATCGAGACTTACGCCATGGAATCCGCGGTACTCAGGGCGCAGAAGATTACAAATTCTAAAGGCGAGGCAGCCGCGTCGCTGTACCTCGCGATGACTCGCGTCTATCTGTCACAAGCGATGGATAAGATTGAGACCGCCGCGAAGAGAGTAATCGCTGCGGTCGCCGAAGGCGACATGTTGCGCACGCAACTTGCGATTCTGCGCCGCCTCGCCAAGTATGAGCCGTTTAACACGATCGAACTGCGTCAACAGATTGCACAGAAAGTGATCGAACAGGGAAAATACACTCTGGCCTAGACACTCGTGCTACAAAATATTCATGAAATTTTTGAATTGCTGGTGGGCCATAGGGTTTGCCCTGGCGTTGTGTTTGCCGGCTGCCACGCAGTCCGCACCCGCTCCGCAAACTGACACCGCTAGTTTTGACCTAGACGGCACAGCGCACGTCACGCGTGTTATACCCATGCCGTCCACGATCAGCCCGGAAGCACAGCAGTGGCTAGCTTCACTGGGAAAGAAGGCATCTCCCCCGCAGACGTTGGCACAGAGGCGCATCGCCACGGATGCGGGGCGGAAGCAAGCCTCGGCCGAGGCGCGCCGCCTCTATCCTGTCAATATAGAAGAAGTCAGTATCGCCGGCGTTCGTACGGACGTCATCACTCCACTCGAAGTGCCGAAATCCAATCGCGGCCTCGTGCTGATCAACCTGCACGGAGGAGGATTCGTTTCAGACTCAGGATCCCTTGTTGAAGGAATTCCGATCGCGAACCTCGCCAAGATCAAAGTGGTGTCGGTGTATTACCGTCTCGCGCCGGAGAATTCTTTTCCCGCAGCCGTCGATGACGTGATCGCGGTGTATAGAGAATTGTTGAAAAGCTACAACCCTCGAAGTATCGGAATTTTTGGCACCTCGGCGGGCGCGATTTTGACCTGCGAAGTCACCGTTCGTCTCAAGGAACTTGGGTTGCCGCTCCCTGCGGCACTCGGGGCTTTCTCGGTGCTGACAGATTTCAGCCGTCCCAGTGACTCGCGTGAAATCTTTGCCTTGGACGGATTTCCGGGGCCGTTACAACCGATGGATGCAAAACGAGCGCCTGATGATCTTTATCCAGGCACAACAGATCGCAGGAACCCAGTATTGTCACCGCTGTTTGCGGATTTGAAGGGGATGCCACCCACTCTATTGGTCACAAGCACCCGTGATCTACTCCTAAGCGATACGGCTTTATTCCACCGGGCATTGCTCAGCGCCGGGAACGACGCACAACTTGTCGTGTTTGAGGCGTTACCACATGCGTTCTGGTATCACTTCCAGTTGCCAGAAACAAAAGAGTGTCTTGCACTGATGGCGAACTTTTTTGACCAGAAGCTCGAGCCATCGGTCGCAAAGTGATGTTAAGGCGTTTCAACCCGCTTGTTCAATTCGGCCATGACACTCTGGATGAGTTCCTTTGCGTCGCCCAGATTTTTCATAACAATCTGAATGTCAAGCACCGGCTTTCCCGGCCAGCGCTGGCTCTGGCAATACACGCCGTGCTGGCCCACGAGGGCCATGGCATCAGTAATCATGTCCATAGTCACGGCCAACCGCCCGCGTGTAACTCCCATCATGGTTTCGTAATGATCCAATTCTTCGTGTTTTTCGTCGAATACCGGCATGGCCTGATTGTATCGGTCGCCCAGCGTGGAGCATAATTGCGGCCGGCGCTGTCCAATTTTACAGAGCTACGTCAAAGCATTTAGCAATTGAGAGGTTCCAGTTTTCGCTTCTGCCCCTTGGCTCCAGCAGAAACGCAGAACTGGGAAGATCACATCTTCAAGGAGAGATCATGACCAAGCGTCTCGTGTCATCCGCTTTATTATTGCCCGTACTCGCCCTGTTTGCCTGTGCTCAGGAAGCGAGCAAGCGCCCCAGCCCGCCCGCTCAGGCCCAATGTAAGTTCTCCGACGGGAAGGGTGTCAAATCGGACTATTCCAGTCCGCGCGCGAAGGGGCGCAAAGTTTACGGAGGCCTGGTGCCTTACGGCCAGGTCTGGCGTGCAGGAGCCAATGAGGCAACCACGTTTGTGACGGATACGAACGTGCGAGTTGGAAATAAAGATGTACCGCCCGGAAGCTATACCCTTTTCACAATTCCCAACGCTGACAAATGGACCCTGATTATCAGCAAAAAAACCGGCGAGTGGGGCATTCCATATCCCGGCGAAGGAGAGGACTTCGTTCGCGTTGATATGAATGTTTCACGCCTGTCTTCTCCGGTGGAGAATTTCACCATAGGTTTCGACCAAACAGGCTCCGCCTGTGCGATGCACATCGACTGGGAAACCACACGAGCCAGCGTGGACATCAGCGAGAGAAAATAATCGCCAGGCGGCGGGATTTGCGTGCGGTGGTAAATCAGTGCGGCGTCGCGGAGAGTGTGTCCATCGCACGCTGGGCGTCGGGCATGTCCGGCGAAAGTTTCAACGCCTGCTGATACGCTGCCATGGCCTCCTTTCGGCGACCCGCCTTCTCGAGGGCATGACCAAGAATCACCAAAGCTGTATCACTGGGGTGCAACTCAACTGAATGCGAATAGTCACTAATCGCTTCATCCAGTTTGTTCTGCTTCTCTAGCAACTGGCCAAGACCAAGGTAAGCGTTGTATTGGCTTGCGTTCAGTTGGAGCGACTGGTCGTAACTCTCTCGGGCCTTCTGATCGTCTCCCATCACGCGATACGCGGTGCCAAGATTGGCATACGCTCCGGACAGTAAGCCCGCATCGGACGTCAGCTCGATGACGCGTTTATATTGCTGGATCGCTCCGCTGAGGTTTCCGTGCTCCTGGAGATAGGCCCCAAGGTTGGCACGGCTCATAGGGTCTCGTGGACTGATGTCGGCCGCCGCCTGAAACTGCGCATAGGCTTGTTCAGGTTTCCCCAACAACAAAAGCGCGCCTCCGAGATTGTCATGTGCTATGAAATTGCGATCGGTCATGGCGAGCGTGTGTGTCCAGAGGTCGTAGTTGCTTGACCAGTAGCCGATCTGTCGATGGGTTACGCTCGCAAGCGCAAGCAAGGCGCAGCCAGCCGGAATGATCCGCGCGACAGTACCAATACGGCGGGAGTCAACCAGGTCAGCAGCGCCCCACGAAATTATTATAAAAATCCCAATAAGAGGAACGTAGGCATAACGATCAGCCATGGCTTGATCGCCTACCTGAACCAGTCCGATCACTGGAACTAATGTTCCAAGAAACCACAGCCAACCTGTAACCAAATACCGATTCGAGCGACCCGTCCAGACCAGCGCAGTAACAGTCAGCAACAGCATTGCCGACAAGTCCACCTGCCAGGCGGCCAGCGAGTCTCCGGGATGCGGATAGATTGGCGCCAGATGTGATGGCCAAATCATCTTCCACAAATACGATGCGTATGCGACGAGCGCGTTTTCAATTCGGACCCCCAGCGAAAACTGCGAGGTCGAGCGCATTGCCCCACCCGCCTGCTGCGCTTGTATGGTGATGATGGCACTTCCGATCGACAGGACAAGCAGCGGAAGTTTCTCAGCCAGTAATTTCGCGAATGGCCACGACTTGGTTTGCCGCGTGCCGGATTGGTTTCCTTCCATTCTGCCCAGTGGCCAGTAGTCGAGTAGCAACAAAACAAATGGCAGCGTGACAACCATGGGCTTGGACATCAAGCCCAACCCAAACATGCCCGCAACCGCGAGATACCTCTGCCAGCAAGGCTTGTGAACGTACCAACCGTAGGCGCCGATCGCGCTCAGAAAAAAGAATGTGCTGAGCACATTCTTGCGCTCGGCTACCCACGCCACTGACTCGACGTTAATGGGATGGACTGCAAACAGTAACGCGACGAGCAAGCTGCGGCCCACTCGTCCGGTTCCGAGCGCAAGCAGCAGGAAGAGCAGGGCTGTATTGAGAGCGTGGATAAGCAAGCTAGTGAAGTGATGCCCTGTGGGGTTCTCATGAAAGAGACTGTAATCGAGCGTGTGCGAAAGCCATGTCAGCGGATGCCAGTTTGCCTGCTCGGTCGAGGTAAAAGCCCAAGCAATCGTATCGGTGCCCAAGCCTTTTTGGACGTTGGGGTTTTCCGTTACATAACTGTCATCGTCGTAATTGACGAAGGGATGCCGGTTGACTGGGTTGTACAGTACCAGGGTGGCAGCGACGAGCAGAAGACACAGGACTACGTTGCGCTTTTCGGGGGATGAGAAAAGAGTAGACTGCTCGGGCGCGGCCATCGATTTTTTGGCGGGCAACAAAAAGATTTAATCACAGAGGACATAGACGATCACAGATGTCTGCCGGCCCTGCACCTCGTTTGTCATGTGACGCGTGAGGATGCTCTGTCTAGTTAGTTAGGCTCCCGGTTTCCACCTGAGGATTGGCTTCCGGGCGGCGGCAGTCTCGTCCAACCGCGATATGCGGCTGGAGTGCGGCGCATCCAGCACGGTTTGAGGATTTTCTTCGACTTCTTCCGCAATTGATTTCATCGCTTCAATGAATAAGTCCATTTCTTCCAGCGATTCACTTTCGGTAGGTTCGATCATCAACGCCCCCGGAACGATTAACGGGAAAGCGGTCGTGTAGGGATGAAAGCCATAGTCGATCAGGCGTTTGGCCAGATCCATCGTCTTCACACCCTTCTTTGCTTGGAATTTATCGCTGAAAACCACCTCATGCATGCTGGGGGTGGAGTAAGGCAGGTCGTACGCTCCTTCCAGCCCCTTGCGAATGTAGTTGGCGTTCAACACGGCGTCCTCGGTGGTCTGGCGTAGACCGTCGGGCCCGTTCGCCAGGATGTATGCCAAAGCGCGCACGAACATTCCAAAATTGCCGTAGAACGCGCGCACCCGGCCAACGGAATCGGGTCGGTTGTAATCGAAGCCCAAGGTGTCGTCAGATTTGGTTACTAGCACCGGTGTGGGCAGGAACGGCTCAAGTATGCGCCGTACTGCCACCGGCCCAGAGCCTGGCCCTCCACCACCGTGAGGCGTGGAAAATGTTTTATGCAAATTCAGATGCATCACATCCACGCCAAAGTCGCCGGGACGCACCTTCCCCACCAGCGCGTTCATGTTTGCGCCGTCCATGTAAAGCAGGCTGCCCTTGGCGTGCATGACCTCCGCAATTTTATGGATCTCCTGTTCGAATACACCCAGAGTATTGGGGTTGGTGAGCATGAGCGCGGCAACGTCTTCATTCGTTTGAGCGGTAAGCGCGGCGATGTCGACCATGCCTTGCGCATTGGACTTCAAGTTTTCTACCGCGTACCCCACCATGGCTGCCGTGGCGGGATTAGTGCCGTGCGCCGAGTCCGGAATCAGGATCTTTTTCCGCGGGGCTCCCTTGGATTGGTGGTACCCGCGCACCATCAGCAGCCCTGTGAGTTCACCATGAGCGCCAGCGGCAGGCTGCAGTGTGATCGCGTCCATGCCGGTGATTTCCAGCAGACAGTCACTGAGCGTTTTGATGATACGCAGCGCACCCTGTGAAATCCGCTCTGGCTGGTATGGATGACCGTTCGCCAGGCCTTCAAGACGGACCACCAGCTCATTCACGCGAGGGTTGTACTTCATCGTGCAGGAGCCCAACGGATACATACCGAGATCAATCGCGTAGTTCCACGTAGACATCCGGGTGAAATGGCGAATGATTTCGATCTCGCTGACTTCGGGCATATTGCCCAGATCTTTTCTTTCGAATGGTCCCAGAAGGGCCGAAGCATCGACCTCCGGCACATCCAGTGGAGCCAGCTTCCAGGCTGCCTTTCCAGGCGATGACTTCTCGAAAATCAGACCTTCGTTCTGATTGACATGCCGGGTGGCCTTGCGCGTCATGTGTTTCATCGGGTCACCTCTTGCACATCGATCTCCTCCTTGGCGGATTTCACCGAGCGCTCGCTTTCCGAAACCATTCCCACCGCGGTGTCAATGGCGCTGCGGGTGGTCAGCTCGGTGCAACACCACAGGGCCGCATTGCCCAGTTCTGGGTAAAATTTCCTCAAAGGAAGACCCCCAATAATCTTGTGCCCCAGTATGCGGCTGTTGATGGCGTAAGTATCTTCGCTGGTTTGCACAACGAACTCGTTAAACCGCGCAGCACCTGAGAAGAGCACGCTGGCATGCTTTTTGAATTGCTCGGCTGCGTACGCCGCCTTCGCCAGATTTTGTTTGGCCAGTTCCTTCAGCCCAACCTTGCCGTATACAGTCATGAAGATATTGACCATCAGTGCCACCAGGGCTTGGTTGGTGCAAATGTTGGAAGTTGCTTTCTCGCGGCGGATATGTTGCTCGCGAGTGGCGAGGGTCAACACAAAGCCACGTTTTCCGTTGCGATCTGTGGTTTGGCCAGCCAGACGACCCGGCATCTGTCGCACAAATTGCTCGCGTGTGGCGATGACGCCACAGTACGGACCGCCAAAGCCCAAAGGTACGCCGAACGATTGAGCCTCCATGGCAATGATGTCGGCCTGTCGCGGCGGCTCCACGATGCCAAGCGAAACAGCCTCGGCGATCGACACAACCAGCATTGCACCCCTGCGGTGCGCAATATCAGCAACCGCATTGGCATCCTCAATCGTCCCAAAGAAGTTCGGCGATTGGATGAGGACGCAAGCCGTTTCCGCGGTGGTAGATTTTTCCAGCTTCTCCAAATCCACCCGCCCGGTGTCGTCGAACGGACACTCGGACAGCGGGAGGTTTTGATGGTGCGCATAGGTGGTCAGAACTTCTCGGTATTCCGGATGGACGCTCTTACCGATGACCACGGATCTCCGGCCGGTGACTCGCACCGCCATCATCACGGCCTCAGCAGCGGCCGTGGAACCGTCGTACATGGAAGCGTTCGCGACTTCCATGCCCGTTAATTCGCAGATCATCGTCTGGAATTCGAAGATGGCCTGCAATGTCCCCTGCGAAATCTCGGCCTGGTAGGGGGTATATGCAGTCAGAAACTCGCCGCGGGAGATGAGGGAATCGATAATGACTGGGCGATAGTGGTAATAAGCTCCTGCTCCGAGGAAAGTCGCGTACCGGTCACCGTTTTCGCGCGAGCGCTCACGGAACCAGTCCACAATCTCAGACTCAGCCATCTGGCGCGGCACGTTTAGATCCCGCTCCAATCGATATTCCGCAGGTATCGGCGCAAACAAGTCGTCGATCGAACGAGAACCGATCGCCTGCAAGATGGCTTTTCGGTCGGCGGGCGATTTGGGTAAATAACGCATGGTTTTTTTTAGATGTTTCTCGAGGCCAGTTTGATTTATGAGGCGGCGAACGGTTTCGCTGTCGGGAAGTTGGTACCCGGAGTTTATCCCTCCTC
Source organism: Terriglobia bacterium (assembly GCA_963786325.1). Lineage (GTDB taxonomy): Bacteria > Acidobacteriota > Terriglobia > Terriglobales > Acidobacteriaceae > JAIQFF01. The sequence goes on from CAWAYW010000015.1 coordinate 25,513, forward strand.
GGCAACAAACTTCTCGTAATCGGCTGCCGACAACAATGAATTAAGCTCGGCTGGATCCTTCAGGCTGATTTTGATCATCCAGGCGTTATTTGCGTCTTTATTGATCTTTTCTGGTGCAGTCGCCAAATCAGCATTGAGTTCGATGACGGTGCCGGTCACCGGCGCGTATAGATCCGAAACAGCTTTCACCGATTCGACAGAGCCGAACGATTTGCGGGAACTGATTTCAGAACCAACCTTCGGCAGATCGACAAAGACAATGTCTCCCAGCGATTGCTGGGCGTAATCAGTAATGCCGACGGTCGCATTTTTGCCGTCGACTTTGATCCATTCGTGCTCTTTGGTGTACTTGTAATCGGTTGGGTAGGGCATGTGACTCCTGGGACTCGCCTATGAATTTCGTTCAGCTGATCCTGTAATCTCAGGCTTTCTTGGGCCGCTTATAAAACGGAGTTGGCACGATCATGGCTTTCACCCCCTGGGAGCGAATTTCTACTTTCAATTCTGTTCCGAGCCCCGCGAACTCGGGCGGCACATAAGCCAGAGCGATATTTTTCTTAAGAAACGGAGCCGGCGAGCCGCTGGTGACATAGCCGATTTCGCCCCCAGCGTTATCCAACATTCTGTAACCATCGCGCGCGATCCCACGCTCGAGCATTTCCAGGCCCACCAATGTGCGCTTCAATCCGCCGGCCTTGGTCTTTTCCAAAGCGCCTCGACCGATAAATTCCGGCTTTTCCATTTTGCAAAATCGATCCAGGCCGGCTTCCCAAACGTTGATTGTGTCAGAAATCTCGTGGCCGTACAGGGGCAGTTTGGCCTCCAGCCTTAGCGTATTGCGGGCGCCCAGGCCGCAGGGAGCTACGGCAAACTCTTTCCCGGCTTCCAGGACTGCATTCCAAACCCGGGCGCTAGTCTGGTCGTCGTTGGGGACGTAAATCTCGAATCCGTCTTCCCCGGTATAGCCCGTACGTGCGATCAGGATATCTTTCAAATCACAGACCGCGCCTCGGGTCACCCAATAGAACTTCACCACGCCGAGGTCAGCATCTGTGAGTTTCTGCAGAAGATTTATTGCCTTGGGACCTTGGATCGCGATCTGAGTAAAGTCATCCGAAAGATTTTCTACCGCACAGTTGAACTCACTTGTATTGTCGCGCACCCAATTGACATCTTTTTCGCGGGTGCCGGCATTGATCACCAGCAGATATTCGTTCTCGCCGAGACGGTGAACGACCACGTCGTCAACGAACGTGCCCTGAGGATAAAGGAGAGCCGAATATTGGGCCTGGCCTACGGCAAGCCGCGAAGCATCGTTCATCGAAATGTGCTGCACCGCGGCCAGAGCCTGCGATCCAGCCAGTCGTATGTCGCCCATGTGGCTAACATCGAAGATCCCGACACCCGTCCGCACGGCATTGTGCTCGGCGATGATGCCACCCGCCGAAGGATACTCAACAGGCATCTCCCAGCCGTTAAATTCAACCATTTTGGCGCCCATCTGCCGATGAACAGGGTTAAGCGCGGTTTTGCGAATGGCCGGTGTTGTCGCCTCAACAGCGGGCAAGGAAACCTCGATCAAAAGCAGTGATTGGGCTGCTGAAATGGTGAGACTGATTACCCTACCACGCACTCGGCAATGGCTTCAACTGGCGGTTACCAACGGAACTTTCCCCGTTCTTAAGGTCGCGCTAAAGTCCGCTCATGGCCACTTCTCCTGCTAAAAGCAAATATCGATGCATGCAATGCGAGATGCCGGAAGAAAAGTGCGATTGCGAAAGATATTGCTGCTCCTGCCAGGGACAAATTGATATCCGTCTCTGCAGCGACGGTCTCTATTATTGCCCGCCCTGCCGGCAGGCATGCGGGTACAAAGTTTCAGACTAGACTACATTTTCCTTAGCCCACTACAACCACGCTCGATCTAACTGATGGACCTGTAGTTCTTCAAACTTAGCCTTCTAAGGCTCAAGCCTTTTCGGACTTTCCCACCCGGTACCGGCTGATTTTCTCACCACCCGCAGTCAGGCGTCTGCACTACTTCTGTTGCACGTGAAAGGACTACAATTCCCAGAGGTTAACAGGAGGCAATTATGGCTACCGCAGTATCAAGCGTTCCGCTAGGCGAGAAAGCCGCAAATTACGTTACCAAAAATCGCAAAATGCTCATCAACGGCAAGTGGGTAGAAGCCGCTTCTGGCAAAACCTTTCCGACTTATAATCCCGCCACCGGCGAAGTCCTGGCTCGAGTGGCCGAGGGAGATCGCGAGGACATCGACCGCGCCGTCAAGGCGGCTCGGACAGCGTTCGAAACCGGGCCGTGGTCGAAGATGACTCCTTCCGAGCGAGGACGCGCGATCTGGAAGCTGGGGGATCTGCTGGAACAAAATCTGGACGAGTTTGCCGAGCTGGAAATGCTCGACAATGGAAAACCGCTGAAGGTCGCGCGCGCGGCTGACGTTCCGTTAGCCATTGATCTTTTCCGCTACATGGCGGGATGGGCGACCAAAGTCGAAGGCAACACCATCCCGATTTCCGCGGGCACGAGGTTTCTGGCTTACACGTTACGTCAACCAGTCGGAGTGATCGGTCAGATTATTCCCTGGAATTTTCCGCTGCTGATGGCTGCCTGGAAGCTAGGACCAGCATTGGCAACCGGATGCACCGTGGTAATCAAGCCTGCGGAACAAACTCCTCTATCGTGCTTGCGTTTGGGTGAACTGGTTCAGGAAGCGGGCATTCCCGATGGCGTGGTGAATATCGTCCCCGGATATGGCGAAACCGCTGGCGCCGCACTGGCGGCGCATCCCGATGTCGACAAGGTCGCTTTCACCGGGTCGACGGAGGTGGGCAAACTGATTCTTCAAGCCGCTGCAGGAAATCTGAAAAAGGTTTCGCTGGAATTGGGCGGCAAGTCTCCCAACGTTGTTTTCGGCGATGGCGACTTGAAAACGGCCATATCCGGATCAGCAAGCGCCATCTTTTTCAATCAGGGTCAGACTTGCTGCGCCGGTTCTCGGCTCTACGTGGAAAAAAGCATTTTCGACGAAGTGATCGAAGGTGTTTCCGCCAAAGCCAAGAAGATCAACGTCGGTCCGGGATGGGAGGCATCCAGCGATATGGGGCCTCTCGTGTCCGAAGAGCAGCTCAACCGGGTTTGCGGCTACCTTGAGTCGGGACGCTCCGAAGGGGCGCGAGCAGTCGTGGGAGGCAATCGGCATGGCGACAAAGGATATTTTGTCGAACCTACCGTGCTGGTTGATACCAACGAAAATATGAAAGTAGTTCGCGAAGAAATTTTCGGCCCTGTAGTTTCCGCAACTCCTTTCACCGATTATGACGACGTGGTGAAGCAGGCTAACAACACGGTGTACGGCCTGGCTGCCGGTATTTGGACTCGCGATATCGGCAAAGCGCACCGCCTGGCTTCGCAACTCCGTGCCGGAACGGTGTGGGTCAACTGCTTTAACGTGTTCGATGCCGCGCTGCCATTTGGCGGGTACAAGCAATCCGGTTGGGGCCGCGAAATGGGGCATGAAGTATTAGAGCTATATACCGAGGTGAAATCAGTCTGCTGTGCCCTGTAGGCGAGCCCTCGTACGTGGAGGAATGTTTCAGCGGGAAAGCCTGGCTTTCCCGCTGTTTTCTTTTTCAGGTGTGTTTGTGTCGTAGAGATCAGCCCTTACTTCCCCAGCCGCGCCCGTGTTATGTTCAATTTTCTTCTAAATTAAGGGGCTAATTCCGCTTCCAACATGATTCGCTCTTATCAGGGAAAAACGCCGGTGATTCCAAAGTCTTGTTACGTGGACGAATCGGCTCAAATCATTGGAGAGGTGGTACTAGGCGAACATGCCAGCGTTTGGATGAACGCCGTGCTGCGCGGCGACGTTCATTCTATTCGCGTGGGCGCGCATTCGAACATTCAGGATTGTAGTGTGTTGCACGGCATGAAAGAGCAGTACGACGTCGCGCTGGGTGAGTATGTAACGGTGGGTCATTCAGTAACCTTGCACGGCTGTGTGATTGAAGACCGCTGCCTGATCGGCATGGGGTCGATCATCCTGAATGGCGCCCGCATCGGCGCGGGTTCCATCATCGCGGCAGGTACGTTAATTCCGGAAAAAACCTTCATCGAGCCCAATTCGCTGTGGATGGGATCGCCAGGAAAGTTCCGTCGAAAACTTGACGAACGCGACCACGAGACCATCATGCGGTATGCCAATAATTATCTGGGGTATAAGGAATCGTACCTGAAGGAGTGGAAATAACGCGCCAGCCCCGGTCATCCTGAGCGGAGGATGACAGGGGGTTGAGGGGATGGGCCAAGTACTAACGACTGACGACCAACGACCATGATCAAAGCAGTTCGAGGGACTCGCGATCTTCTTCCGCCGGAGACGGCGTTGTGGAACTTTGTCGAGGCGGCCGTGCGCGATATGTTCCGTGCCTACAACTTTCATGAGATTCGCACGCCGATTTTCGAGTCGACGGAGCTTTTCGCCCGCGGAGTCGGTGAGGAAACCGATGTCGTCGCGAAAGAGATGTATACATGGGAAGACCGCGGGCGGGCGCAGAGCGATAAAGGCCAATCCCTTACCCTTCGTCCGGAAAACACCGCCAGCGTGGTGCGTGCCTACATTGAGCACAAGTTGTGGGAACGCGGACTGCAGAAGCTCTACTACATTGGTCCGCAGTTTCGCCGCGAACGGCCACAAAAAGGACGCTATCGCCAGTTCTACCAGATTGGTGCGGAAGTCATCGGGCCGACCAGTGCAGGCAGCGAATCGCCGGCGCGCGATGCGGAGGTGTTGGAACTCTTAGCGACCCTGCTTGACCGGCTTGGCATAAAGGATTGGACGCTCGAGCTGAATTCAGTTGGTTGTGCTAACGATCGGGCGGCGTACAACGAAGCCTTGCGCAAAGCGCTGCAACCTGTGGTTTCCGGTATGTGCGAGGATTGCAGACGGCGCGCGGTGACCAACCCGCTGCGAGTGTTTGATTGCAAAGTGCCCGAGGACCAGCCCATCATTGAGAAGTTACCACGCATCAGCCAGTTCCTCGATGACGGTTGCCGTAAACATTTTGAACAGGTGCAGGCGATCCTGACCGCGGTGGAAGTTCCTTTCAAACTTAACGATCGCCTGGTACGCGGGCTTGATTACTACACGCGAACAGCGTTCGAATTTACCCACGGCGCTCTGGGCGCGCAGAACGCGATTCTCGGCGGTGGACGCTACGACGGTTTGTCAGAGTCGCTCGGCGGTCCGCAGGCTCCCGGCATCGGCTTTGCCATCGGCGAAGACCGGCTGGTGCTGGCGCTGCAGGAGTCGGCCGACGCGGTGGAGCGCAAGCCCGATGTTTATATTGCTCCCCTGGGAACCGGCATGGATCGGGAAGCAGCCAGCCTGGCGCGCGAATTACGCCGTCATGACGTAGTGGTCGAGCTGGGCGACGAAAGTTTCAGACTGAAGAAGTCACTTGAAACGGCCAGCAAGATCGGAGCGCGGTTTGCATTGATCGTCGGGGAAAACGAGGCAAGATCAGGCTCATTCGCTCTTAAGAACCTGGAAACCGGTCAGCAGGTTTCGGTTCCGCGCTCTGATCTTGCGAAGACGATCGGGAACGCACGCTGAGTCCGATATAAGAACAGAATTTCGCGGAGGATTATGAAATACGTCGTCTCGATCAGCTTTCTATTCTGTTTTTCAATTTTCACTCTGGCTCAGAGTTCAGGAAGCCACGCGAAGCCTCTGACTCCGCTGGAACAGACGCTGTTTTCCAACACCAAAGCCATCCCCGAAGCTCAGAGAACCAAGGATGTGGCGTTTCTCAAGCGCGCCTTGACCGATGACTTCCTGGCGGTGGGCAGCGAGGGCCACCTTCACGACAAGGAAGAAGTTCTAGCCGGCGCGCACGATGGCGAACTGAAGGACTATTACGCGTACAATTTGCGCGTCGTGCCAGTTAACGACGAGGCCGCCATCGTCACCTACGATTGCGTCATTCACATGCCCGAAGGCGACGCTCCGGGTATGGCGCCACGTTATCAGCATATATCCGATTTGTGGGTTAGACAGGACGATCAGTGGCGGCTACGGTTCCAGCAAGCAACGGCGGCGAGGCCGGTTGACTAGCCGTTGCTCACACTCCTCGAGCGGACGCCCGTGCCTGCATTTATAATCTTTCATTCGCTCACAGCAATCCGGCTAACGCCGCATATCCCAGTTTAAAGGGCCCAACTTGCTCGATTTTCTAGGCGATCTCAGACGTACCCACATGTGCGGCGCTCTGCGTCCGAATGATTCGGGCAAAAAGGTCGTACTTATGGGATGGGTAAATCGGCGACGCGACCTTGGCAACCTGATTTTCATTGATATTCGCGATCGCAGCGGCGTTACACAAGTCGTGTTCAATAAGGAACGAGATCCCGCGGTCCATCAAAAGGCGGAGGCTCTCCGCAATGAGTACGTCATCGCCGTGACTGGGACCGTAAAACAGCGCGTGCCCGACACGGTAAACCAGAATATCGCAACCGGCGAGGTGGAAGTGATCGCGGAGGAGCTACGCATCCTCAACGAAGCCAGGCAGCCACCGTTTCTTCCCAGTGAAACTGTGCTCCCCAACGAGGAGATGCGGCTCAAATATCGCTATATCGATCTGCGCCGCGACGCCCTGCAGTTCAACATTGAACTGCGCCACAAGGTCGCGCTCGCGATTCGCATCTATCTTTCCGCGCAGGGATTTTTTGAAATTGAAACGCCATTCATGACGCGCTCCACGCCCGAGGGCGCGCGCGACTACCTGGTGCCCAGCCGGGTGCAGCCGGGAAGTTTCTACGCATTGCCACAGTCGCCACAACTGTTCAAACAGATTTTGATGATTTCGGGCTTCGATAAATATTTCCAGATCGTGCGCTGCTTCCGGGACGAAGACCTGCGCGCCGACAGGCAACCGGAATTTACCCAGATCGATTTGGAGATGTCCTATCCGCAGCCCGAACGTGTCTGGGAAGTTGTTGAAGGATTTCTGACGGCCGCGTTCAAGTCCGCCGGAAGCGAGATCAAGACGCCGTTTCCGCGCATGAGTTACGACGAGGCAGTTCGCTTGTATGGCAGCGACAAGCCAGACATGCGCTTGCCAGCCATGGTGAACGTGCGAGACGCATTTACCAGCGAAGATCTGGAAAAATTCCAGGCGGCTTTCAAAGTTGGACAGGATGTTGCTCCCCTGCTCATTCGAATTCCGAAATCCGGGGAAATGTCCGGCACCGAGCGGCGAACGATCGGAACGTACGGAGCCTTTGCTCATGCGCAGGGAACATCGTCGGTTAGCCTGATGACCGACCCGAACCGCTTTGGCAAGGATTATCCCAATTCGCTAGAAAAGATTCTAAACGCCGCACAAGTCGAGGTGGGCGATTTGTGGCTGCTGGCGGTTCGCAAGGCGGACTCGAAGCAATCCCTGCATCAGTTTTTCCAGACCTGCGGGCAGCTAAGGCTCGATCTTGCGCAAAAATATTCGGCGAAGCACGGGGCTTTCGCAAAGACCGGCGATCCCGCAAAGGATTATCGGTTTCTTTGGGTTACGGACTTCCCCATGTTCGAATGGGACACTGAGAGCAAGCGCTGGAACGCTGCGCATCATCCTTTCACTTCGCTTCACGACGAAGACATGGCCAAGCTCGAAACCAGCTTCGACTCCATACACGACCCCAAATCTCCGTTGGGCGAGATCCGTGCCCTGGCATACGACGTCGTGCTGAACGGCACGGAACTCGGCTCAGGGTCAATCCGTATTCACCGCCAGGATATTCAGAGCAAGATTTTCCGTGCCCTGGGTATGACCGAAGATGAAGCTCGCTCGCGCTTCGGCTTTTTCCTGGAGGCACTGGATTACGGCACGCCCCCCCACGGAGGAATCGCGCTGGGGCTCGATCGTATCGTAATGATCCTGGCTGGTGCCGACAGCCTGCGCGAAGTGATTCCGTTCCCCAAGACGGCTCGTGCAGTCGACCTGATGGTGGATGCGCCCACTCCGGTGAGCGAAGCTCAGCTCAGGGATTTAGGAATACAGGTGAAAAAGCAGCTGTAGCCGGGAATGCGCAGGAAGTTTATTTTGCGGCAACCTTTTTGCGGAAGCTTCGCAGAATAATTACGCCGCTTACCCCAAAACTTGCAACTGCTCCCAGAGCGAGAGCCTCAATAAGCTGCGGGCGAAAGTGGAGCATATCTCCGAAGAACGCTCCCAAGGCGAAGATAATTCCCAGAACATTCAGCCATGCCGGAGACCGCGAGGACTCCGTCTGCGTGCCGTCCTGTAGCCGTAGTTGCAACAGAACAGCGGCCAGCCCGACCGCTCCCATAACAACCACCGCGAGCGGACTGAAAAATGCGCCCCGGTTGGTGAACAACACGATGAGGGCCAGGGCTCCGCAAAGCAGGCCGGAAGCAATCACCGTCCAACGACGGGGATGAAGTACAGGGCTGTTCATTTGTCCTCTAGGGTGCAGAGCCATTGTAGACAGAGTGCGCCACGATGCAAACATGAACTTAGGGGACGGGGTGGCTAAGTAGTCAGACCCAGTCTTGCAACTGGAAACACACTGCCACACCGGCATCAGGACCAGCAATAAGTGTCCCCAAATTTGCTTTTTGTCCTGTCAGCTCCAAAAAAATCGGCAACCTTCACCGGCAATGACTGCCATCAAGAGAAACACCACCATCACGTGGCGTACGCCCACGTTGTATTTCACGAACATCGTGACCAAAGAAATCGCATGGGTAGCCGCAGCCGGGAGCCATCTCGGTCCATCGCGCTGGCTGGACTGTCACATCCAGAAACCTGTGAAAAACAAAAGCAGAGATGAGAGGGTGTTTTGACGGCGACCCCTGCGAAAAGAAATACCACCGCCAGGTTTCACGTTCCTCAGCAAATATGCGGCTGGCGCCAGCAGTGTCGCTGAGGGCTACTTGGCCGGCTCATTGGTCAGTGTCGCAGACCACTAGATAACGACAGCTTCGTGATACTCCCCGAACACTTTCCTCATGGTGTCGGAGATCTCACCGACCGTTGCGTTGGCTTCGACGGCGGCTACAATACGCGACATCAGGTTTTCGCCCGTGCGGGCTGCATCTTCGATTTGCTGTAGTGCGGCGCGCCATGAAGCCGAATTTCGTCGTAAGCGGAAGGCTGTCAGACGCTCCACCTGCCTGCGCTCAAGCGATTCGTCAATTCGCTGGATCGGGATGGGCTTTTCTTCGTCTACAATAAAGCGATTTACGCCGACGACTACCGCCTGCTCGCCATCAATTTGCTGCTGGTATTCGTAAGCGGCGTTCTGGATTTCCTGTTGTACATACCCGCGTTCCAACGCTTTGATCATGCCACCGAGAGTATCGATCTTTTCTAGGTAAGCATTCGCTCGAGTTTCAATTTCATTGGTTAACGTTTCTATGTAATACGAGCCAGCCAGTGGATCAATTGTTTGTGGAACGCCGGATTCGTAAGCCACGATCTGCTGGGTTCGGAGGGCAATGCGCGCCGCCGCTTCGGTAGGCAGAGCGAGAGCTTCATCATAAGAATTTGTATGCAGCGATTGCGTTCCTCCGAGCACGGCAGCCAGGGCCTGCAGTGCGGTTCGCACGATATTATTTTCCGGCTGCTGAGCTGTGAGCGTACTTCCCGCGGTTTGAGTGTGGAACCGCAACATCCAGGAGCGGGGACTTTTTGCTTTGAAATGTTCTCGCATGATGCGCGCCCACATGCGGCGGGCGGCGCGAAACTTGGCGACTTCTTCGAGGAAATTGTTGTGCGCGTTGAAGAAAAAAGAAATCCGAGGAGCGAATTGATCGATGTCGAGTCCAGCATCGACTGCCGCCTGCACGTAGGCGACTCCGTTGCCCAAAGTGAACGCTACCTCTTGTACGGCGGTCGATCCTGCCTCGCGCATGTGGTACCCGGAGATAGAAATCGTATTCCACTCCGGTACGTTTTCGTTGGCCCAGGCAAATACGTCGGTGATAATGCGCATGGCCTGTTCCGGCGGATAAATGTAAGTGCCCCTGGCGATGTATTCCTTGAGAACATCGTTTTGCACGGTGCCGGAAAGCTTGCGAATGTCCGCTCCCTGACGTCGTGCGACGGCGACATAGAGTGCCAGAAGAATGGCTGCTGTCGCATTGATGGTCATGGAAGTGGAAATGGAGGTCAGTTTGATGCCATCGAAGAGGCGTTGCATGTCCTCGACGGAATCGATGGCCACGCCGACTTTTCCAACCTCGCCGACCGCGAGGGGATGATCAGAATCGAGGCCGATCTGCGTGGGCAAGTCGAATGCAACCGAGAGCCCGGTCGTACCGTTCGCCAAAAGATATTTGTAACGTTTATTGGACTCGTCAGCATCACCCATGCCCGCGTACTGGCGCATGGTCCACAGCCGGCCGCGATACATCGTCGGCTGGATGCCCCGCGTAAACGGGTATTCGCCAGGAAAGGCGAGATCCTTTTCTAGATTCCTATCCTCCAGATTTGAAGACGAATATAAGGCTCGGATGGGGATGTGCGACGAGGTTTCCGGATCGGCGGAGGTCGCATTTTCGGTCTTTCGGTCTTTGGTCATGCGAAAGTGTTCACTCCCCACACTCGATCGGATTCTCTGACGACTAACCACTTAAAAGACTGAAGGCTTGTCGCTTAGCTCTTCTTCCAAACTCGCCAGAACGATGTAGCGCCGAACCAGATGAAAGTAAGAGTGAAAATAATTGCAATCGCGAGCCGGCTGCTTGTCGCCTGGCCAGCCTGGTAGCGAGCCAGTTCGCGGAAGAATGCGACCGCCCCAATAAATGCTAAAGCAAGGAAAACAAAGCCCGTCACCTCAAGCCACAGCTGATGCAAAACCCGGCCGAAATGGTTTGCGGTGGTGCGCACGCCTTGAAGGACTGCGTTGATGGTGCGATTGCGCCCCGCAGATTGGCTGACAACCCGCGAAAGGACCGTCAATTTGCGGATCGTGGAAAGCTTGGTCATCGGCGTCGATTTTACCAGTGTTCAGGGTTACAATGACCGCGTAACCTCTCCGAACCGGGTAACCGGTTATGGCATCTAAGCAAGAGAGGGTCGGTAGATCACCGACATTCTTTCCAGGGGGGAATGTGGACCAGCAACTTAAGCAACTGATGAAAGAACTGGGCGAAGCAATCAACGAGTCGCTGGCCGATAGCGAGCAGATTGCGGAGGTTGTGTCCAAAATCAAAGACGGCGGATACGACATCTTCCTGGTGCTGGAAGCCACGATCGGAGTTAGTAAGCCGGGCGAAAAATCCGACGACAAGACCTCCATGGTCACCACACTGACCACGAATCCTGAACTCAAAATCAGCGATCAAGACCTCAAGTTCTTAAAGTCCCTGCGCATCAAGATTGAGAACGACGCAGCATAACCAGCGGTCAGTTATCAGTCTTGGATGTCCCCTCTTCGCTCCTTGGTCACGCGCCTGATCGCCCCTTGATCCCAGGCTCAAGAGGACAGTAGACTCCTACCCCTGCTGACGACCGGACCGACGATCAACGCCCGCCTTCTGGTACACTGTCGCGTCTGCAGGGCGTGAAAACACCGAACTGCCAGGCTTCCCTGGGTCTGCGCACGACATCAAAGCCGAAACGCTATGGCTATGAAAGACACACTAGGGGTCTTGTTAGCGGGAGGTGCGGGTGAGCGTCTTTATCCTCTGACTCGCGACCGCGCCAAACCCGCCGTCACCTTCGGCGGAATCTATCGAATTATCGACGTCACCCTTTCCAATTGCATCAACTCGGATCTGCGCCGGGTATACATCCTCACTCAATACAAAGCCCTTTCCCTCAATCGTCACGTTCGCGAAGGCTGGAACATCATGGGCGTGGAACTGGGCGAGTTCGTGGAAGTGTTGCCCCCGATGAAGCGGGTGAGCGACCAGTGGTATCAAGGCACGGCCGACGCGGTGTATCAGAACATTTATTCGATTGGTTCTGAACAGCCGAAACACGTACTCATCTTGTCCGGCGATCACATTTACAAGATGAACTATGGCCTGATGTTGCAGGGTCATAACGATTCCGGGGCTGATGTCACTCTGGCAACGATCCAGATCGACCCTAACGAGGTTTCCCGCTTTGGGGTCGTGGACGTAGACCGCGATCACCGGGTGGTCGGCTTCGAGGAGAAACCAAAAACTACCAAGCTGCGCTCGCCTTCGAATCCCGACAAGGTTTCCGCCTCCATGGGCATTTACCTGTTCAATACCGATGTGCTCATTCCGGTGCTTCTGAAAGACGCGGAAGATCCCGCTTCCAGCCACGATTTTGGCAAGGACATTCTGCCAAAAATGGCGGACGACTATCGCGTATATGCTTACGACTTTGTCGATGAAAATAAAAAGGAAGCTCTCTACTGGCGAGACGTGGGAACTCTGGAAGCCTATTACGAAGCTAACATGGACATCGTGGCGGTCTCTCCGGTGTTCAATTTGTACGACTCTGACTGGCCGATTCGCACTCATCAACGCCAGTACCCGCCGGCTAAATTTGTGTTCGCCGAATCGGGTCGCACTGGAACAGCCGTAGACTCAATCGTCTCCGCGGGTTGCATCGTCTCCGGCAGTTTGGTGAAGGGCAGCGTTCTGTCTCCTGATGTGCGGGTGAATTCCTACAGCGAAGTCGACAGCAGCATTCTCTTTTCTCACGTCAATGTAGGCCGCCATTGCCGTATCCGCAAGGCAATCATTGATCGCGACGTACACATCCCGGAAGGAACTACTATCGGATACGACATTGAGGCGGACCGCCAGCGATATTTTGTCACGGAGAGCGGAATCACGGTGGTGACTCGCGACTATTCCCTCTTCGAAAATCCGGTAACGGTGGATTACTTCACCAGCGAGTAAACCCCAAATATTTTCCCGGTGCTCTGCCCTGTCCAGCCCCGCCTGCCTTGCGATTTTCCCCTTTTCTTCGCTCTTAGTTTTCCCGCCCTGTTACAATGCCTTGCCGTAATGGAATCGTAGAACTTTTGGAACCACAAAAACGTATCTGTATTGTGGTGTTATGGCTTGGGCGGAGCTGTGCCCGGCGCAGCAGACCAGGAGTTCCAGGGAGTGCAGGTTGGAAGACGCCCAAGCCGTTGCCATGTTGGTCCGTCGTTGCGTTGCCGGCGACGTCGTGGCTTGGGAGGAAATTGTGCAGCGCTATAACCGTCGCATTTACAACATTTGCTATCGTTTTGCCGGTTCTGGCGACGAAGCTCAGGATCTGACTCAAGAAGTTTTCATCAAGATGTTCCGCACACTCAGTTCCTACGACGTCGAGCGCGGTGCCTTCATGACCTGGGTTACGACCATCACTCGCAATCTGTTGGTGGATCACTTCCGGAAGAGCAAGCAGGATCGCATGACCGACTCACTCGATGCGGCACCCTCGGAGCACGAAGACGCGATGCCTCTGAGCGACAGGATCGAGGACACGGGGCCCTCGGCCGATGTGAGCGTTCAAGGCAGGGAGACCCGGGAATTGGTCCACCGGGCATTGCAGAAGCTTTCACCAGAGCTGCGCGAAGCCGTCATTCTGCGGGACTTGCAGGATATGGATTACAAGGACATTGCCACCGTACTGAGGGTCCCAGAGGGCACAGTGAAATCAAGGATAAATCGCGGGCGTGCGGAACTTGCACGCCTGCTACAACGTACATATAGGCAGGTGATCTGATGCCAGGCGAACCTAAAAACGGCATGCAGTGCGGCGAATTCGACGCCCTGCTGAATGATGCCCTGGATTCGACCCTAACCGGGCCCAAGCTGGAGAGTTTTCAGGCTCACGCCCGGATTTGTGCACTATGCGGCCCCTTGCTGGCTGATGCCGATGCTGGGATGCGCTGGCTAAAATCGCTGGACGAAGTCGAGCCCCCAACCAACCTGGTGCACAACATCCTGGTCGCTACTAGCGGGCATGAGAGCAAAGGTCTTGCCACTCACGGGCAATCTGGATCTTCGTGGATTGATAGATTGACTGCTGGGTTCCGGCCGGTGTTTTCTCCCGTGTTTGCTCTGGCGCGCCAGCCACGCTTCGCCATGTCATTTGGAATGGCGTTCTTCTCTCTTTCAATTTCGCTCAGCCTGGGAGGAGTCAAATTGAGCGACGTTCGGCAGGTCGATCTGCGGCCGAGTGCAATCAAACGAACCTATTACGAAACTTCGGGCCGGGTAGTGAAGTATTACGAAAATATTCGCTTCGTGTATGAAATCGAATCGCGGATGCGGGAGCTCAAGCGAGTAACCGCGCCCGCCGACTCGACTTCCCGAGAGCAAAACAAGCAACCGAAAAACAACGACACCAGCGGAGAACCTGAACAAAGACAGGAACGCAACTACAGCCAGGGAGAAAACCAGCCCGCGCTCGCTTCCCTCCCGAATGTTCCGCCTGTAGGCACCGCGACCACTTACAGGAGGATTTCATGAACTGCGCCAATCATCCCGACATACCGTCGGTGGCCTTTTGCCGTACTTGCGGAAAACCGCTTTGTACCGATTGCACTCGTTCGGTGCATGGAGTGATTTATTGCGAGACGTGCCTGGCGGCGCGATTGGAAGGAGTACAGCCACCGCCACGACCGCCGGCCGCCGCTTTCGTTCCTGCCAGTCCCATGGGCGCCACGGTAGCAGGTCCGAATCCAGCCCTAGCTGGCGTTCTGGCCGGAATGTTTCCCTTCGGCGTGGGTGCGGTTTATACCGGGCAATACGCCAAGGGGCTGGCTCATTTGGTGATTTTCACCCTGCTCGTCCTCGGAGCCAGCAGTGGTGGCGACACCATGGGCGTAGTTTGCGGACTCGGTATCGCGGGATTCTATATCTATCAGATCATCGATTCCGTCCGTTCAGCTCGAGCTATACAACTTGGCCAGCCGGCCCCCGATCCATTCGGGCTGGGGGCGACCTTTGGCACTGGCGGTGACCGCATCGATGCCAGCAAAGTCCCGGTCGGAGCTCTCATCCTCATTGGCTTGGGCGTGCTCTTTCTGCTGCACACGCTCGATATCTGGGAGTTCAGTCCGCACCGCGTGTGGCCGCTCATTCTCATCGGCATCGGTGGCTTTCTTTTGCTGCGGCGGTTGGGTGTTCTCGGACAAGCCCCCCACGGATTGGGTCGCGGTCGCTATTGCCGGCGAGGTTTGATGGGCCCGGTCATCCTGCTCACACTAGGACTCCAGTTCCTTCTTGAAAACATGGGCATCATCCGATTCGGCCGGACCCTGCCCTTGCTGTTGATCGTGATTGGGTTGGTAAAGATCTTTGAGAGTACCGCCCCTCCGGGAACCCTTCCGGAGCCACCCTCCGCTCAGAGTGGAGTACCGCCATCCGGCGTGGTAACAGGTGAAGTGCAGGCCCCCTATCCGGAGGCGAAGCCCGAGGTGAAGAATGGCTAGCCCAGTTCAAACTCCACCCCCAGTGTGGCAACAGCAGCAACAACAACCCCAAACGCGGCGCAGGTCGATCGCTGGTCCAGTCATCCTGATCCTGCTGGGCGTTGTGCTTCTGCTGACCACCATGCACGTACTACATCCGGAGCCGCTCCTGCGTTGGTTCGGAACCTACTGGCCGGCTTTCATCATTCTCTGGGGTGTCATCAAACTGGTGGAGTATCAACAAGCGCAGAAGGAAGGTGTGCGCCCTTCCGGGATCGGGGCTGGCGGAATCCTGCTGCTGGTGTTTCTGATTGTTTTCGGTATGTCGGCGACTTCCGCTTCGCGGCTCAACTTTGATGCGCTCCGCGAGCACATTAATATGGGCGATAATGATTTTCAGCTCTTCGGACACACCTACGACTACGAAGACCAGAGTGAGCAGGACTTCCCATCGGGGGCCAGCCTGCGTATCGTAAACGACCACGGTACCGTGAACCTTACCGTCTCCGAAACCAACCAGATCAGGGTTACTGCCCACAAACGAATTAACGCCGACAATCAGGAAGAAGCCGACAAGTTCAATCCCAAGACCAAACCTGTCATTTCGAATGGCGACCATGTTGTCACCCTGAATGCAAACACCCAGGGCGCCGGCGACCACTCCGTTGCCACGGATTTAGACGTTAGCGTTCCTCGA
Organism: Terriglobia bacterium; assembly: GCA_963786325.1. Classification (GTDB taxonomy): domain Bacteria; phylum Acidobacteriota; class Terriglobia; order Terriglobales; family Acidobacteriaceae; genus JAIQFF01. Next base: position 41,640 of record CAWAYW010000015.1, read on the forward strand.
AAGGCCGCAGTCGTGATCACTTCCCGGCGTGGCGATGTCAGCGTGCTGGGTCGGGACGGCGATGTGGAAATTTCCAGCCAGCACGGCGATGTGGCTGCGACCGATATCAACGGGAAGCTCACTTTGAATCTCTCGGGCGGATCGTCAAGAATTTCCCAAATTTCTAGCGATGTGTCCGTCCAGGGGCGTGCTGATGATGTTTCCGTCGCGGACGTTAAAGGCGCCACTCGCCTGAATGGCGAATTTGACGAGATCAAGCTTTCCCAAATCGCCGGAGCCGTCAGCTTCAAGTCAGGCCGCACCGACATGGAATTTTCCAAACTTGAAGGCGACCTCGACATGGACTCTGGAGACATGCGGGCCAATGATCTGAGCGGCCCGTTTCGTCTTCTGACCCGGTCCAAAGACATCCGAATGTCGGGAGTCAATGGCGATGTACGCCTGGAAAACGAAAACGGCGCCGTCGAAATTCACATGAACAAGATGGGCAGCATGCAAGTAAGCAATCGGAACAGCGATATCCAGATTTACGTGCCTGACAAGGCAGCTTTCCAGATCGATGCCCGAGCGCGCGGAGGCGAAATCGAATCCGACTTTGACGCTCTCAAGATTGACAACGGAGATGATCAGGCCACGGTCACTGGCAGTATCGGAAGTAACGGCCCGCATATGGTGATTAACAACGAGCACGGTGGAATTGAATTGCGCAAAGGATCCTCAATCGCAGAGGTTCCGGCGCCTCCCCGACCACCCCATGCTCCGGCCGCGCCCAAAGTGCCGGTCCCGACAGAAAACTAGAACACCTCGAGGGGAGCTTCGCCGCCGAGGTGGTGGACTTGTCGGGTGCACTGTAATTTTTGGTCTCGAGTTTTCTTATTTCCGGTTTGGATCTGCCCGTTCCGCCGTACTATCGAACGCACAATCCTCGAACTTCACCGCTAGAGGTATTCGACCCCCGCTCCGGTTACCTTCCGCCGCCTCCTTCGTCTACCCTGCATGCGAATCGTCCAACTTTCCTTGTTCGGAGGCCTACTTTGCCTCCCTGCTTTTACGCAAGACTCTGCGATGTTCCGCGGCAACCTGGCCCATACCGGCGTTTACAACGCACCCGGCGTCCAGAACTTCGGAAGAATCAGATGGAAATTCCAGACCGGCGGCCAAGTCATCGCATCGCCAGCCGTGGTTGACGGCACTGCCTACGTCGCCAGCACTGATGGAAATTTATACGCCGTCGGTCTTGAATCGGGCGCGCTCAAATGGAAGCTCGAACTAGGCGTGCGGGCAACGGCGTCCCCGGCGGTTGATCACGGAATAATTTATCTCGGAACTTACAGTGGCCGCTTCTACGCCGTTGACGCATTGTCTGGAAAACTGAAATGGAAATTTCAGACTCTGGGTGAGCGGCGATTTGCGGGAAAGCATCTGCACGGCTCAGAACCTGCTGGCGAAACCATGCCCGACCCTTTCGATTTTTATTTATCGTCTCCCGCCGTATCGGGCGGTGCAGTGTATTTCGGCAGCGGCGATGGCAACGTCTACGCTTTGGACGCCGCAACCGGAGCGTTGAAATGGAAGTTCCATACCGGTGACGTTGTCCACGCTTCGCCGGCGATATCGAATAACACGCTCTTCATCGGAAGTTGGGACAGTTATTTTTATGCGCTCGATGCTTCAACGGGAAAGGAAAAATGGCGATTCAAGTCAGGAGAGGATCACGAAATCGCAAATCAAGTTGGGATTCAATCGTCCGCTGCGGTCGCAGATGGCACGGTGTTCTTCGGGTGTCGTGATTCTAATTTGTATGCCCTCAACGCCGACACCGGTCAAAAGAAATGGGCATTCAACAATAAAGGCTCCTGGGTCATCACTTCGCCAGCGGTGAAGGACGGAAAAGTCTATTTCGCGACTTCCGACTCGTCCACGTTCTATGCCCTCGATGCCAAGACCGGCACAGCTCTGTTCTCTTTGAACTTCAATCACTGGCCAATATTTTCTTCACCGGCGATCGCCGGCGGCATTTTGTACGTGGGCACTCATCAGGGAAAGCTTCTCGCGATTGATCTGGCGAGTCAAAGCCTGGCATGGACTTTTGAAACGGATGCTTCGCAGCAGAATGGTCCGGCGCTAACGAAACCTGACGGAAGTCCGAACTACGAGGCTGCGTTCGGAGATAATTTCTACGACAGCATGGTAGCCGGCGTGAAAAAGATGATGACGACCGGAGCCATCCTGTCTTCCCCGGTTGTAGTTGATAAGGTCATCTACGTAGGCAGTACCGACGGATTCCTATACGCCCTAATGTAGATCCACGTCCGAGGGTATCCCGCTACACTCGAAGCTTCGACGGGCACCTGGAGTGATCAACCGAGCTGTACCCTCCTTTTACAGTTCCCGCATCCCTGATGCTATCGATTCGGTTATTGGGTGAGGTTATATTTGGCGGTAGTTTTCCAGTCGCGATGAGAAACCTTTACATCATTATTTTTGGATTATGGATCTTGCTCTTGGCGGGTTGCTCTGCCAAGAAAAGGTCGGTGGCACAAGTGCCGGTCGCGGCCCCTCAGTCGGCGGCTCCTGCTCCCGTTCGCAGCCAGATGCCGCCGCCGAACGCCGAAGTGATCGAACACTGCGTGGTCACAAAGCAGGAGAATGCTAATACGGTCGCTTGCCGATGTGAGCCGGTCACGACTCGAATCGACTCCAAGACCGGACACACTGTCATTGTCTGCAAGAAAATGCCTCAGGAGGGAAGGAAGATATCGCAATAGAAATTCGATCAGACGCTGGTATGGGTTAAATTGACTTACGCACGAGCGCAGCCTACCATTGCCGATCTTCGATGGGTCGGCAAAGCATGATCGGACAAAATATCTCGCACTATCGCATTCTCCAGAAACTGGGGGGCGGCGGTATGGGCGTGGTGTACGAAGCAGAAGACCTGCGTCTGGGCCGGCGGGTTGCGCTGAAGTTCCTTCCTGACGAACTGGCTCAGGATCCCCAGGCTCTGGAGCGATTCCGCCGGGAGGCCCGTGCCGCTTCCGCCCTCAATCACGCCAACATTTGCACAATCTACGACATCGGCGAGGACGAAAACCGGCAATACATCGTGATGGAATACCTGGACGGCACCACGCTGAAATATCGCATCGAGGGGAAGCCTATTTCGGTGGATCAGTTGGTGGACTTCGCGGCACAGATCGCGGACGCCCTGGATGTGGCGCACACGGCAGGCATTGTCCATCGCGACCTAAAGCCAGCCAATCTTTTTCTGACCAAACGCGGCCAGGCCAAGATCCTGGATTTCGGCTTGGCAAAAGTCGCTGGAGGTTCGGCGCCTGAACCGGAGCCTATGGGAGCCTCCATGGCGACGGCGGCCGTGGACGCCGCCCATCTCACTAGTCCAGGAAGCACGGTGGGAACGGTAGCCTACATGTCACCCGAGCAGGCGCGCGGCGAAGATATAGATGCTCGCACCGACCTGTTTTCTTTCGGCGCGGTTCTTTATGAGATGGCCACTGGCCACCAGCCTTTCACGGGCAACACTTCGGCCGTCATCTTTGACGCGATTCTGAATCGCGCGCCTACGGCCCCGGTGAGGCTGAATCCCCATCTGCCGACTGAGCTCGAGCGCATCATCAACAAAGCTTTGGAGAAAGACCGTGAGCTGCGCTATCAGGTGGCGTCGGAAATGCGCGGCGATCTCAAGAGATTGAAGCGCGAGATAGACTCGGGCCGAAGCTCATCCGTAAGCGTTGCCACTCAAGTGGACTCGACGCCGTCGACGCCCGCAGCGGTAATCGCCCCAGTGTCTTCGCCTTTGCAGACGACGGTTGCTTCGCCCATCTCGGCGGCCACTTCCTCAGGAGTAACCTCGATCTCAACGCCGTCAGACCGGAAAAGATGGTACATCGCGGCGGCTGTGCTGGTGGCGATCGGATTAGGCATTGGCGGTTTTCTCTATACTCGCGGGGCACGGGGGCTCACAGAAAAGGATTCGATCTTGCTGACTGATTTCGTAAACACTACCGGCGATGCGGTTTTTGACGGCACGCTGAAGCAGGCGTTGGCGGTGCAACTCGAGCAGTCGCCCTACCTGAATGTGTTTCCCCAGGAGCGGGTACGAGACACGCTCAAATTTATGGGCCGCTCACCGGATGAGCGGCTCACTCCCGATCTGGCGCGCGATGTCTGCCAGCGTGAAGGCATTAAGGCCGTGCTGAATGGAGCCATCAGCACCATTGGAACCCAGTATGTGGTGGACGTGAATGCGGTGAACTGCCAGACGGGCGACAGCCTGGCCCGCGAACAGGTTCAGGCGGACAAGAAGGAGCAGGTGTTGGGAGCGGTAGGAAAGGCGGCTTCCAGCCTGCGCGGCAAACTTGGAGAGTCGCTGGCGTCGGTACAGAAATTCGATGCGCCGGTCGAGGAAGCCACGACCTCATCGCTGGAGGGACTTAAGGCGTTCAGCTTGGCCGAGGCGGAGCGCAATAAAGGATCCGAGTACACCGCCATTCCTCTCTACAAGCATGCCATCGAACTGGATCCCAATTTCGCGGTGGCGTATGCGCGGCTGGGACAATCCTACTTCAACACCGGCCAGAGCGGGCTGGCCCGGGAAAATGTGACGCAAGCTTTCCAGCGGCGCGAACGTGCCAGCGAAGTGGAAAAGCTTTACATTTCCACTCACTATTACGAAATTGTCACCGGCGAACTCGACAAGTCGATCGAAGCCTACCAACTCTGGAAGCGGACGTACCCCCGGGATTCCATTCCCACCAACAATCTCGCCATTGACTACGCTTGGATGGGGAAGTATGACCAGGCGCTTGCCGAGGCCCAGGAAACCATTCGTCTGGATCCGAACAGCGCGTTCAGCTACGGGGTAGTGGGTGGCGCTTACATCGGTCTTGATCGCTTTGCCGAGGCTAAAGCCATCCGCCAAAAGCAAGTGGGCCTCAAACTGGACGGGACCAACGAACACGCCGACCTTTACCTGCTGGCTTTTCTCGAAGGCGACAAGGCGGCGATGCAGCGCGAGGCGGATTGGGCCAAGGGCAAGGCAGACGAGTTCGTCATGTTGGAAACGGTTGCGGAAGCAACCGCCGCTTCGGGTAAGCTACAGCAGGCCCGCTCACTGTACCGGCAGGCAGTGGAGAGTGCGCAACGGGCGAAACTGCCAGAGAACGTGGCGGGGATCATAGCTCGCCAGGCACGGGTCGAAGCGGAAGTCGGATACCCCACCCAGGCGCGCGAGGCAGTGCGGACAGCACTGGCCACGGATCGCGGCCGGTCGGTTCTCCCCTTCGGCGGCTTCGCGGCGGCCACCGCCGGCGACGTCGCCCAGGCCGGCGCAATCACCGACGAACTGAACAAGCGCTTTCCGAGCGACAGTTTGGTGAACGGCTTCTGGCTGCCCTCGATTCGAGCCCAGATGGAGATCACCAAGGGCAATGCTAGCAAGGCGGTGGAGTTGCTTCAGATCGCGATTCCTTTTGAGTTTGGCTGGCCGGCGCGGGTTATTCCCAGCTACGTTCGCGGCCAGGCATACCTTCGCATGCGTCAGGGGAAAGAAGCGGCTGAACAATTTCAGAACCTCTTGAACCATCGCGGAGTCTGCGGCACGATGCCGACTTGCGCCCTGTCTCACCTGCAATTGGGGCGCGCCCGCGCCCTCTCGGGAGACAATATCGGCGCCCGCGCGGCATACCAGGATTTCCTCGCGCTGTGGAAAGATGCCGACCCCGACGTACCCATACTGAAAGAAGCCAAAGCCGAGTACGCTAAGCTGCCGCAGTAAATCTAGCGTCCGTCGATGCAGCCTCCGGCTGTCCGGCGGAGCGAAGCTCCGCTGCTTTGGCATCGATTTATGCCGTCAGCAAGAACTGTCGAGTTACGCTCGACCAGACAGCCCGCTGTCTACACATGGTTTCTGGCGATTCGCAAACTTCGTTACGACAACAAATTCCCCTTGCGTAAGGCGCTCGAGTCCGCCTAGGTCACGTCTTTGATGTGGGTTGCGATATACCACTGGTTCCCAAACGGATCGGTCACTCCACCACTGCGATCGCCGTAAGGATGATCCGTCAGCTCCGAAATAGAGGTGGCTCCGGCTTCGAGAGCTCGCCGGTATACTGCATCACAGTCCGGAACATAGAGATAGAACATTGCAGGCATGGGCTCATATTTCCCGTGGGCTTCTCCCATTTCAACAACGGAATCACCTACGCGAATCGCAGCATGGTGCACCACGCCATCGGGCGATGCATATTTGGCCAGTTCCTTCCCTCCGAACGCGCGTTGCAAGAAGCGAATCACCGGCTCTGCTCGCAAGGGATGCATGTACACGTTGACGGTATTTAAACCCTCCGGCGTGTAGTTCTTGCCTTGATGCGTCGCAATATACCAGTAATTTCCAGCTGGATCTTTCACGCTGGCCGAGCGCTCTCCGTAATCCTGGTCTCTCGGTCCGTCGATAGAAGTCGCACCGGCCAGCAGGGCTCGTTGGTACGCCGCGTCGCAGTCGGCGACATAAAGGTGGATCGCATGAGTTTTCGGGGTGGCGCGGAACTCGCGGCCCGGAATACCGCCTCCCACCATGAGCATGGAATCTCCGATACGCATTTCCCCGTGAAGCCCCCCGGCAGCACCGACGGTGCGGAAGGTTTCTTCCGCTCCGAACGCTTGCTTGGCGAACTCCATGAGTGCGGGTCCATCGGTCCCAATCATATAGGGCGTTACAGTGCGATAGCCCTTGGGAATCGGACTTACCAACGGCTTCTTCGCTCCACCTTCGTTCATCATCGCCCGGAAGCGGCGGTGCATCTCTTCGAGAGACATCTCTTGTTTCACCGTCGAAACGTTCCAAGCGTATCCGAAGGGGTCGAGCAGATTGGCGTCACGGCGCCCATAGAACTGGTCGGTAATTCTGCCTTGCAGTTTGGCGCCCGCGGCGACCGCACGTTCGGCAAAGGCGTCTACATCCGGCACTCGAAGAGTCATGCTGACAGGCGAACTTCCCGTCGTTTCCGCGCTGTAACGCCCGCCCTCAGGCCATTCTTCTGCCAGCATGATGACGGAATCTCCGATCATAATTTCGGCATGGCCGATCCCTAGTTCATTCTCGAACCGGAAGGTTTCTTTCGCGCCGAAGGCAATCGTGTAAAACTCAATCGCTTTCGCTGCACTCTTGAAAGTCAGCCGAGGAGATGCGACGGTTCGAACTGCGGAAATGGGTTCAGTGATGGTAGTCATGGGTGATTTCCTTTCCAAATCAGATTTAAGTCGTGTTTTGAAATCCTCCCGCGGAAGCCGCCGCAGTTCGTCCGCGACATTTAGCAACCGCACCAATTCGTGGTCATCGGACTGAAACTTCGTGTCTGGCGCTGCCAGGAGTTCAGTGATGGCTTGATCGAGTTTTTCGACTATCAAGCGGTTCGGTTTTGAGTTATTCGGCAGAGAGCGCTTAGGCATTGGCACCCTCCATGCGGGACCGCAAGTTTTGCAAAGCGCGTAGTTGGAGCTGCTTTACGGCGCCCTCTGTGCGTCCCAAGGCTTGCGCGATATCACGAATGCTCTTTTCCTCGGCGAAGCGCATGTTGATTACCCGGCGTTGATCGTTCGGCAGCTGACCTACTAGGGAAAAGAGCCGCGCAAACTGATCGGCTTCCTCCAGCTTAGGTTTCGCGTTCAGGTCCGGAAGGTCGGGCAGCTCAGCTTGCCCGGTGATCTCCCGTGCTCCGCGCTTCAAGCGGTCGGCGATTGCATTTGAGGCAATACGCAGCAGCCAACCGGCGAAAGGCACTCCGCGCCATTCAAAACTATGAATATTGGCCAGGGCCTTGTGAAAGACCTCCGAGGTAAGGTCCTGGGCTGCATCGCGATCAGCTACGCGCCTAGCGATGTAGCCGTAAACTCGTGCGAAATTCAATTCGTACAATTCGGCGAAACGGCTGGGATCTTTTTGTGCCGCTTCCACCAGTAGACGGTCGTCTCCGTCGAGGAAGCCGCACGCTTCCTGATTGGCCTTTTTCGCTGCCGGTCTTCTGACGGCCATCGCGCCTCTCACTATATAAACTTCGGGCAGGGGAAAAGGTCACGGCAGGATTATTTTTTGACCGAAGACGTCCACCAGGGTTTTCGCCTGGGGATTCGAGTTACCAGGATCACCCCGACAAAGCGACGAGGGAGAAAGAAAAGACTGCTGTCTTCTATGGCAAACAGGTAGTGGGCTTGGGGGTGGTGCGTGTTAAGATTTACACAACTAAGTGTGATCGCGAGAACCCAGGTTGATTGAACTCGCACCCTCGATTTTGGCGGCTGATTTCGCCCACCTGGCGGATCAGGTGCGCGCTGCCACGGCTGGCGGCGGCACCGTCGTCCACGTGGACATTATGGACGGCCACTTTGTCCCCAACCTCACCATGGGGCCTCCCCTGGTTAAGTCATTGCGGAAAGTGACCGAACTCCCACTCGATTGTCATTTGATGATCGAAAATCCCGATCTTTTTATTACCGAATTTTGTGAAGCGGGGGCTAGCTGGATTTCCGTGCATCAGGAAGTTTGCCTGCACTTGAACCGGACCTTGCATCTGATCAAGAGTCATGGCTGCCTCGCTGGCGTGGTAATCAATCCCGCTACTCCGGTCGATACCCTCTGTGAAGTTCTCGACATCGCGGACTATATACTGGTGATGTCAGTTAATCCTGGGTTTGGGGCGCAAAGATTCATTCCCGGGGTGGTCCATAAGATTCGCCGTCTGGCCGATCTCAGAAGCCAGCGTCAACTTCCGTATCGTATTGAAGTGGATGGTGGTATTGACCTTACCACGATAGCGGAAGTGGTTCGGGCGGGAGCTGAAATTCTGGTCGCGGGCAACGCCGTGTTCGGTAAAGGCGATCCAACGGTTAATGCGGGCAACTTGTTGAAGACTGCGGTCGAAGCTACATTTCTGAAGGTTTAGATATAGTCACCTGTCGTCGGGTCGCCGATCTTTAGTCCTCAGGCGTTTAGAGACTTAAGACCACGACTGGCGACTCGTTCTGAGGGGTTTTCATGCGACGTTGTATTCCGATCACTCTGCTGCTGGGCGCGCTTGTTTGCAGCGTCGCCTGCACCAATAAAAAGGTCAACAACCCGCTGGCAAATGTGGGTTCAAAACAGCCCGATAAAGTGTTGTTTGACCGTGCCATGGACGCGATGAAGCACAACCGCTTCGACGTAGCGCGGATCACGTTGCAGACCCTCATCAATACGTATCCTGATTCGGAATACATTGCCCGCGCCAAACTGGCGGTAGCGGACTCATGGTATGCAGAGGGCGGCGGGACCTCGCTTGCCCAGGCAGAAATTGAATATAAGGACTTTGAGACCTTCTTTCCGAACATGCCGGAAGCGGCGGAAGCACAGCTGAAAATTGCCAATATTCACTACCAGCAGATGGAGAAACCGGATCGTGACTATACCCAGGCGATGCGTGCGGAAGAGGAATATCGCCAGCTGATTCTGCAATATCCCGACAACCAGAAAATGGTGACCGAGGGGAAGGCGCGTCTGCTGGAAGTTCAAGAAGTCATTGCCGAACGTGAGTTTCGAGTTGGGCGGTTTTATTACCTACGGCAATCGTATCCCGCTTCAATAGCCCGGTTACGTTCGTTGCTCGACAAGTATCCTCTGTACAGTCATGCGGATGAGTCCTTGTACCTTCTGGGTCAGGCCTACGAGGGAGAAATCGCAATGGTGCGCTCTCGTCCCGGAAACGAAGCTGCCAAAGCCCGTATGATTCAGGAGTTTACCAAAGATGCCGGGGAAGCCTATTCCCGCATATTGACCCGATATCCGCTTATGGAGCGGACCGAGGATGCGAAGGCTCGATTGGAAGCCCTGCACCTGCCCGTTCCCAAGCCAACCAAAGCGGCGATAGCCCTGAATAAGGCTGAAGAAGACAGTCGACGAGAGACCAGCACCGTTTCCAAGGTGATGCGGAATTTCCAGAAGCATCCGGACGTAGCCCAGGCAACCAGAGTCGGAGAACCTACGCTGGTTGATCCCCAGGTAGTTAGCGCGACTTCGGTTGTTCAGGACGCGACCCGCGCCATGATAGGAGCACCGGCGGCCGACAAGAATGGAGTGGCGATCGAGACCGTAAACAAGGGCGCATTGGCTCCTGACCAGCCGGCGCCGCGATCCGATGCAACCTCCACACCTGCGGACTCAACAGGATCGCCATCGGTTGGTGCCGAAATCATTGGCACCGGGCAAAATGAGGCTGCAGCCGGGGCCCCTGCTCCTGGCGGGCCCGCTACCGCTGCTCCGGCGGATGACGCAAACGAACTGAAGCCCAACGTAGCCGCAGATCCGAACGAACTCAAGCCGAATGTGGATAATGCTCAACCTGCACCGGCTCCGACGCAGGTCAACGAGATTCAACCAGGGGACAACCATGCGGCCACGCCGGCCTCCACGGATCCGTCCGCTGCAGCAGGGTCGACTCCAGCCGACGATAAGGACGTCGAGGATGCGATGTCCTCCAGCAGGCACAAGAAAAAGAAGGGATTGCGAAAGGTAGTCCCTTTCTAAGCGTCCGCTGGTTCGATTGCAGTTAGAAGAAACTCGAGATGGAAAACCATCAGAGCAAATGAGATGCCGTTTCCCCGGTCGTCTCTGACCACTGGTAACGTCTTTACTGTATTCTTCTCATTGACTTACAGCGTAGTACCAATTAACTTCAGGCTGTCTCCCCCTCACCGAAGGATAGCCCTTGGCGCGAAGAATATTGCTTGCCGACGATAGTGTGACTGCCCAGAATATGGGTCGGCGCATCCTTACCGATGCAGGGTACGAAGTCGTTACTGTCAATAACGGCTCGGCAGCTCTTAAGAAAATAGCGGAAAACAAGCCAGATCTGATTGTGCTCGACGTCTATATGCCCGGCTACGGCGGCCTGGAAGTGTGCCAACGGGTGAAGGAGAACCCCGAGACAAAGCCGATCCCGGTACTGCTGACCGTGGGAAAACTGGAGCCTTTTAAGGCCGATGAAGCTCGGCGGGTTGGAGCGGATGCTTTCATAGTCAAGCCGTTCGAGGCCACCGAACTCCTCACCGTACTCACCAAGCTTGAGGACAAGATCGTCGCCCAGCCACAGTCGCAAAAATCAGGTCGTTTTGCCAAAGCGCTCGCCGCGGTGCAGCAGTCCGATACCGGAGATCGCTTCGGCGACAAGGAAACAGGCTGGAAGAATCGCCTTATCATTCCTCCAGCGAATGTGAAGTCCAAGGCGGATGAACGATCCGCTGAAAACATTCCCGCAGCATCGCTTCCTCCGGAGCCGGTCGAAGCGGTCAGGCCGGTGGAACCGACGCGCGAATTTGAACGTCCGATTCCAGCAGGCCTCCCAGTCGACATCACGCCTGAAGAGATCGCGGCGATTACCGCAGCCGCTGCGGCATCCTTCGGCGGAAAGTCGGAAGAACCGGTTGCGAAAGTCGAGAGCGAGACTCTTGCCGAACCCCTCATAACTCAGGCGTCTACGCCGGAGGCGACGCAAGATGTCCAAGCTTCGGCGACAGTTGAATCCGCTCCGGTTGAAACTGTGCCAGAAGCGGTTGCGAGCGTCGAAGTCGAGTCCACGACGGCTTCTCGCCCAGAAGAGCCTCAAGCCGAAACAGTTGCCATCGAAACACCGCAGACTGATGCGACGACCGAACCTTCCGATTCGTCAGCTGTAGCGGCGAGTTTAGAGCCAAGTATAAATTCCGAGACGCCGGCAACAGCGCCCCTCAGTTCTACGTCAGGCGATGATGAAGTTTTAGCTGCACTCGCTTCTTTGGCACCCTCGCATAGTTACGGCGTGGAGAGCGGTCAACTTGGCGCAAATGGATCGAACGGCGCCAGCGTCGGAGTTTCAGCTTCCGCACGACTGGAAGAGGCGACCGGACCACGGTGGATTGCCGAGCTAGTCGAACTTACGACGGAAGATTCGAAGGTCTTGCTGGACTTGGAAATGGAGCAAGCTGCCGCGAGAGCATCGGTCGTGGCTGCGAGCATCGCTACTGAGGCCGTGAGCAACGTGACTCTGGCAGCCGTTGAAGCGACCGCGCTTGAAGCTACTACAGTGGAACCCGTCACGCCAGCAGTTGGGGTTATCGCGAGCGTAGAAGCGATCAACGCGTCCGAGTCGAGCCCAAGCCCGTCTGTTGAGGAGCCTACCGCACCAGCAATGGAGGTCGTCGAAGCGCATGCTGTGCCAGAACACATTCCCGCGCCGGTTGTTGAAGAATCCGCTTACGCAGCGGCCGCGGCGGCTGGCAGTGTCGGCGATCAATCACCGCCGGTTGAGGCCGTCTCCACGACGACTTCAGCGCCCCAAAGCCATGCGGCTGCCGAGGTTGAGGCTCAGCCTCAGCGCGAAGCGGAATTGACCGCTGCCTGGCAAAACTGGAAGCAGATTCGCGATTCGATTGCCAACCCGAAGGGGGAAGCATCAACTGAAGCTCGAGCCGAAACCACATCGCAAAGTGAGGCGGTTGCAGCCCATGCTCAAAGCGAGGTTGCAAAGGCAAATGTTGTGCCTGACGAAGATGAGGAAACCACGAGTGACGCGCCGGAAGAATCCACAGCCATTGCCAGCATCGTCGATACGATGTTGGCCGAATTACGGCCCAAGCTAGTGGCGGAAATAGCCAAGAAGATGAGTTCGGAAAAGAAAGAGAAAGAAAAAAAGAAAAAGAAATAAATCGTGCGAACAAACCTTCACTCTTTAACAAGACTCCGGTGGGCCGCAGTCCCATATAAAACTCACAACCAGGTCATCTGGATCCTTCATGGAACGGCTGTCCGGTGTTCTGCCCGCGCCGTCGCGTAAATCTCTCTCGCTGCGTCCGCATTCAGCGCTGCAATCCCTAGCCCTATAATCAAGTCGGGCCACGCTGATCGGACGTAAATCGTAGTCAGTCCTGCACCGATAATGGCGACGTTGGCCAATGCATCGTTGCGGGCCGAAAGAAACGCTGCGCGGATCAAACTGCCCGCGTGGTGGCGATAGCGGGTCAACATGAGCGCACAGGACAGATTCACCACGAGTGCCCCCGCACCTGCGACGGACAGTAGTAAGGGGGCGGGCGGAACGGGTATCAGGAACTTGTGCCAAGCTGTCCAAAGAGTAGCCAACCCCGGCACGAGCAAACTTCCAGCAAGCGCCATTCCCAGACGAGCACGGCGCGGCGCATTCCAACCCAGCGCGACGAGGATCAGGAAGTTGACCGATGCGTCTTCAAGAAAGTCGATGCTATCAGCGAAGAGCGACACCGATCCGATAGCGAGAGCCACGGCGAACTCGATCCCGAAATATGCCAGATTGAGGATCGCCACGAGTCGAATGATGCTCCGCAAATCTGCCTGTCGCGTTTCCATGCCAAATAAGGCTCCCACAGAGTCCACCGCTCAGACAACCCGATACATGTCGCGCAGTCCGAATCTCATGTGATACCCCTTGTGTGCCAGCTTCCCGAATCCACCCCGCTCGCTGGATCGGGGGGTGCAACTTTGGGGCCTCTAGCTCCTATCCCTTTCGTCGTTTGACCCTTGTTTTCTTTGGACTGTAATATCAAAGCTCAAGCAATCAGCATTGAGAACTCAGTATTCAGCCTCGGAGTGGTGTGTCGATCGACACCACGCGGCGGGAGGTGGTTTTGACTGAAGACTGAGAGCTGACGGCTAGTAGAGAATCCATGCCCCACGACCTGCCCAAATCCTACGAGCCTGGCGCGATTGAAACGCGCTGGGCCGATTATTGGATAGCGGAAAAGCTCTTTTCCGCGCCGACACCAGCTGCGGGCGAGACCCGGCCGGTGTTCACGCTGCTACTCCCGCCTCCGAATGTCACTGGCCGTCTGCACATGGGCCACATGCTCAACCAGACGCAGATGGATATCATCGTCCGCTGGCATCGCATGCGCGGCTTTCTGACGCTCTGGCTGCCCGGCACGGACCACGCGGGTATCGCCACCCAGATGATGGTTGAGCGCCAGCTGGCGAGTGAGGGCAAGAGCCGGCGCGAGATGACTCGTGAGGCCTTCATTGAGCGGGTTTGGGAATGGAAACGGCATTATGGCGGCGCCATTCTTGACCAGATGAAGCGGCTCGGCGCATCCGTCGACTGGGACCGGGAATATTTCACGATGGACGAAAACCTTTCGCGCGCGGTGCGCGAGGTTTTTGTCCGGCTGTATGAAGAGGGTCTGATCTATCGCGGAAAGTACATTGTCAATTGGTGTCCACGATGTGGTACCGCGATTTCTGACCTGGAGGTCAAACACGAAGAGGTGCAGGGAAAGCTATTTGAGATTCGTTACCCGGTTGTGGGCACCGACGAATTCATCACCGTGGCCACTACACGCCCGGAGACGATGCTGGGCGACACCGCGGTAGCGGTCAACGAAAAGGATGAGCGTTACAAACATCTGCAGGGAAAGAATGTTCTGTTGCCACTGATGAATCGCGAGATTCCGATCATCACCGATGAGCTGGCGAATCCCGAATTTGGTACGGGCGCAGTCAAAGTCACGCCGGCTCACGACCCTAACGACTTCCAAGCTGGCTTGCGGCACAACCTGCCGCAGATCGATTTGATGGATGAGCACGCGCACATGAACCGCAACGCCGGTCCCTATGCCGGGCTGAGTCGCTATGCTGCCCGTGAGCGCGTCCTGGAGGATTTGCGTAAACAAGGCTTCCTGGTCGGAGAGAAGGATTACACCATCGCGCTGGGAAAGTGCGATCGGTGCGGAACCGTGGTCGAGCCGCGCCTCTCGACCCAGTGGTTCATCAAGATCAAGCCGCTGGCCGACCCTGCGGCCGAGGCCGTAGAAAATGGCGAGATCACGATCGTTCCCGAGAACTATAAAACGATCTACTTGAACTGGATGCATAACATTCACGACTGGTGCATCTCGCGTCAATTGTGGTGGGGACATCGCATACCTGCATGGCATTGCCAATGTGGAGAAATTATTGTTGCCCGCGAAATGCCGGCCAGATGTTCCAAATGCGGCGGCTCAGAGCTTAAGCAGGACACGGATGTACTGGACACCTGGTTTTCTTCCGGATTGCTGCCCTTTACGACCCTTGGCTGGCCCGAGAAGACGCGCGATCAGGATGTCTTCTATCCGACAACGTTGCTGATTACCGCCTACGAAATTCTATTTTTCTGGGTGGCGCGGATGATCATGTTTGGTTGCCACTTCATGAAGGGCCACCAGCAGGATCGGGTGTTGAAAAAAGCCAGCGGTTGGGAGGGTAAGAAAGACGATAGCGTACCCTTCCGGCAGGTCTATATCCACGCCCTGGTCCGAGACGCCGACCGGCAGAAGATGTCGAAGACCAAAGGGAATGTCATAGACCCGCTCGACATCATTCAGCGCTTCGGTACCGACGCCACGCGTTTCACTTTGGCGGCGATGGCTGCTCCCGGCACTGACATCGCGTTCAGTGAAAGCCGCACGGACGGCTATCGCGCATTCGCCAACAAGATATGGAATGCCGCACGCTTCATGTTTATGAATGTCGACCGGATCGAGCCGAATTTTCGCCCCGACTCTGGTATTGTCCGATCCGATCTGCTGGAAGATGTTTGGATTCGGTCGCGTTTCAACCGCGTCACCAAAGACGTAAACGAGGCCCTTGAATCCTACCGCTTCCATGAAGCGGCAAACCGTATTTACGATTTCTTCTGGGGCGATTTTTGCGATTGGTACATTGAGCTGATCAAGGAACGTCTGAATGCAGAAGGTCCCGGCGCCAAGGAGTCCGCGAGCATCGCTTGTTGCAACTTGATAAATCTGTTTGAGGCGGCACTGAGACTTCTACACCCGATAATGCCATTTATCACTGAAGAGATCTGGCAGGCGATCTACGGCGCCAATCCGCCATTCAAATCGATAGCGCTGGCTACATATCCGCACGCGGACGACAAGCAGTTTGATTTCGCGGCGGAAATGAATATGGCGATTTTGCAGGACTTGATTGTTGCCGTCCGAACCTTGCGGGCCGAGCTAAAGGTTGAGCAGAAGCAAAAAGTGCCAATCCAGGTTTTTACCCAAGAAGCGCAAATTCGGGCCTTGTTTGAACAAAACCGGCGTGCCATCGAGCGACTTGCCAGTGTCGATGGCATGACGTTTGTCGAAAACTCGCTTTCGAAATCAGCCGGTGCACGCTCCACAGCACGATTTGACGTGCATGTAGTTTATGAAAAGAAGATTGACGTTGCCGCAGAGCGAGAGCGCCTCAGAAAAGAGTTGGAACAGATCGAAAAGGAAATCGGCAATGGGCAACGCCAATTGAGCAACCAACAGTTCCTGGCCAAAGCGCCGGCGAAAGTGGTCGAGGGAATGCGAGCACGGGCGCAGGAGTTGGCTGTGTTACGCAAGAAGGCGCAGAGTAAGCTGGACGAGTTAAATCACAGCTAGGTTTGACGGGCGAAGGCGCCCGCCCTACACGAGCAACCATGGACTGGAACGGCCGTCGTATCTCTGCCATTGTCGAGAATGCGTTGCTGGAAGATCGCGCTACCAGCGATGCCACCGGCTATGCCTGTATTGATCCTGCCCAACGCGCCGCCGGCACAATTGTTGCAAAACAGGACTGCATCCTGGCCGGGCTCGGCTGTGTTCCTCGGATTCTCGATTGCTTCGCTGTACTTGATGGAGCCGTCACTTCGCACTACGAAGTGACCAGCCATCCAGAGATTTTTGATGGCGTGCGCTTGCACGATCGTCAGGCGATTGCTGTCATTCGCCACAATGCGCGCGTTATTCTTGCGTGTGAAAGGGTGATTCTGAACTTTCTGCAGCGGCTGAGCGGTGTAGCGACTCTGACACGAAGATTCGTGGATGCGGTCTCCGGGACCAAGGCGCGAATTCTCGATACCCGGAAGACTGCGCCCGGGCTCCGCGCGCTCGATAAGTACGCGGTTCGGTGTGGCGGCGGACAGAATCATCGCCTGGATCTTTCTGACGGCATTCTTATCAAGAACAACCATATTGCTTTGGCTGGAGGACTCGGGTCAGTTCTCGAACGAGCTCATCGCAACCGGCGAGGATCTCAACCGATCGAGGTTGAAGTGCGAACGCTGGCAGAGCTGGAAGAAGCTTTGAAACATGGCGCCGAGGCGGTCTTGCTGGACAACATGTCGGTTGAGCAGGTGCGCGAAGCCGTCACTCGCTGCGCCCACGGGGAGCGCCATATTCCCGTCGAATGCTCAGGGGGGATCAGCCTGGAAAATGTGCGAGACTACGCACAGACAGGAGTGGATTTCATTTCTGTTCGGTGCGTTGACTCACTCGGCAGTGGCCGTGGATATGAGTTTGCGCGTAACGCCGGTGTGAGGAAGGTGACAGGCGGTCAGTTATCAGCGCTGGGCGTCATTTGTTCTTTCTGATTCGCTCCCTCATAATTCCCTGCATCAGAAAAGTGAAAAAAAATCCCCAACCTAAGCGCCCACGGGCCGGAGTGAACGTATCGCATAACCTCGCACCGCAGAAGACGGACTTGCGTCTGGGACGAATTGTGAGCCTGCTGATGGAAAACGCTACGGTTGTGGTGAGCGGCACAAAAATCGCCGATGAAATCGGTACAGCCCGGTCCGAAGTTTGGCGGTTGGTGCAACAGTTGCGCAGGCTGGGAGTTGAGATTGCTGGACATACCGCCAGCGGGTACCAGCTCAAAGCTGTGCCCGATCTGCTGTTGCCTGACATGCTCGCGCCTTTTCTCGCGGGCACAATCTTTGGTGGTGAGATCCATCACTATTACAGACTTGGGTCGACTAACAGTGAAGCCATGGAACGCGCGAGTGGGGGCGCTCCTGAAGGCAGTGTCTTCGTCGCCGAGGAACAAACCGCCGGGCGAGGACGCGGAGCCCATCAATGGGAGTCTGCTGCCTCGGCGGGCATCTATTGCTCGGTCGTGTTACGCCCCACCCTTCCGCCCGCGGAAACGTTGATTCTTTCTCTTGCAGCCGGACTCGCGGTAGATGCTGCGGTTCGGCAAGTCGACTCCTGTGTTGTTCCCGATCTTAAGTGGCCAAATGATTTGTTGATCGAAGGCAAGAAATTCTGCGGCGTCCTCACAGAAATGAATGCCGAAGTCACTCGGGTACGCTACATTGTGGTGGGAATCGGGATCAATGTAAATCAGGTGCGGTTTCCGGAGGAACTGCGGCCCACCGCTACTTCGTTGCGCCTTACCACAGACACGGTGTGGTCGCGGGTGGAACTGTGTGCAGCTTTGCTAAAATCGCTTGATCGCGAATATCGCGACTTAATACAGAAGGCGGGGGCGCACGATTCGATTCTGGAGCGATTTCACGAACGGTCATCTTCCGTACGAGGCCGCCACGTGCAAGTTGAAGAGAACGGAGGCGGTTTCGAAGGCGTCACCGATGGTCTCGATGGACGCGGGTTTCTGCGGGTAAAAACCGGACAGGGTTTGCGAACCGTCCTCAGCGGAACCGTAAGATTGAAATAAGCTTTGGGAGCGCCGACTCTGTCCGCTACCGGTGCTTGTTTTTGTGTTCGAACGGAGTTTCAAAGGCGCAAAACCTAAATGAAAGGCGGCGGACACGGGTGTCCGCCCACACACTCTCGTCGTTATGCTGCTCGTCCTTGATGTCGGAAACACTAACACGGTCCTGGGTGTCTTTGCCAAAAAAGCAAAAGACGATGGCACTGACTCGCCACGCTACACGCGAATCGTCGCCAACTGGCGGGTTGCCACCATCGCAACCCAGACCGTCGACGAATACGGCGTGCTTTTCCGCAATCTCTTTGCCATGGAAAAGATTGAGGTCAGCGGTATCGGAGGGATCGTTATTTCATCCGTGGTACCGCCGCTGGATTCCACTTTGCGTCAGGTCTGCGAACGTTACTTCAACACCAAGCCCTTGTTTATTGAGCCAGGAGTCAAGACCGGAATGCCCGTGCTCTACGACAATCCGGCGGAAGTTGGTGCAGACCGTATCGTGAATTCGGTGGCAGCATTTGAGCAATTTGGCGGACCTTGCATCGTCGTGGATTTCGGCACCGCGACGACATTCGATTGCGTGTCCGCTAAAGGTGAATATCAAGGTGGCGTGATTTGTCCTGGCATAGGAATTTCGGCTGATGCGCTTTTCGAAAAGACCGCGCGCCTCCCGCGTGTAGACATTCGCAAACCCGCGCGTGTCGTTGGCACCAACACAGTGGGCAGTTTGCAGTCTGGCCTCTATTATGGTTACCTCGGACTGGTGGACGGAATTCTGGAGCGTCTTATCGAAGAGATGGGGAAAGAAGCCACGGTCGTGGCGACGGGCGGGCTAGCGGCCCTTATCGGAACTGGATCGAAATACATTAAGCACGTGGACGATTTGCTAACCCTGGACGGCTTGCGGCTCATATGGGAGCGGAATACTGCGGCGAAGGCCGGCCGTGAAAATGCGGCGCATGACCCCTCACCCGCGCCTCCCACCGACTCTTCGAACAGCCGTAAACTCCGGTCCCGCTGAGTGGTCCGTGGAAAACTACTTTAATTACTTCACTGAAATCGAAGAACAGTTCCAGCGGCGGCGCGGCAGCATTTTACTGCTATCAACTTTGGACTGGGCGCTGATCGAAACCTGGAAAGACGCCGGCATTCCTCTTGAAGCGGTGCTGCGCGGCATTGATGGTGCTTTTGAACGATACGAAAAACGTCCTTCGAAACAGAAGGTCAATAGCTTGGCCTACTGTGCCCAGCAGGTGCTTGCCGCCTCGGAAGAGATGAAAGAAGCCGCCGTGGGAACCACCAGCGGAGAAAAACAGAACACGGCGGGATTCCAGGCCGGAGAAATCATAGTTTTTCTTCGTCGAAATGCCGATCAGATCTTGAATGCCAAGTTGCCGCAGCGACCTAGCTTTTCCGCGCAGGCTCTGGCCCGCGAGACTGCTTCGACACTACGTGAACTTGCTTCCCAATTGGAAGAGGTTAATACGATGCTCCGCCTGGAAGATCTGGAGCGTCGGCTTACCGTACTGGAGGAAAAACTATTCGCGGCCCTTCTCGCCGGAACTTCCGACGACGATATCGTCTCCGTACGCGGTGAGGCCGATCGCGAGCTCGCCCCGTATCGGCGCAAAATGCCAGCAGCACAAATCGATCAACTACAAAAACAGTATGTCCATAAAAGACTGCTCGAGAAGTACGGGCTACCCCGGCTGAGTCTGTTTTATATGTGAAAACCCATGTGAGAGACTCTTCAGTCTTCTGCAAGCCCCACATCAAAATCAACATCGAAGCCAATCCAAGCCTCAGAAGAAGCGGACGAGATTCTCCGTCCCACTCTTGTCTGTAGAATTGGATCTTGGAACTAACAATCGAAAAACTTGTATACGGTGGCGATGGCCTTGCCCGCTTACCTGCGGATGAACATGGCAGAGGCAAAACCGTGTTTATCCCATTCGTCCTTGAAGATGAACAAGTCGAGGCCACCTTGCGCGAACAAAAACCAGGTTTTGCTCGCGCCTGCGTAGACAAGATCCTTACAGCATCGACAGAGCGTATCGAGCCAGGGTGCCCGTACTTTCAAAGATGTGGCGGATGTCACTATCAGCACACCAGCTACGTTCATCAACTGGGGATCAAATCGGGTATTCTGAAAGAAAACCTGCAACGTATCGCCAAACTGAAACTCGACATCGAATTGACGTTACATCCTTCGCTGCCCTGGAATTATCGCAATCGGAGCCGCTTTCGGTTTCAAGCGCACCCAAGATTCGGTTTCGGATATTACAAATTGAATTCCCACGAATTGTTGCCGGTCGAGGAATGCCCCATCAGTTCGCCACTGATCAACCGGGCGATTACTTCGATTTGGCAGCTGGGCCGGAAAAGTAGTGTCCCAGGCGGAATTCAGGAGATTGAGTTCTTTTCGAATGCTGACGACACTGAACTTTTGATGGAAGTCTATTGCTCGGGAGGAATTGCGAACGCCGGTGACAAATTCACCAGCGACTTGCGAGGTCTGCTCCCAGAAACCCGTGGTGCCGTTTTTCTTGAGGCCCGTGGCAGCAACGCGGAGGCTAGAGGGGATCGCCGTCAGTTCGCCGTTTGTGGAGTTCAGCATCTCACCTACGCGACGAAGCTTGCGTCCTATCGGGTGGGCGCTGGGTCATTTTTTCAGACCAACAGACATTTAACTGACGAACTGGTCGAAATTGTGACCGGAAACAGAGCCAGCGGCGGATCTGGTACTGCTCTCGATCTTTACGCCGGCGTTGGGCTTTTCTCTGCAGTTCTAAGTCGGGAATTTGAAAGAGTGATTGCCGTAGAGTCGTCGCCGACTTCATATGCAGACCTGCTATACAATTCGCCCACGAACGTGAAGGCGGTGCACGCTACTGCGGAAAAATATCTGGAGAATGCAGCCGGGAAATTGCGCCCCGACCTGATGGTGGTCGATCCGCCACGTAGCGGACTCGGGGACAAGGTCGTTCAAGGCTTGGGGAGGTTGAAAGCACCCCGCATGGTGTACGTTTCCTGTGACCCTGCAACGCTCTCTCGGGATCTCGGGCTCTTGATTCAGTTGGGCTACCGAGTACAGAAGGCTCATCTGGTGGATCTATTCCCTCAAACTTTTCACGTAGAAAGCGTTTTTCATCTCGTTCGCTAACCCGTGTGCGTGCCACGCCTACCCGGTGCCACGTGAATTCGCGGACATCCTTAGCTTTTCCACAAAGCAACTCGATTTCACAGGTTCCAAGACCCGCAACCGACCTTGTTGTGGGTGCACTGGCATGGGCCTCTGCAACTATTGCTGCATCTCGCATGGCGTCCACCGCTCTGGTGCGCTGGTCGCTTGCATTGTTTTTTCAATTGAAGATGGGGCACCACGGCAGCGCGACCTCAACGATTCCAAGCTGCTGGCTGCTGTTCATCCTCATTTTGCGGTAATTTCGGTGCGTGCGCGCAACACCTATGGCCATCCAGGTAAGGAGGTTCTAGTTCGGCTGGCGGAAATCCATGTACTCACGTACCGCACCGATTTTGATGGTGCTGTTACGTTATATTTGGACGGAGCAACGGTGGCCCCCGTCCTTCCGGGATTCACTCTTCCTTCATTCCGCTGATATCAATTTCAGCGGTGTCATCTGCACCGGGAACCCGGCGGTATTCCTCGATCACGCGACGCGCCTGGTCGGCATCCTCTTCCCGTACCAGAATAACCGTGCCGCCGACGCCGGGTAAAATGTCCTGTTGTGCGTCCAATGAAGTGATATCGGACTCGATTCCTGAGGATTCAAGCAAACCATGCACCACTAACGCTTCGGATTCCTGCTCGGTATCGAAAACTCGCACCAGTTTTTCATTGGGATTAGGGCGGCTCGCTGAACTGTCGGTCATTATTCCTCCGATAAGACGCAGATCTGAAACAGGCCGGTTTCGTACTCGATGTTTGACCAATGATTGTAACTCGGGTTCGTCAGGATAACCGAATCAATCCCATCCGCAGGTGCGAAAGGAAGCGCAACGTCCGAAACCGCCTCCACATCTAATCAATTGTGACTGAACCTGGCACCAACTTGAGTGACACCGACCAGGAGGCCAAAAATATTCGTCGCCTGCAGTTGATGATGAGCATGGTGATGTCGGTGATCAGTCAGGATGAAAACCTCACCATAGAAGAAGCGTCGGAGCTCGCTGCGGGTGCCAAGCGGGCGGCTCTCGCCATGTTTCCCGACAAAGAATTTGCCTATGACATCCTCTACAAGCCTCGATTGCAACGCTTGATGAACGAACGCTTCCGTCTGCAGTAAGCAATTTCCCGGATGGATGCTCACGACACCTGGTTAACGGGATTAGAGAGAGGGGTTAGTTCCCCCGCCACAGTCATAACCGGATCGGAAGGTTCCTCTGGTGGCGATTCACCAATTATTGGCGAGGTTGTGACTGGAACCACGATACATTTTGCAACAACCTCAAAAGAAACCATGAGAAGATTCGCCGATCATGCGTCGAGTCCTGTGGATTGCCATCCTGGCGCTCATGTTGCTTGTGGGCTTTGCTTCGTGGTTACGTTTGCCAGTCTCTCCACTCTCGGTCTCAGTATCGCATTCCACCTTGCGCATGGGTGAGACCGTGCAACTGTCTATCGCCAAGAAGACGTGGTTAGGCCAGGAACCGCTCGCCCACCCGGAAAGGACCCACTACCTAACTACCTTCGAGAGTATGGCCGTAGTTGAGCCTGACGGCAAAGTAACCGCCGTTGGCACTTGGGGCGAACCCAAGGAAAGTGCAATTGTGTCCGCGATTAACGGCCAGCTATGGGGCGTGGTGAGCCTCTCCCTGCTTGCAGAAGGTCCAGGACCAACCCTCGATTTTGTTGTTGAAGCACCGCCGCTACAGGGAATGAGCACCGCCACATGCTGCTCTACACCGGCGCAGCTCATCGAAGGACAGCAGGTAAAGTTCCGGTTGTTGCGCCGAAATGCGGAGCACACGGACGTGACCCGCCGTAGTTCAGGAACACGCTACACACTGTTTTTCGGTAGCGGTGTACCCAACGATCCGAATTCGGCCCAGATCGTCGGCTACGGGGAAGGCATCAACCCCGGGACCTTTCGGATTGACGATGAGCACGGCATGATCGTAGCCCCCACTTCCATTGGACGGTTGAATTACTTCACCGTTCTGGCCTTCGCGCGTAACGGCGAGGCGGTGGGCTGGGAGCAGTTCAAGCTGGCGCACGCCGCGAGGGGCGACTCTCGCTGAGTGTTGGCAACAGGCATTTACATTCATCGAACCTGCGCACGTTTGCGCGCATACCTCGGGCTGCCCTGCGCCGCGCGCCGTGGGGCTGGGAGTGGGAGACTAGCACACTTCCGCTTTCTAACCCCAGCCGATCATTGACCCTTCCTGATCCTGCGGAATACACTCGCTTGAACCTACATGTAGCCGCTGAGCCGATCGGCCGGACAAGCTTTTCCGTTTGCGAAAAGGGCGCGCGCCTACATCAAGAGCACACGGAGTTTCTAATGAAAGTCGCTGCTTTAATAGTCGCTATGGTCTCTTTATTTGGAGCTTTTGCCTCGGCTGATGAGGGCCAGCATCATGAAGATTTGACGACTGAACAGCTGGGCACCGTGCACTTTCCGGTTTCCTGTGCTGCAGCGGTGCAAAAGCCCTTCGAGCGCGGCATCGCACTACTTCACTCCTTCTGGTATGAAGAAGCGGAAAAAGAATTCGTCCTCATTGCCAAGAACGATCCTTCCTGCGCCATGGCGCACTGGGGAGTAGCAATGAGTCTGTGGCACCAGCTTTGGGACCATCCCAATGCCTCCCTCACCAAACGGGGCCTGGCAGAATTGAAAAAGGCACATTCCCTGCATCCACCGACGGACCGTGAGCGCGACTACATTTCCGCACTCCGTATTTTTTATGGAAAAAAAGGAAGCTACGATCAGCGTGCTGAAGCCTATTCGCAAGCGATGGAAGGCCTTTATCGAAGGAATCCCGACGATCGGGAAGGTGCGGCCTTTTACGCACTTTCGCTCTTGGCATCGGAACCGGACGGCGACACGAAATTCTCCAACCGCAAGAAAGCCGCTGCCGTGTTGGAAAAGCTTTTTGCACAGGAGCCTAACCATCCCGGCGTGGCGCATTACTTGATTCACAGCTATGACAAACCGCAACTTGCTGAGCTGGGCTTGCCGGCGGCGCGTGCCTATGCCAGGATCGCGCCGGCTGCGCCTCATGCAATTCACATGCCGTCTCACATCTTTGCCCGGCTCGGGCTTTGGCAGGATGACATTGATTCCAACCTAGCATCGATCGCCGCCACTCGTAGAACGGCAGCGATGCATATGGGCGGCGAAGGCCATCAGTTCCATGCTATGGATTTTCTCGTCTATGCTTATTTGCAGAGCGGCCGAGAAATTGAGGCCCAGCACGTCATCGCCGAGGTAAAGACGATGCCGGCCATGAAGAGCATGTACGGCGATGGATATGATCCGCGGGCTTATGCACTGACAAAATTTCCCGCATTATATGTCCTGGAACTTCACCATTGGCCGGAGGCCGCCAACCTGACGCCTGCGCCAAACGCGGACTCGATCGACAGGGCCATCACTTACTGGGCGCGCGCGATTGGCGCGGCTCGAACCGGCAAAGTCGCCGATGCGCGCAGCGACGTTGCCGAGCTCGACAAAATTCGACAGGAGATGGTGAATAAAAAGAAAGAGACCAGCGCTCAATATGTCGAACGCGCACAAAAAGAGGCTTCGGCCTGGGTGGCGCACGCCGAGGGAAGAGACGACGAGGCGACCAGAACATTGCGTGCGCTTGCCGAAGGTGAAGAGTCCACAGGGGACGAGCCCGAAGATATACCGGCGCGCGAGATGCTAGCCGATCTGCTGCTGGAAACGAGACATCCTGAGCAAGCGCTCACCGAGTACGAGACTGACCTGAAGTTCAATCCCAACCGCTTCAATGGTCTGTATGGGGCAGCCAGCGCGGCTGAAACGGCGGGTAAGAGTGAGAAGGCAAGTTCGTACTATGCGCAACTCGTAAAAGTCTGTACCGGATCGAATTCCGAGCGCCCCGAACTCGGCAAGGCGAAGGCATTACTAGCGCAGAAGTAAACAAATAGACACTATTTCTCACTGCTTTCAAAAGGGGCACAAGCGGGATGCTTAGGCCCACATTTTCATTTCCTCATCATCTTCATCGCTAAGGCCGCCATGATCGCTAGTGAACCAAGAGTCGCATTGTATTCGCGATGCTTCAGATACAAGTCCCATGAGAATACGCCGCCAGGTTCGCCTGACCTGAACACGTGGGGTGTTATGCGGGGGAACAAGCTGGGAACTTGTCGCGCATATTCGTCGAAATGAGGAAAGCGATCTCGCAAAAAGGTTTCCTCGCCACGAATTACCGGCAGATAAATGACAAAAAAGAGCGCCACGATTCCTGCCCCTATCCACCAGCTGCGGGCCGCCAAGGCAAAGCCGACTGACAAGATTAGAGATCCGAGATAAAGCGGATTGCGAGTGTAGGCGTAGGGTCCGCGACTGGCGAGTTGCTCGTTCTTCTGTAAATGTCCGGAAGCCACAGCTCGAATCAAGAGCCCAGGAATTACCAAGCCTGCTCCTATCAAGATCGATTTCAGAGTTGGGTTTGCCAGCCATAGATAAAGAATGGCGAAAGCAAATCCGAGCGGAACGCGAACCCGACGCGCCACCGCAGACCAGCTAATCATGGTGCTCCTTAAGCAACTGCTCTGCCGCTGCGACCACCTGCTCTGAGTTGATTTCAAGCAAACCCCGATCTGGTTCGTTCACATGCCTGTAGCTGGTCACGCTCGCAGGGCTTCGCAACACGATATGACGGACGCCAAAGGGGCCGTTACGCGCAGGATTTGTCGGTCCAAAAATTGCGATGACCGGAACACACAGTGCCGCCGCCAGGTGCATCGGCCCGGTATCCCCTCCGATGAACAAACTGGCACGGCGCGTAAGTGCGATCAGCCTGGTCAGGGAGCCAGTAAAGCCGTAGCTGCCTGCTCCAGCTTTTGCCAGTACAGATTGCGCGATTAGTTCTTCGCCAGGGCCGAAGTTGATTACATTTTTCAATCCTCGTTCTGCCAGTCGCCTTGCCACATCTCCATAGCGATCAGAAGGCCACAGCTTTGCGCCCCACCCGGCGCCCGGATTGAGTAGCACGAAATTGTCGATGCCCTTCTCTCGCAGCCAGCTTTCACATTCAACCTCGGCTTTATCGTCGCGTGGAACTTCCACCTGCGACAGCGGGAGGGGTCGTCCGGCGATACTGTTCATGAGCGATTGGGCCTGCTCCACAACGTGCTCCCCGGAGGCAATCACTGGCCGCGTATAAAACATACTCGCCGGGATTTCACGCGGTTCAGCGAATCCGTAGATGGTAGGAGCACCAGACCATCGTGCGAGCAGAGATGAGCGCAATGCGCCTTGCAGATCAATTGCAATGTCATAGTCTTCTGCCCGGAGATCGCTCAGGGCGGCAGCGATTCGTTCCCAGGTTTGCAGCGAGAAAGGCGCACCACCCCAACGTTTGGTGTTCACCGTGTGAATGCGGTCGACCAGCGGACGCTGCGGTGACCGCGGTCCGGAGCGCGGTGTCGCCAAAGTGCACAACAACTCCGCCCAGCCTTCCTCGATCAGCCAGCCGATCCTGGATGCGGGAAATGCCGCCTGCAGGGACGCCACCGCCGGAAGACCATGAATTATGTCGCCCATGGCCCCGAGACGCACGATCAATATGCGTTCGGCTATCGATTGCGCAGCCCAATTCGCCGGATTCGAGGAAGACATTTTTGTCGGCGCCGATTGGCTCACGAACGCGGCCATTCCAGACGTGCGCGAATCAGTTCGCTGGTGGAATGCACCTTGGGATCTCCGACGATTTCCACGCGTCCGCCACACGCCAGCACTTCGTCGCGTTCGGGTACGGTTTCGGCGGTGTAGTCGGTACCCTTTGCGTGAATGTCGGGTCGAATTTCTCGGATAATCGCGCGCACATCGAGTTCGGGAAAGATGACGACTGCGTCCACATCGCTCAGCGCCGCCAGAATCTCTGCGCGTTCGTCCTCAGGTACGAGGGGACGCCCATCGCCTTTCAGGTTGCGAACCGATAAATCTGAGTTGACCGCCGCGACTAATCGCCCGCCAAGTTGTTTTGCCGCCCGTAGATAGCGCACATGACCGACGTGTAGCAAGTCGAAGCCACCATTAGCCAGGGTGATCGAATCGCCAGCCTGGCGCCATTCGGTAACCTGCTGCTGCAGTTCCTCGCGAGTGAAAATCTTCTTTACGATCACTTCTCCCTAACCATCTAGCTGGCGTAAATCTAAATCAGTGAGGACGAAATGTGGGCGGAGTCTGTTCGAGAGCGTCGAATAGCTCTTGCTGCGATACAGTCGCAGTACCTCGCTTCATCACCACGATCCCACCAGCAAAGTTTGCAAGATAAGCCGCCTCCTCTGCGCTCGCTCCGGCTGCCAGGGAAGCGGTAAAGCAGGCAATTACCGTGTCCCCAGCTCCGGTGACATCAGCTACTTGATCGGAACCGAAAATCGGAATGTCAATAGACTTATGTCGAGACGTAAAGGCAACCATGCCGTCCCGCCCGCGAGTAATCAGTAGCGATTTCAGTTTCATCCGAGCCATAATCTGCCCGGCCGCGGCACACAGAGCTCGCCAGTCGTCGCCGATTCGAATTCCCAGTGCCGCCTCGACCTCGGGTTCGTTGGGCGTAGCTGCAGTTATTCCGGAATATTGCAGCATGCGATAGCGAGAATCTAGCACGACAGGTAATCGACGCATTGCGGCCTTTGCCCGGACGGCATTCAAAATTCCGGGCGTTGCTGCGCCATATCCATAGTCGGAGACAAGCAACACATCGGAAGCGCGAACATACTGTCGGGCCGCCAGTACTAACTCACGTTTTAGATGAAGGCTCGGTTCGGCCTCCGGCTCCCTATCCACCCGGACCACTTGCTGCCTTGCTGAATGGGTTGATCCCGCTAGAATGCGTGACTTGGTAACAGTAGGATAATTTTTCTCTCTTAAGATGCCACTCACGGGAATGTGCTTTTTCCGAAAAGCCTTCACCAGCAGGCGCCCAGGCTCATCGTCTCCCACGACACCTACGGGAAGCACGTTGACGCCTAAATCTGCGAGATTGTGAATCGCATTTGCCCCTCCTCCGGGGACGATGCTCCGCTCCCGATGTTTGAGGATCAGCACAGGGGCCTCACGGGAAACTCGGGAAATCTCGCCGTAAATGAATTCGTCAGCCACCAGGTCCCCGAGCACAGTAACCGTGACTTTGGGGAAGGATTCGACAATCTTCCTCAATCGCTCGCTCAACCGCTCGGTCTCGGAGGTGTGCTTACTCATCGCGGTGTGAACTAACTTTTTCCACGCAATTTACTGGGGCGCCCAGCCGGCAAATTATCGGCGTCAATAAACCACTGATTTTCTCATGCCAAGCGCGTCAATTCCTGAATCCTCCCCAGGATGGTATCCACAGCGTTAGCGGCATCCGTCAATTCCATTTTCACGGGAACGACCGCCAGGGGTTCGAGCGCTGCAAGAAAACCGCCGAGGTTGACTGCATCTTTCTCGGTGGTCACGAACCCGTCAGCCTCGCTTTGTTTTCGCAGATTCACCAAATCGCGAACATCCCGCTCGGTATAAAAGTGGTGATCACGATAGAAAGCCTCCGCTGCAGGTTCGATTCCCGCAGTGCGCAACTGCGTTACGAAATTCTTTGGACGGGCTATCCCGCAGAAGACTACGGGCCTCGCTGGAACATTGGGAGGAGGCGCTATCCCACGACGCACGCGCCAAAAAAGCTTCCCCTGCAGCTTTTCATCGCGGGTCAGGGATTCTTGTGACGCGCCGCTTGTTAGCACAATCGCGTCGGCTCGTTGCAAAGAGGTCAACGGCTCGCGCAGCCTTCCCGCGGGGAGCAGCCGATCACGAGCATCTTCTGGAGTGATTAGAACGATATCAAAATCGCGGAAGAGTGAACGGTGCTGAAAACCGTCATCGAGCAAGTGAAGCTGAACCCCAAATCTGCTTTCTGCGAAAATCCCGGCGTGATAACGATCTTCACTGACCACCACGGAAACATTCAAGCGGCGCGCGAGCAGCAAAGGTTCGTCCCCAAAATCACGCGCCGACCCCCCGGGATCGACCATTGCTAGCCCACGTGTTACCCGCCCGTAGCCGCGGGACAGAACATCGAACTTGATTCCTCGGGTTTTTAATGCCTCTCCCAGCAACAGAACGAACGGAGTTTTTCCGGAACCTCCGACCGACACGTTCCCGATGCTCACGACTGGGCCACGCAATTTTTGCGAGCGCGCAATTCCGCGATCGTATAGCGTATTTCGCGCGCGAACCCCGACTCCGAAGAGAAAGCTTAGAGGATTCATTTTGCGGTCGGCTGTTTCATCGCAGGGTCCGAGTTCGTATGCAGGAGTTTTTCCAGCGCATTCACCGTTCTTTCGGTGGCGCCCATTTGCACGCGAAGAGTTTCGGCGCCGCGGCGTCCGAGCGCATGGCGCTCCGGCTCATTCGCCAGCAGTTCCATCAAAACCAGGGGAAACTCGGCAGGGCCAACAACCCGCACGGCATCCCGCTTTTGGAATAGCGCTACGATGTCTCGAAAATTCTCAGTGTGATTGCCGACAATGATCGGGATTCCATACTGCGCAGGCTCGATAATGTTGTGACCACCGCGTGGCACAAGGCTCCCGCCCACAAACGCGACGTCTCCCAGAGCATAAAGCGAAGAGAGCTCGCCGATGCTGTCCACGAGGAAAACTCCGCCAGCTACGGAGTCTCCACTCCACAAGGAGCGACGCCAGAAACGAATCCCCATCTGCTCCAGCAGTCGACCGACGTTTCCAGAGCGCTCAGGGTGCCGGGGCGCCAGAATCATTACCGCTCCTGGATAACTTGCCAACACATTTTGGAAGGCCAGCAACAGCAGCCCTTCTTCGTCCTCCATGGTGCTGCCACAAACAATGATCGGGCCAGCTCCAGCCGGCTGAAAGACCGCATGCAAACTTTCCACGATCCGAGGCGCGACTGGAGCCGGCAAGTCGAATTTGAGGTTGCCGCTCACCTCGACTCGTTCAGCCATCGCGCCGATATCCCGCAGGCGGCGAGCGTCTTCATCAGTTTGCGCCAGAAATAGGCTTATATTTCTTAGCACGCCAGGCAGGATGCCAACTCGCCGCAGACGCCGGTATCCCGGCCACGAGCGATCGGAAATGCGCGCATTTACGACTGCGATGCACGCCCCGCCTTCACGCGCCAGGCGCAAAAAGTTAGGCCAAAATTCAGTCTCCGCGATCACAATCAACTGCGGCTTGAGAGCTTTCAAATAAGGGCGAATCGCAAATCCCAAATCCAGTGGAAAATAGAAAACGCTTGCCTCACCGAAACGTTTTTTTGCCAACCTCTGTCCGGTTGCTGTCGTAGTCGAAACCATCACTCGATGGAGCGGGAAACGACGGCGTAATTCAGCCACCAGTTCAGTAACCGCCAGAACTTCGCCTACCGACACTGCGTGAACCCATATTGCGGGCACGACCGCGCCCAACAACCTCGATGGCACGCTGCCTAACCGTTCACCTAGGCCCTCGCGATATTTTCCCAGGCGCCGCTTGCCAAACATCCAATACGGCAGGCTAACCAATAGGCCTGCTGCCAGCAGCGCGCTGTAAAGCCAGTACATGAAGGAAAGGACATTTTAACCGTAATGTCCGAGATGTCCGGGCCCAAAGGCCGCGAGGCACCATCGGCGCGCTTCGATGCATCCTATAATCAGTTATGCGTTGCGTGGGGCTGAAAACACTTTGGATTCTGCTATTGGTTGTGGCAGGAATGGTTATCCTGCCCTCCATCGCTTTAGCGGCGAAGGAATTTGCGATGCCCACGGCGCTGCCCGCCAAGACGTATCCCGCACACGATCAGCATCCACAGGAAATGGTCACCGCTGCGGTGGATCCATACGATCTGGCGGAGAAGACAACCATTTTCTCGGTTCACTATAGTGAAATCGGATTTCTTCCGATTTTCGTGATCGTTACCAACGACGGCGATCAGCCCGTTGAATTATCCGGAATGAAAGCCCAACTGGTAACGGCGAACCGCGCCAAGATCTCGCCATCGGGGGACCAGGACATTGCGCGACGGCTTACCCGCCCCGCGGCCTCCACAAACCGCTATCCCATTCCGTTCCCGACAAAGAAAGTAAAGGGAGGCCTTAGCAAGCAAGCGATCGAGGAAATTCAGAACGCCCAGTTCGTAGCGAAAGCAGTCGAGCCGCACAGCACACAGGTTGGATTTCTCTTCTTCGATGTTTCAGAAATTTCGGTGCCCTTGGCGGGGGCACACCTCTACCTCACCGGGGTGCGCGACTCCAAGGGCAACGAGTTGATGTACTTTGACATTTCACTTGAAAAATATTTGACAGCCCCCGCAAAATCGAATTGAGCTGTAGTTAACAAGCTGGCTTTATAATCTCTAAGACATGGCCACCACGCCAGACATCTCAGTATCCGCGCGTGCCAAATATGAGCCCGTAATCGGGCTGGAAGTACACGTCCAACTCCTAACCGTGACAAAGATTTTTTGCTCCTGTTCCACTCATTTCGGCGACCCGCCGAACACAAATGTTTGTCCCGTATGCCTGGGTTTGCCTGGGGCTTTGCCCGTTCTGAATCGCAAGGCAGTCGAGTTCGCCACACTCGCAGCGATGGCGCTTAATTGCCGTATTAACGAAACCTCAATATTCGCCCGTAAGAATTATTTCTATCCCGATCTACCCAAGGGCTACCAGATATCGCAGTACGACAAGCCACTGGCTGAGCATGGCGCAATCGAGATTAAAGTGAAGGGCGGAGCCAAGAAGATTGGCATTACCCGCGTACATTTGGAAGAAGACGCGGGCAAAAGCCTGCATGAGGGATTCGCAAACTCTGCCGAAACTACAGCCATCGACCTGAACCGTAGCGGAGTTCCTCTCATCGAAATCGTCAGTGAGCCCGATATCGCTTCGCCTGATGAGGCTTACGAGTATCTGACACGTCTGAAGGAGATCATCCTCTACACCGGTGTAAGCGACTGCAACATGGAGGAGGGTTCTCTGCGCTGCGATGGAAACATCAGCGTGCGTCCACGAGGGCAGAGCGAATTTGGCACGAAGACGGAAGTGAAAAACGTTAACTCATTCCGTTTTATCCGCGAAGCCCTGGAATATGAAATTGAACGACAGATCGGTGTAATCGAATCTGGCGGCAAGATTACGCAGGAAACTCGACTCTATAACTCGAACGAAGGGAAAACCTACGGCATGCGGTCCAAGGAGCAGGCCCACGACTACCGGTATTTTCCCGAACCAGATCTACTTCCGCTTGTCGTCGATACAAAGTGGCAGGCAGAAATACGGAGTACTCTCGCCGAACTTCCGGAAGCGCGTCGAATGCGTATGGTGGCGGAATATGGGATCACCGAGCAGGACGCTCAGGTTCTCACCACCACGAAGTCACTCGCCGATCAGTTCGAGGCGGCGGCTAGGGCAGCCAAGAGCGCCAAGCGCGTCGCGAACCTGGTCCAAAGCGAATTGATGGGCCGCCTGAAAGCCAAGAATCTGGAGATTGGGCAGTCGCCGATCTCGATGAACGGCGTGGCCGCATCGGCAGACCTGGTAGATAGCGGCGCTATTTCAGGCAAGATGCTGAAAGACCTCTACGATCTTGCGTTTTCGCGCGGCAAGGACTTTTCCGTGATCTATGAGGAAGAGGGCCGCCCGCAGCAGTCCAGCGATACTACCGCTTTGGAAAAAATTATCGACGAAATCATAGCTGCCAATCCCAAACAGGTTGAGCAGTACCGCGGTGGAAAGAAAACCGTGGTGGGCTTCTTTGTCGGCCAAGTGATGAAGGCCTCCAAGGGACAGGCGAATCCACAGGTGGTTAATGATCTCCTGGCCAAAAAGTTAGGGTAGAAACGATCGGTAACCACTCGGTCAGTAACTTCCGTTATGTAAGCCTTCAGACGCTGCCTCGATACCATGTAGTTATCAGAAAGGCGGCGCAATGAGGAAGTGGAAGCTCGATCGCGTCATCAGCATAGCCACACTGGTTACGTCGGTGATCGCTCTGTTTTTGGTGTTGAAAAAGCCTGCGCCTGTGGCGCAACCACAGCCTGCGGCGGCCGCTGTTGCCAACGCCGAATCGTTTCAGGAAAAAGTTCAACGGTTGGATCAACCCAAAGAGACCGGGCAGGCTCCCGCCGAGGTCCGCCTCAGCTCCAACGAAGTAAGTGCGGCTTTGGCCCAGGCGAGCGGGCAAATTCCGTTTGCCGTGGCGGCACAAGGATTATCAGGACTATCCTCTCCCGACTCTGCCGTAGCTCCGGGACAGCCGGAAGTGAAGGATTATCAGGTAAGTTTTGATGGCGACGTTGCCCACGGCCAGTTCCTGACCCAGATCGCCGGCAAGGATGTGTGGGTAACTCTTTCCGGGCATCTCGGGTCCAAGGATGGCTATGCAACCTTCGACCCCACAGAATTCAAGGTCGGCGACTTGAACGTTCCGGTTTCGCTGGTGAATGACGCATTGCAGAAAAAGCTCAATGAACAACGGGACCGCTTAAAACTCCCTGACAACGTAGGCGGTATGAAAGTAGAGAACGGCGAACTGGTGATGACCCAGAAGTAGCTGAACCAAGTTTTCCCTCGTTGGTCCCATTTCCTTGCGGTAACTCCAATCGAAAGTGGCTTACAGACCTGGCGTCCCATGGAATAACGGCCATAACCGATCGCCAATCACCCGATACACGACGAAAGCTTTACCCGCATCGGAAATCTCCCGGAATAGTAATTCGCCTCGTCCGTCGCCATCGGCGTCGACCGCGTCGATCAACTCCAAACGCGGAATAACATCCAGATGCTGGGAGTCGGTAACATTCGAAAAGGCCTTGTGCAATTCTCCATAAATGTCGTCCCGCGCAACTAGGGTGACAATGTATTTCAGATCTCGGCCGGTGGCACCACTGGGACGGTCCGGCATGTGCGCATCTGCGGTGAGCACCAGCGTTGGTTCATTACTGTTCGACAGATCGAAGACATGGAGCTGTACGTCGTCAAAGCTGGGCTGAGGCAATTTCGCACGAGATTCGGCTCTGGAAGAAGCGTGTGGCGTGGGCGATCCCACCGATTCAGCCGCCAGCTGCGTGGCTCGTGCTCGGACCTCATCGGCCGCTAAGACCAAAACTTTCTTGCGCAACTTTTCCAACTCGTCAGGCTTGACGTCTTGAGCGTACGGACGCGGATCCGGACCGTTCGCATCGGAAATCGCGGGGATTAGCTGCAGCGCACTAGGTTCCATGGAGGTGGCGGGGCTCGAGGGCTTACGGGTGTCCACCTTAGTCGGTGCTGCTGCAGTGGTAGAGGACTTTTTCGTTTCCGCCGGGGGCGGCATGCCTCGCTTCAAGACAGGCCGGTCTGGGTCTTCCTCGGTGCTCGGAGGTGCGGATGTAGTCGCCGCAGACGAGGCTGGCGGAGGGGGCTCAGGACTCGAAGCAGGTGGCGGCGTGGGTGGCGCAGGCCCGGGCTTCGCGTTGGCATGCCTCAGGACTGGCGGGCCCTCCGCCGGTTCTGGGGCAGGCTTCGCTGTGGCCTCCTTCTTCTTCGCCGCCGCAGCCTTCGCCGCAGCGATTGTACTTGCCGACTGCCAAGTTCCATCGCCGATCCAGGTGTTGTTCCCCTGCAGTGCGCTGGAGACCGTAAACAACCCCTGCGAGACTCCAGCCCGAACCCCCTCGTAGACGGTGCCGCTTTCCAGAGCCAGGGGCACGGGAGACGCCTTGTAAGCGCTGGCATCGTAAAATTCGCCATCGTATAAAATTGTGATCGGTATCAAGTGGGCTTTACCGCTGGGTGCGAGTTGCACAAGTCCCAAGGCCCGAGGTCCTTTGGGGGCACTCTTTCGGGCTGCCGACTGCGCCAGAATTTGAGCCACGACTAAGCTAAAACTGGCCAGAATGACGAGCCACCGAGTAATGCGATATAACTTGGTGCCACGAGGAAAGACAACCATGGATATCAATGATAAAGCCCCAGAGTTCACTTTGCCCGACCAGAATGGAGAAGAAGTTTCCCTTAAGGATTTTCGGGGAAAATGGGTGGTTCTGTACTTTTACCCCCGGGCCGATACTCCCGGCTGCACGATTGAAGCCTGCGAATTCCGCGATTCACACAAAAGGACCGAAAAAATTGGCGCTGTAGTATTGGGGATTTCGCCGGACAAACCCTCGGCACAGAAGAAATTTGAAGAAAAATTCGACTTGCCATTCACGCTGTTGGGCGATGCCGAAAAAAAAGTCTGCAATCTGTATGGCGTGATTCAGGAAAAGAATATGTACGGAAAGAAGGTGATGGGAGTAGTGCGCACAACTTTCATCATTG
Organism: Terriglobia bacterium; assembly: GCA_963786325.1. Lineage (GTDB taxonomy): Bacteria > Acidobacteriota > Terriglobia > Terriglobales > Acidobacteriaceae > JAIQFF01. The sequence continues at coordinate 77,665 of CAWAYW010000015.1, forward strand.
GGCCGGATGGCAAGATTAAACACATCTTCCCCAAAGTAAAACCCGAAGGCCATGCCGAGGAAGTGCTGGCCTATCTGAAGACCGCTGCCAAGGGAGCTGCGTAGAAACACTGGATCTTGTCGCGGGGGCCAGCCAGCTGCCGGCCCATTAAGGGTAATCTCCGCCGTCGGGATGGCCGACTGCTACTCTGCTTTGACGATGTGAAATGCAGCGGATAAATGGTCGCGACGAATATAAGCATTTTGACGCTCCCCCCGCTACCCCGCGAGTTCTACCAACGCGACCCACGGCTGGTAAGCCCGAACCTGCTCGGCAAGCTTTTGGTTCGGAGACAACGAAAGAGAGTTCTGGCCGCGAGAATCGTGGAAGTCGAGGCCTATCTGGGCGCAGACGATCCCGCCGCCCACTCCGCTTCGGGACGGACGCTTCGGAATGCCGTTCTCTTCGGACCGCCCGGCCACTCCTACGTTTACTTCATCTACGGAAATCACTTCTGTTTTAACGTTTCATGCCTCCCGGATGGAGAAGCTGGAGGAGTCTTGTTCCGTGCACTCGAGCCCCTGACAGGAATTAAAGAAATGGCTGAAGCCCGCGGTGTGTCGCTAAATGAGGGGAAGGCGGACAGTGCGCTGCGAAAGTTGACTAGCGGGCCAGGAAGGCTGGCTGAAGCATTCGGGATCACCCGGGACCGGGACAACGCAAAGGATTTGACGGACGCTCGATCCGATTTGACCATCGTAGACGACGGCTTTCCTTCTCAGCCCATCGAAATTACACCGCGCGTCGGCATTACCAAAGCGCTCGATCATCCATTGCGCTACATCGTTGCGGGGAATAAATTCGTTTCTCACCGATAGACGCTTTCAAAGCGGGCCAAACATCGGATTTTCCCTTCGCCAGAATCAAAGGATCCTATTCTCATGCCCTGGCGTTTACGTAACCCAACTGGATATTATCGATCAGGCGGGCCTTTCCCACGAGTCCAGCAACAGCTACCAGCCCGCCGTGCGACCAATCGTCAACCGGCTCGAGCGTCTCGGGATTTACGATTTCAAAATAGTCCAGCTTTACCGCCGGTTCAGTCTCAAACACTTTCACGCCGGACTGAATCAAACGTGAAACGCTCCGTTCTCCGCGCTCGTAGCACCTTTGGACCTCCATAAGAGAGCGGTACAACACCAGTGCCGAATTTTTTTGGTCCGCGTTGAGATAGCCATTGCGAGAACTCATCGCCAGGCCGTCCGCCTCGCGCACGATCGGACAGCTCACAATCTGAACTGGAATATTCAGATCTCGCGCCATTCGCCGGATGATCGTTACTTGCGCTGCATCTTTCTGTCCAAAGAAAGCTACATCCGGTTCGACGATGTTGAAAAGCTTCGATACCACGGTCGTAACACCTCGAAAATGGCCCGGTCGTGAACGCCCGCAAAGCTTGTCGCCGAGTTTTTCGACGGTAACGTATGTCACCGCACCGGATGGATACATCTCTTCTACTGTGGGGACGAAAAGTAGATCTGTACCTTCCGCTTCCAGAAGCTCGCAGTCACGATCAAAATCGCGCGGATATTTCGCAAGATCCTCGTCAGGTCCAAACTGAAGCGGGTTCACAAACAACGTCGCCGCAACCGCTTCACATCGGGCCTTTGCGGCCCGGACCAGGGAGAGGTGCCCTTCGTGCAGCGCGCCCATGGTTGGGATCAGCCCGAGTAGCTTGCCGCTTTCCTGACCGGCAAGACTGCGGCGAGCGGCGCGCATCCCATCAATCGTGGCGCAGATTTTCATGCGTTAAAAAACAACTCTTAAGTTGGTGGGATCCAATTGATCAGCACGCGCAGACTGTCCAGCGTGCCATTCACCAGGGCTCGGTTCTTGCGGATCGGCACATCATCTCCCGCCGCTCTCACCCCACTTTCGGTGACTGCAACCACCCTTCCGTATGGCCATGCAGAGGGAGGCAAGTTGCCCAATGCCTGCGTTAGTTCTGAGGGCTTCAAAAGGCGTTCCTCGTGATTCTCCGGATCGAGCAACGCTACCCCACCTGTCTTGATAATCAGGTAAGGGTTTTGCCAGCCTCTCTTGTCAAGAAGGGGGCGGTATTTCTCCGGGCTCGTCGCGGGAATACTCGAAATGCGCGCAGCCGCCGCGGCTTCGAGAGCGGAGGGGTCAGACCCGCTCGAAGCAGTACATGCAGTGAGACTTAGTACAACGATTATTGTGCTTGGTAAAACTGTGAAACGCCGGGAAATCATGCCCTCTGCTATCGCCTCATCGCCCGCTTGCGCTCGAGCACGGTTTCAAGCGCTGTCCTGGTATCTTTTGGCAAGTGATAGGACTCTTCATCGGCCGGGTAGTGCCGTCCGGTAACATCGTCGCGAAACGCCTGGATCGCCTCACTGAAAAGTGCTTTGGCGTCCCCGTAGCGGTGCACGAACTTGGCCGGAGGTCCGAAAGTCAGATTAAGAATATCGTGAAACACCAGCACTTGCCCGTCACAATCCGGCCCTGCTCCGATGCCAATGGTCGGTGTTGCGACCTCGGATGTGATCAATGCGGCAACTTCGCGCGGAATGCATTCCAGCACGATAAATGCAACTCCGGCGCGATCAAGCGCAGTGGCGTCGCGCATAAGCTGCTCGACGCCACTTAGGTCTTTTCCCTGCACCCTGTATCCTCCCATCACATTCACCGACTGCGGAGTCAGGCCGATGTGTCCAGCTACAGGAATTTCAGCATCGATAATGCGGCGAATCAAATCCGCTCGCTTCTCACCACCTTCCACTTTGACCACTTCCGCTCCCGCGTTTTTTACGAAACGTGCGGCATTATGGATCGCTTCAGAGGCATCAGCATGGTAAGACCCGAAGGGCATATCCCCGACCAACAGGGCACGCTTCACCCCCCGCCGCGCTGCGCGAGTGTGGTGCAGCATCTCGTCTACGGTGACCGCGAGAGTATTCTCGTATCCCAGGATGGCTTGCGCGAGAGAGTCGCCGACCAGAACGATGTCGATCTCGGCCTCGTCGACCAGTCGCGCAGATGAGTAGTCGTAAGCCGTGAGACAGGTTATAGGTTGATGGCGAAGCTTCTTGTCGCGAAGGGTAGCAACTGTAACTTTCTGATGAAGTTCTCCAGCAGGAATCGAACTCATGATGTCCTCCAGTGCCCCTCCGCCTAGGCGGATAGAGCCCGTCTACATCTTGGATGCTACGAACGCCATTATAGACACTAAACTCTGCCTTCGTCGAAGACTTTCACTAGCAGGTTGCCCTGGCAGTCACATCACCGGGCAATACAGAAATATCGGGATAATGAGATGGCAAGACAGGCTTTATTTCCGGGAACGGCGGCCAGAAAGCCTGTCGCCACAACAGGTTGCAAACTGTCCGGGGACTAAACTTTCCGGGAGGGGGATGGGCCAGGCACACGTCCTCCTCCTGGGCCAGCCACTTCAGGCTCTTGCGGCTTCCTGGCTCCCCAGCGGCAAAAAATATTGTGTGCCTTTGATCGGCGCTGAAACCTTTCGCAAGAGTTCCTGCAAATCCTGATTGCGCTCCACGAAGTCGATTTCGGACGTGTTCACAATCAGCAAATCTGAAGAGGTGTAATGAAAGAAAAAGTGTTCATATGCCTTGATCACTTCCTCAAGGTAATCTTCATGGATTGCTTTTTCACCGGGCGCATTCCTTTTCTTCAGCCGTTTTTTTAGCACCTCAGGCGTGGCTTGCAAATAAATAACGAGATCGGGCGTCGGCAGTTGTTCGCGGAAGTAATTGTAATAACGGTTATAAGTTTCGAGTTCCTGATCGCTCAGGTTCAGGCAGGCGAACACCTTGTCCTTCTCGAAGACGAAATCCGTGACCACGGTTTTCTGCGAACGTGACCCCAAATCCAAAGCCCGCAATTGCTCGAAACGTCGAATGAGGAAGGCAAACTGCGCCTGGAAGCCCGCTCCGGGTTCGCCTTTATAAAACGAACCGAGGAAGGGATTATCTTCCGATTCCATGACCTGTTGCGCGTTCAGACGTTCCGCCAGAATCCGGGCCAGCGTGCTTTTGCCCACCCGTATGGGACCTTCGACTGCAATGTACCGGGGCAGCTCAAAAAGATTAGCCATTGTTTAAAGGAACACGGGTCAGAGAAAATTGAAGTGCCCTCGCAGCATATATTGCCTTCGTCCCGGAGGCAATGGTGGAAAGAGTTAACACCGAATGTTCGAATCGGAGTTACCGAATGATCATTGACAAAATTTAAATCTGTAATTCCGAATCTGCGATCCAGCTACAATCGCGACAGCATGGTTGGATATCTGATCGGAGCTGCAACAGTTTCGGCTGCTTGCGCGGCCGGGTACCAGTCCATGGCGCCCGAGGGCCAGTGGTTCGGCCAAGCGTTCATCGGGACGGATCGACCCTCGAAACAGTTGGCACTCACCTTCGATGATGGTCCGAATGATCCCTATACGCTGCGTTTGATTGAAGTTCTGGCCCGGCATAAGGTTCGCGCCACATTCTTCCTGATCGGCCGCTACGTGGCGCAACGGCCCGACCTCGCGCTTGAACTCCTAAATGCGGGACATGTGATAGGAAACCACACTTTTACGCATCCGTTATTGATTTTCAAATCGGTGAATGAAATTAGAAACCAGATCAGCACTTGCGCCCAGGCTTTGATTGACGCGGTAGGTCAACCCTCCAATCTGTTCCGCCCGCCCTTTGGAGGGCGGCGTCCCGCTGTGGCGCGGGTTGTCCGTCAGATGGGCCTCGAGCCCATTATGTGGAACGTGACCGGCTATGACTGGAACGCGATGTCAGCCGAGCGTATCGAACAGAAGGTCACAAATAAGGTTCGAGGCGGTGACGTAATTCTCTTGCATGATGGCGGACATAAGAGCTTTGGCGCGGACCGATCCTTCACAATTACGGCAACTGATCGGCTAATCTCTCGTTACAGATCGGAAGGCTACGAGTTCGTCACCATTCCAGAAATGATGGCGGGTCAAGCAAAACCGACAGCTTGAATGAATAACAGGGACTTACGGACGACAAGAGAATGTTCTAAGCGTTACGAACCTTTTCGTCCATCGCCACGAACGCCTGCTTCGCTACCGAAATTGTTTCCTCCACATCCGCTTGCGTGTGGGCTGCACTGAGGAATGCAGATTCAAATTGTGATGGCGGGAGGTAAACGCCCCGGTCCAGCATTGCGTGAAAGAATCGACCAAAAGCTCGCGTGTCACACTTCGCAGCCGAGGTCCAATCGGTCACAGGGCTGGCGGTAAAAAACCATGTAAACATTGAACCGACGCGGTTACAGAAGAACGGCACCCCCGCTTCTTTGGCTGCGGCCGTCACTCCTTCGACCAACTTCGCACTTCGTATTTCCAGGGCCTTGTAGACCGTACTTTTATGGCGGTGAAGATAGCGCAAGGTGGCCAGACCAGCAGCCATGGCCAGCGGATTCCCGGACAGCGTTCCCGCTTGATATACGGTGCCTAGCGGCGCCACCAGATCCATGATCTCTTTGGGTCCGCCATATGCGCCCACTGGCAGGCCTCCGCCGATGATCTTCCCAAAGGTCGTCAAATCGGGCAAGACTCCATAGCGTTCTTGCGCTCCGCCAAAAGCCAGCCGAAATCCAGTCATTACCTCATCAAAAATCAACAATGCTCCCGCACGCATCGTAATCTCGCGCAACGCGTCCAAGTATAAGGAGGCGGGCGGGACGCATCCCATGTTACCTACCACGGGCTCAACAATTACACACGCAATCTCACGGCCGAACTTTTTGAACGCTACTTCCAGCGCATCGAGGTCATTGAAGGGAAGTGCGAGAGTCAACTGCGTAAACTCTTCTGGCACTCCGGCGGAGCCGGGGATGCCGAGCGTAGCCACGCCCGATCCTGCCTTCACGAGGAGCGCATCGGCATGCCCGTGATAGCAGCCCTCGAACTTCACAATATATTTTCGCTTCGTGTACGCGCGGGCCAGCCGTATAGCTGACATCGTAGCTTCCGTGCCAGAGCTGACGAAGCGTACTTTCTCGACATGGGGAAAAGCCGAGACGACGATTTCAGCAAGGTCAGCTTCCGCCGCGGTCGAAGCTCCAAAGCTGGTCCCATTTTTTGCCGCCGCACACACGGCCTCGGGGATACCCGGCGCGGCATGGCCAAGTATCAGCGGACCCCACGAACCGACATAGTCGATATATTTATTTCCGTCCGCGTCCCAAAGATGAGATCCCGCCCCGCGGACTACGAATACAGGATCTCCGCCCACCGAACCGAAGGCGCGAACTGGTGAATTGACTCCGCCGGGAATTATCTCCTCGGCCCGTTTTTGCAATCTTTTCGAAGCTTCGACTTTGCGCGGCATGACGCTTGTGAGAACTGATAAATATAGCAGTCTATAACTGTCTGTGGCGCCGGCCCCTTAAGCACCGGCGTGGTGATCACAGTTGTAGGAGGAAAATTTAAACGATGGGACGATCCCTGAATTCATGGGAAATTAACGTCACTGCAACAACGCCGCAATACAAGCAGCTTATCTTCGATCCAGTGTCAAGCTCTTCTAACCGGGAGAGCCAAGGACAGTCTCGGGGGGCTCCGGGCTGTCTTTTTCATTTGGCATCTCTCACCGCCGGGCTGGCGCCAGCAGTTAATTACGGTTAACAACGTGTGCCCTTGCCATGCGAGGCGTACGCCTCCATCTCGACTTCCGACCTGGCATTCGCCACAGCTGCGAAAGTTACTTCTCCACATTCACTCCCTTCCAAAACGCAACATACCCATGGATCTGCTTTACCGCGTCCCCGGGTTCAGGATAAAACCGATGCAGCATCATGATTAATTGCACGTTCCCAGATTGCTTTTACCATAAGACCTGTTTAGATTGCTGGACGGGAAAGTAATCGCGATCTCGCAAAGTTTTCTTAGACCTATGGGAGACGCAGGTACAGCGCAGACTTTCAACGGCCACTCTATGGTGGCTCCTTTGCAGCGCGTGCTGGTGTGTTCTCCGAGTTCGGCAAAATGGGATCATCCAGCCGTGGCCGGCCAATGGCGCGACTTGGGATTTCTCCACGCGCCAGAGTTATCCGTAGCTCAGTCACAACACGATCAACTGTGCCGCCTGCTTGAGGACGCGGGTACGGAAATAATCCAGTTGCCTTCCTCGCCTGACCTTTCGCTCGACGCCATCTACACCCACGATCCGTCGCTGGCGACCGATCAGGGCCTGATCCAATTAAATCCGGGCAAAACCAATCGGATTCCGGAAGCAAGGCACCACGCTGAGGTTTGCCTCCGTGCGGGAATTCCCATAGCTGGGCAAATTGATGCGCCCGGAAAAACCGAAGCCGGAGACATGGTGTGGCTGGATTCAAGAACACTCTTGATCGGTCGCGGCTATCGCACCAATGCGGCCGGAATTGCTCAGATGCAAAAATTGCTCGAATCGCAAGGTCAGAAGGTGATAAGCGCTCCCTTACCTCACGGTCCCGGGCCTTCAGCCTGCCTGCATCTGATGTCCCTGATGAGCCTGTTGGATGAGCGAACAGTCCTGGTCGATCTGCCTTGGCTCGCAGTAGAGACCGTGGAGCTGCTGAAATCACGTGGCTACCGTTTGATCGAAATCGAATATTCAGAGCGCGACACCCTGGCGTGCAACGTACTTTCATTGGGGACAAGATGCCTGCTGGCGTTGGACGAGAACGCAACGACCAATGAAAAGCTGCGGAAATCCGGTTTTGATGTCAGAACATTCCCCGGCTCCGAGTTATGCGTTAACGGCGGTGGTGGCCCCACATGCCTCACCCGCCCACTATTGAGAACCGCATAGCCTGAGGTGCCCCGTCTGCGCGACGACGCGAGCTCTGCTAGTCGATTTCGAAACGCACGCACGCGCAAAAAGAATTGCAACTTTGCCGATCCCAGCCGACGCTTTCCTCGAAGCCTGCTAAAATCAATAATGAAATGGTTCTCCCCTTCGTTCGTGATCTCTTCACGGACGTAGAAAAGTTACCGGCCTTTGCGCGGGTGGCCTCCCATCTTCGGGAGCACACGGGGCGGGTTCGTGTTTCCGGGCTTGTTCCCACTGCAAAAGCCTTGCTGCTGGTGCTGTTGCAGAAAGCGGTTGGCCGTCCCCTTGTCGTCGTCGTAGCCGATAATCGTTCTGCCGAAGACTTGCTTCCGGTATTGCAGGCGTTTTGTGAACTGACCGGCGCCGTCGATCCGGAGTCTGTCGTAATCCTGCCGAACCATGACGTTTTGCCCTTCCAAAATCTGTCGCCTCATCCTGAAATACAGGAAGAGCGCGCGGTCGCATTGTGGAAGATCGCAACCGGCGCTGTTTCGTTCGTGGTATCGCCAGTCGCAGCAACAGCGCTTTATCTGCGCTCGGCCGAGTATTATGCCAACCTGGCCCGAACCATCCGTCGGGGAGAGATGCTTGATACGGAATCGCTTCTTCCCCAGCTGAACACCGTCGGATATCACTCTACGGATGTGGTCGAAATGCCCGGAGAGTACGCGCTACGGGGGGGGATTCTGGATGTGTACTCGCCGGAGCACGACCGCCCCGTCAGGATTGAATTTTTTGGCGACGAAGTCGAGTCGATACGGAAATTCGACCCCGCGACCCAGCGTTCTTCGAATGCCGTAGACGAAGCATTGTTGCTTCCCCTCACCGAAACTCCGGTTACAGAAGAACTCCTGGGAGCGATCCACGCGCGGCTTTCCGGAAAACGAATTACTGGCAGCGACGAAATCATCGAGCAAGCCGTGCGGGCCGGCGGAGTGACTGTGTTCCCCGGATGGGAGTTTTACGCTCCGGTCGCCGGAGCAAATCAGACCATATTTGATCTGCTTCCCCGCGCTTTAGTCTTTACTGACGAACCGGACACACTTCGCTCGGAGTTCGAACATGCGTGGTCCCGGATTGAAGGAGCCCACGAAAGCAGCGGTGTGGGCAAACTGGTGAAGCCACAAGACCTGTACCTGACGCCGGATGCCTGGTGGAACAATCTGTCGAATCTGCCTGGGGCTGATATCGAGCATCTTGGCATCGCTCGCGGCGACGATTCCACGGCTGCGGTGGCATTCCATTCCCAACCCACGCCGCGCTTTCACGGTTCGGTTCCCGCGATGCTCGAGGAAGTCAAAAAGCTTATCGCCGAGAGCAAGCGAGTGCTCATCGCTGTGCCGAATACGGGAGAAGTTGAACGTCTGGCGGACATTTTCAGTGAATACGCTGTGTCTTTCCGTTTGGGTAGCCGGACTCGCAGCGGCGAAAGCTATGCGGACGAGACGTCCTACTTCTCGGGCGAATTGCTCACCGCCACCTTGGCCAAAGCCTACGTTCCGGACGGAGTTGCTTTTCCGGATGCCAACCTTTCGATTCTTGGCGCGCGCGATCTGTTCGATGAGTCCGATTCCGTTGCCTCTCGTCCGCAGCGGTACAAATCTAAGACTTCGGCTTTTCTCTCTGATTTTCGAGACTTGCAGGTGGGCGACTACGTTGTCCACGTTGAGCACGGCATCGGTCAATACCAGGGATTGAAAGAAATTAACCAGGGCAACGGTAACGCGGAATTCATGTTGCTTGAGTACGCCGAAGGCGCACGTCTATACGTGCCACTGACTCGCCTCGATCTGGTGCAGAAGTACAGGTCATCTGAGGGCGCTAGGCCGGTCCTGAACCATTTGGGCACAGCAGCTTGGGCCAAAACCAAGGCTCGTGTACGCAAGGCCATGAAGGACATGACTGACGAGCTGCTTAAGCTTTACGCCGAGCGCAAGACCGCCGAAGGCCATGCCTTCTCCCCGGACAACGAGTGGATGCGAGAATTTGAAGATGCATTTGAATTCAACGAAACAGAAGATCAGGACACTGCCATCGTCGACGTCAAGCGCGACATGGAATCGCGACAGCCTATGGATCGGCTGCTTTGCGGTGACGTAGGCTACGGCAAAACCGAAATTGCGATGCGTGCGGCGTTTAAGGCTATCAGCGATAACAAACAGGTAGCGGTATTGACGCCGACGACGGTTCTCGCCTTTCAACACTACGAAACGTTTAAGCAGCGTTTCGCGGCTTTTCCCGTCACGATTGAAATGATCAGCCGCTTTCGCTCGCCGAAACAGCAAAAGGAAATTTTGCAGAAAACCGAAGCCGGCAAAATCGATATCCTGATCGGCACCCACCGCGTGATTTCGAAGGATGTGAAGTTTGCCGATTTGGGTCTGCTGGTTGTGGACGAGGAACAGCGTTTCGGGGTGCGGCATAAAGAACGGCTTAAGCAGATACGCAAGCAAGTGGACGTGCTAACCATGTCAGCAACGCCCATTCCGCGCACCTTGCATATGTCCCTGGTTGGACTGCGCGATATGAGCGTGATTGACACGCCGCCTAAAGACCGCATCGCGATTCAGACCGTTGTGGCCAATTGGGACGAAAAGCTGATTAAGTCTGCGATCGAACAGGAACTAGAACGAGGCGGCCAGATTTTCTTCGTACACAACCGGGTGGACAGCATCTGGGAAATTGCCGCCAAGCTCCAGGCCCTGGTGCCACCAGCACGCATTATCGTGGGCCATGGGCAGATGTCGGAAGGCGAATTAGAAAAAGTGATGTTTAAATTCATGCATCACGAAGCCGATATTCTGGTATCGACCACCATCATCGAGAATGGCCTCGATATCCCGCTTTGCAATACGATTCTGATTAACCGAGCTGACCGGTTGGGGCTCTCCGAGCTTTACCAACTACGCGGTCGCGTGGGCCGGTCGAATCGGCGAGCGTACGCTTACCTTCTACTTCCGGCTGAGATCGAACTGACTCCAATCGCGCGCCGGCGTTTGGCGGCCCTGAAAGAATTTTCCGACTTGGGCGCGGGGTTTAAAATCGCCGCCCTGGACCTCGAACTGCGCGGAGCCGGTAACATGCTCGGCGGCGAGCAGAGCGGACACATTGAAGCGATCGGATTCGAACTTTATACCCAAATGCTCGATCGTGCCGTCCGCGAGATGAAGGGTGAGGCAGCTCCGGACGAAGCCGAAACTCAATTAAACCTTGGTCTCAATATCCGCATCCCAGTGGAATACATTCCGGAAGAGAATCAACGTCTTCGAATGTATAAACGGGTCGCGGGGATTGAAACCGAATCGCAATTAAGCGATGTCCGAGCCGAACTCCAGGACCGTTATGGCGATCCACCCGCTCCAGTCCAGAATCTGTTGAACTACGCCGCCCTGAAGTTAACGGCAATTCGCATTGGAGCAACGGCTATCGAACGCAAACGTGAGTCCGTAAGTATCAAGTTCCGGCAGAATGCTGAGATCGATCCGGGGAGACTGGCGAAATTCGTATCGTCTCAACCTGGCTCGCAATTTGCTCCAGACGGTACGCTGAAGTACATCTCAAAGGCGGTTTCGCCGCCAGACGTTTTGGCGCAGTTGCGTAGTTTGCTGGAAGAGCTGTCACCATCGTCGCAGCCTTTGCCGGCGGTCTCGTCGTGATTCCGTCTGCTCATGCATAACAAAAGAGAAACTGATAAAAAAGCTAAAATAACGACAAGCGACAGGTAAAGCGGGCATGCGGCCCGCGATGAGAAGGTTTTCGATGTGCGTAAATCTGAGGATGATTTTACTTTCGAATGATCAAAAGAACCCCGGCCTACACTCTCTGTGTTCTTATTCAACTATTTCTGGCTTGTTTATTCGCTGGAGCTCAAACCACAGGCGTCAAGCAGCACCCGAATGAAGCTTCATTCGGCCAGCTCGTAGATCGCTATTTTGACTTTTATTTTCAAACCAATCCTACGGTGGCTACTCAGACCGGGTTCCATCAATACGACACAAAACTTGAAGACTATTCACGGTCGGCCGTCGATGCCGAGGTCACTGGCCTAACGAAATTCCGAAAAGAGTTTGGCAAAATCCAGAGAAGCACATTGAGTGAAATATCTGCTGGGGATCTCGATGTCTTGACTTCAACCATTGATTCGCGTTTGCTCGAACTGCAAAACATTCAAATGTGGAAGAAGGACCCTGATACCTACCCTTCGAGCGTCAGCTACAGCGTATTCCTGGTAATGCGACGCAACTTCGCTCCACTGAACGAAAGATTGCGGTCAGTCATCGCCCGGGAGCGCCAGATTCCTCAGGCACTCGAGGCGGCCCGCCAAAATCTGCATGACCCGCCCCGCGTGTACACGGAAGTAGCCCTTCAGCAACTGCCGGACACCATCAAGTTCTTCCAGAATGACGTACCCTCTGTGTTTCGCGAGGTGAAGGATTCGAAACTCCAGTCGGAGTTCAAAACCAGTAACGACTCGGTTGTAAAGGCATTGAAGACGTATCGCAAGTTTCTTCAGGAAGTTCTGTTGCCAGCTTCGCATGGCGATTTCCGCTTGGGCGCCGAGAACTTCAGTAAAAAATTGCTTTACGATGAAATGATTGATATCCCGCTTGATCACATGCTGGAAGTGGGATATGCCGATCTTCGGCGCAATCAGGCACAGTTGAAGACCTTGTGTGCGCAAATGGACCCCCAGCGCTCTCCCGCTGAAATATTGGCGGATCTGCGAAAAGATCATCCACCGGCGGCTCAACTAATGCAGACCTTTCGAGACACGCTAGGGGGTTTGCGGCAGTTTATCGAACAAAAGAAAATCATCACTTTGCCTTCAAAGGTGCCGCCGATCGTAGAGGAAACGCCTCCCTTCCAGCGGGCTTTGACCACCGCGGCAATGGATACTCCCGGCGCTTATGAGACCAAGTCCACGGAAGCCATGTTTTACGTCACCCTTCCCGAACCTGGCTGGAAGCCGGAAAAGGTCGAAGAGTGGATGCAGGGATTCAACCACGGAACCATCGCCAGCACCGCTATCCACGAGGTCTACCCAGGGCACTATACGCAGTTCCTCTGGCTGCAAGCCGCTCCATCCAAGACGCGCAAAATTCTTTACAACAACAGTAACGCGGAAGGCTGGGCGCACTACAGCGAACAGATGATGCTGGATGAGGGCTATGGCGGCGGCGACCCTAGACTACGCCTTGGTCAGTTGCTGGACGCGCTTTTGCGTGATGCCCGTTTTATTGTAGGCATCCAGATGCACACCGGAAAAATGACCCTGGAACAGGGTCAAGCGTTTTTCATGAACGAAGGTTTTCAGGTAGCTCCTATCGCCGAAGTGGAAGCCAGGCGCGGAACCTCCGACCCGACCTATCTGTATTACACGCTTGGCAAGTTACAGATTCTGAAATTGCGGGAGGATTATCGCAAGCTCCGAGGGCCTGCTTTCAATCTTGAAGAGTTTCATGATCAATTCATGCGGGAAGGGTCAGTTCCCATGAAAATCATTCGGAAGAGCATGTTGGGAAATGACACTCCAACTTTATAAATGAACGCTGCGCTCTGATCCGCACTCGGCATCTAAGATTCTCAAATAGCGCGGTTCAGGCTATTCTTATTAGTGCCTTCCATCCAAAAAGGAATTCAGTAATGACGATGAGAGTTCGCAAAGCTGTTTTTCCGGCCGCCGGCCTGGGCACCCGCTTTCTGCCTGCCACCAAAGCGCAACCCAAAGAGATGTTGCCGCTCGTGGATAAACCAATCATCCAGTACGGCGTGGAGGAAGCAGTCGCGGCCGGCTGTGATCAGATCATTATCGTGACGGGACGTGGCAAGCAGGCGATTGAAGATCACTTTGATGTCAGCTACGAACTCGAAAAGATGCTCGAGGAGCGAGGCAAGACAGAATTGCTCCAAATCGTGCGCCAGATTTCAGACTTGATCCACATCGCCTATGTGCGTCAGAAAGAAGCGCTCGGACTTGGCCATGCGGTCCTCACAGCGCGAGAGTTGGTGGGCGACGAGGCTTTCGCGGTGTTGCTGGCGGACGACGTCATTGACGCCGAAGTTCCGTGTCTTAAACAGTTAATGAACGTTTTTGAAAAGACTCAGTGCTCGGTGCTTGCAACCCAGGTGGTCGAGGGTCCCGGAATTTCCGCTTACGGAGTTCTCGAAGCCAAGCCAGTACCCGGTTCGAACGGAAAGCTGTACGAGGTCACAGGATTGGTAGAAAAGCCGCGTCCTGAGGACGCTCCATCTAACCTGGCAGTCATTGGACGTTACCTGCTGACTCCGGGAGTATTTGAAACCCTGTCAGATCTGAAGGCCGGAGCGGGCGGCGAGCTCCAACTCACTGACGGTCTGAAGCAACTACTGAAGAAGGAGAAAATCTTCGGTTACGTCTTCGATGGCAGACGCCATGACACGGGCGACAAACTCGGATTCCTGAAAGCCACCGTGGAATTCGCCCTTAAGCGTCCAGATCTGGGTGGACCACTAAAGCAATATTTGAAAAGCTTGAATCTTTAACGCTCGCGCCTGCATGATTTTTACGAAGTTCCCAGCATAATTTTTAGCTTCCTCGATTTCTCATCCACGCTGTTGGCCAACTTTTCCTTATGGGCCGCAAGTTTCTTAGTCAGTGGCTCGTTCGACAATCCCAGAATCTGCGCCGCCAGAATAGCGGCATTGGTCGCGCCGGGTTTGCCGATGGCGACCGTCGCTACCGGGATGCCGGCGGGCATTTGCACGGTGGCAAGCAGGGAATCCATCCCCTGCAGCGACGTGGACGGAATTGGCACGCCAATCACCGGAATCGAAGTGTGAGCCGCAATGACACCCGCGAGGTGGGCCGCACCACCGGCTCCCGCGATGATCACACGCACGCCCCGTCCTGCAGCCTTGCGAGCGAAGTCGGATGTACGCTCAGGGGAGCGATGCGCGGAGGTGACATCTACTTCATATTCGATCCCAAACTCTTCCAGCACTTTCGTGGCTTCCCGCATGATATCCAGATCGGAGTCGCTCCCCATCACAATCGAAACCCGAGGCTTTGAGCTCATGGATGTTCCTATTTCTTCCCCATCAAAAATAGAATTGAATCATCTTTTCAGTGCTTTCGCTGCAATGTCCTTACGGTAGTAAGCACCCTCGAACCCGATTTTTGCGGCTGCTATATATGCCCGGTCAACCGCGGTTCGTAAGTCTCCCGCACGTGCGGTCACTCCCAGCACCCGCCCGCCTGCGGTAAAAAAAGCGCCATCGTGACGAGTAGTGCCCGCATGAAAGACTTTGACGCCCTCGACCCTCGCGGCATCGGCCAGTCCGATGATCTTCTTTCCGACTTCAAAACTACCGGGATATCCGCCTGACGACATAACTACACAGACCGATGCATCTTGCGACCATCGGAAATCCCCCTCGCTTACTCGGCCGTCGATAGAGGCCTCGAGCGCTTCGACCAGGTCACTTTCGAGACGCATCAAAATCGGCTGTGTCTCGGGATCGCCAAAACGACAATTGAATTCCAACACCATCGGACCACGCGCGGTCATCATCAGTCCGCAGTAAAGAATGCCTTTGTATTCTGCCCCTTCCGCTTTCATGCCGGCAACTACCGGCCTTGCGATATGCTGCAACAGCCACTGCGTCATCTGGCGATCGACGATAGTGGCTGTCGAATATGCTCCCATACCACCCGTGTTCGGGCCGGTATCGCCGTCGCCGATGCGTTTGTGATCCTGGGCCGCTACCAACGGAGCAACTCTCTCTCCATCACTCAGCACAAGAAAAGACAGTTCATCGCCCGTCAGGCACTCTTCTACAACCACCCGCCGTCCCGCCTCACCTAATGTTTTTCCACTGAACATCTCTGCCGCTGCTGACGCCGCCTCTTCTTTTGTCTTGCAAATCAACACACCTTTGCCCGCAGCCAGGCCATCGGCTTTCACTACTATGGGCGTGTGAAAAAGGGGTAAGGCTTGCAAAACTTCGTCGATGGAATCGCAGATCGCAAAGTGAGCTGTAGGTATGTGGTGTCGTTGCAGGAATTCCTTGGCAAAACCTTTGCTTGATTCCAGCTGTGCGGCAGCCTTGGTAGGACCGAAAACCCGCCACCCGCGCCGCTGAAATTCGTCTACCACTCCCAGAGCTAAGGGCAGTTCCGGACCAACCAGGGTGAGATCTGGATTGATTTGATTGGCCATTGCTACCAGCGAATCCAGATTCTTTACATCCGCGGGTAGACATTCCGCTTCTTCGCTGATGCCCCCATTACCCGGAGCACAATAGACCTTCGAGACACGTGGCGATTGGTTCAACCTCCACACCAAAGCGTGCTCACGTCCTCCACTGCCGATGACCAAAACTTTCATAACCGGAGACTGACAAGGTTAGGGTGATGCGCTAACGATGTCAAACCGTTGAAATAGCTTTCAGATTTATGAATTTCCAGTATTGTAAATTTTGATGACATCTTTTTCGAGTGTTTTACTTACAACGTATTGTAGAAGCGGAGCAAGATTTCACCCCACCCGGTTTTCCCAGAATTGAGGTCCACATTCATCCTGATTAACTACACTTAACCCACCGCCGTATAATGTGTTTCAGATGATCACCGTCTCCAAGGAAGACTATCTTAAGGCGGTACTCGAAGCAGAAAGCGAAGGCGAGGCTGTAATTTCCGCCACCCTGGCGCACTGGCTTTCAGTGTCACCCCCCGCGGTGACGATGGCACTTCGTCGTTTGAAAAAAGATGGGTTGGTACGAGTGCAGAACACCGGAGAAGTTAGCCTGACGGCGGCCGGACGCAAGATCGCGCGCAGGCTCACTCTTCGCCATCACCTGATCGAACGTATGCTCTCGGAGGTTTTTGGGATGGAATGGTACAAAGTTCACGACGAGGCGGAACGTCTGGAGCATGCCGTATCCACGGATTTTGAGGCCAAACTGCTGACCAAACTAGGACGGGGGGGAGCGTGTCCGCACGGAAACCTCAGTGAACTCGAGAGCCCGGCAAGCCGTCGACGTCGGGGCCTGCTTCTACTGGCTCATGCGACTGCGGGCAACAACTACCGGGTAAGCGGAATTTACGAACGCGACCGGCGACTATTGGAGTTTCTCGAACAACGCGGTATCCGCCCCGGAGCGCAAGTCCATGTAGCCGGTCGAAATTACGACCATACTCTGACTCTGCAAACTGACGCAGGAACTGTCGCTCTGGGCGCCTCCGCAGCCGAAAGAGTGTGGGTGTCAGCGGCGGAGCGCAAGAATCGGAATAATTCAAGCAATTAACTATGGTTTACTATTTGGTGTATACTTTGGCTAATGCTGTCAGCGCCTGAACCTCAAATAACGGCCGATCCAGAGGTAAGTTCCGAACTGGGCTGGCGGTACGCTGTTGCACGGCCGAGCCTACCTGAAATATACCGGACTCTCTCAATTCCCGAGTCGGCTGGATTTTTTCGTAAGCTCCTCGCCTTTGCGGGACCTGGCTACCTGGTCGCAGTAGGCTACATGGATCCGGGCAATTGGGCCACCGACCTTGCCGGCGGATCAAAATATAATTACACGCTGCTTTCCGTCATCCTCCTGTCTAACATGATGGCGGTCCTTCTTCAGACTCTTGCGATTAAATTGGGCGTAGTCACCGGACGCGATCTGGCCGCTGCCTGTCGCGATCACTACAGCCGGCCGGTATCGTTCATGCTGTGGATCGGGGCGGAGATCGCCATCGCTGCTTGCGACCTCGCCGAAGTCATCGGATCGGCAATCGCCTTGAATCTCCTCTTTCACATCCCCTTGCTGTGGGGGGTGTGCCTGACCTCGCTAGACGTACTCCTCATCCTGTTTTTGCAACAAAAGGGTTTTCGTCTGGTCGAGGCGCTAGTCATCTCTTTGATTGGCTTAATCGGAGTTTGCTTCGGTTTGGAGATTTTGTTTTCCAAGCCGACCCTGCTGGGCATTGCTCGAGGATTTCTGATTCCATCCCTGCAAATCATTCGGGATCCGGGCATGTTGTATATCGCCATCGGGATTCTCGGGGCCACGGTCATGCCGCACAATCTCTATTTGCACTCAGCATTGGTGCAAACACGTGATTTCGAGCGGACGCCCGAGGGCAAGCGAGAAGCCATCCGCTTCGGAACCATCGACTCAACCATCGCACTAACCTTCGCACTGCTGGTGAATGCCGCCATACTGATCGTCTCGGCCGCAACGTTTTACCGCCGCGGATATAACAATGTCGCCGAGATTGGTGACGCGCATACCCTTCTGACACCGCTTCTGGGGGTTACTGGAGCCAGCACTATGTTCGCCTTGGCTTTGCTGGCGTCCGGCCAGAACTCCACTCTGACCGGAACTCTCGCCGGACAGGTAGTGATGGAAGGATTTCTCAACATCCGTTTGCGGCCGTGGTTGCGCCGCTTAATCACACGGATGGTAGCGATCATTCCAGCGGTGATAGTCACCGCCTTCTGGGGAACGGGAGGCACGGCAAAACTTCTGGTACTCAGCCAAGTAATCCTGAGCATGCAGTTAAGTTTTGCGGTATTCCCGCTGGTCACATTCACCGGTGACCCGCGAAAAATGGGCGAGTTCGTTAACGCGTTCTGGTTAAAGTCTCTGGCATGGGTTACGGCAGCTCTAATTGCCATTCTCAATGTCTGGTTGCTAGCCCTGGCGTTCCGACCATAGGACGATTGCACTCAACAGCCTCTAGCGCGCATCCCCGCCAGCCATAGCTCTTATTTGTTGTTAGAATATTCATTCGGACGAAAACGTAATCCATGGCTGAGAAACGAACCTTATTCGAGAAAGTTTGGGACGAACACGTCGTGTGTTCTCCTCCGGAAAACCAGCCAATCCTTTACATAGACTTGCACCTGGTGCACGAGGTTACTTCACCCCAAGCTTTCGACGGTCTGCGAGTGGCCGGTCGCAAGGTTCGCCAGCCCAATCGCACGATTGCCACGGTTGACCACAACATCCCTACCGAACCGCGCGGCACTCCCATCACCGACCCCATCGCCGCTCGCCAGATTGAGGCGCTGCAAAAGAACTGCCAGGAATTTGACATACCTCTTTTCGACATGGATTCGCCCGATCAGGGCATCGTCCACGTCATCGGTCCGGAGCTGGGATTCACCCAGCCCGGCCTGACCATTGTCTGCGGCGACAGCCACACCAGCACACATGGTGCATTTGGCGCACTGGCCTTTGGGATTGGAACTTCCGAAGTTGAACATGTCCTGGCAACGCAATGCCTTACTCAGCGCAAGCCGAAAACCATGCTGATTGATGTCCAAGGCTCGCTCGCAGAGGGGGTGACGGCAAAGGATCTAGCTCTCGGAATTATCGGCCAAATCGGAACCGACGGTGCGACGGGCTACGTGATCGAATATGCTGGTGAAGCCGTTCGTGCCCTTTCTATCGAAGGCCGGATGACACTCTGCAACATGAGCATCGAGGCGGGAGCGCGCGCCGGCATGGTGTCTCCCGACGAAACGACTTTTGCCTATCTCAAGAATCGCCGCTTTGCTCCAAAAAATGACGAGTGGGAAAAGGCACTGGTGCGCTGGAGAAGTTTGCCTTCCGATCCAGGCGCCCGCTACGACAAGATCGTCAATCTGGACGCCTCGAAACTTTCTCCGTTCGTCACTTGGGGTACAAACCCGGGAATGGTTGTTTCAGTGAGTGGCCGGGTGCCGGAGCTCACCGAGATGAAAACCGATGCTGACCGGCGGTCGGCCGAGCGCATGCTCGAATACATGGGTCTCCAACCCGGGACCCGAGTGGAAGAGATTCTCATCGATCGCGTATTCATCGGGTCTTGCACCAACTCGCGGCTCGAAGACTTGCGTGCTGCGGCGCGTGTTGCTCGAGGTCACCACGTCAATCCGAAGGTTCGAGCCATGGTGGTGCCAGGCTCCCAATCCGTAAAACATGAGGCCGAGCGGGAAGGATTGGATCGGATCTTTCAGGACGCTGGTTTCGAATGGCGCGAGTCTGGCTGCTCGATGTGTCTGGGAATGAATCCGGACATTCTACAGCCGGGCGAACGGTGCGCTTCCACGAGTAATCGTAACTTTGAGGGTCGCCAGGGTCGCGGCGGGCGAACTCATCTGGTAAGTCCGATGATGGCGGCCGCAGCTGCGATTACCGGGCATTTTACCGACATACGCAACTGGAAGTTCAACGAGGGACTCCGTTAGCGTTCAAGCAGGCAGGTCTGTTTCGGACCCGAGTAAACAGGACCCGCGGGGTCCGTCAAAGCGTCAAAAAGAACTTCGACAAACATCTGAGGAAACATGCAGCCGTTTCGCACTCATAAAGGCAAAGTCGCTCCCCTCGACCGCGATAATATCGACACTGATCAGATCATCCCCAAGCAGTTTCTCAAGAGAATCGAGCGCACTGGATTTGGTGAATTCCTGTTTTACGACTGGCGCCGTGGCCAGGGAGGATTGCCGGATCCGACGTTTTCCCTTAATAATCCGCGACATGCAGGAGCGAGCATCCTGGTTACCGGGAAGAATTTTGGTTGTGGATCGTCGCGTGAACACGCGGTCTGGGCTTTGGATAACTATGGATTCCGCGCAATCGTAGCTCCATCATTTGCCGACATATTCGCCAATAATTGTGCAAAAAATGGAGTTCTCACCATCGTGCTGGACGAGGAGAAAGTCGCGGAAATCACTCAGCGCGCCCGTCAGCTACCCGAATACCACCTGACCATCGACCTCGAACAGCGTGAGATTCACGACGATCATGGTTTCTCAGCAATGTTCCAGATCGACGACTTCACCCGACATTGCTTGCTTCATGGCCTCGACGATATTGGACTCACTCTCCAGCACCAGTCGGAGATAGCCACCTACGAAGCCAGCCATCCCGTGGCGCGCAGGGTTGTGTAAGGCAGACCGCTCTCAGCATTTTCTGCGAAAACCTCTCAAACCGGAGGGCCCGCCGGTGCGCCTGATGGCTTAAGCTTGGGCGTGTTCTGCTTCGGATTCTGAAGAAATAACATGATCTCGTGATCGATTTGTTGTGCGAAAGGATTGCCCGCGGAATGAGCCTTCGCCGCGTTCTGGACTTCACGCACCCCCGCTAAAGCCACTGCCCGTACCTCTGGCGTCGCGTCCGATGTCGACGCCAGCACCATCAAACGTTCGGCCACTTCAGTCTGCACCACTGCCGCAAGATCACGCTCCGCCGGAGTATTTCCGACATCCGAGAATGCAGCGGTCACTACCGACGAGATGACACTGCCCGGCGAAGGGGCTTGAGTATCCTGACGTGAAATGACCGTCAGCCTTTCCATACGCTGAGGATTGAGCAATCCTCCGATGACAATCTCGGTCACCGCTCGCGCGCCATCCTGCGGACTGAAAAGATAACCCGCCGATGAAGTGAACCGCTCCGGATCAGGATCGCCACTCTCGACCGGCGTCAGGTGTTGCCAGATTTCCGCGGGAATGGTTAGTTTCGCCGGATTCAGCGCTTGCAAAGTTAAGCGCAAAGCTTCTTTCTGACTTTCCACCGGCCAGATGGTCATCGGCGGCTGGCCGTCGCCTGCGAGAGAGAGCGGTATCTTGGCGCTTCCCACAACGTTGATCGCAGCGCCGAGCGCGTAACGATGAAACAAATAGACGAGCGGCAAGCGGGAGGCCACCATCGAATTTGGCTCACCCGGACGCAGCATCCTCGGCCCGTAATGAGCCAGCAAGCTGTCACGTACGGGCAATACTTCTTTCAGCCAGGTCACCGGATCAGGTCCATCGTCGTAAGAATTCCAGCGGGGGTCGTCGTTGCTTCCCCAAACAATCCCCTTTGCGATTGCGGCCTTTACGATCGCATCGAGTCGCGCGTGCTCCTGCTCAGCCGAACTGCCGGGTTTGCCTTGACTGTAGCCCCACTCGATCGCGTAGCGATCATAGCTGCCCACACCCTGCATGTAGGCATCCGAAAGGTCGGCGGTACCATCCGCGCGAACCCGTACCAGCGGAGCGAAATAATCCATCACGGATCCGCGGCCATACGTACTGGCCACGAAATTGTGCTCCAGTCCCAGCACGTGCCCCATTTCATGGCACGTAAGCAACGCAAGCCTGTTCAACATCACCTGTCGCTCGCTCGTATGCGGATCGAGATTGTCCAGCGCAGCGAAAGTATCCAGCGCGGGTTCGGCGGAGTCGCGCCCCGAAGGCATCGTCGATTCCCAGTAGTTATTCACCGTCCTCATGCGATGCGAATCCAACTGCACCACGGCGTGAATGATTTCCCCGGTTCGCGGATCAACGTGGCTTTGTCCTACCGACCATCCTCGACCAGACCGGTTCGTCCACTGAATCGTGGGATAGCGCACATCCATCGGATCCGCTCCTTCGGGCAAGTCCTCAATCTGCAACGCGTTTTTGAAACCCGCTTGCTCAAATGCCGTATTCCACCACAGAGCTCCCGTGCGAGCCGCAGAGCGCACCGGCTCGGGAATGGCGCGGTCGAGATAAAAAACGATCGGTTTTACCGGCTCACTCAACACCGCATTCGGGTCTTTCTTCTGCAATCTCCAACGATTGGCCAAGTACCGAGTCAGTGGATGGTCATACGCCTGAGAGAAGTCCTGAAAGCTCGAAGGAATAAATCCCACGCGCGGATCCCGTTCAATGGACTCATATCCAGGAGATGGCATTGCCACAAACGAGTGATGTTCGCGCACGCTCAGCGCGTGCGGATCAGGCTGATTCAAATCAGTTTCCGAATCTGTTGCGAAGGTCAACAGCGTTTCCACCTCCGTGTTGAGGGCAAACGTGCCCGTATGCTCCAGGTCGATGATGCTTCGATCCTTGTCCAACCGCCAGTCTGTCGCATGCGAAGATTGCTCCCTGACCATTACACCGCCAACGGCGCGAGTTGGACGTCGAAGTTGTGAGAGCAGATCAAAGGCATCTCGCATCAACAGTGCATCGGCATTGACCACCACCGTCCCCTCCTTCTCAGCTTCGATTGGAAGTGCAGCCAACACAGAAGTCGGAAAGCTGTACTCCACCGAGTGCCGCAATTCTGGCTCGCCGTTTGGAGCTCGGAAGTTGGTGTTCTCCTGAATTACCAGCACTCGCATCCCGGCACGCCGAAACCGGCAGACCCATCCGCCACCAAACGAACTGCGATCGGCAAATGCTTCGATCGAGCCGACGCCGCTTCCCAAGCCAGTGAAATAAAGGAACTCCCGGTTCAGCAATGCGGGCGACAACTCGAAAAGCAGGTCGCCCTTTTTCTCGTCCCAGTAATATGGAATAAAACCGTCGTGTTTCAGTAAACCCGCAACCCGGCTTGCCAAACTGCTCTTATCGTCCGAAGGCTTCGCCGAGGTCTGTGCACGAGCGCCAACCCATGCGGCTCCAGCGAATATCACAAATGCCAGCAAAAGTTGAATTCGTTTCATAGGCTTGTCTTATACATCACAGGCGTCGCGCAACCAAACTCCCGAGAGAGCATCAGGAATTGGAATTCGCGAAGGTTGCGAAATCATCAAGCTATAATTATCCAAATGCTGACCCGGAGGGATGGGTGAGTGGTTGAAACGGGCGGTCTTTAAAATTACTGAAGAGCAAGACCGTCCAGTTGCAATCAATTCAAAACAAAAGCCCGTCCTAAACACAAGCAGGCACGATTTGCTGACTGTAGTAAAACTGTAGCAGCTGGAGAGGTGGCCGAGCGGTTGATGGCACCGGTCTTGAAAACCGGCATACCTTAACGGGTATCGGGGGTTCGAATCCCTCCCTCTCCGCCAGATTTTCTACGCTTTTATTTCCTACCACTTGCAGCGTAATTCCGAGCTAAACGGCTCTGCTTACGGATTTCAAGGTATTTCCTCCGAACCTCAGTATTAGGGTTCTGCGGAGGAAATATGGCGTTGTTAGTGAAGTTGTATAGGGTGGTGGGCAAGGGTAAGGATCGGCGCTATGTTGCGACTGATTTGGGACGGCGGGGTCGGCGCTCCAAGGAAGATATAACGGGTCCGTTCTACCTACGGTACGGGGTGAAATACGAATCCGTGGGCATGGATTTCAAAACAGCGGTCGAAGCCATGCAGCGCAGGCAGGCTACGCTTGACGCTGTGGGTAGCGGCGTAGCGGTCAAGCAGGATGGCGATCCCAAT
Source organism: Terriglobia bacterium (assembly GCA_963786325.1). Classification (GTDB taxonomy): domain Bacteria; phylum Acidobacteriota; class Terriglobia; order Terriglobales; family Acidobacteriaceae; genus JAIQFF01. The sequence goes on from CAWAYW010000015.1 coordinate 101,677, forward strand.
CACAAGCGGGTTGTGGATGAGGTCAAGAAGTTCCTTGCCAAGAAATCCCTCCTCAAAGACCTCAAGACAGTCAAGACATACACCGAGCGGTTGGGCTATTTTCTCGACTGGTGCGACCGTAGTGGCATCAAGTATCTTGATCAATTCACTCACGGCGACGATCTGTTGCCTTACGTGTCCTTCCTTCGGCAGCGCAAAACCACCAGGGACACTCTGTTTGAACCCCGTTACGTCTACAACATCTTCCAAACGTGCAACACATTCCTGCGTGCTAACGCCATTCTTTTCGCTGGGGAAATCTTGGGGCAGTTGGACTACGAGGAAAAGGAAGTCAAGCCATACAAGCCGCACGAACTGAAGGCTCTGTTCCAGGCGGCAGATGACGAAGAAAAATTGTGGATGAGCTACTTTTTGAATACAGGTTGCCGTGAGCAGGAAGTGGCGAATGCGGAATATTGCGATCTGCTCGATGATGTCAACGTGGTGTGGGTACGTTCCAAGCCGCACCGATTCATTGGTGTTGTACTCCCGGGTGGATATCACTAGCCACAGGGTAGAACGCGTTGCAAACTTAGAGCAGACTCGAGGCTTGCATGCCGGCCGCTACGGGACCTACTACGGAGTGACCCCTGAAGGAAGCCCACTCTTCCTACGGAACACGGGGTTCCAGGAAGTCTACGCGCTCGACGTGGACTGGCCCTAAGATGCCTCCTGCCGTAGGGTGTACACTCGACTCGCTCGGGAGTAGCTGTGAAGACTTCCAGTTCAGTTCCGTCCACCCTCCGTTTTGGCGTGTTCGAGCTCGATCCTCGAGCTGGCGAACTCCGCAAAAAGGGCATGAAGATCAGGCTGCAAGGCCAGCCGGTGGAAATCCTCGTCATGCTGCTGGAACGACCGGGTCAAACCGTCACCCGGGAGGAGCTGCAAAGGAAGCTCTGGCCCGCCGACACCTTTGTGGACTTCGAGCAGGGCCTCAACAATGCCATGAAGCGGCTGCGTTCAGCGCTGGATGACGACGCCGAGAGTCCTCATTTCATCGAAACCCTGCCGCGTCACGGCTATCGCTTCATCGGGTCAGTGAACGGTTCGGGGCAGAGGTTGACGGCGGAAGCCGGTCCGCCAGCGTCACAGATCTCACGGTGGTTGCGATTTCCTTGGTCTGCGGTGGCTGCGTCCGTGGTGTTGGCGGCTATAGTCTTGTGGTCGGTCTCGAGGACTGGCCTGCTGCCACCGAAAATCGTAAAGCAGAAACAGCTCACCAGCGGTTCCGTTGGCAACGCAGTCACCAGCGGTGCCATTTCTCCCGATGGAAAATACCTGGCCTATGTGGATCCATTGGGAATGCATGTGCAATTGATTGCTAACGGAGATACCCAGACCGTTTCCCAGCCGGAGTCGCTCGATGCCCATGCCGCGTGGACAATTGCCTCCTGGCTTCCTGACAGTACGAGCTTCCTGGCAAATGCAACGGTCCCCGGCGGAAGTACCAGCATCTGGATGGTTTCCTTATTAGGACGAGCTCCAAAGAAAATCCGTGACGATGCAACTGCATGGTCGGTATCGCCGGACGGCTTACAAATTGTGTTTACCGCTGTTCCGAGTCTGTTTTCGAACCCGAACCCCTGGTTCCACGATCTTAGATCGCGGGAGGTTTGGTTGATGACCCGCGAAGGAGAACAAGCACGGAAGCTCTTTGCCGCGACTGACGAGAACAGTGGCTTCACCCGGGTGGCATGGTCGCCAGACGGTAAGCGTGTTGGGTGTATCAGGTTTCATCAGGTGAGTGACAGGTTTGAGTTTTCGATAGAAACGAGGGATCTCACTGGTGGGCCGCCTACAGTGCTTTTGAGCAGTCTTCTGTTGCACGATTTTTATTGGTTACCGGATGGGCGCGTGGTTTACTCCCTCGGCGAAGGCAGAGCAACAGCGTCAGATAACTGCAACCTGTGGGAGGTCCGAGTCAATATGGTTACCGGGGCGCCTGTTGAACAGCCTCGCCGGTTGACGAATTGGGCAGGATCTAATGTAGATCATCTGAGCGCAACTTCCGATGGAAAGCGACTTGTCTTTCAAAAATCGTCGGCCCACGTCAACGTACTCATCGGTGAACTGCAAGACGGGAACACGAAACTAACTCCCCCTCAAAAGCTGACTCTCAGTGAAGGGTTTAATTATCCCGGTGCATGGACGTCGGACAGCAAGGCCGTTATCTTCGCATCAGATCGCAATGGCCATTGGGGGATCTACAAACAGGAGTTGAATCGGGATTTTGCAGAGACTCTTGTGACCTCGGACCTCGACCTCTGGGGTCGCACCAGCCCGGATGGCAGATGGCTTCTCTACTACTCCAGCCCGGATGCTAATTCCCCGAGCACAGCCAGTCCCACACCGTTGCGGCTCATGCGCATGCCCGTCACCGGCGGCCCTCCGGAGCTGGTTCTAACTGCCCGTTTGCTCGGTTCGGCCTGGTGTGCCCGTTCTCCTTCAACACTGTGCGCTTTTGCAGAGCAGACGCCTGATCGCAAGGAACTTGTGTTCACTGCATTCGACCCTGTTCGCGGGAAAGGGCAGGAACTAGCCAGGTTTGCGACTGACCCCAATGCAGACTACAACTGGAGTCTGTCGCCAGATGCCAAGCGAATCGGCATTCTCCAGATCGGAGGGAAGCACGTCTACGTGCTTCCGCTGGACGGATCCCCGGTGCGTGATCTCACCGTGGCGGGGTGGAACGGGTTCAATACCTTCGATTGGTCCGTTGACAGCAAGGGCTTTTTTACCAGCAACACGACAGCATTAGGAGCAACTCTGCTGTTCGTGGATCTGAAAAGCAAGCCACACCCCTTATGGCAACAAAGATCCGGCTCCTTCACCTGGGGCGTTCCCTCTCCGGACGGCCGGCATTTGGCCATTTTTGGGCAGGATTTCAATGGCAACATGTGGATGATCGAGAATTTCTAAACCCGCGGAAGGGAGTTGCATGGCCAAACGCATCGCCCATGACCGTCTCTCGGCTGGCCTGAAATTCCCGGTCAACATGTGGCGACTTCTACCCTGTACGAGCGTTACGAGGGAAGATCATAAAGTAACACCACATCGCTTTGGGGGTGTAATCGTGAAGAACGCGAGTGTATTCTCGCGTACCTTCGGCTTTGGGGTCTTGGAGCTCAAACCGCAATGCGGGAACTCCGCAAACAAGGAATGAAGATCAGGTTGCAGGGGCACCCGATGGACCCCTGTTGCTGGAACGTCCAGCGAGATCGTCACGAGGGAGGAACTGCAGAGGAACTGCAAAAGAAACTCTGGTCGGGCCGACTCCTTTGTGGACTTCGAGCAGGGGCTGAACCATGCCATGAAGCGGCTGCGGGCGGGATTGGATGACAACGCCGCCCCCCGCTTCATCGAGGCAGACCAACCTGGGAGTATATATGCTGGCTCGCAAGTTCTGGACGCTGGTCCTTTCGCTAGCCCTGGCTTTTCTGTCGTTCTCCCTCGTGCAGGGGCAAAGCACGTATGGCTCGGTCGCCGGTTTCGTCACGGATTCCTCTGGTGCCGCGATAGTCAATGCCCAAGTAGCATTAACGAACCTGGGTACGTCGGAAAAGCGCACGCAATCGACCGTCTCTGACGGGCTCTATTCATTTGTAACGGTGATTCCGGGCCAATATCGCATCGAGGTCGAAAAGCAGGGCTTCAAACACGTGACTCGCGAACCCGTCGTAGTACAGGTACAGCAGAGCACTCACATCGACGTCGCTATGCAGGTTGGGATGGTTAGCGAGGTAGTGCAGGTAACCGCCGAAACACCTTGGCTGCAGTCGGAAACTTCGTCACTGGGTCAGGTTGTCGAGCAGCGGAAAGCCAATGAACTGCCCTTGAACGGACGCAATATTTTCAACTTGGCTGCGCTCTCCCCTGGGGTCGTTCCCCAGGGCCAGTCTAATGACACCCCCGTCGGCAAGAACATATTCGCGTGGGCGAACTATCAGATCGGTGGTTCTTTTGCCAATCAGAGTGCGGAGTACCTAGACGGCCAGCCGCTGAACATCGCTTACATCAACTTGCCACTCATCGTTCCGACTCAGGATTCGATTCAGGAATTTAAGGTGCAGACCAACAATTTGGGTCCCGAATGGGGCAAGTTCTCCGGCGGCGTGATCAACCTGAGCACGAAATCCGGGACTAACCAGATCCACGGCGAAATCCACGAATACCTCCGCAACAAAATCTTCAATGCGAATGAGTATTTTTTCAAAGCCTCGCAAATCTTAGGTGGTGCCAAGAACGAGCCTCCGCCGTTTACGCAGAACCAGTTTGGCGCGTCCGCCGGTGGGCGTCTGATCAAGGACAAGACATTCTGGTTCTTCAGTTGGGAGAGTTTTCGGCTCCGGCAGGGGCAGGTGTTCACCACGAACGTTCCGACGGACGCGGAAAGGAATGGGGACTTCACAGGTCTAACCGATCAGGCAGGCAATCCGATCACCATCTATGACCCGGCCACAACGGACCCCAACACTGGCGTTCGCCAAGAATTCCCGACCCACAACGTTATTCCGCTCGGCGAGCAAGACTCGACGGCTCGAGCCCTGCTGAACCTCCTTCCCCAGCCCACCGGCCCTGGTATCTACGACAATTACATTGTTGCCACCAGTGTGGGCGGAAATCAAAACCAGGTTGTTTTCCGTATCGACCAGAATGTTACCCAGACGCAGCGCCTATTTTTCCGCTTTAGCTATTGGAACCTGCTCAATCTCCCTGTCGATCCTTTGGGGACCGGCCTGAGCGTGGTGGGTGCGGAAACGACGCATACCAAAGCGGGTGCTTTCGACTACAACGTGAACTTTAGCCCCAGGGCAACCGGTGATTTCAACTTCAGCGTCAGCCGCTTCGGCTATGATCGCACTCCCCAGAATGCCCGATTTGACCTGACGACGATCGGCTGGCCCGCGTCTTTCAATGGCGTGGTGCCTGACAGTATGCGGACCCCACCTACGCCCTGCATAGAGAATATGACCCAAAACGTTACCTGCGGGGGACAAAGTTTCATCGTCGATCGCAACACCCAATGGAATTTCTCCCCCAGCATCAGCATGATCCGGGGACGCCACAGGTTGGTCTTTGGAGGCCAGATCGAAGTAGACAGAGACAATTACGCGCAGACCAACTTCGCGAGCGGCTTTTTCGGCTTCGATCGTACCTACACATCCAGCGCCGCGGCTAATTCTGCGCCACTCACCGGTTTCGGATTCGCCAGCTTCTTGATCGGATACGGCGTCCCGACCATTGGCTTGCCCGCGGGCTTGGCTCAGGTTCCAGCGCTTACGGCAGGGCAGCAAATCTATCGCGGCGTCTATTTTGGTGATACCTGGCACGTGACAGGCAAATTGACGTTGAATCTCGGCCTGCGCTATGAGCAGCAGGGGCCATGGTCAGAGCGGTTCGATCGGCTGAGCTACTTTGATCCTAGCCCGGTTAACCTGGCATCGCAAGGGTCTGGGCGTTCCGACAAAGGAGAAATGTTTCTTGTCAAGACCGGTAGAAACGACAGCCGAAACAGCATGCCGCTAGACAAGAAGAACTTCGCACCTCGTATTGGCCTAGCTTACAGCCTTAGTCACAAAACCGTAATCCGCTCGGGCTACGGAATCTTCTGGATTCCTAACTATGTATCCTTTTACGTCAACCCGAGCAACGATACGGTCGCGCTCGGGACCTCCGTGTACACGGGTTCGATTGACGGAGGCAGAACCTTCGTCAACAAGATCAGCAATCCATTCCCGGCCACCGGGGTTGTTTCGCCGCCTGGCCGCAACTTTCCCCCCGGGCGAAGTGTCCAGACATTTACCGCGGGTACAGCGGTCTTCGCGAACAATTACTTCGACCACCCTGCTGGCTACGTGCAGCAGTGGAACTTGGACCTTCAGCGCGAACTGCCGGCGGCTTTCTTTGTCGATGTGGCGTACGCAGGCTCAAAGGGAACGCACCTTCCCGCTTTTGTGACGCAGGTCGATCAAATGCCCGACCAATATTTTGCGCAAGCCGCTGCGGGAACACTGGATCTTTTCCGGCTGTTACCGAACCCCTTTACCGCGATGATCGGCAATGGGACTGCACTCGGAGGGTCAACTGTCTCCTCGGGGCAGCTTCTTCTGCCCTATCCCCAGTACAACGGCGTGAATTTCACTGGCCAGGGAGTTTACGACAGCATCTACCACTCGCTTCAGGTTTCGGCCCAGAAGCGGTTTGCAGGTGGAGGGACCTTGCTGGTGGCGTACACGAATGCGAAGCTGATCAGCAATACCGATACCCTCACTTCCTGGCTGGAGAGCGGTTCAGGATTTACGGGAGGGATCCAGGACAACTATAGCCTTCGCGCAGAGCGCTCTCTCTCCTCCCAGGATGTGCCTCAGCGGCTGGTTGTCAGCTACGTACTCGATCTGCCGTTCGGCCGGGGCAAGAAGTTCCTCTCCGGGGTAAATGGACTTGTGGGAAAGATCGTATCCGGGTGGGGTGTGGATGGAATTAGCACGATGCAGAGCGGCTTCCCACTGAAATTCTTCACCTTCAACCCTACCCTATTATTCAACGCAGGCGCCCGTCCAAATCGCGTCCCAGGCTGCAAAGCGGAGTTATCCGGCAGCCCTGAATCCAGGCTAAATGCATGGTTCAACACCTCCTGTTTCTCGCAACCCGATGATTTTGTCTTTGGAAACGAGCCACGCGTAGATTCCAGTCTGCGCCAGCAAGGTATCGTCAATTTCGATTTCGCCATATTCAAGAGAACGACCTTCGGCCCGGCCGAAAGAATGGGCCTGGAGTTCCGGACTGAGTTCTTCAACCTCTTCAACCATCCGCAGTTTGCCGCGCCACAGACCTTCCTTCAATCGGGAAGCTTTGGAGTCGTGAATAATACGGTCAACAACCCTCGGCTGGTTCAGTTCGCTTTGAAGTTTGTATTCTGACTTCTTCAGGTCAAGAATGAGAAGCACACGCCATGCCAAATCTGCCCTTGACTGAGTGAGGCTCAGTCCGACTTGGGAACAACTGCAATATACAGTCGCCCATGGCAAAATGACTAGAAATGGAGTTTTAATTTGGATCTTTTGGAACTACGAAAAAATTGCCTCAAACTTGGCGTTTTTCTCGACTGCCTCGGTACATTGAAGATGTGGATAGCGTCCTTTGAAGAAGGCCAAGTCCGGAGAGTCCGGCTTTAAACCCACGGCTGACCGAGCTCGCGAACGCGTAGCAGCTGTTCTGCGATGCTTAGATGTGTTGTGGCCGGCAGCTGATCTCCCCTCGAAAATAGAATTCGGCAACGAGATCCTGGCGATGGCCACTCGAAACGGCCAAGCGATGCCACGAAAATCCATAGGGGCCGCCCAAGTGGAGGAGATGATCTGGCAGAACATGCAATGTGTCTATCACAGATGCCCATTGCTGACCTTAACCGCAGTCGATCCGAGCCGCTCTGCTTGCACACCCGGACGACGGCACTCTGGGAAGCGATCCAATTTGAATCATGGCCCAATCCGAAGTGCAGGCAAATGGAAGTCGCCTGTGCCACGCAAAGATTCCGCCCGGTTGAATTAGAAAACTACCAATTCCTAACGCACACGAATGAAATCAAGAAGTCCAGTCTTTAAGCGGCTTCCACGGGAGCAAGGGTAGGTTTTCTAACACCGGCCGTAGCAGTGTGGGTGTGCTGGTCTCGGTTCGGTCGGGTCGATCATCACAAGATCAAGCCGTCGCGACTAACTTTCGGGACGGCAGCAAACTCCGAAGTGGTCGCCTACCGGGAGGAGTTCTTTGACGTCTACCGTCATTGATGCCTGAGGTCAGCCTTCCATAGATTGTGGAAGCTTGTAGCGGTTAAAAAACCCCAACGTTCGTACTCGGACTTCTGATATTGAAAACCCGGTACTTCGGGTCGGATTCAGAACGGGTAAAAAACTGATATTTGTTACCCGCAATAATTAAGGATAAGGTCGCCGGGGAAACAAACACCACCATCACCAAGGAGGGCGCGGTTATCACCACTAACACTCTCTATAACAATGGCCGCCCTATCAGCCAGAATATCTCGATTCGTGATGGTCAGGGTCGCGTGCATACCGAAAATGTGTTTGGAAAACTGCTTCCTTAGAAGTAGAACAAAATCTTTACCCGGCATAAGGCCGCTCATTGCTGCTGTGCGTACTCCGCTTTGGTTTCCTTTAGGAGGGGGATGTCGGGGTCGGCATCTTTCCAGAGGGCGAAGAAATCCTGCCAAGCGGTTTGCGCGGATGTTGCCGCTCATCACGAACACTCAGGCCGAGATCGAGATGGGCAGTCGGCCCGCTAATTCCGCTCCCACAAGAAGCGCTGTGGCCTCTAATGAGGCCACGGCGCCTGTCACTACGGCGAGAGCCTAACGATCCC
>CAWAYW010000016.1:0-74933 GCA_963786325.1 Terriglobia bacterium
GACAAGCACTAGTGCCCTAATACTAGAATGCGCAGAATTCGATACAGGTATCGCTAACTTAGAAGCTGGCGATTCAAGGAGGGCCTCGTCGATGCCCAAGTTCCGCAGATTTTCTTTTCTTCTGTTCCTGGCGCTAGCCAGCCTGTCGGTCACTGTTGCCCTGTCGGTTGCGCACGGCCAGACGCTTACTTCCGCCGCTTCACTTTCCGGTTCGGTGTCGGACTCCACCGGAGCCCGGGTACCCAGCGCCAAAGTCACGTTAAACAACCCAGAGAAGGGAATCACGCGGGCATTTACGACCGATCTCGAAGGCAATTTCTCGTTCGCGCTGCTGCCGGCTGGAAGTTATACCCTGACGGTGGAGGCGGCAGGTTTCAAGACCTCCAAGCAAACTGGAATTACGCTGGAAGTTGGCCAGTCCGTCAGCCAGAGCGTCACGCTGACCATAGGATCGGTCGAGCAGATCGAGGTGATGTCGACAGCCCCTCTTCTGCAGGTGGATAACGCCAACATCGGCGATGAAATTTCTCAGAAGCAGGTAACCGAATTGCCGCTTAATCTGCGGAACGTGTTCAACTTTGTGGAGTTGAACTCATCGGTCAACAATTTGTCGCAAAGGCAAACCATTTCCTCGGGCGGACAGCAAGGCTCCGCCGACCAGGACGTCTCGTTCTTTAATTTTGGTGGCGGGTACTTTGGAACGACGGCATTCCTGCTGGACGGCCTTTGGGATGCGAGCGAGGGTTGGGGCGGTGTAATCTACGTTCCTTCACCGGACAATGTACAGGAGTTCAAGGTTCAGCAGAATACGTTCTCGGCGCAATATGGCTGGAGCACGGGAAATGTCATCAACGTTGTGACCAAGTCCGGGGGCAGCCGGTTGCACGGAGACGCATACGACTATTTGCGCAATGCGGCCCTCGACGCGAACAATTATTTCAATAACCTGAACGGGCTCGCGAAACCGGTTTCCCATCGCAATCAGTTTGGTGTTGCCTTGGGAGGCCCGGTGTACATCCCGGGCATCTACAAGCAGCGCGACAAGACATTCTTCTTCTTCAACTACGAGGGTCATCGGGACCATAATGCCGGGAACTACGCGGGTACCGTGCCCACTCCGGCGTTTCGCACGGGAGATTTCTCGGCGCTATTGGGGCCGCAAATTGGGACCGATGGTTTAGGTAGGCCCATTCTGAGCGGCCAGATCTATGACCCGTTCAGCACTCGCCCCTTCGGCGGTGGTTTCATTCGCGACCCTGTCCCGGGAAACAATCTGGCGACCTATGTCTCCCCCTTTACGGGTGGGTCGCTCATCAATCCGATTGGCCAAAAGCTGACTAATTTTTATCCCACCCCGCTCGACAATGCGTTGGCGAACAACTGGAGTGCCATTGGCCTTCTGGCGGACTATTCGGACGAGTACAGCGGTCGCGTTGACCATAACTTCAACGACAAGTCCAGGCTATACGGACGATTTTCCTACAAGAAGGAATACAAGGACGAAGAGGCTCCTTTCTTCGGCGCCGACAATCCTGCCGGTCCGGGACAAAGAAACCCCAATAACCGCTGGAATGTCGCCGTTGGCGTAAACCAGGTCTTCACTCCCACTTTCACCATGAGCGTAAATCTGGGCGGAATGAAGTGGGTGGAGGGCAACGACGTTCAAAGCAACGGCTTCAAGGCCTCATCCCTTGGGTTGCCCAGCTTCATCGACACCTTCTCGCCGCAATTCCCGATCGTTGGCGTAACCAACTACCTGCCAGAAGGTCCGGTGGCAGGGGCCGGACAGGGTGCATTTCCGCGATCCGCTGCCAGCGGATCAATCGATTTTGTCAAGGTCCGGAGGGCACACCAATTCTCCTTCGGATATATGGCGGTGGCAACAGACGAAAACGGCGGGCGCTTTCATTTCACGCCGTTTAACTTCGACAAGGTGTTCACTGCCGGGCCGGATCCTAAAGCTCCCACGTCGGGAACCGGCGACGCGGCTGCCTCCATGCTGGTGGGGGTACCGGCCAACGGAAACACTGGTATTGCCATTTCAAACGTAAGCCGCACCTGGTTCCACGGAGTGTATTTGCAGGACGACTGGAAGGCGACGCGAAAACTCACTGTGAATCTCGGCATTCGCTGGGAAGTCCAGCGCCCGGTAACTGACCGTTTCAACCGGCAGGCATCCTTCAACTATGGCGCAGTCAATCCGATCAGCGCCGCGGTCGGCCAAAATTATCTGGGCGAACTCGTATTCGCCTCGCCGGACAGCCGAGGGTTGACCAATACAAACTACAAGAACTTCGCCCCTCGAATCGGATTCGCTTATCAAATAATGCCGAAGCTCGTGATGCGGGGCGGCTATGGCATTTTCTATCCGCCCAGCTATCGCGGGACTGGTCCGGCGCCCGGATTCAGCTCTGATACTCCTTACGTAGCTTCGAACGACGGCGGCTTGACTCCGGCTAGTACCTTGAGCACCGCGTTTTCGGGTGGGCTCGTTCCTGTCAGTGGAAGTTCATTGGGCGGTTTAACCAATGTAGGACAGTCCGTAACCGCGGTCTCACGCGACCGCAAGACCTATTACACCGAACAATGGACGTACGGATTCCAGTACGCTCCGACATCCAACGATGTAATCGACCTGACCTACGTAGGCAACCACGGGGTGCACGTGGTTGCGAGCGGTCTCAATTTGAATCAGCTGGATCCCAAGTTCTTTTCGATGGGGAACGCCTTGCTGACTCAAGTCCCCAACCCGTTTTTTGGCCACATCACTTCGAGCGGTTGCAGCCTTGATCAGGCGACCGTCGCTCAGGGACAGCTGCTACGGCCGTATCCGGAATTCTGCGACATTAACGAAAACCAGGATCCGGCGGGCGGTTCGAACTACAACGCCCTGGACGTAAACTACACCCACCGGGTGTCACAGGGCCTCACCCTGTTGGCGTCCTACACATTCTCGAAGTTCCTCGACAACGTGGGCGGACCCGAAAACTGGGCGTCCGCTTCCGCCAACTTTTCGGAAAATATTCGCAACGTCTACAACCTGGCTGCGGAGAAATCGGTCGATGCAACAGACACACCTCATAGCTTCGTCCTGAGCTATGTGTACGAGCTTCCGGTGGGCAGAGGCAGGAAGTTCGCTCCTGAGGTGAATGGTGTCTTGAATCAAGTGATCGGCGGCTGGCAGACCTCTGGTACACTCACCTTGAAAGAGGGCTTTCCTCTCACGATTGCGGGAAGTAATAACAACAATTTTGGCGTAGGCCAGCATGTGAATGTTGTTGGCGACTACCACATCGCAAACCCAGGCCCCAATGCCTGGTTCAACACGGCAGCCTTCGTGAACGCTCCGGCCTGGACTCTGGGGGATGCTCCACGATACTTTTCCGACCTGCGCGCGCCCGGCTACAGAAACCTTGACTTAAGTATTCAAAAGTACTTTCCCATTAACGAAAGCGTACGGCTCCAGTTTCGGCTGGACATGTTTAACGCTTTCAACCACACCAACTTCTACAGCCCGAACACAACCATCGGAGGTGGATTCGGGACCATTAATCAAGCATGGACGCCAAGGCTGATGCAGGCAGCGCTCAGGCTTTACTGGTGATACTTGGGGCGAGCAATCAGGGTTGTCACTGTAGCCTGTTACTGGCTAGTGTCTGTATTACCGGGGGTTGCATCCCCGCAACAATCGGATCCGTTTGAATCTCTCCTGGCCTCGGCGCAACAAGCCCAGGCCGGGGGGGATTTTGAATCGGCCGCTGAATTCTACCGGAAAGCAGTGGAGGTTCACCCCGAAATGCCCGAACTCGAGGCAAATCTCGGGTTGATGTACTACCAGATCGGCAAGAACCAACAAGCCATCGACGCTTTCAGCCAGGCGATTCGTCTGAAGCCTGGCTTGTTTGTTCCAAACTTGTTCCTTGGCCTTGATTATGTGAGATTGAAGCGGTTCAACGACGCGATTCCGTACCTCAAACGAGCTGTTCTTCTTAACGCTACAGATATACAAGCACGATTAGCTCTTGGGCATGCCTACACAGGAGTCGGTAAGACGCGCCGGGCCACAGAGTCATATTCACGCGTGGTGCAACTCGATCCGAAGAACGCAGACGGCTGGTTCCACCTGGGAGTGAGCTACCTGGAACAAGTCGAAGCCGACTCCCGTGTTCTTGTGGCTCGGCATAAGGATTCAGCATATTTCCAGTCCCTGGTGGCTGAAACTCTCGACGAGCAGGGGGCGTTTGATCAAGCGGCAGACTCGTACAAGAAAGCGCTGACGTTCCCTGTCGTTCCTGCAGGCGTGCATGCCGCTTACGGCTTTGTCCTGCTGAGGCAGCATGACTTTGGGGGTGCGGAAAGGGAACTCAGTGCTGAACTGGCTTCGACCCCGGGTTCGTTGATGGCGAAGCTGGGTAGCGCCCGATTGCATGTTGAACAAGGCGCCGTTCCTGAGAGTGCTAAGGAAATTGCAGAGATTTGGAAAGCTGATGCTAACTTTCTTCGAGTGAATGCCCCATTGTTCAACGCCGGCTTGCCTCGGCTGAAACGCGCCGACTTGCAGCGCGCTTTGGAAGAACGGCAAGCCATGAGTGATGTTTCTCACGAACTCCTGGAACTATTTCGGGACGGTGCCGCGACTGAAAGATTAGCGAACATGTCGCAGGATCCAGGAGCGGATGTTGTACGCCCGCCCTCACACGGCAAGGCACCGACCGGCAACGCGGCAGAGTTCTACGGCAGTGGAAGGTACGAGGAATGCACCGATCTCCTTGCTTCTCGACTGTCACTGCTTTCCACCAAGGATCTGCAACGGCTGGTGTTCTGCGCGTACTCAACCGCTAACTTTCAACCCGTAGCTGGAGCGGCCCAGAAGCTGGCGGCGAATGCCGCGACAGAAGCCGAGGGCCTGTACTGGGAAACAAGGTCGGCCCAGAAGCTCGCGACCAACGCTCTGGCGCGTGCCAGCCGAATCGATTCCAATTCGCCGGAGTTTCACGTTTTGCTTGGGGACGTCTACCGGCAACGGAAGTATCTCCCGGATGCAGAGCAGGAATACCGAAAGGCGCTGGCTCTGAACGCGGAAGATACGGGCGCCTTATTCGGTTTGTCTTTGACGCTGCTGGCCAATTCAGATCTGGATGAGGCATTGCGCGTAACCCAATCCGCGCTAACGAAGCATCCCGACGATCCAGAGTTCAACGCAGTCATGGGGGAAATTCTTTCCATTCAGCACGATTTTGCCGGCGCAGAACCATACCTGAAGAAAGGCCTGAGCACAAAACCAGAGTTGGTTCCGCACGTGCATGCTCTACTCGGAAGGGTGTACGCCGAGACAAACCGAACGCAGGAAGCGATCACGGAGTCAAAGCTCGGACTCGCTGACGATAAGGATGGACGTCTCCACTATCAGATTGCCCGCCTCTATTTGAAAGTCGGGGATCACGATTCAGCCAAGCAGGCCTTTGCCGAGTCAGACCGATTGCGACGGGAAAGTTTATCGCGGGCAGCGGTCGCAATGCAGCAAGGCGAGAACAACAGAGATTCTCAATAGAGGCGATTCTCAACACGGGCTGCACCCGTGTGTCGAAGACTGCGACAGCGTTTGCCTATAGCTTCTGCATTTGGTACCGAAAATACGTCAATGGAGCCAGTCAAGATGACCCGTAAGCGCGGCATTTTTCTATTGTTCGTCATCGCGACAGCAGCATGGGCTGCGAATGAGCCTCAATTTGCCATTCGGGCATCGCACGCAGATGCGAATGGCGCCACCTTCCAAACCGCCGCCGGGACCATGCGGATTGAGGCCTGTGGCGATCGCGTCATACACGTCGTGGCCAGTCCCACCTCGGAAATTCCAAGTCCCAAGGTCCCTATCGTCACGCAAACGTGCCGGGCTAGCAACCTTCAGGTGAAAGTGGGAAAGAAAGAGACCAGGCTCTCCACTGCGGCAATCACGGTCTCCGTCAATGCCACGACGGGTGCAGTGAGTTTCTTCTCCAAAGACGGAAAGGCCGTGCTGGCCGAACCAACAGAGGGAGGCAAAACCTTTGACGTTCCATCGGTAGCGGAATTGAAGACCTGGCAAGTGCAGCAGAGTTTTCTTTCGCCCTCCGACGAGGCCCAGTACGGTTTAGGACAGCACCAGGAAGGCATTTTCAATGTCCGTGGAGTGCCCATTCGCCTTGCCCAGGCGAACACGAACATTTCGATTCCGTTTCTGCTTTCGAGTAAAGGATATGGCATCCTGTGGAACAATCCTTCCCTGACTGACTTCAACCCGGCCGACCAAACTGTAGCCATCGATCCAACTACCGGGAAGGGCAAATTTACTACCGGCGCAAAAGGCAGTTACGGCTTCCTCCTGAGCAGCGATAACAGAAATCAGCTTATTGTCGAAGTCAACGGGCAGCATGTGATCGATTTGCAGAACATGTGGCTGGCAACATCGGCGTCGGGTTTCGTCGAATTAGAAGCCAACAAGGAATACGAAGTCTCCGCGAAAGGCGGACCTGGGGGCGTTCAACTGGCAGTCAGACCTCCCCAGGAAACCACGACATTCCGTTCCGAAGTGGGACAGGCGGTCGACTACTACTTCTTCTATGGCCCCGAGTTGAACCGGGTCATTGCTGATTACCGTCAGTTAAGCGGAGAAGCTCCGCTGTTTCCTAAGTGGGCCTACGGTTACTGGCAGTGCCGGGAGCGGTATCACAGCCAGCAAGAAATTCTCGATGTCGCTGCCGAATTCCGGAAGCGAAAAATTCCCGTCGATGCATTGGTGCAGGACTGGCAATACTGGGGCAAATACGGCTGGAGCGCAATGAAGTTCGACGAGCAGTATTATCCGCAACCCAAAGAAATGGTGGATCAGCTGCATTCTGAGGACCTGCACATGCTGATCTCGGTATGGTCAAGATTTGGGGAAGATACAGACGTTTATAAACGGATGCAGGCTCAAGGTTTTCTCATTCCGGGCGAAGTCTGGACGGACTTCTTCAATCCCGCGGCTCAAACCACGTACTGGTCGGAACTCAATAAAGGAATTTTTCAGGTCGGGATGGATGGCTGGTGGATGGACGCGTCAGAGCCGGAGTTTGACGTGCTCAAGGGCAGACAGACGTTTCTGGGAAGCGGAGAGTCGGTGCGTAATGCCTATCCGCTATACGTCACCAAGGCCATCTACGAAGGTCAGCGCGCAACTACCGATCGGAAGCGCGTTGTGATTCTGACGCGTTCGGCTTTTGCCGGACAACAGAGGAATGCGGCCAGTTCGTGGTCAGGTGACATCACTGGCGACTGGGTTACACTTCAGCGCCAGATTCCCGCGGGCCTGAGTTTCAGCATGTCCGGAATGCCGTATTGGACGACCGATATCGGCGGTTTCTTTCGGCCAAAGGATCAATACACATCGGACGCATACCACGAGGTTCTGATTCGCTGGTTTCAATATGGCGCGTTCTGTCCGATTTTCCGGGTTCATGGATATGTTTCTAATGCTGAGATTTGGAACTACGGCCCACAGGTAGAAGACATCCTCATGCAGTACGATGAGTTGCGATATCGTTTACTGCCGTACATCTATTCTGCGGCCTGGGGCGTCACCAGCAACGGCGATACGCTAATGCGGGCGCTGCCACTGGAGTTTTCCTCTGATGCGGGTGCGCGAGGCATTTCAGATCAGTTCATGTTTGGCCCCTCGTTATTGATCAACCCCGTAACCACCAAAAGAGCGACACAGCGAAGCCTTTATCTTCCAGGCGGAAGCGACTGGGTGGATTTCTGGACGGGCAATCGCGCGAAGGGCGGGCAGACTATCACCGCAGGAGCCCCACTCGACAGAATGCCTATTTTCGCCAGGTCCGGCTCAATTGTTGCTTTCGGTCCGCGCGTGGAATCGGCGTCAGCCAAAGCGGATCCCGTCGAACTGCGGCTCTATGCCGGAGCCAACGGGGACTTCAGCCTATATGAAGATGAAGGCGACAATTACGACTATGAGCACGGGGCCCATTCCATCATTCCCATGCATTGGGACGACAAGTCCCAGACACTAACGATTGGCAGTCGTCGTGGCAGTTTCCCGGGAATGCTGGAGCACCGGACCTTCCACATCGTGCGCGTTACCGATGGGCATGGAATCGGGATCCAATCTGCTCCGAAAGCCGACGCCACCGTTGAGTTTGAAGGCAAAGCTGTTTCGATCCGCGTCCCGCTTCCGCCCACAAGTGAGAAGATGTAAGGGATGCCGGTCTTCTCGAATATGGTCGACAAACGAAATAGTGCTGGGAGCATTTCTTCCCGTTTCATTGCGGAGTTCTGCCGCGCTTCGGGGCAGTCTAGGGTCAGGGGCGACCACTCGTAATGACGATCACTCGTCGCTCATTTGTCTTGTTCTCGCTCTGTGCAGTTGCTCAAACGGCGAGTTCTCAACAAGGCGTGGCGTCGCGCGATGTGAAGCCACAAGCGGCTCCGGCGCCCTCGCAACGACCGTTCCCAGCGCGCTTGACGGACATCGCGGAAGCGGCTGGCCTGAGTTCCCGGGTCATCTATGGCGGGATTGAACGCAAGAAATACATCCTGGAGGCCAACGGTTGCGGTTGCGCCTTCATTGATTACGACAACGATGGCTGGATGGACATCTTTTTGCTTTCAGGGACCCGCCTGGAGGGAGATCCGCCCGAAGCGACAAATCGGCTCTACAAGAATAACCGCGATGGCACATTCACCGACGTAACCGACAAGGCCGGCCTGAGAGCGGCAGGTTGGGCCAGCGGAGTGTGTGTCGCCGACTACAACAACGACGGCTTCGACGACATCTTCTGCACCTACTTCGGACAGAATCGACTCTATCGCAACAACGGAGATGGTACGTTCACCGATGTAACCAAGAAGGCCGGGGTCTGGCAGGAAGGTTTAGCCCGCTGGGGCGCCGGCTGTGCCTTTCTCGACTATGATCGGGACGGCCATCTCGACCTATTCGTCTCCAACTACATTTGTTTCGATATGGAGCACGCCCCAGTGCCAGGACAGAACACCACTTGCACCTGGAAGGGTGTTCCGGTCAACTGCGGCCCGCGCGGATTGCCGACTGGCAAAAATATCCTGTATCACAATAATGGTGACGGGACCTTCACCGATGTGACCAGGCAATCAGGAATCGCCGCGGCTGCTGAAACTTACGGTATGACTGTGGTCACAGCCGACTTCGACGAAGACGGCTGGACCGACATTTTCGTCGCTTGTGATTCCACGCCCAGCCTCCTGTTTATGAACAATCGTGACGGGACCTTTCGCGAAGAAGGCGTGATGCGGGGGGTAGCCCTCAGCGACGATGGGATGGAACAAGCCGGCATGGGTGTTGGCATCGGCGATTACAACCTGGACGGACATCTCGATATTTTCAAGACGCATTTCATCGGTGACACTCCGGGATTCTATCGAAACGACGGGAAGGGAGCTTTCGAGGAGGTCACGCGGTCGGCGCGGGTTGGCGTAGAGACTCGTTACACCAGTTGGGGCACAGGCGTTGTGGATATCGACAACGATGGCTGCCCCGACATTTTCATCGTGACCGGGAACGTTTATCCGGAGGTTGAGAGAAGGTTCCCGCAATATCCGTACAAGACACCACGAGTCTTGTTCCGCAATCTTGGGGATGGAACTTTTGAAGAACTGACAACGCAGGCCGGACCAGGAATCACGACTCCGCATAGCAGCCGCGGATGTGCCTTCGGCGACTTCGACAACGATGGCGACATTGACATGCTGATCGCCAATATGAACGAGCCGCCGTCGCTGCTGCGAAATGACGTAGACCCCAAGCAGCATTGGATTAAAGTGAAACTGGAGGGCGTAAAATCCAACCGAAGCGCGATCGGTGCGCGGGTGATTGCGCATTATGATGGTAAGAAACAGGCGCAAGCTGTCGTCAGTCAGTCCAGCTACTACTCGTGCAATGATCCTCGGTTACATTTTGGCCTGGGACCGGTCAGCGCGGTTGATATAGAAGTATTCTGGCCTGCCGGTCTGCATGAAATTTACAAGAGCTTGCCCGCGAATCAACTCGTAACGCTTCGCGAGGGTACGGGGCAGGTCTCGAACAATGGCTGGAGCAGAGTCTGACCCCGTGCCATGAGATCTCAAGTGGGTGCAATCCCCAGAAGGTGCGACTATCCGACTATCTGCTGTGAATGACTGATAGGCTGCACCACTGACCGTCCCACATAGCAGACGCGCAATTATTCTCATGCCTCCGGAACCGCTTTACGAATCACGAGGGCAACACAAGGGCAGATACGATTCCAGTTGGCTCTTCTTAAGAACAATGTGTTACTCTTTGCGCCGCGCGTTGTCTTTAGATTCCGTTGATGGTTGCACCCATAACCCAAAGGTCGGTGGTTCAAATCCACCCCCCGCAACCAACCTCAAGTTTCTGCCCCTCAATCACTTGAAGCTGTCTGCGGGAAGTCTGCAATATCACAATCGGCTCCCGTTACGCATCAATCACGTGGATATTACGGGCGACTTTCTGGCGAAGACAGCAAACCTGCCGCGAACCCTGAAGCACGGCGAGTTCTTGGTCATTGCTGTCAGCTTCGCACCGAAGGGCAATGATGAGAATTCGGGGACCCTCAGAGTATCAAGTTCCACTGGAAGCCTACCCGATGTGTATCTATATGGAAACGGCCTAAACATCCCAGATGGACTGTGTTTTGCCTCGCCAGGTGCCGAGATACTGGTGCTCTTGGTGTTGTCTTTGCTCTATTGGTTGACCATAGTGATTGTGAGGTGGCATCGAGTGGCACGTCCCACACGTGAGCTACTGAGGGCACAGATGGCATCTGTACAGACCGAGATGGATCTGCTAACAGACCGTGCTGGACCAGGAGAAATCGATAAATTACTGAGCAAAGGCCGACTGCTTCTAGACCCGGGCAGTCCGTCTGCAATCGATCGTATCGCCAATTTCTTATTTTGGTCGCGCGGTCAGGAAATCACGGGCTGGGGATATGTCCATGAAGTTCAAATACAAATGGCAAAGTATCTCGCTCCCGAAACCGTTTTCGCTCGCCTAGGGAGACTCTGAATAAGGTCTCCCCTTTCCACAGGAATATAGAGTAAGTTGCGCCAGATGAGATTGACGAACAAAAAACAGAGGAGTCTGGCGACGATGAATGGTTTTGAGCGGTACACAAAAAAGACACGACGGCAGGCATTTTTGGAAGAAATGGAACAAGTAGTCCCGTGGAGAGAGTTGTGCTCGCTAATCGAACCCCATTATCCCAAGCCGGGGAATGGGCGGCCGCCGGTGGGAGTGGAGCGGATGCTGCGGATTTATTTTCTGCAGCAGTGGTTTAACCTGTCGGACCCGGCCGTGGAAGAGGCCCTGTATGACTCGCCGGTGATGCGGCAGTTCGTGGGGATCGATTTGGGGCATGAGCCGGCGCCGGACGAAACCACGGTGTGCAAGTTTCGGCACTTGCTAGAAGAACATCGACTGGGGGAAAAGATTCTGGGCACGGTCAATCTGCACTTGCAAGCCCGGGGAGTGCGCATCACCAGCGGCACGATCGTGGACGCAACCATCCTGCACGCGCCCACGTCGACCAAGAACCGAGAGCAGCAGCGCGATCCGGAGATGCACCAGACCAAGAAAGGCAACCAGTGGTTTTTCGGGATGAAGGCCCATGTAGGAGTGGACAGCAAGACCAAGATCATCCATACGGCAGTAGCTACGCCGGCCCATGTGGCCGACTCGAGGGTGCTGCCCGATCTGTTGCACGGGGAAGAAACCCGGGTATGGGGTGATCAGGCTTATCGCGGACAAACTGAGGTTATCCAGGAGTGCGCACCTCGGGCGCAGGATCACACGCACCGTCGCTACCGCTATAAGAACGCGATTGACGAAGAAGAGCGGGCGAAGAATCGGACGAAATCGAGCGTGCGGTCCAAGGTCGAGCACGTATTTCAGGTGATGAAGTTGAAATTCGGATTTGTGAAGCTGCGTTACCGAGGACTGAAGAAGAATGCGCATCAGCTGTTCGTGATCTGCGGGTTGGTCAATCTATTTCTCAGTCGTCAGAAGCTGCTGACAGCGAGCGCGTAGATGAAAGCCGGTTCGATGGGCGCAGGCGAAGGCAAAAATCCAAATGGAAGGCTAGGTTATCAACCCACCATTCCTGAGGTACCAGACTTGCGCGGTCAGAAACTTACTTATTCAGAGAGTCCCTAGAGTCGGCTGAGCAACAGCTAAGAATCACAAACGATGCACCTTGTCTTGCTTTGGCCAATTCCATTCATCAGACCCTTACGGCTCCTTCTCCTGATGTCACGCGCCAAAAGGCTCTTCTCGCGGAGGCTCTCAACTCTACCTACGGTCGGGCCGATACGACCTTTGCAGACTTGGTAAGTTGGCAAAACAAAACCTCCTGGCTGGTCGCTTGCGGACTAGTCCTGATTATCGCTCTGAGCGCAGCATTTCCTCATCATGGTGTTCTGTTTCTCGTGGGAGCGGCTGGCGGATTGATCAGCCGCATGAGTCGCTCACTTGATCGAAAAGATGTACCCACCGACTACGGCGCTTCGTGGACCACCTTGTTCTTGAGCCCAGTCTCCGGTGCCTTGGGTTCGTGGGCTGGAATCTTGCTTTCTGGGCTCGCTGTCAAGCTGAACATACTGGGTCCGATCTTCAACGCCGATTGGTCCGACCCGTGTCATCCAATGGTGCTCGGCACTTTTGTTCGGATTCTCGGAGCGCCTGCTTGACGGCGTTTTGGACAAACTGACCGAGAAGAGTGTGGGCAGCAATTCAAGCGCTACTAACCCCCGGCCCCCTCAACGAACGTCTTTTTCCAGCCAGCAGGGGGTTCGTTGGCCTCAAAATCACAACTCAAAAGATCAGAGATGGGAAGATCAACCAGGACTTCCCCGATGTCAAGGTGGAAGCCTCAGGAGCCAAAGGCGACCTCACCTGGTCAGCGGAAGGTCCCTTGCCAACCGGCCTCAAACTGGATGCTTCAACGGGGGTGATTAGCGGCAAGCCAACCGAAACGAAAGCTTTTCCCTTCACGATAAGGGTCGTGGACAATTCGGGGCAAAGCGCCAGTCAACCTTTTACCATCACGATCAGTACTTGAAAGACAGTTGTATGCGGAGATTAGAGTGGCCTTTGGGTAGCCTGTCCAACACCTCTATGCCGCCCGGGCCGGCAATTTGGCCCGTGATCTCGCCGGTTGCCATGGGATCACTCTCGAGCTTCGTGCCTGTTCCGCTTCCTTTGGCAAGTTTTGGACAAATAGAAACATGGCATGCTTCTGTATGCGAAAAGCGACGGGCCTTATGACCAAGCGCTCTTTCGCTGGGAAAGAGTTGCAGACTCGAGCGTCAAACCTCGTCCTGGGATGGTAGATGCCACCAAGCGGGCACCACCGCTGGACTTGATACGCACCGGTGAAAGGCGATTCCGCGAGCCATCAGACTTATGACGCAGTTCGGGAGGATTGAGCTTCTTGCTTCGTCAGCTGGACATCGAGAGCGCATATTTCTCGGGCTGCCGGTCGAAGGCCCCTTTGCAACCGGCACAGCAGAAATAGACTTGGCTTCCATGGTGCTCGGATTTGTATTTCGCTCCATCGACTTTCACAAGCATGCCGCAGACTGGATCGCGAGCTTCCGCATTCAGAAGGGGCAGCGCGCCTTTCATAGGCTCCCCAACAAGTCGCGCTCGGGTACCCCTTAGCTGGACAATCTCGGCAAGAATGCTCACCGCGATCTCTTCGGGTGATGCCGCGCGGATGTCCAGGCCAGCAGGTGCCCGAATCTGGCTCACTCGCTCGGAGGGCAATCCGGCTTCGCGCAGATATTCGAAGACCTTCTGTGCCTTGACCTTACTGGCCACGAACGCAACATACTCGGCGCTGGTCCCGGCCGCCTGTTCGAGTGCTTCCTCGTCGCGTTCTCCCTGGGTTGACACCACGATAGAAGTCTCACGTGTAATCTTGAGTTCGCCCAGATTCAGTGCGCCCAGATTCGATCCCGTCTTCAGAAGGTCGACATCCGGAAACTGCTCGCGGTCCGCGCCCGGCGCCACTACCGAGATCCTGTAGCCGATGACCTTGCCTAACCGGGCGAGCGTCTGCGCGATGGGGGAGCGCCCAAGAATCAGAATGTGCGGCTTTGGCAGGACGGGCTCGATGTAGATATCCAAGGTGCCTCCGCTATGGCAAGTCATCGTATAGTCGACAATCCCATCCTCCTGCGCTGCTGTGGGACTGATCCGCACCAGCCGCGGCTGTCCGTCGGCGAGCGCTTTCAGGGCTTCCTTGATCACCACCGGTTGGGCGCAGCCGCCGCCGATCCAGCCCCACATTTTTCCGTCTGCGAAGATGATCGCCTTGTCCCCCGGCTTGCCTGAGATAGGAGCCTGGAAGCGCACCACCGACGCAGTGACGAACGGCTCGCCTTTCGCCAGTAATTCCGCCGCTTTGTTTAGGAACCGATCAAACATGGTAGACCATTTTATAGATGCTTCTCTAACGCCAGCAGGCTGTCCAGATTATGTGCCGGAGCGAAAACATCGATGTGCGGCAGGGCGGCACTCATCCCCCTCGTGATTGGCTGGAAGTCCTTCGAACCCAGCAGCGGGTTCAACCAGATGAGCTTGCGTACCCGCCTTCTCACTGCGCGCAGTTCCGCGGACAGGATGCCTGAGTCTCCCGTGTCCCAACCATCGCTCAGAATCACGAATAGAGTATCGCTGGACCGTAGCTTCGTTCGGTGTAGCTGGTTGAACTCTCGCAGTGATCCGCCGATGCTGGTGCCGCCGGACCATCCGGCCGGTTGCTGCGACAGGGCTTGCAGCGCGTCCTGCAGGCGCTGGGTACGAAACAGGTTAGTAATTTCGACCAGACTGGTGCTGAAGAGAAATGTGTCCACATGTCGAAAGTGTTTCTGCAGCGCATACAGAAACTTCACCAGAAACAGGCTGTACGGACTCATCGAACCGCTGATGTCGAGCAGAGTCACTAGCCGGTGCGGGCGAGGTTTCCGTTCCCGATAACGCAGGTTCATCGGTTCACCGCCACGACTGATGTTCCGGCGGATTGTCTTTCGCAGGTCGACTTGCCCTCGCGGACCGGTACGGCGCCTACGGGCCAGTCGCCGACTCATTTGCTTGAACAAGCGCAGCGAAATTTGCTCCAGCGTTGCTAGGTCGTTCTGAGGCAGAGTCGACAAATCGGCCTTGCTGAGCCGTTCGCGAGCACTGGCGCCGGTGACCGCCTGGCTCCCATCTTTCTCGGATGAAACGCCGTCAGAGGACCCGGTTGACATCAGAGACCTCGGGTTATTTCCGAATACGCGAGGGGCGAATTCTCTCCGGGAACGTTTACTAGCGTTGGCCGACGGCTCACCAACCGACCCTCTCCAAAATGTCTGGAAACATTCTTCAAATAAATCCCAGTCTTCTTTCGACCCGCACAATATGGAGCGCAACCCAAATTTCAGCGCTTCCTCGTTGTCCACACCGAGGGCTACGGCACTCTCCAGCGCACCGAGAGTTTCTTGCACGCCGGAGGAAATACCCTTCTCGCGGGTGAAGCGGCAGAACTCAACAACTCTTTTGGCTGCATCGGTTCGCTCACCGCTTGATATGATCATTTGCCGTTTTGTGCCCGCGCCGCGAAGTAGCGCCTCCGTCCGGCAGAGCCTGCCCCGAGCCCAGTCGAAGGGGCGCCGGCGCTACTGAGTACCGCTTCCCATCGACCGGGCTAGAATCTTATCCAGCCCGCCCCTGATCTTGACGCCGTCCTCCACGGACTTGGAAATGCAGCCCAGGGTCTGTTCAATCCCTTCCTCATCCAGTTGTTGCTTTCCCAACACGAGCAAGGCTTCTGCACAATCCAGCGTTTCCGCCACCCCGGGCGGCTTGCTCAAGTTGAGCTGCCTAGCCGATTGAACGTACCCAACCACCTGCCGCGCCAAGGCCTCCTCGATGCCCGGCAGTCTGGTACGCACTATCTTCATTTCTTTTTCCAGGCTCGGATAGTCAATCCACTGGTAAAGGCATCGTCTCTTAAGCGCATCGCCTAGATCCCGGCTGCGGTTGGAAGTCAGGACCACGTACGGCAAATGCTTCGCATGAATGGTGCCCATCTCCGGGATGGTGATCTGGAAATCGGACAGCAACTCGAGCAGAAATGCCTCGAAGGCCTCGTCCGCACGATCAATTTCGTCGATCAGCAGTACAGGCGACGCATCCTCCACAAGAATGGATTGCAGCAAAGGCCGTTCCAGAAGAAATTCCCGGCTGAAGATATGCCGTTCTTTTTCCTCGACGGTCTTATCCGATCCTTCCTCGATCTTGATGGCCAACAGTTGCTTTTGATAATTCCACTCGTAAACCGCCGAACTGACGTCCAGTCCCTCATAGCATTGCAATCGGATCAGACGCGTGCCAAGGAACGAAGCCAACACCTTGGCAACCTCGGTTTTCCCTAGGCCGGCGTGTCCTTCAACGAGAATTGGTTTGCGAAGCTTGGTGACCAGGAAGATCGCTGTGGCCAGCGATCGGTCGGTAACGTAACCCAGGCGCTCAAATCCAGAGACAATCGCATCCACACCCTGGTTCCCTGCGCCGGAAGTAGGAGTTTGAGATGCACCCATGGTAGTGGTTTTGACTGCACGTGGATTCGTCAGAAAAATATTAGGATTTCCCGTGAAACAATCCCTTCGCGGCTTCCCAAGCCAGTTTCGTGGCGTTGACAGGCGCGGCTTCGGCAACGGCCGCCTGTGCCTCGGGCGCATCGGACGGCTGCTGCAATTTCGCTTGGAAGTTCTTTACGAACTCTCCGAACATAATATTCGAGACTTCCGCAATGACGCGCGACCCCATCTGCGCCAGAATTCCGACGACATTGATCTCTGACACACTCGCGACTTCCGTGCCGCCATCAGGCAGAGCACGCAGGCTTCCGGTCAGCCTCATGGAAGCACTGCCACGGCCGCGTACGTCGTGACCTTTGCCCAGAATCTCGATCTCATGGTTCTGTGCATCCAGGTGGACAACTTGCACTTCACCTGTGTAGTCGGTGACACTCGGGCCCACTTTCACTTTGATCGCGCCCTTGTAGGTTTTCTCATCCACCTGCTCGGTGATCTGCGCGCCGGGCACGCAGGTGGCTACTTTTCGGGGATCGCTCAGCAATGCCCACACTTTCTCTGTGGGCTCTCTCACCGTGAACGTCTTTTCGATCTTCAGTGCCATTGCTCTAGGCGGCGACGCCTTTCTCCTTCAAAACATTCCACACTTTCCAGGGTGTGATGGGCATATCGATGTGTTTCACCCCAAGATGCGAAAGCGCATCTACCACCGCGTTCACGAACGCCGCCGGCGATCCCACATTAGGAGATTCTCCCACTCCCTTGGCGCCGAACGGATGATGGGGAGACGGCGTGCAGGTCTTGTCAGTCTCCCAATGTGGGGTCTCGACTGCGGTTGGGAGCAGGT
Source organism: Terriglobia bacterium (assembly GCA_963786325.1). GTDB lineage: Bacteria > Acidobacteriota > Terriglobia > Terriglobales > Acidobacteriaceae > JAIQFF01. The sequence goes on from CAWAYW010000016.1 coordinate 17,501, forward strand.
AGTCCTGAAAGCTTCCCCCTTGGATGTTGCCGCTCTCGTCGTAGTCAATCTGTTGCATGAACGCGATGGCGAACCCTTCGGTCAGGCCGCCGTGAATCTGGCCCTCCACGATCATGGGATTAATGATGTTTCCGCAGTCGTCTACCGCAATAAATCGCCGGACCTTCACCTCGCCGGTACCTTTATCAATGTCCACCGCGCAAACGTAAGTGCCGAACGGGAAAGTCAGATTGGGCGGATCGTAGTAATCGACCGCCTCCAGTCCCGCTTCCAGCCCGGGAGGAATGTTGGTGTACGCGGCGAATGCGATTTCCTGGATTGTCTTGGCCTTGCTGGGGGAGCCTTTGACGAAAAACTTGCCCGGCTCCCACTCCAGATCGTTCTCGTTACATTCCAGCAAATATGCGGCGATCTTTTTTGCCTTGTCGCGAATCTTTCGCGCCGCCACTGCGGTTGCCGCTCCCGAAGTCGGTGTGCTTCGACTGGCGTATGTCCCAAGGCCGTAGGGCGCGGTGTCGGTGTCTCCCTCCTCGATGGTTACGTCGGCAGCAGGGATTCCCAATTCCTGCGCCACGATCTGGGCATAAGTCGTCTCGTGTCCCTGCCCCTGGCTCTTAGTCCCCATACGGGCCATGGCTTTGCCGGTAGGGTGAATGCGAATCTCGCAACTGTCGAACATCTTGATGCCGAGGATATCGAAGCTGTGCGCCGGACCTGCGCCCACGATTTCCGTGAAGCTCGAGATCCCGATCCCCATCAGCTCGCCCTTTTTCCGCTTCTCTTTCTGTTCCTTGCGCAGTTCCTTATATCCAATCTTCTCCAACGCAATGTTCATCGCGGGTTCATAGTTGCCGCTGTCGTAGGTCCAGCCCAGGGACGACTTGTATGGAAACTTTTCCGGCGGGATGAAATTCTTGCGGCGAAGCTCGGCCGGATCCATCTTCAAGTCCAGCGCCAACACGTCTACTGCTCTCTCGATCAGGTATGCCGCCTCGGTCACTCGAAAAGAGCAACGGTAGGCGATCCCGCCTGGCGCCTTGTTGGTGTAAACCCCGTCTACCTCGCAGAAGGCCGTGGGGTATTCGTAAGATCCTGTGCAAATACTGAACAATCCCGCGGGAAACTTGGTAGGCTGGGCGGCCGCATTGAAAGCTCCATGGTCGGCGAGTGTCTTGACACGTAGCGCCTGCATCTTGCCGTCGCGGTTGGCGGCAATTTCAGCGGTCATGTGATAGTCGCGGGCAAACCCGGTCGACTGCAAGTTCTCCGAGCGAGTCTCAATCCATTTCACCGGCACACCGAGCGTGAGTGAAGCCACGATTGCACAGACGTAACCGGGATAAACCGGAACCTTATTGCCAAAGCCTCCGCCGATGTCCGGCGAGATCACTCGAATGTTGTTCTCCGGAATGCCCCCGACCAGAGCAAAAACAGTGCGATGAGCGTGCGGAGCCTGCGAGGTCATGTGCATAGTAAGCCGCCCGGTGGCGCGGCTGAAGTCGGCCACGCAGCCGCAGGTCTCGAGCGGCGCAGGATGGCAGCGTGGGAAGAAAGCGTGCACGCTGGCCTTTACCGGAGCCTTCTGAAAAACCTGTTCTGTCGCCTCCCGGTCGCCGACTTCCCAGTGAAAGATTTGATTGTCTTTCTGTTCGCGGTCTTCGCGAAGCAGTGGAGCGCCAGGTTCGAGGGCCTTATTCGGATCTACCAGCACGGGCAGCTCTTCATATTCCACTTCGACCAACTCCGCCGCGTCGGCAGCGGTGTAGCGATCTTCCGCTACGACAAATGCCACCTCCTGCGACTGGAAGAGCACTTTCCCGGTAGCTAGCACCATCTGCTTGTCATGGGACAGTGTGGGCATCCACGCTAGGTTGGCCTTGGCAAGATCCTCCCCCGTAATGACCGCAAGCACTCCTGGGAGTTTCTTGGCCTTCTCCATGTTTACGCTCTTGAGGCGGGCGTGAGCATACGGACTACGCACCATCTGTCCGTAGACCATGCCCGGCAGCTTCACATCGTCCACGTAGTTGCCCTTGCCCTGAATAAATCGCAGATCCTCTTTGCGCTTGATGGGGTGTCCCATGCCGCCGATTTCGGGAGACGTTTTGTGGATCACTTTGCCACCTCCTCCGCCATCTTTACTTTATCGGCTTCTGCCATCCTGGCCGACGCATATTGCACCGCACCCACGATGTTCTGATACCCGGTGCACCGGCACAGGTTGCCGGAGATTCCCCGACGAATCTCCTCTTCGCTAGGCTTCGGATTGTTGTGGAGGAGTACGTACGACGACATCAGCATCCCCGGAGTGCAGAAGCCGCATTGCAGGCCGTGCTCTTGCCTGAACCCTTCCTGCAAAGGATGCAGATTGGCACCCTGCATCAGGCCCTCGACGGTAAGGATCTCACCGCCATCCACCTGCACGGCGAACATGGTGCATGACTTCACCGTCTTTCCGTTGAGCACCACCGTGCACGCCCCGCAATGGCTGGTGTCGCAGCCGATGTGAGTGCCTGTCAACTCCAAACTTTCGCGGATGAAGTGCACCAGCAAAAGCCGCGGCTCGACATATGCTTCTCGCTCACGTCCGTTTACCTTCACGCTGACCAACTGTTCTTTTGCCATCACCAAGTCCTCAGTCGAATCTCAGAAACTACTTACTGGCTCTCTCAGCGGCGCGGGACAATGCCCGCTTCGCCAGTTCCTTCACCAGCCCCGTCTTATATTCCGCGGGACCGCGCAAGTCAGAACTCGGTTGCGCTTCATCGGCGGCTAACTGCCCAGCCAGCCGGATGTTTGCCTCGTCCAGTTTTTTGCCGCGGAGAAAGTCTTCTGCCTTCCGCGCCTTAATCGTCGTGGGGCCGACATTGGTTAAAGCGATTCCGACCTTCTGAACCGCGCCGCTGGCATCCAGCGTCACCTGGGCAGCGACAGCCGCTGTGGCAAAGTCTCCCACTTTTCGTTCCAGCTTGAAGTACGCTCCGCCGCTCCGCGCCTGCGGCGCCGGGACACGAATTTCCGTCAGAATCTCTCCCGGCTGCAGGGCTGTGCTGAACAATGAAAGAAAGAATTCTTCAATCGGTATGATTCTCTCGCCGCCCGATCCAGTTGCCACGATCTGCGCCCCCAAAGCCAGCATGGTTGCCGGGTGATCGTTGGCAGGATCGCCATGGGCCAGGTTCCCAGCCACTGTCGCCAGGTTGCGAACCTGTGGATCTGCAATTACCTGAGTCGTATCAACAAGGATGGGATATTTCGCGTGAACCAGCGGCGAGGATTCCAGTTCGGCTTCCCGTGTCAGCCCGCCTATCTTCAGGAAGCCACCCTCTTCCTTGATGTACGACAAACCGGCGATGCGATTAATATCGATCAAGTAGGCCGGGCGGGCGATCCGAAGCTTCATCATGGGGATGAGGCTCTGTCCGCCGCTCAGAATCTTCGCGTCGTCTCCGTACTGTTGTAGGAACGCTATGGCTTCAGGAATAGTGTTGGGTCGCAGATATTCGAAGGCTGGTGGGATCATTACTCACCCTCCTCGTTCGATTGCGCTCCTGTACGCCGAGTAGGAAAGTGGGAGGTCGTACAGAAATGCGGCTAGTACGTTACCACAGAGACGGTGGCTCAATAAACCGGGGGGAACCTGAGGCTGCCGAGGCAGCTCCAATACAGCCCACAGCTACAATCTGCCCTCGTCTAAAACGCGTCTACGCTGACTGGCGCGATCTCCAATCCGCAATCGCCTTCCGGATGGCCTCCGGAGCCAGGTTGCTGCACCTCATCTTGTATTCCGGGATGCCACCCAGCGCATCGGCCACCGCCTCCTCTGAAATCTGCGCCGCCTCTTCGATGGATTTGCCCCGAACCATCTCCGTTGCCATGGACGAACAGGCGATTGCAACCGCGCATCCCATGCACTTAAACTTAACGTCCTTAACGATACCTTGCTCGATGCGCAGCGTGATCAAGACGGTGTCACTGTCCACCGGACTCTTTACGATCGCCTTGCCCGAAGGCTCAGCGATGCTGCCCACGTTGCGTGGGGCGGCGTAGTGGGCTCGGACTTGTTCACTGTACAAGGCGAAATCCCTCGTCTCGATTGAACTCCCGCGTCCGGGAGAAGTATCATACCGGATGGGACGTCCGTGGATTTCTACACCAAGACTGCCGAACTTACGGCCCAGCGGAAAGCCTTCGCCGTAGCCACGGTGGTTCGTGTAGAGGGTTCTTCCTCCGCGCGGCGTGGATCCAAAGCCATCATCGACGCCGACGGAAAGCTGATTCTCGGCTGGGTCGGCGGCGGGTGCGCCGAAAGCGCCGTCCGAAGCGAAGCCCTGCGGTCCCTGAAGTTGGAACAGCCGCTCGTCATCACCCTCGATATGACGGACGAAATCCTGGGCGTAGGGATGCCGTGCGGAGGGAAAATGGATGTCTACATCGAGCCCGTCCTGCCGAAGCCCGACCTGCTCATCGCCGGCCACGGCCGGATCGCCGAGACCTTGGCTGCGTTGGCCCATTTGCTCGGCTTTCGCGTCATCGTGAACGACCCCGGTGCGGACGAAGCGTCATTCCCGCAGGCGGAGCAAGTGGTTGCGGAAGATTTCGACCTCACCCAGACCCCCGTCGGACCTCACTCTTACGTCGTGATCGCCACGCTGCACAAGAATGACCACCTCTGGCTGCAAAAAGCGCTGCAAGGTGAGGCCGCTTACGTTGCGCTGATTGCCAGTCAGCATCGGGCAAAACTCGTACTCGACTATCTCGCTGCGGAAGGCGTTCCGGCGAAAAAGATCGCAAGAATTTTCGCCCCGGCCGGCCTAGATCTCGGTGCGGTAACTCCTGAGGAGATTGCACTCAGCATCCTGAGCCAGATCGTGGTCTTGCGCCGCGGAGGAACCAATCGGCATTTGAACCTGAGAAAAATGGAACAGTTCAATTCGCAGACAAACGATCCGCAAACAAGCCAGAAATCAGATAGGGTGGTCACTCAGTGCGACGCTCAGCCCGCAGACTGAGTCGGGTTCAAATCTTTTTTGCCCGCTTGCGCCGTTCAGAAACAATCTCCGCCGTGATACTGAGCGCGATTTCTTCCGGCGTCTCCGCGCCGATTTCGAGGCCGGCAGGAACCCGCACGCGCGCCAGTTTTTCCGGCGCAGTACCTTTCATCCGCAGACCGCGAAAGACTTCTTGGCCTCTCTTCTTTTTTGCGACCAGCGCGATATAAGAAGCGTTCACCTCGAGCGCTTGCTCAATCGCCTCTTCATCGCACGTTCCCCTGCTCGCCACCACTACGTGGCGATCAGAACTCGCAGGCAGTACTGAAAAATCGAGTGCGTGCAGCACTCGGTCGGCATCCGGCAACTCGGCCGAAGCCAGCAACGGGTCCACCACAGTCACGGTAAATTGCAATAATCGTCCCAGCTTTGCCAGAGCCGCCGCCATAGCGTCTCTTCCGACGATGATCAACTCCGGCTTCTCCCCGTCGACGCCAGCAGTCTGCCGCCCGTGAAGATCCGCTGTCTCAAGAAGGGTTTTCTCCCTTTCGGCGCGACTTCCGACTCGACCCAGCGCGTCGAAATCGCTCTTGCGATCAATATCCAGCAGAATCCCCACATCATCGACCGGCACTTTCAGAATCCCATTCGGATGGTCGCCGAATATCGCACGGCAACCCATATCGGCGTCCAGCGCCATCACCTCGGGAAAGACCGAGCGGTCGAGGAGCACCGGGTTCCCGCGAAAACCACGGTAGGTGGGAATGACGATCTGTGGCTTGGAGCGCTGATGCTCTGCAATCAAGTGGTCCAAGGTCGCAGGCCGCACAAACGGCTGGTCCGCCAGAACGATGAGCGCGCCTTCAGCTTGCTGGTCGACCGCGGAGAGCCCCGCTCTCAAGGAAGTTCCCATGCCCCGCTGATAATTCTGGTTGACGACCACGCGCACATTCTCCACCTCAATTTCCCGTCGGATTGCCTCCGCAGAGAATCCCAGAACGAGAATGATTTCTTTCACCCCGGAAGCTCGAACACTGTCCAATACGTGCTGCAAGAGCGGCCGACCGTCCAACTTCAGCAGCTGTTTGACAGTCCCCATCCGCGTTGAAGTTCCGGCAGCCAGAATAACGGCCGATGTGGGCGAGTCGATTCGCATCATTGAAGGTTCACCTGAAATCTTGCATTTGGGAAGTCGGGCTTATTCTTGCGGCACCACGCGAGCCACACGGACAACGAGCTCCAGCCGTGCTCGCCCGAATGCTCGACAATGCCACATGCGACAGCTTGTGGTCAGAAGGCAGTCTAAGGTCTCGCAGCACCCGCAAACAACTACCCTCAACGATTACCACGTTCTCGGTCGCTCAAAATCCTCTCGATTTGCGGGATTCCATCTGGGTCCAGTCCATTACCAGTTCCGGATAGTTCCCCACGAGGCCAAGGGTGGCTTCCAGTGCCGTTTGAATGTCGAGCGGTACCGCTACCTTGACACGGAAAAGTCTCAACGAAAGGCGGCACTCCGTGGTCTCTGTGTCGCTTCCACATGAGGCAGATCTAACTTCCAAAGATTTCAAGGAGCTTTGGGTTCGGTAGAGGGAACAGCGCACAACCACAAGACTTTGGTCGAACACAAACTCGAGAATTCTGAAAACAAGACGCAGGGAAAAGCAAGAGCAGGTGGTTTGAAACCCAATGGTAACGCAAAAGGAAAGCGCGGAGCCTCAAACGAGGGAACTCCGCGCTACCGAGGTTCCTGCTAGAGTGACTTTCTACCAGAAGTTGTGCTTGACGCAACCCACGCATCCAACTGGCTCACACTGGATCTCCACAACTTCCCGACCTTCACACAAGGAAGTTGGCCGGCTCTGGCCATTCGCTGCAGGGTTGCTGGGTGCACAACCCAAGAGCTTTGCAACCTCTCTGGAATTCAGTAACGGTTCGAAGACTTGCTCGCACGGATTCGGTTTCATCTGATATCTCCTCTTTCGTTGGTGAGTAAATCGTTGCTGTCGCAGAAGCCAATTGGCGGGCAGCAGGATTTCATCGACCATCCCGCTCCCTTTCGGCGCAATCATCACCAACCTCAACGAATGAATCGGCTCCCAATTCTGCCATACGTGCTCGCAAGTCTTTGCGCGTCACCGGGGAATACAATTGACACCGTGATGCAAAACGTTCTCGGCTGGACAGTGGCGGCACTTGCTGTCGTGGTAGCACTCTTCGTCGGCTACTTCCGTGGGTATCTGACGCAAAAGGGCCAAGACTTGGCCACGCATGAAGATATCGAAAAACTCTTAGATCAGGTGCGTGCTGTGACAACGGCAACAAAACAGATCGAGGCAAGCATATCGAACGAGGATTGGGATCGGCAAAAGCGTTGGGAACTGTCGAAGTAACTAGCGGTCTTCGGCCTTCCTGGGACAGCCGCGCCCGGGGAGAACGCCTGGCTGGCCTCTGCGGTCTGCGAGTTGCGGGTTGCCTGGTGCGCCAAGCGGCACTAGAATGATCCGCATAATCAGGCCCACAATCCGTTTCCCAATCAAGAAGAGACATGAGAATAAGAACGATCGTACTGACTGTGGCCCTGTGCCTTGTGGGAGTACCAGTGGGTCTCGCCCAAGACGCCTTTATGGGAGTCTGGAAACTGAAAGAGGCGAAGTCGGAATTCTCGCCGGGAGCGCCGAAGAACAGCACTGTGGTCTACGAGGTCGAAGGCGACAAAGTGAAAGTCACGGTGGACAGTATCAGCAGCGATGGCAAGCCAACGCATTACCAATGGACAGGCAAGTTCGATGGCGAAGAATATCCAGTAAGCGGTGACCCGCTGTCAGATGCGCGGTCGTACACCAAAATCGACGACCGTATATTGGGGTTCAACGTCATGAAAGGCGGCAAGCTTATTACCAGCGGTCGGATTGTCGTGTCTGGTGACGGCAAGAGCCGCACGGTCACCATGAGCGGAACAGACGCGAAGGGCCACAGGGTGAGTAAAAACGAGGTGTATGAGAAGCAATAGCGGGAATCCGGCACCCTTTTAGAAGACCAACAGCGCTGTGAGTTTTTGACATCGGCGAACCGAGGGATTTGTCAACTGTTGTTATATCGTCATAGCACGCATTGACCGAGTTTACGGAGAACAAATGGCGCATGCTTGTGTTAAGGCCTGATCGTCAATTGACATCGACCCCCACGGGCTCTCTCTTGGGTCTCCTTGCTCCTGTACGTAACAACTCTCCACGGTGAGCTAGTATACTTAGCTCCGCATCCGAACCGGCGCACCGTTTCTGGGGCGTTTGTGCTCACATCAAGGAGCTGTCAATGCCGGAGACTAAAGCAAACATTCTCGTTGCGTTTTACTCTCGTGACGGCTCCGTAGAAGCGCTTGCTAAAGCCGTGCAATGAAGGAGCCCGTGAGGCCGGAGCCGAAGTCCGGCTTCGCCGCGTACCCGATCTGGTTTCGCCGGATGTAATGGCCAAAGTTCCCGGCTGGGAAGAACGGAGCAAGCGGATGCTCGCCGAGTACGGAGCTCCAACGGCTGCCGACGTAGAGTGGGCCGGTGGGATTATATTTGGCACCCCGACGCGTTTTGGGAACACGTCGGCGGAGTTGAAGGCCTTCATCGACAGCCTTGGTGGTCTGTGGTTTCAAGGAAAGCTGAACGGAAAAGCGGCTGGCGCCTTCACTTCCACGGCGGGGCCGCACGGTGGAAACGAGACGACGGTGGTGTCGCTGGTCATCCCTATGGCGCACCTAGGATTCATCATCGTGCCGAACGGCTACACTCACGAAAAGATTGTTCAGGGACATGGGACGCCATACGGTTCGTCGTCGACTTCCGGACAGCACAGCGCCAAGCCGACTGCGGACGAGCTTGTGGTCGCGAAGCATCAGGGTACACGCATCACGCAAGTGGCCGCAGCTTTGAAGGCCTTTGCGAATCGAAACTAGCGAATTGCTGTTGAAAAATCCGATTACACTCGTAAGGCGTTTACATATGCAAGCCGCAACTCGATACCGAGAGGAGGCAAGCCATGTCCTACAGCATATCGACCTTACTGACTCGCAATCTTCACGACGTCTTCGGTGAAAACGACGCCGCGCGTCGGCGCGCGGCCATCGACGAGATGTGGCACGAAGATGGTGTGTTCTACGATCCCAACAAAGGTATCTACCGTGGCCGCGACGAGATCGATCGCATCGCAGGCGCGATCAGGGTTACACACCCTGACTTTCAATATCAGCCAATTGCCGAGCCCGAGGAATTGGGCAATGGCGGGCGGGTCAAATGGGTGTCGGGCCGCCCTGGTGAGCCGCCAGCTTACGCCGGGACTGATTTCATCATCGCGCGAGACGGCCGGATTTCCGCCCTTTATCTCTTTTTCGACAAGCTACCCTGAGCTGGACTCGTCCACGTACGGTTATAGTTCGAGAATTCCTGAACCACCTCTTGAGGAAGCAGGTTCACTGACCACTGCGCGCTGGATCAGATGGGCAAACCTCACTCTGCGGATTCGCCCGTCAGTTCGATCATCGCCAATTCCTTAGATAACTGGTGAAAAATTGCACGCAACTCATTGACGCGATCCCCGCCTTCTGTCCAGCAGACGGCACCGATACACAATTAACGGGCGTCATTTCCCCCGTTTTGGGGCTTGTCCCAAAGGTAACTGTACCAGGCTTGTCCCGAAGGTAACTGTACAGTTGTTACATTCGTGTGTATTCCAGACATGTAATGGTATTTCGTTCCCCAAGGAGCAACCATGTTGACGATCATCTGTGTCTACCTTGTTCTGCCCGCTGCCATCTGCGCGGCGGTCAGTGTGCGTAACATGATCTTTGGCGATGTCATCTAGACTTTCACACCCTGCGTATCGGGGCAACTTGTTGACGTAAAATCAATAACGCTCATCTTATCAAAGAGGATGTCAAGAGAGAATTCTCTCCCCTCCCCTCGCGGAAGGCGGTGTGGCTTGCATCCATCCAGCCCCTGCCCGCGTGCCCTCCTTCTTAGAGGCGTTTTGGGTTTACCGCTTTGGATCGCCGCGCAGTTCAGCGGCGATGCCAGCCCAGTTGCTGATCCCGACTTGATAGTTTCATGGAGCGGTAGCGCTTGACGCCGTTCAGTTGCGAGCTACGCAAGCGAGTTGCTGTGTCAGGGGGAAACCGGGGGAACCGAGAGATGGTGGAAGAGTCACTTCTGAGTGTAAACGCTGATTTCGACAGTTATAGGAGCATCGCGCCAGCCTGTTACCTTTACTAGTTTCCTTCCTTCATTGCTGCAGTTAGCCTCAACTCGAAAGGCTAGGTCGCGTATTCGTTTCGGAGAGAGGTAAATTCAGTAGCGCACAGCGTAGGACGATGTCTTTTCGATTGCAAGTGACGCGAATGATCGGCTTTTGCTTGGCAGGAGGAACCTTTCTGGGACTAGCTGTCCAAACACAGATTCAAGCCAGGACGCAGGTGTCCACAAGTTCCGAAAACGCGCCGGGCGACAGCCAGAAGGAGGTCGCCGGAAAGGCAGCGTCTGTCGAAATCCCGGTGGTTAACTTCCATGCTCATGGTGGAGAAGGCAAGGTCGATTTCATCCCCACAGCTCTCATGCCAAGCGCAAAGGGACAGGGGCGCGTAAAGATATTGAAGAATGGCAGCGTCTCGGTCGAAGCGCAGTTCACTGGTCTCGGAAGCGCAACAAAGTTCGGCAATGAATTTCTGACATACGTGCTGTGGGGAGCTGTTCCGAAGGGTCGGACTCTTAAAATCGGTGAATTGTCTGCGCAGGGTGCTAGCAGACAGGTCGTAGCTACCACCGTGTTGCGCACGTTTGCGATGCTCGTGACCGCAGAACCATATGCTGCCGTCACACAACCAAGCAGCATCGTGATATTTAAGGGTGCTTCACCTGCTGGCCACACGACGCAAACGGAAGCAGCGCAGATTGAATTGCTGGGCGATGCTTACGCTCCACCCGGTTACAACTACGAGCCGCTGGATACCAGTTCGGGGTATGCTCCGGAAGTAATTCAGGTTATGAATGCACGTCGGATTGCAAAAGTTCTGCAGGCAGAGAAGTACGCGCCCCAAGAGTTCCGCACTGCAGAAGATCTTTACGAGTACCTGATCGCCTCGGCAATCCAGGGAAAACAGATATCCAAACAGCTTCTCAAAATAGCCGAGAATGTGGCCCAGGATTATGACTGGGCTCGCGCCGTCTCAATTCGCCTACAAAATAATCTACCGAAATAATAAGCCTCGGGGCCCATAGGAACTCCTGGGGGGGCTCATGCCCATCGAAAGGCTGGCGGTCCATTTGCGCGCAAGCACTGGGACGGCACTCGCTAGTTGACGTAATAGTAGGATGGACTTCCGCCGCTCACAAGCAATGCTCTTGAGTCGCACTCCCATCTAGATCGTGGAGATCGAATTCCTGCGGCGCAGATTATGTTGTTGTAACATCGGCCAACTGGAAAGAGATGTCATGTTGAATGTCTGGATGGTGGGATTATGATGATTGAGCTGCAGGCAACCAGCCTCGTCCTGAAGGCGACTTTCGGGAGTTGGAAGGATGAATACAGTGAAGGCGGGAAGATGACCAAGAATGAAGGCAAATCGTCCAAGTTGTCCGCAGCAATCGAAAAGCTGAGAAAGTTAGGTGTAAGGGTCACGGACGGAACGTGCAAGGGAATGGCGATCGGCATTGTGGGCGGAGTCAGACGTCCAGAATCGAAATCCGTGGAAGCGGATGGTCCCCCAATCTCTCCGAAAACATCGGTGAATTGAGGTTGTTGCTGGTTGGTGTGCCGCGCATAACCTGCTTGCACTAAGGGTATTCAAAGTCACAACTTTCGGACGAAGAAAAACAACTGTCAGGGCCGGGAGCAGCAAGGAGTGGAAGCCGTTCTAAAACCGTATTGAACGTAGGTTCGAAAAGAGAATTGGAACTGAATGTCGACATCGGTGTTATGAACGAACCGGGGATCGAAGCCGGCTAACAACAACAAAGCTAACCTCACTCCCTGATTTGGAAACTCATAAGAATTAAGGTGGGTGAAATCAGGGGGTGGTTAAGTGAATGGCCATCCGCGAAGTCGTCAGGACCGGATAAATCGAGAAGGCTGGTGGTGATCACTACAACGGTCCTGAAAGCCGGCTAAAACGAAGCGAAAACGATGCGGCGCCGGTATTGTAGGGGTGGGAGACCTGTAATCCCGTCTAAAAGTCAATTCCTCGGCTAGATCAGAATTTGATTGCTTTTGCAACCGCTGAGGATTACGCTCCACACCGTCTCTGTCGCATCCGTCCGTCGCAATCAGGCCAGACCTAATTCCCTCCCCGCGCGATGGTCCTCTGCGCAACCGATACTCAGTTTCAGGGAGGGTTATGAAAAGTTACTTCGTTGTCCTGGCAGTATTCGTGCTCGCAATCGCAGGGTTTTCGCAAGTTCGACAATTCAATCAACCAACCTCATCGCCCAGCGGGACTTTGCTTGAGGATGGAACTCCGGTCAAGCTCAGGATCGCCCGTACAGTTTCTTCAGCCGATGCGCATGTTGGCGAGACGGTAGATTTTGAGGTTTTAGAGGAAGTAAAACTCGGTAGCTTGCTCATGATTCCCAAGGGAGGAACGGCATGGGCAACGGTCACCGAAGCACAGTCGAAAAGGCGGATGGCCCGGGGCGGCAAACTGGATATGAACATTGACTCCGTTCGTTTGGTCGATGGCGAAAAAGTGGCCCTGAGAGCGGTGAAGGAAGTGAAGGGAGGCGGCCATACGGGTGCGATGACCGGCGCAATCGTCGGGACGGCCATCGTATTTTTCCCAGCAGCGCCGCTGTTTCTGTTTATGCACGGCAAAGACATTTCGATTCCCAAGGGCACTGAGATCACAGCGTATGTCAATGGTAATTTTCCTGTGGACGTATCGAAGTTCGGAGGTAATGGACCTCAATCTGGAGGGGCTACGGGTTCGGTTGCTATATCAGCCCCCAGCGCCACTCTCGACATTTCATCGACACCAGTAAATGCCGACATTGAAGTTGATGGCAGTTTTGTTGGGAACACACCGTCGTCTTTTGGACTTGCCGGTGGTGAGCATACGGTGAAGATCAGCAAAAGCGGATATAAGCCATGGGAAAGAAAAGTAAGAACGTCCACAGGTGCGGCGAGAGTTGTGGCGGAGTTGGAAGCTATGCCTGCCGGATACGTCCCAGCGCCGACTACTGCGCCACGGACAACACCGGATCGGACGACTCCGTTGCTGGTCAGCACGACGGCACCTACGGCGACAGTTCCCACGGCAACTACGGAACACGCCAAGATCGAGTCGACCGCACTAGTCGCACCAAGCTATTCGAAAGCGGTGGATGGGGAGGGGAAGCCAAGCCCAACTCAGTTACCGACTAAAGAGAGCAGCTGGGAGTCAACATGTGCGAGGCTCGGGGTTAAGACCGAGAGTACAAACGGTGCCGGCGCAAAGATTTCAGAAATCACCGTTGCGAGCGCGGCGGATCACGCGGGGTTACACGTGGGTGACATTATCAAAACGGTTGATGGTAGAGCGGTGGAAGGGCCGGCGGAGCTTGAGGCCGAATTGCAGAACCGAGCGCCGGGAACAAATGTTCAAGTGGGCTACATGTTCCGAAGTACAGCCCTAGGCTTTTTTTCAAAAGAAGTCATTTTTGTGGTCCCTCAAAGATGACCGAACAGAAATTGGGGCGATAGCCTTGGATCGGTTAGGACACCCCCGTATGGGACTATCTCGACAGTGTGGTAGGTAACCCTACGACAGTCCCTAAGGAGAAAATGTATGAAACAAGTATTGCTTCTGTTGTTGCTTTGTTGCACCCCTGCCTTGGCGCAGACATACTACACAACGACTGTGTGCGGCACGCCTGACCCCGGCTGCGTCTTTCCGCTGGAATCTGGGGTAAACCTCATAAGTCTCACGCTACCAGCAGGGAGTTACCTCATCAATGCTACGCCAGAGTTTTACACTATAACGGCAGATACGGCTCTTGTGGGCTGTTATATAACCGGTGCGGGAAAGCGTGCCATAGGAGGGATACAAGTGACTGTTGAGAGTCCCTATTCAGTAGGGATAGGCAATACGGAGTTGTTCGGATTTGCGGCACCCTCGGTGCCGGGGTTGGTGAAGCTGAAGAACAAATCAACAGTGTCGCTTTTTTGCCAAACATCGCAGGTGGCTTTCACCGGGAGCCTTTATTGGAGTGGTGTATTGATGACTGCCACGAAGACAGCTTTGGTAAAGCAATAGCGCCACTTTCGGCGCAATCAGACAAGGGTGTTCCGATGCGATAGGGCGGTAGGGAGGGTCTGGAACCCCAGCAAGACCGCGCCACGACAAACAGTGGAATTGGGAATTGGACTCAAGTCATCTGGATAGAAAGGAATGGAATTGGTGGTGGTATCCCCTGGGATGGTCCTTAAACCCCGCTAAATCGACGCGAAACGACGCTGCGCCGGCGTCTAGAATGGGGCCGGGGACCCAAAACCCTTTAAGACTTTCTTCGATTCGAGTTTAGAGTGGGTCTGGAGACCCTAAAATTCTCTCCAGACGCCAACTCGTTACCAAAAGTATTTATGTCAAAGTCTAACCGGGGCGTATCAGAGAACGTGGCTGCGCTGCTCAGCTATGTACTGGGTTGGCTGACTGGGTTAATCGTCTTTCTCATTGATAAGCGGCCTTATGTCCGGTTTCACGCAATGCAGTCAATTGTGGTGTTTGGAGGCCTGCACGTGATCCGGGTGCTGATCGCAGCAACTTTTGGGCTGGGCTGGGGGTTTGGCAGCGTTGGTACTGCCCTTCATCTGGGTGCTGGGTTGATACTCCTCGATACTCTGAGTCTCCTCTCGTTGGTGCTATGGATAGTTTGCATCGTCAAAGCGTATCAGGGCGTAAGGTTCAAGCTTCCGGTGGCAGGAGAAGTTGCGGAAAAACTAGCGGCTGGAATGCGCTGAACTGTTGGCCGGCAAACCTTACTGTTGGCGGAGCGTAGGGAAATGCCGCTCCTAGTATCTGGAGTCGAGGAAAACGAACTATTTTGTAAGTCGTTAGAGTACTCGCCAGATTTCTCTCGTCTTGCTGTTTGCTGACCGAACCCTGCAGAAAAATATAGGGACAATACTGTGGTTTCCGGGGTTTCCAGAAGTTGGTCAGACCACCTAAGCTGCGTACGTAATTCGAAGGTCGCTGCCTGATCGCGCAACCTCATCGAGAAAAATTGGACGGCTCGGCCACATGATTGGCACAAACAGCCAAGGATAAATATCTAATAGGCCAGCCAGAGGTATTACGAGATACCCGAGACAGACTGTCTCGGTTTAGCCAGGTACGTTTGGGTAATGATTCAGCAAAACGTCCAGCAGCCTCAGTTCGCTAGAAGGCGCTGCGCTCTTTATCTTCGAGAAGTTTGATCGGGGTTAATGTTCCATTCTCGATTTTGAGAAGCACAGCGTCGAAGTGTTCCTGTTTCCCCGAGCCATCCTCCAGCACCACGCCAATCCGAGCCTCAATTGTCTTTTGTCTCTTGTGGTAGGTGACATGGTCTGCCCGCAATGAGGAGAGATTATACTGCGCGAAAACTGGGTAGCCTCTGTACCAGTGAGTGCCGGTGACCCCCCACCGATACTCGCTGAATTGAACTGTGAGCTTGTACTGTGTGCCGTCTTTCGCAGGCATGGAGAAAGATTGCTTGTGGCAATCATGACATGGAAGAGCGGTGTCGTCCGCAGGCGATTGTGCGAGAAGGGCGGCAGCGAGCAGCAAAGATGTGAGAAGAGGTGAAAGCATGAGCTTCATGCCGGACCACACAACGCGTGCCCGATTCTACAAGGAATTCCTGACTTGGTTCGAGGCCTCTGTTGACCCAGCCGTACAGATGGCAGGATAGTTGGCAAAATCGGTGATTACACGATGATTATGAATTTACAGAGAAGGCGCATTTGTAGGCTGAAAACGCCGTGACAGGAGCACGGAGAACAAGACATACGAAAGAAAAAGGTTCCAAGGGCCTATCACAACTTTTTTGTTATCTCTTTTCCACCTGGATGGCTAAATCAAGACCCGGTGCAAGTTTCCCTTGCAAGTACTTCCCAAAAAACTGCTCCACCAAGAATCTGGTTGCCTCTACTGTGAGTAGCACAGATTCCAATGACTTGCTGACTGGTTGAGTTTCGAGGGTGAAGTAACTTTGAACGAATCGCTTGTCGGTGAAACTCATGTGATCAGTACCTGGGACCACAACGTAGTATGTGTTCGATTCCCTCCCAGAGTACTCCCTGGCTCGACTTCCTGGGTCCGCTGCGTGTTCCTCGGTTGCAATAAAGAGCAGGGGCTTGTGTAACTCAATCGGGCGAACATCTTCATTCATGCCCGGAAAAGTAGACCCGTCCAGGTTCACGCCCGCCACGATACGTCGCTCTTCCTTCGTTGCCAACGCTGCTGTGGTGCCGCCCATGGAATGCCCCACGATTCCGATCTTCGACATATCTATACGACCACCCCAAAATTTGCCGTGTGCATTCATTTCCTGAAGACTATCGAGAACGAAGCGTACATCTGCGACCAGGACATCTTCGGCAAATTTGCCGATCTCGACCCCCTGCGTTCTTCGATCGGCGTTCACGGGCCAATAGGGTTTAGACGTGACCTCATGTCCATCCGGGAACACCGCTAGTAGAGAGTCTGGCGGGTGATTGGTCGCTACCACGACAAAACCGTGGCTGGCCAACCCTTCCGCGAGAATGGTGTAGTTTGCCGGCACGACCCCAGATCCATGCTCCAGAAGAACAACAGGAAAGGCCCTACCTTTTTCCATGGCCGCTTCCAAGCTAGCATTTGTGTGGATAAGGAGTGCAAAATCCGACTGCAGTTTCCATTCTGCCGCCAGCGCACCGGCGGTCTTTTTGTCCGCGTATGGCGCGAGAGTGGACCCGCGCAGCGATGGATACCAAAAAGTGACAATCAGATCGCGGTTGCGGGACGCATCACTCAGCACCACCGACCTGGTGCCGACCGCGTGACAACCATCGGGCGAGGGAAGCTGAAGTATTGAGTGTCGAGTCTGGGCCACCAGGGGAGTAAACATCAAAGGAATCAGTAGCACGGGAAGAAAAGTAACTCGGAGGACAGATCTGCCCATAAATGTGCTTCCTCGATGATGAGAACAGTGCATAGACGATTGGAAGATGGTGTGGTGAGCTCAGTACAGACGATTATTGACGTTAACAGCGATTACTGTGTCCGCCGTTTCCAGCTTCGTGCCCGTTTAGGTCCACCATGGCACCACCGGGATACAGCCCTTTCCCCGACCCTATTCAGATGATATCCGACCGTAAGCTGGCGCTGTTAATGAGAAGATTAACGGCAGAAGATGCCGTCACCAGACGTTCGACCGCTTCGGCTGATCCGAAATCTATCGAAACTTCCCGGCGTAGCCCGGAGTTGGTATCGGTTCAGGTTACAGCCTAATCTGGCATCGCACCAGCGAAGAAAGGGAATGCCCGAAATCCTCTCGGATAACGGGCATCCTTATGGTTGAAACTTAGACAGCCTGAACGTTTTCAGCCTGTCAGCCCTTCGGGCCCTTAGTCACATCGAACTGCACCGCTTGTCCTTCTTGCAGGCTGCGAAAGCCTCCAGCCTGAATTGCGGAGAAATGCACGAACACATCTTCCCCATTTTGACGGCTGATGAAGCCATAGCCCTTAGCGTCGTTAAACCACTTCACTGTTCCTTGTTCCATTGATCGTTTTCCTGTTTCTACTTGCATTTCGGCTCTGAAAGAATCGGTGCGGTGAGAAGGGGTGTCGCTGGTTGGCGGGACCGACTTTCAACTGCGGATGAATCAAACTTAGCTGATATTTGTTGGATTACCATAAAATCCGAACGACTCAGAAATTTGGTTTATAAAGGAATGGTTCGCGATGAGCGTCCTGCGCAGGCTCAAGCGGCGTGTTCGCAAAACAGGGTCTAGGTCGTTATACCGCTTTGTCTGGAAAAGAACGATTGTCCACAAAACCCGTCCTACAGCGGATTCAGCGACGGCAGCCCTCACATCATACGTCGGTTTAGGTGTTCGTGGCTTGATTCTCACGCCCATCCCGCGGTTCCAAAAATAAACGGGCCTGACCACACGTTGTTACGATAGCCTCTCCGAGTCCGAGTATCAGCAGTTTTGTCCTTGGGTCGTTTGCGTGGGCCGCTGCCTTCATCTCATGCAGGTTGTGTATGGTTACCATCTTGGGTGAGCGCTGAGCGCCAAAATCCGGCATGCATCGAGAATATCCGTTACACGGCGAACACAAAAGTTACTGAAGATGCGGTTTACGCCCTAAAGTTTAACTAAGGAAATCGACGCTTAGCTCTCCTTTTTATCCGATGGTTTCTGTTGGGAAGCACTTATGTCTGCTCGTAGACGCTCAAGACTTCGCTCGATGTGGTTGAGGTCTTCACGCGTTTGGGAAACTTTATCGAGAAGGTGTTGTAACGTCTCTTCCACTTGGCTGAGCGACTTTTCTTTCGCCGTAATCATCGATTCCCATCGCACGTCGTGAAGTTTGTCGAACAGCCCTCCCCCGAAGTCTGCTCACCACCAAGCTTATTGTCAGGGCAATTGGATGTGTATGGCATCGTTGTGCTTTGAGCGCTGCGTTCAAACCCGATGGCTGCTTTGCAACACGATCCCGTTCCTGTTTTAACTGCTTCAATATTGAAGACACGTCTGCCATTTATTTGAGACTCCTTTCAAGGCTGGATTTTAGCACTGTACTTCTTTTACTTCTGTAACCGAGCGCGGACAAACTTTGTGCGCTTCGTGGCCCAAAACAAAAACTCCTACCCCGATGATGGCTATCTGCAGTCCGCTGGCCAAAGAAGAAAACGGCATGAATCAACTGCAAGCCGTGGCGCTCAACGAAGGACTCCGTTGCAAGAAGAGGTTGTGGCGGGAAGCGGAACGGGAGCAACTGGAGGCGTTTCCGTTAGCCCCGTGGGCGAGCCGGCGGAGGCACGATCTGCTGGAGGTGCTGGACCGGCTGAATCCAACCGTCACTGAACTGAGTCAAGTGATCGAGCAGGAGTCGGAGAAGTGTCCCGAGGCGGAGCGATTGCGGACGCATCCCGGGGTCGGTTCGCTGACGGCGCTGGCTTTCGTAGCTGATCATCCGGGAACGCGAAACGGTTTCAGTGTGGCAAGCAGATCGCGAGCTATCTGGGACTGGTGCCGTCAGAAGATTCCAGCGGGGATCGGCGACGACTCGGTCACATCAGCAAGGCAATGCGCTGCTGCGTTTCCTGCTGGTGGAAGCGGCGCAAGTGACGGTGCGCAGCCTTCCGGAATGGCGGAATAAGTATTTTCATCTGGCGTGATCGGTCTAACCGAGCGTGGCGCTATAGAGAAGATAGGAGTCCCTCAGGCTGGAGGTGATTTGGTTTGCAGGCGGTCAGTTGACGGTCAGGGTTTGGGCGCCACTGGTGCCGCCGCTAGAGCAACCGAGGTTTCCGGTATTGCCGGCGGGCGTCTGGACGACGACTTTGAAGCTTCCAGGAGCCGCGATCTTGGAGGATGTGATGTTGACCGTGAGCTCGGAACTGCTGATGACGGTGGTGGAGAGGGCTGCGCTGTTGAATACCACAACGGAGGAGGAAACGAAATGGCTGCCCGTCGCAGTCATGACGAAGCTGGGCGGCAGTTGTGCAAAGACCATGGTTGCTGGAGAGATCGACTTGAGGCTCGGCATGGGACGGGCGCTCCCGCAGAGGGGATTCAGCGCGTTGCACCCCGGAAGGAGCAAGAGCACGACCAGGCAAGAACTTAGCAAAACGATCCGACAAGAGGGGAGGTTATATCCAAGGTCCTCCCACTCGACCAATTCGTATAGGGTACGCATTCTTGTCGCCTTTAATTCACGGTAGCGGGATCAGCAGTCTGGAGAGCTTGCAATTCCGTAAAAGCGAAAAAAGCCGAACCCGCGTGGGTCCAGCCTGAAACACGCGCATCTGAAGCACACAGTGAAGCAATACGGTCCTGAGGGTCCGAACGTCGGTTTCCCGCCACTAACCCATGACCACATTGCGGTTCGGAACTGGACACAGAATACCTGCTCCCACCTACCGAGTCAGCTAGCAGTTGTGCTAGGTCGCCTTCGGTTGGGGCAAGCGCGGACAGATGGTGCGATCAAATCCGTGACTGTCATCTAGGGCCTGCGGCCCGCGAAACCACATGAAAATTGGTCAGAGCCGAGACATAATCCCCGATGGCTCGGAGCGGCGAGATTGATTCAACAGTGGAGAAGCCGAGGCCGTGTAACTGTCTGATCCGGAGCGTGCGTGATAGAGCGAATAAATGGTGCGTTGTCTTTCCCCCTGTGGGAGCGGCGATAGCCCGAGACCCTGCTTAATGTAATCTCCGGCACGCTCTGCGCTCCCGCCAGGAGGAAGCCTATGGCGTATAGGATAGCCGGAATTGACGTCCACAAAAAGAAGCTGGCCGTAGTTGTGGCTGACGTTGAAGTCGACGACGAATACCAATTTGAGCGACGCTGGTACGGTAGCAACCCTGAGCACCTGCGACTGCTTTCCGAGTGGCTGGTCGAGCAGCAAGTCGAGGAAGTGGTGATGGAATCCACGGCGCAATACTGGAAACCGGTATGGAGCGCACTGGAACGGTACTGGAAACCGAGCTGTGAGAATCGGGAAGGTTCCGGGAAATGTCGGGAACCCTCCATCTCGCGCAAGCATTGTCCAATCGCGGACGGCGCGGGCGCAAGAAAGACTTTCGCGATGCGGAACGTTTGGTGAAGCGGTTGGTTTCCCAAGAGCTGACTTTAAGCTTCGTGCCCGATGGCGAACACCGTCTATGGCGGACACTCACGCGCACAAAGTATCAACGAACGCGTGACAAAGTACGTCTACAGAATCAACTGGAGGCGTTACTGGACGAAGCGCACATCAAGTTGTCCAGTCTGGTCTCGGATCTGTTGGGGGAGCCAGTGCCCGTCGTATGTTGCATGCGCTAGCGCAGGGAGAAACCGACCCGGTGGCTCTCGCCGCCCTGGGGGATAAGCGTTTGCGCGCCACGCCGGCAGACTTGAGCGACGCCCTAGGCGCCTGCACCGAGCTCAACCCGGTTTACCGTCGGCTCGTAAGATTGGCACTGGACGACTTGCAATTGATCGAGCAGCAGATCGGCCAACTGGACCAGCAGATCGCCAGTCTGCTCCGCGAACATCAGGACGCGGTCCAACGACTGGCAGAAGTCCCCGGATTAGGGGTGGATTCGGCGCAACAGATCATTGCCGAAGTGGGTGCCAAGGCAGCCACGTTTGCCTCCGCCAAGAATCTCGTCTCGTGGGTAGGAGCATGCCCGGGAGAAGAAGAGAGCGCAGGCGTGAACCGCAGCCAACGTTCGCCGAAGGGCAACCGTCAGATGCGCCGCATTCTCAATCAAGCTGCCCATGCTGCCGTCAAACACAAAGGGAGCATCTTCGAGATCGTCTATCGTCGTTTGGTGCTACGCCTCGGACACAACAAAACCATCGGAGCCATTGGACATCGCCTCTGTGAGCTGATCTGGATCATTTTGCACAACGGCGTTCGCTATGAGGAACGCGGGCCCTCAGTATGCGAAAAGGCGAAGCGAGTGCGCACTTCGAGAATGATCCGGACACTCCGAACCCTTGGTTACCGAGTCGAACCTGCAGTGATTCCGGCATGAGGAGGTGATTTTCGACCCTGTTGTAAACTGGTTACGACAACTATCCAGCGTCTCCACGACTTGCTGCTCCTCTGGCGCCGTGATCAGCCCAGAATAATCACATTAAATGTTCTGAATCTTCATTCGTCGACAGTCCGACTTTCCCCAAGTCTCCGCACCTTCTAATCGTGCGTCTCTGCTCGCGAGTCATTTGACGACAGAGTTCACACTTGGAGATTCCGTGCTTGAGTATTTCGCTGTCAGAAATACCAGTTCGTAGGCCGCAAATTGAGAAACATCATTAGGTCGATAAGTTGCGGTTGGAGTCACCGTTCAGAATTTGGGTGTTTGTTTGCGAGCGAAGCAATGACGGGGACCGTTAGTCAAGATGCTCGGCGCATGGGGTCGAAGGCAAGAAGTCCGACCTTACACAGAATGACGGAATCCAACTTCCTAGGGGACATCTTCCGTCTGGCAGCCCACCGCCTCCACTCTCTTGCCTCTCCTGCTCACGATCTTCTCCCGGGAAGAACTCATCATGCGCATCATGGAGGTCATATCTTGAAGGTATCCAGTCGCCAACCTAGTCGGCGATTGTTAGCGAGCAGCCATGACTGAATCGCTTTCCTCTCACACGATAGAGCCTGGCCGCATTGATCGCCAGGCAAATCAAACCGGCTGGATACGCTGGCTTCCCGGGTTGAATACTCTGCGTTTGTACGAGTCATCGTGGCTGCGACACGATATTGTGGCCGGCCTCGTCATAACGACCATGCTCGTGCCAGTAGGCATCGCGTACGCCGAAGCATCCGGGGTGCCAGGTATCAACGGTCTCTACGCGACCATCGTGCCGCTACTCGCTTACGCGCTTTTCGGGCCGAGCCGCATTCTCATCCTAGGCCCGGACTCGGCGCTCGCGCCCGTGATCCTCACAGTTGTGCTCCCGCTTTCTGGAGGTGACCCGCACCGTGCTGTCACGCTGGCCGGAATGATGGCTATTGTATCCGGTGTCGTGTGCGTTTCGACGGGCTTGGCGCGTCTGGGCTTCATTACCGAATTGCTCTCGAAGCCGATCCGCTTTGGCTACATGAACGGCATTGCCCTGACAGTGCTACTGAGCCAGGTTCCGAAGCTCTTAGGTTTCTCTGTCACAGCGAACGGCCCAGTGCGCCAAGCGTGGGGAATCATAGACAAGGTGCTAGTAGGGAGCACAAACGGCGTGGCGCTCGCGATCGGTGCCGGCACGCTCGCTCTGATACTGTTATTGAAGCGCTGGCCGAGCGTCCCAGGCATTCTGATCGCCGTAGTCGCCGCCACCGTTGTAGTGGCGGCTTTTGACCTCGCAAGGCGCGCCGGCGTATCTGTGCTCGGTCCTTTGCCACAGGGATTGCCCTCGCCACGCCTTCCGCTTGTCCACGTCGACGATCTCCTACCGATCCTCACCGGCGGCCTCGCGGTCGCGCTGGTTTCGTTTGCGGACACCAGCGTCCTTTCTCGAGCCTATGCGACGCGTTTGCGTTCGCCGGTCGACTCGAATCAGGAGATGGTGGGCCTCGGCGTTGCCAACCTGGCTGCAGCGTTCTTTCAGGGCTTCCCCATCAGCAGCAGTTCATCGCGTACACCGGTCGCCGAGGCAGCAGGCGCGAAGACTCAGCTGACGGGAGTGGTGGGCGCGCTCGCCATCGCATTGCTATTGGTGTTAGCACCGAATCTGCTTCGACACTTGCCGCACACCGCCCTGGCTGCTGTTGTTATCGCCTCGGCCATTGGCCTGATCGAAGTGTCCGACCTTCGCCGCATCTACCGTATCCAGCGCTGGGAGTTCTGGCTTTCGATGACTTGCTTCGCGGGTGTGGCCGTGTTCGGTGCGATTCCGGGAATTGCGCTCGCAATCGTGATTGCCGTTATTGAGTTCCTCTGGGACGGCTGGCGCCCACATTCGGCGGTGCTCGGCCGCGTCGAACGTGTCAGGGGCTACCACGACATTACCCGTTATCCAGAGGCTCGCTTGATCCCGGGCCTCGTGTTGTTCCGATGGGATGCACCGCTCTTCTTCGCGAACGCCGAACTGTTCCACGAACGCGTCCTAGACGCGGTTGCGAACTCACCAACGCCCGTCCGCTGGCTCGTGGTTGCGGCGGAGCCGGTTACGAGTGTCGATGTTACAGCTGCCGATGCGGTCTGTGAACTCGACGACGCACTGCACGCCGCCGGCATCGAGTTGTGTTTCGCCGAAATGAAGGACCCGGTCAAGGACAAGCTAAAGCGCTTCGGACTCTTCACGCGCTTCGGCGAACAAACCTTCTTCGCGACCCTCGGCGAAGCGGTGAGCGCTTACCGAGCGACTCATCCCGTTGAGTGGGTCGACTGGGAAGATCGCACGTCGTAGCGCTAAGTATGAAGGCGTTGCAACCTCTCCTCGCCTGTACATTACGGTTCTTCCCAGTCGAGCGCGTAGACGTCCTGGGTCCCGGCGTTGCGAAGCATAATCGGCGAATCGTCGGGGGCGACCGCAAACCAAAATCCGAAATAGCCCACGGTGGCAAAATTCTTGAGGTCCACAACCCGTTCCGTTTTATGGTCGCTCAGCCGAATCCTGATGACGGCGCCCGTTCCACTGCCATCGTCTGCCTGAAGGTACTGGCCGTCCTTTGACCATTCCAGCCAGCCCATGCTGCCCTGGGCAAGTTCCGTCCACTGCCGGGTCTGCAAATCAAATAGGAGAAGTTTCTTTGAGTCAATCGAGAGTGCGGGAATATATCGACCGTCCGGAGACCAACGGGGCGAGGACATCCCTTGCGACCCGGGCAGCGTGGAGACTTGACGGGTTGCCAAATCAAAGACCCGGATCGAGGATGCAGCGTCCGCGCTACGGCCAGCGAAGACGATCTTGCTTCCATCTGGCGACCAGTTTGGGTCTAGTTGAGGGTCAGGGTTGTCGGGCATCAGTGGCTGCGGGCTTCCCCCCTGCAGTGAAACCTCATAGATTTTGGAAGGCTTGTTGGTACCCGACGCGTCAAAGAACAAGATGGTCTTGCCGTCAGGGGACCAGCGAGGCATCAGGGCTTGCGAGGGCGCATACGTAAGTTGCAAACGCTCACTACCGTCCATTTTGCTTCGCCATAGAGTGCCTTCCGGATAAGAGACGTAGGCCACCCACTGGCCGTCCTTCGAGAAGGAGACGTATTCGGCGGAGATACCTCCGAGGTAGGACTCGAAGCGGCCGGACTTCAAGTCATAGCGCGTCAATTCGCCGCGGAAGGTGCGCCCCACCACGAACAGCTTCTTACCATCTGTACTTTGAACCGGTGGAGACAACGGCATCGGGCTGGAAGTCAACTGACTAGGTTTTGGTTCCGAGTGAAGAAAACCCGCCTTTCGCGGTAACGCCCAAATTTGGCCGCGCGTCATGAAGACGAAGTACTTCCCATCGACAGTCCACCCGCCGTTGCCGTCCTCGGAATCGGGCCGGAGGTTGGTCCCTGGCAGGAGGCGATGCAAACCCGTGCCGTCCAGCGAAACTTCCATGAAATAAGGCGGGGCGGCCAGCGTCGCAGCATAAATGAATCGCAACTGGTTCCCGTCGGGTGACCAGACTGGGTTAAAGATAAAACCTGCGTCCCCAACCGTGACTACCTTTCTTGCATCGGTCCCGTCAGCCTTGGCCGTGAACAAGCTGTTACCGTTACTGTAGGCGATGAATTTACCGTCAGCCGACCATGCTCCTCCCTGCCCGGCGATGTCTCCCAACTTGCGTGGCGAACCGCCAACGACGGGCACGCTCCAGAGTGGTCCCGAAGGTGGCACACCATGCCCGTCCATCACGAGAAGTTCGGATCCGTCCGGCGACAGGGAAAAGGCCTGAGGCGAGTTGAAACTCAACGGAGGAAGTTGCATTTTTCTGGGCTCGCCGCCTGAGGTGGACATCTCGGCCATACCTTGGTTATCACCGGATGCCACGTACAGGAAGAGCCTAGAACCTTCCGTTCCGACCAGGAACTTCGGTTGGCCGTCATGCGTCAGTTGAACGTAATTGGACACCTTGGGCACTGCTGCGGGTCTGATCCAGAAATATGCCAGCGCTCCGACGCCAAGCAGCACGGCCAGAGTCGCTCCAGCCATCGCAATTCCCCGACGGCTCGCGGGCTCACCCAGATGTGCATGACTGCCAGTGGAAGCCGCCATGCCCGAATCCGACAGCGCCTCCAGCGCAAACGCCATATCGGAGGCCGATTGAAAGCGTTGCTCCGGGTTCTTCTCCAGGCAGCGGTGCACCACCCGCTGCAAACCTGGGGGCGTAGCTGCCGTGACTTGCGAAATGGACGGCGGATCCTCATTCAGAATTGCCGACATGGTCTCCGCCGAGGTGGGCTTGCGGAACGTCTGCTTCCCCGTCACCATCTCGTAGAGAATCGTGCCGAAGGCGAAGATGTCGGAGCGGTGGTCTGCCACCTTTCCGCGAACCTGCTCGGGAGACATGTAGCCCACGGTTCCCATCACCATGCCGGGCTCAGTTCCCTGGGCGATTGTCGCCTCCACTCCAGCGATTGTCGCTTCCGCTCCGGAGGCGTCCCTTGGTTGGACCAGCTTGGCCAGGCCGAAGTCCAGAATCTTGACCCGTCCATCTTTGGTGACGAACAGGTTGTCGGGCTTCAGATCGCGATGGACAATGCCTTTGTCGTGTGCTGCCGCCAAGCCGTGCGCGATCTGCACGGCGTAATCAATCGCTTTGCGTAACGGTATCGGCCCGTGCCTCAGTCGCTCGCGCAGCGTCTCGCCGTGTAACAACTCCGATACCATGTACGACACGCCTTCGTGCGTCGCCATCTGGTAAACCGCAAGAATGTTGGGATGATTCAGCGCCGCCACGGCACGCGCTTCCTGCTCGAAACGGCGCAAGCGATCGGGATCGGCAGTCAGAGACTCCGGCAGCACCTTGATCGCGACTTCGCGGTCCAGCCGGCTGTCGTGCGCGCGATAAACCTCGCCCATGCCGCCAGCGCCAAGGGGTGAGCGAATTTCATACTGCCCGAGGATCGTTCCGGGAGTCAGGGGCATGGAAAGTAGGCAGGATTATACCGTGAGTCACCAAATCTCCACGCTCAGCAGGCCTATAGGGGCTGAGTTGTCGCTAGCCTTGATCGGAAACGCCTCGGAGGAGACTCTTGGGTGGAGGGGATGTCGATGCGAGGCGTTTTCGATCAAGGCTAGCGACCAACTGTCCACAATCGCCTCGCCGACTTCACAACGTTGCGTTGGGACGCTAGGCGCGGGCCCGACTTGCTCATCTGCTAAGCTCTTCCGTGTGGCTCTGAGGCCGCTCATCAGAAGAGTTCCACGCCTCTCCGATATAGGATGCGACCAATCTAGGGTGGCCAAATTGGAAATGTCGGATATCTTTACTCCAAGGGGATCGATATGCAGCAGTGTACGACCAGACTCAATCCTTCGGAAGAGACCATCAAGATTGGTCCGCTCGGGATCCGGTTCCTGCTGACGGGCGATGATTCCAACGGCAGCGTGTCGGTGTTCGAGGTTCTCGTCCCCATCGGGCAGAAGCTGGCGGCGCCGGCCCACAAGAACGACGCCTACGAGGAGATCCTCTACGGTATTGAGGGCGTCCTTACCTGGACGATTGACGGCACGCCCATCGAGGTTGGTCCCGGGCAGGCACTCTGCATCCCGCGAGGCGCGGTGCACCGCTTCGATAATCTCGGAAACCAGGATGTGAAACAGCTCGCCGTCATATCCCCTGCGATTATGGGGCCCGCGTACTTCCGCGAGGCCGCCGAAGTAATCAACGCCGCCGGCGGCGGCCCTCCCGATCGCGCGAAAATGATGGACGTTTTTCGCCGTCATGGTATGACGTTGGCCGCGCCCCCGCATGTTAAGTAGCGGCCCTTCGTATCCCCGGTGTTCCGGACGGTCTTGGCGCTTAATCGGAAACGTCGGCTCATTCAGTGAGGACAGTCGTGACAGCAGATGAGGGGGCTAGTGCTCTATTCGAGCTTGCAGTGACAATAGAGAAACTGCTGGATCGTTCCGAACGGCGTCTGATGCAGTTCCTTAGTGCTTTCCAACAAACGGAAATGCCCACCAAACTCCCGGTGCAATGACTCGGCATCGTAACGAACCACATCCAGACCGCTGCATTTGGTTGGTCCCTCGGGCCCGAAGGTGCTAACAATCACGTGACCTCCCGGCTTCACTGCGCGTGCGGCCTGGCGCACATACGCCACGCGGTCGTTGGGTGCCGTAAGGAAGTGAAACACGGCACGGTCGTGCCACACATCGTAAGCAGACTGAGCCAGTTGTGCCTTTGTGATGTCAGCAGCAAGCCAATGAACACGTTCCGAAGCTTTCCCCAGTCGTGTCTTATTGGCGTCTATCGCGGTTTGCGAAACCTCCAGAACCGTCACATTCTCATGCCCGTGTGACAGCAGGTCATCAACTAATGTGGATTCCCCTCCGCCCACGTCAATGATTGCGGAATCTCTGGAAGCTACTCGCTCAATCAGCGAAAGCGAAGTCTCAAGGTGTGGACGATACCAACTGACCGCATTCGGTGCTTTCTCACCGTAGATTTTTTCCCAATGCGTCCGTGAATCCATCGTCGGCTACTCCAATGGTTACGAGTGCCTTCACAGACGATTATGACACTCTGGGCCAATAGAGGAGTACATTTTGGATCATCCCGGAACCCTGAGGCCTTGTGTCTTTCTACAAAGAACGAATCTACCCACACCTGGTGAGTGCGCTTGGGAATCCGAAGCCCATCGCTGAAATTCGGAAGCGGATGTGCCGTTGGTGCATGGGGATGTGCTTGAAATCGGTGTAGGGCCGGGCGTCAATTTCCCGCATTATGATTCAGCGCGGTAAAAAAAGTCTATGCGCTGGAACCGAATCTGGGAATGTTGCGTCGCGCTGACAAACAACGTAGAAACACAAATCTTGAGGTTGAATTTCTCGATCTGCCTGGTGAACGCATTCCCTTAGCAGACATGAGCGTCGATACCGTTGTGAGCCCCTTCACGCTGTGCACCATCCCCGGAGTGGTAGAGGCGATTCAAGGTTTGCGCAGGGTTCTGAAGCCGGGCGGCAAGTTCATCTTTTTTGAACATGGCCTCTCACCTGACACTCACGTGCAATCGTGGCAGAGGCGGACTGAGCCGTTGTTCCAGTGGGCGTTTGAAGGTTGTCACGTGACGCGAAACATTCAGGCTCTTATCACCGAAGCCGGACTCAAGATTGAGCAGATGGACACGGGCTATCTCGCGCCGTTCCCGAAGTGCGGGTCGTATTGTTTTTGGGGAGTCGCAGGTCTCCGGTAACACTCGCCTGTATGCTGCTTGGCAACACAGAACAAAGGCCCACTTCATCCGTACCCGATGGCGGGTTCCGTGCAGGGCCTGGTATCCTCCGACGCCGCAATAAATAGGGTAGGCCGAAGTCACTCGAGCCCGACTACTTTGACGCCAGTCGCCGATTACGCTGACCTCATCCCACACTTCCGCAGAATCAGCGTCATCGGGCACCACTTGGTGAACGCCGACTGAAACAGATTCAGCCCGACGAACGCTGTGAACAAGTACCAATAGGGCGAAACCCAATAGCCGAGGGCAAGCGAGAGCAGCACAAATGCTCCGGCAATCATTCGCACTGCGCGTTCCACATCCACGGATGCACCTCGCGATTTGAGCCGAGCCATTGTAGCCCTTGCTATCGCGGGCGAACAGGGCTTAGAACTATGCTGGATAAAAGCAATGCAAGGAAAACGCATTTATCTTGACTTCAATGCCACGACTCCAATCGCGCGCGAAGTCGCAGCCGCGATTAATCAGGCACTGGCGGAACCGTTCGGCAATCCGTCCAGTGAGCACTGGGCAGGGCTGCCGGCGCGACAGGCCGTCGAGAAGGCACGGACACAAGTGGCGGCATTCTTGCATTGCAACTCGGACGAGGTCGTATTCACCAGCGGCGGAAGTGAATCCAATAATCACGCCCTGAAGGGTGTTTTCTTCGCTCACGGCGGGGGCGGCGGCCACATCATCACCACTCAGGTCGAACACCCGGCGGTTCTTAACCCGTGCCGTTTTCTTGAGCGGCTGGGAGCGTCGGTAACCTACCTTCCGGTTGATCGCTTCGGCCGGGTCGATCCCGACGATGTCCGGAATGCACTGACATCTCGCACCATCCTTATTTCGGTGATGCACGCTAACAATGAGGTCGGAACACTGCAGCCCATTCCCGAGATTGCTCGCATTGCGCGTGAAAGCGGCATCCTCTTCCACACCGACGCAGCGCAGTCGGCAGGCAAGATCCCTGTGCGCGTTGATGAGTTTGGCGTGGATTTGTTATCGCTGGCTGGCCACAAGCTCTATGCGCCGAAGGGTGTTGGCGCTCTTTATGTTCGCAAAGGCGTTTGCCTGGAACCGCTGATCCACGGAGCGGGTCACGAATCAGGTCGCCGCGCCGGGACCGAAAACATCCTGCTCGATGTTGCTCTGGGCGCAGCCTGTAAGCTGGCGCAGTCCTGGGTTGGTGTGGAGTCGATACGCCAACTGCGCGATCTTTTCTGGGAGTTGCTGCAGACCCGGTTCGGCGAACAAGTGGTTTTGAATGGCCATCCGACTGAGAGATTGCCCAACACGCTGAACGTTAATTTTGTGGGAAAGATTGGTTCGACAGTCTTAAGTGGAATGAAAGACGTGGCCGCTTCCACGGGCTCCGCCTGCCACTCTGGGTCGGTAGAGCTTTCGCCGGTATTGAAGGCTATGCAAGTTCCAGCGGAAATCGGAATGGGCGCCATTCGCTTCAGCCTTGGTCGGACAACGACGCGCGAAGAGATTGAACAAGTCGTTGCGCGCCTGTGAGACGTACCGGCCATTGTCATTCCCCTGGGGTCAGTTACTGCGGCTCTTCTGCCACGTCTGGTGGAGCCCTGCCAGATGGGTTATGGATAGCGACAAGTGATCAGGCCGGTTCTGGCTGGATTGTTTGAATGCTAAGTCGAGTGACTTTGAATTGACTTGAAGCGCTTTTCGCATCCGTGAAGGCTTCAATGAGGCTGACTATGCGCCACTATCGCGATCCATACTTATCCATGCGTCCGGCTTTCTTGCCTGCCGCATGCTTGCCGTATGATGGCTTTGCCCCAGAGTCCGGAAAAGTTCGCCGGAAGTCCCACGGGAGGACATATGGATGTGCTTTCCGAAGTGCTGAAGGTGGTGAAGCTCCAAGGGGCAATGTTCTACAACGGAGAATTTTCCTCTCCGTGGAGTTTTTGTTCGCCCCCCTCTCGCACGGTCGCGCCGTATGTAGCACCGGCCGCGAGGCACGTGATCATTTATCACCTACTGACTGAAGGGCGCGCCTCTGCCCGGTTAGCGGATGGGCCGCGAATCATTCTTGAGGCCGGCGACATTGTGATCTTTCCTCACGGCGACGCACACTTCCTCGAAAACGGCTCTCCAACGAAGTCTGTGGATATGGCGAAGGAACTCGCCCGAATCTTTTCCCAAGGGTTGAAGCGGTCGTGTCTGGGTGGCGGTGGGGAAATTACAAAGTTCGTCTGTGGCTTCATGGCCTGCGACCCACGACTAAGCCAAGTTTTTCTTAGCGGCCTGCCGCCGCTGTTCAAAGTCAGCATTCGTAATGATGCTTCGGGCAGATGGCTGGAGAACTCGATCCGCTTTTCTGTGAACGAGGCCGACCCTTCTCGCTCCGGCGGAGAAGCAGTCTTAGCCAAACTGTCGGAGGTTTTGTTTATTGAAACACTGCGGGCCTACATCGCGTACCTTCCAGCCGAGCAAACCGGTTGGTTGGCTGGCGCCCGCGATTCGGAGGTCGGAAGGACGCTGGCGCTAATGCACCGGAATCCTGCGCAGGCGTGGACCATTGCTTCCTTGGCAAAAGAAGCGGGGCTGTCACGCTCGGTGCTGGCTGAGCGATTCCGCCATTACCTCAACGAGCCTCCGATGGCCTACCTCACGCGCTGGCGACTTCAGTTGGGGGCGCAGATGCTAGCTTCGACCAGTTACTCGGTGGCACAGAT
Source organism: Terriglobia bacterium (assembly GCA_963786325.1). Classification (GTDB taxonomy): domain Bacteria; phylum Acidobacteriota; class Terriglobia; order Terriglobales; family Acidobacteriaceae; genus JAIQFF01. Next base: position 49,255 of record CAWAYW010000016.1, read on the forward strand.
CGCATCCGAAGTTGGCTATGAGTCCGAACCCGCTTTTAACCGGGCGTTCAAGCGCGAGTTCACTGTCCCCCCCGCGCGTTTTCGCAGCCAATCGAGGTCGACAACCCCGAGAGCCTGAAGAAAGCCTTGGCGAGTCTCGCGGAGGGACTCTGGATTCAGCATCGTAAGCCGATGGGGCAAAACGCCGAGTTGGTGAGTGGCCCGACCCTCTCTTTTTGCTTTGGAAGAAGTTTCTATTAACCAGCATCACCCGCGCCGGAGTCAAAGCCCGTTTTTAGTGCAGCCTGTCCGGGCTGCAAGCCGCATACGCGGCCGAGCCGGGGCCATGCGAGTATTGCACCTACATCCGAAACGAAGAGAACGCTCAACGACCACGGTAAAAAGTAAACCTAGGCGTTCCGTTCGCAGCGGCGCGAGCGCCGCACCTAGATATGTCTGCGTCTGGCTCTGTGAGTGAACATTATCCCGAGCGCTCCTCCAATGGCTGCTCCAGTAGTTAAGCCGAGCATGCTGGTGCTGGTGATTGATGGCGTGGTTGTTGCCAACATAAAACCGGCAACGGCCATACAGAAGGTCCAGAGAACTATGCGAATTTTCATGATGTACTCCCAATGGCAGCGCGCGGGCCCTTATCAACCATTGGCCGCAGGTGTATAGCACCGGAGGGTAACCTTTCAATCGGGTAAATGGCCTATTACTGCCCAACTTGGCCAGAAAAGCGTTTCGACATACGCCCGCTGTTTGAGGACGCGCGCCCACGAAAACACGACTCGAAGATGTGCTCTGCGATTCCATCCATGCGCTCTGCGGGACCAGAACGCCAATGTAATCCACCTCATCTAAAAGAACATAAAAAACCGCCGCTCGGTGGCGGCGGGACAGTTGAAACGTGCGTGGGACTAATTTAAGAAAGTGCTCCAGTTTTTGCCATACAGTCGATTCCGTATTTTTCCACCATTCGGTTTGGCAACAAACCCGGCGAGAGCATCGTGAGAAGTTGGGCTATGCCAGAGCGCTGAATTACTCTGGCTTTTTGGTCGTGTCTTTCTTGTCCGCTTCAATGGTCACATCTACCGGCGCGCCCTCCTTAAGTGCTACCTCTTCGCCTTTTTCATCCTTCAGCACATTGTCGATGCGAATCTCGCGATAAAGATGCTCCCCCTTCTCAACTTCAATCTGTGCTTTATCCGGTTCGCCAGGGACAATCGGCTTGATGATTTTCTCAACCGTTCCCGGTAGCGTGGTACTGGGCTTGTCCTTTTCTTCAGATGAATCCATTTGCTCACCTCCCATAACCAAGTCGAAATGTTACTCCCGGAAATGACCCAGCGAAAGAATGCGGAAAGGGGCAGAGAGAGGACCAGGGCGGGTCTAGAAAGGGGAAGGGGAAGCGTGGCTTCTCCTCCCAGAGAATCGCAAGCCACGCTCCACCCCATCCCAAGGGCCTTCACCGACCCTGATGGAAAGTATCTGAGTCCGGGTCTGCTGTGAATGGCTCGACAGTCACAAAAACGAGTTACCCGCGTGCATCGAAGTAACCGCCGCTGCAGGAACTCAAGCAGCCCGGGGATTCGCGCGAGCTTTAACCATGGCGCGAATTACTGTTTGCGCCACGGAACCGATTTGGCGCTTCCACGGTTAGGATTAACTGATTCTGGTACGCAACGACTATCGCGATGTCGACCATCTACAGTATGGACCGTATCGAACAATCGCCTGGAATTTGGCAGTCTAGTTAAAATCTTAGCAACTCCCAATGCGCAGACGACCGGAAGATCAAATCCGCGAACTGTGCGCCAAGGCCATCGCGACTGATGACTCTGCCCAATTACAGAAAGTAATCGAAAACCTCAGGATCGCCATCCACGAACACACCAATCGCGTCCAGAAATTGGCCGTCAGTCCGGTTCCCCCAGATCGCCAAGCTGGCTAGTGACTCTCAATTTGCATTACGACTTCGAAACGGTGTTGAAATGCTTACCGTAGGCCCATGACGAACGTGATCTGTGCTGCCTATCTAGTGCGGCGCGACAATGTTCACTGACACGAATGTCGATACGTCCACCTGGCGAACGATGAGGAAAATGGCAAAAGAACCGCGCATCCGAATTGCCTTACTGGAGAACGATCCCCTGCGCGTCGAAGGGTTCCGCGCCCTGTTCGAGTCGGAATCAGGTTTCGAGCTGGTTCCAGCCTCTCTTCCTGAACTAGCTGAACTGCAAAATATTGGCTTGGCGTTGCTCGGGAATCGCAACACGCATAACTTCTTTGATTTGATCGCCAGTCTGAAAGCTGCGCGTCCTGATCTTCGCATCATCGTGACTGGTTCAGGAGATGAGGAAACCGTTCTCAAAACTATCATCGCCGGCGCAAAAGGCTACGTTAACGAAGCCGCCTCGCCCGCCGAGTTTGTGCAGGCTATCCGCATCGTATATCAGGGTTCTGTGTGGGCTCCGCGTCGCGTACTCTCCATGTTCATTGAGCGAGTGAGTTCAGCTCCGGTTCGTAGTTTCCCCACCGGCCGCGCCACCCTTACCGCGCGGGAAATGGAAGTCCTTGAGTTGCTCGTCGCAGGGCGCTCCAACAAGGAGATCGGATCTCCCCTTGGCATTGCGGAACGTACAGTGAAAGCCCATGTGGCCAAGCTGCTGCGGAAGGTCGGCGTGCAGAATCGTATCGCGCTCTCGGTTCACGCCCTTACACACTCGATGGTCATCGTAAAATAGAAGGAGAGTACAGTCGGTACCGCGCACACGCCACTGCCATTCTGGGAGAAAATGAGCGACTCGGCGATCCCGATTTGCCCGACACCGTGCCTATGGTTCATATGGAAAAACCCAGTGGGGTTGTCCCCAAATCACCAACTCAGGGACCCACCGGGAAAAGTAGCAACGACCGCTCGCCGGCTGCCCCACCTTTGTGCCATTCCGACGGAGGCTCTTTCAGTGTCAGAATCGAGCCAGATTTCTGACTGAGGCTCCACATGAAAGAAGTGGGAGATGCGGGGCCTCAGCAGTTGTAACCGCCGGGAGTGATCGCTCACCAGCAACAAACTCCGCAGGAATCTCCCGCGCGCACATTTCCCATCGCAAGAACGCCGCTGCTGAAATTCCCTGTTCGCCTTAGTCCATGACTTGCCTGAAGGTCGTTTAATTGGTAACAAAACTCAAGCCCGGCCAACGGGTTTGGACGCTTGACCGTGGTGGGGTGCGCTAAGCGTAGGCCAGCGGCGCGCGACAAGGAGGGACCTCCCAATGAAAAACGAGGCTTGACGCTCGACTCGGGGACTTTTTCTGTTCAGCCCGCCCGCACCATCGCGAGAATGATTGAGTCATGAACTCCAGCCACTGGGCTCCGGCCACGTTTCAAACGTCTTTCTTTACCAGTTTTGGAAATCCGCCGCGCGTTTCTTCCTCGGGGCCTTTGTGAAAATGTCTTCGAACGGAACTCCATCAGGAAAGTCTGCGATCCGTGAGGCCTCACAATGAACCAAGACATGTTGCATTAGGAGAATGTTTATTGCGGCAGAATCGAACTCTGCTCCCGTACAGTCGGACCAAAGGTGAGGATGAACACTATTTCGCTGCTTTCGAATTGCCTCCAAAGAACAGGTGGAACAATTCTTCTTTGCGTTAATGTGAACTTGCATCCCATCCCCTAAGCGTCAAACAAATGAAACTCTCCCCGCGACGCGAGTTCAGATGCCAGCCAGTTTATTTCTGAGAGAGGAACTCTTGGAGGTGCTTGGCAACGGCTTCCCCATGTATAAGAACCCTACGACTCTGGCGTTCTACTGAGTCCACTAGAAGCCAGTGGCGGCGAGCAGGATTTGCGTTACACCTGCCAGGGTGGTCTCGTAAGCGATGAAATGTCCGTCATCGCTGATCGCCGCATCGAAGCCACCGGTAGGACCTGGGCCATTCACTGAAACAAGAACCGTGGTTGGCGTGCAGCCGGTCACGCTCTCGCTGGACGATTTGCAAGTATCACGAACAAACACTTGATTTCCGGAGGTGGTTGGGGCGACGAGATTTGTGGCACTGGAGGAAAAGGCAACGAAACGTCCATCACCGCTGACAGCGTGGGGTGAAGAAGTGCTGGGCCCATTGCCGGAACCGCCGACGGCGGTCTGGGACACGGTGGTAGTCGAAGGAGTGCAATTCGCCACCAGTCCATTCGACGAATTGCAGGTGTCACGGATTGAGACATTGATGGTAACGCCGCCTCCCAAGACTGGCACTTGCGTAGTGAAAACGACAAAACGGCCGTCATCGCTAATGGAGGGAAGCTGACTCCCCCCGGTGAATGGACTGCCGGAGCCGTCGAACGAAACGAAGGTCGTGGAAGGTGTGCAGCCAGCCGACATAAGCAGGCAGGTGTCGCGCAGATAAATTTGCTGTACACCCCCATTGGGTGTGTTCGTCAGATTCGTCGATGTAGATGCAAAGGCAACCCAGCGGCCGTCGGAACTGATGGCGGGTTGTTGCGCTCCCTGGTCGCCTGGAGTGCCGGCGTTGCTGGCAGAGACGAGGGCAGAGGTCGTGAAGGTGCCCAGGCCGCCGGACGGACCATTCCCCGAGCACGAGGTCAGATAGATTTGGTTGGGTGTGGTCACACCGCTGACTAAATTGGTCCCGGCCGAAACAAACGCAGCGTTGCAAGTGTTGGGGGCGAACGTGAATCCGGATGCGGCAGCGTTGGATTCGCCACCGGTCTGCGTTGTGGAGGCGAGCATGGTGGTAGGAGTACAGGTAGCGAGAGAAATGGGGGCGAAGCAAGTGTCTCGTACGTAAGCTTGTTGAAAAGTGGTATTCGGCGTAACAAGATTGGTCGCGGCAGAGAGGAAACCAATGAATCGGCCTGCGGGAGGGAGCCCCCCACCGGACGGGGGGGAGAAGCCCTGACTACCGATCGAGGGGATCGCTCCTCCCAGAGTATTGCCTTCCGCGGGACTGGCGGGAGTACCTCCCGTGACAGCCGAAACCAGCAGGGTCGCCGGCGTGCAGCTGCCGGCGCCGATGCAGGTGTCGCGCATATATCCCTGCGGGAACTTCGCGTTCGGAGAAATCAGGTTGGTGGCTTCCGATGAAAAGGCGACAAAACGTCCGTTGAAACTCAACACAGGGTCATGGCTGTTCCCATTGGGTGCAACGCCATTCGCACCCATCGAAACCGTTTGAGCTCCGCCTGGAGGGCCGGGCTTAATGACGAAGGTGAGGGCGTTCGATTGAGCGGCGACATTGAGCACAGTGACCTGCACCGCGCCCGGAATGGCAATGTCGGCGGCAGAGATCGGTTTGGTCACTTGCGATGCGCTCACGAACGACGTGGAACCGTTGCCAAATCCGGGATTGCCGGGGTTGCTCCAAATCACGTCCGCGCCGGAGACGAAATTGCTGCCGTTTACCGTGAGCGCGAAACCCGGGGCGCCCGCCGTCACGCTGGAAGGCGACAGCGAGGAGATCGAGGGAGTCGGACCTGTGGATATCGGCCCACCAAAGGATGACCCACCGCCGCCGCAAGCTGACAATCCCACGAGGAGTCCAAGTACCGTCAAGCAATGCAGGCATCGCGATCTCAGAATCATACGGATTTCCTTTTTGACTTCGAAAACGCACGGCATTTTACGCTCTTGTTGCCTCCTGTGCGTTGCTTGAACCGACTTCCATCTGCCGATCCAGAGTTTCCTAAGCATACCCATACCTCGAGGTTGGGGTCAGGGCCTCGCTCGAACGCCTCCCCCGCGACGCTCGAGCATCGGCACCTTTTCACCATCAAATCCGACGTTAAGTCATAGTTCCGGCGTGATTGTGACATTGAATCCTGTAGGATCAGAATCGTTGTTACCGTCAGGGCCGGGCCCTGCCGCGAAGTCGATTGTGTCTCCCGCAGCGACGTCAATGGTCAAGGAGAATGGCGCTGCGTCAGAGCCATTCAGCGGACTGTTGAAAACGGCCGAACCATTGCGCAAGACGTGAACATCTCCAGTGGTCAGGCCTGTCCCAGAAAATTCGCCGACTACGTCCCAGCGTCCTCGGCTCGGAGCCGTCCAGCGCACTACCGTGTAAGAACCTGGACCAGGTCCCATGTCCAGAACATCCGGGATTACGCCTGGGGCCGCAACAACTAATGGGTAGCCAGGAGCACTACTCGCGGGAATTGGCCCGAACCAGCCCACTTCTCCCGAGAAAAATGTTGTCCCCGAAATCGTATACAGCGTGAAAGGACCGCCCACGCTCGTGGTGAAGCCGTAGGACCATACCGAATTGGGGTTCAACCTCGTCGAAAAGTCGTGGGCAGCCGAATAAATCACGTTCGCAGTTTTCACGAATCCGCGAAGCACAAAGCCATGAACGATTCCATCCGCTCCTGTATATCGCCCGACGATGTCCCCCTGAGGGTTGATGCCATTTGCAAAGGTGTTCGTTCCGGTCGGAAAATCAACTGGAATGCAATTGCGACCGATTACGAGAGCACCGTGCCCATTGCCGTCTGCAGCGCCATAACCGCCTACCATGCGACCTTGGGGGTCCACGCTGCTGAGAAACGTAAACGTCGAGCCGGGGCAATCAATGGTCTTAACAGCACCTTGAGTTAGGGAGAAGCCGTGAGTCCCGGTGTTATCGACGTACCCGCCGACAATGCGTCCCGCTGAGATCATGGCGGGAAGAGTACCTGTCGCATCTGGAAGGTCAAGCGTACTAACGTTTCCTGCTCTGAGGAGGAAGCCGTGCAAAGTGCCGGCGCTGTCACCCCAAATTCCGACGATTTCGCCCGTGGCGCCGATGCCAAAAGCGTTGGTGAACTGGGCGTTTGGGTAATCAATGGTGGTGAATTTCCCACCACTCAGCAGAAACCCATGCTCGTTGCCAACGCTACCGAAATAGCCCCCGACGATCTGGCCGCGGGGATTGATCCAGTTAACATCGGTTGAGGTGGCGCCAGGAAAATTGATGGAGCGGAATTTGCCTCCACTCAGGAGGAATCCGTGCTGGACCCCATCCGGACTCGTGTATCTCCCCACGATGTCTCCGGAGGGAGTAATTCCTGTTGCCTGGGTGTTAGTTGCGCCGGGAAAATCGAATGAAATCACGCTCCCTTTCCCCAATACGTGCGTGTTAGTGGTGGGGGTTGCCTGAGCCAATGTCATCGTGGTCAGCAGTGTGCAGACAGTCAGAACAGCTAGAATCTTGAATCTCACAAAGTTCTCCTTATTATTTACGTTTCAGTCGGTCTCACTAGCAATTGGGGAGCAAGAATGCGGTGCCGCTGACTTCTTTTTCCATATGAATTTGTGCAGGCACACGAGTCCTTTCAGTTGCTAGACTCGCAACGCCTACCGCCATAGATTGAGCAGGGAACCCGTCGCTCAACTACCCAGCCGGGCTAAAACGGGAGAAGGTTAGCTTCGGCAATTGCTTAGCATTGTAGCCCGGAATTTGCTATAAACAACTGACCTAAAAGACTACCGAAACTGCTTGGGGCGTGAGTTCGGAGCCTTGAATGACGATCCGCTGCCGCCCAATGCGGCGCAGGGATGTAAGTGCGTGTGTTCGCATCCTTGCGGCCCACCCTGTCGCCGGTCCCCGCTACGGAGAAAACATCGATCAGCTACAGTCCACTTGGTTACGTCTCTTGGGCCGTAAAGCGTTTTGGCCTGTTGTCTTTGAAGAGCTACACGAAGCCAAAGAGCAGATGGTGGGAGCCGCAGCCAGCGTGTTCGTTACCGACGATTTTCTTCGTGAGCTGAAGACGCCCCCTTTCTTCTGGATCGGTCCGGAGCTAGCCAAGCGCATTGTACGTGGCGAATCCCCGCTGCTCTCCGACAACGAGGTTTCTGCCGCCAACACAGACGGAGGATTGAACCTGGTTTTATGGCATTTGTCGATCGATCCAGAGGACGCCAAGCGCACTGACGTCCGTATGCAAGTTTCAGGAGCATTTGTCGAAGGTCATCGTGGCTATCTGCTGAAGGAAATAATTGCCCTGCAAGCTACATTCCCCGAGGAAGCGCAGTGGATCGCTGACAGCGGTTCATTGCTCCTAGAGGCTGAAGATGGGAAATATGTCAGTTTTCTGAGTCAGGATGCAGGGAAGATGATTGCCGCTCCGCACGTTTTTGGCCTAACGCGCCAGTTGGCGCTCATGCGCATGACCTGGACTACCTCTCTGTTCTTATACGAGCCACCCAAAAGCGGTTTTTCCGCCAGCGAGCAGCGACTTCTGCTTGCCGCCCTCCGAGGGGGGACTGATGAGGAATTATCCGGTGAGCTGGCGATTTCTCTCTCGGCGGTAAAAAAAGCGTGGTGCTCAGTTTATGAGCGGGTAGCAGAAAGCCTGCCCGGCGCCATTCTGACTCATGATTTGCAAGCCGAGAACTCGAATGGAGAGCGGGGAAAGCAAAAGAAGCAGCGCTTGCTCACCTACCTGCGTGAGCATCCCGAAGAACTTCGTCCCTATTCTCGGAAAATCTACAAAGAATCCCAAGTCCGGGCAGGCCGATGAGCATTCGCTACGGGCCCATGCCCCCCAAGGACGTGCGTGAATTCGCCGCCATTGTTGCGGCGCATCCAATTCTTAGCCAAAGGTATGGCAGGATATACAGCCATACCACGAAGTGTGCCCAAGGAAATCTCGCTTTGTCTGTTCCGAGTTTTACAGGAAACTCTGCAGAATGGGGTGAAACACAGCGGCGTGCAGCACTTCAAAGTAGAATTGGAAAGTACAGAGGGAGAGATTCAATTGACTGTGTGCGACTTGGGAGTTGGTTTTGATCCGCAAGACGCCATATCCCGTCACGGCCTTGGGCTCATCAGCATGCGGGAGCGAATGCAATTGGTGAGCGGTGAGATTTCGATCAAGTCACAGCCCGGTTCTGGTACTACGATCCACGCTCGTGTGCCTCTCAAGGGGAAAGAATTCGTACAAGCACGGGCCGGATGACTCGTACAGCATGCCTAAAGACTGGTGACACCCCTCTCGCATTAGGTTTAGAATTTAATTGCACCTGAAAGCGAGTGCAGATTACCCGAAAGGGGGTTCCCCATGCCCCCCAAGAAATTGACAGCCAAACACGCCAAAGCTGGCCTGCCAGAGTGGTCACAGAAGATCGTAGACTTTCGCAATAGTCTAAACCTTAGCCAGTCCGAGTTGGGCAAACGGTTGGGCGCATCGACGATGGCGGTCTCCCGCTGGGAACGAGCGATTCAGAAAGCACCGGCCAACATCCACATCCAACTTGGAAATCTGGCTGGCGACCCTCTTTGCTGGTACTTCTGGGGATGCGCGGGTCTAAGCACAGCCAACGTGATGCGAGTCCTGCCCGCAGCACGCCGCCGCATGCACCAAGATAGATTCCCAAATTTGCGCGTGGTTCACGCAGGCAGCCGGAAAAGGATTCCAACCACTGATTTCGTTGCCGTTCCGCTCCTTCCCGTCCATGCTGGCACTCCGGGGGAAGCGGGCGACGAGACCGTCGATTTAGAGCAGGTGCGGCCGGAAGCGATGTTGGCAGCGCCCATGCACTGGTGCCCTAATCCGAAGTCCACGATCTGCCTACGAGTAAAAGGAAATTCGATGTCGCCGTTGATCCTCGATGGCTACATCATCGCGATTGATATGCTCGACGTCCATCATGACAAGTTGGTGGGTCAGATTGTTGTGGCTTCGAACCCTGCGAGGGGATTGATCGTTTCGCGATTGATCAGGTTCGATCACACAGACGCTTTGGTGTCCGACCGACGAGACTATGAGTCCATCTCGTTGGCCCTGGAATCCCAGTGGCAAGTGATTGGCAAGGTTCTGTGGTGGATAGGTCGGGCGAGATAGGAAGGACTGCTCCGCGGCGCGGGATTCGGGTGTGTTTCCACCTCACCCTAAACCTCGGGGAGAAGCTCCCCCTGTCAGTTTTACTAATTGACAGAAATGGTATAACGAAGTTGATAATGACAGAAAAGCAAGACTTGCTTCGTGCACTCGGCAGCAGCCGTCCGAGGGAGTAAAGGTGGGTGCATGTCATCAGTCAGGGTTCTAGTAGTGGAGGATTTCGCACCGTTCCGGCAATTTATCTCTTCGACGCTGAAGAAAAGAGCGGACTTGCAGGTCATCGGCGAAGCATCAGACGGATTGCAGGCGGTCCAGAAAGCCGCAGAACTGCAGCCAGATTTGATTTTGCTCGACATCGGGCTGCCGACACTAAATGGAATCGAAGCCGCTCGAAGAATTCGCAAGCTATCTCCCGAATCCAAAGTACTCTTTCTGAGTCAAGAATCCTCTGCCGATATCGTGGAAGAAGCTCTCAGGTTGGGCGCATGGGGCTACATCGTCAAAACCCATGCTGGAAGCGAACTGCTAGCTTCCATGGAAGCGGTTCGTCAGGGCAGGCGGTTTATTAGTGCTGAATTGGCAGGTCACGCTCGCGCCGAGCTTGGCGATGTGCAAACTCCCAACCGTCTCCACCCCAATCAGGTTCTCGCATCGCCAGCGGAGGCGGGCGACTAGTTCACTCTTCGAGCGTTCTTACCCGGCGGCACGCATCGAATCTTTTCCCGAACCGAGAGGAGCGCGAGCCTCGATCCTGGTACCGCGCTTGGGTTGCGAATCGGATTCCGGCACCGGCTTCGACACCGATGAGGCGAATACGAGCCGAGGCCTTGGCCTCATCAGCATGGAGGAACGGCTGAAACTGCTGAATGGTTCGCTTTCGATCGACGCGGTCGTAAAATGCCCTGTGCTGCAAAGAGGGTACGTGCGACCAATCTTCCGGAGTCGGGTCAGTTTCAAAGGCGTAGTTTCACCTTCGCCGGTAGGATCTCGAGTTGGGATCATCGGGTGCCTACTCGCTCTCCTTTGTACCTGTGTGCTTGCTCGGCCAGGACATGCAGCGAGTGACCGCTCCCGGGTTTCTTCAGCATCATCGGCTGTTTTGCCTTCGAGTCAAACTAATCCCCCAAACATTGTAGTCGGCTTCCTAGGTGGCTTTGTCCGTCACGATGAGCCGCACCACCCCGAAGTTCAGCTGATCCAGGACCTTCGTCAGGAGTATCCCAAGGAGGTTTATTTCGGCCTGTTTGAAAACCGCAAGGTCGGCGTAGCCTACAACACCATCCTGAAGCTACTGGGCACAAAGGAGGGCGATGCACTATCGGATGACAAAAAGCGGCGAGCGCGCATCGTATTGTTCGGGCACAGTTGGGGTGCTTCGGCCGTGGTAAGCCTGTCCCGGAAATTACAACGGGCAGGCATCCCGGTGATGCTAACGATACAGATAGATAGCGTCGCAAAGCCCTTTCAGAATGATTCGCTAATTCCGGCCAACGTCATCGAAGCGGTGAATTTCTACCAGACACATGGCCTGATTCAAGGTCGCCGAAAAATCGTGCCCGCTGATCCGGCGCACACGACAATCCTTGGTAATTTCCTTTGGGAGTACAAAGGGGAGCCCGCAGAATGTTACGGGTTCTCCTGGCGTGGCCGTCTTTTGAGTAAAGGCCACACTCAGATCGAATGTGATCATAAAGTTTGGTTGCAAGTAAGGACCTTGCTGGGTCGACACTTGCCGAACCCAGTGGTCACTGAGACTGACGCTGGCGAGCCAGTCCTTCTGCCCCCGGGCGACGACCGCGATGGCTCTCAGCAAAGGTAGTGCTCTCAGACGGTCGCGAGCTTTCTCTCTCGGGTCGTGGAGCGTTTCGACACACTCATCCCTACGACCTGTACTTCCTGACAGTTATGCGTCTTGCGCGGTTGGCCTAGCCTTACTCTGAGGCTGTCTTGAGACTAGGGAACCTGAGTGCAGTTCTCCTTTTCTGCGTGTGTTCGATTCCTCCCGCGCAGGCTGGGGCGACCCTGTTCTTGGGAGAGCCCTACGGTTACGGCGGCGCTCTCTTGGGAGCCGGTCATTCCGCCCTCTACCTCAGTGGTGTCTGCGCCACATCTCCGGTTATCCTGCATCCCTGTGGCCCAGGCGAAACCGGAATCGTTCTCAGCCGTTACCGCAGTATCGCCGGATACGACTGGATTGCAATTCCTCTCGTCCCTTACTTGTACGCCGTAGAGAAACAGGAAGACATTCCTCTTTTTGCCGACAAGAAGCTAGTTGCGTTTCTACGCGACCGCTACCGGCGCAATCACCTGGAATCTCTGGCTCCCGATCTTCCCAATAGCGAGACACCCGATGGAGACTGGTACGAATTGATCGGGGCTTCGTATATCCGCACCATCTACACTTTTGAAATCGAGACTAGCCCGGAGCAGGATGCGAAGCTGATTCGCACCCTCAACGAACGCCCCAAGCGCCATCGCTGGAACCTGGTTACCGCGAACTGTGCCGACTTCGCGCGGCAGATCATTAATTCTTACTACCCACACTCCGTGCATCGCAGCATTATCGGCGACCTGGGCATCACCACGCCGAAACAGTTGGCAAGAACGCTTTCCAATTACAGCCATCGTCATCCAGAGTTGCAGACATCGACCTTCGTGATTCCACAAGTCCCGGGGACAATTCCACGGTCCAAGCGCGTCCGCGGTGTCTTGGAGTGTGTTTATATTGGACACTGCCATTTCAACCCGGGGAAGAACGCACTGGTCCTCGATTCAAACCATCAGTTGGTCGCGCCCCTAACGAGTGCAGACCGGCGCCATGTTCAGGACCAACTAGAGGAATTGATCCGGGCTGCGTCTTCGGCTGCCGACGCAGATAAGCGTCAATGGACATCTTTACACGTTGCGGCCGAGCCAGCCCTCGATGGCGCTGGAGGACCCACCCTGCAGGTACGGGAGGGTGGTGAAGTCACGTCCGTGGGGATTGCGCGATCCAATATTCTGAACGATCCGACCGGTTCCGAATTTGCTGCAGATCTCATGAAGGCACGCCTGCGCGAGGAACTGAAATCCAACGCTGCCCAAAAGACGGCTCGCGCTGATGTCGAGAGCGATCTGGTGCTGCTCCAGCAATTGCTGTTATCGCAGCCGGAGGGGTTGGCAAGGACCACGGCTTTCGCCACCGAGCGACGGATTCTCTCCTCAGGGGGCGTCCATTAACCCTGCGTTAAGGCTGGCAGCTGTCATAAGTAACAGGGTCTCAACCGAGCTGCCGTAGTGAGATCGTAGCTTGGTGGAACGCTAAGCCGAGGAACTGGTGCATGCCGCGCAAGGAGGCGCGGGCAAGATGTCTTGGCGCCGAAACGTCCGGAGGTTGGTCCCCGGCGCTGGAAGCCTGATCTGGCTAAGCCTATTTGTGTTTCCCTTTGGATTTCCTGCACCGGCACTGGCTCAGCCTCAGCCCCAGACCGCCCAGCCAGAAGTCATTCATAAATTTGACGCTCAGGAAATAGGAGCATCTGCCAGCGAGCCAGATCGGCAATCGTCGGGCTACATCAGCGGAACTGTGCTTGATAAATCCGGAACCGTTGCCCTCGGCGCTCAAGTGCGACTTACGCGTAATGACCAATCCCCAATACGACAGGTATTGTCAGGAAACAATGGAGAATTTTCTTTTTCCCATCTGCCTCCTGGGCCCTTTCAAGTCACAATAGCGGCGGAAGGTTTCGCGACCCAAAGGGTCTCCGGAGCCCTGCGCCCGGGACAGGCTTACCTTGTGCCAGCAATTACGCTGCCTGTTGCCACCGTTGTGACCGAAGTGCACGTAGGAGTCACGCAGATCGAAGTGGCGCAGGAACAGATCAAGGAGCAAGAGAAGCAACGGGTGTTCGGCTTCATTCCAAACTTTTTTGTCAGCTACGTGCCCGATGCAGCTCCCCTCGCTCCCAAGCAAAAGTTCGAGCTTGCGTGGAAATCGACGATTGAGCCTTTTACCTTCGTGGGAGTGGCCGCCCTTGCGGGAGTTCAGCAGGCGACTAACGACTTCGAGGGATACGGGCAAGGCGTACAGGGTTATGCGAAGCGCTTTGCTGCCAACTACGCGAACGTTATTTCAGGTACGTTCATCGGAAGCGCCATACTGCCGTCACTTCTGAAGCAAGATCCGCGTTATTTCTACAAGGGAACGGGGAGCACGAGATCGCGGTTTCTGTACGCGCTCGCTAGTCCCATGATTTGCAAGGGAGACAATAAGCGCTGGCAAACGAATTACTCGGGGATTCTGGGAAGCTTCGCGACGGGCGGCATCTCATATCTCTACTATCCGAAAAACGACCGTGATGCAACGCAATTGATCCTCCAAAACTCGCTGATCAGAATAGGCGAGAGTGCCCTCTCCAATGTCTTACAAGAATTTGTCGTCCGGAAATTCACACCGCGCCTTCAACGCCACCCTCCGGTCCAGCCCTGAAAACACCAATTTGCGATCATCCCTGCGCGCCGCCCTGAAACTGAAGTGTTCGCGGGCTTGCCAAAGTGGCGGGAGTCATTGTTGATGTAATCATTGTTGATGTAAACAGGCGTGGCTGTTGAAAAAGTCCGTGATCGGAATATCTTTTTGGCTGCGATCAAAGCTGCCGTCGAGTTTTTCCTCCCACCTCAGCTAAGCGGCAGCTTCCGGGGTAGGTGTTGTCGGTTGGCTGAGGAACCGCACGAGTCGCTTGATGTTCTGGGCCACCGCTGCCAGGAAGAACTGCTCCCGCACGAACCTCAGTCTCCGCAGGCGCAAGCGATGCAGTCCGATCTGGTTCTTCAGTTCCGCGAACAATGCTTCCACCTGAGTTTCGGCGCGATCCGCGAGATCTCGCCAACGTGCTCGTGACCGGGTCCAATGGTGTACAGGTCCCGCTTGGGCAGGTGGCGGAGATTCGTCAGGTGTCCGGTCCGGCAATGATCAACAGCGAAAACGGGCTCCTTGAGGTCTCCGTGCTCTTGAATGCACGGGGCCGAGACCCAGGCAGCGTGATCGCGGAGACGGTGCGCAAGCCAGGGTGGCAGTGTATCGCAGTGGAGTTCGTGACCCAGGCGGCTCGAAACCTTGATGTGGTTCGACAGACGCTCGAACAAGCGGTAGGCACAAGCCTGCCATGAAGGGACGAAGCCATTTTGGGTCGAGAAAACCGACTCACATCGGCTCACAAAGCCAGCAGGGTGCTTCGCAGCACCCTGTTTTGCTTTATGTCGCGGTCACTTCTTTCGGCCCACTGAAGAGCAACTGCCCTACGACTCTCGCGTGAGCCTCAAGCTTCTGCTCGCTTACAGCCTGCGTGTATACCTGCAACGCGGTCTGATCATTTGAGTGCCGGAATAGCTCTTGTTGCACCTTGATGTCAGTTCCGTTCGCTCGTAACTGGGTGGAGTAGCTGTGCCTGAACGTGTGCCAGCCGACTCGCTTGGTGATCTTTGCCCGAACAGCGGCAGGCTTCAGGACAAGTTTCAGCAGGCTGTCGGGCCAGTACGGCGACGTCTTTAAACTCACTGGCGAAGAGCCAGTCTGAGTCTGCGCAGTATGGCGTCTTGACTCGCCACTCTTCCCGCACTCTCACCAGTTCAGGCGCTTGGGTCTTCGTCTTGCTGACACTGTATACGCCGTAGACTTTATAGTATACAGTGTAGACATGACGGCAACAACGGCACAGAAGATCGCAGGCGCGGCACGCACTCTGCTGGATCAAGAAGGAGCCGAGGGCGTGACCATGCGGAGGGTGGCAACCGCCGTCGGCATTACGCCGATGGCGCTCTACCGGCACTATCCGAATCGCGATGGGTTGCTGAATGCGCTGTCGGATGCAGGGTTCGTAGAGCTGACGGCGAAGCTTGCGGGCCTGCGGCTGACGGGCGGGATCGATCGCCAGCTATTGAAGATACTCGATGTCTTTCTCGACCATGCCTTCGACAGCCCGCGACTGTTTGAGCTGATGTTTCTTAAGAAACGCGAGGGCGCGCGGCAGTATCCGGACGACTTCAAGGCGAGGCGGTCGCCGACGGCGAACGTGTCGGCCGATGTGATTGCACGCGCGATGGAGACGGGTCACCTGCGCAAGGATGATGTGTGGGAGATCGTCTTCGAGACGGGCGCGTTGATGCAGGGTCTCATCATGCTTTACCTGGGGGGACGAATAGCGGTCTCTCCTTCGGAGTTCCGCGCCTTCTGCCATAGATCATTTGGGAGGTATCTGAATGGTATTCACACTTAGTTCCCGGCGGGTGATGGAAACGGTGCTCGCAACCGTCGCGAGTGCTGCGATGTTTTACTTCGGCAATGGTCTCCAGCCGTGGTGGCCGCTAATGTGGTTTGCGCCGCTGCCACTACTCTGGTTTGCGTTGCGAAGTAAATGGTGGTCGGCGGCGGTGACGGCAGTGGTCGTCATGGTGCTCGGCAGTCTAAACATGTGGAGTTACTTGACGAAGACGCTGGGGATGCCGGGGTCTGCGTGGGTGGGCATCTTCTTGGTTGCTGGTGTCGTCTTTGCAGCGGGAGTACTGCTGTTTCGCGTGCTGGTCTTGCGTGGCGCGGTGTGGAGCGGGGTTCTTGCTTTGCCGGCGGTCTGGGTGACGAGCGAGTATGTGCGGAATGTAACGTCGCCACATGGGTCGGCCGGAAGTCTTGCGTATTCGCAGCTGAAGTTTCTCCCGTTTCTGCAGCTAGCTTCGATCACGGGGGCTTGGGGGATGACCTTTGTCTTACTGCTGTTTCCTGCTGCGATTGCGATTGCGCTGCACATCAGACAGAACTCATGGAAGCGCGCGTTGCAGGTTGCTGGCGCGGGAGTTGGCGTGGTGGCGACCGTGCTGCTGTTTGGTGCGGTGCGGCTGTCGCTACCGCAGAATCAGATGGTAAAAGTGGGGCTGATCACCTCAGACGAGAAGCTGAACGATACGGTTACTGATCCGGGTGTCGAAACCGAGCGGCTATTTCGTGACTATGCGCGCGAAGCCGAGAGGCTTGCGACCGATGGGGCTCAGGCGATCGTGATGCCGGAGAAGCTCGGGGTCACGCTCGAAGGTAAGGCCGCGGGAACGGATGCGGTGATGCAGTCTGTTTCGGCCGAAAAGTTAGCGACGATTGTGGCGGGCGTGGTGCATGTGGCCGCTCCTGTGAAGTATAACGAGGCCCGGATTTATGTTCCGGGCTTGGTCGTGCAGCGTTACGACAAGGAGCACATGCTGCCGCCGTTCGAGTCGAACCTGAAGCCGGGAACGACGCTGACCGTACTGCCGCGACCGCAGCAGAAGTGGGGCGTGGCGATTTGCAAGGACATGGACTTCGCGTCGCCGGCGCGTCTCTATGGCAGGGCCGGTGTAGGGCTAATGCTGGTTCCGGCATGGGACTTCGTAGTGGATGGAAGTTGGCACGGGCACATCGCGGTGATGCGTGGCGTGGAGGACGGCTTCAGCATCGCGCGTGCGGCAAAGAACGGCTTTCTGACGGTAAGCGACAACCGAGGCCGTATTATGGGCGAGGTGAGCAGCAGCTCGGCTCCGTTTGCGACGCTGCTGGTGGACGTGCCGGCGGCGCACAGTTGGACGCTGTATCAGTTGCTAGGCGACTGGTTTGCGTGGGTTGCGATTGCGTTGCTGGGGTTTGCGATGATGCAGATGGTACGGCTTCGCACCTCGTCCTGCGAACACTCCGTCTTCAATTTGTTGAGCCGCTTTCCAACCGCTGATCGTTGAATCAGAACCACCGATCGCTTGAAATCGAAATCCGTCCAGCGCAAACTCAGGATTTCACTGATTCGCAAACCGAAACACAGTCCAATTAGCACGATGGTTCGAAAGGGCTGAACCAGCGCGTCGAGCATTTGCCAAGCACCTTTTACCGGAAGAACACAGGGACGTTTCTTGCGTTTGCTGATACCTTTCACTTCGACCAAGTCCATGGGGTTTCGTTCCACATTCAGCAATTCCCAGAGCATCGCCTTGTCGAAAAGACGGATACCTCAAGGATCGAATATGTCCCTTGTACTTGGGTGAGAGGACGAGCCTGCGAAGCCAATCCTTTATGAGACCCAAGATTTCCTTCTCGAGTTCGAAACGGGAAGCATTGTATGCCCAATTCACTCGCCGGCGTGGGAATTTGCATAAACGAGCGCTACCAGTGGTCCGCGCCAAGCAGCCCGATGTTATTGAAAAAATGCCGTGGTGTGGAACGAAGTTGCTCAACTCCCGGATGGTCGGCAAACCTTCTTTCGGGGGGGTACTTCCCGCTTGCCCGTGATCCAGGAGTTTCTGGAATCGATTCACACAAGCCGGCTTCAGTCTGATTCTCCCAAGCATGCCTTCGCTGGCACTTGTCCGAGATGATGGATAGGATCGCTAAGGGACTGCAAAATGTGAAAAGATCAGTTAGGGCCGCAGATGAAACTCCCATGAACGCGGATGACCTACAGTGCTTTCTATCGGCGTTCATCCGCTTTCATTGGGGCACCCACTGGATTCGCGCTGGAAGGACTACGAGATGCGGAAAGGGTTTACGAGAAAACCACAAGGGGACGAGCCCGCGACGCGAGGCAAGAACTACATAACGCGGAGCGGGCTGGAGCGCCTCAAAGATGAGCATCGATTTCTGCTCACCAGGGAACGCCCAGCCGTGACGGAGGTGGTGGCGTGGGCCGCCAGCAACGGCGATCGCAGTGAAAACGCCGACTATCAGTACGGCAAGCGGCGGCTGCGGCAGATCGATGGGCGGATTCGCTTTCTCACGAAGCGAATCGAAGCCGCGGAAGTGGTGGACCCGGAAGCTCCGAGAGCGGGGCAGGCGGCGACGAGGGCATTCTTCGGAGCGACGGTGCGCTATGCCAATGCCGCGGGAGCGGAGCGAGTGGTGAGCATCGTTGGCACAGACGAAATCGATCTCAACCGCAACCACATCAGTTGGGTGTCACCTCTGGGGCGCGCGTTGATAAAGTCGGCCGCGGGTGACAGAGTAGTCCTTCAAGTGCCGGGCGGCACAGAATACCTGACCGTGCTGGAAGTGTGTTACGAGCGCATTTCTGTAGAACCGTTCCGTGAACCACCTGGATCCGAGGCCTCGGCAAAGAAACTTCCTCGCCGACGCTAATCCACTTGACGAAGAAACAGCGAGATTAGCTTATCTGCAACGGGGTGCGGGGCCGCACTTCCAAGCGGACGGGACCAGTCCTGTCTCGACACAATAGGATAAAAATGATACAACGTAATAAGATAATAATAGTACAGCGCAATAGTATAAATACAGCGCAACGTAATCAGATAATGGAAACACGAAGCCTGAAGAAAACCGGCCATGGCCAGACCCCCTGAAAAACTCGCGCAGTCCCTCGAAGTCCTGCGGAAACTCCAGACCGCGGAAGGGGACGGGGCGATCCGGGCGCGCGACCTGTCGCGCACGCACCGGGAGCGCCTCCTGCGCAACGGTTTCCTGCAGGAAGTCATAAAGGGCTGGTATATCCCAAGCCGCCCCGACGAAGTGAAGGGCGAGAGCACGGCCTGGTATGCATCCTTCTGGCGTTTCTGCGCAGAGTATCTGGAAGCGCGTTTCGGCGCGCGCTGGTGTCTGTCGCCGGAACAATCGCTCTCACTCCATGCCGGCAACTGGACCGTGCCTGGCCAGCTCGCGGCGCGGTCGCCGCGCGCGGGAAACAAGGTCACCAAACTCCCGCATGGCACGTCCCTGCTGGAGCTTCGCATCGCGCTGCCGGCCGTGGCGGACCTGAAGGAAGAAGAGGAGGGCCTGCGGCTGTTCTCGGTGGAATCGGCACTGATCGCATGCTCGCGCAATTATTTTTCGAACAACGCGACGGATGTCCGCGCGGTGTTGCCGATGATACGGGACGCCTCCGGTCTTCTCACCCGGCTCCTTGAGGGCGGTCATACGGTGATCGCCGGGCGCTTGGCGGGGGCCTTCCGCAACATCGGCCGCGACCGCATCGCGGACGACATCGTGAAAACGATGACAGCGGCCGGCTACGCCGTGCGGGAGAATGATCCCTTCACGGACAAGCCCTCCCTGGTCATCGGGGCCCGCGAAACCTCCCCTTACGTAAACAGGCTGCGGCTGCTCTGGCAGAAAATGCGCGAGCCGGTCATCGAACGCTTCCCGAAAGCGCCGGACCCGCCGCGCAATATCGACGCATACCTCAAGCGCGTCAACGACGCCTATGTCACGGACGCCTACCATTCGCTGTCGATCGAGGGCTACCGCGTCACGATCGCTCTCATCGAGCGCGTCCGCAGCGGCACCTGGAATCCGGAAGCCGATCAGAGCGACCGCGAACAGCGGAACGCCATGGCGGCGCGCGGCTACTGGCAAGCCTTTCAGGCCGTGCAGAAAAGCCTCGGCAAAATTCTGAAGGGGGAAAATCCGGGAGAGGTCGCGGACGCGGACCACGGCACGTGGCATCGAGAGCTGTTCGCGCCGAGCGTCACCGTCGGCCTGCTGAGGCCCGCCGATCTCGCCGGCTATCGCAACGGCCAAGTCTATATCCGCAAGTCGATGCATGTGCCGCTGAACCGGGACGCGCTGAGGGACTCCATGCCGGCGTTCTTCGACCTGCTGCGGGAAGAGCGTCACCCGGCCGTCCGCGTGGTGCTCGGGCACTTCATCTTCGTCTACATCCATCCTTATATGGATGGCAACGGCCGCGTCGGGCGGTTCCTGATGAACACCATGATGGCGTCGGGCGGATACCCGTGGACGGTCATTCCGGTAACCGACCGCAACGCCTACGTGAACGCTCTCGAAAAAGCGAGTGTCGGCGAGGATATCGCGCCCTTCGCGGACTTCCTCGCCGGGCGGGTGAAAAAACGACTGGCGGGCGAGCCCTTGCCGGCGGTGCCGAAAGCCTCACCCATAGACGAACGCTAAAACAATTCTCGATCTGCAGGCCGCGACGAGCGAAGATCTGCTGACCGGGTGCGCTACGTGAAATTGCGAATTGACAAGAATGGGAATTAGTTGCCCGTCTCCGGTGCCCAGCCCCTGATGTAGACGGTTGGGAATTGCACATCGGCAAAGTCGGCTGGAACGGGAGGTGCCAATCCAGCACTGACAAAACGCTTGCCCTGACGAACCGCTTCCACGGCAGCTAATAGTTCGCGTCCAGCATGTGTTTTAACAACGTAGCCCCAGGCGCCCAGCGCGAAAGCTTCTTGCACCAGGTCAGCAGAGGACTCTTGGCTTACGAATAGTATTTTGGATTCGGGTGAGAGCTTCTGGATTCGTCGAGCCACTTCGATCCCATTCAACGTTGGCAGCCCGATATCCAAAAGAATCAAGTCGGGTTGTAGTTTTGCAGTTTTCTGAACCGCTACTAATCCGTCTGACGCCTCGCCGATGACCTGCAATTCAGTTCTTGCCGCCAGCGTCGAACAGACGAATCGGCGGAACGGTTCAAAATCCTCTACAACAAGAACTCGAGATGGACTCATGAGAGAACCTCCAGTTCGCTCGAACGGCTGCTGCTGACAGCGAAAACGACGGGCCTGATCAGTGATTAGTTCGGTCTTCAAGGCTGGACGAAATGGTGACGTTGCAAACGATTTCACATTATCAGGTGAGGGAGTGCCATACAGTGTTTCCCGTACTCAGATCGTATGGGTATCCGCAGCCTTGCAGCGCGAAAACTGGCTCAATACGATGGAGGGAAGCGGGTTCCTGCCACGATGTGCGCGATTGCAGATGCGGTGCGGTGGGCTGAGGAATCATGAGGGAGATTGATTGACGATGGCCGACCCACACCCCAAGGTAGATTTGACCATCTGAGTCCCATTGCGGATGGAACAGCTTGCGACCATCTGCATGTTGTGCGTACAACTTTAGTTTTTTCCATGGTGCCTTTCTGAAATGCTGGACGGCATAGCAGTTCGCGTAGCCTGCCCGGCGCAGCGGATGTTGATTCCATGGCACAGATTGGAGAATCTGTGTCAAGCTCCGAAAGACTGGATCGCCTTCGTTACTGGCGCCAACAAGGGTATCGGCTTCGAGATTGCACACCAGCTTGGCCAACCATCGGCGCACGCGATCGCAATCGCAATGGTCTTTGACTCCCGAACATCCGTACTGACCGGCTGGAGGGCGCTCCATCCGCAACGTTATGTGACCTAGTGAGGGAAGCTGGGGAAATGCAGGACGCGCTCGGCTTGAAGAAGATGACGGCGTTCATGGCCGACAATGATCTGGAGTCCGGTACCGACGGTGAATCGAATTCCCGGGATAAACGGATTCCAAAAGCGAATGCGGTTGACGTTTTTGGCGCGCGCGCGGACCATGAGTTCCCGGCAGGATTTGTTTCCGCCGAGAAAGCGTTCGAGAACGGAGGCGCCAACGTGGGCCGTGGGCCTGATCTTCGCTGGAGCCGGAGCTCGCTTGGTGACCGGCGACGGCTCGATAAAGTTGCGAATAAACCAGCGCCCGAACCATCCGGGAATAATCTGCTCGACCGGAGAATCCGGTTTCTCGTTGACCGCCACGGAGATGGGCGGCAGATAGGCTTCGTTCGTGATGCAGAGATGCTCGAGACACTGGCCCACACTCCAAGAACCGGGCGCCGGTTGCCAATTGAGCTGTTCCTCGGTGAGTTCAGCGACGAGCTTCTTGGCGGCCTGGTCGTTGGCGTCCAGGTCCGCAGCAAGGCGGACGGACCAAGCGGGCGCGCCCCTTTCCCATGGTACGGCCATAACGCGGATCATGCTAAGATGCCGCCGCATCGCCGGCGAGGGCTCGCGCGGCCTCGGGCTGAGGACGCAGCAGCAAATAGAATGCGACGACGTGCGTGATCATCAGCACGGGCACGTAGATGATTGGGATCGCGTATGTGGCGCCCAATTGCCCCGCCAGCGCAGGAAGGCCCACCTGAGTGGCGTGGTAATAGTCGAGGATGAGGTCGACCACTCCCACGAGATTGAAAGCAACTACGAACAGCCAAAAGAGCGGACGTATCCTTACCGTGAGAAGCGCCAGGATGGCCAGCACCCCCGTTGCCAGGTCCCAATAGGCGGCGAAGGTGGCGAAGCTAGCGGGCAGATTGCCGACGACACCTGGGAGAATAAAAACGAGCCCGAAGAATCGGAAGCTGTGTACGGTAGCGATGGCGCGTTGCGCTTCGACCTGATCCATTGACTTGAGCCTGGGCAGGAGGTACGCGCGGAAGCAAAGCAGCCACGCGACATAACCTAGAACGAGATGCAGATTGAAGATGATTTCCGGCGGCATTTGGCCTCCCTATCGGTTGACGGCTTCGCGTTAGATGACATGCATCACCTTACGAGAGCAAGATCCACACCGCGAATCACGGTTCCCAACGCGGCCTATGGTTTCGGCCTTCGAAGTTCAGCCATCTCCGTCGACAGCGTTGGGCCGAGTTCACTTATTGGTCGGACTATCTCGCAACAGTATCCCGAGCGGCAAGAGCGGCCCGACCGGAATGAACTGCGCTTCCATGAGGTTTTCCTTCGACAGAGGTAGGCTTTCGATGAGGGCCCGAGCCTCGGCCACGTCCTTGCAGTTCAGAATGAAGATGACGCCCCGGCCGTCGCCGCGCGTGAACCACTGCTGAATCTTACCGTCGAGATACAGGGGAACGGTCGCACGAATTTCGGTGGGCATGATTTTCATGACTTGCTCGGGAGTAACCCCCGATTTTGGCGAAAGGATGGTCAGCACGCCGCTGATCTTGGGCTGCGGCGGTGTGGACTGACCTCGCGCCATGGGGGCCAGGGCCAGCGCGAACGCCAGCAGCAGGGAGGACATTTCAATCTTCATTGTTTAGCTCCTTGTGCGCCGGTAGAAACCGGCGAGGTGTAGTGAATGAAAAAGTCATACGGTAAAGGCGTAGCGAACCATACCGGCCCCGAGTCATGCGGAGCTGCCTGCGAGGGCGGCGTCGAAGCGTTGACAGGGGAAAGTGCGGGCCGGGTATTCAGCCGCGAAAGAAACTCACTCCGGGATGCCGACGCTGTAAGGAGAAGCGGAAGGCCCCACCCGAGGCACCGATATCGCGAGGTGCCTCGAGATCCCGCGCGGTCACAGACCTCGTGCACGCACCGAAGCACCTCGCATGGGAACCGGGAGATCCCGGGTTCACCCCAGACGGAATATGCCTGGGGACGCATCGGGAAGTCTAAGGACGCACGCCGATGATGAACGAACACGGGAAGTCGGACAGACCGGTAGTACCTGTGAAGTCCTCGAACAAGGCCGGGCAACCGGCGGCGGAGAGGACGGAGGGAAGCGGTCCGACCAAAGGGAACCTGCCCCAGCAAAACGCGTCCCGGACACCGAGCCGGACGGACGCGCCCAGTGCACTGGAGCGGGTACGTCAAGCAGCAAGCAAGGATAAGGAGGTGCGGTTCACGGCGCTTCTTCACCACATCTACAACCTGGAAACGCTGCGCATGGCCTACTTCGGTTTGAAGAAGGAAGCCGCGCCCGGTGTGGACGGAGAGACATGGCGGCACTACGGCGAGACTCTTGAGGACAATCTTCAAGATCTCTCCCATAGGCTGAAGCGAGGAGCGTATCGAGCGAAGCCGGTGCGTAGGGCATACATCGAAAAGAGCGACGGGCGGAAAAGACCGCTCGGAGTTCCGGTGCTGGAAGACAAGATCGTCCAGCGCGCGACGGTCGAGGTGTTGAATGCAATCTACGAAACCGACTTTCTCGGTTTTTCGTACGGATTCCGACCTGGGCGAAGCCAGCACAACGCGCTGGACGCGCTCTACACCGGACTGCTGACGAAGAAGGTGAACTGGGTGCTGGATCTGGACATTCGCGGCTTCTTCGATGCGCTGTCGCACGAATGGCTGGTGAAGTTCATCGAGCACCGGATGGCGGATCGACGCGTCGTGCGGCTGATCCAGAAATGGCTCAGCGCCGGCGTGTTGGAGGAGGGGAAACGAACACGGACGGGAGAGGGGACGTCCCAGGGCGGCAGTGCCTCGCCGCTGCTGGCGAACGTCTATCTCCATTATGTGTTCGACCTGTGGGCCCAAGCGTGGCGTCAGAAACAAGCCTGCGGTGACATGATCATCGTGAGATTTGCTGACGACAGTGCGCCATGACGGCGCGGAGAGGAGTACGCAATGTAATAGCGGACGACTCGAAGTAGCCTTGCTGCACAAGGCATGAGGGTGGGCCCCTCGGACTCGAGCTGCAGGGCTAGGGTCCAAACCGCCGAAAGCGGCGCTGGTCCAATGGCTGGGGTCGTGAGCGTTTCGGAAAAGGCGAGACAAACTCGTCAGGTGAGTGCTGGGAAGACGAACGTGAGTGAACCGTTGACGACGTGTCGAAAGCGTAGGGACGTCATCGAAACCGGACTCCTGTTGTTGGTCCGGGACAAGGCTCGGAAGGTGCCTGCTGACTGGCCGAGTGATGACCGGCATGAAAACGGCGTGATCCCAGCACAGGGACTTGTGCGGAACATGGGAACCTATCGCCTCGATGGAAAGGGAGAAATCCAAGTGGAGGACCCACAAGGATGAGCGTACCGATGCGAGGCGAAGGGGCGGACGGGCTCGTCGTAGCGAAGAAGCCTGGTAATGCAGGTGGAGCGAGGGGGCCCGACGATCTGGCTGAGGGTATGAGTCAACCAGCAATGGGAGGAGCCCATGCCTGAGGCAAAGCCGTATGTAATTCCGAAGCAACTCGTTTGGGAAGCGTACAAGCGGGTAAAGGCAAATCGAGGTGCTGCTGGGGTGGATGGCGAGTCCTTGGCTGCATTCGAAAAAGATCTGAAGGGCAACCTTTATAAGGTCTGGAATCGAATGTCGTCGGGCTCGTACTTTCCACCACCGGTACGGCTCGTGGAGATACCGAA
>CAWAYW010000017.1:0-221411 GCA_963786325.1 Terriglobia bacterium
TCAAAGACTGCATTCGGACACAATCAAACCATCGGGGCCTTTGCCCATCGGCTTTGTCGCCTGATTTGGATCATTCTGCACCAGGGTGTGAGTTACGAAGAACGAGGCCCTGCAGTGAACGCAAAGTCAAGACGCAGGCGCACTAATCGGATGATTCGGGAACTTCGCAGCCTCGGGTACCGGGTCGAAGCACTGGGTACTCCAGCATGAGAGCCGGATTTTCGACCCTGCGAACCGAACTTTTTCAACTGCTCGTATCCCATCCCTTGCGCATCATCCAGTAAAGGCGAACCGCCAGTTTGCGCGCCAGGGCCACCTTGGCGATTTTCCCGATGCTGGAGCGATATAGCCACGTTCGCATGGAAGCGAAGCGAAACGCGATGGAAACCCTAGCCGCGAGCACCAGAACGGCAGGTTACGACACAAGTCACGACACAAATGTCGCGACTGCGAGCGCACGACCCGTCTAACTTGTTGGGAGACTTGGTGGACCTGGTCGGGATCGAACCGACGACCTCTTCCATGCCATGGAAGCGCGCTCCCAGCTGCGCCACAGGCCCACGTGAGAACAACACCAGCGTTGTACGAGGGGTTGAAGCAAATCAATTCTCGCTTACTAGCTATTGATAGTCAAACCCGATGGCCTCTCATGGCATCTCTCTGTAGCGGGTTATTTTGCGAATACTCTGAAACTTAGTATCCTGATGAACGGTTGCCGCACTTCGGAAACCGTCAATGCCCATGCGACGAAATTCTAACCTCCGTTTACGCTATATGGCTCTGTTGTCACTTTCCATTGCGGTCAGCGCGCAGCTTGTCGCTTTCCATCAGCCTGCGCCTCAAGGGCCGGTTTCTTATTCGTCCGTAACTCAGTTGAACGGAATGTTGTCGCAATTGGAGCAGGCCTCGCAAGCAACGCAAGTGGATTTGGCGAAGCTGCGCATCGAGAAGTGGAAAGTTGATTCGGAAAGCAAGCGACAGACACAAGGCAATGTGGAGTCGGTGCAGCGCAATCTGCAAACCGCTTTGCCGGAAATGATCTCAGAGTTGAGAGCGTCTCCCGAAAATCTTGCTGCCACTTTCAAGCTGTACCGAAATCTGGATGCGCTTTACAACGTGTTTGGGACGGTAGCTGAATCTACCGGAGCATTCGGTTCCAAAGACGAATTTCAAACAATGGAGAACGATTTAAGCGAATTTGAAAAGGCGCGCCGAGTATTCGCCGATCGCATGGAGACTCTGGCAGGGGCCAAGGAAGCTGAGGTGACGCGGCTTCGATCTGCGCTCCAGAGCGCCCAAGCCAGCCTAGCAGCTCAGCCGCCCAAGAAGACGGTAGTCGACGACGATGCTCCGCCGAAAAAGGTGGTCAAGAAAAAGACGGCTGCCAAGACAAAAACCACCACTCCCCCACCCGCCACGCCCCCCAATCCTCAGTAGGTTAATCAACCAGTTTCCAGAGTCTTGAGCGGCACAGTCTGTGGGTGAGCTGAATGAACACGCTTCTTTTCGGAGCCACCGGAAGGGTGGGTCAGGGCGTCTAGGGGAATGCCTGAGCGATTCCAGTGTTTCGATCTATTCAAATCGTGGGACGCAGCCGCTCCGTCACCCAGCATGTTCCGATATGGTGGAATTACTCGTCCATCGACATTGGCGTTCACCGGCTTCGACGCCTGCTTTTTTGCCTCGGCGGTTTTTCTCTTGGAATGACCGAGGAAGCATCTGAAAGGATGACATATGGGGTCACCATGGCTGCGGCAACGACCGCGGTCGAAGTTCAATCGGAAAATGACGTTTGTCTAGGTCTCAGGGGGCTGGCACTGATGCTTCGGAAACCGGCCAAAGTATATGGGGACTCTCCCATAGTAAAACGGAGAATGCGTTGTTGCGACTCCCGTTTGGAGCAGCCTATGTTGCGTCGACGAGCTCATTCGGCCGGTCGACGGAGTACGTTTTAAGACTCTTTCCTCTCGCCTGCTCTTCGGGGTCGCCAGACCGCTGCTCCCTGTGAGGCACCGGCTCTTTCCCAATGCGATTCTGACAACCACTGAACCAAGCCCATGCTGATTCTTGTAAGGGACGGTGCTCCTAAACGTGTCCTAGAAAGTGCAGACATTCGGTCCCTTCTGTCGTCAATCCGCCGGGCCTAACGGCAGTGCAAAACAGGCGATCTCAGTTGCAAGCCTGTGCAAGACTTCGACTAACTTCAACTTTCAGCTATGAACTCATTGAAAACGTTATGACTTGAATGCTGGAACTCCGTTCCTTGCGTCGGGGTCTATAAGAGTAGACCGATTCGCGCGGTCGGAATGCAGGGCGGATTTACTTTTGGGCTGCGGGTGGCGAAAGATCCTATAATAGGGGGGACGCCGTGACGATCATGGCGGGAGCAACCACCTTGGGCGATCTTGCAGGAGCGCTAGGAATTCGGGCCCAGGAATCGGCGATTGTGGCCGAACTGAAAGCAGGGTCTGAAGACGCCTACGCCTGGTTAATTGGCGAGTTCCACCAACCCATCTACGGTCTGGTGTATCGCATCGTCACCGACCCTTCGGACGCCGCTGATACAACTCAGGAGGTTTTCCTGAAGGTCTTTCGGGGCATGAAGCATTTTCACGGTGAGTCCAGTCTGAAAACCTGGATTTACCGCATTGCTGTGCATGAGGCTTCGAACCGTCGCCGTTGGTGGTTCCGGCATAAGGCTAAAGAAAGTTCGATCGAACCAACCTCGGAAGACAACGGATCAGTATCCGCGACCGTGAAGGATATGCTGGTGGATGAAGGTGAGTCCCCGTTCGACAGTGTAATGCATGAGGAAATCCGGTCGCGGGTGGAAGAAGAACTCAGGCAGGTATCGGAGCCTTATCGCACATCCGTAATCTTGCGCGACCTGGAAGACATGTCGTACGAAGAGATTGCGGAGATCACACAAGTGTCGTTGGGAACGGTGAAATCGCGGATCACTCGTGGGCGTGAAGCACTGCGTCGCAGGTTGACGGCGTACGTCATGGAGAACGGTCAGCAACTCGGATTGCGGATTCCTGCCCGTGAGGAACGAGAAACCGGATGCGAAACTTCTGGTATCGAGGTGGCTCGATGACTTGCGCACAAGCCCGGCCTCTATTCTCCCCTTACATTGATGGAGCGGTGACCGGCAACCAAATGCGTGATCTCAGCATTCATATCGAGTCTTGCAATCCTTGCCGGCAGCGATACATTTCGCTGCGCCGCACGCAACAGCTGCTTGCCCAGGTGGGTCGCCGGAAGGCACCTACCGACCTCGCGCTCAAGCTCCAAGTCGCCATCTCGCAAGAGGCTGCTCAGTCCCGCCGACGATATCTCGATGGATTTCAGATCCGATTCCAGAACGCCCTTAACTTGTTCATGGTTCCGGCTACGGTAGGACTGTCTGCCGCCGTGATCATATTTATCGTCCTCATGGGGTTTATGGCGCCGTTGCAGGCGGACAATTCCGATGTACCCCTGATGCTTCACACTGCACCCCAACTGCAATACTCGGCTTTCGGATCGGCGCTGGATTCGATAAACGACGAATCACTCGTCATCGAGGCTTATGTCGATTCGACCGGACGGGTACAGGATTTTCGTATCCTCTCCAATTCGAAGGATGACAGCCCGCTGTTGCCGCAGGTGAAAAAAGACATGCTGATTTTCACCACCTTCACTACGTTCCGTCCCGCCCTCTCGATGGGCAGGCCGACCACAGGTAAAGCCATACTGTCGTTTTCACGTGTCAGCGTAAAGGGCTGAACCACCTCTGCACGCTTGGCTGGCTACCTCGGCGCATGCACGTCAAGAACCGGAAACAACGGCGATGGGCAGGTATGTCCGCCCCCGAACGAACAAAAAACTGCAATAGCGTGCATTGATTCTGCGGCGGGCACCCCTTACACTTGTAGCCATAGGTTATTGCCCGCATTCCGGCCATCCTTGCAGGAGGCTTCCCTGAATTACAGGTTTAGACGTTCGGCTTATGTGGTTCTGATTGTGCTGCTGGCGAGTTTCGCCGAGACGCAGAATCGGAGCAGCGTAGCTCTGGATACCAGCGAAACGTTGTTTAGCGTTCTTACCGCTATCAATACCTGCGGATACGATCAGGAACTGGGCACGTCGGACCCATTGCGATCACAGGTCCGTTCCGAAGTGGCTCAAGTCCGTGAAAGGTCGCAGGAGGCCAAGGATGCCACTGCGGCGATGTGCAAGTACTACGACGACCACAAGCAGCCAGAGGCGTCAAAGAATCTGTCGCAGTACGTATCTCTGGCGCTTTACCTTAATCCCGCCCCTAATCTGACGGCCAAAGTGAAAGAAGCGGACATGCCTCCGGATGCCACTGCGGTGATGGGAATCCTTCCGCTGATGCAAAAATTTTACGAGGCCGCAGGTTTGCACAATATATGGGAAGGGGATCGCCGCTCGTTTTCCGCTCTGACGGAGCGCTATCATCAGCCGCTGTCTAAGATTTTGTTCGACACCGAGATCTATCTGAAACTGCCATCAGCTGGCCGCCTGGGGCGGGAGTTCACCGTCTACATCGACCCCATGGGCGCCCCCGGCCAAACCAACGCCCGCAACTACGGTCCGGATTACTACGTTGTGATTTCACCGGGCACCGGCTCGTCGCTCAAGATGGAGCAGATTCGGCACACCTACTTGCACTATCTGCTGGATCCACTGGCAATGAAATATCCGACGGCGATGAAGCACCTCGAACCCTTGCTCGAAACAGTCAAGACTGCGCCGATGGATCAGAGCTTCAAAACCGACGTGTCGTTGTTGGTGACCGAATGCTTTATCCGGGCTATTGAGGCGCGGACCTCCGGACCCGCCAAAGGCCCTGAGGACGTTAGATTGCAGGCTGTTGACAATTCCGCGAAGCAGGGATTTATCCTCACCCCTTACTTTTATGAGGCACTGACAAAGTTCGAGAAGGATCCCGCCGGTCTACGCAACGCGTACGGAGATCTAGTGGGAAATATTGACTTGGGCAAAGAGCGTAAACGCGCCAGCCAAGTGGCCTTCGCTACGAACTCAGATCCGGAGTTGTTGCATCTTTCGCGTCCCGCAGAAGGAAAGTTGCTACTCGATGCCGAGAAGCGGCTGACGGCAGGTGATACAGAGAGCGCGCAAAAACTCGCACAGCAGGCCCTGGAAGAAAAAAATGAGGATGCGGGGCGAGCACTCTTTATTTTGGCGGAAGTGGCAACGCATAATTCCGACATGCAGGGGGCGCGCAATTATTTCGAGCGTGCGCTGGAAGTAGCGCATGAACCGAAAGTTGTGGCCTGGTCTCACATTTATCTGGGAAGGATCTTCGACTTACAGGAAGATCGGCCGGCGGCTTTGGATCATTACCGGGCAGCCGAGATTGCAGCCGCCACTTTGCCCGAAGCGAAAGCGGCAGCGGAACTGGGGTTGCGGCAACCATATGAACCCCGCAGCCATCCAGAGTAGGTCGCGGCAACGATATCAAGAACACAATATCTGTACTTTGCCTCAAGGAGAAAGCATGAAGCGAGCAACGATGCTGGTCGTAATACTGGCAGTGGCGTCATTCGTGACGGCGCAAGACAAACCACCGGCAACACCAGCGGCTCCGGCCCAAGGCGCACCCGCCCAGCCACCGGTGGGGAAACGGCCGCCCCAGGCCAAGACCCAGGCCGAATTTGACGCCTACAAGGTGGCTGCCGCCAACACAGACCCGGCGGCCCTTGAGAAAGCGGCGGACGATTTCGCCGCCAAGTTCCCTGACAGCGAACTCCGCCTGTTGTTGTACCGGGCGGCGATGCATGCATATCAGACGGCCAACAAAGCCGACAACATGATGGAAATGGGCCGCAAGGTGCTTAAAATCGATCCCGATGATCCTGAGGCTCTGGTCGGTGTGGCGCAGGTTCTGGCGGAACGGACACGAGATTCCGACCTGGATAAGGATCAACGCTTGGATGAAGGCTCAAAGATGGCATTGCACGCCGTGGAGACCACGGACACTGACATCAGTGTCCCGCCGGGAACACCCCAGGATAAGATCGATCAGTACAAGGGCTTCCTGCGCTCCACCGCATATTACGTTCTCGGCACGATTCAATACACACGGGAAAAATACGCGGACGCAGAAAGCTATTTTCGAAAATCCATTGACGCCTTCCCTTCCCAGCCTGATCCTCTGGCCGTTTTGCGCCTGGCATTGTCGCTGGATAAGCAGGAAAAATATCCAGAGGCGTTGAAGTTTGCAAATCAGGCGGTACAGATGACTGAGAGCAACCAGGGATCGACGCTTGCCAGTTTGTCTCGCAATGAACGCGACCGGTTAGTGCAGTTGACAGGTGGCACTCCGGCCAAGCCGGCGCCGAAGAACTAATCATTGCCGCGGACCAAGCATTCGTCGATCGCCTCGCTCCCAGGAGTTGGTGCCTTTTATCGCTCTTCAAACTATGAAGTCTCGCGACATCGCGACTCTGCAAAAATTACTGGGTCACAGTTTCGCCCATGCCGAACTATTGGAGCAGGCACTGACTCATAGCTCCCAGGCTCGTGAACTGGAAGCGTTGCAAACCGCGCCGGGCACGCGCGTTGGGGATAACGAGCAAATGGAATTCATGGGAGACGCGGTCCTCGGATTCGTTACCACCGAGGAGCTTTTCAAGCGCTTTCCAAGCTTTCGAGAGGGCGAGTTATCAAAACTAAGAGCCCACCTGGTCAGCGAAAAGCACTTGATCCGGGTGGCCCAGGGGCTGGAGCTGGGACACTATTTGAATCTTGGACGAGGCGAAGAGAAAAGTGGAGGTCGCAACAAAACCGCACTTCTGGTCGACGCGCTCGAGGCAGTATTGGCAGCAATCTATCTTGACGGTGGATTGGAGGCGGCACGCTGTTTCGTCCTACAGTCCATCGTCAACCCAGAACTGGACCGGATCGCATTGAATGGCAGTGGCCTGCCGGTGACGGACTACAAATCTGCGTTGCAGGAAAAGTTACAAGCGACCGGACGCCCGCAGCCATCCTACGTGCTGGTTAAGGAACGGGGGCCGGAACACAGCAAGACCTTTACCGTCGAGGTGCGGTTACAACCCCTGGACATGGATGGCAAATCCGAGTTCGTGGGACGAGCGGACGGATCGACCAAAAAGAACGCCGAGCAGGACGCTGCACACCAGGTTCTCGAATATCTGGCCACGGTTCCCGCCGAGGCCGGTGGCCGCCCCAGGCGTAACGAACGAACCCAGTGAATTTGCAATGGAAGTAGCCGAAAAGCATGCGCCTGCGGACACCCTGAGTTCATTGCAGTCGCTGCTTGTGACGGTAGTTATCGCCGTCTTCGTCATCACTTTCATCGTGCAGGCCTTCCAGATTCCATCGGAATCCATGCAGAACACCCTTTTGATCGGAGACTATCTTCTGGTAGACAAAATGCGGTATGGCGGGGCCGGACTTTGGGACTGGATGATGCCTTACCGGCAGGTACACCGCGGTGACATCATCGTTTTCCGGTATCCGGTTCACCCCACTCAGCATTTTGTGAAACGTGTGGTGGGGGTTCCTGGTGACCGGATTCGAATGATCAACCACCAGGTGTACGTGAACGGAAATCCACTCCAGGAACCCTATGCTCGTTATACGTCGAATGTGCGCGACGCATTCCGTGATGATTTTCCACGACTGAATCTTCCCGTTCCAGGTCTCGAAGGTGGGTGGTGGCTGGAAATGAAGAAATTGGTCGAGGACGGTGAACTAATCATTCCGCAAGGCAACTACTTCGTTCTGGGCGACAACCGTGATGAGAGCCTGGATAGCCGTTATTGGGGCTTTGTGCCGCAGGAAAACGTGATTGGAAGTCCGTTGCTGATTTACTGGTCGGTCCGTAACGCGAGTCAGGATATGCCGCTGTCTCCCACCGCGGGTGATAAACTTTATCATTTCGCATATGCAGCGACGCATCTGTTTCAAATGACCCGCTGGGACCGAACATTTCGAATCGTCAAATAAAGGCGGTACGCCGCCCTGATCGAGAAAGATCCATTGGCCAAAAAAGAAAAACAACAGGAAGAAAAACCCCGCGAAACTACAGTCGAATTTCTGGCGTCGCTTGCCGCGGTGCTGGTGACTGGTCTATTTATCATCACGTTCGTCCTGCAG
The DNA here is from genome assembly GCA_963786325.1 of Terriglobia bacterium. Taxonomy (GTDB): domain Bacteria; phylum Acidobacteriota; class Terriglobia; order Terriglobales; family Acidobacteriaceae; genus JAIQFF01. The sequence continues at coordinate 8,155 of CAWAYW010000017.1, forward strand.
GCTTTTGAGATCCCCTCCAGTTCGATGGAGAACACATTGCTGATCGGGGATCACGTGTTCGTGAACCGGGTCCAATTCGCGCCCGCGACACATTGGATCGGGCCCTTGATGCCTTACCGCGATATTCGACGCCAGGACATCGTCGTGTTTCTTTCGCCGGCCGAGCCTGGCCTCTACGTCGTAAAGCGAATCATCGGCGTTCCCGGAGACCACATCCATTTGCGCAATGGCGTGGTGTTTCGCAACGGCCAGAAACTGGATGAGCCTTACGTCATCCACAACAGCGATGAAGGCCCTAACGACTATCGCGACAACTTCCCTGCCGTACCACCCTCTGACTACAACCGACTTTTTTCGGACTGGCAGCAAAGCTTGCCGCAGTATATTCAAGGAGACGATCTGGTTGTCCCGCCCAACGGATATTTCGCGATGGGTGACAATCGGGACGTGAGCTATGACAGCCGTTACTGGGGATTTATTCCTAAAGAAAATGTGATCGGCAGACCTATGTTCGTGTACTGGTCATTTGAGACCCCGCCGAACCAGTATTTACATACCGCGATCAGCGAGCGAGTGGGATTTCTGGTGCACGTTGTAATTCATTTTTTTGATGAAACTCGCTGGCGGCGAACGTTTAAGGTGATTCGTTGAAATTTTTCCGTTCCAGCCGCGGCAAGGTGGTCACGGGGATCGTTTTGGTCCTGATATTGTTTTTAGTCCGACCCGGCGCCCAACGGCTGAAAACTCGGATTGTCCGGTCGATCAGCCTGGCGCTAGGTCGCCAAGTCGATGTGGGGTCCGTGAGTCTGCGCTTCCTGCCCCAGCCCGGATTTGAATTAGGAACTTTTGTTGTGCACGACGATCCTGCATTTGGCGCCGAACCGGTATTGCAGTCCGCGCAAGTTGTCGCCTCAATACGAGTGTTTTCCTTGTTCCGCGGACATCTTGAGATCTCCCGGCTCAGCCTCAGTGAGCCCAGCCTGAACCTCGTGCGCAACCATGAGGGACATTGGAACCTTGAGGATGTGCTCGAACGTGCCGCCAAAGTTCCAGTTGCGCCAACCTCAAAAGCGAGGACCGAACGACGACCCGGTTTTCCTTACATCGAAGCCGGCCACGGACGCATCAACCTCAAGTTCGGACAGGAAAAAAAGCCCTATAGCTTGATCGATGCCAACTTTGCTCTCTGGCAGGACACAGAAAACACTTGGGGGGTGCGATTAAAAGGCCAGCCGATGCGCACTGATTTCAATCTCAGCGACACGGGCAGGCTCGAGGTGGACGGTTCCTGGCAGCGCGCCGCCAATCTTCACCAGACGCCCCTGGAGTTCACCTTGCAATGGGACGGTGCACAGTTGGGCCAGGCGACAAAACTGACGGTGGGTCAGGACAAAGGCTGGAGGGGCGGAGTGGCCTTGTCGGCGACGGTTACCGGAACTCCGGAAGACCTTATTGTTGCGGCCGATGCGCTGGTTCAGAACTTCCATCGTTATGACATCGCCACCGACAAGTCGCTGCAATTGGCAACGCACTGCACCGGCCACTACAGTTCCGTGGACCATGTCTTCACGCGCGTGGCCTGCAGGACTCCAGTAGGTGAAGGCGCGGTAGCGGTAAACGGCAATGTGGCTTGGCTTTCGGGTGCCCGGTCATACGATCTAAACCTGCTCGTCGAGAATGTTTCTATCCAGCCTGTGGTCGAGTTCGCACGGCGGATGAAAAAAAATATTCCCGCTGACGTTGTTGCAACCGGCAAGCTGGAAGCCAATCTCGCCATTCGACGCGAGACCACTGACGAACTCCCTATATGGAAGGGCCGGGGTGAAGTCACTGGTCTGAATCTACGTTCATCCGTGAACAATACCCGGCTTACCCTGGACAAAGTTCCGTTCGTGTTGTCGTCTGGTGTGGATTCAGCATCTTCGCCGGCAAGGCGATTCAGGGTGGCACCACTTTTGGTAGAACCACGCTTGGATGTCGGTCCATTCAGCGTGGCTCTTGGCCGCCCCGAGAATGCCACGGTACACGCACAGCTCTCGCGGGACGGATATAACCTTGCGGTCCAGGGGGATGCAGAGCTTCAGCGACTACTGGATGCGGGGCGAACGGTGGGATTGTCAACCCTTCAATTAGCGGCGAGTGGGGAAACTCACGTTAATCTCCACGTTGCCGGAAGCTGGGCTGGATTTGCCGCCCCGGTGTTCACTGGAACGGCGCTGCTGAATTCAGTTCACGCAAGAGTGCGAGGGCTGAACGATCCCGTCGAGGTAACTTCCGCCAGTCTTTCACTCTCGCCTGGGACAACCGATGTCCAGAAGCTGATTCTCGTCGCGGCGGGCACCACCTTACGAGGATCGTTAACCGTGCCCCGGCAATCCGATACGACGGGCGATTACCCAATTCGTTTCGATCTCCACGCTGAGGAGATTGCAACCAACAAACTGGGTGAGGCGGCTGCTGGTTCCGGCAAACAACCGTGGTACCGATTTTTATCTTCTTCGCCACAAGCCGTGCCCAAGGCGTCTTCCCCGACTTCCAGTTCTTTTCTGGCTTCGGTGCACGCTGTCGGCAAACTTAGCGCAGGAAGGGTCCGGGTCCGTAACGTCGTTGCCAATCGGGTGTCCGCAGATGTTGAACTCGAACAGGGTCACCTGCATCTTTCCAAATTACGCGGAGAGGTCATCGGTGGACGGCACTCCGGCGAATGGACAGTCGACTTCAACACCAGTCCTCCCACTTACAGCGGCAATGGTTCACTGTCGAACGTCAGTCTCGAACAATTGGCCGACGCAATGCACGACGGTTGGGTGACGGGCGCTGCCAATATCGAGTACCGCGCCAATACGCTTGGATGGGGCAAGCAGGAGTTAATGTCTGCGGCAGCCGTCACTCTGAGTGTAGACGCCCACGATTCTTCTCTGCCGCACCTTATCCTGGCGGGCGAAGCTTCGCCCCTGAGGGTGAATCACTTTGTCGGGAGGTTGCGGCTTCGCGACGGTAAGATCGAAGTTGAAGAAGGCACCCTGCAGACCGCAGCCAGCATCTACCAGTTAAGCGGTAGTGCATCTCTGAGCCGGGTGCTTGATATGAAATTGGCGCGTGAAGGCGCTCACAGCTTCAGTATTACGGGCACATTGACCCAGCCTCATGTAGTTGCTAACACGACTGCAGAAACCCAGGCCGCGCTCAAACCATGAAGCGGCGCATTTTCCTCTACCTGTCTCTCCTGGTTCTACCAATCGCAACGCGGACCCAATTGTCGGCGCAAACCAAGTCCACTCAAAACTCGCGGGACCTCCAAAGCACCGAGAGAAAGCTAAATCACCTGGAAAGTAATGCGGCTCAATCGCAACCGGATGCCACTCCAATAGAGTTCACGGAACGGGAAATCAACGCCTACGTCGCCTCGGGGAATGTCACGCTACCCGCCGGGGTTCAATCCGTGACCTTCGAGGTGCAACCGGGCGTGGTGATCGGACATGCAAAAGTTGACTTCGATCAGCTTAAGGCAGGCAAGAATTCTTACAATCCTTTACTTTCGGTTTTCAGCGGCATTCACGACGTGGTGGTCACGACACAAGCCCACGGCGCGCACGGGCAAGGTTTTGTCCACGTAGATTCGGTGTCACTGGATGGCGTGGAGGTACCGCAGTTCGCGCTGGAGATGTTTGTGGACAAATACCTCCAACCGAAATATCCCTACCTCGGGATCGATTCGCGGTTTGCGTTGCCGGAACGGGTTGATTCAGCTACGGCTGGACAGCACAACGTTACGCTCACTCAGAAGTAGATTCAGGCGAGAGCCTGCTTTCGAAGATCACTGCGGCCTATACCCCGGCCCTCGCAGGACTCTTCCCGGCAGCGCTCCAGTCATTTTGCCGCGATCGATGACCGAAACACCGTTTACCAGCACGTATTCCATACCTTGCGACAACTGGTTGGGGTTTTCGAAAGTCGCGACATCGCGAATGGTAGCCGGATTGAACACGAGGATATCTGCCCACATCCCCGCTTTGAGCACTCCGCGGTCTGTCAGACGCATACGCTGTGCCGGCAATGCAGAACATTTACGAATTGCGTCTTCCAAAGTGAGCTTCTTTTCTTCGCGAACGTATTTGCGCAAAATGCGAGGAAAGGTGCCGTACGCTCGCGGGTGAGGGTGTTCCTGGCCCAGGATTCCCTCGGGAGAAGTACCCGAGGAGTCGTTGTCAAATGAAACCCACGGCTGCTGAAGTGCGAGAACCACATCCGCTTCCGACATCCCGAAGACTGCGACACCCGTAGCGGCGTTGTCATCAACCAGCAAATCGAATAACGCATCCATTGGGTCTTTGTTCTGGAGCTTTGCCACTTGAGCCAGGGTCTTGCCTTGCAGTGAGAGGAGTTTTGGATTTTGAACCACGCCGATCAAAACTGCTTCGGGACCGGGAATCTCCTGCCACTCGTTGTCCCAGTCGCTTGATGGCGTCATCATGTCTTTACGAATTCGGGCACGGGTGGCTGGATCTTTCAGCCGTTCGATTAGCTTGGCATCGCCCCCGTCGTGGGCCCATGCAGGAATAAAGGCGGAAAAGCTATTGAACCATGCGGTGTAAGCATAAGTGTCGGCCGCCACGTCCATCCCTTGTGCACGGGCAGTATTGATTTTGGACACAACTTCCGGCATGCGTCCCCAGTTTTCTTTACCCGCCACTTTGATATGCCAAATTTCGACCGGCAGATGGCCTTCTCGTCCGATGCGCAGTGCCTCGTCAATTGCCGACAGCACGGCATCGCTTTCGTTACGCATGTGAGTTGCGTAAATGCCTCCGAACTTACCGGCCTCGGACGCCAAAGCGATCAGTTCGCCGGTTTTTGCGTAAGGGGCAGGCGCATATTCGAGAGAAGTCGAAAGCCCGACAGCACCCTCGCGCATTGATTGCCGAACCAAGTCCTTCATCTGATCGAGTTGAGCTGAATTCGGCTGTTTGTCATCGTCGCCCAGAACCATCCGCCGGACCTGGGTGGCTCCGACATAGCTGGCGAGATTTATTCCCATACCCTGCTTTTCCAGGCGAGAAAAGTATTGCTGCAAAGTTCTCCAGTCTGGCGCGATGTGATAGTGATCGTAGCCAGACTGGTCTGCTCGGATGATTGAATCGTTCAGAGGTGCAGGGGAGCCGCCTTCGCCAGTAATTTCGGTAGTGATTCCCTGGTAGATTTTTGACGGCAGGCGCGGGTCGACAAGAATCGTGAGTTCCGACTGGCCCAGCATGTCGATGAAACCAGGAGCAACAACCATTCCCTGAGCGTCAATGGTTCGACCGCGCTGAGCATCGGCCAGATTACCAATGGTCGCGATCTTGCCGGCACGAATTCCGATGTCGCCGGAATACCAGGGTGAGCCTGTTCCGTCGACAATGTGACCGTTGGTGATGACAACATCGAAGGGCGAGGTTTGGGATTGCGCCCAGGAAAGATTGGACCCAGCGAACAACAGAATTAACGCTAGTACCTGCATCTTATATACCGGATAAGACTTTGTTCCCATTCGTTCACCCCTTGATTCTCACTCTGCCTGGAGAGGCGCACCGCGTCCGTTCAGTGGCCTACACGCAAGATTTCCGCAATAGCGTGAGCGGCGAATTATAAAACACTGGAACTGCTTCTCGGATAGTCGTATCGCACCACGCAATCCTGCGTACTGGCGCCAGTGGGAAAATGAGGGATTGTCAAATTCATCCGTGGGCTGAAAAACGTGAGCATGCCGTGTGTTATGTTTTAAACTTCGTAACCGTCCAAAAGTGAGGCGCAATGCCACGATACGAATATCGTGTTTTAAGTCCTGTTCCAGCCGCCGAGAAAGCCTATCTGGCATGGATTGACGAATTGGATCGCAACTTCGCGAATCGTGACCCGGAACAGCGCAGCGTTGTAGTGCGCGAGGCGCTGCACCAGCTCTATTTGGGGCAACCTTATTCTGTACCGGAGCCAGCTGCGCCGCTTGCTGTGCAAACTTTGATCCATTCCTTCGATCCGCGAAATGCCACCCTCGAGCCTGAGACTTATGGAGATACCGACGCTGCCAAATATGGCGAGCGTAAGCCCTTGATCTGGTTCTGGATGATGTACGACCGTTCTCCCGTGGGACTCAATCACTGGTTGGGGCACAAGATGCGCGCCATGCTGGCAGGTCACGTTTTCAAGCATTGCGGTAGCAACGTCAAGATATTTCATGGCGTGGAATTTTCGTTTGGCTATAACCTCACGGTGGAAGACAATTGCACCATTCACAAATACGTGCTGCTTGACGATCGCGGCGAAATCGTCCTTCACGAAGGATCGTCAGTTTCTGACTACGCCAACATTTATTCTCACGCGCACGATCTCAACGACGGCATGATCGTAACCAATCACAAGACCGAGATTGGGCCTAAAGCGCGCATCACTTATCATGCGACCGTGCTCAGCGGCGTGAAAGTCGGGGAGCATGGAATGGTTGGTTCCATGGGTGTCGCTTCAAAAGACGTCGAACCCTTCACGGTGGTGGGCGGCATTCCAGCTAAGCCCATCAAGGTAAAGTCTATCGCCCCCGAGCAATTGCGGGCCGCCAGCGAAAAAGGTTAGGCATTTGCGCTGCCTTCGCCATCAATATTATCCGGGCCGCAGTTGTGCATGGCCCCTCTGCCTCGCCGGAAACCGCCCGGAGTCAGTGTTCCGCATGTTAGTATCGAAGCCAATCTCGCATGAGCCTGCAACACATCGACATCATAGATATCGTGTTCCAATTGATCGCTTTTCTCCTTGCGATCAGCGTTCACGAGTCAGCTCACGCCTGGATGGCTAACCTTCGTGGCGATCCGACGGCACGCATGCTGGGCCGGATTTCGCTCAATCCAATCCGGCATATTGACTTGTTTGGAACACTGCTATTGCCAGCGGTCGCGATGCTTACGCATTTACCAGTTCTGGGCTGGGCCAAGCCAACGCCGGTCGATCCGCGAAACTTCAAGAATCCGGTGCTCGATGACATCCTGACTTCTGTCGTCGGACCTGTCAGCAATTTTCTCGTGGCAACCATCGCCGTCCTCGCTCTCATTCTCGTAAAGTACTCTTCGGTTACGGGACAGCAGATCGTTTTCGGCACGATAATGGGCTCTGATTTCGCGGACACAAATTCGTTTCTTGTACCAATATGCAAGCTTCTGTTTGAAGTGATGGTGATCAACATCGTGCTTGGCGTGTTCAACCTGATACCGGTCCCGCCGCTCGATGGCAGTCATGTGGTGCGTCATCTACTGCCGGCGCCAATGCTTCGAATTTATGACACGGTGGGCACTTTTGGCTTGCTGCTGCTGGTATTTTGGGGCGGAAGATTTTTGAGCCAGCTCATCAATCCGTTTTTCGTACTATTCACAAATATCCTCCTGAGAACCTGATGACCTCTCGTTCAAGCCAACGCAAACGCGTGCTCAGCGGCATGCGCTCCACCGGCAAGCTGCACCTGGGAAACTATGTCGGTGCACTGGATAACTGGGTGCGCATGCAAGACCAGTACGACTGCTTCTTCTTTGTGGCCGACTGGCATGCACTCACCACCGACTACGCCGACACTTCAAGGATCAAAGAGAATTCCGTGCAGGTCTTGCTCGACTGGCTTGCGGCTGGCCTTGATCCCGAGCGTTGCACCATGTTCATCCAGTCGCACGTACCGCAACATGCGGAACTGCACCTGTTGTTTTCCATGATCACGCCCTTGGGCTGGCTGGAACGTGTCCCCACTTACAAAGAACAACGGGAAAATATCGCAGAAAAAGATTTGGGCACTTACGGATTTCTTGGGTATCCCGTGCTGCAGTCGGCGGACATACTGATTTATAAAGGCGATTTTGTGCCCGTCGGCGAGGATCAAGTGCCGCACGTTGAACTTACGCGCGAAATTGCACGGCGCTTCAACATGTTTTACACGCGCAAAGGTGCTTATGTTTTTCCTGAACCCCAACCGTTGCTCACCCCCGCCGCAAAGCTCCCCGGCACTGACGGACGGAAAATGTCGAAATCATATGGCAATACTATTCTGCTCACTGATCCCGAACCGGTAGTGCGGCAGAAGCTGAAGGCGATGGTAACCGACCCGGCGCGAGTCCGCCGCACGGACCCGGGCAATCCGGATGTTTGTCCGGTGGGTGACCTGCATAAGATTTTCAGCGACCGCCTTACAATCCTGAAGGTCGACGAAGGCTGCCGTTCTGCCGGCATTGGCTGTATCGAGTGCAAAGGCTGGGCGGCGGACGCTTTGGTCAGCGTCCTCAATCCCATGCAGGAGCGGCGGAAAAAATATGAGGACAATCCGCGCCTGGCCTGGGATATCCTTGAGGTAGGTTCTTCCCGGGCAAGTAAGGTCGCCAGCGCAACCATGGACGAAGTGCGGGAAGCGATGGGAATGACCCTCGACTTCAAGACCTCGACTGGTGCGTCGGGCGGAGTCAGCAAAGGTAAATCAGGGAATCATGGCTGAAAATCTCAAGGCCACGTCGAGCGAGGTATTAGCCGACACAGGAACCCTGGCGCCTGTCGTCCAGATGCCCTCAGCACCGAAGCCAAAACCGGAGAGCGACTTCCCGTTTTCGGTGATGGTCAGTGACGTTTATGAGGGCCCGCTCGACCTGTTGCTGGACTTGATCCGCAAGCAGGACATCGACATCTACGATATTCCTATTGCCAGAATCACAGGGCAATATCTGGCTTATGTAGAGAAGCTCAGGGAACTGGATGTGAATGTCGCGGCCGAATTTATTTACATGGCGGCGGTGCTGATTCACATCAAGTCGAAGATGCTTCTGCCTCGCGACCCGAGCGCCTTAGCTGGGGCTGAAGACGATCCTCGCCTGGAGCTGGTCAACCGGCTCATCGAGCACGAAAAGTTCAAATCCGCGGCGCAAATGCTATTGCAGAAACAGCAGATTGAGGATGCTGTCCGGTCCAATCCCTCCATCAAGGAATTCATGGATGCGGAAGGAACCGAACCCGACATCGCCGCCGATGTGATTGACCTGGTAAAAACTTTCCAGCAAATCTTGGAGCGCGCTCGCTCCCGGCCGTTGCTCCAAGTCGACGAAGAGACAGTCACGGTAGGGCAGATGATCGACTACCTGCGGCGAAGGCTGTCGCTCGAAGATCGGCCAGTGCGACTGAAACAGATTCTTCGTAACGTGAACTCACATCAGGCGTTGGTATGCATGTTCCTTGCGCTGCTTGAGATGGTCCGCGTGCAGGCTATTCAATTGCGCCAGGATCGCATTTTCGGAGAGATTTTGTTACGCAAGCATACCGGCTTCGACGCAATGGTCACTGAGCAAACAGCCGTGCGAGACGACTGGCGTTAAGCATTTCTAATATGGCATTGGTACCCTCTTTGAAGGCATTTAATCATGAGTCTTAAAGCTAAACTTGAAGCTATTATTTACGCGGCTGACACGCCGATCACGCTCGATCACATTTTGCAACTGGTGAAGGATTCGGTAGTCCCCGACGTCTCACCTGAGGACTCCGCGGAAGCCGGAAATGTGGGCGATGATGCTCATGCCAAGTCACGCGTTCGCGTGGCCCTGGAAGAGTTGATTGCCGACTACGCGTCTGCCGATCACGGTATCGAGATCCGACAGCTGGCGGGTGGTTATCGGATGTCTACTAAACCCGAGCAACACGATGTGGTGCGTGATTTCGCGAAGAGTCTGAAGCCTCCCATCCGGCTTTCCCTTCCTGCACTGGAAACGTTGGCTGTGATTGCCTACAAGCAACCCGTTACCGTACCGGAAATCAGCGAAATTCGCGGAGTGGATTCCAGTGGCGTGATTGCCACGTTGCTGGACCGGAAGCTGATCACTACTGCTGGCCGCAAAGCTGTCATCGGCCGGCCAATTCTCTACAAATCCACGAAAGAATTCCTGTTGCGGTTTGGCTTGAAGGACGTGAACGAACTTCCCAGCATGGAAGAATTCGAAAAGCTAGTAGCGGAATCTTTCCAGAGCGAAATGCTGCCGGTCGAAGGTGCTCGTGACTCGGAGATTTCTCCTGAGGCTGCCCCGGCCGAGATGGGGTCGGCGGATGAGTCGCAGGAATCAGAAGTGATTGAGATCGAACCCTCTACGGCTAAATCGGCCTGATCGACAGATACCTAAACCGCGTGTGGACTAGGTTGACGCGGACCCTACTATCGAACACTGGAATTTCCACACAAAGCCGGCGAGTCAGGCCGGGACCCTCGCCTGTAGCACTGCGGAGCGAGGTACGGCATCAACGACCTTCTGTTAGTCTTTGTTGCGAGTTTCTATGCCCTCTGAGCGCCTCCAAAAGATTATTGCCGCTGCCGGAATCACGTCCCGTCGCAAGGCGGAGCAGCTCATTGCCGGGGGGCTGGTTTCAGTGAATGGGCAAGTTGTTACCGAACTTGGCAGCAAAGCAGATGTCGAACGTGATCACATTCGCGTAAAGGGCAAGCTGCTACGTGGTGCTCAGAAGAACGTTTATCTCCTGATGAACAAGCCGAAAGGATACATAACCGCCGTGACCGACCCAGAAAGGCGGCCAACGGTGATGGATTTGCTTCGCGGTGTGGGAGTTCGGGTGTACCCGGTGGGGCGGCTGGATTACGCTAGCGAAGGCCTGCTTCTACTCAGCAACGATGGAGAGCTTGCGGCCGCTCTTATGAAGGCCTCCTCGCATGTCCCCAAGACGTATCTTGTGAAAGTCGCGGGCACGCCGTCTGAAGATGGATTGGCGAAGCTGCGTTCGGGAGTTTACATCCAATCGAAGGGTGGGCGACGATCGAAGACGGCGCCAGCCAAAGTTGTGCCGATACGTGAGGCGGACAATCCCTGGTATGAAGTTACACTGATTGAGGGCAAGAACCGTCAAATACGAAGGATGTTCGAGGCAGTCGGACATCACGTAGAGAAGATCAAGAGAGTCCGCTACGGGCCGTTGCAGCTGGACGTTCCTCCCGGAAAATTTCGGCATCTGACGCTCAAAGAGGTTACCCGTTTGAAATCTGCCATCGAGTGACTATCGGGACCACATGGCCGATTACCCCGCATCGAGTGCCTTAATCAAATTGGACTCCAACGAGAACCCTTTCGGGCCCTCTCCACTGGCCGTCCAAGCCATGCAATCCGCTACGGAAGCATGCAACCTTTATCCGGATAACGAGGCATCCGTGCTTCGAAACAGACTGGCCGAACTGCACGGCGTGAGTTCGGAACAGGTTTTGATCACGGGCGGCTCGACCGAATTCCTGGGCATGATTGCGCGCGCATTCCTCTCAAACGGTCTGAACGCGGTCACCAGCCAGCGATCTTTCATCGTCTACCGGCTGGCAACAGAAGCGACGAACGCCCGGTTGATTGAAGTTCCGATGAATCGGAATGGCTTCGACCTGGGTGCGATCTTTTCTGCAGTTGATCAAAACACTCGCGTGATCTTTATAGCCAATCCAAACAATCCGACCGGCACGTTAGTCACGGCCGCCGAAGTGGATCATCTTCTAAACACAGTTCCGGAGGATATTGTTGTTGTTTTGGATGAGGCTTATTACGACTTCGCCGCCGAGTTCTCGCTCAAGCGAAACGTTGATTATTCACGTTCTTTGAATTACGTACGCGATGCACGGAATGTCATCGTCCTGCGAACTTTCTCCAAAACGCACGGCCTGGCAGGATCGCGAATCGGGTACGGGATCATGCCAACGCACCTGGCGACACGGGTTGCGAGGCAGCGCAGTTTGTTCTGCGTCTCGAGTCTCGCGCAAGCGGGCGCGTTGGCCGCTCTTGTCGATGAGGCCCATATCCGCATGACCGTCGAAAACAACAGCCGACAGTCAGACCGGTTGATTCCGGCGCTCATGGACCTCGGAATTACGGTTACGACAACCTGGGCTAATTTTATTTATTGCGAGGTTGGCCGAAACGTTGCAAGTTTCGTTGCGGGTCTGCGTCGTGAAGGCATTGCAGTGCGAGCCCTCGAGAACTGGGGAGCGCCGGAAGCCATCCGCATCACGATTGGGACTCCTCAACAAAACCATGCGCTGCTGGAAGCCATCAGAAAATTGCGCGGTCCCTCAGAAGCAAAGGGTATCTGAGAGGCTACGAGCCGCGAGAAATCGCTACCTTTGGCACTTAGGGCAATAGTGACTGCTTCGGCCTGTGATCACGATGCGCTTGATCGGCGTCTTGCAAACCTGGCATGGCTCGGCCTCCCGCCCGTAAACCCGATGCTGCAATTGAAAAAAGCCCTCTTCGCCGTCGGCGTCAACATAATCAGAAACGGAGGAGCCACCCAGAGAAATCGCTTCCTGCAACACTTCTTTTAGAGACAGGTAGAGTCTTCGCAACTCTTCGCTTGTGAGTGATGCAGCACGTCTTCGCGGTCTTATCCCCGCTCGAAACAGGGATTCATCCGCATAGATATTGCCAACGCCACTGAGCAACTTCTGATTTAGAAGCGCGCTCTTAATTGGCGTCTTACGGCCACGGAAAAGACTTACGAACTTATCCAGTTCGACTTCGAGCGGTTCGAAGCCGCCGGCCTCAAAATCGTGGGTTACGCTCAGTCGCCCGAAACGTCTCGGATCTACAAAACGCAATTCCCGGCCAGAAGCGAACTTTACGACAGCATGAGTGTGTTTCATGATTTCGACATCCGGCTCACATACCAGCAACCGTCCGGTCATACCGAGGTGAACGATCCACTGACCAGCCGCTTTTCCATGAGATCGGGTGAGATCGGATCGCCTATTCGCGAATTTCTTCTTCCTCCCTGTCAGAACCGCATTCTTTTTCGACCCTTTCGCGCGCGACTGCGCCCGCGCCACATTGGCAAGTTCCAGATCGACGACAATATGCTTGCCTACTCTGCGAACTCTTGCGATACGCCGTGATTCCAAGGTGGCTGCGATTTCAGCCGCCGGGGATTTCAAGGGTTCGGGCTTCGATCCGAGCCAGACCGATTCGATGACATCTCCGGCCACACGGCGGTTCAGGCCACGCGCAATGGTTTCGACCTCAGGAAGTTCAGGCATGAAAACAGTCTACAGTCGTCGGTCTTTCCTCGTCCTCCGATGCATCTTCACGAATGAAGACCAACGACTGAAAGGCTCGTTTGCAAAATTGCCCATCCGCCGTCCGGCAGGTTATCATTACTAGTACACATCAGCCCTTTCTTCCCTAAATTTCATGCGATAAGTTCCTCCTGGGCGTAGAGTGTGTGCGACCCGCAATACGGCCGGGGCGGCTGTGATCCTGTTCCATGGAGTCTGCATTGAAGAAGGGTAAGACTGCAGTCATCGTAGGTGCGCAGTGGGGTGACGAAGGCAAGGGCAAGATTGTCGACGTTCTGTCTGAAAACTTTTCGGTTGTGGCCCGCTACGCGGGCGGCCATAATGCCGGGCACACTGTCATCATCAACGGGAAGAAGTTTATTCTTCAGCTCATTCCGTGCGGCATCCTGCGTTCGGGTTGCCGAAGCGTGATCGGCAATGGGGTGGTGCTTGACCCATTGGCCCTGCTTAAGGAAGTTAACGCCTTGCGCGAAACCGGCGTGAAAGTGGACGGAAGTCTTTTCGTCAGCAACCGCGCTCACGTGATCCTTCCCTATCATCGGATGATAGAACTGGCGTCGGAAAACGCGCCCGGACGGGTGAAAATCGGCACGACTTCCCGCGGCATCGGTCCCGCCTACGAAGACAAAATGGGCCGGCGCGGCTTACGCGTAGCGGATCTGCTCGACTTAAAGCTGCTCCGCACGCATATAGAAAACGCCTGTCGCGAGAAGAATATGATCGCGCACGCGCTCTTCAACTCCGAGCCCCTCGACCCTGACAAGATGTATCAGGAGTACGCCGAAGCGTCTGAACGAGTCGCGCCATTCGTTTGCGATACTGCCGCGCTGCTCAACCGAGCGATCGCGGACGGCGAATCGGTTATGTTTGAAGGCGCGCAGGGCACGATGCTCGACATCGATCACGGCACTTATCCCTTCGTCACCTCTTCCAGCGCCACATCGGGAGGAGCAGTCACGGGTACGGGCGTCGCCCCCACCGCCATAAACGCCGTAATCGGAGTGACCAAGGCTTACTGCACCCGTGTAGGCGGAGGACCATTTCCCAGTGAAGCGCTCGATGAGCGTGGCGATTTGCTGCGGGCACGCGGCAATGAATACGGCGCCGTAACCGGGCGTCCGCGTCGTTGCGGATGGCTTGACTTGCCTCTGTTGCGATACGCTGGCATGATAAACGGCATCTCCTGGCTGGTCGTGACCAAGCTGGACGTTCTTGATGAACTGGCCGAGATTCCTGTTTGCGTTGGCTACAAGATTAATGGCAAAGTGACGGCGGACATCCCAGCACATGCGAGCGGGTATGATGCAATCGAATGCGTCTACCAGACCATGCCGGGATGGCGTAGTTCTACCCAGGGCATTACCTCGATGGAAAAACTGCCAAAGGCCGCTCGGGAATACTTGAATTTTCTGGAGAAAGAGAGCGGTACTCGGGTTGGCATGATTTCCACGGGTCCCGGGCGCGAGCAAACCATCTCTGTCGAAAGCTTCACTGCGGAACTCAGCGAGCTAACCGGACAGAGGACTACGGTTTCTTAAAACTTTCCAAATAGGGAGAAGGTGATGGTTGTTCTGGTGGTGACATGGATGGCAAGAGTAGGCCGGGAAAGTGATGTCGCCGGAGTGTTTTCCAAGCTAACTGAGGAATCCCGCAAGGAACCTGGATGTGCCATGTACCTGGTCCACCGGCACAAGACCGAACCGCGCCGTTTTTTAGTCTACGAACAATACAAGGATGATGCCGCTCTGGAAGCTCATCGCGCCTCGTCCCACTTCCTGCAATACGCCAAGAAAGAACTACCTAAATCAGCCGACCGCGTGGAGGGACATCTTTACGAACCCCTCGGGTGAAGGGTTCGGCGGAGGGTCTGCACCGCGAATGTTCAGCCCCCGGGGCCGTCACTTCCCTTTGTCCGTCACCAGTACTCCACCCGATGCATAGCTTTCCTTTGAGACTTCGTGGAAAACTACCACAATAGCGTCACGACGAGCACCCGCCTCTTCTTCCATGGCATCGGTGATGCGCTTTGCCAGTTTTCGTTTTTGGTCCGCCGTGCGGCCGGTCAACATTGTTACTTGAACGAGTGGCATGAAACATCGCTCCTGGCTGCTGGTTCCTGGCTCCTTCTTCACTCCGTGACTAAGCCAGTTCGTAGCCGGCAAAAAAGAAACTGAGTTCAAACCTCGCCGTATCGTCGGCATCTGAGCCGTGGATCGCGTTAAGTTCGATACTGCTCGCCCACTTCTTTCGAATTGTGCCTTCTTCGGCATTCGCCGGATTGGTGGCTCCCATCAGCTTGCGCAAATCGGCGATTGCGTTTTCCTTCTCAAGAGCAAGCGCGACGATCGGCCCACTCGACATGAAGTCGGTCAGCGAACTAAAAAATGGCTTGCTGGCGTGCACGGCATAAAACTGCTCCGCCTGATGCTTCGAAATTTCGAGCATCTTCATGCACAGAATGCTGAAGCCATTCTTCTCGAATTGCTCGATGATGTCGCCGATTGCCTTCTTCCGGACAGCATCCGGTTTAACGATCGTGAGAGTGCGTTGAAGTGTTTTCATTTTTTATTAGCTTGAATCCTTGGATGATTTGCTGAGAACCGGGAAACTGAACTTTGTTAGATTTTCACTCCCATTACTGCGGCCACGGCTTCGCCTATATCGGCGGGCGACTTAACAACCCGGATACCAGCGGCTTCCATGACTTTGATTTTCTCGGCTGCAGTGCCCTTTCCACCGGAAATAATCGCTCCCGCATGCCCCATACGCCGCCCGGGAGGAGCAGTCTGGCCGGCGATAAATCCCACGACCGGTTTCTTCATATACGCCTTAATATACTCAGCCGCAATTTCCTCGGCGTTGCCTCCGATTTCGCCGATCATGATCACGGCTTCGGTTAGCGGATCGCGGTTGAACAATTCGAGTGCGTCAAGGAAGTTTGTGCCAATGATGGGATCGCCACCAATGCCAAGCGCGGTAGATTGTCCGATCCCGCGGGTGGTCAGCTGATAGACGGCTTCATAGGTAAGGGTTCCGGAACGCGACACGATTCCTACCGACCCTTCCTTGTGAATCCTTGCCGGCATGATGCCAATCTTGCAATGTCCCGGCGAAATAATTCCGGGACAATTGGGCCCAATCAAACGTGACCGCCGATTCTGTAGAAATTCCCAGGCGCGGACCATGTCGAGGGTCGGAATGCCCTCGGTGATGCAGACAATTAATTCCAACTCAGCGTCTGCAGCCTCCATGATTGCGTCAGCCGCGTATGGAGGAGGCACAAAGATGACCGAAGTATCTGCCGCGGTCTTCTCGGCAGCCTGCTGCACAGTATTGAAGATCGGCCAACCTTCGTGGGTGGTGCCGCCTTTGCCGGGAGTGACTCCGCCCACAATCTGCGTACCGTACTCAGCGCACGCCTTGGCATGAAACGTGCCTTCCCGACCGGTCAGTCCTTGCACGATCACGCGCGTCGATTTGTTTACCAGAATACTCATCGGTTGGTCTCGAACTTCAAATCACAAGTCAAGCTGCTTTCGCTGCTGCCACAACTTTCTCCGCGGCGTCTTTCATGGTCTCGGCAACGATGAAGTTCAATCCGGATTGCTTCAGAATCTCGCGTCCGGCCTCAACATTCGTGCCTTCCAGGCGCAAGACAATCGGGAGTTGAATGTGGGTTTTTCTCGCTGCCTCTACTACTCCGGCGGCCAACGTGTCCACCCGAAGGATTCCTCCAAAAATGTTGATGAGGACTGCCTTCACGCTTTTGTCACTCAATAGGATCTCGAACGCATGCGTGACCTGCTCAGCATTAGCGCCGCCGCCGACATCCAGAAAATTCGCCGGCATGCCGCCCGCGTACTTGATGATATCCATGGTGGCCATGGCCAGGCCGGCGCCATTCACCATGCAGCCTACATTCCCGTCCAGCTTGATGTAGTTCAAACCGTACTTTGACGCTTCGACTTCGAGCGGGTCTTCCTCCGTTACATCGCGCAGCTCGCGAAGGTCGGTATGCCGGAACATGGCGTTGTCGTCGAAGTTCATCTTGGCGTCGAGCGCAAACAGGCGCCCGTCCGTACAGGTGATGAACGGATTGATCTCCATCAGCGACGAATCCGTTTCCTCAAATGCCCGGTACAGGCCAGACATGAACTGAACTGCCTGGTTGATCTGCGCCGCTTTCAATCCCAAAGCGAATGCTAACTTCCGGGCCTGGAACGCCTCCAGACCCATGCCAGGATCGATATATTCCTTGAGGATCGCCGCTGGATTTTCTGCCGCCACCTGTTCGATTTCCATGCCACCGGCCGCCGACGCCATAAATACCGGCCGAGCCTCCGCCCGATCGATAACGATTCCCAGATAAAGTTCCTTTTCAATCGGCAGCGTCTCTTCGATCAGCAAGCGTCGGACAACGCGACCTTCAGGCCCAGTCTGATGCGTCACCAGTGTCATACCCAAAATTTGACCGGCGAGTGCAGCGGCTTCCTCAATTGATTTGGCAATCTTCACGCCGCCGCCTTTGCCGCGGCCACCTGCATGGATCTGGGCCTTGACCACAACCCCCGTCGCATCCGTGTCGAATAAACTCTTCGCCGCGGCCTCGGCTGCAGGCACAGTCTGCGCCATTTCGCCACGAGGCACAGCAACCCCATACTTCTTTAGGATTCCCTTGGCCTGGTACTCATGAATTTTCATAAAGATTGCTTGCTGAGCCTACTGGTAACGTCTGCTTGCAGCTTGAAACAGAGGGTAGCAACGTTCGATTCTATCGAACGCTTGAGCAATTGAGCAACTGAGAGTGTACGAAGGTAAAGCCGAAGTCGCTCAAAACTTTCAGAATTGACCGGCAAGACCTAGAATTTTTGCATGGCCGTGAAATCGAGCGCTGTATTCCTGGCTTGCCTGGCCACCAAGACCACGCTACCAGCGATTCGTTCCCGTTCCTCCTGAGGAGGCATCTGCAGGTATGCCGTGGTCAGGGACATTCGCTCTCGACACCAAGACGGGCGATTATGCTGGACCTACAAAGGAATATCGGGCGAAGGCAAGGCGGCAGATTCTGGGCAGCCAGATTGCGCGACTCTCTATCACAACGATCCGGACTGATGGCCGATTGAGCTGGTTTCAGTATCTCGGCTATGAATCTCCCGCTGGTAACCGCGGAGGCTTTGTCCGTCGTTGTCGATGTTGAATTAGATCCTTGAAGTTGATGCCACAGACCCCCACCCTTGCTGCTTCGGCAAATCGCGTCGCGATGCTACTCTTATGTATTGCTCTTATGCTCTCGTCGCTATGATTACCGACGCTCTGCAACGCATAGCGAATAACCGCGAATCGCTAACCCGCGACGAAGCGCGGACCGTCATGACCGAGATTTTTTCCGGCAAAGCCTCCGAGGCCCAAATTGCTGCGTTGCTCGTTGCTCTGCACATGAAAGGCGAGACCGTCGAGGAAATCGTAGGTTGTGCCGAGGCCATCCGAGCGGCAGCCGAACCCTTGCCGGTTCGTGAAACCGACACCTTGGTTGTAAGCGGCACTGGCCGCGACGCGCTGGTGGATACTTGTGGCACTGGCGGAGACGCATCGGGAACCTTCAATATCTCGACCGCTACGGCGTTTGTGGTGGCAGGTGCTGGGGTTCGAGTGGCAAAGCATGGGAATCGCAGTCTCAGTTCGAAGTGCGGTTCTGCTGATGTAATGGAAGCTCTCGGCGTAAAAATCAGCTTGCCATCCGCAGTGCTGGCTGCCTGCCTCGAAGAAATCGGCATGGTGTTTCTGTTCGCGCCTTCTATGCACTCTGCGATGAAGCATGTACAGCCAGCACGACGCGAAATTCGCTTGCGAACTATCTTTAACTTGCTGGGGCCACTCACGAATCCAGCCCACGCATCGGCGCAGGTGGTCGGCGTATATTCGGCCGCTCTGGTGGAAAAACTGGCGGAAGCGCTCAGCATGCTGGGGCTTCATCGCGCTCTTGTCGTGCACGGCCTCGATGGTCTGGACGAAATTACGATCACGGGGCCAACCCGTATCGCGGAAGTGCGTGACGGCAAAGTTCGCACTTTTGAAGTGACACCAGAAGAGTTCGGAATCCCACGTGGCCATCTCGAAGATATCTCAGGTGGAGACCCTGAAACCAACGCCGCCATCATTCGTGACATTCTGGCGGGAACAAAGTCAGCGCGGCGGGATGTGGTTTTGTTGAACGCGGCGGCCGCCCTTGTGGCGGCTGGTAAAGCCGATCACCTCTCGGGCGCTCTTCCGATGGCTTCCCACGCCATTGACTCCGGCGCGGCGGCAGCAAAACTGAAAGCGCTAGTGGAGTATACAACTACCTATTTCACGTGAGCCCGGCGACAACGGATCTCCCGCCAGCAAGGTTCCGGGAATCGAAAAGGTGTCTCAGCCCTTCCCCTCTTTCTTCAATCTTTCAATCTGCGCTAGGTGGCTCGCGCCGTGCGTGCCCATTGCTTCGATCAATTGAGCAACGGTGAAATCTTTCTCTCTCTCGGGATGAAAGGCCGACTTTGCGAGGTCCCCCGGTTTGAGCCGCCGCAATAATCGCAGGTTGGCGTGACGGTTTAATCCGTACAGCGCAACCAGCTCCGCAGGAGGCGTTTCAGTGTGGCCAAGGTGGCGCGCCCAATCATCCTGGTCCATCGGCGCGATTATTGGCTTTCTGTCGGCGAGCATTTGACGAAGGCGGTATCCATAAACAATCTCCACATCAGCCAAGTGCCCAAGCACGTCGAGGATGCACCATTGGTCCGGTGCTGGCTTAAACCGCAATATCTTCTCCGGCAAGCCCGAAACCGCCGCCGCCACCTGCTTGGGATTCTGCTCTGCTGCCTCAAGGTGCTGTTTCACTTCGAATTCCGTCATGAGGGCTCCAAATATCAAACATTTGTCATCGAACAATCAAGATGGATTCCAGGACCGCAAGCAACTAGTTAGGCTTCTCCGGCATTTCGATCTTGTATAGGTTATTGCTCATGTCATTTTCCGGCACACTGCCATCGTTGACTTTGACTTCCATCGGAGCCGAAGCGGCTTCGAGACGAATGACCGCTTTTGAATTTGCGCGCACCTCGAGCCTCTTTACGACTTGCCCCTCCACCATAGTCAGCGTCACGGGCACCTCGGCGCCGGCACCTCCGCGATTCTCAATCGTCACAGTTACGACGTAGTTATTGCCAACCATCTTGCGAGAATAGGCTGAGGCTACTTTTAGATCGGGGAGCCCGGCATTTCGATAAACCCAGTCGTCAAAAAACCATCCCAGATCACGATTCGCTTGCTTCTCGATCAGATGCTGCATGTAGTCAGGCGCGGTATCGTCATCCGAGCGATAGGTCGCCAGTGCCCGTTTCAAGGCGTCTTCACCAATCATGTCGCGAAGCATCCACCATACGTACATCGCCTTGCTGCGATAGAACTCTTCGATGCTGGTGTTGATCAGCGAGTCGCGTTTCTGCAAAACGGCGTCCGAAGTTGTAAGCACTGCGCCATCGGCATCCGGATTTTGTCGCCGCGTCTCAGCGAGTGTCTTCTCCGCGTCCGCCACTGCGGCTCGGTGAAGACCCATGAAATCAAGCGCTGCATCGCGTCCCGCATCGCGTTCGCGGTACTCAGACTGAGCAAAATGCGCAAGTCCCTCGTTAATCCAGGGCCGCGGCGAGTAGAAGGTAGCATGCGTCAGTTGGTGGACGGCCTCCAGCTGCGCCATCTTGGAGTCGATGTTGAGGGGAGTGAGAAGCATGCTGCCGCTTTCATATGGCGCTGCCTCCGGATCTGCTAACTCGAGAACTTCGGCCTTGACTGCTCCACGCCCCCTGGAACTTCCAAACCACTCAGCGACAAGCGGAGCCGCCAATTGCGCCGCCACAGCATACTTCTCAGCGGCAGGCTTATGATCGGGAAGATACGAAATATTGATTGCTTGTCGATCAAGGCTTTCATAATTCCCAATGGCAAAGAGTGGTACGGTCTCCCCCAGAGGTTTGAACGCACATTCGAGAGTGCTTTCGTAAGCTCGATCCATCTGCTGATCGGATTTCAGGCCGCCAGCTTCACCGTTGCACATCAAAATCGGAGGAGTACCTTCCCCGGATTGGCTGAGCCTAATCTTTGAAACCGCTGCAGCCTCTCGCGCCTTCCACTTTGCGACCCTCTGAAAAACGGTATTCCCTTCCGAAAGATTCGCTGATTCTGTGGCCACGGGGTACCAAACCACGTACCCGATACCGCGAACCGCGGTGAACGATTTGTCGATCCCGTCCCAATCGCTGTGACGTGCGACGTCAGCAGGCACTCCAATTCGCGTAAGACGGGTTACATCGACGGGAATGGTGCCCTCATATCCAATTTCCAGTTCTACCGATGCCTTGGGCGGGATCTCGGTCGGCAAGGTGACGACAGCTTCCGACAAGGATCCCGTGTGATCGATATCCGATGTGTATGGCTGAGAAACAAACTGCACAACTTTGCCCCCGGCCTGAATTGAGCGCCAATCCAGCGTCGACGAAATCTGAAGACAGAGATTTCTCTGCGGCGAGGTCGAATCATTTCGTAACGTGATAATGCCGCGTGCCGCCAGCCTCTGTTGCTGAGGTTCTAATCGAACGTCGAGCTCGTAGTTAGTGAAGGTGAAAGCCTCGCGATCCAAAGCATGGGATTGATGCAGCAAACCACAAACCACAAAGACGATGGGGAAAAACTTCATTTCGTTTTCGTCGGCCGTTTCCTGCGTTGCCGCACGATTTCGTACAACATCACCCCAGCCGCCACGGACACATTGAGGGATGACACTTTTCCCAGCATCGGGATGGAGACCAGGAAATCGCACTTCTTCGCGACCAGATCATGGACCCCTTTTCCTTCCGAACCCAGGACGATTGCGCAGTCCATCTTGTAGTCGAGCGCATCATAATCTTGCTTGCCACGCTCATCCAGGCCGACAGTCCAAATATTCTTAGCCTTCAAATCTTCCAATGTCCGGGCAATATTAGTGACCTTCGCGATCGGAAGGTGTTCGCTGGCCCCGGCTGAAGCCTTAGTGACGGTCGCCGTCACTCCAGCGGCACGACGCTCAGGAATGACCGCGCCGTCCGCGCCGGCAGCATCGGCGGTCCGCAAGATCGCACCCAGATTGTGAGGGTCTTCGACTCCGTCCAGCACGACAATCAGAGAATATTCTCCGCGCTTTGCTGCCACTACATCATCGAGGTCGTTATAGTGTTTGGCCGAAGTAATTGCCACAACGCCCTGATGCGCGTTGTTCCCCGCCATACGATCGAGTTCCGCACGTCCCAGGAAGCGCACCGCCACGCCGTTTCTCCGGCACTCCTCGACAATGCGCTGCAAGCGCAAGTCATGGCGTTCCTTCAGCACTCCCACCCACTCAAATGACCGGCCCCGCGCCTTCAGCGCTTCGGCAACGGCATTGATTCCATAGATGTAATTCATCGAGCGTAAGTTTACCGCCTTTCGGTCGTCAGGCGCTGAAGGCGGGCTGAAAGCGGGCGGAGGACAGAGAGCGCTATCCATCGCTTTCGCGCGCGCGTGATGGCTTAGAAGTGCTGTCGAAGAGTCGCCGCCTCTGCTTTGTTTGTGTGAAGTCCGACGCCAGGCGGTGGCACTTTGATTCACCACTCGATATACTTTTATTGCACCAGCATAGGAGAAGGAATGTCTCTGTCCGCCGTCATTGTGGACGATGAACAGCTTGCTCGCGACGAACTTGCCTTTCTATTGAAAGATATCGGAGACGTTGAAGTAGTAGCTCAGGGCAAGAACGGGATTGAAGGCGTCAACCTTATCCGCGAACACAACCCTGATCTGGTCTTCCTCGACGTACAAATGCCAGGGCTCGACGGTTTCGGTGTGCTCAAAAAGCTGTTGGATCGTAAAGTCGCTCTGCCGAAAATTGTCTTCGCCACGGCGTTCGATCAATACGCCGTAAAGGCATTTGAGGTGAATGCGGTTGATTATCTGCTCAAGCCTTTCGACAAAAAGCGAGTCGCGCAGTCGGTTCAGAAAGTGCGCGAGAAATTGGATTCGGGCAATACCTCATCGGACAAACTTGAGACCCTGGTCCGAATGCTGGAGTCGCAGAAGCCCCAGGCTTCAAAACTCTTGATCAAGTCCGGCGGAAGGCTTTTCCTGGTGAATCAGAAGGACATTGGCTTCGCTTCGATCGAAGAGGGTGTCATAACAGTTGTGACAGCGGGTGTAAACGGTATGGAAGGGCAATCTAATTGCCGCACTCTTGAAGAGCTATTGGAGAGTCTCGATCCCAACCTCTTTTGGCGGGCACACCGTTCCTACCTGGTCAATATCAACCGCATCAAAGAAGTCGTTCCCTGGTTCAAGAGTTCTTATCAACTACGAATGGACGATAAAAAACAAACCGAAATTCCAGTCAGCCGCGCGCAGACCAAGCGCTTGCGTGAACTATTCGGGTTATAAAGGGTTTTACGCCACCTTCCTGAATAGGGAGGCAGTTGTTCTGAACTCGAGCCGTCGCAGGGCTAAAGCGCTGCCTGGCTTTGCCATACCCAGCCTGCTTCAGCGTGGAACTCGAAATGACTCTCCAAACTCAAATCAGTACTGGCTCCTCCTAGCTCTCGAGCAAGCCCGCGAGAGTATGGGCGATCGGTTACGAACCAATCGATATTTTTCTGATCGTGTTCCTAATTCCGGACAAATCGTTCCGCAGATGTTTGCGTGCATAGCTCTGTGGAATTCGGATTTTCAGAACAAGCCTCGCAGGTCGGGGACGAACGCAAAAAAGAGGACGAGGAAAATTAGAGCAAGGCCGAAAGCTTGGACGCCTCCGTGGGATGTTGCAGCAACGCCACTTGCCCCGCCAAACTGCTGAGATGCTGGTAGTTGTCCGCTAACTTGCCATATGAGAATTGCGCTGCGGGCGTTGCCATCCGAAGGTAAAGCTGGAGTGTCGCCAGAATAGCCAAAGTACGAAGCCGTAATGCGGTATCAACTAATTCTCTGCCCGCCTTTGCCACACGAGGATCCGGACTTTTTGCTGCCGCTTCGCCCAATCGCGTGAGACAGGCCGCATTGTGGCTGGTATTCCGGATGTAGTCTACGGCAGACCTGGCACGCTCCCTTTGAGCCACGCGAAAGTCGGAGGGGCGCAGATTCATGCGCAAGAAGTCGTCTTCTTTCGGGTCCACGAGATTACGGAACGCCTCGATGTCAACCGGCCGGGTCTGTCCGGCCAAATCTTCGATATGGCGAACCGAAGAGAGGTGTCCACCTTCGAGATATAGCAGGAGGAGTAAAACCACTAACGCAACCGCAACCAGAATGTAGGCAGGAATCATCGCAGTAGCAGCCGTTGGAGTTCGGCATTCCATTCTGCAAGATTGTGTTCGGGCAGTTCCCCCGGCAGCGTTGTCAACGTGTCAGAGCCCATCAGGTACACCAGCCAGACGAGCACACAGCAAAGATACGTGGCCATGGTGACAACATCGAAGACATAGCCAGCAACGAAGCCAGTCCAGGTGCGCATTGCCTCGGTGGCCAGGTCGACGGTCGAGAAGATGCCCAAGCCAAATGCAATGCCAGATGGAAAGCTTCTCAGCGAAAGGCGAAAGTAGGCACTGAAAGCAATCAGAAGCAGCCACAAGCCGCTCTGCATCACATCCACGCTCAGGTCAACCACATGAATACGGGAATAGATGTGGAGCGTTCCGTCCTCGGGTGTTATTGCCGCGACTGTGGTGGCCAGCAGCAGCAAGACTACGATCGCATGACGGAATACTACGCGGTTCAACCGCTTGAGTCCGGGATAGTCTTTGAAGATGTTAGAAAAGACCTCCCACAAAATACCGAAGCGCAAACTGATACTGGTAAGCGAAAACAACCAGTAAACGAACCAGTACTGATGCGCAGAGATTGCGCGATCGCGGTCAAGTATGAAAAGAATTCCCTGCTGTAGAACTTGAAAGATCGAGTAGCCAAAAAAGATCGGGAACGCGCGAAACAGACGATTTCGCAACATCACTGCGAGGATAATCACCAGGAGGACTCGAGGTGCTATCCACAAATAGTTCCACAGGAAAGAGTGAGGATACATGGCAGTCGCCGGAACTATAACCCCGTTCCCCGCCAGCAGCAAACACTATTCCCCGGAACAGCTACTCAAATCCTCCTGCGGAAGCCCATCGGTGTTAAACCATTGCCGTAATGAGCAACCTATGGTTTGCAGTCGTGCCCTGGGGGACACTGCGGTCGTGGGTCCCCGTCAGCTCTGACGTGGATTGGACTTGAGAGTGTGCCCATAAGCAGCAGAACGCCGGTGAGTACAAGCATGAATTTCTTCACGGTAGATCTCCTTTTGTTTTGGGAATGGATTGAAAGGTTCAACCGTGGTAAGTTGGGCTTGAAGTCTGTGGAAACCGCTCTAGGCGCAAAGTTGTCGCGTGTTGTGAAACCAGAAAAATGACATTGCAATCAGCACTCGAAGACGTGATGGGAACAACCCTAGCCGGCGTCAGCGGAATTGTGGGGAAGATGGAATATGTCGCGAGCTTGCGCGACGCTCAATCGGGAGGCTATTTGCACTGGGGGTTGAGCAGGGCCTACGGGGAGCAGGCGGCGCAGGAAGCGCTGGCCCAAGTACATCGTCAGTTATTTTTCAAAATATTGCGCACACCGCTGCGGGTATTGTGCGATGACGTTGTGCTTTCGAGCCAGGCGGCGCAGATGACGGCGGAGGAGTATTTGAAAAAGGTCCAAAGCCAAATGCCGAGGTTATTGCCACAAGACATGAACAACGGTTCTGCTCGACATTTCAATTCAGTGCTACACGCTCTTTCGCTTCTGCTTTCGAATCCGGCAGCGAATCTGCAGGCAGCCACTCGCCAAGTTTAAGCGCGATACCCACCACTTGACCGATAACTTCCGCCTCCTGGGGATGGCGCATGACTCTCGCTGTGACCGGCGACAGGGGATGTGGCTGCAGCACGATCTGGTCGCCTTTCAGGTTGCACCAGCAGCAAACATAGCCTTCACGGGTCTCCACGAAATAAATGGGTCGCTCGTATTCCGAACGCCAAACTCCCTGCACCACCTGACTCTTGCTCTCGTCCACTTGAAGAAAAGTTCCGGGTGGCAACAGAGGATACATAGTGAAATCCTCGCCGCCCACGTAGCCGTAGATATATTTCTCGTCACTAAAGTTCGACAGGTGGGCGAGCGGCACCAGCCCCCACTGTTCGACCATGCGGCTGAGGTTGGAAGTGCGACGGGGATCGAACGCGGGATCCAATCGTGTCGGGATTTTCACGGCGAAGGCGCCCTGCAGAGTCTCAGTTACGTGCGATCTAGGCGGAAGGCTAAGGTTTAGATCGGCCGCGGAAACCGTGAGATCGATGCCGTACCAGGATAAAATTTCGCGCACGTCGCAGCGATAGATCACCGCCAAGGCATAAAGGCGGAAGATGCTGGGAACGGATCCCTTGGTCTCGATGTCAGAGAGGCGGCTGGGACTTACCGAAAACTCATCGCTGCCATGCCGTTCCGCAATACGGATACTGGCACTTTCCACCTCGCGCATCGTAAGACCAAGCCGTTCACGCAGAGACCGGAGATTTGCTCCGGCCTCGAAAATGGCAATCTTGCCTTCAGGAACTTGCATTAATCATCTCGAATCTTGCAGGATTCCTCCGCCTTTCATGGGGCGCTGCCCCCGCAGAGCAGCGAAGAATAGCCCATATCTCAATAGCTTGCAAAGAACTTTTATCGAAAGTCAGATTTAGCGACGTTTTAATTCTTGATCACCATCGAGTAAAGGTTTAAGTCATCGTCAACGCCCTGCTCGCAAAACCCAGCAAAAGCTATAATTAACTTCATGGCGCGGGGGTGGGAAAGCAAGTCCGTAGAGGATCAGCAGGCAGCTGCCAGCACAAAAAACGAATCAAAGCAACGATTTACGGCGGAGCAAGCTGAAAGGAAGCGGCAGGAAGAATCCGTTCGCCTGTCTCGCCGCCGCCTTCTGGAACAACTTCAGGCGACCCAAAATCCTCGCTACCGTCAAATGTTGGAATTTGCGTTGTCTGAACTGGATGACCGCCTCGCACGCATGGGCTAAGTCTATGGTTTGGTTCAGGGTGAATATTTCTGCAGTATAATGCTTCCAATCCCCCATGAAAGCTTACGTATACGTGTCGCTTAAGAAAAGTGTCCTGGATCCGCAAGGTAAGACCATTCAGGGTGCTTTGAAGAAGATGGGATGTAAGGGTTTGGAAGAAGTTCGCCAGGGCAAATATTTCGAGCTTACGCTCGATGGCGGACTGAATCGGAGCGAGGTCGAGGCGGAAGTCACAAGAATCGCCCGCGACGTCCTGACCAATCCGGTAATTGAAGAGTTTCGTTTCTCCCTCGAAGATCAGCCGAATTCCCCGGTTCGGTAATTGGTAGTAGTCCTGCAAAGCAGGAAAAGCTGGTAGTTACATCCCGGATTAGCCGGACTTTAACTCAGAAACACATCTTCGGTCTCCCCGCCGAAAATAGGAGCGTTCGTATGTGCGGCATAGTGGGATATGTTGGCAAGAAGCGTGTCGTTCCGGTCATCATCGAAGGACTTCGAAAACTGGAGTATCGCGGCTACGATTCGGCCGGGATCGCGGTTTGCGGCGACGGCGATGGTCTGCAGATTCGCCGCGCCGAAGGCAAACTGAGAAACCTGGAAGAGGTCATCCGCCTGAAGCCGCTCGATGGCACTTACGGAATCGGTCACACTCGCTGGGCGACGCATGGCCGTCCCACGGAAGAAAACGCTCACCCGCACCGCGACTGCACGGGAAAGATCGTTGTTGTTCATAATGGAATTATTGAGAACTACGTCTCATTGAAGCGCAAGCTCATTGAAGAAGGCCACAAATTCACCACCGAAACCGATACAGAAGTTATCGCCCACCTGGTGGAAAAGTATTTTCTGAAAACGGCTAATGGTCATCGCCCGACGCTCGAAGAGTGCGTTCGCAAAACAGTTGGACAGCTGACGGGCGTCTTTGCCCTGGCGGTTATTGCCGTGGATGAACCAAACAAGATTGTGGCCGCACGCAATGGCCCGCCGGCGGTCATTGGCCTGGGTAAGGATGAATATTTCGTTGCATCCGACGTACCCGCAATCCTTTATCACACTCGCGACCTGTTTTTCCTGGGGGATGGCGACCTGGCGGTGATTACGTCAGAAGGTGTGCAGTTGACCGACTTCAATGGACAACCGGTCGTCCGCCAGGTGCAGCACGTCACCTGGGATCCGATCATGGCAGAGAAGGGCGGTTTCAAGCACTTCATGCTCAAAGAAATCTACGAGCAGCCCCGATCTGTTCGTGACACTACCCTGGGACGAGTTTCGCAGGAAACCGGCCACGTGTTCCTCGACGAGATGGAAATCTCCGATGCGGAATTCAATGCCGTGAAGAAAATCAACATTGCCGCCTGCGGAACCAGTTGGCACGCCGCTCAGGCTGGCAAGTTCATGATCGAACGCCTGGCGCGGATTCCAGTCGAAGTGGACTATGCCAGCGAGTGGCGTTATCGCGACCCCATCATCACTCCTGACACAATCACCATGCTGATCACCCAGTCGGGTGAGACCGCGGATACCATCGCCGCGCAACGTGAAGCCAAAGCGAAAGGCTCCAAGACTCTGGCGATTTGCAACGTAGTGGGCGCCATGATTACTCGTGAGGCCGCTGGAACCATTTACACTCATGCTGGCCCGGAAATCGGAGTTGCCTCAACCAAGGCCTTTACGGCCCAACTTACCGCGCTTTATCTGTTCGCTCTTTTCCTCGCCCAACAGCGCGGCACGATGAGCGCGGACCAGGCTAAAGCCGCGATTCAGGAACTAACACGCATCCCCGGCAAACTTGAGCACCTTCTCACACACGAAGAAAAGTGCGAGGATCTGGCAAAGGAATACGCACGCGCACAGGATTTCCTGTTTCTTGGACGCGGTATTCACTACCCGATCGCGCTAGAAGGAGCACTCAAGCTGAAAGAAGTCTCGTACATCCACGCTGAAGGTTACCCCGCCGGAGAAATGAAGCATGGGCCGAACGCGTTGATCGACGAAAATCTCCCAGTGGTGGTCATTGCCACGCGCGATCCCAAGGACACGCTCTCGATGACACGGTACGAGAAGACCTGCTCGAACCTAAAAGAGGTGAAGGCTCGTTCCGGTCAGATCATTGCGCTGGCGACTGAAGGCGACGAGGACATCAAAGAAGCCGCTGACCATGTGCTGTACGTTCCGACGGCACCCGATGAATTGTTACCGATTCTGGAAATCGTACCGCTTCAGTTACTCGCATATCACATCGCGGTGCGGCGCGGCTGCGATGTCGACCAGCCACGGAACCTGGCGAAGTCGGTGACGGTGGAGTAAGGCAGCTTTTTGCCATCCGCTCTTTTGTTTGACCAACCAAGGCTCATTCGCTTTGCGGACGGGCTTTTCGCGTCCAGGAACCCGTTGCATTCATCTACATAACTGATGTCTCCCTTTCAAGCTTTCGCGGCGCAACTCGTTCGTTCGGTTTCTCTTTCTGTCCAGACCAAGCACCTCGAATTCGAGCTCTCGGGCAAAACGCGCTTCGGTTTCGTCGCCGGGCAATGGCTTTCGTTCAAAGCGAACAAGCCTGATGGCGAGGAAATCACTCGCGCGTATTCCATCGCGTCACCGCCCGGAGACGACAATCGGTTCGCGCTGTGCCTGAATCGGGTTCAGGACGGGTTCATGTCGAATTTCCTGTGCGACATGAAAGAAGGCGAGGAACTCAGTTGCCAGGGCCCGTTTGGGGACTTCATCCTGCGTCCTCCGTTGCGCGATACCATTTTTATAGCGACGGGAACTGGCATCGCGCCATTCCGCTCCATGCTCCACTGGTTGCTAGCTGATCCTACCCGGCATCAGAATAAGAAGTTCTGGCTGGTTTTCGGCAATCGCACCACGGACGATATCTACTACCACGACGAGTTTCTTCGCCTCGCCGAGCAGCATCCAAACCTTCACTATTTGCCGACTCTAAGCCGCAGCAGCCCGGAATGGTCTGGGTTACGAGGATACGTACAGCAGCACGTGCCTGAGATTGCCGAAGGCCACTCCGAGATGCACGCCTACATTTGCGGTCTGGACAAAATGATCAAAGCTAACCGCGAATTGCTGAAGAGCCTGGGATGGGACCGTAAATCCATCCTCTACGAAAAGTACGATTGAAATGTGGACGCGAGCGTTCCGCTGATATTAGATGGGCTGGCCGTGTTTTACCGCTAGTGTCACCATCGCTTTGGAAACCAGTTTTTCTTCAGAATTCTTCTCCGCAAAAACTTCGGCTTCACAGACTACCAGCACCTTGCCAGCCCGAAGGACGCGGGCCCGGCAGCGCAGCCGGTCGGCGACGGCGGGGCGCAAGAAATTAATCTTGAACTCGACACTTACCACGTCATCGGCCGGAGGCACATTGGCCCGCGCCACGCAGCCCGACGTGTGGTCCGCCATGGTTGCCATCACGCCCGCATGAATCAATCCGTGTTGTTGACGGTGGCGCTCCGAGGGGAATAATACGGTTTCGCAGTATTCGTCGTCGACGCAGATGAGTTGCATGCCGATATCGCGCACGAAGTTGGCGTTATCGAAAATGTACCGGACGCGGCTTTGCGTAAGTTCATCCATGGATTCAGTCTGGTGGGAGTTGCGCTTGACGAGAGTTGGGCGTTACCTCAAAAGCAGGTCCCTCCACTGCGCTCGCTTCAATGCGCTCCGGTCGGGATGACGGGGTTGTATACGCTGACGCCTTAGCACCCTAGTACGCCCAGCGCAATAACGTTGCGCCAACGGTAAATCCTGCTCCAACCGACGCCAGTAGCACCAGGTTGCCCTTCTTCAGCTTCCCTTCCTGAAGAGCCGTACCCATGGCGAGAGGAATCGTTCCAGCTGTAGTGTTTCCGAAGCGGTCGATGTTGATGACTACACTTTCCGGCTTCAGACCCAGCCGGTCAGCGGTGGCGGTGATGATCCGGCGGTTGGCCTGGTGGGGAATGAAGGTGTCGATGTCAGTACCTTTCAAGCCGTTGCGCGAGAGGATTTTCTCGCACAGCTCAGCTTGTTTGCGAACGGCAAACTTGAACACCGCCTGCCCGTCCTGATGGACATAGTGCATGCGCTTGTCTACCGTTTCACGGGTGGCGGGATGGAGACTTCCCCCGCCTGGCATGTAGAGCGAACAACCTCCCGCTCCATCCACTTCGTGGATGAAATCGATCAGCCCTTCGGAGTCGTTTTCAGCGGCTTCCAGCAACACAGCGCCCGCTCCATCACCAAAAATTACACAGGTGGCGCGATCTTTGTAATCGATGATCGAAGACATTACGTCCGCGCCAATCACCATAACTTTTTTATGCACTCCAGTGGCGATAAATTGCGCGCCGGTCTGAAGCGCATAAACAAACGCCGAGCAAGCGGCTGAAAGATCGAATCCCCAGACTCCTTTTGCACCCAGCTTGTGCTGGACCAGACAGGCAGTGGAGGGGAAAAACATGTCCGGTGTCACGGTAGCGACGATGAGCGCGTCGAGGTCTGATGGCGCCAATCCCCGTTCGACTAGCGCAAGCCGGGCAGCCTCGGTCGCAAGGTCGCTGGTAGCGACGCCTTGATCGACGACATGGCGTTCACGAATCCCGGTGCGCTCCACGATCCAATCGTTCGAAGTCTCTACCAATTTCTCCAGGTCGTCATTGGTAAGCAAACGGGGTGGGACGTAGGTTCCCAGGGCAGTAATCTTGGCGCGCACGAGCTGACTCACTCTATGAGGTCTCCTGATGTGAGATGAACCCGCTATTTTGACGCACCCATGCGGCAATGTGCAACTGTAGCTGGCCTATAGCTTTGTTGACTTGTAAACAGCGGCTGCTGCGTTTCTTTCCAGTGGACATCCCAGTCCAGCTCCAGTCCAGCGATTACTTGTGGACATGTCCCTGAGTAAAGAAACGAGAAGAAGAACTGCGAGCTTGATCGTGCCAAAAAGCGCGGCCGAACCCGAATGGGCACACTATCGAAATCCGAATTGGCACAGTTCTGAAATGGAACACCTGTGACCTTCGCGCACGAGCAACTCTATTACTACTCTTCACCAGCCACTCGAAAACGTGCAGCGACCTGAATTCCTGGCGCCACACCAAAATTAATTATGCGCTCGGATCTTCAGGAAAGGGGATCAGAGATGGTTGGGACAAGTAACTCTTCTCGCATGAAGTTCGTCAGCTTTATCGTCCTGGCGTGCACGATATCCGTGTGGTCTGGTTGCGGCGGTGGTATGAAGTCGGCGGGGGAATTCCGGGGACGACTTCCCACGGAGTAAAGATCACTCCCGCTAGCAGTACCGTCCGCGCCGGAGATACCAAGCAGTTCTCAGCGGTCGTCACGGGAAATACAAACCAAGCGGTTTCATGGTCGATAAACGGAGTGGCGAGAGGTAACGCGACGCTTGGAACGATCGACGGGAAAGGTTTGTTTCATGCGCCGCTAAATCTCCCTGTGCCCAATTCGATAAAGGTGCTGGCGGCAAGCGTCACGGACAAAACTCTAAATGCCACCAGCCCCGTGAGCCTGGAAAATCCAATACCCGTTCCGCAAACAATTTCTCCCACGTTTTTACCGGTGGGCAACTTTTCGCTGGACGTCACTGGACCAGTACGCCGCTACCTTGGCAAACTGGTTTGGAGTGCCGACAGCGGATTTGCCGACCACCTTCCCGAATTTGGCGAACTTTACAACTCCTCTGCTGAACTTTGTGGGATAGCAAAATTGTTGCGAATAAGGACAGGCCGTCGTGTCCGAAGGGAATACGGCGGATGTGGAATTCTCCGGCGGAGGCACGAGTTGCCTCCGTGTTCTGACCGTCAACTGAGCGCTCGGCAAGCTGACTCACAGTTGTAGAGGCGTTTCGGACAGGATGACAAAAGCCAGACACCGGGACCCCACTGCACACACAAGAGCCCGTTACCGTTGCTTCCTTCCGGACCTGGCGGGGTTGGCGGGAATGCGTCGCGTAGGACCGATGCCTGACCGAATCTGATTCTAACATTGCGGGTCGGTCTGCTGTTCCCCACCCAAAAGGCAGTTCCGCGGTCTACAATCCCGGAATCGCGCTCGATGCTAAAGAGCAGCAGATGTCGAACCCGAGCCGCGAATATAGCAAACCGCCATTGGAGCACCTCGAGTACGAAGGAGCAGCGTGGGCTGAACTACCGCTGTCGTGGTCGTTGTGATTTCTCGAGTGGCGCCCCAAGTTCAATGACGAACGCACCTAGAATTGCTCCCGCATCAGGAAGGCGGCAGGAAACTAAAGTTGTGTAGATTCTTCAGGACGTTTGTGAAGCCCGTTCAGCGGGTCCAAGTGCCCAGTGGAGGACGATCCCACTGAATCCGCTTTGCGAGACCATTCTGGAGGCTGACTGTGCCAGTATAGGTTCCGGTTCCATTCCAGGTGATACTGATTTTGTACGGTCCAATGAAACGCCCGTACCCTGTTCCCGCCGAACCTCCCGTGACCGTCAATGAATCAGCGGATTGTTTGAACGCATAACCACCTGACCAGGCTTGGCCAGCCAGGTTGGCTCGCCCTCTATTGATTGAAGCGCAGTATTTGTCTTCGAAGCACTTGCTCTGGGCGGGGCCGTTTGAACATTGTTCGGCGTAAAGACGCTCGTGAGGAGCACATAGTTCGCGATTGTCTCCGCCACAGGCGCTGTTCCCGGTGAACTGGCACCCGGGATCCTGTGCGCGCACGGTCGTCAGGAACATAGCCACAATCCCGATCGCAAATACAGTTTTTCCGGAACCACGCATGAATGCTCTCCTCAAGTTACTGAATCCGGCCGGACACGAAGCGAGATCCAAGTAAACTCTCCTCTACCGTTTGCGTTTATGATTTTAGCTCTGTGGTTGGCGTTGTATGCTCCTTCTGTAGATATTCCTGCAAAGCTCGGTCATGCCCTCAGTACTCTTTCTTTTATTGACAGTTTGGCGAACAATGAACCCATTCATGTCTTCTGCCGATCCATCGCCTCCTCCGACACGATCCCTATCAGTCAGCATGCATCATCACTTTGAGATTGCTGTGTATCTGACGGTGGCAATGGGGTTTATCACTCTGGCGCTCACCGGAGGCCTTGGTGTAATTGCGGTCATTTTGGTCAGCCTCGCACTATTGCTCCGTGGCTATTTGCTGCTGACACGTCGTAGCTGGCTGATCTCCGAACATGCCACGTCATTTCTGACGCTGGGTTACCTAGGCATCTACGCAGCGGACTTTTTTCTTCTTTCGCGTGGATTTCTTGACGCGACAGTTCATCTGGTTCTGTTCGTCATGGTGGTGCGGTTGTTTTCTGCGCATCGCGACCGCGACTATTACTTCCTTTCGGTCATCGCCTTTCTGATGGTGCTCTCCGCCGCGCTGCTCACCGTGGATAGCACTTTCCTCCTGGCTTTTGCCTGTTTCACACTATCGGCGGTCGTCACATTCATCCTGATGGAGATGCGGCACATTTCACGCAAGGCAGCCATCCGCACGCAACAATCAGATGACGAAACGTCTTCTCGACATATAGCAACGACGCTGGCGGCAGTTTCTCCGGTATTAATGCTTTGTATCCTGCTGACGGCGGCCGGCATTTTCTTTGTCTTGCCGCGTGTCTCGGCTGGATATTTGAGCGCATACGCACCCGGAGGCGAAATTTCCACCGGCTTCAGCGACCAGATTGAACTGGGACGGATTGGCGAAATTCAACAA
This sequence comes from Terriglobia bacterium, assembly GCA_963786325.1. GTDB lineage: Bacteria > Acidobacteriota > Terriglobia > Terriglobales > Acidobacteriaceae > JAIQFF01. The sequence goes on from CAWAYW010000017.1 coordinate 43,078, forward strand.
TCAAGCTCGCTGGTGATGCACGTTCATATCGATGGCGACGACCGCGGGGCTTTCGATTTGAAATGGCGGGGGATTACTCTCCGTAACTTTGACGGCCGGAATTGGTCGAATAACCGGTCCCAGCGTGTCCTTTTTCAGCGGCCTGGCGAGGGCTTTATTTTGCCGGAGCCTATAGCTGGCGTTGGTGACATTGGTCGCCGCCCTATTCACTATCGGGTGCTAATGGAGCCGGTGGGTATCAATGTTTTTTTCCTTGCGGCAAGGCCGGAGGAGTTAGAGGGCGACTATAAGAACGTCGGTATGGACGAAGGCGGCGCAATATTCAACCTTGATCTGCAGCATCCGGTGAACCGATATCAGGCCAGTTCCGATATTGCGCAACCAGCACCAAGCGTGCTGCGCCGAGCTGGCGGCAATTACCCGCCTGATCTGGATGCCGGCTATCTTGAACTTCCCCGCACCCTTGATCCTCGCATCCGAAGTCTGGCCGAGCAAATTACCGCATCCTCGGATAACCGCTACGACAAGGCCAGCGCCATCGAAACCTACCTTCGGACTCACTTTCAATACACGCTCCAGTTGTCGCGCACGGTGCCGCGCGACCCCTTAGCCAACTTCCTGTTCGAGCGCAAGCAAGGACATTGCGAATATTTCGCGTCTTCCATGGCGATCATGCTCCGGACGTTGGGAATTCCGGCCCGCATCGTCAACGGATTTCACAGCGGCGAATTCAATGACCTGACTTCGCAGTATGTCATCAGGGCGAGCGACGCGCATTCCTGGGTGGAGGCTTTCTTCCCCAATTACGGCTGGATCTCGTTCGATCCCACGCCAGGAGTGTCCACGTCAGTCCGCGCTGGATGGAACCGGGTAGCGCTGTACGTCGATGCGATGGCGTCATTCTGGCGCGACTGGGTGATTAACTACGACGCCGGACATCAGCAGGCGCTGGCGGTTGGCGCGAAAAGCGGCAGCCGGCAACTGTTTTCGAACCTCAAAACCTGGTGGCGCCAGCACTACGAGTTGCTGCTGAAGACTGCGCGCCGCAGTGAACGGGTCGTTGATCGGTCCCCGTGGAAGTGGGCGATCGCCGGATTTCTAATAGCGATGTTGCTGATAGTAGCGGCCAATGCAGGACTATTGTGGCAGTTGCTTGCACGACGCCGGTTGGCGGCGAAGCCAGAGAAGTCTCCTCGCGTTGCGGCAAGTATCTGGTACGAGCGGATGATAGGAATGGTGGGACGCCGGGGGTGGCGAAAATCGCCCACCCAGACCCCCGAAGAATTTATCGAGTTGATCGATGACGATGCGGTCCGCGATAAGGTTGCGGAATTTACCCGTCACTACGAAAGTGCCCGCTTCGATGCGTCAATCGAGGATGTGCAACAGCTGCCTCGTCTGTACGAAGAAATCTCCGCAACCCGGCGCTAAGTTTTTAGAAGTCCGGACTAGGCCACCGCCGACACTCATCCGGGGTGAAATGCCCATCCCGGGGAAAGACTTGCCTGCGTCGCCGGTGTGACATAAATAGACTGGTAGTTGCTGGGAATCAGGTTCAGTTCAGAAAGCACATCTTGATGGAAAGTGACGGCAAACGGCACCTCGACGGTCGGCCGACCATGCCGAACTCCATCAGGCGCCGGCCATAGTTGCCTTCAGACTAAGACTATGGCTTGAATAACGAAGGGTCGTAACCGCATTCACACCAGGACGGTCCGATCGCTCACGAACGTTCGACCCACCATCGCGGCGAGCTCGTGGTTCCCTGACCCGGGCCACCCACGGCGCTAACACCATGACAGACAGCAGCCCTGCCACCGAAAATCGTCGAGAATCATCCTTGCTCCTGGCTCAGCGACTGAAAGTGTTTGCCGGTTAGCATGCGAAAGCAGCAGCGGATTTCAGTAGCGACACCAGGTTTGGTGCACGACCCTCTACAAACCCGATGTTGCAACAGTGTTAAAATCAATAGATTGCATGCCTACAAAGACCTCAATATCACCACTCGAGAGTGCAGCCGAGCCGACCGGGCCGATGGCTGGCGCATCGACGAAAGTGGGTTTTGTCAGCCTGGGATGTCCTAAGAACCTCGTGGACAGTGAGGTAATGATGGGCATGCTGGCGCAGGCCGGCGCCACGCTGGTCTCCAGAGCCGACGAAGCCGACGTAATCGTCGTAAACACTTGCTCATTTATCGCCAGCGCTCAGCAGGAATCGGTGAATACCATTCTGGAAATGGCCCGCCACAAGACCGGCGGTCGTGCCCGGAAGTTGGTGGTGGCAGGATGCCTGGTAGAACGCTTCCGCAACGAAATTCAGCAGAACATTCCGGAAGTTGATGCCGTAGTTGGCACGGGTGAACTTGAAGGCATTGTGGCGGCTGCAGGCATAGGTTCAGCACCAGCCCCAAATCCTCTTTTCAATATTCTGCAATCGAGACCTGAAGGAGATGCTCGCGCCGAGAGCGGCCGATTTTCGCGTGAAACATGGGACGGCGCCATCGCTGATCTGCCCAATTATCTCTACGATGAAGCTACTCCTCGTATTCTGGCCACGCCAAGACATACGGCGTACATCAAGATTGCCGAAGGCTGCGATCATCCGTGCACATTTTGCATCATCCCCCAATTGCGCGGAAAGTTTCGATCGCGGCGGTTCGAATCAATAATCGCGGAAGCGGAAAGATTAGCGCAGGGAGGCGTGCGGGAAATTACGCTCATCGGACAGGACACAACTTGTTACGGCGAGGATTTCGGCGTAAAGGATGGCCTAGCCCTGCTCTTGGAAAAGCTGGCGGGAATTGAGCCGCTGCGCTGGGTGAGATTCCTCTATGCCTATCCCAACAAAATTACCGGGCGTCTGCTCGATACCATCGCCAGCCACGAAAAAATCTGCTCGTACATCGACGTGCCGCTGCAACACGCTTCTCCGACGGTGCTGAGGCGAATGAAGCGCGGAGCGGGCGCCAATATCTTTTTGCGCTCGCTCGAAAAGATGCGCCGTACGATCCCTGGAGTCACCTTACGGACGTCGTTCATTGTCGGCTTTCCTGGAGAAACCGAGCAGGAGTTTGAGGAGCTTTGTGATTTCGTACGCGAGTCCCAGTTCGACTGGATGGGCGCGTTCGGATATTCGGACCAGGATGGCGCAAGCGCATTTTCGCTCGAAGAAAAGCTGCCCGAACCTGAGATCGAACGTCGCCGCAAGCGGTTGATGCAGATCCAGCGGAAGATCAGTCAGCGTAAAAAGAAAACTTTGGTGGGACAGGAATTCGATCTTGTTCTCGAAGGCATATCGGAAGAGAGCGATCTCCTGCTCGAAGGGCGCACTCCAATGCACGCGCCTGAGATTGATGGCAAGGTATTCGTAAACGACGTACCAGAGGGTCTGGAACCGAAATTCGGTGAGTTCTACCGATGCCAGGTCACTGAAGCTCACGATTACGACCTGGTCGCAAGGATCGTGTAGGAAGCAAATGGTTCGCAAGCGCAACATCCAGGTAAAGTGTCCCATCTGCAAAAAACCGGTGAACGTTGCCGAAGAGGAATTCCCTTTCTGCTCACCACGTTGTCGCCTGATTGACCTTGGAAAATGGGCCAGCGGTGGTTACGTCATTTCGTCTCCCGTGCAGGACATGGGGGAGGGTGAAGATCTTTCCCGGGAGCCTGATGAAGAATCGTAAGGCTAGGCGGCCGACGTCTGTCGAGGGGCTGGCGATACGAAAACGGGAATCCGCGGCGTGAATCCCTCCACTACTCCTGCCCTTCGCAGTCCTCAGTGGGCTACGCAGGTTGCAACCCTATTCGGTGTCGGGCACTTACGTCCAGGGCCCGGAACCTGGGGATCGGCGACAACCGTCCTTCTCTGGTGGCTTGTGGCGCGATCGATCGCACCGACATGGCAGCCTTGGGTAGCAGGATTTCTCGCGGCCTTCGTCGTGCTGGTTGGCATTCCTGCCGCCACGCGGGTCTCTCGAGCTAGCGGCTTAAAAGATCCTCAGTCCGTAGTGATCGACGAAGTTGCCGGCCAACTTATTACCCTGATCGCAGCGCCGGTCGCGTGGCAATCTCTGTTGCTGGGCTTTATACTTTTTAGAGCGTTCGATATCGTCAAGCCGCCTCCGGTACGCCAACTCGAACGCCTACCTGAAGGAACAGGCATCCTGATCGATGATGTGGGAGCGGGTCTATACGGCTTGATTGTGATGCAGACCGTACTGCATTTTGGTCTGATACATCGATAGCCGGGCTGCGCTTTCAGTTAGGAATCTGGAACCCATGAGCATTTCCGACCGATTGCTGGGAAAGAAAAACGTTAACGGCCATCCGCATATTGAGGCGGTACTTCCCAGCGCTGCGTTACCGGGAGGCGAAGTGCGCATTATTGGGAGTAGCTTGCGGCCAAAAGAACTGCGCCGTCCACTCGTCCGTTTCGGCGACGTCGAGGGAGCAGTGGTCATCAGTTCAGATGAGTTTCTCATTGCCCGCGTTCCCCCCGGTGCATCGTCAGGGACGGTCGTTGTCTCCGCCAACGATGCCTCCAGCAATGCCCACCAGATAAAAGTCGCAGCCCTTATTGCGGAGAACCTACACCCTGTGACCAACCCCGCGGTCGATGCCGAGGGAAATATTTTTGCCACTTTCTCAGGATCGCGCGGTCAGAAAGTGCCGGTCTCCATCTACAAGATCGACACCAACTACAACGTGAAGCCGTTTCTTTCGGATATGACCAACGCCACGGCCATCACCTTCGACCGCGCGGGACAGCTTTATGTCTCGTCGCGATTTGACGGTACGGTATATCGGGTAGCTCCGAACGGCACCATGTCAACGTATGCCGAGGGTATGGGAGTTGCCACCGGAATGGCTTTCGATGCGGACGAGAATCTTTACGTCGGCGACCGTAGCGGCACCATTTTCAAAATCGGCAAAGACCGTCAGATTTTTGTTTTTGCCACAATCGAGCCCAGCGTTTCCGCTTATCACTTGGCCTTCGGTCCGGCTGGAGACTTGTTTGTGACCGGACCGACAACTTCAAGTTTCGATTCGGTTTACAAGATTGACACTCACGGTAGCGTTTCGACCTTTTTCCGGGGGCTGGGACGTCCGCAGGGTCTGGCTTTTGATGTCGACGGCAATCTTTACGTGGCGGCCTCGCTTTCTGGTAAGCGTGGCATCGTCAAAATCACTCCTGACACAAGAGCCTCGCTCGAAGTGGCCGGCCACGGTTTGGTTGGCCTCGCCTTTGCTCCAGGGCGTTCAGCCGTTCTCGCGACCACAGGCGCCGTCCACCGGCTTTTGTGGGATGTGCAAGGAAGTCCGTTGGTTCCTGATTTGCCCACTTAAGCTGGACACTGGGGCCGTTCGGTTTCTTTCCGCCGCCGAAAGCCTCCTCCCCGGGGGGTTGTGTTCGCCCGAAGCTTCTGCGCTTTCGTTTACACTCTTAGCTGTGAGCGCCGAAATCATCGCTATCGGCTCGGAACTGCTGACCCCTTTCCGTCAGGACACGAATTCCCTATATCTGACCGAAAAGCTCAACCAGCTCGGGGTCGACGTCATTTTTAAAACCATCGTCGGAGACAGCCGCGAGCACCTTACCGGAGCCGCGGCATTGGCCTTGTCACGAGCCGACATCGTGATTTTCATGGGCGGCCTCGGGCCGACCGAGGACGACCTCACGCGCGAAGCAGTGGCCGATGCTTTAGGACTGCAATTGCATCGCGATCCGGAAATTGTGGCGGGACTAGAACGCCGTTTTGCATCGCGCGGCATGAAGATGTCGCTCAATAATCTCAAGCAGGCGGATGTGATCACTGGAGCGGTGGCCCTGCACAATGCCAACGGAAGCGCGCCCGGCCAATGGATCAGCGGCAAGTATGAAGGGCGGGATATCATGATCATGCTGCTCCCCGGGCCTCCGCACGAGCTCAAAGCCCTGTTCGATGAGCAATGCATGGGTCGCTTGCGAGCAAAACTGCCGGTGCAGTTCATCGCGACTCGAGTTCTAAAAATAGGCCTGATCGCGGAATCGCAGGCCGACGCCCGAGTCGCGCCCATCTACAAGCGCTATACCGATGTCCAGACTACGATCCTGGCGGGCGCGGGAGAGATTCAGTTGCACCTCAAAACCCGAGGTACATCCTTAGAGGCAGCGCAGTCACGGGTCGACCAGCTTGCAGAAGAGGTTGAAGAAGAACTCGGGGATTCGGTCTTTTCGGACAATGGAGATTCGCTGGAACAGATTGTCGGTTATTACCTGCAAATGCGGGATACCTCCCTAGCCGTCGCTGAGTCCTGTACTGGCGGGCTTTTGGCGGAGCGCATTACATCGGTGAGCGGCAGCTCGCGTTACTTCCTCGGAGGTGCCGTCGTGTATTCGAATGCTATGAAAACTGTCTTCGCCGACGTTCCGCCCGATCTGATCGAAAGACACGGCGCGGTCAGCAGGGAGGTCGCAAGTGCCTTGGCGGAAGGAATTCGAAACCGATGCGGCGCGTCACTGGGCCTGGCTATTACGGGCGTGGCCGGCCCAACGGGCGGCACCGAGCAAAAACCGGTGGGACTCGTATTTCACGCTCTGGCGTCCGAAAAAGGAACTCAGGTTGAGGAGCGGAAGTTCCCCGGGGACCGCACGCGAATCCGCTGGTATGCCAGCCAGCAAGCGCTGGACATGGTCAGAAGAAAATTGATGTAGAGGGGTTTTCGCTTGTCAGCATATCGGTCGGCTCGGCTGACATTTGAACACCCATGACGTATAACCTCCATGCGGATTTTCGTTGCTCTCGATATCGACCAGGTCATACGCAAGCGTATCGAGCTCTTTCTGGACGGCGTGCGTGGATTCGCACCGGACGCGCGATGGGTTCGTTCAGAGTCGCTGCATGTGACTCTGAAATTTATCGGGAACAAGCCGGCGGAAGAAGTGGACGCAATCAGGGAAGTAGTTGCCCGAATTCGTGCGGATATCGTTGAAATTAAATTTCGTGGTTACGGATTCTTTCCCACGCCGAAAGCAGCCCGCGTTTTCTGGTTGGGGGTTGATGCCGATTCGCGGCTCGCGCTTCTCGCAAAATCGGTTGACGATGTGACCGCTACTCTTGGAGTACCGGCAGAAAAGCATGCATTCGATCCACACCTCACTCTGGCGCGCAGAGGAGGAGGATCGGATGCGCCACGACGGCAGAAGAGTAACGGGTCTAATCAAGTATTTCGACGCTTGCAGGAGAGGTTGAGGGCGTTGCCAGTTCCCGAGTTCGGTACGATGACAGCCCGAGAGTTCTTTGTGTACGAAAGCCAGCTCGGACGAAGTGGTCCCCACTATACAAAAATAGCCTGCATTGAACTGAAATAGGCTGGCGGAGCGACTTCATCATTCATGAGTATTCTGCTCACTGCTGCATTGAGCTACCTCCTGGGATCGATCCCTTTCGGCTTTCTTCTCGTGCGGATTTTTCGTGGGCAAGATATTCGGCGAACTGGCAGCGGCAACATCGGAGCCACGAATGTCGCGCGTTCGTCTCCGATTCTGGGTATGCTCACCTTGCTTCTGGACGCGCTCAAAGGGCTCGCTGCGGTGGCACTGGCTCGTACCTTTTTTCCGGGGCAGAGTGGGCTGCTGGAAATCGCCGCTCTTTTAGCCGTAATTGGCCACATATTTCCTGTCTGGTTGAAATTTCGTGGTGGGAAAGGCGTAGCTACGGGGCTGGGGGCATTTGCAACTTTGGCGCCTTACACTATTTTGGTCATGGTGGGACTTTTTGCAGCGGTAGTGCTGGTATTCCGTTACATATCGCTTGGATCGATCGTGGCGGTAACCCTATTTCCCTTTCTCGCATGGTTACTTCACGATTACGGTGACGCGGTGCTCGATCTTGTCGTGATGGCAATTGTTGCAGTGCTTATTGTCGCCAAGCACCACCAGAATATTCATAGACTCCTCTCCGGCACAGAACCACGTTTTCAGCTTAAGCACGAAAGTGGACCGGCATGAGCCGCATCGCAATCATCGGAGCGGGCGCATGGGGCACGGGCCTCGCCATCGTTCTTGGCCGTCGAGGAGACCATCGGGTGCAGCTTTGGGCGCACGAGCAGGAGGTCTGCGATTCGATTTCCCACCGGCGGGTGAACGACTTGTTTCTTCCGGAACAGCTCGTCCCGGAAACCGTATCTGTCGGTGGGGATCTGCAAGCAGCGCTGAGCGACGCTGAAATCGTCGTCAGTGTGATCCCATCCCAGCATTGCCGAAGTCTATTTCTGCAAATGCAGCCCTACGTAACTTCAGAGATGATTTTTGTGAGTGCAACCAAAGGCCTGGAAGAGAAAACTCTGCTGCGCATGACGGAGGTCGTGTCCGAAATTCTGGGAAGCTCTCCATCCGGCAAAAAGTTTTCACTGCGTATCGGCGCACTTAGCGGGCCGTCTTTCGCGAAAGAGGTGGCGCGCGGCGACCCAACGGCCATCACGATCGCTTCGAAGGACGCGGATCTCGCAGAGATCGTGCAGCGCGAATTCAGCGATCCCCGCTTTCGCGTCTACACCAATGATGATGTTGCCGGCGTCGAACTCGGCGGCGCTCTGAAAAATGTTATTGCCATTGCCGCCGGCGTTTGCGACGGACTGAAACTAGGACACAATTCAATCGCAGCGCTTATTACGCGTGGTCTGGCGGAAATTACGCGTCTGGCGGTGTCATGCGGAGGCCGCCCCGAAACCATGGCTGGACTGGCGGGTCTTGGCGATCTGGTGCTCACCTGCACCGGAGGACTTTCCCGTAATCGAACGGTGGGCGTAGAGCTTGGACGAGGACGCAAACTTGACGAGATTATCGCGGGCATGCACGGCGCCGTCGCTGAGGGCGTTTTTACGACGCAGGCGGCGGTTGGACTGGCCCGTGACCGTGGGATCGAAATGCCTATCATCGAACAAATGGATGCGATTTTACACCGCAACAAGCCTCCCGCCGATGCAATTCAGGATCTGATGACGCGTAGCGCCAAGAGCGAAATTGTTATTTAGGTGCATACTCCGGGCAAAACCGCTGACTTGATCTGCCGATCTTCAGGCATGCCAGCTGATTCCACGGGTTCGTTCGCACTTCGCCGCCAGAAGTCGCACGCACTTTGGTAATGGACTCAGGCAGTGATTCTGCGTTCTCAAAGTCAGCCTTCCAAGTAAAATTTCAAGGGAGTCTGTAGACGTCGACTTGCAGCGAAAGTAGCCCTTCGTCCTTGAAATTGCCCCTGCCATCACGCGTTCCAATCCTGTACGTCATCCTGAGCGTCCTTGTGCTCATCAGCGTGGTTCCGATGTATTTCTATTCGGCACAGGTCGAATCGATCAATCGCGAACGGCTGATCACGAACGAACGCCTGCTTCAGAACACAGTGACGCGCTCCCTTGCCGACGATATAGCACAGCATCAGGAATCGTTGCGCATGATGCTGGCGAACCTTTCTTCCGCTCTCCAGGTGGCAAGTGGCGGCGACGTCACGGCGGAGCACGTGGAAGCGCCAGAGTTGCGCGCCCTGTTGGAACATTTTGTGTCCTCCTCGCCGGACCTAGCCTATGCAACGCTGCTTAACTCCGATTCGAAAGGAATTTCGGCGGGCCGGATCGCTCCTGATGCGTTCCTGCAACGCGATCTGTTGCGCGCCTACGACGCCGCGAGTGAAGGTCGGGCTTATAGCGGACAGGCGCTGGTTGTGGGCAGCGGCACTTCGGCCCGAACCGTGATGCTGGTTAGCACACCGGTGATGTACGCGGGCCGGTTTCTAGGAATGATCGGGGCGGTTGAAGACTTGAGTTTCCTAATCCGCCGCCTGCAGGAGGTTAACCGCGGCGGACTTACGCCTTACGTCGTCGATAGTGAAGGGCGACTGGTGGCCGGGGCAACCCCCCAATATGCGACCGGTCAGGACATGACCAACTCGGAAATCGTCCGCAACTTTCTAGAGCAAGGTGGGCAAGCACAACTGGTTGCCGCCACTCGTGAATTCAAGGTGACACAGGGGAAGAGCAGCACGCAAATGCTTGGTACGTATGGCCCAGTGGGCAATCTGGACTGGGCAGTGATCGTTCAAAAGCCCCGCGATGAAGCTTATCGCGGCGTTTTTGAGATGCAACGCACGGCCCGGCTGTTAGCGCTACTCGCCATCCTGTTGAGCATTGCGATCAGCTTCTTTGCGGCGCGACGCATCACCAACCCGTTGGAAGTTCTCACTGCTTCCAGCCGGGCCATTGCGCGCGGAGATTTTTCGCAGCGCGTGCAACTTGCCAGCCGCACCGAAATTGGCGAGTTGGCCGCGACCTTTAATACTATGTCGGAAGAGCTCGAGCAATTCGTGCTCGACCTCAAGCGGGCAGCTACAGAAAATCGCGAGCTGTTTATGGGCTCGATCCAGATGCTCGCCGGTGCAGTCGACGAAAAAGATCCGTACACTCGTGGACATTCGGATCGGGTCACGCGCTATTCCATGTTGATCGCGAAAGAGATGGGCCATCCCGAGGAGTTTCTGGAGATTGTACGGGTGTCGGCACAGTTGCACGACGTGGGCAAGATTGGAATTGAAGACGGAATTCTAAAAAAACCCGGCGCCTTGACTCCGGAAGAATTCGACATCATGAAAACTCACACCACCAAAGGCGCGAACATTCTGCGCCCCGTGGCTCAATTGAAGGACATGATCCCCGGCATCGAACTGCATCACGAATCGCTTGACGGACGCGGCTATCCCCGTGGTTTGAAAGATGCCGAAATTCCTCTGCTGCCCCGCATTATTGCAGTGGCAGACACCTTCGACGCATTGACGACGAATCGTCCGTACCAGCAGGCGCATGACCCGGAAAGCGCTTTGCGAATCATCCATAATCTCTCTGGCAAACGACTTGATCCCACCGCAGTGGCAGCCCTCGCAGCGATTTACGGACGGGGTGAAATCCGCATACAGCAACCCCATGTGCAAGTTGCCTCCGCTGCAGCGGCGGCAGGCGTTCCCGTGTCTACCAGCAAGGCTCCCGTTACACCGTCTTCCGCGCCAGAAGCGCGTGCGGATGTCATGGCCGCGGCCGTCGAAATAACAGTGAAATAATTCCTTTTGAACGGCTTTTCAGAGTCTCTATACAACCCTGGCACTTCGTCTCGACGAAGTCCATGGCCGAATAGCTCTTCGTCGCCAAGAGCAAACCGAATTCGCCGTAGGTAAGCATACTCACCGGCACCGCGACCGCTATAATTGAGCCGGGGGTTTTTACCCCGACATTTACATGATTCAAACCCTTTTCGGCAGCCTGGACGAACAGCAGAAACCCAGTTTCCTCGAACGCATGAAGGAAGCCGTTACGCGCACTCGGGAAAGCCTGAGTGAACGTATCGAGGAAGTGGTTTCGTTTGGCAAAGAAATCGACAGGGCCACGCTCGACGACCTTGAAGGCATCCTTCTCAGTGCAGACTTGGGTACGAGCACCACGCAAGAAATTCTGGGAAAGCTTCGAGAGAAAGCGGACTACAAGCAAATTAGGAACGTGGCCGAACTGAAACGTTTGTTGCAAGAAGAAATCCTTACCATTTTGGCTGCGGTTGACTCGCAACCCGTAACCAAGGTGGACGGAATGCCCGAGGTGATTCTTGTCGTCGGGGTCAATGGCACCGGCAAGACCACTACCATCGGAAAACTGGCGCAGGTTTTGCGTTCTGAGGGCAAGACGGTTTTGCTTTGTGCGGCCGATACGTTTCGTGCCGCGGCGATTGAGCAGCTTGAAGTCTGGGGACAACGCTCAGGAACCGAAGTGATCCGCACCAAGGCGGGAGGCGATCCGTCGGCCGTGCTTTACGATGCGCTCCAGGCGGCAACGTCACGGCACAGCGATTACGTCATCGTCGACACGGCCGGACGTCTTCACACCAAAACCAACCTAATGGCGGAGCTGGAGAAAATGCGCCGCACGGCGCAGCGGATCATCCCTGGAGCGCCCCATGAAACCTTGTTGGTGATGGACGCGACCACGGGTCAGAATGGACTGCAGCAGGCGCGACAGTTTACACAATCGGCAGGCGTGACCGGCATAGTACTCACCAAGCTCGACGGCACGGCCAAGGGCGGCGTGGTTGTTGCTATCTCTCGCGAGATGGGCGTTCCCGTGCGATACGTAGGGGTGGGAGAAAAGATCGGAGATCTCCTGCCGTTTGATCCGAAGGATTTTGTGGATTCCTTGTTCTCGTAAGCCACCACTGCCTCAAACGAAGCAAGGTTCCTTCAACTTCGGAAAACACGATTCAGATTTCAAGTCTATAAGATTGCATCTCGCAAAAGATGGCGTCCAAGAAAACAGCCGGTCGCGACTCTCGGAAACAGCCTCGAAAGGCGTCAATCCCTGCTCAAGGCGCGTCCATGGGCAGCCGGGAACAAGACGAAGCCTTTCTTCGGCGTGCGCTGGATATGGCACGCCAGAATGCCGGTTTAAGCTCGCCCAATCCTTGCGTGGGAGCTGTGATTCTCGATAATGAAGGCCGCGTGGTTGGCGAGGGCGCCCACACCTTCGCAGGGGTCAAACACGCAGAGGTTCTTGCCCTGGAGCAAGCGGCAGAAAAAGCTCGTGGGGGCATTCTGTACATAAACTTCGAGCCATGTTCCCATGAGGGCCGCACTGGGCCTTGTGCCGATGCGCTCATCGCCGCTGGAATTCGCCGGGTAGTCGCGTGCATGCAAGATCCTAATCCGAAGGTGTCCGGCAAGGGCTTCGAGCGTCTGCGCAACGCCGGCGTTTCGGTAGCCTCGGGCATTTTGGAAGAGGAAGCGAAAGCCTTAAACGAAGCTTTCGCAAAATATATCCGTCATCAAACACCGCTGGTCACCCTGAAAGCTGCCATGACGCTGGACGGGAAGATTGCCCCTCCACCGAGTGAGTCTCACCACTCCAATGCTCTCGGAGGTGGCGGCGCCTCCGGAGGCTGGGTTACCAGCGAGATTGCGCGCGCTCACGTACAGCAACTGCGTCATCAGAACGATGCCATCATGGTGGGCGTAGGAACGATTATCGCCGACGATCCACTGCTCACCGACCGAAGCGGCCTGCCTCGACGGAAGCCTCTTCTACGTGTAATTGTCGATTCGCGCCTTCGGTTGCCTCTGAAATCGCGCGTAGTCAAGACCGCGCAGGATGACGTGCTTGTGCTCTGCTCCTTCGCCGAAGAAAAGCGAAAGCGCGAGTTGCAGGATCAGGGAATTCGCGTGGAGCAGGTACCGGTGGGCGTGGGCGACGGCCGTCCAGATATGAAGGGAATTGCGCAACGACTTGGCAAGCTGGAGATCACCAGCCTCCTGGTCGAAGGTGGTGCCATGATCAATGGCGCCGCTCTGGCTTCAGGTATCGCAGATAAAGTGTTTCTCTACTATGCGCCCAAAATACTCGACGGCATGGGATCAGTGCCGTTCGCCTTGGGGGTGGGATTCGACCGCATGAGCGATGCCGCCTACGTGAAATCGATCAAGCTGCATCGCTTTGGCGAAGACTTTGCGGTAGAGGGATATTTGCGCGATCCATATGGTGAGTGAGCGGTGGGCAGTCCGTTCTCACGAAGCGAGATGGGGTTACCAGGGTCACAATTTAAATGTTGAGATGACGTACGGCACCGCCGCGTAACCGTTAACGCCCGAGGTTGAAGGCTGAGTGCTAGTCAGCGTCTGCGGAGTATTTATGTTCACCGGCATTATCGAAGAAGTTGGTCGCGTAGCCGAGATCGGCGAGCAGAACGGCAATCGCCGGCTGACCGTCTCTGCGACACAACTGACAACCGAGCTGAAAAAGGGGGACAGCATTGCGGTTAGCGGCGTCTGCCTTACGGCGGTCGACATTAGATCCAGTTCATTCGCAGCGGATCTGGCCGACGAGACCTGGAAACGCACGTCCTTCTCGCGCATCAAACCGGGCGCTCTGGTCAATTTGGAACTCCCCATGCGTGCTGACGGACGCTTCGGTGGTCACATCGTGCAAGGCCATGTGGATGGAACAGGCAAATTTCTGGGGCTTGATCGCATCGCCTCGGCCGACGATTACTGGATGCGCATCGAAATTCCACCCGAGTTGGCGCGATATGTAATCTTCAAGGGATCCCTTTCCATCGAGGGCATCAGCCTCACGGTGGCCAACATCGCAGGGACCATAGTCACCGTCGCCGTCATTCCTCACACCGTACAAATGACAAATCTGAAGTCGCTCAAACCGGGCGATCCCATAAACTTGGAAGTGGATATGGTGGCGAAGTACGTGGAGAAGATGTTGAAGGGAGAGTCGGCGAATTCATCGCTGACAATAGATCGATTGGTGGAACAGGGCTTCTAGTGACAGGGGGGTTGAAAAGGTCTTCCATTCACTTCATCGACTCACCTCAATCGATGCCTCTATACCCGGCTCGTCCAGCTTTAGAAATTCCTGCACGATGGGCTCATCGCATTTCTCCATCTCCTCATAGGTTCCAAAGAAAATCGCTTTAGCTTCGTGAAGAAACACGACCCGGTCTGCCAACTTCTTGGCCAATCGCATATCGTGAGTTACGACGACGCTGGTCAAGTGCAACTGAATTTTCAGGCGCTTGATCAGATCTCCCAATAATTGAGCCATCAGGGGGTCGACCATGGTTGTCGGTTCGTCGTATAGAACACATTCGGGTTGTGCGGCCAGGGCGCGCGCTATCGCGACGGATCGCTTCATGCCGGTCGACAAATCCGAAGGCAGCTGCTCGCGCATTTCCTTCACGCCAACCATATCCAGCAAACCATCTACGATCTGGTAAATCTGTTCCTCCGAAAGCTGGCGGCGTTCCCGCAGCGGAAACGCCACGTTTTCTCCGACGCTCAGCGAATCAAACAAGGCTCCGTTCTGAAAAACGATAGTGACCTTCTTGCGGATGCGCTCCAGATCGGCTTCACCGTAGTCCGTGATGTCTTCACGCGCCACAATCACGCGGCCGGAATCCGGCTTCAAGAAGCCCATGATGTTCATTAGCGAAACCGATTTTCCCACGCCGCTGCGACCCAGAATGCAAACCGTCTCGCCGGCCAGCACGCTGAAGCTGACGTGGTCCAGCACCCGATTGTCACCGAACGCCTTGGAGACGTCCTTGAATTCAATATAAGGTCCCGGATCTTCGTTCGAGTCCATAATCAGGTGGTGGTCATCAGCAGTCGATATTCACCGAGACTTGCTTCAGATTGCTTGCCAACACAAGGCTCACTCAGTTTTTATACTGGTTCTGCCGTCCGTTTTCTGGCCTTCCGCAAGGGTTCGTTGTCTGGCGTCTTCCCAATCGGCGGGGGTATTCAGATTGCGGAACATTTCCTTCGCAAATCCGTTCCCTTCCAGTTCCTCTGGTTCAATCACTTCAATCGGTACTCCTGTAAATAGAGCATTGATCTTATTTCTGCCCGCGCGTAAAGACTGTTCCGCCGTGTCCATGAAGCTGCGGCGATAAGTAGCGCACAGCGGTTGTAATCCGTCGCTCGTTCTTGGCAGCACAACCGTGGCACGCGTCTCACGGGCCCGCGAAACAAGATATCGCAGAAACCGGGCTTCGACGAAAGGTAGATCAACGGCGAGCATCAGATTCAAGTCTGTGCTGGTCCTGCTCAGCGCCGCGTGAATTCCGCCCAGTGGACCGTGACCTAGATGGAGATCCTCAACCGCCGACCCGTAGTCAGCAAATTTTACGGAGCTTCCCACGACATGAGTCTTTCCCACGGCGGCAGCCGTTTCCAAGGCACGGGTCAGAAGCGTCTTGCCCCCCAGTTGCAGAAAGGCCTTGTCCTGACCCATACGCGAACTCTTGCCACCGGCCAGCACAAATGCAGTTACAGGATCCATAATCTGATAATACACGCTTAAGTTGTTGCTTCTTTGGGGGGTTGACGGCATCTACCCAATTCATTCGCGAGACGCAGCACAAAATCACGCGAATTTCCAGAACGTTCGGGGACGATAATTTTAATTACCCGAAAGTAACCTATCGCAACCATGAACAGTCGTTGGATCATAGCTTGTCCCGGCCCCTCCGGAATAAAGCCATGCCGCAAAAGTTAATGGACGTGCTCATGCTTGGCCGTTGCTCACACGAATTTTCCTGGCCCCGGCGCTCCGCCGATGGTCACTACTACCAAGTGTGTTTGCTTTGTGCTGTAGAGTACAAGTACGACTGGAACACCATGAAGCGCGTAAAACGCGTGGACGGTGAAAGTGAAATGGACTCTGAAACTCCGCGAGGTCGAATTCAAAAGAAACCGACGTGGGTGCCACGCGCCCGGCGGTTAAGCCTGCATGCGCCCCTTCGATATCGTGCCAAAGGGTTGGGAACCTGGCACGAGGGAACGGTCGAAAACCTCAGCCAGTCTGGGGTTCTGCTGATTGGTCCTCAGCAACTGCCAGAGAACACCCTGGTAGAGATGGTTTTCGAGATGCCGGAGGAGATTTCCGGCCAGAAAAACAGCTCGGTACTTTGCCAGGGTCGCATCATTCGCCGCAAGGAGATGCCCGGCTCGGAAACCATCGGTTTGGCTGCTTCGATTCTTGACTACAAGTTCCTGCGCCAGAACTGACTGCCGACCAGAATACGGCAGTAGGTCCAACGTGATCGATTCATTGGGCTTTTGGTTGCCAAATAGGGACCGCTCATAGGAGACTAACTTGTATACTCGTGTCTTCTTGGGCTCGATAGTTTGCCGAGATCGGTATTTTTTCTGCATCTAAATAGTGGAATGGTTTCCACCACAATCAGGAGTGACCTATGAAGGCGAGATTTTCTCTTTACATCGGCGCCCTTGCGATTCTGACGGCTCTGGCGCTCGGAGTGGGCTGCACCAAAGCCCCAAATGACGCCCAGCTTACGAGCGATATCCAAAACAGGCTAGTCGCCGATTCGGGATTACAGGGCAAACAACTGGGCGTTAAAGCCGAAGAAGGAACCGTCACCCTGACCGGCACCGTCGATAACGATGCTCAACGTGATGCCGCAGCCCGTTATGCCGCTGCCGAACCCGGCGTAAAGCAAGTCATAAACAACCTGCAGGTGGCTGCTCCGCCGCCGCCGGCTGAAACCGCACAGGCCACTCCCGCACCCGCCCCGCCGCCGGTAGAGACGAAACCCTCCCCCGCGCCAGCTCCGAAACCACGTCATCGGGCTCGGGAGCGAAGCGTGCCAGCTCCATCTGACAACGACAACTCTTCCGCTCCGGTCGCTGCGATGACGCCACCGCCGACCGTATCCGTACCGGCTACTCCGCCGCCACCGCCTCCGCCGCAAAGAGTCACGATTCCTTCAGGAACAACCATGGCGGTACGTTTGGTCGATACGATTGACTCCGAGGTGAGTCAGCCGGGCCAAACGTTCCACGCCACCTTAGACTCGCCACTTGCAGTAGAAGGCGAGACTGCACTTCCCTCCGGCTATGAGGTTGAGGGCCACATTGTGAATGTTCAGAGTGCGGGCAAATTTGCGGGTCAATCTCTGTTGGTTTTGCAGCTCGACCGTATCTCAGCCGGAGGAAAAACCTACAACATCCAGACTGACCAGTATTCCCGTAAGGGCAGCTCGCGCGGCAAAAACACTGCCACCAAGGTTGGGGCCGGCGCTGGTATCGGAGCCATCATTGGCGCGATCGCGGGAGGAGGCAAAGGGGCCGCCATCGGAGCGGCAGCGGGTGGCGGGTTGGGTGGTGGAGTACAGGCGGCAACGAAAGGTCAGCAAATCAAGTTGCCGTCAGAGACCGTGCTCAATTTCACTCTGCAAGCTCCCCTGACTGTGATTGCCACCAACAAAGGTCCACGAGAGGGCAGGCACCGCCTGCCTCCGAATCAATCTAACTCAGATCAGTCAGGCCCGAGCTCCACACAATCGGACCCAAATCAGTAAAGTTTTGTAAACCGAAAACTCGAAAAAACCCAGCCTTTTTGGCTGGGTTTTTCGTTCTTGGGCCGACTGTTCATCCGGCCCTTCGACCGGCGCCGCACATCTGCATTCCGGGTTAGCTCAGTAACCGAAAATTTACACCGTACCATTGAATTGATTCATCCAATATATTTCGAGAGATAGTCCTCCAGAGGCCCCCATGTGGATTGTTGCACTGGCGCTGCGCCGGCCGTACACGTTTGTCGTTGTCGCCCTGCTCCTACTGATTCTGGGGCCGATTGTGATCTTCCGCACCCCGACAGATATTTTCCCCAACATCGATATTCCCGTTGTCAGCATTTTGTGGAATTACACCGGTCTGAATTCGCAAGACATGGCGAATCGGATTGTGACCCTGACGGAACGCACTCTCACCACCACGGTCGACGACATCGAACATAGTGAATCGCAATCTCTGAACGGGATCGCAGTGGTAAAAGTATTTTTCCAGCCGCACGCAAACATTGAAAAAGCTATCGCGCAAATCACCGCGATCTCTCAAACACAATTGCGGCAATTGCCGCCCGGAACCACGCCTCCGCTGATCATCACCTACAACGCCTCCACCGTTCCCATCCTGCAGTTGGCACTTTCGGGACAAAAACTTTCGGAGCAACAACTTTTCGACTATGGCGTGAATTTTATCCGCACCCGCCTGGTTACCATTCCCGGCGCGGCGATTCCTTTCCCCTACGGTGGCAAGCAACGGCAGGTGCAGGTCGATCTTGATACTAACGCGCTACAGTCGAAGGGTTTGTCGCCGATGGATGTAGTGAACGCCATCAGTGCCCAGAATCTGATTCTGCCCTCTGGAACATCCAAAATCGGGCAGTTCGAATATGACGTCGATTTGAATGGCAGCCCGCAGACGGTGGCGGAGTTAAACGATCTTCCCATTCGAAAGGTGGGAAACACGACGGTCTACATCCGTGACGTAGCTTTTGTGCGGGACGGTTTTCCGCCCCAGACCAATATCGTTCGCGTAAACGGACAACGGGCTTCCCTGCTGACCATCCAGAAAACGGGAAATGCTTCGACCTTGGATATCATTTCGGGGATCAAGGCAATGCTGCCGCGAATTCAGGCACAGTTGCCGCCGGAACTGCAGATCAGGCCATTGGCGGACCAATCAATCTTCGTGCGGGCTTCCATAGACGGCGTATTGCGAGAAGGTCTGATTGCAGCGGTACTCACCGGATTGATGATTCTGATCTTCCTCGGTAGCTGGCGCAGCACGTTGATTATCGCGGTTTCGATTCCCCTCTCGATTCTTACCTCCATCATCGTCATGAGCGCGTTAGGCGAGACGATTAATATCATGACGCTTGGAGGTTTGGCGCTCGCCGTCGGCATTCTCGTGGACGATGCAACGGTCGAGATCGAAAACATCAATCGAAATATTGCCGAGGGCAAAGAAATCCAAAAAGCCATTCTGGACGGCGCGCAACAGATTGCCGTGCCAGCCTTCGTTTCGACGCTCGCCATCTGCATCGTGTTTTTGCCGATGTTCTTTCTGACCGGTGTGGCGCGTTACTTGTTCGTTCCTCTGGCCGAGGCCGTCGTATTTGCCATGCTTGCGTCTTATCTGCTTTCTCGAACTCTCGTTCCGACGATGGCCAAGTACCTGCTGCGCGGCCATGAACAGGAAGCGGGACACCTGAACACAACCAGCCGGAACCCGCTGGTCAGGTTGCAGGTGAAATTTGAGCAAGCTTTCGAAAGATTCCGGGACCGTTACCACGAGATGCTGCACCGTTGTCTGCACTACCGCAAAGGTTTCTTGTGGGGCTTTGTGATTGTGTGCGTCGCTTCATTCGCCCTGCTGGAACCCTGGTTGGGCCGCGACTTCTTTCCCAAGGTGGATGCGGGTCAGATCAAGCTTCATCTCAGGGCGCGCGCCGGTACTCGAATCGAAGAAACGGCGGATCTTTGCGATCGCGTGGAAGGCTTCATTCGGGGAGAAATTCCGCCCACCGAAATCTCCAGCATTATCGACAATATCGGGCTGCCTTACAGCAGCATTAACCTTTCATACAGCACGTCGGCTCCCACGGGACCGGCCGACGCCGACATCATGATCGCATTGGCGCCCGACCATCGTCCCACCGAAGAATATGTCCACGACTTACGTTTAAAATTAGAGGACCAATTTCCGGGGGTCGATTTCTCGTTCCTGCCTGCCGACATCGTCAGCCAGATTTTGAACTTTGGATTGCCGTCGCCAATCGATATTCAAGTCACGGGATACGATCTTGAGGCCAACCGTCAGTTTGCAAACAAGCTGCTCCGCCGTGTTCAGACCGTTGCCGGAGCTGCGGATTTGCGCATTCAGCAGCCCTTCGATGAACCCTATCTGCACGTTGACGTGGACCGGACGAAGGCGCAACTTGCCGGCTACACTCAGCGGGACATCGCAAACAACTTGCTGATTTCTCTTAGCGGGAGTTTCCAGACCACCCCGACCTATTGGCTGAATCCCAAAAATGGCGTCAGCTACTCAATCGCCACTCAGACACCTCAGTATCGTCTGGACTCGTTGCAGAAACTCGAAAACATTCCGATTACCGGCGCGGGTAGCGCAACGCCAACCATTTTGGCCACTCTGGCTTCCATCAAGCGGGGCACCGGCATGGCCCTGGTTTCGCATTACGATATCCAACCCGTGATTGATATCTACGGGTCGGTGCAGAGACGCGACCTCGGAGGAGTGGCCGGCGACATTCAAAAGATTATTGACGACAGTCGCAAGGATCTGCCGCGCGGTTCTGAACTGGTCACGCGTGGGCAAGTGCAGACCATGAAGACTTCGTATTCCGGCCTGATTTCCGGACTGGCCTTCGCTATTCTGCTCGTGTATCTCCTGATTGTGGTGAACTTTCAGTCATGGCTAGATCCGTTCATTATCATTGCGGCGTTGCCTGCCGCTCTGGCGGGAATCATCTGGTTGCTGTTTATCACGCATACAAACATCAGCGTACCGGCGTTAACCGGATCGATCATGTGCATGGGAGTGGCGACCGCCAACAGTATCCTTGTCGTCAGCTTTGCCAAGGAGCAGATGGAAGAAGGTAAGGATGCTCTATCCGCTGCGCTGGCCGCTGGATACACCCGCTTCCGGCCAGTGTTGATGACTGCCCTGGCCATGATCATCGGCATGGTACCCATGGCGATCGGTTTGGGCGAAGGTGGCGAGCAGAATGCGCCACTAGGCCGGGCCGTAATTGGGGGCTTGATTTTTGCCACGGCGGCAACCCTGTTTTTTGTTCCCGTTTTCTTCAGTTTGCTGCATGCCCGGCGAGGGCAGGCGGTACAACAAGAGAAACTTGAGTCTGGCGATTAAACAAGGTCATCTGTAATACATTGATTTAGCAGGGCCAACGTTATAAGAACTGCTATTGGGAGATGCAATGAGGGTTGAAAACGACGTTCGGACGTTTGCCGACACTACGAGCGAAATAGCGCCGCCATCACCTGCACACGGCCCAAGGAAACGTCGCCGATCTCAATGGTGGCTTGTCCTGCTCGCGGTCGTCGCTGCGGTAATTATCGTCGTCGCTGGCATTCTACCCCGGATCCAAGCTCGAACGGCCCTGCGAAAAGAAACCGCGGAGATGGCTGTGCCTGCGGTCGTCGTTGTACAAGCCAGGCGTTCTGCGCCGGCGCAGGAAATTGTTCTTCCGGCCAGCGTTCAAGCCTTCACGGACGCTCCGATTTACGCCCGCACCGCCGGGTATCTCAAGAACTGGTATGTGGACATCGGCAGCCAAGTGAAAGCGGGACAACTCCTTGCCGAGATCGATACTCCCGAAGTAAACCAACAGTTGCGGCAGTCACTTGCAGACCTGGCGACTGCGCAAGCAAATCTCAATCTGTCGAGAATTACCGCAGATCGGTATGCCGGATTGTTGAAGACTGATTCGGTGTCGAAACAGGAATCCGACAACGCAGCCGGTGACTTCGAAGCCAAACAGGCTACCGTGCAAGCCGCTCAGGCCAATGTAAAACGACTCCAGGAGCTCCAGTCTTTCCAGAGGATTTACGCTCCATTTTCCGGCGTAATCACAGCTCGCAATACCGACATTGGCGCCTTAATTGATACCGGGAGCGGGGGCGGAATCAGGACGGAACTCTTTCACATCGTGCAACCCGACAAGCTTCGTGTCTATGTCAGCGTCCCGCAGGTCTACTCCCAAGCCGCCAAGCCGGGGCTCACGGCGGATCTGACTTTGTCTGAGTTCCCTGACCGGCGTTTTCAAGGAAAACTGGTGCGCACGGCAAATGCGATCGACCCGAGTTCTCGCACACTTCTGGTGGAGATCGCGGTGGATAACCCCACTGGTCAGCTTTTCACTGGCTCTTACGCCGAGGTTCATCTTAAGCTGCCGACCGCCGCCTCGACCTTCATTCTCCCGGTCAATACCCTGCTATTCCGTTCAGAGGGATTGCGGGTGGCTGCGGTTGGAAACGGTCAGAAAGTCGAGCTTAAGCAAATCACCCTCGGCCATGATTTTGGAAGCGAGGTTGAGGTGGTTGCTGGTCTGGATGGAAATGAGAAGATCATCATCAATCCGCCGGATTCGGTGGTCAGCGGAGAAACCGTGCGCATTGTCCAAACCGCCCAGGGGGCACAGTGATCGAGTGGAATTCGGACGGTGTGCGCCAGACCGCAGATCTCGGCTCAAAGCCCGACATTTTAGGGCCGGAAGCCGATATCCGACTTGCGTTGATTGCCCTGCTCGCTAGCACATTTCTTCTTACTGGCTGTGCGGTTGGACCCAAATACTCCAAACCCTCCATTCCTTCGCCTCCGGCTTACAAGGAAGTGCCTCCAGACTGGAAGTCAGCTCAGCCTGCCGACCAGATCGCGCGAGGCAAGTGGTGGGAGATTTTTCAGGATCCGCAACTGAACTCGTTAGAGGAACAAGTTAATGTTTCCAACCAGAATTTAAAGGCGGCAGATGCGGCCTTCCGCCAGGCACGAGCGTTGGTCAGATTCAATCGTGCCGCTTACTATCCTTCGGTGACGGCGGGTGCATCAGTGGCGCGTGAGCACCTCTCACAGAACCGTCCACTGGTTCCTTCTTCTACCGCAACCAATGGAACTGATCTGGTTATCCCGTTCGACGTGTCATACGAAGCTGACGTGTTTGGCAGGGTTCGCCACACGGTGGAAGCCGCGCGCTCGAATGCCCAGGCCAGCGCTGCCGATCTTGAATCATTAAGCCTCAGTCTGCATGCCGAACTTGCACTTGACTATTTCCAGATGCGCACGCTTGACGCTGAAGAGCAATTACTCAACTCCAACGTCAGTGCATTTGAGAAGGCGTTGGAACTTACCCAAAACCGGTATGCGGGCGGAGTGGCGTCCGCCGTCGATGTAGCCCAAGCTCAGACTCAATTGGAAAACACTCGCGCGCAAGCCATTGACGTGCTGATCCAGCGGGCCCAGAACGAGCATGCAATTGCGGTTCTCACCGGACAGAATGCTTCCAGTTTCACTGTCCCAGCCATGCCTTGGAACACGCCGCCACCGGTAATTCCTCCGGGATTGCCCTCGGATCTGCTCGAACGGCGTCCGGATGTGGCTGCCGCGGAACGACGCGTGTCCGCCGCCAACGCCCAAATCGGAGTGGCGCGAGCCGCTTACTTCCCCGTATTCAGTCTGAGTGGGACCGGGGGTTTTGAAAGCACTTCGATTACGACATTGATTCAAGGACCGAGCGGCTTCCTGAGCGTCGGGGCATCGGCCGTCGTAACTGCCTTCGACGTAGGTCGCCGGCGCGCAATTTCCGAGGAGGCAAAAGCTGCGTATGACGAATCCGAGGCTAACTATCGACAGGTTGTTTTGACGGCGTTGCAAGAGGTCGAAGACAATCTCGCGACACTAAGGATCCTCGACGACGAAGCCAAGGCGGAACAGGCCGCCGTGGCAGCTGCCGAGCACTCTCTCGCACTGTCCACCAATCGCTATAAGGGGGGAGTGGTCAGCTATCTGGAAGTGACCACGGCGCAGAGCACGGCTCTGGCTGACGAACGAGCAGCCGTGGACATCCTGCGCCGTCGCATGACCGCCAGCGTCTCACTGATAAAAGCTTTGGGCGGAGGATGGAATTCTGCCAATTTGCCCTCGGTAAAGGTCGAGGCGCACCCTCAAACTGCCAATGGTCAATAGAGTCGGCCGCGAGTAACTTGCAGGGTCTAGCACCAACGTAATCGGAAATCTAATGGATGGTGCGGTATTCCCGATCGCGATACAACATCTAAAGATTTAGAAAATTCATTTAGGAGTTTGTACGATGTCCCCCAATTGCGCCACCGAGAACGCCAGATTCGCAGCCGAATTGAACCATCTTGGCCAATTCAATGATTTCATTTCCGAGATTGCAGCCGCTATCGTCGCCAGTGATCAAGACTTTGAGAGCGTTTGGAGCATAGCAAACCGGGTGTACGATCGCCATGCCAGACCCAAGCTAAGATTTATAAACCGCGCCAGTTTTGATCAATCCAAGACCACGGCTCTCAGCGCATAACTCGTTTGGCGTATTTCCAGGACACGGTCGCGGGGGAGCGTCGGTCGCATTGCGCGAAAGCGCGAAGCGAATGTATGCTCTCCCTCGATGACTCGCACCCTTCGTCTTATTCTCCCCAGCATTGTCTTTCTGGTCGGGGCCATTTCAAGCAACGCCCAACAGCCCTTTCTGACTGCCGACCAGTGGGTCAAAATTCGCGATGAGGCGAACGGCGCCGACCCCTATGAAAGCTTGCGCTACATCACGCGCCTGCACCGTGTTCCTGCGACCGAGGAATTCGATCAGGCAGCACAGTTCATCCTGCAGCGCGCCCGTCAGTACGGTTTATCCGACATCCAAAGCGAGGAATTCCCTATCGACGGGAAGGCTTCTTATGGTTTGATGCGCTCATATCTGGGATGGAAAGTCGAAGCCGGCCAACTATGGGAAGTCCGGCCGCAACATCTCCTCCTTGGAGATTGGGCCACAGATCCGATCCGGCTTGCCGATTACAGCCATTCGGCAGACGTTGAAACCGCGTTGGTGGATGTGGGCGATGGGACGCGCGAAGGCGATTATGCCGGCAAAGATGTGCGCGGGAAAATCGTGCTCGCGGATGGTGTGCTGGCTCGAGTCCAGGGGATGGCTGTTATGGAGCACGGAGCCGCGGGAATCGTCAGCGATATGCCAAACCAGTTTACTGCCTGGTCCGGACTCGATCGGACCATCATCCGTTGGGGCCATCTTGAAGCCAGGCAGACGACCGGATTTGCTTTTATGGTTTCGCGCGATACGGCAGCGTCACTGCGAGCACGTTTGGCTGCAGGAGACCCTATCGTCTTATCCGCAAAAGTAAAAGCCGAGGTCGGCCCCGGTCACTGGACGGTAGTCAGCGCCGTCATCCCCGGTTCCGATCCAAAGAGTGGGGAGATCGTTTATAGCTGCCATCTCGATCATCAGCGACCGGGCGCGAACGACAACGGAAGCGGCTGCGTAACTATTCTCGAATCGGCTCGCATCTTGGCACGACTCATCGGCCATGGGTCGCTGCCGCGTCCGCTACGTACATTACGATTTGTCTGGGGACCCGAAGTCGAAGGTACGATGGCGTATCTCAGCCGGCATCCGGAGATCCGCAAGCAATTACGCGCCGACATCCATATGGATATGGTGGGCGGCGACCCTTTTAAGAACAAATCCATTTTCCACGTGACCGGGACACCATGGTCGCTGCCAAGTTTCGTTACCGACGTAGGTGCTGTTCTGGCCGAGGGCATAAAGGCAGGAGCAACTAACTATGCGGAGACTGGTACGGCACCGGAAGCAGCGGTAATCGAGAACCGGGCCGGAGAGCAGGGAACACGCGATCAATTCCTGGCTGACGTAACTCCCTATTCTGCGGGCAGCGATCATGACGATTATGACTCGTCAACCATCGGCGTTCCCTCACTCTATTTGCGCGATTGGCCTGATATTTATATTCACACCGACCATGACACTCTTCAGCAAATCGACCCCACCAAACTGCGTCGTGTCGCTCTGTTGGGCGCCGCAGCTGGATACGTCTATGCCACCCTGGATTCTCAGCGAGTGCAAGCCTCACTTCCCTTCCTCACTGCCCAGTCTGAATCGCGTTTGGCGAAATTGTTCCAGCAAGCGTATGGTCTGCTGGATGAGCCGGCGCTGGATCCCAACTCCGCCTGGTACGAATCGCGTAATCTGATGCGTCAGGGTCTACGTCGAGAAGTGGGCACTTTGCATTCCCTAACGAACTTCACCCAAGGAAACAGCTCTGACGCCGGCAGCGAAAAGTTCCTCACCGATCAAGTGACGATTTTTTGCTCATGGATCGATGGCGAAGCGAGAGCACGCGGGGCACAGGGCTCGGAACCGAAAGCACCCTGGTCAACACAACCTTCGGCAGGTAAGGTTCCGATTCGCGTGGGAGAATTTGGACCACTCACCTACCAGAATGACAACGTCCTCAAGGCCCGTCTGTCGCCCGAGCGAATGGCAAAAATCAAGTTGCTTAATAGCGACGCCACTCCCCTGCTCAACGAGCAGGAGCTTTCTGAACTCTATGCTTACGAAATCGTGAATTTTATCGATGGGAAACGCTCCGTGGGAGAAATTCGTGACGCAGTGTCAGCCGAATACGGGCCGCTGAACATCGATTTGGTCAGCGACTATCTGGAGGCCTGCCATGAGGCGGGAATCGTTCAGTGGAAATGAAGCTGGACGACCAGGATCGACCGATCTCAACGCAATCCATCGTAGGGTTGCAAGTATGTATCTACAGCTATCAGTGATCCTTCAGCCAGCCGAACTCACCTGCTCTGTGGATGAAGGTACTACCCAGGTTTCAGGAAGCTTTAGATGAGGCATAGGAGCTGCCGCGAACAGGCGCTGGCAGGGCTTAGCCAGCCAACGGGCCCACTGTGCGGACCGCGATACCCGGGCACTATCAGTCGCAATGCCGGTATCGGCATACATCTGGCGATAGATTTTCGAGATCAAGACGAACGCCAGGCGAGCCCGCATCGACTTGATAAACCGCGAACGCGCCCAGATGTATTTGATGCTGTAAAAAGTGTCCCAAACCGACTGGGTCCGCTCTCGAACTTCTTCCGCGGACATGGTTGGATGTTCCCAGTACAGTTTCGGTCGCAGGGCCGGCGGAATAAGCCAGCGCCTGGTGATCGGAATGCCTCCGATAAGCACTGGGGATTGCGCCATATCTTTTTCCCAACGATTAAAGTCAACCGTACCCGGATACGGCGTCAGCGTCACAAATTGAGCAAACGCAACCTCCGCCTGCGCGGCGGCCATTGCGGTAGCATCAAATGTTTCGGGACGATCGCTGGGCAAACCGAAGATAAACGAACCGAGCACGTACACGCCGTGGCGACGAAACGTTTTTAGCTGTTCTACCAAATCGTTTCCGGAAGCGTTGAACTCCTTATAAACGTCCTTGAGCCCTTCTGGAGTCACCGACTCAACTCCCACCAATGCGCCCTTTATGTTTCCCTTGCGCATAGCGTCCAGGAATTCCGTGTCTTCCGCCGCTTCCATCGTGATTTGAGTGAAGAAAATCATGTCCGATGGAAGTTGGGCCAGACGCGCCATCAGTTCGAAGCGCTCTGCTCGAATAGCCTTCAATTCATTCAATCGAGCGGTGTTGTTCTGCTGCTCCGCCAGACGCAGATCAGTCAGTGTCACTGGATAAAAATTGTCGTCGGCCAGTGCAATGAAGCGAAATCCAAGCCGGCGCAGCTGTACGATCTCCTCAATCACAACATCCGAGGTTCTCTGTCGCGGACGCTGCCCGTCAGTTCGCCAAACCGAACAGAACGAACAATGCTTGGGGCAGCCACGAACGGTTTGTACGGAAGCCCACATATAGCTCTTCCGCGGAACCAAATCCCAGCGCGCCTGGAGGAATTCGGAAGCCTCGATCCGGCCACCCTCATAGACCAGCAGTGGAGCTTTGTTTGAACAGTCTGTCAACACTCTGCGCCACACCACGTCGCCATCCCCTTTCACCACTGCGTGGGCGCCCCCCAGTTCATGCGCCTCGTTCGGATAGAGGGTGGCGTGAATACCGCCAAATACCACGTAGGCGCCGCGTTCCCTAGCCACTTTTCCTATTCCATAACCACGTAGCGCATTCGCCGTATGAATACCAATGCCAACGATGTCTCCCGCTTCGATGCTCAGTGGATCGAGGGCTTCCAGAGTTTCGTCAACTAGGATAGGATCTCCGAAAGTAGTGGGCGTCGCGGCCGCCAAAACATAAAGCCAGCGCGGAGTAATGACAGCCGTGCCAAAGGACACTTCGCTAGGATTAATGAGATGAACGCGCACCCGGTTGCGCCCTCCTAAGGCGGTACTTTATGAGCTGGGAGAAAATCGCGACTCGGAGTGAATAGGTTGGATTTCTTTACGATCGAAGATCATCTCTCGCCCCCAGCGGCGTGAATTCACGGGATTTTCCTATTTTTAGGGGGCTGAATACTGGTCAATAGTGAACACTTATGGGTCAAGGTCGGCGGTATTCTTGCGAAAAGGAATGAAAACCCCTCTCCAACGAAGCGCCTTTGTACTGCCTATCTTGATCTTTTTGGGCGTGTTGCAGATGGCAGGTGTGCAGCTGGAAACTCCCAACGTCGCTAAGAAGGCGGTACCGCTCAGTGCTGAAGAAATTGCCGGGAATCTGGAGCGACGAAACCTCGAGCGTTCCCGGGCTCTGGCTGCCTACAAAGGTACACGAACCTACCGATTGGAATATCACGGCTTTCCCGGCCCCCGAGCTGCGGAAATCGTGGTGGACGTCAACTATGACGCTCCTGACAAAAAGGAGTTTACTATCCGGTCTGAGAACGGCTCCCAGCTTTTAATCGAGCGCGTATTTAGACGTATGTTACAGAGCGAGAAAGAGGCAGCCCGCGCGGATAACCAGAAAGCCGTTGCCCTGAATCGCGACAATTACACCTTTTCTCTGGTCGGTCAGGAAACGACCTCGAGCGGTTTGGCGTACGTTCTTTCCCTCGAGCCACGAACTCAGAACAAGCTCTTGTATCGAGGACGGATTTGGGTCGATGCAACAGATTTTGCCGTTGTGCGTATCGAAGGAGAACCAGCCAAGAATCCCTCCTTTTGGATCAAAGAAACACGGATCGAACAGGAGTACACGAAGGTGGGCGACTTCTGGCTCCCTCGATCGAATCGCAGCACGACCGCGGTTCGACTCGGTGGGCATGCGCAATTCACGATCGATTACGTCGATTATCGGATTACCGCAGTCAATCCTGCCGGAAAGCCAGGCGATAACATCGCCGGATACAAATAGCGTTCTCACGACTGCCTAGTCCCGCTGGCGATTTCCGTTGCTAGGGCTCTAACTCGCCCGCGCCGTACCGGATTCTTTGTAATGCAACCTTATGGTTGCATTTTGTCGCATCCTGTCCTAATATGCAACCTGGGGGTTGCTTAATATGGACGATCGTATTGAGAAGCGAGTTGAGCTGAAGGCGGCGGTTCGCGTGTCTGGCGGGCGCTTACGGATTACCGTGAGTTTGGCGAATGGTTCCGGATAAAACTGGACGGCCCGTTCGTACCCGGTCAGATCTCTCGCGGACATATTACTTATCCTGGGTACGAACACCTCAAATGGGAGGCGGCGGTACAAGCGATGGAGCCGGAACGGCTTTTCTCTTTCACCTGGCATCCGTATGCCGTCAATCCGGAAATCGATTATTCAAAGGAGACGCCAACTCTCGTCGAATTCAGGCTTGAAAAGACGGCGACGGGTACGCTACTGCTGCTTACCGAATCGGGTTTCGACAAGATTCCCAGTGACCGCCGGCTCGAAGCATTCCGTAGAAATGATGGCGGCTGGACGGAACAGATGAAAAACATCGAGAGTCACGTGACGAAGGCAGCTTAGCCAGGTGGCGCAGCGACACCAAAGTCGAGCACCATTATTTGCCGCGTTGGGGGATGAGACTCGCCTGTTACTGGTTGCGAAGCTTTGTAGCGGGCAGTCTTATTCGATTTCCCAACTCACCAAGGGTGCGAAACTTACCCGGCAAGCCGTTACCAAGCATTTACGAGTCCTCGCAGAGGTGGGTATTGTGAACAGTGTCCGAGCCGGGCGGGAGAACCGGTTTGAACTGGATCCCAAGCCCCTAAAAGAAATGACAGACTATTTAGGTTTTGTGTCCCAGCAATGGGACCAGGCACTATCAAGACTCAAGACGTTGGTCGAAGACTAGATAATTGAGTCACTTTTACGGAGCCCGATTCTGCGCTCGCAAGAGCGCGAAAGGAAACGGACACAATTTGGGCGTAACCTACCGCAGATTCAGAAATCCATGGGATAGAATCATCGCCGGACGGAACCAGCGTAAGAATCAGGAAACCACTAAAGAAAGTGTTATGTAAGAGAAATGCTAGTCTAATGCTTTCATGGGCTTAGCTGTCCTAGGGGCGGGATGAAATACGCTACCGTAGGCTTGAAGTGGTCCATCCAAACAGGTAGACTCGATGTTTAATCACTTGGAGGCAATCATGACGGAATTCGTTACCAGTCGTATTGCGTGGCCTACCTACGAAACCAAAGCAGCATCCATTCACCAGGAACGCCGGTCCGAAGAATTGCAGCTGGAAAGACTCATGCTCCGACTGCAAGATATGATGCAGGACGTTGAGGCGCGGGAAAACGCATTAACCGCAGCCTGATTTCTATTTGTTCTTGTTTTCATCCGCCAGGCGATCGGCGCTTGAGTTCATGTCTTAAACTACGGCCTTCCACCAACTGGAAGATTTCTTCCGCTAGGTTCTTGGAGTGGTCTCCCGCACGCTCAAACGCCTGTGCAATAAAGAGCAAATTCGCGCTGTATTCCCGGTCATGACGCTCTGTCTTGTCCAGATGCCGGCGAAACACTTCGCGGCAGGCTTCATCGATGTGTGCGTCGGTCTGCAATACCCACCCCGCGGCCTGAACGTCCCTGTTTAGGAAGCCGTGATGGATTCGCTCCAGCATGCTTTCCAGTATGTCGGCCATTGCACCAACCTCCCTGTTGTCTTCCTTTGAGAGCTGGGTGCCCAATGTTTGCAGGCGTTTGGCCGCCGACCAAAGCAAATCTCCGATCCTCTCCAAATCGATGATGAACTTAAGACATGCAAGAAGCTCGCGCGCCTCAGCTTCGCTCACCGCAGTGATCGCGCCGGTGATGCTTTCATCCACGGTGCGCTCGATACGGTCGAGTTCTTTCTCGCAGTCCTTGACGGCGAGGAATGCCATCTTAGAAGAATCGCGGGTATATTCACCGACGTTGAATGCGGAATCCTTTGCGACCAGGCACGCCTGGCGGATCAGATCGATCATTTTACGAATGGATTCCGCGTGCTTTGGAGATACCCGTTTTATGGATTTTTTGCCGGACGGTCGATGCAAGACAGGACTCATTTTGATGTTGCCCTGCATTTTATCACTGCGATTTGCGTAGCGAAATAATACAGCTTTCAATCATTGGCTCCCGTTCGTTCTACTCCTCTTTTTCTCGCGGCTCGGCTATTTGCTGGACTAGTTTAACCTACGTCAGACCAGCCCATGCCAGATTGGCCATTGAACCAGGCGAGGCCAATGTCGAAGGGAATTGCATGGACTCAAGCGCTTTGCTTGTCATCACTCGGTCGAGCAACAAGGGGACCTCAAAAACTGCGTAATTTTCGTAACGTCTCACATTGTCACGCAGCTCAGAAAGCAATGAATCCTCAATTAACTGCTTTACCGCTGATTCGATGTCATCGAAGTCCGGCACCACCATTCCGAGCCGGTTCTCCATCAGCCAGGTTCCGTTATAGCGTTCCTGTGGCATGGTATGGGAGTTTCGCTCCACCACAACCGGGAGACCGAAATGAAGAGCTTCGCTAATGCTGCCCGGGCCGGCTTTGCCGATAAAGAAATCCGCCAGAGACATGAAATGGTCCACACGGTTGGTAAATTCCTCGACTACAACAGGCATGGTCAGGCGCAAGTCGCGGAGCTTTGCCGCCAGTTCGCGATTATGACCACAGAGAAGAATCAACTGCACTCTACTGGAACCGGCGTCCAGCTTTTTCGCGATGTCAAGCATAGCGCTCGAACCATGACCTCCAAACATGACGATGCCGGTCGGGAGGTCCGGGTTCAGTTTCAGCTGAATTCTTTCCTGATGGCGATCTGAATTCGCCGTGCGGTAAAAAGAGGGTTTTAGTACCATCCCCGAAGTTTTGAGAACACGGTCGGCACTATGTCCCATAGAAAGAGCCTGTTGTCGAGCAAGCTCGGTGCCGCAAACCAGGTATTCTGAATTGCGTTCAATCCAGAAACCTGGCGGGTAGTCCGCCAAATCGGTGAGTACCGTAACAAACGCTGCCTTCGGAATCTCCTTCTGGATGCTTTCTGCCAGGCAGGCGTTGAAGTGCGGGATCACCGAGAGAACCAAGTCGGAGCCATGCTCTGACCAGTAATTTCGCAGAATGCGCAAAATTCTGGAGTGATTCAACCGGATCGTGCATTGCAACAACACTAGGAGCTGGGGAGTAAGCCGGGTCCAACCCTTTCTCAACAGCAAATTGTATCCGTCCTGAAGCCGGTGTCCGGTGGCCCGTTGGATCAGATCAAGTGGTTCCAATAACTCCTGCAAGTTCAGAAGAGATACGTTCCAGGGATCGCTCTGCTCTTCAAGAACCGTCTTCAACGCCAAGGCGGCGTTACGATGCCCACCCCCAGCATCGTGGAAAACTATCGTGAGGTTTCGCATCAGCAACCTCCAACCCTTAGAATGTGGCCACTCTTAGAATGCCGGGTCACCCTTAACGACAGATCAACAGCTCATTAATTTTCCGTGAATATAAGGAAGAATGAAGCGCGAAGGTTACTGAGGTTACTGAAGTTACTAGATCGCTTCTTCTTGAGCCGCCCTAGGGTGTGGTTTTCTCGAGAATCGACTCTGAATCCCCAACGGGGACAGCAAGTCCATTGTTCCGAATGACATCACGGAATAACCTGGCACTGCTCCGCAACGTCCTCTCTTGGGTTTCTGGATCCAGGGCGACTAATCCGAAGCGGAGCTTCCATCCCTCATTCCACTCAAAGTTGTCGGTGAGCGTCCAATGCAGATAACCGCGAATATCGTGCCCGTCTTCGATCAGTCCGTGCAATTCTTTCAAAACGTTCGCAATGAGCCAGGGCCGAATTCTGTCTTCGGCATCGGGCACACCGTTCTCCATGATGAAAATCGGCTTGCCCATTCGAGCCGCATGCTTTACTGCGTGGGCGATGGCCGGAGGATACGCCTCTCCGTACGGATTCTCCACGCCGTGATCGCCCTGGGGTACGTGCGCCGGAACAAAAAGCCGGGTGAACATCGTGCTACGTCGATGAATATCAAAGGTTACGTGGAATCGACTATAAACATTTAGCCCGACGAAATCGCAGCAATCTGGAGCATTGCTGACTTTGGCGGTGAGCAGGTTAAAAGGAAAGGCAAGACGCCCATCTTTAATCAGGTCAAAAAATACGCGATTGAAAAGACGATCTAACAGGTTCGCAATCCAGCGGTCCAATATCGTGTAAGCTGGCTGGAAGATGACGTAGTGCTGCGCCCAGCCGACTTGCACCTCCGGAATGATTTCGTGAATGGCACGATAGGCTAGGACATGAGCCTGCGCCTGGAGGGTGTTCACTCGCAGGGCGTTGAGCAATTCACCTTTACGACCGGGCGGGAATTCACCGAGCACATAACCGCAGGCGGCATAAACATTAGGTTCGTTGAATGTTACCCATACCCGGACCAGGTCACCGACGGCTTCCGCCACTTTGCGCGCAAAACGCTCGAACAAAAGCGGCGCATCTAGCCGAAGAAATGCTCCACTCTTCTCAAACCAGCAAGGGTGGGTAAAATGGTGGAGGCAAACGACCGGCTCAATCCCTCGCCGATGCAAACCCTCCAACATCTGGCGATAGCGATCCAGGACTTGAGCGTCAAAACGATTTTCTTCCGGCTCGATCCGGCTCCACTCGAAGGAAAGACGCAACGCGGTTAATCCAAGGTCGCGCGCAATGTCGAAGTCTCGTTCGGCATTCTCCCACCAATCACACGCTTTACCGCAAGAATCACCCGACTTGATCTTGCCCGCTTGTTCCCACTCGGACCATTGATTGCAATTGCCGCCTTCGACCTGATGGGCGGCGGTAGATACACCCCAGAGAAAACCTTCAGGAAATCGAAGAAACGATTCGGAACTCGCGGCGCGGAATTCCTGTTCACTCATGATCTGCATCATACGACATCGCTAAATGCGGCTATAGAGGCAAAGCTTCGAAATCGGGTGCATACGATTGATGAAGATGGGGCGTTTCATGAGTTCTGGCGACGCGCACTTGCTCGCAGCGTTATTTGGGTGACTTCCGGGGGACAATCGATACGCATTGGTATTTCGATGGTTCCGATGCCCACATTGGTATAAAGAGTGAGTTGGCTTATCTGTCGCAGCCCCCACGGATATTTTCGGGCAAGAGGTGGTAGATAAGGAGCACCTAACAAAGGGATTCGTATCTGTCCCCCATGCGAATGGCCTGAGAGTTGCAAATCGACGGGATGTTTGGCTACATAATCAGCCCAGTCCGGCTCATGCGCTAGCAGCATGACGGGCTCATCTGGCGGAATTCCTTTCAGCGCGACATCGAGCTTGGGTTTTCCATGAAGAATGTCATCGACGCCAGCGACCCAGAGTCTTTTTCCGCCGCGCTCAAGGGTGTGCGATTGGTTACGCAATACCTGGATGTTTTGAGATTGAAGGACCTCGACAATATGGGAAGGATCGGTATCAACGTCGTGATTGCCGAGAATGGCCATCGTTTTGAAACGAGAGCTCAATTGAGCCAACCATTGCGCACAAGGCTCAACCGCCTTAGCTGCTCGCACGGCAACCCGCCGGTGGGCCCGGCCGCGAGAGGTGACAAAGTCTCCCGTCAGTACAACCAGGTCGGGCTGCAAT
This sequence comes from Terriglobia bacterium, assembly GCA_963786325.1. Taxonomy (GTDB): domain Bacteria; phylum Acidobacteriota; class Terriglobia; order Terriglobales; family Acidobacteriaceae; genus JAIQFF01. Next base: position 78,066 of record CAWAYW010000017.1, read on the forward strand.
CCCGTGATGATATCGATTGCTTTGCGCAAAGGGACAACTGAAAAGTGGTCGTCGTAGTGAAGGTCGCTGAGCTGAGCGATTCTGTATCCGTCAAACGATTCTGCGAGACGAGCAAGGGCAATTTCAATCGACACAAGCCTGGGGCGGTTAGCCTCGAAGAGAGTGCCATTGCCGGCAATCGCCAGGGCGCCGCAGGCGGCCCCAGCCGCACTTAATTGCAAAAATTTACGGCGCGTCGGGAACAAAGACAACCCAGCACTTTCTCCTGTGATCCCGCACACCGGCAAACTGCCCTGGCAGGTTTTTGATAACTAGTCGTCAGTCTTCAGCCTTGGACTGAACGTATCTCTCGCACGAAGACAGGCAACTGATTCGGCGGGACTGATAGCGATTTCCGGCATTCGCAAATGCCCACAACCGGAGTGGCCAAAACTTCATGGTCAGCGATTGCGATACCACTCAATCGTCCGCGTCAGCCCTTCTTCAAAATGCACTTTCGGTTTGTAGCCAAAGTGCGTCTCGGCCAGCGAAATATCCGCCAGCGAATGTTTAACGTCGCCAGAACGCTCGGAAGCAAACTTCACATCGCCTTGATATCCCGTAAGCTTCTTCAGCATTTGAAAAGTCTGATACAAATCCGTCCGTTGCGCGGTCGCGACATTGAACACTCGTCCTGCCACGTCATCGCCCTTCGCGGTGGACGCCAGAAGGTTAGCTTCGACGACGTTATCGACATAGGTAAAATCCCGGCTTTGCTTTCCGTCTCCAAAAATCGTTGGTTGCTCGCCGGAGAGCATTTGTGTGATGAATTTGGCTAGCACTCCTGAATAAGGCGATGACGGATCTTGACGCGGTCCGAACACATTGAAATAGCGCAGGCATACAGTTTCCAGACTGTAACAACGATAGAAGCTGCTCATGTAGAATTCGCCCGCTAACTTGGCGGTAGCGTAAGGTGAAATGGGCCTGGGCAACATGTCCTCGCGCTTAGGGAGCGTAGGCGTGTCACCATACGCAGACGATGAAGCGGCATAAATAACTCGTTTCACCTTCGCATCACGAGCGGCCACCAACAGATTCAGAGTTCCATCCACATTTGCCTGATTGCTTGCCAACGGATCTTTTACCGATCTAGGAACAGAAGGTATCGCGGCTTCGTGAAAAACGTAGTCCACTCCGCGGCAAGCCCGATGAAGCGCGTCCAGATCCAGCAAGCTGGCTTCATGAACCTGTATCCGATCCGTTATCTCGGTAAGGTTTTCCCGCTTTCCGGTCGAAAAATCGTCAAATCCCACCACTTCTCCGCCCTGTTTCAACACCGCACGGGCCAGAGTCGACCCTATGAAACCCGCCACACCTGTGATGAGATACGTAGCCATAGAAACTCTATGATACAGGATCAAATGAGAGAAAAAATTTATGCCACCTAACGGAAGTCACTATCACGAAGGGAAATTCTTTCTACTCGGCGAACTGCGTTCTCTTATTAAAACAAACTGTGATTTGAGCCAGATTGTGAGGATACGGGGCAGACAAATGAGAGGCCTGGCCGACTCGACCAGACCCCTTGTGGTTTCTAGTGGATGTGCATTTCCTTGCGTAGCGGCAGAGGCGACTCTGTTACGTGCTTCCTCTGCACAATGTAGGCCGGTGTGGGCACTCGCTCAGGGTGCATCTCGACTTTGACAACCGCTGCAGCCGCGCCTGAAACCTGTACCCAGCTCGCAATCGACGGTGTGCCAGACTTGTTCACCAGGAAAAGCATGTAGAAACCGGGGGGGGCGATGTTGGAATCTGGCGGGCCGGTCACAGTAAGGGTGTTCGAACTCGCCGCTCCTTGTCCGGTTGCAAAGGTTAGACCAACAAACCGTTGATCCATGTCGAATGAGTGGGTCACCGAACCGGCCTTCATCAGAACGACAGATGCGATGTTAGCCGCGTCTGGAGTCGGGACAGTGAATGACTGACCATAGCTAATCGATCCGGGGGTGCCCACACCGATGGTAGGTCGCGTAGCAGCGCTGCCATCCGAGTTGAACAGATAGGACGGCTGGTAGATCTCGATGTGATTCTCATAGACACCCTGATCAGGGTTCCCGCCAGTCAGTGCGACGGTCCCATCTGGCAGGAGCAATTGGGTATTGTGATACAGCCGCGGAAAAGTATTCGAACCTGCGGGCGAGAACGAATTGCTTACCGGATCATAAATCTCGGCCTGCAGGCTGGCGGTCGTCGCGTCCTCGTCTTTTGCTGAACCTCCATTGACCAGCAACTTGCCGTTTGGCAGGATCGTCGCTTCCATTTCAACCCGCTTCTGCGACATCTTTGGTCCAGCAACCCAGCAGGGCGCATACATCGGGCAGGCGGCCGAAATCTGAGCTCCGGCAGAGCTGAGGTCGATGAGCTCTGTGGTATCCGTGGCCGGGTTGTCTCCGCCCATGATGATCACTTTGGGGCTGTAGTTATTTTGGGGAGTCAGCGGCAGTAGTACCGAGGTGCCGTAAGTTCGCTCTCCGTTGGGATCGTTCTGTCCCGGATAGATGGTCCAGGCAATCAATGTCCAACTCTGAGTGGAAGGATCAAAGTCGATCGTGGCTGATGAAGGGGAAGAATAGAAGACATGCCCAGTCGGCAAGAGGTGCATCCTGGGATAAAGCGGAAACTGAAATGTCGGAAAGTCCGTGATGTGCGGATTTCCTGGAATCTCAGCCCCCCATTGCTGACCATCCCATATTTCACTGGTGTTGTTGTTATTGCCATCCGTGTCGTTCAGTCCGGATGTGGTCATCATGCGACCGTCGTTAAGCTCGGTCATGGTTGGATACCAGCGACCGTGAGCCGTTGGAGCCACGTCGACGAACGACTCGGTGGAGGTATCGAAGATGGAAGTGTTTGCCAACCCTGTGAAAGGAATATCGCCCTGGACACCAACCACCGCAAGGGCTCCGTAGCTTTTGGTGCCACCGTTAATCAGAACTCTGCCGTCTTGCATGATCGACATACCATTGCAGAACATATCCCAGCTCGTAGGCATCGTGGTGATGGTCTTGCTCGAGAGGTCCAGAAGTGCAGCACCTGCGGGGTACTGAGGTCCCTGCGGGCATCCGGCTTGTTGCGGCGGACAATTGCCCGAACCAGCGATCAAAAGAATCTTTCCTGTGTGAAGAAGTGCCGCGTGGATCGGGTTGATCGGCATGGTTGCGGGCAGCGTGCTCCACATGCCTTGGGGATGGCCCGTAGAACTATTGCCGGCCGGCGGCGGCGGGGTGGAAGTGGAAGAGGGCGGGGTGGGAGTGGAAGAAGAAGACGAAGAAGAGGAGGGGGAAGAGGAAGAGGAGGAGGAGGACGAGCCTGCACCGCCTCCACCGCATCCTGCCAGGGCGAACAAGGTCACTGCGATCAGAGCCAGCCTCAAGCTTTTACGATTGCTTCTCATGACTTTCGATATCTCCAGATTCAAGCTTCGGGTGCACATTCTTGTTTGTTACAACCTTCAGTTCCTGCCCGCTACCAAAGTCGTTATTTCGCTGAAGCCGTCTGTACTGCTCCGCTGTTGAGCCGGGAGAGATAAGGGAAGAACGGTGTTACCTCGAACGGCATCTTCTCTTGCGGGGAGAGTAACGCCACCGGCCTGCTCTTCGTCATCTCGAGACGATTGCTCCAGGGGTCCAATTTCACTCGGCCGCCCAGCGGAAGCGCAGCAATCTGGTCAATGCTTTGTGTTTCCAACGGAGGAGCGCTGGCTAATAAGGCCGACATCCGAATGCTCTTTCCGGTGCCCATGCGGTTACCCAGATGGGGACGGATCAGGCTGCCGAGTTCGGGAGCGCGGCTCTGCAAGGCGGCCAGAAACAACGCAGCATTTTTGAGTTTGTCCTTGTAAGGCGAATTCGCCAGTATTTGCAGCGCTTTGGCGTCGGCAGCTTCTTCTTCTGCGGAGTCCCGAGCAAAATCCATTCGCTGAAACGTATTTGTGTCGGGGAAAAAGAAGCGATCATTGAAGGCAAACTTAGTGTCGATGCGATGGCCCAGAGCGATATGGCTAAGTTCGTGGGCCAGAGTCATCGCCAGCGAAGCTTCGTCAGGAAGAACATCGAGTAACCCTCGGCTAACTACGATTGTGTGACCTATCGTGAAAGATTCAAGCGGCGAGGTCAACAATACGCGGCAGCGAACCTCGGGAATAATTTCGAGGTTGTTGGTGACGATCAGATTGTTAACCACAGTTTGCAGAATCTTGTCGACACTGCCCAAGGGTGCCAGGAGTCCAACTTTTTGAAGATGATCTAAAGCGTTATCTTCCGCGGTGCGTTCCCACATCCGTTGGGCCTCAACTGGGCCAGCTTCCTTGGCGGCATCGGTCTGATCTTGGACGGAGTCAATCTGAATGTCCGCAAATTCCTCGTTGTGTTTCAACGGCTCGGGAGCATAGCTCCAGAGACGTGTCTGAGCCTTGAAGTGCAAACCGGGAAGCAATGGACCAACGCTCTTGAAATTCGACTCTTCGATGAACACATAGGAAGGCAGCCACAGGCCAGCTTGGAGGTTCAGGCGCCAGCTGTCGAAGTGCAAGTAGTAGCTGTAGCGGGAATGAGGAGAATACGTACCGTTGAAGCGGACAATGTTGTATTCGCGATCTTCAACCCAGATCCGGCCGACAAACCTTCCGCCGACGTTGTCCTTAGGCTGGACATCCATCACGAAGCAGCGGACTTCGCCAAGGAATTCCTGGCGAACAAATTTGAAGTCGTAATTCTTCTTCTGGAAGTCTTGGTCGAGTATGACCATCTGGGCGAATCCGACCGGCAGAAACTTCCGAGTAAAGATTCCGGGGAACGGATTTAACCCGTGAAGGCTAAGGCCCGTCTGCTTTTCGAACAACTGATCTTCCACCCCGTTGCTTAAATCGAGCCGGCCGAGGAAGTATTGATCACTGGACGGAACCACGATGGAGTCATGGCCCATCTTGAGGTTTTGGATATAGGTCTCGGCAATTGGGTGGAGACGTTGCATCTGCGCCACCAGCGCGCGCTCACGATCGATCACGCGGTCGGCCACCTGATCGATAGACATGCGCGGCATCACGGATAACGATTCGCTCCTGGTCGCGCCGTAGTTTCCGTAGATGGTGACGGCGGTCGGAGTGTTTGCACTCACCTCGAAGGTCGCACTGGTTGCACCGGCTGGGACTTTTACACTGGCCGGCACCAAGGCCGCGCCCGCAGGATCAGCCGCCAGCGAAACGGCAACGCCGTCGCCGGGAGCCGCCATATTTAGGGTGACGGTGCCCTGTAACGAATGTCCCTCGGTGACACTGGTCGAGCTCAAACTGATTGAGGTAAGAGTTAGCGGTGAATTTTGAGCCGAAACGGATACCGTCACGCCCAAACACACCAGCATCGAAAGAAGAATTGTTCCAAGTACTCGCATAAGACTTTTAGACCTCGCTACGTCAGGACCTTTGGCTAACATGTGAATGATGGCTGAGATACTTCCTAATCCGGGAACTGGCATGTTATCGCCCTACCTTTCGGCCCAAGAGATTCCAGTTGAAAGAGAAATTGGTAAACACCGATAGACCGTGTGCCGACAGACCCGACTGGAAGCGTGTCTCGTGGAGATACGCGACGCCCACCTCGGTGTAAATCTGGTCCCGGGGGATGATTGCTTTTACACCGCCACCCACCGTAGCGCGATTGTCCCAATCGAATCCCTGGCTGTCGCGAAAAATCATGGCATCAACGTAAGGCACGACTGTGGCCCGGCTGAACCGTTTGGCAACGATGCCTTGGGAGATGTAACCCAGTCCGAGGATATTGCCGCGTTCGACAGGAGACAGATTCCCGACTTCAATCCATGAAGATCCGGGAAAGCGGCTCGACTTATCGGCAACCGGCTGCCAACCAAACCAGTCCTGTACAAAGAAAGTGAGCCCGCTGCTAGTGAAGCTCTTGAAGCGGTCTTCGTAGGAATAGGCCGTTCCAATGCTTACCACTCCCTTGCGAAAGTACTTGTTCGCCTTCACCCCGAAGCGAGGCTGAATCTTGTTGTTCCACTCGTAGCCCTTCGTATCCAGAACCACTCCCAATCCAACGAACGGTGTCACGGTCATTGATCCCGAATACGTTGCGAGAATCGCGGCGCTCTGCTCGAAATAGGACTGCGTGTAGAAATTGTTGTGCTCGATCGGACTCAGGTTGCCAACCGACGTCCACCCCTGCCCGGGCAGCCCGACTCCGTCTACCAAGCTTCCTTCCAGGGCCGATTTGGCACCCTGAGCGGAGGAGAGAGTCGTCATCGTAAGAACCACGAATATCGCGAATAAGGACTTCATTGACATAGGCCGCTTTTCTTGTTAGTACCGTTTAACTGCAAACCAACCTCTTACTTGTTTTTTCCGAATCACAATCTTCCAGAAGCTGTACACAAAGATCGAACAATCCAAGAAGCGCAACACCGGATATAACAACGAATAAACGCAAACATCGGTTCGGCGATCGCACACCGCGCAGAACATCGACAGCACAACCAGAACCACCATATCCATGCCAACTGCGTAAAAGGCGACTCTGGGTGAGACCATCAGCCAGAGCGGCAGCAGTAAAAACAATGTCGCGAAGATCAGCCCTTCTCCCATCAGCAGCTTGTACTCGAGATCGATTTTCGAAAGGCCGGACAGCATCTCGTACTTCAGGCCAACCTGCCAGGCACCTGAGTGCCACCGGTACATTTGCTTGATGTAATCGCGAATCGTGCGTGGATCCTGGGTCGAGACCACGGCGCGCTTCTGATAGATAATCTTGCCTAACTTCTTGCGATGGACCTGAATCGTGCAGTCCATGTCTTCGACAATGGTGTCGCTGCTCCATTCCAGTTGCGCGAACACATCTGCACGAAAGGCAGCAGCGCAGCCTGGGGTGACAGTAATCACACCCATGTTGCTTTGTCCGTCTTTGTAAATTGCATGCGAAATCCAGTAAGCCAGGCAACGGTACGCGGTCAACCAGTTGTGCGGAGTGCTCTTGGCGCGCCCACAAACTGCCGCTACTCCCTGCTCCTCAAAGCTTGATCTGACGGCCTGGAAATAGTCTCCTGAAACCTGGGTATCCGCATCCATGAGGCAGATGTAGTCGTAACGTGACGTCAAATCGGAGACTGCGGCGAGACGCGCGAGGCTGTGAGCTTTGCCGATGTTCTTGGGGTTTCTCACCACGTTCACGTCGAACGTTTTGGCGATGTCCCCAGTACCGTCGCTGGAACCATCGTCGATTACATAGACGTCGGACGGTTGGATTCCGGCCTGGAGAATGCTTTTTATCGTTTTAGCTATGCCCACAGCTTCGTCTTTCGCTGGGAGCAGCACGCAAAGCTTTTTCACAGTTGACCCTTCACAACCAACTCGCGTGAATCGAACGAAACCAAAAACACGCCGTCTTTGTTTCTATGCAACTCATGTCCTGCCTGAAAGAGACGGGCACCGGAATTTTTCCCAGCCACCTTTAGAACCACTCCGTGAGGAAACGGGATCGGAACTTGCCAGGTAAAGTTGGTTTCACCGGCGACGGTTCGGGGTAACGCGGCTTCCACAATCCTTTGTGCCCGGAAGTAAGCTGCGACGTCGCCAAACGGCGCCACCCATAACCCTTTGCCTTCTGCCTTCTTCAAATAATCCAGAAGATCGATGAATGTGTTCGTGGGGATCGGTTCGAATCCGGACGAAGGATCGCCGATGCCATGGATCTGAAGGGTTGTCCATGCGTTCATGGCAAGGTCCCGGTCGACCCATCCGCGATACGTTGCGGAGTCATACTTGGTGTAGCTGGGTTGGCTTGGCACCTCATACCAGTCGGGTTGCTCTTTGGCCGTTACATATATGGCGCTACCATCCCCGCGCCCACCGCGCGCCGCGAAGTCATACCTTTTCACCCAGTAAAGCAGCCCCGGAGAGACTTCGGTAAAGGGATACGCGAAAGTAAGGATCTGCGCATTGAAGTTGCTGTCCAGGAAATTCTTGGCATCTTCTACCTGGAGTTCTTCAGTTGCCTTGGTCAGATCAGCCGGGTGCTCGTGGCTGATGGAGTGATTGCCGATCTCATGCCCTTGAAGCCGGGCCTTGCGCCATTCATCCAACCGGGTTGTCTTGGCAACGATAAGGAAGAACGTCGCGTGCAAGTGTCGCTTATTCAGCTCGGGAATCGCTAAGTCGAGGTGCACAGTCCGTGAATCGTCGAAAGTGAGTGACAAGGCGGCTGGATGGTTATTCCAGGGAAGGACCTTGATCGCCGGCGTCTGCGCGAAGCAGCAACCTGCAAGCAAGATCACCATCAAGATCGCATTGACACTTATTTTCATGTTCCGGCTGTGAACTTTCACCAGGGGATAGTGCAACCGCGATGCCAACACAATGCGAAGAAAATGCATGCGGGGGTGAGCACATCACTTCCACCGCGACGCAGCGTGGAATTGCCGCCACCGCTTGCACTTAGCGGGATCCAGTCGTCCATAAGCCTTGCCAGAAGGGCGATTCGCAGCGGGCCCGGTAACCGTCGATTGATTACTGCATTCGATTACTTAAGTAATCTCCGCGGCAAAGATCGAAGGAATGGGATTCACCTGGAGAGGAAAACATCTTCCACTGTCGCAGTAGTTGCGCACAGACGTTTTGGCGCCACGAAAGTGGCGAATTCCAGAAGCCACGTCTTCACGAAAAGAAGCCAGAGAGTCATTAAGACAGCGAAAAAGTTCCTCGCCGCGACAGTTCCAAACTCAACAGGGCCTTCCGTAACGCCAGGGTTGAGCCTAGGGAATGTTAAGTTTTGATTATTAAAAGCTTGCCCAGCACTGATTACTTATCCGTCGATTCTCGGTGCAGTGGTGGTCTGACGGGGATCTGCGGTTCTATCCCGAATTAAAGAGACTTTCATGTTGAGAATATCGGTTCTAACACTGGCTCTCTTACTTCTTGCAGGATGCGGCGGGGGCACTATGCCTTCTACCCCTGCTCGTATCGGACCGTCGGGTGGATCATCTGGCACTGGTACTTCCAGTAATTCGTCGTCTGGAAGCGGCACTGCCAGCGGATCTTCTGGAACTGGCACCAGCAACAGCGGGACATCGGGCTCTGGATCAAGTACTGGCACCGCCGGCGGGGGAACTTCGAGCACTGGCTCTGGTGGTGGCACGTCTAGTACTGGATCGTCAGGCGCGAATGCTTCTGTGACCGGGCCGACTGAATTTACTTTTGGCGGATACACCTGGGAGACACATGGCGGCTCCGCTCCTCCGGTCGGCAACGTGAATGGAAATGTAGGAACGTTTGACCCGATGAACGTATCGGTCGGATCGGATTTGGTTTTGTCATTGACTCAAACTCAGAATGGCAGCCAGATTCTGTCGAGCGGTTCGGAAGTCATGACGAAGCAACAATTCACCTATGGCACCTTCGAGTTCACCTCCAGAGTCGATAACGTTCTATCCGGTTCCGACTCGTCGGGCTTCTTGTACGCTCCCAACTCTTCGACCGAAATTGACATGGAGCAAGTCGGAAACAAGCCAGACGCAGTAGATTGCACAAACTGGAAGGGACTCTCAGACTTTCAGGATACTGAGGTAACAGGCTTTCATCAGGGGAACACGCACGACTTCAAAATTGTTTGGACGTCAACAAATGTGGATTGGTACGTTGACGGCCAGCTGGTGGTATCTCACACCCAAGCGGTGCCAAATACCGCTGCTCCCTTTCTGTTCAACATGTGGGGAACGAATAAGTCCACATGGGGTGGCCTGGCAACGGTCGGACCGACCCGGTATATGTACATCAGCAACTTCAGATACACGCCGTAAGGCGGGCCCTTCTTTTCAAAATATTAATTATCGCCACAGCTTTTTTAGGTCCTGCGATGCCAGGAAGGCCTTCAGATTTCTTCTATACGGAATCCGAAGCCAGCGGTAAATACACCTGGAAACGAGTGTCCCCCGGCTTTGAGATTACCTGGATATTCCCGCGATGCTTTTTCACGATCCGCTGGACGGTATCGAGGCCCAGCCCGGTTCCCTCGCCAACTCCCTTGGTGGTAAAAAACGGTTCGAAAATATGGTTCCTCACTTCCGGCGAAATTCCGGGACCGTTATCTCCGATCTCCACCACAACACATGGGTCTTCGCGATACGCGTGCACTCTCAACTCGCCATTCCCACCCATCGCGTCAATGGCATTGTCGATAATATTGGTCCACACCTGATTCAGCTCGCTTCCGAACGAGTTAATGAGAAGAGGAGTCTTCGGGTAGTCGCGCTGCACTACGACCCCGCGCTTTAGTTTGTGATTCAAGATGGTGAGCGTGGTCTCCAGACCCTTTACGATATCCACGTTCTGAATGGGCGACTGGTCCATGTAGGTATATTCCTTGATCGCGCGAACCAGATCAGAGATTCGTGTGGTGCTGTTCTCAATTTCACCCAGCAAACCCGCCACTTCTACCGAGGCCGCAATCCTCACCAAGGCCGCCCGTGCGGTATCCGGTTCAAGAATTGCAAACAATGATTCCAATGCGTCCGGTTTGACGTTTTTTCGAGCGAGATCGGCTGCGAGTTGCCACAAATCGTTCTGGCCATGACTGCGTAACAGCGAATCAATTCGATCTTCCAGGTCGCTAATAGTCAACGCATCCGCCGGCGGGCCGTCCTGCTGGACAAACGAAGCTTCCAACTTCTCGATTTCAGCTCTTTGGGGGGGCGTGAGTTCACGTCTTCCGAGATCGTGACTGGCATCGCGGATTTTTTTCAGCAACTCGCGCAATTGGCTGGTGGCACGCTTTGCCGCGGACGCCGGATTATTGAGTTCGTGCGCGAGGCCGGCGGAAAGTTTTCCTAAGCTGGCCAGGCGGTCTTTTTGCTGTTCCAGCCTTGTGGTCTCGCGGATTCTGTCAGACATCAAACCTACGAGACGTTGGGCCAGTTCGGGCATTTTCTGCACCAGTTCGGGGAACAGCGAAGCTGGAAACCGCAGGATGTGGCCCTCGGTAATCGCCCTGGCGGTGACGGTGGAAAGCTTCATTCTCGAGAAAGGAAGAACTCCGGTGACACTCCCTGGGTTTATGGCAAAAGCAAAGACTTCGCCGTTGATCTCACCACGCGCCTGAAGCGACCCATCGAGAACCACGATCATATATTCCGCTGGTTCGGCGGCACGCATGTAAATCTCACCGGCCTTGAGGTGCATCTCCTGCGAGTGGCTGAGAAACCAGTCGATCTGGTCGTCGGGCAGATTAGCGAACGGCGGGACGCGAAGTAGATCCGCTTTATCGATCATGATGATTAGACTTTGCTCAGGTACTGATGGATGAATTGCACCGCAACAGATCCTTCGCCAACTCCGGATGCCACCCTTTTTACCGAGCCATGACGCACATCGCCTACGGCGAAAATCCCGGGAACGTTAGTTTCCAAGAGAAAGGGGTCCCTTTCCAGACTCCATCCTTTCGGATGTTGGCCATCACGAATGAGATCGGGACCGGTGAGTATGAAACCCCTTTCGTCCCTCTCTACAAGATTTCCCAACCATTCGGTGCGAGGCAGAGCTCCGATAAAAATAAAGATCGAACTAGCCGGAACGCGCTCGATCTTGTTCGTATCGGAACAAATCACCGATACTTCTTCCAGATGTGTTTCGCCATGCACTTCGCCGACGCTGGCGTGTGCCCAGATTTGAATATTGGGCATCTCTTTGATCTGATCGATCAGATATTGAGACATGGTGCTGGCAAGAGAATCGCCACGAACCAGGATGACCACCCGCTCCGCGAACTTGGCGAAGTTCATGGCTGCCTGGCCAGCGGAGTTGGCGCCGCCCACGATGTAGACAATCTCACCTTTGCAGGACAGGGCCTCAGTTGCACCGCCACCGTAGTAAACGCCAGAGCCCTGTAGGCGATCGATCCCGGGCGCTTCCAGACGACGCCATTGCACGCCGGTCGCAATCATCAGAGCGTGACAGGAGATTTCCAGCCCGTCTGCCAGCCTAACAATGCGGTACGAACCCTCTGTTCTAATGCCCACAACCTCCTGCGGCGACAGTATTTCGACGCCAAATCTGCGCGCCTGTACCACGGCCCGCCTGGCCAAATCCCCGCCACTGAGTCCATTGGGAAATCCTAGATAATTTTCAATGCGCGAACTCATGCCTGCCTGCCCGCCAGGAGCCTCGCGCTCAATCATTACGGTGTTTAAGCCTTCAGAAGCTCCATATACAGCAGCGGCTAATCCTGCGGGTCCTCCACCTACGATCGCCAAATCATAGAAGCTGGTTTGAGCACGAGTTCTTAGCCCAACCTTTTGCGCAACTTCGGTTAGTGCACCTTCGAGCAGTTTTGTGCCGTCGGGGAAGAGTACGACTGGAAGATTTGAGATCTCAGGTCCTAATGCTTTCAAAAGTCGCCTTGTTTCCGGATCGTTCGCTGAGAGTTCCACGTCGATCCACTGATACGGAACATGGTTTCGAGCCAGAAAATCTCGCAACTCGTAGGATCTACGAGACCAACGCGTCCCTAAGACCCGGATTCCATCGTAGGCAGGACGATAGGAAGCTTGCCAGTCATCAAGCAGATCGTCCAACTGTGGATATAAATTCTCTACAGGCGGGTCCCATGGCTTCATAAAGAAGTAGTTGATATTGGCTTGATTGATAGCGCTGATAGCAGCGGTGGTGTCCGCATAGGCAGTTAGGAGTGCGCGCTTCGCATCGGGAAAAAGGCGCGTTGCTTCCTTCAGAAATTCCACGCCGTCCATGTGCGGCATCCGCTGGTCGGCCAGCAACAGGGCCACGCTGTCATTACGAACTTTCAATTGCTTGAGCAGGTCGAGCGCGCCATCGGGAGAATCGCTTCCTATCACACGATATTCCGCGCCGTATTTCGAACGCAGGTCGCGCTCGATCGCCCGCAATACGTCGGAATCGTCATCTACGCTAAGTAAAATTGGCTTGGCCATGACTGATCTTTCGCTGCACGAAACAAATCCAAGCAAGTTTCGGACGTTGCCACATTAATTTATCGTTTGAAAAGATTTCTACCGGGTCGCACAAAGCGGCACTCATCCCACGAATGAGCCTTTTCGAAGTTCGGCTTCGAACCTCGTGCCGTAAAAAGTCTTTGATGCGGGAAGTCTCATTAAAGACTCCGGCGTTCCTGACATTTCTGAATTTTTCCGTTAACGAGGGGCGCGATCAGCAATAATGATGCAATGGCACTTAGGCATCGACAATTAGTGGCTGATCTGTAAGTTGGCTTCACCGTCCGCCGGAAAGTCGATCGTTAAAATATGACTTTGGGCATCAACCGAAGTACGATTGACCGTCGGCTTGCCATTCAGCAAAACTTTGGACGTATTCGAGTCCCAACCGAAAACTTTAAGTTCATATTCCTTCCACCAGGCCCGGTGAGTACCCTCCTGAGCTCCAATATGAAGGCTCAAGGAATTGTTCGTCACTTCGCAGGAAAAATTCGTTCGCAGATAATCACCTTTCTTGTAATCCAAGGTCGCGCCGTCATCCTCGTAGATTGTGCCGCTGCAATTTGGGCCTGGGTAGACTCGCAGGGTGAGGGGTCCTTCAGGTATTTCGTCGGTACTTTGCGTCAACCCCTGCAGAGGAATGACTGAGCCCGCGCGAACATATACCGGTAAAACATCGAGACGAGGCTGAATTTTTATCCGCGTCAAGCCGGGTTGCTTGGGATTCACCGGCACGCGGCTTCCAGTCCAGTAGTCAAACCAATCGCCGGGTGGCAGTACCAGTTCGTAACTATCAAGCTCATCCGGATAGTGGAAAGGCGCAACCAGGAGACTGGGACCGAACAGGAATTCATTCGGGGCGTCCAGGTCGAGAGGATGAAGGTCTTCGGTGGCGGAAGGAAATTCCAGAAAGAGCGGCCTCACAATCGGCATACCGTTGCGAGTCATCTCTTCCGCCGCCGTGTACAGATATGGCAGCAGGCGATAACGCTCTTCGATGTAACGGCGCCGGATGGCTTCGTGCTCCGGACCGTGAACCCAGGGTTCCTGATCGCCGGTATCTTTCCCGGTATGGTCTCGATCGATGGGCTGGAAACTTGCCAACTCGATCCACTTCGTTAGCAAGTCCGGTTGCGGCGTTCCCGCAAAACCACCGACATCGGCGCCACTCATTCCGAAACCGCTCAGTCCCAGACTCAACAGCATCGGAGTGGTAAGGCGGAGATGGTTCCATGTGCTGCTGTTGTCGCCAGTCCAGGTAGCGGCGTAACGCTGGCCTCCAGCGTAACTGGCGCGTGTTAGCACAAATGGGCGCTGGTTGGGCGCCAACTTCAGCAGGCCTTCATACGTCGCACGTGAGTTTTCCATTCCGTAAACGTTGTGAATTTCCAAATGACTCGCCGTCCGTTTTGTGAATCGGGGTTCATCGATGCGATGTTGGGTTTGGGGAGGCATGGTCTTTGTAGGAGTAAGGAAGACCGAAGGCTCATTCATGTCGTTCCAGAAGCCGGAAACTCCCTGATCGACAAAGTTTCGGTAGAGCTGTCCCCACCATTCGCGGGTACTTTGCCGCGTAAAGTCTGGAAAAACCGAAGGGCCCGGCCAGACAGTGCCTACATAGACGGAACCATCCGGATTCTTGACAAAATTATCGCCGGCCATGCCCGTGTCATATGGCGCGTAGTTACTGTTGGGCAAGTGTGCAATATGCAGGTCTGTGATTGTGACCAGGTGAAAGTGTTGCTTTCGCAGATCCTGAATCATCCCGGGAAAGTGCGGGAATCTTTGAAAATTGACAGTGAAAGGGCGATTTTGTTCCTGATAGTCGATATCCAGATACAGAACGTCGGAAGGAATCTTGTCGGCTCGTAATTTTGCCGCGATCTCGCGAAGGCGAGCCTCCGACTCGTAGCTGTATCGGGACTGTTGAAATCCCAACGACCAAAGTGGTGGTAGAGGCGAGGTACCAGTGAGCCATGCATACGTGCTCAAAACGCGTTTCGCGTCAGGACCATAAATAATGTAATAGTCGATCGGGCCGCCATCCGCCCCGAATGAATAGATATCATTAGTTGCTCGTCCAAAATCGAACTTGCTATACCAGGTGTTGTCGAGAAACACGCCGATCGAACGGCCTCTCCTGACGGCAAGAAAAAAGGGAATACTTTTGTAGATGGGATCGGTTGATTCCTGAAACTCATAGGTATCGGTATTCCACAGTGCGAAAGACTGTCCGCGCCGATCAAGCGGCCCAACCTTATCTCCGAGACCGAAATAGTGCTCATCATCCGGCATTTTTTTGTAGACGCAGAATTCTTGACCGTGGAGGGTGACTGGCCATCCTTCAGCGTCTTCTTGCAGAATGTTGCCGTTGAGGTCCAAGACCGACAGGCGCAGATCGCGTCGCCCGATCTTCACTCGTAGTGATTGGGTGCGGAAGCCGACCGAGTCGGCGCTGTCTTCTGCGGTCACCTTCACGGAACTCTGATGAGCGTCAGGAAGCACTGCCCAGGAAGCATCTTCAGGAAGATTGCCGTTGGGGCCAATCCGAACTCGGATCACGTCGTCTCGCAGGGCACGTACATCAAGAATCGCGGTGCCGCTCTTTACCTGCAAGCCATTGAGCATTGGCGTGCTACCAGAAAATAGCGTTAGCGCACGCGGAACATTTTGGCTATTAACCGGCTCGTTGGGAGCGACGTCCGAGGCGAGAGCGCCGAGACTGAGAGTTTGCAAGATGCTGATTATCAGAATCCAGAGCCTGGAAGAGTTCCAAGTCATAACGGTTATTTCCAAGGTTGGATGATGGCACTAAATAGAAAGCCCTGCAAGCGGGGCACTATCTAAGGCCATCTTCTGATCCGAGAATTAGACACCAAAAGTGCGCGCTCTTAAGGAGTCTCGGCGACGGCTTTTTCGAGATCCTTTGCGGCCTGGTTTATACCCGATGCGGCATGTTCGATCAAAAGTGAAACTTGTGGAACTTGAGCCTCTGCCTCCTTCCATTTCTTTTCGTCCATGTATTCGCGAACCGCCGCAACCGGCTTCGCGCCATAGCCCGTATACGCCCCAGGGGCATAAATTTGATTCTTGAACCACGGGCGTTCGGGCAGTCCTTTTTCATTCAGAAACATGCGGGGAACTGCGATCAGATCAGAATTGATCAACGCAAGAGACTGTGGAGAAAGCGCAGGCGACCCCTTCGCGCGCCAGTCAGATAGAGCCTTCGAATAACGTTCCGAGCTCTTTTTTAGCAGATCAACGGCATTCTTCATCGGCGCAAAGTTCAAAAACGGTGGCACAGGTTCAGCCGGCGGCGGCACAGAGGGCTTTCGGGGATCCGCGATGGCCTGGAATACACCCTCTCTTAGTTCCAGCTCACGCTCAGCAAATTCTTGTTGCTTATCTTTAAGAAGCTTCTCCAGTTCAGCCTCGTATTTGACGATAGCGTCTGCCTGCGGAGAATAGTCCGTTGGAATCAAATCGGCATTTGCCAGCCGCATCATGGCTGTGCCAACCACCTGTGCCAGGGCACGCCCGTAAGCAAAATCGGTATCGATAAAGTGCGTGTACCAATAAAAGTCATCGTAGATCGAGTGATATTGGTCGCCATCATCTTCCCCGCCGAACTCCAGGCTTAAGGTTGAGATGCCCGCAAAATCCTGA
Organism: Terriglobia bacterium; assembly: GCA_963786325.1. Taxonomy (GTDB): domain Bacteria; phylum Acidobacteriota; class Terriglobia; order Terriglobales; family Acidobacteriaceae; genus JAIQFF01. The sequence goes on from CAWAYW010000017.1 coordinate 94,740, forward strand.
AAGGCCGTATAGTCTGAACCATCTCCAAGCGCATTGATCAACAGGTCGCTCCGCTTGCGAAGATCACTGCGTTCTTCCGCATCTTTCGCCCTCGCAATACTGACCAGATGTGACCGCTGAAAGACGGACATATGGGTCTCAGGGTCCTGAATGTCGCGGGCTACTCCGCTAACAAATGTCTGCAGATCCTGCGTTCCCCCAGGATGGAGAAATCCCCTCTCGTTAGTGTCAGAATTGATATACGCGACCGCATGTTTTTTCAGCTCATCGACGTGCGTCTCAACCCATTCAACAGAACCGAGAAGCCCCGGTTCTTCTCCATCCCAGGCACAGTAAATGATGGTGCGTTTTGGCGACCAACCCTGCCGATGTAATTCACCCAGCATGCGAGCCTCTTCCAATAGTGCGGCCTGACCGGAAACCGGATCGTCAGCACCGTTAACCCACGCGTCGTGGTGGTTGCCGCGGATCACCCATTGCCCATCATCAGAACCCCGCAGTGTCGCAATCACGTCATACACAGGCTTGAGGTCCCAGTTGGAAGTAACTCTTAAATGAACCTTGGCTGGCCCAGGGCCGACGTGATAGGTCAGAGCCAGAGCCCCTCGCCAATCGTCTGGGGCAATGGGACCCTTGAGGGCGGAAAGTAACGGAAGCGCATCCCCGTACGAAACCGGCAGCACGGGAATCTTGATAATTGTCTTCGCCTCCTGGATGGAAAGCCGTTTAGCGTCAGCCGTAGCGCCAATACCCGGAGTAAGAGGATCGCCAGGATAGTCGGTGTCCATTACACTGCCGCGTTGAACCCCTTCTCGCGGTCGCCATCCTCCCGACGGATAGTCATCGCCCTTGAAATATCCGTCTCCCTCAGGGTCTGAGTAAATGATGCATCCAACCGCGCCATGCTCCGCTGCGACCTTCGGCTTGATACCGCGCCAACCATGTCCATAACGAGCAATTACGATGGCACCCTTCACTGAAATTCCCAGACGATCGAGCTGCTCGTAATCTTCCCGATTACCATAGTTCACATACACGAGAGGGGCGGTGACGTCGCCGTCCGCGGAATACGCGTTGTAGGTGGGAAGCTGCTCAGAAGTTTGATTGGACGTGGGATCAGCGACCAGGGAAGGTTCCTGCAATTTGGCCTTGTAGCGGGTGGGCTCGATTAATTCGAGGACACGTTCTTTCGGAGTTGGAAACAAAACGTTGAATGTCTCGATCTTCGCGTCAAAGCCCGATTCCTTGAATCTCGCCAGGATCCACTGCGCATTGTCTTTGTCATACGGAGAGCCAACGTGATGCGGGTGCGCAGTAAGGCGGCGCATGTTTTCGCGAATGTTGCCGGGCACGATGCCCTCGTTGAACTTCTTTTCCCAGCCGCGCTCATCCGCTGACGTTTGCGAACTGAATCCTTCGAGTGGAGGATTTTCGGTCGCGGGAGTTCGATTTGACTGAGCGAAAGTCATCTGGGCTACCACAAGCAGGCCACAACATATCGCGCGCAGCGTCATGAATGGGTTCTCCTCAACCTGTAACTGACGAGACGAGGGCGGGAAACAACGACGGGCCCCGTGCAGGCTGGTCAGTTTATCACTTTGGAGAACGGCAGTGATCCGATTCAATCGGTACTCACACGGCGCTGAATGCCCTGTGACATGCCGGACTGAACGTGACGCTATAATCTGCGGCGGAGAAAGCGAATGTCGAAATCACGCAGGCAGTTTCTCACGCACTTATCTGCCAGTTTTCTGGGCGCCGCGGCCCTGACCTCTTCAAGTAAGGCTCAGCAGACCATAGAACCTCCTGCGGGAGCGCCTCCCGCCTTCGGTACGGCTCCACCCGTCGGGCCCGACGTGACCACCTCGACCTTTGCCGAGGCCGAAAAGTTGATGCAGTTTGAATTGACCGGCTCCGAGCGCAGCCAGGCTGCCGGTAACTGGCGCAGCGCGATGGCTCCTCTCTATGAACGTCGCACAGGTCCGCGAAAAGTGATAATCGAACCGACTCTACCGCCTTATTCGCGATGGGATCCGATATTGCCTGGTCAAAAAACTCTTCCTCAGCGTGATGAATTTATCTGGAGCAAAAGTGATCCCGGCCCGCTGCCCTCCAAAGATGAGGACATTGCTTTTGCTCCGGTGACTCAGCTGGCGCGCTGGATCGAAAAGCGACAGCTAAGCTCCGAACGGCTTACAACGATATATCTAGGCCGCCTGAAACAATTCGACCCCAAATTGCGATGTGTAATCACTCTCACTGATGAACTGGCGCTCGCTCAGGCGAAGAAAGCGGATCAGGAGATCGCATCCGGCCATTATCGTGGAGCGTTACATGGCATTCCGTGGGGAGCGAAGGATCTGCTCGACAGCGCTGGGATCCCCACCACTTATGGTGCCGAGCCTTTCAAAAATCGCATTCCCGCTGCCGATGCGGCTGTTGTCAAACGCTTGCACGAGGCCGGCGCCGTCTTGGTGGCAAAATTAAGTCTGGGCGCGCTCGCATTGAACGATATCTGGTTCGGAGGCCAGACCATGAATCCGTGGCTTCTGGAAGAAGGGGCGTCGGGATCGAGCGCTGGTCCAGGCGCCGCGACTGCGGCCGGCCTCGTCGGTTTTGCGATCGGCAGTGAAACCGGCGGCAGCATCGTTGCCCCAAGCATGCGATGCGGTGTTACCGGATTGCGTCCCACTTACGGACGTGTCCCGCGTACCGGAGCAATGACCCTATGCTGGTCCCTCGACAAGCTTGGCCCCATGACCCGCAGTGTGGAAGACACCATGCTGGTACTGCACGCCATTTCGGGTCCTGAAGCCGGTGATTTCTCTAGCGTGCCCAGTAAGCTGGACTACGAGGCGAGTGCTCCTGTGAGAGGACTTCGAGTCGGCTACTTTCCGGAGTGGATGAAATCGAATCCCGCTACTGATGTTGATCGAGCTGCGCTTGCGACAGTGAAGAAAATCGGTCTGGTTCCGGTTGAGGTTTCGATACCAGACTGGCCTTATGACTGCCTTGACGTAATCCTGTTCGCGGAAGCGGCCGCGGCTTTCGAAGAACTTACGCTCAAACATCAATTGGACGAGCTCAAAGCACAGGTACCCGACGCCTGGCCCAACACCTTCCGGCAGTCGCAATTCCTCTCGGCAGTCGACTTCGTGCAGAGTGACAGGTTGCGGCGGAAAGTGGCAAACGAGATGGCTCGCATTCTCTCTGAGGTGGATTTGCTGTTGGTGCCTTCCCTGCGCGACGAAATGCTGACGATCACTAACTTCACCGGACATCCTTCACTTACCATGCGGGCAGGTTTCGTTGAGGTTTCTGAGGCCCGCAGTGACTGGGCGCCAGATCCAAACAATCCCTTGCCGAAATTTTCGCCGCCACGTCGCGTTCCCCATGGCATAACACTGATTGGGCGCTTATTCGACGAGGGCACGCTGGGGCGTGTCGGCCTCGCCCTGGAACGTAGTTTCGGTGTTGTTCAGCAGCGGCCGCCGGGCTTCTGAAACGTTTGTTTCGCGACGGAAATACGGTTGCTGCGTCAGAACGCAGTAACCTCATATGTAAAGAAATGTAAGCCGAGAAAACTCAACGGCCCAGGTTGTCGACCAAGGGTTTCGCCTTTACACTCATCGAGACATAAGGTGACTCTTCATGGAAAAGTTGGAAAGTTTTGGTAAGTGCAGGTTTGATGGTGAGGAAAAGACAAATTCCTTGCTTGGTGCCGTCCTCTGGTTCTTTCTGCTCTGCACCACTTGCCTGACTGGCCACGTAGCGGCGCAGACTGCCAGTGCGTCGCAATATCCGGAGCTGCCCAGCGAAACGCCTGCCAAGTTCGTCCCTAAGATGGAGAGTTTCGACTACGCAAGGCGAGTGGTGATGATTCCCATGCGCGACGGCGTGAAACTCCACACCGTCATCCTGATACCAAAGGGCGCAAAGGACGCGCCCATTCTACTTACACGCACGCCATATAGCGCAGATGAGCTAACCAGTCACGATCCCCGTGGCGGGCAAGAAAATAACGCCGCCCCCAGCAAGCATCTTGGCCCCATTTTGAATGGTTATGACAATGCCACGGAGGTAATTGTGGAAGGCGGTTACATTCGCGTTGTACAGGACGTCCGAGGCAAGTACGGCTCTGAGGGCGATTACGTGATGAACCGTCCACTTCACGGGCCCCAGAATCCAACTCCTGTCGATCACTCCACGGACACTTACGACACCATTGATTGGCTGGTGAAGAACATTCCGGAAAGCAATGGGAAAGTCGGTATCCTTGGAATTTCCTATGATGGTTTTCTTCCGCTCATGGCGCTGGTCAATCCGCACCCGGCTCTTAAAGTGTCAGTACCAATGAACCCCATGGTTGATGGTTGGATGGGCGATGACTGGTTTCACAACGGCGCTTTCCGTCAGCAAAACATGCCCTACATTTACGAACAAGTGGCGACGCGTAACAACTCGGCGAAGTGGTGGAGCAGCAACTTCGATGATTACGACATGTTTATGGAGGCAGGCTCTGCCGGCGACCTTGGGCATAGTCGCGGCCTCGAACAAATTGGATTCTGGCGGAAGATTCTTGAGCACCCCAGCTACGACGCGTTCTGGCGCGACCAGGCGGTCGACCAGATCCTGGCGACTCAACCGCTGAAGGTTCCCGTAATGCTGGTCCACAGTCTATGGGACCAGGAAGATATCTATGGCGCACTCGCAGTATACAAAGCGATCAAACCGAAGGACAGCAGCAACAACAAGGTCTTCCTCGTCGTGGGCCCTTGGCATCATGGCCAGGAAATTGATGATGGCAGTAGCCTGGGAGCTCTGAAGTTTAAAAGCGACACAGGCCTTTACTTCCGGCAGAAAATTTTGCGGCCATTTCTAGATCAGTATCTGAAGAATGGTGCGCCGCAAGCCGAGATTCCCCCGGTCAGTGCATTTGAAACCGGGACGAACCGATGGGAACGGCTTCCTTCCTGGCCGGCAGGATGTTCCACTGGATGTGCGATACATTCCAAGCCCCTCTATCTGAAGGCCGGGTTGATCCTCTCATTTTCAGCTCCAGCTCCCGGCGACACGGCATTTGATGAATACATATCTGATCCGGTAAAGCCCGTACCGTTTCGTGCCCGCCCGATTCAGCCTGTCGGTTACACAACAGGATATACGTGGGCTGAATGGCTGGTGGACGATCAGCGAGAGGCGTCGGGCCGCCCCGATGTTGTGAGTTTCGTCTCGGAGAGTTTGACTGCTCCGGTCAAGATCAGCGGGCAGCCCGTTGCTAACCTGATTGCCTCCACCAGTGGCACTGATTCCGATTGGGTGGTCAAGCTGATCGACGTTTACCCCGACGAAGTCACGGGAGATGCCAAGATGGGCGGGTACCAATTGATGGTGTCAGCGGATATTTTTCGCGGGCGGTATCGCGAAAGCCTCGAGACGCCGAAGGCGATTACCGCCGACCAGCCATCGCAATACCGCTTTTCGCTGCCCACTGCGAACCACGTATTTCTTCCCGGGCACCGGATCATGGTTCAGATCCAGTCGAGCTGGTTTCCCCTGTACGACCGCAACCCGCAAACATTTGTGCCAAATATTTTTTGGGCGAAGCCGGGAGATTATCGCAAGGCCACACAACGCATCTATCACGTCGCTGATCACGCGAGTTTTATCGAACTGCCCTTGGTCGAAAATCCTTAGCGGAATATTTACCTCAGTGCCGCTATTTGGAAGTGACATCGGCCGGCGGTGGCAGGTTGCGATTCTTCAGCCATTCAAGGCTGATGCTCTGAGTTCCCTTCCCCTTTTGACGCATGTCGTCGAGATCGGGCATGAATATTTGCAGCCCAGCCTGAGGCGTCATTCGCGTATATCCATTTACCAACTGGTCTTGATAGTGGTTTAGATCGAGATCAAACCAGGCGTCATCCGAAAGATCAATCATGATCAGATCAACGTTATGCATGGTGAGCTTTCCAAAGTCGATCGTGCCATCGTTCAGGCGCAGAAAATTGCGCCACTGTTCCACCTTGGTGAGTGCCTCTTGCGCATTACCATAAATTTCTTCAAGATCGGGGTTTACCACCCGAACCCCTGTCAATTGCCCGCGGATGTGCGGCGGCGGCACAAGTTTCTGCGTATCGAAAAATATGTCGTCGCCTGCTACCTGCATACCTGATGCTCCTTCGGGGTGAAAGAGGTCGGAGAGGGTCACTTTGAGTCCGCCAAGAATGGCTTTCATCGGGATTTTCAGAACGCTGAGTTTCGTTACGTGAAGCTGAATATGGTTGTTTGGCGCCGCGGAAATCGTGCCGGTCAATTCAATGGGCACCGGAATGAGTTTGTGTAAATCAGCCTGGAGTTTGACCTGATCGCCATCGCCGGTAAGGCGTATGTTTTTTAACGGAGAGCCGGGAATCGTACCGGCATTGAGGAAGTTGTTGAGGTCTCCCATGTTCGCACGAATGACGCCTGTCTTGATATCAAGCACAAATGACTCGGGATCGTCGAACGACGGGTTGATTTGTCGATTTGTACGAACCATCTGCCCCCGCAGCCAGCGGACATAAATCCGAAAGTCGGGTCCCTTTCGCAGCATCAAATTGTGCGCGTACACATTTGTAGGACGGGACTCGGAAGATACGGACGAACTTGCCGAGGTGGACAATGCACCCGACATCGCGCCCGTGGACGACCCACTGGCCGAAGAAGGAGTCGCTCCACCGTGTTTGGCCAAAAGCAGCCACGATAGAAGCGACGCTAGTAGAATCACGCCCACCAGGACTGCGATGCGAATACGCATGACAGGCCTATTGTAGAGGGATCGCACCTTTCACGCTGAGGGGCGGCTCCCGAAGGGGTCGCCGGGCCGAGCCTATTTTGGGACACTTTGAGATGATCGTGGCGATGGCGAGGTGTTATTGGCGATTTGCAGCCGCGAATGCGGCGTCCTCAATCACTTCAGGATTACGATAGCCGAACAGTTGACGCTGTTTAACCATTTGCGCCACTTCAGGGGGCACCATACCCTCCCATGAGGGATCGTTCCCACGAATGCGTTTCAGCACGTCGCGAGAGAATATATGCATCACGCTTTCATCGAAGTTATCCAATTGCTTGATTCTGCCGTTCTCCACCATGTGCCGAAACAGATTCTGCTGTGTTCCGGGTATTTCCATATTTTCTACGGTTTTGAGCGAACGCGCGATTTCATCGCGCAGAGGATATACGTAGAGTCGCAAGTCTTTGGTGAAAAGCTTGCCGAAGGCTTCCAGAATACCGCCCTCGAGCTCGGTGTAGTATTTTTCGTTAAACAAATCCAGAAGGTTGGCGAGTCCCATGGTTACCGCAATGGGACCGGCTGTGTATCTCGTCAGGTAGGCTGCGAGACGATAGTATTCAAAATAATCCGAAATCAGAACGGTCTTCCCGACTGCGCCCAGCGTGTCAGCCCGTGCCAAAAAGTCGCTGAGATCGATCTCGCCCGCCGAAAGGAGGTTGCGCATGGTGATCTCCATCAACTGGACGATCGGTTCGTCTTTCACCTCCGGTTCGCTGGCAAAGCGATCATGCGCGGCACGGACCATGTCCATATTCACCTTGGTCACCGGACGGAAACTGCCTCGCTCGACGAGTATCGCACTTTTGCGCAGTAGCTCTGACGGCTGCAGCACTTCGCCCGTGGGTCCGAAGATCGCGGCCCCGCTTAAGCCCAATTGCACCAGCTTCAGGCTCATCACGCGATTATCAACGTGGCGAAATTCAATACCGGAAAACTCCACCATATCGATTTCCACGCGGTCAGTCGTGAGGTTATCGAGGAGTGATTCAAGCATGAGATGCGGCTTGTGATGCAGGGCGAAAGCGGCATAGAGGAGATTGACCCCTACTATTCCAAGGGCCTCCTGCTGCAAGCCATTCTCGTGATCAAGCATCCGCACATGGATAATGACCTGACTGTCTTCATCCCGGGGATGAGTCTGAAACTTTACTCCCATCCAACCGTGGCACTCATTAGTCCCATGGTAGTTTCGGGCAGCCACCGTGTCGGCGAAGGCGAAGAACGCTGTGCTGCTGCCACGCGACGACTGCAGTCTCTCCATATTTAATCGATGCTCATAATCGAGCATGCTTTGCAGACGTTCACGGGATACATACCGCTTGCAACGGCCATAGATCGCATCGCTGACGGCCATGTCGTAGGCTGACATGGATTTGGAAATTGTGCCGGCCGCCGCACCTACTTTGAAGAACCAGCGAGCTACCTCCTGTCCGGCACCGATTTCAGCAAAAGTGCCATATCGCAGCGGATCGAGGTTAATCCTGAGCGCCTTCTGATTCGTGCTCAGCTTCGGGCGATCATCAGCTGTGTTCGAAGTCTCGTTTAGGTTCGTCATAAATGAGCGTAGCCTAGGCAGCAACCTAGATGAGGTAATTTGGGAAACGAGGCTGCGGAATCAAGGCTCGAAGCGGGTAAGACCGCATTTTGGGCAAGGGCCTGAGCGCCGGCAATGCTCAAAAGAACGACGAGAAGTACCGATTTAGTACGCATGATTCCAGTCTCGGGAGACAGGCAGATACCCTTAACTTCCAACTTTGCGGGCCATATATCGGTACTTTGGCGGGTATTCTTCAGTGAATACTGACGACGGCGCCGGAGGTTTGGTTGACTCAATGGCACGGCGGGAGAAGCTTGCAGGGCCATCAGGGCCAGAGAGTCTGCCTTGTTTGAAAAGTCATCGGTGGTTATGTATCGAGTAAGGCACTCCTAAGCGGCCGCTCCATCCGCTCTGCTCCGCCATTTCCAATTTTCGACCCGAAGGGCAGTTACGGACGCATCCTTAAACCAAGATTTATCTCTCATCGATACGCGCGCCAAAATCGCTTCCATAGAACTTCACGACGGCCCGATGTCGCGCTATCAGTTCTCCAAGATTTTTGTGAAGACAGAGCGAATTGAACTGGGGGAGCAAACGTCGGAATTCCGACGCAATGTTTTTCTGATCGGCTGTGTCTAGATATCTTTGGTACGCTGGGCAACTTAGTATCTGCACTACCATGGACGAACCTAATATCCCCAAGCTTCTTGCCATCGATGATCAACCCCAAAGTATCAAACTGATTAAAGAGGCTTTGTTGAACAGCGGTTTGGAAGTTATCACCTCGAGCCGAGTCGATGAAGCTCTCGAGATAATCAAAGGTTCACGGCCGCGAATCGTCCTCCTCGACCTGATGATGCAGGGCGTTCGTGGAGCGACCATGTTGGCATCGATCTTGGCCATCGATCCCGGCACCGAAGTGATTCTGATGACCGCTCAGTATTCCGCCGAGGCGGCGGTTGAAGCGATCGAGAACGGGGCATGTGACTATCTCAGCAAGCCACTCGATGTAGCACACCTCCGTCGCCGGATTGCCCAGCTATTATCCGAAGCCGAGGAACGACGAAGAACCTACCGGCTCGATCATGAACTCATTCAAGCCTGCCAGTTTGAGGGAATTGTCGCTCGGAGCCCGGTGATGTTGGACGTGTTCGCCAGAATTCGAAGAGTGGCCCCGCATTTCGGCACCGCCCTGGTCACTGGAGCGACCGGCACCGGCAAGGAATTGGTGGCCCGCGCACTACATCGTCTGAGCCCTGGCGCGTCACACCCCTTCGTAGTCAGCAATTGTTCAGCGATTGTCGAATCACTGTTGGAAAGCGAACTGTTCGGACACGTGAAGGGAGCATTTACCGGTGCTACGCAGGACAAACTGGGTGCATTTGAATACGCAAACCACGGAACCGTTTTCCTGGATGAGATCGGCGAGCTACCGTTGACGGCGCAGAGCAAACTGCTGCGGTTTCTACAAAATCATGAAATCCAACGGGTTGGATCGCCTGTTCCGAGAACGGTGGATGTACGTGTGATCGCTGCGACCAATCGCAACCTGCGAGCCATGGTAAAAGATGGCTCCTTCCGCGAAGACTTGTATTACCGCCTGGCGATGGTCGAAATCAAGCTGCCGGGGTTGGCTGAAAGGCGAGAGGACTTGCCTTTGCTGGAAAGATACTTTCTGGAGAAATTTGCTGCAGAGTACAAGAAGCCGGTAAGCGGCATGACCCGCCGGGCGCAAACCCGAATGGCGATGTATTCCTGGCCCGGAAATGTACGCGAACTCGAAAATGTTATCGGGAATGCCTGCATGATGGTCGATGGAATCGTGATTGACGTCCGTGATTTACCGGAGCCGATCCGCTTGCAATCCAGGGAGCTCAGTGTTCCAGATGAAACCATGATTTCACTGGAGGAATTGCAAAAGCGGCACACCATGAAGGTTCTGGAACGCGTCGGTGGAAATAAGTCTCAAGCAGCGGAAATTCTGGGAATATCGCGGGCCACGATCTACCAGCTGCTAGCTCAGACTAGAACTGGGCGCAGCGCCTGATCGACAACCTCATCACGATTGCGTAGCCGCCATAGTGGCTGGACCTTTTGACTCACCAGCAAGTTCATTGTGAGCGTCGCGGAGTTCCACGGAGTCCGGGAAAAGCGCAATTCCACGATCAAGCACTTCCCTCGCTTGTTGAGGCTGTTGAGCATGCACTCGAATACTGGCGGCGCGAAGATAAGCTTTGGCGCTACCCTCAAGACGCGCCAATATTTCCGCCTGCTCCCCTGCTTCCGAGAGTGAACTGATGGCGATAAAGGCTTTCATCAGCCTTTCGCGTACTTCGGTTACTTCCGGGGTCTTGTCAGCCGCGTTTTTGATTCTCTCAATCCCACTTTTTGACCGGCCGAGGCGCACTTCTGTATATCCTAACTTGCTGTTCAATATGGGATCGTCTCCAGAAAGCCTGACCGCGTGGGAATAGGCCGTCAGAGCCTCCGGCAGACGGCCCAGGTTGTGGAGTGCATCGCCCCGCAAATGCTGGCGTAGTGCCTGGCTGCGTTCATCGGGGAAAGCGGCGTCCAACGACTCAATCGCCAATTTTTGCTCGCCAAGATCCAGGTAAATCATCCCTTTGAACAGTGCGGCCTGGGTCGCTTTAGGTTCCAGAAGCAGAGCGCGATCGAAACAGCGCAATGGCTCGACCGCCTGACGCGAGCATTCATATTCCTGAAGACCGAGCTGGATCCAGGACATCGCATCGTCGGGCGAATCCTGAACCTTCAGGCGCAAGAGGTCGCGATAAGCGGCAGCTTTCCTGTCCCTCTCCTGTTCCTCAGCCAACTGGCCAAAGTGATGGATGCAGAATTTCGCCATCGGCAATCGACCTCCGACTGCGCATATCCGCGGTTCGACCAGCTCATGCACCCTTCCCACGAAGTAGACTTCTGGATCGCGGCGAAACAAACGACAGTTCTCGTGCACGAAATATGCGGGAGCCGTCCGCGCGCGGGGATGTGAGTTGCGATTTGGCTCAGCAATACGATCCCATCCTCGGCCACTAATCGTCGGGATATAGTTGCGAATCGGAACCAGATATCCGCCGGCGTTCGACTTTTTCAATAGTCTTGGAATTTGCTGTTTGGCCTCATCGTCCAGTTCTTCGTCCGCGTCCAAAACCAAAACCCAATCCGTTTCCATCAAGCGAAGTGCGGCGTTTCGCGCTTCCGCGAAATGATCTGCCCAGGGAATCTCAATTACCTGGGCTCCCGACTGACGGGCGATCGTGCCGGTTCCATCGATTGAACCGGTATCGGCAATGACGGTCTGGCTGACAACCCCTGAGACGCTGCGCAGACACGCCGCAATCGTCTTTGCCTCATTCTTCACGATCATCGATAAGCCAACTGTAGACATCTCTCCTCATCGCCCGCTAATTTAGCGAGCTGATCCGGGATGATGACAGCAAGTTCTTCGCCAAGCTCTTTTGGGCAACTGGCACCGTTTGGACTGCATTCGAAGCCGTGCGAACCACCTGTAAATACCAGCGCACAAGGCACTTCGGCAAGATATCGCCATTCTGAAGATGGGCTGCCGGGTCTGCGTTCCTATTAAAAAAGAATGAGGATAGAGAATTGCAATGCCCTTTGGGACCCATGACCGAACCCAACGACGCAATCCTGGCTTTGCGGGACAAACGTGCAACGGAACAACTGCGCCCGGGTTTGGATGACCATGTGACCGAACAGTCTTCCCGTGACGCTCAGCTTCTCGGCAAAGAAGGACCGTGCAAGGTTCTGGTTATCGCTGATGGCTTCCCGCATACGAAAAGTGAGGGCTTTGACCGGCAACTGGTCTGTCTGCTCCGTGGCTTGCGCGAGCAAGGCGAAAGCGTAACCTTTATCGCCCGCGAAGCTGGCAACCTCAGACAATGTGAGCCTCTCCTTCGTGAAGCAGGCGTCCATTCTTTCGCAGACGATACGGAACGCATCTCAATATTGGGGCGGGTAGCGCAATCACCTCAGTGGTCTTTCCGGGAAGTCGTAGAGCGGGGACGATTCGACATTGCGATCCTGGTACAGAGCTTTAAACGTGGCATTTCCGTCCCAGAGCAATATATCGACGATTTGCGGCGCTATTCCTCAAAGACAGCAATTGCAGTTCTTGCTGACGAATTGCATGTCTTGCCTACCCGAAGCGAAACTTTAGACCTCGCGGACGGCGAAAGGTTGGAAGATTGGGGGGCCCGTCAGTGGGAAGTTTTCGAGCGTGCGGATCTGGTGCTTGTTCTAACCAAAGAGGACGATGAAAGGCTTCGCCAAGGCGGCAGAGAGCTGAAGATTGAGGTCATTTCAGCGCTAATCGCTCGCCAAGTACGGAAAAGCCTCGTGTTCCAGACCGAGGCCCGGTTGGCCGAGTGCTGTTCCGTGCTGTTAGTAGAGACTCTTTTTCAGGAGTGGCTGACGCCGAGATCCGGTGAGCAGAGGGTGCTAGGACAACTTGAATGCTACGTGCGTCTCACCGATCGGTTGCTCCGCGAGAATAAGCCGAAACAGGCGCTCGAACAGATCCGGCACGTCTTCGGACGATTGGAAAAGCCGGTGCGTATGGGGTACTTCGCTTCGCAGGTCCTCATCATGCTGAAGCGTTGCTACGAACAATTGGGCGACGAAAAGATGGCGGAACGTTGCGCGGCGGAGGCCCGAAGCTCCATAACCGATCAAGTCCCGGTGACGTCGCCTGGCGTGCGTCGAGGCACAAACGGCCCGTTGTTCTCGGTAATCGTGCCAACCTACAACCGCCTGCCCATCCTAAAGAAGTGCCTGAATGCTTTGGAATCTCAGACTCTCGCGTCTACTAAGTTCGAAGTGATTGTGATTGACGATGGATCCTCGGACGGAACCGAGCAGTTTTTAAGCCAATACCACTCACCTTTCCGCTTCCAGTACTTACGGCAAACGAACTCCGGCACAGGGGCGGCACGACGCAATGGAGTAGCTCACGCCCATGGCGACTACCTGCTATTGATGAATGACGACACAATCTGCGATCCCAATCTGCTTGAAGAACATCTGAAAGTGCAGAGATCGTATTTACCACAAAGGTGGGCGGTGCTAGGACAGTTTGAGTATCCTGCGGCGGCTGGACAGCGGGCCCTCACACAATATTTCTGCGCCGAGCCCTTCATGTTTCCACAAGTGAGTATGGACGCGGGCTGTCCTTACGGATATTCGCATTTCATCACCTGCAACCTCAGCATCCGGCGAGATGCCGTTGTAAGCGCCGGGTCTTTCGACTCAACCTACAAGCTCAGCGAAGACACCGAACTTGGCATTCGACTACATGAACGGGGATACCGGGTGCTTTACCATCCCGCCGCCCATGCCGTTCATGACCACCTTCCTTACCCTGCCCGTAATTTGATCCGGCGCGCTCGCGTGTATGGCACGGATTACTTTTACATGTTCAGCAGACATCCCCGGGTGATCAAAGAATGGGCTATGCCCGTGAAGTTGAATGCTATCGACGAAGAAAACGCCATTCGCATTTTGGACTACGTAGACCATCATCGTCCGGAAGTTGAGCAAGCGGTCGTAGCTCTGGAGCGTTGGGACTCCATTGACTTCGAGCCCTTTCTGATACATCAGCAAGAAACAGCTTCAATGGTGCTTCGCCTCTTTCAACAAGCAGTTCCGGCGATTCACTGGTTTTATTTATTCGAAACCATGCTGCACACCATGATTAAAGAATTAGACCTCGGCCACCTGGCTACCAAGCCCGCTCTGGCCGCCGCAGAGAGTGCGGGAGTTTAACAACGGCATGAATCAGGCAACCCTCAACTCGCCAGAGATTGCTCAAGCAACGTTGCAAGGACCACAAGGTGCGTTTCAATTCCATCTTTTCAAAACGGACGCGTCGTTCCAAATCACAAACGACATCCTGTCCGGCCTGACCTATCCGATCGTGCCTTTTGTATCAGACGTCAAGACGGTGGTTGATATTGGAGCCAATATAGGCGCGGCGTCGGCCTATTTTGCGATTGCATACCCCGATGCGCGGGCTTATGCCTTCGAACCAGGAAGCGCTCCATTTTCGTTGTTGCGGCAAAATGCGCAACACTTTCCTAATGTTCAGGTTTTCCCTTTCGGCCTTCACTCGAGTGACCAGACAATGAGGCTTTTTCACGGCAAGCAAGACAGCATGGAATCTTCCGTATGCCCCACGAATCGGACGTCAGACGAAAATGAGCAAATACGAGTGAAGAATGCAGCGCAGATTTTCGTCGAAAATGGCATCGACCGAGTGGATGTATTGAAAATCGACACCGAAGGCTGCGAAGTGCCGATCCTTCAATCATTAAAGAGGTATTTGCCCGAGGTAAAGGCGTTGTACGTGGAATATCACAGTGAGCGCGACCGCCGGATGATCGATGCAATTCTGGCGGCCACTCATGTCTTGTGGGCAGGTCATGTCGCCCTTGCCTATCGCGGAGAGTTTTGCTACCTCAGGCGCGATTTACTGCCGGATGAAAGTGGAACTTTCGCGTGTGAGATCTTGTTAGGTTTGGAATAAAGACAAAGAGAGATTCGTAAATGTTCGCGATCATTGGAATTCTGGTCGTATTCGGCGCGGTCGCTGCCGGATACTTGATGGAGCATGGCAACCTCAAGGTGCTGATGCAACCGGCCGAGCTCGTCATCATCGGAGGCGCCGCGATCGGCACGGTTTTGGTCGCTAACCCTCTTCACATTCTGAAAAAGATCGCTGCCGGATTCGGCGGGGTTTTCGGTGGAAGCAAGTTCAACAAACAAAGATATCTGGAAACGCTGAAGATGATGTATGACCTCCTGAACAAGGCCCGGAAAGATGGGATGGTGGCCCTCGAAGCCGATATCGAGGATCCCGCCAAGAGTCCTATTCTGTCGAAGTACGCGGCCTTCGTTAAAGATCATCACATTCGCGATTTTGTCTGTGACACCATGCGCATGGCGGTCAGCGGCGGCTTGGAACCGTTCGATCTCGACCAGATGATGGAACTTGATATGGATGTCCATCATCACGACGCGACCCAGCCCGTCCAGGCATTGAGTACCATGGCCGATTCCCTTCCAGGCTTGGGGATTGTCGCGGCCGTGCTCGGCGTCGTGATCACTATGGGTGCTCTTGGAGGGCCGCCGGAAGAGATTGGACAAAGAGTCGCGGCTGCGCTGGTTGGCACATTTCTGGGCATTCTTCTTTGCTACGGTCTGGTAGGGCCATTGGCCGGCAATATGGCCAAATTAGCGGAAGATGAACACGCTTATTATCACGTGCTGCGCGTGCTGATTTCGTCCTTCATCAAGGGAGCACCGCCGATTATGGCGGTGGAAGTGGCTCGACGCGCCATTCCCGGTCACGTGCGGCCAGACTTTAAGGAGCTGGAGAAAACCTGTCGCAGCAGTGACAACGGGGCGGCAGCGGCCGCCAAAGCCGGAGCATAGTTCATGCCGCCACTAGACGAAGCCAAACGCCCCATCATTATCATCAAAAAGAAGGCCGGGCACGGCGGGCATCACGGCGGTGCCTGGAAAGTAGCCTATGCGGACTTCGTTACGGCCATGATGGCTTTGTTCATCGTGCTTTGGCTGATGAATAGCAGCAAGCAGATTCAGGTGGCAGTGGGCGGCTACTTCAAGGATCCAACCGGAACTTCAAAAAAAGTGGGCAGCAACCAGATTGGGTCAGGAGAAAATTTCACACTGACCAAGGACGACATGCCCAAGCTCAAGGAAGAACTACAAAAAGCTGTCCGGCAGGTCGCCAATTTCGACAAACTCAAAAACCAGATCGAGATGACGATTACGTCGGAGGGCCTCCGTATTGAACTTCTGGAGTCATCGTCTGGCACCTTTTTCGAGAGCGGCAAACCAGGACTGAACGACGATGGCCGAGATCTCCTAAGGGCCCTCGCGGAGCAGCTGGGCAAACTGCCTAACCACATTTCAATCGAGGGACATACCGACGCGAAACCATATGCCACAAACCGGGACTACAGCAACTGGGAACTCTCTTCTGACCGCGCGAATTCCGCGCGAAGACTGATGCAAATTTCAGGACTTCGGTCGGATCAGATTTCCCAGGTACGGGGATATGCCGATCAAAAGTTGCGGGTGCCTGCCAATCCGCTGGAGCCATCCAACCGCAGAATTTCGTTGATCGTTCAATATGTAGTGAAGAATGACGACGAAGAGCCTGTACCAATTACGGCCAGTGCGACTGAGTCGAAGACGACCGAATCCCAATCCAAATCCCCAGAATCCAAAGTACCCGAATCCAGGACGACCGAGCACGAACCGGAGCACCACTAGAGCATGTTGCCCAAGCCACTCTGGCCGTCTTCTGAAGTTTTATGAGATCGATCGGATGAACTCTTGGACCTGCTTTTTCTCTTCCGTCGAGGAATACACAAAAGTCAATCCGCAATGAAGGTCCTGGCTGTATTCAACGGTACCTTGGATGTGTAAAGGAGTGGCGTCGCCGGGAAGAAGCATGCTCATTGTCACTGGTGTCTTGGGAGCCAGCGGCTTAGTTACCTCAGCCGCCAAGCCGTCTTCGCTTATGTCGGTGCACACTGCCTCGCAGCGATCCCCGGTTTGGGTTACTTCCAACAGAAAATTGAAATTGGCAGGCACTCGTGGTGCGCGAAAAGCAAACGCTCGCACAGAGTCGAACTTTTCGGGGCTTTTCATCGGCGTGGATTAGAATTTCCCTTCCCGCCTTAAAGTCTGGTCAGGCGTTTTCCAATAATCAGACACACTGTTCAGAAATTGTACGCTGTCATCAATCGCTCAGCGCCAGAATTAGCGTGAAATTAAGCCAAATCCTTTTGGCATGGCAATTGCATTAGAGGAAGTGCTTCTCTTCCGGGAAGTATGGACTTGGGGCGGCATTGCGAACTTAATGTTCTCGCGTGCTGGAGTCTTTCGGGAATCATATCGGCAAACAAGTAGAACTTCTTGAGGAGACTTAGCTGGTTGCCCACAGCGAACCTCAATGCAAGAAACGTTGTCCCAACTGAAAAGCTGTGTAGTGGTGAACTAAGAAAGGCACTTGTGAACACGGAAGCGCTGCATCAGAACAAGTTAACTCCTCATTTGCTGGTCGCGGAAGATGACGGGCCGCTCGGCAACTTTCTCCGTCGACATCTGGAGTCAGAGTCCTACAACGTAGACCTTGTACAAGATGGTGAGTTGGCCGCGGAGGCCATGAATCGGGACAAGTATCACTTGCTCATCCTCGATCTAAACATGCCGAAAATGGACGGTCTCGCGGTTCTGAACCATGTGCGTCCCAAGCAGCCGCAACTGCCAATCCTGGTATTGACGGCTCGCGCTCAAGTGGAGGATCGAGTCCTCTCGCTCGACAGCGGTGCTGACGACTGCCTGTTGAAACCGTTCTCATTTTTAGAGCTTACCGCAAGAGTGAGGGCTTTGCTGCGTCGCAACCCCTATCTGCCTGGCAGCCCGCTGCAAATCGGAGACTTGATTCTTGATAATCGCGAGTTCCGCGTCGAGCGGGCCGGCAAACGAATCAATTTGTCAGGCAAGGAATTTGCGCTGCTGGAATATTTGATGCGGAATGCACGCCAAACCGTGACGCGAGCCATGATCATGGAACACGTCTGGAATATGCCTTTCGACAACTCTACCAACCTCGTCGATGTGTATGTCAAGTACGTCCGCGACAAGGTCGACAATGCCGAGTTTTCCACGCAAATGATCCGTACCGTTCGAGGCGTAGGTTATGTGTTCTCTGACAATTAAGGAACCGGTGCGCGCTTACTCAAACCAAACTTTGTCGCAGGAAGCGTTTCTCCGCACTCTCTCGACCAGCATGCACGAGATGGCGCAACCGCTTTCCACCATCCAGGCTTCCCTGGAGCTTGCGTTACTGTCTCCAACCACGGCGGAGCAATACAGAGGCCTGGCGGAAGATGTGCTGGTTAACGTCCAACGGGCGGTAGATTCCATGCAATTCGCCGCTCGTCTAGCGAGGTTTCAGCAACCTGCCTCGGATGTCCAAAACATATTGCTAAGCGGTGCCGTCGATGAAGTGATTTCGGATCTGCAATGCACCCTGGACTCCGCTCAAATCCAACTTCTCCTGGTGCGCTTTGAGCTCGAGCCATTGATAAGAATTTCTGCTGCTCGTCTACGGCAGATGCTCTTCTACGTACTTCAGGCGGCGCAAGTCTGCTCGCAGCCGGGTGATCTTGTTGAAATCGAAATCAAGGGTGAGCGCCCGGGCTATCTGACCTTGCGCATCGAGCTTCGCCCTGGCGAAAAGCAAGCTGAACCTGGTCGGATAGCGCAAATTGAGGCAGCCGACAAGGGTTTGGCGTTGGCGTGTGCCATTGCGAATAGCGCGTGGGCAAACTTTACTGTCAGAAAATCTCCGCTCCTGATCGTTGTGGATTTTCCTAGCAGGAGCGAACGCAAAGCTCGCGCTACCCGAAAAGTTAAAGTGTCTGCATTCTTGAGTTCGCGGACGGCAACTGCTTCGCATTGATGATCGAGCATTACCGGCGAGCAAGAAACGTTCGCCCTGAATAAACGAGGATTCCAGAACCCTATGAACATCGTCCCCATGCCTGCGTGTGACGCAGTCTCCGGTGTGTTGATTGTCAGTGCCAACGGTGAGTTACGCCGCGAATTGATATCGCGTGTGAAGTCAGAGCGCTGGCGATTGACCGAAGCGGTGAGCGGAGCTCATGCTCTGGGCCAGCTGGAGTCTGAGGACTTTCAACTGCTCCTGCTCGATCCTGTTCTTCCGGACCTCAATTCCAACGAGTTCCAGAAACTGGTACGAGCTCAGTTTCCACATCTGCAGATCCTGCCCCTCGACCGGCAGACTGGTTTGCCAGTTCCTACTTTGGCGGGGGCCCCAATCGGCAACGAACTGGCCGGCGCATTGGGGAACGATTCGGTAATCACCGGTACACCGGAAATTCTGAGCCACCAACATTTATCCCGCACGGTCAGCCCTCTGCCGGGAATGATCGGCAACTCGGCCGCCATGCAGCGCGTGTACCATATGGCGCACCTGGTTGCCTCTCGCGACACCACGGTATTGATTTTGGGCAACAGTGGAACTGGAAAAGATTTGGTGGCACAAGCCATTCACAACTTAAGTCCGCGACGATCGAACCCATTTGTCGTGATTAATTGCGCTGCTATCCCAGAAGCCTTGCTGGAAGCTGAACTATTTGGCTACACCAAAGGCGCATTTACGGGGGCCGTGCAATCCCGCATTGGACGGATTCATGCCGCCCAGGGTGGCACACTTTTCCTTGATGAAATCGGAGATTTGCCTTTAGGGTTGCAATCCAAACTGCTCCGTTTTCTCGAACAGGGCGAAGTTCAGCGTTTGGGCAGCACGGAGAGTTTTAAGGTTGATGTAAGGGTGGTAGCGGCGACCAATGGCAATCTACGCAAGCTGGTGCAGGAAAAGCAATTCCGTGAGGACCTCTACTATCGTCTGGCCATATTCCCAATTGAATTGCCCCTATTGAAAGATCGCATGGAAGACTTGCCCGCCATGGCGATCAGCTTTCTTGATCGCTTCAGCTCTCGCCGTCTTTCTCTGGGCTCGGAGGCGACCTTCCATTTACTGCAACACACCTGGCCCGGGAATGTTCGCGAGCTTCGGAATGTCATGGAGAGAGCCACCATCCTCGCACACGACGAGCGGCAGGTCGCGGCCAAGCATATCGTGATTTAGTTCTACACTGTTCCGTAGGTTGCTTGAACTCGGCAGACATCAGTTTTCGCGGATTCCGGCTGTCAGCCGGCCTGCCCATTTGGTCTCACGCCGTATGGGGGTAGACCATTTGCTCAACTCTCAGCCAACTCTTTCCTCCAGTTACTGCCGTCACAATATCTTTAAAATTAGAACGCTTTGGCCTTTGCGTTGCACTGCAAGTAGGCATATGTTGCCTACTTCTCATCCCGCTCCAATAATTCCGCCGAGCAGCATTGCGAAAGGCACACTCGCGGAAGCCTTCAACGCGTTTGTAGCCACCGCTGGCAGGATGGAGAACTCCTACAGCCAGCTCCAGGCTGAAGTCGCTCGGTTGCGACGCGAACTCGAAGACCGGAACGCAGCTCTCACATCGAGCCTGGCGGAAAATAAGAACATCCGAGCTGCGCTCGCCCGCATTCTTGACGCCTTGCCGTGCGGAGTCGTCGCAATCGACGCGAATGACACCATCGTTCTCGTGAACCCTGAGGCATGCCGGCTTCTTGGGGCCGCGTCCAATTCCGTCTCCCTTGAAGATCTTCCTGGCCAAGTTCGACTTCTAATAAGAGCAGCGATTGCACGCGACGACGAACACGAAGTCAATCTTGTCGTGGACAAGACAAACCGTTGCCTTTCTATGCGCAGAACCGCGGTTCATGTGGAGCCTTCGAGCGACGACAAATTTGGGCCGGACCAATTCATCCTTATTTTGCGCGATGTGACCACGCACAAAGAAGCCGAACAGCAACGCGAGTCATCTCGAAACATGCTTGCCCTCGGAGAAATGGCTGCCGTCCTGGCTCATGAAATTCGTAACCCCCTGGGCAGTATGGAGCTCTGGACCAACGTCTTGAACAAGCAGGCCGCAATCGGAGAAGAAGGAAAGTATTGCGTTGAATATCTTCAGGCGGGAATTCGGGCTTTATCGGCGACAGTCAACAATGTTTTGCAGTTCCACGACCACGGATCGGCCGGTCACATTCCCCTGAACCTGAAGAGGGTTTTGAAAAACGGAGCTGCTTTCATCCGCCCACTGGCAGACCAAGCGGGGATCAAGCTGATTGTCAAAGCGGAAGTCGACGATCTTGAAATCGAAGGCGATCCGAATGGTCTGCAGCAAGTCATTTTGAACCTCGCAATCAACGCCTTTCGGCACACCCCGATGGGTGGTTCTCTAACCATTTCCGCGCATGTTCTGGAAGAGCGAATCGCGATTGTCGACTTCGCTGACACAGGTGAAGGTATCGCGGAAGAGGACCTTCCGAAGATATTCAACCCCGGATTCAGCGGAGCCAACCAAAGACCGGGCCTCGGACTTACTATCTGCAAGCGAATCATGGAACAACATAACGGCAAGATCCTGGTTCAACGCCGCGCCTGCAAGGGCACGCGATTTTCTCTGGAGTTCCCGGTTCGATGAATCAGCCAAAAACAGTTCTGGTGGTCGACGACGAACCGGGAATGCGCATGGCCCTAAAAGCCAACTTTGAGCGCGATGGCTGGCATGTTGAGACCGCGGCTGGCGCGTCGGAAGCGGTTCGCAAGTGCACACAGATTCATTTCCCTCTGGTCGTCACCGATGTCCGGATGCCCGATGGCGACGGGCTGGAACTGATGCGCCGGTTGAGAACCTCCAATTCTTCCACCGCGATAATCGTACTGACCGCATTCGGGACGGTTGCTCAAGCGGTCCAGGCAATGCAAAACGGCGCCTGTGACTATCTGACGAAACCATTTTCTTTTGAACAATTACAGTCGACCGTCGAACGGGTCATGCGAAATTCTGGCAATGGACCAGGATCCAAAACACCTCAGACGGAAATTGTTGGTCACTCGCCGGCACTGATGCATGTACTGGATCGCGCCCGTCTCGCTGCGCAGACCGACGCCGATATCCTGGTAGAAGCTGAGAGTGGAACAGGAAAGGAATTGTTAGCCCGTTATATCCACGAGGCGAGTCATCGCCGCGAAAAGCCTTTCATCGCGGTCAATTGTGCCGCGGTTCCGGAGCAATTGTTGGAAAGTGAGCTGTTCGGCCACGTGCGTGGAGCATTCACCGGCGCCACGATCGCAAAATCCGGCAAATTCGAGCTGGCAAACGACGGGACTCTACTGCTCGACGAGATCGGTGAAATGCCATTGGAGTTACAACCGAAGCTGCTGCGAGTTTTGCAGGAGCGCGAAGTCGAAAGGTTGGGGGACAGCCGCACGATCGCCGTAAATATCAGAATCATCGCGACCACCAACGTTTCACTGCAAACGATGGTTGATCAGGGGCGGTTTCGGGCCGACTTGTACTATCGCCTCAATGTAATTCCTTTGACTCTTCCTCCACTGCGCGAACGCCTGGACGATATTTCTGTTCTTGCCGAATACTTCGCGGCAAAGTTTGCTAAACAAGCCGGACGCTCTGTGCCCAGTCTGCATCCTGACTTTGTAAATGGCCTGAAAAAACATGTCTGGCCTGGCAATGCCCGCGAGCTATCCAACTTCATGCGCCGCGTAGTCACCATGAGCGGTGACAGTAATATCGGACCTGAACACCTGACTGCCGAGTTTTACCGTCCGCCAGCGGTAAAGGCGTTTCCTGGTCATGGGATATTGCAGGCCGGAACTCCGATACGTGAACTCGAGCGCCAGCTTCTGGAAACGACCTTGCAGCTTACCGGCGGCAATCGCACCCATGCGGCCGAGATGTTGGGAATCAGCCTCCGAACAATTCGCAATAAGATTCGAGAATTTGGGTTGCCGCCGCGGAGGTTTGCCTGATGAGTCAGGTACCCATAATCCAGTTTTTGGAACGCTTCCTGAATGTCACCAATGATCGCCAGTCTCTGGTGATCAATAACATGGCGAACATTGACACGCCTGGCTATCGAACACGCGACGTTGCTTTTCGGGCTGAGCTGGACCGGGTAGTCGGGTCCCCCGAACAGGCAAGCATGGCTCCAGTCGCTCACAAGGTAGCAGGATTGTTGCAACGTCCGGACGGAAACGACGTGAGCATGGACCGCGAGGGATTGCTGTTATCCGAAACTCAGATGCAATTTCGTATCGGCGTTCAGTTCATTCGGAGCGAATTTCACCGCTTGATAATGGCGATTAACGAGGGAAAAGACTCATGAGCATGTTTTCAGCAATGGAAATCAGCGGGTCCGCAATGGGCGCAGAACGTCAACGGGCTGAAGTCGTGGCTACGAATATGGCCAACGCCGAAACCACGCGCACCCCATCGGGCGGACCCTTCCGTCGAAAGGAAGTGGTTTTTTCAGGCGCGAGCAATTCTCCTTTTCAACTGATGCTTGCCGGCTTCCGGCGCCTTACCGGGCGGTCTGCGGTGCACGTCTCCAAAGTGGTCAACGATCCCTCTCCTCCGGTCATGCGCTATGAACCCGGCCACCCTGACGCGGACAAATCCGGTTATGTCGCATACCCGGCGATCAACCCCATCGAGGAAATGGTCGACCTCATGGGTGCGGCGCGCGCGTATCAACTGAATGCCTCGGCGGTCAGTGCCACTAAGCAGATGATCCAGGGAGCGATGGACATTCTTAAATAGGAAACATCATGAATAACCTAATCACTAATCTCCCCGCATTTCCAAACCTCGATCAGCTGGCTTCTACGCCCGGTTCGGACTCGAATGATTCCGACGGCAATTTTGGCTCGGTGCTGAAGACCGCCATCAACCAAGTCGAACAACTGCACGGCAGTGCGGAGCAACAAATGACGGACTTGCTGAAAGGCGATCGCAGCGACGTTCACAACGTCATGATCGCCGTAGAGAAAGCGGACATTGCGTTTCAGATGATGATGCAAGTACGAAACAAGATCGTGAGCGCGTACCAGGAAGTCTCGCGCATGCAGTTTTAGTAAAGCCGAAGCTTCGCATACACCATGGCATCATTCAGTCAGATCGTCAATCAGGGAAAGAACGCCCTCGCGGCATTCGATACCAAACAACTCATCGCGTTGGTGGGCGGAGCTGCCTTGGTCATCGGAGTGATGTTTTTCTTCGGACACTTGATCATTGCTCCAGACTTCAAACCGCTGATGACTGGAATGGAAGCCGCTGACGCACAGGCCTTGGCCAGCAGGCTCGCGGGTAAAAGCATTCCTTATCAGGTCAGTCCGGATGGAAAGACGGTAAGCGTTCCGGGCGATCAATTGGATGCCAGCCGCTTGGAAGTAGCCAGCGAGGGTATGCCGCACAGCGGACGGCTGGGTTTTGAATTATTCGACAAACTGAATTGGGGGCAGACCGAGTTCGATGAAAAGGTTAATTATCAGCGTGCCCTGGAAGGCGAACTCGAACGCACCATTCAGACGTTGCGCGATGTCGAAAGTGCCCGCGTTCACCTGGTGATGCCGAACGAATCTGTTTTTCTCGACCGCGAGCGCGAGGCAAAAGCATCCGTCATTCTTCGCTTGCGGTCGCGGCAGCTGTCAGAGGACACGCAACGATCTATCGCGGGTCTGGTTTCAGGCGCGGTGGACAAACTGAGTCCGCAAAATGTGACCATCACTGATGCCGATACCAACCAACCGTTCTTGTCGCACCGGGCCGGATCACAGTCCGACGCCGAGTTGGAGGAGCAACTTTCCAAGCGACTGGTCAGCACATTGGAACCTGTAGTCGGGGTGCAACGCATACGCGCCAGCGTGAATGTGGACTACGACACCAGCAGCAGCGAGGAAAATCAGGAAATCTACGATCCCAAAAGCGCGGTAGCGGTAACGATGCAAACTTCAGAGGAGAAGACTTCTGGCGGAGAAACAACCGGCGGCGTGCCGGGAACAGCCAGCAACGTTCCCAATGCTACCCCTCCAGCCAAGACGGATGAAGACATTGATGATACGGTCCAGTCCTCTAAGACCCAGAATGCAACCTATGCGGTCGACAAAACGGTGCGCCGGATATTGCAACCGATGGGAAGAATCCGTCGCATTTCGGCCGCCCTGTTGGTGGATGATGCCGTCGAGGTGCAGCAGACGAACGGAAAGACCTCCGAGACACGAAGGAAGCGGACGCCGGAGGAACTGAAGCAGATTGAAACTCTGGCATCCGCGGCGATTGGCCTTGATGAGAAACGCGGCGACACCCTCGCGGTTCAGAATCTTTCGTTTCAGCAGTTACCGCAGCAGGCGCTTGCCGCACCCAGCAAGGTGGATCGGATTCGCCTGGTAGTAAATGACTGGTCGTCGCTCATTCGATATGCCGTCATCTTCCTGCTGTTTCTGTTGACATACCTGCTCCTCTTGCGTCCGATCAAGAAACAAGCGCTCAGCGCCTTCAGCCAACTGCCCGACAAGTCGGCCGCGCAGTTGAAAGCGGAGATGGCAGCCAGCCAGGTTTCCAGCTCCGGTGAAGTGGTGGCATTATCCGATGCGGAAAAGCATTCATTGGGACTGCAGAAACAGATTGCCGAGCGAGCAAAGAACGAGCCCGCGGTAACTGGGCGCCTGGTTCAGGCATGGTTGCATGAGGGAAGTCAGTGAGTGGGGCGCGCGCCAAGTCCGCCCTCACTGGTCCTCGCAAGGCGGCGATTCTGCTCACCGTGCTCGGTGAAGAAGCTGCGGCTCTTATCTGTCGTCAACTTTCCTCAGCCGATATGCAGCAAATCGCGGCAGAACTCGCGTCGCTCGAAACCATCCCGCCGGAGCTCGCGCAACAGGTTCTGGAAGAATATCAACAGCAGGCCACCGCTCACCGCTTCGTGATTCAGGGCGGCGCCGATTACACCACTCGATTACTGAAAAAAGCATTCGGTGAGGAAAATGGAAAAGACCTCGCGCAAAAAGTCTCACTGATAAAGCAAAGCGGTGCCGGTAAACTCGACTGGTTACGGAACACCGATCCGCAACAGTTGGCCGCTCTTCTCGAAAAAGAGCACCCGCAAACCATCGCGCTGATTATGGCTCACCTCGAGCCGCAACATGCGTCTCCCATCCTCTCCAAACTCCCCGGCGAACTTCAGATTGACGTGGTGAAACGTATTGCGCAGATACAAACATTTTTGCCGGAAGCAGCCGAAACTATCAGCAACGTACTCAGTCAGAAGCTGAAGCCATCTAGTGGCCCGAAGAAGCAAGCACCTACACCGGTCGATAGCGTCCCTGGATTAATGAACCAACTCGAACCTGCTACGGCAAAGGCAATTCTGGATGCGATCGAGAAAGATAACGTCGACTTGGCCAACAACATTCGCAATCTGATGTTCACGTTCGAAGATCTAATTGGCGTCCCGGAGACTGCAATGCGCGATTTGCTGGCGGCGATCGACAAGAAAACCCTGGCCATGGCGCTCAAAGGAGCGAGTGAACCAGTCAAAGATCACATTTTCAAGGTAATGTCATCCCGTGCGGTCGAGATGCTGAAGGAAGACATGGAAGTGCTGGGCCGGGTTCGCGGTAAGGACGTTGCCAAGGCACAACAAGAAGCGATTGCGAATGCGCGACAACTGGAAGCAGAGGGGAAGATTGTATTAAGAGCGGAGGCGGATGATGAATTCGTCGCCTAAGCGGGCAGTCGCGGCATTCGAATATCAGGAGCCGGGTTCATTCGAGGCTGGGTCATCAAAACAAGGTGTTTCTGAAGTCGCGGCCGCAGTTCAATCCGGACCGGTCAATCGTGACAGCGCGGAACAAATTGAATTGAAACTGGCTGCCGCTCGCGCCGAGGGGATTCGTGAGGGTTTACAGCAAGGCCAGGAATCACTGGAGAAAACAATCACCACCGAACGGTCAAAGATCGCGGAGGCCATACGCGCTTTTGAACAAAAGACCAGCGAATATTACTCCCGAGTCGAGGTCGAATTGGTGCATCTATCACTCGGCATTGCGGCCAAGGTTTTGCATCGCGAAGCCCAGGTAGACCGCATGCTGGTGGCTGCATTAGTGAAAGTTGCCTTGAACAAGCTGCAGCATGGGACCACGGCCACAGTTCGAGTGCGCCCCGAAGAGGTCGCCGATTGGAACCGGTATTTCGAAAGCGACGGTACCGCAGAGATCCGTGTAGACATCAAGCCGGACGCTTCCGTAACCGCGCATAACTGCATTTTGGAAACAGAACTCGGAACCACTGAGCTTGGCCTCGATGCCCAATTGAAAGAAGTCGAACAGGGCTTTTTTGATCTGCTGGCACAGAGGCCAGACAACAAATGACAGATGCGATCCTCGGGGCGTATTCCCAGTGGCTAAATTATTCTTCGACCTTGCGGTGGAAGGGGCGGGTGACGCATGTCGTCGGAAACCTGGTCGAGTCCGCGGGTCCTTTTTGTTCCGTCGGTGAATCCTGTGAGATGGAAGACTCAAACGGAAATTTGTTCCCCGGAGAAGTAGTCGGATTTCGTGGTTCGACAGTGCTTTCCATGCCACTGGATAAGCCCGCCGGCATTCGCTACGGCGATCATATCGTGGCATGGGGAGCACGCCCGTCGCTGCGAGTAGGTCCCGATCTTTTAGGGCGGGTGATTGACGCACGCGGCAACCCTCTTGATTCTCTCGGTGAATATCGAGCAACTCGAACCGTCCCCATCGACGGCACGGTCCCGCTGCCCATGAGCCGGGTGCCCATCAGTGAGCCCCTAACATGCGGAATCCGCGCCATCGACGGCTTTGTGGCTTGCGGCCGCGGCCAGCGCGTCGGGATATTCGGAGGCAGTGGCGTGGGCAAAACAACCCTGGTCGGGATGATGACCCGGGCAACCGCTGCCGATCTCACCGTACTCGCACTGGTCGGCGAACGTGGACGCGAAGTTGGAGATTTTCTCAAAGCTTTGGGCGAAGAGGGCCGCCGGCGTTCGGTAGTGGTGGTATCAACCTCCGATCAGTCGCCGCTACTGCGGATACGGGCAGCTTTGGCCGCTACCGCCGTGGCGGAATATTTCTCGTCCCGCGGAAAACACGTTTTGCTGGTACTCGATTCGCTCACCCGATTCGCGATGGCGCAGCGCGAAATTGGGCTGGCTGCCGGGGAGCCGCCCACCGCGAAGGGTTATACACCCTCCGTTTTAGCCATGATGGCGCGCCTCATCGAACGAGCTGGCCGGTTTTCGACAGGAAGCATCACCGGTTTTTACACCGTCCTGATGGAGGGCGACGACCAGCAGGATCCGCTGGTTGACACCGCGCGATCCCTGCTCGATGGACACGTAGTGCTCAGCCGGGACTTGGCATTGCACAACCACTATCCTGCAATTTCCGTGCTCGACAGTCTTAGCCGGTTAATGCCTGCGATTTGCGGTCCACAGCAACTGGATAAGGCCGGCAAAGTGCGTATGTTGTTAGCCGCTTTTGCAAAAGCGGAGGATCTCATTCGCATCGGAGCGTACAAACAGGGTACCGACGCTTTGCTGGATCGAGCTATTGCCGCCCTGCCCGCGATTAACGCATTCTTGCAACAAAACCCATCCGAAATTCCGTCGCCCGTTGAAACTGCTCAACGGCTCCTCGCGCTGCCAGCCTAAGCATGCCATTTCGCTTCAAGCTCGATGCGGTCTTGCGCTTCCGGGAAAGCGTGGAGCGCACCGAAGAAGCCATTCTGCGTCGTCTGGTGGGAGAAATCGCGGATGTCGAGCTCGAAATCAAACAGGTTGATCTGAAACAGATCCAGCTTCGAGAGCAACGGGAACGCGACCTATCGCAAACAGTACCCGGAGTTCATCTGACTGAAATTGCCGAACACGAAATGCTACTTCGGCAGGTAGCTTCTGACCTTCGCTCGCAGCTTGCACAACTGGAGAGCAAGCAAATCAAACAGATGGCTGTCTACCAGGCCGCCCGCCAGGATCGACAGGTTCTGAGCGAACTTCGCGATCGAAAGCAGCGCGCCCATGTATTGGATCAAAGGCGTCAGGAACAGAAAACGCTCGATGACTTGTTTCTGTCGCGATGGGGCGATAACAAGTAGGCACACCTTGCCTAGTCACAATAGGCAAGCCTTGCCTAGTAGACACTTCTGCGAAACTCCCGCCGCTGATGTTATCGGCACATTACCTCCAAGTCTTTAGTCCACAACAAATATTCTCTTTCGGGAATGACTCCTAAAATGACGTCCTTTGGTCTGCGGCGTGCTTAATGTCTTGTGATCGAGACTGCCTTGTGAAAGTCATGCCGCCAAATTCGGGAGCAGCAGCGCACGTGCATAATCCATCGCCGGTGCCGTCCGCAAAACCGTCGTTAGCCGATTTCTTGACAGGCGATACGACGACGAGCGAGCAAGACTTCCGGTCGATCGCGGCAAAACTGTATGGTGATGCGACCGCGGCTGCCAAACAGAAGTCTCAAATCAACCCAAACGATTCGGCATCAGCGGCCGAGACTGCTAGTAGCGTTGCTAAGAACAAATCTGAAAATCTCAAGTCCATAGACAAAACCAAAGACGACGGTGCCAAAGCGCCATCAGAGTCACAAGCGGTTCCTAATAGTGTTGTTCTCATTCCGCCACCGTTGGTTCAGCCTGTACCCAAATCACAAGACGACGCCGATGAGATTGGGCTGCAAAAACTGAACACAAAATTTGAAGACGCTGTTCCTCTGCACGACTTGGGCGGAGCCGAAGCTGCCGAACGGGAACGCGATAAGGCAGCAGCTTCAGATAAAACCGATGGCAAGGATGCAAGGCCAGACCCTGGCAAAAACGAAGATGCCCCGGGCCAAATGCCCACCGTCAATGCAGGGATACAACTGGCCCAAACACTGGCCCAGCCCGCCGCTCCTCCGCCCGGAGTCGAAGTAAAGGGCAAGAAAGAACCAGCGCCGTCGAAACCCGTCGAAGACAGCTTGCATTCTCACGTTCCCACAGCCTCTCGTACGGTGCAGCAGCCGGGCGTGGCGTTGACTTCCGAACAGACTTCGGTCCCATCACTAAAAGAGATTCTTGATGCCACAAAAACCTTGAAGGGCGCACCACAACCTCAGGTAGCAAGTCCTGTTTTGATTTCGAAAGATGGCGTCGCACAAAGCACGGCGGGCAATAAGAAGACTAATGAACGCGGCGAGAAGGATACCCCTCGTACCGGGGTTTCTTCGATTGGGAAGCAAGGATCCATACAGGCTGGGCTCGTCCCGGGGGGAACTGCTACCTCGGGAACTGGAACCAGCAAGGATGGCGGTGCCATCAGCTTATCTACCCCCGCTGTCACCAGTCCTGCTGCAGGCCATGGCAAAACGGTACTTCTAAAAGAGACGGGCGCTCCCCTGTCCGCCAACGACCGCTCGGACCTGGACGCTCCCGATGAGTCTCGTCCGACGGACGCCGCTTCGCTGGTTACAACAGCGAAACTTGTCCAGGGAATGAGCCAGTCTGAATTTCGGGTTGGAATGCAAAGCTCGGAGTTCGGCAACATCGATATTCGAACTTCGGTGGCCCGCCACGTATTTAGCGCCCAGATTTCTGTGGAGCGCGGCGATATGGCCAAATCCATGACTGCGGAGCTGCCAGCTCTTTATCACAAGCTCGCGGATCAGCAAGTTCCAGTTGCCAGCATCACTATTCAAGGGCAAGACCTAGCTACGTCATCTGGATTGCCACAAGATACGCAACGCCAAGCCTGGCAGCCACAGGGACAAGGCTCGGCAAAATTAAGTACAGAGACTGTCATGCCCGTCGTGACCGAAACGCTGAGTTCCCCGGGCAGACTAGACATTCGCATTTAGTAATAAACAAATCGAAGCGAGCAGCAAAGCAAGAAGGAGAACAAACTCATGACGATCAATCCCATTGGAACATCGGCACTGGCGCTAGCCGACCGGGCGGCGACGGCGAAGACCAGCTCGACCGGATCGACAAACTCGACCGACAACACGAGTCAGACGTCAGATCCGCTGGCCAACAGTTCGAGCGATCTATTTCTGCAGCTACTGATCACACAACTCAAAACCCAGGATCCGACTTCGCCGATGGATCCGACGGCGATGGTTGGACAAATGTTGTCCATGAATCAGCTCAACGAACTCATTCAGATCCGCCAATTGTTGCAAGGCACAACGCCCACAACCACGACGTCGTCGCAACCCACGACGTCACCGACAGGAGCCTAAACCCATGCTTAACTTTTCCATTCCACTTTCCGGATTAACTGCCGCCTCGGAAGCGCTATCGGTCATTTCCGATAACTTGGCCAACCTCAATACGGTCGGCTTCAAAGAAAGCACCGCCTCTTTCAACGACCTTTTCTATCAGGCGCTTGGCACGAACGGAGCCAACGATCCGATACAGGTTGGAGAAGGAGTAGCGCTCGGCTCGGTGACGCCGAAATTTACGGGCGGCGACATCCAGGCCACCGGCATATCCACCGACGCGGCTATCACCGGAAATGGTTTCTTTGTGACCAGCAAAAATGGCGTGCAACAGTACACCCGCGCAGGGAACTTTACTCGCAATTCTCAGGGCCAGTTGACCACCCAGGATGGGCAATTGGTCATGGGATATCCGGCTGTGAATGGCGTCATCAGTGCGTCACAGACTTTGGCTCCTCTGGTGGTTAACCAGGGCCAGCTCATTCCGGCCGCTCCCACCACCGCCATCCAGGCTCAGCTCAATCTCGACGCAAGCTCTGCGGTAGGCACAAGTTTTTCGACGCCTCTCACCGTATTTGATTCTCTCGGCACTTCTCACGTGTTGACGTATCAGTTCACCAAGACTGCATCGAATGCGTGGAATTACCAACTCAGCATTCCAGCCGCCGACACTGGTGGCACGGGAGCGCCGACCGTTATCAAGGCTGGCAACCTGACATTCAACACGGACGGCACTCTCGCCACACCAACCGCTCCGGTAACTGGCATCGCAGTCACCGGTTTGGCAGATGGCGCGGCTGACTTGAATATGACCTGGAACTTGCAGGACTCCAACGGAAATGCGCTACTGACACAATCGGCAGCCCCCAGTGCAACTGCCGGCACGTTCCAGAACGGCTATGGTAGCGGTACTTTGACGGATTTCACCATCACCAGCGACGGGACCATCGAAGGTTCGTTCAGCAATGATCAAACCCTGGCTTTGGGCCAGATTGCGTTGGGTAACTTTGCCAATCCTCAGGGTCTGCTGCGGACGGGTGCGAATAGTTATCAATCCACACTGTCATCCGGGGCCCCGGTAATCGGAGTAGCAGGAACGGGCGGTATTGGAACCATTACCGGTGATTCTCTGGAACAGTCGAACGTGGACATTGCCAGTGAATTTGCGAACATGATCATAACTCAGCGTGGTTACCAGGCGAATGCACGAGTCGTAACGGCATTCGATACGCTAACGCAAACTACGATCAACATAACCCAGGGAACGTAGCGTCAAGTCACGACCTTGAAAGTTAATTGACGATTAGAGCGGATCCGGCGCGACTACTGTCCGCGCCGTGCCGCTCTGTCTTCTACTCGGGCTCTAATCGAAGTCGACCGGATTCCATCGCTTCATGCCTTGCGCCAGCATGGCGTTAAACATATTACTTTCTGTTTGTTAAGGTCATTCCTACAAGCCAGGCTTTACTCCTATCCTCAGCCTTGAAACTGGCCCAGCGATTGCACCTTCAGTGTTTCGCGAAGCTCCAACTTCGTGTAGCTGCAGGTAATGGGAACGGAATAACGAGATGGCCACAGCTCAAGTTGCGCCGGTTAGAACCGAGGCTCCGGCCGTTCCGGCGCGCTCCACCAGCCCAATCGAGGCTTATCACTGGCTCTGTTGCAACGCGAGTGCGGAAGTCCCGGTGCCGAAATTCACGGTTGGCGACCTACTAAATCTTCGCGAAGGAAACATAGTCCAGACCGCAACTCCGGTTGCGACGGACGTTCCTTTACGAGTCAACAAAATTTTATTGGGCTGGGGCCGGTTCGAAGTAGTGGAAGACCGCCTGGCAGTACGAATTACGGAGTTGGCATGACTAGCGCTTCTCAAGTCGAACATCTGCACACCACACGGATTCAACCGTGTGGTTCCGCAGGCTTGCAAGATTGGCTTTACCTTCTGTCGACCCGAGCGTGGAGCGGCCTCAAGTGGGTCATGCGACGGGCCAAGGCACAACACACACGGAAGAATCTGCGAGTATGCGAAAGCGTTTCCCTGGGCGAAAAGCGATTTGTAGCCGTGGTTCAGGTGGACGAAGAACGATTTCTGATTGGCGGATCTTCAGGTTCGGTGTCTCTACTAACCCGATTACAGGAAACGAAAACTTTTGCCGCGGCCCTCGATCGGGAGGCACAAAAGATTTCATGATCTCCCCTTTCCTCTTCATCCGAGTGGTCGTACTCGTTCTTATGTTTACGACACTATCGGCTTCAGCCTCAACCAAAGCGACGCCGTCAGCGACGCCCACGCCGGCACCCAATGAAATTCGCATCGCCCTGCCGGGCGCGGCGGGTTCCAATTCGTCTTCATGGACGATCGTAGCGCTGCTGACATTTCTCACCCTGATTCCTTCGCTGTTGATGTGCATGACGCCATTTGCACGTCTGCTGATTGTTTTCCATTTTCTCCGTCAGGCCCTGGGTCTGCAGTCGACGCCCACAAATCAAACCGTGATTGGGTTATCGCTGGTTCTGACTTTTTTCCTGATGCAGCCCGTAGGAGCTGCTATTTACACCCAAGCGGTAGAACCACTGCAAGCCGGTCAGATCAATGCGATGGATGCAATGCAGCGCGGAATCGGTCCGCTTCACCAGTTCATGGTGCATTACGTTCGCGAAAAAGATGTCGCGCTGTTCGTGGATCTCGCCAAGCAGCAGCGACCGCATGACAGCAACGATCTTTCGATGCGCGTGCTGGTGCCTGCTTACATACTTTCCGAGCTCAAGGCCGGATTTCAGATTGGCGCTATTTTATTTCTTCCCTTCATGGTGATCGACATGGTCGTAGCTTCGATCACCACTTCCGTCGGAATGTTGCAGTTGCCGCCCGTAGTGATCTCGACTCCGTTGAAGCTGTTGCTATTCGTGATGGTGGACGGGTGGGGCCTGTTAATTGGTTCTCTGATGAGGAGTTTTAGCTGATGCCGGATACGCAGATTGTAGACATTTGCCGCCAAACTTTGATGGAAGTGCTGATGCTGGCGGCGCCGATTCTGGCGATTGCGGTTGCGGTGAGTTTGCTGGTGAACGTTATCCAAGTTCTGACGTCGTTACAGGAAGCCACGATTTCAGCGGTACCACGGCTCACGGCGGTAGCAGCCGCTTCGTTCTTCATGATGCCCTGGATGTGGCGGCAGATTGGTCAGTACACCGTGAAATTGTTTTCCGACTTTCATCCGTACGTGAGATAAGGCCGACTCGATGGAACTTTCGCTGACTGAATTATTGACCGGGCCGCTGGTGATCGGAATC
The DNA here is from genome assembly GCA_963786325.1 of Terriglobia bacterium. Taxonomy (GTDB): domain Bacteria; phylum Acidobacteriota; class Terriglobia; order Terriglobales; family Acidobacteriaceae; genus JAIQFF01. The sequence continues at coordinate 129,198 of CAWAYW010000017.1, forward strand.
CGAATATCGGGCTTGATGCTGTTCGCTCCCTTCTTCGGCCATAGCGCCATTCCTCCGCGCATTAAGGCGATCCTGGTCATTCTTATTACGGCGGTCTTGTATCCAGTCTATTCGTCGCAGGTCGGGATCGTTACTCTGGCGCAGTGGCCCGGCGTGGTGGCCAGAGAGTTGGTACTCGGAATTGCCATCGGTCTGGCTACCAACTTTGTTTTTGAAGCAGCGCAGATGGCGGGATCGATATTAGGCGTCCAAATGGGATACTCCCTGGTCAATATTCTCGATCCGCAAACCCAGGTGGACACGACTGTCATGGCCATGTTTCACCAGTCAGTCGCGTTTCTGCTGTTTTTGCAACTTGACGTACATCACTGGATCTTGCGCGGTATCGCTCACAGTTTTGAATATCTCTCCCCTGGGGCGGTAAGCCTCAGTCGTGGTCTGACGACCGAATTGCTGCATGGAATTGCCGGAGTGTTGGGCACGGGCTTACAGATCGCAGCTCCTGTACTGGCTGCAACTCTTGTAGCGGACGTGATCCTGGGATTTCTAGGCAAAGCCTCACCGCAAATGCCTTTGATGTTGTTGGGTCCGGCGCTCAAAAGCATGTTGGGCGTGGGCCTCTTGATCACTGTTATCCATTACTGGCCCGCTCTGTTTGAACGTTATTTCACGCAATCAGTCGGATTCAGCGAGCGTCTTCTGCACCTGGCGGCACGGTCATGAGCGATAACAAGACAGAGAAACCGACACCACGGCGACGGCAAAAAGCCCGCGAGCAGGGCCAGGTCGCACGGTCACGTGATCTGTCCAGCATTCTGGCTGTCTCAGGCGCATTTGGTCTCGTCGCCTGGCAAGGCTATTCGGGCATTGAAGCCTGGCGCGGCCTGCTGCGGCACACCTTCGCGTTCTCCGGCGCAGAGACCCTTACACCCGCAACTCCCTTGCTCGTGTGGACGGGATGGACTGCCGCAAAGTGCGCCATACCGGTCATGGCGACGGCGTGGACGCTCTCGCTACTTGGAAGCGTGGCGCAAGGCGGCATCGTGTTTGCCCCGGAAGCCTTGATTCCGAAAATACAGCGGCTTAGCCCGGCTCAGAAACTAGCACAGATATTTTCGCTCACCGGGCTGAGCGGGCTGCTCAAGTCGTTGCTGCCATTCGCAGCGATTGGCTATGTTGGCTTCGCTGTCATCCGGGAACACTGGATCGCGATTGTCATCTCCTCCAACACCAGTGTTTGGACGCTTGGACGTTTTCTGCTCACCATCATTTTCGAGGTTGCGTGGAAGTCCGCCCTGGTCCTTCTGACCTGGTCGCTCGTGGATTACTTCCTCACCTGGCGTAAGTCCGAAAGCGACATGCGCATGTCGCGCGAAGAAATGCGGCAGGAAACCAAGGATTCCGACGGAAATCCGCAAATCAAAATGCGTATCCGGCGCCTGCAGCGGCAGATGCGTAAGCAGTTCATGTTGAAAGAGACTGAAAAGGCGACGGTGGTGATTACCAATCCTACTCACTTTGCGGTAGCGATTCTCTATTCGATGGACATGGGCGCTCCCATCGTGATCGCCAAGGGACGCAATCTGTTGGCGCAGAAGATGAAGGAAATCGCGCGTTGGAAAGAAATCCCGATCCTGGAAAACCCTCCATTGGCCCAGGCTCTTTACAAGACAGTTGAGGTGGGACAAAGCATTCCGTCCAAGCTGTACACCGCAGTGGCAGAAGTTTTGGCATTCGTTTACCGGGCACAGGCGCAAGTCAGACGACAGGGGGAGGCTGAAATTCGATAATGGCCACAATCGCTAAACCGAAAAATGGAATTCGATCCACCGTGGACTGGATCGTACCCGCGGCAGCCGTCAGCATGGTCTTTGTGATGCTGGTACCGATGCCCAGCTTTGTGCTCGATATCATGTTGGCTTTCAGCATGACTGCGTCAGTTCTCGTATTTTTAACTGCGGTCCAGATTCTTCGTCCCTCGCAATTTTCGGTCTTTCCCAGCCTGCTTTTATTAATGACCTTGTTCCGCTTGTCGCTGAACCTGGCCAGCAGCCGACGAATTCTTTTGCATGGAGCTGAAGGCGCTTCGGCCGCCGGACGAGTGATTGAGGCGTTCGGTCAATTTGTGGTGGGCGGAAACTACGTTGTCGGCTTCGTTCTGTTCCTCGCCCTGATTGCTATTCAGTACATCGTGGTCAGCCATGGGGCGGTGCGAACGGCGGAAGTCACAGCGCGCTTCACTCTTGACGCCATGCCGGGCAAGCAGATGGCGATTGACGCTGATCTCAATGCCGGACTGATCGATGAAGTGCAGGCCCGCAGTCGCCGCGAACAGATCGCGCACGAAGCGGAATTCTATGGCGCGATGGACGGCGCGGCCCGCTTCAATCAACGCGACGCATTGGCGACGATCCTCATCACTGCGATCAACATCATCGCCGGATTTCTTATCGGCGTCATACAGCAGGGAGTTCCCTTTCAAGAGGCTTTGAAAACTTATACCGTTCTGACCGTCGGCGATGGCCTGGTCACCATGATTCCTTCGCTGCTGGTCTCTGTCGCCGGCGGTATGGTGGTAACGCGGGCTTCTTCTGACAGCACTCTCTCGACAGATTTGGGCCGTCAGTTGTTCAGCTCCAGCCGCCCATTGTGGCTTGCCGCTGCAGTAATGACGGGTCTCGCTCTGATCCCCGGACTGCCGAAGATCTCCTTCATTCTCATGGCGGTGGTGATGGCTGCCTTGGCTCGACGCGTCAAAACCGAACCGGAAAAAGACAAACCTGTGAGCAGCACCGTGGCAGGCAAATCTCAAGCCGCCGGAGCACCGTTACTTGACCCTCTGGATGCGGCATTGAAGCTGGATGAATTGATGCTTGAAGTTGGTGTCGGCCTCGTACCTCTCGTCGACGTCAGCAAGGGCGGTCAGTTGCTCACCAAAGTCCGGGCGCTCCGCAAACATCTGGCAACGCAACTCGGCTTCCTGGTTCCGTCCATTCACATTACCGACAACCTGACCATAAAAGATCTGGAATACGTCGTCTATCTCCGGGGCGTGGAAATCACTCGCTGGGAAATGCGCCGCGACTGCTTGCTCGCCATCAGTTCTCAGGCCACTCCACCCGCTTTACCGGGAGTGGACACGCGCGACCCTGCTTTTGGCGCCCCAGCCAAGTGGATCACCAAAGATCAACAGGCACAGGCGCTCGCAGCGGGTTATGCGGTCGTGGATCAGACCGCGGCATTAGCCACTCACCTCGGGGAAATCATTCGCCAGAACGCCCACGAGTTGCTTACCCGCTCTGAAACTAAACGTTTGATCGATCGCTTGAGTGAGTCTCATCCCAAGCTGGTCGAGGAACTTGTGCCCAAACTGATGACGTTGGGCGAAGTTCAACGGGTGCTGCAGCAATTGCTGCGTGAACAGGTATCGATTCGTGACCTGGGAACAATTCTGGAAACCATGATCGAAACCGCGGGCGTCAACAAGAACCCGGTTCTGCTGAACGAAGCCATTCGGCATGCTCTTGGACGCGCACTGGTCCGGCCTCTGCTGGACGAGCACGGAGATCTCAAAGTTGTGACCCTCGACCGGGCCATCGAAGAAGAGTGCAATCGCGCGGTCGCCGCGCAGTCAACCCTTGGATCAGGCGCGGCGCTACAGCCTTCGACCGCCCGTCGAGTGCTGGAAGGCTTGCGCACCTTGTTTGGAGAACAGATATTGACTGCCCCGCCGGTGCTTTTGTGCTCGTCCCCGGGACGTTTTTATTTACGAAGATTGCTCGAGCCATTTTTGCCCAAGATTGTAGTGCTGGCGCCGACTGAGATTCCTCCGCTGGTGCCGGTGCAGTCGGTGGGTTCTTTGCGGTAATCATTTGAACTGAGGATGCGATGACTTTGCCACAGGGCGGCTATACGGATCTCTTATCGGAAAACGAAGCGCGCAATGAGCTCATTCTTTCCGAGCTATCGCAGGTGTACTACCTTGCGCGCCGAATTCATGAGCGCTTGCCGCAACACGTCCCCCTCGAGGACCTGGTGCATGCGGGTGTACTCGGACTGATCGAGGCCGTACGGAAGTACAACCCCAACAAGAACGCTTCCCTGAAATCGTTTGCGTCGTTTCGCATTCGCGGAGCGATTCTCGATAGTTTGCGTGCCTTGGACTGGGGATCGCGGCCGTTGCGAAAAAAAGGCCGCAATGTAGCCGAGAGCATAACCAAGCTGGCGAACAAGCTGGGCCGGCAGCCAACCGAGGAAGAAGTAGCCGCGGATCTTGACTTGCACGTTTCCGAACTGCACACGCTGCTGCGCCGGCTTGACGGCCTTCATATCGTGGGTCAGATGGTGGGATCGCGATTTGATGACTCTGAAACTCAGGATCTTATTGAAAGCGCGCCAGCGGACGCGAACCAGAGCCCATTCGAAATCTGTTTGCGGTCTGAAAGAAGCGACTACCTGGTTCAGGCGATCAAGACACTTTCGGAGAAAGAGCAGATGGTGATCTCGCTTTACTATCGCGAAGAACTGACCATGCGCGAAGTCGCCTCGGTCATGGATTTGGCGGAATCGCGAGTTTCACAAATTCACTCCCTGGCTATAACAAAGTTGCGCGCGGCTATTCAGGAGATGCAACTCAAGGAGGACACCTTTAGGTAGCCAATGGAAACCCTCACCCAATCACGACCATCGCGAATGCAGCGGCCTGTCTTAACGAGTGCAAACGTCGCACCAGATCTGGTTAAATCCTGTGACTTCCGCACCGTTGGTGGCGTCGACAAGGCGCGACTCAACCCATTGGTCACAGCCACCGAAGCCGTTGCCGGTCTGTTGACCCAGGTGTTGAACAGCAGATTACGAATGACCTGCGAAGCAACGTTGCGATCTTCGGAGCAGGTATCGTCCCGCTCATTTGTCGAGAACGCGGCGAGTTCCTACGTGGTGTCCTTGAAACTCGGCAGCCAGGGCGATGTGGCGCTGCTGCAGATCGATTATATGTTGCTCTTCCCACTGATCGATCGGCTGCTCGGAGGCAGCGGCGGCCCAAGCGAACTGGCTCGCGACGTCACCGAGATCGAAAATCATATTGCCGGGGAATTGGTGAGATTGATCTGCCACGAACTACAAACGGCGTGGTTGAGCTTCAAGGTTTCAGTGTCGGTGGGGACACGGCCAACCCTGGCGCAATTACAGAATTCATATTCTGCGAACGACAACGGGATGGCATTCAGTTTTTTGGTGAACATGCAGTCGGCAGGGGGTGATTTCCAGTTGCTTGTGCCGGTGGCGAGTCTGGGACTGTTCCTAGGCGGAGGCGCGCCTTCGTCAGGGGAATCGTTAAGAAAAGGCACGATGAACGCCAAGCTTGCCGACAAGTTGCTTGGCACAACTTTTGGCCTCGAACTCGCTCTTCTTGGTGGCAAGGTACCGGCAATCGATCTTCTGAATCTGAGCGTCGGCAAAATAATTCCACTTGGAGTTTCGGTGCGAACTCCCGCGGTGCTCAAGATCGAAGGCCATGATTCATTCCAGGCTGTGCCGGTTCGTAGCGGACAACATCGCGCAGCGCAATTACTCGATCGCCTACAACAGAGTCAGTCGGAAGCGGAGGCAACCATATGAGCGACACTGCAGTGGATCTGTTTGTTCAAGCACTCCCAACGGCCATGGGACGGGCGTTGTCAGGAAAAGGCTCGGCCAGCTGGACCGTGACCCTGGACGAGAAGTCAAAACCGTTTCCCGCCGCGACTCAGGTTCTTACGATGTTAATGGTCGCAGAGCCTTCGCAAGCCGAAGCCGCAATCCAAATCAGCGCGGAGAATGCGCAGTTGCTGTCGGGAACCAGCGAGGAGGCAGCCGCTTCCGAAGATTTGCAGCCAGGCTACGTCAAAACTGTGCGGGCGGTACTGACCCAGGCGTGCGAAAAGGCCGCAGAGGCTCTTCCTGGAACGAAGGTTCACGTCCGGGTGGCGAAGGAATTCGCCTGGACCCCGGCGGGCCAGTTTTCTCTCACGGCAACGGATGGCGGATCGAAAAGCGTTCAGATTCAATTGCTCTTCGCAACCGGTTGGCCTCAGGGCGCATCGAGCGTCGCTAGCGCTTCGTCAAAAACGGCTAACGGAATTGATATTTCTTTGCTGGAAAACGTAGAAATCGAAGTTAGCCTGCAATTCGGCGGACGACGTTTGCCATTGCGTGATATCGGTGAGTTGAGGTCCGGTTCGGTGATCGAATTGGACAAGCGACTGCAGGATCCGGCCGAACTCGTTCTCGGAGACCGGGTGGTAGCACGCGGAGAAGTAGTGATCGTGGATGGTAACTACGGATTACGGATCACCGAAGTAGTCTAACCAGAGTAAAGTTAAGACCCACTTTGGCCGATGTATGGCTTGGCCAAAGTCATGATTCCTATTCAAATCCTGGGACCTGCCGTCGTCAGCGCGGAAGCCCTCCTCCGCCTCGAACTACTTCTGGGCGAACGAGTTGTGACTCTCAGTTCCATCTCCGATATTGTCAATCAGGACAGCGGCTTGAAGACCCACATCCTGCAGCTCGCACGCGATAGCGCCCCATCGGATGGCGAAGACGCCAGCGTTGACGAATGTATCGTTGAAATTGGGATCGAGCGGCTTCGTGAGTCATTGAGGCAAACCCAGTTCCGATTGAAAGCGAATTGACCGCCGAAATCATAGGAGCCGGTTAGAATTCATCGCTTCTGCACGGGGCCCTGTCGAAAAGCTCGCACGCACACTCATCCTTCTCTAACTTTGCAGCCGATTCCGACCAATTTTCAACAAGTTACGAGCCAGACAAACGTTTCGTTAATGGTACCAGCCGTGCTTCATAGGTATCGGAACCTTCTATGGACAGCGGATTCTATGCAGCATGCGCGGCCCTGATGGCCAGAAGCCAGGCGCTTGACCTCGTCGCCAACAACCTCGCAAACACCAGCACCCCTGGATACCGCGGACAAGAAAACATCTTCCGGTCGTTCCTGGCGACCGCGTCGGGACATCAGGGCTCTGCCTTGAATCGGGCGGTCAACGATTTCGGAATTTCGGGCGGCAGCCAGATGGACCTGACCCAAGGGAATCTGGAGCACACCGGCAACGATCTCGACTTTGCCGTGCAGGGTTCGGGATTTTTTGAAGTGAAGGGCGCGAACGGAACCGTTTATACGCGTAATGGAAATTTCCAGGTGTCGGCGCAAAATCTGTTGACTACTGCGCAGGGCGACCCGTTGATGGGCGAACAAGGTCCCATAAAGGTTGTGGGAACCCCGGTGACAGTCAGTCCTGACGGCACGATTTCAGTCAATGGGGCCATTGCTGGAAAAGTCAAACTGATTGAGTTTCCTCCGGGGACCGATCTTCAGAGCGTCGGCAAGTCGTACTACAGCGCGCCTGCGAAAAGTGGTGCCCTCGCCAAGCAGTCGACGATCGCCCAAGGCTCGCTTGAGAGTTCGAACGTAAATCCTGTGGCAGGCGCCGTGGAATTGGTGGCCGTGCAGCGTTACGCAGAAATGATGCAGCGAGCCTTAGGAATGTTTCACTCTGAATTCAATCGAATTGCAACCGAAGATTTACCCAAGGTCAACCCGTAAAGGAGTTTTATGTTCCGCGCATTATATACAGCCGCCAGTGGCATGAACGCGCAGCAAATGAATCTCGATAACGTCGCCAATAATCTGGCCAATACCAGCACGGCAGGATTTCGCAGGCGCCGCATACAGTTCACCGACCTCTTATATCAGAACATGGTGATGCCGGGTTCGGCCGCCACGCAACAGACCACGAATGCTGCCGGTTTGCAGGTTGGGTTGGGCACCAAGCCGGGCGCTTCTGAAGTCCTTCAGCTTCAGGGAGACTTCAATCAGACCGGCAACCCGCTGGATTTGGCGATTCAGGGCCAAGGCTTCTTTCAAATTACCATGCCCGACGGGCAAATCGCGTATACGCGATCCGGAACTTTTCACATGGACGCGCAGGGAAACGTCGTGACGGCCGACGGCAATCCTATCGAACCCGCGGTCACTCTGCCGCCAGATGCTCTCACGGTCACTATTGGATCCGATGGAACGATATCGGTTACGCAGCCAGGACAAACGCAAGCGACGCAAGTCGGAAACATTCAGCTGGCCACGTTCCCCAATCCTGGCGGATTGAACAGCGTCGGAAACAACCTGATGCTGGCCACTACCGCTTCGGGCGACCCGATCGTTGGCACGCCTGGCGGATCTGAGGGTCTCGGTACGCTTCAGCAGGGATTTGTCGAGCAGTCGAACGTGGATGTCGTACAGGAATTCGTGGACATGATCCTTTCACAGCGCTCTTACGAATCAAACTCACGAGTGGTGAAAGCCGCGGACGAAATGTTCCAGGATCTGAACAGTCTCACGCGATAACAACGAATAGAAAGCACGAGTTGAATCGACCGATGGCTTCGAAGCGGACGAAAATAGCTTTGGCATTGATGACCTTCCTTTTGGGAGGAGCGGCGGTTGTGGTTCGTGCCGACGCCAATTCCAGGACGCCAATCGGCCGGGAATGGATTCTGAGCGCAATTGATTCCTCCGGCATCCGGATCTCTCCTGACCAGATGGAACAACTATCGAGCGTGACAGCCACCGTTCCTAACCCCCGCTTGAGGGTGATGAGCGTCGACGTTCTGGATGGCGAGTCGGACAAGGTGAAATTGCAATGTGAGCATCCCGACACGTGCCTTCCCTTCTATGTGTTGCTGCATTGGGGTCAACCAGGCGACGAGCACTACGTTTCATCTGGCCGGCAAGACGTACGGCCGACAAGCCCTGGATTGTCACGCAAAGACATGTGGGTTCGAAGCGGCAAGCCCGCGGTGATGGTATTTGAAGGAGACTTGATTCGCATGACATTGCCCGTTCTTTGTTTACAAAACGGAGGACGCGGACAACAAGTGAGAGTGCTCAACAAAGAGACGAAGCGGACGTATCTGGCGCGGGTGACCGGGCCGGGAGTAGTCACGTCTGTGTTATCGGACTGATAAACTTATGAGAACGAATCTTATAAATCGGGCCTTGCGGCTGGCGTTCTCCATCGCGGTCCTCTCGCATTTTACCTTGACAGGCAATGTATTCTCCAAGGCAAAAAGCACGCATGACTCGCAGAAATCCCGCGCGGATTATGTGGCTCGCATACAGGGACAAACAGTAGGCGCAGCGGCCGAGTCTCCCTTGGGAAGCCTCTGGACGCCGAATGGCACAATGACTAATTTGCAGTCGGACTATAAGGCCAGCCGGGTTAATGATCTTGTCACGATCGTGGTGGTGCAGCGGACTACGGCCCAGGCTACGGGGAATGTTGGCACACAACGAGACTTCAACACCACCTCCGGTATCTCCGGATTAGCCGGCCATATCAGTACCAGCGGAATAAACAATCTGTTTACCGCACAATCGTCCACCAAGCTAAAGGGCACTGGTTCCACCGACGCGAGCACCACAATGAACACCAACCTCGCCGGACAGGTAATTGCAGTGCTTCCGAATGGGAATCTGGTGGTTGAGGCTGAACGATTGGTGGCAATTAACAATCAAAAGGAAACCATGTTGGTTCGCGGTGTATTGCGGCCTGGAGATGTAAGGCCCGACAACAGCGCGCTTTCGACTGTGCTCTCAAATCTGGAAGTAGAACTTAAAGGTAAGGGCGTTGTGTCCGATGCCACCCGCCCGCCCAATCCATTGGTTCGAGCTCTCTTATGGGTCATAGGCTTCTAAAATTCGCATTGCTGGCCGCGATCTTTGTTTCGGCACGAGTCTCCTATGGAGTAACTGAAGCGAAGACGGTACTGGTGCGCGATATCACGACCATTTCCGGGGTTCGCAACAATCCGCTCGTAGGATACGGCATCGTGGTGGGGCTCAGTGGAACCGGAGACCGGCAGCAAACACAGTTCACTACGCAGACCCTGGCAAATATCATGCAGCGTATGGGAGTGCAGATTCCTGCGAACTCCGTAATCGTAAAAAACATTGCGGCAGTTTTTGTGACCGCTTCCCTTCCTCCGTTTGCGCGGCAGGGTATGTCATTGGACGTGACGGTTTCGTCAATCGGCGATGCCAAAAGTCTTGAAGGTGGAGTTTTGCTGCTCGCTCCGCTACACGGGCCGGATGGCCAAGTGTACGCCGAAGCGCAGGGCCCACTTACGCTGGGGGGCTACACGGCAGGAGGCGCGACCAACAGCAAGCAACTCAATCATCCGACCGTCGGACGCATACCCAATGGCGGGATAGTGGAACGGGATACGGCAATCGATCTGAGTCGGCTGAGCACAGTCTCCCTGGTGCTACGGGATGCTGACTTCACGTCGGCTCACGAGATTTCTGAAGTGATCAACCGTCAATTCGGAAAACCGATTTCAACTGTTCTCGACAGCCGACAGATCGACGTGAATATAAGCAGTTCCGGAGTTCCTTCGGTCCCGGACTTGATTTCCCAAATTCAAAATCTTTCGATAAGCGTTCACCCGCCAGCAAAAGTTGCGATCAACGAGCGAACGGGAACGATCGTCATGGGTGGCGACGTGAAGCTTTCCGCCGTCTCAGTTCTGCACGGTTCATTGTCGGTGGAAGTGACGACTACCTTCTCGGTTTCACAAGCGGCTCCGTTCTCGAAAAACGGGGAGACGGTTGTGGTTCCCCAGCAGGATGTGCAGGCGAAAGAAACTTCGGCTAAATCCATCCGCTTGGCAGAGGGTGCCAGCGTCGAAGAACTCATCAATGGATTGCAAACTATGGGAGCTACCGCGCGAGATATCGTAGCCATCCTGCAGGCGATCAAGGCCGCAGGCGGATTGCAAGCTGAATTGGAGATCCTGTGAGTTCGAACAGCATCATCACACCCGCAGTCAGCCTGTCCGACCTTCGCGGTACGCAGGCGACGGATAAATTGAAGCACACGGATACTGGAAACTCGGCCAAGATCCAGAAATCCGCGCGCGAATTTGAAGCGGTGCTACTTTCTCATTGGTTGGAGCAGGCGGAGCAGTCATTTGCGTCGGTTCCGGGCTCGGATCAGGATCCCGATGCGGACCCTGGAAAAGACCAGTTCCATGCGATTGCCATGCAAGCGGTAGGCACTGCCTTAACTGGAGGTCACGGAGGGTTAGGGATCGCGTCGATGGTGGCGAAGCATCTGGAGGCGCAAGCGGCCCGCAAGAATAGCGCCTCTACCCCTTTAGAAATAAAGGACATAAATACAGCCACCACTTTGGTAAGACCCCTGGTTACCCCAAAGGTGACAAAATGATCGTTGGACTAAAGTTTTTTCTGGAACTGCCGATAAAGCTGTTGCGCGGAATTGCAGGAGACTAACTATGAGAATCGACCTCAACAACATCTCGTTTCACGGCCTGGAGGCCGACGAGAAGACGCGGAAGGCCGGTAGCAAGGCTGCGACCGCACCAAACGTAGAGGACAAGACCAGTCTTTCGGTCGACACGCTGAACATTTCCTCACTTAAAGCGCAGGCATTGAATTCGCCTCAGGTTCGGCAGGACAAGGTCGAGGCATTGCGCCAGTCGATCCAAAACGGTGACTACAAGGTAGAGCCCGAAAAAATTGCACAAGCGATCATGGACCGCAACCAGCGGTAGGCAATTTGCAACGCATAAATTTTTGCGCCCAGTAATGGTGAATTTTCTTGGCAATCGACACTACCGAGCAAGCACAACGCGAGGTCAACTCGTCTGCCGTCGTGGCGGAGATTCGGGAGTTGTGTTTACAGTTCCAGCGTGCAATCGCAGCCCTAGCTTCGAATAACATTGGCGAGCTTGAAAATTCCACATCCGTTCAGGACGGGCTGGTAGAAAAACTGCAAGTTTGGTTCACCGGACAATCCAAGGATGAAGCCTCAGTAAGGGTAATGCGGTCGGACTTCAGAGAGTTGGGGAATCTGACCAAGGTGTACTCGTCGTTACTGCAAAGCGCCTTGCGAACTACTCGCTTACGAGCGGCGCTATGTCAGACCTACCAACAAAATTTTCCCGCGGAATCCGAGCCGGTCGCTGCGACTGGCTGGTCGTGCGAGGTCTAGACTCAATGCCGGGACTCGGTACTTCGCTCTCAATTGCAGTTGGCGCCCTGGCTGCGGAACAGGGAGCGCTGAATGTCACCTCCAACAATATCGCCAATGTGAACACGCCCGGATACAGCCGACAGGTGGCGGTGCTTAACGAGGCCCCTTCGATTCAGGACGCCGGCACCAGCTTCGGAGGCGGAGTGACCCTGGAACAGTTTCAAAGCGTTCGCGATGAGCTTTTGCAATTGCGAATCTATGAAGAAACTCAACAGCAGGGTAACTCGCAGACTCAGCTCAACACTCTGACTCAGATTGAAGGCCTTTTTTCCAACCCGACGCAAGGTGTCGGCGGCGCACTATCAACGTTTTTCAGCAGTCTGAGCCAACTCTCAACTAATCCGACCGATGCAAACGCACGTCAGGCCGTCCTGACTTCGGCGAACAATCTGGCAAACTCGTTTCACCAGGCAGTGTCCGGCCTGAATTCAATTGGAACGGGATTAGATCAGGCCGTGCCGCAGACAGTCGGCCAGATCAACCGGCTAACCAGCCAGATTGCTACCCTCAACGGGCAGGTGTCGCAGATGCAAGGGCTGGGAAAGGATCCCGGCGCCACGCAAGACCAGAGGGACGAACTCATTCGACAGCTCTCGAGCCTGGTGAATATTTCAGTGACACAGACAGAACATGGGCTGACGTTAACGACCGCAAATGGCGTACCCCTGGTGGTGGCAAGTAAGAGCTACGCGCTCGAGGCCAACGCGAATAACAGCGTGCTCGAGCACGTTTATAGCGCGCAAGGCCAGGACATCACCAGCCAAATTACGGGCGGCCAACTCGGCGGTACGCTGCAGATTCGGGATCAGGTGATTCCGCAAGTGCAGGCACAACTGGACAATCTTGCCAGCCAGTTCGCAACCAGTTTTAACACGCAACATCAGGCGGGATTTGACACTGCGGGAAATCCGGGGCAGAACTTTTTCACACCGCCAGCCTCAACAACCGGCGCAGCCGGGAGCTTCTCGGTAGCTATCACAGACCCCAGCCTCATTGCCGCCAGTTCCGATGGCTCCGCTGGCAGCAACGGAAATCTCGAGAAGCTCATCGGATTGCAGAGCCAGGAACTTCCTTCGGGCGCCAACCCGATGGACATGTATTCAAATCTGGTGTTGCAGGTCGGCAATCTAGGTGCGACCGCGCAGTCAAATGCCAGTGCCAGCGACTTAAGCGTGCAGCAGCTTACGGACCAACGTTCGTCGGTTTCCGGCGTATCGCTCGACGAGGAATCCACCAACATGATCCGCTACCAGCGAGCTTACGAAGCCGGGGCCCGCGTAGTCACCACCGTGGATTCAATGTTTGACACACTAATGAAAATGGGAGTGACGACATAAAATGCGCGTAAACCCCGACATGTCTTCTGACATTCTATCTGCCATCTGGGAGACTCAGGACCAGGAAAACACCGCCCTGCAGCAGATATCGACTGGTAAGCGCGTTAACGTTCCGTCGGATGATCCCCTGGCTGCGGCGCAGATGATCGGGAACCAGGACCAAACGAACCGGGCTGACCAGTATCTTCAGAATATCGACACTTTGACCAGCCAGTTGCAGACTGCGGACGGCGCGCTTAGCTCGTCGGTTCAAGCGATTACTCAAGCCATTACCCTGGGGGTGCAGGGATCTACCGGAACTTTGTCATCGGCGAACCGCCAGCAGATCGTGCAGAACCTGAAGGGGCTGCAGAGCCAATTGGTGCAACTAGCGAACACGTCGGTGGGGGGCAGCTATTTGTTCGGAGGCACCGCCACAACGGCGCCGCCTTATTCGTTAAATCCCGCCAGCTCATCAGGTGTGACCTACAATGGAAATAGCGGCACCAATACGGTGCAGGTGGCAGATGGTCTGAACTTGCAAACCAATATGCCCGGTAACCAGTTATTCCAGAACTCGAACGGAGACGTTTTCGCCTCGCTGCAAAGCCTTATTACAGCATTGCAGACTGGAACGGCAACTGATGCCGAGACGGCAACCAATCAACTGCGCACTGCTTTCGATTCATTGACCGGTCAGCGAATTTTCTACGGGAACGCAGTGAACCAGCTCAATTCGACACAGAGTTTTTTACAACAGGAGCAGGTCACGCTGAAGTCTCAGGCCAACAATCTAGTAGGGGCCGACCTCACCAAAGCCGCGACGGACTTGACTCGCGCTACCACCGCACACGACGCAGCGCTGGCGGCAGCTGCTAAGATTCTGCCGACCAGCCTGCTCGATTATCTGAAGTAAAACGCCCCGAGGTAGCAGCGAATTCCAGTAGCTGCCTTTGACAGCCGTCAGTTGCACCTTTGTGCGGCGTAATCGCCGATAGAAGTGATAGGTATGTCGGGTCGCAGCGGAATAGATCAAGGTTCCAAGTCAAAAACAGCGGCCGGGATGCCCCTTCTTCACGTTCGGACAGAACTTATGATTATGCTTTCCAGCTGGCTGCACGCGCGAAGGACAGGTCGCTTGTGTTTGAGACACTCGAGGGGGCCTGTGCTCCCGGGGCTGGCGCGGGAGCGGCCAGACGGCCGCTTAACTCTACCCAAGCTTCTCGCACACTGAACAGTAATTGAACAAGCTCGCGCAGGATGGCTGCATCCTGTTGGATCTGAGCCTTCATCATTTGACCGCGCAGCATGGAATAGAAGCGCGATATGTTTGTCGCCATTTCTCCGCCTTCATCCAGATTGAGCGATCCTTCGAGTTGCTGCAACGCCAGGAATCCATGCTTCAGTTTTGCGGTACGCAGTTCGATGTTGCCACCTTCCATAGCTTCAATCGCGGCGTGCAGGTCGCGCGACAGAATGTCGTAAAGGATAATGACTAGTTCTATTGCGCTGGCATTACGGACTGCCGCTTCTTGATACGCGAGTTGGTTCCGGTAGGCGGTCATGGTTGGGTTGCCCTTCGACTAGTTTCCGTTGTTGTTGTTAGAGTTCGAGTTGCCGGTAAAGTTCAGTTCGGAGTTGATCTGCTGCTGCAGCAGAGGCAACTGGCGCAGCGCCAGATCAACCTGCGTATATTGGGCTGTCAGCAGAGTCTGCTCATTAGCGATATACAGTTCGTAGTTGTCGATCTGGTCCTGAAAGCTCTTCTGCCCGTCTGCCATTCCCTTGAGTTCAATCGAAAACGCCCCTTCGGTTGGATCCGTCAGAGAATCCAGCTGCGCTTTCAGGGACGCCGCGAAACCGGTCCCAGTCGCCGGATGGAAAAAGTTCTGCACGCCGGCAAAATCGGAATTAACGGCATTACTCAGCTTGGCATTGTCCACCGTCAGCGTGCCGTCGTTGTTCATCGACACTCCGAGCTGAGCTAAGGTATTAATCGTATTTCCGGTCCCTGTAAACGTGGCTGCGGTCAGCAATTGGTTCTGGACTAGACGAGCTCCCGCATCGCCCGACAATGGTCCGGCGGTGTTGGTTGAAGTGTTAAATGTGAATTGGCTGCTCAGGTCCTGAATGATGGTGTTATAGGCGGTCACAAAATCCGTGACGGCCTGCGCCACCTTTGTGGTGTCTGGACTGACTGCGATCTGGACCTGCGTATTCGGGTCCGCGCCCACTAGGTTTAAAGTCAGGCCCGCTACGGTGTTTGTCACGGTGTTGCTGGCGCTGCTGATGGGAACACCATCCACGGTCAACGAGGCGTCGGTGCCGGTGGCTCCCTTGGTAAATGTCAGGCCGCTGCTCCCTGCGTTAACGGTCAAATCGCTGGCTGCGCCCGAAGTATTGCTCACAATCGCCAGGCGGGCGCCATTGGAGTCGTTCACCACGCTTGCAGTCGCGCCAATGTTCGCACTAGTGATCGCCGCAGCCAATCCATCGAGAGTATTGTTCGTCGCGTCAATCGTAATGGTCGAAGCCGCTTGGTTCCCGACCTGAATCGTAAGCGTGCCGGCGGCCAGTGGGGTTGTGCTATTCGCCACCGCGCCCGAATAGTACGAAGAACTGCTCGCCAAATTATTAACCACGATGGTGTGACTTCCCACCGGGGTTGAGTTCGAGGCGGTAGCCGTCGCAATCGCCGGCTGCGACGAAGAAACGGCCCGCGCGCTCAGGGCGCCTGCAGGGTCGTTGAGGGTATCGACCGCGTTGGAGAGCGCTGTCACTTCTGTATTCAGTTGTGTGAGCGCCGAACTCTGTCCTGCCAGGATCTGTTGCTGGGTCTGCCAGACCTGCTCGGGCCCTCGCAGGTTTGTGATCAGCTGATTGACGGTCGAAGTTACATCAATCCCCTGGCCCGTGCCCAGAGAGGAACTCAGTGCGTTCAAAATTGCCGAAGAAGAGGAAGCCGCCATGTTTGTAAGCCCTTATTTACTTCTTTGCAGGTTTCTCGTTTGACTGAGTAATCTGGGACAGGCTCAGCATCTGTTCTGAAGGAATCTGCTGGATCAACCGACCACTGGCCGTATCGATGAACTTGTAAACTACGACATTGCGCGGCTGCATCTCGACCAGGACGTTGGTTGAACTGACCTCAGGCTGCGTATGCGTTTCCACGTGATCTGTGATCACAGGCGCCGGGTCAGGAACATGGGCCGCCTTGGCCTCTCGGACCACCGGCTGAGGGCCCTCTGGATTGATAGGATTGACGCTGTCAATTCGCATGGGAATCACCGATACCTCGCTCCGGCGGGGCTTTTTGTACCCCGCCGAAGGTTAGTGCGAGGTTATTGCAACAGCTTCAGAACCGACTGCTGCATCTGGTTGGATTGCTGCAGTGCGGCCATACCGGTTTGCTGCAGAATCGTCAACCGAGACATATTTGCGACAGCGGACGGAATGTCAGCGGCGCGAATACCATCTTCTGCGTTGGTCAAGTTCTGCACCTCGTTAGTGATAACGCTGGAAGCGCTCTGCAAGCGGTTTGTTTCCGCTCCGAGTGCGCCACGGTCTGCGGCAACGCCCGCGATAGCGGTCGTCAGGTGGCCCAGTGCCGTCTGCGCGGCGGTCGCACTGGTCAGCACGTCAGCGCTGATGTCGGTTGGAGTTCCACTGAAACCGATGTGGGCGCTGGACAGTGCGCCGGTCGTTACAGTGATTCCGCTCGATCCACCAGTCGTGCCGTCGCTGAGGTAGATGGAGGTTGCCGTGGCAGTGAAAACCTGTCCACCGTTGTAATTGGTGCTGGCACCGATGCGATCGATTTCAGCCTTGATGGCAGTGAACTCGGCATTGATGGTGGTACGTTGCGGATCGCTCACAGTACCAGTAGAGGCTTCGGTCGCCAGTGTCACAGCGCGGTTCAGAAGAGCGGTGACCTGAGCCAACGCGCCGTCCGCCACTTGCAGCGAACCCACGCCATCGCTGGCGTTGCGGGCTGACTGAGTGAGGGCCGTAATGTTGGCATGCAATCCGTCTGCAATAGCCAGACCGGCGGCATCATCCGCGCCCGTGTTCAAACGTGAACCGGACGAGAGCTGTAAGAGAGTTTTCTGAAGCGACGCCTGTGTCATGGACAACTGGTTCTGCGCCGCAAGGGACGAAACGTTATTCAAAATGCTAAGGGACATTTCAAGGCTCCTTTGCCTAGAGTTTTCGCCTGCTACCGAACCCTGCGGCCTTACCAATCGCCCAAATCACCGCTTCGGTTAATCAGGTGGTGCTGTTTTTGCTGCGGGCCTGTGTATCGGCATTCCCGTTTTGCGGCATTAACTCGAATTCAGTGACCTTGGTATCAGTAACATCGGTAACCGTTACCCCTACGCCTACCGGGTTTGCCTTGATGATCCCTTCTCTGAATGCCGATAGAGGTGGGGCCGGGATTCCTTTCTTCCTGTTCCTGAGCCCGAGAGGCGACCTTTGATTCAACTGACTCGACTAAATGGCAACCCTATCGCACTCAACTCCGACCTGATCAAGTTCGTGGAGAATGCGCCCGACACCGTGATCACTCTGATCAATGGGGAGAAGATTATTGTCCGCGAATCGTCGGATGAAGTGGTCCACCGGATCGTGGACTTCCGCCGTTGCGTCATAGCGGGATTACCTTCTTGCGGCGCCGACATTAACTCGGCCGTGCTGCATCCTCAGGAAAACAGCACAAGCCGGGGCGGAGAGGCATTCCGCCGTGGATAAAAGCACGATCGGTGGAATCATTCTGGCGCTGGCTGGGATTCTTGCTGGGCTAATTATCGAGGGTGGCAAGATCGCACAGATCCTGCAACCCACCGCGGCCATGATTGTGTTGGGAGGGACCATCGGAGCGGTCATGATCCAATTTCCCCTTCCGATCGTACTTGGCGCTGCTAAAGGGTTGGTCCATGTTTTTCTCGAACGTGGGCAAGATCCGAACGCCTTGATCAAAGAACTTGTTGGCTATGCGAACCAAGCTCGCAAGGACGGCATCGTTTCACTCGATGGACAGCTGGCGACCATAAAGGACCCATTTCTCAAGAAGGCCTTGATGCTGGCAATAGACGGGGCCGAACCCCAGGAACTGCGCAAGATGATGGAACTGGAACTTGATAACCAGGAAGAATACGGCGAGAAGCTTTCGCAAGTATTCGAAGCGGCCGGTGGATTTGCACCGACCGTCGGCATCATTGGCGCCGTGCTGGGTCTGATACAAGTCATGCAGCACTTGGAAGACATCACCGAAGTTGGTAAGGGCATTGCCGTCGCCTTCGTTGCGACCATCTACGGAGTCGGCTCTGCCAACCTTCTGTTTCTTCCCTGGGCAGGCAAGCTGAAAATTAAGTTTCGCGAAGAACAGGTTCTGCGCGAAATGAAATTGGAAGGCGTGATTTCAATCCTCGAGGGTATGAACCCGCGCATGCTTGAAACCATGCTGATGGGCTTTCTGCCGGAATACAAGCAGCAACCCGTCGCACAGAAAGCAGCCGGTGCGAGCGCGTGAGTCGAAAAAAGAAACACAAGGCACACGCCAACCATGAGCGCTGGCTGGTTTCCTACGCCGATTTCATAACGCTGTTATTCGCTTTCTTCGTGGTGCTCTACGCCTCTTCGCAGGCTGACAAAAAGAAGACCGCACAGGTGGAAGCATCCATAAAAGGAGCGTTCCAGGAGTTAGGGGTTTTTACGGGCTCGACTACAGAGGGTGTCGGCATTCCGGGAAGCCCTGGCATCCCCCGTCCCGATCTGATGGATGCTCCCGTGAGGCTAATCAAGATCGCTGGAACGGCAGATAAATCGGCCGCAGGGTCGGGCTTCGGCGTTGATGTCGATGAACTCAGGCGTCAACTCGAGTCGGCACTGGGAGACGAGATTCGCCAGCACGAAGTGCAAATGCGGGTCACACCCGAGGGACTCGTGGTCAGCCTACGTGAAGTGGGATTCTTTAACAGCGGCCAGGCCGAGTTGTTGGATAACGGTCACACGACCCTAACTCGAATCGCTACTGTTCTCGGCGGACGCGGTTTCGAGATACGCGTAGAAGGTCATACCGATAACGTGCCGGTGCACAACGCGCACTTTAAATCGAATTGGGATTTGTCCACTGCTCGCGCGACCACAGTTGTTGCGTTGCTGATCGAGCAGCATGGATTCGACCCCTTACTGATCTCGGCGGCGGGCTATTCTCAGTACCGTCCACTTGCAGATAACAAGACCGCCGAAGGGCGGGCAGCTAATAGACGAATAGATTTAGTGGTTGTCGGGCACGTACCGGAGAAAGACAAACTAGCCCTCAGTCAAACACCCCCGTCTGGGCACTGACGGCTTTCGATTTCGCGTACATCCGCAAGCTTCGGATTCGTTCAGGCGCCGACGGCAACCTTTGATTTCAAATCAATCGTCTTCGCAATCTCAGCCACCCTACGATACGAATCGAGTCTGTCTGCCTGTTCATAAGTATCGGTGACGACAATCACCTCGTCCGCTCCAGTGTCTTCGACCAGCTTCTGCAGGCTCGTTTTCACGGTAGCATCTGAGCCCGCGATAGCTGCACCCAACTTGCTTTCCACGGCAGCCCGCTCCCAGTCCTGCCATATCGAGTCCATCGAATCCACTGGGGGCAATAGCTCCACCGGTTGGTTTCGGATCAAACGCAAGAAACGCTGCTGCGGAGTTGTAAATAGGCGATGCGCTGCCTCCTCTGTCTCTGCCGCGATAATCTGAACCGCTACCATGAAGTACGGCCTTTGCAACGCTTCACTGGGACGGAACTGTTCGCGATAGACCCGGGCAGCCGCGTAAAGATAGTCCGGCGCAAAATGCGCCGCGAAGGCGAACGGCAGACCAAGGGCCGCTGCCAATTGCACGCTAAACCCACTCGAGCCGAGGAGGGTAACCGGTACGTTACTTCCCTGCCCGGGGATCGCCTTCACTGCTTGCCCAGGCTTCTCAGGTCGCAAATATGAGCGCAGTTCCTCCAGCAGTTCGGGAAAATCCTCCCCACTCTGCTGCAGATCCCGACGCAGGGCGCGCATGGTCTGAAAGTCGCCACCCGGAGCCCGTCCCAAGCCCAGATCTATGCGCCCAGGATAAATCGCCTCCAGGGTTCCAAACTGCTCCGCGACCACGAGAGGAGCATGGTTCGGCAACATCACTCCGCCACTGCCGACACGAATCGTTCTAGTCGCAGCAGCTATATGACCTACGAGTACTGGAGTCGCCGAACAGGCTAACCCGGGGATCGAATGATGCTCTGCGAGCCAATAACGGGTATATCCCAGTCGTTCGACGTGCCTCGCCAGCTCCACCGATCGCGCAATCGCGCTGCCCGCGAGCTCGTTGGTTTTCATTCCTACAAGATCCAGTACAGAAACTGCCAGTGGCGTACTCATGATTAATTAGATGAACTGGCACACAAAGCGATGCGGAGGTTGTTCGAATGCCGAATTCCGGCGGTATCTAGTCTTAGGTGAGAAGAAGAAGAACAGGAGCGCACTACTGCGAGAGGATTGCATTCAGCATCTGGGCTAACTGCGCCTTTTGCAGGTGATTGGCCGATGAGACCCCGCCATCCGCCACCGATACAAGTTGGCGAGACAGCATTTTTACCGCCGTATCTGGAGACGCAAAGATTTCGTCTTGCGGAACCAACAGACTCCAACTCTTTTGATCCCGCCGTAGGAGGGTCCAGGTTTGAGTTTCCTGACGCGGTTTCATATTCGCCTCCCCGCCACTAACGGACAGTGATGTTGCAACGCGCACCTGTGCTGAGCCGCGGTTGCCATGTAGCTTTACGTTTTTCACGTCCAGATTGTTAAACACGACTAGAGGGTGGGGCAGATTAAACACGTCCGTCACGTGGAGACTTTGAGGTGCTCTTAATGCCGCAAGAATGGCCTGTGCGACTTCTCTCGCTTGCGGCTTTGCCGAACTAATGACCAACTCCTGAGGAATGCTTGACTCGATAGTAGCTGGGTCAACCGGGGCGGTTGGCTGATTGACGATCATCGACACGGGAAGAGATTCAGGAATCGAAGAGGCAACTTGAACTCGGACGTTCGAATTGCGCGGCGCTTCCGCTCTCGTGTAACGATAGAAGCGAGGTGTGCCACGCCTTCTCCAGTACGGCGAAATGTACGATTCCACACCACGACCAGAACGCAATGCGCTGTAAAACGTGCTCTGCGATGGGTTCACGACAATGCCAACGTGTCCCGGCCACACTACCAGGTCGCCAGCTTGCGGATGCGTCACTCGCTGAAAGTCATCGGCGCCGGCGTAAAGATCAGATGAACTCACGTATGTATAGGGAAAGCCTGCTCGCTCATAAACGTTATGTACAAGGTGTGAGCAGTCCAGTCTGGTTCGACCTTGCGCGCGCGATTCCAGAGCAGCGCCAATCACGGCCATACCCTCGGTGGGACTTAACAAAGACAGCGCGAGGTTGTCATCAGCAGGGACACTCGCGCGGACGGTAGTCTTGGTTTCCCTGGTTTCGTCGGATTGCGCGTTAAGCCGCCCAATCAACATCACCGGGAGAACCAGGCACAGAGCTAAGAATCGTACGCCGTTGGTATTGAAACCCATGGTTCACCATTCTCATCCGTCCGGCCCAATCGCGCAGGTTACAGCAGGGCTACGCCGATAGGCGTTCATGTGTACATTTTGATGCCCGGGTTTTCGATCGAGTTTGAAACCGGTGTGATTTCGGTTCGCATGGCGAACGGTATCCGACAACTCCAAGGCCGATTCTTGCATCGCGAAATGGTGATTTCAAAGCTATCTTCAAAGAGGCTGCTGGGGAAAGGGGCTCGTGTAGTTTGACAATTCGCGGCGGTTGCGTCACTGTCCCTTTCAGCTCGACGAGGACACGATCGTTGATGAGCCGATTCATTGATGGAGATTCATTGATGGAAATGGAAAATGATGCGCGGCGAGCCTTTCTCAAGATGGCAAGCGCGGGTGTTGTCGGGAGCGCAACGGGCGCGGTGGCACGTCCGAAAGCCTGGAAGGCAGCCTTCGCAGAGCGGCGGGAGTACGACGTGAGGTCATTCGGAGCGAAGGGCGACGGGGCAACCGTCGACACGCCGGCTATCAATCAAGCCATCGACGCCGCCGCAGCCGGCGGCGGAGGCATCGTTCGTTTTCCGGCCGGAAGTTTTTTGTGTTACTCGATCCGACTGAAAAGTCACATCACTTTATCTCTCGATCCGGGCACGACTATCGTGGCCGCGGACACGTCCGCGCAAGGCGGCGGTTATGATCCACCCGAGCCCAATGCCTGGGACAAGTTTCAGGATTTTGGTCATAGTCACTGGCATAACAGCCTGATTTGGGGCGAAAGCCTGGAAAACATTTCGATCGAGGGTCAGGGAATGATTTGGGGCAAAGGCCTGAGTCGGGGTGATCGAGATTTAACGCTCGCGGCGGGTATCGGGAACAAATCAATCAGTCTGAAGAATTGCCACAACGTAACTCTTCGCGACATCTCGATCCTGCACGGAGGACATTTCGCGATCCTGGCGACAGGTGTGGACAATCTGACCATCGACAATCTGAAGATCGATACCAATCGCGACGCAATCGATGTCGACTGCTGCCGCAATGTACACATCTCGAATTGCAGCGTCAACTCTCCCTGGGACGATGGCATCTGCCTCAAGGATTCTTATGGCTTGGGTTACGCACGATCCACCGACCACGTCACCATTACTAATTGCTACGTGACCGGCGGCTATGAAGAGGGCACCATGCTCGACGCCACCTACAAGCGCTTCTCGCCGGAGTCCAAGGTTCCTCGCAATGGCCGAATCAAGTTTGGAACGGAAAGCAACGGTGGCTTTCGCAACGTGACCGTTTCCAATTGCGTGATTGAAGACTGCCGCGGCATCGCGCTCGAATCGGTCGATGGCGCGGTGTTGGAGGATGTTGCCATCACTAACGTCACTATGAGAGATATAGTCGACGTACCCTTCTTCATCCGCCTGGGCAGCCGGATGCGAGGACCCGCGGACACGCCGATGGGACAACTGCGTCGCGTTCTTATAGGCAATGTGGTCGTTTCCAATTGCGCATCGCGTCAGGCGACCCTCATCACGGGAATTCCAGGACATTCCATTGAAGACATCCGCTTGAACAATATTCTGATCTTGCACAAAGGGGGAGGCACGGAAGAGGACGCCGCGATTCAGCCTCCCGAACTTGAGAATGCCTATCCTGACCCGAATCGCTTTGGGGTGCTACCTGCCCACGGCTTCTATATTCGCCATGTGAATGGGATCGAAATGAGGGATGTTGAGGTGCGAACCATGCAGCCAGACGCGCGTCCGGGATTTGTGCTCGAGGACGTGACGGCAGCAGATTTCACTCACGTCAAGATCCCAGCCATGGCTGGTGTTCCATCGATTGCTTTAAAAAATGTCAAAGACTTCAGCATCACCCAGAGCAAGCCAGTAGCCGACTTGCATCTGGAGAATGTGGAACAACGGACGCTTTGATATCCACTTCGAGCAACGATGGCAAAGATTTCGGATCGACAACCGCTAAAAGAGTTCAAGAGAAGAACCGCGGTTAACCTAGTGTGACCTCAATCTTCTTTGTCGCCGGATCGATTTTTGAAATTCGAAAACTGCGAACCTGCCCAGCTTGAAGCGGTTCCGGTCTGGCGTCAGCAACCGTAACCCCGCCTTTCCAACGGGCGGTCAACATCGAACTGAGAGCTGACAAGTCAGCCTTCGATTCACCTCTGCTCGCCGGTTTCGCCGGCGCCTGTGATGCGATTCGACAAATGCCGCGAATGCCTTCGCCGAGTTCTATGCGAGCCTCGTCCCCCGAGACTTCCATCACGCGCCCTGAGACTACATTCCCTGCGACGTGTTCAGCGATATATTCGTCGATGCTGGTGGGCACCATTTGCTTAATGCCGAGCTTCAGACGTCTCTTGGCAATATCGACTTCGAGTACCTGCGCCTTGACGCTTTGTCCAACCTTCAGGATGTCTGCGGGATGATTTATGCGTTTCTCGGCGCTTATGTCACTAACGTGAATCATCCCTTCGACACCTTCAGCGAGTTGGACGAATGCCCCAAACTTGGTAAGGCTGACAACCGGACCCTCCATCACTGATCCGATTTCAAACTTCTTCGCAACTTCAGCCCATGGATCACCCAGCGCCTGCTTGAGTCCTAACGAGATGCGGCGCTCTGACGCGCTCACCCCCAGAATCACGGTCTCGACTGTGTCGCCGGGTTTAACCACGTCACCGGGTGTCCTTACCTTTCGTGTCCATGACATTTCCGAGATGTGGAGCAATCCCTCCACCCCAGGCTCAAGCTCTACAAATGCGCCGAAATCGAGCACTCGAGTTACCGTGCCGCGAGCACGCTCACCGGTTATATATTTTGCCGTGGCCGAATCCCAGGGATCTGGCTCGAGCTGCTTCATGCCAACAGAGATCCGCCGCTTCTCCGTATCAATCTTCACAACTTTAACTTCGACTTCCTGACCCACTGACAGCACATCGGATGGCTTGCTCACCCGGTTTAGGGAAATGTCGCTGACATGCATGAGGGCATCAACTCCACCGATGTCGATGAAAGCGCCATAATCTGTAAGGCTGCGAACTGTGCCACGAACTGTTGCGCCTTCTTTAACTTCTGAATAGCGGTGCTCCTTTACCGCACGTTCATCCTCTTCGAAAACTACGCGTCGATCTACAACTACGTCTTCCTCGGTCACATCCAGTTTGATGATCCGACAACGAATCTCCTGATCCACAAGTTTTTCCATTTCGGCAGCGTCCCGGACGCCACTGCGCGACGCTGGCATAAAAGCGCGCACTCCCACGTCGACACCGAATCCCCCTTTGACCACGCCTGTCACCGTGCCTACAATGATTGCTTTCTCTGCGAACGCCTTTTCCAGCGATGCCCAGTCCTGCGGACGCTCGACTCTCCCCCGTGTGAGTTCGTAATAGCCTTCAGGATCACGGCCTTTGATCGATACCAGGAGCTTGTCGCCAGGCTTAACGGTTTCGCCCGCATTTTGAAATATTGCGAGAGGAAGCACGCCTTCCGTTTTGAAACCAATGTCTACCAGAACCGAATCTACGGTGACGCTGACCACCGTCCCCTCGCGGCCTTGCCCAGTGCTTTCGGCCTTACGCTTCTTGGCCCGCTCAAACTGCGAGAGCATGTCCTCGAAGGACTCGTTAGATTCGTTGGCAGGAGACTCGACTGCAGGGCGTGATTCTGGAGCTTTTGGGTTCGACATTTAGAGTTACAGTCTCAAATGAAGTGGGATCGTGAAGTGATTCGTTGACCAGGATAACACCGGCCCAGCCAGCGGGCCGGTCTCACGGCGTGAGACCACGGTAATTTTGTTCAGTCGGTTACTTTTTTTGCTCCATGGCGGGCAAAAGAGTACGGGCGTCCATCAAATGCTCAAGCATGGTGGCGCGAGCTTGTTCCGCGTTTCGCTCGTGGATGGCGGCGTAAATTCTCTTGTGAAACGCGAGCGGTCGTTCGATTGATACACGGCCGGACAGTTGAGCCATACTGGTTTGTACCGTGCGATGGATAACCGCAAACAGCAAATGACAAACCCGATTTCCACTGGCACGGAATATACACTCATGAAAATCGACGTCAGCCTCAAGGCGAGCCTGGTTAGTACGACTTCTCTCCATTGCCATGATGGCATGTCTCAATCCCGCCAGATCCTCACTAGTCGCTCTTTCCGCTGCTCGCGCCGCAAGTTCAGGCTCCACAATGATGCGAGTCTCGAATAGCTCATGATGAGAAAGATCATCGAGCAACACCAGAAAATCCATCGGCTCTTTTAAAATCGATTCAGCACTCGCGCTCAGGTAGGTGCCGTCGCCGACTCTCTGCGTAAGCACTCCCATAATCTCAAGAACCTTGAGGGCTTGTCTTAGAGATGCGCGGTTCACGCCGAATTCTTTCGCCAGTACTCGCTCCGGAGGAAATTTACCGCCAGGAAGAACCTTTCCACTCGAGATCAGTTTCTTGATGTTGCTGATTAGTTTCGCCGTGATCCGGGTATCGGCTGGTGGCCTGCGACGGTCTATCCGCGTTGAACTAGCCATAGGCAGGCAATTATAGGTCGAGGTTGCGCGTTTCCGACAAAGTAAATATCGCACTGCTCCTAGGGTCGCTTGGCATCTGCCGGGGGTTGGTACAACAATTAGGG
This sequence comes from Terriglobia bacterium, assembly GCA_963786325.1. Lineage (GTDB taxonomy): Bacteria > Acidobacteriota > Terriglobia > Terriglobales > Acidobacteriaceae > JAIQFF01. The sequence goes on from CAWAYW010000017.1 coordinate 155,860, forward strand.
GACTCGAGCGCCAGCAGATCGGTTCTTCCAATAACCCAATCTATACAGGCAATTCTGCAAAGATAACCAACGCTTGACTAAGCCTGTCGCAGTTCCTATAATCCGACTCGCTTCGCGTTTGGCTGAACCAATTATTCTTATCTCGAACTATGTAGAAAGAAATGGCATGAGGCAAATCGTATTGAAGGCACCCGGTGAATTGGTTGAGCGCCAAGTCCCTCCCCCGAAAGCTCCTGTTGGAGAGGCGCTTCTCCGCATACGCCGAGTCGGGGTGTGTGGCAGCGATTTTCACGCTTTCGCTGGCCGACACCCCGCCTACACCTACCCTAGAGTGTTGGGCCATGAGCTAGCCGGCGAAGTAGTCGAAGTTGGGTCCAATGGAAATGGCATCAAGGCCGGAGACCGTTGCGCCATCGATCCTTACGTCAATTGCGGCATGTGCGCAGCCTGCAAGGCCGGACGGACCAACTGCTGCGATCATCTCATGGTTCTTGGCATACACGTCGACGGAGGAATGCAGTCGCTACTGCCCGTAAGAGTCAACCTGCTGCATAAGTCCGCGATTCTGTCGCTTGACCAATTGGCCATGGTGGAAACTCTGGGCATCGGGGCTCATGCGGTGGCCAGAAGCGAGCTGAAATCTGGCGAAGACGCTCTGCTTATCGGGGCTGGCCCCATTGGGTTGGGCGTGGTCATATTCGCGAAACTGGCTGGCGCAAGCGTGCGGGTAATAGAACCGAATCCCTTTCGCCGAACCTTTGCGGAAAAGCTGGGCGCGGAAGCGGCAGACCGCGCTGACGGCCGCCTGGCTAACGTTGTGTTCGACGCCACTGGCAGCGCCGAGTCGATGGGCAAGAGTCTTGCTCATGTCGCACCCGCCGGGCGCATGGTATTTGTGGGGCTGACTCGCGATCCGATTTCGATCGACGATGCACTCTTTCACAAGCGGGAGGTTACGCTCTACGCAAGCCGCAACAGCCGGGATCAGTTCCCTAGAATTATCCGTATGATGGAGGACAGCAAAATCGAGACAGCTTCATGGATTACAGATCGCATGGGACTTGGCGAAGTACCATGGCGCTTAAAGGATCTTCCCGCGAACTCGAAGTTAATCAAAGGTTTGGTCGAATTGGACGACTTGGACGCCTAGTCGTAGCAGGCTCGGGCGTTTCTCATGACACCACAACTGCGCATTCCTATTCTCGACCTTTCTATTATCGTCGGGTACATCATTGCGATTCTTTGCATCGGAGTTTTATCGACCAAAGATCAAAAGATGACGGGCCAGGTTTTCTTTCTTGCCGGACGTTCTCTTCCATGGGGAATTGTTGGGGCTTCGCTGTTCGCCTCCAACATTTCGACCATTCACCTGGTGGGTCTGACGGCTTCCGGGTACAACGAGGGCTTGGTCTGGGGAAATTTTGAATGGATGGCCGCCTTCACCCTTATTCTTTTAGCTCTGGTATTCGCGCCTTTCTATTTCCGAAGCGGAGTTTCCACTCTCCCGGAGTTTCTTGAGCGGCGTTACAGCCCGGCCTCGCGATCGTTTCTGGCGTTTATGGCAATCGTCGCGGCGCTGTTCATTCACATCGGAATCAGCATTTACGCGGGAGCTGCGGTATTCCAGCAGTTCTTCGGCGTCAGCGTCATCACATCGATTCTGATCGTTGCAATCGTAGTCTCCGTCTACACCGTTTTAGGCGGACTGAAAGCTGTCGTCATCACGGAGACCTTCAACACAGTTTTTCTGCTCTTCGGAGCATGCGTCATCGCTATTTACGCCGTGCTAGCGCTGCCACAACATGGCATTCATACCTTGACCCAATTCAAGGCGGCGGTGAAACCCGAACAACTGAGTATGCTTCAGACAGACAGCGGGGTTGGCTTGAACTGGTATGCGGTGTTTCTCGGCTATCCGATTCTTGGTGTCTGGTACTGGTGCACCGATCAAACGATTGTGCAGCGAGTGCTCGGGGCCCGTACCGAACGAGACGCGCAGCTCGGTCCGCTGCTCGCGGGCTTTCTGAAAATATTACCGGTGTTCCTTTTGGTTTTGCCGGGGGTAATTGCATATGTGCTCTTCAAAGATCTGATCGGTACGTCAAGCAATCAGACTCTACCGGTGTTGATCAACCAACTGCTTCCCACTGGCCTAAAAGGGTTGATTTCAGCTGCGGTTTTAGCTGCATTGTTGAGCGCCGTTTCGGCTGCGGTCAATAGCTCGGGAACATTGGTGGCGGTCGATATCGTAAAGCGACTTCGCCCGGAGACTACCGATCGAATGCAAGTACTGATCGGGCGCGTCAGTTCTGTGATCGTAATGTTGCTGGCAATTTTGTGGTCTACACAGGGCAGCAGGTATTCCAGCATCTTCGAAGCGATCAACGTGATTGCCGCCGATCTCGCTCCTCCCATCACCACCGTGTTTCTGTTTGGAGTATTTTGGCGCCGCGGGACAAAACAGGCATCAATCGTGACGCTGATATTCGGGTTTCTAATTGGTGCATTGTCGTTCGTCCTCGACCTGCCGGTTTTTGGAACGGAAAAACTTATCAGCCATGGCCTGGGAATTCCGTTCATGATGCAGGCCTGGTGGGTATTTTGTATTTGCAGCGTACTTTTCATCATCGTAAGTCTGATGACACCGGCTCCTTTGCCTGAACAAGTCGACGGCCTTACCTGGGAAAATCCATTGTCAGTTATTTTCGGCGACAAGGCCCATACGGCTGTTGCTCCCAGAATCGTGGCAGGGCTTCTTCTGTTCACCATGGCTGTTCTGTACTTCATTTTCAGGTAAACGGAGGCTCGCATGCCGAGCGATCAAATCGACGCTCACCACCATCTCTGGAAATATTCCTCGAAAGATTACCCATGGATGTCAGAAGGCATGGAAGCAATCCGTTGCGATTTTCTTGTCGACGATCTGCACCAGACCTTGAGCGAAGCAGGTATCAACGGTGCCGTAACCGTGCAAGCACGCCAAACCCTGATCGAGACTGATTGGCTACTGCAACTTGCCTCAGCTTCCAAGATCGTGCGCGGTGTGGTCGGGTGGGTGCCGCTAGTCAAGTCACGAGTGCATGACGATCTGGAGCGGCTTGCCTCCAATAAAAAACTGAAAGCGGTTCGGCACGTTATACATGACGAACCCGATAATTTCTTCATTCTGCGTGAAGACTTCAACCGCGGTATCGCCTTGCTCGAGCGGTTCAAACTTAAATACGACATTCTGATTTTTGAACGCCATTTGCCGCAGACAATCGCTTTCGTCGATCGCCACCCTGAGCAGATCTTTGTCGTAGACCACATCGCCAAGCCACGTATTAAGGATGGCGATATGGAGCCGTGGCGGAGGGCCTTGGCAGATTTGGCCCGGCGGGAAAACATCTACTGCAAACTCTCCGGCATGGTGACTGAAGCCAACTGGTCATCCTGGACTGAGAGCGAGCTTCAACCCTATGTCGATGTCGTCCTCACCGCTTTCGGGCCGAAGCGAATCATGTTTGGTTCCGACTGGCCCGTGCTCTTGGTGGCCAGTTCTTATAAGGGTTGGGTAGAAACAGTACATCGCATGATCCGGTCCCTCTCCGATGATGAGCAGAAATGGATTATGGGACAAACGGCCAAAATGGTGTACGAGCTAGATTGACTTTGGTTTTCTGGCATTGGCATTCCCATTTTTCAAGAGATCTTCAAAATGCAATATAACGACTTGGGAAAAACGGGACTTAAGGTATCGCGTCTCGGCCTTGGAGCGTCGGCTCTCGGCGGTGTCTACGGGGCGGTCAATGAAGCGGATGCGATCAAGGCCGTTCATGTGGCATTGGATTCCGGAATCAACTTCTTCGATGCCGCTCCGGCCTATGGCGGCACGGTCTCAGAAACTGTGTTGGGCAAAGCCTTGCGTGGAATCTCGCGTGACCGCTATTTCCTCTCCACGAAAGTAGGCAAATACACAAAGCCCGGTAGCTACGGCGAGGACACACTGGACTATTCACGCGCACGAATTCGCGCGTCGCTCGATGAGAGTGCCAAGCGCCTGGGAACAGACTATTTCGACATCATCCATATTCACGACATCGAATATCAAAATCGCGAACATACCGAGTGGGCACTCCAGGAGGGCTACGGGTCGGTGCTGGAGTTGAAGGGGGAGGGGCGCATTGGCGGGGTAAGCTTCGGAATTTATCCAATGGACTTGTGGCAGCGTATTTTCTCTTCCCTCGAGCTCGATGCCGGGCTTGTTCACAACCATTATTGTCTGAACGACACGCGCGTCCTGGAACTGATGCCGTTAGCGAAAGCGAAGAGAATCGGAGTTATCAACGCGTCACCGTTTGCCTGCGGCCTGTTAACTGATCTGGGTGCTCCAGCCTGGCATCCAGCCGATGCCCAGTCCAGACTTGTTTTCCAGTCAGCAGCAGACTTTTGCCGGCGCCGGGGAACCTCGATTGCTCAGCTTGCGTTGCAGTTCGCCAGCCAAAACCCGGCAATACCCATGACATTGTTTAGCGCCGCGGATCCGGCATTAATCAAGAGGAACGTCGAATGGCACGAACAGCCTTATGACGAAATGCTGCTGGCGGAAGTCCGAGCACTCCTGCAGCCAGTGCGAGACAAACAGTGGTCGTACTGACGGACCTATTGGATCAACCATATTCAGCAGTAACGACCAAGGCAGGTCACATGGTCATAGCGACGGTCGTCCGGTCGACCATCCGTTAGGTTTTGGCGGTATTAGCTAGCGATACCGCGATTGCAGGTGTTGGGCCAACGTCGTTCCACCAAAACTGCTTGACAGTGAAAATGGGATGGTGCTAGCGTTTGCCGTCGTGATTGGTTGGATCAATCGTTCTATGTCGTTTACGGCTAACACTTTTGAACCGGGGAGCCGGCCACATGAAATTTAAAAATTACGCATCCGTGAAGATTGTAATTTCGGCGCTGTTGAGCCTGACGATTTTCATGGGCTTTTCGGCCATAGCGGCAGCTCAAGCGGGAAGCGCTGCCGCCGCTCTGAACGGAACAGTGCGGGATGCGTCAGGGGCCGTGGTGCCAGATGCTACCGTCACTCTGATGAACACTGGCACCGGTCTCAAGCAGGTCACCCAGAGCAACTCTACGGGCACCTACACTCTGGTCAATGTCACTCCCGGGCCTTATATCGTTTCCGTGTCTAAAGATGGATTTGCCCAGGAAAAGTCGCCCGACTTTATGCTTTCCGTGAATCAGACGGCGACCATCAACTTTGACCTGAAAATTGGCAGCACCGCGAGTACAGTACAGGTTTCGGCCGGGGGCGTGGAGATTGAAACCTCTACCGCTGAGCTTGGCACCGTGATCGGCACCAGCGCCGTCAATTCCCTGCCCTTGAACGGACGCAACTTCACCGAGCTTCTTCTACTGGGACCTGGGGTAAGCCCGGCCAACTCATCAGGCAATAACGGTGGAGGCGGAATTGGCAATTACATCGGGACCGTAGTTTTCCCCGCGGTCAATGGCCAAAATAATCGCAGCAATATGTTCCTGCTGGACGGAATCAATAGCTACGGATCGATCCGCGACACTTACGCGGTGCAACCGACCTTGGATGATATCCAGGAATTCAAGCTGCAATCGCACAATGACGAAGCGCAGTTCGGACAGGTGCTGGGCGGAATCGTAAACGTCGTCACCAAATCGGGGACAAACCAGTTCCGCGGAGACGTTTGAGAGTTTTTGCGTAACGATGTTTTTGACGCGGTTAATTATTTCAATCCCGACAAGACGCCGCTTAAGCAAAACCAATTTGGTGGGGCGATTGGCGGCCCTGTAGTCTTGCCACACTACAACGGCCGGAACAAGACATTCTTCTATTTTTCATATGAAGGTTTTCGAAATCACACGGCTGCGAACAATCTTTTTCTAACTCCAACTCCGGCCCAGCTCGGTGGCGATTTCAGTAATCTCGATAGCCAGGGTACACAACTTTTCAATCCTTATAGTTCGGTCCCTGACCCAAATAGCGCCACTGGATTCGATCGCCAACCTTTTATGTGCGATGGGACCGGCGCAGCGCTTCCTGCCAATGCCAGCGGTACACAGCCTGCAGGCACCCCCTGCAACGTCATCCCGACGAGTCTGCTTAACTCGACGATGGTACTTTATGCCAAGACTCTGTTTCCGGCACACCGAGTTTCAGGAATTCGCGTCGTCGCATCAGCCCCACCAAAGGATCGACCAACTCCTACACGACCGCGCTGGCAAGTCAAGGGGACGGAGGAAGAAAGTACATTTGAGTCTAAGCCGTGTTGAGCGCTAAATCCCTAAGACTAATGGGCTGCGCGCTTCCCAATGTTCGTTGACAATGCTACCCACCATGAGTAGACTCCCTAGCGATTGGCTCATCCATTACTGCGATCGATAAACCCTACCTGCGAGGGACACAATGCAAAAGGCTTTCACTACCACACTCTGCGCATTTTTCGTGACCTTTCTTCTTTCAGCAACCTTTCTCGGCCAGAACAGCCAACCGGTTGCAGAATGGAAGTTCGATGAGGCTGACGGCTCTGTGGCGCATGACTCCATCAGCGGACAGGATGACGCAGTCACCGGAGTTTTTCGGCACGTTGATGGCATTACCGGACACGGGCTCAGATTTGATGGCACTTCGACCGTCGTGACTCGATCTGCACAGCATGCTCCACACCTTACCGAAGGCTTGACAGTGGATGCCTGGCTAGCCATCGACGCCTATCCGTGGAACTGGGTACCGATCGTTGATCATCGTAGCGAAGAGCAATCTGGATATTACTTCGGGATCGATTCGTTCGGTCACCTTGGATTGATGTTGGCAGTCGACGGTCAGTGGTGGACTCTCTTTTCAAAGGCCCAAGTCCCGTTGAAAAAGTGGTCTTACGTCGCGGGCACTTACGATCCCGCTAAGGGGATGGCAATTTATCTGAACGGGAAACCGGTGGGCGAACTCTCGGTGCAAGGACCCTTGACGGTGGCGGAGCGCGAAGATCTGGTCATCGGCAGAGTGCGTCAGGCAACTTTACCAGCCCAATGGATTCATCCGAAACTACCTGTCTGGTTTTCTTTCGATGGCATTCTGGATGACGTGCGGATCTTCGACCAGAGTCACGACGCCGCGGAAATCGCAAAGACATTTGCGGACGTCAAAGTCCCCGCGGGCGATGCACTGCCATGGGCCGTTCTTCCCAGCGGACCGCCCGGGGCAGGCCGTTTTGGTGGCTTCTACACGACGCTGAAATTCAGCGATATGTGGGACGCACCTCGCCGTACCGCACCCGACTCGGATGTGGTAGTCCGCTTCGATCAAGCCCCCATCCGCCTTGTTTTCTGGCAAGGAGCGAATTACACCGGTGATTGGGTTACCGAGAATGGTAAGTGGTACACCGACGAATTCCTTGAAACCGGCGGCAAGGTCGATTGTCCTGGCGGCGAGGACTGCGAACCCATGTCCGACAAGGAGAATCGTTATTCGCATGTTCGAATTATCGAGAATAGCGATGCCCGCACCGTCATCCACTGGCGATACGGTCTTTGCGAAGTTCAGAACCTTGCTTGTGCCAACCCCGATCCTTCGACAGGATGGACTGATTGGGGCGATGAATACTTCACCGTCTACCCCGACGGAGTGGCGGTTCGAAAGCAGGTCCTCTGGACGTCAAACTTCAAGCGATGGCATGAATTTCAAGAAACCATCATTATCAACGCGCCAGGAACACGACCTGAAGACAATATCGAGCCCACTGCGCTCACGCTCGGCAACATGAAAGGTGAAACAAAAACATATTCTTGGTCTCCCGCCGCTCCGAAGAAAGTGGACGGTCCGGAAGACCCGAACATTCAGATTGTGAACATGAAGTCGCAATGGAAGCCCTTTCAGATTGTTTCTCCCGTGAAATCGCGTGTTACTACATACACCGGTGAGCTGACGTACTCAATGTTCGAGTGGTGGAATCACTGGCCGGTAGCACAAGTAAAATCCAGCGGCATTTCCGCTGTGGCTCCAGATCGGCCATCGCATTCTTCGCTCTCCCATCTTTTTTGGGAGCCTTACGCGCAAACAGAAAACACGATGACCAAAATCATGCTCGACGGGCTCACCACAAAGTCCGCGGCCGATTTGGTTCCCCTGGCAAAATCGTGGTTGTCGGCGCCACCGATCGAAGTGTCTGGTCAGGGGTTCACGAGCGAGGGCTACGATCAAACTCAGCGCGCATACGTGGTGTCGAAACAATCCGGTACAGTGGCGACGGGATTTCGGGCTGGGTTCAGGGCCAGTTCTGATTCTCCGCTAGTTAACGCCGCGATTGTCGTTAAGAATTGGGGCGAGGCCAATCCAAAGCTCGCAATCGATGGCAAACCAATCTCGCGAGGAGCGGGTTTTCGGTGCGGTCACATCACCAAACTCGAGGGAACTGATCTGATCATTTGGGCCAAGATTGAGTCTACGAAACCACTTACATTCACGATTTCGGCCGAAAAACGATAGCGTTCGAATTACGCGACGCAAAGCGTCACGCTGAAGCCCTGTATTAATAAATGTCACCGCGGGATTTAGGCGTCAATGCCCGAGCCGAAAAGCACCTCGCAGCGAATACCCGAGGTGCTCGACTGGGATCTCCAAGCCTTTACATGCCGCTTTGCGAAAATACCAATGCTTCTTTTTGATGACCGAAATCGATTTCCTTGAGCGCCCTCGCGCCAGTGCTTGACGGATCGGTCACGATCTCGTCTCGAGTGATCCGTTCTTCGTTCGTCTTCAAAGTCCCGGGTACTGTTGCCACAGTTTTACCTTCGTGCAAAAAGTTGACCTGCACGTTCGGTCCCGTTCCCTGCCATTCAACTTTATAGCTCCCCGGTTTTAATTGAGTAGTGCCGATTTGCACGGCATCAGCAAGATTCACAGAATGCACGTTTTTATCTTTTGCGAATGCCCCTAGCGGTGAAAACGAAGCCAACGTCAAAAAAAGAGCGACATATTGTAAGTGTTTCATAGCACTTTCTCCTTCAGGGAATCACGATTGAAGCGGACTCATCCGACCGGCTATACGTCCGGGCTGTACCGATCCCATCTACTGACTAAAGATGCGGACAAATGGTTTCGGGGTGCATCCTTTGTTACTGTATATAGGCATCCAAGACGCCCCGCCGGCTTCCTGGTTGTGTTCCCTAATTGTTCGATTGTTATCGGGTGAACGTGATCACCGGTAGTAATTGCTTACAAAGTTCCTGGCCGAAACAAAACCCTTGGATTGGCCTCAACGGGCCGCTGATATCAAGATCACTCTTCCGGACAATCCTCTGAGACAGTATGCTTATATACTCAAGATCGCAGGGACGTTGTCATCGGCGGCAACTGATTCAGTGAATTCAGAAATGACGCAGAGGTAATTTCTTCCCGGCTTTTTCTTTATGAAAAGTTCGTTTCTTGCGCCAACCCGGGTGTTAAGGCTCAGTTCCGAGGATAACGTCCTGATTGCCCTCTCTGACTTGAGCCAGGGAGAACAGGTTGAGTTCGAACGAGCCACTTATCAGTTAGTTTCGAACGTTCCAGCAAAACACAAGTTTGCGACCCAGAATCTCGGTGTCGGCGACGACGTGATTATGTATGGCGTAGTCGTCGGTGCCGCGACAAAACCCATTCAATGTTCTGAACATCTCACAACTGGAAATGTGCAGCATCGAGCAACAGATTTCCATGAGCAGTCCGGGGAGTATCGCTGGATTCCCCCCGATATTTCGCGCTGGAAGCAGCGCACGTTCATGGGATACCACCGCTCCGATGGAAAAGTGGGGACGCGGAATTATTGGATTGTTGTGCCGTTGGTTTTCTGTGAAAACCGAAATATCGGTATCCTGAAACAAGCGTTCGAAGAGGAGTTGGGGTTCGCGCCTCCTCAAGTTTATCGACAGCAAGTCGCCGAGTTCGCCAGGTTGTATCGCGAGGGCCGGGCGGAAGAAATCCAAAACTGGAAGGGTACAACAAATGGTTCGGATCCCACGCGCCCACGCATATTTGAAAACATCGACGGCATCAAGTTCCTTCTACACGAAGGCGGATGTGGTGGAACACGTGAGGATGCCAACAATCTTTGTGGCCTGATCGCGGGCTACATCAATCATCCAAATGTGGCGGGAGCCACTGTTCTTAGCCTGGGCTGCCAGTCTGCACAGATCGGCGTACTGCGACAAGAGATCAAGAAGCGCAATTCCGCATTCAACAAACCCTTGATTATCCTGGAGCAACAGCAAAGCGCCTCCGAGTTCGCCATGCTTTCGGACGCGATCCGCCAGACGTTTTTGGGTTTGGTTGCAGCCAACAAAGCTACCCGCACGCCCGCGAGCGTGTCGCACTTGTGTGTCGGCCTGAAATGCGGGGGGTCCGACGGCTTTTCAGGTATATCGGCCAATCCAGCAATCGGCCATACCGCCGATCTCCTGGCTGCGCTGGGAGGCCGCACAATTCTCTCTGAGTTTCCAGAGTTGTGCGGCGTGGAACAAGACCTGATCAACCGCGGCGCCGGTAAAGAAATCTCAAACCGCTTTGCGAAGCTCATGCGAGACTATCAAGCTCGTGCTAGGTCGGTTGGTTCTGGTTTCGAGGCGAACCCGTCTCCAGGAAATATTCGTGACGGTCTGATCACCGACGCGATGAAGTCCGCCGGAGCAGCTAAGAAGGGCGGAACATCTCCGGTCACAGCCGTTCTTGACTACCCAGAGCCTGCGATTGTGCCGGGATTGAATTTGCAATGCACTCCGGGAAACGACGTGGAGTGTGTCACAGCCCAGGTAGGCGCCGGCGCAAACGTTGTTCTGTTTACGACAGGGCTTGGAACTCCTACGGGTAATCCCATTACACCGGTGGTAAAGCTTTCCACCAACGCGAGCCTGGCTGAACGCATGGAAGACATCATCGACTTCGACACCAGCCCGATTCTCTCCGGGGAGAGGACCATCCCAGAGGTGGGTGAGAGCATTCTCGAATATGTGATCAAAGTCGCAAGCGGCGCGGCCCGAACCAAAGCCGAGCTAAAAGGACAGGCAGATTTTATCCCGTGGAAGCGCGGCGTTTCGCTCTGAACGCATAGCTCACCACAACGCGGTAATTCTCGAACCTCTTGCATTTACCCCGACCGAAACGATGTCTGATCCCACTTTGCATTTACAATAGACATCGATAACCGCGCATTTCCAAGTGAATGAGCTGGCCTGAAGAGACTGACATTCCATTCTTTTGGCGATCTCACCGAGATCAAACCTCAGAAGGGACGCTGCCCGAATTTCTCCGTCCGGCGCAACGAACAGACCGCGCCAGCCTTTGACCGCCTGCGGGGCCAGAGCCCTTTGCGACGGCCCGTGCAATCCGTTGACGCCGGCGGCATTCCCTTCGGGCGGACGCTTCCTCATCAAAGCCCCGTGGCGGGGCTGGAACAGACAGGAGGAAAAACCATGAAGCTGATGTCAAGACACGAACTGGACAAGCGCAGCGACAACGAGTTGTCGGCGCTGTTCTGCAGGGTCTCTATGAACCTGGTCCGCGCAAAACGCGGATCACCCGAGCGCCGGAACGCGCTGGCCTCGCTGGAGAACATCAGCCGGATACGGGCCGAGCGCCTTGCGGCGTTCTTTCCCCGATAAGCCCGCAGGCGCGGGGGCGCCTCAACGCGCCCCCGCCAACTTCGGTTTCGAAGTGAAGCGGGACAATGGCGTTGCCGGCCGCGAAGCCGGAATGGCCGGTTATGATGCCCTGCCGTGCGCTTTATGCTGGCAGATTTCGACAAGCAGGACGAAACCGCATCATCGATCAGCGCGGAGAGAAAGCAGGCATAGACGATCGGAATTCCGCTACGCGGCCATGCCGCGGCGGTCGGCGTCACGGGGTCTGTGCTCCGGGTCATGCCGGCGGGAAAAGGAAATCCGCCGTGGTTTCGAGGACGATCCAGTTGACGCCGTGCTCGGCATCATGCCGGCGTTCGCAGTCCAGCAGCACCGCCATGCATTGCTCGTCGTTCAGGTCAGGCCTGACGGCGCGGACATCGTCGATGCTCCAGAACAGGGCGATCCTGCCGGTGGATGCGAGATGCGCTCTGATGTGCTCGTCGGTCAGCGTTTTGGTGAACCGGGCCATCTCAGACTCCCCGCACGCAAAGCATGGTCCAGCCGTAATTCTCGCCGCACCAGAAGGCGAAGTCGTCCGGCGACCAGCCGTGCTCGAATCCGTCTGATACGGTTCCTGCGCCGATGCCAGCCGCGCCGGTGTGGGTGCCGAAATGCCGGACCATCGCGGCGTCGACCGCGTCCCAGTAGTCGATGAAGCTGTTGTTTGTCATAGCGTTTTCCTTTCGTGGTTGTTGTTGATGGCGAGGAAAAAGCCGGGCCGGTGCGCCGCCGGGGTTAACGGGTTACACGGATACTCGGAGCGGGCCGCCCGTTGATGTCGGCGGCAGGCCTGGCAAAGTGAGCCAGAGAAAAACAACAGCCACGGAAGGAAGGAAGAAGCGGGTATGCTATCCCCATTGTTCGGTCCTCGTCGGTGATGTATTCGAGGTTGTAGTCGTCGCAGCGAACATCGTTGGCGATTTCATTGCCGGCTTCGTCGCGGATGACGACGATGCGCTTGCAGACAGGGTTGTTCCAGTCGGGGTCGTCGACCGGATCGAGATCGGTCGCGTTCCAGTAGGCCTTCGCGGCTTCGACGATTGCGGCGTCGTTCTCGGCCTCAAGCTCGACGGTTCCGTAATGCGGAACGTCCTGCGCGTAGAGGATTTCGTACTTCTTCATTTCATTAGCTCCTTTGTTTAGGTTGGCCTCAACGGGGAGCGGGAAGCAGGGCGCATAGCCTGCCCGTGTCCCAAGATTCTGTTCGTTTGCCGAGGGTCCGCTGAAAGCGGAAACGGTCGAACGAAAGAATCTCTGGACGGGACACGAAAGGCGCGGCCTGCATAGTCCCCAGGGTAAGGAGGCCAACCGGCAAAGAGCCCCGAGAAGACCACGGCCATCGGTTCGCGGTGTTCTGGGCCGAACCTCCGTCAGGCGAGGGGCCTGAGACGGGCTGCGATGGCGGTCATCATGATGCTGATAATCATGCTGATGATGATCGTGGTCACGCCTGTGGCGGAAAGTGGCGAAGCGCAGGGACGAAGGTCTGTCGGATGGATTTCTCCCTAATCCTCTGACGCACCGAGAAGCTGGCGCAGGCGAGCTTTGAGCACGATTTCGGCGGGAGTTTTGCCTCGCCGGTTTAGCCAGTTTTCAAAATCCTGAATTTTTACAACGTGGGTAACTTCGGGCTGCCTGACCTGGACGGTGACCGTCGTCAGTCCTTTTCCTGTCTCGCTAACCCACTCATGACCGCGCAGTGCTGCGAGGGCCTGAGCGATCGCTTCGTATAGCGTGGCCGCTGTCACGTCGAGAGAGTGGGCGACCTCGTTCAGATCATGGATGGTGACGGTGCAGGACCGGAGAGTCACACAAGCAATTTATCATATTCGCTATTTATTCGCCCTACCGGTCTTCTTGACTTTAGGTGTCTTATAGTTTACCTTATGTAGGGTATAGTCAATTATAGCTTACCTTAAAGAGGGAGAATTCGGCCTTGCTGACGCTTCCGATTCCCGTTACCCGCGCCCTGCGCAAGCTCGGGCACGACATAAAGGACGCCCGGCGGCGGCGGCGTATCCCCATGGCCATTGTGGCGCAGCGGGCCTCCATCAGCAAGCCGACGCTGATCAGGGTCGAGCGGGGTGACCCAGGCGTTTCAATCGCGAGCTACGCCACGGTCCTCTTTGTTATGGGCATGGTGGATCGGGTGGCCGATCTCGTTGATCCCAAGAATGACCCGGTGGGGCTGCAACTCGAAGAGGAAAATCTGCCCAAGCGCATACGCACGCCGAGGAAGCAGAAGCCCGCGAAAGGAAAATGATGGACCGGGAAACCTTTGTATATGTGGACCTCGATGGCGTTCCCCATTTAATGGGACGCCTGTGGGCCCGCGTACGCAAGAACAAGGAAGGCGCGACCTTCGAGTACGACGAAGCCTGGCTGCAACATCCTGCGCGATTTTCCCTTGAACCGGCGCTCCAGCTCGGCCCTGGCCCGTTTCATACTCCGGCCGATACGCCGATGTTCGGTGCGATCGGTGATTCGGCGCCGGACAGGTGGGGACGGGCGCTGATGCGCCGCACGGAACGAAGGCGAGCAGAGCGCGAAGGCGGCGCGCCGCGAACGCTGCAGGAGATTGACTTCCTTCTGCTGGTAGATGATGAAGCGCGCCAGGGTGCGCTTCGCTTTGCTGAACGCGAGGGTGGCCCGTTCCTGCGGGAGGAGGGTGTCAAGCGTATCCCGCCTCTGGTCGAATTGCCGGCGTTGCTTTCCGCGGCCGAGCACGTCATGGAAGACAAGGATACGGAAGAGGATCTCCGTCTGCTTTTCGCGCCGGGATCATCACTTGGCGGCGCGCGCCCAAAGGCGTCGGTTATTGAAAAGGACGGTCAGCTGGCGATCGCGAAGTTTCCGCGCCGCGACGATGAAATCAACACGGTGGCATGGGAAGCGGTGGCCCTGGCACTAGCCGCCAAGGCCGGCATCCCGGTGCCGGCGGGCCGCGTCGAGATCGTCGCGAAGAAGCCCGTGCTCTTGCTGCGGCGCTTTGACCGGGAGGGCAAACGTCGCATTCCCTTCCTCTCCGCCATGAGCATGCTCGCGGCCAGAGACAACGAGATGCGGAGTTATCTGGAAATTGTCGACGCGCTGCGCCAGCACGGAGCCGCGCCGAAGGCCGACATGGAAGCGCTCTGGCGGCGGCTGGTGTTCAATATACTGATCTCCAACACCGACGACCATCTTCGTAATCACGGTTTTCTTTACGCCGGCCAGGAAGGCTGGCGACTGTCGCCGGCATACGATCTGAATCCTGTCCCGGTTGATATTAAGCCGCGCATCCTCACCACAGCGATCAACGAAGACGACAACACAGCATCACTCGCACTGGCCATGGAGGTCGCGGAGTATTTCGATCTGGACGAGGGCAGGGCACGCGAAATAGCCGCAGAGGTCGGAAAATCCGTATCGAAGTGGCGCGACGAAGCCGGGCGGCACGGTCTCACCAAGTCCGAGATCGACCGCATGGCATCAGCTTTTGAGCATGAGGATTTGCGTCTGGCAAGCAGGAGGCAATGATGTCGGCGTTTGTCTGGTTGGATTATTCGGAGCGCGAGCGCCGGAAGATGCTCGATGTCGTCGATCTTTTCAGAGAACACGATACGCGTGACGAACTGGGCGTTGGGTCGGTGCGCGACGCATTCGCCGACATGCTCTTCCCGGCACAAGCACGATCATGACCCGAGCGCGGTACTTTCTTCTCGTCCCTTGGGCGTATCAGAGACTGGAAAGACTGCGCGTCAGATCAGCCGAAATAGCGGCGCGCGCGCGGCACGCGGAGGGCACGAATTCGCAAACAATTGTAGTTGCAGCACTGCGCACGGATTTGCAAAAAGCTGTTTAGGTCAGTTGGTCCGGTCCCCAAAGAGCGCCGTGCCGATCCTTATATACGTCGCGCCGAGGGCAATGGCGTCCTCGTAATCGGCGCTCATGCCCATGCTGAGGTCCGGCAGACCGTGACGCGGGACGGTTTCGCCATGTATGACAGCAGCCTCAGTGACTGGACTGCGGTCAAGATGGGTCCCCATCGCGACGTGATTGGTGAACTCGCAAAGGCGGTTCGGACGGAGGGCCTCCACTTTGGGGCCTCCTCACATCGGATCGAGCACAACTTCTTTCTCGGGGTGGGACGCACTATCCCCTCCGATATCAACGACCCCAAATACGCCGCATTCTACGGCCCTGCGCACAACTGGCTTGAAAATAAACGAAGCACTCCGGTGTCCAATGACTTCACGTACGTTTCACCAGCGTGGGTCGAAGACTGGCTCGCACGCTCCTCCGAAATCGTCGAAAAATACCATCCCGAAATCATGTATTTCGATTGGTGGATCGGCCAGCCTTACGTGCGTCCGAACCTCACCCGTTTTGCAGCGTTTTACTACAACACTTCGCTCAAGTATGGCGACCACGTCGGAGTGATCAACTACAAGGACTATGCACTGCAGGAACACTCAGCGGTCCTTGACCTAGAGCGCGGACAACTCGGCGACATCCGTCCACTGTACTGGCAAACTGACACCTCCATCAGTAACAAATCCTGGGGAAATATCAAGGACGACACCTTCAAGTCGCCACAGTTCGTGGTGAATCAGCTAGTGGATATTGTCAGCAAGAATGGAAACCTGCTCCTGAACATCGGACCGCGCTCCGATGGCACTATTCCAGACGAAGTACAACAGGTTCTGCGCGATGTCGGCGCCTGGCTGGTGGTGAATGGCGACGCAATTTACGGAACGCGCCCCTGGAAAGTCTATGGCGAGGGGCCAACCAAGGTTGCAGCTGGTTCCTTTCATGACACGGATACTGCGACGTATACCGCCGAAGATTTCCGCTTCACTACAAAAGGCCAGGATCTGTTCGCAATTGAACTCGGCTGGCCCACCCGCGGAGAGGCCGTTATTCAATCACTCAAGACTACTGTTGGTGCCCAAAAGATCGCATCAGTTGCTTTGCTCGGATCCGATGCCAATCTGCAGTTTCAACAGCAGGCCGACGGATTACATCTTCACCTTCCGGCTCAGGCACCTGGAAAATATGCGTATGCCTTCCATATCGTTTTCGGAACTTCGGCGCAATAGATAGTTGAACAATTAGGCGAACAGGTAATTGAGCGGGGAGTCTCAATGGATATTATTCGCTCCTTGCGATGGTGGCGAACGTCGCCCAGCAACCACTGCCTAAAGGACACAGGTTATGCCTTCTTCCCTTTCCGTGCCGATCGTCAACCGTCTGCGCCACATGCCCAATCTCTTTTCGCCCCAATCATTGTTAAGGAAACGTAGAATTGAGCATTCGGGATTCTGTTGAGCTAATATCGCGGACTGGAAGTCAGGAGATGCTGACGCATGAGTACCACCAAGCAGTTGCCAGGGGTTGAGGTCTTCGGTTCAGGCAACCAGCAAGTTGACGACATCCTGACCTCCGAAGCACTGAAGTTTATTGTCGACCTCGAAAGACGTTTCGGCCCCAGGCGTCGCCATTTACTCGATGCTCGCAATGAACGGCAGAAGAGAATTGATGCCGGCGAACGTCCCAACTTCCTGCCTGAAACCGCCGACGTGCGAAACAGACATTGGACGGTATCGCCTCTTCCGCCGGACTTGTTGGATCGGCGGGTCGAGATCACCGGCCCCGTCGATCGCAAAATGATCATCAATGCCTTGAATTCCGGTGCGAAAGTGTTCATGGCCGACTTCGAGGATTCGAACACTCCCACCTGGAGCAATCTGGTCGAAGGACAACGCAATTTGCGCGACGCGGTTCGTCGAACCATAACCTATAGCGATCCTAAGTCGGGCAAGGCATATAAACTCAATCCAAACCCTGCTGTCCTCATGGTGCGCCCGCGGGGCTGGCATTTGCCGGAAAAACATGTGGTGGTCGACGGCAATCCTATGTCGGGCTCGCTGTTCGATTTCGGATTGTTTTTCTGGCACAATGCCGCCGCGCAAATTCAACGCGCAACTCAGCCCTACTTCTACTTGCCCAAGCTCGAGAGTCACCTGGAAGCACGGCTTTGGAACGACGTCTTTCTGCATGCGCAAAATATGCTTGGGATCAAGACTGGGACCATCAAGGCGACCGTCTTGATCGAAACCATTCTGGCAGCCTTTGAAATGGATGAAATTCTGTTCGAGTTGCGAGAACACTCGGCCGGATTGAACTGCGGCCGCTGGGACTACATCTTCAGCTTCATCAAGAAATTCTCCAATTCTCCGCTGTCGGTGTTGCCTGACCGCGCTCAGGTGACGATGACTACTCATTTTCTACACTGTTACAGCAAACTCCTCATCAAGACGTGCCACCGTAGAGAGGTTCACGCGATGGGCGGCATGGCCGCATATATTCCGATCCGAAGCGACGAGAACGCAAATCGAGCCGCCATGGAACAGGTTCGCGCCGACAAAGAACGCGAGGCGACTGATGGGCACGATGGAACCTGGGTAGCTCATCCGGGGCTGGTTGCGCTGGTCAAGGAAGTCTTCGACAAGCACATGCCCGAAGCGAACCAGATTGGACGGAAGCTCGACGACGTATCGGTTTCGGCTGACGATTTGCTTCAGGTGCCGAAGGCGGACATCACCGAAGCCGGCCTGCGAAAGAATGTTTCCGTGAGCATCGGTTACCTGGAGTCCTGGTTGCGTGGCATCGGTTGTGTTCCTCTTTTTAACCTCATGGAAGACGCCGCCACAGCCGAAATCAGCCGGGCACAATTGTGGCAGTGGATCCATCACAAGTCGCGACTCAATGATGGCCGCCCGGTTGACCTGGATTTCTGCATCGACGTGATCGATGAAGAACTCGAAGCGGTCCGGCAAGCGATGGGGGACGAACGTTTCCGTCGTGGTAAATATACCGAAGCGGCTAATCTGCTACGCGACCTTATTCGATCTCCCGGCTTCGTCGAGTTCCTCACGCTGCCTGCGTATGATCAGCTGTGGTCCGTGAATCGCGCGCAAGGCGGCGAAGAGACAATCAGCACCTAAGTATCTTCACCCGGTGTTCAACTGCAAAAGCATTCATCTTTTAGCGATAGTGAAAGCGAGAAGCCCGCATGTGGAGTCAGCCTTTAGATCCACTAGGATCGGTTGTGCTTTCTGCCGTGGCCGCCACCGTCCCCTTGGTGGTGCTGCTGGTGATGATGGGGGTACTCCGCAAGAGTGGAGCTCTTTCAGCGGGTAGTGGACTTCTGACCGCGGCTCTCATGGCTCTTGCGATTTGGCATATGCCCTTGCGGCTGGCGGCGTTAAGCTGCGCACTCGGTACAGTGTATGCTCTGTGGCCGATTCTATGGATCGTTTTCACTGCATTATGGCTATACAACCTCAGTGTGGACACGGGGAAATTCGAGTTGTTGCGCGCATGGATGGCCCGGCACGCGACCAACGATCCCAATATTCAGGTGATCGTCGTGGCTTTTTGTTTTGGCGCATTACTCGAAGGAACCGCAGGTTTCGGGGCTCCCGTCGCGGTCGCAAGCTTCCTGTTGGTTAGCCTGGGATTCCAGCCCCGACAGGCTGTGAAGTCAGCTCTCATTGCAAACACGGCTCCTGTCGCCTTTGGCGCGCTGGGTACGCCGGTTGTAGCGC
Source organism: Terriglobia bacterium (assembly GCA_963786325.1). Taxonomy (GTDB): domain Bacteria; phylum Acidobacteriota; class Terriglobia; order Terriglobales; family Acidobacteriaceae; genus JAIQFF01. The sequence continues at coordinate 175,125 of CAWAYW010000017.1, forward strand.
TGGCCGCCGTGACTGGCCTTGACTTAACAAAACTGTCCGCCATGGTGGGTCGCCAGCTTCCATTCGTGTCGTTTCTCTTACCTTTTTATCTGGTATTGATCCTTGCTGGACGTAAAGGTCTTGGCCGAGCTTGGCCGGCTGCAGCTGTCAGTGGCGGCAGCTTCGCTGTCACACAGTTTGCCGTATCGAATTTCTGGAATCCGTACGCCGTGGACATCATCGCCGCGATCGTTTCAATCGTCGCAACCGTATGGTTCTTGCGACTATGGAGACCGGAGTCCTCGGTCGCGGTTGTGGAAAGTCCCTACCCGATTGTGCCCATCTCCAAATCCGACGCGTTTGCGGCATGGGCGCCCTGGGTCCTGCTCGCGACGGTTATGGTGGCCTGGTCGTATTTCAAATTCTTCGGCGTGGGGCAGGTTGCTCTCAAAGTTCCCTACCTTCACAATGGCGTGTTCATTTCGCTCTATCACAAGCCCTACGCTGCAATCTATCCGTTTCAACCTCTCGCGGCGGGGAGCGCGGGGATGGTCGCGACCATTCTTACAGCCGCTCTTTTCAAAACGCGGCCAAATGTCTTCTTACGTTCCGGGTTTAAAACGCTGCGTCAGCTCAAAATGCCGGGGCTCACCGTGTGCCTCACCATAGCCTTGGCCTATCTCTACAACTATTCCGGGATGGCTTATACACTCGGCGCGGCTTTGGCTCGCGTAGGCTTCTTCTTCCCCGTGATCAGCGGGTTTCTTGGGTGGATTGCCTGTTTCCTCAGCGGTAGTGATACCGCCGCCAACCTGCTGTTTGGAAATCTTCAGGTCGCTGCGGGACACCAGCTCGGACTCAATCCCGTTTTGCTGGCGGCGACAAATTCTTCCGGCGCGGTGGCAGGTAAAATCATATCTCCGCAAAATATTGCAGTCGGAGTCACCACCGTGGGACTAATCGGTCAGGAAGGCGACGTGTTGCGCAGCACCTTCTGGCCCAGCATGTTGATGGTGCTGGCTGTCAGCCTGATCGCCTTCGCGCAAGCCTACTGGCTGAAGTGGATGGTACCGTGAGCCTGAAGCGAGTGATCGAGTTGCGTCGAGAGATCGTCGAAATCTCAGAGCCGAAATCACTAAATCGAGGACGGGAGAAACTTATCCGGCACCGACGGCGGTCGTAGATTGCAGCCCGGGGGCATGAGGGAGAAATCGCTATTGTGAAAACCGAAATCAACAGCATGATGTTGCCGGCTTTGCCGCTAATCAGCCCGGAGAGACACCAGCCGGGAAGGTGTAGAGAATGCAATTGTCTTACCCCGCTTCGGCCCTCTCCGGTAGCGGATCCAGAAAACCCAGTATATTAGGTTACTTGATTGTATTTAGCGCTAAGACCTTGTATATTAGGTGCATGTTGCCCCTGTCCTCACTCGGCGAGCAGATCGCCACCAAGCGAAAAGTACTCGGCCTCACGCAGCCCACGCTTGCAAAAAAAGCCAGGGTCGGACTGTCTACGCTCGACGCCCTCGAAAACGGACGGCTGGGCGAACTGGGATATTCCAAGATCACCAACATTCTCACGGTGTTGGGGCTGGAGCTGAAGCTTCAGGAAGCAAGCACGGGCCGGCCGACGCTTGACGAACTCATGGAAGAGGGACGGGATGATCAAGGTCTGGACCGACGCCGCTGAGGCGGGACTACTCGATCGTCACGGCGAGCGCGGCAGCACGTTTGCGTACCTTCGAGGCGCTCCGCCCACGCGCGCGGTTTCCGTGACGATGCCTTTGAGGCTTGAGTCGTGGAGCGTGCCCTTTGGCCTGGTCCCGGTTTTCGAGATGAACCTGCCCGAAGGCGTACTGCGGGAGCGGCTCCGCCTTGCCTTTGCGAAGGCCACAGGCACCTTCGACGAATTCGACCTGTTGTCGATTGTCGGCCGCTCGCAGGTAGGACGGATCCGCTACACCGGCGAAAGGGAACATCTGCACGAGGACGTGCCCTTCCAGTCGGTGCACGAGATTCTCGAACGCAGGCGCGGCGGCGACCTCTTCCGCTACCTGCTGGAGAAATTCGCGTCCTTCTCCGGGATCAGCGGCGTGCAGCCCAAAATCCTCGTGCGCGACGAAAAGGCTTTCGCCGAGGCGGAGCATACGGGACACCGCCTCTCGCAAAACTACAAGGGCGCGACCCACATCGTGAAGATGTGGGACCCCAACGAATATCCGCAACTGGCGGCCAACGAGTATTTTTGCCTCAGTGTGGCGCGCAAATACGGACTCGACGTGCCCCCCTACCGCCTGGCCGAGGACGGAATGGCTCTGGTCATTGACCGTTTCGACCTGCGCATAGATGGGACCTATCGCGGATTTGAGGATTTCTGCGTGCTGAACGGCCGCAGGACCGACGAGAAATATCGCGGCACCTACGAGACCTCGGTCATGAAGCGATTCGGGCAATTTGCAAACTCGACGCATGTGGGCGAGGACATGGAAAAGCTGTTCGCCCTGATTGCCCTGAATAGCGCGCTTCGCAACGGCGACGCGCATCTCAAGAACTTCGGGATTGTTTACGACGATGTTCAGGGCGAAGCGAGACTCGCACCCGTTTATGATCTTGTGACCACCTCCGTCTATCTGCCGAAGGACAGCATGGCACTAACCCTTAATGGCACGACGAAGTGGGCGAGCGCGAAGGAATTGCAGCGACTGGGCGAGACGCGCATGGGAGGCACCCCTGCTCGTGTCCGGCAGATACTCGAACGCCTTGACGCTGCGATTGCGGACACCGCAAAGGAACTGCACGCCTACATTAAAGCGCACGCAGAATTCATTGAGATAGGCAATCGCATGCTCCAGCAATGGGAGCAAGGTGTCGCGCTTTCGCTTAAGGCGGCCTGAGCAACCCATCCGCTGTTCTAATCCCCGCATTCATCGCCAGTACCTCGCGAGCATTGCCGATTTGTTTGACCACTCCGCGCATCCTCGGCGACAATCCTCGTGGCTCGATCCGGTAGATTTGTGCCAGTCGATTTGTGAATGAGATGATAGGAGCGATCATGACTCATGACGCGGCTGTTTTGAAGGCCAGGGAGATCGCCAGTCGCGTACTGGCGCCATCCGCGGGGCAAAACGACAAGGCGGGACGATTCTCTATCGAGGCAATCGCGTCGCTTGGCGAGTCGGGACTACTTGGGCTGATGCTGCCCGTGGATGTGGGCGGTCAGGGATTGGGCCCCCGCTCGTTTGCGGCTGTGATGGCGACGCTGGCAGAGGTAGACGCTTCTGTCGCAATGGTCTATCTGATGCACATTCTCGGCACTGCAGCTATTTTGGCAGCACGGCCAGGCACGGCTCAGGCAATCGCGCCAATCCTGAGGGAGATCGGCGCGGGCCGCCATTTGTCCACTCTCGCTTTCAGCGAAGTCGGCTCGCGCAGTCATTTCTGGGCGCCGGTATCCCGCGCACAGCGAAAAGGCGACGGCGTGCGCATCACCGCCAAAAAGTCGTGGGTGACCAGTGCGGGTCAGGCGCAGAGCTATGTCGTTTCCGCGCTTGCCCCTGAAGCAACAGGGCCCACCGAGTCGACTCTCTATCTTCTTCCAGCGCGGACACGCGGCCTTTCAGTGGCGGGACCCTGGGACGGTTTGGGACTTCGGGCCAACGCTTCGGCCCCCATTGCAATGGACGACTGCGAAGTCCCGTCCGGTCTTCAACTCACCGATGATGGCGCCGGGTTTCCGGCCATGCTGAACGTGGTGCTCCCGCTGTTTAATTTGGGGACGGCAACTGTGGCCCTGGGGTTGTGTCGAGCGGCAGTTGCCGGAACGGTTGCGCACCTCAAAAGCGCGAAATTCGAGCACCTCGGCCAAAGCCTGGGCGAAAGTCTGCCTACACTACGCGCGCAACTCGCGGCGATGCAGATCGATACCGACGGACTTGCGGCCCGCATCGACGATCTAGTTGATCATCTAGAGAAGCCGCGCGAAACGACTATGCTGCGCGTGCTTGAGTCCAAGGCCGCCGCCGGTGACGTCGCTATCAGCGTCACCTCAGCAGCCATGCGCATTTGCGGCGGTGCGGCCTTCTCAAAGCATTTGGGCATCGAGCGCCTGTTCCGCGATGCCCATGCGGGCGCAGTCATGGCGCCGACTGGCGACGTTCTGCGCGAGTTCATTGGAAAGTCGCTTTTGGGGATTTCGCTGTTCTAAAACAATGGATAAAACAAATATGAGCAAAACCATCTGGCTGGGAGCAGTTGCCTACAATCCTAAAGTGGTGACCATCTGGGAAGGGATGCGGAGCTACTTCCACGACGAAGCGCATCTACCCGTCGAGATCGTTTTATTTCAGAGCTACGAAGCGCAGGTTATGGCGCTCCTCGCCCAACCCGGCGATGCTGCGCCGCGTATCGATATTGCCTGGAATACAAACCTGGCTTACCTGCAGGCAGATGAGTGGAGCGGCCACAGCTGTCGCGCGGTTGCCATGCGGGACACCGATCTCGGCTGGATGACCAAGATCGTCGCTGCCACTGGCGGCTCCATTTCCAAGCTCGCGGATTTGAAGAATAAGACGATCGCACTGGGCAGCCGGGACAGCGGACACGCAGCGATTCTGCCCGTTCATTTTTTGGAACAGCAAGGCATACGTGAAGGCAGGGACTACCGCACGCTGCGCTTCAATACCGATCTGGGGAAGCACGGCGATACCGGGACCAGCGAAGTGGAAGTAGTGCGCGCTGTCCTCGACGGGCGAGCTGACGCCGGCGCAATCGGCAGCCCCTTCTGGGGCACGGTGCAAAGCGAGCGTCTGGTCCCCGAGGGCGGCCTGCGTGAGATATGGTCCTCTCCGGCATACAACCATTGCATGTTCACGGCACGGCCCGATCTCGATCGGGAGCAGGAGCGCCGTTTCGCCGACGCGCTCTCAGCCATGAGCTACGACAACCCGGCGCATCGCCCGATTCTCGATGCCGAAGGACTCAAACGTTGGCTAACACCCCATGTGGATGGCTATACCGAATTGCGGGAGGCCGCAGCGCAGCAAGGATTCTTCGAGCAGGCGTTGGCCAAGTCCGCGTAGAGACTGCGACCGGGTCTCGCGCCACAGATTCGCGGGTTAGGATGGCTTACGCTTGACTCGACCACAGTCCGTGGCGCCGGACCGGATCCGACATTTCGAGAACCGCCAAATGTGGGGCCCAAGATTGAATGATTCGTGACCCATGCACACTTCACCCGCACAGTTCGGCCCCGTCGGAGAAGATAATGACTATCAATTCGCAACTGCCCACAGCAGCCAGTGATCGCGCTCGACCCGCAAGCGCCGAAGAACGCCTTAAAGAACTTGCCATTAACCTTCCCTCGCCACCTGAGCCATTCGGTGCCTACGTAGAAGCAGTTCAAACAGGCAATCTGCTATTCGTCAGCGGGATGCTTCCCACGGAAGGCCGTCGAGCAACAGTTACTGGCCGGGTCGGGGCAGAACTCGATGTGGAACAAGGGCGCAATGCAGCCCAACTTGCGGCACTCAATGTTCTCGCGGTCGCGCGGAAATATTTAGGATCGCTCGACCGGGTGACGCGCGTTGTCCGGCTTGGCGTGTCGGTCGCTACTTCAGGAGATGTGCGCGATCAGCCCAAAGTAGCGGATGCAGCTTCAGCGTTACTGCAAGACGTATTCGGAAAAGACAAGAGTCCTTGCCGCCTAGTGTACGGAGTCGCCAGCCTCCCGCTGGGCGTGCCGGTCGAATTGGAAGTCATTTTTGAAGTCAAGTGAGTTGAATCAAACGAACATGAATCGTTGCCATTTGTTCCACCAGTTCCGAAATCTATTGTTCTTCTCGATGTTGTGCCTCTTGGTGGCGATGTTCGTATCAATTCAATCAGCAGCCCAGCGCCAGGGAAAGGATCAGCTCGTGAAATATCCCACTTTCTACCGCACCGTACAAATCGATCGCCTATCCATTTTCTATAGGGAAGCTGGCCCAAAAGACGCCCCGACGCTTTTGCTGCTCCACGGACTCCCCTCATCATCGAGAATGTTCGAGCCTCTGTTCGCGCGGCTCGCAGACCGATATCACCTGGTCGCGCCTGACTATCCGGGTTTTGGGCACAGCGACTGGCCAGATCCAAAGATCTTCGCGTACACATTCGATCACTACGCCGAGGTCATGAATCACTTCACGGAGGCGCTTGGATTCTCACACTACACGCTTTACATGCAAGACTATGGCGGCCCGGTAGGCTTTCGCATGGCCCTTGCACACCCCGAGCGCGTGAACGCTCTCATTGTCCAGGATGCCGTTTCACACAACGAAGGCTTGGGAGCAAATTGGAAAACACGGAGAGCGTTCTGGGCGGATCGATCGGCCAACGAAGCTGCCCTGCGTACTAATCTCCTATCTCTACAAACAACGCGCACACGCCATGTCGGGAACGATCCGAATGTGGAACGTTATGATCCCGATCTGTGGACCGATGAGTTCTATTTTCTGAACCAGCCCGGCCAGATTGAAATTCAAAGCGACCTGTTCTACGACTACCGCACAAACGTGGATTCGTATCCAAAGTGGCAAGCGTGGATGAGGGAGAAACATCCACGGTTGCTGGTGATCTGGGGCAAGTACGATCTGTCATTCGATCCCGGAGAGCCGGACCGCTATCGTCAGGACGTCTCAAACGCTGAGATTCACGTACTCGACGCCGGTCATTTCGCATTGGATACGGCGGCGGATGAGATCGCGGCGCTGGTGCGAACTTTTGTCGGTTCTTTAAGTTTGGAGCGGCGCGCTGGTTGAGCGGAAATATATTGTCCCAATCAGCCCTAAACTCACGCGCAGTTAAAGATTCTCGCCAGCTTATTCGCGTGTTCGCCTTCGCGGTCGAAGGCGCGGCGGACAGCGGCGAAGGACTTGGAGAGAGGAAAAATATCGCGCATGACCAGGAGATCGGTATCTTCTGCGCCGACCGGATGCCAATACACACCATCGGCGGTAATCGTGACTTCCGGCACTAAATCGGCTCGACTCACTGCGACACCTTCGCTGGCAGAACCACGCAACGCAATCCGGCGGATTACGCGGTTTTCCGCCGCAATCTTCTCTTCATCGAGGAATTGACGGAACGCCTCCGCCTCGGCGTCGGTCGAAACTGTGGCTGCTAGCCGTACTCGAAAACCTAGCGAACGAGCGAGCTGAATGCCCTTGCGCGTGCGCGCCCATGTGCCGAGTCCGCGATGGAGGTCGTGCAGTTCTGGCGTAGCGCTATCCAAGCTGATTTGCAGGACAATTCGATTGCGCGGCAACGCTTGCAAGCTTTCCGCGCGCCGCCCGGCAAACAGCATTCCGTTGGTGAGCACTGTGGTCGGGGCGGTTGCAGCGCAAGCAAGCAAGATGTCGCTGATGTCTTCCAGCAGAAACGGCTCGCCGCCAGTCACGAAGATTTCTTTGACGCCGAGCTCCGCCGCTTCGCGAGCGATCCGCTGTACGCGTGCTAGCCCTAGTTCCCGTCGCGGCACAGTGGGCGAGGAACGTACGCAGCAGTAGTCGCACTGCAGGTTGCAGTCGAAGTTGGTGTAGAGCCAAAGCCGCGAACCGACCGGCCGGTTGTCTTCTGCCGGTACACCGGCAGGGGCCGCGACCGCCCCGCAGCGGAATACCCAACGTGATCGGCCTTGTTCGGCCGTAGTCTCCACAAGTGGATTCCCGGTGAAGCGGCACCACGTTGCCAACTCAGGTCCGACGCCGGGTTCGTCACTGACAATCGCGACCAAGTCGCCCGGCCGGCGGCGCCGAAGCACGGCGATCAACTCCGGCAGAAGGCCGGATGTGAAGGTCTTTCGCCCGATATCGAGATCGACGTCAGCTCTCATCGGAATGGGAGCATTTTACAGTCCGAGGAGTGCTTGGAGATAGCTCCGTTGCCGCCCGCGCGACTATTGCGCAGGTACCCACTTATCCGATCCCGTTAGCTTGACCGACACATCGGAAATGAAGATGTGCAGGGGCTTGCCATCGGCGCTGCCGCGGTGCTCGGTTGACACCAGCAGGGGGCCTGCTTTTTTGTAGCCGGTCCACGTTGCGGTGACGAGATGCGGCGGCTTGGGCCCGCCACGATGGTAGACGAATTGCTGGACGCGATTGTCTTTTCCGACATAAAGATCCCAGGTATCGCCGGGCGTGTAACCGCCGGCTTCCGCGGGATACTTCACCGAGACCAGCGTGGCCGATCCGGTGCCGATTGGCAGCTTCTTCGTGCCTTCGTCGGTCACGGTGGCGCTGGTGTCCCAATAGGCATGGAATGGGAACACAAGCCAATAATTATCATTCACGAAGGCCGGTTCAATTTCGTTCTTCACCTGGTCGGATTGGCTGCTGAGTTTAGAGCTATCGTAGGTAACCTTGACTGGCTTACCCTCTTTATCTTTCCCTTCGTAGGAGACTTTGCCGGTCTTGGGCTCCCACTCCCACGCGTGAGCTAGTTTGAAGACACCGGGGATTTCTCCGTTCCAGGTGTAGCGGATCGCCTGAATTTGATCCCACGAATCGAGACCATATGTTTTAGCGATCTGTTCGAGAATTGGTGCACGCTGTTGCGCTACCAACGCCCCAGGGAGAATCAAGAGCAGGCTGAAGGCTAAAACGCGAATCACATGGAATCGGCTCAAACTTTTCATGAACGTCCCTCCTCGGCGAATTAAACGCATGCTGTGTGGGATGAAGAGCAAAAGCCTTGGGAAACACAAGAGCACCGATGCTGCCATTCACCCACGCCAGCTAGTCACACCCCTTGCATGCTTGGCGGGAAATTATACAGCACACTTCGGATGAGTGTGCTCTCGCTCATGTGGTATTGGACCAAGTTACCGGCGACCGTCTGAACCGACGAAACGCAATCATGGCGCCGGCCGTCGCGACGCATCCGTATTCCAGCAGGATGACCCAGACAGGAAGCGCTCCCCAGGGGCGCCCTAGTGTGCGGAAATGCCACATGACGTATGTGGGGATAATGCTCACAGTCCAGACGATAATCAGCAGGGTCGAGGCCGAGGTAAGAAATGGCAACAGCCAGACAAGATACCAAGGGAATACGGCGGGTGCGCACAAGAGAGCTGCTGCCATTGGCCAGGCGAATTGGTCCGGAAACCATTCGAGCTTTGTGCGTCTTAACCAGGCCGCAGTCGCTAATCCGGCGAACACAGCGAGGCCAACCAGCAACTGCGGAGGCGCCAGCCTAGCGACTGCCGCAAATAAGGGACCGTTAAAACGGAAGTTCTGAACATACGTACCCAGCGAGCCGATTGGAAGGCGGCCGTGATTAAGAAACGGTATGTACAGCAGTGCGACAAGGACTGCCGCCAGCGCGGCGTCACGAACTCGAACTCGCTTCCAGTAAAACGGCAACAGTACCACCGGCAGGAATTTCACTGCGATAGCCAGCCCAAGTGCGACGGCTGCGGTCGCCCGCCATCGTCGCACCAGCGCCGCGGCGGACACTACTAACAATAGCGCGCCAACAATGTCGATGTGACCGCTTCCCGCCACCTCCACGGCCAACAGAGGATTCCAAGCGTACGCCAGAACCAGGTGCGCTCCGCGCCGGTTACGGCGCAACATGTCGAGCAATACAAACACAATGAGTAAATCGCAAACTTCGAATGCCACTCTCAGTGCAAATGCAGATTCACGAATGGAAGTCACTGCGCGGAAAAAAAGTTGCGCTCCCGGCGGGTACGGGCTTGGCAGGTCGGGGTTATTCAATTTGCGGGTTTCGGCAGTATGAAGGCTTTGCGCAGCAGGATCGCTGGGAACGACAATGTACGGGTTGTAGCCGAGCCTCTGCAGCCGGCCATCCCAGACATAACGATGGATGTCATCGTCGTCGCCCGTGGGCAGGCGAAGAAATGCAATATGCCACACCGCAGCCAGAATGAGCCCGAAAACGACCAGGCGCCGGGAAAATGTTGGCTTAGCAAAAAACTCACGGATCGCCAGCAAATACGCGATGCTCGCAAGCGTCAAAGAGGCCATGAAGTACGGTCCGCCTCTATCGCCGAAGTTGCGCGCGCAGATGATTAGCGCCACCCACAACGTGGCTCCGAGTATGTTCACTCTCCACGCGGGCGTGACCTTCACCGACTCCCCGTGCCTGTTCGAGACCCTGTCCGAGATTGCCTCGTTGCCGGCTCCGCAAATTCCACAGAACACGTGCTATTGTCCATTTGTGTCAACGCGTTCATTCAATGCCATAGACAAACCAGTCCCCTTATAACAATAGAGTATCCGTCAGCCGTCATAAATAGTTCACGAGAACTTTAGCATCGGGAATCACATCTGCCGGATCCCTTCGATTCTTCTTCACAGAAAACGGAGATTGCGAAGCGGCAAACGACTCCGCCGCTCGATTGATAACCCCAGGTGGACGATGCCATTCGATCGTAGCTGCGCAACCCAGCTCTGTCGGATCCGCTGTTCTGAACATTAACCTCTAAGGCTGAATATGATCGTCTGACTTCTTACTCCAAAGGGCGACACTCCCTTCTTTATCACCTGGAAGGCAACCAGAGACATAGGGCGGATCAATCATTCCGGGACAGTCAACGAAATTGTTGATGGGTTCGCAACCACTCGTCGAAGCCAGAAACGTGAATGCAATCAAGTTATTGAATTTAGTCATTCTCAGCCCCCGGATCGTGCGTACTCAGAAAGATTGGGAGTGTGAGATCGGTATGCGGTCTCAATTTTTGGTTTCGTCGCTCAGTGAGGGCCGCGCTCCCACTCTTTAAGCCACCGCGCCGTGTGGGGCGCTCTTGCCGGAGCCATGCCCAATTCCGCCGCCAGGCGAGTCAGGTCGTCAGCTACATCAACGTCGTAAAAAGGATCTGCCCACCCTACGGATAGCTTTAGATCTCGCGCGCGCGACAGAAGTCTTTCCAGCGCACTACTGGTGCCCATTCCATCGCCAGCGAAAAGCATCGGATGAGAAGCTTTTGCCCCTACGAGATAGTAGCCTCCATCGTGGGTCGGCCCGACGACAACGTCATGTGCGGCCAAGGCTTCGAATGCACTTTCGAGGACAGCGCGCGGCAGATGTGGGCTATCGCTGTTGAAGGCGATGGTGCGTCGTTGATGACCGTCTGCAAAGTGCGCAAACACCGAAGTAAGGCCTGCGGCAAGACCTTCCCCGCTTTGAGCAACTACGCTCACGTCACTACCTGCCAATTGCGCCAGTTCGTTGACGTCGGAATCCGGGCACATGATCGCAACTTCGGCATCGCCCAATGACCGCGCCAACGATAGCGTGTCCTTCAGAAGGCAGCAATAGAAAGCAGTAACTGCCTCAGGAGAAAGGCTTGCGGCCAGACGGGTCTTGACCGAGCCCGGCCTGGGTGCCTTTGCCATGATTACCACTACTCGGTTATCGCCTGACGAACGCATCGGTCTGCTTTGAGATTTCATCGACTGTTGGGGCAATAATATACGACGGGTAGCCCCACTCAAGCCTGCTTTGGCTTGAGTGGGGAAGTTCAATCTCCCCAACTCGGTCAACCCGAAGTAGATCATCGCGAAGCGATGATCTGTGGAGTGGAGGGACCTGCTGCTTCCACGACAACAAGCCATGAGGGACACTGAAGATCGAGCCGAATGACGACACGAAAAACGCAAAGGAGCGGTGGGCGCACTCTGCCCTAGCTGTCGAACTACCCACTCAAGCCAAAGCAGGCTTGAATGGGCCACCCGCCTTAGTGTCCTGCCAACGACACCTATATTTTCGGTCCGGATGGGCAGCGATACGATAACGCCTACTCATCCGGGCCTTGGCAATTGTGCGCTATCACGTTAAGACTATTCTTAACAAATGCAACACTGAGCCGAGAGACCGTGCGGAGGACAACGGACTCGAACCGGAACGACTGGGCCACTCGACCACTTGACAGGTAGCCTCCACTACCCACTGACAACGTCTCCCAAACGACCCTATCCTTGCCGTGTGTTTGATTGAACCAAACAAGCCTACAATCCCACGCAAGCAGCTACGGCCGTTGCGCTGCACCGAATTGGAACTCTGGGCGGCGAGAGAAGCCCTCGAGAACCTTTTCCGCTGAGCCTAAGCCACCTCGAAGCGATCGTGGTTCATCACCTTGCTCCAGGCTGCCGCGAAGTCTTTCGCGAACTTCTCTTTGGCGTCCGAGGATGCATAGACTTCCGCCAAGGCGCGCAGCTGCGAGTGCGAACCGAAAATCAGATCCACACGGGTACCGGTCCACTTGACCTGGTTGGTCTTCCGGTCGCGCCCCTCGTAGATATCTCCAGAACCGTTAGAGGTAGTGGATGGCTGCCATTGCGTGTTCATGTCGAGCAGGTTGACGAAGAAGTCGTTGGTCAGTGTGCCCAGCTTCTTGGTGAAGACACCGTGCTTCGAGTTGCCGGTGTTTGCTCCCAGCACTCGCAGGCCTCCGACCAGAACGGTCATTTCTGGCGCGGTGAGCCTCAACGACTGCGCCTTATCGACCAACAGCTCCTCAGGCGACAGGCGGTGCTTGCCCCGAAGATAGTTGCGGAATCCATCGGCTTTTGGTTCGAGCGGCTCGAAGGATTCAACATCAGTTTGCTCCTGCAATGCATCCATGCGGCCCTGCTTGAAGGGGATCTTCACTTCGGTTCCGGCATCTTTCGCAGCTTTCTCGATCGCCGCATCGCCGCCGAGAACGATCAGGTCCGCCAGCGAGACTTCCTTCCCCCCAGACGCAGAAGCGTTGAACTCGTTCTGGATTGCTTCCAGCTTCTGCAGCACTTTTTCCAATTCCGTTGGCTGGTTAACCTCCCAGAACTTTTGCGGCACGAGGCGAATGCGCGCACCGTTCGCTCCACCGCGCTTGTCAGAGCCGCGGAAGGTTGATGCCGACGCCCAAGCGGTCGAGACCAACTGAGAAACCGTCAGGCCAGAGGCAAGGATTTTCGCCTTCAGCGTAGCAAGGTCTTGCTCGTTGATCAGCGGATGATTCACCGCGGGGATCGGGTCTTGCCAAGGCAGCGGCTCCTTCGGAACCAGCGGGCCGAGATAACGCACGATGGGTCCCATGTCGCGGTGAGTCAGCTTGAACCACGCGCGGGCAAACGCATCTGCGAACTGGTCGGGATGCTCGTAGAAGCGCCGCGAAATTTTTTCGTAAGCGGGATCGAAACGCAATGCTAGGTCCGTGGTCAGCATCGACGGCGCGTGACGCTTTGAAGGATCATGTGCATCCGGTACTGTGCCGTTGCCTGCACCATTTTTCGGCGTCCACTGATGCGCACCGGCCGGGCTCTTTGTCAGTTCCCATTCGTAGCTGAACAGGTTGGTGAAGAAGTTGTTGCTCCACTTGGTCGGTGTCTGGGTCCAAATGACTTCCAGGCCACTGCCGATCGTGTCAGCACCAAAGCCTTTACCGAATTCATTCTTCCATCCGAGGCCTTGTTCGTTGATGTCGGCACCCTCTGGCTCGGGGCCTACATAGTCAGCAGGAACAGCAGCGCCGTGAGTCTTCCCGAAGGTATGCCCGCCGGCAATCAGAGCGACGGTTTCTTCGTCGTTCATGGCCATGCGTTTGAATGTTTCGCGAATGTCCCTGCCCGCCGCAATGGGATCAGGCTTTCCATTAGGCCCTTCCGGGTTCACGTAAATCAGTCCCATTTGCACGGCAGCCAGAGGATTCGCGAGATCACGATCGCCGCTGTAGCGTTCGTCCGCCAGCCACGTGCCCTCAGGACCCCAGTAGACGTCCTCTTCGGGTTCCCAAACATCCGCGCGTCCGCCACCGAAGCCAAATGTCTTGAATCCCATATCCTCGAGAGCGACATTGCCGGCGAGAATCATCAGATCGGCCCAGGAAATTTTCCGGCCATATTTCTGCTTGATCGGCCAGAGCAGCCGGCGCGCCTTGTCGAGGTTCACATTGTCGGGCCAGCTATTCAGCGGGGCAAAGCGCTGCTGTCCGGCTCCAGCGCCGCCGCGGCCATCGCCAATGCGGTACGTGCCTGCACTGTGCCACGCCATGCGGATGAACAGCCCTCCATAGTGCCCGAAGTCGGCTGGCCACCAATCCTGCGAGTCGGTCATGAGTGCATGAAGGTCATTGATCACAGCCTTCAGATCAAGACTCTTGAATTCCCGGGCGTAGTCGAACTCCTGACCCATCGGATCAGAGAGGTCTGAGTGCTGGTGCAGAACCTTCAGGTTCACCTGACTCGGCCACCAGTCGCGGTTGGTAGGAGCAGAGGCTCCGTGATTGAACGGGCACTTGGCCCCGGTTGACGCATTTTTGCCCTTATCCTCGGGGGAAACGGTCCCCGACGAAGAGGCAAGTGTGTTTTCCATATGTTTTGGATTTTCCATATATTTCTTCCTTTGAATTAGTTCAAACGGTGATGATCTACGAACCCATCAGACTGCGGTTCGCGCAATTAACGCGAAGCATGCTTGCGAGCGCACTTCGTGCAGAGTCCTCTAAAAATAAGTTGGCATTCACGAACAATTCGCTTCCCGAGAGAACGCGAGGCAGGCTTGGGCACGTCGTACCAGTCGACGTCCTCAACGCTGCCGCAACGGTCGCAAATGAAGTGGTGGTGGCGTGTGCCTTCCAGATCGAATCGACCGGCGCGGCCCTCGACGGCCACTTCCCGTACCAAACCCGCCTTGACCAAGTCCCGCAGATTGTTATAAGTCGTGGCCCTTGAAGAGCGGGGATCCACGCGATTCACGGCTTTGAAGATTTCCGCTGCCGTCGGATGCCCCTTGTGCTCCATCAAGAACGCCATTACGGCGTGGCGCTGTGCGGTGCACCGTAGCCCGCTGGCGTCCAACGACCGCTTAATCGCCTCGGTGTCCATCTCTAATTTAGATTATGTCCAATATAAGATTTTTTGTAAAGACCTGTGCCTTCGGAAGAACGCGATGATTCCCACCAATCCCACTTTTGGCTTGAGTGGGGATGTTCAGATCTTCCCAACTCTGTCATCCTGATCGGAACAGATATCGCAAAGCAATGATCTAATGATCTGCGGAGGGGAGGCAATAAATCGAAGAGATCGGCCCACCCCAAGGCATTTGATCCTGATCTCGGGATGAGAGAAAGTTCGGAAGGAGAAATGCTTCTCAGGAAGCCGAGAAACTCACCAAACGTGAGACACGAGTGACGAGGAGCCACAAACGTGAACAAACTGATTTCGCTCGGAGTCGGGTCTTTGCTTTTCTGCGTAACTGCGACGACGCTCGCTGGCAGCCAGAATCGCAATGAAAATGCGGGTATCGGGAAACGGTTTGTCGGGGCGTGGCGCCTGTCCTCACTCGAAGCGCAAGACGCAGACGGGAAAATTCACCGCGCCGACTCTACCGGGCTGCTAGTCTTCACAGGCGACGGCCACATGTCGGTCCAGGTGATGGAACGGAACCCGCAGCCGCAAACCTCCGCCGGACCCGAACAGTATTCACAGGGTGGCTACGAGGCTTCCTTCGGTACATATGTAATCGACGAAAGCAGCCACGCCTTAACGTTTCACGTCGAGGGTGCACTGGTGCGGACTCTGATCGGCAAAGACCTGCCGCGGCTATTTGAGCTCTCTGGCAAACAGCTCATTGTGAGGTCGGCCAATCCAAACGAGCACTGGAAGGTTACTTGGGAACGTGATTAACCCCCTCGGCACGATTTTACGACCGACGATCGCGAGGTCGAAAGCGCCGGTTCAAAGATTTCTGTGCAGGGGTTCGGTATCCCCAAACACATTGAGGAGACGAGCAATCGCTGAAAAAGGAAGGACTTCAAATCAATGGACATCAAAAGAGTTGGCTCTCAACCCTCCGCCCAGGGATCACCCGACTGGTTCACCGGCACCGTGCGAATTGACCCCCTATTTCAGGCACCCGACCCGGCCTTCGTTCAGGGCGCCAGCGTAACTTTCGAGCCAGGCGCGCGAACTGCATGGCACACGCATCCCCTTGGTCAGACTCTCATCGTTACTGCTGGCTGCGGCTGGGTTCAGCACGAAGGGGGACCGATCGAAGAGATCCGGCCTGGTGACGTGGTCTGGTTCTCGCCCGGAGAGAAGCACTGGCACGGCGCTACGCCGACGACAGCGATCACGCACATCGCCATTCACGAGAAGAAGGACGGCAAGGTGGTCGACTGGATGGACAAGGTCAGCGACGAGCAATATCGCAGTAAACCCGCGACGATCATCTAAAGAATGGGAGGAATGCCTCACACGCTGCTGCAGCGCCCTCGCATTCACCTCACCCGTTGAAGAACCGCGATCCCCTCTGCGGCTGCGCGGGCGGAGCGTTCAGGCCTACGCTCGCCTCGGCGTTCGGCGCCGGAAGTAATAGCGCACGATCAAGCTGAGAATGAACCAGCCCGCGCCAACCGTGCCCTTCAGCGTACCGCTGATCTTGGATTTTCCGATACGCGGGTAGTAACTCACCGGGACTTCAACCACGCGGAATCCAGCCAGTGCGCCTTTGAGAATCATCTCAACCGCCCAACCATAGGTGGTTTCTTCGAGCACAAGGGCGCGTAGTACATCGGCGCGGCCAGCCCGAAACGGGCCGAGGTCACTGATTTTCAGTCCATACAAAAGTCGGATCAGGCCGGCGGCGAGGCGATTCCCAAATACCTGGTGCCAGGGCAGCGCCCCAGGACTATTCTGTTTTCCAAGGCGAGAACCAAGCGTGATGTCCGCTCGCCCTTCGATGATTGGCGCTAAAAGAATCGGCAGTTCGGACGGTCGATCGCTATAGTCGCCATCCAGGAATACAACCACGTCCGGGGAATTTGCCGTGGCCAGGCCCGTGAGGCAGGCTCGCCCATAGCCGCGGCGTGGTTCCTGAATGACCCGAGCTCCCTTTTTTGCGGCGATCTCGGGCGTCCCGTCATTCGAGTTGCTGTCGACAACGATGACCTCTGTCGTGAGTTCAGAGGGGAGATCAGCTAGAACGAGCGCAATCGACTGCGCTTCATTATGGGTAGGGACAATGACGGATACTCGCACGCGCTCGTAATTCAAAGTGATTGTGGCCCAATCACCACCACGGAGAAAATGGCCGCCGTTGCGACAGCCACGCGTCAACGCCCCATTTGCGGCCGGCGCGCCCGATCGCGAGCCCGAGCGATGCCAGCACCGGAACCAACAGCTCCCAGATCCACGAGGTGCCGAACTCCGAAATCCAAAGGCTGCCGAGAAACAGAAAAGCCACAAATGCGGCCGGCCGGGTAAACAGACCGATGAGGAGCAGGATACCGAGTGAGATTTCCGTCAAGCCCTGCATCGGAGCAGCCATCGCGGCGTGGCTTGCCGCCAGGCCCATCACCGCCTTCCAGGCAGCCGGGGCGTGGCTTGCCTTGAGGTAGTAATTGATTAGGCCCGTGTATCCAGCCGGCGTGTACAAGCCTTTCCCCAGATTCTCGAAAAAGACCCACAACAACATCGCCCCGATCGTCACGCGAACGATTGCCAACCCGTTTGCAGCGGACAGTTGCTTGAGTGCCTGACTAGGTGTCGGGCTTGCATTTGGGCCCATTACGGAACCTCGTAACCTGTGAATGTGTACTCTCTTCCGATAAGCAGCCTGCTCCGGAACGATCCAACATCCTATGCCGTTCTTCGCAGTATTGCTAGTGGATGTGCAAAGAACATTCAGATTGTTCCAAACGGACGGTAGCGAGCTCTCGGGGGATAACTACCGCAACTTCGCCGACCAAAACGCGATGGCACATTTTCTGAAGAACATCGCGAGCACAAGCGGGGTGCTTCAGACCGTCGCTCTCGGGGCTGGCACCTTCAGCATCGATAGCCGTCTGGCAGAGTCACGCCACGAGCAGCACGAGCCATGGATGGGAAGGGTGCCAATGGACACTACTGCTGCACACAGCTATGTTCTCAAATCGCGCCGCGTCACGCATTGCACCATCCCCTCCGACTTCGGCGAGATCCTTGAGCCATTTGAGGCTCGACCTTTTCGAACATCAAGGCGCCCTGTTTACCAGGCCGGTTCATCTCCGCTGGAGGTCGCTACGCTTTTTTAACTCGCCGAAGGCCCGGTCAGCTTTACGCCAGACGGATCACATCGCCGGGGGCATTAACTAGCCACCCCCACAACCTTGCAAATCGCGGAATGATTCTCGACCGCCTTAATCATGAAATCGGCTACATCCGCACGCGAGATTCTGAAGCCGAACCGCGGGAGGTGGCCTTCTCGGACGCGATACTTTCCGGTGTAAGAATTGTTGGTCAGTTCCGGCGGGCGCACCATCGTCCACTCGAGTCCGCTCTTGTCAAAGATTTCCTCCATCGCGGAAGCATCCGCTACGATACTCGGAAACAGTAATCTGCCGAGAATGTAGGCAGGCGGGATGATTGAATCCTTGAACAAGAAAGCCACCGACTCGACGACCGCACGCCTCACTCCCGCTTGCACCATCGCGTTTGTGAGCGCGGTGGCGAACTGCCCGAGAAGATGCGCGTCGGCTTTCGAGACAGGCAGCCGCGGTCCAAACCCCGATATAACTGCATCGTGACCTCGGATAACCTGTTCGAGGTCGGCACTGTTCAGCAGATCTCCTTGCTTGATGCTAATTCGATCGCCAAAAACCTTCAGTCGCTCCAGTGAGCGAACCAGTGCGGTCACGGAATGGCCACGTTCAAGCGCCTGCCCAACGATCTCAAGCCCAGTAGCCCCGGTAGCCCCCAACACAACCAGCTTCATGATGCCTCTCTTTCTGGGCCGCCGTGTAGTTCCCTCCCAGCGGCTGCGTTCTTATAATGGTTATAGATTACTCTAGTTAATAAATGATGCTACAATTTGGTCCTTGTCGAAAATAAAACCGCGTCCGTACAATTCCTTGGTTCGCCAGCGTCAAGCGGACGACACCCGCAGCCGCATTGTCGAGGCCACCCGGCAGCTCCTGCAGAGCGAAGGCTATGCGGGAATGACTGTAGAAGCGATCGCACAGCAGGCGGAAGTATCTGCCCAAAGCGTGTATGCCATATTCAAATCGAAGACGGGCATTCTGATCGCTCTCCTCGATCAATCGATGTTGGAGTCCGATTACGAGAAGGTCGTGCAGCAGGCATTAGGCACGACCGACCCCGAGAGGCGTTTACGGCTCTCGGCGCGCGTTGCCAGGCAGATCCGCGGAGCGCAAAGTGCGGCGTTTGATCTGATGCGGGGCGCAGGTGTTGTGGCGCCAGAATTGGCGAAGCTGGGACGGCAACGCGAGCGACTTCGCTACGACAAGGAAGAAGGCACGATCAACTTCCTTCGCGAGTCAGGAAGGCTTCGCCCGGGTCTTACCCACAAGGCCGCGCGCGATCTCTTTTGGATGCTTACTGGAGGAGATGTGTACCGCATGCTCGTAACCGAGCGTCGGTGGTCTCCCCAGCAGTACGAGGACTGGTTGGCCGATACTCTGGTGAGCTCCCTGCTTGACAAGCGCGGAAAATGAGGCGAAGTCGGTGCGGTCAGGCTGAAGTCGAGTCAAGTCGAGTCTTTGAACGAGCGGCGTCCGGCGATCATGTGTCGACCCTCGGCTCTCACGCACCCGCCGGGACTAGCATGGGGACAAGAAAGTTGCTCGCGAGGAGATAAGCGAATAAATGTCCAAGAGGCGGCGCGCGACGCAGCTGAGCGGCTGAAACCCATCCGTTCGTCTCATCCCACTCCCAACCTCTTATGGAAACGGTCTCCAGCCACGCCCGCAGATCCGTTGCGGTCATCGGATAAATATAGATTCGGACATTTTGGGCGAAGAGACGCGAAAGCGCCTCCAGACGTCTGCCTTCCAGATTGCCGTAAACGTCTTCAAACGCTCGAATCACCAGAGAAAGACCTGCGACGAAGCGTACAGGCGCGTTCGTATGGCGGTTTACGAGAGCTGTCATGTGGTAGAGCTCAGGTCGACGAAAAAGTAGCACATCGCCGCCAGCGGCGAGAAGCGCATCGATGCGACGAAGTAAGTCGGGGATTTCCGGCGCTGGTTCGTTTGGCGTGAATGGCGCCACTGTCAGGCAAAAAAACCCAGCGGTAGCCGAGCGCGCTTCGCCAAGCTCCGTCTCAAGCTCCTGAATACCCGAAGCCAATAATCGCAAATGAACTTGCGAGTGAACCGTATCTGTGTGGCCAAAATATCCCGGCGCAAGCACGACGGCTCTCTTATAAAGAACCTCGGTAGGGGGAACCAGGGAACCCTTGGAAGGGAAAACCACAGCCTCTGCGAATCCGGCACGCACCATCTGGACTAGCAAAGCACGGCGATCCCAACCCTCGAACGCTGACCCGCGAAGATCCACGTAGTCGATCTCGATTCGCTCCGCGACGACGTCTTGTGCTAAGCCTTCCAGAAATGACTGCTGAGTTTGCGCTTCATAGAATGCGGCGTAGATGAGGTTGACACCCAGAACGCCGATGGCCTGCTGCTGGAGGACGTTGGAAGGATCGCGCATAGCGACGTGCAGCAGGATGTCGCTTGGAGGACCGCCGGGCTCCAACTGAAACCGGAGACCGACCCAACCATGTGCGTCGTTTGTTCCGGCGAAATTACGGGCGGAGAGGGTATCGACAAAGCAAAAGAACCGAGTTTGTGATCCACGGGATTTGCTTAATTGCGTGAGAAGCTGGGTCCATTCGTTTTCCAGCATCGCCTCGAGCCGCTGTTTGGATACGTAGCGCGATCCGGAACCGTAGAGGTCATCGCTGACTTCCTTGTCGTAAGCGGAAATGGATTTGGCCACCGTTCCGGATGCCCCTCCCACGAGAAGGAACCATCGCGCGACTTCCTGTCCCGCACCGATTTCGGCAAAAGAGCCGAAGGTGGATGGATCGAGATTGAGGGTGAGCGCTTTGTGGTGAGTGTCGAGTTTTTGAGCAGAAAGCATGGTCAAGATTCATTTGATCACAAAATCGCAGCTCGATTCACCACAGGGACGATTCGAAAGTCTGCGCGTTAAACCAAATTGTGCAGACCGCTGTACGCGATGGCCCGGACCATGGTCAGTTGGGCTGCGGCATCCTCGTCGCAGAACAGTTCAGCGGCCGGTCGTGAACTGTGGTTCTTCGAAGATGAGGGTGATGGACGCTGCGCCCAAAATGGGCTTGGAGCACGGTCGGCTCGACCCCGACTGCCAGCTGTTCAGGCCAGCTCAAAGCCCAGAGTGCTTCTAGACCGCCATTATCTGTGCCTCGTAGTCCCCGTCTCGCTGATTCGCCCGGAGTTGAGCAGTAAGCTCGTGTTCATTTCGGGGAGAACCTGGCGAACCACCCTTTTCGAAGTGGGCTTCCTTGTCCTCGCGACTTGCGGAGCCGCCGTGCGTGCGGTCCCGAAGGTCGGCGAAATGGCGGATTAGGCTGATGATATATGGGGGTGCCGCGCTTTCCGACATTGGCTACCTCCTCCTAAGAATAGCAATGTTGCTCGAATCCACTACTTCCACCTCTCGTTAGACCATCACCCACACGACACCGCCATCTACTCGCAGGATCGCTCCGGACGTCGCCGAAGAGACCTCGCCTGCCAGGTGAGCACCAGCGCTGTAACTTCATCGACGGTGGCAAAGAGTTTAACCAATGACGATGGCCACACATGCTCAAAGAGGTGCTGATCTTGTATTCGACGATGGCGGGGCGACACGTGCGGTGTTGAAGGATAGTGCGCCAGCGAAGATGGTGGTTCGATTACAAGAAGAGCAACCAGCGCTTTGTCCACAATATGCGGCGAAGTCGGTGCGGTCACGATGAAGATTCAAGTCGCGTCTTGAAGAAATTGCCCTCGAAACGAAGGGGAGAGAACGAAGGCGAGTTGGCTGTTCCTGGTCATGTTTCGCTCGAATACGCGTAGATCAGGTGATGAACCTTTGGGTCAACGGCAACACAACTGCGCAAACGTCGTTCCAGCGCTTCGTCCGATTGCGTCTGACGTTCGTGTTGCCGCAGATGTTCCGCCCACGAATTGACCAGGAACGTCTCCAGAAAACGATTCGCGGTTTCCGTATCACGGAAAATCCCCCAGCGGTAGGCGCCGTCGCGCCGCCGGATACGGGCGTATTCATTGATAATCTGCACGAACTCGACTTCCCGTTCTCGAACAACCTGGTATTCGACCGTAACCAGCACTGGACCCTGGCGAAGGTTAGCTTTAACTTCCTCGACGACAATTGGCATGCGCCAGTGGTTCCATGGGCTCAGATCGGCCGTAGAATCGGGAAGCTTTGCGAAGAGCACGAACACCACACTACCGATTGTTCCAATCCCGGCATACATCAGTGCCGCTCGAATGTTTGCTCGTTGGGCAACTGCGCCCCAAAAGGCGCTGCCCGCAGCGAAGCTTCCCTGATAAACGAGAATGAAGATCGCAAGGACTCGTGCTCGTACCCAATCCGGTACCAAGCTCTGCACGAGGGCGTTGATGAGCGAAATGAAGATGACCCACGCCGCTCCGCCAATCGACAGGATGGGGGAAAGTGTGCTCAACCTGTGTAAGACACTCATTGTTACAAGCACCAGGCCCAGGATGATTACACCAGCCGAAACCACGACCTCCGTGGACCATCTTCTGCGAGCCCACTGCATGACAAACGCACCGGCAATTGCGCCGACTCCGAAGCATCCGAGCAACAGCCCGTAGCCGACTGCTGTTTTGTTCACGCCCCGCGCAACCGATGGCAATAGAGCAAAGATCGCGCTGGAAAAAAACATAACGATGCCCGTCCGCAACACAACGGTGAGGATCGCGGGAGAGTTCCGGACGTAGCGAATCGCGGCGAGCGTAGCACCGGTCAAGGTCTCTGGTGGTGCACTTCGCTTGCGAATCGGCCGCTTCCACTTCGCAACAACCAGGATGACTCCAAGAAATGAGGCTACGTTCGCCACAAATGCCATGGCTACGCCAGCGACGGCTATGACGACCCCGGCGAGAGCCGGCCCCACCGCTCGAGCAAGATTGAATTCAATGCCGTTCAGCGCGGATGCCGCTGCAAGGTCGTCCTTGGGCACCAGTTCGGGCAGAATCGCGCGCCACGTTGGTGTTTCAAACGCATCTCCGGTCGAGAGTGCGAACGTTAAGACCAGCAGCAGCCAGGGTGACATGAGGCCGCTGATAGTCAAGACCACCAGGAGCACAGCCACTCCCATCATCCAAGACTCGGTGGCGAGAACTAGCTTGCGGCGATCGAAGATATCGCCGGCAGAACCCGCAGGAAGAGCCAGTAGAAAAAAGGGTAAGGAAGACGCAGTCTGCGTGAGCGCGACGTACGCAGGGCCCGCGCCAAGTGACACCATCAACCATGCAGCGCCAACGCCCTGCATAAAAGTGCCGATGTCGGAGATAACATCTGCGATCAACAGATGACGAAACGTGGGCACACGGAGGGGGCGCCATAGACTTGATGACCTTGGTCCTCCTGTTTCCGAGGTTCCTGTCATTGACTGTGTCCGTTCTTCTCGGTCTGTACCATTCGATCAACTCAATAAGGTAAACCTGCTCCGCAACGTAGTGGTATCACTCGGCTGCAGCGCATCCGAATACTAAATGAAATGGCCTCATCGTAAGAGAGTCGGACACAGCAGACTCGATTCCGTAGCGATTGCGGCCATGCTCTGAGGCGATTGAATGAATGCCACGCCATCGCCCCGAAACGAGGCCCGGTCAACTCCGGAACAGTCAACTCCGGAACGCTTCACAACAGGACAACAATTGGATTAGCCTTGTGGCATGACTATTTCTGCTCGCAATCAGCTCAAGGGAACCGTCGAAGAAGTTCAACTTGGCGGCGTGATGGCACATGTCGCGGTGCGTGTCGGGGAAAACCTCGTCGAAAGTGTGACCCGAAGAAGCGCCGAGGAAATGGCTTTGAAGAAGGGTGACTCCGTTAGGGTCATAATAAAGTCCACCGAGGTAATGCTTCAGAAGGACTGAATGGTGCCACGGGGAAAACCAAATGACTGAGCAGAGTAGTCTGCCTTTCTAGGTAATCTGCTGTTTCCTGCTGGTCGCTTCTGGGCTCTCGGCACAGGCGCTACAGATAACGGATCTAGAAGGCCACCCAACCACGCTTACCGCCGTGCAGATCTCGAACTTGCCGCATACCACAGTCAAAGTAAGTGACCATGATGCTCCCGCTCAGTTTGACGGAGTATCGTTAGCCAGCCTGCTTTCTAGCGCGAACATTCAATTGGGCGACAAACTGCGTGGGCCAAGAATGACCGAAGTGCTGCTGGTAGAAGCAGCCGATGGATACAGAGCGGTCTTTGCCCTCGCCGAGGTTGATCAGGCATTCGCAGTGGGCGACATCATCCTTGCGGACAAGCGGGACAGCAAACCACTTGACGCGAAAGAAGGCCCCTTCCGGATCGTTGCGCCCGGGGATAAGAGAGGCGCACGTTGGGTGCGTCAAGTCACTGCCCTGAGAGTGATTGCCGTCAAGTGATCCGTTCGCTGGGAACCGGCAAGGGTGCAACGCCTTCCGCTTCGAATTTTCTGATCCGCATCAATCAGATCGCAAGTCAGTGTTCATCCACGGACGCAGCCGTTCCGTCCGACCATTGGCGAATCGGAATCAGGAATAAGGTCAACTGGTCAAGAGTGGACTTAAATCCTAGAACCGTAGAGCCTGGCGGGCCTGCACCCCAAACTGCAGGGTCTGTGAGTGGAAGGAAAAACATCAGGTGGGGATGCCAGTTGCCGTCACGGTCACTCAAGTATCCTAGCTTTGACATCATGTAGCACATTGCGCCGGTTTCCGGCGTCGACAATTCCTTCCTATCGAAAGCGGCCCTGACGGCCTCGGCCATCTGGTCTTTGGATCGCGAAGCCAATATCACCGTGGTTTTCTTGAGAGTGAGTGGGACTTGGGATCGCGCAGCCAGCGCGTTCAAACAGATCGGGGCCCCGCAATTTGGGATTCCAAAAATCGGGATCGTCGGTTCCAGCGGTCCATGATCGCCACACCATGCAGACGAAACCGTTCTTGCCTTTGACTGCGGTTTCGTAACCGTGCTGTCCGAGCACCAAGAATTCGGCCTCCTGTGCGATGGACTCAGGGGCAGCGCTCCGAGCCAGCGCTATCTCGGCATTTCGTTCCATCAAGTATTGGTCAAGCGGGCCCATGTTCGGATACGGCGGTTTGGCGTCCTGTGCTTGCGCCTGGAACGCCGTCAATACGACAACCAGCCCGACCCAGCTCAATGCTCTCGTGCGGCGATTCTTCCGATTCATTGATTTCTCCTGAGATTCCGAGATTCTTTCAATGATACAAACCGGGTGGGTTGTTATGCTTTCCCGCCACGGCCGCCTGGCAATATACGTTGATATCACTCCTTCGTGGTTCAACTGAAGCATCCTCCCCTTGCTGGCTTGGCCTGACGTGATCTTGGCAAACGACAGGCCAATGAGCCAGCTTGAGTGCGCTCGAATATTCAACGTCCTGAAGCTGCTTCCGAAGGCCAGTATGGCTTGTCAGCATCCGCCAGTCGGCCGTCCTCGTAACGATCGTGGTGGCGTACCCAAGCCATGGGGAAATACAAACGATCTTCGTCCCGCCCCTTCGGCACCAGGTCGAGATAGTTGTAGGTGTTGACGACGTTCTCAGTCCCACGAGCGTAGGCGGAATACGTGTGGAAGACGTTGCCATTCTCGTCCTTGTAGAAAACGCTGATTCCAGGCGCTTCCACGCTGGGAAATTCCACCAGATCAAAGTTGTACTCAACTTTGCCTTTCGCGACTTCCTCCGGGGTGAACGAAACATGGTAGTCGTAGTTGAACTCGGTTGCGTACGATGAGACCCATGCAAAATGCCAGCCCAAGCGCTTCTTGAAGGTCTCGATCTTAGGCAATGGGGCTCTCGAAATCGCGGCAAAGGCAACGTCGCGTTGCGCCAGATGCGCCAGCGCGCCGTCGGTATGGTCCATGTTAAGAGAACAACTGGGGCAACCTTCTTTCCAATCCGGGCCGAACATGAAGTGATAAATGACGAGTTGACTTCGGCCGTCAAACAAATCAGCAAGAGTCTTCTTGCCCTCGGGAGAATCGAAAACATAGTTCTTTTCGACTTTGACCCAGGGAAGCTGGCGGCGTTCGGCGGCGACTGCATCGCGCTCGTGCGTGAGTTGTTTCTCTCTGGCCAGTAGCTTCTTTCGCGCCGCAAGCCATTCATCACGCGACACTATTTTCGGGTTTTCAATCGTGTTCGTTGACATCTTCATTCTCCTTATTATTATTACTTGAATTCAGGACAACTCCTCGTTCTTCCTTCTTTTTGCGAGAGACTTTTACGGTCAACGCGGCTAGCCCGCCGGTAGAGACCGCCCCAGCAACTACTAGTCCCATGGTCGCGAAGCAGAATGGACACATCGTTAACCTCCTAGCGGCAAAGCGTGATCGTTAAAGCTGCTTCTCTAGTTGTAACGGCTGAACTGAGTCGATTTCGACAAAGCCAGAAGGAGAAAATACTCCCTTCGCTTATGAATTTACGGGCTCTGTTTCTACGAGCGCCGCAAACTGGCGCTCGAGCGCCTTGACCGCACCGCTGCGCCAGCTCTCCGCGATGGACTCCGACATCGGATCTGGGAAGATATCCTCTTCCCCGCTCTCCACTCCGTCGAAGATGGCTCGCGCCACGGACTCCGGAGAAGCTTTCGGTACATCGAAGCCTCGGGACATCTCCGTGTCCACGGGGCCGGCCATGACGGCATGCACCTTTACGCCCCGTCCGGCCAGAAGAGCACGCAGCGATTGTGACAGGGAGAACGCGGCCGCTTTTGAGATCGAGTAAGCCGGAATGATTGGTAAGGGGGCTAGGGCCACCACCGACAAAACGTTGACGATGGCACCCCGAGAACGAATCAGGGTCGGCAGGAAAGCCTGGGTCACGCCATAGGTGCCAAAGAGATTGACGGCGAGGTGCCGCTCGAGAGCGGCCCGATCGCTCAAGTCATCGAAAAGCGCCAACCCGGCGTTATTGATGAGGATATCGAGCGATTCGACTCTCTCGACAGCGGCCCGAGTCTGCGCCGCGCTCGTCACGTCTAGGGTCACGGCCGTAACGAGCCGATCCATGTGGGCCAATGGCCGGCGCATACCGGCATACACCCGCTTCGCGCCTCTCTTCAAGGCTTCCTCGACCAGCGCCTTTCCTATACCGCGATTGGCCCCGGTCACCAAAACTGCTTTGTCTGCGATTGTCATCATTCACCTCTCCGGTAGCAAAGCTTGACTGCTAAGCCCCTCTATAGTGGTGACGGGTGCGGTTGGGTGATTTCTACATAACCAAGGACAAAATTAGCGCTTAGGCAAAGAGTTGAATTTTTTAACGCCGCACTGACACGCAATCGGGGCGTCAGAGGTTGCAATCCGGTTTGCTCGTGATCCGATTGGAATCCGGGAACATCCATTGCTAAATGGTGGGTGACAATAGCGTCCGATCGGCGGTCGCGACCCCTGTAAACCCGCCTTGCATAGCCACGAAAGGATTGTCATCATGGGTACATGCAAACCGTCTTCGAGGCAGCCGGTGGCAACGACGGCCTGCGCCGTCTTGCTGACGCCTGGCATAAGCGGGTGATGGCCGACGACATCGTGGCCCACGCGTTCAGCCATGGCTTCCACCCCCAGCATGTCGAGCGACTCGCCGCTTATTGGGCCGAGGCACTCGGTGGCCCGACTACCTATTCCGATTCCCATGGTGACGAAACCACCGTCGTCAGGATCCACAGCGGGAACGGGGAGCATGATGAAATGAATCGCCGTGCGATTGTCTGCTTCGATCTAGCTCTGGCCGATGTCGGACTAGCCAACAACGATGTTTTGCGACAAGTGCTGCACGACTATTTCGCCTGGGCGACCACGACAACGATGTCCCGTTACCACCAGTCCGCCGACGATGTGCCTAACGGTCTCAGCATCCCACACTGGTCATGGGACGGACTCAACGGGTAACACCTCACCGCCCCCAACTTCGAGCCTTCATTGTGACCATTGTGGTGAAACACCCGACGAGCCGACGGCATGAATCTCCCCTGACCAGCGTTTGCCTTCGACTTCAAGTGGATCGAAGGCGAACCGGAAAATGAGTGCTCTTGCCACGAAATCCCTTGCTTGTCTGTCAGAGCAACTCCAGACGACTACGGATTGCCTCGCCTTTGGAGTAGAAAATCTCTTACTGCCGGATCTTCGGCCAGACCAATCGCCCGGTCGAAAGCGCCAATGGCCTCAGATGATTTCCCTAGTCGTCGCAACAGATGGGCGCGAACTGCCCAGTAGGGCTGATATGCCGAGATATCGTCCGGATCGATTCCATCCAACACTGCGAGGCCCGCTTCAGGTCCCCTTGCTTCGGCAATGGCCGCCGCGTATCCAGTTCGCGTGCCGAGTGTCGGCGATATGCGGATCAGTTGTTCATAGAAGACGGCGATGGCCGCCCAGTCAATCCGGCCGCTGCGCGCCCGCTCAGCATGTACGGATTGAATCGCTGCTTCAAGTTGAAAGCGCCCGGAGCGTCCCTGGCTGAACGCCTCGGTGAGATGGCGCTCTGCCTCATCTATTAAAGGAAGCGACCACTGCTTCGTGTCCTGATCCGAAAGGGGAACGTATCGGCCATCAGGCGTCCTTCGGGCACCGCGGCGCGCCTCACAATGAAGCATGAGAGCTAACAAGCCCCGAACTTCGGCTTTATCGGGGAGCAGTTGCAGAAGCACTCGTGCGAGCCAGATGGCTTCCTCGGCCAGATCGCGGCCGGGCTGGTCGGCGCCCGCCATATCGTCCCATCCGATGCCAAATGCGGCGTAAATGGCTTCAAGCACCGCATCCAGCCGCTGCGGCAGCTCGCGCTCTTGTGGGACTTCGAACTGAATGCCACCATCGCGGATTTTCGTCTTGGCACGCACCAGGCGCTGGCCCATCGTTTTAGGCGAAACCAGGAAGGCGCCCGCGATCCGTGCGGCATCCAGGCCCAGAACGGTCTGCAGCATAAGAGGAGTGTGCATCGCGGGATCGATCGCCGGATGAGCGCAAACGAACAGCAGTTTCAACCTGTCATCTGGAAACTCCCTAGACAAGGTCACCTCGTGTTCCTCACTCAGGAGCTGGAGAGTCGGCTCACTTGCTACGGCCACTTGCTGATGACGCACCAGATCGATAAGTGAATGGCGCGCTGTCGTCAGCAGCCAGGCCTCTGGATTTTGTGGCACGCCATCGCGCGGCCACACCTTCAGTGCAGCCACCAGCGCATTGCTGAGGGCGTCCTCTGCGCTTGCCACGTCGCGCGTGTGCGATGAAAGATAAGCCACCAGACGACCGTAGGACTCGCGCGCCACTCGCTCGATCGTCCGGTGAGTGCTGTCTAGGGCGCTTCCGCTCATCCCGTGATCCGGCCTTTGGCTGCAGGTGCTAGTGGGCGCACCTCCACAACGCCAGCCGAGGCCGCGGGGCAGCGCGCTGCCCAATCGAGCGCTGCGTCAATCGAGGGGAGGTCCAATATTATGAATCCCCCCAGTTGCTCCTTGGTGTCCGCGAAAGGGCCATCCTGTACGCGCCGCTTGCCTTCTTTAATTCTCACTGTGGTTCCGGTCTCCGGTACTTCAAGCGGATCGCCACCGAGATAGGCGCCGGATTCGGCGAGCGACTTATGGTATGCCCGCCAAGCACCGGTGTAGGGGTCGGTGCCGTCGCTTTTCCGTGCCGCGAAAGCATCCGGTGATTCGTAGACTAGTAGGGCAAATTGCATTGGATTTTCTCCATGGCAAATGTTGTGAGCGCCTTTATGCGCCTAAAAGTATGACGGACAAGAAGCCGCCTATTCGACAAATTTCAGGAAATCGATAGGAAATTTCAAGCTGCAGGCAGACTGGAAGCACGTCAAGCCAAAACCGGTCACATGGATGTACTCCTAAAGACAGTCTTGGGGAGGACAGTGAAGAGGATACAACGTGGTTGGATCTATAGTTCTGCAGTTCTGCCTCGAAAGCTCGGCGCGGCTACGTGCTCCTCATTTCTTGTTCAATTTATTGATTTCCTGGACCAGGATATCGATCTCTTCCGCGGTTAGTTTGCCGCCGTATTTCGGCATCCGGCCTTTGCCGTTAGCGATGATATTGTGCAGATCGTCTGTGGAGGTGGCTTTGTCGGAGATGAGCGATGGTCCGCCAAAGTGACGACCCTCGGCGCTCTTGCCGTGACACTTCGCACAGTTCTTTTGGAAGATGGGATTGGCGGCCAGGGTCGTGTCAGACGGCGGGGTTTGAGCCCAGCACGGAGCTAGTGCGGAGAACAAAAAACATACTGCGATGGTAAGTAGAGATGTTTTCAAGCAGGACCTCGTACTGGTTTGTTGGGGTAAAGGTGATTAGATGCGCCAAGAGAGGTCTGTGGTGTCGGCAACGTTTGTGCCAAATCAGCGTCGGATCGTCAAAAGGGGGACATCTTGCTTCAGCATTACTCCGCCGCTATTGATAGCCCTTAGGTGAACTGCTAAGCTTTCGAATGAGTTTGTCCTTCTGCAATTGGGGGGACAGATGCAACGCGTCGTTTCAGTTTTAAACGAGGATCAATTGTCCCGACCAATTGTGATGCCCACCGCCGCAGAATTTCGCCTGCTTGAGATTCTCTGGGTCCTCGAAGAAGGCACGATCGACGATCTTTTGCAGGCTTCCAAGGATAGCCGGCTAAATTACAAGACAGTCCAAACCGTCTTGCGTATCATGGAGAATAAAAAGTTTGTCAGCCACTCGATCCGTGGTCGTGCCTTTGTGTACCGGCCGCGGGTGAAGCGGCGCGAGGTTAGCCGTGTTTCATTGCGGTCTCTAATTCAACGATATTTTCGCGGTTCCCGTACTGAGCTGCTGGTCAATCTGCTGGAGGATGAGCGGATCGGGAATAGAGAGTTGCAAGAACTGGAAGGCTTGATCCGAAGCTATCGCAAGGCAAACGTCGCGGAACGCAAGAATTACCGTTAAAGGAACGGCAATATGATGCATGTCGACCGATCAATTGCTAGCCTCGGCCTTGGGATCACATACTTTCTTCAGGTTGTCATCGCCTACCTAACGACGCTGTCGATCTGTGCTTTCATTCACAAGGCTCGTCTCCGTGTCCGAATCTGGGGCGGTTTTCTAGTTTGGACGATTTCGGCCTGGGTTTTATTGTGGATACCAGCGGGGGAAACCCGACCAGCTCTTGCGGGATTTCACTCGCTGCCATTGCCGCCAATGGCTGGAGTGCATGTTGCCATGCCAGTGGCGGAGTCGTGGGCGTCGTACTTCGCCAGAGTCGCTCCCACTGCCGCTTTCCTTTATTTTTCCCTTTTACTGATCTTAATCCTGTCTTTATTTGTCGAGTCAATGCGACTCAAATCTGCTCTGCGACGAACTCACCCGCCATCCCCCCAGTTGCAGATTTGCTTTGAACGGCTATGCCAAGAATTACGTGTCGGACGTTGTGAATTACGCTTGGCTGCCGACCTTCGCTCTCCGGCCACTTGCTACTGGTGGCGCAGTCATATTTTGCTGCCCCTTGCACTGGTCCCCCACCTCAACACTGATCAGCTCGAAGATGTTCTGCGGCACGAACTTTTCCACGTCCGACAACATGACTATTTGTGGGATCGGCTCGCAGCTTTGGGTTGTCGAGTGGTTTTCTTTCATCCCTTGGTGTGGTTGGCCTATCGACATCTGCGGCGGGAGCGAGAATTGGCCTGCGACTATGAGGTCGTCGGGGAGTCCAGCGAAGCGCGCCTGCGCTATGCAGAGTGTCTTACCGACCTCGCCCGTTGGTTCATGGCGAGAAAAATGTCATCGTCGGGAATAGCTTTTTTTTCTTCCGAATCTCTGCTCAAAATCAGAGTTCAGGCCGTTCTTAGCAAACCCTCGATCTACTCCCCTTCTCGCGAAGCTGCCCGTGCCGGACTTGTTTCCATTGTCGCGATCATTGTCTTGTTTTGGCTGCCAGCTCTTGGACTATCACTGTATACGCCGGTTCGCCTGACCAGCTTTTCGGTGCGACTTGGCAATCCTCCTTCGTCCTACTTGCGACAGAAAAGGGCAGCGATCAAAGCTGCACACCCTTCCGCGCCCGAGACATTGACAATGGAAACACTGCAAATGAGGCCCCGATCGGGGGCGCAGGAATCAATCAAATCTCTTCTAGACATTCCACCGGCATCCTTGCCCGTGCTGAATCCCTCGATCGCCGGCAACGATTCTGCCGCAAGAGAGTCCCCGAGCCTCAAAAAGGACGTCGGCTTACAAAGCCGAAACGCCGTATGGGACGAAACTCCCATGCTCCTCGCGAGTCCCCCGAAATGGCGCACTCTTGCGGTTGGTGCCATCACCGGAGCTGTTGGAATGGCTGCGGGGGGGATTGATCCAGATGATATAGACGGACCACGCAAGCGAACTCGCTAGCCGCGTTTATCCAATTTCAATATCGCCGTAGTGCTCTCGTTATCGTCGCTCGACGATAGCGGGTCTTTCAGTCACTGTGTGTGCAGCTTTTGCTGATCGTCTTCAGCATGCGTACACGAAGGTCGGCAGTTTCGCGTTTGCCGGCTTCCCTTTCCTTTTGCGATTCTTCGACGGCTTCTTCCTTACCCTTCGGCAGAACGTACCCTTCCACCACGACCTTTTGGCCAAGGTGTGCATTCAGGTCGATCTTCTCACCCTCGAGACTGTATATTCTCCCATTTTTTTGCGCGAGCCAGACTTCGCCGGGCTCATCGCCCTTAACTAAACAGCCCGTTATTTGCACAGCCTTGGCCGGTTCTTTGGCGGATCGGGTTTGTGCAAGTCCCGTGTCAAGAGCTAGGTTGGATACGACCATCAGAGTAAAGAACACGCCAATCGGGTGACTTTTCATCTTTACTTCGCCAAACATCAGTTTCCCCTTCCGGATTTCGCTCTTAGTGCTCCGCACACCGCAAGCCTCGTAGCAGATCCAGAAAGCAGCCACCGCAGCGACTGCCTTTAACGGGACGCTCGGCGGAGAACGGTTGTAGCTGAGGAAGGCGGGACTCGTTTGGCACTGTTCACATACCACTTGTGATTCGGAATTCGACTCGTCCAGATTCGGCAAGGCGTCCGCCCTCTCCAATTTTCCCTGTAGTTGCATTGCCTATCGCGACTGCCTATCTAGTTCTTAATTGGTTAAGACTTCCTTTGTCAAGGAGGGATTCGCCCCCATCAGCCTTGACAGACGCTGTTATGACAGTAAGACTCTAGACTGAATGATTCGCTCATCGTCCCAGAATTTACGGCGCCTGAAATCGGGAATCCGACTGCACATATAACCTCCGAAACGTCGGGTCAAGAGCCTAGGTTGCAACCATTTGCCCTGCCGGGTGCATCCAGTTGACAACAAGTCTTAAGTGGTTAAGACTTAGTACCAATGGTGCGTGTCAGATAACTTCCCTGGCCAATCGGAGCTGCCGCAAATGTGTGGAATTCTCGGGTATTCCCATCTTGCTGGATCATTGCCCGCAGGACTTCTCACCACGGCTTTGGAAGCCCTGGCGCACCGGGGTCCCGACCATCACGGCACTTTCTACTCGGAACGGATTTCTCTAGGGGCGACTCGGCTGCGCATCCTCGATCTGGATGGAGGTGATCAACCCCTGTTCAGTTCGGACCGCGACGTGGTTGTTGTTTTTAACGGAGAGATTTTTAATTATCCGGAATTACGAGCCGAGTTAGAAGCCGAGGGATTTAGATTCGAAACGCGTTGCGATACCGAGGTCGTCCTCAACGCCTTCTTGCGCTGGGGCGGATCGTGCTTCTCGCGGCTGCGTGGAATGTTCGCGATCGCGATCTGGGTCCGATCCGAAGGTCGTCTCCTTCTCGCCCGCGACCGTGTGGGTATCAAGCCCCTTTACTACTGTCTTCAGAATGGCGAAATCTATTTCGGTTCTGAGCTGAAGTGTATTCTCCTCCATCCCGCGGTCAGACGTAACATCTGTCTCTCTGGCCTTAACTGCTTTCTCAGTCTCAATTACATTCCTGGCCCTCTCACTCTGGTCGAGGGCGTCGTCAAGCTCATGCCGGGGCAATCTCTCGAATGGCAGGACGGATGTTGCCGCGTGCACTCTTTCGTCACCGCTTCACACGTGAAAAAGACCTCGAAATCAATTGATAACGCTTGCGACGAACTGGACAACCTGCTGGCCCAATCGTTGAAAGAGCAACTTGTTTCCGACCTGCCCGTTGGTATCTGGCTCAGCGGCGGCCTGGACTCATCGACTATCCTGCATTACGCCGCACAAGCTCATCAGGGGCCGCTGCAAACCTATTCCATCACTTTTCGGGGACGTTCATTCGACGAGAGCAAATACATCAGGGAAGTCAGCCGCCGTTTCGGCACAAAGCATTCGGAGTTTGATCTTAGCGACAGCGCCGATCTTGTGGATGCTATCGACCGGATCGCCTACTATTCCGACGAACCCAGTGCGGATGCCGGAGCCTTGCCGCTCTGGTTTCTGGCCCAGATGACGAGCCGTGATGTCACAGTCGTCCTCACGGGCGAGGGCGCCGACGAACTGTTCGGGGGCTATCTGACCTACCGAGCCGATCGCTACAATGCACTGGCCCGTAAGATCCCCCATCAACTGCGCAGGGCGGCTTTGTCGCTGGCCACACTTCTTCCCGTGTCCAACGAAAAGATCAGCCTGGAATACAAGGTCAAGCGATTTCTACAAGGCTCTCTGTTATCGCCAGAATTTGCGCACGTGTTCTGGAACGGAACATTTTCGGAGGCGGAAAAGCAGAGACTATTCTTGTTTGCGGATCCCGGCCCGCTGGATGCGGTGCTAGACACGATGATTGACGGCCGTGGTCTACATCGCTATCTGGACTTCGATCAGCGGTATTATTTGCCCGACGACATTCTATATAAGGTGGACCGCATCAGCATGGCTCATTCGCTGGAGGTCCGCCCACCCTTTCTCGATCAGCGAATCGTCGACTTCGCTGCCAGTTTGCCGGAACGCTTCAAGCTGAGGGGATCTCAGTCCAAGTATGTGCTGCGCCGCCTCATGAAAGATAAGTTGCCGCACACTGTGTTGCGGCGGCCGAAAATCGGCTTCGATGTCCCCATTCATGAGTGGCTGCGCGGAGTACTGCGGCCTCTCTTGCTGGACACGTTGTCGCAGGAAGCCGTCATGGCGACTGGGCTATTTCACTGGCCTGCTGTTAAGCAACAGATCAGCGCGCATCTGCAAAGAAGGGCGAATCTCGGATATCACCTATGGGGCTTAATGGTTCTATTGATCTGGATGAAACGATGGAAGATCGAGCCAGCTTCGGAGGGGGCGGGACCCTTGATCCCAAGCGTCGAAGTCCTCGACGGGGCTGGATTGTAGTCTTAGTAGCCTCCCTCGTTTTTCTGGTAAATATCGTGAGCCCGCCTCGTCTCATGGACGACGTGGACGCAGTCCAGGCACAGATCGCTCGGAACATGCTGGCCAGTGGCGACTGGGTTACGGCGCGTCTTGATGGCATTGCCTATCTCGAGAAAGCGCCCCTCACTTACTGGCTGATCGCGCTGTCATACAAAGCTTTCGGGGTTCATGATTGGGCTGCACGTCTGCCGCTCGCCTTCGCGGCAGTTACGTTGTGCTGGGTCACCTATCGCTTTGCACGCTGGGCGTTTGACGAGGAAGCAGGGCTGTACGCCGGCATCGCTATCGCTACCTCGGTTGGACTCTTTCTGTTCACGCGGATCTTGATCCCTGATGCCGCGGTTACTTTGACCATCACGTGCGCCATCTGGGCGTGGTTGTCGCTGCTTGAACCAGAACAAGATCTGCCGCTTCGCTGGTCGGTCATGCTGGGTGCGTGTCTGGGAACCGGCTTGTTGCTCAAGGGCCTGATCGCCGTGGTTTTCCCGGTGCTGGCAAGTGTTGCCTACATGGCCCTCACTCAGCAACTGTTCTCCATCAAGTCGTGGCGTCGATTGACTCTAGGCACGGCCATTACCATCGCCTTAGTCATCGCCGTGCCGTGGCATGTACTCGCGACCCTCCGCAACCCGCCTTACTTTGCATTTTCCATGAATAGTGTGCCCGGCGAATATCGGGGATTTTTCTGGTTCTACTTCATCAATGAACACCTCTTGCGCTTTCTGAACCTGCGATACCCGCGCGACTACAACACAGTGCCAAGGCTATGGTTTTGGCTGCTGAACTTGGTGTGGATATTCCCTTGGACCGCTTTTCTGATCAGCGTTCCGAGGGTGTCATTGAATCCCGATTCCCGAGCTGAACGAACAAGATTGATGGCGGTTTGCTGGGTAGGCGTAGTGCTGTTGTTCTTCACCTTTTCCACCACGCAGGAGTACTACTCTATGCCGGTCTATCCTGCGTTAGCAATGCTTGTCGGTTCAGCCATCAGCGCCGGAGGTCGAAGGATTCGCACGGCCACATCCGCTCTCTTCACTATTTCGTCGGTCGTTTGCGTGGTGCTCACGGCCCTGCTTGTGCTGGTTTGGCGTTTGCCTGCACCCGGCAACATTTCGATAGCCCTGACTCAACACCCGGAACTTTACACGCTGTCGATGGGACACATCCGAGACCTGACCCTCAACGCATTTGCCTACCTGAAACTGCCCCTGTTTCTTGCTGCGTTGGCATTCGGAGGGATCGCTATTGGGACCGCAAAATGGCGAAGTGAATCCAGCAGAGTAGTTTTTGTTGTCGCCGTCGGCATGATCATCTTTTTTCAAGCCGCCCGGATTGCGCTGACCCGCTTCGACACATATCTGGGCTCTTATCCTCTGGCTCAAAGCCTGGAACAGAGTCCCCCAGGTCAGCTGATCGAATCCAACTCTTACTACGCTTTCTCGTCCGTGTTTTTCTATACGGGTCAGACGGCATTGCTGCTGAATGGCCGCAACAACAACCTCGAGTACGGATCTTATGCCCCCAGCGCCCCCCGAAGGTTCATCGATGACCGCGAGTTCGCATCGCTATGGACGGGACCGGGCCGATGCTATCTTCTCGCCTACGGCACGGAAATGCCGCATCTGACGCAACTCGTCGGCGAGTCCAACTTGCGCATCGTGACTGAGAATTCCGGGAACTACTTACTGACAAACTA
Source organism: Terriglobia bacterium (assembly GCA_963786325.1). Classification (GTDB taxonomy): domain Bacteria; phylum Acidobacteriota; class Terriglobia; order Terriglobales; family Acidobacteriaceae; genus JAIQFF01. The sequence goes on from CAWAYW010000017.1 coordinate 212,195, forward strand.
TGCGCTTCCTTGATGCCCACAACGGATCCATTGTCCATTGGGAGGAGAGCGTTCGTTTTGCCGTGTGGGCTCTCGCGGTGGACAAGGTGAAGGCGTCTCTCACAATGCTGGGAGTTGTAATCGGCAGCGCCGCCATAGTGCTGGTCGTCACCATCGCCTCCACCGGCAAGGTCTACATGATCTCTCAGATCGAAGGGATCGGTTCAAACCTGGCGTATGCCTCGCTTGATCGGACTGGAACCACTACCGTGCCGGAGGATGAGTTAACGCCCGGCGACCTCTCAGCCGCGCGTCAGACTCTACCAGGCGTTCGAGCGGTTGCTGGCACATACGACCTGCCGGTCGACCTCCAACTCCGGGGCAAAGCGTTCCATCCTCGATTGGTCGGAGTTACTCAGGATTTCGAAAGTATCCGCAACTTGCGAATTATCTCCGGTAGATATTTCGACCGGGACGATTTTCTTTCCCGCTTCAAGGTTTGCCTGATTACAGACCGCATGGTTCAAGCCGCTTTTGGCCCGGATTCCGCGGTAGGCAATACCATTCAGGTCGGACAATTTCGTTGCACCGTCATCGGAAGTTTTACGGAAGGCGTGCCCACTTTCGGGCAATCCGAGATCCAGGACGAAACCTTGCTCATTCCATTTCCCCTGGTCAAAGACATAACAGGCGACAACTTCTTTCAAGTTCTGTATGCCCAGGCGGTATCCCCCGAAGAGGTTGCGACCATGACCGAGCAAATGGAGCAGCTGTTGACCAGCCGCCACCGCAAAGGGGCACATTACCTGGTCGAGAACTTATCTTCTCTCCTTCAGACTGCCGGCAAGATCGCGTTCGCAATGAGCGTTGTACTTCTCGCGATCGCCGCATTGACACTGATTACGGCTGGAACGGGCATCATGAATATCATGCTCGTCAACGTCGCGGAGCGAACTCACGAGATTGGACTTCGCAAAGCCCTCGGTGCAAGAACGTCTGAGATCCGGCTGCAATTCCTGTTGGAGGCATTCTTCATCAGCTTGGCAGGCGCCCTGGCGGGAGTGGCAATCGCTCTTGTTTTGGTTTGGTCTGTCGCCGTGGCGACCAAACATGTCCTGCCGCTCGATATTTCTTGGATCGCTGTTGTAGTCGCGCTCGTAGTCTCGAGCGGAATTGGTGTGCTGTTCGGCTACCGCCCCGCCAGCGATGCAGCGAACTTGAATCCACTTGAGGCGCTAAGGACCGAGTGATGTGAATCGCCGAGGTGCGACCTCCGATCAGGCCGATAGCAGCCGGGATTAGTTCTTCCTCAAACGTGCGAACGTTTTCCTATCTCAATCCTGGGTTCGGCCCGGCTCCTGTCGCCGACGCCTTAGAGAACCGGCACTCGGGCGTATCCAGGACCCAAACCGACGCCGGGTTTTAAGCATGGTCAACAGGTTTCTGACAATGTTTGCCATAGCGGTGGTCGCCTTGTTCAGCGTTGCCTCGGACTTGAGTTCGTTGGCAACGTACTTTGGGCTTCTCACGGCAGGAATAGCGGTTGCTCTGCAAAATGTAATTCTCGCGAGCCTTGGCTATCTCGTATTGATGGGAAAGCGTGGAATCAGACTTGGAGATCGAATACAGATATCCGGCATTACCGGGGATGTCATCAATATGGGCATGCTGCAATTTCAGCTGAGAGAATTCGATGTGGAGGAAGAGCGTTTCACGGGGCACGTCGCGACTTTTTCGAATTCCTTGGTTTTCATGTCTCCCGCAATTGGTCTTCTGAAGTTTAATTCTGCTCCCGGGAAGGCTGCCCAGGCCGCCTCAAACGACGACGGAACACAGGGGGATGCGGAGAAGCATTGCAGCGGTGCTGAGGCCGAACGTGAGGCCCGCAAGGCATAGTGCGTCATTCGGTTGACTTCGGCCTTAGTGTCACAGCAATGACACAAGCCATCTTAGCTAACAATTGATATCTCAAGTCCTTCCCGAAACCATTGCCGCATAAACGCAGTCTGATCCGGGACTGGTATCGCTGTTCTTTCGAATGGCAGCATCGTCAAATGGCAAGAGGTTTGCTTGCGCCAGGGGTATGCCTCGCCATCCAGGGTTGAAAACGCCTCATATCATTTTTCCGCGACTTCGCTCAAGTTTTCGTCACCAACATCGGTGAGAGGGGAAAACATCCATGCTTAAAGGCTTCAACTATCCGCTTACGCCAAAGGGCCAGTCGACCCTGAATCCACCTCCGCCCTGGTATTACTCTTCAGACTTCCTCAACATTGAATTTTGGGCGGACCCCTCTGCCATAGCGGCTGTGCTGCCTCCCGGGCTCGATTCCGATCGCTCCGCGATTGGTCACGCCAATGCGCTTTTCTATGACTGGCAGTTCAGCGGGAACAACGAAGAGTATCTTGACCCGGCCCGCTATCAGTATCGCGAGTTTTTCATCCTCGTAGATGCGTTATACCAGGGCAAGCCGATCGTTTATTGTCCCTATATTTTCGTGGACAACGACGCGGCACTCGCCCGCGGTTGGACGCAGGGTTATCCCAAGCGACTTGGCCAAGTATTCCAGACCAGGTATCACGCTGCGACGGGAAAGGCGGGACCAGCCCTCGCCCCGGGATCCAAGTTCGCCGGGTGTCTAACATCAAGCGGGCAACGGCTGGCTGAAGGTATTGTCACATTGAGAGAACCGCTGACGGACATCTCGCTACTGAGACAGAAGCCCGTCATCAACCTGCTTCACTGTCCGCGTCTCGCAGCTGACAAGCAGGACCAGCCGGCCGTGCACGAACTCGTCGAGAACGTTCCTCACGACGTGAAGTTCGAGCAAGCGTGGATCGGACAGGGTTCCCTGACACTGCCGGTCTGCAGAGGCGAAGAACTGTCCGACCTGGCGCCCATCCGGACCGGCAAGGGCGTTCGGGCTTCTATGGCATAGGTCGTGGATGATCTCAAAACTCTGAAGGAGTTGAGCAAATAGTGCGCAAAGGCTGCATAGTTGCTCGATCGTTGAGGCTCGAGTTCAGTCTCAGGTTTGCCGTGGGCGTTTCAGAACCAGTCACGCAGATTTTCGTGTCGCCGGTGGAAATGCCAGCACTTTGCCACGTCCGGCTGGGGGGAACCACTTTGAAACCTTGCGAAAGCCTTGCGGTAAGTAGAACTCGATTATCTTTGCCATATGTCCTCCGAAATACTCATTGGTGCCGGCAACATGACAAAGGCACGCCGGATGCCAAAGTTGGCGCTGAACAGATTTAAAAAACGGGCGGAACGGAATTACCAGACATTACACTGAACCCACTGCACCACTTCAGGTCGTAGATCGCGCTCGGTAAGCATTCCATTCTGGCAAACCTGAGCTTGGCCAAACTTCGCAGGAGTTACAGTCAGCGAGACTGGCCATCTTTCTCGTGAGCGCGCGCCAAAGAAGCGGTCCGCACCAAAGTCTGCGAAACGCTCGCATCAAGCTGGTGAAAACAATCGGTTAATTGCCCGTCCCGCCAACTTTGTCCCACGGGCGACCGACGAACTCCCGCGCGAAGTGTCAACCTCCGGACACGTGTCACTGGGGGCCCAATTGCAGTGTTGAGGTTTGCCGGGGCTCTCGAAAGGCGACGGCATCCTCCGCTTGACCGAGTCTGCCTCGGTTAGCGACAACTTTGTAACGCTGCCCGTGAGCCGATTGGCCGTACTTCTTAGATAGCACGGTGTCGAAGTTTAACCGTGACTGGGAAGAACTGATTGGTTTCGCTGGTTTGTCATGCCCCCAGTCAGTCACAATTTTCGCAGCTTGGCCAACTTATAGATATTCAAACTGACCATCCTACCTGCCGATCAACCTTGACACATCTTTTGCCAGCTTCGGCATCCTGTCCAGAACAAAAACGGATGTGAGTTCAGTCTTTGAGAGCGCATGCCAAGCATGCTTGCCATGGCCGTCACTAACAGGGGTGTGTACTGCCAACGTCAAAACAATGATAAGGGGGTATTTTCGGCTAGAACTTCCTGCGCGCACACCGGGTCGTCATTTTCAGGGCGGTTCACGTGGCTGCTCACTGGGTACCTCTTCATCAGCCTCGCATTAAAAGGATTTAGACAGTCGGCGACTCGCTCCGGTTCTGTAACGCCAGGATCCAGCCATTGATCATAGTCTTCGATCCCAAGGATGGCTGGCATGCGGTCATGAACCTCGGCGACCAGCGCGTTCGGCGGCGTTGTCAGGATCGCGCAGCTCTCGATGACAGCGTTGTCCGGACTGCGCCAACGGTCCCACAGTCCTGCGAACGCAAATACGGAACCATCCAGTGTTCCAAAACTGTAAGGCTGCTTTCCTTTCGGTGCGATTTTCTTCCACTCGTAGAATCCGTCTGCTGGAACAAGGCAACGACGGAACCGAAATGCATCTCGGAACGCTGGCTTCTCGGCAGCCGTTTCCGACATTGCGTTGATGGTCCTGAGTCCAATCGACGGCTCTTTCGTCCAACGCGGAATCAAACCCCAGCGCATCAAGCTCAATATGCGTCTTGGTTCCGTCGCATTCTGCCGCACAGTCGGAATCATCTGCGTCGGCGCAATGTTCCAGCGAGGGGACCAGGCGACGTCGATATCCAGGCCAAAATGGTCCCGCAAATAGCGCTCTTTCGCCGTGAGTCGGTACCGTCCGCACACAAGAATTTAGTTTACCAAGGGTTGCCGCTGGCTTGCCTAGCCTATCGACTCGAACCGGACGCTAGGCAAAGTCCGCCAAGTAAAATATGGAATCGTGGGAGACTTAGCTAGTTTTTGACCATCACATTTCAATGCCATGCTCACCGATTCGCCACCACGGAAAGAAAAACTCGCTCCATTCAACGAAAGCGATCGGATCACAACCCTCCCCCTGCCACCACAGGCGTTATTACTGGATCCCACACATTCCATCGAAACCGGAATGAAAGCCGGCAAAGCTCAGGAGGTTCGCGTCGCCTGTGAGCAGTTCCTCCAATCTCTGTCGCAGTTCTATCAGGTGTCTCCATGTGCCGTCTGCGTCCTGGCGTCGCGTCCTCTGCGCATTCGTGAGAACTGGTCCAGTGAACTTTTCGGTGACTACGATCCCACCACCATGGCCATCCGGGTCTGGATGCGGACCGCAGTGAAGAAAGACATCACCTCGTTTGGGACCTTTGTCAGCACACTTTGCCACGAATACTGCCACCATCTCGACTTTCAGCATTTTAAGTTTCCTGATTCCTGGCATACCCGAGGCTTCTACGAACGTGCGGCTGCGCTTTACCACTGTGTCCGCGCCACCCCTACTAAGCGGTTGTTCTGGGTCCCCACATCGGGCGGGCGCTGGCGTATAGACTGGCCACGCACCAATCACGGTTAGGGTGAAAAGTAGGATTGCTCTCCGATGACCTCGCGAAAAATTATTCACGTCGATATGGACGCGTTTTACGCTTCGGTCGAACAGCGCGACAATCCAGAGCTGCGCCGCAGGCCGGTGGTGGTTGCCTGGAAGGGCGACCGCTCGGTTGTGTGCGCTGCTTCGTACGAGGCCAGGACTTTCGGAGTGCGCTCTGCGATGCCCGCAGTGCGAGCGCAACGCCTATGTCCGGACGCTATCTTTGTTGCTCCCGACTTCACGCGCTATCGGGCGGTTTCAAACGACGTGCGGGAGATCTTTAGGCGTCACACCGATCTGATAGAGCCGCTGTCGCTCGATGAAGCTTACCTGGATGTCAGTCAGAACAAGACTGGCCTGGCCACGGCCACTCTTGTCGCGCGAACCATTCGGGAGCAGATCCGGCAGGAATTGAATCTGACAGCCTCAGCGGGGGTCGCTCCCAACAAATTCTTGGCAAAACTGGCATCTGACTGGCGCAAACCGGATGGGCTCTTCGTCATCCAGCCTGACCATGTAGACGCGTTCTTGCTGCCCTTGCCCGTCGGCCGATTGTCTGGAGTGGGCAAGGTCACGGCAGAGAAACTTGAAAAGCTCGAAATCAAGGTCGTGGCGGATTTGACGACACCTAGATCGAGCGTTGCTCGAGCATCACTTTGGCCGCTTTGGTGGTCGACTCTCATGAGCTCGCCCGTGGTGTCGACCCTAGTGAAGTGGTTCCCGACAGGCAGACCAAATCCATATCTGCCGAGGACACCTTTGAGCACGACCTGCCGCTCGTCGAAACAGAGCCGATGATCCGACGTCTTGCGGACAAGGTTTGGGCCGCTTCACGTAAGGAAACTCGGATCGGACGAACCGTAGTTCTCAAGCTCAAGACAAGCGGCTTCAAGATCCTCACCCGCAGCCATACTCCACCCTCCCCGCCATCCACTTGTGAGGAACTGACTGAAATTGCTCTCGACCTGCGAGACAAAGTAAACCTTGGTGCCCTACAGCGTTTTCGCCTGGTCGGTGTCGGCTTGAGCAATTTCGAGGAACCTGCAGATATCGAAGTGCAGCCGCGCTTGTTTAAGTAACCCATATTCAAGTCTGGCCGGGAGACGCAAGCGAGAAGCTTAAACGCCGGCACCTGCATCACTATTCTGACTGAAGTGTCGCACTTAGAGCAGCAAGCGATCCCACGTACCGCCATACCTAATTGAACGAACCATTTCTCTCTCGTAAATACTGTGGGGGAATCCGAGTTCGAGCGCTGTACTCAATCTGCAACCCGATGAACTGTGTCCAGCCTCGAAACTCCGCCAGAGCGTTTGCCTGGTGAACTCACCAGGCGGGAGCGTCCGAGATGCCGACGTAGAGAACCTTGCCTTGGCGAACGAGATCGTCGAGGCCGCGCATGACTTCTTCCACTGCGCGATCCCGCTCTGATGTGTACCCAGTACAGATCGAGGTAGTCGGTTTGCAATCGCTTCAGACTGGCTTCTACCGCTTGCATCATGCTCTTGCGGTGATTGCCCGCCGCATTGGGATCGTTGCCGGGCGCAGCGTTGGAGTATTTTCGTCCGCTAGACTGACACTGTCGCGCATGGCCTTTGATGAACTCACTCAGGAATGTTTCGCTCGTGCCGCCGGTGTAGAAATTCGCAGTGTCAATGACGTTTCCGCCTGCCTCGGCGGTAGGTTTCATAGACTTTCTGTCGCTTCCTCCCTCGGTGATCCCCATCCCCGTTCGTCTCCGAAAGTCATAGTGCCTAGCGCCGCTTCGGAGACCGCAGTCCGCTCTTGCCTAGCAATCTGTATTTCATAGTCGTGCTCCTCATGGTTCAGTCACTCAGGAATTGATCCCGCTCTTTGCCTGTGCGTGTCATTCACAGTGCCCAAGCGATGGCGCTGCCTATTTCAGAAACGCGCAGGCCATAGCTCGTGTCGATCACCGCACATTCTTGGGAGCCGCCAACTGCAGTTACCGTTCCGTCGGCTCCAATGAAGGAAAAGACCGTTTGGCCGAATCGACAACGGCCAGAGGACTACTTTGGCGTGTGGCCCGAGAAAGTTCGACGAGACCGCCCAAGGGGAAGCTGTGGCGCTCATTCACGCGGACCGCGGATTGTCCTCCGAAGTTCCACGTTAGGTTCAAGGAAGGCATCGATTTAACGATGCTTTTCAACCCAAGCGCTGTGACCAGCCATGCTTCTTACTGCGCATTGCCTTCGGTTAAGTCGGCAGAGACCGCCGTCAAGTAGCCAAACAAACCTCCGGAGCCATGATTCGGTCCGGCGGTGAAGTAGATCTCAGCGGCCGGTGAGGCTGCGGGGTCGTTGTTACTTGGGGTGACATTCCCAGCGCTGAGCGCCCAAACGCCGTTGATGGCCAGCGGCTTCCCGCTTGCATCCTCGAGCAGTCCGTCGAAGTTTCCGGTCGCCAGATCGTAAGCAGCGATGAATCCGCTGGACTGTGTTTCACCGCCACCGGCGAATTGCCCGATCAGCAGGTCGTGGCTGAAGCGTCCGAAATCAAGCGGAGCCAAAGCCACGCCCCACGGCGCGTTTAGCCAATCACCGTGTTCAAGCCGCCGCAAGAGGCGGCCAGTCGAAGTGTAGACGTTCACGAAGCCTAGGCCAGGACCGTCAGTTTCAAAGGCCGAACTTTCTTCGTGGAGCGCATAGGTGACCACAATGTCGTTGCCGATAGCTTGTACGTTGAAAGGCACGTAGTGTGCCGGCAGGGTTTGATCTACGAAAGAATGTTTCCGAGAAGGGGGCCTTTCTCATCATCGTTGTTGAAGTTCTCCGCGGAGTGCTTCTTCGACGCTTTACGCTCTGAAATGTGCAGTCATAAACGTCTACCCGCCCCAGGCTGAAGTTTGCGGCATAGAGATAGCGTTTGCCATTTACTAAAGCGCTGGTCAGGCCCGTGTAGCTGGATCCGTCGGTGGTTTTGACGACGATCACCGCAATCGTCGAGGGCGGTGCGGCTCCTTGAGCTAGAGCCACATTTGGATTCCAGCCAGCGATCGTCCCGTCGATAGTCGAGAACAAGGAATGCGGCTGGCTGTCCGGGTGCCAGCAAAAAATCTGTTTGACTGCCGTTCACGATGGTGCCGGTGGGTGAACCTGTCGGCGTGCTCTTGTTCGCAGGGTCGGCTGGCGGGATGGTGACGATTAGACCCTGCTTGACGCCAGCGCCGCTGTACAACGTGCTGAATCCAGTCGCTTGGTCAGAGATCCACCATGGGCTTCCGGAACCTCGGGACAAACCCCATGGATTAATTAATTGAGGGTCAGTGACTGGAGCAACTCCTGAGGTGTTGGAAACTAGATTGGTTTGGGTGTAGTGCTGCGCAAGGCAAGTGGCAGCTCAAGATCAGGGCGCATCCTGTACTGGCGCAGAGGCGCTTTAACGTCTTCATCTGTCAATTCTCCTTTAGTGTTTACAACGGTTGTGCCGCGTGCGGCCTCTCGTGACCAACACGCGGCGGTGAATTATGCAAGCAAACCTAGGCTAGACCCTGGAGCCAGCTGAGCTGAATGTGTGCCATTTGCAAACCCCGGATCCGGACAGTTGGCTTGAAGCGGCGTTGCTTCCTCATAGACCGTCCTCACGACGGCGCGCTCGCTGGAAGTCTCATCATCATTTCTGCCGTTCTGCAGCGCGGCCTCAATTTCTCACGGGAACGAAATCTGATGCGGCGGCTCGCCTTGTGAAGTTCCGCTTTTGCCCGCGCCACATGTCCCAACATTGTTTGCATGCGTTTCTGACCCCAACATGACAAATCCGAGCGCGAGAAGGAGCGGTAGTTTCATGCCTAAACCCATGAGCTACTCCGGTCAGCTTTTGTCCTCAACAACGTTA
>CAWAYW010000018.1:0-39780 GCA_963786325.1 Terriglobia bacterium
TCGTTCCCGATTTCCATGTACCCACGAATTGCGTCGGTATTATTGAACTGATCGGTGTAATACGTCTCTGGCTCCTCGCTCAACTTCCTCGCCATGTCAATCATGGTGCGGAACAGCTCTAGAGTGAGTTGCCCGTTTTCCGAAGAAATAATCCGCAAGTCCGCGCCGAAAATCCGCATAGTCTGCAGCTTTTCTTTCGCAAACCCATCCGACGAAACAGGCACGAAGCGATAGCCCTTGATCGCGCACACGAGCGCCAGCGAACTGCCAGTACTTCCTCCCGTGTACTCAACAACGCGCATTCCCGCGCGTAAACTCCCGCGCGCTTCAGCGCCTTCGATCATCGCCAGCGCCATACGATCTTTATACGAGCCAGTCGGGTTGTAATACTCGAGCTTAACGATGACGTCCGCCATTTCGCGCGTGACCAGGCTTCGCAGCCGCACGGCGGGTGTATTGCCAATGACCTCAAGTACCGTATTTCTTACGTTGGTCCCCGACTTCAACGAACCGCCACCGCGAAAAGCAGAAGCCGCGCGATCCTGCGGCAAAGATATCTTTACAAATCGTTCCAGCATCGCATTGACCTGTTCGGGTACTTCCAGCGGAGAAAAATGTCCAGATCCGAGGGTCTGCGCGGTGACGAGCTGTGGACACAACTGCTTGAATTGACCGAGATCTGCCATAAGGTTTCTCGCCGCAATGTAGGCAACGGGCACGCGACACGCCCTCGCTGCACGAGAGGCATCGTAGTCGAGCAAATGATTCCTGAATGCCGGTACGGCAACGTGCTGCGAAGTTTTAGCCATCTCGGCCAACACATGAGCCTTCCGGACAGGATCGTCTGTTTCAATGAAGAGGGCACCTGCTGCGAGTTGGAGAGTTTGAATGTAGGCAGCTCCAGGAAGCTGATCACCGACTAGCTTGAGTTGGGCAATGAACGCGTCGGAGGGGAAGACCACAGAATCAATCAGGCAAACCGCCGCGCTCAGCTCCGGATGTGTTGCCGCCAATTGCAGTGCAATGACGCCCCCCATACTGTGTCCAACAAGAACCGCTCGCTCCACGCCGAGTTCTGCGCAAAGCCACGCCAGGTCATCTGCGAATTCGGGAACCGTATATTGCCGCTGTGGTGCATCGCTGGCACCGTGTCCGCAAAGATCGGCAGCTATCACCCTGTGAAACCGGCTGAAGTACTCAATTTGTGGCGCGAAGAAATTGTGATTGCAGGCCCATCCATGCACGAATAGAAACGGCTGCGATCCTGAGCCAACATCCTCATACGCAAATGCTACGTTGTCACAGTACAAGCGCTTCATCTAATTCTTCCTCTTTGTTGTTTGGCGAGGCCGGATCACCGCTTTGGTGTCACCTTCGCAGCGAAAGATTGCATGACTATCTTTCCATTTCGGACGACAAATGTGTCGGTTGCGAATTCATAGTTGTTATCCACTGTTTCTCCACTCCAAATCAGGTAGGCATAATCGCCCTCGAAGATTGCCGTGCGCACCGTCTCCGATGCTCCAGCTTTGCCAAACTCCTCGAGCAGGTTTTGGAATAAGGTTTTGATTTCGCTCTTGCCTTTCAATGTTCCAGAAGGCGTAAAGACTACTGCCTCAGGTGAAAAATCCTCGAGAACACCGTCAAGATCGCCTTCGCGAAAGCGTTGAATATGATTCTCAACTACACGTTGTGTGGAGTTCATCTCATCTCCTTGTCGGAAGTCAATGTTGCTCACGGAGCGCATCGTTACCGCTGAAAACCTCTACAGGAAGCGGTTCGGACAAGTCATCCGGTTTCGGCGTTTGCTGGCTGTTGCGAAGAAGAGCCAGTGCTTCATCAATGAGGACTCTGAGTAGCCAACTCCGAAACTCACCTTCGTGGTCAAATCGCGGAGCACGGCGAGAAGCTGTGTGCCAACAGTTTTCGACGGCTTTGTTCGCGTGTTCAGGACCACCCAGAACACGGCACGCGATGAACCGAAGCATCCGGTACAAACGCCAGAATCTGACATCAAACACGGCGGAATCTGCTTGAAGTCTGTTTGGGACTGCACTCATCTGTGATTTCTCCGTACCCTTGAGCACTCCAGTGGGGGTGAGGAGTATCGGACCGGTGAGAAGTCGTCGAGAACACCTTTTATGCTTCCTTCGCGCCGGATATGGTTCTCGATTACATCCTTTGTAGAGTTCATCTCTCATTCTCCTGACGGGTTACCTGATCTCACATCCAATGTTTCCGAGGGTGGGAATTCCGTAAAACCCTCATGAGAACGGCAGGCCGCTGATTCATCGCAGCGATTTGAAGGCAGCTCGGATGTCCTCACTAAAAAGTTCCGTTGTTCCCAGGCCGCGAAGTGGCCGCCCTTGGGGAGTCGGTTGTAGTAGATCAATTTGGGATAGGCTTTCTCTGTCCGCAAGCGCCGCTCTACGAGGCTTCATCCAGACCTCATAAAGGCTATGCTGCCGCCGTTGTCGCGGCACCTTTCAGGAACATCAGTAGGTCAGCGTTAATCGTGTCGGCCTCAGTCGTGGGCATTCCGTGCGGAAAGCCCTTGTACGTTTTCAACGTGCTATTCCGTAGCAACTTTGCCGACAGCGGTGCAGAATCGGCATAAGGGACGATCTGGTCGTCATCGCCATGCATCACTAGGACGGGCACAGTGATCTTTTTCAGGTCTTCGGTGAAATCCGTTTGGGAAAAGGCGACGATCCCGTCATAGTGCGCCTTGGCGCTTCCCATCATGCCCTGACGCCACCAATTCCAGATCACACCCTGAGAAGCTTTCGCACCCGGCCGGTTGTAACCATAGAACGGACCCGACGCCACGTCGTAAAAGAACTGCGCCCTATTGGCTGCAGTCTGCGCCTGAAATCCATCAAACACCTCTTTAGGAAGTCCGCCGGGATTCGCGGCCGTCTTCACCATCAGCGGCGGCACCGCGCTGATGATCACGGCTCTTGCCACTCGATTTTCACCGTGGCGAGCTAGATAACGCACCACTTCACCGCCGCCAGTTGAGTGGCCGACATGCACCGCTTCCTTCAGGTCAAGCTGTGCGGTCAGTTCCGCCAGGTCGTCGGCGTAATGATCCATGTCATGGCCATCGCCGGGCTGGGAGGAACGTCCATGCCCGCGCCGGTCGTGGGCTATGACGCGATAGCCGTGGCTGAGGAAAAACATCATCTGCGCGTCCCAATCATCGGCAGATAGTGGCCAGCCGTGGCTGAAGACGATGGGCTGACCTTTGCCCCAGTCCTTGTAGTGAATCGTAGTGCCATCTTTGGCAGTAATCGCCGGCATGGGTAGTCTCCTTTTTTTGTATGGTGCCTGAAAATCGGTTTTCCGCTGTTTGTTTGCAACCGTCAGATCTCCACTGTTGCGTCGTACGGGTCGCTGTCAACTTCCGCAGTCGCGAGCTGCGTCACGGTGGTCTCCTTTTTGTCTGTAGAACTTTTCTTTGATGTTACGGTTTGTGTGTATCCAGAAATGACAAGGCCGACAACGACAAAAAGACCAGCAAGTACCAGCGCACCAGGCGGATGACATCGGATCGACCTTGATGATATTGCTTTCATAATATTTCTCGTTCGCGCCATCCAGGTTTGCAGCCAGATGACCAATTCCAAGCTACTGAAAATGTGTGAGTTGACTGCGATGGATATGCTGCATTCTCAGCAAAATGTTGAGCTTCGAGCAGAACGGGCTTGGAAGTCAGACTGCCTACAACCCAAAGCCAAGGTCGAAGGCGTCAGTCAACTCGAAAAGAAGCCCGACATATTTGAAACGATCCTCTAATCAAAGCGATCTAAAACCTTACGAGGGCAGAAGTGCGTGAATCGACGGAATTCGAAGAGCGTCAATGAATACTGAAGAGAACCAGAATCGTGTCAGATCGGAAGGTAGTTCCGACGAGCTCAAACACTCGGAAGCCAAACTCCGCAGGATCATCGATACCATCCCCGTAATCGCCTGGTGCGGCCTGCCCGATGGATCGGTAGAGTTCTGGAATCGCCGGTGGCGCGACTACACAGGAATCTGTCTTGAAGATGCAACAAGCTGTGGGTGCCGAGCAGCAATTCACCCAGAAGACTTGGAGCAATTGGAAACGAAGTGGAACTCGGACCTTACTTCGGGAAAGGCCGGCGAGCTCGAAGCACGCCTGCGACGTTTTGACGGGGAGTATCGATGGTTCCTATTTCGGTACGAGCCGTTGCGGGACCAGTTCGGCAAGATCGTCAATTGGTATGGAACGAATACCGATATCGATGACCTAAAGCGCGCGGAACAGAAACTGCGTCAAGACGAAGAGGAATTCCGTCGCATCACCGATGCCATACCTCAAGGCATCGTCGTGCTGTCCCCTGATGGAGCCGCGGTTTATGCGAATCGTGTTGCTCTCAAAGAGACGGGCCTCACGTCAGAAGAAGTCCAGGCACAAGGTTTTTTTCTGTCGGCATTTCATCCAGAAGATGTAGAGAATCTGAAGGCCAGCCGCGATGCGGGCCTATTGCGAGGTGAGCCGTTTGAATTAGAAATTCGAGGATTACGCCCGGATGGCGAGTATCAATGGCGCCTCATTCAGTACAACCCGCTGCGCGACGATCATGGCCGTATTGTCCGTTGGTATGCGACCGGGACCGACATTCAAAATCAGAAGAATGCGGAAGAGAGACTGCGAAATGAGAACGTGGCTCTGCGCGAGGAAATCGATCACTCCTCGATGTTTGAGGAGATTGTCGGCTGTTCTGACCCTATGCGCAAGGTGTTGACTCAAGTGGCGAAAGTGGCCCCTTCGGATTCAACCGTTCTGATCCTGGGCGAAACCGGCACGGGAAAAGAACTCATTGCCCGCGCTCTTCATCGACGATCGAGCCGTGCAAACAAACCCTTCGTGCGGGTGAACTGCGCGGCGATTCCGCAGTCCTTGATCGCATCTGAACTGTTTGGTCACGAAAAAGGCGCGTTCACGGGCGCCCTTCAAAGACGCGTAGGACGATTTGAGTCCGCCGACGGAGGGACTCTTTTCCTTGACGAAGTCGGTGACCTTCCAGCGGAGACCCAAATTGCTCTTCTGCGCGTGCTTCAGGAGCGCGAATTTGAGCGCGTGGGGAGCAATCATCCGATTTCCGTGGACGTGCGGTTGATCGCGGCTACAAATCGGGATCTCAGCTCTACCGTTTCTTCTGGAGCATTCCGGGAAGATCTTTTCTACCGACTTAACGTCTTTCCCATTGCCCTACCCTCGCTTCGGGAGCGAGCATCCGACATCCCATTATTGCTCGAATACTTCGTTGGTCGTTACGCCAAGAAAGCTGGCAAGAACATCAACCACATAGACAAGAAGACGCTCGCCTTATTCAAAGGCTACGCTTGGCTCGGAAACATTCGGGAATTGCAGAACGTGGTGGAGCGAGGTGTCATTTTGAGCGAAGGGGACACGTTCTCGGTTGATGAAAGCTGGTTCAAGCCTCCACCAACAGAGTCATGGAACGGGCGGAATGGCCTTCTTGCATTGGCACAACGTGAAGTGGAAATGATCAAAGCCGCGTTGGCGGAGTCCCATGGGCGCATTTCTGGTCCTTCGGGCGCAGCCACCAAGCTCGGGATTCCCCGACACACACTTGAGTCGAGACTCAGAAGACTTGGCATTAGCAAACACGGGCACAACGTCCCATCGGTTAAGTAGGTTCTGGTAGCCGAACGAAGACGGACTCAGAATATACTCCGTCTCTCCTGTCCTTTGGTCCTCACCACGGCCTTCTTCCTCTGGGAAATCTGCTTGAACCTAAAGCTGCTCTCGATGTCTTGCTGAGAGCTCCGCATTTTGCTGAGAACAAAGCACGGAGTATCAAATTAACTCGTTGTTCTCCAACGTATTTCGAATGGCGTCCGGAGTGCATATCTGTACGTCGTCGGAACATCGACTGGATGCGCCCGCAGGAGGCGCAGACACTCCGTTGAAGATTGAAAGGCAATCCGACGGGAAAACCACCATCATTTGGCTGATAGGCCGAATCCGATCGGAAGATCTCGAAGAATTAAAGGCACAAACGAACGACAGTAGTGAACGCATGATCTTGGACTTGCATGAGGTCACAATTGTGCACGCAGACGTAATCCGATTCCTGAGTACGAGCGAAGAAGAGGGGATCACCTTGGTTCATTGCCCGCCGTATGTGCGCGAGTGGATTCAACGCGAACGAGCGGAAGGAGAAACTCAGAGTGGTGAAGAATAACGCCGGAAGTGATTTGTCAAATAATCCGAACCACGCAAAAAGGTATTCTTTCGCGACCAGAGTGGCGGTTGTGACTGGTGCGTCTCGTGGTATAGGTCTCGCACTAGCAAAAAGGCTGATCGCAAACGGATATCGCGTAGTTGCAAACTCTCGGAACATCGGGTCTGCGATGACCCTGCAGAACACGACCGATTTGAAACTGGTCGATGGCGATATTGCGCTTCAGGAGACTGCGAAGCAAGTAGTCGCCATCGCGGTCCAGAAGTTTGGGAGAATTGATCTGTTGGTGAACAATGCGGGAGCCTTTATCCCTAAGCCGTTCACCGAGTACACGGTCGGAGAGTTTCGAGTGGTAACTGAAACAAACCTTTCGGGGTTCTTCCATGTTTCCCAACTCACCGTTGAGCAGATGCGTCGGCAGCAATTCGGCCATGTTGTGAATATCACGGCATCCCTCGCAAGCCAGCCTATAGCGGGGGTAACAGCGAGTCTTACAAACCTCACAAAGGGTGGTTTGGAGTCTGTCACACGTGCGCTGGCGATTGAATTTGCGGGCGAGGGTATCCGTTTCAACGCGATTGCGCCAGGGGTTGTTGACACACCTATGAATCCCGCAGATGCACATGACTTTCTAAAGCAATTGAGCCCCCTGAAGCGCTTAGCCAGAGTTGAAGAAGTTGCCGACTTGTTGCTTTATCTCGAATCTGCTCCGTTTGTAAACGGCGAAATTGTGCATCTTGATGGGGGAGCGCACTCGGGGAAGTGGTAGTCAACATAACTGAGGCAGCAAATATGTGGCCGAACAATCGCATTCTCAAACTCTTTGGCATTGAGCTACCAATTATCCAGGCACCCATGGCTAGTTGTGTTTTCTCCGAAATGGTTGTGGCGGTTTCGCAAGCCGGAGGGCTAGGCTCGCTTCCTTGTGCCTTGTTGAGCCTCGAACAGATGCGCAGCGAACTGGGAGCAATACGTCGCCAGACCAGTCGCCCAATCCATGTGAATTTCTTTTGTCACACCCCGCCGCGAGCTAATGCAAATCGGGAAAAGATCTGGAGACAACGCTTGAGGCGATACTACGTGGAGTTTGGGCTCGAACAGAACCTGCCCGTTCCGAGTGCCAACCGGGCGCCTTTCGACGATGAGATGTGCGACCTTGTCGTCGAAGTCCATCCAGAGGTTGTCAGCTTTCATTTCGGCCTTCCGGAACAAAAAATGGTTCGACGGGTTCGAGATACAGGGGCGAAGATCGTTTCCTCAGCCACTTCGGTCGATGAAGCGCGCTGGCTGGAAGATCGAGGATGTGACGCTATCGTTGCTCAGGGCTACGAAGCCGGTGGACACAGAGGCAATTTTCTCAGCGAGGATGTTTCGACGCAATCTGGTACGATGGCGCTCGTCCCGCAGGTTGTCGACGCTGTGAAAGTGCCGGTCATCGCCGCTGGCGGCATCGCCGATGCGCGTGGCATTGTTGCGGCTTTTGCTCTTGGAGCAGCAGCGGTGCAAATAGGAACGGCCTATTTACTGTGTCCGGAAGCCAAGATCAGCCCCGTACATCGTGAGGCCTTGAAGAACACCACGGACAGTCAGACCACGCTAACGAACATTTTCACCGGCCGCCCTGCCCGAGGAATCATAAATCGGGCTATTAGAGAGCTGGGCCCAATTTCGGACAATGTTCCGGATTTTCCGCTCGCTGCCACGGATTTGGGACCGCTTCGCTCAAAAGCCGAGGCGGCAGGATCGGGTGACTTCACCCCGCTGTGGTCCGGTCAAGCGGCGTGCCTTGCTCGCGAGCTTCCCGCGGCAAAGCTGACGAAGCAACTGGCGACAGAAACACTAGACAAGCTGAGATCGTTGTAGAAAGCCCATGGGGTGTGATTAGCGAATCGGCCATCTAAAATCGAATCGCGCTAGGAGGAAGTGTTATGCAAGCTGCCGTCGTTCCCACTGTAAACAGTTCGTGGCAGGTCAAAGACGTCCCGCAACCTCAGCCCGGACCCAATCAAGTACTCGTGAAGATGCATGCAAGCGGCATCTGCTACACCGATGTACACCAAACGCTCGGACACTTCCCCGGATCATTCCCCCGAATCCTCGGTCACGAGCCGGTCGGCGAGATCGTGGCCGTGGCTCCCGACGTCACCACGCGAAAGATCGGAGATCGTGTGGGTACCGCTTGGATTCAATCCACTTGCGGCCGCTGCGAATGGTGCCAGCGTGGCCGCAGAATGTTCTGTCCCTATCTGAAGGGTACAGGGGTTGAGGCACAAGGCGGACATGCCGAGTACATGCTGATGAATGCCGAGGCAACCTACCTTATTCCCGACAAGGTTTCCTATGAGCAGGCAGCCCCGATCTTCTGTGCCGGCTACACAGTCTATAGTGGGCTCCGCTGGGCCGATCCTAAGCCGCACGAGCGCGTGGCGGTGCTCGGGATTGGCGGCCTGGGGCACTTGGCAGTGCAATTTGCGAAGGCCGCAGGTTTCGAAACCATCGCAGTTTCGCATTCCTCCGACAAAGACAAGATGATCCGGGATCTCGGCGCGGATGAAATTGTTCGCGACGGAAAAAGCCTTGCGGCACTGGGGGGCGCAGATGTAATCCTCAGTACCTCAAATTCGACCACGTCGATGGTGGACAGCATACAGGGATTGCGGCCGGACGGTCGTCTCGTCACCATGGGCGCCGATTCGGAGCCGCTTTCGATCTCATTAATGGATCTCATCGCGAAACGCATTCGAATAATTGGCAGCCAGCAAAACGGCCCCGAATATCTGTACGAAGCACTTGATTTCGTAGCGCAAGGAAAAGTTAAGACGATTGTCGAGACGTATCCTTTGGCAGAGGCACCGAAGGCCTACGACCGGGTTGCGGAGGGCAAGGCTCGGTTCCGCGCCGTCCTCACAATGTGATCCCCGATCCGAGCAGACGGCCCCTGTTTCGGGCGGATCACGAGCTAACCGGCGGTAATCCACTCTGAAACGAAGGGACGAAGACTGGCCGCCTGATCAAGTGGCGAAGTCACGCTGGCTGCGGATTCAATCTTTCAACCATGTGTTTACTCTGACACTTACGGTGTAGGCGTCGATGCCCTCGAAGCGTTGACCACCACATAGCCCTTGGCCTCCCGCAGTTGCAACCGTTGCTCATACTTCCTTGCCTTTCACCATCCCGGTATCCACCGACAAGGCTGTGGTCACTGCCAGTACGTGGCGGCACAGTTCGTCATAATCCTGCCCTGGCGACCAGATGTATTTGCACTCGCAGTCGCAGGTAAAGATGGGCTGGCGAAGGGTCTGGTCAGCCGACGTGCGACGATGTGGGCGGGCGTTCCGTCCCTGCATCCCGCTGGTCACTTGCCGCACATGGGTAACTCCAGTTCGGTGATAACGGGCATAGCGTACTTGCGAGGGCGGGAAGCTGAGGGCGAACAAGAACAAAACTTCGCAAACCAATCGGCATTGGCGCTGTATGCCTAAAATACCCAGCTCTACCGTTCAGCACCAAGTACTCGGGCGCACCAGTGCAAGCATCCTTACCTCAATGGCAAAGATGCTGAGTCGGAAGAAGCGCAGGAACATCCGGTGGTCAATCTTCCTCGCAAGCGCAATCGGTGTTCTGCGCCGCGCTCCATTCGTTAAAAACATCGAAGCAGTTCGCGCATAGAATATCCCACAAGTCTTCAATAGCACGACCATGTTTGTCGCGGGCGAAGTCGGCCGCGCGAAGACGCTCCAAGCAAGGTGTGCACATCAAGCTGTACCATTCAAACTTCATCACAGTCCTCCAGCTTCCGCGGTCGATAGGGACATTCCCACTGCCTGTATTCGTCCACCTCAATGTCCTCTCAGTGCTTCAGGTAAGCTATCTGGCTCGGGGCAATCATCGGGAAGGGCTGGGTCTCCAGGATTTCCTAGTACGCATATCCGCAAGCCCCCATGCCCGTAAGAATCATTCCTATTTCTTGGTGGCCAAGTTCAAGAGGTAATGGCGGGAAGAATTAGCTCCCCGCCTCCCATGACGAGGGGTGATTCATATGACACCGGGGCAACCGTCTAATCCCCGACTATGGCCACGCACATCGCGTAGCACCATGCCCCCTCGCCAATCTCTTGCGCTCAGTACAGTATGGTTATTTTTTCTCCTTTGTTGTTCCGCAACCAGTTTTTGGTTTCCTCCCATGACATTCCCTCTGGAACTTCCACCTTCTCGCCAGTGAGAATGTGCTTAAGCTCCTCCTCCGTCACCGGAACCTGCTTCGGTTCTTCTTGCTTTGTTGTCATAACTGCTCCCAATTCATCTTCCCGCGAATCGCGGATTTCGGCCTAGGTGTCTTTGGTACATCGCTTCAAAATCCTGCCCCGAGGCCTTTCTCATGGCAAATACATCCAACTGAATATGACAGCAAAACCCAACTGGACACGTCGAGCTAGACCCATAGAAAGGTACTAGCCAGTTTGGCGACCGACTCAGCCAACATGGATTAGGCCAGGGTCAAGATCAGGCATTTGCCAGCTGCCCAATATGTTGCGAACAAATTGCCTGCGGTTCGGAAATATTCAGTATTTAAAAAGGGAAGGCAAGATTCTTAACCGGGAATGTTAAAGGAGATATGACAACTTTACCAAGCGACGAACATTTCAATATTTGTGTCAGCTCAAAGCGGCTTGACCGCTGCAGCATTGACAGCGATGGCTATGCAGAACCCTGCGGCGAATACTGGCGCCTGAGAGAGATCGAGCGCCGGAATTCCGGAATAAGGGATGACGACTCGCTGCAGCGGGGAAAATGCTAACTATGGAGGCATTGTCCGATGCCGTTTGCAAATTCACCCATTCCAGAATCATCCAGTATTAGGCAGAGTAAAAGGCCGCGGCTGGAAGCTGGGTTCTTCCAGCCAGCGCTGCACCTGGTGTTTCGAGAAGCGGACGTTTGATTCAATCCGCATGTAGGGGATGAGTCCGCGCTGCACGTAACTGTAAATCGTCTTCACGTCAATTCTCAACCACGCTTCGAGTTCTTTTGCCGTAAGTATCTCCGGCAAAGTCTCGGCGTTCGCCAGTATCGGCGTGCTATGGCCCATGGCGAACCTCGGTTTGGGCGTTGGGGTTTTGCGGCAAAATGTCTTCGGACAACATCTTACGATTCTAGCGGTTGCTGAGCTACCTAATTTTCCGAAAGGGGGATTTCCTACAGCAAGTTCACAATCGGATTCTTCAGATAGCTGGACTTCGTCTTTTTCGCATCATTCCTGTAGACGGCTTGGAGCGGAAAGAATTCGAAATAGTCATTCTCATCAAACCAACCACACTTGAAAAGTCTCACTGGTAATCCTGTCCGTCGAGCCAAGGCGAGTGCATAAATTGTGAGTTGCACGTGCGCGTGCTTTTCCTTTCGTGCGTCCGGCTTGTAATCGAGGATGTGAATATGACCGTTCCTGATTTGCAGGAAGTCGATGTGGCCGGTGATCACTTCGCTGTCGAAGTCCAGATCGAATCCGCGGCCACGGTAGTAGCCGATATCGTCCCGGGTGAGAAACACCGGGACTTCCACCGCGACCGTCACAGAATCGTTGACCAACAGGAAACGTTGCAAGGTTTCGTGACGTTTCTTGTTGTTCAGTGATGTGGGCAACACAAGAGCCGCCGTGCGAGTGGCATGATTTTCTTTCCTGACAATGGGAGGTCGCAGTTCGGCTGGGAACTTCGAGGAGCGGTGTCCCGTCGCCTGGAACAAATGATGTGGGAAATGGGTTTCGATGCTGGCGAGATATTCATTGAGCGACGCGATGTCGCCGCTATTGTGCGCCGCTGGTAGTGCAGTTGGTTGCGTAAGGAGCTTGAGCTTCGCTTGATGCAGTTGGAAACGGTAGACCTGTTGATGATGAAAGGTATGAGAGCGGATGATGGTTTCGGGCGGGAAGAGTCTTCGGCCTGCTAGTCGGAGACGCGAATACGTGGAGAGTTGGCGATTTTCGGTGAGCCAGGAACTAATGGTGCGCTCCGGGATCTCGCGATGATACCGCCTGCGCATGAATCGCTGTGTCTCAGTGAGGGAGTAACCGAGGTTGAAGGTTGAGACGCATTCGAGAATGACGCGGAGAGGATACGTCTTGTTCTTGCCAGCGGCACCGGTGAACCGATGCAGACACTCGGTACAACGAAACACCTGCAAGACCTGCAGGCGGTTGCGGCGCACGCCTTTCTTGATGGTGAGTTTGCAGGCGCACGCAGGGCAGGCAGGGTTTTGGCGAGTTTGAGTTGGCATCATTTGGTGGGGACTGAAGATAGCGGCAATGGCTAATGCGGGAGGAAGGACGGGTACCTTTTTTCAGTCAACAAGATGCTGAGAAGTCTGTCAAATGTGGGACGCGGATTTCGCGTGGGTAGGACTCGAGTTTCTCGTGAGATGTGGGTCGCGGATTTTGCGATGTCGGGTTGGATGGAAATGGCTTAGGCTTGGGATATTTGCCGCCTGGTGCGGTGTGAAGTACTCCCTGGTGCGTTGTAGGGCGGTTGTCTTTCTGCTGCACACCGAGTGGTGCTAGCCAAAAAAGAATGCGGCCGATATGTCGGACGCGGGTGAAGTGCGTTGATGTTGTCGAGGGGTACTGCCTGGCTGGTTGACCGCGATGCCCCTCAGGACTCTTTCACGCAGGCATTCTCCGCTCGCGGAGAGGGGTCGGCAATGGCACGAGAGTGCCTGTTCTTTTATGCAATGGGGAAGTATCTAGTTTTACGGATGTGATTGGGAGGGCACTTCTATATGGATGGAGCGATCAGAGGCCTTCTGCTTTTCAGTAGCGCTCTGCTCTACCGAGATGCGCGTTGACTTGCTCATAGTCCCGGCCTACGATGCTCATCCATACGGAGCAGGAGCGTTGCGGATGATCGGCCAGACCATTTCGCACTACCGCGTCATTGAGAAGCTGGGTGGCGGCGGGATGGGTGTTGTCTACAAAGCCGAGGATACGCGGCTGCATCGTTTCGTCGCCTTGAAGTTCTTACCCCCCGAGGTTGCCCGAGACGCACAGGCCTTGGCCCGTTTCCAGCGTGAGGCTGAGGCTGCATCCGCCCTGAACCACCCCAACATCTGCACGATCTACGATATCGGCGAGCAAGATGGGCAAGCATTCATCGCCATGGAGTTTCTTGATGGCCAGACGCTGAAACACCTGATCGGTAATCGTCCGATGGACTTAGAGAGGTTGCTCTCACTCGCCATCGAAGTGTCTGACGCACTCGATGCCGCGCACTCCCAGGGCATTGTGCATCGAGATATCAAGCCGGCAAACATTTTCGTAACTAGGCGCGGACACGCCAAGATCCTCGATTTTGGATTGGCTAAGGTGACCCCGACTTTGGCGGACAAGCATGCAGCAGAGGCGAGTGCAACCGAAAGCGTGAGCGCGGAGCATCTGACCAGCCCGGGCACTGCACTGGGTACGGTGGTTTACATGTCACCGGAACAGGTGTTGGGCAAGACGCTCGACGCGCGGACAGATTTGTTTTCATTCGGAGTTGTGCTGTATGAGATGGCGACTGGGACGTTGCCCTTCAAGGGGGATACGTCGGGAGCAATCTTTGACGCCATTCTACATAGGCCGCCAGCCTCACCTCTGCGTTTGAACCAAGAACTACCCGGCGAGCTCGATCACATCATAGCCAAGGCCTTAGAGAAGGAACGCGGCATGAGGTACCAGCACGCCTCCGAAATGGAAACCGACCTTACGCGCACAAAGCGGGATACGGGTTCTGGCGGCACGGGTAGAGCAGACGTCCTAAATACAAACACCAAACATGGTTACAGGAAACTCGCCTTGGTAGGCGGCATCATCGTCGCATTGGTGATCGCCGTTTTTCTTTGGCAGACCAGCCATCGTGGCGGAAGTACCGGAGTAGCGGGCCTCAACTCCATCGCGGTGTTGCCGTTGCAGAACCTCAACGGCGATACCAGTGTGGACTATCTCCGCTTCGCGTTGGCCGACGAAATCGCCAACGAGATCACCTACTCACGCATGGACGTTCGCCCCTCCATCATCACCAGAAAGTACGTGAATCTCGACGTGGATCCCCAAAAGGTCGGCCTTGAGCTTCATGTCGGTACGGTTTTGACCGGGCACTTTGTGAAGCAGGCAAATCGTCTTCTGGTCACGCTCGAAGCAATCGAGACGGGTACCGACAAGCTGTTCTGGCAAACCAACCTCACCGGCTCCACTGAAGACCTAATCGCCTTGCAAGAGCAACTTGCCAAGCAGGTCCGCCAAGGTTTGTTGCCCGTCATGGGCGCCGCTGGCGGCTTCCTGGAGACCAGCACTCGGCCGAGCAATCAGGCAGCCTACGATCTCTACTTACGCAGTGTCGCTGCGTCCCATGATCCAGGTCCCAATCGGGAGACAATCAAAGCCCTGGAGAGCGTTGTAGAAATTGATCCGAAATACGCTCCGGCCTGGGCGGAGTTGGGCCAACGCTATTACTACGACGCCACCTATGCTAACGGTGGCGAACAGGCGTTCCAGCACTCGAATGCGGCGTTGGAACGTGCTTTGACTCTTGATCCAAACTTGATTGGCGCGGCCTCTCAACTTATGGTCAACCGGGTGGACCGGGGCGAGCTAGGTAAAGCCTATGAGGAGGCCACGGCGCTGGTGAAACGTCGCCCAGAGAGCGCCCAGGCTCACTTTACTCTTGCTTACGTGCTGCGCTACGCAGGTATGCTCGAAGAATCGGCGCGGCAATGCCAAACCGCCCTCGCGTTGACTCCAGGTAACTACCAGTTCCGTTCCTGCGCGTGGGCCTTTATGGAGCTGGGCCAATTTGACAAGGCACGTGAGTTCATCCAGTTGGATGCAGGTTCGGAATGGGCCAATTACGTGACACCTTCCCTTCTGCTGCGGGAAGGCAGATTGCCAGAGGCGCGCGAAGCGGTGAAACGCATGTCCACCAGCCCCCACTACCATCGCGATCTTATGGAAGCCGTTCTGGCACTTCGGCCTCCGGCGGAATTGGATCGCATGGCGCACGATGCTGAAAGCAACGGGCCCACGGAGCCCGACCCTGAGCTTTCCTACTATCAGGGAGCGGTTTTCGCATATGCCGGCAAGAAAGGGGCCGCTTTTCATATGCTCAGGACTGCCATCGACCAGAACTATTGCGCGTATTCCAACATGCTGTCCGACCCCTTGTTGCGAGGTCTGCACAGCGACCAAAAATTTGACGAGTTGTTGTATGCGGCGCACGCCTGCCAGCAAGCGGTACGGTCAAGTGACGCCTGGCAGAGCCGCTGATGCGGCGCCGTGAACGCGAAAGCTGCGATAAACACTGGGTCGGGGTTTTGCGTGGACGGGAGATGGGTTTTCGGTAATGCTTCTATATATAGAAGTGACACCTGGCTTTGGCACTGCTTTAAGCTTCCCTTGCTTTCCTGGGTTCCTACCTGGCTTTGGCCTTCCACAATCTCCAACTCTCTAGAGGTCGTGAAAGCAATAACACAATAAAGAAATGGACGATAGAAAAGAAATGACTAAGCTGCCTCTTTTTCGGATAGCCCTTGGGTTTTCGGTTTTTTACGTGGCAATGACTTTAATTGTTCAATTCATTCCGCTGCCCGGGAAAATATCATGGCCACTATTTTCAATTGGTGAATTCGTGGCGTTGGGTTACGGGATCTCTATTCTAGCCTCGGTCGTGGCACTTTTCTTCTGGAGATCATGCAAGCATGCGTGGGCGCCTTTTCTCGTTAGCACTTTAACCTTCGCATTCCTTTATTTCTTTTGGTACGTTAAAGTCCCCACAGATGCAAGAATATTTAACGATAACGGTGGGATGTTTTATTACCACACAAAACTTGAGTTGCCTCTAGAACATCTAGCCTGAAAGAGTATGACAGTGGCCCATCTTTCTTCGGCGACGGCACTACCGAATTATCGTTCAGAATCAGCGGAGAAAATCTTCATAAGTGGATTACTAAGAGCAGTCTTAATTGGAAGAAGGGCCCCTACCATGAAGACGGGTCTACTCTGAACCAAAACGATGAAGGTGGGCAACTGCTATTTAGAGATTCTGCTGATGTGGAATATTCAACCATAGACCGTAGTCCTGTCGGTCCCGGGAATGCCACCGATGTCGGCAATATGACAAGCTATACGATAATCTTTGCTAATGAAACGGAAGGGTGGGTCCTTGTGGAAGATTCAGATAGTTAAACGGCTGCACAAATGGGGGTGAAACATCCAGCTATGGCTGGGGCTCTCAAAGCGACAGCTCACAAAAAACAGCCCTTTGCGGGGCTGGTTTTGTCTTTTGCTCTTACGGCTGATGAACGCTGTGGTCAATATTGAGGGGATGAATCGGACGTCTTTTGAAGTTCTATAAGGGCGAAAGGCGCGGGCGACACTGTCGCAGAGGACCAGGTTCGATCAATCTGCAACATCTAATGCCGTCCGCGATTCGCTTGCTTCAACTTGGCTTCGGGCACTGCGACTCGCAGAGCACCTTATTTGTGCTTTTGGACGCTATCGAAGCCCTTTTCAAACTGGGTGACGAGCGGGGTTTCGCCCGAGGACCGTCGCGGCCCATCACCCGCCAGAGATAGTTACCATTCGGCCCCTGGTGCGCATCGTAGACGGCCATCACATCTTCGGAAGGGCGGCTTGTCACCAGGATGATGATGTCGGCTTGCGAGGGCTGGTACACGAGTGTCAGTTTGCCCCAACTCTGAATGGCGTCCTGCACGGCACTGATCGCGTTCCAATCTTCGGAAAGCAAGCTTGTATTGAACTGATCTCCGTCGTAGGAAGCAACGTAGACATAGCGTGCACTGGCCAGAGTGCCCGGAAACGCCGGCACGGTCGCGGCGGCATTGGATCTCGGCGCAGCCAGGGCCGAAATCGCCGCCACTAGAATCAAGACGGCGGCCGAGAGAGAAAATCGCTTCATTATTTATGTCTCTAGTTATTGGATGCATTCGGAGAGGGCGGAGATGCTGGTGCTCTTAAGTCAACGCCTTGCGTGACTTGGGCATCGTGATGCCGACGAAGTCATGGGATAGGTCGGAGCGGCCAGATTGCCGGGCTTTGCGCAGATAAGAAAATGAGCCTTCGAACGCTTGGAAGGCTCAATGACTGGTCTGGATTTTTCTTATACCTACTTTGCTGCTTGGTGTTTGGCGAACTCTGCGGGCGTGAATTTGCCGCCTTGGACGTAGCTTGCGTTGATCTCCGTAAAGTGCTTCCACTTCTCGGGCAGGTCGTCCTCCGCAAAAATGGCGGACACCGGGCAGACCGGCACACAGGCGCCACAGTCGATGCACTCGATGGGATCGATGTAGAGCTGCGAGACTTCATCGAAGTTGGGACGGCCATCATCGTAGGTGGTGCCTTTCTTTGGGTGGATGCAGTCTACGGGGCAGGCATCGACGCAGGCGGTGTCCTTTACTCCGATGCAGGGCTCGGCAATGATGTACGTCATAGGCCACCTCCTTTCTTTCACGCTATGCTTCCGAGAGTGAAGTTTCAAGCGATGCCGGGCGTAGACTGCTGGCGTATGGCGCTGCGGGTAGAGAAGATTTCGGCCGTGACTTTTCGAGTTAGCGACATGCGCGCTTCTCTGCAGTTCTATCGGGACGTGCTCGGCATGGAAGTGCTGTATGGCGGGGAAGATGCTCCTTTCTCTTCGCTTCGCGCCGATGACGGCAGCGCACCTATCCTTAATTTGGAGCAGGGTCGTTCCGTAACTGGCTGGGGGCGAATGATTTTCTACGTGGCGGATGTGGGTGTGTTCTGGGAATACCTGCGGGGTAAAGAATTTAATCCAGAGAAGCCGCGAGACGCGTCATGGGGCGAGCGGTATTTTCACATGCCTGATCCGGATGGCCACGAGTTGTCGTTTGCGTGCCCGATTTAGCCCTGCTTTCCTGTTGTCATTTATCGGTGGAGCGATTTGTACCATGCGCGAAATTATTGCCGTCGTAGATCGACCGAAGGATATTGAAGACGAAGAGGCCATGAGTTTTTTCGGGGGAGAAGAGGGCGATGCGGATGAGAGTCAGGGGTAGCGGTGGTGCCAGCCAGACTATGCGGCGCCGGTGAGGTCGGAACTAACGGACATGTTCCAGGCTTTGAGCAGCCATTCTGGAATGTAGTGTTGATTCTTGTTCTCCTCGCACCATCTGCGCAAGCGAGCGGAGGCGACGTATTGGTCCGGTGCCAGGTGCAAATGCCTAGCCTGTATTTCGAATTCCGTAGCCATAGCTGGAGGGAACGGTCCCAAACGTCCCCAGTTGGGATTGCCGCGTTTGTTAGGCATGAGGGTTAGACCCCGCCCGGCAATAGTACTCCCTCGACCTCAAACCGGCCGATTGAAATGATGAGACGCCTAAATGCATTAAAGCCGCGGATTGCGTCCGGGGCTTCCCTACTGCGGTTGTATATTTGTTTGAATTAGGCCGAGGCGGCTCGGACTTTCTTGATTGCGATTTCCTCTTTTGCGCGGAACCAATCTTCTTCTTTGTGACCGTCTTGGCGCCCACGTGCTTCATAGAGTTGGTACGCTCGTAGGCGGATCTGGTATTCGAGTTCGAACTCTTGTAGCTCGCTTATCTCGGTTGTCGGCTGTTTCTTCGTGGCGTCTGGACTCATGGCGTGAAACTCCTTTGGGCGCAAAATTACGCCTGAACCTTTCTTCGGTCAATTGCCAAAGATCGGTGCAGTGAGGGCTGCCTGTTTTCGGCGGGAGATAAAAAGCCTCCGCTCGTGGGCGGAGGCTTTTTCCGTTTGGCGGAGCTTACTCAGGGATGGGGGTGTCGGGTGTGGCCTGCACCTGGGGCTCTGGTGCGGGCGGTTCTTGGACTTGCACTGGCTGAGTGAGCGCGGCCTCTTTTTTGCTGGCGCGAGTTGCTGCGGCTTTTTGTCCGGCCGCTCGACGCTTACGCGTCGCCGCAGCCTTCTTGCCCGCGGCGCGCCACTTGCGAGTTGAAGCGGCTTTCTTCGCAGCTGCCTGGCGCTTTGCGGCATTGCGTTTCCGAGTTACGGCTGACTTCCGTCCTGCGGTCTTGCGGGTGGGGCTCACTCGGTCAGCGGACGAATCTCTAGTGTCTGCTGCTGTACCACCATGCGTGGCGCGACAAGAAGAAAAGAGTGCACGCGTCATTGGCGACAATTGCCGAGTGGTGCGGTCTAGATTATCGGACTGTTGGGAAATGCATGCGGGAACTGAAACTCAAGCGCTTCATCACTTCCACTTCGAAAGGCACCCTCCACAGCCGATTGGATCTGGCAGGCTGGAAGATTCCCGCCGCTGAATTCGATATGGGTCAGGAAGGCTGGGTGCCGGTCCCATCCTTCATCATCACTCGTTATCT
Organism: Terriglobia bacterium; assembly: GCA_963786325.1. Lineage (GTDB taxonomy): Bacteria > Acidobacteriota > Terriglobia > Terriglobales > Acidobacteriaceae > JAIQFF01. Next base: position 19,602 of record CAWAYW010000018.1, read on the forward strand.
TCCGGCCTGCCCCGCCTGCACATTGCTGCCACTGTTCCTGTACTACCAGAACATCCAAAAACTGAATTATTGCTGGCCTTCAGCTCTTGAGCTAAGCCTGCGGGCTGGATGGTTCAAACCTTCTCGAAACAGGATCTATGCGGCGCTGTCTTTGATCAGTAACGAAAAGAAATGGAAGAAGCTGGGAACGGGGTTACCGTTACCGCTGACAATCTCGCGGGCTCCAGGGTCGAAACCCGATACATGGAACCGGCGCTATCAGGTGCGCGCCGTGTATTACGATCGCACAACCAAGAAAAGCCTGCCGGAGCTGTACCTGACGAAGGAATTCTCACAATTCTTCGAGGTCAATGCGGAAATCGGTCCGAAATCGGCGGAAACAACCGCGCTCGTCTAAATGTGCCATTCAATCGGTAAGCTTTCGATGAATCTGGAAATCAGTGCTCGCGAGCTGAATTTGGTGCTATCATGCGTCCGATATTGTGACGTCGGAGGAGTATTGACATCGAAGGAGGCGCAAAATGAAGGGACAGATTCTTATGCGGCCGCTAAGCACCGGCGATGCACTGCTGTTTTCCAAGAACAAGAAGAATCTTTACCTGGTCAGTGCGTCGCACATCGAGGAATGGAACGCGAGCGCCAAGTCCGCCGCTACCTTGCGCCGAATGATGAAAGCGGATCAGATCCGTCGTTTCACGCCGCGCATGCTCAACAGACTGCAGGCGGCGATTCAACGCATCAACTTTAAGCTTTGAGCGATAGCACGCATCGCCGGAACCGGCAAATGACGAAGCCGGGGGTGGCAGTTCGGGAGGTGGAGAGCCAGCTCGCGCGGATCACGACCTGCCTCGTGACACTGTCTCGACTAAACGCCCTCCACCTGTTGGCTGCTGCAAATGGTCGCGTGAAACTCGAGAAAGCCGAACGGTCGGCAAGGTATGCTGACCTTGCGGTGGCTGTCGATCAGTTTGCACGGCGACATTACCAGCATAAAACCCCGCTAGTGTCCTGGCCGGAATCCGTGCGTCCGGACGTTACAGGAGCACTCATTGCTGGTCGGGTCGAATTGCGCCCGCTTAACCAGGCTGTTCGTACAATGGTCGGTGCCCTTTCAAGGCTGATACGCGAGCTGGGGATCGGTGTGCGTCAGATGCTCCTAGCGGCTCCTGTGGAGGCGTTGATCGCGCACCTCCGATCCGCTGTACCCGACCGGCTGGCGACCCGTCCGCAGCCGCTCCCGCCGAATCCGATTCTGATGTTAACGCCGCTGGTGGACCGACCGCGGCAAGTGCTTTCTGGTCCCCTCCGGACGCGCCACGATCCCGTATTCATACCGTCGTACAGCTTACTGCAGCGGCGAGAACCGCGATTCGGCAGCAGCCTGGTCGAGGCCGTGCCGTACCTCTGGACCGTCTCTATCCGCGAAACGTTGGCCGCGGAACTGTGCGCCTTGTCCAGTGTTGAATACGATGGGCTGCCTCTCGCGTTCTATGGGGATATGTCCAAACAAGCGTGGGACGAAATGCGGCATGCCGTTTACTATCTCGAGGTGGCGGTACGACTCATCCCCGTACTACTTCGCCGCCTGCGCGACCGAGACCCCCTTCTGCCGCTCCTTCGATTGTTCCGGAGTGGCCGGGCTCGGCTGCCGATTCCGCTCGAAGGTAATCTCTATGAGGCAATGTTCAACGCCACGCTATCTGAACGCCTCATTCTGTTTCAAATGCAGACCGAGGCTCCGAGCGCCGCGCGAAAGAAACAACAGATAGAGTCAACCTTGTGCCGGGCTCATCCCGAGCTGCGCGGAGCGTTGGAGTACGACATCAGAGACGAGATCGCGCACGCACGCATCGGCAAGACCTGGCTTGCACATTTGCTTCCTGGAAGTATCGAGCAGCGGCGCGCCATTGCACTAACCAACCGTCTCCGCAGCGTGTTGATTCTGACATCATTCGCGCACCATCACAACACTCCGCTGTCGCAATTGATTGATCAGTGCCTCTGTGGGGGACTAAGGGCAGCCTAAGATCCCCCATCTCCTGCTGAGTTTCGTCGGCGTGTCCGTAATGTCGAATTCGAACTACTACCCTCAATCATAATCCAGTATTTCGCCAAATCCCGAGTCCTGCAAAATCCGCGAAATGGCACCCCTAAAAATGGGCCTCAAAAACCCTGTCCTACATTTTCAGACACTCGTGTCCTGCATTTACCAGCAAGGGATAAAGTAATTTATATAAGTATTCTTATATATATATTCTTTTCTAAATAGAAAAGAAGAATGACGTGATGAAATCCCAACGGTATTAGATTCGCATCCCTCCGCGCGTTGCGCCCTGCGCCTGCGGCGCATTGCCGCGCGTTCGGGCTGCGTGTGCGCTGCCGCGCAGGCGCTGCGCTTGGGGCGTTTTCTTTTTTCTCCAGAATAGCTACCAGTTTGATTTCCAGTGTAAAGCCGGAGGGAAATTTCTGCATGGATGCGTGCCCGCACATCGACGCCGGTCCCCCTGCGCGGCCCGTAGACGAACGATCTCGGCCGGGTGGTGCTGAGGGCCACTGCTGAACTGGCGCGTTTATACGCGATCCTGGAGGACTTTTTTTGCGGATCATGAATCCGCCGTGCAAGCGCATTCCGCACGCACGACATTGGCAGCCACTTGCGGAATTGGCAGATTTCGTCCAGGAGTACTAAATTGTCAAATGCAACACAAACAGGTCAATGGTTCGCTCAAATCCCCGCCTCGAAACACGGTGGCAAATATGAACGCCTCAAGTTCGCTTCAGCAACGAAGGATCTTCGGCCACCTTTCGATCGTTGTGGGAAACATATTGCAGATTGCGGGAATCGCAGCCGCCTGTGTCGCTCTCGCTCTAGCGCGATTCGTCCAGCCAAGAACTGCCGCGTTCGCCGCAGCGATGTTGATCGTCGCGTGGCTCCTCCTCTATTTCTTCTGCCACGGCATCGCGCACTGGGCAGTCGGGCGCCTTCTCGGCATTCGCTTCGCCTTCTACACCATCGGAGGAACCGGCAATCCTGAAGGGTACCCCTCCGGGATGCGTTGGGTGTTTGAGCATCTCCCATTGTTCGGCGTGCAGACAGACAGGGCCTCGATGCAGAAAGCCAGTCCGAAGGCCAAGGCCTTCATGTGGTCGGCAGGAGTGACGTCCTCGGCGGTGGTTCCGACTCTCAGCACCGTCTGGGGCTGGAGAGCAGGCATTCCCGGTAGCAAGCTGTTTCTGATCTTCGCGATGTTCTGGGCAATCGGAACGCTATCGAGCAACTGGAGGAGCCAGACCGGAGACTATGCCAAAGCCAGACGCGCCCTCCATAGATAGCGGCGCAGGATTCTCCGCACACCAAGCGTAGTTGGCGTAAGAGGGGCCGATTCCACTCATAACCCGGCTAATGAGTGTGGGGTCCCGAGGTTGTGCGCGCAGAGTATAATCTGCGACGCGATTGGATCGTCTCCATGGCACTTGCTCCAGGACTACGGTTGGGCCCCTACGAAATCACTGCCCCCGCCGGCGCGGGCGGCATGGGCGAAGTGTATCGTGCGCACGATTCGCGGCTGAACCGCGACGTCGCGATCAAAGTTCTGCCCGACCATCTGTCTTCGAGTCCAGAACTGAGGGAACGTTTTGAGCGTGAAGCTCGCGCTATCTCACAACTCTCTCATCCGCATATCTGTGTCCTCTACGATATTGGCAAGCACGGGAATGCGGACTATCTCGTACTCGAATATCTTGAGGGGGAAACTCTTGGCACGCGGTTGCGGAAAGGCCCCCTCCCAGCAGACCAGGTATTGAAGTACGGGGCGCAGATCGCCGATGCGCTCGACAAGGCCCATCGAAGCGGTGTGGTGCACCGCGACCTGAAGCCCGACAACGTCATGTTGACGAAGTCGGGGGTCAAGCTACTGGATTTTGGATTGGCCAAGCCACTGGCGACGCCGGGTAATATCTCGTCATCGATTGCAGCTACGATGAACTATGGGCCGTTGACTGCCGAAGGCACGCTGGTGGGAACTTTTCAGTACATGTCTCCGGAGCAGCTCGAAGGCCGGGAAGCCGATGCTCGCAGCGACCTCTTCGCTCTCGGTTGCGTGCTCTACGAGATGTCCACGGGCAAGCGTGCGTTCGATGGGAAATCGACCGCCAGTGTGGTGGCCGCCATCATGCATACAGACCCGGTGCCGCTGACTGAGTGTGCGCCCTTGTCGCCCCCGTCTCTGGAGTGGGCTATTCGTAGATGTATGGCTAAGGATCCAGAGGAGCGTTGGCAGAACGCCGGTGATCTTGCGGGTGAGTTGCGCTGGATTCAGGAAGGCGGCTCTCGTGCGGGGGTCGCGGTTTCCGCCACCTTTCGGTCGAGGAGAAAGATTCTGCGATGGGCCATTGTGGCTGTGGCGGTGATTCTCGGAATCGTGACGGGGTTCTTTCTGAAGCGCTCTCCCACTCAGCCGCTGCTGCGGGTAGCTCTCAATCTTCCGCAGAGCACAAATATCGTTCCCGAAAACGCCGCCGTTTTATCGCCTGACGGCCAATGGGTAGTGATGACTCTGGCAGATGCTCAAGGCAAGACAAAGTTCTGGGTACGCCAATTGTCCAGCGATACCGCCTTGCCGCTCGACGGCACCGAAGGTTCGGTGAATCCCTTCTGGTCGCCCGACAGCCGATTCATCGGCTACTTTGCGGCCGATGGAAAACTGCGCAAAACCCCCGTGGGCGGCGGTCAAGCCGACGTAGTTTGTGACGTCTGGCAGATCTACGGAGGCACGTGGGGACGGGATGATGTGATCGTATTCGCGACTGGCATCAAAGGTCTCTTTCAGGTTCCGGCTGCGGGTGGAATACCCGCCCGGATCCCGACCCCGGAATTGACCGACTTTCGTGGGCCTCAGTTCCTGCCGGACGGCAAGCATCTCTTGGTGACTGCCAATAGCTCGGGAGGGATTTTCGTAGTGGACCGTATCACCGGACGAGTGCAACCGGTGTTGCCAGACGAGTTCCAGGCCCAATATGCCGAACCGGGATACCTTCTGTTCCTGCATGGCACCAGTCTGATGGCCCAGCCTTTTAATGCACAGACTCTGCGTTTGTCGGGGACACCCCAGTTCGTTGCAGAGTCGGTGTACTCGGGAGCCAGGAGTTTCTCAAGCACCACGGGCGGGCTGCTGCTTTATCAACGGGCGTTTCAGACCCAGCTCAGGTGGGTTGATCCCGGCGGCAACACAACCTCCAACCTCGGGAACCCCGGGTATATTTCTTATCCATATCTGTCTCCCGACGGGAAGTATGTCGTGTATTGCGTTACGGAACCGCGTCAGGGGAACCAGAAGCTTTGGCTGTACGACCTGAGTCGCGGCGTTAGCGGTCCGTTCACTTTCGGCGAGGGGAGCGATCAATATCCCGCGTGGTCTGGGGACAGCCGGCAAGTGGCTTTCAGTTCCACGCGACACGGAAAGGAAGAAATCTACGTCAAGCCTGTCGGGGGCGGTGGAGATGAACAACTACTGTATTCCCCGGACGGAAACGCCGAACCCGACCGCTGGTCTCCTGATGGGCGATTTCTTCTCTTCGATTACGTCACTAGAACAAACGGAACTGACGTTTGGGCATTGCCGCTGTTCGGGGACCGGAAGCCATTTCCGGTTGTACACAGTCCTGCGAATGAAAACTGGGGGATCTTTTCGCCGAACGGTAAATGGGTCGCGTATTCGTCGGACGAATCGGGGCGCGCGGAGGTCTACTTAGTCAGCTTCCCGAGTGGCAGTGGGAAGCGGCAAGTATCCACGGGCGGTGGTATCAACTCCTTCTGGCCAGATGGGAAAGAGCTGTTTTATCTTGACCCTAATTGGCACGTGAACGGCGTCGAGGTCAACGCCCAGGGAGAGAATCTTGCGGTCGGGAAAACGCGCCAGCTCTTTGGAGGGCGCCTGTTCGGAAACACGATAGGTATGTTCCCCGCTAACGACAGTAAACGCTGGCTAGGGGCTTTTGCCGTGGAGGAAGCCAATGCCTCTCCACTCATCCTGACGACCAACTGGACCGCAACGCTGAAACCGTAGGCGACTCTCGCTCGGTCCAGTTCCACAAATCCAGCAAGCGGTAGCGGATTGGCTGCGAGATTTAAATCGGCAATATTATAGGTTTCGTCCAGAAGAGGCCGCGACGCTGGCCCAACGACTCAAGCCGATCCTGCGAGAAGAGCTAAACACATTCCTAAAGTTCCGCGAGCGCTCTATCGCGACTCTAGCGAGTTCAGATGAAACCGAAGTGCTGCGGCTGTTTGGGTTGTTTCGGGCCGAATGCGGGCCAGTTGGATCGGGCAAAGCACTTCACGTCTTGGCGCCCCACTTTTTTCCCCTGTGGGACAACGCAATTGCCGAAAGCTACGGCGTTGCCACGGAGACAGGCTATTTCCAGTTCATCAACATTGTGAAACAACAAGTGCTAAATCTCGGAGAGGAAATAGCGCCAGGGGTGACGGCCTTAAAAGCTCTGGACGAGTATAACTATCTCCAAGCGTCGGCTACCCGCAACGGAGAGAACAACCGCGCGTAAACCATGACAATTAAGGTGCGGGTAAATTGACTATGCCACGCTCTTTACATACACGATTCCAATCGATGACGGCGCAGCCCCCAATCCGTTTCGAGGCATGTGTTCATGGGCCATTTGTAAACCGGGTATTCGACGTGTAGCGCCCCCAGCTTTGCGCTCGTTGTGGTGCTCGAATAAGCGACCACTTTTACTGAGCTTTCGCCATCGTTTTTCGGCACGTTAGAAAACCCTGGATAGATCATTCCTCTCGGGCCCCGCCAAACAGGGTTCTAGGCTGTGTAGTCGGCCGGTTAGAAATGTGTAGTTTCCTAATCGCCCTTGTCACAGCCAGACCTCACACAGTATAGGCCTGGGTTTCGAGTCCCCACATGGGTACCATTTGTTTCAGAGATTCCCCCGGATTCTCGCAGCCGCGGCACCCAATGTCTCTTACTGGTTATGCGGTACAACTACCGTCACTTTGTGAGAACCTTGGTTGCCGGACGGATCTGCACATCTAGTCGTGACCGTGTACGTGCGACCATTGCCAGCACCCAGACGCTCCGCCCGTAGGAGAATATAGTGAGCGTCGACGATTTGCCACTCCGGCTTGGTGCCATTCGGCTCGTTGCTACTTACAGCGAGGCTGCAGCTCACCGTCGGTGAACATTGGTCCGCGGAGGTGTAATTCAACGTCACTTGGACCATTTTGTGGTTGGGCGGCCACAGCATGTTCGGCGCCGCACTCAAATTGGAAATGGTAGGCGGCTTTGTGTCCTGAACTACTACGGTTATATTGGCAGTGGAGCTCAGTCCGGCAGTATCGGTGACCGTCAAGGCGAAGTTGAACGTTCCCACGCCTAAGGTCTGGCTGATTACGGCCGAATTTCCAACCACCGTTCCGGTGGAGTTCGTCCACAAATAAGTAAGGTTATCGCCGTCAGGATCAGTAGACCGTGAGCCGTCTAGCGTTACCGGTGTGCCGTTGTGGCCGGAGCACTCAACCGTCTGGTTGGGCCCGGCGTTTGCGACAGGAGGAAGGTTAGAAGCTGGAATAGCCAGACCCAGCAGTGGAACTAAGTGTGGACTGCCCGGACCGCTATCAGTGATCGCGATATTCGCCGCTTTGCTTCCGGTTGCCGCTGGGCTGAAGCTCGCAGTCAAAACACAGCTCGGGGGTAGGCCTGCGTTTGGGCAGCTCACAACTTTGAGGATAAAGTCGCCTTTGTCAATACCCGTAAGTTCGATGTTGCTCAGTTCGACCGAGGTCGGCGTACCAGCTGCGAGGACAACAGCTCGTGGGACACTGGTCGTGCCCGCTTTTTGACTGCCAAAATTCTGCGCTGCCGGCGCACTCAGGAATATCGGTTGAGTACAGAAGTCTGTGGCTCGAACGCTCTGGGCGTCATTCCACGCAATGAGGTGGTAATAGTCAGGGGAAAGTGGGTTGCCGCCGGTATCCGTGCCCCCTCCAACAATAACAGGGTCCGTTGCGGTGAGAAACGTTCCACTATGATACTTTAGCCACTCTTCAGTGAAATACTGGACGCCCCAAGCTCCCAGCTCAGACATTGTCTGATCAAACGCACCGCAGTCGTGGAGTAGGCCCTCGCTGTGGCGGGCTTCATGTACGACGAGCACCATAAAATCCTGCAGGCCCGATTCGAATTGTGGGTCAACCCATCGGTCGGTTTGTAAAATTGTGAGATTTAGTGTCTGCACATTGATTACGCCAAGCGGATCACAACAAAAGGAGGACGAGATATCTCCCCGAAAACGAATCCCACGAATTGCACCTTTGAGCCAATCGTACAGATTCTTGGTTGTCCACGGGAACGGTGCATCAAATGAGATTTGCTGCATTACTCGCAGTGCTTGATACGCATTCTTCATTAGGAGCGTAAGGTCCGCCGAACCATTTGCAGTCGTGCAGACCAGGGTGCCCGCACTTGGATCGGACTCGAAAGTTAACGTGAAATCATTGTTTATTGAGGATATCTCTTTGGCCGAAGGGCACGTAGCGAGTAGATTGTCCACGTTAACCGGAACTTGAGCGTCAGCAGGAACACACAGTATAAGCCCTAGCGTTATCAGGCAAACCATCCTGCCCAGCAAATGTTTTTTTCTTACTGTCGTTTTCATAATTCCCTTCTTTCAATCCTCCGTATCCCCAGTTCGAACTCTCCCACCGGCCCCAAAGAATCCTGCCTCGCTTGAATGGGTATCGATGGGAGCTAAATTCTTGGTTACTTCCTGCCTTGTGTTGAATACGCTTTTAGAAACGCGAAATCAAGGTTGTGCACATTTCTGAAAGGATCCTTAGTTTGTGTCGGGAGACGTACCGGGACCACGACGCATCCAGATAGTGCGAGCGCACAAGCGCGGCTAAAACCTTTGATCATCGGTGATGCCGCCTCCGTCACGGGCGAATGCTCGTTTGTGCGCCGCAAGCACCTTCGCTCTTTAGTACCTTGTTGATTCGAAACTCCGGCGTCCCCGAGTGTTTTTTTCCGGGCTTGCCTTTCAATGTCACACGCTGGCCCGGTTGCAGGTTGACTTCATTGCCGGCGCGCCTAGTCCGTGAAGAGATTAAGAAGCATGACCTTGACCTGGACGACGAGGATGATCTCAGTGCACTAGCACGAAAATTCAATGTCAGCACAAGCGCTATGTCTTACCGCCTCGTGAATTTAGGTCTCCTTCGGTAGGACGGAAAGTGATCTGGGACATTAGGTGTGCAGTCGAGACGGTATGTATCGAACAGAGCGGGATGACGGTAATGCCCATCCAGAGTGAACCGATGGTTCGAACGGGAAACCGCAGCTCTTCTTCGAGTTGAGTCAGTTAGCCTTCCTCAATCCCGTATAGTTTTTGTGCATCTATGAAAAAGCTTGGCCGCGAACCACAAAAACTTGAAACGCTCAATCTGTTTTCGCTGCTTCAGTCCGAGGATGGCAGCACCTTATACGATCCAGCTAATCGGCAGTCGTTTTTGGCGCAAGTAGATTCCGGACTGACGCGCGCTCGACTCGGAAGCGACGCTTCACGGCATAAGAGTCCAGTCCCTGTTTCAAGGAATGGTGGCGAGTCTGGATGATGTCCGACTCCTAAAGGAGGAGGACACCGGCAACTGCTACTGCCAAAGCGATGATGAGATTCGCATTCCCGACTCTCGGGTTATCACAACCAAAGGTGAGTCGTGGCTTATTGAAACGAAGAACTATTTTTCAAAAAACCCGACGAGACGTTACCGGATCCGGAACGAGGACGTGCAAAAGCTCAAGCAAATCCACTCGGCACGAAAGCCGCCGAGCCTATTTGTTCCGATTGCCGAAAACTGCAAAACTTTGGGAAGTCACGAGTGGGAAGCAGATCATGACACTTATGGGCCACACCGATGCTGTGATCGGAGTTGCGATCACGCCAGATGGCAAGGAAGCTTTCACTCGCTCACTGGATGGCACGATCAGGGTTTGGAGTCTCACCGACGGACGACAGATGCGCACACTACCGATTCCGAGATAATCACGGCTGCGACATCATCGGTTCTTGTGTTAACTTTCGATCTCATCCCCATCTTCGGTTCTAACTTCGACACTTTCGATAACGTCATTGAATCGTTCAAGCCTCTTGAGTGGCTTGTAGAAAAGGTTCCGAACCAGGGGAGCTAAGTCTTCGTCCGTCGCCCCGAGTTGCTTAGCTATTTCGATCTTCCGATCGAAAATCTCTACCTTCTTAAGCTCATTTGCGAGTTCACGATCTTCGATTTCCACCCTCTTTATCTCGTTATCCAGTTCAAGCTTGCGGGACTCAGCTGATTCTTTGTACTCCCGATCCTTTCTACGCTCATGCGCATCTTGGACCCACTGGCGAATGACCTCCAGTGGATTCAGTTTGCCCACGAATGCCCAGAAGTCGGGTGACCCTACTTCAATAGCCTTCACACGCAAACGAGACTTAGGGTTAAAGAGATTGCCCGCTCTGCGCAAGGACTCGCGGGTAGTGAGCAACCTCCCAAACCGACGGAGGTCCAGCAGGCGTTTTCGCCGAAGCCGCTCGTCTTGTTCATCCAACCGGGCACCGTAGTCTTCGATGAGATTGTCGAGCAGGAGGAGGGCGTTGTAAGCCTCTTCGAGCGTGTTCAGAAAGTCGGCAATTCTGTGAACGGGAAGTCCAGATCCTGTGTCCGAATGAATCAACAAAACTACGGATTGATCAGGTGATTTCAGCTTCGCCATGCGCGGGATTTTAGCATTTTGGGATTAGTGTCTGGCGAGGCAAGTAGCCTTTGGGCAGAATCCGCGCTGATGATCAGACCGCGATACTGCCTGACTCCAGAAGTTTGACCGGACTTGGATGTCCGGGACGCCTCGGTTGGCCTTCGGGAACAGTTTCTGGGCAATCTAGGTCGATTGCCCTTTGCGCTCGTTCGCGAAGGTCTCTAATTTGGATGTCCCAGCCAAGGTCCGTTACGCCCTCTTCTTTTTATTCCGGCGAACTATCGAAAAGAACTTGTTCCTGGAATACCGTGACGCCAAGCTCAGCCGCGCGATTGGGGACACTGACGATCTTAGCGTTTTCCCGGATCTCAGCGCCGAGGACATCGCAGCCATTCGACAGTTATTAGGTGTGGCTTTGACGGGAGCAGGCGCAATAGCCGCAGGAGGCTCCGCCTCCTTGATGAACTAGACTGTCTCGCGCTACATTCACTCCGTCATTGGCTGGCAAGGAATCCTGAGGATTCTCTGCTTACAGGTGCTTACGGATTTCGAGCTATTTATTTTGCCGAAAAAAACTGTAAAATTCACTCGCAAGGTCGTTGGAAGTACCTTGATGTCAGTGAGTTATCAAGTGCTCATAATTCACAGTGTGGTTGGGAAAATTAAGGCGTTTTGAATCAGGCGGCTCCGAATCCCTCTCTCTCCGCCAGTTCTTTAATGTACGGTCCGAAGAGATCCTTTACAGAACGTTCCGGAGACATAGTTTACACTTTAGGTTCAGAAGGGTTGTTTAAGGGCTGCAGGGTTTTTTCCTCCAGATCGATGTAACCAAGATCGTAGTCCATAAAAGTCACCAGCCAGATGCCATCGTCGACCTCCTTGATACCGACGGCTTGACCCGCCAGAGAAGTGCTGAGATTTATTTTCTTTTTGAAAATGCAGATCCTTCCGCAGTAGGTAACTAGAGCGGTGCGATCGTGGAAGGGATAAGAAAGTTCTCCGATGCCGCGATAGGGGCGGGTGGAGGGTGTATAGACGTCGGCCGGGCATCTCATAGCGAGAGCTTCATGCGGACGCTCGTAGTTAAATTCGCGAACGAAAGCGTCGAACTTGGCTTGTTGCTGAAGAAAGTTGGAACCGGCCGGCCGCGTAGCTTCGATTTTTAAGGTTCGAGGCATGCGTTCATGGCGGCCGTTCTGTTGCGGATGGCCAGGCTGGATGCGCTCGATGGTAATGCCGAGTCGCAGCCACCAAACGGCGAGTCTGCTTAAGTTGAAGAGACCATTGGGAGAGGCGAAGGGCACGCCGTTGTCGGAACGGATGGCTTGGGGCAGGCCGCGTTCCTTAAACAAGCGCTCAAAAGCAGTAAAGGCTCCCTGTTCCTTGATCGACTCCATGGCCTCGCAGAGCAAAAGATAACGGCTGGCATGATCGGAAACGGTCAGGGGGTAACAATACCTCTTATCCCCCAGCATGAACTCGCCCTTGTAGTCGGTGGACCACAAAGCATTCGGAGCGCTTCCTTGGGATAAAGGAGTGCCTTCGGTTTTCGTGCGGGAGTGCCTTTGTCGAGTCACCAGCCCGTGGCGGTCCAGGATGGCGTGGATGGTACTGCAGGCAGGTACGCGAACATCGTTGGGCAATTTGCGCAACAGGCGTTCCCTAAACTTGCGAGCGCCCCAAGTCGGCTTTTCCCGCCGCAGGGTGACGATCATTGCTTCGAGTTGGGCGGGAAGCTTGTTGGCGTAGCGGTAGGGAGTTCGCGCCCGGTCGGTTAGACCTTCTAGCCCGCACTCTTTGTAGCGTTCATAAATTTTATAACCGGTCACCCGGGAGATGCCGAACTCCCGGCACAACGAGGACATGCACTCCCCGTCCTTGAGCCTCAATACAAACCGCATGCGTTCTTCCACGATCGACCGTTCCTTCCATGGCATCGGCAACTCCTGGCTGGATTAATCCAGCCAGGAGTTGTAAACCATGTCTCCGGAACGTTTTGTAAAGGGTGAGTCCGAACGCACATCGCTTTTATTTCCTACCACTTGCAGCGTAATTCCGAGCTAAACGGCTCTGCTTACGGATTTCAAGGTATTTCCTCCGAACCTCAGTATTAGGTTCTGCGGGGGAAATATGGCGTTGTCAGTGAAGTTGTACCGGGTTGTGGGAAAGGGTAAAGATCGGCGCTACATTCCGATTGATTTGGGGCGGCGGGGTCGGCGATCCAAGGAAGAGGTCAAGGGTCCGTTCTACTTGCGATACGGGGTGAAATACGAATCCGTGGGATCGGATTTCAAATCAGCGGTTGAAGCCATGCAGCACAGACAGGCGATGCTTGAGGCTGTGGGCAGTGGCGTAGCGGTCAAGCCGGATGGTGATTCCAATCGCACACGGGTAGTGGACGAAGTAAACAAGTTCCTTGCCAAAAAATCCCTTCTCAAAGATCCCAAGACGGTGAAGACATATTCCGAGCGGTTGGGCTATTTTCTGGACTGGTGCGAGCGTAGCGGCATCAAGCATCTCGATCAACTCACTGAGGGCGACGACCTATTACCTTACGTGTCCTTCCTCCGGCAGCGCAAAACCACCAGGGACACTCTGTTTGAACCCCGTTACGTCTACAACATTTTTCAAACCTTGAACACATTTTTGCGTGCCAATGGCATCCTTTTCGCTGGCGAAATCCTTGGGCAGTTGGACTACGAAGAGAAGGAAGTCAAGCCATACAAGCCGCAAGAACTCAAGGCGTTATTCCAGGCGGCGGATAACGAAGAAAAACTGCGGATGAGTTACTTCCTGAACACAGGTTGCCGTGAGCAGGAAGTGGCGAATGCGGAGTATTGCGATCTGCTCGATGATGTCAACGTGGTGTGGGTGCGTTCCAAGCCGCACCGTGGCTTCAAACTCAAGGGGAAGCGGTGGCAGAACAAAGGTCGCAAGTTGCCCGTTCCCACGGCACTGATGGACAAACTTCGGGACCGGATGATTGCGAAAGGTGCCGAGCCCGGCGATCTGATCTTTCCCAACACTATCGGCGGAGTGGAGGGACACTTCCTTCGCAAGCTACGAGCCATCGCTGGGCGTGCGGGTGTATCGGAACCGGAGCTTCATAGGTTCAGAAAAACCTACGCTGACACTCTTGCGGATGAGGGCTTGCCCGTGCCCACAATCCGGAAGCGGTTGGGACACTGCTCTCTGGATGTGACCCTGGCGTATCTGCGAGGGCGGGAAGCTGAGGACGAACAGGAACAGAACTTTGCTAACAAATCAGCGTTGGCGGTCTATGCGTAAATGTGAGAGTTGATTCCATTTCGGAGTCAACGAACTATTGAGGATTGAATAATATGGTGACACTGTTGCTAGAAAGCGAAGCGGGCCTCTCGGCGGGTGAGCAATTGGCATGGATTTACGAGAGGATAACTTTGGGATGGGTTTTGAGCAGCCCATCATTCTTCAACTCCGCGAAATTCGCCCCAACTGATGTGCGATGACCTTTTTTGAACCATTGTTGTGGATTGATCGGCCCGCACGCCAAGCCTCTTACTGGCAAGCATAACCTCGAGCAGTAGCAAAATCTCCGGATCTTTTATCTCCCGAACTCGCTCTAGTGCTGTTTGAGGCGAGAATTGCGAGGCGGCCATTACAAGTCGCCCACAGGCAGATACGGAAGGCCACCAGGCTTTGAGGGCTATGTTCGGGTCGCTGGGATCGGCATCCTCACTTCTCAATCTGTCCGCCTGTTACATTCCTGTTCGGAATAGCTTAAGAGCAAGGTCAACCTCATCCATTTCTCTCGCTATCTGGATTCCATCGAGCCACTTATCCATCGCGAGGTACGGATTGGCCGTGTGCTTCAATGATTCCATCATTTCTTCCAGAGCGTCCCTAGAGTTTTCCGCCATATCCCACCTAATCAACCCTACCGAATCTTCCGCACCGAGCGCGCGGCATCCTAAACACCAAGCACCGCAACTTCTCAATCAAAACCCGCATCGTCCCACCTACTCCAGACGACAAATATCCCACGCTTTACGCCATTTCCACCCAACCAGATATCGCAAAATCCGAGACCCATGCCTCACGAGAAACTCGCGCCCTATTACTGAACATAGCAGTGGAATGCAGCGTCGCATGGGACACGCGACGGATGCGATCCACAGGAGAATGAAGAACTGCTCAACGACCAAGATGCGGAGTTGCATCTCCGAACGCCTTGCACTCCGCAACGCGCTAGAAACCCTGGCCGATCTTCAGAAGATCGCCTGTGCCCGGAAGCCTAGCGGGAGCGTCAGTCGCGAGGGTGGTCGAGCTATAAGACCTTAAGGTCGAGATCGCAAGGCGGTGTCTCTATTTCGCTCGAAGACGCCAACACCAAGTGCCAATAAAGACTTCCTAAATAACCCCCAAAAGCCCCCGATTGGTTTTTTTTATATTTCTGTTGACTCCCGAATCTTCCCGGCGCAGACTTTTGCCGAATCACCCTTCCTAAAGAGGGCGCGCTCGTTTCGGGAGTGTCCTATGTATCGCCCACTACTTCGTAGCCGCCAGGCTCTTGTGGACAAACAAGTTCTCCTCATCGACCGCTTTCAGGCAACGCGCGAGGCGCGCGCCGCCGTCCTGCGAAGTCACGCAGTCGAGGTGCATGAAGCTGAAGAGATCTCTGCCGCGCGCTTTCTGTGGCAACCTCAGGTCTACGATCTCGTCATGTTCGACATTCGCCGGTACTCCCGCGAGGAAGCGCTCGAATTCTACGAGCAGATTAGGGCAGCGGACCCACGCCAGCGAATCGTCTTTCTCACCGGACCCCCAAAGTACGTGTCGCGTACCTGGCCCGGCGAAATCGTCGAGGGTGACACCTCGCGTGGACAGTGGGGAGAGACGGTCAAGCGCTTTTTAGCCGCTGCCTGAGGCTATTTTCTGGGGGCCGCAACGACGCATCAGGTTGATCGACAAAGGAGGGCGGACTCTCGTGGACTCGGAGCAGTAATGGCATTAACAGTGCGGACACAGATATCTGGCGACGTGTTCGTCCTCGGTTGCAACGGTCGCATTGATTCCGGCGACGCATGCGCTGTGTTGCGCGAGAGAGTCGGCAGCATGCTGCCCGGAACTCCAAAAATTGTCGTCAATCTAGAACGCGTGGATTACATCGACAGCGAGGGAATGGGCATGCTAGTGGGACTCCTCGTCTCGGCGAGAAACCGAGCTGGCGAACTCAAGCTGGCTTCTCCCTGCCAGCGCGTCACTGATCTGCTTCGACGCACAAGTCTAGACACAATATTCAGGGTGTACGCAAACGACGACGAGGCGGTCGCAGCCTTCGGCAAACAAGTAATCTGAAGGCAATACACGCCGCCTGAAGCTTTCTGCTGAAAATCTCCACTTAGGGAGGTTCTCGGCGCAGCCAGCGGGAGGGGGGCCCGTATGGATCGCGTTCGCTTTATAACCCACCAAGGTAAGCAAATCCTCTTCATCGACCTGACCAACTGCAGCGCGGAGGAGGTAATCGAACGGCTAACTGAAGTACAGCGCATGGTGACAGCGCAACCCCGCGAGTCAGTGCTCACCTTGGGCGACTTCACGGGCGCGCAGTTCAGTCGTGCTGCGGTCACCCGAATGAAGGAAGTTGCCGTATTCGACAGGCCGTATGTGAAGCGGGCAGCGCTTGTGGGTGCTCAGCGTCTGCCCAAGGTCTACTACGAGGCGCTGAAATCCTTCTCCCAGCGGGAATTCAGTAGGTTCAAGACGCGGGAGGAAGCGATGGATTGGTTGGTCAGAGAAGAGGGATGATAAGAACCATCCTACAACAAACGGGCCCTGAACATTTGACCACAAGTTCTACGGAGATCGAAATGACGCAGCGTAGTTTTTTCCTCATTATCTCGATACTGTTCTTGCTGATAGCTCTTCTTCACGCCGTTCGCCTCTTGCAGGGATGGCAGGTCACGATAGGAGGCGCCGTCGTACCCCTCTGGGTTAGTTGGATTGGGCTCGCCATTTCCGGGTTCCTGGCCTACGAAGGCTTCTTATTGTGGAAGATGCCGATGAAGTAGTTGATATCCCTCCTATCACGCAAACGAACTTTTTAAGATGTCAAGTTAGACCTGGCGTGTGATTCGCGCCTTTAGGAGCTTTAAGCTAAGGACTAAAGAATCCAGTGAGGGTTCTCGAGAGGGCGGGCTGGATCTTCTGGCGTTCTTTCGCGTCGGCGTTCGTGCGACGCCGGGATTCGGTCATAAAAGAATTGCTCGCAACGCTGGTGGAGAACGGCGTCGAACCAATTGGTGGCGACCGCGCTCCACGGAGCCTCCATTCAGAGTTCCGGCGCATACCCGCGGGCGACCTGGTAAGCGGCTAAAGGGCTGCCATCCTTGCGGTCTTCGGAATTGGACGATCTGAAGCGCGACAATTCCAGATGCGTGATTCACACAAATTGCCACACTTCCGAAACACTTGGTTCCCGCGTCGGAGAACCGAGATTCCCGAAAGCGGGCGAGTACAAGGTCATGATTGAGAACGATCACAACCTACTCCAAAAGGGACGCCCTCTTATAATGCGTTCCCGATACTGACGCAGAAACAAGAAAGCCGCCCGATAAAGGCGGCTCACTAACTGATTGGGGAAAGAGTTCAGCCCAGCAATTTCCTTATGTCGGCTCAGTGCGCCGCACCCGGGGAAGTCATCGCCCCGTGGAACGAACCGGAGGTGAAACCCGTTGCCAAGGTTATCAAACGCTCTACGGTGAAACCCCCTACGGCTCCCGCGAATCGACCCGCGCCACCCGTAATGGTGTTTATTTCCACAATGCGATTGACACCGGGGATATCCGTCGGCTCACCCTGGCCCACAATCGTAGTAAAGATGGTGTCTCCATTGGCCGCGATCAACTGAGCAGACCCTATTCCAGAATCGCTCGCGAGGTTCACTGTAATTTGATAGGTGAATGAGAATTGACCGACCAGGGTAGCAATTCCCCGGGTCCTTCCATCGACCAATAACGTGGTAGGCGGAGGACCACCCTGGGGCGTGTCGATTTCACGTCCTTGCATGGCACCCTTGAAGGGTACTTGTTTCTGTGCTGCCGCCGGGATGGCAAGCGCCGCTGTTAGAATCAGCGCTGCTATCACTCTGGACCTCATCATGGTGTTCATCAATAATCTCTTCATTGTTGATTTCCTTTGCATTGCGACCTCCTTTTTTGTCAGCAAGAACCCTAGTGAAAGTAAGTTCGAGCCAATGTGGGCCTCGCAACCGACGCTTCTAATGCCGCTACGACGCCTGTCAATAGTGGATTCAAACCAGAAAGCAGTGATGTCGCGAGAGCGGGTTTAGCAGAGGAGAGAACAGAGGAGTTCCTGAAACCTGCAAGAGTCAGTCAACTGACCTGTGTAAACCGGCGAGATTCTGCGGACACTGATTTTCCGCGAGTGCGCAAACATTATTGGCACAGACACTGTGACCGACTGTCGATGTTCCAATGACGAAGCTGCCTTCACAACTACCATCTCATTTGTTGGAGTGTTGGCTTCGTCGAAGGCTGTTTCTGGAATATCTGCCTTCGGCACCATCACCAGTGCGACGGTGAAGAGGACGCAAGCGGCCGCTAGTCGAGTTGGCCTCGCATGGCGGAGGAAGGTAAACTTTATACCTGTGGTAGCTGAAGACAGCCTATGAAAAGGAACCGAGACTGGAGGCGAGGCTGCTCTCATCGTGTCGCTCCTCTTGTTAAGATGAGCGTGGTTAAGTTGTATTCAGCGCCTTCGGGTTCGATACCTGGGAGAAACCGTTCGCCTCAAGGGGTGCTGCGCTTCCGAGCGGGGAAATTGCTCTTCGGAGAGACGATTCAGCGGGAATCTAATCCTGAGGGATGCAGAAGTCAAGTATGAAGTACCTGTACTACCTGTATGAAGTACCAGAGTGTCAAAAGCTTTTTAGAAATGTCCCCGCATTTTCCACAGGAGAAGTGTCCCCCGATGCCGCTCTAGAACTGGTTCTTAGTCATGGCACCTCTAGCCCGAGTCAGAAGCAGCCGGTGCTTTTTTTGCACACCTCTGCCTCCCCCTTTTATAGTTGACAACCTTTCGGCCTGAGCATAGCGTCCTCCAGCAATTGGGGTTTTCAAATGTCGGCTCGACTTCGGGCGGTTTCTCTGTTCGCACTGATTGCGGTTGCAGCCGCGTCGGTCCTGCCGAAGATCGATCTCCCTGAAACAGCATTCAACGAGACAGAGATACCGAACATTCAGACGGCTGTCACGACCGACGCTGCTTCTTTGAAATGCATTTCAGCCGGGGCAGCATCCGCGCCGATGCCCTTTGCCCAAACGTGCGATGCTCAGGCGCGCATCGTTCCTCCGGCGTATACAACTCAGTCGAGCGACTCACGTCAGTTCCAAAAACTCCTCAGTACCCTCCGCTGTTAATCCGTATCCACTATCCAGTCTCAACTTACTCCCAGAATGATCACTCGGCGGTGCTGCCGTTGGATTTGGCGATTTAGCTCCTCGCAGTTCCGATTAACTCACAACTAAAACAATTTCAAGGCGGGCTTTGATCAACAAAGCAAGCCCGACATGCAATGAAAGGAAGTACACAGTGAAATCAAAATTAAAGACAGACCCTATGATCAAACTAATCAACCAATCAATCGGGCGTCTGCGACTGATGAAAAACAAAAGCCTAATCCTCGCTTCCTTGCTCGTCGGAGCGATGGTCACGCTACCTTCAGCGCCTGTGCAGGCCGCACAGCACGATCAAGGGGGACAGCTAGGCAACAATTTTAGCATCCTGCTTTCAGGCCCTTATGTGGGACCAGTGGAGCACGGCCCCGACCTTGGACTGACCCAAGTGGACCTCAATGATGGTTCGTTCAGCACAACCAAGATCTTCGCCGTCAGCGGGCTTCCCGAAGAAATCATCGGACATGGGAACGGTGCAACGAAGAAACCAATCGGAAACTTTTACGTGCAGTTCGCCGGCAGTTTGGCTGCCTACGACCTCCCGGGAGGCGCGTTGACGATGATTTTTGTGGACCAATCAAATTTTAAACCTGTCCCCGACGGGGAAGGCGGGACGTACTTTGTAGGAAGCATCGAACTAGACATACTGGAGGCGACTGGGAAGTATGAGTCCTTTGTCGGTGGTCATAACACCATGGTGGATATACTGCATCAGTTACCTGACGGCACTTTCGTTGAACACTGCATCTGTCTTATCAGCCGCAAAGTGTGAGGTCGGGATCGTTAGGCTCTCGCCGTAGTGACAGGCGCCGTGGCCTCATTAGAGGCCACGGCGCTTCTTGTGGGAGCGGAATTAGCGGGCCGACTGCCCATCTCGATCTCGGCCTGAGTGTTCGTGATGAGCGGAACATCCGCGCAAACCGCTTGGCAGGATTTCCTCGCCCCCTGGAAAGACGCCGAGCC
>CAWAYW010000019.1:0-195765 GCA_963786325.1 Terriglobia bacterium
GATGGTATTGATCGTGTTGTGAGGAGATTCTGGGAAGCAACTTAAGCGTGGCGCGAGGAACCACAGCCACATTCGGGGCAGGTATGAAATTCCTCGATAAATCCGCCGAGGTTAGGATCGGTCTGCCCGGCATCTTGTGGGTCGGTGGTGTACAGAAGCTTGTCGCAGTGGTGGTTCATCTCCACTCTGCAGCTCGGGCAAATCATTTTTTCAGTGTTGGCCACAGCAGCCATCCTTGTCTCCCGAGATCAGTTCAGAGATATTTGCTCACGACCCTGGCGTAGCGTCTTTGCCATCCAGATGAGTTCCTTCAAGAACTTGTCGATGCGCCGAATATAAGACTCATCGAGAAGTCTGCCGTCCTCGGCAAACACTCTCTGTACACTTGAGAAATTTACATCCCAAAAAATCGTAACCATCCCGATCTCCCGCATCACCGGCAGCAAGTTTTCAATCACCCTGGTTCCTCCGAACGGCCCCGCTGACACCCCTACAATTCCAACCGCTTTATGAATGTATTCTTTGAGGCAACTGTCCAGGACATGCTTCAAAAGACCGGAGTAGCCGTGGTTATACTCCGGGGACACGACGACCAACGCATCTGCCTTGCTCATGTTGGCAGAGAACTCGGCTTGCTTGATCGCCTCGCCCGCATCGTTCGTGGGGAGGGGAAGTTTTGCAATATCGATGAGTTCGGTTTGAACGCCCTCACACTTGCCCAGTTCCCCTGTGACAAGCTGAGCCGCGTGCAGGCTCATGCGGCCCATTCTGGCCGTACCCAGAATCACCGGGATGAATAAACTCCGATTACTTTCCACGCACGGCTCCTCGAATCGCAGTCCCTGGATCAGCGCCTAACGGACTGAATAGATACAGTCGGCACAGTGTCTCCCAAGTGCCTAAGCAGACTTCTTTATCGCGGCATTCTGAAACTGGACGATCTTGCCACGCTGTTCCAGAGGCACCCACTTCCTCTGGGGCGGTTTGAAATTCTGTGGAAAATGAAATTGAATCAGTCGCGCCATAGTAACCTCTTCCGAACCGAGTACGAACCATCTTTCCTCCCAGTTCGCTGTCTATACGTGAGATTCAGATCGCTCAAAGAGGTGACAGAGGGACAGAACGTTCATCGTGTCTCGATGTGACTGGAGTTTCAGGCCGAGGACGCTCATAGCTACGTCCACAGTGTGAATTACCACAGCGATCAAGAGCGCCACCAGGCCCAGCGTATTGGTCAGCAGGCCTCTCGATGAGTAATTTGGCTGAGGTACCAAAACAGCGGAGGATACAAGACAAGAGCAGTAATGAGGCCCGGACAATACACACCCGAGAACGCCGTCGCGCCCACATGGAACAAGCCTAAGCCCGCACTTTATCGCCTGCCCGATTAGCCTCCGGCAACGTCTCCACTTGCATTCGCGACACCGGCCGGATCCCATGGACATCCTCAACGGTAGCGCGCAGCAATTCGGCGACACTCCATGCCTGCGCGATGCAACCGCCTGGTTGGTGAGGCGCATCGCCGCCGCAGACTTCGGAAATATGACCTAGACCCGCATGCGAAAGGTGCTCCTTGAATGCACCCAGCCAAGTTTCCGCCTGTCGCCTCGCTAGCTCGCTGTTTCGGTTCACCTTTATGTAAGCAGTGATGAACGGTCCCATCAGCCATGGCCAGACGGTTCCCTGATGGTAAGCACCATCGCGGCTTACAGGATCGCCTGTGTAGCGGCCACGGTATTGAGGATCATTCGGTGCTAGGCTGCGCAGGCCGTAGGGAGTGAGCAGATACTGTTGCACGGTACGTACTACGAGCCCGGCTTTTTCTGGACTGAGCATAGTATACGGAAGGCTGACAGCGAAGATCTGGTTGGGGCGGATGCTGGTGTCCGGTGGTCCCCCATTCACGACGTCATAGAGATAGTTATCCTTTTCGTTCCACAGCAGGCGATTGAAGCTCCGTTTTGTGAGTGTGGCCATACCGCCATAGCGCTTGCGGGCAGGTTCATCATCGAGGTGCTGTGCGAGATCCTCCATAATGCACAGCGCGTTGTACCACAGTGCTTGAATTTCGACAGGCTTGCCACGGCGCGGCGTAACCACCCAGTCGCCCACCTTCGCATCCATCCAGGTGAGTTGAACCCCGCGCTCCCCTGAACTAAGCAGCCCGCTGGGATCGACCTTGATTCCGAAGCGCGTGCCGCGCACATGCCAGGAAACGATGTCGGTTAGAACGCTATAAAGGTCATTCCGCACAAAGTCCAAGTCGCCGGTGTAGGCCAGATATGCGCGAACGGCCTCGAAAAACCAGAGGGTCGCATCGACCGTGTTGTACTCGG
Organism: Terriglobia bacterium; assembly: GCA_963786325.1. Taxonomy (GTDB): domain Bacteria; phylum Acidobacteriota; class Terriglobia; order Terriglobales; family Acidobacteriaceae; genus JAIQFF01. Next base: position 2,337 of record CAWAYW010000019.1, read on the forward strand.
GCGTTTCGCCGGCATCGGGGAAGCGATTCGGCAACATTCCTCGATCCACGTGCTGAGCAAAGGTGCGCAGAATGCTGCGAGCAACGTCGTAGCGGTTGGTCGGTAGAGTGAGGCCGGGTAACGCGATCATGGTGTCGCGGCCCCAGTCGCTGAACCAGTGGTAACCGGCGATGACTGTCTTCTGTCCACCCCTCTCGACGATGAACTGGTCAGTAGCGGCGGTCAAGGTTTTGACAAATTCGTCCTCCACTGGTGCGCGCATCACATTGGCACGTCGCCGGGAGGTCTCGGATTGCCGATACTGAGCGGCATTCGCCGCGTTTCGCGGGTTAGTGGAGGCTATGACGGTTGCTTTTCTGCTGGAGCTAAGATCAAAGTGGAGCACAAGGGGATTAAAGAGGTCTTCCACAAAATCCAGGCCGCGTTCACGCTCGGCGTCGTACCCGAAATTGCGGTACCAGCCGCCTCCCTCCTCGAGTTGCTTGGCGTCGTGCGCGAGGTAAAGGGTCGGGAGTCCGGCATAGGGAGTGACGCTCGCCACTCCGGCGAGCACTTCGACCTTCGAGTTTAATGATCCGTTCTCGTGGGTCGTGCTGTGATAATCGCGAAACGCGATGAGGGGTCGGATCTCGAGGGCGATTCTGTCGGGCAGGAAGGTACCACGGTCCTTGATCTCGTATTGAATAACTGTCGTGCTCTCGCCCTGCACCATGAAGACGGTCTTCTCGATTTCCAGACCCTCCACTTCAAATGTAAAAACTGGGAAGGGGTCAAGGCGAAACTGCTTAAGGTACCGGAAGCCCTGTGGATGTACGACGCCGGGGTAACAGTTAGCCGAGAGATCGAAGGATCGGTCGCCTACCAACAGAGTCTCTTCAAGCTTCGATAACAAAACGAAGCGCCCTACAGGCGGTTTGGTGGCCGCGACCAGTAGACCGTGATAGCGCCGAGTATTGATCCCGTTGATGGTAGAGGAGGCGAAGCCTCCGAGACCGTTGGTCTCGAGCCACTCGCGACTCAAGGCCGCTTCCAGGTTTCCGCATACGTCCTGACCAAAGCGAATCATGGCATGTTCTTCCTACGAACCGATCTGCGCGACATTTGCTGATACTGCCACGGGCGGTGCTTCGATATCGTCAATTGTGTGCGAAACAGTTGGGGCCCGGAAGGTCTGGAACTGGACGAGATCTTTCGTAAATAGCAAGTCCAAAGTCCAGTCCAGCGCGACACGAAGCTTCTTCTCGAACCTGGGCAGTTTGCTTAGATAGATCGTTCGCCACAACCACCACGCAACAAACCCAGAGAAATTGATTCCGAGAATGTTGGCTACACCAGTGCGCCTGCCGATGGCTGCCAATTGGCCAATGGTCGAAAAGGAGAACGGTTTCATGACACCGCCGCGCACAGACGCAATCAGGTTCTTCGCGAGCACTTTGCCTTCGCGCAGCGCGTGCTGGGCGGTTGGAGGATGATACTGACCCGTCTTCCCATCCGGAACGAGCGCGCAGTCACCCAACGCCCAAACTCCGGGCCGATCCGGTACCCGCAGCATCTCGTCCACCTTCAATCGGCCACGTTCTTTGCCACACGGAAGACTGTTGAGGGCAGGGTTAGGAGACGTACCGGCTGTCCAGATCAGGGCCTTCGTTTCAATCATCTCGCCTGTGCTGAGCTGGACACCACGATCGGAAACGGCGGAAACGCTGGTGTTCACTCGGATCTCCACGCCACGTTCGGCGAGTTTCTTCTGCGTATATAGTCCCAATTTCTCGCCCAATTCGGGCAAGATCACGCCGCCGGGATGAACCAGAAAAACCTTCAGCATGTTTTCGCGGAGATTGGAGTAGAAGCGGACGGCCTCACGCATGAAGTCGTTGATTCCCGCGATAGTCTCGACACCGGCAAATCCGCCGCCCGCCACAACGAAAGTAAGCAGCGGACCGCGGACATTGGCGCAACACTCGCTATCGGCTTCTTCCAGGAGAGAGATCAGGCGGTTCCGAAGATGGATGGCATCGCCCAGCGATTTCATCGTTAGTGCCCGCTCCTGAAGGCCGGGCAGATTGTAAAAATTCGTGATCGAGCCAAGCCCGATCACCAGATGGTCATAATTCAGCTCATGGTGATGATGGTCGAAGCCATGCGAGACCTTCACGCGCTTCCGGTCGAGATCGATAGACTCGACTTCTCCCGCAAAAAAGTTCACCCGCTTGAGAAGTTTGCGGATCGGGTTGACGATGTTCGTCAGATCAAGATCACTGGCTGCGACTTCGTGCAACATGGGGGTGAACAAAAAGAAATTGTCGCGGTTCACCAGGGTAATCTCAATATCCGGATCGCGAGCCAGAGTTTGGTCCAAGTGCATGGCTGCGTGTAGACCAGCGAAGCCACCGCCGAGAATCACAATACGAATTTTCTTCTGTGCACTCATAACTGCGCTCCAGCGACTGGATACTGACGATCGAGGCGATTAGATGTCCGCGACCTCGCAGAACACTTTGATCGAACCATTCGAGGTGGTCAGCTTCTTGAAGAGGTCGGTGTAATTCTCGAGGCCGCGCACAGGATCGGTCAGCAACCGGTTCAGCCAACTAGGATATTCGGCTTCGGCCTGAGCCATGTCGCGCACGCCCATCTCGAAGTATTCGCGATTGGCGTTCACAGTGCCCACCATCACTTTGTTTCCGAGGACAAACTCCAGATTGATTCGGTCAGCCGGAACCTGGATCATGCGATCGCCACCCGTCACGCTGGAAAGTACCAGAACGCCATTCTTGCCAAGGGCTTGCATGCTGTCGAAGACGACACCGGAGTTGCCGGTTGCTTCGAAGATCAAATCAAACGGCCCGAATTTCTTCCCGCCTTCCAGAATCGGTAGTTCCTGGGTTATGAGATATCGCGCCCCTAGCGCTTCGATCAATTCCGCGTTCAGATTGGGCTTGGGATTACGGGCAAACGTGGTCACATCCAGACCACGCAGACGCAACACCATCGTGGCGAGCAAACCAATCGTACCGGCGCCCATGACCGCCGCTTTGCGCGGCCGCCAGACTTTGAGCCGGCGCTGGATCTCGTACGCCTGGTGGATTCCTTTTTCCACCACAGTAGTGGGTTCCAACAGCACGCCGACATGTTTGAGGCCCTTTGGCACTTTGACAATGAATTCGACGTCATCGACGTAGTGCTCCGTCAAATATCCGTGGCGCAGGTTGATGCCGCGTTCGTAGTAGGTGTCGTCGGTGGTCATGTCATTCGTGCCGATCAGGTCATAGATACTGTTGCCCGGCCGGCGCACAGTGGCCACTACGTAGTCGCCGGGTTTCACCTCGGTTACATTCGGCCCAACCCCTTCCACTTGGCCGAAGCCCTCGTGGCCGATGACCAGGAAGTCATATCCGGGAGGCGCCGCGCCGTACTCGGCGGCGTTGATCTCTTTGTCGGTTCCGTCCACCCCAACCCGTAGAACCTTGACTAGCACGCCACGGCCGTTTGGGACCTGATCCAGAGAGGGCTTGGGCAAGTCCGCCACGTGGACGCTGTTGGGTTTTCCTGGGAATACACTGATCGCTTTCATTTCTATTCCTCCCTAACAATTTTCAGTCTGCAGCTACCTCGGCAACCGCTGGTTCTGCTTTCTTTCGTCCGCGAGATCGTTCGCGGGACTCTCCGCTCTGTTGCATTAATTTGGTGACCACACCCGTCCATCCGGTCTGATGACTGGCGCCTACTCCGGCTCCCGAGTCACCATGGAAATACTCGTGGAAGAGGACTAGGTCACGCCAGTGTGGGTCGGTCTGAAACTTTTCGAGATTCCCGAAGACCGGTCGGCGACCCTTCCCATCTTGAAGAAATATGTTCGTCATGCGGCGCGACAATTCTCCTGCTACTTCCCACAGGGTCATCATCCTTCCCGAGCCGGTTGGGAACTCAACTTTGAAGTTGTCGCCCAGGTAGTGATGAAACTTCTGGAGTGACTCGACCAGCAAATAATTCACTGGGAACCAGATCGGACCGCGCCAATTGGAATTGCCCCCGAACAGTCTGGTCGAGGATTCGCCCGGCTCATAGTCGACCCGGTGCTCCATGCCTTGCGCAGTAAGTTTGTATGGATTGTCTCGGTGGAATTGTGACAGGGCACGAATGCCATACGGCGACAGGAACTCGCGTTCGTCCAACATGAACTTTAGAATACTGCGCAACTGGTTCTGGTCCGCGATGGACAGCAATCTGCGTTCGCCCATCCCCTCGGTCCGCATGCAAGCCAAGTTTGCCGTCAGATCGGGACGGTTGTCGATGAACCATTCCAGACGTTTCTTGAAATCTGGCAGCTTGTTGAGAACATCCGGTTCCAGGGTTTCCACTGCGAACAATGGGATCAATCCCACCATCGAGCGGATCTTCATGGGGAACTGGTTGCCGTCCGGCAGCTTGAGAACGTCATAAAAGAAGCCATCTTCCTCGTTCCATAACCCCATACTGTCGTGGCCACGATGGCTCATAGCGTGGGCGATATAGATGAAGTGCTCCCAGAACTTGCTGGCGACATCCTCGTAGCACGGCTCTTCTGTTGCCAGTTCCAGAGCGATGGCCAGGAGGTTCAACGTATACATTGCCATCCAACTGGTTCCGTCAGATTGTTCGATATAGCCGCCTGTGGGCAACGGCGCGCTGCGGTCAAAGACGCCGATGTTGTCCAAGCCGAGAAAACCGCCCTGAAAAATGTTCATGCCGTCGGCATCTTTGCGATTCACCCACCAGGTGAAGTTCAGCATCAGCTTGTGAAAGACACGCTGCAGAAATGCGCGATCGCCTTTTCCCTTACGCTTCTTGTCGATCTTGTAAACCCGCCACGTCGCCCAGGCATGTACCGGAGGATTGACGTCACCGAACGCCCACTCATAGGCGGGAATCTGTCCGTTGGGGTGCATGTACCACTCGCGCAGCATCAGCGTGAGCTGTTCCTTGGCGAAGTCAGAATCCACGAGTGCGAGCGGAATGCAGTGAAACGCTAGGTCCCAAGCGGCATACCACGGGTATTCCCACTTGTCAGGCATGGAGATAACGTCCGCGTTATACAAGTGGGTCCACTCGTGATTCCGACCCTTGCGGCGCTCGGCGGGCGGGGGAGGATTGCCCGGATCGCCTTGCAGCCAATCCTTAATTACGTAGTGATAGAACTGCTTGGACCACAACATGCCGGCAAAGCCCTGACGCATCACATTCTGCGCATCCGCCGAAAGGTCTTGCGGAATGACATTGGCATAGAACTCATCGGCTTCGTGGCGACGAAGAGCAAAAGTCTTATCGAAATTGGCAAAGGCGTTCTTGCCTTTGAAGTCTGAATTACAAAGCCGCAAGCGGATGACTTTGCTTTCTCCGGCGGCGACGGTTAACGGATAGTCCGCTGCCGCTTTAGTGCCGGTGTGCGCCGGGTTCACGGCATCCTTTGTGCCGTGTACGACGTAGTCGTTGATGCCATCCTTAACGTAAAGCGTCCGATTCTCGACTCCGAAAAGCCGTTTGGCATTGGTCTCGTTCTCGGTGAAGAGCAGTTCCGGAGAGCCTTCGCAATGCAGCCAACGATTGCCGGGCTGATCGTGATTCAATTCGACGACTGGATTAGGCGCAGGCCTGGCCTCGTGCAACTCCGGCCGCTTTTCACGTCCGCCCCAAGACCATGTGTTGCGAAACCATACGGTCGGCAGCAGCCGAAGATTGGCGGCTTCGGGGCCGCGGTTTGCGATTGTGATCTTGATCAGGATGTCTTCGGTGTCGGCTTTTGCATATTCCACGAAGACATCGAAGTAACGATTGTCGTTGAACACTCCAGTGTCGAGTAGTTCAAACTCCGCCTGGTTCTTTCCCCGCCGCCGGTTTTCTTCGACCAACTGACCGTAAGGGAATTCCGCCTGGGGGTACTTGTAGAGGTACTTCATGTACGAGTGCGTAGGTGTCGAGTCGAGGTAGAAGTAGTATTCCTTTACGTCCTCGCCGTGATTGCCCTCGTTGCCCGTCAAGCCGAAAATCCGTTCCTTCAAGATCGGATCGCGCTCGTTCCACAAAGCCAAGGCAAAACAGATCGTCTGTTTCCGGTCGCTTATGCCGGCCAATCCGTCTTCATTCCAGCGATATGCGCGTGAACGGGCGTGATCATGAGAGAGGTGCTCCCATGCGTTTCCGTATGGGCTATAGTCTTCGCGCACCGTTCCCCAGGCACGTTCACTGAGATAGGGCCCCCAGCGCTTCCAGTGTTTCTGACGCTCTCCAGATTCTGACAGTCGGATCTCTTCCTGTGTCATGAGAACTCTCCGCTTCCTTCGCGAATCACTTTGAGCAAACAAGCAAACTCATCTGAAAGGTGTAAATCACCGCGCTGGGAGCTGAGCCCAGTATCGTTCACGGGATCGTCGATGCTTGGATCGGCCACCGACAATCTGGACGGTCCAGCGTACGCGATATCCAAGTGCCGGTCCGTTCTGAACACTGCGCGTTGGAAGTTGCTTGCACTCACATCTCCTCCTACTTCTCCTCAATTTCGATTGCGTGGCCATCGGGATCACGCACTAGAAATGCCTTTTTGAATCCCAGCTGTCCGGTTTGATTCGCAACCACGCCAGAAGAGACAAAGTTCACCCTGCTGGTGTGCAATTGGCGAGCTGCGCCATCGGCGCTTGGGGCCCATAGAATCGTCTGCCGGTGAACCACGTCGCTGGCCTGTTCGTCCGATGGGAAAGGCCGTCCGTCCCGAGGAGCCAGATATTCCAGCAATTCAATCCCCGGTCCGTTTGCGCTACGCAATGCTGTGATCCGGAGATGTGCGCCAAATACGTTGTTCAGGTGTTCCTGCTCGGTCCCGTAGTTCTCGCTCTCACCCGCCACGCGCATTCCCAGCAGGTCGCGATAGAACTTGACGCTGGCATCGGTGTCCCACACTACGATTGCGGTATGGTCGATACCGAGAAACAGCTTATCCGTTGGACGGTGCCACTTCTCCAGGCCCTTGTCGGGTGGAAATTGCAACACCTCAACCGGGTGCTCATCTGGATCCTTAAAGTAGAACGCCGAGATGCCCGCCGCGTTCTTGTTCCAGTCTGGAAGCCGCTGTGGTCCTGACGAAGCATGTTCCACCTTGTTCTGCCGCAGCCGGGCATACGCCTTGTCCATGTCGCTAACAATGATGGCGATGTGCTGGAACCAGCGATCATTGCTGCGCGAATCCACTGGAATAGGGCGACCCTTGGGCGCGAGATATTCCGTCAGCTCGATGGACTCGTCCCCAAGCCGCATTCTCACCACGCGCATTCGCAATCCGAACACGCCTTGGAGATGCTCGTAGTTCTCACCAGCAACTTCGGCGTCCGATATCTTCTCGAACGTGAGCACCTTGGAATAGAAATCCACCGCTCGGTCCATATCGGAGACCGTGATTCCGATCGCGTCTACACCACCAACCAGAGCTGGGCTCTGTTGGCCCAAGGCCTGTTGCGTGAACTGGGGAACAGCCAGTACCAGTGACAGCACCCAGACTAGTGACACACTCTGGCGATGGCGATTTGATCGAAGAAACGGCTTCATATCTCGACTACCTGCTCAGCGCAAGTTCGCGGTCTTGCTGCCGATTTTGTTCGCAAGCTATGTCGGACACACCCAGGCGTTTCATCAAATGGTCGCCCACCCGAAGCGCATTGGCCATGATGGTGAGCGCGGGATTGACAGCTGCGCTCGACGGGAAGAAGCTCCCGTCCACAACGTAGAGGTTATCGACGTCATGGGCTTTACAGTTCACGTCCAGGGCCGATGTTTTCGGGTCATGTCCAAAGCGAATCGTGCCGTTCTGGTGGGCTACACCAGCGAGCGGAATTCGCTGTCCGACGTACAGATTTCGGCCAAACAGCCCTTGATGACAATCATGGCCATGCATCGCGCAGTTCGTCTGCTTCATTGCTTGCTTCAGCTTGCCCTGAAGCCTTTCATGCGCCTCTAGGTTATTCGGCGTGTATGTGAGAACGATCTTGCCGTCACGGCCGATGGTGACTCGATTGTTCGGATCGGGAAGATCCTCGGAGGTGAGCCAAAAGTCCAACGAGTGCTTTGCCATCAGCTCCAGACTGAAATTCGGAGCAATCGCCGGTGCGCCAGCCTTCAGCGTAATTGCGTCCAGTTTGCCCACGAACGAGATGTGTCCCATGGGATACTCGAAGTCTTTCGAGCCGAAGTAAAAGTCGTTGACGCCGAGCGTCTTTTGAAAAATCGTAGGGTTGGGACATTTTGAGATGGCCATCATCACCGAATTTGTATGTCCCATGTAATGGCGGCCCACGATGTCGGAGCTGTTGGCCAACCCGCGTGGATGCTTGTCATTGGCGGAATGCAGCAGCAGCGCGGCCGAGTTGATCGCGCCACAGGAGACAACAACGACATCCGCGGAATATATCTCCACGCTGCCGTTGCGTTCCACAACGACATTTTTCACCTCGCGACCTGTTGAACCTGTTTCCAATCGCTTCACCAGCGAGTTCGTTAGCAGGGTGACATTGGGGTGCTTGATCGCCTCATCGATGCACACAACTTGCGCGTCCGACTTTGCGCTCACCAGACAGGCAAAGCCGTCGCAGGTGTTGCAGCGGATGCAGCGGCTCTTGTGCGGGTTCTTCTCGTCGAGCATCACGCCGACCGGTACGTGGAAGGGCTTCAGACCTGAACGTGCGAAGTCGTCGGACAGTTGCTGAATACGTGGCTCATGGCTGACCGCGGGCCAGGGATAAGCGGAGTTAGCCGGCGGTTCGGTGGGATCTTCTCCGCGGTTTCCGTGTACCTGATAGAGATTCTCGGCCTGGGTGTAATACGGCTCCAGATCGTCATAGCTGATCGGCCACGCGGGCGAGATGCCGCCGTGATGGCGCAGTTCGCCGAAATCGTCTTTGCGCAGGCGGAATAGCGCAGCGCCGTAAAACTTGGTATTGCCTCCGACATAGTAGTTCGTGTGCGGGTGCAGGTCCTTGCCATCTTTGTCGAGCCAGGACTCTTTCGTGTTGTAGTGCCCGTCCACATTGACAACCTTTGGATCCCAGTTCGCCTTTTCGCGTGGAACATAGTCACCGCGCTCGAGAATTAGGATCCGCTTTCCGGACGGCGCGAGATGATAGGCAAGCGTTCCGCCGCCTGCGCCGGTCCCGATGATGATCACGTCATAGAGATTGCCCGTCATGATGCGAATCCTCCATTTGCTCCGCAAAATATGCAGCGCTTGTCATTGTTGTGGTGCAGCTTGCAGCACTTCACAGCCACCCGCCCTTTACGCCAGAGATAGAGTTCGGCAGCCGCAAGCATTCCGAGAGGCGGAGCGGTGAGATAGATCCATAGGCCGCTCCACACTTCTGCAGAAAAACCGGACCCGAAAGTCCTCGCCGGATTCATGCTCATTCCGGAAAACGGCGCCTCCAGAGTGATGTACGTTGCGACCAGCAGGCCGGCAAACAATCCCGTGTAGCGGTCGAGCCGGTGGTGATTTGAAAAATAGAGAACGGCGGACATCAACCCGAACGCAATAGCGAACTCAGCGAGCAGCGCAGCCCATGGTCCATCCGGTCCCGGCACTGTGACCACGTACCGGACCGACGGATCGGCCAGTTGTTTTCCCAGAAAGAGAGCGACGACCACAACCCCAAGCGCTGCCCCAGTGAATTGCGATCCTATATAGAAGATGGCGTCCCAGGATCTAATTTTTCCAAGACGAAAGAACGTGAAGGTCACCGAGGGATTGATGTGCGCTCCCGACTGCTTGCCCCAGGGTGAATAAATAATGGCGATCGCTGTTAGGCCCATCGACGTGCCCATAAGGAGGCGCCGCAATAAAACGGACGTAATCGCCTGGCGCACAGGCGAGCCAGGAAACTCGTAGATCGCTCCAAATACGCATGCCGAAACCATGAAAGCACCGAGCAGGCCAGCTTCCATCAGATATTCAGGCCAGTGAACGCGAAGTGATCCAAATGCGCCCAGTTTGGGCGCTTCGACAGATGCTGCGGCGGACGGGTGGAATTCTTTCACCAGGTTCGGCGTGTCCGCTAACAGGTTTTGCTCGGTGCTCTTCATGATCTGGACGTGTGATTCCACTGCTCTGCAGAAGTGACAGGAAAAGAGATCGGCCCCGGTCGCGATTGATCCTATGCCGGTTCGTGCCACGGATTGATCAACTATCCGATGTACCAACGGGCGTATGTTGCCAATCCGAGCAGGAATGCGAGCCACCAGAGCACGAGGACCCCGCGCATCCATGCCTTGTATTTGGCCATGCGCATTCTCTGCGGGAGTATTTTCGTGCCCGCCGCGACGAGGATGTACAGGCCACCGATCTCCGCGGCGGTCCCCAGTAGCGCGTGCGCTACGGCCACTGCGTAAAAGCTCTTCCCAAGTTTCGCGGGTATTTTCGGAGCAACCTGGGCGCGAAACGATGGGGCCATGAATAAAGCGATAAGGACAACGTTCAGCAGGACAACTAGCGATTGGCAGCGGGCGTGCCAGCGGTATCTCCGCAGTCGCGCAAGTAACGCACCAGCGAGCAAGGCAAATGCCATGCCGGTTTCAAGCAGCAACAAAAGATCTGCATAGAATGGAGCTGCAGTTCGCAGAAATCCGTGCTTCAGCAGAAAAGAGCTGTGCAGGACGCAGGTGAACTCTGAGCGGGCCACATGGGGATAACCAAAAAGCGCGAGTATTTATTCCTTCGCGAATGCAACCGTGAGGCGCTGATGCAATCGCTCGCTGAAACCTTTGGGAAGTTCGATTACCCTCTCGTCGCACAGCAACTTCACAACGTTTCGCATCCCGTCGTAGACGGCCGTACAGTGGCTGCAGCTCTGAAGGTGATCTTCAATCTGAAGTCGAAGCTGAAATGTGAGATCGCCCTCCAGGTAATCAGACAACTCCCTTCGAACTTGATAGCAATCGATTTCTACGACGCTTGGTTTCTGCGACACCAATATCACCGATCAATTGGATGCCATAACACTAAGAAGGTGACGTTCACCCTCGTGTCCGCGTTTCAGATTGAGCTTTGAAACCTTCGTCATACTTCTGAATCTCACGGCCACGTGAGCAGCTCAGCACGGCACATGAGCCCACATCAAATCGGGTTCGCGAATCGTTATCGATTCATCGCCCAGTGCATGAGCATGCGCACGAATCAAACCTTCACCCGGAGGGCAAGCTACTGGGCACAATTGTCGGCCCGGAGCATCCGCATAATTTTGCATGGGGCGACGACGAGACGGCAGGACTCTCTACTTGTGCGCGAAGACCGGTCTATACCGAATTCGGCTCAATATTCCGGGGATTCGTCCGTAAGATGTTAGTTCAACGAGTTTGAGAACGACTATGGATGATAGCTACGCCATTCGACTGGCAAAGACTAAACTACGAGACGCTTATGACAAAGGGAACGTGAGGGGAGTCCTATCCGTTTTTGCGGACAGATATAGTGACATGTCGGCCGGACTGGCATCCTTCTACGGAACTGAGGGACATGCGGTGCTTAAGCACAGGATGAAAAAGCTTTTCGCCTGCTACCATGCGCAACTGGCAGTCACGATCATCTCGATTCAAGTACAAGGGCCGCTGGCGTTCGACTGGGGCTGGCACAAGCTCACACTGAAACCCAAGGAAGGTGGGAAGGCAATTTCAACACGAACCCGCTACCTGGAGATTTGGCAGAAAGGTGCCGACGAAAGCTGGAAGATCGCGATCTTCCTCGACAATGTGGACGTTCCGCCGCAGATGCCGCCGAAAGAGGTCTTGGCGGAACTGGGGAATGGGCGTGCCACGTCCAGTCGTCCTTCCGTGCGCAGCAGAAGGTCTAAACTTGGATAGGATATTTAGGTTCCGAATTGAAATGTCACCTTTCTGAGGTTGGCGAGTCTGAATGGAGAATTGTTTACTCCAGATGGCAGCAGGAAGCATCTGATAGAGGTCTAAACGGGAGCGAGACGCTTGGCGAACAAGCCCATCGAAATCGACTGCGTAGAAGTGTGGCGCCAGATTTCCAATTATCTTGAAGGTGAGGTGGACACTGCGCTCCGCGCCAGCATGGCTTCGCACTTTAAGGATTGTGCTCATTGCAGCGCCATCTTGAATGGAACGCGCAATGTCATGAAGCTGGTTGGGGACGGAAAAGCCTTTGAGATTCCAGCGAGCGCGAGTCAGAACTTCTACAGGAAGCTGAATAACCATCTCGCTACCCGCAAGCGCAAGTCGCGTTGACGAAGAATCCACTAACCGACAGCGGGTACCTGAACGCCCAACTCAACGGCTCGAGCCTTCCCCAATTCCTCTTGGATTCTGCGGTTGTGAAAGTCCGGCACCGTCCCAAGACCGAATGCGACCGTATTTGCGAACTGAGCAAACCCGACCGTCACAATGGCTTCAAGGATATGCTGCTCGCCGAACCCATAGGTGCGTAGTACTTCGATATCGTCGGCGCCGATCTTTGAAGGGTGCTTGTTGAATTTGGCACAGAAGTTCAGCAGCGCTTTGTCGGCAACAGCAATCTTTGCGTGAGCGTGGTCAATAGCAATTTGTTCGGGGTCCGGCCCCTCAAGGCCGAGCATGCGGACGATTTCGCAATGCGCGGTCACACAATACGTGCTGAGATTGGCCGCCGAACATACCAGAAAGATGTACTCTTTTTGCCGACGCGCGAGCGCACCCTCCTTGAGCAGGATTGCACCCATCAAGTTAATCTCAGCGTCAACAAAATCGGGTCGCATAGTCTGGGCTGGGAAAAAGTTCGGCAGAAATCCAAACTGTTCCCGGATAGAAGCAAACGCCGGAAAATCCTTGTCCTCATATGGCTGGTTCCGCAAATACGTCATAACTTCACCCCAAGTATTGGCCCTAGTCTACACTAGGAAATCAATTCTTAATTCCTGACTGCCGTCAATGCAGCGCCGCACTCCACTCTCATCTCGTCGTCAGGAAACGTGACGCGCGTTATGCCCCTCAAGTCCCGGGATATACTAGCAGGCCTGTGACTTATGGGCGGAACTCTTGCAACAAGAAATGAGGAGAGTGGTCCCTTTCGTGGGCTCATCGAAGCCTACGGATTCGTTCCAAATCTGTTTGGTCTGCAGAAAAAATTGCCAAGAGTCATCGAGGCAGAACAACGGCTCATCGATGCCATCGTTGTTCGAGAGTCCGGGCTCAGCCGAGGGCTGAAGGGTTGCCTTTTGCGGATAGTGGCTAGCGCCCAAGGTAGCGACTACTGCCGGGCGCTCCACGCCCAGACAGAATCTAACGACGGCGAGAAGGATGCGGCCCTCCTTGCGTTCGCGAATAAGCTTGCGAGATATGCACCCTGGATTTGCAAGAACGACGTAGGGGCGCTCAGGGCATCAGGATTTGACGACTCTCTAATCCTGGATGCTGTCCTCACAGTCGCATTGGGTCAATTGCTTTGCACACTGTCGAATGCTCTCCGTCCGAACATGGACCCGGGAGTTCCCACACCCGCTTCAATAGAGTCCTCAAGACTTGCGGAACCGGTCGAGTGGTTTGACACTGGGGGTCCGTATTTGCAAGCCAGTCCCCAGTCCGCCTCGAATTTCCAGCCTTATGCCTTTTTCCGAGAGCAGTTCGGATTTGTTCCTAAGCTTTTCCAGGAGCAGATGCTGCGCCCCGATGTAGTAGAGGCTGAATGCGAGACCTTGGCGCAAATATTGATGCCGGAGGACCTGCTAAGCCGTGTCGCAAAGGAGCACATCGTTCTGATTATCTCGGCGGCGAACCTGAATACATATTTTGTAGCAGTGCACAGCCAGATACTCACCACGTTGGGAGTCGGGCTGGAAGACTCCAACCAGATCGTCGAGGACCACCGCTGCGCGGCGATTTCACCCGCAGAAGTGGCTTTGTTGGATGAAGTTCGAAAATTAGCCTGCTGCCCAACTGGATTGCAGGCGGGGTTCGACCCGATACCCTTGCAGGCACACGGATTCAGCGAACCGCAGATCCTGGAAGCCGTGGCAATGGCAGCAGTGACCAATTTTCTCAACACTTTGCAGGCTGGACTGGGGGCAGTGCCCGATTTTCCGCCCCGCCGAGTCTTCACTCGAAAAGATTTGTATCCTTCTTCCGCCCCATCCCGTCTGATTTCCGATGCCACTCCTCCAGACGATCCCGATGCTTCAATTGTCGTCCGAGTTCAAGGGGGAGATACTGACGCATTCGAAGAATTGGTGCGCCGGCACTCGCGGCGAATCTTCGGTACTCTGGCTGGCCTCCTTGGGAACTTGGACGATGCCAGGGATGTTACACAGGACGTGTTTTTGAAGGCTTTCGAACATGTCGGCCGTTTCCAGGGACGATCCAAATTCTCGACCTGGCTCACCAGCATCGCTATCAATACTGGAACCGAGCTGCTCCGGCAACGCAAACCTTCTGAGTCTCTCGATGGAGGCCAAGAGGACGACGAGTTTCGCCCGCGGCAAATTCAGAGCTGGGCGGATAACCCGGAGCAGGTTTTGGCCGCAACTCAGAGGACTGACCTGGTGAGGGAAGGGGTCCTCCACTTGCCGGAAAAATACCGGGTTGTCGTGCTCTTGCGTGACATCAACCAGGTTTCGACGGAAGAAGCCGCGGCTGCCTTAGGGCTGAGTATTCCTGCTGTCAAAGCCCGCTTGCTGCGCGGACGATTGATGTTGCGGGAGAGTCTTGCACCGTATTTCATTCGCGTGGAAAAGAGGAGCCCCGATGCTCAGCTGCGCTGAGTTTCTGGCGGAATTCGGGGATTACCTGGAAGAGGCGGCCAGCCCTGAAGTCCGGGCCCGCCTTGAGGAGCATCTGCACGAATGCAAGACATGCCAGGTCCTCGTCGACAGCACTCGGAAGACCATTCGATTCGTTACCGACTGTGACTCGTTTACTCTCACGGCCGATCAGGTAGAGCCCTTTGTTAAGGATGTGATGGACCGCATTCGCGAAAGGAAACCGTAACTCACGAATACTCTCTCGGGATCTGACCAAGCGTCGTTCAGCTAAGAGCCCCCGACCCAGTTCCGGCAATTCCAAATCCGGGCGGACAAGCTGACCGGCGACCGCCAAAAGATTTCTTGTATCTTCTCACCGGGGTCCCCGTCTTATTTGAGAATTTAGCGAAAAATCCTCGCGATAAGAGATGCGCCACATGACAAACCTGCGAATCGAGGACGAACGTAAGCAGCTTCCTGCCAATCCAGCAGCAATGATGTACGCTTCGAGAGCCCAGCGGGCTACCGCCCACACGGTTTCCGCCGGAAATCCGCTCGAAAAGGAGTGAAGCCGAACTCATTGCGAGGGTCAACGGAGGAGATGTTGAGGCGTTCTACGAGATGGTCCGTCCTTATGAGCGCGCTGTTTTTCTGGCTGCACTCTCACTGGTGAAGAATGACGCCGATGCAGAGGAAGTCGCCCAAGAGGCAATTCTCAAGGCTTTTAAGAATCTCTCCCGCTTCCGCCAGGAGGCCAAGTTCAGTACGTGGCTGATCCAGATCTCTATCAACGAAGCGAAGATGAAGTTGCGCAAGGATCGGCGCCACCTGTACGAGTCAATGGAGGCGGGTCAACAAAACGATGAGGGTGATTACATCCCGAAGGATTTCGCAGATTGGCGGGAAATTCCTTCGGAGGCGTTGGAGCAGGAAGAACTTCGTAAGGCGCTCACAAAAGCACTAGACTCTCTCCCCGAGAAATACCGCACCGTACTGATCTTGCGCGACGTACAGCACCTCAGCATCACCGAAACGGCACAGGTCCTCGGCCTCTCAGAAGCGAACGTAAAGACCAGACTGTGCCGTGCCCGCCTGCAGATGCGTGACGCGCTGGCGCCCGGCTTCGACGGAGCTTGGAGGCGAGGAAGAACGTACGAAAAAGTTCGGCCCTTTTGATGTGATCGGGCCCGAATGCACAATCTCTTCCAGCGGAGGAAAGTCATGCATTCTCAGGCATTCATAGACTACGCAATCGCACGTCGAGTGGAGCGTCCGTCGAGGATGACGGTGCTCGGCTGTCGACTCTCTGAACAACAAGAGGTCATGACAAGCGTTACCCCGATGAGGTGAGTCTCATGGCTCCTCGGCAGTCGGAAAATCTGGCCTCAACGGGTGCCGTGGGCGCGGTCTAACATCCGGGGACGTTAAGGGGACAATAAGATCAGTTACATCTCGTTGTTGCCCTGTCACCCAGCGGTCGAACAGGTTGTGCGAATCAGCACTGCTTGGGGCTGGCGTTTGCGGACGCGGTGGAATTTCAATGGTGCTGGCGGCGTCAGGTTGCTGAGTCGGGGAGCGTCAAGCGTCCTTTCGGAAGATTCCGCAACTCTGACTGCGACGGATTGATCGCGCGGTATGTTCGGACCTCCGGGTGGTTTGCGTAGAACTCGCGGAGAAGTCGCAGGCGCTGGAATCGGGGGGCTCGCAAGGCTCTGGAGTGACCGGAACTGCAGCTGCTGCTGGAAGAGTTGTTGAAGTCCGGCTGTGCTTGCCGCGAGACGCGGCTGAGTGCACCGACGGGCAGGAAAGCCGCAGTGCAGCGGACGAACCTTGCGATGCTGCCATGCAAGATTGTTAGAGATTGCTATGCCAGAATCTATTTCCGCTGCATGAGACGATGTCGGCCACCCACGGTTCATCGCTTCTTCTTCAGCCTGGAACGCTTCACGCCGTTGGGTCCGGAGACCTCGATGGTTTCCAGCGGACTGGGAACCGCCTGCAAATGGCGTCGGGACAAGTGCAGATAGACGGTTGTGTCAGCCAGCTTGGCATGTCCGAGTAGGACCTGGATCGTACGCAGATCGGCGCCGGCTTCGAGCATGTGGGTGGCGAAGCTGTGCCTGAGCGTATGGGGAGCGACGTGCTTCGCGATGCCTGCATGCTTCGCGGCCTTGGCCACGGCAGTCCAGACAATCTTCTCCGTGATGGGTACATCGGCCCGCCAGTTGTTGACCGTGCCGGGGAATAGATATGTTTTTGGTTTCATCCAGCGCCAGTACTCGCGCAGGGTCTCCAGCAGCTTCGGGGATAATAGGACATCGCGATCACGGCCGCCCTTGCCCTGACGAACATGAATGACCATGCGTTCGCTGTCGATATCGGAGACCTTGAGGTGACACAGTTCGGCTCGGCGCAGACCGGTTGCGTACAGCATCATCAGCATGGTGCGGTGCATTAGGTTTTGAGCGGAATCAATGAGCCGCGCCACCTCTTCCTGACTCAGTACTGTGGGCATCCGCCTCTGGCGCTTCGGAAACGGAATGTGATCGGGAAGATACGGTCGCCTGAGCGTCTTGACGAAGAGAAAACGCAGAGCGGCGGTGCGACCTTCGATGGTGCCCGCCGAGAGTCTGCAATCACGAAACAGATGAACCTGGTATTCGCGGATGTGGTTTGGACCGAGGCGGTCCGGCGAACGGCGGAAGTACTTCGCAAAATCCTCCACCGCATGGATGTAGGAACGAACCGTGTTCTGAGCGTAGTTGCGACGCTGCAGTTCATCCAGCATCAGCTTCCTGAGACGGGTCACAGTAACCTCCTTGTGACCCAAACCTTACACGGGCAACAATGCTTGGGCCGACCACGCGGCAGCGTCCGCCGCGCCAGCGGCTTAGTCAAACGCCCTTGTGTTCACAAAAACGGGATCGTTCTCAAGCGGTCGGCGATCTGGAGCTTAGATCAGCTCCCCAAACGAAATGACACCCTGGCTAGGGTTGCCATTGGAGGGTTTACATTACACCCAAACTGACGTGATCGAGCAAGACTGAGACGGTTGAAGCACCACTCAAATGATTGAACGCGCCCCCAAGTTCGGGACCAGGGGGTCGGAGGTTCAAATCCTGTCTCCCCGACCAATCTTTCCCGTAACTTACCTCGCGGTCGTTTTCCTTCGAAGGCTGCGTTGTGTCGTAGTTTGTGTCGTAACCGGTTGGTTTGCCCAAATTGCCCCTGCGAGTCGCAAGCCCGTCCAATGCCTTCCGCTTGAGGTCAAGACGAACATGGGAGTAGTGCTCTAGCATCTGGCGTGAGACGTGCCCAGCGATAGCCATGATGGTCGCGTCACTGGCCTGATACTCGGCCAACTCGGTAATTGCATGATGCCGGAGATCGTGGAACCGCAATGCGGCGATCCCTGCGGCCTTCCGCAAACTCCTCCATGCCGAACGCCAACTCTTCTGAGGAGTCGTAGGATCAAAGCGCTCATTCTCACACGCGGGGAAGACGTAGTGATCCGGGTGCGTGCCACCTATCGCCGAAGCCCGACTGTATAGCTCCCGCATCGAGCTTAAGGCGTCTTCATTGAGCGGAATCACGCGCTGCCCTGCCTCAGTCTTGCTCCTCCGGATCGTGACAGTTCCAGCCAGGAAATCCACGTCGTACCACCTGAGCCCCTTAATCTCACATGCGCGCATGGTGGTGTTGAGGGCAAGCACCATCGCCAAGCGGGCATTCTGCCACTCCGGCTTCATCGGGGCAGTTTTGGCGAGTCGGAGCTTTTCATCCAGTGTCATGGCACCGCCAATCTGCGTGTGAACTGGCAGGGGAATCTCATCCGCGAAGAGATGCCATAGCTTTGCGCGTTTCATGACGCCCCGCAGAACTCCGAGCTCCAGGTTGATCGTCTTATTCAGTTGTCGACGTTTGACCCAAACCCGTGAACCAGTGCCAAGCCAAGTGCATGCGCAGTTCCTCTACCAGCTTGCGCTCGCTGGTAATGCCATAGAGATAACCGATCAACAGGATGCGCAGCAGCAGCTCGGGATCAATCGAGGGACGGCCCGTATCGCTGTAATTCGCCTTCAGCTTCTCTCGCACAAAAGCAAAGCTGATATGTTTTTCAATGAGCCGCAGCAGATGCGTCTCTGGAACCTGATCTTCCAGGCGGAAGTAGTAGAACAGCGCTTCGGAGCGGTCGTGTTGCCCCATCATGATCAGCAGGCCTCCGACGATGAGAATTAAACAGAGCATGGGCAGAATCACTTCCTTCTAACATGCTTCTGTTAAATCTCATCCTGCTAATCGACGTGACTTTTTCAACATCTCTAACGACGTCGGTGTCGTCAAGTGTTTTTTTGATTCTTTCGAAGACACTCCTGTGTGATCGCAGAGTAGGGTCTCCCACCGATGTCCTCAGTTTCGATAATTTTCTCCATACCCAACCAAACGGCTCGGCCTTATTTCGTCACGTCGGTGGAGTTGGCCCACCAGACATCTCTCCGATCACCCTGGACCATGATGACTTATTCGAACTCCCCCCCTTCGGGGAGGCAGGCGGCCTATTCACTCACCCGGTCACTGCGCTGGCAGGACCACTGTTGAAATCAGGCATACCTGCATGGGCTTCCCCGCTCTGCCGCAGCTTTCCGCGGCGACAGAACTCTTCATAATCAATCTGGTCGCGCATCATGATCCACAGCCGGATACCCAGTTTGCGTGCCGCCGCGATCCTGGCCTTGCCCATGCCTTTCTGGATGAGCTTGCGCCGATAGAAGCGTTTCAGCTCGGGATCTTTCGCGGCCGCATGCATCACTGCTTCGGTCCACAGGTAGCGCAGCAGCGCGTTGCCTTGCTTGCTCAGTTTTCCTAGCCGCTGCCGCTTTCCACTGCTGTGCTCGCACGGGATCATCCCGATGTAGCTCGCGACCTGGTTGCCAGTGGCAAACCGGTGCGCGTCTCCCAGGAACACGTCGGTGGCCAAGGCCGTGATCGGTCCCACTCCTGGATGGGTGAGCAGCCGCAACGCCTGGGGTCGCCGCTTGGCTTCTTCTTCCACCTGCCGATCTAGCTCCTTGATCCGCTTCTGCAACTGCACGTACAGCTGCAGAAGTTCGTCCCGCCTTTGACGGGTGTAGCGAGACAGAGCCAAGGCCTGGAGTGCTTTTTGCCCAGCTGGACTCCACAGAGCATGCCCATGGCGCAATGCGTGATTGAGTGCGATCGCCTGCAGCGTGTTCTGCACTCGCGTTCGCACCTTCACCCACTGATGCCGGTCCCGCAGCAACGTTCGTAGGTCCCGCTGCTCGCTCGAGGGCATCCAGATGGTCGGGAAGCGATCTTCCATGAGCAGCTCTAACTCCAGCCGCGCATCCCGCCGATCGTGTTTCTGCTTCCGTGTTTCTTTGGCCCGAATCTTCGCTGGATGTCCCACCTGGCACTCGATCCCCAGTTCTTCCAGCAATTGCAAAAACCACTGCATGGCTCCGGTGGCTTCGATACCCACCACCACCGGACCTTCTAAGGCAGCGTAAAACTCGCGCACCTTGTTCCCTTCGTGGGCTAGGGTCTTCTCGGTGAACTCGCCGGTCTCGGTGTCCACCATGGCAATCGTCTGTTGCTTCGCGTGTAGATCACAGCCTACAATTTTCATCTCGGCCTCCTTCGTCCCGAGCTTTTTGGTTGGTTACCGCAAAGTCTACTCGGGTCGTCGCGGGGCCGACGTCGTTATGTCATCACCCACGCCTGTTAGCGTCAGTTGACATTAACTACCGAGTAGCCAGGCGGCCTTGCGGCCGCCCGGCCCTCTCAGAACTGGGCGTGAAGGTTTCCCTTCACCCAGCTCAAGCCCTTCGAACGCCTCTTTATAGGAGACGCGGTTTCGAAACGGAAAGACGTTGACGATGAACCCGGTCATGGCACTCGGGATGAAGTAGAACGCGGTTGGTAGCACCTGCCGAACCACCCATCACACGGGAGACGCAGTAATGGAGCCGCCAGCCTGTGATCCGGGTGATTTTTGTATGGCACAGCGTGCAGAGACCATGTTGTTCATACCAGAGATAGCGAAGAGTGCGGGTACCCCGAAACGTTTCCAGCATGTGAGCCCCTTCCCGTTCTTCGAAGTAGGTTTCATAGGTTGGATCGTACGGGTTAGCTTCGCCTTTGACCTTGACGTGCCGTTTGATGGGAGTGCTCTTGGCGTAGTACAGCCAGACTTTATTTGTCTGTCCTTCGTCATCGCAGGTTTCACCGAAGAAGGACCAGCCCCGATTCCCGCGCTGGGCAAAGTATTTCGGTTTGAACCAGCGCGGGCTTTTGTTTGGGTGCCTTCGTCGTGCCCATTTCCACAGACTTGAGAAGATGGAGTGATCAACGCATCCGAACGTGCGTTTGCTCACCACGTGCCGATGATAGTTGGCCCAACCGCGAATCTTTGGGTTGAGTTGATCGATCAAGTCGGCGGCAGACACGCCCTGTGCAGCTCTGATGGTTCGTCGGATGCCATCCAGGAAGGTTTTAATATTCTTCTTGGAAGGCTTGATGAGCAGTTTCCCGTTAGGATATCTGCGCACGTTTTGTCCGAGGAAATCAAAGCCGTGCTCCACGTGCGTAATGACGGTCTTCGTCGGAGAGAGTTCAAGACCTCGTTCTTGCAAAAAATGCTCGACCAGGGGCTTAATTTCTCCTTCCAGTAATTCTTTCGATTTACTGGTGATGACGAAGTCATCCGCGTATCGGACGAGATTGACACACGGTTTTTCACCTCCGAGGGACTTGAGACGTTTTCCTGCTGGATATTTTTCCCGCAAGAGTCGTTCAAGTCCGTCCAGCGCACAGTTAGCGAGCGCAGGAGAGATAATTCCACCTTGTGGAGTCCCGTTCGTCGTATCGTGAAGGACGTGTTTTTCCATGTACCCAGATTTCAGCCACTTTTGGAGAATGACTCGGTCCATCAGGACGTGAGCCAAAAGCCAATCGTGTGAAATTTTGTCGAAACAGGACTTGATGTCGCCCTCCAGAATCCACTGCGTGTTTGCGCTTCTCAGTGCTTTGAAACACTGTTCCATCGCATCGGCGCAGGACCGCTGCTGACGAAACCCATAGGAGTTTTTATCAGCAGTGGTTTCCACAACGGGCGCGAGTGCGAGCAGATACAGTGCTTGCTGCGCTCGATCCTTCATCGTGGGAATTCCGAGCGGGCGCATCATTTTGCCGTCCGACTTTGGGATGTAAACACGTCGCAGGGGCTGAGACTGATAACCCCTACGCTTTAGTGCATGTACTGCCTGTGTTTTCTTCTCTGGTGTGTCCCAAATTTCTTGGTCCACCCCGGGGGTTTTCTTGCCATTGTTTTCCGTCACTCGTCGAACGGCGAGAACTTTGCCGCTATACGAGTGGGTCAGCAAACGTTGCAGGGCTCGCACCCTGCCCCATCTGCTTTCCTTCGTTGCCTGCACGATACGCACTTGGAGTCGGCGAACGTTGCGGTTGGTGGCCCGCCAATCGATGGCGTACCATTCCGCCGCTTCGCGTGAGACCGCACCAACAGCTTGCGCTGTCGTCATCTGCTTTGCCTAATGAGCCGATTAGTCAAGTTCTCTCGTGTGAAGCACCATAAAGGGAAGTCTGCCCGCTTTCGCGTCCGGTGATGTTGTCAGTGTGACTAACGCAACCGATATCCGCTCCATTACAGAGTGGCATTCGCTTTCTCCCTCATCTGTTATCCCCACCGCCATCGGTCCATCTTGCGATGCACTTTCCCCTTGGGGGGAGCGATGTGGATTTACCCTGTTCCGTGGGAATGACACGATAGGTTAGGTCTGTTCTATACGCCGGCAGTGTTGTTTACCCATGACCGAGAACCCGGAAGCCTCGGTACTCACTGCAAGAAGAGCCGCGCAGCATTTTAGGCTCTTTCGGGCTAACGACGCTTACGAACATTTGTGTATTCTGACCCTGCTACCAAGCCTAGCCCCTCTCCACCTTATGCTGGCAGATACACCGTGGCCTCACGGTTTCGGTGCCACTCTTACGAATGTGGGTCCATTGTCCGAGGGCTTCGAACGGTCTGTTGCCTCGCCGCTCCAACCTCGTAGGCTATGTGCGATGGGACGCACGGTCTGATCGATTTCCTCCTTGTCAGACAATCATTCCAACAGCTTTCAGGTCGCAATCCGGTTATGCCCGTTAACCGGGCACAATGGCAGATATGACAGGGCCAGGCCAAATCTACGGTCAGCCACTAAGGTGATGCCGAAAAGCAGTGATTTCCGCGTGGGTGAGGGCTATGTTGGAAGGCCGATGCGGCGCACCAGATCCTGGAAGCGCGGATCACTCCTCAGAGGATCGAGCCGCGGCTCCCACTTGCTGTACACGAGCCAGGTGGAGCGTTCAGTCACCGCCTTTGCCATCCACGCGAAGGCTGTGTCTTTCTCTCCCAGTGCAGCGTAGATGAGTGCGATGTCAAAAGGCGAAACATAGGACTGCCTGGCTCGCTCCAGAAGGCCTTGCAAGACCTGCTCCGCCTCGCTCCGCCTGCCAGCCAGCGCATAAGCATGCGCGAGTCCCGCAAGATAGAAGGGGCTGAACAGGGGGCTGTCTTTGTTAGTTAACTCAACTGCTTTCTTAAATTCCGCAATTGCTTGCTCATGCATGCCTTTTTGTTCGTAGTCCCAACCAAGGATGGCCATTTCCCAGGTATCGTCGGGCACCCTTTCTAGGAGGTTGCGCGCCATTTGGATGGAGTTGTCGTATTGCCGGGCGGCGAAACTATGCCAGCAAAGGCAGTCGGTGAGACCGTCATTGACAGGGTCCAGGTCGAGTGCAAGCTTGCTTTCGGCGGCGGATTCAGCCATGCGGCCCATCGCCATAAGATAGTGAGCATACCCGTGGCGGATGTCGGCGCCGCTGGGATTCAACTCCAGAGCCCGTTTGAATTCGCGCTCTGCTCCAGGAAAGTCCCAATCGTAATGCAATTTCGCCGATGCCAGGGCCGCGTGACCTTCTGGCAGTTGATCATCTTTCTCGATCGCTAGCATCGCTAGTTCCTTTACTTTTCCCCAGGCCTGACTTGGCGGAATTGCACTAAAAAAGCCGAGAAAGAAGTAAGCGTCGGCCATGTGGGCATAGGCCGGCGCATAGTTCGGGTCGAGTTTAATGGCCTGGTTGTAATAATCAATGCTCTTCTGCAATTCGAACTGATCCAGATAGTAGTTCGCCTTCAAATAAGTTTCATAAGCTTCGGGGCTTATCGTTTGTGCCGTGGGAAGCGGGTGCGGCTGCGGACCACCCAGCTTGCTCTGAATCTGTTTAGCGATTGCAGAGGCGACGTCATCCTCCAGGGCGAGAATGTCACGAAAATCCCGTTCGTAGGTTTCGGCCCAAAGATGTTTGTCCGTCGCTGCACGGATCAGTTGTGCGGTAACTCGCACACGATTGCCGGAGCGCTGCACCGAACCTTCAACAATTGCGTCCGCGTGCAGTTCGCGAGCGATGTCCGGCAACGTTTTTTTCGCGTCTTTGTACTGCATCGTCGAACTACGCGAGATCACTTGCACACTTTGCATTCGCGCCAAATCAGTGGTCAGCGCCTCAGTCATGCCGTCGGCAAAGTAATCCTGTCCGGCGTCACCGGAAATATTCACCAAGGGCAGCACAGCCAGCGACTCAATATGGCCGATACCAGCTATGCGCTGAAGCAGGTGATCTCGCAACCCGCCCAAGTTAAACCCGGCGAGCACTGCGAAGAGCACCGCGGTCCCGATTCCCATAAGTGGCCAGAGCTGAGGCAGTGCCCTCTGGCGAGAGACCGCCCGCCCGGAGGTTCTGTCCCGCTTGAGCCGCTCCAGATCGGCGCGGAAATCCTCCGCATTCTGGTAGCGCACCTTACGGTCCTTCTCCAGCGCCTTGCTGATGATCCGCTCGACTTCGGCTGGCAGGGAGGGATTCATGCGCACAGGCGATGTTGGCGTGCCATGGAGGATCGCGTCTGTGACAACGCCCGATGTCGCACCAGAGAACGCCTGAATGCCGGTCGCCATCTCGTACAGAACGGCGCCGAGAGAGAAAATATCCGTACGTACGTCCAGCTCTTCGCCCCGTACTTGTTCCGGCGACATGTACATCAGGGTGCCAAACACCGCGCCCGGTGAGCTCACCGAATCTTCAACGCTGGCTGTTGGGGCTGAAGAACCGGCCACACTGGCAGGCCGCTGGTGCATCAGCTTCGCCAGTCCGAAATCCAGAACCTTGGCCTGTTCCCGTTGGGTAACGAAAATGTTAGCCGACTTGATGTCGCGGTGGATGATCCCCTGTTTGTGCGCTGCGTCTAGCGCGTCAGAAACCTGGATCCCCAAATCCAGAACGCTTTCGATCCCCAGCGGCTTGCCGTTGATGAAATGCCGGAGCGTCTGTCCCTCCAGAAGCTCCATCGCTATGAAGCCGCGTCCATCCGCCTCATCGATTTCGTAGATCGTACAAATGTTTGTGTGGTTCAGGGCAGACGCAGCGCGGGCCTCTCGCCGAAATCTAGCCAGCGCCTGCGCGTCGTTGGCGACTTCTTCCGGTAGAAACTTCAGGGCAACGTGGCGACCTAATTTGAGGTCTTCCGCCTCGTAGACAACACCCATGCCTCCGCCACCGATCTTGCGGACTATGCGGTAATGGGAAACTGTCCGCCCCACGAGTTGGGAGGGCGTGGCCACTGTCGCAAATGGTAGGCGTGCTCTGGAGTCGGGTCAATGGCTAAGTAGCCCACCTTGGCTAGGAGCTTTGCGCCATGGCCATATACCGGTCCGGCATGGGACGGGTTCCGGACGTATTGTCGGCAGATGTGGTGTTCACCCGGCTCGATTGGCACGAAGAAATACCTTCCACCGTCGACAGCACCCTCCCACGTTTCGTCAAATCCGAAAACGCTGGTGAGGTGGCCGTCCGCGACAAAATAGATTAGCGCATTGCCATCTTCCGGCGTGGGTGCCGGATGTTGCGATTCGTCGGTCTTCACTTCATATTTCTCGTTCTGCGGTCCACAGCCTACTTCCGCTCGGGATATCGCCCTCTTTATCTTGGGCAAGCACACAGCAACAACCCTGGTCATTAGCTTGTTCCAAAGCGGGGGAGGGAGCATTTTGCCGTCGCCGTACACTACCCCCCTCTCGTTTGACGGGAAGAGAGAAAGAAGCATGCTCAGAGCGCTTGACGAACTAGTAAATAGAAAAGAAGAAGAAGAAGAGAGACGTTGAAGTTGCTGTTGCTGTTGGGCTGGCCTTTGACGCGCGCGCGCTCGCTTCGCTCGCGCTTTGGAGTTGTGCTGAGTTGGTCAAAAAACAAAAAAAAACAAGATGCTGGAGTGGATCTGCAAAGTAACGCGACGCGCTGGTTTGGAGTGGAGTAGAGTTGGAGCTGACGTTGAGTTGAGTTGAGCTGAGCCTGACCTTCAGGTCAGAGCGCCCGCCTGCATTCAAAAGGAAGGGGTCTCAGAGCGACGCACGTGAAAGTGAAGGTGAACGTGTAAGTGAGTGCGCTAAAATTTGTCGGGCGCAGGGCGCGGGGGCGCGGAGTGGGAGGTGGGGCGTTGTGCCGATATCGCACACGATTGCAATCCAGAATGAACGCAACCAACGAAGAGAATTCTATCCATTTAGAATGTGTACTTCAGTGCTAGCTGTCCCACCCGAGGGTTCACGGACGTGCTACTAATCACGCCGAAAGTAGAAGAGCTGAAATTCGTATCGGGGTTCGCGAACTGTGGGTGATTCAGCGCGTTGAAAAACTCGGCGCGAAACTGGATGCTGCTGCTTTCGTGAACAACAATGCTTTTCGAGAATGCGATATCGATGTTTGCTTGTCCCGGCCCATCTACGATTCCCGTGCTGCTGTTCCCAAATGCGGTTCCGATACCATCCGCGCCAATGATGGGTGGACTGATAAAACAGGGCGCGTTGAAATAACTATTCAATTTTGACTGGATCGATCCTCCTCTTACCAACTGGCTGTTCGAGCACGCACCGCTCAATTGTGCGCGGTCTTGACTGATTCCGAAGACATTCGTGGCATTTGTGTCGGCGATGGTAAGGGCAGTGCCAGACTGTATGGTCATGATTGCAGCTCCAGTCCAGTTGCCCAGTAACGCTCGGGCGAGGCCGTGATTTGGGCTTGGTACTGTCCACGTCGCGCTGAAAACAAAGCGATGCGCTCGGTCGAAGCTTGCTCTTCCCCAACGTTGCCGGGAAGAATTCTGATCTCCCAATGTCAGCGAGTTTCCCGTTGATATTGCATTCACGTCTGCACCATCAGAATCGAGGATCTTGGAGAAGGTATACGCGGCCAGAAGTTGCAGGCCGTGGCCCAGGCGCTTTGTGAGACTGGTTTCGAGCCCGTTATACCAGGAGTTGCCCTCCGATTCCTGTTCACGAAGAGAATCCGGAAGTATTCCAGGAATGGGTACTCGCGATCGAATATTCGCAAGCGTATTCGACGTCATTCCATTGATCGGATTGTCGGCAGATGCGGATAGCGCCTGGTTTAGCGAACGCACGCGTTGCAGGTGGGTGGCCCGCGTGCCGACGTATCCGGTCTCCAACAACCAACCCTTATGCAATTCTGACTGGAGATTTAACGAAAACTGCTGAGCGATTGCCGGCCGAAAGTTGGGCGCTATAACGCTGACTCCTACCGCCGAAGTCGGGGAATACGGTACGAACAAAGGGAAAGAAGCGGGAGTGGGAAAGGGCTGGGCGAACGGCGCTTGAAATGTTGCAGCCGCGTTCGAAACGCCAGAGGTACGTCGAGGCGATGCAAACGGCGCTCCGACTACCGATTGACTGGCCGTCTGGCCAGTCGGGCGCGAATAATAGATGCCGTAGCCTCCCCTTACGACCAGCCGACTTGTGCCTGGCGATATCTGCAAGGCAAAACCGATTCGAGGTGCGATAGCATTTTGCCCTTCTCCATAAGTCCCAAATGTGTTGTTGACCCGCGTGACTCCCGGAGGTACAGTGCCCGGAAAATTAGAAGGAACGATGTAGCCATCGAGAGTTCCGCCGGGTGGTGGATTTCGATTGGCCTTGCTGACATCGAAGCTCGAATTACGACCCAGCTCGTCACCGAACTGCCCGATCCGGTCAAAGCGCAGTCCGGCATTCACAGTGAAGGTCCGGCTGGCGCGAAAATCATCCTGCACGAAACCCGAGCCTTCCCAAACTCGGAATTCGCGATCAAATAAACCGAAATTATCTGAAGAACTAAAGACACTGCTGAAAGTTCCCGTGCCGTTCGCGCTTGCATTCAGACCGAGTAAGAAATCCGGCCAACTAAGAAACTGCAGAAATGATCCAAAGCCTGCGAAGCCGAGATTGTCCTGCAATCGGGTGAGCGATCCTCCGAATTTCACGGAATGCGCTCCCTTGAAAAAGCTAAAAGTGTCGCCGAGCACAAAGCTGTTCTGTGTATCAGTTCGAGGAATCACGCTCCCCATGGCTACCGAACCGAGAATACCCAAGCTCGGCAGTTCGTTATTTCGATTCATTTCGCTCTCCAACACTCCGACATCCGACCATTTGAAAGGAGCGTCGGCGCCCATTTTGGTTTTTGTGCGAACGAAACCGATTCGGGCTTCGTTCAATAAGAAGTTGCTCAGGACGTAGGTGTGAGCCAGCGAGAAAACGACAAAATCGGAATTGCCTGGGCTGGTGAATCCTCGAATGTTTCCTGATGGATTGAATAAGGCAGGAAAAGTGACTGACTGATTGTTTTTTGCAATAAAGAATCGTCCTGCGAGTCGACTCTTCTGGGAAATGTTCGAGTCGAGACTCGCTGAGCCCTGGTGTTCCGCATAATCACACGGTTGGGTAAAGGTTGAAAACCCGCGGCTGGCAAACGGCTTTGTGGAATCCAGTGTTTGTGGCGTGGGAATCAAAAAACTTCCATCCGGCAGTTTAAACTTCAAGAGCGACAGTGCCACCGGATTGATATTGGAACCGTCCGGCAGAACAGCAACACCTCCCTGCGCACCCTTCATACCACCGAAAAGCCTCCCGAGAGCGGCAGGGGATCGGTCATCAGTGATAGGCGGTTCGCTTAAGCTCGCGTTGCAAGCTATCCTCGTCTGCCCTGCAGCAAGGCCGTTAATCTGCCGTGTCTCCTGGTACGAGGTGTAGAAAAACACCTTGTTCTTTTTTAATGGTCCGCCGATGGAGGCTCCAAATTGGTTCTGCTTGAGCTCCGGACGCGGCCGGCTGGTCCGGTTCAAAAAGAAATCGTTGGCATTCAGGAAATCGTTACGCAGGAATTCGAAAACCGTGCCGTGGAAATTGTTGCTGCCCGTCTTGGTAATCACGCTGACATTGGCACCTACCCCACGACCAAATGCTGCGTCGTAGAGACCGGTTTGAACCTTGAACTCTTCCAGGCTGTCGGGGTTCGGAATTGGGATTCCCCCGCTTATTGCGCCCGAGCCTTGAACATCGCTGACACTAATGCCATCGAGTTGCCAATTGTTGTCATAAGAGCGGGCTCCGTGGACGTAAATCCCGTCCGTTGACTTTCCCAATTGGGAAAGTACTGTTCCTCCATTCCCCAACTCGCCGGCGTTGTAAACGCTGACACTCACTCCGGGGGAGAGCCCAGTGACCTGAGTGAAGTTTCGCGTCACGAGGGGCAAATCGTTCACCATCAGTTTGTTAAGGGTTCTCCCCAGTGCCGAGCTGTCGAGTTGAACCATGAAGGGGGCCGAAGAAACATCTGTCTGCTCTACACGCGTTGCGAGCTCAAGGCGAAGCTCCACCCTTGATGTCTCAGTTACATACACTTGGACGTTAGGGAGAACCAGAGGTTTAAAATCGGGCTTGTCCGCCTGCAACTCGTACTTGCCTGAGCGTAGCAATACGAAACCAAATCGCCCCTCCTGGTCGGAGATAATGGATTGTTCGGAACCATACTGATTGGTTAGGTGAACAATCACGTCCCCGAGAACCGCGCCCGATGGGTCCAGCGTCACTCCTACCAGTGCCCCAGTGGATGCCGTCTGTCCACAGGCCAAGCCTACAAGCCCAAAGTTGAAGATACACGCTACGAGTAGGTGTTGACGGCGAGGAACGAGGAAATCGAAACACGCCTGAACGTAAGCGGAAATCAAGATTCACCCTTTCTCTTGCAACGAATGATTCAAGTTCCCGGAATCACCGCTTGTTTGCTTGAATCAGGTGCTTCGAATAAAATCGCCGTTGACCGTAAAGCACTGTTTAATTTTTTGACAACTGTCAGTTCTGACAGGGGCAGGGCAAAGCTGTCCGAGGTAGCCTTTTTGAATAAAATTTGTCAGGAAATTCAAAAGCAAGCCCCGAGGTCTGCCAATAAATCCGAAGATGCCAAGGGCGAACCCACATTTCGTCATTGTTTCGGTTTTGTTCTGTTTCTTGCCTTGTAGCGCTGGGGAAGCGCCGTCCAAGCCCGTTCGTCGTGTCCTCATCTTTAATGAGGTGGGCACTGCTTACCCTGGTATCAATCTGATGGATCAGGGAATCCGGTCTGCGCTCCGCACTTCATCCTACAAGCTTGAGGTATATCGCGAGTACATGGATACGCTACTCTTCCCCGATCCGGCCGACCAGCAGCGATTCCGCGATTTCTACATCCGTAAATATCAAAATCGTAAACCGGACCTAATCATCACCGTGGGGCCGTCACCACTCAAGTTTATGCTGGAGACGCACCACAGCGCTTTTCCGGGCGTTCCGATCGCTTTTTGTTTGCCGACCTGGGGACCGGGTACCCCCGTGCTGGATTCAGATTTTACCGGGGTTGAAAATGCCTTCGCACCATTTGAGACAATCGAGGCGGCGTTGCGCCTGCAGCCCTCCACAAAGCACATCGTTGTAGTTGGGGGCGCCGGGGCACACGACAAACTTTTAGAGGAGCGAGTCAGAGACGAGCTGAAGCCTTATGAACGCAACTTTGATCTTTCTTACCTGACTAATCTGACCATGCCTGATCTGGTCGAGACACTAAAGCGCCTGCCGAATCACACGATCGTCCTCTTTACAGGTATGGGTCAGGATGCGGCGGGCACAAAGTTCATTTCCGGGGAGGAAGCCGTCGAAAAAGTTGTTGCCGCCGCGAATGCCCCAGTGTTTGGCTTGAATGACATAAACCTGGGTCATGGAGAGGTGGGAGGAAAAGTCTCTTACATTCGCGAACAAGGCAGGATTGCTGGAGACATAGCCCTCCGGATGCTTAAAGGGGAAAGACCTCAAGATATCCCCAGGGTAAGAGATATAACAGCTTACATGTTCGATTCTCGTGCGCTGAAACGCTGGGGCTTCAAGGAGAGTGATCTTCCTCCTGGCAGCATCCTCCTCTACCGACAGGCCACCGTCTGGGAATCTTACAAGCAGTACATCATTGGCGGGATTGCTCTGATCTTGGCCGAAACGCTGCTCATTTTTGCTTTAGTCTGGCAGCGGGCTCGGGCAATAAAAGCCGAAACAGAGCGGCGTCGGGCCGAGGAAGCGATTCGCGAGAGCGAGGAGCGTTTCCGGCTGGTTGCGAACACCGCACCTGTAATGATCTGGATGTCCCGGACGGACCGAAAATGCAGCTACGTCAACAAGACCTGGTTGGACTTCACAGGCCGCCCACTTGAAGCGGAGCTTGACGACGATTGGGCCGGAGGCCTTCATCCGGACGATTCGAGCCGCAGTTTGCAAACCTACACCGAAGCATTCGACCGAAGAGAGTCGTTTGAAATGCAGTACCGGCTTCGGCGACACGATGGGGAGTATCGCTGGGTTCTGGACAAAGGTGTACCGAGATTTAACCCGGATGGTACTTTCGCTGGCTACATCGGCACTTGCATAGACATCACGGAACGAATGATCGCAGAGGAGAGTCTCGTCACCATTGGGCGGAGGCTGATTGAGGCCCACGAGGAGGAGCGTACCTGGATCGCGAGAGAGCTACACGACGACGTCAATCAACGCATGGCACTGTTGGCAATCGAGCTGGATCGATGGAACAAACAACTTCCGCCCTCGGCGGTTGAATTTCACGATCACATCCATCACGCCAGCCAGCACCTTTCGGACATCGCCGCGGACATTCAGGCCCTGTCGCACCGCCTTCATTCTTCAAAACTCGAATATCTGGGTCTTGTGGCAGCAGCTAAGAGCTTCTGCAAAGAGTTGTCCGAGCAACAGAAGGTAGAGATTGACTTCAGCCATGCGGACATACCGCGCGGTGTCCCCAAGGAAATCTCGCTTTGTCTGTTCCGAGTTTTACAGGAAACTCTGCAGAATGGGGTGAAACACAGTGGCGTGCGGCACTTCAAAGTGGAACTGTGCGGTACAGAGGGAGAAATTCAACTGACCGTGAGCGACCTGGGAGTTGGCTTTGATCCGCAAGACGCCATCCACCGTCGCGGCCTCGGGCTCATCAGCATGCGAGAGCGACTGCAATTGGTGAGCGGTGAGATTTCGATCAATTCACACCCCGGTTCTGGTACCACGGTCCACGCTCGTGTGCCTTTCAGAGGAACTGACTCACTCCTGGCTGTGGGGTAAAGAACGTCCAATTCGGTGTTCTAAGCTCGCCCAATAGTCTGTTTCACTGGGAATGAACCGCTGAGTGCTCTGCACAGATTCGCTGGAAGATGAGGCTGTCTGGCTCGGCTTGACGGGTGCGGACGGCTACGGGCTGCCCGAATGAGGGTAGCATCATTTTTCAATTTCTTAGGCGCTTGTTTTGCAGATCATGGATAGCCATTGTGAGCTTTCGGAGAGTACGCGGCTTAATGGTATTTTTTCCGTTCTTGAAACTTCTGATGGCGCATTCGGCAACTCTGGATTTGCGAGAGAGAAGCTTCGTGGAAAATTGTTTTGCCTCTCCCCGGATTTCTTCCAGATATTTCGCGTCGACTACTCTTTCGTACTCGCGGAATGTTTCATGGGTCGGGTCCAGGGCCCCCGCTTCGGCCATCATGGATAGATCGGGCCCGCTCGCCCAGCGCGTTGATGCTTCCTTACCGATGAAGTGAAACTCCCCAGCAATGATGTGCCTGCGCACAAGCAGGCCGATTGTCTTGCTCGTGCATGTGCTGCCGTTGGGAGTGCAAAACTTGGCCTCGGCTCTGGACAGAAGGTGACTGATTTCGTCTTCATCGTTTTGAGAGAAAACCAGCCCAAAGGCTTGGGTAAGGTGGATGAATTCTTGTCGTGAATGTAGAAGGTTCCACCACTGACAACATTGACCATCGGACGCCCGTGTAAATCATCGAGTTTTTCCGCATAAGGCATGATGAAGTATCCCTTCCAGAGCTGATTTACCTCCTTCTTGGGGAATGGAACGGTTACGACAGTAAAGGGACGGAGATCCTCCTTGAAACAGCCCAGCCGTTCCATGACCTGAGGTGTTGAAATTGGTATGGCCATAACTGCTGGTTGCTTCAACCAGCGTGGCGACTGATGTGGAAGGCCCAGCTCTCGCGAAAGGATGAAATGCCACGCCTCAAATATCCAAGGTGGCAAGTCTCGTTTCCATTTCCGTCCTGCCCTTCGCTGCCAGTCTGCAACACTGTAGGGTGCCTTTAAGAATCCCAATCCGTGGCCAGAGGGTTTGCGAACCAGCAATTGGTTACCTTCCAGGTTGTACTGACAATACAATTTCGCTGAAATACAGTACGCGTAGAGTTGCCGACGCTCGCCGTCTAAAGCGAAGTTCTCTTTTTCCAACTTGAGGAAGGGAACCTTGAGGTTATTGCGCCATGGGTTTATGGCTTCAAAACGATCCCGTATCTGATCCACGGCAGCATAGGACAGCGCTTTGACGGCAGCGTGCCCGCTCGGCATTTGAAACTTTTCTACCCTGTGTGGGCCGCCCGCGCATGGAACCAAACCGCCGTCTTTGGTTGAGACGATCATTGCGCTGTCTGTGTCCATCGCTGCGATCTGGCCTCCCATGTCTCGCACTGCGCGCTCCAACACGGCGCAGAGCAAATGCGACCCGCCCGTTACGAGTGCAGCGATCACGGGACAATAGAACTCCGCCGGCTGCTCCCAAACCTTGGCAGTTGGAGTGTGATAGTCCGCTTGCCCGGAAAAAACATGCAAGGGAGAAGGAGAATCTAAGTCCTTGACATTCAGCTGGCAAAGGATGCCGAACGCGGCGCTATTGGCTGCTACCTTCAATCCGGTCGCCAATTCTGGGTCTTTAGCTTTCATCGCACTGCGCAATTCAATCAACTTAACGGCGAGGTCGTCACGAAGAGGATCTACTTCAAGTTGACCGTAGAGTTTTATGGGCATCAGTCCGGGTTGCACCCCGTGCGGAATAACCTGAATGGCTTTTAAGATCTTGAGCTGCTTGCCCGTGGTCACTTTCGCAGCTATTGCGTCCAGGCCCGTGACCCACATAGGCTGCTTTGAAAGGACAAAATTCCACCCCAATGTGGGATCGGAATCGTCACGCGCCCCAAACTTCGCGCGGATAGGGATAACGTCTTCGCAGGGTTCGACGAGCGCGAACCAGCGAAGCTGCTTCCAGACTTCCGGGCGGAAACAATCGTCCAGAGTTAGACGTTCCGTCATGTCAATCGCACCGTTTGTGAAATCGGCGAACTCCAGACTCTGAGCGCATAGTATTTCCCGGCAGTCGAGCAGACTGCGTATCGCCGGGAACTGGGAAAAGAAATCGACGTACGTGATAGGTACTGGGGTTCGTCGGACGGTGCACTCTGAACGCCCTGCGGCAAACGACTGCGCGCCTATGCCATTGATCTTGTCCGGAATGTTGAATTTTCGCTGCGGCGGTCTTATGCCCATTGCTGAAAAGAAACTATTAGACAGGGTGGCTGGGGAGTAGCAGCGTTCCGGTTCCGGTGTTATCTTACGCGGGTGGCGGCGCAATTCCTCCCTCAGTCGATTCAGCAATTCCAATTCGCCGACAACAACCCTCAGAACACTGTCAATCGCTCGTTTCGTTACGCGTGGGCGAAGTTTTCGTGCACTACTGCCAGGAGCCCCAAAAATCTCGCGAGCGGACGAGAACGTGTGCGCTTCTCCGGTAAGAACGGCGGTCAGTGTCTTCAGATCGAGGATATGGACTTTTGATTGTTGCTCTTCTTCGCGTTCATCCTGTTCGTGAAACTTGTACTTGATCGGGCGGTAGATGGCCTTTGACGCATCCAGACTTTGAATCGAAAGCCCAGGATCGAACGGACTGGGGCGCACCTTGCCGGTTTGCTTGTCCTTGAACATGCGGAAGTAGAACGAGAACGCGCGCCGGTTTTTCAGCGATTTGTTCCACTTAATTGCAATCCGGCTGATTTGAAATGGTGCATCGTAGGCAACGATGAGCCCTCCGGACTTCAAATATTTCAGGAAAACCTTGCGACGAAACTCTTCTAGACTTCCGAGTTCATAAGCACTGTTCTTCACGAACCGCTTGAACACCCGCAATTCTACCGAGTTGGAGTTGTGGATCTTACGATGATAAACAGTTGAAAAAGGCAGGAGATCGGCTTACGAATGTACCTTTTTCGGCGTACTGTGTGAACGCATTCGCTTGTTTTTGTCGGCGCGCACTTTGTTCGCCAGACGTGGCGACACGTTATGTCTTCGTGCCACGACTGTCAGGACTACTTGATACGTAGGCACCCCACCCAGGGGATAAGATGATTCGAGGCCCTTGTAGGCAGTGCAAATTTCCTTGAGATCGCTATTACTCAATACAGTTTTGGGCCGTTCGCGAAGAAATCCCCCAGCAGCCGCGTCAAGGAGGGGCTCACCCTGTTTCTTTGCTGCCAGTTTGTCCCACTTCTTATTCAACCACCTGACGAAAGCAGCATAGTCACTAAATCCGGGGCGCATCCATGGTTTTGGATCGTCAGCGAGTTGCAACATTTCAAGCTCAAAGACCGCTGCTGAGGCTGCCATTCTCGTGGGGCTGAGATAAGTGTCTGTCTCTCGTGCAATTTTCTGCTTGCGGTTCCAGTATCCCTTCCACCAACGCTCTGCGGCCGCTCTTCGGCTCTTTACTGAGTCAGGAGAACTCGCAAGTCTCCCTAGCATCAGTTCCGCGATGGCGAATGTTTTCCATCCGCAGTACTCCCACTCTAACGGA
This sequence comes from Terriglobia bacterium, assembly GCA_963786325.1. Lineage (GTDB taxonomy): Bacteria > Acidobacteriota > Terriglobia > Terriglobales > Acidobacteriaceae > JAIQFF01. The sequence goes on from CAWAYW010000019.1 coordinate 38,189, forward strand.
TGCGCCTGCTGGAAAGAGGTAAGCAGCGCAGCTATGTTATTGGCCGCGTCTCTCTGGAAACGCATACGCTGATATTTGCGATAGTACTCACGGTTAGTGATGTTGATATCTAACTGGAACTTGGCGAAACGTGCTCGAGCCTCGTCGTCTGGCTGTCGCACGCGCCCGAATCTGGTGCCGGCAATTCTTTCGCCCAAGCTAAGCCTCGGGCTGGGACTCTCAGGCAAGTTATTCACGGGCGCCGTTGAGCGCTCGCCGTGAATGTACTGGCGGATTAGCCCGGGCAAGTCTTCGGGGCGGATTGCAATTTCTGACTGAAGCTGTGCGCCACGGGCCCGGACTTCGGCTGTTACAACGTCCCCAGTTCCATTGCGCATTGGTGTGCCAGATGCGAGTATGATACCTCTTGTAATACTTGCCTTGCAAGTATTATCATTCCAATATGGGGCTCGAGTTCACGCCAGAAGTTCGGGCGTTCTACAAGCAACTAGCCAGTTTGGGAGGCAAGGCTCGGGCTAAGAAATATGACCATGCCACTCTGAGCGAATGGGCCAAGCGTGGCGGGCGCCCGAAGAAAAGCGCACAGAGGAAGAAGCTGAATAAGCGCACGTCGCCCGGGTAAAGGAGCGGATAGAAATGAACAGCAAGGTGAAGAAGATTCGGGGGATATTCGAGAAGGTGCCTGGGTCCGGCGTGTGGTGGATTCAGTACTTTGACGCTCAGGGGAGGCGCCGGCGCGAGAAAGCTGGGCTGAGGAGCTCGGCAATCAGCCTCTATCGTAAGCGCAAGACCGAGGCGCTCGAAGGAAAGAAGTTGCCAGAAAAGTTGCGCACAAGAGTTGTCAAATTCTCCGAGTTGGCGGACGACGCGCTGGAATACTGCAAGGCAAATAATCTCGGCCACCAATTTGACCGTTACCGTATCGGGCGTCTAATGGACGAGTTCGGATCACACTCGGCTGATCTTCCTATCGAGGACCTTCGGCGCTGGTTCACGGAGCAGCAATGGAAGCCGGCGACCTTTAACCGCTACAAGTCAATGCTTTCGCTCATTTACCGCCTAGGCGTCGAGCATGGAAAGGTCACGTCGAACCCAGCTAAGCTGTTGAAGCGTAAACGGGAGGATAACGGGCGTGTGCGGTTCCTAAATCAGTATTCGCCAGAAGAAGAGTCCCGGTTACGAGCCGCGATCGAAGCAGGCGCGGCCGGTCATACGGCTGAGTTTGAGATCGCGCTGCACACGGGTATGAGGCCAAGCGAACAGTATGGGCTCACTTGGGATCGCGTTGATCTGATCCGTCGATTTGTGACCATACCTAAGAGCAAAAACGGCAAGATGCGACACATTCCGCTAAACTCCACCGCGCTGGCTGCCTTCCAGGGGCTCTTTTCGCGGTCGCGTGCCGAGGGTCCAGTATTTGTCAATACTCACGGGAAGACTTTGAAGGGTTATAAGCATTGGTTTGAGCCTGCGGTACGGAACGCCAAGACTAAAGATTTCACTTGGTATTGTCTCCGGCACACCTTTGCCAGCAGACTGGTGATGGGGGCAGTCGATCTGCGCACAGTGGCTGAGTTGATGGGCCACAAAACTATTCAAATGACCATGAGGTATGCGCACCTAGCTCCGGCGCACAACCTAGCGGCAGTCGAAAGGCTTAGCCCGCAGCCTGCGGTCGTCGTTCAAAAGGGCTCAAGTGCCACCACAAGTGCCACCGCCCAATTAGAGTCCGTTCTTTCCGTAGCCAGCGCCATGCAGTAAGTGTCTAGGAATGTGTTAGATTAAATAAAAGTGGGCGCGTAGCTCAGTTGGCAGAGCAATGCCCTTTTAAGGCATGGGTCGATGGTTCGAGTCCATCCGCGCTCACCATATAACCGTTTGACTCCATGGAGTTTCCTCCCTGAGTTGTCTTGGATTCCAAGTTTGCCCAAAGCTGATTGTGCCCAGAATTGTGCCCACCCAGCCGATGACAGGCGCACCTCAATAAAAATGGCCCAACCCGGGTTAAAGTTGGGCCTTGCAGGATGTGCTTGGAGGTTACTGATGCGATAGTGAGGTGTGCCCCCGAGATTGGATACTGGCAACAGTGACAGACCAAGTTGGGGGGCGGCACGCCTCTTCCGTGGGGCAACGCAGGTTTCGGTCCTAATAGTGCGTTGGCGCAAAATAACTAGTTAACGATAAGGGGACGTGCGGGAAGCAGCGCAGCATATTCCACGACTCTTTCTCCCTTATCGCTTGGGGAGACATCGAACGTGCAGTTTACGAACTGGACATTGGAAAGCTTGAGGTCACCGCCTTCATAACGTATATGAGTTCCGATAAAGGTCGCGCCCTGCCACTCAAAGCCATCTAGTAACTGAGATCCACCTTGATGGTTATGCCGTTCGCCAAGGATGGTCTAAGCGGAGGACCTAGGACAAATGCTTCGCTGGACTGACCGCGGAGGTCGACGGCAAACCCGTCTATGACAAGGAAAGGGGCCGTGATCCCAAATGCCGCCTTACTGGGGTTCGGCGGCAACCGATAAGATGTTGTCTGTAGCGCCGAACGGTACTCAGCTAGGGTCGTCTTCGCAGCGAACACGGAGCCACCTCCCGCGTAGCATCCCGGATGATTGGCAGAGAGTCGGCAGGCGGGCCGGGATGCGCCCGCCCTTTCGGGAGCTACCCTAGCCGATTCGCAGAGAAGTTTACTCTTGGCCGCTACGAAAACGTTCTCTCGCGACCAGGAATGGCGCGTCAGGAGGTTTTACTGCAACTTGGCGTACTCTGCCTTGGCTTCCTTCAGGATGGGAATGTCGGGATCGGCGTCTTTCCAGAGGGTGAGGAAGTCTTTGTAGGCGGCAAGCGCCCGGACGCGGGCAGCATCGGCATCCGCTCCCTGCGAGGTTCTCGACTGTAAGGCGTTGGCACGAGCTACTCCCAGATGCGCCAACGCTCCCGTCCAGCAGTTCCAGACGATGCCGCCGTGGTCGAGAATCTTCTGGAACTCGGCGGCAGCTTCAGGCTTTCCCCGGCGCTGTGGCGCGCTTGGGCTTTCTGGTTCCGCTTGCCTACGCGGTTTACAATGATTCTCGTAACCCCTTCGCGTTGGGGTAGGGGTTGCTGCGCATTCCTCGCGCAGTTCCCTGCCTGAATTACGTGTTTCCGGTCAAATCTCCAGGTGCGTCTAATTGATCGGTTCGGGCTGCTGTTTGCGCTGGAGCAAAGACCGTCATCCCCATCTTGGCTAAGATTTTCTGTGTTCCTGACTGAGCGGATGTTGGCACCCCGTAGAGGGGCGTCGGCCGCGATCTAACCACGGTCAGGAACAACCCTCCCCTCGTCCTTTTCCCTGGTCGGCTTAGTCACTAGGCTGCGTCGGCAGCCGTTTCGTGGAGTTTGCTTAATCGCTTCCGAATTGCAACGGGAAGGCTTAAGAGGTAGTCGGCGGCCACACTTTCCAGGTAGTCCCGGTGCTCTTGCAAGGCAGATTGAAGTTCACCAAGTGCGCGCTCCAACTCGGGACCATCTGGCGCAAGCACTGCGTTATGGCTTAGCTCATCGATGAGATCTTCTGGGGTCATGGTCATGGGGGAACCCCTGATTGGAATGGTTGAACTGCCTGACAGTATATAAGGGGACCTGTCAACTTTGCCAGTATCTAATCCGTCGTCTTTGTGCTTGAGCTACGTGGTTCGGGCTCATAGTTTGCTTTTCAGGCAATCAATTGAGCACGACACTTGGGCTCTTGGGCTTGACTTCGCTTAATTCGCTTAATTCGCATTCGCTAGAGACAGAAAAGTGCTTCCCCAGCCCTAGGAGAGAGACTCTTTAGTTAACTATAGTTAATATAAGTTTATATCTATAGGGAAGAAGCGAATTCGGTTGCACATACGGTTGCACAGAACTTCCCAACTGCTAGCCTTCCCTTCCGAATGGCAGGGTATCTGTCCGAATGGAAGGTACTGATTCCTATAGGTGGGGTTCTGTTCCGAAGGTGGAAGGCGCTATTAAAAGGGCATTGCTCTGCCAACTGAGCTACGCGCCCATCTTATTGATTACACTGACGTCGCCTTGATTTCAGCAACTCGCACAAAACGCTTGGTGCTAGTTTTGGTGTCAGTTCCGTTCCCGGCATGGCTGACCAACTCTGAACAGCGGCAAGGTCGTGCGCGGGAGCTAAATGTGGTTAACGCATTGTCATCTGGATTGTCTGATGTCCCATGAGTTCGGCCACAGCGCGAATGTCAACTCCAGCCGTCACCAACCGACGCAAAACTATGTCGTAAAGAATAACACGTCAAGTCATCTATTTTGGCGTTGGCCATAGCTTTATCAAACCAGTGCTGTAGCCGTTGAACGGGAAGACCTGCGAACCGTTCGACGCCAGTTTCTTCAACGCAGCGAGTCGACAGTGTTCTAACAATCAAGTAAGGCAATATCTCTCCCTTCAAAGTCACGTGTAAAGGAACACTTCTCAATGGGACTGTGACGGCTAACTAAATACGCCTCATTTTTCGTCGTGGGCACCCTGGGTGTTGTCAGTTGGGCAAAAGTAGTCGCTCTGGTGATTCAGGAGCCTGTTTTCAAAGGGGAAATAGCGCGCTGAGGCTCCCGATGTCCCGAGCCGTCAAACGTGGGATCTCAAATTTAGTTGCCAGGTTTCTGCCGTTCCAACCACGACGCAGCATCCGTCCGCAAAATCCTAAGATCTTTCGTGGCATCCCCGAGAGCTTCTCTTTCTTGCTGAATCCCGTCGGTGGTCTTGCGAAAGCACCAGCCGTCTTTCATGAATCTCAGATTCGGCAGCATCAAGTCATTCCGCCATCTTCGTCCAATCGGTTTCGAGCAGTGCCCATTGTATATGTCGGGCCAGCTATAGTTGGACACAGAGTCGCCTCAGCCAGCCGATTGAAATCCGTTTTGCTCGGTGGTCCTGCGCAAACTATCTAATGCGAACAAGGCGTCCCGCGGTGCGGCTTGATCCTTCGATTTCGAGTCTTCGACGCGAACAGCAATCACACCACGCGCATCAGCGATCTGTGGCAGAAGTTTTGCGGGTCTGTTTCCAATAAAGCGATTTGCCGGAGTTGCCGCCAACGATGAGACCCCGCGTCAAACATGCTTCACTTATGGTCTGAAGAGTGTTAATTTTCGGCACGCTGGCGTACTGACCACAGCAGTGACTGGTTGTGATTGGAGCCACTTAAGCTGCCGATCTACTAATCAGCGCTTCGGCCTGAGGCAGCAAGTCAGTGGTCACGTTGCTCTTGTGAACCACGGCATGAATTCCAGCATCACGAGATAGTCGCTCTACCTCGGGACCATTGTGGTTGGAAAACAGAATGATGTAGACACGGGGCAGGATCTTTATCAACAACGGGGCCGCCTCCAGACCGTTCATCACAGGCATCGCTAGGTCCAAGACGATCAAGTCGGGGCGGAGTGTTGGAGCTTTCTCAACAGCCTCTCGACCGTGTTCTGCCTCGCCGCACACTTCAAACTTCGGATGGACAGTAAACAGCCGTCGAACAGCGAGTCTCACGACAGCGTTATCGTCCACGAGTAGCACCCTATTCTTCATTACAGCAACTCGTTAGCTTTGAGCGGCTAGGATGCGTGGGCTGTAATTAGGTTGTCTTTTGTATTTCATTGAGGTCGGCAGGAGTTACTCGCTGCCAACGTCAAAACGGTCGGGTCCCGACGAGGTCTTGCGCGTTCTCCAATCGGGATAATTGGTTTTTCCACTTAGATCGAGCGCAGCACCTGCATAGCGTCGGCCATCGCTTGTCGCTCGAGCTCTTCTTTGGGCGCGTCTACAATCGCTTGTTGTCGTAGAAAAATTGAGGACACGTTGCTGCAGCTGTTGCGGGTCGGTTTTCGACCAGTGCGGCAATAAAATTGGGTTTGCCAGTCGAGAAATATCAGGTCTTGGTCAGGGGGGAAGTTTTGCTCACGCATGGGGAGCCTCCCACGTAAAACGCTGTTACGCCAGTGAATACCTGCTCGTAAAACATTGACCCGTACGGTGCCGTACCGACAACCGAGCTATTAAAACGCAATTTCAATGATGTTTCCATGCCAATCAAACGCAATCTTAGGGTTGCAAAATGGCTAGGCAAAATCCCCGCAGTCGGAGTCTGTACCCTGTGTGATCGATTGTTTGCGGTTCCGATGACTGCGTTGAAGAGGGTTGCCGACGCGCAAGAAAGTTTGCGCCTCCAATTCACAGAACATAAATGTAAGACAGGCAGCTAGACTTTTTTGCGACCAGACTTTGCATTCGTAGTGCGCTTCGCCGTTTTACGAGCACGCTGTTTGGCCAGCACTCGCTCAGCCGCGCGGCTTTCCTTTTCGTAGAGGGATTCGCCTGGACTTTCAAAGGCGATGCTATCGTTCGGTATCCTACCTCGTCTTGTCGGCATCCACGAAATCTAGCAAGAAACCAGGATCTAGGTCGGTACGTTGAGCGTAGGGCTACTCATGCAGAGCCAATGTTGATTGCGGCCCTACGCTGGCGTCAACCCCATCGGGATTTTCAATTTTAAGCACATCTTCCATTGACACTGGTAAGCCGCAACTTCTGGGGCGCATTGTGTGCCCGCACTTGTCGCAGATGTACCTTGCCATCCATATGTGCGATCCTCGGGCGGAACTCAAACTCTAGAACCCAAAAAGGGCATCGAACAATGTCGCTCATTTGGACTCCAGGGTAGGTAGGTCAACCAATTAGGCAACGCTCAGTAGCAGGCCGAACTCAGTGACGCCGAGACGGACTTCAATTTCAAGAATACGATGCTTGACGTATCCGTTCTCGCTCATGTGGGCTGTGGCTGTGTCTTGCTTGCCACAGACTAATTTGTCCATCGGATTGCGTTTCTCGAAGTCGGGATCGGACTGTCGGCAGAATTTGCAATCTCGTCTTGTAAGAGTGGCTGTTAGAGGTCTCAGGTGAAGGCGTTCCATGAGGGCTCCTTAGGCTGGCTATCGGCATACCGTACAGGTAAGGACTGCACTCTGGCAAGACACAAAAATCCACAGCTTGTTTAGCGACCACATAGCGAAAGATGGCAGACTTCGTCAAGGGACGAATCCCGTGATCGCACGCAGACTTTATCGCACCTTGCTACTAAAACGGATGGTAATTCTCTCACGAACGTAGGGGTCAGAACCGGCTGGCATGCTGACTTTGATCTTTGCGTTCTCCGCGTCGATCTTCACCAGCTCTGCGCCCTCCACGGACTCGACCTGAGCGGGATTCCATAGTCCAATCTCATACTGCTTTGCGGCAGCGCCGGCAACGTCCAGCATTAGATTCTCGCGGCCGGAAGACCAGGTTTCGGACATTACTCGCAGACCCACGCTGGGACTTCCAAGCGTCGGCAAAGCGGGAGACAGGCTGAGACCAAAATCGTTTTTCAAGCGGATACGTAGGGTGTTGGTCTCGCCCAAAACCGGGAATTGCACGGTAACGTGCTGGTCAACGCCGCTTTCGCGGACCTGAAAAGGCAGGCGATGTCCATTCAGCTCTGCGCCCAACACTTGGGCTCGAAGACTGATGGCGGGAGAGAACTCGAAATTGCAATCGCCCTGACCCAACCGTCCGACTTCCAACGTAATCTCGTTCGCCGCCTTGCGATAAGCGATGCGCAAGGAAGTCGTTCCCACGTGTAGATTGTCGAGCTTGAACTGCTCCCAATTGGCGGGTAGGTGGGGAGAAAGTGTCAGGCGTTTCGCCCCCGCATCGGTTGCAAGACCAAAGAGACCTTTCAACACCGGGCTGATGATCATGGCCGCGGACCACACCTGATGCGGAGAGCTGGTAGAAAGCGGCTGGTAATAGTCGCCGGAGAGCACCTCGGTGACGTGACCCAAAGAGCCATCGAGGGCCAGTTGGGCATTCGCCATCAGATTCGAATAGGCCGGCAGAGCGCGGTGGTATCGGTATTCGCTAACCGAGGCCCAGCCGGTGAAGAGCGGCCAGACCGAGCCAAAGTGGTATCCACCTGCGCTGTATTTGGCGGCCTGGGAAGAGATAATTCTCATTCCCCAATCAGCTTCGTTCTCAGGTTCCGCCAACTGCGTGATCGTAGCATTGGCCTTTTCTTCGTCCAGAAGTCCAAACCACATGGGGACGGTGGCCAGCACGCTCAATTCATCGACTTGCCGATTCTGCTGATCCAGGGCAAAAGCGAAGCGGTTCTTATCAGTGAGCCAGAAATTTTTATTCACCAACGGTTGCTGGCGGGCGAAATCGTCCGCAAGTTTTTTACTGAGGTCTTCCCTGCCCGTCAAGTTGGCTAGATTGGAAAGCGCTCGCAAAGCTTCCGCCCCCAAGCCACTCTGGTAAAGTTCGGTTTTTACGGGAAGCAACGGTCCGCCTTCGACCCATCCATGGCCGATTCCGAAATTCTGCGGCAGTCCTTGCGAATCGTAAGTGGAAAGCAAAAAGCGATAGGCCCTCCACAGGTTGTCCCATTTCTGCTGGGCGAACGCCAAGTCGCCACCGGCGACTACATAGTCATTCACCGCGATAATGTAGAGGGGCGTCGCATCCGCAGAGGCGAATGGATAAGGATAGTCGGTGAACCACGGCACGAAATTGGCACCCTGGGAAATTTCGTGAGGAACCTTGCCATCGGCGCGCTGATACTGACTCAAGAATTCGAGCGCGGTGCGCGTGCTGGCGAAATCGCCCTCGGCATTGAGCGCCAGAGACGTCCAAAGTGAGTCGCGGCCGAAAAACCACGCGAAGCCGGGACGCTGGCTCCCGCCCGAGGTACGGTATCCGGCGATCAATCCAGTACCCAAATAGGGATTTGTCACCATCCCTTGAAGCACACTGATGCGCGACCAGTCGTAGGCTTGCTGTAACCGGCCATCGGGGATTTCGACTTTGACCGTATGGTCGAGGTAAGCACGGTAGTAGTCGACCGACTCTTTCTCCAAGGCGGCGTAATTATTGATGAGGTAATGGTAGGTGGCTTCCGCCTGTGCCATTCCATTTGTAGAAGCTGCCAATGCAATGATCTTCGTTGACTTCCCTTTTGCGGTTACTCCGAGATGGAAAGAGTTTTCCTTTGAACTGGAATAGTTCGTGTCATATTCCTCGCGTACTTCCCCAGCGGTAGGAGAGCCAACAAAGGCAGAGAATTTTTTCTGCTCTTCGCCAAAGTAAAAAGCATTCAGCTTGGCATCCCAGTATCCGTAGGTGCCACCCAATCCGGCGGGCCATTCCAGCTGAAAATCGCGCTCAAACACCGCTTCAACATCCAAAGGCCGGGCGGTTTCGATCTCGATGATGATTACCGCTCCCGCTTCATGCACGGGAACAAACAGCGTTTCCCGAACGGCAAAAGTGTCGCTCGTATATAGGATCGTGCTCGACTCCGGGCGCACGGTGGTTGTTCGCGCAAGCGTTTCCGCAGAGATAACCCGGCCATCGTGGTAAAAGCGGAGATGGAAGTCGCGCAGAATCTTCAGCGGGTATACCCAGGCTTCAAACTGACCCGATTCATTTCCGAATAACCCCGCCTTCGTACCGGTGATTGGAAGGAACTCCCAGGGACGGTCAGTCCTGGAAAGCTCCATCGCGGACGGTGATAGAACCTGGTTGGACGCAGCCACGTCGGCTGCCCGCGAGGATGTTAGAAGAGAGAGTAGTACGGCAACGAATAGGATCACGCGAGATGCAGCCACGGAAGGCGAAGGGAAAGATTTGATCTTCATGCAGGAGAACCCATACAGGATACGCGCCCGAACTTGCAAAGTCGCGATGCCCTTAATAAAGTAGGGACGAATTCCAGCGCGAGCCCGCTTTGGGAAGGTACCACCCTTTTGTCCTCGTCACGCCGTACGTTTCTTCAGTTAGTGGGCAAGTCCGCAGCCGGGTTATCTCTGCAGAGCATTCTCGCACTGGCCCAGCCGCCTCATGCCTTTCCAGCAACCGGCGACACGGCCGCCCCCAGCGGCAATCTAGGGGTAAGTTTCGCCAACATTGCGCTCGCGTCTGGCCTTAACGTAAAAACTATCTACGGCGGCGAACATAAGAACAAGTATTTGCTGGAGACGACCGGCTGTGGCGTGGCTTTTTACGACTACGACAACGATGGCTGGCTGGACATTTTCCTGGTGAACGGGTCGCGTCTCGAAGGCTTCGCTGCCGGTCAGGAGCCAACCTCTCACCTGTTTAAGAATAACCGCGACGGCAGTTTTACGGATGTCACCGCGAAAGCGGGCTTGATTCATTCGGGTTGGGGGCAAGGCGTCTGCATCGGCGACTATGACAACGACGGGTTCGAAGATCTGTTCGTTACCTACTTCGGCAAGAATGTTCTCTATCATAACAATGGCGACGGCACCTTCACTGATGTCAGCGAGAAAGCGGGTGTCAGCGGAAGTGGCAAGCGTTGGAATACCGGCTGCGCATTCGTGGACTACGATCGCGATGGAAAGCTCGACTTGTTCGTGGCGAACTATATTGATCTGGATTTGGCGACAGCTCCGGTACCGGAATCAGGCCCATGCCTTTACAAGAGTGTGATGGTGGCCTGCGGGCCACCGGGGCTTAAGGGTGGAAAGAACATTCTTTATCACAATAACGGCGATGGGACATTCACCGATGTTTCCGAGGCGTCAGGAATTTTGCAGGCCAATGGAACGTTCGGTCTTGGAGTGCTCACCGCGGATTTCGACAACGATGGCTGGCCCGATATCTACGTTGCGAACGACTCCACCGCCAGCGCGCTTTATCAGAACAAGAAGAACGGAAAGTTTGTGGACATCGCACTGGAAGCCGGATGCGCGCTTAGTCCCGATGGCAAACCGCAAGCCGGAATGGGTGTCTCCGCCGCCGACTACGATATGGATGGCTATCTTGATATCGTAAAGACCAATTTTGCCGGGGACACGCCTTCGCTTTACCACAATCTGGGCGACGGAGGTTTTGAAGACACAACTTTCACCGCCGGCCTTGGCGCGCACACCCAATATCTGGGATGGGGTTGCGGCTTTTTCGACATGGATAATGATGGCTGGCCGGACATTCTCATCTGCAATGGCCACGTCTATCCGGAGGTCGAACAGCTCAAGACCGAAGCTGGCTATCCACAACGGAAGTTGCTCTACCGGAATCTTCGCAACGGCCGATTCGAGGACGTTTCCATGCAAGCGGGGTCGGGTATCTCAACGCCGGTTGCGTCGCGAGGATGTGCATTCGGCGACTTTGATAATGATGGCGATATCGACATGGTCGTGAATACCGTCAATGACTTTCCTCAGCTTCTGCGTTGCGATCAGGTGGCGGGCAACAATTGGATTAAACTCAGGACCATCGGCACGAAATCGAATCGCAGCGGTATTGGGGCGCGTCTGCGCTGCGTGACACAAGTTGCGGGAGAAACCAAACCTCACCAACAGATCGACGAGGTGCGCAGTGGAGGCAGCTATTTCTCGCAAAATGATCTGAGAATTCATTTTGGTCTAGGGAAAGCGGAGAAAGTGCAATTGCTGGAAATTCGCTGGCCGAGCGGGCAGGTGGACACGTTAAAAGATGTCAAACCCAATCAATTGATTTTCGTTAAGGAAGGCGAAGGAATCGTCCGAACCATCCAATTCACGGATAGACGTTAGTCGATGTGATATGTAGAGTGCTCCGAATTCAAGCGGACCACGGCGAACCAACGATTTAAGACCAGGACCAACGCCGGCTTCTCAAAAATTCTCGATCATCCAGACGTTGGAGTTGCCGCTCGCCTGCCACAAAGCGAGATAACGCCCGTCCGGAGAAGGAATAGCCCAGCCCACGACCATCTTGGTCTGTTCCCAGAGCGGACGCGCTCTCCCGGTTAGGTCAACGCTTAACAACGCATTCGTACCGGTGCTCGTCGCAGTGCTCACCAGAAGGCTCTTGCCATCAGCTGCCCAGTCAACCGAGGAAACCGTGGGCCATTCTTTCAAGCTGATAGTCCGGTCTGTGTGGCCGGCCAGCGACAGCAGACGAATATCCGGTTTTGCTAACAGGTCCATCTTCTGCGACTTGGCAACCGCCAGTGTTAAACCGTCGGGGGAAAGACTCCAGTTGTATGCGTACGGAATGTCATCATCCACGTGCGCCACTTCCTGCCCCTCGCCTCGCATGGGATCGAAGCTGAAAAATATCAGCCGCTTTTCGACGACCTGGCTGTACAAACAGAGTGTCGAAGGCAGGCGTGCACATTGCAGATTGGTGAAACCTCGCCCTTCGAGAACAAGTGCAGGAGGACCCCCGGAGAGCGAAAGACGGAACAGGCGCACCACCTGCGCCTGCTCGAATCCAGGCCAATATTGCAGATACACAATATCTTTTCCATCCGGTGTCAGTCGCGGCAACATCGACTGTTCTTTGCCGCCAACCAGTAGCTCCGGGGTAATTTGATCAGGGGCCTGTTTAAAGATGTGGAACGAACCGTCGCGGTCAGACCCAAAGAGCACCTGCTTGCTGTCAGGTGTCCAAGCCCATGGAAGATCCTGTCTTTCGTCCAGAGTCATAAGCCGCGGCGTTTGCAGTTTGGTGCCATTCGCATCAAACCGGGCAACATACACGTCCTGTTGCAAACTCTGTTTCACGTAGGCCAGCCGTTTGCCGTCGGCCGCGCCACTTAAAGATTGGACTTGCCCGGGGCCCGAGGTCAGTCGCGTACCCGCACCGAAGGGCTTTCGTGTCCGTGGATCAATTTTGACGGCCCAAACATTGGAATCGTCCTGACTCGGCGGAGGTTCGTCCAATACGTAGATAATCTGGCCGTTGGCCCATGCCATGGCGCCTCCTAAGCGCGCATGGGACAAGACCACCGTGCGTTCGTTCGTCCTGAGGTCCAGAATCTCGATCTGCGGTACCACGCCATACTCTCCCGGGTGGTACACGCCTCGCAAAAACCCGATTTCTTTCCCGTCTGCCGACCATACGGGGGATCGGAAAAGATCACCTATTTCGCCCGCGATTTTTCGCGATTGTTGTCCATCCGCGCTCATCAGCCAGACTTCCTGACTATTGATACCGCCCTTCAGAAAGGCGATCTGGGAGCCATCGGGCGAAACTGCCGCCTCTCGCCCTTCCTCGCTGAGTTTGCGCGGATTTCCGCCAATGGTGGAGAGTCTCCACAGGGCAGGGCGGTTGGACGCCCCTGCAACTGAGGTCGCTACAACGTGCGTTCCGTCCGGAAACCAACATACAGGCTTCGCTTTGAATCCCGCTGGCAAGACAAACGCGTGCGTCTCACCGGTATCGACTTGGCGCACGTAGGTACCGGTGTCATCGGAAAATGCCAGGTATTTCCCATCCAGTGACAAAGCAGCACTGCTGACTGGGTCCTCGCTGGGGTTTGCGGTCAAACGGCGCTCGGCGAGCGGTGGCGACGTAATCGTTGGAACGAACGCGCGGCGACCCAGGAACACTCCCACACCTAAGCCGAACAGCACTAATACGGCAGCGGCAGAAGCAAGCCATCCTTTACGCGTGTGATCGCTTAACCCAGTTGCAACCCCAGGAAGGACAGCAGGTGCCGTCCAGTTCACCGGAGCCAGGAACCGGTATCCCCGGCGGGCGACCGTCTCTACGAAACGCGGATTCTCTGCCGAATCTCCCAACGCGTCTCGGAGCCGGCGGACAGCAGCGTTCAAGCTGTGGTCGAAGTCCACGAATGTATCAGCCGGCCATAAACGAGTTCGCAGTTCTTCGCGAGTTATAACTTTACCCGGCCGATCGAGCAACATGGCGAGGATTTGAAAGGGCTGATCCTGGAGCCTGACCTTTGCCCCGCTGCGGCGCAGTTCCCCAGTCCGCAGATCGGCCTCGAAGATGCCGAACTGGATCACCTGCGTCCCGTTACCGCTCACAACCACCGTATTCGCCTCATCGAACCCGTGAAGTTTAGCAGAACTAGCGTTTTTCAGGCTCGTCACCTCGACTCCTAAACATTTGACGTAAAAGCGCTTAACCCGTTACCGAGAGATGTTTTGTGGGTTACCGGCAAAGCCTTGAGGCACCCATCGCGCAAACCGAATATCAGCGCGATGGAGGTCTCGTCCCGTGCCTCAACTTTCAAAAACATGGTTGCTATTAAGTACGTTCCTGACGACCCTGGTGTTCCCAACGTGGGCGCGAACCAATCATCGTGAATATTCACAGCTTGTTGTCTCTGTTTACGACAGCGTGGATATCCCGAGGCCGTCTCTGGATCAAGCCGAACACGAAGCGGCAAGGATATTCAAGCCTGCGGGAGTGAAGGTTTTATGGATAAACTGTCCGACCTCTGCAACCAATGACCCACCTGTCATGACGCCACCGGACTGCGGTCTGGTGGATTGGCCCAACCACCTTTCCTTACGTGTCGTGCCCCGTTCCCAGCGGTTTCCGAATGAAGTCTTTGGTGTGGCCTTCTTGTCCGACGAGGGCGTGGGATGCTACAGCGACGTCTTTTACGATCTTGCCACCGGTCTCCATGCTGAATCGAACGTGGGGGTGGCCAACATCTTGGGAAACGTGATGGCTCACGAACTCGGACACCTTCTTCTGGGCTCAAACTCGCATGCATTGTCGGGGATTATGAAAGCACGGTGGGAAAATGAAGAATTGGAACGCATAGCAAAAGGGGGCTTGTTTTTCACGCTCGAACAGGCGGAACTCATTCGCGAGAGACTTGTTGCGTCGGAACCGCCAATGGCTGTTAGCGCGCTGGCAAGCTATTGAAGTTCAATGAGGTAAATCAAGAGGCTGGAGCTTTCATCGCGATTCCGGATCCCTCCCTGAGCGTTTTGATCGCATCGACCGGAACGTTCGGGAACTGCTCGCTAAGACCGCTGGGCCAGCGAATTTGCACCCATTCGACTTTACTGACAGCTCCTAGCCCGAAATGGACACGCATGTCGTTATTCGAATCGTAACTGGAACCACTCCGCACTTCGTCCACCAGAACCCGGGTACCCGCTTTCACCCAGATCCGGGCTCCGATACCATCGCGGTTGGATTTCGTTCCTAACGTTTTCAGCCCCAACCAGTGATTCGTCGACCGCACCTGATTCACCAGCAGACTGGGATTCGCATTCATATTCGTGATCACGGCCGAAGTGCGGCCATCGTTCCAAAGATCACCGATAGCGAGGCCCCGACCAGCGTGAACCGCCGTGATGCCTGAGCCGGCTTGCGCGGAAATATCGCTGAAAGTCTTGTTGCCGTTATTGTGATAAAGAATCCGGGGCTCTTCGTAGCTGCTGCCGAGATTCTGTTTATCGACCTCGGGATATACGTGGCCGTTTACGAGCAACAAATCGGGCCAACCGTCATTGTCAAAGTCGAGAAACATCGTCCCCCAGCCGAGATAGCGGGTGTAGAGGCCGAGGCCAGCCGCATACGTCACATCGTCGAAAGTGCCGTTGCCGTTATTGCGATATAGGGTTGAGGTGTCGTCGGAGAAATTCGTTTTGAAAATGTCCAGCCTGCCGTCACCGTCGAAATCGCCAATGGTCGATCCCATCCCGGCTTGCTCCCGTCCATCTTCGTTGAAAGCCGCGCCGGCGATCACCGCGCGGTCGGTGAAGGTTCCGTCGCGATTGTTGTGATAAAGGATGCTCGGCGTGCTGTCACACGCGACATAAATATCAGGCCACCCATCGTCGTCGTAATCCAGCGTGGAAACGCTGAAGGCATACTGACCGCTGGTCTGATCGATTTTTGCCTTGGCCGTGACGTCCTCGAACTTGCCGTTTCCTAAATTGTGATAAAGGATGTTCTTGGCACCTGGCAAACCGCGCGGTCCGCACATCACCGGCACGCCCTTCCAGACACACGAGGCCCGCTCTCCCGGTGCGGGGGCGGTAGAGACATCGAAGTCGACGTAGTTGGCAACCATCAGATCCAGAAGACCGTCACGGTCGTAGTCCACGAAAGCACAGCCTGTTCCCCATGCCTTACCGGTACCGGCAACTCCCGCGTCTTCTGTTACTTCGGTAAACACGCCTCCCTGGTTGTGATAGAGACGGTTCTTGCCGTAATAGGTGACGTAAAGATCTTCCCATCCATCGTTGTCGTAGTCGCCTACGCAGACGCCCTGACCCCAACCAGTGGCGGTCAATCCGGCTTTCGCGGTGACATCGGAAAATGTTCCATCATGATTATTGCGATACAGATGATTGGTGGGAGCCTTGCCCTTGGGAAATCCGTCCAGGGTCGTTCCATTGACCAGGAAGATGTCGGGCCAACCGTCGTTATCGTAATCAAAAATGGCGACTCCGGTGCCAGTCGTCTCAATGATGTATTTCTTGCTGTCCTTGCCGCCGAAGACTGTGGCCATCGTGAGGCCGGATTTTTCGGCAACATCGACAAAATTGGCGACCGGCGGATTTTTGGCGGTCTGCTGATCTTGAGCTACAGCAAATACGCTTGGGAGAACGAGAAGAAATGTTACGAGGGTCAATTGACCGGCATGCCCGCGAGACAGCGGCGAAAAAGCTTGATTCATGACCCAGCCTGAATCTTAGGGTGCCTGCACCGGAGGGTCAAGAGGTTGTCCTGCTGGAGTGGTGCCCAAGGTCGTTTCCCTTAGCATAGTAAGATTTCGGTAGCCTAAGACTGATCGGTGAGCTCAGTGACTTCCCTAACTAGCCGGGCGAGTTCCAGAGGAAGTCATTGCAGGCAAGGAACGGGTAGAAGTACGATGCGGCTGTCGTTGACGACGGCAGCTGAGACCGACCGAGCCAATGGAGCTTCCGAGCCCGGTAACTAGCCTGGTTCCAAGTCTCGTGCTCAATACAGTGGTGACGTTGGGGACTGGCAGTGTCAGTCAGCAGCGATCCCGATTAAGAGAGTACCCGGTTGCGCGACTTGGGCCGTCGTCCTCGACTAGGAGGAGGAGATCGATGGCAAGAAAGCACAAGAAAGAGAGCCAGGGCAAGCAAGCGGTTTTGCCGGTGATGCGAGCGGATGCGGCCGGGATCGATATCGGAGCGACGGAGATCTTCGTGGCCGTTCCTGCGGATCGAGCCCCAGAGAATGTGCGCTCATTTCCGACCTTCACGCAGGATTTGTACGCCCTGGCGGAATGGTTGAAGCAGTGTGGAGTGAAGACAGTGGCGATGGAGTCAACGGGGGTTTACTGGATTCCTCTATTCCAGATCTTGGAGGAGCGTAGTTTTGAGGTATATCTGGTGAATGCTCGGCATGTGAAGAATGTGCCCGGGCGGCGGACTGACGTATCGGACTGCCCGTGGCTGCAGTTTTTGCATTCGGTAGGATTGTTGCGAGCTTCCTATCGACCCGAGCAAGAAGTTTGCGCGGTACGTTCTCTGCTGCGGCATCGGGAAAGCTTGGTGCCGATGGCGGCTACGCACATAAACCATATGCAAAAGGCGCTGGACCAGATGAACCTGCAACTGCATCACGTCATTAGTGACATCACCGGTCAGACCGGGCTGGCCATCGTGGATGCCATTCTGGGCGGAGAGCGGAATCCCCAAGTTTTGGCTAAACTGCGGCACGAGCGCATCCAGGCCAGCGAAGAGGTCATCGCCAAGTCGCTGGTCGGAGACTACCGACCCGAGCACTTATTCACCTTGCGACAGTCGCTCATTGCTTATCGCAGCTATCAGCATCTGATCGAAGATTGTGAGCGTGAGATTCGCCGTGCCTTAGAACAGTTCCAACCCCCCAGCTCACCTCCGGCGTCGAGCAGCGACCTGGGCGGCGCGGCACCGCCGACCAAGACACGCCCCAGCGACAGCATCTTGCGTGCGGAATTGCAGCGCGCCTTTGGTGTCGATCTTACCCAGATCCCGGGAATCCGCACTGGCATCGCACAAACCCTTTTCGGAGAGATCGGCCCGGATTTCAGCAAGTTCCGCAGTGCTTCCGCGTTTGCGTCCTGGATGGGCCTATGCCCAGACAACGAGATCAGCGGAGGCAGGGTTTTGTGGGTGGGGACACGCAAGGTAAACTGCCGCGCCGCTACCGCCTTGCGCATGGCGGCACAGTCTCTACACCACAGCAAATCCGCGCTCGGCGACTTCTACCGCCGCATGCGAGCGAAGCTGGGTGCGCCGAAAGCCATCACTGCGGTTGCCCACAAACTGGCCCGCATCATTTTCCACTTGCTGACTACTCACCAAGAATTCGACAACAGTCACTTTGCCGCTGATCAACTCCGTTTTCACAAACACCAGGAAGCCAAGCTCCGTGCCAAAGCCCGAGCTCTCGGATTCCAACTTACTCCCTTGGAACGGGCGGCATGAAATGGTTCCTTAAGAGTGCCCGGTTGCGCCAGCTCGTCCCCCTGCTCGTTTGTGTGTTGTCGTTTGGCTTTTCGTTGCTGGGCCAGGAGAAAAAAATTGGGTCGCAGATCGAAACCGTCACTCGACAGGGCGTGGAGGCTGTAAAACGCGGCGACCTCGATCGTGCCCGCACGGCATTTGAACAGCTGGTAAAGCTCGTTCCCACAAATGCCGAAGGACACAATTTGTTGGGATGGGTATTGTTCTCCCAGGGGCACATGCCCGAGGCCATCTCCCAGCTTCGCTTGGCGCTCCGCCTGAAACCCAACTTTCCCGCAGCGCATATCAATCTCGCCAACGCATTGGCTCACAACCGGGATTTGCCAAAAGCGGAGTCCGAGGCGCGCGAGGCTATCCGCTTGACACCGCGTGATGCGGAGGCGCACCGAACCTTGGGACGCGTAGCCAGCTTTGAAGGCAATCTGACACTGGCCAGCGACGAATTAAAAAAAGCAGTCGAGTTGGATCCGACGCGCCCCGAGTTGCACGACGAGCTAGGTGCGGTTCTCGCACAGGCCTCTCATCTGGATGAAGCCGCAGCGCAATTTACCGAAGCGCTGCGCCTGCAGCCCGATTATCCGCAAGCTGCTTTGCACCTCGGTGTCGTCCACTGGCGACAGAAAAGGATGGATCTAGCTCTGAGTTTGCTGCAAAAGACCGTTCAACTTTCTCCGCAAAGCCCTCAGGCTCATTACTATTTGGGACGTGTACTTGAAGACACCGGCCAGCGGCCTCGCGCCGTCGAGGAGTTGCAAACGGCAGTGAAGTTGGAACCGAGTCTAGCCGAGGCTCAAACCCAGCTTGGCCTCCTCCTGCAGCGGGCGGGCGATCCGCAGGCTGCGGTCGATGTATTTCGAGCAGTGGTGGAACTCCAGCCCACCGATCCTGACGCGCAAAATAATCTTGGACTGGCGCTGATCCAGGTGGGCGATGCCACCGGCGCCGTTTCAGCCTTCGAGTCGGCATTGCGTTTGCGACCCGATGATGCCGGCTACCGCACTAATCTGGGCACGGCATACTTGCAGACGAGCGATTTCGACAACGCGACCACCCAGTTTGAAGCCGCTCTCAAGACTGCGCCCGACGATGCGACGTTGCATTATGACCTGGGTTTGGCGTTAAAGTTAAAAGATCGGCTGCCCGATGCCATTGCGGAATTCAAAAAGGCTGCGACGCTCGATCCCAATCAGGCTGACATCCAATACACACTAGGGGTGACGTACTGGCAACAGGGCGATTTCGACAACGCGACCCAGGCTCTCCGAGCGGCGATTCAAGCCAAACCCGACTATGCTGAGGCTCACTACACTCTGGGTACGGTGTTAAAGCAACAAGGCGAGTTGAAGGAAGCGGCAGATTCCCTTCGCGAGGCGATTCGACTGCAGCCCGACTTTGCGGGAGCACATACCACCCTGGCAACCATCTTACGTCAACAAGGCGATACCGAAGGAGCGGTGCGCGAGAACCGTCTGGGCGTACAGATCAGCAAAGACAAGAACAGCCTGCAGGCGGCAACCTTTGATACCAACTCCGGACTAAGATTATTAAAGGTAGGAGATCTGGAGGGAGCGATTTCCCAGTTCCGAGCCGCCATCGCCGTTACACCTAATTATGCTCCCGCTCATTTTCACCTCGCAGAAGCGTTACAACGGAAAGGCGAGAAGACGGAAGCGGGACAAGAATTTCAACGCGCGACGGAACTCGATCCCCAAATGAAGTCGCGAATACCCTGAGGCGGCAGAGGGAGGCAAAATGTCGCTCTTTCGGGATTCCGCACCAGACTGACCGGGCTCTAGGGCTTCTCATTGCGTATCGCAACGATGTCCGATTCCACCGGAACTCCGCGCGTAACTTTGACTCGTATCACCGCTTCGAATGGCTCCAATTCACCATTACCTGAAACCGACAACCGAGACAACAATAGTTCGAGTGAGTTCTGCTGACAAACAAACTCAACCGCAGCCTGCGTACCAATAGTAGTCGTTCCAGCAAGAATCAGTACTGACTTGGCGGGGTTCAGTCCACGCACCAAAGCGACCACCGAATAATCTTCGACGAGGTCGGCCTGGAAAGGACTGCCGACCCAGAATGCAGCCTCGTCCGACTGGGGATGAACATTGACGATCGCCAGATCGCCCTTGCGTGGGCCCGAGTCCAATCGGCGAAAGACGAAATTCTGAGTGTTGGGAATCTCCCGGAGCGTCAGGTTCTCGGCCGGGGAGCCCACGAAGATCATATCGTTGTTTTTTACGTCATCAAGCGAAAGCAAGCTTCCTCGCTTGACCCGAATTTGCCGTCCGAGGGTGCCGAAAGTGTGATCCAGTGCGTGGATGGCTAGAACCTCGCCAACGCCGGTGTAATGTTCGAGGATGTGGTCGCGTGAATCGCGCGCAGAGTCGAAATATCGCATTCCGGTTTCCGGCCGGCCCACAAATGCCCCATTACTGAAAATCACCCAGGGCTCTTCGGGGCCGATGACAAAACCTTTCCAAAAAGTACTAAACGCTGCCGGAATGGGGTCGGAGGTTCGCTCCGCCGCTCGCGGGCTGCGAAGAAGAAGAAAGGCAACCATGGCGCTTCCGGCGATCAGGCCAACTAGAAGGAAAAGAAAAGCAGCCTTCCAGTTCTTCTGAGAGTTCGCTCCGACGGAAATCGCTTCGGCGGGCCGAACTGTAGGAGACGCGCTCTGGACTTTCGCCGCGGACGGTTCACGGCGGTGAAATGAGATTACGTACGTGCCTTTCGGCATCTCCACCTGAATCGGATCATCAACTCCCTCCGAACCGTAGTACTCCGCTAACTTCAGCCGCAAACGTCCGGCTTGAACCCGAATGGTGGAATCCGACTGAGGATCAAAATTTGCTGGACGGCCGAAAACCTCAGTCGCGATTTGGTATTCCTTCAGCGACGAGCCGGGATGATCGAGGGCATGTTCTGCCAGATAGCGTAGCAATTTGCACAATGATTCCGAGCCGTGTAAGACGTGACTGTTCACTAGCCGGTCGATCTCGGCGACATATTGCTCCCGTTCAGGCACTTGGGTTCGTGTAACAGTCATTGTCACGTAGGGTAACAAGATCGGCTATCAAGCTGCAATCCAGCAACTTAGATGTTGTAACGGTATCAAACGTCATGAAACCTGCCACAAACGCCTTTGGAGCGGCAGGTTTTGGTCCGTAAAATCGTTGTGGATTTCCTGGACCGATGGCTTGCAAAATCAGTAAATGGCTTGACACGATATTTGTAACTAATTGTAAATCAGTAGCTTAGAAAGATTTCGATTGGTTATCACCCACAAAAAAGCGATTTGGGAAATTCTAATTTTTCATATCGCCGAAACCAGGACTTCCAAATGTCATAGTGTTTCCTGCGATAAGAATTTCTCCTTTACCAACAAACTCAATAGCCTACAGAGAATTTGAAGTTAGGTGCATTACCTGCACTTCCCCGGGCAAAGGTAGTGCTTTTGTACTAACTGATGAATTTTCTGGCGGGCGGGAGAATTCTGGTTGAGAAATTCATACGGCTTCACTTGCGAGATTGCCAACCCCACAGCGTGCGTCTCTTTTTCAAAAGCAATATCCACAAGATCTAAAGAGGGTCGGGAGGCTGTAATGAAGACGAAAGTTTTCCTGTTGATGTTAACTCTGGCCGCGCTCGTAGTTCTGAGCACGATTGCGGTTCCTCATGCGTTCGCCCAGGCCGTGTACGGCAGCATTTTTGGAACTATCACTGATCCTTCGGGTGCCGCGGTTGCCGGTGCAAAGGTCATCGTCACATCGGCCACGAAGGGCACGACGTACGAAACTACGACCAACAGCGACGGCAACTACAGTGTGACCCACTTGATTCCCGATTCTTACAACATCCGGGCAGAAGGCAGCGGATTCAAAGCGTTTGAGAACAAGAATATTGTTGTCTCTGCCGACGCCGGCGCGCGCGTGGATGGACAATTTCAGGTCGGAGGATCGACAGAGACAGTCGAAGTTACGGGTGAAGCTCCAGAGTTGAAGACTGATCGCGCGGATGTCGCGACTACGTTCAACGACAAGTATGTGCAGGATGTTCCCATCCTTAACCGCAACTTCACGACATTACAATTGATGGCGCCTGGCTCGCAGAAAATGGTGGGATGGAGCCACGCGGCGACGGAAAATCCTCAAGGTAGCCAGCAGATCTTTACTCAAGGCCAGCACTTCAGTGGCACCGCTTTCGAGTTGGATGGAACTGATAACCAGGACCCGATCCTTGGAATTATCGTCGTCAACCCGAACCTTGATGCTGTCACTGAAGCGAAGGTTTCGTTGCAGAATTACGACGCAGAGTTCGGCAAGGCGGTATCCAGCGTCGTGACCGCCCAGACCAAATCCGGCTCCAATCAGTTGCATGGCAGTGGATTTCTCTTCCGGCGTTCTGACGCACAGCAAGCTCGCGATCCATTCACGCAGTTCGCTCCTAATCCCGTCAGCGGAAGGTTCATTCCTCCCTCCCGCTGGGCCCAGTTCGGCGGTACGATCGGTGGAGCCATCATCAAAGACAAGTTGTTTTTCTTTGGCGACTACCAAGGCACGCGCCAGACCAACGGCGTCAGCGGCACATTCACAGTTCCGACCAACACTGTTCTCCAGAGCTGCAATCCAGCAACCAACGCGGCGAGTTCAACTCCCGGTTTCTGCAACTTGAGCGAGTATCTTACTGCAGGAGTCGCTGGCGGCGGTCAGGTTTACGATCCAACCTCGGGCAACCTAAACACCGGCGCGGGCCGAACTCCATTTGCCGGCAATCTCATTCCGATCGCGAATATCTCTCCAGCCGCGGGTGCGATCCTCGGCGCATTCCCTGCCCCCCAGAGCGGCGCCGTTCTTAACAACTTAATTGGCTCGGGCTCAGGCCCGTTCAGCCAGAACGGCTTCGATACCCGAATCGACTATTCCGCGAGCCAAACGTTGACCATCTTCGGCCGCTTCAGTCTCGACTACTTCAGCTTGTCTGGTAAGGGATTGCTGGGCGCCGTAGGCGGTCCTGGCAACGGCTTGCTCGGTCTAGCCGGCAGTTCAATTACTCACAACTACAGTCTTGCCAGCGGATTCACCAAGACGATCAGCACCTCGCTGCTGACTGACTTCCGCTTCGGCTACTTCAAATACAATCCGCAAACCCAGAAGCCGGACAGTGGAACTCCGATGACGGGCTTCGGAATTCCGAATGCGAACACCAGCGATCCCAAGACAGCCGGTTTGGGAGCATTCCTCCTCGGTTCTGACCCGATCAGCGGCCAGGGGTGCACCACCAACAACGGCAGCCAGGGTTGCGTCATTTCAAGCTTTGGAGATGGTCTGGGCGTGGCCCGTTGCAACTGTCCACTCACGGAAAGCGAACAACAGTTCCAGTTCGTCAACAACTGGACCAAACTCCGGGGCAACCACCAGATCAAGTTTGGTGGCGACATCCGTTATGCCATGAATCTTCGAATTCCGAGTGACAACAATCGCACGGGAGAATACAACTTCAGCCCAGAAGCAACGTCGAATGGCGGAACGGGCGGGTTAGATTTGGGGTCATTCCTGTTGGGCCAGGTCACCTCGTTTGCGCGTTACGTAAACAACCCTGACATCGCCTCCGCGAACAGTGCAGCCGAACGACAGAAGCGGTGGTTCTTTTATGGCCAGGACACATGGCGCGCAACTTCCAAACTGACTATCAACTATGGCTTGCGCTGGGAGATTTACTTCCCCGAAACAGTTAATGCGAAAGGAAACGGCGGATTTGCCAACATCAAGGATCTTAATGGAACTGGCGCGATTCGCGTTGCTGGATTCGGCAATATCGGCCTGAACGGGAACGTCGACAATACATTCACTGCATTCGCTCCCCGCTTGGGAATCGCGTACCAACTAACTCCCAAGACCGTAATACGCATGGGCTACGGACGTAGCTATGACATCGGCGTCTTCGGCTCGAACTTTGGACACACTGTCACTCAGAACCTGCCAGTGTTGTTGAAACAGAACGTGGATGCCACCGCTTTCAATCCCGCGGCGTCGGGAAGCAAAGTTCCGGTATTCCTTCTGGACAGTGGACCAGTCGCAGCGGCCTTCCCAGCGGTGCCTAGCGACGGTGTGATCCCGTTTGCCAGCCTTGGTGGTCAAGTTTCCGGCGTTCACATCCGTCCCACGAAACAGGTCCTACCGTTAGTGGATTCGTGGAATGCCACTGTGCAGCACCAAGTTACCAACAGCATCACCGTAGAAGCCGCGTTCGTGGGCAGCAAAGGAACGCACGGCTTCGCAGGCGACGGGCCGAACTACAATGTGAATCCCGTTTCCATGAACCTATTCGGCGTGATCGACCCTCTCACCGGACAGAAATATGCTCAGAACTTGCGGCGTCCGCTCTGCCATCCGGTCCTGGCAACTGACACTTGCACCGGAATCCCGTTCAGCTTGGACAACTTCTACGGCAACGACGCTTCGAGTTCGTATAAGGCGTTCGAAGCGAAAGTAGAGAAGCGTTTCACCAACGGGCTGCAATTCATCACTCACTACACCTACGCTCACGCTGACGGCTACGACAGCAATTACTATGCGGTCAGCCATCCCATCGCCTATGGACCGGTGGATTTCAATCGCAACCACGTATTCGTGTTCAACACGGTTTATGAATTGCCATTCGGAAAAGGCAAGAAGTACATGGGCAACTCAGGCCGCGCGATGGACTACCTAGTCGGCGGATGGCAAGTGGCCAATACTACGAATTGGAGCAGCGGCTTGCCCTGGACTCCCAGCTTTGCGGAATGCGGAACTGAGGAGGATGTCAACGTCTGCCGTCCCAACAAAGGGTCTGGCACGCTTCATACGGGAGCGGGTAAGCTTGACCCGATTACCCACACCATTACTTACTTCACCCCAGTTGCTAACATCGTTACGAACCCCGGAATCTTCTCCGATCCGGGCGTCGGCAACCTCGGCAATCTTGGCCGCAACACCTATCATGGCCCAGCGGGCTTCTACTCCGATCTGTCAGCGGTCAAGAAGTTCCGGGTTACGGAAAGGTTGAGCGCACAGTTCCGCGTGGATGCTTTCAACATTTTCAATCACCCGGTTTATGCCTTCAGCCAGAACAATGGGGCTAACGGCTGTATCGATTGCCAGGGCGGCAACAATGGCAAGATCACAGCTCTTGAAAACGGCACCACCATGCGGGAATTACAGTTTGCCGTCCGTTTCGACTTCTAAAAACTAGGAGCCATGCGGCGTTTTTTGCGGAGGGAGTCTCAGACTCCCTCCTTTTTATTACTTATGCTTTGCACGATGACAGCGTGTGATCGTCAAAATGCCCCTCCGGTTTGAAATTGTGTGATCTAATTTCGGGGCAGTGTTCTTGAGGATCGCTTCAATGAATTGGCTCGGCCGGGTTTTGCTTCTTGCATGGCTCGGCTGTTTGTCCGCATGGACCCAATCCCCTCCAAGGGTCAGCCTCCAGCCTGACGGCGGTCTCGGGCAGTCGCAATCGAAACAAGCCATGCAGCCGAGGACTTTGCCGCCGGCGGCGAACGAACGCGTTTACGTGGGCAACGAAGCTTGTGCCAAATGTCACGCGGAGATATCCCGGTCCTACGTTCTTACTCCGATGGCCCGCGCCAGTGGTCCGGCCATTCAAAACCTGATTCCGGCAGACTTTGTCCATTCGAACTCCGGCGTCCATTATTGGATTGATTCCGACGCTGGACGCGTCTGGCTGCACTTCGAACGTCCCCGGGATCCCGCTGTTCGCGGTAAGCGCGAATTGCTCTATTACATTGGCTCTGGACGCCGCGGCTTGAGCTATCTGTTCGCAGAGGACGGCTTTCTCTTTGAATCGCCCATCAATTGGTATACACATGAGCGCCGCTGGGACATGGCGCCGGCGTATCAGGATGCGCATGAAATGCCGCTCAACCTGCCAGCGTTCACTAGTTGCTTGCGCTGCCATGTCAGCGGCATGCAGCCTCCGGTGAAAGGAACGGAAAATCGTTATCCAACCCCTCCTTTCCTTCATAACGGCGTTACCTGTGAGCGTTGCCATGGTCCAGGGCGGGCGCATGTTGATCGTCCAGCATCCGGCGCCATCGTGAATCCCGCGAAGCTCACGCCGGAGCTTCGGGACGCCGTGTGCATGCAGTGCCATCTCGAGGGCAAAGTTGCCATCGAGCGGCCGGGACGTCATACCTACGAATTTCGGCCGGGCGAGTCTCTTACCGAATACGTACGATATTACGTCCCGGCAGGCGACCAGGGGGCTGGCCTGGGAGGAGTAAGCCAGGTCGAAGCGATGGCGCAGAGCGTCTGTAAACAAAAATCCGGCGATCATATGTCATGTACTAGCTGCCATGATCCGCACTATGAACCAACGTCCGAAGAGCGTGACGCTTACTTCCGTAAAAAGTGCCTCGCCTGTCATGGGGCTGACTTTGGTGCTAAGCATCATGCCGCGCAGCTCGACTGCACTTCGTGCCACATGCCAGCTGCGGCGAGCACAGATGTTGCGCATACCCAGGTGACTGATCATCGCATTCCCCGGATTCCGAACCGTGAGCTGTCGGTGAAACAAGGAAAGCAGGATGGAGGCTTTCCGGCCGCCAAACTACGGCTGGTCCCCTTTCCAGACTCAGCCGAGACGGAAAAGGATGTGCGCGATTTAGCATTGGCTTGGCAATCTCTGGTGGGAGAGGGCGTCGAAGCAGCCGAGGCCGAAACCTTGTTGCGCTCCGCCGCGGCCAAGTTTCCGAATGATCCGGATGTCTTGGTCGCGCTCGCATATGTCGAACAGCGACATGCGTCGACGGATGAGGCTCGCCAGCTTTATAAGCGGGCATTGACTTTGGATCCCGATTCCATCGACGCGGCAACGAACTTAGCAGTCATAGAAGCAAGAAGCCGTCATGTCGATGAGGCGATCGAACTCTGGGAAGGCGCCTTCAGGCGTGCGCCCGGCAGAAGCAGCTTGGGTATGAACCTGGCGGTCACATTTTGTAACGAGAAGCGCTTTGATGACGCGCGCAACGCTGTGTTGCGTGTGCTTGAATTCAATCCCGACCTGGGGCAAGCAAAAGAGATTCTACAATCCCTGAATCGAACGCCACCTTCATGTGGGGAATGATGCGCTATTGGATTCGCGTCCGGCGCCAGTCTCTATGTTCTAATTTGGTAATTGCTTTAAACGGTTTGATGCAGTGAGATTTTTCGCTGCGCATTTGTCCCCATGATGAACGCAACGAGATTTGCAACATGGACCGTAACATTACTTCTGGCTGCGAGCCTGTGCGCATCGGGACAGGCGCCATCCGCGCCTACGCCTCAGCACGGCGCAACATCCCAGCCCACCCCCGCCCCAGACCCCAATTTCACCGCTGCGCAAAAGCTGCTCCAACAAGGAAAATACGACGAGGCGATCGCGCAATTATCCGATCTCACGACCAGGAAGCCCGGGATGAAAGGCCTGCCTGGTGAATTGGGTACCGCGTACTACCAGAAGGGCGATTACATAAAAGCGATTGACTCGTTGAAGAAGGCGCTGGCAGAGAATCCAGAGAACAAGGAAGTCATCCAGTTATTGGGACTCTCCTACTATCTTTCCGGGCAGCCAGCCGAAGCAATTCCATCGCTGGAACAAGCACAGAGCTGGTATCCCAGAG
Organism: Terriglobia bacterium; assembly: GCA_963786325.1. GTDB lineage: Bacteria > Acidobacteriota > Terriglobia > Terriglobales > Acidobacteriaceae > JAIQFF01. The sequence continues at coordinate 66,146 of CAWAYW010000019.1, forward strand.
CGAACGTGGACGCTTCCTATATTCTGGGTTTGTGTTACATCCAGACGAAGAATTATCCGCAAGCGCGAAAGGCCTTCGCTCGAATGTTTGAGGTACCGGCCGACTCCGCCGCCAGTTACCTGTTCACGGCACGCATGCTATTGCGCCAGGAATTCGATCCCATTGCCGAGGAGTACGCGCAGAGGGCGATTTCGCTCGATCCTAAGCTTCCCCTGGCGCATTTTTTTCTGGGCGAACTTCACCTTTACAAGTCCCGTGTTCCAGAGGCGATCAGTGATTTTCAGCAGGAACTGGCACTGAATCCTGGCCATGCGCCCACCTATTACAAGCTGGCCGACGCTTATTCTCGCGTACAAAAGTTCGATGAAGCGGAGAGGCTCTTGCAGCGCTCGATCTGGCTGGATGCCACGTCAACCGGTCCGTATATTCTGATGGGAAAGGTCCTGGAGAAAAAGGGAGAGGCCGAACTCGCTGTAAGAGCCTTGCAGCACGCCTTGGGTATGGACCCAAATAATTCGGTGGCTCACCATCTACTGGGTCAGGCCTATCGTGATATGGGCAAGAATGATGAGGCGGAGAAAGAGCTCCAAATCGCCCAGCAATTGCAGGACAGCGGGAAGCCGTAGCCGTCGGCGCGAAGGTATCGAAATCGCCTTCCTAACTCCTTTTCCCTGAAAACCCCTTGCGGGAGCCTCTTCCCGCAGACTGTAGCAAATTATTGCCGAGCGGACGCGAGCGGGGCGGTTTGCTCTTTGGCAAGACGATCAACGTATTCTTTCGGCAATTCGTTCAGAAAGATCAGGAATGCAGCATTGGTCCAGCCGAAACCGATTACGTTTTGTTGATACCCCGCATGAACGCCCGACTCTGAAGAGCGGGTCACGACGTTATATTTCTCGCGAATAGTACCGTCACGCCGAAAATTTTCGGCTATGGTGGCCAGAAAATTATATGAAATACGATTGGCGGCGTCGTTGAAGCCATATTGTCGCAAGCCTTCGATAGCGATGATTTGAGTGGGAGCCCAGCCGTAGGGATAATCCCACTGCACGTCCGCATCAGTGCTGCTCATGGCAAGACCGCCGGGTTGCTCAAAGATTCCAAGATTACGCGCCACCTCCTTCGCCTGTTCAGGCGTGGCCAGCCCGGCCCACAAAGGATAGAACGTCGTGATGTACTCGTATGTGGAGCGCGCACCGGTCTCGAAATCATAGTCGAAGAACAAACGCCGTGCAGGATCCCAAAGATATTTCTGGATTCTCTGTTTTCTATCTTCCGACCGCAGCCGCCATTTTTGCGCTTCGTCTTTGCGGCCGAGAACTTCTTCAATTACCTGCAAGTCTTTTTCAGTCTTATAAAGCAGACTATTCAGGCAGATCGGCGCATAGTGATGAGTGGCTGCGCCATACGGTCCGAAGCGGAACGAGATATCAAAACCGGATTCGCGCATCGAGCGGTCGCCCTTGTAATAATCGGGACTGAGCGAGATCTTCTTGGCCGGCTCGCAATCCGGCTTGGCCATCGTGCTCGGCACGTCGCAAATCTGGGTGGAATATTTGAAACCGACGCCGGAGCCGGCTTCGCCGGTATCTTCTGTCAGATAGGGCCTTCCGGTCTGAGGATGCAATAGGAAATATCCTGCGACTTTCCTGTAGCTTCCCGCCTCGTCTTTCAGGCTCTCGGGAGCCGGACCATTTCCGAAATCGTAGTAGCGGGCCAGGCCGGTCGATCCCGCGATGTGCGGTTCCCGATTCCAGTTCTCATAATCTTTGCTGGCATAGACGTACGCCTTCTCCAGCCACGTGCGGTCTTCGTGGCCAGCCGCTTTTTCCGCCTCGTAGACCGCCATGATCATGGATGTCAGAAATGGAGGCTGAGACCGAGTCAGATAGTAGGCACGATTGGCATTCAGGACGGTGCCATAGTGCTCAATCTCGAAAAAGAAGTTTTCGACCATGCCCCGGGCAAGATCAATCCGTCGGGCCCGGATCAGTCCGAGGATAATGAAGTAGCTATCCCAACCATACATCTCGTTGAAACGGCCGCCCGGAACAACATATTTGTGCTCGAGATACAGCAACCCTGGAGCAATCTTTGAGGGATCGATTTGCCCCGGCTTAGTAACGACAGCGGGCAGAGCTTCGATATGAATCCTGCATCGTTTCTGCATTTCCTGCACCGTCGGGGGCGGCGCAAAATCGGCAGGAAGGTACAATACCGAGGCTTCAACCAGTTTTGGATCTACCACGGTCTGACAGTCGGTCATCGAGCGGGTAAGGGTGTCCCATCCTGAAGAGATATATGTGAGAATCGGGACCAGCCCGGGTTGCGAAGAAGGGACAGTAGTTTCGGCAGCCCGCGCAGACGTATTTGCAAGGGGTAGCAGCAGGACGAACAGCGCGAGACGAAGAGATTGCTTCCGATTAGGCATCCCCCATAGGCAAGTCATTGTATCCACAAGGATAAATCAACTAACGGGTAATCTCAGCAAGTTATTCAGACAGGGACCAAATAGTAATCCAGAGGGTTTTGGCCCGGGGAGCATTCGACCTTCCTTCATCCTGCCATCCGCCTTTGCTCAGCTTCTTTCATGGAAATGTACCGCAGAAGGATGTCGCGCGAGGAGACCAGGCCTTTGAGTTCCTTTCCGTCCACGATCGGCAAATGCCGGAAGCCGAATTCGCGCATGAGATAGAGGCAGTTCTCTACGGTTTCGTTCACATCAACCGCCTTAGGATTGGCGGTCATCACCTCTGAAACCTTGGTACTTCCCGGAAGGCGTCCCACGGCAACGACGCGGTTCATGATATCCCGTTCGGAGAAAATGCCCACCAGATCGCCGTTGCGCAAAACTGGAAGGGCACCAATACGTTGTTCCATCATGAACCGCGCGGCTTCCAGAACCGTGCTGTCGGCATCGACTGAACAGACTTTGCGATCCTTTACCAAATCGTAGATTGGTGACATAAACAACTCCTTTGGATGTGGCCTCAGGACTGCGTTCGAAGCGGCAAGTGCAACACTCTAACATGTCTTTCGGCAGGCTGTAACGGGATGCAAAGACAAAAACAAAGCGGCAGCTCCGAAGGCTGCTGTTCAAGTTTTTCGAGGAACCGCTAGAAACGGAAGACGGGGCCAACCGTAACCTTTAAGTTATTACGAGCACGTTATCAAAGTAGATTTCGTCTCCCACCTCGGCGCGCATGCCGATAGGGCCCCAGAAGCCTTCTATTCCAGCGCCAGGATAGAGCGCAAACTGGGCCCGCGCGGAGGCCAGGGTTGGGTCTGGAGCGGTGATACGGGTCGGCGGTCAGTACGCGGTGCCCAGTACCTAGAGATGAGGAGACGGTTCCGCTGACGATTTCAGGAAAGAAAGTTGCCCCAGTCGCAAGACTTGTTGCGATTTGGTCAATCTTTATCGACCGGGGCTTTTTCTCTCTACTTAGCGGCGGAGTTGTCCGCAGACTTTACTGACTGCCGGGGCGTCATGGAGATTACGCTGTACTCCCGCTCCTTGCTGTCGCCATCTTCCACCTGTAACAGCATTTTGTCCTTCTGTATCCGGAACTGAGCTTTCTGGCCTACTGGGAGAAGAATTGGGTGTTTCTCATCTCGCGGGCGTATGCGGTAAACCACTGTATTACTTTGCAACAAATATTCCTGACACAGAAGCGCGTGGGTCTTCTTGTGTGCCGAATCTGTTCCAACCAGCTCGCCCATCACACTTTTGCCGCTGTTTTCGTCCACCCCGCACTCGGCGGAGTCCATTTGCAGTAAGGTGCCACTTTCGTGAACCTTCGGCTCTTTAGCCTGAGCGAAAGAGGCAAGCAAGATAGCGGTGATGAAGATTGCGGATTTCATTGGATCGCTCCTTCCGCGCCAGCCAGCTGAGACCAGACGCGAAAGGTTCATTTTCTGGTTATAAGGCTCAAGCTAGAAGGTGCCACTGGTGAACGACCCAGCGTAATCGGGACTAAACCCGATGGCTAAAATTCCGCCTTTGCTGGGTGCATAGTGAGACTTGAGGTATGAAAAATACGAAGAATCATAGCCTCCGGGCAGTTAAATACCAGGAACCATAGTTGACGGGGTTTGCCCGCCCCGATAGGCTGATAGAAAGTTACTAACGTCATCCAAACGCGCGTTGACCCAGGCACCGACAAATTTCGCAACTTCAATCCGGGTAGGCGACTCTAAACCCTGCAAGCAGTACAACGAAAAGCTAGTTACGCCGCATCTGAACTAGTGCGGCCGGAAAAGGCGACTTGACGGACGCAAAAAAAATACAGGGCGACAAGCTTTCGGAAGCTGACGCGATCGAGCGCGCCAAGCTTGGCGATGCCGAAGCTTTTCAGTTCCTGTACAGCCTGCATAAACGACGCGTGTACTCGCTATGTCTGCGCATGACATCCAACACGGCGGAAGCCGAGGATCTGACACAGGAAGCTTTTCTACAGTTGTTTCGCAAGATTGCCACGTTTCGCGGAGAATCAGCTTTTTCCACTTGGCTGCATCGGATGGCGGTAAACGTGGTTCTGATGCAGTTGCGAAAAAAAAGTCTTCCGGTAGTTCCATTGGAAGAAACTCTCGAGAGCGAAGACGAAGTGCCAAAAAAAGAATTGGGTGCGGCCGATCCGGTTCTGTCGGGCTCAATCGACAGGCTGAGGCTTCAACGCGCGGTGGAGGCGCTGCCACCCGGATATCGAAGAATTTTTGTACTGCATGATGTGGAAGGTTACGAGCATAACGAAATTGCGACGATGGTCGGGTGTTCCATCGGCAATAGCAAGTCTCAGTTACACAAAGCGCGCATGAAATTGCGCGATGCGCTCAAAACGAGCAGAGCCGAAAAGGCCGCCAAGCCGTGATGAGCGAGAGCAGTTTGTTTGGGGGAGAGTTGAAGTATGAATTGCGCACAGTTTCAAGAGATTCTGCCCGAGGTCGTTGATGGTAGCCGGGACGCTGAACAGGAAGCCCATTTGCGATCCTGTCCGATCTGTTCAAGCCTGGTAGCCGACCTCAATTCAATTACGGAAGAAGCGCGCCAATTGCAGGAGTTTGCGGATCCTGCGCCGCGTGTCTGGAATTCGATCGAGATTGCGCTGCGTCAGGAAGGGCTGATTCGCGAGACCCCACTGGGCCCTTCGTTAGTTCCGCCGGTTAAGAAACGTTGGAGTTTGGGGTGGCTGGCACCTGTCGCAGTGGCGGCCGTTATTGCCCTGGCAGTCTTCGTTTACGAAAGACCAGCACCGGAATCCCATCCGGTAGCACAAACTCCCGCCGTTGCTCCGGCTGTCACCAGCATACAAACTGCCAGAAATACAAAAACTGTAAATAATAATGAAGATCTGCAACTACTGGAAGCTGTGGGAACACGCGCTCCGATGGCGCAGGCGGCCTACGCTTCCAACTTGCAAAATGTGAATGCATACATTCGCGATGCTGAGGAATCGGCTCAAGCTGATCCGAACGACGAAGAGGCCCAGCAAATCGTGATGGATGCATACGAACAACGGGCGACAATCTACGAGATGGCATTGGACCGGTCCTTGCCGTGATTCGTCTTCACGACAAGGTAATAGGGTTTAGGGAACTCAAAGTCAACAAGTGGACTTGAGAAGGGGAACCTTAAATGGAGAACGCGCAGCGGGCGGCACAACTGGTTACAGTTGCGATTCTGGCTACGACGATTTGCGCTTCGGCCGAAGTTCGTAAAGAATTTCGGTTTACCGTAGGCCCAAGAGCCAGCATTTCAGTAAGCAATCAATACGGACCGATTACGGTAAGACCTGGTTCCGGAAATCAGGTGGTGGTGACCGCCATTCTTCATTCTGATCGGGCAGAGATCGATCAGAGTCAAAGCGGAAATCGGGTGGACATTGTTTCCCACCTCTTTTTCGAAGCCACCGCCGAGACTGGCCGCATTGATTACGAACTCATTGTTCCCACCGATGCCAGTGTTACTTTGCGATCCAGTACAGGTCCCTTGCAAGCCCAGGGATTGCACGGAGACGTAGTGCTGGAGGGCAGTCAGGCAAATATTGACGTCCGCGACATCAGCGATGCGCACGTACACGTTAAAACCTTGAACGGTTCCGTGGCGTTAACCAATATTCGCAATGGGCACGTGGAAATAACTTCCGTGGGCGGCGATGTGACGCTCAATCGTGTAAGCGGTCCGCAAGTGCAGGTGAACTCGACCAGCGGCAAAATTCGTTACGAAGGCGACTTCGGCAACAGTGGCGAATACTATCTCGCCAGCCATAGTGGAGACATCGAAGCCAGTGCGCCGAATAACGCTTCGATCGATGTGACAGCCCGGTCGGTTCGAGGCCAGGTGGAGAACGATTTTCTGCTTGAACCCAAACACACTCCTTTCGTAGTCAAGGCAGGGAGTGCCTTCGCAGGTACGATGAACAAAGCGGCATCTTCAGTCCGATTGTTTTCCTTCAGTGGTAAAATTCACCTCAAGAAGCGCTAAAAACATTCAAACAGTGAGGCTTGGCGGAATGTTCCCGGAACTTTCGTCTCTGAGTCGCGTGTGCGTCCCAGCTTGGGTTGGCGTTCCAAAACCATAATGTCTAAGCCTGACTTCGGGGTGCGAACAGTTTTCCTGGTGGGCTTCATGGGCGCCGGCAAGAGCAGCGTGGGATTGGCTCTGAGCCGGAAATTGGGCTGGGCTTTCGAAGATTTGGATGAGCGTATTGAGTCGCAAGAACAGCGATCCATCGAGCAGATCTTTGAACAGTCGGGGGAAGCAGGTTTTCGTCAGATCGAACATGCTGCTTTGCGTTCGTTAGTTCTGAGCCTGGGATCTTCAGGAAAAATTGTAGCGGTAGGAGGGGGTGCTTTCGTGCAGCCAAATAATGCGGCGCTCCTACAAGACTTGGGACTCCTGACGATTTTTCTGGACGCTCCCGTCGAAGAACTGTTCCGCCGCTGTCAGGAGCAACGATTACCGCGTCCCCTCGGGCGTGATTTGCAAGAATTTCGGCGGCTCTACAACGACCGCCGGGCGCTGTACCTTAAAGCCCGGGACCGTATTGAAACCTCGGGGAAAAGCGTGGAGCAAATCGCGGGCGAGGTCATCGAAAAACTACGACTGCGAGCTTCTGTATAGGTATGGAAGTCTCGGGTTCGAGGAGCGAGAAGTGAAGTCTAGAAAGTCACTGGCAATCGTGGTCTCGTGGTTTTTACTTATCTCGTGTGCCATGGCGACGCCACGCAGCGATAAGGACAAGGAGAAAGAAAAACAGCCTCAGAGCAAAGCCGTGGACAGCGGATCCTTTGGAGTTTTCATGAATGGAAGACGAGTTGCCACTGAAAAATTCTCCATTCAACAAGACTCGAACGGTAGCGTCGCAAAATCAGAATTCAAGACGGAAGCCGGCGTGACCGACGCCGCACAAACTTCCGAGTTACGCCTTACCGCCAGCGGCGATCTGGTGAAATACGAGTGGAAAGAGCTGAGCCCAGGAAAAGCTCAAGCGGTCATCGTCCCGAACGACAATCTGCTGGTTGAACGCTCAACCACCAACCCGCAGGACAAGCCCGAGGAGCATCCTTTTTTGCTCCCGATCTCAACCAGCGTGTTGGACGACTACTTTTTCATCCACCGCGAAATTCTGGCGTGGAAATATCTTGCGACCGGTTGCCGGCAGGAAAATGGACACGTGGCCTGTCCGCAGAGCCAGCAGGTTAAGTTTGGAGTGATCAATCCTCACCAGCGGTCTTCCCTGCTGGTAAGCGTGGCATTTACCGGGAAGGAAAAGGTCCCGGTACACGGAGTAGAACGGGAACTCGATCATTTCGTTCTAAAGAGCGAGGCTGGGGACTGGTCGATGTGGCTAGATGATCAATTTAAACTGGTCAGGATCCTTGTGGCTAGCGACAATACGGAAGTGGTGCGAGACTAGGCGAAGGACGAAGGCGTTACGGAGCTGGAAGCTCCTTCAATGTCTCTGATTGACGCACGTACGGCGCGGGTCTTATTCACACTGTTGATGTTTGCGCTGGCTCTCGGCTTCCTGTACATTGCCCGCCGAACCCTGATCGCATTTCTGTTTGCAGTATTCTTTGCTTATCTGGTGGATCCTGCTGTATCGCGCGTTGAAAAATGGGTAAGGGGCCGGGGACGGGCAATTGGGGTCATCTACGTCCTGCTGATCGCCCTGCTGATCACATTTTTCTTCTTCGTTGGACCCCAAATTGCCCGCCAGGGACAGCGGCTAAGCGAGGCCCTACCGAACCTTCTCAAAACCGTGAGTTCCGGCCAACTCGCCGAACAGATCGGAATCGAGCACGGTTGGAGCCAGCACACCCGCGCGCAAGTTTCATCGCTCCTCTCCAAACATAGCGACGATCTTCTCGAACTCGCCCAACGCGCCGGCTTGCGAGTTGCCGATGTTGCGAAACAGGCGTGGCTATTGATTGTGGTCCCGATTCTGGCAGCATTTTTTCTCAAAGATGCGCACACGTTTGGCGAGGTTCTACTCTCGTTCGTGCATTCCCGCCCACAGCGTGAATTCCTGCAAGGCGTATTGGGCGACCTGAACCAGATGCTGGCGCAATTCATCCGCGCCCAATTGATGCTGGCGGCGCTTTCGTTCATCGCCTATCTCGCATTCATGGAGATCGCGCGGGTTCCGTATGCCTTGGTGCTCGGCACTGCGGGCGGAATGATGGAATTCATCCCAGTGGTGGGACCACTGGTTGCCGCAGCCTTGATTATCAGTGTTGCATTACTGATGAGCTATCCGCATTGGCTGGTTCTGGTTATTTTCCTTGCGGCATGGCGCCTGATACAGGACTACGTAATATCTCCTCGCATCATGGGGCAAAGCATGGAACTCCATCCGCTGGCCGCGATTTTCGGCGTGCTCGCCGGCGGTGAAATCGCCGGCGTACTGGGCATCTACCTTTCAATTCCTGTCATGGCGAGCCTGCGCATCGTATGGCGACGCTGGCGATTGTATGCCGAGAAAAAACGATTCGGTCCATTAAACGAGTACTCGTTCGGGGCCGAGATCGTTCCCGGAAAATGAGCCCCTCGTCTGCTGTCGGTCACTAACGAGTCTCGGGCACAGCGTCTGTGAGTGACTGTTAAGTTTCCCGCATCAGAGCGCGCGTCTCCTGTGTTGTAAAATCTCAACACACTCATATGACGGCCAAGATCCCCATTGGAATATTGGGCGCGACCGGAATTGTCGGCCAGCGCTTCGTCCAGATGTTGGAGCATCACCCCTGGTTTGAAGTTGCATGGCTGGCGGCATCCGACCGCTCTGAAGGGCGCCCCTATGCGGAGGCGACCCGCTGGAAACTGAAGACATCGATTCCCTCGAAGGTCGCGGAGATGCGAGTCTCGCCGGCGACACCGGATGGCGCTCCAAAGGTGATCTTCGCCGCACTGGACGCTTCTATCGCGGCCGAGATGGAGCCTCGATTTGCCGAAGCAGGCTGCGCGGTGGTCAGCAATTCCAGCGCGTTACGCATGCAGGGCGATGTCCCGCTGGTAATTCCAGAAGTGAATCATGATCACGTCAAGTTGATCGAATGCCAGAAATGGCGCAAGCAGTCTGGCGGATTTGTCGTCACGAATCCAAACTGTTCGGCGATCGGTCTGGTGATTGCGCTGGCGCCGTTGCAGCAGACCTTTGGTCTGGACACGGTCATGGCGGTTACGATGCAAGCCGTGAGTGGCGCGGGTTATCCAGGAGTAGCTTCGCTCGACATCTTAGGCAACGTGATTCCCTACATTGCCAAAGAAGAAGAAAAGATGGAAGAGGAAACCCGCAAGCTGCTCGGTAAGCTGAATGGCTCTGGGATTACGATGAGTTCGTTGGCAATGAGTGCCCAGTGTAACCGCGTCGCGGTAGAGGATGGCCATACAGAGTCCGTTTCTATCGAGCTGACCAAAAAAGCCAAGCCGGAAGAGATCATCAAAGCATGGAGCGAGTACCACAGCCTGCCCCAGGAACTACGGCTTCCCAGTGCTCCGGACCAACCGATCGTTTATGTAACCCCGAACGATCGTCCGCAGCCGCGCTTCGATTCGGACCGTGGAAATGGGATGACCACGACCGTGGGCCGTCTGCGCCCGTGCGGGGTCTTGGATTGGAAATTCACCGTACTTTCGCACAATACCATCCGCGGAGCGGCCGGGGCGGCCTTATTGAACGCAGAGCTGTTGAAGGTCCAGGGATACCTGAATTGAAGCGCGTATCTCCAGCCATCGGATATTTTGGGGTGGAGGTAAAACGCCGCCCCGTCCTGGATCTACTCCGATGATCGTGATGAAGTTCGGCGGCACCTCGGTGGAGGATGCAACCGCCATCGAGCGGTCTGCGGGGATTGTCAAAGGGCGTTTGGGACACAAGCCCGCCGTGGTAGTGAGTGCCATGGCCAAGGTTACCGACCAGTTGCTGGCAATGGCCCGTGCCGCTGGGGCGGGTGATCGCAAGACAGCGCTGAAACTTTGTCGGGCTTTGCAGGAACGTCACTACAACACGGCTGGCGAACTGCTGGGCACTGCTCTTTTCACGCAATTTCATAGCGACCTGGGTGCTGACTTTGAAACTCTCGAAGAACTGCTGCGCGGTATTGCAGCGGTGGGCGAACTGACTCCTCGTACTACCGACTACGTGTCCGCCTTTGGCGAGATTTTATCCAGCAAAATTGTGGCTGCGGCATTCTCTGCCCTCGGAATGAACGCGGCTCTGGTCGATTCCCGCGAATGGCTGGTGACGGACAGCGCCCACATGCGTGCGGTTCCACTTTTCGAGGAGTCTAACCAGCGGCTGCAAACCAAGGTCGCGCCGTTAATTGCTGCAGGGAAAGTACCCGTGATGGGGGGCTTCATCGGCGCATCCAAGGCTGGAATTACCACCACCATCGGTCGCGGCGGGTCCGATTATTCCGCGGCTATCGTAGGTGCCGGCTTAAGTGCCGAAAGAATTGAGATATGGACAGATGTTGATGGCATGATGACGACCGATCCAAGGCTGGTAATGGAGGCGCGCCGGATTAAAGTGATCAGTTTCGACGAAGCCGCGGAGCTTGCCTACTTTGGCGCAAAAGTGCTGCACCCCGCGACGGTGCTTCCGGCTGTGCAGAAAAACATTCCGGTGTATGTTCTAAATTCACGCAATCCGGATTGTGAAGGCACAAAAATAACAGCTCGCGCACCCCGGTGCCGGAATTTTTTTAAAGCCATCGCCGTCAAGAAACGTATTACGATCGTAGATGTGGCTGCACCCCGCATGCAGCTGGCGCACGGGTTTCTTAGTTCGATTTTCACCGCGTTTGAGCGGCATCGGGTAGCTGTGGATGTGGTGTCGACCTCCGAAGTAAGCGTTTCGCTCACGGTGGACTCGAACGAATCGATCCCTCCGCTCGCGGCTGACCTGGCTAAGCTGGCAGATGTAAAGTATGAAGGACGCAAGGCGATCGTTTGCCTGGTGGGAGAAAATTTGCGAGACACTCCTGGCATCGCCGCACGAGTGTTCGGCGAACTGGCCGACGTTAAAATACGCATGATTTCGCAAGGCGCGTCCGAAATCAATCTGACGTTTGTAGTTGAGGAAGATGCGGTATCCGATATTGTCCAAAGACTGCACAAGGCATTCTTTTCAGACCTGGATGCAGAAGTTTTTGCGTAGTCGGCCACAAGCTGGTGGGAACAACCAACGCCGCGAGGCAACCAGAATCGAAGGACTATTTGTGAACCTCCTTATTTTAGGGCGTGGCAAAACCGGATCCCTGGTCGCTGACGTAGCCCGGGAGCGCAATCACGAGGTTAGGCAGTTAGGCTCGAAGGAAAACACCCGAGCATCTGCTCTCACTGCCGAAACACTTACCAAGGTAGATGCGGTCATCGACTTCACCACTCCTCAGACTGTTCTCGGCAATATTGAGGCCTGTGTCGGCGCAGGCAAAAACATGGTCGTGGGAACCACAGGATGGTATGACGATTTGCCACGGGTCCGCGGCTTGGTGGATAAAAACCAGACCGGCCTTCTCTATGGCGCCAATTTCTCCATCGGGATAAATCTGTTGTTTGAGGCCGCGCGTACCGCCGCTGGAATTTTGCAGCATCAATATCTCGGACATATTTTCGAGAGACATCACGAACAAAAAAGGGACGCTCCCTCGGGCACAGCACTGACTCTGCAAACAATCATCCGGGACGAATCCAAAACCGAGGTTGAAATCACATCGTTTCGGGAGGGTGATGTAGTAGGCATGCACGAGGTCGTGCTCGATTCTCCGCATGACACGATTTATCTTTGTCACGATTCCAAATCCCGTCGGGGATTTGCCGAAGGCGCGGTGCGGGCAGCCGAGTGGCTGGCCGGGAAAAAAGGATTCTTCGACTTTAAAGACGTTTGGCGCGAGACATAATTCGTCCCTTACTAGCCGTTCCCTCGACACCCCCATTAGCGTTATCTTTATCTCATGCAATTCCGTGGCTGCGGTACTGCTTTAGTGACCCCATTTCGACAGGACGCCTCCATCGACGAGGCTGCCCTGCGCAACCTGGTTGCGTGGCAGGTGGAGTCCGGGATCGACTTCCTGGTTCCCTGCGGTACGACCGGCGAAACCCCTACACTTTCTCACGACGAATGGATTCAAGTGATTGACATCACGATCGAGGTGGCCGCTGGACGAGTGCCAATCGTGGCAGGCGCGACGTCCAACTCGACGCAAGACGCGGTGGCAAAGGCTAAAGAATTATCTGAAAAAACCGGAGTCGATGGGATTCTCACGGCTACGCCCTATTACAACAAGCCGACGCAGGAAGGCCAGTACCGCCACTTTCGAGCCGTCGCAGAGGCGGTGAATAAGCCGGTGATTCTGTACAACGTGCCGGGCCGGACGGCTGCAAATATCGAACCCGGCACATTGGCACGACTAACTGAGGTTCCAAACATTGTTGGAATAAAAGAAGCGAGCGGCAACATCAGCCAGATGGCAGAAGTTTGCAACGCGGTCCCCGAATCGTTTGCTGTTTTATCCGGCGACGACGCGGTCACTTTGCCCCTCATTGCGCTGGGCGGTGTGGGCATCATTTCGGTGGCGTCCAATGAGATTCCACGCGAAATAGCGGAAATGACGCGCGCCGCGCTTGCGAATGACTGGGAAACGGCGCGTCGCATTCACCGCAAATTTCTTCCGCTGATGCAAGGCAACTTCATCGAGTCGAACCCAATGCCGGTGAAAGCCGTGCTGGCAATGATGGGCAAGATCGAAGAAGTATATCGCTTGCCGATGCTGCCGATGCGCCGCGACACGCGGTCAAAGCTGCAAAAGATTGTTGCCGAAGCGGGGCTGGTCGCCAAGCCGGCTGCGGCAGAAGCGCCAGATTTTTTCGTCTATGAAAATTGGCTGGCCGGACCGCACAAGGTTGTGCTGCACCGTTCCAGTTGTGGACAGTGTAATCATGGCAAGGGACGTCCCGCGGGTCATGATGCCAACCACGCCAAATGGCACGGCCCGTACGCGACCCTGTCCGAGGCGCGCGAATCTTCGCACCAGATGGCGGGCGTGCTGATTCGCAGCGAATGCAAGTGCATTTGAAAAGAAGGTTGCAGAGTCCAGATTATTAAAATTGCCTAAAAATACAGGTCATGGTCGAGATCTGAATCTAAAAGCCTGCATTCTGAAACTCTTTCTTCTATACTTCCGTACTCATGCCCACCCTCCAGTCTGCCGTCGAACGCCTCGTCACCCTGGGAGAGGTAGAACGGAATCCGGAAGCACGAGCGACCTTTCTGGAGTTCCGCGAACAACTTACCCTGGGAAAGATTCGAGCTGCCGAGAAGATCGATGGACAGTGGCGAGTAAACGCGTGGGTCAAGCAAGGAATTCTGCTGGGGTTTCGCCTGGGAGAGCTCACCAGGATGGGCGCGGATACCGATACGCTTTCCTTCGTCGACAAGGACACGTTTCCGGCTCGCCATTTTTCCCTGGCTGAGCGTGTGCGCCTGGTTCCGGGAGGATCATCGGTTCGTGAAGGCGCATTTATCGCGCCCTCCGTGATCTGCATGCCGCCTATGTTTATCAACGTCGGGGCCTATGTGGATGAGGGCACCATGATCGATTCGCACGCGTTAGTGGGATCCTGCGCGCAGATCGGCAAACGGGTGCATTTAAGCGCGGCAGCCCAAATCGGTGGGGTTTTGGAGCCGGTGAACGCGGCCCCCGTAATCATTGAAGACGATGTGCTGGTAGGCGGTAATTGCGGCGTGTATGAGGGCACGCTGGTGCGGACGCGGGCTGTACTCGGTGCCGGAACCATTCTGACCCGGTCGACCCCTCTGTATGACATCGTGCGCGATCAAATTTGCAAAGCCACTGACGAGAAGCCGCTGGAAGTTCCGGAAAATGCCGTTGTGGTGCCCGGATCGCGAGCGGTGAAACATGGGCAGGCTGCCGCGTGGAACCTTTCTCTTTACACCCCGGTGATTGTGAAATATCGAGATGATAAGACTGACCAGAGGATCGAGTTGGAGGACTGGCTACGTTAGCTCGACATCCACTGTCAGGCCGGGTGCACGATCTGTTTTCTTAACCCGTATCTGCGACAGAGCCTGAATCACTACGTCGGCTTCCAGTGCTGACGACGGGTACGTGCTGGTGATCCCGATGACTTTCATTCCTCCCGCATGACCGGCCTCGATACCCGCGGGCGCGTCTTCCATGACCAGGCACTCTGATGCCTTCATGCCAAGCAGTCTTGCTCCAGCAAGATAGGGCTCTGGATTAGGCTTTCCTTTGATTACGTCCTCCGCCGAAACCAGAATCTTTGGTATGGGTAAGTTTGCATATCTCAGCCGGCAGGTAGCCAGATAACGCGTGCCCGATGTGACTACACACCAACGGCCATCAGGAATTGAGTTCACTAAATCCGCGGCACCCGGCATGACAGCCACCCCGTCCTGGTCTTCGGCTTCCATTCGTTCAAGCTTCTCGACCTCGGCTTCTGCATCCAAATGTGGGGCAAGTCGCCGGACAATCTCGATGGCCCGCACACCATGCGGAACATCCTCCACGGCGCGTAGATCAAGCTTGGCTCTTTCGGCCCAAAGCCGGTACTGGCGAGAAACGGAACGAGTGGAATCAACCAGGACTCCATCGAGGTCAAACAGAATAGCTGCGCATTTAAATGTTGGCATCGTATGGTTCAGGCTGTACAAGAACAAACTGATGGTCGCCGGACTTCAAGCCCATAATGGACACTTTGCAAACGTGCCACTTCCTGGCCTACTCTGCGATCTCTGCGGCTGGCACCTTCGCTAGCCGTAGGCCTCAAGGCGAAAGTGCCTCTGGCGTATCCGCGACGAGCTGGCCGGCACTCATGCGCCCTCGCAACTCCATATGACGCTTGCGAAAATGCGACCGCGCACGCTCCCCCCATGCACGCACAAAATAGTAGTTCAGGCCGGCGCCAATTAAGGAGCTTGCAAGGGGGATCAATCTCCCAGACCATTTTTCCACGACCTCGGCGCTCGCCTGCGCGGCAATGCGCTGGATAACCCGTGGCACGAAGCGGCTTATGACTTCTTTCTCCAGCAACTCGCGGCTGATGTCCACGCCAGCGGCACTGGCCGCCGCAATCCAGAGTTCAGCGGTTTCCTCTTCGGTATTGAACTCAAATCCGTAGATCAGACTGAGCTTCTGGATGGTGCGCAAGGTGACGGCTGAAAGAATCCCCAGGTCAGGAATGATCGTGATCAAGCCTCCCAAACCGAATCCCGCTCCCTCCGCAGCAGCGACCTTCATCCCGCTACGAATTACGCGATCGGCCAGATCGTCGAGCTGATGGACTTCAACCGAGTAAACTCCATGAAAATTGGTGACCGGCAAGCCGTACCCGGCGCGCAACTGCAGCAAGAATTTGGAAGGATCTACTTTCACGGTCTCATACGCGTGCTGGAAGCCCCGCTGCAAACCGTCTTCGACCCTGAGTCTCAACCATGATTTGTGAGGGGTCTCCACCATGCACTTAAACCTTATCGCAGAATTCATGCGAGTGGAAGATTGGGGATGCGGACGTGATCATTTCACAGGTACTCCCCTGCCAGGAGCGCGGACGGCATGTGCTACGATCAGTATTCCGCATGCCTACTGGAAAATTGCAGATTGTGCCCCTCGGCGGCCTCGGCGAGTTCGGAATGAACTGCATGGCCGTGCGATGGGGCGACGATATTATCGTCATCGATGCCGGGTTAATGTTTCCGGAGGCCGAGCTGCTGGGTGTCGACATCGTTGTTCCCGACATTTCCTACCTGATCGAAAACCGACAGCGCGTGCGCGGCATCGTCCTTACCCACGGGCATGAAGACCATATTGGCGCATTGCCCTGGGTGCTGAGTGAATTGAATGTTCCGGTGTACGGAACTGAGTTCACCCTCGCCTACGTGGAAGACAAACTGGAAGAACACGGATTGCTCGACGACGCCGAGCTCAACGAGATCCGCCCGAATGAGAGATTTAAGCTCGGCCCATTCACGATTCACCCTTTACAGGTCACGCACAGTCTGGTGGATTGTGTAGCTCTGGCGATTCACACGCCCGTGGGCGTGATCATTCACACTGGCGATTTCAAAGTCGATCCCACCCCTACGGATAACCGTCTGTTCGACTTGCACTCGTTTGCTGAATACGGAAAAACCGGCGTTCTGGCGCTGTTTCAAGACTCGACTAACGTTGAGCGCAAAGGCTATACGCCGAGTGAGCGAGCCGTACGTCGAAAATTCGATGAAGTTTTCGCCCATACGAAGAGGCGGCTTTTCATTTCCTGCTTCTCGTCCTCGATCCATCGCATCAAGCTCGCGGTGGAGATGGCGTGGCAGCACGGCCGCAAGGTCGCCTTCGCCGGGCGATCAATGAACAACTCGGCTGAGATTGCCGAAGACCTTGGCTACATCGAGATTCCAGAGGGCTTGCTCATTCATCCCGGCGAGATGAAGAATTTTCCTCCCGAGAAAGTTTGCGTGCTGATCAGCGGTACTCAGGGGGAACCAATGTCTGCCCTCTCGCGCGCCGCGGTCGACAATCACAAACACGCAAAGATCGAAAAGGGCGATACGGTGATGCTTTCCTCACGTATCATTCCGGGGAACGAGAAGGCCATCTACCGCATGGTCGATCACCTATTCCGGCGTGAGGCCTATGTAATTTATGACGACGGATCGTACCCGCCGGTCCATGTAAGTGGTCATGCTAGCCAGGACGAACTAAAGCTCATCATCAACCTCGTTAAGCCTAAATATTTCATTCCCGTCCACGGAGAGTACCGCCAGCTGAAGCTACACGCGGAAATGGCGGGGACAATGCACGCCTCAGTCGGTAAGGCCATTCTGATAGAGAGCGGGGACATCCTTGAGTTTGACGACCTGGGTGCGCGTAAGGCCGGCCGAGTCAATATCGGCCGGGTTTGCATTGATTCCGGCTCGCGGACTGACGTTGTTGAAGATTTGATCGTCAAGGATCGCCGACATTTGAGCGAAGACGGCATTGTGCTGCCCATCATCGCCATACATAAACTCACCGGTAAAGTGGAAACCACTCCCGAAATCGTAACTCGCGGGTTTTCTCCTGGCGAAGACGGATTCGCTGAAGGAGCGCGCCAGGTTGTGCTGCAGACGCTGGAAATGTCGAGCGATGAGGAAAAAACGGACTATGGCGTGATCAAGGAAAAGATCCGGACGGATTTGAAACGCTATATTTCCAAGCAAACGCAAAAGCGTCCGCTGATCATGCCGGTGATATTAGAGATTTGATGTTTGTGCTGTAAGCGAAAGGTCGTCTTCCACAGGACGACAACGGAGACGCCCCATCGTCACCCTCAACGACATACGCCAAGCGCAAGCTCGCCTGAAGGGCGTTGCCGCGCGGACCAGACTGATCCCGTGGCATCTACCACTGAACCATGGGAGCAAGGGAAACCGGCAACTGTACCTTAAGCCGGAGAACCAACAGCCGATTGGCTCGTTCAAGCTGCGCGGTGCGTTCAACAAAGTTGCGTCCTTGTCCGATAGCGAGCGTCATCGAGGGGTCATTACCTATTCGAGTGGCAACCATGCGCAGGGCGTGGCATACGCAGCACGAGCCCTTGGAGTGAAGGCGATTGTGGTGATGCCGAGCAATGCTCCGGCGGTTAAACGCGAGGCAACCTCAGCACTGGGCGCAGAGATCATACTGGTAGGCCCGTCGAGTTCTGAACGCCAGGCCAAGGCCGAGGAACTTGCCGCGCTGTACGGATACGCCATCGTACCTCCTTACAACGACGAAAAAATCATCGCCGGTCAAGGAACGATCGGTCTGGAAATTCTGGAGGACCTGCCCAGCGTCGAGACAGTCATAGCGCCAGTCGGTGGCGGAGGCATGATCAGCGGCATTGCGACCGCGATCAAACTGAGCCGCCCGGAAGTCAAGATCATTGGTGCCGAACCACAGTTCGCCGCCGACGCGCAAGCCAGCCTGCGAGCAGGCAAGATTGTTCAACTCGAAGCTACGGAGGTAACCCGCACCCTGGCGGATGGGCTGCGTACCCAAAGCATCGGAGCAATCAACTTTGAACACATTCGCCGATACGTGGATGACATCGTTACAGTCAGTGAAGACGAAATTCGCGAGACTACCAGACGACTCTCCGTCGATCCAAACACGACTGCGGAGCCGAGTGGGGCGGTAGCCGCGGCGGCATTCTTATTCCACCGCACAGAACTGCCGGAAACTACCGTGATTGTCGCGGTCATTAGCGGCGGGAATATTGAGCCAGGCGTGTTGGAGGAATTGCAGAAGGAAACTCTTGATGGATAAGCAAAGTTTTGCCGGCTTCGACTCGACCGTCTTGAGACCAGGCAGACGCCGGGACGGCGGTTCAAGGTTCTTGATTCTCGCTCTGGTCTATCTGGTTGCGCTGGCATTGCCCAGCAGCGCCGCGGACTACCAGCGCGGCACCGTCGTGCGCGTCGCCCAAGTTTATCTTTCGCCCGATGCCAGTTCAGCAAAACTCGCAGAAATGGATCGCGGAAGAGAAATTATCGTTTTGGAGACCAGCCGGGAGTGGGTACACGTCGAAGCTAACCTGAGCGAAGAACGCACGGTCACCGGCTGGATGCTCGATAAAGGCGTAGTGCGGGCTTCCACGCCGAACGGAGACAAAATAATTTTTGGAGAAGCGGTCGACTCGGAGGACCAGGCTTCGCGAAGGCATGGCCGTAATGGAGCG
Source organism: Terriglobia bacterium (assembly GCA_963786325.1). GTDB lineage: Bacteria > Acidobacteriota > Terriglobia > Terriglobales > Acidobacteriaceae > JAIQFF01. The sequence continues at coordinate 85,383 of CAWAYW010000019.1, forward strand.
GCGCAGGACGCCATGCGGCTTTACTATCGCGCCGCCGAATACTTTCCCACTTCACCGTTGGCGGGCGAAGCTATGTACCGTTCCGCCGATATCCGCTGGCAACTGGAAAAGGCGGATGTTTCGTCGCGGCCATCCTCCAGAGAGCGCGAATCCTACCTTCGCGAAGGCATGGAAGAAAAGTACATGAAAGAGGTCATCAAGAAATTTCCCGGCACAAAATGGGGGGATCTGGCCTCCTTTCAACTGATCGATAACAAGCTCTGCGGGGATTGGCAAGGAAGCTCGAAGTGTCCGGTAAAGGAATCGGAAATTTATGAGAAGTACGTCAACGAGCACCCCCAGTCTCCGGCGGCAGCCGAGGCGTTATACGACGCAGCCTGGCGCTGGTCTGCTTTGATCGAAATCTACAAGACTGAAGAAGATCCTAAGAAATCCGCTGAAGCAAAAGCCAAGGCCGTCGCTCTCGCGCAAAGAGTAGCATCGCAATCTGGTCCGTCGGACTGGGTAACGCGCGCCCAGCGCCTACTCTATCTGATTGACCAAAGCGTACCCACATACGGGAATGTCACTCAGTGAGTTGGACAAACGAACGATTGCCTGCCGCGATGCCCTCAAATATTTCCTCAGACTGGGCAGTCCGGGAATCGGGTCTAGGAATCCAACCTCATCGTAACTTCTGCGATACTGTACCCACCATGGAGGGAGCTTGAACGACTACCTGCTGTCCCTGGTACTCGGTATTGTCGAAGGCATCACGGAATTTCTTCCGGTCAGTTCCACCGCGCATCTACGGATTACAGAGGCTCTGCTTCATATAAGTTTGTCGGATGGCTACTGGAAGATGTACACCATCGTCATCCAGTTAGGCGCGATTCTCTGTTTGCCGGTGTATTTTCGTAGCCGGATCGCCAAATTTCTTTCGACCTTTCCGCAAGGAGAGAACGGCGACGGCACAGCCCTGACTCACCCCTTAGGCTTGACCGCAGTGGCTTTTGTGACCACTGCCATCCCCGCGTTTCTTTTGACAAAGACTATCGGGAAACATCTGGAGAGCCTCCATATCATTGGTGCTTCCTTGCTCATCGGCGGCATCGTGATGTGGATTGTCGATGCCATGAACGCAAAATCGGAAGCCGCAGGGCCCGACGGACCAGCGAGCCGAATTCATACCTGGAAAATGGAGGCTATGAGCCTTGGCCAGGCAGTATGGATCGGCGCATGCCAGATTCTGTCGGCGGTATTTCCCGGAACGTCGAGATCGATGTCTACCATCGCAGCCGGGCAAATTGCAGGTATGTCGCGAGCTTCGGCGCTGGAGTTTTCCTTCTTCCTGTCAATTCCCACCATGGTGGCCGCCACGGGCTATGACCTGCTGAAATCGCTGCGCGGAAAAAGCGCAAATCCGATCGGAGTTTCGCAGATCGATCCCCACGGCTGGGTCGTACTCGCAATCGGTTTTGCGGTGTCATTCATTGTCGCTTATTTCTCAGTAGCGTGGTTTATGGGGTGGGTGCGAAAACACGGGTTCGTCCCCTTCGCTGTGTATCGCATCGTCGTGGGAATTCTGGTACTGGTGTTCGCCGCTAACCTTATGACCTAGCACTTGTTCGGGCATCAACCGGAGGCCGGGAGACTAACTCGATACTCCTGCCGTATTCCCTCATTGTCGAGCCGCACACTTCTTGACATAATTATTTGGTTCCGGACTGTTTGGTTCCGGTCGAGTTCCGGCACCCGGCTGGGGATTTCATATTCCGCGCGGTCGCCAACCCACACCCTAATGAAGTATCTCTCTCAGATATTCGCTCCCACCAGCAACCGGCGGCTCAATGAGTTGATCGGATTCCTGTTATGCGTTTCGGGACTGCTCTTGTTCCTGGCACTGGCCTCCTATTCTCCCCTCGATCCCTCGTTCAACAGTGCCTCAGTGTTAACCGGTTCGAGGGCAGCTCGGAACTGGATCGGGCTCGTAGGAGCAATTATCTCGGACTTGATGCTGCAGGCCTTTGGCATCGGGGCATTTCTTGTCCCAGTGTTCTTTACCGCCCTCGGCTCTCGCTGGTTCCGTTCGCGTAAGGTCGTCTCGCCTTTAGCGAAAACCCTAGGTGCCATCTGGCTGCTATTGTTCGTTCCCGCGCTGCTGGCTTTGCTGCCTGGAAATGCCCGCTGGCTGGGCGTCATCCCGATGGAGGGCTTGATTGGGCGAATCGTCGGCGATGTTCTCATCCACTACTTGAACCTGGCGGGTGCATATATTGTCTGCGCAACCGTTTTGGCGGTTGCCTTGTACCTGACCACTGCTTTTTCCTTTGCGTCACTGCGGGTGTGGGCACCAACCCGGTTTGCATTCGTCATTGCATTGTGGAACCGATACAAAGATTGGCAGGAGAATCGCGCAAAGGCGAAGATGCAGAAAGAGCTAGAAAGACGCCGCGCCACCCGGCCAATGATCACGGCTCAATTGGTTCCCGCACGGAAGGAAGTGTCTCAGCCTTCGTTTCACCCTTCCGCCCCGGTGCCCGAACCCGCACGCGTTACTGGCATCGAACGCATGGCGGTCTCTGAGCGCGATGAAGCGGAGCCTCATCGTATCGAGCCACAAGCGGCAGTTAGAGCTGCGGAACCGTCTGTTCCCGAAGTTGAGGTCACGGAACGTGCAGATATAGGCACCAAACCTAAGACGGTGATGCCAAAGATTGCTGTTGGAGGCTTCAAGTTGCCGCCGAGTAGCCTGCTGCATCGTGCTGACGAGCAACAGGCTGTGGATGCGAATGAACTGAAGCTCCTTGCTCAGGTTCTGACTGGAAAATATGCCGAGTTTGAGGTTCACGGCCAAGTGACGCAGATCAACCCGGGTCCGGTGGTGACCACCTTCGAATACAAGCCGGAAGCCGGGATCAAATACAGTCGGATCACCAACCTCACCGACGACCTGTGCCTCGCGCTTAAAGCCGAAAGCATTCTGGTCGAGCGGATGGCCGGCAAGTCGACGGTGGGAATTCAGGTGCCGAATCGCGAGCGCGAGATTATCTGGCTCCGCGAGAACATTGAATCCCCGGAGTTCATCGGCACCAAATCAAAGCTGACGCTGGCGCTAGGCAAGGACATTAACGGACGCATCGTCACCGCCGACTTGGCGGGCATGCCTCATTTACTCATCGCAGGTTCGACTGGCGCGGGAAAAAGTGTGGCGATCAACGCCATGATCATGTCCATCCTGTACAAGGCAACGCCCGATCAGGTAAGACTAATCCTCGTCGACCCCAAACGCCTCGAGTTGGGAAACTACGAAGGTGTACCTCATCTTTTCACGCCGATCATTACCGAACCTAAACTCGCGGCTAACGCCCTGCGTAACGCCGTGCGCGAAATGGAACGCCGGCTCAAATTGCTAGCGGAAAAGGGTGTCCGCAACATGGAGCAGTACAACAAACTGTTCGATGACGAAGGCACTCGCAGCCTCTTCGGGGAAGATTCAGAAGACCGGCCGTTACCCTATATTGTTATCATCATCGATGAATTGGCTGACCTGATGATGCTGGACTCGGGCAACGTCGAGGAATCGGTTACCCGACTTGCCCAGATGGCACGGGCAGTGGGCATTCACCTCGTCCTGGCGACGCAGCGTCCTTCGGTGGATGTGATCACCGGATTGATCAAGGCTAATTTCCCCGCACGTATATCGTTCCGGGTGGCGACCAAAGTCGACTCACGCACGATTCTCGACGCCAACGGCGCTGAAGCCCTGCTGGGACGCGGCGATATGCTTTACCTGCCTTCCGGATCGGCGCGCGTTCACCGCCTGCATGCTCCGTTTGTTACAGAAAAAGAAATTGCCGCAGTCGTCGAGTTTTGGCGAGCGCAAGGCACGGCCGAATACGAAGAAAGATTCCTCCAAGCCCCGAAGGAAGAACGAGCGTCGCACGAATCGGGTGAAGCGGGGGAAGACAGCGACGAGGAGAACGATCCTCTCTACAATGATGCCGTGCGTTTGGTAATTGAGTTTGGCAAGGCGTCCACTTCCCTGCTACAACGCCGCCTTCGCGTAGGCTACGGACGTGCCGCGCACCTCATCGATCTAATGGAACGCGACGGAATTGTAGGCGCTGCCGACGGCCCCAAGCCACGCGAGGTGCTTAAGACCCCGACCTGGATTTCCGAAGTCGAAGAATCGATGCGCTGATCCGATCAGCCGGTCAGGAATGACCTTCCAATCGCCCCTCCGCCCTCAAACCTCTAACCGCAAACACCGCCAGCGCAGCTACCGCCAGGATCATAGCCAGCCACAGGAGCGCATTGTGGCGTTCCGACCAGGGACGATCATCGGGCCGTGCCTGATACGCATCGTTGTGTGTCCCGGGCCCTAATTCCGCCTTCGCCGCCCCGGGATCAGCGTGAAAGAATCGATCATAGTCATACACAGGGGGCTCAAGTTTATGATCACCGTAGAAAAGCTTCAGGGAAGACTTCCCTTGGGGATCGAAATAAACCCTTCGCTCGATCGATAGTAGTTGTACGGAACTAATTGCCAATGGCGGATTATCGCCGTTATCTATGTTGATCGTAAACTGGTCGGATGTCTGACCTTCTACGGGCAAGTCCATCTCTTCTGAAACCACCATCGTGCCGGCGCGATTGAGCCGCACCCGGGTAAGCTCTCCGCTGCCCTCGTACCGTTCACTCGAATCAGAAACTCGGGCCGTTCGCCGGAAATTCACTTGTGTGGGCGCCACCTGAAAGCGGACGCGATCCACCGGAACTCTGAGCGGCGCCTCGCAAGTCACTGCGGTAAGTCTCCCATTCTGGGAGGGCGTTCCACAGGAGCCGACGTTTATCCAGGTCGTCTTGGTTTCCTTGACCTCGAAGGCGGCCGCACCTTTCACTTGCTGGGGAGAAATTCCAGCCGAGAGTTTGACATGTAAATAATGGAAACTCGACTGCGGAAATTTCACGGTGGAGTTCGAACCTAAGGCCTCGCGAGTGAAGTCGTAGAGCGTAGATGGTGGCAAGATAGCGGCCGGTTTGCCATCCAGCATGTTGCTTCCTGCCACCGACGCAGTAACCACGAAGTCCTTGGCGTCTAGAGTTAAACGGACTCGGTCATACGCCGCAATCTGTCCCATATCCAAATCAAATTCCGTGTGCCCCGCCACATTGCCGAGGTTGAGTATTTTGGCTAATTCCTGATGGCTGGATATTCCGCCGCGTTGCTGGCTGAGCGCGTACTGTACCTGGGTTTGCCAATCGTAGATCCGCAGGTCGCTCAAATCTGCGCGGGAGTGGCCCCAGATATCCTCGTCAATCACAAAATAATTCTGCACACCCGGCTGAGAAATGTGGACTTCACGAACATTCGTAAAATAGGAAATTGCTGGCACGGGCGTCACTGATTTCGCGAGAGAGATAATCACAGCGAGTACAACGCCCGTCCGACTCATACCGCACCCGAGCCTTCTTCTGGATTCTTGCGCGCCGAGAGCCGCAGCCAGTCGCGCTGATAAGCGAATGAGATGGCGAGCAGCAGCGCTCCTAGCACGATGAAGCTGACGATGCGGTAACCGCGATCCAGTTCCGACACGTCATAGAGAAATACCTTGCCGATGGTGAACGCTATCAAAGCCAACGCCTGCCAGCGTACGAATGCCGAACGCCGCCAAAAACCGACGACGATCAACATCGCCCCGTAGGCCATCCACAGAGCGGAATAAGTGAAATCGCGAGCGATCTTCGCATGTTGCCAGTTGGTCCACTCTCCGGGATCCCATCGTCCGCGCCGCGTTAGGTTGGCTATCTCCTGCGAGTAGTAGTCCGCCACCTCACGACTGAGCGCAATCAAAGCCAGGATATTTAGTGCAAGTATTGAAACAGCGACCGCGCCTCGTCCGGCCTCATCTTTTCTTCGGCTCCCGTACCAGGCGACCGCGCCCAATACCGCGATTGCAACCGCATAGGTCGCCATACGCGTGTTAAAAATCGGGTTCGTGACGTAAAAATTATCGATTAAGAGCAGTCGACCTACACCCAGCACCAGCGCACCCGCCGCAAATACATTCAGCAAGTCGGAATGGGCGCGGTCGGCCACCCACAACAGTACCGCAGCTTCCACAAACCATCCCATCGTGATCCAGTGAGCATCGAGACGTATGGGAATTGCGACCGTGATGAACCCGATGGCGAGCGCCAGGTGCAGCATCTCGATGGTACGCGCCGCCTCGGCATTGTTCACCCTCGCCCTCGTCTTTCGGCTCAAAAAGATATAGACAGCTGCCAGAGCGAGCGCGAACCAAGCTGTTTCTCGAGAGTCCACGGCCTCGTACATCACGTACAGTTGCAGGAAATATATTGCGGCATTGACAAGGGCTAGAAAAAGCGGAATCGTTTGGTACAGCCGACCTTCGTTCTGCTCCTGGCTCACCAGCAATGGAACTACCGCGAAAAGTGCGAAAAATAACGTAGCAAAGCTCAAAGTCAGGTTGAGTTCGGTGCGATTGTAAAAACTCCCGTACCAGCCGATGTAGAGCAACAGAGTGCCCACATAGCTCAGCAGCAGCAGTCGACGCCAGGGCTTAAATATCACCAGAGCGAGCGCGCCCACGTCGAGAACGGCGACGTAGGAAAATAACGCCACCTCGCGGTTCTGGCCAGTAGAAAGTAGAAGCGGCGTGGTGAAACCGCCAACCAGCGCGAACGCCGACAGTATTTCCGCGTCCTGGGTCCAGGCCATGACAACCGTTGCCGCGGTCACAGCCAGCATCATCAAAAACGCCACTGCGCTTGGAATCAGGCTGTAAACCTGGAAGGCCGCCCACAATGAGAGGTACAGAATGCCGATGCCAACCGCCTTGAGTGAATACGAAAAAACAAGGTAGCCCCTGCTTTTAAAGCTCTCGCTCCATACGACAATTGCCACGCCCGCAAGCAGTCCGATAACGACTCGCCCCGTCGGTCCGATCCAGTTGTTGTCGAAAGCAAATTTAAGGAAATACGAAACGCCGATCAGTACCGCGGAAATCCCGATGCGGTTCAGCCAATGCGAGCCTATACGGGACTCCAGATCTCGAGTATTCCGCGGCGCAGATGCTGCACCGGCCAGGTTGGTTGCGGTGGCAGCTGGGCCTCGCACTGTCGTCGGCGGCGTCGGCTGGGACACAGGAGGGGGCGAAACTTCAACCGGCGCCGTTTTAGCTACAATTTCCGGCGGCAGTTTCAACGCCTGTTCGATCCGAAATACTCGCGCGGTCAACTCACCCAAGAGTCGTTGCAGATCCTGCAATTCGATGTCAGATCGATCCATGACGCCTCTCGGGAACTGATTTTGGAAGCATTATCTGCGAAACTGGTCGGGGATTCACGCTTATTCAAGAGGACGAACCATGAAATGTCTTACCGAGTACCTGAAGTTCCACACCCGGTCACATCGTGCCTACGTTCATATCACGCCGCAGGTCGAAGAAATCGTGCGCAAGAGCGGAATCAAGGAAGGCATGGTGCTGGTGTCCGCCATGCACATTACGGCCGGTATCTACGTAAATGACAATGAAAGTGGCTTGATCGAAGACATCGATCAATGGCTGGAAACATTGGCGCCTTTCCGCAAAGATTACAAACATCACGAAACCGGCGAGGACAACGGCGACTCACATTTGAAGGCCCTTCTCATCCATCACGAGGTGATCGTTCCTATCACGGCAGGCAAACTGGACCTCGGGACCTGGCAGCGTGTTTTCTACGCCGAGTTCGATGGCCAGCGCGACAAACGGGTCATCGTCAAAGCAATGGGAGAGTAAAGAGACTGCAGCTATGTGAGGGTAGCTACTCGATAGGCTCGATGGCGGGTAATGAGCTTGGTGCCTTCCCGTCCGGGAGTTGGACCACCACGATGGCCGCGAGCACGAAGAGAATTCCGGCCATCTGCAAAGGGCGCATGATTTCACCAAGTGCGAAGGCGGCAATCACGATGGAGAACACAGGTTCGAGGCAACTGACCACAATGGCTCGCGTAGGTTCCAGGTGTTGCAACCCGGCAAAGTAAAAGGAAAATGCCAGGAGTACCGAAAGCAACGAGAAGAACAGCAGGAATAACCACTGGGCGCTTGAATAGTGAGCCCCGGCAATCTTCCATGGAGGATTGATTACCAGCCAAAACAACGAAGCGCTGCCCGTGATGTAGAGCAGCACAGTCCAACGGTCATGGCGCGTCAGGATGTTGTGCCCTCCAATGTTATAAAACGCGAAGGAGAAGGCAGCGAGCAACCCGGCCAAAACACCGATAGTGTCGAGACGCAAAAGACTCGTACCAAACGCCCCAATTACCAAAGCAATGCCGGCTAAGGCCAGCGCCACGGCTCCCACGCGGCGCGATGTGGGGGCCTGTTGTCTCCGAGCGACCGCGTAGATTAACACCCAGATGGGTGCGGTGTATTGCACGATGATAGCGGTCGCAACGTTCGTTCGCTGAATCGCCAGGTAGTAAAAATAGTTCGACGCTGCGACGCCCAAAACACCGATCAGACAGGCGTCGCGGACATCGGGAATCGACAAACGAAGACGACGCCATCCCCGAAGGGAACCGAGAAGCGGCAGCAATAGCAGAAATGAAAATGTCGTGCGGCTTTGAGAAAGTATCAGCGGATCGATCGGGCGCAATGCCTCAAATCCGGGAAGCCTTCCGGTAAAAGCCGCTCGGCCCAGGCTGGCCGACACTCCCCAGCAAAACGCGGCGCTCGCGATATACAAATATCCGAGCGGGGGTTTGCGAACCTTACCTTCCAATTTTGCTCCAGAAAAATCAGCGAACTCTTGTTGGCAGCCCGCACCCTTGCCTTTAGTGAGGTTTCGTCTATCTCCGGTTGTCGGTACTTGGCTCAGGGTGGATCAGCACGCGGAACAATTCCGGAAATTCCTGCTTAAAACGAATTTCAAGGTCAGTGGAAATATCGTGCACACGCGAAAGCGGTAGATCGTCAGTCATGGTGCAATGGGCGGAAACATATACTCTCCCGCGCACTCGCTTGATTTGAATATCGTGCATATCGAGAATTTCCGGAAACTCAGACGCTACCGCTTTGAGCCGAGTTTCCAACCGGGCGTCGTGGATGAGTTCGTCGCCGGGCTCGATGGTGGCGGGCTCGCTTTCAATGTGGGTGATGATGGAAGCGATCTCGGGGAGCTCCTCGCGAATCTGCGATTCCAGCATGGTCACCCGGTCGTGAGCTTCTTTGAGCTTCAGGTTCTCGTCGAGTTCCAGGTGTTGCTCCACGTGCAATTTCCCGAGCAGGTCTTGCACACTGACATCGTGCAGATTGAAGTTGTAGCGGGTGGCCACGGCTCTCACCCGATCAAAAATGTTTTCGGTGCTCAACTGGCGCGGCACTGAGTGCACAACTACGTCAGCGTCGGGCAAAACCTCATGCACCGCGTCTGCGACAGCAGTGGCCATCTGTTCCGAACGCTGAAAGGTGACATTGCGGGCCACGCCAACCGAGAGATCGGCGAAGTAACGATTGCCGGCGCGCCGGATGCGAACCCGGTCAATCTCGAGCATGCCGTCCACGCTCGACACCGCGGCGACAATTTTGTTACGCACACCCGCGGGCGCAGCGTCGAGCAGCGCATCGATCGTCCTGCGGGCGAGCCTCCAACTCACCGACACCACCACACCGGCGACGAATAGCGCAGCCACCGGATCGGCGTCGCGTAACCAATCGATATTCCAGATTCTTCCCAACAGAACCAGCAGCAAACCAAGAACCACAATTCCGCTCGACCAGATGTCGGTGGAGAAATGCAGTGCGTCGGCCTCAAGAGCCTGACTGTCGTACTTTGCAGCGATTCTACCCAAAGCACGCGATCGCCAGAAGTCGACAGCCATGGAGATGAACATCACAAAGAAGGCAGCGAGGCTCGGCTCGATGTGAACGTGATGGAAGAACAATCTCTTGACCGCTTCGTAAATGATCCAGACGCAGGTGAGCAACAACAGCCCCGTCTCAAGAAATGCGGAAAAATTCTCCACTTTTTCGTGGCCGTATTGGTGATCCGCGTCCGCCGGCTTGTCGGACACTCGAACCGATAGGAGGGTAATAATCGCAGCGACCAGATCGAGGGCGGAATGCAACGCTTCGGAAAGTATGCCAAGGCTGCCGGTGGTTACTCCCACCACAACTTTGAGCACCGTGATGGCGACCGCGGCGAGCACGGAACTTCCGGCAACGGCACGCTTCTCGGCGCGCATCGACTCCGAACTGTAGACCGCGGGTGATCCGGTCATAGCGGCATTATAGCGGTAGGTATGTTCAACCCGTGTCCGCGTCGTGTCACCTGTGTACGCCTAACCGAGTTCTGCTCTATGCTAGGATTCTCAATGCGCTCTTCGAGCGGACCCGGAGGAATTTGTCTTTGACCAGTCATCGCGGATGGATATGTTTTTTGTTTTTGACCACCCTAACCTGGGCTCAGACGGAAAAGCCCGCAGTTCCGTCTGCTCCTCCCAAGGCGCCAACTGTCTCGCATGCCGCCGGCAACAGTTCCGACGCCGAAACCGTTGCGCGCGACGCTGCCGTGATCACGATTCCCGGGCTTTGCGATAGGCCAGTTTCGAGCAAAACTGCCACCGACAAGCCTGCCGTTGAGTGCAAAACAATTGTTACTCGGGCGGAGTTTGAACGCCTGGTGGACACCGTGGCTCCTACCATTGCTCCCCCCGCCCGCAAACAGTTGGCCACGCAATATGGGATGGCCTTGGTCATGGTCGGAAAGGCCCATCAGAGGGGCCTGGACAAGGGTCCAAAATTCGAAGAACTGATGAGAGTTGCACGGATCAGCGTTCTGACGAAACAGTTGAATGAAAACCTGCAGGAGGAGGCCGGTCGCGTTTCCGATTCCGATATTAAAAATTACTACGATAAGAATGAGCCGGCATTTCAGGAAATAGATTTGCAGCGAATCTTCATTCCCCGTAGCAAACAGGCGGCGGAAGGTAAAGACAAAGCTACTGATGACGCGAAGAAAACCGAGCAGGGGTCCGAAGAAGCGATGAAAAAGGTAGCGGATAGCCTACGCGCCCGAGCCGCCGCCGGGGAAGACTTTGACAAACTGCAAGAAGAGGCCGCTAACGCGTCTGAATTTAAGGGTAAGCCACCTACCAAACTCGGAAAGATACGGCGCACCAGTTTGCCACCCACCCAGGCCGAGGTAATGGATCTAAAACCTAGCGAAACTTCACAGCTGATTACCACTCCCAATGGGTACTTGATTTACAAGGCAGGAGAGAGGGACACCCTTCCGCTCGACAAAGTACATGACGAAATCGTTTCCACATTGCGTTCGCAACGCATTCAGGCTGCGTTGCAGGCCATTCAACAGTCCGCTACACCTGAATTGAACGATAAGTATTTCACCGAAACCCTGCCCGATTCACCAGGTCAGACTCCAGCGGCCAATCGAAATGCTCCGCCCGTAAAGTCTCCTGAATCCGGTCCCAAATAAATGGGCGATCTAAGACCAACAGTAGTCGTGACTGGTATTTCCGGGAATCTCGGTTCCCGGCTGCTTCCGCAACTGGCTGATTTTGACGTCATTGGCATTGATTTGAAACCACCTTCTACCGATCTGCCGTTGCGTTTCGAAACCCTGGATCTAGGTAAGGAGGAGTCCTGTCGGCAACTTTACGTTTTGCTTCGTGATACGCAAGCCGCAGCGGTAGTGCATCTCGCCTTTGTACTTGATCCGTTGCGCACGGGCGTGCTTGACACAAAACGCATGTGGCAAATCAATGTCGCCGGAACCGCGCGGGTTGTGGAAGCCATCACGGAAGCCAATCGCGACAATTCGACTGTCCGCAAATTCATTTTCCCCAGCAGCGTCTCCGCTTATGGTTCAGACTTGCCTGGCCCGGTGACGGAAGAACAGCCGCTGGCGGCCCACACCTTGCCCTACGCCCTTCACAAAATGGAGTCCGACAAAGTAGTCCAGCAGCGTGCGCCAGCGCTGCGCGGTTGCAGCGCGTATATGCTGCGCCCGCATATCTTTGCCGGGGCAACCGTTGAGAACTATATGGTGGGTGCTTTCCGCGGAACACCGAACGGCAGCAGCGATCGGGCCGCCAAGATGCGCACTCGAGGAAAGCGGCTTCCCTGCATCTTGCCCTATGGCCAGAAATACCTGGATAACCGCATCCAGTTCGTCCACCTCGACGACATGGCCAGGCTCATAACCTATCTGCTCAAAAAGAGGCAGCCTGAGTCCCAACGTTTGACGGTTCTGAATGTGGCCGGCCGCGGAGAATCGATGACCTTTGGACGCTGCGTCGAAGTCGCGCAGGCGCGCCTGTTGCGAGTGCCAGGCATGTTCGCTTTCCGCACCGCTCTGCAATTGCTCTGGCAATTGGGAATCGTAGCCATCCCGCCCGAAGCCGCACCCTATATGACGGGCGAGTACACAATGAACACTGATCGGTTGCAGAAATTTCTCGGCGATAAATATCAGGACGTTATCCGCTACACCATCGCGGATGCCTTCGCGGACTGCTTCCAAACCCCCACGCCATCCCTGACCGAACAACCAACCGCTGAACCCTCATAGCGCGCCGCAATGTGGGCAGCACCGCATGCTCGCGCCTGCATTACTTTTTGCCGCGGTATAGACCGGCGATGCCCAGGGTATAAGACTTCCACGATGCTTCGCGAAAACCAGCGCCTTCCATCCGGCGCAACATTTCATCCGGCTCGGGAAAGCGTTCTACCGATGCGGGAAGATAAGCGTACGGTCCCTTGACGCCTGAGATCAGTGTTCCAACGGCAGGCAATACTCTTTTGAAATAGATCCGGTAAAGACTTCCAATCGCTCCGTGCGGCTCGGCAAAATCCAGAATGCCGCACTCTCCGCCTGGGCGCAGAACACGCGCAATCTCGGCTAGCCCCGAATCATAGTTCGCCAGATTGCGGAAGCCAAAGGCTGAAGTCACAAGATCAAACGTATCGTCAGGAAACGGCAGGCCAAGCGCATCGGCTTCAACCCACGAGAGGCCGGTGGCTGAGGACTTCGACGCAGCGCGTTGCAGCATTGCATGAGAAAAATCTGCTCCCAGGATTTTTGGAGTGGGGCTCTTCGCCTGTCGCCTCAGTGCAAACGCCATGTCCCCCGTGCCGCAACACAAATCCAAAACGTGTGCGTCCGGTCGAGATAGAATGTGCCGGAAACTTCGAGCTGTCCTCCTCCACCACAGCCGGTCAATGTTCAGGGAGAGGACGTGGTTTAGCAAATCGTAATGCGGTGCGATGGATGTGAACATCTCGCGCACAGCTCGCGCGGAAGAGTGCTGGTCGCATGTGCCCTCGGGAGCAGCGCCGATTACATCTGTCGCGCCCGTGGTAGATTTATGGGAACTTTTCAATTCGTTGCGACCTTCGCGTGGTGCGGCAAAAACCCTACCCTAAAAGCCTTCGTGCAAGATATTCGCGCTAGCTGGATAACCGCCTCAGCTCTTCCACAACCTCGATGACCACCCGCTCAGGCACATCGTTCACAACTTCCACTTTCCCAATGTGACGTGGGAGCACGAAGTGGACGACGCCGTTGCGAGTCTTTTTATCCGACTTCAATAATCGCAGGATAGTGCGGCTTGGCGACTGAACTCTCGGCAACCGGCCGAGTTTCCTTATGGCTTCGGTGATACGACCTGCGCCGGCGGCATCGATTTTATCGACCGCCACCGCGATGTTTGCAGCCGCTACCATGCCCCATGCTACGGCCTCGCCATGCAAGAAATGCCGGTACTTGGTCTCGGCCTCGAGCGCATGGCCGATGGTGTGGCCTAGATTCAATACACGCCGCAACCCATTTTCGCGCTCGTCGGATGAAACCACTTCCGCTTTTAGCCTTACTGATTCGGTGATCACCCACTCCAATTTCCCGGAGTCCCGGCGCAACTCTTTCAGACTCGAGCTTTCCAATGCGTCAAACAATTCCGTGTTACCGATGACGCCACATTTCAACGCTTCGTACAGTCCTGCGCGAAATTCACGATCAGAAAGGGTGGTCAATACCGTGGGATCGATGAGAACCACTCGCGGATGATGGTACGTGCCAATCAGATTTTTGCCGGCGCGCAGGTTCACGCCCGTTTTGCCCCCAATTGAGGCATCCACCTGGGCCAAAACTGTGGTTGGAATCTGCACTACATCCAAGCCACGCATATAAAGTGAGGCCAAGAGCCCAGTCACATCGCCGACTACGCCGCCACCGAAGGCAACAATGGCGGAGTTTCGATCTGCGCTCATACGGCTCAACCGCTCCGACAACTTCTCAAGCGTCGCCAGTTTTTTGTGGCGTTCGCCGTCCGGCATTTCCAGGAACTGCGCTTCAAATCCAGCCGCCAAAAGTGACGCCATCAGGGTTTTCCCCCATCTGCGACGCACAGGTGAGACAGTCACCACCAACAGAGGCTTGCCCTTTGCTTTTTTTGGAGAAGCGTCGGTGGCAAATATTTCGCTGAGAATGGCACCAGATCGGTGCAGCAGGCCACTCTCAATCACGGCATCATAGGGTCGCCCTGGAAGCGCAATGGGTACACGAGTCATGCACACTCATCATAATGCAAATGACGTTAAAGACTGGAAGCACGCCATGACGAAACTAGGACGCGAAATTATGCGGCTTTGGGCTTGGGCTTAAGAAGAGACGCCACCACCGACAAAAGCAGGATGCTCGCCACCGCGCTTAGAGCTAACACAGTAGGAATCTCGTAATAGTGGGACAACAGCATTTTGCTTCCGACAAACATGAGTACGAGCGAGAGGCCGTAGTGCAGATAGCGGAACATCTCCATCATCCCCGCAAGTGCAAAATACATCGACCTCAGGCCCATGATAGCGAAGACATTCGAGGTATAGACAATGAATGCGTCGCGCGTAATCGCCAGAATGGCAGGTATTGAGTCCACGGCGAATAACAGATCGGTAGTTTCCACCACCAGCAGCACGACCAGAAGCGGCGTCGCAAACAACCCGGTACGGCGAACGAAAAACTTGTTTCCCTCGTAATCTTTCGTTACCGGAACCCAGCGACGAAACAATCGCAGTATCGGGTTACTCTCTGGATGAATCTCAGCCTCTCCCTGGCGCAAAAGTTTGAGGCCGCTATAAACCAGAAAAGCACCAAAAACATAGACGATCCAGTGAAATCTCTGGATAAGACCTACTCCAGCGGCGATGAAAATCGCGCGCATGACCAGTGCGCCCAGAATTCCCCAGAACAAGACTTTGTGTTGGTGGCCGGGCGGCACCTGAAAGTAACGGAAGATCAAGAGGAAGACGAACAGATTGTCGACGCTGAGAGAAAGCTCGATAACGTATCCGGTGACAAATTCAAGCGACGACGCCCGCCCATGCCAGAAGTAAATGACTACCGCAAAAATCACCGCCAGAGCTACCCAAACGGTGCTCCAGATCATAGCTTCCCTGAATTTGACGGTGTGGCTGCGGCGGTGAAATACGCCCAAATCGAGCACCAGCATCGCAACCACGAAAGCGTTGAATAAAATCCAGAACAGTATCAATCCGGGCCGCCTCAGATTGTCGGTTATTAGATCTAGCGATCCTAATCCTTTCGGCCGCGTTTGCCGCTCTCCCAGCCATCCCACATACCGAAAGTCTTCAATTGTTCTTCGAGATGAGTTTCTCGCAGTGTCAGTTCAATCTGCGCACGATTTAGACGGGGGCCTGGACGTTCCAAAGCGCGGCGATACCGATGGTGAGAGCCGCAGCCTCGGCCACATGTTTTTTCAACTCTGCCATATCCACCTTGTCAAAGGTGTCGGACATGGCGTGATAGTTGAGCAAATAGTTGTATTCGTCCTGATTGGCGACGAAGGTGGGTACGCCCTGCAGCAGAAAGTCGAAATTGTCAGTGCCCCAATCCGCGTCCGTGGTCAGAGTTGTGGCGTCGAATTGCTTCAGCGGAGCGACGAGCCTGGTCGCGGCCTCCTCCAGGTCACGCCGCCCGCCTAATGAGAATCCGGTGACTCGCCCAACACCGGAGTCGAGGATCACCACGCCAACAATCTTGTCCAGTTCCGCATTATGGGTAACGGTGTAAGCGTGCGATCCAACCATACCTTCCTCTTCGCCCGAAAACAGCACAAAACGGATCGTGCGCTGCGGGCTCACGCCGGATGCCTTGATCGCCCGCAGAACGTCAATTACCAGCGCGGCATTACATCCATTGTCGAGGGCTCCCGTGCCAAGGTCCCATGAATCGAGGTGCGCGCCGAGCAGTACAAACTCCTCTGGCCTCTGGTTCCCACGAAGCTCAGCAACGACATTGGCTGCAGTGATCGGTCCACCGACATGGTTAGGGATTGAAATATCGGCATACAGTGATGTGCCCGCCGCCAGCAAACGGGCCATGCGCCCCGCATCTTCGCGCGCCACGAGAACCATGGGAATATGATCTAATTCGCCCTCGCTAGAATTGGCGTGGCGATAAAGAAGATCATGAGGGCGAGTGGATTGAAACGCGATTGCCAGCGCCTTACCCTTTACGGCGCGGTCAATCAGGCTGGGCGCCTTGAGGTACTCGGCAAAAAGGTCATCCCACTTTTTCATCTCTTCCGAATGCACCAGGAGGAGCCCGTCGGCTATGTCACCAATTCGCGTGAAGTCTTCGGCGGAACCCTCCCCGACATCAATCACTCGCACGTGACGATGTGCGGACAATGCCGGCGCCCACGCAATCGATACCGCCCGCAGCCGAAACTGCGTAACCGGAACCGAACTCCCCTTCTTGGATCTGTCCTCTCCAATGACCAATACTTCCGTGTTTCCTTCGGCCCACGAGACTGGAAGGGTAAAATTCTCGGTACGCACGCGGTCGGCCCCGGCACCCTTGAAGGCCTCTACGCCCCAGTCCACTGCCTTCTGCATTGCAGACGTACCCGGAATCCGGCCTCCAACTTCGTCAGTCAGTCGATGCAAATTGGTTTCGAGCGGTGAGGGTTTCTGGGCCTCGCTGATCACTCGACCGGCGTCGTCCTCGGAAAAGCCCAATACCGAAATCGCCAGGAAGAACAAAAGCAGGAGTCGTCGCATGATGCGGCATTAGAAATGAAAAGCGGGAAAAGAGCAAAATCGGTGTCAGAGTAACGATTTCACATTCGTGATCGTAAATTCCCGATTTCCAGGGGTGAGTTCAGGAATACCTGGAAACCCGCTCTACGGGTCGATCCAGCGGCCGCCAACCGATGTCTCTCTCACTTCTTGTCCAGCAGGTGCACCGTTTCCAAAATCACGGACCCCACGATCTGCATACTCTTTGCACTGAGTTTGTCCATGGTGTCTTGCGGCGTGTGATGAAAGACGTTGTTATACCCGTAGTTGAGATCGATCAGGTCGGCGCTGGGAACGCCCCGCTGAACGAACGGCAGGTGGTCATCCAAAATGGGGCCGGTTCGCGCGAAGAAATGCGACTGGTAGCCGAGGTTCGAAGCCGCCTGGTAGACCAGGTCCTCGAGCCATGCCGTGGAGTTTGAATCACGATCTATATTCAAGTCGGCATCGGCAATCATGTCCGCAAGCAGAAACGCTTTTATGTTCTTGAGAGTGCCATCGTTCTGCCATTTTTCAGCCAGGTGGCGCACTCCATAAAGACTATCGGTGTCCGACCATTGCCTTACCGCCTCTTCCCCATCGGTCCACAAGAGCCAGACGCTGTAGCCCTGCCGCTTCTTTCCCCGAAACTGGTTCGCCAGTTCCAACAAGATGGCAGTCGATGAACCACCATCGTTCGCACCAACATATCCGGAGTTGCGCAGCGGATAGTTGGTGTCATAATGACCAGCGATGACGATCACCCCGTCTTGCGTCCCGGGAAATTTGGCGACGATATTTCGCACCGGAAACTTGCCTTCGACAGTGTCGGCAATAAAAGCATCTTCCTCGATGCCGTCCCCTTTGAGGTGATTGAAGATGTAGTTCTCGAGTTTCTTATGGTTCGCGCTACCAATAGGCCGGGCGCCGAAGGCAGTCACCTCGCGCGTATATTGCATGGCGCGAGTGGCATTAAAGCCCTGGGCCCTGGCTGGCTGGACAATAAGCAGGGAGGCCAAGAAAACGGCGAATAAAACGTAGCGCTGGCATCCCCCTGGCTGTGGCGAACGCATCCCACCTTCGGGGGAAGCAGCCAGGTCCGAGTCAGTGTCACCCATCTCCATCATTGATCCTTTTTCGCCTGCCGCGCCTTGCGCTGTTTGGGATGCACCATCCACGCGATTGCAATGCTAAAAATGTATAAACCCACCATCGGCGCAGCGAAAATACACATATTCAGAATGTCAGTCGTTGGAGTAATAATCGCCGCGATAATAAAAATCACAAGAATCGAGTAGCGCAGATTACGCCACATAAATCCGGCGTTCACGATTCCCATCAGCGCCAGAAAAAAAACCAGAATTGGCAATTCGAAAATCGCACCCATCCCGACCATGATGGTCAAAAACAAATCCGTATACTCCCCGATGGTGATCATCGGTTGGAATTGTTTTCCATAGTCGATCAAGAAGTTCAGGGCCGCCGGATAGACCATCTTGTAAGCGAACCAACCTCCCGCCAGAAACAGAAAGACTGTCGAAAACATGAAAGGAAAAACATATTTCTTTTCGTGACGGTATAAGCCGGGAGAGATAAACATCCAGACCTGATAAAGCACAAAAGGCGAAGTCAGGAACAAACCGGCGAGCGCTGCCACCTTCAAATAAAGATTAAAAGGCTCGGTGGGGTTGAGATAGACCAGTTTTTCAGCCATCCCGTTGCGGTGCAACGCCTCCATGATTGGCCGTTGCACGAAGCTGAAGATGAATTCGTGATAGTTCCAGCAGGCAAAGAACCCGACCGTCACCGCGAGGATCGAATAAATAAGGCGGCGACGCAATTCCTCGAGGTGATCGAGGAAGCTCATCGCGGTCAAACTACCACGCGACTCATCTTCAGTAGGAACTTCACCCGCCATCTCAGGCATCCGGGGCCTTGGCCAACGAAGCAGTCTGGGTTGTGGAAACGTCCAGCGCAGTGGGTTCGGGCGGGCGGTCCTCGGCGGAAGGCAAACTGCCAGATGCTACCGATCCCTCGGGTTGGCGAACGGGAGGAAGAATAGTCTGGCGGCTATTCTCCAAGTCCAGCTGTGAGATTTCAGACTCGATCTGTGCCTTGAATTCGTTGGAAGCCCGCTTAAATTCATTGAGGGCTCGTCCTATCTGGCGTCCAATTTCCGGCAATTTTTTAGGCCCGAAAAGGATCAAAGCAAACAGGAAAAGAAAAATCATCTCTGGAAAGCCCAGGTTCATAGGTCCCATGATACTGCCGGAGCGAATTGCCAGCAATCCGTGCGCATCCACAACCCGGAAATGTCTATGTAGAGCGGGAAGGGTCTCGAGTCTGGAATCCTTCGGTAAACCTTCTGGTTTGAGCGGAAATTGACCGCCGGCGGAGGCTTAGGACGAATTTCCCTTGCGGGGTATCAAAAAACGCTACTGACGAGCGTAGATATCGAAGCTCCTGGTCCATCTTCCGCATCTAAAAATGTACGTAAAACACCACAAGATCTGACTGTCTGAGTGGTTACCTCCGAGTATCGGAAGGCAGGGTCAAGTGGGTCTGACTGCGTGCTATACTGCGCTCAGACGCGGTGTATCGTGATATTTTAGACTTTCCGGCGTACGCACCCGGCGAAGGAAAACAACGATGGTTGGTAGTTCTCGTCGCTCACTCTTCCTGGTCATTTTCATCTTAGTTACCTGCGGATTTCTCGGTATCGTTTTCGGGCAAAAGATCAATCCCTCAGCTGCGCCCGGCGGAGATTCCGACGTTCGCGATAGCCTGCGCCAATTCACCACGGTGTACGACGTCGTGGAACAGAACTATGCCGAACCAGTAAATCCCGATAAGGCGATCTACAACGGCGCGATCCCGGGCATGCTTCACGTGCTCGATCCCCACTCCAATTTTTTTGATCCCAAAGCATATTCCCTGCTCCGCGAAGATCAGCGAGGAAAGTATTACGGCGTTGGAATGACGGTTGGCCCACGCAACAATAAAGTCATCGTCATTGCACCTTTTGTTGGCACCCCGGCTTATCGTGCAGGCATTCGGCCCGGCGACATCATCGCGGCGGTCGATGGCAAGCCCACCGACAACATGAGTACCGGCGACGTGGCCGATCTCCTGAAGGGTCCCAAGGGCACGACAGTTCATATCACGATCTTGCGGGAAGGTGCGGACAAGCCGTTGGAGTTTGCTGTCGTTCGCGACGAAATCCCTCGCTATAGCGTCGATCTGCACTTCCTGATCAAGCCTGGAATTGGATACATGCACGTTTCCGGTTTCAACGAAACCACTGAACATGAAGTTGCTGACGCCCTTGATCAGATGGGTGACCTTAAAGGTCTGATCCTTGATTTGCGTCAGAACCCCGGTGGATTACTCAATGAAGGCGTTGGGGTGGCTGACAAATTTCTGCGTAAAGGCCAGTTGATCGTCTCGCACCACGGACGCTCTTCGCCGGAGAAACGTTACACCGCGGCACACGGCAACGGCGGCAAGGAATACCCGTTGGTCGTGTTGGTAAACCGCGGAACCGCTTCTGCGGCTGAGATCGTCGCTGGCGCGATTCAGGATCATGACCGCGGATTGATCGCGGGAGAAACTACGTTTGGCAAAGGGCTGGTGCAGACTGTGTATCCGCTGTCGGAAAACACCGGTCTGGCTCTGACCACGGCGAAATATTACACGCCCAGCATGCGTCTGATTCAGCGCGATTACTCCAACGTTTCTCTTTACGATTATTACTTCAACCGCGAGAGTGAGGAAAACGAACATAACGCCACCCGCGAAGTAAAGCTTACCGACAGCGGTCGTACTGTGTATGGCGGCGGCGGGATCACTCCTGATGTCAAAATTGCGCAAGTAAAGAGCAATCACTTTCAAGATTCACTGCTTCAGCACTACGCGTTCTTCAATTTCGCCAAGCATTACGCTGTGACTCATCATCCCAACAAGAGCTTTGAAGTTGACGACAATGTGTTACAGGAGTTCCGCAAGTTCATGGATGACGAGAAGATCCCATACACCGAGGCCGAGCTGCTAGAAAACAATGCCTGGGTCCGTTCCAACATCAAGAGCGAAATCTTTGTTGACGTGTTTGGACAGGAAGAAGGCTTGAAGGTTCGGGCTGAAACTGATCCGCAAGTGACCAAGGCACTCGACCTGCTTCCCCAAGCCAAACAGCTGGCAGAGAACGCACGCAAGATCGTCGCCGAGCGCGGAAGTGGCCACCCGTTAAGCCAGTAAGTTGGCTCGACCGGATCTAGGGCCACGCGTCGAGATGTGCAGAAATGGTTGAAAACAAGGCCCGAAAAATCGGGCCTTTCCTTTTGTCTCGAGGGTCGAGGGGCAAGACTCTCGCGGCATCGCGGCTACGGAGCCTCCGCTACCTTTCTTTACATTGACTTGGAAGCTCTGACCGAGCATAATCCGCTGTTGAGGCTGGATTTGACCCTACCCGGCCCCATGGCTCCGCTCATTCGAATGGCGACCTTAAAGGCGAAGGTTCGGCGTGTATCTGCGCTCGCGTGTTTCCAGGCGGCGTGGTCGAGTTGATGCTCAAAGAGGGGGTATGGATGTTGGCGACAATACCTGCTCTTGCCGCTGGTTGGACTGATTTTCGTTCGCGCCGCATTCCGAACCGCCTGACTGTGCCGGCATTGGCCGCTGGGATACTGCTTAACACTGTTGCTTTGGGCTGGCCGGGAGCTAAACAGGCCCTCCTCGGCTCTGGGTTGGGTTTGGGGCTATTGCTGCCATTTGTCTTGCTAAAAAGCCTGGGCGGTGGCGATTGGAAGCTAATGGGGGCGCTCGGCGCATTCCTTGGGCCCGCCCGGTTGATCGCTGTGCTGGTGATAACTGTACTGGCCGCTGGCGTCATGGCCGTCCTTCTGGTGATCTGGAAGAAACGCATTGGCCAGACACTACGCAATGTAGGCCATTTGCTGGCTTCTCTCATGACCCTTCACCTGCCGGGACCGGAGTTGTCGCTTGATGACCCCCAGTCCCTAAAGGTGCCCTTTGGAGTGGCTGTGGCCGTTGCGGTGGTTCTTTATACTGTCAGACAGGCTTGGAGCTTCTGAGCTGTGATGGGACTCTGGAAACACCGCGCATGGGATAGCAGCGGAGCCGAGATCGCGGAGGCGGCCATCGTGCTCCCCCTGGTCTTCATGTTGCTACTCGGCATTTATTGGTTCGGACGCGCGTACAACATCTATGCAACGATCACCTACGCGGCGCGCGAGGGTGCTCGCGCCGCCACTGCATCGAGCGGCGCAACTTTGGGAAATACTGCACTAACGCCGGATCAGGTGGCCACCCGAGTAGCCCAAACCCTGCAAGCGTCCAAACTGAATCCAAATCAGGTGACTCCCCTGCTGCCGAACCCCTCTCTGAAAGACTGCGCTACACTAGCGCCGGTTACATCCTGCGCAGCGATTGGTGGTGGAAATCCGCAGATTTGTTACCAGTCAAACGTGCAGATCAACGCTCCGACGTCGCCGGCGGAACCTTCCACATGCGGGGTGTCGGTCAGCTTCCAGTATCCGTACCAGTTCTATCTTCCGTTCACCTCGCTGAACAACCAGTTGATCCAGCTGAAGGCCAATGTGCAAACCACGGGAGAGAATTAGTGCGCAGGCAAGAATCGACAGTTCGAAGTTGGAAGGCCGCAATCGTCGCCGACACCTCGGGGTCGCAACTGCTCGAGTTTGCCGTGGCACTTCCTTTGCTAGTTGTATTTGTGGTAGGAATCTTTGACTTCGGCGGCGCTTTCAATCTGAAGCAGATGCTGAACAGCATCGCTCGGGATGGCGCACGTTTCGCTTCTGGCCTTCCAACCACCGACCTGGATGCCATTGGAACCCCGCAATCGGTTACCGCCATCCGCGACCTGGTAGCGGCTCACTTGCAAACGGCGAGGCTGAATGATTGCGGTTTGGCAACCCAAGCCGGTGTAAACGGCCCCGCTACGACATGGACTTACACCGCGGCGGCTGGTGGCTGCGCTGCTCCCCTGGTTCTGACCATCGAGCGAGCTTATTCTTTTCCAACCGTAATCGGAGCAAATACGTTCAATGTAATAAGCACGCGAGTCAGTCTGAAGTATCCCTATTCGTGGCACTTCAACAAGGTGATCACTCTGCTGGTTCCAGCAGCCACCTACCAGGGTGTGACGCAGATCGACACCGACGCCATTGTGCCCAACATGAATTGAACCCGCACATGAGCGGAGAACGGTTATGAGCAAGAAAACAATCGCGATTGACGGTCGGCGGCGAGAACGAGGTCAGACGATCGTTCTGGTGGCGGTGGCGTTGGTTAGTCTGCTTGGAATGGCCGCTCTGGCGATTGATGTGACCACGTTGTACGTTGCGCGTGGAGAACTGCAGCGCGCGGCGGATGCTGCGGCGCTGGCGGGTGCGAAAGCCTTCGTGGACTCAGGGGTTACGACCGACAATAGCCCGACTCGACAAACGCTGGCCCAAGGAATGATCACGAGCGTGATCAACGCCATGATGGCACAGAATAAAGTTTCAGGAGCTGCTCCCACGCTGGTCGCCGCGACTCCGGATTTCACGCGTCCCGGCAATCCGCAAGTTACGGTTACGCTGCAAAGAGCGAACTTGCCGACATTCTTTGCGCGCATTTGGGGGACGAAGCTGGTCACGGCTTCGGCTAGCGCGGTCGCTGAAGCCTACAATCCGGCCAATGCGCCGACTGGGTATCCTCCCATTCAGCCCAAATGCGTAAAACCTATGTTGGTGGCGAACCAGGATCCAAAGAGCGCCACGCCATCGCAATTTGTCGACCCGACCACAGGTGCCCCTATTGCAACCAACGTGATTGGAGAGACAGTAACCCTCAAACCGTGCCCTTCGGCCGGATGTCCACCTCTCGTACCGAATCTGCAATTCAATCCCGCGCTCGTGAGTCCGGGCACGGCTAACCTTTGCCCAGGTACGTGCTCTCCACCAGCGGACGATTATGAAACCAGTATCGAATGTTGCGACGCCGCGACCGTGCCTGCAACCCAATATACGTGCGGGGCCGCGCTCCCCAATCCAACCGTGAACGCCGCCCTAGTGGGTGGGGTGCTGCGCACCGAGACCAAAAATGGCTTGCAATGCATGACTAACCATCCATCGGAAGACACGCTCGATCCGACTGACCTATTGGTGGGAACGGGCCCGGCAAGAATAACGGCTGGAAGCGGACCTCAGGTAGGAACGTTGGTCACGACAAGCCGGTCGATCGCAACTCTTCCTATTGTCCAATCTCCGAGCGGGCCGGTTAAGGTGATCGGATTCCTGCAGGTATTTTTTGATCCAGTTCCAGCTGCGCCAGCGTTTCCTACTGCGCGAATTCTGAATGTCGTCGGTTGTGGTAATAGTCCAGGCGCTTCCCCGCCGGTTCTTGGCGGCGGATTCTCTCCCATACCGGTACGCTTGATTCATTAGATCGGGTTTACTGCGGGCGCGTCGAAAAATTCATCCCTTCTACTGAGGCGGCGGATTATCCGGTGGTGCGGGACCTTCCTGCTGACCAGCGCCGTCCGGCTGAGGCTGCATTCCGGGCTGAGGCTGGTCAGGCGGAGGAGGCTCCGGTTGAGGCGAGTTTTCGACTGCCGGTTCCGGCGGAGCCGGTGGCGGGGGAGGAGCGATTGCGGGCTGCGATACTCCGCCACTGCGGAAAGTAAGAATTACTTTTTTAACTTTCGAGGGATCGTCATCCGTGCCCACCAGGATGAAGTTAAAACGTGAACCGTTCAGCAATGCGGTAAGCGCGTCCCTGATCGGCAGCTCCCCGGTATCCGCCACGATCTGTTCCTGAGACGCAATCGGTGGAACTGTTACATCTGCGCCAGTTTTGCTTTGAATCTCATTGAGAACCCGTGAAAGGCTGACGTCATGCGCAAGAACACTCAAACGGCCGTTGGCAAATTCGACTCTTAGCACGGGCGCTGGTTTTGCTGGGATGGGAGGCGTATATGAAACATCGTTAAGACGCCCACCTACACCCTTATCGCCTGTCATCAGTTTGACGATGACCGTGTTTCCCGAGGGATAGATTCGATACGGCAGCGCGCTGTTGAGATCAATGACAACGCGGGTAACTGGCGGCTTTTGTTCGAACAGCCCGACTCGGAAGCCCTTCACCTCACCCCGATTAATCAGTTGGCTGTGGACACCGGGATCGAGTAACGCCTGCGGGAAATCCAGAATCAGACGGTCGGGATCGGTAGTCACCTGACTCTTCATCGGAGTCGAGCGAGAAGTCGTAATTTCGAGGTTCACACTTCCCTTACCCTCCGTCACGGTTACCAGATCGATCTTAGCTAACCTTGCGGCTGCCGGCTTGGCGGCAGCCTGGCTCGCGGGCGACGCAGTCGCCGGAGCCTGTGCGGAGACTGCAACACTCATGAATGAAAGAAAAGATAACTCAATTGCAAACATCAACATCGAATTGATACCTTTTTTTATAATACTATCACTAATACTAGGCATGGCATTCCCACGCTTGATTTTAGCAGCACATTGAGGGCATGGAGCCTGGTGCTATGCACTTCCGAGTGAGAATCCGCAATTGTTTTTGGGAATGACCAAAATGGGTGTTGTCAGCGCCCGCGGAGATCTCTACGAGGTCCATGCCGGCGTTCCGCCCGCACATCGTCTTGGTCGGAGACCGTCACCGCGAAACCTACTTCTGCTCAACTGTCTTGGGATTTCCGTTTGCGGGTTGAGTCACCGACGCGGTGACCCTGGTGATCTCCGCTAGCTGCTTTTGAGCATCCTGAATATCGGCTGGGTCGGTGGCCACATGCAGAAAGTTCTGAATGTGGGCTGTGGCTTCCTGGTAATCACGCTTCAACATCAGAATTACACCCAGGAGATACTCCAATTTCGGAAACTGGTGGCTATCGTCAACCTTCATCCCCTGTCGCGCGCTCTTTTCCGCCGCCGCAATGTTTTTAAGATAGTAATTGCCGAGTGCATTGCGGAACCATGCATCGGGGAAATTTACGGGATTTAGCGCAAGGAGTTGATCGGTCACCGTCACCAGGGGTTGCCATTGCTGCTGCCGGGTATCCAGTTCCGCCAGGCCTCTGTACGGATTGACGTATTTCGAGTCGGCCGCAATTGACTGGTCGAACGAATGCCGAGCGGCGTCAAGTTCATTCTTTCGAAGCTGCAGGCTACCGAGTTCAAACCATGCAACCGCATACTTGGGGTAAATCTGAACCGCTTTTTCGAACAGCGGCTGGGCTTCGTCGAATTTTTGTTTGGCGGACTTTTCGCGCCCCTTTTCAAATGCTTTCTGAGCGTCTTTGGGGGCCATTGCGCTGGTTGCGCTGATCGTCAGGCCTTCCACCTGGCCAATGCGGTGCAACACAAGCCGGCCAATGTCGGTAGTCTCAAAGGTAGACATCCGGCTGGCAAGGTCGACCGCCTGCGATGTGAAGCCGGGTAACTCGGCACGCAGCTCGCAATCGCGAAAATCCCGGCTTCCGCGACTCGCGGTACCCGGGTTCCAGGACGAATCGACGTCGGCTTCCGAGATGCCTGCGGCGAAGGCAGTAGCCCGGTCGCCGAATTCGAAGCTGAAGGCGCCGTGGGAATCGGTATGAGCTACGGTTTGCCGGCGGCCACGGCAAACCGTTTGAATAGTGGCTGCCTGATCGATGCGGCTGCCATCGTCCAGAACGACTTTGCCACTGATGAACGCCCTCTGTCCCAGCGACGGGTCCGTCCCGTTCGCGGTGGGTTGCATCGTCGGGCGATTCACCGTCGCCGGCGAGGAAGTGCTTGTGCCCCGATTAGTCGATTTGGTGCCTTGCGCGGACGCGAACAAACTGAATGCCAGGGTGAGAGTTGCAAAGCTGATGAGGCGATCATTCATGGCAAGCCCCCAAGTAACAGATTGCAGTGATTATACGTCGGCGGCGCTGGCTGCGGCACAAGGTTATTTCGAGACTCACGAGATGCGGCACAGACTCCGCACGTTGGAGCGACGTTGGAGCAATGAAAAGCTATTGCCGCTTTCTACAAACGGGTTCAGGGTGGATGTCTGCTATAGTTTTTGCGCTTGAGAGTTTCATATCGTGAGGTATTTCAGATGTCGCGAATAGTCCGCTGTGGCTTGATTCAGGCGCGCAATGTCCTTGGAGCTGTGCACTCGCTTGCCGAGATTCGCGAAGCGATGATCCGCAAACATACGGATATGATCGAGCAGGCAGCCCGGCAGAACGTCCAAATTCTCTGTTTGCAGGAGTTGTTCTACGGTCCCTACTTCTGCGCTGAACAGGATCCTCGCTGGTACGACCTGGCGGAGCCGGTGCCGGACGGTCCCACCATCCGCTTAATGCAGGAGATTGCGGCGCGGCACCATATGGCGATAGTCGTTCCTGTTTACGAGCAGGAAATGCCGGGCCTGTACTTCAACACCGCTGCGGTTCTTGATTCCGACGGAACCTACCTGGGAAAATATCGCAAACATCATATTCCGCACTGCCACCCAGGATTCTGGGAGAAGTTTTACTTCACCCCCGGCGATTTGGGATATCCGATCTTCCAGACGAAGTTTGCCAAAGTCGGGGTCTACATTTGCTACGACCGTCACTTTCCCGAGGGCGCCCGTGCGCTGGGACTGAATGGCGCGGAGATTGTTTTCAATCCTTCCGCAACGGTTGCGGGCCTGTCCGAATATCTGTGGGAACTCGAGCAGCCAGCTCACGCGGTTGCCAACGGATATTTCGTCGGCGCCATCAACCGGGTCGGAGAAGAAAAACCCTGGAGCATCGGCGAGTTCTACGGCAAGAGTTATTTCTGCGATCCGCGCGGCAAGATTGTCGCTCAGGCCAGCCGCGACAAAGACGAAGTGCTGGTCGCCGAACTCGACCTTGACACGATCCTTGAAGTACGGAAGGTGTGGCAATTCTTCCGCGACCGGCGTCCGGAAAGCTACGGCATTCTTACCAAACAAAGCGCCCAGGCTAGTTCAGGGACCTAGCCCGTTCCGCATTAAACGCTCGCCGATCGATTCAACAAACGCTGATGACGACTCCGTCACCGAAGATCGAATCCAGCCCGCTTTATAACCCTGACCTTGCACCGACAGTCTTGCCCGGCGAAGCTGCTTCGGGTGATCGCGGGGCCCGCACTTGGGGTACATACAACTACGCGGCTCTATGGGTTTCGATGTCGGTCAATATCCTGACCTACATGCTTGCGGCTAGTCTGATTCAGGGCGGGATGGACTGGAAGCAGGCCGTCTTCACCGTTTTTCTGGGGAACTGCATCGTACTTGCGCCCATGCTGCTAAATTCGCACCCGGGCGCTCGTTACGGAGTTCCCTTCCCGGTACTGGCGCGAGCGTCGTTTGGAGTTCTGGGAGCGAACATCGCGGCAGTTCTGCGCGCCTTCGTGGCCTGTGGCTGGTTCGGCATTCAAACCTGGATCGGTGGCGAGGCCATCAACGTTCTTCTAGCGACGGTTTGGCCTGCATGGAAATCAGTACCCCATGGCGCCGGTATCTGCTTCTTTGCGTTTTGGCTGATTAATCTGGCGGTGATTCTGAAGGGAATCGAGTACATCCGGTTTCTGCAAGGCATCAGCGCTCCCGTCCTGTTGGGCGTCGGATTGCTGCTGTTGGGATGGGCCTATGTACAGGCGGGTGGATTTGGCCCTATGCTTTCCGCGCCTTCGCGCTTCCGCAGCTTTCCGGACTTCCTTAAATTTCTGGTACCGGCGTTGAACGCGACCGTCGGCTTCTGGGCGACGGTATCTCTGAACATTCCGGATTTCTCACGCTTCGCCCGCAGTCAGCGCGCACAAGCTATCGGGCAGGCACTGGCGCTGCCTACGACGATGACTTTGTACTCACTGGTCGGCGTGCTGGTTACTTCCGCCACAGTTGTCATTTATGGATCTGCTATCTGGGATCCAGTGCAACTTTTGAGTCGCTTTCATTCCCCGCTCGCCGTCGTGGTATCACTAGTCGCGATTCTGCTCGCCACTCTGAATGTGAACATCGGGGCCAACGTGGTTTCGCCGGCCAACGATTTCTCCAACCTGTGGCCACGCAAGATCAGCTTCAAAACCGGTGGCGTGATTACGTGCGTGATGGGCATCGCCATCATGCCCTGGAGGCTGCTGGATAATTACAAGACATTTATCTTCGGCTGGCTGGGAGGCTACGCTGCATTTCTGGGGCCGGTGGCTGGCATTATGATTTGCGACTATTGGGTTATTCGTAAACGCGTGCTGTTGCTGGACGATCTCTATCTGCGTGGTGGTGCTTACGAGTATTCTGCGGGTTTCAATTGGAGAGCGGTCGCGGCGTTGGCTTCGGGAGCGGCCGTGGCGCTGGTTGGCTTGGTTTTTCCGCCTCTGCGATTCTGGTACGACTATTCGTGGTTCGTCGGTTTCATCGTTTCATTTGTGATTTATTACTTCCTGATGTCCGGCCTGAGAACAGCGAACTAGGAGCACAGACAAATTTTTCGAGACCCGACACTATATTACGGAATCATATTAAGTAGCTCATGGACGGGAAATCCCAACCACGCGTCGCCATCATCGGAGCCGGCTTTGGGGGCCTCGAGGCTGCGCGCGTGCTGTCACGTTATCCGCTCGATATAACACTGATCGACCGCCAGAATTTTCACACTTTTCAGCCACTGCTCTATCAGGTGGCGACCGCCGGATTATCCCCCGCAGAAATTGCTGCGCCGATTCGCTGGATCATGCGCAGTCATCGCAATGTGGAAGTCTTGATGGCCAAGGTGCAGGATTTCGATCTTTCACGAAAAGCGGTAAAGCTCGAAGACGGAGAAGTCTCGTATGACTACCTGATCGTCGCTGCGGGAGCCAGCCACGCCTACTTTGGACACGACGAATGGGAGCCTTACGCGCCGGGTCTCAAGACTATCGAAGACGCTTTGGAAATTCGCCGCCGCATGCTGCTTGCCTTTGAGTTAGCGGAACGCGAGGCCGCCAGAGATCGCGAGCATGTGCAACTGAATTTTGTGGTGGTCGGCGGCGGCCCCACCGGCGTAGAGCTCTCAGGAACATTGGCCGAGATCGCACGCCAGGTGTTGGCCAACGAATTTCATTCCATCGATCCCAAGAAAACAAGGATCGTATTGCTCGAGGGTGGGCCGCGCATCCTCCCGACGTATCCCGAGGATCTTTCTCGCAGCGCGGAAGAACAGCTGCAACGCCTTGGCGTAGAAGTCCAAACCTCGTCCATGGTGACGCTCGTCAAGCCGGGATCTGTACATGTCGGGAAGAATGAAATTCCGGCGGCTGTCATTCTTTGGGCGGCGGGGGTTGCTGCCTCCCCACTGGGAAAGAACCTGGGAGCACCCACCGACCGCGCCGGTCGGGTGCTGGTGAATCCGGACCTGAGCATCCCTGGCCATTCCAATGTGTTCGTGATTGGCGATCTGGCTGCTCTCAAAGATGAGCGTGGAAACTGGCTTCCGGGTGTCTCGCCGGTAGCCATTCAGGAAGGGAGAGCCACGGCCCATAACATCGGACGTGAACTGCAAGGTGAATCGCGAAAGAACTTTCACTATTGGAATAAAGGAAGCCTGGCGACCATCGGCCGAGCTGCTGCGGTAGCGGATTTCGGCAAGATTCACATTTCAGGTTTTCTCGCCTGGCTGTCGTGGCTGTTCATCCACATATTTTTCCTGATCGGCTTCCGTAATCGCCTGATCGTCATGATCCAGTGGGCGTGGTCTTATCTGACTTATGAACGCGGCGCCCGGCTGATTACCGGCGACTCCCATTTGCCTGGATGGGACCAGTTGCGAGCTGAAGAGAAGCAGGAACACACGGCCGCAGACTGATTGGCACCTGGCTTCGGCATCTGTCACCTGAGCGGGCGGAACCCGCATTTTGATAGCCGGGAGGATGTCGGCGCTACGTTTTCAGCCGATTTGAGAGACAATAGCGCTGCGAGGTTTCGGCGATGAAACTGCCTGCCATTCTGCGCGTGTTGTGCGGCCTGTCTGTCGGAGTTTGCTTTGCTATCTCAGTTCCCTGCTCCGCCGAAGTCTTGAAGATCGTTGTCGACGACACCATTCAGCCCATCACCGAAGAGTACATCGGCCGCGCCCTGGCCGAAGCCGAGCGCAGCAAAGATCAAGCGTTGCTGATCGAACTGAACACGCCTGGCGGATTGCTGGACTCCACTCGCCACATTATCGAGAAAATTCTGGCCTCGCCAGTTCCAGTAATTATTTACGTCACGCCCGGTGGTAGCCGGGCAGCGTCGGCAGGATTCTTTATCCTCGAAAGCGCAGATGTGGCGGCTATGGCTCCCGGAACCAATACGGGCGCCGCTCATCCCGTGACTTTGGGCGGGGGCAAAGTCGACGACGTCATGAAAGAAAAGATGGAAAATGACGCGGCGGCTCTGATGCGGTCCGTGGTGTCGAAGCGTGGCCGCAATGTTGAAATAGCCGAGAGCACAGTGCGTCAATCCAAGTCATTTACCGAGCAAGAGGCCCTTTCACAAAAGCTGATCGACTACGTCGCCTCCAACGAACCGGATTTGCTGAAACAGATGCAGGGCAAGGCGGTTAAGCGCTTCGACGGCAAAACTGTCACACTGAACCTGAATGCCGATCCGATTCGCACCTTTGATATGACTCTGAAGCAACGGATCCTGGCATTCATCATGGATCCCAATATCGCGTTCATTCTTCTGGCGGTCGGCGCCTTGGCCCTTTATGCCGAGTTCAACCATCCCGGCGCCGTGGTTCCGGGTACGGTGGGAATTGTTTTCATTCTGTTGGCGATCTTTGCGCTCAACCTGCTGCCGGTGCGATTCGCAGCCGTGGTCCTGATTCTCGCGTCATTCGCGCTGTTCGCGCTGGAGGCGAAGTTCTCCGCCCATGGTGTTCTCGCCATCGGCGGTATGGTCACGATGATTCTCGGCGGATTGCTACTGGTGGACGCACCCATTCCAGAAATGAGGGTACGGTTCATCACCGCGCTCGCGGTTAGCATTCCTCTAGGGGCGATCACCGTATTTCTGATGAGCATCGCCCTGAAGGCCCGAGCTAACAAAATTGTCACTGGCGCGCAAGGATTGGTAGGTGAAATCGGTATCGCGCAAACTCCACTCTCCCCGCACGGAAAGGTGTTTGTACACGGCGAGATCTGGAACGCAACTTCCAACACGAATGTGGCTGCGGGCGAGTCGGTTGTTGTTCGAAATCTGGACGGGTTGCGGCTGGAAGTGGACCTGTCCACGGCTGTACACCGTGCACCGGCTACTACTCGGCGTTGATTCGAGCTGTTTGACGGCCACTGTCGTCCGTCGCTCTTGAATTGTTTTCTTTATCCAGGGCGAACCCTTATCCAGCAAGATCGTTAAAAATCAAGACATACTCAAGCCAAATCTAGATCACCGCAAGGCGGCGCGGAGTTCCTCCCGCACGAGCGGTATTGGCATCATGCGAGGCACCCCCCTGCATCCGCGGATGGCATCTCCGTCAACGATTTGCGATACAATCCGCCTCAGAAGCGTTCTTGAAAATTGAGACGCGGAGGCTTTCTGATGGGTCTGTCCTTTTCGGCCATCGTAACGATTATTGTCATTCTTTATCTCTTCAGTTCGATCAAAGTACTGGCCGAATATGAGCGAGGCGTCATTTTTCGCCTGGGACGCCTGCTCGGGCACGAAAAGGGTCCGGGCATCGTCCTGGTGTTCGCACCTATTGATCGCATGGTGCGTATCTCGCTGCGCCAGGAGGCCATGGAAGTTCCGCCACAGGACATCATCACTCGCGACAATGTCACTCTGAAGGTGAACGCCGTAATCTTTCTGCGCGTGATCGATCCTCGAAAAGCGGTGGTGGAAGTTTCAAATTACGTTTATCAGACTTCACAATTCGCGCAGACGACGTTGCGTTCGGTGCTGGGGGAACAGGAACTCGACGAGTTACTCTCCCATCGCGAGAA
The DNA here is from genome assembly GCA_963786325.1 of Terriglobia bacterium. GTDB lineage: Bacteria > Acidobacteriota > Terriglobia > Terriglobales > Acidobacteriaceae > JAIQFF01. The sequence goes on from CAWAYW010000019.1 coordinate 118,450, forward strand.
AATCAACCTCCGCTTGCAAAGCATCCTCGACACGCACACCGCACCTTGGGGCGTAAAGGTCACTAACGTCGAGGTCAAACAGGTGGACATGCCTGAATCGATGTTGCGCGCAATGGCCAAACAAGCTGAGGCGGAACGCGAAAAGCGGTCGAAGATCATCCACGCCGAAGGTGAATTTTCCGCCGCTCAACGCCTTGTCGACGCGGCTGCATTATTGGCCAAGGAACCGGTCAGTGTGCAATTGCGCTATCTGCAGACCTTGACCGAGATCGGCGTAGAGAAAAACACCACAGTGGTCTTCCCGGTGCCAGTGGATTTCTTTAGCGGGCTGCAGAAAATGCTGGGAAAGCCAGAAGACACGGCGAAAGGTTAACCACCTTTTCGCTTATCCGGGGAAATAGACAAAAAATGGCGGGATCTGAAGACACAGAGATCACACTAGGCACGGGCAAGATGCTGGCCCTGTTTTTTGGTCTGGTGGCATTGTGCGCAGTATTTTTCGGGATGGGATTTTCTCTGGGAAAGAGTTCATCCAAATCCAGCGACGCCGCCACCGTTTCATCCGCAACCAGCGCAGTACGACCCACAGCAGTGAAAGCGAATACTACGCGGCCACCCTCCGATCTGACTTTCTACAAAGCCGTCGGACAAAAGGATCCAGACTCGCAGTTGACGGCGAGCGCGGCAGACAAAGACGCACCGTCGAACGTGACGGCCGCGACCAAATCGGCGGCCGAAGACAGCAATGCGCCACCCGAGCTCACCGCGGTCGCTCCGCAGAGTTCTTACTTCGTCCAGGTTGCGGCGGTCAGCAAACAGGAAGATGCCGGAGCTTTAGTGGACGCCCTTAAGAAGAAACAATACGCCGCCTTCGCGGCCAACGCTTCTGGCGACAAACTTTTCCACGTTCAGGTTGGGCCCTTTTCCGATATCAAGGATGCAGAACTGGCGCGCGCGAAGCTGGTAAGCGATGGTTACAATCCGATATTGAAGAAGTAAAAAGGCGGCTTCACCTGAGGTCCAGGCCCGAAGCCCAAGATCGGTTCAACTGTAGCGCTGTTCCTTCCACGGGTCGCCCCGCATGTGGTATCCATTCTGCTCCCAAAATCCTGGCGCGTTGTGATCGAGAAACTCCAGCGCGCGCACCCACTTCACCGATTTCCACGCGTACAAGTGAGGAACGACAAGACGCAGTGGAAAACCGTGGTCGCCGGTAAGAGGCTCGCCGTCATGATGAGTGGCCAGTAACACTTCTTCGCGATCCAGATCCGCCAGGGGTACATTGGCCGTATAACCTTGTTCGGCGTGGACAAGAACGTAGGCCGCGTTCGCTTTGGGATGGACGCGCGCCAGCAATTCGCGAAACGCGACGCCCTTCCAGCGATTGTCAAACCGGCTCCAGCGTGTGACGCAGTGGAAGTTGCTGTTCCTCTCGATTTTAGGCAGCGTGTTGAATTCCTTCCAGGCAAGGGAGAGCGGCGAGTTAACTAATCCATAGACACGAAAATCCCATTGCTGTGGGTCAAACCTGGGAACGGAACCGTAGTGAAGCACCGGCCATTTGAGCGTCAGGGATTGTCCGGGGGGCAGCAAACCTTGGCTCTTTTTCAATTTCTCGAGTCCACGACGGTCTTGACCTTCGAATAACATAGATGAATCGGGCTTCGGACTAAAAACGAAATCCCATCAACATTCACTTTTCGAGTTTGAATACTTGTTCCATCAGAAGCCATTTCTCACCGGGTTTAGCCTGCGGTACTGGCTTCTGAAATTTCCACATTAGATTTTCCCACTCCTAGACCTTCGGATTACCTTGATCGGCTAAGGCTTTTGCCTCGAATGAGAATCGTTCGTTGACCTCCATAATCATGAACATCCTCGTACCGAGCAAATAAATCTCCATATCCTCAATCCCAGAGTCTTTAATGCTCTGAGTGATCTCAGGCCAGATCCTCTGGTGGTTGCGCTTGTATTCTTCGACGAGAATGGGATCGTCTTTCAAATCCAGGGTAAGGCAGTATCGTCGATTCATTCGCGGGTCCTCATAGTCGGGTCTGCACAACCCTCATTTTAAATTGCCTTACGGTCAAAACGAACGATGCGAGGCCTTCTGCGATCCTCAAGCACGCGATGACCTCAACCGCGTAACTTAGCGGAACATTCTTGGCGACTGGCAGCAGCAATTCTCCGTTACAGGTCGCATTCGGGAGAACTGCCGCTCGCGCTGCTTGCTGGCCTAAGACGGCGACTTTGGAGCAGGGCAATGCCAACAGCATGTAGGTTGGCGACGGCTTCATTTATTCGGCTTGCTCTTGCCCTTAAGATTGAGCGCCACGGCGGCGCGGATGAGATCCTTCAAAGCCGCGGCATCGATCGTGTCGCCTTCGTGGATGTCAATGGCGCGCCTGACGTTCCCCTCGAGGCTGGAGTTGAACAGACCGGAAGGGTCCTTCAACGCCGCTCCCTTGGCAAATGTCAACTTGACGACGTTCTTGTACGTCTCTCCCGTACAAACGATCCCGCCGTGGGACCAAACGGGAGTCCCCGGCGATGTCGCCTTGGCCCACTTCCACTCTTCGACGATCTCAGGATCTGCCGCGTGTATGATGTCGCGCACTTTCGCGAGCATCTTCCCGCGCCAGTCCCCAAGTTCCTTGATCTTCTGGTCGATTGAGGCAGCAGCAGAAGAAGAGATGAATGCAGAGGCAGAATCCACTGCGACGGTCCTTTTCATGTGCAGTTCCAACTCTCGCTCCTATTTTAGCTGCGCTTCGCGTAACCTGCACTCCTCCGCAGATGGAAGGCTCTTCGAGTGCAATAGTCGTTCGGAGACGGTGCCCCGCAGGTGCCGGGCGGGTGGTTAACTCAGGCCTGGTTTTGGCTTGAGTGGGGATGTTCAGATCTCCACAATCTGTCACCCGACCGGAGCAGATCATCGCAAAGCGATGGATGTGCTCAGTGGAGGATCCGCTGTTGTGACGTCAACCGGTTGTGAAGATCGAATTCGGAATAGACGTGCGAAAACAGGTACGAGCAGCAGCAAGACTCTGTCCGGCCGTCCGACTGCCCCACTCAGGCCAAAAGCGAGTTTGAATGGGCCACCCGCCTACGACGTTTTCTCTGATCTAGCCGTTTTCGACGCGCGCCCTTATGTCCGAGTACGCCGCATCGATGAGCCTGCTCACCGCTGCGGCTTTTGTCGCCGTTTCCGGTCCCAGCTTCACATGGCGCATGAACTTGCCGGTGCCTTGCGATAAGCGGGCCGGATTCGGCAGCGCTACCCATGAAAGAATCCCACGCTTACGTACGAAGTGAAATGGGCCGGAGGGCGACCCACGCAAATCCGGCTTTAGCATAAGTGGGATGTTCACTGGCTCGGCGAACCGCAACAGGACAAGCTGGCCAATACGCCGAAGTCGCTGAAACTACGGAGTAGGCGCGGCGCAGGTTTTCTTGGCCAGGGACTGCCTCACGGTAGAATCTCACCACATGCAACGATTCCCTTGCGCGTGCGGTAGAAGCGTTCGGCATTTTTGTAACGGTGTTCCTGGTCGGCTTATCACATCCTCGATGATGAGTCCGATCTTCCGGAACCACCTCAAAACAGGCTTGCTCAAACCCCTTTGAAAATCTTGTTAGGCCGATCTTTTTGAAATAAGTCGTCGAAGGACATGGCCTTTCCACATCCACAATCCCGTAAGGACCATCACAGGGATGAAGACAAATCGCGTTGCGGGGGCATAGTCTGGAAGTCTTTCAAACGGACTATAAAGGTAACCGAGTATTGGAATGCTAAAGATCAGGTGAATCCAGCGAAAAATCGAACGTTGGGTGGCAGTATTCATGGTCGCCTCCGCGAGCATGGTTGGTTCATCGTTTTGCGATCCCCTCGATTCAGGATTTTCGATCCGCCTTAGGCGGCCAGTTGGGCGTTTCGATGCCGAACTGCTTTGCGTACTCGGCGAGCAATCGCTGCCAGTCAAACTTCATGGCCTCGGGCCCGACGATGCGGCCGATGGGCTGACCGGCCAGAAACCGATCCAGCACATCGAAACAGATGTGCCACCCGGCAGCGCCCATTGCGATGAAGCGGTTACCGATGTTGGTCCAGAGCGTGAGGCGCGTGCTGCTACCAAAGGCTTCGAGTTCCCACCGCATATCGAAGCCACCCCACTTGTACTCAAGCACATTGGGAGCGTCGGCTCGCGTCACCGTTGTTTCAGTTACGCGCAGCGCCGGGGCTCCCACGGTGGTGAGCTTCACGGTGCTGCCAACCGTACCCAGGTTCCCATCGGCATCGAAGGGCGCCCACTCGCGCAGATGCACCGGGTCGGTGATCGCTTGCCAGACTTTTTCCGGTGAGTGGCGCAATTCTCTGACGAGAATGAGCGTCCACTTCTCTTCACCGTTCTGTCCCCGGTCTCTTCGTACCTGCGCCCCGCCGGCGGGACCCGGTGCGTATTGCGCCCGATTGCTCATTTGTTTGTCTCTTTCTTAATGTCGAGTCAACTGGATCAGTTGAACGAGGTTGCCGCAAGTGTCGTTCAGCATCGCAATGGTCGAGGAGGTCACGTCGGTGGGCGGCATCGTGAACTCGGCGCCGCGGGACTTGATCCGTTCGTAGTCGCCCTTCACGTCGTTGGTGTAAAACATGGCGGCAGGCTGGCGCTGTTGAAATATCGCCTGCTGATACGTTTTGGCTGCGGGGCTGTTGTTCAAAGCCAGCTGCAGCTCAGTGCCGTCCAGATCTTCGGGCGAGGCCACGGTCAGCCAGCGATAGGGCCCCTGCGAAAAGTCTGTTTTTTTGGCAAACCCGAGCACCTCCGTATAGAAGCGCAAAGCCTTGTTCTGGTCGTCCACGTATACGCTGGTCAATTTGATTTTCATTTCCCTTCTCCTTTGTTAGGTTCGCGGTTTGGGCCGCGTCGTTTTCTCATTCTTCCTTTTTTTGGTGTTGATGGATCACTATCAATGCGGTCGAGATGGCGTTCAAGCGCATCCAGATGAGTGGACCAGAAACGGCGAAACTGAGCCAGCCAGGCATCCAGCTCCTGAAGTGGTTCAGGGTTCAGGCGGTAGAGACGGCGTTGTGCGTCCACCGTGGATTCGACGAAACCGGCCTCCCGCAGCACGCGCAGGTGCTTTGACACGGTCGGCTGCGGCATACGAAGTTGACGCTCGATCTCTCCCACCGACTGTTGTGACGAGACCAGCAGGCTCAGTATCGCGCGGCGGTTCGGCTCGGCAATGATTTCGAATACAGATTCCACTCTCTTCGTATACTCTATCGCGCATATACGTGTCAAGGTATATATGCAGGGGGAGAAGAGCACAAAAGGGACAAATAAAATAATCTGTGCCCCGGTCGCGAATGGGTCGCAATTCCGTTCCCATGCTTCGCAAGCATTGATGCCAACCCCACAAAGTATGTGCGAACCCCGCGACTAATGCCTCCTGTCCGAATCTAACGAGCAGATCTGAGTTATCCCGCAAGACAGCGCTGGCATAAGTCATACCTGTACCGCATGGGTTCCAGATCAAGGAGGCAGTAACCATGAGTTCACCCGTTGTTCTGATTACCGGCGCGCTGACCGGCATCGGTCGCGCCACCGCTGTGGCTTTTCGCGCATGATGGAGCGCGGGTCGTTGTTTCTGGCCGACACGAGGATGAAGGTCAGAAGCTAGCCACTGAATGCGGTGGTTTTTGTCCCCCCATTTTTCTGTAGGAAATTCGGTGTGGAAAAGCGGCTACAGTGCTCAGTGCCGGAGCTACCTCCGCGCCGAGCACCCTTCTCGATTTCGACGTATAAAGGTTGGGATTTTTGGCCGGAACAGAAACAACGACTACAATTGCTGGGATGAGGACTCATTATGGTCCAGGCCAAGCCAATTCGCATTCTGAGCGTAGAGGATCATCCGGTCTTCCGCCAGGGACTGGCTACGATCATCGGCGCTGAGCAGGACATGCTTCTTGTGGGGCAGGCGTCAAATGCGGTAGACGCTGTGGCCGAATTTCGCCGTCATCGACCGGACATCACCCTGATGGACCTTCGTCTTCCGGGCACAGATGGCACCGACGCCTTAATCGCAATTCGTGGAGAGTTTCCGCAGGCCCGTATCATCATGCTGACAACTTCCGACGGCGATGGCGACATCCAGCGTGCGATGCGAGCCGGAGCTTCGGGTTACATCCTAAAGAGCATGCACCTAGACGAATTGCTAAACGTGATCCGATCCGTTCACGCCGGTCGCCGGCACATTCCTCCCGAGGTGGCCTCCCGCCTCGCCGAGCATTTGGGTGACGACGATCTTACGATGCGGGAGTTGGACGTTCTCCGGCTCATTCGCGATGGCCATCGAAACAAACAAATCGCCGATCAACTGGCGATTTCGGAGAACACGGTTAACTTCCACATCAAGAACCTGGTGGATAAACTCCAGGCCAACGACCGGACGCACGCGGTTACGATCGCCCTCCGGCGAGGCTTGCTACAAATCTGATCCGGCAAAGGCCTGCAGAAAACTGCAGGTTGGTAGCTGCAGATTCCAATGTACCGCCAGCGCCTCGTTACCGGTAACGTAAGAGCAGCATGAAAGGCCGCGTCATCGCCCTCGCTCCGCCTCTCGGATGGGCTCAAGATTCTGCGGTATCCCATGACGCATCCATTTCGGAAATCAAGTCAGGGTAGATGCGAGGCCGCTTGAAGAGGCGTCGAGCGAAGTTGACTACCAAGGCGAGGAACATGAAGAGGTCGCGACCAGTTTCCTTCTGCTCCGCGCGGTTCCTGGATCTATCGAAAGCGTTCTATCTGAATAGGCGGAGATCGCTGACTCTTTGTATCTGCTTGTTTATCGTGCTTTGCTGCGCCCCGACGTTCGCGCTCGACGGCGATCGAAGTATTGTGCAATTCCACCACACCTTTTGGAGCGAGAACGAAGGTGCGCCCAGCGAAATCAGTGCGCTTGCTCAAACCGAAGATGGCTACTTGTGGATTGGCTCGGCACGGGGCCTCTTCCGCTTTGACGGAATCAAATTCGAGGAGTATGAGCCGCCCCCCGGGGTAGAGCTTCCCTCTCACAGTATCTATTCACTGATGGCCACCCCTGATGGAGGGCTATGGATCGCCTTTGAGCCAACCGGACTAGGTTTCTTGAAAGACGCTGCTTTGACAGTGTTTACCCGACCTGAAGAATTGCCGGATTCCCCCATTCATAGCTTCGCCCGCGATCATGACGGAAGAATCTGGGCCGGCACCGAAACTGGGTTGGTCCTGCGCGAGGGGACACGATGGATACCAATCGGGCACACCTGGAACTTTACTCCTGACGTGATAAGGAACCTCTTCATCGACCGTGAGGGCACGCTCTGGGTAGCGACGGTGAAGATCATTGCCTTCCTAAGGCGAGGTTCGAAAGCATTCGAACTCGCCGGGTCGGTCGGACGGGGTGTTACGACATTAGGGCAGGCCAATGACGGGCGAGTGTGGTTTGCGGACGACGGAAAAGGGGAGGTGCGCCCAGTCCCGATTGCGGGACACAATTCGGATGCGGAAGAGCCTGCGGTCGTTGATGACGGTCTGCATGATTTGCTTTTAGATCGTGAAGGAACCCTGTGGATCACGCGCATGAACTCCGGAGTAGTCAGAATCAGGCATCCCGAGAGATTAGGAAATCGAAAACTTGGTCCGGGTGATCATGAATTGGAGTCCTTCGATGAGGAGGACGGCTTCTCCGGGGGGTTTGCGTATAGGCTCCTCGAGGATCGCGAGGGCAACATCTGGGTTGGCTGTTCTAAAGGACTGGTTCGCTTCCGCCATAACCAAGTTGTTCCGGTGAGTCTACCGCACCGCTATCAAAAGCTGGTATTGCTCGCGGGAAAAGACGGTGAGATCTGGATCGGGGCCGTCAATGGCAGACCCTTGCTGCACGTTCGCGGTGAAAGCCTTCTCGTTGAAAAAGTGGGTGGGCGGACATCTAGCGTCTTTCGCGGGTCAAACGGTGACGTCTGGTGGGGCTGCGATACCGGACTCTGGCGTCAACACGGCACGAAATTTAAGTACTTTCCTATACCCAAAAACGCTGAACCGCCACAGTTCATATACGAACTCTTCCCCAGTGGAGATGATGGCGGGTTGTGGGCCAGACTCGGAGATTTTGGAACCGTTCACTTCAAGCAAGGTGTCTGGAGCCTCAGTGACAGGCCAAAAGGGATCCCAGTTGAGGGACCCAGCGCCAGTTATCATGACCCGTCCGGACGAGCCTGGCTGGGTTTCGATGCGGGCCAGGTGTATGTGTTCGATGGAGACGGGGTTACCGCTTACTCCCAAAAACATGGGCTCGATGTGGGTCGAATCAAAGTCATTCGCGGCCTCGGGCAACACATCTGGGTGGGAGGTGAGCTTGGGCTGATGTTTTTCAGCGATGGACTCTTCCGGAGAGTGAAGGCGGCGGCAAGCGAACAGTTCGGGGCGGTCTCTGGAATCATTGAGACCGTTAATGACGGTTTGTGGTTGAACGAGATGAGGGGTATTGTGCAAATCCCCCGGGAAGAGATCCGGCGATTCATGGCTGATCCAAATCACCGGGTAGAGTATCGGCGATTCGACTATCTGGATGGGTTACCGGGTGCGCCGCAAATGAGCTTCACAAACTCGACTGCTGTCGCAGCCAGCGACGGAAGGCTATGGTTCGCCACAGACAATGGACTAGCGTGGATCGATCCTGCCCACATTTTTAGGAACGCCGTACCGCCACCCGTTTCAATTCTATCCATCGCCAATGAAAAAGGTCGTCAGCCGATGTCGAAAGGAGTTGAGTTTGCCGCTGGCACACACACCGTTGAAATTGACTACACCGCGTTAAGCCTCTCGATACCTGAGCGAGTTGAGTTTCGCTACAAGTTGGAAGGAGTGGATAAAGACTGGCAGAATGTGGGCACCCGCAGGCAGGCCTTCTACACGAGCCTGGGTCCGGGCCGGTATAGATTTCGACTGATCGCGTGCAATAACGACGGCGTCTGGAATGAGCAAGGCGCCATTGTGGTCTTTAGCGTCGCCCCTGCGTGGTACCAGACGAACTGGTTTTTTCTCTTGTGCATCGTTACCGGCGTCTTCATCGTATGGTCTCTCTATCGGCTACGGGTGCGGCAGGTTGCGACAGTTATTAGCGCCCGCTTCGATGAGCGACTGGCGGAACGCACTCGCATAGCGCGGGACCTCCATGACACCTTTCTCCAAACCATACAAGGCAGCAAGTTGGTTGCAGATCACGCGCTAAAACCGTCCACCGAACCCAGCGGAATGCGTCGGGCCCTGGAACAGCTATCAGCCTGGCTTGGGCAGGCGGCCCAGGAGGGACGCACGGCGCTGAATTCACTACGTACCGCAACCACGCAGACAAACGGCCTTGCTGAAGCTCTTCGGCGTGTGACCGAAGACGGCCTCATCCCCAACTCCATGGCCATAACATTTTCCGTGATTGGCGATGCTAAAGCGATGCATCCCATCGTCCGTGATGAAATCTATCGTGTCGGCTACGAAGCCATTCGCAACGCTTGTATGCATTCGGGAGCAAGTCAATTGGAAGTGGAGCTCAGATATGCGCACGACCTTGTTCTACGTGTGCGTGACAATGGCACGGGTATTGATCCTGCCATCGCATACAGAGGAAAGGACGGGCACTTCGGTCTGCAGGGCATGCGGGAACGAACTGCTCGCGTCGGCGGCAATTTCACGCTCGGGAGTTCGCCAAACTCAGGAACCGAAATTAAACTTGTGGTCCCAGGTAAGATCATCTTCCGGAAGGCGACGCCTGTTCAGCAGACACTTGTTACGAAAATCAGAGTCTTCCTCAAGCGGATAAGCCGGATATCCAACCTGGACTGATTCGGTTCAACAGAATCATTTGAGTTGCCGGATCCGTAGCAAGTTTTTCTGGTGACAATCCGCCGCGGAAGATCGACTGTCGGGCAATTTCGCTTCGCGTTTCGAGCAGTTGATGCCGCGGACAACGAAGAACCAACCTCGTGGCGGACTTGCTTGAAATTCGTAGCAGTAATGCCGAAAAGAGCGTTTGGTATCCATACGTTGGCATAGCGGAAGCCATCCAACCAATAGCTTTTGGCAGGCGGGTAGCCCTTCTCGAAAGCGATCTCTCATCAGCGAATGTGGCGACGATTTACCGCCAACCAAGCGCTGGAGCGAGCGTAGTCAGAATTGCCTCCATGACATGCGCATTGTAGGCGACGCCTAGTTGATTTGGAATGGTGAGCAATAAGGTGTCGGCCAGTGCGATCGCCTCGTCTTTCCTAAGCTGCTCGATAAGAATATCTGGCTCAGCGGCGTAGCTGCGGCCGAAGATTGCCTTTGTGCTTTCGTCAAGGAACCCGATCTTGTCATCTTCCTGACCGCTGCGTCCGAAATAGGTCCGATCACGGTCATCGATCAATGCGAAAATACTGCGGCTAACAGAAATGCGCGGGGTGCGCGTGTGACCAGCTTGCTTCCATGCTGCACGAAAGGCGCGAATCTGGGCAGCCTGTTGGATGTGCAGCGCATCGCCAGTCTCGTCAAATTTGAGAGTTGAGGTCTGGAGATTCATTCCCAGCTTCGCCGGTACGAGATGCGCCGCCCGCACTGCGGCATAGGCGGTGACCCCGGCCATAAACAGCGAACCGGCTACCTCCCACGGCACCTTGGACGGCCGCGGTGTCAACTGATTCGCGGGCACAATCACGTATTCGGCCTGGCTGGAGCGCCGCATGGAGAACCCGATCACCTCGTCGCCGACAGTGAAACCGTTGACGCCAGGACCGAGTTCGGCCACCGCTCCCGCCAAGTCGCTGCCCTGACCGGAGGGAAACGTCGCTGGAAATAGGTGGTGCAACGCGCCGCTCCGGATCACTGCCTCACTCGGATTGATTCCGGCTGCCTTGACTTGCACCAAAACCTCACCGTGGCCTGGAACAGGCCGGGGTACGTCGCGCACCTCAAGGACGTCGATCCCGCCGTACGAATCGAACTGCACTGCTTTAGGCATGAAGTCCACTCCAATTCTGAGTTTTGATCCAGGACTCGAAGTCGTGGAAGGTAACGCCGGGAAATTCACGGCGAAGCGCGGCCCGATCCACCGCAAAACCGACGCGGTCGAACCATTCGTACATCTTGACGGCATCCTCGCCCATGCGCTGGCGGACAACATCGAGCGGGACTTGGTAATAGGTAAAGTTGCGGCCGGTGACGCGCGAGAGAATGCTCATGGCGTCATTACCCGTGAGCTCGTCGCCCGCCAGGTCGAAACGCTTGCCGGTGAAGCGAGCGGAGTCCTCGAGGACGCGAACGGCGATCGCCCCGATATCTGGAACGGCAACTTGCGCTAGCGTCCTTGTCGGCGAGAGCACCGATGCGTAGATCCCTTTCACCAGCTGCTCTTTCACAAAATGGAGGTTCTCCATGAAGGCAACGGGCGCGAGAATCGTTGCGCGGACACCGATTTTGGCAATGTGCTTTTCGACCTCGTACTTGCTGTCGAAGTGCGGAATGCCCGTCTGCTGGTTGGCGGAGCCGACCGATGTGAAGACGAGATGCACCCCTGCTGCCTTGGCTGCGTCGGCGGCGGCAACACCTTGTCGTATCTCGGCGTCTGTGCCTCCGGAGGGCGTCGTCACCGCGAAGAGAGAGGTCGCTCCTCCAAGCGCCTCCTTAATCCCTGTGGCGTCTCCGAGCGATGCTGCGACGAGCGCCGCCCCGGCGTTCGCGAGCAACTTCGCCTGTTTTGAGTTTGGGTCGCGCGTGACGGCGCGGACTTTGTGGCCTCGCTCAAGCAGGCCTCGCGCGACCGCACCGCCTTGTTTACCCGTGGATCCTGTCACAACAACCGTGAGTTTTTGCGTCATGTTTTGATTCCTTTCTCTCCGCGGTCAGGCCCGCGGCTGCCAGCGCGACTGGAACAACCCGGAAAAGGCAGGTCGCACCTCGATGAAGATTGCGACCCACAGGACCGCCACGAATAGGGCCAGCAGAAGCCCGCTCGGAGCCATTAACACGTGAAAAGTAAGGATGTTGACAATCACCGGCGCCAGCACTGCTGCCGCCAACGGTACATAACGGTTGACCAGCAGAAGTAAGCCTCCGATGACCTGAAACGCGAAGATCACCCAGAGGTAATGCGAGACATAAAGGGCACCCATGAACTGTCCAGCAACGCCCCCGGGCGGGGGAAGTGGAATGAAGTGCAGGAAGCCGTTTAGCCCCATCACAAGAAAGATCGCGCCCGCAAGATATCGGGCGATTACGGAAGCGGTTCTCATGCTCAAATCCTCCTTTTCGTTTGAAAGTGATTGTATGGCGTCAATTATATTTGTATCAATATAATTGATGTTGTATACTTCTGGCGGGATACAGATTTTTTTAATGACCCGAGGCGCTCAAGGAACGGACCACGTCTGGCTAGTGATGATGAAGGCGATGCGCGCCTTGACTAGGTACGCAGCCGCTGGCATTGAAGATACCGGACTCGGCCTCTCAGATTTCGGCGTGCTGGAACTCCTGCTGCACAAAGGGCCTTTACCGGTTAATACCATAGGCCCGATGGTAGATCTGACGCCAGGCTCGATCAGTATCGCGGTCGATCGGCTGGTCGCGAAGGGCTTGGTCAGCCGGGTCGAGAGTGCCGAAGACCGACGCGTTCGGATCGTAGCCCTCACCTCACATGGCAAGGATCTCATTGTTTCTGCCTTTCGAAAGCATTCCGGGCAGATGAGGAGAGTGTTCTCCGATCTGAGCCCGGAGGAACTTCGTAGCCTTGAAGTGGCGTTTAAGAAAGTCGGCAAGCGCGCTGCTGCGCTGGGGAATACGAAATGAGCGCCTCCATGCCAGTCCGTGTTTTATGCTGGACTCTAAATGCTGTGTTCCTTAAGTCAGGCTGGGACATCGGTCAACAGATAGAACTCCATCGACGAAATGCTCAGCAATAGCGGATCAGATTAAGCTCCCACGAGGATGCGTACGGCAGTACACCGATGTGGGTTGAATTGTGGGCTGAATTGGGGTTGGACTTTGATGCTTGAATCGACCAAAGGTCCTTTTAAGAGGAATGGCGGGGACGACGAGACTCGAACTCGCGACCTCTGCCGTGACAGGGCAACGATGAGATGTAACTGATTGATATCAAACGGTGTCGGCGAACGTCGTTTGATATGCGAGGGAGCAGTACGGCACTTCTTATCGTGCCCAGAATTGAAGTGCTCAGATTTCAATCTGCACAAGGGCGCATGCGATCCCCTGTTTTTAGCCGAGAATCAGCTTGGCGGCTCGGCCGGCAATCATGTGGGCCGACGCGTTTGTTCCCGGCCCCGTAATGATCTGTGGCATCACGGACGCGTCCGCCACGCGTAATCCAAATGCCGTACACGCGAAGCTCTGGGTCGACCACCGCGAGCTTGTCCAGGCCCATTTTGCACGTACCAACTGCGTGTCCAAAACTCGCCGATGCAAGCCGGACAAGTTCTTGGATATCTTCGGCGCTGGCCTTGGGCCCGGGAATGAGTTCACTCTCGCGCAAACTGTCGAAGGCATGCTGATTCCCGATTTCACGCGTGGCTTCGATGGCGCGCACGATGGCCGCAAAATCGTGATCCGTGCCGACATAGTTGCCATCGATCACAGCGGCATCGTGAAAATTTTTACTCACCAGGCGGACGGAACCTATGCTGGTGGGTTGTACAAGAGCTGGCGCGATTGTGAATGCGTCCGCGGGAGGCGCACCAAAGCGCGAGGCTACTTCGGGCGTAACCACTGGAAGTTGATGAAGCACAAGATGATATTGTTTGGAAGGAAAAAGCCAGAACTGCGGCACAACTATAGCGAGGTCACCAATGGATCCCCTGAATGCCCACATTTCCTTGATGAGCCTGTAATCGAGTTCTTTGGCCCACTTGCGAGAAAGGAAAGCAATAATTTCGCTTCGCCCGTGGAAGAACTCCGAGGCGAGGCGCACCTTCTGAATCGCGCTCTCGCGCGTGAACGGAGGCAAAAGGAGACGGGCGGGCGTCTGGCCACCATCGACAATGTGAACCTACGCTGAGGGCACTGTTATCAGGATCTTGTGCCTCCGCTTCCAACTGTTCGCCTGCCTATTTTGGGTGCGTCTTTAAGGCGGCCATCGTCCCCACGCTTACGGGTTCGCCCCAGTGGGAGTGCCTGCGTGTCAGCGAAACATAAATTACAGCTAGCACCATCAACATGAGAGCATCGACAAAGAACCAGCCATATCCCACCACGAAAATGTGACTGAGGATTACGACACTTATCCATCCAACAGTCAATCCCGCGGCCAATCTGGCTGTCTTCGGGATCAGGAGCAGAACCGCCACCACCGTCTCGAACACCCCTGACCCTAGCCGAAATACCGGCTGAGATACCAACCCATGGACTGCTTGCGACATCTGCGTGAACAGGGCCACCGAACCTGGCACCCCTGCAAACTTGAGAAAGAGGGCGGCATACAGAAGGTTCACCGACACCAAAAGGCGAATTGCGAGTAGTGCGAGTCGTTTACCCATGAAATCTTGCCTCCTTAACCAGCTGGAACCGGCCAATGCTTTGCGAATCGTAGTGCTCATCTTTGCGTCTTCATGAACTGACTAATAAGCGCCGCAATTTCATCTGCTGCCGTATCCAGCGCGAAATGACCACCATCGACGATGTGGACTTCAGCATTGGGCACATCTCGCCGGTAGGATTCTGGCTCCGAGGAGTCAAACGAAGACTCATACTTGCCCCAAATCACCAGCAGGCGCGGCTGCTTCTCACGCATCCAAGCTTGCCACCTGGGATAGTTTTCGACGTTGGTGCGGTAGTCGTAGAAGAGGTCGCTCTGAATCTCGACCTGGCCGGGCTGATTGAGAAAAGCAAACTCATCCGTCCACAGATCGGGGTCATAGCGCTCCACGTTGGGATCGCTTCCGACATGGCGCGTCCGCGTCGTCTGCAACGACAGCAGGTTGGTACGAAGCGCGCCTTCGTTGGCCGCGCGTTGGGCCCAAAAGGCGCGACGCGTCTTCCACTTCGCGCCCAGACCCTGGTTGTGCGCCACAGCATCCTGGACAATGAGACGCTCGATTCGGTGCGGATGGGCCAAGGCCATGCGAAAACCCACGGGGCCACCGTAATCCTGCATGTAAAGCGTGAAGCGCGAGAGCCCAAGAGCTTCGGTGAAGTGATTCATGGTTTCGGCGATATGATCGAACGTGTACCCGAATTTTTTCGGGTCTGGCCAATCGCTGTGTCCGAAGCCGGGGTAATCGGGCGCGATAAGGTGATAGTGATCGGAAAGCCGGGTGAAGAGAGGCTCGAACATTCGCGAGGACGACGGGAGTCCGTGCAACAGGAGAAGCGTTGGTGCGTCTTTCGGCCCGACCTCTCTGTAAAAGATGGAGAGTCCCCCCATCTGTATCGTGCGATAGAATGTCGGGTGTTTCACGGAGCGTTCCTTTCCCTGGGTGTGGGCCGGCAGTTGAAATATTGCGAGCACCATAGAAACCACCAGCACCATACGATAAATTTGCAAGAGTCGGGGCCAGCGGGGCGAGCACAAAGGGTGCATAGTCTACCTCCGCTTTAGAAATCCTGTACCGTTGGGCGGATGACCATCTCATCGACTTCCACCTCGACCGGCTGCTCGATTGCGTAAGCGATTGCTCTCGCGATCGCGCTGGCCGGGATGGCCATTTTCATGAACTCGCGCAAATTCTTTCTGGTCGCTTCGTCCGAACTGCTCTCCGACAGTTCCGTGGCAATCGCGCCAGGCGAGATCATCGTGCAGCGGATATTTTGGGAGTGCAGTTCCATCCGCAGCCCTTCAGTCAACGCGCGCACGGCCGCCTTGGTGGCGCAGTAGACTGTCCCGCCGGGGGCGAACATTTTGATCCCGAAAACCGAAGCCATGTTAATGATGTGGCCGCTCTTTTGTTTCTGCATGTGAGGGAGGGCAGCGGCAACCCCGTATAGAAGTCCTTTGATATTGACGTCAATCTGCCGGTCCCATTCATCTACCTTAAGGGCCTCGATCGGTGCGATGGGCATAATGCCGGCATTATTGAGGAGCACATCGACGCGGCCGAAACCGTCGACGGCCCCTTGGATGAGCGCTTCCACTTCTGCGCGCTTCGTCACATCGGCAGCAAATCCGATGGCCTTGCCGCCGCTGGCCGAGATCTCTTGAACCACTGCGTCGATCCGGTTCGAACGTCGCGCTCCTAGTACAACTTTTGCTCCTTGTTCAGCGAGAAGCTTCGCGGTGCTTTCCCCAATGCCGCTGCTGGCTCCGGTGATTACTACAACTTTGTCGGTGATATTTGACATTTCCGTTCTCCTTTTCTCTTTATTTTAAAATTTGCTTTTCACGGCGGGCTGCGCTCCACTGAATGATGGGCCCGGCGATTTCAGAAATCTCCTCGACCAATGAGGTCAAGAAAACCAATACGTCGGCGCAAGTAGAAAGATTGGCGCTTTGCCCGGCCCACATAGGCACAAGATCTGCCCGGCCAGCAGCCTCTGCCGCGATAGTGAGATTTCTAACGAGTTCTCGTTGTAGCGGATATGGCAAGATCTCGGTTTCGTTTCGGTTCAAGTCCTCCATCACGCGGTTGTGGACGGTCCGTGCGAGTCTTCCCGTGAACCCTTTTGTTAAGGCAGTATGTCCGGCATTGTGGCGTCGCAGAGTTTCGCGATGCAGGCGACTGGCGCCGGACTCCTCGCACGCCAGGAATACTGTTCCCAATTGGGCGGCTTCCGCGCCGAGAGCCAGTGCGGCGATTACACCTCGCGCATCTCCTATTCCCCCTGCGGCAATCACTGGCACATCGACGGTGTCGACGACCTGTGGGACTAGCGACAGCGTGCCGGTGAGCGAATCTTCCGCCGGCCGAAGAAATGATCCGCGATGCCCCCCTGCTTCGAAGCCAGAAGCGGCAATTGCATTCACGCCGGCTTGCTGAAGTGCCGCAGCCTCGTCGGGCGTTGTCGCCGTGCCAATGGTGACGATGCCTTTCACGCGGCACTCCTCCAAGATTTCTCTTGCCGGAATTCCGAAGATGAAGCTGAATGCCGGTACGTTCGCGTCCAGTAACACGCGGACCTGATCTTCAAATCGCTTCGGCGAATATGGCTTGTAGGTCGGACGGGGTGCCCCCAAGGCATCGATATGGACAGCAAGTGGCGCAAGGCTTCTGTTGAACGCGTTTTCATCAGATGTTCGAGCACCTTCGTCTTCCATCGATACCCACAAGTTCATTGCGAACGGTTTCAATGTAAGGGAACGAATCTCTCCGATGAGCTCCTTGATCATCCCCGGAGCCAAGCCGTGCGCACCAAACGATCCGAGTCCGCCAAAGTTGGAGACCGCTGCCGTCAATCGTTGCGATGACAATCCTCCGAGCGGACCTTGAATGACGGGATAGTCGATCCCGAGTTTCGATGTGAGCCGGTTCTCATTCCAGCGGGGCGACATTATGCGGATACCTGAAAAATCAACTCCAGCTCGACCGGCACGCCGAGCGGAAGGCTGGCCACGCCGTATACCAGCCGGCTAGGGTTTTTATCTTTTCCGAATACGTCCTGCAGCAACTCTGAAGCGCCGTCAGCGACTTTCGGCTGCTCCCGGACATCGCCCGAAGTGGCCACTGCCACTCCGAGCCGGATGATCCGCTTCACTTTGTCCAGCGATCCCAAATGCTGCTTCGCGACAGCGAGGCCATTAAGAGCCGCCAGGCGAGCCGCCGCGCGTCCCGCTTCTACATCGAGTTCCGCGCCGATGCGCCCGATGAATTTCGGTTCGCGGCCCTCAGTCGGAAGCATTCCGGTGAAAAAAAGCAGGTTGCCAGTCTGCACCGCTTCCGCGTAGATGCCGAACGGCTCGGGCGGTGCTGGAAGCTTGATGCCAAGTTGTCTTAACCGCTGCTCGGCAGTGGCCAGACGAGAGCCATCCCCACTTAAGACTTCGTCTTTCGAACTGGTATCCATTGATCTCTCTCCAGGGGCTTCGGTTTTATCGCCCACATTGTGATTTTTCGCATGGTCCCATCTGAGGTGCGCCGTGGTAGATGCTCAGCGCTTTCCTACAAAATCTCCCAAACGGTTTTCTGCATCGCCGGGCTTGCAAAAGCCTCGCTCTATCAGCGTTTTGATTCTCTGCTGCGTAGCCGGTCGTGCCATCGAAGCAACGCAAGCGTCCCACCCGGATTCGATTTCGATATCAGCCGGCAAACTAGCGACGTTGACCAGGCGCTTGGTATCTATGATTGTCTGTTTGTCGAAGGATGCGATCCGCGTGGCAAGCGCATCGACAAATCCATCGAGATCATCATCCGGCAACGACCGATTCACATAACCGTAGCGCTCGGCCAGGTCGCCTGCGACGTCGGCCGCGCTTAGAATCACTTCCAGGGCCCGTCCTCTTCCCATGAGGCGCGTCAGCCGCGCCATAGGGCCGCCACCAGGCACCAGACCGGCGCCAACTTCAAACTGCGACAAGATGGCTTTTTCGCAACTGGCAAAACGCATGTCGCAGGCAAGGGCAAGCTCACTCCCCATACCAGTCGCCCGCCCCCGAATCGATGCTATCGATACGACAGGTGCACGACTCAGCCGCACCAGCATCTCGGGCCATGGATGCAAGCCTGTTGGTCCGGGAGGGAGATGCGCCAAATCGTCAAGTCTTGCAAGAAAATCCAAATGAATCAGAAAGAAACCTTCAACCGCACTGTCAACAACCACCACCTTAACCTGCTCGTCAGTTTCGATTGCCGTGATGATCTCGTTCACTTGCGGAAGCATCTCCGGACCGAAGATGTTGAGGGGCGGATGATCAATGGTGACTCGCCAATACTCAGGAGAGCGCCGGGCCAGACGAATCTCAGCAGTCTTTGTTGCTGCGTAATTCTGATCTTTCATATTTGCCGTCTCCCTATCATTTGGTTTCACGTTTGATTTTGCATTTCGGTCGGCTTATGGAGCGCTTTCGTCACGCGGCGCTTTGATGAGGTGGTCCCACATAGGGAAACTCTAGTAATAGATCGCCGTGCGGTCCTACTTGGTCTTCAGTCACCTTTCCGTTTGTGAGGATACGAATAAAAGAATCGAACGCATCGTCGGTCAGTGTCCTGCCGTTATCGGGAAAAGATGCCGGACGGGTAGAGTCATAAGGCAGAACATCTGGAAGCAATGTCTCCGCTACAAGGTTCGCTTCAGCCGGCGTATATCCACCTGTGTGCTCCAGAGCGTGCGCGAAGGCAGCAAGAAAACGCTCATCCTTCGCTGGTTCCCCCGCGAGGTAGACGTCTTTCTCTTCGACAAGTATGACCGCTTGCGCTGGCCGGGCTCCGCGCTCCACCTGGATCCAGCCGCCATCATCACCTGGCGTAAGCGTCCGCGCCCACAAGCGAACGTCTTTTTTCCCTAGAGCAGAGTTAGGTATTTCAAGAACGATGCTGCACACTTCCTTGTTGGCGAAAAAATCGCTGCCGGTGAACTGAAAGTTATTCTTCGCGCCTTCCACGTCGCAGAAGAAAGGGTCGCTGCGCCAGCCGGCAAAGAAGCGGGTATCGCCTGCTTCTGTAATCCGCGCCTCGCGCCCTATTGAAACCGGCGCCCCGTCCACGATCACCCGCCCGCCATCGCCGTTACCGGCGGCTTGCGGGCCATCAATGCGGCGGACAGTCGCGGTCTGTGCGCCGTTTTCGAATGCTGAGAAGCGCACCCGGTACGCGATATCGGCAACGGCATCACCATCGGTGTCAATCTTGAGCTCGTACAATGCTTCGGGCGCGAAAGGCTCGGTGGTAGTAGGCCCAGGAGGGTTTTCGCCGGCGGACGGATGGACGTTCATGATCAGGATCGATTTCCCAACGTCTCCCGGCTTGGGAAAGGCATACAGATCAGTGAAGTCCAGTCGGGCGTCCCCTCGGGGAAAGCTGAAGTCTGGGCCAGAATAATGATGCGACATGGATTAGTCTCCTCTTGCAGGTCTGCTCTCTCTGGCGGCGTTAGAACGCGGCGGCACCAGCCGCGGCCACCGCATGATCCTGATCGCCGGAACCACCGCTGACGCCAATGGCCCCTACTACCTTGCCATCCACCTTCAGCGGGATGCCGCCCGCAAAAATCATGATTTTGTCGTTGTTTGAAACATGAACGCCGAAGAACTCGCCTCCCGATTGAGAGTGCTTTGCCAATTCCTTCGTTTCAATCTCAAATGGCGCGACGCGTAAGCCTTCTCCATAGCGATATCAATGCTGCCAATCCACGCGTTGTCCATACGCACGTGCGCTACGATGTTTCCGCCTTCGTCAGCCACTGCGATGTTCATGGCCTGGCCAATTTCCCTGGCTTTCTTCTCCGCCACGCTGATTACGCGGCGGGCATCTTCCAATTTCACTGCGGTCATGGGTTCTCCTGTGTGTTATGCGGCCGCCCCGGATAGGGGAACTGGCCGAGCAGATAGCTGTACGGACCTAGTTTGTCTCCGTCACCTTCCATTTGTGGGGCTCCCGGCTTTCGCTGCAGCTTGCTCGATTAAGTCTGCGACTTCTTTCGGGTGAGAAAGCATTGGCACGTGACTGGAGGGAACAGTGATCGATGTAGCCTTTATTGCGGCCGCTTCAACCTTCTCAAGCTCCGGAGGAACAGCTCGGTCGTTGCTGGCAATCACAGACCACGATGGCTTGGTCTTCCATGCGGCGGTCGTGATTGTGGCCCCAAAAACAGCTGCTGCTGTGGGACCCTGTGTCGCCGTCAACAGCTGCTTCTCCTCGTCTGACAGATCCTGGGCGAAGTCTTCAGCGATTCCCTTTGGGGTCACCGTTAGAAAACCCTCAGCATCCGGTCGGACTTCGCGGCCTAGCGGCGCCTGCGGAAACAGTTTGGTGATCGAAGCAACGGACTCACCCTCCGACGGCACGAGTGCAGCCACATAGACCAACCCGACTACCTTTGGATCGTTTCCAGCCTCCGTGATAACCACTCCCCCATAGGAATGGCCGACTAGCAGTACAGGTCCATCCTGCAATGCGATGGCGCGCTTGGTGGCGGCTACGTCGTCGGCTAGCGAGGTCAATGGGTTCTGCACGGCCACCACGTGCAATCCCTTGGCTTGAAGCAGTGGAATCACTTTGGACCAGCTTGATCCATCGGCCCACGCACCGTGAACAATGACAATGTTTCTAATCCCTTGAGGGGAGTTCGCCTGAGCAAGAGCTCCGGTGTGAAACACCGCTGTCAGTACGAAACTTGCAATTGCAATCAAAGCGGTTCGGTATGTCTGCGAGAGTGTCAACTTTTTCTCCTTGGTTCATCAAAATTGAAGTCACAGTTCGTCACGCTCTTGCCGCAATCACAGCCCACGAGAGCGGTAAAACGGTCTGCTATAGGTCGGGTTATACGACGTTGAGCGTAACGTCGATGTTGCCCCGTGTTGCGTTGGAGTATGCACATGTGACGTCGTGCGTAGCGTCCACAACGGCCTGGGCGACTTCGCGTTCCAAGCCCGGCAGGCTTACGTTAAGCCGGGCTCGGAGGAAGTAAACGTCGCCGGAATTGCACAGGTCTATTTCGGCATCGATGGCTGCGTCAGGCGGAAGTTTGACCTTCATCTTGTTGGCCACAAGCCCCATCGCACTAATGAAGCAGGCCGACCACCCGGCGGCAAACAACTGCTCCGGATTGGTAGCAGTTCCCGGGACTCCGGGAGCCGAGAACTTAACATCTAAGCGGCCATCATCACTGCGGGAGACGCCGCCGCGCCGACCACCCGAAGTACGGGTCTTGGCGGTGTACCGCACCTTCATATCTTCCTGGCTGGATCTAGCTCCTGCGTTGGTTTCTTGATAAGTGCTCATTCTTATTTTTCTCCGAGCGCCGATCCAGACCGGCAACCATTAGCGGTCACCATTTGCCTGCGTGGGCGCCGCCATCCACGTGCAGAATTTCACCCGAGGTGAACGTGGCGTCGGTCAGAAACAAAGCTGCGTCGACGATTTCTTTGACTTCACCTATTCTCCCGACCGGGTGCAATCCTTTGAGAAATTCATGAGTTTCCGGTTTATGCATGGGAGTATTGATCACTCCTGGCGCGATGGTGTTTACACGAATGCCTTCCTTCGCGTATTCCATGGCGAGGGCGCGAGTGACAGCATTCAAGGCGCCCTTCAGCATGATTTGAACAGCCGCCCCAACACCCGCGATCGGTTGGTCAACCAGGGTAGTTGAGATGTTGACGATGCTGCCCGATTTCTGCCGCAGCATTTGCTTTATGGTGAGCTGTGACACGTAGAGAAAGCCTGCAAGCGTCGTGGAGACTAAAGTGTCGAAGTCTTCGGTGGTGTATTCGGTGAAGGGCTTCGGAATGAAAACACCCGCATTGTTGATCAGCACATCGATCCCGCCAAACTTCGATACGGCAGCGTTCACGATCTTCGCAGCCGTGCTTCGATCGCCGATGTCTCCATCGACCAGCGCAAGATTCGGAGAGGCAGCGAAGGGATTTGCTTTGGTAATGTTTCGCGAGTTTGCGACTACGCTGTAACCCCTACTCAGGAACGCCTCAACGAGTCCCGCTCCGATTCCCCGCGACGCACCAGTAACAATTGCTGTCTTCTGCGTATTTGCCATTTGAAAGCTCCCTTTGCAGTGCTGGCCTCTGACTTCTAACTCTTGACGGAACCGACCTCGCTCACAACTGTGAGTAAACAGCGCTTTCGAAACGGGCTTGTGCAGATTTCTGCTGGGTTGGTCGGAATCCTGCTAAATTCATGCTTCCCGGGAGAACTCCAACGACTTACACCTGAGTCTGGAGTTTGTCCTGAGGGAACGACGATGAGTGTTCGCTGGCGGAACCTTTGGCAGGCCAATCCAGCCACAGCCGGCGGGACTTGTGGCACTTGCTTGACTGCCGGGTCGTCAACAGGCGTGACAAGCACTGAATGCCTACTGTGAGCCTTCGTATCGTCTTCATCACCAGCCGCAAGTGCGCCGAACACCACACTGGCCAACAAAAAGAGCGATAAAAAACAGCTTCGTTTTCACTTTCAAACTACCTTTCTCCTAATTGCTGCCACCCGCCTCCCAGCGCCTGGTAAAGCTGCACGAGCGCTAATCGCTCGTTGAGTTGGGCTTGCACCAGATTTAGTTCTGCTGAGAAGTGATTTGTTTCGCTGGTCAGCACCTGGAGGTAACTCGCGCCGCCGTTCTTATAGAGAACCTCGGACAGTTGGTCGGTCTGCCGGGCTACTTGTGTGAGCAATTCCTGTTGCTCAGGAACTCACGGTCTTTTTGAGAAGCAACCACTGAATTGGAAACTTGTTCAAGGGCGTTCCGGACGGTTTGCTGGTAAGAGAGCACTGTTTCTTGCCAATTGGCGCGTGCGAGCCTGAGTTGAGAGCGGAGCGCTCCGCCCTGGAAGACGGGCTGACTCACGCTGAAGGCCCCGGATCAAATCTCCGAGGGCTGGCTGACGAACTGGTGCAAGGCGTCGCTCTCCAACCCTCCTAGTCCAGTGAGCGACAGGTTTGGAAAGAACGCAGCCTTTGCGACGCCGATTTGTGCGTTGGCCGCGACCACGTTTTCTTCTGCCAGGCGGACGTCCGGCCGGCGCTCGAGTAATTCCGAGGGAAGGCCGGCCGGAACGCTCTGCGGGACGGGCTGTTCGGTAAGCGCGCGTCCGCGGGGAATGGATTGGGGATTTTCAGCGAGCAGGAGCTGAGCACATTCTCCTGTTGCTGAATTGGCGCTCGAGACCCGGGATTGTCTCCGAAGCGGTGTAGACGAGTTGCTCCGCTTGACTTACGTCAAGTCCAGAAGCTGACAGCTGGACGCATATTGCGCAACCGTCAGCGGGCATCGTCTTTCGCTTTTAATGCGTGGTGCGGGTGTTCAACCAAACACCCGTACCGCACCATTCATCTTGATGATGAGCGCCCATTGCTTATGAGGTAGACCGCGACAGAGCCTCTTTGGCCCGTCCCCGAAGAAGTGCAGGAGGCGTCGCGGTCACCTCGCCACACTACAGGCTGTCAAGAGCGCTATGACTTGATCCGGGCGGAGGACAGAGCAAGTTCGGCCTTTGCGCGAATCGCATCCGCATTGGCACTTAGAAAGTCGAGAAATGTGCGCAATACGACTGAGGGCTCGCCGAGTGGCCACACCGCGATCAGGTCAAGATACAGATCCGGTACAAGCCGAACGAACCGCACACCATTCGACCGGAGATTGCTCGTGGAGGCAGGTACGATGGCTACGCCTTCCTCCGCCTCAACCAACGAGAGGATCGTTTGCATCGAATTTGGCTCGTTCTCAACCCGCGGAGAAAAACCGTGAGATCGGCACGCTCCAACGATGGTGTCGAAAACAACAGGCGCTCCTTTTCGGTGAAAAAGTATGAATCGTTCATTAGCAAGGTCGCTAAGCTGAATCTTTTTGCTCTTCAACTTCCGTGATTGGGGGAGGACCGCAACCAGGGGGTCACGCAGCAATACTCTCGATTGTCGATTCTTGCTGCGCTCAAGCGAGAGGGTTCGCGTGATGGCGATATCGATCTCGCCTCTTTCACATGCCTGTTCCAGTTCAACAGGATAGAGATCATGGAGTGCAAGCTTTACGTTCGGATATTCCAGCTTGTATCTGCGAATGAGGTCAGGCAGGAAAGAGAGGGTTGCCGAACCGATAAACCCGATCGAAAGCCTCCCAAGTTTGCCTTGGGCAGCCCGCTTGGCAGTGACGATGGCAGTCTCCGCCTGTTGAAGGATACGAACGGCGTCCGCATAAAATATCTCGCCTTCCGGCCTCAAACGCGCGTTGCGACCGGTTCGCGAGAAGAGTTTCAGCCCAAGTTCGTCTTCCAGATCGGACACAGCCTGACTGATCGAGGGCTGAGCAATATGCAGCCGCCGTGATGCCTCCCGATACCCTTTGCACTCTACAACGGCGGTGAAGTAGCGGAGATGTCGTAATTCCATCTGATAGGCACTCCCTATCAGTCTGATTGGAACATACGACGTATCGCAATGTCACTTCCCCAATCTATTAGTGTGAAGCCGATTTAGCCTCGCAGGAATGGCCAAGTGAACAAACCACCGCCTCATGGCTTATTCCTTGGTTTTCGACAGATCAGTTACGAGACCAAAATATGGAGTCCCGAACATGAAAGTTGAGCTCTACCCCCCCGACCCTGACACAGAGCCGCGTCATTGGGTACGGCATGATCAGGCCTTCGCAATGATGCTGCGTCCCGGCTCAATTGAATGGGGCCCGAAGCGTTGCGCGCTGGAAAAATTCGACTACAGGGAGGGCGACTTAGCATTGTGCCATCGTCATGTGGGTGAGTGGGTTGGACTCGTGAATGTATCGCATCTGCAGCTCGGTATTTCCGACGAGGCACTGATGGCCTGCTCTGACGGAGCTTACGGCGAGGTAGAACTGCGCCCTTCGCGCAAGTTTGCGGACCCGCGCCTGAGTGCGATGGTTGCGGCCGTTCATGCAGAGATGGTTGCTGGCTTTCCGAGCGGGCGGCTGTTTCTGGGTTCTGTCGAACAGGCGATGGCTGTAACGCTGGTCCATGGTCATGCAGTAAGGCACCGTCCTGTGCAGATATACCGAGGCGGACTCGGCTCAGCGCGCTTGCGAAGGATTAAAGAGTTCGTTTATGCGAGGATGGAAGACGATTTGAGTCTCGACGATATGGCACAGTCGGTCGGATTGAGCACAGCTCATTTCGCGCGAATGTTTCGCAAGTCAACGGGCGAGACCCCGCATCAATTTGTTCTGCGCCAAAGGCTTGAGCGTGCTAAGGCGATGTTGCGTGCTCCCCATGCGCGAGTGTTGGACGTCGCCGTTGCCTGCGGCTTCAAGACCCAGCAGCACTTTGCACAGGCCTTTCGTGACCTCTGGGGAGTTAGCCCGACAAAGTATCGGCAGGATCTAGTCGGCTCTGAAGCGACTTGGGCGTCTGAAACCTCCTCTGAAGATGCGCCACTCCTGGTGATTAGTGGTTAGCAGCCAGAACTTCACTCTCACGGGTTGCCGTTTACTTCCTCGTTAACGTCCAGCCCTGTCCGGAATTTGTAACTCATCGGTCCTTGCATCCGCCTCAGCACTGTGTCTTCCGTCAACAATTCTGACGCGACAACGCCGCACCTCATTCGAACTCTTGTCGCCTTCCCTAAAGGCAAACCCAGACTCGTTGGAGTTCTCCTGGGGGAGCGTAAATTTAGCAAGATTCCGACCATCCCAGCAGAAATCCGCACAAGCCCGTTCCGAAAGTGCAGTTTACTCACAATTGCGAGCAACGCCACAGCGTCCACCAGCCGGACACTAGATCAACTGCTTATTGTTTGCCGGCAGGAATTCAACACAGGAGGGAAAGTCAATGGAAGCAATTGGATTGTTAGTCACGCTTGAAGCCCACGCAGGTAAAGAGGCTGATGCCGAAGCATTTCTAAGGTCAGCGCAGCCACTCGCGCTGAATGAAAAAGGGACCTTGAAATGGTATGCGATCAAGATCGGGCCGCGGAAGTTCGGCATCTTCGACACCTTTGCAAATGAAGCGGGCCGCAGTGCCCACTTGACTGGCGAGATCGCGAAGGCATTGGGAACGCGGGCCAGCGAATTATTTGCGGTTGCTCCGCAAGTGGAAAAAGTGGAGATCCTTGCAAACACACCCTTAAAAGGCTGAGTGCGAGGTTCCAGGAAGCCTTATGAGCCGCATAGGCTCGCGAGACTGTGTCACGAGCAAAGGGAGAATTTCATGGGTCATATCCCTCGGGATATCGTTCTGCCTAATCAGCTATTTTGCCAGCCGGACGAACGGGAAGTCGCCCTGCATCTGTTGGGCGTTTGACGAAAAAGACAGCGGTTATTGCTATTTCCGGCCAGCCGCAAGTAGACCGAGCCGAACTGCAGTTGTTGGGAGTTCATATGTTCAGGTATGTCGCCACCATCCTTGTCGCGATCTTGCTGTCAGCGCCCCTCGTGGTGGGAATCACGCCGTTTCCGGCCAGCTTTCACACGCAAATGGTTCCGACGAACGGCACCAGCCTCTACGTCCGAGTCGGTGGCAAGGGTCAGGCCGTGGTGCTGTTGCATGGCTTCGGCGATACGGGTGATATGTGGGCCCCCTTGGCCATTGTTCTGGCCAAGGACCATACCGTGATCGTCCCCGACCTGCGCGGCATGGGTATGTCCGATCACCCGGATACCGGCTACACCAAGAAGAACCAGGCGGTCGACATTGCCGGCGTCATGGATGCACTCAAGGTCCAGAAGGCAGAGCTGGTCACACATGACATCGGCAATATGGTCGGCTACGCGTTAGCTGCTCAATATCCGGACCGGGTCACGCGCTGGGTGGTGATCGATGCACCGCTACCCGGAATAGGCGATTGGGACAACATCACTCGCAGCCCGATGCTGTGGCACTTCAATTTCCGGGGCCCTGACGAGGAGCGTTTGGTGCAGGGCCGGGAGCGCATCTACCTCGATCGCTTCTGGAACGAGTTGTCCGGAGACCCCAAGGGGATCGATGAAGATACGCGGCAGCACTATGCTGCCCTGTACGCACGGCCGCATGCGATGCACGATGCCTTCGAGCAGTTTGGAGCATTCAGCCAGGACGCCGCCGACAACAAGGCGTTGCTCGCCAAGGGCGGCAAGATCACCATGCCGGTGTTTGCCATCGGTGCCGAGAAGTTCTTCGGCAAGGGTATGGTCGATGAGATGCGGTTCGCCGCCGACAACGTCACGGGCGGCATCGTGCCCAACTCCGGGCACTGGATCATGGAGGAGAATCCACAGGCCACCATCAAGTTGGTTACCGATTTCCTCGCCAAGTAGGCTTGTGGCCGCAGGCGCAGCAATCGGGAAACAGGTTCCATATTTGCGGGGATAACGGCTTCGACAACTTCACACCCAAACACGCGAGGGGAATGACATACCAATGATTACGAGCAAAGACGGTACACAGATTTTCTACGAGGACTGGGACCCGAAGGACGCCCAGCCCATTCTGGTCGGGCTTCTGGCCAAAAGCGCCGAGCAGTCCGATGGCGGACGGCCTCAATGCGGCAACAAAATATATCGCTACCCACCGTCCGGAAAGCCTTGAATGGGGCCCGTTCGAGGGCCTTAGACCGGACATCGTCGAGGACATTCGTCGAATTAATTCGCAGGACGGCCCGGACCTTATCCTCTCGGGTAGCTCCACGCTGACATCGACGCTGCTCGAACATGGGCTTGCGGATGAAGTCCTGCTGGGCGTCTATCCGGTCCTGTTGGGCACGGGGAAGCGCTTCTTTGCGGAGGGAACCCCGCCACGCTCATTCGATCTCGTCAGCACGAAAGCAATGCCGTCGGGCATCATCCTCAGTACTTACAAGGTCGCCGGGCCTTTGAAGACCGGATAGTTCGACGACGCGACATCGTAGTGAATACCGGAACGCCGTAATCTAGCGGCATGAGAGCCACGGCTCCCGATCTCCGGCGATAGTGCCCTTGGGGAAGAGGCCAAAGATGACTACTTGCTAACGAATCCCACGATTAGAAACGCGAAAGCTATCGTGAGGAGTACAACACGCCATCGGTGTTGGATGCAACTAGTCTTTATGTTGCAATAACGCACAGTTCAATGTTATTGGTTTTATGTTCGAAGCCCATGCTGCTCAATCCGAAGCGAAAATGAGAAATCTAATCTTCGCAATCAACATTACCCTAGATGGCTGCTGCGACCACACCAAAACAATTGCCGATGAAGAACTACTTGAATATTACACACACCTCATGCGAGATGTTGACCTACTCGTCTTTGGGCGCAAAACCTATCAATTGATGGTTCCTTATTGGCCCGATATCGCAAAGAACCATTCTGAGACAAAAGCAGAGAACGAATTTGCTGACACATTTGACTCCATCAACAAAATTGTTTTCTCACAATCATTAGATAGCGCTGAAGGACAAAATACGAAAATTGTTCGTACGAAGCTGCAAGACGAAATACTTAAATTGAAACAGGAGCAAGGCACAAATATTTTAATCGGCGGTGTAAGTATTCCTTCACAACTTATAGAGCTTGGCCTGGTTGACGAATATCATTTTGTCGTTCAGCCGATAGTTGCAGGAGAAGGGAGACGGTTATTAGAAGGTATTAGCCTGGAGAAATTACAATTAACACTTGTTGAGTCCAAGGTTTTTAAATCAGGATGTGTTGCGCTTCGTTACTTGAAACAGTGACAGAAACAATTAGCCGAAACTCGCGCCGCTCTGCGTCAATAATCCTTATTTCTTTTATGCACCCTACTTTCTGATAGTGCCTGGTTAACGCGGTTGTGTGCCGTTAGCTGGCCAACTTGATGGTACTCAGCTTTGTTTCCTTACTCAGACGTAGTCGAACAGTGTCATAAATCCGAAATCCATATGTAGTTGCTGATGACAGTGAAACAACGTCATGCCGGGATTGTCGGCTACGAAGTCCACTTCCGCTTCCTGGTAGCCTCCCAGCATCACAACGTCTTTCATGACGCCAGCTGTGGACTTTCCAGCCAGCTTCGTCAACTCAATACTGTGCCGGTGCAGATGGATCGGATGAATATCGTCGCTGGCGTTGCGCATACTGAGCCGATAACGCTTACCTTGTTTCAAGTGAAATGACGCGCGCGCCGGCTCGCCGACCATCGGATACGGCGAACCGTTGATCGTCCAGCGATTGAACCCTTCCTCGGCGGCGTTGTCTTTGGCAAAGGTCATTTTGATGGTCTCGTCAGGGGGGGACGCCGCCGCTCCTGCCTTTGCAAAACGACCATAGCTCCATTTGAGCGGCGGCGGAGCAACCCACCGCGGCTTTCCGCCACGACCCTCATACTCGACCACGATTCCCATGCCATGGCCGCGATCCCCGTCATCGAGATCGCCCAGAATCCAGATACCCGGATGCGTCATGTGCACCAGAGCGGAGACGCGCTCGGCAGTGCCGAGCCACAACACGGCAACCGCCGCCGGATTCGGAACGAGATTTCCATCAAGGGCAAGAACCTCAAAGGAATGGCCCGGCAGCGCCAGGCTACGGATCTCCGTGGCGCTGCCGTTCAGGATGTGAAAGAGCACCCGCTGCCCTTGCTTCACACGGATCGGGTCTCCGTGACTAAGCATCCGCCCGTTGATGGTGAATGCGCGATATCCGACCTCGTATCCGTGCGGCATGCCCTTCGCGAGCGATGCCTTCATCGACGATTCGCCGACCTGCTTCAGTTCCTTGTCAGGCTCGGCAGGCGACAAAAAATCCTGGGGCATATCTCCACCGCGGCTGAATGTGGGCTCGAATTCCTTCAGAACCAGGAATATCTCGCGGTCATACTTGCCGGGCTCTTGCGCAGGCTCGATGTAAACCGGGCCAACCTCACCACCATACTGACCTGCGGCCAGATTCGCTCCGGCCCTGTTGTGCGTGTGGTAGAAGCGAAACCCCGATGGACCGGGCGTGAACGCGATCCGGCGCTTGCCATGCGCGGGAATGAAAGGCGTCCCCTCCTCCGCCGCTCCGTCCACGTCAACTGCCACCTTTTGCCCGTGCCAGTGAAGCTGCTCCGGCGTATCGGTATCGTTGTAGATGTCCACTGTGACCTGGCGACCTTCCTTGAAGCGCAGCAGCGGACCCGGAAACTGGCCGTTATACGTGATGGCGGAGATGATTCTCTTGGGTGCGATCTCGAAGGCCGAAGTCTTGATGCGCAGCGTATGATCCACGGCTTGATCTTGAGCGGTAGCGACAGAACCTAAGACACTTCGGGCGGCGCTATTAGCGGAAGTAAGCCCCATTCCGGCGAGTGCGGTGGTGCCCGCAACAAATTTTCGCCTGGACATAGTGGTCGAGCCCATTGGACCTCCTCTCATGTGCGCGCAGAGACTTGCGCGCTATCTTGAAAGAAGAGTCTATCAAGGCGCGCGGACCCGCATCATGAATGAATGTAGAAACGCTCGGGGCCGAAGCGCACAGCCACCTGCGGGAGACGGGCGTACGAGCGAACCATCACGTCCTTGGGATGTCATTCGATATGGTTGGTGTGTCACCCGTCTGGTGATCGATAATCTGAAAAAGCAGAACGCATGCACCGCGTCCGTTGCGTCGCTACTTGCAGTGACGATCCGAATCCGCGCTTCCCGTTCGGTGTCCGAGTACTCGTATCGGATTTGCTCCTCGAGTCTCGTCATCGTCGTCACGCTTGGCGGATCCGTGTCGTGAATGATCATGGGAGCGTTGAAATTTCCTGACGCGAACATCTTTGCGATGTGACCGAGGTGCATCCGAATCTGATCAATGCTGGCCTTGTCTGTCGCGTCGTTCGCGTTGACATCAATCTCTCCGCCGTTTCGGAGCAAATGGATAAATTCTTCGACAACTTCCGCAATTTGTCATCTGGCCTCCTCCCACACGCAACGGGACGATACACTCAACCCGCGCTGAAACGCTGCGAACAAAAAGGACTGATCCTGCATTCATGAAACGCGGGCGGCAAGGCCAACATCACACCTGCATCCTTACACTGGACAGCCCACTCCACGAGACTCCGATATTGTCCAAGCTCAACAACGTTTCCTAGCCACTCAGTACCGGACGCGCTCGTGATCACAACGACGTTGGGCACATCACAAGGCCCAACACAACCACTGACGGTCAGCTGGACTCGCTTCAACAGTCCCCTTTTCCGCCATTCGGTCTTGAGCCATTCCACCGGAACTTCGGGCAAACCGCGCTCGACATTGCCGCAACAACATCCTCGGCAGATCGTAATTTGGCCGACCACGAGGCGCTTCGTTTTCAGCGAACAATCTCGAAACTCATTCACGATGTCTGATCCACCCCAACTTCTCGAAGCCATTTAATCCAGCAGTCCATACAAGTCGTCTATTTCAAACTGTTTTGGTGACCTACTGGACCACAAAACGACCGCGGCGATTACAATCCCTACGATCGCCAGAGCGACGGGCGCGAGCAATATCCTCGTTTGTGACTTGCTTCCCGCCTCGCTGTACTTTGCCGGCAATCGCGAGCAAGGCCTTCAGCTTCTCCGAAATTGAGGCTACCTCGAAATTCGCCTTCACACTGTCGACGAGTTGCTCATTTCCGTTGAGGCGGTAAGCAGCTACAGCACCATGAGCGTGTTGACAGAAGTAGCAGTCGTTCTGCGATGACACGTAGGTCGCAATCATTTCTCGGTCCGCCGCGGCCAACGAATTCGGGCCACGCAAAGCACTTCGGCGAATGCATTAAGGGGGTTTTGCGGTCTCAGGACTGAAGGCCATCGGCCACAAAATTCCAGGTATACATCCAGCTTCGACCCTCTGAAGCGGACTGGGTTCTCAGTGCTATCTGATCACGACAGTCGGTGCGTGAGTCGGAATGCGGCTGTAATCATGATCCGACTCTTGCTCCGTCGAGCGTGCTCTGACCCACGCTCGGGGGCCAGACGTGACCCTAGTTGATCGTGAAATTCATCGGGCTGGAAGTCTCCGCCGTCGTACCCCCGCTGCCCATGCCGGACATCATGCCCATGTCGGACGTACTGCCCATGCCGGGAGTGCTGGGGTTGGTTACGGTAACTGGCATTGTTCCGGCAGTGGCCATGGCCGACGCGGGGATCGTGGCAATCAACTGGTTCGAGGTCAAGAAAGTAGTGGTCTGTTGCACGCCGTTAAAGTTCACGGTCGCGCCGGATGCAAAGCTGCTCCCATTGATCGTTAGTGTGATCCCTGGGCCGCCAGCATGCGCGTTGTCCGGTGAGAGTTCCACAATGGCCGGAACCACTCCGGGCTGCGACATGGCAGTCTTGGGCGGCATCGATCCGCACCCAACACACAGGATCATGAGAAAGAGCAAAGAAATTAACTTCATGGCCTACTCCAGTCAGGAAATGACTCTTAGTTCAGTCTAAAGAGGGCTAAGAGTAAGAGTGTCCGGCAAGTGTCATTTTCTTGTAAAAGGAATGCCTGTCCGGCTTCGGTTACTTGGTGACCTAACTATTGCCCGATTCCGTTTTCCCTCTAAGGATTGACAGTTGCCCCCTGTAAGTTTTGACAGTTGCCGGATTTCCGTTACCCTGTCATTTTTGACAGTGACCGATAACGTCCCAAAACGGTTTAGGTTGTGCGTGTATTGGCTCACCCCTCCAGCCCAGGGTCGGACAGAAAACGATTTGGGAGCTGCATCTCAGAACGGAGGGGTCGAAAATGAGCAATGCTGTCGTTCAAATCCTCGTGGTCGATGATTACGAACCGTTTAGGCGGTTCTTACATTTGAAACTGCAATCAAGACCGGAATTGCAGATAGTTAGCGAAGCATCGGACGGATTGCAGGCGGTCCAGAAAGCCGAAGAACTACAGCCGGATTTGATTTTGCTCGACATCGGACTCCCCAAGTTAAACGGTATTGAGGCCGCTCGCCAAATTCGCAAATCTGCACCACAGTCAAGAATCATCTTCGTGAGTCAGGAGTCGTCTCCGGACACAGTGCAAGAAGCCCTTAGCTTAGGAACCTGCGGCTACGTTGTGAAAAGCAAAGCCGAACACGACCTTTTGGCTACCGTGGACGCAGTTCTTGAGGGCAGCCAGTTTCTCAGCGGTGCATTGGCAGAAGCAATTTACTGACGCAATGCACACCGCCAGCTAAGAAGCGGTTGTCTGAAGCTCAAGAGTGGCGTGCGTTGGGCATTTTCTAACCGAAATCGCAGGTCCGGCACTTCGCCGCGTTCGTTGACGTAACATCGCCTCTCTGACAATGTCGCTCCCGTCAAGCACTTTTTGGGCGTACTAACCCGTGCACTCCGAAGAGCGCGCCATTTCGCTCTCGTTGAAGGTTCTGCCATACCAACCAAGGCCCGCTCGTAATCCGTTTCAGATCAGAAACTCAGTTCGACCCATGCATCTCTTCGGTCACACCTTCGATCATGATTACTACTTCGAACTCCCCCGCAAAGGGGAGCGGGATACCCAATCAATAGCTCGATGTTTTACTTCACACCATAGCGATGTCCAGGTTGTCCCGCGTGCGAACCGAACTTTTTCACCTGCTCGTAATCCCATTCCTTGCGCATCATCCAGTACAGGCGCACCGCCAGTTTTCGGGCCATGGCCACCTTGGCGATTTTCCGTCCGCGCCGCATCGTCAGGTGGACATACTTGCTGCGCCATTCCGGAAGGCTGCGCACCGTTACTTGCGCCGCTTCCACCAGCAGGAAGCGTAATAGAGAGTTCCCTTGTTTCGTGATATGTCCCAGCCGTCGCCGATTCCCGCTCGAGTCCTCCAGCGGCACCAGTCCCAGATAGCTCGCGATCTGCTTGCCACACTGAAACCGATCCGCTCGCTCGATGATCAGCACGAACGCCAGTGCGGTCAGCGGACCCACTCCGGGATGGGTCATCAAGCGCTGGGCCGCAGGACACTTCTCCACTTCTTGCTCGATCGCCTGATTCAGTTCCGCGATTGTTGGGTTCAGTCGATCCAGCCATTCCAGCAGATCGTGCCGTCGCCGGCTCGCCCACGGAGCTAGCCGAAATGCTTCCAGTTGCTTCCGCCCGGCGTCTCGCCACAATCTCTTCTTGTAGCGTAGGCCTTCATTCAGGGCCACCGACTGCAGCTGGTTCATCAGGCGCGTGCGCGCCTGCACCATGCGGTGCCGATGCCACAGCAGTTGCCGCCGATCGCGATTCTCCCAGCTCGGTACCCAGATCTGGGGAAAGTCATCCTTCAGCAGCAAGCGCAGAATGTGTTGTGCATCCTGGCGATCCGTCTTCTGCTTGCGTTCTCGCTTCCTAGCGATCTCGCTGGCGTCCCCGACCCACAACTCAATGTTCAGTTCCGCCAGCAGTCGCTCGAACCAGCGCGCATGCCCGCTGGCTTCCATCCCTACGCGCACTTTCATTCCTTGGGCGGCCAAGTCACGGTAGAACTTCTCCGCTTCCTCACAGTGCTGCAATCGGCGCTCTTGCAGTTCCCCAGTTTCGCTATCTACAAAAGCAATTTGTTGGAAGCCCGGGTGGTAATCTGCTCCTATAATGATCATCTTCGGCTCCTTTTCTCCCGGGCCTTTTGGTTGGTTTGCACCGCCAAATTTTACTCGGGTCTAGGGAGCCGACATTGTCATGGAATCAATAGCGCGTTTTGACGAGCGGTCAAAACGTGTAAACGCCTGGTTACGTCAATCGTTGGCAGACCAGAGACGATAAGAGGCTCGGTATTAAAAGCATGCTGCTAATGAGTAGCCGGTGATTTTTCCAGTTGAACCCAATACGGGAGTTGCACGCCATCTTTTGTCGTGGCCGCACCAACGAGAGTCCCTCCATGGAGATAAAGCTCGAGTTCGATGTCGGATGCAGCTTGAGACGCGTCTGGAGTTCCTACCTGACCGCGGATGACGCAGTAAAAACGAGGATCAGCAATGTCGATGTCCGAGGCCGTCATCCATTCGTTGCCTCGCCACTTCGCCTGGACCTGACGGAACGGCGAGATTTCTAATGTAAGCGGTACATTACCCCTCCATGTATGTAGTGCCCCGGCCCAAGTTCCAGCCAGCGACGTTGGTGCAAGGATCTTCGTTTCATGCACGGGCTGAGCGGGTTTTTCACCGGCGAGGGTCTCACGATAGCGGGGCAACAGGCCGCCGAGGATCTTGTCTACGATTGCGAAGGGAATGGTCGTCCCGGTGTTAGCGATGACCGCGACGGCGATCCTTTCTGAAGGAACTAGTTGCAATACTGCAAATGAGTCGTTAGTACCGCCCTGAGCGAAAAGACCGCCGTAACCGTGATGATCAGGTTGTAGCGACCAACCAAAACCGTATGTTTCACCATCGTCACTTTTGACCGAAGGGTTGAGCATCATCCGCAATGAAGCATCAGACAAAATGCTTCGCTGGCTAGGCGCATGCTCCCCAAGCGCGAACATCCCGAAGAGGGCCAAGTCGTGAACGCTGCAGTGTGCGGAAGATGCTCCCGGCGTGTCGGAGAAATGGATGGGCGTACGGGCGTGGGAGGAAGAATCATACTGCGCTGCGATCTGCTCGACGCCTACACTGTTGGTTCCCAGAAAGCAGTCACGCATGCCCAATGGGCGGAAGACTTCCTCCTTGAGGAAGTCTGCATAACTCTTGCCTGAAACACGAGACACAACTTCGCCGAGCATACCGTAGCCCAGGTTCGAGTAGTCGAAGTGATCGCCAGGCGGCCAGAACAAGATCCCGTATCGCCGGATAGCGGTATCGGTTGAGGCTTTGCACTGGGCATCTTTAATGGCGCACTTTCGGTTATAGGTCGTAAGGCCAGCTGTATGCGTCGCCACACGGCGGATTGTCGCTTCCGCTGGACTCCACATGGGACTGTGGACTTTCGCCGCTCCAAGATATTCGTTAATGGGGTGATCGAGATTGATTTTGCCGCGATCTTGAAGCGCGACCACTGCCGTGCCTGTGATTGCCTTGGTGACTGAGGCAAGGTAAAAGGACGTGTGGGGAGTCGCCGATATTCCCCTCTCCCGATCAGCTAAGCCAAAACTCTCTTCCCACACAATCTTGTTGTTCTGCGTGACCGAAAGAACGATGGCAGGAATCTGCGCAACGGCCATCTGCTCCAGTACGTATTTCCGAAGACTGGCAAGATCCAACGGCGTCGACGGCTCTTGTTGGACGGTTGTTTGAGAGTAAAGCAGTGCCGACGCCACAGCGAGAAATAGAAGTGATCCTGCAACTACCGCGTACACGCGCAAAAGGAATCTCCTCCCGGTCTCTGTAACATAGACGGCACCGTGAGTGGTACATCAACAGTCAATCGTAGTTGGCGAAAAATCGCCGTTACACTCAAAACCCCTCAATGAGCGCTAACGCCTGTAACAACGATCACTCTCTGCTGCCCGCGCGGTATCAGTGGCTCTGGCTCCGCTGGAGCCTTCTTTCAAATGGTCCTGATTCTGCCAGAGTTTTAAAAAAGAACTGATCTGGTTTCTTGTCGCTCGATTCCTTGACCGCCTCCATCGAATCTACGGAGAAGACCTTAAAGTCAGCAAAGGTGTGAACACGCTCGTAACGGTGTCGGTGAGTTGCAATATAGATCGAATTCCTGTGTGGCAGCCACAAGCGAATGTGCTTGGCTGGGAATTCTACTGGTGCATAGGTGATGACCTGGTGCTCACGTTGAAGATCGATTTTCGAAATTGGATTCACCAAATCTGTTTCTAGTCGCAATACGTTGTAGCCATCAGTGGAAATCCAGGCTCTCCCTTTAAGTCTGGGGAGGTGGATGGATCTCCCCTTTTTGATCGCCGTGAATGCCTTATTGGGATCATCGCCCTCAACGAAGTGCACTTGCCACGCAGGCGTTTGTTGCAGATCGGTCAACCCTTCACACTGGAATTCAAAGTTCCCAATGTGACTCGGATGGAAGATCAGCGCGAAAACCGCAGCCCCAGAATCAATGATCACCGCTTGTCGGATTCCACTTGCCCCCGCTCGATATTCCTTGATGGTTGGATAAGCAGATGAAGTCTCTTCAACTTCAACAACGTAATTCATAACCTCCGTGCCCGAATTGTGCCGCTTTCCACTCCGATCAATTTCAATTTGCTCGATCTGTTCGCTCGCACTAAAACGTCGCAAATTTTCGATCAGGTCCAGCGTGTGACTGCTTGCTTGTTGCAAGATCTGCGGCAGAGGGCAAGTACTGGAATTGCTTAGAACTCGGGGCACACTTGCATCAATGTCGGGCGGTGCCCACCGATTCGATGCCGAAACTTCTTTGTCGCTCGCCTCTGTCGAATCTGCGCCACGAACCGCGTCCGTATGTCTTTCGAGATTCGAGAGGTGCTGCTCGACCATTGCAGAATCCGACAAACTATCGGTGTAGTTGAGATACGCGTGCAAGTTTGCAGCTACCTTCGTGAAGTCGCCCTTTGCCTCATAGATTTGAGCCAACACGAAGTAAATGCGTGGCTCGCGATGTTCCCTATCGAGCTCAGCCGCCCGTAGGCCACTCTTTTCCGCTGCAGCGAGATTGTGAAGGTTCAAATTGGCGGCAGCGTGGTACTCGTAAGCAACGAAATTGGTGGAAGCGTCGCTCTCCAATACGCGTCCGCTCAGCGCCGATACTTCATCCCACAAATGTTCTCGCATGGCTATGTCGGCCAGACAAAGATACGCAGCCGCATAACGCCTATTAATGGTTGTCGCCTGAGAACAAGCAATACGAGCTTCCTCTGGTCGCTGCTCCTTGGCAAGTAATTGGCCCAGCGTGACCAACGCGGCGACGTATTTTGGATATTGGCGGATAGCTTTCCGAAAATGTTGTTCCGCGTCAGCAGTTCTCTTCTTCTTCAATGCCACGCAACCCTGCCAATACTCATTCCTCGCCTTCGCAGTACGTTCCAATTCCTCAACGCTAATAACGGGATCCGTGATGAATGACAGCGGAGGAAACAGGCAGCTCGCCTCTGGTTCGGCAATCTTTTTGCCTTGCACGACGCTGTCGCGAGCCCCCTTCCGGATTGCGACCCCGTTCGCGACATCGGTGATCTCCTTGGGAATATTACTTATGTCTCCGGCAGGTGCGCCGGGAGTATTAGGTAAAGGCACCGTTTGTGGGTAAGCTGACGAAATTGGAAAGACGAACAGAGCGACGACACTGAGAACCACCGCCGCATCGGTCCCAAACGACCGAACCAAATGGGCCAGGAATCGCATGACACGACCTCCGGGGCTGGTCATACTAGCACTGTTTCGTTTGGAAGGCTAACGCCTAAATTGTGAGGGCGATTCGGGTCGTAACTTGGGGGTCTGGAATGGTCGGGAGTTGTCCCCCCAGGACCAAGAACGCCATCAGGGAGATTGACATCGACTCCGGTCTGGCTGAGACGTTGAACCAGTACATCGGAGGCAAGCAGGCTGGTCGGGTATTCGAAGCCCGGAACGGCTCGCCAATCTCAGGCAATAACGTACTCAAGCGTGTTCTGCATCCGCTTCTGAAGCGGCTGGGCATCCCAAGAGCCGGATTACATGCGTTCCGGCATTCTAGGGTCACCATGCTGCGAGCGAACGGCACGCCTGAGGATTTACAGAAGCAGTGGATTGGGCATTCCTCTTTGCGAACAACGGACAGGTATTCGCACACTAATCAGGAACTTGAATATCGGCGTCTGGCTGCAAGCAAAGCGGGACTTAGTTTCACTGTTGGACCCAATGGACCCTGGTATCGCCTCTTCGAGATAAACATGATGAGCGGAGTGCGGCTCTCTCGACATTACCTCGCCGGGATGCTGAAGCAGAACTCGGGCCGCATTCTTTTCATTTCGAGCGAATCGGGAGTGCAGATTCCTGCGGAAATGGTGCACTACGGAATGACAAAGACTGCCCAGATTGCGGTGGCCCGAGGGATCGCAGAGTCGGTAGCTGGAACTGGCGTGACGGTCAACAGCATTCTTGCCGGGCCGACGGAATCGGAGGGTGTGGGCGCCTTTGTCGAGGCGATGGCGAGGCAGGAAAACAAAACGAAAGCAGAAATAGAGACGCAGTTCTTTGAGCATGTGCGGCCATCGTCCCTGCTGAAGCGCTTTGCCACAGTTAGTGAGGTTGCAGCGCTGGCCACTTACGTCGCCAGCGAGATTTCTTCAGCGACGAACGGGGCAGCACTGAGAGTAGATGGTGGTGTCGTTAGGGCGATTCTCTAAACGAACGTTTGCAAATGCACCAATGGGCCCGATACGCGCCGGCATTGTACAAGCGTACCGACGGCTAAAAACAGATCAACTATGACCCCAGCCTCACTTTACGCCCTCGCTGCGCTTTCCGGTTCTGCCGTCGGTGGGTTAACGTCCTTTCTCAGCTCGTGGCTAGGGCAAAGTGCCCAGCTTCGGTCGCAGGTGTTTCTCAGCGACAAGGGTCGCAGACAAGAACTATATCGTGAGTTGCGCGATTACTTTCACCACTGCACTTTTGGCCCCGGCGGATGCCTGTTGGCTGCGATTCTATCGAGCCAACCGACAACTTCATCCCGCAGACCATTCACAGCGATTTCCACAGCACCGCGCGCCACGACTGCTGTGGAAATCTCTTTCATGATCTTGTTGTTCTGGGTGACTATAAGGCATTCTAACCAGCTGAACTACGCCCCCGCATAATAAGGACTGTCTGATTCCTTCCGGTTCCCTCCGACGCCGTCCCGCTCCCTGCCGTACTATCTGGCCTTGCTGTGACAGGGCTGCGTTCCGCCGACAATAGGAAGTCGGATTTTCTCGTCATCGAGTTCGTCAAACACGGCCTTTTTCTCCTCCGATCCAGACGCGAAACACATCGCATCGCGTCAAATTTGTCCAAAGGACTCGCGCAAGCCCCTGGCATTAACTTTTCCCGATACATCATTATTATTTATTAAGGTGGTTAGAAGCTCAGAGCGCAAAATCGATGAAAGGCTGCGCTCTTCGACGCGTCGCATAGCAGCAAATCTATGACACTCAATGAGATGAGGCTCGGGCGTCCTTCGCCGAGAGCGTTGTTTCCACCCACGATAGAGGGCTTTTTGCGTGTCGATTGAGGTTTAAGAATTTCGGCTAACTCATTGAAAACATGGTGGCCAGGGACGGAGTTGAACCGATTTGTAGCTTTTGGAATCAGTAAGTGATTGATTTTACTAGGGACATGAGGGACTACAGAGCCTGGAGAGACGTTTGAGCAGGACACCCAGCAGTACACGGAAATGGGAGGACTGGTCAAGATTTCGGGTACTTTCGCAGCAGCCCGCACGCCTAGAAATCACAGAATCCCGTGCCGAGAATTCTGGAGTGTGATATTTTGGTTTTGCATCAAGAGCGGTTCAGGCACTTGCTCTGAACCTACCAACCGAGACGGGACACAGTCCACGGTGGTTGGCACTAGCCAAATGCGGCGACGAGAGTCGCAAAGGAAACCAATCACAGAAGTATCGATGGAGGAAACGAATGGGCAAGAAACGCGACCCGTACGGCGTCACGCCAGCGTATCTGGCATGGAAGCGAAAAGCATCTCCCGGCGTCTTCGATCGCGAGAAAGACAGACAGGTTCCGGTGGAAGAGATCCACGACGATCCTGTCGTCACCCTCAACGTCGCGATCAAACGGCCAGCACGCAGTCTTCTGGCCAGGCAGCGCCGCGTGCGAGTACAGCGGGCCGAAAGGTCTGCAATAGCGGTATGGCATGGATGGAGCGGGATCGGGGGCGTGTACGCTTCGTCCACCTCGACGGACCCTCGCGGTGGACACGTCATCTCGACATAGAAGAGGTCTCGCCTGCAAAGTCTGAACGGCTCGGAATTTCCCGGAACCCGTCCGCTGATCCGGGCGGCGTTGGCGCAAGAAAATTACACGGTGGCGTGACGGCAGGTGGACCCGACACATACTTGGCTGTACATCACGATTTCACTCAAAAATTTCCCAATTGGTGAAGCGGGCGAACAGGCGGCGCAAACTTGTGCTAGCGCTCATAACCTACTCCAAAGGGGCGCCCTTTTATAATGCGTTTACGTCAACAACCCTGTTTGCAAGATCTGGCAGGTAGCCATACACTCGCGCGGATCATCCTACGGGGCCCCAGTCGCGGCCTTCCTGTAGAAGGATTAGCGGCCCGAGCTGTTGGAGGGCGTGAGGAGCTTAGAGGGTATGAACCTGATGAACTTTCCATTGCTCGTGCTTGCTTTATCGTTCGTGTTTCTTTTCCTTGCCGCTCACGTGGGCGACCTTCTTCGCAACAGATTGCTCCCTTTGAAGGAAGAAGTGCGGAACGATTTCGGTGTCGTCCTGGGCGCTACGCTGACACTGCTGGGACTTCTTATCGGCTTCAGCTTCTCAATGGCTGTCAGCCGCTACGATCAGCGCAAGAACTACGAAGAGGCCGAGGCCAACGCGATCGGCACCGAGTACCTGCGGGCCGACCTGTTGCCTTCCGGGGACGCATCGAGAGTGCACGAGCTGCTGAAAAAGTACGTCGATCAGCGCGTGTTGTTCTACGCGACTCGCAACCCGCAAAGGCTTGAGAAGATCAACGAGGATACAGCTGAACTACAGAACGAGCTGTGGTCTGCAGTCCTGCCGGACGCCGCGGCACACCCAACACCTCCAATTGCTCTCGTGGTTTCCGGGATGAATGACGTGCTGAACTCGCAGGGATATACACAAGCTGCGTGGTGGAACCGCATCCCAATCGCGGCGTGGGCGTTGATGGCGGCCATCGCCATCTGCTGCAACCTGCTGATCGGGTACGGAGCGCATCGGACAGAGCGGCGCATATTTCTGATCGTGCCGGTTGCAGTGTCCATCGCCTTCTTCCTGATTTCTGACATTGATAGCCCGCGTGGAGGCACCATTCGCGTGATTCCCCAGAATCTGCTGAGTCTCTCGCAGTCTCTGCGTACGCAATAGGCTAATCACTGTTGTTAAATCTTAGAACCCCTTCTCGTCCTGCAGATTGGAGTGCTCAGCCTGTCCGAGAGTGAATGCCTGCAACGCCTCCAGGGAGGACGTCGTGGCTTGTTCCAGGGGAGTGGCGAATTTCTGCAACCGAACTGCGCTACAGCCTTTTGGCCACGTCACCAAGCTGACGGGACGGCGCCTGTCGCAAGTGACAGTTCCCAGTGAACCCAGTACCTGCTGAAGTAGTGTGTTTCTCCCCACTCAGAGGAATGGTGAGGGGCAACAGCTTGTCCAAGATCGCAAAGAGCCGCAGTGGGATCCTAAGACGGTGGTTCCTTACGATTCTCGCCGAGATGTTCCTGCATTCCTGCTGGGCGCAGGATCTCGCGCCGCGTGCGTACTTGATCACGCCGTTGCATTCCAACGCGATCAACCTGACTTACTCCTTTTACCACGGCGGCCTGGATTTCAACGGGGTGGTTCCCATTACAGGTGCCACCGGCACTTACAATGTGCCGATTTTCAGCCTCTATCATTCCTTCAGCTTCTTTGGCCGCTCTGCCAACATCGCAGCGTGGTTGCCTTACGGCATAGGAACATTTCAGGGGTCTGTGCTCGGGACGGACAAGCAGATTTACCGCTCCGGCCTGTTCGATTCAGGATGTCGCTTATCCGTGAATCTGAAGGGTGGCCCCGCGATGCCCATCTCGCAGTTCGCAAAGTGGAAGCAAAAGGTGGTGTTGGGCGCGAGCCTGAAAGTAATCGCCCCGACTGGCCAGTATGATCCCACGAAACTGATCAACTGGGGGATTAACCGCTGGGTCTTCAAACCGGAGTTTGGCTATTCCCAGCGCTTTCGCGAGAAATGGATTCTCGATGGCTACGCTGGGGCAGTCTTCTTCACCACGAACCAGGAATTCTTTTCGGTTCCTACGCCCCAGCCCCAAACGAAAAGCCCATATGGTTCATTCGAAGGTCACCTGAGTTATGACGCGAAGCATTACCGCGGGAAGCCGACCCTTTGGTTCTCGCTCGATGGCAATTTCTGGTTCGGGGGAACAACGAGTATGGGCGGCAAATCGAACCCGGCTACCAGGCAGACGGCTTCCCGCGTTGGAGTCACAGCAGCCATTCCGGTGAGTCGCCACCAGTCGATCAAAGCGAGTTTTAGTAGGGGAGACTATGTTCGCATCGGTGGCAATTTCGATAGCTTGGCAGTCTCATGGCAGTACACCTGGTTGGGCAGACCGAACTAGTTTGGGCTTTCGGCCAAGCGTGCCCTGCGCCAAACAGTCAACTGTGAAATATGTATGGTCCGCCGCCCGAGTGCAAGAAGAATTCGATTGGACGAGAAGCAGTCTGCGAAAATGTATTCGGCCTCTAGTGGAGAATGGTCTCCGGGCGCATGATGATGATCCGCGGGTGCCCGTCCTTGTTAATCGCGACGGTCATCAAAGACCCATGTTTCAACGCAGGTTCTCGGGCACGCCATTTGACTGTTTTTTCGTCTTTACTGTTCTTCTGCAGACTTCCGGGAAACGAACTTCAAAGTCACTTCGTCTAGCTGGCAACCGCAAGAACAGGCATCGGGTGATAGTTCTCTCCACTCGACAACACCGCCCAACTGATCCTAGCCAGCTTGTTGGCAGTCGCCACGATCACGACGTTGCGGGCGGCTCTGCCTTCCCGACAGTTGTTGACGAGAAAACTTCTTTCGCACTACGACTTGGCCACGGTTGCCCAGCGCGACGAGGTGGAAGGTGGTCTTGCCGAGATCGATCCCGATCGACTTAATTTGCATGGCGATCCTCCGTTTGGCGTTTTGCCAACCACTATCATTACTCTGGT
The DNA here is from genome assembly GCA_963786325.1 of Terriglobia bacterium. Lineage (GTDB taxonomy): Bacteria > Acidobacteriota > Terriglobia > Terriglobales > Acidobacteriaceae > JAIQFF01. The sequence goes on from CAWAYW010000019.1 coordinate 162,748, forward strand.
TGGCTTACTAGACGGCGGACCATACCATTATCGCCATTACGCTCAAACCCCCTCAATGAGCGCTAACGCCTGTAACAACGATCACTCTCTGCTGCCCGCGCGGTATCAGTGGCTCTGGCTCCGCTGGAGCCTTCTTTCAAATGGTCCTGATTCTGCCAGAGTTTTAAAAAAGAACTGATCTGGTTTCTTGTCGCTCGATTCCTTGACCGCCTCCATCGAATCTACGGAGAAGACCTGAAAGTCAGCAAAGGTGTGAACACGCTCGTCCTGACAGCCTTGACATAATCCGGAACCATGTCCACATTGTGTGCAAGGATCAGCCCACCCGGTTGCACGAGTGGCAAAAGCTTGTTCAGATAATCGACGTAGCCTTTCTTGTCGGCGTCGATGAATGCAACGTCGATCGGTCCTTTCAGCTTCGCCACTAGCCCGTCAGCATCGCCTTGGGTGATGGTAACCATCTTCTCCACACCAGCTTCTTTGAAATGCTCTTGAGCCATGGATGCTCTTTGGTGATCGATCTCGAAGGTCGTCAAGTGCCCGTTTGTCCTCAGCAGAGCAAGACAAATCCACAGGCCGGAATACCCCGTGGACGTGCCGATCTCGACTACATTCTTTGCGTCCGTTGCCTCCGTGAGCAGCCGCAGCGCCTGCCCGTCTTGGATGGGAACGCTTAGATATGTCTCATGTGACTTGACCATCCTGTCGAGCACTGCAAGGATTTTCTTCTCGGCTGCCCGTTGAGCAACCGGCGCATTCGACGGATGGAGTTCGCCAGGTCCGTGTTGCTGGGTAAGGGCCGCAAAACACATCGGCAGGAAGACGCCCGCGATGACGATGACAGTATTCCGTTTCACGATTCTTCGAGTCCTTCCGCGTTTCTCTTATCCGCGTAACTTGCAAAGAGCCTATCAGACCACCGGGGGCTAAGACGTTCGCCTTTTGATGATCTTGCCCGCAACGCTTTTACTGCCCGGCCGATCGACGAATCGTTTTGATGAAAAGAAGATGTCGCTGGCTGAGTTTGAACCGAAGTCCGTTGCGAACTCATCTTAGGATTCCCTATCCGCATGTGGGTTTGGTTCGCTGACACAGGTTGTGTTTGCAAACAAGGCGACTAGACTAACTAGTCGGGCGACTTCCAGAGGAAGTCATTGCAGGCAAGGAACGGGTAGAAGTACGATGCGGCTGTCGTTGACGACGGCAGCTGAGACCGACCGAGCCAATGGAGCTTCCGAGCCCGGTAACTAGCCTGGTTCCAAGTCTCGTGCTCAATACAGTGGTGACGTTGGGGACTGGCAGTGTCAGTCAGCAGCGATCCCGATTAAGAGAGTACCCGGTTGCGCGACTTGGGCCGTCGTCCTCGACTAGGAGGAGGAGATCGATGGCAAGAAAGCACAAGAAAGAGAGCCAGGGCAAGCAAGCGGTTTTGCCGGTGATGCGAGCGGATGCGGCCGGGATCGATATCGGAGCGACGGAGATCTTCGTGGCCGTTCCTGCGGATCGAGCCCCAGAGAATGTGCGCTCATTTCCGACCTTCACGCAGGATTTGTACGCCCTGGCGGAATGGTTGAAGCAGTGTGGAGTGAAGACAGTGGCGATGGAGTCAACGGGGGTTTACTGGATTCCTCTATTCCAGATCTTGGAGGAGCGTAGTTTTGAGGTATATCTGGTGAATGCTCGGCATGTGAAGAATGTGCCCGGGCGGCGGACTGACGTATCGGACTGCCCGTGGCTGCAGTTTTTGCATTCGGTAGGATTGTTGCGAGCTTCCTATCGACCCGAGCAAGAAGTTGGCGCGGTACGTTCTCTGCTGCGGCATCGGGAAAGCTTGGTGCCGATGGCGGCTACGCACATAAACCATATGCAAAAGGCGCTGGACCAGATGAACCTGCAACTGCATCACGTCATTAGTGACATCACCGGTCAGACCGGGCTGGCCATCGTGGATGCCCATTCTGGGCGGAGAGCGGAATCCCCAAGTTTTGGCTCAACTGCGGCACGAGCGCATCAAGGCCAGCGAAGAGGTCATCGCCAAGTCGCTGGTCGGAGACTACCGACCCGAGCACTTATTCACCTTGCGACAGTCGCTCATTGCTTATCGCAGCTATCAGCATCTGATCGAAGATTGTGAGCGTGAGATTCGCCGTGCCTTAGAACAGTTCCAACCCCCCAGCTCACCTCCGGCGTCGAGCAGCGACCTGGGCGGCGCGGCACCGCCGACCAAGACACGCCCCAGCGACAGCATCTTGCGTGCGGAATTGCAGCGCGCCTTTGGTGTCGATCTTACCCAGATCCCGGGAATCCGCACTGGCATCGCACAAACCCTTTTCGGAGAGATCGGCCCGGATTTCAGCAAGTTCCGCAGTGCTTCCGCGTTTGCGTCCTGGATGGGCCTATGCCCAGACAACGAGATCAGCGGAGGCAGGGTTTTGTGGGTGGGGACACGCAAGGTAAACTGCCGCGCCGCTACCGCCTTGCGCATGGCGGCACAGTCTCTACACCACAGCAAATCCGCGCTCGGCGACTTCTACCGCCGCATGCGAGCGAAGCTGGGTGCGCCGAAAGCCATCACTGCGGTTGCCCACAAACTGGCCCGCATCATTTTCCACTTGCTGACTACTCACCAAGAATTCGACAACAGTCACTTTGCCGCTGATCAACTCCGTTTTCACAAACACCAGGAAGCCAAGCTCCGTGCCAAAGCCCGAGCTCTCGGATTCCAACTTACTCCCTTGGAACGGGCGGCATGAAATGGTTCCTTAAGAGAGCAGACTGCGAACGTCATTTCCCGCGCTTCCGTTGTCCGTAACAAATCAACGCAAGAAAGAGGCTGCAATAATTGCTGCAATAATTGCGTATTGACACTCGTGCAGGTTGGGAGCACACTTGCCGCCGCGTTCCCTTCAAAACCAGCGTCTGGTAAGGATCGGAGCGGTTTCCATTCTCTGCGAGGAGGATATTCGTGAACCTACACTACAGTATGTCGAAGATACACGTTGCCCTCATGGTCCTGCTGCTCTCGTGTTCAGTATGGTCGCAGTCGGCGAACCCATCGTCGCCCGGCACGCTGAGCTTCGTCCCCCTGATCCAGGTGGGACCGCACGTCCCGAGTTCTGTGGTCAGGTCCCGTGGTGGAGTCACGGACCTCAATATCCATTTCTACTTTCCCTCGGACATTACCGCCGCATACGGGGTGGACGCTGTTCACGCGGCTGGCACCACAGGGTCGGGACAGACCATAGTGATCGTGGATTCCTACGGAAGCCCAACGGCACTGCAAGACCTTCAGCAGTTCAGTTCTGACTTCGGCCTCCCAGCACCGAACCTCCAGATCTACTACCCGTGCGGGAAGCCCACGTTCAGCAACTCGATGCATGACATCCAAGCCAATTGGGCGTTCGAGACGAGCCTGGACCTGCAATGGGCGCATGCGATCGCTCCGGACGCGAACTTGGTCCTGGTGGCGACCAATCCGGCTGAGACCCAGGGGGTTCAGGGCTTAGACTGCATGTTCAAGGGAGAGAGTTGGGCGATCCAGAACTTCCCTGGCGCGGTGCTTAGCCAGAGTTTCGCTACGACCGAGCAATCGTTCCATTCTGCCGGGGCGGCGCAGGTAGCCAGGTTCGATAAGGTTTACCAAGACGCCGTGGCCAACCGGGTGACGGTACTCGGTGCGTCGGGCGACTCCGGTACGGCAAACCCCGACAAGCAGGGTCGCCTATTCCCGGAGCCCACGGTTAACTGGCCATCGTCGGACCCATTGGTAACCTCGGCGGGTGGCACTTGGCTCCAATATGGATGGAAATGGAATCCGACGATCTCGGCCAGCGACTTCTACACGTGCCTGAACACCGCTGCCGACTCGTCCACCTGCTTCGGGCAATACCTGAACTTCGACTCCAGCTCAGCGACGACCGAAGCGGTGTGGAAGGAGGACTGGTTGCCGTCCGCTACCGGTGGCGGGCGCAGCGTGCTCTTCTCCACGCCAAGTTTCCAGTCGGGAATCTCCTCAAGTCTGCTCCAGGGTTCGCGGGGGCTGCCAGACCTCTCATGGAACGCGGCCGTCGATGGCGGCGTGCTGACCTACATCGGATTCCTGGGCGGCGCAAACAATGGGTACTACATCATTGGCGGGACGAGCGCGGCGTCCCCGCAACTGGCAGGTGTCGTTGCCCTCGCGAACCAAGTCCGGCAGCAAAACGGCAAGCAGTCCATAGGCTATCTGGAACCGGTCCTGTACCAGCTACCGGCGAGTGCCTTCAACGATACCGTTCCACTGACTTTTGGGACCGGTGCAGGTGTCACAACGCTCGACAGCAATGAGCAGTACGGCACCGGGATACCAGGAGGGGCTACGACGAGCGGATGGGACCTGACCACGGGCTTCGGCAGTCCGAAGGTCGCGTTGTTCGTGGCGGGGTTGGCGGCAGCACCTTAGGCAGTTTTGCGGGAAGTCTCGTGCTCTGAAGTCGATGCGAGCCGCCAATCCCGCTGGTCGAGAGCGGGCCTGACCTCAGTTACCGGAGCAAGCAGGCAGCCGACAAGAAAGGGGCCGCTGACATATGAAGCGCCTTGCTCTGGCGAGTCGAGCGCTATTTCCGTCCCAAACCATGCTGGTGCTGCCTCCCTGACTGCCGGAACTGGTTCCGGCGCGCCGGGCGTTGGATCAGGTTCGGGAGGCTGCGGATCTGGCGCGGATCTGGGTCATGATCCCGTTCCGGCAGCCCGCCTGAACCCGAACCTTTCCGTCCAACCTGGAAGACAGTCATCAAATAAGGGGCTCAAGAATCATCGCAGAGCGGTGCTTTCGGTTGATTTCGCTCAGATCGCGTGTACGCTGTATTAATGCTGTATTCAACACCCCTGCGACGGGTCTGTCTGACGGTAGCGACCCCATCCGACAGCATGGTGTGTAAGGTCAAGTTGTGGCTATGACAATTCATGTGTACTTGCCCGGTGCGCGCTCCCAGCATTGTTTGACGCCTCTCTCTTTTGATTTTGCACCAATCGACAAATTTCTTTAGCTTTTTGCGAAACTCTCAACTTTACTTCTCGGAGAGACACGGTATGGTTCGACTCCAGCACTACCGGGTGCATGGAGAGCAGTCGTGGCTAACCATAGCAATCGTGCACGAAAGTACAAATCCGAAATCAGCCGCATTCAGCAAACCAGAGGAACAACTCGTAAGACAGCTACACGAAAGATGCGAGCGGCTATTAAAGAGAAGCTCAAGGTCAAGGACCAAAAAGCAACCAAGACCAAAACTCGAGCCCCATCTCTACCCAAGAGCGTTGCTGGCGTGAATCGTTCCGAGGGCATTCGGCTCTTCAAAGTTGCCGGACGACCCACCAAGGAGCAGTTCATCCGCGTCTACGGCCAGAATGGCCCGAAGATGACGTGGTACCAGCGAGCGGCTGCGGGCGTTCCAGCGAAGAAGTTTCAGGCCGCGCTGGCCGAAAAGGTCCGGGGGTGAGCGGGATCAGGTTCAGCCCCGGCTCTATCGTGGCTACTCCGGGTGCTCTCGCGGCATTAGAGGCATCCGGAGATGATCCCATGGCCTATCTATCGCCGGGGACTGGGGAGACGTGGACGAGGACGACCACCGCGAAAACGAACTCAGTCTCGTTCACGGGTTTCGGCTTCTCTCGGCTTACACCCTTAACAGGGGAACCAAAATCTGGATCATCACGGAAGCGGACCGCAGCGTTACCACGGTCCTGCTGCCAGAGGAATATTGAGATGACTCCGCACCGATTTTTCCCTCAGGCCCCCCAGAACCCACCCGCTCTGCCGCACAGGTGCCGAGAGAGGCATGATCGGGGGCGGCGGGACACGTAACCAGTGCAGCTGAGCCACGGCGGAGAGACACGCTGTTTTTTGTATGATCTTCTCTCTCTCTCTCTCTCTCTCCGGCTCAAAGAAGCGGCTTCAACGCCGCCTCGAACCTGTCCGTATATTCAAACCCAACGATTTTCGTCCGCAGTATGCCCTGACGATCATAGAGCATCGTGGTCGGCAATCCTTCGATGCCCCCGAACTTCTGCTTCACATCCTCGGTCGCGACCACCAGCGGATAGCGAACTCCGATCTCCCTTGCAAACTGAAGCGGGTCCTCCATATCCGGCATCGTGTCGAACTTCAACCCAATTACTGCGAATCCGCGAGCGCCATAGCGGTCTGCAAGGTTCTGATAACCCGGCATCTCTTTCTTGCAGGGTTGGCACCATGTCGCCCAAAAATCAACAAGCACAACCTTTCCGCGAAGGTCAGCTGAGGACAGCGGGTGTCCTTGCAAATCCTTCACTGAGAAATCAGGCAAGCGCGAACCAATTTGACCTGCCGCGATTACAGCCTTCTGCGACTGAGTGGGACTCGCCGAATGCCGGTCGCATCCGACGAGTCCAACCGCAGCGACGCTCAGAAACAACAGACATGGTCTCAGCATCTATTCCTTCTTCTGCACTTCGAGAATCAGCAGCTTCAGTGGAGCGGAAGCGTCTGTTTTCTTCTTCCCTGCTGGTTTTTTGTACAACTGCCCACGCACAGTGACCAGCGTCGGCGAATCCGCAAGCGGTTCAAGCCCTTTCGATAATCCATTTGGGGCAATCACGAAGGACCGATTCGGTGCAATCTGAAAGGCAAAATTGCCTGAAGAGTCCTTCACAATTTTCCCGCGTGCGGTCATGTCCAGTTCGGCAACGCTGACGCCGCTGTCGTATGTCGCCTTTAGAAGTTGAGCAGGGTCAATCTGCCCATCCTCCTTGGGGGTGACATCGACTTTCCCATCGAGCAAGCTAACATCGACATTTTGAACGCCAGACTGGCGTCCGAGGCTTTGTTTCACCCCGTATGCTCAAAAGTTTCACGTCATGCCTTCAACGCGCATTTCGATGTGTTTGATTTGTGCTTGAGCCACAGGCACAACGACCATCGAACCGAGCAAAACAAGTAGTGCGACTCTTTTCGTATTCATCTTCCTCCTTTCTTAAAGGTGCAGCCGAAACTGCTGCGTAATTCCAAAACTGATGTGACGCCGCACGGGCATGAACGAGGCTCCAGTGGTATGTGCCACGTCCCAGTCCATCCCCAGCCAAATATGCATTCCGGGACGCACGCCCACGTAGGTTGTGGCCCCAGCCAGCAACAGGTCGCCACCGCTCCCGCCTTGACCGACCCCAGCGATGCGGTCATCCTGAGAGTGCAGCCAAGTCAGCACGGGGCCGATAAACCATTCACGTGCTCCGATCTTCGATTCAAAAGGCCTGTACGACAGCCAGAAGCGTGACTCGATGTCACTGCCGAGTCGCGTTTGCTGGGTCCCCTGTGAGCGGATAAGGGAATGGAAATCCTCATCCGCAACGAGACGCCTAACGTTGAAAAGCCCCGTGTAAGTCCAGTTCGCTCCCAGGAAGAGGTCGGTCGAACCTGAGCCGGGCTGCAAACTGGCGGGCAGGAGAGCCCCGTTGTTACCCGTTAAGTCTTTGCGACCTGTTGGAATCTTGGGGCCGAGGGTGACAGATGCCTGCGTTGTCCCTCGTTGCGAATCACGCCGATAGAAACGGTACTTTACGAGCACTATGGCATCGCCAAGACCCGTTCCTCCAACGGTCGCGCTGCTCGCCACATCAAAATGATTCGTGACAACCGGAAGGAGGATCGTCAGATCGAAATTGCGATAAAAGCCCCACGTGAAGTTGAAGTCACCCTCGTGTGCAAACGTAGGTCGGGCCGTCGCGGGAATGTTCCCTGCCGATCGCGGCATCAGACTGCGTGTGGTGAATACGGAGTTGTAGGAAAAGAGTCCACCACCGGGAAACAACGGCGGTGCCGTTTCCGGTGCAGGACCCTGTCCTCTGGTTGTTGAAACACAAAGTAACACGACGAACGACAGCGATGCCCACTTTCCGCAACTATCACGGAATACTCTTCTTAATCTCACAGCTTTTCCTCCAACCGAGATGGGGATTCCCCAAGCACACGTCACCGTGGAGCCGGGGAGCCGACTGGAGGTCAGACTAGATACGCAGAGGCAGGATGTGTGGTGAGCAAGAGGTGGGGGGAGCGTGGGAAAGCTCCGCAACCATGCGGGCGGAAGACTCTATGCTATGAGATTCGCCAAAGGCTCGCACTACTCCGAGGGCTACGGGCGAGAAGGAAATACCCTGCACAGATGGGGGCTGGCCGAAAGCGGCTTGAATCGCCGGCATGGTCTTGCAACATTCCTGACCATGATGATGGTGTGAAGAGCACCGCATTGAATTGCAGCACTGCATCGCCTGTTCGGGCGTGGTCATGCCGCCGCAATCGGATGCATACGCCGCGACAGCGACGGTGAGCACAGCCAGAAGGACTCGTCTCGCAAAACCCATCCTGAATAGGCTAGAAGGCTTCGCTCGGTTGCGTCAAGTTGGGTATCGAGTGGGGAAACCCACCCGCTCTGCCGCACAGGTGCCGAGAGAGGCATGATCGGGGGCGGCGGGACACGTAGCCACGGCGTCGGAGGCTGGCGTCAGGGAGGAACTCTCAGCCGCCTTGTATCCGGACAATTCTTACTGCTTCGCCGCCGCCGCCTGAACTTGCTTCAGCACTTTCTGACGATCAATCGCGAGCAGGTTAGGAATGACGCCGTCCGTGGCACACTCAGCCAGCGTCCGCTTGGAGCCTATTATCTCCCACCGGATGTTGTCGTAGGTGTTCTTGTTGGAAGTGGTCAGCAGCTGCGGGACGACAATCTCTACTGATTCAAACTTGCTGCCTAGATGCGGCCAACGATCTGCTCGTATGCCGCGAATGTCCACGGCAGGGAGAGGAAGATCATCCGGTTGCACCGCTGCTGAAGACCGTCCACGCCCAGTGCCATGGCGGGGCTGGCAACCAGTACTTCAATATCACCTTCACAGAACGCTTTGTGAATCTGTTGCCGCACCGCGGCCAGCTCGTCCTCTGAGACCACAGTATTGTCTCGTAACAAGGGGCAGGTCAATTTCTGCACTTCAGTTCCTCTTTCATCCCGCACCGACACAACGCCCCAGTTCCGCTCCGTCGAAATCTGGAGCACGAGCGCTGGTTCTCCGCTCGCGCTTGGAATCCTGATTATCCTCTCTTCGCCGGCACCAGATTTCTGGCAGACGAATCGGCGGAGCCACCCAGATTGCTGCCAACCCAAGAAACATCAGAATTCGCACTTTAAGTTGAAACATTGTCACCACCTTGGCTTCATCCCTGACCCACTCATCAGAATCCAGTCTTAAGGCACTGAAGCTCTGCAACATCCAGAGCACTTGCCAATCGCTTCGCACTTTCCTGGTTCCGGAGCTCCGACAAACCCTAAATAGTCATTTAGCTCGTCTCGTGTTGATTCGCATCCACAGAATATGTGATTACCGCCGCCAGGAGGCCTAAGCCCAGAGCTCCCGATAACTTTCGCTTTCAATACAGGAAGACCAAGCCGGCCCAGACCTGACAACACTAGGAATTCATCTTTCTTCGCCACATAAGAACCCGCGTCTTCGCTCTGCCAGGATCGGACTTCACTGCTGTTTGCGTCCGATAGAGCCTTTTTGGCCGTCACTAGGGCAGATACTTGAATTTTCACGGAATCATTATCTTCGCGCATGCTGGGGATGATCAGAATACCCACAAACTGCCCCTTGGAAACTGGAATGACTCCCAGCATTTCTCCCTTCCCCACGACTGGAATATAGAAAACCGCATGATCGGCACCAACCGCCACAGGCCAAGTACCTCCTGAGGGAAGGTCGATTTGGATCGCACGTGTTACGACAGGCTCACTGCGCGGCAGTGCTTGTGGCCTACCTCGAAAACCGACCAAAACCAGAACGGAAGCCAGCCCAAGAAAGAATAACGCTCTTCTCGCGACACTCACTCGGGAACCCTCCCTTTTCCGAGCCAGCTGCTATTCCACGCGCTCGACGCTCAACTCTACGGGCGAGTCCTGCCGGATCAGCAGGAGACCCTTTGCATCACTGCCCATGCCGACGACCGTCTTCGGATCGACGGTCAGTTGCTTCAACTCAGTGTCGCTTGCGTTCCAGTAGCCAATGCCGGCGGGATTCAAACTCGACGCATCCAGGATGAGCGCCAAAACCTTGAGAGCCTTTGGGGATATCGTGACTAGAAAAATGGGATTGCCGCAGCTGGCAGATTTCTTGAGGACCTTTCCCGTCGCACTGTCTCTCAATTCAATCGTTCCTTCAGCGCCAGCAACGGCCAGTATTTTTCCGTCTGCCGAAACGCTCACGTCAAAGGGCTCCAGCAGATCGCCCTCCGCTGCATAGGCCAACTTTCCTTTTATGTCATAGGCACGTACATAGGTGTCTCCATCTGCGGCAAACACCGATTTGCCATCGGGACTGATGCGCGCACCGTAGGTGTTGGCGAACGTCGTAGTTCCGCTCCACTCGCGCGAGCCGCTGGAGACGTCCCATAGCTGCACCGGCGAATTTGCGGTGCTGACAGCCAGCTTGTTTCCATCCCGCGAAAGCGCCAGGCCGGTGACCTCCTCCTTCAACTCGATGCGCTGTCTCACCCTCCCATCGAAATCGAGCACGGTAACCGTTCCGTGTACCGAACCGACTACGATCGTTTTCTGGTCGCACGCGAGTGCGCCCGGATCGACCTGCGCATCCAAGCCGTCCTTGAACAACCTTTGTCCTCCTGTACCGAGATTCCAAAGATGAAGGTCAGTGGCCCGATCGACGGCGGCAATACTTTCCCCGCCGCTGCAAACAACCGCGAAGTACACTTCACCGGAGCTGTCCAGCTTTGTCATGGGCTTCACGGTTTGCGCGGAACTGGCGTTGGCTAAGAAGAACGACACCAGCCAAGCCAAGGTGATAGGAGCTTTCCTCATAGCGGCTCTAGCACCAGTTCAAACGTGGCGCTTGCGCCCATGGTAGTAGCCTGATCGCTCAGCAAAATCGGCCGCACCAACTCGACGGAAGGACAATCGTCGTTCATGTTCTTCTGCGGGTCGCCTTTGAAGATCGGGTCGGAGCCGAAATACATCTGCGTAACGAGCGGTTTATGTCCCTCGGCTTGCACCAGAAAATGGATGTGCTGGCACTTGCGCGCCGGATAGTGTCCTGGCAACACTGACTGAAAGTCGTACTCACCGTTCCCGCCCGCGCGCAGCAATGCGCGGTAGCGATAGCCGGTGATGTCGTACCGGCCCTGATGATTGGTCTGCCAGACGTCGATTTTTGCCCCCGGAAGCACCTCACCGCGAGTGTTGTACACCGCGCCGGCGACGGCCAGCTGCAGTCCGGGATCCCCCTGTGCGCGCAGCATGGCCGAGTGTCCCGGAGATTGCGGTGTTCCCTTCTTGTAAAACGGGCCCAGCTGGTCGATGGGCGTAGCCGGACGCGGGACAGCCTCCGCCCGCAACCAAGAATCGAATGCGGTCGTGACCGTCAACCCTGCACCCAGTTTCAAGACTCCCAGCGCTACACACTTACTGAGCAGATCACGGCGACTGAGCCCCATCGTGCCTCCTGTCAAGGTCTGAACTGGAACCGAAGAAACCCCACAGATTGTACCGCGGACAGAATGCCACACCGGTAGAACACTACAAGCAGAAAAATGAAATGGTAGGCCCGAATGGACTCGAACCATCGACCTCATCCATGTCAAGGTTCGCTTAACCCACACGCTCAACAACTTCCGCATTTTACAGGAAACCGCTAAACCCCTCTAGACACGCGGACTGGGCTTGACGGGTCGTGTTATGTTCGGCGATCTAGCGCGGCACTATATCAAGTATGAGCTAGGCGAACTTGCGGAAGCGGACGACCAGAAGTCGCACACCACCATAGAACGCTACCTTCAAATCCTGAACAATCGACTGATTCCTCGCTGGGGAAATCGTCCGGCGCTGGAGGTTGAGCCGTTGGAGATCATGCAGTGGTTGAAAGCGAGCAAGCGAATGGAGAACCTAGAGAACCCCACCGTGGACAAGATACGCCGTGTGATGAACTTGGTCTTTAAGCACGGGCAGACCTATGGCCTGATTCCTCGCACCGGAGAAGCCAACCCCATGAAGTTTGTTCGGGTGAAGACTCAGTCGGAATACGAGGCGAAGATCATCACACCGGAACAATGCTTCAGGATTCTCATGGCGATGCCCCAACCGGAGCGGACTCTCACACTCCTCATCGCGGCTACGGGGCTTCGCATTTCCGAGTGCCTTGGTTTGCAGTGGGCAGATGTGGACTACGACAGCCAGCAGGTTTTCGTCCGCCGCTCGTGGACAGGTGGGAAGGTGGGCAAGTCAAAGAGTGCGGCAAGCAAAGCTCCAGTTCCATTGGTTCCGCTACTCGCAGGCTTCATTCGCCAGTGGCAGGAGCAGACACCTTACGGTCAGCCGACGGACTGGGTGTTTGCCAGCACCCCGGCTTAAAGGAAAGCAGCCCCGCGTTGCGAACATGCTGGTGGAAGATTACCTCCGTCCGGCTGCGGTGAAGGTGGGTGTGCTCAAGAAAGGCGATAAGGTGCGTTTCGGGTTCCACAACTTGCGACACAGCTTGGCGAGTTTCCTCGTGCGGAAAGGAACGGATGCTAAAACTGTTCAAGCAATGCTCCGCCATAGCGACGTTACCACCACGCTCGGAATTTACGCGCACAGCATGAGCGAAGATCGCCTTGCAGCGCAGGATGACATGCTCGCGGCAATGATGACGCCGTCAAACGCGGTGAACTAGGAGACCACTGGCGGCGACTCGTCGGAGAATGCTCGCAGTGGTCGATCGGCCAAGATCGCTAACGACGTGGTCCACTTTCATTCATGCCTTGGGGAAGTAGCAGCTCGTTACCACGAAAAGGATTCTTGCCCGTTCCGAAGAAGTACTCCCCTACGACTTCCCCTACAAACCTGTCTCTGAGCCAAGACTTGCCCCGCATTCCTTTGCCTTCACTGCCAATCAAACCTTTTTCGTGAAGCAACACCACCGTTTTTGCCTTGTCGGCCCATTTCTCGTTCGGTGCTATCGGATTTATCACTGAGAGTCCAAGAAACCCAGCTGTCCAGTGCGTCAACTTTTCAAGCGCCTTTGTCACATTTTCCGGCAATTGTTGGATCACTGTGAGTAAGCGCTCTTTCTCGGCAAGTTCTGCCTGCCGCGCTTTTATCAATCCGGGCGCGCAGGAACGACACAGATATTCGGCAACGACCATCTGTGTTAGCCGTTCTAACCATGACAATGGAGGCAAATATCGCTGTTTTCCCCGAATCTTTTCGGCGAAGCTCACCTCTATCGGAGCCCTATCCCGAAGCCCGAATTCGACGTATGGGGGGAATGGTTTCCCCGCATGAACGTAGGAAGAGCGGGCATCGTAAATATCTCGCAAACATCCGCCAAGTTTCTGTTCAGGGATCACGGGAAAAACGGAATTGTATGGATACAATTCGTCCGAGACGTTCCAGAATGCTTTCGGCAAGTGTTCTACGATGAAGTTCCTATACTTCTGGAATAAGAAGTATTCGGAAGCAATCAGCTTCTGTTTCATCTCTTCAGCCAGTGGTTTTCCGCGCCGAAGACTTGCAATGTTCTCCAGAGTCGATTTGAGCGGTTTGAACTTCTGCACATCATCGAAATCGAACTTCTTATCTCCATAGTGATGACCGGCTAGACATTCTATTGCACACACGAGGGAAACATACGCGCCTGCGATGTCAAAACCGGTCAGTGACAATGCGCCGTAATAGAATCTCGATGCAGCCACAATCGCATCGCGCATGGCTTCGGGCGCTTCAGCAAACCCTTTAATAATCGATATGAATTCCCGAGAATCAATACCCGCCGGAGGGGGAGCAGCCGCGCCAAGGGTGCGCGGCGGCGGACTGTAATAATACGGAGTGGTCACCGGACGATCATCCTGCCGGCGCAACCCCAGCGGAAGTAATGGTTCCCGGGCAAAGACGGACAATAGTGTGATTAGCTCGGACGCCACTTTGTCTATGGGCGGTCCCGTTACTGCTAATCGACGTGACTTTTTCAACATCTCTAACGACGTCGGTGCCGTCAAGTGTTTTTTTGATTCTTTCGAAGACACTCCTGTGTGATCGCAGCGTAGGGGTCTCCCACCGATGTCCTCAGTTTCGATAATTTTCTCCATACCCAACCAAACGGCTCGGCCTTATTTCGTCACGTCGGTGGAGTTGGCCCACCAGACATCTCTCCGATCACCCTGGACCATGATGACTTATTCGAACTCCCCCATTCGGGGAGGCAGGCGGCCTATTCACTCACCCGGTCACTGCGCTGGCAGGACCACTGTTGAAATCAGGCATACCTGCATGGGCTTCCCCGCTCTGCCGCAGCTTTCCGCGGCGACAGAACTCTTCATAATCAATCTGGTCGCGCAGCAATTGCAAAAACCACTGCATGGCTCCGGTGGCTTCGATACCCACCACCACCGGACCTTCTAAGGCAGCGTAAAACTCGCGCACCTTGTTCTCTTCGTGGGCTAGGGTCTTTTCGGTGAACTCGCCGGTCTCGGTGTCCACCATGGCAATCGTTTGTTGCTTCGCGTGTAGATCACAGCCTACAATTTTCATCTCGGCCTCCTTCGTCCCGAGCTTTTTGGTTGGTTACCGCAAAGTCTACTCGGGTCGTCGCGGGGCCGACGTCGTTATGTCATCACCCACGCCTGATAGCGTCAATTGAGAATTTTTGCGTTTAAGAGGCAACCGAGGGGTGGTCGGCCCGGGGAGATGCTGGCCCTACCGGCGGCTTCGTGTGCTCCGCCTTGGCCTCCTTCAGGATAGGGATGTGGAGTCGGGCGCAGAGAGCGAAGAAGGGGTCACTGCGGCAAGCCCATGCGTTTGAGCAGGTCGATGTAGCGCGGATCAGAGCGAAGGGGTTCAAAGAAATTGTCGATCTTTATGGATTCCAAGGGCCCGGATCTCTCCGCATAGCTTTTTTCCAGCCACTCGAAGACATGGTCGCGGTCCCCCATCAGCGCGTAGTAACGCGCTATATCGTAGGGGGGGACATACTCCTTTTGCGACTCATTTTTCAGAACCTCGATCAACGCTGCACACGCCCCGTTCAACTTCCCTTTAGCGTATCCAGCAGCGAATGCCTCCGCCCGTTCCGGTCGCTCACTTTTCCTCATAGCCATTATCAAGTCTGCCACGAATCCGTCCTGATTTCCCAAGTGCCGGTACAAGTCGCTGCGGATTCCGTAGTAGACAGGGAATTCCGGATTGGCTGCAATAAGCCTGTTCGACTCCGCCAGGGCATCATCATAACGATGCAGGTCCATCAGAATCCCCGCGTGGTTCGCGTTAATCTGGGGAGACGCTGGATCGAGTGCCAATGCCTTCTCATTCTCAGCCAATGCCTCCTTGAATCGGCCCAAGTTCTCCAGCATGACCGAGTACCAATGGTGGGATGTGGCGTCGTTCGGGTTCAACCCAATCGCTTTGCGATATTCGCCCTCCGCTGCCGCCCAATCCCAATCGCTCTGCTCCTTGACCCCCGCCAAGGCGGCATGCGGCTCGGCCAGCGTTGGATCGAGTTCGATCGCTCGCTGCGCTGCACCGCGGATCTTGCGCGTAGCTTCATCACTGGAAATCCATCCGCGATCAAGAAGAATGGTGTACGCACCCGCCACGCCGGTATACGCCAGGGCGTAATTTGGATCCTTCGCGAGTGCCTGATTGAACTGATCCAATGCCTTGGAAACGCTCTCTCGCGTACGCTGCTCCAGGTAAAAGCGTCCTTTGACATAAAACTGGTAGGCCTCGGCACTTACCGTGGCATGTTTCTTCTCTTCTCCGCCGCCACTTACTTTCAGCCGCAGCTGGCCGGAAATGTCAGACGCAATGTCGTCTTGTAGGGTAGCGACATCAGAGGATTTGCGCCGGTATTGCTCACCCCAAATCTGCGAGCCGTTGCTCACATTCACCATCTCAGTTTGTACGTTCAGCGTGTCCCCGTGTTGCGTAAGGCGGCCCACAATCACAGCTCCTACCTTCAGGTCGCGCCCGATCTGTAGCGGGTCCTGCTGTGCCTGCCGGTAGCGGAAAACCGTGCTGCGGGCCATCACCCGCAGCTGCGGCAACCGTGATAGATGGTTGATCACTCCTTCCGTGATGCCGTCCGCAAGATAGTCCATTTCTGAGTTCGAAGTCGCATTTGCCAGCGGCAGTACAGCCACCGAATCAATCGTACTCGGCGTTCGGTGGAGGAAGTAATATCCGCCCCCTGCCATCGCCGCCAGCACGAGTGCAACGACGACCCCAACCACGGCCCATGGCTTCCGCCTAGCGGGCTCGGCAGCCGCGACACCGGAACTGGAAGGTCCAGCGGCAACCGTTCCACTCGCCGATGTCGCTAAGACGGGTGCTGCTGTGCTTGACGCTGCGTTCCCCGGAATTGCGGAAGCTGCTGCTAGCGGAATTCCAGCGCTGCCCACGGCAATGCCCGGTTCTGCAGCCGCCACTACCGAGCTGCGGCTGGAATCCGTGTCCCTCTTCAGGCGCTGAAGTTCCGCCCGTATCTCCGATGCGTGCTGGTAACGCAGGTTGCGATCCTTTTCCAGCGCCCGATTAGTAATACGTTCTAACTCGGCAGGGACGTCCGGATTGAGTCGGATGGGTGGCGTGGGAGCACGTTCTAGTATCGCGTGAAATATGACAGCGGACGTGTCCCCCCGGAACGGCAACATGCCCGTCGCCATTTCGTAGAGAACTGCCCCGAAGGAAAAGAGATCCGTTCGACTGTCCAGTTCCTTCCCCTTGGCCTGTTCGGGCGACATGTAGGCAATTGTGCCGACAGCAACGCCGGGGCTGGTCAGGTGCTGGTCGTCCATCGTTGGGGTCGAGGTGCACAAATTCTCCGTGCCTTTGGGCAGGACCGCAACCTTGGCGAGGCCAAAGTCCAGAATCTTGACGTGGCCTCGCTCCGTTACGAAGATATTCGCGGGTTTAATGTCACGGTGAACGATACCCTTTGCGTGGGCTGCATCGAGGGCATCGGCGATCTCAATCCCGAGCAAGAGCAGCGTCTCGAACTCTACCGGACGATTGCCGATGTGGTGCTTCAGGGTCTGGCCATCCAGAAACTCCATTGCGATGAAGGCCTGTCCACCCTCCTCGCCGATGTCGTAAATCGTGCAGATATTGGGATGGTTGAGAGCCGATGCCGCCTGCGCTTCACGTTGAAAACGGGAAAGAGCTTGGGGGTCTTTGGCTACTTCATCGGGCAGGAATTTCAGGGCAACAAATCGGTGCAGGCGTGTGTCCTCGGCCTTGTACACGACACCCATACCGCCGCCGCCGAGTTTCTCAATGATGCGGTAGTGCGAGATGGTTTGGCCGATCAATGAAGGAGGCTCGCTCTGCGCGACCATATTAGGGGGCCAAACTGCGGCGAGTCAATGAATTACGGGTGTGGCGGCACCCCGTCAGGCCTGCCCGCGTTCACGAAGCCAATGCGTGGATCGTAATTTTGTGCCCCACTGGAAAAGGGCTAGCGAACCACACGCGTGCAATGAAACCCTCAGGCTTCACCTTTGTGATTGTTACGTTAGCATTCCCTGTTTCTGTTTCAACTGAGCAACTGATGGTGGGGTGGTCTGTGTCGCTGGGTTCCGCCTTCCAGAGTACCTGAACGTCAGCAATGCCTCTTATTACATCGCTTTCTGTTACTACGTAATCGATTCTCACTGTTCCCTCCTCGTGTTCGTTCGGTTTGGCCCGCCGTCGCGAGCAGTTGCGTCATTGCCTCAAATTATCCCTGCGTGACCACGGTGGTACACGAGATTGCTCTTCCCGCTGATACGCTCTTTCATTTCACAGAGCGTCAATGTCACCAACTCAGTGAGTTCATCGTCGGTCATAGGGGCTACTGGCAGATGTGTGAACTGAGTGGATAGCGCGTGCAGCGACCGTCAGTGCAGCGCGTATGCCTTGCGTTCGGGATCGTCTTCGTCACGGACGAAGTGGCAGAGGACATCAATGACAGTCTGGTAGACGCTCTGTCGCCCGATCCTTGGGGAGGCGCCAGTCCTTTGGCGTCGCCCATATTATGGGCCAAGCTGCGGCAAGTCAACGCATTGCTTGGTTGTCAGACGCCACCTAATTGACTCGCAGGAAGGCCCGGCCCGAGGACCGAATCCATGGTCGCCGCTGCGGTACAGTGGGCGGAGCGGATCATAAAGGAGATTGACAACGTGTTCGGGAAGGATTGCGCTTCAGGCGTGTAGTGGGCTTCGCCGGGACTGCCTATAAATCTTCAGCAACGATTCCCAGAGGGTCAAGCGTCACTCGAAATTCACCCTCACACAGGAAATCTCCGGTGTTGGCGTTGGTCAACTTCACACGGACAGTTTGGAAAACCGGAAGGTCATGCGGTTCAATTTCAATAGTGAAGCGCCCCTGTTCGTAGACGTGGCGTCTTCCAATCACCTTAAACATTTGAGCAAATTGAATTCCCACCGTGAGTTTGTGCGATTCATCAACCCGAAACTCCGTGTGGTCGCCGCTAGCGTCGAGCCAACTGCCTATGATTCTTAGAACTTCAGCTTGGTCGTTCTTGTAGACCAATTCCGCCTTAACGAGTCCCCCGATGTTTCGACCCCCCGGTCGAGCTTCGTTGGTGAACTGAATCAGGATGGCTTGCTCAGTACCCTGTATGTCTTCTTTCCACACCCCATGTCCGCGCTCAGACACAGGTGCAACACCCCCACCTGTCAACCTAATATTTGGATTGAATCTTTCTGGTTGAACCTGCGAGTCTTCGGCCCTTAATTCGGCCTCGCTATCTGTTTTTTCTAGGCGAGGTTGCACCAAATGGTATGTAGGTTCAGCGGCACGCATGAACCGACGCAGCAGGTAGCCCACAACGCCAATGATGACCAGTGCGCCGATCCCATCAAAGAGCCACTTGTAGTTGTCGGCAAGCCACTTCATGCGGGGATTCTACCACCGGCGTTAGAGCTTGCCCTCCCCGCCCGCAGAGTGATTTTACAGCTAGTTTGGTCGAGTGAAGAACCAAAAACCGCCGATTGGGAATGAATGGTGCTGGTTTTGAACCGGCTTCCTCACGCAAGAATGGGTGACGTGATAGTCGTAGCAGACTTCACAAAACGAATCGCCGCAACATTCCAATCGACAGTCAGCACATATTGCTGTTCCGCGGTCAGCGCACCTGGTGACAGCGACCTTGCCACACGGTGTTGCTACGTCGCTGTCGCTGGACACGAATTCAATTTGGCAGTTCATGATTCCAACTCAGATGCAAGTTCACAAGAGTGCCAGCCCGGGACAGGCTCCCTGTGACGTTCACGTTCGAACAGTTTCTCCCGTCCTGCCATCTGCGAGTAATTTCGGTTCTTGATTTTGAACCACGCTGTACGCTCGTGCTCCGTGACGTAGTTCCGAAAGCTGTGGTTCGCCACAATTCCTTCCAGGTCCATTTTGCAGACGCGCTGGAATAATGCCGTGCCGTACTGCTCGACGTGTTCGACGTACCGCATTCTGGACGTGGGAGCCTTGGACAGCAGACGCCGCAGTTCATGTTTCCGGTCTGTCAGTCTTTCCGACCGTAAGTCCTTCCCCTCATCCATCAATAGGTCGAACGCAAAGAAGCATGGCTCGCCCCGATGAAAAAGCAAGTCATTGAATTGCGGACGCCCACGTCTGTCCAGACAAACGATCTCGCCGTCGATTACAGTCTTGCCGTCATGGGGCACCGTCAATGATTTGCGAAGCGAGTCGAACGAATTGAAGGGGTGTCCGTTACGGGAGATTAGCTGGCAGCGACCGTTCTGAATAACGGCGAGGGACCGAAAGCCGTTGTACTTTAATTGCCGGGTAAGGGACTGGCGCGGTACCTGAGACGTGGTTCGGTCCGTTTCCAGCCCCTCCCCATAGGAACTGCTCGTGAGGTTTTCCCTCAAGCAGCTCGCCCGGTGGGTTTCGTCGAGAGGGTTATGCATCCGGTCGCAAGGCGGAGACTTTCACGAAATCATGGGCTCCTGGCAAAGGCCGGACAGTCCAGTCCCAGTACAGTCCCAGGACCCCATAAAGGTATTCGTTACTCCATCGCCGCCATCCAACACTAGACTTTCGCCGTCGCTTCCTTCGCGTTAAAAGGGTCCGAACCTTCATCTCCACGTAGTCCCGTACCTCGCTAAAGGCGCGGCTAGAATGGCCGACCCGAAAGTAGTTGACCCAGCCCGTCAGAATGGCATTGATCTGCTTGCGAGAAACTCAGGCCGCCCTGTTCGCTCGATGTCCTCAAACGTTTGGCCATCAAGGCCCGGGGCTCCGCCGTTTCTCTTGGCCGTGCGGTAAGCTTCCTCAAGGGTCTCCGGCTTGGTGATATGCACGAAGATTCCCCAGAAACGATACGTCTTGTCAGACTTCGCCTTTCGATAGATCCGCCGCCGCAGTTCCTGCAGACTGATGGGTGCCTTCGTCATCTCACCCCTGCCTCACCTTGGCGCGCGGAGCACTCACCGGTCCGGGCCCTTCCCTCCGGGCACGTTTTGCTGCGCGCCCATCGACAGTATTGCGACCCGATCCGTCACCCTGCTGCCTGTTCCTGCATTTCCCACTCACGGTTATAGCAGTCGCCTCTTCGGCGGGATTTCTCCGCCGGGCAGCGAGGGTTTCTCCAGTTGACACATCCTCCTTCTCACCATGTCGCCGCTGATACCCCGCCGGTGAAAGCCGCCGCATCGGACTCATTTCGGCCAGCTCTTGTTGCTTTCGCGCGTTTTCGACCGTCTCAGCCACCGGATTCGATGTAACGAGGCTACATCCGCGTTCACTGTACGTTGCAACCTGGTAAGTCGCGCATACTCCTTTCTGAGCATGTTGTCGGAGGGCTCCGTCGTCTTGCTTTCGCGCCACGACACCTCCCTAGCTACAAGGCCTTGAGTCTTTTGGCCTCGGTCGGACTTTCACCGACTGGTTAATGTGCCCTTATCTGGACACAGCGAAGACCCAATCAGGATGGTCAAAGGGCGCAGGTTTGCGCGAGAGCGGCATCGGCTGGAATGCCATCGGTACAGCGTACCAAAGGGTACGGCGAAGATGGGGCGAATCAGCGAAAGGACTACGTTCAACCCGGTCACAGGCGTTTACACACACAACCGGATAATGAGTGAGATGGCGATTTGGACTAAGCCGCTGGCGCGGCAGGTGTTGTAGCGACGGTACGTAAGTACAGTAATGGATACCTTGAAGGAGGTATACATGACTGCACTTCGCGAACGCATGCTGGAAGAGCTACGGCTGCGTAATTTCACTCCTCGAACCATCCGTACCTATACGGCAACCGTAGCCGACTTCGCGCGCTACTTTCACCAGTCCCCTGACAAGCTCGGGTCTGAGCATGTTCGTATCTATCAGCTCTACCTGCTGAACGAGCGCAAGCTAGCCTGGCATAGCATCCAGGTTCGCGTCTCGGCACTGCGGTTTCTGTACGTTCGTACGCTCAAGCAACGCTGGTTCGACACCGAAGTTACCAAGCCCAAGATACGCCGCAAACTACCCGTGGTCTGGAGCCGTGAAGAAGTCGCCGCACTGCTCGACATCACCAAGAACCTCAAGCACCGCGCCCTGCTGGGCATGCTCTACGGGGCTGGCTTGCGCATCCAGGAAGTCCTGGATCTGAAAGTCACCGACATCGACAGCAAGCGGATGATCATCAACATCCGCGAAGGCAAGGGCGGGCTTCCTCGTCAGGTAATGCTTTCGCCCAAGCTGCTGGAGTGGCTCCGTGCCTACTGGAACCAGCGCAAGCCCAAGGACTGGCTCTTTCCCGGAATGAGGTCCGACCGGCCGATGTACGCCAGCGCCGTCAACGCTTTCTGCCATCAGTTGCGCCAGAAGCTGGGCATTGCCAAGCGGCTTTCCGCCCATGTGATGCGGCATTCCTTTGCCTCTCACTTGCTCGACAGTGGAACCGATCTGCGCACCATTCAGCTGCTGCTCGGACATTGCGACCTGGAGACGACCGCGCGCTACCTCCATGTCTCCGAGCACCGGCTGCACTCCACCGTAAGTCCGCTCGATGAGCTTCCGGCTCGCGAAGGAGAACCTAAGAAAAAATGAGAGAGCATCGGCTCGAAGTGGCCGATGTCTTTCACGCGCACCAGCAAGAGTTTCTCCAGCGCTGGGGCCATGGTGTCTCCCGCCAACAACGCAAGGTGCTCGGAGCCATCGGTCGATGCCGTACTGCCGTACTCGGCAGTCATCTCGAACGCTGTGACAGCTGCTCCTATGAGTACGTGGCTTTCGACTCATGCCGTGATCGCCACTGCCCAAAGTGCCAGTCGACTGCTCGCGATCGCTGGCTGCAGAAGCAGGCGTCGAGTCTGCTGCCCGTGCCCTACAGCCATGTCGTCTTCACGCTGCCCAAGCGACTGGCAGCACTCGCACTCAGAAACCAGCGTCTTATCTACGCTCTGCTATTTCGTGCTGTCTCCGAGACCCTGATGGAGATCGCCGCCGATCGACACCGCCTCGGTGCTCGCATCGGCATTCTCGCCGTACTCCATACCTGGAATCAGCGACTGCAACTTCATCCCCACCTGCACTGCCTGGTTCCGGCCGGCGGCCTGGCACCCGACCAATCACGGTGGATCGCTTGTCGGCCTCGCTACTTCCTTCCCGCGCCGGTGCTCAGCTGCATGTTCCGTGGCAAGATGCTGGCCTTCCTGAAACACGCTTACGACAACCACCAACTGCGCTTCCCGGGCACTCTAGCTGCGTTATCCAAGCCAGGCCCATTTCACGCAATGCTCTCCACCCTGCGCCATCAGAAATGGGTCGTCTATGCCAAGGCACCTTTCGGCGGTCCTGAGTATGTGCTCAAGTACCTGGCACGCTACACTCACCGTGTTGCCATCGCCAATGGCAGGCTCTTGGACCTGAACAACGAGCAGGTACGTTTTAAATGGCGCGACTCCAGAGACAACAACCGCATCAAGGTGATGAGCCTCGATGCGGTGGAGTTCATCCGTCGCTTTCTGCTTCACGTTCTGCCTTGTGGCTTCGTCAAGATCCGCCACTTCGGGCTGCTCGCCAACCGCAATCGCCGTCAGGCACTGGTTCTTTGCCGTCACCATCTCAAGGCCGCAGCTCCACAAGGCACTGACCTCGTTACCCCTCAGCAACAGTCGGCAATCAATCGCTGCTGCCCCAAGTGCAAACGCGGCACCTTGCACGTCGTCGTTCGCTTCACGACTCTTGTGCCCGCAACCGATGACTCGCATCTCGCGGAGATCAACTCGTCATGATCACGATCTCGCTCACACCACGAACCCGGATCGGAGCTGCAATGCGCGTCGTGCGCGTGCATGCCGCAGTGTGTCCGCATACACCTAAAGAAGTTGCCAACCTCCCGAAACGCCGTCTCATTCACCTCATAATCGGTCGCTCCGCACACATCACAACCCTCCGCTCACATCCCCTGCAATGCGCTTCTTCGTTCTCCCCACCACAACAAACCCATTCAAAACCCATAGGACGTGAGCTCTCGGAAGCGGCTTAGTCCAAATCGCCGTATCGTCAATGCTCCGCCTCGACTGCCCGGTTTCAAGACCACTCTATCTGCGGAGCACTGTCGATACGGCACTACAGATTTATCAACAACTACTCACTTCGGCCCGACAATGATGAACTCGTCTTCGCGGTTCAAAATCCAACCGTCGTAGCCTCCAGACGAAACGACCTATGGAATTGCAACACCACTTATGTGACTGGCACTTTTGCCAGTAGCTGCCATCACCTCACACAAAGAACATACATCTGATCTTGGATGCACTGCGCGGAAATATCCTGCGGCGCTCAAGTGGACACTCCGCGGCAACGTACCGACTGGAGCCGCGGCCATGACAACTAATCTTTGGTGCGCTTCAACTCAGGTTCGACCCGCTCCAACCGCTTCGAAGTATCCTGCCGATTTGAAATCACGATTTCTGGAAGGACTAACAGGACCAGAACTTAAGTCAGTGATGGCTGCGTCCACACAGCGCCACTATCCTGCTAAGTCGGTAATCACAAACCAAGGCGATCCTGCCGACTATTTCTTTCTGCTCAAGAAAGGCTGCGCCCGATATTTTTCCATCACAGAGGAGGGACAAAAGGTTCTGCTTCTTTGGTTCTCGCCCGGAGAGGTATTCGGAGGTTATGCACTCGTGGCGGAACCATCGAATTATCTCCTAAGTACAGAAATGGTAGAAGACGGTTCCGTGCTCGTTTGGCGACGTAGCAAGATGCGTGACCTTCTGGCACGCTATCCCAGACTGCACGATAACGTATTGTTCCTTGCCGGGGACTATTTGTCTTGGTTTCACGCTTCCCATATGGCTCTGATCAGCCACACTGCTCGACAAAGACTTGCGCGAGTGCTGACGAGTCTTGCTCATGGCATTGGGCACAAAGTCCCGGGCGGTATTGAACTCGATATTACAAATGAGGAGTTAGCCAATGCGGCCAACGTCACGCCTTTCACCGCAAGCCGCCTTTTGAGCGAGTGGCAGCGCAATGGGGCGGTAAGTAAGAGACGGGGCAGTATAGTGCTAAGTGCGCCGCAGAGACTTTTTCTGCATGTAGTCGAAAAGGAGAGGCCACTTGCTCGATAAGGTGGGGGGACGACCACGCCTTTCTGTCCGACCACATTCTGGATGAACATTTCCTTTTGCTTCCGCCGGGTGGTCTCATCGACATAAAGGTCCCCCTGCGTACTCCAGGCCCTCTTTTTCCTCACGCTCCTGCCCTCGCACCGGGTAGGTACCAAGGTGACCCCTATTGGACCAATGACCCCTGTGTGCCGGACCTCAGCAACAGACACGCCAAGTTTCCAATTCTGCAATTGAGAGTGGCGGGTGAAGCGGTTGAGGCGTGATGCGGAGCGGCGTCCCGCGTGTCCGGGACGCGGCGGCCTACAAACGAAAACGCCCCAGACTCGGTTAAGTCGTGGGACGCTTTATTGAACATTCCCCCCCCGGAGTCTGCTCGCACCGAAAGTACCTGCATCACTCGGGGCTATGGAATGGCACGAACGTGCTATTACCCCACTGACAATAGACCAATCCTACGTCAGCCTAACGGCCAATGCATTATGAAAGAGCGCCCTGCTTCAGAAGGTTGAAACAGATGGTGAGGTGCCGCCTGCGCTCCGCTACTATGCAGGGCTTCGCTCCGCTACGGTGGTGCGAGTGGGTAAATCGCACGACAGGTCCATAAGGTGAGTCATACATCAGGATAGAGATTAAAGAAAGGAAGATTCCTGGAACCCATGGCACTGTACCTTGAGGGAAAGACTCCGTTAGACGACGAGTGATCTTTCCCCCAAGGAGGCAACTCACATGAGTCGTGACATTAAGTATATCGGCATGGACGTGCACAAGGAAGCGGTGGTGATCGCGGTGCTGAATGGCACAGGCAAGCAGATGATGGAGTCCATCGTCGAAACCCAAGCCAGCAGCATTCTGCAGTTTATCCAGGGACTGCAGGGCGAACTGCATGTCACCTGGGAAGAAGGCACCTGGGCAGCCTGGCTGTATGATCTGCTCAAACCCCACGTGCACCAAGTGCTGGTCTGCGATCTGCGGCGCAATGCCTTATTAAAGGAAGGCAACAAGAGCGACAAGATAGATGCGCGCAAGCTGGCCGACTTGTTGCGCACGGGCAGGCTGCGCCCGGTCTATCACGGAGAACATGGACTGCGAACGCTGCGCGAGCTGGGACGCAGTTATCAGACCATCAGCCAAGATCTAGACCGAGTAATGAATCGGATCAAAGCTCTGTATCGCGGCTGGAGCATTCCCTGTGGCGGCACCCAGGTTTATGCTGCGCGGTATCGCGAGGAATGGTTAGGCAAGATCGAGCACATAGGCGTGCGCCGGCGAGCCGAGCTGCTCTATCAACAATTAGATGGATTGCAGGCCTTGCGGCGAACCCTGCGTCCCGAGTGATTGGCGGAGAGCCGGAAACACAAGGCGGCCAAACTGCTGCGCCAGATTCCCTGCATCGGTCCGATTCGGGCCGCCCGCTTGCTCGCGTTGATGCAGACTCCGCACCGCTTCCGCAGCAAACGACAACTTTGGACCTACAGCGGGTTGGGTATTGAGACGCGCGACAGTGCGCAATACCACTTTGTCCGTGGACAACTGCAACGCGTGAAGAAACCGCAACAGATTCGTGGTTTGAATCGGAATCACAACCATGAGATGAAAGACATCTTTAAAGGAGCAGCCACCCGAGCCAGTTGTGGGGTGGGCCATTGCACGACTTCTATGTGGCCTTGCTGGACAAAGGCATGAAGCCGGAGATGGCACGTCTCACGTTAGCACGCAAGATCGCGGCCATTGCTTTGACACTTTGGAAGAAGGAGGAACGTTTCAACGCCGAACAATTAAAAACGCAAGCCGCTTGAGCGTTACACAGAACTCAGGGGATCCCAGGTTTTCATGCCTGAGTGGTAGCCCATCGGTTCTGCGACGCTCGGGTTCGCGGGAGAGTATCCATGCACTCATTAGGCGCCGTGTGCTGCCATGCAGCACCGAGTCTCCGGGTCAATCCTATGCCCCCGCGGATAACCCAAAAAAGCCATAGGCCTCGAGCCTCACACAGGATGATGGTTGGCATTTAAGCCAACAGGTTGGCTTGCGTAGCTTCGTAACCGACTGGCGTCGAGCGGCACCGTTACATGAAACCATCAAGTCGGGATTATCAACTGGGGCTGGCATCGCCGCTGAACTACGCGGCGATTCAAAGCGGCAACATCAAAAGCCCCTCGAAGAAGGAGGCAGGGCTGGATGTAAGTCACCACGCCCTGGTTTCCCGCGAGGGGAGGGGAGAGAATTTTTTTCTTGACATCCCCTTTCACAGGATGAGTGAAATGGCGATTTCGCGCCAACTATCGCGATGTCTACTCGAATGCTGGCCAAAAGCCGTACTTGAGCATAGCTATTTCGCAGCGGTTACCATGATTTCAACGCGAACGCCTGCATGCCAGAGCGGCGCTCCAACACAAACACGTACGGGAGGATTTTGTCGATCGACCCAGTCGTTCCAGACCGCATTGTGATCGTCAAAATCAGTCATATCTGCCAGCCAGACGTGGGCGACCAAAAGCTTCGACTTGTCGGTACCAGCCATTTGTAAAAGCTGGTCGATACGTTCTAGCACCTGTCTGGTCTGCGCCTTGACATCGCCGACCGGGTCACCCGGAATACCGCAGAGACTAACCACGTCGTTATGCACGAGGGCATAGCTGATAATCGGGACTGTTTTCATACCCGGAACACTCATGCCTTCGGTTGTTCCCAGCCGTTGAATAGTCATCTGCTCTTCTCCTCGCAAAGGAACTTGGTTCTTAGTATCCGTGTCACAAGCCGGAAGTAAAGCGGTACAAATTGTTCATTAGACCACGGATTGTTGTTGTAAACAGGCGTAGGTGTTGAAAAAGTCACGATGATTTGAAGGCCAAGAGTCAGCAGAAGCATGTTAGAAGGAAGTGATTCTGCCCATGCTCTGTTTAATTCTCATCGTCGGAGGCCTGCTGATCATGATGGGGCAACACGACCGCTCCGAAGCGCTGTTCTACTACTTCCGCCTGGAAGATCAGGTTCCAGAGACGCATCTGCTGCGGCTCATTGAAAAACATATCAGCTTTGCTTTTGTGCGAGAGAAGCTGAAAGCGAATTACAGCGATACGGGCCGTCCCTCGATTGATCCCGAGCTACTGCTGCGCATCCTGTTGATCGGTTATCTATACGGCATCAGCAGCGAACGGAAACTGATAGAGGAACTGCGGATGCACCTGGGGTGGCGCTGGTTCACCGGGCTGGGCTTCGATCAGGAGATTCCGCATCACTCGACCTTCTCCAAGAACCGGCACGGGCGATTTAAGGAGTCGAAGCTGTTCGAGCAGTTGTTTGAGCAGATCGTGCGGCAGTGTATGGAAGTGGGATTGGTGCAGGGCAAGCAACTGTCGGTGGGTCACTCATTCATGTGTGAGGAAGCCCGTGCAGAACGAACGCCACTATACAGTTTTCGATTCAGGCAAAAGGGTCTAGTGCTCAAGTTTCGCACGTAAGTTTGAAAACAGTGCCCTACTCCACTCTTCGTAGTCGATAGCAATGAAAGACGGATCATTGATTCGTTGTATTGACGCATCCATCTTTACCAAGTAATAGTAGGTTCGTAAATGGGACCGATCCTCCGTAGGATTAACTTGGTAGATCTCAGGTATAAAACCCACGTCATTTTCGTAGTATCGACTTACCCTTAGGTCCAAAGTGTAATATCCAACCCGCCTTATCCTCAAGGTATAGGACTCGGGTTCATTGCTCACCGGTATTAACACAAATTCCGCTTTTGAGTCTCTCGGGATCTGGACGCGGTGTCTAAATTTGAGTTCATCCGTAAGCAGTGACCGATCAAAGTCACTCGCATTCGGCAACGCATCAACCAGATCGCGGTCATTTCCCTGCGGCACGTCAATCGCCGAAATCGTGTTTTCAATCAATGACTCTGTGTTGTCTGCTCGGCCTAGCTCTCCCCATCCCTGACTAGAATTCGCTACAAGTGACAAGAGATAATGCTGTAATGCAATAGCCCCAGAAGTGAAGTCGGTCTTCTCATCTAAGACCATCGCTTTCGTCACATATCTCAATCCTGCACACGTATCTCGTCTGATTGAGGTGCCGTTTGTTGGGCAGATAATAGGCGCATCTTCTGGATTCTGCGGAACCAGCCTTTTGCTCGGTCGTGAAGCCCGGCCAAATTAGGCTTGGGAATAGGTGAATCATGTGGTAGGATTTTCCTACCAATGGCAACTCACAGTCCCACGCTCGAATACCTGACTACGACCAAGATCGGCGAGAAAGGCCAGCTTACGGTGCCCAAGCAGTTCCGCCAGGATCTTGGGTTAGGAAATGGTGCGCCCTTCGCTGTCTTGCGCCTGGGGGATGGCCTCATTCTTCTGCCGGAGCAGCAGCGCTTTGAGCAGCTGTGCGAACAGGTGAGTGCAAGCCTGACCGGCGCCGGTCTGGCATCCGACGACCTCCTGGCAACGCTCCCTGAGGTTCGCAATCGCGTCTACGCGCGCCGCTACGGAAAGAAGCCTTCGGCAAGCTCTGCGCGGCGCCGTTCTCGAAGCCATCGCGGGAAGTGACCGGCCAGCGCAGAATCCGCCTCTTCCTGGACTCGAATGTCCTGACCGGAGGAATTATCTCTCCCTGGGGGCTGGACAAGGCCACGCTGTCGCTTTGCGCTGCGAAGGTCTGCAGGTTGGTTTTGGCCAAGGTAGTCCGTGATGAAGTGGAAGAAAACTTACTGCTACATGCGCAACGTCTGCCGTCGCTCGACGCCGACCAATTGATCGAGGACTATCGTCGCCTCATCAAACTCACCAGCCCTGAAATTGTCCCTTACCCAGACACGGACCTGGTTCGATCCAGTCGACATCTGATCTGGCATGCCAGCGACGTCCCGGTGCTTCTCTCCGCTGTACTCAGCAAACCTGATTGGCTGCTCACCCACAACAGCAAACACTTTACGAAGGCCGTCGCTCAGCGAACATCGCTGCGCATTGCTACACCAGCAGAATTCTTCCGGGCACTGTCGGCCCTATTTAGGTAACACCGGAGCGGTTCGTGACGAGTTGTTGAACTGACGATCACCAAGCGTTCACGTCTGTGGCAACGCGGTCAAGATTGATTAGCGGCACGATCCACCCCCGTCTGTTGCCGTTGATTAGCCTTTCCGAATCTAACTTTAGTTGGCTTCCAGAACAGCTAGTTGGCTGCAACACACGATCCCTTCACCGTCAGTCCTTTGCTCGTCTTCCCCTGACACGAGGGAGAAGCAGCTCGAAACTGAAGTCGTCTGCGACAGCTGCACACTCAGGTATGCCATTTACGGCGTTTTCGGGTGGTGCCCCGACTGCGGAGTACACAATTCGTTTCAGATCCTCACTAAGAATTTCGAACTGGTTAAGAAGGAGCTAATCCTTGCCGAATCGGCGGAGAAGGACCTGGCCGATCACCTAGTGGGAGATGCGTTGGAGAATCTCGTCTCTGCTTTCGACGGATTCGGGCGGGAAGTCTGCCTCCGCAAAGGTGCCGACATTCACTTCCAAAACCTTGCCGCTGCCAAGCGGAAGGTGCTGGAAATTTTTGGATTCGATTTTGGTGATTCCCTTCCACCCGACGAATGGGAACGAGCTTGCCGGGTTTTTCAGAAACGCCACCTTCTTGCACACAAAATGGGCGTAATCGATGAAGAGTATGTGCAGAAGGCCAACGACCCCGACGCCATTGTCGGCCGTAAAATCTACGTGGACAAGGATGAAGCTACTTCCGCGATAGGCATAATCGAGGCGCTCGGCCGCAGGCTTTTTGCAGGAGTGCTTCACCCGGCATCTTAATCCACCCTAATCTGGCATTTCATCGCCGCAAAGCCTAGGAGCCTTGCACTGCACCGCTGCACCCGCTCCATTGATACGTTATATTATATAATTATGCGTAAGTGATATAATAAAATATATCATTTGAAAACTCCTTTGATATGCGATAACATATAAATTGTGAAACATGATATAAAGAAACATATCAAGCCATTGAAGTCCAAAGGTCTACCTGCGGACCTCCGCGAGCATATAAAGGATGCGCGGGCTAAGCGCGGCTGGGGCCAGCGCGAGCTGGGCGCCCAGATCGGCCTGCCGCAGCCGCACATCTCCGGCATCGAATCCGGCGAGATCGTGCCGCGCTTCGACACCCTGCTCGACATCGTGCGCGTTCTCGACCTGGACCTCCTGCTCGTCCCGCGCTCGCTCGTCCCCGCCGTGCAGTCTCTCATCCGGGCACAGAAGCAGCCCGAGTCCGCCGAGCAGCCGCTCTATGCCGCCGACGACGAAGAATCCGCGCCCGGCAGAGAAAAACCACGACGAATTTTGATCCCAAAACCCTGAACGCGCTCGCGGTCAACCTCCACGGCCGCCACATCGGCGTCATCAACCGCATTGGCGGCGACCGCCATCTTTTTTCGTTCGAGCAGGGCTATATTGACGATCCGGACAGACCGACCCTCAGCCTTTCTTTCAAGGGACAGGAGGGCGGGCTCGTTGCGCCGACACGCGCCGTGACCGCCCGCCTGCCGGTCTTTTTCTCGAATCTCCTGCCTGAAGGGCATCTGCGCGACTATCTCGCCGCGCGCGCGGACGTCAAGCCGCAACGCGAATTCTTTCTTCTCGCCGTCCTCGGCGCCGATCTTCCCGGCGCGCTCATGGTGTCGCCCATGGATAGACGCATGAAGACGCTCCATCACGCCGCCGATCGCGATCATGAAGAACGCGTGCCGGAAGTCGCGCTTCGCTTTTCACTCGCGGGTGTGCAGCTCAAGTTTTCGGCTGTTATGGAAGCCTCCGGGGGGCTGACCATTCCGGCCGGCGGCATGGGCGGTTCGTGGATCGTCAAGCTGCCTTCGGCCCGCTTTGCCTCTGTGCCTGAAAACGAATACGCCATGCTCGCCCTCGCGCGCGCCGTGGGCATCGAGGTGCCGCGCACCGGCTGATAGACATACACGATATCCACGGGCTGCCCGAGGACGCGGGCGCATGGAAGGCAAGGCTCTCGCCGTGCAGCGCTTCGACCGCGGCCCCGGCGGCGAGCCCATCCACATGGAGGATTTCGCGCAGGTCTTCGGGCTCTTTCCGGACGACAAGTACCGCCATCGCAGCTATGCGAATATCGCGGCCGTGCTGTGGGCGGAAACCGGAGAAGCCGGCACCTACGAATTTGTGCGGCGGCTGGTTTTTTCGGTGCTCATCGGCAACGCCGACATGCATCTCAAGAACTGGTCGCTGCTCTTACCCCGATCGCCGCACGCCGGTGCTGTCGCCCGCTTATGATTTTGTCGCGACGCTGCCTTACATTCCGAATGACAAGCTCGCCCTGAATTTCGGTGGCAGCCGCAGTCTCAGCGAGATCACCGTCGATCAGGTGCGGCGTCTCGCGGATACAGCGCGTCTGCCGGCGAGCCGCTCTGGCCGATTGTCACCGAAACAACGGAACGCACGGTCGCCGCATGGGAAACGCTGCCGAACAGGACCTGCTTCCGGAGAACATGCGCACCGCCATCGGCAAGCAGATCCTTGCGGTCGCCAAAACCATGGCGCAGGCCCCCCCGAAATAGCTTCTTCCGCTCTCCGTAATCCATCAAGCCCGTCACTGGCCCCTCGCCAGTAGGAGGTGCAGCCTCGGACACTGCGCCGATGGAGCCGCGTCCCTGGAGGTGCCGGCGATGCCCGTGCCGATGCCGCTGGTCCTGCCGCTCCTGCTAATCATCATCGTCGTCATGGTTCTGGTTCATGATCATCATGATGATCGTCATCGTGCTGATCGCTGTCGTCATTGGCGTTGTCGCTGATGTCGTTGTCTTGTGGCTCCGCTCGTTCGTTCTCTCTGTATGTTGGTTATGAGGCCCGCAGATTGCGATTGCATAGCCAGCTCTCCTTGTAATCGACGTTCCGGATTTTTCCACCACCCAGCTTTGGTGTGACGCTTTGAATGCGGATGCCCATGGCAGCAGCCGGCGAGAAAATTTCCCGTTTTTCGCTTCCACTCATCCCCATCCGCCCTGCCCGCACCGCTGGAATCGGCCGGCTACCGCGTCGAGGGTTTATCAGCTGGCACGCTCACCATGGTTGGGATCGGTTCCGCGTCACACGAAGGGAGCGCGACTCGGGCTCGACATCTGCAATGCGGGCCAGCCTGCCATCGACGCGGTCGTTGCGAAGCAGGGCCGCGCGACCCTGTTCCACGTCCCTCCCGCCCAGTGCGCGCATGTCTACGAGGACACGGCGGGCCCGGCTTCTGTAGGATTCGCCTTCGCCGATTCGCGAGGTCAATGGGCGCCGGCCCGCAGGGTCGACTGGCTGGTCCCCTCGACCCAGATCTGGAGCAAAGGCGGCGGCGAAGCGATTTCGGTCAGACGCGGCAACGCGAATGTTGTCGTACCCGCG
>CAWAYW010000020.1:0-40254 GCA_963786325.1 Terriglobia bacterium
ACCGTTACTAATCCGGCCAACTGCAGTCTCACAGCTGTTTCGGCCTGGACCAACGAACGCACTGTGAACCGGTCTAGGGATGTGCATCTTGATACGCCGCCTTCAGCAGCGGCTCGGATCAGAAAGAAATGGGGCGCGAATCGCCCGTCGTTCCCCGTATCGGATGGCCCGCTCACTTGCGTCTGCGCAAGGTCAACAACGTTCTGACGTAATCTATGATTGCGAACCGCGATCCAGAACACCGCGCCGATCCACGCTTGCCATCCTCTGGGATGATAAAACTGTTTGCAGGCTCGCTCCACAGCTCCAGACGCCGTCCACAGCTTCATCTGCACTGCCCTGGTGAGCGGTCCGAACGGGTACCGTTTGTACTGGGGAGTCTACGTCCGGCGCGTGTCGTGGCTCACGCGACCGTACATCGTCGCGATCGAACCATTTCGTCGCGTTCTGTATCCAGCCATGCTTCGCCGCATTCGTCGCGCGTGGCTTGTTGCCCATCCGGGCATGAGCCGAATCGATACCACCTGATGGACGAATCCGCTGTCAACGAGCATCCTTCAAACAAGGAGCACGTGTGTCCACATCCGTCTTCCGTTGTTAGGCAGTTGAAAGCGGAGCGTGATCGGCTTGCGAAACAACTATCAGGTATGGACGCTGCGCTTAGGGGATTCGCTGGTGTTTATCGCATGCCCAGGCGGGCACGTCGCGTAATGAGTCTTGCTGCTAGGAAGAAAATAGCTGCTGCGCAGAGACGGCGTTGGGCTAATCTCAAGGCTGCACGAAAGTGAGGAACACAATGGCAAACAGCATGAAGAAGAAAGACTGGATGATTCAGCAGTTCTTTCGGATGTGGCCAAGAGCATTATTTCATAGCAGAAAGGGCAAGACGTATCTACAGAAACACCTAAATGGTTCTGGTGTGTACGTCCTCTATCGAGACGATCATCCATACTACATCGGAAAAACGATCAACAAGACACTGATCCAACGCCTTAGTCAGCATGCATTAAAGCCCAACGCTAGGTACTATAATTTCTGGAACTACTTCTCAGCCTTTCAAATTGCGGAAACTATACATCGGGATGAGATAGAAGCAATTCTCATCTCAGCCATGCCCACTGCCAATAGTTCTCACCCCAAATTTCCACGGAGAAAGCTGGACCGTGAGGCGGCTAAAATGTTGAACGACATCCAGGCCCAGATGTTGACAGGAACCAGTGACCAGAGCGGCGAACCGCATCCAGAGGTAACGGAGGAGGAAGAAGAGGCTTAGGCAGCGCGTCTGGAGATGATCCTTTCAGCCAACCTTATCAGGCGAATCAAATACAGGGTATGTATTGCGTTCGTTCTGGACGGGTTTCCTGCCTGAAGTTCCTAAGGGTTATCGCAGTGTCCGCAAACAAACTCATCTACGCAGTGTTCAAAATTGACCAGCATTTCCTGAGAAGTCATTGCATTATGCCGCGATGGATCACGAGCGCATGCACGAAATCAGCGCAGCGATGTGCATCCTGGTTGACCAACAACTTAAACTTTTAGGCACATTGACGCTCAGTACCCTGAACACAGAAGAAATAGAAGTGTACGCTCATAGGAATGACCTCCTGTTCGCACTTTCTAAGCGACTAATTATCGAATGATGCCGTGAAAAGGTCCACAGCGATGCGCCGCAATACGGATAGTGTTGGCATCATGTCATTCCCAAATCTCACAGAGCTGCGAATGTCTGCACTACAAGGCCTCATTGGGAGGGCCATTGACGAGTCGGTCATGTTTCTCATCCAAGAGACGATTAATCTCTTTGACCAACTCCACAAGTTTTTCTGGATCTTGCCCAACTGAAGCCTGCCTGCAATGCTCTTCCCAACGCGGGTTGTCTTTCATGGCACTCTAATACCACGTGATTCGGCGTGCGGTCGGTCGGGTAAAACGCAATGCACGTATGCTTATTTTGTGCAGGATTCTGTAGTGAAGCGACCTTAACTTCAACTTTGTCGTACACCTCAATCGCCGATGCTTCGCGCTGGAATTCCCCATTTCACGCTGGATCATCCTAGCTGTCTTACCTGTTTTCTGAAATCTGAGAACGAAGCTTCGTTGGCAGGGTGCCACCTAGATTCTGCCGTTCTAACCACGAAGCTACATTCATTCGCAAAACTCTAAGACCGCTCATGGCATTGACGAGAGCAGTCCTTTCCTCCTCGGTTCCACCGTGGTCTTGAGGGGAAAGCGTTAGCCGTCTCTGGTGTATATCAGATTCCGCCGTCTGAATTCGTTTCTCCATTTTCGTCCAGTCAGCTTCGAGCAGGGCTGCTTGGTATGATTGATGCCAGCCATTTTTCGTCACTTAGACCTCACTTGCATCAGCCAGTCTTTCAACCGCTCGCCGTTGAATTCATCGGCGCACTCTGTTTTAAGGTTACGGACTTTTCTATTCGGTAATGTCGCGCTCCCCAATCGTGCGCAGGGTGCTTAGCATGTGTAACGCATCGCGCAGGGCGTATTGTTGGCCATCCGATGGCTTTGAAAGGCCGTCTTCCATTTGGTCAAGAACCGCGCTTTGGGCTACGGCGATCCGTTCGAGTAGTTTTGCGGGGTCAAGCTCTAATATGGCAGCTTCGTAGAGTCGTTTCCATTGCGGAACATGCGGGGCGTGAATACTAGTGATGTCGCCCATGTAAAGTTCCTTATAGGCGTGCCCGCTAAGGAACGCAAACGCATTTAATTTCTGTACGATAGCGCACAGTGATTGTGCCCGAGTGTGCGGCGATGACCCGGCAGTGTTTGTCTCGTAATCCATACGAAAAGCAAATTTGAAATTGTCCATACGCCTTTCCCGTCGTGCCGGGAATACAACACGCGCTCGCGTGTCTTATGCGCTGTAGTCAATAGAGTTGCAAACCAGTAGGTACAACTCAAATCAGGAGAAAAGATCATGAGCAA
Source organism: Terriglobia bacterium (assembly GCA_963786325.1). GTDB lineage: Bacteria > Acidobacteriota > Terriglobia > Terriglobales > Acidobacteriaceae > JAIQFF01. The sequence continues at coordinate 2,944 of CAWAYW010000020.1, forward strand.
CTCATCGTCAAAGGGCACAGCCCTCATTACCGGCGCCTCTCGGGGCATCGGAGCTGTCTATGCAGACCGTCTCGCAAAACGGGGACACGACGTTATTCTCGTCGCACGCAGCGAGGAGCCACTCAAAGCGTTGGCTGCGAGCCTCCCAAGCGCGAGCGGACGGCATATCACTTCCATCGTGGCGGACCTCAACAACGAGACGGTCTCGCGAAAGTGGAAACAAAGCTGAAGGACGACCCGAGCATCACCATGCTCGTCAATAACGCCGGCTTCGCTTCCGTCGCCCCGCTGCTTGAGGCCGACATCCGGAAGATGCAAGACATGATCGCTCTCAACGTCACCGCCCTCACCTCACCTACGCCGCCGCTCCTGCCTTCGTTAAGCGTGGGAAAGGCTCGATCATCAACATCGGCTCCGCCACGGGCATCTCGGTAGAAGCGATGAACGGTGTGTACGGGGCGTCCAAAGCATACGTCCTTGCCTTCAGCCTTTCGCTACAGCGCGAACTCACCAGCAAAGGCATCCGCGTCCAAGCGGTGTTGCCTGGTAGGACCGCGACCGACGGTTGGGACGTCGCCGGCCTCCCATGGCAACAGCAACCCCCGTCGATCATCATGCCGGTGGAAGACATGGTCGATGCAGCGCTGGTCGGCCTCGATCAGGGCGAACTGGTCACAATGCCCGGCCTTCATAATGGAGACGAATGGACACGTTTTGAGGCCGCGCGCCGTGCCATGTTGCCACAGTTCGGCACTTCCGTCCCCGCGCCCCGCTATAGGAATCAAGCGCGAAGGTCAGCATAACTGGCTCTCACGCCCGCAGTTTTGCCGAATGCGTCCGCAGCAATCAGCGTGGATTGTCTATGTTCTCCACATAGACGAGCCTGGGTGAACGAATCTGGAGACGCGAATAAACGTCGCGATTTGCTCGTATCCTGCCGTCCTCGTCCACTCCGTGGCCAGATAACCGCAACCATTCGGATCAGGCATTGTTGGGCCGCCCATCGATGTGTAACGTCTCCGCAGCGGACGTTTATCTCGACGGCCCATTATCGATGAGTAGTTTCGAGAATACTTTGGACCAATGCAGGCTGCTTTCTCGATGTTGGATCCCACAAGTCAGACCGCGTATGCCGAAGAACTCGAAAGGCTATGGTCTGAACACAATGAAGACGAGAATGGAAAGACCATAACGCAGAACGAATATCTGGAAGTTATTGGAACGCGACTGTAACGCCCGATGGGACAGGACGTATTCCAGTAGCGGTCATAGCGCTACACCGCATTGGGAGGGTGAGATGTTTAGAGTTTCGACCAAAAGCGGCAAAGTCAGGCTAGTGACGGCGGCGTGTCCATTCAAGACTAGGCTGTCGAACCGCTCGAGTTCCGCGCACGCACCCTCGATTCGAGGAATTCCTCCAAGTGACGGCAGGCAGCGTCAAGAGGCTCTTCCTTTCGCTGCAGACGACTCACCATGAGGCTACCTTCGAGCGTGCTGACGATCAACGTGGCCAATCTCGCGCAATCGACATCAGACCGCAGCTCGCCTCGTCGTTGTCCTTCCGCGGCGATCGATTGCAGGCGACCAAGCCAGGAACTGAGAGCCTGCCGAGCTTTCGCCCGCAACGGAGGATTACTATCGTCGGAATCGATGGCCGTGTTCAGCAGCGGGCAGCCTCCTGGCACAAGCCCCGCGCGCCGGTCGTGAAAGTTCCGCACGATTTGCTTGAGGCGGTCAACCGTGTTCGCAATCTTCTCTGTGCCTTCGAAGCGTGTATCTATTGCGATTTTCCAGGCGTGGTCGAAAGCGTCTGCCGCAAGCTCTTGCTTGCTTCCAAAGTGCCGGTAGATCCCGCCCTTTTCTAGCCCGGTCGCTCGCATGAGATCAGAAAGCGCCGCGCCGCTATACCCTTTCCGATTGAAGATTGGGGCGGCTTTACGAATAATTTCCTGCCGTGTCTCCTCGCCTTTGCGCACTCTTGTCACTCTCCGTGAAGTTGATGTAGCTACCGTAGCTGATCTCGCACAGTACCACAGTTGGATGAGACCGAGCGGTCCCAGGATGCATCACGGGATTACCCGTTCTATAAAGACAACGCCGGGGCCAGCCGGCCGCATATACCACAGGGAACATTCTATGGCACCAACGAAGATCTTCACTTTTGCAAATTAATATGCGACCGATCGGTCCCGTTCACAATCCAAGCATTTGACAGACACCACTCAGCCTATTCGATGTATCTGTCTAAACCAAATTAAATGACGGGAGATAGAACGATGGCTCGTAGTTATGTTGATGCGGTTACCAAGAAGGTTGACGTGAACGGGACTTCCTTCGTGTATCGAGAGACAGGCGAAAAGAATAGCATTCCGGTCGTCCTGCTTCACCACCTAACAGCGGTTCTCGATGATTGGGACCCGAGAACTATCGACAGCCTGGCCCAGAAACACCGCGTCATCGCCTTCAATAACCGTGGAGTCGGAGGCTCCAAGGGCACTACGCCAGACACCATCGATGATATGGCAACCGATGCAGTGGCCTTCATTCGAGCTTTAGGGTTTACGAAGACGGATCTGCTTGGCTTCTCAATCGGTGGTTTCGTCGCTCAAGTCATCGCGCAAAAACATCCCGATCTCGTGCGCAAAATGATTCTCGCGGGCACTTCGGCCGCCGGCGGCGAAGGGGTCAGCAACGTGGGCGCCGTGTTGCAGAACGCCGTGGCCAGGGCAGCAGCCGAGAAGAAGCATCCGAAGCAGTCGCTCTTTTTCACACAGTCCCGTGACGGCCAGAAGGCGGCTGCGGAATTTCTCCAGCGTCTCAGCGCCCGACAACAGGACCGCGATTTGCCTGCAACACAAGAGACCATCGTTGCTCAGGTGACCGCGATTACCAAGTGGGGCATGGCGCCTAAGCCGACCTCGTTGGACGGTATCCAACACCCGGTGCTGGTGGCGAACGGCGACACCGACGTGATGGTGCCATCGATCAATTCTGTGGAGCTAGCGCGCAAGCTGCCACACTCTGAGTTGAGTATTTTTCCTGATGCTGGACATGGAGCTATCTTCCAGTATCACAGCGCGTTTCTCGACCAGACCCTGCGATTCCTACAGAACTAACTTGATGCGGCACTGCCGGTTCATCGGCAAACGTGTACCGACCACCAGATTGCCACTGTGATGAGAGACCGCGAGGCGAAAAGAAAGATGACAGATACCGAACTGGAGAAGCACGGACCGAACAACGAGGAAGACTTACCAGTAGTGCTCTTACACGGTACATCGGGACAGTCAGAAGACTGGTCTCAGGTCGTAGAACAGCTGACGAGCCACCGCCCGGTGATTCGCCTAAACTATGCGGAACCGGTCATCGGAGCTGACTCGGCAAATGCGCCGGCAATACCCGATTTCGCAGATCGCGTTGTGGCAGCAGCCAGGGCTGGCGGCAAGCATCGCTTTGACCTTGTTGGCTATTCCCTTGGAGCGGCAGTTGCCACATTCATTGCGGCGGAGTATTCGGAGATGGTTCGTTCACTGGTTCTTGTATCAGGTTTCGGTTACGGCGGTGACCCGCAAATGAGATTACAGTTCGATCTTTGGCTGCACCTGGCGCGGACAGACAAGATTGCCCTTGCAACGCTACTTCTCGTAAGCGGCCTCAGCCGTGAATTTCTGTCAGCATTTGACGAAGGTACGATCGACGGAATCATCCGGAGCTTTGTGACAATGAGTGACTGGGTTCTGATCGAGCAGAATATCAAGGTCGATCTCGCCCTGGATGTGCGGGAGCAGGCCAAGAAGATCAAGGCACCGACATTATCAATCACCGGGAAATACGACCAGATAGTGCCACCCTTCTATACTCAGGAACTGGCTGATTTGATTCCGCGGTCAAAGAGGGCCGAAATCCCGTCGGGACACTTGTCTTTCCTGGAAAAGCCAGGCGATCTGACCTCAGCCACGCTGACCTTTCTACTTGAGAAGCATAGGTCATCTCTCACTAGGTAGAACACTGATTCGATTCGAGTCCTCATCGTCAGGGCACAGGAATAATTTACCTGCTTGAAGGCTCATGCCGTCTTCGTCCGCGCGGCGAAAACGCTCAAAACGGAGCGCCTTTATGTTTCGCTGCTCCCTCTGGGGAGCCGCTTGTTCGGTGGCTGACATAGCCGTCTGTTTCGCCCCGCGACATCGAACGCCAAGGAATTCTTCTAAATCTCTAAACCATAGTGCTCATCGACCAGTCAGATAATCTGAATCCTGTTCTGGATAATATAATCCAAAACATCAGGTTGCACTCAATCCGGAGGATGGGACGTGACGGAAAAGTACGGTCGATCGTTTGCAGGCAACGTTGCTCTCGTGACAGGTGGTTCACGAGGGATTGGCGAAGGAATCGTGAGGCGGCTTGCTTCAGATGGCGCGGCCGTCGCATTTACCTATTTCAACTCGGAAGAGAAGGCAAAGCGACTCGCGAGCGAAATAGATGCTGCGGGAGGCAAGGTACTCCCGATCAAGGCGGATAGTGCCTCTGCTGAGGACATTCGCGCAACAGTGAATCAAGTCGTGAAAGAGCTGGGGGAAATAGATATTTTCGTCAACAACGCCGGAATTTTGATCCGGGGAACCATCGACAGCTACAGCCTTGAAGACTTCGACCGCATGTTGGCCGTTAATGTCCGCGCAGCATTTGTAGGTATACAAGCGGCTTCACAAGCCATGAAGGATGGAGGACGGATCATCCTGATCGGCAGCAACACTGCCGTCCGCACAGCTTTTCCCGGAGCAAGCGTCTATAGCATGACCAAAGCGGCGCTCACCGGATTGGTGCGAGGAGCCGCTATCGATCTCGCTCCTCGGGCGATTACGGTCAATAATATTCAGCCTGGTCCGACGGCGACTGATATGAGTGCGCCTCACGCTGAAGCGGTGAAGGGTTTGATTCCACTGGCGCGAATGGCGGATGTGTCGGAGATCGCGGGTTTTGTCTCATATCTTGCATCCGATGAGGCCGGATTCATAACGGGGGCCAGCCTCACAATCGATGGGGGATACATCGCATAATTAAACGCGAGGAGAGAGATGGATATGGCCCGACCGAAGGAATTTGATCTAGAGAGAGCTCTTCATCGTGCCGTATCCGCCTTCTCTAAAAAAGGCTTTGCCGCCACATCAACAGACGACCTGATGCGCGCGATGGATGTCGGGCGGCAAAGCATGTATGACACTTTCGGCGACAAACGCGCGCTCTTCTTGAAGGCTCTCGAAGTCTATGTCTCGGAGAACGTTCGAGCCATTAATGTCGAACTCCAAGCTCCTGGGTCACCGCTTGCTGCTATCCGGAGCGCATTGGTTCATTTTTCAGAACGCAAAGATCTTTCCAGTACAGATGGTTGCATGGGGATTAATGCCATCTGTGAGTTCGGGATGCGAGATGAAGACGTGACGCGAATTACACGCCGTGCTGCCAACGCACTGCGTCACACGCTCATGGGCACATTGAGACGAGCTCAGATGGAAGGCGAACTTGATGCTCAGACGGATCTTGAGGGTCTTGCCGATTTCTTTGAAAGCACGCTGGCAGGAATTAGGATTGCTGCGAAAGCGGGAAAGACTCGGCCAGCCCTACGACGAATCGCAGAGGTTGCGTCTGGGACGTTTGTCGATGTTAAATCATCGGTTGTGTGAAGTCGGCATCGTCAGGAAATCAAGGCATTGGACGAGATGCGCGTTTGTGAGGACTAATCCTGGCCTCTGGCCCAAGCTCAATGAGTATGAGAGAGCGGCCCATGTGTGCAGTGGGCCGGAGCGGGAGGACCGCCCACTCAGTAGGCAGGCTGTGCCTCCGGCGCCTGCTCTCGCACCGTTGGCTTGACGCGGAACCAGATCGTGTACAGCGCGTGGAGAAAAACGAGCGTAAGTACAGTGCCGACCGCGGTTCCTCCGATAAGGGGGTAGGCTAGAGATCCCCAAAAGACAGAAAACGTTAGGGGAATGAATGCAAGTACCGCAGCCAATGCGGTCAGAACGACCGGTCGTGACCGCTGAACGGTAGCTTCGATCACGGCATGGAATCAAATGGTGGGAGGAGCTGACGGCAAGTGGCGGCGAAGGCATGGTTGTAAAGCCGTTGGCGTTTGTGGCAAAGGGGCGGAAGGGATTGGTACAACCTGCCGTGAAAGTCCGTGGACGAGAATACTTGCGGATCATTTATGGCCCGGAATACACGCTTCCCGACAACCTGGTGCGGCTGAAGAGTAGAGGCCTGGGTGCAAAGCGGTCGCTCGCTCTGCGGGAGTTTGCTTTGGGATTGGAGGCGCTGGAGCGGTTCGCTCACCAAGAACCACTGCGCCGAGTTCACGAGTGTGTGTTCGGAGTGCTCGCTCTAGAGAGCGAGCCTGTAGATCCGCGACTGTAGATTCTAGGCAGAGTGCACGGCACGTTGTTTGCCTTACTTATGAATTAAGGGCCGCGATCGTTGATCGCATGGCTTCGCGAAGCCATACATGACGCGGGTCGGTGTTGAGTCTCGGATGCCACGCCATGAGGAAATGAAAAGCGTGCAATTCTTGCGGTGCCTTCACGAGCCGCAACCTGCGATCGTTTTTGATAACCGATGTCATGCCGCTAGTTAGGGTAAGGACTAGTTCCGTGCCGGGAAGGCATTGCAGCGCCACGCCGAAGTAAGGCAGCCGAATACAAGAGCTGCGTTTTGCACCGACAGCCGCCAGTTGCTTGTCTGGAATTGTTTGCACCCCCTCATAGGTGGCAACCACGATGTGGCTCGCGGCCAGGTATTGCTTAAGTGGCAGCCGGTCGCCAAATTGGCTGTCGCGCGCCACGGCGCAAATCCAATCCTCCTTGTAGAGCCTTTCCGACTGAAAATGCGACGGCAGGAGCCCGTCATCAATGTGGAGAACAAGATCAAGCTGCCCGTGTTCCACGAGTTCTGCGATGCCGCTCCGCCAGGGCCAGAATTCAAACTGTACTTGATAGCGTCCCTTCGCAGACTGCCGGCACAAGCGCGGAAGCACAACTGTACAAACGTTATCCGGGCCTGAGATGCGGAAATGGCTTTTCTCTCTCGCCGGATCGAACAGACTTGGCGCAACGAGATTCTCCATCCTTGGTAGCAGTCCTTCAAGTTCGTCAAGAATCTTTCGACCCCGCAAAGTAAGTTCGAAGCCGTGCGGCGATCGAACCAGAAGATCATCCTGAAACATCGCGCGTGCGCGCTGCAGGGCCCGGCTCACGGCGGGCTGACTGAGCAATAGTCGGGATGCTGCTGCGGTAATGCTTTTCTCCTCGGCAATCGCAGCAAACATAACCAGGAGATTCAAATCAGCTTGACGTAATTTCTCTAGACGCATGGACATCATGTTTATTATGCATGATTCGCATGCGCGTGTCTGCTCATCTGTAGCTCTGTAAGTCGACCGAACTGCACAGACGGAGAATTCAATGCCACGAGAAAACGGTTTCGAGAATAAACGGGTCGTCATCGTAGGTGGGTCGTCGGGAATCGGTTTGGCAGTCGCCGGAGAGGCAGCATCGCGGGGAGCCGAGGTCGTCATCGTCTCCAGCAAAGCAGAACGAGTTCAGGAAGCCATCCAATCCATCGGAGGAGATGCACGGGGCCAGGCGGTTGACGTCTCCGACGAAAAGGCTGTGGAAAGCTTTTTCACGAATCTTGGCGCCTTTGATCACCTGGTTTTCACTGCAGGTGACAGCCTGCGATTACACAAGCTTGCTGATACCGATCTCAAGCCGGCGAGACAAGCGTTTGAGCTCCGCTATTGGTCTGCCCTGGCTACGGTCAAATACGGGAGTCCACAAATTCGAAAAGGCGGCTCTATCGTTCTCACCACGGGAGTGGCCGGCCAACGCCCGCACAGTGGATGGGTAATTGCCGCAAGCGTCTGCGGAACTATCGAAGCTTTAACCCGTGCATTGGCGATTGAACTGGCGCCGATCCGGGTTAACGCTGTATCCCCTGGAGTCGTCCGTACGAACCTATGGCAGAACATGAGCCCGGCAGAAAGGGAGCAGCTCTATGAAAGCGTGGGCAAGCGTCTGCCGGTGGGGCGAGTCGGCGAGGCTCATGACATTGCACAAGCCTATCTGTTTTTGATGAAGGAAGGATTCAGCACCGGCCAGACCGTTGTGGTCGATGGCGGTACCGTCCTGGTCTAGCGTCGCGGGAATTATGGTAGGAAGTCTCAAGCAAGATTCATTGGATGCTGACGAAGTTCAACTTGAATTACGAAGAAAGACTAAATCGGTTACCAAAAGAGAAAACTGATTCGTTCCATGCCGGCAGTCGGGCAGAGCGAACTAGGACTCAGTTTGTCCTCGGCGTGATTAGAGAGTGAGGAGTCCTTGCTGCAAGAAAATGAGCCCGGCTGCGCCCGCTACGCCACCGTATCCAATCGTCTTTTGCAGGAGTATCGGTACATCGCGACCAAGCAGGATCCTAGTGCGCTCGACCGCTTGCACTTCCATACGGGAAAGTAGTTCCGAGCCGGAGGCGGCGATGTTTCCGCCCAGGATTAGCAACTCCGGATCGAAAATATGCAGGAAGCTCACGAGCGCCCCAGTCAGGTATTCAAAGGCGACCTCAAGCACGCGACGGGCGCTGGGATCGTCATTTGCTGCCGCCTGAAAGATGGCCGCGGTAGTCGGAACTCTGCCGGCTTCGTCGATGGAAAGCCGGGCCGGCGAAGCCCGGTGGATGTGCGCGAAATATTCGGACTCGATGGCGCGAGCGGAGAAGTGAGTCTCGACACATCCGCGGTTGCCGCAAATGCAAAGGCCGCCGTTGAGATCCATCGTTATGTGGCCCAAGTGGCAGGCGGCGCCGCTGGCCCCGCGAAGGATCACCCCATCGACTAGCGCAGCCGCGCCGATCCCGGTACCAAGCGTCAGCATGAGCACGTTGCGCCGCCCACGTGCCGCGCCCCAAAGCATCTCGCCCACCAGCGCGGTGCGCGCGTCGTTGTCGGCACAGAAAGCCAGATCGTCCATTTCAACCAGGTTGCGTAGAGTAACCCCCTCAAGAAAATTCAGGTCGCCGGGCAGACACTTGATGCGCGTGGTGACTGGGTCGATCACGCCCTTACAGCCAATCCCGCATCCCACGACGGGCATGCCGGCACTGGCTCGAACTTTGCGCAGAAAAGTTTCGAGCGCTGTCGTAGTGCGGGGCGATTCCTCGCGAAAACTCTCGAGCAGATTTCCATCCGAATCGACGAACGCGGCCTTGATCGCCGTGCCGCCGATATCAACGCCGATGGCGACGGGCTTGTTTTGCTCTGCCATCTTTTCGTGAACCGCGGAGCCGTCAGGTTTCGACATGAATGCGTCTCGTTTCTCTACCTACGAATGCGCGTTCTCAACTGTGGGGAGAGAACCCGTAAGCCCGTACCGGATTTTCGATGAATAGCGTTTCCAGATCGGCCAGCTGAAGTCCCCCGGTCAACAGTGTTTTCCGGAACGACGTCAGCAACCATGAAAGGCCGGGATGGCCACCATAGTGAGTCCAGTAACCGCGGCGGGCGGCGTCCATTCCCAGCATGATTTGCCGGCCTTTGCCGTGAGCAAACAGTGATACTACAAGTGAGAGCGTCGGATTGCTCTCGTTCTGCGGCCAGCGGAAAGCAGAGTCGTATTCGAGGAAGACTCCCCTTGACAGAACTTCCAAGTGATAAGCAAGTTCAGGCTTCCGATCCGTGTGCGACAACACGAGAGAGGAGGTTGCTACTCCCTGGCGCGCAAAAAACTCCACCTGTTCGAGGGCGGCCGTGCCTTGCTCCGTGTGTGTCAAAATCGGTGCTCCCGTCTGCCGATGCGCGATGGCGGCCGCTTCAAAGATCTTACGGTCACGATCCGTCAGTCCGCCCAGGCTGCTGGCGACTTTAATCAAGCCGCATCGGTTGGGCAAGCGTTCAATCTGCGGACCGCCGTAGTCGTTGGCATCAGCGCCCACCTCGATTTCCGCGACGAAAAGTGCTGCGATTTGCTTGGCCGTTAAGCGCTCGCTCCAGTGGCCCGGAGGGTAATATTTTTCGAGGTGAAGCCCCGTCGGAGCGACGATATGGACGCCCGAAGCGCACGAAATCTCCGCCAGACTGGCGACGTTGCGTCCGCAGTCGCAGGGCATTGAGTCGACCATGGCCCGTCCGCCGGCCGCATGGAAGTCTGACAACTCAGCGGTGGCTACGGCAACATCGTCGATCCGGAAATCGGGTGTGACAAACGTTGTGAAGCTCCTGCCGATGAAGATGTGTTCATGGGCATAGCACACGCCCAGATCGCTTGCGGGGATGTCGCCAAGGACAGTGCGAACTATGTTCACGACGCACTCCTTCCCAACGCCAGGATCGCTCCGCTTGCTTCCAGTTCCGAACGCAATGTCGCTATCGGAACTTCTCTCGGGCTAACGCCACGCTTGGTTGCGAGGCCGGCGGCGCAACCTGCTGCCTGCCCCATGGCCATGCACTGCGCCATCGACCGCACACTGGCGTGAGCGTCGTGGGTGGCAGAAAAACATCGGCCCGCAACCAAAAGATTATCGGCATGTTTCGGTAACAAAGTTCGAAAAGGAATACCGACGCACTCGCCCTCCGGAAGGTATTCCCAGCGCGTGCCCGCGCCTGAGTGGTGATCCTCAATCGGAGCTCCGCACAGTCCGATGGTGTCGTCAAACCGCCGCGCGCCCAGCACGTCTTCCCGAGTGAGCACATAGTCGCCACGGACGCGGCGCGTCTCCCGCACGCCGATTTGTGTGCTGAATGACGCCAGCTCTGCCTTGCCGTATCCGGGCACCATGTCACGCAGAAAGCGCAGATACTCCAGCGCTTGTCTTCGGCCTTCGACCTCAGCTTCAGAGAGAAACGCGGACTCAGCCGCGTGAGCAACGCCGTCGGCCGTGGGCTGGCAAGATGCCACTCTCGTCATGTTGGTGGAAGTGAAGCCCGAGATCGGCATGGCGTGATCGCTGCCTTCTCGCCGAGGAAGTTCGTAGTTTCCGCTTTCCCCGGCCTGCTGCATTAAGTGGTGAAATTCCTGTTTAGAAATCTTCTGGCGTGCCAGCAGATCAACGTTGCAAACCCGGAACGTTGTGGTCAGCATTTGCGCCGGTGCGCTGGGTTCCGCAGGATTGAATTCAAGTCCGGCGTATGCGCACAAATCGGCATCTCCGGTGGCATCGATAAATACTTTGGCCCGAACCAGCCGCAACCCTCCCCGGGTTGCCAGCACCAGACCCTCGATCTGTCCGTTGGAGCGTAATACGTCTTGCACCAGGGCGTGCATCAACAATGTGCATCCCGCAGCAAGCGCGAGTCTTTCCCAAACAACTTTGAGATATTCCGGATGGTAGGTGACGCCAGTGCCCGCACCGTAGGTATTCGGCCGCTCAAAACATACGCCGAGCTGATTCAGGCTGGCGACAACTTCGTCGGCAATGCCGCCCACCACCTTTCGTGCTTTCTTACCCGGGGTGTAAAACCCATAGAAAGTGTCCAGGACGCCGGTGCTGATTCCTCCAAGAAATCCGTAGCGCTCAATGAGAAGAGTTTTTGCGCCTGTGCGGGCGGCGGCGATGGCGGCAGTAGCGCCCGCTGACCCGGCCCCGGCGACAACCACTTCGTAGCTTTCGATCTCCGGAATCTGGCGTTTGAAGAGCATTAGTTTCGATAATGCTACACGAGATCAATATATATGGTCAATACTGGCTTAAACGATCATAATCATTGACAATATCGATAGTAATATGGGAACCTCTTCATGATGAACAAACGCAGCTCATTGATCATTGAAGAGGTGCTTCGCGACGGACGCCTTTCCGTAGAGGAGTTGGCGACGCGCCTCAGGGTGTCTGAAGTCTCCCTGCGCCGGGACTTGCGCACCCTGGAAGCGGAAGGCCTTTTGCGCCGCGACCACGGCGGCGCGCTGCCCGTGGAGCCTGTCAGCTATGCGGTTTACAGCCAAGACTCTTCCTTTCAGGAGCAGTTACACCGCAACGAAGAAGAGAAGCGGCACATCGGGATCGTCGCGGCCAACCTCATCGGCGATGACGAATCGGTAGCGTTCACCGCTGGCACGACCACTACGCAAGTGGCGCGCAGCATGGTCGGCCGCCATGGCATGCGGATCTTCACCAATGCAGTGAACATCGCCATGGAGCTCGGGCGCAGACCGGAAATTACGACTGTGTTGACCGGAGGCACCATGCGCGGATCATGGTTCTCCCTGATTGGCGCACCCGCGCAGGAAGCTGCCGCCAATACTTTTGTTGATACTGCAATATTTGGGGCCAGCGGTATCGAGCCGGACACCGGTGTGACGGATTCGCATCTGGAGGAGGCTGCCCTGAACCGTGCGCTGGTCATGCACGCGCGCCGCCGCATCCTGGTGGTCGATAGCTCTAAGTTCGGGGTTCGCGCCACCCACAGAATCTGCGACATCCGAGACCTGCATCTGCTGGTGACCAGCAAGAAAGCCGATCCCGCCGCTCTCGAACCATATCGCAACGCTGGAGTGGAGGTGGTTCAGGCATGAATGCCGCAAGTTCGTATCTGAGCGCCGCGAGGGAATTGCTCGACAAGCTCGAACAGACTGAAATGCCAGCCATCGAAGCCGCGGCTGAAATCTGCGCTACGTCGATTGCCAAAGGTGGCCTGGTTTTTCTGTTTGGAAATGGCCACTCCCGCATGATGTGCGAGGAGATGACGCCGCGCCAGGGTTGTTATGCTGGGTTTGTCGCGCTGGTGGAGCTGTCGCTCTCGAACCACGCGGCGATTGTCGGCGCCAATGGCTTACGAACCCCGCTTTACCTGGAAAATTATGAAGGCTATGCCGAAGAGATCCTAAAGAGTTTCCACTTCGGGCCAAACGATGCCTTCATTGTCATCTCTACCAGCGGGATTCGGCCGGTCATCGTGGAAATGGCCGGCGGTGCACAAAAGCGCGGCCTTCCGGTAATTGCCATCGTCTCCAAAGCGCACTGCGAAAAAGCAAAGCCGGCGCATTCCTCCGGGAAGAAACTGATCGACTGCGCGGACGTGATTATCGACAACCAGTGTCCTTCGGGCGACTGCATCATCGAGTTGGAAGGGCTGGAGTGGCGGACGGGCCCCGTTTCCACTATTACCGGCGCTTCCATCATCAACATGATTCGCTGCGCCACGGCCGAGATGCTATTGGCGCGCGGCGTCAAGCCGGTGGTGTTGCCCAGCCATCAGTTTGTAGGAAACACGACGGCCGAACAGCAATTAGAAGCTTTCTACGAAGCCTACCGTAAGAGTCTCAAACATCTTTATGAGTAGAAATAAGTGAGCGAAGTACTCTTGGTAACCGGATCCTCGGGAATCGCGGCGGCCACCGCGCGCCAGTGGGGGGCGGAAGGCAGCGTCTTCATTGTTGGCCTGGAGGAAGCTGAATGCCGATCGCTGGCACAGGCCTTGCCCTCTGCCGGTTTCAGTGTCGCGGACGTCAGCGACCAGGAAGCGGTAAAAAAGAGCGTAGCGGCCTGCATCGGTCGTTTTGGAAGAATCGACGCGCTGTTCAATGTGGCCGGCATCAGCGCCCGTCCCTTAGGGGATGGACCGATTCACGAATGCACAGCCGAAGCATGGGACACGGTCATGAACGTGAACGCCAAGGGCACATTCCTGATGTGCCGCGAAGTTTTGCGGTTGTGGACTCGCGACTCCCAGAAAGGTGCAATCCTGAACACCGGAAGTGTTCTCGCCCAGCATCCCCAGGGCAGGTACTTTGCTACGGTGGGATATGCAGCCAGCAAAGGGGCGATTGAAGCGATGACTTTGTCGGCAGCAGCGTACTATGCGCCCTCCGGGATTCGCATCAACGTGGTCGCACCCGGCTTGGTCCGCACTCCGATGAGCGCAAGAGCACAAGAGAATCGTGAAGTCCTCGAATTCATGGTCCAAAAGCAGCCTCTAACCCTCGGTTTGCTAGCTGCAGAGGATATTGCCAAGACTGCATGCTTTCTTTTGAGAAAAGACTCCGGCCCCATCACGGGCCAAATCATCACCGTGGATGGAGGATGGTCGGTGAGCGCATGAGTCAAGGGACCATACCCCCAAACTAATCGCAATGCGGAACGCAGTCATCCAAAGGGCAATTGTTTTGACGGCTTCGACGGCCCGCAATGACTTGTCACTCTACTTCGGCAACAACTTGGGAGCTCGCGATGAGAGCTATGCCCATCGCGCCCTGTGCGGGAAAACGAATTGGCCTGGGCCGCAAGGCTGAGGCCAATTCGTGCAAGATCAAGCCACCGGTTCTGCGACCGGCAACTCAGGGTCGGCGTCAGGAGCAGGCTCCTCCTGTTTCGCCGCGCGATCCAGCTTCAGGATCCGACTGGTGTGAATCTCAGCCAAACGGCGCTTGCCTGGCGCGTCGTTGGCATCACTTCCAAGGTCTTGCTTGTACTCGCGATAGCGCAACTCGCCCTCGATCTGAACGTGGGCGCCTTTCTCCAGCTTGCCGGCGAACTCAGCGAGTTTGCCCCAGGCAGTGCAGCGATGCCATTCGGTGCGCGAGTCGTACCCGCCCTTGCCGTTTTTCCAGCTGGATTTTGTCGCGACGGAAAGAACTGCGACCGGGGTGCCGTTCTTGGTGGATTTCAGTTGTACGTCGTTGCCGACGAAGCCGATGAGCGAAATGCGGTTCTGATACATGATTTGAATCTCCTTTTTCTGCCCTGCTCTCTCGCGGGGCACCTCGAGCCAGGTGGCGTCTGCTTCCCAGCCACAGACGCTGCATTTTTATGAAGGAGCCGGACATGATGCTTTTCGGCAGAGCCAATCTCTTTGGGAGGAAACGGGGAATTCGGAGGGCCGCGCAGCGGAAGCAGCGCAGCGCCGCGCCGCCAGGGCGCAGTCGAATTTGACAGCCTACCGTGCCCGCGACAGAGCGGGACGAAAGAGGAGGGATCAGAATCGCCGCCGTTCGGTCCGTGGCATCGACGTCGACTGAAATCTTCGGGTGCTTTCACGGCCACCTCTGCTCTACGCCTTCAGAAGCGAAGTTGCTGGCAACCGAATGCTGGCCTGGGTCACTACGGAAGAGCATCCGCGGAAAAAGCTGACCGCGGACACTGTCCATGTATTCGGTGTAGCCGGCGAGATTTCTCTGGAGAAATTGTTCTTCAGCGCCAACCCGATTCAGGATCACGAGACAAAATATGGTGGCAGGGACCAAGGACAGCCAGGAACCGATGGCCAACGCGCTGCCGGGAACGGAGAGCAACATGGCTAAATAACCCGGGTGTCGCAGAAGGCGATAGGGCCCGTGGGAGATAAGCCGGTGTCCGCGCTCCGGTTGCAGCCGAATAACAGGCGAGAAGAACGGATTAACGACCATTGCCCACATTTGCAGGGTATTTGCGGCTGCGACCAGGAGCAGGCTGCCCAGGCGCGCCTTCGAAGGAATTATTGGCAACCAGTGGAGCCGTCCAACGTCTAGCGCAGCAAACGCGAGTGTTGCAAGAAACGTTAGGCTTGCAGCGAACCTGTCTGACGTTCCACGTTTCTCTGAGGTTCGCGAGCGTTCCTTGACTAGCCCTGGATCAATGACCAACAACGTTGCCAGCAGGAAGGCAGAGGACATCATCAGATAATTTCGGAGCGACGGGAGTCGCGCGCCAGCTGCCAGCGATAGCAGAAGCGACATCCAAAAAGTGATGATTGCCCATCGTGCCAGTAATCCCAGCATGTAACCAGCGGTTCTCACCAATGCCCCTTTCTTACCGTTCTGGTTCGTTTTCGGGTGATCTGATTTCGTTCTCGCCCAAAGTTCGCGTCATACCCAACTGCGCCATTGCGCGGGAGACGGTGCGCTCGGCGTAGTAGCGAGGGTTAGCCTTTCTGAGACTGGTTGGTTTCCTGGTGTCCGGTGAGTCGTTGCGATCTGTTGCCCGGTAGGCGGCGATTTCGCGAATGATAAGTTCCGGATTGTCCCCGTTTCGGAGATGGCGGATCGCGTAGGCCCAGTCGCGCTCGGATTGTGTGTTTACGGCTCCAGAACCGACGGCCTGAGCAGAAACAGTCTTACGAACGGTTGTTCCGTGTTCCCCTGGGAGGATTTCAATCCTGAAGTCCGATCGATGGTAAACAGGATCGGGCAATGTTCCGGTGGCCAACTCTACGAGAAAATTCTCTTTGTACTTCTTGTTGTTGAACCCGGGAAGCCGGAATACGCGGGTCGAGTCAGTCGCGGCCGGATCGCCGCCAAAGCGCTGAGCCAAGCTGCGGAGGAGTTCTTCGGCCTCGCTTTGCCGAAGACCCTGGGCGCGCCAAATGACTTGAAATTTTTGTGGCGAGGTCTGAAGCACGTAATTTGGGTGAGGCACCGTTGGATTCTGATAGATGGCAGCGAGTTTCTGCTGACCGTCTTCGTCGAGGTCGAGATATAAATGGCGGATCTCCTGCACGTCAGCTTTGGTGCGACCGCGGGCGTGTTCTTTGAGTGTGTTCAAACTCAAATAGATGTCAGATCCGTTGGCATTCTTGTGGCGCAGCCAAGCCTGAAACTCAGGGCTTGCTATCTGCCGAGCGGTGGTGATTCTCTGCACCGTCTGTCGTATCTCACGATTGCGGGCAACCACTGCCAGCCAATCCGAGGCTTCAAAGTTTCCCTGGATATAGCGCCGTGCCATAGCCTCGGACTGCAGAATGCGTTTCGCGCTGGAAGCGTGGGAACTGGTGGCGGAGTGGTTGGCCGTGGCCCTCGAGGCAATCGGAGAGGCTTCGGCGAGATCAGGGCCTCGTAAGCTGCTTCCTTCTTCATCGATGAGTCCACGAACGTAGACGATCGGATCACGATCTGGATTGAGTCTGTGGAATTCTGTCGCAGTGAGCGGATGGTCTTCCATATCCTGAGTCGGCAGGCCTCGACGCAGGGCTCGCCGAACGAAGCTGCGGTCGCTCGGCTCGCTGCGCTGACGCTTCTGGGACATTTCCTCCTGCTCCATAACCTGGTCCTCGTAGAGATTGCGGTTTGTTTCGTTGGCAAACGGGTCTATTGGCGGCACGATTCAGCCTCCGTCCGGAGAAAGAGAACTTTGAGGTCGTAACGGTCGAGTTCGGGTTTGTACCCCGAAATCTCGGCAACTTCGGAGATGAAGCGTCGCCCCGGTCGGCGCTCGAGATGAACCAGAATGTTGAGCGAGTCGGCTATGTTGTTTTTGATTGCCAGGTACGGCAGTTCAACACCGCTTTGCAAAACGCAACTGGTAAAGCGGTTTAGTGCTTGAGCGGGGGAGTTCGCGTGGACCGTAGAAATGGTGCCCGAATGCCCCGTGTTCAATAATTGCAGCAGGTCGAAAGCTTCGGCGCCCCGAATCTCGCCTAGCAGGATTCGGTCAGGTCTGTGCCGTAGGCTCGCCTTCAGCAGCTCTCTGATGGTTACGGCGGGAAAGCCATTTTGCTCACGTCGGGCTTCAAAGCGGATGAGGTTCGGTATCCGAATCTGAATCTCCGCCGTATCTTCGATGACCAAAACACGCTCATGTCGGGAAATGAAGCTTGAGAGGGCGGTGAGAAACGTGGTCTTGCCAGTCCCAGTTCCCCCAGAGATCAGAATGTTTTTATGGTCTAGAACTGCCCATCGGAGCCGCTGCGCCAATTCCGCAGATAGAGTACCGCCAGCGACTAGGTCTTCGATGGCAAAATGCTTCGCGTTGAACTTGCGGATGGTCAGTATCACGCCGTTGAGGCTGCACGGCGGTAGGACTGCGGCCACCCGGCTACCGTCTGGAAGCCGAGAGTCCAGAACCGGCTTCTCCTCGGAGATGTCATCGCCTAGTCGCCGCGCGATGTTCCGGACGGCGACTTCCAGAGATCTTTGGCTGATGGTTACATCGGGTACAGGCTGAATGTACCCGTTTTTCTCGATGAAGATGCGTTCCGAACCGTTGACCATGATCTCGCTGATCTCGGAATCAAGAATCAGGTTCTCGATCGGCCTAAGAAACGGCAAGATGAGTTCGAAGCCGTTCATCAGAGTTCTCCATCCGCAAGTTGCTGGAAGTACGACTTGTTCACATCGTTGTAAAAGGGTTTCAAATACATGAACGTCGGTGGCAACGGATTCAGCCCGTCATAGACCAGGGTGACGGACTGCGCATTCTTGAGTTCGGTAAAGGTCTTGAAGTCGAAGCGAAAGTCGTTCAGGGTGTTGTAGCTCTTGGAGGTGGTGATGTTGGCTTTGTGAGCCAAGGCCTGTCCCGTCCAAAGACTGACGCGCGCATCGTGTCCACTCTCAGAGATGTTGTAGTTGATTTTCCATTGGTCTTCCTTGCCGCAAAGTTCGCTGGCGATCTTGGCCGAGAATTCATCCGACAGGGCGAGAAAGATCTTGGTGCGGAACGTTTGCAGTAAAGTCCTCCAGGTTTCTCCCGGCAGAGTCGAGCGAAGCGAGCTGATGCTTTGAGTAGCGACGATCGGGATACACTTGGATTGGCGGGAGAGCGCGAAAAACTTCTCGTCACCGTTCGGCTCATTCTCGCCGGCAGTCGCGAAGTGCTGGTATTCGTCACAGATGAAGAACGCCTGACGGAAGTGGCGGTCGGAGTTTGCTTCAATCTTCGGGATACGGTTCAGAAGAGCACGCTGGAAGTCGAGTTTCATCATGACCCCGATGGCCTTGGCGAGTCCCGGGTTCAAGGCGACAGGAAAATTGAGAGCACAGACCTTTCCTTGTTCGATCAGTTCTGCAAACGGAGGCAGCGGCCGCCCGTAGCGTTCATCCAGATTGAGTTTTGAGTCGTAGCACTCCTTGGATGGACAGAACGTGCGCTTGACCATCGGGTTGTCGTCAAACAGAGAAAGGAAGACAGAGATTCCTTCGACGATTGAGGTTCGCAGCTTGTGTTCGATTCGCCGCCAGTCGTGATAGAACCAGCGTTTTACACCTTCGAGAATCTCCGCCTTCAAAGGATCGACCAGACCGGGTGCAGTCTCAACTTGGCTTTGGTAGTCAATGTTTTCTGCCTTTAGAGTGTCTTCGAGGGCGGCCGACTGCAGAGCTTTGTGGCATTCCGCCGGCTCATCCGCTACAAAATGAAAGCGTTCCAGTTCTGCATGGGCGCGGAACAACGGATCCGAGACCACAAAGTAGTGGCGATCGCGAACCAATTCCTCGGCCTCGTGAATTCTTTTTTCGAGAAGTTCCGGGTTGATGGCACATTCGTAAACGTCAAACAAGGTCACGTAGTCATACGCGACCTTGTGGAGTTGAATAATGAACTTGACGAGGTTCGTGTACGCCTGCTGCCAGAAGGGCTCCTTGCCTTTCCCGAACAAATTGTTCAATAACGACGCGATGTTGTAGGCCAGGGCATAGGCGTCCAGGTCGTTGTAGAGAGGGTTGTACCGGTAGTCAGCATTCAGATTGACTTCCACATAGTCTTCCGCCCGCTCGTGGGATTCGAGGATCCGGCGAAGCTTACGACAGAAGTCACCCTTGACTTCAAGGACCAGTCCTCCAAGTCGCTGTTGAGGATCGCGGGATCTGTAGGCAAGGAGTTGGTCCGCGTACGGGTATATGCAGCCTGAGGTTTTCCCTGTCCCAATTGCTCCGAAGATGGCGATGCCAGTGAACAAGCCTCGTTCTGGCACGTTCATCCAGTAGGGTTCGTCATTCGGTACTGGCTTCCTCGGGTTGTGAACTTCGCCGAGAGTTAAGAACAGAGTGTCTCTTTGACTCGGATCCACGTACTCAGGAAGCGCTAATGGCGTTGCCCTCTTCCGTGGATG
This sequence comes from Terriglobia bacterium, assembly GCA_963786325.1. Lineage (GTDB taxonomy): Bacteria > Acidobacteriota > Terriglobia > Terriglobales > Acidobacteriaceae > JAIQFF01. The sequence goes on from CAWAYW010000020.1 coordinate 22,724, forward strand.
AAGTGCAAAGACGTAGAGACCGGAGAGCACCACTGAGAACAATATGTAGGGTGTCGTGAAAAGAAAGACCACATAGATGTACCGTATTTCGTCGTAGATGGCGGGCTCCCGCAGGGCAACGAGTCGGAGCACAGGATCATGGCTGGGGAAGGGGCACATGAAGTAGAGTGTCAGGCCTGTCGCACAAGCAAGAACATACGCAGCCAAGTTCTTGGAAGCCAGAATGCGCTGGATCATAGGCTGCGCTCCGCCAGCGGGTCGGGTTCTTGTGGGCCATGCCGGGCCGAGTCGGAATTCTGCACCGAGTTGGTTTTCTTCCTCGGCCCGGGAGGTCGTCGTGGCGCAGGCTGGGGATTATGCAAGAGCCATTCTTTGAAGTCACCATCTTTCCGAAAGGCGAACTCCAAGGCCTGGTTCACACTGTGATCTCTACCCGTTGTGCCGAGAAATTCTGCGTACCGGTCGAGTGTGATCGCGAGCGGTTCCTCTATCCTTATATAAAGCCTCCTCTTTGGGGTTTGGGGATCAGGTGGTCTGAGTAAACGCATCACCATCCTCCGTGGAATAGGAAGCGTTTCATCAAGCTCTGCCCGCCATGAACAACCTGGCAAAAACTTCTGGACGAGTCAGGCGCGAGTCCAAACGTGGCCGGACGGACGGTCCCGCTCCTGGCTACCAAACGAGTTTTTGCCACGTCGAAGTTCGGTCCGGGTTTCATCGGTTCTCAATCCAATTCCAATTGGCTAGGGAGACCAGCGGTGAAGCAAGAGAGGAACCAACTCCGGGACTGCAATTTTGGGAGCTGGCTCGGCCTGGTGTGCCGGATAGTCTTTTGAAAATCGTTCAAAAATGTCGTAGGCGTCAGGAAGAAGGCAGGTTAGGAACAGTCTGCATTCGTCGATTTTGGCTTTGTGGACGACGCCGGCGAGGTTGGTCGCGGAGAGTTTCTCGGCTGTCCACAGCCGATACGCATCCTGGAAGAGTTGGCGGTGGAAGCGCCTATCTCCATCACGGAGCAATTGTCGATCAGCCCGCGTTAACGAGCTGGTCTTGTGGTCTTCCCAGAGCTGGCGAATCTTGAAATAGCGGATCAGACGATCGGGGTCGGAACTGCTGTCCGAAGCGAATAGACGGGAGAAGAACCTGCCTGCCCGCTTGAATTTCGTATCGGATGCGGCCGCGTAGACGAAATTAAAAGCGGGCAACTGGATCAGCAGTGGTTCATATCTACGCAGGTGGCTGATGTAACGCAGTAGACCTGGCTCAGTGGTGTCGCAGTATACGAATGTCGGTGCGAGGGGAAGAGATAGCGACTCCGGACCAGAGGGGACGAATATGGGAAAGCGGTCTGCAAAAAAGCGTTTGGTGTGGGAAAGGGACGGGATGCCCTTGTAAATCCTCCCTGGAAGTGTGGGCAGAGGGAAGCGCAGTTTTCGATGAAAATGAGCCAGCTTGTCCGCTGCGGTTTCAAGGTATTGATGTTCAAGATGGCCTAAAACAAAATCCAGAATCAACAGCCGGGTGCGGATGGGATCGTTTGGGAGGCGCCTCCGGGTGCGAAGATTGTCCTTGCCAATAATGTCGTAAATCGACCGGGAGTAAAGATTGTAAATGCGAGTCTGGTACCCATAGCGGGTGCTCCTACCATGCCGGAATCGCAACAGCTTTTCGGTGAACCGGCTCGCGACCCAGCCGTTTTCGACACCCGCGAAGCGAAGAAATTGCCGCTGGGTAAAGTATCCGGAATGCGTGGCCACAAGATACAAGAACTCAGCCTCGGTGCGGGTATAACCATAGCCTTGAATGGCGGCGAGGTATTCTGGCGCGATGTTCATAGCGACAAGATTTCCTGCATGATTTCCGGGTCCTGCATCGCGGGCCGCAGTCGCGCAGCATCTTCGGCGAATGCGTACATGGCAAAGCCAGCTTGGGCCTTTGCGACAAGGTTGCGATGGCTGTAGTGGCCTGTGACCAGTTCCAAATCGACCTTCGCCAATTGCTGGTCGGGTCCTTCGTACTCCAGGCGCAAATCGGGCAGATGAATCGTGCCTTGCACCACGGTCAAACCGTGTTCTTGTGCAATCTGATGTCTGGCATGGATCCCTTCTGCATCGGGCAATGATTTCAATTTGGCTAGCCGGCGGTTGATCGATTGTTTCAATTCGAAGTCGAGAATTATCCGCCGCACCTTGCCTCCCATGAGTTCAACACGCTCGACTACCTGTTGGGAGAGTCGATAGAGAGCGGCATCGTGCCGGGCTTCACGGCTTTTGACGAAGCCGTAATAGAGCCTTTGGCTCGGGTTACTACGCTCGCCTTTTGCGGTCACGAGTCGATGCCCGGCACGCGTAAGAGTCACATAAACCACGCCTTCGGGATAGCTGGTGCGTGACCGAACCAGGCCCTTGCGTATGAGTGACGCCAAATGCTTTTTGGTTTCATCGTGGTCACCCCGGTAGCGATGACGAGCCAGATCTTCGAAAGCAAGCGCACGGAACGTGCCGATATCGGTCAAGGTCTTCACCTCGGATTCATTCAAAGATTGTGGCTGTTCGCGTTCCCGAGCTCGCGTAGGTATTCGACCATCGGGCGCCTGCTCGCGGGGATGGTCATTGGCTGCTCCAGAGCCTGGGCGGGATGTCAGGTCCAGCTCGATGTCATTGCGAGGCTGGGGCAATGAGGGAGATCCCAGGCCAGCATCGTCATTAAGGTCTCGACCAGAGCGAGGCATCAGTTCAGCTCCTCGCGATGAAGATGTGGAGGCATCGGGGTTCTTCCGGCATTTAGCTCGCGGTCAAGATGGGCGAGCTTTCTGCCCGTGTCTTTCATGAAGAATCGCCGGCCCAGGGCGAAGAACGCAGCCGTCGTGTTGACGGAAAGCACCACGACCGAGACCAAGATTGCTGGAGTGTAGCGCTGCACAATAAGGAATCGGTACGGCGTCAGGAAGCGGAGTCTATCGGCCAGAAAGAAAAAGACCGCCAAATCGAGAACCGCCGCGGAGAGCAAAGCATTCGTGATCATCGCTGGCGTCCTTTTTGCGGGCGCTGAGCGGATTCGGCGGTAGGAAACGTATTCAATTGCTTACGCCATTGCTCGATCTTGGTGCGGGAAGCCTTGGTTTGAACGAGACTTCCTTCGAGCCAATTGATATGAATCGCCAGACGGCGCGCGAGTTCGCGCCAGGTGGGGCTTGGGGTCGGGCGGGCATTTTTGCCCGGATGTGTTCTCATCTTGTCACCTCGTCGGTGAATGCTTCATCCTGCCGAAAATAAGTGATTGTGATTCCGAGTGGATTTACGGGGATCAGTTCGTTGGGGACCTCGTCTTTGAATAGGAAAACGAAATTTGCCGTATGCAGTGTCTTTTTTAGAAGCGAATGGTCGGCCGGAGCATATTCGACCTGGTAGAAATCGACTGAAGCCCGATAAGGTGGATCCTGCATGGCGTCCAGTGCCACCTTCTCGACTTGGACATCCACTTGTGGGGAAGAAGGATTCGTCAGGAATGTGCGGACGGTATCTTCCTTTTTATGTTGCTCCATCATGTCGTTGGCCAGCTTGCCATCGAGAAAATACAACGACTTGGCGAGGTCATCCTGAATGGTGTAACGGTTCCGGCGGTAGTAGAGGCGGCAGAATTCGGAAAGGAAATATTTAGCTTCGCGGTCACCGGGATGGTATTCGAGACTCTTATACTCCACCGCTTCAGCCCGCCCAAGCTGGTCAATGCGAATGACCAAGGGACGGAAGTGCTGAAAGGTATGAATCGTCCTAAGGTTTAGAGTAATCAAGCCGAGTGCAGCCAGACAAAGCAGGGCAACGGCGATTTTGAGATAGTTGTTGGTGACGATCGCATCACCATACTTCTCCAGGTAAAGCTGTTTCGCGTCGTTGAAATCGTTATCGCTCATGATAAAAAGTGCTCAATGATGGCTCCAGAGGAGAGTCCAGACATGCCACTGAAGATGTGACTAGTGAGGGCAGGAACCCTAAGCAGCGCGTAGGCACCACCCAAGAAAACAACGATCAGCAGCGTCAGGAGAGTAGCGGGATCGGGAATTGGTAGAAATGGTGGCTGGGTGAGGACGTTGATGACCAGGTTTCCCATCACGAACATGGTTGCGGCAGCGATCACCTGGTAGAAGGCATACTGCACGAAACATTTGAGCCATCCCCAGAAGAGCCATTCCAGCTTGGGCACGATGAAGAAGGGAATAAACACAGGACCTACCAAGATACAAATCGCCTGCGCGACAAAGCCATAGGCCGTGACGACAACAGCAACGGCCTCCCAGAGAGCCAAGATCGCCAGATCGGCGATGTAGGCGATGCTTCCGGATAAATCGGTCAACCCAGGGGACTGAATCTGCGCTTGATAGTTGCTGATGGCGTCCGCAGCGTTCTGCAGCTGCGTGCCTGCGATAAGATCGCTGAGATAGGAGGTTTGATCGATGATGAGGTGATAAAAGCTGCGCCCGATCCCAGGAATCGGGACCGCATAATACTGTGTCATGGCAAATCCGAAAGAGATCATCATGACTAGCCCAGCGAAGTTGCCAAACTGAAATCCTCCACCGCGATCAACCGAACTCAGGGCAGATTTGGCACCAAACCACACGATCATTATGGTGGCGAAGGAAAGGAACATCCCCTGTCCGAGGAAGGCGAATTGGCCGATGTGCTGGGTGAGCAGCTGTGTGATGAATTCGGTGATGGTGTTCAGCTGACCCATATGGATGTCCTTTCCTCCTAGCCAAACGGGATCAAGGGAGACGGTACGTATTGAGAGTTTGGCCAATGCCTCCAGCGAGTTGCTGGCCAAATGCAACGCTGTTGAGGCGACGGCTGATGTCTGCGTTGGTGACATTGGCGGCGGAGTCGCGAGCCTGCTTGGATAGAATCGTTTGCTGTTCAAGCATGGAGACCAGCAGTTTGTTGGTGTCCTGAGCATTCTGCAGGGACAGGACGTTGGTGGCGTTGACCTTGTTAAGAACAGAAACTTCGGTGTTGAGGTTAGGATCGTCCGACAGAGAATCGTTCTGAATGTTGTTGATGGTGTTGGTCGTGTCCAGCGCGTTGGCCCGAAGGGTGCCAATCATTTCCATCGCATTTTCGGCAGCGCCGTCGGTGAGCTGGATGGTGGCAGCTTCCGACTGCACCCGTTGCAGCTCGTTGGCTGGCATGGCAGCAAGCAGGGCGGGAGTGTATGTCAGAAGCGTGTTGGTGGCCTGCTGATAACCATTCACGACAGTGGGGACGACACCAGAGTTAACCCCGTTGATCCAGGCAGCGGTGTTCCCGTACAAGTCTCGGGCGTCACTATTCCTCCAGGGTGCCCAGGCGGTGGCGTATCGCGTAGCCATGTTGGGGAGGTTGCGCGACATTTGCAGAGCAAGGTCGTACTGGTTAACGATTTGATCGTACGTTGCGCGGAGCTGGTTGAGCTGCTGAATGAGCTGCGCATAGCGCAACAGGGCGTTTGCATAGTTGGTCGGGTCATAAACGATACTCACACCGAACTGGGCGTGCGCCCTACTCGGGGAGATTGCCAAAGCGAAAGCCACAAACAATAGAAGCAAGAGTTTCTTCACGGATTGATCTCCTTCCTGGTTTAGAGATTCGAAGGCATGATGTGCGCGGCGTAATCAGGAAGGAGCAGGTCGTCCGATAGGTAGATCTTGACCCGTGAGCCTTCCCGAATGGTGACAGTAGGGAGAATGTTTAAGAAACGATCGAGAATGTGTTCACCGCCATTTGCCATTCCGACACCAAAGCCTTCACGGATGCGGTCTGAGGAGTCGGAGGTGAGAACACTCCCGGTTCCAATCTGTGCCACGCCGCCCAGGAATCCAATGGCGAGAGACGCTCCAAATATCCTGGCGTAATGGTTGTTCACCTTGTCTTTAAGAGCCGCGGCACCTTCCTGGCTTAGTCCTTTGAATCGGTCGAGGTTGAGCGAATATCCATCCGGCATAATGAGCCGGTGGAAGCTAACGGCAAGTCTTGCTTGCCCGAAGGTGTCGACTTTGTTGGCTTCGCCTACGATTTTGCTGCCGGCCGGAATGAGAAGGTGCTGGCGGTCGTGGGAGTAAACGTTGTTGGAGAGCAGGCAGCTGACAGGACCGGCAAAACTACCGTCAAGCCGGTTGATGAGCAGCGCTTCAAGAATTGTCCCTTCAAACAGGATGTAGTCCTTTCCTGCGCGAGAGGAGTCAATAGTCGGCCTTTGCCCTCCAGTGTCAGGAGCCGATCGGGGCGATTCAGCCTGATCTTGACCATAGGCGCTTGGTGGCGGAGCGGTCTTGGGCAGAGCTCGTTCCGTAGCGGGAAAAGGTAATTGAGGCATAAGGCCGGTCTGCTGGGCTTGCGCGAACAACTGACCTTCTCGCGCTAATTCCGCACCCGCCTGAGCGACTAGCGGGTCTTGGGTTGGGAGCGCAGCAGCGACGGTAGGAATTCGTAGAGGGAAGCCGTTTGTCGCTGGGTTTGACTCGCCAGAATGGCGATCGCTGTGCAATTCCTTTCGGTAGGTCAGCGCCACATTGTCCGAGAACAGAGAAAAGTATGCGCGCTTTTTCCTTTCGTCCCGGATCGGGTCAGATAGAGCGCGGCTGCTTCCATCCCGGGGCAGCGAAGCGTAGTAAGGATTGGGCGACGAGGGCAGGCCAGCTCGGACGGCGGGGGATTCCAATTGCTTCTGCTGTTGCATCAAGGCGGCCTCAATTTGAGCGGCAGAATCACGTTGCGTTTGCTCAATATTTTTCTGAAAATCGGCGACCTTTTGCGAGTTAACAGGGACGAGACTCGGGAGCGCCGGGGTTGCCGCCGTGCTTGCTGGAACCGGCGGCTTGTGGCCGGTGAGGGCCATAATGACAACCATCACCAAAGCCAAGCCGACCAAAATGAAGGCCTGGAGGTTCTTGGGAACGAGACCTGCCGGTTGTGGCGCTTTGTCTTTGATTAGCTGTTCCATGGGAGACGGATCTCAGGACTTCAGTGGCCGTTTCGGTTGAACGATACCCGCTTCTTTCCCACCACCAAATACCCACTGTCGATGATCTTGGCAACGACATAGACACCGCTCTCAAAGTCAAAGTTCACGAGGTTGGGCTTCCTGTCCTTGATCTCGTAAAGCGTGGGCTTCTCATGGGCGGCGGACCGGATGTAAGTAAAACGGTCATCGTGGTAGATGGCCGAAACCAAAAACGGCGCCGCCTGCGCCTTCTTGGCAACGTTGTAGTCGAATTGAAGCCTGGCGGGGTACGTCCGTTTGTACTCATCCACTTGCTTCGTGGCCTGGTCCCGCATTCGCTGGAGATCCTGTACCGCCTGATTGCGAATTTGGGTTACTTCTTCTTTGTAGGCGTCGACTTCACTTGCACGAACGTACTGGGCCGGTTTCTGCGTCCCAGCGATGCTGGATTGGTCATTCGGAGCAATAAAAACCTTTAAATCAGGTTCGCTACTGACGTCTTTACTGATTTCCGTGAGCAGGAACGAATAGACGTGGCCGCTGGCGGTCACAAGATTCAAATTGCTGCGGATGCCGGCCTGGGCGGGATGCAGAAAGCACAAATTATGGGTGCCGTTGATGATCCAGAAGTCCTTGTCGCCCGTAGTGAAATCAAGAATCTCCTCGTCGGACGGCAGGACGATGAGGGTAGAGAACCTGACTTTGGCGCGAATCGGAATGATCTCGGTTTGCGAGTACTTTACAATCCGCGCGAGATTCGCAGAGCGGGCGAGTGGACAGAGGGAAACGACCAGGCACAGAACGTAGTAATTGAGCCATTTCATACTAGTCTCCTGGAAGAGGACCCGCATCGTTGGTCGAAGGGGGATACGGGTTGGCCAAAACGTCGAGTCCCTTTTCAAAACCGTAAGTGGCGAAGACTTGCTCGCGCCTGCGGTTGTCAAAAGGATCGTTGGTGTAGAGCCAATAACTTTTGGCATCGACATGGAGGTTGGCAACCTTAGAGGTGTCGGGTGTCTTGATCAGCATTTGCTGCTTGGGAACGAGTCCGGTAATCAGATCGATCTCGTGATCGTTGAGATGGAATTGTTGTTGATAGAGCTCGCGATCCATATCGGGGTTGGCCAAGAAGATCTTGGTGACGCAGCTCTCAAGAATTACGTCGAGAATGTCCGACTTGCGCAATTCGTCGAGAGATTGGGTCGAGAGGATCAGAGCCGCGTTGTACTTTCTCCATGTTTTCAGTGCTTCGACGATGTAATTACGAACGCTTGGGTTTTTGAGGAAAACCCAGGCCTCATCAATGAAGAAGGCCTTGAAGATGTGCCTGATGTCTGGGTCGCGAATAATCGCGTCGGCCCGGTGGAGGACATAGAACAGGAGCGGTTCTAAGAGTTGCGGATACTCCCGCATACCTTGAAAATCAAAGCACTGAAACCGCGAGAAACTGATGTTGTCCTCTGGGTTGTCAAAGAGAAATCCGAATTGCCCACCCTGTTTCCACTTGTAGAGTCGATTGTCAAGATCACGGCGCAAGGTGTTACCAAGCGTGCTGAGCGTATGGAGAGAAGCATCGTCGAGTTCGTAAAGATTCTGAATCTGCTCGAAGAGTTCCCGCTCTTGGGAACTGGTAATGGACCCCGGGGCCTGGGATTCAACGAGAACCCGTACGAAGACGCTGAGGAAATCCAGATTGCGCTTGGACGGGGGCAATGCAAAAGGATTGATCTTAAATTCTGAAGATTCCAGGCCGATGTGGAGGTATGAGCCCTCGAACAGGCGAGTCAGGCTGCCAAAGCTACCGCCCAAATCAAAAATGAATGTGCGCGGTTCGTACTTCTGCAGATTCGTGATCAGGAAATTTAGCAGAAAGGACTTGCCCGCGCCGGTGCGCCCGAGGATCACAGTGTGTGCAATGTCGCGATGGTGCAGATTGAGGAAGTAGGGGGTGTGATGATTCGTCTCCAGGAGTGCCAGGTATTCTTGCTTCAAATGCTGGTTCACGGGGTCGCCGGAGTGGAGGGTAAACAGGAACGAGTAGTCGGCGTGGTTGGCGTTCGTAATGTGGAGTCGTCGCAGATTGAAGGCGGAGTTGCCCGGGACGGTGGCGAGATAGGCATTCAGAAGGTTGTAGCGCTCCTCATAAAGCTGGGCATCATGGACGCTGAAGACTTTGTAAAATTCGGCACAAGCAGTTTCGACTTTCGACTGGTCGGTGTCATAGATAACCACGGTCAGGGAAAATTCCCCGAAATAGTTGCCGTTGACTTCCAACTCCTTCAGTGCCTGGCCGAGGTCCTGAATCTGGGCCTCCTTCGAATCGTCGACGAGGATGTCCTGGACCGACGGAGGCGCGTCGGACGTGTTCAGATAGCTGACAAACGAGCGCTTGGTATTGTGGAAGTGCCTTCGGCGTGAACGTATACGTCCGCGGGTCCTGTCCGCTTCTTCTCTCCGCCACTCGGTGGTGATGAAGAAATTAGCGTGGACCTCCAGCAATTTCAGGAAGATCAATGGGAAGCTCTGTGCGGAGGGCTCCTTCAGGGTTAACACCTTGGTATAGAAGTCGTCGATACGGAGGAAGTCGCGATGACATTCGAGGTGAGATTCGCACAGATAGTAGTCGAGGAAGGTGTCGTGTTTGATCTCCGCGAATTGCAGCTTGTGAGATGCGAAATTCAGGATTCGCTTGAGGACTCGAAACGCCTCCTGTCGGTTCAGAGGCTCGGCGCGGAGGAAGTCGTTTACCTGTTGGCTGAAGCTAGAAACTTTTTGATCGAGGGTTGCCTGAGCGCGGCCAATCTCCTCCTGCAACAGTAGAACCTCTTTCTCGGTTGACAGGAACCCTTGCAGCTCACTCCATGCCCGGCTTTTCTTGACGCCCGGGGCGGCGAAAGTACGGAGTACAGCTTCTTTGGCCCGCGAGGCTTCGAGCAGCACTACGTAGTAAATGTCCAGTGCATAAAGGCTCTCGGCCTTAGCCTCGAGGTAGGCAATCCGATTGTTGATTGCCGTGGAGACGACGGGGTTGGGATAGGTCTGATGCGGAAGGTCTGGAGTATTCCGTTTGAAGAGGTACTGGTAAACGCGACAGCGGTCGTCCAAGGTTTTGAAAGCAGACTCTAGGCGCTTCGTGAATGTGTCGACTCCGTTTACATCCAGGCATTCGTAGTCAACGCCCCGAACCCGCAAGGCAACCCCCACATCGCCGCTCTTGGTCAAGAAGGTGTGATCATCGATGAACCCAAAGAGATTAATCCGATCGTTTAGGGAGCCTGCCTCACGAGTGTGATGCAGAGCTTGCCTCAGCCTAAACATGGCGCACCCCTCGAACCGGGACAGGAGCAAATTTCATTGGGTCGTATTGCGTTCGTGTCGCCGCGGAATTCAGCAGAAGCCGCAGGATTTGGGGATCAGTCTTTGTGGACCAGCGGGCGAAAGCGTAAAGGAGTGCAAACATAAACAGACCGCCGAGAAAAGTGTGCAAAAGGTTGAAAACCGCCGCTCCTATCACAAGGGCAGAGAAGAAGAGCTTTCTCTCCGCTCCCAGCAGGGTCAACGGGGCGTTGAGCGAGCGAAATACAAGATTACGTCTTCTTTGCATGCGGGAACCCTCTGAGTGTGAGTCGGGCCCGACGCCTACGGAAACAACCACGCCATGAAGTTCGCGGCGCCCACGGCCATGCCGACTCCAAAGACCACGCCCGCCAAGGTGCGCTTGGCTCCGCCTTCGCCGAATGCAAACATGAGTCCACCGACCACGATGGCGACCAAGGCCAGACCGGTGGCGATTGGACCTGTGAATGCGGTCTGCAGCGCTTGCGTGGCTTGCGTCCACGGGTCAGCTCCGGCCTGGGCGAAGACCTCGTCGGCAAGAGCGAGACACGCAGCAAAAGTGAGTCCGCCGCGGCGGGGTCTCGCATGGCCATTTGTCTTCGCGGGGCGAAACGGTGGTGAGAGTGGATCGGGCATAGGGGAACCTCCAGCTGAAGAAATGAGAGTTCTCGCCGGCCCGGGAGAGGATCGAATGCTAGAGCAACTAGTTGTCCGTCCGCGTCTTCGTCCAGAAGACAAGTAAGCAAGAGCTTCGGTGACAAGGTGTTTCAGCATCGCTCGATATTCCTGGGTTGGAAGCCGGCGAGAAGTTCTTTCTCTTATCTAATCTGTCCGGCCATAAAAAAAGAGACCGGTGGAAAAGAAAAACTTTTGGCACAGCGTCACGCAGCGCGGATTTCACGTCCAGGTAAGTGTGTCGATGAGGTTGCCGCGCACGATGCCGCGCGTCGTTTTGGACTGAAAGGGGGCGGTTGAGCGATCCGCCGGAGCTTGTCAACCAGTCGTTGCATGCGATGCCTGAAAGCTATCGCGGGCAAACCTTCCCGAGTGGCCAGCGCTTCCGCTGACACACCTTCGATCTTGAAAAGCACCAGTAGTTCATACTCCATTGCTGTCAGGTGCCCATCAGCAACACAACGTCGCAAAAACTCCCTTAGATGGATTGCCACCTCAAACCCGTCTTCAACAACCACCTCGGGAGTTACTGGCATTGCCGACTCTTGCGCAAGCGTAAACTTCGCCTCACGAATCGCCCAACGAAATGACTGCCGACGCATCAAACGAGTGATCATGAATGCGAAATGCGATTGCTTTTCGAGTAGCAGTTTAGATTGAAGGATGTCTAGGATTGAGGTGAGCAACTGTTGCGCGATGTCGTCGCGAGCTAGTGATGGGAAGCCGTGTGCGATTTGGCGGCTAGTGCGATGTATGGCAGGAATGAGAATGAGTAGCACCAGGCGTTGCCGGAGTTCCTGGCAATAACCCTGCCCCGTGCGCGAGAGCTCCCCGAGGATCTCATCGGACCAGTCCTCCTGACCCTCATCCGTCGCGGTGTTGCGCAAGTGGTGTAGCAGTGTCAGGGCGGTCGGAAAACCGGACAGGACAGAACTCTCGCGGGTCAGCCGGCGGTACTGTTCTGCGGTCTCTTCTCGGGCGAGTTCTTGGATCAACGCCTGCTCCACTTCACAGATTGAACAGCTGCAGGTCAAGCGCCCATTCATCTTAAGACTCCTGTTTCCAGGTTGCCTCGGGACAGCAACGCACCTCGGTATTTTGAGTTCGAATGTGGAAGGTCAGTCTGGTCGCATCGGAATGACTGCAGGGGTTTTGTCAATCGGCCCTGCCACCACTCTTTGCGTCCCGGCATCGTTTCGGCACCACACACCGATCAGCGGTATAGGGAAGTGAGCCATACTGACGGATTTCCGGTGAAGAGCGTTGAGTTTTCGGTTTTGTGGTTTGAATTCCGGGCAGCAAAGGACGGGGCAGGACGAAACGGGGTTGCTCAACTTCCAAACAGTCCTAGGCCCATGGCTTTCAGAGCCCAAGAAGTCAACGATAAGTCCCGTTGAATCTGTTGCCCTTACCCGCTTCAAGCTCCTCGAATCTCCTGCAACGTCAGAAAAGCGAGGATTGAGCCCGCCGACCAGTTCTCCTGAGATGCCTGCCGCTTGAATGACATGCGTCAGACAGTCGGTGGGCATTTGCTTTTTAAGAACCCGTCTCTCTATGAATATTTCGACAGCCGAGAGTGTGCTACGCTCGGCGGGGGTTCCGACAGTAAATTATTCCGCGCAAAGGGAGAACTGGAATTGGGGAAAAGAGAGGTTTTTTGGAAAGGGAAGAGTCTGCTTCGCGTAAGAGGCAGCACCGACCGCGAGCCAATTGATTAAGCCTATCGAACGACCGGCGGTATACTACCCGTACATTCATATCCGAAGCGAGCAATGGCTCAAGCTCAACTCTTTGGTGCACACCTACGGTGAAGCGAATCGTCCCCGAATATCACACTTCAGAAGACGTTCCAGAAATCATTAAAGACACCGAAATTGCGGGCCCTATGGCCCCCTTCTACAAGGTGTGCCTGCCAATTCGGAGGCTGCAAACGAAGCTTAAGGGCGCATGCTGGCGAAGCTGCGCGAGCACGGCGGGAAATCCAGCCAAGGTATCAGCGGAGCGCAGCACCAAGGCTGGACCAATATTGGATTCATGACGCCAATTTAACTCTAGACTCCTGAGATTTCTTAGGGAACACGACCTCGCATGGATCGGCGACGAGGGAGACCGTATCAGTATTTGACCGAGGTCGTCGGCGCGCAAGATAGATTTCTGTGCTTGACGGTCCCCCCTCGGCCTTGAAGCTCTTTGAGGTGACGCTTCCACATTTGGCTTTTCTGTCCCCTCATTAAAGGAGATCGCTGTTGAGCAAATTTTCGGAAGCTATTCGGATGTTCGATGTTGGTCCAGGCAACCCCCGTGTGCTACCCACGTCTTTGGTTCCTGTTGACGGAAAGATTACTGCGAACCTGAAGATTAAGAATGAGCGAGACCAGAATCTGGAGGAGTACTACAAGTGGCAATTTATTTATGCGCTTATTTATAGCGGTCTGTACGCGAAGGATTACATCGGAACCGAGATCCGTTTCCCGAAAGGTAACAAGATGTCAGCGCCACTGCGTCTTGATGCCGCGATATTTGATGATGCAAGCTGGCTGTCGCGCTACACGGATTATTGGAAGAACCGCAGACCTGAAGATCTCGAGTGGCTCAACCATCACCTGCTTGCCGTAATAGAGTTCAAGAAGAATGACAAGGAGATTGACAAAGTGGTTTCGGGCCAGGTTCGTCCTGCCATGAAGGAAAAAGATCCCGCAACCGCTTACGTATTGGGGATCTACTATGATGCTGAGCGCCTGTATCTCTTTCATCGCCGAGACGGTTTCATCCTGAGATACGATGAATCAAAAAATCTCAAGAAAGACCGAAGTCAAATCGGCGATCTTTCTCTTCACCTTCCCGATCCATACGTTTACCTCCCCTCGTTTGAAGAGTTGAGAAATCGCGTACATAGGCCAGCCACGTTAGACCGGTCCAACCGAACGATCGACGATCTAGAGCGCATTACGTCAATAGCTACAGTTCAACTACAAACCGCCCTTTCTTACGTCCTCAGGGCGATGGACAAGGCGGGGCTTGTAAATCAGAGGGGCTACCAGCTATTCATCGAGGCCTTTGCTCTCAAGATCTTTGACGAAAAAAGAAACGAGCAGAACCCTAAAAGGAAATTGAATTTTTATGTCACAGATGCGGAGGCTGGGTTTCAAGACTTGACTGCCCCAGTAATACAGACATTTGTAACTCGGATGCAGTTGATATGGACTGAAGCCGAAGGTCGATATCAAAAGATTTTGAGCGCGAAAGCAATAGACTGGGAAAATCCTAATCATGTCCGCTCGCTAGTTGCAGTCTGTTCGGCATTTCAGGATTTTTCCTTCGTTCGATCTGCCAAAAGCGACCTTTATCAGTTGGTTTTCTATAATTTTGCGAACACGCTTACACGGGACGAATCCGGACAATTTCTTACTCCACTCCCAGTAATAGATTTTCTTGTCAGAATAGTTAATCCACGTAATGGCGAAACCGTATTGGATCCTTGTTGTGGAATTGCTGATTTTCTTTCCCTTTGCTTCGTGCATGCGCAAGAGAAGGCCGACTATCTGCATTTGGATGATGCCAACATCTACGGCGTAGATTTGGATGAGAACATGGTCATGCTCGCCACCCTTAATATGCTTCTGAACGGAGACGGCGAGGCAAAGCTTTTTCACAAACCGGATTTAGGCTCAATTCTCTACAAGATCGCTGCTGATAAAGATCGCACACTCGTTGAACTGCTGCCGGACTATCATAGGAACGGAAACTGGGACAATTGGCCCGACAATACCAAATTATTCAAGTTTGATGTTGTGCTTACGAACCCGCCATTTGGCGAAGATCGCGCTTTTCGTCCACGTACGGATTTCGAGCGCCGAGTCATTGAGACCTACGACACGTGGAATATAGTCCGCAATTTGGCATCCGCCGAAGAAGCTGGGGGCGATGAGTCATCGCCAAAGCCGAGGTCGAAATCTAGTGGCTTCGACGCAATCGATCTGGGCATAGTATTTCTTGAGAATTCATATCGGTGTCTAAAAGTGGGCGGGCGCCTTGGAATAGTACTCTCCAATTCTCTGGCTTCAATCAACAGATGGAGAAAAGTTCGTGAGTGGCTCCTCGATCGCATGCGACTGGTCGCCGCTTTTGACTTGCCATCCAACGTATTTGCTGAGACCGGTGTCAATACCACACTGATTGTTGCTTATAAACCGGAACCCCTGCAGTTGCAGCAATTGAACCGGTCTGGCTACTCTGTGTTCGTTCGAGACATCCACAACGTTGGATACGAGAAACGCACTTCCAAGCGCAATGTGTTCTTCAATCCAGTCTATCGATTCGACGAGAAGACATTCGAAATTCAGTTGGATTTGGAAGGTAGGCCTGTTTTGGAGGAAGATTTCACTAAGATAATCAGCGATTTTAAAACTTGGGTGTTAGGCCAGGAAGAAGACTTGCGAAAACTGTTTCTAGAGTAGGTATGGATTACATACAGGTTCCAGAGGAAGTATCGATTAGCGAGATCCGAAAAAGAGACAGCTCCTGGTCTCCTGGGATGTATCAACGGATTCCGATCAGTGCGCCGCGACAGAGGAAAGTCCGTGAATTGCTGAGCCAGGACAACCCCTATGACAGGGGATCTGAGCCAGGCTCCATTTGGTATATGAAATCCTCTAATCGCTATCTGATTCGGACGAAGGCGTTGCAATCGGATAGCGTTCTTCTATATCCGAAAGGCGATGCGATCATCCCCCTTAACCCGCGAGCCTTTGAAGACCCCCAACTACGAGATGGGGATATTCTTTTGTCAAAAGACTCCAACGCGGGAGAGACCGCTATTGTTGACGGTGATCAGTGGAAGAATTACATGTTCAGCGGTGGGATTCTTAGGCTGAATCCAATTTGTGATCGCTACTACTTATTTTCTTTTCTTAAGCACCCCTTGTTTAAAGCTCAGCTTCTAGCAATGGCGCCCCGAGGAGCGACCATTACTCACGCCAAGACGTTATGGTTGGACTGCTTCATTCCGTTTCCCAATCAAGATGATTCTGAAAGAGTTGAGCAAGTTGTCAGTGCTTTAATGCGAGCCGTAATAGATAAAGAATTGGAAATTCGGCGCAAAAACCGCGTAATAGATCAAATTATTGAGTCTGAAATTCTGTCCCACCAAAACGTCGCTTCGGAGTTTAGCTACGTGCTCCCAGATGTGCGCGAAATACGTGCTTTAGGCCGTGTGGATGCAGCCCTTTACTCAGAATACGCCAAGCGAGAACTCTTTCGACTCTCGAATTACGTGCACGGTACTGCCACCTACAAAGAGCTCGGCTTCGCGATTGGGCGGGGCCAGAACCTCCAAGTCTCTTGCATAGGCGTGAGTATCTATTCAGACTTCCCAAGACCGGGGTTTTATAGACTCGCTGCTCCAACGGATTTGTCCGAATTTCGAACCGTTCGACAGTTTCGTTACCTCGGGAACAAGCGCACACTTTCCCTTTTGAAAAAGGGGGACGTGGTATTCGGAGCGGAGGGGTTCTGTAAAGGCCGAGTCGTTATTTTGGCGGATGAGGTACAGCGGACAATTTCAAATATTCACGGGATAACATTCCATTCGGAAACATCTGAAATCACCAAGGGAATTTTCTTAGGATGTTTTCTCGGCTATCTACGTGCGAAAGGGCTGGTTGACATTATTGGAGCAGGAGGTTCCGGTGGCAGCCTCGCAATTGGCTACTTTCATTTGGTGCCAATACCTAAGTTTCCAGAATCTACACAAAAGGAGTTGGCCAAGCTATATCACAATCCAGCAGCTGTTCCGGAAGAGGCAGTAGACATTGAGAATCTTGTTGATTGGCATCGCCACTGGAATTTGGAACTCGGGATTTGGGAGTTGGATCGAGAAATGAAGGTTCTTCAAAATAAGCTGCAGCAAGTCCAAGAGCGAATCATTCAGGGCAAGAGTGTTGAGATCGAACAGCTATGACATCCCCTTTCCAAAGAGAGCCGGTCCGTCCAAATAACTTCAGAGCTTAACCGAAGAAACGTCCAAGAAATCGCAGCTAAGGCCGACGATCCCGCCAGCCGACGACGCTGCTTTAAGAGCGCAGCGATCGGTTTGGTACAGCGGAGTTCGCTGTCCAACAGTCGGAGGCATGAGTAGTTTGCCCGCTACGGCGAGGGTGCGGATCGCCACACGTGGCTAGGTCTCGACGAGCGTGCCAAGCACCTCGGGCCACCGATTCTCAAAGTCGCTGTCTCGTTGGAGTCCGCGCTCTAATACAGCTTGGATTCGCTGTTGCGTTTCAGGCCAGGTCAGCGCGGCCTCAAAGGAGGTGATGGCAGCGAGCAGCCGGTCGGCGGACGGCAACGAGACCTGGTTGACGAGATTCTTCGCAGCGGCGATGGCACGCCGGTGGAAGGAGGCGATCCGGCGCGCGAGCGCGTCAACGAAGCCGTCCAGTTCAGCGTCTGGCAGTGCCCGGTTGACGTATCCGTATCGTTCCGCGGTAGAGCCATCGAAGTCGTTTGCGCCGAGAACGATTTCGAGCGCCCGGCCGCGACCGACGAGA
>CAWAYW010000021.1:0-337214 GCA_963786325.1 Terriglobia bacterium
TTTCTTTCCTCGATTGTCCACGAACTGATCATCGTTGCACTCTTATTGTTGTCGTTCAGTATCAGCCGCACCCACTTGCCGGGATCGCATTCGTTCAATGACACCATCAAGCTGAGCGATGCCAAAGGCGTGGTTTATCTTCCGGTGCTGGGCGGGGGGAGCGAAGGCAGTGGCAAAGCTGGAGGCTCGCCTGGGATTTCCAGCAAGGAAGCGTCGCCGACGCCCTCGCGCAGCAGTAAGGGCATGTCGTATCCAGGTCCGCAACCAATTCTTTCCAACCCGCCCGACTCCACCAACGAGCGGCAGACAATCATTCAGCCGGCCCTGGAAAAACCGAAGGTTCTGCAGGAATTCGTTCCCCTGCCCAACATGGTGAAGGTGGCGAAACCGCATCTACCCTTGCCCTCAGATTTGGTGGGGGGCACGCCCGAATTGCCGGAATTTCATCCTGCCGTCCAGCCGCCAGCGACGCCTCCCCGCATTGCTCTGCCAGCCACGCCTCCGCCCGCCCCCATCCGTCCGGCAGCCGAGGCTCCGAAGCGTGCTTCTGGCGAAAAAGATATTGCGCCTCCGAAGCTGAAACCGTCGCAAACGCTCGGAGCCGACGAGCAGTCCCTGGTGTCGTTGAGCCCCACACCCACCTTGCCGGAGGCGAATCCGGAAATGCCCCTAGGGCGAGGCGCGTGGGCGGTTCGCGGTTTCGCCGACCGTAAATTTGGCTCCGGAGACCGCCCCGGGATCGAAGATTGAAAGCTCGGCGACCACTCCGGCAATTGGGCAAACCGCAGTCGCAGCTGGCAACGATGCCGGACAGACCGCGCTCGGAGCCGGGAACAGCAAAGGTAGCGAGGGGACCGGGGGCGGACTCGGTGTAGGAACGGGCGCTGGCGCCGATACCGGAGCCGGTAAAGGCGGCACAGGCACAGGGTCAGCCCGTGGTTCAAGCACAGGAGCGGGGATCGGTACGGGACCGGGGCCGACCTCGGCCAGCGGCGCCGGTGCAGGTAGCGCCACCGGCAGAGGCGGACTGCCGGGACTCACCATTCAGAGGGGTGGAGCCGGGGGCTCAGGTATCACCATCAATGGCGGAGGCGCCGGGGCTGGCGGGGGGATCAGCGTGGACGTGCAGCGCTCCCCAATAAAAATCCCAATGCAGACGGCGTACGGGATGACGATTTCATCTACCGCCGACAGCGGTGGAGGACTTCCCGACCTGGGCGTATTCGCTCACGAAAAGGTTTACACGGTTTATCTGGATATGAGGGGAACGACGGCAGAACATTCTCCTTCTTGGACGCTGCAGTATGCTCGTTTGCGTTCCCCTGCTGAGATAAGTGCGGCTGCGAGCAATCAAATCCAGGAAGGACTGACGCCTCCCTTTCCTCTGGTCAAGGAACTTCCCAAACTCAATTCAGAGTTGATCCGAACTTATTTACGCAACGTGATTGTGGTGTATGCCGTGATGGACGTTCAAGGCAAGCTGCAAAGCCTGTCGGTGCGGCAAAGCCCGGATGCACGATTCAACGCGTCAATCCTGGCGGCGCTAACGCACTGGACCTTCCAGCCGGCCCAACTCAGTGGCCAGCCCGTACCGCTCAAGGTGCTGATAGGAATTCCGCTGTTGCCGTACCAATAACGGCAATTTGTCGTTTGATTCTAATTGCGCTGTTGCAGGGGCTGAAATAGAATCCACAAAAGTACTCCGGAGGAGTACTTTTCCTCCTAAGAACCCCGCCCACTTACTCCAGGACCATGGCAACGCATTACGATACCCTCGGTATACCGCGAGAAGCGAGTGCGGAGCTCATCAAACGTTCTTACCGCAGTCTTGTGAAAATTCACCACCCAGACAGGTTTCCCTGTGGCTCAGAGGCGCAAGCGGAGGCGGAAAAAAGAATAAGACAGATCAATGTCGCGTATGGGGTGCTTTCCAAATCGATTCATCGGGCTAGCTACGACGCAAAACTCGGCAAGCGAACACACTCCTATGCGGACGCGGAGCCAGAGCACTGTGCCAGGTGCGGAAAACCAACAGGCTATTGGGACACGGTTAAAAGAGCGGCGAAGTGCCACGCATGCGTTGGAACAATCCTGTAACAAGTCCAGTTGCACAGGCCTTGGGAAAATCGGCCTAAGTCCTAAAAGAACGTGAGCGATGAAGATTTCCCGTACCATTTTTGCTGGGGAAACCGCACTGGGCCTTCCAGCCAGTCCAGCTCAATGGCCAGCCACGCTAAGGGCGCTGATAGGAATTCCGCTGCTTCCGTACTAATACCCCCCACCAAGTTCGCTTGCGTGACATCCTGGACGAACGCCTTTTTCTCTTGGCACAACTTATAGAACTGCGACATTGTGTGGCTATACCCGTTGAGGTCATCCGGTGCGCCACGGGGTCGCCCGGACGCAGGCCGGGGGACAAAGACCAGGCATTGCGGCTCAACAAAGCTGAGCGGGCGCAGCAGTGGCAGCGTTGCGGAACCGCGACACATTCGGACAGCTACATCCGGACCCACGCACAGATCGGCTTTATCTCATGCGGCTCGTGGGGTCGAACTTGGTATGAGCACATGCTGGATCTGGAACGGCGCCGTCTAACGGAAGCGGGGAAGCCACCTGCCGAAGTCAATGCTGCGGTTAAATCGTTTGTTGAGTTCTACACTCTGTACCTAATGAAAGGTATGACTCCGGGCCAGGTCATCGCCCAGCATCGCAGCTGTATGGGCAGAATCAGGCATCGGCCAAGTCTCCACCACCTGACTTCCAAGCTGCAGGTCAACGAGGCAGGTTTAAAATTTGGCACCCGCAGCGGCACGCTCAACGTATAAGTGCCGTGACCGTGATTCATAATTCCCGAATGGAAAGGATTGTGGTACGACACGCCCGACGGCCAGTATGGGCGTGGCCGCGCAGCCTTCTATCAGCAATTGCAGGACTTGAACCTTGGCGAAGTCTGGCAGCAGGTCAACGCGCTACCGTGTTCGTAATTCGGGGATCAGCCGGCGACAACAGTCATGAGCCGGGCTGACAGCGAAGCCATCGTTCGGATCGTCAGACCAGATCCATCCCGGTCGCGCACGCTATCTCCAGATCGATGAGATGACGCATTCTTTTAGCGTAGAACGGTAAGTTTTACGACGGAGTAATTCAGACCGTCCTGACCTGAAAGAACAGCTGGTGGCCCGACAAGTAAAAGTTGTTTTGTGTCGCTCGCCGTTTTGTGCCCGAAGACGGCAACCTCCGTATCGAACTTGGTGATGCCTTCTTTGAAGGGCACATAACGTGTGACGGCGGAAGCTGCCCTTCGGACGCCGCTATGAGGAAGCGCCGTTGAGAGCTGTCGGACACGGCTGAACCTGCAAGTCAGCGCTGGTCGTCGCAGCAATCTGCAGGTGTCAGTGAGACTCCGCATCGATCAGGGCCTGACTACCCGAGCACCTACTTCATTTGATGCTCCTGTCTCTGCGTCCTTGGGGCTACGGATTTAGGTTGAAGATCGCGCCCACAGCCTCGATATGGTTCATCGCGATCGAGCACTGAAGAGAATTGCGAGCAGGTCCGATCTTGTCCAAAGGCCAAACCGCTCCCGCTGAGGGCGTGGCCGTAAGCACTACCGTGGAACCCAGAGGAAAGTGCCCAGTACAATCCGCACCGGAGCCGCAGCTAAGCCCTACGGGAGTACTAGCGACCGTTCCCGCGCCCTCACCCACGCTGTACACCGCCAAAGATGGCAACTCGGTGCTTCCCGGCGAGTAAGTCACGGTCAGGTCCGAGGTGCCCACAATGGCCGCGCTGCCAGGAGAAAGAAGGCTGGCAGTAATCACCGTCACGCAGGCTGAACCGACCGGTTCGCAGTCGTTCGCGGTCGCCAGACCGGTAAAATTGATCGTGGCCACTTTCACGTCGTGACGGCCGGTCACTGATCTCTGATTTCAACTTTCAGGCGCGCGTTGAACGAGCCAATCGCGATGTACTGGGCGGTTTCGCCTTCGAGCTCACGGTCTGCTTTCCGGTCGGAGGTATGATCGGGATCGCCGTCAGGTCGTGCGCGGCGTCGCCCGATGAGAGCAGCGTCGCGCTCCCCGTCACCGAATTGTCCGAGGCCTCAGTGGTCGCAGTGATCGTCGCCGTCCCCGCTCCTACAGCAGTCGCCATGCCCGTCGCATCGACCGTCGCCACAGACTGATTACTTGAAGCCCACGTTACCTGGCTAGAAATATCCTTGATGTAAGTGCTCTGATTCGAACCGTGATAAGTGCCCGTAGCTCGGAACTGGGCTTTCTGTCCAGTTAGTACAACCTGGCTGTTGGGACTTACTCCGATGGACTGCAGAACGTGCACAGTATTGCACTGTACCGACGCCAGCAGAACGAACACTACACAGAGCAGACCTGGGATTCGCTTACTCATTTGTGTCTCTCCTAACTTGTTTGAGAAAAATGCACGATAAACCTGGTTCACAGCTCCTTTTAGGAACGTGCTTCAGGGAGGGCCGCGGCAGGGGGGATTCGGCGAAGCGGCCTGGATACTATCAGTGGCCGCACGAAAAATCAAATGAATTTAGATCCAACTATAAAAGCCCTGAGTTTCTACCTAGAGAAGTGTTTAATAGAGCGCAGAGCAAGATCTTGAGTATCAACGCAACGGAATACCACTTGGCTTGGCGCCAGGCCTAACCCTCAGAGAAAGTTTACCCGATAGTTGGGTATCAAAAGGCGAAACGAGTTAGACGCAGAACCCCGTTGCATGGTTAGCTTCCGACCTTTTTTGAAATTTTTCTTTCAGCCAAGGACGCAGTGTACGTCGTCATCTGAACTCATCTTCGTGATAATCGCGGCTATTACAGACGGCGAAAAGCAGGGTAAAACAAAATTAGGGGAGAGCTATTGGACATGGGATAATTCTTACCCCCATCCCAAAAGTGGCTCTGTTCTGACCTTGGGCCGAGGCCCACCCGCGCAACGTTAGAATTCCATCTGGAGAGGACTAATCAAAATCATGGGGAAGCTGACGGAAACTCGCCACGGTGACGCTGCGAACGATCTGCTCGTCTTTTATTCCGAGCAAGTCGTCGAATTAGAGAACTCAGGGCAATACTTCATGGCTGCAATCGCCTTAAGGTTCGCACTTGAAACCGCGATCCTGACCTACTTGCTGGTGGAGTTTGGTGAAGAAAACGGAGGAGAATTGCAAATCCCTGATTCGGTGAACATGGTAGAGCTCGTTGAGGTTTCTCACTTGGCGGAATTGGCAAGCGGCAGGGGCATTTGATTGTGCAAGGCCGCAAGCAGCCAATTTCCATTTTGCTTTACGTAAACATGGGTGAAGTGGAGTGTGCCGCTGAAAGTCGCATTGGGGTCGGGCACCCATGCATGTTGCGGTCCAAATTTCGCCCCGGTTCCCTTAGCGTGCAACTCTCCAGTCACGACAGCACAGTTGCCATAGAATCGAAACTCGAGATTAGTTCTCTCATACTCGTCCCAGTGAAACTTGCCAGCTTTGATCAACTCGGCTAGCGGCCGGAAATATTCGTTGAGCCATGTGCTTTTGTCCTGGCGGTAGCCGTTGATATCCGTCTGGACGTAAACGTCGGTTATCGAATTCGCGGCAGTATCCACGTCGCCCTCGATGCTTGCCTTTTGGAGGTGCGACATGAAGGCGCGCAACTCGGCTTCGGACCCGGACGACTCCTTTGCCGTCGACGGTTCTACAGCGAGCGCAGTGACAATACCGGACGCATCACGTCCGGCGCCCGGCGGTTTCGGTCCATTAGAACTGTCCCAATAAGTTGCGTGGCCAAGAGCGCGGAGACGGGTCAGCTCTGATTGACTGATTGGTTGAAGCGTCTCTCCTGGCTTTGCGCTAATTGCGCGCATGTAATCTTCGAAGCCGTGACGGGAGAAGATCGCCAAAAGGCGAATCGGGCTGCTGCTCGTATTCACTGCCGAAATCCACGTATTCCGAGGAATGAAGACCAGTGAATGTGGGCCGGCGTTTCCGATCTTCTCTCCAACCGTGACCTTGGCGCCGGGCTCTTCAAACAAAAGTATTTCCTCCGAATTGTGGTGTTTGTGAAATGGAATTGTCTGCCCTGGCTGGAGTGTCTCGGCAAACGCGAAGAAATCTTCTGAATTCCCGAATTGCCGATCAATCTTGATTAGAAACGGAACGCCGCCCAGGGGGCCCGCACGGTGTATGAGGTGGTCGCCATCGCCCTCCTGAAGGATCATGGGAATGGGAGACCCACTTGATCCGACCGTCTGCGCTACATCAAGCGCTCCATTCTTAACCTCCGCCGGTCGTATTGTCTGCGCGAACCCTGTGACAGCCACTAGGATCGTAATCAATCCAGATATCTTTTTCATAAGACGTTCCTGTTGTGAAGTTCGAGCGCCTAGCAGTTCGGAATTGTAGCTGGAAATGGCTGTTATAGAATTCTCGGCCACCAGGAAATCACCAAGACACAGCTCCGGGTTGCCCGTCTTTCGCTAAGAATCGGGTCACCGGGTTGAGCGCCTAATTGTCGACACGAAGGTGGTTGAATGCATTGAGCCGTCTTGCAGGGTAGAAACAGCGGCCTGTCGTGCTAAAATTTTGCGCTGAGGTCGTCATGCCTGCAACATCCCCAATGGCCCCAACCGTGGCAGAGCAGCGCCCGCAAGTGTCTCCTTTTCGCCTCTTCCAAGCAATTAACGCCTATCAACTGACCGATGCTATTCGGACTGCCATAGAACTCGATGTCTTTACCGCCATTGGCGCCGGTCAGAGCACCCCTGTTGCTCTTGCGCGGCAGTGTGGGATAGCGGAGCGTGGCGCGAGAATGCTTTGCGATTTTCTGGTTGTCCATGGTTTTCTCACGAAGTCTGGCCAGGAGTATGCGTTGGCAGATGATAGTGCAATGTTTCTCGACCGCAAGTCACCGGCGTACATGGGAACCTGCACGCGATTTCTCCTCAATGATTCACTCCGTCAGCGCTTTCTCGATCTTCCCGACGCGGTGCGCAACGGCGGTGCGACTGATCGTATGGCTCTTGAGCCAGAATCATCCGTTTGGGTTGATTTCGCGCGTTCAATGGCCCCCATGATGATGATGGCGTCTCAGGAACTGTCGCAGCTGGTCATTGGAAAAAATACGGGGCCCCTGAAGGTGCTGGACATTGCTGCCGGACATGGATTGTTCGGTATTGCTGTGCTGCGGGCTAATCCGAACGCGACGGTCACGGCGGTGGATTGGAAGAACGTGCTCGAAGTGGCAGGCGAAAATGCGCAGAAATTTGGCGTGGCCGAGCGTTACAAAACGCTACCGGGCAGTATCTTCGACCTGGATATAGGCTCCGGATACAATTTGGTGCTGATTCCTAATTTCTTGCACCACTTCGATGTAGAGACGAATGAAAAGCTGCTACGAAAGTTGTACGCCGCACTGCTTCCTGGCGGTCGCGTCGCTACACTTGAATTTGTTCCCAATGACGACCGGGTCAGCCCGCCAATGCCGGCGACGTTCGCGTTGATCATGTTAGCCGACACCCCCGCGGGCGACGCGTATACACGCGCGGAACTCGAAAGCATGATGGGTAATGCGGGCTTCACAGCCCACGAGTTCCATCCCATGCCGCCGTCGCCGCACTCTGTGCTGATTTCACGGAGGGAATAATCCCACAACCGCTCGCTGTCCCCCGCAACGAAGCAGGGCGCCCTCGCCGAGAAAATCTTCGACACAAGTGGACGGGATGGAGTACGCTCGCCATTTTATCGTCCGCCCTTCCGCGGACGAATCGGCGGCTCGGTAACCATTCGCGGTTGCAAGTGGTACCATAACCCCGCTATGCAGCCGAAACTGCCTGAGCTACGCGATTTTGCCGCCCACTATACCGCTGCGTGGTGTAGCCAGAATCCGGAACGTGTGGCTGCATTCTTTTCGCCGGATGGGTCGCTGCGTGTCAACGATGATCCCGCAGCGGTCGGACGGAACGCAATTACCCAGGTCGCGCAGTCGTTCATGACAGCATTTCCAGATCTATCAGTGATGATGGATGACCTATTACTCCGAGGTGATGTGGTCGAGTACCACTGGACTCTCATCGGCACGAATACCGGGCTGGGCGGGACTGGGCGCCGGGTCCGCATCAGCGGTTCTGAAACGTGGTGGTTTGGGACTGACGGTCTGATTGCCTCTTCCCAGGGCCGTTTTGATGTTCCCGAATATCGCCGGCAGTTGCAGGATGGAATCTAGCCATGGGCCTCGTGGCCTCCTGAAATGATGTCAACTGGTGTCCCTGAAGCTCCCAGCCCAGATTCTCATCCGCCGAGAAACTTCCAGCAGATCAGAATGCAACCCAGCAGCAGGAAAGCTTCGTGGATGTCGGCCCGTTTTTCATAGCGAACACGCAGCCGCCGAAACTGATTCAGCCAGGCGAAAGTACGCTCCACCACCCACCGCCATTGCCCCAGTCCGCTGCCGTGTTGAGTATTTCGCTTGGCGAGCAAAGGCGCGATGTGGCGGGCACGCAGATCCTGCCGGATTGCCTCCGCGTCATACCCGCGGTCGCCGAACACGCAGTCAGGGCGATGGCGTGGTCGTCCACCTCTCCCTGGAAGAATGATTAGCCTGATTTCCACTGCCCGACTTCCAGCCCCGAGGTTATCCAGAGCCAACATTAAGCAGATCGTCATGTTTTGGAACATTCGAAAAGCAGGTGACAGCAGTTTCGAGATTCGGGTGGGTGGACAGACCGAATAGGTTTTTTTGGATTGATCGGAGGTTCAACGATGTTCCCCGCCCATCAGTGAATTAATTGGGGTGACCAAGGTAACCATGCGGTGGGCAGGGGCTGTAATAACATCCGTAGGAATACGCTTAAAGTAAACAACGTAGGACAATGGCGACGCATTACGACACTCTGGATATACCGAGAGAAGCAAGCGCGGAGCAGATCAAACGCTCTTATCGTAGACTTGTGAAACTTTATCACCCGGACAAGTTTCCCAGCGGGTCAGCGAAACATGCAGAATCGGAGAGGCGAATACGGAACATCAATGAAGCCTATTCGACGCTTTCCAGACCGTCCAACCGAGCCAGCTACGACGCAACACTCAGGAAGCGGGCTCGTTACTCGGAAGTGGATCCGGAGCACTGTGCCAGGTGCGGAAAGCCAACAGGCTACTGGGACACAGTAAAACGAGCGAGGCGTTGCCACGCGTGCGTTGGAACAGCCCTGTGACAAGGCCAGTTGCACAGGCCTTGGGAAAATCGGCCTAAGTCCTAAATTACTCGCGCAATAGTCATGCAGGTTCGATATAAGCAAATTGATAGTTCAGTTCTTGCCGAGTGGCAGGCCTTGCGGCCCACCACTCTACGAAACCTCTCTGGTTGTGTTTTCCAACGTGTGCCGCACAAAACCACAACGAACATGCTAACCAACTGCAATCGTGTATTTCGACATGAGGTTCTAAAACAGGGATTGGGGGCCGACAAAGGCTTGGCAAAGGCGGAAGCGGAACGGCGTCAGCGCGAGCTCGGGGCTGATAGCGGGATTGGAACTGGACCCGGAACAGCGAGCTCTAGTGGTGCCGGACAGGCAACGGTAGTGGAAAGGCGCGGGGCTGACGATCGAGGGCGTTCCCACCGCAGACGGGCGTACAAGCCTTCTGGTCGTTCTGGGCACTCTATCCGCTCTAGTCCGCAGGTGGGGAAAACGGAGATGCTGGAGCGTTCCGGCACACCGAGCTGGCCTCGCAAATAACTTCCTCGTTTCGGCGTTTTCTGTGGTAAGCTGCATTTCTTGTAGTTTGTTGTCTCCGAGTGGGAAGTATTCTCTCGATACTGGTAAGTAAAAGCCTCGCAGGCGTAGGTATCCGGTTTTTCCTCTGGTTTGGATCAAGAAGTCAATTCAGCGGGTTAAACATTGCGGTCGGACGCATGCTCATCAACATGCCCGATCGTAAAGCTTCAGCACAGCCCCAATTGCGAGGTCGAACCCATGGCAACCGCAACTACCGATCGCGAGTCGGCGAAAGATCCAGTCATCATCACCTCGGGCGAAATTTTTCTCGCTGCAACTATCGATTTGCTGGCTTCGGCAGATGTCTGTCGGCCCAATCTTCTTTTCTGGGATGGCACCCAGGAAAGAGTTGGACGGCGAATTCGTTATCTCGGGGTGACGTACGAAGCCCCGGTATTGCACCGGAGTATTGGTCAGGCCATCCGATTCCCGGCAAGCGTCAGCTCTTATGGCACCGCGGAAGAACTTTTCTCCGAATTTGCAGAGGTCATAGAAGAATATGTCGGGTTGCCTGAAGAAATCGCCCGAGTCTTGAGTTTGTGGATCGGTAGCACCTGGCTATCGGATGTTCTGCCGAGTCCGCCGCCTCTCGCGGTGTGGGGACCGGATATGTCCCTGGCCATGACCCTGTTCAATCTATTGCGTTGCGTTTGTCGCCGCGGCCTCATGATCACGGGAGTCAGCGAGGGTGCACTGCGTGGGTTGCCGATGCATCTTCGTCCGACGTTCCTGATCAACCAGCCCAGCTTGCCACGTAAGTTGTGGCAGTTTTGCTGCGCTTCCAATCACCGGGGCGTGCTGGTTCCGGGGAAAGGCGGGAGCGTTCTGGATTGCGTCGGTTCGAAAGCTGTCTTCTTGGGCCTGGAATCTGGCGCGAATATTTTGTGCGGTGAGGCCTTACGAGTTTCCCTGCCGCCCGCACAGGCCGCTCTTCGCATGCTTGATGAACCCGGAATGCACGGTCTAGCCCAGCGTTTTCAGGCACGGTTTGAGGCGTATCGACTGGGATGGCTAACCAAAGAAGAGGAGGCCGGTTATAGATGTTTGTCGTTTGCCGGGAGCGAGCTGGCACAAAATCTCTTCGCTTGCGTGCGACATGAGCCAGATTTGATTTCAAAAATAACCCCATTGCTCGAGTCCCAGCAGGAAGAAACCATGACCCGCCGACGACTTGACCCCAGCTTTGTCATCCTGGAGGTGATCTGGTGCCCGGCGCATCAAGTATCTGAAATACGCGTGAAAAAAATTACCGAGGAACTAAATGTACGGTTGCACGCCCGGGGAGAAAAGTGGGTGTACAGCGAAGAGGAAGTTGGCTGGAAGTTGGCGGATCTTGGTTTCGAACGAAATCGCAACGGTGCAGGCAAGACTTTGAGATTTTCGCGCGAACATATTCGCCTGGTACATCAACAGGGTCGAAAGTTCGGCCTCGATGTTTCGCCGGTAGAGGGCTGTTCCGATTGCGCAGCGACCGAAGCCATCGTGCCGGCCATGTAGGTTTTGTAGGTTTTGTTGGTTTTTGAGGAAATCAACTCAATGGCAACTTATAAATCACGGCTAACTCGGAGAGAAAGGAAGAAGTATCTGGAAATTGCGGAGGACATCCAGTCACGGGGTGGTCAGATTGAGATTCCCGAGGAATGGCATGACCCGGTTGACCAGCTTCGCATTGCGATAGCTGGACCACCGGCAAGCGGGATTTATCAACTCGCCGCTGGAGTTGTCATTTACGTTGTCCGTACGAAGCTGGTAGCGGAACTCGGTTTGATATTGCAGGATTTTGAAATTAACGCAGCGTGGGATCCCGGCGTGTATCCCTGCGGCCCGGCGGGAGGAACCACGTATCGATTCTCTTCTGGACTGCAGTTTGAATGGGATGAAGTCCTGAACCATCGCATTGAAAATTACTTGCGTTTTAGGCGGGGAGATATCTGCGAGGGCTGGCTACTGGCGATGGGATTGAATCCTGTGCCGGAAGAGTACGGAGCCGGCCGTCCCGCCCCCCTGGAACTTGTGCTTTTGGATCAATTTTCGCGGCGGCATATCGCAACGGCCGATTTCGTTGTCGAGCGATCCGCGAAAAGAGTGACATCCGTGCCGCGGTTGAGCCATAGTCTGTTCGAGCCGGATGCTGCGACGGTAGCGGAAAAGCCTGTTATCGCCGACGAACCAAATATTGTACCCAGGCGTGCCTCGGATGATTCGAGATGAGGAATTGGTTGCCACAAGAACTTCAACGTCGCGGAAGTTTGACATCTTTCGGATACTGTTCTGGGTTGTGGTCATCCGTAGAGGTTCTGCGCATCATGTCGCAACAGGGAACTGCAGGGCGGCCCTCGCATCAGAGGGTCCTACTCGCATACCAACGCAAGTTACAAGCTTGTCGGTGCAGCAGACGCCGGACGCTAAAAATGAATAGCATCTGCCTGTCTTGTGATCTTCGCGAATTTCACGACAAAGAGAAATCGATGGAACTGCGCGGATCCAACTCTGCGAAACGAAAGCTCAGCTGGCCCGCGATAACCCGGGCATTTTTGGTGCACTGCTCGAAACAGTGCTCCGGTAATAGCTGATTTCAAGCGTTCCTCTCAGCCGCAGTCATATGGCGCAGATATTTTTCAGTCAACCTATCCGCTTCGTGGAGCCCTTCGACCTCAGCGACCATCTGCTCCTGATTTCGTTGGTGATCAACTCGATAAATCTGATAGTAGTTCCTGGGAGGGCGGTGCATCTTCTACTCCTGAGTGCGAGACCTTTTCAAAGTCGGTATCAGAGGGACAATCTTTAGTCTGACCTCATACCGCTGTTCGATTCTGCATTGATGCTGTCTCGTTGCTTATCCACAGATTGTTTTTTCTCGCCCGTACAGTCTATTCACCTGCCTTATGCCGTCCAGTATCCGTTTTTCAGAGCGGCTTCTTTCCGCCGAATTCGCTAAATGTCCAGCGCTAAGGGCCTCATCCTTAAAGGCGGCCTTGCACCTTCAGCCATATCAAATAGAGGTCAATATCGCGCACAGCTTGGTTATCGCGAACATGGTTGCCAAGCAGCACTAAACTATCGTTCGTCCCGAAGACCGCGGCTGATGTACATGGTGGATTGAACAAATACTTGTGGCCATCCTCCCCCGAAGATGGCCCCAAGTTTTAATCGCGCACGCCCCAAAAGTGGCGCCAGGCGCGGTTTTGGTACGCGGAAGGGTATATCACAGATTGGTAGTTTTTTGTACTATTTAGGTCTGGAGTGCCCATAGCAAACACTGGCTTTGCTCGGATAGCTTGCACAACTTTGGGAGGCGGGCTGGCCGTTGGCTCCGGTCACGATGGCCTGAACAATCGTTTAACGTTCCAACTTACGGAATAATGGCCCAACCGTCGGATTGGGCCAGGAGGAGGATAAGCAGGATGGAAACGGACCGATAAAGTAGAAAGCCGCAAGGCGCGCAATCTATTTTATCTACTTTAGAAACGAAAGGCGAAGGAATGCCTTATCCCGCTTCATCTTAGCGAGGGGATGACGGTGGCGGCGTGCCATAGGATGATTTTTCACCATTCAGTGCTTCCTCTCTTGTTTCTCGGTTTCAATCCCAAACAAAAGTCAATGGCCCACAAGTTGGCCGCTGTAGTAGCAAAGTCGAGCCATTCCCCTGCAGCCATGGCTCCAGTAGGGTAATTTCGGTGGTCTACTTTTGGGGGTGCCACCGAGGGGGCGCGGCCACCTGCATCCGGAGGAGGGTGCAGGTTGGGTGTGCGCCCCCCCTTTATCCCCAGTCCTTTCGTACCTTTGGGCCGCAGCGTCCGGTCCAAGATCCTCATTTCGGAGAATGGAACAACGAGGTGACAGTTCTCCGCACATGGATGATCCCTGGGCGTGAGAGATGCCAGAAGGTTGCTCAGCGCAGGGCCATGCTTGCCAATGGAACCGGGGATTGTTCGCAAGGTAGTCTGAGGGCCCCGACTAAGGCGCTAATCTCTCCCGCTCGCGGGAGCTTTCAGCGGCTCCAAACGGACAATGGGCGCGGTTGTCAGAGGTCATTTACGCCTACAGGAATTTTGGGAAAAATGCGCGTTCATCGCATTAGATAGGCGATTCACCGGTATACTTTTAGCGGCCGATTAGTCCGTATCTGACATGTCGAAGGAACTTGCCTTATGATCACAAAACCATCTGTGGGTGCTGTAATTCTCATTTTTTTGTTCCAATGTGTTGGAGCATTCGCGCAGCAAGCCGCTCCCGACCTTAAGGGAACATGGTCTGGGACATTCGTATCGAGGAACGCCGATATTTCGCCGTTCACGATTACTGTGAAAATCAACAAGGACACCCAAGGGCACCTAATCGGGGACTCGAGCGTTGTTTCGGACTGCCTCGACAGCCATCGCCTGCAGATCACGCAAACTAACTCTAACGTCGAGCTCGCAGGGAGCGATGAGCGGGGAGACACCGTAACCTTCAGCGGGACTGTGGACAGTACGGGCACGCTGCTGACACTGCACTACATCATCAACGGTAGTCCTAGCGCTAGGTGCGAGATTGACGATGGTAATGGAACCATGGGGAAACGGTAGCTCTGCGAAAGGAAAGCCGTGGGTTTCATGGTGGGCCCATCAATATCGCAGGATCATTGTGTTAGCGAGGCGTCAATTGTGGCTGCCGCTGTTCGCAACTTTTCGAATCTCTGACATCGCCGAAGCCTCTTAACACCGACAGCATCGGAGGAGAGAAGTCTGGGATCACAGCGTCCCTCTTTCGGTTATATCGATGAGCATCCTGAACCCCGGCACCAGGAGCAAGTCAACGCGTTTCGGGCGAAGGACGCCCGCGCTGCACCAAACATGGGTAATTGACTCCCTTCTTTTGTCAAGCGTACCTTCAGCCAGAGGAGTATCCCATGAATTCCGATCCCCCGAAAAGATCGCCGGTCATCAAGGCCGACGAAAACCAAGAGCTCGAAGAGCAGATCCGTCTGCGCGCGTACGCACTTTACGAGGCTCGTGGCCGCCAGAATGGTCACGACCTGGAAGACTGGTACCGCGCGAAAGAAGAGATCGCAATCAAGAAATTTCGCGCCGCAACCGCTTAACTTCTCACTCATAGAACGAGAACCAAGCAGGCCCCGATTCCAGTCCCCGGGACTTATTCAAACCAGTCGCAAGCTGTGATCCCAGCCCTTGAGAAATCCCGCATAGCAGGCGCTCCCCCTGCATTTGGGAGCTCATGCCCCGGATTCTTCGGGTTACGCCACTGGTCATTTTGCTTTTCCTTCTCTCTATTGAGCGGTAATCATTTGCGGCGTGAACGTGTTGGAGCATCGGGCGACCAACAATGGTTGCAGATTTCGCGTCCCAAATGTTGCAGATTCCGCGTCCCAAATTCCGCGTCCCAAATAATAAGGAGATCTGAGGATATCTTATAGAAAATACTGTTTTCACCTGATATCATCGCTCGGTGCTTAGCGCGAAAGTGCTCCTATGTCCTCGAAGACTCTGTCTTCGCCGTCCTTGCCTCCCCTAAGACAATCACGAACCGGTCCGACATATTCTTCAAGGCTGTTCCGCTCCCTGGCGTCGCGTTTTGGCCGAAGAAGTCACCTGAATGAGCCGCGTTACAAACTATTCTGGCAGACCATGTCAATCGCCGCCTCGATGTTAATGTTCTCTGCCTTACGTCCTTCGATGAACCAGACGACTACCGGCGGCGCCGCTCCCTCCGTGAGCATCTATTCCAGCTCTAAAGAATTGCATCGGACGCAACCAAAGACGAGCCTCCAACAAGCAAAGGTGTCGAAAGCGCGGGAACCGCAGTTGCGCTCGATGGCCAAAGATTTCACAAACCATTCCAATCTACGCGCACGTAGTGTTTCGACCATGCCAAAATCCGAAGCCACAAATTCTGCGCAGTCCGTCATTCCCACACGTGTGGTTTTTAATTGATAGATCCAACTCTTCGGCTCCAAAGCTAAAGATTGCACTTGGACGCTCATTGGCGTGCCATTACCAATTTCGCCCCGGGTCGCTTAGGCTGCAGCGCGAGCGGCACGCTTCCCCGTAGAGCTAACCACCTCAAACGTCCTAACGTGAGGAGTTCCGCTCAAGAATTTGTCCAGGATCTTTAAGACTTCGGGGTAACCCCAAGAAATGTGACCATGCGTATTTTCCCTTCCGTGCCAGAAACTGACTGCTACGACTTCCGTCTCGCCAGGGCTCGACAGCGTCATCTCATCCAAAAAACCTTCTTGCTTTTGCAAAAAGGGAATAATTTCATTCTCCATAGTGTTCAGAAATTCTGAAAGCGTGTTGGGCTTCAGGTTGATGGAAACATTGCGCGCAAACATTCCAACCTCCATGAGAAGTGTCGTTCGCAAAGAAAAGGAAACTCCAGATGAACTGATTTAATGCGGGGACCTGAAAGAGGAGGAAGGCTACTCACTCCACTTAACGTCATTCATTTTAGGCGCCGTCCGTACCAACACACAACTTCGTTTTTTCGCTATATTCCACAGCCAGCCTCGGGCAACACCGTGTCAGGCCCGGTTTGTCCGATCGCGATCGGCACCGCGCGAGTGTAGTCGTTCGGGTTCTCCGACCCCAGCGGCAATAGCGTGTATTTTTAAGCCTCTAGAGAGCCTGTTGGGTTGTAAAGATACCCGCTTTCCCCAAGCCTTGAGGGTGAGCTAGTGCACGATCAGAGTGACGGGGATCGAGTGCGTCAATGATCCGGAGGTAGCCGAGACGGTGGCGGTATAGGTGCCGGATGGAGTTCCCGGCTGACCTCCGCCGCCAGGGGATGAACTGCTCCCCCCGCAAGCCGTCAGAGCGACCAGCCCGGCGAGCGAGAGACAAAGCAGGCACGAGCCTAAGATTTTTTTGCGGCGTGAACTGAATCTTGCAGCCAGTAACGTCATCCCAATGGGAAGGAAAATCGCGTAAAGCGTACCTTTTAAACCGGAGGTGAGTTGCGCACGGGGTGCAACCGTGACGACGGTTAGAGTGGGAGTACCTGAACCGTTTGCCACCATGCTTGGATTAAGTGAACACGTGGCGGGCGGAGAAACCACAGGACTAACCTGGCAGGTCAGATTCACGGTCGCGCTGAAGCCGTTGAGTGGCGCGATGGTGATCGTGGAAGTAGCAGATCCCCCCGCCGTAACCGTTGCCGGCGAAATCGCGGTACTCTCAAGGGCGAAATCTGGCTGGGCAGCACCCGGGGTAACGGTCAGGCCAACCGAAACGTTGTGGCTCACCGAACCCGAAGTTGCGTTTACCGTCACGTTTGAAGTTCCCACCGGCGTGACCGCAGTGGTGGTAACAGTGAGAGTAGAGGTCGCCGGTGTCGGACCGGGCACCACAGACGGCGGGACGAATGAGCAGTTCGCTCCCGAAGGCAGGCCCGAACATGTCAGTGTGACTGGGGCGTTAAAGCCATTGGTCGCCGTGAACGTCATGGTTGACGTACCAGACTGGCCTGCGCTTACCGAGAAACTCGTCGGAGCGGTACTCAAGCTGAAATCTGGCAGCAACCCATATACCAGCAACTGATTGGAAAATGTCGCTAAGTACACTTTTCCGTTCGCGATCGTCGGCGGCGAAAACTTGGCATAATTACCAACATCGTCGCGGGTTGCATTCTGCTTGCTGTCCCAAAGCTCATTGGTGAGATTCGTAGCATCAAACGCGCGCAGGATACCAGGAACTAGCTCGCCGTTTGCTACTCCCGAGAACGAAGCCGAGGCCCATACAATGCCGCTTCCTACGAGGTTGGAGGCAGCGGATATTGACATCGGAGCCGAGTTGGTGAAGCCGGTGCTATTCTGAATCGTGCTCTGCGTGACCGGAGTCGTCTGGAACTGTCCGCCCACTAACTTGTAAGCTTTCAAAAAGTCTTGTGGTCCCCACACAAAGACGACCGGACCGTTGTTGGGGCTGTCCCAATAAACTGGCGAACCAAAATAAGAACTTAACGCGACAGTAAATTCTTGAACGTCGTTATCCACGGAAGCACTGAACCCGCCCATATTTGTACTGTCAACTACCCGAAACACCGCGTCTTTGCCGATTCCCACAAGCAGGCTCGTCTGCGGTATCGCCACCGGGCCACCCGAGCCCAAATCTACGTCGCCGCTGAAAAGACTAGCTTGATTGGATGGCGTAAAGTAATCGGAGACCGTGAGGCCGCCTGACGTGCTCAATTTCAGGAAAGAATCGCCATAATCTCTTCCGGGCACGTTCGCGTCAAATGTGCCATTTCCGGTCATGACATATATATTGTTCGCTGCGTCTGCGACCAAGCCTTGTCCTGCCTGCCAGATTCCGCCATCGCTGCCGTCGGGAGTGACGCAGAAAACCGTTGTTTGCTGAAGCGTCGAGGCATCGTAACCCATCATCCAGCCGTGGAAAGCTCCGATGTCACCGACTGAACCGAATGCAATATAGAGGATGCCGTTCAGAAGAAGGAGTCCAGGTCGTTGAAGCTGAAAGAGTGGCGCAAAAGCCAAAACGCCGCTGTTACTGCCTGCGCCGCCACCATTCACCTGCCCGACGATTTCTATCGGTCCCCCGAGTTGCTCAATCCCTGACTTGATGTCCAACGCATGCAGGAAGAAATGGTAGCTGCTGTCATTGTTATTCTTCGTCTTAGCGATCACATACATGATCCCGGTATTCGGATCAATGACAGGCGTGCTGGTAATGCCAATCTCGGGAGCGAGATCACCATAGGGACAGTCATCCGGGTCGGTGTCTCCGGTAACCGTACAAATGTCTTGGCTGGGCACGGAGGTACCCAAGTTTACCTGCCACAGAGGCGCTATTTGAGACGGATCATCGGCATCAAACGCGTACACGCTGTTGTGCTCGGTAGCAACATAGACCACGTTTCGAACCGTTCCCTGAATGTTCAGATTCGGCAGATATAGAGGCTGAGTATAGATTTGGCCGTCGACTTGAACCGAGAACAACTTGCCAAAAGTGTTCACGTTAACGTTGGAAGTGTTCAGCACTGTTTCACTGAGATTTTGACCTGTGCGGCTCGCATCATTGTGCTGAGTGGTTACAGCTACCTGACTCAGGCCCAGGGAACTTAAACCTAACAGGGAAATGCTTAACGCCGCTCTTGGGCCAAACAACGATCGCGACAGGGTTGACCGCAAAATTCGAAAGATCACAGAAGAATTTGAATGTGGAAGTTGGTAGTTATGCTGAGCTGGCCCGCCGCCGCGAACGCGGTTGGGGGAAGAATCGCTGGTGTTGCGGAACAAACGAGGGAAGTACATGCCATGACCAAAGTCCGAAAACTATCCACTGATACACAAGGGTACCTCCTCATAAAAGTATTGTCACGCGTGCCGATACGTAGGGCAATGAGAAGGGTAGACTTCGTCCGATAACGGACGAATGGTCCCGGGCTGGACTTAAGCGACTTCCTGCCTCAAGGGTCGAGATAACGAGATTTGGCTGGTTGACCGAGGTATGGAAACCGCCCGGGCTTGACAAATCACTCGCCAGCACAGACGAGAGATTTCTCGTTGGTTGATTGCAAGAAACCTGCCGGCCATCCTCTAATCTTATCTTGCTGTGACTAACGAGTTTTTAATGGCGTGAGCCGAGAGCGCGATGCGATTCTGCACGCCTACTTTGCGCATCAGCTTGGCCACATGGGCTTTCACGGTACGCTCCCCGATCCCCAGTGGGGACCCGATTTCTTTATTGGAGCGACCCCCGACCAGCAATTCCAGGACTTCTTTCTCGCGGGCAGTGAAACTGGCGGGGCCGGGTGGCAGAATACGATCCCGAGCGCAACTCACGCGCTCGATGAATATCGACAACACGTGCCGGGGTGCCCATACCGAACCCTGGCTAACGGCACGGATGGCTTGCACAAATTCGGCAGGTGAGGCGGCGGTATCGATGTAGCCATTGGCTCCGGCCACGATGGCTTGAACCATCGTCTCGTCGTCTCCCGGACCCGTGACAATGACACGGAGGTGGCGGCGGGTAGCTCTCAGACTGGTCACCAAATCGAGGAGGTTTTGACCTCTGAAATTGCTAAGAAGCATCACGTCAACGGTTTGTAGCCCGTCGATACCTTGGAAAGAATCCGACACTAGCTCGAACTCAGGTACGGACTCAAATAGGGCTCGAAATCCCACAATCCGCAGTGGATCTCTCTCCCTGACGGCTATACGAATTTGGGGTTTTGTGCTCAATTTTCACCATCTCCAACGCGGTCTTTGGTAACGTCGTCTCCTGTTGACAACCTGGCCATATTGTCCTCGGGAATGCATAGTTCCAATAGGTCACGTTCGTATCTGGTCTCTCGTAAGCCCAGCCAGCAGCGGACAACTAACCTACGAAAGTTTTGTAACCAGGCAAACAGTCTTTCAATCTTCCAACGTCTGCGATACCGTCGCAGGCGTCTCAAATCTTGTGTTTTGTTTTTGCGGTTCCTGCGGTGTGGGGAGATCAGTTCGATCCCGTAGCTCCTGAGTCTGGTGTCCAATTTATCGGAGTCGTAGGCGTTGTCACCGATGAGATTCTGTGGAGGTTCCGGGATCACCATCTGCACGAGTGTGGACTCGGCCAACTTCACTTCGTGAGGCGTAGCACTTTCGACTGACACTGCTACCGGAAGACCATGGCAGTCAGCCACTGCCACGATCTTCGTTCCCTTACCACGTTTCGTTTTGCCGACCTTCGATCCCCCTTATTGGCCGAGCAAAGCTGCCATCGATGAAAGCTTCACGGACATCGAGCCGACCTTGAATCCGCAGATCTTCAGCTCTAGCGCTTCGAGGACACCTCGCATGATTCCTGACCGCACGCATTGCTGGAATCGACGATGGCAGGTCTGGTAAGAGGGATAACGTTCAGGCAGATCAGCCCAAGGAGCGCCGGTGCGGAGCACCCATAGAATGCCGTTGAGGACGCTACGGCAACTCTTCCAGGGACGCCCGCGCCCATCCTTGCGGCACGGTGGTTCAGGGATGAGGGCATCTAGGATCGCCCATTGGAGATCCGTCAGCTCTCGAGCATTGAGTACAAGCATAGGATTCACTCCAGAAAATTGTCATGCAATTGTTCAAAACCAAACCCGGGAGCTCGGGACCGTGATGACGACGAACCAAGCTACCTTTCGCGCGTCAATTCAAATACCGTAATCTCCGGTCGGGCGCCGAGGCGGATGGGGAAGCCAGTTATGCCAATGCCGCGGTTCATGTAGAGTTGCTCGCCGCCGTTTTCGTACAAGCCCCGAATGTAGGGAACCCCCATCAGGCTGCCGAGGTTGAGCCCGCGGTGGATGAAATCGAGCGACAACTGGCCGCCGCCGTGAATATCGCCGGCCAGCGTCAAGTCGATGCCCAGCAGCTCGGGATCACCGAAGACATGCGGGTAGTGGATCAGCAAAATGTTGACTGTATTCGGCATTACCAACGCTTTGAGCTGCTGCAGTCGACGGCGGCCCTGTACCTCCCGTGTATTCGTCGGAGTAACACCGCCCCCGTGGTCTATCCCGATCAGATTAAGCATCTCGTCACCGAGCCGGATAGGTGTGCGCTCCTGGCGCAGCATGCGGATACCCTGAGCGGCGAATAAGCGTGTGATGGACTCTTCAATCCCCACATCAGCCTCGTGGTTTCCCATGCATCCGAAAACACCGTGAGGTGCTCGCAGGCCCGCCAGCACACGAACCACCTCACTCTGGGCTTCCGGGTCCCAACAAATGTAGTCCCCGGTCAACGCGATCAAGTCTGGTTCTAATCCGTTAGTGATGGCAACGCAGCGGCGAATGTATTCCGCGGTGGCAAAGGGACCAATGTGAATATCGGAAAGCTGGGCGATGCGAAAACCCTCAAAGACTTTGGGCAGGCGCGCCAGCCAGATGCGCTGACGAACCACTTCCACGTTCTGCCGCTCGTAGAGAAGCCCATAGCCGGCAGCGAGGAAGGGAGTGGCGCTGACTAGCACCACGCTCCGCTCCAGAAAGCGACGGCGGCCCGAGGAGAGGAGAACGGCCTCGGCATCAGCAGCACCGGAGGACTGGTGTATAGCCGAGCGCACTTTGCGGTAAACCCACTCAGCGACGCGGGCCGCTCGGTCTGCCACCCCGAAGACAATCACTAAGAGAAACGCCGCCATAGATGCCACGAACCACCACCAGAATGCCGCGTGGATAAGCACGCTCTGCGGCCGGTAATCGGCCGGACGGACCACATGACCAAGACCCCACTCCGGATAGCTGTACAGGAAGACAAACAAATAAACCACAATCATAAACGCGAGCCAGACGCGCCGGGGTCTTCCAGGAATCAATCGCTCTCCGACTTCGAGGAGGCGCCCAAGCCAGAAAATCTGGCTGGCTATAAAGATCAGGAGCAGGGCGAGGAGGATCAGATCGAAACGGGCGAACTCGTCGAAACGTGCTTCCAGGAATACAACACAAGGAAGGATCAACAGCAAAACGATCGCACGCCAGTGAGCGACGACGCGGCGGTAGACTACGAGAAAAGTGCCGCCGATCTCGCCGACTTTAGAAGTCTGACACGCTGGAGTCATGTTCTGGTCAACTCCAATACTGTGATTTCTGGCCGGGTGCCAAGGCGGATTGGGGGGCCAGTGGTTCCGATGCCGCGGTTGACGTACAGCTGGCTGCCGGGTTTCTCGTACCATCCGCTAACGTAGCGAGTCTCTGGGTGTACGAGGGTGAGGCCCCGGTTGATGAACGAGAGCGCCAACTGGCCGCCGTGGCTGTGCCCGGCCAGCGTCAAGTCGATGCCCAACTCGGCGGCACGATCGAAGCTGTTGGGGTTGTGGCTCAGAAGGATGTTGAGCATGTCCGGCATCACCAGTTTTTCGCTTCCTTCGAGATACTGGTCAACAAGGTGCCCGTCGTGATCTCTGGAAAATCGCAGTTGCTGATAGTCAATGCCGATCAGGTTCAGCGCTTCACCGTGCGATTGAATGGATGCGCGCTCTTGACGCAAGATACGAATCCCCACTGCGGCAAAGAGTCGTGTGATGGAATCCTCGGTTTCAGTATAGATCTCATGGTTGCCGAGGCAGCCGAACACACCATAGGGCGCACGAAGGCTCGCAAGCGCTTGCACCACTTCTCCTTCTGCTGCGTGATCGTCGGCGAGGTAGTCGCCGGTCAGCACCACCATGTCGGCTTTCAACCCAGTGGCGATTGTGACGCAACGGCGAATCTCGTCCGCGGTCATGAAGGGGCTGATGTGAAAGTCGGAAAGCTGGGCGATGCGAAACCCCTCAAAGGCTTTCGGCAGGCGTGCGAGCGCGATATGAGGGCGAGTGACTTCTATGTCGAGCCGGCCGTAGAGAAGCCCGTAGGCTGCGGCCACAAACGGCACGGCGCTTACCGCGACGGCAGCCTGCTCCAGTAACCGGCGGCGGTCGGGTGATGGCGGGTCAAGAGCTGCGGCGCTTGGCACGGGAGCGGCGGCGTGACCTGTCGCAGCCTTGCGCCCTTTGCGGTAAACCCACGCTATGGCACGCCCTGCTCGGTCTACCGTGCAGAAAATCGTCACCAGGCCAAAGCCCGCCCACGATCCCACAAACCACCACCAGAAAGGCGCTTCAAACAGAACGTGGCGCAGCGTCAAATGGGTCGAATCGCCCCGCGGGATTTCCCAGGGGACGATGTAGGGGCCGATGTTGTTAGCGGAGAAGAACAGCCAGACAACACTCGCGATGGCGGTAAGCCAGACGCGCCGCGGCTTCCCGGGGATGAATCGTTCCCCAAGGCCGACGGGCGACCAATCCAGAAAAACTGGCCCGCAATCAGTATCACGGAGATGGCAAAGAAGAAGAGGAAATAGAAGGGACCCGCCTCGCTCCAACTGAGGGTCAGCCAGAAGGCGCCAAAGGCAACCAGCGAGAGAGTGATCAGTCGCTTGTGCGCCCTGAGGAACGTGATCATCCTTGCCATATTCGTGCCGGAAGAGTCCAGCGACTCGCTCATTATCGATTTCCCCACAAAACTGCCGGAGGTTACCGAAACTTCAGGACCAAGTCTTTCCAGAGTGGCAGGCACCGTCATCGGAACTTGCCCACCATGTGCAGGAGCAGTCACCCGCACCACTTCCTCCCCTTGACGATTTGGCGCAGCCAAAATCCGCTTTTCGAGGGCGGAGAGATCAAGACTTTCCTCGGCCACAGGCGCACGGTGAGCCAATTGCGTGACTTTAGCTCGTGGGGTCTTCGAAGGAGGTTGGGAAAAGAACATTTCCGAGCACAGCAGGGCAATGTACACGGAAAGGCCAATTAGCGACGCTCCCGCCAAGATGCAAGCCATGCAATAAACAAGGGCATGAAGAAGGGCCAGGGCCGTTTCCGGAAAAAAGCTCGGATATTCCATGACTCCCCCCTCCTCTTCACCCTTCCCTCAGCAACGATCACTAAGCAGTGGGTTGGAGACGTACCGTCGCTGGGACCATCTTGTCCAAGCTTGGTGTTCGTGCGGAGTACACGCTCCGCCGGTCTGCACTACCGATCTCCTAGCGTCATTGAGCCGCCTTGAGCGTCGGCAAAAAGTTCTCCATCACCCAAATTTCACTCTTAGCTCTGCCCGCGGCAAAAGCAATGTGGTGACCGGCCGGGTCAAAAGAAACGCTGTTAGCAGAATCCATCGACAGGCCTAACGCGTGAGGCTCTCCGCCGCGCGAAGAGATCGCAAGCATTCGCGTTTCCCGCCCGTGTGGGAAGTAACCGCCCAGCAGTTCCTGGCTGTTAACTGCCCTCCCAAAGACGATGTAGCGCGAATCGGATGACCAACTTAACGAGTCTCCAACAATGACTTCCGGCTCCTTTGTCCGAGTCAGTTCCCTGGCCTCTCCACCGCTTATTGGCGATACTTTCAAAACCGAGGATTGCGTTTGCTTCTCCAGTAGCGTGAGGGCCACTTGCTGGCCGTCAGGCGAGAGGGCTATGTCGTCAATCTTCATGCCGGCTGGGGGTTGGAAGATTACTTTCTCTTGGCCGGTGGCCAGATCCCGGACAACGACCGTGGCTGGCATGATCGTGCCTGCTTCGAAACGCTGGGAGTGAAAGAGCAGTCTCTTGCCGTCGGGGAACCACGCAGGGGCATCAATTTCCCTATCCTCCCACATCACGGTTGGGGTGACATCACCGGTTTGCGCGTCAACCAGGAAAAGGCCGTGCTTGATCTTCTTGTCTTTGCCTGAGACAAGAATCGAACGCCCATCGGGGGACCATCGTATGGGTCCCCAGGTAAAACTAAGCTTGGGCGGAAGGTCGCGTTCCTCGCCCGTCTTAAGCGAGCGAATCGAGATGATTTCTGGGCGGTGTCCGATAAGGCCTGGTCCGCGGCTGGAAATGTAGGCAAGGAACTGGCCATCCGGAGACCACGCGGGCGAGAAATTCGAGCCAATAAAGCGTTGGGCGACTCTTTGCGGTTGTGTTACCACCCGGCCGCTCGCTGGATCGAACTCAGCGGTGTAAACATCGCTGGCGCCGATCACAAGCCCGTAATAGAAGGAACCCGTGCGCGTGAACCCTATTGGTTGTGCTTGCCCGATGTCCTGTTTCACCAATTCGGGTGCGCCTTGCGGGTTCCCGTCCAATACGCGCAGGAGCCATACGCTCATTGTCCCGGAGCGATCGCTGGCAAACAGGATGTGGTTGCCGTCCGGCGTCCAGCCCAGTAGCTGATCATCAGCGGGATGCTCGACCAGACGGATTTCGCGACTCCCATCGGCGCTGAGCAAGAAAATGTCGCGGTTGCCGGAGTCTTGTGGTGGCGCTGCGTCGTAGGCGATATAGCGCCCATCCGGGGAAAACCGAATGGTTAGCGAAGACCACTCGAGCGTCTTCAAGACGCGCGCCGAGCCGTCCGCTGCAGAAATCACGGCAATTTGATTGGCTCCGGCCTCATTGAAGAGGTGGGTTAGGATGTACTTTCCGTCCGGGGACCAGTCGGCGGGGAAGGGATATAGTCCCTTCTTCGCATAGAGGACGCGAGGTGCGGAGCCATCCCAGCGAACAACACGTAGATCCGGTCCATCCTTACCACCGAACCAGTTGTAAGCGACCTCCTTGCCATCGGGCGAAATGGTGGAAAAGAAAGCATATTCGCTGGATTCGGTGGAACTCTTATGCGTTAGGTGACGCATCTTTCCTGTGTCAAGTTCGCGGGCAGCAAGGTCTCCGGTGCGCATGTCTACGCAGGAGAGATACCGACCATCGGGTGAAAGGCTACCCCCGATGTACTCGCCAGGTTCCGTCCAGACACGGCGGGTTACCATTTCGGAGCTGCCGGAGACAACCTTGCTGGAAATTGCCGCCAAGCGTTTGCGGGCTCGCGCGGCCAGCTCGTCTTGGTCGCCATAGTCGCGCAGCAGGCGCTCGTAAGCTTTTCTGGCTTCCGTATTGCCGAGCTTTTCGTAGCACTGGCCCATCTCCAGCAAAGCCTGTGCTGCCACGGCACGATTCCGGGCATATTCCTGCACGACGCGCTTGTAGAGCTGGATGGCCTCTTCCAGTTGGCCTTCCACCAATTGCTTTTGGTGAGCGGCTTGCATCAACACTTCCGCCTGCTCATCTTTTTGGGCGATGGCGAAGGAAGTAGCCAGCAGCCCTGCCACAATCGTCACCACTAGAAACCGGCCAACGCGAGTGGTCTTCATGATTCTTTCCCTCCGTCAGGTCGGCTCCCTCGACTCTGTTTCGCGCGATCGGGAAAGGCAGCGCGCCTTTCGTGTTCTTGATCTAAAAACCACGTTTGCAAAAGATCAGCAGGCACCACCACTTCGGCCTCTCTTCAGGAACGGTGAGTCGGCTGACGTTCTGGAAATCGATTGCTTGAAGCGTCTCCAAAACCCGAACCGAACCGTATGCCTCAGCGACCAGCGAAATCATTGCGTAGCGACCGCTAAGGCCTGCCGGTTGAGCAGGTGCAGCAAATAGACTACGGGCTTCGGCGACCTGGTCAGATCTCTCCACCAACCGCCTTTGCTGAACCGCCTGCATCAGCACTTCCGGTTGGTCCTCGTTTTGAGCGATTGCGAAGGGCGACATCAACAGCCCAGCCAGCATCGTCATCCCTAGAAAACGGCCTGTAAGTGTGGTTTTCATCATCGGTCCTGCTCCGTAGTTGCGACCACAATAACTGGCGTATATCTGATTGTGATG
Source organism: Terriglobia bacterium (assembly GCA_963786325.1). Lineage (GTDB taxonomy): Bacteria > Acidobacteriota > Terriglobia > Terriglobales > Acidobacteriaceae > JAIQFF01. The sequence goes on from CAWAYW010000021.1 coordinate 26,942, forward strand.
ATGGTTGTGTCAGGATTTCGCAAAGATTGCGTCAGGGTTCTCGATGGCGTTGAAGTCAGCCGTCGAAGCGGTAACCCATTCCGCGTACGCTAATCAGGAACCGTGGCTCGCTCGCTTTGGGCTCGATCTTCTTTCGCAGGTTGGTGATATGAGTATCCACAGCACGGTCGGCAACGAATGTCTCCCGGCCCCACACTTCGTCCAACAACTTATCGCGTTTGAGCGTCTGGCCGCGATGGCGGATAAAAGCAGCCAAAAGCTTAAATTCAATCGGGGTCATCTCGACGGCTTTCCCGGCTCGGCGCAGCTGGCATCGAGTGAAATCCACCTCAACGTCACCAAACAGGTAAATCTCATGCATCTCTCCGGCTGCGCGACGCAGTGCTGCCTTGACCCGAGCGCGCAGTTCGCGCGGGCTGAAAGGCTTGGTGACATAGTCGTCCGCCCCCAACTCCAAGCCCAGCACCTTGTCAGATTCCTGTGTTCTTGCCGTGAGCAGGATGACAGGTGTGCGCAGGCCCGCCCGGCGCAACTCGCGGCACACCTCGAAGCCATCCTTATGAGGGAGCATCACATCGAGAATGATTAGGTCGAACAACTGCTCCCGCGCCCGCCGGCTTGCCATCTCGCCGTCGCGTACGACTTCAACTTCATACCCTTCCAGCTTCAGGTCATCCTCGAGCGCCATGGCAAGAGGCGGCTCATCTTCTACAACCAAGATGCGAGCCATGTTCACTCCTTTGCACTCGGCAGGAGAATGGTGAAGGTACTGCCGATTCCGGCCTCGCTGTCGACGTGCACTTGCCCGCCGTGGGCTGCAACGATATGCTCAACCATCGTTAAGCCGAGGCCCGTACCTCTGGCTCCGGCAACCTCAGCGCTGGCGGCCCGAACGAACTTTTTGAAGATCCTCTTCTGTTCATGTGGCGCAATCCCCAGCCCTTTATCGCTCACGCTAATTGCTACCCGCCCATTCTCGCAGGTGGCCTTCGCCCACACTGTCTTGTTCTGTGGTGAGTATTTCACTGCATTGTCAAGCAGATTCCAAAGCGCACGGGCGAGGGCCTCGCGATCTCCCTGCACTGGAGATAGATGAGGATGCTGCGCAATATCCACCAGGTAGCCTCGTTCCCCGGCTTCTTGGGCGAAGTCTTCCACCACTCCCCTGAAGAACGGCCCCATCTCAACTAACTCAAAGCGATATTGCTGTGCACCGGCTTGCATCCTTCCAAAGTCAAGCAGGGTCTCGACCAGGCGGTACAGCCGCTCGCTTGCGCGGCGAAGGCCTTCATAGTACTCCTGCCGACGCGTGTCGCTTGGCACTCGGCCATCAGTCAGCATTTCGCTCAGCTGACAAAGCGAGGCCAGTGGTGTTCGAAACTCGTGCGACACAGCCGAAACGAAGTCGGACTGCAGACGCGCGACTTCTAACTCGCGGTTCACCGCCCTTGCGATAAGGTAACTGCCCGCCAATACGAATGCGAACAACAAAGCGAACGCCGACAACAGCAGTCGGCGACGATTCCTTTCCTGAGTCAACTCCGCCTGCGGATCTTGGCTCAGCACACGCAACGTCCACGGCAGTTGTGTCTCCGCCGAACTCCGTATTGCCTGCCGGGTGGATGTTGTCGAAAATTGCGCTAGAAGTGGATGACCCTCGGCATCGGTCAGTGCCAGGCGCACACTCTGGCGACCCATCAAGGGTTGCAAGGCTGACAGCCATTGCTGCTCCAAGTAGCGTTCTCCGGCCACCAGCGCAATCAGGCGATCCGACCCTGTCTGCCAAACGAGAAGCACGGGGCGGCCAAGGATCCAAACGCTGCGGTGCCCAGCGGCAATATCTTCGCCGCGGCGAATGCGCTGCCACGCCTCCCATAATAGTTGCACGGCTGTGGCCGTCGGAATCGCATCCTGCTCGTACGCTTGAAGCTCAGGATCAGGCGTATACCAACGGCTCGTCTCTTGCGTATAGAAGCGGTAAGCGCCTCGGTCGAGTTTCCATCGGCCATTATGTAAGTCTGCGTGGAGCAGTCCTGCCTCCCGTTTCACCTCGCTCGTGCGTTTCAGTTCATCGAGGATAGTGAAGCGCGAGTGGCGGGCGATGAGTTCGGCAGGCAGTCCTCCAACGGGAGTAGTCCCCATTTGATCGAGCTCGTCATAAATGTCTAGAGCCGCTCTGGACTGTTGTGCTTTGCGAAGATTGCGAGCGAGACGAAGGAGCGCTCCAGCACGGATCGCCGGGTCCTTCGAGTCGGACAATTCACGAAAAACTGTAATGGCTTTGGCATAATCCCGCTGTTGGAACTCTGCGACCTCACCGGCTTCAAACACACTGGCGGACGGCTCCTCCTTCGCGGTGGGCAGGAAGGGGTAGTAGACCAAGCCGACGGGGGGATAAGCATCAACGGCTTGCGGGCGAAAAACGACGATGAGGGCAGTGCCAGCACCCTGGCCAGAAAGCTCTGATGCCCGGGCGGCCAGATCGGAGTCCGACAGAGCCAAAAGGCTGGTGAGTCGGTCCCTGCTTTCCGAGAACTTGTGCAGTAGCGACGCTGCGATCAAGTCCGCCGCGTTGTCAAGCCGCTCCTGGATCCGCTGACTTTCCAGGGCGCGGTCCTGTTTCAGTAACCGCCAGCCTAGCCAACTCAAGCTAGCCGCTAGGACCAACATGATCGCCAGGAACAGCGTCAGAAGGTAACGCGGCGACAGGAACCACAGACTGAGCGACATTGCATTGGCTCGGGAAGGACTCGCGCCATTCTAGCCCTTAACGTCAACCCTCCATTGAGATTCCGTCACGGTTGCGTTAAATCTGAAGGCAACTTGCTGGCCAGTGAAATGACATCCCCCTGGCCCACTGGACTCCTACCCAAGAGCGCCTTTTGCTGCGTTTATAAGAGCCGAATACCGATAAAGCTCATTGTCTCTCGTTCCCACAGAAGAATGGAGATCCACAATTATTTGCGGTGTCAAACCTTTTTGGAAGCTGAGTATTTATGAGATGAGTTAGTGTCAAAGCGCTGAAAATAAAAAGTAGACCTTGGCAATTGGCGCTCCTGCCCCAAATTCAGGAATTCACCCAACTCAGTTGAGATTGGTTCGGGCGGGGCAATTCGAGTAGGGTTTACGCCAGGCTAGACAACTACCATCCGGTTTTCTGTTAAGTCAGTCGGTCAAAGTGCTTAGATCAATCTGCAAGATGAAGGGAAATCTAAATTTTTTTCGCGATGTCGATTTCATGCCCGTTATGTCGTACAATGCCTACCCAAACGCCATATCTATTTCCTGGAGCGTCTATGTCCTACGCTTATGGGTGCCCGGATACGAAACTCGCGAGTCGGCTGTTAATGCCGACGATCCTGGGAGTTTTAATCGTTGGAATTCTTTGCTTGACGGTTGGAGGTTTTTTCGGAGCTATCGGCGCGTTCTTGATATTTCTTGGTTCGAGCGGACACATGCACGCCGCTTGGTCTAGTCCAGGGTTTGAGATCACGAACGTCGGAATCCTGTTGCTGTTTATCGCAGGAAGTATTGTGGTCGTAACGCTCGAGCGCGTTTTTAAGAATGTCCAGGCATTCGTGAATAGACTAGACGTTAAACCTCTGAAACGCTGAAGTCATCGTAACCGGGATCGATTGATCATAGGTAAGGCGTGCGGTGGGAATCGCATGATCCAGATGGCGCCGTTGGCGTCGCTGTTCACCGGACTTCAATCTGAGTGACACCAGTGCATCAAGTATCGCCGGTACTCATCCCGTAGATAGAAGTCGCCTCTTCACACCGTCTACTCCCTGAACCGGCTTCGTGTCACGTGATTTCATCCACTCGAGGACCCGTTTTTCAACCGGGTCTTTTTCATCTGAACTCATCCGTGACACGAGCCGTTGGAGTTCTGATCTGCTTTTCTGGCAAACCTCAGTCGCCTGTTCTTCTGCCACCCGCAACCAGAAATAAGCGGAGGCGAAGTCTTTTTCGCCGCCTGTGCCGTGACTATATTTTGTGCCTAGAACGAGCTGTGCCGCCACCGAACCCGCTTCCGCCGCCTCCATCAACTCTTCCATGCCTAAGTGAACCGGGCTTGGTTTGGACAGGAAAGCCAAATTCTGTCTGGAACCGGATTGCCGCAGTACGTAGAAAAGCATTTCTACCCGATTGGAGACACCCAGTTTATCGAAAGCGCGAAACAAGTAGTTCTTGACCGTGTGCTCGCTTAGCTTCATGCGGTCGGCGATCTCGCGATTGGTGCATCCTCGCACGGCGAGCTGAACCACCTCTAACTCGCGGCCAGACAATAGTTCGTTCCCTCGGGCGTCCAACACGCGCGAAGGTGCAGTATTAATCAAAGCATCGATTAGGAATTGAATCTGATAGTGCTCAGCCCAGATTTGGCCCTTGTAAATACACTCAATGCACTTACAAAAATCAGCCGGCCGTCCAGATCTGCTGAAGATACCACTCGCTCCGGCACGAAAGACCGCTATCACTGACTCTCGATCACAGGTGTCGGTAAGCATGACGATACGAACAGCCGGCCAGCGCGCATGCAGCTCCCGAGCAATCTCGACTCCTTTAGCAGGACCTTCGTCGACATCAGCACTCAGTACGACAATCTCAGGTGGGTGCCCAGCCACTGCCGCTAGAACTTCGGACGGAACTAAAGCGGCTATCACATTGAAATGCGGTTTTCTGCTGAGCAAATCGCTCAGTAATCGGCTCGCCATTCGACTGCGATCCGCGATTAACACATCAACACGCCCGGGGTTGGGGACGCCCTGCGCAGTCATAATCTTCATCATCTCTAATTGGCACCTGGGGTGACCGGGGGGGAGAAATCGCGAGGGGAGGGGGGGATTCCGACCCTCGCTGGATGGGCATTCTCACACAGAAGGCACGGGAAAGCAAGCTGAATGGAACACTCTTGCAAAACTAAATCACTAGCCCCGAGGAGAAGTTTATCTCACCTTAACTAACGAAGTTGTCCGCCGCTTCCAGGTACCGCTTGCTCACTTGGCGGCCCGTGCCTTTCGACCTCTTGTGGCAACTTGGCCTTCGGCATAACTTTGGTGTGCCGAATACCTGTATTTCCTCCCCCCCAGACTCGGCCACTTTACAAAAGCTTGAGCTCACAGTTAATCACGTTACCGAGAGTCGACCTCTCGGCGCCACGATCGAATAGATCGTGATGGGTTGGCGCAGAATTTCAGGGTTCGTCACAGCACCTTCTCCCCCTAAACCCTGAGGTTGATGGACTTTGTCTCCCTATAAGAGCTAAGGGAGCCGATTGAGCACTGGACACAGGTTCCGGCTGGGTTCAGGGACTTCAATGCCCGCCTCGCAGTTTTCCTCACCCAGCTGTGACTGAGAGGGCGAAGCTATGTAGACCCGAATCACCTCTCCGGTTGCCGTGCGAAAAAAGCGCTAGAACGATGCAGATGTTCATCCGGCGAAAGGAAGGAAAGCGATAAAGCAAGCCGCAAGTGATGGGGCGGAATAAACGTTCTCTTATAGTGAAAGAAGTTGCATGTTGACCAGTCAAGCTGTATCCATGATATTGATGTGTTTTCGGGTTCAGATTTAGTATGAACGACTTTCCCCTGTTCGACTTAGCCACCCGATTAGGCGAATTGGGCAGTATAACCCTGCCCAACACGCGACTGAGAGGTATGGCCTCGAAGCAAACCCAGGCTTGACCTGTCGTAAAGTAGGAATAGCAAACCCGGCACACGGTTCCATGTACAAAACGTTTTTCAACTTGCAGCGAAACCCATTCCAGATCACGCCAGATCCCTCGTTTCTATTTCCTACCAAGAGACACAACGAGGCTCTATCGTCACTGTATTATGGCGTTCGCCACCATAAGGGCTTCGTTGTCATGACAGGAGAGGTAGGAACCGGCAAGACCCTGCTGGTGCGTTGCTTGCTGCAGCTGTTGAATCGGGATAAGGTCGCTTATGCATACGTTTTTAATAACAGATTGTCCCCAATCGAGTTCCTACAATATGTAATGGGCGACTTGGGATTTGCCACAACCGGCAAAAACAAAAGCGAACTTCTCCTCGAGTTTAGTAGTTACCTTATCGCGCGGCATCAAAAAGACCTCACGACTGTGCTTGTGGTAGACGAGGCTCATCAGCTTTCAGGAGAGGTTTTAGAAGAAATTCGGCTTCTGACAAACTTGGAAACGGCGGAAGACAAATTGCTGCAAATCATGCTCGTGGGGCAACCTGAGCTCGACCAACAGCTGGATGCAGTCGAATTGCGGCAGCTGAAGCAAAGAATTGCGCTGCGCACTCAGCTAGAACCTCTAGATAGGGAAGAGACCAGGGGTTATATACATCGACGACTTGAGCTTGCAGGAGCAGAGGCTCGGGCCGAAGTTCTTTTCCCTCCGTTTACTGTTAACAGTGTCTATCATTATTCACATGGCATTCCGCGGCTGATCAACACGGTATGCGAAAACGGACTAATCACCGCCTATGCGAAGCAATCGCCTGCCGTGTTGCCGTCTATGATCGATGAAGTAGCGACCGACTTTCGCATCGCCGGAATGCATTCTGCCTGGATTGACCGGGGCGAAAATCTTGAGCGACGCGACAGCTTTCAGCAGGACGAAAATATTGAGCAGGGCGAAAATATTGAGCAGGGCGAGAGCAACGAGATATGGGAAGCCAAGAAAACCATGCTCCGTTTTTATGATCAGATACGAGCATCACGGTTAGATCGAGGTCAATCTGCGGACACGATTCCGCTGGTCGCGGACAAAGCATGAGCCGCATATTTGACGCGTTGCGACTGTTTGAAGCAGAACGATCGGGTGTGCAATCCTTAGCCGTGGAGACTCCTGCTCAGGAGCTACTGCGAGGTGCGGAAAAGGAGCTGGGCGATCCAGTTAAATTGCCGTCCACCTCTCCTTGCCTTAAATGCACAGCGCCGGTGCCTGACGATAGCCTGTTCTGTCCCAAATGCGATTCATACCAAGGCCCTAGCACGAACGGGGAATGTTTCGACCTGCCCTGAATGCACAGCGCCCGTGCCTGAACGATAGCCTGTTCTGTCCCAAATGCGATTCCTACCAGAGCCCTAGCATGAACGGGGAATGATGCGACAAGTGAGGCAGGAAGTGATTGTTTATCAAAGGGTGTGTCCTTAGTTCAGTCCGTTTATGCCAGGGGTCAGAGGGATGCAAGCCAAATGAGCGTTAGGCCTCAACTCTTTCCTTCACGAAGCCACTTACTGGGGTATCCCGTGGACAGTTTGAACATTCAGGATGCCGTTTCACGAGTGGATACGTTTATCAAAGCGAGCGGACTCCATCATGTGGTTGCTCTGAATGCAAATAAGCTCTGGCTTGCGGAGCGAATACCTGCGCTCAATAAAATAGTACGCGACGCAGATCTCATCATTCCTGAATATGCGGTGGTTTGGGCGTGCCGAAAGATGGGACGGCCCTTGAAAGGGCATGTGGGGGGGATCATGCTTCTCAAAGCGCTGCTTCCTTGGCTGGAATCGCAACAAGTACCTGTATATTTCCTCGGCGCTAAGGCGACCGTGCTCGCAAAAATGAAATTGGAGTTAGCCGTGACCTACCCGCGGTTGTTGATTGCGGGCATGCGCTCTGGCTATTTTGAAGCCAACCAAGAACAAGAGGTTGTCGACGAGATCAACCGATCGGAAGCGGCAATTCTGTTCGTTGCGATGGGAACTCCACGCCAGGAATTGTGGATCGAAAAACATCGGAATAATTTGGGAGCACGGGTAGTAATGGGAGTTGGCGGTACCTTCGACGTTCTGGCGGGAATTAAGAAGGATGCGCCGCAGTGGGTTCGGCATGGCGGGGAGTGGTTTTATCGCTTGATACAGGATCCGGGGAACCTATGGAAGCGGTACCTAACTACGAATGCCTGGTTCGTTTACCGCGTTTTACGGGAAAGCTTTAGTCTGAGAAAAGGCTACGAAGGGCCAGTCTAAATGAATAATCAAGATAGCCTATTCACCTACTCGAGTTTTCCGTCCTCATCACCGCGTCGAATCAAGCGAGTCATCGACCAAGTGGCGGGCATAGCCCTACTCATTGCTGCGAGCCCGGTGATGGTTGTGGTGGGAACGTTAATTTGGATTTGCGAAGGACGACCAATACTTTATCGGTGGAGAGTGGTAGGGCAGCACGGTCGGTCGTTTGTCAGTTGGAAGTTTCGCACCATGGTACGTGGCGCAGACAAACTGAAACAGGAATTGTTGCAGCATAATGAGATGCAGGGACCCATTTTCAAAATGAAAAATGACCCCCGCATAACTCGCACCGGACGTCTCCTAAGAAAATACAGCCTCGATGAACTTCCTCAATTATGGTCCGTTGTTGTTGGAGACATGAGCCTGGTGGGGCCACGTCCACCATTGTTATCTGAGTACGAAAACTTTCAGTGCTGGCAAAAGAGAAAATTGTCCGTTGTGCCTGGACTCACTTGCTTGTGGCAAGTCCAAGGACGCGCGGATATTACGGATTTTGATGAATGGGTACGGATGGATTTGGATTACATTGACCGCTGGTCACTCGCACTCGATTGCAAGATTCTATTGCAAACAATCTGGGTGGTGCTACGCGGAAAAGGTGCCTACTAGTTTTTCAAAGTTGCACAGGAGAAACGGAAAATATGCGTGCCTTGGTGACTGGGGGTGCTGGGTTCATCGGTTCGCACCTTGTCGACGCTTTCCTGAAGAAAGGCTACCAAGTTCGGATCCTCGATGCTCTGGATTCCAGGGTTCATCCGCATGGCTTGCCAAAACATCTCGCTGCGGATGCCGAATTTGTGCGCGGCAGTGTAATCGACCGTTCAACATGGGAGCGAGCGCTGGAGGGCGTTGATGTGGTGTCACATCAAGCAGCGTATCAGGATTATATGTTGGATTTTTCGAAATTCGTAATGGTGAATGCGGTCAGCACTGCCCTGCTGTATGAAGTGCTGGTGGAACATAAATGGAGACCTAACAAGGTTATCATTGCCTCATCTCAGGCCGTTTATGGCGAGGGACAATATTTCTGCCGCACCCACGGGTTCTGCCTGCCAAAGAGCCGCGGCCACGAACAACTTCGCAATGGCGACTGGGAAATATGCTGTCCTCACTGCAGAGAAGCATGCACCCCGAAGCTCTCGGAGGAATCTCATCCAAATCCTTGCAATCAGTATGCGGTATCAAAGCTGTCCGGGGAACAAATCGGTCTTGGGCTTGGCAGTCTCCATCAGATCCCGACTGTCGCACTGCGGTACTCCATCACACAGGGACCGCGCCAGTCACTCTTTAACCAGTATTCGGGAATTCTGCGTATCTTTACAGTGCGGGCGCTCGCCGGCGAGCCGTTGGTGATTTACGAAGATGGCCTTCAGACGCGCGACTTTGTGCACATCGATGATGTTGTTGATGCCAATTTCTGCGTGCTCGATAACGACAAGGCTAACTTTGAATCCTTCAACGTGGGAGGCGGAAGGGCGACGACCGTTTCGCAGTATGCCGAGCTAATCCTAAAAAAGATTGGCAAATCGATTCAGATCATGATTCCGGGGGAGTACCGCTTGGGGGACAACCGCCACAGTGTGTCGAGTATCAGCAAACTTGAGGGTCTGGGGTGGACTCCACGACGCGGGCTCCCTGAAGTCTTGGACGACTTCCTAGCGTGGATCGATGAAATCGGCGGCATTCCTTCGAATCTTGAAAATGCGTACCTGAACATGCGCAATCTAGGAGTCATCCAGCCGGTTTCTAAGGTTTTATCTTTCATTTGAGCCTTCATCTATTCATCCAGACGTACATTGCGGCCCTTACCTGACGGATTGAAACAGTCAGCCTATCTCCATGGAGCCTGTCATGAGAACCCTCGAACTAGAAGACAAGATACTTGACATTCGCAAAACGCCCTCGATCAGCAACGCGGAGGGCTACTTTACCGAGCTGGCCGCGGTATTGCGCCATCTTCCGTTTCAGATCATTGATCAGATCACGGCTGCATTGGCGCACGCATACGAGGAAAACCGGACGGTTTTCTTATTTGGCAACGGTGGTAGTGCAGCGCTGGCCTCCCATTCAGCGTGTGATCTCGGCAAAGGTACAGTTGTCAATGGCCGGCGCCGGTTCCGTGTGCTTTCGTTAACAGATAACATCCCAATGCTGACTGCCTGGGCTAACGATGCGAGTTACGAAGACATTTTCGCGGAACAACTTCACAATTTTGTGCAACGCAATGACCTCGTGCTCGCAATCAGCGGCAGCGGAAATTCTCCTAATATCCTGAAGGGACTGCGAGTGGCGCGCGAGGCGGGAGCTTATACCATTGGACTTACCGGGTACCAGGGCGGCAAGATGAAGGAACTGTGTAACCTGTGCCTTATCGTTCCCTCTGACAACATGCAGTTCATCGAAGACCTACACACGTGTGTCACGCACTCGATTTTTACTTCGCTCCGCTCCAAATTGCGGAGCGGCCGAGGAACGACCGCTTCAGTCACATCGATATCGACTCCCCCGATCGAACCCTGCGCCTCTACCCCAACCCTTCCCAGCCCGCCACGCGCGGCGCAAGCATAAATTGTGCAAGCTATTTTTATTTCATTCTGAATCTTCCATATGAGTCGTCGTTTGATCAGTCTCACGGTTCTCGTCCTCGATGTGCTCTGGCTAATTGCCGCACTCGGATTGAGCTACGGGCTACGCTACAGCCAACTGCGGCCCCATTCTTCTTCTTATTGGCTTCTGATTTTCGCCGGACTGGGCGCCTGGGGTTTTCTTTTTCAGGCGATGAGCCTCAATGGCTTCGATGGCGGTTGGCGGTTAACAGTTCTGATCGGCAGGATCGGAATGGCAACCGCACTACTTATGGCGTTTGTGATAGCCCTCGCATATTTCGAGCAGATCTACTACTCGCGGCTGCTCCTGACTTATTTTACCTTGCTGCTCTTTCTAGGCTTCATGATAATCCGGTTTAGCATTTATCGTTTGCTCCGCAGTCAGCACCAACGTGGGTTAACGCGAAAAGTGCTATTACTCGGAAACAATCGGGTCTCTCGCGAACTCGCGTTAACGATCGATCGCCACCCTGAGTTACTGTACGAGGTCGTCGGTATACTTTACCCCGCGGGGGACGATAATTCTCCTGGAGCCGGCGACTTCACTTCCGTAGGGAACCCGTTGAGTTCAATTAAAGTCTTGGAAGCTTTGGATGCGCACAGGATAGACGAAATGATTGTGCTTGACCATCCGCCAGGAGTGGAGTTCCAGAATTTCGTGTCGCGTTGTCGCAACCGGGGTGTTCATGTCAGTGTGTTACCCCGTGGCTATGAGCTCTACACTTCGAAATTGAGGCTCATGGACATAGAGGGCCTGCCGCTACTCTCACTCGAAGGCCCCGCCGAGTTTCCGCTTGCAGGAGTGATCAAGCGTGTCATGGACGTTATAGGAGTTCTTGTTCTTGCCGTACCCGCCGCCCTGATTAGCGGAACCGCGGCAGTGGTTATCATTTCGCACAAGAGGCCGCTCCTTCGGAGGGAAACGCGCATAGGAAAAGGCGGGCAGCCGTTCCTGATGTATCGGCTAAACATCGAGCGCGAAAGCGATGGCGGCTCTGCCTACGAGCAAATCCTGCGTGAGTTGAGCATCTCCGAGCTCCCCCAGCTGTGGAATGTTCTTCGCGGTGAGATGAGCTTGGTCGGACCTCGCCCGGAGTCACCAGACCGGGTTAAACGTTATTCAGAGTGGCAGCAGGAACGCCTTAAGGCGATGCCCGGAATGACCGGTCTAGCGCAAGTGAACGGCCTCCGTGATCAGCATCCGTCAGAAGACAAGACCCGGTTTGATTTGCAGTACTTGCTGGAATGGTCACCTCTCTCTGATTTTAGCCTGCTTTTGGCGACCATGGGCACTCTAGCGAAGAGATGTTTTCGCCGCAGGACCGATACCGAAACTAGTCGGACACAGGCGAGTCACGATTCTGTTCTCATCGGAGCCTCGGATTCGGCAGGGAGGCCAATACGTGCTGATCGTGCGTAGCCCCGTACGTGTTAGTTTCGGAGGGGGAGGAACTGATCTTCCGGCGTATTATGAGAAGCACGGTGGTGCGATTCTCAGTACCACCATAAATAAATACTTTTACACCGTCCTTTCCAAGCGGGACGATGGCAATGTCCAGATCATTTCTTCCGATTTACGCGTCATTGAGCACTGGAACGACGTTGCGAAAATGAGCGTGAAAGGAAGGAAGTTGGAACTACCGTTTGCCGTTTTGAAGACGCTAGGCCACCACGTCTCGGTAAATCTGTTTCTCGCATCAGAGATTCCGCCTGGCACGGGCCTAGGCTCATCCGCGACCGTCTGCGTGAACCTCTTAAAAGCGTTGAACACTTACTTACGGCTTCCTACCTCGAAATATGACCTTGCGGAACGGGCGTTCGAGATCGCGCACAACGTTTTGGGGAAACCTGTGGGAAAGCAGGATGAATATGCCGCGGCATTCGGCGGGCTGAATTTCATGACGATCGCGCCGAATGGCACGACTCGTGTAGAACCACTAAATATCCCTTCGGATGTGAAGCTAGAATTACAGCAAAACCTGATGCTCTTTTTCACCGGGGAAGCGCACGATTCTTGGTCGATCCTGAGGCAGCAAGAGGAATCTAGTAGAGACAGAGCAGTCGAGTCGCTCCAGGAGATCCACCACTTAGCTCACCTTATGCACCGGGCGCTCCTTAAAGGAGAACTTTGCCAATTTGGCAGCCTTCTAGACAAGTCATGGCAAGCGAAGAAGGCAATATCCGGGAAAATCTCCACTCCCCTCATTAATGAGCTGTATGCCACCGCTCGCCAAAATGGCGCGCTCGGCGGCAAAATTGCCGGCGCCGGCGGCGGTGGATTTCTGCTCTTGTATTGCGAAAAGCGGTACCAGGAAGCGATCCGAGAGATCTTCGCCCGACAAGATGTCCCCGAGTTGAGGTTCGAGTTCGAATCTGAAGGAGCTCAGGTAGTTATTAATGATCCGTTTCTTGATGGAGACAACAACTGTGGGTTGCGCTGGAACCTTGTGTTGAACCATTCGTACCTATCGCATCGGGAAACAACTGACGCGCTCACGGCAGAAAGATCACTATGAAGGCATTTCTTTTAGCCGCGGGCAATGGTACAAGGTTAAGACCCTTCACAGATACCAAACCCAAGTGCATGTTACCCATCAAGGGACAGCCGTTACTTAACATTTGGCTGCAACTATGCCAGCAATGCGGCATAACGGAGGTACTGATCAACCTCCACGCGCACTCGCAAGCAGTGCGAGAGTATCTTTCGCAGTTCCACGACGGACCAAAGTTAACGTTAGTCGAAGAGCCTGATCTGTTAGGCAGTGCCGGTACACTCGCGGCCAACCGGAAGTGGGTAGCCGGCGAGAAGTTATTCTGGGTTTTCTACGCCGACGTGCTTACCAACTTCGATTCCGCACCCATGTTGCGGTTTCATCGCTCGCACAATCCAGCTGCTACGATCGGGGTATCATATGTCCCTGATCCCAGCCGGTGTGGAATTGTTAGCGTGGATGACGGGCACCGGGTGACGCACTTTGTGGAAAAGCCCACGAGCCCCGCGGGCAACCTCGCATTCACGGGATTGCTTCTTGGCAGCGGTGCGCTGCTAGATGAAATTCCTGACTGCAAACCTGCCGACCTCGGCCACCATGTTTTGCCTCGATTACTTGGAAAAATGTGTGCCTATGAAGTGAATGATTTTTTGTTGGACATCGGTACTGTTGAAAATTATCAACAAGCCCAAGTCAGTTGGCCTGGCCTCCGCTGTAAATAAAATCAAGTTCTCACCAGACTCATGACAACGCTGAGCTTCTACTTTCGGTAGAAATCTTTTTGGTCTCTATGCCTACGATGTGGGTCGTGATTGTTCTTGTTTTCGTCGCAACGTGTCTGCTGGCCATTTACGCTGGAGCCGATGCGCTATGTGGGCGTGCGGACTTCACCGTTCTGGCTTGGATTCTTATCTTTCCTTTGGGTTACTATTTTTTGACTTTCCCGCGGGAGAGGTCGATATTCACCCTGGATCGGGCCATGATTGGAATCTTGATAGTGGCTTTAATCTTTGGTTCCCGAAGCCCTAAAGTTTTCTTGACTCGAGAGGCGAAAAGGGCTGGCATTGCGTGGATTCTTTTCATCGCGGCAATTCTAGTTTCGCTACTCCGGGCCGACAATCCGTTGGGGAAGATCAAGGAACTGATGGACGTGTTCGTTTTCCCGGGAATACTTGCCTGGTACGTGATCCGTAATTTCTCCCTCAGACAGCATCTTTCAAAGCTGCATGCGCTGACCTGTTTAATGTCTATCTACGTTGCAGGCATTGGTCTCGCAGAACTTAAAACTGGACAGGATCTTTTACCCCTATCCGCCGCCGTATTCTTGGTTGAAGGTACAGGATTGGCTAGGGTGAATGGACCGTTCGCAACAAATAACTCGTTCGGACTTATCGGTTTGCTCAGCTTCCTGCTGCTACTATTTTTGCGTCGCGCCATAGGAAGTCACATGCCCGCAGGGCAGCGAATTCTGCACCTCGTGGGAATTGCCTGCGCGCTGGCGATTGCTGTGATGCCCATGTTTCGGTCCATACTGTTGACTTTGCTTTTGATTGTGAGTTTTGAGTTTTACGGGCGAAAAAGGGCTGCTTTGCGAATCGTCATTGTAGGCTCGGTGCTATTGGCAGTGCTGGGCTTGCTGTGGTTTAAGAAAACTGCGCCGGATATGTTTGAATACAGAGTCTCGGATCCTTCCGACGTTTACGCGCGAGTAGCCCAGCAGAGACAGACGTGGGAAATGTTCTTGGCCCATCCGATCGTTGGGGTGGGCTGGGGAAATTATATAAGCGAGGCCTACAAATTCTCCGATGTTTCATTCGGTGGTGTTCTTTCAGTCGGTTCCTCTCACAATACCTTGGGAACTATCCTCGTAGAAACTGGACTGTTGGGGTTCCTGTCGTTCTTAACTGCGCAGGTGTTGCTGTTTCGCACTTTCCAACTCTTGCGACGAGAAGGAACTCCTGACAGGCGACTGGCTGCGACGTTTTTTAATTACGTCTTTCTCGCCTACTGGATCACTGGAGTGAGTTTAAGCAGCGGTTACTATGCGGACTTAAATCTATGGTTCCTGTTCGTCATAGCGATACTGTACAAATTTGCTGTTACTGAACCATCGTCGGGCCGGCTTGTCCATCGCGGCGGTCGAGTCGCAATCTTCTCGTCCATGAGGGCTCGTCAATCGGTAAGCGTATGAGTCATCCTCCAATAATCTATTTGCACGCTTGGACGGGTGACGCCGATCAGGCGCGTGCTCTTGCGGAAGATCACTTTCCGAAATCAGAAATTCGGGAGCTCTCCCATTGTCAACTGCGGTCTGGGGGGTGGAAGTCGCAACTTCGTACTCTCCGGCAGCTCCGCGGTGAAGCCTTAGTGGTGTATTTCGAGCGTTTGGAGGAAGCGCCGCAATTGCTGCTAGTAATCTGGTCGGGGTTGATTCATCACTGTAAACAAACCGTGGTGGCCGATGCGTCTGGAAAAGTTCAGGTCTACCGGCGACTCGATTGGTTGCGCCTTCTACCAAAAACCTTACTCAGCGCGGTAATCGACGCCGGAGTCCTCTTTTGTTCGCTGATTCTTCTGTGGCTTTGGAAAATGGCGGCCTCTCCGCAAAAGTTCTGCGCTAATGCTGCCACCAATGCGGTGGCCTATCTATTTCCATATCCTCTGATCAAGCCCGACGCAGGCGGGGCTGTGAGTCATATTCGTGGAGTGCTGGGGGGACTTGCTGCGAACAGGGTTGGTTGCACCATATTCTCTGGCGCTGCCATTCCCCAGAACCTTTTTCCGATCCACCAAATTCGCGCCAAGCGAAAACAGTTCTTGTTCTGGGAAACTCTGATGCTCTCTTACAGTGTCACGTTTGCTTCGACTGTGCGTCAGCTGCTTTCTGGTACTCGGCCCGCATTCTGTTACCAGCGGCACGGCCGATTCACTGTGGCGGGAGCGTTGCTATCTCAGTGGACGGGCATACCATTGATTTTGGAATATAACGGATCTGAATTGTGGATGGCTGATTATTGGGACCCTACACGCTTCCGCACATGGGTCGGCCTTTGCGAAGAAGTCAGCCTAAAGTGCGCTTCGCTTATTGTGGTTGTTTCTGACCCCATTCGCCAGGAGTTGCTGCGGCGAGGGATCCCCTCGGCCCGGATAATCGTTAGTCCGAATGCCGTAGATCCCGATGTTTTTCGACCTGGGTGCGGGGGGGAACGAGTTCGGCAGCAAATTGGACTGGCTCGAGATCAAATTGTCGTGGGTTTTGTCGGGTCGTTTAGCCATTGGCACGGAATTCCTACTCTGCAAAAAGCCATCGAAACCATCCTTACGTCAGCTTCGCCCACTCGGCTGCGGTTCCTGCTTGTGGGAAAAGGTCCGCTCCATGCCGAAATGCGGCACAGCTTGAAATCATTCGAGGAGTCAGGCCAAGTCGTTTTCACGGGTATCGTGGCCCATCATCAAGTGCCATCATACATGGATGCTGCTGACATACTTCTTTCTCCTCACGTGCGGCTGCCGGACGGGCGGCCATTTTTCGGGTCGCCCACTAAGTTGTTCGAATACATGGCAATGGAAAAGGCGATTGTTGCCAGTAAGCTCGATCAGCTGGCCGAAGTTCTGAGCCACAATGAAACCGCCCTCTTACTCACGCCGGGAAGTGTTGATGAATTGGTTTCCGCCATCACTTTGCTAGCGCAGGATGAAGAATTGAGGAGCCGCCTCGGTACGCGTGCGCGAGAGGTGGCCATTGACCGACATACTTGGCGGCAGAATACGGCCCACTTGTTAAGATTTGTTCCGCTCGACCAACCCGCGGATAGTCATGCGTCGACAGGGAATGTGACCCGAAACCCGATCGAAACCACGACGATTTCCACTTTATGAGGAGATTTCGTGGAATTTCTTGGTCGATGCCAAGTTTCTGTACCACGCATGCTGAGTCTGACAACTGACCACGCTCATCGCGAACTTATGAGACCACTGGGACAACTTCTTAAGCAGGAATCTCCGGTATCTTTAGCTCGTGAATTCGTATGGCGTGCGAGAAGAGGCTGGGACAAGAAGCGCATTCTTGCACGAATGGACGATCCGTGTCCTGTCGAATTTCGCCCAATCCGTTACTACTCCCCGCGAATCAAGGAATTCGCTCCGGAAACTCGAGCCAGCGTAGTCGGATTTGCTTCTGAGATTTGTGATGGTCGCTTCCCCTTTTTGGGTTACGGCACCATCCCGTTGGGATTCCCTCCACCGTGGAACCTCGATTTTGTCTCCGGGTTGCACTGGCCCCAGACATTGGTAGAAGGTCGCAATTACGTGCGCCACGATGGCTCAGATGTGAAAGTTCCCTGGGAACTGTCACGGCTACAATTTCTCCCCGTCCTCGGCAAGGCGCACGTGCTCACCGGCGAGAAACGATACCGAGAGGCAGCTAAGCTACTGACTTCCGATTGGATTGCGCGGAACCCAGTCGGGGTCGGTGTCAATTGGACGCTCGCGATGGAAGCTTCATTGCGTGCGGTGAGCATCTGTTTTTTACTCGACCTGCTATGGCCGCTCCCCCTGGAAGATCAGGGCTGGCTCAAGAACATAACCGCGTGTTTATGGCAACACCTCATGTTCATCGAGGCGCACTTGGAGTTCTCGCACTTTGTACGGAGCAATCACTATTTAAGCAACATTGTTGGCTTGTATTGCCTCTCGTTATTTTTAGATGGTAGGGGAATGGCCGCGAAACGGCGCATCTACAAGCGACGAATCGAGCGGGAGATTTTGCGGCAAGTACACGAGGATGGCGGAGATTATGAATCCTCGTTGGGGTACCACGTACTGGTTACGCAAATGTTTACCACGTCATTGCTTTTGATGCGAGCGACGAAAGCGACGCCGAGCGCTGAATTTATTGAACGATTGCGTATGATGCACAATTTCGCCAGGCAATTGGCCAACTCAGAAGGCGAACTTCCACACGTGGGCGACTGTGATGATGGCCGCGTTGAACTTCTCACTGACGATTTGCGCCAACTGCTGTTCGTGTCGGTGCCGGAAAGGAATTCGCTACGAGTGTCCAATCTGCTGGGATTAGGGGCTGCCTTGTTTGGCGAACACTCACACGCAGCCGAGGATGCAAAATGGTATGGGCTTTCGGAAGACACCTTTGCTACTCCAAAGTCGGTCGCTACGCGACCAGATGGTGCAATCGTATTCCCGCGTTCCGGAATCGCTATCGCGCGTCGCCGTGATACCGAGATTCTTTTCGTTGCAATGCCGAACTCCATTTCGGGAAAAGGCAGTCATTCTCACAACGACAAGCTGAGCCTAATAATGCGCGTCGGCGGCGAAGAAATACTTTGCGACTCTGGAACTTGTTGCTACACACGCGACGCAACGACACGCAATCGGTTTCGCTCTTCAACGGCCCACAACACGGTAATTGTAGACGAAAAGGAACAGAATCCTTTCTCACTCGAAGAGCAGTTTCTGTTCTGCATGGAAAATGTCGCTCAGGCCAGCGCCATTGAGGTGAAGCAAGATGGCGGTACGTATACATTTCATTCGTCGCATTCAGGTTATCGCGGGATGGGAGTGACACACTCGCGAACAGTCCGTTTGACAGACACGAATCGGGTAATTGTGGAAGACGAAATTACGGGTGACGGCGTTCATCGTTTCGAAGCAAACTGGCACTTAAACTCAACCTACCGCGTTGAGGCTATTGAAACAGTTGAGCATGGAGTGTGTTGCCAAATTCAGGGTGCAACGGCGATGGTCATGGAATTCAGCGCCCCGGTAACGCTTCAGGTTGAGTCACGGCCAGGCTCCCTTAGCCGGGTTTACGGATCTTCGGTTCGCTCTTGCCACATTCGCGTCCGCGGCGAATGCGGCCTTCCCGTCACGTTGTTCACAAGGATATTCGAAGCTGATAACGTCCGGAACCTTTTAAACTGAAGTACCGTGATGAAACAACAACTCAACTACGTAAAAGGTGAGCCGAATGCATCGGAGATAAGCTACGGGCTATCGGGCGAATCGATTATTTGCTTCGCAGGCGAAGATTGGTGGTATCACCATCCGCATTCGAAGAACCACATTCTGAAGCGCTTGGCGAAATGCAACCGTGTTCTTTTTGTGAATTCGATCACGATGGGCTTGCCATCGATGTCGAACCCAGATTTTTTCCTTAAAATCCGGTGCAAGTTGGGTAGCCTTCTGCGTTGCTTGCGCAAGGTACCAGAGGGGCTGCATGTGCTGACCCCACTTTCACTGCCTTTTTATGGATCACGCATTCTGAGAGCAATAAATCGTGTACTGCTGATAGCGCAACTCCGATTTGTAATGCTGCTCTGCAACTTACATGAACCCATTGTCTGGGTAGCTATTCCATCAGCAGCTGATGTGGTGGACTGGTTGGGTGCGAAACTCGTAGTTTATCAAGTGTCAGATAAGTACGAGGCCAACGAAGACAGCGCCTTGTCGCGAAGCACCATTCGAGATATGGATACGCGTTTGAAGCAGCGCGCGGCTGTCGTGATGTATTCCGGCCGCAAACTGTACGAAGAATCTGAAGTTGACCATCGTTACTTCTTGGAACAGGCAGTGGACTTCGAGCATTTTTCCAGCGAGGCTGCCGACCCGTCGCCGGAGGTGGCCGACATTCCGCGCCCTGTACTAGGATATTTCGGGTACATGGACTACGTCATGGACGTGCCCCTTATCCAGCAAGTGGTAAAGCTTCGGCCTCAATGGCACTGGATGCTCATTGGTAGAACGTCGAAGCTCGTGCAGATCTCTGGCTCGAACGTCCACTTCTTGGGTTCAAAGCCTTACGCGGAACTGCCTCGATTCCTGCGACACATTGATGTGTGCGTATTACCCTGGCGGCAAAACCACGTATTCACCAGCTATGGTAGCGCCATTAAGGTCCGAGAGTATCTCGCGAGTGGTAAGCCGGTCGTGATTTCCCCACTTTACGAATATTCGCGGGTTCCGGGCATCAGGACTTATCATTCCACCGAGGAGTTCATAGCTGCTGTGGAAGACGCGCTACAAAATGACACGGAAGACGATAGGAAGGTGCGTCAGTCGGCAGTTCGCGGCTGTACCTGGGATGTACGTGCGCGCGAAGTAGGCGATCTGCTTTCATTATTGTTGTCCGCGTCAAACGGGAAATATTGCGTACTAACGCAAACGGCTCGCGATTGTGAAGACTAAGTAGCTGGCCTTCTTTGACTTGGGAATAACGACAGAGAGTACCGTCGAGGAGAAGCGTGAAGGCATGCAGACCATTCTTGAAGACTTACGATCCGGAGACATCATTACCTGTGAGGTGCCGCGTCCTGAGCTGCGGCCGGGTGGGCTTTTGGTCAGGACAGCATTCTCGGCAATTAGCGCGGGCACGGAGCGCGCCCACCGGGAACAGGTACAGAAATCGCTAATCGCCAAGGCACTCGCTCGGCCGGATCTAGTCCAGCAAGTCGTCGACTACGCCAAGAGCCACGGGATTAGGTCGGCTTACGAACGCGTCCAGAGCCGCCTAAATTCGCTCTCTACCCTTGGATACAGCTGCGCTGGAACAGTGCTTGCCGTTGGAGAAGACGTGGAAGAATTTCGGTTAGGAGACCGGGTGGCCTGCGCCGGCGTTGGTCACGCCAGTCACTGCGAAATTAACTTCATTCCTAAAAACCTAGCTATCTGTGTTCCAGCGCAAGTGCCGCTCGAAGCGGCAAGCCTGACTGCGATTGGCGCGATTGCCATGCAGGGGCTGAGACAAAGCCAGGCGACAGTTGGCGAGACCGTGGCTGTGATCGGCGCTGGCCTGGTTGGTGTGTTGACCATTCAGCTGGCAAAAGCTGCTGGTTGTCGAGTCATAGCCATTGATCTCGACGCCGACCGAGTAAATCGCAGCCTAGGCTTGGGAGCTGACCTCGGTCTGTGCTGCAGTGCCAATCACCTCCCTGACGCCGTTAATGAATTTAGCCGGCACGGGGTGGACGTAGCCATCATTACTGCAGCCACTTCGTCCACCGAACCGATTGAAATGGCTGCTAAGATTCTGCGCGATCGTGGACGGATTGTGATAGTCGGAGACGTAGGACTCGGGGTGTCACGCCATCACGTCTACAAGAAGGAGCTTTCCATTGTCCTATCCCGCTCCTACGGCCCCGGACGTTACGATCCACAGTACGAAGAAGAAGGCATGGATTATCCAATCGGGTACGTACGTTGGACAGAAAAGCGAAACATGGAGGCTTTCCTTACCTTGCTGGCATCAGGCGCCGTGAACGTGGCGCCTCTGGTGCAGCGCCGCTACCCTGTCCGAGAAGGAGATCGTGCTTATGCCGAACTGAAGTCCTCGGGTGCCTACACCATTCTAATCGAATACCCTTCCGCCCCCAGCCACCTCGAACGTCCTTTAGTTACGCGGGAGTTGGCTAAGTCGATTCCATTAGAGACCGTAAGGGTTGGTTGCATCGGGGGTGGCGGATTTGCGCGTGGGACAATCTTTCCCGCGTTGCAGGCAACCAAGGGAGCGGTGCTGCATTCGGTCGCGACAAGTTCGGGAACCGCTGCAGAATCGGCACGCCGCTCCTTCCGTTTTGCTAAGGCCCAAACTCCAGGCGAGTTAATTCAAGACCCGGACATACAAGCGGTTTTCATCCTTTCCCGTCACGATAGCCACGCGCATTACGTGGTCAGCGCCCTGTCCCAACACAAGCCGGTATTCGTAGAAAAGCCGCTAGCCGTCAGCTACGAGCAGTTAGAACAGATACGCCTTGCCATAGAGGCTGAAAACGAGCGCGGTTACTCCCCCTTCGTCATGGTCGGCTTCAACCGACGGTTTGCTCCCCTGACCCAGCAGATATGTAGCTTTTTTGGCAATCGCAAGGAACCAATGATGCTGCACGTGCGAGTCAATGCTGGTTTTCTACCGCTGGATCATTGGACGCAGCGAAAGCAGGATGGCGGCCGCATTTTAGGCGAACTGTGCCATTTCATCGACTGGGCGCGTTTCGTGGTCGGTCAACCTATTCAGATCGTGAGTGCACACGCGCTCCCCGACGTATCGCGTTATAACCGGGATAACCTGGCAGTAACGCTATCGTTCCATGATGGATCGCTCGCGAATTTGGTCTATGTTGCCAATGGTGACCAAGCTATTCCCAAGGAGTACATGGAGATTTTCTGCGAGGGACGAGTTGCTCGATTGAACGATTTTTGCAGTCTGGAGTTGGCACAA
Source organism: Terriglobia bacterium (assembly GCA_963786325.1). Taxonomy (GTDB): domain Bacteria; phylum Acidobacteriota; class Terriglobia; order Terriglobales; family Acidobacteriaceae; genus JAIQFF01. The sequence goes on from CAWAYW010000021.1 coordinate 49,279, forward strand.
GAACACAAGACACGGCAACACAAGGCTGCTCGAGACAAGGGGCATCAGCGTGAAATTGAACTAACTCTTGAAGCCATTCGGAAGGGTTCGGATTCTCCCATTCCCTTGGAAGAGTTAATGCAGGTTTCGGAGGCCAGCCTCGCAGTTGTCGATTCCATTGTTTCCGGTCAGTCCGTGTCGCTTCCCACGAGTAAGACCCAATTGCGCGCGGAAGCCTAGCCTTCACTTCGAAATGGGCTCTGTTCCCCAACTCCGATCGGTACCTTCTTCCACCGCTGAATACGCCAGCGACGGTCTGATGTCTGCAGTGGGGACTGCCGTGACTCAGCTACAGGAGTGGATTGAGATTCGAGATTACGCAGGGTACGAACCTTACGACATCCTGAACTCACCACTTTTTTCCGCAGCATGGCTGCGGCGTCCTCCTGTGAGCTGGGCTTTCATCCAGGTGGGAAAGCGATGGGGAGGAGAATCGCTTCGGCGTTTGTTGCGTGTGCCTATAAGCAAGAACCCCAAGGCGTTAGCACTCATGTTGGCGGGCTATTGCGATAGGCTGCGGTCAGGCGAAACTTGCCCAGATCGGATGAATTATGTGAAGTCGCAACTGGCGCTGCTCCGCAGCCCGGAGGAGGACTTCTTTTGTTGGGGTTATGACTGGGACTTCGTATCTCTGCGTGGGACCGTCCTGCCCGCATTCCGTCCAAACGTCATTGCTACCGTTTTTGCTGGGCAAGCGTTGCTGGACATGGTCGAGACAACCGGCGACCTGGAGGCTGCCGAGATGGCCTCTTCCGTTGGACGTTTCATTGTTACTCGTCTCCGTCGGCCGATCGACACGGCTGCCGATTTGTGCTTCAGTTATACGCCTTGGGACCAAACCAGAATCTATAACGGCAGTGCACTGGCGGCCGCATTTCTTGCACGATTGGGTCGAGCTAACGGCGATAGGGAGTACCTGGAGCTAAGTCGGCGCGCCATGCACTATCTGATAAAAGAGCAACGACCCGATGGATACTGGTTTTACGGAGCCGGTCGGGCACAACGTTGGATCGATGGTTTTCATACAGGCTACAATCTCGAGGCCATGATAGCGTACCGTCAAGGGACCGGCGATGGCAGCGTCGATGACGCTTTAGGCAGAGGTTACAATTTCTATGTGGATCATCTTTTCGATGATCGCGGAGTACCCAAGTACCTCCACGATACCCTCTACCCAATCGATATTCACTGCTGTTCTCAGGCAATCCTGACCTTCGCTGCTTATGCCTCAGAGAACCCTGCGGCTTGGCAAAAAGCCCTCGAGGTCACCGAATGGAGCCTAAATAATATGCGTACGCCATCCGGGCATTTCGCTTACCAGATCCATCGCTGGTGGCGTGATGAAACGCCCTATATGCGTTGGGCACAGGCGTGGATGTTTCGGGCGCTGGCGCGCTTACAGAGAGGGTTGAGGAACGCGTATGCGGCACCCACCCAAACTTCGCGCACAAACAATCCATCAGAGTCCCGAGAGAGCCTTCAATTAGAGGGCCGCGGCCGAAAAGCAAGTGGGTGAGCACTAAGGTGGGTAAAGATCATGCAAAAACTACAGCGAAATCCTTTGAGGATTGAAAATCCGGTTCTTAACCTGCCGATTGTTTCAAGCCAAGAGAATGCTTTCAACGCGCGGCATGAACAGCCGGCTTTTTTGGAATACTGGCGAGTCCTGGTTCGACGGCGATGGACGGTGGTTTCGGTTATTGCCGGGTTCGTGGTCCTAGCCGCTGTCGTTTCCTTTACCATGAGGCCTCGTTATCGTGCCAGCAGTCGTATCACAGTTGAGAAGGAGGACCTGAATGCACTCGGGTTCAAAAATACTGGCAGCGGACTCGATGAGGCCGAATACAATATGTATCTCGACGCTCAAGAAAGAATTCTGACCAGCGATACTCTAGTGTTGCAGACCCTAAGAGCAGTAAACCTGCTTACGGCAGATCATGATAGTTCAGTGGATGCTTCGAGTTGGATCCAAAGTATCTCTAAGCCAGATAGGGCTGCGGTATTGGATTATCAGAGCGGGTTAGAGGTCACCCGCGTTCCGCACACGCCTATTATCGAAATGCGTTTCGCTGGGCCCAACCCACAAAATGCCGCCAAATTCGTGAACGGCTTGGTTCAGGTATACATCGAACAGAACTTTACGACCAGGTATAGGTCCGCTCAGCAGATCTCGAAGTGGCTCTCCAAAGAACTGGAAGAACTAAAACGGAAGGTTGAGGCATCACAGACGAACCTGGCCCAATTCCAGAAGGAAAAAGGCATCATCGGTACGGATGACAAGCAGAATATCATCATGCAGAAGTTGGATGACCTGAATCGCGAACTAACGTCTGCGCAAGCCGACCGTATGCAAAAAGAGGCGCTCTATAGAGCCGGCGATTCGGGCGACCCAGAGCTCTTGCCTGGTGCTGCCGAAAGCGCCGTCATCAATCAGCTGAAGAGCCAGCAGGCCCAGGTGGAGAACGTCTATGCTCAGGCCACCGTCCAGATGGGGCCGGCCCACCCGAAGGTTAGGGAACTCAAGAGCCAGATTGATGAGATTAATAACTCCTTACGGGTAGAGTTCGCAAAGATCGCTAGCCGAAATCATAATGCGTACCTGGTTGCCGTCAACCGCGAAAACATGCTGCGCAACGCCCTCAATGAGCAAAAACAGAATGCTACCCAATTAAACGAGAGCGCTATCCAGTACGAGATCCTCAAACATGAAGCGCAATCAAATCAACAGCTATACGATAGTCTTTCGCAAAGATTGAAGGAGGCTGGAATTTCCGCTGGATTGCAATCGGGCAACGTCCGGATCGTCGACTATGCTCAAGTCCCGCTCTCTCCCTATGCTCCCAATTTTCCCTTGAACTTGGCGGTGGGTCTTTTCCTGGGCTGTATTGGAGGTAGCGCGCTGGCTTTTGTACTGGAGAGATTCGACAACCGCCTGCGCACCCCGCACGAGGTGGAGTGCGTTACCGCACTGCCCCTGATGGGTGTCGTTCCCCGGGTCGGTCCTGGCGGTGATGAATTTGTGAACGGCACCCGAAATTTGTTGTCCGCTTCGGCTGGCGCTGCCACACCCGCCATCATCATTCAATCCCATCCCAAGGTCGAACTTCTAGAGAGCTATCGTGCCATGCGCTCCTCCATTCTTATGTCCTCGGAAGGAGCTCCTCAGGTAATCATGGTTACTAGCGCGCTTCCCTCTGAGGGAAAGACAACAACGAGCATCAACTGTGCGGTCGTGTTAGCGCAACAAAGGGCACGCGTTCTGCTAATAGACGCCGACCTGAGGGCACCGCGGATCCACAAAGTACTTGGGTTGCACGTAACATGTGGTCTTAGCACGTTGCTGGCTGAGAAGGCCGAAGTCCGCGATCGGCAAGCGATTGTGCAGTACTCCCGAGTCCCCAACCTGTTTGTCCTGCCGGCCGGGCCCTCTATTCCGGAGCCCTCCCAATTGCTCGATTCAGCAGTGGTAAGGCAAAAAATTTCCGAATGGCGCAAAGCATTTACGTACATTGTTATTGATACTCCTCCCGTGTTGGCGTGCAGTGACTCGCTGGTTCTTTCAGCCGATGCCGATTGCGTACTTCTAACCGCGGTTAGCGGTCGAACACCTAAGAGTGCGCTCTTGCGTGCTCGCGATCTGCTACTCGGTGTCAACGCCAAGATCGGAGGCGTAGTAGTAAATGGTGTAGATTTGGGTTCGGCTGAGTTTTCATACTACGGCTACTACGGCAGTGGTGGCGATTCGAATGGATCCCAGCCAAGCGAAGCTCTCCCGTTACAATGAGGGAACAGAAGGCCCTTTGCATATATCCAGAAATTGTCGCAAGCAAGATGATCGACGTCGCGGGAGCTCTCTCAGTCAGCTCATTTAATGATAGCTACTTCACGCGAGCTTTTCCCAGCGTCGCCGCGGTCCACAAAAGTCCGCATGAACGCGTTTCGTAAAATGCTGGCGACAAGGTTCTAAGTTAAGGTGTTACTGACTGATGAGATCTGCTCCGCGCGGATGGCTAGCAAGGTGTTCCACCGATAATGAAAGCAGGACTCAAATCGTCGCTGCCCGCTCGAGCCGAGCCATTGCGCCAGGTTGTGCGAACGATTGGTCGTGAAACGTGCTTACAAAATCAGCGGGAGAACTTACTAGTATCTGAGTTAAAGTGCCATTAATTGTGTTATTCCACGGATTGCACCCGATCCGCGCGGCGCTAATCCCACCTTCCAGCCAATTTGAACGTCAAGATAGACGACCTCCTAGAGAGTTAGGAGAATCATAATGAATGAAGTTGACAGTACTCCGAAGCGGCACATTCTCACCATAGGCCTGGACGACTACTACCACGCCGAGGCACTGAAGGGCAGTGTGCACCAGAGCCAATGGTATCGGTTCGAGTCGCGGCTAGAACACAACACATTGCGGGTATTGGATCTGTTGGATCGCTTTGATACTCACGCGACGTTCTTCGTTTTGGGTTGGCTGGCAGAGCGCTGTCCTGAGGTCATCAAAGAGGTCGCACGCCGAGGACATGAAATTGCGGCCCAGGGATATTTTCATCGCAGCGTACGCGAGATGAGCCCAGCAGAATTCTGCGACGATCTAGCTCGGTCCCGTGACGCCATCGGGTGCGCCAGTGGGCTGAAAGTGATCGGCAATCGTTGTGCTCGTCCCTTATTTGCTCCCTCGGACCTTTGGGCTCTGAAGGTGTTAGCAGAACAGGGCTACACTTATGATTCCAGTCTTTTACCGATTTTCCGATCTTTTGATTCCCAGCCGTGGCGCCGCTTCGTCCATAAACACAAAGTCGGTAACAAAGAACTCTGGGAATTTCCCTTTTCCACCTGGGATTTGTTTGGGTATATGTTGCCAATTGCAGGTGGAAACTATTTTAGGCAGATTCCGCACGATTTTATGAAGCACAGAATTGACTATTGGCACCGCAATTATGTGGCGCCATTCGTGATGTACTTTCATGTCTGGGAGTTGGATGACGCGCAGCCCAAGATTCATGCGCCTTCGATTCTCGCCAGAATTCGCCATTACCGCAATCTCGGGAAAAGTGCATGGGTCGTACAACACTATTTGCAGACTTATTCTTTCGTGTCGGTTGCCGATTTCCTGGGGCTTCCGCGTCAGAGTGCGGGCGCGACTGCCACACGGGAAAGGCTTCCGAAGGCCGAAGACTTTAAGAAGTGCGCGCCGGTGAATGTGACTACAGCGCCAGTGATGAAAGAATCGGTCACCATTGTCACGCCATTTTTTAACGAAGAGGCAGTTCTGCCCTATTTTGCTAATACCTTAGATAGTGTAGAAGCGGATTTGGGCAGAACCTACAATTTGACTTTTGTTTTTGTCGATGACGGCAGTAGCGATAGCACCTTGCAGGGTCTGCACCAGAATTTTGATCAGCGTGCCAACTGCAAGGTCTTGAGTCATCCTTCCAACCGGGGAGTCGCGGCGGCAATTCTGACCGGCATCCGCGGAGCCGAAACGGAGATTGTATGTTCGATGGATTGTGATTGTACGTATGACCCGCACGAGTTCGGGCGGCTTATCCCAGCTCTCACCAACGAGGTAGATATGGTGACTGGCTCCCCGTATCACCCGCTCGGAGCAGTAGTTAATGTGCCGCCCTGGCGGCTAAGTCTGTCCAAGTCGGCTTCTTTCTTGTATCGCCGCGTACTTCATCAGAAACTTTACACCTATACCAGTTGTTTCCGCGTATATCGGCGAAGCGCAGTGGCCGATTTACCTCTGAAGGAAGGGGGATTCCTGGGGGTCGCCGAATTACTCGGAAGGCTGGACCTGAAGGGGTCCACTATTCGCGAATATCCAGCTACGTTAGAGGTGCGCTTACTTGGAAGCTCGAAAATGAAAATTGTACGCACGATTCTAGGCCACTTGAAATTGTTAAGCCGGCTAGTGTACTTGCGGATTACTTCGCCCGCGATACCGGCTGTAACTCGGCAAGAGATACCTCCGTCCCAGGCACCCGCGCCAGGCTATGGCCGCGACTGATCGTCCAGCAGGTCCATCAAGAAGTGAGCGGATCACAAATGACTCGTCCCTTTAATCGTACGACGTCGGAGGACAAATCGACTCCCAGGCTCGAGTCTCAAGCGCCTGCTTCGGCGCGCAAAAAAATTCTTACGCTGTTCGGAACCAGACCGGAAGTGATCAAGTTGGCGCCGGTAATCCAACAATTAGAAAGCTGCAGCGACTTGTTCCAGACAATCAATGTGACCTCCGCCCAGCACACTGATCTGCTTTATCCATTTGTGAATCTCTTTGCTATACGGATCGACCATGACTTATGCGTCATGCGAGAGAACCAGACGCCGAACCAGGTTTCTGCTCGCGTCCTGGAGCTCTTAGATCCCATTTTGGCACGAGAACGTCCCGATCTCATCTTGGTGCAGGGAGATACCACGACCGCGCTGGCAGGCGCGCTGGCCGGCTTTCAGTGCCGCTTGTCTGTCGGCCATGTAGAAGCCGGCCTGAGGTCTGGAAATGACTACAGTCCTTATCCCGAGGAGATGAATCGTAAACTTATTACCCGGCTCGCCACCTACCATTTTGCAGCGACGGCACGCAATAGGGACACGCTGTTGGCGGAAGGTGTTGCTCCGGAAAGAATATCTCTTACCGGCAACCCGGTTGTTGACGCACTTCAAACGGTCTTGCGGCGCGGCGTTATTCCGCCCAACCTTCGTGACCTTCTCAGAAGTACAGAAGGATTCAAGCGCATCATCGTGACCACTCATCGTCGGGAATCGCTCGGGAGGCTGATGATGGAGAATCTCGCTGAAATATCACGCTTTGTCAAACGGCATGAAGACGTGGTGCTGATCTTTCCTGTACATCCCAATCCGGAGGTGGTGCGATCCGCGCGGGAAATCTTCGAGGGCCAGCCTAGGACTTATTTGCTCCCTCCCCTCAGCTACGAGCACTTCATTCTGTTATTGGAAAACAGTTGGCTGATCATCTCCGACTCAGGCGGCATTCAGGAAGAAGCACCCTCCCTCCATAAGCCGTTGCTGATTATTCGCGAAAACACGGAGCGGCCTGAAGCAGTGGAAGCGGGTGCGGCACGACTCGTAGGCGGCCGCCCGGAAGTCTTAGGGGCGATGTTGGAGGAGGCCTGTCGTGAAGATTCCTGGATAAATCAGGTTACTCAGATGGAGAACCCTTTTGGCCGGGGAGACGCCGGAGAACGAATTGTCAACTTCATTGCCACGCAGTTTGGCCTGCCGATGACGCAATTAGCTGGCGCCCAAAGTAACCGAGAATGGGAACCAAGTGGCACAAAAACGAAAGAATCCATTGTTTGGAGGAATGCACAGCTATGAGCACGCTAACTTCGCAGAAATTAGTAACTCTACCGTCAGATCAGGAAGCGTCTGGTCGGACCCTAGGCCGAGAGGAACTCATTGCACTAGCTGAAGCGATCAACAGTGGAACGCTGACTAGCACCAAAGGGACATTCGTCAATACCTTCGCGAGCGAGTTTGCCAACGCTTTAGGCGTAAAGCATGCGGATGCATGTGCGTCTGGCACAGCCGCCGTACACGCCGCCATTGCCGCGATCGACCCGGAACCGGGCGATGAGATTGTCACCAGCCCTATTACCGACATGGGAGCCCTGGCTCCCATCTTGTACCAGGGCGCGATTCCCGCGTTCGCCGAGGTCGATCCGCGAACCTGCAATGTGACTGCTCGCACTATCGAGCCTTGCCTCAGTGATCGAACCAAAGCCATCATGGTCACCCATTTGTTCGGCAACCCTTGCGAGATGGGCGAAATCATGGACCTTGCCAACGCACACGGAATTCCTGTCATCGAGGACTGTGCACAAGCCTTCTTCGCTCAGCATAACGGCCGTAACGTGGGCACCATTGGTAGGATCGGTTGCTTTAGCCTACAGCAAGGCAAGCACATAACCACCGGCGAGGGCGGAATCGTATGCACCAATGACGATGCGCTTGCCCGTCGCATGTTTTTGTTCATCAATAAAGCCTGGGGCTATGGAGACGCCAAACCCGACCACTACTTTCTTGCCTTGAACTACCGCATGAGCGAACTGCAAGGAGCGGTCGCCGTTGCCCAATTGCCCAAGTTGGAAGGCGTAGTGAAATCACGCATTGTCGCCGCTGACAGTTTGACGAAGCGGCTTCGAGGCGTCCGCGGAATTGAGAGCCCATGGGTTCACCCCCTGAATAAACACACCTACTGGAAATATTGCCTGCGGGTAGATGCCGATCAAATTCCTGGCGGGGCCGTCGCACTCGCATCCGAATTGAAAAGCCGGCAAATTTCCTGCGCGCCGCGCTACATTCAGAAGCCTGCCTTCATGTGTGAAGTTTTCCGCGAACAGAGAACCTTCGGCAAGAGCCGCTTTCCATTCACACTGGCTCGTCCTGAAGTCCTGAACTATGAACCCTCTCGATTCCCACTTACCTTTGCAGCTCTTGAGGGTATTTTGGTACTCCCCTGGAACGAAAATTATACTGAAGAGCACGTCGAATATATTGCGACCTCGATTTGCGACTCGCTCGATCATTTACAACGGCAGTAAGGGCAATGCCAATAGGGGTGCCTATGGAACATGAAGGCTCGGTTCTATCAACTAAACGACAGGCAGGACACAATTTCTTATGTGCGGAATAGTCGGGGCATTATTGTTTGAGAACAGTACTTTCAAGGTCACTGAATCCTATATCGCGAAAATGCGGGACGCTATGGCTCATCGAGGGCCAGATGGTGCAGGCGCATGGATTTCGCCCGACGGTCGAGTAGGACTCGGCCATCGTCGCCTTGCAATCATCGACCTCTCGGAAGCTGCCAATCAACCCATGTGCAACGAGGATGGCAGCCTCTGGGTAGTCTTCAATGGTGAGATCTATAACCATGCAGAAATTCGGGCCGAGTTGGAAGCGATAGGAGGACACAAATGGAAGACTGACCATTCGGATACTGAAGTCGTCCTTCATGGGTTTGAGCAGTGGGGTATTGACTGTGTGTCGCGGTTTCGAGGAATGTTTGCGATTGCACTTTGGGATGTCACTAACCGCCGCTTATGGCTTATACGCGATCGCATCGGTGTCAAACCCCTTTATTACAGTATCCATCATGGACGTGTCATTTTCGCCTCTGAGATAAAAGCGCTACTCGAAGATCCGGATCAGCACCGTGAGATGGACGAGGAGGCTTTGTATCACTATCTATCATTCCGCGCGACCGTCGCACCGAGGACGCTTTTCGAGGGCATCTGTAAACTACCACCAGGCAGTTGGCTATGCATAAATAACGAGGGGAGTGTTCGCCAGAATCGATATTGGGATGTCTGGCAACATACTGTCCCGGTTTCGAGGTTTAGCGAGGAAGAAATCGCGAGCCAACTTCTCGAAGAGCTCCGGACATCGGTAAAGCTGCGAAAGATTAGTGATGTCCCGGTCGGAGTGTTTCTCTCCGGGGGCATCGATTCAAGTGTAAATACCGCATTGTTCTCGGAAGGAGAGAACAGCTCAGTCAAGACATTCTCCATTGGTTATGAGGGTAACAACCCGAGCTATGTGAATGAGCTTCACTACGCCCGCCGCATGGCGGACTTTGTACACGCTGAACATCATGAATTACTAATTAAGGAAACTGACTTCCTTGATTTCTTACCCCAAATGGTTCATTTGCAGGACGAACCTATCGCAGATCCGGTTTGTGTTCCTTTGTATTTCGTCTCCAAATTGGCCAAAGACAACGGTGTGACCGTTTGCCAAGTGGGCGAGGGTTCTGACGAGTTGTTCTGGGGTTACCCCACATGGAAAGACAGTCTTCGATTGCAACGGTACGACGATTTGCCTTTCCCGCATGCATTAAAACGACTCGGCTTGGCGACTCTTCGATACGCAGGCCATGGCGAGACCTTTCCCTATGAACTCCTGCGAAGAGGAGTAATGCAGCAGCCTATTTTTTGGGGAGGTTCTGAGGGGCTCACCGAAGCACAGAAGAAAACTGTACTCTCGGCTCGATTGCTCGACCAGTTCCAGGGGCTATCGTCATGGGAAGCGTTGCGTCCAATCCGTCAGCGATTTGAGGAGAATGCCTGGGAGAAGTCTCACTTGAATTGGATGACCTATTTAGACCTGAACCTGCGCTTGCCAGAACTACTGCTGATGCGAGTCGATAAGATGAGTATGGGAGTCAGCCTGGAAGCACGCGTACCGTTTCTGGATCACAAGTTTGTACAACTTGCTATGAGCATACCGGAATCGATCAAAACCAAAAATGGTAATTTGAAACATATTTTGAAGAAAGCCATCCGCGGCCTGATTCCAGATGAGCTAATCGATCGCAAGAAGCAGGGGTTCGGCGTCCCGATGACCGAGTGGTCGGCAGGACGCTTCGGAGACTATGCTCGTGCCGAACTTCAAAGATTCTGTGATGCTACGAACATCTTAAGCAAGCCCGGTGTTCTGCAGCTCTTAAAAAACAACAGAAGCAGAGAGCTCTGGATACTATTGAATGTCGCGTTATGGTGGAAAGACTACGTAGCATGTGACCGCTCAGTCCCCACAATGGTCTAGTTTGGAGAGTAACTTTTATGAATCACTTACCGAATTGTCAACCAGAATCTTCACAAGCAGCCCTGAAGTTTGGTCTCGTCGGCGCTGGCGCCATAGCACAGACATATGCTCAAGCGTTCGAGCAATGCACCGAGGCTCAAATCGTAGCCGTGGCCGATTCGCGATTCGAAGCCGCACAAGCTATGGCGGAGGGGTTGAAGTGCGGTGCCTACAATTCTTATATCGCCATGGCCGAAGACCATGACCTGGACGCGGTGGTTGTCTGTACCCCCCCTATTTCTCACCCTGAAATCTGTACTTATTTTCTAAAGCGCAGGGTCCACGTACTATGCGAAAAACCCTTGAGTATCGACGTGGGCAACGCGGTGATGATGTTGGAGACCGCACAGAAGGCGCGGGTCAAACTCACCATGGCATCAAAGTTCCGATACCTCGACGATGTTATGCGGGCGCGAAGTATCGTAATGTCGGGAATTCTGGGTGAAATCATACTTTTTGAAAATGTCTTTGCATCTCACGTCGATATGTCGACGCGCTGGAATTCTAAGCCAGAGATCAGCGGGGGCGGGGTCCTAATCGACAATGGAACTCACTCGGTTGACCTCACACGTTATTTTCTGGGGCCACTGGCAGAAGTCGATGTGATCGAAGGAAAACGAAGCCAAGGATTGCCGGTAGAAGAAACTGTTCGGGTTTTCGTACGCAGTGTTGATGGAGTCGTAGGCAACATTGACCTGTCTTGGAGTATCAACAAGCAACGCGATAGCTACATCGAAATCTACGGCTCTCGCGGAACGATCTCCATTGGATGGAAAGAATCTAAGTACCGTCAATCATCGAGCCGGGACTGGGTGGTGTTTGGTCGAGGCTATGACAAAATTCAGGCATTTCGTCGCCAAATTGAAAACTTCGCTCGTTCAATCCAAGGCGAGGAATTACTGTTGATTACCCCTGAGGACGCCCTGGCCTCGGTCATGGTAATCGAGAGTGCCTATGCGGCACTTCGTGAGCACAAGTGGACAACCGTATGTTACGAGCTCTCGAGGCTAGCGTCACATCAGCTCGTTTCACATGCGACTAAGGCTGCGTAATGAATTCTGTTCTCTCGACTCAACTACCGTTCATTCATCCAACTGCAATTGTGGAAGCAGGGGTAAGTATTGGCCCGGCCTCCTCGATTTGGGATAACGTTCACGTTCGACACGGAGCACGGATCGGGGAACAGTGCATCGTAGGTGAAAAAACTTACATCGCGTACGACGTACGGATTGGCAACCGAGTGAAGATCAATGCTTTCGTTTACATTTGCGCCGCTGTCACCATCGAAGACGGCGTCATGATCAGCGCCGGGACCGTGTTCACTAACGACCGTTTTCCCCGAGCCACTACTTCGGACTTGCGGGAGTTACGCTCGTCCCAGCCGGACGAGCATACGTTCCCTACCTTGGTGCGCGAGGGCGCAACCATCGGGGCACAGTGCACGATCGGCAATGATCTGTCCGTCGGCCGCTTCGCCATGATTGGCATGGGCTCGGTGGTGACCAAGTCGATCTCGGATTTTCACTTGGCTATCGGCAGTCCCGCACGTTCAGTCGGCCGAGTCTGCCGTTGTGGCACGCCGATCCAGCGCTTTGAAGGTGACGTCCCTCGAGAGACCCTGAAAGTGGTCTGCCCCGCCTGCGGGCTTTCTTACGTGCTCAAACCGGGTGAGGTCGTTGAACTTGGTCCAAGCAAGTAGGCCAATCTTCGTGGAAAACACAAAACAACACTGGGCCATCCTAGGTGGCGGTTTTCTCGGAATGACTCTGGCACTCCGTCTTGCGCGGCAGGGGAAGAAGGTCACCCTTTTTGAGAGTGCTCCGTATCTGGGTGGAGTTGCGGGCGCCTGGGAGTTGGGTGGCGTGGTTTGGGATCGCCACTATCATGTCACCCTGCTGTCGGACAGCTCCCTGCGCTCCCTGCTTAAGGAGCTGGGATTGGAGAGTCAAATCAGTTGGGTGGAAACAAAAACGGGCTTCTACACCAATTCACAGCACTATTCCATGTCTAACAGCCTGGAATTTCTTCGTTTTCCCCCACTAAACCTAGTCGACAAATTTCGCTTGGGCCTAACCATCTTGTACGCCTCCAGATTGCGTAACTGGAAAAAGCTGGAAGGGATAAGCGTGTCCGACTGGCTGCGACGTTGGTCAGGAGAGCACACATTCAACGCGATTTGGCTGCCACTTTTGCGCTCTAAGTTGGGGGAAAACTACAAGAAGGCCTCAGCTGCTTTCATTTGGGCCATCATTGCGCGCATGTATGCGGCCCGCCGCGCCGGAATGAAAAAGGAAATGTTCGGATATGTGCCCGGGGGCTATGCCACAGTTCTGGAGCGCATAGCGACGTTGCTGGGGCAGGAAGGAGTAACTGTCAGGCTCGAGCAACCCGCTTCGAGAGTGGAATCGGCGGGTAGAAATGAGGTTCGAGTTGCGCTGCGGAATGGTGAGAGCGAGGTGTTCGATCAGGTGGTACTCACCATGGCGGCACCCCACGCTGCCCAAGTATGTCAGGGTCTATCCCGGGAGGAACTGGACCGCCTGCAGGGCATCGAATATCAAGGAATCATCTGCGCGTCCCTGCTGTTAAGAAAGCCGCTTTCTCCATTCTACGTCACCAACATCACCGATCCTGGGCTCCCCTTCACAGCTGTGATTGACATGTCTGCGCTTGTCAATCGCAAGTATTTTGCCGGCAATGGTTTGATCTACTTGCCTAAATATATTCCTGCCGACTCGCCCGAATTCGAGCTGCCAGACAAGGTGATAGAAGAGCAGTTTGTCGGCGGTCTGCGCCGAATGTACCCACAATTCGATCCCGGTGAGCTTTTGGCTTTTCGTGTCTCTCGTGTCCGTTATCTCCTGCCGATCTCGACTCTAGGGTACTCTGACCGGCTGCCCCCTATTTCAACCAGCATACCTGGGGTACACATTGTCAACTCAGTGCACATCGTCAACGGGACGCTAAACGTCAACGAAACTATCCAGTTGGCCGAAAAGGCCGCAGTCCGCTTTTCATCCCTGCCCTCGGTCATTAGTCAGGAGCGATTAACCGATGAATTCCGACAAGCCAACCGCCAGCCTGTCGCTTGATCTCGACAACAAGTGGTCCTACATGAAAACTCACGGGGATCCCGGGTGGGAGTCTTTTCCTTCCTACCTCGATATCTTGATACCACGGGTATTGCGTTTCTTCGCCGACCGAAAGTTGGCTATCACTTGCTTTGTGGTGGGGCAGGATGCTGCGTTGCCCAAGAATCGTAATTCGCTGCAGGCTCTCGCCGCGGCTGGGCACGAGATCGGCAACCATTCATTTTCTCACGAACCCTGGCTGCACCTGTTATCGAAGGCGAGAATCGAGGAAGAATTTGCCCGTACTGAGGATGCGATTGAATCAATCACCGGGAGCAAGCCGATCGGCTTCCGGGGGCCTGGGTTCAGCTTTTCTCCTGATACTTTGCGGGTTCTTACGGAACGGGGGTATTTGTACGATGCATCATCTTTTCCCACCTGGATCGGTCCATTGGCCCGCGCTTACTACTTTATGAGCAGTAACTTCGGGCGGGACGAGTTGAAGAAAAGAGATGCCCTTTTTGGGTCAATCAGAGATTGTTTTGCTCCATTGAACCCGCATCGCCTGAGCTCAGAATCAGGCCAGTTGCTTGAAATCCCGGTCACGACGATGCCGTTCTTCCGAGTTCCAATCCATGCGAGCTATATTCTTTACCTGAGTACGTTTTCCACCGCTTTCGCCACGACCTATTTCCGGTCGGCGTTCGCTCTCTGCCTCCTGGCTGGCGTTCAGCCCTCGCTGCTTTTGCATCCGCTCGATTTTCTTGGCGGCGATGATGTGCCTGACCTGGCCTTCTTTCCTGCGATGAATTTGCGCAGTATCCAAAAGGCTGAGATCATGGAGAAGATCCTGGCCTGGTACTGCGACAACTTCTCAGTCGTGACACTACGGGAACAAGCGAGCCAGTTGGCACCGCACGACCATCCGGTTGCGACGAAAGTGCGACAGCCACGGGCAGCTTCGTGAGAATCATGACGCCACCCATCTCACACCTTTCGGCAACCACCTCTTTCTGACCGACGTAGCTGAAGTTCGGAAAAGTCGACTGGAAGCCGACACAATCTGTTCACCATCATGTTTTTCACAGCGTTTCGGTCCTCGCGAAGCTAAACACATCTCCCTATGAGCGAGCCTTCTTTGGTTTATTTGATCGTCTGGACAGGAAAGCGAGAGGATGCTCTCCGCCTGCTCGAAGAGCGATACAAGGGGTACAAGGTGGTGCATCTTTCTGCGCGCGAACTTCGCCAGAGTGGATGGAAAGGACAATTGCGATCCCTGAGGAGCCTGAAAGGGCACGCACTAGTGTTCTTTTTCAACTCTATCGAAGATGCGTACGAGCACCAGTTGCTGGCTTTTTCAGAATTGGTGCATCGCTGTAAAGAGACAGTTATTGCAGACAGCACTGGCGAGTTTGAGATTTACAGCATTAACAGCCTGATATGGCGTCTGCCGAAATTAATGTTGTCGGGCCTTGCGGACCTCTTTGTACTCATATCAGTCTGGTTATTTCTGCGTCTTGCGTTGATTTTACGACTCTGTCGAAGACGGACGAAGCCCGTTGAAGGCTCTCAATTCGACTTGGCTTACCTTGTTCCTTTTCCTCTCGACCAGCTTGCCGAGGGTGGTGCCATGACCCATTTGCGCGGCTTTCTTGAAGGAATGGCTGAGAACCGCGCCACCTGTGAAATTTTCGCCGGGCGAAAGCTTCCGGCCGATGGGTTTGAGTATCATTTGATACCTTCGAAGCGAAGGTTCTTCCTTTTTAGGGAGTCCTTGGTGCTTTCGTATAACTTCCGGTTTGCGCTTGAAGTGATTAGGTTGCTTCGTGGCAGGCGCCCGAAGGCCTTTTACCAGAGGCACCGTCGATTCGTATTTGCGGGCGTGTTGCTCTCGTGGTGGCTCGACGTACCTTTAATCCTAGAGTTTAACGGTTCCGAGAAGTGGACATCAAAATACTGGGATCCGGCGCGGTTTCGTCATTGGTTGGCACTATCTGAGGACCTGGCGGTTCTTGCATCCGCCCTGGTCGTTGTGGTCTCTGAAGTACTGCGTAATGAATTGATAGAGTGTGGAGTGCCGGAAAATGAAATCGTAGTGAATCCCAATGCGGTTGACCCGAATAGGTTCCGACCGCATTCAGGATCCAGGGCAGCGCGGCGCTTGTTAGGCATCGCCGCCGAAGCAATGGTCGTGTGCTTCGTTGGTTCATTTAGTTACTGGCATGGCGTAGAAGTTCTGGAAGAAGCCATAGTAACCATTTCGAGAGACGCGACTTCACAGGAAGGTAACCATCCTGAGATTCGGTTTTTACTAGTGGGAGATGGACCCCTACGGCGAGAAGTGAAACAGCGCCTGGAGGACCGAGGGAGTGCGCATCTTGTCACCTTCACTGGCATGGTGCCGTGGGAGCAAGTAATCGATTACCTAGATGTGTCGGACATTCTGGTTTCCCCCCACGTCCCGATGCCTGATGGCCGCCCTTTTCATGGGTCGCCCACCAAGTTGTTTGAGTATATGGCTATGGACAAGCCGATTATTGCCAGCGACCTGGGTCAAATATCTACCATACTGAAGCACAACGAGACCGGTTGGTTGGTTCCTCCCGGTGATCCCTCGGCCCTGGTCCAGGCAATCTACCTTCTTGCGGATGCCCCCGCGTTGCGTCAACGGCTGGGGCACAATGCACGCAACGCGGCACAACGCGAGCATACTTGGAAACAAAATTCTTCGAATGTGCTTTCCCGCCTAGATACAGGAAATGCCGCTTAGGGACTGAAGAGACTTGAGACCTAGAGTTCTAGAACGAATCCGACGAGTTGGAAGTGATTTGGTCGCATCGCACTTCGCTCAGAAGATATTGGAAACCTATGGCACTCAACTTCTATTGATGGTCTTTGGAGTAGGCACAACAGTTCTTGTAACCCGAGCTCTCGGTCCTGAGGGAAGAGGCTTGTATGCTGTAATAATGGCAGTGGGTCGTTTAGGCGTTCAAGTTTGTAGCCTTGGCCTACATGTCTCGAACACCTACTACGTTGCCAAGGACCGCCGGCTCCTACCGGCACTGATGGCCAACGCATTGGGAGTTAGCGTGGGACTCGGCGGAATATGTGCTGCGATTGCAGGAATTGTCTTTTACCTGTACCCTCGAATCGCGCCACTTCACGGCAGCCTGCTGGCACTGGCCCTTATCTGGATCCCCTTTGGGCTGGCATACTTGCTCATGCAAAATCTGCTCCTCGGAGTTCTAGAGGTGCGCTCCTACAACAAGATAGAATTAGCAAACCGGGTTATGTCGTTGTGTATCATTGGCATCCTGATTGTTTCTGGCCTTCTGACGGTGCAGGCGGTCTTTTGGATTACTCTTGCGGCTCTTATCATCAGCTTAGGGTGGACAATAAGGAGCTTGTACAACTTGACCACTATCAGGGTTCCCTTGCCCTCGGTTGCCGTCTTCAAACAGACGTTTGAGATCGGGTTCAAGGCATATCTCATCAGCATTCTTGGTTTCCTTGTTCTACGCATCGATTTGCTCATGGTGAAGTATATGTTAGGCATACAAGAAGCCGGCTATTACTCAGTGGCAGTCACCATCGCTGATTATGTCTTATTGCTACCGACCGTGGTCGCGTCTATCCTTTTCCCGAAGCTATCAACCAAGATGGACTTTCGAGAGAAGTTGCGGTTTGCAAAGCGGGCGACGATTGCTACTAATGTCATACTGTTACCGCTGGCATTTGGTGCGGTCGTAGCCAGCAAACCGATGATTAACGCTGTCTTCGGGCCAGCCTTTACGCCTTCGGCAGCAGCGTTGGCGTGGCTAGCGCCTGGAATCCTCGCACTCGGAACTGAAATTGTCGCGGTGCAATTTCTTAATAGCGAAGGATATCCTGTATCGGTCCTCGTTGCGTGGCTTGTCACAACAATCCTTAATATAACGCTGAATATGTGGGCCATTCCCAATTATGGAATTGTAGGAGCATCCGCGGTCTCTTCTTTCACCTATTCAATTATGTGTGTCCTTGTAGTGGGTATCATTCTCGCTCGGAAGTATTCTGCTGATCATCCTAAGCTCAATGAGCTTGTCGTGGAATCTTGAGCTTTACTATTCGATGAATATACGTTCTTCAGTAACGTTGGCCAAAAAGTATCTGTCGCTGGCACCTGCTGCCCCACCCAGATATTGGACTGATCCCGTCTTTTTGGAGCGCGCTCAAATAGAATACGAGGATGAATGTAAAGGAGGGTTTCTTAAGTGGTTTCCGGAGTTGGACCTAAAGGGGAAAGATGTATTCGATATCGGGTGCGGTTATGGTGGAAGGGCTGTTCGCTATGCTGAACTAGGTGCAAAGAGTATCGTCGCCCTTGAGCCCTTCGAGCATCAATGCAAGCAAGGACAGGAATTCGCTGCAGAGAAGCGGGTGCACAACGTTGAATTCATTGTTGGTTGTGGAGAACAACTTCCTCTGCGAAGCGGTGTATTCGACGCCATCACCTCCTATGACGTTTTCGAACACGTGCATGACTTAGACAACGTGATAGATGAGTGCCTCCGTATCCTCAAGCCAGGAGGGATTCTTTGTGCAGTGTTCCCACCCTTTTTTCATCCTACGGGAGCCCACTTCGATAGCTGGGTTTCACGAATGCCTTGGCCAAACGTTTTGTTCCGCACTGAAACATTGGTGAAGGCCGTGGAAGAGATACTTGCAACCAGGAACGATGGCTTCGCACCCAATCCGATGCGCCCAAAGGACCGATTATGGAATCTCAACGGTGCCACAATTCGAACGGTTAAAAACTTGCTCGCTCAAAGAAAAGCCTCACATTGTCGCATATCGCTTTATCCTCTTTTCTCGCCGATGAACAGCAAATGGCAGAGTTGGAGAATGAAATACTATGCATTTGCCTTCAGGCCCCTGCCTTACGTACCGGCCTTGCGGGAGCTTCTTGTGCACAGGATGGTGGTCAGGGTAGTTAAGTAATTCAACGCCGGTGTTGTGTAAGGTAATGCCAGATTAACATGGTCCTTAGAACCTCTAACAAAACCTGCTACGCACGTGACAATCTTTGCTGATCGTGCCGGCCTCCAATGAGTTGCAATAATTTGCATATTGACACTTGTATAGGTTGGGAGCACACTTACCACCTCGTTCCCGGCCAAACCCGCGTCTGGCACGTCTTAGAGCGGTTTCTACTCTTTGCGGAGGATCTTCATGAACCCACATTCCAGTATGTCGAGGATGCACATTGCCCTGATGGTGCTGCTGCTCTCGTGCTCAGCATGGTCGCAGTCGGCAAACGTCTCGGTGTTTTTTGAAGGATTGAACAATCCCCGGGGATTGAAGTTTGGTCCGGATGGAAACCTCTATGTTGCGGAGGGTGGGGAAGGCGGTAGTCTATCGACGGTTGGGCAATGCGAACAGGCAGCGGGCTTGCCCGATGGGCCCGGTCCATATACCGGTGGTTTTACGGCACGCATCTCGAAGATTGATAGTGATCGGGTCCGCACGACTGTGCTGGATGAACTGCCTTCCAGTCAAACTAGTCGAGATTTCGGGTTTTTAGTCAGCGGCGTGGCCGATGTGGCCTTCGTTGACAGTACGCTGTACGCCCTAATCGGGGGAGCCGGCTGCTCCCACGGTTTGGCGGGAACCCACAATGGTGTGATTCGCGTAAATGCCGACGGGAGCGTGACGGAGATTGCCAATTTGAGCGCGTTTCTGCAGGCCAATCCGGTGGCGCATCCGAATCCCGGCGACTTCGAGCCCGACGGCACCTGGTACAGCATGATCGCGGTGCGCGGTGCTTTGTTTGCGGTAGAACCGAATCACGGCGAATTGGACATGATCACCACCGATGGCCAAATCCGTCGGATCGCAGACATCTCCGCTACTCAGGGACACATTGTTCCCACCACCGTCGCATATCAGGGTAACTTCTACGTCGGAAACTTGAACACCTTTCCAATCCAGGAAGGTTCATCGAAGATCCTAAAGATCACTCCGTCGGGCCAGGTCAAAACGGTCGCTACCGGGTTTACAACGGTCCTTGGACTGGCGTTCGATCACATCGGAAGGTTGTACGTTCTCGAAAACACAACCGGCAATCCCGGCCCCACCCCCGGTACTGGAACGGTGGTGAGGATTGAGCATTCCGGACGAGTGACCGAGATTGCGACGGGACTATCCGTGCCAACTGCAATGACCTTTGGTCCCGACGGAAACCTCTACGTCTCCAACGTCGGATTTGCTCCATTTTTCAGCAATTTGGGGCACGGCCAGGTAGTAAAAATCCAGGTGCCTCAGTAGGGAACAATGTGAGAGGGTGGCAGCCGCGCTTCGGCTCAGGCTGCCAATGCCCAGCACACTTTGACAGATTTGAGGTCTTGGAAACAGAAGAGTAGCAACAGTCGGAAGGGCTTTGTTAGAGACTCTTAATAGGTGATGCGTCGTGTAAGGCACAGGTCGAAACGAACGTGCTTCGCAAGGTTCATGCCAGCGGTAGTTCTACTGTTGGTCACGATCATCGGATGTCAAACCTTGTGTGCTACTCGAGTAGACGACCGTCAATCACTCTCTTGTGACAGCCCTTCTGACCATGTTCTGCCGACAGCGGAAATCACCAGCCTTGCCCGGCTCCAGCCGAAGCTATCCATAGGTTTGATGCCAAGCCGCTACTTAGACCTGATTCAAACGATGCATGGGTATGCACTCAGCTGCACACCGTTGGTCGCTTTCGATGGCAACAACTTTCTTCCGGCTGGATATTCCGATGACCTTGGCATCTATTACCTTGTGCCTTGGGTGTCTCGCACCTTTCACCTGACGCTGGTAAAGAGCATTGTTTCCGTCCTATTCTCTACGATGCTACTAGGCCTTGCAGTCGGTTGCTGGGGTTTCTTGTTTGCACTCCAAAGCCGAGCGGGAAAGCAAATTTCCATTATCGCCCTGCTTTTCTTAACAGCAATTGCGTATCATGTCGGAGATGTGTATGTCTTTGAATTCGCCGTATGTCTTGCTGTCTTACCTTGGGCTCTTTACTTTTTTCGCGTTAAGACAAGTACCTCGGTAGTATTTCTCTGTTTCATTGCAGGGGTCGGTATGGTGACTGGAACAGGGAGCTTGGTCCGGTTCAGCTCCGCCCCTCCTACGTTGGCCGTGATCGCATTGCTCCTTGTTGTTTATGTCCACGCGAGCATCAGAAGAAAGGGTGCTCTGGTCGCCGTTCTTTTATTGAGCTTTTTCCTTCCAAGGCTATATTTTCAACATCTCACCTCGGAAAGAGACGCGTTTTTAATGCCTAGAGTTGCTGGTTACCAGGCAGGAGAGAGTCGACACGCGCTCGGACATTTTGCGTATGCCGGATTGGGGTTTCTGAGTAACCCGTATGTCCCTGGTGGTGTTAGTGATGAAGTCTCCAAGGACAAGGTTCAGGCGGTCGCACCCGGCGTCGCGTACCTCTCGCTGGAATACGACAAGGTGTTGCGGCACGAGGTCATGTCGATTGCGATTCACCATCCCAATCTATTCTTGTTTACGATTTTTGCCAAACTCGGGGTAGTTGCAGGTGTGATTCTTGTGTTTGCGAATATTGGCTTGTTTGCTGCGCTTATGTATCCGAAGCCGTGGCAGCTGGATCTCGCTTTTTGGATTGCTTTTGCAATCAGCGCCGCACCTATGGTCCTATTTGCTCCTGTTCCCTTGTATCTTCTGGGGGTGATTTCACTCGCGACGGTTTACGGTGTGGTTAGCCTTGACCAAGCCTTCGCCTCACGAACAAAGAAGCAAGGGGCAGGTCAAGTCCTGCGGCATGAGTGTGATCCGTCGTGAGGCAAGTCCCCAACGTCGTTCTGTTTATCTTAGTCGCAAAGCTCGGGATCATCTTGGGAATCATTTCTGTTCGCCAGCGCCTGCTGGCGCATTCATGTATCCGAAACCTTGGTCGGGCGGGGAGTGCGCCGACGGTCCGCATAGGACCCCTCGCGATCCTGGCTCCCAACCCCATGAATTCGCTGGAGTGCTAACGCGTGTCGTCGTCTATGGAGATCAGTCTTGACCAAGGTTTCGAAGTGCGGAACGTACCGCGTTCGGCGACATTCTATTCTATGCCGGCCTCCCCAAGTCCTCGTCGAATTGGGTTCGGCGAAATGATCGGTGGTTCGATGCGCCACCTTCTGCACTCCAGCGCGACCCAATCTTCGCGGGTATGTCGTACTCGACATCGAGAAGCAATCTGTTTCAAGGAAATAACAAATGAGTAAGACCTTAAGCGTTTCTAGTCTAGAGCCAAAAGTTCATCTCGCAGTAGATGGAGCACCGGAGTTCTGTTTGCTCCGAGTAAAACATGCGGTCGCGGCGATGCCGTTGAGGTTTGCACTCATCTCTCTTGTGCTGCTCATTCCTTGCTGGTGGCAGCCACAGATCGCGGCAGGAGACCTTGCCAGCCACGCGTATAACGCCTGGCTGGTACAGCTTGTCGAGCAGGGGAAGGCTCCCGGTCTATGGGTTGAATCGCAATCAACCAATGTGCTGTTCGATTACATGTTGAGCGGGCTGATAGGCAAGGTAGGAGTGGTTAATGCCCAACGGCTGACGGTCGGCCTCTGTGTGTTGACCTTCTTCTGGGGAGCTTTCGCGTTGGTAGCAACGATTGCCCGTAAACTACCTTGGTTTCTCACTCCACTGTTAGCCATCCTCGCCTATGGGACCGTTTTCAACATGGGCCTTTTCAACTATTACCTAGGTGGTTCGTTGGCGCTAGTAGCCCTAGCCATACTCTGGCGAGCCACCCTTTGGGACGGGTTGATGGGGTTTGCAGTTTTGGCCATAGCTTGGTACGCGCAACCACTTCCAGCCCTTTGGGCAGTGGCTATTTTTGGGTACGTTTCTTTAGCGCGCCGGCTCGGTCCGCATGCCCGTTTGTGGCTGGCGTCCGCTTGTTTGGGCGTTTTGGTGCTGCTGCGGCAGTTCATACTGCACTACTGGCGTTCGATGTGGGAATGGCGACAGGCGCTCCACGCCACCGGAGCCGATCAATCCTACATGTTCGGACATCACTACCGTCTGATTACAGTGTTCATTCTAGCAATCTGGGCCGCAGTGTTTGTCGAATTGGCTCGCGAGCTTGGTTGGAAACAATTTGCCTACTCGATCCCCGTCCAGGCTTACGTACTCTGCGTACTCGGCTGCGTGCTGCTGCCCAACACAATGTTGTTTCCCTGGTACAAAGCTGCGTTTGGTGGCGTCACCGAACGAGTCGCGTGGCTCGCAGCCGTAATAATGTGTGGTGTTATGGCGAAGGTGAGAAACGTAAAGTGGTATGGCTGGGCGTCAGCCATCGCCGCAGTTGCCTATTTCTCTTTGTTCTACTCCGATGCGCGCGCGATCAACCAGATTGAACAGCGAGTGGTCCAACTCGTTTCGGCTCTACCGCCCGATCAGCGAATAATTGCCGAACTCCGCTATCCTCCCATTGGCGGTTTTGACGAGAACATGCTTGCCGACCGCGCCTGTATTGGCAGATGTTTCAGCTTTAGCAATTATGAGGCTGCCACCGGTCAATTTCGAGTGCGCGCATCGCCCGGTAACTCCATTGTGGCGTGGTACGCGGACAACTTCGAGACAGTCAAGCACACCTCCCCGGCGGAGCAGTTCTTTTCCACTACGCCCAGCGGCACTCTGTACTGGATTCACGCCTGCGGCAGCAACATGGCCGATGTTTGTATGGATCGCCTCAGCCGTGACGACCTGGCTTCTCTAAAAGATAAGAGTAAAAGATAAGAGTAAAAGATAAGAGGGGGAAGATAGGCGGCCCTCCAGATTTAATAGTGTTCTTTGTTGCAGTGTGATCGAATACAATCCGTTCGCCCGAAGTGTGGCGATGCAAATTCAGAGGCCGTAATGCTTGGAAGACAACCGAAGACTGGAAATGTATCGCTTAGTTCGGCCCATTCCGGCGAATTAAAATTCCAGCGATGCGTGCTGCTGGATCGCGACGGCACCATCAATATTGAACGACACTATCTGTCCGATCCCGATCAGTTTGAATTGTTGCCCGGAGTAGTCGAAGGACTGAGGCAACTTCAGTCCGCAAGCTTTGGCCTGGTAATAGTTTCCAACCAATCAGGAATTGGCCGAGGCTACTTCGACCAAGAACGCCTGGAGGCAATTCATCGCAGGATGAAAGACTTGTTGCGACGCGAAGGAATCTATTTGCACGGAATCTACGTCTGCCCCCACCTTCCCGAGGACCACTGTGATTGTCGGAAGCCAAAAGCTGCCTTGGGGCATCGGGCCACGGAGGAGTTAGGTTTTGATCCCAAACAGTCCTTTGTGATAGGTGACAAGGAAAGCGATATCATGTTTGGCAGGAATTTGGGATCAAAGACAATTCTCGTCTTAACGGGCTACGGTAGAGAAGTACATAAGCAGGGCCAACATCGTGCGGACTACATCGCAGATGGTCTCAGCGAAGCAGCCGCAATGATCATCCACACTCTCGATGAAAAGGTAACAAGTACGGTCACGATGGTGCACGAATGACAGTTCAAGCAACAGAACGAAGAACGGTCAATGCCGATAAAGCCGAGGAGCATGTTCGTGCGCAGTTCACGGCAAGCGCTCAGTTGAAAAGGGAAACTGTGGACTCTTGTCTTCAGTCCATACTGAGCGCGGCCGCAATCATCACCCAAAGCTTACGGATGGGCGGAAAACTTCTTCTCTGCGGAAATGGCGGTAGCGCCGCGGACAGTCAGCATCTGGCCGCTGAGCTTGTTAACTTGCTGAATAAGAACCAACTTCGTCCGGCCATGGCTGCAATTGCATTAACCACAGATTCTTCAGTAATGACCGCCATTGCGAACGACTTCGGCTTCGAGAGAGTTTTTGAGCGTCAAATTGCCGCGTTCGGCAAGGCTGAAGATGTCCTCGCGATCAGCACCAGTGGAAACTCCGAGTGGAACGGTGTCTCTCTTGGTTAATTCTCGTTTGAAATTCTCGCACTTAGACCGAAAGCGGATTCTTTCCCTGATTGGGCTGTGCATCCTGGGAATATTCGTGGTCCTCCAGGTTCGCTCTTGGGGAGCATTTGATTGGCGGATGTTCGCGCAGCAAACCAGACGAGCTGCAGTGTTCCCCCTTGTCAGCGCTCTAGTCTTGATTTACGTCTCCTATTTTGTCGTGACCGCGAGATGGCAAGTCTTCCTGCACCCACTGCGTCGTTCCTCCGTGGCTAGCCTATTTTCGCCGACGGTCATCGGGTTCACCGGCCTCGTAATTCTAGGACGGCCGGGCGAGCTGATTCGGCCTTACTTGATTGCGCGGAGCCAAAAGGTTAGTTTCGCGTCGCAGATGGCAATGTGGTTGGTAGAACGTGTGCTGGATCTTTCGGCGTGCGCTCTATTGATCGCAATCGGCCTGCTGGCGGACCCCGAGTTGTCAAAGGTACCGTACTTCGGGAAGATCCGCGCGGTGACTTCCATCATGGTTGCGGCAGTTCTGGGTATTGCATCGATTGCATTTCTGTTGCGGGGGAAAGCATCGGTTGCGACGGCATGGCTACGAACCGTCTGCTACCGCGTGGCTGATAAGTTTAATTGGACAGCGGCTTATGAGGTCGAAGCTTTTGGACGAGAGCTGGTTACTACGCAGGTGCTTCTAAAAGTGACAACTCTTTCGCTGCTACTGTGGTCCCTGAACGCCATTGCATGCTGGGGGGTCATCCGAGCATACCCTCAGCCATTGCGCCACTTCGGAATTGGAGAAGCGATCGTGGTAATGGGATTCGGGATCCTAGGGTCGGTCATTCAGCTTCCTGCAGTTGGAGGAGGATCGCAACTGGCGACGGTTGCAGCTCTAGTCCACGTTTTTCACGTGCCTAAGGAACTGGCCGTTAGCTGCGGCATCTCATTATGGTTGGTCATGTTCGCATCGA
The DNA here is from genome assembly GCA_963786325.1 of Terriglobia bacterium. Classification (GTDB taxonomy): domain Bacteria; phylum Acidobacteriota; class Terriglobia; order Terriglobales; family Acidobacteriaceae; genus JAIQFF01. The sequence continues at coordinate 74,932 of CAWAYW010000021.1, forward strand.
TTGTTCCTCTGGGGCTCCTTCTGGGCCATCACGAAGGCCTTTCACTGCGCAGATTGTCGCGGGAAAGCGGAGAAACGAGAAGCCGCCCGCAGGTATCTTCAGTAGCAAATTAGAGTGCTAATTTGCGGAGCGCGATGCCCCGGTGCGGCTATTAGAGCTGACGCAAAAACAACTTCACAGATTACGGGAGATGGTGCGGCAGCAGCTCGTGGTGGTGCTTCAGTCGAGCGCTTGGAGAATGTTCGAGCGTGGATTTGCCGCCAGCCCGGTTTGAGTTGGGATGGAACAGATGAAGTCGAGAATCGTCTGATAGCTGTCGCGCGATTCGCAGGCCCACTGCTTGGAGATCACGGAAAAAGAGGCCACCGCTCGATGGGGTTCCATCTCGTAGCGCCCGGTGGGTAAGACTGGAATTCTAGGGTTGTTGCTACAGCTCCGACGACTGGGGGTCGGTCTAGGCACCCTGTCGCTGTCCGGGTTCGCGAGTCCGCGCACTCACAGGAGCTTGTTGCAAGTTGCGGTATGTCACTAGGGTTGGCATCTTCGCGTCGATGGTTCCCATTGGACTCTCGCTGGCTTGCCGCGTAGGTTTCTCACTGCGAAAACTCGCGCAGATTATCGCCCGAAACTGTGACACACTTCTAGTGAACCGTCGCGGTTAAACCTGTCGGCGCTGCTGGAGCAGTCGCGTCGCTCCCACATGCTCCCTCTGTCAGATTGGTACTGAAGCCGTTCAATATGTTGCCCGCGCCAACCACAGTACTGCTAGACGTGAAAATGCCTGCCGACAATCCGCTTCCGCCGACGAAAGAATTGTTGTCGCTGCAAGAATTTGTGGCCGTATTGAGGTTGATTCCGGTGTTGCCCGGACCAGCTATCGAAGCGTCGTGGATGTAATGTCCCGAGTTTCCCGACAGATGAATAATATCATTGCCTCCGATGCTGTTGGCATACGTCCCGCCCGAGATCGTCCAGTTCGTATCATTCAATCCGGCGTTGGCGATTTGCCAGCCCTTCGAGCCCGTGGCTGTGCAGTTGTTGAAGGTATTGAAGGAATTGTCGTTGCCGAACCCTATGATCCCGCCGCTCGATCCAGTGTTCACTACACGGCATGAATTGAAAGTCAAATGCTGCGCATAATACTGCAGGGACACCCCGTTGTCGATGTTGTCCGGACCGGAATCGTGAACATTGATACTATCAAATGTACTGTAGGATATTGCTCCCAAGTTAAACAATCTTGAAGTAACAACATTACCTCCCTGTACTTCAAGGTTCGTTACCGTGTTATCGGCGCTGCCGCCAAGGAAGAACGGCCACGATCGGGCACGCATATTAGTTAGCACTACTCCATCGACTTGTGAGTGCCCGCCAATCTTAAATTCAATCGCTGCCCACCCTCCATCTGCACCAGATGCGGAAACTCTCACGTTCTGCAATGATGCATTGTATGTGCGTGACAAAAATATCCCAGAGAGAGCAAAGTTCTGAACAGTCACACCTGACAGTGTGATGTTTACTGCATTATCGAGATAGATGCCGACTGCATTAGTGGTCAATGCTCCATCGAGCGTAATGTTCTGAATCGTGACACCGGTTTTAGGAGATTTTAACTTGTAAACATGCGCCCCATTCGCATTGGGGCAAGAGGTGAATGGCGAACTGCAACCTATTGACGATGGAGTCTGGAAGTTGTAGTCAAAGTGAAGGCCAGGGACGGTCTGAACTGAGGTGTCTATTGTAGCCGTAGTTCCCGAAACTGAAGCAATATGCACAATCTCACCGCGACATGGAACAGCAGCACTGCACCCCAAAGGATCCGTCAGGCTACGAGCCACATCGACTCCTCCTTCCTCCAAGAAAGCGTAATCACCGCTGACCAATCCGATAGCGGCAAGATTCGCTTGGAACGTAGTATCGCCTACTGAGGAGTTGGCAGTCAAAGGAGTCGAAGAGGAAATCCCCCCGCTCTCGAGAATGAGATTGCCGCCGCCAACCGTGCCTTTTATAACCGCGCAACTTTTTCCATCTGCGACTACATTGTTTGGCAAAGTAAGTTGGCTGGATACTTTGTATGTCCCGCAGGAAAACAACAGCGTGTCTCCTGGAGCTAATTGACTGATGCAGGTGTTGATTGCGGCTGTGTCGTCATTCGCGCCATCGCCGAGCGCTCCGCAGTTTGTCTTTACATCGCGGATGACACCCGCAGCGTGTGCCGAAAAGCCGGTGACGATCAAGAATGTGCACAATAGGATCTGACAAATCAGTCGCGACTGTCTCACGGGTCGAACCTCGCTTGCTGCCGTACCACTACGGGATACGGCGGGGGAGTTTGAATCGCTGCATTTTTGAGCCGACCGAAGCTCAAACTGCTAGTTTGGCTCTTGCACGTGCCAGACTCCTCTACTGTGCTTGACAAACGAAGGGTCGCATAGATGCCAGAAGTACACGTACAAATTCTACTTCCTTGAGTGCACCTGCGTCCCTCGACTGACGACTTGAGTGCTGCTTTCATTATCGCCCGGACGCCTTACTAGTATAGTGTCCCTGTGAAAACGCCTGACCTTGGCCGAAGGGATCACGTATCGGGAGATTGCGCGCAGCATGAGGACCAGTATCCCTACGGTGGCGCGGAAAATCCCTTTCCGCATAGAGTTCTGCATGGCGATGGGAACGCGTAGGCGGCGTCAGCGGCAAGAGGAGCTTTGGTAGCGCCGGGGCTTGGCGGAGGCCCCGGGTCAGACGGCTGCGGGACGAGGCCACGCATCAGGAGGTGTTTGGCTGGGTGCTGCAACAAGTGGCGCGAGCGGGATTGCTGAAAGGCAAAACGATTGGCATCGACGCTACCACGTTGGAAGCCAACGCAGCGATGAAATCGATTGTCCGGCGCGACACCGAGGAGAGCTACACCGAATACCTGAAGGGTTTAGCGGAAGCAGCCAGTGGGTGAACCCGCATGATCCCGAGGCCGAGATCACACGGATGAAGGATGGCCGGACAGCTCTGGCCTACAAAGCCGAGCATGCGGTGGATATGGACACGGGAGCGATCGTGGCCGTGACCACCCACGGCGGCGCGGTGGGCGACACAACATCGGTGGGCGAGACGTTGCCGGCGGCAGGAGAAACGGTTGCCGGAACAGATCGCACAGCCGACAGCGGATGGCAAGTTTCGAGGTGAACGCGAAGGGCGTGGAGGAGTTGGTGACGGACAATGGCTACCCTCCGGGGATGTGCTGGTCTCAGCACAGCAATTGGAGGTGCGGCCCTGCATCGCTGAACCGGACCGCGGGCTGCGGAGGTAGGCGGGCAAGCGAGGCGAGCAAGCGGCAGTCTATGCGAATCGTCAGCGGATCGGCGGTAATCGTGGTAAGCAGCTGCTGAGGCGTCGAGGCGAGCTGGTCGAGCGGACGTTCGCACACGCCTACGAGAACGGTTCGCTGCGGCGATTGTACGTGCGTGGAAAGCAGAATGTGCAGAAGAGGCTGCTGTTACAAGCGGCGGCCTGTAATCTGGCGCTGCTGCTCAGAAAGATGATGGGAGCGGGTACGCCACGGGCACTTCACGACGTAGTGGCGCACTTTTCTTATTCTTTTGCGCCTCACCTCGGCTATCAACGAGATCCCGTGACTTCGCGCTCGTTGTCGGCTTGGATGTAGCGCGGGGTAGCGCATCGGGTCGATGTTTTCGATAGAAAACTCCATGCCAGAAAATCGCCGATTTAGGCACGGGCTGCTATGCCAAATCAGCCCGACCCTTCCGTTGGACTTACACTGATCCTCAAAAGCAACTCCACATTGACGAAATCACCGGGACGGCTTACTAGAGTGGTGTCTTCTGGTCAGACACATCTGTCCGTCACCGGCAGAACCGCCGCTAAAAGTCGTTGAAAAGAGGAGTTTCGCGTGCAACATGTTATTTACCTTGCGTTTGTGGACGACTGGGAAGTCCGCGGCAATGGAACCGGAAATCCCCGCACGCTCCAATTCGAGCCTATGCGAGAATTAGTAAAGATCTTCAATAATCACGGCATACGGGGTTCCTTCAACGTCGAAGTCATGCAACAGCTCACGTATCGAAGCCTCCAAGGCCGGTTCCCCGAATTGCAAGCCATTGCCGATGAATGGGAGCGGGTGGTAAAGGAGTCCTTTCAGCAGGGGCACGACATCCAGCTTCACCTTCATCCGCAGTGGTCGGATGCCAGATACAACCGCGAAGGCGATTGGATGCTTTCTGGGGACTGGTCAATCATTAACTATCGAAACGATCAAATCAGAGCAATGCTTGTCGCGGGAAAGCAATATTTGGAGAGCCTACTCCGCGAGATCGATCCTGCCTACACCTGTGTGTCTTTTCGCGCAGGATCCTGGTGCGCGGCGCCTTCAGACTATTTGTTACCGGCCCTGAGCGAACTGGGATTCGTCTTTGACATGAGTATTGTTGCTGGCATCCGATACGACACGCCACGAGTCAAGCTTGATTACTCACGATGCGAGGAGCCGTTCTTACCCTACTATCCTCAAATGAGAGATGCACGACAACTGTCTCGTTCCGTGCAACCTATAGTTTGTATTCCCACCAACAGCCTCAGGGGGATACGGGCGACGCTGTTCCGACGAGATGTCGGTAAGGCAGGCATGGCGCTGCGCGACAAGGTTCGCAAGCTAAAGCAACGAAATTCCACGGCGCAACAGGAGGGATCCCGCGGGCGCAGCGGCAAAGACTGGGTCAATATGGACGAAACTGGTGTCTTCGGCATTGCAAGAAGAATGCTGAGACGGTACATGGTGGGCCAAGCCGTCATCTCGGATCTGAGCCAGATGAACTATGCAATGATGTCCAGGATGATGGAAAATATTGATAGGCGAGCAGCAAGATCGGGATTAGCTCATATCCCAGTCATTTTAGAAAACCATACTAAAGATGTCTCCGACTTCTCGGATATCACACGTTTCATAAAGGATATTGTGGCCCGCCCCAATGTTAAGACAGTCACCTTGACGGAGATAGCTTATGGGATTAGAGACGGAACTTTCAGGATCCGCACAGCTTGATCGTCGCTCACGGATTTTACGCCGTTTGCTCCTCGGCAGACGTGCAGAGCTCCGAAAATCTTGGACGCTTATTTCTGCCGGATGCTTTAATTCTTTGGGGTCGCTTGGAGCGGAGGTCGATTCCTTCCTATCGGGACCGGATTTCATTCCGGATCGTCGGGTAAGTATGACGTCTGAATGGATGAGTTGTGATGCGAGCCTATCGGACTGCATTTATGCGATCGTTCTGGCGAAGAGGATTGAGTACTGTTTTTCGGACGAGCGCCCCGTTTACTTGTCGCCCACGGATTTCCGACAACTGAGTACCAATGATCGCTTCAAAGCTCTATCTATCCGATACCGTTGTCCATTGAATATCGGCAGCGCGAGCGAGTTTGACATTGCGGAAGAGCTTCTGCGTCAGTTAATGGTGACGGATCGTGTGAAGCTCGAAAGGGGGGCAGAATTCGACGTCGACGAGGTGCTGCTTAAGCTAAATCTTGTCGGCATTCGCGCCATGATCACTCATGATTTGCGTTTCTTTGACGCGCTTAATTATTTTTATGAGCTTCCGAAGCGGCTATTGAGTCGCATGTGCGGAAATCCTACCCTTTTCGCATTTTTTCTGTGTTTGTACGCGCAGTTGCTGTGCATTCCAGAATGGTAAGTATGAGAGTTGCCGTACTTGCAAGCTCAATCCGAGCGGGGATCCGTATCGCCAGTGACATTGAAAGTGTTCCGGGTGTGGACGTATTCGTCGTATTGTGCAAGGTGAAAATGATGTCGTCGCTGTGGCGTTGGTTTCGAGAGCTGTTGTTAATAATTGTGTCCTTACAGTGGCGAATGGTCATCGCGGGAATATGCCGCTACGCACTCTCCGCGAAGTTGGTTTTCCTCAGCCGGGCTTTAGACGATCCGATATCAATTGAGAAACTTAGGGCGATTCGGTGCGAGGTAGGTCTCCATGCTGCTAATGTGATTTACCGTGATACCACCATATCCGTTTTTGAGTCAGGCATTCTCAACGCTCATATAGGTATTCTTCCCGAGTATCGAGGTCGATCCGTCGCCGAGTGGTCGGTGTTGCAAGGTGACCCGACGGGCGTAACGGTTTTTTTTATCGACTCTGGAATTGACACTGGTCGACGCATTGTTTTACGTGAGTTCATTCCGCCAGATGGGCGGAAGGACGCTCGATCGTTAAAAAACATGTTATTCGGCCGTGATAGTCGTCTGTACCGTAAAGCACTGGAGGCACTTTTATCTCCCGGGTTCCAGTTCGAACAAAACAACATTTCGAAGGGCAGACGCTATTACGTAATGTCTAAATTGTTCACTGAAGTAGTTAATGACATGCTTAGGGTGAGCTAGTTCTTCGATTTTCATTTTGCAATTGATGGCGCTCCAACTGGTAACATTCTCCCTGACATCGGCGATTGTTCGAAGAGGAAAGCAAAATCGAACCGGAAACCTTGATATAAAGGTCCGATCAAGCTGTTGGCTTGCAGCACAGTCGATTTCTTGTTAGTGGAGAGAAATCGGGGTCATATGAAAGTGTCGGTAGTTATGGCCGTATACAACGAGCGGCGATATATCGACGAAATTGTTCGTCGCATCATGGATTCACCAATAGACAAGGAATTGATCATAGTCGACGATTGCTCAAACGACGGCACGCGCGACCGGCTGGGAGAAATTGTCAATGGAGCTAGCGACCGTATTCGTGTGTTCTATCACTCGGTCAATCGGGGCAAAGGGGCAGCGTTGCGTACTGGTTTTGCACACACAACCGGCGAGGTTGTCATAGTTCAGGACGCGGATCTGGAATATGATCCCGCGGAATACCCGATGCTGATCGATCCCATCGCACAGGGGAAGGCCGACGTAGTTTATGGTTCGCGGTTTGCCGGTGGAGAACCGCACCGCGTGCTTTACTTCTGGCATTCGGTTGGAAATAAATGCCTTACCCTCCTATCAAACATGTTGACCAACCTTAACCTCACAGACATGGAAACCTGCTACAAAGTATTTCGAAACGATGTCCTGCAGAAGATGCGCCTCACTGAGGACAGGTTTGGCTTTGAGCCGGAAGTGACAGCTCGGATCGCGGCATTGCGATGCAAGGTTTACGAGGTGGGCATTTCGTATTCTGGGCGCACCTACGAAGAGGGCAAGAAGATCGGGTGGAAAGACGGAGTTCGTACTTTATGGTGCATCATAAAACACAATCTTCTGACGAACTAATGCAATTTAGGGAGCAGGAATCTCCGCCACCGTCTCATTGGACCGCGTGCTCTCCATGTTTAGAGAATTCACCGCGGTAGTGACGTAGTAGTAGGTCGACCCAGACTGGACCGATTGATCGGAATAGGCTGTGACGGGATGTGGCGACAAATTGATCTTTGCATACGGCCCCCCAGATTGTGTCCCACGGTAAATGTTATATCCCAAAACCGCCGAGGCGCTGGGCGTCCAGCGCAAATCAACATAGTGCTTCGCCACCGATGGAGCCGGAACGGGGGTGGTGGTACTCACACTTCCCACCTTGGTCTTGCCCCCGCAACTTGCGAGCGCCAGCAGCAAAGCGCTGATGAACCAGAGCGTGGGCCATCGGTGGTGAAGGGCTCGATACACTACTGAATAATCTCCGAATTCAGTTCCGTACTCGCGTCACGAAGACATGCGACCGCTGGCGCGTTAACCCGGCCACACGGACCAAGGCCCGGCTTACGCACCCGAATAGGAGTATAAATTTTAACAAGTAATCACCACGGGTAAAAGACAAATGGAACACCATTTGCGCGTACAGGCTCGGCACGCAGTCGAAAAGTCTGATTGCTGACGAACCGCGCCGTCAATTCAGGCTTGTGTTTCGTCAATAGAACGAGATCCGCAAGATGAATCACCATCGCAAGCGTCGATACATCCTGATACTAGCCTTATTGCTTTGCGGGGCGGCCATTGGCGTCATTGTTACGTATCTTGCGGATTTGTTTCCTCGATAAAGGAGCAGGGGTTGTTGGGCCACAGCTGGCGGACCAAAAGAAATTGTTTCAACGATTCCTGCAGCGAATGAAAATTTAATAGTCTTGTAACCTCCCGGTCAAAAGCCCACCACCCCCATTCCACCCGCTCTTTTCGTATCTCGCTTTCCTCCCACCGTGCTTCGCCCTGCAACGGTGATAGCTCTGCTCGCCCAGAGGCCATCCCCTGCTCCAGACTTGTACCTTTCTACTGGCTGTCAAGCTGTCAACTGAATTAGAAACAGACCGCTCGGCCACACCGCCAGGAGTGCCGCTCCAAACCTTTCGCGTGAAGACAACGCCCGGATGAGACCTGCACCCTGCGGTGTGGCCCGTGTCACGTCGAGCAAACGCCAATGCTTTCGGCCAGTGGCGGTTGCCATCGAGACGCCGCGGCGTCATCGTCGAAAGCCTAGTTGAGCGGAGTTCCGGGGTCTCCGCGATTAATTCCAAGCAACTGGATTGCTTCCGGGATCGCTACAACATCGCCGGCGCAAAGAACAAAGAACGATCGTCGCGACGCCTTCGTGCTGGCCGGTTCTCTTCGCACGGATCGGGCACTGCTTCAAGCGGATGCAAATCGATGATACCGTGATTATTCGAATCCGGGGTCTTTCTCGCATGGAAGATGACCTGGCAGCGGGACCGATGTCGCCTAACCAAGCAGCTCCCGCGAGCCGCCCCCGCGACTATCCCCAAATGCTGCCACAATAAACCCCGAAACTAAAAAGTGCACGTCGACGTGCTCCGCACGATCCTGATAAACAGGTCCCCGGCCCAATGATTGCCATCTCCGATGCAGTTGGCGGCTGAAGGACTTAAACCGCCTGAGCGGTTGGGATTTTCGGTCCGCGGACCTTTCCAGTCGTTAGCAAGTCCCGAACACAAAGAAGCACGGGTGATCCTGATCGAAATACACAATTTACAGAAGATGCGGTTTACCGCGTTTGTCCTGAGACCTTCGAAGACTTTTTCCTGTTTTTTGTGACCGGATTTGTATCTCTGGCCCAGGAAGCCGGAGAGAATGCCGCGGGCATGGGAAAGCCAATGAGAAACGTCGGCTCAGTGTCGCTTACGTGCGCGTCGATTGATGAACATTCCACCCAGGCTGAAGCCAAGAAGCGCCCCCAGCACTGCCGCTGTAAGCATCGTGCCGGGAGACGGGTTTCCAGTCCCACGAGACAACAGGGCGGCGGTGTAGGCGAGGGAAAGGGTCCAAAAGACTAGGCGGACGTACATAACAATACCTCGCCATAGATTCTCTCACGAATGCAACCGGAAGAGATGATTATCCGGAACATTTGCTGCTACTAGCCGTTCCCCCACTTACCTCTGGTCGCGGATTCGCTCGCTTATGTCCGACACCTTCTCGGCAATGCCATCGCGCGTTTCCTCTCCACTAGCAGGAGCGAAGAGAACACCAATACCCACGCCGATCCCCACACCAATCAGCAGAGCAACGGCTGTACCAAGCAAGTGGGATTCTTCCTCACCACGAAGTACGTCGGTAGCACGGCCGACACGGTCGGACGCCGTGTCATAAGTATCGCGAACTCTGTCCTTCACGTCATCCATGTTATCGGGCAAGCGATCGCGCAGGGAGTCAATAAGTTGAAGACCGGTGTCGAGCAAAAAGTTGACCAGCGGTTGTCGTTTTCTAGATCTCACGGACGTCTCCTCAATGTTGAAGTTGCAGGTTTGAAGATGCAAAGTCAGCCCCAAGTGTTGGTCGTTACATCGAAGTTACCGCGATTGGACCTCACAAGCAACAAGTCAGATGGGGGACTACTCAGATGGACTCAGCCATTACGGCACACCATCCGAAGGCTTCACTCGCAATTCTCTGGGCAGGACTCACCTGCGGAGTCCTGGACATCGCGGCTGCGATCGTCGTGTATGGCTTTTTCGGACTTCGGCCAGTCCGGTTGCTACAGGGGATCGCCGCGGGATTGCTTGGAGTGCGAGCTTTCGATGGCGGTTTGGCGACTGCTTTACTGGGGCTTTTCTGCCACTTTTTTATCGCATTTTGCGCCGCCGCCGTCTACTTTTCCGCAAGCCGCCAGTTTTCCTTTCTGATAACGCGAGCCTCTTTCTGGGGACCGCTGTATGGTATCGCCGTCTACTTTTTCATGAATCGTATTGTTGTGCCACTTTCCGCCGCCAGGAAATATCCATTTTCACTAAAGATGATGCTCATTGGCGTGGTCATACATATTTTTTGCGTGGGTTTACCGATCGCGATTGTGACGCGACTGTACTCGAATTCACCACGGGTTGCTAGGTAGCGGAAAGCCGATCGACAAGCCTTGTCAAGCCTCATCGCGTGGGTCAGTCGGTACCGCCTTTACGCCAGCGTCTTTTTCAGGAGTGCAATTTGGCCGCCGTGGTACACAGCGTGCTGGATCACGCTTTGAAAGAGGCGATAAAATTTGTAAGGCCTGCCTGGGACGATTTCTTCGAGGCGCGAATCACCGAATTTCTCAATTGTCTCAGCCAGCGCCAGGTGACTCGTGTACAGAGACATCCTGTCTTGCTTCCAAGCCTGATCGTCGTTTTCCACGATGGGCGGAAAATCCTGTTCCTGGGGCATTTGCGGCCAGTCGGGTATCGGAATCCCTCGCACCGCCCCGGAAGCGAATTGACACCAGGCCTCCAAATGGCGGACCAACTCCCAAATCGAGTGAGCAGAAGGAATCGGATGAGAAAGAGCCTGCTCACAATGGATTCCTTCGAGAATCTTTCGCACGGAGTCCCCGTACCAGGCTTCTCCTTCGAACGTGGACACCAATTGTTCGGAAATATGCTTACATAAATGGTTCATGATGATATTTTGGCGCAAATGGATGGTTCATGTTTGCGGACTATTGCGAGGTGCGGATAGCCTCGATAAAAGTTTTTGCCTGAGCCAGATCATAGCCGTACAACTTCCGTGCGATGTACACCGCAGCAATCGTTTGCGCCCTTTGGTCCAAATCACCAGGCGTTTCTTTTGTTGTTCGCGGCTCAGATTGCCGATGTGGGCGAAATCTTCCACCACTTCAACGGACGGGCAGATCACCGTATAAACACCTAAGGCATCAAGGAAGGCGGTGATGCCTGGTCTCACCGACCACTCAATCTCGAGAAATGGTGAACAAGACAAACGTACCGGATAGTGTCTGTAAAAAGTCGATGTGTATCCATACCAGCTTTTTTTCCTGGTGGCGGGTCTTGCGAACTCATCCGCGAGAGCCGTCGACAGTGACGTCAAATCGCCCGCCAGTTCAAGCTCCACCAAATGGCGAGTTTGCTCTGTCGTGCCCTCCTGGTCTAGGACTCGGCTGCGCTCGCGGACGGAGCGGGCTGAGTTAATATCCCGATAGGGAATTGCGACAACCGTGACCTCGTGGTCGGCCATGGAATAGTTGAGATAGGACCGGAACTGGATTAGCAAGTCATCCGACCTCATTCTGAGCAACCAGTTCGAGGGCCTTAAACGGGCCAGCAAAAACCTTCGCATCAGGAGGACGCCGAGAAAAAGAATTCCTGCGATGTAGCACCCTATGTATCGCGGAAAATGAAATCGTTCTCTCCAATCAATTAGCAGCAAGGTAGCGCCGAGGGTGGCTACGGCCAGAAACGCGAGAACGGCGAGCGCGGGTGAGTAACGGAATACGCGATCTGCAGGAGATGGTTCGACTTCGTTGGACCGAAGTAATCGCATCGATCAATCAGGGCGCTGGCCTACATGAGTTTAGGAGGTGGCTCCGAAAGATTCACCGAAGTATAGTCGCTCACCTTGCCGCAACAAGCACAAGTGACTTTAAGGTTTTGTTCAGCCATCTCTGAAAGAAACATTTTAAAGGCTGCTCCACAATGCTCGCAGGTCAACTCAAGTTTCTGGTCAGTCATATGAAGTCACTGAAGAGATATTGGTATTATTCACCGATCGTCGTTTTGGCCGATGTTCCGTGCGTTATGGCCGCGATCGGCGGTTCTTGCTGCTTTACTATTTTGCGCGTTGCAAGTCAGGTTGGGCAACCCGAATATCCCGGTTAAAAGAACCAGGGACGCCATGCAGTTTCGATAGGAGCCATTGATAAATGGAAGACAAAGCAAAAGTAACTCGCAGAAGGTTCGCGAGTATAGGCACGGGAGCGCTGGCAGCCGTTGGTATGTTGTCGAGAGCAGAGGGCCAGCAAGGCAAAGTTCCCCGATCACCCGATCATCACCTGCCGAACGAACAGGAACCAGGATCGAAGAACGCACCGCTAGAAGCGGAGAATCCAAGTTCCGCATGGGCGGTAGAGACTGACAGTGGAACTGTCAAGCCATTCAAGTATTCCTTCTCTCTGGCCCGCAAGCGCATTGAGAGCGGAGGATGGACGCGCCAGGTCACGGCGCGCGAGCTGCCGATTTCAACCACCATTGCCGGCGTAGAGATGCGGTTGACTGCCGGTGGTGTGCGGGAATTGCATTGGCATGTTACCGCTGAGTGGTCCATCATGCTTTACGGCAACGCCCGCATCACGGCTGTTGATCGCGATGGCAAGAGCTTTGTAAGCGATGTCAGCGAAGGCGACTTGTGGCTTTTTCCTCCCGGCATTCCTCATTCCATTCAAGGCCTCGGACCAGACGGCTGCAAGTTTCTGCTGGTCTTCAACGATGGGAATTTTGACGAATTTCAGACGTTCCTGATCACTGATTGGCTCGCTCATACGCCCAAGGAAGTTCTGGCCAAGAACTTTAATGTGCCCGCCACCACATTTGATAATGTTCCTAAGAAAGAGCTTTTTATCTTCCAGACCGATCTGCCGGGCGACTTGAAACAAGAGCAAAACGAAGCGGCGGAAGGGACCGGCACAGTTCCTCAAGGCTTTCACTTCAAGGCAAACCAGATAAAACCGACCAGAGTGACGAAGGGCGGAGAGGTAAAAATCATCGACTCCAACGTCTTTCCTGTGACGCCGATCGCCGCCGCCATCGTCAGATTAAAGCCAGGCGGGCTGCGAGAATTACACTGGCATCCAAATCAGGACGAATGGCAGTACTACATCAGCGGCAAGGGTCGGATGACGGTCTTTGAAGCCGGGACCCGTGCCCGCACGATGGATTTTGAAGAGGGAGACATAGGATATGTTCTGCAATCGACTCCGCACTACGTTGAAAATACCGGCGACACGGACCTGGTATTCCTCGAAATATTCAGGAGCGATCATTATGAAGACATTTCTCTGGCGGAATGGATGGCGCATACCCCCCATTTGCTGGTAAATCAGCATTTGGGGGTGGGCCGGCCCATGCTCGATGCGATCCCAAAAAAGAAGACGGTAATCACTCCAATCTAAGCGGCTTCGACAGAAGCACTTTGCTGTCGAATGCTGGAGGTGTAATCAGAACACCTCCAGCACGGACCTAGAGTTTTAGTGGTGCCTGTCGGCGTCGTAGGAAGCAATCCGATCGAAGGGGACATCCGCGGGAATATGGTTTCTCGCCATGATGTCCTGCATGCGACTGGCATCGCGATCGATGTCATCCCGATCATTTTTCCGTGTGTCCTCCAGCCAGTCTGAATAGCATCTGTCGAACTCTCGCTGATCGTCGTCGGATAATCTTCGGCGCCAAGACCGATCGTCGCTGTTCCGGTAGATATCAGTGGAGTTGGCAGCAGCGCTGGCGATCTGTTCGAACGGTACATCCGGAGGAATGTTGTTTCTGGACATAATGGCTTGCATGTGGCCGGCATCCCGGTTGATATCATCGCGGTCGTTTGCGCGGTTATCTTCCACCCAGCGCGCGTAGTACCCGTCGAAGTCGCGCTGATCGGTCATAGAAAGACGGTTTCGCCACGTGCCACTGGCAGAATAAGAATCACGATTACTCTCACCGGAGTAACCACTACTGGCAATTTGATCGAAGGGCACGTTCGCAGGAATGTTTTTCTTTGCCATTATTTCCTGCATGTGTCGCACATCTTTGCCGATGTCGTCGCGGTCATTCTTCCGCGTGTCGTTGACCCATTTCGTATAGTACTTATCGAAATCTCGCTGCTCGTCCGCGGATAAACGTCCCTGATAGACAGGGGCTTGATACGCGTCGCCCGTGCTCGCAATACGTTCAAACGGGACGTCCGCCGGTATGCCATTGCGGCTCATGATTTCTTGCATATGGCTGACGTCTTTCGCGATGTCATCCCGGTCATTCTTGCGAGTATCATTTACCCACTTCGAGTAATACTTGTCGAATTCGCGCTGATCATTTGGCGACAGACGCTCCTGACTCAGTGCGAACGCCGAGAACACAAGCACACCCAGGAAAATTGCTAATGCACATGAGAAAGTCTTCATTGGCACGCCTCCTCCAACAAGATCCTGCTCTGGTCAAGTGTGAGACGGCAACATCGCAGATTCGGTTGGCTGTCGCAGTGAACTACAAACGGAACCAGATGGCTCGGATTCATCTGCGGCTAACTGGCTTGTTTTTATACCGAAAATTGCCTGTCTAAGAGAAACATGGGCGTTACATACAGGATTTCCAGGGTTCCGGAGCGGCCAAGTTTATGAGATTGTCGGGGAAATAATGTAGGGAACTATTTGACTTAAACCGGCCCAAACGCCTCCGTGCCTTAACCGAAGGCTTTAGAAACGATGGTGGTCACCGCCACCATTCCCATTCGTCGGTCTTTGCGTGATCCCCTTTCCTGCTCCATTCCTGACGTTCGAATCTACGCGAACGTGCTAGACCCTTAAACGTTCCAACATTCACCTTTGTGACCTGTCGATCCGTCGCCAATCGGGCAAAGATGCAGGAGTGGCGTTTTCTTTCGGCTTAAGAGACGAAGTCAATCTCATGATGCCGGACTGAGCGCGCCTGACTTCCAAATCCCCCGGCCGTGCGCTAGCACGGCGCAAGAAGGCGGCATCATGAAACGCCCTTATCTGCCCTGGCGAGCCGGTTATTGCGGCTTGGTTGCGTTGAGCGTCTTGTTTTATTCGGCCCTGGCCGTTGGACAGCTTGCGGTAAGCCCCTCGAGCATAACTTTCGGCAGCATACCCACAGGCAGCAGTACGAGTCAGTCGCTGATTCTGCGCAACTCGGGAAGCTCAAGCATCAGGATTTCCCAAGCCACACTGACGGGAACAGGATTCAGCCAGGCCACTCCGTCTTTGCCCTTCACTCTGAGCGCAGGTCAAAGCACCAGCTTCAAAATCACATTTACCTCCCTGAGCAGCGGCAGTTTCAGTGGCGCGCTCTCGGTAAGTTGGGCAACTTTGCAGCACGGCAACAAGAGAAATCGAACCTCGACAAACAACACAATGGTGTCTTTGAGCGCCACGGCGGCGACGGTGACGGTAACTCCGTCGACGAGTTCTCCCCAGCCGGCCCCGGGCCAACTCGTTGCGAATCCGGGCAGTGTTTCTTTTGGCAGTATTCAGGTAGGAAAGGTACAAAATCTCACGGTGGTGATTACGAATACGGGAGGTTCGAGCGTCGCGTTGTCGCAGGCCATGGCGACGGGAACCGCATTCAGCATCAGTGGGTTGACCGCGCCGACAACATTGGCTGTGGCCGAGAGCATGACGTTTAACGTTGCATTTGCTCCGACGTCAGCAGGCAATGTGACAGGAACGGTCTCCGTAATTTCCGACGCCGCCAACTCTACACTGGCGATCGGGCTCGTGGGAGCAGGCTTGGCGCAGGGCCAGTTGACAGCCGCGCCGTCCACGGCTGATTTTGGATCTGTAACAGTCGGTACCAGCAAGAGTCAGTCGGGGATGCTGACCGCAAGCGGGTCGAGCGTCTCGATTTCGTCAATCAACCTCAGCAGCACCGAATTTTCGCTCAGCGGGATCACCTTGCCCCTGACTCTAGCAGCCGGGCAAAGCGTACCTTTCACATTGACCTTTAAACCGCAAGCTTCCGGCAGCGTTTCTGCAACCGGCACCTTCGCCAGCAACGCCTCAAACGTGGCTTTCGAGAACTTGACTGGAACAGGAACCGCTCCGCCACAGCACGTCGTGGAGCTGGCCTGGAGCGATGTTTCTACCGTAGTGGGATACAACGTCTACCGAGGAGCCCAACTGGCGGGGCCATACACAAAAATCAATTCGTCGTTGGATGCGACCATGGCTTATAGCGACAATACTGTCCAAGCCGGCCAGACTTACTATTATGTTACGACGGCGGTGGACGCTTCGGGGAATGAGAGCGCCTACTCGACCTCAGTTACGGCGGTAGTCCCAACGCCATAAAGAGACCGAACGTTCGCTCGGCATGACAGGGAGTCTCCTCTGTCGTCGATGAGCCTTAGAGCATACCGTTAGTTTCAATTTCGAGGATGGCGAGCGCTCTCTCCAGTTTGCTGATGGCTTGTCCGATTTCCGGATGTTGGTCAACTTTGCCCTGAATCGATTTCAGCAATTTGTGAGCTCCCGATACATGCTCGGTTGCCTGTCGTGAACTCGAACCGGTTTTGGACTGTTCTTGTTCTTCCATTCCATTTGCCTTTCCGCAGTTTATTTCGCTTCGTCTCGTGGCTTCTCGGAGGGGCATCGGTGTTCAGCAAACCTGACTCTAAGATGCTCTTGCGCGCCGGAAGCACTCTTCAGATGCGTTAGTGGTACTTTAAACTCCTGGTTACAAACGGTGCAAAGAGCGACGGCAGGGACCGTCCCAAGCCACTTGCTCACGCGAAGATTGCGCCCGTCATGCAGACAGTTTCTCACAGGCTGGCGCATCGCGAGTACACGAGTCAAATTCAACCGCCAGTAGAGGGTCTGGTGCCGGCCTGCAACTTCTGGCTGGATCTAACGCGTTGCCAGCGCACCTTGCGAAGGTTTGAGTTTGTTCTCAATCCCCGTGATCTCGCGCCGTTCATCGAAGGCGCCATCTGGAATCAGAACTGCAACCCAGGGTGTCTTGGGCGAGACCACACGCAGGTGCCATACAGCCTCATGAACGCCGGATGTCAAATCTATTTCCTGTTTTTCCCTTTCGCGTAAGACAAGATTATCGCTCCGCATGGTGAATGAATGGCGCCCAGAGCCTTCGGCGGATATTCTCAAAACTACTTCATCATGACCCGCGTCTTGAGAAGTGACTTTGAAATCGATGACATGGTCAGGACGAAGGTCAACGTCATAGCTTTCACCCGGCAGGACCGTCAAACTCGTGTGCGCCTGACCTTGCCGTGCATCGTAGCGACCTTCCGGTAGATGAATGTTGAACTCGCTGCTCATCGGAGTTGGAATTGCGGTTGTCACCTTCCCGCTTTTCTGTTCGCGAAATTCGATCGGGGCGTGGTTTGCTGGATCTGCCCAGCCACGAACCGCGGCGGGCACGCTGATGTCCTGCATAAGCCAAATCCACTGGCCGACGGGGGCGGTCCACACTTCTTTGTATGTCCAGCAGATTTGTGTGGGCCAATAAGGTGCGTCGGCGAAGCCTTTGGTTTCGATACCGACCGGCAGGGCGCCTACCATCTGGCCGGATCGCACGCTGTAGAGTGGAGTCCAGTCGTAGCCTTCGCCATACATCAGGCTGGTAGAGAAAGGATTGCGGCCAACCAACCATTGCGCTTGTTTCTCAGCTAGATCCTCGGCCTGCAAATCGCTACGCAAATGGCCCGCGGCTGAGAGAGCCTTGGCCTCTGAAAGCAGAACACTGGAGTTTCCACGGAAATCGAACCACACAGGAAATCTTCGCAGATAGTATTCGCCGCCCAGGGGCAACCCGCGCCGCACTTCTTCTACAAAGGCGTCGCGATCGGCGGCTCGAAGCGGAGTCCAGTTCTTGGATTCAGGAAGCAGCCGGGCCTCGCTTTCGCGATATACCGCAGCCGGCAAAACCGAATAGGGAGCATCGGCAGTAGAAGCTGACTTGAGGTAATACTCCGAATGCAAGACGACCGCTGAATACCACTTCATCCATTTGTCGTGGTCCGGGAACGCTTCGCACAGACGAACCAGGGCCATGATGGGTTCCTGCTCCTGGCCAATATGGAAACGATGAAAGAGATTTTCTCGTTTCGGACTGGTGTAAAAGTAACCGGTCAGCGGAATCGACCAGGGTTGCAGAGTGCGCTCCTGAGAGGCAAGAACTTGATCTCCCAGGACGATTGCTTCTTGAGCATAACGTTCATCCCCTGTGTCTCGATAAAGTTCGAGCGACGCAACCACCCCGAAAGAAATACGTTCGAGTTCGTCTTGCGCGCCGTAAACTTCAGCGAGTGGGGCCCCCGCTTTCAGCCCTTCTACTGCATATTTCCAATCTTCTTCCGCGATCACCAGGCTCCGATTCGCCAATTCAGGGTCGCTGTCTTTCAACACGCGCGCCGCCAGGGCCTCCACTCCGCTAACGCGGAAGTTCCACTCAGGATCGTTGACGGCCTGACCAAAGCGATCATCCGCCGTGCCCATGATGCCATCGGTCCAGTAACTGACCAGTTGGCCGGTGCTTCGATATCCGTCACCAAATCGGGTTTTTAGGACCCAATTCAAGCCCCATCGCGCTTCTTCGAGCAGACGATTGGTGAGAACCGGGTCGCCACCTTGCCGCTTCAGGCTGTCTGCAAGAGACAGCAGCGCATAGACTATCGCTGGTGTGTGTCCGGTCGCACTGAGATCGCCCGCGTCGTGATATCCACCGTTGACGACGATTCGTTTGTCATTGTGATTGGTGTAGATGTCCTGATGACACCGACCGTGAATGCCGGGGATTTCGATTCCGCACCGCTCGCTATACATGAAATTGATGGCCTTCCAAATACTGTCTCGCCAAGGCTCATCTCCAATCTGGAACGAGCGGGTTAGAGTGTCGCCCGCCTTTATCACGTAAGATCCGGGGTTGCGAATTTCAGAAAAGTCCAGCACCTGATATTTGCCCAGTAGAGTCGTCGTTTGCTCGACTGGCTTGGTGAGAACGGAGAGGCCGGTGTGCTGGTCGATCACTTCAAACTGACTTGCTGATAGATCGCTGGCGATAGCCGATTTTGAAGAGCCGGTCGAATATCCGCTGTGGCTGAAAGCAATCTTTCCAGGTGACACATTCCAGCCTTCGACGTGATCGGCTTCCACACTCTGTAATTCCAGCTGATCGATGTCGAGGATTGTCTGGTCGCCGGGGTCGGGAATCTTTTTCGGAAGACTATAAGAAAAATCGAGCGCAGTCACATGATCGCGGTCGAGTGGGGCGATTTCCCACACGACGTGGTTCCACGCGTGATTGTTGAGTGTGATCGACTCGTGACGTCCCTCGTTGTAGCGGTCCGGCAGCTTGTGTGAACCGTCATTGTGAAGCGTCAGCGAACATGAGATTGAAGGCGCGCCGATTACGTCCGGATATACCCACAGCGAGATGCGGTTGTAGCCGCTCCAGTCTTCGCCCGGGAACTTCCTGGAGGCAACCAGATCCTCCCACTCGCCACTGCCGTCAACCTGCGCGATGTTGGTGGTGGAACGGATGTGAAGTGAATGTTTCCCGTCCTTGGCGCGAACATCAGTAAGCGTCATCTCGCCCGCGCCCGCGAAGGACCACGGAGAGAGGTCTTCCATGCTGTCTAACACACGGGAATCGAGGACTTTTTTGTTTAGCCAGCGGAATTCGGCACCATCTTCGTATCTTGCCCGCATGGGCATGGCAGGGGCGTGTTCCTGCGAGAATGCAAAAGGGCCGGGGCCGTGGATGCTCAGGATAAAAATGATGCCAAACTCAGCTTTCCGCACCCATCTCTGCAAGATCAGTCTTTTTTTCATGGTGAGTCATGCCTTTATAGTGCTGAGAGACAAACCACGCGCAGCGTCAATTGTGCAAATTGCAAGGTTCGGTGCGCGTTGTGTAAGAAAATGAAAATAATATCTTAAGATTCGGCATCACATGATACAGCCAGTCGGTGGAATGATGCGCTCTTGGCCGTGTCACATAGAGCGACCGTCGCGCCATTCCTGTGGCGTTTGAAGAAATAGTTTAGTGTCTTGTCTTTGTGCTTAAACACAACCCATGCCAAAAGACCTGCCGTGGATACTCGGATTGAGCGCTTCTCATAATGGTGCCGCGTGCTTGTTGAAGGGCGATGAGATCTTTGTCGCGATTCAGGAAGAACGTCTCAGCCGAGTCAAGCGCCAATGGATTCTTGGCGGGTCGCAATCACTGGCTGCAACGTACTGTCTCAACTTCGCGGGAATACAGCCATATGATCTAGCAGCAATCGCACTTTCTGTCACTGGAAGTTCCAGAGATCCTAAGCACAACTTGCAATCAAATCCGGTTGTGAAGTCGAGCGGGAAGCGCACTCGGGTGTTCACGGTTCCTCATCACTACGCCCACGCCGTCAGCGTTTTTGCCACTTCGGGGTTCAGGGATTCAGGGATTCTGGTGGTCGATGGTGTGGGGTCACCAGTCGAGGACCTATTTGAGGAAGAGAGGAAGGTACTAGCCAAACGCGTCGAGCGTGGCTCGGAGATGATTTCACTCTATTCGGCGTCGGGAACGTCGCTCGTTCCTTTGGAAAAGCATCCAGTGGAATATGGGGCTTGGCTGACCAGTCGAGCCGCCGGTATGCCAGGCTTTGGAAGCCTGGGAGGAATGTATTCCGCGGTTGCCGAGCAGATTTTCGGTAACGCGATGGAGGCGGGTAAAGTGATGGGCTTGGCACCTTATGGGGATCCGGAGATACCGGTCGAAGACTTCTTCGAAATCAGGAACAGAACGATCAACTTTCAGAACGCCTTGCCCGAACGATTCAAGCAGAAGGATCGCTGGCCACTGCGCCAGGAAGAGTACACAAATCTCTCCGCATCCGTGCAGAAAGCTTTGGAAGAGGCTTTGCTCTTTCTAGTGAAACGCTTGAGGAAGCTTCAGTCCAGTTCGAATCTTTGCTATGCGGGCGGGGTTGCTCTTAACAGCGTGGCGAACGAGAGGATCATCCGGCATTCCGGTTTTCAGGAAGTGCATATCACACCCGCGGCAGAGGACAGCGGTGCCGCCGTCGGAGCCGCATATTACGCGCTGTGGCAAGTCACGGGAAGTAATTCACGAAGAAAGATGGTGCACGATGCTTGTGGCCAACCTTACTCGTCGGCAGCGATTTCGTCTGCTGTTGACGGTGCCGTGGGGAAGGGAATTCGATATGTGTCTTCGACCGATTCGATCTCCGATGCAGTGGATTTACTGAGCCAGGGCAAGGTCATCGGATGGTTCGATGGACGTTCCGAACTCGGACCGCGGGCCTTGGGACAAAGGAGCATACTTTGCGATCCGCGACGTCTCTCCTATAAAGACGTGCTGAATCGCAGAGTTAAAAAGCGCGAGTCGTTTCGGCCGTTTGCTCCCGCAATTCTTCGCGATCAGGTTGCGAACTGGTTTGAGTTGGACGGTACGAGCGAAGAGAGCCGGTTCATGCTAAGGGTTTGCAGCTTCAAGCCGGAGAAAAAGGCATTGGTTCCCGCCGTCGTGCATGTCGATGGGACCGGCAGGCTTCAGACTCTGACCAAGGAGGCCAATGGAAAGTTTTATGAGGTAGCAAAAAGTTTCTACCGGAAAACCGGAGTTCCAATTCTTTTGAACACGTCCTTCAACACAGCAGGGGAGCCTATCGTCGAAACGCCGGCTGATGCGATTGCATGTCTTTTGGGGACGGAACTGGATTGTTGCGTTTTTGAAGATCGAATTGTGTTCAAGAATGTGAAGTGGTGAATCCGCGAGAGTCAGATCCACTTCAAAGGGATAGGGCCGTTCACCCACGAGATCAGCACAAATTTCTCTCCACTGATTACAGGTTCTGCGCAATGGTAAAAACGTGAAGGAAAGATGACCGCCTTCCCCACCTCAGGAACCACGGAATAATTGAGCGACGGGAAGGACGTGTGTCCGCCTTCGAAATCGTCGTTCAGATAGCA
Source organism: Terriglobia bacterium (assembly GCA_963786325.1). Lineage (GTDB taxonomy): Bacteria > Acidobacteriota > Terriglobia > Terriglobales > Acidobacteriaceae > JAIQFF01. The sequence continues at coordinate 96,861 of CAWAYW010000021.1, forward strand.
GACTAAGGTGAAGTAGCGGTAAAGCATGTCAGAGCCTGCATCCTGATGTGGAATGTAATGTCCGCCAGGCGGGTACCGAAGAAGTTGGGTTCCCGAGTGATGGTGAAGATCGATGCCAAAGACCGATCGGATCAGGGGCTTGACGGTTTCGTTGATCTTCTGATCAAAATTGGCGTACAGCGAGCGCGTCTCGTCTGAATTGAAAATCCTCGCAAGACGAGTCTCTGGTTGTTCCGTGGTGACGAATTCTGCGGGCGCGGTTGCAAAGCGGACTTGAGCGGTCGACCAGGCATCGAGATGTTTAACCCGCTCAACCATGGACCTGCAGGATTGGAGATCGTATAGCGAGACCGAGAATATGTCGCGGGACTCTTCCGTGTAATGCGAATCCTTTTTCGATTTACACGCCACGAGCTTTCATCCGATAGAAAATCTCAACATTAGTCACCAGTTGGTAGTTCTGACGCCGGCGATGTAGAGGGTCTCAACATGAGGAACCATTAAGGCACACCAATCGATTCGGTATTCGTTTCTCCGACGGCATGGCGGCTTCAGTTTTGTCTGCTAGCCTGTTTTGGTCTTGCGACCCTTGTTCTGAGCTCGAGCAGCCTTTGGCTCTTTCTTTGCGTTCGCCCGTGAAAACACAATGCCCTGCGGCGGCTGCGGCCGTGGTGGCTTGGGTGGAGGAGGCTGCGGCGGAGGAGGCTGGGGCGGCTGGGGCGGCTGCGGCGGCTGCGGGGCTGCGGTGGTTGTGGCGGAGGAGGTTGGGGCGGTTGCGTTGATCCGAAATGCCCTGGCTCGTCCGTTACGCCGTAATCTGGCCGCTCTCCGGGAAGTTCCTCCGGAATGGCAAAGACTATGGAAGAAAGGAGTTCATCGCTCAGATTCTCGCCGAGTTCGCGAAATACTCTGGAAAGCGCGGCCAGGCATTCCAAGCGCAGCCGGTTATTTATCTGGAATCTGAGACGGAGATTACTGATATCTCGCAGGGACTGTTGGGTGGTCATGGCTGAGTCTTCTTTCCTCGAAAAGAGGCGACGGCATTTCGGCTGACTAATAAAGGCGTACGCCGATACCCAGTCGCAAGGATGGCCAATTTATACAAAAGCCCGTCACATTGCAAGTTTGAGCGGCTCCGCAACCTTAGTCCGGTATTTTTTCCAGGTAGAGACTGGTAATCGAACGGGTGACGCCATACACGTAATATTTCCCGTCGGGAGTCAGCAGAACTGTCTGGAATTCACGAATCCCGGCAGGCTCGGCGGGACTTAGTTCTTTCCACAATTCTCTGCGGCCAGTGGAAAGATCCAACCGGGAAATTGTGACTGGTATATCACCGTTGTCGACGACATAAAGAAAACGGTCATCACTACTGAAGCGAAGGATCTTATCTTCGCGCTTCAGGCCTGTGATTGCACGGGGAGCGCCTCCGTTCACGGGGTAAAGAAGCTTATTGTGATCGGCATCCCCCGCAATCAGGGATCGGCCGTCGGAGGAAATCAGAGTGCCGGTAACTCCTTCAGGGGTGACTGGAATCGGTGTTCCGCTAGTAATGTCCTGCACGTAACTGCGTAAGGCGTGGCCGTGCTCACGGCCTATGAACACGATTTTGCTTCCGTCCGGAAGCCAACTGGCGCCGAGGCCGAATTCTTCAATTCCGTTGGTGGGCAGTCTTCGAGTTTCGCCTGCGCCAGTCGGAAGCAGGACGATTTCCGCAGGGTTTGCCAGAATCGAGATGACCCATTTACCGTCCGGGGACAAAGCCCATCCGCTGCCCTCTCCCAGCCGCACGGCAGCTGGGCTGCCTGTCTTGCGAAGGTAAACGCTGTAATTCTTGCCGCTCTTCTCACCGAAGTGAGTGAAGATCAGGGTTTGTCCGTCGGGAGATAGATCTCGAATTGCGCCCCAATCAAGCCATGAAAGATCATGCTCCTTCGTTACTCCTGGATAAAGACCAAAGAATTCGGATGATTCATTTCCGCCGGAGAGAAGCACCCTTCCATCGCTGGCAATGTCGTAGAGGATCAGGTTTGCAGGTGCAGTAGAAATGATTCGCAGTTTTCCAGAGAGCGAAACCGCATAAAGAGAGTTGGCCCCACCGGTTGTGTTGGCGGTGAACCAAACCTCCTGCCCGCCGGGGGACCAAGCGAGCCCCTCTTCGCCCGCCCATTCGGTCGATAAGACCGAGCGCTTTCCTTGAAGATCGACTACCGAAACCCAACCGCGGTTGTCACCCGGAACCGGATGTTCAAGAAATGCGATCTTGTCGCCCTTAGGCGATACCCGCGCATCGCTGACCCAACCGGATGGTTGATAAAGCAATTTCCCCGGTGGAAACTCAAGGCGATTTTGTCCGCCGACCTGACGAATGACTGCTAAATCCGTGCCATTCGGCGCCCAGTCGGCCTGCTGCACGTTATCCAGCAATTCGCGTGGGGCTCCTCCAAGGATAGGTACCTGCGCCAGTATGCCGAGGCTGAGATGATGGCTGAGATAAGTTCGTTTCACCAGAATCGCCATCGCTCCAGAAGGAGAAATGGCCAGGATTTGAGCATCTTCGAGACCGGTGGGTCGGGACTCGAGTCCTTGGGGGCTCGTAGTGAAAATACTCATCGGTAACCCATTCCATGACGCACTATAGAGAATGGTCTGTGCATCCGGCGCAAAACGCGCCGACCAAACCGTGCCGCGCAGGAAGGTAAGCCGCTGGTAAATGGGCGGTGAACTTGCTCTGGGTTGCGCAAGCAGGAATGCGATTGCCATCGCCGTCAGCAGGATGGCCGCGCCTAAAGCCATCCATGTTCTCTTCTTCTTCTTCTTCTTCTTTATGACTAATGGCGGAGTGGATGACGTTTCATACTTGAGACCCGACAATTCTTCCAGGTCAAAGGCCAGATCATTTGTGGATTGATAACGTCTTTCCGGAGTTTTTTCCAGACAGTGACGCACGACGCGTCGAATTGGAATTGGTAAAGTGTTTTCGGTTTCGGAAAGCTCAGGAGGCTCGTCTCTCAGTATGGCACTCAGCGTGTCCGCGGAAGTGCTGCCGCGGAAAGCTTGCTTTCCGCAAAACATTTCGAACAGGATCGCGCCAAAGCTGAAGATATCGCTTCGATAATCCACCGGGGCGTTGCGAATCTGTTCCGGGGACATGTACCCGACCGTCCCAAGCAGCATGCCCGACCTGGTCTCCAGTGTTACGGCATCGCTCGATGAGCCCGGGTGGCGGATTCCCGGGGAACTGTCGGGCTGGGTCAACTTAGCGAGGCCGAAGTCCAGAATCTTTATTCTGCCGTCTTTGGTGACGAAAACATTATCCGGCTTCAGATCGCGGTGAAGGATCCCTTTGGAGTGAGCCACGCTTAATCCGTGAGCAATCTGCGTGGCGTAATTGATGGCCTCGCGCCGCGGCAAAAGTCCGGAGAACAGCTTGTTTCTGAGAGACACACCTTCGAGCAATTCCGAGACAATATAAGGAGACCCTTCCTGAGCGCCAACGTCGTAGATAGCGAGAATGTTGGAGTGATTCAGGGCAGCGGCCGCTCGCGCCTCACGCTCGAAGCGCATCAGCCGTTCTTCATCGCGGGCGAAGGCAGTGGGAAGAATCTTAATGGCAACGTCGCGTTGCAGGCGCGCATCGCGCGCGCGGTACACTTCACCCATTCCGCCCGCACCGAGCGGTGACAGGATTTCATACGGCCCGAGTTTCGAGCCAGAGGTCAGGGCCATTGTGAACTGTGATTATATCGCCTGGCGTTCCTTCTCTTTAAGCAGGACACCGGAAGTTTAGGAGCTAATTGTTACCCTAAAAGAGAAGGCAACTGTCTTCCCTTCAAAAGTTAAACTTCAGGGCGAGCTGCATTAGCCGTGGAGGCTGGGCCTCTAGAATCTGATTGAACGTGGGTGAGTTCATGTCGCTATCGGGAATGTGGAAATTGGTGTGGTTCAGGATGTTGAAAAATTCCGCCCGGAACTGAAGCTGTTTTGATTCCGCCAAACGAATGTTCTTGAACAAGGAGAAGTCCCAATCCGTGTATCCAGGCCCCTGGGCGATATTACGGCCGGCAGTGCCGAATTGCTGGACTGGCGAGTTGGGGTCCTGGGTAATTCGCTGGAAGGCATTTGGATTCAGCCAGTTGTTGGTAGTTTTCGGACCGTTGTTGGGATCAGCGACGACGTTCGGCCGGTTGGAGAAGAATCCACTGATCTCCGGGGCCGAGCCCTGCACCGAAAAATCGTTGCCGTCGAAGACAGTGAACGGAGTGCCGGTCATTGCGGTCACGATTCCGTTGACTTGCCAGTTACCAAGAATCTGCTGATACCAGCCGTGGGGCTCTCGCCACCAAGGGAGACTCCATTGATAGCTCAACACGAACCGGTGACGCGCGTCGAACAGGGAACGGCCACGTTCCGCATTTATGTCGAAGGGGTTCTGCGCAAGGTCATTCTCACCGGCCAAGGGTTTTGATGCCGATCCGGTTAAATTGAACGAAGAGGAGTCATCAATGGATTTGGAGTACGTGTAGGAGGCCAAGAACGAAATTCCGTGGCTGAAACGCTTCCTCAGGCTGGTTTCTAAGGCGTTGTACGAGGAGTTGGCGATGCCGGAAATCAAACCCGTCGAAGAATAAACGCAACTGCTGGGAGGATCGGCCAGGGTGCATCCTGAATGGATCCTCCGTTGATCTGCATTGCTTGATGTGGAGATGGGGTCGCCGCCGCTGTCCACGCCCGGAATGTAAATGGCCGGGTTGGCCTCAATAAAGCGCGGCAGCTTGGTTCCCTTAGTTCCGACATAGCCGATTTCGAAGAGCAAATCCGCTCCGAAAGACCTCTGAACGTTCAGGTCCCAGTCCTGCGTGTAGGGCAGCGGCAAGCTTGCCGCAAGCGTCAAGTTGGTCAGCGGGGTGGAGAATTGTCCGTTGATGGGAGGTGCGCCATTAAACGGATCTGCAAAATTTGGCGTGCTTACTTGCGGCGTCTGCAGGAATGGTGGCGCGCTGATTGGGGACTGCAAGGGACCGCCCTGTCCGGTGTAGTAGGGCTCGTAGAAAATTCCATATGCGGAGGTGACCAGCCATTTTGCACTGCCGGTTGGATCCCATGCCACCCCGACACGCGGTGCGAACCCTTTCTTGAAGGTGGGGATCAAGCCTGCGGGTACGCCCTTGTCTCCGGGGTAGAGCAAGCCGTTGGGAGCATCCGGCATGACGGTGGATTGTCGCCCTGGAATCCAGAGCGTTTGCCGGTTCCTGATTTCGGTATACGGGAATGGCAGGTCATAACGTAAGCCCAGGTTCAAGGTCAGGCGCGATGTGGCCTTGAATGTGTCCTGAACGTAAGAGTTCACCGCATTTCCCCGGATGCCGCGTTCGAAATCACCCAAGCCTTGGAGAAAGACGACCGGCTGCCCGAAAAGAAAACTCGCAAACGCATCGGGTACAACCGGAAATCCTGCAAAAACAAAGAAACCGTTGGTGGCGATGCCTTGGAGCGCATTGACCTGGAGGCGCTGATATCCGCCCCCGAATTTGAACTCGTGACGGCTATGCACCCAGCTCAGCGCTCCCGAGTAGTCAAACGCATTCTCATAGGTATCGCGCGGTCCGGTAATGGGATTGCCGATGGTGGTGTAACCCGCCACTTGAATAGAGGGAGGACCTACAGCCAGGTTCAAGCTGGGTTTGTACTGGAATCCAAGCTCGGCCGGGGTGGTGGGATTGATATGTTCGCCGAAGAGAAATTTATTTCTCAGGTAGGAGAAGCGGAAGACGCCGATCATGCTGGGAGAGAAAGTATGCGTCTGCTGGGCCACAAAGTTTTGTGCCCTCTGGTCCTGGCCGACAGGAAAGCCTGGCACGCTCGCTCCAGAAGTCGGGATGGGATTGAATTGCGTTCCGTCGATGATCGCGTAGCGGAAATTGAGGATGTCAGATGGCGTAAGGTAATGATCTATCTTCACGCCTCCCTGGTTCGAGTCCTGGCGGACGACTTGTGTCGAAGTGAAGACATTCGGTCCGTTGTTGGGGAACGGAATAAATTGCAAAAGGTTTTGCGTCACGGGATTGGTTTGCGTAGCCACTGGGTACTGGTTGTTGGGATAAGGCTGGTTTAGAAAGACATTAAAGAGCTGATGATCGGGATTGTTACAAAATCCTCCACTGAAGCCCTCCGGGCAAATCGCGGAAAAATCGCCTTGCCTCTCAGCCAGTGATGGCACCGTCGATGAATCAGTTTCGCCTTGGCGATTCCGGAAACCTTCAAAATATGCGAAAAAGAAAGTCTTATCTTTGCGGATAGGGCCGCCGAAGGTGCCTCCGAATTGGTTCTGTTTCAAAGGTTCGGTTTTGGCGGCAAAATAGTTCGTGGCGTCAAAAACGTCGTTGCGCAGGAACTCCCAAAGTGCACCGTGGAACCGGTTGGAGCCCGATCGAGTGATGATGTTGGTGGTCGAACCCAGGCTCTGTCCGAACTCGGCGCTGGCATTGTGGGTGAGGATTCTGAACTCGGTAATAGCATCTACCGGTGGCTTCAGAACGAAGCCGCCATCTACTCCGTTAAAGTTGTTTGCACCATCAATCAGGAAATTGTTGGACTCGGGTCGCTGGCCATTGACGGCGTAGGCTTGTCCAGCACGTAACGATCCACCGGCCTCGGCCAGGCCCGGAGTAAGCGGTACGACGCCTGGCTGGAGTAAACCCAACTGGGTGAAGTTGCGGCCGTTCAGTGGCAGGTCAAGCACTTCGCGCTCTGAAACCGTCTTGCCCAGACTGGTCACCGTGCCCTGGATCAATTGCGCGTCAGCATTGACCTCCAAAACCTGGCTCTCGGCACCCACGGCGAGATGAACTGGAATGTTGGCAGTTTCGTTTACGTTCAGAGTGATCCCCTGCTGCACATACTTCTGAAACCCCTTGGCCTCGACCTGCAATTCGTAATGACCCACAGGCAATTCCAACAGGACATAACGACCGCTGGGTTCCGTGGTTGCGGCGCGAGTCAGGCCAGTTTCGACTTGCTGGGCACTCACGGTTGCACTCTGCACCACGGCACCACTCGGGTCCTGCACCGTTCCGCGAATACTTCCGGTGATCTGTTGGGCGCAAACGTTCACACCAACTACGACTACCATGAGGCACACCAGTTTTCTGACAGCGTGCATGCGTTGCAAACCTTTCAAAACTTGGGTAGGTGCAGGACATTGCCAACTTAATGAGGGCGTTCGGCGCTGGCAATCGTATAAAAACACTAGAGCCTCACAGAGCATGGACGTGTAGGATGTGCTCCCGCGGCGTCCACGATTGAATCGGGGCCCGGGTGAACCCATTTCAAATGACCAATGAGATCGTGACCGCTGTCGTGCCGAAAGAGTTGCGGAGGGAGTTGGGTCTCGCCTCGGCAACGGCTGTGGTGGCCGGAGAATGCATTGCGGTTGGAATCTTCCTTACACCTGCCGGAATGGCAAAGGCATTAGGCTCTCCCATGTGGCTGTTAATGGTTTGGCTGATCGTGGGTGCGATGACCATGAGCGGCGCGCTCTGTTTCGGAGAACTTGCAGGACGATTTCCGCGCGCAGGTGGAAGCTATGTTTATCTTCAAGAGGCTTTCGGAAGTCGCGTGGCATTCCTTTATGGATGGATGTGTCTGCTGGTGATGGATCCAGGGCTGTCGGCATCGTTGGCTACCGGGACTGCCTCGTACGCCGCTTATATTTTTCATTGGGCGCCCGTAGTCACGAAGTTGGCAGCGATTGGTGCCATGGCCGCGCTTTGCGTCTTGAACATTGTGAGCATTCGCCTGAGTGCAAGTTTTTTGCGCTGGATCACCTGGCTTAAGCTGGGCACATTGGGATTGCTCACGGTTTGGGCGGTAGTGTTTCGTCTGGGCTCCTGGTCGAACTTCGTGCCGTTCGTCTCCCAACGCGCCGGCTCAATGCCGCTGTCGGCGGCGCTGGCAGTGGCTATGGTCGGGGCGTTTTACTCCTTTGGCGGTTGGTGGGAAGTAAGCAAAATCGCGGGCGAGGTCCGCGATCCTGGACGCACTCTGCAGCGCGCGATGGTGCTCGGTGTCGTTGTGGTCACACTCGTGTATATCCTGATCAGCGGAGTATTTCTATATCTCATACCGCTGGAGAGGGTTTCTTCCAACGAGACCTTTGTCGCACAGGCGGGATCGGTCCTGTTTGGCCCCGCCGGGGGCGTAGCGTTTGCGGTGATCGTGGTTCTGTGCGTGCTGGGAAGTTTAGCGGCGTTCACGATGTCGGCGCCGCGGGTCTATTACGCAATGGCCAAGGATGGACTTTTTCTAGATGCGGTAGGCCGAGTGCATCCGCGTTTTGGCACGCCTGCGGCTGCGATCGCTGTCCAAGGAGTAATTGGCGCTCTGCTGGTTTGGGTGAGCAGCTTTCAGCAGATTATCGCGTACTTCATTTTTGTCGCGGTTGCATTTCTCGGGATGACGGTCGCCGGTCTTTTCATCCTGCGCAGAGGCCGACGCGGAGATGCAACTGCTATTTTGACTCCGGGATATCCAATCACGCCTCTGGCGTTTCTGATCCTGGTAACGCTGTTGTTGATCGCGGTTGCGGCTCACAGTCCGCGGGAGACGACTCTGGGAATTTTAGTGGTATTAGCGGGAGTGCCCGCGTATGCCTTATTTCGCCGGCGCACTCCCCAGATCCAAGAACACAAATTAATCGAGGCAGATTGAAAAGTATGGCTGATGAGAAAAAGCCTGCTGTTCCGGAATCAAAGCCTATCCCTAAGCAGGCTACAAAAATAAAGGTCATCGAGGATGCCGACGCCACCGGCGAAACTGCCGCAGCCTATGATTTCTGGCGCGCCGGCTCTGGCAGACAGCAGGTTCCGGGGATCATCAAGTGCTTTGGGGCGCGGCCTGACTTTCTCCGCCAGGTAGTCGAGTTCTCTAACACCGTCCATTTTTCTGCGGGGCATCTTTCCCGGCGGCACAAGGAGATGATTGCCAGTTATGTCTCGTACCTCAATCGCTGTCCGTATTGACTGGATAGCCATGCTTACTTCCTGCGTGTTCAGGGAGCTACCGACGCATGCGTTGCAGCCATACTGGAAGGCAAGCTCGATGACGCGGGCCTCACGGAAGCGGAACACATCCTCATGAACTACGTGAAGCTTGTCACTGAAGGCGCCCACCGTACAACATCCGCAGATGTAGACCGTCTACGAAGCGCCGGCTGGAAGGAGGAACAAATTGCGGAAGCCGTATACGTAACAGCGTTGTTCGCTTTTTTTAACCGGGTTGCCGACGCATTCGGTGTTCCTTCGCAGAATTACCTGGCGATGGGAAAGATGACGCCGTAGAAACCCTCAAATAAGCGCTTTCGGCGATACGGCGTCATTATGAAGTGATTGCTGAAGATAACAACTATGCGGCTGTGATTTCTTTGATTGCCTTGGAAGATTCACTTTTGGCCGCGTCGTTGCTCTTATGTTCGAGAGATGGTTCGCCCAGGTGGGTGCTGACTACCTGCTCCAACTGCAAAATCAGCGAGCGCAGAGTCTCGTCGCCGGCATCGAGAGTATTGCGTAGCGCGGCGCTTGCCGTCATTGCTTGTTGATACGCGTCTCGGGCTTCAGTCAGAAGATGTACGTGTTCCATGAAGGCTGTGGCCGACTTGGTGAACTTATTCATGGCTTCGGCGTAAGTGGTTACAGCTAAGGTTGACTGGGGACCCGGACCATCCTCTTTTTTCCACATCGCTGCACTCATTTGTGTTCTAAGTCCTTTCAAAGAGAAACCGTTCGCCATTATTTATTGCCGATCGGGAATGGTCAAGCTGCGAATCGGCTTCCGAGTGGTCGAGTGCCATTGTCCCTTGACATCATTGGTTATTCAAACAGATTGATCGGCGGGGAGATCTGCTGCTTCCCAGACATTATTCACAGAAAACCATGGCCAAGTTTCGGAGTGTTTTGCTCTCGCTCACCAGCGGTTCAGTAACCGTCGAGGGATTTGCGACCCGCTCCGGCAAGCCGGCTCCTGGGGTAATGGTGATCCTGGTGCCAAAAGACCCAGAATCGAATCGTGAGCTCTTTCGCCGTGATCAGAGTGATTTGGACGGAAGTTTCAGCCTACGAAGCGTGATTCCCGGTTTTGCCTGGGAAATGGATTGGGCCAAGCGGGCTGTCATCGGACATTACTGTGCGCGCGGACAAATTGTGAAGATTGACGGTCAGGCCAACGGGTTTTTGCGTTTGCCCAACCCAGTTGACGTTCAAAGTAAGTAAGATCGCCCCCCTAAAACACTCGTGGTGCCGTACACCATTCCTCGCACCGCTCTCCGGATTTCACCGTATGGCCAAAAACGCTGAATTTGGAGAATCTTTTCAGAGATGGAGAGTCTTTTCACAGATAAGGAGATCGAACATGTCGGGAAATAGCGAAAGGCTCGAACCTATCGGGGAAACGGCGGCCCGGGAGTATCGCATCGTCGGAGAGTCGGTCGAGGCTAGAGATCTCGATAAGAACTCTGCAAAAAGGACTTCCTGGTGGAAGCTGACGCCGGCGCAGTTGAGTAATCACGTTAAGAGAAATACAGAAGTCGCGCGATGGTTGGAAAAGCGACTAGGGTGGAGGCGGTTGTTGTGGGCCTGTATCGGCGAAGATTCATGGTGGAGATTCTCCGAGACAACCCATCATCCCGCCTAGGATTATTTCACGAGGCCAGACGTGAGATCGATGAGTCCTTCCGAATGGCGAGCGTTTCTCCTCGCCAATACGCGAACCGCAAAACTTGCGACGGTACGCGCCGATGGCCGTCCGCACGTGGCCCCGGTATGGTTCGACCTTGATGGTGACGAGCTGATATTCACCACCTCCACAGAAAGCGCAAAGGGTAAGAACATCCTGCGAGATCCGCGGGTGATGATATCCGTAGACGATGAGCATCCGCCTTTTGCGTTTGTCTCTATTGAGGGCACGGCAATCGCTGTCGAGAACTCTGAACATTTACTTTTTTGGACGACCCGGGTTGCGCGTCGCTACATGGGGAACGAGCGCGCTGACGCATACGGAAAGCGCAATGCCGGGCCTGGAGAACTTTTGATTCGTGTCCCGCTGACCAAAATAGTTGCGCAGCAAGATGTTGCCGGCTAACAGTGACGAAAAGGGAAACCGGTCCGACCCTTCTTTTCGCTCTTCGGATACTGGAAGGCTCTAACTCGGCTGTTTTTCATAGACGACGACTTCTTGGAACGATTTGCCGTCCTTGTCCTTGCCAGGCGCACCGTAGAAGGTTTGCGTCTTGCCGTCTTTCGAAAGAGTGGCGTGACTTCTGGAAAGCTTTCCTTTTGAGTTCCAGACCTGATCCAGTCGGTAATCGCTCACTCTGATTATTTTCACAGTCACATTGTCGCGGCCTTGAATCGCCACGAATTTTCCAGCTTGCGGCTTATAAGACCAGTCGGCGATTTTGTCGTCGGCGATCACCACGTGCACAGCAATCGAACCGTCTGCCTGTATTGTCACCTGGTCGATCTTGGGAGGCGGTCCTGGGAATTTGGATTTGGTGGAGTTAGCCACCCAAGTTCCTTCCCACGCGCCAGCCGGAATATCTTTTGCAGCAGCGATGAGTGGAACAACAAGAATCAGAAATGCCGTCACGAAAAGGCGGGGCTTATGGAAAGTGGCTGGCATGTTTTTCCCTTTCAAATTTATTCGCGATCACTGAACGTCAATGAGCGCGGCACAACACTCCGGCAATGGCCGCCCGTGAATTCGGTGGATCATGGCCTTCTGCTGTCGGCGGGTACAAATACTAGGCACACCGGCGTGTCGACTTTTATCTCTTTGCCGGTCTTTGTGAGACGCCCCGTGGCAGGGTCGATCTTGTGCTGAACGACGTTGTTCGACAGCTGATGTGAAGCAAACAAGTAGCTGCCAGTTGGGTCTATGGCAAAGTGTCGAGGCATTACCCCGCCCGAAGGACTCTGCTCCACCAGATTCAGAGTCCCTTTTACCGGGTCAATCGCGAAGACACCAATCGTTCCAGGCAATCGTTGCATGTCGCGGCTCAAGCGGTTTGATTCGTAGAGAAATTTTCCGTCATTGCTGATTTGAATTTCGCCGGGGCCGCCTCGGCCATCGAAAGCGGCCGGTCTGGTCGAAACTTCCTGAATTGGGGTAAGGGATCCTTTTACGGAGTCCCACGTATAAACGCTCACGGTCGCTCCCATCTCATTGAGCGAATAACCGAACTTGCCTAATCGGTCGAAGGTGAAATGTCGAGGCCCGCCTCCCGCTTCTACTGTGACAAAAGGGGGATCGAGGGGGGAAAGTGCTCCGGTCTCGGCGTTGAAGTGATAGATAAACACCTTATCGAGCCCGAGATCGGACACGACGACATAACGATTGTCGGGCGAGGCCAGAATCGAATGGGGATGCGCGCTGCTTTGGACTGGAAGGCTCGAGCCTCCATGGCCGATATGCTGCATAAAGGCAGTCTGCTCTGCGAGTGATCCGTCGTCCTTGATTCGCATTACGGAGACGCTTCCGCTACCGAAATTGGCCAGCATTACGAATCTTCCGGTTTTGTCCATGGAAAGCTGACATGTGCTGGTTCCCCCGGTTGGCAGGGCATTTACCAGGCGCAGCTGGCCGGACAAAGGATCGATCGCGAATGCGCTGATGTAGGAAGAATGGTCAAGCGGTGGCCCCACCGAAAGTGGGTCTTCAGTCACCGCGTAAAGGAATTTGTTGTTGGGGTGGACGGTGAGGAACGCGGGGTTGACGACTTTTGCGGCGAGCTGCGGTTCGCCAACTTCGCCGGTCGATGCGTTGAACCGGGTAACGTAAATTCCCTGACTGCGGCTATCTCCCACTCCGTGTGTCGTGCTCTGAGTTACAAACTTGAATCCCGTATAAGTTCCGAAATACATGAAGTAGTCGCTGCTCTGCGCGGCAGAGGGCCGGCAACCGCAGACGGATATCATGAAAGTAAGAGCAAGATAAAAGTAATGACGGTCGAACTTCACGATATTCCTTTCCCGCCTGGTCGATGAAACGATCCGCAGTTCATGATGCGCAAAAGTCAACGAGCTGGAACGAATTCGAGACAGACCGGTGTATCGACCTTGATTTCTTTACCTGTTTTCGAAAGCTTGCCCGTTGCCTGGTTGAGAGCAAACACGACAATGTTATTCGTCACTTCATTAGCCGCGAGCAGATACTTCCCAGTCGGATCGATAGCGAAACTTCGTGGCATGATCCCTCCTGTAGGTGACTGCTCGACCGGGGTGAGCGTTCCTTTTTCGGAATCGATGGCGAAAACTCCGATTGTATCGGGGCCTCTAACGTCATCCTTGCGCAGACGCCGATTCGATTGATAGAGAAATTTTCCGTTGGGTGATATTGCAATCTCAGCCGTGTGATTCGTGCCAACGTAATCGGGGAGTTCCGTGGACACATCTTGAAGATTAGTCAACGTGCCTTGTCCCGAATCCCATGCATAGACGGTTACTACATCCGTCAACTCGTTCATCAAATATGCATGTTTCCCGGCGGCATCGAAAATGAAATGCCGCGGTCCACTTCCCGCCGGAACCGAGGCGAAGGCAGGTTCCAAAGGAGATAGCGCGCCGGTGACTGGGTCAAAGTGATAGATCAGAACTTTATCCAAACCGAGATCGGCGACACTGACGAACCGGTTGTCTGGCGAGACATCACTCGAACTGGGATGTGCCTGGGTCTGGTTTCCGCTGTGGCCGATGTGCTGCACAAACGACGCTTGCTCGCCCAGTGACCCGTCTTTCCTTACCTTCAAGATTGAGATGCTTCCACTGCCAAAGCTTGCGGTGAGTACGTATTTCCCCGTTTTATCGACGGACAAGTAACAAGTACTGGTGCCTCCACTTGGGACTGAGTTCAGTAACCGCAGTTTTCCCGTCTTACGATCGATGGCATATGCGCTCACGTAGGACTCGTGATCACGAGCAGGCCCGACTGAAAGCGGATCCTCACTAGCCGCGTAGAGAAATCGGTGATCCGGGCTAACCGCGAGAAACGAAGGATTACTGATTTTCGCCGCTAACTGTGCCTCCGTGACATCTCCCGTCGAAGCCTGGAAGCGGCTGACATAGATTCCTTCGCTGTGGCTTCCGCTGACCGGATTGCCGTGAGAGATGTACTTGAAGCCGGTATAAGTGCCGGCATAAAGAAAAAAGCCCTTGTCCTCGGAGAAAGCGGAGCGAGAAATCGACAGCAGCATCGCGAAGGTCAGGGCAGGAAAGACAATCCAACCGGCGAATCTCATGACTGTCTCAGGGTCTCCGGGGAGACGAGGCAGGCGCCGGGAGTTGGCATTTGTCTCATCGAGTCGAGAACAAGATATGTGGTCATTGGTAAACCAGTCTTCAGGCAGGGAACAAGCGAAAAAGTACGAAACCGGGCCATGCTTCTTGTGACAATGATCGGACCTCAGGGGGGACGTCCTGGCGGCGTGGCCTGTGTGCCGAAGCTCTGAGCTAGTGTCGCCGCACAGCAAGTGAATTCAGAGTGAACACGTTCCAACAGATCACGCCAATGTAGAAAAGGTTGATGATCCACAGATGTTTTCTGATTCCGAGCGCCAGCACATTCCCTTACCAAGCGCACACCGCCGACCCTTCCGTAAAGAGCGATCAAATGGGCCACCAAAGGGTTCACCTCAAAAGCACCCACATGAAAAGCTGCGAGAGTGGTCAGTAGATCCAGAATTTGAAGGATCGCAAACCTGATTCTTGTATTCAGTACTTTCAAAATGTAGATATCCGGATTTGGTCAGTGCAGGATACCTCAGCGGCTATTGGTAAGGACTTGTTGAGGAAGACGCCCGGTCGCCTTAGAAACTAAAGCTCCTTTGTATGCTTTAACATACAGAGATTCGCTGGATTTAGGCGCATTTTGCAGGCATACTTATGCCCCGCCGTCCTCCCGGCCGAGTGGAGACACTTATATGCAGACCGAAAACTACGAACCGCAAATCAATCTTGCGGGCCTGGAGGGCCGATCCGATTACTTGCGCCGGCGCCAGATGTTTGTGGCCCTGATTCTGGTCCTCACTGCACTCATCCTGGTCGTCGCGAAATATCGAGGCTTCTGGTTTGATTCTCTTGGCTTGGAAGGAACAGCGGATCAGGCCAAATCCGAGACCGTTCAGGACAGCGCGAAGAAAGTTGCTCCGACCACCACCCACAAGAATGGAACGAAGCAGCACATACAATCGGTGTCAGAGGCGGAGACGCAAGAGTCATCCTCGGCGCAACCAGTTGTTCTTCCTCCTATGCAAGTCGACGTTACGTATTCCAACGGACGACACCAGACGCTGATAGCGCGAGATTCGGCTGTCCATCTAAGTTTCTCGCCGGAAACTGAGGCTGCCCTGGTGCGGCCCGTGGATCCGGTCTACCCATTAGTGGCGCAACAGGAAAACCTCCAAGGCGCGGTGGTTCTGATGGCTCATATAGACAAGAGCGGAAGCGTCGAGTCAGTGCAGGTCCTCAGCGGTCCGGACATTCTCGCCAACGCAGCAGTGGAAGCGGTTAAGCAATGGCGATTTAAACCCCGCGCGGACGGTGATCCGGCGTTGCCCGCTGAGAGCCGCATTACGGTAAACTTCACAATCTCTGCGCAATAATTCGGCGATGCGTCTGATCCGAAAGGCGCGAACTCGAAACCGAAGCCCTCGTTGTTATTGCGGGTACCAGTCGAGCAAACGCACTTCGATTCCAGTGCCTTCCAAGCCCTTCTTAAACACGGCCAGATCAGATCCACGATAGTGATAAGGAATCACCACTTTGGGGTGAAAGGCGCGGACTGCATCTGCAGCTTCGTCCGGTGGCATAGTGTAGGGCAGATTCATGCACACGAAGGCCACGTCAATGTTCTTGAGCGCGCGCATCTCGGGTATGCCTTCGGTATCCCCTGAAAAATAGAAACGCTTGCTACCATAAGTGAGAACGTAACCATTGCCCCGTCCCTTGTCGTGAAAAAGCTTTCCTGGCGAGGGTCCGCGCTTGAGGTTATAGGCGGGGACCGCCTCGATCGTCCAGCCGTTCCATGACTTGCTTCCTCCGTTGGCGAGAGGTTTTGCGGTAGTGACCGTTTGCACAACGGCCGGCGGCGCGAAAATTTCAGTATCTACTTTGCTGATTTCCTTGATCGAATCAGGGTCCATGTGGTCCCCGTGAATGTCAGTAATCAGGATGAGGTCCGCCTTGGGATGTCCTGAAAAGTTCACGGGTTTGGCGGGATCCAGGTAGATGACTTTTCCTCCCGCCTCAATCAAAGTGCTGGCGTGATTCAAAGGAGAGATCGTCACCGAGCCTGAAGAGGTAGGGAACACCTGCGGCTCAGTCGCTGCAAACGAAAGCCCAGACAGAGTGAGAAGAGAGAACATTAATGTCATGACTAGCTTCATTGTTGACCTCTTTGAACTCGCGTTAGTATGCCCAGCCAGGGCAGTGGAGCACCCCTAACCACCGAAGGCGAGGGGACAGAGCCCGGCAATTATATAAGGGGCAGTGATTTGACATTTGCAGAGCATACTGACCGGGTTCAATTCCGGGCAGCGGATCTGGGGAGACACTTTATGCCATCACCGCCTTTCTGCGTCCGCGCTTGCGTTCTGCGTAGCCGTCACCATGATGCAAGCGCGTGTTACTATGGCAATCGTTAACGTACACGAAAGGGAAATGACTTGTTCCCTGCGCTTCATCCTCTTCGAAACTTGATGTGGCGAGGTTATAGACGACCAGGTCGGAAAACACCATGGATGGAATTTATTTAGAAGCCTGTCGATGAGATAGCGAGACTAGGGTGGACGCAGATGCATGTAATCGGTATTGACGTTGGGACGGGCGGCACTCGCGCCGTTGTGATCGGCGAAGACGGAAGAATTAAGGCGTCGGCTACTGAAGAGCACGAACCCTTTGCTTCGCCGCAAATTGGATGGGCCGAACAAGACCCGAGCGACTGGTGGCGTGCTTGTGGTATCGCGGTGCGCAAAGCGCTAGCCAGTGCGAACCTGCGTAACGATCAGATTGGCTGTATTGGATTTTCGGGGCAGATGCATGGTGGGGTCATGCTGGATGCCTCTGGCGAAGTAGTACGGCCTGCCCTGATCTGGTGTGATGTGCGCACCGAGAAGCAATGCCAGGACCTAACGGAGAAAATCGGCGCTGAGGCGTTGATTCGCCTCACAAGTAATCCCGCGCTTCCGAATTTCACCGTAACCAAACTTCTGTGGGTGCGCGAGAACGAGCCTGAGAATTGGAAACGCGTCCGGTCGGTAATGCTTCCGAAGGACTATGTCCGCTTCGAGCTTACGGATGCGCGAACTACGGATATGGCAGACGCATCCGGCACGCTGCTGCTTGATGTCGCACATCGGCGTTGGTCCGATGAGATGCTGAAGGCCACGGGGGTGGAAAAATCGTTTCTGCCCGATCTCTTCGAGTCCCCCGAAATCTGCGGGAAGGTGTCGGCCGCAGGTGCTGAACATACAGGATTGCAGGAGGGCACGCCGGTGGTGGCCGGTGCGGGAGATCAGGCGGCGGGTGCCGTGGGCATGGGAATCGTGGCGCCGGGTTCGGTGAGTGCGACCATCGGAACGTCTGGAGTTGTTTTCGCGGCCACGGATCACCCTGCGCTTGATCCGAAAGGGAGGCTGCATACTTTCTGTCATGCCGTTCCTGATCGCTGGCACGTGATGGGTGTTACCCAGGCGGCTGGCCTTTCATTGCGCTGGTTTCGTGACCACTTCGCTGCAAATTTCAAAAACAACGGCACTGATCCTTACGATCACCTTACCGCTGAAGCGTCGGCTGTTCCCCCTGGCTCGGACGGTCTTCTGTGGGCGCCATATTTGATGGGCGAGCGAACTCCGTATCTAGACCCCAAAGCGCGCGGGGCGCTCATAGGATTGACGGCGTCGCATACCCGTGGTCACGTGGTACGAGCCATCCTGGAGGGCGTGGCATTCAGCTTGAAAGATTCGTTTACGCTCTTTGCTCAAATGGGGGTTCCCGTCCGAAACATTCGGTTAGGCGGAGGCGGGGCGCGGTCGCCGCTGTGGAGACAAATTCAAGCCGACGTGTATGGACGCGAGGTTGAAATTCTCGAGGCTGAAGAAGGAGCCGCATACGGAGCGGCAATTCTCGCCGGGGTTGGAATGGGCTTTTGGAACTCGGTGGATGAGGCAACCAACAAAGTCGTGAGGGTGGCTCAACGCGTTGCTCCACAAGCTGCAGCGATCGAGCGGATGAATAGCAACTACGCGGCGTACCGCCGGATGTATCCGGCGATTACAACGGTGTTGGGTCAGGATCGGTCACGGTGACGGAGGTGAATCTCTTTGCTTTGGTTCTTGAGAACGATCCAGTCTTCGCGAAACACCTGTCCCATGAACCTTTCACCGTCGCCGGCGATTTCATTGGCGAACCGATGGAATGGATTACGCATTGTCAGGACCCTCCGAGAGCCCGTTTGGCAAAATCTCGAGTCGACGCAAATCGCGTTGGAGTATAGCATCGTGAACGTACACGCATGGGCTAAGTTTGTTTATCGGCCAAAGCGCTGACGGGCAGTGACCTAAGATGATGGCCGCCCGGATGAGTTCAGCGACTATTTGAGAGAATGACATCGTTGGTGATGGGGTGTGTCTGGTGACCCGGATGAAGAAAGAACGACGCGGTATCCACTTGATTGCGGAGCTGGCCAACGTTTCGATTGGAACGGTGGACCGGGCCTTGCACGGTCGTGGTGGGATCAAGGAGGCTACAAGACATCGCATTTTGCAGGTGGCAAGGCAGATTGGTTACACGCCGAATCTTGCGGCACGTGCATTATCGGTGGCACGAGCCAGCGCCTCCATTGGCGTGTGTGTACCGCGCGAAATCCATTTTTTTTATGACCAGCTCTGGGGCGGAGTACTCGACGAATCCCGCCGAGTCGCCCAGTTAGGGATCAACTTCATCAACCGTCCGGTTCGAGTGCTTGGCGAGCGCGACACAGAAGCATTCAGCGAACTCGCGCGGAGTGGTGTCAACGGCATCATTCTGACGGCGGGAAATCCAAAAGGGCTGAAGCCCTTGATTGACGATGCGGAGGAAAAAGGTGTGCGCGTGGTATGCGTGTCCACCGATGCTCCCGAAAGCCGGCGTTCCAGCATCGTCTGCGTGGAGCCTAGACTTAACGGTTGCCTGGCCGGAGAGTTGATGGGTAAGTTTGTGCCGGCCGGCTCACAAGTCGCAGTAGTAGCGGGCATGCTTAACACCGAGGATCACCGCAAGAAAACCGACGGCTTTTTCGAAGCCTTCCCGCAACATTGCGCGGGAGGAAAA
The DNA here is from genome assembly GCA_963786325.1 of Terriglobia bacterium. GTDB lineage: Bacteria > Acidobacteriota > Terriglobia > Terriglobales > Acidobacteriaceae > JAIQFF01. The sequence goes on from CAWAYW010000021.1 coordinate 116,216, forward strand.
ATCTTTACCGTCATTGAAGGACACGAGGATGAAGATGAAAGCTTTCAAAAGACCTTTGAACTGCTTCGACGGGCTCCAAACCTGGCTGGGCTTTATGTGAATACAGTGAACTGTCTGCCGGTTTGTCGCGCCTTAGGTGCGCACGGCCTGGCAGGAAAGGTGAAGCTCATCACCACTGACCTTTTTGCGGAGATGGCTCCTTACTTTCACAAAGGGATTATCACAGCCTCGATCTATCAGCAGCCCCACCGGCAGGGGCAAATGGCAGTACGGCTGATTGCCGATCACCTGACTAATAAAGTTCCGCTTCCTCCTACCGTCCATCTGAGCCCGGGCGTCGTGATGTCATCTAACTTGAACCTGTTCCGTGAAATGAGGCTCGCAGACTTCCGATTCGACGATTCGCTTCTCCGGGAGCGCAGCGCAGTTTAGGCAAGGTCCCTGATCAAGTGCAATTGTTGTTGCACTTACTTGGTAGGCGTAAGTTGATACCCCGAACCATGGATTCTACCCCGGAGCCTTAAGGCATAAGTGGTTTATTGGGAACGTAGCAACCCCTCAACGCGTCATACTCTCATCCCGATTGAAAAAAGTCTTGACAGTGAACTAACTGCATGAGAGAGCGTATGACGACATCGCTTCCAAGATGTCAGACGCTGCGCAGCGACCGCGGTCGGTGCCGCAGTAAAATGCCGTTCCCGCCAACGCGCACATTTTCCTGAAGCTTCTTATCTCAGAATCTGGATCACGTAGTAACCGGCAATGTGGTACGACGAAAACCGCATCTGTGTCCGCCCTGAGCATAGATGTGCTTAGCTTTTAAAAAACGCCAAGGTACCTAGAGAACTTCAGCCCTCCACCTATTTGACGGCGTAAAAAACCTCTCGCCATAGGCATAAGATCAAGCGGTGCCATCACTTAAGAATATTTCCACGAAAACATGTCGAAAATGTCGATCATGCGGTGGGTTGTTCGACGTCTAAGCAGGGAACAAGGATTTATCCGGCTAAACCGGTGGCAATCCAGCTCTCAATTTGAAAAATACCAAGGAGAGAACAGATGAAATTCATGGTGATAGTTAAGGCTAACAAGGATTCTGAGGCAGGAATCATGCCCAGCAGGGAAATTCTTACTGCGATGGGAAAATATAACGAAGAGCTGGTGAAGGCCGGCGTAATGCTTGCAGGTGAGGGGCTTCACCCCAGTTCGAAAGGCAAGCGGATCAAGTTCTCGGGAGGAAAACACACCATAACCGATGGGCCATTCGCCGAAACCAAGGAACTGATCGCTGGCTTTTGGTTGTGGCAGGTGAGGTCGATGGAAGAGGCTGTCGAGTGGTTGAAGCGCAGTCCGTTTGACGGGGGGACCGAGATCGAACTGCGTCCGGTATTCGAGCCGGAAGACTTTGGAGCACAGCTCACTCCCGAGCTCAGACAGCAAGAAGAGCGGCTACGTAAACAGGTCGCGAACCGAAAGTAGCGATACCCCACCCGAGCCGTTGCCCTTATGGAATGACAGGGTGGGGAACTCGCATCCCATCAGACATGGATGCCTTAATTCTGCCCAGAGCCCGTATTTCGCTTACCCCGGCCGCGTTTCTAGCCACGTGGACACTTGTTTATCCAACTTAGCAGGACCTAGACTAACGCTCGAGATATAGACTGTTTTCCGTTCAGCGAGTCTACGGTTTTTGCCATCGATCATGCGTCCGGTCATTCAAGTTTTAGGAATCCGCAAAACCTACGGCTCTACAGTGGCGGTCGACGAAGTATCGTTTGAGGTCAACGACGGTGAGATCTTTGGTTTAATCGGACCCAACGGCGCGGGAAAGACCACGACGATGGAGTGTATTGAAGGTCTGCGAACGCCCGATCGGGGCACCATCTCGGTGCTGGGTCTTGATCCCTTCAACGACGTTTACAAGCTGCAAGAGCGAATTGGAGTTCAGCTCCAGCAGGCACAGCTGCAGAAGCGGATCAAAGTGTGGGAGGCGGTAGACCTCTGGTCCTCGCTTTACCGGAAAAATGCGATCGAGGGCGAAGGGTTACTCGAACAGCTTGGTCTTCTCGACAAACGGAATGCCTGGTTTATGACCCTGTCGGGTGGCCAGAAGCAACGACTATTCATTGCGCTTGCGCTGATCAACAATCCGGAGGTGGTATTTCTCGACGAGCTAACCACCGGGCTGGATCCGCAGGCGCGGCGCGCCATCTGGGACCTGGTACGCGGCATCCGCGAGCGCGGCAAGACAGTTTGTCTGACCACACATCTCATGGAGGAAGCCGAGCGCTTGTGCGACCGGGTAGCCATCATCGAACACGGACGCATCATCGACATCGACAGTCCGGAGAACCTGGTTAACCGGCACTGCGCTGAGCGAACCGTCGTCCTCGCCACCGACGACCGAACCGCTGAGGAGCGTTTTCGAATGATCCCGCGAGTGGAGGCGATCATTTGTAGCGACTCGCAGTTCACGATTCGGGGTCGCGGCGACGATCTCGTCACCGAGGTGATTCATTGTCTGTCTGAGAATCGAATCCGGGTCACCGATTTCCGTACGATTCTCCCTAACCTGGAGGACGTCTTTTTGAAACTTACTGGTCACTCGATTCGCGATTAGACTTGATCGCTATGCTGCGTGGACTCTGGAAATTGACATGGATCGAAATCAAGATATTCCTCCGCGAGCCGATGGGGGCGCTCGGGACGATCGGTATCCCTGTATTGGTGTTCCTGGTCGCGGGTCGAATGGTGGGCCACAGAGTCGCACCGGCATCACTTGCCGCCAGCAATTTTATCAGCGTCGGACTGCCGGTACTGGCTTCGGTTCTGATCGCCATTAGCGCCGTACTTTCGCTGGTCACGATCATTTCGATCTACCGCGAGGGTGGAATTCTCAAACGACTGCGCGCCACTCCGCTGCGCCCGCAGACGATTCTCACTGCCCACGTGATCGTAAAGCTGGTGCTCAGCGCGGCCACCCTGGCATTAATGGTGCTGGCGGGCAAGCGCTACTATCCGGCGGACATTCATGCTCCCTTGCTTGGATTCACGTTGGCTCTTCTGATAAGCACCTGTAGCATTCTTTCGATCGGCTTCCTCATCGCCAGCATCGTTCCCACGGCGCGTTTTGCGCAGCCGATCGGTGCCGTCATCATGTACCCGATGATCGGTGTTTCGGGCCTCTTCGTGCCGGTTGAATCGCTGCCGCCCGCGGCACAAGCGGTGGCAAGAGTTATACCGCTAACTTACGCGGTGTCATTGCTCGAAGGGATTTGGAAGGGCGACGCGTGGTGGGCGCACGCGGGCGACGTAGCCGCACTGGCCATTGCGTTTACTGTGTGCACGGCGCTCTCCGCGAAGGTCTTTCGTTGGGAGTAGCAGATATCTCTCGAAATCTTTGAAATCCGTTTTCAACCACCCTGGTTGTATAACGGGCAACTAATCCCAAGTTAGGAGTTGCCGACCCACTGGACCCGAACGGATTGGATCTGTTCGAGAACAAAGAGTGGTGCGTCCCTTCCCCGGTGCTCTACATTTAAATCGATTGTGAAGGTTCACTCGCGGCAGAAGAAGCTTGGAGAAAGGAGCTTATGAACGCACAGCGATTTAAGGGCAAAGTTGCTGTTGTGACGGGTGGCAACAGTGGAATTGGTTTAGGTGTGGCTAGAGCCTCGCACTGGAGGGTGCGCAGGTGGCAATCACGGGACGAAACGAGAACAGTTTGGAGGTTGCCGCCAAAGAAATCGGCGATGGAACCCTCGCCATTCAATCGGACGCGGGTAAAGTGACGGAAATCGAAGCCGCAATGAAGAAAATCAAGGAACGTTTTGGACGAATTGATGCCCTGTTCGTGAACGCCGGCGTTGGGAAGTTTGTCCCGTTCGAAAAGGTCACCGAAGAGTTCTTTGATGAGACAGTCGATATCAATATGAAGGGAGTCTTTTTTACCGTTCAGAAAGCCATCTCGTTGATGTCCGAAGGCTCGGCAATCGTGCTAAACGCGTCGATCAACGCGCACCTGGGCATGCCGGGGACCACAGTGTACGGCGCGACCAAAGCGGCGGTTATCAACATGGCCAAAACACTCTCGGCCGATTTGTTGGAAAAGGGCATTCGGGTCAATGTCATCAGCCCGGGCCCGGTCACCTCGGCGCTTCTGGCGCGAGATGGAATTACCCGGGAAAAACTTCAAGAAACCAAAGATTGGATTCAAAGCCAAGTCCCCATCAAACGCTTTGGTACGCCCGAGGAGATCGCCGCCGCGGTACTCTATTTGACGTCGCCCGAATCCGCTTTCGTGTTGGGCTCCGAACTTATCATTGACGGCGGTATGGCTACGCTTTGAGGTCAGACCAATCACATCGAAACTACCCTGCAAGTACTTCTCGACTCAGGTAAGTCAGGCTTCGATTACTGCGGATGGCGTAACGTGTACAGGCGGTTTGATGGTTTTTCTCCGGACGGCTCCTGGATAGCGGAAAATCGGAAGTTATTCGCGACGGCGTGCCAACTGGCTAGAGCGGATTTATGAGTAGGTTCTAGCCTCCGCTTTCTGCTTGGATTCCTGCGTCCTCTGCAGCCAACTGCGAGAAAGCTGACCAGTCCAGTTTCTCGCCACCATGGGCCAGCAGGGTCAAAAACCGGTTGTAGATCAAACTGGCCATCGGGAGTGGGACCTGCAGCTTTTCAGCGGCGGCCAGGACCAGGCGGTTGTCTTTGAAGCCCAGCGGAGCAGCGAATCCGGCTGGCGCAAACTTTTTGTCGGCAATCAAGCCGCCGTAGATTTTATAAATGGGTGCATTGAAAAGTGTGGAAGTCAGGAAATCCAAGTACTGATGCTGATCCACGCCAGCCTTGCCGACCAGGGCCAGTGCCTCTCCCAGCGCTTCGATCACGGTTGAGATCAGAAAATTGCCGCTGAGCTTGACCAGATTCGCATCGGCAGGCTTCTCGCCGAAGCGAAAGGTCTTTTGCCCGAAGGCCTCGAATAGCGGCATGCAGGCGTCGACTGCATCCCGCTCACCCGCCACAGCGACGAACAGCTTGGCTGTTTCTGCCGCCTCCGGCCGTCCGAAGACAGGGGCTGAAACAAATCGCTGGCTGCTTGCAGCGTGTGCCGCCGCCATTTTTTCCGACAGCGCGACGCTGATGGTGCCAGAAGAAATGTGAATCGCGCCTCTGCGAAGAGCGCTTACCACGCCAACCTCACCGAAGACGACACTCTCTGTTGCGCCATCATCCGCGAGCATCGTGATGACCGCATCGCCCTGGCATGCGTCCGGCACCCGCGTAGCGAAGCGGGCGCCTTGCCCTATCAAAGCCTGCGCTTTGCTGGGGGTGCGATTGTAGACAGTGACCTGGTGGCCAGCCTTGAGCAAGGTTGCCGCCATGCCCGAGCCCATTTTTCCCAACCCGATGAATCCTATGTTCATTTCTCACCTCAGCTGGTTCAGAAGAACTCGATGACCAATCCGATCGTGCCCGGGTCCTGTGATGCGAGAACGCCTGAACTATATGCTTGCGCGGAAATATCCGGCGTTACCGAACAGCATGGTCCTGCGGCTTGTTTTGTTGGCGTGCCCAAAGCCGCATTGCCGCATGAGTCTAAGAACGCTCGCTTCAGAATTGTCCTTCAGGCGCTCGTGGGAATGCAGCAAGTGAGATAGGATGCCATGGTTGCCGTCGTCAGGGCCTTCAAAATCCAGCATGTGGAACTCGCCAACCGGCTTGAGCACGCGCCGCACTTCGCACAGCATCTTGCGTTTCTCGTCCGCTGGCAGGTGATGGAACATGAAGGATGAGAATACGTGATGAAACGATGCGTCGGGATAGGGCAGTTCGCCAGCGAATCCGTGGTCGAACTGAATCCCAACCGATGCGCGGCTAGCCTTGTGTTTGGCTCGGGTCAGGGCCTTCGGATCTGGATCCAGTCCGACCACTTCGGTTTGTGGATAAAGCTGCTTGATCTGTATAACCAGCGTGCCCGTTCCACATCCGACCTCGAGAACACGCTGCGCCGAGTGTAACGTCGCTTGATCGACCAACGCTTTCCTGGCTGCATCACCGCCGAGCAATTTGACGATCGGATCGTACAACGGCAACAACCAGTCACGCCCTGCTGCTGGGAGATAAGCTTGAGAGGATTCGATTGTCATATGAACTCCTGTTTCTAATTTCGTTCAATACCACTATTGGATGATCCACGTGCGGCGGTCGATCAGCGTATTTTCTACCGTTTACGGGGACTTGTCTCGTATCGGGCATTTCCGTGAGTCGGCTTCAAAGGTTTTGCCTGCAACAATTTTTTACATAAAAAAGTTAATCGGCATGTCGATTTTCCTGCTCCCCGTTCGCCATTCAAGTAGAAGCAACGAAACGCGGGCAGGAGACGGATATGACAAGGCATGACAGCATCTTTGACAGACTCAAACCAGTAGCTGGCGGGACCCTGGTCGGGCTTGGCCTTCATATTTTGTCTGGAAATTTGGACGGCATTGTTGCCCAGCTAAGGCTAATACTTGATACCACCGGCGGAGCGACTCTAGGTGTGTTGCCATCTGGCGTTTTGGCCGCCTCGCAGGCCGTGCAGGTTTATGCTTCGAACCGCCAGCTCTTCGCTGAAGTGATTCTTCAGGCTTTAGTCTCACTCTGGCCGGTGCTCCTTGTCATCGCTGGACTGGTGTTGTTGCGAGACCTTCTCGCGGATAAAATCAACACATTGCCAATGCCAGTGAAATATTTTCAAAATAATGGCCCCGGATGTCGATTTCGCTGTCCCTCGTTCGACGTCTAAATAGAGCCAATGCAGTCGGTCGAAATCGTCCAGAAGTTTGGCTCCAACTCAAGGTAATAAAAAGGAGATTTGTTATGCGATTCATGATGATAGTCAAGCATGCGGAAAATCAGGGTCCTCCGCCCAAGGAACTCATGGATGCGATTGGGAAGCTTGTCGAGGACGAGGCCAAGACCGGCAAAATGGTCGGCAGCGGTGGGCTAACACCAAGCGCGCAGGGCGCGCGTGTTCGCCTTTCCGGAGGGCAGGTGACAATTACCGATGGTCCTTTCACTGAGGCCAAGGAAGTTGTGGGTGGTTATGCGCAATTCGAGTTGAAATCGAAGGCGGATGCCGTTGAGAGCGCCCGTGTGTTCATGGAACTTCACAAGAAACACTGGCCAGGCTGGGAAGGCGAAACTGAGATTCGCCAGATGTACGGGCCCGGAGAAGGCCCACCCTCGGTATAGGAACAGGGCGAGCATCCCCCTTCCTCCGTTTGCGGAGGAGACGCCAGAAAGGGTGGATTCTTCTTGTTCACGTGGACACGGTACCCATCCTTTTTCGCAAATTGCAGAATAAGGATGGGCGACCTGTGCTGGTTGTCGATGGAAGTCCTGAAAACACTCGACTGCGCTTGCGCGGACGGAACAAAAATGATGTGATCGATAGCTGTGACGGCTACCGAGACACATCGCGCAATTGATGCGGTCTGGAGGATCGAGTCCCCAAGGCTCATCGCTGGTCTGACGCGAATCGTTCGTGATGTTGGTGTTGCCGAGGACCTGGCGCAGGATGCATTGGTCTCTGCCCTGGAGCAGTGGCCCGAGTCGGGTGTGCCCGACAATCCGGGCGCGTGGCTCATGGCTGCGGCGAAACATCGAGCCATCGATTACTTCCGTCGTAACACACGCCTGGAGCGCAAGCATGAGGAACTCGGCCGCGAGCTTGATGCTCGCCAAATGAATACAGGCGAGATCCTAATGAAAGATCTCGAAGCAGCTCTCGACGATGACGTTGGTGACGACCTGCTCCGCCTGGTATTTATATCGTGCCATCCGGTCCTATCGACGGAGGCGCGGGTAGCGCTCACACTACGTCTGCTGGGAGGTCTGACTACCGACGAGATCGCGCGCGCGTTTCTGGTCCCGGAGCCAACTATCGCTCAGCGTATTGTCCGGGCCAAGCGGACGCTTACTGAAAGGCGGGTTGCTTTCGAGATGCCGCGTCGGGCAGAGCTTGCCGAGAGATTGTCGTCGGTGCTCGAAGTTATTTATCTCGTTTTCAATGAAGGCTATGCCGCTACCGCAGGTGACGATTGGATGCGACCTGCATTGTGCGAAGACGCGCTGCGGCTGGGGCGTATCCTGGCTGAACTCGCGCCCCACGAGCCGGAAGTGCACGGCTTGGTGGCGTTGATGGAAATCCAGGCGTCGCGTTCGCGGGCGCGTGTGGGACCCTCGGGTGAGCCGGTTCTGCTGCTCGATCAGAATCGTGCGATTTGGGATCAATTGCTCATTCGTCGTGGCTTGGCTGCACTAGATCGCGCTGAAAGCCAGATCGCCAAGAACCCGAGTGCGGTCAAAGGCACGTATGTGATTCAAGCCGCAATAGCAGCTTGTCATGCCCGTGCGCGCGTTCCCGAGGAAACAGATTGGGCGCGAATCGCGACACTCTATTCGGATCTGGGACAAGTTGCGCCCTCGCCCGTCGTAGAACTGAATCGTGCCGTGTCGGTAGGGATGGCCTTCGGCCCGGCAGCTGCTCTTCAGCTGGTGAACGCGTTGTCCTCCGAACCATCGTTGAAGTCTTATCACCTGTTACCGAGTGTCCGTGGAGACTTGCTATTCAAGCTGGGACGTTTCCGCGAAGCACGCGACGAGTTCGAACGCGCTGTCTCGCTTACACGGAACGCCCGGGAACGCGCCTTGCTGACGGAACGTGCCCGAGCCTGTACATCAGGAGATGACAGGCCGGTCTGAGAGGCGAGCGGAGCAAGCCGGATCGCAACTCGACACTAACCTCCGGCGATCGCCCCCAAAACGATCAATGGTTCTGCACCTGAAGCGACCGTCGCGGGTAGGGCGATGTCGGGGGACTGATGGGACAGATCTTCCTCGCAGGCAAAAAAACGCAGGAACGGACGACGTTGTTGCGTCACATGGTCTCTGATCGTACCGCGCAACATCGGATAGTGAGATTCCAATGTGTCAAGAACCGAGCGCAGCGTGATCTCGCCTTCAACTTCCAGTTCCACGTCACCGTGAACATGAGCGAGGTTTCGAAGGTGGGGTGGAAGAACGACTCGCACCATAAAGGCATCCTCTGACCTGAGCTGCTGTTTACCTAGATAAAAGTCCCGCTCTTGCGAAGGTTACGGGCAAGAGCGGGAATGCTTCGTCAGGCCAATGTCTGGACCTCGACCGAAAGTACAGCTGGAAGATCCCGAACAATGGGATTCCAACTGTCTCCGGCATCAGGCGAGGCGTACACCTGCCCCCCTGTGGTTCCGAAATACACTCCGCACTTATCGAGAGAGTCGATGGCCATGGCGTCGCGCAAAACGTTCACGTAGCAGTCCTTTTGCGGCAAACCGTTGGTCAGGGCTTCCCACTCGTTGCCGCCGGTGCGACTGCGGAACACGCGCAGCTTTCCCTCGTGCACGTAGTGTTCCGAATCGCTTTTGATGGGCACAACGTAAACGGTTTCGGGTTCATGTGCGTGCACGTCAATCACGAAGCCGAAGTCAGTCGGCAGATTTCCACTGACTTCCCGCCACTGCTCTCCAGCATTATCGCTGCGCATGACGTCCCAGTGCTTTTGCATGAACAGCACCTCTGGGCGCTTAGGGTGCATGGCTATGTGGTGAACGCAGTGACCAACTTCCGCATCCTGATCTGGGATGTACTGAGACCTTAGCCCGCGGTTGATGGGCAACCAAGAGGCGCCGCCATCGTCGGTGCGAAACGCCCCTGCCGCCGAGATTGCGATGTAGATGCGTTGTGGATTACCGGGATCGAGAATAATGGTGTGCAGGCACATCCCGCCCGCGCCCGGCTGCCATTTGGGCCCCGTTCCATGTCCACGCAGCCCTGAAAGTTCTTTCCAGTTCTGCCCGCCATCGGTTGAGCGAAAGATGGCGGCGTCTTCTACACCCGCATAAATCGTTTCAGGATCGCTGAGCGATGGTTCGAGATGCCAGACCCGCTTGAATTCCCAGGGATGTTGTGTGCCGTCGTACCACTGATGTGAGGTTAACGGTTTCCCGGTATCCGATGATGCATCGTAAGCGAACTTGTTGCTTTCGCTCTGAGGCGGCCCGGGAGCGGCGGGTTGGCCAGCGGGTGTGCCGGGTTGGTGCCAGGTTTTGCCGCCATCGTCAGAACGCTGGATTAATTGTCCAAACCAGCCACTCGATTGCGAAGCATACAGCCGGTTTGGATCAACAGGCGATCCTTTCACATGGTAGATTTCCCAGCCGGCGAAGTGGGGACCGCTTACTTCCCAATCTTTTCGTTTGCCGTCCGAAGTCAGGATAAACGCACCCTTGCGCGTCCCAACCAGTACCCTTACTTTGCTCATGCCATCTCCTTATTATGAATTCAACGTGTGCGAAGATATTTCGTCACTCTGAAAAATGTCGGTTATCTTGCCTGGTCATCGCCAATTTAGCCTCGTACGGGAATCGCCCTGCGAAGCCGGGGATGACCAAACAAGGATCCATCCAGATCATCAAGCCAAGTCCAAAAGAGGTAAGAAGATAGTTGCATAGTGTCCTCACAAGTTAGACTTTGAATTTTGAAAATCGTCTTGAGAAAACCTGTAATTCGTGAGATTATTATAATTCACTTGCATAATGCAAGTGATAACTGAATTAAAGAATGGCGAAACAATACGGCGGCCGCCGGTCGGGATGTCCACTGAATGCTTCCGTGGAAATGTTAGGCGATCGCTGGTCCCTGCTTATCATTCGCGACATGATGCTGCGTGGGGCAAAGAGCTACAAGGAATTTCTGGCCTGTAGCGAGGGCATCGCGACCAACATCCTTGCCGATCGATTGCGTCGGCTGATTTCTTACGGAATCATTATCACGAAGCCCGACCCGTCGGACGGGCGAAAGGTAACCTACCTGCTGACCCGGAAAGGGATTGATCTGGCGCCAGTACTGACCGAGATGGTGCTATGGGCATCGGCGCATGAAGAGACCGGGAACCAGGCCTTGGTCATGCTCATGCAGAAAGATAAGGAGAAGTTTTTGGCCGCAATCAGGCAGCGGTGGGAGCATAGCATCAGGACTTAATTCGAGTTCAGTTCCCGTGAGAAAATAGCTTCTGACATGGCTTGCTGTCACGTGTTTCGGACGCCGAGCCTCTGCTTGGCGGATTGGCGTATGGAATGAAACTTTTCAGCGTAGAGAGGTTACTGGATGTGCAGAAATATCAAAACGCTCTTCAACTTCGACCCGCCTGTCACTGATGACGAAGTCCGCGCTGCTTCGCTCCAGTTCGTCAGAAAGATCACGGGATTCAGCAAGCCATCCAAAGCGAACGAAGACTCCTTTATAGCCGCGGTGGATAAGATTGCCGGAGTCTCGAACCGTCTTCTTCGTTCGCTCGAAACGAACGCTCCGCCTAAGAATCGAGAAGAAGAAGCTGCCAAGGCGAGAGCTCGCGCGGCTGAGAGATTCGGACTTTGAGGAAACTGGTCAGCTAGTCAAATGCTTTCCGGAAGCGCTCCACTTGTTGCTTTAAATCGTCAACTTCTTTACGAAGTTCCTGAACTTCGCTTTCTAGTCGCCGTACAGACTCCTTTTCCTCGAAGGGGCTGCTCCCAGGCGACGAAGTGTCGGATGCGCTAGCTTCTTGCACTTCACCCGAAAGAAGATGCGTGTAGCGCGATTCCTTGGTGCCAGGCCGTCGGGGCAATACTTTAACGACCGGCGGATCGCGCTGTATTAGGCGCTGAAGAGTGGATTGCACTTCGTCGAGATCTTCAAAGCTGTGCATGCGCTCGGTGCGGCCGCGTAGCTCTCCCGGCGTTTGCGGACCGCGTAGCAACAGCACACAAAGGATCGCCACTTCGCCACGCGTGAAGTTAAAAATCTCCTGTAGGCGGTGCTCATATTTGGTCACACGACTATCGGAAACAGCGGCAGGTCCCGCCAGGCTTTGCGAATGCAATCCGTCCAGGGCGTGCCTGACCTGGTCTTCGTCAAAATTTGTTACCGGTTCGCGGTTATTCTTCTGATTGCAGGCGTTAACCAAGGCATTCAACGACAGGGGATAGTAATCCGGGGTAGCAATGTCTTTCTCGATCAGTGCTCCCAACACGCGAGCTTCTGTTTGACTCAAGGGGTTCACTGAGAGATTGTACCGAATACCGCTTGCGAGCACCGCCGCCAAGGTTATCGCCCCAACAGACGTGTTGCGTCCGACTCCCAAAGTTCGCAATGCTCGAACTTACATTCCGATCAACGACTATTTCGACTGGAACAGCAGCGGCGCGAAGTTTGTGAGATTGTCACGCCAGACCATCCAGGCGTGCATCCCAGGCGTTTGAATTGCAGTCGGCTGCAATCCTTCCTTTTTTAACCATGCGATAAATTTCTGATTTGCAGGAAAGAGTCCGTCTTCAGTGCCGCAGGCAATCCAGAGCAATCGCAGTTTGGCATTGATCTGTGGGGCGGACTCGGCCGTGATTGCGGGGAACGATGAACCGTAGTTGCCTTGCCCGAGGCCTCCTGCGCTGAAGGCTCCGACGTAGGCGAATTCATTTACATGGTTGAGCCCAACCAACAGACTCTCCGCGCCTCCCATGGAAAGACCAGCTACCGCGTGATCTTCACGCTGGTCGGAAATCATGTATTGCTTTTTCACCAGGGGCATGACTTCCTGGAATAGTGCGTCGGAGAATCTAGTGAAATTGCGCGTCACCAATTCCGAATCTTGCCAGGCTTGCCATCCACGATTGATCATGTCCATACTCCCGTAGCCGAGGGGCATGACCACGATCATCGGCTTGGCTTTGCCCTGAGCAATCAGGTTGTCGAGAATCACGTTGGCTTTCCCCATGCTTGTCCACGCGCTTGGGTCGTCACTGTAACCGTGAAGCAGGTAAAGCACTGGATATTTTCTCTTCGGATTAAAACCGGGTGGCGTGTAAACGTAGTACTCGCTGTTCACATTGACGATGGCCGAGTGGTAGTAGTGATGGTGAATCGCTCCGTTGTGTACATTTGCCACTTCCCAGGACATGGAGGGATGACCCGGCACCAGGAAAACGTTCTGCGTACTGAAAAAGCTCGGTTTGATCGTGACATTGAACGGATCGAGTACAGACGTTCCATCCACATCGAAAGCGTAGCTGTAAAACTGTGGGGCCAGTTGCGGCACAGTTACGCTCCACCTGCCATCCGCCGCCTTCGTCATGGAAACGGGCTCCGGGGCACCCTCCAAACGCAGTTTTACTTCCTTGGCGCTCGGCATTTGAAGGGTAAAGGTTGCCGTTCCGTCCGCTTGTACTTGTGGACTCTTGGGTGGTGCCGGCCGCAGCGGCACTGGAGATTCAGGGCGAGCCGGCTTGGCTGCAAGCTGTGCGGCAGCTCCGAGCGACCATGTAAAAAGAAGGAGCCCAGCTAACGCCAAAAAAGACGAAGAGTTCGAACGGATGGACGGCCGCCTTGAAATTTGGGGCATCAGAGATTGCTCCGCCATATTTGAAATGTCAGCCGGATAGTTTACATCCGTAATAGATCTCGGGGCGTCAGAGTGAGGCGGAGGATTTGACGAAAGATTTACGGCCAGCTGAGCATGCATACGGTTTAAGATGCTGGATCGTTTGAGGGTGAATGGAGATCAGTTTTCATGGAATTGCGAATTGACGGCCTGTCGAAGTCGTACCCCAATGGAGTGCGGGCATTGGACAACGTTTCTCTCACCATTCCGCCGGGCATGTACGGATTGTTAGGGCCAAATGGCGCAGGGAAATCGACGCTGATGCGCACGATCGCAACTCTGCAGGAGCCCGATGCGGGGCAGATTCACCTCGGTGATATCGATGTCCTGCGGCAGAAGCAAGAGCTACGAAAAACCCTCGGATACCTGCCGCAGGAATTCGGAGTGTACCCGCGAACGTCGGCGCAGGACATGTTGAGTCATTTGGCGCTTCTCAAAGGAATCGTAGATGCGAGGCAGAGAAAATCGGTTGTGGAAGCGCTTTTGCAGCGTACTAATTTGTGGGAGCACAGAAAGAAGGCGCTGACCGGGTTTTCCGGTGGAATGCGGCAGCGTTTCGGAATTGCGCAGGCGCTGCTCGGGAATCCGCAGTTGCTGATTGTAGATGAGCCGACCGCCGGCCTCGATCCCGGCGAACGCAATCGGTTTTATGGGTTGCTCTCTGATATCGGAGACGGTGTGATCGTGATTCTTTCCACTCATATCGTCGAGGACGTAATGGAACTGTGCACGAATATGGCAATCATCCATCAGGGCAAGGTGCTTTTCGCCGGTTCTCCGGCTGACGCCGTTAAGGGACTGGACGGACGTATCTGGCAGAAGTCAATCGCGAAGGCGGAGATGAAGGAGTACGAGCAACGCTACAAGATCATCTCCAACAAACTGATCGCCGGCAAACCGCTAATTCACGTATGTGCTGAGCAGAATCCGGGAGAGGGGTTCCAACCGGTGAATGCCGATCTCGAAGATGTATTTTTCACTCGTATCGGCGGAATTCAATAACGGAGCCCATCAATGTTTCGTCACTTTTTTACGTTTGAAGTCAAGTTCTGGTTCCGTGGCTGGATGGTTTGGATCTTCTTTCTCATTGTGGGATTGCTGTTCTTTGGAGCCGTCAGTTCCGATCAAGTGACGGTGGGCAACTCGCTCGGCAACACATACAAGAATGCGCCATGGGTAATCGAGAATTTCTACGCCGTATGCTCCCTTCTTACCCTGCTGATGACGACGGCGTTCGTGAACGCAGCCGCCTCTCGCGAATTTGCCTGCAACATGAATCAGATCGTCTTTGCTACTCCGTTGAAGAAATTCGATTACCTTGCGGGACGTTTTTTGGGATCGGCGCTGGTCGCAGTCATCCCGCTGTTAGGCGTTTCGGCGGGGATTCTGGCTGGCAAGTTCATGCCGTGGGTCGACGCTGAGCGCTGGGGGTCGGTCGTCTGGGCCGCCCACTGGAAAGCCATTCTGGTGTTCGCCATCCCGAATACGTTGTTCATCTCGGCCATCATTTTTGCAATCGCGGTGCTCACTCGAAGTACCGTTGTGTCATTTATCGGCGGGTTAGGCTTGCTCGTGGGGTATGGAGTCGCCCAAGCTCTAACCACTGATTTGCAGAACCAGAGACTGGCCGCGTTGATTGATCCATTTGGGACTAACACCTTCCGCATCGTCACCAAATATTGGACCGTTGCCGATAAGAACACGTTGACGCTGGGTTACAGCGGACTCATGCTGTGGAACCGGCTTATTTGGTTAAGCGTGGGAGCGTTGATTTTTGCTTTCGCGTACTGGCGCTTTAGTTTTGCCGAAAGGAGCACGAAGCAAAAGAAGAAGCGTAAAGAAACGGATGTTCTCGCTCCCGCCATGACTATGATCCCCGCGGTTGAGCGCCAGTTCGGACCGGGCGCACAGTGGATGCAATTCTGGGGAAGCGCGAAACTGGAATTCCGCCGGTTAATCAAGACGATTCCATTCGTCGTGGTAACAGCTGCCGCGTTGCTTAATTGCCTTACTAGCCTGATTTTCAATTCAACTGAAGCGTTCGGTAACACCTCGTTTCCGGTCACCTATCAGATGTTGGAGCTGATCGCTGGAACACTTTACTTGTTTTTAATAGCCCTGATCACTTATCACGCCGGCGTGCTGATTTGGGAGGAGCGCGACAGCAACAATGATGAAGTTCAGGATGCGTTACCG
This sequence comes from Terriglobia bacterium, assembly GCA_963786325.1. GTDB lineage: Bacteria > Acidobacteriota > Terriglobia > Terriglobales > Acidobacteriaceae > JAIQFF01. The sequence continues at coordinate 131,922 of CAWAYW010000021.1, forward strand.
GTGCCGGAGTGGCCTGCTTTTGCGGCCAAGTTCGTGGCCCTGCTGAGCAGCATTGCGATCATTCTGGCCGTAGCTATGGGGACGGCGGTCCTGGTGCAGTTCTTCCATCACTATTACCGTCATCAACTGGGACTATTCGTGGCGACGCTTTTCGGGATCGATTTCAGCACGTTCATCTTTTTGGCGGTGCTGGCATTTTTCATCCATGTTCTTTCCCCCAATAAATATGTGGGATACTTTGCGTTCATAGCCTTTGCCATCGTCAATATATTCATCTGGCGGCCGTTGCATGTAGCGACTTACCTGGTCCAGTTCGGGCAAACGCCCACGATGGTCTACTCCGATTTCTTCGGCTATGCCCCGTTTCTTGCGGGTTGGGCATGGTTCACGCTGTACTGGGCGGCTTTCTGTCTGTTGCTGGTGGTGGCAACCCTTCTGTTATGGCCACGCGGGCGTGATCGCCGATGGAGCAGCCGCCTTCGAAATGCCCGTCTGCGCTTCCATGGGACAGTGCGCACCATAGCCACGGTTGGACTGATTGGCCTTGTCGCTATCGCCGTATGGATCTACTACAACACGAAAATACTCAACACCCTGCGTAGCGAAAACGATCAGGATACGTTGCAGGCTGACTACGAAAAAACCTACAAGAAGTTTGAAAAGCAGCTGGAGCCGCGCATTACAAACGTGAAGTATGAAATCGATATCTATCCGGAAACGCGTGGAATGGAGATGCGCGGCGAGCAGACAATCGTCAACCGAACCTCGCAGGTGCTGACCGAAGTGCAATTTACACTGCCGCCCAATTATGACACGCGGATCGAATTGCCTGGTGGAAAGCTCGCCCACGATGATTCGCGGCTCCTATATCAGAGCTATTCCCTCGATCCTCCCATGCAACCTGGCGAGATACGGGTGATGCACTTCAGCGTCAAGGCTCGAAATCGCGGCTTTGAAAACTCGGTCACGAACCGCGAAATAGTTCAGAACGGTACCTTCTTCAACAGCACGGTGGCGCCGCAAATCGGCTATCAGCCAAACAACGAACTCACCGATCGTAACAAGCGCAAAAAATATGGATTGAAAGAAAAAGATTTGATGCCGGCGCTGGAGCAGAATTGTACCGCCGATTGCATGGATAACTACCTCAGCAACAACTCAGATTGGGTAAATGTGGAGACCGTCATCAGTACTTCGCCCGATCAGATTGCGGTCGCTCCCGGCTCGCTGCAACGCGAGTGGAGCGAAAATGGACGGCACTATTTCCAGTACAAGCTCGACCATGATTCCCTCAACTTTTATTCGTTCATCTCGGCCCGGTACGAAGTGGCGCGCAGCGATTGGAATGGGATCGGCATCGAGGTGTATTACCTGAAGGAGCATCCCTGGAACGTCCCCAAAATGCTCAATTCGGTGAAGAAGTCGTTCGCTTATTACACGCAGAATTTTGGTCCCTACACGCACCAGCAGGCACGCATTATCGAATTTCCGCGGATCGCTAGTTTCGCCCAGGCGTTTCCGGGAACCATGCCTTACTCAGAATCCATCGGATTTATTGCGAACCTCGAGCATCCCGACGATATTGACTTTGTTTTCTATGTTGTTGGCCACGAAATGGCGCATCAATGGTGGGCCCATCAGGTAGTCGGCGCGAACATGCAAGGGGCAACCCTGCTGTCGGAAACCTTGGCTCAATATTCCGCGCTCATGACGATGGAAAAGGAATATGGCCGCGACGCAATGCGCAAGTTCATGCAATACGAGATGGACAATTATCTGCGTTCACGTGGAACAGAACTGCTGAAGGAGCGTCCCCTTCTACGAGTGGAAGCCAGTCAGGGATATATTCACTACCGGAAGGGCAGTGTCGTGATGTACTACCTGCGCGAGATGATTGGGGAAGACGCAGTCAACCGCGCTTTACGCAAGGTTTTGGGCCAGTACGGATATAAAAATCCACCCTATCCCACGGCGTATGCACTGATGGATGCTCTAAAGGAGCAGACCCCTCCGGAGCTGCAATACCTTTTGCAGGACCTGTTTTACAACATCACGCTTTTTTCCAATCGCGCATTGACCGCCACTGCGCACAAACGAAACGACGGGAAATACGATGTCTCTGTGGATGTCGAATCACGCAAATATAAAGCCGACGAAAAGGGAAACGAAGCAGAAGTTCCCGTGAGTGACTGGATCGAGATCGGCGCACTCGCAGCACCAGAAAAAGGCAAAAAATATGGTAACGTCTTGCACCGCGAGCGTGTACTTATGACTACTGCCAGGAACCATTATCAGTTCGTTACTGATACGCTCCCCGATAAGGCCGGCATCGATCCTCTTCTGCTGCTCGTAGATCGAGTTCCCGATGACAATCTAGCAAAGGTAACTGTCCAGTAGGGTTTTCAGAACGGTTGGGGACACGTCACAGGATCAGCTCCCTCCGGAGTGTCGACCGCTCCAACTCGCCAGAAACCAGACTTCTCGTAACAACGAATCGCTCGTTCGTTTGAGGGACGCGGATCGGCTTGAATTTTGGTTACCTTCGGGTCTTCAAATAGACGCTGAACAAATTCAGTAACTATCTGTGTGCCCCGTCCTTGCCCCAGACGCGGTCCGCCTCGAGAAACTGGTCTATGCCACGGACCCCTGGATCATGCTCGTTCGGCCACCAGCCATCTCCAGCATCAGCTGCGACCTAAGACTGGGTTGGAAGGCGTTCAATGCGGTTCACTACTTGACGCGTGCGGGAACATCTTCGGGTACGGCGCAGCGCTGATCAAATTTGCCGCAAACGGATGAGAATCCAGTGGGTGAAATCTGGGACGCGCGCTATTCTTCTTTCCCGTTGCGTTCGCTTGCGCCTTCCATGCGGAACTGTCCACCCAAAATCTTGGCAACTGAATCCAGGTCTTTTGCCAATGCAACCCGCCATCGTCCGACTGAGTCTTGAGCGAGTGCGTCCATGGTTTCTCCGAAGGACAATAGCGTGGCTGCAATCTGTGTTCTGACCAACTCGGACACTGAGGTCTCTATATTCTTTTGGACGGTCTTCAATTTTCCGCATGCATCGTCGAGTTGATTTCCAAGTTCTTTCGCGTTGCGCGAACCCAACTCCTTCAGAACCACATCCACTTGGGTTTCGAGTTGAATTCTGGCTCCGGAGATCGCGTCGTTGGCCATCTGACTCAATCGCGCGTCCATTCCGGATTCGAGGCGGCAGGCGCAATCGTCCAACTCGGCGATACGAGCGCCCAGACCGGTGATCTGCGTTTGCAGCCGTGACGATTCCGTTGCCGCGGCGGCCTGTGCTTTCTGCACTTCCCGTCGATAAGAGGCATGTTCTTCGCCCAGTCGTTGCTGCAAGGAACGCAAGTGTTCCTCACCCTGTTGCTCGACACGGTTTCCGGCCTCTGTGACCTGCTGCTGGAACCGGTCGGCTCCGGACCGGAGGTGCTCCGAAACTGCGCCGGTGATTTCCTGGGAGAGAGTTTGCGCCTGCTGTTCGACCGTCTGCAATTGTTGCGTCACATGATCCCGAAATTCATTCTGGGCCTCGCGAATCTTCTTCCCAATGGCTTCTTTCGTGGCCTCAAAAACCTGTTCGGATTGCTGGCGAGTCTGTTGCAATACTTGTGCGCCCAGGTCCTGGCGCAGCCGGATCCATAGCTTCTCTTCGACCTCAGGGGGAATGTGTGTCAGCGATATATCAAATTGGCTGCGTTTAGTGGTGCCGCGTGCCAACCTTTCTTTGAGCTCGGCAACTTCGGTTTGCAATGGTTGAACGATCTCGGCAAGCAAGGCTCTCAAATCTTGATCAGAAGATTCTGATTTCTTTTCGCGTACGATTTTGAGGGATGGACCAGCCTGTTCATGGGCGTGTCGCCTGTCGTCTTTGCCTCCCGAGGGCAGGCTGCGCGAGAATTCGGCATCGATTAATTGTGTCCAGTCTTCGGGGCAAGCTTCCAGTCCCCAAAAGTTTCCCGGCCGATCAAGCCTTGCCCCAAGTTGCCAGCCGTGCTGACCTGAGCCCATGGGTTGACAATCAACCACGTATGCCATGGCCGCCCGGCCTTCTTTTCTCTTGAACTGGACGGGCAGACCTACGTCCAACTTTGTCGGGGAGTACATAACGCATCCATGTGCGTTCACTATCAAGGTTTCGCAAACTTCAGAAAAGGGCTTCTCCGGCTCCATGCTGGTGACGACCAAAGGAACCGTGATTGGGACTCGTGAGCTTCGCCGTACTGAGCTGAACGCATTCGCACTCTGCATGGTCTCCCTCTTCCGAAGTGCGCGCGCCGCCCGGCACGCGAACCGATTCGGCCTTCGACTTTTAAGGTAACCCAAGCTGGTAAGAAAGGTCTGTTCCTGTAGTTCCTGTCGGGAAGCGCGAGTGGACAGTTACGTTACACCCCCCACGGTAACCTGGTAATGAGACCCGATGGTGTCCGTAATCGCATGTCTTATGTCCAAAAAACTTCAGCTTGCGATGGCTGTCTCAGAGTAAGTTGAAAAGACCTGGTGAGTTCAAAAACTTATGGCAAGCATGACGAGTCCAATCCTGAAGCGATTAATTGAAATGTGCTGTAGACACCGATTCTCGTGGCCGCACAACGGAGTGCATGGCCGGGCCTACCAGTCCTATCAGGTGTGTCTGATTTGTGGCGTGGTGTACGCCTATGACTGCGCGACCATGCGTCGCACCGAAAGGTTGGTTGCGCCTGTGGAGAGCGTCAAACAGGCTAATGCGGCTAACGAGTTATCCGGCGGATAGCTGTGTGCCTAACGTCCACGGTGGCAGCCTAGCCTGATTCGGTCGGGGGCACCCTGGTGCCGTGCCGGTGGCACGCTGGTGCCATTCACGATTTCAGGCGTTCCGCTTAGATTGGTTTTGAGCAGTTCTGGGGGAGGGCTACTCAGCTAACGTCCCGTGACTCTGACCGGAGTCCGGGGCGTTTTCTTTTGGAGGCATTCGAAGTCTGGTCTTTGCCAATCAAGATGGCAGTTGGTTTTTGTCTGGGACCGGAAGCGCGCTGTTTTCCTTGTGTTCTGAAATCTGTTCTCGGGTGGCCGCGGCTTTTTGTGCGCGGCCGCCGGCGAATTGAATGTATTTGGCAAGACGTAAACTCTGGCGAACTGAGTTTGCTGACCAAGCCAAGCATGCGATGAAGCAGGCGAATGGAAGAGACCCGCTTTCCGACGCCCCAGGAAATGTTGAAATCGGTAGAAAACCAATCCGACAAGAAACGCGCCGATCCTACTTACTCATCAGGAAAGAAAAGCCGTCGAAGAAATATTCCTGTTTGCCGTCTCTAGGTTTGGCTTTTATCTTGCCGCTGCGTATCTCATTCATTGCTTCCACCACGCGCGGCAAAACAGCCGGATTCGCCACGGGTTCGTTATGCGCGGGCAAAAGTAATTGGAGCTTCGAGGATAAGCTTGCCAGTTTTTTTACCGAGGCGACGTACGCATCCAGATCAGTTTCGGGCCGAAAGAGCCAGATCGGGCCGGCATAGAAGGTGTCCCCGGTAAACAGGAGACCGTTTTTCTCGTCCAGTAGCGCGATGGCATCCGGTGTATGCCCGGTAACGGAGATGACCTCGAGGACCCGTCCACCAAGATCGATCTTGTCGTGGTCATGAATCCAATGAGAGATATGAAACGGCTTGGTTGAGTACTCTGCAGCATTGAATCCAGGCGGAAGGTCACCACACACCTCGCCGGGTGCGATTTCGGCCTGAGCGTCAACTCTTGAACCCCTGGCATTGGCGCGAGTGAAGTCCGTATCCATTGCGTAAATGTCGCTGAACCGCCAGTTGTCTCCCACGTGATCGTTATGAGTATGGGAGTTGACGACGCTGACTGGCAAATTGATTAGGCCTTCGACGACGTCGCGAATATTGCTAATGCCCATCCCGGTATCGAACAACAGAGCCCGCGTCGTTCCCGAGACCAGATAACTGATCACCTCTTCCGATTGGTGTGGTTCGTAGATCGCAAAAACGCCTGGGCGAATTTTGTAGACTTCGAACCAGGGGTCCTTTATCGCAACTCTCTCCAGATTGCGGTAGGCAGGGCGGGGAAGTTTGCGGCACCACTCCGGTTTTGACCCTTCCGAAACTTGGGCCGGGAGACAAGACAGCAACGAAAGCACGACGATGGCGAGTCTCAACTTATTTGTCCCACACCCTGTTCAGGAACAAGTAACGATCCCGGAAATTGTCTTTTTCGGGTTTCGGTTGAGGGGTTAGAGCCATTACTTGCCATCCACTGGATGCTTGGTATGCCGGCCACTGCGGCACTCCAGGGCCATTGGGATTTCCCCCGCGTGAAAAGTTAGTCCAATATTTCTGCATCAGATCGCTGAGAGTGCGGTCATCGGGCCGCCAGGTAACACCCGCTTTTGAGTCAAGCATTCCGAAAACGTATTCGATCTCGGCCGAGTGGTAGGCCCCGCGGTCGGGTTCGTTGGGATCGGGCGGTGGTCCGAAGTCAAAACGGTAACGATAGACAGGCTGTTTTCCAGTCGTGGCTTGGCCCTCGAGCCATCGCCAGGTGGACCACGCGATACGGCGATCCCCGGAGATGTCGCGCAGGGCACGCTTCGCTTGGGCGTCAGTGTTTGCAGGATAAAGTTTGAGAAATTCGTCGGCTTTCGAGCCGAAATCTTTCTCTGCTTTGGCTTTCAGAGTCTCACGGGGGGATTGACCCTTGACAGGGTCGTAACCACCTTCATCGTGGTTCCATCCGGCTAGTAGAGGAACGTCGATCTGCTTACCTTCGGCGAAAATTGTAGATACCGATTCACTGAGAAAATACCCATCAATATCAGGAACGAAATGCGGCGATTCTCCGGTATCTTTTTTCATCGATTGTTCAAGAATCGTTTGGGCTGGAATCGCGCGCAGTTCTTTTAACGATTTGGGGCCGAAAGAAGAAGTGGCAAACTTGGAATCTATTTCAGCCCGGACTCCCATCGGCTTGAAGGGGAGAGAGCTGCTGGAAAATGCCGCACCGCTTTCGCCGATCGCTTTATGAAACAAATCCTTGGCGAGAGGTGATGCCATGAGGGCGCTAACGGAGAAAGACCCAGCACTTTCGCCGAATATGGTGACGTTTGACGCGTCACCGCCAAACGCAGCGATATTCCGGTGCACCCATTCCAGAGCGGCCACCTGGTCGAGCAGTCCATAGTTCCCCGCGGCCTTTTTTTCAGATTCAGCGGCGAGTTCCGGATGAACGAAAAATCCGAAAATGCCGAGACGATAATTCATGCTCACAATGACCACGCCTTGCCTGGCCAGTACGGCACCGTCCTGGCGTGGTTCCGAAGATGCTCCTGCAATAAATCCACCGCCGTGAATCCAAACCATGACGGGAAGCTTGGCTTTGGCATTCTTGCCCGGCGTCCAGACATTCAGGGACAGACAGTCTTCGCTGATGCCGGGATCGCGAAATACCATATCTGAGTAGATTCGCCCTTGCATGCAGCGCGATCCGAATTCCCTGGCCTGGCGAGTGCCACTCCATTTAGCTGCCGGAACGGGAGGCTTCCAGCGAAGCTCACCAACTGGCGCCGCAGCGTAGGGAATTCCGAGAAAGGCGCGCACTGGCCCATTGGCGGTGCCTTCGAGAACGCCAGTATCAATTTTTACTTGCACGGACGAAGATGCAGCGTAGGAAACCAATGGAATGAATGTTAAGAAAACCGTCACCAAAAGGCGACTTCCCATGCGCATCCTCCAAACGCATGACGATACCATAAGTAAAGAAGTCAGCCGATCCGTCCGCAGGTAGGAATCGATGGCAGATCGATCCGGTTGTGACATGCACTGTCTGTAAAATGTCGCGGGAGTCTGTTACAACTGGCGCATGAAAGTACTCTTCATCGGCGGTACGGGCATCATCAGTACCGCCTGTAGCCGGCTTGCCGTACAGCGTGGGCATGATCTCACCCTTGTTACGCGCGGCCAGCATTCGGCGGTAACGATAGATGGCGCGAAAACCCTTCAGGCCGACATAGCGGATCGCGCCGCGGTTGAGCGCGCGCTGCAGGGACGCAGCTTCGACGTAGTCGTCAATTGGATCGCGTTTACCGCGGCCGACATCGAACGCGATCTTGCATTGTTCCGGGGGCGCACCAGCCAATATATTTTCATCAGTTCCGCCAGCGCCTACCAGAAACCGAATACCAGCTATCTGATTACCGAATCGACACCACTGGCAAATCCGCACTGGGACTATTCCAGAAACAAGATCGCGTGCGAAGAGCGATTGCTGAAAGCTTACCGCGACGAGCAGTTCCCCATTACGATTGTCCGCCCCTCGCTGACCTATGGCGAAAACCTGATTCCGTTGGTCATAAACAGTTGGCAACGCTCCTATACCGTGGTCGATCGGATGCTTAAAAGGCAACCGGTGATCGTTCCGGGAGATGGAACATCATTATGGGTGATTACCCATAACACGGACTTTGCGAAAGGTTTTACAGGTTTGCTGGGACACCGGCAGGCGGTCGGCCACGCATTTCACATTACTACGGACGAAGTGTTGACCTGGGATCAGCTCTATTGGACCGTGGCCGAGGCTGTGGGAGTAGAACCACGCATCGTGCACATTCCGTCGGACTTCGTAGTGGCCTGCCTGCCTGAAATGGAAGGCACTTTGATTGGCGACAAGTCTGTGAGCGTGGTATTCGATAACAGCAAGATCAAGCGCTTTGTCCCCGATTACGTCGCAACCACCCGCTTTTCTCATGGCATTCGGCAATCGCTTGCCTGGTTCGACGCCGTACCCGGCCGGAAACTGATTGATGCCGAACAAAATGTTGTCTGGAACAAGCTCATCGCTGGTTACGAAAAGGGTTTACAGGAAGCCGTCACTCACTTTCCGTGAAGGGAGGTTCTTCCCGCCCGAAATCTAAAGACCCGCGCCCCTAACCGTGCATAACTTTCACCCTTCGGCCCTAGGCAACACCTTTTTCCCCTTCCGAATCCAAGAGCCATCTTTTGAACAACCCGAGGTAGATCCATGAAATCCGCCTTTTTACGGGGCCGCGTAATTTTCGGTGGGTTTTTCGTTTACAGATGATCCATTTCAGTAAAAATATGGCTCTTTTGGGAGAAGCTGCGGTGCTTATGGCGATCGATGAGCCGTGGTCAGCGAGCGTACCAGTCGCCCAGCCCGGTAAACTTGAGCGACTGCGACCCTCCTTCCGGCGCGATATTGCCGCTTAGATTGTTCGGAGCCGAAGATTAACCCTATCCTCGCTGCGTGCTACATGGAGTGGCCAAAGCCGGAAATTGACAATATCGCGGAAACGCCTCATCTGCGCCACTTTTAGGCGACTTCGTGATCCAGGATGCGCGCTGTAAAAAAAATGTAAAAGGGGTTGGCAGCGAGCGCGGGATGATCTATCTTGGCAGGCACAAAAGTTAGGCTTCCGGGGGCGGAAGAATCAAAGATGGGGTTTTAGTCAAAGTTCAACGCGGCGGCGGTTCTCGGGCCCGGGTTGACCAACCGGGCGTCCCCTGCGTGGCAATACTCCTATCCACCCTGGCGTCCTGCTCGTTGGTTTTGGGTTTTTCTTAAGATGTGAAAGAAGGGCCAGCCGTGAAATCTCTTTTCCTGCTAAAAGCCTCTGCTTTTATAGCTCTTTCTCTGTGTGTAAGCGTTTGCGCAGCCGTTGCGGAGTCTTCTTCTGACACTCCTACAACCACCCCGCAGACTTCTGAAGCCCCGAAACCGGTGGCTACGTCTGCGGCCAGCGTTACGATTCCGGGTCCCTTGCGATCCTTCTTGCGCATGGCGGGCATCAGCCAAAAGATTTCGAGCGAAGAAGTGTTGCCTTTGCTTGCCCGGAACGTGGCGGTAGAGGGTTATCAGGGCCGAAAGGATGCGAGAGGGAAGTCCACCGAATTCTTGATTTTGCTGAAACGCTACGTGGATCAATCGAGAGAACTGGTCACGCTTGCTGGCCCGGAGAGCGTGATCCGGGTCGGCGATTGCGACCAAGCGGGACCGTTGCTAGCGATTTTGGGCTATCGTCTCAGGCAGGGCTGTGGCAAGAGCGTCGCGTTGGAGACCGCCGAGCCAGAAAGAGCTTTCCTTACAATCGATTCCGGTTTTCCTTTGGCGGAATTTGAGGTGACCCTTGGAGGAGGCAAGCCCTTTGTTTATCACTACGCGAGTTCGCAGGTGCCGGTACTGTTTTCGGCCTCCGATTGGACCCAGGCCGATCCCAAACTAAGACGTGGGAACGACTTATTGAATGCGTTACTGGACGATCCCGTTTTGGCACGATTGTATTGGGCCATGGCACGGATGGACGGCGAAACCGCGGAGGCTTTCAATCAATTTGCGGGGATTCAAAGGCTACTTCCTTTTGCGCCCGTTCTCGACTTTTACGGCAGCCATATCCTGATTCGTAACGGTCGAGTGAGTGTGCCGGGCGGGGCTTCAGCGGAAGCTGCGTGGAAAAGTCTGGCCGGCGCCGATCCGGGTTCGGCCAAGGATTTTGTAGCTCGATTGTTGGCTAAAGACGACGGATGGCTGGCGGCATATTTCGACACACTTTCCCGGCTGACTCCAACTCAACAGGTCTATTTTACCGATGCTCACCGCTTGCCGCGGTTCTATGATGCGTTGCGCGGCAAAGACATCAACCCCGGGCCCGCGCGCCCGGTGTTCCGTCCGGACCCCGGTCTGTTACTCCTAGTGACCAGGCTCCAGTTCGATTCCGCCGGAGAACCATTCGTCCCGGGGAATCTGGAAACATGGTCAACGATTCTTCATCAGAAAACAGATTCCAAAGTAGTACGTCAGTGGGCCAGGCAGTCCACCCATTGGAAGAATTCGGATCAGCTGGTGGAATCGATGTTCGCCTTCGCCCGGCAGAGTTCAGAAGACGGACCGCTCCCCACTTACCTCATGCTCTGTGCCATCGATAGCGGGCGTTCTATCGATCAGCGGTTGGGTCCTGAGACGGTGCGCTTGCTGGCGGAGAAGTTTTCTCGTTACGGAAACCAATATCTGATTTTTTCAGAATTCTCGGGTTTGAACGACGCTTCCATCAACCGCTTTCTAAAGGTTGTTGACGCGATCGACCGGACGTCGAATGTTACGTTGCGGGCCAATGCCTTGGGCATCTTCCAGGCCGAGGTGGGTCTGTGGCAGATTCTGGCGCGCCAAGGTCAGATCGGCCCACAAACTTTGAATGATTCGTGGCAGAAGGTGATTGGTCCCTTCGCGGGCGGGATTTCGTCGCAGGCGCAATTGTTCGACGCGGCTCAAGTTTCCCTGCGTGACATGTGGCAGGCAGCCGCGGGACGATCGAATTTATCCCAGGCCGAAATCATTTCTTTGCTTGCTGGCCCCAGACAGTCAACTCCCACCGGTCAGCAGGTGCGACAAGACCTTGCTAACCGGATCCGCTCGGTGATGGATGGGCAGCGACTGGTTTCTCTGGATACATTGCTAGCTCTGGGGAACGGTTTGAACGAATTGGCGCAAGGCAAGCCAGTGGGCGATTCCTTGCTTCCACTAGCGGGCGAGCTGCGGGAATTCGAAATGCCGCGCCCAATGTTCACCAGCGGCGAACGTAGCGAGTGGGCGGCCGGGTTTTATAACACCCGTCATAGTTCATTGCAGACTCGTACCGATTTGGCAAAGATCATCAAATCCCCCGGCGCCCGCAAGGAATTGGTGGATGCCCGTGGGACCGTCGTTCCTTTCCTGCGCGACACCCTGGTGGGACTGAACTATGCCTACTACGAACCGCCAGGAGCGCAAATTCTACTCAACAATCCTCTTTATGTCCGGTCGCATGACTTCTCCGGAGAAATGGCCTTGGGCGGCGGCCAGTCGTGGCATGTGCCGCACGTTTTCGGATCGGGTTTGCCGGCCGGCGGTGGCGCTCACCTTGCCGGATCGCTGGCAGATTTGCCCTTTGTACTGGCGGAGGCCGAACAGGATTTCATCGTTCCAGAGAACGTTCAGGCTCTAATCTGGCATGAGCTGGTACCTGGCTTAGTCAGCAGCGCAACTTTGCCTCGCTGGTGGACGGTATCGCCTGGCGAATTGCACGCTGTCACACTGTACCAGCGCACCGGCGAAGAACTCTTGGCGGCTGCAGCGAGAGACGAAAAAGTGCGATCGAACGTGCTGGCCATTCTGTCCGACCGTATGGTTCCGCAACGCTTAGAGTTACTCGAGAAGTTGCTGCGCACCGGGGATCTGAATGACGCACTCTCCCGCGTCATGCCCGGCGAAACCTTCTACCTTGCCGCCGAGTTCCGGCGAAGGTTCCCGGGGGAAAGGAATTCCTGGGGTAAAGCAGGCGAAGAACTCGATGCTCTTTCGTCTCAACACCCCGATGAAGTGAGCTGGAAAAGACTGTCAGAAGATTTTGGCGTTCCCCATCCCGCGCTGGCGCAGAGCTACAGTCGTGAATTGCTGAACGTGAAGCCGTTCCCCGCATTCATGGGATATTCCAGCCGTCTTCTGGCTGAATCCTGGGATTCCAACAACTTGTATTGGGCGCGGCTCGCCGATGAACAGGGCTACGCGCCGGTAATGCTGAACCGTCTGGTTCCTGAACTGACGTACCGCATGGTCGAGAAGATTTTTGCCACTGACTTCGAAGATTGGCCGGCCATGCTGCGAGCGATGCGGGAAACTGGCGAAGAATTCCGTCAGGGAAAGATTACTTCCCTGCCGAAGGTGGCCCTGGGTAACCCGGTTCAGTAACTGGGGCAACCTCAGCATTTGTTTATAAAATTCTAAATATCCGCCGCTGGCAAGTCGGCACGGACAGGTGATGGCAGGTTCTATGACGAACAGATTCTTTCCGGTGGTTGCGGCTACTGCAGTGTTCCTCGTTGGTTTGTTTCCTCCGATGGCGGCCCAGGAGGGAGAAACCAGCATTCGGGTTGAAGTCGATATGGTGCAATTGAACGTGGCGGTCATGGACAGCAAGGGGAATTATGTGACCGGCCTTAAACCCTCCGATTTTGAAGTGACGGAAGACGGTATCGCACAAAAAGTCGCGGTATTTGGCGAAGGCAATGAAGCCACGCGAAGGGTTCTGGCGACAGGGGACGATGACCAGCCGGGGCAAGTGCATATCCGTTCCTCGAATGGCACTACAGAGTCGGGAACATCCTCCGAGCTTGGTTCCGAGCTCGGTTCCGCGATGGCTGGGGCCAACGTCTTCATCCTTTTCGATACCAGCAACTATATGTATCGCGGTTTTGTTTTCGCCCAGGATGCGATTGCCGAGTTCGTCCGCTCTTTGGATAACCCGGACCGGGTAGCATTTTATTCCTACAGTCGAGACTTATCCCGAGCTACCACTCTTACCCCTGACCGCAACCAGGTGCTGCGCGGAGTGCGTACGACGGTGGCGGGAGACGATGCTGCGCTCTACAATGCGCTGTTGATGACTCTCAAAGATGCGGGTCAGAACGTTGGTAGAAAAGTCGTTGTTGTCTTTTCCAACGGGCCAGACAATTACAGCATGGTCCCGCCCGAAGACGTCGCCGAACTCGCTCAATCCAAGGGCATTCCGATCTACATGATCAGTACACGGGAGGCCAAGCTGGAGCCGATTTCCAGTACCGTCTTCAAACGTATGAGCGCCGCCACCGGGGGAGAGGCCTATTTCGCCAAGACTTGGAGGGAGCAGCAGAAAGCTTTCGCCTCCATTCGGAACGATCTTGCCCATCTCTATTCTGTGAGCTACTACCCTCAGCCCAATCCAAACCGGGGGTGGCGCACCATCACGGTGAAGCTAAAGGGAGAGCGGATGAGGAAGTGCCGTATCCGGACGCGCAATGGATATCGACCCGAATCGTCACGCATATCGGTGGAGAGAGTTCCGCTTCCGGCAGCAGCGGAACCTTCTTCGAGTGCTTCCAATTAGCGGAATTCAATAAATAGTTTCTTGAGATTTGTTCAAGCCCTGGCCCCGGCGTGAGGCTAATTTTTCCCGTCATAGGATGAGCTTTGGAGCAGCCAGCAAAAAAACTGTGGCGCGCGACCTGGTAAACGTTTACTATTCGTCGCCGCGAGGTTTTTCAACCTGTCGCATCAGGAGATTCCTCTCATGTTTTCAACCAACCGGCGCCGTTTCCTGGGTCAAGTCGCGGCTGCGGGAGTCGCATGCGCAACCGACCTGGCATTCGGCCGGCATTTCCCCGCATTGATGCAGAGTCCGAGTCCCAGCGATCCGGTTCGGGTTTACCTGGACCCTCGACGCACCGTAGCCCCGCTCGACCGTAATCTGTTCGGGTCTTTTCTGGAGCATCTGGGGCGGGCAATCTATGAAGGAATCTACGACCCCGGCTCAAAGTTATCGGACAGCAGCGGTTTTCGCAAAGATGTAATGGACGAAGTGCGCCAGATGGGAGTACCGATCGTTCGCTATCCCGGCGGGAATTTCGTCTCCGGATATAACTGGCTGGATGGGGTAGGGCCCAAGCAGGATCGTCCGCGAGTGTTCGACAAGGCGTGGAATTCCTTGAATACCAATCAGTTTGGCACCAACGAATTCATGGCCTGGTGCAAGGCGGTCGGCACGCAGCCTCTCATGGGTTTGAACCTTGGAACCGGGACACCGGAAGAGGCTGCGGCGCTGGTGGAGTATTGCAATCTCGAGAAGGGAACCAAGTGGAGCGACCTGCGGCGCAAACACGGATACGCCGATCCATACCGAGCGAAATACTGGTGCCTCGGTAATGAGATGGATGGACCTTGGCAAATAGGCCACATGACCGCCGCAGAATATGGTCTAAAAGCGCAGGATGCAGCACGCCAGATGCGTTATGTTGATCCTTCACTTCAACTTATCGCATGCGGGTCGAGTGGGCCCGCGATGCCGACATATCTGGAGTGGGATCGAGAAGTTCTCGAGCAATGCTACGACTATGTGGACGGACTCTCCTTGCATCGCTACATCGGCAATACGCCCGAAGAAACCGGTGGGGACAGCTCAAAGTTTCTTGCCATGAACCTCAGCATGGAAAAGCAGATCAAAGAAACGGTGGCCGTCTGCGACATGGTGCGGGGACACAGGCGTTCACCAAAAAAGCTTTGGCTCTCGTTCGATGAGTGGAATGTATGGTACCGGGCCCGCCGCGGAGATGCTGTGAATGGCCACGGAGGCGTGGCTCCCCACCTTCTCGAAGAGATTTATAATCTGGAAGACGCCCTGTTGGTCGGCGGGTTCCTCAACACGCTGATTCGCAACGCTGACCGGGTCAAGTTGGCGTGCCTGGCGCAGTTGATCAACGTAATCGCACCGATCATGACCAACGCCACCGGTTTATACCGGCAAACCATTTACTACCCCTATAACTGGGCCCTTCAATATGCCCGCGGGTCGGTGCTCAATCTGTTGGTGGAGTCACCGACTTACGAAGTTTCCGGAATGGGACAGGTTCCGCATCTTGACGTTGCTGGTACGGTGGAGCCAGAGAGTGGGAAGGTCTCGGTTTTCGTTCTCAATCGTGACTTGTCCCGGGCACATACGGTCGAGCTGAACTGGCAGGACATGGCGCCTTCGCGGGCAATCTCATCGATGGTCTTGACGGGAGACGATC
The DNA here is from genome assembly GCA_963786325.1 of Terriglobia bacterium. Lineage (GTDB taxonomy): Bacteria > Acidobacteriota > Terriglobia > Terriglobales > Acidobacteriaceae > JAIQFF01. Next base: position 147,521 of record CAWAYW010000021.1, read on the forward strand.
TTAAAGCTTCGAACGGCTTCAATACTCCCCAGCGCGTGGCTCCGCAAACCATGGACAAGCCTTCAATCTCGGGAGGCCGCGCCAAATTCGAAGTGCCTGCCCGCTCTTACAGCGTCATTCAGTGGGGAACTTGATTGGAGATGAACACTTCGATCCGCCGCGGGAGATTTCTCTGTAGTAAGTGGTGGGCGCTGGCTACCCGTTCTTTCATCCGGACTGCGCCATTTGCCACCGTAAGCCCCGCCGGCACTGTAGTTTCGCGCCCGTGTCCGTGAGCAAGGTGGTCTTGATGATCGGATGAGCAGGTCGAAATGCTCGTCGCGAAGCGTTTCTACCTTTTTGCGGGCGGGGTACGCCGACGCCTTTCATTCTCTGAGCTCTCGGATAGCAGGCTGGTGGACTCCCGCAGCACGAGATTGGTCTTGAGTAAGTATTCGGTTCCGTTGGGCGAAGGAGTTTCACGCTCCACTTCGGTGAGGAGGGCATGAAAAGCCAGGCGCGCCAACTCAGATTGCGACATCTGTACGGTGGTCAAAGGCGGCAAAACAAACTGTGCTAAACGGATATCGTCGAATCCAACCACTGATATGTCATGCGGAATTGAAAGCCCCGCGTCGTGGCTTTCGCGCATGACCCCAATGGCGGTCATGTCATTCGAGCAGAGAATCGCGGTTGGATGGGTCGCGCCGGCCAGTAAATGTCTGAAGGCAGCCATGCCGCCTTCCATGGTGTGATCGCCCTCCACCACCAGAGACGGGTCAGACTCGAGGCCAATCTCTCGCATCGACCTGAGAAAGGCCTGATGCCGAGCCACCGCCGATTTGAGGCGTAGGGGACCGGTGATAAATCCGATTTTTTCGTGGCGCAAAGCGGCCAGATGCTGCACTGCCTGGCGGATTCCGTGGAGATAATCAATCTGAATATTGCTGACTCTTGGACGTGGCGGCCCTACGTCTACGAAGACGAGTGGCACCTTCCGTAGTTTCAGGTCTTCCAGAAGTATCTCCTCCATGCCGAAAGTCATGATTGCGACGCCCTCGACCCGGCGTTCGATCATCCGGCGGACCGAGCTTTCCATACGCTTGGGATCGTTTCCGGTAGAGGTCAGCAAAATCTCGTAATGGTGCTGGACGGCGATAGTCTCGAAAACTTGCATGATTTCCGGAAAGAAAGGATTCGTCATTTCCGACACGATCAAGCCGAAAATGCGGCTACGCCCGGAAACCAGCGCTCGCGCCTGTGTATTGGGATAATAGCCAAGCTCTTCGATTACGCTCCAGACCCGCTTGGCGAGTTGAGCGTTGACCGTCGGAACCCGGTTGATGGTGCGGGAGACTGTTGCCGTCGAAACCTTCGCTCGTTTTGCAATCTCCCGGATGTCCATCGGATAAAATCTTCCTTAAGTTCGGATGAAGCCCGGATTTTAGCACGGGAAACGTTATCTCAATGTGCCGTGAAAGAGTAGTTTCGGCAAACCAAATGACTCCGGTCAGCCGCGCCAGAAAAAGTGATATGGTGATGCGGTTTGAGAAAGTTAACTACGATTCTCATGCCTAAATCTTTGGTTACGAGTCTTCTCCTGCTGTGCATTTTTTCGTGTCCCTCCAGCTCTCAAACGTTGCCGTGGACCGCCAAACGGGCCAATGACTGGTATGCCCGGCAAAGGTGGCTGGTAGGAAGCAATTTCATTCCGAGCACCGCCATCAATGAATTGGAAATGTGGCAAGCGGATACATTTGATCTGCCCACGATCGACCGGGAACTAGAGTGGGCGCAATCGTTGGGGATGAATACCATGCGAGTGTTCCTGCACAATTTGTTGTGGCAAGAGGACTCAGCAGGATTTCTCCGCCGCATGGACCGGTTTCTTCAAGTCGCAGATAAACACCACATGCGAATCTTGTTCGTTCTGCTGGACTCAGTGTGGGATCCTCATCCCGTGCCCGGCAAGCAGCGCGACCCCAAGCCCCACGTCCATAACTCAGGATGGGTGCAAGCTCCGGGTGCGGAAATCCTGAAAGACGAGTCCCTCTGGAACCGGGAACTGAAGCCGTATGTATCGGGGGTGATAGGCCGTTTTCGTGATGATCCACGGGTCCTGATGTGGGACCTGATGAATGAGCCCGACAATGAAAACGGTTCTTACAAGGCCCAGGAGCTTCCGAACAAAGGCGAGCTTGCGCTCCGATTGCTGCGCGAAGAGTGGGCCTGGGCACGCGCGGCAAACCCATCACAGCCTTTGACCAGTGGGGTATGGCGAGGAGATTGGTCGAGCGACGACAAACTCAGCGAAATGGAAAGCTTCGAGCTACAGAACTCCGATGTGATAACTTTTCACAGCTACGAACCGCCGGACGAAATGAAACGCCGTATCGAGTCGTTGCGGCGATATGGGCGCCCGATCGTTTGCACAGAATATATGGCTCGGCCACGCGGCAGTACGTTCGCGGCTATTTTACCGTTGCTGAAAGACGAAAGAGTGGGGGCGTATAACTGGGGTTTCGTGAATGGCAAGTCGCAGACGATTTATCCCTGGGACTCGTGGGAGAAAACCTATACCGCCGAACCGGCGGTCTGGTTTCATGACATCTTTCGTCAGGATGGCGAACCGTACGATGTTAAGGAACTGAACTTGATCAAGACTTTGACCCGGTAATTCTGCAAGCAGGGCCAACTGAAGAAAACGATTACTCCAGCGTGCGGTGCTCAGGGATCGCTTAGTTCGTGGACGTTAACGCATTAAGAATTATGCGGCCAAAGAAAATGTCTGATTGACAAAAACCATAGCCTGCTCTACCTTCTCTTGTTTGCCGTTAGTAAACGATTGCTATCGCTTTTCGCTCCAGCGCTTTAGGAACTACCCGATATGCTTCTGCCGCAACTGAGGGAAGAGGTACTGGAAGCGAACCTTGAACTGGTGCGACGAGGTCTGGTTCTTTACACGTTCGGCAATGCCAGCGGCATCGCCCGCGAGCAGCAATTGGTAGCCATCAAGCCGAGCGGCGTACCCTACGAAAAGATGAAGCCAGGGCATTTGGTTATCACGGATCTGGAAGGCCGGGTGGTCGAAGGCGATTTGCGACCTTCCTCCGATTTGCCCACTCATCTCGTACTCTATCAATCGTTTCCGAAGATTGGAGGTGTTGCGCACACTCATTCTGAATACGCAACCGCATGGGCACAGGCGCGCAAGGCGATTCCGTGCTTTGGCACTACTCACGCCGATTACTTCCATGGAGCAGTCCCCGTCACCGCGGTCATGAAAGATGACGAGATTGCTTCCGAATACGAGAAGAATACCGGACACGCGATTGTCCGGGCATTTCAGAAGCTCGACTACGAAGCCGTACCCGCGGTGCTGGTGGCTAACCATGCGCCTTTCGCCTGGGGACCGGACTCAGCAACGGCAGCTCATAACGCGATGATCGTGGAAGCCGTGGCCCGAATGGCTTATTTCACCTTCACCATCAATCACGTGGCGGAGCCAGTCGGCAAGAGCTTGCACGATAAGCACTACCTGAGAAAACACGGATCGAGCGCGTACTACGGCCAGCCAAAGGAAAAGAAATGATCCCAGCGATAGCGATGTTTGCGGAAAAGCAGCTCGTACACCTTTCCCCCGTGGATGTGGTGATCATCGCGTTCTATTTCGTGCTGGTTCTGGCAATCGGCTTTTACTTACGCGGCCGGGCCAACACCGGTGAAGACTTTTTCATGGCTGGCCGCGAGATGACGGCCTGGGTAGCCGGCCTGAGCTTTCTTTCCGCCAACCTGGGTGCACTTGAACTGATGGGCTGGGCCGGCTCGGCCTACCAATACGGCATTCTGGCAACCCACTGGTACTGGATCGGCGCTATTCCAGCGATGCTTTTTCTGGCGCTGGTTATGATGCCGTTCTATTACATCTCTAAAACCCACTCTGTCCCGGGATATCTGAAGCTTCGTTTCGGCGAACCAAGCCGTGCGCTGTCCGCGGTTTCCTTCGCATTCATGACCGTGCTCATGAGCGGCGTCAATATGTTCGCCATGGCGAAGGTCATGCAGATCGTGCTCGGATGGGACATCAATTTCAGCATCTGGGTCTCGTCGCTTACCGTGGCAATTTACGTGACGCTCGGTGGCCTGCGCTCGGCCATCTTTAACGAAGTCCTGCAGTTCTTCCTCATCTGGGCGGGCGCGTTGTTGATCCCAATCCTCGGCTTGTACGAGGCCGGTGGTTGGGGGAACCTCAAGATTCAGATTGCGCAGAGGGCATCTGAACAATATGTTCACCTTTGGGCAGGCCTGGGGTCGTTTACCGCGAATCCGATGGGGATTCACTGGACTGGAATCGTCTTCGGACTCGGTTCCGTGATTTCAATGGGCTACTGGACCACCGACTTTCTGGTCGTACAACGCATCCTAGCCGCGAAAGATATCCGTAGCGCAGAAATGGCCCCAATTATTGGAGCCGGATTCAAGATGCTGGTTCCGATCATCGTGATCCTGCCGGGCTTGCTCGGCTTAGCGGTCTTGCCGGTGAAGTTGGTTCCGGAATCGGTGGCGGCAGTCACCGGTGGCCACAGCTACAACGATGTGCTTCCCCTCATGCTGGCGCGCTATTGCGGTCCGGGTTTACTCGGCCTCGGAATCACTGCGCTGATAGCGGGGTTTATGTCGGGCATGGCGGGAAACGTGAGCGCCTTTACGACCGTGTGGACGTATGACATCTACCGGCCGCTGATCAACAGCAAGGGTACCGACCATCATTACGTCAACATGGGACGTTGGACTACCATAATCGGTGTGCTGATCAGTGTCGGCACCGCTTACCTGGTCATGCAGTTCGCCAGCATCATGGATTACGTGCAGGCCTTGTTCAGCTTCTTCATCGCGCCGTTATTCGGCACCGTCATCCTTGGAATGCTCTGGAAGCGAGCCACCGGCCCTGGCGGCTTTTGGGGTCTGCTGTGTGGGACGCTGTCCTCCATTGGCATGTGGGCCTGGGTCAAGGTCGATCCCACCGCGTTGCGCTATGTTGCGCTGTCGCCACACGCCAAGGCTCTGGCGCAGGATATGTATCAGGCCCTCTGGTCGTTTATCGTGTGCGTGGTCGTGACGGTGACGGTGAGTATGGCTACGAAACCGATGCCTGACAGCCAGTTAACCGGGCTGGTGTACGGGCAGACGGAAATCCCCTCGGTGGGGGCTGTGCCGCTTTATCAGAAGCCGCTTTTCTGGGCTGGGGTGGTGGTAGTCGTGTTCTTCGTGCTGAACATTATTTTCTGGTAAGTGGGTTTTGTCGGGGCGAAACTTTGGAGTGGCATAGCACCGCCTCGCTGGTGGTCTCGCCTGACGCGACAGCCGGCAGGATGCGGGCACTACACTTAGCCGATTGAGGTGCGCAACTATGATTTCTATCTGGTTCTTTATTGGTGTCTCTCTGGCTGTAAACGGGGCACTTATTATGGCTGCGGGTATTTATCAGGTGGTAAATCCTCCGGTCGATCCGGGCGTGGTTTTGTTCAACCTGCATGCCAATGTGTGGTGGGGAGCTGTGCTTCTGGTTATTGGGTTGACCTATTGCATTAAATTTGCTCCCAGGCGGCAGGTCTAAAGGCGAAAGGCTTTCATAGGGCTAATGTATGGCAACAAAAAAAATGACGATGGGCATGATCGTGGGCAACCGGGGCTTTTTCCCCGATCATCTGGCGAAGACCGGGCGCGAGGAAATGCTTCGCGTATTGTCGGCCGCCGGAATGGATGTAGTGGCGCTTACTCCGGAAGAGAGTAAATACGGGGCGGTGGAAACACGGGAAGAGTCCAGGCGTTGTGCCGACCTTTTTAAATGCAATCGTGACCGCATCGACGGCGTCATCGTGACCTTGCCCAACTTCGGGGAGGAGCGCGCCATCGCAGATACGTTGCGATTGGCCGACTTGCACGTGCCGGTACTGATCCAGGCCACCCCAGACGATCCCAAAAAAATGACGATTGCGTTCCGTCGGGATAGTTTCTGCGGCAAGATGTCCGCCTGCAACAATCTGCGGCAGTATGGCATTCCGTACTCGATCACATCTCTGCACACGGAGAGTCCAGATTCGCCTGAGTTTACGAAAGACCTGCAATGGTTCGCTGGCGTCTGCCGTGTGGTCAACGGCTTTCGCAACCTGCGCGTGGGGGCGATTGGAGCGCGGCCAACGGCGTTCAACACCGTGCGTTACAGCGAAAAAATTCTGGAATCGCAGGGCATTTCGATCGAGACTCTCGATCTTTCCGAAGTCCTGGGTCGTATCGAGCGTATGAAGGACAACGATGACACTGCTCAAGCAAAACTAGCATCGATCCAGAAGTACGTCGATGCAAGCAGCGTGCCCGAGGCGGCGTTGATGAAGATGGCTAAACTCGGTGCCGTAGTCGATCACTGGATGGCGTCGACCGAAGTGGCCATCAGCGCGGTCCAATGCTGGACTTCTATCGAGGAAAATCTCGGCGTGGTGCCGTGCACAGTGATGAGCATGATGAGTGACAGCCTGCTTTCTAGCGCCTGCGAGGTAGATATTTGCGGTGTGCTTGGGATGCACGCTTTGCGTCTGGCGTCGGAAACACCGTCGGCGCTTTTGGATTGGAACAATAATTACGGTTCCGATCCAAACAAGGCGGTGTGCTTCCACTGTTCCAACCTGCCGAAACATTTCTTCCGCTCGGTCAAAATGGATTTTCAGGAGATCATCGCGGGCACGGTTGGCAAGGAAAATACTTTCGGCACTTGTGTGGGGCTGATCAAGCCAGAAAAAATGAGTTTTTCTCGCTTTTCCACCGACGACACTGCCGGCAAGATGCGCGGCTACGTAGGGGAAGGAAGATTTACCGACGATCCGCTAAATACCTTCGGAGGCGCGGGCGTCGTCGAAATCCCGGAGATGCAAAAGCTGCTGCATTACATTTGCGAAAACGGCTTCGAGCACCATGTTGCCGCCAATCTTTCCAGCGTGGCGCCGGTGGTTTATGAAGCGACCACCCGCTACCTGGGATGGGATATGTACTGGCATCCGAGCGATAGTGAAAGCTGCTGATGGCGATCGTTGCTGGAGTCGATTTTGGAACCCTCAGTGTTCGCGTGTCTATCGTGGACAGCGAACGCGGGCTGCTCGACTCCGCGGTCGCCGAATACCCCCTGCACCGCAAGCGCGAAGATCCGGAGTACGCCACGCAATCGCATGATGACCACATGCGCGCTCTTGCGGCCGCGACCCGCGAGGCGGTGAAGAAGGCTGGCATCGAGGGCGATCAAGTGCAGGCGATTGCCCTCGATACCACCGGTTCCTCGGTGATTCCCGTGGGCAAGGATCTGAAGCCTCTCGGCGAATATTATCTGTGGTGCGATCATCGCGCCAAAGGCGAGGCGGCGGAAATAACAGCGGCCGCTCATCAGGAGAGCCTGGAAGCGATCGATTGGTGTGGCGGCGTGTATTCGTCCGAGTGGGGATTTTCCAAGCTACTGCACTGGCTGCGTCACAATCCCTCCCTGCGATCGCAGTTCGTCTCTGCCTTCGAACACTGCGACATGGTCGCCGCTACCCTGTGCGGGATTACCGATCCCCAAAAAGTGAAGCGCAGTATTTGCGCCATGGGCCACAAGTGGCTCTGGAACCGGGCTTTGGGAGGCTTGCCTCCGGAGTCGTTTCTGATCAAGGTGGATCCACTCCTGAAAGGTGTTCGCGAAAAGCTGGATGGCGAATATGCCGCCTCGGATCAGATGGCGGGAACCCTTTCCGAATTCTGGGCCGGGCAGCTTGGCCTCAAGCCCGGCATTCCGATTCCGGTAGGCGCCTTTGACGCGCACTGGGACGCGATCGGAGCCGGCTGCCGCACCGACGACATGGTCAACGTCGTTGGCACTTCCACCTGCATCATCGGAATTACGCCCTCGGTAAACCTCGTTCCGGGTGTCTGCGGTGTGGTGCAGGGAAGCGTTCATCCACTACGCACCGGAATCGAAGCGGGGCTCTCAGCGGTCGGAGACATCTTCCACGCAATCGCGACGCGCGCGGGAACCGAGGTCAACCAGTTAAGCCAAGGTCTGGAGAACTATCGGGCCGGACAAACCGGGCTGTTGCGCTTGACTTGGGACAACGGCGATCGGACGGTGTTGGTGAATCCCGACCTGCGAGGCATCACGTTGGGTTGGAATCTGCAGAGTACAGCACAAGACGAGTTGTTTGCCGCCATCGAGGGCACGGCGTTCCATACCCGAGTAATCCTTGACCGGATGGCTGGACATGGCGTGCATATCAAGCGCGTAATCAATGCGGGGGGGATTCCGCAAAAAAACGACGTTTTAAACCGCGTTTATGCCAATGTGCTGGGACGCCCTGTTCTGGTTCCGAGCAAAAGTGTTACCAGCCTGGGTTCCGCGATTTTTGCTTTTCTCGCCGCCGGAACGTTTAAGACCATCGAAGAAGCACAGCAAAAAGTTTGCCCACCGAACCGCGTCTTTGAACCTGACAAATCCCAGCAGAACATCTACGAGCAAATCTATCCGATGTACAGCCAACTTTATTTCGCCTTGGGCGATCCGCAAAACAAGAGCTTGGGCCAAGTGCTACCGGCGTTGATTCGCGTAGCCGAGTCGGTTCGCAAGGCCGCGCCGGCGGCGGACTGATACACGACTTTCATCCTGCGTGCAGGCCTGAACCCCACAACCCCGGGGCTTCAGGCGATGTCGGAGGACCCCAGGCAGCACCACGGACGGATGCGGAGATCACTTGGACTGCTTCGCGCAGGATCACATTTCGGCGGGAGCGTTTACCATGACGTTTCACAGGGAGCGTCCGACCATGTTGTGGAAATCTGATTGCTGACCCATCTGCCCCGACCCTGCTTTAGAATTATCCTTCTTGCCCGTTCCTCCAAAATCCGACAATCTGCGGGTGGTGTTGGTGGGCACGCGCAATCCTCTCAATATTGGCGCTGCTGCCCGCGCTATGAGTAATTTCGGCTTTCTCCGTCTCCGGGTGGTGAATCCCTATGATGTGGCATTTCGCAAAGCAAAATCCGCTGTAGGCGCCGCCGCGCTGCTGCAGGAGGCGGAAGAGTACGAGAGCGTGGCAGAAGCCGTGGCCGATTGCACACTGGTAGTCGGGACAACGGCGGTCCGTCATCGCGAATTGCAGCATCCGTTGCGACGGCTGGAGTATGGCGCGCGCCTGATTCGGAAGCGAATGAAGTCCAGTCGCGTGGCTGTCCTGTTCGGTTCGGAAAAGTACGGACTTTCAAGGCGAGATCTCAGCCACTGTCACTGGCTGATGCGGATTCCTACGCGGGAGGAACACATCTCGATGAACCTGGGACAAGCGGTGGCGGTCTGTCTATATGAAGTGATCCGCGATAACCGGGTATCTGGAGTTTCCGAGAGCCTTTGCCTGGCCCGTGCGGCGGAAGTTGAGCGCATGACCGCGATTCTGCTGGATGTGCTGAGCACCAGCACCCACATGACTCCGGATCGCGCGCCCGCCACCGAGGAACGTGTGCGCCGCATGGTTCACCGCCTAAAGGTGACTGCCCGTGATGCCGAGGCGTGGCTGGGCATTTTTCGACAGATTCTCTGGGAAATACGTCATGGGAAACGGCCGGCCGGTTGATCGTACCCTGAGCTTGTTCTCATTGCGTGATCGTTTACACTGAAGAGGCGATGTCAGACCATATTGTCAGTTCGTGTGTCACGTGCCCCAAGTGCGGAACATGGGTAGTAGTCGAACGGGAAGTAACCCGCGAAACCAATAAAGATAAAGTCAACACCACTTGTCCGGCTCCGGAATGCGGCAAACAATTTTCTTTTGCTGTGGGCGAAACCAAGGTTTTTGAACTTCCAATGAGTTTGTTTGAAAGGCGTCACTTCTTCCGCTCAGAGTTACCGTAGTCCACTGCTCTTACGAACCGAAAAGACTGTAGAGCAAGATCACCAAAACGATCGTCGCAAAGACCACATACATACGATCTCGCTCGGCAGCAAACCCAAGGATGCTCAACCCCACTCGTGCGACAGGAGTTGCGATCAGTAGCAGCAGTCCCAGCTGAATGATGCCCCGCCCTTGCAGAGCCACCGTTTCCTGCAAAACGCCGGAAATAGTACGAAGCTGGTTCGGTTCTCCGTGAAAGACTCGATAATCGGCAGGCTCGGCTCCGTGTTTGGCCAGGTAGACGACTGCACCGGCGAATACGATCACAGCGGCGAGAGAAACGCCGGTACGAAGCAGGTTGCCGACCAGATTCTCGACCTTTTGATCGGTCCAGTTTGGCAGACTCGATATTTTCATATCTTTCCCACCGCGCCGTTATAGATCATCTGTGCTCCCAGCAAGAGGATGACGAGGCTGAAAATGATTCGTAACCATTTAGTCTCTGCCTGCAACAGAATGCGGGTGCCAACCAGAGAGCCGGCAAGGACGCCTAACATCACCGGCATGGACAGCCCTGGATCAATATAGCCGCGGCTGAGATACACCCCAGCGCTGGCAGCTGCCGTCACGCCGATCATGAAATTGCTGGTGGTGGTGGAAACCTTAAAAGGAATTCGCATCGCCTGGTCCATCGCCAGAACTTTCACTGCACCCGAACCTATGCCCAGCAGCCCTGACAATGCTCCCGCGCCGAACATGAATCCAAAACCCATCGGCACGCGGCGAACGAAATAATGGCGAATGCCTTCGGGCGTAGGGAAGCTTCCGTTCAGCCGGAGACGTGTGGCCAGAGGGTCGGGAACCTCGTCGCTTCTCGTTCTTACCCGTACCCGGGCGGAAAGGTAGGCCGAATAGAGCAGGACCGCGCCAAATACGATGGCGATGGCGGAAGTGGAAACTTTTGCTGCCACAAATGCGCCGAGAACTGCACCCAGTGTCGTCGCGATCTCAAGAAACATCCCTATGCGGATATTGGAAATTCCTTCTTTCACGTAGGCTGCCGCAGCTCCCGAGGACGTGGCGATAACAGAGACCAGTGAGGCTCCGATGGCATAGCGGATGTCCACCTTAAAGAACAGGGTCAATAGTGGAACCAGAACTACCCCACCCCCAAGTCCCGTAAGAGAACCCAGCAGACCGGCCACGGCTGAACCGATCCACACCAAAAGGGTTAATTCCCAGACTCTCATGGTTGCCGCCGTCAGTTTGCCACAGGAACATCGTCGTGCGCAGTGAGTTACAGAGCACCGGTGTTATTGTCATCGCAAATCACCCGTCTTCGCGTACACTTGGCAAAAGTGCCACCTCTGAGAACGCAAACAGAGCAAGCTTTCCCCAGGGCCTCGTCCCCGACGCGCATTCGCTCACTTTTAGTACTCGCGGCTTGGTTTGGCATCATCGTGGGCCTTGTTGAAGGAGTGGGGCTACTGCTTTTTCAAAGAATCAACTGGGAGCGATGGGGACCAACTCTTCACGTCTCGGAACAGATTGTCTGGATCTCTGCGGTAGCTAATCTGTTGTTATTTTCTTTATCCGTGCTTCTCCTGGCGGCGCTTCCGCGCCTATTTCCAAAGACCTCCATTATCCGTTGTGCCGTAAGGCTGCTGGTTGCCTTGACGATCTTTGACTGGCTTATGGTGACAGCGCGGCTTTCTGCGCTCAGTTGCTTCTTGTTGGCTGTTGGCGTCGCAGTGGCTTGCAGCCGTTCGATGGCAAAACATGAAGCTGGCTTCCTTCTGCTGGTGCAACGCACATTTCCTATGGTTGCCGCCGCCGGAGTACTGGCCGTGATTGGAATTCAGGGGAACCGTTGGCTGCAGGAAAACAGAGCGGTTGCGGCCCTCCCGTCTGCAGCGGCTAACGCACCGAATGTCCTGGTTATCGTGGTGGATACGCTTCGTGCCGACCACCTGTCGTCGTACGGATATTCTCGCCCAACGAGTCCGAATATCGACCATGTTGCGACTCAGGGGATTCTATTTGAGAATGCCATATCCAGTTCTTCCTGGACCTTCCCTTCGCACGCGTCGCTTCTCACTGGCCGTTATCCGTTCGAGCACGGGATGGAGAAGATCCGACCCATGCCAATTTTCGGCAACTCTGACGCTTTCAGCCTGGGTGGCTTCCCCACGCTTGGGGAGGCTTTAATCCGGCGCGGATATCGCACCGGGGCGTTTTCCGCCAACCGTACTTTCTTTACGCGGGACCTGGGCTTTGGTCGAGGGTTTATTCATTTTGAAGACTATTTCCAATCGATACGGGACATGCTGGCGCGTACGCTCTACGGTCGAGAACTAGTGGAACTCTACGTACAGAGAATTCAGCGGGGCTTGAAGCGGGAACTCTTAGGCTACGGTCAGGGTTTTGGCCTGCGAAAGCATGCCGACGCCGTCAATCGCGAGGTTATCAATTGGATTGATCGCGACCCCGGGCACCCGTTTTTTGTATTCCTTAACTATCTCGACGTACATGAACCTTACGGCAGCCCGGCCTCCTACCCCAAGCCGGATTGGGATCGAGGTACTCCAACCGACAAGTACGACGATGGGATCAGGTACGTCGACGATTACATTGGACGTCTTTTGCAAGAGCTTGATGAAAAAGGCTTGGGGAAAAATACCATCGTAATCATCACTTCGGATCACGGAGAATCATTGGGTCAGCATGGTCTGGCGCACCATGCCATAGCGCTCTACCGCGAGTTGATTCATGTGCCCTTAATCATCGACTATCCGGGACGTCTTCCAACCGGTCTTCGCTTGTCTCAGCCCGTAACCAACACGGCCATTCCGGCCACGATTATGGAATTACTGGGCGGAAGTGATCAGAGCACTTTCCCAGGTCCGGCGTTGAATGCGCTCTGGAAAACGCCAGGTACTAAGCCTGCCTGGCCCGATTCCCTGTCCGAGGTGGCGCGCCGCGACATTTTCAGCGATGAAAATAAAGCGGCCTCCCGCCTCATGCCTACAACGTTCGACGGTCCCATGAAGTCGATTGTCACCCCCCACTGGCATTTGATCATTCACAAGGAGCTTGGAGATCAACTTTACGACTGGATTCACGACGTCGATGAGTCGAACAATGTGATTCACACAGCCGTGGGGCAGCAAACGGCCCGAACACTCAGTACACGTCTGGAAGATCTGCTGGCACGGTCAGAGGAAAAACAAGCAACAACATCGATCGCCTTGCACGATGGCAAATTCAGTTCTCAGGAAACCAGCGGTCGCGGTTCTGGATCAACCGGGGCAATTGACGACTACTACCGGGTTGAAGTACAGGGTGGTTCACGGATGATGGTTGAAGTCGATCAGCCGTCGCTAAAGTCCAAGAAACGGCTTGATCCTGTGGTTTCAATCGTTGATGAACATGGAGAGGCATATCAAACCTGCCGCAATCCCGGGGATGATCACACTCAAGCACCAGGCATTGCAGACGCAACGCCCGACGCCTTCGACGATATTTGCGTGAACGACGACATAAATCCGGGGGTAGACACGAATGCACGCCTCGAAATTCTCGTCCCTGGTGACAGTAAGTCTCACGTAAACTTGAACATCCGCGTGTCCGATTGGAACGGCCTGGCGCATGCGGAGGTTCACTATCAGATGCAGGTGTCAGAGACTGGAGAGCCTACGATGGCCATCAAGGCAGCAGGTCAGTAGCGGCGAATCGTCCCTTCTCACATCGCGCCAGATGCTGATAATGTTAAGATCGCTATACGGTTGGGGCTAGTCCAGCAAGTTTTTAGGAGCATTCATGAGATTTGAATCGTTGTTGGCGCTATATGGCGGCCCCGACCAGGTGATGACCGTGACTTCCGGGTTGGCCAGCCTGCTGGGCCTTTTGCTGCTTTTCTGGAATAAAGTGGTCGGTTTTTTCTTCAAGGTTGTGCGCATGTTTCGCCATTCCGAAGCGCCTGCTGCTACTGAACCTTCCAAGGATGCTTCAAAGGACACTCTTTAAAACCGGGTCCGCTTCTTGCGCAAAAAAATTATTGTCATCGGACTGGACGGGCTTGAGCCCAGCATTGTGGAAGCGATGCTGGAACGCGGAGAGCTCCCCAATCTCGCTAGAATTCGAGGAGCCGGAAGCTATACCCGCCTGAAAACCACCTATCCGGCTCAAACTCCTGTGGCATGGTCATCATTCATGACCGGAACCAATCCTGGCGGGCATGGAATTTTCGACTTCATCAGTCGTGATCCACAGACCTATCTCCCAGAGGTTGCGTTGACCAGATTTGAGCGTCCCAAGAACATGCTGGCCCAGCCGCGCGTCGTAAATCGTCGGCAAGGCGTGCCGCTGTGGCACTGGTTGTCGAAAGCAGGTATTCCCAGCACGATTTTGCGCTGTCCCTGTACCTTCCCTCCGGAAGTGCTTCAAGGACGGATGATTGCCGGGGTTGGGGTTCCAGATCTGCGCGGAAGTCAGAGCAAGGGCACGTTCTATACCCAGGACAAGACCGTCGTCGCCGAGGAGAACGAGCAGTTGATTTTTCTCGATCCCTCACCCCTGAATTCGGGCGTCGAGCTGACAACGCGAGTCATCGGCCCGCGCAACACTAAGGCCTCACCACCGGCAGACACTTTTTGTGAAGTGCGAGTCCAAATAGAAAAGCCCTCGCGCAAGCTGGTGATTCAGACAGGAGGCTCGCCCGCAAGAATTGAAGTGCCGGAAAAAAGTTGGAGCGAGTGGGTGCGGTTCAAGTTCAAGCTTTCCATGTTGCAATCGGTGACGGGAATCGCGCGGTTTTATGTGCGCCAACTTGAACCGCAGCTGCAATTCTATGTTTCGGCAGTCAATTTCGATCCTGCTGCGCCCCTGTTCCCTGTGTCGTTCCCTGGCGATTATGCGAAGGAGTTATCCGACAAGATTGGCTTGTTTTCCACGCTGGGAATGGCCGAAGACCACAATGGCCTGAACAATGGACGGCTGGACGAGGCAGCCTACCTCCAACATTGCGAGTTGGTGCTGGCCGAGCGTGAGCGCGCGATGCGCTTTGAACTCGACCGTTTCTCGGAGGGCCTGTTCTTCATCCTTTTCGATACGCCGGACCGGGTCCAGCACATGCTGTGGCGGTTTCGCGATCGCGAGCATCCGGGGTTCGATCCCGATCTTTCGCCCGAGTTGGCGATGCGGATCGAAGAACATTACCGTCGATGCGATAGTCTTCTGACACCGGCGCTCGAGAAGGTTGACGAGAATACATTGCTGATCGTGCTGTCGGATCATGGTTTCGGAACGTTTCGTCGCGCATTCGATACCAATACCTGGCTTTTGCAGAACGGACTTCTGGCACTTAAGAAAAATCATCGTCCCGGCGAGAACCCGGGCGATGGATTTGCCAATGTTGACTGGTCCAAAACATCCGCTTATGCCGTAGGCCTGGGCGGAATTTATCTGAATCTTAAAGGCCGGGAGTCCGCAGGTATTCTTGAAGAGGGAACGGAAACGGATCGAGTGCGGCACGCAATTCAAGCTGGTCTGGCAGACTTTCCCGACCAGCAAACTCAACGGTCCGCGATCCGCAATGTGTCGCGCAGGGAAGAGCTATATACGGGTGCATTTGTGGGTAACTCGCCGGATTTGCTGGTAAATTTTCATCGCGGCTTCCGTGTTTCCTGGCAGAGTGCTGTGGGTGGTTTTGCTCATTCTTTGCTGGAAGACAATCTGCACCGCTGGAGTGGAGATCACATTGTGGATCCGGAATCGGTTCCGGGAATATTGTTTATGAACCGCGTGCCAGCCCAACGCCAGGGACAGGGACCAGCCCGCATTATTGATCTCTCACCCACGATTCTCACCTATCTCGACGTTACGGTGCCGGGATGCATGGATGGCAAGTCATTACTCTGACGCGGTCTGATCGAACCAGAAGTGTCTAGGCGCGTGAGCCTAACGAAATGAAAATTTGCGTACTCGGACTTGAAGGCGCGGCGCCTGAAATTATTTTCGGCGATGAACGTCTGATAAATCTTCGCCGCCTGATGGACCTGGGAGTGTATGGGCGGTTGAAGGGGGTAATTCCACCGGACGCTGTGCCTGCGTGGATGTGCATGACGACCGGCCAGGACCCCGGGTCCCTGGGTGTCTACGGATCTCACAACCGGCCCGATCATTCCTACGACGAGCCCGCTTTCGTAAACTCGGCGTCCATCAAGGCATTGGCCATCTGGGACGAGTTGGCGCGGGAAGGGAAGAAGTCGATCATCGTCGGCGTCCCGCCAAATTATCCTCCACGGCCAGTGAACGGAATCAGCATTGGCTGCTCTCTTACTCCTGACCCGATAAAGAACGATTTCACATACCCCTCCGATCTCAAGGCGAAGATTACCGAGTTAGTTGGGGAATATCCCGTTGATGTAAAGAACTTCCGAACTGAGAAAAAAGATTGGCTCAAGCAAGAAATCTTCAACCTAAGCCGGAAACAGTGGCAGGTCGTACGCTGGCTGCTGACCGGGCAGGAATGGGATTACTTTCATTTTGTCGACATCGGACTCGACCGCACGCAGCATGCTTTCTGGAATTATTTCGATCCCCGGCACGTGCAATTTGAACACGGCAATCCTCATCAGGACGCCATCCCTGAATATTACCGCCGGCTCGACGAAGAGATTGGAAGCGTGATCGAGCTTCTCGACGACGATACCATCTTGCTGATCGTTTCAGATCACGGCGCACAGCGGAGGGATGGAGGTTTTGCTATTAACGAATGGCTGATTCGCGAGGACCTGCTGGTGTTGAACGAATATCCGAAAGCATCGACCCCTTTCGAAAAGCTGGATGTAAACTGGGGCAAAACGAAGGCCTGGAGTGAATCTGGCGATTGCGCCAACGTGTTTTTCAACCTGCAGGGCCGCGAACCGCGAGGAGTCGTTCCTGCATCCGCGTATGAGCTTTTCCAGGACGAAATGAAATCGCGCCTGGAAGCCATCCCCGATGAAAACGGCTACCCGATGAAGCCGTTGGTGTTCAAGCCCAGGCAGATTTATCGCAATGTACGAAACGTCGCGCCCGATCTGATCGTGCATTTTAGCGAGCTGAGCCGAACCTCGATCCAGAGCGTGGGACATTCGAAGCTTCATCTGCACGGAAATGACACGGGTCCAGATGGCTACATTCACGCATCGCACGGGATATTCATCCTGACCGCACCTAATTGCCCGCTAACTGGCGAATACCAAGGTGCCAGTCTGCTGGACATCGCCCCAACTCTATTGGACCTCGCTGGTTACGAAATTCCACAGACGATGCAGGGACGATCCCTGGTGGCGGGAATGGAAAAGAAACGTTCGGGTGGTGGTCCAAGCGACGAGACTGAAAAGATTGTGCGTGATCGTCTCGCTGGTCTGGGATATGTCTAAGTGTAGGACGGGACCGCGTCAGGTGAAGGCTGGTTTCAGTCGTGCCGCAAGTTCAATGGATACGGCTTTGGCCACGACGATTGGGTGCTTCCATCGGCACATTGTTTTCGGAGGAACGATGCAGAGAAAGTCCGTGTTATTGATTGCTATTTTTCTGGTTACTGCAGTAGCGCAGCAGAACAATGAAGTCTCATTTGACGGGAAAACCTGGTGGGACCACATAAAAGTCCTCGCAGCGGACAACATGGAAGGTCGTGACACCGGCAGCCCCGGCTTGAAAAGAGCGGAAGCTTACGTCGTCCATCAACTGAAGGCCGCAGGACTTCAGCCGGCCGGTGTCAAAGGTTTCTATCAACCGGTAGAGTTCGAATCGCGACGACTGCTAGAAAACGAATCAACCGCCACTCTTTTGCAGGACGGTAAGGCTGAACCGTTAACCCTAGGGGAAGATGCGATCTTCAGCACACGGGTGAATCTGGCTCCCTTAGTTGAAGCGCCGTTGATTTTTGTGGGCTATGGTTTAAGCATTCCAGAGAGTAATTTCGACGACCTCGCCGGACTTGATTTAAAGGGAAAAGTTGCCGTCATCATTAGCGGTTCTCCAGAGCAGATCAGCTCGGCTTTGGCTTCTCATCATCAAACCGCGGCTGAACGATGGAGGGCGTTCCGGCAGGCTGGTGCATTGGGAATTATCACGATACCCAACCCTGCCTCGATGGATGTGCCCTGGGCGCGCACGGCATTGAATCGGTTGCATCCGAGCATGGAACTTGCAGGGGCAGAGTTTAACGAAACCGAAGGTGAGAAGTTGGCTCTTTATTTCAATCCTGTCCACGCCGATAAATTGTTCGACGGATCGGGCCATACCTTTCAGGAACTGGCGGTGCTGGCCAAAGATCGCAAGCCTCTTCCGCATTTCGCTCTCACCAAATCCATCAAGGCAAAAGCCAAGTTGGAAAAGAAAACTGTGGAGTCTGACAATCTGGTTGCCAGATTTCCGGGGAACGACCTCCAGTTGAAGAACGAGTACGTAGTATTGTCGGCTCACATCGATCACGTTGGTGTGGGTGAACCTATCAACGGCGACCGAATTTACAACGGAGCTATGGATAACGCTTCCGGGGTTGCGGTCTTGCTCGATGTTGCGGCTTCTCTGAAACAGCATCCTGAGAAGTTAGAGCGCTCCATTTTGTTTGTGTTTGTTACCGGAGAAGAAAAGGGATTGCTCGGCTCCAAATATTTTGCGGCTCATCCGACAGTCGATGCGAAATCCATGGTGGCGAACATCAACATCGACATGTTCCGTCCGCTGGTGCCGCTGAAAATGCTCACAGTTTTAGGGATGGCGGAATCGGATCTCGGCGACCTAGCGCGTCAGGTTGCCGAGTCCGACGGCGTCTCCGTCCAGGCTGATCCGCAGCCGCTCAGAAATGTTTTTGTGCGCAGCGATCAGTACAGCTTTATTCGTCACGGTGTTCCCGCGCTGGCAATGGATATAGCTCCAACCACTCCTGAGGAGCAGAAGACGTATGCAGACTGGCTTACTCACCGTTATCACGCACCGTCAGACGATCTGGATCAACCGGTCGACCTGGCGTCAGCTGGGAAGTATGAAGAAATTATTCGGCAACTCATGATCAAAGTGGCAAATGATCCGCAACGCCCGCAGTGGAAAACCGACAGCTTCTTCCGCCGCTTCGCGGACACGGCGAAAAACTGAGTCAGATTTTGGCGTTTTATCGGCGACGATCGCTCGCTATCGGGAAGAGTGTGGCTTTCATGTACAAGGCGTCTAGAGGGAAGGGAAGGAGGGAGGATGCGGACTCACTCGTGCCCGTAGGACCTCCGGATCACGGGTTTTTGGCCCCTGAGATCGATCGCGCCGCACACTACCTGTCGCCAGAGATCGCCGGCAAACGCTCATTCACCAGCGCGAGCAATTCATCGCGAAGGAACGGGCCGCACGCAAGCAACCCTGAAAGTAAGGGTGATTTGTTATTACATAGCAACGTTGAATTCTGCAGTGTGCTCACAAATCCACCCGCAGAAGCCACAAGGGCCGCCCCAGCGGCGATATCCCATTCATGCTTGGGCGTCAGGGTGAAAGTGGCATCTGCCAGACCTGCCGAAACCAATGCGAGTTTATATGCCACAGAACCCATCGGATGAATGTTGAGCACACTCGTCTGAAATCGCTTCCACTCTCCACGCTTCATCTCGCTTCTGCTGGCGAGAATGGTTGCGCCCTCGAGAGTCCTGCGCTGGCTGACTTTGGCCGATTTTCCGTTATAGGTTACGCCCGATTCAAGCGAACCCAGAAAGGTCTCGTGAGTGGCGGGATTGCAAATTCCACCAGCCACCGGAATGCCGTCTTCGACCATGGCGACCGAAACACAAAACTCAGCAATTCCGGCGACAAACTCCCGCGTGCCATCGAGAGGATCCACGATCCATACTCGCTTCTTTTGAAGACGGGAGGGGTCGTCCACGCTTTCCTCGGACAGCCATCCTTCATCTTCACGAAGCAACTCCCGGCGCAACAGGGTGTCAACCGCCGTGTCCGCTTCGGTCACGGGCGTGGCCGGCTTTGTATTCCGCTTCGATAGCGCCGGGAGTGAACCGGTCAAAGACCAGCCGAGCCGCACTGAGGGCCGATTCAATGCGCTGCAAGGTTTCGGTTTGTGAACGGCTGCTCATCGAATTGAGTTAGCGATCTTCCTGCAATTCAATTCGGAATTGCGAGTCGAATTTGCAGAAATAACTCCGCCGCGTCGACCAGGGCACCCGGCCTCAGCGGATTCGCGCTACGCTGCTTCTCCGATTGCTCCGACGAAGCCTTCACGCTCCAGATGCAGAATGATTTCCTGGGCGGCTTCTTCCGGTGTCAACTCGGCTGTATTGATGGTGACCTCGGCGTCCTTCGGTTCCTCGTACGGATCGGAAATACCGGTGAACTCTTTCAACACTCCCGCACGCGCCTTTGCGTACAGTCCTTTACGATCTCGCTGTTCACAATCTTCAAGAGATGTGGCCAAGTGCACAAGAATGAATCCGCCTAGTGGTTCGATCAACCCTCGTACATGCTTACGAGTGGCGTCATAAGGAGCGATGGGTGCGCATATGGCTATGCCGCCATTTTTGGTAATCTCTGAGGCTACGTAGCCGATCCGGCGAATGTTGATGTCACGATGTTCCTTCGAAAAGCCCAACTCTGACGAAAGATGTTTGCGTACCAGGTCTCCGTCGAGCAGCGTGACCGGGCGTCCCCCCATCTCGAGAAATTTGGTCATCAATACATTGGCGATGGTTGATTTGCCCGAACCCGAAAGTCCAGTAAAAAAGATGGTCACTCCCTGCTTATGCCGCGGCGGGTAGCTGCGTCGTAGTTCCTGCACGACTTCCGGATAAGTAAACCAGCCTGGAATGTCACGGCCTTCATTGAGCCGCTGCCGCAGTTCGGTGCCCGAAATATTCAAAACTCGGGCACCCTTCGGCACTTCGTCGTCCGGATAATATTTATCTTCTTCTTCCAGGTAAACCATCATATTGAATGGGACCATGGTGACTCCGATGTCCGCCTGGTGTTTTTTGAATACCTCCTGGGCTTCGTAGGGACCGTAGAAAGGTTTGCCGTCGGTATCCTTGCCGGGGCCCGCATGATCGCGCCCCACGATGAAATGAGTGCACCCGTGATTCTTACGAATCAATGCGTGCCAAATGGCTTCGCGTGGTCCTCCCATGCGCATGGCGAGTGGCAGCAGAGAAAGCTTTACCGTTCCCGCCGGATACTTTGAGGTCAGCAGCTGATAGCAACGTACGCGGGTGAAGTAATCCACGTCGCCAGGCTTGGTCATCCCCACGACGGGCTGGATCAATAGATTAGCTTCGACTTGCTTGGCGGCGCGGAAACTGAGTTCCTGATGGGCGCGGTGCATGGGATTGCGGGTCTGAAAGGCGACGATACGGCGCCAACCAAGACGGGCGAACTCCGCCCGAAGTTCAGCAGGAGTGAGCCGCAGCGCCCGGAAATCATAATGCGAGGGAAGCTGAAGACCTTCAACACGTCCACCCACGTACCAGGAGTTCGCTTTGTTCATCACATAATCCGCGCCGGGGTGTGCCTTGCTCGTGCTGTTAAAAACCGATTTGGCTTCGGCGGTTCGATCCGGTTGCCACACTTCTTCGACCTGCAGCACCGCCAGCATGACGCCCTCAGGGTCGCGCAACGCGATCTTGGTGCTGCCCGGCTTCAGAGACTTCGCGAAGTCCTCGCTGACGTCCAGCGTGATGGGCATCGGCCAAAGAAGTCCGCTGACCAGGCGCATGTTTTGACAGACGCCGTCGTAGTCGGCGCGAGTCATGAATCCTCGCAATGGTGAAAATCCACCGCCGAGTAGTAACTCGAGATCGCAAAGTTGGCGTGCGCTGAGGTCCCATGAAGGCCACTCATGCGAACTATTTTTTAGTTCCTGGGAAAACTCCGGTTGGACGATGAGGTTGGTTAATTCTCCCCCATGTGGCGGGATCAGGTGACTGCTCGAAGTGGTCAAGCCCTGTGGCCTCCTGAAGTTTGTTGGTTTTGCAAAGACAGCGATTGTGTAACGTTGGGGCAGGAACAAAAAATCCTGCATTAGTTGATGTGAGAAGGCTGTTTCGGTCGCAATTTTTCTATGTTCTGTGTCTCGCTGGCGGAGGTCTCGCGGGCGACTGCGGGTTCGGTAATCGAATATTTCAACAGGCACCAGAGTGCCCGAAACCCATCCTTCCACCCGATTTTTTTGCCTTCCTCATAAGTACGACCCCAGTAGCTGATGCCAACCTCATAAATTCGCAGATGTCGCTTGGCCACCTTGACGGTGATTTCGGGCTCAAAGCCGAACCGGTTTTCTTCGATGGGGATGGCCTGAATAATTTCGCGGCGGAATACCTTGTAGCAGGTTTCCATGTCGCTCAGGTTGACATTCGTGAGACAGTTCGAAAGTAACGTAAGCAGCCAGTTGCCCACCGAATGCCAGAAGTAAAGCACGTGATGCGGGCCACTCCCCAAAAAACGCGAACCATAAACTACGTCTGCCTTTCCCTGGAGCAGCGGGTCGAGCAAGGCAGGATAATCCGCAGGATCGTATTCCAGGTCGGCATCCTGTATGACGACAAAATCTCCCGTAGCTTCCTGAATACCGCGTCGCAGCGCAGCACCCTTTCCCATGTTTTTGGGCTGCAGGAAGACCCGCAAGTTGCCATGTTCACCTTGCAATTCAGCCAGAATTTCACGTGAACCGTCTCGTGAACCGTCATCGACGCAGATCAGTTCCATTTCCAGCGGAATCGCGAGCACACGTTCCACGACCGGTCGCAAGGTTTGACGCTCGTTATAAACCGGCATGATGACGGACAATTTCATGGAGGGGCGTAGCTGCAGAAGCAGAATACAGTCTAGAACAAACTGAGCTCGCGCGGTCGTAGTCCGACACCGGCCGAAGTGGACAACCTTAATATCAATATCAATATCTTTACAAGATTTTAATCAATACGCGTTCTCTTGCCGAAGGCTCACTCCTTAAGAAGGGTAATCGCAAGGTTATAGTGAACATGACTACCGGTTAACATCCCGTCATCAGGTAAAAAGTGTAATTAGTTCCAGGTTGGCTGGGAAACTAGGGAAAAATTTCCAGTACGCCGTTCGCTCATGATTGCAGATAAAGAGCTTAGCCGACGTCCGGCGATTTGACGACCGTGCCGAAAGGTCGGCGGCTTTAGCAAATTGCGCCTAAACTTGGACTGGAATGGAAGCAAATCATCCAGAAATCTGAGGAAACACAATTTACATTCAAATATGGCGCCGGGAAGATCAGGAAAATGAGCTCATGCAGTAAATTCGGATATGCTCATTATGTCACAGAAAATAAGTAGCTTGCCGCCTCAGATTTTGCGAGACTGGTTTCACAATCTTTATGCGACGAAAGTTAAAATCCACTGCGTGCATGGCACCATGCATGCTATGAAATTCGGTACATACCCAAATATTTGGAGGATTCGGTGTAACGCGAGGCCAATGCCGGCATCGCACACGAGTTCCCATACATTGCAAACGCCCGGCTCGGGCCCGAACCACTGAAACCAGGGGGGAAGTCGGAATGAAGGAGAGCTCTATTCGGCTAGGTCCCCGGGAGCAGCAAATTGCGGACTTGCTGCTTCAGGGATGCGACAACTCGGAGATCGCGCGGCAACTTAAGATGGCGAGACGGACTGTGAAGGCACACTTTAATCGTCTCTTTTTACGTTTTGCAATTACTGGCGGTATCAAGCGAGTCAAGCTCGCAACCATTCTTTATAGGAGGCAATTATGTTCGGACAAGAACGTTATGGAAACCGTGTGCCCAGCAGGCGAGAAGAGCGAGTCATCGAACTCGTTGCTCAGGGACTCAAGAATCGTGAAGTCGCCGATGCCATCGGAACTACCGAGCACGTCGTTAAAAACTACCTCCGTATCATCTACGACAAACTCGGACTCTGGAACCGCGTCGAACTGGCCCTCTGGTACGAAGCGCGGCGGCAAGAAATCCCGGCGCACGCCTGAAGTGTTGGAGAGCTGGGAGCACAGCGTTATGAATCTTAATCAGAATGGAACACGCCGCAATCTTCTGCAGCGCTAAGCGGAACAGATTTGACCTGCGAAAATGAATAAAGGATCCCCGCTGTCCGGCGGGGTCTTTTTACGCTCGCAACCGCTCACGAAAAATCTCTACTGACAGCCGCGCAATTCCAATTCACGAAGCCGGTCAGCCGCCTCAGAAGCACCATGTTTGGCCGCGGCAATCAACAGGAGACGCGCCTGATCACAGCTCTTTGGAACGCCATCACCGTGCGCGTAAAGATCAGACAATAAAATCGTGGCAGTGGGATTTTCCTTGCGCACTGCTTTCCATAGCAATTTCGCGGCTTCGGAGGAATCCCTCGCGCCCATGCTGCCCGAGAGGTAACGCTCTGCAAGTCGAAGATCTGAGTTCTCGCCGTCTGAAACGTCCGTTGACTTCGTTGCGGGAACGGCCGCAGGCAGAGGAAGCTTTTTGCGTCGCGGATTGAATTTCCGTCGCTAACGAAGTTGCGTCATTGCCTGTCTTCGCTTGCGTGGGCGCTTCGGATGGCTGGGCATTCGGCAGGCTTCCGGTCGATCTCTCCGCGGGAATCACTCGGGGAACTTGCACAGGAGCGGGAGAAGCCTTTTCAGGTGAGGAGACGGTTGAACGCCCACCCTGATTACCGGTTGCCACCAGAGTCGATTCGATACTTGTCAGATAACCGGAAAATTGCAGGTATCCCACCCCCGCCAGAACTACAACGAATGCCCCCAATGCGTATTTCCAGCCAGATCGCCTCGGCGCCTCAGAGTCGTAGAGGCTGCCAAGCGCGCGATCACGCAGCCATTGCACTTCGTTGTCGGTCGGAATGGTTTGTACTCTCGCCGCGAATTGGCTCGCAACCGGAGCAGAACGTTCGCCGGTGCCGAAGGCCATCGCAGTAAGCGGTGCACCGCACTGGCCGCAAAATCGATTTCCCGCAAACTCTTGATGTTGACAAATAGCGCAGGTAACCGTGGCGTGCTTCGGTCTGCGTTCGCCCGATGCTTCTGTGGAATTCAGACGAGATTTCTCGGCGCTAAGAATCTCGGACGTTTCTGTCTTGATTTCCTCCAGGAGCCTACTGATCGCCTCTTCTCGCTGCTCCGGCGGCGTGTTGAAGTAGACTTCAGCCCAGCGGCTTAGATTCCGCTCCAGGGCCGGATTGGTGAGAGGGTTCAGTTCCGACAACGGCAACGTATCGGACGACTTATCCCACGAATATGGCACGCAGTTCCTCCCCACCCATGCTAATAAACATTGCATCCTCGATGGGGGTTGTCAAACCCTGAGATGTGGAAAAAAGATCCAGTAGTCCGTCCACCGAAGGGAGAGTTCGCGGTTAAGTCTTCAGGGTTCAGCAGCCTTTGGACCTACGATTGTCAATTCTGTTGAGCTCCCGCGCTAGCGTTACGCGGGCCAAACTGGCGAGCAGATGACCTAAAAACAGGCTGATCCAGCGGTCAAGAACGAAGAAAGCCTCCCGAAAGGCGCGCTCCTCTTGCTTAGTTGTGCCTCGAAGACCCTGAGGGACGGGAATCCCCAAGTGAACCGTCATCGGTTGCCGGGGCAAAGCGGACAGCTTTCCTTGGCAGCGCTATCACACAGCGTGAAAACGAAGTGCAACTGAGGTGCGTCAGATCTCGAGAATTCCTCCCAGGATATACTCCCCAGACCGGGCTGTGGATAAGTGCGCCGCTATTTGACGCAGAGTTTGTGGCTTGACCGAGCTCTACGAATTCTATGAGAAAAAAACTTACGGGCAGGCTTTGCGATTGGCGGGCTCGAACTGATCCTGTTGTGCATCCCGTTGGGTCGACAATCGTCCATCGGGAGTCTTACCAAACAGCTCGCTCCCAGGACAGTGGTAGAGAGCGGTGTGAACATCAACCCAAACCTGGGTGTCAGGATTGCCCATATACACCGGAGTGGGGGGAGCTTCGGCCAGGCCGAGACTTACCAACAGTTTCTCAAACGGCGTGAGAGTCGGTGCTGGTGGAGCTTGGTGCCGTCCAGTGACCACCGGACCGGTATTCCCTGCGATCGCGGTGGAGGACGAACCAATTCCCCAACGGGAAATAACGATCGCTAGGATCAACGCTGCGATCCCAATGTAAATATTTGCCCGCCGCCTTTGCCATTGGCGGCCCATCCATTCCGCTGTGGGGCCTCGCCTGGTTCTTACAGTTTCTAGCCACTCCTGAGTCCGTCGCGCCGAGCCCCAAGGGGAAGGCTGAAGCTCTCCGGCAGGTGGGGAAAAACTAGCCGGAGCCAGTTCAACCGGAACAGTTCGAAGGGCTTGTTCCTCGTTGGCAACCGTGGATGCGCTGCCCACAGCTGCTTGACCTGACGCCGCGGAGGCAATCGAATCCTGCAGCTGGTTGGTTGATCGCAACTCCGAGCGCCTGGCAAAGAAATCACGTTCGGGCGGAGTAAAAGGTGCCTCATGATTCTCGAAATGTTTTTCCAGACGTGTGGCGGCGTTCTGTTGAATTGCACTCAATTCAATCAGTTCCTGCAGGGAAGCCGGCAAGGTGTCGGGTTTTCTGCCTGCTAACGGGTCTTTGATCACGTCCCAACGTTGGTGTCCATTGCCCGCACTGTCCGATTCGTAGGGCGTGATGATGGGCGAAGCGGTATGGTTTCGGACCTCAGGCGCGCTAAGTATGGCGACATTGTCGGTTTCACGATCTTGTATGGCAGACAGTATGTCGATCGCTGGCCGGGCAGTTCCGCAGATTCCACAGAACGATTCATTCTTCTCGCTGAATTCGCTGCCGCAAACTGCACAAGCAACCGTTGCATCCGCTCTCGAACTATCACTTTTAGCCGTGACCTGCGGTGTAGTCGTTTTCGCCGGCAAAGGCTCACGCAAAGGCGGCTGTGAACTCGCGCTGCTGGCCGGCGATTCGGCCCCCAGCCGTTCAAGTTGAGGTTTGATTCTTTCCAAAGCTTCGAGCATGCTCTGGCGTTCCGAGGCCAGCGCGTCTTTCCATTTCATACGCGCGGCTGTCGCCATGGCTTCGCTCAACAGACCGGCCATAAGTTCCGCAGTACGCAGATCGGCTTCGCGAAACGACTTAACACCCGCAAACCTTAATTCAAGAACGCCCGCAACCTGTCCGGCGTGATACACCGGCACCGCGATGAAGGACTTCACTTCACGGTCGCGAAAAAGTTCTGCGCGAGTATGTGAGGTCGCGAGCGCATCCGGATAATTCACCGCGTTTCCCTGACTCAGGCACTCTGCGGACAATGACAATCCGAGCGCCACCCTCGTCCCAGCCTCTGCTGCGGCGGAACCAGTAGCCGCGCGATAAACTAGTTCGCCCTTTTCGATAATTCCGATGGCCGCACCTGACGCATTGGTAATCTGACGGATACGTTCCGCGACTAATTTCGCCGTAGCCTCCCGATCCAGTTGTAGGGTTTGAATCAGTCTCTGGGTTTCTACAATGGCAGAAAGATTCTTCGCGAAATCTGCCTGAACTTCCTTACCGCGCAGCCGGTCGTTGTGCTCCTGAAGCACATAGGCGGCAGCGAGAAGCTGCTGAAACGAAGCCTCATCAAGAATTGGCTTTCGTTGCGGACTTGTAGCGGGTTGGGTCACGAGAGCGAGTTACTCCGCCGACCGGTGGGGGATACCGGAAACTCTATTGTAATGCAATCCACTATCCATCGCGCCGCACGGAAGCGGATCTGATGGTTACCTCTAGACACGTATCTCTTAGATGAACCCGCGTCCGTCCGAGGCTATCTGCGGGTGTAAGTTGATGTAAAAAAAGCCATCCATCGGTCATCTGCGGGTCCTGGCGAAAACATCGAAGGGCATCCATGTCCGAAAATCGCTACCGTTACCTGATGCTGGATAGCGGAGACATGCAAATCTTTGCACTTTCCCCATGTTTTTAAGCCTGAAGTTCGCATTTCCTGTGCGCAGTCTTGCGTTCGAACGAGATCTTGCCGCTCAAACCCCCACCTCGATCGATTGACCCACTCGCTCGTCCTTGCTCAGGTAAAAGTGAATCGCGGGAGTGATGATGAGTGACAATCCTATCGAGATCACAATCCCGCCGATTACGGCAATAGCGAGGGGCTGCAGCATTTGCGATCCGGCGCCCAGTGCAAGTGCCAAAGGCAACATGCCGGCGATGGTGGCTAGCGCGGTCATCATAATCGGCCGCAAACGCCGCTTGCTGGCCTGCATCATGGCATCCTCCGCCGAAAAACCGGAGAGCCTGAACTTTTGGTCAGCGTCCAAAAGCAGAATTCCGTTCTTGGCCACGATCCCCACTACCATGATTATGCCCATAAACGAGGCAACATTAAAAGTCGTGCGCGTAAGAATGAGCGCGAGAAATACGCCCGACGTTGATAACAGAGCTGAGGCAAGAATCGCGAGGGGTGCGGCGAACGAGCGAAACTCGAATAGCAAGACGACAAAGACCAGGACGATCGCCAGGGCCAACACGAACATCAGACCTCGAAACGACTGCTGTTCTTGCTTGTAAGTTCCGCCATATTCGACGCGGATACTCGAAGGCAAATGAAGCTCCGCCACCGCTTTTTGCACACTCGCGACTGCGCTTCCTAAATCCGTTCCCTCCAGGCGGGCCGTAACCGAAACGTCGCGTTGCAAATTCTCCCGACGGATTTCTGTTTGAGGAGGAAGCTCGCTTACCTCCGCGAGCGACCCCAAAGTCGCCGTCTTACCTGTGCTGCTGGTTAACAACGTATTGCTTATGGCCTCGAGCGAACCGCGGTTGTTCTCTGGAAAGCGCACCCGAACCACGTAGGCACGGTCATTATTGATGACGGGCGTTGCAGCGGGTTCACCTTCGAGGATCGCCGCCGCGTCAAGCGCAATCTCCTCCGGCGTGAACCCCGCGCGGGCCGCGACACTGGGATTGATTTGAAAAGTTACCGCAGGCCCGCTGATCGTGTTCTCAATTCCGTTGAGAACATCCACGACCCCTTTAACCTTGCCGATCGCATCGGCGACTTTTGGCGCCCACGTTTCAAGCAGAACATTATCCTGCGAGAATAGCTTGATCTGTACTGGCTCGGGTTCACTGGTGAGATCGCCGATCATGTCCTGCAAGACTTGCACGAACTCTATCTTGACTGCCGGTTGCTGTGCGGTAACTTTTTCCCGTACGTCCTCCATTACATCGTCAATCGCGCGGTCGCGATCTTTCTTCAACTTCACAAGAATGTCACCACGATTGGCTTCCGTAACAGCCGCCAGCCCCAGCTCCAAACCAGTTCGTCGCGACGTGCTCTCAACCTCTGGCACGGAATTGAGGATTCGCTCCATGGCACTCACCATGCGGTTCGTTTCCGCAAGCGAGGTTCCTGCCGGAGTCCAGTAGTCGAGAGTAAACCCGCCTTCATCCATCTCCGGCATCAGATCGGAGCCGGAAAAACGGTAGCAAACGTAAGAGACAACGATCAGCGTCAGGCTTAGTCCCGCGAGCCAAATCGGTTTGGCCAGGGCGCGGCGCAGCCAGCGTTGGTGAAAGTCCACGATTTTCCCGAAGAATCCTCCCAGGGAAGCCTCTTCGGCAGCGAACAACCTTTCGATCGAACCTGGGTCATCCTGTTCTTCGGAGTGCTGGGTGGCCACCGCGGAAACATCGCTGGCATCATGCTTTCGCTTGCGGATGAAATACAGACTGAGGCTTGGCGTCCATGTAAGGGCGAGAGCCAGGGACGTCAGCAACGACACCGACATTGTCACCGCTAGGGCGCGGAAAAATGTCCCGGTAACTCCGGTGATCGAGATGAGGGGAAGGAACACTACGATCGGGGTGATCGTCGAGCCCACGAGAGGAATCGTAATTTCCTGTAACGCGCTATGAATTGCTCGCAGCCGCGATTGCCCAGAATCACGGTGGATGACAATGTTTTCGACCACCACAATCGCGTCGTCGATAACCAGGCCGACCGCAGCCGCCAGGCCACCGAGCGTCATCAGATTGAAACTTTGACCCAACGCTTTGAGCGCGATGAACGTCACCGCGACGGTGACGGGTATGACCAGTCCTGCCACAACGGACGTCCCCCAGTCGCGAAGAAATAGAACCATGATTATGGAAGCAAGAATCAGCCCGAGCAGAATGGCGTCGCGCACACTCTTGATGGAGTCGTTGACGATGATTGACTGATCGTAAAACGGCTGAATTTCGATGCCAGCCGGAAGCGACTTTCGAATCTCCTCTACTTGCGCGTGAACTTCATCCGCCACCTGAACTGTATTGCTGTCCGGCTGACGATTGATATTAAGTAGCACCGCAGGTTTTCCGTTCGCGGTCACGATGGTGTAAAGCGGTTTGACGCCGGGTGCCACATTCGCTACGTCGCCAATTCGTACGGGAATTCCGGTAGAGGTGTTCTTTACGACGATGTCGGCTATTTGTTGGGGGTTGCGTACCTGGGCGCTAACCAGGCCAAGTATCAGTTGGTGATTACGATCGAAGAGGCCCGGCGAGTCAATCACATTGGTTCGCCGCAGGGAGTCCAGAATGTCGGTGACCGTGATTTGCGCCACCAGGAGTTTCGCCGGGTCAGGAGTGATGTGGAATTCCGGCTCCTGCCCCCCTTGAATCAAAACCGTGGAAACGCCGTTCAACCGGTTGAGTCGCGGCTTGATATCGTACGTTGCCATTTCCCACAACTGGGTCTGCGGGATCGTAGCGGAAGTGACGCTATATCCGATGATCGGAAAGCTCGCGAAAGTCAGGCGGTTCGCTATCACCGTCGCGGTAGGCGGGAGTTCGGGTTGAACTCGCGAGATCGCGGCATTCACATACTGTAATGTCTGGAACATGTCGACGCTCCAGTCGAAGAACAGATCGATCTCCGCAGATCCCCTGCTGGTCACCGATCGCACTTCCTGAAGCCCCGGCACGCTGTTCACTCCTTCCTCCAGTCGACGGGTGATCGTGACCATCATTTGATCGGTAGGCATTACTCCGTTATCGACGGCGATCAGGATTCGGGGAAAGTTAGTGGCAGGAAATACCGACACCGGAATGGTGAACGCTAGATAGGCGCCCAGAAACGCCAGGATCACAATCAAAAAAATTACTGACTTTGAGTGGCGGGCAAACCAATAAGGAGGTCCGGCCGGAGCTGCAGTCCGCCCCGCTTGTTCGTCCGGATTATTTCTCATTAGCGCTTTCCGCTTTGACCTTACTGTTGTCCGGCAACCCGTAGGCTCCTTGCGCCACGATTTGGTCGCCTTGTTGTAAACCCTCTGTGATCTGAACTTGGTCGCCCTGTCGGATCCCGGCCTTCACACTTTTCTGGTGAGCGTGCCCATCGGAGCTGATCTGCATTACCGAGTTGCTTCCGTCTGGACCAGTCAGCAGTGCTACCGCGGGAATCACCAGCGCATCGGGAATGGTCTGCGCCACCACCGAGATTCGTACGCTGGAACCCGCTTTCAGGTTTCCATCCGAATTCCTCGCCTGCACCCAAATCTCTACCGTAGTGCTATTCGGATCGAGCGCGGGACTGACCACGGTGATTTTCCCCGGAAGGTTGTTCTCTGTGCCCGGCACGGCGAGCGTGGCTTTGTCACCGACTCTCAGCAGGGCGGCTTCACTCTGCGGAATGTGTAAGCGAGCGATGACTTGAGAGGTATCCATGACTGTCAACAAGGCAGTACCGGCAGCCGCCATTTCACCTGGATATAGGGGACGATCTGCCACCACCCCACCAATTGGACTGCGAATTTCTGAGTAACTCAGTTGCGCCGCCGCGCCTAGATATTTTCCTTTGGCCGATTCAAGCTGACCAGCGGCAGACTTAAGTTGCTGCGTCTTTCCGATGGCCAGGAGTGCGTCCAGGTGTTTCTGCGCGATCTCGTACTGGTTCCGCGCGTTGGTCAGGTCCACGCCCGCCTGATCGAGTTCCTTGCGTGGCATTGCACCTTGCTGAAACAGTTCCTGACGGCTGTTGTAGATCTTCTCTTGCGCAGTTAAGAGTTCGTGTGCCGCCTGGGCATCGAGCTGGGCTTTTTGGATTTCCTGCGGCAAATCAGAAACCGTGGCGGTTTCAAAAGCGGCTTCCGCCTGGCTGTACGATCCTTTACTATCCTGGGCCGCTGCCGCCAGATCACGGTTCTCAAGAACTGCCAGCAACTGGCCTTTGTGTACCCGGCTTCCGCGTTTGACGAAGAAAATCTTTACCGGAGCGCTGATCTTTGGCGTGATAGCGGATTGCTGCAAAGGAAATAAAATCCCCTCCGCCGCGACCGTATGCTCCAGCGACTTTTTCTCAACGGTCGCCACCTGTACCGGGACTGCAGGTTCTTTCTCGCCCGAATCTTTTGCGCAACCCGCCAGCATCAGTAGGGGCAGCAACATCACAACGCTTCCGACGGCAAGCGATCTCACGTGCGGGTTGGCGAGAGTGTTTCTCATGCTCGTCAGAACGTTCCCGTCAGAGTCTGTAAATTTGCCAGCGCCACGCGGTATCGCGATTGTCCATCGCTCAGGGCGTTGCGCGACAGGGTAGCCGTATTCTGTGCGTCTACGACTTCTAACACCGTCGCCTCGCCGGCCTGGTAGCGCAACGTAGTCAGGCGCAGGCTTTCCGTGGCGAGTTCCGTCGATTGGCTCAAAGAGTCAAGTTCGGCGCGGGCGGTTTGAGCTTCCGAGTAAAGCGTGCGGAGTTTCGCCAGCAACTGGCGCTGGGCAAAGGAAAGTTCCACGCGCGCCTGCTCCTGACGCAGACTTGCCTGCTTCAATTTGCTTCGGTTCGCACCCCAGTTCCACACCGGCACCTGCAGGGTTGCCGTCGCACCATATCCCAGATTGTGAACCGGCATTTGCGAAACTGGATCGAATTGATTTACCGCGAAATGATTCGCGTCGATGCCATAAAAATAATCCAGCCGCAGCGTGGGCAGAAACCCCGACCAGGCGGCGCTCACTTCGCGTCCTGCTGCTCGCAGCGTACCCATCGCCACCCGAAGTTCAGGATTCTCTCGCGCCGCGGCGGCTTGTATCTCGGTGTATCCCGGCAATGGCTCGGGAGTTTGGAGATCGTCCACCACAGTAAAATTTTCGTTGAAATCAGGAAAGAGCAGTACCGCAAGTTCGAGTCGGCTGCGATTCATATCCATTTCTGCTTCCCGCAAGTCGCGCTGCTGCTGCTGGAACAAGATCTGCGCTTTGATCACGTCCGAGTGAGCGACCTCGCCGCCGTGCTCCAACTTCTGGCTGACATCCAGAAAATGCTGGCCCTCGCTTGCCGCACGTTGAGCGCTTGAATATTTCCTCTCGGCCACCACGAAACCGTAATAGCTCTGCACCACGGTTACGACCAAACCGCGTACGGCAATTTCAGACCGGGCCCGCGCGATGGCTTCCGCCGCCCGCGCACGCTGGTAATCAGCGATTCCCTGCAGGGAAAAATCCTGGTGAACGTTTCCCTGACCGACATACTCGTGCACACCGTTGGCGCCTATGAATCTGCCGGTGGCCGTGCCATTCCCCTCTGTGTAGATGAATTCGGTGTTGTAGTTAACGCTCGGCAACAAGGCGGCCCGGCCTTGTACGCGGTCTTCTTTTGCCAGGTCGTACTCAGTCAATGCCGCTCGGTACTCAGGACTGTTTTTTCGGGCACGCACCAGTGCATCCTGGAGTGTAATCGTAAGGGGAGCATTGCTGTTGGGCTCGTCGATGGTAGCATTCGAGGTGGGCCCGGCAGGGCTTTGTGCGAACGAATCTGGAGCCAAAGCGAATCCAGCCGCCAGGAAAGCGATTAAAAGAAAAGCGCGACCCCGAAGATGATTCAACATAGAACTCACCCCGCTTCCGGAGAAACGCAGATTCTAACGGAATCCACATTAAGAAAAGCTGAATTTCAGCCGTTTTTGGACTTTCAGACCGAGATAAAACGCAGAGAGGTACGGCCAGATTCGGTTCGACGTAAAAGCGGATGAAATCTCGAAGCTGGTCATGGGGGAAACTGGGCCGCTAAGGCCTTTTCGTCCGGATCTCAGGATTCTGCCACACCGTCATTTACTGGAAACGCTACCGTCATGCGGGTACCTTTTCCTGGGGCGCTTTCTGCTGTGATAGTACCCCGATACGCTGTCACCAGGGCTTTGGCGATCGCCAGACCTAGGCCTGAGCCGCCGGTGGCACGGTTGCGGGAATGATCTCCACGATAGAAGCGTTCGAAAATGTGAGGCAAATCGGTCGCCGAAATGCCGGATCCATGGTCCTGTACCACTATCGTTGCGCTGGCCTCATCTCGCATCGTCGCGACCTCAACCGACGCCCCTGCTGGACTGTAGCGCACCGCGTTTTCCAGCAGGTTTGTCCATATCAGGTGCAAGTCTTCGGGATCGGCACGGAAGAGAAGTGGCCCGTTAGTAGCCAAGCTTATTGTCATATTGCGTGTTTCCGCGAGAACACGGATGTTTTCTACAGCTTCTTCGCAGGTGGAGTTGATATCGATCATCTCCAGTTGCACGCTCGCATCCTGTGCGCGCTGTTCAGCACGAGCCAGGCGCAGCATCCATTGCAGCAGATTTTCCAACCTGCCCAGATCCTGTAAAGAGGCCTGCACCCCGGCGCGATACTCTTCTGTGGTTCGGGGGCGCTGCAACAGCGACTGCAATGTGGATTTCAAAACCGCCACCGGCGTTTTCAAGTCGTGGGCGGCGTTCGCCACAAATTCGCGTTGCTGCACGAATGAGCGTTGCAGACGGGACAACATCTGCGTCATGGCTTCCGTCAACGGCCAGAGCTCTTCAATCTCTTCGGCTTCTTTTGGCGGCTGCAGCTGCCAGCTTTGCGCGGAAACACCCGCCGCTTGTTGAGCCAAAGCTTGCAGCGGCAACAGGCCGCGCCGGATTCCCCACGAAGCCAGCCCGGCTGTAGTGCCCAGAAGCAAGAGGCTTACCAGGGCGATAAACGCAGCTGCTGCTCTTACTTGCTGCCGAATCCGAATGGTCGGCGACGCGTAGACAATTGTCAGTGTTTGCGGACGGAATGAACTACCCTCTTCCCGGTCGAGTATGGGGACGTGCGTAATCCGCAATGCGTGATATGGAACCCCCGCCCAGGTGAAATTCCAGTGTTGATTGGAGCCCGGCAGCAATGGCAATCCTTCGGGCCAGTCTTCGGAGCGAGCCAGCAGACCAGTGCGGTCTGCCCAGACTTTGAACTGGTCGGGATGGTTTGGATCGATCGACTCGGGCAGTAGGCTGTTGTCAAAATAGACGTTGCCGGTGGCGTCTTCCGTGTAGCGAACCAGCACCGCCACGCTCATGGCGTGAGCCTGCATTCCTACGTCCAACGTAGCCAGCAATCGCCAGTAGGTGACTAAGACACCCGTAACCATCAGGCCAACCGTGAGGATCGCCTGTGATAGCACGACTGTCGCGATAAGCCGCCGCTGAATGGAATCACGCCGCATTGATCAGTCTTGCAGCATGTAGCCCTGGCCGCGCAAGGTGCGAATCAGTTGCCGCGATGCGCCATCGTTCAGCTTGCGCCGCAACCCGGAAATATAAACTTCGATCACGTTGCTGAATTTCTCCCAGTTGTAATCGTATAGATGCTCGAGCAGCTCGGTTTTGGAGACCACCGCTCGCGGACGGTGCATCAGGTACTCAAGAACGCGATATTCCATTGCGGTTAAAGTGATCGCCTTGCCTCCGCGCTGCACCGTGCGGTTCACCGTATTCAACTCCAGATCGCCGATCACCACCACAGGCGAGGGCTGACCCTTACCACGCCGGATTAACGCTTTGGTACGTGCCAGCAGTTCTCCCAGATCAAACGGCTTGGTCACGTAATCATCGGCGCCCGCGTTCAGCAAGTCCACTACCGATTCCTTGTCATCACGTGCCGTCATCACCAGCACCGGAGTGGGTTGTCCAGACTCCCGAATTTTGCGCAGTAGCTCCATGCCGTCCATTTTAGGCAACATCAGATCTAGCAACATGACGTCATAGGCATTCGATTCCGCCAGGAACAATCCCTCCTCGCCATTGGATGCGATATCGACGGCGTAACCGGCACTTTCTCGCAGACTGCGCGCCACATTTTCAGCCAGACGTGGTTCGTCTTCGACCATCAGCACACGCATGGAGCACCCCTGGTCCGACATTCTATCCGCGGACCCAATTTTTCGCGGGACACGAGTCCCAGAAAGCCCCACAAATTGCTTCGAGCCCAAAACGGGACCTGTAATTTCATCTCGGGACCAATTTGTCATTGTTAGATGTATACCTCAGTGCATTACCAGGCGAAATTTTGGCGAAGGCGGTTCGCTTCTTGCATTTCCGCCGGCCTGTTCTCCGCGTTGGTCTCGGAAGATGTTTCCCGAGAAGGACATCAGCGCGAAAACATCAAGCCGGACACCAAATATCCACCGATCGCATGGTAAATGTCGACCCCATCAAGATCACCCACGTGATCGGCAAATCGTAAAACGAGCTCCCGAAGCGTTGCCGCGGCTGGCGTAAATGGCTGGCGGAAAGGGACAAAGGCTGCAAATTCTTGCGGTCGCTGTGTCGGATTGCATTCTGTCTTCCGGATAAGTTGTTCTAGATGAGTACGTTAACGATTGCGCCCCGGCCTTGGAATTGCTATTTCCCAGAGCAGGTCGTCAAGCACGCATCACCGGCGCTTTCCCCGAGCCAGCCAATTGCGACCGCTGAGGTGGAGATGGCGTACAAAGAGACGTTCTGGATGGCGTGCGACTCAACCGAACAGATGCGGGCCGAATACGGTCCCTTTCATACTCGTCCCGAGGCTGAAGTGGAGGCCCGTAAACTCGGTTTCGAGTACCTGCTGCGCTATGAACACATCATCGGGGACAACGAAGATATTCAGGAAGTCCGTTGTGTATTCATCGAATTGTCGCCCGGACCACTCGCCGTGCCTGCTCGCGCCATCCGCAAGCTGCATACTCGCTGTGCCACCTGCGGTGAGACCGCAACCCACGACGAGGCATGGCAGGCTGAAGTATGGGCCGACATCCACGAGTTCGAGCACTCGCGCCACCGCGTGCGTTTATTCGAGCAAACGCGGGCCGAAGGCCTGAAGGAAATCGCGGATTGGCGCGATACCTGCGCCTGATCGAGTTCACACAGCATTCAGACCGAGCTACAGCGGGGCGATCCATTCGACGGGTCTAACCGGGAATACGATCGTCGGCCGAGTGGAATTCCCCTCAGCCAGTCCGACTGCAAGAGAAGCTTCCATTTCGGTAGTGTCGTAAATAGTGCAATGTTAGGACACTACCCCCATTTCTAATCAGTGAACAAAAAGCAAGATTTTTGCTAATCTGTTGGCCGTGACTTCGTTCCACCACCGCTTCCACCAGTTCCTCTGGGAAAAACCATGATCCTGATCCTCTCCGTGCTTTTGGCGTTGGTTCCATTGCTGGGCGTTGTCTGGATTGTGATGTATGGGTCTGTCACTACCGTGGATGGGCTCTTCATGTCGCTGATTCTTTTGGCGATGTCGGGAATTGTCGGATTGAATGTCTTGCTCGAATTGCGCAAACGGACCTCGGGTGCCACAAGCGGTTCCGGGGCTGCAAAACGCAGTTCTTCAGGCGCGAGCCGGACGGTCTCCGGGCAGCTCACTCAACGCGGAAGGGTCGAGAGCGTGCAGTTCTACGAGTCGGGTGTAGGTGAGCCTAACAAGTCCGTCGTCAGTCTGACGGACGGGGGAAGCGGGACTCGCCTCCTGGTTCTCGAGGGCGACATGCGTAATGCCCTGCCCGTGGGACAGAGAGTCGAATTCACTTTCCGCAAGGAGAGCGGTCACAATGTCCTTGTAAATGTCGACTACCCTTAGCCCGCTCAGACTGCTATGGGATATCCAGCAATGCCTCCATCCCGGCCAATAGCCGATATTCCCCGCCTATCTCCCGGCTAGCGCCGGGTTTTACCCGCATTTCCAGTTACCAAGGTAACTGCCATAAGTCTTTTAGCGCTCGTTATCACAGTCTATTGGGGTACAAACTGTAAGGACTAGTTTTAGTCGCCGCAAATCCATGCGCGTTTCGGGAGGGGCAATGCCGGAATTCAACGAAGAACGCATCACCCAGCCCTCCATGTTGGCTCGGACGGACGAGATTCAGCAGCAGATCCAGCAGATCTCGGGACGCGATCTTCAGCTTTGGTCCATCGGAATTCTGGTGATTCTGGTATTAACCTCCGGCCTTTTGGCTCTGATCCTGCCGAATATGGTCTGGAGTCAGCGCGTGATGCATGTGGAGCACTCCTACCTGCCCCAGCTCTTCTTTGGACTGATTTCGCTGATCCTGTTGTTCAATATTTATCTGCTCGCGCAAAAGCGCACTCTGAATTCCACTCGCGTAGCCTTGATTCGCGAACTGGTTTTGAACGAGCGATTGGAAAGCCTCTCGCTGATCGATCCGCTTACCCAGCTTCTAAATCGGCGGGCGTTGAACGAGCTGATTCCCCGCGAAGTCGCGCGTTCCAACCGTTTGGGCAGCAGCCTCACATTCATGGCGATTGAGCTGAATGGGTTCAGTGGCATCAGCTCCAAGTTCGGAGCGCTGGAAGGCGACAGAGTTCTGATCGATTTTGCCAAAATACTGAGATCGGTCTTCCGCGGCGCCGACCTCGCCTTTCGCAAAGGCGGAGACGAATTCCTAATTATGCTGCCAGACACCTCCGAAGAGCAGGCCGATTGCCCAATCCATCGCCTTCTGCGCGAAGTGGATCAATGGAACCTGGCCAGCAAGAAGGACTACGAACTCTCCTTCAGCTGGGCGCTCGCCCCCTACATCACCGGTTCCGATGCCGAAGACGTACTGCGCGCCGTCGACCGTAAGATGTACTCCAAAAAGCACAAGCTTACGCCCGTGTTCTAAGGACTCAGCTGAAATGCTGAGGCGCTTCCTTACTTCAAGGGATGAGTCTCGCCTTCCTCACGGTTCCATCTCACGCGTGTGCTCAGCTGCGGTAGTACGTCCCGACCGACCGCCTTGGGGTTACATCGGAAGACATCTGAAGTTGGGAATATCCCGTAAGCCATTGATTTGAGAGCGTCTGAGTCCTCGCCCTCCCCGCAGCATCTAACCCCTCAGAGGCATTTATGAAGCGAATTTCTTTAATGTTGGCCGTCTTGACTATGGCGACTGCAGTTTCTGCGTTGGCAGCTTCCAGTTCCACTAACGTGAACATACCGCCGTTTCCTGGCGTTCT
Organism: Terriglobia bacterium; assembly: GCA_963786325.1. GTDB lineage: Bacteria > Acidobacteriota > Terriglobia > Terriglobales > Acidobacteriaceae > JAIQFF01. Next base: position 186,660 of record CAWAYW010000021.1, read on the forward strand.
GGCGAACGGGCAATATGTCTATGTTGCTTCCTATGATGGAGATCAGTTTAATCCCAACCTCCTTCCTGACGATCGGACCGCAATCGGTTCAGTGCAGACCGCCATTCAAAATTGGGGCAAACTTACGCTGGTCTATAGGCCCTCAGAAGCCGACATCACGATCCTGGTCACGAGCCGGCCGTCGGAAGATGTCTTGGCGGTATACGATGCGCACCAAGGTCCCAATGGTAACTTTCTCTGGCGCGTCATGGGTCGCGATGGTCTTCAGTCCGGCGAAACTCCGCTTGTCACTCAGTTTGAAAAAGGATTCGAGAGCGTCCAAAGGCACAAGTAAAGCCGGTACCCTTTTGTCATTGGGCCGGGTGTCAGACGATTCCCAAGAATCGAAATGGCTTTTCGCCGCCTCAGGTAATCCGTCTGAACCAGGCGGGGGGCCGTCAAGAACGGGGCACCCGTCCCCATCCTTCGCGGGATTGGAGCTGATCATCTCATCTTCTTGAAGGCACAGGCAATCAGCCATCCTTCTCGAGCGATGTACGTACAATATAATATTGACGAAATATTCCACATTGGAGCCCTTAGTCAATTTAGCGGGACAGGGCGAAGCCGGCCCCAGCACTACAAATCAGTCAGCGCTTTGCAGATAAATTGCTTGCCGCGGCACTGTCCACCAACCAAAGCAATTTTCCATTCGTTGGCCGGATTGCCTGGGAAGGCAGATGGGCGCTGCGGTTCTCGAAGACTTCTCGAAGGATCTGAGCCTTATCGGCACCACTCGCCAGAAACATCACGCAAGCAGCCGCATTGAGAACAGGGAAAGTAAAGGTGATGCGGTCGGTCTTGAACTTCTCCACCCAGTTCGCCACAACCAGGCGACGGCGTTCGGCCAGCGCGGCGCTGTCGGGAAAGAGGGAAGCGGCGTGCCCGTCAGGTCCAAGGCCCAGGAAGATGAGATCGAAGCGAGGGAACTCGCCCGGTGAGAGATGGAAGAACTGCTGCACATCTTTTTCGTATTGCTGCGCGGCATCGCTCGCATCTTTTTCTTCACTGTGCACGCGAAAGACATTCGCCACTGGCACGGAAACTTTGGATAACATGGCTTCATTTGCCATGCGGTAATTGCTGTCGGCATGGTCGGGCGGCACATGACGCTCGTCGCCCCAGAAGAAAAAGATCTTGTTCCAGGGAATGGATGCCTTGGTTGCCAGCAAGGCGTAGAGTCTCTTGGGAGTGGAACCCCCAGACAGTGCAACTGTAAACCTCCCACGTGCGCGCACAGCCTCGGCAGCCTGAGCAATGAACTCGGCGGCAGCCGCCTCAAAGAGTTCTGACGGGTCTTTAAAAATACGAAGTTCAGGTAATGACAACATATCATTCGCCTAACACGCGGTCTGGGTTTGGGCGCAGCGGGCAGCGCCCAGCAGCGCGATCTGATCGTTGGTGATCACCATTACCGGCATTGACTCCAGGAGCGTCTGCATCCTGCCCTTCCCGGCAAAGGCCTGCATGAACAATGGGCCGGAAAGCTTGGCCAGCATTTTGGGAGCGATGCCGCCACCCAAATAAATTCCGCCGGTGGCCATCATCTTAAGCGCAAGATTACCCGCTTCGGCGCCGTAGATAGAGACAAACAAATCGACCGCCTGCTCACACAGCGAACATTTGCCATCGATCGCGGCGCGGGAGATTGCGGCAGCCGGATCGGAGTGAGCCATCTCATCGGTCAGCCATTGCGCCGGCGTTCCATGGCCAGAGTCGCGGAGAAAATTGAAAACATTGACCAAGCCTGGCCCGGAAACAATTCGTTCATAACTGACGTGGCCAAAGCGGATGCGAAGATAGTTGAACAGCTCCACTTCCAAGGGATTGCGCGGAGCAAAATCTCCATGGCCGCCTTCGCTCGCGAAAACATGATGACGCACGCCGTCCCAATACATTCCGGCTTCGCCCAATCCAGTGCCTGCGGCGATCACCGCTTGATTGCCAACCGTCTGTCCCTTGACCTTGTTGAGCGCGACTACGTCTTTAGCTTCGAGCGCCGGAATACCCCAGGCGTTGGCTTCGAGGTCGTTGATGAGGATGGCTTTTTTGATTTTGAGCTCATCAGCAAGACGCTGCGATTCGATGATCCAAGGAAGGTTGGAGGCCTCAACCCGCCCATTGCGGACGGGGCCGGCAATTCCGAAGCAGGCGGTGTCCGGACGAAGATTTGACGTTTCGACAAACTTGGAAACGATCTCGTCCAAACCGGCATACTCGCGGCTTGGGAAGATGGAAGCCGAGACCAGGCTGAAACGGCCATTCACGAACTCGAAGAATGCGAGCCGGGCGTGGGTGCCTCCGATATCGCCTGCCAGAATCATTTCTCGGAATTCCTCCAGTGGCGGCCGTCGCGCTCCAACAAGTCCTCGGCTTCTTTGGGGCCCCATGTGCCCGCTGCGTAGTTAGGAAAATTGCGGGGCGGCAATGCTTTCCAAACATCCAGAACAGGACTGACGACGCACCAACCGGCTTCGACCATATCGGCACGCTGAAACAGCGTGGCATCGCCGATCATGCAATCGTGAAGCAATCGTTCGTAGCCTGTGCTGGGCTGAGATCCGAAGTAGTCGGAATATTCGAAATTCATATCCACCGCACCAAGTCTCATAGCGGGTCCGGGAACTTTTGCCGCGAAGCGCAAAGAGATGCCTTCCTCCGGCTGGATGTGCAACACCAGTTGGTTGGGCATCAGATTTTCCACCGGTGTATCGCGAAACAGCACAAAAGGAGCACGGCGGAACTGGATGACGATATGTGTGCTGCGACCGGGCAGGCGCTTGCCGGTGCGAAGATAAAAGGGCACGTCGGCCCAGCGCCAGTTGTCGATCTGGAGCTTCATGGCGACGAAAGTTTCATTCTTGGAGTCCGGAGGGACCCCTGACTCACTGCGGTATGCAGGCACTCGCTCGCCGTTGATTACGCCTTCGCCATACTGACCGCGCACGGTTCGGGTAAGTACGTCTTCCGAACTCATGGGCTGAATGGCATGCAGAATTTTCCCCTGCTCATCACGAACGGCATCCGCACGAAAAGAAACCGGTGGCTCCATCGCCGTCAGGCTGATGAGCTGCATGATGTGGTTAGGCACCATGTCCCGCAAGGCACCGGCTTTGTCGTAATATCCGCCGCGTTTTTCCACCCCGACGGTTTCCGCCACCGAAATCTGGATGTGATCGATGTAGCGTCGGTTCCAGATAGGCTCGAAAATTCCGTTGGCAAAGCGGAGAGCCAGAATGTTCTGAACGGTTTCTTTTCCCAGGTAGTGATCGATTCGGTAGATCTGCTTTTCATCGGCCACCCGCAGCAGTTGCTGGTTCAGAAGTCGCGCCGACTCGAGGTCGTGACCAAACGGCTTTTCGATGACGACGCGCCGCCAATGCTGAGAATCCTGCTGCATCAGGCCAGCGGCTGCAAGCTGTTCCACCCCGGGTCCGAAAAAATCCGCCGCAGTGGCCATGTAATACATATGATTTCCCTGGGTCGAGTGGTCCTGGTCGATTTTTTCCAGTAGATCTTTGAGCTCAAGGTAGAGCTTCTTGTCGCCCATATCGCCGCTGAGATAGTAGACACGACAGACGAACTGCTCCCAGATCTTGGAATCCACTTTATCGGTGGCAAACTGCTTGATGTCTTCAGAAACTTTTTTCCGGTAGTCCTCCGAGGACATGGGCGAACGCGCCACTCCGATCACCGCAAAATTGGGCGACAGCAATTTGTTTTTCGCCAGATTGTAGAGCGCCGGAATAAGCTTGCGGCGGGTGAGATCGCCACTGGCACCAAAGATCACCATGGCACAGGGATCGGCGGGCTTTCCAATCCGCTGTTCGATCGCGGGGATTACGTCATTCTGATCCATTTTCGAAATCTCTCTGGAGGTACTTATGCTTTCGCCTTCGGTGCGGTTAGCTCAATGTGACCGCCAAACTTCTGGCGCATGGCTGAAAGCATTTTTTCCGCGAACGTGTGTTCCTGCCGAGAACGGAAGCGGGTATAGAGCGCCGCCGATAAGACGTCCGTTGGAACCGCCTCGTCGATCGCGGCCTGGATGGTCCATCGGCCCTCGCCCGAATCCTGTACGAAGCCCGTGTATTCCGAGAGCGTGGGGTTCTCTACGAGCGCCATGGCGGTCAGGTCAAGCAGCCATGAACTTACAACGCTGCCGCGCCGCCAAACTTCGGCAATGTCGGCCAGGTTCAAATCGTAGCGGTGCTCCTCCGGCACCTCTTTGCTGGTAGCGTTGCGGAAGATGTCGAAGCCCTCGGCGTAGGCCTGCATCAGTCCATACTCAATTCCGTTATGGACCATCTTCACGAAGTGTCCAGCTCCGGAAGGTCCGCTATGGATGTAGCCGTCTTCCGCGGTGCCCGACATTTTTTCACGGCCCGGAGTGCGTGGAATGTTGCCGCGGCCGGGAGCCAGCGTCTTGAAAATCGGATCCAGCTGCTGCACCACTTGCTTCGGGCCGCCGATCATCATGCAGTAGCCACGCTCCAGTCCCCAGACGCCACCGCTGGTTCCGACATCCACGTAGTGAATGCCTTTTTCCTTGAGTTCGGTGGAACGGCGCACGTCGTCTTTAAAGTAGGAATTGCCGCCGTCTATGAGAATGTCGCCGGCTTGCATGCGCTGCGCCAAGGCCTGAACGGTCTGTTCGGTCGGGGCTCCCGCAGGAACCATGAGCCACGCAATTTTGGGCTTGCCTAATTTGCCGACGAAATCATCAAGCGAGGCGGAGGGAATTGATCCTTCGCCCGCCATTGTTTTCACGTTTTCGGCACTTAGGTCGGTGACCACCACTTCATGTCCTCCCCGCATCAGGCGACGCGTCATATTCGCGCCCATCTTCCCTAAACCGACCATTCCCAATCGCATAAAGCGCTCCTTCTCCATATTAAATCGTTTCTCTAAATTGCGCAGGCTACTGCTGTGGTCCAAGTGGAATACCTAGTGAAGTCTAGCTCAGAGCCTTATGAAACGCCGCAGACAATTTGGCGAGGCCGGATGCGAGATCTTTTCCGAGATGCACTCGCAAAGCGCGGCGTCCTCTTTCCGCGAGCACCTGAAAATCTCCGCGCGCCTGCGCAGCTTTGACCACACCAAAAGTATATTTTTGATCCGGTACAGGGAGGTCGGCGGCGTCGTCGCAGGTGATCTGTAAAATTACGCCACTGTTCGGCCCGCCCTTATAGGCCTGGCCCGTGGAATGAAGGAAACGTGGCCCAAATTCCAGACAGGTTGCAACCTTTTTCTTGTCACGCAGCGCATGCCGCAATTCCTGCAGTTGTTTTTCGTGCTCGGCGTTCATCTGGATATAGGCCAAAAGCGCGAAATAATCTCCAGCGCTCGCGCGATTGATGTGGGCGCGAAGATATGCTTCGAGGGATTTGCCGGTCCCCACGACCTGGGCCAATGCTTCCGCATTTTTGGAGTCGGTGAACAGCTTGGCGCCACTCTCGTCAAGAATGGGGCTTTCCGGAGGCAGGGAACCTGTCTTTTCGTACTCGGTGGTCAGGTTGCGAGTGGCGATCTTGCTGGCTTCCACGTCAGGCTGGTTGAACGGATTAATTCCGATGATCGAACCGGCGACGGCGGTAGCGATTTCCCATCGGAAAAATTCCTGACCCAGATCGTAGACGTCGGGCACGGTAATGCGAACTACGGGATGCCCGGCCTTTTCCAGAGCCGCGACTTGAGCTTCCTGAGCTGTGTCCGGATCGGAACTCAAACGCACGTAAGCGAACACGCGATCGTTGCCGTAAACGTCCGGGGTGCCGGGTTGTTCACGGTCGACGGGAACGATACCCTTACCTTGTTTTCCCGTGGACTCGGCCAGCAATTGTTCCAGCCACGCGCCTAGAGCGGAAAGCCCTTCCGAGGTGAGGATGGTCACCTTATCGCGGCCGGTCCGGGCCGCAGTTCCAAGAATGATTCCGAGAACAGCGCCAGGATTTTGTTCGACTGCCACGTTCCCACCACAACTCTTGACCATCTCCTGGGTCCGGCCGAGAAAGCGAGGCATGTCCAAACCCATCAGACCGCCGGGAACGACACCAAAATTCGAAAGCGCGGAATAGCGGCCGCCAATGCTCGCGAGACCAAAGAAGATGTGGCGAAATCGATCGGCTTCGGCCACTTGCTGCATCTTCGAACCGGGATCGGTGATGGCAATGAAACGGCTACCGGCTTTGTCTGCGCCGACAGTCTGCTTCACGCGTTCGAAAAAATATTGCTTGAAGATATTTGGCTCCAGCGTGGTGCCGGATTTGCTGGAGACGATGAATAGGGTTTTTGCCAAATTTACTTTGTTCTCGAAAGCCTTGACCTGAGCGGGATCAGTGGAATCGAGCACATGCAATGGCGGGAATCCCGCGATCCGTCCGAAGGTCTCGGCGAACACGTCCGGGCAGAGACTCGATCCGCCCATTCCCAGCAGCAGGATGTCAGAAAAGTTTTCCTTTTTGACATCGGCCACGGCAGCGTTGAGTTTATCGCCGTGAGCGATCTGGGCAGCCGTGATATCAAGCCAACCCATCCAATTGGCTTCGTCTGCACCAGTCCAGAGTGAGGCGTCGTGTTGCCAGAACCGGCGCATTTTATCGCCACTACGCCAGTCCTCAATGTTGGCCTTGACCTGACCGGCCAGAGTCTCAGGCAGCTTGTAGGTTTGTGAACTTACGTTGGCGCTCATTTCGATTTCGTACTCTTTTCTACTGCCGCCAGAAGTTTATCGAAGGCTTCGGAAAACAGGCGGACGCCATCATCGGTGAGTTGGTCGGTGACTTGCTTCATGGAAATGCCAAGTTTGGCAGCGGTTTCCATGGTTCGATGAGCAGCGTCGACATTTTCAGTCAGGCTGTTGCGCGGCTTACCATGGTCGCGGAAGGCGTCGAGGGTCGCAGGCGGAATGGTATCAACCGTGTCCGGTCCAATCAGTTCTTCGACGTATAACACATCGCGGTATGCAGGGTTCTTGGTACTGGTGCTGGCCCAGAGTACACGTTGTGTCTGGCCTCCTTTAGCGGCCAGCGCTTTCCAGCGGTCGCTACTGAAGATGGCCTGATATTTCTTGTACGTCTCCTTGCCATTCGCGATGGCAATTTGTCCTTGCAAGCTCTTCAATTGCTCCTGCTCGCGGGCATCCTTGGAGGCCTTAAGGCGGGCGTCGATGATGGCATCCACGGCAGAATCGATGCGGCTGATAAAGAAGCTGGCCACGCTGGCAATTTTACTGACGTCGCCGCCATTTTTGGCGAATTGCTCCAAGCCAGCGATGTAAGCTTCGGCTACCTTGACATAAACATCTTGCGCGAAGAGCAAAGTGACATTCACGTTGATGCCTTCGCTGATGGCTTGCTGAAATGCCGGGATCCCTTCGGCGGTACCCGGAATCTTGATCATGATGTTCTCGCGTCCCACCGCCTTCCACAACCTTCGCGCTTCTTCGAGCGTGCCTTTAGGGTCGCGAGCGAGGTAGGGTGAAACCTCGAGGCTGACGTATCCATCGCGCCGTTTTGAGCTTTCATATACCGGTTTCATCAGATCTGCGGCGTCCTGAATGTCGCGGATGGCGAGGATCTCGTATCGGCCTTTGGCATCGAGATCGGTGCGCGAACGCAATGAATTCAGTAGCTCATCGTAGAGGGTTCCGCCGGTAATAGCTTTCTCGAAAATGGTCGGATTGGAAGTCATGCCGCGGAGGCCATCTTCCGTAATCAGCTTTTTCAGTTCACCCCCGGTGAGCAAGTCACGACGGATATAGTCCAGCCAAACCGATTGACCGAACTTCAACAAATCTTTGAGTGGGTTGGTGGCTTTTGCGGTTTCAAGAACTCCTACTGGTTGCATACGACCTCTTTTCTTAGTCGTCAGTCTCCGGTCTTCACTTGTCAGAAATACGAAACTTTGTTGACGGAAGATCGTGCACTGACGACTGATTCGGGTTATTTCCCAATTGCTTTACGGGCTGCCGCGACTACGTTCTCCGTGGTGAACCCGAATTTCTTCTGCAAGTCTTTTATCGGGGCCGAAGCTCCGAACCGCTTCATCCCAATGATGATGCCCTTCGGTCCGACATACTTCTCCCAGCCGAACGTGGCTGCCTGTTCCACCGCGATCCGCGCGGTCACATTCGGGGGCAAAACCTTAGCCTGGTATTCCTCACTCTGCCTGTCAAAAAGGCTCCATGATGGCATACTCACAACCCGGGCATTGACGCCTGCCTGCGTGAGCTGTTCGTAAGCGCTCATGCACAGCGAAACTTCGCTTCCTGTTCCAATCAAGATTACTTCGGGTTGGCCATCGGTCGCGTCAGCCAGGATGTAGCCCCCCTTGGCGACTCCCGAGGCAGCACCATATTTCGAACGATCGAATGTGGGCAGAGGTTGCCGGCTCAATACGATAGCGGCCGGCTCATGATCCAACTGCATGATGATTTTCCACGCTTCGACCACCTCGTTGGCGTCGGCCGGTCGAAACAGCATAAGCCCTGGCATCGCGCGCAGGGAGGCCAATTGCTCTATGGGTTGGTGCGTGGGACCATCTTCTCCCAAACCAATCGAATCGTGCGTGTAAACATAAATAGTGGGTAGTTCCATCAACGAAGCCAGGCGCACTGATGGGCGCATGTAGTCGCTGAAGTTGAAAAATGTGCCGCAGAACGGCCGGATTTTCGATACCGCCATCCCGTTTACCGCAGCCGCCATGCCGTGCTCACGTACCCCGAAATGCAAATTGCGTCCGCCGTAACTGCCGGGCTGGAAATCTCCGGCACCTTCGAACTTGAGGCGGGTTTTATCAGAACCTGCCAGATCGGCCGAGCCGCCCACCATCCAAGGAAGATTCTCCGCCATCACGTTCAGCACTTTTCCGGAGCTTTCGCGCGTGGCAATACCCTTGGGGTCGGGGGGGAAACTAGGAAGGTTTTTGTCCCAGCCATCCGGAAGCTTGCGATGTTGCATGCTTTCGATCTGCTCGGCGAATTGCGGGTACTTCTTTTTGTAGTCCGCGAAAAGCGTTTCCCACTTGTGTCGCAGCTCGCCACCGCGTTTTCCAATTCCGTTACGGAAATTTTCCAGAACCCCGTCAGGCACCAGGAACTTGGCGTCTTCAGGCCAGCCATAAAACTTCTTGACCAATTTGACTTCGTCTTCGCCCAGCGGTTCACCGTGCGCAGCGTTGGTGTCTTGCTTGTGAGGGGAGCCATACCCGATATGGCTGTTGACCCGAATCATGGTCGGCCGGTCGGCGGTTTTCAGGAAGCCATGGTAGGCATTGGCCAGCATCGGCAGATCATTCGCGTCCGTGACGTGCAATACGTTCCATCCATAGGCTGCGAAGCGTTCGCCAACATCCTCGGTCATGGAAACATTTGCCAAGCCATCGAGCGTGACGTGATTTTCGTCGTAGATCCAGCAAAGGTTGGATAGCTTGAGATGTCCGGCCAACGATGCGGCTTCGCTGGCAACGCCTTCCATCATGTCGCCATCTCCGCAGAAGGCATAGACGTCGTAATTAAAGAGCTCAAATCCGGGCTGGTTGTAATGAGCTGCGAGCCACTTGCCGGCTATGGCCATGCCGACGCTGTTTGCAACACCCTGTCCGAGAGGTCCGGTCGTAGTTTCGACGCCGGCGGTCCAGCGGTATTCGGGATGTCCGGGAGTTTTGCTGTCCAGCTGGCGGAACTTCTTGATGTCATCGAGGGTGACGGCGAATTCGCCCGTGCGTTCGTATTCTGGATTTATGCCGCGCACCTCAGTGAGGTAGAGCATGGCGTAAAGAAGCATGGAAGCGTGGCCATTTGAAAGCACGAAGCGATCGCGATTGGGCCACACTGGATCGGCTGGATCATACCGCAGAAACTGCTGCCACAGGCAATAGGCAACGGGAGCCAGGGCCATGGGTGCGCCTGGATGTCCGGAGTTGGCTTTCTGCACGGCGTCCATCGCCAGGGTGCGGATAGTGTTGATGCACAGCGCATCCAGTTGCTTGCCGGTCGCTAAAATCTGTTCGCTCACTGCCATGATCCCTCCCTTTCGAGGGTACGTCGTTCATTTGACGCGGTTGGAAGTGCAATTCAGCCGGATTGTTTTTGGATAACGGAAATTCCCGTTAGCGTTCTGTCAGTCTATCAATTTCTCCCGAGGCTTGCTGGCAGCACTACGTTAGAGCCCGAGGTTAAAACCACACAGGTTAAATCCTGTGCCGGAGCGTGAAGCAACCGGCCCAAGCCCTTTGGGATGACAATCGGACACCTAGTAAGATAGATGATTGGGACGGGACTAACGTTTCAATTGTGCGAGATATCCGTGGTCAGTGTTGTAGCCCTTGGTCGTGCTTTCGACAAACCTGAGGAATGCGCGCAGATTCTCGCGTTCAGCAGGCTCAAGTTGAGAGAACTTGATACGAACGCCAAAGGATGGACTGCTTTTGGTGACGACTCCGGTCAGGATCAACCCTTTGATCCAAATTTTTCCGTTTGCAAGCCAAAGACCGATTTCTACGTTTACCCCTGATGGCACGGGCGCGGCGGTTTCCACAAAACATCCGCCGGTGCTGGTGTTAGCCAAATTTCCCCAGATCGGTACAGAGGAATTGCCCAGTCGCAACTCGACCGCGACGAAGCATTTCATCCGAGTGTAGCGTCGCCGGTCCTGACTGGAAGTAGGGGTGAAGATATCCGGCTCGAAGGGCGGACTAGCGGCAGCACGGATGGTCAAGGGAGTAGCCGGTGGCGGTTCAGGGACCGGAGGCGGTGCTACCGGTTTAGCTTCAACCTTAGGGGCGGAGGGCATTATCGCCGCCGTGCCTCGGATATTGCGCATGGCCTCGAGGAGAGCCTGATCACGCTTTTCAGGCGGGGCTTCGCGATAGACCTGCAGCAATTCGCCTAGATGACTCACCAGCGAGGGATCAGTGAGTAATAACGTCCAATCCGCGCCCGTACCCGAATACTTGGCGTCGCCCATAAGATGAAATGTTCCCTGAAATTCTCGGTTTTGCCTTCATTAGATTGAAGCAGGATGGGCGGCTGAACAAGATGACCATAGTCACCTGAATGGGTGACGCCGGATGGTTGCTAGAGCTTAGAGTCTCGTTAGAATATAAGTGAACAGGGGTGTGTTTGAGCTGCGGTTGAGTTGAAACCCATGAAAATTCTGGTACTAGAAGCGGAAGAAACCAGCCGAAATCTTATGGGCGTCATGCTGACCCAGCTGGGGTACAAAGTCGCCTTGACCTCGAATTGCGATGAGGCCTTCCTCGCTTATTCTGATGACGGTCCCTTTGATGTGGTTCTAATTGCGATGAAGTTTATGCGAAGTGCGCGGGCCGGCGGCACAAAATTCGTTGAAAAACTTCTGGAGAAAAACCCTCGCCAGCACTATGCCTTTGTTACCGGAGCCCCGGTCCTGCGCAAGCCTTTTACGTTGCAGGACATGGACGATTTTATGGGTGCGTTTCGGCGACCCGCAAACAGCCGTTTTGGCTGATCCTCGCGGTTCCTATCTACAATCTGCTCTAATTGCCGCTCTGCGACAGCGCCTTCACCAACGCATACAGAAACGTCTGGCCTTCGAAGAAAGATTCGACGCTCATCCGTTCGTCGCGCCCATGAAAACGAATGTCGTTCCGGTCCATAAAGAATCCCTGGATGCCATAGGTCGGAGTGCCAGCGATTCGCAACGCTTTGCCATCAGTCGCGCCCATGACCATGGTGGGGACGACAGGTACTCCCGGCCACAGTTTGCCAGTGATGCGTGTTACCGCATCCAGCACGTCCGGGCGCATCGGAGAAGCCGGCCCTTTGCTAGGATCACCCACAACTTGGATGCTAACTTGATCATCTGCCACCAACTTCTTCAGTTCGTCATGAACATAATCGACGGAATCTTCCGGCAGGACCCGGCAATTTACGTTCGCTGCGGCCAGCTGGGGTAGAGCATTCATCGCATGACCACCTTCCAATAGCGTTGCGACGCAGGTTGTACGGAGGGTTGCGTTCCAGGCGGGCTTTGCGGCAGCGACGCGTTGCATGAACTCTTCTGAACCCCCCGCAGCCTTGGCAAGGTCCACGGTCACGGGTCCGGTCTCAATCTTCGACATTTGCTGGAAGTATGCCGCCGTTACTTCATTCGTCTTGAGGGGAAAACCGAAGTGCGAAAGCTTCTCCAGCGCGCCGGCGAGATGGTAGATCGCGTTGTCCGGCACCGGAATCGAGCTATGACCGCCTTTATTGCGGACTTCAAAGCGAAAATTCACGACGTACTTTTCGCTGACCTGCAAGTCGTTTGAGATTTTTCTGCTCCCGTCGGATTCACCCCAGCCTCCCTCGTTCAACGCCAGTTCCGCGTCAATCAGTTCACGATGATTCTTGAGGAGCCAATCGACGCCGTTGTAGGGGCCTCCGCCTTCCTCATCAGCCGTGAGCGCCACGATGATGTCACGGTCGGGTTTAAAGCCTTCCCGCTTATAGCGAATTAGGTTCGCGATCCAGACGGCCGCTTGCGCTTTGTCGTCGCCGGTGCCGCGTCCATAGAAGAATCCGTCCTTTTCTGTGAGCTGAAATGGGTCGACGCTCCAGTCTTCGCGCCTGGCTTCGACAACGTCGATATGGGCGAGGAGCAGAAGTGGCTTCCGGTGGCCGGTTCCGTGGTATCGCACTACGAGATTTGCTTTCTTCGGGATTGCTCCGCCCACAAAAATGTCTGAATCAGGAAATCCGGCGGCACGCAAGCGTGCGGCTGCCGCTTCTGCGACCGGCGTGGTTGATCCAGTGGTGAAACCGGACTGAATCTCTACAAATTCTTTATAGATGTCGCGGGCAAGTTGTTTGTCGGCCTGCGGCGGCATGGTCTGGGCAAGGACCAGAAGACTGCAAAAGATAACCAGCAGAACGAAGATGGCTCGGAGCATGTGGCATTTTGCCACGGGGAGGACCGGGGCACCACTATTAACGACCGGATTGATATCGGGAAAAGAAAGGCGGCCTCCCTACAACCAAGGCCGCGCGGATGGCCGGGTTGGCCCAGCTTCAGTGTTGCCTGGGTTGGCCATGATTTGCCGGCTGTTCCCGTTGCTCCAGATGCTGCTGTTGCTGAACATGTCTTTGTTCCAATTGCTGCGTCTGCTGCTGATGACGTTGCTCTACCTGTTGTTTTCTTGCTTCATCGGCATTTTGACGAGCCAGTTGCTGGTGTTCCTGGTCCTGCCTCTGCTGAAGCTTCTGGTGCTCCTGATTCTGTTTCGCAACTAACTTTTCCTGCTGTTGCTGGTATTTCTGATCAAGCCTCTGGTTGCCGGTATTGAGAGCTGCCGGCCGTTCGTGAGCCGCAAGCTCTCCGGGATGAACCGCATTTCCCGGATGCGGGAAATTGCCCGGTGCACCGCGCGGTTGGGATTCGGCACGATTATTGGTGGCCCCTGTTTCTCTGGCCTGTACAACCCCGCGTTGAGCGAACACACCCGGTTTCGGACTTGCGGCGATCGCAGGCCGGCCATGGTTCACCGATGCTCGCTGCTCGCGGTCGGCTTGTGCAGCTTGCATGTGCTGATGTTGAGCTGCCACCGGCGGCAGATGCCGATCGCGCATCGCGGCTTCCTGCTCGGCGCTGGGACGCGCGTTAATTCCGCCGTTGCCTCCGTTGTAGCTGATCCGGTTTTCCACCGTTCTATTCACAATCGTGGTGTTGTAAACATTGTGAATGTTAACGACGTTCACATTGTTCACCGAGCGGTTATAGAAAAACCGGTCGTGATCCCATCGTCCACCTTCGTAACCGTTTCCGAAATAGCCGTATCCGTAATTGATCCCGCCATAAAATCCGACGTGCGGGCCCCAGTAGCCTTCGTGGAAGAGGAACCGGTCGCCGCTCCATCCCCAATAAGCCGGCGTCCACAGGTAACCAGGTTCTGGAGCGAGCACCCACGTGCCGGGTACCCAGTAATAATCGGCTGCATCGTAATCGTAAGCCCAGTACCCCGGAGTCCAGATATAACCTTCTTCAGGACATAGAGGTTGTTCGTAAACTGGAAGGGGCGGCGGTCCAATAGTGATTGATATGCCCACCTGGGCAAAGCAAGCGGCGGAAATCGCGAGCACTATAACGAAGAACAACGCACAACGACCGGCATGGCTACTTCGCATATGTATTCCTTTTCCACCTCATTAACTTCGCGGGCGTTATGCGAGGAATGAGGAATTGTTCTTATTTGGGATTGTCGATCAGGCTGCGATCCTGTATTCGTAGACTTCTCAGGTGTTGATTCTGCATTTCACGTAAAGGCAAGAATCTGGTGCGCCCGGAGAGATTCGAACTCCCGACCTATTGCTCCGGAGGACTTGTCGCCGAGTAATCAATATCTTATACCGAAAGCTACCAATTGTGACCGGGTGCCACAGATGCCTTTCCCAGCAAGCCTTTCCAGGGATATCAGGGTCGTCCCTGTTGTTAATTCGTCAGGCCGAGCCACGGATAGGTGTGCCGCTCGTGAGCGACCTTAGCGGTTGCGGAGAGTTTATGGCTCATGGCAGCCCTCCCGTCAACAAACTGAAAGCGTGATAGTACCGTTCCCACCGTTGTAGAAGACCATTGAAGGCGAATGTTAGGTCGGACAGGAAGCAAAGGTCAATAGCACTTGGCAGAGACCGTCGGCTCTATTGCAACTTCGCGTATTCCGCCTTGGCTTCCTTCAGGATGGGGATGTCGGGGTCGGCGTCTTTCCAGAGGGTTAGGAAATCCTGATAGGAGGATTTCGCCTTGGCGGTGTCGCCGGAGAGGGCATACGCGCGGGCAAGCTGTAGACGGGCCAAAGCACCCGTCACAAAGTTCAGTACAACGCCTCTGTGATCCAGCAGCTTCTGGAACTCGGCTGCGGCGGCGGAGCCATTGTGCGCCATGAGCTGGGCTTGGCCCCGAATGTAGGCAGGATAGAGAGTCCCCACCTGCAACTGTGGCGGCGCTCCCAATTCATAGGGAGCAGCAGCTTCCAAAAGCACGGTCGCCTGGGTGGGATTGTTCGCGTTGAGTTCGAGGGCCGCGTTGATAGCTGGCAGCCAGTACACCTTGAGCACAGTGTGTGACGGGTAGGTTCTTGCCAGTTCCTCGACAAAGCCCTTGGCACGGGCGGTTTCGCCCACACGCGCCAGCGTCAAAGCAGCAAACATTTTTACATCGCGGCCGGGAGCCAGCGCCAACGCTGCCCCGACCCCTTGCTTTGCCGCTGCTGCGTTGCCGAACTCCGCCTCCCGCAACGCAGCATTCACTTGCCACAACGCGGCTGTCTCCTTGGAGTCGTTCCGCACCGCCGCATCTACGGCACGCCGGGAAAAGTCACGAGCTTTCACTAGATGCCCGTAGTATGCCTCGGTGTCGGATTGGAACGAGAGCAGGAAATCTTCGCTTCCGGGCTTCCCCGCAGCCCACGCCACCTGACGCTGCATTTCTGCACTGTCCCCTTGGAGGAAAGCCAGTTCATAGATTGTCCAATGCAGTATATCCCCCTCAAAATTATGCGTCTGCGCCTGCTCGATCGTCTTCTTGGCGTCGTCCAGCCGGTTGAGTGAAAGGTACATGTCTGCAAGATTGCCGTATCCAATCAGGTCCGGTTGCAGACGCATGCCCTCCTGGGTTTCAGTCAAGGCCTTCTCGTACTGTCCAAGTTGGGCATAAATCCATCCCAAGTTGCTGGGAGGTACCTTATCCTCCGGATAGCTCTTGGCCCACAGTTCGTATACATGGCTAGCCTGCTCCAACTCCCCAGTCGCGTTACCGTAGTACAAGGAAGCGATGCGATATTTTTCCCGTTCGCTGACACGGTCGCGCAGGTCGTAGGCTTTCTTAATATTCTCCGCGGCCAGACTGGCCTGTCCAAGATTACCGTATGTAACTCCTAGACTCGCGTAGGCCAGGGCGAAATTCGGATCGAGTTCGAGAGCGCGTCTATAGAAAGGAATCGCCTCCGCATTGCCCTTTACACGGAAAGTTGTGATACCCATGCTGAAGGCTTTCAGTGCCTCCAGCGACGCTGTCGTTGCCTCAACCGGAACATCGAATTTCTGGATCGAGGCAAGCGATTCGCCCAGTTTGGCGCGCAGGCTGGCCACTGCCTTACCCAGTGCTTTCAGCACGTCTTGCTTGCTCGCCGCCTCTTCCTGTTCCTTGGCTAGCGTATCCCCGCTGCTGCAACCGACAGCGTCTACGCCGATCACGTACTGGCCACCCAAGTTGGAAATTGACCCCAACATGATTGCCTTGCTACCGGTGCGCACGCAGAGTTCTCTGGCGACATCCTGGGTTACACGGTCGCTGGGTTGGCGGCCCATGAGGCGTAGCGTTTCACCTACCTTGCGATCAGAAAGAATGTTGATGAACGGGGACTGCCCCAAGTCCACGGCTAGCGCTTGTTTCAAGGCGTCATCAAACACTGGATCGCCTGTCGAATTGGCAAAGTCCGCCAGGACGACGGTGTCCCTCTCCGTTAGCGCTGTGGTCTTGTGCGAGCGTAAGAAGAGGCCACCGCCAACCAGGGCAGCGACCACCACTATTACGGCGGGACCCAGAATCTTCCACCGGGCGCCCTGTGATGGTCCTACCGCCGATGCCTGCCGCGAAGAAAGTGTCGTCTTCTGCTCGCCACTCGAGGGACTCGATTTTGCGGCCGCTGCTCCGGTTCCCAGTTCGTCTGCGTCGTCAACGACGGCAGGCACTCCGGTCCGGCTGGACTCTGTCTCGCGCTTGAGGCGTTTCACGTCGGCACGCATATCAGAAGCGTGCTGGTAGCGCAGATCGCGGTCCTTCTCCAGGGCCTTGTTGATGATCCGTTCCAATTCAGTGGGCAGGTCGGGATTCAGCCTTATCGGAGGCACGGGAGTCTTGTGCAAGATGGAATCGAACAGGTCGGTGGTCGTGGCTCCGCGGAATGGCAACTTGCCGGTAGCCATCTCGTACAGCACTGCACCGAAAGAGAACAGGTCGGTTCGGGCATCAAGTTCCTTTCCGCGCGCCTGCTCTGGAGACATATACGCGACCGTGCCCACCGCCGTACCGGGACTGGTAAGGTGTGCGCCCCCGATACCGGTTTCGGTAGCGTCGGAACCTGACTTCGCGACGGTCACCTTTGCCAGCCCGAAATCAAGAATCTTGGCGTGGCCACGCTCGGTCACGAAGATATTCGCGGGCTTGATATCACGGTGAACGATGCTCTTGGAGTGAGCGGCGTCGAGGGCGTCGGCAATCTCGATGGCCAGCGACAGCAGTGTTTCCAATTCCAGCGGTCGGACCCCGATCAGGTGCTTCAGCGTCTGCCCATCGAGATACTCCATGGCAATGAACGCCTGGCCATTCTCTTCGCCAATGTCATAAATAGTGCAGATGTTGGGGTGATTCAGGGCGGACGATGCCTTCGCCTCACGTCGAAACCGCTCCAGGGATTGCGGGTCGCAGGCCACGTCTTCGGGCAGGAACTTCAGGGCGACGAAGCGATCAAGACGGGTGTCCTCGGCCTTATACACCACCCCCATACCACCCCCGCCCAGCTTCTCTACAACCCGATAGTGCGAGATGGTTTTGCCGATCATCGACGGGAGCAACCGTGGCGCGCCCCATATTAGGCGGACACGAGGAGCAAGTCAACGCGCCCGCCGGTTCTCCGTGCTAGGGCTTGGATAAGTATCTAACAACCTATCGCTAGGTTACAAGGCATCCGTGACAGACCTGAACAAGGCAGCAAGTCTTCTGGGACGCAAGAGCGCCGAGGTCCGCAAGAAGAAGTGGGGCAAGACGAATGCGATCGACTGCATTGGGAAGAAATTACCTGGGCCAATGGTCGGAATGGCAGCCTTCTGGTGACGCACGGAAAGACCGCTGCCGCCCGCAGAGTGCTGCCCATGAGCCCTAGGGTCAGATAGCCAGCTGACACATTCGCTCGATGCTTAAGCTGCCTTGCAATGGCATCACTTCTTGGATTTCGTCGTAGACGCCTTCTCGCCACTGATACCGCTCTTCCGGCGTCGAGCCTCGACTTTTTGCAAGGCACCTTTGAAAAAATCCAGCTCCATCGTCTTGTCAACCAGCACGCGCTTCAGCTGGTTGATTTCCTTACGGAGCGTGGACTCGCGAGAGTTCCCTGGTGGCGACTCCTCCCCGGGGTCGAAGGGATCAAATTGATCTCGCCACTTGTACAGAAGCCGCCGATGTACACCAAGTTCCTGTGACAGTTCCACGATGTTGTCGCAGGTCTTCAAACGCTCGACAGCCATCCGGCGGAATTCTTTTGGATACCGTCCCACTCGTCTCTTTGCCACTTGCAGTGCTTTCCCTGCAAAGTGTGCCTGATTTGAGTGTCTCAAGTGAAGGGTTCAGTCCAGCAGAATGGGTCGAACTTCCGCGAGACTCGGAAGGTGTCGAAATAATTGAGGCAAAAGAGGAAATCTGGTGCGCCCCGAGAGATTCGAACTCCCCGACCTATTGCTCCGGAGGCTGTCCGAATGCCCTCGCTCATCACAGAATCAGGCGTTTGTAGCCGTCCCACCGTGGCATTGTAAGGCACTATCGGCGTCAATTGCACACATTCTGCACACAGACTTACTCCGGAGGCAGACAATGCGATCCCAGAAGAACAAGCGTCTTGATCAGGCAGACTCAAATGCGTTCTAGGAGCACTGCCTAGGTAGAGATCTGAACACAAAGTTTAAGGAACTTCGAAAAAAGAAGTTGCCCAGAGGGACGGCGTTCAGCGCCGTCCCTAATTTTTTGTCAGTGAAGTGGCGAACGGAGATAGGAAAGAAGCTGGAGCCAAGGGACAAAGTACGCTTTTCCTATCCCGTTTGTGGTGAGCAATTACCAGCCTGGTGTGCAGATGGGTGAACCAAAGACGGCCTGGCTCAGCGCGTTCGGATTCCCCCGGCGGAACGTCTAGCGCAAAACCTCCTCAAAGCCCGAGAAGCACCACACACGCCGGAAGAGATGGAGGCGTGGAGAGAGAAGCGGCAATCCTTTGAGAAGGGCGAGCTATCGCCCGCGGGGGCCAGAAGCTTCGTCACGCAACAGCGAGAATCGTATCTAGAACGTCAGTTCAAACACCTCCAATACACCGAAGCCGTGAAGGTCTATGAAGTTGCGACCGAACAGGAAAAGCCGCTGCTCAGTCGTTTGCTCAGAGAGAAGCGGCAAGGTCTTATCCGAAGACGCCACGATTCCCTCGAGCAGCGATTAAGTTCCACGGCACTGGGAGGCATTCGAAATGTTAGGACACGAGCTACATTGCGTCTGGGACGCCAGAGCAATACCCGACGACCGGGCACGCAAGGGAGCGATTACCTGCTGTGAGGAGTGCAAGAGACAATATGCCAATTATCGCCGGAGGATTCGCGCACAAGCAAAGTGTCGTCTCTGTGGCAGGGGAAGACGGCGTACGTCGAAATTAGGGCCTGTGCTCATGGAGCACAGGGGAACCTATGCGACGCTTGGAACGCAGTGAGCGGAGTTGTCACGACTTCGCCGACTGTGGATTTCCAAGAGCATTCCAAGGTGGAATTGAATGCCTAAGGCAGCCGACCGAAGCTTTTTATCAAATCGAGCCTTCAATGTAGCCAGCAGGAATACAATTCCGTCGGAGGGCAGCCATGAAGTGCGCCCGCTTCGTTTTCCCGTTCGCAGTTTTCGCCATCACGACAGTGTTGGCGCAAACGAATCCGGTGCCCTTCATTCGACAGCCGCTGGTTCCGACCGCCGTTGCACCTGGAGGGTCGAGTTTTACGTTAACAGTGAACGGTACAGGATTCGTCTCGAGTTCGGTGATCAACTGGAATGGCACGCCGCTGAACACGGCCTTCGTTAACGGCTCGCAATTGACGGCGACGGTTCCGGCGTCGAGCATCGCCAATGCCAGCACTGCTTCCATCACGGTGTCGAGTCCCAGTCCAGGTGGCGGAGCCTCGAATTTTCTGTTCTTCTCCGTCTCCGCTCCTACCAGTTTGCAATTCACTAGTCTTCAGATCACTCCTCCTGGTGAATGCGGCCCCTGTTTTAATTTCATAGCCGCTGACTTTAATCGGGACAGGAAACTCGATCTGGCTTTTGACGTGCTCCTTAGAGCCCCCGCTGGTCGCACTTCCCTGGGCAATGGCGACGGAACTTTTCAAGCGCCTGTGGGCCCCGCCGCACGCTTCAATTTTTCCGTTGTCGCTGACTTCAATGGAGACGGGAAGCTCGATATGGCAGGAGTAGGCCAGAGCATCACCATTGCGCCTTACTTTGCAGCCGTCGAGCTCGGCAATGACGATGGAACCTTCTCCCCAGGCAGCACGATAGCATCAGGCAACCAGTCCAACGACCCAACTGGTTTCCAGGTGGCAGCTGCGGACTTCAACCGAGATGGCAAGCTTGACGTGGCGATAGGTGACGATCTCGGCATCGAAGTTTATTTGGGTAATGGTGACGGAACATTTCAGGCTGGCCTTCCGCCCGTCGGTGGCGGCGTAGCGTTTGGGCAAGCAGTCGGGGATTTCAATGGAGATGGGATACTCGACATGGCTGAGATTGTCGGCACGGAGCCTAACCTCCAACTCCAGATTCTTCTAGGCAACGGCGATGGAACCTTCCAAACCGGAGCGGACTATCCGGGGTTGGGTTCTGCAGCATCCTTAATCTTCCCAGCCGACTTGAACGGTGACAACAAACTGGATCTGACCATCGTCCAGACCGTCAATCCTCCTGATCCCACCAGCGTGACGGTCCTGCTGGGCAATGGCGACGGCACTTTCGGCACACCCACGAACTATCTCGTGGGCAGCTCTCTGGGCGGGGGCGCACTTGCTGACTTCAATGCCGATGGCAAACTTGATGTGATGGTGTCCACCAGCACCAACACGGTACCGAGCACCACGATCATGGTGGGTAACGGAGATGGAACTTTCCAAAGCCCGTCAGTGCTTCCGATTCTTGCAAATGGTAGCGTCGCCGCAGGAGATTATAATAACGACGGGAAGCTGGACCTTGCCGTCGCCGTCGCCATCCCACCGGCAAATGGTGTGTTTGTGCTGCTCCAGGAGGTCCCGCAGCCTAGTCTTTCCCTGTCGAGCGTGACATTTGGCTCCCAGGTTGTCGGGACGACCAGCTCGCCTCAGGGCGTGACGCTAGCGAATACCAATAACGGCACTGCCCCGTTGACCCTATCAAGCATCGTTATCATGGGAGCGAACGCCGGGGATTTTTCTCAGACCAATAACTGTCCGGCCAGCCTTGCAGTCGGCACGAATTGTGAAATCAACATTACCTTTGTGCCCACGGCAACCGATGTTCGCAACGCATCTCTCTCGGTCACCGATAACGCAACCAACAGTCCACAGACGGCGTCGCTCACGGGAGAGGGACAAGATTTCTCGCTTGCGCCTGGATTCCAAACGACGGCTACTGTTTCGCCGGGCCAGTCGGCCAGCTATACGGTGGCGGTTGCCCCCAGCGGTGGTTTTGATCAGACCGTGACGATGAGTTGCAGCGGAGCACCGGCCCACTCTACCTGCTCTCTGTCGCCGAGTTCAGTCACGCTCAGCGGATCTGCCACGACGGCTGCCGTAACTGTAACCACTGCAGGAGGCTCGGCCGGCCTGACGCGACCCGTTAACGGACCGGGCGGCAACATGTTTGGATCGTGGCTCGCGTTGTCGGGCACGCTGGGGCTGGCGATGCTGTTGAGCTTGGGAAGCTGGCGCCGCAAAGGTCATCCTCGACTGCTCTACGGGCTAGCCTTCCTGTGCCTGTTCTCCATTGGCGTCACAATCTCGGCATGCGGCGGGGGAGGCAGTAGCGGTAGCGGAGGCGGTGGGACTCCAGCCGGAACCTACAATTTGATGGTGACCGGTACTTTCACTTCCGGCTCAACCAATCTGACTCACAATGCCAACTTCACGTTGGTGGTGCAGTAGCTGTTTTCCACGCAGTAGCCACGAAGTCCTAATCCGTATTCACCTTTGCTGACGACCAAATGCGGTCTTTTCATGTTCCAAGTTTCCCACAGTCGAAATCACCGCGCCACCCCCGTTGAAATTCCAACTGCACCACTACCGGAAAAACCCTCAGTTTGCAAAGAACCAGCGAATCGCTAAAACTATGCATTGAACCGCTAAGACTATGAAGAAGGAGAGCACTGCGGACGAGATTCAAACCAGCCAGAAAATACGGTGATGGTACGGTTTGGTTCCACAGGGTTAGAGAAGCGCTAGCTGTGGCCGCGATACCCTGCCCGCCAGCTCGACAGTCCAAACAACTGCTCACCTAACCGACCCTTCCGGATCAAGCTAGTTCAGCCCTAGTTTAGCCATAACGATTCGAAAGAGCCGCTCGTGAAGGCCCGATGTCGACCATCTACAGTATGGACCGTATCGAACAATCGCTTGGAATTTGGCATTCTAGTTAAAACCCTTCGCAACTCCCAATGCGCAGACGACTGGAAGATCAAATCCGCGAACTGTGCGCCAAGGCCATCGCGACTGATGACTCTGCCCAATTACAGAAAGTAACGGAAAACCTCAGGATCGCCATTCACGAACACACCATCGCGTCCGGAAATCGGCCGTCAGTCCGGTTCCCCCAGATCGCCGAGCTGGCTAGGAAGGGTCACATCGCATCGCAACCTGCCTGTTAAGCCTTTTCGCATTCCACGCCTTCTTGTGAAGCTTTGCTGGCAGCTTCAACTGTCAGAAAATGTTTGAGCCTCTCCCGGTCTTCGGGAGCCATGTCGGTGAACTCTATTCCATTGCCAACTTGGAGACCGCGCGTCACGACAACGCCACCCGTGCTCACCTTTACATCATTGATGCACAGCACAATTTTCAGCTTGGTTCCTAACTCTAGGGTGAACATCATCTCCACGTAAAGACCGCCGATACTGAGATCAGCAGTTTTGTTGCGGAGCGGCCCTGAGGCCCTCTCCGACTGTAACTCTACCGCGACTAGGACCTTCGTTCGAAAATGCTGTCTGCGTTCTTGCTGTTTTCGCTCGGGTGGACCATCACGGTCGCTGACCGGAATTTCCATTTTGGGTTCTCAGCAGGAGATCACTTTGCTCATTTTGAGCTGCTGGCTAGGAGGGTCATTAGTGCCTGCGCCTGTTTCTTGCTCTCACGTTCCCGGCCAGACAGGTCGACTCCCCAAAAGTTGCTCTGCGGTTCTAGCGCTTCAACACCGGCCTGTAGCTCATTCGGAGAAAGCTGTCGAACCCATGCGATCCGGAACGTTGTTTTGTTTGAACCGCGCTGCAAAATGACGGTCGCTCCGGGTTGCAATTGCGTTCGTCCGCCGTTTGCCGCAGCTCAGCGCAGAGGAAGGAAAGGCAATGGAGAAATTCAACCCCAAGAGTGCTGCAGAACGAGAGGACGAGCAGACGGAAGAGGATTTTTTGAACGGAAAAACGCCAAAGGAGGCTACGCATGAACACTAGGACCAGAACTACCAAACCCAAACTTGTCACCGTGTGCACGGTCTTGCCTATGGCCGGTGATGTGAAGACTGTCATGGTCATTCCGGACACGAAGTTTGTGAAAGGGTCATCTCCCGCTACCCAGCAAGATCTGAAAGTCGGGGACCGTGTCGTCATCCACGCCAAACCTGAAGGGAGCATGTTGCACGCGACAGAAGTGAAGATTGGCACTGATGTGAAAGGGACCGAGCACCAGCACTAGGACCAACAGAATGTTGGACCGCAGGGAGGTGACGTGATGCCGGTTGTTGCCGATTTGTTCAGCTAATACGAGCG
The DNA here is from genome assembly GCA_963786325.1 of Terriglobia bacterium. GTDB lineage: Bacteria > Acidobacteriota > Terriglobia > Terriglobales > Acidobacteriaceae > JAIQFF01. The sequence continues at coordinate 210,450 of CAWAYW010000021.1, forward strand.
TTGCACCCTGCATTTTTGAGATGGCAGAAAATGATCTCCTTTTGTCATTGCGGCCATTGTCTTCGGGCAAATAGCATCTTGTCATGAGGAGATCAAGAAAACTTCTTTCTGCTATGAGTGGTTCAAGAACCATCGTCTTCCTTGCGGCTCCAGGCACTCAAATCCTCGACGTAGCGGGCCCATTTCAAGTCTTTGTTCGGGCAGCGGAGCTCTTCGTCCAAGAGCGCCCGGCGCAAAAGCTCCCTTATAAGGTGCTGCTGGCAAGTTCCACTCGCCGCAAATCCGTATCAACCAACTGTGGGTTAGTACTTACAGGAGCTCAGACTTTCCGCGCTCTCCGTGGCCCAATCGATACTCTTCTGGTGGCTGGTGGAAGCGGCGTCGAAAACGCTGGGCGTGACGAAGAATTGCTTCTTTGGTTGCAAAGGACTGCGCAGCGAGTCCGCCGCCTCGGATCCATCTGTACGGGAGCCTTCCTGCTTGCTTCGGCCGGGCTCTTGGACGGTAAGCGTGTTGCGACCCATTGGAAGTGGGCGGCAGACCTGGCAAACAAATTCGAGCACACCACCGTCGACGCCGACCCGATCTACATACGCGATGGAAACACATACACCACCGCCGGGGTCACAGCCGGTATGGACCTCGCGTTGGCGCTGGTCGAAGAGGACCTGGGGTCACCGATGGCACTGAAGGTCGCGCGGGAACTGGTTTTGTATTTGCGCAGAGCCGGAGGCCAATCGCAGTTCAGCACCGCGTTGTCTATGCAGGCCTCCGACCGGAAGCAAATCGAAGAGATTCGTTCCTGGGTCCTCGACAATCTGGATCGGGAGTTGCCAGTGGAAAAGCTTGCCGAAAAGGCAGGCATGAGTCCGCGTAATTTTGCACGTGTGTTCCAAAAGGATATCGGCACCACCCCAGCACGGTTCGTGGAACGCCTGCGCGTCGAAGCAGCCCGACGCCGACTAGAGGAATCACAAGACAAACTGGAAAAAGTTGCGAGCGACTGTGGGTTTGGCTCACTTCACAGTTTGCGTCGGTCGTTTCTTCGTGTTCTTCATGTTCCCCCGAACGACTATCGGCACCGGTTCGCGGATTTGAGCACGCACTGATTTTTAGTGGGCACGACTCAAGTCGATCCTGGGACGGCAGAAAATGACTTGTTTTTGTCGTTGTTGCCGATTGCATTCGGGCACTAGCATCGTGCCATGAAGTCGCCAACAAGAGCCTCTTACCCCAACGAACTGGCCAAGAATCATCGCTTTCGAAAATGGGAAATGAAGGCAGTTGCGGCTATCTGAATCGGAGAACGTCATAAAAGAAGGCAGTGAAAGGAATTATGAATCGAAGAGACTTGCTCAAGAGATCAGTAACATTCGGCTTAGCGGCTGCGATTCCATCCTTGGCGGCGGGCAAAAGTTTCGCGAGGTCGAGCCTGGCCGAAGCCGGGAGAGGTCCGGATGAGAATAAACCAGCAAACAAATCCAATCCGCTTGTACCTCCCGCCCAAGGCAGCATCCCCGTTGCCTTTGTGATTTCTGACGACGCGGTGATCATTGATTTCTGCGGACCATGGGAAGTATTCCAAGATGTCGACATCCCAGGTCGCAAGGACGATGCCTTTCATCTGTATACGGTAGCCGAGACAACCAGGCCTATCGTTGCAAGCGGAGGGATGAAGATCGTTCCCGACTACACCTTTGAAACGGCGCCTGTACCCAAGGTGGTCGTTATCCCGGCACAGAATGGAGCAAGTCCGTCGATGCTGGAATGGATTCGCAAATCGGCAAAAACCGCGCACCTAACCATGTCGGTATGTACGGGCGCATTTGTGCTGGCAAAAACCGGCTTACTGTCCGGCAAGGCCGCAACCACGATTCATCATGCGTATACAGATTTGGCCATGCAGTTTCCGGATGTCCAAGTGAAGCGTGGAGCTAGGTTCGTGGACGAGGGTAATCTCGCTTCCTCGGGTGGACTTTCTTCCGGCATTGATCTCGCACTCCACGTGGTCGAGCGCTATTACGGCCGCGAAGTGGCCGAGAGGACGGCCTACCTAATGGAATACCAAGGACGCGGCTGGTTGGACCCAAGTTCGAACCTGATCTACGCCAAAACACGCGTCTCTACCGACGAACACCCTCGCTGCCCGGTGTGCGGTATGGATGGTGATCCTTCGTTGAAGTCCGTTTACAAAGGCAAGACCTACTATTTCTGTTTAGTGCACCACAAGGAGTTGTTCGATTCGGCTCCTGACAAATTCGCCAATTGATCGGCCACGTGAGCGGAGATTTTCAAGAGTTCAGTGGAACCATTGTCTACGATGAAAAGGCCCCATCAAAATCTTCGGTAATCGGATGAGGAAGACGTCACTGCTGTCTCCTGCAGCCCACGAGTTCTGCGCGATCACGCGATCATTGCACTCGTCGATGCACTCGACGGCACATCGATCGCATACGCAAACAAGTAGGAATAGGCGTAAGGTTCATTGCTCCCAGCGGCATCATGACGATGCGAAGCAAACCATCCGATGTCTGCGCCCTTGCCCATTGGAGACATATACGCTCAGTCAATACCCGGGCTTGCAACCGGTCTGCCGCATTACACAGGAGCAGGTTCGCTCCTATGTGCTCTGCGAATCACCGCCAGCCAAACGTGAGGCCTCACATCGTTTAACGATTCGACTTCTTGTTTGTATTAACTATCGAGATCCCGTCTTTATTCCCAAGTCCCGGGAGGTTCGCAGGTGAACAGAGCCTTTTGAGTCGCGGAAAACCCGTTGGGGCTAAACACGCGGAAAGCCGTTTGTCTGGATACCGGCCCGTGGGTTCTCGGTCTGTGATGTAGTACCAGCGTAGGTGGTTGAGTCGCAGATCGTATCGGATTGCAATGGCAAGGGTTCGCACCGCCGCCTGGTGACTCGCTCCGAGCGGCGCCGCACTGGCGTTTATGTAGCCACAGAAAGCAGCGGAACGTAGTTCTCCTAGCTGGAGCAAAATGCCGGCGTGCCTATTGCGGCACGCCGGCCTTGTTAGCTTCGAACCCGGGTCCCTGGCGAATCACACTTCTTAAATCCCAGAACTGCGATTTATCTAGGAAGCAGAATGGTCTCGTCGACAGACTCAGCCACCTGACGGCCCAGATCTTTGCCCGCGATGTGGTCGGAGCGGAAATGCTGCCCTGCGTAAATCCGGCTCAATCCCGCCTCCTGGGCCGCCGCTGAGAAGCTAGTGAAGTGCCGTGTCACTCCCGCCAAGGACTCGGACGTAACATCAAAAGTGAACCGCGGGCCGAAGTAGAACCGCAGCACCTCGCCCCCGGCAGCACTGATGGCACTGTGGGCACCCGGGTACGCAGGGTCCGGAGCGGTTTTTATCGATAGCGGAAGCCACGTCGAATTGGGCTCTGTAGTGGGATTGCCGTCATTGCCCGCCATTTGAATGGCAGTGACTGGCCGCCAGAACTGGTAGGTGTACTTGGCGTCAAAGAAGGCAATCGCGGTGTCGGCAAGGCTTATGTTCAGCAGTGCAAACAAGCGCGCGCTTCGTGCCAGGCTAAGGTGATGTCTCAAAGCTGCGGTCTGCGCGATCTCGTTCCAGAAGTCCTGAATATTGCCATTCCAGAACATTCCAATCAGGGTCTGCTCCGGGGTACGAGTTGTGCTGTGGATGAATCCCAGACTTTTGACTTCGTCAAAAACATTGCTGTACTCGTCGCTTGTCAACTCGGGCGGCGGGCCGGGACGAAATTCGTCGGCACGCGCCAGGGCGAACGGAGTGACTTGAGCCCATTGCGTGAAATCCGCTGCTGCGAAATTGGGTGGTGTCAGTTGGTAGCCGCCAGGCTGGTCTCCCGGAATGAACGAATGGGGAGTAACGCCCGATCCGTCGTTGCTTCGCAAGGACAACATCTGAGCCGCAACGGTTTGTCCCACCGCGATGCCATCAGCCTTATTCTGCCCATCCGGAATTTGCGCCAAGTCCTGCTGAAGCTCAGCGTCGAGTGTCGCCTGAAAAGCTGGATAGAGCGCAACCAGCACGTCATGGGCGGCTTGGCTCGCCGCCGCTGGTTGGGAAGCATGCCGCGGGACGTCTGGGAGGGGGACAAGGTACGGACTGAAAGTTCCGTCAATGTTGTTGATGGCGTCATAGACGCTAGCATGCAGGATGGCGAAGCTGCGAGTCGAATGAATAGTGGGTGGTTGGGCACCGGGAGTCCGTACGATTACCAGAAGAGTCCTGTTCCACTCGATAACTGAGTTGACCGACTTAGCAGACGAAGCTCCTGGACTACCTTCATCGTCTGCCGTGGCACTGGGGGATCCGGTGACCCGGGCCGACAGACTGGCGCAAAGAAGTGCGAGCGTGATCAAGCTTTTTGCCATCGGGATTTATCCTCGTTGTTTGGGGTAGGAGAGAATGGCAGCGCCGGTTGATTGACAAAACGGCAACGTTAGACACTCTCGCCATTGTCGAAAACTCAGGATTGAGGCAAATATTCCCGGCTGACGCGTGATTACACAAAAATAATCGTGAGAGGCGCTAAAACTGTTGACCACGGAGTGTTTGAATGAGTGTGCCGCGAAGGTACGCGCCCACTGCAAAAATCGCCGATACGACACTCCAAAGTTACGTGAAGGACATGCCAGAGAGCGTGTACGCGATGAGCGATAGCATGTATGAACAGATCGCTGGGCCACCGGATGAAAAGCAAGGCTTGGTCATGGTTCCTACAGTAGTGGGGGTGCAGTGAACTCGCCTATTTTTCCGGGCAACTGCACACATTCTGAACACACGGCCAAGGCACTGGTCCGCAAGTCATTGAAATCTGGTGCGCCCGGAGAGATTCGAACTCCCGACCTATTGCTCCGGAGGCAATCGCTCTATCCATCTGAGCTACGGGCGCGTTGTCAGCAGTTTACATCCCGCAAGCATCGAGCTTCAATCGGCAAACCTGGTTGACGACGCGGGAACTGTGATCGTCAGGTTGGACCAGGAAGGGATATGAGATCAACCCCAGAGGGCAAGATTACGGCCTTCTTGGGGTGGATTCGACCCGTCGGACGATCCGCGTCATCTGAGCGTGCTAGCGGAACTTCCAGCCTGGGTCTATCACGGGGTTATTGGTTAACGCGAGGGACCTAGTAGCGTCCTCGGCCACCGCCTCCGCCGCGGCCGCCTCGATCTCCACGGTCTCGGCCACCGCCTCCACCTCCAGCGCGCTCGACTTTGGGGCGAGCTTCGTTAACATTCAGAGTTCGTCCCCCTAGTTGAGTACCGTTCATCGCGGCAATGGCTTTGTCGCCTTCTTCGGCGTTAGCCATCTCCACAAACCCGAAGCCGCGCGAACGGCCGGTGTCGCGGTCAGTCATGATACTGACTCGATCTACCTGCCCATGGGCTTCGAACAATTTCCGCAGTTCTTCTTCCGAAGTATTGAAGTCGAGGTTCCCAACGAAAATATTTTTCATGCGAGCACCTCTAAAGTGAGCTATCTGAGAGCGGCTGACTTCGGCGGAAAAATCGAAGGCTGGTTGGCCGTCTTACAGCCGGAGCAGATGAACAGTCAAATGCGGGGGAAGTATAGCAGGTCTTTTACCGATGGGAAGCTATAACGGGGGAAGCACACACCGGTACTAACAATCCTCGACTCTCCAATAACCTTCCGGCTGATAACCAATCTGCAGCAGGCGATTCTTCGGATCGTGCCTTTTTTCGCATTTCGGACACTTCAAATAACGTCCCCACGCCGTCCCCTGACGATCGTAATTTTCCGCCACGGCAAACGTCGTACCGCAACTGCAGGGAATGACAAACATCTTGATTCGCTTATCGTCTTTCTTGAGCGTGCGAACCACTGGAGTTCCCCCAGGCCATACTGGCCGAACGGTGCCGATTATTCTTCGACCGCAACCATCGAACTCTTCTTGCCGCGCCGGTTGGCCGGGAGGATCTTCTTGCGCAGGCGCAGCGCCTTTGGAGTGACTTCGACGTATTCATCGTCGGTAATGAACTCGATGGCCTGTTCCAGATTCAGGTTCCGGAAAGGGACTAACCGGATTGCCATGTCGGAGGTGGAGGAGCGCATATTGGTCAACTTTTTCTCACGCACGACGTTGACATCGAGATCGTTGTCTTTGGCGTTTTCGCCAACAATCATCCCCTCGTAGACATCAATCGTGGGGCCGACAAAGAGTTCGCCACGCTCCTGCAAATTATAAAGAGCATAGGGCGTGGTAACTCCGTTGCGGTCGGAGACGAGCGCGCCGGTCAGCCGGTGCGGAATTTCACCTTGCCACTCCATGTAGCCGTCGAACAACGAATTCATCACGATTGTGCCGCGAGTGTCAGTAAGCAACTGGCTCCGCAGACCGATCAACCCGCGGCTAGGCACACGGAACTCGATCCTAACTCGCCCGTAGCCGTGATTATGCATGTTGAGGACTTCACTTTTGCGGGCTCCCAGCTGTTCCATTACGACGCCGACAAATTCCTCCGGCACATCGACGGTCAGCTTCTCGATCGGCTCCATCAGCTTTCCATCCACGCGCTTGGTGACGATCTCTGGCTTACCCACCATCAGCTCAAAGCCTTCTCGCCGCATCATTTCAATGAGGATCGAAAGTTGCAGCTCGCCCCGGCCCATCACGACGAACGAATCCGTAGTGTCGGTCTCCTCCATGCGCAATGAAACATTCGTGAGAAGTTCTTTTTGCAATCGCTCCCGTAAGTTACGCGAAGTCACATACGTTCCTTCGCGACCCGCGAACGGCGAGGTATTCACCGTGAACAGCATGGCAATCGTGGGCTCATCAATGGCGATGTGAGGGAGTGGGGAGGGATTTTCCGCGTCGGTAATCGTCTCGCCGATGGTGATACCCTCTACACCCGCCACCGCAATAATGTCTCCCATGGCCGTCTCGGTAATATCGACACGCTTCAGGCCTGAAAATGAAAACAGCTTGGTGATTTTAGTTTGGTGCAGCGTGCCATCCAGCCGGGCGATGCCGACATCTTCGCCGGTGTGCATGGTTCCATTAAACACCCGTGCAATGGCGAGACGTCCCAGGTAATCGCTGTAGTCGAGGTTAGCCACCAGGATTTGCAAGGGGCCGGCAGCGTCGCCCTTGGGTGCTGGAATGGTTTTTACGATCGCTTCAAACAGTGGCTGAAGATTCTCTCCAGCAACTTGGATGTCGGTAGAGGCCGTGCCAATCTTTGCGTTGGTGTAGAGAACCGGAAAGTCGATTTGTTCCTCTTTGGCATCGAGGTCAATGAAGAGGTCGTAAACCTCGTTCAGGACTTCCTGTGGGCGCGCGTCGGTGCGGTCGATCTTGTTGATGACCAGAATGGGAGGGAGATGAGCTTCGAGTGCCTTGCTTAGCACATAGCGGGTTTGCGGCAGCGGACCTTCGCTGGCGTCGACCAGCAACATGACCCCGTCCACCATTTTGAGCGCGCGCTCCACTTCACCGCCAAAGTCGCTATGGCCGGGCGTGTCGACAATATTGATCTTGACGTCGTGATAGAAGATTGCGGTGTTTTTTGCCAGAATCGTGATCCCGCGCTCGCGTTCCAAATCGTTAGAATCCATGACCCGTTCGATGAGGTGTTCGTTGGCGCGAAAGGTGCCGCTCTGGCGCAGCATGGCGTCCACCAGAGTGGTCTTGCCGTGATCCACGTGGGCAATAATGGCGATATTGCGAATGTTCGAATTCAAAAGTCAATTGCCTTTCGGAAGGTGCTGCTATCCACTTTACTATGTATTGGGCGTTGCGCAGTGGCCTAGTTTCGACGGGTCACTGCCCCCCGCGCCGTTTGGCGGGACCAGCGTACGGTTAAGCCGTGGAGTTTCAAGGTTAAGTTGCACCCGGTGGTTACAGAGAGGCGAGCGCTACAAGACCAAGTCCGTTTCCGATTTCGCCCGGAGACGGTACCAGGTGGCGATGGCAGCCAGCGAAAAGATAAAAATGATACTGGAGATAGCATTGATTTCGGGAGTTATGCCGCGGCGCAAGCGTCCCCAGATTTCCAGCGGAAGCGTGTTATCGCGGCCAATGAGAAAAAAGCTGACGGCAATTTCATCCATCGAGAGAGTGAAGATCAGCAAAGCTGCGCCGATGATCGACAGTCGCAAATTGGGGAGGGTCACGCGCCAGAAGGTTTGCCAGTAGTTTGCGCCCAAGTCGAGAGAGGCTTCCTCCTGCGCGCGATCAAGTTTCTGCAGGCCGGCGAATACTTCTGTGGTGGCGACTGAAATCAGAGCTGTGCCGTGACCCAGGACGATAGTGAGCAGGCTCAGTTTTACATCAACTTCGCGAAACAACATCAATAACGAAAGCCCCGTGATAATGCCCGGCAAAATGAGCGGTAGCAGCACCAGGCGGCGGAACAGGGCTTTCCCGGGAAAAACGGCGCGATCCAGAGCCAACGCAGCGGGGATGCCGAAGGCCAAAGAAATTGCCATGGCCGAGAGTGCTACCAAAAGGCTGTTCAGTACCGAACTCCAGATGGCCTCGTCGGCAAACAGAATGCGATACCAGTTCAGAGTGAGATCGCGCGGAGGAAATCCCCCTACACCGGAGCCATTGAACGAGTAAACCATCAGGGTAACGATAGGCAGGTAGAGAAATCCAAAAACCACAATGGCGTGCCAGGGAAGCCAGCGCGAAGCTTGAGTTGCCTCGCGGCTCATTTCCGGCACCTCATCGAAAACTCCATTTCTTTTCCAGAGTCTCGGACATGAATAGAAGAGCCAGCACCAAAGCCAGCATGCAGAAGGAAATGGCTGCACCCAGAGGCCAGTTATAGGCCGCACCGAACAGGCTGACCACAATGTTAGAAATCATGATGCCGCTGGGGCCGCCCAGCAAAAGCGGCGCGAGGAAGTCACCCAGGCTAAGCACAAATGCGAATGTCGCCCCGGCTACAACTCCGGGAATGGAGAGTGGAAAGATTATTCTCCAGAAAGTCTCGAAAGGCGGAGCGCCGAGATCGTGTGATGCTTCCACCAGATTTCTCGGAATATGTTCGAGTGATGAATAAATTGGCAGAAACGCAAACGGCGTGTAGATGTGCGTCAGGGTAAGCACTACTGCAAAGGGGCTGTAAAGGAGAAATTCCAGTGGATGCTTGGTCAGGTGTACATATTGCAACAGCGTATTCAAAACGCCGTCACCGCCCAGAATCGTTTTCCATGCGTACGCCCGCACCAGGTAACTTACCCACAGCGGAATGATCACCAATTGATAGAAGAAATCTTTTCGTTTTCCCGCGTAGAACGATAGGTAATACGCCAGAGGATAGCCGAGCAACAAAGAGAACATCGTTACCCGCGCGGCAATCCACATCGAACGAAGAAGAGTTTGCAGGTAGACATTTACGTTGAATAACTGGCGGTAGTTATCCAGCGTCCAGGTGTGCACAATGATCTGGGAGGAGGAGACTGACCAGAAGCTGTAGCAAAAAAGCAGAGCGTACGGAACCAGCAAAAAGACGGTTACCCACAGCACAGGCGGCACGGCGATCGCGATTCGATAGGCTCGAGAGAACATCAGTTTTCTCCCGGAGGCTGATTTGTGTCAGACGGCCGGACGGGCACGGCGTCCGCTGGGGAAAATTCAAGTTCAACGTCCCGGCTCCAGTGCTCGCGGCTGGCGGCGCGAACCGTGAGCACCTGTCCGTCGCTGGACTGAACCTGGATCAAGTCGGTGGCTCCGTGAAAGGCTTGGCGAAGAACGCTGCCGCGAAAGCGAACCGTCCCGTTGCTGGCAACTTGTGCAAGCTTGATATTTTCTGGACGCAACGAGAACAATCCGGGTCCATCCCGCAAGCCGGTTCGCCAGGAAAGAGACTGGCAGCGGGCGACGCCATCTTTGACTTCTCCGCGCAAAAGATTTGTGTGTCCGATGAACTGCGCGGTGTACTCACTCGCAGGGCGGTCATAAATCTCTCGGGGAGAGGCCACCTGTTCCAGTTCACCCATGCGCAGCAGGGCGATGCGGTCTGACATCACCATGGCTTCCTCTTGATCATGGGTCACAAACACAAAAGAGATCCCGACTTCCCGCTGTAGGGATTTCAATTCCCCCTGCATCTGACGTCGAAGATTGGCATCGAGAGCGGAGAGTGGTTCGTCAAGCAGTAGCAGACGGGGACGGTTGACCAGCGCCCGGGCCAACGCCACCCGCTGCTGCTGTCCGCCACTGATTTTCGAAGGCTTGGATTCAGCATAAGGGGCCATCTTGACCATGTCCAAAGCCTGTCCGACTCGAGTCACTATTTCCTTTTTGGGTAGTTTTGCAATTCTTAGTCCGTAACCAACGTTCTCCGAGACTGTCAGGTGTGGGAACAGAGCATAGTGCTGGAATACAGTGTTGACCCGGCGCCGATAGGGAGGCAGGATGTCCAAGCGTTCGCTCCCCATCAAAATCTCACCTGAATTCGCGCTTTCAAATCCGGCAATGATGCGCAGCAATGTGGTTTTGCCCGAACCGCTCTCTCCAAGAATGGTAAGAAATTCTGCCTCGCCGACGCGAAGGGAAATGTCGCGCAAGACTACGTGTTTCCCGAATGATTTAGCGATGTTGCGGATGTCGAGCAGAGGGGTTGCCGCCGAGGCAATAGCCCGAATGGCTGCGGATTCGTGACTGGTGGCCAACGGTTTCCTTGGTGAAAGCGATGACGAGCACACCTACATGAACATCATTGCGCAGCTTTAACTTCGTTCCAAATCTCGTTGTATTTGGCCCGGCGAGGCACATCCTGCCAGAAATAAAGTCTCTTCTGATAATTGTCCACGTCATCGAGGTGCAGGTGCTTGATCTCATCCGGTGTCATGTAGTGTGCGGCTTGCGGGTTAGCCGGAGTATAGCCAGTCACGTCTGTTATTTTTTTCTGGGTTTGTGCCTGAATCATGTATTCCAGGAATTTGTGTGCGAGTTCCTTGTTCTCGCTGCCGGCTGTGATCATCAGGTGATCGATCCAGCCGGTGGTGTTTTCCTTGGGGATCGTTTCTCCCACGGGAAAGTTGATTTTGCGAAGCTGGTTGGTCATCAATGGCCAACCCATTGCCGCTATCACCTCGTGGTTCTGGAATAGATTTGTTAGCTCGCCGCCCGTCGACCACATTTTGCGGAGGTTTGGCTTCAGATCCAACAGCTTTTTCTTAACCGCCTCCAGCTGTTCATCAGAGAGATTATAAATCCGGGAGGGTTCGGGCTTGTCGTAACCAAGAACCTGGGCGGCCATGTAAACGGTGGAAAGGTCGTCCCAAACTGAAATCTTGCCGCGATACTTCGCATCCCAAAGAACCTTCCAGCTGTCAGGAGGATCAGGGAAAACCGTGGTGTCGTAAATCAGCGGATCTGGCCCCCACATAAAGGGAACGCCATAAACCTGTCCTTTCATGCGGACCAGCAGCAGGGAAGTGAGCTGAGGAGAGAGTTGGCCGTAGTCGGGAATCTTCGAGAGATCGAGCGGGAGAGCCAGTCCCGCTGCCGCGATCGTGGTCGCAACGTCGCTCGAAGGCGAGATCACGTCATAATTTCCGGCGCTGCCGCCGCGCAGCTTAGCAACCAGTTCATCACTCGATCCCATGTAAGAAGCGGAAACTTTACAGTGATACTGTTCCTCAAATCCGTGAATAAACGATGAATCTGCATAGCCTTCCCACACCAGCAGGTTCAGCGACGGAGTTTTTTGGCTGCAAGAAACCGAGAAAAGGGTAACGATGAACAACGAGACCGAGAGGGCAACGCGCCGTGTCATGGTTTTTCCTTCACTATCGCAGAGGTTAACGGCCAGCCATCCGCCTGGTAGACTGTTTTCCCGCCAACCATCGTCAGCAGCACTTCAGTATTAGCAATCTGATCCGGGGCGATTTTGAAAAGGTCGTTCGATATGACGATCAAGTCTGCCAGCTTTCCCGGCTCAAGAGAGCCTTCTGTTTTCTCCCGGTGGCCGGCGAATGCTGCGCCCAGAGTATAGGCTTTGATGGTATCTTCCAGGCCAATGCGTTCTTGTGGAACAAAGCCGCCAGGAGGGTCACCTTCTCGGGTGCGCCGAGTGAGTGCATTTTGCACTCCGGGCCACGGATTGAGTGTAACCACGGGCCAATCGCTGCCGAAAGCCAAGACGCCTCCCGAACTCTCTACGCTGTGCCAAGCCCACGCACGGTGAGTGCGTTCAGGCCCAGCATTCCGCGCCCACACGTGCAGTGCGTTGTCATCGGGATAAGCATGCAAAGGCTGGAAGCTAGCGATGACGCCGAGTGTTCCGAAGCGTGGAATATCTTCAGGACTAATAGTCTCGATATGCTCTATGCGGTCGCGCGCATCGAGAGTGTGGTTGGTTTCGGCGGCAGCCTGATAAGCGTCAAGTGCTAGCCTTACTGATTTGTCGCCAATCGCATGAGTGAAGATCTGCAACCCTCGGCGGTCCAGTTCGGCGATTGCCTGTTTGTATTTCGCTGGCTCCCAGAAAGTTTTGCCGATCTGTGCAGGATCGTCACTATAAGGCGCCAGCATTGCCGCCGTGTGTGCCTCGATCACCCCATCGAGCATCGTCTTTACCGCACCGCCGGAGATCCAGTCGTCGTGATAAGTCCGCCGTGCTTGCTCGATTTTTTCAATTGCGTCTGGAGTTAATTCCGGTGGATCGAGGAAGTAGGCAACGTAGAAACGCAAAGTCATTCGATTCTGTTGCCGCAACTGGTCAAACAAATCAAGCCACTCGAAGTCTCCCCCGGCGCTGTGCACGCGCACGAGTCCGAACTTGTTGGCTTCGTGCATACCCAGTTGTAAGGCTGCCAAACGATCTTCGCGAGTGGGTTTGGGCGTCACTCGGGCCACCAGATCGCCCGCAGACTCCTTCAGTGCTCCACTGGGTTCTCCTTTGTCGTCATGAACAATCTTTCCGTCAGGAGGATCCGGCGTCTCCCGCGTGATACCGGCCAAAGCCAGCGCCTTACTATTCGCCCACGAACTGTGCCCGTCGTAGGCTTGCAGATACACCGGACGGTCGGGCACGACTTCATCTAGATATTTCTTGTCAGGTAATGCGGCAGCGCCAAAAGTCGAGTAAGTCCAACCCATGCCCAATATCCAAGCTTGGTTGGGATGAGACGCCGCATAATCTTTAATGCGTTTTTGGATTTCGGTCACCGACTTCGATCCATTGAGATTGGCCTGGGTGAGGCCAAGCGAGCCTTCCATGAAATGAATGTGACAATCTGCGAATCCCGGTAGAACCATCTTCCCCTGCGCATCGATGGTTTTTGTAGAAGGTCCGCGATAAGCGTCGATTTCCGTGACACTGCCGACGTCGAGAAGCTTGTCTCCGCGAATCGCAAGGGCTTCGGCCCAGGGTCGTCTGGGATTGACGGTGTAAATCCTCGCATTCACGATCACTGTATCGGCTTGGGTGGCCGTCTGCGCACTTGAGGAGAACGAAAGGCAGAAGACGACCGCGAGCAACAATAAACGCGGCATTTTCAAGCGGAAATTCGTGACCTCAGGCAAGAATCCTCCGTTCGATTTCCCACGAACCCTGTGCTCACTAAAAAGTGGGCGGAGTGTTCACCCACAGTACCAAGGTATCGTTGCGTCCGGGATTACTCCAGCTATGGGGAGTTGCGCTCTCGAAATAGAAGCTATCTCCCGGCTGTAAACGATACTCTTTGGCTTCGAGGGAAATCTGCAATTCTCCCTGCAATATGTATAGGAACTCTTCGCCCTCGTGTGTGTAAGACTCTCCGCTGCCGGACTCGGGGGCGATTCGAAAAAGGTGAGGTTCCATCACGGTATTGCCCCACGCCAGCAATTCCATGCGAACTCCGGGGCCGGCGTCCAATACTTTTCGTTTGTCAGGCGGCACCAGGCGGATGCTGGATTCGGTGGGATCGAAAAAGCCGATGATGTTTGTTTTGTAGAATCGCGCCAACTTTCGCAACGTGGAGACCGAGGCGCTCATATGCGAGCGCTCCAGCGCGCTTAGAAATCCCACAGAAATTCCTACCGCTTTCGCGACGTGAGACAAAGACAGTTTGCGTTTGGTTCTTAACTGGCGCAGGCGAACTCCGATCGCACGACCACCACCATCAGGGAGAGGACGCACCTGACCGTTTCGCTTGAGCATTTGCACGATCGCCGGAGCGTTTAAGCCACGTACCCGGCGCAGGAAGCGCGCTTTCTTGAGCAGTTTTACATCTTCGGGGCCGTACAGCCGGTACTGGCTGGCCGTGCGGCGGGGGCGGGTAAGGCCAAGACTCTCCCAGGAGCGAATCAGGGAGGGAGAAACCCCTACCAGACGCGCCACCTCACCGATTTTCAAATAGGGCTCCGTCGGTTTCATCCCGAACCATGCTCCCTCAAGCGTTTCACCGATAAGGACAACGCTATTTTTTGCTTGACAGTTTGCCGAGAATCCCTCTAACCTTGCGCGATTATAGCAAGGTTTGCGTTGGGCGCAAGTCAGTGTTTTAAAATTGAAAAGCCCCATTCGCAGCGGAGATCCCCCATGACATGGTCGTCATTACGCTGGTCAGTGCGCTGGCTGGTTATCCTGCTTTGTCTTGTCAATTCCACGTTCCTCCTGGCCCAAAGCACGGGCGGCAGAATCCTGGGCCGCGTGGCCGATCCCAGTGGCGCGGTCTTGGCGGGTGTGAAAGTGGCGTTGGTCAACGAGGCCACTGGCGTCAGCCGCGAAGCGGTGACCAATGACAGCGGCGACTTTGTGTTCGTTGAAGTGCCGGTGGGCACCTATCGTGCCGAATTTGACCTGGCCGGTTTCAAGAAGAACATCCGTCGCGGCGTGCTCCTGGAACTGAACCAGGTGATAACGCTGAACATGCTGATGCAGTTGGGGGAAGCCAAAGAAACGGTGGAGGTGACCTCGGAAGCGCCGCTGGTCGATACCACCAGCACCCAGCTAGGAACTATCGTCAACGACCGCGCCATCGTGCAGTTGCCTCTGAATGAACGCGACACTTATCAGTTCCTGTCCCTGCAGCCTGGGGTGTCATCGCAGACCGGTGCCGACCTTTACTATGGAAGCAGCAACGTAGGCAGCGTCTCCGTCAATGGCGGCCGGGGCCGCGCCAACAATTTCAGTGTCAATGGCGGAGACGCGAACGACATGTTCGTGAACCTGCCGACGGTCCAGCCCAGTCCTGATAGCGTGGAAGAATTCCGCATCATCACCAACACCTTTGACGCGGAGTACGGACGCAACTCCGGCGCCGTGGTCAATGTGGTCACCAAATCCGGCACCAATCAGTTTCACGGCAACGTGTACGAATTCCTTCGTAACAAGGTTTTGAACTCGCAGGGCTACTTTGACACTTCCAAGCCGGCGTTCATCATGAACCAGTTCGGGGGCACGATTGGAGGACCGGTGAAGAAGGATAAGACCTTTTTCTTCGCGTCCTACGAGGGATTACGCCGCCGCCGTGGCGCGTCCGGGCCGACGGTGGCTGTGCCTGACGCCCTGGAGCGGGGCGGAAATTTTTCGGAAGGCAATCCGTTCAGCGGTGTGATCGGAAACCAAACCGTGGCCGACGTATTAAACAGCCGCGCCGGCGGGCTGTGCGCGACTGACATCGCCGCCGCCGGTGGAATCAGCCCGGCGGCGGGCGTAAATTATGCCGACGTCTTTCCCGGCAACGTGATTCCTACATCCTGTCAGGATCCGGTCGCGGTCGACCTGCTTCGCTTTGTGCCTTCTCCCAATACCTCAAACGGATTCTTCCAGGCGGTTCTTACCGGTAGCGACCGGTCCGACCAGACGACCTTTCGTTTCGATCACCACATCAACGCCAAGCAGAATTTCAGCGGGTACTACTACTTTACGGATGAGGATACTTTCAATCCGTTTAACAATTTCCAGGCGGCGGGAGCCAACGTCCCCGGTTTCGGTGCCAGCAGCAAACAGCGCTTCCAGCAGTGGAACCTGAGTCACACCTGGACGGTCAGCAACAACGTAGTCAACGAATTCCGTTTTGCTTATATGCGCGAGGCGCAGCGAACTTTCAACCATTCGCAAAATACCAACAATGTGACCGATTCCTGCGCCTCAGCCGCGGCGAAGCCGTTCTGCTTCACTGGCGTCTCCGACGCCAGTGTGATCAACGATCCGGCGAATAATGTCCTGGCGGGCACGCCTTTCTCGAACAAGATCGGCATCACTCCCGGCCTAGGGCCGCAGCGTGAGGGAGTTCCCGATATTACGGTTTCTGGCGGATTCACTATCGGCAACAACTTCGAAGGTGAGCTTCCGCAGGTGGGCAATTCGTTTCAGTGGTCGGATAGCTTAACCAAGGTCGTGGGCAACCACACCATGAAATTCGGCGCCGACCTGCGCCGCATGCGCTTTGATCAAACTCTCTACTTCGAAGTGAGCGGCTTTTACAACTACTTCGGCGGAGGGACAAACGACGTCGGTTTCAACAATGATCTATACCCGAACTATCTCCTCGGATTGCCGGATACTTACCAGCAAGGCGCGGCGCAGACCGAGAATGTTCGCACCACCGCCGTCTATCTTTTTGCGCAAGACAGCTGGAAAATTCGTCCGAATGTGACCGTTAATTATGGTCTGCGCTGGGAGCTCAACACTCCGCTGACCGACATTGGACATCACGTACAAACGTTCCGTCCGGGGCAGGTCACCAGCATATATCCGTGCCAGCTTTCAGATTACGGGCAGGCGCTGGGAACGACTGACTGCAACACGGTCTTCCCGACCGGTTTGGTGGTTCCCGGAGACAAGGGGGTACCGAACGGTCTGACTCAGACCTACTACAAGGCATTTGCTCCGAGGTTTGGTATTTCGTGGAGTCCAGGCACTACGGGCAAGACCAGCATCCGGGCTGGATGGGGTATGTTTTACAACCCGGTGGAACAGCTCGTGCTCGAGCAATTCAGCGCCGAGCCCCCGTTCGGCGGCAGCACATTCCTGGCAGAGACCTTCTTCAATACTCCGTTCTACGCCCAAGCCGGCTTTGTTAATCCCAATCCTTTCAATGGCATCCTGAACCCGCCACGCGGCCAGCCGGTCGACTGGTCGATCTACCGGCCGATTCTGCTGTTCGGAGAATTCCAGCCGCACATGCGGTCGCAATATTCGGCGCAGTACAACTTCGGTATTCAGCGGGAACTCGCCAAGAATCTGGTGCTGCAAGTCGGCTACGTCGGATCTCAAGGACATCGCTTGCTGGCCTCCACCGACTTGAACCGTGCGACGCCCCAAACTTGTCTGGATATCGCTTCGATCGCCAACACGAACCCCGCAAGCGTGACCTCGTTCGGCGATCCTGCGACCTGTAACCAGTTTGCGGAGGACAACCAGTTCAGCGTCACCGTTCCGACTGGTTTCAATTTCCATATGCCTGGCGGGGCGGTCGTGGCCGGCACTGGACAGACTCTGAATTTTGTCGGCATTCGCCCCTTTTCCTCGCCAAACTGCGTGCCCGCCACGGGCGTGAACTGTCCGGTGGATCAGGTTCCAGTCTTCTCCAATATTTTTGCTCAAGACACAATCGCCAACTCGGCATACAACTCGGTGCAGGCAAATCTGGAGAAGAGATTCTCCAACGGCTTGCAGCTGCAGGCGGCCTATACCTTCAGCAAATCGCTTGATCAAGCTTCAAGCTTTGAAGACATTCTCAATCCGTTCGATCCGCGACGGACGCGCAGCTTGTCACTATTCAATGCCGCCCAGAGATTTGTGGTGAGCTATTACTACGAGTTGCCGATCAGGAAATTTACAGGAGTAGCCGGGCAGATCCTCAACGGCTGGGCCGTTTCGGGCATCACAGAGTTCCAGACCGGATTCCCGATTCACCTGCAGTCCTTTGACGATAACGAACTGACCAGCAGCATCGATTTTTCGGCGGCGGGCGAGCCCGACCAGCTGGCCAAGTTTAGGAAGCTCGATCCGCGCAAGAATCCCAACAATTATGGATTCGATCCCAACAGCTTTACGTCGAACGCTTCGGACAATTCCCAGGTGCCGTGCTCGACAACGATCACATTTAACTGCTTCCAGCCCTCACTGTTCGGACGCTATGGTACCGCTCCCCGATCGATCTGCTGCGGACCGGGCCTGAACAACTGGGACCTGTCGGTGCAGAAAAGCTTCCGGATTTCCGAAGCATCGCGGGCGGAATTCCGCTGGGACATATTCAACGCCTTCAATCACACTAAATTCTTCAATCCGGATGGAAATGTGACGGACGGATCGGACTTCGGACGGGTGAAAGCAGCCGGCGATCCTCGTCTTATGCAAGTCGCTTTAAAGCTATACTTCTAGAAGTAAGCCCGGGCGGCTTCGGCGGCCCGGGCATTCTAATGGCCGTATCGGCCTGAGCATTCCTGGAGACCAAGATGTACCCCGAATTGCAGAAAGAGCTCGAAACTTTCGAGCATCGCACGCCGAAATCCGCCGCCGCTCACAAGAAGAACCTCAAGCGAATTCCGCTTGGCGTCGCCAGCAATTACCGCGCCTATGATCCTTACCCGATTTTTGTGAAAGAGGGTCAAGGGAGCAAGTTTCGCGATCTTGACGGCAACGAGTACATCGACCACAACCTTTGCTTCGGTGCACTCATGGCTGGGCACTGCCATCCAGCAGTAATGAAGGCAGTGGAGAAACGCCTCAGTACCGGAACCATGTTCGGCATGCCTCACGACATGGAGTGGGAGCTGGCGGAAGAGATCTGCAACCGCTTCCCGGTGGAAATGTGCCGCTTCGGAAACAGTGGGACGGAAGCGACGATGCATGCGGTGCGGCTGGCGCGTGCTGCCACCGGCCGAGACAAAATCGTTAAGTTCGAAGGTGGGTATCACGGACTGCACGATTCGGCGCTGGTGAGCGTCAAGCCCCACGCGCCTGACTACGGGGATGTCAATGCACCGACTTCTGTCACCGGAGGCCTCGGGGTACCTAAGTCTGCGATCGCGAACGTGGTGATTGCGACCTTCAATGACCTTGCAAGCGTCGAGCTTCGGTTCAAGCAAAATTCAGGCGAGATTGCAGCCATCATTCTTGAACCGATCATGATGAATGTGGGCCTGTGCATGCCGCAGTCGGGCTTTCTTGAAGGCTTGCGTGACATTGCCACCCGCCACGGTGCGTTGCTCATCTTCGACGAAGTCAAGACCGGCGCAAAACTGGGATGGGGCGGAGCGTCGGAATATTTCGGCGTAAAACCTGACATGATTTGCCTGGCGAAATCGATTGGAGGCGGCTTGCCGCTGGCCGCATTCGGCACACACAAGTCAGTGATGGACCTGATCTCCCAGCACAAGGTTTTTCACGGTGGGACCTACAACACCAATCCCGTGTCCATGGCAGCGGGCTTGGCAACGTTCCGCGAAGTTCTCACCCGCGACAATTATGCGCATGTCGATAAGCTAAGCAAGAAACTGACCGAGGGCTACAAGAAGATCGTTGCCAAGTCGGGTCTGCAGGGGTACATCGCAAGCGCAGGCGCCAATGGTGCTTTGATGCTCTATCCCAAAGAGATCCGGAACTATCGGGATTGGGAAGCCATCGATGTCGATCTGTGGCGGCACTACTGGTTTGCCATGGTCAATCGTGGCGTGATGGCGCAACCATACTGGTGGGATGAGCAGTGGACCATTTCCGTTCAGCACACTGAAGCTGACATCGACAAACATCTGTCAGCGTTCGAGGATGTAGCGCCAACGTTGGCCAAGGCACAGCAAGAACGTATGGGAGAAGTGGTAGCCGTAGCGCACTAGAGGATTTCGTAGCGCCGCAGTCTTGGCGCGGCGGGGATGTGCAGTCCCGCAGCGAGCGTAGTTATGCTCTCCTGAAGGCCGGCAAGAAGCGGCGCTACGATTTCGGAAACCTAAGGAGCAGGTATTGTCTGCGAATGATCCCGAGCAGCCTCACCTCAAGCGCGTGCTGGGACGTGCCGACTTGGTGCTTCTGTTCGTGGTCGCAATATTCAATCTGAATGTTGTCCCTTCAATTGCCGCGAACGGCGGGGTTACGGTCTGGTTGTGGATCATATCGCTGCTCTTATTTTTCTGGCCACAGGGCATTGCAGTGATCGAATTGGCACACCGTTATCCCGGCGAAGGTGGTGTCTATTTGTGGGCGAAGGAAGTTTTTGGAGACTTCCACGGGTTTCTGTCGGGCTGGTGTTATTGGACTAACAACATGCTGTATGTGCCGACGGTGATGCTGTACTTTGTCGGCGTTTCGGTATTCGTGCTGGGCCCGACCCACCAGGCGCTGGCAGACAACAAGACGTTCGCGCTGATCGCCGCCGTGCTTTTGTTGGTCGTGCTGGTGGTACTGAACATTGTGGGTTTGGGTGTGGGCAAGTGGGTCAACAATCTTGGCGGTATCGGTACCGGTGTGGCTGCTGCGGTTTTGATTGGATTGGGATTCGTAATCTGGTTGCGCTTCGGGACGACGGTAAGTGCGGCGGACTTTCGAATTCCTGCCAATCCCAGGTTTGTACTTAATTCGTTTGGCGTGATCTGCTTTGGACTCGTCGGCCTCGAACTGGCGTCGGTCATGGGAGACGAGATCCAGGATCCGCCCCGAACCCTACCTGGCGCCGTGGCCTGGGGCGGAGTGCTATCCGGCCTGCTCTACATTGGCGCTACGCTTACCCTGCTCATCGCCGTGAGTAAGGACCAGATTAGCGTTCTGCAGGGAATCGTGCAGGCGGTGGCTCATATGGCCGGGCGAGTGGGGGTCGTCTGGATCGTAGCGCCGTTTGCGCTGTTATTGAGTTTTTCAATCGCTGGCATCGGATCGGCGTGGCTGGGGGGGTCGGCCCGCATTCCGTTTGTCGCCGGACTCGATTCGTACATGCCTGCCTGGATGGCAAGAGTGCATCCCCGTTATGCAACGCCCTATGCCGCACTCATAGTCCATGCAGCGGTTTCGATGGCGTTGATCTTGATGAACTTTGTCGGGGCGGGTGTACAGGAGACATTCCAGAAAATGCTGTCCCTGGCAGTGGTACTGCAACTGATACCGTTCTTATATATGTTTGCCGCCTTGCTCAAACTGGCCTTGAACGACGCACCCGGCCAGGGGCACTACAGCAAAACGACTCTCGTCCTGGCGGGTATCAGCGGCTTGGTTACGACGATTCTGGGTATCGTGCTGGTGTTTTTTCCCGCACAACAGATTAGTTCGCTGTGGTCGTATGAGTTATGGATGTTTGGGGGCACGCTATTTTTTGTCGGACTGGCTGCGTTTTTCTTCTACGTGTACGGCGGTCGCAAGTCGCGGCCATTAGAAGGCTAACGGGCACGAGGTTTGCCAGTGGGGCGGGAAAGCGTGGCAGCAATCCATTCAGACAGGAGGTCGCATGCCGGGCGGAGTAAAAACTGACGTACGAACTTATCAGCTCTACATCAACGGTGAGTGGGTTCAGAGCAGGTCGAACAAGACCTTCCCGGTCTACGATCCCGCCAGCGAAGAAGTAATCGCGCAAGCCCCAGACGCGAATATGGACGATGTGAACCGCGCTGTGGCCGCTGCCAAAGCAGCGTTCGAAGATGGCCCGTGGGCGACGACAACCGCCCAGGAGCGCGGTCGAGTGCTCTTTCGTCTGGCCGATAAAATTCGCCAGAACGCGGCCATGCTGGCTGAACTGGAATGCCGCAATACGGGTAAGCCGATTGTTGAAGCGGAATATGACATCAACGATGTCGCCACATGCTTTGAGTACTACGGTGGCCTGGCCACAAAAATTCTTGGATATGTAAATCCTGTCCCAGACAATGCCATGAGCCTTACCCTCAAAGAACCTATCGGCGTTGCGGGCCAGATTATTCCGTGGAATTATCCCCTGCTGATGGCAGCCTGGAAATTGGCGCCCGCCCTGGCGGCCGGCTGCACTTGCGTTTTGAAGCCCGCCGAACAGACTCCCATCACCGCACTCGAGATGGCGAACTGGCTGGGCGATGTTGGTCTTCCACCTGGGGTGGTGAATATCATCACGGGGTTTGGGGAAACCTGTGGGGCGCCCCTGGTGCAGCATCCCGATGTAAATAAGATCGCTTTCACAGGTAGCGCAGCCGTCGGAAAAATCATCGTCAAACAGGCTGCCGAGACCGTCAAACGAGTGACCCTTGAACTCGGAGGCAAGTCACCGAACATTTTCTTCGCCGATGCCGATTTCGAAGCCGCGATCGACGGCGCGTTATTCGGCGTCTTCATCAACCAAGGTGAAGTGTGCTCCGCTGGCAGTCGCATCCTGGTGCAGAAATCGATTTACAAAGACTTTGTTGACGGCATGGTCGAGAAGGCTAAGAAAATCAGATTGGGAGCGCCTCTGGATCGAGAAACGAAAATGGGCCCCCTGGTGAGCAAAGACCAGTACGATCGCGTGCGCTCTTATCAGGAGATTGGAAAGAAAGAAGCAAAGCTGGCGACGGGCGGAGGTCGCGCCGAGAAATTTGCCAAGGGTTATTACGTCGAACCCACCATCTTCTACGATCTGGATAATACTGCTCGCATCGCGCGCGAAGAAATCTTCGGCCCGGTCGCGGCGGTTATCCCGTTCGAAGACGAAAAAGATGCTGTCAAGATCGCGAACGATTCTCCTTACGGTCTTGCGGCTGCCGTCTGGACTCGGGATATTTTTAAGGCTTTCCGTACGGTGAAGTCTTTGCGGGCAGGAATCGTCTGGGTCAATCACATGCAACCCACCTACGTAGAGGCACCGTGGGGGGGGTACAAGCAATCCGGCTTCGGTCGTGAACTCGGTCCGTGGGGAATCGAGGAATATCTGGAAACCAAACAGGTTCACATCAATTTGAACGAAGCCCCGATTGGCTGGTACTGAAAACGGGATACGTCGTTCATCGGTCGTCCGTCGTTGACCTAAGGAGACGACCAAAGGCCAACGGTCGACAACGAACAACCAGGGCTAAGAATTACGATGGCTACCATTCAATTAAAAACCGCGATTCCCGGGCCCAAATCGAAAGCTTTGGGTGAGCGCCGCGCGATGGCTATTCCGCGTGGCCTGTCGATCGGCACTCCCGTCTATGTGGCCAAGGCCGAAGACGCGTGGATCGAAGACGTGGACGGCAACCGCTATCTCGACTTCGCGGGTGGCATCGGCTGCCTCAATGTCGGCCATCGCCGCGAACCAGTCGTCACCGCGGTGAAAAACCAACTCGATCAGTTTCTTCACACTTGTGTACAGGTCACACCTTACGAAGGCTATGTGCGCCTGGCCGAACGCATGAACCAGGTCACGCCAGGCAAGTTCCCGAAGAAGACACTGTTTGTGAACAGTGGCGCTGAGGCGGTAGAAAATGCGGTGAAGATCGCGCGAGCCCATACCGGGCGCTCTAGCATCATCGCGTTCGAAGACGCTTTCCACGGCCGCACCATGATGACCTTGGCCTTGACCAGCAAGACGCATCCCTATAAGGCTGGTTTTGCGCCGTTCCCTGGTGACGTTTACCGTGTCCCTTACGCCTATTGCTATCGCTGTTCCTACTCCCTGACTTATCCGTCCTGTGATCTGTTTTGTGCCCGGCACCTCGAGGACACTTTTAAACGGGTGGTGGCGTCGGAAGATGTGGCGGCCGTGATTGCCGAGCCGGTTCTTGGCGAGGGGGGCTTCATTGTTCCGCCGAAAGACTTCTTTCGAGTGTTGATGGAAATTTGCCATAGACACGGCGTGTTGTTCATTGCGGATGAAGTACAAAGTGGTTTCGGTCGCACCGGCAGGCTGTTTGCCAGTGAATACTACGGGGTTGAACCCGATATTCTGGTATCCGCAAAGTCTCTCGGCGGCGGCCTCCCCCTGGCTGCGATCACGGGCCGTGCAGAAATTATGGACGCTCCCGGTCCCGGAGGGCTAGGTGGGACCTTCGCGGGCAATCCGCTGTCCTGTGCTGCGGCCTTGGCGGTGCTTGATATCTTCGAGCGTGAGAACCTGTTGGCTCGCGCTAACGAACTGGGAGAACGATTTCAGACGCGCGCCCGGCAGTGGCAAAAGCATTGGTCAATCGTCGGGGACGTTCGCGGGCTCGGTGGAATGCAGGCGATCGAACTGGTGCGGTCGCGAGAAAACCGAGAGCCTGCACCAGATGAAACAAAGCAGATTACCCAGTTCTGCTATGAACACGGGTTGATTACGATTACCGCTGGTTCTTACGGCAACGTGGTGCGTGTGCTGGTCCCACTCGTAGTCAACGACGAGCAGATGGATGAAGGGCTCGACGTTCTGGAATCAGCTTTGCAGATGGTTTGTGAAACAAAAGGCGCGATCGCTCAACCGGTATAACTTCCTGGGGTATTCGCTTTGCCGTTGGCTGACGCGCCCATCGGGCGAGGACTTGCTGTCCAGACCAGGGGCCGCACTCCGGCGTTACAATACTAGCGAGATAAATTTATGACTGTTGCCACCGCGACTGTGACCAAGGTTCCCAATTTCATTAACGGCCAATGGATCGAATCCAATGCAACTGAGTGGTTCGATATAACCAACCCTGCGACTGGTGAAGTGATCGCACAGACCCCGCTCTGTAATGCTGCTGAGACCGCCGTCGCAATCGAAGCTGCGGCTTCGGCCTTCCCCGAATGGCGGCGCACTCCACCTGAAGATCGGATTCAACCGCTATTCAAGTTGAAGCAGTTGCTGGAAGATCATGTTGATGACTTAAGCCGCATCCTCACTCAGGAAAATGGCAAGACATTCGCCGAAGCCAAAGCGGAATGGCGCCGTGCGATTGAAAATGTCGAAGTTGCCTGTGGAATTCCGACCATGATGCAGGGCTACAACCTCGAAGACGTGGCCCGCGGCATTGACGAAATGATGATCCGGCAGCCTTTGGGGGTGGTTGCTGCGATCGTCCCGTTTAATTTTCCAGGGATGATTCCGTTCTGGTTTCTGCCTTACGCCATTGCCACCGGAAATACTTTCGTTCTGAAGCCTTCAGAACGCGTACCGCTCACCATGCGTCGAGCTTTTGAACTGATGGAGAATATCGGTCTCCCCAAAGGCGTGCTGAACATGATCAACGGCGGCAAAGCCGTGGTCAACGCATTATGCGATCACCCCAAAGTGCGCGCCATCAGTTTCGTGGGATCGACTCCTGTGGCCAGATACGTGTACGCGCGGGCAGGGCAAAACGGAAAACGTGCGCAATGCCAGGGTGGGGCGAAGAATCACGTCATCATTTTGCCGGACGCGGACATGAAAATGACGACACAGATCGTCGGCGACAGCGCCTTTGGTTGTGCAGGCCAGCGTTGCCTGGCAGTTTCGGTCGCCGTGACGATTGGCGAAGCGCAAAAAACGTTTCGCGATTCGATCACCGAGGCGGCTGCAACATTGCGCGTCGGCAACGGTCTTGACGAAGGCGTGAATATGGGTCCAGTGATCACCCCGCAGAGCAAGCTAAGGGTGGAATCGTTGATTGCCGCTGGCGAAAAGGAGGGCGCCAAAGTGTTGCTCGATGGGCGCAACTCGCGCGTTCCGAAGTATGAAGGCGGGAATTTCGTAAAGCCGACCATTCTTGACGCTGTTCCCGCCACCAGTGAACTCACCGACACCGAAATCTTTGGTCCGGTACTGAGCCTGGTGCATGCCAAGGATCTCGACGAGGCCCTGGCATTCCTTGAGCGTAGCCCATATGGCAACCAGGCGTCACTGTTTACGTCGAGCGGAGCGGCCGCGCGGCGTTTTCGTCACGAAGCTCCCGCCGGAAATATCGGGATCAACATTGGTGTGGCTGCTCCCATGGCGTATTTTCCGTTCAGCGGCTGGAAGGACAGCTTCTTTGGAATCATGCACGCCCAAGGGCACGATGGTGTCGAGTTCTACACCGAAAAGAAAATCGTAGTCGAACGCTGGGCAAAAGAACACTCACGCAAGTTTTAAGAAGCGGATGATCGCGTAGGGGCAGTTGTTCTACCCGGCCCGGCAGGCGCAAATCGGCAAGACTTCGGTTTGACTTAAAAACCTGGGGAACTTCGCGTCCGGACGAGGGCATCTGAGCCCGCGTAACTCGAAACCATTGAGGTATTCATGTCCGATACCATTCAAAAATATAGAGACTATGTCATGACTGGCTTCATGAAGTCAGTTGTACCCATCGTCATCGACAAGGCCAGCGGTGCCACGGTTACCGATATCAACGGGCGTGAATACCTGGACTGCTTTGCCGGCATTTCCGTCGTAAACGCCGGGCATTGCAATCCAGAGGTCATCGCCGCGGCAAAGGCGCAGATGGATAAATTGGTCCACTGCTCTTCCTACATTTATCATGTGCAGCCGGTTGCGGACCTGGCTGAAAAGATCGCGCACATTGCTCCACCAGGACTCACCAAGACGTTTTTTGGTAACGGAGGCGCGGAAGCCATCGAAGGCGCCATGAAGCTCGCTCGACTCTACACGGGTAAGCACGAATTCATTGCGCTCCATGCGAGTTTCCATGGACGCAGCTGGGGCGCACTCAGCGTGACCGGCAACATGAGCCGCAAGAAGCGGGGCGGTCCGTATGCTGCGGGCGTGACATTTGCTCCCGCTCCGTATACTTACCGGTCGCAATGGTCGGACGATCCGGAGGAATGTGGACGGCAGTGCGCTCGTGCCATCGAGGATGTGATCCGTTTTACGACCGCGGATGATGTTGCGGCGTTTATTGCGGAACCGGTCATGGGCGAGGGCGGCATCATTGTTCCGCCGGGCAATTATTTTAAGGAAGTAAAGAAAGTCCTCGACCGTCACGGCATTCTTTTCATTGCAGACGAAGTTCAATCTGGCTTCGCTCGCACGGGGAAGATGTTTGCGATCGAGCACTACGACGTGAATCCTGACATTCTTGTCACGGCGAAGGGAATCGCAGACGGTTTTCCGCTGAGCGCATTTACCACGCGGCCCGAAATCGCAGATGCATACAAGCCGGGCGATCACCTTTCTACGTTTGGCGGCAATCCGGTTTCCTGTGCGGCGTCGCTGGCCAATATTCACTTCATCGAGCAGGAAGGACTTGCCCAGCGGGCTGCTGAAACCGGCAATTACGCCATGGCAAAGTTGGGAGCATTAAAGAAAAATAATCCACTCATTGGCGAAGTACGGGGCTTGGGTTTGATGATCGGAGTCGAACTCGTCAAAGACCAAAAGCTGACGCCCGCCACTGCCGAAGCGGAGGGCATCCGTGACGGCCTGCTGCGACGCGGTGTTCTTGTTGGTGTAGGTGGAGTGTATGGCAACGTGATCCGTTTCCAGCCGCCTTTAACGATTACCCGCGCGCAGATCGATCGCGCTATCGAGACATTTGCCGAAGCCTTGCAGGAGGTCGGCCAGTTCGCACACGTTTAAGGGAAGAGTGGTGTAGTGGCTAGGTTTTTGCCAGTGGCTTTTTTTCGGCCTCCGAGATCACATAGACCATCAGAATTCCCAACTCCGGTTCGATCGGGTGACGGTAGCGTGGGTGCGGAAACACGATGTAATACGGCGCTGGATAGCAAAGGATCAGCCAGAAAAACAGCCACGCGCCTGGCTGGCGCTTCCGCAAGGCGCGCCCTAGTCCCCAAAACGCAAGCACCGAAGACGCGAGGAATATCGAATTCTTCGTAGGAGCCAAGGCGGGTATCTCCGAGGATCGCGGAACCCCACCCCAGTAATAAATAAACCGCTTAACGTTGAGCGACATGAAACGTGCATAGTCTTCGCGGATGAAAGCGATGGCTTCTCGCTGCCTTTCCGCCACATAAGCGACCTCGCCCATCTGCCGGTAGCGCCGCATCTCAGAAATGTTCTGCGTGGGATGAAGATATTCTCTCCAGGTGCCGTCGGCCCACGGTCCATTGCCGATGCGAAGCTCG
Source organism: Terriglobia bacterium (assembly GCA_963786325.1). GTDB lineage: Bacteria > Acidobacteriota > Terriglobia > Terriglobales > Acidobacteriaceae > JAIQFF01. The sequence continues at coordinate 238,292 of CAWAYW010000021.1, forward strand.
GCCCCGAAGTTTGAACGCAGAAATATCAATTGTCCAAAAGTGCGTGAATTCCGCACGATCCACGGTGTGATGCAGGCGACGAATACGAGTGACGCCAGCGCACCTCCAGCCAGGGAACGCCTGCCATACTTCCAGCGCCTGTACCACACCCACAATCCCGAAGCCGGTAAAAACGCCAGCAGGGAAGTGTTCGTGAGCCCCGCGATGCCCCACAACAGCCCGAATCTCAGCCACCGCATCAAGCCTTCCTGATCTTCCAGCTCCAGACACAACCAAAAAATCAACGCGATTAGAAGAGCGGCCAGACTGGTTTCCCAAACCCATCGTGTACACCAGTACATGACCGGGGGCATTACGGCCCACAGCCATCCGCTCCAGATTGCTAGTTTCTGGCTGAAGCATTTTTTCGCGATCAGAAAAATTGGAATACAGGTAAGCGCTGAAAATAAGCTGTTGAGGCCTAGTAAAACGAGCGCTGAGGTATATGTATAAATTCCGAATAGTTTGAAAACTCCAGCGATTAAGAATGGATAAAGAGGAGGTTCCCACGCGGTTGGTCCGGTCAACTCGTTAAAGGGATTGCTAAACCCTTGCCCCTGAGCGAGTGAACGTCCAATGCGTCCCATTTCCCAGCCAAAACTGAAGTTGTGATCAAGAGTTTTGAACTTGTAAGTGTGGGCGACAAGGATCCAACCAAAACGTAAAGCGAAAGCTACGATGACCATCCAAAAGAAAGAAGTTCGAGCGTGTGCCCACCAGCGTAGAAAAGCAGTGGAGGATGGATCAGAAGTTGTTGTTATGCCATCAGCCATGGTCGGCCGTAGGAATTCCGGGCCATTCCATTTGTAGCTGATCCATGCAGGCGCGGCAACTGCGCGAGCACTCTTACTCTTGGGTTGGTTCCTGACGCGCAGCGGTGTCGCGTGTTTCAGGAGGAAGTTTGGAATAAATCAACGTTTCTACCTGATTCCAGACTTTAGGGTCACATTCAATTTCCGTGTGGGTTTTTACCACTACGCGGTCAAACCAGGGGTAGCCTTCGCACCGGATGGGATTGGCTTTATAGTCGAAGCGGAAATTACCAACAATCTGAGTTCGCGCGGGGTCTGCAGCACGAATTGCAGATTCGCCGTGGATGATTCCGTGCGGCTGGTAGAAATTCACAGCCTCTCCTACATTCGTGGGAATTACGGTGTCGTTCTGACCGATTTTTGAAACGCTGTCTACCTGAATCGTCAGGAGCACAGGGATCCCCTCCTGTTCGAGCTTTCGCGCCAGCATAACCGTCTCCGACGCTCCCCAACTGTGCCCAAAGATCACAATCCGAGCGTTTTGTTTTTCCACCGATGAAATGGTGCCATCGTGATTTCGGTCCAGGCGCCGCCGAATCTCCTGGTATGCCTTGTCCCGGTGACGATTCTCAAAAGCTTCGATGTATGCGCTTGCGGGATAACGTTTCCGCAGATGCCGCACCAGTTGAACCGTACTATGAACCGAATTGTCAGGCTTCACAAACCCGCCGACAAACCCAATCACCATCGTCTGTGCATCAGCCGAGGTTTGCGTTGTTGTGATCAAGACCGGCGGGTCAGCTTCGGCACAAGCGACGGCAGCCGACAGAAAAAAATACAGGACGCGAAGCAGGGCGGGGGTACAGCGCATATCTAAATAGGGATGATAGCAAAAAACGTGACGGCCCGTCGGCCGAACGGGCACCGTTTTGTGCAGTTAAATGGGAAAGGAATTCTTTTGCACTAGTGGAGAACTAGTTTGCGCAGACTCCGAAACGAAGTCCTTTTGGCAAAGCATCCACCTGCCGATCGAAACCTAGCGGCCTGAATGTTCACCTTGCGAGGGTGAAATTTCGCTCGAATTGGCGCTGTAGGTGCCTCTAGGTTTCGCTTTATACGCGAGAGCGGACTGGAGCAAATCCCAGTCTCCCTTGAATTCCACCATGTTCTCGCGACTGTGTTTTGGACTCTTTAACACCTTTCCGATACGAGCTAGCATCAGTTCGTGGGCCAGATCCGGATCTGAATTTGGGCTGAAGATGTTGCTAGCACTGAGGCCAACCGACGAAGACTCGCCCCCCTCAGCCATCTGCAGGGATAGAGCTCCGTTGCGATCGACAACTGGCGTCCCCGATTCTTCAATTTTGCGGAAGAAGCTGTGCGACAAGTTACGGTCCGGTTTGCCGTCCTGATAGGTCTCCTCGGCTAAGATCGATCCAAACTCTTCCTGATACTTCTTCCACTCCCGGCCGGTACCCAACAAGTGGGTGCGTTGCCGGTTCTTAGCCGCCTCTAAATGTTCAAGCCGGGTGGGATTGTCTTCGTATTTTGCCAACTGGATTTGCTGCTCGAGTTCGGTGGACTCAACTGTGGGATGCTTTTCCAACTCGCGTTGTGGGTCAAATCGCCCAGTGAGCAAATAGGACGCGGCAAGGAATGGCAATGCATGGTCGGCGAATACCAGCATGGGAACCAGAAGCTTTTTGGATCGAAACAGCTGTTCTGTTCCGGCTCTCGCCACAGTGCTCCTTTTTATGGAGCCGGGTACTTGCGCGTAGTGAAGAACGCGGAAATGTGCCTCCGGGTGCCGCTTAGCATAGCGCGTGAACGAGCGCGCCACTGCCTTCGGACTGGTCATACCAAAATCGTTGATGTAGTCAGGCCCTGTGGCGCCAGGGAAGTAGGTATTGATCACCCGGCGCGTGAAGTCCGCGCAGTTCCGCGTCATCCCGTTAAAATGATTTTCGTTAGGAAGGGAATTGAATTTGTCGATCACCTGCAGATCCTGCTCCGTGATAGTTTCGACCACGAACATGTACATGCTTCTTTCCAGAGTGGCACCCACCATTTCCCGCCACTCCTGGGGTTCGACCTGCGTCGCGTCCGTAAGAGCAATAAGAGTAAAGGGGGATACTTCATTCGAATGACTCCGAAGAAGAAGGCCCGTAAAGCCGTCAAGGCGAAAATCCGTGAGACCATCCGGCGCGGAGGTGCTACTCCGGCCAAAATGTTGATCTCGCAGATCAATGCCATTCTGACGGGCTGGGTCAACTACTTTCGGGTCGGCCATTCTAGCCGCGCCTTTAGCGAGGTACGGGACTACGTGGAGATGAAGGTTCGGACCCTTTTAACGCGAAGGAAGCGACGGCGAAAGTCTAGTGTTGGATGGCGGCGATGGAGTAACGAATACCTTTATGGGGTCCTGGGACTGTACTGGGACTGGACTGTCCGGCCTTTGCCAGGAGCCCATGATTTCGTGAAAGTCTCCGCCTTGCGACCGGATGCATAACCCTCTCGACGAAACCCACCGGGCGAGCTGCTTGAGGGAAAACCTCACGAGCAGTTCCTATGGGGAGGGGCTGGAAACGGACCGAACCACGTCTCAGGTACCGCGCCAGTCCCTTACCCGGCAGGACTATCGGGTTGCAGACACAGCAAGTCCATAGGTGCGAAAAACCTGGGCAGTAGCAGGGTTTTTGATGAAATTGAGAAAGGCTCTGGCGGTCTCTTTCTGGCGGGAGGTTTTCAATATCACGCAGGCTTGCTCAATCGGAGGATAGTCACTCTCTGGAATCTCAACGAACCGTCCTTCCTTCTTCATATTCGGAGACAACGCGAGCGACAAGGCCACGATGCCGATGTCAACCGATCCTGAGACGACAAATGCCGCAGTCTGAGAAATATTTTCGCCGAGCACGAATTTGTCCGAGATCCTGTCAAAGACATTTTCTTTTTTCATCGCGGACACTGCGGCTTGCCCGTAAGGCGCATGCTCAGGATTGGCAATCGCAATTTTTCTGATCGCGGGATCCAGGAGCGACTGTAAGCCGGAGGTCAGGTCGATCTTCGAATCATTTCGTATCCAAATCACAATTTTCCCCACCGCATAGGGATACAAGGAAGCGGGCTCGGTAAGTCCTCCAGCCTGGAGTTTCCGTGGATAGTCGAGGTTGGCCGAGAAAAACATATCGAATGGGGCGCCGTTTTGAATCTGCTGGAAAAAGTTTCCTGACGAGCCGTAGATGAGCTTTACCGTTTTGCCCGTTTCCTTTTGGAATCGAGCCGCCACGTCTTGCATGGCAAATTGCAGATCGGCGGCTGCTGCGACGGTTATTTCCTGCGCACAGGAAAGCGGGACACTCAGTGCGATCACCAGGTTGAGGAATGCAATTGATCGATTAAGTTTCACTCGCATATTCCAGTGAACCGAAAGGCTTCTCACAATCGTCGGGGCTTTGACGGGCGACTCAGTGCTGTCGGAATCCCCTAATTCATTGACTGCGCCTCGGTCGGGCTTTTTTTGCCTTTGGCTTTTTGTTCTTGTCCGTTCGGAGTTTCCAAGCCGCACGCAGGGCTCCGACTAGCACGTCTTCACTTGCTTGTGCCAGGCGAATGTGAGTCATACCCATGCGTCCCCATCCGCCCGCTATCGGTAAGAAAACTTCCGGGAGTTCCTCGACGAAATCCACCTGCTGTTCCGGCGTTAGCATCAAGTTTCCGTAACCCTCATCTTGCGAGGCAAGCGTGGCGAAGATTTTTCCTCCCACGCGAAAGTCAGGCGATCCCATATGCGAGCCTTCTTCAGCGCCCTCGAAGCTCAATGCGATTCGTCGAAAATCCGTCACCTTCATCACGATCGTGCTCTCGCTGGTAACGCCACATTTGTCGATTTCGCAATCTGCGCGCGCTCCATATTACTCCAGCGATAACCCGAACCGTCGCTTGTATGCGCTGGGAGAGACGCCCGTGTGCCGCTGAAAAAGCCCGCGGAAATAGGCGACGTCCTGATAGCCGACGGCGTCACTAATTTCCTGCATGGTGCGATGATCGCTCTCCAGCAAGCGTTTGGCGGCCGCAATGCGAAGTTTCTGCAAGTAGATCAGCGGGCTGTCTCCCGTGGCCTGCTTGAAGCGGCGAACAAAATTTCGCAAGCTCATTCCTACCCGTTGGGCCGGGGTCTCCAGCGGGAAGGTTTGATGAAAATTCTGGTGCAGCCACTCCTGAGCTTTCGAAATGGTGTCATCGGAATGCTCGGTTTTTAGGGGAACAACAGCAAATCCAGCTTGCCATGCACGTGGAGTTTCGATCAGCAGTGCCTTGGCCGTTTGCATGGCCACTTCGTGGCCGCAGAATCGCTCCACTAAATGCAGGCTCAAATCGAGCGACGCGTTCACGCCTCCACCACAGTAGAAACCATGGTCTTCCGTGATCATCCGCTCCGGCATCCAGTGTGTCTTCGGATATTTCTCTCGAAATCGATCCGCCAGGCCCCAGTGGGTGGTCGCGCGCTTGCCGTCCAGCAAGCCGGTAGCTGCGACCAGGCCTACGCCGGAGCACACGCTTGCAATAATGGCTCCTCGCTTGTGCCAGCGCTTTAGCCATGGGACGACCGCCGCATTGCGTTCCACCACGTCGTCAAGGCTTATTCCGGTCGACGGGATGAAGATGAGTTCAGTCTGTCGCACGGACTTTAAAGCCGCGGCGGGACGGATTTCGATTCCCCCGTCGCAGCGCACGGCGCGGCCATCAACGGATGCTGTTGTCACGCGAAAGCGAGGAGCGGGAGGTGCTCCCGTGCACATGTTCCATAGCGTTCCAGCGTGCCGGAAAACTTCCATCGGTCCGATAGCGGTAGATGAGAACGTTCCATCCAGAAACAGGACCGTGATCTCCGTCATAAAGAACTCCTCGCCGTTATCCAAAGGGCCGCGTGAAAAGTTGGCGTAAATGCCTATCTATAATGGCAAATACGCCATCTTGTGGCAAGGCTCTTAGGCGTCTATTGTTGCAAAATCGAGAAACAGTCGTTAGTCGTTGGTCTCAGATGTTTAGCTTTTTCCCCCGGCATTGAGGCGTCGATCTCGATGAAAGCTTTGGCGACTGGCGACAGCCTCCGCGACCATTCGCGGAGAATCTACGGAGGATGCCATGAAGAAATACATGATTGAGCGCGAAATCCCGAAGATCGGGAGTCTGGAGCGGGAACAATTACAACAGGGGGCAGCCAAATCGAACCAGGTGTTGCGGCAGCTTGGCCCGGATATTCAGTGGCTGGAATCCTTTGTCACGGCAAATAAGATGTACTGCATGTACTTGGCTACGGATGAGGCGCTGATTCATCGTCACGCGGAACTCAGCGGCTTTCCCGCTACCAAGGTCACAGAGATCAGCAAGCTGATTGATCCAACGACTGCCTCACATCCGTAAATACGCAAAAGTGTAATGTTCAGGCAGCCAAGGGGTCCCATAAAGGGGCCCCTCTTCTCGTCATTGACTCCCGTTCGCGGTGCTCCTAGACTGTGGCGTCTTGCGCCCGGCTTTTGTTTCATCGACCGGGCGGCTATAGTGTGTGTGACGATCGTGCGGACTTCTGCGATTCAGATTGAGGGCACCCATGGGTTGGCTGCAGAATAAGTTCGAAAAGAACTTCATGATTACCACCGTAGACTACGTGTTCAACTGGGCGCGGAAGTCGGCGGTTTGGCCGATGACGTTTGGACTGGCTTGCTGCGCGATCGAGATGATCGCCTCCTCGACAGCTCGCTTTGATATCGCACGATTTGGCTCCGAAGTTTTTCGCCCGAGTCCACGGCAGAGCGATTTGATGATTGTAGCCGGGACCGTTACGCTGAAGATGGCCCCAGTGGTCAAGCGAATCTACGACCAGATGCCTGATCCGAAGTGGGTGATCTCCATGGGCGCATGCTCCTCGGTCGGGGGTCCGTTCAATACGTATGCCGTTCTACAGGGCGTCGATAAGATCGTCCCTACGGATGTGTACGTGATTGGCTGTCCTCCGCGTCCGGAGAATCTGTTCTATGCGCTACTCAAGCTTCAGGACAAAATCGACCAAATGTCGCTGGCAAAGCGCCCCACCGAAGTTCGGCTTGACCCGCAGATGGTGGAGAATTTCAAGCGGCAGATAATGATCGCGCAGACGCTGCAGCCGAAATAGCGTCAGCTTTCAGCCGTCAGCGTGTCAGCAAATTCAAGATTCTCGGCTCCAACCCTGCTGAAGAACTTATGGCCAGCTACGTAAAACTTACAACTCAGTCCGAACTCCCTCCCGAAGGCGAAGCGAGGGAATTTTCGCTCGGCGACAAGGTCATCTGTGTGGCCAACCTAAACGGAATTATCTCCGCTATGGATAACGTCTGCTTACACCGCGGCGGACCGTTAGGGCAGGGAATGGTGGAGAACGGCAAAGTGGTTTGTCCCTGGCATGGCTGGCAATGGGACCCCAAGACTGGAGAAGCCGGACATAATCCATCGGCGAAGATTGCGGTCTATTCGATCAAGGTAGAAGGTGGAGATGTGTTGATCGAGATGTTGTAGTAATCGGCCGGCTGGCGTCCCTGCCACCCAACTAGACCGCCACATCTTTGCAGTTACCTATCCTAGATAGTGCAGGAATTTCGCCGGCTGGTTGTCGAATCCGGGAAATACTTCCTGCAACGCTTTATTCCCAAGATGCTGATACACGGCCTCGCCCAGCACCCGACGGAAATCGGTAGTTACCGCTAAATCGCGGCCTTCGTAGAGTTGGGACTGATCGAGTCCCGGCCACCGTCCGTATACTTTCCCGCCTTTGACTGGGCCGCCCATGACGAACATTACGTTGGCGTGTCCATGGTCGGTGCCACGGTTTCCATTCTCCCGCGCTGTGCGGCCAAATTCCGACATGGTTACGACGACAGTATCCTCGGCAAGGTCGCCGAGATCGATCCAGAATGCGCCTAGAGACTGGGCGAACTCGCGCAGAACATTGGCGATTTGACCTTGCGTGCTGCCTTCGTTGACGTGATGGTCCCAGCCGCCGATGTCAGCGAACGCCACCTGCACGCCCAGATTAGCCTTAATGAGCTGGCAGAGCTGCTTCAAGCTGTCCCCAAAGCGGCCTTTGGGATAGTCTGCCCCAATCCCCGGCTTGTATTTGGACGGATCAGCCGCCTTTAAGATCTTCACGGCTGCGAAGGTTTCCTGGCCGGTGCCGTGCATCACGGAATCCACCGAGTTGGCGTACATGGCTTCGAAGGTGTTCGCCGCCGGCGATAGGGCCGGGTTCCTCCCGCCCACGCCAAAGTCGTTGATGTTGTTTAACGCGACAGCAGGCTCGTGTCCGGTAAGAATTCTGGGCAGCGACGGGCCTAATCCGATGGCGCGGAAAGTCGATTTGTCGACAGCCGCCGGTAGGTCTCGGAGGGCCCGATTCAGCCATCCATCTTCGGTGCCCTTTACGCCGGGCGTTCCGGATTCCATGAAATCCTGCGCGTCGAAGTGGGAGCGGCTCGGATCGGGCGAGCCAGCGGCGTGCACCACGGCCAAATGGCGTTGATTCCATATGGGTTGTAAAGCCGACAGCGAGGGGTGAAGCCCGAAGAATCCGTCCAGATCAATGACAGCCGTGCGGGGAATGTTGATCGAGGGTCGCATGACGTAGTACGCAGGTTCAGCGTGAGGAACGACGATGTTCAGTCCGTCTGCCGCGCCACGCTGAAAGATGACTACCAGACGTTTCTTGTCCGCCGAGCCTTCGACCGCTGAGAAAGCCGCCCGCGTCAGAAAGCTCGGAATCGCCGCAGTACCGACCACCGCCAAAGCGCCGTTGCGAAGAAATATTCGACGAGAAAACATATGACAGCTCCTGGCTTCCGGCTCTTGCCAACGATCAAATGACCCGAATGCGTCGCCGAGTTTTCTATCGTCTTTGAAACTCGGGGGACCCCAGCAACAGACCGGCGATCTGGCTCGTCCCTTGGGGACTCGCCTGTTTGTCCCCGATTTTTATAGCGTTGGTTGGCATTTGAGCCGATATCGTTTCGTGTGTCTGACGGGAGACATCACCGGCGAGCAGACTGGTTTCCAGTGCGGACAGCGTCGCTTCTGAACCACTGGCAGAGTCGCCCGCGATTTTGCCAGTGCCGACGATATGATCGGTGTCTACCTGCACTCCCTTTAACTTTCCCGTCGTCAGCGCTAATGCGAAATTCATTCGGCCCAGTAGCGCCGATGAGTTCACCCAAGTCTCAGCTCTCATCGAATATCCCGTGGGAGGCTGCATTCCATAAAGTTGCATGCCCATGGCTTGGAGTTGGCGAGCGAGAGGTAAAGCATCGCTGACTTCAGCGCCACTGGCTCGAATGGCTGAGACCAGGAATTCCAGGGGGGTTTTCACTTTGGCCCTATACGCGTCGGGCGCCCAGAATTCTGGCGATCGAAACAAAGTTTTTAACACTTCGCGAATGTCACCGTTCTTCTTCAAGAAAGTTTGGGCCATGCGATCGACGAGAGCGGGTGACGGATTGTCCGAGACAAACCGCATTGCCAGTTTCGTGGATATAAACTTCGCGGTTGCGGGTTGACGGGCCAGAATATGCAAAACTTCGCGTCCTTCTTTTTCTCCGCTCGCCTTAATGCGATGGCCAAGTACACTCTTGTCGCCAGGTTCATGCATCCGTTCTTCGAAGACGAAGCCGCCGCCTTGTTTGGGCTGCTTCAGCGTCCACCCGGTGAGAACGCGGGCTACCTCAGTCACATCTTTCTGCGTGTAGCCTCCGTCCACTCCCAGGGTATGTAATTCCATGAGTTCGCGGCCGTAGTTCTCATTTAGGCCACCACGCTTGCCTTTGGCTTGTTTCGCCATGGGGGGACGACGTGGGCGAATGGGTCTGCGTCGATTGAAATTATTGCTGCGCTTAGGAATCCCGTTGGCAAAATCCGAGTTCGGGCCCACGCTCAGCCAGTTATCCAGATAAAAGAGCATAGCGGGACTTTGAGCGGTTGCCACCAGCAGATCTTCAAACTTACCCATAGCGCGCGGGCGAATCACATCGCGTTCGTAACTGGTTAGGAGGTATCGGTCCGCCCCTTTCCCGATAAACACATTGAAGTGGTTGAACCAGAAATCCGTCATCACTTCTTCCAGTTGACGATTGCTATAGATGGCGCGCAGCAGCTTGCCCTGCACCAGTTCGCTAGTTACGACCTGTTGCGGATTATTGAGAGCCATCATCGTTTCTCGCTGCTGAGGCTTCATTCCTTCCATGAATTCGTCCCGTTTGTCGCCCTTGAGGGAGGCTTCCAGGGCGCGCTGATCTTCGGGCGACATTTTCAGGACGGCTTTCATCCGCTCGTCAGGTGGCAAATCTAAGAGGTCTTCCGTTTTGAGGTCGGCATAAAGATGATCTTCACGCCGACGCTCCTGCTGGGTGTCCGTCACTTGAACCGGTTTGTCCGCTGGTGTAGCGGCACCTGGTCCGTTTGCATCTGCTTGCTGTTTCTTTTCCTGCTTTTCCTGATAGCGCTGGAGCTGCGCTTCGTAAACGGCGCGTTTGGCAGGATCGGATGGAAGTGATTGCTTACCATCTGCGATGGCTTTTATTACCTGTGGAGATGGAAAAGTCTCGACCAACTCGCGAGTATCCATGCGAAGTGTTCTGAAAGGAGCAAGCCTGGCATCGACCTCATGATCGTCGATCCGATCCGGATGCAACTGCTGGTCGATCCACTTATCTACGCCCATGCCAGTGATTCGGTCGATGTCGCCGGGGCGTGGACCGTAAGCCAGACGATTCAGCGCGTGCACGGCGCGCTTCTGCTCGTCCATTTGTACAGCGCTGACGTCTCGCTTGTTCCTGTTGGCGATGGCGAACTGCACGGGAAGGGCAACCGCGAGCGCCAGCACGACAATCGAGAGACCGACTTGTCGTTTCTGAGCGTTCATAGAAAGCCAGAAGGCAAAAAGGCACCTAACGGATTGTTAACCCAAGAATATTAGAAAAGTTGCTAGATATTCATCTTAGGCATCATGGAAGTGATGTCGTCACATGAATGGAGATCTCGGAGCATTTCCGGGACGTGGTTGAGCCGTTGGTTGCTCGACTTTCGAGTTCGCGGGGGAGCCAAAACCGATCTGAACGTATCCTGGTGAGGGTTCGATTTTTGGTCACCAAAGGTGGAAGGGCAGCTACGTTAGGAATAAGCGGCCGTGGCTGACCTTATGTTGCAGGGTCGCGGCTAACTGGTCGACGTCGCCAGCGGCAATGTTGACAAAGGACCGGTTCTCGAAAAATGACACTCGGTTACTGCCCACCGCGTCGCGCCGCACTTGCAAAAGAAGTCCCTGTACCGCATTCGGATCGAATTTTTGTGGGGTCAGCCGCACAATCTCACTCAAGGTGCTACCTACCGAAAGCGGCTCCCGATACGGTCGCTCGCTGGTCATGGCGTCGAAGGTGTCAGCCAGGCCGATGATGCGAACCGCCATGGCGACATCGTCCATGACCAAACCGTCTGGATAACCGGATCCATCTGCCCGCTCGTGGTGAGAACGCACGATCTCCGGGATACGCGGCCAGGGGAATTGAACGCCCGTAACAATTTGGTGGCCGACGACCGTGTGGTCGGCCATTTCCCGAAATTCTTCAGCATCCAGGGAGGTGGGTTTCCCAAACAGCCGCTTGTCCACAGCAACCTTGCCAATGTCGTGCAGGTACCCGGCAGAGCGGAGACCGGCGACGTCGTTGGGGTCCATGCCCATAGCTTCTCCGATGGCGGAGGCATAGCGCCCCACACGGAGTGAGTGACCATGGATGTTGACGTGCTTAACATCGATCGCAGTGGCAAAAGCTTCAAGAGCGGTGTCGTAGAAACCGTGCAGAGATGCGAGCAGGCGGAGATTTTCTGAAACACGCTGTGCCAACGTCTGGGACAGTACGTGATTCTGTATGGCGATCGCCACGTAGTTGCATAGTAAATCGAGCGCGCCTAGTTCTTCATCGTCGAACAAGGCATCGCCTTCGCGACGGCCGAGAGCAACCATTCCGACGAGTTTGCCCCCCACTTTGAGTGGCGCTACGCACTTGAAAAGCTCAGGCGCGACGTTTCCGTTCGCGCTGAGGAATACGTCATAAGAGCCAGGCGCCAGAACAACCGGTCCGCGTGCCGAAGTCAGGGCGTGTACATGCTTTGGCAAGAGTGGCATGATTGCAGGCTCGGGCATGAGTGAGAAGCCCTCGGCTGCAATCGAGGAGAGCATCGATGGCTTGTCGCTGTAGGTGAAGAGCACACCTTCGCGTGCGCCGCCAGCCTGCAGCAATGCCGAAACCATCGCTCGCGCGGTCTGCGAGAACTCCCGCTCGGCCGTTATCTCAGGGCCCAGATCGGACAGTGCTTCTACAGTTCGCAGCAGCCGCCGCAAATTATTTTTCTGTAAAGCCACGCACGTATGCGAGCAATTACCAGAGCAAAAAAAGAGTAACACGTGCCGTAACAGCAGCATATGAAGGTTGTTGGTTAGTTTGGTGCTCTAGAAGTGCCGCTGTAGATGCGAAAATTTCTCCACGACCAATAACGTCCTGGGAGGTTCGGCGGACGCGACCTCTTCGTGTTCCAGCACCCAGGTGTCTCCATGTGGGACAAACACCGCGTTCAAACCGGCGCCCAGGGCGGGATTGATATCGGATTTTGGACTGTTGCCAATCATCCAGGTGGCGTCAGGACTCAGACTGTACTTCGAAATCACCGCCTGGTAACTGGGAACGTCCTTTTCAGACACGATCTCCACTGCTGCAAAATAGTCCTTCAAGCCGGATCGCTCGACCTTGCCATTCTGTTCTGCAAAGGCTCCCTTGGTCATCAGGATCAGGTGATGGCGCTGAGAAAGATACTGAAGCGTCTCAGTCACGCCGGCAATAATTTCGACAGGATGGCCTGCGATCGTGTGAGCAAATCCGTTGATCGTTTCGTGCAGAGCTGGTGTAACCGTCTCAATCGCCAGACGCTCAAAGGTTTGCACCAGGGAATGCGCGAAACTGTGTAATCCGTATCCGTGAGTCACGATAGACTCGCGCTCCACCTGATTTAGAACCTCACGAACCTGTTCCGGAGAATATTCATGATGATTCAGAAAAGCGATGAATTTGCCGATGGCGCGCTCGAAGTAAATGTTATTTTCCCACAACGTGTCGTCAGCGTCGATCAACAGGGTTTGAGCGCCATTCGAGTTCGTCTTTGCGACCATGAGCAAACATGATAGCTAGTATGGAAGGCGCTTGGCGAGGCCACTTCATTGCTCTGATAAGATTGTGGTTCATGGATACTTCGAAGTTACCGATCCTTCCGCTGCTGGCTTTTCTGATTGTTTCTCCTACTTCAGCTCAGAAGACCAGGAAGCCGATGACGGGATCGGCCGCGCGAGGCGCGGGTTCGGAAAACGCACAAGTTGTACCTGATTTGGCTCAGCGCCTGGATAAATTCAAACGTGTCCAAATGCCGTTTCATTCTGTCGGTTTCAGCGTACAGGAAAGGAAGATGGTCACGAAATTGGTGGACGCGTGCCGGTATCTCGAAGACATTTATTGGCGGCAAAGCGATCCTGAAGGTCTGACGCTCTACCAGTCCCTGGCGGGCAGTAAAAATGCGCAAGACCAACAACTACGACACTATCTTTGGATCAATGGATCACGCTTCGATCAAATAGAACAGAACCATCCATTTGTCGGCAATCAGCCCATTCCGCCGGGACGAGGATTTTATCCGGAGGGCCTGACTCGCAAACAGATCGAGCAGTATGTGCAAGAGCATCCTGACAAGAAAGCGGAGCTTTACAGCTCTACGACTGTGGTTCGTTGGCATGGTGATCAGTTGGAAGGGGTTCCGTATCACATTGCCTACCGGTCGTTTTTGGACCCGGCAGCTCGCGATCTTCGCGAGGCGGCCGGTCTCAGTCCAGATCCGGCATTCGCGAACTTCCTGCGTCTGCGTGCCGATGCTCTATTGGACGACGATTATTACAAAAGCGACCTGGCTTGGCTGGATTTGAAAGATCCCAAGTTCGATGTAATCTTCGCGCCGTACGAAACCTACAGCGATGGTCTTCTCGGGGTGAAGGGATCGTACGGCGCCTCAGTCCTGATACGAAATGAGGAAGAGAGTCGTAAGCTGGCCTTGTTTCAAAAATATGTAGCGGACATCCAAGACTCCTTGCCCCTGGCTCCCGAGGATAGGCCTTCCAAGCATGGCCTCCAAACTCCGATGGAAGTTATGGACGCCCCTTATCGCGCCGGCGATTTGCGTCATGGATATCAGGCGGTTGCAGACAATCTACCCAACGACCCACGAGTGCACGAACAGAAAGGCAGCAAGAAAATATTTTTTAAGAATTTTATGGATGCGCGGGTCAACTACGTAATTCTTCCTCTCGCGCAATACATGATGATCTCGGATCAGGCTGCCAAAGCTTCGGCAGAAGGATATCTGCTCAGTACGGTCCTGCATGAAATGGCCCATGGACTCGGCCCGGCGTACGCTCATGGCATAAGCGGCAAGGTGATGATCCGCGAGGCCATTGGCCCCGCCTATGGAGGGTTAGAAGAAGCCAAGGCTGATGTTGTTGGCATGTTCGGGGTGAAGTGGTTGGTGGATCATGGGGTTCTACCCAGAGAGAAGCTGGAGGAGTACTACGCGTCTTACGTGGCAGGAATCTTCCGCACCATCCGCTTTGGTGCGGGCGAGGCACATGGCCAGGCGGAGATGATGGAATTTAACTATCTGTCGGAACGGGGAGCCATCAAGCGCCGATCTTCAGGTCAGTATGCCATCGATTACGGCATCATGCCTGCCGTCCTCAGCGATCTATCCAAGGAACTTCTGGATATCGAAGCCACGGGCGACCGCATACGGGCAGAAAACTGGTTCAGAAAATATGACGTAGTTCCGAGTGACTTGCAGGTGACACTGAAAGCAGCGTCGAAGGTTCCGGTTGACGTTGACCCCGTGTTCTCGTTCCCGGAAAAAGTGAGGTAGGATTTCAGTGAGTTGGAAGCGGGCAATGAACCATAAAGCTAGGAGCCAAAGGCTGAGGCTAACGGCTAAAAGCTTTTTATCCCACGAAATCCACCCGCGCCTCGCGTGGAATAATCCCAGCCTTGTGACCCATGTCAAGCAGGCGACGCACCGCTTCTCGCCCATCCGGTCCATAATCCAGGGTGCGTTCGTTAACGTACATGCCGACAAATTTATCTGCAAGTTGCGAATCGACGTCGCGGGCAAATTGCATGGCGTAAGCGAGTGCTTCGTCGCGATGGTCGAGAGCATACTGAATGCTATCGCGCAACGCCTTGGAAACGGTCGAAGTCAATTCGGTTCCCAAGCTGCGCCGGATGGCATTGCCCCCAAGGGGTAGCGGCAACCCCGTCACCTTTAGCCACCATTTGCCCAAGTCGACAATGCGTTGCAACCCCGCCTTCGAATACGTCAGCTGGCCTTCATGAATAATCAATCCGGCCTCATAGTTTCCCGCGACAATTTGCGGAATGATCTGATCGAAGGGTACGACTTGCGTTTCAATCCCAGGGGCGAAAAGCTTTAGAGCAAGATAGGCAGTGGTTAGCGTCCCAGGGACCGCGATGCGTTTCCGCTTGATTTCACCTGGGGAAAAACCCTGCGCAGCCACGATCATCGGTCCGTAACCATCGCCCACGCTGCCTCCGCTTGAAAGCAAAGCGTAGTTGTCCTGAATATAGGGATA
Organism: Terriglobia bacterium; assembly: GCA_963786325.1. GTDB lineage: Bacteria > Acidobacteriota > Terriglobia > Terriglobales > Acidobacteriaceae > JAIQFF01. The sequence goes on from CAWAYW010000021.1 coordinate 253,832, forward strand.
GGCGTGGAAAGAGATTGCCGTGACATCGTAAAGGCCTTTGCCTTCCCGCGCTTTCTGATTCAAGGTTTCGATATCACAAAGGGTGTGGGTAAAACGGAGACCTGGAACGCGTACCTTATTCGTGGCAAGAGCGTAGAACATGAAAGCGTCGTCGGAGTCCGGACTATGCGCGATGCTGATTTCGCGGACCGAGGAGTCAACGCGGGCCGAATCCCTGGTCTGAGGTTCAACCCTATCCGCCACAACATTTTCGGAAGGTACACCGATGACGCTCATGAATGCTCCTTACGCGCATATTGCCAGCCCGTCGATGCTCCAGCGGCTAACATCACCTTAATTATTTCTGCGAAGACGAACCAATAGAGCCCGAAACGTAACGCTTGAATCAATGAATGTGTGATCACGGCCAGCCACGAGAGACCACCGGCAAACAGTACAACTTCAGCCAGAAAGCCGGCGACGCAGGCGCGCACGAACGTTCGATTACCCTGTTCCATGATCCAACCCGCGAGCGCCGCCACAAATGGATAAACCAGCAAGAATCCACCGGTAGCGCCTAGCAGTTGAGCGATGCCTCCGGGGCCGGCAGGATTGAAAACCGGAATCCCGCTTGCTCCTTCGATCAGGTAGACCGCCATCGCAGCGAATCCGCGACGGCTTCCCAGCGTAAGCCCGACCAGCAGGACGCCAAAATTCTGCAGCGTTAACGGCACCGGGGTGAACGGCAGAGGCACGGTGACGCGAGCGCAGAGAGCCACCAGGAGGCTGGCGCTGACAACTATCGCCGCCTGTTCCGCCCAATAGAGCGTGCGGCCACCTCCGGTTACTACGAGACTATCGAACTTCGCCATGTTGGCAATCTCCGGTGTAATGAGCTGACATTTCGAGGTCAGATCGGGCACTGATCGTAGGCAATCTTACGCTGAATCCTTGCCGTGAGTTTCTCTGGAGGGCGTCTCCTTCATGTGGCGTCGCACCCGAAGATAAGCTGCAAGTGCGACCAGAGACACGGAAACCGTGCTCAAAGCCAGAATCAGAAACAACCAGATCATCCGCACGATGTCCTAGGATATCAAAAGGACTTGCCATGTGCGCAGGGAAGGCATGGACGGCCTCTGGTTGACCTCACTTACCAGCCATGGCCCGTTCAACATCGTCGGCGGTGTGTGGCAATTTCTCGGTCAGGTTGATCAGCCGGCCGCTTTGGTCTACGTAAAGGATGTCTTCGATTCTCACTCCCAGCTTTTCCTCGGGGATGTAGATACCCGGTTCAAGAGTAAAGACGGCGCCGGGACCAAGCGGGATCTCGTAATCACCCGGATCATGGACATTCAGTCCCACGTAGTGGCCAAGTCCGTGAATGAAATATTTCCCCAACGGCTCGCCGTGTAAATCCTTGCCGTGAGAATTGATGTAGTTGTAAGCCACATCCTGAAGTGAGTCCGGTTGATTACGACGCAGGCGCGACTTACCAGAGAGGAAAGCGACCGCGGCAGCCTGTTGCGCTCCCAGGACGATGTCATAGATCTCGCGTTGACGGGCCGTAAACTTGCCGGAAGCCGGCAGGGTGCGAGTGATATCCGAGGCGTACATCGAATATTCGCCGGCGGCATCAATCACAACCAGGTCCCCCGCCTGCATCGTGCCCGAGTCGGCGGAATAGTGCAGCACGGTTGAATTGAAACCCGATCCCACGATGGGAGCATATGCTGGACGTTCGCAACCGCGTTTTCCCCACTCGTACTGCATCAAAGCCGAAATTTCACGTTCGGTAACGCCGGCCTTTACCGTATGCATGGCCGCGAAGTGAGCCGCCATCGAGGCATCGGTGGCTTGCCGTATGCGCTCAATCTCTCGGGCATCTTTGAAAGTTCGAAGGGAGGACAGAATCGGCCGGACATCCTGAAAAGACACGCCTACGGGAAATGAATTTGCACGATTTAGCCAGGCCAGAGGAGCGGTCGAGTTGGATGTTTCATCACCCGAGGGTACATCGGTATAAATGGTCACTCGCCCCGTCGGTAGCAGATGGACTAGGTCTGCGCGTAAATTGTCAATTACTTCGACGCGATCGAAACCAGTGATCTTTCCAGCGTCGGGGTTTTCCGGACCAAGCTTTGGTCCTGTCCACTTCTCTTGCGACGGATTATGGTTCGGAAGAAACAGGATTTCGGTGTAAGCGTTATCCGCCGTGGTAGAGCCAGCCATGATAAGCAGCGCCGCGCCCGGTTCACTCCAGCCAGACAGGTAGAAAAAATTATCGTCGGGACGATAACCGTAAAGATCATTGGGCCCTTCGGCTTCATCGGAAGCGAACAAGAGGACAGCTCCGCCAGTCGTTTTGCTCGCAATCGCTCGCCGCCGCATTTTGAAGTCCGCGTTGGGTTGGCGGTCAAGCGCCCATGTCCGTTGAGAAAGAAAAAAGCACAGCAGAAAAATGGTTCGGATCCCAATTCGTGGCTTCAGTTTACTTTCCTCCGCTGGTTACCGATTTGCTCGCGGCAATCAGTGCATCCACATTGCTCTTATCTACCAGGGTTGAGCCGGTGTCGACGAATCCAGGTATGGGGGAGAAGCTGTCCCGCGCCCAGTCGGCCGTCAGGTTGCTCAATTTGTGATGGTAGAGATCATCGAGCATTTTCAATCCCACAAAACTCATGGTGTAAGGCTTTTGCGAGATGGTGGCTGCTATGACGCCCTTCTGGATCCAACTCAAAGTGTCTTCGTCAGTGTCCATCGCGAGAACGACCTTATCTTTAACACCATGCTGGCGCAGGACCGTGGCAACCTCTTTTCCCGCCAAGGCCTCCAGGCAGACGAAGCCGTCGGTCCGTTCCTTCTTATCATTTCCGAGGACTTCCGTGGCTGTGTCGAAAGCTACCCGAGAGTCGCCCTTCATGTCGATTACGCGCGTGATCTTGATTTGGGGAGACGCTTCCAGGGCGTCGCGGTAACCACGCAGACGCTCTTTCAGGTTGGATTGTTCGGGTATCGTGAAAACCACAACATTGCCCTTACCATTCAGTTCCTTCGCCAGCCGTTGACCACCAATTTGTCCGGCGTGATAGTTATCTGTGCCGATGAAAAGCAGCCGTTTGCTTGAGGGCGCGTCCGAATCTACGGTAATCACGGGAATGCCGGCAGCCACGGCTCGATCGATATCGTCCTTTAACAAGCTTGGATCGGCGACCGAAACCAGGATTCCAGTGGCTTTATTTTGTACCGCCTGCTGGAATGCCTTCTGCTCTGCCTTGGGATCGTAGGTGTCAGGCCCATCGAACTCAGACCGCACCTTGAGTTGCTGGGCCGCCTGGAATAAACCAGCCGAGCCAGCTTGCCAGTATGGAATTTTGACATTAGTGGAAATTTCATAATATTTTTCGTCCTGGTCATGCGCGCTTCCACAACTGGCCAGAAAAAACAAAAGTACGCAGCAGGATATTTTGGCAACTACTTTGAACTGGCTCATCGCTTCCTCCTGGTAGAGCAGCCGACGCGACCGCGCCTCGGCAGGAGCGCCCAAGCGGTACGAATTCTAAACCCACATGCCGGGAAAGGAAAGAATTGCAATCCAATGCCGACGCGAGCGCCCCGCTCATGCTTCGCGAGCTGAAAATCCATAACAGAAACTTGTGAACCGGAACCAGAAATTCTGAAACTGCCATTCCGCTATACTCCCACGGGGAACGGCTTTGTATGCGTCTCTGCGCCCAGAGCCAAGCCAGAAAATCTTCCCTGCAGCAAAGACATCAACCCGGTGTACCAGTAACCCACCACGAACAGAACCAGAAATGGCACGGTAATGTAGTTTTCGTTGGCGATGGCGTAGTAGACCGTGAGTGCAAAATAACTGCCAATCAAAAGCTCCAGCCAGGGGACCCACCCCAGTCGTCGACGATATTTAGTTGCGTTGATTTTGTCTTTCTTTGATTCCACCCGATATTTTGGCGTACGGGCAAAAGCGGATTTCTGTCCCAGCAGGGCTTCAAGAACCGCGCGTGTATTGGTGACAGTTAAGCCGATTCCCAACGCCATCAAAAAGGGAAGATAGAGAAGTGCTCGGGGCCAACTCTTCGGAAATAACTCCCGCTGGGACACTAGATAAAAGCTGGAAATCGAAAAAGTGGATGCCATGAACAGCGGCAGATCGATGTAAACCATCTGAAACCAGCCCTGGTAAAAACGGATGATCATCGCTGGCAGCAACAGCACCGAGAGCACCACCATCAAGGGATAGCTCAAATTCGCCGTCAGGTGGTACCAGGCTTCCACCTTCACTCGAAGCGGCTGATCGCTTCTCATCACGCTGGGCAAAATCTTTTTCGAGGTCTGAATCAAACCCTTTGCCCATCGAGCCTGCTGGGTCTTGAAGGCTGTCATTTCAACAGGCAGTTCGGCGGGACACTCTACGTCCTGCAGATAAACGAATTTCCATCCCTTCAGTTGGGCTCGGTAAGAGAGGTCGGTGTCTTCGGTCAGCGTGTCGTGCTGCCAGCCCCCGGCTTCTTCGATAGCAATGCGCCGCCACATTCCCGCTGTGCCATTGAAATTAAAAAACACCCCGCTCCGCGCCCGTCCCGAATGCTCAAGAACGAAATGGCCATCCAGCAGAATGGCTTCAACCTCGGTAAGAAAGGAGTAGTTCCGATTGATGTGGGTCCAGCGAGTCTGCACCATGCCGATTTTGGGGTCGGTGAAGTGGTGAACCGTTCGCAAAAGAAAGTCTTGCGGCGGGACGAAGTCAGCGTCAAAAATCGCGATAAATTCACCTTTCGCCGATTCCATTCCCTCGGCCAGTGCCCCCGCCTTGAAACCTTCGCGGTTGGTGCGATGATGATAGGTGATCGGGAAACCGCCCGCGGCGTATCTTTCCACCAAGGCCCTCGCGACAGCCTGAGTCTCGTCAGTCGAATCATCGAGCAGCTGCACGTCGAGTTTGTCCGCTGGATACTGTAAACGGCAAATTGAATCCACCAGCCGTTCCACCACATACTGCTCGTTAAAAATGGGAAGCTGGACCGTTATCCTGGGCAGGTTGCCGAATCGTTCCGCCGGTTCGACCGTGCGATTTTTCCTGTGTTTGTAGTAGAGGTACACCAGAACATATCGGTGCATGCCGTAGGACGCCAGCAGGATCAGGACGATAAAGTAGGGAACCAGCAACGCCATGTCAAACGCATTGGCGTGATACAAGCCCCTGAACGTGGTGTCGAGATAATGCTGGCGAATGTATTGCCCAATCCCCCGCGACACTAAAAACGCGGCGAGATAAGAAAGCTGAATGGGAGCAGCAACCAGGGAAGAGTCCTTATCCGGAAATTTCTAGAACTGATTGCCGGAAATCGCTATTGTATACAAGCCAGTGTTGGGCGGACACTGCTGTCCGCCGTTCCGATAATTTGATTGGGTTGAGGCCTTTAGCGCGATTTCAAGTAAGGCCAAAATTCTCCGAATTTTAATACATGCTCAGTTCAGGAAATAGGTTCGATACAGGCTGTCGCGCTGTACGGGTTTGAATCCGGCATCCCGGATTATCCGCCGCAACTCTTCTTCGGTGGTGCAGTTCGTGACGCCCGCGGCTCGCACCACATTCTCCTCCAGCATCACCGAGCCGACATCATTCCCTCCGAAACGAAGGCCCATCTGGCAGACTTTCAACCCCTGGGTCACCCAGCTCGACTGAACATTCAGGAAGTTCGACAAGTACAAGCGGGAGATAGCCAAAACTTTCAGATATTCAACCGAGGTGGCCTCATCCCAGTGACGGCCTCCCAACGCCGTATTGGTAGGCTGGAAACTCCAAGGGATAAAGGCTGTGAAGCCGCCTGTCTCTTCCTGTAGTTCGTAAAGCCGCTGGAAATGGTTGACCCTGTTCTCGATATTCTCCCCCACGCCGAACATCATCGTGCCTGTGGTCCGCATTCCCAGTTGATGAGCCGTGCGGTGCACGTTAAGCCAATCTTCGGTCAAGCACTTGAGGCGGGCAATCTTATAGCGGACCTCATCGTCGAGGATCTCAGCCCCACCGCCGGGAATCGAATCCAGTCCGGCATCACGCAGGCGTGAAATCGTATCGCGAATGCTCAAACTGCTATATTCCGCAATTGCGATGATCTCGGAAGCGGAATAGCAGTGCAGATGAATCTTTGGAAAACGCTGCTTGATTCCGCTCAGCATCTTTTCGTGCCAGTCGATCTTTAAGTCAGGATGCAAACCGCCCTGCATTAAGACACCGGTACCTCCAAGTTCGACGGTTTCTCGGATCTTTTCGTAAATAGTGTCGAAGTCGAGGATGTATCCCTCCTTGGCGGCAGGTCCCTTCAAGGGGCGGTAAAACGCGCAAAAAGTGCAATATTCCGTGCAGAAATTGGTGTAGTTGATGTTGCGGTCAATAATGTAAGTCGCGACGCCTTCGGGGTGAAGTTTTCGGCGTAGTGCGTCGGCTTCCATGCCAATACCGATAAGGTCATCAGAACGGAACAAGTCGAGAGCCTGTTGTTTGGTCAGGGACATGATTTTCCAGTGTCACTCAAATTCTAACGGACAGAGCGTTCCCTGCCAAACCTTGCAACGGGCCCTTCAATTGAGCTCACGCTGGTTTTCTCCGCAGCGCATGCTCCCCGCTTCCGGGGGTTGCGCTGTTTTTATACCGATAATATTGGAGCAGAGCTAAAATCCCACCGGCCACCGCGAGCCCGATCAGGATAAACAGAGCTGGTTTGTAGTATCGAGAAAAAAAATTGACGATGTGTCTGCCGTAAATCGCGCCGAGACCCGCAACGATCAGGAAGCGCATCCCGCGTCCCAGGGCTAGTGCGGCCAAAAACTTTTTACGGGAATATTGCAACGCTCCCGCCGCCAGCAAAAACGGCACAATCGGAAAGGGGGGCGGCAACAACGCCGGCACGGCGACCGCACCGAATCCCCACCGCTCAAATCGTTTAAAAACCTTGGCCGCCTTCTTCGCGGACAGTTTGCGCTCGAAAGCCTCTTTACCGCCTTTCCTGGCCAGGCCGTAAGTAATGTAGCCTCCCAGCATCGCGCCGATCGTAGCCATGAAAGCGTAGTACCACCACAAATGGCGGTTTCTGGCAGCAAGATAGATGGTCAACACATCCATGCTGCCTGGCAGAGGCACGACTGAATTGTCCGCCAGGCCAAGCAGGACGAGTCCCACTCCACCCCGATGCCGAAGCCAGGCCCAAGCCGAAGTCGCAATCAAGAAATGAGTCTGCATTTTTCTTTGAAAGCAATTCTTAGATGCAAGTGTACGGCGGCCTCGGGAAAAGAAAAGGAATTAGAGGGTGGCAACGCTGGCTACATCAACAAATCGCAACGGCGGAGCCGCCGGCATCGCGCCGCATTCAAATGCATAACGGTAAAACAGCCGTAACCCCTCTAGACATTCGGCATCCAGTTCATAGTGGATATTGTCAGTCAAGTAGGTCTCTACTTCTGCCTCGCTCAGGCCGAGGCGGGGGGCCCATTGCTGCACAATGTGCTGTAGATTCGCGGTCTCCAGACCATGATCGCGCGATTTCTGAAAGATGCTAGCCAGGCCCCGGCTTGAAGATGCGCTGGACAGAGCCTCGTGCCTGACTGCCCAAAACGCGAAAACAAAGGGTTTGCCCGTGAAGCGAATCCATTCTTCGGCCAGATCGTAGGAAAGATAGCGCTGGCGATCGACTTTTAAAGCGGGATCACCAATCAGCAAACCAGCATCGTGATTCTTCATCATCTTTTCTACGTTGGGAGCCATTGGGGTAAACGTTCGACCTCCACCCCACCATTTGGCAAACAAGGTTTTGGTCAATGCCACCGAAGTTAACGAGGAAGTATCGAGTGCAACCGATCGAACTTGTTCCAGCGGAATTTTGCTGACCAATAGAATCGAGCGAACTGGTCGTCGCGAAGCGATCGCAACCCCAGGCAGAATCACCAATTGTGGAATGCTTACGTACGCAGCTGAAGGGATAATGCCGATGTCCGCCTTGCCAGACGCCAGATCCGCGGCACATCGTGAGGGAACCGTATATGAGATATCAAACGCGGCACCGGCCTCCCCGTGCTCGAAATCCCACATCAGGGGGGCAGTATTAAGGTAGGAAATAGCGGAAATGCGAAGGCGGTTCATGCAGCCGATGGTCAGTGGATGTTCAATCTTAACAGAGGAGTGTGTCGGCCAACCTTGACAGGTTTTTTCTCCGGTGTAACAGTCCGCGAGTTAGACGGCTTGAGGTGAACAGTGACCGAAGCAGCTGCGCTGGCTCCAGGAACGACCCGGTCTCTGCAATGGTTGGCTCTGTCCCTGACTGAAGGGCTCGGCACCAGAGCGAGGTCGAACACTGGTGGACCATTTCGGCAGCCAAAATGTTTTCAGGGCATCCTTGATCGATTACAACGTTTGGAAAGAACTCCCGCCGCATGTATGACTTGCATTGACTCCGGCCACCGGCGATGAATCTCCGGACGAACGGACTGCATCTCTATTCGAGGCAAGCGAGCCTCCGCCGCATAAAAGAAAAAGTATTGAGATTGCGGAAATCAGACGAGGCCCACCCACTCTCGACGAGTTTGTGGAACGCTCGGAACCCAGCTTTCGTCCTCAGAAATTTTCGCAGCGTTATTCGAGCTGAAACTGGCGGGCCAAGCAAATGCCGAGAAAAGAATTTCGTGAAGAGCTTTTAGAATCGCGTTTCAGCTTTCAGCCGTCTGGATCAGCCCTCACCGGCGAGGGAGATAAATGCGCAGGGTTTCGGCTTTCGGCGCGATGAGCTCTGTGGATTAACGGGTCAGAACGGCGCCCTCATCCTCCATGGCGCCAACATCGCCGAAGGGCGTTGTCGAAAAGGGGATGCCGAGCTTGGCCGCGGCCTGCAGATTGCGATGGGGTCGGCCAGCGAACTTGAATATCACTTATGATTAGCGCGGAGTTTGGAAATAATGAAGTCTTTGGATCACCAGTGGCTTTCGACTGCAGCAATCGAAGTTAAGAAAATGCGTGCGTGTCTGATTCACGAGCTGCGAGCTGATAGTGATAACTGAAGCTATTAGCTTTTTCCCTCGCATTCATGCTAGCTTCACAACCAGTAACCACGATTAGAGGGCACATTGTCAAAAGGTTTAGTCATCGTCGAGTCACCGGCCAAAGCCAAGACTATTCAGAAATATCTGGGTAAGGGCTATACGGTCGAAGCCTCGCTCGGACACGTCAAGGATTTGCCCAAGAGCACGCTGGGCGTCGACATCGACAATGAGTTCGAAACTGAATACATTGTCATTCCCGGCAAAGAAAAAGTTCTCGCCAAGCTGAAGAAGCTGGCTCTTTCCGCCGACAGCATTTATCTAGCGCCTGACCCTGACCGCGAAGGCGAAGCCATCGCGTGGCATCTCGCCGAAGAACTGGGCGATGGGAACAAGGGCAAGAAGAAAAAAAAGAAAAAGGGTGGCGACGACCCCGACCGCATCCGACGCGTTACCTTCAACGAGATCACGAAGCGAGCCGTGCAGGAAGCTTTCGAGCATCCCCGAGACATCGACCGGAACCTCGTGGATGCCCAACAAGCGAGACGTGTGCTCGATCGTCTCGTGGGATACCAGGTCTCTCCCTTGTTATGGGACAAGGTCCGTCGCGGCCTCTCCGCGGGCCGCGTTCAGACCGTCGCTCTGCGGCTCATTGTCGAACGCGAGCGCGAGATCAAGGCCTTCCAGAAGGTTGAATACTGGACCATCGATGCTCATCTCGCCGGGGCAAAGCCTCCGGCATTCGATGCCCGTTTCATTGGCAAGGGCGAAGAGAAGATCGAGGTACATAACGGCGAGGACGCCGAAAAAATCCGCGCCGCCCTGGAAAAAGCCGATTGGCTGGTTCGCACGGTCGACCGCAAAGAGCGGCGCCGTAACCCCACTCCGCCGTTCACCACGAGCAAGTTGCAACAGGACTCGTCCCGTAAGCTGCGCTTCAGCGTGAAGCGCACCATGATGATTGCTCAGCGATTGTACGAAGGTGTCGAGCTCGGCGATGAAGGCTCAGTCGGACTTATCACTTATATGCGTACTGATTCCACACGCGTTTCCAACGAGGCGTTGGCGGAAGTACGGGAATACATCACCGCGCAATACGGTGCGCCGTATCTGCCCGAGTTGCCGAATACCTATAAAGAGAAGAAGGCGGCACAGGCTGCCCACGAAGCCATTCGTCCCACCTCGGCGATGCGCCAGCCTGACCAGATCAAGCAGTTTCTCAAAGAGGACGAATACAAAGTCTATAAACTGATCTGGCAGCGCTTCGTGGCTTCTCAAATTACGCCTGCTGTGTTTGACCAGACCACGGTCGATATCGACGCCCGGTCGGGTGCCGAAACCTTCTGGTTTCGCGTGACCGGCTCAGTGCTCAAGTTCGACGGCTTCCTCAAGGTTTACGAAGAGTCCAAGGAAGGAAAAGACGAGGACGACGAAGAACTCAAACACAAGCTTCCTCCGCTCGAACCGGGACAAAAACTCTCTCTAAAGGAATTGAAGCCGGAACAGCATTTCACCGAACCTCCGCCTCGCTACAACGAAGCGTCGCTGGTGAAGGAACTCGAAGAGCGCGGAATCGGGCGTCCTTCAACCTATTCCGCAATCCTGAGCACCATCCAGGAGCGGCAATACGTGCAGAAGTTAGGTGGCAAGTTCTCTCCCACTGAAATCGGCCTGGTCGTCACTGATCTGCTGGTGGAAAACTTCCGCGACATCTTCGATGTTGAATATACCGCTCGCCTGGAAGAAGAACTCGACGAGATCGAGGAAGGCAAGGAAACCTGGACCGACGCACTTGCCGAATTCTATAAACGCTTTGCCAAAGATCTCCGTTATGCCGGAAAGCATATGGAGAACATCAAGCGGATGGAGAAGCCCACCGACGAGAAGTGTGAGCGTTGCGGCTCGCCTCTGGTCATCAAGTGGGGCAAGCACGGATCCTTCTACGCCTGTAGTTCGTACGATAAGGAAAACCCCGAGAGCTGCAACTTCACCAAGGAAAATCCCATCAACCTGCCTGACCTGGATACGGCCGACGTTCAGGAAACCACGCAGGAAGAATATTGCGAGAATTGCGGTCGCGTCATGGTCCTGAAGCGCGGACGGTTCGGCCAATTCATGGCCTGCACTGGCTACCCTGATTGCAAGACCACTCGCCGTCTCGATCAGGGTAAGAAAGTCCCGGATATTCCGCTTGACGAGCTCTGCCCGAAATGCGGTCGCAACATGATGATCCGTCACGGCCGTTTCGGAGAGTTCACCACCTGCAGCGGTTATCCAGAGTGTAAGTACGTGAAACAGAACTTTATCGGCGTGAAATGCCCGCTCTGCAAAGATGGCGACCTGGTGGAAAAGAAGGCACGCAAGGGCAACACCTTTTATGGCTGCGGAAATTATCCCAATTGCAAGTTCACCTCAGCCGGCAAACCTCTGGCAGAAAAATGCCCCAGTTGCGGCAGCGAATATCTGGTGGAGAAAACCTTGAAAGCAGGGCCGGTAATCGCCTGCCCAAACAAGGAGTGTGACTTCGAACGCGCCGCTGAACCGGCTCCCGTTGCCTAACCAATAGTTATGAGCGAAGTGTGCCCCCGCCCGCCGAGCGAAAGCCTGGCAGGTTTAATGCTTGAAGGAGACTACCTATGTCCAGAAAGCCCACCGCAGCCGATGCCCAGCTGGTTCTTCAACTCTATGATCTTCGCCGCGAAGCAGAAATCCGCAAAGCTCGCAAATGGTGGCTGGTAGATTTCTGGCCAAACACTCCCGACGACTTCCTTAAAGTTGCCTCGGCCCTGGGAACGCAGGAAAACGCCTGGTTTCGTCAGGTTGCTGGCTATTGGGACATGGCTTCCGCGCTCGTCCTGCACGGGACGATTCATCCCGACATTTTTCTCGAAGGCGGTGTCAGCGGCGAGATGTTTTTTATCTTTGCCAAAATTCAGCCTATGTTGAAAGAGCTTCGCCAGAAGATGCAAAGCCCGGGCCTGTTCAGAAATGTCGAAAATGTAATCATGAGTACTAAGGCTGGCCGCGAAAGATTGAAGTTGGTGAGCGGTCGCGTCGCCTCACGTCGTAAAGCCATGGCCGAAGCAAAAGCCAGCTAATCGGAGGTTGGCACCGTCTGAGGCCTTCAACTGATACCGATCCAATGTCATCCTAAGCGCAGCCAAGGATCTCGGCGCCTGAGAAGCTTCGTGAAGTCGGGCTAACGGTGAGAGTCAAACGCGGGCAGGCTATGGGCGTTCTCTGCTGTTGCCGCCGGACCAAAAATTTCTACGAAATATACTCCCGTATATATTCGTCTTTCGTCTTAGCCAGTTCTTCAATATCGCCGTCGAAGATAACCTTTCCTTCCCGCAAAATCAAAAAAGCCATGGGAACTTCGCAACGGGCGCCGGCCGCCAGCGGAAACATCTTATTGGCTTTGCGATTGAAGTAGTGGGTCGCCATGATGAATGCGTCCTGCAAACGATGAGTGACCATGAGCGAACTGGTCTTGTATACGTCGCGCTGCTTGACGATCAATTCCACAATCGTGGTCGAGGTCACCGGATCGAGCCCGCCTGTCGGCGAATCATACAAAATTACTTCGGGCTGCGTGATGATGGCTCGCGCAATCGCCACCCGGCGCCGCATTCCGCCCGACAACTCCGACGGAAACATGTCCAGCGTATGTTCCAGTTCCACGAAACTGAGCGCCTCTCGTACTCGCCGTTCAATTTCTGCTTCCGAAACATCCCCATCTTCGATCAGGCGAAATGCAACATTTTCACGCACCGTGAACGAATCAAAAAGCGCGCTTTCCTGAAATACCATCCCGATCCGGCCGCGCAGTTTGAACAAATCGTTTTCGCTCATCTGCGTAATCTCTTCGCCCAAAACGTAAATGTGACCCGAGTCCGGTTTGATCAATCCCAAAGCGAGTTTAAGCAGCGTACTTTTGCCCGAACCTGCCACCCCGAATAGCGCTTTGGTTTCTCCGTGTGCTAAACAGAAAGACACGCCTTCCAGCACCCGCTTGTCGTCAAAAGCGAGCGATACATTTTCGAACCGGATGGCGTCGCCGGATGGTTGGCGCTTCTCAGTAGCTGGCGTTTCGAGCGGTAGTGTCGGCGCAGGCATAACAAGTATCGAATTCGAGTAAGGCTCAACGATAGCCCAGCAAGGCGATCAGCAACTTGGTTACGAAGAAGTCCACCACCAGAATCAGAACCGAAGCAACGACCACTGCCTGGGTCGTGGAGCGCCCCACTCCCTGCGTGCCTCCGCGAGTCGACATTCCGAAATAACAGCCGACCGTGGAGATTACAAACCCAAACAGCACTGGTTTGATGAGGCCCGTGGTCACATCTCGCCACACCAGCGACTGCCACGCGGACGTCCAATACTGCCGGGAGTCCAGCCCCAGCAGTAGCGTGGACACCATATTCCCTCCCACCAATCCAAGCAGGTCGGAAATGATGGTCAGAAAAAACAACATGATCACAGTGGCCACCACGCGCGGCGTGACTAACTTCTTCGAGGGATCGGTGCCCAGCGCGCGCATGGCGTCAATTTGCTCGGTCACGGTCATGGATCCCAGTTCGCTGGCCATGCCAGAGGCGTTCCGCCCTGCCACCATCAACCCCGTGATCACAGGGCCCAGTTCAGTCACCATACCCACCGAAACCAGCTGTGCGATAAGAGTCAACGAACCGAATCGCGACAGTGTGCTGGCACTGTTCAAAGCCAGCACCGCTCCGGTAAATCCGCCGGTCAGAATTACAATCGGCAGCGATCCGACGCCGATCAAGTCGGCCTGCTGAATCATGTCGGTGACGTACAACGGACGGCGAAACAGGTTGGCCAGGGATTGACCCACCAGCAGGGCGTATTCCTGCAGCGCCTGGATTTTCTCTTTCGCAAATTCGGAAGGCGAGATAAGTTGGACCTGGAAGTCCCCAGCTGCCATGCAGTTTGCCTCTACTGAAAGGAATATAGCAGAGAAAGCTGTCAGCCTTCAGCTATCCGACATTGACCAGAATGATCTGTGGATTTGAATGCGACCGAAGCAAAAATTGCAAGGTGTAAGGTCCCTCGGCCGAACTCCGCCGTTCATCCTCACTCTCGCGTCTTCTTCTTGATCTCAATACTCAAACGCTTGATTTTCTGGTTCAGGGTTGACAGTGGTACATGGAAGCGGTCAGCGGCTTCAGTCTGGTTCCAGTTGCACTTCTCCAGCATGTCCAGAATAATGCGCCGCTCGCAGTCTTCCACGATATCGAACAGAGAGGCGTCGGCGCGGTGTTCTAGCAAAGGAAGAGTCGTTCCCCGTCCTACGATTTGGTCGGGCAAGAGTTCCGGGCCGATGTCCAGTCCCGTCGAAAGAACCACGGAACGCTCCACTACGTTCTCCAGTTCACGCACGTTGCCCGGCCATGAGTACGAAAGCAACGGACGCAGACCCTCCGGTGTCATCCTGCGGTGTGGGCGCTCATTTTCTTCCGAATATTTCGCCAGGAAGAAATCAACCAGCATAGGGATGTCTTCTTTTCGCTGGCGCAGCGGCGGCAGATCGATGGTGATGACGTTGAGGCGATAAAAAAGATCATCGCGAAACTTGCCTTCACGAACTAATTGTTTCAAGTCCACGTTGGTCGCTGCGATAATTCGGACGTCCACCTGAAGTTCGTGCACGCCGCCCAGGTGCATGAATTTTCGGTCTTGCAGCACTCGCAGAATTTTGCTCTGCGTGTCCAGGCTCATGGTGCCGATCTCGTCAAGAAACAGCGTCCCCTTGTCCGCGATCTCAAACAAGCCTTTTTTGCTCGCCACAGCGCTCGTGAATGCACCCTTGACGTGTCCAAACAGTGTGGATTCCAGCAGGTCAGGCGGCATCGAGCCAGTGTTCACCGGAACAAATGCGCGGTCCCGGCGAGGCGAGTTCAAATGCAGTGCCTTGGCAATCAACTCCTTGCCGGTTCCGCTCTCTCCTTGCAACAAAATGGTGGAGCGGCTGGGCGCAACCTGGGCCACCAGGTCGAAAATCTTCAGCATGGGCTCGCTTTTTCCCACGATGTGTTCAAAGTTGTAACGCTGCTTCAAGGCGCGCTTGAGCTGAACGTTCTCAGCCTCAGTGCGATGGCGCCCCACCGCAATGCGCACATCGGCCAATAGCTTCTCGTTGTCCCACGGCTTCTGGACGAAATTCGTGGCGCCCGCCTGCATCGCTTTCACCGCATTTTCCACCGTTCCGTACGCGGTAATCATGATCACCGAAAGCTGCGGATCGTGGGCATGAAGTTCAGCCAGCAAGTCCAGTCCGTTGCGGTCAGGCAGCGCCAGATCGAGCAGGACCAGATCGAACGGCCGCTGTCCAATGCGCGACAACCCTTGATCAGCCGTCTCCGCCGATTCGACTGAATAACCTTCCAGTTCGAGCAAAGTTTCGAGCGACTCCCGGATGGCGGCTTCGTCATCGATAATCAACACCGACCCCGCCGTCGCCGACGGGGATCCCTCGTTGATGGCACGTCGCGGAATGGTGGCCAGTTCAGACATTGACAGTTTTCTTCGTCAGCGGGAAGTCCAGATAGAACGTGGTGCCTTGTCCAGGTTCGCTTTCCACTCGAATCTTGCCCGCATGTTCTTGAATAATTCCATATGTGACCGACAAACCCAGGCCCGTACCTTTGCCTTGGCCCTCGCGGGGCGCGGCCTTGGTCGTAAAGAACGGATCGTAAATTCGCTGGATGTGTTCTTGCGCGATGCCCGTTCCCGTGTCCGATACGACCACGCTTACGCCATCCCCATTGGAGGTCGCAATCCGCAGCCTTCCGCCAGTTGGCATTGCGTCGCGCGCGTTCAGGAACAGGTTCAGGAAGACTTGTTGTAGCCGTCCGGAATTGCCGCTGATTAACGGCAGATGCCCCGCCAGATCGTCTTCCACTTTGATTTTGGTGATCTTGAATTGGTGCTCCAGCAGGGCCAGCGTATCGGCGATGATCTTGTTGACGTTCACCTCGGTGAATTCCGTGCCGCTGGTGCGCGAGAAGTTAAGCAAATTGTTCACGATCTCGGATGCGCGGAACGTCTGCCGGGTAATTTTGTCCAGCAAACCACCCTTTTGCGGATCGTCTTGAAGTTGTTTCGAAAGCATCTGGGCGTAAGACGAAATAACTGCCAGAGGGGTGTTGACCTCATGCGCAACTCCGGCAGCGAGTAAGCCGATCGACGAAAGTTTGTCCGCTTGTGACAGTTGCGATTCCAGGTCGATACGTTCTGTAATATCGTCCACGATAATCAGCCGTCCGATTACGCTGAACTTCCGCGTGACCAGGGGGGCGATGGCAACGTTCACAATGCGGCTCTCGCCAGTAGGCGTCGCCAGGCGGAACTTGTACAGATTGTTGACCCCAGGATTCTGCCGGACCCGGTAGAACTCTTCCACAAACGCCGCCGGAAAGACTTCGCTCAACGGCCGCGTCAGCGCTTGCCATCGGGGAAGCGCGTACATCACTTCCATCTGCGAGTTCCACGACTCAATGCGGTCCTCGAGGTCGACCGCCATCACCCCTACGTTGATCGACTCCACAATATTTTCGTTGAAGTCTTTCAGGCGTTCGTATTCGGAGACCTTCTGCTCGAGCGACGCATACAGCCGGGCGTTCTGAATGGCGATGCCGATGTATCCAGCCAGCGTTTCCAGCAATTCAATATCCTCGCTGGTCAGAAAATCGCCTTCCGCCGTCTTGCCCAGGCCGAGAAACGCGATGGTTCGTTGCTGCGCGCGGCAGGGAATGTAGTAATTCAGGTCCAGCCGTTCGATGGTCTGCTGGGCGCTCACCGTCTCGCGCGGTACCTGATGAACATTTTCCAGGAAGAAGTGACCTGCCTCGATTTCAGCTCGGGGGGCGCTCAAAAAATTCAAGTCCAGCCCGCTCGTCTGTGTCATGCCAAAAGACTTGGCCAGAAAGAACTGCGGCGGTTCACCCGCCGAGAGGAAGATCGCCATGCGATCCACTAGCAGGGTCCGCGACAAGCGGTCGACCACCGAGATCAGCATCCGGTCAAGATCGGTCTCTGCGCTAAGTTCGCGTCCGAACTCAATTAGCGTTTTGCGATAGTCGTAACGCGTGCGATAGAAGAACTGATCAATACGCTCCTGAATCCATTTTCGCAGGGGATCGAACAGCAGCGCCGTCACCACCATCGCTATGACCAAACCAATCGGTCCGGAGCTCGGTACCTGGGTATGGACCAGTTCCGCCACACCGGCCACCACGGCGAAATACACTCCCACGATGGCGCCTGCCGCCAAGGTGTAGACCATGCCGCGTTTGAAGATCAGGTCCACATCCATCAACCGGTACCGGAAGATGGCGTAGCCGAAGGTCAAGGGAAGCAAGCCGAGTGATAGCACTGAAACTTTCATCGGCGCCGTCGGCAATGCACCGGTCAGGTAGGGGATTACGTAAAACAGCGTGAACGGTGCGATAGCGAGAATCGTGCCGCGTGTGACCCACTTAAGCTGCTGGCGCAGAATCGGAGTGCTGGCCCGGCGGTAGCTGAACCACAAAACTCCGGCGGCCATCACGAAAAACAGGGCCAGGTAGCCCATTTGTATACGGTCGAGATTCCAACGCACCCGCTCGCTGGCCTTCAGCAGCTGCAAGGTGAAGATGTGAATTCCCAACAACAACATCCCCGGCACGTAAATCGCCGGAACGATCCACCGGTGTTTGCGGACGATGTTGCGTCTTTCGGGGAAAGTCAGAACAAAATGCAGAAACAGAGCTGGCTGCAAAAGCCACGCCACTACATTGCCCCAATAAATCGTCCAGTCGAAGTCGTTCAGCTTGCCAGTGAACTTGAATGCGTAAAAAATGAAGGAAACCAGGCAGAAAATGTAGAAGTGCGTCGAACTCGGGGCCGTCCAGCGCCTGAGCAGGACGTAGAGTCCAATGCCAAGATAGATCAGCGCGATAAAACGAAGCCAGAAGTTAAGGGATCGCTCGGCTGGAATCAGGATCACGCTCATATCCACCGGAACTGACTGGCGGGTTACGGAGTACGTGGCCTTCGACCAGGCGCCCACGCGGTAAATCTGGCGCACGCGCGTGGAGGAGTCTTTTACCTCGTGATCGTTGATCGCGGTCAACAGATCGCCGACCCGAATGCCGGCCTTGTCTCCCGGACCATTCGGTTCTACCCGGTTCGCGACCAATCCGCCACCGCTGACCTGTTCAACCCACCAAACGCCGTCCGAGGGGACCTGAAAATCGCGTTCCTTCTGGAAATTGATCCAGGCCAAAACCACGGCAGCCGTCGTCAGCAAAATCAGCAGGCCAGCTGTGAATCGGGTTTGGAACTCACGGTTCATTGACCGCAGTGGCTCCTGTGCCTTGGGATGCGAATCATCCGGAAAAGGGGTGTGCACGTACGGGGCCACGGGAGTGTGCAAAGCAGAACCTCTAACTGGCTTGAACAAAAAGACTTTCCTGATTATAGAAGTGTTGTTCGGGTAAAAGTATGTTTTTTGGAAGGCTAATCTGTGCTTTGGTAACTCTTTGGTACTCATATGTTTAGAGGACGAGTTTCAATAAATGTTGGGTTTTTGTGACCACCGAGCTTTCGGCAGGTCGGCACCGCTCGGTTCCCGACCCTCGGTTAGCCCGCTTGATCCCCGCCGACTGGCTTGACAGGCACTCCGCCCCCGACTCCGATAGAATCCATTACTTCCCCCTATGACTACGACCGAAGAAATCATTGATCGCGAGCGCCGCTTTCTGTTGCCGACCTACAACCGCTACCCTCTGGTTCTGGAACGAGGCAAGGGAGTCTTCCTGTTCGATCTGGAAGGGAACCGCTATCTCGATTTTGTGGCTGGCCTGGGCGTAAATGCTCTTGGTCACGCTCATCCCCGGGTTGTTAAGACGATCCGCGAGCAGTCCGCCCGCGCCATCCACTTTTCAAATCTTTACTACCACGAATTCCAGGGGCGTCTTGCCGAGAAGCTCTGCCAGCTGTCCGGATTGAACCGGGCTTTTTTCTCGAACAGCGGCACCGAGGCCATCGAAGGCTCCATCAAACTTGCAAGGCTCGCGGGACATCGTGCTGGCGGCGAAGTCAAAAGTCGGCTGGTGGCGCTCGAAGGCTCGTACCATGGACGAACTTTCGGCGCCATGTCGCTTACCGGTCAGGATAAGTATCGCAAAGGCTTCGAGCCCCTGCTTGACGACGTGAAGTTTGTTCCGCGTAATGACCTCGACGCGCTTCGCGCCGCAGTCGACAACCAGACTTGCGCCATCGTCCTCGAACCGATCTTCGGTGAAGGCGGCATCCGTGAATGCTCCACCGCTTTTCTTCAGGAGTGTCGGATCCTCGCGGACCGGCATCATGCGGCGTTGATTTTCGACGAAATTCAGTGTGGGCTGGGCCGCACCGGAACCATCTTCGCTTTTCAATCCTTCGGCGTGACTCCGGACATCGTGGCCATCGCGAAACCGATTGCCGCCGGGTTGCCTCTGGGTGGATTTCTTGCCAAAGAGGAATTCGCATCCGCCATCTCCGCTGGTCAGCACGGCACAACTTTTGGTGGCGGCCCGTTAGCTTGCCGCGTTGCCCTGGAATACTTCTCCATCATCGAAGACGAGGGCCTGTTGGAAAAAGTAACCCGGGTCGGCGCTTACCTGCACGAAAGGTTGAAGTCTTTAGCCGGACGGTACGCCGCGGTCGAGGAAGTTCGTGGACGGGGTTTGATTCAGGGTTTGCAACTCACCACTCCGGCGCGGCCCATCGTCGAACAGGGGCTGGCCGAAGGCGTGCTGTTCAACAGCACGCAAGATACGGTGCTGCGCTTTCTGCCTCCGTTCCTGTTTCAGGAAAAACACGTAGACAAAGGCATTCGCGTACTCAAGAAGCTGCTGGGGAAGCGCCCACGATAATCCTCAATCGAGTTTTGCGCCAGCAGAACGGCCAACGGCGGTTCGGAACAAATGGAAAATAGGTTAGAGAGCGAAGTTGAGCCGTCTGCTTCGGCAACTGCCGCGGAACGTTGGACGGAAGTCGACGGTCATCGCATGCGCTACTTAAGCGGCGGCTCCGGTCCGGCGTTAGTGCTGGTGCATGGTTTGCTCGGCTACTCGTTTTCGTGGCGGCACGCTTTGCCAGCCTTCTCCCAGAAGAACACCGTCTACGCCCTGGACATGCTGGGCGCCGGATTTTCCGACCGGCCTCCCGGCTTGAACTATTGTTTTCGTGCGCACGCCGAACGTCTGCTTCAGTTTCTTGACGGTGTCGGTGTCGCATCTTGCGATTTGCTCGGAACATCGCACGGCGGCGCGGTGGCCATGATGACAGCAGCGCTGGCTCCGGAGCGAATTCGAAGCCTCATCCTGGTTGCGCCTGCAAACCCGTGGTCGGTGCACGGTAGGAGGTGGGCGCCGTTCCTGAGCAGCACGCCGGTTTCATGGCTGATTCTCAAGCTGATCCCAGGTTTGGAAATCGCGCATGATCAGATGCTGCGCCGTCTTTATGGCGATCGCAGTCGCATTCGACCGGGTACTCTCGAAGGGTATTCCGAGCCGTTTCGTACTCCCGGCGCCTTTCGGTATTGGCTCGATGTGATGAAGACTTGGAATCGCGATATGACGGAGTTGGAATCAGCTATGCGGCCCATCGCCAACATTCCCACTCTGCTGTTATGGGGCGGCAAGGATCGTGCGGTAGATCCCGCGTCGGCGGAAGAGCTGAGCCGGCGGTTTTCCGATTGCAAGAGCGAGATATTCGAAGGTGTTGGACACTTGCCTTACGAGGAAGTTCCCTCAGAGTTCAACTCGACGGTAGTGAAATTCCTTTCCCGAAATGAGCGGCGCGCCTTTTAAACATGTCCAACTATCTTTTCGATCTGCTACGAGGTTATCTCGCGCACTACGGATACTGGGCGGTCGGGCTTGCCCTCCTCCTGGAAAACGCGGGAGTGCCCGTTCCCGGTGAAACCATCCTGCTGCTGGCGAGTTTTTTGGCCTATTCGGAACATAAGCTGGCTTTGCCGTGGATCATGGTCGTAGCGGTCTGCGCCGCCACGTTGGGGGACAACCTGGGGTTCGCCATCGGATTGTATGGTGGACGCCGCCTGCTTGAGCGCTATCAGAAAACCCTCCACATCCGCCCTTCGGTGATCGCGCGTGGGGAAGATCTGTTTGCCCGCTACGGCGCTGCCACGATCTTCGTAGCGCGTTTTATCGCAGGCATGCGAATTGTCGCGGGACCGCTGGCCGGCGTCCTGCGCATGAGTTGGCGCAAGTTCTTATTGTTTAACTTTCTCGGAGCGGTGCTGTGGGTAAGCGTCATCTCCAGCGTCGGATATCTCTTCGGCAAGCATTGGGAAGCACTGGTTGATCTGGTCCAGGACGCCAACATCGCCATCGCCGTGGTGGCGGTGGTCGTGGCCGCCTTCTTGTGGTGGCGCTGGAGAAGAAATCAGAAATCGAAGATAGACAAATAGTCTGCTTTTCTCATTGCCCCGTGCGTCCTTAGCGGTTAGTTGCCTTTGATTTTCGCGTTACTTTCATCATCGCTTACCCAGTGAAATCGATTGGAACGCCTTCATTTGAATGCTAACCTCAAAATAGCGAAGCTCGTGTATGCGTGATTCGGATATAACATCTCGCCCCCGATTTCTTCCTTTCGAGATGTCCGAGGTCTGGTTTCGTTTTCTGACGGCCATCCTAGGGCTGTTGCTGGCTTTTGGAGCCGCACTATTTTCGACAGTGGCCCGCGAGTCTGGAAATCTTTGGGGAACGTTGATCTTTTCCTCCGTCGCGCTTGCTCTTGCAACAGTGGTCGGGCTGACCACCGTTCCGTATCTGGCGCGGAGGGTTGCCGGTAATCGCATTCGCGATGCCTTTGACTATGACGTGACCCGTGTCGGCATCGTTTACGTCCTGGCTATCGTGTTGATCGGGATCGCCACTTTGAACACCGGCAACAACCTCCTCTACGTGATCGTGGCAGCCATGCTGGCGGCGATTCTGGTGTCGGGAGTGGCATCGGCGGTCGTCCTTCGTGGACTTGCACTGGATGTTCGGCTGCCCGACCAGCTTTTTGCCGGGCGTGGTGCCCCGGCGAAAATCATCCTTCGGAACCGCCGCCGGTGGTTGCCGTCGTTTTCGATCAGTGTGGTCCCGATCAAGTCGAACAAGCCTCCCCGACGCTGGCGTTGGGAACCTGCGACATTCGGTGTGCCGCCAGGACTTCCTCCCGAAAAACAGTGGGTCACCTTGCGCGACTTAAGATTGCACCGCGTGAATGAGAACGGACAGGCCCCTGCAGCACACGGTATTTTTCCGGAGTCGGCCTATTTTCCGTTCATTCCCGCCGCTCGCGAAGTCACAGCCGAAATGGAATTGTGTTTCCCCCGGCGCGGACGCTACCGGCAGGACAGTTTTGGCCTGGCTACCCGCTTTCCTTTCGCATTTCTGACCAAAACTCGGAAAGTATCGCTGGCGCGGGAGATACTGGTTTACCCGCCCATCGAACCCACCGACGAGTTCTTCGAGGCCCTCCCACTCATCACGGGCGAATTTGAAACGTTTGCCCGCGGACGCGGCGACGATCTCTACCGCATCCGCGAGTATGTCCCTGAAGATTCCGCCCGTCACGTCGACTGGAAGGCTACGGCGAAGTCGGGATCGCTCAAAGTGCGTGAATTCAGCCGCGAGGATGAACGCAAGATACGCATCGTCTTCGATAATCCCGGCGCCGGCGCTGTTTCCAAAAAAGCCTATGAAAACGCCGTGACCATGGCGGCCTCGCTGGGATGGCATTTCAGCCAGGCCGAGACCGAGGTCTCCTTTGTGGCGGCGGGCCATGCGGGCGGCGGTGGGATTCGTGAATTTCTAGCTTATCTAGCCACAGTTGACCCTCATACAGCTCCTTCGGTGTTGGATTCGCTGGACGTTTCCGACGACTACAACGTTATCCTCACCGCGCGGCCGCGTGGATCCATCCCTTCGAATCTGTGGGCCTCTTCGTATTTCATTTTTATCGAAAAGTAATTCTGATCGCGGGTTTATGATTGGAACTGCTGCCTTTGGTACCTTGCGTCGGGACGCTTTTAACCGCAGAGGATACTGAGGTTTCGCTGAACGGGCCGTCCCTTGAACACCTTAGGGCGCGTGTTCCTGATGCAGCCACTGAGCGGATGAAGGCATCCCATTTGATAGCGTCGCTTGCTCGGCTGGCCGAAAACTTCGCATGAGGTGAGATAGGGATGAATCACAAACGTTTCCCAGCCGTAGCCGCCGTAATCGCGTCTCTTGCATTGCTAACGGCCGCGCTTTCCGCTCAGGATGACCGCTCGCTCGAAATCCCTTCCGGTACGACGATCAAAGTGCGCATGATCGACCGGCTCAGCAGCGAAGAGAACCAGGTCGGCGACACTTTTCATGGCACTCTGGATGAGCCTATCGAGGTGCAAGGCCGGCAACTCTATCCCAAGGGTGCGGATGTAATCGGCCGTGTGACGGATGTTCACCCTACCGGCAGACTGAGTGAACCGGGAGAGCTTGATCTAGTGCTCAACACGGTGAGTTCGGGAACGGTTGCGGCCTCCATTCATGTACAGCCGTTGGTTTTGAAAGGCGAATCGCACTCCAAGAGCAACGTCACGAAAATCGGGGGAGGAGCGGCTTTGGGCGCTGTCATCGGTGCAATTGCCGGAGGAGGGAAGGGTGCAGCCATCGGTACTCTTGCGGGCGGCGCCGCAGGGACGGGCGCGGCCGCGGCTACCGGTAGGAAACCTTCCCTGGTCGATTCGGAAGCTGTCCTGACCTTTGTTACTTCGACAGCTTCGACTCCGACTGCGCCCCCATCGCCAAGCGCCACGCCGGCAACGAATTCTGCTCCCGCGAATTCCAGTGCGCCCAATGCGAACACCAATCCGGTCCCGCCACCATCGGTTCAGCCCATTGGCAACTCTAACCCCGGCCCGGCTCCCGGTCCGGACGGACCGCCTCCGGACTCGACCTCAGCGCCTGACGATACCGCCAACCTGTTTACTTTGCGCGACCGCCGAATCATTCGGGAATGCGTCAGCCAGCATTCTTCCGACATTCCGGAGGCTGCGACCCAGCGTCCCGAACTGCCGTCAGGGGCGGAGCGACAACTTCATCGCGGAGGGAATTTGTCGTCGGATATCCAGAATCAGGCGCAGGCTTTGCCCCTGGCCTGCGAAGATCAATTGCCCAAGTTGCCGAGCGATCTGGAGCGTGTAATTTACAGCGGACGAGTGCTTTTGATCGACGGCAAAGGCCACGTAATTGATACATTCGCCTTGGATCAGAACCAGTAGGGTTGTAGAAATTCTCAAGTTGTACATGCCTAAACAGGATATATAAGAATGATTTGCAGGCATTTACATGTATCCTGCGAACGTTGTGCGTTCTCCGCTTCCTCCAGTTCAATTCTGTTGCCAAACTCCAAAAGTAACTATTACTTACGATTACCTTGGTACATTGCCCTTTCGGTGCAAACTGTTAAGGTTACGGTGAGGAGAAACTAATTTAACTTACCGTCAACCGTGATTCCCCCGGCTGGCAAAAGTAAGACTGGTTGATGACAAATCAAGCCCAACTCGCGCTGTGGATCAGCCACCCAGTGCTGCAGGTTGCGGTCGCGGTCACAATGCTTCGACAGAAGCTTCACCGCACATTCCCAGTCTTCTTCTGGTACATCGCATTTCAAATTTTCAGTTTCTGCTGGCTGTTTCCTTTACACCAGCTCAGTAACGACCAGCGCTACTACGTCGCTTATTTTTACTTGTATTGGGCGTTCTCGGCAGTCAACCTGGTGTTGGGCTTCATGATCATCCATGAAGTCTTTCTTGACGTCTTTCGTCCTTACCATACCTTGAAAGATCTGGGATCGGTCATGTTCAAGTGGGCGGCCCTGGTCATGCTGCTGGTTGCGTTTGTCGTAGCGGCTTCCAACTCTGGTCAGGACATGGAACCGATTCTGCAAGCGATCACGACGGTGCAGCGATGCGTGCGCGTGGCGCAGTGCGGACTGGTGCTTTTCCTGATCGTGTTTTCCCGCTACCTCGGAGTTTCGTGGCGGCAGCAGAGTTTCGGAATCGCGCTTGGCTTGGGCGGCGCGGCAGCTATCGAATTGGGCACCCTGGCACTTTTTGCCGGCAGCCCGATGTCGCAGGTCACATTGCACGTGATCAATCTGGTGTCGTACAACCTTGCGATTATTGTCTGGTTTGGCTATGTGTGGCTCGAGTGTCCGGTGCGAACCGCAGAAGCGGATCTGTTCACTCCGCACCGCTGGGAACGCAGCCTCAGCGATTTGCGGGCGCCGGCACAGGCTGACTCGCTGATACCGATGTTTGAAAGTATGGTTGATCGCGCTCTTTCGCGCACTCGGGTGGATTATGAGTCGGCAAAGTCTTCCGTCTCCAGGGATGGCGAACCCGTGACCCCGAGAACTGACAGCTTATTCTCCGTTGAACCGCGAACCCGCCGAGTGCAGTAAGGAATTCGATCCTGAAATACATCTAGTATTACTTCTGCTTATCCGCATATCCCATTAAGTTTGAATAATTAATTTCGCGCCTTGCGAAATAGCCAGTGGTCACCTCGCGTCGGTCGTGAGTCTCTACTCAAAATTGGCTGGACTGTTTACTCGCGGTCTGTATAATGCCGCAACCGTGAAGTTCCGCTCCCAGGGACTTCGCATCGTAAGGAGAGTAACCATGAAACGTGCGGTCAGGATGTTGATCCTGATGGTAGGTTTGGCTTGCACGTACGTGGCAATCGCGACCCCGATACTCAATGCTGAACTGGGCCCGATGCCGCTATGTCCGCCAAGCAAACCGAACTGCGGCCGGTAGCCGCTTGAGCAAGGGGCCGCTTCCGCGGCTTTGCGTGTCTCCCAGGGCTGACGAATTGCGAATCGCAGAGGTCAGCCCTCTTTTCTTGCCTGCATCACTCCCGGTTCGTGAAAAATTCCCTGATTCTTTTTCCCACCGGCCAGATTTTGTCTGAGTTGTTCCGGATCAAAAAACGGTGGTTGGCAGGTGAATCCGGTGCAGATGACCGCCGCCGATCTTCCCGCCCTGATACCGGGCAAGTGAGGGATTGTTTCCGCGAGGCTCGGGGGAAGATTTTGAGGCGATACCTCATTCGGCGTCAGCTTTATCAGTGACTTGCCGATCTCGAAAAAACTAGCCGCGACACCGTAGAGTTGCTGCGTCAGGTCGTCTTCGCCAATCACCACGATCTGCGAATGTGGCTGCGAAAAATGCACGGCTGCCACGCCATAGGTGGCGGCAAAGATCCCAAATTTGTCCGCAAGCCCAGCCAGTAGTTCCATGGTCTGCTCGGCCTTATCACGATAACTCGGCTGGTTAGTGTAAGCGTGAAGCCGTAACAAGGCGATGACGGCGACCGAGTTTCCTGCGGGGGTAGGCGAATCTTGAAATGGTTTTCGTCGTGTGCCCAGAACGCCCATCGGTTTTTGGCCGCCTTCCGGCACGATCGGCGTGTCGAAAAAACCGCCGGACACGGGGTCGAACATCAAATCAATCATCTTGTCGGCGACGCTTCGCGCAAAATTGAAGTAGCTGAGGTCGCTGGTGGCTTCGTATGCGTCCAGGCAAGCGACACAAGTGAAGGCGTAATCGTCGAGCAGGCCAGGAACGGCTCGCCGCGCGGCGGCGGGGTCAGAGTAAGCCACGATATGCTGAAGCCCTTGTTCCGGATGCCAGGCGTCGGCGAGAACGCGGTCCAGGGAGCGCAATCCAAATTGACGTGCCGAGTCGAGCTTAAGTACCTTCGCGGCTTCCAGATAGGCAGAGACGCAGAGCGAGTTCCAGTTCACGTAGACCGTCTTGTCAACGTAAGGCGTAGGCCGTTGCAACCGCGCGGCATACATTTTTTGTTTGGCGGAATCAATCAGTGCACTGACCCGCTCTACCGGTAGACCCATTCGCTTAGCCACTTCGTCGAGAGGCGCGCGCAGGTGCAAAACATTCTTCTCGGGATTGTGGTGCATCTCCCCGACTTCATTCACATCGTAGTGAGAGCCTGCCGCGGCAGCTTCGGCCTCGGTGAGGACGGCTTGCATCTCGGCGCGAGTCCAGGTGAAATAATCGCCGTCGTCTTCCATTGAATAGTCGGCATCTTGCGAGGCATAAAACCCACCAAGTTCGCGGTCGCTGAGCCATTCGTCCATCCAGCGAACGATGTCGCGGGCCACGTTGGCGAAAAACTCCGAGCCCGTAACCTGATAGGCGTGAACATAGTTCTTGAGCAGTTCGGAATTGTCGTAGGACATCTTCTCGAAGTGCGGCACGATCCAGCGTTCGTCCACCGAGTAGCGGTGAAACCCTCCGGCGAGCTGGTCATATACGCCGCCACGGGCCATTTTCTCCAAAGTCGGAACCACTACTTCAAGCAACTTTTCGCTACCCGAACGCGCGTATTGATCAATCAGCAGATCGAGGATTGCCGGATGAGGAAACTTGGGTGCGTTTCCGAAGCCACCGTTTTGCGGATCGAACATCTTCAAGGCTGCGTCGACAATCGACTCGATTACTTTGGGCGAAAAGTTACCTCTGCTTCCTGCGAAAGATTCAGCGCGGGAGATGGCAACCTCCACCATCTCGGCTTGTTCCATAACGTCGCCATGTTTCTGGTGATAGGCGTCGGCAATCGAGGAGAGAACGCGTTTGAAACTGGGACGCCCGTAACTTTCGTCGGGGGGAAAATAGGTCCCGCCGTAGAAAGGCTTGCCATCGGGCGTTAGGAAAGCGGTAAGCGGCCAGCCACCTTGTCCGCTGATTGCACTAACGGCTGCCTGGTACCGGCTGTCGATGTCGGGACGCTCGTCGCGATCCACTTTTATGGCTACGAAGAGTTGGTTCACGATTTTCGCGAGTGCGGGATCGTCGTATGATTCGCGATCCATCACGTGACACCAGTGACACCACACCGCGCCAATGTCGAGCAGGATCGGCTTGTTCTCGCGTCGGGCGGTGGCGAACGCATCCTCGCCCCACTCATTCCACCGGATGGGCTGGTGCATGGCCGAACGCAGATAGGCGGACGAGGCCTTGGAAAGGGAGTTCAGGGTCCGGGTGCTCATATCGTAAGTTTATAGGTTTTCGGGATGGATGGAGCTGTGTAAAGGGCAGATTTAGAAAATGGGGTCCAAACATCAGCGGGACGGCCATCGCCAAGAAAAACCTCAAATTTCAAAATATCCAAACCCAAATACCAAACTGACCGCTGCCAAAGAAGTTCGCTGCCCTCAACTGGATAGCTCTTTGGCGATGGAGCAGTACAGGTCGACCGCTTCGCGCAATTGCTTCTTCTCCACGTATTCGCGGTCGGTGTGGGCTACATGGATCGATCCCGGTCCGAGCAGCAATGGCTGTCCCCAATTGCTGAGCGCCGGAATATCGGTTGTAAAGGCGGCCACCATAGTGGGAAGACCATCGAGGGTGCGCAGACGCACGAATGGGATTTCCAGAACGAACTCGATTTGCGCGAGATCTCCGACCGCATCGACTATTTCTTGTTTCAACGGTTCGGAAGGTCCCACCAGGCGATAAAGCAATTGCGCCCGGGCTTTGTCCGGGATCACGTTGGGCGCGCGGCCGCCTTCAATCACGCCGATGTTCAGAGTGCAGGGCCCGATACTCGGCTCCTGCGGCAGCTTCATTGCGCGCAGACGTTGTAATGCTGCCAATAGCTTATCGATCGCTGACTCACCAAGTTCCGGATACGCCGAATGTGCCATACGCCCGTGAGCGATCAGTTCGACGCGCAACGCACCCTTGGATGCCACCGCGACCCGGTTCTCCGTCGGTTCGCCGTTGATTAAAAACCTGGATCCCAACGGTTGCCGATTGGCCACTTTGGCGCCCAGGCTGTCGCGCTCCTCGCCCACGAGAAAAAGCAGACCTACATAGATGCCCTCCTGTCGGAGGCGTTCGGCGGCGGCAACCTGCACGGCAATAATTCCCTTGGCATCGCATGATCCGCGTCCGTAAACGGAGTTGTCGTCTTCCGAAGAGGGGATGAAAGGAGGGACCGTGTCCATATGGGTGGAGAAAACCACCGTAGGCCGTGGCACTTGGGGACTTGTCGCCAGTACATTACAGCGTGCGCTCTCGACCGAAACTTTTTCCGCTTTGAATCCCCTCCGGAGAAGTTCGCCCTTCAGGAAGTCACCCACCGCACTTTCGTTGCCGGTGATGGACTCAATGTCCACGAGTTGGCGGGTAAGGGCGACGGCATCCATCCTCAGAGGATAACCTAAGCGGGTGGCGGCATAGCCTTGGTCGCTGACACTAATTCGGTCGGTCTCGGCTGCTATGCTGGATGGACCCAATGGATGCGCAGGCCAGTGCGATTCGATCGATCATTCTCGATGGGCCGGTAGGCCGCCTGGAAGCTTTGCTGAATGCAGGCGCTCCGGAAGCGGGCTATGCGGCGCTGGTTTGTCATCCCCATCCCGTCTATGGCGGAACTCTTCATAACAAAGTGGTTTTTCACACCATGAAGGCGCTGAACAGTTTCGGTTTTCCGGTATTGCGTTTTAATTTTCGCGGCACGGGGCTGAGTCAGGGGGCCCATGACCGCGGAGAAGGCGAAGTCGATGACGTTCGCGCCGCGTTGGATTGGCTGGATCACGAATTTCATCGGCCTTTGATCTTTGCCGGATTTTCATTCGGCGCGGCAGTGGGACTACGGGCCGCATGTCCCGACAACCGGGTCAAAGCCCTGATCGGTTTGGGCGTGCCTGCGGCTCCGATTGACGACCGCACTTACGACTTCACGTTCCTGCGGACTTGTGACAAGCCAAAGCTGTTTGTCAGTGGCGGCCGCGATCAGTTTGCCACTGCCGCGCAACTACACACCCTTGTTGGTTCGGTTGCGGAACCAAAGAAACTAGTGTTGATCGAGGGGGCTGACCACTTTTTTGAAGGACGGTTGCGCGAGATGCGGGAGATGGTTGAGCAGTGGGTGGGGAATGCCGTAATTCTCTAGCTGGGCGCTCATGCCGATGGCAGGGGTTGGCCGGTATTTCGCGAAGCCATTCCGATCGGGGTGGAAAGAATGACGCCGCTAGCGACCTTTTATAATCTTTTGCAAATGCCTTCTGCCACCGATCGTGACAAGCTTGCCCTCGATATGCGCGTCACCGCACGTCATCTCTTTGAATACGCACTCTCGGAAGCCAGCATCGACCGGGCATTTCAGCGTCATGTGGATTGTGACAAAGGCGTGCTCCGCGTCGGCGAGGATTTGTATGATCTTGAATCTTACAGCCGGGTAGTAGTTGTTTCTGTTGGTAAGGCCGCACACAGCATGGTGAATTCGCTCGAAATGCAGGCGGGCAGCCGCTTTCAAGGCATCGTGGCCAGTTCGGTCGACCCGGTTTCGCAAATGCGGGGCTTCCGTTATTTTCGTGGCGGGCATCCCATGCCTAACCAGGAATCGATTCGATCCGCCGAGGCCATCTTGAAGTCTCTCAGCGCGCTCGACGCATCTTCGTTGGTAATCTTCATGCTGAGCGGCGGAGGATCGTCGATTGCGGAAAAGCCGATGGACGATCAAATTTCCCTGGACGATCTGATTGCCACCTATGGTGTGCTCGTCCACTCCGGTGCGCCCATTGCCGAAATTAACGGTATTCGCAAGCATTTATCGGCGATCAAGGGGGGAAGGATGGCGGCAGCGGCCGCGCCGGCGCAGCAAGTGTCATTGCTGATTTCCGATGTTCCGGATAAGACGCCGGATGCTCTGGCGTCCGGCCCAACCATGCCTGACTCAACCACGATGGAGGATTGTTACGCAGTGGCGGAGAAGTACGGCATGATCGAAAAGTTCCCGGTATCGGTTCGCGAGTTATTTCAGAAGCATGGGATGGAGGAAACTCCCAAGGCCGATGAGGTTGCTTTCCATCGTTCCCGCTGGTGGACGCTGTTGTCGAACGTAACTTTGCTGGAAGCGGCTCAGGTGGAGGCGCAACGGCACGGGTTCAGGGTTGAAATCGACAACAGTTGCGATGACTGGGATTACATGAGAGCGGCGGACTATCTGCTTGGTCGTTTGCGTAGTCTCAGAAAGAAGTCCGAACGTGCTTGTCTGATTTCAGGCGGCGAAGTGACGGTCAAAGTGTCGAATGGAGGCGCGGGAGGACGAAACCAGCAATTCGCTCTGGCCTGCGCTCAAATGGTTGCCGGCGAAGCGATAACGGTGCTGAGCGCAGGAACGGACGGCATTGACGGCAATAGTCCAGCCGCGGGAGCGATCGTCGGTGGCAGCACCGTCGCACGTGCTCGCGCGCGCGGATTGGAGTCTGCCAAGCATTTGTCAGCCTTCAATGCTTATCCCTTTTTCGAGGCATTGGGCGACGCGATTGTTACTGGTCCTACGGGGAATAATCTGCGCGACCTGAGGGTTCTGCTGGCGTATTAGAAAATTGCCATGGGCGGCGGGCGAGGGCGTACGCCCTACGCACCTACCTAGAAGAACCGGGTTATGCCTTCTTCCAGCACGAATACCCGATCTTCTATCCCGGCTGCCTTGGCTTCTTTTTCCAGCAACTGCAGCGGTTCGTCCATGGGTTCGTGGGAGAGTCGAAAGGTTCCGTAGTGCATGGGAACCATCCAGCGTGAGTTCAAATCGAGGAATGCCCGGGTGGCGTCGGCCGGGCTGGTATGAACGTTGCGGAATGTGGGCGGATGGTAAGCTCCGATCGGAAGCAACGCCAATTCCGGCGCCAGCCGCTGACCAATCTCTCGAAAGCCGGAAAAGTAGGCGGTATCGCCGGCATGATACAGCGAATGCTTGTGGTCACGGAGCACAAAACCTCCGTATCCGCGATGCGAGTCTTCGATCACCCGTGCGCCCCAATGCCGCGAGGGCACGTGCGTGACCGTCAGTCCGCGATGCCGGTAGCTGTTCCACCAGTCCAGTTCCACGACATTGTCGAAATCCAGGTCGGAGACGAGATCGAAAACATGATGCGGAACCACGATGGTTGGTGCTACGCCGCGTCGGCGCTTAGTGTGCCGCACAATCGCCCGCAGGGAAGGCCGGTGCAGATGGTCAAAGTGAGCGTGCGTGACAAGAACCAGATCGATCGGAGGAAGGTCGCGTACCTGCAAGCCCGGTCTTCGCAGGCGTTTGAGAACGAATAGCCAGGGGGCAAAATTGGGATCGATCAGAATGTTAAGGCCGCCGACCTGGAGAAAGAAACTGGAATGGCCGATGAAAGTCACGCCCATCTGGCCGTTGCTCACCAATTTAGGCTTATGAGTGCGGCCGGTGCGAGGACGGATGGCGGAGTCCCTCACCAGACTTCCGAACTGCTGGGCACGTTTCCTGAGCGCAGGGTTTTTTAAGGTGTTCTTCAACATCAATGGCAGACCGGGTCGCGATCGAATGGATATTTCATCCGCGCGGTCGAATTTTTCATAGATTCGGCGATTTCTAATTCTAAAGCACTACACAAGCCATTCCGCTTCTTGCCCGTTCGCAGGCTAGCTTGGATGGTTTTTCCGAGTAAACAATTTTCGGCTGGAACTGGTTGATCCACGTCGTTATTGCCTTGACCCATATGGCTTTAGTCGTTTCTAATCACTGCTGGTCACGATTCGTCCTCACAACTAACCGTTACTTTCCCTAAACATAGGAGAAACTCAGGATGCGCGTTGCTTTTTTAGGCTTGGGAATTATGGGACGCCCGATGGCGTCCAATCTGGTCAAAGCAGGTCACGAAGTTTCGGTGTGGAATCGAAGCGCCGGCAAGGATATCGAAGGCGCGCGGACCGCGACTTCACCCGCGGATGCGGCAAAAGGCGCGGAAGTAGTCTGGATGTGCGTATCGGACACCAAGGCGGTGGAGGGTGTGTTATTCGGGTCAGAGGGTGTGGAGCAGTCGCTCATCGACGGCATGACCATTGTTGACTCCAGCACGATTTCGCCTTCAGCGACCCGCCAGTTTGCCGAAAGGGTTGGAGCCCGCGGTGTTCGGTATGTGGACGCGCCCATGACCGGATCGAAAGTCGCTGCCGAAGCCGGGAGCTTGATATTTATTGTGGGGGGCGAGGAGCCAGTGATTGAATCCCTGAAGCCATTATTCGCCGCCATGGGCAAGGTATTTTTCCGCATGGGAGAGACCAGCAAAGGGCAAGCCGCCAAGTTGGCGATGAATCTTCAGATTGCCTTGATCTACGAGGGGTTCGCTGAAGGCTTGACATTGGCCACAAAACTGGGCGTGGACGTGGAGAACCTGACCAAGGTCATTCAGGCATCTATGGTCCGATCTGGGGTGATCGACTATAAAGCGCCTTTCGTCTTGAAACGCGATTTCACTCCCAATTTCCCTCTGCGGCTCATGCACAAAGACATTCGGTTGGCACTGGAAGCCGCCAAGGAAGTTCGTGTCAAGCTGCCGGCCCTCGAAACAGTGGAAGAGGTTTATGAGATGGCGACCGAGGACGGTCATGAAAATCTCGATTACGCCGCAACGCTTACTTTGCTGGAAAAATGGGCGGGCGTCGAAGTAAAGGGAGCCTCGGCCTAAGCTTATCTGCAACGCGAGCGA
Source organism: Terriglobia bacterium (assembly GCA_963786325.1). Classification (GTDB taxonomy): domain Bacteria; phylum Acidobacteriota; class Terriglobia; order Terriglobales; family Acidobacteriaceae; genus JAIQFF01. The sequence goes on from CAWAYW010000021.1 coordinate 287,459, forward strand.
GCCGCTGCTGTGCTGGTTCTGGACCCGCGTAAATGCGGGCGTTCGTCCTAGTACCTCCGTAATTCCTTTCGATCTTCTATTACAGAAGTTTTACACGAGTGGTTATCCGCCGCTGTTACCTTAAACTGAGGGATTTCAATACCGCACACGGGAAAGAACATGGCCGACCTTCAAGTGCTGGACCGAAAAGCAGCTGCAAACGACGAAATTAACTGGGTAACCGCGATCTTTATGGGCCTGTTTCATGTAGGCGCCATCGCGGCGCTGTTCTTCTTTTCGTGGAAAGCTTTTCTGGTTTCGATGTTCCTGTGGTGGGTTTCGGGAAGCCTGGGTATTGGCATGGGCTACCACCGTCTGCTGACCCATCGTGGTTACAAGACTCCCAAATGGGTCGAATATTTCCTGACTGTCTGCGCCACCCTGGCGCTGGAAGGCGGACCGATTTTCTGGGTCGCCACCCATCGCATTCATCATCAACACTCGGATCAGGAAGGCGATCCGCACTCTCCCCGCGATGGCAAGTGGTGGGCGCACATGGGATGGATTCTTACCGGCAAGTCGATGCATCATGACACCACCACGCTGGCCCGGTACGTCCCCGATTTGGCTAAAGACGGGTTTCATGTGTGGATCACGAAGTATCATTACGTTCCCATGATCGGCCTCGGACTGGTTCTGCTGGCGATCGGCGGGCTGCCGTTTTTGCTGTGGGGCGTATTCTTCCGAACTGTGATCGGGTTGCATACCACCTGGTTGGTCAATTCGGCCACGCATAGCTGGGGTACGCGCCGTTTCGTCACCAAGGACATGTCCACCAACAGTTGGTGGGTGGCTGTGCTGACATTTGGCGAAGGCTGGCACAATAATCACCACGCGCATCCAGTATCCGCGCGGCATGGCTTGAAGTGGTACGAAGTCGACATGAACTGGTATGGCATCTGGGCGCTGACGAAGTTGGGGCTGGCGCGTCAGGTCTACCGGGTAAAGCTGTCTGAACTGCAACGCCGCGAGCAGGAAGATGGAGTGCCAGCGGCGGCACAAACCGAACTGGTATCCGCCTAACAAAACGTATCCGGGCGGGCGCCCTCGCCCGCCGCCTTTGACTCAAGATCAGTCGAACCCAAAAGAAAAATCGAGCCGGGAAGCCAAAACTAGCAAGTTCAACAGGGCCGGGCGAAGGCACCCGCCCACACCGGTTGTTGTGACGCGGTAGAATCCTGCCATGCGTATCAGCAGCCGCCGCAGAGCCATCGCCTTCTTTGTCGTGCTCGGCGTTTGCCTCGTCCTGCTGGCGGTGGGTCTGAATGTTGGTTGGATCATTCTTAACTGGCGCGAAGGTGTCCTGCTCTTTCTCGGCGTTATTTTCTTCGCGCTGCTGATTGCCGGGCTGATCGTGAATACTAGTTTTCTGGTGCGCGAAATTCGTCGCAACGAGCAGCACGACAGTTTCATCAACGCCGTAACTCACGAGTTAAAGACTCCCATCGCTTCCATCCGGCTTTATCTCCAAACCTTGCAGCATCGCGACGTGGATGAAACGCAACGTCACGAGTTCTATCGGCTGATGCTCGACGATACTGACCGTCTGCTGGGCACGGTCGAGCAGGTACTCAAGGCGGGTGAAGCTGGGAACAAGAAACAGGATCGGCGAGTTCCTGTGGACTTTGGCGATCTGGTACGCGAGTGTGTCGAGGTAGCGAGGACCAGTCACCATCTTCAGCCGGAATCACTACGCTTTGAGCCATCGGTCAACGGCGCCGGAGCGAATGTGCTGGGCGACCCTGAGGAATTACGAACTGCTGTTTCGAACGTCCTCGACAACGCTGTCAAATATTCAGGGAACCGGGTGGAGATTTCCGCACGGCTGGCGCTTCCGGACGAGAAGCATGTGGCCCTCAGTGTTTGCGACCGTGGTGTGGGCATTCCCGCGGCCGAGTTGAAACGCATCTTCAAACGGTTTTATCGCGTCTCCAACCGCTCGTTGAGCCATGTGAAAGGAACCGGCCTTGGGCTCTTCATCGTTCGGGCCATCGTCCGAAAACACGGAGGCCGGGTATTCGCCAAAAGCGACGGAGAAGGCCATGGGACGATGGTAGTTCTGGAATTCCCTCGGGTGGAATCGTAACCATTCCACACCTGAAAAATTATGAGTCGTGTTTTGATTGTCGAAGACGAGGCTCACTTGGCCAAAGGGTTGCAGTTCAACCTGGAGGCTGAGGGCCACTCCGTGGCCGTTGCTGGCGATGGGGAGAGCGCGCTGGATTTGCTTTTAGATGATTCCGCAAATGGCCAGCGCCAGGAGTTCGACGCCGTCGTGCTCGACGTAATGCTTCCCGGCAAGGACGGTTTTACTGTCGCTGCCGAATTGCGCGCAGCAAAGCAGTTTGTACCTGTGCTCATGCTCACGGCACGCGGACGACCCGAAGACGTACTCAAGGGGTTCGCTTCGGGAGCCGACGACTATCTTCCGAAACCCTTCGAATTGCCAATCCTGCTGGCTCGCTTGCAAGGGCTGCTGCGACGTCGCGAGTGGATGCGCAGAAGCCCAGCCTCGCATTCAAGTGCAGCAACCGAATACGAGTCTTTCTCATTCCACGGCCGGACAATCGATTTTGGCAAACTGGAGTTGCGCGTCAAGGGAAACACGATCCAACTCACTCTGATGGAAGCGGAACTGCTGCGCCATCTCATCCGCAATGAGGGACGTGCGGTATCTCGCAAATCGATTCTTGAGGAAGTCTGGGGACTGCACGAAGACACCGATACTCGGGCGATCGACAATTTCGTGGTGCGCCTGCGGCGCTACATCGAGGACAATCCCTCAGCGCCGCGCCATCTGCTCACAGTTCGTGGCGTGGGCTACCGCTTCATTTCCGAACCAGAAAAAGAATAACGCAGCAGGGTAGGTGCGAGCCTCCGGCTTGTGCGCGTCACCATCAAGCCTGACCTCAACGATCCCTCATGAGTGGAAATCATGGGTGGGCTTGGTTTTCTGGCTCGTGCACCCTGCCCGGGCGGGACACTTGCATCTACATGCGGCTTAGTTGAGAGATCAAGTCTTCGCGGTGATTGAGCGCCATTTGATCTAGACCCTTTAGGGTGAAGGCATAGGTGGCGCAAGCCACGAGCGCGGGCGGTAAAAAGGCGAGCAACCAGATCCAGGAATTTTCGTAGCGGCGTGAAACCCAAAACATTAGCGTAGCGACTCCGAACAAAAGCCCTCGGATACCGAAGCTGGCCAAAACGGTGGTCAACGATGCCCGTTGGCGACCGAATACTCCCGCCTCGATACGGCTCGGAGAGTAAATCGAAAAGATGTTTCCAGCTGCGAGATCAATGGGCAAAGCAAAGAGAATTCCGGCCACCGTGGCCAAAGTAATCCGGATCGAAGGGGGTCGGTACAGCACCGTTGTGCCTAACCACACCAGCGCAACTTCCCAGACGAAAATCGCAGTATGCGCCAGATTCTTCCCGATCATAATGTTGCTGAAGCGGACGGGCGCTGCAAAAAAGAATTGCAGGCCGGTGCCATCGGCGCCGAAATTGTTGTACGAAAGATTGGTCAACAGCAGCAGGGAATAGGCGGCCCCGAGTGGGAATGTCAATTCCGGAGCGTAGGCAAACAATCCCTGGCTGTGGCCCGAACTGCGGAACACCAGCAACATAAACAACGGAACTACCAGGGTAAACAGCATGGGGCCGCTGCGGCTCAAATACCGCAGCTCTTTTTCAAACACAGCAGCGACCGCCCCCGACAATAACGGTAAGTTCCATCCGGGAGAGAAAGTTTGAGGTTCGGCGGAAGAGGGCTTTCGTCTGGCCGATTCGCTGAGATTTTCTCCACGATATTCCGCACGTAGACGAAAATTCAGCAGCCATAGGAATGCAAGCCCATAAAGACTCAGCAATAAAAAGTAAGTTAAGCTCGCTCCGACTTGACCCTGCGACGCCCTGGCGATTGCGGCCGCAGCCAGGCCCGGCGGCAATGGCTTCTGCGCGACCGACAATTCCTGTCCGAAGATTCGAGTTTCTGATTTTTTTCTGTGTCCGTAATATGCGATCAACGGGCCAACCAATTGCAGGCTAAGAATGCAAATGAAGAAAAGGATGCCCATGATTTCGCGGGTGCGCCGCTGGGCAAGCCAGCGTTCGAGCCAGGCAAAGGTCATCCGCGCAAGGAGCAGGTTAGAAATGGCGAAAATCAAAAGCACCAGTGCGGTCCAGGGAAAGAGCCGGGGCTTGGCCGCTGCCACGCCAAAGGTGATACCGGCGAGCCAGAAGCTGGCTACGGTGGTGGCCGGATCGAGCGAGCCATACGCCAGGCGAATACAAAAATATGAGCGGTAGGTCAGAGGGAAACGCAGCAGGCTTGCCGATTCAAGATTCTCCGTAAACGCTGTGGCCATCAACGGGAAGAGTTGCCAGAAGAGAAAGACGGGCCAGAGCAGGGCGCCGAGCCATTCCGCATCTCCGGATGACATCAGATACCACGCCGTCGCTCCCAGCCCGATCGCGCCCCCAATGCCGCCCGCCAAGAAAGCGATACCGACGAAAATGCGCGAAGCCAGTTCCAGACGGCCGTGAAAAGTGCGCAGAGAATTGGCGAAGATTCGCCAACGCAAATCGGCGACGGCGGCCATCTGATGGCGAGCCCGTGGGACGGCGTCTGGACGGAAGGAATTGTTGGACTCGGCTGTCCTGGCGGGGCCCGTTTCGGAATGATTCATCACAACCACGACAGCTCCGGATCGGCAGACCGCGCTCCGCCCACGATCCGAAGAAAAATTTGTTCCAGAGTCAGCCTTTCTCTGGGACCGTCCACGGCAGTTGTGGTATCCGCCAAGGCCGCCGCCTGAGCTTCCACACCGGCGCGCAATTCCTCGATCGATCCCTGGGCGACCAGGCGGCCACGGTGGATGATTCCCACATGGGTGCAAAGTCGCTCCACGATCTCCAGCACATGCGAGGTGAGAAACACAGTCGCGCCCCGCGCAATCATGCGCTGCAGCATGGATTTCAGGGTACCGGCAGCGATGGCATCGACTCCCTCGAACGGTTCATCGAGAAACAGAACCCTGGGTCCGTGAATGACGGCGGCCGCGAGCGCGAGTTTTTTCTGCATCCCATGCGAATAGTCAGTCACCATCGTTTTGGGCTGATCGACGAGCTGCATGAACTCCATCAGTTCCGATGCGCGGCTGGCAGCGGTTTGGCGATCGAGTCCATACATTCGGCCCACGAAATTCAGGTACTCCGGACCAGTGAGACGCCCGAACAGGGCCATGCCTTCGGGTACAACCCCGATCTGCCGTTTTACCTCGACGGTGTTGGTGATCAGATCGCGGCCCAATATCTGGATCCGTCCAGAACTGGGTGCGAGCAGTCCCGTGAGCATTTTGATAGTGGTGGATTTACCCGCGCCATTCGGTCCGAGAAAACCGAAAAACTGCCCTGCAGCCACGCGCAGGTTCACCTCTTCGACAGCGACGAGTTCGCCGAATCGCCGAGTGAGGTTTTCCGTCGCGATGGTGGGAGAATCCATCAAGTTTTTGACTCTAGCACATGGCGAAGGTTCTGATGCCGGATGGGGGCGGACACTCGGTTCGACGCGGTTGATTTGGACCTATGGCTCAGGATCAGTTCATACACTTGATATCAAAGGCTCGAAACGGAGCACCACACTAAGGGTGCCGGAATAGGGCGACTGCCTCGGCCCAGGTGTAGAATGAGCATCCATTTTCTGAGCCGAGCAATGAATAAACGAACTTTTATAAAGGCGTCGTCTGCGGTGCTAGCGGGTCCGCTTATATCACCTCTCCTGGCGTGGATGCCGGAAGCAAAAATGGCAGGCGAGAAATTGAAAAATTGGGCAGGAAATCTCGAATACAGCACTGAAAACCTGTATTCGGCGAACACTCAAGATCAGGTCCGAGATTATGTCAGAGCACGCAACAAGCTGAAAGTGCTCGGAACCCGGCATTGCTTCAATAAGATTGCAGACAGCAAAAATGACTTCCTCTCCGTAAGGCCGATGGATAAAGTGATCGCGCTCGACCCTGGAGCGCGCACGGTAACGGTTGGCGCGGGCATGAGCTACGGTCAACTGGCACCAGAACTCGACAGCAAAGGGTTCGCGCTGCACAATTTGGCTTCGCTCCCGCACATCTCAATCGCTGGCGCCTGCACGACGGGCACCCACGGATCGGGGGTCAAGAACGGCAACCTTTCGACGGCAGTCTCTGAACTGGAAATGGTGACAGCGGCAGGCGACGTGGTTAATTTGTCACGCAAGAAGGATGGCAACCGTTTCAACGGAGCGGTGGTCGGGCTAGGGGCGCTGGGCGTCGTCACAAAGGTCACGCTTGATGTTCAACCCAGCTTCAAGATGCGCCAGTATGTATATGAAAACCTGCCACTAAGCCAGATGAAGAACCACTTCGAAGAAATCGAAGCCAGTGCCTACAGCGTGAGTCTGTTCACCGACTGGCAAAATAAACGGCTTAATGAAGTGTGGCTTAAGAGCCGCGCCGAGGATGACCAAGCTTCCGCTCCCGCCCAGGAATTCTTCGGGGCGAAACTAGCGAACCGGAATCTTCATCCCATTGCTGAACTGTCAGCCGAGAATTGCACCGAGCAAATGGGTGTGCCCGGCCCTTGGTATGAGCGGCTCCCTCACTTCCGCATGGGTTTCACGCCTAGCGCCGGCAAGGAATTGCAATCGGAGTATTTTGTTCCCCACCAGCATGCGGTTGAAGCGATCCTGGCGATAGAGAATTTGCGCGATCAGGTGGGCCCGCACCTGCTTATTTCCGAAATTCGCGCCATTGCCGCTGACGATCTGTGGATGAGTCCCTGTTTCAAACAAGCCTGCGTGACGATTCACTTTACGTGGAAACCGGACTGGCCCGCTGTGAGCCAGTTGCTACCGGTGATTGAAAGAGAGCTGGCCCCCTTCCAGGCTCGGCCGCATTGGGGAAAACTGTTCACCATGCCGCCCGAGCAGCTGAGGTCTCGCTACGAAAGGCTGCCGGAATTCATTGAGTTGTGCAAGCACTATGACCCGCAAGGCAAGTTCCGTAACGATTTTCTAAACAGGAATATTTTTGGCTGATTATTCGCGGTTACTGATGAGAGGCTGAGGCGCCTGCAGCCAGTTCACGGAGCACGCTCAGGAAACCGGCGGCTGCCTGTTCATCGGCCAGAGCCTCCAACGGGACGGTGGCTGCAAGGTGCGGCGATTTGGTACGGAAACGAACGCTGATAAGGCTGTGGCCGCGAGACGTGATCAAGGTATTCACCACTGGTGAAAGTTCCTGGGTCCAGTGAGTTCGGGTGGTAAGCACCACCGGTCCGGGACGGGAGATCGACCAATCGCGCGAACCGCCAGTCACATTCCCGTGTTTCTGCGACAACCAGCGGTGGCGAAAAACGTCGAGTTGAAAGCCCGGTGCGCAACCCAGATCCGCCTCAAAGGTAAGAGTTTCCTTCTGTTTGTGCCACGCGCTGACAAACCACTTGAAAGGTATCGGACGAGGCCGCAAGCGGATGGTCACCCGCGCGTTATCAAACCAGTGAGACGCGAAACCGACTCGTGCCTGGAGCAGGGTAATGCTCAACCAGGTGGCTTCGACTATGCGGCCCTTGCTGGAACAGGCAGACTCCACCCATCGAAGCGCCATTGCCCCTTTGCGGCGGTTGTATCGGGTGAAATAGAAGAACCATGCTCCCAGGAGAATCGCCGCACCGACCGCGTCGAAGAGCACCAAGCGTCCCACAGAGACCTCTTAATGCGAATATTACGACTTGGGACGCAAGTATCGCAACTGGTTCATTGACCTTTTTTTGTAAAGATGGACTTATCCTGCGCAAATCCCTTCATGCTTCAGCCAATTCCTGCGGCTACAATGGCCCGGTGAAATACAGCTTTAGGGATTTTCGGCAGGCGGATTTCGAAACTGTGTGGCGAATTGACCAACAATGTTTCAACCCTGGGATTGCCTATAGCCGCCTCGAATTGTCGGAATATCTGAGCCGCCCACAGGCTTTTGCCATCGTCGCGGAAACCTCTGCCCAAGGCAGCTTGGTTGCGGAATCACTAACCGACGCGCGGTCATCGATTGTTGGATTCATCGCGGCCGAGACGTGGGGCCGTGGCCGGGGTCATATCATCACCATCGATGTCATTCCAGAGGCACGAAAGTCCGGAGTTGGATCCGCGATGCTTCGTGCAGCGGAGAGCCGCTTGTCTTCTGCAGGCTGCCAGTCGGTCATTCTGGAAACTGCCGTGGACAATCTGTCCGCCCTGGCCTTCTACAAAACACATGGCTACAACATAACAAAAACCATCCCAAGATATTATTCCGACGGCGTGGACGCGCTGGTACTAAAGAAAGATTTGCTTTCGCCGTCCGAGCCAGCTAAGTTGCCGCAATGAAGATTGCGATCCAGGGAGAAGCGGGTTCGTTCAGTCACGAAGCTGCCCGACGGTTGGTTCCGGGCTGCCAGATTGCCCCATGCGCACGTTCGGCTGAGGTTTTTGACCATCTCGAACGTGGGTCGGTGGCAGCCGCCGTCATTCCGATTGAGAATTCGCTGGCCGGTTCAGTGACGGAACATTTCGACTTGTTGCTGGCGCGCAAAGTTTTTATTCAACGAGAATTCCGGCTGCGCATCGTACATAACCTGATTGCCGCTCCGGGTGTAAAGCGCAAACACCTGAACCGGGCTTACTCTCATCCGGTTGCGTTGGAACAATGCCGCGATTTTTTCGCTGCCCACTGGAAGATTCAGCCTATGCCTTTCTACGACACAGCGGGAAGCGTCAAGCATGTGATCGAATCCGGGCTGCTCGACGCGGCTGGGATTGCCGGGGCTCAGGCGGCGAAAGTTTATAAGGGTCACATTCTGACAGCGGGCATCGAGGACGACAAACGCAACTTCACTCGATTTTTTCTGATCCGCAAAACGCGGCGGCTGTTGCCTGGTGCCAACAAGACTTCGATTGCTTTCAGTGTGAAGAACATCGCGGGCGCGCTCTTCAAGGCTCTGGCTGTATTCGCGTTACGGGACATCAGTTTGACCAAGATTGAGTCCCGTCCTCGCCGAGGACGTCCCTGGGAGTACATGTTTTATGCGGACTTTCTTCGCGGCGACGACGAGTCCGCCCGAAACGCCCTCCATCATCTCAGCGAAGTGGCTGACTTGGTCAAAGTGCTAGGCATTTATCCCTCTGCCTGAAGAGGCGCCCATTTCACCTGGAAACTGCCTACCAAGGGCCTCGGCACTTTCGATTAATACAAACCCTCGCGAGAGGTTTAGAATTCGAATACTTTCAATGAGTGCTGCGGTTTGCATCTTTCTGGGCCTTTCGATCATCAAAACTTGAGCACAAGACACTCAAGGTGAAATATGGCAGAGAAAACGCGCGCTGAGCGCCCTCCAGAGTCAAAAGAAGAAGAAACCGGGGTACTGCCGATCCTGCCAGTTCGGGATACGGTACTGTTCCCTCATGCCGTGCTTCCCCTGACCGTAGGCCGGGAAAGTTCGGTTCAACTCATTAACTCCCTTGGTGAAGACAAGACCATCGTGGTGGTGGCACAGCGGGAAGCGCGTGTGGACGCCCCGCAGGCGAGTGACCTTTACACCGTGGGAACGTTGGCCGTCGTTCACAAAGTTGTGAAGATGCCCAACCAGAGCCTGTTCGTATTTGCGGAAGGACTGGAGCGGGTACGACTGGCCGAATTTGTCCAATTAACGCCGTTTATGCGGGGCCGGGTAGATTCCGTGCCGGAGTCGATTCCACCGAAAAGTTCCGAGGTGGAAGCGCTCCAGCGCAATGTTCTCACCCTGTTTCAGCAAATCGTGGCAGGTTCGCCGACATTGTCGGACGAGCTTTCCACCGTGGCCATGAACATCGACGAGCCTGGCCGGCTCGTGGATTTCATCGCATCCTCACTTCCGTCACTCTCGACCGCCGACAAGCAGGACACGCTTGAAACGACCGACGTTCGCGTACGCCTGGAGAAGATCAATCATCATCTGGCGAAGGAGCTCGAAGTTCAGCAGCTTCGCAACAAAATCCAGTCTGAAGTGCAGGATCGCGTGCAGCAGACACAGCGCGAGTACTACCTGCGCGAGCAGATGAAAGCCATTCAGAAAGAATTGGGTGAGCAGGATGAAGGCGCACGCGATACTGAAGAGCTGCGTCAGAAGATCGACAACGCAGGCATGCCGGATGAAGTCAAAAAAGAAGCCTTGAAGGAATTGGGGCGTCTGGCTCGCATGTCTCCAATGGCGGCTGACTACTCAGTCACCCGCAATTACGTGGAGTGGCTGGCGGCGTTGCCATGGGCGAAGACTTCCGGCGGTGAAGTCGACATTCTGAAAGCCAAGGAAATTCTGGATGCCGACCACTATGATCTTAAGAAGGTAAAGGATCGCATCCTTGACTACCTTTCGGTGCGGCGGCTGAAGCCGGGAATGAAGGGACCGATCCTTTGTTTCGTCGGACCTCCGGGCGTGGGCAAAACTTCGCTGGGAAAATCGATTGCTCGCGCGCTGGGGCGCAAGTTCGTTCGCATCTCGCTGGGCGGCGTGCATGACGAAGCTGAGATTCGCGGCCACCGTCGAACCTACATCGGGGCGTTGCCTGGGCAGATCATTCAAGGCATTCGCCGCGCCGAGACCAAGGATCCGGTTTTCATGCTCGATGAAATCGACAAAGTCGGGCGTGACTTCCGCGGAGATCCGGCTTCAGCGCTACTCGAAGCCCTGGATCCGGAACAGAACTCCACTTTCCGGGACAACTACCTGGATGTCACCTTCGATCTCTCGAAAGTGCTGTTCATCACCACGGCGAACATGCTGGATCCGATTGCCGAACCGTTACGGGACCGCATGGAAATTATCGAACTCCAGGGTTACACCGAAGAAGAAAAGGTACATATCGCGTTTCAGTATCTGATCCCACGGCAGATAGAAGAGAACGGCGTAACCGCGGAGCAGATTGAATTTCCAAAAGAAGGTGTGGCTTACTTAATCCGGCACTACACGCGTGAAGCAGGGGTACGCAATCTGGAACGCAATATCGGTACGATATGCCGTAAACAGGCTCGCCGCATGGCGGAGGGCAAGACCGACAAGCTGATGGTGACCAAGGAAGTCGTTCAAGAGTTTCTGGGCGGAATCAAGGTCCGCAGCGAAGGCGAAATTGCTGAGCGCACCAAGCGGGCAGGCGTGGTGGTCGGTCTGGCCTGGACACCGTCTGGCGGTGACGTGCTGTTTGTCGAAGCCAACACGATGAAGGGCAAGGGTGGATTTACCATGACGGGACAGATTGGTCAGGTCATGCAGGAGTCCATGCAGGCTGCTCTTACCTGGGTACGTTCGAATGCTGCCCAGTTGGGCATCCAGGAAAACTTCTTCGCTGAGCATGATATTCACATTCACGTGCCCGCGGGAGCGATTCCGAAGGATGGTCCTTCTGCTGGCGTCACTATGGCGACCGCTTTGGTGTCGTTGCTGACGGGACGCCCGGTGCGTCCACTCACAGCCATGACTGGCGAAATCACGCTGAGTGGCGACGTGCTTCCTATCGGCGGCGTGAAGGAAAAAGTTCTTGCCGCGAAGCGCGCCGGGGTGCGCGATGTCATTCTCCCGGCGGAGAACAAGATGAATGTGGAAGAAGATCTGACACCGGAACAACTCGAGAACGTTCAGGTACATTATGTGAAGACGATTCCCGAAGTTCTGGAATTGGCTCTACCTTCTACTGCCCGGGAAGAAAGACAGGACGAAGAAGAACGGGAAAAAGTACTGACGGCGCAAGCTGTTTCTTAAGCTTGGCTTCAGCTTCAATTCAGCCAATGGATGCCAGTTTCGCACAAGGCGCAGCGAAACTGGCATTTTTTGTGCCACATACGCGCCGCGCGACCAGCACGCAGGTACCTGTTCGCCGGTATGGAACTTATGTTTCCGCGAGGGGTTTAATGTAATCAGGACGGTGCTATTTTTTGGCCGCTGCGAGGAACAATATGCCAAAGACAAAGACAAAGACATACCGGGTGTGGCTAGTCGGAGTTGCTCTGGCGGGGTTGTTGTTGTTGCTGCATAACCCGGCACGATTGGCGGCGCAGGATCAAGGTCAATATTCTGGCCAGGATCAGAATCAGAGCCAATATCAAAATCAAGATCAGGCTCTCGCGCAGGATCAAGCGGAGCCGGACCAGAATCAGGATCAAAGCGATCAGGACCCGCCCAGTGTTGTAGCGCGAATGAATTATTCTCAAGGGTCAGTCAGCTTTCAGCCGGGCGGAGAAGGCGATTGGGTGACTGCCGTCCCAAACCGGCCGCTGACCAGCGGCGACAATCTTTGGAGCGATCAGAACTCAAGAGCTGAGCTGCACGTTGGTTCAACCGCGATACGGCTTGCTGCCCAGACCAGCCTGACATTCCTGGATCTCAATGACAACACCACACAGCTTCGTCTGTCGGAAGGCAGTATCATTGTTCGTCTGCGGCATCTCGATGATGGCGATTTGGTGGAGGTCGATACCCCGAATCTGGCTTTTGATCTGCAACGCACCGGCGAGTACCGGATTGACGTGGATAACGCCGGCAACGTAACCAATGTCAGCGTGTGGAGCGGGCGTGGCGAAGTGACGGGCGGAGGCTATTCCTACACTGTGGTCGCCGGTCAGTCAGCTCATTTCTCAGGGGCTGACCAGTTGAGTTACGACATCGCACAGATTCCCCGCTCGGATGATTTCGACAATTGGGCATTTCAGCGCGACCATAATGAAGACGGTTCCGAGTCCGCGAATTATGTCTCCCCCGAAATGACCGGGTACGAAGATCTGGATGACTATGGCCACTGGCAATATGTTGGCGGCTATGGAACCGTGTGGGTTCCTTCGGGGGTAGCTTCGGACTGGGCTCCCTATCGCAATGGACATTGGGCGTACATCGATCCCTGGGGGTGGACTTGGGTCGAAGACGAGCCCTGGGGTTTTGCGCCATTCCATTACGGACGATGGGCCTACGCCGGAAATCGCTGGTGTTGGGTGCCTGGGCCGGTTGTCGTACGACCGGTGTACGCGCCAGCTCTGGTCGCTTTCGTTGGCGGAGCTGGATTCGCGATTGGTGGCGGACCCGGTGTGGCCTGGTTTCCGTTGGCCCCCGGTGAGGTGTACGTTCCGTACTATCGCGGAAGCCGCGGTTATGTCGAGCGCCTGAACGTCAGCAATACGGTTATTAACGTTACCCGAGTAAGGAACGTTTACAACGAGCGCAACGTTACGAACATTCGCTACGTCAACCAGCGAGTGAATAACGGAGTCACGGTTGTGTCGCGTGAGACGTTCATTAACGCGCGTCCGGTAGCCAGGAACCTGGGGCACTTCGATGCGCGGCAGATGGCCGACGCTCCGGTGGAGCGCAGGATCCCGGTGCAGCCCGTCCGAGCCAGCGTTCTCGGCTCGGGTGCACCTGCCCGCGTGCGGCCGCCGCAAACGATCATTAATCGCCAGGTAGTTGCCACCCAGCGGCCAACTCCACCGAGACAGCCTTTTGAGCAACGGCAGTCGGCGATCAACATGCGTACCGAACGGCCAAACCAGCCGCAGCCGCTGGCCAACCAAAATAATCAACGAGACCAGAACTTCGGCAGGCCTACGGCACGGCCTCTGGAGCCGGCGCGTCCCGCGGAAGCCAGGCCGGCGTCGTCTGCGGTAATGCCGCGGCCTGATGCCCGGCCGCAGCGTCCGGTTGCGGCACCGCGCGAAGCCCAACCCATGCGTCCCGAGACTCCGAATGCGCCTCGATCGCCCATGACTCGGGATAATCGCGGTTACGATGACAGCCGCGGTTCGCAAGGTTGGTCTCATCCCCAAGCCCGGCCTGCGCCTCCTGTGCAGCAACGAAATCCGGCACAGGCACAGGAAGACGAGAATAAATTCCGCAACTGGCAGCAGCAGCGCCAGGCTGCGCCCCCACAGAACCGGGCACCGCAGGAACAGCGACAGCCGTCACGATCGCAAGAACCACGATCGCAGGAAAACAGACCGAAAAACTAAATCAACCGAAATGCCAGTCTTCCTCCGGAGACTGGCATTTCAGCCTCCACGCGGTAGACTACTGGCAACCGGGAAGGGACCCGGAACTCGTTTTCCATGCTGCTTCTCTCGTATGCAGATCCGTGTTCTATTTTTTGGAGTCTTGAAAGACCTGGCCGGACGGGCTAGTGATTCCCTCGATCTGCCCGAAGATGCGACCTTGAGGGTCGTGATCAGTCATTACGAGGAGACCATTTCCCCGGAATTGATGCGCTCCGTCGCGATGTCGGTGAATCAGGTGTACGCCGCGCCTGATCTTCGCTTAAGTCAAGGTGATGAAGTTGCCTTCCTCCCGCCTGTAAGCGGAGGGTGCGCGGGCATTTCAGAAGGCAAGCATGGCCGCCATGTCGCTATTGTCAACGGGGTAATCAACAGCGGTGCTCTCGTGAATTCCATCAAGCACCCCGAAGACGGCGCGGTCGCGGTATTTGAGGGCATCGTACGTGACAACACACGAGGCCGGCGTACCCGGTATCTTGACTACGAGGCCTATGAGGAAATGGCGCTCAAGCAAATGGAGGAATTGGCCGAATCTGCCTTGATGGGCTTTAAGATTCGCGACGTTGCCATTGTCCATCGTGTCGGGCGGCTGGAAATTGGAGAAACCAGCGTGCTGATCGTGGTGGCATCCGCCCACCGGGGCGCGGCTTTTGATGCCTGCCGTTGGCTCATCGATACGCTGAAGCGCACCGTGCCCATCTGGAAAAAAGAGCATCTCGAGGATGGCGCGGTGTGGGCCGATGGCGAACCTTTTCCGGATGACATTCCCGGCACCCAAGGCACCCATTCCATTGGGCGTGCATCCAAATGAATGGGCGGTTTCGCGAGGGATGCCGGATGCCGCCCAAGCCCTCAATTTTCCTGATGAAAAGAGCCGCAACTGCTGGCCTTGTGTTGTTCCTGTGCCTTGCCTCGGCTGCTCAAGATTCCGATACCACACTCAAAGTCGACGTGAAGCTGGTTAACGTTTTCGTCACCGTGACCGACGAACGCGGCGCGCCCATCGCCGGGTTAACAAAAGAGAACTTCGACCTGATGGAAGACAATAAGGCCCAAAAGATCGCGGTGTTCGACAAGGAATCGGCTTTGCCGCTCAATATCATCATGGCGATTGATACCAGCCTGAGCACGCGCAAAGACCTTCCTCTCGAACTGGCTTCAGCGCGTCGCTTCGCTCATGCCATTCTGCGACCGGTGGACGTATTGTCCCTCTATCAGTTCAGCGAGACGGTCAGCGAATTGACTCCTTTCACGCCAGACTTAAGGGTCATTGACCGCGCTATTGATCACGTTCGCCTGGGTTCTGCGACCGCGCTCTACGATGCCTTATTTCTGGGATCTGAAGCTTTGGAGCCCCGCCAGGGACGCAAGGTGATGGTTGTGATCACTGACGGCGGGGATACCATGAGCAAAGTGAACTATCAGGAAGCGGTGCGTGCCGCCGAAACTGCCGAAGCGATCTTGTACAGCATCATCGTAGTGCCTATTGAGGCCAGTGCCGGAAGGGACACGGGTGGCGAGCACGCCTTGATTCAGCTCTCCGCAGACACGGGCGGCAAATATTTTTATGCGTCATCGCTGGCCCAACTGGATGAAGCGTTTCGTCAGATTAGCGACGAACTACGCACCCAATATTTGCTGGCGTATTATCCTTCGCAACGGCTATCTGATTCCGATTTTCGGCGTATTCAGGTCCGGGTGAAAAGCATTCCGTCCGACGCCGATTTCAAGGTACGTCACCGAACCGGATACTACACCTCAAAGTCCCACTGAGTCTTTCGTGTGGGATTTGCGTACTCGCCCGGCGCGGGTGTTTTGGCACTTGACCATGCGAAAGCGGAGGGCGGTAGCCCGCTGCCAACGGCTGAGCATGGTTGACGGAACAAATTCTGTTGTGAAAGTCTTATGAGATTGTTAAATCCAGTTTTTTTGATTCGCGGGACAGATCCTGCCCGTTGTGAAGCTGACTCTTCCTGCCTTCCTTCAATCGGGGCAGTGGAATGCTTTCGGTTGTGCGCGCGTGGAAAGTCCGAATCTCTGCAAGGAAGGTAAGCTAGACGAATGTCGAGCAATACTGGTGGTGCCCGCTCCGCCTTGAGGCAGTCGTTTCTTTGGATCGGAGCGATCACGATTCTTGTGTTTTCGCCTTTGGCCTTCGCCCAGGAACCCTCCACTGGCAACGTTTCTGGAACCATCACCGGACCGAGAGGCGGATCTGTCAGTGCAGCTGACATTACGCTGACTGCGAGGATTACGGGACAAATCGCCAAGACGACTACCAGTCCGGCGGGCACCTATGCTTTGCGAGACTTGGTACCGGGAGAATATATCCTGCACGTCGAAGCCAAAGGTTTTCAGCCAGTGGACGTTCTACTGCGAATTCAGCCGGGAGCCACCGCCACGGGCGACGCGAGACTGCAGCGCCAGGTTGCCGCCGGGCCTGTATTGGTCAATACCCAGACCCCCGAAATCCGCGGCGTGGTTACATCCAGCGAGTTAGAGCAGGTTCCGAGCGATCGTGGCTTTCTGGATTTGACCAGGCTCGAGCCCGGAGTTCAGTTGCTCGACGGCCAAATCCTTGCACCCACTAAAGCCGGTCTCACAGCAACTTCGGTGGTTGGTCGAGACGGGCGTACCACGCGGATGTTGGTGGACGGAATCGACATTTCCGACGAAACCGTTGGCTCAACTACTACCAATTTGCCGGTAGGTGCGATCCAGGAGGTGAGAGTCAGCCAGTCGTTCCTTCCGCCATCTTCAGGCCTGGCCTCGGCTGGAGTGGTAGATGTAATCACAAAATCTGGCGCGGAAGGTATTCATGGCGAACTCTTCGGCCATTTCCGCGACAAAGCCGCCGGGGGCGCCGATTTTCCCGGCGGCCTAGATAATTCCTATTCACGTGAAGTCTTCGGCGGAAATGTGGGCGGGACGTGGAAGAAAGACAAGCTCTTTTATTTCGTCACTGGGGAATATTTCAAGCAGAACCTCGATTCACCCGTGATTTTCAACCCTCCGTTTAACCTGATCGCGGGAACCTTCAGTTCTCCATTTCATGCGACTGAACTTGCTGGCCGGCTCGATTACAAGCTTTCTCCGCAATCACAGCTCTTCTATCGCTTCACCTATGACAACAGCAGTGCGGTGAATACCTACGAGGGCAATAATTTCCAGCCCCTGAAAAGCAAAGACAGTACACCCGGAAATGCGTTTGGGTTTGATATGACCCGGGGAACCACGCTGCATAGCTTTCGGTTTGCCTACAATCATTACTCAAACGACATCGTCGATGCTGTGCAGGGCTCAGGTATTTTTAATCCTGCTCCGGGTATCAGTCTGAATTTCGGGGGGGGATCTGGATTCGCCAGCGGCCCCAACCCGCAAGCACCTCAGAAAACCGTTCAGGTAAACATCGAGGCCCGCTACGACGTCACCAAAACTCGGGGAGCACATACGTTCCGCGCAGGTTTTGCACTCAATCAGATTAACAATCTGATCTCTGCCAATCTCTTTGGATTGGCTCCGCAAGTTGGATCCGACACCAATCCAAACTCTGTTGCGCTGGCAGGTCTGGGGCTTCTTGCCGGAGGGGCGAGTAATCCCCTCAACTATCCGGTGGACAGCATTACGTTGGGTAATGGCTTCAACTGTTTCAGCGAGAAGTCGGCATCTGGATCATCCTGCGGCGGTTTTGGCGATACCCGGGTTCAGGCCTATGCCTCGGATAACTGGAAGTTACTTCCCAATCTCACCGCGACTTTTGGTGTGCAGTACGTTCGCGATACCGGACGCAGCAATTCCGATCTGCCTGCCATTCCCTGCTCGGCCGTCGCCGCTTCCTACGGCGCGCTTGCGCCTTGTTCTGGCAGCGATCCTTTGCTGAGTCACTTTGGAGGCGTTCCCGGCATTGGCAACCGGATGCGGCAACCCAACCTGAATTTTGCTCCCCAGTTTGGCTTGGCTTGGGATCCCGGCAAGAGTGGGCGGACAGTAATCCGTGCGGGCATCGCCATGTTTTACGACAACAACGTATTTCGAAATGTGTTGCAGGATCGTGTGAGCCGCCTGGCAAGTGGAGATTTTAACGCTCAGGCCAATGATCCGTGCTCTAGCCATGGCGAAGTTATTTTTCCCGGTAATATTCCGCAGAGTACGGTGGGCCTTTGCGGCCAGCCGATCGGAAGTGTGGCCGCACAGATCGCGCATCTTCAGTCCGCTTTCCAAAGCGCGAACGCAGCGCTGACTTCCGGTTCTGCGAATCCCAGTTTTCTCGGCCAGTCGCTGAGCAGCCAACAGGGAATTCTAGCGCCCGACTATCAGACGCCGCGCTCGGTGCAGATGAATATCGGTCTGCAAAAACAGTTCCATCAGAATACTGTGTTCAGCTTGGATTACGTGCGGAATGTAGGTACTCACTACCTCCTGGGATTTGACACGAACCATGTGGGCGATGCGACGCACCTCGATACGAACGCCGCGGTGCATGCCATAAACACCACTCTGGCCGGGAATGCCTTGAGCTCCGCTTGTGCGCCCGCGTTACGTGCCGGTGCCAGTTCTCAGACCGCGGTGAACTGTTATCTGGCAACCGTGCCCGGTGCCAGCATCGGTGATTTCGCGTCGCATGGTCTCGATTCGGGAGCTCAATACTTGGGAGGACTTCCCGCTTCAATATTTGGTTTCACTCCCAACACAGGGTCGCCGGTAACTGATAATGGTGCCGCGTTTCCTGGGGTCAATCCATTAGTTGGACGCAACACCATGTTCTTCCCCGCAGGGCGCTCACTCTACAGCGGTGTGCAGGTTTCGCTTCGCAGCCAAATCTCCAGCCCTGTGCGTGGCATTCAGGGCGGCATACTGCAAGTGTCGTACACGCATTCCAGTTATCGAAACAACATTCCCGAAGGTGTGAGCGACCAGGATCTGTTACCGCTCGCGGCAGACTTCAACCATCCCACCGCATTTTTTGGTTCAGCATCTGAAGATCGCAAACATCAGGCTTCCGTTGCCGCGTCACTCGATCTTCCTCATGGAATCCGGCTCGGCTTGATTGCAACCGTAGCCTCGCCGCTGCCGCAAACACTTTTCCTGCCGACCGACCAGAGTGCAGGAGGCGAAATTTTTCGTAGCGACGTGACCGGTGATGGTGCTTTTGGCGGTCAGAGTCAGACGGGCAACACTGCCTACGGTGACATTTTGCCAGGAACCGATATCGGATCGTTTGGACGTACCGTAAAAGCCAGTAACCTGAATACCTTTATCCAAAACTACAACACAAACTTCGGCAACCAGCTGACTCCTGCCGGACGGGCCCTCGTCACCGCCAGTTTGTTTTCGCGGGCGCAGTTGATAAAACTCGGTGCGGACTCACCAGCCCTTCAGACGGCACCGGCGGACAATCCAGACCTGGCGTGGTTGAAGACCTTTGATTTGACCCTCTCGCGGCCGCTCCGATTCGGGGACCGACTTGTTTTCGAGCCGAGCATTTCAGCTTTCAACATTCTTAACTTGGGCAACTTCGATGCTTCGGGAAACCGATTGCTCGGCGTCCTGAACGGCGCGGTCGGAACGGTTAACGGCACCACAGCCACGGAACGAGTGACCAATCGTATCGGGCCGGGTTCAGGCACGTTTTCCTTCGGCGCACCTCGCCAGATTCAGTTCGGATTGCGGCTAACCTTCTGATTCTTTGCTTCAGATATTTCCGCTCGACCCAGAATACATAGAACACCTGTCGTACCGACCGGAGCGAACCGCCGCAAGCGGAGTGCAAGGGCCGCTTTTTCTATGTGTGCCGAGCATGATCGACAGCTTGGAGGTGCAAGTCCTCTTCACAACCTGATGGAGGTGAAGTGATAGTGAAGCGCAAGGGCGTCGTCGTGAGGCGGGGTCTGAAAGAAGCGTGGAGCAAAGGCGCGAGCCGATGAACAAGAACCGGATAGTGAGGCCTACAGTGTGGAGCGAGCGAGCATATGATCGCGAAGCTCATTTCCATCAAGCGCACTGGTGGTAAATCCGGCGGTTGTGCGCCGAAGGCGGTCGAACTTACCTCGGGAGATCTGCCCTTGCTGTCTTGAGTGACTGGGGGCGTCGTAAGACGTTCTAACGCGGGGCAGAAGTCAGCAGAGGGCATACTACCCACGCTAAGTGGGGAAGGCCTGAACGGAAGAGAGTGGTACATAAGTCAGGGGACTCAGGAACTGATCGCGGCAGAAACCAGTACTCTCTGGCCTGCTGGCGGGCATGGGAAGGGTGAAGCCCAACTCGATCCGTCAGTCAGGGACCGAATGGCTCTTGGCGAAACCTGCACCCAACACCCGGCCTGCGCCTCGTTGACGCAGGCTCAACTCGCCGAACCGCCGTATGCGGACCCGCACGTACGGTGGTGTGGGAGGTTGTGTCATGAAGACGCGCAAGCGTCATGCTGTACGAAAGATGAAGGTCGGCCCTTCGGAGCCACCCTGTAGGGGGAGGCTTCAAACAGCCGTGAGCTGCTTCAGTCAAAAGCTGCGGTGGTGAACGTCCACGGTTAAAAGGCGTGACGCTAGATCACGTCATGTAGGGATTAGAGAGACGAATGCAAATGAACCTCCGACGACGCGTCGAAACACCACCGAGACGACATCAGAACCGGAACTGCCTGCCAGGGCCGGGAGAAGCACGGAAGCAACCTACTTACTGTCCGTGCGATGTCCGGCGTACAGGGGGCGTGACTCTAGTCCGGGCTTTCGTGCGGAACTTGAGAACCTGGGCGGTGATGCGAAGGGAAAAGGCACAAGTGGACGTCCCACGAGGCCGAAAGTACCGAAGCACCGACAGGGGCGAACTGCTTCGTAGTAGCGAGGAGGCGGGGTAATTCCCGTGGAGCGAAGGGGGCAGGTCACCCTCGGCGAGATTGAGTCAACGGGTAACCGGAGGAACTCATTGTCTTGCCGCAAGGCGGCAGCCTTTCAGGGGTGGCACGAGCCGGATGAATCGAGAGATTCACGTCCGGCTCTGTGAGCGGCTCGGGGCGAAATTCCCCGGGCCGACTCGGCGGCGAGCAGGTGACTGCTCCCCTATCCCGATTGCGCGCCTGACTTCATTCGCGGGAAAAGCGCTGTTTCCAGCGACCGGCGTGTAAAATACCGTTATGCCTTATCAAGGACAAAGTGCATCCGGACCGCCGCGCAAGGGAAGGCCGGCTCCCCCCGAGCAAACCTCGGAAGAAGCGGCTTATCTGAAGTCTCTCGGAGAAAAACAGAAGCCGGTAACTATCAAGCTCGGAGACGGAGAAGTTGTTCGCGGGTGGATCGAATACTACGACAAGAACATGGTTCGCCTGACCCGCGAGGATCAGCCCAACTTGTTTATTTTCAAACACGAAATCATGTACATCTCGGAAGACGGAAAGCGGAAGTAGGGCTGTGGATGGATTTTAGATCTCGGACTTGAAATTGTTTCGCATTGCCCTAGGTCTGGACTCGGCGTCTTCAAATCCACGAATGCTGCCATCATAATGACCTCACCTACATCGAATCACCGCGAGTTTGTCCCCGCCATGGCCGAGATTGCTCGCGAGGCCGGCGCTCTGTTGATGGAATATTTTCAGCAGCACGTGAAGGTTGAGTACAAGGGCGACGCGGACCTGGTCACGATTGCGGATCGTAACTCCGAGATTCTTATCCGGGAGCGCATTAAAAAGAACTGGCCCTCCCACGATGTTCTCGGGGAAGAGCAGGGCTTGGTGGATACCGGCAGTGAATATCGCTGGTACGTAGATCCGCTCGACGGCACCACGAACTTCGCCCACGGATTCCCCGTCTTCTGCGTATCGCTGGGATTGGAACACAAAAACCAACTGATGGCCGGAGTCGTCTTCGACCCGACACGGAATGAGCTCTTCACAGCCGAGCGGGGTGGCGGCGCATATCTAAACCAGCAGCGAATTCAGGTTTCGAAGATCGCGAAATTAGCCGAGAGCCTGGTCGCTACCGGTTTTCCCAGCCACAAGCGGCACAAGAATCCGAACATTCACTTTTACCATCAGATCACCTTGCGTACCCATGGGGTGCGACGCGCGGGTTCGGCCGCGCTGGATCTCTGCTGCGTAGCTAGTGGCCGCTTCGATGGGTTCTGGGAGTTCAACCTTAATCCGTGGGATACCGCGGCCGGCGTCTTGATCGTCGAAGAGGCCGGAGGCAAAGTAACCGATTTTCATAGCGGCCCATTCCAGCTAAACAGCCGGGAGACCCTGGCTTCGAATGGCCTGCTGCACGATGCGCTCGTCGATGAGTTCAAACAGATTTTTGAGGGGCGAGGGCTGGAGCCGTTACCAAAAATTAACGAGTATCGGAAATGATTCACAAGCGTAACGTCGCCATGGTTCTCATGGCTGTTTCAGGGCTGAGTCTCGTGGTCGCAGCGGCCGACAGGCCGGCTCCGACGTCAGTCGATCCGGCGTACCAGCAGTCATTCGACAAGTGGAAGTCTGGGCTGATCGAGGATCTCAAGAAGGAATGGCTACCGCTGGCTGGCCTTTTCTGGCTCAAGCCGGGCGATAACACCTTTGGCACCGATTCCAAAAATGCAATCGTCTTTCCCAAAGGGCCGGCTCAGGCGGGGACGTTCGTCCTGTTAGGGAAGACGGTGACGGCGAAGTTTTCTCCCAGCGCGGGTGCAATTATCGCGGGTAAGCAAGTGACAAACGCTGAACTTCAGACTGATAGGGCTGGTGATCCCACGATTGTTGAAATCGGAAGTCTTCGTTTGCACGTCATCGTGCGCGGTGAGCGAGTCGGCATCCGAGTGAAAGACTTGAACAGCGACGCCGTAAGACAGTATCGAGGACCGCTATTCTTCCCGCTGGACCTTTCTTACCGCGTAACTGCCGAATGGGTACCTTCGGACGGCAAGCAGACTGTCGATGTTCCCAACGTCCTGGGCGATCTGACCCCAACTCCGGCGGCAGGCACCGCGATATTTAGAATCAATGGCAAGGAGGTTAAGCTTACCGATCTCGGTGGCGACCCAGCCCAGCAGCTTTTCTTCGTCTTCAGCGACCCTACCAGCAAGACGAATACCTATCCCGGAGGACGGTTTCTCAAGGCCGGTCCGGTTACGAACGGAGCGGTGGTGCTCGACTTCAATCGAGCCTATAACCCTCCGTGCTCGGTCACGCCCTACGCCACTTGTCCACTGACGCCTAGGGAAAACCGGCTTTCTGTGCCTATCGAAGCGGGAGAGCAATACGATCACAAGAGTGGCCATCATTAGAAGAATCGTTGCCCGCCGGCTAGACTCGCAATGCTTCTGTTGATCATTGGCCTCCGACTAGCCACCGAAAGTCAGCCTGATAGGGGGCCCAAAGGCCGACGACCAATACCCAACGTCTGCCCGCGAAACGGGTTCATTTCAAGCTCCACAAGCTCGATCACGGCAGTAAAATCAGACCAGGGAGGCCCTTCGTGATCAACTCATTGCTGGAACGCAAAATCGAAAAACGCCCCGACAAAGTGCGGCTACAGGGCCGCATCCTGTTTCTCACCGAAGATCCTGAGCTTATCAAGCGTCAGTTGGCTGGCGAAGACCTGCCCTGGGACACGAAGAATCCATCCAATAATCCGAAGCTCCGCGACGACATTTCTACCGATGAAATCACGCCAGCGCACTATTGCTTTTACTTTGACGAGACTTTAGGCGAGATCCCGTACCTTGGCCTCAAGTGCGGCGATTTACTTCCCGTTGGACGCAGCGAAGTAAAAAAGGGGGGATTCGTATGCGCGGTCAGCGGCAAGCGCCGAGGGAAAGGTTCGAGCCGGGAGCAGTCTCCCTATGCTGAGATGTGTGCCGGCATTCACCTGGTGATTGCTGAAAACATCGAGCGTATCTACAAGCAAAATTGCCAGAACCTGGGCCTGCTGACTTCCACCAACTTCTCTTTGATCGACAAAGTGAGGGCGGGAGAAGAAATCCCCCTCAGTGAATTTACCGCCGGCGAGGATGAAATTACCCGTCAGGTAATTGAGTATGGGGGCTTGTTTCCATTTAACGTCGCTCGTTTGCAGAAGAAAGTTTTTCTGCCGCCCATCAAAACGCCCCAGCGTCCGATGACTCTGGCGGAGAGGATTTTTGCCCGCCACATGCTCGATTCCAATTCCGGAGCGAGCCTTCCCGCTGCTGCCACAGAACACACCTCCTTCGGCGCTGGTACCGAAACAGGCGTGGTTAAACCTGGCGATACGGGGTTTGCACGAGCGGACCTTCGCTTCAGTCACGAATATGTAACGCCCATGGCTGCGATTTTTTTCGAGCGTTATGTGGGGAAAGATGCCAGAGTAAATGACCCATCAAGCATTCTGTTTTTTCGTGACCATCTGACATTTCTGGACGAAGTGATTTCCGAAGAAAAAAAGAAGCTTGGGCTGCTAGACCTGGCAACTCAACTCAAGCTGAAGCAACAGGATTTCGCGGCGAAACAAGGCATTAAGCTGCATGGCGAGTTGCAGGACCGCAAAGGGTCGGAGGGAATCTGTCACTCCATCGTGCTCGAGAGTTATGCCTTGCCCGGTCAGTTGAACATCGGGTCTGATTCGCATACTCCGCATGTCGGAGCGATCGGCTGCGTGGCTTTCGGTATCGGGACCACCGACGTTTTCAATTCCTGGATTACGAAAGACGTACGGGTAAGAGTGCCGGAGTCAGTCAAAATAATAATTCGCGGCCAGAAGCATCCCAACGTTACGGCCAAAGATTTCATTCTCAAAATTCTCAGTCTGGATTATGTCCGCAGCGGTAGAGCTCTGGCTAAGGTGATGGAGTATGCGGGCGAAGCCATCGAAGCGCTGAGCGTGGATGAGCGTGCCACCATGACCAATATGGCCGCTGAGATTGGCGGTTTTACTGGGATCGTCGCCCCTGATCGCAAGGCCGTCGATTTTCTGGTTGAACGGCGAGGTATGGATCGGGGGCAGGCGGAGTCGATGATCGAGGGCTTGTATAGCGATCCTGATGCGCAATACGCGCATGTCATCGAACTTGACGCCGCTGAAATCACGCCCATGGTCGCCACTCCCGGCGATCCCGGTAACGGTAAATATATCCGCGATCTGAATACCCCCGTTCCGGTAGAACTGGCTTATGGAGGCACTTGTACCGCGGGCAAGAACGAAGATATGGACATGTATGCCGCGGTATTAACCGATGCGCTGAAGCAGGGCAAACGCGTGTCGGATTCTGTGAGATTTTACATCCAGTTTGGCTCGCAGCAGACACGCGAATACTGCATCCGAAAAGGGTACCTGGACGTGTTCCAAAAGGCAGGTGCCCGCGTCATCGAACCCAGTTGCGGAGCCTGCATCAATGCCGGTCCGGGCGTGACAACCCGGCCCGATCAGGTCGTGATCAGCGCCCAGAACCGCAATTTTCCTGGTCGCAGCGGTCCCGGACAAATGTATCTGGCGAGCCCGTACACCGTTGCTGCAAGCGCAGTCGCAGGGTACGTCGTGGAGTATGAGCCCAGCGAAGAACATGCGCTGGTCTGAGCGCAGGTCGGAAGCATGGCGATAAGTCAGTAGAATGAAAACGATCTGCAAAATCTGGGTGTTGCTTTTGGCGACGTCGATGTTCTTGCCGATTTGGAGCGCCGCCCAAAAAGTGGAATGGTTGATGGACCTGCGTGCCGACGAAACGCTACTATCCGCTAAATTGAGTGCTGCGGAACGACGGCAGATTATCGCCCAATTGGAGAGCACGAGTTTCGACGTTCCGGATGCATGGGAAACGGAACTCCGGGCCCGCCGAATTTCGTTGGGGGCCAGAGATGGACTGCTCATTCGAGGTACACATCTACTCTGTGGTGGGACCGGGAATTGTGAAACTTGGATCTTTCGGCAGGCTCAGGGAAAGTGGCTAAACATGTTCGAAGATGAGGCGCCAGTAGTTTCGGGATTTGGGTTCACCCAACACACCCGGGGAGGTATTAGAGATTTTCTGGTCAGTGTTCACAACTCTGCCACGTCGGAAACCAGAATGTTGTTCAAGTTTGATGGAAAAACGTATCGACGGACTGAATGCAAGGGTGTTCCGGCTGATTGCGTGGAAAATACGAGACCGAGCGAGAATGGTCGCGCATGACTGTGTTGGACGGTTACTTTGTGCCCAGACCGACATTCTTGCTAATATGATTGGTTTACAGTACAGCCACATCGTTAGGGAGATACAGACTCTATGACTTATGTGATTGCAGAACCGTGCATCGGAACGAAAGATACCGCTTGCGTGGACGCCTGCCCGGTAGATTGCATTCATCCCAAGAAGGATTCCCCTGCTCACGCCGAGGAAGAGATGCTCTACATCGACCCTGTAGAGTGTATCGACTGCGGCGCTTGCGTGCCGGTATGCCCAGTATCTGCTATTTTTGCACTGGATGATCTTCCGGAAAAATGGGCGTCGTTCACTGAACGCAACGCGAAATATTTTGGACGGTAGCAGTTTTAGCGTCGGACATCAGCAACCGGACCGCGGCTTTTAGATCCGCCATTTCAGGGGGATCGAGTCGCGGCGCTTCGATGTCGCATCCGTTATTTTATTTATGAAACGAATGACCCGATCACACCTAAGGCCCAAGGTCTGAAGTCCGGCTGCCTTTCCATCTCTCTACTCCTCCATTACAATCGATGATTAACCCTGAACCTGCTGGGCTTCCATGGCACTGAAGGAGTCGGAAGCAATCGTCCTGCGCACGTATCCTTTGCGCGAGGCCGATCTGCTGGTCACCCTGTTCATGCGGGTTGAAGGGAAAGTTCACGGTGTAGCTCGCTCGGCCAAAAAATCAAAGCGCCGTTTTGGCGGCGCCCTGGAGCCGCTCACTTATGTCCGGGCGCTTTACGAGGATCGGGAGCGCCAGGAACTGGCCCGGTTGGACTCGTGCGAAGTGCTCGAATCTCCCCTGGCAACGGAGGTAAGTTACCCGCGGGCAGTGGCCTTGGCGCACGTTGCGGAGTTGCTCGACGAGTTGTTGCCCGATCGTGAAGGCAATGACGCAGTTTTCCGGCTGGCTCTTTCGGTCTTGGCGGGG
Source organism: Terriglobia bacterium (assembly GCA_963786325.1). Classification (GTDB taxonomy): domain Bacteria; phylum Acidobacteriota; class Terriglobia; order Terriglobales; family Acidobacteriaceae; genus JAIQFF01. Next base: position 314,624 of record CAWAYW010000021.1, read on the forward strand.
CTGCGAGGGTCCGATGTATGGATGCCAGTCACGTATTTCGAACTGTGGATGACTCGGCTGATGGGCTATTTGCCGGAGCTTTCGCAGTGCATCGTTTGTGGGCGCTCGCTAAACGGGAAACAGGCGTTTTTTCATGTCCTGACTGACGGGTTGATGTGTATCGACGACAAGCGAATGGCCTCATCGGAAATTTCGTCGGACTCGCGGGCGCTGGCAGTGCAGATGTTCCGTGCTCCACTTGAAAATTTCGCTGGCACACCATGGCTCAAGAAGCAGGGAAGTGATCTAAGAAAGCTTCTGATCCAGATTTTACAGCGCCACATTGAGAAGAAACTGGTGACCGCTGGAATGTTGGAGAAGCTGAGTTAGCCACCAGCTTTTAGTTTTTTCTGGAGAATCCTGAAGTTCGCTGTGATTCAACGGCTCATGCCCGAGGGTAATGGAGATTTGATCTAGTAGTCAAAATCTCATGGCCCGGGGAGCTAGCTTTCAAAGCTGAATGCCATCGAAGCCCAACCCGCTGACGTTTCAGGAACTTATTCTGGGCCTGCAGACCTTCTGGGCTGAACGCGGATGTGTATTGCAGCAACCATATGATGTGGAAATCGGTGCCGGCACCATGGCTCCAGAAACATTTCTACGTGTCCTGGGGCCAAAACCTTACAAGGTCGCCTATGTGCAACCGTCGCGCCGTCCGGCTGATGGACGTTACGGAGAAAATCCTAACCGGCTCTTCAAGCATATGCAAATGCAGGTGATCCTGAAGCCGCCGCCGGAAAATGTACAGGAACTCTACCTGGAATCCTTAGGAGCGATTGGCATCGATCTGCGGCAGCACGACATCAAGTTCGAGGAGGACAACTGGGAATCGCCCACGCTGGGCGCCTGGGGTATCGGCTGGCAAGTCATGCTGGATGGTTTGGAGATTACGCAGTTTACCTATTTTCAGCAGTGCGGTGGCGTCGATTTGAATCCAATTTCGGCGGAATTAACCTACGGTCTCGAACGTATCGCGGCTTTTTTGCAAGACGTAGATTCGATCTACGACATTGTTTGGGCCCGGGACCCTGAGACCAAAGACGAAATGAAGTACGGGCATGTGCGTTTAGCCGACGAGGTGCAGTTCTCGGTTTACAATTTCGAATTCGCGAATGTCGACGCGTTATGGAAGCACTTTGAACTGTATGAGCAAGAGTGTGGCGCCATTATCGACAAGTATTGGACTCAGAAAACGGGCCCGTCTGCGAATACCGACGGCACTGATAACAAGCGCTCGGTGGCAGGGTTTCCTCTACTTGCGGCCTACGATCTGTGCTTGAAATGCTCGCACCTTTTCAACATTCTGGATGCTCGCGGCGCAATTTCGGTGACGGAACGGGTTGGCGTGATCGCGAGAGTTAGGGTATTGGCGGTCGGGATCGCGAAAGCGTGGGTGGATCAGCAAGGTGGCGACGCTGCGTCCCCCGAAGAAGCGAAGGAATTGGTTGCGTCGAAGTAGCAATGAGTCCCTGGATCTACGCGCAAGCAAGTTTGTCAAACTTAGCGTCGCGATGGATTGCAAAACCGTACATGCTCGTGCCACCAGAGTCCTTTGAGAATAGAAGCGAATGCCAGATTTTCTATTAGAAATCGGTTGCGAAGAAATCCCGGCGCGCATGATCGATGCCGCGTCGCTGGACCTCCGGCAGCGTGTCCACAAACTTTTGCAACGTGAGCGCCTTTTGTCGACAAACGAGATCAGTTATCTCGATACACCTCGCCGCTTGGCGGTGCTGGTACCCCACGTATCGGCGGCACAGCCGGATGTGACCGAACGGGTGTCGGGTCCGTCGGTAAGTATTGCTTTCAAGGATGGACAGCCCACACCGGCCGCGCACGCATTTGCAAAAAAAGCGGGTGTCCAGGTTTCTCAACTCGAACGCGTCCATACTCCGAAAGGCGAGTATCTTTCGGCAACAGTCACCAAAAAGGGGTGCGCCGCCGCGGAGATTCTCTCCGAATTCTTGCCCAGAGAAATCGCCTCAATTTACTGGCCCAAAAATATGTATTGGCGCACGCCCGCGGAACGGTTCGTCCGCCCGGTCCGCTGGCTGGTCGCTTTGCTCGACTCCGAAATTATTCCAATGGAATTTGACGGTATTCGAGCAGGCAATGAGTCGCGGGGACACAGAATTCTGGCTAACCGCCCAGTCCGGATAACTTGCGCCGGAACCCCCTACCTGGAGGCTTTGCAGAAGGCGAAGGTTCTTAGCCGCGACAAAAGAGAAAATCAGATTCGCAAGACTCTCGACGCGGCGGCACGCACCATCGCCGGAGCGCGCTGGCGCGAGGACAAGGAACTTCTCGACACGGTCGTAAATCTGACGGAGTGGCCAACCGCGATCTTCGGCAGTTTCGATCCGGAGTTTCTGGAGCTGCCCGAAGAAGTCCTCGTCACAGTTATGCGGGATCACCAAAAATATTTTGCAATCGAGGACTCGAACGGCAAGTTACTTTCCCATTTCCTGGCTGTTCTGAATACTGACGGCGATCCAGGTGGCATTGTCCGGCACGGACATGAACGCGTGCTGCGCGCCCGTTTTAACGACGCGCGTTTCTTTTGGCGCGCCGATCAGAAGCATCCTCTCCGCGAGCGAGTACAATGGCTTAAAAACGTTACCTTCCAAAAAGATTTGGGAAGTTATTACGACAAGGTCTTGCGAGTGCAGCGTGTCGCCAGTTGGATGTGCGAAATTATCCGCCAGAACGGTATGGCCATTCGCCCCGGCGTCGTTCATAAAGCGGCTTGCCTGTCGAAAGCTGACTTGACCACTGAACTGGTAAAGGAATTTACCGAGTTGCAAGGCATCGTCGGAGGACTCTACGCAAGGGTTCAGCAACTTGATCCAGATCTCCCTGAAGCAACGCGATTCGCCATCGCCGATGCAATTTACGATCACTACAAACCCGAGTCCATGGAGGATTCGGTTCCGCGGACCGCCGAAGGTGCTGTGCTCTCGATTGCCGACAAGGTTGACAGTGTCGCCGGCATGTTCGCACTTGGTCTTCAGCCCACCGGTTCGAAGGACCCCTTTGCGCTACGCCGCCAGGCCAACGGAATCATAAAAACGATCGCCGAACACAAGTTCGTTATCGACCTTGGTCAGCTATTTAAAGATGCCCGGGAGGCGTACCGGACCTCTCCCGTCGAAAAGAAATTTCCTTCGTCGGTTGATTTCAACGGCAACGTCAGGCACTTTTTGCGAGAACGGCTTGAGTTTTATCTGCGCGAGGTTCACGGATTCAAGTACGACGTTGTGAACGCCGTTCTCGCGGCAGGGATGGACGATGTGGTGGATGCGGTCGCCCGGGCACAGGCGGTTACGCAGGTTCGCCGGTCGCCGGACTTCGAGTCCATCTCGGTTGCGTTCAAGCGTATGAAAAATATTCTCCGACAGGCAGCCGAATCGGGAACGCGGGTCGCGGACTCTCTTGACGTCAACATTTTGCAGGAGCCAGCGGAGAAAGTCTTAATTACACAAGTACCGGACACTGCAAAGATCGTGGCGCAGCTCAGTGGAGAGCGGAATTATCAGCAAGCTTTGGTGGCAGTCTCCAGGCTCCGACCGGCCATCGATAGTTTTTTCGATAAAGTTATGGTGATGGTCGATGATGACCGAGTCCGTTCCAACCGCTTGTCGCTCCTCCAAACACTGCTCAAGGAATTTTCGACCATTGCCGATTTCTCCGAAATCGTAACTGAAGGCAAGGAATCTAAGGAATCTTCGAAACAGTAAAGGATCAACACTTATCATGGCGACGCAAACTCTCCCCCAAACTGAAGTCCAGGAAAGCAAAAGAGCCTCCACCCAATACGTCTATTTTTTCGGCGGGGGTAAAGCCGAAGGCAACGGCAAAATGAAGGATGACTTAGGTGGCAAGGGCGCAGGCCTGGCCGAGATGACGAACGCAGGCCTGCCTGTTCCTCCTGGCTTCACCATTCAGACCGAGGCTTGCCGCGAATATATGCGAACCAATGGCGTTTCGGCAGAAGTTGAACGCCAAATGGATGCCGCGTTGAAACGCCTGGAAGAGGTACAAGGCCAACAGCTCGGCAAGGGCGAAAACCCGCTGCTTGTGAGTGTGCGCTCGGGCGCGAAGTTCTCCATGCCCGGCATGATGGACACGATCCTCAACCTTGGTCTCAACGATCAAAGCGTGGAGGCTCTGGCGAAGCGTAGTAGTAATCCGCGGTTCGCGGCTGATTCCTACCGCCGCCTGATCCAGATGTTCGGCAGCGTGGTGCTGGAAATTCCTAAGCCCGCCTTCGACGAAGTATTCGAGGCCAAGAAAAAGCAAAAGAAAGCCAAGCTCGACACCGATCTCGACGTCAAGGCGCTGAAAGAAGTGGTTGAGGAATACAAGAAAGTCGTTAAGAAACATACCAAGCATGACTTTCCCCAGGACCCGCACGAACAGCTTGTGATGGCGCGTGATGCGGTGTTCCGATCCTGGCAGAATGATCGCGCCAAACACTATCGCCGCATTAACAACATCGACGACATGCTGGGCACGGCGGTCAATGTGCAAGCCATGGTCTATGGCAATCTAGGCGACACTAGCGGCACGGGAGTCGGTTTCACGCGCAATCCCGCCAGTGGCGCGAAAGAATTCTACGGCGAGTTTCTTATGAATGCTCAGGGCGAAGACGTGGTCGCCGGAATTCGCACGCCGGTCCCAATCCTCGAATTGCAAAAAGTTATGCCTGCGGTATACGACCAGTTGCGCGAGATTACGACGCGTCTCGAAAAACACTACAAGGACTTGCAGGACTTCGAGTTCACTATTCAGGATGGCAAGCTCTACATGTTGCAAACCCGCAACGGCAAGCGTACCGGCCCGGCAGCTGTACGCGTAGCGATCCAGATGGTGGATGAAGGTCTCATAACCAAGGAAGAAGCGATCTTCCGCGTGGATCCTAATCAGGTGTACGAATTCTTACTCCCGCGTCTGGATGAGAAGAGTGGAAAAGTAGAAGTTTTGGCCACCGGTCTTCCGGCGTCGCCCGGTGCGGCGGTTGGACAAATCGTATTCACCGCCGACGAAGCTGTGGAGAAGGCGGGTCACGGAAGCACCAAGAATCCCGTAATTCTGGTGCGAGCGGAAACCACGCCCGAAGATATTCATGGTATGGAAGTCGCGGCCGGAATTCTGACTTCACGCGGAGGTATGACCAGTCACGCTGCCGTCGTCACGCGCGGCATGGGTAAGTGTTGCGTGGCTGGAGCGGGGGATATTGAAGTCGACGAAAAGGCCCGCGAAATGCGCGTCAAGGGACAGGTATTCAAGGGCGGAGACTGGATCTCCCTGGATGGCACTACCGGACGCGTAATCAAAGGCAAGCTGGGCACAATGGCGGCGAAGCCGGACGATCCCGAACTAATGAAACTCATGGGATGGGCAGAACCGTTCCGCAAGCTCGGCGTGCGCGCGAATGCCGATATCCCCCGGGACGCCGTCCAGGCACGAGCTTTCGGCGCCGAGGGTATCGGTCTCTGCCGAACGGAACACATGTTTTTCGGCGAAAAGAAATTGCCTCACATGCGCGCTATGATTCTCGCCAATACCGAGAAAGATCGTCGCGCCGCCCTTAAGAAATTGCTTCCTCTGCAGCGCGCCGATTTCATCGGCGTGTTCCGGGCGATGGATGGCTTTCCCGTCACAATTCGTACCCTTGATCCCCCGCTACACGAGTTCCTGCCACGACGCGAGGATCTGATGGTTGAAATCGCGGTGCTCGAGGCCACTAAGCCGAAATCGCCAAAGCTGAAAGGCCTCAAAACTCTGTTACGGCGGGTGGAGGAGTTGCACGAATTCAATCCCATGCTCGGACATCGTGGTTGCCGCTTGGGAATCACCTATCCGGAAATCACAGAGATGCAGGCTCGCGCTATTTTCGAAGCAGCTGTGTTAGTAGCCAAGGACGGCGTCAAGGTTCTTCCCGAAGTGATGATTCCGCTTACCGCGACCTTAAAGGAAATGGCGAATCAGGCCGCCATTGTGCACCGCGTTGCACAGGGAGTGTTCAGGGAAAAGGAAAAGAAGATTGAATACCTTGTGGGCACCATGATCGAGCTGCCACGCGCAGCGTTGGTGGCGAATGAAATCGCAAAAGAGGCGCAATTCTTTTCATTTGGTACCAACGATCTCACCCAGACCACGTTTGGATTTTCTCGCGATGACATTAACAAGGTGTTGCCGACCTATCTGGAGGAAGGCATTCTGAAGCAGGATCCGTTTGCAGTGCTTGATCAAGATGGAGTGGGAGAATTGGTAAAGATTGCGACCGAGCGCGGACGGAAAACACGTCCGGGTCTCAAAGTCGGCATCTGCGGCGAACACGGCGGGGAACCGTCGTCAGTGGAGTTTTGCCACCGGGTGGGACTCAACTACGTGTCCTGTTCCCCCTTTCGCGTGCTCACCGCGCGCCTGGCCGCGGCGCAAGCTGGGGCTTCGGATAAGTTGAAAACCGAGGGCGGAAGAACGAAGTAATGATTAAGTGAACAAATATGAACCGCCGGAAAGCACGGAAAACCTAGCACCGTGTTTTCCGCGGTTCTGAATCTTGCGGGGAAACCCTACTGCACTCTCTGAAGCCGAGCGATCAATTTCTGCGCGAAGTTTTGATCGGACTCCGACCACAGCAGTCGAGTGTTCGCACCTGAATTTTTCTCCACCTTGCTCGTAAAATCCACGAGCCGTTGCACATTGGTGCGAACTCTCGCGGCGGCTTCGATGGTCAATGGCGCATCATCCTGAAGAAAAGGAACGTCCATGCCCAAATCCACCTGGATATGACCTTCCTGCTCGTAAATCCCACCGTCAAATTCCGTGCCATGCACCAGGAACTTTACCTGTGACGGTTTCCGAGTCCATTCGTCGTTTTCGCCAACGATCCAGAGATCCCAGAAAGCCTCAAACAAGTAGGCGTAATCTTCATGAAGCAAGTCCGAGGCGATAAGTACAGCTTGTTCTGGCGGTACGCCCGGCCGGAAGCGCTGTTCCAGAATGGTCGGCTCGTTCCAGGAGACCGGATGCAACGCCAGGTACGTGACTCCCGGCTGTTGCTCTGAAAACGGAAACTGCCGCATGACCGACAAAGCATGCGGCAGCATGTCGTCAGCCTCAAAGTCGGAAAACCAAATACTGAGGTAAAGAGGATCTGGCATTTGAAATATGACTCGCGATCGAAGACTCTATTCTAATCGTTGTGCGTCTCCAGATAAAAAGTGAGCGAGGCAGTGACAAACCAGACACGAAAGACCCGCGGCAAAGAAAGTGTCAAGCTTCGTCGTTTACGCTTACCGCTTCTTTGACACCCGCTTCGATGCACTGTTAACATCAACTCTTCAGCAGCGTGTTCCCGCCTCAATGCTTATTGCGGTCCCCGTCGTCTAGCCTGGCCTAGGACATCGCCCTTTCACGGCGGTAACACGGGTTCAAATCCCGTCGGGGACGCCAACAAAATAATGGACTTGCTGGAGACCCCATTTTTCGGCGGGGACACACAGGGGACACAATAATTCTTTCAGCTCGACGTCTTCTCGGTGTCCCGCAGCATCGCGACCACTTTCCCCTGGGCTCTGCGCTTGGCCGGCGTCATCGCCTGGGCGTAAACGTCCATGGTGATTCGGGCCGAACCGTGACGCAGCAACTCCTGCACCACCTTCACGTCTTCGCCGCCGCCCGCGCGATGATCATCGAGGACTCTCGGTTGACGTAATCAAGTAGGCGTGACAATGGCCGTGATTGGTTATTAAGAACGTTGTCAAGCTAGCGAGGCTCGCGAGCAATCAGACAAGTCTCACTGAACGCCTCTGTCAGTGGCCAGGTCTCCTGAACCTCCATCAGGCGGTGCGGCGCTTCGGACCGCTGTTCGAACAGGTCCCCCGCCGTAGCGCAACTCCGGACGCGTGATCCCGAGCCTCCACATCTTCGCGATCAGGGTCGTCCGCTTTAATCCCAACTTCTCTGCTGCTCCTTTGGGACCACCGACGACCCAATTCACCTCCTGCAATGCCGCAATTATGTGCCTGGTTTCCGCTTCCTCCAGGGTAAGTGGTGCTCCGGGTACCGCGGGTCTTGAACGGTTAAGCGAAAGACTCTCGAGAGGTGCCTGCAATGTCGGTCCTGAAGATAGGATAACCGAGCGCTCAAGAAAGTTTTGCAGTTCGCGGATATTCCCGGGCCAGTCGTATTGTCTGAGCGCTTCCAAGATCGCATCTGGTATCACCTCGATTCGCCGGTTCATGCGTGTTGCAAAGCGACTCACAAATGCTTTCGCCAGTTGGGCTATATCCTCAGGACGCTCGCGCAGAGGAGGGATTCTGATAGGAAAAACATTCAAGCGAAAATAGAGATCATTGCGGAACTGCTTCTCAGCCATCATTGTTTTCAAGTCGCAATTTGTTGCAGCGACAATGCGCACGTTTACATGTAGTGTTTGCGTGCTCCCAAGCCGCTCGAACTCTTGTTCCTGCAAAACACGCAACAGCTTCGCCTGGAGATCCAACGGCATATCTCCGATCTCATCGAGAAAGAGAGTTCCCTTGTTGGCGACTTCAAAGCGGCCTAGTTTGCGGGTCAGTGCTCCAGTAAACGCGCCTCTTTCGTGGCCGAACAGGTCGCTCTCCAGCAGGCCTGCCGGCACAGCTGCGCAATTGAATTTGATGAAGTTGTTTCTGCGGCGGGAGCTTAGGTTGTGAATAGCGCTCGCGATCAGCTCTTTACCGGTACCTGTCTCTCCCTGGATGAGTACCGTAGAATCTAACGGTGCAACGGTTTTTACCTGCTCGAGAATTTGCTTGATCGCAGCACTGGCACCGATGATCCCATTCACCCCAGGGCAGCCGGCCTCCTGTATCTCGTCGCCACCAGCGAAAACGTGCTCATACACCGGCGAGGGCGGTTCTTGAACTATGTTAGAGAGAGAATTCATTATGTACTCCTACGAAGGTTGGCCCTCGAATACCGCCAGCACTCGTACATAAGCATGGAGGTTAACTGATCTGCTGACAACCTCATGACACCTAGGGTTGACCCTATATTTTTCAACAGGGAACCTGAACACCTGCGCGATTTCTCTGAACTGGTTTCAAGACCGTCGTATTGATCGCGCTGCTCCCCCAACTCTATCTTTGGTGCGTGCTCTGTCCAGATGGGCAGGCTCCGTCATCAGCGAGAACTGCTCCCCAAGGCGTAAAATGTCGCTCATCGATGAAGGGTGATCAGCATGTCTGAATCGAAGCGAATTCGGATCCTGAGCGTAGAGGATCACCCCGTTTTCCGCGAAGGCTTGGCCACTATCATTTCGTCCCAGAGCGACATGGAACTGACGGCACAGGCAAGCAATGCAGTGGAGGCGATTGCCGAGTTTCGCAAACACAGACCGGACATCACGCTTATGGATCTTCGGCTGCCTGGCTCGAGTGGTACGGACGCACTCGTCGCGATCCGGGGAGAGTTTCCGCAGGCGCGCATTGTCATTCTAACGTCATCCGGCAGCGATGCAGAACTGCAGAAAGCGATGCGATCGGGCGCAGTCGCTTACGTCTTGAAGACCACACCAAAGAATGAGCTGCTTGCGATTATTCGATCCGTGCATCGTGGTAACAAATATGTTTCCGGGGAAGTAGCGGCTCGGCTCGCCGAGAACATGGGCGAAGAGTCGCTGACGGATCGCGAACTACAAGTGCTTCAACTCATTCGGGATGGGCACCGCAACAAGCAAATAGCGGATCGGCTTTCAATCTCCGAGACAACAGTGAATTTCCATATAAAAAACCTGGTCGGGAAACTTGGTGCCAACGACAGAGCTCACGCCGTGACAATCGCATTCCGACGAGGTCTCCTGGAGGTCTGACATCCGAAATCAGCTGGGCACACAATACCTATAGAAAACTACGGTCACTCGCCCGTGGTTTCCTATGGTGCGCTGGTCTGCCAGGGCGAGTACTGTCTCTATTCGGGGCGACGTACTCTTGCTGAGTCCTGATATGCGGGAACCCGACGTCTAAGGTGCTTTGATTGTAGGTCAGCTTGTGCTTACCAAGACAATGTCGATGAACGCCGAACGATTGCTTTCGTTCTGGTTCCTGATCTTCTTCTCTGCCTATGCCTTCGCCGTCGATCCGCATAGGACAATCACCCAGTACGCCCACACTGCATGGAGAACACAGGACGGATTCTTCACTGGAACACCGCGTGCCATCACCCAAACAGCGGACGGTTATATCTGGATTGCAACTCGGAATGATCTGTTCCAATTTGATGGTGTTCGTCTCATCAAATGGGCTCCTCCCGCCGGCAGTCAACTTCCATCTTCCAGGATCAATTCGTTGTTGGGATCCAGCGACGGAAGCTTATGGATTGGCACCGATTCCGGTCTCGCACAGTTTAGCCATGGGCAACTGTCGATTACGACGAACTCACAGGGCCGGGTTACTTCCATCATCGAAAGAGCAAATGGAGAAACTTGGTTTTCACGCATACAGCACTTCCAGCAGGCTGGACCAGTGTGTCGGGTCTCCGGCGACCGAGCGCAGTGCTTTGGACAGCCTGAGGGCATTCCGCTGACTTCAGCCGGTGTGCTGGCTGAAGATCGTTCCGGAAACCTGTGGTTCGGCGATCAGAGTACGGCGGTGCGGTGGAACGGAAAGTGGGCGCGCAGCTTTGCTCCTGCAGCACTTAGGGGAAACCAGTCTGACGGACTCCAGGGCGTCGTCCCGGCCCCCGACGGTTCCATTTGGCTGGGATTCGCAAAGCCAGGGCCTGGAGCAGGACTCCAGAGAGTAGTGAACGAATCATTAAAGCCATTTGTTAGTCGTGATCTCGACAGCAGCACTTTGGAAGTTACCGTTCTGTTGCTGGACAACGAGAATAGTCTCTGGATAGGCACGATATCCCAAGGAATATTTCGAATACATGAGGGCGTGGTCGATCACTTTGGGACAGCAGACGGTCTCTCTAGCGACTTCATACAGCGTTTGTACGAGGATCGCGAGGGAGATCTCTGGGTAGCGACGAGCCGCGGCGTCGACTGTTTTCGGGACCTTCGCGTCACGAGCTATGGCCGACGCGAAGGACTGCCCAGCGAGGAGGTCGACTCTGTCTTAACATCTCGCGACGGCACCATTTGGGCAGGAGGCCCTGGAGGCTTATCCGCGATTCGCGGACGAGATGTCACTACAGTCAAGCCGCGCCATGCCGCCGGAAGTTTGATTACATCGGTTCTGGAGGATCACGCCGGTCGCCTCTGGGTAGGTGTGGAGGATTCACTTTACATCTACGAAAACAATCTGTTCCGGCCGATTACCAGGCGAGGCGGCCGCCCGTTTGGGTTCGTCGTCGGCATGGCCGAAGATCGTGAGCACAACATTTGGGCGGAGACCATCGGTCCACCCCGAACGCTGATACGCATTAGCAACTTTGTGGTTGATCGAGAGTTTCCCGAGCCCGAGATGCCTGCCGCTCGCAAGCTCGCTGTTGCACCGGACGGCAGCCTTTGGTTGGGTCTTATAACCGGGGATCTGGCCCGTTACAAAGATAAAAAAACCGATATCTTTCGATTCAAAAACAGCCCCACTCCTACGCTGGATTCGATGGTGAATGAAGTCGCTATAGGTCCAGATGGTTCCGTGCTAGGTGCAACCTCCTTTGGACTCATCGCTTGGAACAATGGTAGAGGACAGGTCCTGACCACAAGGAATGGTCTTCCATGCGACGAGGTCTACACATTAGTTGTAGATGACCGTGGCACGCTGTGGTTGTACGCCCGCTGCGGGATTGTGGAAATCTCCAACAGCGAATTTCAGGAATGGTGGTCGAATCCCAATCGCATTCTGCACGTACGAACGATAAATTCACTTGATGGCGCACAACCGGGCCAGGTTCCATTTGAAGGCGCAGCCTTGGCGCCCGACGGGCGACTGTGGTTCGCTAATGGAACCGCGTTGCAAGTCCTCGATTCTTCCAAAGCGTCGTCTAGGTCTTTACCGCCGCCGGTACAAATTCAGGACGTTGTGGGCGAACACAAGACCTATAGCGCGGGGGGAGATATTCGCCTCCCCGCGAAAACGCGTGACTTACAAATTGACTATACTGCGCTGAGCTTCAGGAACCCACCGAAGGTTAGCTTCCGCTACAAGTTAGATGGCCGTGACAACGATTGGAAAAATGCCGGCACGCGTCGCCAAGCCTTTTACACGGATCTTCCACCCGGTCAATACCGGTTTCGAGTAATTGCGTCCAATGACGATGACCTTTGGAACGAACAAGGCGCGACGCTGATGTTCAGCATCGCTCCGGCATGGTATCAAACCACGTTTTTCAAAGTTGCTTGCGTTATTTGTGCTCTTCTGTTTGTTTGGCTAGTCCATCGCGCTCGTATTCAAGAACTTGCCAAGACAATGGGGGCGCGCTTTGATGAGCGACTCGCAGAACGTACTCGAATTGCGCGGGACCTGCACGACACGCTTTTGCAGACCATTCAGGGAAGCAAACTCGTTGCCGACGACGCTCTGGAAATGCCATCTGAGCCAGCCCGGATGCGGAAAGCACTGGAACAACTTTCCGAGTGGCTTCAACAAGCTTCTCAGGAAGGCCGTGCGGCACTCAACTCGCTCCGTGTCTCCGGGGCAAATACAGACAATTTGGCTGAAGCGTTCAAGCGAGCACTTCAAACGACACCTCTCCACTCACTTTCGACTACGGTTTCCGTTTCCGGCGAGATCCGCGAGATCCATCCCATTGTGCGAGATGAGGTGTATCGCGTTGGGTATGAGGCGATACGCAATGCTCATGCGCATTCAGGCGGAACCCACCTCAAGGTTCAATTGCAATATACAGACGACCTTATACTGCGGATAGCAGATGATGGTATAGGGGCAGATGCGTCCATATTCAGCGACGGCAAAGAAGGCCGTTATGGTCTGAAAGGAATGCGTGAGCGGGCCGGTCGAATCGGTGCAAAACTCAATATCGTAAGTGATGCCACGAAGGGCACCGAAGTCTGTCTCATGGTTCCGGGGAAACTAGCTTTTCACAATGGAAAAAAACAACGTTCGTGGACCATTCGGGGTTTGCTGAGGCGGGGCAGGTCGGACTGAGAATACCTAAACACAGTTTTGTGATTGATCTTCGTAGTCGCAGAAGCTTAGGTTTAAGAGACTCTCGACCGGCTGCGATTTGAGGAATTCATCGCTAGTCATAGCGGCAAGTGACGGAGGAGCTGCGCGTTCAGCGCCACAATCACAGTGGATAGGTTCATCGCTAGGGCCCCTACGCTCATGGGGAGTCCGATTCCCCAGTGGACAAAGACTCCCGCCGCTGCGGGAATGGCAATTACATTGTAGGCGGTCGCCCAGCCTAGATTTTGGACCATTTTTCGATATGTGGCCCGCGACAGCTTGATGGCACGCACGACGTCGCGAGGGTCGCTGCGCACGAGGACGATTCCGGCCGACTCCACTGCGACATCTGTACCAGCGCCGATCGCAATTCCGACGTCCGCTGTAGCAAGTGCAGGTGCATCGTTCACGCCGTCGCCGACCATCGCCACTTTCTGGGCGCCGGACTGAAACTGTTTGATCGCCGATGCCTTGTCGGCAGGCAACACCTGCGCCGCGACATCATCGATCTCAAGCCGCCTCGCGACCGAATCGGCAACCGTTTGTGAGTCCCCGGTAATCATCGCCACGCGGACGCCTAGGTCGTGTAGTGCCTTGACCGCCTCAACGGACTCGGGCCGAATCTCGTCTTCGACTGCAATTAAGCCGATCACGGCGCCGTCTTGGAGGACATAGAGGACTGTTCGTCCTTCGGACGACCAAGTCTTTAATGGATGCTCGAGTTCGGATGGAACAGTAGCGCCGGTGCCCACCAGCAGTCTTGGCCCACCGACCGCTACACTCCGTCCATTTACGCTGGCGCGCGCTCCAAGTCCCGGCAACGCATCGAAGCCCACCGCTGGTGCAGGTTTGACGCCACGGCGAGCTGCGCCTTTCACGATAGCTTTGGCAAGCGGGTGTTCAGAGTCTGCCTCCACAGCTGCCGCGAGTCCCAACATTTCTTCTTCAGCTATATGCGGGGCCACGGCAACTCCAGAAAGAACAGGTGCACCACGCGTAAGCGTTCCGGTCTTGTCGAAGATCACCACATCTAAATCGCGGGCTCGTTCCAATGCCAAGCGGTCTTTCACGAGCAAACCATTGCGTGCGCCGATGGTTGTTGAAATCGCAATCGCCAGCGGGATTGCAAGCCCAAGCGCGTGCGGGCAAGCAATGACGAGTACGGTGGCCGATCGGATGAGGGCGTGTTGTCTATCACCCGCCAGCCACCAATAAGCAAACGTAAGCGTGCCCGTTCCAACTGCAATGTAGAAAAGAAGTGCTGCTGCGCGGTCAGCCAGGGCCTGAGCGCGCGAGCCGGAAGCCTGCGCGGCGGCGACCAGCCGCATGATGCCCGAAAGTTTCGTCTCCTCCCCGATAGCTCTCACGCGTACCCGGAGGCTTCCGTCTGCGGCAACCGTTCCGCCCACTACTGCCGAGCCGGTTGTTTTGGGAATCGCTCGCGATTCGCCGGTGATCAACGACTCATCGACCTCAGCCGTGCCCTCCACCACGACGCCATCAGCAGGCACACGCGATCCAGGGCGAACGAGGATCACGTCGTTTACGCGCAGCGCTGCGAGAGGCACTTTTTCGATTCCTGACTCGGTTATCCGCTCGGCGTTATCCGGCAGCAATGCAGCCAGCGCGCTGAGAGCTCCCCGAGCTTGGGTGACCGCCCTGATCTCCAGCCAGTGGCCCAACAACATCACGCTGATTAATGTGGAGAGCTCCCACCAGATGTCAACTTGGAATAAACCGAGAGTCGCAGCGAGCGAAGCGGCAAAAGAGACCACGATTGCCAGGCTGATCAGGGTCATCATGCCCGGCTGGCGGGCGGAAAGTTCTCCGCGTGCACCCTGAATAAAAATCCTTCCGCCGTACACGAAAATGATCGTGCCCAGAATAGCAGGTACAAATCGCGATCCGGGGAAGACCGGAGCGTGGTAACCAAGCCACTGCTGTACTTCAGCTGACCAAAAGACCACCGGGAGCGTAAGGACCAGACTCAGCCAAAATTTGTCACGAAACATCATCGCGGAGTGTCCAGCGTGTTGATTGTGGCTCGAATGTACCACCGCATTCGTGGGGGGCGGCCCCGACATTCCGTGCCTCTCGTGCACAACGGCGTTCCCCTTTTGGCCAGCCGTGGAATTGCCTTTCATCTTCAGTCTCCTCGAATGAGTTCAATCCATCTACTCCGTATTTGTCGACACCAACGCTCGCGGAACATGGCACGGCTAAATTGCTAATTCATGCTCTATTCCCACAGATGGGTGATCTCACCTGCGTAACCCGCCTGAGGCCGCGGATTCGAGCCCTGTTGAGGAAAGAGGTAGTGATAGGTCGGCGTAAAGCCGAACTGAAAGGGGCTCCAGAACGCTGGGTCGGAAAAACTCGAATTCATCTACCACCTCTTGTTCTCTCTTCTTTTTGCCCACGACATTTCCTCGTCGAATGTCTTAAACACTTCTCCTACGCTCGATCCGGCACAAGCAGGGTTCGCGCCTTCTTTGAAGATGACGTGGCGTTTTCAGTTGAAACGGCCCAGGAACATTCAGGTAGCCCACGCCCCACCCGCACAACCGAGTCGATACCGCTAGTCAGACACGTCCCTATCCTGTTACTGCAGTGCCCATCCAACTCAAACTGCGTACTCCTCACCTTGCCTCGCGCCTCTCAGTTAAGCGGAAAAGCCCAACTATCTGTTCAGCGTCGTGATCGCAGGCACATTCTGTGCATCAGTTCCGATCACGGTAGTTCGGACCAGTCTGAATAGCGGTGCGGGATAAACTCCAAACCATATCAAAAGAACCGAAAGTGCGACTACAACCGCGGCACCACTGCGGGATACCGCCTGTACGGGAGCATGCTCTGATGGTGAGTACAGTGCCACCACGAGGCGCAGATAGTAGAAAAGGCCAGCGACGCTGGTGATAACGAGGATTAGAATTAACGGCCAGGCAGCGGCGTCTGCTCCGGCCGCGAGCACATAGAACTTGCTGAGAAACCCCATGGTTGCGGGAATGCCGGCGAGCGAGAGCAGCGCGACCGTTAAAACAGCCGCGATTACCGGTCGCCGCCAGAAGAGGCCGCGGTAGTCTTCGATATCGTCAGCCTCGCGCTCAGGACCGGAGAGCACTGTCAGAATTCCGAACGCGGTAAGGATGGTCGCCGAGTAAGCCACCAGGTAGAAGCTCACCGCTTCGATGGCCATGGCTCCGCCCGCCAGAAACCCTACCAAGATGTATCCGAAGTGAGCAATCGAAGAGTAAGCGAGAATTCGCTTAATATTTCTCTGTTGAAGCGCGAGCAGATTGCCGGCGCACATGGAGGTAATCGCGATGAGAGTGAACACCAGGAACACGCCGCGATACTCTAGAGCACCAGACAAAAACGCATAGCGCAGCAACAGCGCCACCATCGCGCTCTTGGATGTTGTAGCCACGAATGCCGCCACCGGCGCGGGTGCGCCTTCGTAGACATCAGGAGTCCAGAGATGAAAGGGCACCACGCCGAGTTTGAAGCCGATCCCTGTGACGATAAGCCCAACTCCGGGCGCGAGCAACGCGAAGCTCGATCCTCCGAGCGAGACTTCCCGGATGCGCGCAAACTCCATCGTCCCGACATCCGCGTAGATGAGGGCCATGCCGAAAAGGAGGAATGCGGCGGAAGCGGAAGCCAGAATCAGGTACTTGATTCCCGCTTCGAGCGCCTGATTTCGACCTTTCAAATACGCAATAAGGGCATACAGCGAGACGCTCAAGATCTCGAGTCCGAGAAGGAAGGAAACAAAGTGAGTGCTCGCCACCAAGACCGCACACCCTGCAGTCGCGATCAAGAGCAGCACATATAGCTCCTCGCGATGCTCGTCGCGATTCTTGAAGTAGTCGTAGGACAACGCTGCCACTACCAAGGCTGAGGCAATGATCAGGCCCATGTAGAACATTGCGAACCGGTCCACGAGCAAGAGGGATGTCACTTGCCGGGGAGCGAGCGGTACTGCCGCAAAGATCGAGAGGAAAGCCCCTGCCAGTCCGACGAGGGTTAGCCCTGCTGCGAGAACGTCACTCCGCTTCCAAGCAATACCCATCATTACAAGCACCGCAGTTGCCGAGATCAAGAGGATTGGAAGTAAGGCAATGATGTCCCGAGCGTTTATCATGAATGTTCACCTCCGCAAGGACGCAATTGGCAACCGCATCTGGAAATTATCCAAAGCCTGGGCGGAAGCGTTGAGTACCGGTTGCGGATAAAGTCCCAGTCCGAGAAGGCCCACAATCATTACAGCCATCATGAGCGCTTCCCGCGGGTTCAGGTCGGGAACTTGCCAGGCATGGGTATTTGGCCCCTGCAAGGCCCGCTGTACCATCCGCAGCGCATAAAAGGTGGAGGCGAGAACACCGATGCTGGCAACCACCGTGATCGTGATACTGACTCGGTAAGATCCCAGCAATACGAGAAACTCTCCCACGAAGTCACCGAGTCCGGGCAGACCCAGCGAGGCCAGACTGAAGAAGAGTGCGGCGCCGCTTAACCTCGGCATCGTGGCCCAAAGACCTCCCATCTGATCGAGATCACGAGTGTGGAGGCGCTCCTGTAAGCTTCCGACCAGAACGAAGAGTGCTCCCGTGCTCAGGCCGTGACTGATCATCGTCATAACCGCACCCTGGAGCCCAAGCGGATTCCGAGAGAAAATTCCGAGCAGCACAAATCCAAGGTGACTGACGCTGGTGTAAGCGACCAGGCGCTTGAGATCGGTCTGCGAGTACGCCATGACCGCGCCGTAAACGATCCCGATCGCGGCCAAAGCGAGAGCTATGGGAGTGAAATCAGAAACCGCGTCGGGAAACAGCGGAATAACAAACCGGATCAGGCCGTAAGCCCCGGTTTTTAAGAGTAACCCGGCGAGGATTACGCTTCCCGCGGTGGGAGCCTGAGTGTGTGCATCCGGCAGCCAGGTATGCATCGGAACGATCGGCAACTTCACGGCGAACGCGACAAAAAAGCCGAGCATGATCCAGAACTCGGCGCGTTGATTTAGGTGCGTGGTCAACAGTTCCGAATATTCGAAGGTGTAAACGCCGGTGGTTTTGTGGTGGATAAAGTAGAGTGCCAGGATGGCAATCAACATCAGCAGCCCGCTGAATTGTGTAAATAGAAAAAACTTCGCGCCCGCATAGACCCTTCGCTCGTGGCCCCAGATTACGATCAGGAAATACATTGGGACGAGCATCAATTCCCAGGCAAAATAGAAAAGGAATAAATCGATCGCCAGAAATACCCCGGCAATCCCCGCCAGAACCCACATCAGATTGAGATGGAAGAAGCCGACCTTTTCCTGGATTTCCGTCCACGAGGCCAGCACAGCCACGATGCCCAGGAAGAGCGTCAGTGCCAGCATCAGCAAGCTAAGGCCGTCCACTGCGAGATGAAAGTGAATGCCGAGACCCGGCACCCAGGCCCAGTCGACTTCGTCGAGCCACCGCCCGTTTGCGTTTGAGGCTTTGCCTACCCAGACGATCGCGGCCAGGACGAAATCGATCCCAATCGCAACCAGCGAGATCCACCTCGCGAGTCGCTCGCTCCAGCGTCCCGCAACCCAGGCGAGAATGCCGCCGATCAAGAGAGTTCCAATGACTGAGACCAGTATCATTTGAAGAGCACCACCGCCAAGAAAAGTACAGAGCCTGCGGCCAAGCCGGCAGCGTACCAGCGGACGCGGCCGGTTTCGGTACGGCTCAATCCCCGATAAAACCATTGGGCCAGCCAGGCGACGCCGGTATAGAAAGCATCGATGAAGTCACTCTTGTTGATTTCGGACGCCCAGACGAAGGGCTGGACAAAAACCTTGTCGTAGATCCAGTCAAAGCCCCAGTCCGCGAACCACCATTGGTGCAAACTGCGTCCGACAGGGCCTGACACCAGAGCGTCTGCCCAGTTGCGTTTCTGAAGGTGGAAGAGGTACGCGAAATATAGGCCAATAAGGAATATGAGACCGGCGATCGTCTCGGACCGGATCTCTGTCAGGCCACCGGTATGAGCTTCGATGGTCGATGGCAATGCCGAATGCAAGAATCCAAGCAGAGGCTCCCTGAAATATCCGCCCACGACGGAAAGGAAGGCCAGCACCACAAGAGGGATCGTCATCCTATAACCTGGCCGCTTGGTCACCGGTATCCCCAGCGGGCCGAAGAATACACGGAAGATGAGACGAAATGTGTAGAGCGCAGTCAGCAGAGCGCCGAGGATGCTCGCAATCCAGAATGCTGGGTGCCCGTTTTGCGCTGACCATGCGTCCCAGATGATCAGGTCCTTGCTGAAGAAACCCGCGGTGACGAATGGCAGTCCCGCCAGGGAACACCCGGCGATCAGGAAGGTCCAGAATGTGATCGGCAGTTCTTTGCGTAAACCGCCCATGCGAAAGATGCTGTGCTCTTCATCGAGCGCGTTAATAATGACGCCGGCGCCCAGAAACAGCAGGGCTTTGAAGAACGCGTGGGTTACGAAGTGGAACATGGCCGCCTGCCATGCGCCCACACCAAGCGCCAGGAACATGTAGCCAATTTGACTGACGGTCGAGTAGGCAAGGATTCGCTTGATGTCATGCTGGACAAGCGCGCTGAAGCCCGCGAGGAGCAGTGTGCAGGCGCCGACAACTGCCACTGCCAACTGAGCCGATGGCGCCAGCGAGAAAAGAACGTGCGTCCGCGCGATGAGATAAACGCCCGCGGTCACCATGGTCGCGGCGTGAAGTAGCGCGCTGACTGGGGTCGGTCCGGCCATGGCATCCGGCAACCATACCTGCAGCGGAAATTGGGCTGACTTGCCGATTGCGCCACCCAGCAGGAGAAACGCCGCTGCCACGGCATAAGTGGATCCCGAGGGCCACTGGGCGGAAGCTCGCTGCATCAGATCCTGAATCCCGAGCGTACTTAGCTGCGCAAACAGGAGATACAAACCGATCGACATGGCAGTATCGCCGACCCGTGTCAGAATGAAGGCCTTGCGAGCCGCTCGCCCGTTGGCCGGATCCCGATACCAGAATCCAATAAGCAGATAACTGCACAGACCGACGCCTTCCCATCCGAGATAGAGGAGAAGAAGATTATTTCCGAGCAGCAGCATCAACATCGACGCAACGAACAGATTCATGTACGCAAAGAAGCGGCTGTAATCGCCGTCTTCGATCATGAACTCGGCCGAGTAAACGTGAATGAGGAAACCGACGAACGTAACCACCAGCAGCATCACCAGGGACAGCGGATCGAGGTAAAGGCCGATCTGCGGCCGAAAGCCATTTACGCTGATCCAAGTCCACAGAATCTGGGTATACGAGTTTGCCGGCGGAGGCGAGGTGATGAAGCTAGCCGCCACCAGAATCGTGATCACCGCCGAGAATCCGATCGAACCTGCGCCGACAGCAGCAGCTACTCTTTTTGACAAACGCGAGCCAATCAGTACCAGGATCAGCGCGCTGGCGAAAGGCAATGCCGGAATGAGCCACAACAAACGGATCACGTCAGCCCCTCATCTCGCTCAGTTCGTCCACGTCCAGAGACTTGAAGCGGTGATAGATTTCGAGCACCAGAGCCAAACCCACGGCAACTTCCGCAGCCGCCGTCGCCAAGATGAACAAAAACATGACCTGCCCGTCGGCTTGATGCCATCGAGCCCCGGCGACCACGAATGCCAGACCCGCCGCATTGAGCATCACCTCCAACGACATAAGGACGAAAACCAAATTACGGCGTACGAGCAGGCCGGTCAGCCCCAGCGAGAACAAGATCCCCGCCAGCAGCAGCCCGTCCCTCATGGGTATCTGCGTCATGTTGAATCTCCCGTTTTTCGACTTTGCGGTAGCTCAGGTGATACGCGCCAACCAGTCCCGCCAGCAGGAGCATGGAAGCAAGTTCCACGCCAATCAGGTAAGGTCCAAACAGTGCGATCCCAACTTGCTTCGGCTCTACGCCCGCCAGGGCCTAAACCGGTGGAGCTGCCGCGGACCATGTAAAGGACCTCTATAATAAGGATGCTGGCCAAAACCACCGGACCAACCCAAATCCCTGGGGTTAGCCAGCGTTCTTCCATTTCGACCCCCCGTGCGCCCAGGTTGAGCATCATCACCACGAAAACAAAAAGCACCATGATGGCGCCTGCGTAGACGATCACTTCGAGCGCTGCCACAAATGAGGCGCCGAGCAGATAGAACACCACGGCGACACCCAGCAAGGACACGATCAGGTAGAGCAGGGCATGTACAATGTGCAGGCGTGTCAGCATCAGAGCGGTCGAGACGACTGCCACGGCGCTGGCAATGTAAAAAGCGAGTTCCATAAAGTCTCTTCCATCCGGTCTCTAGGGCAACAGAGTGTGAACATCGACGGGCGCGTCTTCATGCGCCGCCTCGCCCTTGTCTTTCCCGCCGATCTTGACTCCCGCGATTTGCCAGAAGTTGTAACCCGGATACTTGCCGGGACCGTCGATCAGCAAGTCTTCTTTCTCGTACACCAGATTTTTTCGGTGAAATTCTCCCATCTCGAAATCGGGCGTTAGCTGGATGGCGTAAGTCGGGCAGGCTTCTTCGCAATAACCACAAAAAATGCATCGTGAGAAATTAATGCGGAAGAACTCCGGATAACGCCGGCCTTTTTCATCCTCGGTCGCCTGAAGTGCGATGCAACCGACCGGGCAAGCGACGGCACAGAGGTTGCAGGCTACGCAGCGTTCGCCTCCGTCGGGATCGCGGGAGAGAATAATCCTTCCCCGGAAGCGGGGCGCGAGATACGGCTTTTGTTCCGGGTATTGAACCGTAACCCTTTTGTGAAAAGAATGGAGAAAAACGTACCAGATTGTCCTAAGAATGCTCAGCATCTTCTATCTCCACGCGAGCACCGCCGCGCCGGTTGCAAGCAAGTTGATTAAGGCCAGAGGCAACATCACTTTCCATCCCCACGACATGAGTTGATCAAACCGTGGACGCGGGAGCGCTGCCCGCACGAGAACAAAAAATGCGATGAAGAAGAACATCTTCATGAAAAACCAAACCAGCCCAGGAAGAACCGGGCCGAGCCATCCTCCGAAAAACAGAACTGCGATCATGCTGGAGATCAACGTGACTCCCATGTACTCTCCGACGAAGAACATGCCAAACTTCATGCCGGAGTACTCGGAGTGATAACCAGCGACCAGTTCGCTTTCGGCTTCGGGCAGATCAAACGGGATGCGTCGGGTCTCAGCCAGGCCGGCGATCAGGAATAAGACGAACCCGGGGAACTGAGGAACCACGAACCAGATTTTCTTCTGTGCCTCGACGATCGCGGGCAGGCTGAACGATCCCGCCAGCAGCACCACACCCATCACTGAAAGCCCCATGAAAACTTCATAGCTCAGCATCTGGGCTGCGGCGCGCAAGCCACCGAGGAGGGCGTACTTGTTGTTGGAAG
>CAWAYW010000022.1:0-69952 GCA_963786325.1 Terriglobia bacterium
TCCGCCAGATTTTCTACGCTTTTATTTCCTACTACCTGCAGAGTAATTCCGAGTTAAAAGGCTCTGCTTACGGATTTCAAGGTATTTCCTCCGAACCTCAGTATTAGGTTCTGCGGGGGAAATATGGCGTTGTCAGTGAAGTTGTACCGGGTTGTGGGAAAGGGTAAAGATCGGCGCTACATTCCGATTGATTTGGGGCGGCGGGGTCGGCGATCCAAGGAAGAGGTCAAGGGTCCGTTCTACTTGCGATACGGGGTGAAATTCGAATCCGTGGGATCGGATTTTAAATCAGCGGTTGAAGCCATGCAGCACAGACAGGCGATGCTTGAGGCTGTGGGCAGTGGCGTAGCGGTCAAGCCGGATGGTGATTCCAATCGCACACGGGTAGTGGACGAAGTAAACAAGTTCCTTGCCAAAAAATCCCTTCTCAAAGATCCCAAGACGGTGAAGACATATTCCGAGCGGTTGGGCTATTTTCTGGACTGGTGCGAGCGTAGCGGCATCAAGCATCTCGATCAACTCACTGAGGGCGACGACCTATTACCTTACGTGTCCTTCCTCCGGCAGCGCAAAACCACCAGGGACACTCTGTTTGAACCCCGTTACGTCTACAACATTTTTCAAACCTTGAACACATTTTTGCGTGCCAATGGCATCCTTTTCGCTGGCGAAATCCTTGGGCAGTTGGACTACGAAGAGAAGGAAGTCAAGCCATACAAGCCGCAAGAACTCAAGGCGTTATTCCAGGCGGCGGATAACGAAGAAAAACTGCGGATGAGTTACTTCCTGAACACAGGTTGCCGTGAGCAGGAAGTGGCGAATGCGGAGTATTGCGATCTGCTCGATGATGTCAACGTGGTGTGGGTGCGTTCCAAGCCGCACCGTGGCTTCAAACTCAAGGGGAAGCGGTGGCAGAACAAAGGTCGCAAGTTGCCCGTTCCCACGGCACTGATGGACAAACTTCGGGACCGGATGATTGCGAAAGGTGCCGAGCCCGGCGATCTGATCTTTCCCAACACTATCGGCGGAGTGGAGGGACACTTCCTTCGCAAGCTACGAGCCATCGCTGGGCGTGCGGGTGTATCGGAACCGGAGCTTCATAGGTTCAGAAAAACCTACGCTGACACTCTTGCGGATGAGGGCTTGCCCGTGCCCACAATCCGGAAGCGGTTGGGACACTGCTCTCTGGATGTGACCCTGGCGTATCTGCGAGGGCGGGAAGCTGAGGACGAACAGGAACAGAACTTTGCTAACAAATCAGCGTTGGCGGTCTATGCGTAAGCATAGAAGTTACACTCTTCAGCACCAAGAACTCAAAAGCGGATGAGATGTATGTTCACTATGGAATTGACGAACCTGATTTCTGGCTGTGTGACTCTGTGAGCTGCAGCCACAGAATATATTTCTAGTGGTTGCAAGCCCGATGGATTGCAAAGCGTGACGTCCGCGTCTTTCGAGCCCGAAACTGAGAATCTGATACCCGATCGAGCTCCTTGCAAAGCAGGACGGGTACTTTTAAGAATTTTCTCTGACGGCCTTCTCGCTGTATGTCCCCCATCCTGAATACAAGAGCCTCGCGCCGGACGGCAAACCTTGCAAAGCCGATAGCCAAGGTCTACTGCGACGATATCCAGTCACGACTACCGGATTTCATCTGATCGGAGGGAAACCGAGCGTGGCTGGGAACAGGCTGAGGATATAAGCACGTTGTTGCCATCGTTGAAGCAATACGATCGGAACACTGGCATCGCGAACGAGTTTTTGAGGCAGCGTGCGCAGAAGATGTCTCTCATCGCCTTGCAGAGAGAGGCCGGATTGAGTAGGCATACGATCCTGCGAGCGCGCCAAGGTAAGAGGGTGCATCCGAGGTCGCTGCGGCTCCTCAAAGCCGTTGTCAGCACAGCTCCAATTCGGAAACGATAACCTCCCAAAGTTCATGAGATCGCGATGGTTCGCCAAGTTACTCTGATAAAGCCATTCAGCGAAGCCCCCAGAATGAAAGGTCCGACTCGAAGAGTTTCGCTCTGATTGAGCTTGGAAAGGACATCGCCCGGCGCGGGAATGAGGTTGAGCTTTGGCAGGCTCAGATCGCCTACACGCAGATGTTCGCCAAAATGGGGGCGAGTAAGCCCGGCGACGACGAGGTCACCAAGGAGTACGAAGCAGCCAATAGGCGGCTGCGCTCACTGTTTGAGAAAGGGTGGAAGGCTGACGACAGATTGCTGTTCCGCTGCTATTGGGAGTTCACGAAGCGGCTGGTGTACCACCATCGGGCGGAAGGCTAAGGCTTAAAATGCCAGTGACGACCTACGGTGCGTGCATGAAAATCGCAGCCTTCGGTGTTCGGATGCATTCGGGCTGGGGAGCACTCGTTTGCATGTCGGGCGACCCCGTAATTCCAGAGCTAGTTGATCGAAGGCGTATTGTCATCATTGACTCCATGATGCAAGGGGCAAAACAGCCATATCACTTTGCGGAGAACTTGGGGCTTGGAGAAGCAGAGCGTCATCTCCAGAAGTGTGCAGCGGTTTCGCAGCGTCTCGCGGTACAAGCTATACGCGAAATGTTGGATGGAGTGACCGCCCGGAAATATCGGGTGCTCGGCTGCGCTATGCTACTTGCCTCTGGTCGTGCATTGCCATCGCTTCAGAAAATCCTAGCCTCACATGCTCTGATTCATACAGCCGAAGGAGAGTTCTTCCGTAACGTCGTTAGCGACGCATGCGAAGCCTGCCATATCCCTGTCATGCGTGTTCGCGAACGTGAACTGAACGAGCGTGCGAACACTACATTCGGCAACCGTGCGAGTTCTGTGCGGCAACACATCACTGAACTCGGAAAGGCTGTAGGTTCACCGTGGACACAGGACGAAAAGACCGCCGCCCTCGCGGCATTGATCGTAACCGAAACCAATGGTGCAGGTTTTACGCCGCTACAGTAGAAGCTCGCTCGACAGACTGCCTTGCTGGAGCCAACGCGATCAAGGCTGCTCACCATCCGGCTAATCCGTCATGGTACTGGCGTGAAACGTTCCCCATACCAGAGGGTGATTAATTTTCTCAAAGAGCACGCTAGCCACTGAGCCGCAGCACGGGCGCAAGCTGATTAGGCCAAGCGCCTTGTGGTCGTGCAATGAAGGGAGAAAATGATCTCATGCCATACAAAAGAGTCACCTTCTCCCCTCAAAACTCACGCAAAATCCGTGACCCACATCTCCTGAGAACTCCGAGACCCAACCGCATTTTGATTTCTTCCCGCTCCAGGGTGTCTACAGACGAAGAGACCAACGGTGAAAAGTGGGGAGTAAAGGGATGGAAAGTGCCTGCGGTCGGGCTCCTACCACTCACCTTCGCGAAGAGCCGTGCGTGATGTGTCCATGAAACCTACTGATCCATAGATGCAAGTGCCCTCACGGCTCTATCGCGTGGTGCGGACCGCCCACATTTCAAAATAACATGTCGGAATTCCGACCGCCTCTTAACGAAAACCATAAGCGTAGCTCGGACTAAGAAACAATAGAGGCGGTCCGATGAAATTGCGACGAATAATATGAACCCCCCGACAAACACGCGACGATATCAACGATACGAACTCGAAACCGAGCTAACAGCAAATATTCTCGGAGTAAAACGTCGTGAAATGATGCGAGGGCGTTCTCTAAACATAAACGAAGGAGGAATCGGCGGAGTGTTTGCTGCCGGTTGGGAGGTTGGGACTTCTGTTCGTTTACAGTTCTCGGTGTCAATTGCAACAGTCCCAATGCGCGTCAGAGCGGTCATTCGCAATCGCGCAAGCTATCGCTATGGATTTGAGTTCGTGGATTTGACGCCTGAGCAGCGCGAAACTATAGGGCGGACCTGTAGAACTCTTGGTTTGCTTCGATAAGGTCCGGAGAGGGGGAAGTCCGTTGATCGGATATCTAAATTCTCACTGATTGCGATTATTGTTGACGGAATTGGTCACATTTGAAAGCCTCTTGTGGGCATGGTACAGGTTTCGCCGGGGCGGACGTGATAGAGCACCGAGAAAGAATCTTCGGCGGGCGAGATCCCATGTGAGCAGCCGCCGCGAGTGGCCCAACCGAAAGATCTCGAAGAAAAGAAAGCCCGACCTGGTTTCGTCATGTTTTCGTCCCACATTCGCCACCAGATCCGGACTACCAATTCGCAGGAGATTTTCACCAGATGTTCACACCGTAGCGCCAGTAACAGACAGGTGCTCGAGTCGAGTTTGCCAATGTCCTTTCGTTACGTCGGAGTACCGCAAAATCTGCCCTAAAATCGCCGTATTGATACGCTGGTGAAGGGCAATAACATGGGGGTGGAACATGCACACGCACATAGGGATACCGCCGTCGGTTGGCTCGTTAGCCACCAACGTTCAAGGTCGGATAAGCCCGTTGGCGACCAAGATACAACGGTGGATTGCATCCTTGGTTCAGAAGGTCAAGAAGGACATGATTGCTAATCTGTCTGCCAACTGGATTCACGACACAATTCCATCCGTCGCGGTAATTGGGGGAGCCGTCGCATTTGGATTCTGGTGGGACAGCATCAGTGCAGGACTGTTCGCCTGCTTTGCCTTGTTTCTCCTGGCTGGCATCTACAAAGCTCTGCGGCAGATCGTTGTGACCCTTCGACGGGAACCTGAACGCATTTTTGCTGCGAACCCGAATTGGAATATTTCCAGGATTGCAGAACGAAGCGAACCGAATTTCGAGATTAGCACTGAGGCGATCGATCATCTGCTGCCATGGGTAAAAGACGAGACTTCATTGACGGAGGAGAGTGCGAAGGCGTATTGCTCGGTTCTTCTGGATAGGCTTGCAACCCTTCATCCTAAGTTTGCAGAGTGACTGTTAATGAGTGCTCGGCGAGGGCAAAACCTGTTTTTGGAACCCAGGGAGTAAGTACTCCTCCAGGATCCCCCGGCTTAGCCACCCGTACACGTTCTTCCGTAACACACACGATCGCGGACTCCCATGCGATAGTCAGCTTGGCCAACGACTACAATCTGGAAGACCCGCCGCATGCGGTAAGCCTGTAACGCACGCCGCACGGAAAGCCCAAGGAGCGACGGAACCGATGCCACAGCCATCAGACTCTCAAAAATCGCAGTTCCCCCCGCACTCCCCGCTCAAGACTGTAAGTGCGTCCGGGGAACAGACTACAATTGCGGCCTCACTGGTCATCAAGGGCGAAGTCAGCGGTTCCGAATCGCTCTACATCAATGGACGCATCGAGGGCACCGTCAATTTTGCCGATAACCGCGTCACCATTGCACCCAAGGGCAGCGTCGTCGCCAACATCAGCGCCGGCGAAGTTGTGATCCTGGGCAGTGTGCAGGGCAACATCCAATGCTCGGACCGTCTGGAAATACGCAGCGAAGGCTCGCTAACGGGTGATGTGGTCACCCAGCGTATCAGCGTGGAGGACCGAGCTGTGCTGAAAGGCAGCGTCCAAGTCCGGGCCGTCGAGCACAAGAATGATAAGTCTCACCGGCAAACGCAGGCGCAACCCAAAGCGGCAGCCGCGGTCGCTGGGGCCTGATCCTACAAGTGATTGCATCGATCTGTTCGCTCGCACTAAAACGTCGCATATTTTCGATCAGGTCCAGCGTGTGACTGCTTGCTTGTTTACGTGGTCCAATGCCGTGAAGAGCAGCGGCAACATGGTCCATGCTCTCTAGTTCTCTCCCCATTGATGAACGTCCAGCCCAATATACTTCTCGCTATTCATGGAGGTGTTCCTTTCGTAGGGAATGATGCTTGCGCTCATAACCTACTCCTAAAGGGACGCCCTCTTATAATGCGTTAACAACAGTTACCCATTTATCACATGACACGCCTTGAACTTGCTTGCTGTTCGATGAGCGACAGGAAGTAATCCGGATGAAGGGCGAACGAATTTGCGGGACGACGAGGTTCAAAAGCACCGAACGGTTTGCGGGCGCAGTGTGAGTCGGCCCGGTACCTGCAGTGTCTAGTACAGAATTTCGTTCTCCCCCTTTTCGGCGATCAGCTTTTGGAAATGGTCCACAATCTTGTCGCGCCGGGTCATGACCGCCTGAACTTCTTGTTTAGTGAGAAACCCTTTCGTTCTTACTGCCAGTTCGTTTCCATCGAGTGCTTTCAGTTTCGTGAAGAGCTCTCGTTCGCATTGCACCAAATCCTTTGGCCTTTGCAGATCTTTGTCGAGTCGGAATGCTCGGCTGAAATCAATTCTGTAGATTTTCCAGTCCTCGCCAATCTGGACGTTGGTGAGGTTAGCATCGGTGTCATAGACCAGCTGGTCCAAGACGCGAACTCTATACATCTGTTTGTTCCAACTATCGGGGTCGGGTACAGGTATTTTTTGTTTTAGACGGTCCGCCTCGTCCATTTTCACAGGCAGCCACCAGCCAAATGAACCCGTTTTCCCGTCATAATTTCGTTGTACGTAGACTGGCACCATGTCATCCAAGCCCAGCATGGCCGCGAGTTCGTAGGCTGCGATGTTGTACTTGTAGGAATCCACGAAATTGAATTCCTTGTGCCCACTGGCCATCTCCTTCGTCAAGGCGTGTTCATCGATGGGCTGGAAGTGCGCATCATGTGTAATTGTGCCATCCGTCAACGTGAGCCGCAGAGTATTGGTAATGCCTTTGTGGGCTGACCCGCTCTTGATCACTTTGGCAGACAAGAGAAATTGTTTCATCTGTTCTTTCGTCAGCGCCGGTTCATCCGTGGCGGCGACAATGCGAGCGGACAACAAGACCACGAGGATGACGAAGCTCAGTGTGCGCCATTGCGAAGGGAACGGGTACATCGGATTAGCCTCCTAAATGCGCAGACAAATCTATACCGACTCAAACCGCGCTGCAACCTCCCGAGCGCTGGTTCGGAAGCAGGTTTTGTTGACTTGACGATGACCATACTTGCACCCGATTTCGACGAGACAGGACCTTTTCCAGCTTCGCATACTCCGCTTTGGCTTGCTTCAGGATGGGGATGTCGGGGTCGGCCTGAATTCGATAGCAATTAAAGACTTAGGCCTATCGAAAGTTCTTCACCAACATGATGTACGAGTCTTCGAGCTCGTTCTGACCGTAGAGAAGCGATCTGCCGTCCGGGGAGACAGCCAGGCCTCCGTAGAATGAGGCGGGCTTTTCTAGACTCAAAATTGGCGTTGTCTCGCGGGTTGCAAAGTCGAAGAAGTCTATTCTCCCGTGTGGCGGAACGCTTTGATTGAGAAAATAGATTCCATTCCGGACAAGTTCCCATTCGTACCAGTTTGCAGGCTGATCCAAAACGCGGGTTTCCTCACCGCCATCTAATGGCATTTTCCATATACCCGGCTGTCGATATTTGGCGTAATAAAGGAAATCTCCGTCATCGGATTCAATCGCATAGACGCCTCCATTTCTTGTTACCTGGACCGGCGATCCACCTTTGAACGGTACCTTCCATAACTGATAGGGTCCACTTTCGTGGGCGGAATAGAAGTAAATCCACTGTCCGTCTCTGGACCAATTGGGAGCGCCATTATCGGCGCCGGGGAAAGTGGGCACCAGACGAGGTTGGCCACCGGGTACTTCGACGACGTAAATCTCGTAAAACTGTTGCCTTAGAGATTCAAACGCAATATATTTCCCGTCCGGCGACCAACGCGCGGTTCCAGACGTGCCATGTAGGGATGTCAATTCTACGCAATTAGATCCGTCACTTTCGCAGTACCAAATATCCGAATATCCCATGCGGTCGGACTCAAATGAAATCTTCTTGCCGTCGGGAGAAAAGTTCGGTCGCCAATTGATTCCTCTACCGGAAATTACACGCACTGGAGGACCTAGAGAATGTCTTTCGTCCTTTAGGTTGATCCGCGAAATATTGTCGCTATGGATGGCATGTCGGTAAACGAGCTGGTTGCCTTTACGCGAGATCGAAGGGTTAAAGGCCATCTCGCCAACGCCCGCAACCAGGCGTGGTATCCCTCCTGAACCGGAAATGCGCCACAACCTGCGAAGACCTCCCATCGCGGAAGAGAACACAATTTCCTGGCCATCCTGAGTCCAAGAGAAAGTACCGCCAGAATTGTCGGAAGTAAGCCGTCTGGGATCGCCACCTGAGACCGGCAACACAAACAAGTCTCCAAGTCCACCGCCAAAACTCCCTCGGATGAAAGCCACCCTCGACCCATCAGGCGAGAAGGCGGGTTCACAGTCAAGCTCATGGTTCGGCGGTGATGTCAGCAGTCGTGTGGTTAAATTTGTGAGCGAAAGCAAGCTAATCCGAGAGCTGTGCCCATTTTCGGTGGATTCCGAAAATGCCAAGGCACTTCCATCGGGCGACCAATCCAACTTATTGCAATCAGACCAGAGATTTGAGGGCCCCGTGTACAATCTACGCTCTGTACCCCCGAGAGCCGGAATCACGTAGAAACTCATTTCATTTCTAGGTTCAAAGAAACGAACAAATGCGATCTGCCGACTATCCGGGGACCACGTTGCGCAGCAGTCGAGAGGATTGTCGGTCAGCCGCAGCGGCCTTTCGCCGCCGATGAGTGTTGTGTAAAGTCCGGCGCTTTGCTCTCCATCAAGCCCTACGAAGACAACCTGATTCCCGTCGGGCGAGAAAGCTGGCATGTGCTGCTTGCCCTGCATAGCGATCAATGGAGCTACCTCAACCGAAGGCAGCGGCGATTCTGCAGGTTTTCGGACAAGCCGCCATATCGCAATCGTGGACAGCAGGAACATTGCAGCAGCGCCAACTCCTACCCATCCCCATCTCGCTGTATGTCTCCCAAAGCGCCCTTTTGTAGAAGTCGGTGTGGCGAGTGCAGCGGTGTCTGAAACAGAAGTTAGATGATGGGCAGAGTCCGTGTCCCGCCGCAGCCGCTTCAGATCGCTGCGGATGTCGGCAGCGTGCTGATAACGCAGTTCTCGGTCCTTCTCTAGGCATTTGTTGATGATTTCTTCCAGCTTTGCCGGCATTTCGGGATTCAGGCGCACGGGAGGAACGGGTGCTCCATCGAGAATTGCCTTAAAAATGAGACCAGAACTCTCCCCGCGAAATGGCAACGCGCCTGTCGCCATCTGGTACAGCACCGCGCCGAAGGAGAACAAGTCAGTGCGGCCATCTAGTTCTTTGGCTCGCACTTGCTCGGGAGACATGTAAGCGACGGTGCCAAGCGTGGCGCCCGGACTGGTCAGGTGCTGTTCATCAATCGTGCGGGTCTGTGTGTCGGCAGATGCGAGCTGGCCCGAAGAACTGCCAGCAGGTACCACCTTCGCTAATCCGAAATCAAGAATCTTGGCGTGCCCACGTTCGGTGACAAAGATATTGGCGGGCTTTATGTCGCGATGGACGATCCCCTTCGAGTGAGCGGCATCGAGCGCGTCGGCAATCTCTATGGCCAGACCTAGCAAGACATCGGTCTCGACTGGCTTTCCTGCGATGCGATGCTTCAGCGTCGTGCCATCGAGAAACTCCATGGCGATGAAGGCATGCCCGTCCTGTTCACCGATGTCATGGATTGTGCAGATATTCGGATGATTCAGAGCAGAAGCGGCCTGAGCCTCCCGTTGAAAGCGGGTCAGCGCTTGAGGGTCACGTGCGACATCTTCTGGCAAAAACTTGAGCGCGACAAAGCGATGTAGGCGTGAGTCCTCAGCCTTATACACCACACCCATGCCACCACCGCCGAGCTTCTCGATGATGCGATAGTGCGAGATGGTTTGGCCGATCATTTGCGGGAATGCTATGGCGTGCGGTCAGGCATGTCAATGTACGGGCTACTTCAGCTTCGCGTACTCCGCCTTGGCTTCTTTCAGGATGGGGATGTCGGGGTCGGCGTCTTTACAGAGAGCGAAAAATTTTGCTAGGCAGTGCGGTAATCAACGGAAATTCTCCACCAGAATCAGTTCACTGCCTGCACAGGCCGCCGAGCGCGCCGAGAGCAATGGGCCGTTCAAAGTTGGCAAGCGGCTTCATCTTACCCGTGGCGAAACTCAGGAACTGAAGAGACGCTATTTCATAGAAATCAAGCTGCCAGCAGGTCGTTACCATGGCGTTCTGCGGGATAGCCACTCAACCCCACTTGGGGCCAGCCGCGGGAGTACTTGCATTCCAAATCCAGATTGCACCCGCGCCGCGAGTTTGGAACGCGCACAAGTAACTTGAATACGTGACGTTATGATTGTCCTTCGATTTTCGTTAGCCATCCAATGCCACAAATCTGTCGAAATGGAACTGTTTACGGACCACTTTTATTCAAATCAAATGCAATAACCCTGCGGTGGGTATGGCTACGATAATTTTCTTACCGATTTTCTTGCGGTTTCGGTGAGTAGATACCTAAATTGACTCGGACGACTTACGCGCCTACGATACTGGGCTCCATGTAGCTGGGGATCCTGAAAGCCACGGTAATTCACTGATGACACGCGCGATAGAGCACGCGCTGAACCTTCGTCCTGGGGAACTGCGGCGCAGTTTGCCTCTATTTGTCTATCTGTTCTTGGTGATGGCTAGCTATGTCACTGGCAGAGTAGTCCGAGACAGTTTATTCCTTTCCCGCTTTCCGGCAGTGCTGCTTCCCTATGTGGACATCGCAACCGCCCTCGCAGTGGGCCTTGTGATCGCCGCATACATTAGCATTGGACGCCGTTGTAGCTTGCGCAACTTGTTGTTGGGTAGTTTGGCGTTGTTCACTTCCAACTGCCTCCTCTTCTGGATGCTAAGCCGTTTTCGGCCGGTAGGTTGGCTTTATCCCACCATCTACGTGTGGGTCGGCATTTTCGGAGTGCTCGCGACCACCCAAGTGTGGGCACTGGCCAATCACGTTCTTACCACACGCGAGGCACGGCGCATCTTCGGGTTGGTGGCGGGCGGTGCCATCGCGGGTGGGATCTTTGCGGGCTTTTTTTCCAAAGTCGCGGCAAAGGCATTTGGCGCCGAGAGCCTCCTGCTTGGGATGGCCATTTTCCTTTCTTTTTGCCCGCTGTTGGTCGTCATCATCTGGAGACAACATCAGGACGCGGTCGCCGGGACCGAACCGACAGAAGTCTCCGCCGAGCTCGGACCGCAGAATCTGCTCCACAGCGTGAAGCTGGTTTATTCTTCCACTTATTTACGAGCGATTGCGGCGGTTATCTGGATCTCGTCCTTTGTCACGGCAGTCATAGGATGGCAGTTCAAGGCAATCGCGAAGGAGTTCATTCCCGCTAAAGATCAGTTAGCGACCTTTTTCGGTGACTTCACCTTTTACGCCGGAATCCTCGCTCTGCTCGTGCAATTGCTGTTGACGTCGCGGTTCCTGCGCCGCTTCGGCATCGGCGTAGCGCTGTTCACACTGCCGGTAGCGTTGCTGGCGACCTCGGCGTACATGTTGCTTACTGGAACTCTTTTTGCAGCCGTCCTCTTGCGGGGCAGCGACTGGGTGTGGCGGTATTCTATCGACAAGTCCACAGTGGAGCTTCTTTACCTGCCGCTTCCGAGCCGCGTGAAGTTCCAGGTGAAGTGGTTCATCGACACCGTGATTTGGCGTTTGGGCGACGGTCTGGCGGGGCTTACAGTGTTGTTCTTTGCAGTGTATTTGGGACTGACAGCACGGCAAATGAGCTGGGTTGCACTGGTGCTCGTAGCAGGATGGCTGACGGCCGTCTGGGTGGCGCGACGACAATACCTCACCACTCTTACGGCGAGTATGAGGGAGCACCGACCGGAAGCCGACCACGCAGTCGTACCGGTACTCGACCGCTCAACCACCGAGGTGCTCGCCGCCAACCTCTCGGCTTCGGATCCAGGCGAGATTCTTTATGCTTTGGCAATGTTTGAATCAGGCCAGAAGCAAGCATCACACCCCGCTATTCGCGATCTACTGAATCACCCCGCCCCGGAGGTGCGCAAGAAAGCGATCAGCATTCTTGCGGCTGCCCAGGACAAGGCTGTGCTTCCCCAGATGGAGGCTTTGCTTCAGGACGCGAGCCTTGATGTACGTACCGAGGCACTCTTATACCTGGCTCACTATGCGCATGTCGACCCTCTCGACCGAATTCAAGAGTTGGGCGACTTCGCCGATTTCTCTATCCGCTCGGCGATGGCGGCATTTCTGGCGCGTCCGGGGGAAACGCAGAATCTGGAAGCTGCCCGTCATTTGCTGGTCTCCATGGTTGCAGAAGCAGGTCCAGAGGGCGCGCAAACCCGCATGGAGGCGGCCCGCCTCTTGGGAATACTGCCTGATGATTTCGGGCCGTTGCTCTCGCTGTTGCTGGCCGACGCGGACGTTGAGGTAGTGCGGGAGGCCATTCGTTCGGTGGGGCAGTTACGCAAGCGCCGTCTCGTCCCTGAATTGCTCAATCATCTTGCTGATCGCCGGCTTATGCCTGATGCAAGCGACGCGCTGGCTCGGTTCGGTGACTCCATTGTCGGTAGTCTGCGCGACCAAATGACGGATCCGACAACGTCCCGGGCAGTGAGAGTAGAAATTCCGACGCTCCTGGGAAATATGGGTACGCAATCTGCCTCCCAGGTCCTTATGGAGCACCTGCTGAACAGCGATGCCAGCTTTCGCCTACGTATTCTTTCAGCTTCAAACACCCTTCACCGTCGTCACCCTGAGATAAAGTGCGATACGCAAATGGTAGAAACAGCGCTTGCCGCTGAAATCCTCGGTCATTACCGCTCATATCAGATCCTGGTCAGGCTGGACAAATTGCCAGAAAATGATCAAGCTGTTGGTCATGCACTCTCTGAGTCGATGAAACTGGAGATCGAGCGTGTTTTCCGGCTCCTCGAGTTGCTCTACCCGTATCGCGATTTTTCGACTGCTTACATCGGCCTCCAGTCAAGAAGCATTAACGTGCACGATAATGCGCTCGAGTTTCTAGACACTGTGCTAAAGGGTGAGCTGCGCGCCACTCTGATTCCCTTATTGGACGGTAAAGTGACTGCGACCGAGAAAGCAGGCATTGCTGACCGGTTGGTACCGGTCAGGATTGAGAACTCAGAACAGGCTGCAGCAGTGCTAGTGGCCAGTGACGATCCCTGGTTACGCTCATGTGGAGCTTATGCGATCGGCACCCTGGGATTGAACTCGCTATTCGATGATCTTACCCGCTGTCTCGCCGATCCAGATCCGCTGGTCCGGGAAACTGCACGGCGGGCGAAGGCGTCTCTGGAAGCGGCTCCGGGCAAGCGGCTGACCGATGTTCAGAGATAATTTATGGCTCTTACACGGATTAGCACGCGAAACCATGCCGTTTCGGCGCGTCGTTCGTGCTGTGACTTCGGCCTTATCGGTCCGGAACTTGTGGGCACCCCCGACAATCCATTTCTGGCACACGCCCAATGACACGGTGCTCGCGCTCTTCTCAGAAATCTCCTATTTGTAATTGGGCTTGCTTACAGGCGACAATTTCAAGCAATGCCTATCAAGAATGAGTTCCGTTGGGGGGTAACTCCGGTTTTGCCGGCCACTGGCAGGGAGTATTTCATAGTGGGGAGTTTGAGATCGAAGTCTGTGGCAATTGGGTTGAAGCCAGGGCTGAGGCCCTGGAGGACGTAAACGGGCAGCGCCAGTCGGCTGAGGCGATGGTAACCAATCTGATACGAGTCATAGGGCTGAAAGAAAAGACAGTCTATAGAGCTCGCCTCGGTTCAATATCTCGGTTTGATTCGAATTTGAATACCCGCGACGTTCCGGTTTTCCCAGAAGGGGCCACAGCGAGAGTGAGCGGCGGCCACGCAGAGTTAAGATTGCTGGGCCCAAATGGAGAGGTGTTGATTGATTCAAGGGAACAACGTTTGCAGGACGCATTGCAACTAGCACAGACTGCGGGTTCCAACCCCATTCTGCGACGGATGATCGATTTTCGGTTGAGCTATCATGGTGACGCCGACAGAAAGCTCGCATCACTTTTAGACATTATTGAACTAGCGGAAACAGCATTCGGCCATGAGCACAAGGCGGCGGAACAGCTAGGGATTGATTTGAAGGAAATGCAAGCCGCGCGAAAGATAACTCACGACAAGCATATTCTCACGGGTCGACACCCGGGGAGGACGGTCGGCGTTCAGCGCAGCCCAACGCCTGAGGAGCTGAATCTGTGCGAACGAATCGTGGATACGATCATCGCGAACTACGCTCACGACATGGGGCCCCGGCAAACCCTGCGCCATCCCAAGTGAGAGTGGCATTCGTAATGACTGCTCTCAGTGTCTGTGTCGAAAACCTTCTGTAGACCCGATATTGCAAGGTGCTGTTTCCCTTCACGTACCCACACGGGAACTCCTGCGCCGAAACCACATGATTTGGGCGCAAACGGCTAGTCTGGGAAGTTCATACGCCTTACAAGATCTTCGAAGCGCGGGTGGCGGCGCAAAAAGTCGAAGAGTGGTTCAACTTTAAGCCCTGAGAGTCCGGGATCACGTTGCCGGTAAGCCTCCTCGAGCCAAGCAAGCGCCTGCTCAGCTTCCCCTAGGCGAGCATAGGCCGCGGCCATGTTCATTGGAGAAACATATTCTCGCGTTGACGATTTTCGCAGATGTTCAATCCAGAGCTGCACCGAGCGCTGGTACCCAGCAGCATCGCGAACGGCCGCATCGTCCCGTGCCCGTTCCGGACTTCCGCTTAGTACGTTGACCCTCGACCACTCGGAGGCTGCTTCTTGAAACATCCCTTTGAGACCGTATACTTCGGCGAGCTCCACATGCGTGAATTTGAAACTTGGTTCCAAGTCGATGGCTTTCCGAAGTTCTTCGATTGCTTCGTCATACCGGCGCGCGTAGCGCAGAATGCTTCCCGCACTCGTGGCTACCGGAAGGGATAAGGGGTCGAGTTCCTTGGCGATTTCTATTTCGGGGAAAGCTTCTTTGAAACGTCCCAGTTTGGCCAGAAAGACGGCGTGCCATTGATGTGTATTCACGTGCTTTGGATCAAGCTCGAGGGCTCGCTTGAACTCTGTTTCCGCGCCTTCCCAATCCCAGTCGTGATCTGCCCGAATCACAGCAAGCGAAGCATGTGCCTCGGCCAGCCCATTGTCGATTTCGAGCGCCCTCAGAGTCGTCGTTTTTGCTCTTCCGTATGCCTCACTAGGTGGTAAGTTCCCGAGATCGGCTTGGCGGACATAACAGTCAGCCAATCCGACATACACCGGTGCGTAGCTGCCGTCTAAGGCGATCGCCTGGTTAAAATATTCGGCGGCTTGTGTAACGGCAACTCCCGACATTTTGTTCCAGTGATATCGCCCCTTCAAGTAAAGCTCATAAGCTTCGGAGTTAACCGGACGAGCAGTTGCCAACCGCGTTTGGTCCTGCGGCGTGAGCTTGATGTTGATCTCATGAGCAATCGCGCGGGCCACCTCGCTCTGCAACACCAGCACGTCGCTCAGATCACGCTCGTAGCTTTCGCCCCACAGATGTTTATCGCTGGGCGCATCTATCAACTGTGCCGTGATGCGTATGCGGCTGCCTGAGCGCATGACCGAGCCTTCGATCAGCGCGTCCGCTCCTAGTTCCCGCGCAATTTCGGGTAAAACCTTGTTTGTTCCCTTGTAACGCATCACCGACGTCCGGGAAATCACCCGGAGCCGACTTATCTTGGCCAAATGAGCAATCAGGGTTTCAGTCATGCCGTCGGAGAGGTATTCCTGCTCGGGGTCGCCGGAAAGGTTCTCCAGAGGGAGTACGGCGATGGATTCGATGCGAGGTGTTGTTTCCTTGCCCAACAATTTCTCGCGAGCAGTGCCGATATTCAATACGGCAAGCGCAGCAATAAAAGCAACTGCACCCCCAGCCATAAGTAACAAGTTGATGGGGGTCAGGAAACGATATCCGCGGCGCGCTGGGACCGCCCACGCGCTGCTCGGCAGCAGTCGTCCCAACTCCACTCTCAACTCTTTGGCAGATTGGTAGCGGTTCTCCTGTTTCTTTTCCATGCACTTCAGGATGATTCGTTCCAGTTCCGGGGACATCCGCGCGTTCAACGTCCGCGGTGCGATTGGCAGTTGGTGCAGGATGGCGTCGGTTAAGCGCGACGCCAACGGCTCGCGGAAAGGGCGCTGGCCTGTGGACATCTCGTAAAGCACCACACCTAGAGAGTAGATGTCTGCGCGCGTGTCCGTCGGCTCGCCCATTAACAGCTCTGGAGGCATGTAGGGCAGTGTCCCCGCCATGGCTGGGGTCTCCGTAAAACTGACAGTGATGTCAACTTCGGCAGCTCGCGGCAGCACCTTTGCCAGACCAAAGTCGAGGACTTTCACTTGTCCCTTCGGGGTAACCCCGATGTTCCCGGGTTTCAAGTCGCGGTGCACAACGCCTTGGTCGTGAGCTTCTTCTAGCGCGGCAGCCACTTGCATACCCAACGTCAGAACCTCTTTCTCCGGCAAGGCTCCGCCTGCCAGCCGCTCCGATAGCGTTGCACCCGGCACGTACTCCATCACCAGGAAATCCACGCCGTCTTTGTTGTCCAAATCGTAAAGACTTTCGATGTTGGGATGGTTGAGCTTGGCGAGGGTCAGAGCTTCTTTGCGAAAGAGCTTGCGGGAGACTTCGTCCGTGAGTGCGCCCGGAGGTAGGACTTTCACAGCTACATTGCGGTTCAGTCCCTCATCCTGAGCAAGATAGACTATACCCATCCCACCCTCGCCCAGCTTCTCGACAACACGATACTTCCCTAGCGCCTGACCTATCATTGGGGAAGGCTCACCTTAGCGAGACCATACTAGGTTCCGGCCCTCTCGCGGTCAACGTGCGGCGAGGCTCCGCGTGGGGCAAAACTATTCCCTTTTGGCACTGTGAGACGCAAAGAGCCGCTGTTCTCGAGCCTGAACGCCCGCGATAGGCGGGCGGCTTAGAAGAGGATGTGAGGTGGTTAGGATGAGGTCGTGGCTGATTTGGCTTTGTGGTTCAACACTTCCTTTCTTGCCTGCTGCCAGTCGTCCGTCGCGTTTCCATCCGCCCCGCCTCGTTCTTGATACAACTCATAAGCGCGCTGGCGGATTTGCTCCTCGATTTCGGCCTCGGTCGGGTTTGGTCTGAGTGGGATAGGAGGGTTGGGATTCGCGGGGGAGTAACTCCGCCTAGAATTGTGCTCCCGATACGCACCCTTCCGCAACATGTCATTCTGGGTGACCGAAGCAGACGCAAGCCGGAGAATTCCGGGGGGAGGAGAAGCGATTGCCGAAACGCTGTTTTCACGCTCAGATAGTGCCAAGAGCTGCTTGATGATTTCTCCCTTTTCCGATTTTTCCGCCCTTTTGGGTTCACCTGCGCATGTTTTCGCCAATATAGCGAATGCTGCCAGGGCAGTCACAACTCCCATGAAGATGAATACGGTGCTAATCATCTACGCTACTTTCTTGGCTGTGTAGTCAAAGCAGTGGTTCAACACAGAAATTGTGCACTTGCTGGAGTTGCAGGACGTAGGTTACCAAGGTTGCTGTCCCGAACCGTGTCCTCGTGCGACGCGCAAAGCGGGGTCCAACTACTTCTCTGTACGTGAACGGGAAAACTCGTTACTTCCGGTGTGATCTAAGGGCGCCCATATCCAGACTTTGGGCGGATCTGAAAATGTCGTGGTTATTCCCCAAGAAGAACTGGTGTTGCAGTTCCAGGACATAAGATCGGCGACATCTGGCGGATTCACCGACGCCGCCGGGACCAGAATTGCATGCATGAACGCGTGAGTTGTACCGGCATAGGCAATCAACTCATCGTCGATAGCATTTTCTTTCATGAATCCAAGCGCGTCTGAAAAGTCTAGCCAGGCCTCAAACTCCTCTGCCCGGGCGGGAGCGATCGAGATGTCTTGTACCGTGAGTACAGGGTTGAGCATGGTTCGAGGAGCTTGTTCTAGAAAAATGATGGATTGAATTGTTCGTACCAATCGTACTCTGCTGCCTATGGATGTCAAAGGTCACTGTCATGTCCATGGATCATGCCGTTTCAGCTGAGAGGCTAGCCAGCTCAAGAAAAACGCATTCCCTTGCGGTCCGGATTCAGTCGTTGGTTTCTTAGATCAATCGCCGCCGGGGCGCCGCAGGCAGATGTGCCGCGCACCAAGACCTCCTCGTCCTAAAACGGCAGCTTTCATTTCTTAGAGCTGCTTCTCTGCTACTGGATTTGCAGACTATCCAGCATCCGCTCGAATGTGGACCGCAGCTCGGAAAAGTCCTTCTCCGGCGCAATGAAGACCAGATAGAGTAAACCGCCTTGTCGCCGTGGGACCGTAACCAGCCAATCGCGTTCGCGGAGAGCCGCACCGCTCTGCTGGAGGGGTGAGGCGCCGGTGAGAATTACGGATCGACCTTCGAACCCGTTAACGTCGATGTTCTGCGTGCTCCCTGATAATCGCAGCCCGGGATTGGACCTTTGTAGAGTTTGAACCAAGTCAGCTGTCGCCTGGTCGAGTGAGCCTGCGTTCGGGTCCTGGGCTCCGCCGATCACCACGCCGTACGCAATTGCACCCGCTCCGACTCCGGCTTGGGGTGCGATCGTAACAGCCGATTGCTGATCACCGGACACCTGCCAATTTTCGGGATACGCGATGCTGAACGCACTATGCTGCAATCGGGTCAGGTGCCGGGCCGGTCTGATTTGCGGAAAACTGACGTTCGCGAGACTACCTCCGGCGGCTTCGCTCGACGTCGCGGGCAAGTTAGGGGGGATCGCCCCACTCTGCCGGTTTTGCTGAGCCCAAAGCCCTTGCTTTGAGCCTTCGGCAATCTGCTCGCCTGTATAGGATTTCACAGAGGTCGCATCCTCTTTGGCGCGCACAAACGCTTGGCTGTTGCTCACGTACTTCTTAGGCGGCCAGTTGCTGACCTCTTTCTCGATCGCGGCCTGACGATTGCCCGGGTTCGGGTGATCGCTCAGGAACTGCGGACCGCCGCCTCCCCCTGTCGTTCAAGCTTCTCAAAGAAGTCAGCCAAGGCCCTGGGATTGTACCCCGCTTTATACAGGATGATCGCGCCTACCGCATCGGCCTGTGCTTCATCGCCTCTTGAGTACTTCATCATCAGAGTGCCAGCCCCCATCTGTATGCCTATACGGGCGAGGTTGCCTGCCGCTCCACCGCCAAAGAGCCCGCCGAGCGCACCCAAAAAGGCTCGTCCACTGTGCTTTACCCGCTTGCTTCGCAGAATGCTGCATGTACACATGCGACATCTCATGAGCCATCACGCCTGCCAGCTCAGCTTCATTGTCCGCGGCAACTATTGCACCAACATTGACAAACATCGGACCACCCGGCAAAGCAAAGGCATTGATATCTTTCTGCGGAATTACGTGGAACTCAAATGGCCACGAATATTGCTGGGGGATCACGTCAGCCAGCCGTTTTCCTAACTGCCGGATGTACTGCGTTTGTGGGCTGGAATCCGGCAAGACCGGTAATTGTTTGTACACCTCAGCCATTGCTTGCCTTCCGAGCTCTACCTGCTGCTCCTTAGTGATTCCGACGGAACCGGGATCGGGCAGTTGCGGAGCAACGGTCGGTGTCGCCGTCCAGGCCGATTCGGAGACAAGCAGGGCGAGGAGTAGCGCTAAGCCTCTGAAGTGAAAAGACCACCGGTTCATCCGCGTTCCTCGGAAAACTGAAGAGTGAAAGTTTGGACCGCCCCAGTATAGATTCCTGCCGTTCTGAGATGCGGACGAGAATACGCAAGATGTCCCCTCCCGACGTACGAATCATCAAAACGGCAGCTTCATTTCTTCGAGCTGCTTTTCTGTTTCCTTCGAGGGTTCGAGGTAAATGCTCGGAGATCTTTGGACGGAGCCGGTTCGAGAAGCGCCAAGAGTTCAGACACCGGGGTACTTGCGGAGAGCCAGATGTTAGGCGTCCGAATCTAGCAACTCCGAAAGCCACAGCCGCGGCGCAATGGATGATAGGCACTGATATGAAACGGCGGCACAATGATGTAAAGCGCCATCGCCTTCTGGCAAAGAAATCTGACTTCTCTGCTTACACATGCTTACGGATTTCGAGCTATTTATTTTGCCGAAAAAACTGTAAAATTCGCTCGCAAGGTCGTTGGAAGTACCTTGATGTCAGTGAGTTGTGACGTATCACAATTCACAGTGTTGTTGGGAAAATTAAGGCGTTTTGAATCAGGCGGCTCCGAATCCCTCCCTCTCCGCCATATTACTGGTGTACGGTCCGAAGAGATCCTTTACAGAACGTTCCGGAGACATAGTTTACACTTTAGGGCCAAAAGGGTTGTTTAAGGGCTGCAGGGTTTTTTCCTCCAGATCGATGTAACCAAGATCGTAGTCCATAAAAGTCACCAGCCAGATGCCATCGTCGACCTCCTTGATACCGACGGCTTGACCCGCCAGAGAAGTGCTGAGATTTATTTTCTTTTTGAAAATGCAGATCCTTCCGCAGTAGGGCGCTCAATCGGTCGATCCAACCCGCTGACGCTCGCGCAACGAAACTCGCGTGCTATTTACCGTCTAGTTAGTTGGGGTTACCATCTCGATAAGTGCATATTCCATCCCACTATGTTCTCACCCCTTTCGTCGTTTGACGGGGTTAGAACATAGCGGGATGAATTCTCACCCCTAACTAAGTAGTGAACACATATTTACCAGCGGTGCCAATGATTTTCTGGAAAGAAGAGTCGATCTCTCCGTGCCCACCTCAATGCAAATTCAAAGAAACTGTGGCCTCACTGCTCCGAATACCTCTCATGACATCATTACGCTGGTGCTCGATACCTTGTGTGCTCGTGGTATGAAAAACTTCATCATCTTGGGGTACATGGCAATGAAATCTCACCCTGCAGGCGCGCCTTCAGCGCGCCTCCCAACTTTCGAAGGCGACGTACCGGTCGCCCGCCCCGGCTGCTTTGGCAGGGCCCATCAGCATTCCAAAAGTGATTTGCTTTGATTCGTAGTCGATACTGAAAGGAAGGCTGAGACCATTGTCCGGGTGCCACCGCTATTACTAGTTAGTTACTATGGAGGACGGACTTTGTTTCTCCTACCTCCTAACCCGTCAAACGGATGGCGGGGTGAGAACATAGCGGGATTGAATATGCACTCCTGTTGTAACGAGAACTTTAAGCTGCTGAGTAAATGGTCCACAATAACGCGAATCAACTCGGGACTAAGACGTGCTCTCTAGGGACACTCTGAATAAGCGCTCATGCTAAGTCGACTAACAACAGTGTTGTCAGGAAACCGCACTGCCGGTTCGGGTTTCGGATGCCGGAGCTGGTCAGCACCGCCGTTGCAACCGCGCGTACGGGGGGAAGCGGGACGAGCCTAGGCGACGGCGAGCAGCTTTCTGCGGCTCACAAACAGATTCACAAGCGCACAGGTAACGAACAGCCGGTGCGCGTTTTTCTTCAGCCCGCGGTAGCGCACTTTCACGAACCCGAACTTCAGCTTCATCACTTGAAACACGTGCTCCACTCTCGCCCGCACCTTGGACTTCGTTCGGTTCTTCGCCCATGCCACTGCATCCACGATCTGGCCCTTGTAGCGACAGCGCCGCTGGGTGAAATCCCGCGCTCCTGGCGCGCACTCGCGGATCACCTCGGTCTGTCCCTGATACGCTCCGTCGCCCCACACCCGCGTTTCTTCGCCATGCAGCAGGTCCGGCAACATAGCCACATCGGAAACATTGGCTGCCGTCGCCACCGCTGTGTGGATGATCTTGGTCTTGCTGTCCACGCCCACGTGCGCCTTCATCCCGAAGTACCAATTCTTCCCCTTCTTCGTCTGGTGCAT
This sequence comes from Terriglobia bacterium, assembly GCA_963786325.1. Classification (GTDB taxonomy): domain Bacteria; phylum Acidobacteriota; class Terriglobia; order Terriglobales; family Acidobacteriaceae; genus JAIQFF01. The sequence continues at coordinate 21,713 of CAWAYW010000022.1, forward strand.
CTCTGGGTCCCGGCTCTGCTCGCGGTTTTTGGTCGAGGAAGGTGCGTGAATCAGGGTCGCGTCCACAATCGTGCCCGTCGTGATCCGAACGCCCTTCGCTTGCAAATGCAGGTTCACCGTCCCCAGAATCTCTTCTCCCAGACGGTTCTCTTCCAGCAGGTGCCGGAACTTGCACACCGTCGTCTCATCCGGCACCGGCTCGGCTCCCAAATCAATTCCCACGAACTGCCGCAGGGTCGCCGAATCGTACAAAGCCTCTTCCACCGCCGGGTCCGCCAGATTGAACCACTGCTGCAGAAAATAAATCCGCAGCATCTGTTCCAGTTCTTTCGGCCGTCGCCCGTTGCCCGGCTTGGGATAGTGCGGCTCGATCAGCGCACACAGTTTCCCCCAGGGCACCACCTGCTCCATCTCTTCCAAAAACATTGCGCGCCGAGTCTTCTTCGTGTACCGCTCGAATCCCGTCATCATCGCCAGTGTCCTCTGCTTGCGGAACGAGTCCATGCTGGCACGACTTTATCTATACTCGCTGTGGAAAGGGAGGACTTAATCAGAGTCTCCCTAGATCTCACATGTTCGCCAGACAGCAATGTGAAAAAATTATCGCATCCACTCCAGATTTCCGTAACCAAAATCTAGTCTCAACCATCGAGCCTTTAAAACCGCAGTCCCCAGCACGCCATCTATGTTCGTGGGAAAACCTCTCGGAGCCATTCGTAAGAGAAAGGTTTCCGGATGCTCGATATCAGCGGCTCCGATCCGTATTTTTTGAAGCATGACTTTGTTTGCGAACATGGTGTGACCAAGTTCAATAAGTTTGACGTTGCCGGTTTCAAAATGGGGTACTCGTTTGTCAAGCCGATCCTCATAAAGCAAAATGCCTTGCATTCCCGTGTCCACGAGAAGTCGAACAGGGTGCCCCTGGACCTGTACGGTTGTCGTAACGCATATCATGTCATCTTGCTGGAGAGATTGGATACGGTCGGCTGTCGTAGGACGAACCAGTAATTTCTTAGAGGTGAAGTCTATTGAGATTCTGCTTCCCAATAGTAAGTCTAGTCCCAGAATTCCATCCACTGCACCCGCAAATTCGGTAAGAGCTGCAAGGTCTGCTACTAAGAGCGGAATATTCGTGGCCTGGATAGGACCTAATTGCAGATCGGAGAAGATGGCGGATTCCACCTCAAAGTGCTTCTGGATTGTCAGGACCTGCCTTGGCAAACCGCGGACCCCAAGTTTCCGCGCTACCCGTTTGTCCACTACAGTTTGTGTTGTTCCCGTGTCCAGAATGAACTTCAGCTTGCTTAAGGTTCCGATACGGCCTTCCACCACGATCAAGAAGCCATGGAGTATGTTAAAGGGAAGTTCGGCACGGGCGGTCGCATCAGTGACATCAATTTCCTGTGCTCCCGCCGGAATAGTGAGCAAGAGTAACCAAAAGCACAGAAACCCGACGAATACTTTCTTCACAGCGCTCACCCCGGTCCTCAAGTGACCGGCCGATGTCAAAAGCACTCTTCTGATTCTCATGGCACACTGCTCCTTCTACGTTTGCGGTGCTCTACCGGCCAAGAGCGATGGCGGCGAACGATGACCGCGAACTTTGGCGGGAACTCTGCCCAAATGCCTGCGTTGGTTCAATGGAGCGCACGTTACTTCTGTATGACATTCCTCTCCTATCTTCTAACCGGCCTGTTTTGTGCAGCCTAGGGGTCAGGGGTGGGCTCGTGATCTAAACCCGGCCTTCGGGTGGTAAACTCTCTCCCACTACGTTTGGGGCGTGGCGATGTCCCTTCCCTCTGAATCCCAACCTCTAATTCGCTTCGGCGAATTCCAACTAGACCTCGAGACGGCTGAGCTTCGAAGAAACGGCACGAAGTCATCTCTTCAAGGACAACCGCTTCAAATACTCGCCATGCTTTTGGAGCGTCCTGGACGAATGGTCACTAGGGAGGAACTCAAGAAGAGACTCTGGCCGTCCGACACGTTTGTGGATTTCGATCAGAGCCTGAATCGGGCGGTGAACCGGCTCCGGGAGGCACTGGATGACTCGGCTGATGCGCCCCGCTACATAGAGACATTACCGCGGCGAGGGTACCGCTTTATCTTGCCCGTTGCTGGCACGTTTCCAGAAGCGCAACCCATCGCAGTTGTTTTGCCAGCGCCCGCTGGAGCGGGGAGGACGAGCGAACCCGGACCAGACATTACCGTTGCAAATGTGACACGCACCCCCGATTCAGCTCTGACGGTTTCTCGCAGATCTCGCTGGATCCGGCCCATTGCGGTCTCAGTTCTAATTATCGCCGTAGGAGCAACACTCGGTTGGTTAGGTCGACCGTTTTCGCCTCCAAGGGTGCTTAGCACAACCCAACTCACACACGACGGATTTTCTAAAACGGGCATTCTGACCGACGGTTCTCGGCTATACATCACCGAGAGCACGGGTTCGAGGCAGTTTCTCGTGCAAGCATCCGCCACCGGTGGAGAGACCACAGTCATTCCCACCCCTTTTGCCAGCATCGTAACCTCTGATATTTCTCCCGATCATTCGCAAATGTTGGTAGCTGAAGCTGTGGGTCCCAAGTACGAATTCCAGGTCTGGGTCCTTCCTATACCAGGTGGAACCCCGCGTCGCCTTGGAGACATAGTCGCCCGCTGTGATACATGGTCGTCCCAGGGTTGGGCTACCTGGTCGCCAGATGGTCGTCAACTCGCCTTTGCGAAAAGCGCTGATATCTACATGGCAAATGCTGATGGCAGCAACGCTCGGAGATTGACTACCCTTTCTGGCTACGCGAGCGAGATACGTTTCTCACCCGATGGCAGTCACCTTAGGTTTACCCTTCGCAGTTTGAAAAACAACATGTCCTCATCAATCTGGGATGTTCGTGCAGATGGCAGCGACCTTCATCCTCTGCTCCCCGGTTGGCGTAGTTCTTTTTCGCACATGGCCGGCGATTGGAGTCGGGATGGTCGCTATTATTTCTTCACGAGCGCTGGCAATCCCAACCGCGCAAGCATCTGGGCTATGCGCGAGCCCACAGGGCTCTGGCCCAGACGTGCTTCACGTCCAGTCGAGTTGACAACGGGACCGATGCCTGTCTACTTCAACGGCTTGAGTCCAGATGGCAAGAGAATATTCGCTGGCGGGTGGACGTCACGATCCGAGTTAGTCCGCTATGACGCTACGTCGCATCAGTTTGTTCCATTTCTCGGCGGCATCTCGGCCGATGAACTGGACTTCTCTCGAGATGGCAAGTGGGCTGCCTATGTATCCATCCCTGACGGGACGCTCTGGCGGAGTCGTGTCGATGGAAGCGAGCGCCTCCAGCTCACAGTGCCACCAGTTTCGGCTTCGGCACCGCACTGGTCAGCGGACGGCATGCAGATCGCGTTCGTCGACAAGCAAGCCGGTCCGTTTTGGAAGTTGTACTTGATACCGTCACAGGGTGGAACTCCGCAGGAAATGTTCTCTGAGAACCAATATCAAATGGATCCAAGCTGGTCTCCGGACGGTAAACAACTTGTTTTTGGCCGTGTTCCCTGGCTTTGGGGAAGTGCGGAGAAAATCGCCATTCAGATTCTGGATCTCGATTCTAAACATGTGTCAACCGTTCCCGGGTCGCAAAACTTGTTCGCTCCACGCTGGTCTCCGGACGGGCGGTATCTGGCCGCTCTCTCCACTGATAGCAAGAAACTCGTGTTGTTCGACTTTGTAGCGAAGAAGTGGACAGATTGGATCAATGAAGCCGGGAGTATCGGCTACCCTACTTGGTCGCGGGACGGAACGTACATTTATTACGACAGTATGTCTACTGATAATCCAGGCTATCGCCGTGTCAAGCTCGGACAAACTCGCTCACAATTCCTCGTCGATTTGAAGCGTCTGAATAGAGGGGGCCCCGACTATGCTTCGGGTCTTGGCCCTTGGAGTGGACTCGCTCCTGATGGCTCCGCTCTCTTCGGGCATTATCTCAGTAGCGACGAGGTCTATTCACTTGAGGTCGACTTACCCTAGGAGGACTGTCCGACATTACACCATCCCGAACGGCGCGGCGGAGATGTACCGAGCTTTGCAAGAGTTTTCTCGACCTCGGATGCACCCGCTTACCTTTGCGCGCTCGCAGGATGGTATGCCTGCTCAGGCCGCCAGCGTTTCTCCCTGCAGTTCCAAAATGCAGTAATGGCTCCCTTGGTCCCCCAGATCCACTCCCACCGTCAGACGGTCGAGATTGGGGCGAAGCTCACCGCTCTGATGCTTTTCTCCGCTGCTCGTGGCTACCACCTGTTGTCGTTGCGATCTGGCTCTACGTGAACCTCAACCAATAACGGCCAAGCCGACAAGCGAAGCGCTCATGCTTCAGAGAAATTTCATTGCTGTTGGGCAACGAAGCGTTTTCCGATCCCTCATAGAGTCTTCAACTCGAAAGGGCTTCTATGGACTGCTCAAGGTTCCAATCGGCGTTCCGTGCTGCATTGCGCGCGCTGGTCTTCCGAAGGTTCGCTTGTCAGACGGGTCGAGTAGTCGCACGAATCGCTTTACAGGGGGTTTCCGATCTGTCACACTCCCCGCGGGGAATCGGCCAATTGTCGTTCTCGACTGTGGCTCGCGGAAGGCGCAGCTGATTGCACGCTGGGGAGGTTGTTACAGATGAGCACTCCCGCCCGGAACGCCAACTTACCGCTGTATTTCGCGTTGCGCCTTGGAATGCTTGTGCTCTTGGGCGTCCCCTCTCTGTCGGCTCAGAATAGTTCTATTTTCAACGGCCCCCGGGACTATCTCGTAGGCTCATACCCGGAGTCCGTTGTAGCCGGCGACTTCAACGGCGACGGGCGTCCCGACATAGCCACGGCGAACCAAGCCTCGAACAATGTTTCGATTCTCCTGCAAAACAGTGATGGCACGTTCCATGCTGCCGTTAACTACCCGGTCGGCAATGGACCGATGTCGCTACAGACCGCCGACGTCAACCAGGACGGAAAGCTCGATCTCCTGCTGATCAACGTGCCCGATAACACGATCGGGGTCTTGCTGGGTAACGGCGATGGCACATTTCAAACCCAGAAGTTGACGACTATCTCGGGCGGTACCCTTTCGTGCCAATCTGTCGGGGATTGTCTGGCTGTCGGGGATTTTAACGGGGATGGCAAGCTCGATGTTGCCATCGGAGTGCCTTTGGCGCAGGTAGCAACATACGCGGTGGCGATATTCCTCGGCAAGGGTGATGGAACATTCCAGGCCCCCGTAGATTACTCAATCAACGGGCAACCTTATGCACTGGCTTCCGCTGACTTTAACAACGACGGGAAACTCGACCTGGCGGTCGCAGTCCCCGGCAACGGTGTCTCTCTACTACTGGGCAATGGCAACGGAACCTTTCAGGCAGCACTCAACACGCCTGTTCCCGGGGGTTTGACCGGGCTGGTGGTTGCGGATTTCAACGGGGACGGCAATCTGGATATTGTGACTTCATCCAACCAGGGAGGCTTAGTTCGGCTGCTCGGAAGTGGGAATGGAAACTTCCAAATCCAGCTCCTTGGGGGCAGCGACACGCCGCTTGCCGCAGGAGATCTCGATGGAGATGGCAAGCCGGACCTCGCCTGTACCGGCGGTATTGGTATCGAAATCCTAATGAACAATGGCGACGGGACGTTCACCTCGGGGCAAACTCTGTCTCAAGCAGGGGTGGATTTTACCCCGGCCGCCGTTTTGTCTGATCTGAATAATGATCAAAAACTGGATTTGGTGGTGGCTCAATCGAACACGAATTTTTCTCTAACGTCCCTGTCCGACATCGTTACCGTTGTGAATGGGAATGGAGACGGAACTTTTGCAACACTTCCGGCCTACGCCGGAATCCGAGGTTTCACTCCGAGGGGATATGCCACTTTCGGCTCACTGGCTGCCGCGGATTTCAATGGAGACGGCAAGATTGACTTGGATGTAGGCCTGGAGTTTTGGCTGCAGGCGACCTTACAGCAAGGACCGGGGGAAGGTTTATATCTGAACAATGGCGCGGGATTCTCGGCCCCGACCGCGACCCAGCTAACTATCGGTTCCAATGATGCAGCGTATGCGATCGCAGGGGACTTTAACGGCGATGGTCGGATGGACCTGGCGATTGCGAGCTCGAGTGGGTCCGGAGATGGCGTTGCCGTTCTTTTGGGCAATGGAGATGGGACATTCCAGCCCGAACACGATTACGGCGCTGGGATGAATGGGCCCATCGCGGTTGGCGACTTTAATAACGATGGGAAGCTTGACCTGATTGGGGCCAATGCAGTACTGCTCGGTAGCGGGGACGGGACCTTTGGGTTCCCGCTGACGTTCTCAGTCGTTAGTCAGGGCACTTTGACTGGTCTCGCGGTCGCCGATTTCAACCACGATGGGAAACTCGATGTGGCTGCACTGGCGGTAGCAAACAATTCTCCGGTATTCGCGATCCTCGCGGGAAATGGCGATGGTACCTTTACCGTCGGCCCAACCCTCAATGCCGGATCGAATCCTACCGCCGTCGCTACCGGTGACCTGAATGGCGATGGGAAACCCGATCTTGTTGTGGGGGATTCGGGCGCCAACGGCCAAGCCCCCAATGTCGTCGTGCTTCTCGGAGTGGGAGACGGTACATTTCAAAATCCTGTCACCACGGTCGCTGGCAATAGGATTTCGGCGGTTGCTGTATCTGATCTTGATTTCGATGGAAAGGCGGACGTCGTAATCAGCAACAAAGGCTGGGGCGACGTAGCGCTGTTGCTGGGGAACGGCGATGGCACTCTCCAGGTTCCGATGCAGTTTTATCTCAATAACTTCTCCACCGGTGCAGTGTCGGTTGCGGATTTCAATGGAGACGGGAAGCCGGATATCGCCGTGGCGGGTTTCTCGAGCATATCAGTGCTGCTGAGTGGAAGCGGACCCAGGGGCCCAGCGGCATTGCTCTCACCGCCCACTCTGGGATTCGGAAACGAAAACGTGGGTTACTCCAGCGCGGCACAAACCGCGCTCCTGAGCAATAGCGGTTCCAGCAATTTAGACATCAGCGGCATCACCATCTCTGGTCCGCAAAGCGGCGACTACCAACAGACTAATTTTTGCGGCGCCAGCCTTGCCCCCGCGGCGAATTGCCTGATCAATATCGTATTCTCTCCCCTGTCAGCAGGAGTGCGCACAGCAGTTCTCGAGGTTACTGACAACGCCGCCCACTCGCCGCAGACGATTAATCTGAGTGGGACGGCAGGTCTTTTTACCGTCTCAGTGGCTCCCGCAAGCCTCACTTTCGCCAGCCAATACACCGGGTCGACCAGTGCCTCCCAGGCGGTTATCCTGACGAATACAGGAAACGAACTTTTGGTCATCAATAGCATCGGTGTAGCGGGCGCTAATGCCAGCGACTTTTTGCAAACGAACAACTGCGGAAGCCCAATAGGAGGCTTCCCCTTGGCACTGGCGGTCGGAGACAATTGCCAGGTCAACGTAAGTTTCGCTCCTACAGAAGGGGGTACCCGCGCAGCTGCGCTTACCTTTATTAATAACGCCAGCAATAGCCCGCAGACCGTGGCCCTTTCAGGAACGGCGCAGGATTTTTCCGTGACGGTGGTTTCGCCAAGTCAAACCGTGTCGGCTGGTCACGCCGCAACGTACAATCTCACGGTAAATCCCGGAGGCGGGTTCAATCAGATGGTCGGTATGAGTTGTACGGGCGCGCCTGCGCAATCCACTTGCAGCGTCTCGCCCAGTTCTTTCACACTGAACGGGTCAGCGTCGCAGCCGGTGACGGTCACGGTGACAACCACGGGAAGCTCGGCGGGTTTGACGCGACCGCCTTCAGGGCCTGCCTTGGCCAGCGCGTATGTTTTGTCTCTGTCGTGGTTCGGAATCCTGGGGTTGGTGAGTTCACTCGGTCTGGCTGGCCGGCGTCGTCCGTGGCGCCGCGGTTGGCTCCGAGCCTTGGCGTCGGTCTGCCTGTTTGGCATCGGAATGACGATCTGCGCCTGTGGCGGCGGATCAAGCGGAGGCGGAGGAAGCAACCGCGGGACCCAGGCCGGAAGCTACAACCTAACGGTTACTGGCAATTTCACCTCAGGTTCGACCACGCTGGCTCACGCTACGCACCTTACTCTGGTCGTCCAGTAGTCACGCGGTTACCTTGCCAAGTTGCATTAGCCAGATTTCTTTATTCGCCGTTGTAGTTTGTCGGGCGGAGGAGCTGGAGAGTTAGTTCACTCCGCGAACCTGGAGCCCTAATATAACGACGTTGTCGATCTGGAATTCGTGGGGAAGGATAATTCCCCCAATCTCTCCGAAACCATTCGTGAATTGAGATTGTTGCTGGCCGGTAAGCCGCGCATAACTCGCTTGCTGTAAAGAAATTCAAAGTCAGAACTTTCGGACAAAAAGATGGGAAGGCGTATCGGGCGCTGCCTTCTGAATGTCGAGATCGGTGCTATGAGTCAACCGGGGATAGAAGCCTGTTAACAACAACAAAGCCAGCTTCATTTCCGTATTTGGAAATCATGAGACATTACGGCCGGTGAAGAGATAGTTCGCGTCGACTTGGACAGTGCGAGCCGCTGGCCAACTCTTTTCGACAGGCTTTAGCGACGCGGCGTGGAACATGTACGATCGCATCAGCGTCGTTAACGACTGGCTCCGGGAATTCTTCCACGTCTACAACTCAAGGTGAAACCGCAGGCTTGGCACCACCACCGGCCCACGATCGCGGTTGTATCCCGGATTGTAAATGTGTTGCAGATCGAACGCGCTGTAGATTCCGCGCCAAATATGCAAGTTGTAGTAGCCCTCCACGATGTTCTCGCGCCCATAATTCAGGTTGCCATCGCCCAGCAGAAAGCCCAACCCTCCGAGCCGCAGGTACTCCTGATGGTCTTTCTTGATCGCATTACTTACTAGTACCGCGCCCACCTTATCAAGCTTCCTCCGCCAGCGTTCTCCCGCAAGATCCACACCGAACTGGAACGTCTGGTCCACTTCCGTGTATGCAAACGACTCGTGCTGACCCTCGTTCCATCCAAAGCGTGCGAACGCGCGGGCATTCGTCGTGATCTGCTGCAACAGATTTACATCGAAGCCATACTTCACGGTCGTGTGTTCTGGATGGTCGGTGATAATTGGTCGTGCCGTCTTTCCAGCAAGAAAATCGATGTTGGCGTCGCGATACGCGCCCATATTGGCGTGATTGATGAAGTTAAGCAGCTTGATGCTCGTCGCGCGGTGGCCGCCAATCGCAGGATGCAGTTCTAATTCGAAGTTCTCCGCTCGAGCCTTGCGCAGGTTCCATTGCAGATCGATGCCGTTGGCCACTTTCGGCATCAGAGCTTCCTCGAATCGAAATGCCCAGTTGCGGTCGTGATACTCCGCTAGCAGACCAATAGTGTATCCGCGCGTGTCGGCGGCATAATCGTAAGCGCCGTCGTTGTCCACTGCCCAATTCAAGAACTGGAGATGGCTGTCGGTGCCGACGTCGTTAATGTCGAAGAAGTCGTTTACTCCCATCTTTCCAAAACGCAGCTCCAGACGTCGCACCGGAACCTTGGTTGCCAGGTACCACGGATTTCGCTCTGCCTCCACCGTTTCGCTGCTCAGAGGGATAATCTGCCGAATCATTCCCCGCGCAATGTAAGGAGTGGTTCCCAGCGTCGGGTTTCGTACGACATCGAGATCGGTGAAACCGCCCAAGCCCAGTGCGTCGCTTATGCCCCCACCATCCGCCATCTCGAAGTGCATGAAGATTTCGGTCGTGCCGGTCAGTTGATAGCCTGTAAAGAGCGTGCCGATGTTGGACGTCGCATGCTCGGCCTCCGCCCGAATGCTGTTTGGCCCGTTGTACTTCGCATCGAACGACGGGTGCCATTGCGTGACAATATTCTCCTGCGCCGAAATCCACCAACGCGCCGTCTGCGAGTGGGGAAACATGGTCAACATGGGATCTTCGGGCGGCGAGCCTTCCGCATCTGGCTGCACAGGGCGAGGAGTCTGTTGCGCTAACGAACATGCTTCCAGCACCGCAACTGCGACGAGGAGCAGAGCCCTTCGGGCGGTATAGTTCACGTCAGCAATCTACCCGAATCGTCAAGCGTTCCGACATAACTGATGACATAACGACATCGGCCGCCGCGCGACGACCCGAGTGGACTTTGCGGTAACCAACCAAAAAGGCTCGGGACGAAGGGGGCCGAGATGAAAATTGTAGGTTATTTCCAGGTCAGAAATACGCCGATGGAAGCAAAGAACATAACCGCCGTTGCGGTCCAGCCCATTCCCTTCAGATAGGTTGGGATAACGAGCTTCCCCATAGTCAACTCGCCGACACCATCGATGACAAAGTACTGCCGATCCTGAAGAAACAGAAAGGCTTCGTGGATGAGACAATCTTCGTCTCCGACAAAGAGGACAATCGTGTTCTAGCACTGGGCTTTTGGAACACCAAAGAGGACGCTGAACAATACCACCGCGCCGAGTACCAGAAAGTGCATGAAACGCTTCGGCACCTCCTTGAAGCTGAACCCGTGATTCGCACGTTCAATGTCCCACGCGCCTTTTACAGTTGTCAACGGAGAATCCGATGACCCAGATGTCCTGAAAGATCCCGGGTGACGTTAGAAGAATTAAGTGCCTGCGACCGCGACTGCGGCTTTGGGCTGCTCGGTTTCGGGAGCGCCCTCGTGAGATTGAAGAAAAATGACCCGAGCGGTGAAAAGCTCACTCGCAGCAACCTAAGTACGGAAGAACTGAGAGACGCGGGGCTAAAATCCCTGGAAAATGCTTCAGAATTGATTAAGGAAGCCAGAATTCTGTATCAAACACGGTTGTTGGAGTAGCGAGAGTGGAAAATCGTTACTTTGTTTTTAAAAAAAAGAAGCCATCTCAGAGACTGAGAAGTTCTTTCAGACTTCTGGTTTGTCGGCGCGAAATCTCAACTTGCTTGCCGTTCCGCAGCTTGATCCTCAACCGACCGTCGATATCGTTTTCGGCGGCTTCGACCCAGCTGAGGTTGACGATCTGGGAACGGTTCGCCCGAAAGAATGTTGCAGGGCTAAGTCGTTGCGCGATAGCTGTTAGCGAGCGAAAGATGAGTGGGGCATTGCCACCAAAATGGAGGCGCGTGTAATTGCCCTCGGATTCCAACAGAGAAATATCAGTAAGGCGCACGATCCAGCAGCGATCGCCGTCGCGCACAAAGATCTGATGAACTGCGAATGCGCCTTCGATGTTTGAACGCTCTTTAAGACTCGCGGCCAAAGCCCTTTGTGCGCGCCCTAAGGCCGCCGCCAGACGCTGTGCGGTGATCGGCTTCACCAAATAGTCGAGCGCGCTGACCTCAAAGGCCTGCACTGCATATTCATCGTAGGCGGTCGTGAAGATTACGGCAGGCACATCCTGCAGTTTTTCTAGCAGATCAAAACCGCTGCCACCCGGCATTTCAACATCAAGGAAGAGAACATCGGGCGACGTTTTGTCTATGGCGCGAATGGCTTCGTCGGGGTTCGCTGCTTCGCCGAGGATTTTGACCTCGGGATGCGCACCCAGCAGCCGGCGCAATGCGCTGCGCGCCAATCTTTCGTCGTCGATGATCAATGCTCTCAAGATGGCAAACCGCTGGAACGAAGAGGTATCACAACCTCCGCCCGTACTTTGGACTCGCCGGCAGCGGTCAGCGTGAGCGACGCGTTGTCGCCATACATCAGGCGCAGGCGCTCGCGCGCGTTGTCGAGGCCGACGGCGGACGAACCTCCGGTCGCATCCGATAATTTACCCGTGTTGGTGACTTCGATGCGCAGGTTTCCTTCGAGTGCCTCGGTGACAATCGCTAGCTCGCCGCCTGCCGGTAAACGTGCGATCCCATGCTTCACGCCGTTTTCAGCAAGGGTCTGCAGCAGCATAGGAGGGAGCCTGGTCTCCAGACTGTGCGGGTCGATGTCAAAGCGTGTGCGCAGCCGCTCTTCAAACCGAACCTTCTCCAGTGTCAGATAATCCTCGACCGCTTCGAGTTCCTCTTTCAGCGAGACCGTCTCCACGCGGTCCGCCCGCAACGTATATCGCAATAACGCAGAAAGCTGGTCGATAACCTGTTTTGCGCGATTGCGATCTTCGTCGATGAGCTCGCGCAAGCTGTTGAGGCAGTTAAAAAGAAAGTGTGGATTCAGTTGCGAGCGCAGGGCGTGGAATTGTGAGGTTTGCGCAATTAGCGCCAATCGCAAAGCCTCCATTTGTGCCGACCTGCGGTGATTCACTTCGTTGGCGGTGAGCACTACCGCGCACCAAACCGAAATGACAAGGACGCCTTGCACGTAATGCGCCATCACCACCCAACCGTGTGTCGACTGAAAGGGCTCATGGAACCATAGACTGCCTACGGCGGCGCGGGCTGCATTCATCAGTGCCGACAGGACCAACGTCCCTACCGCAAACGGAATTACCAGCTGGGATATCGTTTGCCAACTGCGGAGGTCCGCGTACCACGCTAGAAGGTGAGTCCCCAGCAACCCTGTGCCGCACCAGGCAACCGCGCTCATGGCGACCGGAAGGCCGCGCGGTTCTGGTGGTAATTCATACTGCAACAGCCCATATAGACCCCACGCAGCCAAATTGCTTACGTAATAGGCGCGGCCGCCAACAAGCCGGTGGGCAGTTTTCTGGATCTTCGCCATGCCTGCGCTTTGCGAACTCATTCGAGAATTGCAGTATCCCACCGGACCTAGGGTCACGCAAACTTGCGGCCACGTCGTGCCACCGTTGGCCACACGATTTTGACCGCTCGTCCAATTGCGCGCGGATGATGCTCGATTTTCGGCCACTATGTCAGTGTGGGCCGAGATACTGAGGCAGCAAACCACTTGACGTCGGATCTGTCTGCGTTGCGAATTGATCGCGAAGCCGGCGACTCGCACCCTGTGCGGCGACGCCTGTTTGGTGCCTTCTTACTCTTGTTAACGGCCGCCACCGCGGTTTTGTACCTCGTACGCGGCCGGATCACCGCGCAAGCGGTCGCAACCATACGTCCGACGGTAAGACGTTCGACAGCCACGCCTGCAAGGCCAATCCTCAGTGCTTCTGGATATCTCGTGGCCCGTCGCAAAGCAGTGGTCTCCGCCAAAATCCAGGGGCGGCTCGCAGAATTGGACGTAGACGAGGGAAGTTGGGTCACAGCCGGACAAGTCATCGCCCGTCTCGACAATAGCGATCTTCAGGCACAGATTGAGGTCGCTCGCGCGGGAGTGCAACAGGCGACTGCGGACCTCGCCGAAAAGCAGCGCCAACTGCGTTTGACGCAGGGCTTGGCGAACGACGGGGTGGTCTCGCAAGACCAACTACAGGCGGCCATGAGCCTTGTCCGCATTGCGGAAGGTACGCTGTCGCAAAGCAAAGCTAGCCTGTCCCTCGCCGAAGCCAACTTCCAGAACACCATAATCCGCGCACCTTTTGCCGGTGTGGTGGTGAAGAAAATGGCCGAGGTGGGCGAGAGCGTTGCGCCTATCCCGCCGGGGGTGAATCTGTCTACCTCCACTGGCGCAATCGTAGGCATCGCCGATATGGCGACGCTCGAAGCCGAGGCCGACGTTAGTGAAACGAATATCGCCAGGTTGCGGCGAAATCAGCCTGCCCAGGTTTCGGTGGACGCAATTCCCGATCACACCTATCGCGCGGTGCTTCGCCAGGTCATACCGACGGCAGACCGTACTAAGGCAACCATCGCGGTGAAGGTGCGGCTGCTCGAGAAGGATGAGAACCTTCGGCCGGAGATGTCTGCCAAAGTCACTTTCCTAGAACAAGCTAAAAAGCCATCCTACAGGGTCAGGCAGATCATCACGGTTCCGAAAGATGCTCTGGTTACGGGAAATGGAGTCACCGCCGTTTTCGTAATGGACAGCCAGAAAAAAGTTCATCTCGTGCCAGTGTCCATCGGCGGAGAAACCCCGGGCGAGGTGATCATCGCCGAGGGGCTCGTAGGTACAGAGGCCTTGGTTCTGCGCCCGCCCGGCACGCTGAAAGACGGCGACACGGTAAAAACTAAGAGCTGAGGAGCCAAATGTCTGAACTAAACGTGGGTGGTGCCCAGGCAGCAGTAAAGCTAGAAGGTGTCTGCAAAACTTACCAGCGTGATGGTCAATTGATCCGGGTATTGGAGCACATTGGTTTGTCCATCCCGCAAGGCGAGTTCATTGCCTTAATGGGGCCGTCTGGTTCAGGCAAGACAACCTTGCTCAATCTGATCGCCGGCATCGATCGCCCGACGTCCGGTTCGGTGCTGGTTCACGGCACGGACGTGACCACACTCTCCGAGGCAGCCTTGGCAAAATGGCGCAGCCGAAGCGTGGGCTTCATCTTTCAGTTCTATAACCTCATACCTGTGCTCACTGCGGTGGGAAACGTAGAACTGCCCCTCATGCCTACATCTCTCTCGAGGAAACAGCGCCGGGAACGCGCACTCATCGCGCTCCGCACGGTCGGTATAGCCGACAGAGCTGGGCACTATCCCCGGCAATTGTCCGGAGGCCAGGAGCAGCGTGTTGCCATTGCACGCGCCATCGTGACTGACCCGCAGATCCTCGTTGCCGATGAGCCCACGGGCGATCTCGACGCGAAAAGCGCCGACGAAGTCCTCGATTTGATGCAGGCCCTCAACCATCAATTCGGCAAGACGATTGTCATGGTCACCCATGATCCGCGCGCTGCTTGTCGCGCACATTCGCAAAAACACCTAGAGAAGGGCGTGCTGCTAGGAGCTTAGCCATGAAATGGATACCCTTCATCTTGAAACACCTTCGGCAAAACTGGATTCGGACCGCGAGCACGGCCGCCGGTATTGCCGTATGCATTTTCCTCTTCTGCACGCTGCAGACATTCGTGGCGTCTTTGCATGGGTCCCTCAACCAGGGGGCGGCCAGGTTGATCACGCGCAATAACGTCAGTACCTTCTATAGCCTGCCAAACGCATACGAGGAGCGCATCGCGGCCGTGCCGGGCGTGACACGGATCGCTGCAGCGAACTATTTTGGCGGCATGCGCGATGTAAACAATCCCGACAGCGAATTCGCGAACTTTGCCATTGAAGCTGCGAACTTTCTGTCCATGTATCCGGAATACATATTGACCGAAGCCGAGAAGAAAGCGTTCCTGGGAGACCAGCACGGCTGCATCGTAGGCCGCGCACTCGCAGAACAATTTAACTGGAAGGCTGGCGATACAGTTGAGTTAACAAGCAACATCTATCGAACCGGAAAACCCTTCGAGTTTGTCATCAGCGCCATCTACCAGACGGACCAGACGCGCTACCCCGGCACGAATGAGTCGACGCTGTTCTTACATTACAAGTACCTTGATGAAACGACGGGAAGGAAGGCGGGTGTGCGCACCTATCGCGTGGAGATCGCCGACCCGCAGGAAGCCGGCGTGATCAGTCATGCTATTGATGATCTATTCGAGAACAGTGATGCGCAAACGCACACCGAAACCGAGGCACAATACCGCGCCAATGCCGGCGTCCTCGGCGGGAATCTTGCCCTGTTACTGAATGGGATCGGGCTGGCTGTTATGTTTACCCTCCTGTTGGTCACCGCAAACACCATGAGTATGGCGGTACGCGAGCGTCGCACAGAGATTGGAGTGCTGAAGACTCTGGGATTCTCTGGCCGACTGGTGCTGGGGTTGATCCTGGCCGAAGGGGTATTGCTCGGTGTAAGCGGCGCGGCAGTAGGGCTGCTTCTCAGCCGTTTTCTCGTCGATACACTGCCCAGTGTCCCCGTCATCGGCGATTTGGTCCGCGAATTCCCTAAGATGAACGTCCCGCCAACGATCGCGGGCGCGGGAATCCTCATTGGCATGTCTCTGGGCCTAGTGGCAGGCTTGTTTCCATCCGTTTTTGCCTATCGCGCCAGAGTCACCGAACTGCTGAGGCAGACCTAGCATGGCACTACCGATCACATACAGCCTCCGCAGCCTGTGTGTCCGCTGGAAATCGACGCTCCTTGCCACGATTGGGATCGGACTGGTCGTTGCGGTTTTTGTCGGATTGCTTTCTATGGCTAGCGGATTTCGTCTTGCGCTACGCGCCAGCGGCACCGGAGGTAATGCCATCGTGCTGGAAAAAGGTGCAATGTCAGAACTCGGGTCCTCGTTCAGCAAGGCGGCCGGCGATTGGGCCGCAGACGATCCGCGGATCGCACGCGGTGGCGATGGATCTCCTCTGGTCTCTCCCGAGCTTGTGGCTGTCGTCGCACTTCCCAAACGAAGCGACGGCGAGTTGACGAATCTCGGGATCCGCGGCGTGACGCCCGCCGCATTCAAGGTGCGAACTGGCCTTACCATCGTCGACGGCCGCCAGGCACGACCGGGATTATTCGAGATTATCGTCGGAAAACAGGCCCAGAATCGTATCCGCGGACTTCAAATTGGTTCGCGGATCTCCTTGATGAAACGCGAATTCGAAATCGTGGGAGTCTTTTCCGCCGAAGGCAGTTCATTCGAAAGCGAAATTTGGGGCGATTTCGATGCCATGGCATCTGCCTTCAATCGTGCTGGCACGGAGAATTCGCTGACCGTTCGTCTGGCGGATTCCAACGTGCTGCCCGCTTTCGATCGAGAACTGGAAGCAAATCTGCAATATCCGCTCGCGATGACGGATGAGCGAGAATATTATGAAGCCCAGGCTGGCCCGCTAATCGGATTCCTGCGAGGCGTGGCGGCTTTCGTTGGAGTAGTGATGGGAATCGGCGCGATTTTCGCCGCCATGAACACTATGTACGCCATTGTCGCGAATCGCAGCCGTGAAGTAGGCACGCTTCGCGCGCTAGGCTTCTCGCGCAGCGCCGTATTGATGACGTTCGTGCTGGAAGGATTGCTCCTCGCTTTCGCCGGCGGCGTTTTGGGATGCCTGCTGTCGTTCTTGATTAACGGGATAAACGGCAGCACCACAGCAAGCATGGGCGAAATCTCCTTCGCTTTTCGGGTAACCCCGGCTGATCTGGGTTACGGCCTTTTGTTTGCCTCCACGATGGGAGTCATCGGAAGCCTTTTGCCGGCGGCCCGTGCTGCACGGTTGCCGATCATCTCTGCACTGCGGCAGGGTTGAGTCGTCTCGCCTATCGCCATTCACCACGCCGAGCTCGCGAGGGCCAGCGCACGCTATTTTTATTTGACTGCCCAATTGCCTTTCGTAATAATTTTATTAAAGTTCGTTGGGCTGTGGGGAGGTCACATGGATATCAAGACAAAGTATGGTTGGCAAGGACTCTACGCGACCGCACTGCTCGAAACGGATTGGCTGAAAATAGAGAAGAAGATCCAAGTAGTGGAAGTCGCGATAGAAGCGAGGTTGCACGAATTCTCCATGAACCACGGTGGAACACCCGAAGAAAACCAAGCCATCGAGGATGCTATGCACGGACTCAACACTCTGCGGAAAGACGTGGCCGCGTGGCACACATCGCAAGAGGCAGGCTAGGCTTACAGACGTGTCAAGCGGCTCCATGCCCGCTGCGGCAAGTGATTTACAAAACAATAGCGCTACCTCGACGATTCCCCAGGCGACCCAGCACATCGACCTCTTGTTGCTCACCAGCGATCCAGTAGCCAGTAGCCGCACTGAAACAAAGGAATGAGCTTGTCCACCCACTTCCCCATGCGGCAGGTTTGCTCAGCGTTTTAAGGAGATCCATGCGGGATTTTACGATGGCAACTGAATCCAAGGAACGGGAATCGAATCTCGCCGTGAGTCCATTCTGCCAAATCGAGCATGTATTCAGTGACAGCGATTCAGGTACGCGGTGCTCAAACCGTGCCGTCACTGAATGCGCTGAATGTGGCGCAGCGATGTGTGCCGATTGTCGTCTGTGGTGTTGTGGACAATCATTTAGGCGACTCAGGTGGGTTCAGTTTCAACCCGTTTCAAAGAGACAGCAGGGAACCTCTTGTATAACACTTGCCCGTTAAGTGATCACAATTGCACAGATTAGATCCTTCTTTAGAAAGTATCCTGAAGAGGTCTGTAATGTTGTTCGCAATAGGAGTTTTTGTGGATGTTAATCAACGACAAATCGCGCTATCCGTACTTGAAAGCCTAAGAGCAGACTTAATGTATGCACATCTCAATAGTGGAAGCCGTGTAGTGGATGTAGCTGACCTTCGTCAGTACATCTATGAACAAATGTCTAGGATTCGAACAAATGCTTTTGTGTTAGAGGGTTTATTCGGCACCGATGGTCACACCGTCCCCACCAATGGTCACAACGGAAAAGTGAATTCGTGAGTAGAAACGCCCGCCGCTAGGTGGCCAAATGAGTCCTACAGGGAATACCCTATTGTAGTTGACTAACATTTTGGTACCCTCACGTTTGTCTTGGGCTGTCGCCCGCTCATCTCAGAGGCGGGTTCCATGCCCACTCGGGTTCTTGTTGTTGATGACCACGCCGCTGTCCGCCGCTCAATTTGCAGCCTCCTTTCCAAAGATCCAACACTGGATGTGATTTGTGAAACTGCGGACGGCCAAGACGCGGTTGAGAAAGCAGAGCAACTGCTCCCCGATCTCGTTCTTTTGGATATCGGCCTCCCAACAATAAGCGGAATCGAGGCGGCTCGTCAGATACGAAAAGTCTCGCCCCGCTCTCGCATTTTATTCCTCAGCCAACACGATTCCTTGCATATAGCAAAGGCCGCAATGAAGGTCGGAGGGCATGGATACGTAACGAAGATTGATGCTTCCTCCGAACTCCTCCAAGCTATTCAGTCAGTACGTGATGGCACGCACTTTGTCAGTCGTCGTGTACGTGATCAAGGGTGGACGCCAGCAGTACCGAAAACCACAGAATGACTTCCGTGTCAGTCTCCAGACAGTACTCTGGCGTGCTGAAAGGAAGTCTGTTAGTCTGCTTTACCTTTCGTCTCAAAGAAGAGCTTGATGCCGCCTACGTCATTCACACGACTGTCTCTGCAACGTGAGCCATTTCTCCGCATCAGCGGCTACCCGGAACGTGCTGATCTTACGAAAATATTGCTGGGTCAAACCCTCAAATACTCTCATCATGCCAAAAAGCTCATCTCCGCCAGCGACGATGGCACAAACGCCGAACGCAACTCTTTCTCGGATGCTCGCTATCTCGTTACAAACGGCACTGAGTTGGCCGGTTTCCGGTAAGGAAGTTGTTTCACGAAGATCCAAGAACACGTCAACACGATCTGGGCACGCCGGATCTCGATGCAATTCCCGAAAGTGACGGATCACCTGTTCGAAGGTAATCAACCCGACGCACGTAGTGTGAATTAGTCTCTTGTTCGCGTCAACTCTATAGGTTATCGACGCTCCTCGACTCCCCAATCCACTACTGAGAAACCGTTTGCCTCGGAGAACAGCTTCGACGGCACTTAGGAGTTCACTACCAGCATGTGTTTTTACCACGTAGCCCAGCGCCCCCAAGCAGAGACATTCTTGCGCCACATCGGCAGACGATTCTTGGCTTAGAAAAAGTATCTTGGATTCGGGGGAGACCTTGCGGATTCGTCGAGCCGCTTCGATTCCATTGAGCGAAGGAAGTCCGATGTCGAGCACAATCAAGTCCGGTTGTAGTTCTTCGGCTCTTTGAACCGCTTGGAATCCATCTATGACCTCTCCGACCATCTGCAATTCCGGTCTTTTCGCAAGCGTCGAACAAACGAATTTTCGAAAAGGCTCTGAATCCTCGACCACTAGAACCCGGCGTGTTGATGTTTCCAAGTTCCACCCCTTTATGTCCAAACCCGACTCCGAGAGTCTAGTTGCTGGTTGGATTCAGAATCCCATGTTCCGCGATTGAGATCGTTGCGCGGGCGCACGGATGAATTCTTTGCTTTAAGTGAGCCTTCTCCGGAAGGTCAGGATGCGTTCACCTTCACGGCCCACCCAAACTGGGACGCTCTGAGGGGAACCGTCAGGCATCAGGGCGGCGAGATGGGCGAAGTTTGGGCCATCGAGCAAGGCTCTGACTTCGTTGGAAAGAGGAATCGCCATGAAGACCGTCATCGCGCCCAAGCCTCTCGAGCAAATCTATCACTCAACGAGTGCTGACAGGACTCGACACGCTTCACAGGATAACCAAGTGAGTCAGGTTACGCGGTTTTGGCAGTTCGTCCTCGGTCGCTTTGCACGATTGCCATAGGAAGCCGTAGTATGCGAACGCCTGAGTCTCCTTTCGCCTTTGCGCGAATTGCGATCCGATCACGCTCCGGAAACGGGTCGGATAGCAATTCAAACTCCTCACCGTAGATTCGTACACGCCGGAATGCAACATAACCGAGATGTTTGATGCGTGCACAAGCGTCTTCCACAGAGTCAATTCTGGTGAAGCGGTTGGCGAAGGCTAAATAGGACATTTGGCCGAGTCCAGCGACTTCTCGATCTTCGATCACGGAGAAATGAACGCGGTCGTTAGGATCGACCTCTCCAACTCTCACGGTCAATCCAGTTTCGTCCTGAAACTTCTGCCCCACTCTGATTTCAACGCTGCGTGGCATTGAACCCTCCAGTGTTTCTTAATTTATTTGGAAAATAAATGCTAAGCCTCTATACGAACGGTGCCGAATCGGGTAGTTGCTGTACGTGTCCTGTATTGGTGTGCAAAAGTTACCTAACTGGTCAAGGTAGAGTCGTGGCACCCAGACCCATCGTGGTCACTAGGGAATCTAGGACTTCAGTCCGCTGCCTAGCAACAGCGGCCCCAAGTTGCAACTTAATCCGATTACGACCCTTTTTCGAGCACGTTTTTCGCCAAAGCTGCTTTCGCCCGCTTCTTCTCGCCGGGTTTCAGGTAGAAGGAGTGACGCTTGACCACCTAAATAATGTCTTCCTGTTGCACCTTGCGCCTGAACCGACGCAATGCGTTTTCGAGGGACTCGCCCTCTTGAAGTCTGACTTCTTCGCTTTGCTCTACGACGACCGATCTTGATCCAACCTTAACCGCTACTCTGCGGTGAACCATCGCTGGTTCGGGTTGTAATTCGCGTCTCACGCTTCCTCCAAATCGACGCAAGCCAGTTCGCAGGTATGCCAACCAGCTACTGGCTCCTGATGGCGTTCCCGCTCGAATAATTACTTCCCGTCCTTCCATCTGGGAATAGTTGCGATTTTTGATTTTGAACCACGTCGTGCGCTCTCTTTCTACAACGTAATTACCGTGTACCTGCTTAGCCACGATGCCCTCTAAATCGAGCTTGCAGACGCGCTCGAACAACGCCGTACCGTACTGTTCAAGATGGTCGGCGTACCGCATCCTAGATGCAGGAATCTTGGACAACAGACGCCTTAGTTCCTGCTTCCGGTCTGACAATCTTTCCGACCGCAGGTCTTTTCCGTCACTCATCAGCAGGTCGAAAGCAAAAAAGCATGGCTCACCTCGATGAAAAAGAAGATCACGGAACTGCGGCTTCCCACGTTTATCCAGACACACGATCTCGCCGTCCAGCACCGTCTTGCCAGCGTATGGGGATTTGAGTTGTTTGCGGAGGGTCTCAAACGAGTTGAAGGAGTTCCCGTTGCGGGAGATGAGTTCAGTTCGCCCGTTCTGGATGATGGCGAGCGAACGAAATCCGTCGTACTTCAATTCGAATAAGAATTCGCGATGATCGAAAGGCGAAGCCCTACGCGACAGCGGCATTGGCTGGAATGCCATAGGGATAGCATAGTAAACAAAATGGCGAAAGTTGGGCGAAGCCGAACTTGCAGCCAGAGGCGGCCGCGGGTACGGTTATGTGCAGCCCGCCTTTCGATAGAAAGCTGCTCTCCGATGCGTTTCAACCAACGGCGCTGGATTTCCGTCCATTGGCGGCTCGCAAGAATCGTCGCACAGCCCCTTGCACTCGGTCATGGTAGGGGATCAGTGCATCTCCGATGGCGGCTCGAATGGAGGGGAGAGAAGCCGACGACCGCAGCGACATGTTTGCGTTTGGCGCAGTTTTGTACGTCAACGCGATAAGTTCTTTTAGCTGGCCGCAGATTTCCCACGCTCTTCGGAGGTGTCCGTGTCACCGGCAGTCTTGCGCCGAGACCCGTCTGCATTTTCGGGTTGCTCAGGTGAGAACACCCAGCTTGGGCAGAAGCCACTGTGTCAGCACTATGTAGAGCGCGAAAAATCCGACAATCCACACCCAATCGGGCATACTTCCTCTCCTTGCGTTCTCTCTTATTTTCACCGGTTCGGCTGACCCTCCGGCTGGTTGGATCTCGCTCCTCCTGCATCTGGCAATCCTAGTTTGCGGAAGATGGACATCGCTGGGCACATATTTGTGAACCCCGACTGGAACAGATTGAGACCGACAAAAGCTGTGAACAGGAACCAGTACGGTGAAACCCAGTAGCCCAGCGCCACAGAGATCGTCACGAAGGCTCCTGCCAGTACTCTCAGAGCACGTTCGATTGTCATGACAACTCCTTCCTCACTTACAAAAGATCTACGCCGAACTGTCAAATCTGTACTCCAACAGCCAGGGCCGGTTTCAGCCACGTGGTCTTATCTTCGACGATCTCATACGTGGTGTGGAAGCTCGCGCTCTTTTGCACCATCGCTCCCACCGAGCAGTACTTCTCTTCGGAGAGGCGGATGGCTTCCTCGATGGCTGAGGGATCAACTTCGTATCCGGTAACCACGTGATGAATCCGCAACGCCGTAAACACCTGCGGCGGGCGTTCAGCCTGGTCAGCCTCGACTCTGACTTCATATCCGGTGACCTTCTGGTGATGCTTCTGGCGCAAAATAGTGATTACATCGAACGCGGTACATCCCGCCAATCCGGCCGCTACAAGTTCGATGGGCTTTGGTCCGGTGCCTCCGGCGGCATCGTCCAGCAGCATGTGATGGCCGCTGCCGGTCTGGGCCACGAACTGCCGCTGCTGTTTAAGCGGCTGATTTAGGTCAACTTTGGCGCTGATCATAATCGCCTCCTGTGGTTTGTTTTTTGAGGACAGAACGAATTCCATAAGGTGGATTTTGTTACAGGGTATTTCGGGGATGTCGGTCTTGTGGACACTACACCATCATTATTCTCTGGGCCTCCATGGGCAGCTGTGATTGTTGTCACACGTTGAGGTACGGCTGGTCACCTCTCGAGTTCAACTCGACCTTCTTTCAGAACGAATGACGGGCAAGCACAATTTTGTAACGCCGGGACTGGTTGTCGGGCCGGTGCCGTCTGTTGGGAAGGAATTGGATTTCACGGTTGGCGGCGGACTGGACAGGTTCGAAGGTCCAAACTTGGCCACGTGCCTGGAGCACAAGGCGGAGCACAATAACTGCCGAATGAGAGTCACTGAGCCCGACTTGCAATGTTCGGCCACGCCCGAAAGTTGTGACTTTGAATGCCCTTACTGCAAGCGAGTTATGCGCGGCACACCGGCCAGCAACAACCTCAATTCACCGATGGTTTCGGAGAGATTGGGGGACCATCCGCTTCCACGGATTTCGATTCTGGACGTTTGACTCCGCCCACAATGCCGATCCCCATTCCCTTGCATGTTCCGTCCGTGACCCTTACACTTAACTTTTTCAGCTTTTCGATTGCTGCGGACAACTTAGACAATTTGCCTTCATTCTTGGTCATCTTCCCGCCATCACTGTATTCATCCTTCCAACTCCCGAAAGTCACCTTCAGGACGAGGCTGGTTGCCTGCAGCCCGATCATCATAATCCCACCATCCAGACGTTCAACATGACATGTCTTGCCAGTTGGCCGATGTTACAACAACATGATCTGCGCGAAGGAATCGATCTCCACGATCTAGATGGGAGTGCGACTCAAGAGCATTGCTTGTGAGCGGGGGAAGTCCACCCTCACAGCAACGGTAAGTCCCCCCTCAATTGAGTCGCACCCAATTGGAACGGTAGTGTTTTAGTACGTCAATGGTCGTTGCGTTGGAGCAATGATGTTTAGACTTTCGCTATCCAGCTTTTTCAGTCCCGCAATCGATGTCTTGGCTTGGTCGATGCATTATGAAAGAGCGCCCCGCTTCAGAAGGCCGAAGCCGGATGAGGCGGCGCCTCCGCTGCGCTGTGCAGGGCTTCGCTCCGCTACGGCGGCGCTTGGGAAGTAACTGCAGTAGTGTACCCAGTGGGAAAGAACCAGAGGAGAGCATAGGCAAGTCGGCTGGAGAATGGCACTTTACCTTGAGGGAAAGCCAAGCGTCGACACGAATGAGCTTTCCCCCAAGGAGGCAACTCGAATGAGTCACGACGTCAAATATATCGGAATGGATGTGCACAAGGAAGCGATTGTAATCGCCGTCCAGAATGAGAGCGGGAAGCTGGTGATGGAGTCCGTGATCGAAACCAAAGCCAGCAGCATTCTGCAGTTTCTCCACGGTCTACGGGGCGAGCTGCATGTGACCTGGGAAGAAGGCACCTGGGCCGCCTGGCTGTATGATCTGCTGCAGCCGCATGTGCAGCACATTGTGGTGTGCAATCCGCGACGCAATGCCCTCTTAAAGGAAGGCAACAAGAGCGACAAGGTGGATGCAGGCAAGCTGGCCGACTTGTTACGCACCGGGATGCTGCGACCGGTCTACCACGGAGAAAACGGGCTACGAACGCTACGCGAGTTGGGGCGCAGTTATCAGACCATCAGCAAAGATTTGACGCGGGTGATGAATCGACTGAAGGCGCTGTATCGCGGTTGGGGCATTCCTTGTGCCGGCACCCAGGTTTATGTTGCGCGCGCTCGAGAGAAATGGTTGAGCAAGATTCCGCAGACCGGCGTGCGCCGCCGGGCGGAGCTGCTCTATCAACAACTGGATGGATTGCAGGCCTTGCGGCGCAACGTCCGACCCGAGTTGTTGGCCGAGAGCCGAAAACATAAGGCCGCGAAACTGCTGCGCCAGATTCCCTGCATCGGTCCGATTCGAGCAGCGCGATTGATCGGGCTGATGCAAACCCCGCACCGGTTTCGCAGCAAGCGGCAACTATGGACCTACAGTGGGCTGGGCATTGAGACGCACGACAGTGCGCAATACTGCTTTGTGCGTGGACAAGTGCACCGTTCCAAGAAACCCCAGCAGGTTCGTGGGCTGAATCGAAATCACAACCATGAGATGAAAGAGATCTTCAAGAGTGCGGCCACCCGGGCCAGCTGTGGCCGGGGACCGTTCCACGATTTCTACACGGGTCTGCTGGCCAAAGGGATGAAGCCGGAGATGGCGCGTCTGACACTGGCACGCAAGATCGCGGCCATCACCTTGACACTTTGGAAAAAGGAGGAACGTTTCGACGTCGAACAACTGAAGACGCAAGCAGCTTGAGCATCGAATAGAACCCAGGTGATCTCCCAAGGTTTTTCATGCCTCGGTGGTAGCCAATCGGTTCTTGCGATGCTCCGGTTCGAGGGAGAGTATCCAAGCGCTCATTCAGGCACTCTGTGTGCTGTAGTCCAGCACCGAGTCTCCGGGTCAATCCTATGCCCCCTCGGATAACCGAAAAAAGCTATAGGCCTCGAGCCTCACATAGGATCATGGTTGGCACTTAAGCCAACGCTTAGCTTGCGTAGCTTCGGAACCGAACGGCGTCGTGCGCCACTGACTTCATGAAACCGTCGAGTTGGGACAAGCAACTGGGGTTGGCATCGCCGCGGGAAAGTGCGGCGAGCCAGAGCGACCAAACCAATACCCCCTCTAAGAATAAGGTGAGGAATGAGGTAGGGCTGGATGTAAGTCACTACGCCCGCATCTCTCAGAGGGGCGGGGAGAAGCTTTTTTCCTTGACATCCCCTTTCATAGGATGAGCGCTATTGATTTTACGCCAACTGTCCTTTTGAGGTTCTGCCAACCCCATCGCTTTCATTGACCGGCCCCTCGTCCCCGCCTAACATGTCTACGCAGTGTCCACTCCCTCTCAACCTGTGGGGCAGACGGTTTCCCATTACCGCATCCTCCGAAAGATTGGCGGGGGAGGGATGGGCGTGGTTTATGAGGCGGAAGACCTCAAGCTCGGTCGCCACGTTGCCCTGAAGTTCCTGCCCGACGAACTTGCCAACGACGCCCAAGCTCTCAGCCGTTTCCAGCGGGAAGCCAAGGCTGCTTCCTCTTTGAACCACCCGAACATCTGCACGATCCACGAGATTGATGAGTCCGATGGGCGAACCTTCATCGCGATGGAACTGCTAGAGGGGCAGACGCTCCGGCACCGGATTGCTGGCAAGCCGATGGAGCTCGAGGCGGTACTCGATTTGGGCATCCAGATCGCCGACGCACTGGATGCAGCACATTCGAAGGGTATTGTCCATCGGGACATCAAGCCCGCGAACATCTTCGTCACGAATCGAGGTCAGGCCAAGATTCTCGATTTCGGGCTGGCCAAGGTGTCGCTGAAGCCGGAGAGCATTGCCCTGAGTGCCGAAACTATTGAGTCCGAGGAACATCTGACGAGTCCCGGCAGTGCGCTGGGGACCGTCGCCTATATGTCGCCGGAGCAGGTTCGAGGGAAGGAACTCGACGCTCGCACCGACCTGTTCTCGTTTGGTGCGGTGCTGTACGAGATGTGCACCGGGACGCTGGCATTCCGGGGCGACACTTCGGCGTTGATCTTCAATGCCATTCTAGAACGCGCTCCCGTAGCTGCTGTGCGGCTGAATCCCGACATTCCAGCGGGGATTGAGCACGTCATCAACAAGGCGCTGGAGAAAGACCGAGATGTTCGCTGCCAGTCCGCCGCCGAGGTAAGGGCTGATCTGAAGCGGCTGAAGCGCGATACTGACTCGGGAGGCATACTCACGGCGACCCCCAAGGCCGTTGGCAGTTTGACAACTCGCCGCTGGGTGCCAATCGGGATCGTTGCGGCACTCGCGGTTGTAATCGCTCTTGTAACTGTGGGCTTTCTGATCCGGTCTCCGCGTCTTGTTCCTAGCATTGTGGGTACCACCCAGATAACCTCGGACGGACTCGCGAAAGGAAATCTCGTAACAGATGGTAACCGAATATACTTCAGTGAAATCGCAGAAGATCGAAACATCTTGTCGCAGGTTTCTGCGAAGGGAGGCGAAACGGGGAAAATTGCCACGGCTGTTCCTGATCCACTCGTTGCAGATATTTCGCCAGACAATTCGGAACTCCTCGTAACCACGTTTCGTCTTGGTCCGCCGAGTGACTTTTGGGTCGTTCCGGTGCCTGCGGGCTCCCCACGGCGGCTGAACTTCGCCAAGGGAAACAATGGGGCGTGGACACCGACTGGGAAATTCGTCTTTGCTATCGGTCGGGATTTGTACGAAGCCGCGGCAGACGGTTCAGGAGGTCGGAAACTGCTTGCTGCCTCCGGGGCGATCTCATTCATCCGGTTTTCCCCTGACGGAAGGCGGATGCGCTTTACGGTTGGTGAGCCTTTCACCACGACCTCATCGTTGTGGGAAGCTCGGAATGACGGCAGTGATTTACATCCACTGCTGAAGGACTGGAACAACCCGCCTCAGGAGTGCTGTGGCAATTGGACGTCGGATGGACGGTACTTTGTATTTCAAAGCACTCGGTCAGGGACTTCCAACATCTGGGTACTGCCCGAGCACTCCTCATTCTGGAGAAGAACGCCAACCGTCCCCATACAACTCACAACGGGGCCATTAAACTTCGTCGATCCCGTCCCAAGTCGGGACGGTAGAAAGCTGTACGTCGAGGGTTATCAACCTCGTGCGGAACTCGGCCGGGTTGACTTAAAAAGTGGCGAATTTCTGCCGTACCTCGGAGCGTTGTCCGCTGGCGATCTAGATTTTTCTCGTGATGGCAGGTGGGTGATCTATGTTAGCTATGCTGATGACAGCCTGTGGCGAAGCAGGGTGGATGGGACTGAGCGAATACATCTCACCTACCCTCCAATGCGTGTCGCTCAACCGCATTGGTCGCCAGACGGGAAATGGATTGCGTTCTCCGGGAACATTCCCGGTCAGGCCTGGAATTTGTTTCGAGTCTCCGCTGAAGGTGGCAGCCCGGAACAGTTGACACGCACATCCTCTGCCGATTTAGACCCCAGTTATTCGCCAGACGGTCAGACCGTGGCATTTGGTCGAGGTCAGCGTTCGATCCAGCTTCTCCATATTCCTACGCGAGAACTTCGAACGCTTCCGGGGTCAGAGAGAATTTGCTGCCCCCGGTGGTCACCCGACGGACACTACATCGTTGCTCTCGGGGAAGGTGGCACCAAACTGATGCTTTTTGATGTCACCAGCCAGAATTGGCGCGAGTGGGCAACGAATGTTGGAACTGTGGGCTACATGACATGGTCGGGGGACAGCAAATCTGTGGGATTTGATAATTTGTTCACCGATGATGACGGATATTGGCGGATACGGCTTGCAGATGGAAAGATCGAGCGAGTTGCGACTTTCAAGACCATTCGCAGGTTCTGGGCGATTTGGGGACCTTGGACTGGGCTGGCTCCAGACGGGTCACCGCTAGTGGTCCGTGATATCAGCAATCAGGAGATATACGCACTCGATCTGCAACTTCCCTAGAACATGGGCAACCGACCTGCCGCGCCGGATTAGGCTGCCGCAATAACTACTCCCGACATCTCCATCCTGAAGCACGCCTAGACGGAGTACGCGAAGTTGCACTAGCTGGCGGTACCACACCCTAACTGTCGTTAACAGGACCTTTATACGCAGAAGTGACTCTTCTACCATCTCTCGGTTCCCCCGGTTTCCCCCTGACACAGCAACCCGCCAAAAAGGGTCTGATTTTTAGTCCCCGTAAGCTACTGATCTGCAAAGCCAACATCTTTAGGATTCAGCCCTCCTGAAAGGAATACCTTCTGAGAGCACAAGAATCGTTGTCCCGATTCGCATTTACCCAAGTCCTAGAGATAATGACTGACCTACTGAGCTCTCCGTAGCATCCTGCTGGATACAAGGATAGACCTGGTGCAGGTCTCGACGCTCCGGGACGGTGGTTTTGTTAGAGCCGCTAAGGTCGTCGTTCCAAATTTAGCCGCACGTCTCCCAGAATTCCGGACGGTAAGGGCTGTAGGTTCGTCATATCTTGAGGCACGAATCGTTGCCCATATCTTTGATCGAGCAAACGGTAGTCAGGAAGCCCACGCCCAGCCAGTGAATTGATGGCGGTATTCCCCACGACAATTCGCAGACTGTTCTCGCCGGCCTTCAGAAACCTAGTCACGTTGACGGTGTACGGGGGATGCCAAACGAAACCCGCCCACTCGCCGTTAACAAAAATCCCCGCAGCTTCACGGACAGGCCCTTCAAAATACGCCTTCATACTATGTTGTGGCAGTGGAGTCGGCTCATCGATCGGCGTGCCCGATCCGAAGTCGAGCGTGCCACTAAATCCTGGAAGCAGGTCGTGGTCTGAAACTTCGAATGTCTTGTTGTAAGTGACCTCACCAGAATAATATTTTAATTTTGGCTCGTCGCTCCAGGAATGGACCTTAGCCATTGAAATCGTCTGATTGGCGGCATTGAATGTTAATTTCCAGTTTGTTGAGAGATCGATTGTTTTTGCCACGATGCCTGCTGCTGCTGGCGAATTATTCTCAATGTCAGAATCTGTGAACAGTATGAGTCGCGACTCGTAGGGCTGCAGATTGATGTCTACCCCACTGGGATTTTCAACTCCAAACAGCTCGCCCGTAAATGGATTCAAAAACTGAGCATGTTTCGCCCGATTGCGAAATGTGGCTTGAACGTGATGCGACTGGTTGCTGGTATTCGCGATGAAATACAGATCGCCAGTTGCCAGCTTCCGATGGATAAAGCCGACGCGTGGAGCTTTAGGAGAGAAAACAACATCCGGAGTGAGGAGAGCTTCCAACCTTGCGCCGAGTTGGGTTTCATCAGCGACAAAGTGCCCGGTTGCTCCACCCGCGCGAAAGAGACGTTGCGAGACTTCCTGAATTCCCTGGCTATCGGATTCCGCTTCGACAAGACCTGGTGCGGTGGACGGCAGGCTGCGCGCGGCGATGACAATTCCACCACTTCGGGCATAGTTCTCTATCTTCCTGTATGTAGAGAGCGGCAACCGTTCAATTCCGGGCAGAATCAACACGGGATACTGAATGCCCAGCGAATCAATCGCGTCCGCGTCGATAAAGTCCAGATTGAATCCTGAGTCCAGAATCTGCGGAATGACTTTGCTGACCAACGAGCCATCCAAAGATTCATCCATACTGAAATTCGAACCAACCGTATTAAAGCCAGCCTGGGTAATCACTGGTTTTGTCGAATCGCTTCTCACCGAAAAAGTGGACCAAACATCGTCATTGGGCAGAAGTACAGCCACATCGTTGGCGGGTTTGCCCTGCCGTAGAGCAAAGCTGACGCGCTGGAGATATCGTGTCAGATCCGGCATGACAAACGACCATGGATTGTGTGTATTCAGCGCTCCTGCGGCGTACATTCTCCATCCCGGTTCGCCTGCTTCTTCCGGAGAATATGGCCAGCCATGTCCCACTAACTGGTTGATACCCTGCAGGAAATGCACATCGGCTTCCGCCTTCATGTCCAGAGGCGTCGCGCGGAACGCGGGGGAGTGCAGCCACGTCCAGGTTTCCGATGAAATCACGGGCTTGCCGAACAGATGCCCGGCAGACGCCGCCAACCGTGTGTCGGAGAATTCTCTCCACATCAAAAGCGATGCTTTGCCCTCCCCTTCCGGAAGATCTTCAAAGCGGTTGCTGGAAAGCGTGACTGGCGGAAAGCCGTAGGTCTGTGAGCGCAATAACGTGTGATGCTGCTGCGCCCAGGTGTGCAAAGGCGCGAGAAAGCGTTCATTCGCCAATTCGGTCAGCGTACGTCCCCAGTCATGCCGAACTGAAGCAGTGGACGGACCGATATCGCCGATAAGCGCAGGCAAGTAAGGAATCAGATCGTATCCGCGTCGAGTGCGAAACTGCTCGACGAGATCACCTGTCCAATTCGATCCGTAGTCTTCAAGGCTATCGCTGAAAATCGCATACGGAGGTTGGTCGCCAAATGCCTTTAATAACTGGTCCCCGACGGTATGGAGATGAGTTTCAATAGCGTTTTGATCGTAGTGGTCAAGCACAAAACCTTCCGCGCCAACCGCCGGACGCTTCACCGTCATTCCGGTGCGACTCGAAATAAAGAAAATCGCGCTGCCCGCATCTCCCGAGGATATTTGCAGACGACCATTCTCGATCCGTGACACTTGTTTCACATCATGCAGCGAAAGCTTACCGCCCACAACTGGTGCCAGGAACGCAGCAATCAAACGCTCACCACCGCTGATGTCGGGCACGATAACCGAATCTGTTCTCGCTGAAACTGGCACAGTTTCCACGCGCAGCTCTCCCGCCGCCTGTGTCACCGGTATGTGCGGGCCACCGAAAGGCCAGCCACTCCCTAGTGTGATGTCAATGCGTAAGCCAAGTTTCCTGGCAGTTAAGGCGGCAAAGCGAATCGCATCGAGGTGTTCGTCTGAAAGAAATGGCTCGTT
This sequence comes from Terriglobia bacterium, assembly GCA_963786325.1. Classification (GTDB taxonomy): domain Bacteria; phylum Acidobacteriota; class Terriglobia; order Terriglobales; family Acidobacteriaceae; genus JAIQFF01. The sequence continues at coordinate 53,134 of CAWAYW010000022.1, forward strand.
GTGAAAGCCGGTCTTAGGATCATCGAGTGCAAGAGGATAGAGCGTGGCAATCTCGACTCCTCCAATCCCTGCTGCCTTCATTTGCTCCATTTCCCGCAGCAACTCGGGCTTGGTCACTGACGGGCCGAACCACCACCACCGCATCATGATTCGGCAGGCATCTGGTGGATTGGCGAACGACTTTTCCAAAAGCTTCAGGTTTTCGTCCGCTTGTGCCGTGCTCTGAGGGATTTGCGCGAATGCGGCAAACAGCAGTACAAACGACATCGCACTACCATTAAGGAGGGAACGTAGCATGCGCTGAAACCTGGGTTTAGATTTTCGTCGTTTGCTACGATAGCACCGCGATGGCGCACAGAAGTCTACCGAATAAACATTTCATCAGAGCGACTTCAGGGCGCTATGCGCTTTTCTCAGATCGTCTTGTTCGGCAAACAGTCCATGAAAATCAGGAGTGAACTCGCAGGCGATTAAGCATAAGCGTTTACCAGTTTTCCGTTTTCATTCGTGGGTGATGACATAACGACGTCGGCCCCGCGACGACCCGAGTAGACTTTGCGGTAACCAACCAAAAAGCTCGGGTTCTTTTGCGATCCTCTCGAGGCGGTCAACGCCTCAAGTAATCTCGTAGGGTCGAGGCCCTGCTGCCATAGTCAGCAGCCATGACATATTTCCCCAACCAAATCCCGCGCAAGCTCCTCGTTTGAAGCTGGATGACGCGGTTCCCGTAGCGATTCGCGTAGCGGGTACGATCTCGGTTCGAGGCAAATTGCACGAGCTTTCTGCTACAGGAGGATTGCTAGCCCTGACGAAGCCGCTTGACAAGGGCGAGTTCGTGGAGCTCGCATTCCCAACGAACAATGGTGCTGTTCAAGGTATGGCGGAGATCCTCGAGCCAAAACTGAAGGCGAACTCAGGGTGTCTGCAGCCGTTTCGGTTCATAGCCCTCGAAGACGAGGCCAGCAACAGCCTGCAGATGGTTTTGGAATCGCTACAGGATCGAGTTACCCCGGGAAGAGGTATCCGTCGAAGTTGACGCTAACGAAGCCTAGCACTCTCGTGCGGTTGCCGAACCCCATGATTTGGTCCAGGAATTAGGAGTCTCCAGGTTGTCCGCAGCGTACCCCTCCGGCGGCAGAACTACGGTACAAACTTGTAACCTGCACGGTGGAAGGTTCGAAAATGCACCGGGTTCGATGGGTCTCCCTCTAGTTTTCGCCGTAGCTTGAGGATATGGTTGTCCACGGTCCGAGTAGAAGGATAATTCTGGTAGCCCCAAACCTGATTCAGAAGTTCTTCACGCGAAATGACGCGTTCGGGATTCTGTATCATGAATTTCAAGGTCTTAAACTCTTGGGTCGTGAGTGAAATTGACTCGCTGCCGCGCATCACCTCCATCTTCGCAAAGTTTACGGCCATGTCAGCAAAAACAAAAACATCTCCCAAATCGACCCGCGCCGACCGCCTCAAAGCCGCACGCACACGCGCCAGTAGTTCCCTGGGGCTGAACGGTTTGGTAACATAATCATGGGCGCCAATTTCCAGGAGGAGGACTTTGTCCGCCACCTCCGACTTTGCGCTAAGGACAACTATCGGAAGCCCAGGAGCAATCTGCGTGATTTCCAGGCACACCTCCTGTCCTGACTTGCCGGGTAATCTCAAGTCGAGGACAAGCGCAGAGGGCCGCATCTTGCGAAAGGGTCCTTCGACTCCGACCCATATTTTTTGTTCCTAGCACTAGTGACAGTTCCCAAGCGGCCGCTAGGCTATGATGATGAGGTTATAGTGGCCTTTCCAGTTCGCGCTACAAGCTAACACAATCATGGCTACATCCGTAGGTCCGACTGCATTCGGAGAATACGCCCCAGGTGAGGGTTCCCTTCCTTCCAGGTACGAAGGTTCCACGGCTCAAAGCATCATAAATTTTATCCGTGGAGTAACCATGGCTGGCGATCCACAATTCGTAAAATCCGAAGAGCGGATAATAGTCTCCCGTCATTTCTTCCTTCTACTTCTGACTATCCTTCTGGTCGTCATTGCCCCGGCGGTTGCCCAGCAGCCCCCGCCTCCCCCTGCCACACCTGATCCGAAGATCGTTACGCCGAAAGACCAAAACAACGATCCAGCCACGAACAAGACAGATGAGGAGGTCGGCAAAAGCAAGCTCGAAAAGGATACCGGAACCAAAAACGATCGTATCTTCGCGGTGTTGCCAAATTATGGCTTTGTTGCAGGTGCCAAGGCTCTTCCGCCGCTCACAAGCGGACAGAAATTCAGGCTCGCTACGGCGAGCGTGTTTGATTGGGCTGCTTTTCCCTTCAACGGCGTTCTTGCCGGAATCGCCCAGGCAAAAAACGATCCAGAGTCTTGGGGGCAAGGATGGGATGCCTATGCGAAACGCTACGGCGAGTCGTTTGCCGACAATAGTGTCGGCACGTATATGACCACCGCTATCTTTCCCAGTTTGCTTCACGAAGATCCGCGCTACTACCAGATGCGAGAGGGGAAATTTTCTCGTCGTTCTTACTATGCGATGAACCGGCTCTTCGTTACTCGTACTGACTCGGGCCTCACGCGATTCAACTACTCGGAATCCATTGGCAACGCAACCGCAGCAGCAATTTCCAATGTTTACCACCCGGCGGAAGACCGCACCGCCGCGCGAAACGCCAAGACATTTGGTTTTCTGATTCTCTACGATGGCTTGTCCAACGAACTGAAGGAATTCTGGCCGGACATCAAGCGCAAAGTGCTACACAAGGACACAACCCCGTAGTATCTCGTGGTCAACGCCGATGCGAAAATGTGATTCATGGCAGAAGAAGAAAGCATCGTCCTCAAACCGAGAGAACCCTTTAGTGACGCCTTGCTGCCACAGAGCGCGGACGAACTGGCGAAGTTTATGGACGAACCCCTCATGTCCATCGCTGAAACCATCACTGGTGCTCTTGCTGCTGGCCCTAAGGCTTGGTCCGTGATGACCGGTCATATCGTTCAGGGAATCCTGACGGGCAGGCTGCATCACCAAGTTGCGCTGGAAATCAAGGAATTAAGGGCAAAGGGAAGAATTCCCGAAGACTTCGCGGATGAGACAAAGTTCAAATATGGCGGGAACTGTGCCGGCGGCACGGAATCACGCGGGGATGCAGTCAAGTCCCTTTCGCCACATCCTCGGTTTCTGGTCGCATTGCATTCGCCCGATGGGGCCTTGAAACCGGACTGCGTGTGTGCCCTTCAGAGAAAAAGGCCGCAAAGCTTGCCTACAATTTTCAGCGGGACACTTTCTCAACGCCGCAACACGCTCCGATTCCTCTTGCCCAAGAAGTCTTCCGCGAACATCTATTTCGACCGTGACCTAATTGTGTATGCGCGTGCTGTATATCTGGCAGACCAATGGAAGGAGACTGACGCTGCATTCCGTCCACTTCACACGACCTATCAGAATTCTCATCTGCGCCCAAAATTTAGAGACCTTTTCGACACGTTTGCCATCCTCGATGTCTGGAATTTCGCACAGCCAGAGCAATGCCTTTTCCTCATCGAGAAGCACAATGCCACCGGGGACAAGATTCCAAATGCAATCGACGAAAAAATAACGAGCGAACTATTCATCGTCGAAGATTTTGAGACTGCGGCGTTGACCCACGCGGCGTCCGGTTTCCGCAATAGGAAATTGCCAACACGTTGCGGCAGTCGCGATAGAAGTGCAATACGTGTCACGTCGTCGCGACCGCTCCTGTTCCCCGGCGTGGGGCTGTGGGTATTGGATTTCGCTACGGCGATTGGCGCCAGGTCCCTGGTTTTTTATGTCATTGCTCATACTGCCGGAGCTCTCTGTTGTCCGGCGCTTGCGAAACGACGAACCTCGTTGGACTGCGTATCTTGCTCTGCTCATATTCTTCACTAGCTATTTGTACGCAGGAATCCTTGTCCGGCTGTGCCGCGAACGAAACTAGATCCATCACCCTTCAATCTTCCGTTGTTATCCAATTTTCTCCGACAGGGTAGTTCTTCACCGTGCTCTCGAACTTCGCGGACCAACCTGTATGATCGGACCCCTTCCTGATCAGTCGTTTCCCTGTGGATCGAACCACCGGCCAGCGCACGATTGAAGGGCCGCCTCAACCGGAAGGGTCGAAACCGTTGATCTTGTTTCTCACCCACTGAGTCCGGCTCCCACCACGTTGCTTTTGATCTCAAAAAACGCGTCCCAAAGCCGCTGGCATGGCACTAGCTACTTCAGTGTCAGTGGGTCAGCGCGCGCAGTAAGACGTGTAGGCCGAACCCAAGCAGCGTGCTGGCGAAGATGAGCATCGCGATCCCCCACCCCGTCCATTTCTTCACTAGGATCCAGTACAACGCTTGCGTGATCAAGGCAACGGGCACGAAGAGATTTGCAATGATGGTCAGCTTGTTCCCTGCGTGCAGATCTCTTTGCCTCGACGATATGACTGCTAGCACCACAGCCAGTGCGAGCGGGATCAAAGTCAATAGCTTCCAGGCCATGGAGATCGACCGCGAACCTGTCGTGCTTTCCATTGCCGACCTTATATCGCAATCGGGCCCGCAACGCCAGCCTCCGATTAAACGAGCCGCTTGAGCCACTGATCGCGCTGGCTCGCCTGCATAGGCATCTCAGTGAGATGCCCGGTCTCACGGTCCGAGCCACGGTCTCCGCCCGAGCTGGGCACAATCTCGATGTGCCGCCGTCATCAGCCAGCAGGCACCTTTTACCAATTGCCCACTGCGCCCGAACCCGCTAGGTTTCTGTATCGCCCGCGAACCGCCATGCGTATAAGCGCATTAGTCGCCGCCTAGCGACCACAACCGCTTCACAACCGCCTGCCGTCGCCAGCAGGATTTGACAACCATAATTTCTGCAAATCACTTTCTAGTCAGTTAACGTGAACCAGTACAGTCTTGCGCATACTTTGAACGCCGTCCGTGCTCTGTAAGTCCTTCTGTTTACGTTTACAGGCGGATTCGATTCCTTCCGCGCTTAACAGACTTGCAAGCAGTGGCAGACCATGCGATCCCCTGAAGGTGAAGGGCCAACCGACAACGCTTCCATGAGCCAACCATTTCGCACTCTAATGGACGTGGAACGGGCAATGTTCCTTTTTCAATCTCATCCGTCGGTGTTCCTGTCGATGGCGTAAGGCTGGCATTGTGGAGAAGCTTGGTGGCGGTGGCATGGGCATCGTCTACAAGGTCGAGGAGTCAACTTATGGAGTTAGGCGTGCACTCTTTGCGGGTGCAGGGAGTGGTCTGCGCGGATCGTGCTTGACATTGCCGACATTGTTATCGCGCTGGGAAAAGTCTGGAAGAGGAGGAGCCGAAGATGAGACGGTGAAACTTCTTGATGGAATCCAGCGGGTGTAAGTCCCGCCCAGTCACAGTCGAGCAGACATCATCCTCTTATTTTGACTCGATCGTGAGAGAGCAACTCATGGAGATGATCGGGAAGCGAATCAGGGATGGAAGCGTACTCCAACTGATACGGAAGTGGATTCAGGTCGGAGTCATTGACGAAGGCAAGTTTCTCGTGAGCGAAACAGGGACAGGGCAAGGACAAACTATTAGTCCACTCCTTGCCAACATCTACCTGCACTACGTACTCGACGAGTGGTTCGAGGAAGTGGTGAAGCCCCGCCTCAGGAGCGAAGCGCACGAGGTACGATTCGCGGATGATGCCGTTCTGTGCTTCCACTACCGGGAGGACGCGGAAAAGGTGAAGAACGTCTTATCGAAGCGGTTCGCGAAATACGGTTTGACACTTCACCCGGAGAAGACAAGGCTGGTGGAATTTGGGCGCTACGCAGAGGAACGTGCGAAGAGGCAGGGGAAGAAGAAGCCCGGCACCTTCGACTTTCTCGGGTTGACGCACATTGGCGCGCACAGCCGTCGAGGGAAGTTCACCGTGCACGTGCGAACGATGCGCAAGCGGCTCCGCCGGAGCCTCACGGCGGTCGCCGCATGGTGCCAGGAGCACCGACATGCACCGGTGGGCGAGCAGCAGAAAACCCTCAATGCCAAGCTCCGGGGCCACTATCAGTACTACGGGCGACCCACGAACTCTCAGTGTCTCTGGAAGTTCTATCGGGGTACCTGCAAACTCTGGTACAAGTGGCTCAATCGCCGAACCCGCGGGTCGCGGCTGACGTGGGCGAAATACAATGCTCTCCTCGGCCGATACCCTCTGTTGCACCCTCGGATCAGAAACCTTGGACTTAAACAGTGAGTCGCGCTTGAAGAACCCGCTGCGGGAAATCTGCACGGTGGGGTCTGTGAGGGAGGAGCCATCCCGGTGGTGCCATGGTGGACCTAAACGGGCACGAAGCTGGAAACGGCGGATACTGCCAAGGAATGCCTACCGCGCTATCGGGACTCCTCTACTCGGAGAGATAGCGATTTTTCGCCAACTGAGCATCTAACACATCATCATCTCGTTAGTTCTCATTGACTTGCCGTGGTGTCACGCATAACATTGCGTCGCGCCAATGATCGGCCAAACGATCTCCCATTACCGTATCATCGAGAAGCTTGGTGGCGGCGGAATGGGTGTCGTATACAAGGCCGAAGACACCCGCCTACATCGTTTTATCGCCGTGAAGTTCCTGCCCGACGAAGTCGCCCGCGACCCGGAGGCGCTCAGCCGCTTCCAGCGTGAAGCGCAAGCCGCCTCTGTCCTCAATCACCCGAACATCTGCACCATTCACGATATTGGCGAGGAAAATGGCCTGGCGTTCATCGCCATGGAACTTCTCGAGGGCGTGACCTTGAAGCACCGTATCGCCGGTCGGCCCATGGATCTCGAAACCTTGCTGCCCCTGGCTATCGAAGTGGCCGATGGACTCGATGCTGCACACGGCAAAGGAATCGTCCACCGCGACATCAAGCCCGCCAACATCTTTGTTAGTGATCGCGGTCACGCGAAGATTCTCGACTTCGGTCTGGCCAAAGTGGAGGCTGACAGCTCCCCCAACACCCAGACACGCACCATACCCGAGCAGCAATTGACCAGCCCCGGCTCCACGCTCGGCACGGTCTCCTATATGTCGCCCGAGCAGGTACGCGCGAAAGAGCTCGATGCTCGCACCGACCTCTTCTCCTTCGGCGCCGTGCTCTACGAAATGGCGACCGGAACGCTTCCCTTCCAGGGCGAAAGCTCCGGTGTCATCTTCAAAGCGATCCTCGACTCGGCTCCGCCTTCGCCCCTTCGCTTCAATCCCGTGCTACCTCCCAGGCTCGAAGACATCATCAATAAGGCCCTGGAGAAAGATCGCAACCTGCGTTACCAAGGCGCGGCCGAGATGCGCGCCGACTTGCAGCGTTTGAAGCGCGACACCGACTCGGGACGCTCCGGCCTGATCTCGGGATCGCAGGCGGCCGTGCAACCGGTAATTGCCGCTGCCAGCGGATCGAGCGCGGCAGCGATACCGGCACAACCGCGCGCCAGGCACAACCTCTGGGCATTTGCTGGCGGCGGAATCGCCCTGATTGTCATCGCCGTCCTTGTGTACCTCGCATCCCGACCTCTGCCCACGCCGAGTGTCTCGGGCTACGTTGGAATCACCCATGATGGGAATCGCAAGGGCATCGTCGGAACTGACGGCGCACGATTGTATCTTGGCGAGTTCTCCACGGAAGGAAATCTCTTCGGCCAGGTATCGGTCAACGGAGGGGAAGTAGCCAAGGTTCCACTTCCCACCGCGACCATGGTCCAACTGGCGGTTTCGCCTGATGGTTCTATCCTATTGGCGGCCGACGAGGTGGGCCAGACCGCATTCCACGGTCCCCTGTGGTCAGTGCCTGTGCTGGGCGGCTCGCCCCGCAAACTCGGAGATGCCGCTGCCCAGGCCGGAGAATTTTCTCCCGATGGCCGAACCATCGTATATGGCGATGGGAATGACCTGGATCTAATCAATAGTGATGGCACCGGACAGCGCAAACTGATGTCCCTTCCCGACCTGGTTTTTGAACCCGACTTTTCGCCGGATGCCAGCGTGGTCCGATTCCGACTCGGCGGGGGTATTTTTGGAGAAAGTGCACTTTGGGAAGTTTCAGTCGACGGCAAGAACCTGCATCCGTTGTTACCTAATTGGCACAATCCTCCAAGAGAGTGTTGCGGGAGATGGACGTCCGATGGGCAATATTTTGTCTTTGCCTCCCAGGGAAACATTTGGGCTCGATCAGAAAAACGAGGTTTGTTTGGAATGAGCGCTTCTCAGCCCGTGCAACTGACTTCTGGGCCCATGAGCTTCTGGTCGCCGCTGCCCAGCAAGGATGGCAAGAAACTGTTCGTCGGTGGTGGGCTGGCGCATGGCGAACTCTCGCGCTACAACGTCAAGTCTGCACAGTTCTTTCCGTTTCTGGGGGGTATCTCCGCCGACAGCGTGAGCTTCTCCAAAGATGGACAGTGGGTGGCGTACACCGCTTACCCCGAATCAACCCTCTGGCGCTGCAAGACCGATGGTAGCCAGCGCCTTCAGCTCACCTATCCACCCACGGCCGCGCTGTTGCCGAGATGGTCCCCCGATGGCAAGCAGCTCGCATTCTACGAGCTTCTGTCAGGTCAAAGTGCGAAGTTGCGCACGATTTCGGCAGATGGCGGAACGTCCACCGAACAGATCCCAGACGACCCTGAGGACAAACTCGACGTCGACTGGTCCCCTGATGGCACAAAGATTATCTTCGGCAACGGACCTGCGAATCTCAACAGCAAGGTTCAATTGCTCGATATGAACACGCATCAACGATCCACCGTCCCCGGCTCAACCGGCCTCTACTCCCCACGGTGGTCCCCGGATGGCCGCTACATCGCCGCCATGAATTTTGATTCCCGTGTGCTGATGCTCTTCGACTTTCAAACCCAAAAGTGGCAGGAACTCGCACGCGTCACGATGGGTTTTCCCAACTGGTCCAAAAACTCCGACTACGTCTACTTCCTTCACGAAGAAGATCAACCCTCAGTAATGAGGGTTCACCTTAGTGATCACAAAGTCGAAACCGTCGCTGACCTGAAGCATTTTCGCCAAGCAGGTTACTGGAGCGTCTGGCTGGGTATGGCTCCCGATGATTCTCCGCTCCTACTCCGCGACACCGGCACCCAAGAGGTTTATGCCCTCGACTGGCATACGAAATAACTCTGACTTGTGTCTTTGCGTATCGTCGCAAACTGATGCCAGAGATTTGGTAAGAGTTGATCGGAGAGCCTTGTGGACTACCTCGACCTTCGTCCCGATTTCGCGTCCGCTCGTCGAGTTCAAGCATTTTGCTTGGGTTGTAAACGACGTGAGAAAGGTAGACGCCTACTACACCAGCCTTGGTTTCAAACCTCTTTCCAGCATCGACCACAACATCAGCCTTGACCGGAACTATCGCGGCAAGCCAGGGAACTACGAGATGTGGTTGGGATGGAATCGCACCGGAGACTTTCCATTCGAGTGGGTGCAGCAAATTACCGGCTCGGACGTCTACGTGGAGTACGGGAAGAAGCATGGCGAGGGTTTCCACCACTTGGGCGTGATCGTGATGGACATGGACGAGGCCATCAAGATAATCACGGCTCGCGGTGCCGGGCCTTCGCAAGCTGCAGCCTGGAACACCAAGAAAGGGAAAGGCCGAGCTGTCTATATGGACACCGAACCCTATGGTGGGGTGACTCTCGAGTTGATCTACGATCCGCGGTAGTTGTTCGTTCAAATCCGCTACGTGAATCGAGGGTTGCGCGCCGCTTGCGCCTATGCGGTTCCGGGATATACTTTCGGGCCGACCTCGAGGGAGACGAGAGGCGACATGGAGACAACCAAGCGAGCCTGGGTGGCTGCCACCCTCGACACCAAGAGCGACGAAGCCATCTATACATGCACTCTGCTCGAAGCCGCCGGAGTACCCGTAGCGTTGGCAGATCTCTCCACGTCGGGCAGTTCAGTACCCGTTGCGATACGGTTACATTTTTCGCCAGAAGACATCGCGGCGTACCACCCACAATCCCGGAGTGCGGTATTCACCGGCGACCGAGGAAGTGCAATTGCTGCGATGAGCGACGCGTTCGAGCATTTTGTCAGGAGTCGCGATGATATTGGCGGCATGTTGGGCCTGGGCGGATCCGGCGGCACAGCCTTGATCACTCGTGCCATGCGAGCTCTGCCGACCGGTGTGCCCAAGCTGATGGTTTCAACGATGGCCTCGGGCAACGTTTCCGCGTATGTAGGTGCCTCTGATATCACGATGGCTTATTCTGTGACCGACATGACGGGCTTGAATCGGATATCCCGCCGTGTGCTGGGCAACGCTGCTCACGCGATCGCGGGCATGATGCGGCACTCTGTCCCGGAGGCAAGTGAGGAGCTGTCCGCCGTCGGACTTACCATGTTCGGCGTGACAACCGCTTGCGTGCAGCAGATCTCCCGGCTGCTTACTGGCCGTTTCGACTGCATCGTCTTTCACGCCACCGGCACGGGCGGCCAGTCCATGGAAAAGCTGCTGGAAGATGGCTTTCTTGGAGGCGTGCTCGACATCACCACCACCGAAGTGTGTGATCACTTGTTCGGCGGCGTGCTTGCCTGCACCGACGACCGCTTTGGTGCTGTGGCTCGCACTCGGGCGCCGTATGTTGGTTCCTGCGGAGCCCTCGACATGGTGAACTTCGGGGCACAGGAGACCGTGCCCGAACGCTACCGCGGACGGAAGTTTTACCAGCACAACCCGCAGATCACACTAATGCGAACTACGGTCGACGAAAATACCCGCCAAGCCCGGTGGATTGCCGAGCGGCTCAATCAGTGCGAGGGGGAAGTCAGGTTCCTGTTGCCCACAGGCGGCGTTTCGGCGCTGGATGCGCCGGGACAACCCTTCTGGGATCCAGTTGCGGATGCGGCGTTGTTCGAGACTCTGAGCGCCGAGCTGAAGGAGACGAGCCGGCGGAAATTGCGGCAGCTTCCGTATCATATAAACGATCGCCAGTTCGCGGAGGCGGCGCTCGAAGAATTTATTGCGATTGCTCACACGAGCCCAGTCTTGGGGAAATAGTGCATGCTACGTTTTCCGCGTGAAGAATTGTTGGCCAAGTATCGGGAAATGGTTCGCCGCCGCCAGCCGATTATCGGCGGCGGAGCCGGCACCGGGTTGTCGGCTAAGTGCGAAGAATCTGGCGGCATCGATCTGATCGTGATCTACAACTCTGGCCGCTACCGCATGGCCGGCCGAGGTTCGCTGTCCGGATTGTTGGCTTATGGCAATGCCAATGACATCGTGATGGAAATGGCGAGGGAGGTCTTGCCAGTTGTCAAGAGAACGCCCGTACTCGCAGGAGTAAACGGCACCGACCCTTTTTGCCATTTTGATAGCTTCCTCGACAGTGTCGCCGCTATCGGCTTTTCTGGCGTGCAAAACTTCCCCACCGTCGGATTGATCGACGGAGTCTTCCGGCAGAATCTGGAAGAGACTGGAATGAGCTACGAACTGGAAGTCGAGATGGTCCGTCTGGCCCGCAAGAAGGAGCTCCTGACGACTCCTTATGTTTTCGATCCGTCGCAGGCGGTCAGCATGGCGAAGGCCGGCGCGGACATTCTCGTCGCCCACATGGGTCTCACCACCGGCGGCACAATCGGCGCAGAAACCGCGGTCACACTCGAAGCCTGCGCCGGCCGGATTGACGCAATCGCCGCAGCCGCGCTCGACGTACGTTCCGACATCGTTGTGCTTTGTCATGGAGGCCCGATCGCTGACCCTGCTGACGCCGCTCTTGTACTGAGCAAGACTCGCCATTGTCATGGCTTCTATGGCGCGAGTTCTATGGAGCGGCTCCCTACCGAAAAGGCCATCACGAAGCAGACCCAGGATTTCAAGCGAATCAGCTTTTAACGCTGGAGGGAAAATGCCGAACACGGTTTACATAAGCGCGGTGATCAATGCGCCTGTCGAAGAGGTATGGAATATCATGCGGGACTACAACGGCATGCCGTCGTATCATCCCGGAATCAAACACAGCCTGATTGAAGATGGACGGCCGAGCGACCAGGTCGGCTGCGTGCGAAAGCTCACGCTGGAAGAGGGTTTTGTGCGGGAAGTTCTGCTCTGCATGGACGACCTGAATTACATCTTCACCTACGAGATAATAGAGGGCACTCTGCCGGTTCGTGGCTACGTAGCGGGCGTACGCCTGCATCGCGTTACCCAGGGCAACCGTACATTTGGAGAGTGGTGGGCCGATTTCGAAGTAGTGGGAGCCGACCGTGGCGCCGTGGTCGCGCAGATCGGAAACAACGTCTTCGCCGCCGGCTTTAGCGCGGTCGCCGCTAAGCTGGAAAAGAACTAGCCGCCTGTAGAGGCGATTCGTCTCGGCGGACCGTTCATCAGTCATGGGCTCTCTTAACAGACGCAACTCGGTTTCCGTCTCTTAAGGAAATGGAGGGTTTGCAAGCGGAATGAATGTAGCGGAAGCCGTGTCGCAAGCGTGTTCAGCAATCTCCAAAGAATCCCGTTTGTTCGCCCTTTTCAACGCGCGTGTCGGCGTCGAAATGTTTTTTGGCAGACTACGCGGTTAGCGAGCAGTCATGTGCGAACCAACTTGGGCTAAGACCTGGCGTCAAAACCTTGTTTCAGTCCGACGATCGCTAGCCGTTCGCCTTTCGGCAGATAAGAAAAAGGAACTATTTTCCGGAATTCAGGTTTTAAGGCCATTCTCCGGATGAGACGTTTACGTTGCAGAATTCGGTCTATGTACCGCACACTTCGGTTCTTAGCGGCCTGAGGCAAACGGTGCTGAAGGTTCGAATCCCGATCTCTCCGCCAGCAAGTCTTAACCGCAGAGAAGGTGCCCACCTTTTTATCTCGAAATACCCGAAACATGCCCGTATTTTGTAATCTTCGTCCGTAAAGAGGACTGGAGAGAGCGGACTGGACTGAATGGCGTTAATCTACCCGCCTTTCTCTGGAGGGGACACTCGCAGTCCGGTTTCAGTGACTCGGTCGGGCGAATGCAATGCGATCACAAACCGACGATGCGGCGAAAGCGCCTTGACTTGTCGATGCTTCCCACAAGCCCGTCTCTGGGGGTTTTGAGTGGCGATTTTTCGCCAACTACGATTCGCTAGAGGCTACAATTCCGCGCTGAGGTTCACGCGAATGGCGGGGTTTGACGAGGCGTGGGCGGCTGTAGATCATCCGAAGGACGGAGAGCCAGTTTCACGGGAATTGCAGCCACTACTTCCGACGGGTTTACTCCGAAGTTCTGGCTGTGCCAGCCGACCTGCCAGCATTGAGGGGAACACGCCCGTCTGTCCGCGCAAGTTGAACAGATCAACAACGCAATCGAAGCGCTGAAAGGTGTCGTCAACAGCCATGAAGACCAAGGAGCCCATTTTCAAACAGGTACAGGCTGTCTGGTGCCCGACTTGTGACTTTAATGCCATGAAAAACAATCTGGGTTGGATACCAATCATCAAAATTCGTCTGCTGGCCTTGTGTGGGTTGGCGTTTCTGTCGCTTTGTTTGGCACAAGGACAGTCTCCCGACGATGTACACATTTTCCCGCGGAATAGCCATGGCAGCCTTAAACCGTCCTCGGGCGCTGCGATCCAAACTCTCCCCCCGCGGAATCCACATGACAGACCTTTGCACGTTGATGTGGACGTGGTATTGGTTCCGGTAACGGTGAATGATTCCAGGAACCGTCCGGTCACCGCGTTGAATAAGGAAAACTTCACCCTCTTCGAGGAAGACAAACGACAGGAAATACGATACTTCTCTGCCGAGGAAGCGCCACTGTCGATCGCCATACTCCTCGATGTCAGCAAGAGTATGAGCGACAAAATTGATATCGAACGTGCGGCGATCGTTGAGTTTTTTAATAATGCAAACCCTGACGACGAGTATTTTGCGATTACATTTTCGGATCGTCCGCGTGTCGTGGCAAGCTCGACAAAGTCCATCGACGAGCTGCAGCGGAAGTTGATGGCAATGGAGCCTGGTGGACCCACGGCAATGCTCGATGCCATTTACCTGGCCGAGTCTAAGCTTCGTTCAGCGCGGTTTGAGCACAAAGCCATCGTCATAATCTCCGATGGTGGCGACAATGCGAGCCGTTACACTTTGCGAGAAATCAAAAGCCTGGTACGGGAATCCGATGTGCAAATCTACGCCATTGGCCTATTCGACAAATTTTTCGTTGGTACTCTGGAAGAAAAACTTGGAAAGAAGTGGCTAAGCGAAATCACTGATGCGACTGGTGGTCGAACACTCACGGTCGATAACAGAGCAAAGGTCCCCGAAGCTGCCGCGACGCTTAGCCGCGAAATGCGCAATCAGTACGTTCTCGGCTACCGACCTAATGTCGCAGGTGTAAGCAGGTGGAGAAAAATAAAAGTGTCGGTGACTCAACCTGATACCGAGCAGCGGTTAAACGCCCACTACAAAAAAGGATATCTGTCCACCGGGAAAGTGCAGTCGCAAAACCGAGATCCGTTGTGAAGTTCCGAGAGGAAACCATACGGTCTCCCCTAGTGACGTAAGGTTGGCTCTAATAAGTAGTGTTGTCGAGATTAAAGTTAATCCCGACCGAGTACCGGAAGTTGTTTTGATTATTCGTCTTGGTTAATGGGTTGCTGAACCGCGTCAGAAGATAGCTGACCTCAGCGGGCCGGAATGACACGCGATGGCTGATCGGAATGTCTACGCCCCCGCCGAAAGACATCGCAAATGCCTCAGCCGTCGGTGCCTTGGTGATACCGCACCCACCTACGATAGGCTGGCAGAGAGTCTTGAAGGCATTGCCGTACACGTTGGTATGCGCGCCGCCAAACAAGAGGGCGGCAAACGGCTGCAGTTTGTGCGCTCGTACCCTAAACTGCGGGCCAAATAGGTAGGTAAATAGGTTCCCCTGAACATTGCCGTTCAGACCGAAAGGAAAGGTCGCATTTGCCGGAATGTTAAAGCCGGTCTGGTTGCTGCCGTAGCCCTGCAAATCCGCTCTGATGCCTAGGTACTCGTTCCAGTTAAACGTGAGCGACGCGCCCCCGCCGTTCAAGCTGTGGCCTTTCGAGTAGGACACGCTGGGAGCATACCGCGCGTAGGAATAGTTAAATCCTACTTCGGCCCTCGGGAACTCTATCCCTTGAGCCCATGCAGCTACCCCCGACAGCAAGATCGCTCCGAGCATGAGTGCCTTGTTAAACATCTGTTTTTCCTCCGTCTCATTCGAGTGAGTTCACATTCGAGCCCGCCAAAGAGGGCTTTGCGATTTCTACTTGCGTTCTCGCAAACAGGCACATGGGGGGCACTAGATCGGGAAAGCTAATTCCCTGTAAGGAGCCTAACTATTTGGGATTAATCTGATACACTCGCAAAAATGACAGGGGTCATCTAAAAACAAGATAGGGCATTCTAGAAGGTACTTGTGACGTACCAGGACATATGAGCGGGCACGAGCGCCCGCGGGAGGTCCGCCTTGTAGAACATGATGGGCAAATCTCGCCAGGCCCCAACGGGAAACTTTGAACGGGAACGTGGGGAGCTCCCCTGGCGGGGCGGTCGAACAGAAATTGGGGGCCCCTCTCTGATGACGGTAGAGCTCGGGGCCGACTTTCAGATTGCACACTGTGCACCAATTTCACTCCGGCCCACTCGCGGTTCAACCCTCGCGTCTTCTCCCGTCCGCCGTTTTCTTCACCGTCACCACTGGCCAGCCGCCCAGCGGGAAAAAATCCCTGCACCCGCCGCACACTGGCTCCGCACTCGACTCTCGAAGTGGCGGCCCCAACGGGAAACTTTGAACGGGAACGTGGGGAGCTCCCCTGGCGGGGCGGTCGAACAGAAATTGGGGGCCCCTCCCTGATGACGGTTGTGCTCCGGGCCGACGGCGACGCTGCACACTGTGCAACGATTCCCATAACGATCGCAGGCGTTTGAGGGCACTGATTGAATAGGCAGGCGAAGTAGCACGAAAAACAAATAAGCCGACCCGCTCGACGGTTCAATCCGGCGAAAACACACCGTAATTGGAACGCAGGCGAATCTACCAGGACACCCGAATGGCTTGTGCTGTATCGAGCTCAATGTCCAAAGTCTTTTTACTTTGATCGACCCCGTACGTCGGCTCTCCGTCCTTATTCCAGTGATCACCTGCCCAGTAGACCTTTTCCACACGAATACTGTTCATCTCGGGCCATTGAAATGCCGGATCGGTGAACGAAACGCTGGCACGATAACCCGCGAGCAAAAATTCATGACCGGACAGGTGGATGACGATCGCCTTACCATTGTCTTCGCCCCTGACGGTTACTTTTACACCGTTGACATCCTCTGTCTGTGAAAATCTCTGCCGGGGCAGACGAGACATGAATACCTTCAGTTTGTCAGTTCCGGCGTAGTACGAAATCTGCGGAAGCGCCTTCGAGAGCGAGTAATAGGTGTCTCGCAGCGCGAATGCACCATTCGCGACAGTACCGTCATTCAACACGTAAGGTTCGTGAGATTCGGGGTAGGAGACGGTCAAAGCCCACGGAGCAAAGATGGGCGCGCCGAACTCGCCCACAGCAATATATGCGAGGCGCGATGTAACGGGGCTCGCGCCGCTGTTGATTTCAGTGATTGCCGGCAGATTCCGACTCAGCCGGTAACGCAGAAGTGGCTCCCTGAGTTCATCGACGGTCGCTTCCGACTCACGCCCACAACTGTAGTCAGACCGCCACTCCGCACAGAAATAGGAATTGATGCCGATGAAGGAAATATTCGGGCAATTCTTTAGATATGTTTCAACGTCTTCGCCTGGCGCCCCGCCAACCATCCAGTCCGCCATTTTGCCGCCGACATAATT
>CAWAYW010000023.1:0-59852 GCA_963786325.1 Terriglobia bacterium
TTTCGCTAGTGCGCCAACAAAATCGCTTGTTTTCGGGTCTTTTACGGCAGAAAATGATACCCACAGGAACCGGGAACGCGGCTTTCAACCCAATCAGAAATGCGTAGTGGTTCGAAAGGAGGCTGCATGAAGCCTATCGCCAGCGCAGTCGCCCTTTGCTTTCTTTTCGTGATTGTTGGACAGGCGCAAACAAAGCCAGTACCGTCTCTCCAGCCGACCCCGCTAGAAGCGTTCGCACGTCAGCCCGCGACACACATCGCATGGTCCAAGGAGGTTGGACGTTTCGACAGCAGCGAGGCCCATGCGGTCGTCACCGCCTTGATCCTCGAAGACACGGCACAGCGTCCGCACCAGATGCGCGGCGTTCGGATTGATCTTTCCAGTCAGGATTCCAAAGACGAAGTTTATCTCGGGGAGGAAACACTTGGCACGTACAAAAGTGCGTTGGATGAGATTAGCCGCAACATACCGGGGTCTCGGAACAGCGCTCGGGACGGTCTCGTCCCCGGAGGCACCAGTTACCTAGGTTCGTGCATATTCCGGAACCCCAATAACACCTCACGTGTCCATGCCCTAGACGCCACGTACTATTTTGCGCCCCACTCCGAGGGAGTGTCCCTAAGCGCGCTCAAGGAGGAAGAGTTTAGGTTTCCGAAACAAGACCCGTCGCAATTCTCCGCAGCAATTGCCCTAGCAATCGATCAACTGAAAGGTCATTGAAACGCGGGGAGGCATTCAGCCCTCGGCGGGTAGCTGCACGTGGGTGAAGCTAGCTATTGCAAACAGGCCATTTCACGTTTTGACCGCTCGTCAAAACGTGCAATCGCGATTTTGCAACAGTAACCGCACCGAGTCGTCAATCAAGCTGCCAAAAGACTGCAAGGTAGCCGAAAACTTGCGAAAGCAAAATCGTCAAAACCGAAGCACCAGTCCTGCGGAAAATCGAATAAGGTCCTTGTGCGTGACACCATTAAACCGGGTCGTCATCCAGTCTACTTGCGCCAACCGTGCGGAAACGAACGGTAGGACTTTGATGTCCACGCCTCCGCCAAGAAACGTTGTAAAGCCTGTGGAATGGACTCCGAATTGAGAGAAAGTCGCTCCGCCGAATAGGGCGTGAGCGAAGGGCTTCAGCCCCAGAGTGCGGACGTGTACTTCTGGACCGAACGTGTAGGTATAAGTGTTAGTGCTCGTCCGAGAATCATATGTACCGCCAAAGTCAGAGATGGGATCGTTGAGGGTGGTGGCTCCGGGGATACGTTCCGCCCGGCCAAAGTTGGTTTTCACCGCACGCTGGTTTTGATCGACGGTATAGATACCACCGGCCAGATAACGGACCAGAAACCAGATGGCGAAACCGATGAAGATGCCGAAGGGAATGTTCGGGTCCATGGATATCGCTCCTTAGCGTCAACATACACGATGAGGTCAGCGTCGGCATCCGAAAGCGGGCCCGAGCGCGTTGAACGAGCAGATTCCCCCGTAGTTCACAAACGGAATAGAAGAAGGTCCGAAGTCCAAAGGTCCTCGAAGCCCGTTTCTGGATAGTTTACGTGTTGCCGACCACGCGCCCGGAATAGGTCAGCCTCATTGCGCGCGCCTCTTTGTGAGCTCTACGTAAAAAGAAATCGTGAATTCTGGCCTACCAGCGTAGGGATCGAAATCCATGGTATTGAAGGCGAGTGCTTCACCGATCAGACGACCATCCCGCAACGAAAGCGTCAAACCTACCTTGTCGGCATAATTCTTTACATCGGGCGTGGGCATGGTGCCCGTGAACATTCCAACGAGGCGGTGTTCTTTGATGAAAGGGGGGACGGTCGTTAGCAGAGTTTCTAGCTGGTCCCCCAGTTTTACATGAACATCGCCGTCCGGTTGAATCGTGACCGTAAGCGGAACGGATCCCTGCCAAGTTCGCGCAGTTCCGGTCCAGGTTCCCAGGAGTTCGGCTAGCAGCGGTAGTTGTGTTTCGGGACCGGGCGAAGCCGATTGTGCTGGCGCCGGGCCCCGGCCTTGAGAGCTGCAGCGTACTTCGGCAGTATGGCGGCAGCTAGGTGCTGCACAATGTCTACGAGGTCGTCTTCGACGATGCCCTGGTTGATGAGGACTACGATGGCCAAGTCTTCTGTGGGGAAAATCTCCAGTGTTGTTGTGGCTCCGAAGCCGGCTCCCTCGTGGCTCAGAACCGTATAGCCATGGTCGTCAGGGTCAATAAACCAGCCGAGACCATATGATTTCCGACCGAGCATGGTGCCTGCAGATGGAACGCCACCCGTAGCGGGTTCTTTCATCAGGTCCAGTGTTGGTTGAAACATTCCGAACCGAACTACGTCATGTACGCTGGACCAGATGGTTGAAGCACCAGGAGTGTCGGCCGCGAAAGCAGGCAGTCTGCGATTTCCATTGTCGTATCTTGCTACGGCGTAGTCCTCCAGGCCAGGTCCGATACCGACGCTCGTATGAAATAGGCCTAATGGAAGAAAGACCCTGTCTCGCATGTAATCCTTCCAATCGAGCTGCGAAACAAGCGCTGTCATGTAACCCATCGCGCCGTAGCCAAGATTTGAATAATCGAAGTACTGACCTGGGGGATTCACCAGCGTGCCGTAGCGACGAATGGTATCCGCCATGGGTGGTACCTGATCCCCGTTACCGAGGAGGTTGACGGAGTGAATTGGCAGGCCAGAGGTGTGGCAGAGGACCCGTCTCACGGTTGCTCCGGAAGCGTCGCCGACTATGGCGGTGAGAGGTGCGGAGCCGAGGTACTCGTTAATCGGACGATCGAGATCGATCTTGCGCTGTTCCACTAGTTCCATCACGCCGGTTGAGGTGTACGGTTTCGTCAGCGATGCGAGTGCATACACTGTGCCCGGCGTCGCGGGGATCATCTTCTCGCGGTCGGCCCAGCCGAACGCTTCTTCCCAGATGATCTTGCCATCCTTAGCCACGGCTACGCTGACCGACGGTAATTGCTTTTCGGTAATCGTTTTGTTGATGTAGGCGCGCACCGCCGCGAAGTTGTATTGAGCTGTCGACGAGGTGGAGTGCGTTCGCTGAGCAATAGCCGGGCAAGTTAGCAGTGTCGCAAGGAAAGCAGGCATCAATCGCCCGGCGGCAATGGTCGACCGACATTTCCAAACCGAATCCATAGCAGCGTCTCAGATGGAACCAGCAATCTTCCTCACCCTGATGTCTCCCTTGTCGGAATGGACCTCCAAGTGTCGTCCGCCGCCGTTAACCGGCCCCCGCACGGTCGATCGTCCTCCGCCGCCAACCACGGCCATTGGGAAATCCAGGCGCACATTCCCATCCCCGCTGTTAACATCAAGCTCGGTGGAGAAGTCTTCGGGCAGCCGAAGGTCAACATTTCCATCGCCCGTTCGCAATACCCAGTTGGAATTCATTCTGGAGCCGGGATCTATTTGGGCCGCGACATTGCCCGTGCGGGTGTGAAGGATGACTGCGGTGACAGTGCCGTCGATCTGAAGATCTCCGTGTCCACTCTCGATATCTAGGGCCCCACGAATCGCAAGTGCCGCAATGTTGCCGCTCTCCGTGTGTAGGGTCAACTTGCCTTCAGCATCCTTCACCATGATCGACCCATTTCGCGATTGCACATCAATATCGCAGCCCGAGGGAACCCTGAGCTCAAGAACTCCCGAGTCAAAACCGGCTCTCCACTGGCTCGGGAGGCGAACGTCGAGTTTCACAAGATTCTCGGACTTACGATCAGTAACCGCATCGGAAGAAATTGTTTTGTCCGCATAAAGCACCGCCTCGATGTCTTTCCGATCCGAAGCGTAGACACGAACATCGGTATTGTTGCTGACGATTTGGATTTCTGGCCGGCCATTCAGACTGAAACTCTTGTGCCAGGCGACCGTGGCGGGAGATGGAACGGCTAAGGAGAGCAGAGCGACAGCAGATAGCAGGAACATACCTCGCCTCCGAAGCGAAGGTACGTAATACTGAAGATGAAAGTTCCGGCCCTTGCTCGGGCAAGGCGACCGCAGGGCGGATTCCGGGCAATCCGGAAGTTGTGCCGAGCCGGAAGTCGGCTTCTGGGAAGCGGATCGCGATTGCACACGCGGACAATTTGGCAGATGCCAACAAAGCCGGCTCCGTTTTTACACAGCAGTTGGGGCAAAAGCCCGGAAAGAATCTCTGAGAATCCATTTCTTCGTAATTTGAGGAGCGGGTTTTGCTGAGACACCGTTCTACGTAGACTGCGCGCCCGAGCAAGCAGTCATAGCACACCAATTTCGAGTCCGCTACCTGGAGGCGAAGGTGACCACTTTCAACCCCACTATCGTATGCCGTTCACCTTAATGACGGATTAAAGATGGACTGTTTCGTGGGAATTTGCCGCCACGAGAGCCCGTTGATTCTCTGGTTAACTTCTTTATTGGCTGCAAGTTACGTCTACGTCGGGATTTACGAATTCAAAAAGGTAACGAAGGTTCGAATCGCACTCGCTCCGCCAGCAAGTCTTAACTGCAGAGAAACTGCCCCGCCTTTTGCCCCAAAATACGGAAAACATGCCCGTATTTCGTAATATTTCGGCCTCAAAGCGGACTGGAGAGAACGGACTGCTTGGGATCGAATGGCGGCAATCTGCCGGCCTTTCTCTGGTGGGCACATGCGCAGTCCCGTTTCAGTGACTCTAACGGGCGAAGGCAACGCGATCACAAAGCGAGGAAGTGGCGAAAGTGACTTGACTTGGCAAAGCCTTTGGCAATGCGGTTCGTCGCTTCCCACATATGGCGAGTTGAACCGTCCTCTAGTAGTAACAGGGAAGCGAAGAATCATCGCGTACGCGTTCGCATCAGCCCTCCTAAACGGGCTGGGGCCTAACGAAACACGAAAACGCCCGACTGTTAGCCGCGAAATTTCCTGTTCTTGCATGGGATCTGCCTACGAAACGCAAACCATGGGAGAGCGAACACTATCGAATGGGAATATTCAGCGCGGCCTGGTTAGCTCGCTTATACCTGCATCTCGAAGCCGAACCTTCCGCTCCTGGCAGGAAAGGTGGGGAGCAGCGTCATACTACTCCCCGATGAAAATCCACTGGCGGCCACATCGGCACACGGTGGGAGCGGCCATCAAAACAATACGCGAGGACAGCGAGCATCACGGAAAACATCCATCCTCACATATTCCGGCATGCGTTCGCCAGGTCGCGGTACTCGGAGGCGCGGACACGTCCGCTATCGCCAGTCTTCTCGGACATTCGAGCATTGAGAGTTCCGTTGTTTACACTCGCTCAACTGGATTCTTTGAACTTGTTTTGAAGCTCCTAAAGGCGTGAATCATGTGCAAGGTTAACTCACATTAGTGAGCTCTCATTCGTTGGTATGGAGCCTTAGCTTTGACTGCCGTGGTGCAACCGAGCTGCCAGCTATGAAGACCAGCGAGCCGGCCATACATCGGGGCGACGGACCAGTTCAAGCGGCCTTCGAGGGAACAATAATGAACTTTCCGCCCCGCGGCCAAGTAGTGTGGTTTGATCGGTCGCAAAACGGGCATTGCACATTTGCGTCATCCTCTGGCACGTCCGGGTGTTTCAGGGGGGATGTGTCCTTTACTGAAAACGTCTTTCTGCACTGAGCACAGGTGTAATCGCGTTGCATATAGGGGTTTCTATCTATCCTTGCCGCGGCGACTGCCGATATCGGTGTCAGGCTGCAGACAGTCACGAGCCAAGTCTAACTGACACTTTATTAATATAATTGCGTGGTAGTGCCGCTACTTCATTCGCGCCCTGCTTAGCTTGAAACCTTGGTAGGCAAGATAGCCCGCGATAATAAGCCCAACCCAGCTAAGCCAGAGAGGCACCACAATGTCCCCGACTGTTACTTGCCAGCCGCCGAGAAGGCGCAATGCGTGGAGGAGAGCTATCAATGAAGAAAGCGTCGCGGTGATGAGGGAAAAAATTCTTGGTGTCATTCCCCACCTGTATCTATAAAGAGCGACCGAAGAGGCCTTTAAATTCCCAAGGTGCTGCTTCGGAGAAACTTCACGCAGCGATAAGAAAACGCTTGACCGTCTCTCCCCGCTGTCCACGCGAGGCGTCACCCGCGGCGATTTCAGCGGGCCAGGTACGCGACAGGTACTTTGGGGGTCCAGTGAGAAACACGATTCGCTGCGGTGGGTCCCGCGCCCTAATCTGCTCATAGAATTCGAGCGCTTCCTCGCGGGAGTACCTGCGAATGTCGAACATCACGAGATTGTAGACATTAGGTTGCCAGAGAAATCGTGCTGTCGAGAGGTGCTCGGCTTCATGCACCTCGACTCCGTGACTTCGCAGGACGGCAGCGCGGGCTTCGCGCGTAGCCTGGGAGCGGTCGATAAGGAGAACTTTTTGGTCGGCAAGAGCCATGCGGCCACGAAGTGGTGGGCGATACATAGCCCGAAACGAGCGCGCCCTTTTTAGGAAGGGTGATTCGAACAAAGTCTGCGCCGAGCAAAGACGGGAGTCAACATGAATATGAAAAGCTCCGATCGGCGAGTCGGGGCTTTTGGTTCATTCTGGAAGTCTTTATTGGCGCTTGTGGCCCATGTTTTAGTGTGAAACTGAAACCGCCTTGCGATGTCGACCTTACCCACTTATAGCTTGACCACTTTGGCGACTAACACTCCCGCTGGGCTTTCGGGCATAGGCGATCTTCTGAAGATCAGCCAGGGTTGTTAACGCGTTGCGGAGGGCAACGCGTTCCGAGATGCTGCCCGGATGTTCCTCTTTCTGCAATTCTTCCATTCTCCTGTGGATTGCTTCCGTCGCGTGTTCCATACGAAGCTGGAGGCTAACTCTGTCCGCCTCAAACAATACAACATCCAAGAGATCGCTCCAGTTGTTGGTGTTATTTGCAGCCATGGCGTGACTCCCTGAACGCTCGCAAACTTACAGCAATACAGCCGGGCTTATGATCTTGTGCCGTGCCGTCTGCCCATTAACTTTGGCGCGAATCTCCTCGCATCAAGCGGCTACTTCGTCGCATTGTGGTCCAGTCATATTGGTATGCAGTTCCGCAAAGGAGACAAGCCTGATAGTGCTGACCACTCGCACTGATACGTGGCCAGCCAAACCGATGTGAGCAATGCATGTTAAAAAGCCGTCGAAAGAGAGATGCCATAAGTCGCTATCCTTGCCCTGTCGAGCAAGTTACCACGAGAAACAGGAGAACAGGTCTCACACGCCAGTTCATTCGGTCCCGGATGATGGCCACTATCCCGCAGGTTACTGAGAGAGCGGAGCGGATTGTGCCCCTAGAATAGTGCAAGAGTCAAGGAGAATATAAAAAAGCTCTGAGCGCTGCGGCTCGGGGCTTTCTTTCCTTCGAAGTCTTGCGCCCAAGAAACTAAACCTGACTGTCAAACGCGCTTTTCTGCAGTCTGCTGCCATGCGTCCAGGAAGGATTGATGTATTTGCGTACTGCTTGAACAAAGGCGTGTTTTTCAACCGGTTCAACCAGGTATGCAGCCGCCGGCATCAGGCCCAGAATTAGGGGGCTGATTCCGGAAACGACGATGGCAGGAATATGCGAGGTCTCCGGTGTGTTTCTTAGGATAAACAATGTTTGAAGACCACCGGGCCCCGCATCAGCACGTCCGTCACGATCAGGTCAGGCAACAACCGACGCGCTTCCTCGACAGCCTCCGTTCCCGAAGAAACCATCACCATCTCGCAACCTTCTGGTTCGAGGTAACTGGCCAGCAATTCGCGTGAAGCCAGATCGTCGTCCACAATCAAAACTAGCGGTTTTTCTCGCTCCTGCTTTGAAGGCATGTGTCGAAGTTACGCCAGCCAAAGGTAGCTGCGGAAGGTTACCTTTGTCATCAGGATGGTAGGGTGTCTGCGTCGCGAAGGCTTAAATTGGGTTTTCTTGGCTCGGTTTGAGCTGTCTTCTTTCGAACGTCAGATTGCTAAAGTGGGTGATCGCGCTGTTTACCTCCGATTGTCTCAGCATAGCTCGCTGAGAACGCTCCGCTTAAAAGAGCCACAAAAAACACAAGGACAAATGCGCCACTGTTTTCCCGTGTGGTGCCCGCCGATCGCTGAGCGTCGTCGAAAACGTCGGAAACGCGCTTGTTGGCTTCAGTTAAAGGCTTCGCCACAATCTTTACAGGTCAGTTCAACTATCTGGTCTTCCACGGGTGGTCACACTGTAACGAAATTAAACCCAATTTTTAATGCGAACTCTTCTCCAAGGCGGGTATTTGAGCAACGCTCGTCCCCCACAAGCGACTTGGCACCGGGCTCAAACTGTGCGACAAGAGCTCATGCGGGCTCGACGCCTTTCCCAGTTCGTCATCCTCTTCTTGTCCGGCCTGTCGCTTTTCGTAAACGCGCAACAGAGGTCCGCCGACACCGACAAGATTGTCGCGCTTGAAAAGAAATGGACACAGGCATATAAACAGCGCGACGTAGGCATCTTGTCCTCGCTTCTTGCGGAGGAGTTCGTCATCACCGTCGAGGACGGCAGTACCTACGGAAAGTTGGGGTATATCAGCCACAGCGCTGACTCTTCCGTGCGAGTGGAAGTGGCCGAGCTATCGGACCTCAGGGTCCGGGTCCACGGAAACGTGGCTGTCGTGACCGGTGCTTATCACGAGAGCGGAACCTCCAAGGGCAAGCGGTATGAATATCGTGATCGCCTGACGGACGTCTGGGTTAAATCGCAGGCTGGGTGGCAGGTCATTGCCTCTCATTACAGTGTTCCACTAATCCCCTGACCAGAGACCTCTCGGTACTCGGCGCGTCCGCACTCCTACCGCCAACCGAATGGCGTGCTTCGCCCTTTTTTCCTTCACCCTCTCCGCCAACCTAGTCACGCAAAATCCGCGACCCAGAGCTCTTGATAAATCCACGACCCAATCCCGCCCGTCGCCCCCTATTTGCCTCGGACAGTCGTGGGTATGGACTGTGGCTTTGTGGCGAAGGGCGAAACGAGGACATCATGCAGCAGGCCGCAGAACATGCGCGGACAGCCCACAACATGACCGAAATTCCACCAGAGGTCGCAGAGAAAGTTCGGGGTGCCATCCGCGACGAAGCCGCCTAGCCTTACTCGCCAGGCAAAACGTTCCCAGCTATCCACCAAAATAAAGCCGCACTCTATGCGGCTTTTTGGCAACACGGCCACACACAATCAGCGAACCTACCTCCTCGCCTTCTTCTCAGTGTAGCGAGCACCCCACCCGCTACTTCAATTCATCGTCGAAGTCCACTGTGCCGGCCTAGCCATCCAAATCAATCCGCGCCGTGAAACGAGATCGGGGTGTCGACGGTTGCCGGATCAGGGACCCTGCTCGGCGGACTTCTGAACTGCCTCTTGGCAGGCGTGCGCTGCCGTGAGCAGTTCGTTGAATTCTGGCGTCGGTCGCAACTTAGCGACTAGTGGATCCAATTGGAGCTGGGAATATGAGCAATAGTTACTCTCGATAGCTGTTCTTAAAAGATGCACCGCCGCATCCTTTTTACCGCAAAACGCTAAGACCGCACCCACGTAATAGATAAGCTCGGGATCTGGATCGTTGGGCGTCATGATTGTTTTGGTTGCGATCGCGTCCACGTCGGAGGGTGACCCCTGGAGGCACGCTTGGAGGAGATCTCGGTGATAGTGAGGGGTAGTCGGCATGCGTTTTACTGCCTCGCGTGCTTCGGCCAGCCTGCCTTCCCTCAAGAGCAGAGATGGAGTGGCGTAAGCGGCCCACTCCGAGCCGGCATCGAACTGGATAAAATCGTGGGCCCTGTCAAAGCGTCTCAACTCCATAAACGCCCAGGCGCAAGAACGAAACTGATAGCTTCCCGGAGTTAAGGTGACAGCAGTTTCGCATTGTCGAGCGGACTCCTCGAGCATGCCCGCATAACGCAGAACATAGCTGAGAGTGAAGTGGGCCGACGCGCTTTCCGGTCGACGTTTCACGAGCGCCGTAGCTTCATCATAGGCCCTGACCAACTCGCCACGATCCACACGGTTGACAATGAGTTGTGCAGCCGCCCCGGCGAGATTGGGATCGAGAGCTAAAGCGCGTTCCAATGCAGCCGCGGAGTGCTGGAACATTAACTCTCCGCCGCTAGAGTAGGTGGCGTCATAGTAATAGCGTTGTCCTAACTCGGACCAGGCCGGGGCGTAGTTCGGGTCTAGTTCCACCGAGCGTTCTAGTCCCTTAATTGCTTCCAGATTAGGGACCGGATCGCGGGAAGCCGAGACACTACGCAAATAGAGATCGTAGGCCGCTTGATTGCTGGGCCGAGTGCCAGTTTCCAAAAAACCGCCCGCAGCGCCCATGACGGGCAGCAAACCTTGGCGAACCTGCGTCGCGAGCTGTTGTTGCACAGCGATCAAGTCCTGCGTGGAACCATTCAGGTTCGCTTGCCACATCATTCGGTCGTTATCGGTCTCGATCGCCTCAAGTGTAATTAGAAGATGACTCTCCTGCTTCAAGAAGTGTCCGGTCAGGACTGTAGCTACGTGAAGTTCCTGGCCCGCTCGGTGCAAGTCCAAATCCGCATTTGCGTACTTTCGGGTCAGCGCTGAAGGGCGGACATCCAGCATGCGAGAATAGGTGAGCACGTTGGCGATTTCGTCGGCCAGGGCGAAACGCAGATAGTCAGTGCCGAGATCGCCGTTGAGATTCTGAAGCGGCAGCACCGCAATAGAGTGGAGGCTCATTGCTTCGGCACGATGCTTCGTCAGCCAGAAAAGAGCGGAGATCACGCAAGCAACGATGATGCCGCCCGCCAACGCAAGTTTCCTGTAACTTCTTCTATATTTGGCAAAACGTAGCGTGGTTTTTCGGACGTCCGTTCCACCCATGGGAGAACCCGTATCCCGCTTTGTGCGCGTAAGGTCAGTTTCCATCTCCGAGGCATGCTGATACCTCATCCCTCGGTCCTTCTCCAAGGCCTTCGCGATGATGTGATCGAGCTCGTTGGGTAATTCTTGGTTTAAACGTAGAGGTGAGACTGGCGGCTTGTGTAGGATGGCGTCAAAGATCGCCCCCGACGTATCCCCCTTGAATGGCAGGTTCCCAGTCGCCATCTCATAGAGAACGACTCCAAACGAAAACAAGTCTGTCCGCGCGTCGAGCACTTTGCCCAGCACCTGCTCCGGCGACATGTAAACCACGGTACCTAGCGCAGTGCCGGGACTGGTTAGATGCTCCGCGCTCACGCTTGCCGTTGCACTCCCCTCTACTACATGCTTGTCCGCCAAAGTCGGTGTCACCTTAGCCAACCCAAAATCGAGGATCTTGGCGTGACCGCGCTTAGTTACGAAAATGTTTGCCGGCTTGATGTCGCGATGCACAATGCCCTGTGAGTGCGCGGCATCGAGTGCATCAGAAACTTCAATCGCGAAAGAGAGGAGCTTCTCCAGGTCCATCGGGCGATTGCCGATCAAGTGCTTCAGCGTGACCCCATCCAGAAACTCCATCGCGATAAACGCGTGGCCATCTTGCTCGCCGATGTCGTAGATCGTACAAATATTGGGGTGATTCAGGGCGGAGGCAGCTTCAGCTTCCCGTTGGAATCGGGCCAAAGCCTGGGGATCTCCGGCAACCTCCGGGGGTAGGAACTTCAAGGCGACAAAGCGATGCAGCCGCGTGTCCTCGGCCTTGTAGACAACGCCCATTCCGCCACCGCCCAGCTTCTCGACGACGCGGTAGTGCGAAATGATCTGGCCGATCATCCGCGGAGACACTCCTTCCCATCTGGCTGAGCATGCTAGGCCCGGATTTCGAGCAAGTCAACGCGCATCTCACCAGGAAACATACCGGCTCAAATACGTCCTCCACTCTGCACTCTTCACTGCACCAATCTTAGGTAATTGACCCCGCTGTGCTTCAAGCGTACGTTCGCCTCTATTACTGCCCCAAAAGGCGCGCATTGCTGCACAATGATCCTGCCTGCCTACTTTGCGCCTTGCTCAGCTAATTCGAGAATAGCGCTCTGCAGCGAACGGCGCCGGCCGTACCGCGCATCGTTTTCGACCGAAACTGAGAACGCCATAATCCATGGACAGGAGAAGTAAAGAGCCACGGTTGCAAAGACCCTAGCTCCAAACTCCTCGGTTCGCGTGACTGAAGGTGACGCAGGCTTCAAGATCAATGTCCATGAAACTTACTGATCCATCGACGCGAGTGCCATGCCGGCTTTTTCGCGTGGGTGATTTTCACTCAAATAAGTCCATTTTCTCTAACGGCCCCGACCAGTGAATGGCAAGGGCGCCAAGCGCCAATAGAGACCGAAAAGATCTGCGGCGCGCAAGACCCCATATGGGCAGCCGCCGCGAGTAGCCCAAGCGAAAGATCTCGAAGAAAAGAAAGGCTCGATCCAGCCATTGGGGCTTTTTTATATTTCTGTTGACTCCCGAACCTTCCCGGCGCAGACTTTTGCCGAATCACCCTTCCTAAAAAGGGCGCGCTCGTTTTGGGAGTGTCGTATGTATCGCCCACCACTTCGTAGCCGTCCGGCTCTTGCGGGCAAAAAAGTTCTCCTCATCGACCGCTTTCAGGCAACGCGCGAGGCGCGCGCCGCCGTCCTGCGAAGTCACGCAGTCGAGGTGCATGAAGCTGAAGAGATCTCTGCCGCGCGCTTTCTGTGGCAACCTCAGGTCTACGATCTCGTCATGTTCGACATTCGCAGGTACTCCCGCGAGGAAGCGCTCGAATTCTACGAGCAGATTAGGGCAGCGGACCCACGCCAGCGAATCGTCTTTCTCACCGGACCCCCAAAGTACGTGTCGCGGACCTGGCCCGGCGAAATCGCCGAGGGTGACACCTCGCGTGGACAGTGGGGAGAGACGGTGAAGCGCTTCTTAGCCGCTGCCTGAGGCTATTTTCTGCGGGCCGCAACGGCGCATCAGGTTGATCGACAAAGGAGGGCGGACTCTCGTGGACTCGGAGCAGTAATGGCATTAACAGTGCGGACACAGATATCTGGCGACGTGTTCGTCCTCGGTTGCAACGGTCGCATTGATTCCGGCGACGCATGCGCTGTGTTGCGCGAGAGAGTCGGCAGCATGCTGCCAGGAACTCCAAAAATTGTCGTCAACCTAGAAGGCGTGGATTACATCGACAGCGAGGGAATGGGCATGCTAGTGGGACTCCTCGTCTCGGCGAGAAACCGAGCTGGCGAACTCAAGCTGACTTCTCCCTGCCAGCGCGTCACTGATCTGCTTCGACGCACAAGTCTAGACACAATATTCAGGGTGTACGCAAACGACGACGAGGCGGTCGCAGCCTTCGGCAAACAAGTAATCTGAAGGCAATACACGCCGCCTGAAGCTTTCTGCTGGAAATCTCCACTGAGGGAGGTTCTCCCAGCGGGAGGGGGGCCCGTATGGATCGCGTTCGCTTTATAACCCACCAAGGTAAGCAAATCCTCTTTATCGACCTGACCAACTGCAGCGCGGAGGAGGTAATCGAACGGCTAACTGAAGTACAGCGCATGGTGACAGGGCAATCCCGCGAGTCAGTGCTCACCTTGGGCGACTTCACGGGCGCGCAGTTCAGTCGTGCTGCGGTCACCCGAATGAAGGAAGTTGCCGTATTCGACAGGCCGTATGTGAAGCGGGCAGCGCTTGTGGGTGCTCAGAGTCTGCCCAAGGTCTACTACGAGGCGCTGAAATCCTTCTCCCAGCGGGAATTCAGTAGGTTCAAGACACGGGAGGAAGCAATGGATTGGTTGGTCAGGGAAGAGGGATGATAAGAAGCATCCTACAACAAACGGGCCTTGAACATTTGACCACAAGTTCTACGGAGATCGAAATGACGCAACGTAGTTTTTTCCTCATTACCTCGATACTGTTCTTGCTGATAGCTCTTCTTCACGCCGTTCGCCTCTTGCAGGGATGGCAGGTCACGATAGGAGGCGCCGTCGTACCCGTCTGGGTTAGTTGGATTGGGCTCGCCATTTCCGGGTTCCTGGCCTACGAAGGCTTCTTATTGTGGAAGATGCCGATGAAGTAGTTGATATCCCTCCCTATCACGCAAACGAACTTTTTAAGATGTCAAGTTAGACCTGGCCTGTGATTCGCGCCTTTAGGAGCTTTAAGCTAAGGACTAAAGAATCCAGGACTAAAGAACCCAGGACTAAAGAATCCAGGACTAAAGAATCCAGGACTAAAGAATCCAGTGTTGAAACTTAATGATAATGTCCCCTTCCGAACTGTCATGAAAATTAATTGGCCTATGGCGCTTTTTGCTGGGGGGCCAGTGTGACCGAGTAGCCTAGGCGTTCCAGTCGATGAACCAAGTTGCGAGTCAAGTGGTTCTTGTTGAGCTTATCCAGATAGAGGTCGCCGAGATCGTTGTAGGAGACGTTTTGGGAGACCATGTGATAGATGGATACCAAGATCTTATGGCCGATCGCCACCGCGGCACGCTTATACCCGCGCCGCGCCTTGAGGCGGTGAAACTTGTCTCGCAAGTAGGTGCCTTTCGTCCTAGCCGCCGCATGCGCCGCCTCAACTAAGGCGGTCTTCAAGTACACGTTGCCTTTGGGGATACGGCTGCTCTTGCGCTTACCGGCCGATTCGTTATTGCCAGGACAAAGTCCCGCCCAAGAAGCTAGCTGCGAGACACTCTGGAACACACTCATGTCGACGCCTAATTCGGCAATGATCACCGCGGCCAGAGTCCAGTCGACGCCGGGGATCTCATCCAGTAACGCTAGCTTCGCAGCATAGGGCTCGAGCTTCTCCTGGATGTGTTCCTCGAGAACCGCTAGATCGCCCTCTGCCCTCTCGAGGCGATCCAATTGCAACTTCAACAGAAAGCGATGATGATCTTCGATGTTTCCTTCCAGGGCCAATTCCAGTTGGGGGATCTTGCTTCGCAGCTTCCTTTTGGCCAGCTCAGCCATTTCCTCTGGGGTGGTCTTCCCTTCGATCAGAGCTCGCAGCATCAGCCGACCGGAAGTTCCGAAGACATCAGTGGCCACGCTGGCCAGCTTGATGTTGGCTGTCTCCAGTACTTTCAGCAAGCGGTTGCGCTCTGCCGATTGGCTTTCCACGAGCTTGCGCCGATAGCGGGTCAAATCGCGCAGTTCGCGGATGGGTTTGGGCGGAACAAAACTCTGGCGGAGCAGTCCATGACAGACCAAGTCCGCAATCCATTCCGCGTCTTTCACATCGGTCTTACGCCCAGGAACTTTCTTGACGTGTTGCGCATTCGCCACCACGATCTGAAATGCCCCCTCTAAGATTGCGTAGACCGGTTTCCAATAAACGCCCGTGCTTTCCATAGCCACATGGGTGCAGCCTTGGAACCGCAACCATTCGCGCATGCTGAGCAGTTCTCGTGTTGTGGTGCCGAAGGTCCGCACCTGCTTCTGCACTTTGCCGTCTCTCCGAACAATCAACAAGCAGGCCACCACCGTGGCCTGGTGCACATCCAGTCCACAACCGCGCTCCACCAGGGTTTCCATAACGCCTCCATGGCAGGCGATTGCTGCGCCGCAGGTCTGTTGCAGACACTGTCATGCGTCCTTCCTGTTTCCAGGTGCGACAAAAAGTGGTACCTTTACCGACGCGGGTCAGTCTATTTAGCGGGATCTGTGTCGTCACAGAGTCGTTAGAACGACCTTCAAGCAATCGCCCACCACGAATGCTTGTACCACAGAGACTGACCCGCATTCGAAATCCTCTCCGCTGCCCCCTCATTTTCATGCTCAGTGGTGCGCCGCCGGCGCATGAAGTCTATTTAGAAATGTCCCCTTAGACTGAGACCTCGAGCCGGAGGAGGTCTGTTGAAGAGGACAGCGATGAGCAGTCGTGAGCTGAATCGTGTGGAACTGATGGGGGGAGTGGGGAGTGGGGAGTTGAAGCTCAGAGAGGCAGCGGTGATCCTCGAGCTCAGCTATCGCCAGACGAAGAGACTGTGGCGGCGGTATCGGCAGGTGGGCAGCAAAGGGCTCAAGCACGGGAATGCCGGGCGGGCCTCGAATCGCAGCAAGCCGCAGAAACTTCGACGTCGGGTGTTGAATTTAATCAGGGAAAAATATTCCGGTTTCGAGGGATGGGCAATGGGTCGCTTATGTGAGTTATCCCTACGGCGCTTTGTGGCGCAGCAAGGTGGACGGAACGGAGCGCCTGCAGCTCAGTTCTCCCTCGATGGCAGCGCTTCAGCCCCAATGGGCGCCCGACGGAAAGCAGATTGCTTTCGCTGCCACTGAACCGGGCAAACCAATCCATATTTACACGGTGTTGGCGGACGGAGGGACTCCCAAAGAATTGACGAAGGGGAATCGCGATGAAGTTTTCCCCAACTGGTTGCCGGATGGCAATTTCTTGATCTTCGCAAACACCTCATCTGATTTGGAGGGTGCAGCTCCGGGCGCCATCTATCTACTGGATCTGAAGACTGGCAAACTTACCACGATCAGCGGCTCTGTTGGGACTTGGTTCCCGAAACTGTCACCAGACGGCACCTTCATTGCCGCTCTTTCAAAGGGTAACCATCTCGCACTGTTTGAGTGGAAGACCCAGAAGTGGACCGAACTCACGATTCCGATGACGATCGACTACCCAAACTGGTCGCGTGATGGGAAATATGTATATTTCAACTCCACCGCTCGAGGTGAACCGTCGTTTTATCGCCTGCAGATCAAAAATCACAAGGTGGAGCGCATGGCCAGCCTGGCCAACATTAAGCGCCCAAACACGGCAAGCTTCGGCGCTTGGACAGGCCTGGCCCCCGATGACTCTCCACTGGCTCTCCGTGACATCAGCAGTGATGAGATCTACGCGTTGGACTGGCAGCTACCCTAGCTGTTGCTGGCCGACTTCGAACGCGCCGCCATTCTACAGGCCAGCTTAGTTCCCGGAAACAGGTGATCGACTCTGGAGCTGCCGCACGGGAGCGTTGGCGCATCTGGTTGGCTCGGGCTAATGGCGAGAGCAGTGACGCGGCAGCTGGCGCCTACAAAAATTTCCTCGCCCCCTGGAAAGACGCCGAGCCCGACCTCCCCATCCTGAAAGAAGCCAAGGCGGAGTATGCGAAGCTGCAGTGAGCGGTCCTCCTGCCGGGGTGGAAGTCTTGTTACAGCTAAGGAAGCAGCTTTCCAAACACGTTTTCGATAAGGACGCGACCCTGGCTATCACGAATCGAGATATTCTGGCTGATGGGGCGGCCATTGTTGTAGATAGTGTTAGTTGTGATGACACTGCCCTCCTGCGTGATGCTGGTGTTTATGGTGACCTTATCCTTATTATTATTATATTGCGGTTAACAAATATCAGTTTTTTACCCTTTCTGAATCCGGTCCGAAGTACTTGGTTCTCAAGGTCAGAAGTCCGCGTATAAACGTGGGGTTTTTTAATCGCTACAAACGTCAAACCGAAGGACAAATCTCGACGTCCGATCGCAGGCATTCTTCAAGGGCTTGTTGGCTTGGCCGCTTGGGACCTTAATTTGGGAGCGTTGACAAATGGGCGTCCGGCGCAGCAATGCACCGGAAGATCACTCGTCAAAGTCGGTGGAACCTACGTCGCGCGAGCGATAGGGCAATACCGAACCAAGCCCCGAAAATGGGGAAGGCGTAGAGACTGGATGGCGAGCATCCCTCGTGGGTGAAGGTACAGTCCGACTCTCATCGAAAGGTGAGTCAGATCGCATAACCCAAAGGTCGGCGGTTCAAATCCGCCCCCGCAACCATGAACGCCACTGCAGAAAGGCAGTGGCGTTCGCCCATATAGAGAAGCGCTCGTCCGGTCCTACATTTTCTTCGACCAATTTCCGTCGATTAGACGAATCAGCCTGCAATTCCAAACCGAATAACTTAAGCCAAGGAAAAACGATCTCTTTGTATGTAGTGCGCAACGTTTTGGCGAACCCACACCGTTCCCCAACGCGCAATGCCTTGCGATTGGGCCAACGTTCTGAGCGCCTCGGCATTGCGTCGCAGCAACAGGGAATCGGGCATCACGCGATCGCCGTTCGAGAGTAGAACGCCGCGTTGATGGCGGATCGCGACAATGGAGTGGATCAGGCGCTGGTTCATGCCCATGCGACGGTCACGCCTTGCATGATGATTCCCAATCCGATTTCAGACATCGTTGGTCCTTCGCTTAAATGACCATTCCGGAGGCCATTTGGTCTTTTGCCACGTCAATACCCACCGCCTCGGTCACGTTACCAAAGCCGTCACGTTCGAGTAGGACAACCAATCCGCGCAATATCTCCCTAACAATACCGGGACCGTGATACACCATGGCGGTGTACAGTTGCACAAGCGAGGCCCCAAGCCGTATTTTTCGGTACGCGTCCTCCGCAGAAAATACCCCGCCGGCCGCCATCAGCTTGTACCGACTCCCGGGGCCAATGACCTTGTAAAGCAGCTTTAGATTGGCGTTAATCAGATTCTCCACCGGACGCCCGGAAACTGCACCCGGAAGCTTCTCAAGCGCGTCTCGTGACGTCGTCAGCCTCAATTCAGCGGACTTTCCCGCGGAAAGGTTGATACCAAACCCTGCAACAAAGGGGAACTGATCGGCAACCGCAACCAACTCACGCAGAATCGCTCTATCGACGGTCGGCTTCAACTTCAGAAATACCGGAATCCTAGGCCGTTGGTTGGCCAGTCGTTGCAGGAGCGCGTGTACCTTTCGTATATCGTCGAAATAGTTCCTATCGTTAGCGCTGTTCGGGCAACTTAAATTCAAGTTAATGTAGCTGCTTAAATCCTGCAGCCTCGCGAACGCCTCGGCGTAATCGCCGAGAACCTCATCATCCGTCGGCGGACGGTGCGGGTCGTTGGTCTTTACCAGGTTGATGCCTAAC
Organism: Terriglobia bacterium; assembly: GCA_963786325.1. Lineage (GTDB taxonomy): Bacteria > Acidobacteriota > Terriglobia > Terriglobales > Acidobacteriaceae > JAIQFF01. The sequence goes on from CAWAYW010000023.1 coordinate 18,790, forward strand.
GGCACCCCACAGTCTCTTCCTCGAATTCGCGTGGCGACGGCGTCTGCGCCATCGTTAGGAACTCCGTAATGGACCACGATCCCTTCGTCCTGGGGGATTCGGAACAGCCGCGGGCGTGAATTACCTTGGGAAGGGTAGGCCGAGATCGACCCAATCTCGACGTGGCCGAACCCAAGTGCTCCAAGCATCTTCACCGCAACTCCGTTCTTGTCAAAACCTGCAGCCAGTCCGATCGGATTCTCGAAACGAATCCCGGCTATCGTTTGCCCCAGACGCGGGTCGACCACACGCAGCCTGGAACGGACGACCTGCAGCAATAAAGCCGATCGACCTGCCGCAGCGCACGCGCGAAGCGTCATCGTGTGAACAACTTCGGGATCCATGCAGAACAAGATAGGCCTCACAAAGGACGTATAGAATATCGACATAGACATATTCGTCACGCGGAGATTTGCCGCCGCGTTAGTCGTCCGGCAGTGGTTGGCCCTTTGTTTCCGGAAGGAATGGCAACACGACAATCCCGACGAGCATTACGAGGCTAACCCACATTCCGGCGGTGCGGAATCCTTCGATATCACCGACCAAGCTTCTTCGTAACTTGACTGATCGTAAACGGGGCCGTCGCCGCCACAATTCGGCCTACGTTGTAACAAAAACTCGTACCGGTGCTGCGCAAGCTGATGGGGAATAATTCCGGCAGGTAGACAGCATAGACACCAAAAACGGATAGCTGGCCAAAGCCCATGAGCGGTAGCATCCAATATATCTGATTAATCTCGCGCATGTACTTGAACACAAGCAATGTCGACAAAAAGGAGAGAAGCAGCGATAGCGCGAAAGCTATGCGTCGCCCTTTTACATGCGCGATTGTCGCTAGCGACAGCATGCCGAAAAAGCCTCCGATGTTCTGAAGGAGCAGCCCGGCGGAACGCCAATACGCCTTCTCACTTGCAAGAGCGTCGGATGTAAGTCCTGCCTTGCTTAGGTGTTGCTCGACAAGTGCGCCTACAATCTGAGGATGAAAATTGCCGATACCCCAGAGACCAATGATTCCCGCACTACACGCGATGAGTCCCAACCACGCGTGCTTCGACCATTTAGGGTGGCCGAGCAGGTTGTGATAGGAGCCGAACTTTATTCCTCGCTTCACTCCCACGGCGCGAGCTGCGGCCCATTTTTGCGGCTCCTTTAGATTGCGCAATCCAAAAACGCAGATGAACGCAGGCAGCGCGCCTACCAAAAACATCGCCTGCCAATGCTTGAGCCCGAACGGAAGGAGATGACGCGCCGCAAGCGCGCCCAGAAGCATTCCGATCAACCCCGCCGCAAGATTTCCCCAGGTCGAGATCGACTGCAATAGCCCCAGCGCCGGCGCACGACTGCGATCCGGGAGGGAATCGGCCACCAGTGCGACCGCAAGGCCGAAAACGCCCCCGACCCCCAGGCCGCTCAATGAATCGATAGGCACAAAAATCAAATATTCCCGTTGAGAAGGAGCTCACTCCTGTGCTAATCGAATACAGCAGAATGCAAATAGTAAGCATTCTCGCGCGCCCATAACGGTCGCCGAGCGCACCGAAGATCAACCCGCCTATCGCCCAGGCTATGAGAAACACTGACGTTGTATAGGGACTGTATTCTGTGGCGACGCTTTGCGTTCGGTATCAGATTCTCCATCGCGCCGTCGCGAGACTAGATTGAATATCTGTTGATCGAAACAATCGAATAGCCACGCGAGCGACGCACCGACGAAGACAAACCACTGCTCGCGCGTAAGGACTCGCCACCATGATTGCTGTAATGAGGCGCCGTCAACCCAAAGAACTGTCGGATCATCAGCCATCCCTTTGAAAGTCACGCCCGACTCACGATTGCCTGGCGATGGACTCCCTCAGCCCACATCCCAATGCCGATTTCATCTCGCCCATGATCTATTATGCTATAACCATAGGATTATTATTTCTCGGTTGCATGTCAAGCAATTTCAAAGTAGGCGATTCCAGGGACAGATTCTTCGACGGCGAATACAGCTCTTTTGCGTCTAGGCTCGGCGAGGGCACGATTCCCGTAATTATGGAGGAGCGCCTGAGTCAGGTCGGCAACTGGCTCAAGGTTAATGGCGACGCAGTCTATGGCACAAAGCCATGGAAGTCCACGCGGCAATGGAGTACTGGCGAGGTTCCCAAGGTCAATTACAACGCGGAGTTCGAGACCGCTTACGAGGTGTCGAAGCTGGTGGCGAAGCCAGAGCCGGGCAAGGCGGGGATCGAAGTTTTTTCACTACGAAGGGCAGCGACCTGTTCGTGATTCTGCCGCGCAGGTCCGGCCACAGGTTTCTGCTGGAGGACGTTACTCGCGCCAAATCAGTGACGCTACTCGGGTCTGCGACACCGCTGAAGTTCAAGAGTTCCAGGAGCGGAACATTGATCGAGCTTCCCGATCTTCCCGGAGATCTGCGCCAGCCCGGGCTGGGTATTGCCCGGTGAGACGGCTAGAGATCGCAGTCCTCCTTCTCGCGCAGATCACCCCTCCACGCGCAGAACAAGATCCGCGAGGGCGGCAGGGTTGAACTTGACCAGCTTCACGGAAGAGATTCTACTTCGTGCCGTGAACAGCGGATCTCCAGTATGCCCGGTGACCGATGTAGTCATCGTCATCGAGATTCGCAATGAAGCCGCTTTAGCTTGAGCGGATCCGCGTTGACACCCTGGATTTTATAGACGACTTCACCGCCGGGCCGGATCAACAATATGAAGGGCACCGCCGCATTCCACCCCGGGTCAAATGCTGCCAGCATCTTGTAAATGTCAGTCGAGCCCAAGACCACATTTGTGCTGGTTGCATGTTCACCGCTGAGAACCTTGAGAACGCCAAGTTTCTCATCAGGATAGTTAATGCTGACCGTCACCAGATCGGAAGCCCGGTGCCGATACATCCGGATCATCGAACTGGGGGCGAAGGTTTACTTCTAGGCGGCAGCGCGACTGGCGGGCCCCTGATCGCGAAACGATTGGGGGCACGCGCCGCCGAAGCACTTAGTTCGGTTTCTCCCGGTGAGTTCCTGAAGATTAGCCGTATTTGGCAACCGGCGCACGATCCAGATCACCATGGACACGCACGACTACTTGATCGAAGGTGGCCCAGTTATGCCGGGTATTATGCCTTTCAGCACGGGCCGCGAATCCTGGCTGTCGACGGAGGATGTTGCTCGCGGCTGGCGACGTGCTACTGGTGTGCGTAAGCGGAGTATAGCTCGGCGATCTCGGCGTCCTTATAGTCGCCAGGGTGAATAACAACCCGATACCGAAGTCGGAGCCGGTCGCCAGGGCTAAGACGGAGGCTCGCGTCGGCGTGGGGATCATGCGTAAACTCCTTCGCACCCGTGATGTTGATGGCGAATAGGCCGTAGTCGCGCGAATGCCAGTAACCACGCCGCGAATTAGCCGGATTGTCAAAAATGGCGATGCCGACCTTCTCACCGTCAACTGTACCGAAGTAATCCATCCACGACACTCGTTTTCCCCAGCAATCTTTTTCACCAAAAGCCCCATCAGAATTGACCATAGTGCCGGTGCGAGCGGGATTCAGAGGAATAACCGGCCGCGTTGACTCGAGGCCAGAAGCGACACGCATTCCGAAAATGCCGTCCTTGACATCACCGAAAGTCACGTCTGTAGCTGCCATCAGTTCGAAATCGAAGTCAATGATTCGATTTACTGGGTCCGCGTAGAAGGTCATCGTTCGGTTTTCCGTAAGGAGTATGTTGCCGCTTGGATCTTTCCAATCAAAACTTACTCCAATAGATCCATGCTTTGCTCCGCTCCTCAGCTTGTCGACTCTATTGAGCTGGATACGACCCCGGTTGGGGGTAGTATAAGTTGATTCGTTGTTCCAGAAATCGAATCCGTTCACGTTGCTGTGGGCAAACCAGAGGCCGCGCTGGTGTTTGTGATCGCGCGATTCTCCTTCAACCTCTTCCATAGGAAACCGCCTGGTCACTATCGTACCGTGAGTGCTTCGCAGGGGGTGCAGAAACGGCTTCATGCATTCGGGTCCGATATACAGATCTGTAAATGGTTTGCGATTGATGTCTACCGAGATCCTGTCCTTCATTTGCTTGATTTTTACCTGCGAATGCAGGTGTGAACCGAGTAAGAGCAAAATCACAGGGGATAGAAGCATCCGTTTAAATGTCATGGAGCCTCTCGAGTCAAATTCATTTTGTTTGCCGCAGAAGCCACTTGGGATCGAGCATAGCTGCGGTCGACAATTGGACGTGATGAGCCCCACCTGACAGGCGCTCCCGAACAACGCCAGACGATATATTGGCTTGTGCTTCAGTACAAGAGGAGATTTGAGCAACTGTGGTTCGCATTCTGACCCTGCCCTCAGCGTCTCTCATCAGCATCCATCGGCTCTCATCGCCTCACTTTCGCGACGGAAAGTAGCTAGGGCTACGTGGCAAGGACATACTCCCTGACATCAGCCCGGCCGAGCGGGATCGGAAGTCGGAAGCGGTGCGCAACAACCGCAGAGTCGTCGCCAGATCAGCCTAGGGAACCATGGGAAAGTCGAGGGTTACGAGGGGTTGACAGAGCGGACTCGCCAGGAATAATATCGGCGCCATTGCATTGAATCGTTTCAAGCCGGGAACCTTCCAGTGCGCAGCTCGATTCGGATTTTCGGGCCGAAGCGTTTAACGTGCTAAATGATGCGAATTTTCCGTCAAGTTCTGGCGGATTTTACCTCGCTCAGACGGACCCGGAGTTCGGCGCAATCGCCATGGCCAGCCATCCCCGGATTCTTCAGTTCGGTCTCAACTAGCGCTGAAATGACAGGAATCATCTCAACCGCACTAATTCTGCTGGCTCTGCTGGCTACTCCTGCGGTCCCCCGGGCGCAGGAATGGACCTCTTATGGTGGCGATCCGGGCGGCACTAAATACTCCAGCTTAAACCAGATCAATCGGGAGAATGTGAGTCGGTTGCGGCCCGCCTGGATCTTTCACACCGGCGATATCAGCGACGGCTCGAGGTGGCCCACACGCAGCACATTTGAAAGTACGCCGCTAGTCGCAGGCGGCATCATGTACGTGACCACGCCATTCTCTCGCATCATCGCGCTCGATCCGGAAACGGGCAAGGAGCTTTGGAGCTTCGACCCGCGCATCGATCTGACCGAGTCAGCCAACCTCTTCATCAACCGCGGAGCGGCCTATTGGTCCGATGGTTCGAAACGCCGCGTTTTCCTCGGCACGCTTGACGGGCGGCTTTTCTCGCTCATCGCTGAGAGCGGGAAACTGGACGACTCCTTTGGCCACGGTGGATGGGTTGATCTTCGGTCCGGGGCAGCGGAGAAGTATCCGAACCGGCGGCTCGGAATGACATCGCCACCGGCCATTTATGAGAACGTGGTGATATGCGGGTCGCTGGTGTCCGACGGTGAACCTTACGGTCCCTTGGGCGTTGTACGCGGCTTCGATGCCCGCACTGGCAAGGTTCTTTGGACCTTCTATCCTGTCGCGCAGGGCGGCGAATTCGGCAACGAGACCTGGACCGGGGATGCCTGGAAGGGCCGCGGCGGAGGCAACGCCTGGGCGCCGCTCAGCGTCGACACCGCGCGCAGAATCGTGTTCCTGCCGCTAACTTCGCCTTCTGCCGACCTGTACGGCGGCGACCGCCTCGGCGCGGGTCTGTTCGGCGATTCGCTGGTCGCCTTGGACGCTGTGACCGGCAAGCGCCTCTGGCATTTTCGAGACCGTTCATCACGATCTGTGGGATTACGATTTGCCCGCGCAACCCACGTTGGTGCAGGTTTTGAAGGACGGCAAAGTGCTGGACGCGGTCGCACAGGTGACAAAGACCGGCTACACGTTCGTCTTCGACCGTGTCACTGGTGCGCCGGTCTTCCCGATCGAAGAGGTGCGCGAGCCCAAGAGCGAGGTTCCGGGCGAAACCCCATATCCTACTCAGCCGAGGCCGCTGTCGCCGCCACCGTTCGCCCGCCAGAGCATGACGCTTTCCGAGTTGGGCGACGTCACCCCGGAGACGCGGGCCTACTGTCTGAGACTGATGGACGACGCTGTGCTGGGTCCGATGTACACGCCCATCTCGCTCCAAACGACGATCCTGTTTCCCGGAACGCTCGGCGGCGCCAACTGGGGCGGCGCATCGTTCGATGCGGAAACGCGCACGCTGTACGTGAATTCGATGGATGTGGCTATGGTGTTCCGGCTGGTGAAGGCTCCCGAGGGATCGGCTGTGCCCTACCGTGCGCAAGGCCCCGGGTCGCCTTACTCGCGATTTTGGGACCCGGACCTGATTCCGTGTCAGCAGCCGCCCTGGGCATTCCTGACCGCCATCGATCTCGACACCGGTAAATTTCGATGGCGGAGCGTACTCGGGGTAGTGGATAAACTAGTCGACCGCGGGCTGCCGGCGACCGGCGCGCCGAACATTGGTGGATCGCTAGTCACAGCTGGCGGACTCGTCTTTATCGCCGCCACAAACGACAGCCGTTTCCGAGCCTTTGACAAGGACAACGGCAAGGAAATCTGGGTCACGAAACTGCCGGCAAGCGCTCATGCCTCTCCGATGACCTTTCGTGGGAAAAAGACGGGCAAACAGTATGTCGTGATTGCGGCAGGCGGAGGGAACAAGTTTAGCAACACCTTTTCGGACGCCCTGATCGCCTTCGCACTGCCGTCGCAGACAGACTCGCCGGCGGAGGTTTCATACTCGCGCTCGCTTGCTCGTGAGCACGACACGGTTCAGCCACGCCCGTCGCAGATCTCGGGGGCTGCGGAGATTTTTAGCCATGCGCAGCACGGATCTCTGAAGATTGACTGCTCCTTCTGTCATCCTGGCGCAGTAAACGGAGAAAAGGCAGGTTTCCCACAGCAGTCCAAGTGCATGACGTGCCACCAGACAATCAGTGCCGGCACGCCTGCGATCCAGTCCTTGGCCGTTCTCCCTGCCGCCAAGGAGTTAGCTCCGGTCACACCTCGATACCAACTCCCCGATTTCGTCTTCTTCCGCCATGACCGGCACATGGTCAAAAACATGTCCTGCGCGACCTGCCACGGCGACGTAGGAGCACAGGAGCACATCCAGCCTGTCTTGGCCATGAAGATGAAGGCCTGCGTCGACTGCCACCAAGTCTATCGGGCCGACGTTGGCTGTACAACTTGCCATGCATTGACGCAGTGAGTCTCCCAGATATTGACAGTTGAGAATTCATTCTTACCGTTTCTCAATCCACTGCTGTCCGCAAAACTCCGTCGGTTGGGGCCCGATCACCATATCTTTGGTCAAAATCGCTTCTCCACTAACCTCGGTTGTGCCATGCTGAACCATGGTTTGTTTCGCCCGCTCGGTTTCGCACTCTGGCAAGTGCTCGGGGAACTCGATTGTGAATGAACTTTTCGGCGGAAGTGGGCGAGGAGCTGAAGTCCCTGGCGAGAACGGCCCTTGCACCATCCGTAGCACACGTCTTGAGAAAACTGCTCCGCACCAGAAAATGATCTTGTTTCCACAGCGGGAACTGATAAGAAGAAGGCATGCGCGGAAAAGATGAGCAGCAGTTGGAACGTGTTCAGCTAGGTAAGCCCGGAGCAGCGAGTACCGCAAGACCACCCCTTGCGTGCCCTTCGAGGCATGACCGATGAGGCATTAAAGGATCTACAACCACGGTTCAACAAGCTGTATGCCAAAACCGAGCGACTGTCGATTGCACCGGAGCGATTATTGCGAGCGCTGCTGCTGCAGATGCTGTACTCGGTGCGCAGCGAACGGATGCTGATGGAGCAACTGGAATACAACCTGCTGTTCCGCTGGTTCGTGGGCTTTCGGCGAATGAAGCGGTGTGGCATCCGACGGTGTTCACGAAGAATCGGGATCGCCTGCTGATGGGGCGGTTGCCGAAGAGTTCTTCTCGCTGATCGTCAGACAGGCCCGCCAGCCGAAAGTCTGCTATCGGACGAACACTTCACAGTGGATGGAACGCTGATCGAAGCGTGGGCGGGACAGAAGAGTTATCAGCATCAAGGATGCTAAGAAATCCGTTCCACCTGACGATCCTGGCAATGCGACGGTGTTGTGTTTGCCATCCCGGTCCTTGACAGCTCTTCTTGGTTGCCTGGTGTGGAGTTTGAAAGTCCAGGCAACTTTTGGGAAGTCGACGATCCTCCAGCGGATTGGCTCACCCAAGGGGCGTCCCTGAAAGTTTAGGCCGGATCGCCGATAGGTTGGAGGGCCGAAAGGCCATGAACGAAACCGAGATTGTTGCCTTGAAGCGAGAAATGAGCTTCACCTATTCCGCCGACTTCCACTATTGGAGACAAGGCACGCAGTCCAACCGCGAGGCCAGGGCCGAATACCAGCATAGACAAGATCGGTTGCAAGAAATCAGAAGTAAACTTATTTGCGCTCCCTCGAGCTCTGTTCCTGCGTTCCATAAACCATGGACAGCCTCCCTCGTTAAGCCGATGTGACTAAATTCGCCTGTTCCGCAAATACTTGAAGCTGTTGAAAAACTCGGATCCGACCCGAATTTTTCAACAGCTTCACTTGTTGGTGGAAAAACAGAAGTTGTTCGTTCGAGGGCACTGCTCTTTGGGGGGCCAACTGGGCCGATAACAAAAGACCGGCCTTGGGTTGGTGCCCCTAGGAAAACCTAGCTTGGCTGGCGGGTCTATCGTGCCAGACGAACCGAGAAAATGCTTCGATCACCTCGGTGTCTCGCAACAAAATATTCGAGGGGAGTGCCGTCCTGCAATAAACCGATGCTTTTTAGAAGCAGTGTGGGGCTTCCTGCTTTTATTCCCATCAACTTTGCGTCCTCTCGGCTTGCCCGCACTGCTTGAATCGTGCGGTGGCCTTTAGAAACAGAAAGCCCATATTTCGAAGCGAGCAACTCATAGAGTGAACAATCACTCAAGTCTTCGTTGATCAGAGCTGGGCAGAGCTTGTAGGGAATGTAGGTGACTACTATCACGCACGGCTGGCCATCCAGGGACCGCAGGCGGTTGAGCATTATCACCTTATCTCCTTCTGCGATTTGTAACGGTTCAGCAATACTGTCTCCCGCCGGCACCACTTTCAATTCGAGCACCTGCGTTGTGGGAACTTGTCCCTGATTTTTTGCGTCTTCATAAAATCCGCGAAGATCCTGCATCAGGTCGCCGGAATATTTTGGTGCGCCGATCGTCGTGCGTTTCCCACTTCTTTTGACTATCATCCCGTTCGTACGCAACTCGGCAAATGCCTGTCGTACGACGGTCCGGCTCACATCTAAACGCGCGCAAAGTTCCTCTTCACTCGGGAAAAGTTGGCCAGGGCGCCATTCTTTCGCGGTAATTTTTTTCTCAATATAGCGGTAGAGCTGATGGTAATAAGGCACTGGACTGTCAAGCTCAATGACACCGGTGTCGTCCAACTGAACAATCTCTTCCATCGTTGCGTAGCCTCCGAGATCTGATGGACCCAGCATCTTACCTCTTAGGTGCCAACTGACCAATTCGTTCATCTCGCGCAGGCCGTCCCTCATCGTGTCCCAGAACTGACGAGACATCCGGGTGAGACGGTGGCCACTAACTTGCGAGCGACGAGCTCAGAGCAAGGCGCGAACCTGCCAAAGTCCGCTTCGTTTGGAGCCTTATTCCTCTCCACCTCGGCCTGTCCTGAAGATTTCAGCGAATGGCTTCTTTTCTCTCAGCCTTCTCGTCCTTTAGCCGCCGGAATTCCTGATAGGCTGACTCGGCTTTCTGTCTTTCGCCAGTTCGTTGGTAGATTCGGCCCAAGGCATAGAACGGCTCGTCAAATGAGGGGTCGAATTGAACTGCCCGCTGCAGTTCTTTAATGGCCTCTCGAGTGTTCGCTTGCTTCTCGAATAGAAGCCCAAGTTGGTAATGCGCCCTCGGAAATCTCGCATCAAACTGCAAGGCTTCTTTCAGGGTATTTTCGACTCCATCGAGCCGGCCGAGCTTCACCAGCAACGTGGCCATGTTCACATCGGGCCAAGGTGACGGCTGCTGCTCTCCCCGCTCTAGGTTCGCAGCCTCCTGATATTCCCTGATAGCCTCATCGAATCGACCGATGGCCTCATAACAGAGGCCCAAATTATCGTGGGCCCTCGCCATGCGCGGATCCCGCTCGATGGACGCCTCGGCCTCGCCGATGGCCTTTTCAAACAGTTGGGCATCATAGTCAAGGCGAGAAAGCCAGTAGGGATATAGCGCCTCGTCGGGGCTCTCGCGAGCAAGCTTCTCAACTTCGGAACGAGCCCAATCGCGATGGCCAATGAGGATGTAAGCCATGGCCAGTTTGAACCGGCTCTGTGTGCCGAGACGGTTTGTATGCTTCCTCTTTCTTGTAGGCGATAGCAGAATTAAGATACTTTCCGTGCAAGAAAAAAATTCCGCCCAGAAGGTCCAATAGTTCCGGCGAATCGGGGTGTTGACGGATTTGTTCCATCAATCCGTTCTCTGCGCTAGTGTAATTCCGCTGATCATCTTCTGCTTTTACCTCCGTTCTGGCGAATGAAGGCATCGATGGTGCGGGAGTTGTTGCCGCGCCAGAGGGAAGCCTGGCAAAAGACTGACCGGACGCCGTGAGGTTAGCTACCGTCAGGCCGGCCACTAGAACGATCGAGAGAGCATCCCGCGCGTGCCAGGGATTTGTCATAGCGCTTACCTCTCCAACTCTGCCAGGGGTGACAGCAGCCTTAGTCGACCTATCTCGTGTTCAGTCTTTGCGCTTGCCGCACCGTTGATCGCCAAGTATCGAAATGAACGCAAAATCGCAGCGTGAGCTACAAAGCGCTGCGCATCTCGTCGAAATAGCACATTTCGCCAAGATTCAAGTCGGACCTGGAAACCGGGGTGAAGCCCAACTATCGGTGTCATCCTATCACGCTACCAACGTCAATCCGACTGGCTCGCCCTCCTGGCAGAGCTGGCTCGTTTGAACGCTGAGGAATGCCTCCCTTTGAGATTCGCGATTGACAAATTGTCTTGACAACGAGCTTCGTAAGCTGATAACACAGGCAGATCCTGTAATGACAGGATTATAGTACTGCGTGCCCGTGGAGGAGAGCAATATGAACTCGACCTGGCGATTGGCCTACCTCTGTCTTGTGGTGTGCCTCATTCTCGCTTGCGGAGCAGAAGGCCAGAATATCAACGGGTCAATCAGCGGAACCGTGACGGACTCCACCGGTGCCGTCGTTCCAAATGCCAACTGCACACTGAGATCTACTCTCACGGAGGCTGTGGCAAACGTCGCCAGCAATTCCAGCGGCCTCTATCGCTTTGGAAATTTGCAGCGGGGTGTTTACGATCTTGAGGTCGGCGCACAAGGGTTTCAGACCTCGGTACAGAAAGGGATCGTTCTCAATATTAATGACCGGGTAACGGTCAATATGGCACTTCAGGTCGGGCAACAGAAGCAAACGATTGAGGTCACAGGAAGTGCTGCTGCTCTCAACTTCGAGGACGCGACGGTGCAAGGAACAATCACGCCCGACGTTTTACAAAAACTTCCCCTCGAAGTAGCGGGCACGTCGCGTTCTGCGGCCGCATTCGTGGTTTTGTTGCCCGGTGTGAGCACCGGTTCGACCGGTGATCCGTTCAATGCGAAGATTAATGGTGGCATGCAACTAGGCGGGGAAGCCACTTTGGACGGGGCCTCCATGCAGGAAGGAATCATGGGTCAAAGCGGAATGAACGCCATTCATGGTGACTACCCGCTTTCGCCTGAAGCGATCAGCGAAGTGAATGTGCTGGTTTCGAATTACAGTCCCCAGTACGGTTCCAGTGATTCCGGAGTCATTAATCTGGTCACGAAGTCCGGCACAGACAAATTTCACGGTGATCTTCGGGAGTTCTTCCGGAATACCGTTCTGAATGCCCGCCAGTGGGGCGTCTCCGACAAGCCGCAGGACCTTGAAAATCAATTCGGTGGAAGCATTGGTGGGCCGGCGAAGATCCCCGGTATCTGGTCGGCGCGTAACAAGGCTTATTTTTTTCTCAATGTCGAGCGTTATACGATTCGCGGAGGAAACAAGTTCCCAGTCCTGAGTATTCCCTCCATGTTGGAGCGCAAAGGGGATTTCAGCGATTGGCACGATGCGAGCGGAAACCTGATACCAGTCTACGACCCCGCCACCACTCGGGCCAATCCCAGCTATGATCCCAGCCAGCCGGTTGGGCCAGCAAATACACCCTTCCTGCGAGATCAATTTATGGGTTGTGACGGCAACACCCCAAATGTGATTTGCTCGACGGATCCCAGGTTACAAAACTCGCTCGCCAACCAGTGGCTGCAACATCTCCCCACTCCCAGTTTCCCCGGCCCCTTGAACAACTTTGTTTCCCCGGTCCCCATCCCCGAAATCGCAGGCGCGGGGACAGATCACAAGCAGAATTTCGATGTCCGATTTGACGACTATTTTGGCACCAAGGATCACTTCGCGGCTAGTGTGCACTACCACAACACAGTATTTGCTGACGTAACAAATCTGCCGCGTATTATCAGCAGTGACATCTTCCTTCTCCCGGATGGCGGTGAGATTGGTCCCTGGTCGAGTCGGCTCAATTGGGACCACACCTTTACCACTAAGCTGGTCAACAATATTACGTTCGGCTACATGAACATGAGGGGCAGCGAAAGTGCTGTCGATGCGAAGTTTGCCGGCCAGTTGCCGCAAATCCCGGGTGTTGCTTCGCATGATCAACCGCCGGCAATTGCTTTCTCCGACGGTTTTCAACAGATGGGATCTTTTGATACCCACCACGAATCTCGTCCAACAACAGTGGTGAACGACCTCTTGGCCTGGACTCGCGGCCGTCATCTTTTTAAGTTTGGCGGCGAGATCCGGAAACTGCAGAACAACCTCACAAACAACTACAATGGCTCTGGGACATTCTCCTTCGCCGATACGGAAACCGGTTTGCTGGGTATCAACAGTGGCAACGCTATCGCGAGTTTCCTCCTGGGCGCCGTCGATAACGGCAACGCGACATTCAATACCGTGCCAACAATCTACGCTCGGGGCTCCTACTGGGCGCTATTTGCAGGGGACACGTGGAAAGCGACAAGTAAGTTGAGCATCGACTACGGGCTCCGCTGGGACCTAGGCACTCCTGCAACGGAGAAATATAATCGCTCCTCGTTCTTCGATCCTCTGAGACCTAATCCAGGTGCAGGCGGCCTGCTTGGGACGCTCGCCTTTGCCGGATCTGGAAGCCCGGGCGTGAACTACGGGGCGGCTGGTTTTCCAAGGGCACATCCTGAGAACACTTGGTACGGCGGTTACGCTCCGCGCCTAGGCATCGCATATGCTTTAAGCTCGAACACGGTGGTTCGGACAGGCTACGGAATTTTCGTGAACCAAGCGTTCTATCCAGGATGGGGCAGTGGAATTGCTTTGGATGGGTTTAATTCAACGCCTTCGTTCAACAGCACAAACGGGGGCTTGACGCCAGCGTTTCTGCTTCAAAATGGGCTTCCACAGCAATTCCAGCGACCACCTTTCATTGACAGTTCATTCCTCAATGGTCAAAACGCTCCACTTTACAGGGCGTTCGACGCTAACCGCCGCCCGTATACCCAACAGTGGAATTTGACTCTCGAGCACCAGTTTAGGACTAACACATTCGTCAGCGCGGGTTATGTCGGAAGCAAGGGCACCCGACTCCCTTCGAACGTGGATGCAAAGAATGCCTTGAATCCGAAGTATCTCTCAATGGGACAAAAGCTCTTTGACGAATTCCAGCCAGGCCAGACAACGCTCGACGGTGTTTCGGTTCCTTACGATGGTTGGGCCGATCAGATGCAAGCTTGCGCCCCCTCCGTTGCTCAGGCTTTGGTGCCGTATCCTCAGTACTGTGGTGGGCTCTTGGGTGTAAACGAGAACAAAGGTAATTCCACGTACCACTCTCTCCAAGTGAAGGTGGAACAGCATCTATCACATGGTGTTTGGTTCCTGACTTCCTATACTTTGTCCAAGTCGATCACTGATGCGGAGAGCACTCAATCGGGCATGTTCCAAGGAGGACTGCAGGGAGTGATTTCACCCTTTCAACAACAGCGCAATAAAGCGCTGTCCGTCATGGACACTCCCCAGAACCTGTCTTTCGCCCTGGCCTATGAGCTCCCCTTTGGCAGGGGGAAGAGATTCTTGGGCTCGGGGGGTGTTGCGGATAAGGTCGTTGGCGGCTGGCAAATCGTCAGTATCTTGAAAGCCACCTCCGGTACTCCGTTCTATTTCCGCTCGAGCTCCTGCAATGTTCCTCAGCAGCTTCAGGTGGCTTGCATTCCTGCAATACTTCCCGGGGTAAAGCCGTTCCTGCAAGATCCCGCACACTTCGATCCAAACAAGGGTCCACTCTTCAATCTGGCGGCTTTTGAGGACCCCAGTAGCTTTAATTTTTACTTTGGCCAAGGCGATCGAGTGTCGAACTTGAGGGGTCCCGGATACCACAATGAGGATTTCAGCTTGCTGAAAAATACAAGGATCACCGAGAAGGTGGGGGTGCAATTCCGCGCGGAATTCTTCAATGTGTTCAATTGGCACATACTGACAGCCTCGGGCTATTATGGTGGCCAGCAAGCGTTCGACACTGATGTTGCAAGCCCAACCTTTGGCCAATGGACTGGATCCGTTTCCAATCCAAGGAACATCCAGCTAAGCATGCAGGTGCTGTTCTAGATTCGAGGGAGTAGGGTTCACGCGTGGGGCGCGTCACCAGATCCCGACTCCTCGGCTCTTCAATCAGCAGATTGCCGTTTCCTAAAGGCCGAACCTAGAAGGGGTTAATGTGCGGACAGAGAGAACAAACATCCGGCGCAGGGTTTCGAGCGTCGCAGTCTTACTGCTATGGCTTTATTCGGGTAGAAGTGTCGCGGCCGACTGGCCGACTTTCGGGCGTGATCCGCAACGCTCCGGTTGGGTTGAAGATGGTGTGCTCTCTCCCGAAAAGGCTGGTGGTCTGGAGCTCAAGTGGGCAACGCAAGTGGACAATGTTCCGCTGGCATTGAATTCATTGACCGCACCGGTTGTGGCGAGCAATGTGGCTACGCCCCAAGGCAATAAGACGGTGGTATACGTAGCCGGCTCTTCGGATACTTTTTTCGCTCTTGATTCTCAGGACGGCAAGATTCTGTGGACCCGTGTTTTCGACTCGGCGGTCGTGCCCGATAACGATAGCTTCTATCTCTGTCCAAATGCAGTTAACGCCACCCCTGCGATCGATAAAGTTGGGAACCTCGTTTACACGATTGCGCGGGACGGCAAGTTGTACGGCCTTGACTTGGGATCCGGAGTGCCGAAATTCGGGCCTTTCCAATTCATACCCGCCTTCGCCAAAGCTTGGAGTCTGAACTTCTACGACGGCTTGGTGTACACGTCCACTTCCCAAGGCTGCGGTGGTGATCGCTCAGGCATCTACGCGATGGACGTGAAAGATGCGATGCACCCTGTCGTGCACGAACTTTTGGTTCGGCGAGGCGGCGGGGCAGGCATGTGGGCACGGGGTGGTGTTGTCATTGACAGGAACCAGCGGTTGTACACGTCTACTGGCGATGGAAACTTTGACCCGACCGTCGGTGATTATGGGAGCAGCTTCCTAGCTACTACGCTGGGGAATCTGCAACTACTCGACCACTACACTCCCGAGAACTGGAAGGAAATCAATAAACTCGATCTGGATATGCCATCGGGAGGCGTTGTCACGTTTCCCTACGGGCGATACGACTTGGTTGCGGGAGGCGGTAAAGAATCCGTCGTGTATTTGTTGAATGCAGGTTCTTTGGGAGGCGAGGATCATCACACCCCCCTCTATGTCACCCCACCGCTTGCGAATGACGACAGGGCACTCGAGCAGAAAGGTATGTGGGGCACGCCGTCCGTATGGACGGACAACAAGACGAAAGAGACGTGGCTCTACGTTACCATCTGGGGCGCGGTCTCCAAGAACGTCCCCCATTTCGCTATCACCAACGGTGATGTTCCTCACGGCTGCATTATGGCGTTCAAAGTAGTTCTTGACAGCAAGACTCAGCAGCCGACTCTTCAACCTGCATGGATTTCTCCTGATTTCAATTTGCCTGATCCGCCGGTTATAGCCAACGGCGTACTGTTCGCACTCTCGACCGGAGAGAACCCGCAGCAGCAGCATATGCAAGGGCTGCTGCATTACAAGAGCAAGGAGGAATGGAAAAAGAATCTCCTGACCACGGAGGAAAGAGGGATGGGGACTCGGCCGGCCGAGCTATACGCCTTGGATGCGAAGACCGGAAAGCTTCTCTACAAGAGCGGAAATGCCATGAACAGTTGGGTTCACTTCAGCGGGTTGGCCGTCACCGATGGTCACGTCTATGCGGTTGACCATAGTTCTCGTGTTTATTGCTTTGGGCTCAAGGACGAACAGAAGTGACTGTTCCAATGTTGCCTGGCCGACTTTTTCTTTCGGGTCTCGTCAGAATGTGCATGAAAGCCCTTCGCCATTTTCTCGATCGACGAGGGTTGTGCTTTGGAGTCGTTCTAGCGAGCCTGACATTCGGGCTGTTTTATCCCATCTTTGCAGAGGCAGCGTCCCCGGCGGACGTGCGAATTCTGATCGTCACTGGAGGGCATAACTTTGACGAAGCAGGTTTTTTTCAAATGTTCCGGCAAATGAAGGGGATTTCGTTTAGCCATGCAGCCTATGGAAGCGGAGCCGAAGAGAAGTTGACCAGGGATGGTGCGAAAGAGTTTGACGCGATTGTGTTTTACGATATGCACCAGAACAAGGAGCCGCAGTGGAAGGGAATTAAGCAACTCCTGGCACAGGGAAAGGGGATGTTGTTTCTTCACCACTCACTGTGGTCGTATGACGGGACTTGGCCCGAGTATTATCGCATTGTGGGAGGCAGGGCATCGTCAAAAGAGCAAGTTGTGCCTGGGCCGTCCCCGACTTCAACATACAAACACGGTCAGCAGGTTCATGTGCACATCGCCGATGCATCCAATCCGGTCACTAAAGGTCTCCACGACTTCGGTATTGTTGATGAGACCTATAATCACTATTGGATCGATCCTAAAGCGCACGCGCTGCTGACAACCGACAACGACACTAGCGAACATGTGATTGCGTGGAGTCAAAAATACAAGAAGTCTCGCATCGTCTACATCGAACTCGGTCACGGTCCGTCGGCGTATGAAACCATGGAGTACCAAACCTTGGTTCAACAAGCGATCTTTTGGGTTAGCAAGAAGTGACTGTGACTTCGTCAGGCGGTTGTCTTTGAGAAAGTTCCCGAGTGGGGGAAGTATGGTTGCTGTTGCTTGTTAAGAAAGGCCAAAACGATTTGCGGCGAGAAGACCACGAATCAAACCTCACATCAAGCGCTACGCTGCGGGTTACCTATGGACCGCGGGGACGAGTTCGATTCAATGAGCGGCGCCCGCTTTCCGCGTGAAATCGATCGTGGAGGAAGAATGACCCCGCCGCGGAGTGTCTTACTGTATGCTGCGGGGGTTGCGCTGCTCGTAGTCACGACTTCCTCCGCTCTGCATCGATCCTCGTTTCCCAAGCTGGAGGAAATTCAGGAACTGATCCAAAAGGGTGATCTCGCTGCTGCGAAGGCTCAATTGAATGAGTTTTTGCGGGACTTCTCTGGGAATGCCGAAGCACTGAACCTTCTTGGTGTAGTGCAGGCCCAAGAGGGTGAGTATCGAGCTGCTGAGAGGAGCTTCCAAGAAGCGATTGCTGCAGCCCCAGTTTCTGTTGAGATATACCTCAACTTGGGTCGACTGTACCAAGAGAACAGAGACAAGGACCCTGAGAGTGCGCGAAAGAGCATCGCTGTTTATGAGCGTGTACTAAGGTTAGATCCTTCTAACAACGAGGCGAACTACCAGTGCGCACTCTTGTTAGGGATGATGGGCTCTTATGACCACTCATTAAAGCTTCTCTCCAAACTGCCAGAAAGTGCCCGGCAGCGGCCGCAGACCTTAGCTCTTATCGCAGTGGACTATGCCGGGTTGAAGGACTACAACCATGCGGAAGAAAACATAACTCGTCTGCTCCTTCACCCCGAGCTCGTTGAGGCTGACGTGGTGACCGTTATGCCGATGCTCTTGGTAGAGCATAACGAGAAACTCGCAGTGCAGCTGCTCGCGGGCTTGGAGCAGAGAAGTCTGGCCTCAGCGGTTCTCATTCACCAGCTTGGCCTGCTGTATGAGCAAGTGGGAAACCTTCAGCTCGCTCGCGGCACACTGGAGGAAGAGGTTCAGAAAACGGCGGTTGTGACCGTTCCGCAGCTTCTTGCTCTGGCTCGAATTGCCTACAAAGAACGAGACTACAAGGGAGCGCTCGGATACCTGGCTCATGCGCGGGAGATTGCTCCGCAAGACGCACGAGTACATTTCTTTTTCGGCATGGTTTGTGTTGAGATGGATTTACAGCAAGAAGCCTTCGAATCATTGAAGACGGCAGTTCAGTTGGATCCCGACAACCCGTACTTTAACTATGTGTTGGGAGCCGTAATAATGAGCCGCCAGGATGGCAGGGAAGCATATCCGTACCTGAAAAGATACTGCGAGTTAAAGCCAGAGGATCCAAGGGGGCACTTGGCACTTGGCGAAGCATATTTGTACGGCCACGATTTCGATTTAGCGCGCAGAGAGCTACAACGTGTCGTGAACAATCCGCAGACTTCACCAACTGCAAAGTTGTTTCTGGGTCGGTTAGCAAATCGAGAGGAAAAGTATGCTGTGGCTATCGCTGAGTTGCAACAGGCTATCCGTGAAAATCCTCGTCTTGCCGACGCTTATGCAGAGTTGGGGCTTGCCTACCGGAAGGTGAAGCAATACGTCAACGCAGAGGATAGTCTGCTAAAGGCCCTTCAAATCAATCCAGATAATTATGCTGCCAACCTAAATCTTGCGCTTGTGTATGAGGTGACGAAGGATAGCCGCGCGGAGGAACAGAGAGTCCGATTTAACCAACTTGAGGAAGTTCGGCAACATAAGGAAAAGGAATTCCTCAGCATGATTGAAGTACGTCCTTACTGAGAAAGGAGGTCTGCCTAGTCGGGCCGATCTTCGAAGGATGGGATAAATCTGGGTTGCTGCGGATTGTCTGCAGGAAGGGAGTTCGAGTTTTTAGCCGAAGAGACTACGGAGGCGGCTTCGGAGCAATCCCAATGGGACCTAAAACATTATTCATCGCCACAGTTGCGTTTGCCAGCTTGGTCTGCGTGGCCATCGCGCAGCCCACGAGCCCTACCTCAGATAAGTGGCAAGCGCCGCCTGGGGCTACGGCCAAGCCCAATCCGGAAATCCAGAAGACGGCTGCCCCCGCTGTTGGCCGCAAGTTGTTCACACGCACCTGTGCCAGGTGTCATGAGGAGGACGGCAGCGGCCAGAACGGCGGGGCGGCCAACCTCAGTTGCCCGGAGGTGCAGAGCCAGAGTGATGGCGCCCTGTTCTGGAAAATTACCAACGGCAATACCACCAATGGCATGCCCTCCTTCACTGCCCTTCCGGAAGACGCCCGATGGGATATCGTTATTTTCCTGCGCACCCTGAAAGCGTCCAACTGCCATAACTCGGGGAGCTCCAAGGAAGATAAAAAGGAGGCGCGCCCTAACTCTGACGCGCACAACCTGCGCTAACCGGCGGTGACCTTCAACCTGGCCCGGACGTAATCTCCGCGCATAGATTCAGCAGGAGAGGGGCGTTGCCGGCAACCTGAACGCACAGGAAGCTGTATGGCTGGGACGAGAAATCAGCGCACGCATAGTAGTCTCCTGCCATTACGATATGTTTACTTTCAACACAGCTCGCGTAGAGGATTTTGTCGCAGCGGCGCGGGGGGCGGGGCAACGCTACCAAGTGGGTTCGCTGCGGCGAGAGATGGGAAAGCTTGCGGCTCAGACATGACGAAAAAAGTTCGCGAAGAGTTCCGTCCGCAACAACCAACTCGTGAATGTGCTCTTTTAGTGGTTGCAAACCATGGTGTAATCATAGCATTATAGGTATAGAGATATTTGATGCTCCTCTTAGGTGTCGACTTGGGGACCACCGCTACCAAAGCCGCTCTGTATGATGCGAGCGCGCGTCTCTTGTCGGAGGGGAGGGCGGAAGTCCCACTCCACCACCTGCAATCGGGCTCGGTGGAACAAGAGATGAGCGAGTTCTACCAGTCCGCTGCGTTGGCCATTCGTCAATGCATGAATTCCTGCCGAGTCGATCCATCACAGGTGGCAGGGTTGGCTTTCGACAGTCAGATGGCAGGGATTGGCGCGATCGATGAGGATTTCAAACCCGCGACGCGGTTTGATTCCTGGCTCGACTCACGCTGCCAACCCTATATCGAAGAAATGAACCGCCACTTTGCTGACCGAGTGACGGCGCTCACCGGGTGCCCCCCAACCTGCAATCATGGCCCGAAGATGCTGTGGTGGGCCAACGAACGTCCGGCGGATTACGCACGCATCGTGAAGTTCGTTACGCCGAGTTCTTATTTGGCGGGACGGGCCGTCAAGCTACACGCGGATGAAGCTTTTATCGATCACACGTTTTTGCACTTCACATCGGTAAGCGATGCCGCAGCAGGGACGTGGTCGCGGGAGTTGTGCGCCACGCTCGGAATCGATGCAGGGCGCCTTCCCAAAATTGTCGAGCCCTGGACAGTAGTTGGCGAACTGAGTTCGGAAGCAGCCAGCGATTTCGGCCTTAAGTCCGGCACGCCAGTGGCAGCGGGCTGTGGTGACACGGCTGCGGGAGCGTTGGGGGCTGGCATAGTGCGACCGGGAATGCTGCTCGACACAGCAGGAACGGCCTCGGTGCTGGCTTGCTGTACCGATCGCTTCGTGGCGGACACAACGCACCGGACGCTGATGGTGATGCGCTCCGTCGTCCCCGGGATTTGGAACCCGCTGGCATACGTAGGCGGAGGTGGGTTGGCACTCGGGTGGTATGGGCGGGAGTTCTCAGAGCATCGTGAACTAGCCCCGGGTTCGGATGAATCGTATGACGAGTTATTCGCGAGTGCTGTAGAGGCACCTCCTGCATGCGACGGCCTGCTGTTTTCTCCACACCTTGGCGGGCGCATATGCCCGGCGGCGCCGGCGATGCGGGGAGCTTGGATTGGATTCTCCTGGGGGCACACGCGGAAACACTTCGCTCGGGCCATTCTCGAGAGTATCGGCTACGAGTATGCGTGGTATCTCCGGATCCTGGGGGGGCTCGCGCCGGAACTGGACCTGATCGGAGCGCGGGTGATCGGCGGAGGAGCAAAGAGCGAGGCCTGGAATCAGATCAAGGCGGATATTCTCTCGGTCCCGTACCAGCAACTGGCTCGCAAGGAATGCGCGACCTGGGGAAGCGCGCTGATTGCGGGGAAAGCTTCGGGACTGATCACCGATCTAGCAGAAGCAGCAACGGCTCTGGCGCCGCTGACAGGAAAGTTAGTGCCGCCGAATCCCGCATTGCGAGCTACTTATGACGCCGCGTTGGAGCGTTACCTGTGCTGGCAGGTAAAACTCAAGAGCGGATTCCAGAAAATATGACAGACCCAACTAGAGTTTGCCTTGTGGGCGCGGGTCGCGCCGGTCAGGTGCATGCGGAATCGATGGTTCACCACGTGCCCGACGGGAAACTTGTGGCCCTGGTCGACCCGAGCGATGCGGCCCTGCAGAAGACGGCTGCTCGGTTTGGAGTCGAATCGCGCTTCGATTCGCTCGAGCAGGCCATGGATGGCGTTCCTTTCGACGCCGTAGTCATTACGACTCCGACTTTCACACACCGGGAACTCGTAGTGGTGGCAGCAGCGCGCGGAAAGCAGATCTTCTGCGAAAAGCCGATGGCGCTGACGATCGAGGAATGCGACGAGATGATCGCGGCGGCGGAACGGAATGCTGTAATTCTGCAGCTTGGCTTTATGCGGCGTTTCGACCCCGATTTCCAAGCGGCAAAAGCCCGCATTGAGGCAGGAGAGATCGGCCGGCCGATGCTCATCAAGTCGCTGACACATGGACCGGGGTTGCCTCCGGCTTGGGCCCGCGATCTCCAGACTTCGAACGGCATGCTGGCTGAAGTGAACAGCCACGACTGGGACGCTACACGATGGCTGGCAGGCTCCAACCCGGAACGCGTCTACGCGGAGGTATCAAACTTCAAGGGCCAGAAACACGGTGTAGATACTCCGCACTTCTACGACACGGCTGTGGTGAGCATTCGTTTCGAGAGTGGCGCTCTGGCTGCAATCTCCGGCGTTTGTCCGTGTGACTACGGCTACGACGCGCGGGTCGAGATCGTTGGTGACAAGGGCCTCTTGCAGATCGGCGACGTTCGTGGTCAATCCATAGTGGTCTGCACGGATCGAGACCACGGGCTGGTGACTCCGATTTTCCGGTCGTGGCCGGAGCGTTTCGGTTCTGCGTACGTTCGGGAGATGAAGCATTTCGTGGGATGCATCCGCGGCGGATCGGAGCCGAGCTGTGAACGGGCGCGACGGCCGCTGGGCTGTGGCCGGGGTGCTGGCCGCTACCAAGTCGTTCCTGGAAGATCGCAGCGTGCGAGCTGTCGGAGGTACTCGACAAAGCCGCCAAGACCGGAGGGTGAAGCGATGATTGCGGCCGTCTATCACGGTCCCGAGGACCTGAGAGTCGAACAACTCCCGACGCCTGCGGCGGATGTCGGAGAGGTCGTGCTGCGGGTGGATTATGCCAGCATTTGCGCGACGGATCTGCGCATTCTGCGCGGCGCCCATCGCAAGTATGGGCCGGGTACCGTGCGCGTGCCGGGCCATGAAGTGGTAGGGACCATCGCCGAACTAGGCCGCGGCGTCAGCCGCAGCTATCAGGTTGGGCAACGAGTGTTTGTTGCGCCGAACGTAGGTTGCGGCCACTGCCGCGAGTGCATGCGCGGCCAGAACAATCTGTGCGCAAACTACAATGCGCTCGGCATCACGCTGGATGGTGCGTTCGCGGAATTCATGCGGGTGCCCGCGCCGTTTCTCGAGCAGGGCAATTTGATTCCGTTCGATGAAACGCTGGAGGGCGCGGCAGTTGCTCTGGCCGAGCCGTTCGCCTGTGTCCTTCACGGCCAGCAGGCGCTCAGGATCGGCAGCGAAGACGTGGTCCTGATCATGGGCGCTGGCCCAATCGGAGTCATGCACACAATGGCTGCGAAAGCGGCCGGGGTCAAGAAGATTCTGGTTAGCGAACAATCACCGGAGCGCCTTCAGACGGCGAAAGCAGCGGGCGCGGACCGGGTCGTAAATTTTCGCGAGGAGCCGCTCGCGGATGTGGTAGCCGCGGAGACGGAGGGGCGCGGAGCCGATGTAATCGTGGTCGCGGCTGGAGCCCGCGAAGCTATGGAAGGAGCCCCGGCACTGGCGGCGATCAAGGGGCGAATCAACCTGTTCGCTGGTCTTCCGGCTGACCGCAGCGCGATCATGCTGGACGCCAACCTGATCCACTACAAGGAACTGATCGTCACCGGTACGACCGGTTGTTCCACCGATGACTGCCGGCGTTCGATGGAGCTGATCAGGTCGGGAAAAATCGATCTCGCGACCGTTGATCAGCATGCGCTACAGCCTGGATCGCGCCATGGAAGCCTTTACCGCCGTGCGCGCGGGCAATGTTCTCAAAGTTGTTCTGAATCCTGGCAAGGAGGAAGTGTGAAATCACGACCCTACGGATACCAAATCTTACTGCCGGATGAGAGAGGTGCATCATTCGACAACCATATCGAGCGTCGACTCTCCTCGTTGACGCGAACAAGTTCTCGGACGCTGAAGCCTTCCAGGCGATGCTGGATTCGGGCGATCCCGTGATCTACGAAGTGTATGAGAACCGGCGCCCGGAAACAGCCGGCGAATTGCTGAGCGGTCTGTCCATTGTTCATCCGGGACGAGTGGGCAACGAATATTTCATGACCAAAGGGCACTACCACCTGGTGCGGGATACCGCGGAAGTCTACTACTGCATGCGGGGAAAAGGCGTTCTGCTGATGGAGAACGAGGCGGGAGATACAGCGGTCGAAGAATTCTATCCAGGCCGTGTGGTTTATGTGACCCCGTGCTGGGCACATCGTTCCATCAACACCGGCGAAGAAGACCTGGTGACGTTTTTTGTGTATCCCGGGCATGCAGGACACGACTACGGCACGATTGATGCGACCGGCTTCCGCAAGCGTCTGGTTGAGCGAGGATGGCCTTCCAGCGCTTGTTGACAACCCTGAACGGTCAGGAACAAAGAGGTAAAGCTGTATGGAGCAGGATCTCAAGAAGTATCGAGTTCTGGTGACACCTACGACCTTCGGGTTGTATGACAAGCGACTTCGAAAGGAACTGGAGGCCGCGGTGGGCGAGGTGATCTATAACGACCGGGGGCGTCCGCTGGCGTCCAGCGAGTTGCAGGAGTTGCTCCCGGGATGCGATGGATTCATCGCGGGGTTGGACCGTGTGGACAGCACGGCGCTGGAGTCGGCTGACCGCCTCAAGGTGATCGCACGTTACGGCGTCGGCGTGGACAACGTAGATCTGGAAACAGCAGCAAGGAAGAAAATCACAGTAACCAACACGCCACACGCCAATGCGGTCTCGGTGGCCGAACTCACGATTGCGCTGCTGCTCTCGCTAGCCCGTTCGATTCCGGAGGCAGCCGAGTCGGTGCGTGAGGGGAAATGGCCGCGCCTTCAGGGCAAGGTTCTGGAAGGTAAAGTCATCGGTCTGATCGGTTTCGGCTGCGTTGGGAAGGCGGTGGCCCAGAGACTGGAGCCTTGGCAATTGACGCTAATGGCTTGCGATCCGTTCGGAAACAAGGCAGTGGCGCAATCGTTGGATGTCCGGCTCGTTGAGCTGGAAGAATTGATCCGAGAGGCGGACTTCGTGTCGTTGCATGCGCCTCTGCTGGCCGAGACACGACGCATGGTGAATGTGGACTTTCTCTCGCGCATGAAGCGGGGAGCATGCCTCATCAATACGGCGCGCGGGGAATTGGTGGATCAGGGCGCACTGCTAACGGCGCTTGATTCAGGTCAACTGGGAGGCGCTGCGCTGGACGTATACGAGCACGAGCCGCCCGCGGCCGACAGCCCGCTCCGCCGGCATCCTCGGTTGATTGCGACACCGCACTGCGGAGCCCATACCGATGGGGCCGCCGACGGCATGGGACGACAATCGTTGCAGAGACTGCATCGCTGTGCTGCGGGGTGAAAGTCCCCTTTACCCAGTAATTCGAGGAGCGGTGGCATGAAATTTCCGCATTCGCACGAGCACAAACGGATGTATTTCGTCGGCGTCAGCACGCTACAGTCTTCGATCATGAAGGTCTTCCCCTTGTGGATGGAGGAATTGGGGAGGCCGGAGATCTCGCTGGAAGGCATGGATCTCAAGCTTCACGACGATCCCGCGAACTACCGGCGCGCCGTAATACAGATCAAGGGAGATCCGCTGTGCCTGGGAGCTCTCGTCACCACCCACAAGATCAACCTGTTGAAGGCTACGCGTGATCTGTTTGACTACCTCGACCCGCTCGCCCAGGTTTCTGGGGAGGTGTCCTGCATTTCCAAGCGGGACGGTCGCCTGGAAGGCCATGCCAAGGATCCAATATCCGGTGGGTTGAGCCTGGATACGGTGCTACGGCCGGGCTACTTCGGCCGTACTGGCGGGCACGTGCTCTCACTAGGCGCGGGAGGCTCCACGACCGCGCTGGTGCTAGCATTTCAGCCGCAAGCGGCAAGCTGTCGACCGGCCGCGCCGGATGGTCATCGTCAATCGCATCGCCGGACCGGATTGAGGAGCTCCGCGGTATGGTGGAGTCGCTGGGACTGGAAATCGAGTTTGAATATCACTGCCACGAAGACCCGCGACAAAACGACGAATTGATGGAGGCACTCCCTCCGGGATCGGTGGTGATCAATGCGACGGGAATGGGCAAGGATTTGCCTGGATCGCCGATCACCGACGCCGGCCGTGTTTCCGATCAACGGCGTGGCCTGGGAGCTGAACTACCGTGGCGAGCTTCGGTTCCTGCATCAGGCGACTCGCGCAGCGCGAGCGCAGGAACCTGACTCGTCGAGGACGGTTGGGTGTACTTCCTTCACGGGTGGACGCAGGTGATCGCACAGGCGCTCGACCTTCGGCTCGATGAAGGCTAAGTTCAGTCGCTTGGCCTCTCTCGCGGAAATAATTCGACCTGCCGCACGCGCACCGGCGGAGTTTACATCGAGTGACCGCTGAACAAGGAAAGGGAAGCGAGCAGCTTCAGACTTTGGGGAGTTGCTCCTGAAGGTCACGTCGTCAGCACCAAAAAGAGGAGCAATTAACTAGGAGCCTCATGAAAAATCGTGACTGAGAAACCGGTTCTATTGCCGCTTTGCTTCACGGCCGAACCGGACGAGGAATTCAATAGGCAGCTTGCTGCGCTTCATCGCCTGCTCGATGACGACGCGGAGTTCCTGCCCCCCGCTATCTTGGGGATCGGCTGTTCCCGGTTCGGTTGACGCGGTCGTGTTGCCCGAGGTGTTGGGCAAGGCGTACCGGAACATGCCGGCCTTGAAGGCGATCCAGGTCCCGCTCCTTATTATTACCTCCGAGTTCGGAACTGTATCGATGTGGGACTGGGAGGTTGCCGCATACATGCGGTCGGAAGGAATCGATTCACTCGCGCCGACCAACCTCGCGCAGGCCAAAATGATGTGCCGCGGACTGGGAGTAAAGCGCCAGCTCCGGAAATCGAAGTTCCTTGTATTTCAGGACAACCCCGGAGCCGGATTCCAGGCCAGCATCTTCAAGCGGTTTTACTGGTGGGAGGATGAGTGTACCCAGAGGATCCTGGCGAAGTTCGGCGTCGAGATTGTTCGGAAGAGCTTTAAGGAGCTGGGTGAAACCGCCCAGTCGATCAGCGATTCAGAAGCGAATGCAGCAGCCGGCGCCCGGCAGATTCCGGTGGACGGGGTGTCATCCCGCAGCTTACTGAGCGCCCTTAAGATTTACCTAGCGGTCAAGCGCGAACTGGACGCGGACCCGGCTTTTCAAGCGGCTGGCATTAATTGCCTCAACGAATCGCATTTCTCCGACACCACACCCTGCCTCGCGTGGAATCTTTTGTACGAGGACGAGAAATTAATCTGGGGCTGCGAAGCGGATACGATGGCGATGCTGACCAAGCTGATCCTGCACCGGTCTCTGGGCGTGCCGATCATGATGACCAACCTGTATCCCTTCCTCTTGGGGCAGGCGGCACTCAAGCACGAGCGGATTCCGGCCTTTCCCGATGTAAAGGAACCCGAAAACTGCATTCTGGTGGCACACTGCGGCTACCTCGGCGTGGTGCCGCAGTCGTTCGCCACGGAGTGGACCCTGAAGCCGAAGGTACTGAAGATCGTGAACGACAACGCGACTGCAATGGACGCCCGTCTTCCTGAGGGTCCCGTGACCCTTGCCAAACTGCACCCCAAGCTCGATCGTGATGAGTGTGGCCGAAGGCCGTACTCGAGAGCTATGCCCAGTATCCAGATTCCGACTGCAGGAATGGCGGAGTGATCCGCGTGAAGAACGGTCCTGCGTTGGTGCAGTCGCTGGCTTCGCATCATTACCTGATCACAACGGGACACAACCAGTCTGACATCCAGACGCTCGGTAGGATATTCGATTTTGCCGTCGAATCGCTCTAATGGAGTAGGGAAAATGAAAATCGGTATCGACAGTTATTGCTACCATCGCTTTTTCGGCGAAGTCTATCCCCAGCAGAAGGCACCGACGCCCAGATGTCGCTCGAAGATTTTCTGCGCCGGGCGAAAGAACTCGAAGTCGACGGTGTCTCTTTGGAATCGTGTTTTTTCCCGCGCCTTGACTCGAGTTACCTGGCGGAGCATCAAGAAACTTCTCGATGCGTACGGAATGGACCGGGTGTACGCCTGGGGACACCCGGACGGGCTCGAAGGCGGGGCGAACCAGCAAGCATACGACGAGATGCTGGCCAGCATTGAGCGCGCCAAAGCCATCGGGGCGGATGTCATGCGAGTTGTCGGCAGCAGCCTCATGTTCCGCAAGCAACCGCACGAACCGCAACTCGAACGGCTCACCCGTATGTTTTCTGATGCTATTAAGGTCGCCGAGAAATACGGCGTCCGCATGGCGGTAGAAAACCATATCGACTTCACCGCGGATGAAATGCTTCAGCTGGTCACCGCCGTCAATTCTCCCTACCTGGGGATCAACTTCGACACCGGAAATTTCGTGCGACTACTCGACGATCCAATAAAAGGAATGGAGAAGCTGGGGAAGTATGTCTACGCTACCCATATTAAGGATCTGAAGCCGCAGAAGGGTGTGCCAGCAGACGAGTGGTACTTCTTCTCGAGTACCCCCGTCGGTGACGGCGTTGTCGACAACATGCAGCTGGCGAGATTGCTGGCTCGCGCGGGATATCAGGGCTTCCTGGCGGTCGAAATCGATTTTCTGCATCCGGATTACAGAGAAGATGAGGATGGAGCGGTGGCGCGCAGCATCCAGGAGTTGAAGAGAATTGCAGCTGCCGTCGAAATGGAAAGAGCCGAAGCCACAGCGTGACAGCATCGAGGACAGAGTAATGAAAAAGTTGAATGTCGCCATGATCGGCTCCAAGTTCATGGGCAAAGCGCACAGCAGCTCGTGGTCGCGGGTGCATCGCTTTTTCGACGTGCCCTTCGAGCCGGTGCTCAAAGTCGTGTGCGGTCGCCCGGGAGGATCGCCTCAGGCGTTCGCCGATCGCTGGGGGTGGGAGTCGATTTCAACGGATTGGAAGGAGACGGTGAGTCGGCCGGATGTTGACATTGTGGATATCGCCGCTCCAACCTTCCTTCATCATGAGATGGCGATCGAAGCCGCCAGAGCGGGGAAGCACGTGTTTTGCGAGAAGCCCCTGTGCCTCACGCATCAACAGGCAATCGAGATGTGCACGGCGGCCGAGAAAGCTGGGATCGTTCACTACCTGAATCACAACTACCGCAGGTGTCCTGCCGTTTCGCTGGCCAAGCAGTTCGTACAAGATGGTCGACTGGGCCGACTGTTCCACTGGCGTTCGGCGTACCTCCAAAGCTGGATTGTGGACCCGGAATTCCCGCTCACCTGGCACCTGCGCAAGGAAACGGCGGGATCTGGCCCGCATGGCGATCTGAATTCACATCTCGTCGACCTGGCGCGGTTCCTGGTCGGCGATATCACGGAAGTGACGGCCTTGACCACGCAGTTTATCAAGGAACGGCCTCTTCCTATCGAAGGAAGCAGTGGTGCTTTCGAGGCGGGACAGGTGACGGAAGGGCATAGCAGGGGTCCGGTAACCGTCGAGGATGCCGCCTTCGTTCTGGCTCGCTTCCAGAACGGAGTGCTGGGTTCGTTCGAGGCCACTCGCTTTGCGCCGGGGCGCAAGAACTACAACACGTTCGAGATCTACGGGAGCAAAGGTAGCGTCACGTTTGACTTGGAAAGGATGAATGAGCTGAATTTCTTCTCGGTCGAAGACCCCGAGTGCGCCCAGGGTTTCCGGAAAATCTTGGTGACCGAGTCAGTTCATCCGTACCTGAAAGCGTGGTGGCCCCCGGGACACATCATCGGATACGAGCACACCTTCGTGAACGCAATGGCGGATTTCCTGAATGCCATCGACTCGGGGACCAAGGCGGAGCCGAATTTCGCCGATGGCGTGATCGAAATGGCGATCCTGGACGCGGCTCTAGAATCGGCGCAGACCGGACGGACCGTCGAAGTCGCAAGGAGCGCCGTCGGGGAGGCGGCCCGAACCGAGAGGGCTGAAGGATTTCATCACGCGAGGTAAACGCTGTGAGACCGACTCGATGCAGCTTCCCACCGGTGGTTGCCTTATTTGGCTCAGCCGCCCGCCAACAATAACCAAAGAGAGAATGCGGAAGAAATCGAAGACGAGTGGGGAACTTGGTCTCGGAACCAGTGGCAGTGTGATCGTGACACTAACCGCGGTAGCTGGATTGGCCCTTACGATGATGGCGCTGGTACGGGCTCCGAAAACAAAAGACAACCGCGTGCCCGTCCGCTACACCAATATTCGACAAGCCGCTGGTATTACTTTTATTCAGGATGCTACCGCCACCGAAGAAAAATATTATCTTGAAACTATGGGCACCGGCGTGGCGTGGATCGACTATGACCAGGACGGGCTCATGGACCTATATTTCGTGCAATCAGCGGGTACCGATATTTACAAACCACCTCAACCTTTGCGCAGCGCGCTTTATCACAACGATGGCGACGGGACCTTTACTGATGTCACCGAAAAAGCCGGGGTCGGAGGTCAGGGACACTACGGCCAGGGTGTGGCCGTCGGAGATTTTGACAACGACGGGTATCCCGATCTTTATGTGACGGGCTATGGCAGCGCCATCCTTTATCACAACAATGGCGACGGGACCTTCTCGGATGTTACCGGCAAAGCGGGAGTTATGGACGAAGGCGGATGGTCCGCGAGCGCAGGATGGTTCGATTACGACAAAGACGGATGGCTCGATCTACTGGTCACAAACTACATCGAGTGGTCACCGAAGAACAACCAGTGGTGCGGAGAGCGCCGGCCCGGCTACCGTTCCTACTGTCATCCTAACAATTACAAAGGACAGAAGACCAAGCTCTATCACAACAATCACAACGGAACTTTCACCGACGTGAGTGACTTATCTGGAGTGGGCAAACCCGTGTCCAAGGGCATGGGTGTGGTCCTGGCGGATTTCAACAACGACGGTTGGACTGACATTGCCATCGCGAACGACAGCTGGCCCAATTTTCTTTTTATCAATAAGCACAACGGAACCTTTGAGGACGTATCGTTCGTCTCCGGCCTGGCGGCCGGCGAGGACGGGCGCTACGAAGCAGGAATGGGCATCGACGCCGCCGACGTCGACGGTGACGGCTGGCAGGATGTCTATGTCACTCACCTGGATTTCGAATTGAATCGCCTTTATCACAATAACCACGATGGAACCTTCAACGACGAGACGTTTCGTTCCGGCATCGGGAACAAGGCCATGCTGCTGAGCGGGGTAGCCATGAAATTTCTGGATTACGACAACGACGGTTGGACGGACATTCTGCAATTGAATGGCGCCATGCTGGACAATATCGAGCGCTACCACAGCGAGGTTTCTTACAAAGAACCCCTGCTGATGTTCCGCAACCGTGGAGAAGGTCAATTCGAGAAAGTTTCAGACTCCCTGGGACCTGACTTCATGAACCCCATCGCCGGGCGTGGCCTGGCTACCGCCGACTTCGACAATGATGGAGATATCGACATCGCTATCAATAACCGTGGCGACTATCCCTTACTCCTGCGAAATGACGGTGGAAATGCCAATCATTGGCTGGAAGTCCTGTTGATCGGAACCCGCTCCAACCGGGACGGCATCGGCGCTTCGCTAGGGCTGACCTCCGAAGGCTTCGCGCAGGTGGAACAGGCAAAGGGCGGCATGAGCTACATGTCCGCCAGCGACCCTCGGATCCAGTTCGGACTGGGCAAGCGCCACAAGATCGATTCTCTCGAAATCACCTGGCCCAGCGGGCAAGTCGATCGTCTGACTGATGTTCCCATCGACCAGATCATCGCCGTCAAGGAGGGCACAGGCATCGTGCTCCGCAAATTTCCCAAGGTGGCCGCCAAGTGAGGAGAGAGAACACACGGGGTGCCCGGTCCTTAGTTTCTCCCGTTTTCTTGAAAGACAGGGTGGGGGCTTTGCTTACAACCAAAAACAGCCCGCTATCCAAGTTATGAATTTTCCGCGTCGACGTTTCTTAGGCTCATCCGCGATCGCCCTCGGCAGCACACTCCTGGACGCGCTCACTACGCCACTCTGGAATTGGAAGAACTCAGCGATCCTCCGGACTGCTGCCATTGGAGCTGCGGCAACTTCGCTAGTCACATTCGTCGACGTGGCCCGCGAGGCCGGTCTGAATGCCCCCAACGTCTGGGGCGCGGTCGATCACAAGCGTTACATTATCGAAGCCAAAGGAAGTGGCTTGGCTTTTTTCGATTACGACCACGACGGATGGTTGGATGTTTATCTAACCAATGGCACCTACCTCGAGGCGAACTGGCCGCCCGGCAAGGCTCCAACTTCGCATCTCTACAAGAATAACCGCGACGGCACCTTCACCGATGTGACTGAAAAATCCGGCCTCGCGCGCACTGGCTGGCAGACCGGCGTTTGCATAGGCGACTACGACAACGACGGGTGGGATGACCTGTTCTGCTGCTTTTGGGGACACGATATCCTGTTCCACAACAATGGTGACGGTACTTTCACCGATGTCACTCGAAAAGCCGGGGTTTACGACGAAAGATTTCGCTGGGGGGCAGGCTGCACCTGGCTCGATTACGACCGCGATGGAAACCTCGATCTCTTCGTCTGCAACTATATAAGACTCGATCCGGCAAAAGCGCCTCCTCCTAACGTTTTCCTTTGTCAGTGGAAGGGCATCCCTGTAATGTGCGGACCAAGCGGTCTCCCCGGCGACACCAACATTCTTTACCACAACAATGGCGACGGAACTTTCTCCAACGTTTCCGAAAAGTCGGGCGTCCTGAAGCCTGGTCCCCGCTATTCAATTACTGCGGTCTCGTATGACTTCGATAACGACGGCTGGCCAGATATCTATGTCGCGGTGGACTCGCAACCCAGTATCCTGTTCCGCAACAATCGTGACGGCACATTCACCGATGTCGCTGTCATCGCGGGATGCGCTTATAGCGAGAATGGCCACGAGCAGGCAGGCATGGGCGTGGCCGTTGGTGACTATGATTGCGACGGCTGGTTCGATATTTTCAAAACTAACTTCGCCGATGACACCTGCAACCTCTATCACAACAACGGCGACGGGACTTTCACCGACGCCGCGTTTTCATCCGGCATCGGGATCAACAGCCGTTACGTGGCCTGGGGCTGCGGATTCGTCGATTATGACAACGACGGCTGGCCCGACCTGATGCAGATCAATGGGCACGTCTATCCGGAAGTTGAAGGCCATGATATTGGACAGACGTTCAAGAACCCGCGCCTGCTTTACAAGAACCTGGGCAATGGGCGCTTCAAGGACGTCTCATCCGAGGCAGGGCCCGGTATTGGCGAGCGCTTCTCCAGTCGTGGCGCCGCATTCGGCGACTACGACAACGACGGGGACATCGATGTACTCATTTTGAATATGAATGATTTGCCTTCGCTGCTGCGCAACGACGGCGGCAGCCTTCAGAACTGGGTCAAGATTAAGCTGATCGGCACCAAATGCAACCGGACCGCCATCGGCGCGCGTGTGCGTGTGTTGACCGGCAACCACTCTCAAATGGATGAAGTCCACAGCGGCTCCAGCATGATGTCGCAAAGCGACCTGCGGCTCCACTTCGGTTTGGGTGGGGCCAAGATTGTCGATATGATCGAGGTCAGGTGGCCGACCACCGAAAAGACCGAACGCTTCCCACAGGTGAAGGCCAACCAGATGCTCACTATCCGGGAAGGCAGTGGCATCGTCGAGACTTTCAAACCCAAAGCAAAGTAGATTCGGCAAAATGTGGAACGCGCCCAACTTCGCATCTCCAAAAACCAAGTCACTTTCGCGGAAGCACGGTCAGGAAGCGGTAGCCGTATGCGGGCAACTCGACCGTCACAGGATGGAATTGGTCCGGTTGGATTATGAGCGCGCGGGATTGCATGTCGACCATGCCGGGCGAGTCGACGACGCCCAAATTCACCTGCACCGTTTGCGGGGTTGGCTGGAAGTTGTACACCGCCACCATGCGCTCGGAACGATCCTCTGCAGTTTTCAGGATGGCATAATACTTGTCGTCCGCGTTGGTGGCTAGTTTGCGGCGAGTGGCTGTCGGGTGAAGTGCGGGATGCAGCTCCTTCAAGTGGAGGTTCCTGGCCTCTTCCGCGTCGGGACTCCCCTGGCTTTTTGTGTAGACGACGATACCACCTGCGCCCACCATTAGGGCCCTCTGTAAATGGCGTTTTGCGGGATCGTTCTCGTAATGATTCGTCCAGACCCGCGAATATAGCACTCCGCCGTTCTCCACCACGGAGTCGTGGTACCAACGCAAATCACGCTCAATCTGACTCGGATTGCCCGAGTCGATGGCTGTCACATAGTCCATGTCGTAGTCGTGAAGCGTGTTGTAGCCCGCTTCCGTGATCCAAGCCGTGTCCCGGCCGCCTTCCGGATCCATGAGCGTATTGCCATAACTGGCGATCACGCTGGTAATATGCTGGCGATTATGCGCCCAAGTCTGGTTGGGATAGCAGAGCGGGGCATCAATCAACATGCCGTCGATGCCGGTGTCCATCCAGAAACGAACGATCCGCTCGGCTTCCTGCCTCCAGCCGGTGTCGTCCCAGTTGACCTGCGGCAGAGGAATCACAGACTTGTCGGGCCGGTCCGCCTTCCACCGCGCCCAGTAGTAGGAAGCAGCGGTCTCGCTGTACTTCCATCCCCAGTAAGCCTTGCCGCGTTCCCGGTCGGCGCGGGACCAGTAGACATCTTCCTGGGTATGCGGTTCAGGTGCGTCGGGCTTATCCGCCCACAGAAACCACTTGACCTTGTCGCTCCACACACCGGTCTTCTTATCGTTACTGGCTTGGATCCAGTCGGGAGCGTCCACGCTGAAGTAACCAAGGTTGATAAACACGATGGCAGCGAGGTGCTTGCTGTGAGCCAAGCGTACCGCACGGCGAAAATCATTCATGTCACCCAGTTCAGGATCGATACGATAATGGTTCTTGGTGTCCAGACCGTTGTAGGCGGTTAAGCCCTCTGCCGGAGCAAAAATCTCGATGGCAGAAAATCCTTGGCCCTTGATTTCTTCCAGTTGGGTTGAAAGGACCACCGGATCGAGCGAAAGCTCGTAGGCGTATCGCAAGTTCTTCTTGAAAGTAACGACCTTCAACCCTGCCGCCTTCTGGTACCAGCACTCAGGAAGGGTGCGTCGAAGTCCATCCGCATCTTTCAGAACCTTGCAGGGGGAAGGAGAGGTTTGCGTGTTCTCAGCCGACAGGTGCGAACCGGACAGGAACAGGCCAGAGAGAAGTATTGCCACCGCGCCGAGTAGGAAGCATTTCTTCGGATTCACGGTCTCAAGGATGCAATATGCAGCCGAATAGTCCGGATCCTTGTTCACCGCATCAGAGCCGATCTTTTCCCATGAGGTGCGAAAGCGGAGATCAATTACGCGAACATTGGTGATCCTCAGGTCTTTCAATCGGATTTCCAGTTCTTCTGGACAATTGCTGTTATGGTGCTGGCGACGGGCTAGGGAGCGGGTTGGCCTTTCCACAGCGAGGATTGTATCATTCGTTGAAAGCTTTCAACATGGTAAACGAGAGCGACCTGTCGTGAAATACTGCCGACAAAATGACAAAGCCAACCTGCGTATCTGGACCCATTCGAATTATTAAGGTTGTCTGGGAGAAAGTGGGCCTTGCCGCGCTCGCATCGCTGATGATCAGTATGCCCTTGGCGAAAGCAACGGCGGAGGATGTACCGTGGTCGGTTTCTGCCGCCGCGATCAGACGCGTCACGCTGAAGTCAGGCACGCACTTTCCTCAGCTGCCGCTGGACTCTGCCAAAGCGTCCGCAGTTCTGGATAGTTTGCGGGCGGAAGGTATTAGTGCGGTTGAAATCTTCGCGCTCGCTGACGGCGGCCGCAGTTTTGGCGGGCTTGATCATAAGGATTTGTTCCGTATCGATCCGGAGTTAGGGACGATGGACGACTTCCGGAGGCTGGTGAAGCTGATTCACGAAAAAGCGATGCCCGTGGTTGCTTTCGTCAACCTTGGATATAGCAGTGTTGATGCGCCGGAATTTCTCAAGGCCCGCGACGACGTGAAGGCGGGCGTAAGACCCGCGAAACGAGTCTGTATATTTGGGCTGACACTGCCGATGCTCCGCCTCCAATTCAGGCCCCGGGGACACCGTTTGCATGGTGCGTCCAACGCACTTGGCAGCAAGCCCGGAACTTTCTACAATTCCGAAAAAGATGAGTTTTGGCAGTGGAGCGAGCGAGCCGGCAAGTTATTGGACCAAGTGGGCTGGTGTCGACTCGAAGGGAAATAAGGTGCGCCTTCCCAGTACGACTGGCAGAGTCCTGCAGTGCAAGCCGAGATGGAAAAGGCGATCCGTTTCTGGATGGATACTGGCCTAGATGGAATGGTTATTGACGCGGTCAATTGGTACAACGGCTGTACCTGGGAGATAACCGCCACGGATGGATCCGAGCGGATCCTCGCCGTGCTGAATTTTCAGCCTACGCCTCAAGAGGTCCTAGTGGATCTGAGTCCGGTCGCAATCAGTGGCCTGATTGACCTACGCGATGGAAAACAATTCCAGCGTCAAGTCCACTTGCACGTACCCCTTCCCGCATACGCTACAAGGTTCTACAAGTTCTAAAGTAAGAATTTCAGTTGATGGTCAAATGACGCCAGTAGGCATCTCCAGCCTCATGATGCGGGATCAAGACCCGTTGGTAAAGCCGCACTACCACATCCTGAGTTTTGTACTTCGAAACATCAACGTCGATTTCCTGCCAATTTCGCCCTTCAGACAATCCCTCGATGAGTTTGTCCAGAACCTTCTCGTCATTCACGTAGACCTGCAGCTGCCAGGCGCGGCCCGAGTCAGCCGCTACTTGAAACTTCAGGAAAGGATCAGCTCCCAGTCGCAACGCGCGCCGCAGGACTGTTCCCCGTATTTCGTCTCTGGGATAGGTGGCCAGAACCTCACCGTCCAGATAGGTGATGCCCCGGATTCCGGCCATACCGCCACCAGCGCCACCGAAGCCAGCGCGTTGCAGAGTCCACTGAGGATTCCAATACTGCATCAGATCGGCCAGGGTAAAGAGTTCGGCGGGCTGGGTGATAGGAGCCTCGACCGGGATGTGGACCGCGTTCTGATCATTCCTGGCGCCGTGCGACACGAGAATTGCCTCTCCGATACGGGCCGTTCTGCGGGCCAGCTCCGAAATACTCTCGTCCACCGGAGGCGTGAGTTGCAACTCGCCCATTTTCGCGCCAACTATTCGATCACGAAGCTCCGAAATTGCCTCCGGGGGAAGGGCCTTTGTCCCGTGCATGGCCGCAACCACCGACTCCGAATTTGCTGCATTACAGTCGGTATCAGCAAAATCAGCAGCGTGAACCGATAACTGCAACGTCTGGTTGAAGTCGCCTTCGCCAAACCACACGCTGGCAGCCACAATGCCACCATTGACCACCGCGTTGTTCGTGGCGGGATATTCGATTCCCCACCGTTGATCGATGGCCTGAAAAATCTGTTCCGGTGTGCTGCCCGAGTCTGCCATGGCAATGACCATATCCAGGCACTTTCGATAGGGCGACTCGGGATGGAGCAGGCTCGCCGCCTTCCGGACGATTGTGTGCGAATCTTCCTCTACGAATGCCAGGCTGATCATGCCGGCCACAAAAACTGCTCCATCTGTACCTTCTGCATAGCCGTTAATATGGCCGAGCCGTCGCGCCATTTCAGCGGCGACATTCGGCATGCCCGGCGCCAGCGCTCCGTAAACATCGCTGCTGAACTGTGGTCCGATAGTCCACCAAAGCTTGTTGTATTTGGGATGACCCGTGTCTGGCGGCGCAATCCCTCGCTTCAACAGCAACAACGCCTGTTCACTTAGAGCCCCATGAACCCGCATTGTTCTCCAGCCACTGTTGTCCAAGCTCTCGCACGGTTAGTGCGATTCCATATTTCTCGAACGCCCGGATCGCGACCATTTCGTAGTAGTAGTCATCATCGACGGGAGCGTATCCCGGAAGGTGCGTCAAGGGGGTTACAGGTAGTGCTGAAGCGGTCCGATGTTCGAAACGAACTCCGGTCATCTGGCCAATCATCTGCGCCATCCAAATGGCATGGACACGATCAAGATATTCCGCGTGCGACAAAACAAGAGATGCGTGACTGGCCGACGTCTTTCGCGGCAGCCGTTGGGAATGCGCAACTGAAGTGAGGAGAGCAACCACGCACAGCAGCAAGCCCGTCAGCCTATTCAAGAGGATAGGGCCGGAACTAAGCCGCCTCCGGAGCTGAACGATGTAAGCCATAGATGGCAGTGTTCGCCCCTGCCTTCGAATTCAACTGTGCCGGTTGTTCCATACACCCTTGAGAACCATAGCGGAAGTGCTATACGTCCGAAAGAACATCCAACAGCCGCAGCAAACATTTGTGAATTGAAAGCTTTCAACTACATGATACAATGTGCCCGCAGAAAAGGCGAACTCGCTCGGTAATGTCTTGAATACCAGGAGATCTTGTGACAGATAACTCGAACGTGAGCCGTTTCCTTCTGTTGCTAGCAACAACCCTAATATTGACCGGGGCACGCAGCACGGCCCAGGACACCCATTACTCACCCAAAGGGCAGCAGCAGATTCCTACTCCGGATTGTCTGATCATGAAGGGTGCGTGGGAGGGCGGCTCGAAACCCTGCTCGGCGCAAGAGCATGAGGCATGGCTGACGGACATTCGGCATTGGCGAAGCGAACGTCGTATTCGGATTGGTTACAGCGGTGCTCGCTATGACATGCCTGCGCTCAAGTGGGCACAGTGCAGTTTCATGCAGCCGCAGATGATGATCGAAGACCGATACTTTTACGATCCGGTGGCCCAGAAGTATACGGTCGACCGTTATCTCGATGATGTCGAGAAGCGCTATGGCGGAATCGATGCTGTGCTCATCTGGCCTACCTATCCCAACATGGGAATCGACAACCGAAACCAGCACGATATGATCCGCGCGATGCCTGGAGGAGTTCCGGGTGTGAAACAGATGATTGCGGATTTCCATCGTCGCAGTGTGCATGTGCTTTTTCCGATGATGATGTGGGACCAGGGAACCAGAGACTCCGGGATCCCTTGGACAGAAGCGATCGCCGGTTTAATGGCAGAAATCGGTGCGGACGGAATCAACGGTGATACACAGGACGGCGTTCCGCTCGCATATTCGCTCGCGGCCGACAAGACGGGACATCCGCTCGCTTTTGAACCGGAGGGTGGGCCCTCCGATGAAGCACTGGCGTGGAACGTTCTTACCTGGGGTCAATATCAATATCCCTTCGTTCCCATGATCGACAAGTACAAGTGGCTGGAATCCCGCCACATGGTGAACATTTCTGACCGCTGGAAACGTGACAAGACAGACAACCTACAGGTTGCCTTCTTCAACGGCGTAGGCTGGGAATCGTGGGAAAACATTTGGGGAATCTGGAACGGCATTACGCCTCGCGATGCCGAGGCAACTCGACGCGTGGCGACACTCGAGCGTGCCCTGGCTCCGTTTCTCGTCAGCAAAGACTGGGAACCGCTTGCTCCCATGCGCCGCTATGGCGTGTTCACTAGCAAGTGGCCGTCCGGAGATCAAACCTTATGGACCATTGTGAACCGCAATGACTACGACCTCAGCGGCCCGCAAATTGATTTGCCCGTTGAAGAAGGCATGCGTTACTTCGATCTGTATCACGGCACTGAACTCCGGCCCGAAAGCGATCCAAACGGCCGCCTGGTGCTCAGCTTCGATATCGAAGCCCACGGATACGGAGCTTTGCTCTCCACCCGATCCAATCCGGATTCGGGGATACAAGGCTTGATGTCCAAGATGAAGGTGATGACTGCACAACCGCTGGCAACGTTCTCTCATCAGTGGGTGGTGCTGCCGCAGCAAATCGTTCCCATAGCCGCGACTAAACCGGCCTCCGCGCCGCCTACAGAAATGATAAGGGTTCCGGCGGCCGAATTTTCTTTCCGCGTCTCAGGTATTGAGATCGAGGGCTTCAATGATATTGGAGTTGATGTGCAGTACCCGTGGGAGGATTCACCACGCCGTTTCCATGACCATCCTATGGAAATCAAGTCTTTCTGGATTGACAAGTACCCAGTCACCAATACCCAGTTCAAGAGGTTCCTGGACGCGACACATTATCATCCCCCGGATGATCTGAACTTTTTGCGGGACTGGAAGGACGGGAAGTTACCCCGAGGATGGGACAGCAGACCAGTCACTTGGGTCTCCAGGAAGATGCACGCGCTTACGCCGCATGGGCGGGCAAACGCCTGCCGCGTGAATGGGAGTGGCAGTATGCGGCGCGGGACATGACCTGCGTCCTTACCCCTGGGGGAACAATTGGGATGCGGCCGCGGTTCCGGCTCCCGGATCAGGGCAGGGCGATCCGCAGTCCGGATGCCGTCGATGTCATCCCGGCGGAGTTAGTCCCTTCGGCGTCATGGATATGGTGGGCAACGTCTGGCAGTGGACGGAGGAATTCGTCGACGAGCATACACGCGGAGGCCTCCTCCGCGGCGGCAGCTACTCCTCAGCCGCAAGGTTCGATCTGGTATTTTCCTCAGGCGTACCGGAACGACCAGCATGGGAAGCTGCTGCTCATGGCCCCAAGCAAGGACCGAGCCGGGGCTTTAGGATTTCGTTGCGTCATGGACGCGGAGTAATCGTCTTAGATGAGATGAGCGCTACCTTTATTGTAAGTGAGTGCAGGGTCGGATGAGTGGAGGCACCGCGTGCCGAATATGAAGCAAATTGCCTTGCGAGCTGGCGTTTCGCTGGGCACAGTGTCTCATGTTCTTAACGATTCGGCCCACGTCAGCGAACGGCTACGGAGGCGGGTGCTGGATGCCGTGGCGAAGCTAGGTTACCAGCCCAGCGAGTTGGCACGTGGCCTTCGCCGCGTTAAGACCAACATGATTGGAATGATTATTCCCGACATCACCAATCCGTTCTTCCCGGCGGTTGTGCGGGGCGCGGAAGATATCGCATTTTCCCACGGTTACCGCTTAGTGCTCTGCAATACGGACAATGACCACTCCAAGGAGTTGGTCCATCTGCACGAACTGAGAACCTATCTTCCTGCCGGCTTGATTGTGATCCCCTCAAACTTCAGTGACCTAACGACCCACGCAGAGTCATATCAAAAGGCGGGCACCGCCGTAGTCTGTGTGGACCGATCGCCACGGGACTGGAACGGCGACACGGTGACCGTAGCCAATGAGG
>CAWAYW010000024.1:0-936669 GCA_963786325.1 Terriglobia bacterium
CGCCCGCGAAATCTACGCCCATGAGGGAGCGTTCGGCCAAGCAACTTAGCCTTACAGAAAACCAGGCCGCTGCCATTCAGATTCCAGCCTGGATCGATTTGCTCTTCGGCGATACCGGCGACAAGAACAAGTCGGTCTCTCAGGCAACCGCAGCCGTGGCTCTCGCAAACAGCCCCGATGTTGCTATCCTCTCGGCTGAAATTGCCGCCCTTGCCGCCGATGAAGCCCAGGCCCGCCATTGGATGGAGGATGTGAACCGCCGACGGCCTCTGGATACCAAGTTCCAGACCATGCTCATCCCCGTTGTACAGGCTATTCTCTTCATCAACCACGGCGAGGCCGCCAAAGCTATTGATGTGCTGAAAGCCGGAGAACCGTACGACAAGGGTACGACCAACATCCACTTTGTCCGCGGTCGCGCCTACCTGCTGAATCACCAACCCGCTCAAGCCGCACCGGAGTTTCAAGCCGTGTTGAACTTGAGAGGCGCGTACATCGGGGATCCGCTGATGGGCCTGGCCCAGGTGTACTTGGCTCGTGCCTACGCCCAGCAGAACGATGGCGTCAAAGCCCGCGCTGCTTATCAGGATTTTCTTGCCCTCTGGAAAGATGCCGACCCCGATATCCCGATCTTGAAAGAAGCTAAGACAGAATACGCGAAGCTGCAGTAGTTTCGATCTCCAGCCTTTAAGAGCAGATGGTAATCGCCGATCTGCCCACCAGCCGAGGCTGCTCTCACGACTCATAACCGACGGTTCTCGCATTGGTACCGAGTCGCCGACCAACCGGGGAACCATTCCCATTCGTGGACACAAGGGCGTTTGAGCTTCCTAATTCGTTCCTTGATGAGTGATTGGCGGGTAAATCATACAGCGAAGTCTTCGTTAGCCACGTTCCTCGATTGACACTGCTTAACGGGCAGTTCCCCACATCTATCGTTAAACTAAGCTCAAGGCCGAACCCCAATGAATATCCCGTTTGACCCTATATCATGGATGTGCCCGATCACCGAAGTCGTTTCATTGTTCTCAGGGGGACCAGGAAACGAAGTGCATCTTCCATGGTTATGCCAAGCTTGAAGACTGGCCATGATGCCGCTCGCCGACGATTCTGGTTGGCGATGTCGGGATTTGTCTTGGCGCTTGCGCTGCTGCCCTTTTCCTACAAAGTCGAACGTCTCCTGGAGACAGCTGTTCACATCAAGGGCGGAGAATCCGAAAAAGTTGACCTGGAACTAGCGCAGCGTTTCCAGTCTCCGTACGCCGACCGCCTGGTTCTGGTGATCAGCGGTATTCCCGATCCGGATTCAGCCAAAGGCGCAGATGCATTGGGCTTCTTAACCAGTTCATTGCGCAGTCTGCCAGGAGTGTCGGGTGCCGTCTCAAGTCTGGATTGGCCAGATCCTCTGTTCACTGGCAACAACGGCGGCGCCTTAATCATCGTCGGGCTGCACCCGCACGACGAAGCGGTCGAGGCGTTGGTCCCTAAACTGCGGGCAAGAGCAGACTGGATGGAAGGTCAACTTAGGTCGCAGTACCCCAATATCAAACTTGAGATTACTGGTGAAACGCCACTGGAGTTCGATCTTCGCAAGGTCAGTGCAGATGTCGTCAGACATGCCGAAGAACGAGTGCTGCCCGTAACTCTCTTTCTGCTGCTGCTGGCTTTCGGCAGCCTTGTGGCCGCGCTGTTACCGCTGGGAGTTGGAGTGCTGTCTATTTCAATGGCGATGGGTGCGGCTGGGCTACTCGCGCATTATCTGCACCTGTCGATTCTGGTGCAGAATCTGGCGACGATGCTCGGCCTTGGCTTGGGCATCGACTATGCCTTGCTGATGGTGAGCCGGTTTCGCGAGGCGTTGGCCGAGGGATATGATCCCGGCCACGCTGCCGATATTGCTGCCGGACAAGCGGGTCGTACGCTGATAATCTCGGCCAGTACAGTTGCAATCGGATTTTCAGCGCTGCTAACTGTCCCCATCAGCGAACTGCGCTCCATCGGGATAGCTGGCCTACTGGTAACCGTTTTGAGCGTAATGCTGTGTACACTCATTCTGCCCTGGGTGCTTGGTCTGCTAGGGCCTCGCATCAATGCCGCCAGAGTGCGTCTTCCCGTCAGACGATTCAAAACGCCAGAGAGCCTATGCGCGGCCAGTGAGCGGTGGGCGAGGTGGGGCAAAATCATAACCCGGCGGCCCTGGACAGCTCTGCTTGTCGCCGGGACTCCGCTACTGATTCTTGCATTCCAGGCACGGAGAATCTCTCCCGGGATTCCTGACCATGACTCGCTTCCGGCGGCAGCGGAGTCGGTGCAAGCACTGCACACGCTTCAAGGCATGGGGCGGTCGGGTATTGTACAGGGCCTCCGAGTGATCCTGGAGTTGCCACCGCAATCTCCGCCGCTCTCGCCGGCCGGCTGGCTTGCCGTCAGCCGCTTGACGCAGAGCTTCCAGAGCGACCCTAGAGCGCAAGAGGTCTTATCTCTTCCGACCTTCACCGGAATGTCTGATACTGCGGATGCTGTCGACAATGTGCCTGAGTCAATCCGCAAGAGTTTTCTTCGCAGCGATGGCCAAGCTACCTTGATTGAGTTGCTGCCCACCGCCACTCTTTCGCTCAATGAACAGATACGATGGGTACGAGATGTGCGCTCCTCCGATGTATCGACGATAACCGGCGCACCCGGCGCTGTGCTGCGTGTCGGCGGCGTTCCCGCACTCGAAACAGATTATGAGTCGGTAGTAAAAGAGCGGTTGCCGAATGTGGTCCTTGGCGTCATCTTGGGGAGCTTACTGGCGCTCTTGATTGGGTTACGGTCTCTATTTGCGGCTGTCAAAGCAATTCTGCTCAATCTGCTCTCCGTTGGCGCTTCGTTCGGTGCGTTGGTTGTCGTTTTTCAGGAAGGCCACGGCAGCAAACTCTTTGGGCTCGACGGACCGACCGGCAGCGTTTACCCGATCGTGCCGATTCTCTCGTTTGCCATCGTCTTCGGATTGAGCATGGACTATGAGGTCTTCCTGGTCGCCCGAGTCCTCGAAGAACGGCGGCGCGGTCTATCTGAGAGATCAGCGGTGATCGAGGGGCTGGCGCGGACGGCTGGGCTCATCACGAGCGCAGCGGCAATTATGATTGCCGTCTTCACCGCATTCACCGTGGGAAGTTTTCTGGTCGTCCAAATGCTCGGCTTTACGCTGGCCGTGGCAGTGTTCATCGATGCTACAGTG
The DNA here is from genome assembly GCA_963786325.1 of Terriglobia bacterium. GTDB lineage: Bacteria > Acidobacteriota > Terriglobia > Terriglobales > Acidobacteriaceae > JAIQFF01. Next base: position 3,224 of record CAWAYW010000024.1, read on the forward strand.
GTGCGGATGGTAGTCGGGCCGGCACTATTGCAACTCGCCGGCGACTGGAATTGGTGGCCCTTTGGCTTATATGGGGCTCCGGCTTCTGAAAAGGAGCTTATCCCATGATGGCGAACATCGTGGATGCTCCAGGGACCGCACCGGGCTTCAACCCAGCCGAATTCGTCAATTCGATTTATTTCACTTTCTCTGCTTGAACGCCGAACTGGCCGATATCAAAGTCCTTGCGTCCAAGCTTCGCCTTTGCCGAGCCACCTTCAATTACAAGAATCGAGGAGCCGGGCTTGCCCTGCAGCCTTGCCTCCACCTGTGTTGCAGACCAAACGCCGCCGACCTGCCGTAGCCCATAGTAAATGAACTCCTTCTGCTGTCCCGTCCGGCGAAGAGTCTTCACGACATGCACGGGAAACAAAATGCCGCGGTCAATCCATGATGTTACCGAATCAAAGTAAGTCCTGTCCTGAGGGCCGGACATGCTCTTAAGGACAAAGCAATCCCGTGCGCCGTATTTCTCCGGTGCCAGGAGTTCCTGTTTCTTCCAGAAGAACTGGCTCTCTACCATGTCTTCATAGGAGAAGTCTGTTCCCACTAGTGGGTCGTTCCAATGTTCGAATGGCAACACGCTGGCGGCCTTCTCGCCAGGAAGTACCGCCTCGATGGTCACGCGCCCAGTCGCGTTCATATGCAGTAGAAGGATCGTCTTCTCTGAGTCAGGCCCCGAGATCTCGCATAGCAGACGTAGACCATCGGAAAACCAGTGAGCCTTGGCGACAAACTTATAGCTCGTGCGCTTGCCATCGCCTTCCAACCGTGTGAGTCGCCCGGTCATGCGGTAATCCAATTTCTCAATGCGCTGGCGCGAGCCGGTCAGCACAGTTTCCAGGTCAGGATTCGCCGCGAACGACAGCGATGGATGCACCAGCGACCACAGCACTAGCAAAGCGATGGACGCTTGAATCGTCCCTAAGGCGCAATTCGCCCATCTGGCCTCCGGATACCGACCAAACTTGCGGCTGCGAGAGAGCATTCCGACGCGGCGCGGGAAGGTCATGGCTATGTCTACAGCCAATGTCCGTATAGCGCCCATCCGGGGCAACGGGTAGTCATTGTCGAGCCGTGGTATGCCGCCCATTTCAGAACCCACTTGTCTTCATTGGGATACAACCATATTATGGCAAGCATTCTGGGATGGCGAGTGCGGATTCTATTGCTTGCTGAGTTTCAAAAGGGTCAGCGATGGATTTTAGCAGCCTTTCGGAGCAGGCATTGAGAACAAGCAGACTTTACATGCGGGCTGGAAGTTCATTGATGATTCGCACCGATCACGTGGACGCCAAATCGCCGAGACACTCGTCGAGGAGCGATCAATACTGAGAAGTCTTAGTGCTGTATATGGAACCGGGGATTTACTTCCCACCCTGAGAAGCAGGATCTGCCTATCAATAAAATCAGTCGTGTCAGTGGGAACGACTCGGCCACATGGTTCCTTGTCGTATTCGATGCTTCTTTGCTCGCTGCTGGCGCTACACGATTCCGGCGAACATAAGCTAAATTCGTACGGAAGGACTACGGGATGACCGAAGGCATTCCCTTCGTTTAAGATCGCCGACACCGTCGAGGTGACTGTCGACCTCAAGGGGAAGCGAGTCAGCGGGCCTCCGTTGGTCTTTAAGCAATAGGCAGCCTGCAACTCTCCCGGCTGCCGCGCTTCGACGCGAATTATGGAGTATGGTGGACAAGGAATCTGTGAACGCGGCAACCGAAACCACAAACCATCGTTGGTCTGCTGTAAGCCCTTTGAAAATGGAGATCCAGTGACCGGTCGCTTTGTTTTGAAAATCGGCGATCATCTCGAGAATGCCGAGACGAAGAAATACTATACCGAAAGGAATTTTTCCGAGGTCGCGCCCCGGTACGATTTCATCACTAGAGTACTTTCTTTCGGACGCGACGCGGCATGGAAGCGCACTCTGATTTCATTGCTTCCCTCTCACGAGTCCCCTGTTTGCGTTGACCTCGCCTGCGGCACCGGCGACATCGCGTTTCTGCTTGCCGGCAAATACCCGCGTGGCCGCATCGCCGGAGTGGACATCACCGAGCCGATGCTGGATATCGCCCGTCACCGCAATACTCATCCGAATGTCAGTTTCGCCAAACAGGATATGGGATCGCTTGACATCGTTTCCGAATCCGTGGACATCGTCACCGGTGGCTACGCCCTGCGGAACGCACCGGACCTCGAAACAGCTATTGACGAAATCAGCCGCGTTCTAAAACCCTGCGGGGTGGCGGCCTTTCTCGATTTCTCCAAACCGGGCGGAAAGATCCCACAGAAGATGGAATACTTGGGTCTGAAGATATGGACGGGACTGTGGGGTACGCTTCTGCACCGCAATCATGAAGTCTATAGCTACATAGCCGAAAGCCTCCAGCGCTTTCCCGACCGCCCTCATTTGCGGGATATTTTCCGGGACAAAGGATTTTCTGTGATCGATTCCCGTCTCTTTTTTGGGGGGGTCACCGAACTGCTAATGGTCCAAAAACTGCGGCATGGCGAAGCCCCATGACCGATGCCTATCAGAATCGTATCCCCACCGCTGCGCCCCGGCTTCGATATGGTGCGATCGGGTCGGGTTCCTTCCACGATTGCAGCTGGGCTTCCTTGCCTGCATGAATGACAGTCTTAACGGTGCAGGGGCCGAGGATTTCTTGCACTGGGCGGTTCCCGGGGAGCACGCTGTCCTGGATGCCGTGGAGGAGAGTGCCGGGTTGCCGAAGGAACTGCTTGCGCGGTCCCGCGCCAAATTGCGCCGCCGTTCGAGAGCATGCTGTTCGAAGCAGCGGGCAGGTGAATCGTGACCCAGCAGGATTTCAGCCGGCGCAGCACCGCGACCGAACTGATGGATACCGATCCGGTTTCCTTTAAGGAATTCGATGACTATCTGCGTGATCTCGAGCGTATCAACGTTTTGACGCTCGCTTACCGTCCGACCATGCTCTGGCTAAAGCGCGCCCTAGCGGATTTTCCAAAAGGGCGGCCGATATCGGTTCTGGACGTCGGCAGCGGCGGTGGCGGCATGTTGCGGCAGTTGAGGAAATGGGCGCGCGGGAAGAATTTGAAGCTCGATCTGACAGGAGTTGATGTCAACCCCTGGTCGACAAGATCGGCGGCAGAGTCCACGCCGCCGGAGATGTCCATCCGTTTTGAAACAGCCGACGTCCTCGCTCGAATGGATCCGCTCCGGACAGATTTTATCGTCAGTTCGTCTTTCACCCATCACCTCGGAGACGCGGATCTGGTTCGTTTTATCCGCTGGATGGACTGTTATGCCGCGCACGGCTGGTTCATCAACGACCTGCACCGTCACATCCTGCCTTATTTCTTCATAAAATATGCCACACGGTTTCTGCCCGTGAATCCCATGGCGCGCCACGATGGGCCCGTTTCGGTCGCGCGAGCCTTTGCAGCAGATGACTGGCGGCACCTGTTGGCTGAAGCCGGCATTCCGGCAGAGCGGGCGTGCATCGAATGGTTCCTTCCCTTTCGCTATTGCGTGTCGTGCAGAAAAGAGATCGAAACTTAGTTGCGGATCCTGCGCTTCCCTAGCTGGATTTCGTGGATGGAAATCCCCGTTACTACGCTCTGCCAAAGGAGATCGGTCCCCAGCCCGACAGTGTGGTCCGCCCCATCGTGAACCGCAGCGGCGTAAGGTAGCTGACTGCCGGACGCGGCCAGTTTCTGAGCTCTACAGTTGTATTGAGCGGGTGTCGCAAGGAAAGATTTGGGCTGGCCGTGCCGAAGCTGAGTATCTGCTCGATGCAATTCAAAGCACGCCGACATGCGACGGCCTCGACGATCTGAACAAGATTACCAGGAGAGTGCGAGGTCGCCGAGTTGGCGGTACAAGGTTTGAACAACAAGCAGATCGCGCGCCGTCTTGCGTTGAGCGAACACACGATAAAGAACCACCTGTTCCACATCTTCGATAAGCTGAATGTGGCCAATCGCATTGAACTTCTCTTCTTGATGGTCAAGGGACGCGAGGTGCACTCCGAAGAATTGGCGCTGCAACTTTTTTCGCACGAACAACCAGTCGGGCCATACGTTGCTGCGGCAGCTGAGAAGGGCTTATCCTTGCCCAATTGATTCTTGGACTAGCGCACCTGGAGGGAGGAGGAGTTGAGCAAAATGATCACGCTGGATATCACTGGCTTCGGATCGCGGAATCGAATTGTTCCCTAGTTCTCGAACAGAGCCGTTGTGCTCTGGACGAGCTCAGATCGCGGCTGCCGGCTGAAGATATTCAAGAACTGGAACAGCAGATCGCGAACAAGCAACAAGAGGAACAAACTGTGAAATTGAAGCAAGCACGTGAACGATTTGAGACAGAGTTTTCGTGCCGTTCCAAGGTAGGCGATCTTGGCCAACCATTCGGCGCGATGACGCGGAGCATAAACCCTGGTGCACTGCAGGGTTTTAAGGTGCTCTTCAGCCCCAGCACCTAAGGCTTCTTCTTCCGAAAGTAGGTATACCCTCCGCTCAAGGTACCGCTCTGGCCGTCGGTGTTGGTCACGACTACAGCTACCGTCCCCGCCGTGTGCGCTGCGGTCGTCGCCGTGATGGACGTGCTGCTTACCACCGTCACATTCGTGGCCGTCGTCCCCCCCAGTTTTACTGTCGCTCCCGACAAAAATCCCGTGCCGATGAGGCTGACCGCGGTTCCCCCGCTAGCCGACCCCGAGGTTGGCGAGATGGAGTTAACCGTGGGCGCGGGATTGGAACTTGTGTAGGTATACCCTCCGCTCAAGGTACCGCTCTGGCCGTCGGTGTTGGTCACGACTACAGCTACCGTCCCCGCCGTGTGTGCGGCGGTCGTCGCCGTGATGGACGTGCTGCTTACCACCGTCACATTCGTGGCCGCTGTCCCCCCCAGTTTTACTGTCGCTCCCGACAAAAATCCCGTGCCGATGAGGCTGACCGCGGTTCCCCCGCTAGCCGACCCCGAGGTTGGCGAGATGGAGTTAACCGTGGGCGCGGGATTGGGTGGCGAGCTTGACCCGCTGGACCGAAAAGTCGCCATCTGCATGACCCAATTGCTGGAACTCGTAGTTGCCGTGGCGTTGTAGCTTCCGCTGCTGGTAACAATCTTATCTTCGGCAATGTTGCCGTAGATGTTAATCATCCGACTGGTAAATCCAGAACCCGCTGCACTGAAGGCGTTACCAGTAGTGCCGGACCCAAAGATCAGCTCGTTGGATGAAGTGGTTGTGGCAAAACCGCTGTTCGCCGCGGTTCCCGTGCCTGTCCCAGCCGCGGTGACATCCAGCGGATTTGTGGTATCAGCCCCGCTGTACTCCAGCACCCGCACGTCCGGATACGAAGCCGCCTGACTGAACATTACCGTCACCTTGTTGCTGCCGCCCATAATATTCTTGGCGTAATAGATGGACTGTTGTAGCCCGGTTGTGCTGGTCGGACCCACCGCAGGGATGTAAGTGTTCCCCTGAGTGTCGGTGATCGAACTGATCGAAGAAGTGGTATCCCCCCATCCTACCGCTACGATATTCAAGTTGCCCGCACTCTGTGGGTTGAGGTAGGAGACCGCGACGGACGAGTTGGATGACTGGATGGTGCTGGGCCCGGAGTTGGCTTGCACGAAAGAAGAATTGCTCCTGGTAGCTACCGCCGTATAGTTCGTGTACCCGTAATCAGCATTCGTTCCCGAACAGCTTGTTGGGTTATCAAGATAAAATCCCATTCCAGGATGCCCAGTCGCATACGTGTTATCTGTGACTTTGGCCTTCTGCACCCCGTTAATATAGGAAGTAATGACGTTCCCAACGATTGTGGCCTGAAATATGTCTCCAGTTTTAACCCCGTAAGCAGAGCCTGAAAGGAACGCTAGATAGTTAAAGTCACCTAAGGCTCCATTCCATCTAGCGATAAGCAAATAGGAGTTCGCGTCGTTGGTAGCGCGCAGCGTAATCTCATACCCGGTTGCGCTGTGGGCCGACAAATTGCCGCGCAGGACCAACTCCGTCTCTTGGTGACAAGAGGTATTCGGATTCTGTTCGTTAATAGTCGCTTGCACCGTCTGATCCGGGCCCCAGGTGCCAGTCAGCAAGGCCCATGCGTCGGCATATGTCACTGTTCCTGGATCGGTGCCAAAAGCAAACCCAGGAGTCGTTCTGACATTGTTCCAATCCAGACCAACCACCCCTGCATTGATCCATTTTCCGCCCTCGGAAATGGGGTTCTCTGTGAGAGGAAAATTGGTAGTGTATGTTTGGGCCACCGCTACTACAGATAATAGAAGAATGACAACTAGAGATTTCATCCGCGATTTCCTTTTTGACCTCGAAAACGGCACGGATGCGCCCCGCTCAAAGTTCAGGCGGGGCCAGTCTGGCTCGTGCCCTGCGCCGGGGTCGGTGCGCAGGGCCGCGGTTGCGGATCAGTAGCAAACGGATGACGCTCCTGCAATTCGGCCGGCGCGCACATGCCCTTGGAGAGGAAGACGTTCGTTCGCGTATCGTGATCATAGATTTGTATTTTTGCGCGAATGCAGAGTGGCCCGCAGGGATTATAGGCCGAAATCTAAGTGGGATCTTGGGTTTCTGCTGGACAGGTGGCGTAATAGCGCCGTTATAGTGCGCCGGGCTAAACCGGCATGAAGTAGAGGATGAAAGAGCCTGTGCAGCGATGCTAGCTGATATTCCAGTGGGTGAAAGTCCCATCGGTGGAAGCGCTCAGTTGCCACCGTAGTTATACCCGACGACGAGAAGGGCGACCGACTCGCCGAAAGCTCGGGAGTAAAAGTCCCCGTTGGCTGGGAAATATCCTGGTCAGATCCGTACAGGGGGGCGAGCAACTCGACAGGCCGTAGCGAAGCAGCGAACCAGTGTAGCCGCGAAACCATCCCCCATCGGAAACGGATGATGGGAATTTCGGGAGTGCCGAGCTTTTAGGCTCTCGGCGAAGGCCAATGTCATCGGTGAAGGAACTGAGCGAGTGCAACTGATGAACTCCACGCGGTCATAGAGGGCGGCATGTGGAGAAGGAAGGTACAGCGAAAGCACGGAACCACTCACGGGTCGCCTAGGCGGAAACGCACAGCGAGGGCTCAGGTTAAGCCGCAAGGCGGCGAAATCCGGATTGCCCATGAGTGGGGCGGATGGGGCCGATTAATGCGCGGAAGGCAACATGCACAAGGTCGCTAACGCGAGTCCTTGTAGTCCGGCGTAGTCGAAGACCCCAGACACGGGTAGAAACTTCATGCACGAGAACCGGGAGACCTCGAAGACACCTGCGGTCCCGACAGACAGCAGGTCGGCGGGAGAAGGCTCAGGCCGCACGGCCCGCGCGTACGTCTGCGAGGAGTCACACAGCGGAGCACTACCTATGAACCATTCGAACAAAGACACGAGGTGGTCAGCGGAGAGTGGGGAGGGAAGGCCGCTGATCAAGGAGAACGCCGGTCAATCTAACACGTACCCGACACAGAGCGGAGATCGCGTGTCACAGGGGTTGGCAGGCCTGCGGAAAGCAGCAGCTCCTTCGTTCTCGAGTTCTTGCGGACGCGAACAATCTTGATGACCTCCTGAACGGCACAAATGGCGGCCTCCCGAAGCGGCATTGTCGGTTTGAGAGATGGTCCCCCGTCTCGCCATCTTTTTTCGCGGGGGGCCAACGCTCACGAGGGGCCCATGATTGCCGCATTTTCCCTAGCAGAAATCTCGCCTCGCAATTGACCGGCAAGAGCTTGCCCCGAGCGAAGTCGAAAGGTGGGCATTTTGACTTCCTTTCCGATACGAAAACTGAAGACAGCCCGTCTGTTCCCGGCTTATTTAGTACCTTCGTAATCCCTCCCTCGCGAATTCGCTAGGGCACGCGCATTGGCCCAGCAAATACTTCTAATATGAGGATCCTCTCCATTTTCGCCGCGGTGCTGTCGTGCGCCTTCGCCGCGAACTCGTATGCGCAAAATCCCGTTTTCTACTGGACTGCCGCTGACAGCGAGACGATCCCTTTGGAGCCCGCCAGCCTCCACGCTGGCCGCGTCTACCATCCTGCTGTCGGGGGCGGCGACATGCATGTGCAAATCGACTCCAAATACCCGGTCACCGTGGGCATGGCTTGGGCTGACGAATGGAACGCCGCCATGCACCCCGGAGCCCCTGCGAATTTCGGCTTCCTCTGCGTGAAGGAGCATGTCACCAGCGCGATTTACGAGTGTCATCTTCCCTCCGAACGCCCCATGATCATCACCTTCCGCGACGAGCGCAGGCCCGAGAAGCCCGTCATCGCCACGATTGGCGCCATCCTCGGACCCGGAGCACGGCAATTCATTTCCCCCAACGATCTCCACATCCAGTACTACAATTGCCTTCAACCTGAGTTCCACTGGCGCCGCATTCTCGACGAAAAATACGAGATCACGCCGGTACCCAAAGTCTACAGTCTGATGACTCCAGACCACGACGGCCAGGAACTCAGCGTGAAGATCAAGTCGCCCATCCCGCTGACGGTCGCTCTGTTGCCATCGCCACTTGCCGACCAGGTCTACGACAAGACCGTAACCCTCACCGATGCCCTCGACAAAACCGGCTGCAAGGAACGTGGCGTCCAGTCGATGAGCTTCAACTGCACTTTTAACGTCGCCAATGGCACGCAAACACTGCTGATCCTCCCCGACATCGATTTTTCAGGCCACAAGAAAGCCACTGTCGAGGCCAACACGGTAAAGTGCGTCGAGCATTGTGAGTTATTGAGCCCACCTCCGAATCCGTAGAGTGTCTGAATATGGACGTTGACACTCAGAGGGGAGTCGGCCAGAATAAGCCTCTGTCTGGCGGAGTTTTCCTCTTTTTCCTTCGTCTTCCGCCTGTGAACGAGTCGGCCGCGACCGGTTGATATATACCTGTCCAGCAAACCCACGATAGGAGGTTCCATGGAGAGCCTAAAATCCGTTTCTCAATTGAAACGATTTAATAAAAGTGCGCTTTGTCTTGCGGTGCTCATGATTTCGTCCAGCCTTCCGGTTGCGGCGCAGACTGCGTTCGTACGCGTTAACCAAGTTGGTTACGTCGGCGGCGGTTCGAAACGTGCCTATCTGATTTCTTCCGGAGCGGAACCGGGAGCTACATTCACTGTAAAAAACTCCAGCGGCAACAGTCTACTCACAGCACCCATCGGACCCGACCTGGGTTCGTGGAGCCGCAGTTACCCGAATGTTTACGCGCTGGATTTTTCCAATGTGACCGCGTCAGGAACATATACGCTCACCGTGAGTGGGCCGATTGCGGCGTCCTCCCCAAGTTTCAGAATCGACACCGCCGCGAACGTGTACGCGACGCCGCTTGCCCATTCGCTTTCGTTCTACCAGAACGAGCGTGATGGCCCGGACTTCATCACCAGCTCGTTGCGCACCGCGGCTGCGCACGTGAACGACCAGGCCGCGAAGGTCTATCTCACGCCTAACTACAACGCAGGTTCCGGCCGCTTCTCCGGGGATTTGACGCCCACCGGCGCAACAATCGACGCATCCGGCGGCTGGTGGGACGCAGGCGATTATCTCAAATTCGTGCAGACTAGCAGTTACACGGTGGCGCTAATGGCAATCGGAGCGCGCGATTTCCCGAACCAGATGGGGCCAGGTTCCAGCACGGCGAACTTCACAGCTGAGACCAAGTTCGGGCTCGACTGGCTGCAGGCCATGTGGGACGACGTCAGCAAGACTTTCTATTATCAGGTAGGGATTGGAAACGGAAATTCCCAGACGGTCAGCGACCACGACATCTGGCGTTTGCCGCAGGCCGACGACACGTACAACGGATGCACGTCGCAGTACCGCTATATCTGTCATCGACCGGTTTTCATCAACACGGCGGGTGGGGCCGGCGCCCAGATCAGTCCCAACCTGGCAGGCCGCATGGCTGCCGCTTTGGCAGTGTGCTACCACACTTATCAGGCAAGCGATCCCACCTATGCCAACCAATGCTTGCTCTCCGCGGAGCACATCTTCGATCTGGCAAACACCGCTCCGAGCGGAAACCTCCTTACCGCAATTCCGTTCAGCTTCTATCCAGAAACGGAATGGCGCGACGACCTCGAACTTGGAGCTACAGAACTCTACTTTGCTCTGCAAGGCGCAGGCAGTCTGCCGATGGGCCTGCCCCACAGCGATAGCCGTTCTACCTGCAGAAGGCAGCCCATTGGGCCAATGCTTACATCACCGGGCCGAACGATGCGGCCGATACACTCAATTTGTACGACGTCAGCGGGCTGGCGCATTTCGAGTTGTATCGGGCGCTCGGTCTGGCGGGAAATCCTGGGCTCGAAACCTCGCAAACCGCCCTTCTGGCAGATTTGAAGAAGCAACTGGACAAGGCGGTGGCCCAGAGCAACACCGATCCTTTCGGTTTCGGATTTCCCTGGAACACGTATGACACGACCTCGCACGGTGGCGGACTCTCGGTGATGGCGGCCGAATATACCTACCTCTCGGGCATGAGCACTTACGCCGATAACGCAAATCGTTGGCTAGGAAACATATTGGGAGCGAATGCCTGGGGAACTTCGCTGATTGTGGGTGATGGCACGACGTTCCCGCACTGCATGCAACATCAAGTAGCGAATCTGGCGGGTTCGCTGAACGGTTCTCCCCCGGTATTGTCGGGAGCCGCTGTGGAGGGACCGAATTCGATCGCCGCCAAGGGCACCCTTTCCGGCATGATCGCCTGCCCCACGGATGGCGTGGACGTCTTCGCACAATTCAACGGCAAGGCCGTGTACAAGGATTTCGTCCAGTCCTACTCGACTGTCGAGCCGGCGATTGACCTGACGGCGTCATCATTTCTTGCCTTCTCGTGGCAGATTGCTGGCACTCCGAGCGGAACGCCCTAACTCTGGAGTCGGGGAGCAGCGCGCTCCCCGATTTTAGTCTTTAAGTTCACTGGTTGCAGTTGAACTCCCATGCGAGAAGAGTCTCGACGGGGTTTTGGGAAAATCTGAGGCCTGCTTCCGCAGAATCCGCGACGGGATCAACTCGTCCAGGGAAGTTGTTGGAAACTTCGACTCTCATGGTTTCATTGTCCGGTCCAAATCTTGGCATTCAATCGATTATGAGGTATTTGGGATGGGAAGCGATTGACTACGAGAAAGCGAATGTCATTTCCGCCCGATCTTGGGATTCGGGATAAGATTTGTAAGGTTTACTCTCCTTCACCCCTGCGTTCCCAGTTTTGCCCGGCGCAGTTCGAGCGTTGTGATATTGCCCAAAAAGCTTAGGTATGAATTGAATGTTCCTCCTTCGTTAGCGGCGAGGACACGTTAAACCTGTAGCCGTTCGGCATGGATCCGAGGGCTTGTCCTCGCGCAGTTCCGTGCCCGAGGAGCGATATCCCCCCGAGCACCCCTCCGATAGTCTTCAGGAAGTCGCGTCGGGTCGATTTGTTGGTGGTATCACTGATTGCGTACGGGAATCAAACTGTGTCGTGTACTCCATAATTGGCGCCGTCACTGGATCCGTATACGACAAAGGGTTGCCAAACCCAAATGAGGGTTATCCATGCGGCCTCTTATATCAGCGGTACAGCAATTTGTTCGTGGTTGAGCAGAGCGCTACATACAGTCGAACTGCGAACCGAGCCTTTATGTTTGGCGAGGTTTACGATTCGAACCGCCGTGAGATAAGTAAGCTGTTTTAATTCGACGGCTGTCTACCTTAAATCGCGCGTCCAGGGACGGCGCCCTAATGTACGGGCGGGTGCCCGTATATAGGAATACTCAAAACCTAATTTGAAAGGTGGTGCGGCTTGGGTTCTCGGGATCAAAATATTATTCCGCTGGGGTCGCATTTGCCCACTACAGCCGTTAGTCGCGACGTATCACCTGCACGTTAACTTTATGGCGTGAAATCCCTCCATTTCTGAGGATTCGGCTGGCCAAGTCGCCCGCCACGACGGGACAAACTCAGTGCAGGGATAGGGTCAACGTAGCCGACAATTTGTCCGGAACCCTTAATATCACTTCCTTTTTTCGATACTAATCTAATGGACGAAACGATAACTTCTGGCTTGCCCGTGATCAAGACTTCGCATCCCAGGATGGGCGTTCAGGATTTCGCTTCGCAGCCCGGGCTGTCAACGTAGTAGGCGTTGCCTTTGTAGTCGAGCTCCTCCAGGCCCGCGGCCGAAGTGTAATAACCGCGAACGGCTTGGTCACGGGTGATCTCGAAGAACTTTCGCAACGGGTTGCCGGGCTGGTCGGTGCCGGAGGAAGTCAGCAGATCGATTTGTTGGGAAGAGGTGAGTTGCAGGAATTCCCGACCGTGGGCCTGGAGAGAGAGATCGTGCAGCGCAGCGAATCCGGCACGGGCTACAGACTGGGGATCGGAGGCTTCGAGATCGCGCACCGATTCTTCTCCGTTGACGGCCACGGCGAGCAGGCGATGCAGCTGGTCGAGGCGTTGCGCGGCGGCGCGAACTCCCGCAGCAGCATATAGCCACTGGTCGAACCACTGCGTAGCTTGTGACAAAGCCGTGGCGTCCGCGTTGCCTAGCAGGATCTCGACGAATCGGGTGACGACGCGGAACTCCTCCACGGAAAAGAACTGCGGCTGAAACGGGAGCGAGTTTGGCTGGACGTAGTCCGTCTCACTGCCGGGTGGCGGAGACCACTTCTTGCCACCACTGCTCAGCGCGTGGACCAGATGTTCGGCCGAAGCGTCGTAGAGGCCAGGCGGCAGAGCCATCGTGGCTCGTGACGCGTCTTGTCCTCTTCCGAGTAGAGCCGCCGCGGATTCTGGAACGAGTCCGCTCACGCCTGCAAGAACAACCATTTCGCCCAGCCGCAGCAGCCACTGGCGGCGGGAAAGGTCGTCGGCTTGTGACGATCCCGTGCGGCTCGGCTGTTGTTCGTCGCTCATAGCTCCCCTCGGCGAAACGCTTGCGCGATGTGTTCTCCGGCACGGGCCGAAATGGCCATGATCGTCAGCGTGGGCTCGTAGCATCCCTGAGTGGTGAAAACGGCTCCGTCGGTCACGAAGATGTTGGGAGTATCGTGCACTTTGCAGTTGGAGTCGACCACGCTCTTCTTCGGATCAGAGCCCATGCGGGCGGTTCCGCATTCGTGGATATTCTTGCCGAAGACGCTGAGGTCAGTCTTGGGCGGGGTCGCGTCGGTCAGCGTCATCGCGTCGAGAATCGCGCTGATGTTTTCGCGCATGGATGCGGCCATGGCTTTCTCGTTCTCTCCGTAACTCGCGTTTATGTGCAGCACGGGGATGCCCCAGGCATCCTTTCGGGTGGAATCTAGCCGGACGAAGTTATCGGCGCGAGGCAAGCATTCGCCCTGCGCTTCAATGCGGAAATAGTAGGGGATCTCCTCGCGCACGCGCTTACGCCATGCATCGCCCAGCTCCGGCATGAGAAAGGCGTGGCTGTAAAGCTCCTGGCTGCCATCGCCATCGAAACGGTAGCCGCGCAGGAACTTAGAGTTGCGATCTTTTCCCGCGCTGCCGACGGTGTTGACGTACTTGGGGATCAGAAACCCGCAGGGGCGGCCGACTGCTTCGCGCGCGGAGGAATGCAGTCCCGGCATCAGGCCGCCAGCATCTTCGACTGTGAAGTGGTCCATCAGGTAGTGCCCAAGCACGCCGTTCGCGTTGCCGACTCCCTGAGCATGGGAGGGCGATTGTGAATTCAACAGGATGCGGGTGGATTCCAGCGCTCCGGCGGCAACGACGACAACCTGGGCATAGACCTCGCGATGCTCACGCGTGACCCGATCGATGTAGTGGACGCCCTTGGCGCGGCCGCTGTGGTCGATCAGAAGGTCGCTGACAATGGCGTCGCTCACCAAGGTGAATTTTCCGGTACGGGCCGCGGCAGGCAGAGTTACCGACGGGCTGTTGAAATACGAAGCGGTGAAACAACCGCGCTGGCATTGGTCGCAATAGTGACAGGCGGGACGGCCACGATGCGGAACCGTCAGGTTGGCGACGCGGTCGGTCATGACACGCCAGCCAAACCTGCGCTCTATCACGTCTTTGGCTTGCAGCGCGCCGCAGGAAAGATTCATGGGCGGCAAAAATTGTCCGTCGGGCAATTGCGGTAGGCCTTCGCGCGATCCGCTGACACCGATATAGCTTTCGACCAGGTCGTAGTAGGGTTCGAGTTCCTTGTAGCTGATGGGCCAATCGTCGCCGTAGCCGTCGCGAGTGGCGGCTTTGAATTCGTTGTCGCTGTAGCGATAGCTTTCGCGCGCCCAGCAGAACGTCTTCCCGCCAATCTGGCGGCCGCGAATCCACATGAAGGGTTTGTCAGCCGGAAAGGTGTAGGGGTGCTCCAGATCGTTGACGAAGAACTGATGGCTGTACTCGTCGCAGGCGTAACACAAGCGCTGCACCGGCTGCGTCTCGAGTAGGCGCTGCTGGTTGCCAAAGCCGCGGAACTTCAGCTGGTAGGGCCAGATGTGTTCAGTGAAATCGCGTGCGGGGACACGCGGCGGTCCAGCCTCCAGCATGACGACGGTGAGACCGCGCTCGGTCAGCTCTTTGGCAACCCACCCGCCACTGGCGCCGGAACCGATGACCAGCACTTCATGGATTTGTTTGCGCGGCAGGAGCATGAGGCGGACAGTCTAGCAAATCGTCAGGCAGTGGGCCCGAGTCGCTAGTCACCGTAGTCAAACTTTCGTCGTTTGATTACCTACGTCCCACTACGGACTATCCCTTCCAACTGCAATGACCTTTGGTCCAGACGGAAACCCCTATCTTTCCAACATCGGATTTGCTCCATTCTCAGCAATTTGGGGCACGTCCAAGTGGCGAAAATCCAGGTGCCGCAGTAGGGAACGAGGTGAGGGGCAGCCTAAAGTGAGCTAAGGAATTCAAGAATGGCATGCTGATCGGCAGCAGACAGTCGCTCAAAACGGTGAGCCGATTCATGGGCTTCCTCACGATGCCTCAGAATCGCATCTCGCATGGTGGTTGATTCTCCATCGTGCATGAGGCGGTTGCGAAAACGAATACCCCAGAGCGGCGCCGTACGCAGTTTGTTTTGGGCATTGTGAAAACTTTGCCCCGAAAAATTCCTCCAGTTGATCTGATACATCTTTTGTCCGTAATGCTCCAACATTGGAACAACGATTCCGTCACCAGTCCCGATGTTGTGTAACAGAAAATCAGAATACGGAAAGAAGGTTTTCCCTCCCAGTGCCTCGGGAATGGTATATGTACCTCCGTTAATCCTCGTACCTGCAGGTACCGTGGTTAACGTCCGCACGTGGCACTCGGCGCAGCCAATCTTGTCAAACACCTTGGACCCCTTTTGGGATTGCTCGGACGATGCCAGCTTCAAGTCGCGCGGCGGGGCTTTGGACGCCCGGATGAAGCGGGCGAAATGATCGACATCGTCCAGGCCTTCAGCATCGGCTTTGTCGTTGGGTTCGGGAGCGGTATTGCAGAGCTTCGTTACTTCGTCGGGGAACAGACGGGTGGTGATGCCCATCTCGTTCAGATAGGCATCTCCTGAGAATGACAGCAGACTGGCGTGCTGGTCTTTCCAGCCGAACCGGCCAATGCCGGTTTGTCCCGGAGCCTCGACGATGGGCACATAGATCACCTGCCCGCAGATTTTGCGGTGGGACTCCTTGCATTGCTTGCGAGCCAATTCGATCAAGGTTTCGTCCGCAAGGGCCTCTACAAACCCGTCTCCCAGGACGCCCAGAGATATGCGCGTGGTGCGGATGTTCTCGCTGTCGGGCACATGCTCCTGAATTTCCGTGTCGCGAAACGCGCCGTTTGGGCAAATAGAGCGATCATTCACCAGAGTGCGCCCAACAATGATCTCTGCTCCGTGGGCAATCGGGATGTCCGGGTTATGAAAGAGATGGTCGGGCCCTTGATGGCCAACACGCAACTCTGCGATCTGACTGGTTCCACCTGAAGTCGGGTTTTGGTGGCACTCTCGGCAAGATTGCGCATTGTAGAGTGGCCCTAGGCCGTCGGCCACGGTTTCTGTGTCGTCGAATTTCGCTTGGTCGCCTTGGTGGGTTTTGTCATCCACCATGCCGTTGCTATTGTTATCGAATCCGGTGGGCGCGTCAGTATCCGGGGAATTGGCAGAAACGAGAACAGCACTCAGAAGAATCACGGTCGCCAGGAACTTCATAATCTGTTCCTCTCTGGCCAAAGGGCGCACGATGTAAATATCATTTGGCCTAGCGAGACACAAGTATTAAATAACAGGTGCAGATTGTTGACATGACCAATCACACCGTGGCCCCGTTTGAGTAAGGCGCGTCGCCACTTCCTGAATGGTCATGGATGAGGGCAGTCGTGCCCACCCTGTGGAAAATGGGAATGGGTCCTGAGTGCTCTCCTAAAAGGACTAGGAGCAAAGCCTTCTCTGGAGGAACCGGATTCTTGCCAGTTAGTGGCGCTAGACGTTCCACAGTTTCCCAAAGATCAGGAGACGGAACATTTACGACGCAGTCGATGCGAGATTGAAAGTTCTCAAAAGTCTGGGTGTCGCAGAGAATCCTGAGCACGACAGCCAAGGCCCCAAAACGACGAAATCGGCGCAAGGTTCGGGCTACCGTCTGAGTTGATGGAACTGACGATCGCCACGGGATTGCCGAAATATAGGATGTTCGGAGTGATTGTCTTGAAGTCGGTGTCGCGATCCGTAGTTGCTTTCGTTGCCATGAAATTTAGATTAAGAATGGGGAGCCCGGGATGTTTATTCCGTGCTGAATATGCACGAGGGCGCGTTCGGCTGTGACTTTCTCGACAAACGTCTAGCGCCGTTTGTTTCGCCTATTTTAAGTGTCTCTTTCCACGCCTCGCGTTACTTTCCTCGCAGATAGCTGCGTAGCGTCTTTCGATTTCTTCCAATTCCTGATCCGAGAGCTTTTCGATGTCAATCATGTCATTGTGCGCAGATAAATGGGAGCGAATCAGTTCGTCCAGTTTGAGGTGAAGGGCTTTCGCATCGCGATTTTGAGTATTTTGGATTAGAAAAACAACCAGAAATGTGATGATGGTCGTACCGGTGTTGATGATGAGTTGCCAGGTGTCGGAAAAATGGAAAAGTGGACCGCTAGCCGCCCATAAAATGAGCACTACGACCGCAAACAAGAACATGTAAGGCTGTCCGACAATTTGCGCAGTCTTACTGGCGAAGCGGCTAAACCAGAGATTGACAGTCTTTGTTTCAGCCACTTCGTCACGTGCTACGCGCAGGGGTGTCTTCCGTGTTGTCTTGGATTCGGCGCCCGCAGAAGTCTCGGAAGCGACGCCTCCGTTCCGGTCCATCCTCTCGGATCGATTCTTTGAATATCCTTTATTCACGCATACTTTGATGCCAAACGGTCGTACAGTGTGCACCCACCCAAATCTTAGGGTATTGGCTGGGCGAATGGGGAAATTTCAGCGTCGAACAAACTGTTGGTCGGCATATCGCTTTCCCGGCACCGTTTTCTGGGGCGCTTCTACCCATCAAGCCGGAATTGGTCAAATCTCAGAACAACTTGCCAGGTCACAGTGACATCTGATTACGGCCTGTGTGGATCAGGCCATAGGATCCAAGACAGCGCCAAGCGAAGGAGATATTGAATGCCACGTAAGTACGGAAAGGCTGCTAGCAAGACCGTAAAGAGCGCAATGCACCGAAAGAAAAAAGGCACGTTGAAATCGGGTAAAGCCGGAAAAGGAGGCAGAGTAAAAAGCCGCAAACAGGCCATTGCTATCGGATTGTCGGAAGCTCGAAAAAAAGGCGCAAAAGTACCGAAGAAGTCGTGAATGCAGAGCGAGACGTTGCCGTTCGAACTGTTATCTCCGGTTCCCGGGAACGTGGCTTGAATCGTCTTGGGGCCTCCGAACAATTCCGTGCCGTTCGTTACATCGAGAGCATGCAGTCGCTGAAAATAATCGGAGCCAGACTTTGACATCGCGACCACATAAATGACGCCATTCGTGCCCGCGGCCCGATCGATCACTGGCGTAGCGGTGACACCGATTATTTCCGGCGTGATCTGATCGCATCCACGAGCATCGCTCGTTGTCTCCCCCAGGCCTAGCAGGGAAACATTCCACAACTGCAGGCCACTATCGGCGTCAAATGCAATTTGAAGGAGTCTGGAGCGTTTCGCGTCTATGCCGACTCAGCAGAGATGTTATTGCATATGGACTTTGACTGACTCATGGTATCGACAATGCCTGATTTAATCGTCGTGGGAGCAGGAGCAGCCGGACTTTCGGCCGCGATCAAGGTCGCTCGTTCTGGATTCTCCGTGCAGATTATCGAGGCAAGGAATCGCATTGGCGGACGCATGTTCACCTTGCGCGATCCAGTCTGGCAGGTCCCGATCGAGCTCGGGGCGGAATTTATCCATGGACTACCGCCAGAGATTTGCAGACCTCTACAAAGGCAGCGGTCGGACATTGCGGAGGTTGTCGGTGAGTCTTGGTGCTCGACAAAGGGCCGGCTTTCCAGGTGTGATTTCTCTTCTTCTGTAAAGAGCATTCTCGAAAAAATGAATTGCCGAGGTAATGATGAATCGTTTCTAAGTTTCTTGGATCGTCGTTTTCCGAACTCAACCGCTTCAAAGAAGCAAGAAGCGAGAAGACGGGCCTTGGCTTACGTAACAGGGTTCGATGCAGCGGACCCCGGTAGAGTCGGCGTGCACTGGCTTGTACGGAGCATGCGCGCGGAGAAACAAATTGACGGCGACCGCGCCTTCCGCTCGAAGAACGGCTATGACGACCTGCTCGATATCTTCCGGCAGGAATTGATTGAGAGCAAGGCTCGTGTACAAACCGAGACTGTCGTCGAGTCGATCGCTTGGTCAAGAGGCCGCGCGGTGGTAACCGCACAGCAAGCTAGTAAATCTCTCCGGCTCGTGGCAAAGCGCGTACTCGTGACACTGCCACTTGGCGTTCTGCAGGCCTCCAGTCGAGAGACCGGGCTGGTGCGATTTATGCCGAGTCTGCCCCGTAAGAAGTTAGAGGCTCTCAAGATCTTGCAAATGGGAAAAGCGATCCGGGTGACTCTTCGGTTTCGGAACCGTTTCTGGGAGACAATGTGTCCAGATCAAAAAAACAACAAAACCCTCTCCCATATGAATTATCTTCTTACCCAGGATGATTGGTTTCCCACCTGGTGGACAAGAATGCCTGACAAATTGCCGATCCTTACAGGTTGGGCTCCGGCTCGCAGCGCCGAGCGGCTCTCCGGCAAGAGTCAGCCCTTTGTTGTTCGGCAGGCTTTGCGGTCACTTGCCTCTGCGCTGAAGACTAAGCCAAGCAGACTTGAGTCACTACTCGATGACACATATTTCCACGATTGGCAGAACGATCCGTTTTCACGTGGTGCTTACAGTTATGGAGCCGTTGGATCGGATGGTGCGCAGCGAGCTTTGGGGACTTCCTTAGAAAATACACTTTTTTTTGCCGGGGAAGCTACGGACACTACCGGTCACAACGGAACAGTACACGGAGCAATTGCAAGCGGCCATCGCGCCGCCTCACAGATATTGCGTGGTCGAAGTGGGCGCTCCACAACCGACTGTGGGAGGCTGGCTGAACCAAACCATGAAACGTCTGCCTAAGACCGGCCTCAATCCGAAGGGGACTGACAGGCCTGTGATCTTTGGAAGACTGCCATCTAGACTGTGCAGGCGACTGATGCAAGCAAAACCTCTATGCCGGTAACGAGGGTTGTTGCGGAGGAGAACGGATGATCGTTAGCGATGCCGGACTTTCGAGTGCGCTTTGAGTAGACGACGTCGCCGAAGGTCACATGCATCCGTCTGGCGCTGCCCGGGTCAATCCGCGACTGATCGCATGCACTCGAGGAAGACGCCATTTCGCTCTAGCGGAAGAAGTTCCGATCTAACCAAGGTCGCTGCAATCGTATGCGAATGTACCCTCGCGGTCCGCTTGCTGCCAACGCATGCGGAGTTTGAAACAGTAATCATGATCGCGGTTGCAGATCGAAGAGATGCACGTTCAAAATCGCTGTAACTTCCGAGGCGATCAAGGTTTTGGAACAAGGCCGTAGGGATACCAATGCCATCCTCCACGTGACATATTAGTGATCCGCGGTCGCGGGAGTCGTTTGCACCAATCTTGGGTAATTGACCGCCGTCCGGGGGCGTGCCTATGGTCGCTCTGCACCTAAAAGAAGCCGCTGTCCTGACCCTGCGGCTAAGTTGTATCTCAACCAGCCAATTCACCACAAAGGAGTCATCCCAATGAGTGCGAAGAACGTCGAAACCGTCCGAACAGCTCACGACAGCTGGAACCGCCGAGACTTTCAGGGCGTCGTCAACAACGCCGCCGAACGCCTTGTCTACACCGATAACGCGCGGGCCCTCACGCTCGACAACCGGGACAAGTTCCGGGAGTGGACAGAGGCTTGGGCCAAAGCCTTTTCGGACGGCCGAATCACCAATCCCCAATACATTGGCGCGCGCGACAGGGTCATCACCCAGTTCACCGTCACGGGGACTAACGACGGGCCTTTCGGCTCAATGCCCGCGACGGGACGGAAGATAAGCTTGCCGTTCTGTGAAATCACTCACTTCGACAAGAAAGGCCGCATGGTATCCGGCACTTGCTACTACGACCAATACACGCTCCTTACCCAACTCGGTCACGTCTTACCGCTCGTTGCCGCAGCCTGAAATCCCGCTGCTTGACATGGAAAAGGCGCGCTACGCAGTCTGTTACGAAACATTAGCCTGAAGTAATAAGAAAGCGAGGTTCGGATCTCCGGACATCGCTTTTTGCTTGACACCTTTGGTTGCAGGCCGGATGCGTGGTTACGATATCCTGGATTAAGGAAGCTTGAGACCGATCAGATCACCGGGGCCGGGCGGCGAAGACCGCGATGGGAAGGCGTCATAGTCCTCAGGGAGTGTCCCCAGATAGTCAAGCCTCCGCTGCACAGTGGTATGAAAGATCCAAGAAAAACGCCAACCGACCCGACATCAATAAAATCTTATCCCATGATCACGCGACCAGCCCGCTGTTGCTACCATCGCAATTCACCGCCCCTAAGGCGTCGACGATGAGGTTGCGGCGACCGACGCTGGTGGTTTCGCGCCCATGATCATGAGCCACAGCATGAACGCGAGCTCGCCCATCATGAGTGGCTGAGCGTAAGTAAAAACTTTGTCCTCATAACCTGGAAACAGAAAACCCGTAAAACTGGCGGCCAGATAGCCAAAGCAGCCCGCCATCAGCCAAACGCCTAGGATGCGAGGCAAAAAGCATGACCTGTACACCAGGAGGCCCAATGGGAGGAGCCATAGCCCCCAAAATATCTCGTTGGCCAGATCACCCTGGTGGTGCAGGTGGAGAAAGATCATGGCGAATGCGTCGCGCTGCGGCTTGTCAAATACGGTTAAGAAATCGCCGCCGCGCACGAACAGTAGGGCGGCAGCGTCGTTCACGGCGTTCATGAAGAAGATAGGTGTGACCATGAGACTGCCCAGGATCACCATGAGCACCGCGAGGGCCTGGTTCACTCCCTTAAGCAACCGATAAAGAGCCAGCGTAACGAAGATCCACCCGGCTCCGGTAAGCAGCTGGCTGACAATGCCAAAGCGGAAGAGCGACTCGTGCGCCGCGATATTGTAGGTCGTCACAGCCGGTTTCCCATCCACGATCAACCTGCTGGGAATGTAGATGAGTCGTACGATACCGACGACTGACAACAAAGCGTACAAAATGCCCGCGACTCTGGCGTTCTTGCTAAGCGAAGTCATCATGGGTTCCCCTGTCGGACAGCTTAGCCACAGGTACGCGCAAACAGGCAAAAAGTTCCGTCACAAGCAAAAAGAAGAGCTGTGTGCGTAGAAGGGCTAACTCGGAATAGTCGGCATCTCGGTATGCTATGCGCAACCTGCCGAGCCAGCAGAATCCAGCGCAGGCCGATCCCGACCTGCCATCCAGAAAGAAGCCAAGGCGGAGTACGCCAAGCTGCAATGAGGCGGCGCGGAACAATCCTAGAAGTCATCGGCAGTAACACGCCTCCCCTGTCGCCTTTACGGGATATTCCTCTAGGCCTTAGGAAAACCCTATGGCACACTTCGGAGCCTCGCCGTAGCGTGAGGATAACGAGCGTGAAGACGGGACGACATCATTTATAACGTTCATCGTATGCTGTCACTGATCCTGGCTTACCAAATGCTTCGTGTTAGCTCTTTTTTTCACTGAACATTTCGAAATCCTTGGAATCTTGCCCATGGACCGTGTTGACAGACGTGGTGCTGATGATGGAACTGGCAGGGGGCCGGACTATGATATCCGCCCCGACTCCACGGGCACGACGGGCTGTTTCATCGAGCGTTCCGTAACTGATGCCAACGAGCGTGAGGATCATCGTGACCTCAACCCCGATGGCGAGCACGCTCAAACATGTTCGGACGGGCCGCTGACGTAAGTTCTCAAAGACAAGCCTATTCAGCAAGGCAACCTCCGGCGGACGGAATTGCAAGGGCGTTTTGAAATCCAGCCGCAGGAGGTGCAGTATTCGGTGCCCGCGGAAGATACAGGCGCAAATTCGCGAATGCTTAATATCTAAGAGCGCTGACCCACGGTAACGAAAAGCCCACCTTCGTGTCCAAGGGCCCCAATCCATCCAAGTTGCGCCAGCCAACCCTCAACCCGCCAATTGTCTTCGGCTTTAGCGAACAACTCCTCCGACTCCTCGGACAGCATTGCACTTGGGTACGCACGTACGTATTCGACACCATTTTCAGTAAACCACCCCTGGACCTCGGCCAAAGTGTGACGGTGCTCCTCGGGATGTTGATATTGGTCCCGTACCCATGCCTTCCGCCGCGCTGGTTCGCTCTCTCGGTCGCGCAGCACCGGATCACACGGAATGAATCGGTATCCAGACATCCGAGCGACGAAGCGCCGGGCCCGGAGGGGAATGCGTGCGAATGCGTTGTATACGCCAAGAACAATGATCCCGCCCGGGCGTGCAAGGCGAACCATGCGCGCGAATGCCACACTCGGATCTGGAGTGTGGTGCAAAACCCCCGACGAGTAGACCACATCGAAAGCACCCGCTCGCAAGCCGGGGTGATGCAAGTCGGTTTCGACGAACCGTACCTGATCGAGCTCGAAACGTCGCGCCGCCTCAACACCTAGCCTGAGCGATTCGCGTGTGAGATCCGCGCCAACGACAACCCTATCAGCACGTGCCAAATACAAGCTCATCTGACCGGTGCCACACCCAATCTCTACGACGCGCGCATTGCTGGGAATCGCTCGGTCAATCAAGCGCGCGAACTCACTCCGTTCGGCGCGTGCTCGCAGCCAACTCAGGGTGGCGCGTGGCGGAAAGTCGGGGAAAGGTGCCTGCTCATAAAAGCGACGCACAATTTCGGTTCGGGTATCGCCTAGCAGTCGTAGGTTAGGGATGCCATCGGGCACTTCGTATTGGACACCGCACGCGAGACAGGACCAATCGGTGCTGAGCGGGCCCGCACACGATGGGCAAGCTAGTAAGTGCAGGAGAGCGTCCACGGGATTACCAGATTGAGTAGATGAATGGAGCTAACGCTTCAACCGCGGTTGCCAATATGAGCAGCAGCCCCGTTATACACAGAAAGACGGCCAGCGGCACGAGCCAGCGCTTGTCAGAATCGCTTTGCCATAATCCGCGCGCCAACTGAGCCATCGATCCGAATGTGCTACCGAACACGATGAGTCCGCGTCGGGTTCTGCCACGCGTTTTAATCACGCTACCTCCTCTTTTATTTTGTCGAGTTGAGTTTTTGCCATTGCCGAGGTGCGTTTCATCACTCGAGTCCCTCCGGCGACCAGAACATCGATCTTGCAGCGCAGGAATGTCGAATACCCTTCAACCTCCCGATTGACAATCGGTTCTCCCGCCAAATTGAACGATGTGTTGAGCAGCACCGGTATTGCGGTGCGTTGGCCGTATGCCACGAGTAGTGCATGCAAGCGTGGCGACATCGCTGGCTCCAGCACTTGGACTCGAGCGGTTCCATCGACATGTGTAATTGCTTGTAGCCGCGAACGCCATTCGCGCCGAACGGGAAAGACGCCCGACATGAAACGTGCCAACCGCGTGCCGCCAGGCGGAATATCGAAATACCGTGCTGCCACTTCCATGGGAACGACCGGTGCGAAAGGGCGAAACGGCTCGCGGTATTTGATTTCGCGATTGAGGCGATCGCGCATCTCAGTGGTATGAGGCGCCGCAAGGATACTGCGATGGCCAAGAGCGCGTGGCCCGAACTCAAGAGCCCCCTCCATCCATCCAACGATGCGTCCGGCTGCCAGATCGTCAGCAATCTGATGGATGAGCGTGCCGTCCTGGAATTCCGTGGCAAAGTGACCGTCTTCTCGTGCCAGCCGTGCCAGCTCCGATCCATCAACCGAAGGTCCCCAAAAAGGATGATCGGGTAAGTCGCGGTCTGGATTTCCAAAGTGAATGCGGTCGCAATAAAGTGCCGCGCCAATTGCACATCCGGCATCGCCCGGCGCAGGCGGAACGAACACGCGCTCAAAGCCCGATTCTGCAAGGATACGTGCGTTAGCTACGCCGTTCAGGGCCAAACCTCCTCCGAAGCATAAATCCGGCAAATCGGTTTCCTGATGAAGAGCTCGGGCCATCTCCACGAGTGTCTCCTCCAGGACCCGCTGGACGCTGGCAGCACAATTAGCGAACCGCTGACCTTCCGAAGTATGCAAATCGATGGGTTCGTACGGATTTCGCGGCGGGCCAAAG
Source organism: Terriglobia bacterium (assembly GCA_963786325.1). Lineage (GTDB taxonomy): Bacteria > Acidobacteriota > Terriglobia > Terriglobales > Acidobacteriaceae > JAIQFF01. Next base: position 28,004 of record CAWAYW010000024.1, read on the forward strand.
AGTTCGATGAAGCGCGATGAATAAGAACGTCTTGCAGTGGTGTGAAATTCGAAGTAATTCAGATCTAGCGTGAAACCGCCATCGGGTGTGCGGCGTATCAACTTACGGACTTGCTCGACCAGCGTGGGCTGGCCGTAGCCAGCGAGGCCCATGACCTTGTATTCGTCTTCATTCACTTTGAAGCCGAGATATGCGGTGAATGTCGAATACAGCATCCCCAGAGAATGCGGAAACCTGATTTCCCGAAAACGCCTGATTGTTGTCGGACCGTTTGCCACTCGCTCGCCCTCGCCGACTGAAAGCGTAGTCCACTCGCCTACCGCGTCTGCCGTCATAATTGCTGCGCGGCGCGTTGGCGCTGTTAGAAACGCGGCTGCAGCATGAGACTGATGGTGCTCGGTAAAAAGGACCTTGCGTCCGGGCACGCCTAAGTGCGACGAGACAATCCCACGCATCCACACTTTTTCGCCGAGCGAATTCTTCATTGCCTTGGGAAATGCCCGCCACGACCGCGGAAACGCACGTAATGCGCACGTGAGTATCCGATCGAACTTCAGCATCGGGCGTTCGTAGAAGACTACGGCGTCGAGTTCATCAGGCTCGATCCCCGCTTGCTGAAGACACCATTCGATCGCCAACAGCGGAAAGGCAGCATCGCCTTTGTGCCGTGATAGTCGCTCCTCCTGGACAGCGCAGATGGGGACACCGTCAACAACCAGGGCCGCAGCTGAATCGTGGTAATGCGCCGAAATGCCGAGAATATTCATCTCAATATTGCCTATCGAGTGAGTGACTCTGTTCGGGAGAGACCACTTTCCATCCAGAAGGTTCCCGACGCGCGGCCCGCTTCGCCAGCCAAGCGAATGGCGGCAGTAAGACGAAATACTGAATTGTCAGAAGCATTGAACCCAGTATTCCCGCGAGGCCAGTGGCCAGACGCAAGTAGGCTTTCCATAGCCGGCTGAGGCGTGCATGCCACAAATGACGATAGTGCCGCTTGGGTTCAACTCGGACGAGTTGCGTGAGTGTGTAGTTCATGTGAAAGGTCTCGTCGTGCAGAATTTCCTCAAACACCGCGCGGGTCGGCGGGTCATGTTTCATGACATCGCGATAAACGGTGAAGCGGCTGGCAGCAGCCTTCTCCGATAAATGAAGGAAAGCCAGCATGTCGCTGTCCGATTCACCGTCAACCTGAAGATCGTCGAGACCGTGCCCACCCGGGGCAAGCCAGTCACTTTGGAACCCGGGATTGGAACGAGAGGGCGAGACCTTCAAAAGCGCTGCTGCCCGGTGACGAAACAGAACGCCATGACGGAACTCATCAATCGCGTGCTCAAGATACAGTCGTCGTAAGAGAGGATCTGAAGTAACCTCGGCTGCGCGCAGAATATCGCGCCCTCCATCGGTCTCGGTTTCGCCGAACCGGAACAGTTTCTGTACACGCCGATCGGCATCACTCCATATCCAGCGATGAACAGGGGCCAGCATTCGATCAAATGCTGTGGGCCGCTCATGGGGCCGGGCAGAATCCATGATGAGCGTGAGATGTGAGATTTGGGTCTGAAAAAGTAAAAAATTTGTAAAATACTTTGCCCTTCATTCGGGCTGGTCACGTTCACTCCACTTCTGTGCGGACGATTTGCGTGCGCTCAAACTGGGCCATCTGAAGCCTTTTCTGCATCCCAATTTTTGACAATCATTTGACTTAATACGACGTTCGGCTCCGTGGGTGCGCGCATCAATTTGTCGAAGGTGAGCCTTGGGAAACAAACCTCCGAGACGCGAGCCGCAAGTGTTCAAACCTTTCGCGGCGCGTGTGATGGCCGAGATTGTGGTCGCATCCATCGGCGGCGGGTTCGTCGCCTGCGCGATCATCGCTAATCAGCGTTTTCTGGATAGGCATTTCGTGCCGTCTTTCTTTTTGCCGCGGCATTGGTACGTGATGTTGGAAACGCTCGGTCGATTGATCATGGCTGCTCTGGGTGCATGGCTCGTGACCGTTGCGCGGCCACGCGCTGGACGATTCGCCTCCCGAGCGCCAGCTCTCGCGTTGCAAATCGTCATCGCTATCGCCTTGGCACTCGGCGCAAGCAACCTGATGCTGCGGCTTGTGCACCTGCGCCCGGCCGAATGGTTGTCGGCCCAAGATGAACCACGCCGGCAGCCCGACGCCCGACTAGGCTGGAACTGGGTCCCAGGGCGTACTGGACATAAACACATCGGCGGACGTGTCATCGAGTATGCCATCGATCCCGGAGGATATCGCGTCAGCCGTCTGGACCAGCCCGTGGATCCTGAGCAACCGACGATCTTGTTCGTGGGAGAGTCTGTGATGTTCGGTGAGGGGCTCACATATGAGGAGAGCATACCTGCGCAGGTCGCGGCGATGACGGGGATGCAAACCGCTAATCTGGCAGTCCACGGCTATGGCAACGATCAGGCGTACCTGAAGTTGCAGTCGGAACTACCCCGTTTTCGCCGTCCCGTGGCGATCGTGTCGCTATTCATGACAGCACTCTTCGGGCGAAATCTCGATCAGGATCGACCGCACCTTGGTCCGGGTCTCGTTTGGTTGCCGCCAGAACACCGCCCGGGCCTCGCATCGCTCGCGAAGTTGCTCGTGCCGTACCGCGCCGACACGACCGTAGACCGCGGCGTAACGGTGACTCGGGAGGTGCTCCGTGCCACCAGCGAGCTGGCACGAGAGCACGGTGCGACGCCGCTGCTCGTCGTGCTGCAGTTTGGGCATGAGGAGCAGCCTGAACAGGTGTTGCGTCGCCGGATTCTCGACGACGCGGGCATACCTTATGTCTTGGTCGAAATTGATTCCTCGTGGCGTCTGCCTTGGGACCGTCATCCCAACGCCCGTGCCGCTCGCGAAATCGCAACTGCCATCAGCAGTGAGTTACGAGGGCAGCTTGCCGTTGCATCTCCGCCTTTAAGAGCCTTGCTCGTCACTCCTCAGGTTCCATTCCGCTATCGCAGCCTCTGTGGGGTTTTCGCCCCAAAAATGTCCAAAGCCTGTAATTTCACAGCTACTGTTGTTGAGCGGCGGCCGCGCAAAGGCATCGACTTTGGTGACGGATTTGTTTTTGATGTGCCTCTGTGCTTGCCAGATGAGCCGCCGAAGCATAACTCGGAGTATCCAGCACCCGGAGATCATCATCACCGCATGCTTCAGCGGGTATCTTGTAGGCGTCAGGAGGGGAAGTCGTATGCATATTTTCCGGTCTAAGCTTTCCTTTCTCATTGCAATCTGGATCGTAATCATTCAGGCGGGCGGATTGACCGCCGAGCAGATTCCGGTGCGGCACATCGAAGGCGTGACGCTCGGTTTTCTGGTGTTGCGGACTCCAGACGGGGAAGCGTTGGCGTACGGTGATTGGAAGCAAGTGGTGAAGCCCGATGGGCTGGTGGTGGGCGATTTGCAATTTCAGTTCAAAGACGGGTCTTTCTACGAGGAGATCACGAAGTTCACGCAACGAGGCAAGTTTCGGCTGGTGAGCGATCAGGTGGAGCAGAAAGGGCCGTCATTCAAGGAGCAAAGCGAGAGCTGGATTGACGCTGAGACGGGCAAGATCACGGTGCGAACGGGCGAGAAGGGCAAAGAAAAGACGACGGCCAAACACCTCGACCTGCCGGACGATGTCTCGAACGGATTGCTCTTTGTACTCTTAAAGAATGTGGATTCCTCAGCGGAGACTACGGTTTCGTTTGTTGCAGCATCTACGAATCCGCGGGTTGTGAAGTGGAATATCGTTCCTGCTCCAGAAAAGACAATCAAAGTTGGCCGAATGACGCAGAAGGCACAGCACTACATCGTGAAAACCAGAATTCAGGGTCTGGCGAGCGCCGTTGCTCCGTTAATCGGCAAGCAGCCGCCGGACATACATGTCTGGCTTGTAAAGAGCGAGGCGCCCACTTTTGTGGAGTTTGAGGGACCCCTGTCTCAGGACAACCCAGTGTGGCGGATCGAATTGACGGCTCCGGAGCCGGACTCTCGGAAGTCGAAGATGGAGTAACTTTGCAGACGAGATTGTATTCACAACTATGCACGCTAGCGTACCAGAGTAGTGGAAGCCACCCTTAAGCTGCCGCCGATCCACCAATCAGCGCCTCGGCTTGAGGGAGCAGGTGAGTGGTCACTTTGCTCTTGTGAACTACGGCATGAATTCCAGCTTCACGGGATAGTCGTTCCACCTCGGGACCATTGTGGTTCGAAAACAGAATGATATAGACACTGGGCAGGATAGCTATCAACAACGGAGCCGCCTCCAGACCGTTCATGACAGGCATGGATAGGTCCAAAACGATCAAATCGGGTCGGAGTGTTGGAGCTTTCTCGACAGCCTCACGACCGTGCTCTGCCTCGCCGCACACTTCGAATCTCGGATGGACACTGAACAACCGGCGAACACCGCGTCTCACGACAGCGCTATCGTCCACCACCAACACGCTCGTTTTCGTGCTCACATTGGATGAGTTGGATGGCTGAAAACAGCGGTGGGATGTCTACTTTTTCCAGTCAGGGTAACCCAGCCTAGCTACCTGAATCTCCTTAAGAACGAGGATGGCTTCCTGCATCGCCTGCAATTCCGCATCATTGGGAGCTAGCTCCTGCATGCGCAGGTAGATCGCCTCTTCGGCTCTCATGACGTATTTGCGAAGTTGTTCTAGATCGGTTTCGCAGACTGCCGCGTCAAATGCACTCTTCCAGTTGGAAGAATGTGAATCAAATCGGTCCTGTTTTTGATTCAGCAGAAGTTAACCTCCGTAAATAACTTCCTAAAATTCTTTGACTGCTCAACAGAATCCGCCGCGCAAAGCAAAACGCCCCGGACTCGGTTAAGTCTTGGGACGTTTGTCGAACAGCCCTCCCCCGAGTTCTGCTCACCACCAACTTACGGTCAGGGCAACTGGGATGTATATGGCACGATTGTGCTAGGGAATTTGCCTCACCGGTGTGCTAGCCCGCCTTGTGCCAACCGAAAGGTTCTCGTTCGTTTTGAACGGGCCTTGCGTACGCATTCGGTCGTTATGTGGTAATCACAGCTTCTCGGGCGAAAATAGCAGACTGCGCAGCGACCCCTAGGGGAAGATGCCACCATAAAAGCGTATGATGACAGTGATGATGGATGCTAACAACATTTCGGAACGCCTCGCCAGCATGAAGCGGGAAATCAACGATCTCAAGGTTATCAATGCACGCTATTGTGTTAGAAGCCCGCATACCGCACTGGACAAATCAGCCCACGCTCTACGGCGGGAACGCCTGCTGGGGATCAAACAAGAGTTGTCGAACATGATGAAACGCTGCGCCTAGTCACTATTGTGAATCAGTATCGTGGCACAGAGCCCACGTACTGTTTAACCAGCCCGCAGCACCACTTGCGACACATCAATCAACACCCCGAGAGCAAATGCAGCCCCCCAGTCACTGCATCTCGCTACAACAGGTTTGCCGCGGCGTACCTACGTGGTTGTCACTGGACACTAGCTGGCCTGCAATATTTTGGGTACGCGACTCGCCGCAGTTTGCAACGGGCATCCATAAAAGCTCTGCCTCTTCGCAGTCCCTTATGCCACTAATTCTGCGGAATCGGTATCGGATTATTGAGAGCCGGTCCCGGGTCCGCATTGGCAGGAAAGAGCGCGGCGAGGTTGGAGAACTTGTGATCGGCGTACAACGAGGCCAAGCGGTTAGTATTGCCGATCGCGGAGTGCAAAAACTTCCGCAATCCTTTTAGCAGTGAGTGAATTCATACGCCGAATGCTGGGAAATGGCAGATGCAATCTCGTGCTCACCTACGAGATCGTTTCCAACGGCTCTAACACACGTACTCCAGATCGAGTATCCCAGATCATTATCGCAACGTCGCGATCAATTTCTCCCTTAGCATCTACGCGGTCTCGGATGAAACCTGAGCGGCGTAGCAACTGGCCTCGCGGGACTTCATTTACTGCTTGTTGACCTGCGGTCCAGCCCCGGTGATGCTGCCTTTTACGAGATCGGTCTGAATCTTGAGCTTCTGCTGCGCGCGCAGGTCCACCATGGTGTCGAAAGGAAGGTAACCAGGTAATGCGATCCGCAAGTGGTGCTGGCCGGGAGTAAGAAGCATGGCTTTGCCCACGCCATCAAACTGGTCTACGTATCCGGCGTATTGACCGTCGACAAAGACCGCCGCGCGGGAGGGGGTAGCGGCTATTTTTAGTTCGCTGGTGGCATCCTTGGTCGGCAACCGGGCCGATTTCACCAAGGTGACGTTGACCTCCTGTGTCTGCCCAGGCTCCAGGACGATCTGTCTCACAAACTCGTCATACCACGCCTGACGAATGACAATTTCGTGTTTGCCCGGCAAGAGTTTTAGTTTATTGTTACCTTCAAGTTCTTTTACAAAGCCCACGTATTGCCCGTCTACCCATACTCCCGCGGTTTTTTCGTCTTTGGTGTGAGCCGCGAATCGCAACTCGGACTGTACCCGCTCCGCGGCGGACATCACAGGTATCAATAACATGATTCCCAAAAAAACTTTCACCATCCTACGATTTAACATTTCATCCTCCCAGCCTTACAACCTTGTGTGATGCCTTAGAAGGGGCGCACCACGTCCGCCCTATCCCTCTCGATTTTGCAGCATCCGGAGTCTGGATCAATACGGTTAGCTCTGTAGTCCCGCGGGCTCCCCCATTCATTTTGAGGAATTGCGCAATTGCGACAATGGAAAGCCCGCTTCAATGCAGACACAACACTAGTCGCATGTGCACGGTGATGCAATGTATTGACTGATCAATTTGGAAGGCGACACCGGTCGCTTATTGAGGTTCAGGTTGATCGCAGCGCCACGATGAGTATGCCTAATTTCACTAAGCGAGGGTCCGGGTTGTACGAAAGAAGTGCAGATGTTGATGAGAACTTGCGCCCTCGACAACCTGCAGTTAAACGAACTGCTTCAAGCTCAGAGCTCATTGTTCACGCCCTAATGCGCGGAAGGATGATACCAATCCGGCCGGGTGAAAAGGCTAAATCTGCACTGGGGACATCTAGCAAGGCGCCGAGAAGATGAGATTTTCGGCGATGGCAAAGAGAGCGTGTTCGAGATGTTCATGGCAAAGCAGAGTACTGTTCCCGAGCAATTTCATCGGGAGCCTGGATTGGCTCTCTTGCCCTGGAGAAGGGAAGTGCTTAAGACCAGCGTCCGGGTGCTGCTCTCTGTGACTGTTGCCGGCAGGGTTTAACGGAAATCGGAATCAGCCAGAACTCTCTTTCCACGATCGAACACGGCAAAAGTTGAAATTGGGGAAAAATCCTGCTCCGCATCGGTCGGGAGTTTGGCAAGAGTGAATTACTGCTGACAGGGGTAAGGATTAGGACGACGACAAGAATAAAAGATAAGGGAACGGCAATGGGAATGGAAACGGCAACGGTGATCCGAAGCGCATAAGCCCCAAGAAACCCGGCAAGGGCAAGGACTGCGACGACGACGATGACCACGGGCATGACCATGGGGACGGCGATGACGACCACGGCGATCACTAGGTTGAAATGTGGGCAGCGGCTCTTCACGGAGTTTTGTAGCCGAAGAGTGATGAGCTAAAATCGGACTTACCTTAGACTTCATCCAGCCTTCTGCGAATCAAGTACAGGGTGCTCGTTTTGAGCCGGCTTTAGAGGCGAAATCCTTTCGACCGCAATTCATGTTGTGGAACATTCATCGGAGGGAATTTTAACTGCTCACTTGCGCCCATTTGTGCCAGCAATTTCAAATGAGAGGCCACTAGCTCTTCGCTGATCCCAAAATCCGACAGCACCGCTCGTGCCTCTTTTTCGGAAGGGTAATTGTGGGTGGGATTCGAGTCGTGCTGGGGCCTCGCTACTCCAACCTCGATCCGGCCGTTGTCCAAACGGCTCACGCTGACAATGACTAGCATAGCTCGCTGCTAGAACTTACTTCAGATTCTGCTGCTCCTGCCAAGCAGGCGCATCCATTCGCAGCACCCTCAGTCCGTCAGTGAGTGCTCAAAACTTCCTGAAAATGCCGTGAAAGCCAAGCGTTTGCTCGTAACTAACTGAAACTACGCGACGCGGTTTTGGCGCAACCAGAAACAATTACTGGACCATAATTGCACCAAAATTTTCCCGTGCTTTCGCTCCGCAGTGGCCGCCGCATTCGCCAAATTGCCAAGGCCAATTCTGCCCTTCAATGCCCAGATTGCCAACCATTCGCCTGTGAACAGCCGCTCTCAGAAACCCCATGCTGACAGGCGATGTCCACCTTTTAAGCAGCGACTGCATCATTTGCATTTGTGGAGAACTGTAACCGCTCCAGAAACTGCGCAAAATTCCTCCGCCGACTTCACGCGCAATCCAGCCGCCCAGAACCACTTTTGCACCGCCCGCAAGAGCCGGGAAAGAGCGCAACGCGAACAAAGAGTCTCCCAACATAGCTCGCGTGACATGCGACACCACAGCAATTAACGGCGCGTGGTCGACGTCGCCCCAGGCGAGATGCTCGCCACAAGCCGCGTAATAGAGCCCATCCCGGAAAAAGCCGTAGCCGCTATTGAATAGGAAGTGCAGGAGCGTGGCACTGGCAGCGAGAACATAGACCCAGGGCTCATGCGACTCAACATGGCCGCCGCGGGATAAACGCCTGCCGGCGACTGTCTTGCCGGAGGGGTCCTCGCCTGGTCGATGGCTTGAAACAATCCTCGTCTCCCAGTAGAGAATTATCGGAATTGTACCTGAAGGAGTCAGATTACATGAGGGTTGATCTGCATCCCCCTAGAAGGTAATCTCGGGGCCTCACACCGATGCCGGCTCTTGCCATGATCGTCGCTACGCTTACAGCCGTGACATGGTCTTATCTCGCCTTGGCCAGAGGGTCCTTCTGGCGTCTTAAGAGCGCTAGTGTCCGGGCCAATGACAAGTCAGGATTTTCGGGCTGCGTCGCCGCCGTAGTCCCGGCCCGCGATGAGGCAGAACTGATAGGACCGGTGGTCACATCCTTATTAAATCAGTGCGTCTTGATGCCCATCATCCTTGTGGATGACGCGAGTACTGACGGTACCGCAGACGTAGCACGGCGCGCCGCAGAAAAAGCGGGCAAGTCTCACGCGCTTATTGTGATTCAGAGCGAGCCCTTGCCGGCGGGGTGGACGGGAAAATTGTGGGCGATGCAGCAGGGCGTTGAGCGGGCACGTGGGTTGAATCCCGAATGGCTCATGTTCGCAGACGCCGACGTGCTGCACGATGCAGAGATCGCAGCGAAACTGGGTTTCATTGCGTTGCAGGGGAATTACGATCTGGTCTCGTTCATGGTGAGGCTGCATTGCGAGAGCCTTGCCGAAAAACTGCTCGTTCCCGCCTTTGTGTATTTCTTTTTTATGCTCTACCCGCCGGCCTGGATTCGCGATCCCCGGCGAGCAACCGCGGGCGCAGCTGGGGGCTGCATGCTCGTGAGATCAGAAGCTCTGGAACGCGCTGGAGGACTGCAAGCCACTCGTGGAGCGCTCATCGATGATTGCTCGCTGGCGCGGCTCCTAAAGCGGCACGGCGGCCGATTGTGGATCGGATTGACAGATCAGAGTCACAGCCTACGACGATACGAGACCTTCTCAGAGATCGAGCGCATGGTCTCGCGCACTGCCTTCAATCAGTTGAAACACTCTTCGCTTCTGCTGCTCTGCACGATTGCCGGCATGGTAATTACCTATCTGGCACCACCGCTGTTGTTGCTCACCGGTATCAGACTGGCAGTCTTTATGGGCGCTGCGGCCTGGGCAGCCATGACGATCACGTATTCGCCCATGGTGCGCCATTATCGGCTGAACTCGGCATGGGCGTTGGCTCTGCCGCTGGCGGCTCTATTTTATCTGGGCGCGACGATGCATTCGGCAGTGAAGTACTGGAATGGCGTTGGTGGCGACTGGAAAGGAAGAGCCCAGGACGTTCATCGGCATGAACCGTTGTTAAAACGGAAATGAGCTGGAGCACTTATTGGTCGTGATTTGGAATCAACAGATCGTGGGTGGTTCGCACACGAAAACCAAGTATGATTTGTCTCGATATAATGATCTCAGCGGCAAACCCCTCCCCCAAAGATGAATTCCTTGTTGGCGCCTGCTCGAAGATCCGCCTCGAATCGGCCGGCAGTCCCTCGCCACCTGACTTCATTTGGCCCGGCTTGGATCCGTTAAATCCGTTCTTGCCGCCTGCGGCCGGTTCTCCTTTGTCCCCATTCCGATCATCATCGACATGTCCTTCGGATAAATGACATCACGGCCCCGTGCCAGGAAGTGGGAATACACAGATATGGCTGCTCCATAGAAGCCAAAACCCGAAGTTACCACCCGGGAGTGCGCGAATGCTCCCACGATCGTGCCTAGAAACCGGAATCCAGATGCGCCGTTCGCGGCGCCACTTCCCACATCACCGCCTCCGCTGCGCATATCCCCGTCACGATCGTGACCATCCCCAAGGGAGGAGCTGGCCAACATGACGGTAACGGCGGTCGTCAAGATACCTTGTTTTGGGTGTGGTAACTTCTGCACCCCCCTCGGAGTCGAGTTGCAGGTGCTCACCTTTGGCTATCTCTACGCCTTCGAGGCTGGCTTCCACATTTTCTTCTGTCCCGCTCGGCGGCACCACCTGATGAAACACGATGCGAAGCTGTCCATTTCGGCTGAACCTGCGCGCACGGCGCGCTTGCAGGACGGAGCCCTTCAGTCGGCTTCCCTCAGGAAGAAACAAGTGATGGGAGACAACCAGCGGCTGCGTAATAACCGCCTCCACCGGATCCCCCTTCTTGCTTTGTACCGAACCGAGTGGCGTGACTAGTACTGCATGCACCACGCTGCCCGACGGAGGGGCCGTCCCAATGTGCTCCAGCGGCGCGTGCGTTAGCGGTTCGGCTCCGAAATCCAGCGGGCTTCGCAGGTCCGCGTTAAAGCTGGTCCCTGGTTCCATGTACTGCGGATGGTACGGGAGTTGTGCGACCGCCAGCCGCTTCAGGTGGTGCATCTTCCCTGGTTCGTGAAGCTGCTTTTTGGCAGCTTCCCATTGTCTATTAATGATACAAGACAATTGGCAACACGCTACCGAGTTACGGTCCGATGAAAGCCCGCTCGGAACCGGGCTCGGAGGAGTCCTCCTTAAAGCCGAACAAAACATTCGAAGGTGATTCAGTAGGTCCAGAAGAAAATGACAACCTTTTGGTTCGGCTCAAAAGATTGGTCAATCGGACGAAATTCGCGGCAGCACCAAAAGGCTCCATGGATTGGGGAAGGCTTCATGTGTAAACTCGCCATTCCTAAACATTTCAAATTGGCCGGCATCGTTCTTTACGTTGTTCGACACCGACTTATTCCCATCTTGAAGCAAGCCAAGGCGCGAATACGCGAAACTGCAATAGCTGCTCGCGATACTGTTTAGTGATTGCAATGGCGAGAAGGATGGCACGATGCGGCGAGAGCGGGCGCTGAAAGTGACCTGTAGCTACGCTGCTTCGATAAACACTGGCGTGAGATCAGTGTCGAGTGCCAGTACCTACGCGGGTCAATGCTCCGGAAGCCGTTGAGTTTTGCACGAAAGCGGGAATGTTTAATGAGGTTGAGTACTACATACGATTTGCATGTCAATCTATGTGCGTTTTAATATAAATTGAGATGACACAAAACGGAGGCGGCCACACTTGGCCGCTACGCTTTAGCGCATCGCTCATTAGCAGGGAAGGTGAGATGTCCTGCAAGTCGTGCCAATCTGAGAATCAGCGCAGCCTCAACGGCGAAATCGCCATTCATTTCCCCGGAATCAAGGGTCTCGAGAAGCCCATCGTGGAGTGCTTTCCAAAGCTGCTGGTCTGTTTGAATTGTGGCTTTACGGAATTTGCAGTTCCTGAAGCCGAGTTACGACGGCTAGCAGAAAGCGATGCGGCTGGAGCATAACGTGCTGCGCTGGAGATTGGCAGCTTACGTGAACTGTGCCTCAGGTTTGAAGTTTTTCTAGTAGCCTAGTTCCCGTCCAACGACGGCTGAGTGTTCCGCGCAGATTCTCTCGAAGATTGGGATGCTTTGCTTGCGCGGAAAAGTGCCCCATACATAACCACAGAGAGTATCTGCGTTATGGTTTCTTGTGATCTCGTTCCAAAGGTGTTCGAGCCGAATCGCCGCCTCCACATTCCCTTCTGCCAGCAACGTCGGAGAGCATTCTCCGCAAATTGCAACCCGAGGATGCTCTCCCTGCGCCCTTTTGGACACTTTCAGAATGACATCGCCAACCATCTTCTTGCAGCGAGCGGGATCAGGCATATCATTGACCATGAGTGATGACAGCACGTCGATGACATCCAACTGAGTGAAGCTCCCGTCTTTGAGAGCCGCATCGACATCTGTACCATTTCCCCTCAATGTCTTCAGAATACCAATCCGGTGCGGCTCCGCTGCCACAGCGATGACGGCATTGCCCACCTTCAAAGCGGCTTCGGCAAGACGCGCAAATCCATGCACGAAAGCTGCATCGTCTGGATAGAAGGCAACTTCGTGGCGAATTGCTACGTCCTGTGGCGGGAGCGGCGCGACGACGTTCTTGCGTTCGGGATAACCGAGAGTGTGCTCATGTTTATAACCAGACAAACTGGAACTGACAAACTCCTCACCCCGAAGAATAGCCTTGACCGCCATCAGTAGCTCTCTTCCCGCATCGATCTTAAGAACGTAGCCATTTGCTCCGGTGGCAAGGGCTCCTTGCACAATATCGCCGGAACTTTCTTGGCTCAGAAAGAGAATTTTGGATCGAGGGCAGAGCTTGCAAATTTGGAGTGCGACTTCCATCCCATTCAGCTTCGGCAGTCCGATATCGAGTACAACCAGCTCCGGTTGCAGTTCTTGCGCCTTGCGAACCGCTTCAAGCCCATCCGAAACTTCGCCGATGACTAGCAATTCCGGCTGTTGCTGAAGTGTCGACACGACCAAGCGACGAAATGGTTCGTAATCCTCCACAACGAGAATCCGGATTGAGGAGGCAACCACGAAAGTCCTACCTCGAACTTTTTATTGAAATGCGAAGTTTACTGAAGAGGATCGAAATCCAGTACTATTTGTCAAAAATTCTCACCAATAGCCCATGTTCCAAGCTCTTCTACAGGACAGCGGAATATCAAGAGTTCGAGGATTCCAGATACGAAGTGCGGCCTGCGTATCTTCGTCAGTTCTGCCCAAAGCGAAGAGAAACTTTGCTGAATTATACCGTTTTAATGGTTTGCGCTGGCTTGACAAGCTATTCATTCGGATTCGGAGCAGAGGCAGAGCACATCATGAATCCAGATTGGACGCTGCCTCTGCCTCGTCTAGCCTGTTGGCTACTGCTCCTAATGGGGGAGGCGGCTCTTTCTGAGTGTCAGGGTATTTGTAGCATCCCAGCCTGATTTGCGATGCCACGTTCACAAATATTTCGCAGGTCGATACCTATGAGCTATCGATACGCAATCTAAAAGCTGTCGTCTCTAAGCTCTCTCTCCTTGCTCTTCGGCAACGACAGTCCTATCGTCCGGTTGCGAGGATCAGGATCAATGAAGAATGAGAAACTCAAGGCTACAACCGTTCGCTTTACGGACTCAGATTTACACCTCATTGACCGCCTGCAAGAAAAGCTCGGGCTCGGTATGATTCATGTCATTCGACTCGCCATTAGGCGCTTGGCTGAAAGCGAGAATTTTCTGCCACTACCGTCCACCCGTAAGAAACGTTAAAGCAACTCTCGTAAACAGGTGGCTACACTCGGAACGATTCGGTTTAAGAGGGTAATGGCGATTTTTCAACACGACCGCTTGCCGACACGTCAGGGCCTTGTTGCATGCAGTGATTTCTTGAGTTGCTCGGTGATGTGGTGTTCCATCAAGTCGAACACCTTCTGAATGTCTGCAAAGGTAGTCGATGGATCGTTGTTGTAGTCCATTATTGGTCCTCATCGTCGGTGAGATGGGCGTCGCTGTCATAGGTGGAAGCAAGATTCAATTTTCCGCAAAACGCTCTTGATTGCGAGAGTACTTCGGCTATCGCTTGAGGCGGTTCACTTGATTGCATAATTGGTTTCTAGCGCGGATTTAATGAGTCGGCGCGGGCTTTCGGAATTGTTACAGTCGTGCGCTGCATACCAATGCTTGACATTATTTCCCGCTTCGATTCGCTGCTTAGATTCGAGTAAAGGAACGGCTCTTCCAAGATGAAGGCCCAATCACATTCTGAGCAGCGGAATTGCTCCACGACCCCGCGCACGGTGAACGGAATCATCCGGCGGTTGGACGAACGGCGAAAGGGCCATCGATAGGGAAAAGCGGGGATTCAGACCAGCCCTGGGGCCTGCGTCCATGCCGCGACAAGGATCACCATCAAGATCGCGAATATCAACACGCCGAAACCCAAGAGTATGACTTCGCTCATTACATCAGGCTTCAGTAAGTCTTCACGACGCACAAAAGGTGTACCAATCGCTGCCGGACCAGACGTTTGCCCAACCCCATGCCCGCGCCCGATCCAAAATCCTCTTCGTAATGCTTGAGTTTCCCGTCGCAGGGGCTCCCAGGATGCCCGTTTAGCCCCCTACGAACGGTGCAATTTTCGCATTGACTAAAGCTCGCGCCTGAGAGCACAATTCCTGCGTTTTATTCCTGACGGCTTTATCCATTGCCGAACTCCGGTGACGGCGCCTTACGGCCCCTTCGAGTACCGGATGATTAGCTGATCTGATTGTTGGTGTCTTGGGGCACCACAGCGTTTGTTACGTCGCGGCTGCCCGCACGGAGGCGTGATGAAACGTTCAAAGCGTTCTGTCCTCGCATGCTTCACAGTGTCATGCACGTTGTGGATCGCCGCCTGCGGTGGTGGGGGAGGAAACGGAACGACAACCACGCCTGCCGTTTCCGTTTCAGTGACGCCACTCAATTCCACGGTGCAGGCTGGGACGACGACGACCCTTACTGCCACGGTCAGTCACGACTCTAGCGGTCAGGGAGTGACATGGACTGTGTCGTGCGCCACTGCTCCATGCGGCTCGGTGTCACCGACTACGACGGCGAGCGGCGTCGCCACGACCTACTCAGCACCGCCAAGCTCGCCCGCATCGGATCTGAGTGTTCAGATCGTGGCGGCCGCCATCGCTGCCGCCTCCGCAACCGGCTCGGCGACGGTCACAATTCCTGGCGCTCCCCTGGTCGCAGTCGCTATCTCTGCGGCTCCCGCCACAGTGCCGGCGGGAACTACGGCGTCATTCACGGCGACGGTCACGGGCGATACGGCGAATCTCGGGGTGACGTGGTCCATTGTGTGTTCTTCTACTCCGTGCGGTACGATTTCGCCCACAGCGACGCCCAGTCGCGTTGCTGCTACCTACACGGCTCCGGCCAACATCCCGGTCGGCGATTTGAGTATCGGTGTCGTTGCCACGTCAGTAGCCAACCCTGCCGCATCGGCCGCAGTAAACTTCGTCGTGCCGGGAACGCAGGTTTCCATCGACTCGCAGAGCACCTCCGATGTGCAAGCGGGCGGTACCGCCCAAATAGTCGCCAGCGTCGTTAACGATCCCGACAATAAGGGAGTAACTTGGACGGTTTCATGTGACACACCTCCGTGCGGTACGGTTTCGCCAACCGCGACGGCGAGCGGCGCCAGCACCACCTACACCGCCCCAGCGACTCCACCGCCTACCGACCTGCCGGTGACGATCTCTGCTACTTCCGTGTTTAATTCTGGGGCATCAAATTTTGCGGTTGTGACGGTGCATGCAGTATCAACCTCGGTCAGCCCCGTCAGCCTGTTGCTGCCGAAGGATCAAACCCAGGACTTCATCGCCACAGTGGCAGACGATCCCGCCAATAAAGGCGTTACCTGGACCGTAGGCCAGGATAACGCTGTTTGCTCGTCGGGTTGCGGCTCGGTTTCTCCCAGCAGTACGGCCAGCGGCGCGACTGCGATCTATACTGCGCCGCCCACAGTCCCGGCAAATCCGGTGATTTCGCTCACTGCGACCTCGGTCGAGGACACGACCAAATCAGCTTCGGCAAGCATTACGCTCACGGTCGGGCAGGTGAAACTTGTACCTAATGCCCTGTCGTTTTTGGCGCGCGTCGGCGCCACCAGCCCCGCCAAACAAGTGACGCTTACTAATACCGGCACTTCGACGCTAAACATGAGCAGCATCACCTCTAGCGCCGCGTTCGCTCAAACCAATGACTGCGGCACCAGCGTTGGCGCGGGCATGTCTTGCACGCTTAATATCACCTTTCAACCTTCAAAGGCGGGAACGGTTGCCGGGAACGTCACAATTACCGATGACAGTGCCGACGGTCAGCAGGTGGTGAACCTGACCGGGAACGGTTTTCAACTCTGCCGGGTGCAAATCAAAGAGACCTTAAGCCGGCCGGCAACACGATCTGCATTGGCATCGTTCGGTTCCGCAACTGCTCCGCCGCCCAGCGGGCCCAGTAGCGTGGGCACACGTGTGATGCGCCTGCAGGACCCAATGCGCGACGATCCTATCCTTGAAAATGGAACCAAGCGCGAGCTGATGGTACGCTTCTGGTATCCGGCGGCTCTCGGGCAGGCGCCTTGCAAGCTCGCGGAATACACCGCCTCTTCGGTGTGGAACTACTTCTCTTCACTGATGCAGCTTCCCCTGCCGACGGTCACGACGAATAGCTGCCTGAACGCTCCCGTCGCTGATGGCGCGCATCCGGTGGTTGTGTTCACTCACGGCTACACCGGAACGTTCACGGATTACACGTATATCTTTGAAGATCTCGCCAGCCGCGGTTACATCGTGGCATCAGTGGACCATACCTACGAAGCCACCGCCGTGGCATTCCCGGACGGGCGGTTCGTACACTCCGGGTTCGGCAGCCATCTCGGGAATTCCTTGCTCGAAGACGATCAGGCTTTGGCCCTTGCCCTGACTGTCCGGCTGGAGGACTTGCGTTTCGTCGCAGGTGCGCTGGAACGCCTGAATGAGGATCGTGGCCCATTCACCGGCAAGCTGGACACCGGTAAGATCGCAATTGCCGGCCACTCCATGGGCGGCTTGGCCGCTTCTCTTGCAGTCGAGCGAGATCGCCGCTTCAAGGTTGGCATCATCCTTGATGTGCATGACGGAGAGGTGCCCGATGCTGTCGTGAAGACAACCGCGACTCCAGTCATGATCCTGGCTTCAGGGCGCAAGCAGTGGACAGAAAATGAGTGCCGTTTATGGAGCCATCTGGCGGGCCCGCGTTTCGCGGTGAATCTCGAAGGCGCGGAACATTTGACGACGTCTGATGCCGTATGGCTGGCTCGTGGTGCGATCAAAACCGGCACCATGGGACCGGACAAAGCTGTCGCCGCGGTACGAGACTATATCGCAGCGTTTCTTGATGTGAACCTTAGAAACAAGGCTTTGGAGGCCCTGCTGACCGGGCCCTCGTTGGACTATCCCGACGCTGCGATCACCACTCAGACGCAGTCCCTGTGCCGTGAAAATGGTAAGGAATAGAAATACAACGCGAGAAGGTTGGACGGAACGATGACGGATAAGGCCTTGAATCAAGGGGTTTCATCCGGCCATTCGAACCAATACCTCGGCAATGGCATGAGCCAGGTCGGGGGGAGTTTACGCGAGCATGGGAAATGGGTGTACGATCGTCGCCACTTTCGAGTTCAAGGGAAAAGTCCGGTCAACACGGCCATTCCAGACTATTCGTGATGCCTGTTCGAGGGAGGGTGGTCCCATGCGGAAACTGCCACGTCTCCTCAGATACGTTTGGGTCGCCCTCCCGTCCTTGATCATGTGTTCGACGATGGCGTTCCCTGTCCAGAACGATTTTCGACAGTCTCTTCGGACATTGAGGGACTTGCCACTTGGATTCGAGCGGAACCTGGGACAGGCCAGTCCAGGTGTCAGGTTCCTGACACATGGTGATGGATACTTTCTCTATCTGAATGGCGGTGAGTTCGTAATCGCGTTCATGAATCCCGCCGATCCCGCGCTTTGGGAGTCCGTCCATGTTGCGTTTGTCGGAGCAGAACCCAATGTGGAACCTGAGGGAATAGATCCTCTACCCGGAGTGACGCACTACTACATTGGCAGTGACCCGAAAGCCTGGCTCACCAGTGTCAAACGCTCACGAAAAGTGCGTTACAGATACCTGTATCCCGGCATTGATCTGATCTTTTATAGCAATGGAGCTCAGATGGAGTTTGACTTCGAAGCATCCCCAGGAGCGGATGTGTCTCGCATTGTGCTGAGAGTTGAGGGAGCTACGGTCCAGAAGAGCAACGAGGATCTTGAGCTTGTTACACCTCGCGGCCAAATTGCGATTCTGAGAAAGCCAAATTTGTATCAGATGCGTGGTGACAAGCGATACTCCGTCCAGGGCGAATATTCGATAGAGAACGCTCGAGAAGTTACTTTTGCGGTCAGTGAGTATGACAAGGCTTTGCCGCTTACGATTGATCCTGCGCTCGTATACTCGACTCTCTTCCAAGAATTAATGCAATCGACGATTTTTGCAGGTCAGTATCCAACCGACCAAAACTTCGAAAAGGACTTCGCTTACGGCATTGCTACCGACAGCGCGGGCTCAACTTACATCACCGGCGAGGCTGACCTGCCCGACCCAAGTCAAGCACTGCAGGGAACACCCACTCTCTTTTTCAGCCGGGCATTCGTGATTAAACTCGATCCAACTGGCTCCAATCTGGAATATAGCGCCTATCTTGGAAGCAAAAGCTCGAACAGCGCGTGGACGAGTCGGGGGAGCGCAATCACCGTTGACCTCGGGGGAAATGCATACATCGCTGGCGACACTCTAGCTCCCGATTTTCCGATTACGGCAGGCACCTACAGTACCGCGCCAGTTTGCCCCGGAGGCAGCGGCGATTCCTGGAGCTGTGATGATCCTTTCGCAGCCAAATTGGATGCGACGGGAATGCTCGTATATTCGACCTTTTTGGTGCGAGGTCCCGCGTCCGACACTGCCGGTCCATCACCCCTATCGGCTGCCGTTGATGCCAACGGAGCGTTGTATATCGGTGGAACCACGCTTGGACCGGCCACCTTTGGCATGCCTCTCCCCAGGCCCTTGACGCCCACGCTATCCACGACTTCGGGTGCATTTCAAACAAACCGGAGAAATGATTCTTCCGCCTTCATAATAAAATTGCATCCCGACGGCTCCCAGTTCGATTACGCCACTTACCTTGGGGGCAGCACAAGCGAGACTTTAGGAGGAATTGCCGTAGATTCAAATGGAGTCGCGTATCTCGACGGCGGCACGGCATCAGCCGACTTTCCGACCACGTCCGGCGCCTTTCAGCAGGCCAGTCCGGGCAAGAGTGCATTCCTGAGCAAGCTCAGTGCTGATGGATCGAGCCTGCTGTATTCGACATTTCTGGGAGCGGCCGGACTTACTGCGAAGGCTACAGGGATAGCCGTCGATGGCAGTAAGGCTGCGTATCTGACGGGCGACACCTCCGGTCCAGGGTTTCCCACTACGGCCGGGGCGTTCAAGACCAGTGTCCCTCCGCCGCCCCGATTGTTCGACGCCATTTGGCCCTACAACTTCGTTTCCAAATTTGATGTGGCCGGTAATTTGTCTTACTCCACATATCTAGGTTACGGAATGGCTGGAGAGCAGACGGATAGAGCGGAGGCTATTGCCGTGGATAGCACCGGTGCGGCTTATGTGACCGGGAGCACTGTGTCTCCCGATTACCCGGCAGTGAATTCAATTCAGCCGTTCCCGGTAGACGCGGTTGTTCGCGGCACAGTCTTCGTGACCAAGCTAAACCCCGGTGGCTCCGGGTTGGTTTACTCAACCTTTGTTGTCAATCCAGTACTCCGCTTGATAGGAATCGCACTTAACTCCAACCACGACGTCTATGTCGCAGAGGGGGACCTCACCGGCGGCCCTACCACTTCCGGTGCATTCCAAACTGTGGCTCAGGGATCGGCCAATTCTGGCGGATTTGTTTTCAAGCTTGCGGATTCCTTGGGCGTGGGGGTCGCCATCCCGGTTCCCCGGCAAGTTGTGATTCCCTTGACCTGGCAGATGGGCACGACCAGCCCGCCGTCTACAGTCATTCTCGGAAACTACGGCGATGCCGCTCTTTCGATTACTGGAATCTCAGTGTCGGGGGGAAATGCGAGTGATTTTGCCCAGACCAACGACTGCGGAGCTACGCTGCCAGTGGGCACAAACTGCACAATAGACGTCACCTTCTCGCCTACCGTGGAGGTGGGAACCAGGAACTCCACGCTCGGTCTGACCTTCGGAGGATCAGTGCCAGCGCAATCGGTCTTGCTCTCAGGCCAAGCGGCATTCCCAATCATTCAGATCACTCCCGCTCTATCGATAAATTTCGGATCCATCGGTGTGGGTACGTTCGATACCGCGGACCTGGAGATATCAAACGTCGGCACCGGATTTCTCAACCTTGGTTATGCGTTTACGGGCGATTTCTCCGGCGAAATGTTTGGCGGCTTCTTGGGCATTTTGCCTCCTGGAGGGGCTGCACCCCCGCTTAGGGTATCTTTCACCCCGATGGCACCAGGACTCAGAACGGGACAACTGGTGATCACTGATAACGCTGCGGGAAGCCCCCATGTAGTCCAGTTTAGCGGAAATGGGATCGCCGTGAATGCCGGAGACTTTATCCTGACGACTGCGCCGAACTCCTCTAACTCCGTGACGATCGTGGCAGGTCAGGCCGCTACTTATGACCTCCTTGCTGTAAGCGGCGCTGGGTTTAGCGATAGCGTTACTCTTACTTGTGCGGGGTTTCCGATTAACTCTACTTGCGCGGTTGACCCCAAGACTTTCCTTTTGGGGGGGACCACCTTCATCGGCACATCTCCCCAAGGTGTGAAAATCTCTGTCAACACCGCACCTCATACGTCGTCCTCCTCGAATAGCCCCACGGCCATGCCTTGGTATGGACTCATTTCTTTTGCCGGGATGCTTTTGATGAAACGTCCCCGCCGGCGCATTTCACTGGTATCATTGGTTCTGCTGCCAGCATTGATCTTCGTCGCGGTGTTCGCTTCCTGCGGCGGTGGACAGCCATCCCCTCCGCCCTCGGCCGGGACTCCAGCAGGCACCTACCCAATCACACTGACAGCGACCTCTGGCAAGCTGACGCACAACATCAAATTAACTCTGATCGTTCAGTGAGGGCACTGGCTCGAAAACGATTTTCCAGTAACAAACTCAAGACCATCTGTGCATCCTGGCGATCCGTTTTTGCTTCCGTACCCGCTTCGTGTGGATCTCCCTAGTCCGTCAGGAAAGGGGTGGAGCGCTCGCGGTTGAGGAATCCATCGTTGAGCCAACTCGAGGAGCGCGTCAAAAGACCCGGCGTTTCTGGCTCCGTCGGCGAATAGTCCGCCACCAGAGCGCGAGCACCCGAACCCGAAACATCCCCAGACTCGCCAGGTTTCCTGGTACCGCCTAGTAGTTGAAGTAGCCTTGTACGACCGACTTGAGCCATTGTCCGGCTTGGGGCAGATCCTTGACCAGAGAGATGGGTCGCGCCCCGCGAGGCGGTGTGCGAAGCCACGAAAGCCTTTGGACTGCCTTTCGCGCACAGCCTACGCTATGAGCTGCGGGACCCAGGGATCTCGGTGACAACTCTCCAGCCATGACCTACGAACACGGACTCCTTCCACCGGGCGGGCAGGGGAAAACACAGAGGTCGGATCAAGCGGAAAAACTGAAAGCCAGCCTGAGGATGTTTAGAGTCGGTGACAGGCCATAGCCCCGAGAGGGATCCGATGAAGCAGCGGCATCGCCGATCACAGCAATTCCGTTCTTGGCTGGCGATTCGACCTAGCTATCCGCACCCTGGAACTCGGCCAGACGCCCAATCGGCTCCGCTCCAGCGAACCACGATTCCGGCACGCCAGTTCCTTTGCAGAGTTGGACAAATTCCGGAACCTTGTCTTTGCCTGAGAGTCCCAATCTTCCGGCCGCTCCAGGGTATACATAACATGTCCGGGCCATGTCGGCTGCCGCGCGACCTCGGAGGTCTTGATGTAGTTGGCGAAGATTCCGCAGTCGGAATGACCGACAATATAGACATTCGTCAAAAAATGTTGTACTGAGTGCGCTAGCCCCTAAAATGTGTATTTTAGCGCGAACTCGATCTGACGATTGTCCGTTGCAGTGTTCGTGATGCTGGCGCCGCCAGGCACATCGACGGCGACTGCTGAACCTCCGCCAGGCAATCCAAAATTGGGATGATTGAACAGATTGAAGACTTCAGCTCTAAATTCGATCTGTTGAGATTCTCGAATCCGGAAATTTTTCTGCAGCACAAAATCGAAGTCAACCAAATCAGGCCCTCGAATATTTCCGATGCGAGAATTTCCGAAGCTGTGCGCCGATTGTTGTCCGGGTGCTAAGGGGGGCACCGCGAAGGCAGCCTGGTTGTACCAGCAGTCCAGAGTTTGATGGCCGGGATTGGTGCAACCGAAGTCGGTCGCTTGCGACCCGCTATTAAACGAGAAGTTGTTGGGATTTGCGATCTGGTCAGGCCGGTAACTGAAGCTTCCGGTATTGCTAAGGTCGGAAGATAAAACTCCAGTGACAGCCTCGCCGCTCTGCAACGAAGTGATTCCAGCTACCTGCCATCCTCCGAAGATCCCTTCAGAAACGCCCTTCATGTCACCCATGAACTTTCGCCCGTGCCCGAACGGGAGTTCGTACAGGTAGCTAAGCGTAAAGCGGTGCCGCAAATCCGGCGCGACCGGCCCGTGCTCGAGATCGGCTCGATACGAGTTCTGGATAAATCCTCCCACGTTTCCATCCGCATTCCCAAGGTTCTTGGCAAATGTGTACGCCGCCAGAAAATTGAAGCCGTTCGCGAGGCGTTTGTTCAAGGAAGCCTGGAACGCGTTGTAAAACATCTGTAGTTGTGGAAAGTCCAAAGGCAAGACGGCAGTCATATTTGGCTGCTGGTTAAAGTAACGACGGCCAAAGTTCGGAATGCAGTTGCTCGGGTCGGGGCCACAGAAGTTGGTGTCCAGAATCTGCAACGGCTGGTTGAGATCGCTGGCCTCGTGATTCCACAAGTGGTAAGCTCTGGTTCCAACGTATCCGATCTGGGCTACAAAATTGTCTCCGAACTGATGTTGCACGCTCAGGTTCCATTCCATAATCCGGGGAATTGTGCGTTTTGGTCCCGTGGTTTTTACCGGCCCACTGATATTGATCGCGTCTCCCACGGGCAACGCAGTCGGGAATCCGGTCGATATCAGCTGTGCGTTCGTTGGAATAGTGCCGGAATTGAAGTTATTCGCCAGGAAACTCAGTTGGGGAGGATTCAAACCGAGATCATCGAAGACGTTCGCCTCGGCTGCATAAAAAACGCCGAATGCGCTGCGCACAACCGTGTTTCGCCGTACCGACCAGGAAAACCCAATACGGGGTGCCCAATCATTCTTGTCAAACTCCACACCTCCATGCGAGACAGCATTCGGTCCGTACGAAGTCACCACGAGGGCGCGATTGAGATCAAAGTTACCAACGCGCCCGTTGGCAGGTGAAGTGATGTTGTAGCGGATTCCTAGATTAACCGTAAGATTGGAACGAACTCTGATGTCGTCCTGCACGAATCCACCAAAATCCCAGTAGCGAGTAGGATAAAGGCCCGCGAGAAAGTCCTGTTCGTTCGCATCCGGAATTCCGAGAAGCAGGTCTGCCAGCCCGTTTCCGCCATTCGCAGTGCTGAGGTCATTCGTGTAAACGCCGCCAAAGTCGAAAAAGCCGCGAGGCGCCGTGACTTGATAGAAGTTGCGTTGCTGACGGCGGAAATCGGCGCCGAATTTTAGAGAGTGCCTGCCATGGATCCAGGTTAGCGTGTCCGCAATCTGAACAATATTTTCGAATGCATGTTCAGGAAGAAATTCAGAATCTCCCAATGGCGTGAAGCCCGCGATATCAATATTGGTCAATCCAGTCGAGTTGGGATCGGTGGTCCGATTCGCATTTGGTATTCCAAGTTGATCCGTGGACAGCGATGATCCAAAATTAAACGGCAAGGCGTTGACGGCATATCGGAAGTATCCGCCGTGAAGATCATTCAGTAACTGCGGAGAGAAGGTATGGGTGTCGCCCAATCCGAAATGTTGAGCGCGCGAATTGCTTACGCTGGGACAGCAATCGGAACCACCCCACAAAGGTCCGAGAGGGCCGGGACGTTGACTGCGCACGTCGCCGAAACTGTAGGATGCAAAAAGCTGATCAGCTTCACGGAGGCGATGATCGACTCTTACGTCGAATGAATCCTGATTGTTCACGTGGTTCTGATTCGCGAGATAGTTGTTGGTGAGTCCAGGCAAATTGGCCTTGGGATAGAAATTAGCTACGTTCTGTCCCACCGCATTGATCGAGCCCGTCGGAATTACGTTGATTTGTCCGCCACTCGAAATGGGGTTACGTAGTGACACAGTTCCCCCATCGGCGCAGGTGTAATCGTGCGTGCTGAAGGGATCGAAGATCGTACCCGTGTCAAAGGTGTCGCCGGCAGACGGAGTGACGCACGGAGAGAATGTTTGGCCGGTTAGCCGGTCACTAAAATCTCCAGTACGTTCTATGTCTGTAGGCACCGTGGAAATAAAAGGATTGCTTTCGCGCAGCCGAGAGCCCTGATAGTCGCCAAAGATGAAAGTGCGGTTTTTCTTAATAGGCCCACCCAGGAACGCCCCAAACTGATTCCGCTTGAAGGGCTGTTGACCCTGGTTGAAATAGTTGACTGCATCAAGTTTGTCATTACGAATGAATTCATACACGCCACCGTGAATCCGGTTCGTGCCGGATTTGAGCACGACATTCACAGCGGCCCCGCCGCGGCCGAATTCAGCACTCATCGAATTCTCTTCTGTACGAAATTCCTGGATGGCGTCGGGCGGCGGCAGTACCACGACACCTCCCAATCCAAATTCGTTGTTGTCCACGCCGTTCAGCAGAAAGTTGTTGTTGGAAACCCGAAGGCCATTGACTGAAATAGCTTCATCCGCCCGTTCATTTTCAAACACGCCGCCGCTAACGTTGGTCCCAGTCTGGCCTGCGTTTGCTCCCGGCCCGAGATATGCAAGCTGAATAAAGTTTCTTCCGTTTAACGGAAGCTCGGAGATGCGGCGCTCAGTTTCGATCGTCCCCAAAGATGAAGATTCGGTCTGCAACAGAGGAGCGGCTGTGGTCACCTGCACAGATTCAGTCGCAGATCCAATCTGCAAAGCAATATCCACCCGCGCTGTCTGGTTCACCCCTACGTCGACGCTTGGCTGAACCGCTTTTTGAAAACCCGGCTTTTCGACCGTCACCGAATAACGCCCGATGCGGAGAAGATTGGCCGTGTATTGTCCGTTCTCATCCGTGGTAAGGGTTACAGGCTGATTTGCATCGAGATTAGTGACGGTTACCTGAGCGCCCGCAACCCTCGCCCCTGCTGGGTCTGTGACCAATCCTATGATGCTGCCACGATCGACTTGCGCGAACAAAGTGTCGGTGTTAATCATGAAAAAACCGGAGACTAACAGAGGGAACGCTAACGACCACAGCAGGCTGCGGCGCATAAGGCCTCCTGAATATCTGCAGGGTCCGAAGATTTGTTTTGCCGTAGTGCGCAACTGTTACATCACTTATCCAGCCTGTCAAGACTATGTCGAGAGCAACGATGCTTAGATCCGGTAAATTAGAGAATCTGTTCAACCAGTTCGACGAATCCAAGTCTTTGAGCTATGGTATTGCCGTAGATTGCACCCCAGGTGGGGAGACTTTCAGCATGCGGAATTTGTTAATCGTCCTTTTTTGTTCGCTGTGTTTCGCCGTTACATCGGTGCAGGCGCAGGATACCCGTCTTGAGGATCTGCACAACAAAACCATTCTGGTTTTCACTCCGCATCCTGATGATGACGTGTTCGGCGCCGGTGGCACCATCGCCTTGCTGAATCGCAATCACAACAAGGTGTTAATCGTCGTCTACACCAATGACGACAAAGGCTCGTACGATCCTGACATGACCTCGCAGCGTCTCGCCCGCATTCGACGTGCTGAGCAGGAAGTATCAGAGGGCCTGCTGGGGACTCCCAAAGAAAACATCATGTGGATGGGCTACGACGACGGCATGCTCGAATATGCTCCACAACCTAAGCTCACTGAAGAAGCGACTGCCATCATTCGCAGAATTCGTCCTGACGTTTTGCTTAGCGTAGATCCTGGCGAGTGGTACGAGCGCTGGCACAAGACCGACCATCGGATGGCCGCTTTCAATACCATTGACGCGGTACGTGCCGCAGAATTCTGGTTGTATTTTCCCAATCAGCGTTTACAACAGGGCTTGGAGCCTTACAAAGTTCCTGAAATGTATTTCTTCTACCCTTCGCCGCAGGAAGCAAATTATTTCGTCAACATCGAAGACGTAGCCGAACTCAAGTTCGAATCAGCCTCGAAGCAGGTAAGTCAGTTCGAGCCCGCCGTGAACAAGTACCGCCCCGACTGGACTTCCGAAGATTTGAAAAAAGCCAAGGACGAGATGCGCAAGGAGCAACCGAAAAAAGGCGGGCACTACGTAGAAGCATTTCGTCATGCCACGGAATTTAACAACTACTGATCAACTACTGAGGAGATTGAATATGTCGAATCTCGCATTGCTCGGCGGCAAGAAATCCAAAAGCAAACCTTTCCCAACCTGGCCGCAGTTCGACGACAACGAGCGGCGCGGTTTGAACGAAGTCTTGGAGAGTGGTGTCTGGTGGCGCACTCCCGGCACCAAGACGCTGGAGTTTGAAGGTGCATTTGCGCGCTTTCATGGCGCCCGTCACGGCATTGCGGTCACAAACGGAACGGCTGCTCTTGAAGTGGCCATGGCGGCTCTTCGACTGCAACCCGGCGATGAAGTGATCGTGCCTGATTTTACCTTCGTCGCCACTGCCAGCGCGGTGCTCTTTGCCAATGCCCTTCCAGTGTTGGTCGACGTTCTGCCGGACACATACTGTCTCGATCCTGATCTTACCGAGGCTGCCATCACTCCGCACACCAAGGCGATCGTCGCCGTTCACATGGGCGGCCATCCGGCCGATCTTGATGCCTTGAAAGATCTCGCCGATCGCAAAGGGATCGCGTTAGTCGAAGACTGCGCTCACGCCCACGCCAGCGAATGGCGAGGAAAGCGTGTGGGCACTGTCGGCATTGGCGGAACATTTAGCTTTCAAGCCAGCAAATTGATGACTGCCGGCGAAGGCGGCATTGTCATCTCCAACGATAACGGATTCGAGCGCGAGGCCCGTTCCGTTCACGATTGCGGACGACTTCCGGGAGAATGGTTCTACAGCCATTTCAGCTACGGATCTAACTATCGTCTCAGCGAATGGCAGGGTGTGATCCTCTCGGCGCAACTTGCACGTCTGGACGAACAAACCCGCAAGCGGCACAAAAATGCTCGCTGGCTGGATCGCGAACTGAGCCAGGTTCCCGGTATCACTCCGCAAAAGGTCGACGAACGCTGCACCCGTAATGGCCAGTATGCGTACATCTTTCACGTCGACAGGAAGCAATTTGCCGGCATCTCCACCGAAAATGTTATTGCAGCCATCAATGCGGAAGGGATTCCGAATCAGGCCAGCTATCCGCCGGTTCACGACCTGGATATGTTTCGTAACGGCGAATACCGCAAGCGACTCAGCGGATCCCAAGCCACGGCTGAGCATGCATTCTTAAGGCAGTCGTTTCCGCACACGCAACGCGCGGCATGGGAAACAGTTTGGATCCCGCAGCCTGCGTTGCTGGGAGATGAAACCGACATGAACGAGATCGTTGCCGCGATCAGGAAAATCCAGGCAAACGCGAAAGAACTTGCCGCGCACGACACCCATGCCGCACCAGTGCCGGCCCGGGGCTGAGTGCCGGCAAACGCGCCATGGTGGAACGAATCAGTTATCGGGGATGGAACAATGTGTATCGCATCTCAAATGCCACGGTAGAACTTCTGGTTCTTGCTGACGTAGGTCCGCGTGTAATCTCGTACGGTTTCGTGGGCGGCGAAAATATTTTTCACGAGATTCCAGAGCAAGCTGGCCTCACCGGCGGCAGCGAGTTTAGGCTATACGGAGGCCATCGTCTTTGGGTATCGCCGGAGGTCGACCGCACTTACTATCCTGACAACTCATTGGTAGCGGTCTATCAAGATCACAATCTAGTTCGTTTCACCCCTCCTCCGGAAAGCACTTCTCCGGGCAGCAATCTCCAGAAGGAACTTGAGATCAAATTGGATGAGCACGGGGCACAGGTCACACTCGAGCATGTCGTCACAAATCGGGATAGCCGCCCGACCGACCTGGCACCGTGGACCCCGACCATGATGAAAGCTGGCGGCCGCTCAATTCTCCCTCTGCCGCCCCGCGCGCCGATGGACAAAGATCACTTCCGGCCGGTCGGACCATTGACGTTGTGGTCATTCACCGATTTCGCCGACTCGCGATGGACCCTCGGCACCGAATACATACAACTGCGCCAGCAACAAAATCCTATAGGGCGCTTTCAGGAACAAATGACCGGCATCTACAATCCCGCGGGTTGGGGTGCGTACTTCTTGCGAGAAACATTATTTGTGAAGAATGCACCCGTAATCAATGGCGCCGCTTATCCCGACTTCGGATGCAATTTCGAGGTGTTCACAAATCCGGACTTCCTTGAACTCGAAACCCTCGGTCCAATCGTTCAGCTGAATCCCGGCGAAAGCACTCGTCACATTGAAAGCTGGAAACTTTTTCGAGACGTTCCCGAAGGCGAAGACGACGCCTGGATACGCAGCAAGATAAGGGATCTGGCTTCCGGATTGTGAAATCTCTTGTTCGGTTGTGCGCAATTGCAGAGCCATAGAGTTTGTGCCAGCACACTTTGAGTCTCGATAGCTCTCGCTGTCTGACATGGAGAAAAGAACATGTTGAATCATGCTTCGCGCAGTCCTCGCAGGCGGTTACTTGTTTCGTCGCTTGTAGCGCTGTTGTTGGCGTTGACGGTGTGCTCCCATAGTCAGGAAAAGCGTCATGTGCCCGACCACGTTCCTCCTAAGCGTTCGTCGCAAATACAGGACGGCTTCGGTATCAACTCCGACATGCCTCGGGATCCGTACCTGCCCTGGAACCGATGGTGGTGGACGCGCATGTTCGACGCCGGATTCAAATGGATTCGTATTGGCCAGTACGAAAACAGTTCGGACTACACCAGTTGGGATTGGGTCGAACAAAAACGCGGGGTGATGGCAACCGTTCCCGAGCTGGACGACTACGTAGACTCGTTGGTCGACAACGGAATGAATATCCAGGTCCAACTCATGTATGGGAATGTGATGTACACATCTCCTTCTGGAAGGTTACCGGATGTGAGCACGTCCGAACCAGGCTCTTTTCATAACGACGATCGCAGCTTGTACTCCGTGTTCTGGCCGCCCATTACTCCAGAGCAGACTGCCGCATTCAATCGCTACGTCGCATGGATGGTGAACCGCTTCCATGATCGGATCCACTACTGGGCTCTGTGGAACGAACAGGACATTGGCTATTGGAATCCATGGGGCAATCCCGAGCAATACGGGAATCTTCTGGCTTCTTTTGTCCCGACAGTCCATCAAGCTGATCCAAGTGCGAAAGTAATTTACGGGGGTCAGGCCGAGCCATCGCGCGAGTTTACGCAAAAGGCTCTGGACACTTGCAAGTGTGCCGCGGGCATCGACGTGTATGCATATCACACTTATCCCGGCTACGGTCAGAACCTGAATCCTGAAGCCATGGACTATGGCGCCTATCTCACCGAATCGCCGCGCGCCTTGCGTGACTTGGTAATGCATTATCCTGGGATAAAGTTCGGCATTCCATTCTTCGATGACGAATTCAATTCAATTCCTTCCTGGGTCGGTTCCGATGAGTCCGTGCAGGCGAAATATGTTCCGAGAGGACTGATCTACAACCATGCTGCTGGAGTGAAGACCTTCGTGTGGCTGTTGGCTGCGGGCGCGGACGGAAACGAGTACGACGACTTCGGCATCATCCACGGAATGACAAATCACGCCATTGATTTCACGCCGCGTCCCGTCTTTCTTGCCTTGCAAAACACGAACGCTCTGTTTGCCGATACCAAATTCGATGCGTCCATCGAAATCTCTGGCGCCGACTTGCCCGCACTGCGACGGCAAACTGGATTTCCTTTCACGTCGTATGGTTTTCGTTCGAGCAAAGGTAAAGCCGTTGTTGCTTATTGGCTGGCGGCGCACAGCCTTCCCGGCAATTCCTTTCCGCCCCTGTTCACAACCTTGTCGTTGAAAAATACTGGAATCAGCCATCCCGTTTTGGTTGATGTCGTCAGCGGAGAAGTCAAACCGGTTTCGTGGAAGCAAGGCACATCCGACACGTTGGAAGCTCTGCCTCTGAAAGACAGCATTATGGTGGTCACCGACGAAAACTATTTTGATTGGCCAGTGCTTCCGGAAGCTCCCAGTTCGCTCAATGTCAACTCGGTTGCTGGCGCCATTAGGTTGACCTGGCAGGGACACAGCGGGAAGCCGACCGGCATCATCATCGAGCGACGCACGGACGACGGGAAAGAGTCGCGAGGTACGTGGATGAGGGTAGCGACCTTGCCGGAAGGCGCTCAAGAATACAGCGATCCCGGCAACAACGGACAGCATGTGTCCTATCGAGTTCGCGCCATCAACGCGCAGGGAGAGTCCGCATATTCCAATATCGTTCGAATGGCCTCTTCGACAAAATAAAAACCTCGCTCAAGCGTAGCTTCAGTCGTATCGTGAATCAAAACGGGTGAACAGGTTACGCCTACGCCTGTGGCCATCCAGTTATTGTCGATGAGATGGGACTTCAGGTATTCGTGCAAATCCACCAAGGTCAATCAATTGATGAACTGGGCAGACGCTGAGACGCCGCAAATCGGTTGCTCGGCGTGGTCGAGAAATTCTTTCGGGTGCCTATCCGGACCTTCCCTGATAAAAAATGGCACTTTCGATCCAACTAGCACTTATGGTTTCGGATTTCAGGCTCACTGCTCTCCGTTCAGTAGAGTCGAATCCATCCCAAACCGAGATCAGTTGGCATCCGCTCCGCTCATTGCAATATTGTCAATTGCTGTCTGCAAATTGGAGAGTCTTGCATTCTCCTTATTGTTTGGCTGTATGGCCGAGCCCTGCGAGAGTAAGCTTCTCTGGACAAAGAGATCCAAAATGCACAGACTGAAGACTAGGGCTAAGAACAGCGGAACTATAGCCCTTGCTTTTGCCGTCTTCTTTTTAACGTCAAGCGCCACCGCTACTGCACAAGAAGTCCGGACCTTTGTATCTTCGAAGGCCGGCGACCGTCTCACTCGAAAGCCCAGCCTTCGCTTCGAGCAGTACCCGAAATCCTCGCCTGTTGCAGTCACGATCGACGACAGTACTATGCACCAGACAATCGACGGCTTTGGCGCCTCTTTTTTAGAAGCAGGCCTCATTTGCCTCAACAGCCTTCCGCCAGAGGAACGCGAATCCGTTTTACGCGCTCTCTTTGATCCCGAGCAGGGTGCGGGTTTTTCCGCCATGAAGACGGTTATTGCCTCCACCGACTTCATGTCAGCGGGTCCTTTTTACAGCTATGACGATGTGGTTGGCGACGTCAACATGGAACACTTTTCCATCACGCGCGATCTCGGCCCCAACGGCCTGATTCCGTTTATCAAAATGGCCCGGCGTTATGGCAAATTTGTCTTGCAGGCACCCATGGACTATCCGCCTGACTGGATGTTGTTCGATGTGAGTACGAACCAGGACGTTAATCCCAAATATTACGACGCGCTGGCTCGCTATTATCTTCGCTATCTTCAAGAGTACGAAAAGAACGACATATTTGTAGACTACCTCAGCCTGTTCAATGAGCCGGACATCTACACCAAGATTCCATACAATGAGATTAACCTTTTGCTGCGAGACCACGTGGGTCCGCTTCTAACAAAAGAACACATCCGCACTCGCATCATGTTGAGTGAAGCGCCGTCCCGTGAGGATGCAGCTCGCAACTATCCGTTGGTACTGGATGACCCCGCGTCTCGACAGTATGTCTCGGCAGCGCCCTATCACGGATATGACAATAAGGATTGGGACAAAATCCAGGCTTTGCACCGCAAGTATCCAGACCTTCCTTTATGGATGACCGAGGTTTGCTACGCCTACGACGCTGGCACGCCGAAATCGATGCCACTTCCGCGGTTCGACTTTGAGGATGGCGACTATTGGGGCAACCAGATTTTCAATGATCTCGAAGTGGGTACCTCTGCCTGGATCTACTGGAACATGATTTTGGATGAAAAAGGCGGCCCATGGTCGGTATCGGAGATCCATGGGAACCCCGACCCCAACGTCCAGCACCCAGTAGTGATCATCGATCGGCAATCGAAGAAAGTGACGTACACCGGTCTTTACTATTACCTCGCGCATTTCAGCAAATTTGTACGCCCCGGTGACGTGCGTATCAAATCCAGCAATTCACCAGACGGAGTGCGCGTGATGGCGTTCAAAAGACCCGACGGCAAGATTGTTGCCGAACTGATGAACAGTAAAAACGACGATGTCGAAACCAGCGTTAGGTTCCACGAACAAATGTTACGCGTAAAACTGCCGGCAGTTTCCATCACCACCGCAATCTGGAACAGCGTTGTGAGATCAAATCCATAACGGGCTGGTCGCCAACAATCACGGGCAGCCGTATATCCGCGAGCATGGGAGTCAGAGCATGGTCCAAACCCGACAGAACAACTCTCAACCGCGATACCAGTCCGCCCGAGAGAGTGGTGGACGATCCGGGCCCGGTGCAGGTTTCAGAAGCAGAGTGTGATAAAGGTTGAGTCGTCCTGAGGAGAAGCGGTGGGCGGAGCCGGCCATGCATAAACGCCAGATGCGGTACGTGGTCGGACTCGAAATCGCCAGCCAGCGGGTAGGCTTTCGGGGCGGGTCGGCTGTGCTTGTTGTCATCGGTTTAGCCCTGATCGTGCGATCCGCTGCCGGTGCGTAGGCTCGCAGTCTGGGAAAACATCCCGACGTCCCCATCGTGAAGCGAGGATCAAATGCTTATGCATTCTTCAAATCGCCACGTCTTGGTGGTAATTTGCTTTATTTTCGTACTGGGGGACCTGTGTTCCCCAAGGGAGATTCCCATGTCGTCCAAGCAGAATGTGCAGTCGCAGGAGCAAGCGACGCGCATAGCTATTGACAGCTTCAACGAGGTGTTCAATCGGCACGACGCCGATGGATTGGCAGCGTTTCTGACGAAGGATACGGTATTTCGAGGACACATCACCTGCTCCGGATGGCCGACGCATCGACGGAAAGACCGCCGTGGTCGAATTCTGGCGAGGATGGTTCGCCCGCAATCCCGACGCACGGTTTGAGACCGAGGAAGTGATCGTCAGCGGAGGTCGGGCAACAGTGCTCTGGGTCTATCGCAAGATGCGCAACGGTCAGCCATGGCACCTACGTGGCGTTGACGTTTTTAGGATTCGAGATGGAAAGGTAGCTGCAAAGCTCGCCTATGTGAAGGGCTAAGAGCGCCAGGCCGGGGTGGAAATGATGGTTGACGCAGAGGCATGTCTCCTGCACTTTACCTGATATAGCCGGAGGGCACCATGAATCGAGATAAGGCGCTAAGAATCTTGTTGGTATTGTTTGGACTGATATTTGTGGCTGGCGTGTATCCCTTGTTTACGTCCGTAAGTAGTGGTTGGCAAGCGAACAAGGAGGATTCCCTTCCGATGGGACTTAGCCTCTATGTCACGATGGGGATTTTCTTGCTGCTGGCAGCGCGTAATCCGTCGGCGAATCGCGGCGTTATCGTCTTCGCCGCATGGTTGAATATTGCTCATGCCGCTGTCATGACGGTCATGTCAGTTCACCTTCCAAACGAGCGCCAAGGCTTGCTGATTGCTTCGGCTGTCTTTGCTGGCATCGGTGCAGTCCTGATCTTGCTGGCTCCGGCGAATCAAACGGTCGAGCAACCCTCGACGGTCGTGGCATAGACCGGCACGCTTGCTAGCGCAGGCATACGGCAAATCTGGGAGTGGAGAAATGAAGCAACCACCACGTCAACGTGTTTCGACCGGATCGCCCTTTGAACAGAAAGTTGGGGTTTCTCGCGCAGTGCGCAGCGGGAGCATCATCGCGGTCACAGGGACCGCCCCGCTCGGCAAGGATGGCAAGACCGTCTCAAAAGACGATGCGGCAGGTCAAGCACGGAGATGTGTCTGGAAATTATCCAATCCGCGATTGAGGAACTCCGTGGCAAGCTCACCGACGTGATCCGCACCAGAGCTTGTTGACCCACAGAGAGGTTGGCAGCATCCACCCGCTGCGAACACGATCATGCAGGTCGTGCGCTTCATCGACCCGGATTGGCTGGTTGAGACCGAATCGGACGCCGTTGTGGAGAGCTAGAAACCGTGAGTGTCGGAGCCACCATCGTAATCGCCATCGCCGAAGGCGTTCTCATGATGCGGTTTCGAATTCAGACCAGCCTTGGGGCCTGCGCCCATGCTGCGACAAGGATTAGCAACAAGATCGCGAATATCAACACGCCGAAACCCAGGAGTATGACTTCGCTCATTACATCAGGCTTCAGTAAGTCTTCACGACGCACAAACTCACCTCCCCAAGCATCAGGGGAGGTTGACAAGAGTCACCGCACTTCGAGTGTTCAACTTTGCCCAACCTAAAGAGAGACGGGCGATCCCTTCCTGCAAGCCTCCTCCGACCCACAGGCAGGCACGCCCTTTCCCCCCTTTGGCTGGCGACAACGCAGCCGACGGGATTACCGTACCGAGTTTCAACCCCTACGTGAATAGCTCAACTGTCCTAGAGACCGGCCAATCGGTGCCATGAAAACTTATGCATACTTATCGCGGCAGGGACTAACTCACCTTTCGCCCAATGCCACAGAAAGGCCCTTACCAAGAAGCAAAAAATTCCGCCACTACTAAGGACGGCGGGATAAATCATGTCTTGGTCTATTGCAACGGCAGCGCGTGGATCGTGATGGTGTAGTTGGCAGGCAAATGACCGGCCCAGAAAATGGACGATTCTCGGAACCCTTGGGTCGTGGTCGTCTCGAAGCCGTCGCCGCCACTGCTGGCTGACTTCGCGACTGGTGCAGGTTCCGGGCAATCCCCTGATCAAAGGCACTGTTTGCCTGGACGACTAAGCGGTCAGTTCTAGCGGTCCGGAAAAGGGATAGTCGCAGTGGTAGATTACATGTATTTCTACCACGCAATGAAAACCACGGTCTGTCAAGTTGGCCTTGCCACCTGATTCGAGGCTCTAGGAGCTTCAAACCAAGATTACAGAATCCAATGTTGAAACTTAATGATAATGTCCCCTTCCGAACTATTTAGAAATGTCCCCTTAGACTGAGACCTCCAGCCGGAGGAGGTCTGTTGAAGAGGACAGCTATGAGCAGTCGTGAGCTGAATCGTGTGGAACTGATGGGGCGAGTGGGGAGTGGGGACTTGAAGCTCAGAGATGCAGCGGTGATCCTCGAGCTCAGCTATCGCCAGACGAAGAGACTGTGGCGGCGGTATCGGCAGGTGGGCAGCAAAGGGCTCAAGCACGGGAATGCCGGGCGGGCCTCGAATCGCAGCAAGCCGCAGAAACTTCGACGTCGGGTGTTGAATTTAATCAGGGAAAAATATTCCGGTTCGGAGGAGGAGAGATTCGGGCCGACTTTGGCCGCCGAGCACTTGGGGGAAGAAGACGGCATTGTGTTGGATCACGAGACCCTGCGCCTTTGGATGTTGGCGGAACGTCTATGGAGCCGGCAGCGGAAGGGCAAGAAACACTGCCAACGCCGGGAGCGCAAATCCCACTTTGGCGAATTGGTGCAGTTGGACGGCAGTTTTCATGATTGGCTGGAAGGGCGTGGTCCGCGGGGCTGCTTGATGGATATGGTGGACGATGCCACGAGCCGGACGCAGGCTTGTCTGGGGAAAGAAGAGACGATCTGGGCAGCAGCCGGGGTGTTGCGGGCCTGGATTGAGAAATATGGCGTGCCCCGCACGCTCTATACCGACTGGAAAAACGTATACAAGCACAAGGCCACGCCCGCCGAGCAGTTACGGGGGAAAGTCCCGCTCAGCCAGTTTGGACGCATGTGTCAGAAGCTGGGCATAGGGATCGTTGCTGCAAGTTCGCCCCAGGCCAAGGGACGAGTGGAACGGAACCACGGGATCCATCAGGATCGAATGATCAAGAAACTGCGGCGCAAAGGGATCGCTAGTTACGGAGCCGCGAACCAGTTTCTTGAAAAAGAGTATCTGCCCCAGCACAACCGACGCTTTGCGCGGGTGTCGGCAAAGCCAGAAGATTATCACGGCCGCAAGCCGACGGCTCGCGAACTACGTCAGATTTTCCGCGTAGAGACCGAGCGCAGAATCAGCAACGACTGGGTGCTCCGCCATGAGGGCCGCTATATACAACTGCAGCCTGCTGGCCAGCGACGCTATGGACCCACGCAAAGCAAGGCTCTGGTATGTGAATGGGAGGATGGAGCCATGGAGGTGTACTACCGCGGGCAGCGCCTAGCCTACCGAGTGCTTGCCGAACCGCTGCCCAGAAAATGTGAAGTGGATGATAGAACCAAACCCAGCGTCGCTGTGCCGTTGCTCGCCAAGCCGTGCAAGCCGAGTCAAGATCATCCTTGGCGACGAGATTATCGCGACATGAAACCGAGTTGGTCGAGGAAAGTAGGGATCCCGCCGCGCACGGTCGCAGGGAGGGGAGCTGCGCTGTGAATTCTCGCCGCCGCGAGAAACACGAGGCAAGAACATGTAGGTTCGGGAAGGAAAGGCAAAACAACATAATCGTGATGCGCACAGTGGAGTTCAATCAAGCGGTGAGCGGGGGGAAGGGGCTCAATGGTGGAGTGCACTCCAACTCCACTCCACCACAATCGCCGCCCCTTCCCCCCGCGCCCCCTAACCTGGCTCACACCGTGCTACTGCGATGTTCTGCTCGACATCAACACCAAAAGGGGACACTTCTAATTAGTTAACCGCGCCCCCTAACCTGGCTCACACCGTGCTACTGCGATGTTCTGCTCGACATCAACACCAAAAGGGGACACTTCTAATTAGTTAACGATGGGGACATTTCTAAATAGTCATGACAAGATTACAGAATCCAATTGACTTCCACTCCCTCTGGGAGCACAATCCGCCCGATATTTCATACCTGAGCCGCACGAAGCTTACCCTGGACTTAAGTATGGTGTTTCCTCGTTGGTAGGCCGAACGAAGCGATTGGTAAACCTTAAAGGTTCCCGAATTCTCAGACCCTGGACACGAAACGGCGCGCCCCCTCGGAGGATTGGCATGGATCGGTACAAACCACGGAACACCTCGGCCCCTCGCTTCTGTTGGTCGGTCGTCGCTCTCTTCTTCATCGTCGCACTGCCCAGTTGTGGTGGTTATTCATCGCCTTCAGGTGGTGGCACCGGCTTGGGCGGAGGCGGCGGAGTTGGCGTAACTCCAGATTTCTTTCTGTTTACCGCAAATGGCGGTGGTGGTAATACTTCCGCGTTTCTTGC
Source organism: Terriglobia bacterium (assembly GCA_963786325.1). Classification (GTDB taxonomy): domain Bacteria; phylum Acidobacteriota; class Terriglobia; order Terriglobales; family Acidobacteriaceae; genus JAIQFF01. The sequence goes on from CAWAYW010000024.1 coordinate 65,631, forward strand.
AAGCGGTACTTCGGGCGCCCTAACGGGCGTCGCAGGATCCCCTTTTGCCGCGGGCGCTAATCCATTCTCTGCAGCAGCCGACCCTACCAGCAAGTTTCTTTATATTGCAAATTTGACGTCGGGAGATGTCTCTGCCTACGCGCTCTCCGCCACTGGCGCTCTGACTCCGGTGACCGGTGGTCCATTTTTGGCGGACAGTGGACCAATCTCAATAACTGTAGATCCGTCCGGCAAGTTCGTCTATGTCGGTAACCAGAACTCGAATGACGTGTCCGCCTTTTCGATCAGCAGCTCGGGCGCACTGACACCGGTTGCAGGCTCCCCGTTTGCCACCGATACTACTCCTCGCTCCCTCGTGGTGGACCGTTCAGGCAAGTATCTCTATGTGGTGACTGGTGCAGGCACGATTTCCGCATTCTCGATCAACAGCAGTAGCGGTGCTTTGCAAGCAGTGCCCGGATCTCCATTTACCGCCGGTATTGCCATTACTTCGGCTGCCGCGAACCCGGTGGCGGATTTCCTCTATGTGACGAACGCAGGCGGCACGAATACGGTAATAGGATTTGTTATCAGCCCGGGCACCGGAAGTCTTAGTCCCATGACTGGTTCACCCCTCCCAACCGGCTCCGATCCTTCGTCCGTCGTGCTCGATCCCGCAGGAAAGTTTTTGTTTGTATCTAACACAGCGGAGAACACCATCTCCACGTACAGCGTCAACGGGAGCACGGGCGCTCTCACCGCTGTTAGTGGGTCGCCTTTCGCAAGCGGAGGGACTGGGCCTGTCTCAGCCGACACCGATCCTTCAGGCAGTTTTCTCGTCACCGCGAACAACGGGTCCAGCAGCGTTTCGGTTCTTCGAATAAATAGTACTAGCGGCGCACTTGCGGCGGTGCAAGGTTCGCCGTTTCCAACGGGCAGTGGGCCCGAGTCGATAGTCACCGTAGTCAAACTTTCGTCGTTCGATTACCTACGTCCCACTACGGATCGTTAGGGACCCAAACACCTTCCCCATCCAGGAAGGTTCGTCGAAGATCACTCCGTCGGGCCAGGTCAAGACGCTTGCTACCGGGTTTACAACCGTCCTTGGCCTGGCTCTCGATGGCACCGGAAGGTTGTATATGCTGGAAAAACACAACGGCAATTCCTGGCCCCGGTACTGGAAGGGCGGAGAGGATTGAGCATTCCGGAAAAGTGATTGAGATTGCGACTGGACTATCCCTTCCAAATTTTCACAGTTGACGTGCCAGACGGTGCGGCTTAGACTCACCTTACCAATTCAGCCCTGAGAGCGGTTTTTGGGGCTACCGTCTCGCCGCCTTTCAGGTCCAGTCTGGCGTTCAGGAGTTCCGCATGTCACGCCTTCGCTTTGTTCCCGCCGTAGTCCTATTTTTCGTTTGTTCCGGTTTTGGTCAATCTCGTGCCGTTTTGCGATGCAATGGCGCCGTCAAAGTCAACGGTGTCTCAGCGAGCAAGTCAACGGTTGTGATGGAAGGTGATCGAATTGACGTCGATAACCGTTCATCTGCTTCTTTGATCTTGCCTGGCAAAATGATTCCGCTGGGATCCTCGTCCAGCGTTGTCTACCACGACGGTGCTCTTGTCCCAAGTTCTTTTGCTCCTACCGCCAAGGATAAAGATCAAGGGAAGGATCAGGTCGACGACAAGAATAAAAATAAAGGGAACGGAAATGGCCAGGGCCAGGGCAATGGCAACGGTCATAAGAAGTGCATCAGCCCCAAGAAACCCGGCAAGGACAAGGACTGCGACGACGACGATGACCACGGACATGGCGATGGGGACGATCATGGCCACGGTGATAACGACCATCACTAAGTTGGAACTGGGCGGCGGATGTCGTTCAATTTTCTCGATTTTCCGGCAGACCTTCCAAGCAACTTGGCGGGGCTCTCCCGTAAGTGCGGAAGATCGGTAATGTGCTTAGCCGCGGATCACAAACGCTAAAGGCCGCAACGCTGGCGCTTACAGATTTGTTTAGTTTTGATATCTTCTCCCAAAGGTTTACCTAGCACGTTAATGAAAGGTCGGGAATAGGGAACGCGTCGGATGAACGCGTCTGACTCTGTGGTGCTAGGCGAGGGTTGACACTCACCACCTTAAATCAACGTCAATTAAGGCCATTTCTTATTGCCTTCCCGTGCGGTTCGGACCTTTTGCGAATTGTCATTTACCGCACGCTGTAAAGTCGGCTGATTGTCGTCCTCGGCTTTTTCGGTTTCTGACAAGAGCGGAGCTACTATCCGCAACGCATCGACTTCTTGTTTCACCCTGGACGCCTCAAGCTCTTTCTGTCTCAGAACCTCGTAAACGTTCTTCATCGTATCCTCGCGATTTGGAAACAACGATTATCGAGCAACGGAAGTTCAATTTGGATTCCTACGCCATATTTAGGTTGCCGCGAGAAAATAGGATAAAACTTGAAATCAATCGATGATGTTGCTTCCCGCCGTCGCGGCACTCACGACTTTTTCGGTAACATGGTGTGTTCGAGCGAGGTAGTCACCGTGATCGAACAATTCGACTTCTCCGAAGAATCAGTATCAGTCTGTCACCCAAACACGTTCATGACTTGCAAGATGACTCCGCACCATTTCCGAACACGCCGGAAATTCAAAACAGCGAGTCGGACGGACTGCCGGCCGATCAGTCGTCCGTGCGGCATTTCCGGTTGCCGTCATGAGGGAGTTACCGCGACCGATTCCCATCAGGCACGCGCCCCGAAGTTGTAGCTGTGGTGACCTTCTTGAGAACATCCTCAACAGCGCTACGGATTTCAGTTCGACGCTGTTCGGTGTCGGACCACGACGACAAGGGCGCTGCGTGAGAATCGATCATTGCGAGTGCCTTCTCGGCATACTGACGCGCCAGCGCCTTCTCTCCCACTTGAAAGTACGCATCGGCCAGATTGTAGTGGGCGTCGGCTGAATCCGGATAAGCAAGGAAATTGAGCTTGAAAATCTCAATGCCGATTTCCATCTCTATTTCGGCCTCGCGCAGATGGCCGGCTTTCTTCTCGGCATCAGCTTCGCGCATGTGATCCTCGCCAATGATGTCTACGTTGACTTCTGGCCACAACTGCACCTTGGGATCTTTGCGGCGGGCTTCCATCAGTTGCTGTGTGACTCGGGCGACCCCGCCGGGCATCTCGATTTCGTTGAGGATTGCTGCAGATGCCACGGCGTCAGCCGGGGCGTGGCCGGGTGTTCTCAGCGTTGTAACAAACCAATCAACAACAGTGGCCGGTAACTCCGGATGGCGTTTGAACAAATCAGTTCCATGACTCCCAGTCGGAGGGACTTTGCTCACGTCGGAGGTCTCATACCACAGCCACGGTGCTTTCGGCCCGATGTAATGGATGAACTGTTTTTGCGGGCTGGCGGCGCAGTCGTAGAGCCATTCCATCGCCTCGACCGTAGGAGGATATTCGTCATCATCGGACACTACGAACAGCCCGGGCAAGTGCGTGGCCTGTCGCAGGAATCGCAGTTGAGGCAGTAACGTTTCTCCCGAGATGAGTACCAGCGATTTCACCTGGGCGGAATGGCGGCGTGCGGTTTCAACGGAATTGTCCACGCCCAGCCATCCCGCTCCTCCCGCGCCAATAACATCGCGCTGCACGCTCGGCTGGGAAACCAGATATTCGAAAGCCGCGTCCAAATCGACGTCGTGGTACTGTTCCCTTGCCTCCTTTTTGCCGCCGCTTTCGCCATATCCCCGCTCATCGATTGTGAGCGTATTGATTCCAGCGGCTGCCATCTGGCGGGGTACGTCGCCCCAGGATGTGCGCGTGCGGTTGCTCTGATGGAAGAGCAGCACGCCGGGTCCTGGCTTCGCAGCGGGGAAAAAAGTGGCCTTCAGCAGCGTGCCGTCGGTTGACTTTAGGTCAACAGTGTGCGGAACCACAGGCTGTGATTGTTGCGTGTGAGCTGCGTTTGCCGAGACGGCAAAGATGAATACTGCAAAGGCTACCCAGTTTCGTAGCTGCTTCATTCTGCCTCTCCATGATTTGACGGAATCCCACGGCAGCCATTCGCGATCACTCCGAATTTGGGCGGCTGGCTGGTGGAACGATTCCGTTCATTCGCAGGTATTCGACCATCTGTCCGTAGTGATCGTACGCGTGAGCAACGCCGAATTCAGCCAATCGCAGGCGAGTGGATTTGCTGTTACCCGGCGCTTGCAGCATGCTTTCGGTTGTTAATGTAGAAGCCGCCCGGTGACCCAGGACGTAGGAGTCTTTGAGGAACTTGATAATTTCGTATTTGGTTTTTATGTTAGCCAGACCGTTGCCATTGTCGCCCAAGCCTTCGGGAAGTTTATCGCCGGTGAGGGGAGACCAGATGAGCCAGTTAGAAGTGGCGACGTGCTTAACCTGCATCGCAAAGGAGCGGACGCCTTTGTAATCGCTTCCGGGAATGTTTAAGGTCTCGGGAGAAAAGTTGAATTTAGTTTCTGGCATGGCTTCTGCGACGTCGACAATTTGTTTCTCGACGGCGCTGATGTCGCGATCGACGGCGGAAGCGACGGTTGGCGGGGCTTGCTGCGGTTCTTGAGACCTGGGCGAGCCAGCGGCGATTGTAATGACGGCGGCTGCCGTGACAGAAGCAATGAGCAATACTATTCGTGCTTTCTTCATTAGAAATACCTCTCTCAATTCCTCGAATTCGACTAAAACCTTTTGTCTTAATGATGCGTTACGAATGACTCGCACATTTTTCATAACAAATTGCACTCGCTCGTTCGAGCCCCGTGTCCGCGACTGGGCTCCTGCACAGTTACGAGATCAGCAAACTTCCCAATTTCAATTCCGCCGATGTGGTCCTGCTCCCAACGTTTCGACGTGCTACTATATGTTGCGTTTATACTACTACACGTTACGTAGGATATACAATTAGAAATGGCAGACCCTTCTGGCTTATTGCACGGTGTTCATTATTTTTATGACGCGATGGCTTGAAAGATGCCTACCGCGATGACACCGGTAAGCAGTGACGGGTTGGGCCTACCCTCGGTTTTTGATTTTTCTCAACCCCCCAACATCAGCATCCGCGACCGTAACACGGGCAAGGTCACATCGGAAACGTTCTTCGGTGATTCGCCCTTTGGAAAGTAGAGATCGAAAGCTGCATGAAATCCTCTGCACCAATGAGCCGGAAGATCAAGCGCACGACAAACGGAAACGGTCGGCGGGTATAAGTAGTGGAAAACAATTTCGGCATAAGCTTCGCTCATCAGTCACGAGCGTGCTGATTAAGAGGGGAGAGTTTTGCAGGCCGGGTTCCATGCCGAGTCGCCGAGATAACCGGCACATATTCCAATTCGAGCCGTGATTGAGCACATCGCAACATCAGACCTCCGCGACTCATATCGCCTCGCCCAACGAATTGTCTTGGGAACAATAAATCTGCTCCGAAGACTTCAAGCAGCGGGTCAATATATTTGCCACTCGCGATACTGCCGAGCAGCACAATCTTAGAACCTGCGGGCAGCAGCCGAGCCAGCGCGTGCGCATCCTGGATCAGGGGATCACGGTACCGGCTGTCCTCCGGATCGATCGGAACCCCAGACATTTCCAGCAGATCGTCCAATGTGATGGTGGTTTCAGGGGACAGAAATCCCCGGGAGGTGGTCATGGCGAGGGCTGGAGGCAAACCGGCCGGAGCATTCGCAAAAACTTCGGCGTAAGCAAGTTTGCCCCGAAAGTATAGGCTGCTGATGAAGCTGAAAATTTCGCCGAGCGGCGCGCCCTGCCGCTGGAACCGATGAGCAAATTCGAACGCGGAACTTCTGTTCAATAACAGCTGTCCGCGAATTGCCGAAATATTCGCTGGGGAAAGTAGAAATACGCGCAATGGACGCGGCTCGGAAACCGATTCCAATGAACGATCTAGGGAGGTCTGGCTCGGACGCGCCATGATTCTCGAGTTCTATAATCCTCTTTTCGTGATTATAACCAGAACGCTTTCGTTGGCGGAATGATCCGGCCAAACTCCGACGCCGAAATCTCATCAAAACTGAACAGCCGCTTCTGCGACTTGCCTAGGAGGATTTATGCGCAGGTTTGTGATCGGTTTCGGAGTCTTCGTCGTTGTAGTCGTCCTAGCTGTTGTGATTTTTGCCGCGACCTTCAATGTCAACAAATACCACGGCATGATTCAGTCTGAACTGGAAAAGCGGCTGCAAAGAGAGGTAACACTGGGCGACATGCACCTAGGCTTATTCCCCCTTCGCTTCCAGGTCCAGAACCTAATGATTTCTGAAGATCCCCATTTCGGGATGGGTGCATCTTTCGTCAAAGCACAGCAACTGGATGTTTCAGTGAAGTTTTTGCCACTTGTGCATAAGCAAGTCGAAGTAGATTCGATTTCCCTTGAGCGGCCGACTGTGAACCTGATCAAAAATCAGGCGGGCGTCTGGAATTTCGCTTCTGTAGGTCATCCATCGGAAAGTCCACAGAAAGGAGCGGGCGCTCCATCCCAAGCACCCACTTCTACGGAACCCACGGGGGCAGAGAAACAATTTGCCTTGGGGGAGCTGAGGGTCAACGATGGTCAGATCTCCGTTTTGGATCAGCAGCAAAGCAAGATGCCCTCCTTATACAACCACATCGATTTGACTCTCAAGAACTTCTCGCCCTCCAAGCCATTCAGCATTGACGCAGCAGTTCACATGGCAGGTTCCGGATCGCAGGAGGCACGTCTGCAAGGCGAAGGCGGACCAATCATTCAGGGGCAGCCGGCGACCACACCGTTCCGCGGTTTTTTGACTTTGAAGCAGGTCGGGGTCAGCGATCTTTCCAAGTTCTTCAGTGCGCCAGCGCTGAACGGATCCGATGGAAGTTTGACTGGAGAGACGAAGATCAACAGCCAAGGTGGCAAGTTGACCGCCCAAGGTGAGACCAATATCCAGGATGTCAAGATGCACGCGATGGAACTCGGCTATCCCATCGTGGCGCAATACGATCTCACCGACGACTTGGCTGTGGATATGCTTACCGTCAGAAACTTCGTCTTGAAACTTGGGAACACACCGTTGCAGATGAACGGAACGGTGAATTCAAGATCCGCGCCTGCATTGGTGGATCTGACCCTGAAGGCAAATAATGTCTCCATCGCAGAAGCAGCAAAACTCGCAGCAGCCTCCGGTGTGGCGCTCTCGCAGGGCACAACTGTGACTGGCAATGTGAATGCAAACATCCAAGTTCGAGGGCCAGCCGTCAAACCCGCCTTGAATGGGACAATCACAGCCAGCAACATTCAAATGAGCGGGAAGGACATCGCGCAGCCGATACAAGTTCCGTCTGCGACTTTTAACCTTACGCCAACACAAATTCAATCGAACACATTCAACGTGAGCTCGGGTGGAAGTACGCTAAACGCCCAATTTGCGCTCCGCAATTATCTGGCCCCTTCGCCGGCGGTCGACGCGACCATACAGGCACCTAACGCGCAACTGCCAGCAATCCTCGCAATGGCTAAAGCTTACGGACTCACGTCTCTCGATAAAGTGAATGGTGCTGGCACGATGAATCTGAATCTGCGAGCTTCGGGACCCTTGAAGTCCGTCAACACTTCCGAAATCATGCGAGCTCTTAATGGAACGATCAAGGTGGACTTTAACAATGTGAAATATTCCGGCGCGGACATCAATCATGAACTGGCATCAATTGCCGGATTTCTCAATGCGAATCCAACGTCGACACCAGCACAAGGCGTCACGAATATTTTGAAGATGACAGGAGATATCAACGTAAGGAATGGCATTGCAGAAACCAATAATCTGCAAGCCAAGCTGGACCTTGGGAATGTTGGGGCCGCAGGCACGGCAAGTCTGGTGGACAATACCTTGAACATGCGAGTGACGGTAGTTCTTTCGTCGTCCGCTAGTCAAAAAGCAGGCGGAAACAGTATCGGAGGGTTCATGCAAACGGCCCTTGCCAACAATAAAGGCGAACTGGTCGTGCCAGCGCTAGTGACCGGAACCTTTTCGAATCCTAAATTCGCCCCGGATGTCCAGCAAATCGCACAGATGAAGATCAAAGGACTGGTGCCGAACTTCGATAATCCGGCGTCAGTTACCGGAGCATTGCAAAATCTGCTCGGTGGGGCACAGAATCCCTCACAAGCCACGCCATCGCCAGGGCAGCAGCCCTTACAACAGAATCCCGTGCAGCAACTGATGGGAATATTTGGAAAGAAGAAACCGACTCCCCAGCCTCAACCCCCGAAGTAATGGCCGTCGATGAATTGAGAAGTAGCCGCTCTCAAGGCCAACGTTCTCCGCTACTCTTGGTTCGTAGCTTCTTTCACGATCCGGGCAGCGGCTTGGCTCGCGTCCTCTTTGAAGTGAAAAAGTGTGCCGCAAGGAATGCCTTTAATAACCGAGCCGATCAGCATCTGTTTGGGTAAGCTGAACGGCTGAATGTCGGCAGTCTCGCCATCCGCCGAAACATCTATGACTTTAAAAGTACCCCTGTGGCCTTGGGCCGTCACCACTTGGCCTTTTTCAGGCATGAATCTTTCCATTTCCGGCATGCCCACAGTGTCCCACAGGTCGACCCACCACGCTACTGCCTCAGAACTGTCAGGTATCCGGTGTCCGCCTTTGCCGAACCTTGGAAGTCTTCGTCGCGATCGCTTTGGGCTTTTTTGCAGGACTCTTTTTTCTTTTACCCTTGGGGACTTTTTTGATTAGTTTAGTCTTATGGATCGCTTTAGGCCGTCCAGGTAGCCGTTTGCCAGAGTTTCTTTTTCTAGATAGGTCAATCCCAGCAGCGGCAGACTCAATTTCGGAAATGTCTGAGCCAGGCACAATTACGTTTTCGCCCGAAGTAAGATGAACCTTGAAACGGCTGGCGTCGAAGCTTTCGGAGAAGTTTTTTCGGAGAATGACCGACTCAATCCGGTCGATCATTCCGCGGCGATCGCCCTCGCGAGACTCGACTATACACATGCACGAGACAAGTTCATACAGCTTCGATGTGATCTCCGCTTCGGACCTTTGATCCACATCTTGAGTCATTTTCGGCTCTTGCAACAATTATTTTGACACTTCTCTCTACCCACCATGGAACCAATCGCCGACTCAGATCGTCTTGACGGATTCGCGCTTACGGGTTTTCGCTTTGCGTTTCCGGGCTTCCGCCGCAGCTTTGGACGCTTTGGTGGCGCTGCGCTTCTTTGCTGTCAAGGATTTGGTGCGGGCTTTGCCTCCTCGACTGCCAATTTCGCGCATTGCCTCTCTGAATGCTTGCTGGTCCACGGACAGATATAACACCTTAGCTGGCAGGATGGGCAAAATGATTTCTTGATACCAGCGGATCGTTTGTTTGCAGCAGCGCGAAGGGGTCGCATAGAGAAGTGGAGATCTACGACATAGTTGTACTCTGTCAGGATTGAGTCAGTTCCGATCGATACACTCACGTTGACCAATGGGTCTTTGCATCAGAACACGTCCTTCTTACTTATTAGCGTGAAGAAATGGCGATGCCGCTGTCATCCGGAGGCCCGCGTTCGACCTTTGTCGGCTTGTTGTCTGACAAGGGCAGAGTCTCCGGCAGAGTCTCGCGGGTCGGCCAACAGTTTGCGAATCTTGCATCCGAGGTCGGCAGGAGTGAAGGGCTTCTGTATGAATGACACTGCCGAAGTCAGCATCTCCGCCCGGATAAACTCGCCACTGTATCCGGTCATGTAAAGTATTTTCGTTTGGGATCGAAGTGAACGGACTTGTTTTGGCAGTGCTGGTCCGTTCATTCCTGGCATAATCACTCCGTCGATAGTAGGTCGACGGAACCTTCCCTGACTATGCGTAAAGCTCCCAGCCATCTGGGGCAGACAACACCTTACAGCCTGAGGCGGTCAAAGCCTCGCAAATCAAGCGACGAAACGGTTCCGCGTCCTCAACTGCCAGTATAGGCTCTCCTGAAAAGACAGGCTTCGGCACACTAGGTGCGGATTCATAATCTGGGTCTGCCCGCTCCGCCAGATCTTGAGAGACGAGCCGTGACCCAACTGGCTCTGCACTTCGATGCTGCCGATGCTGCGAAACAAAAGCCCTTTCGGGTGGTGTTGTTCAGCCTGCGGATGGACGGTCAAGCCTAGGCACAGCAGACCTCTCCCTTGCTGACGGGACGTCTCCGAAGTCAAAGCTCTCCACCGCCATCACGTAAGGGCCAGTCATGGCATACTAGCCGTGCTGGGAATCTTAACTTTCCGGAAATGCATCATGCTGAAACACATCCTCATCGTTTTGCCTCTAGTACTGGCCAATGGCATGCGTGCTCAGACGGCAACTCCAGCTGTACAATCCAGTCCTTCGCAACCCCTCATCATCCTGATTGGGCCGCCACTAAGCGGGAAAACGACGCTCGTCGCCTCAATCACCCGCACTTTCGGAGTTCCGAACATCTCGATCGAAGACCTCATCCATGACAATGCGGCAGAACTCGAGAGGTTGCGAGGCGAAGGAATGTCGCTGGCTGAGATGCGCTATGACCCGGCGATGAGCCGTTACGTGCGTGAGCGTCTGAAGACTGCCGACCTCAGTCACGGCATCGCCCTCGACGGGTATCCCGCGACGTTGGTGCAGGCTGAAGATCTTGCCAAGATGTTTCCCAACCTCAACCTCAAGGCGATTGCGTTCCAGTTGACAGTGCCCGACGACATCATCCGAAAGCGCGCCAAGAAAACCGGCAGGCAGAGCGATCGCTCGCAGGTCCTGGAGCAGCGCATCAAGGACTACCATCGTGAGATGGACGCGATTTCGCTCTATTTCCCAAATGCCAAAATCGTGCTAGTGGATGGCAACAAGGAGGAAGCAGAAGTGTGGAAGGCGATCCAGGCGGGACTAGACGAGGCGGGAATCAAGCCGCTGCCGTAGCCAAACAAGGATAACTTTCAAACAGCGCTCACAAAGAAGCTGATGATTAACGGAGCCGCTAATCGCAGCCCAGGTCCCTGTTTTCGTTAACTATGAGAAGTCCATCTAAGCGGGCCGAGGCCGTTGGGGTTCGATCTTTTCGCGGCGAACGATTCTTCCTTTTGCTTTTGTCTTGTCCGGCCACTGGATGGTCAAATGGTCGCCCTCAATTCGTGCAGGAATACGACTGTATCTCCTCAGGCTGGAAAACTTGTGATCTCGTTTTATCGGGGGATCGTAAACAACGATGTACATTGTGCCATTGAGGATGACGGAAATCTGATGGACAACTCCACCGACAACGCTCAGATTCATGTTGCCGGACTCGGGTAGATCAAGATCGAAGAGTATTCCGCAACCGAAGCCTTCCGGAACTTCACATTTTCTTACCCTGATTTCATCTAACTGTTGAGAGTAGAGCTCCACAGGAGCCTGAGTCTGCGCGAATCCCGACCCACTCAAAAGAACCGCGAGTGCGAATTGTCCGAGCATATAGCCCTTGCGGCTAATCCTCTTCGTTGGTGAGACGCAAGTCAAGATGGAGGCGGTTACCGATATTTCAACAGCAAGAGTGGAACAATCGATCCGACCCATACGTAGAACCGACTACGTATTCTTTCGCAGAAAGGGATTTCCTTAATGAAAAGGACCTTTGCTCCGCTTCAAGCGCTTTTTTTTACAGCTCTTCTTGCTGTGCCCCTTTCTCACATCCACACACAGGTTGTGCCCGCAGCGCCCAGCCCACTCTTTCAAACAATCCAGTCGTTGGATGCCAAACTGTTCGACGCCTACAACCATTGCGATTTGGAGAAATTCGGATCGCTGTTGGCCGACGATTTGGAGTTCTATCATGACAAGAGCGGATTCAGCAGTGGACGGCAAGCTGTGGTTGAGGGTGTGAAGAACAACATCTGTGGCAAGGTGACCAGAGAACTTGTCCCCGGCACTCTTGAAGTCTACCCTATCGCCAATTACGGCGCGGTAGAGATAGGCGTTCACCGTTTCCACCATCCGGGACACGAGACTGCCGAGTCTATCGGCGAGGCGAAGTTTATTCACCTCTGGCAAAACAAAGATGGAGTGTGGAAGATCACTCGTGTCATCAGCTTCGACCACCATGCCCTAACAAAGTGACGGGGCAGTTCCGTAAGGTTAGAGCCTCGGCTCTCTCGGGCATTTCAACTGTAATCAGGCCGTAGCGCTCAGTACCCGTCGTGAGTGCTATCCGATTTTTCAACAGTAGTCGGCCCGACGAGTTTGAATTATTTGAGCTTATAATGGCACCAGTGCCGTCATTACGAGACTATGCGACATGACGGACCGGAGTGCCATGGCTCTAAACCTGGACGTCTCGAGAACCAAAGACATTGCGGTCGTTCGGTGTCGTGGCCGAATTGTCTTCGGCGAAGAAGCGGACGAGCTAAGGCGGGTAGTTCTCGGCTTGCTGCGCGAAACCAAGCGAATCGTGATAGTCCTCGCGTGGATCGGACACATTGACAGCAGTGGTCTCGGAACGCTGGTCGCATCATTCATCTCTGCTCGTCACCATGGAGCTGAAATCAAATTCGCTGCCTTATCGCCCATAGCTCAGCGAGCTTTGCGGATCACCAAGGTGGATCGGTTATTTGAGATTTACGACTCTGCCGAAGAGGCGATTAGGTCCTTCCATCTCGACTCCGAGGCTGTCGCTGGGTGATGTCAAGTGTTCGTCAATGGGGAATGCTGGTGGATAAAGACCGTACCTATCGCAAACAGGCCTTTTAGCAGTCTCAGAACCCAGTTCTTCACGATTCTTCCTCAGACGCAGCTTGCTGCCGAGGTGCGTTCGGCGCCGCAACTTCGGGGGATCATCCGCACCTGATGTTGTTGTTGCCAATTACCTCGAATACCGACAAAAGACGGGTAGCGCCAAGAAGTTGCCGAATCGGTTTCCCAATGTTGAAGAGTTGCAAAGCGCAGCCTGCCGATTTTGCGGACACGTACAGCCGAACCAGCGTGCCGAGGCCCGAGCTGTCCATGTGGGTTAGATCCGTCAAGTCCAGCAGGATTCGTTTGGAGCTTGGAATCAGTTGGCTGACCTCGAGGTAGAGGCGATCGTTCACACCCGCCACCAACCGGCCGCTGCACCGCACGGCGGCGGCGTTGCCGCTTCGGTCAACGGCAATTGTCAGGGGGCTTGCGGCTGCATGGTCAGGCAATCAGAACCTGCCTTCTGGAAACGTATCGAACGGATTGAAATCGCTGTCGCGCGATTGTACACACTGAGGCCGCGAAGCTGTAATGAGCCGAAGCTCTCATTGAGTGGTTTTGAGTTTAACCGCGATGTTACGACAACGATCGCGTCGCAACGATCGCCTATCATCAATGGACGAGGCAGATCTCGACGTCCGAACTGAAATCCCAAGCACACCTAAATGGCGGGTTCAGCAGCAGATGGGTTTAGTCAACTAGGCCGCGTTGGCAGCTGCGTCGGCGTTAAACGATTTGATTGCGCCTGCTTCGTCGTCCTTCACATCAAAGACGGTGGACAGCTTGGTGATCTGCAAGACATCGTGGACCTTCTTGGTCAGGTTAAGCAATTTGAGGTCGCCGCCCTGTTTGCGTACGGTCGTGAAGGCACTGACCAGTTCGCCAATCCCGGAGCTGTCGATATAGTTTACGTCCCCGAGATTGAGCAGGATCTTTGTCTGCCCCTTGGAGAGCAGTTCGCGAACTACGTCCTTTAGAACCACGGTGCCCTCGCCAAGAACGATACGCCCCCTGCAATCCACGATGGTGACGCCATTAGCCTGCCGGATGCGGGTCTTCATGTTCATTCGGGAGCCTCCTTTGAACACCCTGATCTCATGCGGCAGGGCAGTCAATCAGCAAAACTGACAGTAGACTGTTTAGGTCGAAGCAGCCGCTGGCTTGGCATCTGCTGGAATCAAAGAATCTCAAAAAAACTTTGCCCGTTTTCAGAAACCGATCGGCGTGTCGCTACTAATGAACATGCAACTGCTGAGATCAGGGCAAGACACAAGACTCGAGCGTCACTTCTATCTGAAAAGGGACTGGATGCCGCGAACCGCGACCGGGGTCAATGAGTCTAATGGCGATAATGTTACGCCAACAGCCGATCTGTCCTCGCGTTTCACTCCGAACCGCAACGTGAGGCTTGTGTCTGAATGGACTGTTTGGTCGTCCTAAGTTTCAGTTGCTTTCCGCTACCTTGCCGGGGAACTTTCGAGGAAATCGCCTGAATCGATTTGCCCGTGTGTCACTTCCGTACGCTTCGATCCCAACCCCCGTACGAAGCCGTCAAAATATGATGGCAGACCTTGGCTGGTGCGCTCATCAATCCCGTCCATAAGCATGTAATGCAAATGCGGCAAGAACGTATCTCCAGAAAAGCCAATCGCGCCCACCTGCTGGCCTTGTGTCACGGATCGCCCTTCTTCACCGTGACACTGCCAGGTTTCATGAGCCCCCTGCCCCCAACCAGGAGTGACTCATAGAAGCCGGGGGTTTGGGCAGTCCGTCTTCCGAGGACAGCTTCACGACCGTGTTCTGCCTCGCCGCACACTGCGAGTTTCGGATGGACACTGAACAAACCGACGAATAGTGCGTCTCACGATAAGCGCTATCGTCCAGTAGCAACACGCTCGTTTTCATGCTTCACATTTAAGGGACTTGGATTATTAAGTAGGCCACGAGTGACGAATTTGAATCTAGCGACATGCGGATAGCTCCTTTCTGGTTCATAATCGGCTGAAACAAGGGAAAATAGATTTGGCGAAGCTATGGCAAATATTACTGACCCTGATCAAATCCCGGCGAAATCGATCGATCGCGCAGTCCTTGCGGCCTGCGCCGCCTATGTGCTGTTGTTAGTGGCGTTCTGGCTTGTGGCTCGCCATTTTGCCATGGAGGTCCGCATCCATGACCACATGGCTAGCAGTTTCACAGCCTTCGCGCTGCTGCTTGCCCCTTATTGGTTTTTCGGGTTCGGGGCAGCCGGAATGTTCCAACGGCTTCTCTCCAACCGTGGTGTCCGAGTGCTGATTCCTGGACTCTTGCTCGTGCCCTACATCATCTTTTCCGTGCCCCGGGGCGAGTTCCGCTGGGTGTATGCGGTGGTGTTGTTCAGTATTCCCGTTGCGATGGCGGCGCTGTTCGAGTTTCTGCCTCCGGGGGGCGTGCGGCCAGCAGTAGGCCAGCTGTGCTGGCAGGACGTCGTTGCGCTCACGGCGGTTGGCCTGCCGGTGGAATTCGGGTGGATCGGACGAAGTTTCCCACATCCAGGACTAAGCGCGCTGCCCAAGATTCTGCTTGTTGATTCAACCCTTTATGCGTTCCTTGTAGTGCGCCGACTGGAGGGGGTTGGTTACGATTTTCTCACCCGCTTCCGCGACGTCCTCATTGGCCTGCGCGAGTGTAGTTTCTTCGCTCCGATTGTCATTCTGCTTGGCATAGGGATTGGCTTTATCGTGCCGCACGGTGGTGTGCCTCCTGCCTCATCGGTATCGGCCGCGCTGCTGGTCACGTTCTTCTTCGTTGCCATCCCAGAAGAATTGTTCTTCCGGGGTCTGCTCCAAAATCTGCTCGAGAAGCGTATTGGTTACCGTGGCTCGCTGTTTGTAACCGCCGCGATCTTCGGGTTCTCCCATTTCAATAAGCCGCTGCCCTTCAATTGGCGCTACGTGTTGCTGGCAACCATTGCAGGGGTCTTCTACGGTCGCGCATGGCACGATCGCCGGCGACTGATGCCGTCGGCAACCACCCATACCCTGGTGGATGTCATCTGGTCTTTGTGGTTTCGATGAACTGGATCTGGGGCTTTCAATGTGGGTATCGCAGATAACCCAGACCCACCATCATGTGATGAGTGACTGCGTCCGGCACTGAAATCGCCACGCCGAGGCCCAGGATGCCATGGACAAGCCCGAGTGCGTAAAGGTTGCGACGGCGCAGGAAGAGAGTACACGAGACGATTCCCCAAACGAGAGTTGCCGCCATGAGCACCGGGTTCGGAAGATGCGCTGTCGAAAACAGCACTGCAGCAGCAATCACCGCCGCGAATTGGGTGGGTAAGATGCGCAGCAGCCGGAGCAGAAAATAGTCTTGCAGGATGAACTGTTGCTCGAACGCCCACAGTTGATACCCAGCCATGTGCAATCGAAGAGACCGTGCACCGTGGAGCGGATGCAGCGTATGCAATTCGAAACCTATCCCAACCAGCACTCCGGCGAAAAGAAGTCCTCCAGCCGTGATCCAAAGCAAGCTTTGCAGGCCAATGAGCCGCAAGCCTAACGTGTTCGCATCCGGACGGTAGACAAGAGTAGTTGCCAAAATCCAGACGAATGCAATCCAGAACAGAAGCTGTTGCGTAGGCCTGGGTGTCCAGACCACCAACTGTATGAGCCCGTAGCAGATCGCAAGCTCCACAAAGTCTCGGGACCGCAGCTTCGAAAGACAAGGCACAGTCAGATTATTTCATGTGGAGAACTACTCGGGCGCTCGGAGAAGTCATGATCATCTGTGGAAGGCGTTGTGCGTCCTTGGGGATTGAAGTAGATGACGGTTGAGTTCGATTGGTCGGTGTAGGTTCGGAAATCACAATTCATCGGCAGAGCGGGATGGGCGTGTCCCAGGGGCTGGCGGGAGTGCGGAACGTAATGCAAAAGAGAATAAGGAGATGAAGTTCACCGCCTTGCTCCACCACTTGACGATCGAGTTGCTACGGGAAGGCTTTTACTCGCTGAAGAGAAAGGCAGCACCCGGGGCAGACGGCGTAACGTGGCAGGAGTATGTGCCCCGACCTGGAAGGTCGCTTGGTCGATCTTCACAGGTGCATCGCGGGGCATTCCGAGCGACGCCCTCGAGAAGGGTGTACATAGAGAAAGAAGATGGGCGGCAACACCCATTAAGGGGTGCGGGCATGGAGGACAAGATCGTCCAACAGGCCGTGGTCACCATCCTCAATCAGATCCGGGGCGCAGCCAGCATCAAGCGCTGGATGCGTTGTCGTACGCGCTCCGGAAGAAAGAAGAATCCTGACCCGCGTAAGCTCATACACAGAGCTTGGGAACTGAACAGGTCAGACCGTTCTGTGATCGAACTCCAAGAGCACATCCGTGGCATTTTCTGGTTAATACGGTGCATATGCGGACGGTACCGCCGGCACATCCAAGAACAAGGGAGAGGCTCATGACGCGAATTCTGTTGCTAGGCTACGATCCGGAGACTGTGGATTTTTCTGACCCCGCTTTGCCGCCAGGTAGGACCACTGAGAAGGTTCACGCCGGCATCGCGGTTCCGATGAAGGGGTTCGCTGAACGCGGATGGGAGGCCGACGTTTGTCTCATCCGGCCTGATGAAACCCGCTGGTGCGACAGTGGAACGTCAGTTAGGTTCGACGAGCTACGATTGTGTGGTAATCGGAGCTGGCGTGCGCCTGCCGCCCAAGCGCATTACAATATTCGAAGCCGTCCTCAACGCTATTCATAAGGCTGCCCCAAGCGCGACGATTGCCTTCAATACACTGCCCGAGAATAGCGCCGATGCTGCAGGTCGATGGCTGCGTAACTGACGTCATCAGGCATAGCACTCAGAACCCGTCGTGTGTGCTATCGCGATCGCGCGAGAAGCACTGCGTCAACACAACTAGCGCAGCGCAACTCACAATCTCTATCGAAATCCGGTGACCGCACGCGAAGTGCGGGAAATTTGGAAGTAACTGTTGTGACAGGCCATCTCACTCATTCCCCCGGACAGGTCTGCCGCTCCCACAATGCGTGTAACTGATATTACGCCAGCGGCCAAGGTACAATATGTCGAGCGATCCCCAAATCCTTACGGTTGACTCTCGGTAGAAGACAGTTGGGGTGCTTGGCGCCGGACACCGCTAACTCTAAGAGGGTCTGACTGTATGGACTCGAAACACTCGATGGCTTTGGTTACCGGGCTTCTTTTCTTTCTTACTGTTTGCAGTTCTCGATCTGCCTATGGTGCGCCGTCCAGCGATCCTTGTTCTCTCCTTACGCCCGCTCAGATCAGTGCCGTACTTGGCTTGAACGTCTCAGCGGGAAAGCCGCTTGGAACGAAATCCTGTGATTGGACTGTGCCGGGACAGCCCATAGGGATCAACGCGAGAAGAGTCACAGTCACGCTTCTGAACGAACAGGCCTTTGCCTATGCCAAGATGCCGGTGAACTTCAAGGGGATCACCAAGACATCTGTCAGCGGTATTGGCGATGAGGCCGTTTACGGCACGGCCGCTGGACACGGAACCCTATCGGTCAAGAAAGGGAACTCGGCCTTCGTCGTTCACGTGTATGGCTTTCCCCTCGATCAGATCGAGGCCAAGGAAAAGACGTTGGCACTCGAAATTCTCTCCAAGCTGTGAACGATTTGCCGCAAACACGGCGGCGAAATAAGCCATTGGCTCATTCACTCCCGGCGAGTGTACTAGGGATTTGCAACAGTCACGCGGCGGCTGTCACTGGTCGCAATAGCATCACCTACTCACGTTGTTGCTTGCCTTTTTTCCTTCCCCACGAAATAAAGGTATGCGCCGACGTTTAAGAAGTTAATAAAGACCGCGATTACATTCCATGCGATTACCGGTCGCGACGCAATCAATAGACCATAGTAGACCCACAGGATCTGAAACACGCCCATAATCGCCACCATCCGTGGGTTCATGCCCGCACTGGAGCGACGCTTAAGCATTGAGATCAAGTCTGGCATAGCCGCAAAGGTTGTTCCAAAACCAGCGACGAAGCCGAGGATCTCGGACCGTTGAAATCTCGGGACCAAGAGGCTCGATGTGTCGTGTGGAATCAAGCCCTCGCAACCACCGAAACTAATCAGGCCAAGCAAGAGAAAAGCAAGGCTCGTTGCGTTGAATCGGCCCATAGTAGCCTCCCAACCTTACCGACTCATCTTAGTGGGTACTACTCAAGTGGCCAGACTGGCAGAGTTGACAGGCGACAATTATCAAGCCAGTGATCTCCAGTCTCATCTCTTCGTTCTGTGAATTAGGGGACCTGCGAAAATCGGTGACCAACCGTTGAAAACAGATGGGATGAGGGAGAAGGCCGGTCTCCGGACGGATGCGGTGTACACTCCCAAGTTATCGACGTGCTCGAAGCACAACAAGAATCCCACAGGAACCCTTTCTGCACCCTTGGCCTTGAAAACGATTCACTGGCAATTTTGGCAGTAGGACGAACTCTCATCCCGGCGCTAGGGTAGTAAATCTTCCGTTCGTCGCTTCGTCATCGTCCAGTAGACCCGCACAAAGGAGGGACGTTCGTGAACAATCTCAGAACACCAAACACATCTCTGGTCATGATGGTCAACGCCTTGCTGCTGACGTCCTTATGGCTTTCTCTTTCTCCCCGTCTAGCCGCCGCAACTGGAGACCAAGAGCGTGACCGCCTAAAGGAATCGGGGCAGGTGATGAAAGAGATTTTAGGCGCTCCCGAGGACATTCCGAAGAATCTGCTAAACAAGGCGGAATGCGTGATCGTTCTTCCTTCCGTGAAAAAGGTTGCGGTCGGTATTGGCGGCAGCTATGGACGCGGAGTCATGACCTGCCGGGGCGGAGAGAACTTCGATGGTCCGTGGAGCACTCCCACGATGATGGAGTCTACGGGCGGGAATTTTGGGCTTCAGATTGGCGGAGAGGCAACAGACTTCGTGATCCTGGTGGTGAATCCTCGTGGTGCGCGAAATATGATGCATAGCAAGGTGAAACTGGGTGCGGATGCCAGTGTCGCCGCCGGACCCAAGGGCCGAGACGCATCCGCCGCGACCACTGCATCAATGCAAGCGGAAATGTTGTCCTATTCCCGCTCGCGTGGCGTGTTCGGCGGGGTGTCGCTCGAAGGATCAACCCTCAAACCCGATGGCGGCGCAAATGAGAACTTGTACGGAAAAGAGGTCAGTGCCGAGGACATCATCGTGAAGGGTGCAGTGCCCACGCCGGAAGAGGCTTCCCTCCTGCTCTCCACGCTGACTGAGCACTCGCCGAAAAATGTTTCGGCCAACAAGTAGGCTCGTTGCCTTTGTGATCAAGGTGGGTGAGGGGCATGAGCCGAAACTGTAACTGTTGCATACGGGCGATTATTCCAACTATCGGTGTGTGAGTGTAATGGACAATGGCGTGTCGGAATCCGGAGGTCGGACTATGCAAAGATGGATCGCAGTGTTGCTGTTGACAATGGTCGGCGCTCTCAATGCAAGTGCTGCTAAAAAGGACGCAGGAGCGGCAGTCTTAAAGGATGTTCAGCCAGCGGGCACTACCGATACTAAGGAGAAAAAGAACCAGCAGTACGATTTTATTTTCGAGGCTTTGGGAAACCATTACACCTGCCGGAGTAGTCCGAAGACCTCCGTGAAAGCGGTTGACTTTGTTGTGGGCAGTGATGTGAAGTATGAGGTCGAAGGTGACAAGGGCAAACTAAAAACCACGGCCGGGAAAGAGGTGAAATGCACCGTGGTACGCGTCGAGAAGATAACGGGGCCTAAACAGTAAAATGGATTACTGCGCGCGTGACACTGATCCCGAAGTAATCATAAGAATCAAGGGGACCAGGACCTGACGTCACGCCCCACGCGCGCTCAGCGTCAACTCAACTCCACGCCCTGGCGCGTCAAACAGTGTGATCACCAGTTCCAGATCGAAAGAACAACATCGCCACAGTAGCAGCTTCAGCGTGAGCGAAGCGCGCGCGTCTCTGTCTCTGTATGCTAGTTTGAAGCGCTCTGAGAGTGCCTCTTTCCCTCCTCACCCAGACAAAGCTCCCCATCCAATTCTCGCCCCTAACATCAGGTCCCGGGCCAAAAGATAGAACACACGTTGGCTATCTCGGGAGAAGCGGGGAGCCATGGCGTAACCTTCCGACGAGAGGGCCCGCTCGTCCGCCGCGCCGTGATTCCAGATCGAGCCTGCGGCCTGTCCCAGCCGAGGTCACGGGGGACCGACCGTCCGGCGCCAGCGCGATCCCCTCTTCCGTTCTGGCCGAAAGTGCCTCGTATCCTAGCCAAGTCAAACTACATCCGAGCCTTTGACAAGCGGGGGATGGGAGCCTACAGTTGCTCCGCGCACAAGGCGACGAAGAACGAAGGCCAATTGAAAATCGCTACAATCGCTACAAATGAGGAGATCCACGAAGATAACTTGGTTGTGGTGTTTGATCGCGTTGCTCTCAGTCGGGAGTGCCGCATGGCCGCAAGGTACTAAGGGTGACATCGAGAAATCTGTCGCAGCACTTGAGCAACAATGGCTTCAGTCCCAAAAGACAAATAATCCTGACCTAGTGGCCCCGCTAATGGCCGACAAGTTCATAACCACGGGCAGCGATGGGAAAGTCAACAACAAGGCCGAGTCGCTGGCCAACGCAAAAGCGATCAAATATAGCAGCGTCGATTACGACGACATGAAGGTAACAGTATTTGGCGATACGGCAATTGCCACGGGCGGCTTCAAAGGAAAGGGCACTGATCCTTTGGTAAAACCTACGGATGTTAGCGAGCGCTTTACGGATACCTGGGTAAAGATGCCTAATGGGAAGTGGCAGTGTGTTGCCAGTCACGCGTCAGTAAAGATGTGACCTAACCGCTATGTAAGGGAATCGAAGTGGTCGCAAAATCTGCCCGGCTCGTTCGGTAACCCGGGGGACAGTGACCATCATCCCGGGGCCGAATGCACTGGCGTGTGAGACCTGTTCCGCTGTTTCTCGTGGTAACGTGCTCGCCAGGGCAAGGATAACTCATGGCAGCTCTCTTTAGACGGCTTTTCTACGGGTGTTGCACACACCGGTTTGCATGGCCACGTATCAGTGCGAGTGGTCAGCACTATCAGGCTTGTCTTCGTTGCGGAGCTGTATACCAATATGATTGGACGACAATGCGACGGAGTAATCGGCTAGTGCCGAGAGATTCGCACCAGATCTAATCGACACAAGGGCACGGCACGAAAGCATAAACACCGACGTATCGCGGTAGCTTGCTAGCGTCAAGGAGTCACGCCATGGCTACACATGACACCAATAACTGGAGCGACCTCTTGGATGTTGTATTGTTTCAGGCGGACAGAGTCAGCCTTGGGCAATCCATGGAACACGCCACGGCTGCGATCCACCGGAGAATGGAAGAATTGCGGAAAGACGAACACGCGGGCAGCATCTCCGAACGCCTTGCACTCCGCAACGCGCTAGAAACGCTGGCTGATCTTCAGAAGATCGCCCATACGCGCAAGCCAAGCGGCAGGGTTAGTCGCGACGGTGGTCGAGCATTAAGCGGTCAGTCCTAGCGGTCCGGTTTCGCCGTTTCCAACGGGCGTTGGGCCGGAGCCGGCAGTCATGGCCTGAGCACGGTTCATTTTCGTTCACACCAGCGTGCGGCTCCGCATGACTGCGATGTAAGCATAGGGAGAGCAACGGCGGTCTAGCTGTGGTTCGCCAAAACATCGCGCACCACAAAGGGAGGTTTCTTTCTCCCTGGCTAAGCCCTTCGGTTTGGGATCTGCATGGCTCCGATGGCTTCGATACCCACCATCACCGGACCTTGTAAGGCAGCGTAAAACTCTCGCACCTTGTTCCCCTTCCTGGGCTAGGGTCTTCTCGGTGACTTCGGCGGTCTCGGTGTCTACCATGGCAATCGTTTGTTGCTTCGCGTGTAGATCACAGTCCACAATTTTTCATCTCGGCCTCCTACAATTTTCATCTCGGCCTCCTTCGTCCCGAGCCTTTTGGTTGGTTTCCGCAAAGTCTACTCGGGCCGTCGCGGGGCCGACGTCGTTATGTCATCCCCTACGCCTGTTTACAACCGTAGTCCTGATGTAGCAGACTTCTGTTTCGTGAATGTCGGCATACCTAGCCGACACATACATCGGGCAGCAGGCCCACAATCCGGAGGGGACTGAATGAACGTCCTTCTGCTTTCCATGCCCGACTACTTCGAGCACATGCCACCTATCGCCGTTCGCATGCCGAACGGTGCCTTGACCTCACTCGCAGGAAACGTCGATGCCCACCACCAAGTTGCGGTTGCCGATTTGATTCTCAGCCATCGTCATGTGCGGGACACGGTCACTAGGCTGGTTCGTGAGTTTAATCCCGACGTAGTCGGGCTTTCCGTGATGACCTTCCAACGCCGGACTGCTGGGCGCATCATCAATCTGGTGCGTGCGCACAAGCCCGCTGTGAAAGTCGTGGTGGGCGGTTACGACCCGAGTCTCGCCAGCGAAGCGTATGAAGGAATGGATGTGGATTTCATTGTGCGCGGCGAAGGCGAAGTCACGTTTCGCGAACTTTTGCGTGCCTTGGAGCAGCGTGGGGATTTCGGTCGGATCTCCGGCCTTTCGTACCGCGCCGGCGATCGGTGGTTCCACAACTCCAGCCGACCGGTACATCGGTTAGAAGACGATGAGATCCGCCTGCCCAATCGTAAATCCCGCGTGCTCCAAGGCTATACACTGCTTGGACGCCAAGTGGATGTGATCGAGACCTCGCGCGGTTGCACCTACGACTGCAGTTTCTGCTCGATCATCGAAATGCGGGGCCGCAACTTTCACGCCTACAACTTCAAACGCATCCTGGCTGACATTACTGACGCCCGAAACCACGGCGCCCGCACCATTTTCCTGGTGGACGATAACATCACGCTCAACGTGCATCGTTTCGAGGCGCTCTGCCATGCCATCATCGAAGCTGGGCTGAACAAGCTGGACTACTTTGTCCAGGCCATGACCTCGGCCATTGCCACCCATGGCAAAACACTTGCTCCCCTGATGCACGAGGCGGGATTCCGCTACGTTTTTCTGGGGATCGAAAACATACTGGAAGGCGACCTCCAGTTCTTGCGCGCCACAGCGAAGAACACGGAGCGCGACGGTGGGCAGCATGTCGGCAATGCCTCAGTGAAGGCGATCGACTACCTGCGCCAAAACAAGATGTTCGTAGTCGGAGGCCTGATCGTCGGGAATCCAGAGGATACTCAGGAATTCATAGAAGCCAACCTTGCGTTCGCCCGCCGCTACTTGGACTGGCCCTACATCCAGCACCCCACACCTTATCCGCGAACGCCCATGACGGAAGAGTTCCGGGAACGCGGTCTGATCATGAATCAGCGACTGGAGGAATACGATGGTACAACCGCGGTCGTCCGCACGGAGCACGTAGCGGCGGAAGTGGTCGAGTACCTTCGCTGGAAGGCTGAGCGCTGGATGAAGATTCGCCATATGCCCGCGGCCCTTGTGCACGATCCTTGGTTCGTTATTCGCCATGCTCCGCAGATGCTGGCTCACACCTTCCGCGGTTGTACGTGGCGCTCAGTGCTCGGGTTGGAGGACGATCGTAGAGCGTTCGAGCGTTACAAGGCAATACGGCATCAGGAGCGGCAATATGTATAAATGAAACCTAAAACCGACCTGCTCAGGCTCGCGCCTCCCTTTGTTTTGGAAATTGCGTTCGCACCATATAATCCCGGTAGGAACCTCCTTTCCGCGAATCATGACCGAGAATTGGTTGCCACAACAGATACGAAAAAAGTTGGCAGTTCCTCACTTGGATTTTCTTCACAGAGGAGTGGAGTAGCGTCCCTACCGTGGTTAAAAAATCTGGCTTTCAAACGACGCGAGACCTTTGCTACCTACATTGCTGAGAACAAATCTATGAAACGAAGATCTCAGTCGGTTGCTCATTAGCTCCCATTTTTGCCACATCACGCCCCCTCTACGAATCACCACAACTTTCGGGGACGGTTCTGCTACACGGCCACTCATCACAAAGCCCTTATGAAATTGCATGACGAGGAGTTCTTGCTGCGAAAGATGGGGGTAAAACTTGAAATCAATCGATGATGTTGCTCCCGCCGTCGCGGCACTCACGACTTTTTCGGTAACATGGTCTGTTCGAGCGGGGCAGTCACCATGATTGAACAATTCGACTTCTCCGACATCCGCGAACTGTTCGCCAAAGCCAACGAGGAAAAGTCCGGCGATCAATTGGCCGGCGTTGCCGCACGATCCGAACGAGAGCGAGTCGCAGCAAAACGCAAGCTTGCGGACTTGACCCTGGGAGAAATACTGCATCGGCCTCTGATCGACCCGTCTCAGGACGACGTCAGCCGCCTCATCCTGGAGACGTTCGATCAGAATGCTTTCCATCGAATCGGAAGCATGACCGTCGGGGAGTTTCGCGAGTTCCTCCTGGACGACGGAACTACAGGCCTTGACCTCCAGGGACTGCAATGGGCCATCATCCCTGAAATTGCGGCCGCCGTAACCAAACTGATGAGCAACAAGGATCTGGTGCTCGCAGCTGCGAAGATTCGCAATATCACACGTTGCCGCAATACGATGGGACAGCGTGGGGTGTTGGGCATTCGCGTGCAACCCAATCACCCGGCCGACGACATTGGCGGGATCCTTCTGGCGGCATTCGAAGGACTGCTTTACGGATGTGGAGACGCGGTTATCGGTGTGAATCCCGCCACTGACTCAGTGGAGACGGTCAGTTCGATTCTACTGGCATTGAATCGCCTGGTGGACGCGTACGAGATCCCTACCCAGACCTGTTGCCTGGCGCATATCACGACTCAGCTAGCCGCACTTGATCGGGGGGCGCCGGTAGATCTTCTTTTTCAGTCTGTGGCGGGTACAGAAGCGGCCAACCGCAGCTTCGGAATCAGTTTGAATCTTCTGCGTGAGGGCGGCGAAAAAGTTCTTGAGCATCATCGGACACGGGATGCTCACTGGGCCGGGAACGACGTGATGTATTTCGAAACCGGCCAGGGCAGCGCTCTGTCTGCCGAGGCTCATCATGGAATCGATCAGTTGACCCTCGAAGCGAGAGCCTACGGAGTCGCACGGGTCTTCAAGCCTTTCCTCGTCAATAGCGTCGTCGGCTTCATCGGGCCTGAGTATTTGTGCGACGAGAGGCAGATCATCCGCGCCGGGCTTGAGGATCATTTCATGGGTAAGTTGCTCGGTTTACCGATGGGTTGCGATGTCTGTTACACGAATCATGCGGCCGCCGATCAAAACTCGGCTGACAATCTGCTGCTACTTTTGACCACTGCGGGCTGCAACTACTTTATGGGAGTGCCGTGTTCCGACGACGTGATGTTAAACTACCAATCCACCAGCTATCACGACGCCTTGGCAGCGCGACGCCTGTTCCAGTTGCATCCTGCACCAGAGTTTCTCTCGTGGCTGCAGAATATAGGAATTTACCTTGGTACCGAACCAGCGTCCCTCGACTCGTCCGCACGGCGTCGACTAATGCGGGGGTTGGAATCATCTCTGGAGGAAACTGTCTAAATGGCTGCGGAGGAAGACAGACTCGCGCCGCCCCACAACTTACCCGAGCACGACTCGCCTGAGCACGAGCTGGCTGAGATCGTTAAAAAGGTGCGGGCACAGACCCCGGCGCGCCTGCTAGCAGGGCGGAGCGGGGCGGCATATCGAACCAATACTCAAATGGAGCTGCGCGAGGCGCATGCGGGCGCCCGTGATGCCGTACGCGCTGAGTTGAATCTCCTGCGGGATCTCGGGGACGAGTTCATTCGGAATTGGAATTTGTTGGAAGTCTGTTCGCGGGCAACGAGCAAGGATGAGTACATTTTGCGTCCTGATCTGGGCCGTCTTCTGAGTGACAAGTCGCGTGCGGAGGTAATCGGCAATTGCACTACGGGTCACGATTTGCAAGTCGTGATCGGCGATGGGCTGTCAGTAACTGCGGTTGCCATGCAAATTCCTCGGCTCGTGCCGCCCCTCTGTGAGGGAGCAAAAACTCGAGGCTGGAGTCTCGGTCGAATATTTGTGATTCGCCACTGCCGGGTAGGAATTCTCAACCAGATCGGCGACTTGCTGGTCCCGAAGGTCGCAGTCCTCCTGATCGGCGAGCGACCGGGATTGGCAACCGCTGAAAGCCTTTCAGCCTACATGGCATACCGTCCGAAAACTTCTGACACCGACGCCGATCGCAACCTCATCTCGAACATTCATGCTCGCGGGGTGAGCACTGAGGACGCGGTACAGCGAATTCTAAATCTGGCAGCTTCGATGATGAAAACTCACAGAAGCGGTTGCCAACTTCGAGAAGAGTCTAGGGCTGTCATTCGCCGAGATTAGGTCAGACTGAGTCGATCTGTTCCTGAACTCGCACCGAAACGGCTGCAGACATCCTGAGCTCGTCTTCACTTTTGGCTCGAGGATCTCCGCCATACTCTGAACAGCACCATTGTTCGTTGGGAACGCGAGCTCCACGAACTCGCCCTGGTCAAGCGGCTTCGCCAGGGTTAGCAACCCTCCTGTAGCAGAGAGCTCGTACAATTTGCCTCGAACCGAGGTTGTACCCGCTACGCGAATCGCTACGGGGAACGGCGTCATCAAGCTTCAAACGAGGAGCAGGTTGAGCAGGATTTGCTTGGGGAAAGTATGTCATGGCTGCTGACTATGGCAGCCGGGCCCTGGCCGCACGAGATTACTCGAGGGCGTTAACCGAACGCTTACCGGCCCATGAACGAGTGTGGACGCCACAAAATAAGCTGGACTTATGTGATGCCACGGTCGGTGACCACTCGTTGGTAATCGTGGCAAGTTACGAGCGTGCACCCGAGACTCAGACCAAACCGCAAGGCTCATCTTTTTTGGTGCCAATCCAAGCCACAACCAACCAGAGGCCACAGGTCTTCCCCTAGCAATATGCTACCCAGAACCTTTGTGAAGTGTGATCCATATTGCAAGTATTACCCAACACTCCGCCAAGACCGGCAACAGGTCTAGGGAGACCTAGTGCGGCCTGATGTCATTCTTGATGATGAACATAGAACCGCAAATGGAGCCCAATAGCACCGGCGTTAAAGAAACAATCGAATATTTCAGATTCGGCGCCAGTTTAGATTTTTCTTTGAGTTGCAGAGAGATCAAACTCCAGCCCTCTTCGACGGGTTTCCGACACGTTGGGATTAGAGCTGTCGAGTCTCTCCACGGCATTGAGATCCTGGGTAAATGCGGTCTCCTGACGTTGAAGTGCCGATAAAGCATTGGGCTATAAAGCTGAAGGCCTGGAAAGCATGAGGCGGACTCTTGACAAGGCTTGCGAAGGTAGCAATATGCGTGGCTGCTTCGCGTAATCCGAAGCCATCGTCGCCCACGGCGTCCCCTTCACGGCTTCGGCCGATGGCTTGGGCTTGGGCGGACCAGCGCATTTTCGGGTGACTGGTTGGAAAGCGCGGTTCTGGATTATCGTGCCCAGCTGAAAGGCATTGGAATAGATGGGCCAGCGTCGTGAACCGCGAAAACCCGTCGCCGTGTCGGTTCGCATTTTTGGGACTGATGCTGCAGGAAAGATATTCTCCGAGAAGGCGACTACGGTTGATGTCAGTCAGAATGGTGTGAAGCTCACTGGCGTTCGAGTCCGCGTCAACGTCGAGGAAATTATCGGACTTACCTATGGAAAGAACAGGATCCATTTTCGGGTGAAGTGGGCGGGCGATCCCGGATCGCTGAAGGATGGTCAAATGGGACTGCTTAATCTGACTCCCGATAAGCCGTTTTGGGATTTTCCGTTGCCATCCGAAGCGCTGGACGACTTCCGTTTTGTCGGCAAAAACCGGCGTCAAAGTGCTCGAGTGAAGTGCTCCATCTCTGCGGAATTGCACCCCGTGGGGCAGCCCGTGGTCCGGGCCAGGGTTTCGGATTTGAGCTTGGGCGGCTGCTTTATAGAAATGCCTCTTGCGCTGCCAGCGGACACGAAGTTGGAACTCGGATTGTGGTTGCGAGAAACGAAGGTTCGGTTAAGTGGGGAGGTGGCAAGCACTTCGCCAGGATTCGGGATCGGAGTGCGATTCAAGAATGTGTCGTCTGAGAACCAGGAATTGTTGCTTGGCCACTTCCAGGCGATTAGCCTGAAACTCTGACCCTAACCTGATTTGCCAGCACTGACAGAGCTTCGATAGCAACATCAAAACCCGACAGTACATTGAACAGACATCCAAACATCATGCTGGGATGCGGCTCGCACGCATCTGGAAAGTGATCAATGGCTCTTGATCTGGGGGTGAAGTGCCCAACTCCGGGTTACGAGTTTGAAAAAAGCTTCGGCTTCTCGTTGCCAGCGTTAAAACGGCAGCTGACAGTCTGGCAAGTTGGACCGAAAGTTTTTATCTTGCAAGTCCCGCGTGCAGATGCGTATCCGTTCAACGTCGAGCCGACATTCATGAGTTTCCTATAGACGATCTAGCCAGCGACGTATAGAGGCAGAGTTTGGATTCGCGTAACACCTACGTTTTATGCGGCGCACAAGGTTGGAATACCCCCGCAGGCTTCCACATGTTATTGAATCAAGCATCAAATAAGCAACGGGGAATTACAGAACAAATCAGCCATGAAACACTGGGCAGGATTTCTGCCTTGAGAAGTTGCAGCGACAGCAATGTGTCTTAGTACTTCGGGATTTGTAAAATTGTGATTGATAGGATGCTGCGGCGTGAGCATTCCCCAAGTCCAATTCTCGGGACAATCGAGATCAGTTGCATGTGTCGCAGGTGGTAACGGAACGGTACCGAATTTCTGAATTAGTTTGGCCGTTGGCCGGTTTTTGGCACTGTTCGGTCAGCCACTGCTCGAGTTGCTTTCGAGAGCAGCCGGAAAAATTGACGAATCGCAGACCCATACGGCCAGAGTCATCCATCCACGCAACTTGTACTCCTGGTTCCAAGGGATCAGCGATGGTAGGCAACCTAAACTTCGCGGAGATGCTACCCCGAGGAAAATCCCCACGGAAAAAGATAGCCATCCCGTCTTCACTGATGTTGGTGATCGTTACCTTCACCTTTTGGCCTTCGCTAGACTCGAGCATAGCTGGTATTTCTACCGGATGACGGAAATAACGTCGTTGCTCGCGAATCATAAAATTGAGAGCAGTGTGAAAACAACGCATTGCGTTTAAGGTGGTGATGGGTTTCTGCAGGACAAAGTTCGCCCCCAATTGGAACGCCTGTTGTGTCGTAGTCTTTCCATTCAGGATCGCGAAGGAGACAGAATCCTTATTGCTGGGGGTCTTACGGAGGCTTTCGATCACCCGTAATCCTCCGTCCAAGTCATCACAATCGACAATCACCGCGTCAAATTTTTCGGTAGAAAGTATTTCCTGACCGGAGCTGATACCTCGACAAATTTCCACATTAATGGACAGCTTTTCAAGGGCAGGCTGGAGGACACGGACGATCTCAAGATCTCGGGTAAGAAGCAGCGACTCCAAATGCATGAGATTTAATTGTAGCCTTCCGGCCTTAACGAGAAAAAGTGACCGAAGTAATTAAGACTTCTAGCCGGCAAGCTGAAATATGTCTTTATCCCCTTGCATGAGGCGCCCCCTGATATTAGCGCGCTGCTCGGAGGGCGACGGGACGAATGTTCCCTGATAAATCAATACGCACCCCCTGTATGGACACGGGCGGTTTGTTTCGCGCAGCTCAATCACGCCCCATGGTTTGCAGACAAAGCGATCGCTGTGCCCCGCAGTTTGTCGGAGACTTTGTCAACCGCTAAGGGCTTGCTGATGTAGTAGCCCTGAACTTCGTCACACCGATGTCCCCGCAGGAATGACATTTGTGCTTCGTTTTCGACACCTTCGGCAATCACCTTGAGATTCAGGTTCTTCGCCAAGCCGATTATTGCGGCTGTGATCGCTGCATCATCAGCTTTTACAGCAACATCCCGGATAAATGAGCGGTCGATTTTGAGCTTGTTGACCTGAAATTGTCTCAAGTAGCCGAAGCTGGAATAGCCTGTGCCAAAGTCGTCAATCGAAAGCATAACCCCCGTGGCCTTCAGTTTCCGAAGAAGCGAAAGCGTAAGGTCCGCGCTTGATAGCAGGAGGCTTTCCGTCAGTTCCAGTTCGAGGTGTCGCGCGGCGAGGCCAGTCTCCTGGAGCACTTTGCTTATGAGTTCGCAGAAATTCTCTTGACGAAACTGGACCGCTGATACATTCACGGCTACCGTTACCGCAGGAATACCTTCATCTTGCCATTTTCGGGCCTGCGTGCAGGCTGTTCTCAAAACCCATTCGCCGATAGGCGCAATCAGACCGCTGTTCTCAGCGATCCGGATGAATTTGTCAGGTGGCACGAGACCCAAATCCGAGTGTTGCCAGCGGAGGAGCGCTTCCAGCCCGGTGATCGTTCCACTGGCTATATCCAATTGCGGCTGATACACCAGAAAAAGTTCCTTTTTGGCAAGGGCCAGTCGCAAGCTGTTCTCCAAGGTCAATCGCTCCATGACCTGAGCATTCATGTCGTTGGTGAAAAATTGAAAGTTGTTACGTCCATAATCTTTGGCTCTATACATGGCCGCATCGGCATTCTTGATCAAGGTTTCGCCGTCCGCGCCGTGTTCGGGGAAGATGCTAATGCCCAGACTACAACCAATATGTAGTGAGCGGCCCTGAACGACGAATTCAGCGGTCATCGCATCCATGAGCCGCTCAGCGGCTACCGCGGCATCGGGCGTATCCTTAATGTCATTCAGCACGAGGACGAATTCGTCCCCACCCACCCGGGCTATTGAGTCCTGATCGCGCCCCCATGTCTTGAGGCGTTCTGCAACCTCTTGCAGTAAGTGGTCGCCGGCCGAGTGCCCGAGCGAGTCGTTGACGTTTTTGAATAGATCGAGGTCGAGGAACAGGATCGCTACTCTGTCCTTTTTCCGACGCGCCCCCGCGAGCGCCTTGGCCAGTCGATCTTCAAGAAGAGTTCGATTGGGAAGTCCCGTAAGAGCGTCGTAATAAGCCAAGAATTGAAGCTGTTTTTCCGCAGCTTTGCGCGCGGTAATGTCGCGTGCAATCGTCGAAGCTCCGATAATTCGTCCGGTCGCATCCTTTATCTGCGAAAGCGATAGAGATATGTCCAGCACGGACCCCGCCTTCGTGAGCCGTTGGGTCTCGAAGCTCTGTATCGGCGCAACGCCACTTATCCTGGATCGCATTTCAGCTTGTCTTTCGGAGGGCAGAAGGAACGACGAATTTCGTCCTACCGCTTCCGCCATCGTGTAGCCATACATCTTCTCAGCTGCTCGGTTCCAACTCGTGATCACGCCAAGTGTGGTTTCCCCGATGATGGCATCTTCCGAGAACTCCACGATGGATGCTAGCCTAAGTACGGATTCTTCCGCTTGTTTGAGATTTCTGAGATCGGCGGCGATTCCAAGGACATAGGGTATGTCATGGAGAACGATGCGAACACCCGTAAGACGACAGGGAATCAAGGTAGAGTCTTTTGCAACCAAAATCGATTCCCCCTCACCTGTTCCCGTCCTGAATGCCGCTGCGATGATTTGCTGTACGGTTGCTCGCTGATTTCTTGCGATTATGTCTACTGCTGTGAGGTCAGCAAGCTCTTGGGGGCTGTAGCCAAGCAGTGCTTCAAACTTAGAATTCCAATGCCTAAATCTCCCGGCACCATCGAAGACAAAAGCAATCATCGGGAGCCTGTGGAGGAGGGTTTCAGAGAATTTCTCACGATTCGTGTTTTCGCGGCAGAGCAATCCTAAATTTAAGAGAAAAACAACAGAAGCGCAGAGCAAGATGATAGCGCCGTGAGCTTGCCAAACTAGCCGACTTGGAACGCCAGCTTGTTTGAATGCTTCAAGTCCTGCCCCGACAAATAACGCAAGAATGGTAGCGCAGCGAAGTGCTACTAATGAACAGTACGGCTTCGACATAGTTAAAGCCAAGATCTGAAGGTCGGGTAATTGTGACACCGGCGATCCAGCATTCTCACACGATACAGATCATTTTTCTTACCAAGGTAACGACTGCGCGGCGTGGGGCTGAAGACAGCCATGCCGTCAGTCAAGGTTCCT
This sequence comes from Terriglobia bacterium, assembly GCA_963786325.1. GTDB lineage: Bacteria > Acidobacteriota > Terriglobia > Terriglobales > Acidobacteriaceae > JAIQFF01. The sequence goes on from CAWAYW010000024.1 coordinate 98,425, forward strand.
CCTCACAAGTTGCCTCGTCCCGCGACTTAGGATCGAAAAAAAGTGTTCTTTCATAATCTTGTTCGCCTTGGGTGAAAAAAATCAGATTCGCAGTCGAAAGTAGGTGATGGTTTTGTGTTTCATGAAAATTTGGGTTTGAAGATTTGCTTCACATCTTAGTGCGCGAGTGGTAGGAGTGGATGGGTCTCTACCTAACTAATGAGGCGTCGAGCGAAAACTCACCATATTTGGGATGCTCAGGACGTTGCTGGAGCCGTTTTCCGCGAAGGAGATTCAGTTTCGCGATTCGACTTTGCTGCTTTGAGTTGTTGCAGAAGCCGGAGCGCCAGGAAAGGCAGAAAAATGCCGGCCACCAATCCCAAGTAGGTATGGGCGAGTATTTCCTCGCCGATACGAGCTTGCAGATTCGGCAGGTCTCCCGAAAGTGTGTAGTCGACGGCACCTTGAAGACAGAAGCTGAGTCCCACCGCAACAATAATTGGCAGGGAGCCTAGGCATAGAGCCGCGAGAACCGTCGGATTGGCCGACAGCCGATATGCGATGCGGACGTAAAGGCATGCGTCAATCGATAGCGTAATTACCATCATTGCCACCGTGAGATTGCCCTTCATCCAACTGTTTTGTATTATCTGTGCGAACGATATCGGGAAAAAGACGAGCAGAAAGCCAAAAACCAAGGAGAGATACGTTATAGCGATGGCCGCATCCGCAAGCCGTACCGTTACGGTGCGGCGTGCCACAGCCAGGGCTGGAGCGGGGGCACTCATGAGGCCGCCACTTTTGCAAAACGATCCAATAAGATTTCAATCACAGCAGCCATGCTGAATACGAGAAACGCCAAGTTACGGGAGTCGCGCCAAGCTCTTTCAGGGTTGAGGCGCACGCCGTTCGATTCTCTGCAGTAGGTCTCGATCCACACCGCTCCAGCCATGGTGCCACTCACCGCCAATAGGACTGCGCCGAGTGCTCTGGTTTGTGGCATGTACTGAGATTGTAGGAGATCCCAGATTACCGAGATTCCAAGCACTAGGCCAATAAGCCCTAATTCTCCGCGCTCGAACAGTTGCTTGGGTCGGGGCCGCAGATTACTGTTGTGCTGGTGAGCCCACGCAATTGATGTCGCCCACGGCACAAAGATACCCAGGATCAGGTATAAGCTGATCCAGAGGAGCCATTTAAGCGACATCGAGTCTGCCATGATTTGCCGGGTGCACGAACCCACAAAGTCGCAATCTATAGGTCCAAATCAAACGTGGTCAAGTTACTCTAGTAACGATACCCACGACTCTAAACCAGACACAACCAGCCAACATCAGCAACCCGGCGCGGAGTACGCTCTCGCAAGATTTCTGAGGTATCTACGTGCACCCTGCCCCGGTTAAGAGTGGATCTCGTACTGCAGATCGCTAGGAGCGTCCATTGACCCATGATTGAAATATTGCGAGAGAAAGAAAACTAGTCAGTCCCGACGTCCTGCCCGCAATGGTTTCCGCTAGTTCGGGTTCATCACGCTTACATAAGCTCCGCGTTATCAGGGAGCAAGCGTGGTAAAAGCCGCTACCGAAGTCTTGAGATCCGTCCCAGACTACCTGAGCCACGACTTTACCGAGAGCATTATTAACACCATTGCTCAGCTTGCCCATTTGCGAATAGTGGCGCGGAGCTCGGTCTTCCGTTACCAACGCGCGCAGATGCATGCCCACCACATTGCCCGGGAGTTGAACGTCCAGGCTGTCCTACTGGAAAGGTGGTCTCATACAGGCGGCAGGGTTGCGATCGTCGGTTCATTCGCCAAAAAATTACTAATCCTCGCAGTATGATTCCTCTCGACTCGGACGATTTGTGGCACACCACATGACAAAATCTGTCAACCCCGGCCCTTTCGGCGTCCCCAGCGGTCAGCCACTGAATTCAGAATTTTCTAAGCTAAGCCCTAACTATTGGAGGATAAGCGACTTGTGAATCATTACCAAGGTAGCGACCGCCAACCCGTTATTTGGAGGATCAGCTGCTTTCAATCAGCTGTGTTTGGTTTGCCAAACCTTATAGGAGACATTGAACGATGCGGAAACAAAAGGGCTTTTCACTTATCGAGTTGCTGATCGTGGTTGCGATCATTCTGATCATCGCTGCGATCGCGATTCCAAACTTGCTGCGTGCACGTATTGCAGCTAACGAGTCCGCTTCGGTCAGCGCGATTCGTACCATCAACACTGCTGAAGTCACCTATGCCACGTCATTTCCGACCAAGGGCTATTCGGATACTCTGACCGTCTTGGGCGGCGCGTCACCTTGCACCCCGGCTGTGGCTACGGCTTGCCTGATCGACAACGTTCTGGCGTCTGCCACTGCGGCTCCTGGAAAGAGTGGCTATACATATAACGTTACTCCGGTAGCGACCGGCACGATCAACACCTCTTACACGGTCGGCGCTTCGCCGCTGAACTACAACCAGTCGGGTGTACGCGACTTCTGTTCGAACGAAGACGGCGTCATCCGGTTCGACGCAGGCGCACCGGCACAAACTCCGGTTACCACCAACGCTGCTTGCATAGCGTTCACAGTACTGCCGTAAGATTGTCCTAGTACTCGGGGAGGGTATTACACAGGAGCATCGGAGTAATATCCGATGCTCTTTTTTATTTCACTATAAGACGGGCACAGGAATGCTGGGCAACACGACCCGTACGGAATGACGCAAGATGCGCGGTGCGGAGGAGGGTTACTCCCGTAATTCTCGGCCTCTCAGTAAATGCAGCCATCTTCACGCCAGAAACCAAGGAAGGTAATGGAAGCTCCAGTAAAGAAGTCGCTCACATCACGGGGCATCCTCTTTGACCAAGCGGCAGGATGCCCCAATTTCGTGTTTGAGTTACCGCAGCTATCCTACTCAACCCACAGGAAATTCAGAGTTACTTTAGAGACGTTATGGCGTCCATTCGTAACTTCTCAAGTTGGCCTTTTCCTACTACCCTTTATCATCGGACGTCAAATGTATACCAAGCAAAATACGAAGTATGGACATGGCTTCTCGTTGCCCGAGTTATTGATTTCGTTGGCGGTGGGCTTGACTCTCGCAGCCACTTGCATTCTGATGGCTTCGACTGCAACGAATGAGGTTCGTCTCTCGACCTCAGCCACCAATTACGCGAATTTTTTGCAAAGTGCCCGCATGCGAGCGGTACGGGATGACGCTTTTTACAAAGTGCTAGTCGATTGCGGTACTGTGGGGTCGGCGGCGCCCTGCAGCGGAACCACTCCGGCAAGAGCTTTTATCGACCTCAATGGGAATGGCAGTTATGACTCTGGTGAACCAGTCATGACCTTTGCAGCGAGCGTGAGTCCGCAGGCATTCGGTTCCGGGCCGGCAGAAGGCAACCTCGCTTCGCAGTTCCTGCCCTCGACGGCTGTCGCCACAGTCGCGACCACCTCCGTACCGATCTTTGGCACCCGAGGTTTGCCTTGCAAGGTTTCTGGAGGGACGTGCCCGTACCTTGATGCCAATGGCCTCCCGGTGTCGTACATCGTTTTTATCCAAAATGCACGCGGCGCAAAGTGGGAAGCGATCACGGTAAACCCGGCGTCAAGAATTCGTGAGTGGGCCTACAACGGCTCCGCTTGGACGCCACTGAACTAGCTCATATGCGATCTTTCAAACAAACTTGCTGGTCCACTTCACGCCGCCGTGAGCGCGGATCCTTTCTGGTCGAGAGCCTGATTGCTATGGTGGTCCTTGCGATCGGCATGGGAGGCCTTTTCAGCTTGATGATGGCCTCGCTCTACACCAACCACCGCTCGGGTCAAGACACAGCATCCACGATGGTTGCAGAACACGTGCTTGAACAGATTAGCGCGCTGCCGGCAAATTCTGCCACGGCTATTTCAGTGTCGGATTGCGCTGGCACAGTCTGGACGGTCAATACCCAGGCACACACAGTGGGAGCGGGAAGCGGGGGGTCCTTGGGGGGCGATGGCGCTAATCTGACTTCCGGCGGCGTTGTCGACTGGGCCCAGGATTACGCCAGCGTACCCGTAGGCTACGCGATGCAGTATGTCGATTGTGGCAGTGGCGGGAACCAGACCGTGTATGACGTGCGCTGGGACTTGATTACCATGAGCAACTATGCCCGCATGGCCATCATCTCGGCCCGTCCATCTGGATCCCCGGTCAACGGCGGGCTCAGATTTGTAATGCCCGCAAATCTGCGCACCATCGGAGGGCTTTAACCATGCGGAACTTTGGTTCGCCCACCCACTCGAGAACCGGTTCTTGTGGCTTCTCGCTGATAGAAATGCTGATCGCCGTGGCAATTGTGTCCGCCGTATTGGCTGTAGTTATGGGCGGCATCCTGCAGATGCAACAGCGCAGCAAAACCGAAGGGACAACGGTTGATGTGTCGCAACAGACCCGTGACTTCATTGATCAGATGGTGCGCGACATTCACAATGTAGGTTATCCGCCTCCGCAGGTGCTTAGCGGTGCGCCGGCCTGCACTGGCAATACTGCAGTAGCCTGCGGTGTGATTTCCTACAGTCCTACTCAAATAATCTATGAAGGCGATTTGGATGGGAGCGGCACCGTCTACCGAGTCTACGTTCAGCTGCAGGTGGGCGCCGGAGGAAACTGCCCCTGCACACTGCAGCGAGGCGCCATCAGAAAGTCGGATGCGTTGGCTGGTACCGCCCCTACTTATTTCACCGAAGTAAATGGTGTATTGAACAGCGGCAACGGTTTTGGCGCGGCAACCTATCCTATTTCTCTCGCCGGTTCAGGATCGTATACATCCTATGGCACGGCCGACGTATTCGATGCCTACGATGTGGGCGGGGGCGCCGTGGGCACCTGCACCACGATCTCCGCCTGCTCCAGTATCCACAGCGTGCAAATCACGGCCAACATTGCACCGGGCTACGCTGACATTACCACGAAGACATATCGGGTTTTTTCGATCACGTCCAAGGCCAGGATGAACAACAACAACCCCGTCATTTGAGGAGAGAAACACATGCCAAAAACGAGCCATCGAGACGAACGCGGAATTGCGCTGTTCGTATCTATTCTTGCTTTGGTGCTGCTTACCGCGGTGGCCGCCGGCATGATGTATCTTTCCTCTACTGAAACCGCTATCAGTAGTAATTTCAAGGCCGAGGAAACTGCTTACTTCGCGGCCCGCGCCGGAGTGGAGGAAGTGCGCGACCGTATGCTTCCCACTTCAGTCTACGCGGCTCCCTACTCCATCGCCCCGCAGATTGCAACGCTGTCGCTACCGCCTGGGAATCCTGCGGCGTTGTACGTATTGGCCAACGGCGTGGCCATGTCTGATGTGACCAATACCACGCAGCCCAATCCTTATTTCGATGATGAACTCTGTCATGATCTCACCATCGGTTCGATGACACAGAGCACTTCAGCGAACATACGCTGCACCACCGCGCCCGGTGGAAGCAGTTGGTACCCGGCGATCCAGCCCGCCAGCGTCGCGCCCGTCGCTCTGGATTACAAATGGGTGCGCGTGACTTTGAAGGCAAACAATAGCAATATCTCGGTGCCGGTGAACGGGAACTCGGGCAACGCCAATGTAGTTTGCTGGAACGGCACATCGGAAGTAACTGCCGCATCCACTTCTTCGTCCGCCTGCAGCAGCCTGACGCCCATCGCCAACCCCGTGTATCTTGTCACGGCGCTTGCGGTCACTCCAAGTGGCGCCCGGCGCGTGGTTCAGGAAGAGATAGCCCAGACCCCGAAGGGCGGGCTGCCCGGCGGGTTGTTTGCAACCGGCCCGGGATGCAGCGCCCTTAATCTTGCAGGCAATGCGAACACTGGCAGCTTCAACTCCGCCACGGAGGGCACGCCCACCAATCCGCCCAGCAATCAGACAAACTCCGGGGGAAACGTGGGGGCAAATGGAAACGTCAATCTCGGCGGCAGCAGCACAAGCGTAAACGGGAGTATTTCGACTTATCAGTCTCCCACGGTGGGATCTTGCCCCGGCAATGGCGTCTCCCAGAGCGGCACTCCGGCGCACGGCAGTCTGGTCGGACTCGCCAGCCCTTATACCCCACCGGTGCCGCCGCTACCCAATCCGCTGCCGCCTCAAAACAACGTTACTTACAGGGACACAACTCTCTCTCCTGGCTCCTACGGCAATGTAACGATGAAGGGCACGGTTACTTTAACGGGTGGAACCGTTGCCAGTCCGGCTGTTTACACGATTAACAGCTTGACCCTCAACGGTAACGCCACCGTGCAGGTCACCGGGCCGGTGATCATTAATCTTGCCGGTCAGCCCAATCTTGCGAGTGTACTCGACATGACTGGTGGTGGTTTTAGCAACAGCACTTATGTTCCCGGTGACTTCGTCATTAACTACGGTGGATCTGGGAGCATGACCGTAACTGGCGGAACGGATGCGTACGCTGTGATCAATGCTCCTAACGCGGCGCTGACGATCCGCGGCGGGTCGAACTTCTACGGCGAAGCCATTGGCAAGACGATCGATGATCAAGGTGGGACAAATTTCTATTGGGATGCTTCTTTAATTTCACCACCAGCGAACACCAATGCCTTTTACGCGATAAGCCTGCGGGAACTCAGCTACTAGGGATAGCATGGTAAAGCGTGTGAAAATAAACAATTTGTGTTGCCGCTCGTGAGCCCTGGAACGCTTGGTGGGGGCTGGTCTTTCCATTCAGGATCGCAAAGGAGACAGAATCCCAGTTTTTGGGAGTTTTGCGCAAGCTCTCGATCACTGCTAACCGCTGTCGAGGTCGTCACACTCGACATTGACACCGTCAAACTTCTCGGCAGAGAGTATTTTATGATCAGAACTGATCCCACGACAGACTCCCACATTAATGGACAGGTTTTCGGGGGCATGCTGGAGGACACGGACAGTGTCAGGGATCACGGGTTCGGCCTCAACCTAATTTGACTATCTCTTGCTTGACTGGGTTGACTTCCCTAGGTTGCAGCCCTCTCTCCAGAGAGTCCAACCAGGCTGCGAAACTCGAACGGCATTCAGGCTCGATACGAAGGAAGCGTAATCCCATGGCGAAAGTGTCATTCCAGACCACATCCGCTTTTGCCTGGAAGATTTGACGGTCTGCGCTGGAAAGCCTGAACCGAACCGCCACCATGCCAGTAACTGGGGAAGAATCAAAGCGAATCAGGGCGACACCACATTCGCTCACATTCATGATCTTTCCAGCGAAGGCTTCGCCACTTTGACTCAAGAGCTCTACCGAAAGGTCAACTTTGTGGCGGCCATATCTCCGGTGCTCGCGTTCCATCCTGGGTAGCGCGATGGCGAGAATGCTTTGCAGTTGTCTATCCTGAACAGGCTTGCCGAGCACGAAATTGGCTCCCGCATCAATCGCCATGCTCACCGAGGTTCTGCCATTCACTATGGCGACGATGACCGACATCTTGTTCGATCGAGTCTTGCGGATTTGCGCCAACAGATCAGCGGCCTGAAGCACAACGTCACAGTCGATCACGAAACCGTCAAGGTGTCGTCGCCCCGAAAGCTCGAGCGTGTTTGTCGCGTCTGCGTATATCTCGAGCGCGACACTCGTGGCGCGAAGGCGGGTTCGGATGACTTCTTGCAGCCCGACATCCTTGGTCAACATCAAGCAGTTCAACACCATTAATTCAATCTACGCACAGGCGTGGCGCTGCAAAAGTGACCAAGGTCACGGGACCCGCTTCACAGGATGGCAGTACGAGATTAACTAGTTCGGCTCTTTCTCTCGTCAGAGGCGTTGGCATCATCTCTCTGCGTCAATAATTTGATTTTGCAGAGGTCGCACCCCTTCCTTCCTGCGGCCATCCGTTTTTTTGCTGACCACTTCCTGTCGGCGGATGTCGCTATTGTGCTGACCCGCGCACGAAGCCTTGTTAACTGCTGTCTGCTTTAAACTGCGGACCGCCGTAAACACCGCCCGTAATGACCAGCACCTTACTCGGTTGCCCTCCTGGTGTCCTCGTCGACCACCTCGGAATCACTCATTTCTTGATGATGGAGTCTTTCGAATTCGGCGAGGGCACTTTCGGATTTCTCGGTGTCGCCGAGCCGGGCGTATACCCGAGACAGCTGATAATAGGCGGCGCTTAGGTTGGGCTCGTATTGGACAGTCTGGCTCAACTCCTCGGCCGCTGCCTTGAGTCGATTGAACTGCACCAACAGTTTTCCCAATTCGTAATGTGTCAACGCGTAATTCGGGGCCAGCATAATTGCTTTCCGGAACGACTCCTCGGCCTTGGCACTTTGATTCTGGCGCGCCAGAAGAATCCCGAGGTGGCAATGAAAGCGGGCATTTTCCGGCTGCAGTGCAATGGCGAGCCGCAGACATTGTTCAGCTTCGGCGGACTTGCCCTGGCTCACCAGAGCTACGGCTTCGGGCTCGGCGACGGCTCTATAATTTCAATGATTTTTATTTCTTGACCATCAAGGTGAAGGGGCTTTACCAAGCAAGCTGCCAGGAAGCCACGTATTCTGATCTCCCCAGCCATCAGAGCGAAACCGTTCTGGGAATCAGCTAACAAGACCTACTCGAAAAGGCTTGCTTGCGAGCGGCGGTTGGGAATGAGTACGCGGCGAGGGACTTTGTAGCGAAGTAGGGGACTAAGTTGTTGCCAGGGCCGGTGGTTGGGATTTTTGGTTGAGGATACCGGCACACTTCCGTCACTTTGGTAATGCTCGTTGGTCGCATACATTAAGAGGATGGGTTTGACGTGCCTATTACTTACCAGCGACGCAGTGTTGCTGGACGTGGCGCGAGCCACTTTTAGCGCTGTTGGTGTCAAACTCGAGTTTCGGATTGACTCGGCAAGCGCCATCGAGCTTGTTGGTCGCCGGCACGTCGACGGTTTTGTTATTGATTGCGATGGTGTTCGTGGGGCCACAGACGTGCTTGCCACGATACGCAATAGCCGCTCCAACAGGCTGTCGATGGTTTTCGCCGTCTTGAATGGCGAGACTACGGTAAGCGCAGCAGTCGAAGCGGGAGCCGATTTTGTTATTGCTAAGCCCGTTCCTAATACGCTGTTACGAAGCCACCTTGACATAGCCCTTCCGCGTATGGAACGCGAACACCGCAGATATTTCCGTCACAGAGTTGACCTGTCCATAACACTTTCGGGATCCACCGACACTATCGTGGGAAAAATCATGAACGTTAGTGAAGGCGGGCTGGCGGTGACTCTGTTAACGGCTGCCGATGTCGAAGGAGTAGTCACGATACAATTTGAGCTTCCCGGAACAACAGCTCAAGTTTTCCGGGCGAAGGCTGAGGTAGTCTGGAGGGACAGTCTTGCAATCGGCCTGCGTTTCCTCCGCATCGAAGCCGATTCTCGTCGCTCGTTCGAGGCGTGGCTGGAGTCTCTTGAGGGGCAACTGCAATTTCGTGAGTCAACTCATTGAGCGAGACTTAGTCTGAGCCAATCCCATCAGTTACTTCTGCCAGCCTTCGCGAGGAGTTGTCGCCAACCCAAAGACATAACGGCGGTGGCGTTTCCCGAGGTTATGAGCTAATGCCTCGCGCTCGCTGCGAGAAGATGGAACTTGGATCCGATTTGGTCCAACACCTCCGAACACGATCGAAAACTAGAGGAGTGGACGCAGAGCCGACCTAAACGGACCAATCACAAGTCGTCCCACCTTTGGTCACGAGAGCGCATCCAAAACCAAAGGCTATGGGGCATTTCAATCGCAGAGAACTACTGAAGCTCGCAGCCGCGACGGCGGTTGCACAGTTCGGGGGTTTGGCCTTGTCCGGCTGCGGCGGCGGTTCTATCAATTCTCCGTCCGTCCCTCCCTTCCCGTCCGCTTGCTCGAAGCTCACTGACATCGAGCATGTGGTCATCCTGACCCAGGAAAACCGGTCTTTCGATCACTACTTTGGAAGCTATCGCGGTGTCCGTGGATTTTCCGATCAGAGTGCAGCATTCCAGCAGCCCGATCCAGCGAATACCACAAGTTCCCCTGTGGGGGCACTCTTGCCATTCCATCTTGATACCGCCACAACAAATGCAGCCTGCACGCACGACATCACCCATGACTGGCTGTCCCAACATCAGAGCTGGAACGCAGGAGCAATGGACGGATTTGTTACCTCTAGATTTCCGACTAATCCCAACGACGCCGTACTAAGCATGGGCTACTACACTCGCGCCGACCTTCCCTATTACTACGGCCTGGCCGATGCCTTCACGATCTGCGACAACTATTTTTGCTCTGTAATGGGCCCCACCGACCCCAATCGTCTCTACACGATGGCGGCCTCTCTCGACCCAGACGGAAAAAACGGCGGACCGATTTTGCAGACCATTGTTACGAACCGCACTGCCCTTTACGGTCGTCTGACATATACGACCATGCCTGAGCAACTTCAGGCACGGAAAATTTCGTGGAAGGTTTACTCGTCACCTGACGAGACGGTTCTCGGCGGGATTCTCTCGGACAATGTTCTGTCCTACTTCAAAACCTTCCAGGATCCTGCATCGGTGCTGCATCAGAATGCATTCGGACCGCAGTTCCCGGTCGACTTCCTGGCCGATGTGGCGTCTGGGAGTTTGCCACAAGTCTCCTGGCTGGTTGGGTCGGTCCTTACATCAGATCACCCGCCTGCACCTTCGATCTTTGGCGAGAATACTCTTTCCCTCATCGTTAATGCTTTAGCAGCGAACCCCGCCCTGTGGGCAAAGACCGTTTTGTTTGTCACCTATGATGAAAATGGCGGATTTTTTGATCATATTGCTCCGGTGACGGCGCCTCCTGGGACACCGGGAGAATATATAACCGCTCCGGTCGTTCCGGACCCGACAGCAATCGGCGTTCCAGCGATTACTGGCCCGATTGGGTTGGGTTTTCGCGTCCCGATGCTGATCATTTCGCCGTTTACTCGGGGCGGGTTCGTTTCATCAGACCTGTTCGACCACACCTCGGTTTTGCGATTTCTCGAATCGCTGTTCGGGGCTGAAGTGCCCAACTTGAGCGCCTGGCGCCGTACTACGGTAGGGGATCTGACCAGCGCGTTTAATTTCAAAAGACCTGACCCGTCGATCCCGAATCTACCCGTCACCCTTCCCGCGGTCCAACAGGTGATCCAGCAATGTGCCGCGAACCTGGCTGGAACGACACCCTACACAACGCCGAACGTGCAGACCGTTCCGACTCAGGAATCCGGAACCACGACTCATCCCAGCGGTGTGTGCTAGGCATTTCTTGTGCGATGCATTTCTCGAGTGAACCAAATAAAATCACTTCCAGATGCCGGCGATGGACGATGCAGTGCCGTCTCCTGATTCTTTATGAATCGGCTCGAGACCGAAGTTATCCTCGATCGTTCGCAACACACTATAGTGGTTGTATTCTGTCGTAACTTCCTGTGGCTTCACCACTGCGCCCAGAAAGACCGTGTAGATTCGCTCCGGTTTAGTGTTTCCCTCTGCCTCGTCAAAAGTAACGATCACCAGCGTGCGTTTCAGGGCTTCGTCTTTCGGAACCCAGGTTTTATCGTCGAAATGAAGCCAGGTAGTAAGAAATACGCGTAGCCAATCTGAGGCTTTCTTAAGCCCTTCTTGCGGATTGGACGTTGGATCATGGCCATCGTCGTCGAGATTAGGGCTGTAGAAGATATATTCCGGTAACGGATGCTTTTGGGGATCAGCGATAAAACTACCGATATCAGTCACAAAAGCATTGTCCTGATCATGAGTATCAACCGACACCACGTTGTTAAAACTCTGCTCCTGGACTTTCCGGAAACTCAAGAAGGGTACGTGCTTGCGAGCGTACCTTCCCTTGCCGTCGTGGAGGAATGGTTTTTGAGTTGGGGCCGCCGGGTAGTCTTCAGCATAGTTTTTCCAGTTGAGCAAGTCAGCGATCGTCCTGTGCTGGCTATCGTCGCTGAAGGTCCTCTGTCGATCGCTTAAAAGCAGTGATTTGTGTGTACCGAAGTCACTGCCCGCTATCATTGCTAAGTAATTTGGATACGAGTCATGATAGAGGTTACCGAAATTCCTGAAAGATACGCCGTTTTGAGCCAGGCTTTTCAAAAGATCGTTTTTGATCGCGGACTCATAGTTCTGGTTTTCCAGAACCACGATGAGCACGTGGTCGAAATGCTTTGGCGGAATCGCTGTACTTCCGGCGGAGGTTTTCTGGGCGAAACCGAGCAATGCCAGGGTCCCAAAGAAGAACAGGTTGCGTCCACTGAACGAGCATTGATACCAAGGTCGCATGAATCCTCCATCGCTTAGTGCGATCTCTCGGGGAGAACAACCCGGTCGCTTTGTTGGAGTCGATCGATCCGCGACTCGGAGCGGCCCACATTTGTTTGTATTGGTTAGCTGGCAGGACATTCGCCGCGGGCTGCCTCACTCCAATCGCCATCGACATATCTTCGGGATACGCCGCGTCGCGGCCCCGGGCAAGAAAAATGATAGTAAACGGAAATGGCGGCTCCATAAAATCCAAATCCCGACGTGACGAATTGGCGAGTGAGAAAACGTGACACCGCTTTTGTCATTACCCCGCAATGGCTATGCCGAGTTGAGGCCGATGTAAACAGCCCATCCGGCGATTACAAGCAACATCACTCCCGAGATTGCCCCCACCGTTTTTATGAGAGGGCTTATCTTATTTACCTTAGCGACCAGTTCCCGCTGATTTGTTGCTGCCGATGAGATGGACGCAGATTCATCGATAAAAAGCTGATCATCTTCTTGCCTCGTCAGTGTGCTGCGGTAGAAGAGGAGAATGAGAAAAATACCAGTTACGATACCCCAAGCAATCAGCAGCCATTCTATTCCCGGAGTCATTACAAAATCTCCTTCAGGAAATAAACTTAGACGCCGAACTATTGATGCCGAAAAGGATGCAAACGTTGTCGAAGCCGTTCGGCAAGCGCAGCATACGCTCACACGGGATTGAGGCCTGGAGAATTACTTGTTCGTTGCGTAATCATTTTCCTGCAAATGTCGTCATTGAGAGCATTGCCGGGTGTTCCACCCTTTCGACCATAGTTGAGGCTAGAAGTAGAGGATAGCTCTTGATTCGTTATGATGCTGACAGATCGGTTCACAAGGTTATTGCAAGCCGTAAGCGAATTTTAAAGTTTTCATGGGATCGTCATTCTTGCTCTGAGTTAAAGAGGGAATAATGAGAGGATTTGTGTTCGGAGTTGTGTTTACGATTCTGGTCGCTGCCAGTGTTCTCTACGTCTACTTCGCGACCGGTATGGCGCCCGTTGCCACTTCGGCGTCGCCTATGCCGTTCGAAAAGAAATTAGCTCGCATGGCTCTGCATGCTCGACTGGAAAGGGAGATGCCTATCCAAGTTCCCGTACCGGCTGACGAAACGAATCTGGTTGCAGGCGCCCACGTGTATATGACGCAATGTGCTGTCTGCCATGGCGTTCCCGGAAGAGAGCAGACTGCGATTGCTGAAGGTGAGTTTCCGCGTCCACCACACCTTTTCAAAGGTAAGGGCGTGACCGACGATGAGCCCGGCGAGACCTATTGGAAGGTTTCGAATGGTATTCGGCTTACCGGCATGCCGGGATTCAATCAAACGCTTTCGGCGGCGGAGATGTGGCAGGTGTCGTTGCTTCTGGCGCACGCCGCCAAACTGCCCGACCCCGCGAAGGCAATTCTCCAAGAAACGAACAAATCTGCGAGATAACCGGATTTGATGGGAAAAGCAATCAAGAGTTCGGGATTCACGGACTGATGGGTAAATCAACTCATCATCGAGCACCAGTCAATGGAGGAGAATCATGCGATCTAAGATTCCCAAATTGATTTTCGTAGATGCCGCAATGGCATTTTTTCTCTTCGCCGCGATCGGACTTGTTGCTCAGTCCACGCCGAGCCGATCACTCCTGGCGCTTTCAAAGCGTAACCACACACTCGCCATAGTGGACCCGAATACGCTGCAGGTCATCGCACGCGCCCCTGTCGGCCCCGATCCCCACGAGGTAATTGCATCTTCCGATGGGAAGACAGCTTATGTCTCGATCTACGGTGGGGGCCGATATCATGCGATTTCCGTCATCGATCTGGTCGGGCAGAGGTCGCTGCCCGACATCGATACCGGAGCCTTGAATGGCCCACACGGTCTCGCGTTTGTGGGAGGAAAGGTTTGGTTCACTGCCGAAGGCGCGAAGACGGTCGCGACTTATGATCCTGTGTCCGCCAAAATTGATTGGATTATGGGCACCGGTCAGAACCGGACCCATATGCTTTACGTCACCCAGGATCAGAAGCAGATCTACACAACCAACGTTAGCTCCGCGACGGTCAGCATCTTGGAGGAGGTCGCTCTGCCACCGACGGGACCTCGCCCGGGAGTGCAACCGCCTCGAGGCTCCGTACCTCCGTCCCCACCGGGAGGGAATCAACCGCGGATGGATTGGAATGAGACCGTCATTCCGGTTGGCAAAGGCGACGAAGGTTTTGACGTCACGCCGGACGGACGCGAGTTATGGACCGCAAATGCGCAGGACGGTACACTCTCGGTGGTCGACCTCACAACACGGACTGTGACAGCCACGCTGGACGCGAAGACGTTCGGTGCAAACCGGCTGAAGTTCACTCCCGATGGAAAGCTTGTGCTAATTTCAATGCTGGGTGATGGCGATCTGGTGATCTACGAGACAGCGTCTCGCAAGGAATTCAAGCGAGTGAAAATTGGCCACGGAGCGGCGGGCATTCTAATGGACCCGGATGGTAATCGTGCTTTCATTGCCTGTGGGCCTGACAACTACGTCGCCGTACTGGACCTGAAGACCTTAGAGGTCACAAGCCACATCGACGTTGGGGGCGAGCCGGACGGTCTAGCTTGGGCGATAAGACCGTAACTCTACGTGGAGGCGTAGGTGTTTCCGGGACCCAAAGTCGTTAGCGCAATCGGCCCAGGTTGCACCACCTTCTTTTCGTGCGTACTCGTGTCGGCTAACTTAGCTCGCGGGTGCGTACCAAATGGCTGGAGCCCGTTCGATCACGATTTCTTTTCGTCCGTGTCTAAAGCCGTCCCGAGTTCTAAGGTTTAGTGGCAATAATCACACTCGGTGACACCTGTTCTGAGTTCCGAAGGTGGTCGGTTGACTTCTCGCACATTCCTCAGTCGCGATCGGACTCAGTCCCTGCAAAAGCACCATCACGGAGCTTGTACCGTAGTACCTTGCCAGTCGCACTCTTCGGAAGCTTGTCAATGAATTGAATATGTCTCGGATATTTGTATGGAGTGATCCGCTGTTTAACAAACTCCTGCAGTTCCCGAGCGAGGTCAGGGTTGGCTGTTATGCCCTCCCGGAGCACGACGAAGGCCTTTGGGGTGTGGAGTTCGGTGGATTCTCGATATGCCACGACAGCCGCTTCCAGGACACTATTGTGTTCGATCAATGCACTCTCGACTTCGACTGGCGAAACCCACTGACCCGAAACTCGGAACATATCGTCCGAACGACCCGCATACCAGTAATAGCCGTCTCGATCGATCCAATACTTGTCGCCAGTGAAGAACCATTTCCCTCGCATGCGCTGAGTGGTGAGTTGTCGCCGATTCCAGTAACAAGTCGCAACACTCTCGCCCTCGACAAGAAGATCTCCCATGGCACCTGGTTGAACCTCGTGTTCGTCTAAGTCAACCAGGCGCAGTTTGTAACCGGGAACCGCAGTGCCGGTGCTCCCGGGCCGCACGTCGCCTGCACGGGCCGATAAGTAAATGTGCAGTGCCTCAGTGGACCCGATTCCGTCAAGAATCTCTACTCCAAACTTACCGTGAAACCTGCGGTAAATCTCGGCGGGCAGTGGCTCGGCAGCGGAAACCGCAAGTCGGACGCTATCCAAGCTGTACGATTCTTTGGTGGCCTCCTGGAGCATCTGTGCATACAACGTCGGAACGGAGAACAAAAGCGTTGGCCGGGTTCTCTGAGCAACGTCCAAAACAGTTTTTGCCTGTGCTTTGCTCGGGAGCAGAATTGTGCTCGCCCCCGCATAAAAAGGAAACATGAGTCCATTGCCTAGTCCGTAGGCGTGGAACAGCTTGGATGAAGAGAATGTTATGTCGCTCGGACCAATTGCCAATACTTCGACTGCATAGTTTCTGCAGCAGTGGATCCAGTCGTAATGCAGGTGTACAGCGGCTTTCGGGCGGCCGGTACTGCCTGACGTCCACAACCAGAATGCGGCATCCTCGCCATTTGTCTCGGCGGGGCTTAGTTCGGGGGGACTCCCTGCCAGCCACTCATCCCAAAAGATGTGCCCGGTCTGACGTTCGCCGACTACGATCACATGGCGGAGATGAGGCTGCTCGCTTAGGGCTGCAGCCATTTCGCCGAAGACCGTTGAGTGAACAATGAGTATCTGAGCCTTGCTCTCGCGGAGGAAATATTCGTAATCAGCCCTCCGAGCAAAGTTAGTTGTCGGAACCGCGACCGCTCCTACTTTAATCACAGCGAAGTATGCGACAACGAATTCCGGGCAATCGGGAAGGACTAAGAGCACCCGCTGTTCCTCTTGCAAACCTAACTGCAGCAGTCCATTCCCTGCACGATTAACGTCAGCAGCTAAGTCTCCATAGGTGTGAACACACTCACCACATCGAAGCGCCGTCTTGCCACCCCTGCCTTCTCTGAGATGGCGATCGATGAAATAGTCAGTGAGATTGAAACGAACTGGATCGTTGGGAGTATTCATACCGCGTGTCCGATCATTATCGCTGCTTCAGCCTCCGCATCCAGGAGTTCGTAGCGTTCTCGATACCTTTCCGGCATTGAAACCGGACCTGTGGGCGACAGGTACATTATCTGATTGACCAGGAGGGTAGCGGGACCGCGAGATCGCGCTCCTGCTGCTGGCCGATAATGGCATCGACCAGAGGGCGGCTTCCTTGTTGCCGTTGGCGGAGAGATGGCCGCGTACGCACTCAGCGCGGGAACGATGCCGCGTTTTTTGTAATTTCGCCGCGTGCCCCAATTATCCACGAAAGTCTTGCCACGCCTGGCGTCCGCCTACTGAGTCTCCGCACTCGCTCAAGTCAGACTCCCTCCTATAGTGTTTCAAACAGAGCATGTCTCAAAGGTTGTCATCCGCGATCAAGCATCTGCTCAGAATCGGAACACAATACCACTTGAATAGCGGAAGCTGTTCTGGCGATTGCCTAGACTGCTGGAGAGTCCGGTGGTTAACGCATCGGTCGCGTTGAACTGGGTGCGCAGATAGTCCACCTGGACGGCTCGGATCGCTAGATGTCGAGTCAGTCCGATATCAATTCCGCCGCCAAACGCCATAGCGAAGGCATTCGTGCTGGTTATGCCAGTGGAGATTCCCCCAACGATTGGGATGCTTACTCCTGCTCCTAAACTTGAGTGTGCTTCCCCGAACAATGCATGTACGAAGACAGCGGATCTACCCAGGTTAGCGGTTATGGTCGGCCCGAACAAATAGTTGTTCAGGCGCTGATAGGTACCCGCCGAAAAGCCCAAAGCCGAAAAACCAAAGGGAGTAACGCTGACGCCACTTACGTCGCCGGTAACGCCGAGATAACGGTTGAAATTGAAAGTACCTTGTCCTTCCCATCCGCCAAATCCATTGCTGTTGTTGCGAAGATAAGAATAGCCACCGAAGATTGTCGCTCGCGTTTCGATCTCGCTGCCGGCTGGCCTCGCGCCGCTACCAATTTGGGCTATGAGCATTGAGGGCAAGAACGAAACAATAAACGCCAAAATCACACTTTTGCGCATTGCTATCTCTCCCGACGAAGGGCGAAAAGTTAATAAGTGTGATGCACAAACGGAGTACGAAAGGAATCCAACATGTCGGAATTGTTATAGATAAAAACTGTTAGCTTAAGCGAAACTTAAAAGAGGCTTGATCTAAACGTGTGCCGTCGTGCAACGCGGTTACCCACAGCGGTATCTAGAAACAACTCAAAGCGAGAAGAATCCTCGCCATTGTGACACCCACATTGAGATTTCAGGCGCACTCATCCAAGTTTTCGAAACAGCAACGTGAGATTTTGGAGCCGGTATATTTTTGCAAGCCTCATCTGTTCGGAGAAAGCTTTTACGCAAGGAGAGATTCGCGAGCCTGAAGTTTGAGATGATGAGTAGCCCGTCCGTGCCATTCCCACCCAACAAGATTAAATCGTAGACTAGTTCTTAGGACTTTCGCACATTTTATGATCCGTCCCCCCGAAATGGAGAATTGGTGGATTTTTATTACCTTGCCTGGCGGCTTAATCCATGGGTATGGGCGCTAGAAATTTCATTGTTCATCGTCGTACTAAGGGTAATTGCACGTGACAATTTCATTGCTAAACTTGCTTGCTTCATGCTGGTTACTGGACTGTTCATGAACGCGTGCGTCACAGAACTGAACGGCGGCGTCATGCCAGTCGTTGGCATGCCTGCTGCTTTTCAACCCGCTGGTCCAATTTGGAGCGCGAACAGTGCGGGACACCTCCTGTTCATAGCAGACCATGCATCGATTTTCTTCTTCAGCATCGGTGACATCATCCTTGGCGGCGGTTTCGCGATCTTGGCGACCTGCTGGCTAAACTCACTACGGAAAAGATACAACCGGCAACCCAATCAGACGCGGCGTGACGCAATATCGGAGCGACAGGACCTAAGCTTAAAACGCTCAACAGTCCAACTAGACTGACAGTTTCAAGCGTGAACTTGAAAGCATTCAAGTTGAGCTTTAAGTACGATGTTCTCCCACATGTCGCGATCTACGGGCGCAATTTCCCTGGTAACTTGAAAGTCGACTTCGAGCTGTAATCCCGCTCGCTCCGGCGCGGAACGAAACACACCCGCGGGTTCCGCAGTGAACGCCGCTAGATCCGTGAACCGAGCACGGCATATCGGTCCGATGCACCTGCAGGAGAGCGATCATATTTTCCATATTGTGCTCGGCCGCGTTTTTGTCGTCTTAGGGCACATCTCAGGTCGGAGGGGAGACAATCAAGCGGGGCGTGGAGATATCAGCCGCTGCGTAGGTAGCACGGTTCCGCAGGGGCTGCGGCGTCCTTAGCACTAGTACTTAGCCGCATTCTGTCTTTCCTGCCATAGGACCTAGCCCCGGCCAGCCCCGCTGTTTATTGCTAGGCTATTTGTCGCGGGGTGACGCAACGATCAGTGCGGCCAGTTGACCCAGCTGCGAGTGCGCAAGATAGACCGTGCCATTCTTTGTGACCACTCCATTGCGAGCACCCTCGTGCGTAGGTACTTTCGCAATCAAGCTGATCTTGCCTGCGGCGTCCACTCGGGCGACCGTGAGCTGCGCGGCTTTCGCAGCGCCCACATACAACATGTGAGTGGCAGGCGAGTAGCTGAGATCGTCCACGCCATCGCCGGTGTCGATTGACGATAACTGCTCCCCGTTGTGCCCCACATCTAGAACTTCTGCACGGGCGCTGCAGGCAACGAACAGGAACCCGGCGTTTTGGTCTATCGATATGCCGTGTGGGCCATCTTCACCGCATGATGACGGCCACTTAGCGACGGTTTTGTGCGTCTTCAGGTCAATAGCGGTCGTCAGGTCCTGGTCCTCGTAATTCATGTAGAAACGTGCGCGCTTTGTGTCGACCGCATATCCTTCCGGGCGTCCTTCGAATGTCAGCTTTTCTTTCTGGCTCAAAGTCTCGCTATCCAAGATACGCACAGACTTGTCGCGCGGCGTGGTGACCCAGACTTCCCTAGTAGGCGCCACGTAAACTACACCGTCGGGCGTGGAATCGAGGTGTCCACATGTCTTGCGCTCAAGTCTCTTCTCGTCAATGGCGCACACGCTGGAGTCGGCTCGGTCACCTATGTAAACCACTCCGTCTCCGACCGATACTCCGCTGGGACCCTGAATGCGCTTCCGTCCACCGAGTTCGACTTCGTTTGTGGCAAAGCCCGAGATCTCACGAACGGAGCTGTCGCTCGTGTTTACGACATACACCGAGCCGAGGTTTATGGCGGGGACCCAGACATATCCCGTTTTGGGATCGTAGGCGATGTAATCCATGGTGATGTTTCCCTTGCCGTGATCGGGAAGGGCAAGAGTGCGGGTCGTGTAAGTTGCGCCCGAGTCGTCGGGTGCATGCGAACCAATGGCGAGTGCACCTACGCCTACTAAGAAAATCAGCGACAGACAGATTCGGCATTTCATCGCTGGAATAGTAGCACTGGATTCGGTTGCTGACAGTCCTGGAACTCAGATATTGCTCATCGGAAGAGGGCAGGTCGTCGCCTAGCGTCGATGCCAGGCTTTCTGGGAGAGTTACGGCGCTTTTTTCCTGGGGGAGCCTTTTCGTCCGCTATGAACTGGTACGGTCTCTGTTTCGAGTTAGTTCGGCAAATAGCCATGCTTCGCCATCTGCCAATCACGCTCGGCTGTCTCCGGCGAGATTCCCCCGACCTCCGCAGCTTCCTCAACGCTCAATCCGCCGAAGTAACGCAACTTCACCACCCGGCACTTCCGCTATAGTTTCGATTTGGCACGGCGCAGTTATGCACAGTCCGACGGCGGATGATCGCGACGAACGGGGCGGTGTGTCTGAGGCAACCGGAAAAGGTGGAACGCCATTCTAAATATCCCGCGACCTCAGTGTGAGCCGAGATGATTTGGTTGTAGCTCTGAACTCACACCAAGGCCGCACCATTTTTATTCAAGTTGGCTCTAGCGGAGCGATGCTTTTCTCAAATCGTATCGAACGTCGATTCGTTGAGATAGTTTCCCCGATCTGCCGATGACCATCAGCTTTTAGCGCTTAGGCAAGAATTGACTGGAACAAACATGCAGAATAAGAGTCGCAAACACGGCAGCGCGTCGATGCTATATGCCGTGCTCTGCGTTTTAGCGGTCATCCTTGGCTGGGTATTTGTGCAAGCTACGCACCACACAGCACCGATCACCGAACCCGATGGAGCGATGCATCAAAAATAAGAAACCACCGCAAACTTCGGTTTGCGTAGAAAAAGCTGTGAACGAACTGAGTCAACGCGGTGTGCGATTTGAAGTCTATAGCGACCCAACTTGAAGACGGACGCGAGGGATTTCACGCGGGCATGGGCCGACGATGGCGAACCTCTTTCTTCAGGGCGGATTCGATTGTTTTAGCGAGTTTAGGCAGTTTCACGAAGTCCCGGGCGATAATTTATTGAAGCCCGCTCTGCCCACCCAACACATCAGCTTGCAGGTCACACGAGAAAGGCGCAACGGGTAATAGAGGAAAAAGAGCCGGGAGGGAAGCGGAAGAAATTCGCAGTCCGCCGGGGTAGGAATGAACAGACGAGTAGCAAGAAAACGAACTTTCCTGGTTGCTGTCTTGAGTAACTGCAGGGACACAATCCTTGCGGTAGCGAACAAAAAGATCAATTTCTGGGGGGAGAGGGGACTGCGAACGGAGTGTTATGGACGGAGCGCTGCCGTTACTTGGGTCTGGGTGAATTTTAGGTGCGGTACGGGCCGCGAACTGCTCATCGGCAAAGGGCATCGCCGTCGCATCGCCGTTGAACACCTGGGCCTTTGTGCCATGGAGGCGTTCCCTCAGCGCTTTCGCGACACGGCATCAATCTCGATTGCCGTGAGGCGCTGCACTCTCGACCGCAGGAGGTCTGTCGTCAGCCCGGGACCAGGCCCGAGTTCTAGCACGTTTTGTCCGAAGAGCGACGAGAACTCTGGGGAGGACTTCGATGCAAGCGTCAGACGGAACCGGAACCACTGAGCGGGAACGATGGAACACGGTAGAGGAACTGTGTGACCGCTACCTGGGTGGGCAACCGTCCGATGCCGTTCTTCAAGTGCTTAGAAACGCAGAACAGCAGCGGCCCGAGGTGCGCGATTTCGTGGAACGTGCGTTTCGGCTCATGGCGGTGTCGAAATTCGACCCGCGCGATATTGCGCCAGCGGTGGCACGCTTCTTCGTAGTGATGGCGCCAGGCATTTTGCCCGGCGCCTGGGGAGGAATGGTGCCACCCCTTACGATGCCGGGCAGGCATAAGAAAATCGACGCCTATCTGCGTTCGAATCCATGGACGAACTTCGAGGCCGGGACGGTTTTGCTGGACATGGGCTGCGGGTTTCCTCCTCAGACTTCGATGGAAGCGGCGGAGGCATTTCCGGAATGGCGAATCGTTGGAGCGGACCCGGCGTTTGAGCCATACCTCCTATACGACGACCGCGGAAACTATGCATCTCTCGACCCGCAGGGAAGGGTGCGGTATTTTCAGGCCGGTCGCCCAGAGGAGTTTCTTCCCTTGTACTCGGACCGCAACGCCACGATTCAACGTTTTTCAGATGCGTTTGCGCAATTGCTCCCCAGTCTTCCCACCGATGAAGGAGAACTGTCCACCGCGGAACAGGGCGGCATGCGTCTGGTGCGCCATCCTTTGCGTGGGTACGAGCGATCCAACCTCAAATTCATTCAGGGAGGATTTCGATCAACCGACTTGCTGGAAGCCGGAGTCATACGCAGTTTCAATGTGCTCATTTACTTTGACGGGAATTTTCGCCGTGAGGTGGAAAAGTGGGTGGCGCAAGTTCTGCACCCGGGAGGCCTCTTCATTTGCGGCCGCGACGACGGGGCATCGTTAAATGCATATTATTCTGTGTATCGCAGCGAGGGCGGACGGCTCGTTCAAAAGGAATTCGCGTTCGGGGTGGAAACCGTTCGTCAATCCGCCTGGTTTACGCTGCATGAGGGCGAGCAGGAAACGTGGCGGCTCGCCGAACTCCTGGGCGTCCTGCGCTCCGACCGAGAGTTTCTGCGCGATTACGACGCTCACCTGGATACTCTGCTGGCACAAAACAGGATTGCAGTTCGTGATGACAATGGATACCTCGCCGAGCCGTCCGACCCCATCGACGTTGCGCGCGCCTTTCCGGTGTACGAAGCAATTGCATGCGAGATCGAAGCAGAGTTTGCCGATCGCGCCGTCTCCGTCCTTCAGCGGGCAGGCCTCAACGCATGGCGAAATCCGGTGGGACATGTCGCCGTGGGCGCGTTACAAGTCTGATCGGAAAGGTGGGGCACTCCCCTTCAATGCGGAAATTTTCCAGTACACAACCCAACCCGCAATTCGGGTAGCCTGGTGCGTTTTGCAGCGATTTGGGCTTTTTGCCCGCGCGGTCCGATATCACTCGAATCAATCGATATGATGAGCAAATTCTACGGTGAAGTGCTTGGCCTCAAGCAAGTCACCGATGAGAAAGGCTGGCGGAAATTCGCGGCGGCGGCGCAACGATTGCGCTGCATTCCTGCCCGTCATCGCCGGGCCGCAAAGGTCCGAAGATTGTCTTTTACGCCAACGATGTAGCCGCGTTCGTGGCCGGTGTTGCGAGAACGGCCAACCAGGCCGCGGAGCCAGCAATTGTTGACGGGTTGGCCACGCCAAGAAGTGGTTTCATTGCTGCGTTGTTCAATCACTCCTCCAGCGAAGTTTCTCCTTAGAGTAGAGCTCAGCCGACAAGAGCAACCTAGATCATCCCTTCCAACCGCACGTAGCTGGCTTCCATCCCACGTTCCATACCTGTGGCCAGCATGGCCGCGCGTGTCTCGGAATCGGGCAGAGTCATTCGCATCGTCATTAGCGTGCCTGCACCGTCGGCATCGAAACGCGTGTCGACGTGGTTATCCGGCGTAGGATCGGGCAGATACATTCGCTCGACATGTACGATCCTCTTATTAGGACTAAGTTCCAGAAACTCGCCGGTCACATAGAATCCATGGCCTTTGCCATTTGCCCACTCGTAACGGAATTTGCCGCCCGGCTTGGCCTCACTGATGCATACCGGCATTGTCCATCCTTCCGGACCAAGCAACCATTTCTGGATTAATTTCGGGTCGGTATGGGCGCGGTACACGGCTTCCGGAGGCGCAGCGAAGCGCCTCGTCACAACTATGTGGGTATCTCCTTCGGTCTTCAGCGTCATCTTGCTCATCTTTTTTTTCCTTTCGCGTGTTTTTCCATTCCGGCGAGAACTCCGTCCAGCCGGTCGTAGTTTTTCTCCAGGGCTTTTCGCAGCATCGCAAGCCATTGGTCCATCGCTTCAATGCCCGCTTCCGCGAGACGGCGGGGACGCTTCGTACCCTCGACTCGGCGAATGATCAGGCCCGCATCTTCGAGCACCTTCAGGTGCTGGGAGATCGCGGGTTGCGTCATTTCAAACGGCGCCGCCAGTTCCATGACAGTCGCCTCTCCTTGTGCAAGACGAGCGAGAATCGAGCGTCTCGTCGGATCAGCTAAGGCGGCGAAAGCGGCGTCCAGTCCTTCCATAGGCAATACCTTATATAAGTATTAACTTATTGTCAAAGAGAATTAGCTCGGGCTCGAAAACCTCGACTAGGTGTTTGATCTCCCATCGCGGCATTCGAACCCAAGGAGTCAGATGGCGCCGAACGGGAACCCTCATCAAGCAGGAGGCCGTTCTCGCCACCTCGAAAGGAGAGAGCTTCGACCCAGAAAAACTAAAATCGCAAAGCTGCTTGAGCGTCTCGGGTGAAGAGGTCGGTTCTGGAGACGCTCGGGTTCGAGGGTGCCAATCGCCTGTAGACGAGACGGTGCAGGTGGATCTGGTGCAACGGTTGCGATTCTCGAAAGAAACAAATCACAGCGGTCCGCCACACCTTCTTCAACTCGACCGGATTCATGCACGGCTTGTCCCGATGATTGCTATCAATACTGTTGCATGAGGAGGCAGCATCGCCTTCCAATGAATCGAGGGTTTTCGTCAATTTTTCCGCTTGTGATCTGTTGCAAGGGGCGTGATAGACTATCGCGCCATGAAGGCTGCTGCCGGCATGCACACCAAAACGAAGTCGCTGGACCAGGAGCGCATGCGCGATCTCTACCTGTTTACCGCTCGCACGATGGAGACGGACCACCCCGTACCCTACGGCGCACTGATTGTAAACACCAAGACTGGCCAGCGGCTGGTGCGCGCCACGAACAATGTGGCCCGCGAAAACGATCCCAGCTCTCACGCCGAGCTGCGCGCTGTCCGGCTGGCGTGCAAGAAACTCAAGCGTCCCTCATTGAGGGGATACACGATGTATTCGACTTGCGAGCCCTGCGCGATGTGTATGGGCAACGCGCTTTGGGCAAGGCTAGATCGTGTCGTTTTTGGCGCGACCATCGCCGACGGCAACCATCACTGCATTCAGATTCGGGTTCCCGCCAGGCAAGTAGCGCGGCGTGCAGATATGGTCTGCGTCGTCGATGGCCCAGTGTTGCGGGAACTTTGTTGCACGCTTTTCACCCATCCGAATATGCAACGAGCCTTCCGCGCGGGGTTCGCGCAGCCGGAACTTTAGCAAATCGTAGCCAACAAGCGCATCCCGCAAGGGGTGGGACGCCGGCGCTATAAGCAAGCCGCACCATGCAGGAGGGCTGTGAGTACCGAGACCAAGCGACCCACGCCTGCAGCAGCCACCGACTGGGACGTCCACAGCCGTCAAGATACAGAACTGATAAAGGGTCTGGGACTGACCAGCGCCAGTATGCTGGTCATGGGTTCCATGATCGGCTCCGCCATCTTCATCGTTCCCGCGGAAATCTCCCGGGAGGTCAACTCGCCCGCTCTGCTGATCGGTGCCTATCTGGTGACCGGTTTCCTCACCATCGTCGCGGCCCTGTGTTACGGCGAACTGGCGGCTATGATGCCGCGCGCCGGTGGTCAATATGTTTATCTCCGAGAAGCGCTCGGTCCGCTTTGGGGATTTCTTTATGGATGGACGCTTTTTCTGGTGATTCAGACCGGCACCATTGCCGCCGTCAGTGTCGCCTTCGGCAAATTTCTCGGCACTTTCTTCCCATCAGTCTCGTCCTCGAACTGGATCGTTCACTTCATGAAAATTCCGCCCATCCATATTGGCCCGATGGTGCTGGGAAACGTGGATACTGGGCTGAACACGCAGAACCTGGTGGCGATTCTGGCCGTGGTGACGCTGTCGGTCATCAATATCTTCGGGTTGAAAACCGGCGCCTTGATTCAAAACGTACTCACCTTCGCCAAAGTATCCGCATTATTGGGCTTGGCACTGCTGGGGTTGTTCATCGGGCGCAACGCGGAGGCTCTGGCGGCAAATTTTCAGGAACACTTCTGGCATAACGCGAACCTTGGCGCGCAGCACGCGGTGCAAGTGGGGGTGGGCGGTCCGACTGTACTCGTGGGTACACTGACCATCCTCGCGGTCGCCCAAGTGGGAGCGCTATTCTCCGCTGACGCCTGGAACAACGTGACTTTCACCGCTGGGGAAGTGAAGAACCCAAGCCGCAATCTGCCGCTATCCCTGGTCCTGGGCACGAGCGTAGTGATTGGGTTGTTTATCGCTTGCAACTTCGTCTACCTGAGTGTTCTGCCGCTGGATGGAAGTGCTGCGGGCGCGACTATTCTGGAGCGCGGCATCAAGTACGCCACCGAAGACCGCGTCGGCACCGCGGTTATGTCCCAGATGCTGGGCGCTACAGGCGAATCGCTAATGGCCATCGCCGTGATGCTTGCGGGCTTCGGCTGCTGCAACGGCGTAATTCTGGCGGGCGCACGCGTCTACTACGCCATGGCCAAGGACGGATTATTTTTCAAGAGCGTGGCTAAACTGCATCCGACCTACAAGACTCCGGCAGTGTCCCTAGTAGTGCAAATGATCTGGGCTTGTATTCTTTGTGTATCAGGCAGTTATGGACAGCTGCTCGACTACATCATCTTTGCCGTGCTGGTCTTTTACATCCTGACCATCTTTGGACTATTCGTGCTCCGGCGCACTCGTCCCGACGCAGTTCGCCCGTATCGGGCGTTTGGTTACCCGGTGCTTCCGGCCATGTATATCGTGATGGCTTTATTTATCGATGTCGTACTACTGCGCTACAAACCGCAATACACGTGGCCGGGATTGATTATCGTCCTGCTCGGAATTCCTGTGTATTTCTTATGGTCGCGTCGTCCGGCTGAGGGCGTCGCTCGGTCCTAGCCGACTCAGAAGCCCGTCTGGCGGTCGCGACTGCGGATTCTTGTTTTTTCCGGTAAGTCAAGCAAAATGGGCTGCGGCCCAATCGAGCATTCCCTGGTCACTGCCACGCGGTCCGATGATCGACAGTCCGAGAGGACAACCGTCGAACGCAGCAAGCGGAAGACTGATCTGCGGTAGGCGGCCGAGCCCCGCGATCGACAACAGGGCAAAGGCGAGGCTGCGGAAGACCTCGAGCTCGGCCGGCGGCGTTTTGAGCCTGGGTGCGGTCCCGGGGGCTGTCGGTAGACAAAGTATCGCGTCGTCGGCGAGGAGGCTGTCCATGTAGTGTGCGACTGCCTTGCGCCTGGGCAATGCCATCGCCACTTCGGCGGCCGCGATGGTCGCAGCCCAAGCAAAGCGCTCTCGGATGCCCGGTCCGAATTCCGGCCGATAGCGATCGATCCAGGCGCCATGCTGCGCGTGAATCTCAGCACCTTGGAGAACGCGAAATGTTGTTAGCCGTTCGGCGGAATCGCTGGTGTAGATGTTCACGCGGTCCGTTTTCTCGATCGTCGCTGTCACCATTTCGACAGCTGGGGTGAGCGCCGCGGTAATCCCCGAATCGAGGGCCGCGAATGCGTCGGTCGCTATCAGCAGTCGTTTGGGCACGAATGGTTTCGTGGGTGGTAGCAGCACGGCCCCGACCCGTTGCATCAGCTTCGCCGTCGGTGCGAACCAGCCCACCGTGTCGAAGCTCTTCGCCAACGGAACCACGCCGTCGGCTGGCACCAGGCCATGACTGGTGCGAATCCCGTAGATGCCGCAATAGCTTGCCGGTATGCGCACCGACCCGCCGCAATCGGTGCCGAGTGCGAAATCAACGAGCCCGCCCGATACCGCGGATGCCGACCCGCTCGAAGATCCGCCAGGAATGCGCCCGGGAGCCCTGGGATTGACCGGCGTGCCATAGTGCACGTTCTCGCCATTGAGGCTGTAGGTCATTTCATCGCAGTAGGTCTTACCAACCAGGCGGGCTCCGGCGGCGAGCAGGTGCTCGACAGCCGACGCAGTGCGCTCTGCGGGTGGATGGGTCTCGAGCCAGCGTGGGTGACCGTTGCCAGTGCGATATCCGGCGATATCGAACACGTCCTTGACGGCGAAGGTGCAGCCAAGCAATGGGCCGGTTGGGGTGCCTTCGAGAGCGACGTCCTCGTAGCGGCAGAACGCGTTAAGCCGATCGTCAATGCTCATGTTTTCGATGGAGTTGCGCCGGCTCGCGCGAGACCGTCATGCGCCCGGCTTTGAAAGCATAAAGCACGGTCGCAACCTCCGCCACCGCCATTTCGGGCGCGGCCGCGTCGAGCACCACCAGATCCGCGCTCTTGCCAACCGCGACTCCATAGTCTGCGAGCCGCAGAAGTTGAGCGGGTCGCCGCGTGATCATGTCGAAGCAATCACGCAGACCGGTTTTGCTACCGACCTGACCGACATTGGCATAAAGATTCGCGATCCGAATAAGAGAGCAATCCCCGAATGGCGTGAACGGATTAAGCACATTGTTGCTCGACAGCGAGCAGTTGACTCCGTGGTGCAGCAGTTTGTGGGCCGGCACCACACCCCTTGGCTGGTTGTGGTCGTGAGTGTGATTACGCCCCATTAAGTAAAGGTCGGTCGCGGGCAACACGGTGAGCGACACGCCCACCTCCGCCAGTCGTCGCGCCATTCGGTCGAGCTCTGCATGCGGCAGGCTGGTCGCCTTGGTGACGTGGCCGATGGTGACCCGTCCCCCGTATTTGTACTCCTCGGTCCGCCGACAGACGTGCCAGACATCCATATCGTCGCTGGTGGGTCCAAAATCGAGATGCATGTCGATGTCGACGTCGAATTCGCGCGCCATCTCGAATACTCGATCGATCTGGCCGCGAGGGTCTGAATCCGTGTAGGGCGCGGCGCCGACCGCGCCGCAACCGCGCTGAAGCGCCTCGACCATCAGTTCGTCGGTACCGGTATTGTTGAGCAGCCCTTCCTGCGGAAACACACAGATCTGCAGATCGATCGCCCACGCGTATTCCCTGACCAGCGGCAACACACCCTCCAGGCTGCGCAGCCCGACACCGGGATCGACCTCGAGATGGGTGCGCATGTGAGTCGTGCCATGGAGGATCGACTTCTCCAGGGTGCGGCTTGCGCGGGTGTGAACATCCTCTGCTGTAAATGAAGCTTTGGCCTTGGCGGCTTCGCCGATCGCTTCAGCAAGATCTCCGCGATCGGAGGCGCAGCGGTCAAGGATGCAGGACTTGTCGAGATGCAGGTGAGTCTCGATGAAGCCGGGAGAGACAAGCCGGCCATCAAGATCGATCACTTCGCCCTCGAGATCGAGCCGCGGTACGATTGCCCCGATCTTTCCCGCAGCGATCCCGATGTCGCAACGCTCCCCATTGTCGAGTTGCGCGTTCTTCAGGATAAGATCCATGACCACTCTTCGCCTCGATTTCCTGGCCCGAGATCGCTCCCTCATTCCTCGGGTCCCGCCCCTCCGCCATGGCCTCGCGCATTGTAAACCGACCGGCTGCCGATCGTCCCTGGTTTGAGGCGGAACAATCTTAACCGGAATTTTGATAATGGGCACACGCGTCGATGCGCGGTAATCCAAACACCGTCAAGGGCATTATTTACCGCCACGATCTCTAGTTCTCGAGGGTTTGTATGCTGGCGTGACGAGAACTCCTACAGCTGTAGTGGCTGGGTAAATTTCGTCAGCAGTCTTGCGAATTCGGCGCAATCATCTTCGGACCAACTCGCCATCACCTTGGAAAAGAATTGTCTGCGAAAGCTACTGGTTGTTTTGAGCAGCTTCCGTCCGGCACCGGTAAGCTCCAGACGCACGCGGCGACCGTCGACTTGGGACGCGACCCGCCGAACATATCCCCCTCGAATGGCATCCGCAACCATGCGGCTGGCACGGGAGGGATCGACGCCGAGGAGTTCCGCCACCATACCAACCGATGGTTTGTTACCCGGGACCCCGCTCGCCTCGTCAAGAGCGTCCACGACGAAGCTGTGGGCCATATTGAAGCGAATTCCTAATTCGCGTTCCATCGCTCGCCCGATGGTGCGCCTGGTTTGGCTGCGTCGGATGCGAACCATCGCACACTCGATTTGTGAGAGCGCGTCGCGTCGCGTGTTTGGCGTCATGAGTTTTATCAGTCGACGATCAACACTGTATCATGAATTGTGCTAATGTCCATATTATGCTAAAGTCACTTATATGCGTAAAACACATAATGCGTTAATTGCTAACACCGCGGTCGCATTCAACAAAGTTTACGCCGGGCGACGGCGGCCACCCTGGGACACCGATGGCCCGACGCCGTTCGTTCAGGATCTCGTGCAGGCGGGACAGGTTCGCGACGAGGTTCTCGACGCTGGCTGTGGGACGGGAGAGAACGCCATGTACTTGGCGGCGCAAGGCTATCGCGTCGTTGCTTTCGATGCCGCTCCCGTTGCGATCGAGAAAGCCCGCATCAAAGCCCGACAGCGGGGCGTCGCAGCCACATTCGCGGTTGCGGACGCGAGAGAACTGATGGCCTGGGACGCACGATTCGAGACCATCATTGACTCCGGCCTGTTTCACGTAATGGGCAAGAGCGCGGACCGTCTGCGGTACGCAGGTGCGCTCCGACGCGTGTCTCGGCCCGGTGCCGTGCTCCATTTACTGGCATTTAAAGACCGAGGTCCTCGCTGGCTGGGGCGCCTCGGCACCTGGCTTCGGATTTGCATCAGCGGCTTTGGAACGCATGGAGTCACGGAAGAAGAGATTCAAGTCGCGTTTTCCGATGGGTGGGCAATCGAAGCTATCGAGGAGAGACTTTATGGATGGGGAACGTTCCGCCTGGCCCGCATCCGGCGGGTTTGAGTCCGCCCATACGACGGTGCGAACAAGTTCTGCAGGGAATGTTACCAGTCCTCTGGGGGTGCAAAGCCCCTACCATGCCCAGGCATAGGCTTCCACTCGCGGATCGGCCCCGGCATCCAGCACGCCGGTCTCGGAATTGACCAAGATGCCAGCATTTGATCCCAGAGACCACGGCGGATCCACCCTCAGCTTGTGGCCTCGGGCAATGAGCGTTTTTTGTGTGGCCGCTGGAATTCGCGCCTCGACCGATAGATCGCCAGGATACATGGTGTGCGGAAAAGGCGAGGCCGGGAAGGAACGACTGGACCATCGGGGAGCCTCGATGGCTTGTTGGATATTCATGCCGAATTCGATAATGTTGAGAAAGGTTTGCATTGTCCGCATTACCTGATCGTCCGTGCCCGGGCTGCCGGTAATCATAAACGGTTGCCCGTCATTCATCACCAACGTGGTCTGCAAAGTACTCCGTGGCCGCTTGCCCGGTTCGAGCGAATTGGCCTCGCCGCGGGTGAGCGAGTAGTAGTCGCCGCGGCAGTTGAAGATGATGCCGGTGTCGCCCATGACCACTCCAGTCCCGAATGGGCTGTGCAGGCTGGGCACGAAGCTCACCATGTTGCGATCCTTGTCGACCGTGCAAATATAACTGGTGTCGCCGTCATGACTAGCGTTGCCCTCGAGATTCATTCGCACTGACCCGTCGACCGATTGTGCGTTGATCGCAAATTTATCGGGCGCCCCTGGCCGAAGGTCAAGTGAAGCTTTCTGAAGATCGATGAGGGCCCTGCGTTCGCGCGCATAGTCCTTCGAGAGCAGCCCGCCATATGGAATGGTGATGAAATCCATGTCGCCGAGGAATTTCTCGCGGTCGGCCATGGCAAGTTTAACGGCCTCTGCGCTGATGTGAATGTAGTCGGCGCTGTTGTGGCCGAGGGCCTTAAGATCATAGCCTTCGAGGAGATTGAGGGCGATCAGTTCCGTTGGGCCCTGGCTGGCCGAGGGGTTCTTGTAGATACGATAACCCCGGTAGTCGATAGAGACCGGCGTCTCCACCACGGCGTTGTACTCCGCGAAGTCCTGATAGCGGAACAGGCCACCGTTGCTTTCTGAGAAAGCTGCCATGGTGCGGGCGATATCTCCCTGGTAAAAGCGATCGCGGGCTGCTTTGAGGGCTTCGTGCCGTCCCTTTGCCTTGTTCTCCAGTTCGGCTTCGACTAACTTTTTCAAAGTGCAGGCAAGATCAATGTTTTTGAAGATTTCACCTGCCTTCGGCGGTTGGCCATTGGGAAGATAAATATTCACCGTGGTCGGATATTTGCGAATTTTGTGAGCATCCGCGAGGATGGCCGCCAGGCGCTCGCTCAAAGGAAACCCGTTTTCGGCAAGTTCAATTGCGGGTTGCAGCACCTGCTCGAGGCTCATGGTGCCCCAACGGTCCAGCAGCACGTACCAGGCATCCACCACGCAGGGCAATCCGCCGGCGAGCAAGCCATCGCTTTCAGGCAGCTTGCCGCCATTGTTTTTCTCATACCAGTCGATGGTCGCAAGTTTTGGCGCCCGTGGCCCCGCATTTACCGAATAGACCTTACTCTCACGGGCGTAGTACACCAGTACAACCGCATCACCACCGACGCCGTTCATAGGAAAATCGGTCACAGCCAGAGCGGCTTGACCGGCCACGGCCGCATCGAATGCATTTCCACCGGCCTGGAGGATTCTGCGCGCACTCTCTGTCGCTTCCGCCTTCATGGACGAGACCGCTGCCTGGCGCCCGCGAATTACGGGACGCATCGTTTGTCGTTCCCACGCCTGGTTCGAGTTGAGCATGCGGTTCCTCTTGAGAATAGTTGGTCACCGATCTAAGGCCCTGAAACAATACACATCAGGCTGAGGTACCCAAGCACTCTCGAGCCGCTAGCCTCGCCGACTTCGGTCATGGTCGCACGAACTATACGCCCAAACAAAAATAGCGCCATGCTCCCCGTTTTTCATCTATCACTTATCATGGTTGTCTTGTACCGCGAGCCTCTTTTGTCGTAGGTGATCCATTCGCCTACCCGCTCGCCGCAAGCGAAGTGTCCAGATCGCATCTTGGTCCCGTCGCTTCTGAACCACTCCCAATAGCCGTGCATCCGCCCATCCTTCATGGCCCCTTCGCTCCAGATCGATCCGTCCTTGTGATGTTGTATCCGCCTTGTAACTTTTGTTCTTTTCGCCATACAGGGATTCGGCTCCTTTGCCGCGGGACAACCACCTGATTCCCTCGCGTCAGCAAATACTCTGGGGCGGCTCGATAAATCTGGTTGACAGCCGCGCGAATTCGACGCAGTCATGATCCGGCCAATCCATATTTTCTTTGAGAGAAAGCGTTTGCGAAAGCGGCTTGCCGTTCTCAGTAATTTTCGACCATTACCAGTGAGCTCTAAAAACATGCGGCGACCGTCTGTTTGAGAAGCGACCCGCCTTACGTATCCTCCTCGAAGGGCATCAGCAACCATGCGGCTGGCGCCCGACGGATCGACGGCAAAGTACTCCGCCACCATATCGGCAGATGGCTGCTCGCCAGGGATCGAGCGGACCATCAAGGGCATCCACCACGGTGCGATGAGACATGTTGAAGAGAGTGCCCAGTTCGCGTTCTATCAATCGTCCAATGGTGCGCCTCGTTTGGCTGCGAAGGATGCGAACCGTTGCCCGATCGATCCGCAAGATTGCAGCCCGCTAACGCGCGCTATTCACCTTCTCCCAGTTGTCGTTTTTGGCGGCAGCCAAGATAGCATCGGTCACATAATCCGTTGCCAACGCGTCGCGAAAACTCGGCGCCGGTACATTAGCGTTGGCCAATCCGCACAAGAAATCTGCCGCCTGATGGACAAATGTGTGTTCGTATCCGATTTGCAGACCAGGCACCCACCAATGCTTCATATACGGATGATCACTGTCGGTGATGTGGATCGAGCGCCAACCCCGAAGTCTTCCCTCGTCGCGATGATCGAAATATTGCAATCGGTGAAGATCGTGAAGGTCCCAAATGATCGAGGCATTTTCTCCGTTGATCTCGAGAGTGTATAGAGCCTTGTGTCCGCGTGCATAGCGGGTCGCTTCGAAACTGCCCAACGAACCGTTCGCAAAGCGCGCTAAGAATGCACTCGCGTCGTCAATGCCGACCTTCTCTATTTCTCCCGTGAGGTTATGCTTGCGCTCTTTGATGAAGGTTTCTGTGACAGCAGCGACCGAGTCGATGGAGCCGTTCAGCCACATGGCGGTATCGATGCAGTGCGCGAGCAGATCTCCCGTCACGCCACTTCCCGCCACCTGAACATCGAGACGCCACAGCCCTTCACCGCCTTGGGGCAGGTCTTTCGAGATGGTCCAATCCTGCAGGAACTTGGCGCGATAGTGAAAGATACGTCCTAGCCGGCCCTCGCTGATCAGTTCTTTGGCGAGTGTAACCGCGGGCACGCGGCGATAGTTGTACCAGACCATGTTCGGCACGCTCGCCTTCTCAGCGGCTTCCACGATGGTCTTTGACTCGGCGCCGTTTCGACCCAACGGCTTTTCGCACAAAATCGTCTTGCCCGCTTGGGCAGCTGCGATTGCCACCTCGGCATGAGTATCGTTGGGACTCGCGATGTCGATGACATCGATATCCTTGCGTTCGACAAGTCTGCGCCAGTCTGTCTCGACGGACTCATAGCCCCAGGTCTGCTGAAATGCTTCTGCCCTGACACGATTGCGCCCGCAAACTGCTTTCAGTACCGGAACATAGGGAACATCGAAAAAGTTCGGCACTCGGCGGAAGGCATTCGCATGAGTTCTGCCCATGAAGCCATATCCGACGATGCCTATGTTTAAGCGCGGTTTACTCACCTTAGCCTTTGTTGCCACGGCGCTCGGAAGAGCGCCGGAATTTATTGAATTAAAGGTCGGCGGTCCTACGGCGAAAAACCAAACTGAATCATTATCCTTAATCCCATCCGTGTGCTTGGCGGACGGCAATCATGGTGGCAAGAATGTCGCGCCAGGTCCTTTGATCCATCATCACGCTGTTGGAGAACATGCAGCCATCCCAGCAAATGTGCTGGAGTGCGCCGGTTCGCTCGCCCTTGTCGTCCCGCATCCAGTAGCCCGAGTCATGCACAATGTTGAGTTTGCCGTTGGGATCGTTGGGAAGACAATGGCGTCCGGTCTTATCATGGGATCCCGACCCCTTCACTGTGGCATCGTTCTGGGCGACGTGGAAATCAATCGTCCAGGGTCGAAGGGCGTTGGTCAGCAATCGCAAAGATTGTTCGAACTGGTCCCGCCGACTCCAAACAAATTGTTCCGGCAGAAGCCGGTCCTCGGGAGCGTTATACCCAAGAGTGAAAAGAAGCGTGTGAGCCATGTCAGCCTGAAAGCCCAGCGTCTTGGGGCGATCGACTAGCTCCAGGAGCTGGACCATGCGCTTCCAACTGTGCATTCCGCCCCAACAGATCTCCCCTTCCGCGGCTAATCTCTCTCCGTATTCATCGGCAATGTCGCATGCCTGGCGAAACGTATCAGCAATGCGCCTGGTATTCCTCTCCGGATCCTTCGACCATTCGGCGGTGGCAGTTGCGGAATCGATGCGAATGATACCGTAGCGTCTGATACCCAATTCACGCAATCTCCGGCCGATGCGGCAGGCCTTCCGAACTTGCTCCAGAAACCGCTTCTGCTCGTCAGCGTTTCCCATGGCCGATCCGCCGCCCGTGGCTCCCCACACCGGAGCAACCAGCGAGCCGATAAGCAAACCGAAAGAAGCGATCTTGTCGGAGAGCTTTTTCAGGTCTTCATCGCTCGAATCGATGTCGGTGTGCGGACTCGTCAAAAACAAATCGACACCGTCAAATTTTACGCCATCCACATTTGCGGCCGCCGTGAGCTTCAGCATGGTGTCAAGGTCGATGGGTGGTTCAGAACCGATTCCCTTGCCGACGACACCGGGCCACATAGCATTATGCAAAGCAGGTTGTTTGTGGTTGGTGGGAGTAGTCATATCTGCGCCGCTTCGCTGAACTTGTCCTCTATGGTGACCGGTGCCCCCGGCTGGATGAATTTTCCAGAGCGGGTTCCTGTGTTGGCAAATCCCCAGCTGGGTATCTGGATTTTAAAATTAAGCTGGTCGAGTGCCCTGTGAATGTGTGCTTCCGGCTCATACTTCATGTGGATGCCTCGCCAATATCACCCTGAGTTCCATCTACTCTGTGAGCGCGGATCTCAGTTTCCGGCGTTATGGGCTGTGCCGCCAGCACGCTCGCCCATTTCGCCACCGCGTTGCCGGAGACACCGATGTCGTCGGAATAATTCCCATCCAGCGCGGCAAGCTGAATCGCAAAATTACCAACCGTAGTGCTTTCGGTTGATCCAGGTATCACTTCAAGTCCTGTGGCTCTCGCTGTAAGTCGGTTCAGCAGTGCATTCCTGCTTCCGCCGCCCACGATGTAAAGCCGCTTCAGATCTCGGCCTGTAATCCTGGTTGTGTCTAGCAGGACGGCTGCATACCGTGCGGCGAGGCTGTGAAAAATCAGGTTGGCCATTGCCGGGGCCATCCCCGCGCCGTCGGGAATGGGAGCACGGCCGGAGCGCTTCAGGAGCGCATTAATCCGCGCGGGTATGTCGCCCGGCAACAGCAGATCGGGGTCGTCGACGTCGAGCAGATGCTCTGGCGCACCCAGGTTGTTGGACGCTTCAACCAGTTGCTCAACCGTCCAAGTCTCACCTTGCGATTGCCAATGTTCGATGCATTGCCGCAGCGGCCACATGCCGTTTACGTTCTTCAGAAAATAGATTTTCCCGCCTACGCCGCCCTCGTTGCTGAAGTTTCTGCTTCGCGCCGCCTCGGTCACGCACGCGGAAGGAAGCACGCAGCCCACCAGGGACCAGGTGCCGGAACTGATAAAAGCCCAGTCGTCCCCCGGTGCTGGGATTCCTGCGATGGCCGATGCCGTGTCATGACAAGCGGGGGCGATCAACCGGGTGTTGCGGAACGCGGGCAGGGAAGTGAGGTGGCCCCGCATTTGACCAATATCCGTTCCGGGATTGACCAAAGGCGGTGCCGCGCTTATATCCAGTCCAGCGGCCTCGAAGATTTCAGGACGCCAGTGGTGGTCTCGTACGCCCAGCAGCTGGGTGTGGGTCGCATTGGTGTATTCGGAAACTCGCTGCCCGCCCCAACGGTGCAGCAGAAACTCGGGCAGATTGATCCAGGGAAGATTCTGTTCAGCATCGCCATCAGCGCGCAGCTGATACAGGGTGTTCAAGGCGAGAATCTGAACTCCGGTCAATTGATAAAGCCGGTCCGGATCGATCCGGGAGTGCACCAGGTTTTGCGAATCTACGGTACGTTGGTCGCGATAGCAAAAAGGATTGGCGAGGGGTTGTCCTCCCGGGCCCACGCGTACATAGTCCACGGCCCAACCGTCCACCCCAATTGCAGCGATCCCTTCGGACGCAAGTTGCGCGCAGGCCCGCAGGCCTTCTTCGACACCCTCCTGGATGGCGGCAATATCCCAACGCAGACCGGTCCCCTCGTTTCGGGCTGAATTGGCGAAACGGTGCATGAGACGAATTTCCGGTTGACCTTCGATCCAGCGCAGCAGGGAAACGCGACAGCTTTCCGCACCCAGATCCACGGCCACCAGTACCGGCTTCTTCCTTGCTTTGGCCGACAGTTGGTCAGCAAATGCAGACTCCCGGTCGTGCGAAACCTCGTTCATCGTAAGAAAGCCTCAGTCAAACCGCCGTCCACTGGAACGATGTGGCCGGTGGTACAAGGGGATTTTGGTCCCGCCAGAAACAGAATTGCTTCTGCACAGTCTCTTGGATCAATAGGGCGATGAGTGAGGGTGCGTCGGGCGTAAAACTCACCGAGCAAGGTCCTCAATTGTTCGTCGCAGGCCTCGTCACGGTAAGCGATCTCATATTTTTTCAGAGCCATGATCACGCGATCGCGTGGAAACATGGTGGACCCTTTGATCACGGTAGCCGGGCTGATACCGTTAACTCGAATTTTCGGAGAGAGTGAAATTGCGAGCTCGCGCACCAGGTGACTGAGCGCTGCCTTGCTCACGTCGTAAGCTTCGCTGCCACGCTTGGGTACAACAGCGTTGGCCGAACTGGTGAGTACAACTGAGGCGTCGAGATTCTGGTCTTTAAAGATGCGTGCCGCTTCATCCACCAGAAGATAGTTTGCCGTAACATTTATAGCGAGCGTAGCTCCCCACTTTTCGTCGCTGATTTGTCCGTCTTTCGACGAAGCAAAAAGTGCGGCAGTGTTGATCAGCACATCCAGCCCGCTATAAGCCGCAACCAGTTCACGCAGGCTCTGCCGGATTGCGTCGCGACGGCGAATATCCACGGCGACGGACAGACCGCCTTCTTTTCCTGTGATCCCCTTGGCCTGTTCCGCTACTTTCCTCGCGGCTTCGGGATCACGGTCTGCGACGACTACGTGCGCTCCGCGCTCCGCCGCGAGTAAGGCAACTTCGCGACCGATTCCGCTGCCGCCTCCGACAATCAGAACCACGTGGCGGCTCAATTCCTTCTCTGGGGGCTGCCGACGAATCTTGGCTTCTTCCAATTGCCAGTATTCAATCCGAAATGCTTCCGAGGGAGGTAGGGCTACGTAGTTGGCATGGACCGTGAATGCGCTGGTGGGCGCCGCGGCCCCGGCCTGGGGCAGGGTCGCCGGCATTTTGCCCGTGTCCAGCGAGGTCGCGCCTTCCATCACGTGGATGGCATTGACGTAGAACTCGCCCGTGAGCCGAGCTTCGGTTTTGCTCTTTCCGAAACTGAACATTCCGATACCAGGTATGAGAACTACAGTCGGATTGGCATCGCGCATGGCAGGGGAATTAGGCTGCGCGAACGAGTTGTAATATTCGGCGTACTCCTTGCGGTAATTCTCCAGCGAGGAATCGATTTGTTGGCGTAGTCCCTGGTCATTCGCCGCCGGCAGCCAGGGAACAAACAAAGGCCGGACTTTTGTGCGGATAAAGTGGTCGGGACAGCTCGTGCCCAAATGCGCCAACGCTTGTGCGTCCCCTGAATTTACGAAGCGCAGAACTTCCGGGAGATCGCTGAAGTTGCCGATCAACCGTCGGGCGCCGGAGACTCTTCCCCGCAGGAAAGGAAAAATGTCGAGAGCAAGATCGCGCCGGTTGTCCAGGGGATGGTATCGCGGGCCGCAGAACAACGCCGCGCCTTTCTTGTCGACGTGGTCCACCACAAATTGCCCGAGCTGATCGATGATCGAGATCGTGTTCTCGTAGCATTCTTGCTGGGTACTTCCCCAGGTGAACAGGCCGTGGCCGCCCAGCACAACGCCGTCGCAGTTCGGACTTTCCTGCACGGCACGACGCAGCATCATGGCCAACTCGAAACCCGGGCGTTGCCACGGCACCCAAATCAGATGGTGGTCATACAGCCGATTGAATTCCTCCATTTTTTCGCGGCCGTTGGCTGAAGCCGCCAGCGCGATACCCCAGTCAGGGTGCAAATGATCGATGTGGGGAAAAGGCAAAAAGCCGTGAAGCGGTGTGTCGATCGAGGCCGCCACCGTGTTCTTGCCGAAGGCACATAGTGGATACATTTCCACCATTTCATCTTCGAACTGAGTGCCGCGATATTTCTGTTCCATCCCGTGCAGCTTTTCACAGTACAGGGCTGCCAATCCGCTCAGCTGGATACTTCCCAGATCGCCGCCGCTGCCCTTGATCCATAAAACTTCTTCTTGTTTGCCACTTAAGGGGTCGGTTTGCTGGATTTTCGAACTGGTGTTGCCTCCACCGAAGTTGGTGATGCGAAGGTCGGAACCCAGCAGATTCGATCGATAGCGCAGCAAATCAGGTTGGTTGAGGCCGCGGGCGACCTGCTCGTCCCAACGGTCTTCCAAATAGCGCAGACTGGTTTTGACCTGCATGGAGGTGTTCTCAGCTGAAAGTTTGTCGGAGCGTGGTGATCGTCTGAGCATGCCTAATCAGCCCACGTGAGTCTTGGCTCTCGGCCCGCAGCTCTAAGCTTCGTGAGAAACCGAGCCGATTAGGGAGCTGTCAGTACGAGAGGTTTCTTCCAAAGCCTCCGGAATGCAGTCGCGATAGTGTTTGGCGCCGACAGAAACGACTTGGCATAGGATTCGAGTGGCGAAATGAGTCGTCTCATTAGCTTGAAAACTTACGCCTTCCACCCGACCCCTGTCAACCGGATCTTCCCGCAGAATTTCAATCACCGCAAAGTTAGAACCCGGTTGTACGGTATCGGGGCTTGGCGACTCAGAAAGAGCTGGCGAACCCGCCCGGACGATTGAGTAGGAGCGTCAAGGGATATCGCCAGGCTTTGCATAAGAGTGGGTTTCTGGTTCGCGATTCGCTGATCTCGGCGAGAAGGTTCGATCGGGGGAAGGTGGCTAGGATTCGTCACAAATGAGTTATTAAGCCAACCGTTAGGCCTTCCGCATTATTTGCAGCAATGGGGTAACCGGATTTGAAGCCTTGCGAAGCATGGCCGCCGGATTGGAAGATTCGATTGCCCGCCACGCTGGTGGTCCGTGAATCCTCGGAATCCGCCCGCACGTGAGCCTGCGTGCCTTCGTTCACCCTGGCAAATGACCGTCCTCTCACCTGCCGACCGGTCTCTTACCTTGTCACGACTAAGACTCGCGAAACCAAATCGCGAAACAAAATCTTGACAAGGTTCGAGACCTTTCTTTATGCTTCCGTCGCGATGTAAGTGAGACGTCTCATATACGGGCGGAACCGGTTTTCCATCGAATGAGAATCAGAAAATGACCTAACCCACCGAGGTTAGGTTCCGCGCTTTGTGGGAGGCGTAATGGTCGCTTAACATCTGGCCCCCGGTATCTGACCACTCTAAAATGGCGCAGAATGAAAAAGTGAGCCGTCTACGATACTTCAGTCAGCCTGATCCTGGCTGCGAGTCAGCCAGCCGATTCGCTCAACCTCAACTCCAACGGTGAGACGCATATGGCTTCGCTCGCTAGCAGATCGATTCGAATCCTCCACGGGGCCGGCCCTATGGTGGGTCTTTCTGTGTTCCTTCTGACCCTCCTATTCTGCCTGCTCGGGATGAGCGGGCGTGCGAGCGCGCAGGGCTCGCAGGAAATTCCTTTCTACAAACACACCATTGATTTGGAGCAAAGCGAAGCGGCAGAGGTCGCCGATGTGAATGCCGATGGGAAGCTCGATATTATTTCCGGCGAGAACTGGTACGAACAAACGACTCCCGGTAAGGATGGGCCGCGCTGGATCAAACACCACTTCCGCGACCTAGCCTTTTATCGATTTGATGGAAAATATCAGGGAGCTTATCTGGAAGACCTGGGCGACCTGGCGATTGACGTGAATGGTGACGGCTACCCCGATGTGGTGAGCAGTTGGTGGGGAGACCCTGCCTTTAGCACGCCTCCGGCTCCCTCCCTGACCTGGTGGGAAAACCCCGGCAAATCAAACAAGCCCTGGGTCAAGCACGTCATCGATCAGGGTGTGCCGGTGGAATTCGCACTTCTGGCGGATATCCTGAATACCGGCGGTAAGCCTCAACAACTCTTGCCAGAATACGGCAACATCAACGCCCCGCTGAAATGGTTCGAGATCGTAGGCAAGGGCGAAGAGGCACACTGGGTGGGGCATGTGGTCAGCCCCAACAGTTATGGACACGGCATCGGCGCGGGGGACGTCAACGGCGATGGGCGCACGGACATTATCACGCCCAAGGGATGGTTTGAAGCTCCCCCCGACCCTCGCACTGGCGAGTGGATCTTCCATTCGGAATTCGACCTGGGAGAGACCGGATTCATCTACACCATGGACGTGAACGGCGACGGCTTGGCGGACCTCGTCACCAGCCTTGGCCACGATTACGGAATTTTCTGGTACGAACAAAAGAAGGACGCGCAGGGTAAACGCAGCTGGGTGAAACACTACGTTGACAACGCCTGGTCGCAGTCTCACGCCATGACCGTCGCGGACCTCAAAGGCGATGGCAAGCCGGTGCTGGTAACGGGAAAGCGCTACTACGCGCATGAGCTCGATCCTGGCGCCAACGAGCCTCTTGGCCTGTATTGGTATGAAAGAGTCCAGGTCGAGACCGGGTTGCAATGGCGGCGGCACACCATCGACTACGGTTCGCGGACCGGAGCGGGGCTGCAGGTCTGTGTGGTTGACATTGACCAGGACGGCGACCTCGACATCGTGGTCGGCGGAAAATCCGGGCTTTATTTCTTCGAGAACATGATCAAAGGCCGGAAGGTGCCACTCACCGATGTGATCGACGCCCCGGGGCGCTGATCGTTAGTGGGGACTTGCTTTTCCCCGTGACCGCTCGCTGAATTCAACAGGAGATGCATGGCTTCCTTCGCTGACAAGTCGATTCGGATCCTTCATGGGGCCGGCTCTGTGGTGGGTCTTTCTGTCTTCTTTCTGACTCTCCTATCCTGCCTGTTCGGGATGAGCGGGCGTGCGAGCGCGCAGGGCTCGCAGGAAATTCCTTTCTACAAACACACCATCGATTTGGAGCAAAGCGAAGCGGCAGAGGTCGCCGATGTGAATGGCGATGGGAAGCTCGATATTATTTCCGGCGAGAACTGGTACGAACAAACGACTCCCGGTAAGGATGGGCCGCGCTGGATCAAACACCACTTCCGCGACCTGGCCTTCTTTCGATTTGATGGAGAGTTCTCGGGCGGTTACCTGGAAGACCTGGGCGACCTGGCGATTGACGTGAATGGTGACGGCTACCCCGATGTGGTGACCAGTTGGTGGGGAGACCCCGCCGTGAGCACGACTCCCTCGCTGACCTGGTGGGAAAACCCCGGCAAATCAAACAAGCCCTGGGTCAAGCACGTCATCGATCAAGGCGCGCCGGTGGAATTCTCATTTCTGGTGGATATCCTGAATACCGGCGGTAAGCCTCAGCAACTCCTGCCACAATACGGCGATACCAACGCCCCGCTGAAATGGTTCGAGATCGTAGGCAAGGGCGAAGAGGCACACTGGGTGGGACATGTGGTCAGCCCCAACAGTTATGGACACGGCATCGGCGCGGGGGACGTCAACGGCGATGGGCGCACGGACATTATCACGCCCAAGGGATGGTTTGAAGCTCCTCCCGACCCCCGGAACGGCGAGTGGATCTTCCATCCAGAATTCGACTTGGGAGAGACCGGATTCATCTACACCATGGACGTGAACGGCGACGGCTTGGCGGACCTCGTCACCAGTCTCGGCCACAGCTACGGAATTTTCTGGTACGAACAAAAGAAGGACGCGCAGGGTAAACGCAGCTGGGTGAAACACTACGTTGACAACGCCTGGTCGCAGTCTCACGCCATGACCGTCGCGGACCTCAAAGGCGATGGCAAGCCGGTGCTGGTGACGGGAAAGCGCTACTACGCAGATGAACACGATAAAGGCTCCAACGAGCCTCTCGGCCTGTATTGGTATGAAAGAGTCCAGGTCGAAACCGGGTTGCAATGGCGGCGGCACACCATCGACTACGGTTCGCGGACCGGAGCGGGGCTGCAGGTCTGTGTGGTTGACATTGACCAGGACGGCGACCTCGACATCGTGGTCGGCGGAAAATCCGGGCTTTATTTCTTCGAGAACATGATCAAAGGCCGGAAGGTGCCACTCACCGATGTGATTGACGCCCCGGGGCGCTGATCGTTAGTGGGGACTTGCTTTTCCCCGTGACCGCTCGCTGAATTCAACAGGGAGATGCATGGCTTCGCTCGCTAGCAGATCGATTCGAATCCTCCACGGGGCCGGCCCTATGGTGGGTCTTTCTGTGTTCTTTCTGACCCTCCTATCCTGCCTGCTCGGGATGAGCGGGCGTGCGAGCGCGCAGGGCTCGCAGGAAATTCCTTTCTACAAACACACCATCGATTTGGAGCAAAGCGAAGCGGCAGAGGTCGCCGATGTGAATGGCGATGGGAAGCTCGATATTATTTCCGGCGAGAACTGGTACGAACAAACGACTCCCGGTAAGGATGGGCCGCGCTGGATCAAACACCACTTCCGCGACCTGGCCTTCTTTCGATTTGATGGAAAGTTCTCGGGCGGTTACCTGGAAGACCTGGGCGACCTGGCGATTGACGTGAATGGTGACGGCTACCCCGATGTGGTGACCAGTTGGTGGGGGGACCCTGCCTTTAGCACGCCTCCGGCTCCCTCCCTGACCTGGTGGGAAAACCCCGGCAAATCAAACAAGCCCTGGGTCAAGCACGTCATCGATCAGGGTGTGCCGGTGGAATTCGCACTTCTGGCGGATATCCTGAATACCGGCGGTAAGCCTCAACAACTCTTGCCAGAATACGGCAACATCAACGCCCCGCTGAAATGGTTCGAGATCGTAGGCAAGGGCGAAGAGGCACACTGGGTGGGGCATGTGGTCAGCCCCAACAGTTATGGACACGGCATCGGCGCGGGGGACGTCAACGGCGATGGGCGCACGGACATTATCACGCCCAAGGGATGGTTTGAAGCTCCTCCCGACCCTCGGAACGGCGAGTGGATCTTC
This sequence comes from Terriglobia bacterium, assembly GCA_963786325.1. GTDB lineage: Bacteria > Acidobacteriota > Terriglobia > Terriglobales > Acidobacteriaceae > JAIQFF01. The sequence continues at coordinate 142,840 of CAWAYW010000024.1, forward strand.
CATTCGGAATTCGACCTGGGAGGAGAGACCGGATTCATCTACACCATGGACGTGAACGGCGACGGCTTGGCGGACCTCGTTACCAGCCTTGGCCACGACTACGGAATTTTCTGGTACGAACAAAAGAAGGACGCGCAGGGTAAACGCAGCTGGGTGAAACACTACGTTGACAACGCCTGGTCGCAGTCTCACGCCATGACCGTCGCGGACCTCAAAGGCGATGGCAAGCCGGTGCTGGTGACGGGAAAGCGCTACTACGCGGGTGAGCAAGATAAAGGCGCCAACGAGCCGTTAGGCCTGTATTGGTATGAAAGAGTCCAGGTCGAGACCGGGTTGCAATGGCGGCGGCACACCATCGACTACGGTTCGCGGACCGGAGCGGGGCTGCAGGTCTGTGTGGTTGACATTGACCAGGACGGCGACCTCGACATCGTGGTCGGCGGAAAATCCGGGCTTTATTTCTTCGAGAACATGATCAAAGGCCGGAAGGTGCCACTCACCGATGTGATCGACGCCCCGGGGCACTGATCGTTAGCGGGGACCTGTGCGAAGGCGAGGGCTGGTGCACGAATGCAACTTCGGTGCCGGTCACTTTCCGCTGTTGTAGAAATTGTCGATTGCGTTCTTGATCCAGTCGGGGTTGTCCCAATTTTTGTATTTAGCCCGCACTTCCGGATCGAGTTTGCTTTCCACGTCCGCAACGCTGCTCCCCTGCGACTTCATCTGCTGCACGCGGTCGCGGACGAAGACAAGATAATCACGAAGCGCTGTGATTAGGCCGACGTCGCCAATTTCGCCGTGACCTGGCACCACGACGGCGGGATGCAGTTTCTCCAAGCGGCCGAGAATCTCGATCCAGTTCCTGCCGCTTGAGTCCGAGTCCGCCATGATGGGAAAGAATCGGTTCACCACCACGTCCCCGCCAAACACAATGCTTTGCTTGGGTAGAAAAACGAACTCATCACCGCGCGTGTGGGACGATCCCCAGTGGAACAATCGTACCGGGAAATCGCCGAGGTCTATCTCCGCCTCTTCGGAGAAGGTTACATTTGGCATTCTGATTTTTACCGGTTTTAGCAGGTCGGCAATTCCGGTGCTAACCCCGCTAAACTGACTGATCATGGCCGCGCCCTTTTCCAGCAACTCGGTCTTCTGCGCGGTCGGGTAGATGACGATTGTGCTTGCTGGAAATGCTTGTGCACCCATCCCGTGTTCGGGGTGGAAATGGGTGATGGTCAGGTAGGCGACCGGCTTGCTGGTGATCTTCTTCACCTCGTCCAGCACGGTTTCCGCATTCCTCGGTCCCATGCCGGTGTCGACTACAAGCACTCCATCGCGCCCGACGATAATCGCTATGTTTGGAATCACATTTATCCTTTGATCGGGTATGACGTAGACGTTCTTGGCGACCTCGCGCGTTATCCCACTGCGGACGAGCGGCGTTTGAACCTGCGCGCAGATCACTCCCGCGAGCGCGAAGATTGTCGATACCACAGCGAAGCTTCGAAAATCCTTCATATTCCTCCATTCGCAGCACCGCAAACCCGAAGACCAGACTCGGTTCATCGAAGATGGGCCCGCTGAGACATGCTGCTAGTCCAGCGGCTCCACCTTGACGATCGCAGCACCGTGGTTACTGCCCGTCCAGAACGTGACCGGTGTTGTCGAACTGTCCACGAACACTCGTCGAATGTTGGTTTCCGTCGGCATGAGGTATTCGACGGTCTGGCCAGTCTTCGGGTCGAGGCGCACTATCCGGTCAGTTGTCATACTTCCGGTCCACAATTCCCCGTTCTTGTCCCAAGCGATGTCATACGGTGCGGACCAGGGCGTCGGCACAGGCCATTCTGTGAATTTGGCGGTCTTGGTGTCGAGCATCGCAATCCGGTTGCCCTGGTATTCGCCAATCCACAGGCGGTCTTGCGAATCCATCTTCACCCGGCGTGGGCGCGAGTGGAGCGTGGGCGTTTCATAAAACTTGACTTCCCCGGTTTGGGCATCGATTCGTCCGATGTGGTTGGTTGCAAACTCCGCGAAATAGAGGTTGTTGTGCGAGTCGGGGGCGATGCCGTAAATCGAGTACGCAGGCAGTTGCTTGATTGGCTCGAAGGTTTCGTACTTCCCGGTCTTCAGATCGAGCCGTAAGATCTGGCGATGCCCGCCGTTGTCCGTCCACACCTTGCCGTCGACGGCATACTGCAAGGCCACAAAATCCAACTGGGCGTCCATGTCGTTTAGTTCCGGCGGCAGAGGGTAGGTTTGGAGCTTCTCGGTCTTGGGGTCAAACCTCGCCAAGGCTCCTTGGAACATCATGCCGAGCCAAAACTGTCCATCCTTATCCTCTTCCAGATCGAGCATGCCGTTCGGGTAGCCGGGCTTTAGCTCGGGCACGGGCCATTCCGTGACCTTGCCCGTCTGGGGGTCGAGCCTGCCGAAATACTGCTCGGCGAAATCGGAATACCAGACCATCCCGTGCTCATCCACGATCACGTCATGTGGCTCGATGGTGGGACGCGGCAAATCATATTCCGTGACGATGACCTGCGTCGCCCGGCCCGTCGGGCGGGGCAGGGTCTTCAATGAATACTCCCAGGCGGAGACCGAGCTTAGATTAATGGTGGCCAGATATTCGGCTAGCTTCCGGTATTGTTCCGGTTTTCCCGCCCAGTTGGGATCCACTCTTCGCTGGGGCTTGATCGGCTGGCTGACCTGAGCGTAGCCATTCATCCGCCAGATAACCTGGGTGAATTCATCTGCGCTGTGGGTGGACCTTACGGTGCGCTCCAGAGTGTGGCAGCCCACGCAGTTCAGCAGGTTAGCCTTCTGCTCATCCGTACCGGGCACGCTCATCATCCATTCTGCATTGGTAAGCTGAGGCACGAGGTTTTTCGTCTTGCGCAGTTTGAGATCGGCTGTCGTCGCCTTATGCACCAAGACATCTGCCGTCCCCGCGCCATCGAGATCGTAGCCGACCGCGCGGATCTTCAGAGAGTAATGACCCGGCTCCAATCGATTCGCGGGAAAGCTGTAAACGCCTTGCTTATTGCTTACTACACTTACCGTGATCGTCGCGCCGTCCTTCTTCGCGCTGACCACCACCCCCTCCATCGCGCCTTCTTCTTGCGAGGCGACTCGTCCCGTCAAGGCCGCTGCGGCTGAGCTTTGTGCGTGAACCTGGAGCACCGTTTGCAGCGGGATGAGCGCTAGACTCACGCTGACCGTAAGCAACCAAACTCTCCGTCGCATCATTGCCTCCATGAAGGAGCAGAACCCGTAAACTCTTATCTGCCGGATACCGTGGTTGCGCCTCGAGTCACTGGACTTTGCCGCTTGGATCGAGAGTTTAAGATGGTCCCCAAGAAAAACTGCCTTGCTCTCGCCGAAGAGGAATTTTGGTCAGGGGCGCGGGTTTTACGTATTTGACCAAGTCACGCATCGCGATCACGGTGCACTTCTGATCGCGCAAGTACTTCATGTATTCATCAAAAACCTTGGGCTCGACACTTACCCAAGGGGCACGCGGGTAAGGGACGCCATGGAAATTGAGGACGGCAATCTTTCCGTTCTTAGCCTGGTCCACGGCCCAAACCAGATCCTCGAAGCCCCACTTCGGTCCGGCATAGCCAGTAATCGGGATAAGCAGAGGATAGTGTTTCGCAGGATCGTACGCAGGACCTCGGGCCCCGTTGTCCCCATCGGGAAATTCCGGAGTCACCCCCCTCCGCGCAAACCAGTAGCCTTTTTCCAGGAGAACTTCGGCAGCTGCAACATTGTCATGAAACAGTGGAAAGGAAAATGTCTTGGGCGATGGGATCCCATTTTGCTTGCATCGCCGCTCAATACCTTCTAACTCAGCGAGAATTTGTTCCTTCGTCAGCTTGGTCAGATCTGGGTGGCTTACTGTATGATTTCCCACCTCAAATCCCAGATCGTTGAGTTGGCGAATTTCGCCCCAAGTCAGGTTGTCATCGTCGCGCTTGATTTCACGCAGACCCTCGGTCACATAAAAAGAGGCTCCAAAACCGTAGCGCTTGAGGAGAGGCGCGACGTAGGCGATGTCAGACTTCGTGCCGTCGTCGAAGGTCAATACAACCAAGCGATCGGGAATCGGCAGCAGGTCATCCCCTGACGCCGAGGATGTCCAACCTCCGAGCACCAGAACCGACAACGAAAGAGCTAACGTCGCGAACCGAAGCATCGGGTTCTCCTCTACTCAATCTGCCTAAATCTTGAGTCTGAAGAGGATTTGATGGTCACAGGCTTGTGACTGGCCACTCTTCGACCCGCGCAAGTCGCTCTACGCGCACGTGCCTAATGCTGCGTGCATTCCGGTAATTCGTAGAGGTACGTGTTGCCTTGATACTCCAAATCTTGATGGATGCCGATTTCGGAGCAGTAGTACCCGGCCAACGTCATTTGCTTCAGGGTAACGAAAAATCGCTCGAGGTCAGTCTGGGGCTTGGCCTCGCCCGCTGACGCGCGCGCCAATACCTCGGCGATGGAAGATTTCGCCGCCTCCTCCTGGAACAGTTGCAATCCTTTGCGCCACTCGGATTTCTGTGAATCGCTCGAAACCGCCTGGTTCACGAACAGGTCCACGTTCGCGACATCGCTCCCCGTGGAGACTATCCGGTCTGCGAACAGGCTCACGTTCGCGGCATGGGCACCGCCCGAATGGCCGTCGGCGGGGATGATCAACTCCATCGCCCGATCCAACAGGTCGTTTTCTTCGGGCGTGAAAAACTGCAGTTTGTAATCTCCCGCCGCCCACGCCCACGCCGCGCGTTTATCGGAGGATGTAGCAAACATTGCGCCCCAAGCGTCCAAATGTGTCGAAAGCGCGCTCAACGCAATAATTTTCAGAACGGTTCGTCGTTTCATAATTTAGACGCCCAGGAATAGAAGTCAGAACGTAAGCGTCCTTCTCACGACTTCTTGCCTTTACACCACTCCTAACCTGCGCTGCTTAATGATGTATTCCGCCGCGCGCATAGACAGCGCCATGATGGTCAGCGTCGGATTCTTCTCGCTCGACGTTGTAAAACAACTTCCATCGGTTACAAAGAGATTCTTCACCTCGTGCGATTGGCAAAAGCTGTTCAAAGCGGAAGTCTTGGGGTCTTTCCCCATGCGGATGGTCCCCACCTCGTGGCTGGCGAGTCCTGAGGGGCCGCTATTATCAGGAAAAACATCCCCGGAGAGTTCGGAAACAATCTGGTGAAGACCCTTGTTCATCCCCTGCCAGACCAGAATGTCATTCTCGACGAACTGGAAATGGATTACTGGAATCGGGATACCATGCGCATCCACCTGGTTCTTGTCGACGGAAACGTAGTTCTGCTTGGCCGCCATCGATTTGCCATAGCCTCCCAGAATCAGGTAGCCCGGTTGCATCGTCCGCACCTGGCGTTTGAACCCCGCGCCGTAACCCTTCATTAACATCGCCTGGCGCGGAAACATGTAGGAATCGTAATTCACCTGAAATGCATACCCGCCCGCGTAACCTCGATGTGAATCGTGATAATCGAATCGCGGAATATAAACGTGATCGGTGGCCCCATCCTGGTTGACGGGCTTCGTGCCTTGGAGTTCCTTTAGGTAGACTTGCGCCGAATTATTGATATGGCCGTGCAGGTAATGGCCCACCACGCCGCTGGAGTTTCCCAACCCGGCGGGGTGTTGAGGAGAGACCGAGTTCAGCAGCAACCGCGCGGATTCCACCGTGGCGCAGCACACCACGACAATATGCGCCTTGATCTCTTCCGCCTTCCCCGTGTTGGTATCGACGAAGGAAACGGCGCGCGCCAGGCCTTCGCGGTCCACCAGGATTTCGCGCGCCAGCGCGTTCTGCCGCAGCGTGAAGTTGCCAGTGGCGGCGGCTTTGGGTAGCGTGCAGCCCGGCGATGAGAAGATCGCAGAGACGTCGCAGCCATCCATGCAGTGCCCGCAATGATGACACTGTGGGCGTTCATCATAAGGCTTGGTCAAAACGGCCTTGCGCACCGAAATGAGGTTGATATTCAAAGCATCCGTGGCGCGCTTGAGGATGTGCTCGCTGCACCGCCACGGCAGGGGCGGCAGGTAGTGCTTTCCACCCGGCAGGATTTCCAGTCCGTCATCGTTGCCGCAGACGCCGATGATCTGCTCGACGCGCTCATAGTAGGGGGCCAGCTCCTCGTAGGTAAGTGGCCAATCGTCCTCGACGCCGGCTAGCGTCCATTCGCGGAAATCCGACGGCGCGTAACGAAGGGTGACGGCGTTCCAGTGCATCGTCCTGCCACCCAGCACCCGCGCCCGATCAACGTAGACGCCGGCCTGCGCGTCATAGCGGATGGATGTAGCCACGTCGCCTTGATAGAAGTAGGCCTGTTTCTCCTGCCGCAGATTGGCGAAGGGAAGCTCGTAAGGCCACTTATGCGAGATGAGCTCGTCCGGACGCACCTCCTTCCCACCCTCGAGCATGATGACCTTGGCGCCACCCTCGCACAGTTCTTTGGCCATGAAGCCACCGGCGGCGCCTGAGCCTACAATGCAGACGTCGAATTCCTGAGTTTGATTGCCCAAGTTTTAAGCCCTCGCAGACGAGCCCTATTTTCCGGCCTCCGCCACCCTCCGTGGTTAAGTCACGCGAATCCTATTCCGGTACAGAATCCCGACTATGTAAAGGTGACAACGCAGCCCCTACGGGATCGGCTTCTTCCTGCTGCTCGCGCCCTTTGGCGACTTGAAACTTTTCATACGCCGCCTGGGACAGCTCCGAAAGTCCGAGATGACGATAGACCCGTACGAGGCTGTAATAAGCGCTGGACAGATTTGAGTCGAGTTGAACTGCGGTTTCGAGTCGCTTCCTCGCTTCCGCATAGTTCTGCCGTCGTGCTTCAAGAAGACCGAGGTTTAAATAAGTCAAAGGGTTGGAATGATCGAGCGACTCAGCGAGTTTCATCTCCCGTAACGCGCCTTCACTGTCCCCCATGCGATTCAACAGAATTCCATAATGGAGGTGGTAATAGGCGTTTCGAGGGCTCATTTTCAGGGCGCGCTCGATGTGTTCTTTGCCTTTCTCCAGGCGGTCTTCGAGTGCCTCGATAATGCCAAGCATGAACTCAGCTTTGTGACAATTGGGATCTAGCTCGAGAGCCACTTGGAAATGTCGCGCCCCACGATCGTAGTACTCGATGTTATTGTCTTCGTTCCCCATAATAAAGAAGCTCATACCCAGAGAATAGGCAGGCTCAACCCATCCGGGTCGCAACTTTGCGGCTTGGAGAAAAGATTGAATAGCATCAATTTGATCGTGAGATCTCTGGTAGATTTGCCCTCGTGTTATCAGGTAAGGCGCCCGTGTCGGCTCCATTTCGATGGCGCGATCGACGGCGGCAAGAGCCTCGGTCTTCTTGCCCTCCAAGTTCATCACCTGTGCGGAAAGGTCGAGATACTCAGGATCGTCTGCGAACTTACCATTCTCCAGCCTCGAAAAGGCCTCGATGGCGCATTTCCGATCGCCCCGTGCGAGGCAGTCTTTTAAGGGGTCAAACTGAGAGATAAGGTGCGGCCCAGCGGCTGAACGCTCGTCACCGGCTTCGCTGTTCAAATGCGAAACTTGTGGCATTCCTCTCTTCCGATCGCTCGAAGGGGAGAAATCAGCCCCGGTCGTTCCAGTCATGGGGATCGCTGCTCCCTGTCCTTCTTCCTGAGAGGAGAGGTCATTATGGGAAGCATCATAAGGTTGAGGATTCGCTCGTCTGCTCAATTGTTCCGCAATCGCTGATTCTTCTTTCGCTTCCAACTGACGACCCAGGCGATCCAGCAGCTGTGACAACTGGGCGGGGAAGGCCGCGTCATTGGGGAAACGCGCTTTGGCTGTTCGCAGTGTGCGCAATGCGTCGTGAAATTTTTTTAGCTCGATCTGGGCGGATGCCAGTTGAGTAAAGGCGAGGGCAAAATTCGGATCACGCTCCGCAGCCTTCGCAAAGAACGGAAGCGCGGAAGCGGTTTCCCCCTCCCTCTGAAGTGTCGCTCCAAGATAAAGGTAGGCTTCTCCAAAACCAGGGCTCAGTTCAATTTCTTTGCGAAAATCTTCCTGGGCCGTCGGGTAATCCGCGTTGTCAAAGGCCAAGCGCCCCAGGGCATAGTGTACCGAGGGGAGATTCGGATCGCGTTGTTCGGCCTGTTGGTATTCTGTCTTGGCATGCGTGACATCGTGGCGAGATGCGTAGGCATTGCCCAGGAGAACGTGTAACCAGGGAGACTCCGGAAAGCGCTCGGAAAAAACGGTGAAGTGTAATAGGCCTGCCTCCTGGTCCCCCAGACGATGTTCTTGCTCGATCAGGGCGTAAAGCGCGTATGGGTCTTGATATCCCATTTCGATGGCCCTGGATAATGACTGCTGAGCAGCGCGGTCCTGGCGAAGAGCACGATAAGCTAGGCCGCGGTAAAACTCGACCCTAGCTGTAGATTGAAGTCCTGCGAGTGCCTGCACGGCTTCCTCCGGCCTACCCGCAGAAAGAAAGGCTGCAGCCAAGTCCACGGTAAGGTCAGGGTCATTGGGGACGGCCTTCATACCACGCTGAAGCCATTGGAGGGCCCCAACCGAGTCCTGATGCTGGAGGAGCAAAGCGGAAAGGTCCCGGTAGGCGAGGGTGCTTTGTGGGCACCAACGAAGTGCGTTCTCGAAGTCGCGCTTCCGCGCATCGTAAGGGCGATGCGTGTCGCTGCCATCCTTGATTAGCTTTTGAACGCTCGAATTCTCAGCGCTGGAGCACTGGGCGAACGCCACGAGCGGAACCAGAAGAGCGAGCAGACCTGCGCAAGCCAAGGAAAATAACAACCAGCCCACTGCGGTGGTCTTATGATCTGACTGGCAGCGGGCTGGACCGAAACCATAACGAGCAGTGCATAAGCGGTTCGCAAGCATTCGGCTCTATGCGTTCAGAATTGGAATCGCAGGGCCAATTCCAGGATTCGTGGGTCACGGGCGCTGGTTACCTGTCCAAAGTTTCCGGACCCCAAAGCGGTTGAAACATTCGCAAAGTTTGTGTGATTGAAGATGTTGAAAAACTCACTCCTAAATTGGACCTTAGCACGCTCCCCGATATTGAAGTCCTTATAAAGGGCCATGTCAAAAGAGATGGTACCGGGGCCCGTAATTGAGCCTGTGCGGGCGTTCCCGAAGAATCCTGGGGCAGGGGCAGCAAACGCGCTGGTATTGAACCACTCGTTCACTGTCTTTGGACCCAAGATGCTTTGACCGGGGACATGGTCCGGTCGGGTAGCCAACCCCGGCGTCGCAGTAGCCAACCCGGGATCCAACGGAAAGCCACCTTGAATCGCGGTGACGTCCGAGAATTGCCAGCCTCCCAGGAACGCGCGCTTTACTCCGCTCGCTTGGAGATACCACGGCAAACTCCAAACGGCACTTAACGAAAACACGTGATACGGAGTTACGCCAGAGGGACCGTTATCGTTATTAACATGATAGAAGTCCTGGACCGACCCATAACTAGAGGTAATCATAGGATCTCGGATAGGACTGTAACCTTTCTGAAACGTATACGCCGCCGAGAGGAAAAAGCTGCGGCTGAGGTAGTGCCGCAGGTTGAGTTCAAGCGCATTCCACGAGTTCTTTGCCGGGCTTATAACATCCTGCAGTTGCCCATAACCCGGGAAAGGTTCGCCGAAGGCGTAACGTGACACCGTTCCCGTGTTAATAAGAGGGTTGAAGTCGAAACCACCTTGAGGGCGTGGCTGGTTCGCATCGCCGTTGATCGTAGCGTGAAAGAGAACATCGCCTGCTCCCGCAATCGAAGCGATCCATCCTCGTGCAAACTCGTGCTCCACAGACAGGCTATAGGTACTTATCTGGGCTTCTTTAAAGTTCTGGTCCTGGATGTGTATCGGAGGGACAGTGGGGGGCGCTACTTGGGCTCCGGTCGGACTGGGAAAGGGGGGCTCAATCAGTGTAACGGGCACCGTGGCAGGGTAGTTGAGCGGGCATTGACTTGAACAAGATGCGTAAAAGAAGTTGTAGTGAGTTATGCCAAAACCACCACGGATGCTCGTTTTCCCGTCTCCGAAAACATCGTAGGCAAAGCCGAAGGTCGGATTCCAGTTGTTATTGTGAGCGTTGCTGTAGTTCGCAGGAAAACCCGGCGTTACTCCGCCGATAACAAGCCCATTGAGCGGATCGTAAGTGGGTCCCGGGGTTATCGTGCCGTCAGGGTTAACAATGGGAGCATTGGCCGGGTTAAAGCGACTAGGTATCAAATTGCTAACAGGATTCTTGAAGGTTGGAACAGGTGACCACAGGTATCGAATACCAAAAGTCAGAGTGAGGCGTCGGTTAAACTTCCAGGTATCTTGAAAGTACGGCGAAAAAATCGGGTAGTGTTGGACTGAGCGCACCTCAGTACTATTTTGAGTGAAGGATGCGGAATCGCCGAGTAAGAAGTCGGCCATGGGATTTCCTGTAAATTGTCCGCTGAACATCCACTGCCCGGCGGTAGCTGCAAAACCATTCTGCCGCTTTGTACCCCGAAGATACTGCCCCCCAAATTGCAGCAAGTGGTTCCCCCGCAACCAACTCGCGTCGTCGGAAAGAGTATTCTCCAAGTCCGAGGCATGGTGGAGGGGTAAGATAAAACTGACCCCCAGGGTAGGCCAGCCACCAGAAAAATCGATCTGCGGAAGCCGCTCTGACAAAAGTCCACTAAACGGGAGAATCGATTGGAAACCGGGAATGTCGCTCCTGTTTACCAGGCCTGCCACGTCCAGATTGACAATATAGTTATTCATGCTAACGCTGGTGGTGTTGACCAGAGAAGGCGAAATGGTCTGGGTGAGCCGGACTTGAGCCAACTGGTTCGGTGTAGTAATCGGCTGAGTGGTTGTGCTGAAAAGCCCATGGACGTTGAAAGTCTGAGTGGCGGCGTTGTTGGTTTGGCGCGAATCCAGATACTCGGCCATAAGCCGAAGCTTCGAAGTGAAATTGTAGTCCACCTTAATTTCATCGTCGCGCGTGTTATTGATCGTAGGGGTTGTGTTGATGTAATTCAGAAACCCGCCGGCCGGATTATTGGGCAAGGGGGCCACCGCGTTGAGAAACAAAAGCGATTGGGCGTTAAGCCGAGCCGAAGGTATTTGATAAACTCCCGGAGAAGTTTGAGGGAAGGGTTGACCTGTCAGAGGGTCGGTAATCACGCTCGAGAACGTGCCATTCCTTTCGTCCGCGGTTGCATCCGGTCCGCGAACAATATTGCCGATATGTTGGTTCGTCCACTGCTCGCTCCAGAAGAAAAACGCCTTGTCCCGCTTGGTGTTGAAATGCCCCGGAATCGTGATGGGGCCACCCAAGGTATATCCGAAGATATTTTGCTTGAGGGACGTCTTAGTCGGGCTGAAGTAATTGCGGGCGTCAAATGCATCATTGCGAAGATACTCCCACGCAACCCCGTGGAATTTGTTGGTCCCCGATTTAGTTTGCAGAAGCAACACATTGGGGCCATTCAGTCCGTACTGGGAGCCAAAGTTGTTTTGCAGAACCTTGACTTCCTCAATGGTGTCCGGATTGGGTGTGATCGTGGTTTGGTTCATACTGCCCGTGTTCATGTTCCAAATACCGTCAAGGTAATACTGAGTGCCCGAAACGCCCATCCCGTTTACCGAGATCGTATTCGCGGTAAGGAACCCACCCTGGTTGAGTGCCGTGTCTGGAGATAAATTTGTAACGCCGGGCATCAAGAACGACAGTGCCTGGTAGTTGCGTCCGTTCAAGGGGAGTGTAGAGGCTTGTACTCCGGTCACCTGACTGGCGACTTCCGGCGTGCTTGTCTGAACTTGAGCTGCCGCCGCCTCGACGTTGATTGATTCCGATACTTGGCCGACCTTTAACGCGGCATCGACGGTGACGACTTGTGCGGTATTCAGCACGATCTGGGTGTACTTGGTTGTCTGAAATCCCGGTTGCGTGAAGGTGACGTCGTAGATTCCCGGGTTCAACCCAGAGACTACATAACCACCACTGTCGTTACTTACAGTGTGGGTTTCGACTTGGGTCTGCTCATTGAGAACGACAATCGTGACATTGGTTACCATGCTACCGCTGGCATCGGTCACCGTACCCCTGATCGTTGCAGTTGTTGATACCTGCGCCCAACCCGGAGCACTCAAATAAGTCAAGCAAAAGGAAGCGTACATTAGCAGCAATGCGATGAGACGAACGATCCGGAGTGTGTGCAACATAGCTTGTTCCCTCCACTTGAATTCATGTTTGTCAGGAATCGAACACTCGAACCTGTTGCCGACTGTCGGTATCGAGCGAAACAACATTGGTCTGGACTTCCTGTTCCGACATCGCTCACGCTCGTCGTAATACTTAGCGGGCTGGCTTCGATACTCCCACTACATGAGACGTCTCAAGTACGACGCGACGGAAGGATATGCAAAGATCTCGAACGTTGTCAAGATTTTGTTTTCGCGAGTCTTACTTTTGCCGTCCGGGCACGAGGGGAGACCGGCTGGCAGGAGTGGGCAGGGTAAGTTACGGGGGGAAAATGCGGCCGTGGCAGGCCTCAGCTGCGGGCGAATTCCGAGGATTCACGGACCACCAGCGTGGCGGGCAGTCGAATCTTATCCGGGCGGCCTTCGGCTCTCCCTTTTTCGATTCGGTTGAGTAGGACCTCGACCGCTCGGTATCCGATGTCGAACGTGGGTTGCAGCACACAGGTGATACTGGGGTGAAAGAAATCGTCGGTAGTCAGTTCGTCAAAGCTGACAAAGGCAATATCCCGGGGAGTCTCCAGTCCGGCTGCATAGATACTTCGCAAGGCTTCAAGTCCGGTTACACCATTTGTCGCAAACAATGCGGTAGGTCTGCCACTTGGCTTAAAAAGTCCTTTGTGGCAAATTCTCGCCACTTCATTCCGATCGAAGCTTCCCGCCCAGACCAGTGAATCGCGAACCGGTAACCCGCTCTTATGCAGAGCCTGGCGATATCCGCGGAGACGCTCTTGCTCATTCTTCAGCGTGAGCGGTCCGGTGATGATGGCGATTTGTGTGTGTCCTCTGGATAACAGGTGGGAAACACCCATTTCGGCCGCGGAGCGATCGTCCACCGATACAGAGTCCACTTCGATCCCCTCGGGCAAGCGGTCAAGATACACAAGAGGGGGATCGGCGAGAGAAGCAGGGCTTTCGATGATTCCTTTGCGTCCTCCCGAGGCGACCAGCAAGATGCCTTCGACACGCTGCGAGCGGAGCAGGGTCATCATGTCGACTTCGCGCACGTGATTGTGCTCAGAATCGAGGACAATTAAAAAGTATCCCCGTTCGCGAGCGGCAGACTCTGCACCGCGAACAATCTTCGGGAAGAATGGAATGGTGATGTCTGGCACTACGATACCTAGTGTCCGCGTGCGATTGGTCTTTAAACTTCGGGCGATAAGATTGGGCTGATAGTTAAGAGCTCGAACCGCTTTGAGTACTTTTTCCCTGTTGCGCTCACTTACCCGGGTGGAACCGCTGATGACATTGGACACCGTTCCCGCAGATACCCCGGCCAGTTTGGCCAGTTCTTTCTGAGTCGCCATGCCCAATACTGTACAACCGGGTTTAACTTTGCGGAGATCGAAATTCTGCGAGAAGATCAGGTTGACAGAAGCGGTCCGCAAGGCGTAAGTTCTCAAGCGCGATGAGACGACTCAATTTATTGCTCGAATGCTAAGTCAAGTCGTTTCTGTTGGCTGCAATGCTAAACACAACCGCGACTGCAAGGAGGAGAAAGTTGTGTCCACCAGTACATTGGTTCAGCGGTCCTTTTTGGAGGCCGTGAAAGTCGGAGAGGGGATCCTGAGGCTTGAACCGTGTTGGGTTCCGCGCTCGTTCATGATACCGGGGGGACGCCTACGGCTGCATTCACACGATCTCTACGCACTAGGAGCGCACCGCGGAGGGATAAACGAGCGTTGGTTTTCCTCGACGACATCTGCGTCTAATGGGCCCGGAACGCCCGAGGATGAGGGCCTCAGCTACGTGCGGTTTGGCGAGACGCGATTCTTGTTTCGAGAAGCCATCGAGCAGATTGGCGACGACTTACTCGGCTCCGCGGTTATGGAACGCGAGGGCGGATGGAACATTTTGTGCAAGTTCTTCGACAATCTCGGCCCCATCCCCCACCACTTACATCAAAACGACGAGTTTGCCAAAAGGGTGGGACGTAAGGGCAAACCCGAGGCATACTACTTTCCTCCTCAGTACAACACAGAAGAGAACGAGTTTCCTTACACCTTCATGGGGTTGGAGCCAGGTACGACGCGCGAGGACATCCGGCATGCTCTCGAAGCTTGGGATCGTGGCGACAATGGTTTACTGTTCCACTCGAAAGCCTATCGTCTTCAATCTGGCACTGGTTGGCAAGTGGACCCGGGCATTCTGCACGCCCCTGGTTCATTGGTAACCTACGAACCTCAGGTGAACAGCGATGTGTTTGCCATGTTTCAGTCGATGGTTGACGGCCGGCCTGTTCCTTGGGAACTTCTGGTCAAGGATGTCCCAGAAGATCATCATCATGATCTCGATTATCTGATTTCCATGCTGGATTGGGACGCAAATGTTGATCATGAATTTGCTCAACATAATAGAGTCTTTCCCAGGCCAGTTCGTCCGGTGGAGGCAATGCAGGAGGACGGCTACGTAGAAAAATGGATTGTCTATGGCACAGCCCACTACTCTGCCAAAGAACTCACGATTCTCCCTGGGCGAAGCGTAAACCTTACCGATGGCGCGGCTTATGGAGCGATCCTGACGCAGGGCCATGGCAGGGTAGGCGCGCTTTCCGTCGCCACCCCGTCTCTCATACGCTTCGGGCAGATGACAGAGGATGAACTGTTCGTTACCGCCAGAGCCGCGGAAGAAGGATTGCAAATTGAAAATCTCAGCGCTACCGAACCGTTGGTCATGCTGAAACACTTCGGCCCCGGAAATCCTGATGCCGTGGCGCTTCAGACCAGGTAGATAGTTCGGCGGCTGCAAGAACCGGTCACAGACTATGGTTTAAGTCCGGAGACCATGAAATTCCAAAATCGCGAGGCCCTACAATTAGAAACCAAAGCCTTGCGAGTGACGGTTTTGAGAGGCGGCGGACACATTGCCGAAATCTTGCATAAAAAGACCGGCACAAATCCTCTCTGGATACCGCCGTGGTCTTCGATTGAACCGTCACAGTATGAGGCGCCGCTGCATCCACAGTACGGCGTCAACGCGGACGGCAAGCTCCTGTCGGGAATCATGGGTCACAGTCTTTGCCTGGACCTTTTCGGGCCTCCCTCCGATGAAGAACTGAGTCACGGGATCAGCGTGCACGGTGAAGCCTCAGTTGCGGCTTACGACGGCGTTGTCAGGGACGGGCAACTCTGTCTCAGCTCGGTTCTGCCCCATTCGATGCTACGGATCGCGCGTGTCATACGCATCGATGACGATGAACTGCACGTGAGAATTCGGGAATCAGTGGACAACTTATCGGCGGTAGACCGCCCTATCGCCTGGACGCAGCACGTGACTCTTGGGCCTCCGTTTCTGGAAGCCGGCGCTACCCGACTTACGATTCGTACGGAACGGTCGCGCGTGTTCGAATCCGAGGGATTTGATGCGGGGGGGCTGGTTCGAGGCGCCGATTTCGACTGGCCTTATGCTCCCCGGCACGAGAGCGATGTCACCGATCTCAGCGTCTTTGGCGGCCATGCCAGGAGCTCGAGTTTCACCGCGCATTTGATGGACAGGAGCTCGGATCGGGCGTCGTTCACTGCATTTTCGCCCTCCGCTCAAATGCTCTTTGGTTATGAATGGGAGCGAAGGGATTTCCCATGGCTGGGAATATGGGAGGAGAACAGGTCGCGACAAAATAAGCCCTGGAACGGAGAGGCTGTTGCTTGTGGCCTGGAATTCGGTGTATCGCCTTTTCCTGAAGGTCGGGAAAAGATGGTACAACGAGAAACGCTGTTCGGTGCTCCGGCCTTTCGATGGCTGAGAGGTTTAGAGCGGGTGAGTATCGAGTATTCAGCCTTTCTAGGTCAAGCGGAGTGTTTTCCCAACGAGGCCGGCGCCGCAGTCCGCCGTCGATAAGAGGTTCAGAGGTTCAAGTGCTGCTCGAGGCCAACGGAATTCAGAAGTCATACGACGGCGTGAAAGCGTTGATTTCCGTTTCCTTAGAGCTGCGGGCGGGTGAAGTACATGCGTTGGTTGGCGAGAATGGAGCCGGCAAATCTACACTAATCAAGGTGTTGACCGGCGCCGTAAAGCCCGACGGCGGTGAAGTACGACTGCACGACCAGCGAATTGAACACAACAATCCCGCGAAGGCCCACGAACTCGGCATTTCCGCCATCTATCAGCAGCCTGCGCTTTTCCCGGACCTTAGCGTCGCGGAAAATATCGCGATCGGAAATGACGGCAATAAGCTATGGCAGAGAGTGAATTGGCAGACGCGAACCGCGCAAGCCACCCGCATGCTGCAACAAATTGGGGCGCGGATCTCACCCGACGCTTTGGTGTCGTCGCTGAGCATGCCAGAACAGCAACTTGTCGAAATCGCCAAAGCACTGGCAGCCAACGCATCCGTCTTGATAATGGATGAACCGACCTCTTCGCTCGGGCACGAAGACACCCGCAATCTGCTTCGTATCGTTCGAGAACTGCGAGCGCGCGGGACAGGAATTCTCTATATATCCCACCGCCTGGAAGAACTGTTTGAAATTGCGGACCGCGTGACCGTTTTGCGGGACGGGAACAATGTCGGCACGCATCAGATGGCGGGAGTGACTTCCCGAGAGCTGATTCGAATGATGGTCGGCCGGGAACTGGAAACGTTGTATCCAAAGCTAGAGATAAAGCCGGGTGAAGTAGTGCTCGAGCTGCGAAGTGTCTGCTGCAAACAATCAAGAGTGAAGAATGTGAATCTCGCGATACGAAGTGGCGAAATTGTCGGCCTGGCGGGACTGGTTGGCTCGGGAAGAACACAGCTGGCTGATGCTTTGTTTGGCCTGGCGACGATCAGTCAGGGTAGCGTCTACATCGATGGCATGCCGGCCGAAATTCGTTCCCCCAAAGATGCCGTGAAAGCCGGCCTGGCGTACGTCCCAGAAGATCGGCGTCGTCACGCGGTAATTCTTGAGATGCCAATACGCAGCAATGTGACATTGGCCAGCCTGGATAGATTGTCCAAGAACGGAATGTTGCAGAAACGCGCGGAGCGCGACGTTGCCCAAGAGGTCACAGGGCGCCTGCACCTGAAGGCGACATCGATCGAGACCCTCGCAAAAAACCTATCGGGAGGGAATCAGCAGAAAGTCGCTCTCGCCCGCTGGCTAATCACCAAACCAAAAGTTCTCATTCTGGATGAGCCCACGCAAGGAATCGACGTCCACGCAAAGTCCGAAATCTATCATCTCATCGGTACGCTTGCGGAGACAGGAATGGCGATTCTCCTGATCTCTTCGGAGATGTCTGAGATTCTGGCGTTGAGCGATCGCATCGCAGTGATGTCGAAGGGAGAGTTAGTGGGCATATTCGATCGCAAAGACGCTAGCCCGAACGAAATACTCAGGCTAGCATTAGGGCAGAATGACACTAGATTTCGGGGGCGGAATTGAAACTGCAATTGCGGCGAACGTGGCCCGCCCTCATTGCACTCGGGGCGCTGTACATCTATCTGGCATTCGCAGTTCCCAAGTTTTACGCAGCAGACAACTTGCGGGATCTAGCGTTGGCGAATGTCGCGGTCTTGTTGATCGCGACCGGCATGACTCTGGTGATCGTTCTGGGCCAGATTGACATCTCAGTCGGCGCGGCCTTCGCGGTCTGCAGCATCATTTGTGGAACATTTGCGAAGATGGGATTGCCACCGATTCTATGGCCTCTAGTGGCGGTAGCAGCGGGTGGTGTTTTGGGCGCCACGAATGGAACGTTGGTGTCCTTCGTAAAGGCGCCATCCATTGTGGTAACCCTGGCGACGATGGTGGCTTGGCGCGAGGCGTTGCGCTGGGTTACGAACGGCGCGTGGATTGAGGGCTTGCCCAATACCTTTCAGTGGTTTGGTCTAAGGCAGCGCACAGGCGAGGCCGTCATTGTGCTATCGGCCCTACTGCTGTTTAGCTTCCTTTGGTGGACTTCCAGAAATCTGGCCGCAGTTCGCGCCATCTATGCGACAGGATCAGATGCTGAGGCGGCCCGCCTGGCCGGGCTTCCAACCAAACAAGTGGTCCTATGGGTATTTGTCGTTATGGGAGTGCTGACGGGTATCGCGGCACTACTCAATGCAGTTCGCTTTTCCGACGTGCCGGCAAATAGTGGTATCAATCTCGAATTAAAGGCCATCGCCGCGGTGGTGGTGGGGGGGACGCCTATTACCGGAGGGCGCGGGGAGTTGGTAGGTACTTTGATAGGAGTGATGCTGCTTGGCAGCATCGGACCAGCTTTGATCTTCCTGGGAGTCAGTCCCTACTGGGAAAAGGCGATACAAGGCGGAATCATCTTAACTGCTGTTCTAGTCGATGCGATCAGCAGCTGGAGAGGACGGCGGGTGGAGTTCGCCTAGCCTCCCTGTGAAAACCAAGAGCAGACAAGAGGTCGTGCTTGGGATCCTGATCGCGGTCGAGATCGTCTTGTTCAGCATCACGGGCCGGAATTTCCTTTCTTTAGACAATTTCTTCGAGTGCATTCGTCTCAGTGCAGAAATCGGTCTGCTTGCGCTCGCACTTACACCGGTTCTCATCACGGGCGGAATCGACCTCTCGGTGGGGTCGATGATGGGTTTCTGTGCAATTGCCTTTGGCGCTATGTGGCAAGACGCCCATTTGCCTATCGGAATCGCGTTGCTGCTCACCCTGACGCTGGGCCTACTTAGCGGGGCGCTGAACGCGGCTCTGATTGCCTATCTCGATGTTTCACCGCTTATTGTGACATTAGGAACCTACTCCCTGTTTCGGGGATTGGCCGAGGGCATCACAGAGGGAGCCAGGGGCTACTCAGGTTTTCCTGGAGGATTTCTTTTTGTTGGGCAAGGGTACTTGGGCGGCGTCGTACCTACTCAAACGATCATTTTGATAGTGGCGATCATAGCGTTCTGGCTTCTGTTGCATCGCAGCATTATCGGGCGCGCCTTATATGCAATTGGCTACTCGGCAGAGGGAACACGCTACGCGGCGGTTCCCGTGGCCCGTCGACTGGCGGTGGTCTATCTTCTCTCGGGGCTATCAGCCGGAGTTGCAGCGATCGTCTATGTCGCTCATCTGGGACAGGCGAAATCGGATGCTGGTACCGGATACGAACTCATAGCAATCACGGCGGTTGTCCTGGGTGGAACCTCGATCACCGGCGGGTCAGGAACCATCCCCGGCACTCTGATGGGGCTCGCCGCGATTGTGCTGTTGCAGAACGGGCTGCGGCTTTCTGCGTGGCCGGCAGAACTGGCGGGCATTTCGACCGGCCTTCTGTTGATTCTGACCATCGTCTTGCAGCGCTTAGTTGGTCGAAGCCACGCCCGAGCAGACGGCATGGTGCCGCAAAAGGAACCGAGAAGAAGCCGTGCGGTAAGGCTTGCCAACAAAGCGTGCATCGCCTTGGTTTTGATAGGGCTCACTGGCTATTGGGTTCATCGGCGTCAATTGAGTCGGACGGCTGCGGCTGGGGATGAACATGGCAAGCGGCGTGTCACGATTGGCGTCATGCCCAAATCGAAAGGCGATCCCTACTTCATCAGTTGCCGGACTGGCGCGGAGAAGGCAGCTGCGGATCTCGACGTCGATATGATTTGGGACGGTCCCACGGAACTCGACGCAGCCAAGCAGAATGAAGTCGTTGAAGGCTGGATCACTCGTCATGTTGACGCGATTTCTGTCGCCGTGGCGAATGCTGCGAGCATTTCCACCGTTCTTCGCAAAGCGCGGTCCCAAGGAATCAAGGTGGTTGCCTGGGATGCTGATGCAAATCCTGACGCTCGGGACTACTTCATCAATCAGGCAACGACACAGGCCATCGGCTTTACCCTGCTGGACGAGGCTGCCCGCATAATGCACGAGAAAGGAGAGATTGCCATCATCACGGGCGCGCTGAGTGCAGCCAATCAAAATTTGTGGATTTCCTTCATTGAGGAACGCCTGGCGAAGTATCCTAAAATGAAGCTGGTTTCCATTCGTCCTAGCGATGATGATCGGGACAAAGCCTTCTCGGAAGCGCAGACGATCTCCAAGGTTTATCCGGATGTGCAGGTCATAATCGTGATTTCTGCGCCTGCTGTTCCAGGCGCCGCCGAAGCCGTTAAGCAATCGGGGAGGAAGGACCTGCTCGTGATCGGTTTATCGTTGCCTAACTTGTGCAAACCGTACGTTCACGACGGCGAGATCGAGGCGGTGGTTCTATGGAACACTGAAAACTTAGGATATTTGGCCGTGGGTGCGCCCGCGGCCTTGGCCCGAGGGACATTTCCCGTGGGCAACGCGACTTTCGATGCCGGGCCTCTAGGGAAGCTGCAGATTGTAGGAAGTGAAGTTATTCTCGGTGCGCCGATGATATTCCGCAAAGACAATATCGACGCCTTCAACTTTTGAAATTGCCGGAAAGTCCGCTCGGGCGCATGTGAGCGGAATCCATCTCCCTTATTGTTGTGCCTTGCGGGCGGAATTTACCTTTTCGAGTACCTTAGCGCAAGCGTAAACCGTCCGGGTGTGTGGCATGTGAATTCCGAGATGTTCGCCAAGCTCAACCACTGCACCCACTACCGGTTCCAGTTCCATCGGCCGGTTGGCCTCCAGGTCCTGCAGCATGGAGGTTTTATGCTCCCCGACCTTTTCGGCGCCTGCAATGCGCTGCTCAATCGAAATGGGAAGCGAGACCCCCAACTTGTTTGCTACAGCTTCGACCTCGGCCATGATATTCCTCACGATCGCGCGGACATCGGCATCCCGTGCCATTTGGCCCAGCGTCGCCCGCGCCAGTGCGCTGATGGGATTGAATGCGACGTTTCCCAGAAGCTTGACCCAGATCTCGGTCCGCAGCCGTGTCGTGACCGGGCAGCGCAGGCCAGCCTGGACCAACGCTTCGGCAATGGCGCGACATCGCTCGGATCGGCTGCCGTCCGGCTCACCTAGCGAGATCCGGTTTCCCTCCGCGTGACGGATCACCCCTGGCTCGACAATTTCGGAGCCCAGGTAAACCAGCGAACCGACCACGCGGCGTGGATCGATGGAGGCGCCAATCACGCCGCCCGGGTCGACGCGGGTCAGGGAAAGGCCCGCGAATTCCCCGGCACCCACTTGGAAATACCACCACGGAATGCCATTTTGCGTACTCACGACGGTGGTGTTCTTGCCGATCAGCGGTCCCAACTGCGGGGCCAGTTGGGTCAAACCATGAGCCTTCACGCCTAGGACGATGACATCAGCTTGGCCTGCATCTGCCAGATCGCTTACAACGCGGGGGCGCGTCTCGAAATCACCGTCCGCGCTGAGAACTCTGAGTCCGTTCTCTTGCATCGCCCGGAAATGTGGACCGCGCGCGTAAAGCGTCACCTCCAGGCCGGCGCGCGACATGCAGGCTCCGAGGTACCCTCCGATGGCGCCGGCACCGGCGATCAGGAATCGCATGGCTACGCCTCTGCAAACGCCTTGGCTACCACTCCGCGCTGTATCTTGCCGGTTGCCGTACGCGGAATGGCCTTCGTGATGTAAATCGTTTTGGGGCGCTTGAACTCCGCCAAACGCTCTTTGCAGAACGCCACAATCTCCGCTTCGTTGGCCGCGTCCTTCAGGACCACCGCAGCAGCTACTTCCTCACCCCAGGTAGGATGCGGAATCCCGAAGCAAACCGCCTCGGCAACCGCTGGATGGCTTAGCAGAACTTCGTCGATTTCTCTTGGCCCGATCTTTTCACCGCCGCGATTGATGAGTTCCTTGAGACGCCCGGTCAGGCGGAGATAACCGTCTTCGTCCAGGAAACCCTGATCGCCCGTGCGAAACCATCCGTTGGTAAATGACTTGGCATTGGCTTCTGGATTGTTTTCATAACCGGAAACCACATTCGGACCTTGAATCACAACCTCACCACGCTCTCCCGTTGCGAGAAGGCTGCCTGCCTCATCCATGATTCCTATCCGAACCCCTGTTCCGGGTCCAACTGAGCCCGGTTTTCGCACTTCCGGAGGCTTGGGGTTAGAGGCCATCTGGTGAGATGCTTCCGTCATCCCGTAAGCCTCGAGCACGGCAACGCCGAACACCCGCTCCATGTGATCCATCATTTCCGCCGGCAGGGACGAGCTGCACGAACGGATAAATTTCAGGCCTTCGACACCCGCGGGCCGTGCCTCCCCAGCTCGCGAAAGCAGAAGATTGTGAATGGTGGGTACCGCGGAATACCAAGTTGCCTTGGTGTCGCGTACCGTACGCCAGAAGGAGAGGGCGTTGAATTTGCTGGGAACCGCGACCGTGCCTCCCGAAAGCAGCGTCGAAAGGGTCGAGGCCACCAGTCCGTGGACGTGGAACAGCGGCATGACGCAGAGCGACACGTCGTCCGGAGACAGCGCGTAATGGGCCACGATATTCCGGGCTGAAGCCGTAATATTCCGATGGAGGAGCGGTACGCGTTTGGGACGTCCGGTGCTCCCGCTGGTGTGAAGGATTAGAGCAACATCGTCCGGTGATGGCGCGGCCGCAATCTTCCCATCTGGCGCGCCGGCGATCCGCACGAACCCCGCGTTATCCGTTTCGAGCGAGTGCAAGGGAACTCCCCGGGCTTGGGCCGCCTGCCGCGCCTCGGCCGCGTCGTCGGGTAGACAGAGCAGGATCTTAGCGCTCGTGTCTTCCAGGTAAAAACTCACCTCTTCTTCCCTGTATCCGGGGTTAAGGGGCGCAGCTGTACCTGCGATCGACGCTGCAAGGAAACTCACGATCGCGGCCAGACCGTTCGGCAGGCTGGTAGCTACACGCTCTCCCTTCTTGATCCCCAGCGAAGCCAGAGCGTTCGCCATCGCCGTGACTTGATCTCGGAGCTGCTGGTAGGAGACGCGAACGCCACTTTCTGGAAGGATGATAGCGGTCTGTTCCGCCGGCGCAACCTGAATCAGCTCCAGCAACGTATTCGAATTGGATATGCCAAATGTCATGTCAGAATTCAACCTCACAGCCAGGTCGGCTCAGACACCGCCGCTCCGCGGGAGTGCGCATCGGATGCCGTGTTATGGGCCCCCCCGTTTTCAAAATTACGAAGTACGGCTGGCCACATCAAACCGGGCCCGGCAATTTAGCGAGTCGGGATTGTAACAGTAGGAATCGGTATACACGAGCTTCGTTGCTTCACGGTAGTGCCTCCGTCTGAACGAATCCACTATCTCCTTGCAACGCTACTAGAGAAAGCGGTAGTTCAGACAGCTCTTGGGAGAAGGAAGACAGGGGACAGTTCGGCACATTGGGATGCTTGCGTATCTCAGCGCTTCTTTGAAGAACGGGACGGTGCGCTCTTCCCAATCTTTCGGCAAAACACATATTGCCGTCTTGCCCGGACGCGGACGCGGCGGTGCGGCGCGGGCATTGAAGGAAAAGAAAGCCCGCTCCCAGTCGTCGTATTTGGCAGATTGTTCTAAGTCAGACGACGGTCCAGATGAGCGTATCCGCCGGAGGTGCAATCTCTCTTTCTGAGAGGACTCGACGCTTTGCTTATCCAATCTCAGAACCGCAGAGATAGACCTCAATCCCAAGCGTACGAAAAGCCACGGCCTTGGCCAGCAAAGCTTCGTTTGCGGTGGTGGCATCTTTTCCGTATGCCACCTGCAGATGGTTGGCTTTATGTCGCCCCATGAGTTGGTCGCGGGTCACTCCGTGGAGGACGGCGCTCATGATGGGCCATTGCGGCGTAGTTGCCTGCCATCGCCTTTCCACTTCCTGCCGCGGCAACTCAACAACTGATGCGCGACCCAAATCGGCTTTTAGGCGATTGTCTTCCACATAGATCCGGCTCCAGACGATCTCTCCTGGTTTGCTGATGCCCTTCAAAGTGCCGCCGCCCAGGGGAAAATACATTGGAGGTTGGCGTTCACTCACCGCTCCGCGATAACCGTCGACAAAGTGATTGGCGGGCGCTGCACCTGAGATTTCGAACACCCAAACAAACTGGCCCCCGTATTCCTCTCCATATCGGATGTCGTGGAGGGTTGTTTCGGGATCCAAAGCCAGGCTGCGCCATACCCGGTTAGTCACGAGGGCGTCTACGCCTGCACATTCGTCCACTTCGTTAAAGTGGGGAAGGGCCTGATTTGCGTACAGAACTCTGTCGGTTTTTGGCTGGCAGACCGGAGGGCGATCCACATTATTCAGAAGCCCTTCGACCAGGTCGGACGCCGGAGTCAAATCTTTCAAACCTTGTTGGTACTGGATACCAATGGCGGCACATCCAAACTCATCCGCGGTACGCAGCGCTGCGATATACATCCGGCATTGCTCGAGGATCTGTTCATCGGTCAGTTCTGTGTCCGGGTTGGCGCCAGTGCTAAAACGCATACCCTTATTGTCCAGCCATTTACGGACTGCTCGTGCTTCATCGAGGGAAACTCGTTGCATGGCTGCGTACAGCGCGGACTGGCTCAGGCGCTCCTTGAAAATTCCCATGGGATGCAGAAGTTCATCGGGAATGATGGCGTTGTACATTCCCATGCAACCTTCATCGAAGATACCGAGCACTGCGCGGTCGCGGATCAGTTCTTCCGCCACCTTGGAGCCGACCGCATTCGGGCGGCCAGGGACTGACTGTGAACTGAGAGGGCGAACATGCGTGGCATCGTGGCTTACGCGCTTGCCAGACAACCAGCCTTCCAGACGCGTAAGAAAATATTCGTCATTAAAATTCTCGCTCCAAAGAGTGTCATAGGAAACGCCCGCCTTGGTTAAAGAGCCGTTCAGGTTCAACATGCCAACCAGCCCTGGCCATTGACCGCTCCAGTTCGCGACCGTCAATATCGGACCACGGTGGTGATAGAGGCCACCTAGAACATGGTGGCTGTATTGCCAGACCGCTTCGACCACGATCACTGGAGCATCGACCGGAATCTGTCGGAAGACATCGATTCCGTAGCGCTGGCTATCAATGAATCCGTGGTTCTTTTCCTGTTGAAAGGGATGAGCACGACGGATATCGTATCCAACCCTTACCACCGCCGCGGTCAGCGCCTGCTCGGCTGCGTCTTGAGCAGGCCAGCACTTTTGATTCGCCGATAGTCGAAGGTCTCCGCTGGCGACGAGGTATACGAGATTAGGCATTGCAGATAGTCCTTTAAAATTGGAGATTAGTGTACACGCCAGTGCATGCCCCTTCAATAGTAACGTTACGATTCTAAGACAACAGACTTGTACTCGGTTCCTTATATAGTGTCGAAACGTTACTACAATTGTTGTCCCAGCGGAATGTCAGAAGGGGGAGGCCCAGTCGAATTTCGAACTCGTAGTTCCACTCCGAGTCGGACATGTTTCTGGGGCAATTCCTGACCACTCTTGCGGTCAATGATCTGAAGCAGCAGATCGAACGCGCGTGTGCCCATTTCGTAGGTGGCTTGGGCGACGGCAGTGAGGCTCGGGCTGAAGTATCGATTCCAGATGTAGTCGTCAAAGCCAACAATACTCAGTTGACCCGGCACAACGATCTTGTATTCGTCGATGCCTTGTAGAACGCCCAGTGAGCAGCTTGTTGTTGCTCACCATGACTGCGGTTGGAGGAACTGAGAGGGCCAGCAGCTTGCGCGTCGCGTCAAGTCCATTTTCAATTTGTACATCTCCAGCGATCAGATACTCATCACGAATAGGTATATGAAACTCCTGCATCGCCTTACGGAAACCTTCCAGCCGATCGTGGTGAGGTGACAATCCGAGATGTCCCGCGAGCATGGCAATGCGCCGATGCCCGAGTTCGATGAGGTGACAGGCAGCGGTGTAACCCGCATGAACGTTGTCGCTGCTTACGGTGCCTTCCCCCGCAGTCGGTGGCACGCGATCCACAAACACCATGGGAAAGCGACGACGAACCATGGTCGCATAGGCCGTGGAATTTGCGCAGCAAGCGAGGAGCACCCCATCTACGCGGCGGGAAAATAACATCGCCAGGTGAGTGTCCTCATTGACTGCATTTTCGTCGGAGTCGCAAAGAAGCACGACATACCCCGCGCGCCGCGCGGCATCTTCCACTGCCCGCACCACCTCCGGATAGAATGCGTTGGTAATATCGGGAACCACTACTCCAATGACTTTGCTCTTGCCTGTTTTCAGACCCCGGGCAACCGCGTCCGGGTAGTAGTCGAGTGCGGCCATTGCCTCGACAACTCGCTTTTTTCGCGCGGGACTCACCGTAACGGTTTCATTGATGACTGCTGAGACCGTGGAAGTGGAGACACCCGCCAGGCGAGCAACGTCTCGCATGGTGTGTTTGGTATGCTCGTTCACTGTTGACCTCAGCGAGTGCCCTATTCTGAAAATATCACTCTAGCACCAGAACGTTGCGAAATAAACTGACCAGTAGGATGAACTAGAGTAGGAATTAGCCAGTCCGATTGACGTTAAATTAGATTAGTGTGGAATCTAGTTTAAATCGTAACGTTTCGCTTGACAGTCATTTGATAACCGGTGTAAAAATCGAGCCGGGCAATTTGCTCTCATTCTTTGCCCTAAGCATCGAGAGAGCGAGTTTCAATGAAATCAGTTTCTGACACGGCAAACTGATGCACCGCCGCGACCTCTTAAGCTCGATTGCCGTTGCCGGGACCGCCCCCGGGCTCGGTGGCGTACTAAGAGCTCAAACCGCCGGGGAGAAAGGAAGACCCGGCTACACTCTGGGCGCAGATCTGGCCGGACTCGGACGATTGCCTGATTATCAAAACCGGCGGTCATCGGGTTATGACAGAACTGGGGGCAACGCCCACTTGGTTTCCATTGCATCCGGAGAAACCATTACCTTGCTAGGCACCATGGGACCCGGTGTCGTCCACCACATCTGGTTCACCGTCAATTTGCGCGAAGCCTACCATCTAAAGAAGTTTGTTCTGTGGGCGTACTGCCGTTCGGATAACTCTTACTCGACTGCCTACACGTTTCAAACCGAATCTCACGTCATCTTCTGCGACCTTCCGAAGCCGGAAGCGCGAATCCCTCGAGTAGTTCAGGTTGGGGGACCCGCGCCGGTTCGTTTCCCAGTAGACAAGTAGCCCCTGGTCTTGCTGGCAAGGAGAAATGTCGATGTTGCGATGGATCCTGTTGACTTTGGCGATAGGAAGCTCTGCGATCAACCTGGATGCTGCAGTTAAAGTTGAAAAAGCTGAATACAAAGGCTGGAAAAACTGCTATCGCGTCAGCAACGGAGAAGTTGAAATCATTGTCACCGGAGATGTTGGGCCGCGAGTGATTCGTTTCGGGTTCGTGGGCGGACAAAATCTGTTCAAGGAATATGCCGAGCAGCTGGGCAAGGCAGGCGAGGAGAGGTTTCAGTTGCGTGGCGGAAGCCGAGTATGGAAGGCGCCGGAGGATCCAGTGGCAACCTGGGCGCCGGACAATGTAGCGGTCGAAATCACGCCCACCGCGACCGGATTGGTGGCCCGCGCTCCTGTGGAACCGGTGTCCATGCTTCAGAAGGAAATCGAAGTGAGCATGGAGCCTTCCGGCACCCGAGTCACCGTGGCAAACCGCATCACGAATCGTTCCCTGTATACCCTCGAATTCGCGCCATGGGTTCTCACCATGATGGCTCCGGGCGGCATCGGCATTACCGGCTTCCCTCCGCGCGGACGACACCCAGCCAATCTCGAAGCCACAAACCCTCTAGTAATGTGGGCATACACGGACTTGGCGGACAAGCGTCTAACTTTCACCAAAAAGTACATGACGCTGCGCCAGGATTCGCAGAACTCAGAAGCGGAGAAACTGGGACTATTCAATCCCAACACCTGGGCGGCGTATTTACTGAACGGTGAGGCATTCATCAAGCAGGTAAGGTCCGACCCGACCAGGACATATCCCGATTTCGACTGCAGCTTCGAAACCTTTACCAACAATGAGTTTCTGGAGATCGAAACGTTGGGGCCGTTGACCAAGGTGGTGCCTGGAAAAACGGTAGAACAACGTGAGCATTGGAGTCTCCACCGGAATGTCAATCTTTCTGCCATGACCGACAACGATATTGACCAGGTCGTATTGCCATTGCTGCAAGCTGGGAGCACAGACTGATGCCGCTGTGCACGGCACTCTCTTCACTCGCCACCGTAAGCTCCCAGCTCATGTTTCTTACTCCGACCGATCTGGCCATCATCGTTCTTTATTTCATCCTGGTCCTGGGGTTGGGCGTCTACCTGCGCCAGTTTGCCAGCAGTAGTGAAGAATTTTTCATGGCGGGCCGGGAGATGACAGCGTGGATCGCCGGCCTCAGTTTTATCTCCGCGAATCTCGGTTCGCTCGAAATGATGGGCTACGCTGCGGCCGCCTACCAGTATGGGATTCTTATCGCCCATGCGTATTGGATTGCGGCGATTCCCGCCATCCTGTTCCTTGCGCTGGTGATGCTTCCGTTCTATTACATCTGCAAGACACACTCTGTCCCCGGCTATCTTCAACTTCGATACGGGCAGGGGGCGCGCTCGCTCTCGGCTATATCGTTCGCGGTCATGACCATCCTGATGAGCGGTATCAACATGTATTCCATGGCCGTCATCATGAAGGTCATCCTGGGGTGGAATATTCATTTCAGCATCTGGATTTCATCACTCACCGTGGCGATTTACGTTATGGCGGGTGGTCTTCTGTCCGCAATTTTCAATGAAGTGCTGCAGTTCATGTTGATCTGGCTCGGATGCCTGGTGATCCCCGTGGCGGGCTTGATCGAGACTGGCGGTTGGACGGGACTGGTCCGCCGTATTAGCGAGAATTTTCCCGGCCAGGACTTTACCCATATGTGGCGAACCCTGGGATCGTTTGCCGATAATCCCATGGGCGTTCATTGGACTGGTGTCGTCTTTGGTTGGGGGATCGCGATTTCGTTCGGCTACTGGACTACGGACTTCCTGGTGGTACAGCGAGTGATGGCGGCGAAGGACCTGCGGTCAGCGCAAGTGGGTACAATCATCGGCGCCTTTTTCAAGATGATGGTGCCGCTCATCGTAATCCTGCCCGGGTTATTGGCGTTGGCGGTGCTGCCTTACAAGTTGGTGCCCGAGACCATGGCGAACGTCGCCGGCGTTCATACTTACAACGAGGCTCTTCCACTCATGTTAAGCCGGTATTGTGGACCGGGATTGCTTGGACTGGGCGTAACCGCTCTCATCGCGGGTTTCATGAGCGGTATGGCAGGAAACGTAAGCGCCTTCGCGACCGTATGGACCTACGATATTTACAAACCATCGATCCGCAACAATGCTTCTGACGCGCACTATCTCAGCATGGGACGTTGGTGTTCTCTTTTGGGGGTGATCGTGAGCATCGGCACCGCGTACCTGGTCATGAATTTTTCCAGCATTATCGTCTATGCCCAGGTTGTTTTTGTCTTCTTCATCGTGCCGATGTTTGGAACCGTCATTCTGGGCATGATGTGGAAACGAACTACTCCAGCGGCTGGATTCTGGGGCTTGCTGGCCGGGATTTTAGTTTCGTTTCTTTTGTGGCTGTGGGTGAAACTGGACCCGTCGGCTCTGCGATACGTAGCATTTTCTCCCAATGCCAAGGACATGGCTGAGAATATCTACCGCGCGATGTGGACGTTATCGGCCAATGTGCTGGTGACAGTTATTGTGACACTTTTTACAGCGCCCAAGCCGGAAGCCGAACTCAAGGGATTGGTCTACGGCCTGACTACTTTTCCGTCCATGGGACAACTTCCTATTTTCAAACGCCCCATCTTCTGGGCCGCCGCGGTCGCGGTCGGATTCGTGGCGCTGAACATTTTGTTCTGGTAGGTCGTCAGATATGAGTACCAAGGCAATGATCTCGATCTGGTTCTTCGTGGGCTGCCTGCTGATGATTTATGGCGTGCTGATACTGATCGCGGGAGTCAGTGAATATTCCGCCGGGCCGAACATCGCCATGCAAAACCTGCATTTGCAGATTTGGTGGGGAATCGGTTTGCTGGCCATGGGCCTGGGGTACACATTCCATTTCCGCCCCGGCCGCACGAAATAGCATGCTTCCGGCAGCTCCTGGGCCCTATTTGCATTGCATGACATGGTTTTTATCTAGTCCGTGGTTATTCCATCTCGATTAACAATCTTGAGCAACAATGAAAATCTTGCTCAGTTTGCTCCTCTTGTTTCTCTCAGCTTCCACAAGCTTGCAGGGTGAAAGCAAGCGGGGCAGCGTGCATGTCGCAATCAGAGCAAGAGGCATTCGTGCCGAGTTCACCCGGCGTGATCAATCCCTCGATGAGAGCGGGGCGCGTCTCGGATCATCCATCGCTCGTTGCGAACCTGCATGGAAACGCTTTTTAGGAGGAATTGGTGATGTTTAGACATTGCATAGCGTCGCTGTTGCTGATTTCTGCTTACACCGTGCCGGTGCTGTCCACAAGCGCACCGCCTAAAATATTGGTTTTCAGCAAAACCCAGGCCTTCCGTCACGATTCCATCCCGGCGGGAATAGCCGCGATCAAGGACATGGGCGCCAAACGGGGCTGGCAAGTGGATGCCACAGAGGACGCGGGACAATTTACGGATTCGAATCTGCGCAATTACGATGTGGTGGTATGGCTGAACACCTCCGGGAATGTGCTGGACCCAGCACAGCAAGTAGCCTATGAAAGATTTCACCGCTCTGGCAAGGGGACAGTCGCCATTCATGAGGGTGGCACCGACACCGAACGGGACGGATGGCCCTGGTATCGCAAGCTCACTTCCGTGTTGTTCATGTCCCATCCGCCAATCCAAAGGGCCACTTTGAGAGTGTGGGACCGTACCCACCCTGCCACAGTCATGTTGCCGCCGAAATGGGAGCATACAGACGAGTGGTACAACTTCGACGCCGCACCTGCCGACGCTCATGTATTGATGGACGTGGATGAGAGTTCTTACAGCCCGGGACCCGATGCCATGCGGGGGCATGTCGGATCTCATCCGATTGCCTGGTTCAAAGAGTTCGATGGGGGACGCTATTTCTATACCGCGCTGGGACACACCGCCGAAGACTATACGACGGACACTCTCTTTCTTTCCCACGTGGCCGGAGCCATCGAATGGGCCGCGGGCAAGGCTCCGAGTCCCGTGGTGATGGATACAGACGGACCGGCTCTGATCCTGAAGGAATTCGACGGAACGAGCCCGAACGGGATATGGGAAAGACAAGCTCCGTCGGAGCCGAGCTTCAAATACGCCGTTCGACCCAAACAGCTGGACATGTATTACTCTTCAAGCTTCAACCAACACCTGGTGCGCAGGGGTACGGCCATCGACCCGCGCAGACCCTATGCGGTGGAGGGAAAATTCATGATTCCAGCGCCTCTGAGTGATCTTGGGGCTAATTCCTTTTGTTTTAATCTGAACGTCGCCGGACCGGACGGCGATCTGAGCAATGTCAACACCTGGTCCTTGAATGTTGACCTCCATCAAACCGGTGGAGCTGTCATGAAGTTCATGGGTTTTCATGATGGGAAATTTTCCGATCTGGGAGAAATAGAAACCGTTTGGGGCGCGGCCGACACGGAGTACGCCTTCCGTGTGTATGTGAATGCCGGTCTTGACGGCCAATACCAGGACAAATGGGTCAGCGCCGTATTGAAAAAAGAGGATGCAGAGTTGGAGAAATTCACGGTGGATTACTCATCGTTTCCCTACCAACCGGACTATACGAAAAAGGTCCGATTTGGACTCAACACCCACGGTGCCAATTGGGTTCTGAAAAACCTGAAGATCTATTACTTGGACGTTCCTAAGAAACTAGATTGAGGCAATCTGTGGATAGAATTCAGGCCGTCCTTATGCTGGCATTGCCGGTGAGCGCGCGGCAATGGGCGCAAGAGGCGGATCACGCACGCCTCCAGCCGCGTCCTTCCCCTGCCTGATACTGTGAGTCCGGCCCTTCAGAAGGTTATCGCGCAAGCTCTGAGACAGTGGCCAGAGGTTCCAAAGACATTCACAGTCAGAATCTAGGAGCCTGGCGGCTCGCTACGCCGACTGTGTTGCGCCTCGGTTGCCACTTTGCACAGTCTCCTGCGGTTAGCCTCGATCCGTTCGGCAAACCGGATACTGATCAAGCTCGAAGCCGATGTATGCAGGTGGCCGACAACCTTCCGTTACTGGTCAACCTCAATGGCGTGTTGCTTCAACCTCCCACCTATAGTTTCGAGTCTCAACCCGCGCTAGATCAGGCGGAAACTGGATTCGCGATGTATTTGAACGCTGCCTACACCGCCCATCTCGACTGCCGCCTCCAGGAAGCGGGGCCGGCGGTTAGGCAGAGCGGAATCCAAGGTTTTCATATATTACTTGACAACGTATTGCGCGGGATGATTCAATCACACGCGCTTTAGTAAAGCGCTTGATTTGAAGTCGATCCCCACCTAGCAGAGAAAAGAATGTCTTGGCAAAGTGGCACGGCCAGGATTAAGCGGTCGCCATGTCCAGTCTGGCTTGTCGGATGCAGCATCGACCCGAGCGAGATCTTGCGGCGAATGGATTACGTCCATCTCAGGCGCCCATGGTCGAGGCTCCGGATGGGAAAACATTCCCGAAATCGTTTCGAGGGGGTGAAGGACGCATGAAGAATACGCAAATCTGTTCCCGACTACCGCATGACTGTACATCCAATGGCCCGGCGATCTTCCACCATCGAGGCACATCTATGACGAAGCACCTTCGGATTATCGGCTGTCTGTTGCTCGCGTCTTCGCTGTTCTCTTCGCTCATCGCTTACGCTCAGACGGACGCGGCCACAATCGTCGGCACGGTGGTCGAT
Source organism: Terriglobia bacterium (assembly GCA_963786325.1). Taxonomy (GTDB): domain Bacteria; phylum Acidobacteriota; class Terriglobia; order Terriglobales; family Acidobacteriaceae; genus JAIQFF01. Next base: position 175,779 of record CAWAYW010000024.1, read on the forward strand.
CACACCGGGGCAGTAGTGCCCAAAGCAGTGGTGACTCTGATCAACACGGGCACCAACATGAAAACTGTGGTGAGTACGAACTCAGAAGGCAGCTACATAGCCACGCCTCTGAAGATCGGAAACTACAGCGTCGAAGTCGAGGCCCAGGGCTTCAAAGCGATCACACGCACCGGAATTGTTCTGAATGTGCAGGACCGCCTTCGCGTGGACTTTACTCTGGGGGTCGGCTCGGTAAATCAGGAGCTGACAGTAAACGATACAGCCCCGCTGCTTCAGTCGGAGTCTTCCGCGCTCGGCACCGTGATCCAGAGTCAGCAGATTACGGACCTTCCCTTGAATGGCCGCGATTACGCGCAATTGGCGGTGTTGGCGACAGGCGTCACGAGAATTCTCGAAAGTGGATCCGGGATCGATAGGTCTGTCTCACCCGCTAACCACAATGCCGGCGGAGCGTTTTCGGTGAACGGCGTTCGCGGGCTCTTGAACAGCTACATCCTGGATGGTATCGACAACAATTCCAACGATTACGGTGCGTGGAATGTTGTGAAGACTAACGTCGACGCATTGGAAGAATTCAAGGTACAGACCAGTAACTATTCAGCGGAATTCGGACGTAGCGGCGGCGCCGTCATCAATGCCACTACCAAATCGGGTACGAATTCTTTTCATGGAACCGCATTTGAGTTCCTGCGTAATTCCGCGCTCGACACGCGCGGCTACTTCGAGCCGAAGGATGACCAAAAGGCGCCGTTCCGGCAGAACCAGTTCGGCTTCACCTTTGGCGGCCCGATCAAACGCAACAAGCTCTTCTTCTTTACCGACTATCAGGGAACGCGTATTGGGACGTCAGCCACCAATATCTCAACAGTGCCCACTCCTGCCGAAATAAACGGTGATTTCAGCGCGTTGTATGACGGAACCCCGCAAACCCAGATCTACGATCCGGCGAGCACGACTATCGTCAACGGCAACGTGGTGCGTACGCCTTTTCCGAACAACATTATTCCTGCTGACCGGTTCGATACCATCGCACACAATGTTGTTTCGCTTTATCCGGCGCCCAATGTTCCGGGAGCACTAGCCAACAACTACATCGTGAACGCTCCTGGGTTTACCAATACCGATCAAGGTGATGTGCGAATCGACTACTCCATTACCCAAAAGCAACAGCTCTTCGGCCGATTCTCCATCAGCCACGTCGGCGCTTTTCAGCAACCCCCGCTGCCCGGGCTTGCCGATGGTAGCGACCTCGGGGGAAACTCTTACAACGATACCTACGGATTCGCCATCGGACATACTTGGGCCATACGTCCGAACATGGTGAACGACTTGCGTGTGGGAACCGCTCGGTCTCACTACGCGACTGGCGTTGCTGCCTATGGTCTGCATTATCCCCCACCTGGTCTGGCGGTTCCCGGCGTTCCCAATGATCCAGAATTCAATGGCGTCACACTGTTCCAGGTTGGCGGGAGCTTCAGCTCGGTGGGGTACTCTGGCTTCGCGCCGACCGTGAGCACATCTCAGGAAATTCAATACGGCGATACGCTCAGCATCGTACACGGAAGGCATTCGTTGAAGGTGGGGGCGCAATTCCGCCGCAGCTACTTTGATCTGCTGCAGCTCAGTTCCCCGCGAGGCAGATTTGTCTTCAGCGGACAGTTCACTTCTGATGGCGCCAATGACGGCAGCGGTAGTCCTCTGGCGGATACGCTCCTGGGAATACCGATTGATTCCAATATTACGTTGGGCGGCACATTTCACAACCGCCAGAACACATATGGCGGATTTGCCCAAGACGACATCAAAGTGAACTCAAAACTCACGTTGAACCTAAGTCTCCGCTATGACTACACGACCCCCATTTACGACGCCAATGACCAGATGGCCAACCTGGATTTTGCCACTGGCAAATTGGTTCTCGCGGGAAAGAATGGTGCGTCGCGTGGCCTGGTTTTCACGGACAAAGATGACTTCGCTCCGCGTCTTGGGTTTGCCTGGCAGGTTCTTCCCCACACGGTGGTCCGGGCGGGCTACGGGCGCTTTTTCAGCTACCAGGAAACCCGCACTGGTGATCCCTTCCAGCTCTACTACAACTTACCGTTCGTAGCTGAGGCCAGCTTTACCAGTGATGGGATTACGCCATTGCTGACAGTTTCCGGAGGATTTCCGCATATCGACCCCAACACTCTCACCCAGGCATCCGTAACCACTTCCGCCGAGGGAGCTGATACACATTTGCACGCGCCCGTGATCGACGAATGGAACCTGAACATCCAACGGGAACTTCCCGGAGCAATGTTATTGGAGGTTGCGTACGTCGGCTCCAAGGGAACGCATCTCCAGAGTATGCTCGATCTGAATCAAGTGAGAGTCCCCGGCCCAGGTGACATCCAATCAAGACGACCCTATCCCCAACTCGGTGGATTCAACAACATTGTCGATCGTGGGAATTCGAACTATCACTCCCTGCAAATCAAGGCGGAAAAACGCATGACGCACGGGCTCATGTTCCTGAGCTCATTTACATTCAGCAAGTCGCTCAACGATCAGCCGGAAATCTGCTGCTCCAATCCCACACCGCAAAACAGCTACGACCTAAGCCACGAGTATGGTCGCTCTGACTTTGACTCGACATTCCGATGGGTCACGAGCTTTGACTATCAGCTCCCACTAGGCAAAGGACAGCCGTTCGTGAACTCGAGTAAAGTTGCCGACCTGGTTTTCGGCGGCTGGCACGTGAGTGGTATATTTACACTTCATAGCGGTTTCTGGTTCTCGCCTCAGATGGGCTTCGATCCTTCAAACACCGGCTCTGTGGGCTTGTATCGCACCGATGCGGTTTGCAACGGTAACTTGCCGAGCAGTGAGCGCTCAGTCAATCATTGGTACAACATCGATTGCTACCCGCTTCCGGCGCCGTACCACTTCGGCAACGCAGGAAAGAACATCCTTGAGGGTCCGGGCGCTGTGGAGGCCGATTTCTCACTGCGCAAAGTGTTCAATATTACCGAAAGCAAGAACCTGGAGTTCAGGTTCGAGATGTTTAACGCTTTCAACCACCCAGTCTTTGCATTGCCGGATCGATTCCTCGACGATGGTCCGGGCGCAGCCGGAACGATCACCTCGACGGTCATACCACAACGGCAAATGCAATTCGCTTTGAAATTGCATTTCTGAGCAGTCTGCGATCAATTCGGGGTACGGAATTAGCTGAGCTTCTGAATCCATCTGGATACATGGGGGGAAAGCCTGCACGTTGCGCTCACCGCCAGGGTGACAGAGTCTCTGTGGATCACATCCTGTTAGTCTTGCCAGGGAAACACAACCGCAACCCAATGGGACCAGATCAACGTACGGAGAATCTTCTCGATGGCGGATTCAGGAATCGATCTAAATAAGACCTACGATGCGATCGTGGTGGGATCCGGCGCTGCAGGCGGTATGGCGGCGCATGTCTTGACCAGTCACGGCCTGAAAGTTCTGATGCTCGAGGCGGGCAAGAAACTCCCCATCGAGCAGGAATTGCGGTCGATGGAGTGGCCCTACGATAATCCTCATCGAGGAAAGCTTCCGCCGGACCATCACGCGCTCACCTTCAACGAATACACCATCCGCAAGCCTCCCTACGGTCCGGGCTTTGAAAAATCCAAGCATCTTCACAGCTACGCCGGCAGCAATGACTACGTAAAGAACATTGTTGTGGATGAGCGCGAGAACCCCTACACAGGCACCAATTACGCTTGGGTTCGGGCTCGCTGCCTGGGTGGCAAGACCAATATATGGGGACGCCTGTCGCTCAGATTATCTGATTACGAGTTCAAGGCCGCGAGGCGAGATGGCTACGGAGAGGATTGGCCCATCAGCTACAGCGACATCGCTCCTTATTATGACAAGGTCGACTTGTACCTTGGCATCAGCGGCGTGAAGGAAAATCTTCCGTATCTTCCCGACAGCATCTTCCAGCGTCCCACAAAACTGAGCTGTTCTGAAGTGATGCTGAAGCAAGCTGTTAAAAAGATGGGCCGCGTGGTAACGCAGTACCGCGCGGGCGTCACCACTGATGGGTTGAAGCACAACAAATATCGGAGCCAATGCTATGGTCGCGGCGCCTGCGATCGGCATGGCGGTTGTGATATCCACGCGGCATTTGATTCTCCGACCGGATTGATCTATCCCGCCATGGATACCGGCAACCTTACACTACGAACCAATGCAGTGGTTCGCGAAGTTACGGTTGACCAGAACACGGGCAAGGCCAGCGGCGTGCACTTTATCGATGCGCAGACCATGAAGGACTACGATGTCCGCGCCAGGGTGGTTGTGATCGCAGCTTCAACATTGGAATCCGCTCGTCTCCTCTTGCTGTCAAAATCGCGACTTTATCCCAATGGATTGGCAAACTCCAGCGGGCACGTGGGGCATAATTTCAGCGAACACGTTCTCGGATGTCACATTGTCGGTCTGGTGAAAGATCTCGTGGGCAAGCCTTCTACCCTTGATGACGGCCGTCCGGGAGGCTTTTATCTGCCCAGGTTTCAGAATCTTTCGGAAAAGCATCCCAAGTTCATCCGGGGATACGGATTTGAAGGTGGAGGCGGTCAAGGCATGTACCCGGGATATGCCACAGATTTAAAGGGCTTCGGCTCCTCTTTTAAAGAGGAAGTCCGCAACAACAGGGGTGCCTACATCGATATGGGCGCGTTCGGTGAGATGTTGTCGCGCTACGAAAATTATGTCGATCTGGATCCGGTGATAAAGGACAAGTGGGGCATACCGGTTCTGCGTTTTCACGTCGAATTTGGTGACAACGATCGCCACATGGTCGAGGACATGCAGGCATCGGGCCAGGAGATGTTTGAGGCCGCTGGCTTCAAGATTGTTGATCTGAGGACCAAAACCCTGACTCCAGGCTGGTCGATCCACGAAATTGGCACCGTACGCATGGGCCATGATCCGAAGACCTCAGTGCTGAATCAATTCGAGCAGTCGCATGACGTCAAAAATCTGTTCGTGGTGGATGGCAGCGCTTTCGTGAACGCCGGTTGTCAGAATCCCACCTGGACGATCATGGCTCTCTGCTGGCGCTCTTGCGACTATCTTGCCGATGAACTCGGCAAAGGCAACCTGTAAGGAGCGTTGATGTCCACTAACAAAGCAAGCAATCTTAAACAGGATCGCCGCCAATGGCTGAAGACTTCGGCGGCGGTTCTGGGAGCGTCCCTGTTGCCAGGGCAAGCCATGTCTTCGGAAGTGGCTGAACCCAACACCGCACCATCGGTGCCAAAGGGGAAGCTTGGCGAAACCCAATCCGCCACTCGATTTTTCACGCTCGCAGAATACGCGCTGATCGAAGAGTTGTCGGAGACGATGATTCCCGCAGATAGCCACTCCGGTGGCGCGAAGGCTGCCAAGGTGGCCGATTACATCGAGCAGGTCCTACACGCAAGCGTCGATGACAATCAAAGGTCCAACTGGCGTCAGGGGCTCCATCTGGTCGATCTTATGAGCCAGCACCACAATGGCAAATTATTCGTCGATTCAAGCTTCGAAGAACGAATCGCGGTCCTCACTGTGCTCTCTGACAACGGCCACATGACCGAGTTACCCGAAATTCGATTCTTTCGAGATCTGAAAAACTTGACGATTCAAGGTTATTACACCTCCAAAATAGGAATTCACGACGAATTGGAATACAAGGGCAATCGAATTCTGGTGGAGTTTGTCGGTTGCGACGATCCTGTGCCGGGGTCTAAATAATATTGTCTTGCACCGTCTTTGTAACCGGGATATCCGGGAGATGGCGAATCCCGATGGAATCCGATGGAAAAACCGCAGGATGGCCATGAGAAGCATGAAGAATCAAAATCCCGCAATTAAGGCTCAGAGTACCCGTCGCGATTTTTTGGGTGGGATGGCACTTGCGATCGGAGGGGCGGGAGCGTGTTTCTTCCCGACGTTGACGGCTGCAGCGCGAGCCTCCCGACCTTCGATCCAATTTCCATCCGAACCGCGTCAAAGAATTTGTATTTCGTCATACCCCTTCCGGGAGTTTATCGCGGGAGAGCACCATAAGAGTGGCAATCCCACGATTGATCTCATCGACTTTGCTACTCATGTGGTCGAAAAGTTCAAGGTCAATAAGATCGAGCCTTGGAGCCGCCACTTCCCGTCGACCGATCCAAAATACTTGCAAGACCTAAGGAAGGCCGTCGAGAACGCGGGGGCAGCGATAGTCAACATGACAGTGTCTGGAAAAGACAGTGCTTATGCAGCTGATCACGACGAACGGGTGAAGGCGATTGCAAATTGCAAAAAATGGGTCGACGTGGCGGTTGCCCTCGGCTCGCCCAGCATTCGTACGAATGTTGCTCCCGTGAAAGATGTAAAGCCCAACGTCAATCGGCTCGGCGAAAGCTTAAAGCAAATCGCAGAATATGCTTCGGCGAACAATATCGTGGTACATCTGGAAAATGACGATCCGGTAAGCGAAGACCCGTTTTTCCTCGTGCGGGTGATCAAGCAAGTGAACAGTCCCTGGATTCGTACGCTGCCCGATTTTGGCAACACTCTCGACGGGCACGACGAGAACTACGCGTATCCTGCCATCGACGCCATGTTTGCGTATGCGTACGCCATTTGCCATGTGAAGGACAGCATTGGGACCGCACAGGGCAAGGTCGTTCCCGTGGATCTCGCGCGAACATTCGGAATACTACGGCACCATTCGTACAAAGGATACTGCTCGATCGAATACGATGCCCCTGGCGACCCCTACCGGGCAACAGCATCGTTGATAGACACGACCGTAGCCTATCTTTCCTGAGCCCAAACGATGATTCCGCGAGAGGTTCAATAAGCGTTCCCTAAGGTAAACCAGGATTTTAGCCGTTAAGGCGGATGGGCGCGATCGCGCCCACTACAAAGACTACCGCCAAGAACGCGAGCGGGTGCAGAACCGCAGCCAATACAAAAAGTGGACCAAAAGAGTGGTAGTGAGTTACAACCCCTCCTGCAACGAGACTAAAGATCATTGCTCCGAACGCTCCGGTTCCTCCAACAAGTCCGGTCGCCGTTGCTACTGCAACGCCCGGAAACAGATCGACGACCGCGGTTTGAGCGACGGTGGAAAACAGTTGATGTCCGAAGAATGCGATGCTGAAGAAGATAAGTACCCAACTGAGGGGAGACGCAGCGATGAATAGCGAACATGGCATGACGGCCGCCCCCACAGCCAGGGCGATCTTGCGCGACATGTCAGTCGACAGACCCCGCCGCAGAAGAAAGCTACTAAGCCAGCCTCCGAACAGAGAGCCCGCTCCAGCGAAGGCATATGGGATCCACGCAAATAATCCAATTTGTTTGATATTCAGATGTCGCACGTCGCCAAGATATTTTGGGAGCCAAAAAATGTAGAAGAACCACGCTGAGTCACAAAGAAAACGAGCCAACATGAACCCCTGAACCTGACGAAAACGCAGAAGCACGCTCCAGGGGACTACCTTGATTGGCAGCGACTCCGTCGATCCACCATCCATCCGAAGCGTTCCGACCGATCTGAGCGAATTGCAAGCGCGGTGCCGATAGAACTTAAGCCACACGAGAGTCCAGATAAATCCAAAGAAGCCAGTGAGAAAGAAGACCCATCTCCAGCCCATAGAAAGAATAATGCCAGCGATGGCTGGAGGCGCGAGAACCGCTCCGATACTGGAACCAGTATTTACCAGGCCGAAGGCCGACGCGCGCTCTTTTGCCGGGAACCATTCGGAAATGGCTCTCGAGGAGCCTGGAAAACCGCCTCCTTCACCCAAACCGAGCGCAAAACGAAATATCCCCAGGCCCAACACGGTTGTGACCGCACCCTGAAGTGCGCTCGCGAGCGACCACCAAAATACCATTAGGGCATATCCCCACCGCGTCCCAAGGCGGTCGATGATTCGGCCGCCACCGATGTACATCAAGCCATATGCAAAGAGGAAGAGGAATTGGATTCGACCATAGGCTTGGTCCGAAATCGGAAAGTCTTTTTGGAGAGCTGCTACGGCGACTGGCAAAGCCTGCCTGTCAAAATAGTTCAACGCTGTTACGACGACGAGGAGACCGCATATCCCCCAACGAATTGGAGAATGTGCGGCCTGCTGTTTCTGATTCTCGGGACTCTCTGTTTCAACCATTTGATCTTTTAACCTGCTTGCTAAAGGCCATTTCCGAATTATGTTCCGGTAGAAAGTTATGCCCTCCCGCTCCCCCATTCGTACCGCGGCCAAGCAAGTGGGACCAACCGGATCACCCGTTTCCTTGTGCCTCCCGCGCTTCCCACCCATCCTTGAAAAGTGGAAGGTGGTGTTCCTGTTGATACGGGTGCTTGGCAATCTCATCAGTGTTTAACTCCACCCCGAGGCCGGCCCGCTCTTGAACAGAGATATATCCGTCCACCACTTCGACGCGGGGAATCAAAATGTCAGCCTCCCATGGTTCGTTGAATTCATCGAAGATCTCGTGGATAAGAAAGTTCGGCAAGGAAGCGTTCAGCTGGACGCACGCAGCTGAGCAGACTGGACCCTGGGCGCTATGCGGCGCCACGAGGCCGTAGTGTGAGTCGATCGCATCAGCGATCTTTCTGGTCGCGAACAGGCCACCCAGATTTAGTGGTTCCGGTTGGTAAATACTGACAACGTCATGTTTTAAGAGCTCAGCAAATTGATGTTTATTGGAGAAATTTTCGCCCGTGGCGATGGGCACGGGGCTACGCCGGGCGACTTCAACGATCGCATTGATATTTGCGTGGTGAACTGGCTCCTCAAACCACATAGGGCGGAAGGGCTCCATTGCATTCGCGAGTTGCAGCGCGGTACTCACAGAGAAGCGTGAATGCCCTTCGACCAAAATATCTATGCTTGCTCCGACAGCAGACCGCACAGCGCGAATGATGTCTATGGACAAATCAAATTCGTAGAGTGACAGGGTTCGCCATGCGCTCCCGAAAGGATCAAACTTAAGGGCTGTGTAGCCACGGCGTACGACTTCTGCCGCCTTTTCGGCGAAAGACTCTGGAGTTCGCGGACCGCGATACCATCCATTGGCGTAGGCCCGCAACTTTTCACGACAGCGCCCTCCCCACAGGTTGTAGATGGGTTGGTTGACTACTTTTCCAATGATGTCCCAACAAGCAATTTCGATCGCTGCCAGTGCGCACATCTGGATGTGACCACCGTCGGCATAGGTATCTCGAGTCAGCCGCTGTGAGATCGTCTCCACCTGCATAGGATCCATACCGATCACGAAGGGCGACAGTTCGTGAATGGCAGCTTCAACCGTCTTGGCAAAAAACATCACCGTTCCTTCGCCGATGCCGTGAAAGCCTTCGTCGGTTTCAACTCTTACGAAGACCCAATTTTTCCAGGGGTTTCCCACGATATAGGTCGCTACTCTTGAGATTTTCATAGGGTTCTTTTTAAGGACGACTCAAAATGCGGTTCATCCCCAGCATCGTAATAGGGAATACCAGTGCATGCAAGTGGTCGACCAGTTGGCTGGAAGGTTGAGATATGAGGAGGCCGCCGAGACTCACGGGGAAGGCATGAGACCGCAACCAGTGTGGACTGGCGCTGGGCGCTTCAACTCTTCCACCTCAGGGAAATTACTTCTTACCGCCGGCAAGCGTTCGCTTCTGCTTCGTACGATGGGTATAGGCGACGAGATCGAATCCGGTTGAGGCGAGGTGCTCCCGCATGGCCCGGTCAGCCAAATCTGGGTCTCGAAGGCGTATGGCCTCAAAAATCATGCGGTGCTCACGAATGACTTTTCGCGTATCCGGGGTGGTCATGCCGGTCTGCTTGCGGCTTTTCAGCAAGAGTGGAGCAAGCTGGGCTGAAACACCCTGCAATATGCGGTTGTTTGCCGCCCGCAAGATCTCCTCGTGGAAAAGATAGTCGTGGCGGACAAGAGAATCCCGATCATCCGGATCTCTTTCTTGCGCAAGCACCTCACGCTCAATCAATCCAAGCTGTGTAGCGTCACGCCGGGCGGCCGCGAGTGAAGCGGCGCTGGGCTCTATCATTTTTCGCACTTCAAGCAATTCGACCAAGTCAAAATCGTCGGGCGTAAATTCTATCTTTGATGGCCAGCCCCCCGACAAGCCGGCCAGCGATTTAATGAATGTACCGTCGCCATGTCGACTATCAAGAACATCGAGTATTTGCAGGGCTTTGATGGCTTCACGGACGGCAGGCCGTCCAACGCCCAGTTTTAGGGCCAAGGTGCGCTCGGACGATAGACGTTGCCCAGGTTGCAGCTTGCTCTTGACGATAATTTGACGCAGGCGGCCTAACAAGTCGGACGGCGGAAAACGACGACCAGATTGTCTTTTCATAGACTCCAAACCCTGCGGCTGTCGTGGGCATGTCGAGGGCGGCTGAGACGACTCTCCGCAATTGAATTTCAATCGATCAATTGCTCAGCAAATATCAAATTGATTATATTCTGCCGGAATATTGATTTCAGCAGGGCTTCGCTTGCCAGAGACCAGCGAAATAAACGGGTTTAACTCTCATCTGTGACGGAGCAGAGTGCTCGGACGAACCCCAAGTGGCGGATGGTGGCGCGGGCTTGGAGTAGCGAGCGCCAGATAGCGCGGCCAAAGTGACCGCCCGAGTCTAAAGCAAGACCTTCCACAGCACCGAGAATGTGTCACCGTTCCCAGAGTGGCAGTAGATTGCCAGCTCCGTCAAACTCCAGGTCTAGTGCCGTTCCTACCGTGGTCACGCCCGATCGCCCGCTGAGCCAGTCTGCACAGGACTCGGACACCACGAAGCGATCAAGGCTGAGCGTATCGGCAATGCGCACGACGCGCAGATCCTGCGGAGTCGAAGAGGCAAGCGTAGCCAGAGCTGCAATGATTGCCTCGCGATCGGTATCGAAATAGATCGGAATCTTAGCCGGAAGCAGGCCCATAGACGTAAGCCCGTTGACATAGGTGTATCGCAGATCGAGGGCTTTCACTGCACGGGTGGTTGTGAAGTCCGCAAGGCCAAGGCCGATGCCGTTACCATGGGTTGCACGTGTGAGTTCGCGAACGAAGATACGAAAGATATGCGGCTTGATAGGGCTGTTCGCGAGAAGGGAAGTGGAGTAGCCCGTGATGTCACGGCCGATCACATTGGTGTCCATTCCGGTTCCGCTGATCTCTTTTCCAATGTGGTCGACGATCAGCAGGTCTATCGCATCGAAAGGTAAACTCGCCAATAGGGACCGAGCCTTCCCGAAGAGTCTCTCCTCTTCTTGTACAAAGTCCTCCGGTCGGAGCACCTCGATTTCGGCGGTTTGATGGTGTTGATCTTCAACAATGGCGACACCACACAAGATCGGAGCAGTACCTAGAATGACCCTGGCAAACTCACGGATCACGATCTCGTGTCCCAGGCGGGCGGCAGCACGGTGGGCATTGTTGGCCCCCACTTGTTTGCCAAAGCCGATGGTTAGCATCTTCAGGATACCGCTGCCTAAGAGCCCTCGGAAGTCCGTATGTGGCTTGATGCGATTGAGGACGACCACTCCGTCTGCCTTGAGCGCCACGACGCTGAACACGACATCCAGCCCGCCGAGAGCGGTTCCAATCTGTTGAACCTCCATGGTGGTTTCGAGGGGGACGCCCATGCTCGCCGGGGTGATTCCATACTCTGCCAGAACCTTCGCCTGACCCTCCGGAGTGGCTCCGCCATGGCTGCCCATCGCAGGCACTAGAAAAGGGTGTGCGCCCGCTTCGATCAGCACTTCAAGAGTGGCCTTCACAATTTCTCTGAGATTCGAAATTCCACGGCTCCCGATGCCCAAAGCAACCCTCATACCCGGCTTGATCTTCTGGCAAACACCTGCCTGGACGAACTGCTGGTGGAGAAGGCGACGAAGATCCAATCGCCGCGAGGGTGGATAAGTCTGCCTCACTTCGAGCATCTTGGGAAAATCATTTGTCATAGGCTATTGCGGCCAATCCCTGGGCCATGACCCGTGAGGGATTACCTCGCGGCGCTGCGGGCATTCGTTCTGAGGTCTCCGCCCTATTTCAGTAATGCGTACGGTTAGGCTCAGGTGGAAACTCATACCCTAATGATTGAGGGCTGCTTTTCGGCAGCGTGGGCATTCGTGAGAGAAAGCCTTCTTGGTCTTACCAAAGAAAGAACCTCCTGACAAGTGGCAAGACCAGTAGTCAAAAGTGGTCGCCATGCCGGAAGCCCTGGCTCGGCGACCGCCGTTGATAAAATTCTTGACAACCTCGACGAGTGCGTGCTCCACTACAAACGCTTTAGTAAAGCGCTTTATCCTGGTATTGGGAAGCAGCACGGGGTACCTCGGGAAACTCACGGAAGAATGTATGTCGGGGTGGGGTTGGCCACCGCGACTTGTGCAACCGGTGGAGGCTAATGAATCCATTGGCATGCACGTTAGGGGGAGAAAAGTGAGCAAAACGATTGAAAAGAGAAGGTGGATTTTGTGTCTGCCCGTTCAAACGGCAATCTATGCGGTATTCTTCATGAGTTTCGCAGCTGTTCTCGCTCCTCTAGCTATGGCACAAGCCGTCGCCGTGGCTGAAGTCGGAGGCTACGTAACCGACCCCAGTGGTCAGGCCGTGCCTGGAGCTCAGGTCACAATCACTGAAACGGGAAAGAATCGGTCACACACCACCCTGACGAACCCTGTCGGAGGAGGATATTCATTCCCGAATCTGGACGTTGGATCTTATGATTTGACCGTCTCAGCCAACGGCTTCAAGACGTATGTCCAAACCGGAATCGTTCTTCAGGTCGCTTCTAATATCAGCATAAATGTGCAGATGCAGCTCGGCGTCGTGTCACAAACCGTCGAGGTAAAGGCGAGCCCGACGATGATCGAAACCAAGGACAACTCGATTGCACAAGTGATCGATTCCCGCCGGTTGGTGGAATTGCCGTTGAATGGCAGAAATCCCACTCAGCTCATCACCATTACCGGGGCTGCCACCACCAGCTCGAGCGTCGACCTGATTACCAGCAAAAATATAGGAGGCTCAAACGGCTCGGCAACGTTTTCTGTAGCGGGCAGCCAAGCCAACGGTGTGAACTATTTGTTAGATGGCGGTGACAATAACGATCCCCTCTTCAACGTCAATCTCCCGCTGCCGTTCCCCGATGCGCTCCAGGAATTTAGCGTGCAGACCACAGCTTTACCCGCGCAGTATGGGTTGCACCCGGGCGGGGTGGTGAATGTGGTAACGAAGTCGGGATCGAATCTTTTTCATGGCGACCTATTCGAGTTTTTTCGCAACGGCTTTATGGATGCTATCCAAAAGAATACGCCTGAACGCGATAGTCTGAAGCGGAGCCAATTTGGAGGTACGATCGGAGGTAAAATCATCCGCGATAAGCTTTTCTTCTTCGCTGGGTATCAAGGCACCCGGCAGAGTAGCAATCCTCCCAGCCAGATCAGTTATGTTGCCACTGCGGCGGCGCTGAGCGGTGATTTCAGCGCCCTGGAAGCCCCTACGTCAGCTGGTGGCTGCCTGTCAGGAAGCACTGGGCGGCAATTGATAAATCCCGCGACTCAAACTCCATTCCCGAATAACCAGATACCTGTATCCATGTTCAGTCAGCCAGCCGTCACACTTCTCACGAAATATCTTCCAGTCTCTACCGACCGTTGTGGCACAGTGCAATATGGTCTTCCGGCGAACAACCCCGATGATCAGGTGATTGGTCGCATCGACTATGTTGTGAACCAGAAGCATTCCCTCTACGGCCGTTACTACCTATACGACTTCACGGTGCAGACGACCTTTAATGGTTCGAATCTTCTCACCACTCAGGCTCCCGGGCAGATCGGGCGATCACAAAGTTTCACTTTCGGCGATACATATTCTTTCAGTCCGACAACATTAAATTCATTTCATGCCACGTTTGACCGGCGCCGTGATGATCGTGGCGTGGCCCCCCATGTACCCAGCCCCCAGACTCTTGGAATTGACGTATTTGCGCCGTTGGATTTTGTCTTGGTCGAAGTGAGTAATTATTTCGATGTCGGCTGCGGAAGATGTTCGCCCGGACATTTCAACGCCAACACCTATCAGGTGTCCGATGACTTCAACATGGTTCGCGGGCGGCACGAGATCGCTTTCGGTGGCGATTTCCGCCGCTTGCAGGGGAATCTGCTGACCAATACCTATACCAATGGGGAATTCGTCGTTACCGGGGACCACACCGGGGACGCCCTGGCGGACTTGCTGCTGGGAGATATTCAGCAGTTCAACCAAGGGAATCCGCAACTTGATACTTTGCGTCAGACAGTATTTTCTTTCTATGGACAAGATACATTCCGGGCGACTCGACGCTTGACCGTGAATCTGGGCCTTCGTTGGGAGCCTGCACAATTTACCTATGACGCGTTCGGCCGCACTCCGCAGTTTTCACAAGCAGGGTTCGACGCCGGAACGGTCAGCACGAAATATCCGGCGGCGCCAGCAGGTCTGGTTTTCCCAGGCGATCCTGGAGCTCATCAGGGGCAAAGCCAGGTAAAAACGTATTGGTGGGAATTCTCACCCCGCGCTGGTTTGATTTTCGACCCTCGCGGTAAAGGAAAGGAGACCATTCGCGCCGGATTCGGGCTGATGCACGATACCGGCATGATGTACTATCCCGAGCGCTGGACTTATAGTCCGCCGTTTGCTTCTCAGGTCTTCCTAACAGATCCCGGCGGGGGTCTCGCCAACCCGTGGGCTAGCCAACCAGGAGGCAACCCATTTCCCAGTTCTGGGTATTTTCCAGTTGGTGGCACATACTACATTATTCCCACACACATGCAGCCTACCTACATGATGCAGTGGAACCTTGCTCTTCAGAGCCAACTAACGCCTGACTGGATGTTCCAACTGAGCTACCTGGGCACCAAGACCGTGCATGTCTGGGGCCAGTACGATATCAATCCGTCGGTCTATATCCCGAGCAGCACGGCTGGAACTGATCAAAGGCGGCTGTTGTATTTACAGAACCCGTCGATAGGCCAGTTCTACAGTGCAATCATTTCGGGGGATCCTGGTGGAAATTCCAATTACAACGCTTTGCTGGCAACCCTGCAACACCGGTTCGCAAACCATTTCCAGATCACGAGCAATTACACCTTTTCGCATTGCATCAGCGATACGGACTTGTCGAACGAGGTCGCGTTCTCTTACCGCGAGAACCCCTATTCCCGCAGCATGGAACGTGGAAATTGCATGTTCAACCACAGCAGTCTTTTCAATTTCTCGGCCGTCGCGACAAGCCCGGCTCTTGGTTCTGGCTTTGTGCCGAGATTGACCAGGAACTGGCAGCTTTCGTCGCTTGTCCTTTGGTCCGCTGGTGACCCGCTCAACATCAACGATGGAGGACTAGACATATCGGGGACCGCCCAGGGTAACGATAGACCTGATCAGGTTCTCTCAAATCCATACCCGGCGAAGAAGACTCCTTCGGAGTGGTTTAACCCAGCGGCATTCGCTCAACAAGCGATAGGAACCTTCGGTAACGTTGGTAGAAACTCGCTAGTTGGGCCAAGCTCCTTCGAACTTGACGTTGCGTTGAGTCGAACGTTCCAAATAAAGGAAAAAGTGGGTTTAATGTTCCGTGCCGACGCCTTTAATGTTCTGAACCATCCCATTTGGCAAGACCCGACCACAGACATCACGAGTGCGCAATTCGGCCAGATCACCTCCTACGGATCTCCTAGAATTATGCAGCTGGCCTTCAAGCTGACGTTCTGAGTTATTGGAGACGTTTCGATGAGAATGAAAGTCCGGTCGACAAAGGCGCTCGCTCTTCTATTTCTTGCTTTATGTACAAGTAGGGGCTCAGCGGTGTCTCACGCAATGCTCAAGCGAAATGTCAAACTGCAGCTATCGCGGGCTGAGTATCTGGATCGTGTGCAAGCCATATGGACGGCGCAGATGATCGGCCAACGGACGGGCCTGCTTTTCGAGCATCTGCCAGCCTCGGTTCTCAAGGATACTCCGCTGCTTCCTGGGAGCGGATTCGCCGAGATAGACGACGATTATTACTAC
This sequence comes from Terriglobia bacterium, assembly GCA_963786325.1. Lineage (GTDB taxonomy): Bacteria > Acidobacteriota > Terriglobia > Terriglobales > Acidobacteriaceae > JAIQFF01. The sequence goes on from CAWAYW010000024.1 coordinate 191,839, forward strand.
GAAATGGTAGCAATCAGGGCGTTTGAGAAGTATGGAATCCAGCTGACAGTTCAACAATTGGGTGCGCAGTGGCTTGCGAACAACGCCGGCAGCTGGGGTTCGAGTGAACAGGCGCTACTGCTGCTTAAGCAAGGAGTAAAGCCGCCTGATACCGGTAGTCCGCGCTATAACAAACTCTGGTGGACAATTGGGCCGCAATTCAGCAGCGATGTCTACGGCGCCCTCGCGCCGGGGATGCCGAACGTTGCAGCGGAAATGGCCCGCCGGTTGACTCATATTAATGGCTATGCGGAGGGTGCAGATGGGGCGGTGTTTGTCTCTGGAATGATCAGCCTGGGTTTTGTTGAGACTGATACGAAAGAAATCGTCCGCAAGGCTGCACAGCTGATATCGCCGTTATCTCCATATCGCAAATGCCTCGACATGGTCATCTCCATGGCTGAGGCCGGACAGCCACCGGATGAAATATTCAGGGCCATCAATGAACGCTGGGGTATCGAATATCCCGCAACCAACAACGCTGTGGTGAATGGGGGGATTGTGGCCACAAGCGTCTGGTTCGGAAAGGGCGATTTTTCAACGACCGAAAACCTCGCGTTCACAGCGGCTGACTTTGCAGATACGGACTGTAACGCGGCGAATAGCGCTTCGGTCGTAGCGGCGATGCATGGAATGTCCGCGCTGCCGGCGACCCAAGTGGCAACATTGCACGATCGTGTGAAAGGCGACACCATGGGCGATCTGCATCTCACGCCGCCAGTTGATGAGAGTATCGCTGCCCTTGCCCGAAGAACGGCAGTCATTGGAGAAAAGATACTCGTAGCGCACGGTGCCAGGCTTGACGCCCATGTTCTGATCATTCCTGTCGAGCAACCAATAACCCAGCAAGCTGAGCTATTTAGTCTGGCGGATTTTACGAAATTCTGGAATCCCGACTGGACCCTGGAGCGCGCCGGATTCGGAGGCGCAGGTGGGGGGATCGAAGGAATCCGAGGCGACACCTACCTGGAAGGCCAGACACTGGCGATCTTTCCGAGGGACGAGGTCCGCGGGGCATTGCTACGGCGCTCCGTCAAGCTGAGCGATACTCCATCCTTCGCCTTCGACGCCGGTGCGGATGCCGGTCGTGCCTGGCACCTACAAGTATTTGTGAACAATGATAAATTGCTTGACCAATTGATAGAAGGACGCTCGATGACGCAAGAGAATGCATTGGACCGCCATTGGGAACACATCCATCTTGATCTTGCTGCCTATAGACAGCAGCCCGTCGTTATCAGGCTCTATGATCTGGTCCTGGTGCCGAACCATCACGCGGGCAACTCATACTGGAGAGGCCTCCAACTCCAATAAGTGGTATATCCAGAATCGACCTAATAATCGTATTTCCAAAACTGGAGGAATCAGAGAGTGCGACTGGTGCAATTGAAGGCGGAGGATGTTCGCCGGTTGGCTGTCGTCGATGAGCCCTGGCTACGTCTGATTCAGGGTTTCGATTCCGTCTTTGCCCTGGCCCAAGAGGCCATCCGGCGTGGCCGGAGATTGACAACCCTAATCGAAGAACATTTGACAAGAGACACGGTTGAATACGAAGCAATTTATAGGCACGGCGCGAAATGGAAACTTCTAGCGCCGATCGATCACCCCCAAGAACCAGGGAGATTTCTGGTCTCGGGCACGGGCCTGACCCACTTTGGTAGTGCGCGCGATCGAGATGCGATGCATGGTAGCAGCGACAAGAAAGAGCTAACCGACAGCATGAAGATGTTTCGGTGGGGTGTGGAATCGGGTCGCCCTGAGCCTCCATTGATTGGGGTTGCCCCGGAGTGGTTCTACAAGGGGAACGGTTTGATGATGCGCGCCCACGGGGACCCCTTGGTGATTCCTCCCTACGCGGAGGATGGCGGAGAAGAAGCGGAGATTGCCGCTGCCTACTTGGTGGGCCCGGAGGGTAGGCCGTATCGCATTGGGATGACCGCGGGGAACGAGTTCTCCGACCATCAATGCGAGAAGAAGAACTACTTGAACCTCGCCGGATCGAAATTGCGCACCTTCTCGCTTGGACCGGAGCTTTGGATCGACCCCGATTTCCAATCTGTTCCGGGAAAAGTGACCATCGTGCGCAATGGCCGTGAGCATTGGTCACAAGAGATCCGGACCGGCGAGCAAGAGATGTGTCATAGCCTCCGCAACCTCGAATATCACCACTTCAAGTTCGCTTTGCATCAGCGACCGGGAGACCTGCACGTTCATTTCCTCGGAGCTCATACCCTGAGCTTCGGGCAGGGAGTACGTCTTGCCGACGGAGATGTAATGGAGGTCCAGTTCGAGGGTTTTGGACGCCCATTGCGTAACCCTGTTCTCGTGATGAGGGAGGCGGATACTCCCTTCGAAGTCGGTTCTCTTATTTAGCGGACGCTTTTGTTTGAGGTGGCTGAACTCGAACTCCATGGAATCCACCAAGGTTGCGTTCTTAGGACTTGGGCTGATGGGCTCAGGCATGGCTGGTCGCCTGCTGGCGGCTGGCTATCCCCTTACTGTTTACAACCGCACGCCAAAGAAGGCGCAATCGCTGGTTGAACGCGGAGCCGAGCTGGCGAAATTGCCGGGAGACGCGGCCTCCGGCAAGGACGTAATTTTCAGCATGCTTGCCGATGATCAAGGTTGCCGGGAAGTGTGGCTAGGGAAGGGCGGCGCCTTGGCCAGCGCCGCTCCAGGTGCCATTCTCGTTGAGTCCAGTACTGTTACGGTGGAGTGGATCCATGAGCTGAAGGCCGCGGCGCGCGCTCGAGGCTGCGAATTGCTCGATGCGCCGGTAACTGGAAGCAAACTACAAGCAGCGGGCGGCGAGCTGTGCTTCCTAGTAGGCGGATCCGAGGCAACGCTTGCGAGAGTCTTACCTGTGCTCAAAGCCATGAGCCGAGATGTTGTCTACCTGGGACCTGATGGAAGCGGCGCCCGAATGAAGCTAATCAATAATTTCCTGTGCGGTGTGCAGGCCGCGTCCCTGGCGCAGGCCCTGTGCCTGATCGAACGAAGCGGTATTGAGCCGCATAGGGCGCTGGCTATCCTCACAGGGGGTGCTCCGGGTAGTCCCATCATAAAGCTGCTCGGAGCTCGAATGCTGGATCGCGAATATCAGCCACACTTTCTCGTCAGGCTCATGACCAAGGATTTGAAGTATGCCATACAGGACTCCAAACGCCAGTCCATCGATCTGACCTGCGGTGCGGCGGCACTTGAGGTTTTTGAGCATGCGATTGCGGCAGGCCAAGGAGAATGCGATCTCGCCGCTGTGGTCGAGCAATTCCGCCCGGCGAAAACAGGCACACCGTAGTGATGGTTTGGTGCAAAGGCACCCTTGGCGAAGGGTGCCGTCCGTCTAATTGGTGGGAGTGCGGACAACACTAATCGTCCATGTCACTGGTTCCGATTTTCCTTCAAAGCTCACCATCAGCGAGTTGTCTTGCAGCCGGCTTTGTGCCGAGATCTTACGGCCGTCTTTCGCAATTACACCGAGATTTGCTACGCCCGCTCCCTTTGGAACGTAAAACCACAGCGTGTAAGGTTCACCGGGCACCGACTGGGAGGTTCCAGATAGGGTATTCTTCGTGGCATCCCATTTCTGATCCAGGATGGAATAGGTTCCGGTGACGTGGCGAGAATTGCCAATGAGCTGAGGCCGATTGAGGTCGGCGTGGATCGACAGCACTCGGGTGTCGTGAGGTCCGATCTCGATTTCTACATCATCACCAAACACACCCAGAAGTTTCTGGTTCCAGAAATCGAAGATGATGTGACTCGAGCCGGCATCGAGTCCCAGCTTATCAACCAGCGAGATTTTCCTGGTTGCGGTTTCAGAACGCCAGTTGGTAAGGCCCACAACATCGTAAGCTTCCGACTTCGTCTTCACTTTTAAGTCCAGTATCTCGGGATAATTGTGAATGTAATAATCGGGACGCTCCTGTTGAAATGTTGCGATTCGGTTGTCGGTTCCACGACTGAACAGATCAAGCGGAAGTATCGGCATGGTGGGCATGGTTTGCTGCAGAAGCTTAAGTCTCTCGGCCGGCAAATCGGACATCACATTGCCGACCGGATACGCCACCCCAGTCAAGGAGATAAAGCTGACCAGGGTGCGGGCTTCGGCATCGGTCACGCCGATTCCCGTGACCGGAGTCTCGCGATTGGAGATCTCTCTCAGCACTCCCTGCGCCCGGTGCGCCTTGGCCTGCTCCAGCGTCATGGGGTTGCCGAGCTCCAAACCTTCACCCGGCATTACATAGGCGAAAATGTGATTGAAGAATGCGTTCCCGTTGATTGAACTGAACAGCGGATACATTCCCTGCCAGTTGTCATAGAGATCGTTGCCATTGAAATAGGAGTTGAAATATCCGATTCCGTGCAGCGGCATTCCTGCCGGGCAGCCCTCGAGAAAGACACGCGGCCCGACGGCGCTTCGGATCGTCTTCAATCTGTCGCGGTAGACAGCAACCGGCTCCGATGAGTCCCGGTAGAGCTTCTTCCTGTCCAGTTCCGCCATGGCTTGGGGAATCGAGCCCTCACCGTCAAATTTGTAATACTCGAATCCCCAGTCATTCAACGTGGTGAAGAGTTTCTTGAGAAACTCTAGGACCTCTGGATTGCTGGAATCGAGCACTGAAGTCTGGTAATCCTTTACCAATTCCCCATCCTTTGAACGTACATACCAATCGGGATGCCCTTCGACGGCTCCGGCATAAGAGTTGGGCACCAGCCACAAGCCGGCGCGCATGCCCTTGGACTTTATGTAGTTCGTCAGCCACTGTGGCCCGTGGGGGAACTTTGATTTGTCCCAGTTCTCGATCCAGGCGTGCTCGCCATTTTTGCCGCGGTCATACCCGTCGTCTAGTTGTACAAACTGGAAGCCAAACGGTTTGAGATTCTTCGCCAACCAGTCCGTATTGCGGACAATGTCGTTCTCAGTGACATCCTCGTAGTAGCCGGTCCAACTCGACCAGACCATGGGAGAGGTGTTGAAATATGTGTCGTCGATCGGAGCATAGAATGGCGCCCCAAGAACCTTGGTGTAATACTCGGGAGTCAAACGGATCAAGGCATTCCCCGGAACCGGCATCTTTATATCCAACACAGTTTCATCCTGATCGGCTCGACGCAACGAGGTCTGGTCAGTGAATTGAATGACCGTGTCGGCTTTACGGTCGAAAAGGGCGTGAAAATTTGACGCCGATACCAGCCCCAGCGCAAGGTACATGACTTCGGGGTTGGCCAAAGGGAGGAATGATGGATTGCGGGTTTCCTCGCCTCCATACTCGAGCATGGCTTCATTGGTTCCCACCCATTCGACGGGCGTGCCACGCGTGTCAAGTGTACGGGCCGGTATTCGGTTCAATGGCGCTGGTGCTTCGGCCGTCATGATGCCGTTGGTAAGCGTGCTCGAAATCTTCAAGCAATCGGACCCAACTTCAAAGGTCCACGCAGCCATCGGGTGAACCGTGTGTATGGTCAACAAAGACTGACTGCTTTTCTCGACTGACCAGCCCGTCAGAGGCAAGGGACCATGTTCCCCCTGGAGATTCAACCGGACATCCTGCAAGACCACCCCCAGGCTTTCCTGCGAAACGCTGAGCGTGCCCAGTTCTGGATTGGCGGTAATCGTCCATCCCTGGCTATGGATCGCGGCGGGAACCTCCGCCTTGGCTGTGCAGTCCGCGATCAGCACGAGAGTCGCGACCGCTATGAAGGACAGTCTGCCCATTTCTTCTCCCAGAAAATTCTCCAATAAAAATGACGACGGTGCCACCTGGCCCTACGAGCCGCTAGCGCAATGCCATCGGCTCCCGGCATTGCACGATCGTTGCATCTGCCACAGGAGTTCCGTGTTTGACCTCGTCGAATGCCATCAAAAAGATGGCAATCATGGCCAAAAATAGCCCGATGAAGTTGTAGGCTGTGGGAATGCGACGATAAATGAAGAGCGAAAGGACGATGGTGACGATGGGGAACAGGCCGTTGATCATCGGGACCACGATGATCGCTTTCCCCCACCGAATAGCGTAAATGAGGAGGAGAGCACCCAGAGAGTTCAACAACTGCAGCGAGCCACTAAGGTACAGTCCAGAAAGTCCCCAGTTGATGCGCGCGGAGAAATCTGTCATCAGCCATGCGATCGGACAAAGCAAGACCGCCGCAATTGCCATGTAGACGAACAATCCCTCAGGACTGATGCGGTCCGTGGATGATTTCATGAAATAAGCCTGCAATCCCCACATCAGGAAAATTGAGATGGTGATCGCGAACCAACCGTAACCGTGAACCGGACCGGTTCCGGGCTCCTGCAAGGAAAGGAAAAAGATCGCAAGTAACGATAAAACGATTCCGGTAGCGGCCAGCGCATGAGTTCTCTCATGCAACAAAGTTGCAGAAAGAACTATGGTTATCACCGGTGAGAGACAGATGATGGGAAAGATAATGTAGGCCGGACCCTGCGTCAGAACCCAGAACAGAAGCAGTTGCCCGGCCGCACCCGAGAATCCAACGGCACAACCATACATAACCGATCGAACGTCCGACTCGAACTTCCAATGAATGTTACGGAGGGCGAACACAGCCACCAAAGCCATGGTGAACGCCCACGCAACGTATCCAAGAGTCGGAGGGAACGTGGGGTGGACCCACTTCTCCGGAATCTCGATCAGGGCTCCCCACACGCCCCACAATATCGGGACAATCGTCGCCAACAGGAGCCAGCGGGGAATTTTCATCTCGCTACTCTTTCGCCACTCCTTCGAGACGTGCTTCACGAGGGATAATCCCTCCCTCATCTTCGACAATGTATTGGCAAAGGCGAAATGTATCGCAATCCTGATTGCCGGCGTGTGCCAGGAGTTCAGCCGCAATCTGTATGGGGATGATGTCAATCAAAAACTGCCATTCCCGTCTTATCGGGGGAATTTGCAATACCAGATCGCCGGCATCAGAGGGGAGATCTTGACCGATCAATAGCACCTTCACGCCGAGCTTTCTCAGATCCGCAGCCAGGGCCAGGTCTTGAGCGCGCATGGTTTCCCGGTCAATCCACAAGGCAATCCGCAATCCTTGGCGAACAACTTCCTGTGGGCCGTGACGGAAGCCCCCCGTCGGCATCGCTGAAGCAGGCAGCTTGGCAGCTTCTTCCCAAAGCAGCCGGCCTTCATGGCAATTGCCCAGGGCGGCGCCGCGGGCGAGCAAATAGGTGGGCGCCCGTGGATCAAGCCAATCGCTTGCAACGATTTGTTCTCGCCACGTCGATAGGCTCGCCGCAGCGCCGGATGCGGCACTCTGGATCTCCACCCCAAGGGAGTTGTCGAGACCGCCGTCAATCGCAGACGCTAGAAGACCTCCGATCATGGCCAACACCGAATACATGGAGACCGAGACCGCGTGATCGAAGGCCGCCATCATCTTGAGAACGACATCCGCCCCTAAGGCGAGCGGACTGTTCGGGGTGTTGGTAATTGCAATGATTTTTGCTTCGCGGGAGGCTAGCTTGTCGAGCAGTTGAACGATCTCGGTGCTTTTGCCACTTCTCGATAGAACGATGATCGCCGCATTCTTCGGGACTGCCCCGAAATGCAATATTTCCGAAGCATCGCACAACATGGCGGGCCGCCCGGCGGCATTGAAAAAGGACAAGACGGCCAAGCCCGCGTTCCAGCTGCTGCCGATGCCGACGATATAGATTTGCTCGGATTTCCTCAGAATACGAGCAGCTTCTTCTAGGGACGCTCTCCCGTCTCGCAGCGTGTAGTCCAACGACTTCGAGAGCTCCGTTGGTTCGTTCAAAATGTCCTGGTAAAACTTTGTCATCTGCCATCCTTTGCAGTTACAGTGTCGACTATTTTAGGGCCAACAAACTCCTGAAGCTGTCCATGGATGCCGCCGGGGGAACTTAGACTGCCCAATGCACAGCGGTGCCCCAGCCGCAGCGAAAACTCGATGTCGTAACCCAAGAGCCAGCCGTGTATAAATCCGGCGTCGAAATTATCCCCGGCGCCAGTGGTGTCGACTACGGTGAGCGGCGAATCCTGACATTCAGAGCCATTGATTTGCCAGGTCTGATTGCCCTTTACCGCAATCGCTCCCTTCTCACCGCGTTTCACCACAATTAGCGGGCCATAGGAGGCGAGAAGCCTGGCGGCTTTCCAAGCATCGGTCTCTCCGGTGAGGGATAGTACCTCTGCCTCATTCGGGAGAAAAACGTTGATGTAGGGCAACAAGTCGGCGACCCCATCCCACCGTTTGTCCGGATCCCAATTTGTATCGAGCGATGTAGTTAGGCCCATCTTTCGGCACTTCTGCATCCAGTCTGGCCAGGAGGAGCGAAGGTTTCGCAGCAAAAAGTAGCTGGCGAGATGCCAATGACGGCAGCAGTGCAGTAGGGTGTCGTCGAGGTCTTCGGCGTGGGTGGCATCGATGCTTCCTGGGTAGGTGAGGATAGCGCGATCGTGCTTCTCAGTGAGATGAATGCCGATTCCGGTTTTCAGGGAAGAGAGTTTCTTGACGCGAGTGACATCGACACCGATCTGTTCTAGCGCCTGAAGGGCGAATTCGCCGAACATGTCCGCTCCGACATAACCAAGGACCCCGGTTCGGGCCCCCAACTTGGCGAGCTGGCTGGCAAAAATATTGGCCGAGCCTCCCAACTCCAGGGAATAATCGCCTACAATCTGCTCGACCTGGTGAAATTCAGGGCGGACGTTTCCTCTAACCACCAGGTCCACGCACATGTCAGATACGCTGGCGACATCCCAGGGATGTGGCGCCAAATTGTTGGATTGCAATTGCATAGGGCTTATGCTACGGTGACGTTTTGAGCAGATTAGTAAATCGCTTTACTAAAGCGGTTACAGTGAAACATGCCGGTGTTCGTATTGTCAAGGCTATGTTGCCATTCGGTTGAGCGGAGCCGGAATACTCATGATAGTTCAGATGAAGGATGTGGCGGAGCGGGCGGGAGTATCGCTGAGCACGGTTTCGTTTGTCCTGAACAAAAAGCGCGGCAAGTCGATTTCGCCTGAGACTAGCAAACGGGTTTGGGCGGTGGCGCAAGAACTGAACTACCGCGTAAACGTTCACGCTCGTCGTTTGGCTCGCGGGCAGAGTAACTTCGTCGGGTTGATCATCTCTGAGATCGCTAACCCATTCTTTCCGGAGGTGATTCGGGGTTTTGAAACTGCTGCGTCCAACCGCGGATTAGAGCTTCTGCTTTGCAACACCGAATACCAGCCCGATCGTATGGAAGCGGCTGTCAACAGAATGCTAGGCGAAGGGGTCCGCGGCGTTGCCATCATGACCTCGACTTTTAGCGTAGAACAGCTCAAAGCGTTAGCCAATCGCCGCATACCCGTCGTCCTTTTGAGCGTGGGACCAAATCCTCCTCGTGCCCGAAAGATAGAGATTGACTTCTCCAAGGGAATGCTTCAGGCGATTGACCATCTCGTAGCGCTCGGGCACAAGAGTTTCGGAGTTATTTCCGGTCCGCTTCATATCGGCTCGGCCGCCACAACTCGGGATGCCTTCTTACACTGTCTTGCCATGCGCGGTTTGCGTGCCGAGCACGTGGTGGAGTGCAATTATAGAGTGGACGGCGGAATGTCGGCGGTCAGGTCACTGCTCAACCAGACGGTGCTGCCCAGTGCATTGCTTTGCGGCAACGACTTGATTGCTATCGGAGCCATCAGCGCACTGCAGGAAGCAAAGATTCGGGTGCCCGAAGACGTATCTGTGGTGGGAGTGGATGACATTCTATTCTCCCGCTTAGCTTGCCCTCCGTTGACCACAATTCATGTCCCCCAAGAAGAGTTGGGCAGACTCGGTTTCGAAATACTGGACAAAATGCGTCGTTCCTCAAAGAACGCGGGCACCAAGCAGCAAGTGGAAACGCATTTGGTGATCAGAAAATCGACGGCGGCCCCGAAGGCACGATCGCTGCGCGCTTAGGAAGTGGCTTAAACGCGCGTTCCGGGTGGCGGCAGCTGGTCTCGCTACGACCAACGTACTCAGAGAGTCATTTGCGGACTACAATCGGTGATGCTCCCATACAGTCCTAAGAGTCAGCCCTAGCGCGCATTGTTTGTCGGACACTTCCGAGTATGCGTGCGTGCGCCAGCCTTGGGAAGACGGCTTAAACGAGAAACGGAGACGGTGGAAATGAGCTATGTACCGGATGCGAAGCGATATGAGGGGGCGCAATTCCGGCGGTGCGGGCAATCAGGGTTAAAGTTGCCGCTGATATCGCTGGGGCTATGGCAGAATTTCGGCGGCTCCGACGTATTCGAGACGGGCAGAGCGATGATCCGGCGCGCGTTCGACCGTGGCGTGACCCACTTTGACCTGGCTAACAATTATGGGCCGCCCTACGGATCGGCTGAGGAGAATTTCGGGGAGATTCTGCGAAAGGATTTTGCCGGGCTTCGAAACGAGCTCGTGATCTCGACCAAAGCTGGATGGGACATGTGGCCGGGGCCGTACGGAATCGGCGGATCACGCAAATATCTGCTGGCGTCGCTGGACGAGAGCCTGAAGCGCATGGGGCTGGAGTTTGTCGATATCTTCTACTCCCACAGGCCGGTAACGGATGTTCCGCTGGAAGAAACCATGGGCGCATTGGCGCACGCAGTGCATCAGGGCAAGGCTTTGTACGTGGGCATTTCTTCATACAGTCCTGAGCGAACCCGGGAGTCGGCGGATATTTTGAAGAGCATGGGGGTACCGCTGTTGATTCATCAGCCGTCGTATTCCATGCTGAACCGTTGGGTGGAAGAGGGGTTGCTGGAGACGCTGGACGAATTGGGTGTGGGCTGCATTGCGTTTTCTCCGCTGGCGCAGGGACTTCTGACCAACAAGTATCTGAATGGGGTACCGAAGAACTCGCGCGTAACGGCGGAAGATTCCTTTCAGAAAGAGTTCCTGAGCGATGAGAATCTGCAACGGGTGCGGGCGCTGAACGAAATCGCACGTGGGCGAGGGCAGACGCTTGCGCAAATGGCAATTGCCTGGGTGCTGCGCGACCATCGGGTGACCACGGCGCTGATCGGAGCGCGTAACGTACAGCAACTCGACGATTCGCTCGATGCCGTGAAGAAACTCGGATTTACGGATGTGGAACTGAAGGACATCGACCGCCATGCGCAGGAAGGGGCGATCGATATTTGGAAAGACGCCCGCGTCGGCACTGGGTAGCACTGACTGTCGGTGCTGCTTCTGCTACTTCGCCGCGTTCCCTGGGCCGCCGACAGCATGCAAGCGCGGCAATCGCTCCTCCACCGGAGGTAATGCGGGAAATGCCGCGTGCGGTTCGGTCTGATACCAATAAGCCACTGAAAAATAATTGTCAGACCTGCCGTTGGCGTGTCCGTGTTCGATCGTCGCTTTCAGCGATTTTGTGAAGGGGATGGGCGAATCCAGGTGGAAGCGGTAGACGCTGCTTCGGCTCCCTGCTTTTTCCTCTCCTACGACGGGCGCACCATAGAGCGCATACGAAAATGCTTTGCCCCCGAAATCGTATGCCCCCAGGAAATAGTCCTCAGTCCCTGTTCCGTTGATCGAAGGCAGCTTTTCTCCATCGACAAAAAACATGTCGTCGCCCTCGCCCCACCAATAATCCTGGTTCTGTAAAACGGACATGGTCACGCCAACGAAATGTCCTCGTCCTGTGGCCTCCAGCCAGACGTAATTGCCCTCACCCGCGAGGTTTTTCCTGCCGTTCTGCAGCGGGTCATCATTGTCTTTCCAATCCCCCGCGACGCCTGGGTTCGGCGAAGCCTGACGGTACTGCGCGTGAAAATACAAAGTGTCCGCCGGTAGCGGTTTTGTATAAGCCTGATAGTCGATGTTGTAGTACAGCGCATCCAGTTTCTGTTTTCCGGCGTTCTCCAGAGTGATTCGCGCACGCTTCTGAAACGGCATGGGGAAGTACGAATTCACCCCATGGTTCGGTGCAGAGGACAAAGGTAGGGCATCAAACGTGAAGTACTCGCCTAGGCCCAATCCAAAAAAGTCGCCGATGGGAGTTTCCACACTGGGTGTTGTTTCCCCGTCCCAATATATCCGCAACACCAATTTTTTCAGGTGGTACATCTCCTCAGACGAAAACGTGAACCAGAGGTGCGTAATGATTCCGGGCCCGGGTTCGTCCAGAATCGTGAGGGTATCTCCCCGCGCGATCTTTTTGTAATCCTCATTTCCTCCCGAGTGGTCGTAACTAGACACGCGTTTCTGTATGTAGTCGCGCGGTTCGGCCAATCCTTTCAACCAAGCCTGGCTCTGGCCATAAACTGCTGCACAACTTACCAGCAGCAAGAGCACCACTCGCCCCCCCATTCGCATCATTCCGAATATCCTTTCCGTTTCATTTCTTACAAGCTGCGTTTAAATGGAATCGTAGAAACCACACGATACTGACCGTGGGCAGGGAAGGGAATATCGAATTTCGTGAGAGCCGATTCAGCCCCTGGTTTTGACGGAACACTGAGCGTGACCTCCCATTGGCGAGGGCTTCGTACCGAATCCTATTCCGAGTCCGAGAAAGGGATCAGTTTTCGTGAAGATTTAAAGTAATCGTTTTCAATATTATCTCGCGAAACGTATATCCGCGAACGCGAAAAAGGTCTGTGCAGAATGATCGTTATGGCCGTATTGTCTCAGGATTATTTGCTTGACACGAATTTCTCCCAGAGTATATTTGAGTGCGAATCGAGTAGTAATCGATTTCATTTATTGCAAGTATTGTGTAATTTCCTGCCTAAGACACTGCAAAAAGGGATTCGAGCACCCGGTTTATTGCTGGGCAGAGCCACATGAAAGGAATGTCGCGTGAAAATAGTTAAGGCTTGGGAAGAGAAGGGGGTCGAGATTCCTGCCCCCTTTCGACGTCAGATCAAGGTGTTGTTCGCTCCAGATAAAGAAGGTGTCGAGGAAATCACCTTCAGTCATGCCATCCTTCCGCCGAACGGTCGCACTGATTATCATCGCCATGACCGACCGGAACTGATCTACATCGTCTCCGGCAAAGGAATCTGCGTGCACGAGGGAGAGGAGACACTGGTGCAAGAGGATGTGGCACTTTGGGTTCCGGCGGGCGAGCAACATCAGATGATCAACTCCGGTGATGAGCCCCTGAAGCTGGCCACGGTCTTTGTCCCGGCCTTCAAGGCCACCGATAATTACCGGCGCTGCCTGGATGCAGCCGAAGCTGAGGCCGTAAAGCGATAGCATGCGCCTGGGTATCAGTTCATGGACGTATCCCTGGGCGATCGGAGTCACTGGATTTCCGCGGCCGGCGCGGCCAATTCGACTGGCGGATTTGCTCGACCGGGCCGCGGTGCTCAAAGTTGGAGTTGTGCAAGTGGCCGATAATTTGCCGCTCCACGAACTGGACCCGGTCGAGCTCCGCGATGCTCGTGATCAGGCCCTCGGTTTGGGCGTTAGGATCGAAGTCGGAACCCGGGGTGTCGAGCCCGCCCACCTGCTTCGCTACTTGAACCTGGCGCTCAGTTTCGACGCGGTGCTGCTTCGGACTCTAACCCGTAGCGTCGAGCAGCAACCATCGCTGGAACAGGCAGAGAAATGGATTCGCGAAGTGCTGCCGGAGTTTGAAGCCCACGGGATAACGCTCGGTTTGGAGAATTACGAAAAGCATTCCTGCCGCGATCTGGCGGCTCTCGTGCGCAGACTGGAAAGCTGTCACGTGGGCATCTGCCTGGATACCGTGAATTCCCTTGGAGCACTAGAGACGCCGGAAGTCGTCGTCGAAACCCTGGCCCCTCTCACCGTAAACCTCCATGTAAAGGACTTCGTAATCGACCGGGTGCCGCAGATGATGGGCTTCGTGGTTAGCGGGGCGCCGGCGGGGGCGGGTTGGCTGGCTATCCCGTGGCTGCTTGAACAGATGCCCCCCGGTAAGAACGTGTCAGCCATTCTGGAGCAGTGGCCGCCGCTGAGAGAGTCAGTCGAGGCAACAGTCGAGATGGAGCAGGAATGGGCCGACCGAGGAGTGCAATATCTCCGCTCGTGTGGCTGTACCTAGGAGATCGATTGAACTGGCGTTGATGAAATACGAATGGGACGAAAGCGGCCAACCGAAAAATTGATGCGACTTCCAGTTCCGGTCAGAACGAACAAGATGGGTTAGCGTTGGGCGGCGAGTTTTCACTTTACAAACCAGAAGGCTGAAGGGAGATCCATACGTGTCCGGTATGACCACCGACGCCGAGCCTCAACTCCGGCGCAACTCGCTCGGTCTTCCGGAGCTGGTGTTCCAGGCAGTCACGCACATCGCACCAGCAACCAGCGTCGTGTTCATATTTCCCGCCATTGCACACCAGGCTGGACCCGCCATGCCGCTCTCATTCGTGCTCACCACGATCGTGTGTATGTTTGTCGGCAGTACCGTATTTCAGTTTTCCAAGTATGTGCCATCAAGTGGTGGTTACTACTCATTCGCCACTCGTGGACTCGGGAGCCGCGGTGGGTTCATGGCAACCTGGAGCTACCTCGTTTATGAGATCATCGGCGCGGCCGCAGCGGTAGGTTTTCTTGGCTACCTTCTCTCCGACATGTTGAAAGCGGAGTTCCACTTGAACGTCCCCTGGTGGATTTTCGCATCGATGACGACTGCACTGATCTGGACACTCACTCACCGTGGTATCCAGCTTTCAGCGCGGATCTCGACCCTTTTGGGTGGCATCGAACTGCTCATTATGTTGGCGCTTGGGATCACATTTCTGGTCCATCCCGGGCACGGTTCCACTTACCTTGCTCCACTGACGCCCGCTTCATCGCCCCATCACTTCGGGGGCATCCTGGCTGGCATGGTTTTCTCCGTCCTCGCGCTTGCCGGTTTTGAGGCACCGGCGCCGCTCGCTCAGGAGGCTCGACTTCCGGGCAAATCTATCGGCCAGGCAGTCCTGCTCTCACTCGTCAGTATCGGCACCTTCTATATCTTCATGTCTTATGCGAGCGCAATCGGGTGGGGCACTGGGGACATGGGCTCCTTTGCCTCCAATGCCAATCCTTATTATGTTCTCGGCCATTCCCTGTGGGGGGCAGGCTGGTGGTTCGTTGTCCTTGCCATCATCAACTGCGCAATTGCTGTCGGAATCGCCTGCGCCAACTCCGCGTCACGCGTAATGTACACGATGGGCCGGGCGGGCACACTCCCCGCCAGTTTCGGGCGTATCCATCCTATCTACCGCACACCTGCGGTTGCGATCTCCTTTACCCAGATAGCTGGGATGGCAGCGATCCTTCTCGTCGGCTTGATCTTGCGCCCCGATTACATCTTCGATTTCCTGGGAACGATTACCACGCTGGCAGTGGTCGTCCTCTATGTCATGGCGAACCTAGCCTTGACGCGCTATATGCGACGCGAACAACCGACCCATTTCACGGTTTGGCGGCATGTGTTGGTTCCGTGGGTAGCGACACTCGCCTTGCTTCCTGTCTTCTTTGTGACCGTCTATCCGCTTCCCCCTTGGCCCTACAACCTGACTCCGTATCTGTTCGTGATATCACTCATCGCCGGATTCGCCTATATGGAGTGGCGCGAGTGGCGCAACCCCGGAACTCTTAACCGAGGCGCGATGATGATCATTCGCAGCGGAAGCGCGGGAGAGGGCAAGGCGGAAAGATACGAATCCGTATTGATGGAAACGGAAAGTTGCGAGGTTTTGGAGAGAGAACGATGACAGAGACCAGTGTGCTTCTTCTACAAGTCAAGTAAACACAGGAGAGTGAAATGACACCAAAATTTGCATTCCTGACCATTCTTGCCATTGTTCTTATCCCAAGCCTGTTCGCGCAGACTTACACCCCTCCCCCCGAGTCGGCTGGCGGCTGGCGATGGACTAAGACCCCCGATGAAGTGCGTTCTCTGGCGGGCATGGATCCTGACAAGCTGAACCTGATCCGGGATAAATTTCTGCAGCTGTTCGCAGGACCATGGCAAATTGTGATCATTCGCAAGGGCTACCTCGTGGCCGAGTGGTATGGCGTTCCTACCATGCCGACTACAACCTTTGATGGCTGGTCCTGCACCAAGTCATCGACTGGAATAGCCTTCGGTTTGCTCCTGGATGATAGCCGGAACCACAAGCTCCCGCACGATGCGCAGATCGATCTCGAGACTCCCATTTATGATTTTGTGCCGGAGGGCTTCCCGCTCACCGATCCCGAGAAGAAGAAGATCAAACTGCGGCACGTACTCTCCATGACCTCGGGAATTCCCGGCGAGGACCATGGGATGATCGGCCTGAGCTCTGCACCCGGCGGCGGCGACTTCGAGATTGCTCTGGGAAAGCAGCCGAACCGTTTTGGAAAATGGGCGGCGAAATTGACCAGCGAGCCGGGGACGGCATGGGAATACTCTGACACTGGCTTCGCGCATCTGTCGCTCTTCTTCTACCACGCGACTGGGCGTGAACTTTTCGATTTCATGAAAGAGCGAGTCTTCGACCCGATCGGTATTCAGAATGTCGGCTGGGACTGGCAAGGCGGGGTGGAAGGTAATATCGGACCGCACACAAATCCACATAGCGGCTTGCGTTTTTCCGCTCGCGACTTTGCACGTTTGGGCTACTTGATGGCGCATGACGGAAAATGGCAGGACAAGCAGATCGTTCCGCATTGGTGGATCGAACTGGCCACCAAGAGTTCCCAGAAAATGAATCCCAGTTACGGGTACACGTTCTGGGTTAACACGGATGGCGTGCTTTGGCCGACTGCACCGAGGGATACCTTCGCCTTCAGAGGGTTTACCGCCAGCCGGCTTTATGTCGTGCCTTCCCTTGACCTGGTGGTGGCGAGGTTGGGATACGCACCGCAAAACTGGGGAGAAGAAAACTTGTTGCCTGGAGTGCTGTCGGCCATCATGGATTCGCCCAACACCACAAAATGACCCTGCATGGGGACACAATGCGCGGGCTACGCCGAGTGATCGCACTCGTGATGTTCTTCACCTGGGGAGCAACCAGTTGGGCGCAATTGCCGGAGGCAGAACGGTGGGGCGCGCAGGTTGAGAATGCCTACGAAGTCGAGCCCAACGTTACATATCTTGTAGCCAACAACTACCAAGCTAAGCTCGATGTCTACTATCCGCCGAGAGAAAAGGCTGCTGTGCCGGTGGTCATGACAATCCACGGCGGGGGTTGGATCGAGGGTACGAAGGAAGCGTCAATTCTTGGCGCGCTTCCGTATCTTCAGATGGGCTTCGCGGTGGTGAACGTGGAGTACCGGCTCGCTAGGGTCTCTCCGGCGCCCGCCGCCGTGGAAGACTGCTTATGCGCCCTGCACTGGATTGGAAGAAATGCGCAAAAGTATCACTTCGATCTCAGCAAAGTGATTGTGACTGGCGAATCGGCCGGGGGACACTTAGCGCTGACCACGGCCATGATTCCGTTCTCTGCCGGATTCGAAAATGAGTGCGCCAATGATGACGACGTAGGCAGTAGGCGTCATAAGGGTCAATGGACCGATTTCCGTCCGAAAGTCGCTGCTGTGATCAATTGGTATGGCATTACCGATGTGGCAGACATGCTGCAAGGACCTCACATCCGGTCTTATGCCGTTTCGTGGCTGGGCAGCGCACCAAATCGTGAGGAACTTGCCAGGCGCCTCTCGCCGCTTACCTACGTAGTCGCCGGCCTGCCTCCCGTGCTGACCATTCACGGAGATGCTGACCAGATCGTGCCGTATTCGCACGCCATCCGATTACGCGATGCTTTGAACAAAGCCGGAGTGCGAAACCGGTTGCTTACCATCGCCGGTGGCGACCACGGAGACTTCACAGCCGATCAGCAGATCGTGGCGTACGAGGCCATCCGCCAGTTTCTGGCAGAACTTGGGATCACGGCTGTCGCGAAGCAATAAGACAGCCCATCATCAATGAACTGCCGGAAAGCAGACCCTTCGCGGAGTTGATGACTTCCTCCTTTTGCAACGACGCTGTGGCGTGTGACCAGAAAGCTCTTGGGGAGATGGAACGAGGATGTAAGTCGGGCCAGCTACCGACTCGGATGTTCCACATAATTCATTTTTCGCGCGAACCCAAGTTCTGCTCCGGGAGAAGGCCATGGGTCGGTTCGATATATTTCCAGCAACCCACGGCAACAATATTAAGGAGTGCGGCGAGATAGAAATAGACCCTTATGTTTCCAGCCCAACCGATGAGGACAGGGAATAGCAACGAACTTGCCAGTGAACCCAATGCCCCCATGGTATTCATGGCCGCTGACAGCGTCCCCGAATACCTGCCGCCCACATCGCAGCAGACGGGCCAGCTGGCACTCACGGTGAGATCCACTCCGAATGTGGTCAAAGCGAAGCAGGCGATGAACCATCCCGGCGAACGCATAAAAGGGGCCGGGAGCAACGTCGCAGCAGCCAGCCCAAACCCCAACATGGCCGGCAGTCGGCGCGACAATTTCCACTTACCAGCCTTGTAAATCCGATCGATGGCAGTGCCGCCCATCCACATGGCGAGCGCCCCACAGTACAAGGGAATACTTGAGTACAGTCCTGCTGCGCTCGTGGTGATACCGAAGCGTGATTTCAGAAATGGCAACAGCCAGCTCAAGCAAATGAAAAACGTAAATTGGGAGGCGAAGTACTGATAGGTAATGAGGTAGAAGTTTCGCGACGAAAGAAAAGCCCGCCAGGGGGTCTTGTTGGTCGCGCGAGTGTTCTCGTCCCCAGCTGAGAAAGCCTCTACGTTGTGCCGGTTCAACTTGATTCCGGGCGTGTCACGAAACCACCAAAACCAGACCGCGGCCCATATCGCGCCGATGATTCCCAGGAACACAAAACTCTCTCTCCAACCCAGCCGTGCCACGCACACAGGGGCGGCCAATAATCCGAAAGCCGCGCCTAGTCTGGAACCCATATTCAGAAGTCCCAAGGCCAGCCCGCGCTCGCGCGCAAGCGTCCAATTGTGGAGGGCGCGTGCAGCCTGCGGATAGACACCCGCCTCGGCCAGACCAAATAAGAATCGGATGCCGATCAGTATTGAAATCCCAGAAGCCAGCCCTGTACACAGCGTGAATAACGACCAAAAGAAGACGCTGAGAGTGAGAGATTTCCTGGGGCCCCATCGGTCCGCCAACAAGCCGCAAGGAACCATGAACACGGCGTAGCCGAGGGCGAAGGCCCCGAAGACCAGACCGAAGCCCAGGTCGCTAATGCCCAAGTCATGGGCCATCTCAAGTTTGGCCCCGGAGATGCCGGCGCGAGCCAGAATCGTCAAGAAAGAGACAACAACTATCGCACCTACAACCTCCCAACGCTGGCGGGGGGACGCTGTCACCAGAGAAGACCTATCGGGTTGGGGAAGGAGCACGACGACGGGATTGTGGCTGGCTGGATTCATTGCTACGGTGTCGATGCACAACTTCGGCATTGGTTAAAACAGCAAAGACCGCGAGCCGCATATCACTATCGATGCGATCTCAGTGGCTCATCTCACTAGTGGTGTCGCCGGGTCGGCCTTGGTGCCTTCGGATCCGCAAGAAGAACGAACGACGAGCCGCGTCTCGAGCACTATCTGCCGGCCCGGTAAGGACGGTTCACGAACGCGAGCGAGCAGCAATTCGGCAGCAGTGCGACCCATCTCAAATGCCGGTTGCGCGACAGTTGTCAGAGGAGGACGCAGAGACATTGCCCAGGGCATGTCATCGAAACCCACAATCGCGATCTCGTCCGGAATGGCGAGATGGCTCTCATGTATGGCCTGCAAGGCGCCGAGCGTCAGCAAATTGCTTCCGGCAAATACTGCACCGGGAGGATTGGCCAATTCCAGCAATTGCCGCATGGCGGAATAGCCGGCCGCCTGCTTGAAAGCGCAGTTGACGATGAGGCTCTCATCCACGCCGATGCCTGAGTCGCGGAGCGCGTCTTCATAACCCGCCTGGCGGTCGCGCGCAGTCGTAAATAGCAGAGGCCCGTTAATGATGGCGATACGTTTATGACCCAGCTGGATCAAATGCGAGGTCGCAGCCAGGGCACCCTCCCGATTCGCGACCGTAACCTGATCGATGCGCAAACGTGAAAGGCCGCGAGACACCGCCACCAGCGCCATGCCGGTTTTTCCCAGTTCTGCATAAAGGCTGGACGGTGTGCGGCTGGCGGCGAAGATCAAGCCACGCACCCCTTCGGCACGAAACAACTCCAGACGGCGCGTCTCCTGATCGGGGTCTTCATTGTAATTAGCCAGAAGCAGTGAGTAGTCGGTTTTACCGATAACCTCCTCAATCCCGCAAACTACACTGGTGAAAAATGGATTCTCGATGTCTGGAATCAGGACTCCAACCGCTCGGCTCGAACGTACGCGCAGGTCGCGGGCGGCACGGTTGGGGCTATAGGAGAGTGACCGCGCTGCCTCGAGGATTCGCGAGCGCAGCGGTTCTCGGACGCCGGCCGAACCCGAAAGAGCCCGCGACACAGTAGCGGCGGACACGCCGGCGTGCTGAGCAACTTCCTTGATGGTGGTGGCCAAAGACTTTGGTTTGGCCGGAGAATCTTTTTCACGCATTGGAAATGCGATCCAGTCGCAAAGAGAATGAATAGCTTAACGCAATTTGGAAATTCCACAGTATGGCTGGCGGTCACAGCAACAATAACCAAACCGAGTCACAGAATTTATTCTCCACACATCGCAAGGCCAAAACATGAAATCCATTACATTCATATCTCAAGGATGCGCTGCTCAGGAGGTTCTGTCAAGGTTCCCGTCGCTGAGGCGCTAGTTTCTTGTAATACACTTTAAATAAATAATTTAACGGTGCGTTTAGTAATTACTAAGAAATCCTTTAACACGAAAATAATTGAGGGAAAGTAGATTTTAGCCCCCACCCAAAAGAAATCGATTTCACGTTTGATTTGCAAATCGGTTCTGGTTGTCTGCCCGAATCGCTTCCTATCTCTCCACCTGCGACTTCTGGAAAGCGTCGGGATTCGAGGCATCCCCAGAATGTTGGCTCAGGATTTCCCGAACACGTGATTATCCCTGAAAGCGACGAGTTGTGACTTTCGACGCAGTGAGGGCCTTCGTACGGGTACTGGCACCGGTAGATCGGTAGCATTGCGTATCGGAGAACGGTCACCAAATCCGGGCAAAGCCCGGCCTCAATAGATCGCCAAGTAGTGCTCACGTTCTGCGGAGCTAACTGCACGGTTGTGAGCCAGCCACTCTTCTCGTTTGACCGTCAAATACAACTCGGCATAAGCCTTACCCAGCGCGCCCTTCACGACAGAATCTTTGCTCATGGCGTTGATGGCTTCGTCGAGAGTTTCGGGCAATACCTCAATTTTGCGCGCCGATACCTGCTCGTCGGGTAATTCGTAAAGGTTGTCAAGATTCAGTTGTCCCGGATCAATCTTCTGTCTGATTCCATCCAAACCTGCCGCGATCAATCCGGCAAATGCCAGATAAGGATTGGCGGCGCCATCTACCACCCGTATCTCGAAGCGGCCCGGCGCCGGAATGCGGATCATCTGGGTACGGTTGGACGCTCCGTAGGTGATGTATACGGGAGCCCAAGTCGCTCCCGAGCGAGGCGCGCCGCGTACCAGACGCTTGTAACTATTCACCGTGGGCGCGACCAAGGCAGACAGCCCTCCCGCATGTCGCAGCACTCCTCCCATAAACCAGCGGCCTATTCGGGACAAACCAAGTTCCGCAGTCGGGTCCAGAAATAGGTTCTTGCCATTCTCGTCGGCGAGGCTCAAATGCACATGGGCGCCATTTCCTGTGAGATGACTGAATGGTTTCGGCATGAAGGTGGCCCACAGTCCATGTTGCTCCGCTACGGTGCGCACCATCCATCTAAAAAAAGTTTGGCGATCGGCCGTGGTTAGTGCATCGGAGTATGTCCAGTTAATCTCGAACTGGCAGTTACTGTCTTCGTGGTCGTTGGCGTAGGGATCCCAGCCCAGATCCTGCATGTAGCGCAGCAGGGTGGTCATGATATCGAGATTGCGATGCAGGGCCCGTAGGTCATAACAGGGCTTGCTAAGTGTATCCAGAACATCCCATGGAGCAAACTCGCCGGTGTCGCTCTTTTTGAGAAGCATGAACTCGGGCTCAATGCCGATATTCACGACATATCCTTGCCTGAGTGCCTCCTCCTGTTGACGGATCAGCACGGTGCGCGGACAAAATGGCCAAGCCTTACCTTCAACATGAAGATTTCCCGTCACCCAGGCGATGTTCTTGCGCCAGGGGAGAATGGTCAAAGAACGAAAGTCAGGAACGCTGGAAATGTCCGGGTCATGCGGACGCTGCCCGACATTGCCGCAGGCGAAACCAGCAAAGCCAGCACCGTCCTGCGAGAATTCTTCCAGATGGGAAATAGGAACCAGCTTTGCCTTGGGCGCGCCGGTCAATTCCACGAAGGAAATCAAGAGATATTCGACGCCTTTGTTGATTAACTCGGACTTCAACTTATCGGGTTCAATCATCGTATTCTCTCGCTCACGATTTTATTCTTAGTGCGACACGGCCGCTGCCGCCTTCTCTCCAACCAATTGTCCGGTGGCAAACCGTCTCGGGGAGAAAGGCTCGATCAAGCTTGGCGTTTTCCCCGTGGCAATCAGGGCCGCCATGCACTTCCCGGAAATCGGGGTTGCCTTGAATCCGTAGGTCCCCCATCCCACGTCCAAATAAAAGTTACTGACCTCCTGCGAAGCGCCCATGATCGGGGCGAAGTCCGGCGTCATGTCACAAATTCCAGCCCATTGGCGCAACACTCGGACCCCATGCAATTGAGGAAAGAGTTCAAGCGTGTAGGTTGCCATCTGCTCCAACGTCGGAAGCGTGCCCTTCATACAGTACGACTGGTAGGGATCGATTTCCGCGCCGATAACCAACTCGCCTTTGTCCGTCTGGCTCAAATAAACATGCAGCGTCGCCGACACGATGACGACATCCAGAAACGGTTTCAGCGGCTCGGTGACGCACGCTTGCAAAGGATGAGTCACGATCGGCAGTTTCACACCGACCATGCTCGCGATTGTCGACGCCCATCCTGCAGTCGCGTTCAGTACAGCCCCGGCCGCTACTGGCCCGCGCTTGGTCATCACCGTGGTTGCCCTATTGTTCTCTACCTTGATGTCCGTGACTTCCGTATAAGGATGGATTTCAATCCCCATACGATCACACGCCCTCGCGTAGCCCCAAACCACAGCATCATGACGAATGATTCCGCCCGGTGGATGATACAGCGCCGCCAAGATCGGATAGCTTGCATCCCGACTGAGATCTATCGCAGGGGCCAGCTTGCGGATTTCTTCCGTATCTATCATTCGGCTGTTCACCCCGAGCACTTGATTATTCTCGGCGCGCACGCGCAAACCCGTAACCGACGAATCGTTGTGCGCAAGCGTCATGTGACCGCACTGGCTAAAGAGCAGGTTCCATTCCAGTTCCTGCGACAACCGCTCATATAATTTGAGGGAAGCGTCGTAAAACGAAATACCTTCGGGGGTCCTATAGTTGGAACGCAGGATGGCAGTATTTCGGCCGCTGGCCCCAGCCCCCAGATAACTCTTGTCCAGGAGCGCGATCTTCCGTACACCGTGTTCCTTACCCAGATAGTAGGCGGCCGCTAGCCCGTGTGCGCCCGCACCGACGATCACCACGTCATAGTGGGACTGTAATTCGTGACGTCGCCACATTCGGGTTTTGTCAAAAAGCTGCATGATTTGATGGCAAACCTTTAGTTCGATAAAGAATGAAGCGCCTCCACCCCGCTTGGGCAAAGGCGAAACTCGTGCCCGGCCTGAAGGATCGCCTTCCAAGCCGATTCCGCATAGTCCCTCGTGATCAGGAGATGAAACGCGGGAATCGCTCCGATGTCCTTGCGCAAGAAAATCCCTGGGATATGCGCCAGACTGGCCTGCGCACAACCGAAGTTGGGCAACACAGTATCGCCGACGTTCAGGGAACTCAACTTCCGCAACACCTCTCTGCTGTTCGGGCCGGCCAGGCACAGAACCGCATAGACACTGCTGACATCGATGGCTTCAGACGGAACCGGACTCGAGGTCTCACTGAGGATCAGATAGCGCGTTGCGCTCAGGCACCATGACTGTTGTTCCGGCTTGTTCCTCAAATCGAATTTTGAAAGATAGCTGAGGTCGGCCACCCCGACGCATTTGCGGATCTGCCCCGCTTCCAGATCGGGATGGACAAAGTACGCCGGCAATTCCCAGCCGGAGTACTCGCCGAAGGTTGCTCCAGCCCTACTATGCTCGGAATGGAGAGCCGATCTCTTCATAGGATCATTGCCGCAAGCGCACGCCCTCCGGATCATAGAAAGGCCGCATGGTGACGGTGGCCGGGGTCAGTTTTCCGTCGACGCGAACTTGGATGGAAGCGCCCTCCCGGGCCTCTGAGACCCGAACGAATGCCAGACCAATCGCTCCATTCTGAATTGGTGAGAAACGACTGCTGGTCACCCTGCCTGCAGGCTGGCCATTCATCACGATAGCGGCACCGTCTTTCGGCAAGCCTGCCTCATTCAAAATGAAGCCGACCAGCTTTTCCCGAGTCTGATTTTGTGCGGCATGAGCAAGCAGCGACTTGCCGACGAAATCTTCCTTATCCAGTTTGACTGCCCAGCCCAGCCCCGCTTCATAAGGATTGGTGAGTGCATCGGTGTCCACTCCGACGATGACGTGACGCTTTTCCAGCCGTAGCAGACGTTGCGTTTCCACGCCAAACGCTTCGATTCCGAATTCCTTGCCCGCATCGAGCAACATCTGCCACACCTGTTCCGCGGATTCGGCTGGGCAATGAATCTCCCATCCGGTTTCGCCGACAAAACCAATCCGCAACAAGAGCGCGCGGCCTTCACCTACTTTGGCCTCGCGGCACGCCATGTAAGGAAATGCGGCCGAACTCAAGTCGCAATCGGTGAGCTTCGCGAGTACATCGCGGCTCTTGGGGCCCGCCAGGTTCATCGCGCCATAACCCGCCGTCACATTGCAGATGTGTACGTCCCAATCCTTGCCCACGAGGTTCCATTGCAGCCACTGGTGAACGAAATCAAGGTTCCCGCTTGTGGTAGTGACGAAGTATCGATCTTCTGCTAGTCGCGAGATCGTGCCGTCATCCAGAATGATTCCACCTGAATCGCACATCAGAGCGTATCGAACCTGGTCGACGCGCAACTCTGAAAATCTATGCGTGTACACCAGGTCGAGCAGCTTGCCCGCATCCCGGCCGCGCACATCGAGCTTGCCCAGCGTGCTGACGTCGATGATTCCCACCGCTTCGCGGACACTCTTATGTTCAAGCAGAACCGACTCACTCTCACTCGCGGCCACATGGCGTTTGTAATAGCGAGACCTCTTCCATCCCCCCATGTCCATCCAAACCGCGCCCATCCGCTGGTGCGAGGAGTGCATGGGTGTGAAGCGTGTGGGATGGTGGCTTGGGCCGGCGAGCGCACCCAGACTTACAGATGGATTCGGCGGGCGCGAAGTAGTTACACCCGTCTCAGCGATGGTTTTTCCCGTCTCGTGGGCGCAAATTCCAATCGCAGACCGTTGGCACATGCGTCCCTGACACGGACCCATGGTTGCGGTCGTATAACGCTTCAACGTTTCAATCTGATCGAAACCTTCGGCGATTCCATCGCAAAGGTCCTTGCAGGAAACATCGCTGCACAAGCACACGAACGCTCGCTTGTCCGTCGAAAGCGGAGGGTCCGCGTTGGGCGGCATCTCGCCGGCAGCATCGCCGACCACCGATATATTAGGTGGCAAATCCGCTGGCAGAAAAGCTCCATGATCGCTGCTCCACTCTAGTTTTCCGCCAGCCTGTGCCACTAAGCCGGCATGGGGAACGTGCGGGCCGCAAACCACGATAAGATCGCAGGTGAAATTGCCGTTGGATGTCTGGATGCCCGAGACTTTTGCCGACCCGCGAGCCGAGATAACTTCTTCCGGTCTTGCAATGGCCGCGATCTCAACCCCGGCCGCGCGTAATTCAGACGCGATCTCCTCCGCAACCCCACCGCCGCCCAGAACGACCGCACGCCCACCCGGGACAACCCCATGGAGATTTAAAAGCCGTCGCACTCCCGTGGACAGCATCACGCCGGGCAAATCATTGTTCGGGAAAAGAATTGGCGTCTCAAACGTGCCCGTCGCGACCACGATGCGCTTGGTCCGCAAGTGCACCAGGCGCTCGGTGGCGTCGGAATGAGGATTTCGTCGCAGGATTCCCAGCAGATTGCCCTCATACATCCCGAAGCAGGAACTGTCTTGCAATATCGTGACGTTGGTCGCGCTCTGCAGCCTCTCGATTGCCTCTGCCGGCACAGCGCTCGCACTTTTCCGGTAGAGCAACTGGCCGCCTAAAGTGGGCTGGTCGTCTACCAGCACGATCGAGTCTCCGCGTTCAGCCATCGCCAGCGCCGCGTGGATACCGGCCCAGCCACCACCGATGATTGCGGCATCGGTGTGCATCCATTCGTGCTCATATTCTGCCGGTCGAGTCGATAGTACTTCGCCGAGACCCGCTGCCTTGCGGATGATCGGCTCCGCCGCATGCCACATGGCGGGATGAGTGAAAGTCTTGTAGTACCAACCCACCGGCATGAGTCGGTCGAAATACTGTGTGGCCGAGAGAAAATCGGTTTCCAGGCGAGGAAAAGCGTTCTGCGACTTCACGCTCATGCCTTCCCGTACCGGAGTGATGCAGGTTCGGACGTTCGGAACTCCGTCCACGTTCATCAGGCAATTGGGACAATGGCCCGAGACGCAGAGCAGACCGCGGGGTCGGTGATATTTGAAGCTTCGACTGAAGATGCGCTGACCAGCGCGATAGAGCGCGGAGGCAATAGAGTCTGCCGGCATGGCCTCGACCGGTTTGCCTCGAAAAAAGAACTTCACCGTCCCGTCTCCTGAGGCAGGAATGACTCCAGCACCTCATTCGAAACTGTGTTGCGTACCGCCTGAATCCATTGCTCACATCCGGAACGATGAAACCACCATTCCCTTTGCGTGCCGGCAATATTCGCGCGGTTGAAACAATAGTCGATCCAGGCAGCTTCGGGAGCATCGATTGGCGGTTGCTCCTTTACTTCTCCCCCGAAGCGGAACTCGTACACCGAACGCGGCCCGCAATGTGGGCAAGGCAGTATGAAGGACATTACCGGCCGAATACCTTTCTTGTGCCCGCCAGCGGAAGATTGCAGATGGCCGAGGCTTCGAGCGTAAGGGCAGCCATGTCCTCGGGCTCGAGATGGTGTACGTCGGATTTCCCGCACGAGCGAGCCAACATCTGAATCTCAAGCGTCATGGTGCGAAGAAAATTGCGCACCCGTTCGGCACCCTCTTCGATATCGAGGCGTTTCATCAGTTCTCGATCTTGAGTGGTAATGCCGACCGGACAGCGTCCAGTGTGGCAGTGATGACAGGCGTAGGGCGCGGCTCCGATTGCGCGATAGTCCTCCTCGTAAATGGGCTTGTTGCAATTGAGAGCGATGAGCGATGCGGTGCCGATGTAACAGGCATCCGCCCCCAGGGCCATGGCCTTGGCGGCATCGACACCGTCGCGTATGCCGCCTGCGATAATCAACTGCACTTCGCCGTATACTCCGCTGTCTTGCAATGCGACCCGGGCTTCGCAAACGGCCGCGAGGGTTGGAATGCCCGTGTGTTCCTGAAAAATCGCCGGCGAGGCGCCGGTGCCGCCCTCCATGCCGTCGACCACGACCACATCCGCTCCCGCCTTCACCGCCAATTTCACATCGTCGTAGACCCGGCTGGCGCCCATCTTGATAAAGATGGGGACCTGCCAGTCGGTAGCTTCGCGGAGTTCTTCTACCTTGATGATCATGTCATCCGGGCCCAGAAAATCCGGATGACGGGCCGGACTGCGTTGATCGACTCCGATCGGCAAATCGCGTTGCTCGGCAATTCGATCCGAAACCTTCGATCCCAGGAGCAATCCACCGGTGCCTGGTTTGGCGCCCTGGCCGATGGTCAACTCGATGGCATCGGCTATCCGCATGTCGTGAATATTGATCCCGTAGCGCGAAGGCAAAACTTCATAGATCAGCGTCCTGCTGTTCTCCCGCTCCGCCTTCAACATCCCGCCATCACCGGTGGTGTTGGAAGATCCCACCGCGGCTGCGCCTTTCGCTAGCGCCACTTTTGCGTTGTAGGATAATGCTCCCCAACTCATTCCTGTGATCATCACAGGAATGTCCAGTTCGATGGGCTTCTTGGCGAAGCGCTTCCCGAGGACGGTTTTCGTCGAACACTTTTCGCGATAGCCCTCCAGTGGAATGCGAGTCAGTGAGCATGGAAGGAAAGTAAGGTCATCAAAAGTCGCCCAGCGGCGCTCGCGCAGCGTGCCAAATCCGCGGATGGCATACAGGCCGGAGTCGGCCTTTGACTGAATGTCCTCAATCACCTTCGCCGCAAAGATTCCACTTGCTTGTAGTTCCGGCACGCTAGAGGGCCTCCTGCCAGATCTTCCATGCTCGCTTGTCAAAGTTCCACAGCTTTCGGCCCGATACTACTTTCTTGAAATCGACAGCCCGCGGTTTGGTTTTGCGCAACGCCGGAGGAAGATACGCGGCCAACATCTCCTCCAGCCGTACAACGTCGCCGGGGTCCATCGTCGCCAGCACGGCGTCCGTTCCTAAATTGGTTACCTTGCCCCCCACATAACACTCGGTGGCATACATCGAATCCGCAAAGGCTTCTCCCGCGTCGCCGCACACGACCAGCGTGCCCTTTTGTGCCATGAATCCAGCCATGTAACCGCAGTTGCCGCCCACCAGAACAGTTCCGCCCTTGAGCGAAACTCCCAGGCGCGCCGCGGCGTCTCCGTGAATCACCACCGTGCCACCACGCAGAGCCGCTGCTGCACCGCTGCCGGCATTGCCATGCACCCGGACCGTGCCGCTTAACATGGATTCTGCCAGCCCCCATCCCGCACTGCCTTCAATCTCAATCGAAGCCCCGTCGCTCAAGCCACCACAGTAGTATCCAACGCTACCAGCTATTCGAACCTCACCGGCCTCCAACAGCGCCACTCCGAGATTGTGACGCGCGCCCGGGTTCTGTACGATAACGGCTTCCTTCCGGCCAATCCCGTGTCGGATCGCCTGGTTGATCTCGCGAACGCTTTGCCCGCTCGCGTCTATGTTTGCCATACCTTCACTTCCCTGGCCTGAGCTTCCCGGGCCGAGTAGTTGCCCGGGATCGCTCCGCGAAGCGCAACCTCTTCCGTGGCCACCGCCACAAACTGGTCGGTCTCCGCAAAAAGCAACGGCTTGAACGAAAACGGATCCTTCACAAAACCGAACGCCTTGTCGGTGGCGACAAGGCAGCTGAAGGAACCGTCTAGTTCGATAATCATGGAATGCAAAGCCGCTTCAAGGTCTTTCCCCTGGCGCAATTTGTCGGCTAGAAATGTGGCCACTATCTCGGAATCGTTTTCTGTGTAGAAGCGCACGCCACGCTGCTCATAAATGCGGCGAAGCTGATGGTAGTTTGTGATATGCCCGTTATGCACGATAGCCAGGTCCGCATATCCGTGTCCCCAGAATGGCTGGGAATGACTAAGGTCGACCACTGACTCGGTGGACAGCCGCGTATGACCGATTCCATATTTGCCCTGGAACTTCGAAACCTGGAAGGCCTTTTCCAAACGCCCGGGTGAGCCTACCTCTTTCACAATTTCCAGGCGCCGCCCAACACTCACGACTTCCACGTCATGGCCCACGGACTCAATCTTTGACAGAAACGGCTTGAGGTTGTCGACTTCCTTAAAGAGGAAGCGCAGATAGGCATCGGCCTGCGAAAACTCTTCGCCGCCGAACTCCTTCGCCAACTCGGTGACCAGTTGTGCGCGCTCCGCCAGATTGTCGCTGTCTCCAAGTTTTACCTGCGCCACCAGGTGCCGGGGAGGCAGAGAACCAAACATCGCCACGCCTGCCGAATCTGGACCACGGCAGGCCAACGCTTCCAGCATTTTGAGCAGGCGTTCCCCGACGGCTGTCTGGTTCGCCGTGGTCTTGTCGAAATACCCAACGATTCCGCACATATCGATCTAGTATACTTGCAGTATACTGTACGTATTACGAAAGGGCCATTAATAATTTTGCGCTCTGGAATTCTTTTAATCGATTGCCCCGACCGCCCCGGTCTTGTGGCCGCCATTGCCCAGTTTCTTTATGCCCATGGCGGCAACATCTTGCATGCGGACCAGCACCAGGACAACGAAGCAGGAAAGTTCTTCATGCGGATCGAGTGGTCACTCGACCGCTTCGACCTCGATGAAGCTGCCTTCCGGCAACAATTTATTCGCCTGGCCGGCGAATTCAGGATGGTATGGAGGCTGGCATGGGCCGGGCATCGCCTGAGAATTGCGCTCTTCGTTTCCCGCTACCAGCATTGTCTGATTGACCTGCTCCACCGGCACCAGATTGGAGAACTGGCGGGCGATATAGCTCTCGTTGTCAGCAATCATCCGGACGCAAAGTCCCTGGCTGATTTCTACGGTGTTCCCTTCCACCATTTCCCGCTTACGTCCGCGAACAAATTGGAGGTGGAAACACGGCAAATCGACTTGCTCGAGAACAGTCAGGTTGATCTCGTCGTCCTGGCCCGTTACATGCAGGTTTTGTCCCCGCGATTCGTGGCTCGTCTCCCGGAACGAATCATTAACGTCCACCACTCCTTTCTTCCCGCTTTTACTGGCGCCAGGCCTTATCATGCGGCGTTCGAGCGTGGTGTAAAACTGATCGGGGCCACCAGCCACTACGTCACCGAGCAGTTGGACGAGGGACCCATCATCGAGCAGGACGTCGCTCGCGTATCTCACCGCGACCAGGTACACGACCTTATCCAGAAGGGACGTGACCTGGAACGCGTCGTGCTCTCTCGCGCTGTACGCTGGCACTTGGAACGTCGTATCCTGTTTTACGAAAATAAGACGGTCGTTTTCGATTGACTCCCCTCACCAAGGCGAAGGCGCAGAAATTGGGCGAAGTGGAACGTGTCTACTGGATCCTGCGCGACTGGCTAATCACCGCCCGGCTGGCTCCCGGCGAATTTCTTTCTGAGCAGGATCTGGCAGCACGCTGCCGCACTAGCCGCACACCGGTGCGTGAAGCGTGTACCCGTCTGATGCAGGACAAGTGGCTGTCCCGTATACCTCGCAAGGGATTCATGGTGACACCCATTTCCGTCCGCGACATCATTGACATGTATGAGTACAGGAAAGTGCTTGAGTGTTTCGCCGCAGAAAAAGTGGCGGCCACCGCGACTCCTGGGCAAATCGAGGAGTTGCGTTCAATCGTGACTCCCGAAACCGCGCCACGCGCCAACCTGGCCGAGATCCTGCGTGCCAATACCCAATTCCACCGCAGGCTATCGGAGTTAGCCGGCAATGAGAGAGTCACCAGCCAACTCCAGTTGACGCTGGGCTACGTCAGCCGCCTCGACACTCTCTGCACCCAGACGGTGCCCGGATGGATCGGTCATGCCAACATTCTTAAAGCCATCGAGACACACCAGGCAGCCGAAGCGCGCAACGCTATGGAAGTGCACATCGACTCCTCTCGTGACAAGATGATCAATCTGTTTGGTCGATAATCTTCGGAGTGTTCGGCGGGGCTCAGAACGGATATGAGAGTCGCTGCTCAAGGAGCGTGATCTGCCACGGCGCACAACGCCGCTCCGCCCGCGATACCCGTATCTGCACCATAGTGGGCCATGACGAGTGGAATCTCCTGACAACGTGAGTTAACACAACAGCCGGGAAGTTGATTCTTAATCTCGTCGAAGAACGGACTGAGCATCAATGCAACGCCTCCACCGATGACCATTACATCGGGCTCCAGGAAATCCACAATGTTACCCAGCCAGTGCGCCAGAAACGCAATAGTTTCCTCCAATACCTCTTTGGCCAGGGGATCACCTGCCTCATAAGCTTGACCGATAGTCTCGCTGGTTACGGCCTCGATGTCGCCGTTGGCCAATTCGAGCACAGCCGACCGGTGGTTAAGTCCTTCTGCGAGCTTGGTGCGCGCGCGTCTGGCAATTGCCGGACCAGACGCAAATACCTCGATGCAACCTCGTTTACCACAGCGGCACTTCGCACCTCGATAGTCGACACTGACATGCCCACCCTCCGCTGCAGCACCAGTCCGACCGTGGTAGATGCGGCCATCCAGCACGATCCCCGTGCCTATTCCTGTGCCGATCGTCGCATAAAACACGTTGGGGTAACCGCGCCCCGCACCCCATCGGGCTTCGGCTAGTGCCGCCGCATTCGCATCGTTGTCTACGCTCACCGGCACGCGGTAGATATTTGCAACTTCCGCCGCAAGCGGAAAGTTACGCCAGCACGGGAGGTTTGGAGGATTGACTATCACGCCGCGCTTCGGATCAAGCGGTCCAGGCGAACAGATGCCAATGCCACGAAGCAATGGGTTCGACCTCGGGTCAACTGAACATCTGTCTGAAAGTAAATCAATAGCAGAAACGACTGCGTTCAACCCGGCGGACGCCGTTCCATTCGCCGGCATTGCCAGGCGTGTCTGTCCGAGGATCTTGCCCTGGTCGTCTACCAGGCCAGCTGCGATTTTCGTAGCCCCCACGTCAACGCCAATGACCAATCCCGGTAGCTGTCGAATCTCGGCCACTGACACGCTCTCACGCAGGCTACTTGTTTCACTCACTCTTCCCTCCGTCATTGCGCCTTTGATTGAAGCCTGAGTCTTGCAAATGATGGTGCACACGAATGAAGGCGCGAAGATCTGCGATGGGCATTTTACAGGCCCCCCTCAACTTGAAAATCGAACGACTGATTTGCTTTTGTGTGCATCTCACCGGCTCGGGCATTGAGCCAGAGATCGATGGGTTTCTTCACCGAGGGCGCTGCGAACGGGAGTGCTATTTTGCGCCCTGCGCCGGCGGAGGCATATCCGGCGTAAAGCGCATGCATGATGGCCAGGCCATCTTCACCAGTGATTTTCGGAGTTTCTTTTCCACGGGCGCAGCGCGCGAAATGATTCAACTCCTGCGGCGTGCCATAGTTCCACAGCTCCTCAAACACGGGATAGGCCCAGCCCTTGGTCGTCGGGGCCTTTTCCACGGCGTAGCCGTAGCCATTTTCGCTATAGGTGGTCAAGGCATTGCCCATGTGCAAGTTGGCGTAGGTGACGCCATCTTCGCCGTGGATTTCAATGCGGTCATCCATCCCACCACGATGCGCCCAGCTATTCTCAATCAACGCCACAGCCCCGTCCGCAAACTCGATAATGCATAGCGAGTTGTCCTCGGCACGGGTTTTTTGGGAGTGGACGTATGTGCCCATCTGACAGTAGATGGATGTCATCGCCGGCCGTCCAAGAAACCACCAGCAGAAGGCGATACCGTGGCAACCCAGATCCATCAACGCGCCACCGCCCGAGCGGTTTACATCCCAGAACCATTCACTGTGCGGTCCGAAATGTTTTTCGCTTTGTTTGATCAGGTAGATTTTTCCGAACGCGCCGGCGTCGGCCATTTCTTTCGCTTTTAAGTACTTCGGCGTGAAGAGAAGCTCCTCTCCGTACATCAGCAGAACGCCGTGGCTCTGGGCTGCCTCGATCATTTCTTCGCCTTCGGCAATCGTCGTGGCCAGAGGCTTTTCGCAGACAATGTGTTTGCCTGCAGCCGCGATATCCTTTGCCATTTGGCAATGAAGGCTGTTCGGAGCAGCGATGGTGACCATCTCGATATCTTTTTCTTTCAACATCTCGCGGTAATCGGTGAACACGCGCGGGATGCCGAATCGTTTCGCAAGCGCCGCGGCGTTGCCGGGAGTGGGAGAAGCTACGGCGACCGCCTCGGCTTCGTCCGGCATGATCTGCAATGATGCCGCGTGAATATCAGCTTGAAACTGCGATCCGATGATCCCGACTCTTACTTTGCCGTCTCTTGCCATTCTCACATTCCCCTGCGATCGGCGTGGGCCGCCGGTCGGATCCATCCTATTCAAAAAAAATACAGCGTCCCACACGAAGAGCGCACAGCCCGTGGTTTCATAGGATTCTTTTCCTGAAGGTTGGCCATTAACTTGATTTCGTCGAGGAAGCATCGCACCCAACATACTCGACGATCATGCGATTCCCCTTGTGGCAGCTTTACCACGACCAGACATTTTCCTGAATTAAACAGCGCACCCACCGACGAATATCAAAAGTTATCTTGTGAACAGAGTTCGAGCTATCCTCTTCGAAGCAAGTCTTCTGCGATGCTGCGCCATTCTGCATCGAGGATTTCTTGGCAGAAGGGTTTACCCGCACGGCGATACCAGTAGGCTGCATTGTCTCGATCGCCTTCCTTGCGATGTAAATAGGCGTGCACCCATGCCCCATCATTGTCCCTAGCTTGTTGGGCAGATTCATGGGCACGCGTCCAGTCGCCCTTCGCTTCCCACCATAGGCCAGCCAGCGCCGGGGAGAGTTCCAAGGGCGGCTCGGATGCCGCGAGTGATTGAAGGAAATCATCTAGGGTCATAACACAAGCGTCTCAGGAGGTTCACGGCAAGGCGGCAATTCTCGGGAAGAATAAGCTTCCGGTTGGACATCACGGTCGCGACCTAAGCCAATGGTTGCCCCCTCTACCCAAGCAGGACGCGTAGTAAATCGCTTTAGTAAAGCGCATGCAAGTACATCACGCTATTGTCTGCGCTGTCAAGCCCACTAATTCCAATTACGGCGCGGATCAACGCATTACCATTTAAATAACCGGCGCCAGAAATGTTACATAAGCCTGCCCTTCAGTTCATTCCTCATCGGTTCCAACCTTCCAACCATACCGTTCTTCTCCGTTAGCCAGGGATCGCGGATTCCGGCGATGACTGCAGGAGCGGCCGCAGGCTTCAGGGCAAACTTCAGGGCCGCCGCCACAACCGGTTCGGATCCGGCGACGACTGGCTGAATCTTCTCCATGCTGACCGAATGGTTTCCGAGCTCCGTCCGTCTTCGCCCGTCTTACCCGTTCACTGTCAAGGTGGCCATTTCCCCCTCCCGCATTGTCAGATCGCCGGCAAAGTCGACTTGAACGCGTTTTTCGTGAACCTTGACCTCGCACCCAACCGAACCGCCGCTCGGTCCGGTCAGAGATGCCTTTGCGCCAGAGCGGTATTTGGCCTCGTTTCCGAGAATCAGCTGTCGAAGAACGAGCTTGCCGTGACGACACTCAAGTTTCGAAGTGAGGACTCCACCGTTTCGATTTTGACGATATAGACCCCATCCCGAACCGGCCGCAAAGAAACACTGAAAATCGTCCGAATTAACACGCGGCTGGAAAGTCACGCTGCGCTCTACCGCCGAATAGCGGAATCCGGAAAGCGCCAGCAACACGGAATAACTCGCCATCGCCCGCGAATAGTGATTCCCCCATTCGATCTGATTCCAGGGATTCCGGCGTACGCCGTCGTAGCGGTTGCTGATAGCTCTCACGATGCTCAAGCCTTCCTCGATCATCCCGCGATAAATAAGGTGCGCAGCCACCTGGTATTCGATGCCGGTCCAGACTTCGTCGCCGTAGACCAGCGGCAGGGCGGGGCGTCCGCCGTGTGGCCACGAGCACACCAACAGACCTTGCTCATCATTAACGGCGTAAATCCGTTGCGTGTTGGGAAGGTCCCAGAAATCGTGCCTGAAATTATGCCGATAGACGGACTGCAACGCCTGTTTCACACGCTCCGGTGGCAGCCCGATGTCGAGGCCAAGCACGTCGGCAAACCATTGCCCAACCATCTGGTCGGACAAACATCCTTCGCCAACTTGATACTTGAGCTGTCCATCCTCCACTATGCCTTCTTTCCAGTTTTCTTTGTCGTAAGGGGGCATAGGGAGAATCTTGCCGACCGGCGTCGTCTTCTGAATGTAGAACTCACCGTTCCACATGCGCTCGAAATTCGTAACGCCTTTTTCGCGAATCCCACGGTAGCTCTCTGCCGCCGGCAAGTCGCCCACACCGGCGGCCATAAGTTCCGCCGCTTTTAGCGCTCCGAGATAAAGCGTCGTCATCATCGGATTGGGGCCGAACAACTGGATGTCGTAGGTGTTATGCTGCTCGCCTTCCATTACCCCGTCTTTGTCGGCATCCCAGAACTTCCACGCGAATTCTAAAGCGCGCTTCGCATTCGGCCACATCTTCCTGAGAAATGCATCGTCGCCGGAAATTTGCCACTCGCGATAGAGCTTCAGAATGCAGCCCATCTGCCCATCGGCGGCTGGGCGTTCGTCCCATTGCTTGATGTCGAGCGGGACCATGGCGCGGAATGCCAAACTGTCGTCGCTGCGCATCTCGTGCAGAAAATCGGTGTCGCGCATGGAGCGTTCCAGTTCCGGAAACAGAAACGCCACTGCCTGCTCGTAGTTCCAAACGTGCGAGCAGTTCATCCATCCGAGCGCCTCGTCGTCCGCGCAGCCTTCGAAACCAAAAAACTGTTTGCCTTCCAGCAGTATGCAAGTGTTGGTCCGGAGGATCGAAGCCTGGCTGGAGACAGCTTCCAACACTTCGGGCGGAAGGCTGCTCGAAAAAAAAGTGTCGGTGAAGAGGCGCGTCTTGTGCCTTAGGTCGGGCAACCGGGACGCGGTGTGAACGGCCACGTCCCAGGCGCTTTTGAAGCGCGTGCCGTAGTAGTTGGTCACCTTCCTGCCCCGCATTTGCTCGTCCTTGTAATGCCAGTAATTCTCACGCACAGGAAAGTGCCAGGCCAAGACGAAACTGATTGTGATTGATTCCCCAGCTGCGAGGCGGGCATGAGGCGCCAGGGTTGCATAGGCCGATATCCCGTCTGGCGTGGGTTTCGAAGGGTCGGAGTCGTGAAATCTGCCATTCGCCGAAAATTCATTCACCCAGGACTGGCGGCAATCAAACCACTCGTTGTCCACGCAATTGACGAGGGCGGTGAAAGCGGTATGGGTAGTCAGTAGCGCCATCGATCCATGCAGTCGATCGCCGGCGGCATACTTTTCCGAAGTCAGATCTAGTCCCGCGACTTTTGTGCCGGCCGCTTGTTCTTGCCGGACAGTGTTCAAGTTTTTTCCAAATCCCGGATGCTCGTTGCTGTCGAGGAATGCCTTTCCGTCATAACCCACAGCATTGAGCAAGGAGAAAGCCAGCGAAACATCGGCGCTTTTCCGGCTGCGATTGGCAATGCGATATTCGAAAATCGCGACCGGCAGGCTTGAGTCATCCACATTGAGGGGCACAAACGGAGTGAAAGCCTCGAGCGAAACCGTCAGCGGCAGCGTGCGATCTTCAAATTCGACGGTCGCAATGGGGTATTTCCCACTTAGAGCGGCTTGCTGAAAATGGGGTAGCCCTTGTCCCGACTCGTGGTTGAAGCCGTTCCATCCCCGAAATGGAGGTTGAGGCGGCCCTTCGACGACTCGCAGTAGTGGAGGTTCCCCCTCGGACTTTGCCCACAGCGTTACAAAACTGAAGGGAAGACTTCGCCGCTTGGCCGGGCGGTTGAAAATCTCCCAGTCGCGCAACTCGCCGCGTGCGCCGAGCGAGACGGTGCCTGTTCCAATGCCACCCAAGGGGAAGGCAACCTCTCCGGCGGCTACGCCGGTGTAGGAGCGCTGCGGTTCGCCGATTTGGCTCAAAGGAGCCGAAGCGTCGGAAGCCGTTGTGCGGGGAGCCGCGCTGTTCTGAGGTCGTTCCTCCGATAAAGCAGGGCCACCGATAGCCGCAAGGCTCATTGCAGCCGAGGTGGATGCTAGGAATTGCCTGCGATTCACTCCTGCCTGCTTCTTCATTACGATCCCCTAAGCGTACAAGCCCGCCAGCGGGGATATCAGAAATTCAGCTTCAGAGCAAATTGCAGTTGTCGCTGCGGTGCGACGGTCGAAGTGATGACTCCGGCCGAGCCCGGGCCATCATCGATGAAATTGTCCGGCTGTGCGAAGACCGCATGGTTGAAAGCGTTAAACATCTCAAAGCGGAACTCCAGGTTCTTGCTCTCCGTGATTTCAAAGATTTTGCGGAGCGATATATCGCTGGTTACGGCGCCCGGACCCTCCAAGCTGTTCTTTCCGGCATTACCGAAGGTAAAGTCTGCGGGCAACGGGTAGCAGTTGATGTTGAACCAGTTGTTTATACTGCGCTGGCCGCGGGGAAGGTTGCCGTTACAGGTTTGGTCGGTGCGGTACAGGCCGTTCGAGCCGGTGTTGGAGGGATCGAAGCTCATCTGCGGTGTGAAGTAGAAACCGGTGTGAAGGGTGACGATTCCGCCCACGTGCCAGCCGCCCAGGATCAAATCGGCGGCACGGCCCGAACTCATGAGCCGCTGGCCTTTCCCGATCGGGAGCTGATAGTCGAAGCTCGAAACCCAGCGCAATCTCTGGTCGAAGTCCGAGGGTCCGTATTCGTGGCTGAGATCGTAGCTGTTCTGGGGCGTGGGCGAGGAACAGCAGATCTCAGGCTGATCATTGAGCGATTTGCTGTACGTAAATGAGCTGAGGAACATAAGCCCGTGGGTCATTCGCTTTTCCACTTTGACCTGAAGAGCGTGATAGTTCGAATTTCCACGATCCACGATGTTGCTAAATGACCCGAACTGCGGGAATGGCCGCCGCGACTGGATGTCCCCTGGGCCGGGAACCGGGTCTTGATTCAAATCGAGCATAGTCTGGAGGTGCGTCGCCTTGGAGCCGACGTAGGCAACTTCCAGCAACATGCTGCCGGACAATTCCTGCTGAATGTTGAGGTTCCATTCATCCAGCACGGGGGCGTGCAAACGCGTATCGGCCCCTTCGGCGGAGGTGGTCACGGATCCCCCGGTGATATTGTTGGGGTCAACCGCCGGGAATCCTCCGGAAACTGTGAGCGCTGGCACCGTCCCGTCGCTCTGGTAGTTGGGTTCAACGACAAACGGTACGTTGTAGTAGAGCTGGAAGGGATCGCCGGTGCGGGTTTCCTGGTAGCTGAAAAAGCGCCCGTAGCCCGCGCGGACAACCGTGTGCTGTCGAACCTGCCAAGCAAAACCGATACGCGGAGCGAAGTCAGCTTTGTCCGTCTTCACCAAGCCGCGCGATGCGCCCCCTTGTCCCGCGAGAACCAGTTTCCCGGTGGCGAAATCCAGGTTGGCCATCTGGTTGTTGGCGTCGTAGATCGGAGAGGTGTAGTCGTAGCGGAGGCCCAGGTTCAAGGTGAGATTCGTGTTCAGCTTGAAATCATCCTGGATGAATCCGCCATAAGTGTTCTGGCGGTTGTGGAACGTGCCGCCGAGCGAGATATTGGAGTTGGGGGTCAATCCCAGCAGGGCATCCGCCAGAGGATAGCCGCCGCCGTTGGGATCATCTGCACTGGAGGTTAGCTGCCCCGTGAAGCGCATTCTGCCGCGCGGCGATCCAAGCTGCTGCAGGTCGAACTGGCTGCGACGGAATTGCGCACCAATCTTCAACGAATGCTTTCCGTGAATGATGCTAAGCGTGTCGCCGTACTGAATTTCCTGCGATGCGCTCACGGTCGGGGCAAAGCCGGGGAAACCCAGCCGGCGAAACCCCCCGGAAATCTGGAACAGTGTGAGGCCATTGAACGCCGGATTGTCAGGTACGCCAGGAACCGTCAAATTAGCTGGAGGAACATTGAGACCGTAGGCCGGAATGCCATTCGTGTAGTGATCCCGATTGAACCCAACTCGCACGTCGTTCACCATGGAGGGACGAATGGCCCAGGTATGCCCGACGGCGACGCCGCGGGTCGAGTCGAAGGAGACTCCCTGAGTTCCGTTGCCGCCGTCGGCCAGTCCAGGCAGCGGCGGCTGCTGGAATTTGTTGGTGTGGCTAATCGAGAATCGGCCGAAGAGCTGTTGGCCTTGGTTGATCACGTAATCGCCTCGTACGTCGCCCTGATCAATGTTTATGCTTCCTGGATCGTTAGCAATGTAGTTATGGGAAAGTGTACCCGGAACGTTCGGCGCCGGGTACAGCAAGAGCATATTATGGGCGATGGGATCGAAACGGTTAGCGGGAATGATGTTTCCCGGGAAGGGTGCGCGTACGGCTTGGCCATTCACAATGGTCGTGGTGTTCGGATCGTAAATCTGGGACTGGATCGCGCTGAAATCTCCGTTGAGTTCGGCCAGCGTCGGAACCGTCGAGATATCGGTTACGGCGGTGCCGATGCGCGTTCCCTGATAATCGGTAAAGAAGAATATCTTGTTGCGCTTGATGGGCCCCCCGAACGTAAAGCCGAACTGGTTTTGCCGGAATGGCGCCTTCTTGTCGTCGGCCTGCTCAAAGAATCCCCGCGCATCGAGTACGTCATTGCGCAGGAAATCAAATACAGTTCCGTGAAACCCGTTCGTGCCTGATTTGATAGTGGCATTGATCACAGCGCCGCCACTCCGTCCGAACTCCGCCGAGTAGTTGCTGGTCTGCACCTTGAATTCCTGAATTGCGTCGACGCTGGTCTTCAGCACCTGGGCGCCGTTGTCGTTGGAGTTGTTATCGATGCCATCCAAAATAAAATTGTTCAACAGGCCGCGCGTGCCGTTGACCGCGAAAGCTCCGCCTGCGTTGCCGTTGCTGGCTGTGGAAGATCCGCCACTGAGGCCGATTCCACTTTCCGCGATCTTTGTGACCCCGGTGGTCAGGGCAATGAGTTGCGTGTAATCCCGCCCGTTCAACGGAAGATCGGCGATCTGCTGACTCTCGATCACGTTGCCGAGCGCGGAGGATTCCGATTGCAGCAAAGGCGCGGCGTCTCGCACGGTAATCTGTTCGCTCACCGAACCTACCTGCAGGGTGAAGTCGACGCGAAGTCGGTCCTGTACCTGAAGCACGATGCCCGTGCGTGTCACTCCCTTAAATCCCTGGACCTCTACCGCGACCGAATATTCCCCGATCTTGAGGGGTGTCGCAATGTAGTTACCCGCCGAATCGGTTTTCGCTACCGTCTTCAAGTTGGTGCCAAGGTTCACCAGAGTAACGACGGCGTTGGGTAAAGCGGCGCCGCTAGCGTCGACGACCGTTCCAACAATGCTCGCCGTATCGGTCTGGCCGTAAGCGGCCAGCGAGGAGAACAGCGACGCAAGCAACAAGCAGCCGATAAGACGAAGGTGCTTTGTCATGGATTTGCCTCGATGGTGAAAGATCGAAACTGCCGGGCCATTGAATGTACAGTCGTGCGGTTGTCGGGAAGAGATTTGGGTATTCTTCATGCGTCCGTCACCCCTCGAATCGATTTCGGAAATCTTTTTCAACCCTGCGCTTCGACCAATCGACTGCAGGACCAACCATCATTGCTATCTCGCGACGAGGCGAGCCGGACGGGGAAGGCTGAACGATCGTTCTCTTTGTGCAAAGTGTCCTTACTAAGGCGCGCGTATAGTAGAGGCGATGGAGTTAGGTTGTCAATGATAATTTGCTGTATATATGAGAAACGTTTCTCAGGAAAATAAATAACCGGAAACGTTTCACAAACCGGTAGCCTTCTGAAGTGTGGCCTTCGAAATGAGACAGGAAATGCATCTGGTGATGGCCACCGTTTCCGGGTGTTCGGCTCCTGCTGAGTCACGCCCGGCCCGCCTATGGATGCAACGGTTACGCGCCTCACGTCCGGGAGCGATACTGGAAGGCTTTCCTAGATGGGCTGCTCGAGGATTTCTTCTTTCTTTGGATCCCAGTAGAGCTTTTTGCCGCTCCAGTACGACTGCGCCGCCATAATGCAAACAATCGAATGGGAGAAACCATGGTCGACTGTGGCGGCGGGCTGGGTGCGGGACTGCATCGCCTTCAGCCAGGTGAACATATGCTCCGGATCGTCGTCATCGGTTCCCGTAGAGGTGCCGGCGGGCGCGCCTGGAACTTGTATGACTTCCTCATGCTCGGAAGCCGGTGCGACCAGAGGCAGTTTTGTATAAATCGGCTCTGAGTCCGCGGGATCGATCTCGTGTCTGCCGCCTTCTCTGCTGACGGTGTAGAGCGTAGCGCCTTCTCCGCCATAGCAGACAATGGTTCCATCACGTCCCTGAATGCGCGTGAACCCCCGGTAACTGTTTCCGAAGGTGGTTTTGTAGGTGTAGAGAAAGCCCTTGGGATAGGTGACCGCGGCAACACAGGTATCGGGATTTTCGCGCTCATCTTTCCAGACGAAGACCCCA
The DNA here is from genome assembly GCA_963786325.1 of Terriglobia bacterium. Taxonomy (GTDB): domain Bacteria; phylum Acidobacteriota; class Terriglobia; order Terriglobales; family Acidobacteriaceae; genus JAIQFF01. The sequence goes on from CAWAYW010000024.1 coordinate 234,017, forward strand.
CCGTTGGCCACCACGCTGTCGGGATAGGTTTCATCGGTGTAGATGTGTACCAGATCGCTGCCGTGGCTCATCCATTGATCAAAAATGCCCGAGGAATACTTCTTATACAGCCGGAATTCCAGATAGACATGCGGATCGAAGGGAGCGTCGGGCTTGCCCAGCAACCAGCGCTTCCAGTCCGTATCTTCTTCACGGAGCTTGGATTTGCTGCCGTACATCCATTCCTTCCACTGCATCTTCATGTCCGAACGCATCTCGTCGGTGCGGCCGGTGTCGTTGGGATGGAAGCGCCAGCGCTCTTCATTCACCGACCATTCCTGCTCGATGTGGACGATGGGGCCGATACGGCCGGAGCGGATGATGTCCCGCACCGCGCGCGGATAAGGCTGGCTGCGGTACTGCGTTCCCATTTGCACCACCTGCGTCGACGCCTTCACCACGTCGCGCGCTTCCCGGGCCTCGGAAAGCACGTTGGCGAAGGGTTTCTCCACGTAGCAGTCTTTTCCCGCCTGGACCACGTCGATGCAAAGCTTGGCGTGCTGGAAGTCGCCGGTGGCGATCATCACGCCGTCGATATCCTTGCGGGCCAGCATTTCCTCGGAGTACTTGTAGGATTGCGGCTCGCTTCCGAAGACCTCCTTCACCTGAGCGGCGCGTTGTTCCCGCGCCAGACTCCAGATATCGCAGACCGCAACCGTTTCGACCGGCATTTTCTTTGCTGCCCGCTGCGCCATGTGGACGTGGCCCTCGCTGCGCAGCCCGCATCCCAGCTGGCCAAGTCGAATCGTGTCGTTAGCGCCCAGAATGCGGGCATACGATCGCGCATCCATGCCGGCGGCCAGGACGGCAGCGCCCGCCTGTTTCACAAATGTGCGCCGGTCGGTTCCTTCGCTGGACTGATTCGCCATGGGTTTCTCCCTCCCTGCCGGAAGCTGGTTTAAATCTTTCCGCTATGGGCGGAAAAGCGATTTTGCACCTGCGCGGCCGCTTCGCGATCCATAAAAATCGTGGCGTCGGGATGGGTGCGGAGAATGGTGGAGGGGCAGGCGGTGGTGATCGGGTCGTCGAATGTCCGCCGGACGATATTCGCCTTGCGCGCCCCGACCACCGACAGGACCAGCTTAGGGACGCGAAACAGCGCCGGCATGGTGACGGTGATGGCGCTTTTGGGAATTTCATCGACGTTTTTGAACCAGCCTTCCGCCGCCTGTTGCCGGCGACAGGGTTCGTCGAGGTGAACGATCTTGACGTCCAGCGGATCGTTGAAGTCAGCCTCGCCCGGGTCGTTGAATGCCAGGTGCCCATTTTCCCCGATACCCAGAAGACAGAGTAGAGGATTCGCGCGGCGTAGCCTTTCCGCATAATCGCGGCATGTTTGCTCCGGATTGGGCGCCAAGCCGTCGATGTGGGCGAAGGAGTGCATCGGCACCTTCCGCACCAGTTTCTCTTCCAGATAACCACGAAACGAAGCCGGATGATCGAGCGGGAGACCGATGTAATCATCCATATGAAAGCCATCCACCTGGCTCCATGGTAAACCGGGGATCGCCGTAAGTTCTTTCAGAGCTTCGATCTGCGAGGCGCCGGTGGCGAAAATCACACCCAAGTTCTTGCCCGAAGCAGCTGACTTCTTCAAAGCCTCGGCGGAGGCCTTGCCCGCAGCGGCACCGGCTGCCTCGCGGCTCGCATAAACTTCCACTTTGAGCTTTTCCACCTGGAAATACTCGACTTCGGGGTCAGTTTTCTGCATGTTTCTCCTCGAAAGCAAGGCAAACCATACAGGCTTCAGTTCCGTTTTGGCAAGCTATTATTTCCCCGAGTATGAGAAACATTTCTTAGCTTCGCAGCCTGGTGGTATTGTCGGGTGGGACGCGGCAAATTACAGCCAACTTGTTCGCTTCGAGTCTCGAAGGAGAAGCGAAAAGGGGTCATAACAGCGTCGTAGTCGTCTGTTCTGCGGACGGAGGCCTAAGGAAACTTTGCTCAATACAAGTGAAATATTGCTATGATTCATCGCGGTATCGATGCGCTGGGTTATTGGCGCTAGCTGGTGGAGAGTTCCAGATGACGAGTTCCAAAAGAGACAGGATCGGGCTGCGGGAGATTGCGAACCTGGCACAGGTGAGTGTCGCTACCGTCTCTCGCGTCCTGAATGGAAACACGCGCGTGGACCCGGCCCTGCAGAAGACCGTACTGGATGCGGCGGCCAAGCTCGACATCGACGTCTCGAGCCGGAACAAGACCAAGGTGCTCGCCTTTCTGCTGAGCAACCGCGCCATGTTGCACGCGTTTCACTCTAGGGTTCTGATCGGAGCCGAGGCGCATTGCACGGCGCTCGGATGGGACATGGTTTTCCTCTCTTACAACTATTCTCCGAAAGTCTTCGATCGCGAATTGCACCCTCCGCAGATACTTCAGCGCCATGATGCGGTGCGCGCAGTGATCCTCGCAGGCACGAACTCGATGAACATGCTTCGGTTTCTGGATCGCAAGAACATCACCTTCGCGGTGCTCGGGAACAACGTGATCGATGCGACCGACGATCTGAAAGAGCATGACGTGGTATTTGCCGACGACATCCAGGGCGCATACGACATGACGCGATATCTGATCAACCTTGGGCACCGCCACATTGGATTCGTAGGCAATCTACGCCTGCCGTGGTTTGCGCGCTGTTTTGCCGGCTATCGCCGTGCCATGGACGGTGCCGGCCTGAGCCAACATTTGAACAGCACCGATTCCGAGGACGACGTGGAAAGCGGATACCTCGGGACGAAATCACTGCTGGCACGGCATAAATCGATCACCGCGATTCTGGCGGGCGACGATCCCACCGCGCACGGAGTGTATAAGGCGCTGCGCGACAGCGGCCTGAGAATTCCCGAAGACATCAGCGTTTGCGGCTGCAACGATACGGTTGGAAGTTGGGGGCATCCGCCGCTGACTACCATCCGCGAATTTCCCGAACAACTAGGCAAGCAACTCGCGGAAGTGGTGCTCAACCGGATTGCCTCACCCAGTCTCGAGCCGCAGCGGGTGACGGTTCCGACCGAACTGATCAAGCGGGATTCGTGCCGTCCCATTCTCGTCATGCCGGACCTCGCGACGGCCAAGTAACTGGCGACCACCAAACATCTGCCAGTCAAGATCCGGCGGATCCTCGAGTCAGCGCTTCGATTTCCCCGCCGCGCGATAGATTTCTTCGATCAGAGCAACGCTTCTCCGGGCTTCACGACCGTCGCAAAGCGGTGGGTCGTTTTTTTTGATCGCGCGGATGAAGTCTTCAAATACCGCCTGATGGCCCTGAAAGTCGGTCACGACCGGCGATGCCGTGTCTTCAATATCGTCAGTGGCGCGACCGGCCTCGACACCCTCCCGCGGATGTTTCAAGTCCACCGCAATCACGCGATCCTGTTCGAGGATGGCGGTTCCTTCCGTGCCACTGACTTCAAGCCGGCGCGGATAGCCAGGAAAAGCGGCCGTGGTCGCTTGCAGTACCGCGCTTGCGCCGGATTCGAACTTCAGCAAGACGAGGGCGGTATCCTCCCCCTCGATTTTGTGCATCACGTTAGCAGTACTCGCCTGGACCTCGACCGCATCACCCAGCATCCACAACAGAAGATCTACAGTGTGCACAGCTTGGTTGATCAGCGCGCCCCCACCATCAAGTGCAAGCGTTCCGCGCCACTTCGAATCGCCGTAATACTCCGGCGGCCGGTACCATTTCACTCGCGCGTCTGCCAGTAAGACTTTGCCCAGGACGCCGTCGTCGATCCACTGTTTCATGCGCCGGATGTCAGGCTTGCAGCGATCTTGAAATATCACTCCCAGCTTCACACCGGAGCCTTCCGCGGCCGCAATGAGTTCATCGGCGCGTTGTGTGGAAACATCGATCGGCTTTTCCGTTAGAACATGCAATCCACGCTTGGCCGCGGCGATGCCTTGCGTTGCATGAAGTCCAGAGGGGCTGCCGATCACGACCATATCCAGCAGGGGATGATTCAGGAACGCCTCGAAGTCCGCGTAAGGTTGGGCCGCGTGTTCCTGCGAAAGCCGGGCGACTCTCGCCTCATTGTTACCATAGATCGCCGCGACGGAAACTCCGGGAATTGCATGCGCTGCCCGCGCGTGAGTTGCGCTGATGTTACCGCCGCCAATCAGTCCGACGTGAATGGCCATGAGTTGCGAGGGGGGAATGCGTCCTTTCCAGGGTTTGACAAAAAGAAAAGACTACATCGTGCCTCTTCGACAAGGCACATAGAACTCTCTTCTCAACACAGCGTGTGAAACGTATCTCAACTAACCTGGGTCTGGTGTCGCCGCCGGGAGAGCGACCAGGTGTTTGCGTTTGAAATCAATATTTGCATCAGGCCCAAACCCTGTCTGGCGGGCAAAACTCCGCTCCCAGACATCGGGACCAGGTGCCTGACGAAGGCGATCCGCTCAAAACACCAACCTGCGGGCCGATATCGGGGAGCGACATCGCCAGAATCCGGCCATCCTAAGACTTGCGGCGTCGAAACCCAGTGAACAACAACACCCGGCAGTCCATCGTCTGCCATCCACCGAGTTTCGCGTTTCTGTTCATTCTGTGATCGACGATCCTCTACTGTGTATCCTGAACGCAACGAAATCCCAGAGTTGCCGAACGGTCCTTGCTCGGCGCCATCATCAGCAGCTTACCGTGTTCGGCAAGGTTGTAGGCTTGCGGAAAATACCACATTGATCCCTGGGGCTGATAGTAGCTGCCACCACGCACAATGGCTGCGCGAGTGTGATCATCGAGGAACTCCTCCGTCCATTGCCACACGTTACCGACAAGATCCATTACGCCGAACGGACTTGCTCCTTTCGGGTGCGCGGCCACGCTGTCTACTCCACGCATGGTGCGTCCTGTATCGGGAACTGGGACCGCAGATGGGTCCCAGTCGTTGCCCCAAGGATAGGAACGTCCGTCCGTTCCTTGCGCGGCATACTGCCACTCCCATTCGTGCGGCAAGCGCTTTCCTGCCCAAGCCGCGTATGCGCGCGCATCTTCGAGCGATACCCAAGTGACAGGCTTGTCCGCTGATCCAGCGGCGTAAGTGCCGTTCACCCAGTCGTGCAGAAAGTTGAGGTCATCAGCCGGATGGTAGTGCGTGGAATCCAGGAACTTCTTGAACTGTTCATTCGTGACTGGAAACTGATCTATCCAAAATGAGCCTATGTGCATCACATGGGCATGAAATCGGCGGGGAGAATCCTCCCACGGATATTGCACATCGACGCCGATATCATCCAAGCCTTCAATTTCGATACCCTTCACTTTGAAGATAAAGTCCCCGGCGGGTATTTTAATCATGTTTGCAGGCGTTGCTGGCGGCGGTTTCGTGGCAGCAATTTGCACTATTTGTTGCGGGAGAAAACTCCATTCATGCGAGAAACTGCTTAGAGGTTTCGCGGTCATCGCGCTCATTTTGTTCAGGAGCGCCTTGGTGGTTCCGCTGGGATCAGATTTTGTCGCCAGCACAGCTCCATAACCTTTGGCTTCGATCTCGAACGTAAGCACCGCCGTATTGCCGTGAACCTCCGGGCTCAGCTCCACACCGTGATAAAGATCGAAATAGTGCATTCCTTCTTTGGCTGGAATTTGTAGTTGCTGCCCGGCCACACGGTACTCATTGCGATTCACAATCGTCCAAACTACATCCTGATCCAGCGGCCAGCGGCTCGCGAACACGCCGAAATGCAACATCGGAAAAAACGGTTCCCAATCGGCACTTAAGAGGAAGGGTGCGACGCTGCGTTCAAGGGTTGCCACCCGCCGTGTTGCTTCTGCATCCCGCTGGGTAATACCGTTCCAAATTCCCCAAATATTTTCCCAACTTTCCCAGCCGACACCATTAAAGAATGCGAACTGCAGATCATCAGTCTTGTCGCGGTTCCAGCGATCAGAAATGTTTACCATGTGCCGGGGTTCGAGCCATTTAAATCGGTCCACTTGCGGCACAAAGGGAAAACTATATTGCCCCCAGGTAAGAACGTTGTACGCAACCCCTTCGTCATGCGGGCCGTTTTCCGGCTCGAAGGCGAGAGGGTGGGCAGCCTTATCTGAAGCATCGGAAAAAACTCGAGGAACTCCGTCCTGGGTATCTCCATTGACCCCGTCTGCCCCAATTTCAGCCATGAGAGATGCAATCGCATCAGGCCAAGGCTTCCCGGGGTCGCGTGTCCCCTGGTCCCACATCATCATTGGAAACAGAACACGAACACCGCGACGGTGGAAATCGGCGACCATCAATCGCACGCCTGCGATTCCGCCCGGCATCGACCGAATCATGTCCTGTTGATTTCGATTGTCAATCCCCATGTTGGGATATGTCGGCCAGATCAGGACGGAGTCGATACCGCCAAAGCGCTTTTCCAAATCGTCCAAATAGCGGTCGACGGTGTAATGATTCGCGACCGGATCGTAGAAGTAACGATCTTCGACCATCATTTGTGGCTGAATGAAACTCGACTGCGTCCACTTCAGCGCGGGTAGTTCGTAGCGGGCTGCGTTATACGCGATCCGAATACGCCGTTCGTCGCGCCAGTGGCGCACATCCGCAAGCCATTCCTGATGCTCACGGTCAGAACAAAATCTCGATACGCCCTCCGCTTCATCTTTGATCTCCAGGCAAGTGGGCCCGGGTATCTGTTGTTTCTTGGGAGGAAACTTCGTGTCCTGGCTCAACGCGATACCGACTGCAGCGCCTAAAAACAAGCCCAACCACATTGCACTGGGGCGCAATTTATTCCTCCTGGGTGGGAATGGAACGTCCGGGCATAACATTCGGTCTCTAGACAAGTCCAATCAGTTCAACCGAGTATTCGCCGAAAAAGCGACAGTTTCCGCCGAACAAGGTATTCACGAGAGATGTCTTGCTGTCATCTCTATCAATTTCTCTTTGAGTTTGCACGGATCTCCCGCTGCATCTCGCAAGATCCACGTGCTCGACCCTGCGCTGTTCGTTAACGATGCTACCAGACTACATCGTGCATCGGACGAGAGAGAGAGCAACTTCCTTGTGAAACATTGCTTGTGAAACGTATCTCACCTACCACGCAGCTGGTCTCGCCGCGGATAATTCGGCATGAGATGGATTGAGCTGCGCAGCATGTGTTACAAGAACATCTGCGCTCGACGCCAACCAGATGTGTGAAGCCTTGCGCCTCGTAAAGACGAATTCGGTTGAATCCGGCTCTGATCATCTCTGAAGTAATGGGACGAAAAGGGAAATGTTTCCAGTGATGGCAGTTGCTGATCCGGGAAGCAAAGACGTTTCGAGGAAGGCGGGATGAGCGTGCGGCCGATTAGGAATTTGCGTTGGTGGATCGGCGGAATGCTTTTTCTTTCCACGATCATCAATTACCTCGACCGGCAAACATTGTCGCTGCTCGCTCCTTTCCTCAAGCTCGAATATCACTGGACGAACACCGACTACGCCAATATCCTCATCGGATTTCGCGTGGGCTATTCGCTGGGGCAGACGATCCTAGGGCGCATGATCGATCGCATCGGAACCCGTCGCGGCCTGAGCATCACGGTTGTGTTGTACTCCCTGGTGGCCAGCGCGACTTCTCTGGCCCGCGGCCTCCATAGCTTTGCCACGCTTCGTACTCTGCTCGGAATCGCGGAATCGGCCAACTGGCCGGGGGCGACCAAGGCGGTCTCCGAATGGTTCCCTAAGCGCGAGCGTGCGCTCGCCACCGCACTGTTCGATAGCGGTTCGTCGATCGGCGGCGCCATCGCTCCCTTTCTGGTACTGGGAATTTACTTCCGTTGGGGATGGCGGTTTTCGTTTGTAGCTCCAGGTCTCTTGGGATTTCTATGGCTGATTCTCTGGCGGAAGATGTATTACCCGCCGCAGGAACATCCGCGAATCAGCCCACAAGAACTGCAAATGATCCGGGAAGATGCGGAGGAGAAAACGCTAGCCAGCGGGGACAGGCCCCAGCCCTGGTCGGTTTTGCTCAGACTGCCTCAGACCTGGGGAGCGATTGTCGCCAAGGCCCTCACCGATCCTGTCTGGTTTTTTGTCGCCGACTGGTTTCCGATTTACCTGGTGGCAAAAGGATTTTCGCTTAAGAGCGGGATTCTCGCCGTCTGGGTCCCGTTCATCGCCGCCGACCTCGGGAATTTTTTTGGTGGCGCTGCTTCCGGTTTTTTGGTTAAGCGGGGCTGGTCGCTGGGCGCGGCGCGGAAAGCGCTCGTGGTCTTCGGCGGAATTGGCGTCTTGTTGCTGATTCCTACTCTTTTTACCAACAACCTTTATTCGATTACCCTGCTGTTTGCGCTCTCCACGTTTTCTTACGCTTCGTTTTCCACCATCGCGAATGTGCTGCCTTCCGATTTATTCTTCAGCCGTTCGGTGGCCACAGTGAGCGGACTCAGCGGGACGGGAGCGGGCATTGGCACCATCATCGCTTTCAAACTCATCGGATACTTTTCCGACATGCCCCACGTCGCCGCCGGGCATTCCTTTGATCGCATCATTGTGGTGGCCGGAATCGTACCATTCGTGGGAATGCTGCTGGTGCTATTACTGGTGCGGAATACGCGTGCAACGCAGGAGGGACTCGTGCGCGTCATTTGACCCAGGAAATTAGCGGAGTGGTTTTCGGTCGCGTCCTGTATTGAGACTTTGCACACCTTCCGGCGCGTACTAGATTTTCGAACTCTCGTTGTCAGGGCCGCCGACAGGATGCAGCCGCGGTAATCGCTCTCTGGCAATAAGGGAAATGCGGCGTGCGGTTCGGTCTGATACCGGCTCGACCTGGACGATCAGCAGGCCTTCGACGACTCGCTGCAGGACGCGCAAAGCAAGCTCGAAATACTTCGCCTATACCTGCAACGTGTTTTCCTCACTCTTCTTGCGCCCAGCTCTGATGTTTCAAAAAAAAGCCCATCTTCCGCTTCGAATAGAATTCCGGGTCCGTCAAAAAATCATAGGAATGTACGTCGTGTACAAATGGGGACGTTGGAAGAGTCTTGTGAGGTCTCCAGGTTCATAGCATGGTCCCTGAAACTTTTCCATTTAAGTCGATTTAGTGGGGATATCTTCACAGCCGACAAACTCCATCAAAGCTACGTTGCCCTTGTAGTCCTGGTCGTCGTGAATCCCGATCTTGGAGGTGTAATAACCGCGGATGGTGAGCTCACGTAAATCCCGGAAGAAGCGGACTTCCAGGAGCTCCGTCATGTGGATGTTTTTGGAAAGCACAGTGAGGACCGCAATCTTGTCCTCGGAAGTGGACGCAACAAAAGATTTTCCGCAATAGTGCTGGCTCATCAATTCCACCAGGCGCAGTCCCTCTTTGAAATCCGCTTGCGCCGTAATACCCGGGCGGTCGCGAAGCGTCTGTTCGATATAGTCGGCGACTTTGGCAGCTTTGGCACCGCCCGAATGGCTGTCGGCCGGAATAATCGTTTCGGTCAGTTCCTCGATCAAGGAGTGCTCGGCGGAGGTGAAAAAACGGCCGCTGGCCTTGGTTTCACCCGCTCCCTCGGGTTTGACCTCTACCCCGGGCTGGCTTTGTATTTCTGCGCTGCTCGGCGCCGCAGGAAGAAGCGACGTTCCCAGAATCGTGGCCGATGCCTTCAGCCATTGGCGCCGATCATGTTTTAGGTTGATGGGGCGTTTGTCTGACATTCCATTCCTCCCTAGAGATTTCCTTTGGCGAATTCGTCGGCGAGATAGTCACAGGAGCGCCAACACAACGCCATGATGGTCCACGTCGGGTTCTGGCAACTGGCACTGACGAACGCGCTACCATCGACGACGAAGAGATTCTTTACGTCATGCGACTGTTCGAACTGGTTCAATACGGAAGTCTTGGGATTGCTTCCCATACGCGTGGTCCCAACTTCGTGAATCGACGCGCCTTCCGTACGAATGCGGTCGCTGACTTCCAAAATCTTGAAACCAGATTCCTCGAACATCTCTTTCGCGGCTTCCTGCATGTCTTTGACCATGCGGCGCTCGTTGTCGCCAAACTGATAGTGGAACCGCAGAGCGGGAATGCCCCACTTGTCTCTCACACCCGGATCGAGGTCGACATAGTTCTCGTAGCGGGCCAGTACTTCGCCGAAGGCGCCCATCTCGATATAAGAGCCTTTGTTCTTGCGAACCTCTTCTTTAAAGCCAGCGCCGAAACCGGATGAGTCTGTGATGCGGGGAAACATGCCTTGTCCGGCGTCGCCTTCGAAACCGTAACCGCGAATAAAATTCGGGCTCCTTTCTTTTAGATTTCGGAAGCGCGGCACATAAAATCCCCCGGGTTTTCCGTCGTCGTTGGTAGAGGGTTTACCGATAAGATCCTTTGCCTGGCCCGTCACTCCGGCGCTCATTACGTGTTCGCAGAGGTTGTGGCCGACGTGCCCGCTGGAATTTCCTATGCCGCTTGGATAGAGTCGCGATTTCGAAAGCAGAAGTAGCCGGGCCGACTCGAGAGTCGAAGCCGCCACGATCACTACTTTGGCCCGTGCCTTATAGTCCAGCATGGTCCGCGAATCGATGAAATGCACGCCATCCGCCTTGCCGGTATTCGGATCGACGGTGATCTCGCCTGCCACCGCGTTGGTTCTCACGGTCAAGTTGCCCGTATCTATCGCCGGATAGATCAATCCGGTCGGAGAATCGAAGGCCGCGTGGATGTCGCACCCGTCCTTCCGATTGCAAGCTCCGCGGCCAAAACAACGGCTGCGATACTTGTTGTGCTTTAGACCGTCGGTCGTGACTCCACCACGGTACGGGGTGACTACGCGATCCATTTTCTTAAGGCCTTGCTTCAGAGTGAGTTCGGCGCAGTTCAGCTTGAGGGGACGCTGAAAGATGCTGTCCGGAAGCTGAGGAAGATTTTCTTTCACTCCGGTGATGCCGAGGTACAGGTCGACTTTGTCGTAGTAGGGAGCCATGTCGCTATAACTGATCGGCCAGTCTTCACCGTATCCGTCGTGGCTCTTGGCTTTGAAATCGTAATCGGAGAACCTGAGCGCCAAGCGTCCCCAGATATTTGTCTTGCCGCCCAGGCAACGTGCCCGAACCCAGGCGTAATTTGTGCCGGTGTAAGGATTCTCGCGTTCATCCACGACAATGTTTTTGACATAGTCGCTGCCGCCGGCATAACTGTGGAGATGTTGGTATTTCTCAAAGCCGGGACCGTAGGGCGGCTTGCGAACGTCGTATTCGTCGTAGGTGAGGGCATGACGGTCGCCGGGCAGGCGCCCTCGATGGGCGTTCTCGTAAGGCCACTCCATCGAACGCAACTCTTTTTCGATGGGAAGTTTCTTGCCCGCCTCGAGCATGAGCACTTTCATGCCATGGGAGGTCAGAACATGCGCCGCCATACCGCCGGCCGCGCCGGATCCTATGACAATCGCGTCGTAAACCTTGGTTAGATCTGCTTCGGAATTGGCCATTGGATGTAACCCACTGAATTGAAACTCGATTTCCCACTGATGCCTGGGTGCCGATACTGCGCCAAAAATTCAGGCATGAACATCTCGGTGTCCGGAATTGCGGCCAGAAGTTTTCCAGCGAAATACGTTTGATCGCATTTCTATGTCCATTCAACGCTTGGAGGGCCTGGCGAAAGATTTCTCAGAGTCCATCTTCTAGCGGCAACTGCGCGTCATCGAGCCACGCTTGCTTCATCGAAAGCTCCATCAGCTGACGCGCGCGCACCGTATCCCGTTGAAGGACGGCATCGAGCAGACGGCGGTGGAGATCATAAGTCTCAATAAGCTGCGGGATGTCCGGGTGTAAATGGCGAATGATTGCAAATGCGAAGAGCTTGGGAACAATTCTTTCCAGCGAGCTTTCAATGCAATCGTTTTGCGACGATGACCAAAGTGCGCGATGAAAGTTGAGGTCCGCGTGACAGAATTCGCGGACGACTCCATTCCTGGCCGCAGATTCCATAGCCTGTAAAGGTTTTTGGCAAGACTCGACCTGAGGCGAGGGCTGAGCGGCGATCAGCTCAACGGCGAGAGTTTCGAGCCGCGTTCGCACCAGGTAGATGTTTTCGATCGACCGTCGCGTGAGAAGTGTAACTCGCGCTTTCCGAGTAGCGGTTCGTTCGACGTAGCCGATGAATTCCAGTTCCAACAGCGCTTCGCGAATTGTCGGTTGGGCCACACTGAGTTTGCGCGCCAGGCCGAGCTCAGTCAGCGTTTCGCCGGACTTCAGTTCACCACATTCGATTGCCTGACAAATCTGCTGGACGGCTGCCTCCTTCAAAGACATTCGAGGGATGGCGCGGAGATTCGAAGATCGCGTCGTTTCCGCTACATTCTTCGATCCAAGCTGAGGGAAAAGAGTCCCCATAGACAAAATCCTAGTTCAAAGACCAAAGCAAATCAAGTTAAAAGTTAAAAGTTATTGACAAACGATTAACGTTAATTTATGTATAACGGCGTAATTCTGAGGTAATAACCGGGCTGAGAACATTCACCTGAGGCGGAGCCCATGAGGCGAAGGGAGTGGAATTCGTGAGCCCGATGGTGCATGAACGCAAGATGGGGAAGTTTGAAAACCTGAAAATCGAAATCTACCCGAGTCGCGAAGCCGCAGGGGAGGCTGCGGCGAATGCAACGGCAGCGGCTTTGCAAGAGATTGCTTCGGCCCGGAAAACCTTCGGCGTGATTTTCGCTACTGGCGCATCGCAGCTGGCGACACTGAACGCACTCCGCCGGATCAATCATTTGCCTTGGGACCAAGTGCAGGGATTCAACATGGATGACTACGTGGGTTTGCCTGCCGATCATCCGGCATCATTTCATGCTTACCTGCGCGACAAGCTGCCGCAGCGCGGCCAGATGAAGTCATTTCTGGAAGTAGACGGGACCGCCTCGGATGTTGACAAAATGTGCCGCGACTATACGGAAGCGTTGCGCGCAGCAGATCCACAGCTCTGTCTGCTGGGAATTGGAGAGAACGGACATTTGGCTTTCAATGACCCCGGCGAAGCGAATTTCAACGATCCTTTCGATGTCAGGACTGTACATCTGGACAAGATGTGCCGGCAGCAGCAGGCTGCCGAGGGTTGGTTCAAGACCTATGAAGAGGTTCCCGAGCTAGCGGTCACACTCACGATTCCGGCACTGTTGCGAGTGCCCACGCTCATCATTTCTGTGCCTGGCAAGCGCAAGGCTTCTGTCGTGCGGCGCACAGTTCAAGAGCCTGTCTCGACTGCTTGTCCGTCCACCATACTTCGCACTCACCCTGATGCGACCGTTTATCTCGACGAGGAATCTGCGGCAGAGATGACTGACCAGGCGGAATTGTTCGATGGTTAGGTGCAAGCGTCACGTCGCTTTTTCGGAGCTTCGAGAAAGTGCGCGGCGCAAAGAGATGCGATCGATGACTCATCTCGGTTGGCGTTTACGTTTTAACAAGCCTTGATGCAAGCAAGCCCAGCAGAAGAGAGGAAATCAGCAATGAAACCAAGAAACGTCTTTCATTGGTTGGCCGCCGCAGCATTGTTTCTGACCGTCATGTCTGCAAACCCTGCTGGTGCGCAAGCTGTCGCGAACGCGTTGATATCCGGCGTTGTGACAGATCCCACGGGTGCAGCAATTCCGGATGCGAAGGTAATTGCTACCCAAACCGACACCAACGCGGTTCGGGCAGTGCAAAGTGGATCCGATGGAACCTTCGTTCTCCCGGGACTGGCAATAGGCCCGTACAAGCTTCAAGTAGAAGCAAAGGGATTCACCACCCACGTGCAGACAGGTATCGTCCTTCAGGTCGGTGAGAGCCCCAAGTTCAACATCGCTTTGAAACTAGGACAGGTTGCCACGCAGGTGGTGGTGACCTCTGATGCGGCAATGGTCCAGACAGACACGGCATCTGTCTCCCAAGTGATCGACCAGGCCCGTATGGTTGAAATGCCGCTCAATGGACGCCAACCCACCCAACTCATTCTGTTGTCCGGCGCCGCCAATGACATTGGTCCTGCCAACGGAATGAGCGATTTGACTGGAAGTAAGAACTATTTCAGCGCCGATGCCATTTCGGTCGCCGGTGGGCAGGCGAACGGAACCCTGTACCTGCTTGACGGCGGTGAAAACATGGACTCGCTTCAAAACGTAAACCTTGCGCTACCATTCCCGGACGCACTTCAGGAATTCAGTGTGGAGACCAGTGCTCTTTCGGCCCGCTATGGAATGCATCCCGGAGCCGTTGTGAATGCCGTGACAAGGTCCGGCACAAATGACTTCCATGGAACTTTGTTTGAATTCGTCCGCTACGGCGGTGTCAACGCGATCGACTATTTCGCAACCAAACAGGACTCCCTGAAAAGAAATCAATTTGGGGGTACATTAGGCGCACCCATTCTCAGAAACAAACTGTTCGGCTTCTTTGGCTACCAGAAGACAATCATCCGCACTGCGCCTCCGTCTACGTTTTCCTTTGTTCCAACAGCTGCTGCGCTGAGCGGCGACTTCAGCCAGTTGGAGGGTGCCGGTTGTCAGTCCAGTGGGGTGGCACGCACGCTCATCGATCCAGACACAGGGCAGCCCTTCCCAGGAAACCAGGTTCCTACTTCGCGCTTCAATCAGCAGGCACTGAATCTGCTGACACATATACCGGTGGCAAGCGACCCTTGCGGAAAGATCATTTACTCGCTCCCCGAGCCCCAAAGCGAGCAGCAAATTGTCGGCCGCGTGGATGCGAACCTGAACTCAAAAAACAGCCTGTTCGGGCACATCTTCAAGGCTGACTACAACAGTCCTGGGCCATTCAGCCCGTCGAACGTCCTGCTGACCCAACTCCGCGGAGTTATTGATCATGACATCTCTGCGGTAATTGGCGAGACTTATACCGTGAACCCAAACATCGTTAACGCAGTCCATGTCGGTTATACGCGGCTTACCTGTCAGACAGTACATTTGGGCAGATCCAAAGTGACTTAGGCCCACGTATTCTTCAGTTCGCCGCCAGGTTTAACTTCTGATGGCGAACTGGAATCTAGTTGTACGAGCAAAAGCCAGGCCCAGCACGGCGTGAAAGCGCCGTGTTGTGGCAGTTGCAAAAACCGTCGAATCCCTTATCAGCCGGCAGGTAATTACCTCGATCTCGGCGCATCAAGCATGCATCGGGGCGCCAATCGGCAGAAAATCCAAATCAAGTTTGATACAACATATCGGTGTCTAGGAGGACGCTAAGCATGTCGATGACGCGAAGGGGCATCCTCGTAGGAGCAGGCGGGATTATCGCAGCGTCTGCCGTCGATGCGGTGTCTTCCGAGGTTAAGGCGCAAACGACACGCGCAGACGGGTCAACAGGCGATGGCCAAAAAGAACCAGCGACCACATCCTATCGCGGAGCCCGTGCGTTCAACGGTATCTATCAGGGTGACTATCTAAACCAGATTGCGTTTCCCATGGGTGGGCTTGGGGCTGGCATGTTCTGCCTGGAAGGAACCGGTGCATTCACAAAATTCTCATTGCGCAACCGGCCTGATTTAGCCAGTGAGCCCCACGCCTTTTCGGCCGTATGCATCAAAGGACCGCGAAGAATAGCACGCCTTCTGGAGGGCCCGGTGCCTGCTTGGAAACTACGGCCATTTCTCCCCGGCGTAGAGGGCGTCTATCCCGGCGGTTGCTGGGGGCTCCCGCGGTTTCGACAGAATACCTTTGACAGCCGATTTCCATTTGGGACTGTCCGACTCAAGGACGCCGAGCTACCCCTGGAAGTGGAACTTACCGGCTGGAGTCCATTTTCCCCTGGCGACGCAGACAATTCCAGTCTGCCTGTTGCTGGTCTCGAATATCGTTTCCTCAATCGAAGCTCGGCACCAGTCGATGCGGTGTTCTCCTTTAATTCTGAAAATTTCTTGTCGGCGCATGAGGATTGGCCCAGTAAAAAGAAACCCACCGAGCGAATCCGATCTACACCCAATGGATTCATCCTTTGCGGCCGTGGGGCCGAGGATAGACCGTGGGACGATGCGTGTTTGGCGGCCTGGGTGGATGACCCGAAAGCTAAGGTCAATCCCTCGTGGATGCGCGGGGTGGATGCACGGCAGCTCGTTTGGAGAGACATTGAGTCGGGAGAGAGCTACTCACGAGATCCGTTGCTAGACGACTCATCGCCCGGCGCGTCGATATTCGTTCCCTTCTCGGTTGCGCCAGGTGAAGCAAGGACCATTTCGCTTCGTTTTGCTTGGTATGTTCCAAAATCGGATCTCTTCAAGCCTGCGAATATTTCCTCGGATAGTAACGTAGTGCACTGTAGTGTGGTGGGTTGTACGCCTGTCGCGGGAACGTATCAGCCATGGTATGCGGAGCGTTTTTCCAGTATTGAAAAGGTGATCGATTATTGGCAACAGAACTACCAGTCTTTGCGCCAGGCCTCAGAGAAGTTCTCACGGGCTCTTTACGATACGACCCTGCCACCTGAGGTCATGGAAGCAGTCGCGTCCAATCTGTCGATCCTGAAGTCACCCACGGTTCTTCGGCAAACAGGTGGCCGCCTGTGGGGATGGGAGGGAACCAGAGAGACCCAAGGCTCTTGCTATGGATCCTCCACGCATGTCTGGAACTACGCCCAGTCAATCGCGCATCTCTTTCCGGAGCTGGAGCGCAGTTTACGTGAAACCGAGTTTGGGTCGAACCAAAATGATGAAGGCCATCAATTCTGTCGAGCGGCGCTTCCGATACGGCCATTGAATGAGCCCAATGCGCTCCCTGATGCGGCGGACGGACAGCTTGGCGGAGTCATTAAATTCTATCGAGATTGGCGAATCAGTGGGGATACAGCCTGGCTCCGCCGTTGGTGGCCGAAGATCCGCGCATGCCTGGATTATTGCATCAGGACCTGGGATCCTCAGCAAAAAGGAGTGATCGAGGAACCGCATATCAATACCTATGACATAGGGTTCTGGGGCGCCGACAGCATGTGCACGAGTCTGTATCTCAGCGCACTGAAAGCGGCTACGCTGATGGGACAGGCATTAGGCGATAACATCGAACCCTATTCCACGCTTTTGAGCAAGAGTTCCCACCAAATGGAGGAACTGTTCAATGGAGAATACTTTTTTCAGAAGACAGAGTGGCGGAATTTGCGGGCCCCCTACCCGCGGCTCGATGATGACTCTCCCAGCTATCCCGAGTTCTTAGAGCTAGCGAGAAAGGACGGTCCGCCTTATCAGTACGGTCAAGGGTGTCTGTCTGACGGCGCACTTGGAGCATGGCTTTCCTTAATGTGTGGTGTGGACGAAGTGATCGATTCGCGCAAAGTCGAAAGTCATCTTCTGGCGGTCCATCGCTACAACTTCAAGAAAGACCTCACCGAACACGCTAACACGAGGCGTCCTTTTTTCGCCTGCGGTGACGAATCCGGATTACTGTGTTGCACATGGCCCCGTGGCGGTAGGCCACTCTTGGCGATGATTTACTCAGACGAAGTCTGGACAGGAGTAGAGTACGAAGTTGCTTCGCACCTAATCGCTCTGGGAAAGATCGATGAAGGTTTGGATATTGTTCGAGCCTGCCGCCACCGCTATGACGGAATCGTTCGAAATCCGTTCGATGAAATAGAGGCGGGACACTGGTACGCTCGTGCCATGTCCTCCTACGCTCTCCTGCAGGCCTTCAGCGGAGCACGCTTCGACGCGGTGGAGAAGACTTTGTATCTTAGGCCCGCAATCAAAGGGGATTTCCGCTGTTTTCTGTCTACCGCCACCGGTTTCGGAACAGTGGGCGTCAAAAACGGTAAGCCATTTGTAGAAGTAGTTTCGGGCCAGATACCGTACAGGGAGATCAAGTACACGAGTGCCTAACCTCGGTCGTAGCTACGCTACAAAGGCGAAGGGATTGGCGACTCTGACTAGATGTATCAAATTTCGGGCGCTGTGCCAGACTCGCACATCGACCAAGCATACGCATGGGCATGCGATCGGAAATCATCAATTTTAACTTCGATGCCGGGTTCATACGAGCTTGGCAGCTGGTTTACGACGTTGATTTTGCCCTCTGCCTTAGACACCGCAGTGCGCTGAACAGCCTGCGTTTCCCTGGCGGTATTCGGGGCCAGTTGCAGTTGGTCGGCCCAAACCCAGACACCTAATACCTAATATAAGGACCATAGATGACAAAGTTCTATCGCGATATTCTGCAAGAGCCAATCGAGCTTTCGAAGACATTGAATTTTACTTTGGGGGAAGGGAAGCCTTCCGTCACCCAAGCCGCAGGTATTCTCAAAGCAGCCGCGCATATCTATATTGTTGGTATCGGCAGCAGTTGGAACGCCGGTCTGGCCGTGATGTCCTTCTTCAATGCCGCCGGACGGCCCGCGATCTTGTGTGAAGCATCTGAGCTACTGCATTTCGGCAAGATCGCCAAAAATGCGGCGATAGTCTTTCTATCGAGAAGTGGGAAAAGCGTCGAAATTGTCCGCCTACTAGACAAGGCGGCCGCCAGTGGCGCAAAAATTATTGCGATCACCAATACTCCTGACAGCCCCTTGGCCATGAAGGCGGACGTCGTGCTTAAGATGATGGCTGCTTTCGACCACGCAGTGTCAGTCTCCATGTATTCGGCGATGGCACTGGTCGGAGGAATTCTCGCATCAGCCACTGAGGGGACGCTCGACGATTCTCTCAGTAGAGATCTTCAGAATTCCCTGGCCAATCTTCCAGCAAGCATCACGTCCTGGACAGAACAAGTCTCCCTCAGCGATTGGCTTAATCCCGAGGGGCCCGCATATCTGCTGGGCCGCGGTGCAAGTTTGGCCACATGCCATGAAGCTCGGCTGCTTTGGGAAGAAGCCGCCAAGCTGCCTGCTTCCGCGATGCCAACGGGAGGTTTTCGTCACGGTCCGCAGGAAGTGATTCGCAAGGGACTTCGATTTGCGCTGTGGATCGATCGCGAAATCATGCGCGCTCAAGATTTGGCTGTGGCGGCGGACCTGAAAAAACTTGGTGCCAAGGTATTGCTCATCGGTCAAGATCTTCCGCAGGACGCCGGCCATTTGGTGTTGCAACTTCCTTCCATTCGGCGGGAATGGCAGTTTCTGATTGACATCATTCCGATACAAATCACGGCGGAACGCCTGGCCCATGCCGGCAAGCAGGACTGCGATACCTTTGTCCTCTGTCAATACATCATCGAAGATGAGGGCGGGCTGCTTCGTCCGAATATGCTCCTTGAAGGAATGGCGAAGTAGCTGCGCCAGTTCGTAGCCCCACAGGCAACGACCTATGTCTTGGAGCAGATCATTTGCGATGCAGCCATTCTGTATCGAGGCTTTCTTCGCAGACAGGTTTGTTCGCCCGGACACTCCGGCGGCCATCACTGCCATACCCCAAAGCCGATTAACCACTTTGGCTACCTTCCTCGACTCCTACTTCTGCACTCGTCGCGTTTTGCTCTTTTTGCGTATTTCGCGTCGGACTAACATGGCAGAAAATCCGGTGCTTAAGAGGCGCCAGCTTTACTCCCGGGGTTGGTCAATCAAAGTACCGCTTGGATCACCTACTATTGAGGGTTGAGATCGTGAATGGTGTGCAGGCGGTTCGCCGAGTAGTTGTTACCCTGGTGTGTAGCTTTGGTCTCCAGTTCGGATGTTGAAAACTCAGATCAGCATGTTCGACTTCGTCAAAACCCGATGGCATCGCGGCAAGCAACGACCTTCCCAATGCTTCTCCTTTTCCAGGCCTGTGCTCCTGTTGCACAGCGATGGCTGGGGACGCGTTGGGGTACGAGATCGCGAGGGTTATGAGCAGCTCCGAACTACCGGCATCGCCCTGGGTCAAAATCCCTTCGATTATTACTCACTGGAAACTTCCGACGACGTTATCGCATTGCGTGACCTGCTGAAGAGACACCGAGATTCGACCGGTCGCGCGGCCTGCTTGGCGATGAATTTTCTGAACGCCAATTTGGATTTCCAGAAGACCGCAGACGCCGGATTTCGCGAAATTTATTTGATGCCTCTGAGCCACGGTTTGCCCGGCCATTGGAAACGGCCGGGACTCTTTGAGGCATACCGGCAGGGCATTCTTGACGGCGTTTTTATTCCGGGACTGTACGGTCTGACCCAATTCTGTCGAGTGTCAGCGGAGAGGGCCTTGACCATGCCGGGTGATCGTAACAATCTTCTGCACACTCTTTGGAAAGCGGAGACGCCTTATATTCGATGGCGAATGCCGTGGATCGGCTACGAATATTACAATCCCGAAAAGCCGCAAGCGGGCTTCCTGGACGCCGAAGCACAAGCGGTCCTGATCGCCGCCGCAGGGCGCGAATTTAAGAAGGTCTTTCACACGGCCCCACGATCGGCCTGCGCCCCTGGCCATTGGGCGAATCAGGATACTCACCGGGCATGGTCAGACCTTGGGGTACGAGTTGTTCAGAACGGCGGCGGGGTGGCTTCGCCGCCGCATATGGATGAGTGGAATATTCTCAATCTGCATCGGACCATTGATTTTGAGCCCTTTGAGCGCGATTTCACCGTAGAAAAGTACATGCAGCTCGCTGACCAATGCTTTGCGCGCGGGATCCCGGCTGTTATTTCCATGCATTCCATCAACTTTCATTCTTCGCTCAAAGATTTTCGCGGTCCCGCATTGTGCCTCCTCGACGAATTCCTCTCGACCTTAGAAAGGAAGTACCCCAATTTGCTGTACGTGCAGGACATGGACTTGTACGGCCTCGTGACCCGCGGGAAGTTCAAAGGGCCACGGGGACTGGTCTCTGTCGAGGTCAAGCAGTTTGACCGGCGGGAAAACAATGACGATTAACCGTCGGTATCCCCGACCCAAAAAACAATCGATCTGTAGTTCCGTCGGAGAATTCTGTCAGTCGCGAACGCTTATCTCCCTTTGAGTTGTTAACCACCCGTTTCTTTTGATTTGTCGAAGTAATCAAGTGACATGTCCAGCTGGGAGTGCAGAATCGCACTTATCCACAGCCGGAACCAACCATGTCACTTCTAGAATGCGTTCCCACCTTCTACTTTTCTTACTTCACTCGAACGCGGAGACGCCCAGAAATATGGATTTCGGCAAGTCACGGAACGCGCATTTCCTTGGTTTGCCAACCGCAGTGCTTTGCGTGGCGTGCGAGTTGATCAGCGAAAACAACACTCCACATTGTCTGGCATGTGGAAGTAGCGCCTTGATCGGTCTGTCGCGCGTGCTGGGTGGGTCCATGCGCGGCCAGCAGACTGCGCATCTGATTGCCGATGCCGAACTCGACCGCTTGGTTCACGAACTTCTTCGCACCGTGCCGGGCTCATCCGTTACCGAAATATCGGATCACTTACCGGTGTCGTTCGCTTCTTTGGCTCCGGGACGAAGCCACGTTCGATGCGCGTCGTCCTCACCGGCGAGCGCCGTCTTGCCCCCGGCTACGGAAATCGATTTGGAACCTGCCATCAGCATGATTGCTGAGCGCGCACAAACATTGACGGGCGCCAGCGGCGCTGCCATCGCATTGCGTCGGGGTGACGAGATGGTTTGTCGTGCCCGTGCCGGCCGCACCGCTCCAGATCTCGGAGTTCGGCTTCAGTCCAATTCCGGCATCTCGGCAGATTGTGTGCGCACTGGGGAAGTTGTGCTTTGCCACGATGCAGAAGAGAATCCTCAAGTTGATCTCGCCGCCTGCCATCGGCTGGGAGTTCGATCGATTCTCGCGGCTCCGCTCCGCCATTTCCGCCGAACCCTTGGAGTATTCGAGGTCTTTTCCGCAACCCCCTATGCCTTCGCCGCCCGAGACGTCGCTACAATGCAACTCCTTTCCAGCGTGATGGTGGCGGCTATCTCGCGTCTCTCCAATTCTCAGCGGCAACTTCGTCAAAGCGCCTAACACACTGGGGACTATGGCTTTACCGTCTGACGTAGATAGCCCCAAAGTGCTGTCGTCGGAGGTATCGGTCTGGGTTAATATGTTAGAACCTTCGTATGGAATTCACCGGGCCCAAGCCGAGCGGCACTTCCCGGCAATCCAAACCTGTAACTGAGCGGCGACGCAGCACCCGTCTCGTCGTGCACAGTCCTGCCTATGCCAGCCTGAACGGATCGCCATCGACCAAGTCGCGCGATCTCAATGAGATTCTCGATATCACTGAAGATGGAGCCTCCATCCAGACGTCGTCTCCGCTCGAAGTGGATCGCAATTTGAATCTCAGTCTCGACCTTTCGGAAACAAAGACTCGCATTAATGCAGTTGGTAGGGTTATCTGGTCCAACAGCGCGGGCCGGGCAGGAATCCGTTTCTCGAAGCTTACTGGACCTACGTTGCGTCAGCTGAAGGAGTGGCTCTTTGTAAACGTGCTCACCGCGTTCGATCATGCCCGAATTGGGACTGCATCGGACGCTGACCCTCATACCATCGTTTCAAGTGGGCCTCTCGGTCTATCGAGTGCACCGGGAAATATCTCGAAAATGGTCGACGAGTTGCCGCAGAATGGCTCGTCGCTCCGACTTGTGACCGAAGAACCTAAAAGCCCGGCGAACGATATACAGGCCGAATTGGATGCGGGTGCTTACAGTCGGGAAGGCGCCCTTCAGTTGATTGCGGAACGGGTGCTGACGCTAACTCGAGCCACTGGAGCGGCGATCGCGTTGTCAGAAGGCGAAGTGATGATTTGCCGGGCCAGCGCCGGTTCTGACGCTCCGCCCGTCGGAAGCCGGCTACAGGCGACTTCAGGTTTCTCTGGAGAATGTGTGCGCACCGGCCGCTCGCTGCGCTGCGATGATTCGGAGAACGACGATCGTGTGGACCGGGAAAGTTGCCGGGCGCTCGGTGTCCGCTCAATCGTGGCTGTGCCCATCCGGGCCGATGGCCACGTTACGGGTCTGATGGAAATCTTCTCATCCCAGCCATATGCATTTAATCCAGAGGACATTAGTGTTTTGCAGCGACTGAGTGCGACCGTTCTTTCGGCTGCCGGGCACACGGTGGCAGCTCCAGTTCAACCACCAACCGTGCGGGTTGTTCAGCCCAAGATGCCGGCGGCACGACCCCAAGCGGAGCTATCTCCTGATGTTATGACGGGAACCGTGGCTGCAACGAAGCCTCGGCAGAACTTCCACAAAGTTCTGTTGGCTGCTGCTGCTATCACTTTCATATTCGTCCTGGTCTGGTTAATCGCACCGTCCTTCACGAGGAAAATCAGCCAGTCAGCTTCGAATTCTCAAAACAAGGAAACGCAAACTGGAAACTCCAAGCCATTAAGTGTTCCTGTTGAAGTTAACGATCTGTCGGGTTTACGCAAGTTGGCGGAGCAGGGAGATCCCGCGGCGCAATTCGCATTAGGAGCGCGCTATGCCACGGGAGAAGAGGTCAGGCAGGATTACACCGAGGCAGTTCGTTGGTTTGCGCTTGCCGCGGATCAGGGACATATCTTGGCCCAAGCCACTTTGGGCGCGTATTACTGGGCGGGCCGCGGCGTAACACCGGATCTGACAAAGGCGTACTTCTGGTCTGCTTTGGCCCAGGCGGGCGGCGACCAAGCCAGCAAATATCGAGTAGCGGTTTTGACTTCCCGAATGAGCCGCGCGGAAATTATTGCCGCGCAACAGCAAGCCAATGATTGGCTTCGGAAGCATCAAATGGCGGGAAAGGCTTCGCCGTAGTTTTCTCGGCGAATTTTCGTTCCACGAACTCCAGTTAGCTGTGTAGAGAATTCCAGAGGTTTTCCGTGACCACCCTCCGCGACATTGTCTACCGGAACGTCCGCGAAGGCGACCTATACGAAAAACTCGAGAACCATCGCGTTCGCTGCTTCGCGTGCGGACATTGCTGCCCCATTCCGGAGGGCCAACCCGGAGTTTGCAAGGTCCGCTACAACCAGGGCGGCACACTTTACGTTCCCTGGGGCTATGTGGGCGGAGTGCAGTGTGATCCGATCGAGAAAAAGCCCTTTTTTCATGCCTTCCCCGGCGCTCTAGCCTACAGCTTTGGCATGCTCGGCTGCGATCTTCATTGCGGTTATTGCCAAAACTGGGTTACCTCGCAGGCCTTACGTGATCCCGACGCGGTCTCACCGCCGTTGGAGGCCTCGGCGGAAGCTTTGGTCGAAGATGCCCTTCGCCAAAACGCAAAAGTTCTGGTCAGTACCTACAACGAGCCTCTCATCACTAGCGAATGGGCAGTTGCCTTGTTCAAGGAAGCCCGTGCCGCGGGTCTCGTCACCGGTTTCGTTTCGAACGGAAACGGTACGCCGCAGGTGCTGGAATATATCCGGCCATGGGTTGATCTTTATAAAGTTGACCTGAAGAGCTTCGACGATCGTCACTATCACCAACTCGGCGGGCGCATCGGACCGATTCTCGAAACCATCCGGCGATTGCATCAAATGGATGTTTGGCTGGAAATAGTAACGCTGCTCATTCCCGGATTCAATGACTCAAAAGACGAACTAAAGGGCTTGACCGATTTTCTTGCCAGCGTCTCTCCTGAAATTCCCTGGCATGTAACGGCGTTTCACAAAGACTACAAAATGGATGATCCCGAGAACACGCGTCCCGAAGATCTCCTGAGAGCAGCAGATATCGGCAGGGAAGCCGGCCTGCAGTACGTCTATGCCGGTAACTTGCCCGGAAATGTACACGGGCTTGAAAACACTTGCTGTCCCAGGTGCCAGGAAACTCTCATTCGCAGGCACGGTTATTTTGTGCAGGACTACCGTCTCACGCATGACGGTCGATGTCCGTCGTGCAAAACCGCCATTCCAGGAAGGTGGGCGGCCAAGTTTGATCATCAGGTAACCGGTCGTCCTTTCTTGCCGCGCCGAAGTCCGGGTTTGGTTACAATCTCCATTTAGATGCTACGACCGCAAATTGCCATCACTTTGTTAGTGCTGTGCTTTGCGGTTGCCTGCTCGCCGCGCGACTTGCTTACGCGGCGGTTGGCGACTGATTTGATCGCCGGCTCCGACAGCTTCAAAACGACGCAGCAATTCTGGCTGCGAACCGGCATCATTTCCAACAAAGATTACTCTTCGTCTGAATATGTGACCTTGCGGCGGCGAGGGTGGATTACGGGCAATAACGCTTCCTGTCCGCCTGAAATCCCGGCTCCCCCGTGTTGGGATATGGTGATTACACCGTTGGGAGTGGACGCTCTACGCGACTGGGTCTCCGCAACCGCGGCTAGCTCTCAATACATCAGCGTGCCGGTGGCTCAGAGGGAATTGCTCGCAGTAACCGGCATTCACAAGAACGGAAGCGTGGCAGACGTTGATTTTCAGTGGAGGTGGGCTGCCGTGAACGAAGTCGGCGCAGCTCTATACGCGAAAAATACCGAGTACAACTCCACGGTTGGATTCGTCTATTACGATGACGGCTGGCGCGTCATTGAAGGAAGTTCTCCGAAAAACGACCAGTCACTCACGGAAGCGTTGAAGAATACGTTCCCGGCGCAATAACCCCAATCAAGTTGCAACCGCCTCCTGCTGCCGTGTAGTCTCCTTGGTTCACCCAAGGCCCTTATGACGAGTCCACGGACGGGATTTTTTTCACTGCTCATAGTTCTGCTTTTTTGCTTTTCTTCTGCTGGAGCATCCGACAAACCAAAGCTTTCCCTCGACGAGTTTTTCAACTACGTGGCATTTAACGAGGTAAAGGTCTCTCCCGACGGACACTCGGTTGTAATCGCGACTGATCGCGCTGACTGGAACCAGAATATCTTTCGTGACGATCTCTGGCTTTATCGGGATGGCAACGGTTTCGGCAGTCTCACACAATTCACCCACTCCGGTCATGACAGCAAGCCGCAATGGTCTCCGGATGGACGTTGGATAGCCTTCTTATCTGAAAGATCGAATACGACCGGAAAGGATGCGGAGGACAGAGGCCCTGGACGCAATAAGGACAAGGGCAAGGACGGCCGGATTGCCCACCTGTATTTGATTCCGTCCACCGGCGGCGAGAGCTTCCCCGTGACTCAGGGCGATGAAGAGGTACACGCGTTTGCCTGGTCGTCGGACTCCAGCGCCATTTATTTTGCCGTCCGCACTCCCTGGAATAAGGCCCAAAAGGACGCCTACGAAAAGGAATGGAAAGATGTATTCCAATATCGTGCCGCGGAACGTGGAGATCGGTTATTCCGCGTACAAATAGGAGATGCGGTGACGCGGCAGGCGGCCATCGGAACCATGCCGCTTGATCCTGAAAAGGCCTCCGATGTCCCCCCCGGAGCCCAGCTTCTCGCCGGCACGCCTTCACGAGTCAAGGAAATGGCTGCGTCTCCCGATGGTCGCCTTCTCGCGTTCCTTACCGAATCAATTTCCCAACGATCTGAGAAAGTCGTAGATTTTGAAATCTATTCGCTCGACCTAGGCATAGGCTCGCCTGAACAATCACCCCATCAACTGACCCACAACGAAGCTATCGAACAGGACATCCATTGGAGTCGGGACAGCCGGTATCTTTTTTTTCAGGTGGACACGGGTTCGGTGGAAGGAAAATATCAAGACACGCAAACCCGTCTTTATTGGGTAGACGCGAATAGCGGCAAGACTGAGCGATGGGCACCCGATTTCTGGGGGCCAATAGTTCACTATTCCGTTGCATCCGACAAGGGCGTTGTCGCCACTGGACGATTAGGAACCGAGGTTCAGGTCTATTCACAGTCTCATCCCGGCGCAAAATTTTCACCCGACTTGGGGCTGGCAGGTACGTACGAATTGGTGGATGTAGCCGAAAAGTCTCCGCGAACTGCATTCGTACACTCGGCGTTAGGCGAGCCAGCGGAAGTTTATTTAGCAGACGATACCAGCAAGCTGCAATCTGCTCGGCCGATCACTGCGTTCAACCGGCTGTTTAAGGAACGCGATTTGCCGCAGGGTAAACCTTATCAATGGAAGGCCGAGGATGGCGTCACTGTCGAAGGAATGCTGATTTATCCGCCGGGAAAGTTTGAAGCTAAAAATCTCCCCATGTTCGTCTTCATACACGGCGGACCCCAGGACGCCGATGGGAACCATTTCGAAGCTGATTGGTATGTCTGGGACCGTTTGGCTGCCACCCAAGGCTGGCTGGTTTTTGAACCCAATTACCGCGGCTCAACCGGGTATGGCGATGAGTTCCTGATGAGGTTAGTTCCAGAAATTGTTTCGCGTCCCGGTAAAGACATTCTCGAAGGTGTGGACGCGTTGGTGAAAGATGGTGTCGCCGATCCCCAGCATCTTGTGGTCGGTGGTTACAGCTATGGCGGTTACATGACGAATTGGCTGATCACGCAAACCACGCGCTTCAAGGCGGCGGTGACCGGCGCCGGTGCCGTGGAAAATGTCGCCAATTGGGGAAACGACGATTTGACGCAGGATGACGCCAATGATCTCGGTGGCCGGCCATGGGAAGTCCCGCAGCGCTACAACAGCGAGGCGGCGATCTTTCAGATCGATAAAGTTAAAACGCCGACGCATATGGTCGCGGGATCAGTCGACATCCGGGTTCCGGTTCTCGAGAGCTACTTGCTTGATCGCGCACTGCACTCCCTCGATGTGCCGAGTACACTACTCATTTTTCCCGGCGAGGGACATTCGCTAGCCGAGAATCCGTGGCACGGGAAGATCAAAGTGCGAGAAGAATTGAAGTGGTTGCAGAAATACGGCGGGATTCCGGCTCCGGCCACCGCTCCGTGATATCTGTCTGGCGTCCGCTACAGGCCGGTTGGTTTGCTGGAAGCGCTGGCGAGATTCACGTGGTGACTCGTAGCTGCATATTGCGCTATGCCTTTGTACAATCCCTCGGCGATGCTTTGGCGATAGCTTGCACTCTTCAATATTTCCTCATCCGCAGGGCTGCTGACGAACGACACTTCGGCCAGAATTGCCGGCATCGATGTTCCCGTGAGCACGACGTATGAAGCTTTTTTCACTCCCCGGTTTCGCATACCCGGGATTTGAGCTGCCAAGGCCTTATGCAGAGCCTGTTGCACCGAGACTGCGAAACGGTGTGACTGCTGTACTTTTTCACGGATATCGACATTATTCCAATTGATGTTCTCGGCTATGGCGGGGTCGGAACCGGCTTCCGATGTGCGAGCTCGCAGCGACGAATACGTATTGGTGTAGTAAGTCTCCGCGCCGCGCGCCATGGAATCGGTGCTGTAGTTTGCGTGGACCGAAACAAACATATCGGCCTGCGCGAGGTTGGCGATTTCAGTCCGTTTCTCCAATGGCAGGTAGGTATCATCAGCGCGCGTGTAAATGACTTCCGCGCCCAAACGGCTTTGCAGAAGCTTTCCCAAGCGCTCCACAATATCCAGGACCAAATCTTTTTCCATCAGACCTTTTCGCCCTATCGTCCCCAAATCCCAGCCACCGTGTCCGGCATCGAGCACCAGGCGGAACTTAGCGACATGGGCAGGCAGTTGCGCGTCGGCTTTGTTTCCTGCTCGACCCGCGGTCGCAGGAAGCGATGCCGCTCGGGGCGGGTTCGAATCGGCAGGTTCCGTGCTTTGTAAATCTCTCGGCGGCAGGTTCATACCCTTGAGTGCGCTTTGCGGCAACGCGGGTTCATGCGGATCACGCGCCCCGCGCTGCACATCGGGAACCGCCGTCTCACCCGCAGGATTCGCCTTTCGGATCACTACCACCAGGCGGTACGGATTGGACTGCAGGCTGACAGAAAAATCAGAAGGCCCGTTGGTTTCGAGCACAACCCGAGTGACACCCTTTCTTGGCTCCGCTATCCGGACTCGATCGAGAAGAGAATCGCCGACCTCGATGGTTTTGCCAAACAAACCGTGGGCCAGAGCCGTGCCATGAAGATCGAAGTAGATCCTCTCCGGGTCACTGAGGCGGTGCGCCTCGTATTGGACCTCTCCTTGTAAATCGATCACCACTGTATTTGAGTCGGCCGAGGAAACATGCCAGATTCCTGTCACCAACGGCTTCAGCGGAGCTTTGGCCTCGGTATTCGATGTCGAACTCACTCCAGAATCTTCTGCAGGAATTCCGGACTGGGGCTGCTCCACTGCCGGAGCTGATATCAGAGGAGTCTCGCTCACGGTCGCGCGATGCTTGCTGATCCGCCAAAATCCTGCCGCCACCATGGCCACAACTAAAGCCAGGAGAAGTACGATTAGCAGGCCACGACGCGACTTCGATTTTTTCGTTTCCCCGTATT
Source organism: Terriglobia bacterium (assembly GCA_963786325.1). Taxonomy (GTDB): domain Bacteria; phylum Acidobacteriota; class Terriglobia; order Terriglobales; family Acidobacteriaceae; genus JAIQFF01. Next base: position 263,129 of record CAWAYW010000024.1, read on the forward strand.
CCTGGAAGATCGTCGTAGAAGACTCTTCTTGCGAAACTTCGGCGCTATTGACGCCAGAAGTCTCTGTCGCCTGCGTCCCACCTGCAGGTTCTTTGACCGCGGGCAAATGCTTTTCGTCGAAAATTGCGGAATGGATGTTTTCTGTTTCCGCAGGAACATGAGGCGGTGCTCCGCCCGTAACCAGACGCGTCGAAATCTCAGCCAGCCGGTCTTCCTCTTCCGGCTTCATGGCTGCCAGGATCAGTTCGGCGAGAAGATTCAGGCTGCGAACATCGCTATCGTTAAAACTGTAAGTCTCGGTCGAAAAGGCCTCCAGGAGCCCAATCGTGCCCTTCGATGAAGTGATCGGGACCGCAACAATAGAACGGGTCCCGAGACAGCGGCACACTTTCACGTCCACTCGCGGATCGATTTCCGAGTCATCACAACGCACAATTCCGCCCGTCCGCAGGCAAGCCCCAGAAAATCCCGAATTCGGATCAAGCCGCGCCCTAGCCTCAGGCGCGATGCTTCCGGCTGAAGCGCGACACACAAATGCATCACCATCCGCGAGCGCGATCGCAATCCCGTGTGCGCCTGTGATGCTCAGGGCCCGTTCGGATACCAGTTGCAACACCTCGTCCAAAACGAACTGTTCCAGATCGTCAACATCGGTGCTATTGGATTTTGCGCCGAGGTGTTCACTGGCACGCCGTTGGCGTATTTGCTCGTGCAGACTGGAAAAAGCGAGGAGAGCCTGCAGAGCTTCGTGGCCGGGCGCATGTGTTATCGACGGAGTTGAGAGGCGGGGAAGCGAAAACGGCGAACCAGTGTTTTCCCCGGGGCGGCCATGAACCGACTCGCCGGGATCATCTAACTTCGAATTCGATAACTCCTGGTGCGCGTTCTGCGGGTTGGCGCTCATGCTTCGATCTAGCGGTGGAAATCTTTGTGGATTACTTCCCCTTGGATGGCGGTTCAGCTGTCAGGGAAATGTTTCTCCAGTCAAGACTTACTCACCAAGATACCTGGTACGGCTTAGGGGGATCGCCGAACTGGCAGCCACTAAGTTACAGTGGAACTGACCTGATCGCAATATGGACCGGTATCATGTTTTGGGATGTAGCAACCTAACACAATCAGGGATTGTCTGCATCCGGCATGCCATTTTGGGTCAACATTGCAATCCGCATTGATTCGAGCGTATCGTTTTGAAATAGAGGAGTTTATAAGCTGTGGTCGAAGAGTCTAAAAAGAAGAAACTACGTTGGCTTTGGCCCTTGGGTATGACGGCAACTGGTCTGACTGGGGCGGCAGTTATCCTTCTGCGAGGCTGCTGGCATAACAAAATGAGCTGGCCGGTTCGCGCGCAGGGGTGCGCTTACCAAGTTTGCACAGGATGCGGGATCAAACGCCTGTTCGATGAAAAGGAGTTCCGTGCATATGGGCCTTATCGCTACGATATCAACAGTTTGATCGCCTGGGATCGCGATCACCCACACGATTTTTATCCACAGGAAGAGCGACCTGCGTCTTAAGATTCTTAGGTTGAAAGGGTGGCAAAAAGCCTGGAACCAGCGTCGGTACTGAGTCGACCCTGGGTCGTTGGCTAATATTTGGCCATGCACTTGTGGGATCCGGCCCCGATTTTACCCGCTTCCGCAAGTGGGCCTGCTCTTCGACGGCAACGCCATCATTACCGCCATCAGATTCAGACCCTGGCGTACCTCAATCTCGATCAATCCAATGGCGGCATCATCCGCAACCTTGGCGATGCGGGGATAGCTGTTCAGGCAGTGGCGCCGTTAAGCCTCAATCAGAAAGTTTTTTTGCGCTTCGATCTTGCCAGCCCACGCATCCGAGTGGAGGGCACCGGACGAGTGGCGTGGGCCGACCCCGTCGGACAAGCCGGGATTGAGTTTCTCGCCCTATCGCCGCGAAGCCGGCGTGGATTGAAAGAGTGGATTTTCCTTCAACTATTGTCCACAGCCCAGGCGACCGCCGACCTGAATTTTCTTTATACCGGCGAAGCCGACGAGTTGCTGTTCTCTCCAATTGCCCGACCAGTCATCCGGGTAAATAGTTCGTCCAGGTCCGCCTCGCTGGGGATTGATAAGCATCAACGTCTGCGCCCTTTGCGATTGCCCTGGATTCCATTTGAGGTTTCCCCGCAAGCTCTTTCGAACCTGGTGGACGGCCTCATTTTGCTCTCTGCCGTCTTGCTTTTCGCGGTCATTTGCATTGCCATGATCGGAGCCGTCCCCGTCTGGCCGATCGCGCTTTTGGTGGGGCTGGGAGTGAGCGCGGTATTTGCCATCCTTTACCGGTTCCTGTTTTTATTCTGGATCGGTGGCACGCCGGGCGCCTATGTGGCCGGCCTCACCAACAACACAATGAATGGAATGAATCTGGAAGCAGACGATAGGCCACGGTTCAGATGAAGCAGTGGTCTTGGGTGTCAATTTTCTTGCGTTTGCCTTTCGTCTCGACCGTGGTCTTAAGTCCCGCAGCTGAAAGATCGTCGGATGCCTGGAGCCCGACGGCTGGCGCCGGACCATGGTTTTAGTGCGCAAAATACTGCCGCTCCAGCCAAAGGCGCAGTTCGCGTTTTGCCGTTGGATTTTCCTCTGTAAACTGAATGCCCGCGTTTCCTTGTTTATCTTTCCAGGCCACTTCGCCGGGCAGTTTGATGGCTGTTTTCGTTCCCGGCAAAGTGAAACTTACTTTCACCGGTCCGCGAGTTTCATGTGGTCGCTGCATGCGAACACCGATCCCGCCCTGACTGAGATTCATCAGATGAGCACGCTGACGATCTTTTGACGCGTAGACTAACGAGACTGGAAGGTCCAGAGTTTCGCGATGGTAGCGCAACCGTTCGTCGAGAATCATGTTGCGCGCGGCGGACAATGTGTGAACCGCTTGCTCCACGGAAATCGGTTTTTCGAAGACGAACGAAGCGCCCTTGGACTCAAGGTTTTTGCGTCCACCGGAACCGCTGACAATGATGAGCGGTACGGCGTTGCGGAGCGATCCATCCTGCAATCCGGAGAGAAATCCAGCAGCTCCCGCCAAATCAAAGTCGATGATAAGTGCGTCGATCTTCGATTTTGCTAATTTAGCGTGGGCGCGTTCCAGCTCCGACTCAACTTCGACGCCAATGTGCAGACCGCCAAGAATACACTCGAGCACGCTGACTTCCTGCAAATCGCGCGAAACCACCATGGATGAAAGTGTCATAAAGCAACTTTAGCCGGGCCCGTAATCAGTCCCTAGATAACCAAGGTAACGGAGAAGCGTCGTCGGTCGCAGGTCATTCGCCGTCAGCCTAGACTCGACGCTTCCATTCCTGCTCACAGTCTGATTGTGCGCTGCGAAAATTTGGAGGCTTGAAAAAATTGCGAGGCTAAGGCTGATGGCTGACAACTGAAGTTTGACGGCTGAACTCAGCGTTATAGTTTTCGACCGCTTGTCGGATTTCTTGCCACAACTCCTGCCGTCCATTTCCGGTTTTCGCCGAGTAAGGCACAATGCGCGCCACGGGAGAGTCGTGCGCCATGACTTGAAGAGCATTGCGCAACTGGTTGCTCGAAAGACGATCGCTTTTAGTGGCAATTATTAGAATGGGGCGTCCAACGCTGCTGAGAAAATCCAACAGATCCTTGTCGGCAGCTTGGGGCGGGACATTAACATCCACGAGAGCCACACACAGAGCGAGACAGGGCCGTTCTTTCAGATAAGGCTCTATGAAACCGGGCCACTGCTGCGAGATTTCACGCGAGACTTTAGCATAACCGTATCCCGGCAGATCAGTGAAGACAAGCTCTGGCTGTGGTTTTCCCGGCCACCGAACCTCGAAAAAATTGATCGATCGGGTGCGACCGGGCGTTGAACTGGTCTTGGCGATCTTGGCACCTAGAAGGGAATTGATAACACTTGACTTGCCCACATTCGACCGTCCCAGAAAAGCGATTTCGGGCAGCGAAGGAGGAGGGAAGTGGGCCGCATCGCTTGCCGACATCATAAATCGTGCCAAGACGCGCATATGTCAGTTTGACGGTTCACTTGGGATCTTGCAAGGGGCAGCTCAAGCAAACTGTCGACCACATTCAAGGCTGGGCAACAGTCATCCGAGTCCAAGCGGGCGCTTGTTTTCGACGTCTTCTTCTTTGAGCGGCCGGTAGTGATTCCAAAAGAAGAGAATGGCCGCCACGATGACGCCTATTGCTAAGCTGCCAAGAAAAAACCAGCGGTAGGCGGGCAGCCAAATGAAAAGTACAACCACCAGGCCTGCGGTGACAAACAGGCTTAAAGCGCCTCTAAGATACTTGCGAGGGCCTTCTGGCTGAGTATTTGGCCCCTGCGGCATGTCCTTATATTAACCAAAACCGCGAGCGCAAATCGAGGCGAAGCCACTCCTCAGGGCGCGACCATAAAAAAGGCCCGCATGGCGGGCCGGTTGTGGTTGGCGAACTGAAGTTACTGGTGCGCTGTTGGACTCTCGACGGCAGTTGCGATAGGCGCGATCGGCTGCGCCGTCGCCTCAAGACTCTCAGGCAGCGGCTGTTCCAACGCAACGGCCAGGACCTGGTCCATGGTTTCGACGAAATGCAATTTCATCGCGTTGCGAAGGTTTTCAGGAACTTCAGCGAGGTCTTTCTCGTTATCTTGAGGCAGGATTACCTCAAACAATCCTGCGCGATGTGCTGCCAGCAATTTCTCTTTCAATCCACCGATCGGCAACACTTTGCCACGTAGCGTGATCTCACCGGTCATGGCGATATCGCGGCGCACTGGAATCTTGCTCAGAGCGCTGGAGATTGCAGTCGCGATCGTGATTCCCGCCGACGGGCCGTCTTTGGGGATGGCGCCTTCCGGCACGTGTACGTGGATGTCGAGCGTGCGGTAGAAATCACGCTGGAGCCCCAGACGATGAGCGCGTGAGCGCACATACGACATGGCCGCCTGCGCAGATTCCTGCATGACATCGCCTAATTTGCCCGTCAGTGTGAGCTTGCCTTTGCCATCGACAACGGTAGCTTCAGTGCTCAGGATCGAACCGCCCACTTCGGTCCAGGCCAAGCCGGTAACCAGTCCCACTTCGCTCTTTTCGTGCGCTAAGGTATCGCGGAACTTAATTACGCCCAGGAAGTCGTTCACATTCCCCTGCGCGATGGAAACGTTATAGGTCTCGCCTTCCTTTACAACTTTGCGGGCGACTTTGCGGCACACGTTGCCGATTTCGCGTTCAAGGTTACGCACGCCGGCTTCGCGAGTGTAGGAGCGAATCAAGGAGGTGATGGCGTCGTCGGTAAACTTCAGGTTCTTGTCAGTCAGTCCCGCTTGTTCCAGCTGCTTCCTGACCAGGAACTGTTTGGCGATTTCGACCTTTTCGTTTTCGGTGTAGCCATGGAGCCGCAGCACTTCCATCCTGTCCTGCAGAGCAGGCGGGATGGTGTGCATCACGTTGGCTGTGGCAATGAAGAAGACCTGTGAAAGATCGTATTCAACGTCGAGGTAGTGATCCACAAACATAAAATTTTGTTCGGGATCGAGAACTTCCAGCAATGCCGCTGACGGATCGCCGCGGAAATCCATCGACATCTTGTCGACTTCGTCCAACATGAAAACCGGATTCTTGGTGCCGGCTTTCTTCATCATCTGGATAATCTGTCCGGGCAGGGCGCCGATGTAGGTGCGGCGATGGCCGCGAACTTCGGCTTCGTCACGCACTCCGCCAAGCGACATGCGGACGAACTTCCGGCCAGTGGCTTTCGCGATCGACATTCCCAGAGAAGTTTTGCCGACTCCAGGAGGTCCGACGAAACAAAGGATGGATCCCTTTGGGTTCTTCACCAATTGCCGTACGGCCAGGAATTCCAGGATGCGGTCTTTGATCTTTTCCAGCCCGTAGTGATCTTCGTTCAGGACCTTTTCGGCGCGGCTGATGTTACGGATTTCTTTAGACCGCTTCTTCCAAGGCACTGCCAGTAGCCAATCCAGATAATTGCGGGAAACGGTGGATTCGGCCGACATCGGCGGCATGGCTTCGAGCTTTTTGAGTTCCTGGACCGCTTTATCGCGTACTTCCTTGGGCATTCCGGCCGCTTCGATCTTCTTTTTCAGCTCGTCGAATTCGCTCTTCTCGCCCCGTCCAAGTTCTTTTTGAATGGCCTTGATCTTCTCGTTGAGGTAATACTCTTTCTGCGCGCGCTCCATCTGCCGCTTCACGCGCGATTGGATGGTGCGATCCATGTTCAGCTTTTCGATTTCGATATCAAGGACATCGCCGATTCTGGTCAGGCGCTCGGCGGGATCGAAAATTTCCAGCAATTCCTGTTTTTCTTCGATAGACAGTTGCAGGTTGGCGGCGATGGTGTCGGTCAGCTTGGCTGGGTCTTCCATGCGCACGGCCGCGATCATGGTTTCGTAATTCAGAGACTGGCACAGCTTCACATACTGCTCGAACAACGCTGTGACCCGTTGCATCCCGGTTTCGATCTGGGGATTGGTCTCGGTCGCATAGCGTGCCACCCGCAGTGAAACTTGCATGTATCCTTCAGTCTCACTGATTTGCAACACCTTGCCGCGCTCAATGCCTTCGACCAGAACTTTGATGTTGCCATCGGGCAGCTTGAGGCTCTGAACGATATTTACGATCGTGCCCACCTGATAGATCTCGTTAGGTTTAGGTTCGTCTATGCTGGCGTCATGCTGAGTAGCGAGAAAGATCTTCTTGTCGGCCGCTAGTGCTTCTTCCAGGGCATGCACGCTCGATTCCCGGCCGACTACAAACGGCGTCATCATGTAGGGGAAGATGACCACGTCCCGGATGGGCATCATCGGAAGCTTTTTGGTTTCGAATTTTTCCTTGGCTGTGGTCACTATTTCTCCAAAAATATGATTGGCCCACCCCGGGCCTGACCGGGCTACAGTTTACCCCGCCTTGTCCATCATAGCGAGAGTAACGCTGCGTTTTTCCACCATTTCCCGGCTTACCTCAAACTCTTTGACCTTCTTCTGGCTCGGCAGATGGTACATCAGGTCCAGCATTAACTCTTCCAGAATCATACGCAAACCGCGAGCGCCGACCTTACGTGCCATGGCTTGTCGCGAGATTGCTTTTAGCGCCTCGTCGCTGAACTTGAGACGTACATTTTCGAATTCAAACAAGCGCTGATATTGCTTGATGATGGCGTTCTTCGGACGAGTCAGAATCTCGATCAAGGCGAATTCGTCAAGATCTTCCAGCACACCCACTACCGGCAAGCGTCCAACAAATTCGGGGATCAAGCCAAACCTGATCAAATCTTCCGGCTGAATGTCGCTCAACAACTCGAAATTCCGTTTGCGGTTCGCGGCTGGAGTTTCCTCTGGCTCGCCTTCTTCGGCGCCCATCTTGAAGCCCAAAGATTTCTTTCCAACGCGCCGACCGATAATTTTCTCCAGACCCACGAAGGCGCCGCCGCAAATAAACAGAATGTTGGTGGTATCAACAGGAGTGAATTCCTGATGCGGATGTTTGCGTCCACCCTGCGGCGGAACGTTGGCCACCGTCCCTTCGAGAATCTTCAGCAAGGCCTGTTGCACGCCTTCACCGGAAACGTCGCGTGTGATGGAAGGGTTCTCGTCTTTCCGGCCAATCTTGTCTACTTCGTCGATGTAGATAATTCCGGTCTGCGCACGGCCAACGTCTCCATCAGCGGCCTGTAATAACTTGAGAATGATGTTCTCTACATCTTCGCCAACGTATCCCGCTTCGGTAAGGGTGGTGGCATCGACAATCGCGAAAGGAACGTCGAGCATACGGGCCAAAGTCTGAGCCATCAGAGTCTTACCGGTCCCGGTCGGACCGATAAGCATGATGTTGGACTTAGCCAGCTCTACGCCGTCCCCGGCGCGCTGGCGGTTCATGTAGATCCGCTTGTAGTGGTTGTAAACCGCCACCGCAAGTTTCTTTTTCGTCTGCTCCTGGCCGATCACGTACTCGTCCAGGAAGACCTTTACTTCCTGAGGCTTGGGCAGTTGGTTCGGGGTCGTGGTGGGTGGAGTTGCGGTTCGGTCATCTTCGAGGATGGAGTTGCACACCGCTACGCATTCGTCGCAGATGTACGCCCTGGGATAATCGCTGGGGGATGAAATGAGTTTGGCGACAGCGTCCTGCGATTTATGGCAGAACGAACAGCGCAACATTTCCTCGGTGCCAGTCCTGTTTTTCACTCGGCTTTACTCCTTCGTTACCCGCTCTCTCCTGCGTTATCGCCCTTTTGCCCGTTCGGCAGGACAGATGGTTTCACGCCGAGACTGCTTGGACCTGATCGGGCGAAAACCCGATCATACCCTTATCTCGTCTTGTAGATGATATCGTCTATGATTCCGTATTCCTTAGACTGCTGCGCGTTCATAATGAAGTCCCGCTCCACGTCTTTCTCTACCTTTTCCAGCTTCTGGCCGGTGTGCTTTGCCATTAACTGGTTAGTAATCTCTCGCATGCGGAGAATCTCGCGAGCGTGGATATCGATGTCGGTCGCTTGCCCCGACAGTCCACCCATCGAGGGCTGGTGAATCAGGATGCGCGAATTCGGTAAAGCCAGCCTTTTCTTTGTCTGACCTGCCGCCAACAGCAACGCCGCCATGCTCGCCGCCTGACCGATGCAAATCGTGGTCACGTCGTTTTTTACATATTGCATGGTGTCGTAGATTGCCATTCCGGCAGTGATCGATCCACCCGGAGAGTTAATGTAAAGCTGAATGTCTTTCTCCGGATCCTCCTGGGCCAGAAATAGCATTTGCGCAATCACCAGATTAGCAATGTTGTCGTCAATCGGGGTGCCGATGAAAATGATGTTGTCCCGCAGCAGCCGGGAATAAATGTCGTAGGCGCGTTCCCCTCGGCCCGTCTGCTCGATGACCATGGGGACCAGCATCATTTTGGGATCGTTCACATTCACCTGCCACACTCCTGTTCCTTACCTACTAGTTCTTCTGGGAGGATCGAAAATGTCCGCGTTAGGCGGACTGGCGATATAGAAAATCGAGGGTCTTTTCGCTGCGGATTCTATTTCGAATTCTATCCAGCGCTCCATCACGTGTCAAACGGGCCCGGATCGCCTCCGGAGTCTGTTTCGACTGTGCCGCAAGCGCCTCGATCTCCGCGTTGACTTCCTGGTCGCTGACTTCGATTTTTTCCTCCTCCGCAATCTTGTCCAGAAGCAGGGAAGCCTTCACTTCCTGCAGAGCCTGATCCCGCTGTCCCACCCGCAGGCGATTCAGGTCCATTTTCTTAATGTCTTCCGCTTTCATGCCCTGCGCCGCCAATGCCCGCAGTCCACGCTCCAGACGAACATCCACTTGGCGCTCCACCAGTGCCTCCGGCACCTCGAATTCGCTGCGCTTTACGAGTTCCGCGATCAGTTTGTCCTTGGCCTCGTGCTCGGCAGCATGTTTGCGCTCTGATTCCATGCCCTCGCGAATGCGTTGGCGCACTTCGTCTAGAGTCTTGAACTCTCCCAGTTGCGTAGCAAACTGGTCATCCAGTTCAGGCAGAGCTTTTTGCTTGAGGGATTGCACCTTGACTGTGTAGGTGAAGGATTTTCCCGCAAGCCGTTGTTCGGCTGCGTCTTGCGCATAGACAACGTCAAATACGCGCTCGTCACCGGCTGAAGCCCCGCGCAAATTCTCGGTGAATTCGGGCATAGTGTCTTTGCCCGCGATTTCTACCATGATTTCGTCCATGTGCACGGGTTTACCGTCGCCGTCTTTGGGCTGGCCATCGAGAGAAACTTGAGCGTAGTCGCCATCCGCCAGAGGACGCCCCTCTACCGGCGTATACGTAGCGTGCTGCTCGCGGATGCTGGCCAGCGACTGCTGAACCTCGTCGTCCGTGACGGTGATTTCGGGCTTTTCCGCGCGCAATTCCTTGTAGCCCTCAACCTTTACTTCAGGCATGACATCGAAAGTGGCTTTGAACCGCAGCGGCTCGTTGTCCCTCAGATGTAGGTCAGTAACTTGTGGCTGGGATACCGGGATCAGACCCTGCTTATCAGCCTCTTTGCGGAAATAGCGCGGGACCAGTGCTTCGACAACGTCGCTTTTCAAGTCCTCAGAAAAACGTTGGCGGATGACCGAAGCAGGAACATGCCCGCGTCGGAAGCCGGGGATGCGCGCCAGCTTTTGGTACTTCTGGATGATCGAATCTGTCTCGCGAGTTACCTCTTCGACGGGAATCTCAACCTGGATTTCCCGTTTGGTACTGCTGGTGGTTTCTGTGGGGCTCACGTGTACCTTTCGAACTTCGACCCCTCAATCCGTTCCCTTTTGTGGAACTGGACGATGAGCTGAGCAGCAAGGCTGCAACTTTGAGTGTAAAGACTTGTGGAGAGCACCGTCAAACTGGGGAGGACCGAAATAACGTGACAATCGTAACCAAGTAATCTCCCCGGTGGGACACCCAAGCAATCCCACGCGCTCGAAGTTGAACTCGCCCGAGTTCGTCAACAATAAATCCAAGGCCGGCAGGCGGCGAGCAGAAGTGAGCGCGCCGCCTAGGGCCTGTTTCCCCTTACAATTAAGGCGAATGCCTTCATGGCTACTTGAACTGAATGCCGAAGTGGTCTCGTGTACCCGATGCCCTCGCCTGGTTGAATACCGGGAAAGAATCGCGCGCGAAAAACGGCGGGCCTATCTCAGTTGCGATTACTGGGGCAAACCTGTCCCCGGTTTCGGGGACCCCGACGCAAAAGTATTGGTGCTTGGGCTGGCGCCAGGAGCCCACGGCTCAAACCGCACCGGACGTCCATTCACCGGCGATGCTTCCGGCAAATTCATGTATCCGGTTCTGCACGAGACCGGATTCTCCAACCAGCCCACTGCGACCGAATGCGGAGACGGGCTCGTCTTGAACAATCTCTACATCACCGCGGCCGCACGCTGTGCTCCGCCCGACAATAAACCCTTGCCACAGGAGTTGGCCAACTGCGCTCCCTTTCTCGATCGCGAAATGGAGGGGCTGAAGAATCTGAAAGTGGTTGTGGCACTGGGCAGGATCGGATTCGAAGCCTATCTCAATTACCTGAAGCGCCGGGGCCTGCTGCAGAGCAAAAATCCTTACCCGTTCCGCCATGGGGCCAGTTTCACAATGCCAGACGGCAAAATTCTGCTGGCCTCTTATCATCCTTCCAACCAGAACACGCAGACCGGAAAACTTACGCGGCAAATGTTTACCGCTATTTTTAAGGAAGCGGCCCGATTGGCAAGAGACCGATCGCGGAATGCCTGACGGGCGCTGCCGACATTGTGAGTTAACCGCCATTATGTGGTTTACTTAACTATGGTTAATTCAGGAAAAAGGCTCGGCGCAGCGGTTCGATCGGTCTGCTTGTTGCTCTTGACGATTACCTGGTTGGGGGTTAATTGTTCCGCCCAGCCGAGTCCTTCCCCTTCGCCGGGTATTCAGGACAATAGTTTCCTGGTGGAGGAGGCTTACAACCAGAATTTTGGCGTAGTGCAGCACATCTCGAGTTTCACGCGCTTTGGGAACAGCCAGGGCTGGAATTACACCTTCACGCAGGAGTGGCCCGTCCCCGGTGACGCGCGCCAACAGCTCAGCTACACCTTTGCCGTTTTACACGCTGGCGCATTTCCAGGCTCCGGCGCCGGTATGGGCGATGTCTTCCTGAACTACCGATATCAGCTTGTGGGAAGCGGCGACACCAGAGTTGCCTTCGCACCCCGGCTCAGTCTTATTTTTCCGGCGGGCGATTCAACCCTGGGTCGCGGTCAGGGAAGTTTCGGTCTGCAGACCAGTCTTCCCCTAAGCGTTGTTCTCGGCAGGAAAATCGTCAGCCACTGGAATGCTGGAGCCAGCTTCTTTCCCAGAGCGCAGGACGCCTCGGGTGATCGCGCCGTTGTCGCCGGCTACAACTTTGGCCAGAGTTTTATCTGGCTCACCCATACGCGATTCAACGTCTTGCTGGAGACGGTGTTTGCCAGTTCGCAAACAGTGCTTGGCCGTGATCGTACGGAGTGGTCGAATTCCCTCTTTCTTAGCCCAGGCATCCGCTGGGCTCATAACTTCCGCAATGGCTTGCAGATTGTTCCTGGAATCGGCATTCCAATTGGGGTTGGGCCGAGTGAGGGCGAAAAGGCCATCCTTCTTTACCTGAGCTTTGAACATCCATACCGCAAACTGCCCCCGCAGAAATATTCCGGAGCCGAGGAGTGATTCCTAGAACCCCACGAATACCGGTTCAGGCTTCAGATGGATACCCCAGAGTTCTTCCACGCGCTGTTGAATATGGTCTTTCAAGGCCAGGATGTCGTCCGCGGTCGCCTCTCCCCGGTTGACGATCGCCAGCGAGTGTTTGCGGGAAATTCCGACTCGTCCGCTGCGATACCCTTTGCTGAAACCCGAATACTCCACCAGCCATGCGGCTGATACCTTCCTCTGAGCGTCGAGTGCCGGATAGCTGGGGATCTGCAATCCCTTTGCTTTCGCCCGGGCGGCTAAGTCGTCATATTGTTGGGGGCTGAGCATAGGATTTTTGAAGAAAGAGCCAGCACTCCGGCAGTCTTCGTCTCCCGGCGTAATCAACATAGCTTTGCTGGCGCGTATGCGGCGGACCGCTTCCCGGGTGCTGGTCAGGGAAGGAGTCTGCTGAAAACCGGCGAAGTGCTTTTTCAAATCCGCATATTCAATGCGCGGCTTGCCGCCGGGCTCGAGGGAATAGGTAACGCGCAGGATGATGAAACGCCCTTGCTCACTGGTGTTGAAGATGCTGGTGCGATATTCGAAGCCGCATGCCTCGGCGCACAGTTCGCGGATCTGTCCGTCTTTGAGATCGAGGGTAAGCACAGACGCGATGGTTTCCGCGACTTCCTGGCCATAAGCTCCCACGTTTTGCACGGGCGTACCGCCCACGCTGCCCGGAATACCACTCAGACACTCCACCCCCGCACAGTTGCGGGCGACGGCACGGGTTACAAACCTGTCCCATTCCTCGCCTGCGCCCACCTCGAATAGGGTTTTGCCGTTTTCGCTTCGCTCGTCAATTCCTGGAATTGCGATCCTCAGCACCAAGCCAGGCCAGCCCGCTTCGGAAATCACCAGATTGCTTCCACCGCCAAGAACAAACAGGGGAAGATCCCGCAAACGGGCAAACTGGATGGCTTCAACTACCTCGCTGGTGGTCTTTTGTTCGGCGAAGTAACGTGCCGGGCCGCCCACTTTTAAGGTCGTCAGTGGAGCCAGTGGCACATTTTCAAGAACGTTCATGATGGTATGATTTCTTTCAATATATACGAACGTCGGCGGCCAGCTTTGGGCGGCGGCCGGGTACGTCGGGACGCAACCTGGGGTGAATTGCACCGCTCGAAAACGGGATTTTCAGAACGTATTACAATAACGGTGAGGAGAAAAAATGTATCCAGAAATCATGGTAATCCCGATGCGTGAAGAGTTAACCCGTCTTGGGATTAAGGAGCTTCGCACCGTAGCCGAAGTGGATCAGTCAATCCCGAATCAGTCCGGCACAACCATGGTAGTTGTGAATTCGATTTGTGGATGCGCGGCAGGCCGCATGCGTCCCGCGGTCCGAGCAGCGTTGCAACATTCGGCTCGTCCGGAAAAGATGTTTTCCGTTTTTGCCGGCCAGGACAAAGAGGCCACCGACCGCGCGCGTTCGTATTTCACCGGGTATCCGCCTTCGTCCCCTTCGATTGCGCTGCTGCAGGATGGCAAAGTGGTTCACATGATGCATCGCAGCGACATCGAACATCGCGAGGCTGCAGACATTGCGCGGGAATTGAAGAGTGTCTTTGACAAATTCTGCGCCAAGCCCGTCTCTGCAATTACATAATTCAGGTTGACCAACTTCTGCGTCGTAGCTTCGGCGCTTCCTCCGATGGGCAGGTTGGACACCCGCCCCTATGCGCGTTTGCCCTTTCGGATGGCGCGGAATGTCATTTCATGGGCACGGCTTCCGGTCTGCCGCTTCCAGTTAAAGAAGAGTTCTATATAACTCTGAGTGATGTACGAGTTGCGATCGATGCCGAGAATGCTCGCGGTGTGGTCGATCCAGTGTGCGGGCCCTTCAATCTCGCCGAAAAATCCGATCGGCGTTTCGTCGACCACGACGTGACCCTTGCCATCGCCCCACTCAGCGCGAAATTTTTCATAACGGAAGGCAGGGCCATACCCTAAAAACTGGAAAATCTTCTCGAGCTTGGCGCCATCGGAGACTTTAGTTTCTGTTTCAATGCGAGTCTTATGGCGACCCACCTTGCCTTTTGCTTTATGGGTGAGAAGCCACTCGTCGCCGTATCTTCGCAGGCGCAATACTTCGCCGCGTTTCTGCAGAACTCTACCGGGGACGTCGTACAACGTGTTCCGTTCGAAGGTCCTCGGAGTTACCTTCTGAAATCCCGCGTCTCTCAAACGGCGGGCGAGCGGGCGGGGTTGGTCAACCCGGAATTTGATTTCGACTTCGTTACCGGTTGGCATAGAAAAGGTGGACCGCTAGCGTCGAATTTCAGTCTGAGGTCTGGCGCCTCTTATGAGAATGTGGGGAGCTTCACCAAATCGTCCCTGGGGACTGGCTCCATCGGGTTACCAGCTTTTCTCCAGGCGGTCAGGCCGCCAACGATTACGAACGCGTTGAATCCTTGCTCCCGCAGCATATGCGCCACCCGGGCGCTAGTCGCTTCGCGCGCTCAAGTACAGTAGACATAGATGTCTTTGTCCTTGGGAAGGATTTTCACTTCTTCGGCGATATTGTTCGGCTCCAATCGAATCGATCCCTTGATTCGTGCCGCGCCCGCGTCGTAATAGCCGTGGCTTCTGACATCCATCAAGAGAATTTTGTCCTTGTCTTCAGATGCGAGGCGACGAGCCAGTTCTTCGACTTGTACACGAGGCACGACCCGGTAAATGACATGTTTGCGGTAGAGCCAGACTCGATAGCCGGCGTAACCGATGAGCGCAATTACGGTTACTGACTCCACGGCTCGTCCCGCAGTTTGAAATCCGTGAGCCAGGGAAGCCAGAACATCGCGGAAAAGAAAGCCGACGGCGATATAAACGATCGCGTAGAGAGAAGCTCCCGCCACGTCAAGCCGCAAGAAAATGTCGGGCCGCATCTTCATGCTTCCGGCTAGAGGCGGGGCCATGGTATTGATCCCGGGAATGAATTTAGCGAACAGCAAAGTGGCCTTGCCGCGCTTGTAGAACGATTCCGCGGAGCGCAGGATGCAGGTCTCCGGATTCACCGACAGCTTGCATAGAAACCCAAGAAGCGCCCATCCCATATAGCGGCCTAAGACAAAGAGAAATGAGTCTCCTATCAACATGGCAGCGACGGCCAGCAGGATGAGAGTGCTGAGGTGCAACACCCCGGCTGCCGCTGCGGCGCCGCCGGCCACTAAGGCCAACGCCGCGGGAACGGGCATTCCCAGAGCTTCCGCGAGTACAACGAAAAAAACTAAGATGTACCCGTGACGACCGATCGCTGAGACTAGACCTTCCATGTTCCGCCTGAGGCTGCGTAAGTATAAATAAAAAGGGCGGCTCGCGCCGCCCCGCAGAGTGATTGTAAATTCCACTACTTTGACATGTTATCCATCTTGTCCATTTTGTCGGCCTTGAGCATCTTCACGCTCATGACGTGAATCTGGTCTTTGTCGGCATAAACGTGTGCGCTGACTTCCACGTGATGACCTTCATGTCCCTTTAGCGCTTCAGGATTGGCGATGTCCCATGACTTTTTGTCTTTGTCGGAAACAAAGGTCAGCTTGTCGCCGTCGGCCTTAACCGTGCCTTTAATGCTTTTGAGGGGAGCCGGTGCAGCCTTGGCCATGCCGCTGTCCTTGGACATGTCCTGGGCGAACCCGGAAATGGTACACATAATTGTAAGAGCCAGGGTGAGAATCAACATCTTTTTCATAAAGTATTCTCCTTTGTGGGGGTAGGCTTGGGTATTCGACTCAACTGCCAATGAGAATACGATCCAGGAGGATAAACGGATTCAGCCCTGGACCAAAGGTGATTGGTCGGAAACCCTAACGACGAGGTTAGTCCGATGCCATCAGAGGGAAGCCCGCCCGTTCGCAATTGTATCAATCTCCCTCGCAAAGCGGTATTGCCGTTCAGCGATGCCGTGTTGGTCGGCAACACCCTTTATCTTTCGGGCCGGATCGGAATCGATCCGGCCACGGGAGTTGTTCCTCCCAGCATCGAGGATGAGATGCGGTTTCTCTTCGATGAGTTTCACGCGGTCCTCGCGCAGGCCGGCATGACCATGGATGATTTGGTTTCAGTGCAAATTTTCGCGCCAGACGTATCGTTGTGGGAACGATTTAACGCGGCTTACGTTCGCCGGTTTACCAGAGACCTGCCCGCCAGAGGGTTCATCGGATCAGGGCCGTTGTTGAAAGGTGGACGGTTCGAGATGATGGGAATTGCGGTTAAAAGGTGAGAGAGGTTGTCTGTCTCTCTCTGGCGCTTGCTCATGGGCCAAAGTCAGTGGAGACATGGACCTCTTGTAGAAAAATGACGGCCAACGCAAATGGCTGTCGCCCACTACTTCTCTCTGGCGACCACGAACTCCGGCGCCCACAATAGCGCGCGCTTGATTTCGCCGTCGGGGAACCTGCAGATGGCGTTCCTTGCCAGGGTCGCATATTGCATTGCACGGGCGTTGGCAGCTTCGAGGGAGCCATAGCGTTCGAGGATGGCGATAATCTCGCGGTGAGTCACCCCATCAAAAGCGCGTTCCGTTAGCACAGTTTCAATTGCCTTACGTTCGGACGGTGTGCAGCGTTCCAGGGCATGGATTACAGCCATCGTGACTTTGCCTTCGCGCAAATCACTCGCCACAGGCTTACCCAGGACGTCTTCGGAAGCGGTTAGGTCGAGCACATCATCCACAATCTGAAATGCCATTCCCAGATCGCGGCCGTACTGCGCCAAGCTTTCTTCCTGTTCGGGGCTAGCTCCGCCGAGAATTCCTCCCATCCGCATGCACACCGAAAACAGACAAGCGGTTTTGCGGAATATCAGATTGAAATGCTCGTCCAGCGAAATAAGCTTTCCGAGCTTTTCCATCTGCAACAGTTCGCCTTCGACCATCTGCTGGGTCAATTCGATCAGCGTGTCGAGAATGCGGAAGTTGCGCTCCTGGACCGCGACCTTGAAGGCTTGCATGTACAGCCAATCACCCGCCAGCACGCACTTTGAATTTCCCCACTGGGTGTTAGCCGCGGGACGACCTCGCCGGGTCTGAGCTTCGTCAATGATGTCGTCGTGAACTAGCGTGGCTGTGTGAATAATCTCCACCACCGCGCCGAGACGAATGGCGCCGCGACCCTGGTAGTCAAGGAGCTTCGCTGAAAGCAGCAATAGCATGGGACGAATGCGCTTACCGCCGCCGCTACGCAAATATTCTCCAATTTCGGTGATGGCTTCGACGTCAGAAACGGTATCGCGCCCGAACTCACGTTCAATGGCGGCAAGGTCTTCGCGTAAAAGTTCGAAGATCTCTTTCCCGTTGATGGTGGCAGGTGTACTCAATGTTCAAGTTCCAGATGCAGGGCGTTTTTTTACAACAAACACGGAGGTTCGGTTGTGAATCTTGACCCCTAGTTCGTTCGGTAATTCGTGAACTGCATATCGATTCCGAAATCGTGTTGCTTCAGCAGGGCGATTACGGCCTGGAGAGAATCGCGGTCTTTGCCGCTGACTCGTACCAGATCTCCCTGAATCGAAGCTTGCACCTTGTTCTTGGAGCTCTTGATCAACTTTACGATGTCTTTAGCTTTTTCGATGGGGACACCCTGCTGCATCGTGATCTTCTGTTTAGCGGTGCCTCCGAGCGACGACTCCACGGGGCCGTGCGTCAGGCCTTTCAATGGGACACCGCGCTTGGCAAGCTTTTGCTGAAGGATGTCACTCACGGCCTTCAGTTTATATTCGTCGATCGAGTGCAGCACGATCGCGTCCTTGCCTTCGAGTTCGATATTCGATTTCGAGTCTTTCAAATCAAAACGCGTATGAATTTCCTTCAGCGCGTGTTGAATTGCGTTGGAGACTTCCTGCAGGTCGATTTTGCTCACAATGTCGAAAGTATTTTCCGGCATGATCGTAGCTCACTGAAACGAAATGGAATGTAACCTGAGGGTATCAGAAGAAGCGGTTTTAGCGCCGCAGTTCTTTCCTTTCGTTGGATTCCGCCATTTTGAAAAAGTTGTAGAAATTAGCGGTGGTCTGTTGGCCGGCGCCTTCGGTTGAGAGCCCGCGCAGCTCCCCCAGCTGGCGTGCAACTTCCTTTACAAATGCCGGCTCGTTGCGCTTGCCGCGATTTGGGACGGGAGCCAGAAAAGGAGAGTCGGTTTCGATCAATATGCGCTCGACTGGGACTTGTTTCGCAGCGTCGCGGATCGATTGTGCTTTAGGGAAGGTGATGTTGCCCGCGAAGGAAATCATGAATCCTAAATCCAGTGCCCGCTGCGCGTGAGACCAGCTTCCGGTGAAGCAGTGCAGAATTCCTCCCAAACCGCTGCTGCGCCAATGCTGCTCCATGAGCTGCAGGCAATCGTCCCATGCGTCCTCACTTTTCTCGGATGGCCGGCAATGGATCACGATGGGCAGCTTGGCTGCTCGCGCCATCTCCATTTGTTTTAAGAATACTTGCCGCTGTAAATCGCGAGGAGAATGATCGTAGAAATAGTCGAGACCAATCTCACCCCAGGCAATTACTTTGGGCCGCTTCGCCAGTTGCTCCAGCTCGCTAAAATCGGCGTCGCTGGCCAACTTCGCTTCGTGAGGGTGAATTCCTATAGTGGCGTAGGTAAATTCGTATTGCTCGGCTAATCGAATGGCGCATTCTAGAGAACCTGGACCGGTGCCACTGCCGATCGCGAGAATCTTCTCAATGCCATGCTCACGTGCCCGGGCCATCATCTTCTCTCGGTCGGGATCGAACTGCTCCATCTCGAGATGAGCGTGAGAGTCGATGAACATGAGTTGCTAGGATTTTCGGATGGACAGGGCGGCGGTCAAAAGTTCAAACGCCTCCTGTAGTTTCGAGTGCACGTTTCGAAGTGCGGCCGCCAACTCAGGGTCTGGCTGCTTGCTGTTTTGTTTGCGAAATATGTCCACCCCTTCGCCCGGACGGTGCACATCGGCATCCAGCAGATCGGTAATTCGTTCCGACACGCCCTCGCACAGATTCAGCCAATAGAACGGAGAATTGTCAGAATTTTCTTTACTCATTGCATCCTCTCTATTTCAATCTGGTACCCACAGGTACATCCTCAAGAAAAGCGGCCAGTATCGGTTTTCCCCCTTCGGGCGACGCGGCGACGATCATTCCGTTTGATTCGAGCCCCCGTAGTTTTCGCGGCGCCAGGTTGGCTACGATCACAACTTTGCGCCCAATCAGCGTTTCAGGGGAATAAGCTTCGGCAATTCCAGCCACGACTTGCCGCACTTCGGTTCCGAGATCCACTTCCAAACGAAGAAGCTTGTCGGCGCCTTTCACCTTTTCTGCAACCTTAACCTGACCAACGCGCAGTTCGACCTTGGCGAAATCGTCAATCGTGATTTTTCCATCAGCCACAGTCGCGGCGAGCTTAGGCGCGGGCTCAGGCACCGCCGCGGTGGTTGCTTTCTCCTTTTCGTCGGCAACCACTACCCCCGAAGCCTCGCGTCCTTTTTCTTCCATCTGTTGCATCCTTTCGATCGCATTTTTGTCGGTGCGCGGAAAGACCGGCCGGATCTCGCCGAGCTTGGTACCGAGACGGAGTTGTCCCCACTTCAAGTCTGCCAGCAGGAATTGTCGAATGTCGCCCAAGCCCAGCTGAGCCCAGATTTTCGCTGTCGCGTCCGGAATAATCGGATGTGTCAGTGCGGTGACGATTCGCAAAACCTCGGCGCTGGTGTAGAGCGTGGTTGCCAGTTGTGAGCGGCTCTCGTCATCCTGCTTGTCGCCCAAGGCCCAAGGTTGATTCTCGACAATATATTTGTCCGCTGCAGCGACAAGGCCCCAGGCGACTTCTAGTGCCCGGGAGAACTGGCGTTGCTCGAACAACGAATTAAATTGGTCGATCGTCTGGCGTGCGGTGTCTGCGATAGCCGTTTCCTCTGCTCGTAATCCGGCCCGCGAAGGATAGGGAATCTCACTCTTGAAATAGCGCGCGATCATGGTCAAGGTGCGGCTCGCCAGGTTGCCCAGGCCGTTCGCCAGATCGGCGTTATAGCGTTGAACCAGCGCGTCAAAAGAGAATGACCCATCCTGCCCGAAGACAATTTCGCGCAACAGAAAGTAGCGCAGGGCGTCAGAACCCAGTACGTCCAGGATTGTCTCCGTTCGCACAATGTTGCCGCGCGACTTCGACATCTTGCTTTCTTCGAACAGGAGCCATCCGTGCGCCATGATCTTCTGTGGCAATGGCAGTCCAGCCGCCATTAGGAAGGCCGGCCAGTAGACGCAGTGGAAACGTACGATCTCCTTCCCGATCATCTGCAGGTCGGCCGGCCAATACTTGTCGTACGCGGTCGAATCGCCCGATCCAAATCCCAGGGCTGTGATGTAGTTGGCGAGCGCATCGAGCCAGACGTAAATCACGTGCTTGGGATCGTCGGGCACAGGAACGCCCCAGGAAAACGTACTGCGGCTAACCGACAAATCGCGCAGACCAGATCGCACAAATGCCATGACTTCATTGCGACGTGATTCGGGGCGAATGAAATCCGGTTGCCCCTCGTACAAGTCCAAAAGCTTGTCCTGGAAGGCTGACAGCTTGAAGAAATAGTTTTCTTCGCGCACGGTCTCCGTAGGACGTCCGCATTCAGGGCAGGGCGCGCCGGGGCCAGCCGAGTCGACGTAAAGTTCATCGAAGACGCAGTACTGGCCGGTGTAGTGGCCCTTGTAGATATAACCGTTGTCGCGAATAAGCCGCCACAGGGCCTGTGCGCCTTGTTTGTGCTTGGCGGACGTGGTGCGAATGAAGTCGTTGTAGGTGAGTCCCATCTTGTCCCATAGGGCGCGGAACTCGGCCGAAATTTCATCGGTAAGCTGTTGCGGAGACTTTCCCGCAGCCTGCGCTGCGCGTTCGATCTTCTGACCATGCTCGTCGCTGCCGGTTAGAAAATAAGTGTCGAAGCCCATCATGCGCTGGCGACGGGCGATGGTGTCGCACGCAATCGAGGTATAGGCATGGCCAATGTGCGGCCGCGCGTTCACGTAGTAGATCGGAGTCGTGATGTAAAACTTCTTGCTCATTCTGGTTTAAATTTCCAAACGGAACTTTATTCTTGGCTCCGTTTCAGATATCCCTGTAGCGCTTCCTGCATAACGCTTTTCAGGGGCACATGGTGCTCGGCCGCGAGTTTGCGGCAGTCTTCATATTCGGGCGCATAGTTGGTAACGGTACCGTTCATACTGCCGATTTTCAACCGCACGTCGCCCCAACGCGTTCCCACGGTGACCCACTTCCGCGCCAGCACCTCACGGTGCTCCTGGCGTCGGCGTACGCCGAGCGTTGTTGTTTCAGCAAAAATGATTCCCGTCAGTCGTGATGCGTCCTCAGCTTTCGATAACACCGTCAGCAGCATGCCCGGACGGTTCTTCTTCATCTGTACCGGCAGAGTGAACGCGTCAAGCGCTCCCTCCTGCAACAAGCGGTCAACAACATAACCAAGAATTTGCGGGTTCAGGTCGTCGAGGTTGGCTTCGAGCACCGAGATCGTTTCGTTGGAAACATTGTTTGCAGCGCTTGCCTCGGACACGCCAACCGTCAACCGAAGAACATTGGCGTGTTCTGAAAAGTCACGCGTCCCCGCTCCGTAGCCTGACTTCTCCAAAGTCATCGAAGGAAACGACGAAAATCGGCTCGCCAAAGTCTTTACGATGGCAGCGCCCGTAGGAGTGACCAGTTCGGCCTGAATGCCGGACGAATAAACTGGCGCACCCTGTAACAATTCAACCGTCGCCGGTGCCGGTACTGGAAGCACTCCGTGAGCGCACCTTACCGTCCCGCCGCCCACGTTCAAGGGAGAACAAATAATTTCGTCGACTCCCAGTGCCTCAGCTCCAACCGCGGCACAGATGATATCGACCATGGCATCGACGGCTCCCACTTCGTGGAAGTGAATTTCTTCCATGACGGTGTTGTGTATCTTGGCCTCAGCCGTACCCAGGGCCTCAAAGATGGCAATCGCAGTAGTCTTCGCTTGATTACTGATGGCAGCGCTCTGGATGATTCCCCGAATTTCCTTCAACCCGCGGCCACGGACCTGTGCGTTCGAAGTCTCTGTACCCGCCCTTACCCCCTCACTTTTGGGCTGGCTATAGTTGTGTTCGCGCAGCTCCACGGGTCCATGATCGTGCTCGGGTAGGTGCGAGTGGCGATGTCCATGATCAGGTTCGACTTCCTGCCCTTGTTTCTGTCGCGCCAGGAAAATTTCCCGCGGCAAGTCCTTCTCACCGTGAGCGTAGACGTCCACCTTGGTGGCCGCGATGCCGCTGCGGCTCACCCTCGATATTTGCAGGTGCGCTCCGATTTTCAGCGCCGTGACTGTGTCCTCGAACAGTTTCGCGGGTAGACCGGCGTCCACCAGGGCGCCTAAAAACATGTCGCCGCTAACGCCAGAAAAGCAGTCAAGGTAGGCTATGCGCATAGGGAGGGCAAAAGTAGTCATGGCGCGGTCGCATAGTCGGAAGCGTCTCGTAACGCCAACCAACGACTGCCAGGCTACGATCAAGCATCAACTACGTGACCCGAGCAACATTTTTCATCATAGGGAAGGCGTGATTCCTCGTCAAACCTTGGTTCCGTCCACAGTTTGCTACAATCACTATTTTCTTCAATAGTTTAGGGGAATTCTTGTATCGCAATTTGGAACGCCGTCTGGCTCAGCAGGTGCGCGACTTTGTCGCCCGTACCTACTCGGTCGATTTGCCCAAAATCGTAATCGAGCAGCCGCCCAAAGTTGAGATGGGCGAGTATGCGCTGCCGCTCGCCTTCGAGTTAGCTAAAAAACTGCGAAAGGCTCCCAGGAAAATTGCGGAGGAGATCGTCAACGCAATTGGGCCGATCCCGGGATTCGATCGCGTGGAGGTCGCAGGCGCAGGCTACATCAACGCCCGACTTAACCGGGAAGGACTGTCAGCCTCTCTTGCCGCCGATACGATCCCTCGCACCGACGTTCCTGTCGGCAAAATTCTGGTTGAGCACTCCAGCATCAATCCCAACAAAGCTGCCCACGTAGGACACTTGCGCAATGCCATCCTCGGCGACACTTTTGTCCGCTTACTGAGGTTTGCTGGCAGGGAAGTGGATGTCCAGAACTACATCGACAATACCGGCGCGCAGGTGGCTGACGTTGTTGTCGGTTTTCTGCACATTGAAAAGAAATCACGCGCGGAAATCGAGCTGCTCACTACTCAATCCCGTTTCGATTATTACTGTTGGGACCTCTATGCTCGAGTTTCACAGTGGTATGCGCAGGATAAACAGAATTTGCAATTGCGGCAGCAGGCCCTGCATGCGATTGAGGAAGGCGGCAATGAAACCGCGGCAATCGCCGACTTGATTTCCGTCTCTGTCCTGCGCCGGCATCTCCAAACAATGGATCGTCTCGATATCGAGTACGACTTTCTCCCCCGGGAAAGCGAGATTCTACACCTTCATTTTTGGGATGCGGCTTTCGTCAAACTAAAAGAAAAGGGTGTGATTTTTTTCGAAAGCGAAGGTAAGCATCAGGGATGCTGGGTAATGCGTCGCGCGGGGACAAGCTCAGAGGATGGTGAGAAGCCTGGGAGTTCCGAAGAGGTGGACGGCTCAACCGAAGATCAGGTAGCCGAAGAAGACCAGAAGGTGATTGTTCGTTCCAACGGCACCGTTGGCTACGTTGGTAAGGACATTGCCTATCATCTATGGAAGTTCGGCTTGCTCGGTCGCGACTTCGGCTATCGCAAATTTTATCGCTATCCCAACCGGCACGATTGCTGGATTTCGACCACCGTCGGCGCGCTGGATCATCCGCATTTCGGCAACGTGGCGGAAATCTACAATGTAATCGATGCCCGCCAGTCGGAAGCGCAGAACACCGTTATCGAAGCCTTGCGGGGCTTGGGTTACGACGATAAAGCTGACCACTACACCCACTTCTCATATGAAATGGTTGCTCTCACCCCGCGCTGTGCCGCGGAACTCGGTTATCAACTCTCGGACGAGGACAAGAGCCGTTCTTACATCGAAGTCTCCGGTCGCAAGGGTTTTGGGGTTAAGGCGGACGATCTGCTGGACCGGCTAATCGAGTCGGCAAAAAATGAAGTGAATTCGCGCCATCCGGAATTGACGGAAGAAGAGCGCGCGACAATTTCAACTCAGATCGCGGTTGGCGCTCTGCGCTACTTCATGTTGAAATTTACCAAGTCGTCGGTGATTGCTTTCGATTTCAAAGATGCACTTAGTTTTGAGGGCGAGACCGGCCCTTACGTGCAATATGCGGCCGTGCGTGCTGCGAATATTTTTCGGAAGGGCGGCCTCGATCCCGATGACTTCGGCAGCCACTCCCGAAGCCGGCTTGCTCCCGAGGAACTAGGGAAATATCTTGCCGGCGATAACGGGAATGAAATCTGGGAGTTGTGGCTGGCGGCGTCCCAAACTTCCTATGTCATCGACCAGTGCATCGCCACGACCGAACCAGCTTACCTGGCTAAACACGCGTTTCAGCTGGCTCAGTCTTTTAATGCTTTCTATCACCGCCATCCCATCCTGAGTGAATCCGATGAAGGCCGCAAACGGTTTCTGCTCGCAACGGTGGCTGTCGTTCGCCGGGAATTGGCCAGGGTGCTCGCGGTCATGGGAATTCCCGTTCCCGCCGTAATGTAGTATCTAACGCGATTTTTTTATCGAAACCAGGTCGGGAGCTATTCGTAATCTGCGACAGTAACCAACGTGGAACTGGGTGTAATCGGGTGGCCGAAGGTCTTAAGTTCTTTCCTTCCTTGGGCGCCGGCGGAGGAAGTAATAACCAAAGTACCCCGCCGTAACTTTACCGTACCTTGAAACACTCCTAGACTCTTGCCATGCATTCCTGGGAAGGAGATCCGCGGCCGGAGGTGGTGCAGGAATACGGCACCATCCGTCCGACGTCGAAGCTGACACTGGATCAATCGATCGATCCGCGGGCAGGCAGCTGGCGTATTTTGTTCGCCGTGGCTGCGGGAATCGTTCTCGCGGTATTTTTCGTGACTGGCTCTGCACGAGCCACGTTTGAGCAGCTCGGCAATTTTCTGACGCTGCAAGGCAAGCCGCAACCGGCTTCGCCAGCGGTGCTGTCGGAGCATGAGATCGCGAGCCTCGACCACAAGAGTCCGCAAGAGCAGGCGGAGTTGTTGCTAGAACGATCGGTGAACCACTACGAGGGTGCCAACGATCAGATTGCCACCCGGGTGGAAAGCTGGTGGGGAAAATTGGCGGTGACGCCCCACTTCAATACCTTGATTACCACCGCGCTCAACTCGAACGATCTTCGCGTGCGAGCGGCAGGTATTGAATTGGACCTGGTGGCCATGGGAGCGGTCAAAGCACCTGCCACGGTCGAGCGGTTGTCGCGGCGGGTTGAAGACGGTCCACGATCGCAACGGGTGTGGGCGCTTTGGGAATTGGGTCTCTTGGGTAATCGTGGCGTAGTGCCGGATCGAGTTAACGAAATACTTGTCAGCCAGCTGCAGGACTCTGATCCGGAGGTTCGCCGCTGGGCAGTCGAGGGTCTGGCATATCTTGGAACGAACGAAACGATTGCGCCCCTGCTGCAAGAGTTTCATGACGATCCGTCGCCCATGGTACGCGAGCGGGCCGGCTGCAGCCTGGCGCAGTCTGGCATGCTTACTCAGGAGCAACGACGCAGCATCATTCCGCACCTTCTTGATTATGCCGACGACGCATCGCTAGATTCTCAGACCCACGGATGGGTATACCAAGCCCTCCGAGACATTACGGGCAAAAATCTGCCAAACGAGTCCGGTCCGTGGAGAAGCTGGTACGTCGCGAAAGACAGTGATCAGTGATTCGTAACTAATCATCGGTCTCCAGTAATCAGCGTTCGTTGTTTGTTAATTACGACGGACCCACCCGGGAGACCGCCGCGCAGGCCCACTGCTTTCCCTACTCGGTCATCTTTGCCACATGCAAATCGAATCCGGTTTTCGGAAGCAGCGACGTCAGTTCGAACGCTCTGAATCCGTTTCCTGAAATTTCTGTATGACGGTAGAGGCCGGGTTCGCTGTCCACGGTTTCGTGACGTCCATCCAGTTGGTTGATGAATTCCTGTGCCCGCTTGACGTCTGCGTCGCCGCTTCGAACACGGCTTACCACCGCTTCTGCGGCATAGGAGCGGACCAGCTTTGGCCAGTATTTTTCCAGCAGGCCAGTGCTGGCAAAAACATCAGCCCAAACGATCTCGCCGTTCACTGCGACCACCACGCCCACCGCTTTCTGGTCGCGCAACTGTTGGATGAGACTTTGGTAATCGTGCCGGATGGGATCGGCAACTGAATCGACGTGCTGTTTCACTTCCTGGTTGTCCATTACACGCGCGTAGGACGTCGTGCCGTTGATCGCTTGCGCTGCTGGCCCAGGCACGACGATTCCAGCCATCGCGGACCTGGTTTTCGCCACTTCATCCCATACCTGTTGCTGATCCTTGGCGGCCATCGCCTTGGCTCGAACTTCCGGAGCGGCCATGGTTGCCGTGGGATTCTGATTGCCTACCCCAACCACGCCAAACTTGTCGCTGCTTCCGACCCATCGTCCCGGTTCCACGCAAAAGACACCTAAATCTACGGGATCACTCTCGGCGGGAATAATACGGTCTTTACCAATCACCCGGTCTTGTTTGCCGCCGGTCACAATCTCGCCAGCGAGCAGAATCAATGGTCGTCTGGAATTGTTGACCAAGGTGAGCTGATTCACTTGCGCGCCGTCGCGCGGAACAACCCTTCGCCCGCGCATTAGCGGTAACACGCCGCCGGATTCGGACACAGTGACCTCGCCAGACCGCAATCCTTCGTCCAAAGTGATGAATTCACTGGTGTCAAACGACCTCGTAGCTACCACTGGAAATATCGTCAACTTCCCATGACGTATGGGTCCCAGTACGGTGTAGCCGCTTGTTGAGGGCATCCCTCCGGCAGGGGCTAGAGTTACAAAGGTGATACCGACGAGCAGAGCCATTGTTGAAACTAACCAGAGCTTACAATTCATGGTATTTCTCCTCTTCGAGCGCTGCCGTGCCGGTCACCCTGGCGCTTTGATCGCCAGGCGATGGCAAGGACTTCTCACGCTTAAAGGGAGAACGCTAGATTTTCGGCTCCTTGCATCACAAATGTTGGTAGCATCCGGATGGTTCTACCCGCCATGACCACGGACGGTGTCCAACTCGATAACGGGGTTGTTTCAGAGTTGGAATCGTTCATTACAGGGCTTTACAAGAAGGGTCCGACCTTCGGGCTAACCCGCGAGGGCTTCGGCGCGATCCTCACCGAAATCGGGGCTAAGTATTTGCCAACCGGGGCTTCTTTTCACGACGCCATCGATCTCTATTCCAGCTTGCGAATCGAAGACCTGGCGCTGGCCCGCGCCTGCGCCGCCGGTCATGAGCCTGCATGGGAAATTTTTATGGCGCGCTACCGCGAGAAGCTCTATGACATCGGAGCGTACATTGCCAAGGAGGCATCCGCAGCACGCGAACTTGCCGACTCACTTTACGCCGAACTCTACGGCACGAAAACGCGTGAAGGCGAGCGCGTGTCAAAGTTGGCGTCGTACACGGGTCGTGGTTCGCTCGAGGGATGGCTACGGACGGTAATGGCGCAGGAATTTGTGAACCGGTATCGGCGTCAGCGACGGCTGGTCAGCCTGGAGGAAGAGACGGAAGACGGCAAGGAATTTGCCGCGAAAGAAACTGAGCCCATGCTTGCCGTGGATGCGCGGGTTGAAGCCGCGACCGATGAGATCCTGTTCGAGTTGCGGCCAGAAGATCGATTCGTGCTGGCATCTTATTACCTGGACGGACGAACGCTGGCTGAGATTGCCCGTACGCTGGCCGTCCACGAATCCACAATCAGCCGCCGAGTCGATAAGTTGGCTAAGTCGGTGCGAAAACAGATTCTGTCCGCTTTGGTTCGAAAAGGCATGAGCCGCCGACAAGCTGAAGATGCCTTAGATGTGGATGTGCGTGATCTGCACCTAAATTTGCAGGATTGGCGGATGCAAGAATCCAGCTCTAAAACGTTCCATGGGAAGGAAGGAAACCCGGCATCGCCCAGCGAAGCGCAGGCCTCAGGCGTCGAGCCTGATCACTGAGGGCTCGCTTTTTGATATTAGACGCTCGAGGAGGAACAGAAAAGTAAGAATGGAAAAATTTCCCAAGATCGCGCGGCAACGATTGGAAGCGGTTGCTGTCGGGGCACATCCAGATCCTGACCTGCTCACTGCATTTGCTGAAAAATTGTTGAGCGAGCGCGAACGCGCACAGATTCTGCAGCACCTTGGACAGTGCTCTGATTGCCGTGAAGTCGTGTCTCTGGCATTGCCCGAAATATCCATTCCTTCCATTCCGCCAGCCAAACCCTCCAGGCTGTCTTGGACGGTACTTCGTTGGGGTGCTGCGGCCGCATGTGTCGTTGTAGTTACGGCAGCCGTGACCCTGCACTATGAACGACGTGAAAATTCGGAAATTAGCGTCGCCGATAAGGCTTTGGAGACCCAAACGGGAAGTCCTGCCGCTTCAACGTCGACTGCAACCCAAGCGCGGGAGGAAATGGCGAAGGCCGCGCCGCGGCCGGCGAACAAAGAGCGTGATTTTAACGCCAGCGACAAACTGGCAAAGCAGCGCGACGATCAATTTAAGAGTCAGGCACCCAACCAACCCGCCATCGGAGGCTTTGCCGCAAGCCGGCGTCAGAGCGATTCGCCGAGTACAGCGGGAGCAGCAGCCGGACTGTCAGACAATCGGGTCGCCAAGGCCGATAGACTTAAATCCCTCGAAGAGGCTGAATCGTCAGTCGCGGCTCCAGCTTCGGTCGCCCCGATGGCTCCCCAATCGAAAGCCGCAGGCGCGCTTGCCCGAAACGTAAGTCCGAACGAGAGTTCGTATGACAGCGCGAAAAACGAAACACTCAACTTGAATGCGCAATCCATCCAGGCTGAAACCGCGCAAGTCGGTGAAAGCCGGGTCAAGGACAAAGCGGACAAGAAAAGTCAGAAGACGAACCCTGAGGCGCTGCAACAATTACCCAAGGCCGCACGCAGTGTTCATTTGATTTGGACCTTGTCAGCCGATGGAACTCTTCAGCGTTCGTTCGATTCCGGCAAAACTTGGCAGGCGGTTTTGGTGGCTGGCGGCCACGTGCGTGCGTTTTCTGCAAATGATTCGGACATTTGGGTCGGTGGTGCGGCAGGAGCTCTTTATCACTCCTCCGACGCTGGAGAGCACTGGACTCAGGTCAGTCCGACCACAAATGGTAGGGCGTTGACAGCCGACATTATCCACATCGAATTCACCGACGCCCAGCACGGCAGCATAATTACCAGCAGCCACGAGACCTGGTCGACTAGCGATTCCGGCGTAACCTGGCAATGCCAATGACTTCGTAACTCCCGTAATACTTTCTCATTTCGAAAGCCTGTGTTTTTATTGAAGCCGCCCTATTTCTGCCCTCATCCCTAAATGACTTGGGGAGGTTATCGAGTTACCAAAGTGACGTTTACAGCTACGCAGGTCGGCCCTAGTATCCATCTCGTGGTTTGGCAGTTCTGGGGGAGGGCTGCCGAGGCGTCCTGAGCTTAAAAGCTTAGGACGCTTTTTATTTTTCGGCCGGGAAAATAACAGGCGACCCGAGGCAGCCTGCCCCATTGTTCCAAGGTTGCTCACCAGAGCCGATTGCGACTTCTACTGCTGCGATGCATCTAAGGTAGTGTTACGATACACGCAGCCAATTGGCTGATCGCGCGTCCCAGGTTGCATTGCAGCGGGTGACGCACCGGAGGAGAAATGGCGGGTAATGGAATTTTGGAAGTCACAGATGCAAATTTTGACCAGGATGTTCTGAAGTCAGATCAGCCGGTATTAGTGGATTTCTGGGCGGCCTGGTGTGGTCCATGCCGTGCCCTCGCGCCGATCGTCGATGAACTGGCCAAAGACTACACCGGCAAAATTAAAGTCGGCAAAATGGATGTTGACAACAATAGTGCAACGCCTATGCGTTACGGCGTTCGCGGTATTCCAACCTTGCTGGTCTTCAAGGGCGGCCAAGTGAAGGAACAGATCGTCGGCTATGTGCCGAAAGAGACGATTCAGAAGGCGATCGACAAGCACGTATAAGCAACTGTCCGTCTTTGGGTCGGCAAAATTGAAGCGCCCGGGATCACCGGGCGCTTTCTCATCTCAAGGTTTTTGCCGAGTGGCGACAGCGGAGGCGGTATTTCAATACTTCCGCAACACTCCGATCACTTTTCCTTGCACTTCCACCGCAGCGGCTGAAACGATGATGGGCTGCATGTTCACATTGGAAGGTTGCAGCCGGATGTTTTCGCCTTCGCGATAGAAACGCTTTAGCGTGGCGTCCGTGCCCTCTACCAGGGCAACTACGATATCTCCGTTGTGCGCTGTTTTGCTTTTCTCCACCATCACATAGTCACCATCCAGAATGGCCTCATCCTGCATCGAGTCGCCACGCACTTCGAGCACAAACACTTCTTTCGAGCGGACAAAATCGGCAAGGGATATGGTTTCGTTGCTTTGCACGGCCTCGATCGGCTGACCGGCTGCGATACGGCCCACCAGCGGCAGCACCATCGTAGTGTTCACAGCCATGGCTTGCTTCAGCCGGCCCTTTGGTGGCAACAAGTCGATGGAACGGCTGCGGTTGTAATCGCGGGTAAGCAGCCCTTTTTTCTCCAGGTTCGAAATATGCTTGTGGACTGTGGCTAGGGAACTGAGGTCCAGGCCCTGGCCAATTTCCTCGAACGACGGAGAGTAGCCGTTCTTTTGAACGAACTCAGAGATGAAGTCGTACACCTGCCGTTGCCGTCTGGTGATTGCCATGGCGATAATTGTAGGCGAAGATTAGGCGAAGTCAAGGGGGGTATTCATTTAAGCGCAGGGAAGGATTTCCGCTCAAACGCCTCTCGACCGAAAAGCCAGCCAAGGAAGCAAAAGAGATCCATGCCCTAATCCGAGGTCAGTGCCTTCAGGAACTGGTAGTAAAAATCTACGGCTCGATAGAATGAATCGGTGCGGATGCGTTCATCTTTGCCGTGAGCGCGAATGTCGTCGCGATCGATGGCTTCGCCGGAAACACAATAGGTCGGCATGCCGGCAGCGTTGGTGTAAACCCCGTCTGAAGCACCGGTGGACATGTCGGGGATGACTGGCAACCCTGGCCACACTCTGGCCACAACTTTCTCGAGGGGTTGAAAAACGTCGGGACGCAGCGGCGGCGGCGCGTAGGCTTTGCGGTTAGTCACGCCTCCGATCCCGCCTACCTCCCGCACTGAAATTTTGGGGTCCGCGACTACCTTCTCCAGTTCCAGCCTGATCTCTTCGGTTGAATGCCCAGGCACGATGCGGCAATTCACGTTCGCTTGCGCAGTTTGCGGCAGGGCGTTGTTGGCGTGCCCGGCATTCAAGCGGGTGGCGACGCAGGTGGTATGCAGGGTCGAATTATCGATCGGATCTTGCGACAAACGCGCTACGGCCTGCATGTCTGGCGGAGTTTTCAGAATGGCTTTCATGTCTTCGGCCCGCTGTCCGGTTGCTACCTTCGACATGCGTTCGTAGTAGGCGCGCGTGATGTTGGTCAACTCGAATGGAAACTGGTAATGCTCGAGTCGCGCCAACCCGTCGGCAAGGTGGTAGATGGCATTGTCGGGTTTCGGCAGGGAACTGTGTCCGCCGGGATTGGTTACCGTTAACTGGTAATCCGAGTAGAGCTTTTCCGAAGCATCCACCACCATCATTTGCGGCTTACCGTGTTCGGCCAAAATCCCGCCGCCATCGTGATTGAGCACGAACTCCGCTTCGATCAGGTCGCGGTCATTCTTTATGAGCCAATCGACGCCGTTCGATGTGCCCCCTTCTTCATCAGCGGTGAGTGCGAGAATAATGTCGCGATCTGGCACAAAACCTTCCTTTTTAAATCTCAGCAAGGTCGTCACCATCACCGAGTCGCCATCTTTCATGTCCTGCGTGCCGCGGCCGTAGAAGTAGCCATCCTTTTCGACAAACTGGAACGGATCGGTAGTCCAATCGTCACGGCGCGCTTCGACCACATCAAGATGGCCGATTAACAACACAGGCTTGTGTTTGCCGCTGCCGTGATAGCGGACGACCAAGTTCTTCTTGCGGTCGTTGGGGCCGAGAATGTGCAAGTCGCTGTCCGGAAATCCACCATCCCGGAAGCGCTGTGCCATGGCTTCAGCCGCGGTAGTGACGTTGCCTACCGAATCCGTGGTGTTGATTTCGATCAGTTGCTTGAATATGTCGTGGGAGAGCTGTTTGGTGGGGTCGTCGAGTTGCGCTTGTGACGTCGAATCAATGAGTAAGGCGAAAAGAAGGGCGGGCAAAACTACAAACCATGCACAAGTTTTCAAACCGTGGTCTCCTGAACGTCGCTGTTCTCGGGCATCCAAATCTAGCAGCAGCCTTGCCGGTGCCGCAAGCCGCGAGATCTTGACTGATATTCTTAATTCGCAATGGGCGACTCCAGAACCGCGCGACCACTACCTAGCCCCGGGCTTTGTGAAGATTGCATTCACTGCCGGCTGGTCGAGTCAGACCGCGGCTCGGTTTTTATTCTCTGCCAACTTGCTCTGACCGACAGTCGCTTCCCGAAATATCCGCGTCTACCGGTGCTTTCCTGTTCGGGATATGAGCAAAAGACAGATGGTTAGAACGCCAGTGTCGGTTGTCATTATTCCGCCAGGACATCCGCGAACAACCGCGCTTAAATCGAGGGGCTAAAATGACTTAAGACTGACGCCTGCCTTTGAAACTTTTCTCTAGCCCGGAACTCTATATAACTGCCGGGCGCATCGCCCGCGTCAATGGAGTTCATTTATGTCTAAGTCCTCTCTCTATTTCGCGTTATTGCTGATCGTACTTCTCGGCACGGTAGGCTGCACAGCTGGAAACGCTTCGACTCTAACGGTTCCGGCTCCGGTGGCGGACGCTTCCAGGGCTGGGGCAGCTGGTCAGCAAACTGCAGTAATTGCGGGAGGATGTTTCTGGGGAATCCAGGCGGTTTTCCAGCACGTAAAGGGTGTGATTAACGCGACCTCGGGATATTCGGGCGGGGAAGCCAAGACTGCGGACTACGAGACTGTCAGCACTGGCGAATCCGGTCACGCGGAATCGGTGAAAATTACCTACGATCCGTCGCAAATCACTTATGGCCAGCTGCTGCGAATCTTCTTTTCGGTCGCGCACGATCCCACTGAGCTAAACCGCCAGGGTCCGGACGATGGTACCCAGTACCGCTCCGTTATCTTCTACGGCAGTGACGAGCAAAAGAAGATCGCCGAAGATTACATTGCACAGCTCGATAAGGCGAAAATATTTTCGCGCCCGATCGTTACGCAGGTGGTGCCGTTAAAGGCGTTTTATCCGG
Organism: Terriglobia bacterium; assembly: GCA_963786325.1. Lineage (GTDB taxonomy): Bacteria > Acidobacteriota > Terriglobia > Terriglobales > Acidobacteriaceae > JAIQFF01. The sequence goes on from CAWAYW010000024.1 coordinate 296,779, forward strand.
CGGAAGCCTATCATCAGAATTATGCAACCCAGCACCCGAACCAGCCTTACATTGTCTTCAACGACGCGCCGAAAGTGGCGCACCTCCGACAGGAGTTTCCGGATCTTTACACCGGGAAGTAGGTAAGAGAGCAGATTTCCTGGGGGCTCGAGCCCTCACCATAACACCACCGGTTCAGGAGTTCGCTTATGTTCGACTCGGAGCTTGATCGAAACGATTCGTCGGTGAACGTGAGACGGCGTGCTTTTCTGGGGGTTTCAATTTGCGCGATTGCCGGTGCGGCTTTGTGGTCGTTGCGCAAACCTCGCGTCATTCAAGCAGCGATGCCGAAGGGCGATCCGGAAGAAGTCACCATCGTGCAATTCTCTGATTCCGGTCAGCGACTGCAGAAGATTCGCATACCCAAAGTTGTGAAGACCGACGAAGAATGGCGCAAGCAGTTATCTCCGGGAGAATTCGATATCACGCGGCGTGCGGATACCGAAATCAGCTTCACCGGCAGATATTGGAACCTGCATGACAAGGGCCTTTACCGATGCATTTGTTGTGACAACGCTCTGTTCAATTCCGATACCAAATTTGAGTCGGGCACCGGCTGGCCCAGTTTCTGGGAACCGGTGGCAGCAGAAAACGTACGCACGATCAGTGATTCCAGCTACGGCATGGTTCGTGAGGCGGTCGCCTGTACGGAATGCGATGCGCACCTCGGGCACGTTTTTGACGATGGGCCGCAACCGACCGGGCTGCGGTATTGCATGAATTCGGCTTCGTTAAAATTTGTGAAGCAGGCTTAGCTTCCGATATGCTTGCGAGCAAGCCTATGGATGCCGCTCTTCCCTCGTTTCGCGCCCCTACCGCCACCGAACGCGTATTCAACCGGATTTTTGGCTTCGTAGTGGGGATGGGCTGGGGTTTCTCTTACAACTATCTGCTGCAAGTCCGCGGACGCAAGAGCGGGAAAATCTTCTCCACACCAATTGATCTTCTAATAAAAGATGGCAAGCGCTTTTTGGTCGCGCCACGCGGCCGGACGCAATGGGTGCGCAATGCCGAAGCCGCAGGAGAAATTGCACTCAAGCGTGGAAAGCAGCGAGAGAGATTCAGACTTCGAGAGTTATCCGGTCCAGAGAAGCCTGAGATATTGAAAGCTTACCTGGATCAGTTCAAGCGCGAAGTTCAGACATACTTTCCCGTGCCCGCAGGGTCCCCCGCTGAAGCGTTCGCGGAGTTGGCGGACATCTACCCGGCGTTTGAATTGATTTCGGTGTAAGCGTTTTATGGTCGCCCGAAGTCCCACTGCGGACGCCCGCCTACTCTATTCCAGAACTTGATCATCCAGTTTTTTCTTTCCCCAGTCGCCCGCGGCCTGGACAAAGGCCATTACCAGGGGATGCGGCTTGTCCGGCTTCGAAGAAAGCTGGGGCTGGAATAGTGTCGCAACGTAGAAGCGGTGAGTTGGCGATTCGATCGCACGGATCTCGCCTTGCGGACCACGAGCCACCACGGGGAATCCTGCTTCCATGGCAGCCCATTCATATTCGGGATTGACCTCGAAGTTGCAGAAGAATTCCTCAACCACCACATCCTGTGAATAGAACGATTGCAGGTAAGATCCCGGTCGCAGCCGTATTTCCGGGATTGGACCTGAGAGCTTGGGAGCACCTTGCGCGCGATTTGGAGTGGCACAGGCGACTGGATAGATCACAATATTTTTCGATCCCGAATTATTTTCAGCGCTGTCGGCGTCTTTAATGCCCAGCACGTTGCGGGCGCACTCGATCAACGCGTATTGAAAGCCCCCACAGGTTCCGAGGAATGGCCAGTCACGACGGCGTGCGAACTCTATTCCCTTCAGCATTCCGTCGAAGCTCTTGTAAGGACTTCCGGGAGCGGCCCAAATTCCGTCGAAAGTCTCTAGCCTCTTCTGGCCGTCGACCGCGGTCAGGCTGGGAGTTGCGATCCATTCTGCTTCCACTGGTGTATTCAGCTTGGCGGAAGCGTGTTCGAGCGATTTATCGACGAAGGGAAGAGTCGGAGACTGGGGATCGTAATCGCCGAGAATGCCGATGCGGACGGGATCACTCACCGACTCATTCTAACGGAGAAGTTCAGACCCGCGGACGATTGAGGTGAGAAAAATTGGCCATCAGTCCGGCAAACCTGCTCGCCGGTCTTCTCTATTATCTTGTGGCGACGGAACGTTCTTTCAGGACTTCATCGACCGCCACGATTGCTGTTTCCAGTTCTTCGTCTTTATTGTAAAAATGCGGTGCCATGCGCACTCCCGCTTTGGGTCGATAGTCCACCAGGATGTCGCGCTTGAGCAGTTCCCGGCAAACCTGTTCGGCATCGGGCATGTCGATCGAAACCGTTCCGCCGCGCTGCGCTGGATCGCGAGGAGAGTTGATTTGCCATCCCCGTTTTTCAGCTAACTTTATCAAGTGTGATGTTTGTCGCTGCGATTTCTCACGGATCCGCCGGATGCCCACTTCGGCGATGACCTTCAATCCGGGACCTGCGGCTTCCAGTGAAGGGATGTGAGGCGTGCCATTCATGAAGCGAAACGGTGGCTCGGCGTAACGGGTGGGACCAATTTCGAATCCGAAAGGATTCTGATGGGCGGACCAGCCGGTGAATTTCGGTTCCAGTTTTTTGCCTAAATCCGGGCGAACATATAAATAAGCGACACCCGGTCCGCCGCACAGCCATTTCAGAACTCCCCCGCAGGCAAAGTCTACTTCAAGGTTTTGCACATCCACCGGCACTGTGCCTAACGACTGAAACGTATCGAGCACTACATACGCTCCCACCCTGTGCGCCTTTTCGACGATTGCTTTGGCGTCCTGAATATAGGCGCTGCGGAAAATCACATGTGATATCGGCACGATCAAAGTCTGTTCGTTGATGGCATCTAGCAACCGTTCGAGCGGCACCGTAATTCCATCGTCCGTCTTCACCATCTGGACTTGCGCGCCATAAGCTCGCTGCGACTCCCAGAAATACATCACCGAAGGAAAATTCAGGTCGCTGTAAACGACCTTGTTGCGCTTGCCCGAAAAATCGAAGCAGGAGGCCACCACAGCCTGGCAGGTAGTGACATTTTGATGGGTAGAAACCGAGTTCGGGGCCGCATTCATGAGCATGCCAATCTCGTTACCGACCTGCGCCGCCAGCATCCACCAACGCTCTTCCCATGCCCGCACGCCGCGGGTGGCCCAGGTATCGGCATAACCTTTCAGGGCGTCATACACGCCTCGGGGCATCGCCCCTAAAGAATTACTAATGAGGTATGTGGTCGCATCCAGGATGGGAAACTGCGAGCGATAGCGGAGAAGCTCATCAGCCATGCGATGTATTGTACTTCGGCTGCTCCCTGTATACTCGCTGCGAGCGTTAAACCGTCGACAACTCCAGATGAATTTGACGCATCTCATCTCCGATTCTGTCGGTTGTGTAGTTCGAAGTGTAAAAGAGGAGATAAATGACAGTCATGAAAGTACTCAGGAATGTTATCGGAACCGCAGGTTTGCTCTATGCCGGATACGTCCTCCTTGCGAGTATGAAAGACGTGCGCCGTTACATCAAAATCAGTTCCATGTAACTTCGAGTGTGGGGGCGGGCGCTTTTAGCCCGTCCGCTCTTGCCGTCGGTTGTTGTCTCGCGGGGTTGACTCTTAAGCCCGAGTCAAAAGGCGGGAGAGAGGGGTGAACCCCCCGCACTGAAGCTTCTCTACGCGATTTCTTCCTTACTTGTTCCTCAACCAAAAGTACGCCAGCGTCAACCCCACGACGTAGAAGCAGCCACTCATCAGCGTCAATCGGGACTGCCAGCCTGTCTCAACGATGGCCGCGATAATCAGCGAAAAACCTAACCATGAACCCCAGGCTCCAAAAGGCGAGCGCATCGCAAGCGCGCCCACCTGGTCTACGGACGCATGCCGTCTGAAACTGACATGAGCCGCCAAAGTGACCAGCCAGGACAGCAACATGCCCATCAAGGCCGCGCCCAAAATCGAAACGAATGCATTTTTCGGCGCCCACTTTTCCAGTATCACTGCCACCACGATGCCGAAGGACGAAGCCAATAAAGCTAGGCGAGGTGATCCAGAAGAATTAAGACGTCCCAAAGCTGCTGGCGCCCATCCCGATCGCGCCAACGAAAACAATACGCGTGACGCGGCATACAAGGCAGCATTCGCTCCAGAAAGCGCGGCTGTCAAAATCACGAAGGTCATAATGTGGGACGCAGCCGGTATGTGAGCATCGCGGAACACAGTGACAAACGGGCTCTCCGTAACTCCGGCGCGGTTCCATGGCATGACCCCGACCAGAACGACTATGGCTCCCAGATAAACCGAGGCCAAAATTGTGAAAGTCAGCTTGATGGCACGAGGAATCTGATCCAGCGAGCGGGATTCTCCCGTGGTAACCGCCACGAATTCAAGGCCCGCGAATGTATAAAGAGCGAAACCTATCGCCAGCAGTGGCGCCAATGGACCCTTGGGAAGAAAGCCGCCATGGGTGGTGTATTGCGGTGCCACGCGTCCCGTCAGCAACAGCGATGCTCCCAGCAAAACAAAAGCGGAAATCGTCGCAACCTTGATGAGCGCGAACCAATATTCGAAGCGTGCATAGTTTTCGACCGTGCGGAGATTGATCAACAGAAGAAGGACGGAAAAAATTGCCGCCCACACGAGCGCGGGGACCGAAGGAAACCAATAGGCAAGATAAGTAGCCGACGCCACGAGTTCTGCTCCGATGGAAATGGAAAGCGCTGCCCAATAACCTGCGCGAGCGACGAATCCTGCCCATTCATTCACGTACAAGTCGCCATACAATCCGAAAGACCCCGCCCCGGGATGCATGCTGGAAAGTTCACCCAAGGCCAGGGTTACGGTCAGAGTGATCAACGCGGCCAGCGCGAAGCTCAGGATCACTCCCGGACCAGCGATTTCGAGGGCGGCCGCCGACCCCAGCATCAGCCCCGTTCCGATCGACCCTCCGACGGCGACCATCGCCATCTGGCCTGCGCCTAACTCATGACGAAGGCCCTTTTCCTGCTCCACCTTGGCTGTCACAGGCATGCGGCACCTATACCAGAAAGTTATTTTCCGCCCAAGACATATTCCTTTGTGACTTTCGTAATCCCGGCTGATGCCTGGGCCGTTGCCGGTCGCGAACTACAGCTTTTAAAATCGCTGTGGGTTACTCCGCACATTACCTCTTTCTCTCATGGCAGATCCGACCAAGCGAATGGACCGAACTGAGATCGCCCGCCGCGTGGAACGCGCGGAAAAGTTGTTGCAAAAAGGCAAGACGGGAGACGCTTTGGATGAATATCTTCAGGTCCTCTCAGACGATCCGCAAAACGACAACGTTCGTCAGATGGCGGCGGACCTGTGCCTTTCGCTGCAACGAACCGCGGACGCCATAGCCCTGCTGGGGGAATTATTCGAACGGCAGCTTGAGGCCGGTGAAAATACCCGCGCCAGCCTTACCTACAAAAAGCTTGCGCGCTATGCGACGCCGACGACTACCCAGCGGCTCCGCTTTGGACAAATTCTAGAGAGTTCAAATCGGAAACTGGCACTCGAAACCTATGAGAGCGCCCTGGAAGACTTAAGCAAGACCGCGAGCCCGCAGGATTGCGTCATGGTGCTGCACCGGTTGGTCGCTCTTGATCCCTCGGCCAAAAATTTACTACGACTGGGAGAACTCTGTTCGCAAGCTGGTGACAAGCCCTCGGCTGCTACCGCCTTTCTCAGGCTGTCGGACATTACTGAAACCTCAGGGGCTGACGCTGCCCGATGGTACGAACGCGCCTACACGGAAGATGCTTCCGATATCCGGATCGCGTTGGGCTACGGAAGAAGTCTGATTAAACAAGGCCAGATGGGCGCCGCCATCTTCGTACTCGAACCGCTCGCCAAGACAGAGGGCGCGTCTCCGGAGGTTCTTGATAGCTATGCCAAGGCCTTGCTGAAGGCGAATCGGTTGAGCGATGCCGAGCCGCTGGTTTGGCAACTCTTTCTGAAAAACCCGTCCCGCCTGCAGGAGGTCGCAAACCTGATCGGCTTGATGGTGGAAGCGCAGCAGGATGCTGAGGCGGTTGCTCTTGCCCGCAAGCTGGAACAATTTCAACGCAGCCGTGGAGAACGCCGCGCCTTTGTCGCCATGATGCAGGAAGTTGCGGGCCAACACCGAAGCTCGCCTGAATTCCTAGAATTCATGAGTGAGTTGTTCAACGCCTCCAATCGGGAAGGCGACTATTCGCAGACCCTTCTCAAACTTTTCGACTTGCATTGCGGCATGGGCAATTACGCTAAGGCCGCAGAGTGTCTCGACCGCGCCGCTGACGTTGATGCCTACGAGCCGGGTCACCAGAAGCGTCTGGAAATGCTGCGCGGAAAAATTGACGAGAAGCGTTTCAAGGTGATTGCCTCGCGTTTCACCAGCATGGCCAAGCCATCGGAGCCAGTTAAGACTGAAGGTCCGACCTTAGGCGCTGCCGCTTTGCAGGACCTCATGCTGCAGGCTGAAATCCTGGTGCAGTACGGGATGCGTACCAAAGCGATTGAGCGGTTGCAGCACATTCAGGAACTGTTTCCCGGAGAAGAGGAACGCAACCAGGATCTACAGCAACTATATTTGGCGGCGGGCATGAACCCGCGTCGCGCCGACACTGCCCCTGCGCCGCCTGCGTCCTCCAAGCCCGCTGCGAAGGCACCCGTGCCATCGCCGGCGTCTTCGCCTCCGATTGCGGCGCAGGCTCCCGCTGAATCAAACGACGTCAACAGCTTCACCAAAGTCGCGGAGATTACGCGAAAGCTTTACCGCCAGACCAACTCCAATGCTGTGATGTCGACAGCAGTGAACGAAATCGGAGCGCAATGGAAGTTGAGCCGCTGCATCGTCGCCATGAGAAAACCTGGCATGACGCCCAGCGCGGTCAAGGAATTTGTCGCGGATCACACAACCCGCGGAGAAGCGAAGGCGCTGAATCAGTTCGTCACGTTCGTTCAGGATGTCGTAATCAGCCTGGGCACCCTTTCGATCAGCCACGCAGCTACGGCTCCCGAACTTGAAGAGATTCGGGAAGTGGTCAGCCAACTCGGTATCGGATCGCTGTTGGCCCTTCCGCTCAGCGATGGAGACGATGAAATGGGGGTGCTTCTACTGGCGCACAACGTCGTGCATGGTTGGAACTCTGGCGATATTGTCGTGCTGAAGACCATCAGCGAACAGATTGTGATCGCGCTTAACAATGCGGGGTTGCGTCGCCTGGTAAAAAGTTTGTCAGTTACAGATGAGGAATCGGGACTGCTCAAGCGCGCTTCTTATCTGGATCTCTTGATGGCGGAAATGCGACGAGCGGTGCAGCAAAGCACTCCGGTGACGGTGGCGCTGATGCAGTTTGGAAAAAGCGCAGCCATGGTGAAAGAACACGGGGAAAAGGCCGTAGAGGCGGCGATGCAGAAAATTGGCCAGATTTTTTCCGCGAACATCCGGCAAAACGATCTGGCCTTCCGTTACGAAATGACGACCATCGCACTGGTGCTCGGCGAGACCACGGAAAAGGAAGCGCTGATGGCGGCCGAGAAACTGCGGAAGTTGCTGGCCGACGTAAAGCTATCCGACGAGATCCTTCCGTTCAGTGCCGGCCTCGCGGAGGCTGTGGTGCGCCAGCAATACGACCCGGTGGATATCGTCACCGAAGTGATCAACCGTGCCGACCTGGCTCTGGATGCCGCCGTAACCCAGGGCCTGGGCCGGATCGTAAGCCTTCCACCCTCAATTGCCGCCGCCGCCGTCGCGTAGTGCGTAATTTCTGATACGACCTTTGCCATCAAAGCAAACCCACGACTCAATTCTGGCAGAGATTCCATTCCCGCTGATAAACTCTCAAGTCTTATGGAGATCAAGAAAGTTGGCGTGCTGGGCTGTGGGCTAATGGGGTCCGGTATCGCGCAGGTTGCGGCCACAGCTGGTTTCGATGTGACAGTGCTTGAAGTCGAGCAGAAATATCTCGACAAGGGGTTTGCCGGAATCGAGAAATCGCTGGCGAAGTTTGCCGAAAAGGGCACGATCCAAGAAACGCCACAAGTCGTTCGCGCCCGGCTGAAGGGCACCACCGATCCTCAGGATCTCGCTGATTGCGATATCGTCATCGAAGCGGTGATCGAGAATCTCGAAGAAAAGAAAAAAATGTATGCCGCCCTCGACGGCATCGTAAAAAAAGACGCTATTTTCGCTTCCAATACTTCTTCGATTTCGATCACCGAGCTTTTAACTTCCTCGAAACGCCCGGAGCGTTTCATCGGGTTGCATTTCTTCAACCCGGTTCCGCTCATGAGATTGGTAGAAGTGGTGCGCACCATCGCCACGGCCAGCGAGGTTTACGACACGGCCGTTGAGTTCGGAAAAAAACTGGGCAAAGTTCCGGTACGCACCAGCGACAAGACTGGATTTATCGTTAACCGGTTACTGGTGCCGTATCTGTTGGATGCCGTCCGCGCTTACGAAGAGGGCGTCGGCTCGATCGACGACATCGACAACGCGATGAAACTGGGTTGCGGCTACCCGATGGGGCCATTCACGCTGTTGGACTTCGTCGGCCTGGATACGACTTATTACATAACCCACGTGATGTATGAAGAGTTCAAAGAGCGCCGTTTCGCTTCACCGCCGCTGTTGAAGAGGCTAGTCATGGCGGGCTGGTATGGGCGGAAGACGGGCAAGGGGTTCTACGATTATTCGGATCCGGCTAATCCGAAACCAAACAAATTGTGAGCTGAAATAGTTGCCATAACGGGAATCACAACTTGAAACTTTCATCTAGAGTTCGACCCAAGCCCCAGCTTAAGGTGCTTGAAGGCAATCTGAACGCTGCGGGTAGGCGCTTCGCGATTGTGGTTTCGCGTTTCAACGCCTTCATTACGGAGCGCTTGTTACAAAGCGCCTACGACGGACTAGTGCAATGTGCCGCTAAGGGGGAAGACATCAAAATCGTCCGCGTACCTGGCGCTTTCGAAATTCCGTCTGCCGCCCGCACCCTGGCTGAGACCAAAAAATATGACGCCATCGTCTGCCTTGGATGTCTGCTGCGAGGCGATACAGCGCACTACGACGTCATTGTGAACGAGGTTGCGCGGGGCATCGGACAATCCGCCCAAGAGACTGGAGTGCCGCATGCATTCGGTGTTCTGACTTGCGAAAATCTGGAGCAAGCCATCGATCGCGCCGGCTTGAAAATGGGAAACAAAGGTTTCGAGGCTGCGCTGGCAGCAGTAGAGATGGCAAATTTGAAACCTCTTGTCAGTCGTTCGTCATCGGGAGTCGGCAGCGCGGTCAGCTCTTCGCCTTCAGCGGTCAGGAAAAGCCAAACGACGACTCGCTATCGCGCGAAAGGCAAAACCAAGCCTTAACTTCGTCGGTTGTACACTGAGAGCGGAGGGCTGATAGCTAATCGCTTCACCATGGGTACTCGCCGCAAATCTCGTGAGCTCGCATTACAGATGCTTTTCCAGGCTGACATGGGAAAGCAGGATGCAGAGCAGGTGCGTGAATCGTTTCGTCGCGAACGCAACGATGTGGGGGACGACGTGCGCGACTTCGCCGAAGATCTGTTTCGCGTCGCAACTACGCGCTCGGCGGAAATCGACGGGTTGATTGAAGGTCACGCGGAGCACTGGCGCATGGAGCGCATGGCTGCAGTCGATCGCAATCTGTTGCGCGGAGCCGTGGCCGAGCTGCTCGGCTTTCCCGCAACTCCTCGCGCTGTCGTCATCAATGAAGCGTTGGAAATTGCGCGTAAGTTCTCGAGCCCCGAATCCGTGCAATTTATCAACGGTGTCCTGGATAGCGTAGGTAAGGGATTAAACAAAGAAAAAGTTTGAGCCGAGATGTGAGGCCCTGAGGACCCTTCGCAATAACTTTCTGACCGCCATCAACCAGCCCCACTGGCCCTATCGATGTGGAAGGCGAACGCTCGCCCTTAAGGCTTTACCGCGATCAAATCCGGATTGCAGGTAAACGTAGCTCCCAGGCAAAGACCAAATTGCAAGGTGGTCACATCTGTGGGGAAGGAAATCTGCTGAGTGTCGCCGCCGGTCTGCGTGTTCAGGACGTGTACTTGACCGTCGGCGGCCGCGATGTAGAGCAGAGTTCCACTGGAATTGAGCGAACCCTGAATGGGAATGGCGTCGCCCGCTAGTGGAATCGCTGAAGAAGTCTGGTTGCCGATATTAAATACCATGACACTACCCAGGTTGCTGGCAAGAACGTAGGCTCGGGTGCCGTCCTGCGAAATGATCAATTGGGTCGGGGTGAAATTTCCCTGCCCGAGGTTGAAAAAGGACGGACCGTTGGTAGTGATGCTCAGCGTGCTGTTGGTAAGGTCGAGGGGACAAGTCGTCGGAGGAGGCGGAGGAATACTGACGTTCGCACCGAAAAGATCAATGCCCGGGGAATCGACTGCGAGCACGATTTCGTCAAAAGCCACGCCGCCCACGTTCAAGTTCTTCGATAGCGCCTTGAGAAACGTTGGCACGGAGGGGGTGGCGACGGTTTGTCCGGTTTCTTCGTCGTCAGTGCAAGTTTTTCGCGCCGTGATCGACGAGGCCTCGCCGCCCGCAAAAAAAGCGAATCCACCCTCTGGCAGAAATGACACTTGCGTGGCCGGCGCCGCCAGCGGAATCGTCTTCAACGGTTGAAGGGCGGAAAAAACGTACAGCGTGCTTCCAGCAGCGATGTATGCCTTCAAGTTGTCAGGAGAAAAATCGGCGGCTGTGGCTCCCGCGATCGGCAACGTAGTGGAGGTGTTGTTCGTGGTATTGAAAACAAAAACCTCGTTCGGAGAAGACTTGGTATCGGAAACAATCACCTGCTTCCCATCGGGCGAAATAGCCAGGACTTTTCCGGTAACGCCCTTGAACTCCGAAATCGTGGGCGGAGAGGCGGGAGTCACCACCATCAATCCGCGAGTTCCGAGAAAACTGAAATCGGTGCCGAGGTAGGCTTTTGCGCTTTGACGATCGAAGACCAACGAGTTCGGTGTGGCCGGCAAGTTGAGAGTCGCACCCAGCGTGTTGGCTGGAGAAGTTATGGGAATCAGCGTACTGATGCAACCTGCGGTGGTGGCGCAGTTACCGGACAACGCAACGCCGCTGCTCGTCACGTAGATGGTTTCCGTTGGCACGGCGGTCGTAGTTGTGGTGGTTGGTGCGACTACGACATCAATCGCCTTGTCAGGGTAGATGGGTAATAAAGGTTGAATTCCGATGTTGCAGGTCGGCGGGGTGCAGGAGGCAATCACGCTCGCGCCACCGGCCTTGGGGGCAGTCACGCTTCCGGTGCTCGCCGCCCCGACGCTGGAAGTCTGGGACGAACTCCAGGTCAAAGGAACTCCGGTGATTATGTTGCCCAGGATATCTGTGACAGTTGTGGTGACTACCGCGTTGCCGCCTTGGCTCACGTTGATCGAGTTGGTGCTGTTGTTGGTCACCGCAAGAACAATGGATTCGACCGCGCAAGTGTTGAAATCTAAGGGCTGGCTGTTGACGGATCCGGATGTGGCAAACAAAGACGTTACACCGGGAGTGTCAGCCGTCACTTTGAGCTGTCCCGGTGGAACCCCAGCGATGGGCGCGTTGGGGGTCGAAGGCGCGAGCAGAGCGACGCCGGTGGTGGTCGCTTGCCAGTTGAATGGCCCCACACCGGCGGTGATGTCGAGACCCTGGCTCAAAGCCGTGGCTTGGTAAAGTACGCTCTGGCCTTTGGAGAAGCAGGGATTGGCCGGAAGATTCTGACCAGGCACCAGGCTGATGGAAATATGATCGATGTGCTGATGGACGTAAACCGTTGTGGGTGGACTGCTTATGCCGTGGGAGGTGGCGGTAACCTGGGCGACGCCCACGGGCCCAGGAGTGCAGATTTGCGGTGCGGTAAGCGAGTCCCAAGTACCGGCGCATGCGTTGCCATTGCTAGCGATGGTTAAAACTGAAGTATTGCTCGAAAGAAACGTTACCGGGGTCGTAATCGTTGCCCCTTTGTTGTTCTGAGGCGTAGCCGTAAAGGACTGAGTGGTGCTGCCCACATCCAACGAGATGTCGGTCGCGGGTGACAGATTTATTTTTGCGGGTGCGGGGAAAACGGTGTTTCTGGTGGGGCCGCTGCTGCTGCAGCTGGTCAACGCGGCGAGCGATATGGCTATTATGAAGATATAAAAGAGCCCGACAAGTCGGAACGACCTACCCATGTAGCCTCCCCGCCCAGCGCATTCACCGGGCGAGCTGTCTATTATTTCTGGAAAGCCCCAAGTGTAGAGGCTAGAATTTTTTTCAGCAAGTTGAGCCGTTTTGCCGGCGTTCGAGCGCGCAGGCGAAATCCCGAGCGCAGCGAGGGGTCCCGGTGTTGCGGTCGCTACTCCTTGGTACCAATCAATCTTCTGCAAATTCGTTGGTTCTTTCCACTGCCAATCTCCATTTTCCGTCTGATGCCGCGAACCGCCATTGACGATGTGTCGAATGAATTGCTATATTTGAAAGGTTCCGCGAGCTAAGTCTGGCTTACCTGTACGCGGTGGTATCTCATCCGCAGGGTTGTTCTTGTGTGACGAGAGCCCCAAGAGAGCAGTTGAGCTTTAGCATCAAACGACTCCAGCAAGAAGTGTGATCGGAGTCGCCCTCGCTGAAATGCCTCGCGCTTACTTTTCACCCGTTGAAAAGGTATGTGGGGCAAAAGCTGACGAAACGGAGCAACTCCCGAACTTATGTTTGGGCCTGGTGCCACCGTCGGCGGCGTTTAGTCAGAACGGGATACCGAAATCTCTCGCAGCCTGATGTCGCGAGAAACATGGTTGGCGTACCCGCCTTCCAGCCCTTGAGAATGCAGGAACCGTAGAAACGGCAAATCTTCGCGCCGGTGCGTTTTGTAGCGCAAACATGAAGATGTGCCGGAGGTGGATAGGAATCAAGTATGCCTACGTTCAATCAATTGGTGCGCAGTGGCCGCAAACGTCCCCGGTACAAGACGGCAAGTCCTGCGTTGCAGGGATGTCCGCAAAAACGCGGGGTTTGCACTCGCGTTTATACCCAGACCCCCAAGAAGCCGAACTCGGCCTTGCGCAAAGTGGCACGCGTGCGCTTGACCAATGGGATTGAGGTTACGACTTACATTCCCGGCGTCGGTCACAACCTGCAAGAGCACTCGATCGTTCTGATTCGCGGGGGCAGAGTGAAGGATTTGCCAGGCGTCCGCTATCACGTAATTCGGGGCACGCTGGACGCTGTGGGCGTAGCCGGCCGCAAGCAGAGCCGCTCGAAGTATGGAGCCAAACGGCCGAAGGCGTAGCCGTCGTCGGATGTAGCGATTCGGGATATCAAACGGTTGAGGATTCGAAAAGGTCTAGAGGGTTTGACTGAGAGCTGACAGCAAGAAGCCAGGAGCTGGAAGGGTTATATGCCACGAAAAGGTTATATCGCGAAGCGGAGAGTGGAAAATGATCCGGTTTACGGATCAGATCTGGTGACGAAGTTCGTCAACTCCATGATGTGGCAAGGCAAGAAGAGCACGGCCGAAGGCATCTTTTATGAGGCCTTGACCAAGCTCCAGCAAAAAGGCGGCGACGAGGCCCTAAAGCTGTTCAAGAAAGCAGTTGAGAACGCCAAGCCCCTTCTTGAAGTGAAAAGCCGCCGCGTTGGTGGTGCGAACTATCAGGTCCCCGTGGAAGTGAATGCCGACCGGCGAACTTCGCTCGCCATCCGTTGGTTGATTACGTACTCCCGCGGACGAGCAGAAAAGGGCATGGTCGACAAGCTCAGCAACGAATTGCTCGATGCCAGCAACAATCGCGGTGCGGCCATCAAGAAGAAGGAAGACGTGCACCGCATGGCGGAAGCGAACAAGGCGTTTGCGCATTATCGATGGTAGAAGGGCAGCTCTTAACCCTTAGCTTTTAGCTGAGGCAAAAGGATCGAAGGGTTCGAGCTAAGAGCTAGAAGTTAAAAGCTAGAAGCTGAATTCATGAGTACTCCAGCCAACACGATCGGCGGACAGGAAGTTCGCAAGGAAGAGAAGAAAAAAGCTGTGTCCAGAACAGTCCCCTTAGAACGGTGCAGAAATATCGGCATTATGGCCCACATCGATGCCGGTAAGACCACTACGACCGAACGCATTCTTTTCTACACGGGAAAGACGCATCGCATCGGAGAGGTCCACGAAGGCACTGCGACCATGGACTGGATGGAACAGGAGCAGGAGCGCGGCATTACCATCACTTCCGCGGCTACAACCTGCACCTGGCGTGACATTCGCATCAACATCATCGATACGCCCGGCCACGTGGACTTCACCGCTGAAGTGGAACGTTCTTTGCGCGTCCTTGATGGCGCTGTGGCTGTGTTTGATGCCGTTCACGGAGTGCAGCCGCAATCGGAAAAAGTCTGGCGTCAAGCCGATAAGTACGGCGTCCCACGCATCTGTTTCATTAACAAGATTGACAAGATGGGTGCTGATTTCGAGCACGCCGTTGACACTCTCCGCAAGCGCCTCAATGCCAAGCCCGTCGCGATTCAAATCCCCATCGGACAAGAAGACAAGTTCAGAGGCGTGGTCGATCTCATCGAGATGAAATCGATCGTGTGGCAGGACGACACCATCGGTGCCGAGTACACTACTGGCGAAATTCCTCCCGAATTGCAGAAGAAAGCCGAAGCATTCCACACAGCGCTGGTTGAAACTGTTGCCGAAAACGATGACGACATGCTGCACAAGTTCCTCGAAGGAGAAGCGATTTCTCCCGCGGAACTTCGCGCTTCCCTGCGCAAGTCGACAATCGGGTTGAAAGTGTTTCCGGTGGTTGTAGGAACTGCATTTAAGAACAAAGGCATTCAGCCTCTCCTGGATGCGGTGGTGGATTATCTGCCTTCGCCACTCGATGCCGGCGAAGTGAAGGGGACGAATCCCGACAACGGAGAGACCATTACCCGTAAGCCTGCCGATAGCGAGCCCTTCTCGGCTCTTGCTTTCAAGATCATGGCTGACCCATTCGTCGGTCAGCTTACTTTTATTCGGGTCTACTCCGGTCAACTCAAGTCGGGCGATTCGGTTCTGAACGCTGGCCGCGGACGTAGTGAGCGTATTGGGCGGCTGCTCAAGATGCATGCCAACAAGCGCGAAGACATCAGCGAGATTCTGGCGGGCGATATTTGTGCGGCGGTTGGTTTGAAGAACGTTTCGACCGGCGACACGATTTGCGACGAGAAACATCCCATCGCTCTCGAGTCGATTACGTTCGCGGTTCCCGTGATTTCGGTCGCGGTTGAGCCCAAGACCAAGGCCGACCAGGAAAAAATGGGTATGGCCCTTTCCAAGCTGGCCCAGGAAGATCCCACCTTCAAGGTTCACACCGACCCCGATAGCGGACAGACCATCATTAGCGGCATGGGCGAGTTGCACCTCGAAATCATCGTCGACCGCATGATGCGCGAGTACAAAGTCGAAGCTAACGTCGGCAAGCCGCAAGTGGCCTATCGCGAAACTATTCGCAGGCACGCCGAAGCCGAGGGCAAGTACATTCGCCAGACGGGCGGCCGCGGTCAGTACGGTCACGCCAAGATCAAGCTCGACCCGCAGCCTGCTGGGACGGGCTACGAATTCGTCAACGACATCATCGGCGGCTCGGTGCCTAAGGAATACATCAAGCCCATCGACCAGGGCATTCAGGAAGCGCTGGAGGGTGGAATTCTCGCTGGTTATCCCATGGTGGATGTGAAGGCTACGCTCTACGACGGCAGCTATCATGACGTGGACTCGAACGAAATGGCGTTCAAGATCGCCGGTTCGATGGCATTCAAAGAGGCGGCCCGCAAAGCGTCTCCGGTGCTGCTGGAGCCGGTGATGGCGGTGGAGGTGGTTACTCCGGAGGATTACGCCGGAACCATCATGGGCGACTTGAGCTCGCGCCGCGGACGGATCGAAGGCATGGAGCATCGCGCTGGTTCGCAGGTGATCAAGGCTATCGTGCCGCTGGCAGAGATGTTCGGCTATGCCACACACATGCGTTCGAGCACGCAGGGTCGCGCCGAGTACTCGATGCACTTTGCGCGCTACGAAGAAGTGCCGCGCAGCGCGGCGGAAGAGATTATCGGTAAGGCGCAGGGACCGAAACGCTAGTGCTGTGCTAGTCCCTTTAGGGACGAAAGAAAATGCGTAGGTCCTGACAATGGCTAGGAGCTAACCGCTAGAGGCAAATATGGCGAAAGAGAAATTTGACCGCACCAAGCCGCACTGCAACGTAGGGACGATTGGTCACATTGACCATGGTAAGACCACGTTGACGGCGGCGATCACGAAGGTATTGTCGAAGCACAACCCGAAGATACAGTTCCGGTCGTTTGATTCGATCGATAACGCGCCGGAAGAGAAGGCGCGCGGGATCACGATTGCGACCGCGCACGTGGAGTATGAGACGGCGAATCGTCATTACGCGCACGTGGATTGCCCGGGTCACGCCGACTACATCAAGAACATGATCACGGGTGCGGCGCAGATGGATGGGGCGATCCTGGTGGTGGCGGCGACCGATGGACCGATGCCGCAGACCCGGGAACACGTGCTGCTGGCGCGCCAGGTAGGAGTGCCGTATATCGTGGTGGCGCTCAACAAGTGCGATGCGGTCGATGATGCCGAACTGCTGGACCTGGTGGAGCTCGAAGTGCGTGAGTTGCTGAAGAGCTACCAGTTTCCGGGAGACGATCTTCCGGTGGTGCGACTGTCGGCGCTGGGGGCGTTGAACGGGGAAGCCAAGTGGGAGAAGCAGGTGGACGAGTTGATGGCAGCGGTGGACAAGTACATTCCGCAGCCGACGCGGGAGTTGGATAAGCCGTTTCTGATGCCGATTGAGGATATTTTCTCGATCTCGGGGCGGGGTACGGTGGTGACGGGACGAATCGAGCGCGGCAAGGTGAAGGTAGGGGAGGAAGTGGAAATCGTCGGTTTTCGCGACACCCGCAAGACGGTAGTGACGGGGGTGGAAATGTTCAAGAAGCAGCTGGACGAAGGACTGGCGGGCGACAATGCCGGCCTGCTGCTGCGCGGCATCGCGAAAGAGGATGTGGAGCGTGGCATGGTGCTGGCCAAGGGGGGATCGATTACCCCGCACACCAAGTTCAAGGCCGAGGTTTACATTCTGACCAAGGAAGAAGGCGGACGGCACACGCCATTTTTCAAAGGCTACCGGCCGCAGTTCTACTTGCGAACCACGGATGTGACGGGAGTGGCAGAGCTGCCGGCGGCCACCGAGATGGTGATGCCGGGGGACAACGTGCAGTTGGTGATTGAGCTGATCACGCCGGTGGCGATGGAGAAGGGCTTACGGTTTGCCATCCGCGAAGGCGGGCACACGGTAGGCGCGGGCACGATCGCCGAGATTATTCAGTAGCTTCCATGGGGAAGCGCGCCCCAGGGATGTCAGTGGTTAGGTTTCAGAATTTGCGTTTGAGCTAGAAGCTTAAGAGCGAATAGCTGCCGTTCAGCGGCTCGCAGCATGCCGCCAGTTCTTTTCTCCCGGTGAGCCGGGAGAGCGAAAGAGTGAAACATGGTTGGAAAAGAAAGAATTCGCATCCGGCTTAAGGCGTATGACTACCGCATCCTGGACCAATCCACGGGTGAGATTGTGGACACCGCCCGGCGCACCGGCGCGCAAATCGCGGGGCCGATACCTTTGCCTACGATGAAAAACAAGTACTGCGTGCTGCGTTCTCCGCACGTGGACAAAAAGTCGCGTGAGCAATTCGAGATTCGTACTCACAAGCGCTTGCTCGACATTCTTGAGCCTACGCAGCAAACCGTCGACGCTTTGATGAAGCTCGACCTGCCGGCGGGCGTGGATGTCGAAATCAAGGCTTTTGGCAAAGAGCATAAATAGCCGTCCGCATTCAGCTATCCGTCTCGAGCTGAAAGGCAGTCGGAAGAATTTGGCCCATGGCATGGTTCTGGGCAAGGTGAGCGAAAGAAATGGCGAAGGTCACTGGAATCTTAGGCAAGAAAGTCGGAATGACGCAGCTCTTCGACGATAAGGGCGACGTGCATCCCGCGACGGTTCTGCAGGCTGGTCCGTGTGTCATCACGCAGCACAAGACGCAGACCCGCGACGGATACGATGCGGCGCAGATTGGCCTGGTCGAGTTCATGAAGGAATCGCGCCTGACCCAGCCGATGAAGGGGCATCTTGGGAAACACAATCTTCCGCCGGTGAAGTTCTTGCGCGAAGTGCCGATCGAGATTGCGGAGAAATCCGAAGAAACAAATCCGGCGCTCAAGGCCGGCGACCGGGTACTGGTGGATATTTTTGAGGGTGAGCGGTTCGTGGACATAGTGGGAGTCAGCAAAGGGCGTGGCTTTGCGGGTGTGGTGCGTAGACATCACTTTGCGGGCGGCGCGAAATCCCATGGTTCGATGTTTCAGATTCCAGGTTCAATCGGATCGTCTGCGTTTCCCTCGCGCGTTTTCAAAGGCATGCGGATGTCGGGACACATGGGGGTCGACCGCGTAACACAACGTAACTTGCGCGTGTTGGGCGTCGACAAGGATGAGAATTTGCTGGTGGTGGAGGGCAGTGTGCCCGGCCCGAACGGCGGCTATCTGGTGATTACCAAGGCCAAGAAGCCACCCCGCGAACGGCGTGGATTTGGTGGCGCGGCTACGGTGGATCCGTTGAAGGCAGCCAAGAGGGCGGCAAAGAAGGCTTAGTCGTGGTCGCCGGACTGCGAATGGCAGTCATCGGTTGGGCATGGATGTACGGAAAAGACCTATGGCAACTATCGATATTCATAATCTGAGCGGGGATAAGGTGGGTACGCTCGATCTCGCTGACGAGGTGTTCGGCGCGGTCAACGAAGCCCTGCTGTGGGAAGCGGTAAAACATTACCGCGCCGCGCAACGTGCTGGCACCCACGCTACCAAGAACAAGAAACTGGTTTCCGGCGCCGGTAAAAAATTGTGGAAGCAGAAAGGTACAGGCCGCGCACGCGTTGGTTCCATCCGTTCGCCACTGTGGCGGCATGGTGGCACAGTGCATGGACCGCAACCGCGCTCCTACGATTACATTTTTCCGCGCAAGAAAGTGATGGGGGCATTGCGCTCCGCGCTGGCCTCGAAATTTGCCGAGGGCAAACTGATTGTGGTGAATGCGTTTGATGTGAAGGAGCCCAAGACCAAGCAATTCCGTCAGGCTCTGGATGCGTTGAAGGTGGAGACTACGGCGCTGTTGGTCGAGGTGCCTCGTCACGGCAACCTGAACCTGACGCTCGGATCGCGCAATCTTGAGGGAGTGGAACTGGTGCACGGCAACGAAGTTCACCCGTATCATCTGTTGCGCTATGACCGGGCCATCTTTTCGCAGCCGGCCATCGAGGCACTACAGCTTTCATTGAAGAATGCGGCTTCGAAACGGGAACACAAGACGACTGACAAAGACGGCGCAAAAACAAAGGGGAAGAAGGCATCAGGTTCTCCGAGGCGACGGACGCGTCATGAAAAAGCGGCGGAGGTAGCCTGATGAAATCGGCATATCAGATCATTCGCCGTCCGGTGATTACGGAAAAAGGTTTGGCGATCAAGGAAAACCAGAACACGCTGGTCTTCCAGGTGGCGAAGGAAGCCACCAAGACCGAAATCCGGGAAGCGGTGCAGTCGATTTTTAAAGTGAAGGTGCACTCGGTGCGCACCGCGTTGTATCCGGGCAAGGAGCGGCGCCGGGGAAAGTTCGCTGGCTACCGTCCTGACTGGAAGAAGGCATTCGTGCGGTTGAAGTCTGGCGAGAAAATGCCAGAGTACGCGCAGAACCTGTAAGGCAGTTATCGGCTCTCCGCCGTCAGCTTTCAGCGAAAAGCGGCGGCCGCTGGAAGTTTCGGAGAGTTGAACACTGAGAGCTGAGAGCAATTATGCCCATCAAGACATACCGACCGACTACGCAGACGTTGCGCTACCGGACCACGCTGGTCAACGACGATATTACGACCCGACATCCGCACAAGCCGTTGCTTGAAACCAAGCAGCGCACCGGCGGACGCCGTAACAGCGGCGATACCACGATGTGGCATCGGGGGGGCGGCCATAAGAAGAAACTGCGTCTGATTGACTTCAAGCGCGACAAGAATGGCATTGCGGCCACGGTGGCTTCGATCGAATACGATCCCAACCGCTCAGCGCGGATCGCGTTGCTGTCCTATGCCGATGGAGAGAAGCGTTACATTCTGCAGCCGGATGGGCTGAAGGTCGGGCAGAAGGTGGTTAGCGGTCCGGAAGCGGATATTCTGGTGGGCAACGCACTACCGCTGAAGAATATTCCGCCGGGAACGACCATTCACAACATCGAGTTGAAGCCCGGCAAGGGTGCCCAGATGGTGCGCTCGGCTGGCGGATCGGCGCAGTTGGTTGCCAAAGAAGGTGAGTACGCACTGGTCAAATTGCCTTCCGGCGAAACCCGCAAAGTGTCGCAGGATTGCATGGCGACCATTGGGCAGGTTGGGAATCTGGATCACGAAAACGTCACTATCGGTAAAGCGGGACGTATGCGCTGGATGGGATGGCGTCCGGTAAATCGCGGCGTCACGATGAATCCTGTGGACCATCCCCACGGAGGTGGCGAAGGTAAGACTTCTGGCGGCCGGCATCCGGTTACGCCATGGGGTCAACCGACGCGCGGATACAAGACCCGAAACAACAAGCGAACTGATGCGTTCATTGTGAATCGCAGAGGCAAGAAGTAGGAGCGCCGGAAGCGATTGGGCGTGACATGGGAATGGGTAGAGGTTTTGGATTTAGCTAAAAGCTAGGAGTTAACAGCGAGAAGCTGACTTTATGGCACGTTCAACCAAGAAAGGTCCGTTCATCGATGCCTACCTGCAGTCGCGGGTAGACGGGATGAACGCGCGCAACGAAAAAAAGGTGCTGCGGACATGGTCGCGGCGCTCAACCATCATTCCGGAAATGGTGGGTCACACGATCGCGGTGCACAACGGAAAGAAATTCATTCCGGTGTACATCACGGAAAACATGGTGGGGCACAAGCTGGGTGAATTCAGTTTCACGCGCCAGTTCAAAGGCCACTCGATGCGGGCGGCCACGGAAACGGCGGCGCGGCCAGCTAGCGCGCCCGGCGGTCCAGGAGCGATTACGCCGTCGGCAGCACCATCGGCACCTGCGCCGAAGGCGTAAGAGAAGCGGCGTAACAGGAGATAAATATGGAATTCCGAGCTCAAGTCCGCTTCACCCGGGTGTCGCCGCAAAAGGCGCGGCTGGTGCTGGATTTGATTAAAGGCCGCAAAGTAGAAGACGCTCTCAATATTCTGGTATTCACCAAAAAGCGGGTGGCGGCGACGGTCGAAAAGTTGTTGCGGTCGGCGCTGGAGAATGCCAACTATTTGAGCAGCGAGAAGGGCATCGATGTCGACGTTGACAAGCTTTACGTAAAGAGCGCGGTGGCCAATGATGGACCTCGGATGAAGCGAATCCGTCCGGCACCCATGGGCCGAGCCTTCCGCTACGTCCGGCGGATTGCTCACATCGAAATTGTTCTAGCGGAGCGCGGACGGAGCGGCGAAGAATTGGCGACCGTGGTCGGCGAAGAAGCGGCGGCTGGCAAAGCCAAGAAAACCCCGGCCAAAGCCAGGGTACGCAAAGCGCCGGCAGCGAAGAAGAAAGCAGGAGCGAGATAATGGGACAAAAAGTTCATCCCTATGGTTTCCGCCTGGGCTACACCAAGCCCTGGAAGTCGCGCTGGTTTGTGGAGCGAGACTACGACAAGCTGTTACTGGAAGATGTCAAGTTGCGCAACGAGCTGAAGGATAAGCTCAAGTCGGCGGGTGTCAGTTCGATTGAGATCGAGCGGCCCGGCAACAAGCTGCGGGTGATTATCAAGACGGCGCGGCCCGGCATCATCATCGGGCGCAAGGGCGCGGAAATCGACAAGTTGAAACAGGATGTGCAGAAGCGTACGGCGCGCGAAGTGCACATAGATATTCAGGAAGTGCACAAGCCGGAGCTGGATGCGCAACTGGTGTCCGAAGCGATCGCGTTGCAACTAGAAAAGCGGGTGGGGTTTCGTCGCGCCATGCGCAAGGCGGTGGATTCGGCGTTGCGTTTTGGTTGCAAGGGAATCAAGGTTCGCGTGAGTGGGCGTCTGAACGGCAATGAAATCGCGCGTTCCGAATGGTATCTGCAGGGACGCCTTCCGCTGCACACTTTGCGCGCCGATATTGAATACGGGTTTACGGAAGCTCGCACCACCTACGGAGTGATCGGGGTGAAGTGCTGGATTTATAAAGGCGAAATTTTGCCGGCCAAAAAACGCGAACCGCAGCAGGCAGGTGCGTTCTAAGAGTTTTTGGCGAGAGCTGATGGCTGAAAGCTGAGAGCTGACTTTTATGTTGATGCCCAAGAAAGTGAAGTACCGCAAACAGCAACGCGGGCGCATGACCGGTAAGGCGTGGCGCGGAAGCCAGTTGGCATTCGGCGATTTCGGTCTGAAGGTGCTCGAGCCGGGCTGGATCACCGATCGTCAGATCGAGGCGGCACGCGTGGCCATGACTCGTTTTGTGAAGCGCGGCGGGAAGATTCAGATCCGGCTGTTTCCGGACAAGCCGGTAACCAAGAAGCCTGCCGAAACCCGTATGGGTAAGGGTAAGGGAGCGCCGGATCACTGGGTGGCCGTGGTGCGGCCAGGCAAGATCCTGTTCGAGATGGAAGGGGTCTCGCAGACGGATGCGACCGAGGCTATGCGTCTGGCGTCGCACAAGTTGCCGCTGCGAACCGTCTTTGTGAAACGTGAAGGCGCGCACTAGGCGTCAAAAGTGCGGAGCAACATCGCGATTAGGAACTGAGAGTTGATTATGAAATCCGAAAAAGTACGGAATCTTACGGCTGAGGAACTTCGTCAGCAAGAACACGATCTCAGCGACCAGCTGTTCAAGCTGAAGTTCCAGCTCAATATGGGACAGACCGAGAGTCTGAAGAAGATTCGTGGCTTGCGCAAGGACATTGCGCGAGTGAAGACCATCGCTCGCGAACGCGAACTGGCCTCAGTTGGCGGAACGGAGAAGAAGTAGCATGCCCGAGACGAACGTACAATCCGGAGCGGCAGTGAAGCAGGCCGCGGGACGTCGCAAGGAAGTCGTCGGCGAAGTGGTTTCCAGCCGCATGCACAAGACCATCGTAGTGCAGGTGGTGCGCAAGAAGGCGCATCCTTTTTATGGCCGTGTGGTTTCGAAAGCGAAGAAGTTTTACGCGCATGACGAGAAGAACGAAGCTCACGTGGGCGATGTGGTTCGCCTGGAGGAGACTCGTCCTCTGTCCAAATTGAAGCGATGGCGTTTGAAAGAGATTGTGCGGCGTACGGCGCTGGTGCCGGAAGTGAACGTCGCTGAAGTGAGCTAATCGAGGTTGATGTGAGTGCGCCAAGCGTGACGCACTGAGGGAGATCAAGTTATGGCCGTGATGATGAGATCGATGCTCGAGGTCGCCGATAATTCCGGCGCCCGCAAGCTGCAGATGATTCTGCCGCTCGGCGGCTCGACCGGCTTGAACGCGGGGCTGGGCGATGTCATCACCGCGAGCGTGAAAGAAGCGGCGCCCGATGGCCAGACAAAAAAAGGTACCGTGGTTAAGGCGGTCATTGTTCGCACCCGGAAAGAACATCGCCGGCGCGATGGAACCTACATCCGCTTCGATCAGAATGCCGCCGTGCTGATCAATGAAGCCGGCGAGCCGGTCGGAACCCGCGTGTTTGGCCCGGTTGCCCGAGAACTGCGCGAAAAGAAGTTTTTGAAGATTGTCTCATTGGCCCCGGAAGTACTCTAGGCCAGGGCTTTTGAGAGAGAGAATTGGAAGATCATGAAGACAGTAGCGAGAGAACATAAACGAGTTGACCTTCGCCGCAACGACACGGTGCGGGTTATTTCCGGACGCGACAAAGGAAAAGAAGGACGAGTGCTGCGGGTTTTTCCGAACGATGCCAAAGTGCTGGTTGAGCACGTGATGGTGGTCAAAAAGCACGTCCGGCCCAATCCGCAACGCAACGTCAAGGGCGGAATCGCCGAGCAGGAGAGCCGGATCGCACTCTCGAATGTAGGTTTGATGTGTCCCAGTTGCAAGCGTCCGGTACGCATCGGGCACGAGTTTCAAGGAGAGCGCAAAGTCCGGGTTTGCCGCAAGTGCGGGGCAACGCTGGATAAGTAGCGGTAGCGTTTGGCCAAGGCCGATAGCATTCGCAATCTTGGAAGAACTCACGCAGCGGTAGACGTTGGAGTTTGAAAACCAAAGGCTAGAGCTAAGAGCCAAAAGCTGCACCCAACAATCCGAAACCGTGAGAGAAGGTAACTGAAGGAAATGGCGAAAGAAAAAAGAGAACGGCAAGGCGAAAAGCAGCAGCAGGAGGCGAAGCCCGCGCAGGCGCATCATAGTGCCAAGGAAATGCCGCGGCTGAAGAGCCGGTTCAAGAGCGAAGTCGCGCCCGCCCTGATGAAGGAATTCGAGTTAAAGAACCCCATGGCTGTGCCGCATATTCACAAGATTGTGGTGAATATGGGGATGGGGGAAGCGACACAGAATGCGAAGATTCTTGATCCTGCGGTCAACGAACTGGGACAGATTACCGGGCAGAAGCCGGTAACCACCAAGGCCAAGAAGTCGATTGCGGCATTCAAGGTACGTGAAGGCCAGGCGATTGGCGCCATGGTGACGCTGCGTGGCGATCGCATGTACGAATTTTTGGACAGGCTGGTGAATGTGGTGTTGCCGCGGGTACGCGACTTCAAGGGGGTTTCCACCAAGTCGTTTGACGGGCGCGGAAATTACACCCTGGGCTTGCACGACCAGTTGATTTTCCCCGAGATCGATTATTCGCGGGTGGATAAAGCCAAGGGCATGAACGTCACCATTGTGACGACGGCCCAGTCTGACGATCAGGCGCGAGTTTTGTTGAAACACTTGGGTATGCCGTTTCGGACGCAATAGTAGACGAAGTCTTAATGGAGAGCTGATGACTGAGAGTTTGAAGCTGAAAGTCAGAAGCGAGGAGCAGAAAGTACATTGACTACCGCAAAACGAGTCAAGGACGCAAAGATTCAGGAGACGTTTGATAGTGCGCGCGGCAAACGCCTGCCAAAGCCAAAATTTTCTTCGCGCAGACATAACCGCTGCAAGCTGTGTGGACGTCCGCGCGCGTATTTGCGCAAGTTTGGAATCTGCCGCTTGTGTTTCCGGGGGCTGGCTCTGCGGGGAGAAATTCCCGGGGTTTCAAAGTCGTCTTGGTAGGAACCGGCCATAAAATTCCGGCCTTGCGGAACAGACACGCGAGAGCGGACTCAAAAGTTCGAGTGGATAGTACGTCGTCGCAGGTTCTTCGGCGGTGAGTGAGCAAGCCGAAGCAAACGGACGACGGAGGAGAAGCAAACGATGAGGTTGACCGATCCGGTCGCAGACATGCTGACACGCATTCGCAATGCGATAAGCGCTCGCCATCAGAAGGTAGATGTTCCCGCCTCCAAGCTGAAGCTGGAGATTGCCCGCATCCTCAAAGAGGAAGGCTATATATCCAATTTCAAGCCAGCGGAAGAAGAAGGCCACAAGGTCTTGCGCATCTACCTGAAATACGGCAACAACAATGAAGCCGCCATCTCGAACGTGGAACGTGTTTCGCGGCCGGGTTGCCGCGTTTATGTGCGTCGCAGCGAGATTCCCAGAGTGCTAGGTGGCATGGGCATAAATATTTTGACGACCCCTCGGGGAGTTATGACCGGGCGCCAGGCGCGCAAGCAAGGCGTTGGCGGCGAAGTGCTTTGCGAGATTTGGTAGAGAAACAGCTATCAGCTGTCAGCCGTCAGCTATCAGGGACGGCGATTTAAGCTGAGGGCTGAAAGCCGAGAGCTGAAAGCTTATGTCGAGAATTGGAAGAAAGCCGATCCCACTCCCCAAGGGAGTGGTGGTGAAAATCGAAGGCGACAATGTTGCCGTGCAAGGTCCTAAGGGCAAGCTGGATACCCAGCTTCCGCGCGGCATCCGTATTGAGCAACAGGACGGGAACCTGGTGGCGATTCGTGAAAACGATTCGCAAGCCGCGGTTCACGGATTGGCGCGCGCTCTGGTCAACAACGCGGTTGAGGGAGTGACCAAGGGCTGGACCCGCGAGTTGGAGATTGTCGGCATTGGATATCGCGCGGAATTGAAGGGCAAGAACACGGTTGTGTTCAGCCTGGGTTATTCGCATCCCATCGAATATCCGTTGCCGGGTGGAGTTGAGGCTACAGTGGATCCAAAGCAAACGAAGCTGAGTGTTACCGGGATCGACCGCCAGAAGGTGGGACAGGTGGCGGCGGAAATGCGCAGCCTGCGTCCGCCGGACCCTTATAAAAACAAGGGTGTGCGATATGCAGGCGAGCGCTTGAAGAAGAAGGTAGGGAAAACCGGAGCGAAATAGTCGTCCGTGGCCGGTCACCGCCCGCCCAACAAGGGCGGGAGGGTGATCGCACCGATGATTGAAGCAAGAACAGTCGTTCGGTAACCGGATTAGAAGAGAAATCGGCGACTGCGGATCGAGGACCAGAAAAAATGCTTACCCAGACATCGAAGAACCAGAACCGCCGGCATGTTCACAAACGGATCCGGAAGAAGGTTCTCGGCACTGCCGAGCGGCCACGCTTGAACGTGTATCGTTCGCTGAATCACATCTACGTGCAGTTGATCGACGACCGCGAAGGCGCCACCCTGGTTTCGGCGAATTCAGCCGAAGGCGAGAAGGGGCAACGACGCACCGGAGGAAACCTGGCGGCAGCGAAGACCGTCGGCAAAAGCATCGCCGAGCGCGCGAAGGCCAAAGGAATCACCAAGGTTGTGTTCGATCGCGGCGGTTACATTTATCACGGACGGGTGAAGGCCCTGGCCGATTCCGCCCGCGAAGCCGGATTACAGTTCTGAAATCGAGACATTGGGTGATAGAGATTACAAATTTGTGAAATGAGAATCAATGCCAACTGTGATTAAGAAGCTCGATGCGAATTCGTACCAGCTGAAAGACCAGGTCGTCGCGATCAATCGCGTCACCAAAGTGGTCAAGGGTGGCAAGAACCTGTCCTTCGCGGCCCTGGTGGTGGTGGGAGATCCCAGCGCAGCCGTCGTAGGCTATGGTTCGGGGAAGGCCAAGGAAGTTCCCCAGGCGATCCGCAAAGGAATTGAGTCGGCGAAAAAAAACCTGATGCGCGTGAACCTGACGCAAACCAGCATTCCGCACCTGGTGCTGGGACGTTTCGGATCCGGCCGGGTGCTGCTGAAGCCGGCTCCCGAGGGCACCGGCGTGATTGCCGGCGGAGCGGTACGCGCGGTGATGACTTCGGCGGGGGTCCAGAACGTGCTGACCAAATCGATCGGTACCACGAATCCTCACAACGTGATCAAGGCGACTTTTGATGCCCTGAAGCATTTGAAAAACCGAACCGATGTCGCTGCCATGCGCGGTAAGTTGGTAGAGGAGCTGTAAACATGCCTAATAAATTGGCCAAGAAACCGCACGCCGGAAATGGCGGGAAGATCCAATTGAAGTGGGTGCGGTCCGCCATTTGCGCGCCGGTGAAACAGAAACTGGTGGTCAAGGGTTTGGGCTTTACCCGGTTGAACCAGGTCATTGAGCGTCCAGACAACCCAGCCATCCGCGGGATGGTGGCGAAGGTGCCGCACCTGGTGGAGATTGTGAACTAGCTATCCGTAGTCCGCTATCAGGCTGCAGCTAACCCTGGTACTGACGGCTGATGGCTGAAAGTTGACTTATGAATCTTTCGAACATTCGCGCACCAAAGAAGGCTTCGGAGAATAAGAAACGCGTCGGCCGCGGTATGGGTTCGGGCATGGGTAAGACCTCGACCCGCGGACACAAAGGACAGCGTTCGCGCAGCGGTTCGCGAATGATGCGCGGCTTTGAAGGCGGCCAGATGCCGCTGCATCGCCGCATGCCGAAGCGTGGCTTTACCAACATTTTTCGACAGGAATTCAATATCGTGAACCTGGAGAAGCTGGCGCTGCTTGGCGAAACTACGATCACGCCGGATGTGTTGCGCAAAGCGGGAGTGATCAAAAGCAAACATCCGTTGAAAGTGCTGGGAGACGGCGACTTGACGGTTGCACTTACTGTGCATGCTCACAAGTTTTCCAAGTCGGCGCAGGAAAAAATCACCAAAGCCGGCGGCAAATTCGAGGTGTTGTAGGCCATGCTGGAGAAACTGGCTAACGTATTTCGCATACCGGACTTGCGCAAGCGTATTTTGTTCACGCTGGGTCTGTTGGCGGTCTATCGCCTGGGCGGACACATTCCCACGCCAGGGGTGAATGCGGACAAGTTGCAGCAATTCTTCGAGCAGAACAAAGGCAGCCTGCTGGGCTTCGTCGACCTATTTTCCGGCGGCCAGTTACGGCGTTTGACGATTTTTGCTTTAGGGATCATGCCGTACATCACGGCGTCCATCATTTTGCAATTGCTGACGGTGGTCTATGAGCCGTTAGCGAAGTTGCAGAAAGAGGGCGAACTCGGGCGGAAAAAGATTACGCAGTGGACGCGCTACCTGACCTTTGGCTTAAGCGCGGTGCAGTCATTTGGTATCGCCTGGCAGTTGCAGAGGGGCGGCGATTTTGTCATCCATCCCGGGGCATCATTCATCCTGATGACGATGCTTACCCTGACCACGGGCAGCGTTTTTATTATGTGGCTGGGCGAACAAATTACTGAACGCGGCGTTGGAAATGGGATGTCCCTGCTGATTTTCGCCGGCATCGTGGTGGGATTGCCGCGCGGCATCATCGATCTTTTCGACAAGGTTCGCACTGACGCATGGGGGGCATTCACCGCCCCGGCGATGATCATGCTGATTGGCGTCATGGTGCTGGTGGTCGGTTTTATTGTGTATGTGGAGCGCTGTGAACGCCGCATTCCGGTGCAGTATGCCAAACGGGTCGTGGGCCGGAAGGTGATGGGCGGACAATCGACTCACCTGCCGCTGCGTGTAAATTCCGGCGGTGTGATGCCGGTAATTTTTGCCTCCTCGATTCTGACCCTTCCCCAAACGGTTGGTTACAGTCTGCGCAACAACCGTTATTTTGGGGAATTGATCCGCAACCTGGGATGGGGTGAGCCGCTGTATACGGTTTTATACGCGGTAGGAATTATCTTTTTCGCGTATTTCTATGTGTCGATTGTTTTCAACCCCAATGAAGTTGCCGACAACATGCGGAAGTATGGCGGTTTCATTCCGGGTATTCGTCCGGGCAAACGGACAGCGGACCACATTAACGAAATCCTTACCCGCATTACGCTAGTCGGGGCGCTCTACCTGATTATCATTTCGTTCATTCCGGAGTGGATGATTACCGGTATTCATTTGAATCACCTGTACGGCCCGATTGGAGCGTTCTTTGAACGGCTGCCGACATGGATCACGAACGGATTGAACGTTAATTTCTATTTTGGCGGAACGTCCCTCCTGATCGTTGTGGGTGTCGCGATGGACACAGTGACGCAGATTGAAGCGCAACTGGTAATGCGCCACTACGACGGCTTTACGCCGCGCAGCGGACGGATTCGTGGGCGCCGTACCTGGTCGTAGGAAATGCCGACGCGAGCATTTCGCTCGTGCAGGGTTTCAGTCAGAACGCAGGGATTGAAGTGGGGCAGTTGGTCGCGCTGTGGAATGAAATCGGAAATTGGGAGGCTGGACCAGTTCGATGGCGGAGGCGACCTCACGCAACATCGGACCTGTCATTCTGCTCGGTCCGCCGGGAGCGGGCAAGGGTACGCAGGCCAAGCTGATCGTTCAGCGTTACCGCATTCCCCAGATTTCTACCGGCGACCTGCTGCGAGAACATGTGCAGCGTGGTACTCCGCTAGGGGTGCTGGTCAAAGATGTCATGGCGCGGGGTGAGTTTGTCCCTGACGACCTGATGTATGACATGGTAGCGCAGCGACTGAGGCAGGCGGACTGTGAGCGCGGCTTCATTTTGGATGGGTTTCCACGAAATCCGGCCCAGGCCGGATGGCTGGATGCGTTTCTGGAGCACGAGTTCTTTGACAACGCGCAGCGCGAGAAGTGTCTGCCCATTGTGATCAGAATTAACGTAGATTATAATAAATTGTTGCGCCGTATTACTGGGCGCCGTTCTTGTCCCGTCTGTGGACGGATTTACAACGTCTACTCCCAGCCACCCCGTGTCGCTGATCGATGCGATGTTGATGGTTCCACGCTGGTGACCCGCGAAGATGACCGTGAAGAAGTCATCCGGGATCGACTGGCGGCCTACGAACTGCAGACCAAGCCCGTAGCCGAATACTACGCGGACAAGGGACGGCTGGTTTCCGTCGACGGAGACTTGCCGGTAGAACAGGTTACAGAGCAGATTTTCAAGGTGATTGAGAGCTACCGCGCGGCGGTGCCTAACTGAAACTGAGCCGCAAACAGCGGGGAAGGAATAACAACCCCGCGACCAACGGAGATATGGCGATAGTTTGCAAATCGGCGGCTGAGATTGAGAAGATGCGGCGGAGTGGCAGCATCGTTCGCCAGGTACTCAATCATGTGCGCAGCCTGGTGGCGCCGGGCGCAACCACGATGGATCTGGAGCGGGCGGCGGAGCGGCAGATCAAAGATTTAGGAGTAACACCTGCTTTCAAAGGTTATTACGACTATCCGTGCGTACTTTGCACCTCGATCAACGAAGAGATTGTGCATGGCATCCCTTCGGAAAAGAGAGTGTTGAAGGCTGGCGACATTGTTTCAATCGATTGCGGTGTCGTGGTGGATGGGTATTACGGCGATGCGGCTATCACCGTCCCGGTCGATGGTTCGATCACACCGGAGTTGACCAAGTTGCTGGAAGTTACGGAAGCATCGTTGTACCGCGGCATTGAGGCAGCGCGCATAGGGAACGCGGTCGGAGACGTCGGGGCTTCAGTTCAGGAATTTGTTGAAGCCAATGGTTTCAGCGTGGTTCGTGAGTTTGTGGGACACGGCATTGGGACGCGATTGCATGAAGAACCCCAGGTGCCAAATTACGGAACTCGCGGGCACGGCGCACGGTTGCGTGAAGGCATGGTTTTGGCCATCGAGCCGATGGTGAATTCGGGCGATCCCGGGACTCGCGTTCTAGATGACAAGTGGACCGCCGTCACCGCCGATGGCAGCTACAGTGCCCATTTCGAACATTGCGTAGCAGTGACAAAAGATGGACCAGTGATCTTGACGCAGTAGAGCTGATCTTAAGGAGTCGATGAGCAAAGAGGACGCGATTGAAGTGATGGCGACGGTCGTTGAACCGTTGCCCAATGCCATGTTCCGGGTAGAACTGGAAAACAAGCATCAGGTACTGGCGCACGTTTCGGGAAAAATGCGCAAGAATTTCATCCGTATCCTGCCGGGAGACAAAGTCGCCGTTGAGCTTTCGCCCTACGATCTGAACCGCGGCCGCATCGTCTACCGCTACAAATGAGCGCCACCTTGTTGGGCTTCAAGGTTTTAGTGAAGTCTGAGAGCTGACGGCTGAAGGACTGGGTTTTATGAAAGTACGAGCATCGGTAAAGAAAATTTGCGACAAGTGCAAAGTCATCCACCGCAAAGGTGTGGTGCGGGTGATTTGCGTCAATTCCAAGCACAAGCAGCGTCAGGGATAACAGAGGAGCAATATGGCACGCATCGCAGGCGTCGATCTTCCGCGCGGTAAACGCGCCAACATCGCGCTGACGTACATCTACGGGATCGGCAACTCACGCGCTGGACGCATTCTCGACGCCGCCAACGTGGACGCTACCAAGAAGGTCCAGGATTTGGGCGAGGACGAAGTGAACCGCATCCGCCAAGTCATCGAAAATGAAGGATTGGTGGAAGGCGACCTGCGTAAGGAAGTTTCGATGAACATCAAGCGTCTCATCGAAATCGGTTCCTATCGCGGCTACCGTCATCGCCGCAACCTGCCGGTTCGAGGACAGCGGACGCATACCAATGCGCGTACCCGAAAGGGTCCACGTAAGGGCACGGTGGCACAGAAGAAGAAGGCGACGGCAAAAACTTAAAAGCAACGATCAGCTTTTAGCTCTTAGCCGTTTGCTTAGATACGGCGACTGGGTTGAAGGCAAACAGCTGACAGCTAAAAGGCTAACTATGGCAAAACCAGCAGCGGCAGGGGCAGCGGGAACCGGGGCAGCAGCGCCGGATAAAAAGGGCAAGAAGAAAACGTTCAAGAAGAAGGAGCGAAAACACGTTCCTCACGGCATTGCCCACATCCAGGCTTCGTTCAACAACACGATCGTGACGATTGCCGATCAGGCAGGGAATGTTCTGTCCTGGAAGAGTTCGGGTTCGTTAGGCTTTCGCGGCTCGCGAAAAGGGACTCCTTTTGCGGCACAGCAGGCCGCGCAGAATGCCGCGAACATGGCGCGTGACCACGGTGTCCGGAGTGTCGAGGTGCGAGTAAGCGGTCCTGGTTCCGGACGCGAATCGGCGATCCGCGCTCTGGCTGCCGCCGGCATCGAAGTTCGAAACATTAAGGATTCAACGCCAATTCCGCACAATGGTTGCCGTCCGCCGAAGCGGAGAAGAGTCTAAAAGGGAACTTTTGGCCCTTGGCTTTTAGCCCTTAACTAGGTCCAATGGCTAGGAGCTAAATGCTGATTTTCGTCCGGGATGAAGGGTGAAGCCAAACCTGTAAACCGGTCATCTAATAAGGAGAAACAACTTGGCCCGATATACCGATCCTGTCTGTCGTCTCTGCCGCCGCGAGGGCATGAAGCTGTTCCTCAAAGGCACCAAGTGCTTCAGCGATAAGTGTCCCATCGAGAAGCGTAACTTCGCTCCCGGTCAGCATGGTAAAGACCGCAAAGCCAAGATTGTTGGCTACGGTCTGCAACTGCGAGAAAAGCAAAAGGCCAAGCGGATTTATTTCACCCAGGAAGGTCAGTTCCGCAACTATTTCGAGAAAGCGGCGCGGACCCGCGGTGTTACTGGCGAAATGCTCCTACAACAGTTGGAGCGTCGCCTGGACAATGTCGTTTACCGGCTTGGTTTCGGTATGTCGCGCCGTCAAGCGCGTCAACTTGTGCGCCACGGACACATCCAGGTGAACGGTCGCAAGGTCAACATCCCCTCCTACCAGGTGAGCGTGGGCGAGGAGATAGCGATTCGCGAAGGCAGCAACAAGCTGCCCATTCTGGAGCCAGCCAAGGAATTTGCCAGCCACCAGAACGCGCCGAACTGGCTCGAGATCGATCGCGACAATTACAAAGGCAAAGTTTTAGCTTTGCCCAAACGCGAAGATATCAATTTGCCCGTGAACGAGCAGTTGATTGTTGAGTTGTACAGCAAATAGTCATCAGCCGTCGGTCTTTGGTGGTCAGCAAATTTTGCTGGCGACTGCTGACTGACGACCCCGGGTCCATTAAATTCGAGCCAGATCAGCCTTTCTCTGACGCTTGACCTGAAATGCACTGGGACCGATTCAGGGATGTCAGGATTGAGCCACACGGCCGAAGGAGAACAACGTAATGCTTTGGAAGGGATTTCAAAAGCCCAAACGTCTCGCCGTCGATACTTCAACCCTAACTGACAAGTACGGTATCTTCTGGGCCCAGCCTTTTGAGCGCGGGTTCGGTACCACCATCGGCAATGCGCTGCGTCGCGTGATGCTGTCTTCGATCGAAGGAGCGGCTATCACCGCTGTAAAGATTGAGGGCGTGCTGCACGAATTTCAGTCGATTCCCGGTGTAGTCGAGGATGCGACCGACATCATTCTCAACCTGAAGCAGGTTCCATTCAAGCTGGCAGGGGATGCTCCGAAAGCGATTTACTTGCGTGCTGACCAGCCCGGTGTGGTGACGTCCGGCATGATCGAAGCCGACGCCGATGTCGAAGTGCTCGACAAAGACGTCTACATCGCAACGGTAAGCGAAGGCGGCAGGCTGGATATGGAGATGCGGCTCAAGCGCGGCCGCGGCTATGTTTCAGCGGACAAGAACTTCGACGAAGATCTCGGAATCGGTTTCATTCCTATCGATTCGGTGCACTCTCCGGTGCGCAAGTGCAATTACACCGTGGAAGCGGCGCGTTTGGGACAGATTACCGACTATGACAAGCTGACGATCGAAGTATGGACAAATGGCTCCATCACTCCGGCTGATTCTATCGGTCTGGCAGCGAAGTTGGTGAAGGACCACATGAATATCTTCATCAACTTCGAAGAAGATATCGAGACTTCCACTTCGGTCGACGATCGCAAGCCGGAAATCAAAAACGAGAATCTGAACCGTTCGGTGGAAGAACTCGAATTGTCTGTTCGCAGCTACAACTGCCTGAAGAACGCAAACATTCAGACCATCGGCGAACTGGTGCAGAAGACCGAAGCCGAGATGCTGAAGACCAAGAACTTCGGCCGCAAGTCGCTGAACGAAATCAAGGAAATTCTGTCGTCGATGGGATTGAGTCTGGGGATGAAGATCGACGAGCACGGAAATGCCGTGCCGGGTCCGACTTCCAACCAGGTTTTGCCGGCATCCGCATACGGTCCGGATAACGATCTGTAAACCTGTGGCCAGTGGCTGGTGATCAGTCACCTCGCTTGCCACTGGCTGCTTGAATGAAGCTACGAAAAATTTCAACGGACGGGCTGGGGTTTCCGACCACTAATCACTAGCCACTGACAACTGAGGCCTTCAATGCGTCACAAAGTAGCAGGATGGAAACTGGGACGTAACACCAGCCACCGCCGCTCACTGCTGCGGAACCTGGTCACTTCGCTCATCGTCGAGGAACGCATCGAAACCACCGTTCCGAAAGCGAAAGCTTTACGTCCGCTGGTGGAAAAGATGATTACGTTAGGGAAGCGAGGAGATCTTTCCGCACGTCGCCAGGCTGGAGCTTACTTGATGACCAAGGAAGCGGTCACCCGGCTTTTCGACACCGTAGCCCCACGCTTCGGCGATCGCGAAGGCGGATATCTGCGCATCATTCGAGCTGGCTGGCGAAAAGGCGACGGAGCCGACACTGCCTTTGTCGAGCTGCTGGGCAGCGAAAAATTGCAGGAAGAAAAACGCGAGAAACGAGCGGTGGCCCGCTCCAAGCGCGCGGAAGAAGCCAAACGCGCCATGGACGAAGCCGAAGCGCAACAGGGGGTTGAGCATCCCTCCGATCACGTCGAAGGCGCGGACAAGACCAAAGACGATAAAGCATAACCAATCAGTAAAAATCGCGGGATGGGCGCCCAGTCCGTCCCGCTTTACTTCACGCCAACCGTACATGTCCTGCCGCGTCTATCTGCCGTAATCTTGCCTTGACCGAACCTGACGTTAGACTGGGGTGAGGCCGATGGAATTTTCACGCAATCAGATTGGTATCGCTGCGGGAGTGGGTGCGCTTCTGTTGTTGATCTTCTTTGGGTATCTCATTCACCTTAATGGCCAGGGACCGGTTTTGAGCCGCTCCGAGGAACGCGACCCGCTATCCGGTATACCCAATTCCATCTCGCTGAACCCGCTTCGCGACCGCACGTCTGAACATGAAGCCTCCAAGTTTGTCCGCAGCATGCGCGATGGGCAGTGCAAAGACGCGCTGGCGGCCTGGGCAAAGGACTATCGCAAGAAATACGCAGCCTTCATTTGCGATTCGGAGGCAAAGCATCCCCTGGTTTCCTGGCAGATCGCGGACTGGGAAGACGCGCCGCCTCTGCGAATCCTCAAGTATCTTGGGAAACGCAGAAACGCTCCTGATCAGAAGGCTACCTATAAAGAGCAGTTCTCTGTGACCCTGGAAAAAAAGGGTGTTGAGTGGGTTGTAACTAAATACGACGCCATGTATTGAGGGACGCGTCGGGTGTCAGACCCAGGTTCCCGGGCGTCATTGTCAACAATTCTATCTGTTCAATCGCGGTCCAAAGCCATTCACCAATTCTGCGAAGAAACTCTCTGCCTCCCAGGTTGCGGCTTGGCCGACCACAGAATCGCGAAGATAATTATCTGTGCGATCAGGGCGGCGATACTATCCAGCACGACATCGTGCCACGTTCCCGTGCGCTTGGGGAGATAGGTTTGGTGCCATTCGTCGAGCGAGGCCACAAAAGCGGTCATGAAGAATGCAATTCCCGCCCACTTAAGAGTCCAGTTGGCGCCGGGCAAGGAGAATGTGGCTCGCCAGGAGCGGAATAACAGAACGCTTAGGGTGAAATATCCCACGAAGTGTCCGGTTTTGCGGATAAAAAAATGCCACACTGGAAACTGGGCTTTGGTGACTCCGAACAGGGAATGAAGCAGGGGGTAGAGGAAACGGCTGGTGTTTTCAGCCGAAGCGAAATTCGTGGATTCGGCGAGAATGAGCCCGAGCCACAGACCAGCCGCAATCCAGGCTTTAAGAAGGTTCTTGTGATCAGGCGTCAAGGGCGGATTTTCGCACCGTTATTCCACAGCATAATTTGGCGCCTCACGCGTGATCATTACATCGTGCACATGGCTTTCGCGCAGGCCAGCGCCGCTGATGCGAACGAAACGAGTCCTTTGCAGAAGTTCGGGAATGGTCGCGCAACCGCAATATCCCATCCCTGACTTCAATCCACCGACCATCTGATGAACAATCATGGCAACAGAACCGCGATAAGGAACCCGGCCTTCGATGCCTTCGGGGACGAGCTTTCCAAGTCGATTGGCGTCCTCACTTCCTCCGGACATCGCGGTGGAGGCGTCCCCCTCGACATTTTGAAAATAGCGTTCGCTTGACCCCGAAGCCATCGCGCCCAATGAGCCCATGCCACGATACGACTTAAAAGAGCGGCCTTGATAGAGGATCAACTCGCCTGGACTTTCGTCGGTGCCGGCGAAGAGGGAACCGATCATGACTCCTGACGCTCCCGCTGCCAGAGCTTTGGTGATATCGCCCGAATATTTGATTCCACCGTCGGCGACGATAGGAACGTTGAGATCCTTGGTAGCGCGGTAGGCTTCCGCGATGGCCGTGATCTGCGGCATACCCGCGCCGGTGACAACGCGAGTGGTGCAGATGGAACCCGGACCGATGCCCACCTTGATGGCGTCGGCGCCGGCGCGAGCCAACTCGCAGGCGCCATCGAACGTTCCGACATTGCCGGCGATGAGGTCCACTTCGGGCAGCTTCGATTTCACCAGTTTGATGGCATCCAACACGCGCGTCGAATGGCCGTGAGCGCTGTCGAGGGCCAGCAGATCGACCTTGCACTTCACCATTTCCTGTGCACGCTCGAGGAAATCGCCCGTGGCGCCAATAGCCGCGCCCACGCGCAAGCGGCCCTGAGAATCTTTCGCCGCGTTGGGGTACTTCAGTTTCTTCTGAATGTCTTTTACGGTGATCAGGCCTTTGAGGTTATAAGCGTCGTCAACCACCAGTAATTTTTCAACGCGGTGCTCGTGCAGAATGTTTTCCGCTGCCTCCAGCGTGGTCCCCACAGGGACGGTGATGAGGTTTTCCTTCGTCATTACTTTACTGATGGGAATGTCAAAACGATTCTCGAAGCGCAGATCGCGATTTGTCAGGATGCCCACCAGTTTTCCATTCTTGGTGATGGGCACGCCAGAAATTTTGTATTTACGCATCATCTCAAGCGCGTCCGAGACCTTGGCGTCAGGGGACATCGTCACCGGATCCACGATCATTCCACTTTCCGATCGCTTCACTTTATCCACTTCGTTAGCCTGCTGCTCCGGTGTGAGGTTGCGATGAATAATTCCGATGCCGCCCTGCTGCGCCAGCGCGATCGCCATGTGGGATTCGGTGACCGTGTCCATAGCAGCGCTGATGACCGGAATGTTAAGCCGGATATTGCGCGTCAATTGAGTTTGGGTATTGGCTTGGGCGGGTACGACGTCGGAGCGAGCGGGCAGCAATAACACGTCATCGAAAGTGAGCGCTTCAGGAACGGGAAAATGGATCATAAGTTTTTCGGACGTGCAGGATGCTCTCTATTCTAGAGAGGGGTGACGAATGAGGCAAATCACTTGCGTCAGCGGAGGAAACGTACTAAGTTTTGTCCGCACTTGGGACGGACCAAAAGGGAATTCCAAGGAGACCGTCGAATGAAAACACGCCATACTCACAGTTCATGGTTGTTATTGCTCGTCCTGGTAAGTTTAGCCACGGGAGGATGGTTTCAGGCGACGGCACCTTCCCCGGGTGAGGTTCCAGTTCCCACCATACGCGTGAGCACTCACCTGGTGCTGGTTGATGTGGTCGTATCCGACAAGCAAGGTAAGCCGGTTACCAGCCTTCACCCCGAAGATTTTGTTTTGCAGGAGAAAGGTAAGAACCAGAAAATCGCATTTTTTTCTTCCCCCAACGATGCTCAACGGCCGCCCGCTCCGCAGCTACCACCCGGCATTTATTCCAATAAGCCAGAATATCGCTCCCCGGGCGGACCTCTTATCGTGGTACTGCTCGATGCCGCAAATACGCCCTTTAAAGATCAGGCATACGCACGTGAGCAGATGCTCAAATTCGTGAGGGAGGAATACAAACCCAGCCAGCGTACCGCAATTTTCACGCTCACCAACTCGCTTGGCGTTTTACAGGACTTCACCAGCGATCCGAAGGTTTTGTTGGAGGCATTCCAGAAGTATCAGCCCATGTCGCAGGAGATGGCGAACGCCGCGGCACCACGCGCTCCCTCCACGAGCTCGGATGGAGGGACCGGATCGCAAGCTGCTGCGCAAGGCATGATTACTCAGATGAAGAGTTTCCAGAGCATACAACTGGCTTACGTACTTGACCGGCGCGTGGAAACCACGGTTGGAGCGATGCGTGCACTGGCCAGAATCCTGGGCGGCATTCCCGGGCGGAAAAGTGTCATTTGGGTGACCGCAGCATTTCCTTTCAGTCTCATTCCCGAAAACCGCGACGTCACTGCCAGCGAGCTTGAGGAGTCACTTCCAACCATCAATCAACTTGGATTAAACACGCGAGCCGGTGGTTCGATGGCGGCAACCGAGCGGCAGAGCCACGCACAAGAGATTCGGGAAGCCTCCGCTCAGCTGGCCAGCGCCCAGATCGCAATTTATCCGGTTGATGCTCGAGGTCTGATGAGCGGGATGGAAGCCACCATAGACGACCTTCCCGGCAGGCAACTCGATTCCATGTCTGACACTGCGGCGATTCGTATGTCCGATGCCACTGCCAGTCAGGAAATCATGCGGGAGATCGCGCACGAGACGGGCGGGATTGCCTACATTAATCAGAATGAAATCAAGGAAGGGGTTGCGGTCGCCATGTCTGATTCTTTGGCGTCCTATACCCTCGGCTACTATCCGGAGGACAAGAAGTGGGACGGCAAGTACCGTCCAATCAAAGTGAAGCTGAATCCTGACGGTCTGAGCTCACGATATCGTCGCGGGTATTTTGCCATCGATCCAAGCTCTTTGAAGGGCCGTAGCCCGGAACAGGGAGCGGTTGAGGCATTGCAGGACCGCGCGCCGGACACCTTGGTGACGTTCAGCGCGCAGGTGAAACCGGGAGCAAGCGGAAAGGCTGCTCTTGATTTCCTGATTGATGCCCGCACCTTATCCGCGGAAGATGTGTCGGGCGGGAACAAAAAATTTAATGTTGTGCTTTACGCTGCGATTTTCGCTCTGGATGGGAGGATGTTGGGAAATCAGAGCCTAAAAGTGGATCAGGCTTTCGACGCGGCGACCTACACGCAAATCTTGCAAAAAGGCATGTTGTTGCACATGGATCTGAATGTCCCCGTCGGTAAGAATGAGCTCCGTATGGCGGTGCGGGATAACCGCACGGGGAACACCGGGACGCTAAGCGCTCCTCTCTAATTCCAGCTCGGGCGGATTCATCGGCGATAAATCGGCCCGGAATGACGATAAATTCCCGATAACATTCCGAAAAATGCTCGCTGGCGGCGGTTTGTTTTTTGGCAGCTTGCAGCGTATATTGATAGCTGGAACTGTTGTGTAGTTACCAGCACGTGGCGAGACACACCAGTGGGCGCAAGCCCACTTTTTAGTTTCAGCTGGTTTTCGAGCGCAGGGACATCGCTGCAAAGTATTGATTTCATGGTGTTTGAGATCGATAAAGTTCGCGAAATTGCTGAAAGGGTAGCGGCTTCCAGTGGGCTGGAAACGGTGGAAGTGGAGTTGCGCGGCGGCGGTAAGGCCCGCATGCTCCGCATTGTGATCGACAAGCCTGCGGGAGTGACTCATGAAGATTGCGCGAATTTGAGCCGGGAAGTTGGAACCATTCTGGATGTCGAGGATGTGATCCCGGGCGCTTCATATACGTTGGAGGTTTCTTCTCCAGGGTTGGATCGAAAGTTATTTCGGCCTCGCGACTATGAACGCTTTACCGGAAGCCGGGTGAAATTGACTACCCAGCAGCCGGTGAACGGAAATCGTCACTTTGAAGGCAGGCTGGAGAGTTTTCAGCAGGGACGTTTGACGTTGGATTTGGGTGCCTCCAGGAAAAAGCGCCGACCGGGTGAAACCGCCCCGGAAAAAGTAGAAATAGATTTGGCCAACGTGGAGAAGGCGAATCTGGTACCGGAGATCTGAAGACGGACTGCGGGCTTCGGACCTCCCCCGAAAACTCCAAAGTTCAATGGCTGAAGTCTGCGGGCTGACGTCCGAGGTCGGAAATTTCATATGGCAAGTGAGCTCTATAACACGATTGACGCGCTGAGCCGGGAAAAAGGCATCGATCCGCAAATTGTGGTGAGCGCGGTGGAAGATGCCATCGTCGTCGCTACGCGCAAGTATTACAAGACGCAGGAAAACCTGCGTGCCGAGCTCGACAAGGAGACGGGAAAGATCCGCGCTTTTGCCGTTAAGACGATCGTGGAAAACCTCGAGCAGGTGGAAGATCCGGTTCTGCAAGTGACTTTGGATGATGCCCGCAAAATCGATCCTAGCGTTGAGTTGGGAGGCGAACTCAAAATCACCAAGCAGACTGAAGGCATCCTCGGACGCATCGCAGCCCAGCTGGCGAAGCAGGTGATCTTTCAGAAGGTCCGCGAGGCCGAACGCGATACGGTTTACAACGAGTACATCGGGCGGGTCGGTGAAATCGTCAACGCCACCGTGAAGCGCATCGAAGGCCCGGATGTGATCTTCGACATCGGTAAAGCGGAAGCGCGCATGCCGCGCAAAGAGCAGTCGCGCCTAGAATCTTTTGCCATGGGTGAAAGAGTGCGGGCGGTGATCGCGAGAGTGGAACGTGCCTCAAAAGGGCCAGCCGTCGTGGTTTCGCGGGCTGCCCCCGAATTGGTGCAGCATCTGTTCCAGACTGAAGTCCCTGAGATTTACGATGGCACGGTCGTGATTCGTGCTATCGCGCGCGAGGCCGGAGAGCGCACCAAGATCGCCGTCATGTCGAAAGACAAGGATGTGGATGCGGTTGGTGCTTGTGTCGGAATGAAAGGGATGCGGGTGCAGTCCATCATCCGTGAATTGCGCGGCGAGAAGATCGACATTATTGAGTATCACGAAGATGCCGTCACCTTCGCGGAAAAAGCGCTGCAGCCCGCGAAAGTAAGCCGTGTGACCGTGGTGGATGCTGGCGACAAGCATCTCGAGGTGGTAGTGGATGATAGCCAGCTTTCACTCGCCATTGGGAAGAAGGGCCAAAATGTCCGGCTGGCGGCGAAGCTGCTCGGTTGGAAGATCGATATCAAGAGCGAGGAAGAGAAGCGCCAGGAAGTGGAGCTTCAAATGTCCGCCCTGGTGGGTTCGGCCTCGACCCCGTTGGAGAGCGTTCCAGGCTTGGGCGAAGGTCTGATCGAGAAGCTGAGCGCTGCGGGAGTCAGTACGGTTGAGTCGCTGGCGGATATGACTCCGGAGCAGTTGGAAGCGATCGAAGGTATTGGCCCGAAGACGGTAGAAAAAATCAGTTTAGCCGTCAACAATTATTTCGCTGCTCTGGAATCGGGCGAGGCGGGTGAGCCGTTGACCGTTCCAGAAGCTGAAGAGGTGCCTGCGGAAACGCTTGCCGACGAGCAGCTTGCGGGAGACGAAGCCGCGCCGGAACTCGTCGTGGAGACCGCGGAAGCCAACGAAGTTGCAAGCGAGGACGCGCCGGCCGATGAGTTGGCGCACTTGGAAGCGGGTGCACCGGTTGATCACGAAGGGCAAGCCGAATCACCAGCCGGATCTTCCGACGAGCCCGGTGCGTCCGCAATTGAGCAAGCAGATCAGCAAGAGGAAAAGAAATAATTGAAACTCTCTGGCCCCAAATTGGCGGTCGCAGAGAGCCCAAGGCTGAAACCGTGAGGTTGCTATGAAGACTTAGCGGACCCAGTCTGGAGAGCGAAAGGGCGGATGAGCAAGATTCGAATCAACGATCTGGCAAGGGAGTTGGAAGTTAAGAGCAAATCTATTCTCGATGTACTTCCGGAAATCGGGGTCACAGAGAAGAAGAGCCATTCCAGTTCTCTCGAAGACCACGAAGCGGACAAGGTGCGGGCCCGTCTCCGCAGCACCAGCGCCGCGCCGGCTTCGAGCCGCTCAACCCGGCCTGGTCGCGTGGAAACTGACGAAATCAAGACCAAGATCGATCTTTCCCAAATCTCCAAGCCGGGCGATGCACTAAAAGCGATCATCAGCAAGCAGCAAGCGCCTACAGTAGCAGCGCCTCCTCCAGTTCCACCGGCTCCGGTTGAAGTTAAGGCGCCAACGGCGCCAATGCCTGCGGCCGCCAGTGTTCCATCTCCTAAGCCACCTGCGCCACCGGTTCAGCCAAGGTTTGTCGTTCCGACGACAACTCCCCGGCCGATTTTTACGGTTCCGGCACCTTCAGCGCCTCCGCAAGCCACCGCACCGGTAGCGCCCTCGGCTCCAGTGAGCCCAAAGCCGCCGGTTCCACCGGTAAGCGCGTCATCTGGGCCTGCAACTACGGCGGCGCCACCTGTTATGCCTCTGCGCCCGCCCACACCGCAGGCGCAACCGCCAGCGATGACGACGAGACCGACAGCTCCAGCAGCAGCCCAAGCACCTCCGCCGCGAATGATTGTGCCGCAGACGGGACCACGCCCGGTGTACAAGGCGCCGCTGAGGCCAGCGCAGCCCCCAGTGCTTGCGGGATCGCCCGCAGCCGGCACAACCCGCCCAGTTCCAGGGCGTCCGGTGCCAGGGCAGCCAATTTTCCAGCGCCCGAGACCGGGCGCTCCGACCAATCGCCCCCCCTTGCGCCCAGGCGAGCGCAGGCCGATGCATCCTACGCGCCAGTCGCCGACAGGTACCCGGCCGTTGGGTGTCGGACCAGGAGCATTGCCTCCCGGACCAGCGGCCCGGCCTGGCAGTCGACCCGGGTCTCCTTCGCGCCGTCCCGGTCAGCGCTACGTACCGCGCGGAGTGAAGGAAGGACCGATGAAGGGCTACACGCCGCCGCCGCGGCTGTCGCTCTCCAACGAACCCCAGCCGATAACTCGCAGCATTACGATCACGGAAGGCATTAGCGTCAAAGATCTGGCCGAGAAGCTTGGACTTCGTGCCAAGGATCTCATTGCCCGCCTGTTGTTGCGCGGCGTATTCGCCACGATTAACCAGACGCTGGACACGGAGCTGGCCAGCGAAATGGCACGCTTCTTCGGAGCAGATACAAACGTAATCACGTTCGAAGAGCAAGCGGCCAAAGAGGTTTCAGAAGCCGCTGCTGGTGAAGAAGGCGTCCCGACGGAAGGTGTTTCCCGCCCGCCTGTCGTCACCATCATGGGTCACGTGGATCACGGCAAGACCACGTTGTTGGATTCTATTCGCCTGACCAACGTGGCTGGCGGAGAGGCGGGCGGCATCACGCAGCACATTGGCGCTTACAAGGTAACGATTCAGGATAAAGCATCTCCGGCTTACGGCCGCCAGATCGTGTTCCTCGACACGCCGGGCCACGAAGCGTTTACACGCATGCGCGCTCGTGGTGCCAAAGCGACGGACATTGTCGTGCTGGTCGTTGCCGCCGATGACGGCGTCATGCCGCAGACTCTGGAAGCGATCGACCATGCCCATGCTGCGGAAGTGCCGATTATTGTGGCGGTCAACAAGATCGACAAACCCGATGCTTTGCCGGACCGGGTAAAGAAACAGTTAGCTGATCGTGGACTGATGCCGGAAGACTGGGGCGGCACCACGGTATTCGTAGATGTGTCAGCCAAACAGAAAACGAACCTGAACCTGTTGATGGAAATGATATGCCTGGTAGCCGACTTGCAGGAGTTGAAGGCTACTCCTGAACGTCCAGCTACTGGCGTGGTTCTTGAGGCCAAGCTCGATCGAGGTCGCGGTCCAGTAGCCACCCTGCTGGTACAGAATGGCACATTGCGTAACGGCGACAATTTCGTTGTCGGCAACGTTTACGGAAAAGTTCGCGCCATGTTTGACGATCGCGGCGCACAGCTTGAAACTGCTCCGCCTTCTACTCCTGTCGAAATTCTTGGGATGGAAGGATTGCCACAAGCCGGCGACCAGTTTGTCGTAGTAGCCGACCGTGATAAAGCTCGCGGGGTTTCGGAATACCGCGAACAGAAGGCTCGGGAAGCCACCTTGGCCAAGAGTTCACGGGTCTCGCTGGAAGGTCTGGCAGAACAACTAAAGACTGCCGGCATGAAGGAACTGAACATCATTTTGAAAGCTGATGTAGGCGGATCGGTGGAAGTTTTGACCGATCTTCTCTCCAAACTTTCGAATGACAAGGTGCGACTGAAAGTTCTACGTTCAGGGGTTGGCGCAATCACCGAGTCTGATGTGCTGCT
This sequence comes from Terriglobia bacterium, assembly GCA_963786325.1. GTDB lineage: Bacteria > Acidobacteriota > Terriglobia > Terriglobales > Acidobacteriaceae > JAIQFF01. The sequence goes on from CAWAYW010000024.1 coordinate 341,553, forward strand.
GGCGTCGGCGTCCAATGCCATCATTATCGGGTTCAATGTCCGTCCCGAAAGGAAAGCGCAGGAGCTAGCGGAGCAGGAAAAGGTCGATATCCGCCTGCACTCGATCATTTACGAGTTGCAGGACGAGATCAAGCGCGCCATGACCGGTCTGCTGGAGCCTACGATCAAGGAAACCTACCAGGGCCGTGCCCAGGTGAAGGAGACGTTCCGGATCCCGAAGGTAGGCACGATCGCGGGATGCTCTGTGATCGATGGCATCATCAAGCGCGATTCCGAGGTTCGTTTGCTGCGCGACAACAATGTCGTATTCACCGGCAAAGTCGGATCGCTTCGGCGTTTCAAAGACGACGCCAGCGAAGTGCGCAACGGCATGGAGTGTGGCATATCAATCTCCAACTACGGCGACATTAAGGCCGGCGACATCATCGAAGCGTTTATGACCGAAAAAGTCGCAGCCGAAGCCATAGCTTAGCGCGGTCGTCAGTCGCCGGTCGTTCGTCTTCAGGAATAGCATTTGTCGGCTGACGATTTGAAAACGGCTGACTGACGACGGCATGATCGCTTTTCTCACCCTCGAGATTCACATCGAAGCGGCCCAGTCCCTCAAAGACAAGCGACAAGTGGTGCGAAGCTTGAAAGATCGGCTGCGTGCCCACTTCAACGTGGCGGTGGCTGAACTGGATCCCAGTGGTCTTTGGAACCGGGCGACTTTAGGCATCGTGGGAGTTTCACACTCGCGAGACTATCTCGATGGTCTGATGAAGAACGTAGAGCGCCAGGCGATGCGCATTGCAAATAATGGCGGAGCGGACGTCGCGGACTCGTTCGTGGAATTTATCCAGGTGTAGAAACGCTGACGCCGCCGTGCCCCGCTACGAAAAATTCTGAGTTTTCTGACGCCGCAGCGAAAAGTTTGCCCTAAACCCGGCAGTCGGCACGGCTGGTCACGCCGAGGCCATTTTTCTGATATTCTCATTCGTTTTACCAAGAGGTGAGTAGGTGGAGAAGCGTGGCGCGAAATACCATCGGGAGCGCCTGGGAGAGGCTCTGCGGGAAGAGATCGAAACCATTGTGGAGGGGGAGTTAGGCGATCCGCGTATCGGCCTAGTCAGTGTAACCAGTGTCGTGCTCGCGGAGGATTCGCGCTCGGCACAAGTGTTCGTTAGCTTGGATGGAAGTGATGAGGAAGCGGACCGTTCCCTGGAAGGTTTAACCGCGGCAGTTGGCTATATTCGCCGCGAGGTTGCGGAAAACTTGCGGCTGCGGCGTCCGCCGGAATTGTATTTTCACCTAGACCGGTCCGATCGATACGGAGCCAGAATCGACGAGTTGCTCGGCCGGACCAGGACGAAAAGAAAAAAATAGTTACCCGTTATCATCTTTTGGTTGGCGTTTTGCGGCATTGCGACAACTGGCTTCAGGGGCCCGATCCGGACTGTTGAGGTTCGGCAAGCATGTTGAAAGAAGTCTTAAAAGAAATCGAGCAGCGTAACAAGTTTGTGCTGACTTCGCATGCCCGGCCCGACGGCGACGCGATCGGCTCGGCCCTGGGGTGCTGCCAAATCCTGCGGTCGATGGGTAAGGAAGCAGAAGTTGTTTTGCGCGATGGCGTGCCTCGCATTTACCAGCCGCTTCCTTTTGCTGACCAGGTGGTTCAATCCGAAAACGTGAAAACAGGGTACGAAGCAGCCATCATCCTGGAGTGCGATAGTCTTCAGCGCACTCGTCTACTTGGATTGGAGAGCAGCTTCCTCATCAACATTGATCATCATCAAAGCGGTCGCTCCTTTGCGCACGTGAACTGGATCGATCCCAAGGCTGTAGCTACGGCCGAAATGGTGTACCGGCTGGCGCGCGAAGCTGGCGTGAAAATATCTCCCGAGATTGCGACTTGTCTTTATACCGCTGTTCTCACCGATACTGGTTCGTTCATGTTTGAGGGTACGAACGAGCACACGTTCGAGCTGGCGAGAGAACTGGTGTTGGCCGGCGCGGATCCAGCCCATTGTGCCCGCAATGTTTACTTTGGACATTCCACCGCCAAGATGCGGCTGTTGGGGGCAGCGCTTTCCAACTTGCACCGGGAAGGGTCGCTTGCCTGGATTTCAGTGACCCAGGAGCAGATGCAGCGTTGCCACGCGAAAGAAGAAGATTGTGAAGGTTTGGTAAATTATGCGCTTTCCATGCAGGGGGTTGAAGTGGCTCTGTTCTTTCGCGAACTTCCCGACTTGCGCCTGCGTGTGAGCCTTCGCAGCAAGGGGAAAGTGGATGTGGCCGCGGTAGCGGAACACTTTGGCGGTGGCGGGCACCATTGCGCGAGCGGTTGTGCGCTGGATGGTCCTTTGCCGATAGCGGCGGCAAAGATAATCAAGGAATTGCGGCTTAGTCCCTCCGTACAATAATCACGTCAGAATTCTCACGTGCCTTCCCCACTCAATCCGACATCGATGCCTGCTTCGTCGAATTCTACTGGCCCGAATCTTTCTTCCGATGCGTTCCTGCTCGCTGGTTTCTGCGGGTTTCTTTTTTTCTTTGGCCTCTCATATTTTGGCTTGCTTGGAGCCGATGAGCCTCGTTATGCGCAGGTAGCACGTGAAATGCTTGCCCGGCATGACTGGATCACTCCAACACTCGGCGGCAAACCCTGGCTTGAAAAGCCGGTTTTCTACTATTGGCAGACCATGATTGCGTACAAGATCTTTGGCGTTAGCGACTGGGCCGCGCGACTGGGTTCGGCAGTTGACGCAACTCTCATGGTGGTTGCGGTTTACCTGTTCCTGCGACGATTTCGGTCTCTCTCCCAGGCCCCCGGTTTTCAGTTTGCTGGCTTTTCCCTGGACGGGGCGCTGATGACCGCGTCCGCGAGCGGAGTGATCGGCTTTGCGCGTGCGGCATCGACCGACATGCCGCTCGCCGCCATGTTCACTATCGCAATGCTGGCGTGGTTTGCATGGCACGCAAGTGAGAACAAGCGCTACCTGGCGTTGTCTTACATCTTTTTGGGATTTGCTACTCTGGCCAAAGGTCCAGTTGCGCCGTTCCTTGCCCTGGTTGTGGTGGTAATTTTTGCGGCGGGAAAAGGTGACTACCGAGCAATTACTCGAACTTTGTGGCTCCCCGGCATCGCATTATTTTGTGTGGTCATCCTGCCGTGGTTTATTGCGGTTCAGTTAAGAAGCCCAGAGTTTTTTCGGGTTTTCATTCTCGAACACAACCTCGCACGATTTTCTAAGGATCTTTATCACCACACTGAGCCGGTCTGGTATTACCTGCCAGTAGCTTTGCTCGGACTTGTGCCGTGGACGATGTTTGTGTGTGCGGCCCTTTTCGAGAGCATTCGCGAGTGGTGGAAAAATAAGAGAGAGTCTTCCTGGCCGTTGGATGACCTATCGATGTTCCTGTTGATATGGTTCGCCGTTCCAGTAGTGTTTTTTTCGTTCTCATCGTCGAAGCTGCCGGGATACATCTTGCCAGCGCTCCCTGCCGCTACCCTCTTGCTTTCAGAGTATGTGAGGCGGCATGTAGCCGACGATGATCCTCCAAGCGTGCTGCTGATTGTTTTACATTCCGCGGTGGCGGCCTCACCGGTGATCGCGGCCCTTATGCTGCAATCGATCGTTCTCCAACATCGTCTGCGATGGGGGCAAGCCACGGCAATCTCTTTTGGCTTAGCGGCAGCTCTTGCGGCCGGCGTTGCACTCACATTACGTGGAAGGTTTGGGCTTCGCGTGCTACGTTTCGTGACCTTAGTCCCCGTGGTGCTGGCGGTTGCGGTTATGCTGCGTCTCCGCAGTCCGTTACTCGATGTCACGTTATCCACGCGCCCTCTGTCTCAGGAAATTAGCCGCGTAGATAACCAAACACTTCCGACGGCGATTCTTCGTTTGCCGCGCGAGACCGAATACGGCTTGCAGTTCTATCGCAATCAAACGATCGCCCGTTATGAACTAGGGCAAATTCCGAACGGCGAGCATCTTCTGGTAGCGCGCGAAGGATGGCAGAAGAACATTGCGAAGTGGACGATTGGCAGGCGAGTGACCTACCTGGGAAGTTTCGCGCCACAGGGATTGGATTATTACTGGGTGGCGGGGAGGAGCGGGAGTTAGCTTCCGACATCCGGCAATGGGCCCCTCGACTCCCGGAATCGGCGATCACTCTCAAGCGGCTGGGGCCCCGCGAAGTTTACTATTGGATCGCTGCGGAAGGCCTCTTAATGCTTGCTGATTCATTGACACCGCAAGCTGGACGGACCTCCAGAGCACCGTTTACCATTTCGCACCCTCCCGTTTGCCTCCCGCTGTGAGGAAGCACTACACTCGCTGTTCGCAGCCCGCCATGAGCGCGCTTGGCAAGCCGGAACCCTCCAGGAGCCTCCACGTGGAGATTCTCGACCTTAGACACTTCCCGTCCGCCGATCTGCGTCCCTTGCTTGAGGACGAAGTGCAGGTGTGGGCGCGTATCTTGTCATGGGACTACAGCGGCTCCGCGGAGATGATTCTGCGCTACGTAGATGCAAAGATTTTGCCGGGTTATGCTGCCGTCGACCGCGGACGAGTCGTGGGGTACGCATTCTTTGTTTACGAAGGCAGTAAGGGCGTCATCGGAGATCTATTCGTGGCCAATAGTGGACGCGTGCAAGATCCGCATGAAGTGGAGTCTCGACTGCTTTTGCATGTGATTGAGACTCTCCAGCAGTCACCCGGCATCCATCGGGTTGAGGCGCAGCTCCTGGTCCATGAGGCTGGGGTGGTTGCACGGCCATTTGTGGAGCAGGGTTTTCAGCGCCATCCGCGGCTCTTTATGGTGCTTCCGCTGAGCCATGGCTTACGAGCCACTCGCCCGATGGAACCCGAAATCGAAATCCGCCGTTGGACGGAACAGGATTACCAGCCTGCCGCCGCTTTGATCACAACCGCTTATCGCGGACACGTGGATTCTGACATCAACGATCAGTACCGCACTCTCAGCGGCTCTCTCAGGTTTTTGAACAATATCGTACGTTTCCCAGGATGCGGCACATTTGATCCAGAGGGTTCGTTTGTCGCAGTACATAAGCGAGCGCGAAGCCTGGTTGGATTGATTTTGTGTTCCCGTGTGCGCCACGATGTTGGCCACGTAACCCAGATCTGTGTCTTGCCGGAATACCGCTCACGGGGGCTGGGAGAGTTATTGCTCGCAGCGTCAGCAGAAAATCTGCGTAACCGAAAGTTTTCACTGCTTTCTCTCACCGTGACGGAAGCGAATGCGCGTGCAGTCGCGCTCTATCGGCGCCTAGGGTTTGATAGGAAGCGGGTATTTGATGCTTTCGTGTGGGAGGGTTGAAACAACTAGCCGAAGTTTCGGAGCAACAGCAGAGATCTTTGTGGCCAGGAGCTAGTTTTTTAGCGTCTTAGCAACCACATCGCCCATCCTGCCACAAAAACCCCGCCGGCAAAAAGCGCAAAGCAATACAGTCCGTAACGGATCTGTTCTCGAGTGTTACTGCGCTGAGTGATTCCAAAAACAACTGAGGCAAATACGGAGAACAACAGCGCAGCGGTGAAGTGTGAGAGTTCCAGGGTCATTCGACGATTCCGATCACGGCTTTTTTCCGATTGCGATATGGTAGGCATCAGCCGCGCTGATGAAATTAAGCAAGCCTGCTACGATGAGGAATTTGGTGCCGTAGTCAGCTGTAGCGTGGGCAATCGCGCCGTGTCCCCAATCCTGTACACGGGTGACGATGTAGAGTCCGCCGGCGCCGACATCACCTACAAATCCAAGAATATCCAAAATGTCGCCACCATTCGGGTGGTAGACGCGGCCTTGCATCAGCAACCCGAGCACGAACATGGTGCTGATGGAAGCCATGAGCAGCAGGCCTCTAATCCAACGTTTTTGAATCAGATGCCCTGCACCTGGAATGAGCCATCCTACGGCGGGCGCGATGATGGACATGCTTGGGGACGCCATTGTTTTTGGTGGTTCTGCCGTGGCGGATTTAGTTGAGTTTGCCATTCAGATAATTACGATTTCACTTTGGATTGTACCTGTTACTTCTGCGCCCTGTGGCCGGACGAGCATATTCACTTCACTGCGCACTCCAAATTCTGGCAGATAAATCCCTGGTTCGACGGAAAACAAGGAGTTTGGCAAGATGCGCCGCTCATCGTGTATTTCGAGGTCGTCCATGTTGGCGCCGTTGGCGTGAACATCGGTGGCGATGGAGTGTCCGGTCCGATGAATAAAGTGCTGCTCAAAGCCGGCATTTCTTACGTAATCGCGAACCGCCCGGTCGACTTGCCAACCGGCTATCGGTTTGCCGCTGCTCACTCCCGCCTTTACAGTATTTATGCCCACATCGCGGGCCTCGCGAACGGTCTTAAAGACTTCCAGCATTCGATCCGACGGCGCTCTGCCTACGAAACCGGTCCAAGTGATGTCGTAGTATACGGCTCCTGGGGTATTTTTCTTGGCCCAGATATCGAGCAAAACAAAATCACCCTGGCCAATTGGCTTTGAGTGGCCCGCTTCGGGAGAATAGTGCGGATTGCCGCTGTTCGCATTCACCGCTACTACCGGAAGATCATCCGCAACCAGCTTTTCGCGCCGAAATGCTTCCAAAATCCACTGTTGTATTTCGTGTTCGCTGGTTCCACCGTTTCGTGCGCGTTGCCCGATCTGGCGGAAGGCGGCGGTCGTGATGGGGTCAATTGCGTCCCGAGCTGCGAAGTGTGATTGGATCTGTTCATCGGAGAGAGTCGCTTCGAATAAGGCCACCAGATCGCAAGAGCTGACCACATTTTTGCCGAAACCACGCACCAGATCGATGGTTCCCCCATCCACCAGCGAAACAGTGAACACCAGGTTATTTGGCGAATATTGCATCGCAATATCACGATAGGGCTCGAGAATCACCTTGAGCTGTTCAAACAATTCCTGCCAGCCGGAGTACTGATATTTGCTACCGGGCAGCGTGTCAAGATGTCCTGGCTCGATTTTGTGAACCAGTTTGAGCGGCTCACCGTCGGCCGGCACCAAGTAGAACCAGCGCCGGGTGACCATTTGACCGGGAGGCAACCCGAGCACGCGGTAGGCGATGGGATCACGGTGATGATGATCGTAAAACAGCCAGGCGCCAATGTTTTGTTCGCGCAACGCGGCCTGTATGGCGGAAAGGTCCATGGGACAAACTTCTATTCTAAACAACCGGAAGACTTTGAGCGAATCGGGTTTTCTCGACGAACTGCAGAGGTTCTCCGCGTGCCTTGCGATTCGAATCCGCTGTCGGAAACGACTTTTGTTAGCGGGTTCCGGATTACCCGGAAGAAACGACTGTGGGTTTAAGGGTTTTGTCGTAAATCCATAGGCATGTGGCCGTTGCAACTCCTACAGCCGTTACTGCCCACCAGATTCGCTCAGGCTGGTGCGTGACCTCGCCAAAATGGCGAATAAGATTTCCCCCAAACCATCCTCCAACCAGCGAACCGATTCCGATGGGGAGAAATGCAAAGCCCATGTAGGTGCCTTGCTGACCGGGCGGCGCGAGCCGCGAAATATATTCGTAATAACGCGGAGACTGCGTGATCTCACCGAGCGAGACGGTGAACAACGTCGCCACAGCCATTACCACGGTAGGATGCACAATCAAGATTACCCACGCCAGCCCCGAGATCAGTGTCCCCAGAGTGATGGCCCGAAAAGCGGGCATTCGTTGCGTGAGAAAACTGACAACCAATTGCAGCCCGATCACGGTTAGCGGCCCGGTTACCAAAAGCAGTTCGGTATTCGCTTTGGGATCGAGGTAGTCGTGGATGTACAGCGGCAGAATAATGAATTCCTGCCAATAGACCACCCAGTATCCGGAGAAGATCAACAGAAAAAGCATGAAACGCGGGTTGGAGACCACTTTCCCGAAGTTCCTTGCCGATTGAGCCAGGCTTACGGTTGGAGTATCGCCAGACCGGCGCGGTTCTTTGAAAAGCAGCAGCACTGCGAAGAACATGGCAAACACACTCAAGGCCGCGACGCGAAAAACATTCTCTACGCGCATGTGCTCGTGCACCCAGGACGCAATGTAAGGTCCCGCAGCCCCGCCTATATTCACCAGCGTGTAGTAAATCGAGTATCCAATGGAGCGAACGTTTTCTTTGGAAGCGCGTGCGGTGGTTCCTACAACACAGGGCTTCACCAGCGACACTCCCAATGCCGGCAGCATCAGCACTAGTGTCACCAGCACTCCCAGGGGCATGGCGTTTCGAACGGGAGCTAACCAGGGAGACCCGATCGATCCCAGCAAAAAGTATGAGCAGCTGAGAATCAGATACGCAAGGGAAAGCGAGCGGCGGAAGCCGAGGCGGTCGGCAATCGTTCCGCCGAAGACCGCCAGGAACCAGACGAGCCCGCCGAAGAGACCTGTAAGACTGCTGGCCTGCTTGACGCCGAAGCTTAAGGTCTCGTGAAGATAGCGCGCTAGCGACGCGAACGCGGCGTAGTAGGAAAGCCGTTCAAATAATTCGCTGATGTTTGCGATCCAAAACGGGCGCTCGAACCCGGTGCGAATCTCGAGCAGGCGTTCAGAAAAGGTCAAGCAGCACTCCTGAAGGACTGAGCCTGACTGAAAGAGTTCACGGGTATAAACGCCTTTCCAATTCTTTGGCTGACAAACCGGTCACGCGTATCACCTTCTCGCGACTCGCCTTGCCGGATGCTATGGTAACGGAGGATCGCGGGACCTTCAAAAGGTTGGCTACGAACTTACGGCAGGCTTCATTCGCTCGGCCTTCCGCAGGCGGAGCGGTCAGCGACAATTTCAGCGCATTTCCAAATTCGCCTGCGACCGCATCTTTTTTGGCGCGAGGGTGAACCTTCACTGCGAAGGTGGTGCCCGATGGTGTTTCGTGGAAAGAAATCATTCAGATCCGATTGGCAAGTGACTGTTTAGGATGAATTGCTTCAAAGTCAAAACTTTTTCTGCCGGTCGGTTTCAACCACTTCGCTCAGCCTTTGGCTCTTACGCCAAAAATCGCCGTGCCTATCCGCACGCAGGTTGCACCCTCCTCGATTGCGATCTCGAAATCGTGAGACATGCCCATGGAAAGAACGTCCATTCTCAGGTCCGGTAATTTTCTGGCGAGGATGTGATCCCGCAGCTCGCGCAGTTTCCGGAAATGGGGACGCGCATTCTCGGGATGGTCGTAAAAGGGTGGAATCGTCATTAGTCCAACATACTGAAGATGATCCAGGTAGGGTGCCGCCTGCAGCAAATCTTCGAGTGGGTGCGAGTCAGGAAGAATGCCGCTTTTTGCCTCTTCTCCACCGACATTGACCTCGATCAATACCTGGAGTTTTTTATCTAGCAGCTTTGCTGAACCATTCAGCTTTTCTGCCAGACGAAGGGAATCGACTGAATCGATCGCGTTGAACAGCTCTACGGCCTTGGCGGCTTTGTTTGTTTGCAAGTGGCCAATCATGTGCCACTCGGCGCCTTTCAAATCGGCGAGAAGCGGCGCTTTGCCGGAAAATTCCTGAACGCGATTTTCGCCAAACACCTGAATACCGGCCGCGTAGGTCTCGCGGATGAGTTCGGGTGCGAAGGTCTTGCTCACGCCCATTAGCTTGATCTCGCGAGGGTCTCGGCCGACACGCCGCGCCGCGGCCGCGATCCGCTGGTGTACCTCATCCACATTTTGGGCTATTGACATTCAAGACAGTAAACCACGAAGGGTACTTAAGGATCACCAAGGAAAACTCGCGGCCACATGTTTTTGTCGCACATCGCGGAGCTGCCCCGCCATATCTCGGCGAGACTACATCATGGCGGTGGGTGGGGCGGGTTCGCTCGGATCACCGGCACTTGATAGCGGCAGCCAGATCATCAAGATAGCCAGACCTGTCATTACAACCATCCCTGCAAGATAGGCTGGATGGGCAAAAATCTGTGGCCGGGCCCAAGCGGGGGCAAACTGCAACCCCGCCCAAACCAGTCCCAGCACCGCTTCACCGGCGATCAAACCCGAGGCCGTGAGCACACCCGCATTTTCTACCCGCGCTTTCTGCGCTTCGTTGAAACCGCGATGTTTTGCCACCCAATCGCCGACGGAGCGAAAAACTCCTCCAAGAAAGATCGCGAATGTCGTTTCAAACGGAAGATACATGCCGACCGCCACCAGCATGGGACTGCGGACCTGCATCATGATCATGGCAATTCCGAACAGAATTCCGACAACAACCAACGGCCACGGCATGTCGCCCCCAACGATGCCGATAGCTAACGTAGCCATAAGTCCCGCTTGAGGCGCCGAAAGTTGACGGTCGCCAAAGCCGATTCCGCCAGCTTTGATGTTTGCTTCGTGGAGCAACATTAACGGAAAATACATCACCAGACTGGCTACGACCACCGCGATCAGTTCCGCGATCTGAATCGTACGAGGCGTGCCGCCAAGAATGTACCCAACTTTGAAGTCCTGTAAGAGCTCGCCAGCAACGGACGCGGAAACGCAAACCACAGCTGCCACGCCCAGGACCGCCGCCACTCCCGGCGTCCCGGATACACCGAGGGAAACCATCAAAAGGGCCGCGATAATCAGTGTCGAAAGGGTTAAACCGGAGACGGGATTGTTCGAAGAGCCAATCATTCCAACTAGGCTGCCAGAAACCGTGGCAAAGAAGAAACCAACGATGAGCATCACAATAGCCGCGAACACCGCTGGCCAAACCAATCCCGTGATGCGGATGTAAAGGATACACATGAGTAGAAACATCAAAGCGATCAGGCCAAAAACTGTCTTCGAACTCATGTAGCGTTCAGTGCGGGTGAGTTTGGCTTGTTGCTCGGCGGTTTGTCGAAGATCGGACCACGCTTTTCCTAATCCTGCGGTCAAACTCTTCCGCATTCCGTACAGCGTGTAAGCCGCTCCCACCAACATTCCACCAACGGCGATCGGACGGACAATGAAACGCCAGACGGCCACGGAAATGACGGCCCAGTTATCCGGAGTGTCAGAAGGAAGATATTGCTTGAGCTGCGGCCCAAGGAAGAAGATGAGCAATGGGACCAGAAGCCCCCACGCCAGCACGCTTCCAGCAAATTGAATTGAAGCCAGCCGCAAGCCAATGATGTATCCCACGCCCAAATATGCTGGACTCACGCTCGGAGCTGCAAACGTGCTTGCCCCTCCGGCCGCCAGTAGGTTTGTGTTACCTGCCGCGCCCAACCGCACCTGACTGCGACCCAACTGGCCGATAGCGAAGTGCAAATCTTTATCCGCGGCGAACAATCCAAAACGTCCCAGCATGTAGACCACGCCACCCACGCCGATGTTCCAGAAAAGATATTTCGCAGCCTCGGCCCCCCGCTGCCCAGCCTTATGAATTTCTGAAGCGGCGACTGACTCAGGGAAGGGAAGTTCCGGATCTTCCACCATGACGCGTCGAACCAGTGAAATGAAAAGCACTCCCAGGATGCTGCCCACCATGATCAGGGCGGTTGATTTCCAATAGGCGTCCCCGGGTCGGAACGAAGGCCACGCCTTGGCGATGAGAAACGCGGGGATGGTGAAAATCGCACCGGCCGCGATGCCTTCACCGATCGACCCCGCCGTGCGAGCGATGTTCTCCTCGAGGAGCGATCCCTTCCAGGCTCTCATTGCGGCCATGGCAATGACAGCCGCCGGGTAGGTGGCTGCTATGGTGATTCCTGCTCGTAGACCGAGGTAGGCATTAGCCGCGCCCAGAACCACCGTCATCAATAATCCAAGCAGGACCGCCCGTAGAGTGAACTCCCGCATCTCCATGGTTTCTGGAACGTAAGGCTTGAATTTCTTAGGGGCGTCGTCCGTTTTCACGGGGCCGGAGAGGCTCATAGGGTGGAATCCTTGGCACAGCAGGTGAGGCTATAGATGAAGAGATGCATGCAGACCGCGCACCTTACCACGCGTGCACGGTATTTTACAAGTATCCGTTGAGGTCGGTTGGCTTTTTGAGTAACGAGGCGGGCAGGTCAGGGATTGATATAAAAATCTGTTTCAACGCCGCACTGGCGGCCATTTCTGCTATTATGGCGCCCATCTCTCCCCCGAGGTGCATGGTGACATCCTGATTATTTGAATGTCGAGACTGTGGAGGTTTTAACGGATACCGCTCGCGTCCCAAAACCTTCGCCGAAAAATTTGTTCTGCTGTGTTCCTTCTTCGAACGGTTCGTTGCGGTAATTGCCTGCGGCGATCGATACAATCCGTATTCGTCGAGGTGCAGGAGCGACGAGCTCCCAAATCGGCACATGGTCTCACCGCTTGACCATGAATCGTTGCCTGGAAGATTCCAGCCCGCTATACTGAGCTAGATTCGTCCGGTTGTAACCTTGGGGTGCCGTGGCGGACGCGGGAGGTTCGTCTTCAGCAGTAGCGGAGACCCAATCCGGGCTACCGGGACCGAGGTTCTGCCACCGCGCGGTTCGCTGCTTTCCACTTGGTTTTCTTCTTTGAGCATGGTGGCAGAAAGCCTCTTCTCCACCGTCTTTCCTTCCCGTTGTCGTCTCTGTCGCACCTCTCTGACTAACATATTCCGTCTTCCCGTGTGCCAGCCATGCCTTGCCGGCATGCGCCCGATCTCGGGCGGCTTGTGCTCGATATGCGGGGAGCGCCTGCTCAGTCCGTACGCACTTTTGTCACGACCTGCCGACCCCCAGTGCGGCTTGTGCCAACGCTTGGCCCCCCCTTTCTCGAAAGCGGTAGCGTACGGCAGTTACGACCGTGGCCTGCGCGACCTGATCCATTTGCTGAAATACGAGCAGGTACGACCGGCCGCGGTAGTGCTCGGGAAGATGCTGGCGCATGCGATTGCCCGGCTGGAAGTTTATGGGACCGGATCTAGATTCACTATCGTGCCCGTTCCACTGCATTCCAGAAAGCTCCGCCAGCGCGGTTTCAACCAATCAGAACTGATTGTTCAGGAGGCGGTGAAAGTTACCCCTGGGAACGATAGGATTAAGCTAGAGCTAGGCATCCTGCGAAGGCGTCGCGAAACCGTATCTCAGACCGGGCTCACACGGCATCAGCGCGGGGAAAATATTCGTGGAGCCTTTGCGTTGCTGAGACCCGAACGGATCGCTGGCGGCAACGTGGTTTTGGTGGATGACGTGTTTACTACGGGCACCACGGTTTCAGAGTGTGCCCGCGTGCTCCTGCGTGCAGGCGCTCGCAAGATATATGTGGCAACTGTCGCCCGGACACTGAAAGCTGATGCAACCAACGAGAATCTGGTCCGCATGATTGAGCCTGGTGCGAAGGCTTTAAGGGCGGCGGGCTAACCGTATGTCGGGTAAGTGGAACAATTCGATGGGCGGTTCGGCAAGGGGACATATGCTGCCCCCGGTCGTTTTTGGAGTGCATCGCGAAGGCAATGGTCATGCCTTGCATGCGCCCGTCCTCGTGTTGAATGCGTCGTATGAGCCAATTAATGTTTGCGCCGCGCGCCGCGCCATCGTGCTTGTCCTCAAAGGTGTAGCCATGACCGAGGAAGAGAACGGACACTTTCTTCACGCCGCCCGGCTGGCGATTCGTGTGCCATCGGTGATTCGGCTTCTGGAGTACCGACGAATTCCGCACCAGACTCGCGCCCTCTCGCGCAAGAACATCCTGCTGCGTGACCGGAACACCTGCCAGTATTGTGGTGAAGTTTTAGCTTCGAGTGAGTTGACCTTGGACCACGTCGTGCCGCGTTCTCGCGGCGGCGCGTCGAGCTGGGAGAATCTGGTGGCGTGCTGCCATCTTTGCAATCGGCGAAAGGGCAATCAGTTTCCCATCGAGGCTGGCATGAAACTGATGCGAGAACCGCGCGCCTTCAATCTACATACCAGTCGTCACATCATGCGTTTGATGGGCCGCTCGGACGACAAGTGGCGTAAATATCTTTTCTATTAGTCAGTCTATTAGCTTCCAGTTTCTGGAAACCGGAAACTATGGATGAGGTTTATCCGGTATCTGGTTCTTGCTCTTTTCGCCGGGCGATTTCTGTACTTCCTGTCCGTCATAGGTAATTTTTACATTCGATCCAAACCGTTTGTAATCGCTGTACTTCACGATTTCCCGGATTTGAACATCGCCGCCCGAAAAATGCAAAGTATCATCGGCCTTGGTATAGGTCGGAAACCAATACTTGCCATCGATTTGTTCGCGCCAGGTGGTAAATTTCGGAAAAAGATTTTCTTGTCCTTTCTTCTTGCGAATGTCGGGGACAGTCTTGCCGAAGGTCTTCACAATCTGAAAATCGCGATCATCCACCCAGATACGGCCCTGAAAATAGCGCTTCTTGCCTACGATTTCTTTGGGAGCAATATCGAAGACGTAACAATGAAGTTCGTCCTCCTGCTGCTGGCCAACGTAAAGAATTTGATACTCGGGAAGTTCGTCGGCAGTAAGTACAAAAGGAAGACGGTGCCTGATATCGTCAAGATCTTCAGGCGACATCTGAATCCTTACCAAAGAAGATTGCGGTGCGAATACCACGTTTTCGAGACGCTTCCCCTGGTCGTTAAATAGCACATCGAAGATTTCATGATATTCGCCGTCATCTTCAGGGGTTTTAACGATCACATCCTGACGATAGGTATATTGATCCCTCGCCAGTTGGAATTCTGTTTCTTTTGCCGCAAAACGTTTAATGATTTCGTCCGTTGAAATGCCCTTAGGCGGGGCGGGATCCAGAGTCCCTTCGTCCGCGAGAACCAGCTGGGAGAACAATCCGGACGCGGCCGCCAAAGCGACCAGAGCGACTGCAACCCGTAACGTTGCTTTCATAAGACCAGTCTATCGAAACCGGGCGGGGAATGCTGCTCGGATACCGCAGCCTCCCCCGTGCCCGTGCCCCCTCCGCTCAGAGGGCCGAACACAGGAGGGCAGCAGTTTTCTTCCCTCACTTAGATGCCTGGAAAAGCTGAGAGTTGCCGAGACCCAGCGATTCGCCCGATTACTCTCCGGAACCAGCCGTCCTTTAGGGTCGAGGCTTTGGGGTTTTGAGTCGCTGGAGCTGGTTCACCGGTCGGGGAATTGATGCATCCGGCATAGTTTGCGAGACCGACAGGAGTGATTGCAGGCGGACAGGAACGGCGCTGGAGCCTGCATGGATATGCCCTGAATTAGCTGAGGTCGCGATGATCCTCCCGTCGCCGGTTTCCGGCAATATTTCTAACGAGCCTTGGGGTTTAGTGCGAATTAACGTGGCAAAGTCCGTCGTCGCCGATTGTGCCCTCGGGCCGACAGGTGTGCTCCCGTCAGAAGCAATAACCCGGTGAGAAACGCCCAAAACATAAGGCTGGCGGACAATGCGAACGGTCCATATACTTCCTGAAAATTAAGCCGGGGCAGCGCCAATACGTACGCATATTTCAGAGTTTCTGACATTAGGCCCATGATCACGGCTGTCGGCAAGACGGCCCGAACCGGTATTTTCCCGTTGGGCAAGAGCCAGTAGATCAGAAAGAAAATTGCGATGCTGGCAAAGAGGGCAAACAGTTTCATCATCAGAAATCCTCCCAGCCGCACAACAAACGGTCCATGCCCGCGTAGCGAAGCTTCCAGGAAGCCGATGTTTCCAGCGGTCAGGGCGATCGACAGCAGAGCCAGAACCCCGCAACTGATAGACAGGCCCAAAGCGATGAGTTGATTGCCAAGATAGGACCGGTTGTTGGGAAAACGCCAAATACGGTTTAAAGCCACTTCCAGTGGTAGAAAAATTCCCGTCGCAGTCACCAGCAAAATTATCAGCGAAACCACCTGGGCGCGATGACGGGCCTCGACCAGGGCATTCAAATTGCGAATCACAAAATCCTGTCCAGCCGGAAGAAAATCGCGCAACAGCTGTACGACTACCTCGTACATCACTGGAGAGTGAAACACTCGCCGGATCACAGTCATGAGTAGCAGTACAAACGGAAAGAACGAAAGCAGCGCATTGGCGGCCACGGAAAACGCAAACGTATGTACCTCTGTACGTAACAAATATTTCACCGTGGAGCCGATCACCCCGGGATAGCGGTCTTCGGACTCGGGATTGAGGTTCGCCATCCCTTCTTTGTCGGGCCGCCCGGCTACGTTTGACTCTCGGTCATTAGACATTTTCTTCAATCGTATCAGAGGGTTGCGGGATAACAGCACCTCGCAGAATTATGACCGTGAACGATCCCCGACTTGGGCATATCAGCACATCGCAGGCAAATCACTGGGTTAAATCGTTTTATGCAGAATTTCTTTTCTTGCCAGAATTGACGTTCCTGAATATTATCTGGTGCGCATAGCCCGTGCATTGGCGGGCGGTGAAGGATGTTGCTTGGGGTAGATAGTTTGTGTCCTGCAGTCAGAAATCTCGCCAAATACGATGGCTCCCGCAGTTTGCGCCGTGCCTTTGCCCCGCTCAAACAACGGAGCTTTTTTCTTTGGTCTGAATTCTCGAAGGCGCGGACGGCTGTGCTTTCGTTTTCTCTGAGGGGGTAGTACCGGAGCATGAGCTCCACGGAGAATGCGGAAGTTAAATAACCAGTACAGTTGAAAGGAGTTTTTTGTGAGAGAGAAGGGTACAGTAAAGTGGTTCAACGGGGCTAAAGGATATGGGTTTATCCAACGCTCAACCGGGGAGGACGTTTTTGTTCATTTCTCCGCCATTCAAGAAAACGGCTACCGCACTTTGAACGAAGGCGAGACGGTAGAGTTCGATCTGCTGAAGGGCCCAAAAGGCTTTCAGGCAGGTAATGTAGTGCGAGTACAATAACGGCACCCGGTTCATCCACTATATACCCTCTCAGCTGCCTGGGAGGGTCTTTCATTTTCTAGTGTCTTGCTTCCTTTGAATCTACCGACGCGGCGCCTGCCACAGCCGGGTTATTGAACCTCGACGGAAACCAAATCCCCATCGGCCTTTCCGCCGGCTTTGTAATTCACCACGACGACGCGGTCCATCCAATCGCAGGAGAATTCGTCGGCGCCCACCAGTAGCAATGTTTTGTAATTATCGGTGCGGAGCTTGAGGGTGCGAGTTGCCGACCTCACCGTCAGAATCGCTACTGGGCTTTGGCTGCAATTTACGCTGGTCAACTTCCCCTTAAGAAATAAAATTTTGCGTCTGTCTAAGGGTGGCTCGGTTGCGACTGGCGCAGTCTGGTCACTACTGGAATCGTCATCTGCTTTTTCGCTAGATGTCGGAGGCGGGGTTTTCATATTCGCTGGAGGTTGTGTGGAAGCGGATTCTTGCGGCAGTACACCGTATTTTTTTAGGGTAGGCAGATCTGCGAGACTCTTTCGTGCCGTCTGAGCGATTTGAGGATTCGAACTGTCCCGCAGTCGCGTCAGCAGCGTCGTAGCGTCATCCCATTTCTTCCCTGCGAGGTCAATCTTTGCAAGATTCAGCAGATACTGCTGGTTGCGCGGGCTCAGTTGGATCGCTACTTTGATCGAATCCGTTGCTGCATGCACACCACCGCCTTCGAGACGGCCCATCGCAAGGATGTTGTGCGCCTCGGCGAAGTCGGGATTCCAATCGACCACTGCAATCAGATCCTGAATCATATTGGAAACGCCCTCGATCTTATTTCTTCCCGAGTCGGACGCTTGGAACTTCACCAGCGCAAGGTAGTAGTGCACCCACGGATCCCGACTATCCAATTCTCTGGCGCGACCCAGTTGCTCGTTCGCCTGATCGTATTCCTTTCTCTCCATCAGGGCCCAGGCAAGTGCCCGGTGCGCGATCGCATTTTCCGTCTTGGGGTCGCTAATGACAGTCTGCAAATCTTTCTCTGCCTGGTCGCGATGTTCAGGCAGACGCACTGACATTTCCGCCACTGACGCCCGCGCTTGCGCATCAGTCACGTCTATGACACTGCTTCCAACCTGTGCGGCTTCCAGGATGGAAGGGAATTGATAAATCGGGCTGGCGCTATTTGGCGAACTTGCTGGCATGGCAACAGCTGTCTTTTGCGACCACGTCAGGGCGCGAAAGTAATCTTTTACGCTCTGCTCGAATTGTGCGGCGGAGACGCCGAAGGCCTGCTGGATCGCCTGTTCAACCGAAGCCTTTTGGATCTCCACCATCCCGAAGTAAGTTCCGGCATCGGAAAGTTTGTTTTGGCTGAGGAGATAGTGCATCACAATCCAGGACTGTGCATAGAACATCGACGGATAGCCCGGTGCGGTCTGACGCATGGTGAACAAATCTGGCATGGGCAGCCAGGGCTGGTTCAGCAACTCAACGAATGATCTCGCCGAACTACCCGCTGCCGCATGTCCCGGCAGAAGGTGTTCCCAGGGGTGACTCTGGATGGGGTCGCCGCCAATTTCAGCGTGACTGTCCGACAATCGGAGGCTGGAAAAATATTGTGCGAATCCCTCGTCAAACCAATCCTGCGTCTGGGGATAGTTAAAATTCAGAAGCACGCGGGAAAACTCGCGGGCCACGGCGCGCCAGCTATCCTCCGCCGCAAGATCGAGCACAATGAAGTTGCGATCGTCTCCGGTTACAAAAAATCCGGGGGAGGAAATGGGTTGGCCCTGTACCAGGGGCGCGACGCGAATGTATTCCTCGTCAGTTGCGAGAGCGATAACCTCCAACGGCTCTGGCAGACGCAGCTGAGTCTTCCTGAAAAGTTGCGCGAAGACATCGCGCATTTGCTCAAGACGCGTAACCGATTCTTTCCCCTTGTCGGCGCCGGCATCAGTGAGCACAGAAAAGTGAGCGGAGTTAATCCGAAGCCACTTCGGTGGCTTGGTGCGGGTCGAGGTTGAAAAAGAAAGACCGGTCGTGCAAAGCAGGCCAAAGAGAAACAGTCGGGAAGCAAAACGGGTAGAAAGCATGGGCTGACTGGCCACGAAACCTGGATGGAAAAGATGCTACCATGCGGCGCGAGTCGTTCGTTACTAAGACACCGAGAAGGCTTCGATCTTTAAATATCTGGGCTGTTTTCCTTAGCCGAGTCCGATCGCGAGAGCTTTTTGGCGGCCCAATCTGCGCTTTCAGCCACCCACTCGTCTTCGTCTTCTCCAAGTTTCTTTAGCAATGACACAAAACGCACGTCGCCGCTGTTGCCCATGGCGATCGCGGCGTTTCTTCTTAGACCGCTGCGTTTGGCCCGCCGCACCGCCGATCCACGGAAGGTTTCGCGAAACTCTTCCGCACTCATCTCCGCTAGCCATTCCAGGGCGGGGTTAACCAGCCCTTCCCGCGGTTGCAATTCCGCTATGTTCGTAACCGGAGCTTTGCGATTCCAAGGACAAACATCCTGGCAGATGTCGCAGCCGAAGATGTGCTGTCCCAAACCATCACGCATAGCCTCTGGAATGGCGCCACGCTTTTCGATGGTCAGATAGGAAATGCAGAGATTCGAATCCAGTTTATGGGGTGCGATTAACGCGTCCGTAGGGCAGGCATCGATGCAGCGTGTGCAGCTGCCACAACGATCAGGCGCAGGCACGTCAGGTTCGAGTTCAAGTGATGTCAGAATTACTCCCAAAAACAACCACGACCCCAGTTTCTGATTCAGGATGCAGGTATTCTTTCCGATCCAGCCCACTCCCGCGTATTTGGCATACACTCGCTCCACGATGGGCCCGGTATCGACATAGCAACAGGTTTGCAGGGAGGCTGAACCTGATTCTGAAGTGACCGCACCTCGCAGGCCATTTTCAACCAAACGAAGCCTTCCCATCACCGTGCGGTGGTAGTCCTCCTGTCCCCAAGCGTAACGGGCGATCCATCCACGTTCAGGGTGGTCGACCTGGGTTGAATAAGGGTGCGCCGTGTTGTAGTTGAGCGCGCACACGATCACACTGCGCACCCAAGGCCAGGTCGAACGCAGCGAAGCCCGCTTCAGAGCGCCCAGCTGGTTGCGAACCTCCAGGTATTGCATTTCAGCGGCGTGCCCGGCCTCGATCCACTCTCGAAAGCGCTCCAATTCATCGAACTCATAGACGGGCGCAATGCCGGCCAAATCGAAACCAGCTTCGCGGGCGGACTCCTTGACCAGACCGGCAATGCGGGAACTATCATTCAAGGCGGAGTCTCGGGCGTGAGTACATCAGGAGGGGAACATTTCATCGGCCGGACCAGTCGATGAATGAGCAAAAACTAGAGGCCCAGCTTCTTTACCTCTTCGTTGTAATACTTGCGGTACAGAATGTCCCATTCCTGGCTGCCTTCGAGGATTGTACGCTTCTGACTCTCAATCTTCTGGCGTGCGGCCTGGTCGATTCGTTCTTCGTGGTTGAGTAGATCTTCGAGAATCTTGCGTATTTCCAGGCGGATGCTGTTTCGGTCTTCGATGAAATCTACCGCATCAATCTCGGCTAGAGCATCGGTCACCACGTGCGCAACTTTGTTCACTTTGTCCCGGCTGACTCTCACAGCACCGCCTTATACTTGCGCACCAATTCGCTCTTCACCTTACGAAACATTTCCTGATAATTGGCGCCGGTTCGGCGCATTTCCTCGGAATACGCTTCCAGAATGACCCGCACTTCATCGTTGATGCGGTCTTCCAGAGACAGCTCTTCCAGGATCGAGGCGTGCACTTTCTCGGTGACAGCAGGCACGCTCTTTGTCTCGATGTGCCCGCCCGCAATCAGCTTTTTGGTGACTTCGCGGGCTAAGTAGCCCACATATTCTTTGGACAGAAGCATAGCGTGGATCGAAGTGGTTTGTGAAACAGGTAGTGTAGCACAGGCAGGTGGAACGCTCGCCGCGTCTGTTCGAAAGGGTAGTGTCTCAGCTTGCTTTTAGGATGCCTAACGCGAGTTCGACCAGAAGCAGCGCCCCAAAAAACACTCCCATGTAGCCGACGATTCTGGCGAGCTTGAGATGCATCTGGGACGGCTCTTTGCCCAAAGACAGGATGCGATGACACTGACGCGGAAATTTTAGCAGCAAGAAGCCCCAGCCGAAGAACCAGGCGAGCATGACTAGAATGAATACCCGTGGTTGCGCCATGTGGTTAGTTTGCCAGAAGTACGATCTCCTTAAGCGACCAAACGTGTTCTGACAACCCAGCGGCCATCGCGGGCGTGATCCTCAGCGTTTTGTGAATCCGCCCGAAATTTGTAGTACACGGCATGGATTGCTACCATCGCCACGTGATTCTCTATTTTCTTGTTTCTTGGAAAAGCCGTCCGTTAATCGGGTGAAAAGGCGCATTCCCATCCGCATCGTCAGATTATGGCGCTCTACATAAGATTTCTCTGCGGTCGAGATGAAGTTGCAAATTCTGGGAGGGGGAAGATAAAAGCTAATGCCTATGAGCTAGTGGCTGCCCTCGAAATTCAGGCATACAATGCAATTGATAATCTCTAAATGTCTTCTTTCCCGGACAATCTCGCCAACCTCAAAGATGACATGATCGCCTTCGTCGAAGGCCATGGCATGCGCCGGTTTCACGGTTATGTGGACTACGAAGAAGTACCGAGCGTGATCTGGAAAAATGAGGACAATGCCGACAGCTGGAAAGATTTCGTGGAGTTAGCCAAGGCCGCCGCAGCGCCGTTTCTTACGATGGATGCATGGACGCTGCGCCGCGAAGAACTGGACCAGATGGTTGAGCGCCTTGGCAATCTTGAATTTGCCAGCGATGAAGATGTGGAAGAAGCGCGGTGGCTGCGGACCTATATCGGCAAGACCGGATTCGTGCAACTCGGTTTCGCGCATCAGGGAATTATGATGGTCTATGAAGCCTCCACCGACTGGTATGACCACTACCAGCGCTTGTTGGAAATGTCCGAAGACTTCGGCGGTATTCCTATCGATGGCGCTGGTCCGGACGAAGAAATCTAACTACCTGACGTTAGCGATTCCTTGAGCTGGCCTGGTGAATTGTCACAGTACGGCATCGCTATAATCAATCTGCCAGACGACAAGCCCTCCTCAATATGCGCTGGGTATTAAAAAATGTCGATGCAGCGGCGGTCGACGCTTTCGCCGCGGAATTGGCTACGCAGCCATCTTTGGGCCTCAAAAATTCCCAACTTGCCGCGACTGTTGCGCGGTTATTGTTGAAGCGTGGCATCAGCACCTGCGACGCGGCGCAACGTTTTCTGGCACCCGCTCTCACCCATTTGCATTCTCCTTACTTAATGCTGGGCATGAAAGAGACCATCGATCGGATTGAGACCGCGATCACCAACCAGGAACCGATCCTCATTTACGGCGACTACGACGTAGACGGAACGACAGCCATCGTCATTCTCAAGACCGCGATCGAGTTGTGTGGAGGTAGCACCGAGTTCCACGTTCCTCATCGCATTCGCGATGGCTATGACATGCGAGACGACGTGATCGAAAAAGCCGCTACCGCTGGGATAAGGCTGATCATTAGCGTGGACATGGGTATCCGCGCTTTCGCCCCGGCCGAGACGGCTCGAAGGTTAGGCGTTGACTTGATCGTTACCGATCACCATCTCCCCGGACCGCAAGGCATCCCCGCAGCGCTAGCGGTTGTGAACCCTAATCGCCAAGACTGCGGATATCCATGTAAGGCATTGTGCGGCGCCGGAGTGGCTTTTAAGGTGGCACAAGGTTTGATTGAGCGCCGGATCCCGGAAAAAGATCGCGAGCGCCTGCTACGCTCGTTCATGAAGGTCGTGGCGATCGCGACGATCGCTGATGCGGTACCGCTCGTCGACGAGAATCGCGTGTTTGCCAAACTGGGATTGGAGGGTCTGCGTGAACCGGTCAATCCCGGACTCAAGGCTCTCCTGGAAGTCGCTAAGCTTGGTGGCCGGCCCGTAACCTCCGGTGAAGTGGCTTTTCGGATTGCCCCACGCATCAACGCTGCAGGCCGTATGGACGTTGCCCGCGACGTGATCGAACTGTTCAGCGCGAAGGATGCGGGGCGGGCTCGCGAAATTGCCAACCGGCTCGATCAACTCAACGGCGACCGTCAGGAACAAGAGCGCTTGATTCTGAAGTCCATCGCGACTCGCTTCGAGGACGAACCGGCCTTACGCGATGCCTTCTGTGTTGTGATCGACGGAGAGAACTGGCACCGGGGTGTTATCGGAATCACCGCTACCCGAGTGGTAGAGCGTTACGGACGGCCTGCGCTGGTGATCTCACGTGACGGCGAGCAGGCCCACGGATCGGGTCGTTCCATCCCGGCATTTCATCTCCTGAATGCTCTCGAATCGTGCGCCAAGCTATTTACACGTTTTGGCGGACACGCCCACGCTGTCGGGTTTTCGCTCCCGGTTTCAAATCTGCCGGAGTTGCGCACCCATTTAGATGACTACGCACGAGACCGCCTGACTTTGGGGGATTTTGAGCCAAACCTTCATTTCGACGCCGAAATTGCGCTCCCACAGGTGACCGCGGAGCTTTTCCAGGCGATTCAGCGACTGCAACCATTCGGCGTGGGGAACCCTCAGCCTGTCTTTGCCGCTCGTGGTGTCCGTCTGACCGCTCCTCCCCGGGTGCTCAAAGAAAAGCACGTGAAGCTGAGATTCGCGCCCGGCGTTGCATCTTCGTTCAGGAATGACGAAGCAGAAACCGCGGTTCACACAACTGCTCGGTGTGATCCTGATTCATCGCGTTCGCCTCGGCGGGATGAAACTGAACTGACTGGCAACCGGGAGCCAATTCCTGGCTGGCGAAACGCTATCACCTTCGCTGCCCTGGGTTGGCACATGGCCGAACGTTGCCAGCAGGCGGCCTTGCTGCCTGGCGACGTTGTAGATATAGCGTTCACGATTGATAACAACGATCATCCGGAATATGGCGGGCTCGAGCTCTCGCTCCGTGATTTTCAACCTCAAATGATTCGTGCCAACGAGGCGAAAGACGACGCCAGTCGTCCCCAGGAACCAAAGCCCCTTTCTGCCGCCTTACCATAAGTGGTAATAGCCATTGTGACGTGCCACCTCGACCCTGATTCCGAATAGTTTTTCCAAAGGCTTTCGCTGAAGCATTTGATCCTTCGCCCCCTCGGCGACAATCTTTCCGTTCGACATCAGCAATACTCGTTCGATTTCCGGAATCACGTCGGATAGGTCATGCGTGACCAAAATGATCCCGATCCCGGCTTTTGCCAGTGAACTCATGGTCTCACGCAAGCTTTGTCGAGCAAAAACGTCCAGTGAGTTACTCGGCTCGTCGAACAACAAGGCGCGCGGTCTATGAACCAGAGCTCGGGCGATTAGCACTCGGCGGGCTTCCCCGGAAGACATTTCCGCAACCGGCCGGTCCGCCAAGTGAGCGATCTGCAACTCCGCCAGCGCCGTCTCGGCCATTTGGCGGTGGTGGGCGTCAACCCTGTGGTGTGGAAATACGCGGGTACTACTGAAAAACCCCGATAACACGATGTCGCGTCCGCACGCGTTTCCGGTACACATCGACATCAAATCATTCGACACGATGCCCAGCATCGATCGCAGTTCGAAAACATCCCAACGATCCTGTCCCATGAGCGTCATGGAGGAGCCTTCCTGAGCGAGGGGATAACATTCGCGCGTAATCGTCTTAATTAAAGTCGATTTGCCGCAGCCGTTCGGCCCCAAAATCGCCACGTGCTCTTCGGGGTGGATGACCAGGCTGAAATTCTCCAGAACGACATTCGGTCCTCGCATAACAGAAACGTTCCGCAAATCCAGTAAGGCAGTTCCGTCAGTCTTCATCGTGTTAAGTTTAGACGATGCACGAATCTTGTTGTCCTATCGCGTTTTTCAGCGTTCCAGAACCTAAACATAATGGAGAAAGCTCTCTTCCTCGGTCCGCCTTGGTGCTTCGCTCCCCGCTGCAAACGACGGAGGTGCATCGGTGCGTCTGCTCATTCTTTTCATTGCGGTTACCCTTCGCCGACCGTAGTTAGTGGCTGCCCTCGCGGTTTTCAACGGTGCAGACTTAGTCTGGGCAGCAGCGACTGTAATTATCTTGGACCAAAATCTGTAGCGGAGGCAGCTCGAAGAACGAATAACCGCCGGTCCAGGAATTACTGCGGCAACCTAACTCGGTCTTCCATCCGCAAAGCAGACGCACCCGCACAACAAGCCTGAATTACACTGTGACTGGATGTCTCTTTCCATTTCAGGTCTGCGTCGGTGGTTTGCGGCAGGTGCGATCGGTCTGGTGCTGATCGTCACGGCCGTATATTTCTACGCCCGGCACAAGGTGCAGAATGCGCTCAAGGAAGTTCCCGCCAAAATTGGCATTGAAGTTCAGCAGAGCGCGCAAGGATTTACAGTTTCCCGATCGGAACAGGGACACACGCTGTTCAAAATTCAGGCCAGCAAGGCAGTTCAGTTCAAGCAAGGAGGACGCGCCGAACTGCACGATGTCACGATCACCCTATATGGTCGCGACTCCAGTCGATTTGACCAGATTTACGGTTCGGACTTCGAATATGACCCTCAATCCGGTGACGTCATCGGAAAAGGCCAAGTGCAGATGGACTTGGAAGCCAACCCGGAAGGGCTCACACACCCGGACCAGGCGCCTCCCAAGGAATTGAAGAACCCGATCCATCTCACTACGACCAATCTGCTTTTCAACCAAAAAACCGGAAATGCCGCTACTCGGGAGAAAGTGGAGTTCAGCGTTCCCCAAGCCAGCGGATCGGCAGTAGGCCTTAATTACGTTGCTAATACCGCCATCTTGACTCTTCTGTCTCAGGTTGCGGTCGATTTTCATGGCGCAACCCCGGCGACATTGACAGCAGCGAGTGGGACGATCGGCAAGAATCCTCGCGTGGTGCTTCTGGACCTTCCGCGAGTACACGACGCTTCCCACCGCGCTTCCGCCAATAACGGTACGCTGTTTCTGCGACCCGATAACACCTTGGAACGCATTGTTGCCGTCGGGAATGTTCATGTTGAATCGCAAGGCGCCGGTTCCGCCAGCGTCGACTCGCGGGAACTCGAACTGCTCATGACCGGTTCGCAGGATACCTTGCGCACGGCCACCTTCTCGGGTGATGTGCACTTTGAAAACTCTGGCAGCCAGCCCATGCAGGGAAGCGCGGGCAGGGCGGTGCTCAATTTCGCGGCGAACAATGTCCTTTCTACGGTTCATACGCAGGAAAACGTCAGATTAGTACAACATCAACAGTCTGCCAAAGCAGCGGTTAGCGGTCGCAGTGCTCTTGGTACATCCGATCTCCAGGCACAGGACGTCGAAGTCACTGCCTCGGTGATCGACTTCTTGCTTGCGGATGGACGACGATTGCAGCGTGCCGATACTACCGGAGCCGCGCAAATTGTTCTTCGGCAGCCGGCGCCGTCTTCTGGCCAAACGGTAATTACCGCCGGCAAATTCCGAGCTCGCTTCGACGATTTGGGTCAGTTGGCCTCGGTTCACGGCGCGCCGGATGCCCACATTACGTCCCAAGCCGCAGGACAGCCCGATCGAGTCAGCACAAGCACGATGCTTGACGCATCGTTCCGGCCAGGCAGCGGCATCGATTCGATCGTTCAGCAGGGAGACGTGACCTACAGGGATGCTGAGCGTAAAGCTTGGGGCGGGCGCGCAGCATACACGCCCGGCGATCAGATGCTCATTCTCACCGGTACTCCTAGAATCGTCGATGGCGGTATGACCACGACGGCCAAAACCCTCCGGATGAATCGCGCCACCGGGGATGGCTTCGCCGACGGCGACGTCAAGAGCACCTACAGCGATCTGAAAGCCCAACCAAATGGCGCTCTTTTGGCGTCGTCCGCCCCTATACACGTTACCGCCCGCTCGATGACCGCCCATAGTAGTCCTGCGATTGCGCTGTATACCGGAGACGCCCGTCTTTGGCAGGATGCAAACGTGATTGAGGCTCCGTCGATCAAATTCGATCGTAACAACCGTTCGCTGTTTGCGCAGGGAACCCCTGGCCAGTCGGTTTCCACTGTCTTGGTGCAGACCGAGAAGAGTGGAAGGGTAACTCCGATCAAGATCACCTCAGCTCAACTCGCGTACGCTGACGGTGACCGCAAAGCTCACTTTGCCGATGGAGTTCAGGCCAAGGGCGCGGACATGATGATGGTTGCGCGCGAGATGGATGTCTTCCTTCAGGCTCGAGATCAAAATTCGCCTAATCCGACGATTTCAGGGATTGGCGCAGGTGCTCGAACCGGTATCGGAGCCGGGACCGGAAAGATAGACCACATCGTCGCGAGCGACCACGTAGTCGTCACCCAACCGGGCAGGAAAGCTACCGGCGATCAACTGGTTTACACGTCGTCAGAAGACAAGTTCGTCTTGACCGGCGGACCGCCCAGCATTTTTGATGCCGAACATGGCAAGATTACCGGGGTTTCGTTGACTTTATTTAGACACGATGATAGGGTCGTCGTTGAAGGCAATAATTTATCCCCTACAGTCACTCAGACCAGAGTGGCACGTTAAATGCGTACCCTGGCTACCGACGAAATCGGCAAATCTTACCGTGGCCGCCGGGTTGTAAATGGGGTCAGTATTCGAGTCGGACAAGGTGAAGTTGTTGGTTTGCTTGGACCAAATGGGGCCGGTAAGACAACCACTTTTTACACGATCGTGGGGCTAATCCCACCGGATACCGGCCGCGTACTTATAAACGACGAAGAGATCACGGATGTGCCCATGTATTTGCGGGCGCGGCAGTACGGCATCAGTTACCTGCCTCAGGAAGCTTCAGTTTTCCGCAAGTTGACGGTTGAGGAAAACATCCTTGCGGTGCTCGAAGCCCAGCCGATCTCCTGGCATGAACGCCGGGAAAAAATGGAAGAGCTGATTGACCAGCTGGGATTGGAGCATATCCGACAAAATCGGGGTTACGCTTTGTCCGGAGGGGAACGTCGGCGCGTGGAGATTGCCCGCGCCCTTTGTATTAATCCGACCTTTATTTTGTTGGACGAGCCGTTTTCAGGGATCGACCCGATCGCCGTACTTGATCTGCAAAAGATCATCAGCGATCTGAAGGCAAGCGGGATTGGCGTCTTGATCACGGACCATAACGTTCGCGAGACACTGGCTGTGACGGATCGCGCCTACATAATTGATGGCGGAAGGATTTTGGCCTCGGGCATGCCCGAGCAATTGGCGAGCGATCCCCAGGTGCGAAAGGTCTATCTAGGAGAAAGCTTCTCGCTGGTGTGACTATGCAGTCGTCATTTCTCAAGGCTGAGCAACGACAACCATTGGTTGACGCTTGGAGACTGCCGCCTGAAGACTGAAGACTAAAGTATGGTTCTTCTCCAACCCAAGCTGCATTTGAAGGTCTCGCAGAGGCAGATTCTGACTCCTGGCCTCGTGCAGATGGTCAGTGTGCTGGCGCTCAACAAGCTTGAGCTTCGGGACATGATCACGGCAGAGATGGTGGAGAATCCCGTTCTCGAGGAGTTGGAAGATTCTGTTCCTTTGCTCGATGACGCAGCGCGCCGCGAGGAAGAGCGGGAACGTGTCGCTCCGGAAGAAAATACCGTCGCTGCGGTTGAGAATAAGGATCCGTTCGAGGAAATCGACTTCGGCTCATTCTTCCAGGAGTATCTCGATCCCGGCTATCGCAGCCGCAGCGAAATGGAAGAGATCGAACGGCCGTCATTTGAGAATTTTCTCTCCAAGCCCACCACCCTCTCCGATCATCTGATTTGGCAACTCGGCGCCCTGTCAGTAACCCCGGAAGTCCGGGAAGCCGCCGAAATCATCATTGGAAACCTGAGTGAAGATGGATACTTGATTGCCAGCGACGAGGAGTTGCTGGGAATCGCTCCGCCCGCTCCGCCTGAAGTGGATGCCACGGTCGCTGCCAACGTGGTCAAAGAAGCCGCTGCCCTCGGTTTGGCGACTGACGAAACCGACGAAGCCAATGATGAAGACATCACTACTGAAGACAAGCCGGGTGCGTCTCCGGACGATCATGGCGCAGAGCAGTCCATATGGCCTTCTGCCGAGGTCGCGGAGTCGGGCGCATACCGAGGGCCGGCCGGAACAGCTGCCGCGGTTGCTCCGGAGGCAACTGCCCCCCCCATTCCGGCAATCCCTGCAGCATCGACTCCGACATCAGCCGTAACTCCGGAGACCGAGTCGGTCCCCCAGAGGAAATCTACCCAGCCCGCTTATCATCCAAGTTTCAACGCTCAGGATTTGCAGGAGGCTCTGGATCTGGTACGCCAGATGGATCCTCCTGGAGTTGCGTGCCGCGATTTGCGCGGTTGTCTGCTCTACCAGTTGCGCTATCACCAGCAACAGCTCACTACGCATAAGAACGGCAATGGCGAGGCAGCCGCCCAGGTGCTCTTCACCGCGGTCGCGATTGTCGATCAGCACCTGCGTGCCCTTCAGAACAAGCAGTACAAGGAGATTGCCCGCGCGATTAACCGGCCGCCCGAGGCTGTACAGGAAGCTTTCGAGTACATCCGCACCCTCGATCCACGCCCCGGCCTTCGTTATAACAAAAGTCAGCCGCGCCTTATCGAGCCCGACGTTGCTTTTATCAAGCACGGTGACGAGTGGCTGGTGATGATGAATGAGGATGACGTCCCGGTTTTACGTCTCAACCCAGCTTACAAGCGTCTTCTTACCCGCGACACCAACGACAAGGACACGCGCAACTATGTCAAGGAGCGGTACAAGAGCGCCATTCAGCTGATCAAGAATATTGAACAGCGAAAACAGACCATCACTAAGGTCTGTTACTCGATCGTTACCCGGCAGCAGGATTTTCTGGAAAAGGGAATCGACCAGCTCAAGCCGATGATGATCAAGGAGGTAGCCGAGGAAATCGGCGTGCATCCTTCAACGGTAAGCCGTGCCGTCGCCAATAAATACGCTCACACTCCCCAGGGTGTCTTCGAGTTGCGTTATTTTTTCAGTGAGAGCGTGAACGGTCCGCAAGGCGGAAACACGTCATTACTTATCCTCAAACGTCGTGTGAAAAAACTGATCGAAGAGGAAGATCCAAATCGTCCGCTGACTGATGAGCAAATTACCCGTATTTTGCAGTCACAGGGTATTCAGGTAACCCGCCGGACCGTAGCGAAGTACCGGGAAGACATGCGTATCCCCAGCACCCATCAACGTAGAGTGAAAAAGTAGCGCCGGCGCCCCCGCTGGCTGTCCGGACGGCATCTTGTCCGAAGGTGACGCATTCCGAATCCTAGGCCTGCAAAGAAAGGGTGCTCATGAACGTAGAGTTCACCGCTAGAAAGTGCGAAATCACTCCGGCCCACCGCAAATCAGTCGACACCGGCCTGACCAAACTGCGCAAAATTCTGGGCGACAAATTCGATAGCAAGGTTGTGCTCGCCATCGAAAAGCACCGCCACAAGGCAGAGATCACGATCAACCCGCGCAATGGACCGCTAGTTGGCATCGCCCAGGCCGGCGACATGAAGTCCGCCATCACTCAGGCGATGGAACACCTGGAAAAGCAGGCAGTCAAATACAAAACCCGGTGGCGTAGCAAAAAGCGCCATGAGCAGAAAATTCAGCAAAAGAAGTGGAATGGAAAAGGCTCGCAGGACAATCTACCCACCGCAATTGGCCTGGAAGAGACCACCGAAGTTGCACTCGTTGTACACAAGTTTCCTGCGTTGGCGAAATCCACCGAGGTGCATCTGGTGCATTCTGACGACGCGGTCGCACGCCGTCCCATGACTCTGGAGGAGGCCATAAAAGAGGCTCATTTTAGAGATCGCGACGTCTTCGTCTTCCGCGATCACCAGGGCAAAGTGATGGTCCTGCATCGTACGCGCGATGGCAAGATGGAACTCATAGAAGCGCCATAGCGATTTGGTGCATGGCGGGCATCATTTCCCGTGCCCTTCAAGGTCGAATATCGAATGGACCGCAGTTCTGGATTCAAACCCTAACTCAGGCATGAGGAAAAGCAATATGTCCAGCGAAGAGTCAAGAAGTCTCGATCCTTGGTCAGCCGTGGTGATTATTTTGACTCTGGTTCTATTTCTCGTATCGATATTCGTCAAAGGATTCACCCACGAACTCCTGCTCGAAGTTGGTGTCTTTTTGGTCTCGCTGAAGTTGATTCTGATGGCTCAGAAAAACAGCCTGTCCGCCCAGATGACGGCGCTGCAACTCGATCGCCTTTCGAGGGCACTTGAAGGCATTGAAGCCCAGTTCGCGCAGCCTCGACACTAACCCGTCCCAATTTCAAGGGCGTGAGCTAAGTTTTTTAATTTCTCACGCTCGCAACTATAAACGGGGACACACAATCTGGGTTCATCCGGCATGAGCCGTCATTCATCCCGGTGAACTGTTTCCATGGAAAAAGCCGGCAAACAGATGGCGATGTATTCCGTTCCACCTTCCTCAGGCGTGGAATACTGTACCCACTCGCCGCGATGAGCGATTACAGCCTGTCCGGCAGCAACTCTCATTTCGCCGCCCTTGTGTTTCACGAGCAGAACTCCCTTGAGCACCAGCGTGAATTCATCAAATTCAGGAGTCTGCCCCGGTTCTTCCCAGCCTTGCGGACTGCGCATGTGAGCCACGCTTACTCCAGACGTCTCAGTATTTACGCGGCCGATGAACTCGTCGATCAGCTTCGGCTTTGTGCCGGCGGCGCGAATTCGGGTAGGCTCGGAAACCAAGGTGGGCATGATTTCTCCCTGATGTGCTAAGTCTGAAGCAACCAGTCAACGAATGTAAACCACTCTATCAAGGGACAGCGAGGCGTGAAAGCGGTTCCACCGATCGCCTGCGCTGCAAAGGAATCAGAATGTGAGGACGGTTGGATTTCTAAACCGATAGTAAACGCGCTTTTTCCGCGTGCGACGAGGCCAGCACATCGAGTGCCGGGATGGAAGCCGGAGCGGTGAGAGTCTTTTCCGGAACGGTGGCGCCCGTCTGAAAAGCCTTGACCAGCATTTCCAATGCCTGACCGGTATTTGGTCCCGCGAAGATCGTTGCCGTCAACAAGCCACGCTTGACCCACACCTGGCCGGTTTTCGGCAGGCCATCGCATCCAATGAACGGCAAGCTGAGCCAGCGTTGGCGAGCCGCGGACTCGGGCAACTCCTGAAAAGCCTTTCTCGCGCCCAAGGCCATGCCATCGTCCTGTGCGGCGACCAGATCAATCCGGTTCTGGTGAGACGTGGACAACCGCAGCCACGAACTTACAGCGCGATAGGAACTGGCCTCAGTCCATTGTGCTCGCATCACTTTTACTTGCACATCGGCTGGCTTGGTCTCGTACATTCCGCTGGTGCGTTGTTTTGCCGCCAGACTCTCGGAAGGACCTTGAACGTAAAGAACCGATCCGCCCTTCGGTAAGAGTGCGGCGAACTGTTGTCCCTGTATCCGTCCGATTTCCTCGTGATCGGAACTGACCCCAAAAACTGGAACTCGAGAGGTCTTGCGAATCTCTGAAATGTATTCGACATTGCGATTCAATACGACCCAACCGATTCCCGCAGTTACCGCTGCACGTGCCACCTGTGGCAAAGCGGTTCCCCCTACGGGTTCGAAAACAATTCCGTCAGGCAACGCTTCCAAGCGTGACTGAATAACGTTTAGAATCTGCTGGCTTTGCGTTATGGAGTCGTTGCCAGCGTAAATAATGCGGACTTCGGCGCCCAGGCGCTTGGCTGCGGCTTCGGCGTCTGCGGCTTGCTCGATTTGATAGTCGTTGTCGTTTGTGGTCAGGGAAACCAGAAACTTGAGCTTCTTCATGGATGTCACAGTGACAAAATCATACCTTGGCAGTCGCTGAGAGACACGGTGACGGAAGTAATCAGGTAATTCTTACCAACGTGGAGCTGTATCCTTAACCAACATACCGCAACTCAAGAAGTTCGCCAGCCGGTGCTAGAATTTCGATCGTCGAGGAAAACGCCATGCGGAAAACGGTCTGTGCCATCGGATTGATGTTTTGCTGCATCTCGCCTGCCTGGTCTCAAGCGAAACTTTCAACTCACTGGGAAGAGCTGACGGCGGGAGACTTTCGTACGGCGATCCAGCAGTCACGGGAGACTTGCCTGTTGCCCTTTGGCATTTTGGAAAAACATGGACCACATCTTCCGCTTGGAACTGATCTTCTCAATGTTCGATATGCGGCGTTGCATGCCGCGGACCAGGAATACGCTGTCGTTTTTCCCGAATATTATTTTGGCCAGATATTCGAAGCTCGACACCAACCTGGCACCATCGCCTATAGCCGACAAATACAACTCGACTTGCTTCAGGAGACCACCGACGAGATGGCTCGGAACGGCTGCAAGAAAGTCATCATTCTGAATGGTCATGGCGGAAACGAAAGCCTGTTACCTTTTTTTGCTCAGACACAGTTGGAAAAACCTCATGACTACGTCGTTTACGTCGTCGGATTGATCCAGCCACCTGCCGGAGGGCCAGCTCGGAAGAGCACAGGACCGGACATGCACGCGGGCGAAGTAGAAACCTCGACCACGATGTTTTCGCATCCGGACTTAGTGCATCTCGACCGTGCAAAGAGCCAGCCTGGCACTGATCTTGGCCGTCTGAACCTTCCCGACACCGTCTATACCGGGATCTGGTGGTACGCCCGTTTTCCGAACCATTATTCTGGGGATGGCTCCGCGGCCACTGTCGAAATGGGCCAATACAAGATGAACGCGTGGATCGATGCCATCGTTAAAGCGATCCGGGCAGTGAAAGCAGATGAGGAAAGCCTCAGACTGCAGAACGAATTTTACGAGAAAGCCAAACACCCACTCGACACTCACCCCTGAGACCACGATTGGCGTTCTTCCATGGTTCGAGGTGCTTTGCCGGAGCGCAATCATCGGCAGGGCGTCAGCTTATTGAAAGCATTGCCTGCACCTGCCCCCCGCCAGAACAATCCGTAATGCTCCTCAAAATAGGTAACTTGGGTAACGTTGGCCTTGTTTTCTACAGATGCTACGCTCCCGTATAGGCAGGAATATCAGCTGTTTGCAAGGGGAAGCTGAACGGCTGCGACTCAACAACCGCTCGTCCTCGAGCTAAACGGCCGAAAGCTGAATTTCAGCTATCTGCCACGCCGTAGTCGTGTGTAAGCAAGATCGTCAACTATGCCCCGCATCCCGATTTTTAAACTCGGACGCGCTCCAGAGCAGTCGCCACCTCCACAGCTGAGCAGCTACGTGCCCAAGCTGATTTTGGAAGACCTTCAACTGGGCGTGGACAACCTGCGTCACGATGTGCACCTCAGTTCGCGGTTTGTGGGACTGGCTCGGCAACGAGTCGCGCGCCTGATTGTTCGCCATGGCGACATGGACGGCCTGCTGGCGGCCGTAACACCGGAGCCTGCGGGCGGAAGTCACTTCATTGCATCGCTCGCTTCAACCAAATCAAATCCGGCCAAGGTCAATCCTTCCGACCTCAAGTCGCTTTTGACCGATCTTCATGTTTCAGCTTTGAACCGTGCGAAGGCGGCTGAGAATATCTCGATCGATCTGCTCGCGCGCGTGGCCATCATCAAGTTCCTTCGCGTCGAGCTGAACGCTCAATTTGCTCAATTACTGGAACGCGGCCGCATGATGCTTAAGAGCTATGAGGGAATGCGGCAACAGAAAGCTGTGGAATATCGCGAGCGTATCGCATCCTTTCAGGTTGCGAAACGAATCATCCTGCGCAAAACCGGTCAGGAGCTGTTTCGCATACTGCGGGAGATTGAGAAGGAAACGCTGGCCCGCACCCGCCGATCGCTGTTCGGTCACAAGAGCGAAGAAGATTACAAGCTCTTTCTGAATCCGCTTCTTTTCACCGAAGACGGATCGGATACTTATTTGAACGCCGAGCACTATGTGATGCTGGGCAATTTCGATCGCGATCCGGACCGTTTTTCCAATGTGAGAAGAGTTGTCCGCGACTTCCTGCTATCGCTCAATCTCGGACCCGTCGCGTCGGATGACCGCGTGATTGATGGCTGGTTAAATGTTCCAGAGAATGCACATGAATTGGTAGGTTCCGGTCAAGGCGGCGAAACTACGCCTTTGGAGCGAGCCCAGAAAAGTAGGTTGGAATTGTGGGTGCAGCTCCTCGAACAGGAAAAACTGCTGGAATTTATCATCGCCTCCTATGAAGTGGTGCCACTACTGACCGAATATTCTCCGCGCATCAACGCGCAACAATTGAAGCATAGTCTGCTGTCTCGAGAAGAGCGCGAGCGAGTCGACAAGCTTATCAAGGAACATGGCAAGCTTTCCGCCGATAGTTTGTACGCCGCGATGGCTCGATTCGCCTCCTGCCGCGGGGCTGAACGGGAGAAAATTGCGGCTCGATTTTTACGCGACTTTCTACGTTATCACCGCGACCTGCGGCGCCTCGAAGCGTTGAATTCCGCCCTGGACAGCGGCAATCTGATCGGTAACTCGAAAATGCGAGAGCTTTCGGCGATGAACAGCACGCTCTATGAGTTCCTCTTGCCAGAAGAGCAAAAACCGATCGAAGACAAAATTCTTTGTCATGTGATTTTGAAAGCGGACATCCGGGACTCATCGCGACTCACGCGGTCGCTGTTGGAAAAAGGCATGAATCCGGCGTCATATTTCAGCTTGAATTTTTATGGTCCGGTTAACAAATTGCTCGCGAAGTATGGCGCCCGGAAAGTTTTTGTGGAAGGCGACGCGATAATCGTCGCGCTCCTCGAACATGAGGGCGACCCACCCATGGCCGTGAGTCGGGCTTGCGTGTTGGCGAGGGAAATTATCGAAATCGTTCGAGGATATAACCAGTTGCTCGAACGAGCCGGACTACCGGCACTGGAACTGGGAACAGGAATCTCGTTCCAAGACTCTGCGCCGATGTACCTCATGGATGGCGAACAACAGATCATGATTTCCGACGCGTTAAACGAGAGCGACCGCCTGTCCTCCTGCAGTAAGCGCGTGCGCAAAGCAATTGCCGGGGTAGAGAGCCCGTTCAACGTTTACGCCTTTCAGGCGCTTAACGATGCCGAGGAGGCGGGCAGTCCGGATGATTTTATTTTGAAATACAATTTGAATGGAATCCGGATCAGTCACGCGGCGTTTGTGCGCCTGCAACAGGAAATCTCTCTCGAGTTTTGCCAGCTCGATTTACCGGCATTGTGGGGAAGCGAAACCTTCCAACTGCAACGCGGCATGGTTCCTGTAGGCAATGATATTTTCAAGAAGATCCTGGTTCGCTCCAGCCGCATTCCCCAAATCGATCCTCAGAGATTTTCTCTGCAGCACTGGACCGAACAGCTCTACTACGAAGTTTGCACCAATCCCGCGATTTACGCGCTTTGGGAGGCAAAGAGCGCGAAGGGCAGCGGCTAGTTTTCCAGGATCAGTCCCAAGCTTAGCCATGACTGATCGCTAGCGGAGAAATCCGAACATCCGCATGTCACGCTCCGGCGGTAAGCTTGTGGCTCTTGGTTTGGGCGATGCCGTACTGGCGGATCTTGTAGAGCAGCGCTTTGTAGCTGATCTGCAATAATGCCGCTGCCTGCTTGCGGTTCCAATTGGTCTGGTCCAGGGCTACTTTGATGGCTTCGGCTTCCGCTTCGTCCTTCGCACCGCGGGCCACCGATTTCAGACCACCAGGCGCCTCATTAGGATTACTCGATACCTCTGCCTTGCCGTGGACATTGTCGCGAGGTTTCAGCTCCTGAATGGCTAGATTCTCATCACCTAGCACCAGGTATCGCTTAATGAAGTTATTCAGCTCGCGAAGATTGCCCGGCCAACCGTAGTCCTGGCACGCTTGAAGCATATTGGCAGACAGCGGCAGTGGGGGACGTGCGTACTCCTCCGACATGCGCGACATAAAATGCTTCAGAAGAATAGGAATTTCTTCTTTTCTCTCGCGCAATGGAGGTAATTGCAACGTGAATGCGTTCAGGCGGTAGTACAGATCCTCGCGCAGGCGCTTAGTGGCTAAGGCTTCGGGTATGTTGATATTGGTCGCCGCAAGGATTCGGACATCAACCTTGATGACCGAGCGGCTACCCAGTCTTGAAAATTGCTGGTCCTGCAACACGTGCAAAAGTTTAGCTTGCAGAAGGGGTGGCATTTCGCCAATTTCATCGAGCAGAATCGTGCCCTTGTTACACAACTCGAATTTGCCCGGTTTGGCATGATTGGCGCCGGTGAACGCGCCAGCTTCGTATCCGAACAGTTCACTTTCCAGCAGATCGGCCGGAACGGCCGCACAATTTACCTTCAAAAAGGTGCGATGGGCGCGCGGCGAGAGTTTGTGGACCAGTCGCGCGACAACTTCCTTGCCGGTACCGCTCTCCCCTAGCATTAAGACGGGAATGTCCACGCCGGCCACCAGCGCCGCTTGCGATCGAATCTTGCGCATGGCTGGGCTGGCAGCTACGAAAAATACCTCATCGGTGAGCTCTTCCACGTCACCTGAATAGTTTTCTTTGTTCTTTCCCAAACACTGATCAATCACAGTGTCCAGCTCAGCTTTCTGAAAAGGTTTCGTCAGATAGTCGTGGGCTCCTAAGCGGATGGCTTGCACCACCTTACGGGTGTCGCTGACGCACGAAAGCATTACCACTTTCATGCCCGGCACCAGTTGACGCAGCTGCTCGAGCGTCTGAAGACCGTCGATGCCGGGCATGAGCAGATCCAGCAATACCAGGTCCGGCCGCAAACCCTTCTCGACCTGCTGCAACGCGTCTTCGCCGGTTGAAGCGGTTTCGACTTTGTAGTCATCCACCTCGAGAAGCGTGCGGATATACCGCAACATCCCAGGCTCGTCATCGACTAACAGGATCTTGACCGCTTCGGTCATCTATTTTTTCCCTTTACTGGGGTGGTTGCGGGCGGCTTCAGGGGAACGATAAACGAAAACTTCGCTCCCGATCCCAATTCACTTTCCACCCAGATTTTGCCGCCCATGGCGCTTACCAGGCGGCGTGCGATCGCCAATCCAAGACCCATGCCTTCGGTCTTTGCTTCACTACCCGGCAGGCGGAAGAAGTCATCGAAAACCTCAATGTGATATTCCGCCGGAATGCCAGGACCGGTGTCGGAAACGCTCACTTTTACTGAATTTGGCAGCGGTTCATTCTGCCGTCGCCGTTCATCTGGCATCCCCAGGCTGTTTGGATTGCGTCGTTCCCACATGTAAGGCTCGGCATGTAGCCAAACCGTACCTCCGGTCGGCGTAAACTTCGACGCATTCTCGAGCAGATTCGAAATCACTCGCTGTAGCTTGGCCGAATCAAAGCTAAATTCTGGCAGTTTCTCGTTAGCCAGGAAGTAGAGCGCCAAGCCACGTTCCTGGAAGCGGTTTGCCCAAAGTCGGCAAACTTCAGACAGGCAAGGATTCACATTGCCGACCTCGTAGCGCATCTTCATCTCGCCCGTTTCGAGGACGGTGTAGCTTAGAAAATCCTGTATAAAGTATTGCAAACGCTGACCGCTGGCATGCATGTCGCCGAGAATTTCCCGTTGACGATCGTTAAGAGGGCCGAGTTTCTCGTTCTGCAGGAGTTCGATATACCCATTCAGAATCGAAAGCGGAGTTTTGAGATCGTGCGCTGCCGAACCTAGAGCGTTGGTGGTTCTCGACGAACGTTCCCGAAGCTGGTTGTACTCTTTGAGTAACTCCTCGTAACTCAACGGTGCGTTGGCTTTGCGAGCTCCCGAGGCTGAATCGATCTTGCTCTCACCAGTCTTCTGAAAATCTGCTTCCGAGGCCTCAATCTCCTGGGGCAAACACGCATTTTCTGGTACGACGCCCATAGATGAAAACTCACAGGTTAGCTTACTGGGGAGGGGACAAAAGTAGCCAAAACCTTGAACTTAATACCCTTGAAATCGTATGACACCCAATATGCACTGTCAACGGAAAATGCAACTGGCTAGTAACGAAAGGGAAAAAACTTGCGGTTCTAACCGCTTCAAAGTTCTAGGCTAAGTTGAAATGGGTGGGCGAACATAAAGTGAATACTGGAAGGGGATCGTGGTTCAAGGACGGCGATTTGCAGTGGATCATCCCGGATTTGCCGGTGTTTGACCGCGAATGCGTAGCTGAGGCAGTGGTTTGGCCCCCAAGATGCGGGACGCTGGTTATCTCGCGTTTAACGAGGTCGGTTTGAAGCGTTCAGTGACCCCCGAAGCACAGCGCCGCCAATGGCCGCGTCTCCCAATCGCAATCCCCGTGTTTGTTCGCAGCCGAGACGAAAAAGGCAAGGACCTATTGGAGTTTGCCACTGCCCTGAATGTTTCAGCGGGCGGTGCGCTCGTGGCCGTGCGCCGCTCCTTGCCGCTCTCCGCGCAGGTTTTGCTGGAAATACCCAGCGCGCCCCTGGTGGCAGCGAACTCCCTGCCCAAGGCAGCACGGAACCTCCGTGCCCGTGCCCTATGGGTGACGCACGCGGACGGATACCACCTTATCGGTCTGAAATTCTCTCATCCACTGCTTGCTCAGAGGGCGGGAACTCGTTCCAGGCCAAGGAAAGTTACTTCTGTTCTGTGAAAAGTTTTTCCCATCGGCAAGCCTGTGGCGAGCTTCCAAGCCTCGAACGGGCTGAACCGCTCTGAGGCCAAAAGAGATACCCTCATCTGATTGATTAGACGGTGATTAACCGGTAATCAAGGGCCAGTTTCCCGACTGTGCCCAGTTTGGCTCTCGGGGTGCACTGTATGGTTCCGTGACAACGGGCCCCGG
The DNA here is from genome assembly GCA_963786325.1 of Terriglobia bacterium. Classification (GTDB taxonomy): domain Bacteria; phylum Acidobacteriota; class Terriglobia; order Terriglobales; family Acidobacteriaceae; genus JAIQFF01. Next base: position 381,090 of record CAWAYW010000024.1, read on the forward strand.
GCCAAACATACTCATGACAACCACACCTTCGGTTTCTTCGCTGGCAACTTCTTTAGGAGAGTTTCCTCCTGAGACGGTAATTTTCGGTCACTCTGAGGTGATGCAGTCGCTGCGCACCCGCATGGATAAAGTTGCAAGTGCCAACGTACCTGTTCTCATTCAGGGTGAAAGCGGAACTGGCAAAGACATTATTGCCCGCATGATTCATGGGCTTTCACCGTGGAAGAATGGTCCGTTCGTCAAGGTTAATTGCCCGGCTATCCCTGGAACTTTGCTGGAAAGCGAACTCTTCGGATACGAAAAGGGCGCGTTTACCGGCGCTTATGGATCTAAGCCGGGCCGCGTCGAACTAGCCCACCGCGGAACCCTTTTCCTCGATGAGATCTCCGAGCTTGACCTGGGTTTGCAATCCAAACTGCTGCAACTGCTTCAGGACGGGCAGTTCTGCCGCATTGGCGCCCAGGAAGACAAGAAAGTCGAAGTCCGCGTGGTTTGCGCTACCAATCGTGTACTTGAGACGGAAATCGAGAATGGAACCTTCCGGCAGGATTTGTTCTATCGCATCAACGTGGTGAATTTGCAGATGCCTCCGCTACGAGAGAGGCGCGGTGATATCCCGGACCTGGTCGCCTATTTCCTCGAATATTACAATCGCAAATACAACTGCCGCGCACGAACTTTGTCCGGTGAGTTGATGGTTTCGCTGCAGAAGTATCATTGGCCGGGCAACATTCGCGAGTTGGAAAACCTGATCAAGCGATACGTGATCTTGGGCAATGAAGAAGTTATCAGCAGCGACCTGGTTTCACATCGGCAGGAATATTCGATTCCGGATATCAACTACGATGGCCCGATCGCGCTGAAAACAATCACGCGGCAAGCGACGCGGGAACTGGAACGCAAAGTTATTCTAAAAGTTTTGCAGGCGCACCACTGGAATCGCAAACAGGCCGCCCGAGCATTGAGCATCAGCTACCGGGCCCTGCTTTACAAGATTCGCGACGCCGGCTTGCCGCCTAACCGATCAGCCCGGCGCCGTCAGGAGCCGGTAGTACCGAACCAGAACGTAGCTGCCGATTGAACACCGGGGCGGACACGTGTCCGCCTCACCCAGCTCACACTCTCCAGTAGTCTGGCCTCCACTGCGTGATGGCCTTCTTGATGTCTTTGTTTGACAGCTTTTGGGCCAACGCTTTCTCTACCAGCGCCGGCAGCTCACCGTCGGAAGCGAATCTCAGCGCCACCAGCTGCGATTCCGAAAGATCTCCAATGCGGGCGCGCAAGGGCTTGTCCAAGAGAATAGCCATTCGCAGGCGCTCCTCGAGACGAATCACCCTGTCCTGGACCCGCTGCGAGTAGGTCCGAAACCTATTGACGGCCGTAGCTGCGGCGATCATGAAAACGACGATCCAGGCTGAGTGCAGTCCGGGATGCTTCACCAGATGTACGATGGCGATGATGACGCTGATCGCAAATACTGGCAAGACGAAAAAGTGAAACCGCGGATCCCAACGGGTGTGATTGGCGAAATTCTGAGGAACTTTCTCGGCCATGCGTTTCTCCTGGAGAGTGCGTACACACGACTGACGTCTTGGGAGGTCTTAAACCCTTTTATTTCGTGGAAACACGTAGCGCCGTTTCGTCGGCTGTCACACCACGCCTCTGAGGACAGCCGGCAAGAGGTCGGCGCTACCTTGAAAAGAAATCTAACGCCTGCCTTACTGCTTTTTCTTCTTGCCGAATAACCCGCCCAACGCGTCCACCGGAGATGTTCCTGATGGAGACTTTCCCGCGCCCGCGGCTCCCCCGAGAAGACCACCTAAACCGCCTTTGAGCTGGCTGTCGACCAGTCCTTTCACATCCGGCATAAATTTCGGATCCGAGGTCGTCCCTTGAATGAAGAAAGGAATGCTGCCGCCTTTGCCTCCGATCCCGGCGAGCTGAGTCAGTCCGCTGACCACACTACCAGACATGCTGGCGTTCATCTTGTAATTCAATGCTCCGCCAGGGCTGATGGTTCCGTCTCCGGTAACTGCACCAAGAGCGGGAATGACGAGGTTGACGTTCTGGGTCCGAATCCCATCGGGAGCAATCCGCGCCTCGGTACTCAGGTTTTGAATCGAAGTATCGGAGCCGGTCTGTGCACCAGAAAGCGCGGAAATGGCCGACATTTTTGAGCCCAGATTGAAGCCTGCCAGCTTAGTCTGCGCCAGCCGAAGGGGGCCAGTGATAACCAGTTTGTCTACTGGTCCAACGATCCCTACGTTCACGGACAGAGTTCCACCCTGGAGCGAGGATCCCGAAGGAAGAATAACCCCGAGCGCGGGCAACATCGTTTGAAGATCGTCAACAGGCATACCATCGGCGTTCAACTTCATATTGAGTATGGTCGACTCTCCCTGCGACGCGTAAGTCCCAGTGAGCTTGGCCAAGGCTTTCCCCAAAGTGACGTCGCCCTGGGTGAGCGTTCCAGATTGTTTTACGAGGTCATAGTCGGTCGCGTATTTGACTTCTATGGGCCGTGTCGCGGGTGTGCCTTTGACCGCGAGTTTCAATTTTTCGGCCTTGAGCGTGCCGCTGGTCTTTGCCATCTTGCCGTCGGAGTTGAGTACGCCATCGAAATCGGCGACGCCTGCGATTCCCGTAGATGGGTCTACGAAACCCGATGCGGTCAGGTCCAGGCCCTTGAGATGGACTTGAGCCTCCAAGGGACTCTCCGAAACGTCGTTCGAATTGATGGGGCCTGCTTGGCCGTCAAGTTTTGCCGTACCGCCGGCGGGAAGGTTTGCCGTGATTGTGAAAGGGAACTGCGAAGTCAGGGAAAAGTTTCGCACACTGATATTCACGTCGTCATACACGTGGGGCTTGATCGATGAGTTGGCACGATTTACCGATAAGCGTCCATTGTTCACATCCATTTTGCTGACCGAAAGGTTCGCGGTTGAGGGCGATCCATTGTTCGCGGGAGAGGATTTTGCCGAGGTTGCGGACTTGCCGCCCAAGCTCGAAAAATTCCATTTTCCGGAGGCGTCGCGCAATAAAGCGATTTCCGGCTTGTCGAGAGTGATGTCCGTGACATGCAGAGTCTTCGAGAAAATCAGTGGCATCACTTCTACACCTACCTTCAACGACTTAGCGCGGATGAAGGGCTCTTTGCTGTAGGCGGGATCGTCCGCGATGGAAAGATTCTCAGCAGAAACGCTGCCCGAGAGGATCGAGAGACTCAGGTTGCCCACCTTTACCTCGCGCCCGAGGGCCGTCGAGAGCTCAGACTCCAGCTTGGGCCGGAAGCTGTTGACGTTAATCAGAAACGGCAAAGCAATCAACGCTACCAAAATGACGAGTATTACGATCCCGATAATTTTCAACGCTTTCATAAGGGAAACTCCTTTGTGAGGCTTTGATTCTCGAAGGGCCGACAGCGTTGCGGAGTAAGTTGCTGACGGCCACCAGTCTACCAAAAAGAAATTCTAGATGGCGCGAGCGCCCGCCTGCGCAGGTCCTGGCCCAAGCATTGGCTATGCGCCGGGGGTCCACTTTTCCCGTTGGGGTTTCTGCGGGTGCGACTCTATATGAGCATCTGCCACGAAGTCTTTGTGTTCCGCCGCTCCGCCGGAATACGTGGGACGCATCAAAAAACTACTGTGGTTCTCCAGTTAATTCCGGGTTGGGGGATGGGCCGCCATAAAGCTCCTTCTGCCGCTTATCGCGTTGTTCATTCATTACCCTTGTGGTTGCTTCCATCTCGACCCGAGCTTCCTTAATGCGGCCCAGACGCTGCAGTAGCTGACCGCGCAGGTAATGAACGCTGGAGTTGTCCGGATCAATCTTCGCGGCCGCATCGATCTCTATCAGAGCTTGCTGGTATTTGCCTTGGTTCTGATAAACGCGAGCCAGTTGGTAACGGGAACTGCCTAAGTGGGGATCAAGACGTAATGCTTTCAGCAGATTTCTTTCCGCGGCCTGATTATTTCCTTGCAGCGACTCCACCAGCCCCAGTTGGTCGTAGTTATAGGCCACGTCGGGTTCCAGAGCGGCATCCTTGAGAAATTCTTCTTTGGCTCGCTGCAAGTCCTGTTTCTTGAAGTAAGCGGTGCCAAGATTAAAGTGCACAAAGGGAAGTTTAGGATCCCCTTTTACTGCGAGATCAAGTTCTTTAATGGCCTCGTCATATTCTTCACGGTTGATGTGAGCTTTACCCAGGAGCAGATGGAGTTCGGGCGATCCCTGTCCACTTTCAATCAGGCGACCGATGGCCCGCTGCTCGAGGTCGGGACGCGAAGCTTTGCCGGCGGCTATTCCGAGCACGTAGAGATAATTCAATTGACTGGATGCCTGTGGCCACAGGGGTTCCAGCATGGTGGTCGCTTCTTGGTAGCGCTCAGTGAAGAAGTAGCAGAGGCCAAGAAGGTAACGCGCCTGGTATGAATGCGGGAGGTCGTGCACGACCGATTCGAAGGGTGGGATCGCCGCGCGAAACTGGTTTTGCCGGTAATAGGCGAGGCCCACGTTGAGACGAATGCCCGGTACTTGCGGCATCAAGCTCTCGGCCTTGCCCAACCTCTCCAAAGCTTGTGGCCATTGCTTGCGGCGCATCGCAATGACTCCCAGGTTCGCATAAGCCGCGCCCGCGTGCGGATCCAGTATTAGGACAGCTCGGAAGGCCTGCTCAGCATCGTCAAGGTTGTTCTTCTTCAGTGCATCTTCGCCTTCGTGAAACAATTCCTGAGGGTCAGAAGCGTGATCGGATGAGCGCGATGGTGACGGGGTTTGTGGCACCGCGCGGAAAGATAACGTTAACGCGATGATGACGAGGAGCCTTGACAGTGATTTCACTCTGCTGTAGTGTCCGCCATCGATGGCGTGAAATTCAAGCGGTCCGAATCATGCACGATGGGGACCGCAAGAGCCTGCAAGATTTGCGAAGAAGTCGTTAAGGTCTGCTCGTAACATGGCAAAGACTTCAGTGATTACGATCCGGGATGTGGCGAAGGAAAGCGGGTTTTCTTCGACTACCGTTTCCATCGTCCTGAACAGCGCTCCGCTGGCTCGTTACATCCCTGCTGCCACCAAGAAACGGATCGAGAAAGCAGCCAAGAAACTCGGCTATCGTCCCAATCTGTTTGCACGCTCGTTACGGAGCAGGCGCAGTCATACGGTCGGTGTGATGGTCTTTGACATGACAGACCCGTATTGCACACTGGTTCTGCGTGGCATAGAAAACACGCTCTACCAATCCTCATATCTCCCCATCCTGACCGATGTACATAACGAACGCAGCCGCTTTGAACGCTATCTGGAAATGCTGTTGGACCGAAGGGTCGAAGCTCTAATCGTTCTGGCGAACTGGCTCTTCGTTGATATCGACGTTTTGGCCGACCTCGAGAAAAGCAGCATTCCAACGGTGATGATTGGACGCGAGTTACAGACCGATACCGTCAGTTCGGTGATCGTGGATAACGAACTTGGAGCGCACTCGGCGATCGAGCACTTGTACTTGCTGGGACATCGGAAAATAGCTTTCATTCGGGGGCCGAAAACCCTGGCGGACAGTGCGCCACGCTGGCGCGGAGTGCGATCGTTTGCGAAAGCCAGTGGTTTTGAGCTGGATCCGCGATTGATCCTGGATTTGCCGGAATCACGAGATCCGATTTCAAGTTTTGAAGCCGGATACAAATTAACGGAGGATCTGATCAAGAGTAAGCGCCCTTTCACTGCATTAATGGCCTTTGACGACATGACTGCGTTTGGCGCGATACGTGCACTAGCCAAGGCTGGTCTCAACGTTCCGGAAAACTGCTCGGTGGTCGGATTCGACGATGTAGCCGCTTGCAGTTTGTATACCCCGCCCCTCACCACAGTGCGCCAACCCATGGAAGCGATGGGCGCCATGGCGGCCAACCTGGTGGTGGAGGGGATTAATGCAGTGGTGGAAAAACGGGCGGTTTCGGCCGTACACCGCAAGATGGCGCCGGAGTTGGCGGTTCGCGAATCCACGCGAAACCTAAGCTAAGCTTGTCTCCGGATCGCCGCCGGTAGTTCGAGCGACGGAAGATGTCCGGCGAAATTCCTGTTTTTTTTCTTGACACTCGCTGTCGACCTACCGCACTATTCACGCTATTGATACGTTTTAATAAACCCTTTCTCTGATAATTTCAGAGTGCGAAGTTAAGGCGTGCGACGCAGTACAACAATTTTTCGGGAGGGTGGCAATGAAATCCCGCGCGATGTGGTTGGGTATTTTTCTTTTACTTTCGATGGCTGCCTTTGGCCAGGACTCGGCTTCCATCACCGGCACAGTGACTGATCAGAGCGGGGCTGCCATCCCGAACGCGCAAGTAACAGTCAGCAACCCGGATCGCGGAATCAATCGCCAAACCACGACCAATGCGAGTGGCGATTATCTGGTGGCCGGGTTGCCATCGGGGCCGATCGACGTCGCGGTGGTCGTCCCGGGATTCAAGCGTTATGAGGCCAAAGCCGTGGTGTTGCAAGTCGGACAGAAGGCACGAGCCGACGTTGCCATGGATGTAGGTACTCAAAAAGAAGAAGTCACCGTCGAAGGCAGTAACGTAGCGCAAGTTGAAACTCAGTCGTCTGATCTCGCCGGTACTGTCAGCGGCAGGCAGATCACGCAGCTGCAGCTGAACGGACGAAACTTTACCCAGCTCATCACGCTGGTTCCCGGTGTCAGCAACCAGACGGGCCAGGATGAAGGAACGGTTGGGATCAACGGCAGCGTCGCGTTCAGCGTGAATGGGGGCCGCACCGAGTACAACAACTGGGAACTTGATGGTGGCGACAATATGGACAATGGCAGCAATGGAACGCTGAACGTGTATCCCAGCCTTGAAGCCATTGCTGAATTCAAAGTATTGACGTCAAACTATGGAGCCCAGTACGGCCGCAACGGCTCGGGGACGGTGGAGGTGGAAACCAAATCCGGCACCAACCGTTTTCACGGCAATGCTTACGAATTTTTGCGTAACGACGCGTTTAACGCCTTCAACTACTTCGACGATCCAACGGCACCGAAGCCGGGCTACAAGAAAAACGATTTTGGCTACACCATTGGCGGTCCGATCTGGAAAAACAAGACATTCTTTTTCTGGTCGCAAGAGTGGCGCCGGGATCGGGTGCCAGGGCAGGTGTTCAGTCAGTTCGTTCCTTCCGCAGCGGAACGCGCGGGCAACTTCAGCGATTTGTGTCCGAACGGCGGCGATTTCTCTGACTGCCCTGTGGTACCGGGCTTCCTGGATGCCACCGGGCACACTCCGGATCTAACTATCGTGCCCGCGTTTCAGGCAAATGCCGCAGTGGCTCAGGCGTTGCTCGGCATGATCCCTGCTCCCAACGGCGGTTCACCCGGAGCCGAGCTTTTCAATGACTCTCCGGTGCAACCGACGAATTGGCGCGAGGAACTGGTTCGCATCGATCACAATCTGACCGACAAACAAAGGCTGACCTTTCGCTACATCCACGATTCCTGGGCGACCGTGACGCCCGTCCCGTTGTGGACGAACCAGGGGAGCTTCCCCACCATTCAGACCGACTTCAGCGGACCTGGCGTGAGCCTGGTTGCGCGTCTTAGTTCAACTTTTTCTCCAACGCTTTTGAACGAATTTGTTGCCAGCTATACGACCGACCACATCGTCCTGAACAATGTCGGTAACTGGCAGCGACCCTCGGTCTTTCCCATGGGCGATCTGTTTCCCGGCAATGGCGACGGAATCTTGCCGGGCATTAACATCGCGGGCGGCAACGCTTACGGAGGCGGTTTCGGCGAGGATGCGGGTTACATCCCCAACGGTCCCTACAACTCCAATCCGACCTACTCATATCGGGACAATGTCAGTAAGATCATCGGCAAGCACAATCTGCAATTCGGCGCTTACTTTGTGGCTGCCCAGAAGAATGAATTAGGCGGCGAACTTGCTGCCGGTTCAGTTCCGGGATATTTGACGTTCGATTCGTCCAACACTGGCATTTCGAGCGGAAACCCGTTTGCCGACCTCTTGCTGGGAAACATTTCCAGTTTCGGACAGCAAAATACACGCCTGAAGTACTACAACCGGTACAAGATTCTTGAACCGTACTTCCAGGACGACTGGCGTATTACCAGCCACTTGACACTCAATCTTGGCCTACGGATCAGCTTGTTCGGTACTTATCGAGAAAAACAACAACAAGCTTTCAACTTCGATCCGGCCGCCTATGTTCCAGGAGCCACCACTGTAGATCCGGCTACGGGGATAGTTTCGGGCAACCTGTTCAATGGAATCGTTCAATGCGGAGTGGGCAGCATTCCCGCCGGCTGTATGAAGGGGCATTTATTCAATCCCGCTCCTCGAATCGGATTCGCCTGGGACCCCAAGGGCAACGGAAAGACTGCGATTCGCGGCGGATATGGCATTTTCTTCGAGCACGGCAACGGCAACGAGTCGAGTACCGAATCGCTTGAGAACTCGCCGCCGCTGGCATTTGCATCCCAGCAAAACAATGTCTTCAACTACTCCACGATCGGTGGCGGCAGTGGAGCAGCCGCGCCGCCTTTCCCGATCAGCGTAACCGCGATTCCGACGAAAGCTGTTTGGCCGTACGTGCAACAATGGCACTTCGACCTTCAGCAGGAAGTACTGCCGAGTACGATAGCCACAGTTTCCTACGTAGGAAGTAAGGGAACCCACCTGGCTCGTTTAACTGATCTGAATCAGCTGACGCCGCTTCCACTCAGCCAGAATCCTTACAAAGTTGGCGAGCCTATCAATGCTGGCGGGCACGATGATTGCGGCACAATGACTACGGCGAGCGGTGTTCCGATTACAGGTCAGGCCGCTATTAACCTCTCCGTGGCCTGCGGCGCGAGCGCTGATCCGCTTCGCCATTATCTGGGATTTTCCGATATCGCCAGCCTGGAGGATGCTGCGTCCTCCAATTACCACGCCTTGCAAATGTCGTTGCGACGTACGGTTGGCAGTCTGCAATTAAGCGGTGCTTACACCTACAGCCACTCGATTGACGATGCATCCGACCGCTTTGACGCCAGTTTTGTGAATTCGATCGATCCTGCCGCCAATCGAGCCAGTTCCAACTTCGACGAGAGACACATTTTCAGTGGCAGTTACATTTGGGATCTGCCGTTCTTCAAAAACCCGGGAATGACAAACAAAGTGCTCGGCGGTTGGGAGCTCTCTGGTCTTGTGAGCCTGCAAAGTGGAACGCCGTTCAGCCCAATCCTTAGCGGCTCAGGCGGCAGCTTTACTGACAACGCAGGCGTGGGCAATGGGCTGGCTACTTCTGGATCGAGGCCCGATATTATTGGCGACCCCAGGTCGGGCGTCGTTCAGCCGCCACCCCAAGAGGGAGTAGGACCATTGCTCTTCAACCCCGCCGCCTTTGCTCTTCCCCGCGGCCTAACCTTTGGGGATGCGGGACGTAACATTCTCAGCAATCCCCACCGGATAAACTTCGACATGTCGTTATTCAAGCGCTTTGTCATTCGAGAGGGTATGGCGTTCGAGTTCCGAGCTGAAGCCTACAACATCTTCAATCACACGCAATTTGGAGCGATTGCGGGCGATTCTGGTTCGGGAGCTAATTCTGTCAACTCTGATAGCAACAAGTTTCCCTCCAATAATTTTCTCTTTACCGGTACCGCGCATAACGCGCGCATCCTGCAGTTAGCTTTGAAATTTGTTTTCTGATACGACGCAGCAGTGACAATAAATCCTGGCCCAAAAATTGGGCCAGGATTTTTTGTTTGCTAGTGGCGACGATCGAGCGAAGCCCGATCGACTCCGCGACACAGCGCGATGGTGATTATCCAACTTGCGCGGGCTCACGGCTTGCACTGACTACCGTGAGTGCTTGCTCCAGATCGGCGATCAGGTCATCGGCGTTTTCAATCCCCACCGACAAGCGGACCAACTGATCAGTGACTCCCATCCGGGCGCGCTGTTCGGCTGAAATCATGCCATGCGATGTCAGCACCGGGATTGTAACCAGAGAATCCACTCCACCCAGGCTCGGAGCGAGCGAGAAAAGGTTCAGTGACTCTGCAAAGCGTCTGGCCTCTTCTCGGCTGCCGTCCACCTCAAAGCTCAGCACCCCGCCGCCTCCATGCATTTGCTCCATTGCGAGGGCGCGCTGGGGATGACCTTTGGCGAATGGGTAGTGTACGCGACGTACTTTGGGATGCTGGGACAGGAATTCAGCAACGCGCAGGGCGTTGTTGTTCTGCCGCTGTACACGCACAGCCAACGTCTTGATGCCACGTAGTAAGAGCCAGGCTGCGTGAGGATCCATGGTTCCGCCCAGCGTCGTGCGGGTGGAGTGGATGGTTTCGATAAGATCCTGACGCCCGGAAACAATTCCGCAAATCAAGTCTGAATGTCCGGCAAAATATTTCGTACCCGAATGCATGATCAGATCGATGCCGAAGTCCGCTGGGCGCTGGTTGATGGGTGTGGCAAAGGTACTGTCGATGAAAGTGATCAGGTTGTGCCGCTTGGCCAGGTCTGTCACCTTCTTCAAGTCAACTACACGCAGAATAGGATTGGTCGGCGATTCCAGATAGAGCAGTTTGGTGTTGGGTCGGATGGCCGCGGCATGCTGATCGTATTCCGTCGTATCGACAAATGTTGTCTCGACGCCAAGTTTCGGCAGCCACTGGCTGAGAAATTTGGTGGCGCCTCCATAAATGTCGCGCTGGGCAACCACGTGGTCGCCACTTTTCAACCACGCCAGCAATGATGTCGTGATCGCTCCCATGCCGGAAGCAAACAGCAGAGATGCATCAGCGCCTTCGAGTTCCGCAATAGCCTTTTCAGCCACCGTGTGCGTGGGGTTTCCGTAGCGCGTATAGAACATATCGGTGGCGGTAGCCCGCACTTGCTGATCGCTGTCCGTTACTTCGAAAGTAGAGGTCTGGTAAATCGGAGTAGTGAGCGGTCCATTCTTCTTGTGCAGATGTGCGCCGCCACGAACCGCTTCGGTTTCTGGGTGATGCTTATGTTGCTTCATCCTTCTCTCCCGTACATCGCTATTGCTGGTTAGACGCCTGCTAGGGCGGTGTCATACGCCGGAACACGAGACAGCCATCCGGTTGAGCGCGGGTGACGTCCACTCGTCAGCTGGTCGAATTCGGCTTGTAATGCGCGAGTCACTGGACCGGTTTGTCCGCTGCCGATCGTCCTGAAGTCAATCTCGCGGAGGCCGACCACCTCGGCCGCAGTACCGCATACGAAAACCTCATCCCCGATATAGAGTTGGTCCCGTGAAATTGGTTCTTCCACCACGGCATAGCCCAAATCACGCGCTACGGTGAGCAGACTGTCACGGGTTATGCCCTCAAGAATTGCGGCGCGCGAAGGTGTGTAGATCGTGCGGTTGCGCACCACAAAGATATTCTCACCCGTACACTCCGCAACATAGCCTTGCGGATCGAGCATGATGGCTTCATCGAAGCCGGCCCGTTGAGATTCGGTTTTTGCCAGAATCGAGCCGACGTAATTTCCTGAGACCTTGGCCTTGGTCATCATGATATTCGGGTGCAACCGGGTGAAAGACGCGATGTTCGCGCGAATTCCGCGCTCCTTGGCTTCCGCCCCAAGAAAAGCGGTCCATTCCCACACGGCAATGAGTAACCTCGGCTTTCCGCTGTCGACGACCAGGTCCATGGCGCCGTCGAGGAAGATAAGGGGACGGATGTAGCATGATGAAAACTTATTGGCTCCAATGGTCTTGTGAATGGCGTCGATGAGGGAATCGCGGGTCCATGGCAAATCGCGGAATCCGACAATCAATGCGGAATCAAGCAGACGGTCGACGTGCTCTTCCAGACGGAAAACGGCAGCCCCGTCTACCGTGTCATAACAGCGGATGCCTTCAAATACGCTGAATCCGTAATGCAGGCCGGCGTTGACCAGCGGGGCACCGGTCTGGGCAGCCTCTTTCAGTCCATCATCCAGCCAAACGTACTTCGCGGGGTTAGCCATTGCGTCCTCGATTAGGTGAACGAAAAGCGTTCTATGAACTCGGCGAATCAAGCTTAATGGTCAAGAGCAAAGTGGGCAAGGATTACGTGAAGCGGTCTGGCCCGGGTTACGGGAACTTATGTCCGAAGATTTTCGATCCTAAAGTCCGCTGAGAAAAACACTGAGGATGCGAAGCAACACAAAAACTTGGGCAGATTATCCGCGCGTACGATTTGATCCATCTATAATTCGATTCCTATGGATATGGGATTGGAGGGTAAAGTTGCACTGGTGGCTGCGTCCAGCCAGGGCATTGGCAGGGCGACGGCTGAGGCGTTTGCCGCCGAAGGTTGCAAAGTGGCAATGTGCGCCCGGAACGAACAGACTCTTGCGGCCGCGGCGGAGAAGATTCGTAGACAATACAGTGTTGAAGTGTTTCACCAGGCGCTGGATGTAACCGATGCGGAAGCGGTGCACGGTTTTGTAAATGCAGTCGTGGCCAAATTCGCTGCCGCCGACATTTGCGTGACCAACGCCGGGGGGCCGCCCGCAAAAGGCTTTTTGGCTACCAGCAGTGAGGACTGGCGAAAGGCCGTAGACGCCAATTTCATGAGCGCAGTCTATTTTGCTCGAGAAGTTATTCCTCACATGCAACGCAAGCGGTGGGGCCGGATCGTTACGATCACGTCGATCACGACCAAACAGCCAGTAGCTGATCTGGTGCTGTCCAATGCAGTCCGGGCGGCCGTGGTCGGATTGGTTAAAAGCTTGGCCAACGAATTCGGCAAGGACGGAATTCTAGTAAACAATGTGGGCCCAGGGTTTACCGCAACCGATCGACTTAAGGAACTGGCCAAAAGCCGCTCCGCTGGTTTGGGTACAACGGAGAGAGAAGTCTTCGACCGTTGGGCGGCCGATGCGTCGCTGCGACGTTTAGGGGAGCCCAAAGAAGTCGCAGATACGATTGTGTGGCTGGCCTCGGACCGCGCATCGTACGTTACCGGACAGACCGTGCTCGTCGATGGTGGAGTCTACAAAGGCTTGTAACAAACGTTTCAGACCTCGGTTCGCTTTGATTGCCAACCATGTCACTTTCTAGTAATCTGGCGCATATTCTCTGGACTCCAGGCTGGAATTCATCTCTGGGGAAATCTCGCCCTTCTCATGGGACCGGAATACACAACGGATTATAGTTTTTACCGGGCCGGCTATTGTCGCCCGCTCCGGACCGCAGCGGCAGTTGCTTGTCTTTAAAACTCTGATTGACCACCTTCGCAGCGTCAAAAAAGATAAGGAACCAGAATAGGGGCAGTGTATGCCGAGATCAACAAGCAGACTGATTTGGATCAGCTTGGTGGGACTGCTTTGGGCAGGCCAAGCGATGGCACAGGGCGGTGCCACGGGCGCAATCAGTGGAACGATTCTCGATCCCAGCGGCGCAGTCGTTTCGGGTGCCGAAGTGCGGATCGTTAACCAGGATACCGGCGCTTTGACTCGTACAACCACAACAGATGCTAACGGATCGTTTACCGCGACCTTGCTCCCGGTGGGTAACTACGCCGTGAGTGTGACAAGTTCCGGGTTCCAGGAAGCGAAATTCATCAATGTCGACGTGCGGATTACCGAAACCACCCGCATGGAAGCCAGACTGCGCACGCTCGCCGTGCAGGAAAAGGTCGAAGTACAAGCGCAAGTACAAACCGTCGAGACTACTACCGCGACAACCGGAGAGGCCGTGGAATCGAAGACCATCCGCGACTTGCCGCTGGCTACTCAGAATTTCCAGCAGTTGTTAACTCTCTCCTCGGGTGCGCAGAGCGAATTGAATGCCTCGGCACAACTGGGTCGCGGCAATGTGCGGGTCATCGTGAACGGCCAACGCGAGGACAATAACAATCTGCTGATTGAAGGCATCAGTGCGACTGACTATAACGTAGCTCAAGCCACCAATGTCCCCTTGCCCAATCCCGACGTGATCCAGGAATTCAAGGTACAGACTTCACTTTATGACGCCAGCCAGGGTCGCAATGGCGGTGGCAACGTCAACGCCATCCTGAAATCAGGAACTAAGAATTTTCACGGCGACGTTTATGAATTCTTTCGGAATGACGTTCTGAATGCCAACGAATATTTCCTTAATCGTGCCGATCAACCGAGACCGTCGGTGAAACAAAATATTTTCGGCGGTAGCTTTGGCGGTCCCATGGGAAAAACCGCGAAGGGCGGATATTTCTTCCTTAATTATCAGGGGACGCGCCAGCGCAGCGGATTGTCGCCGGGAACGTTTATCAGTTCACAAATTCCTTTGCTTCCGGCAGATCGGTCGCCCGCAAATTTAAGCACGCTGTTCAATATACCTAGCGTCGATCCGATAATTGCGAACGCTGGTGGAACTGGATTGCTGCAGCTAAAGAACAGTCAGTTTCCCAACGCTCAAGGTTTTCTGATTCCCTCTGGAACTGTGGCGGCGAATTGCGCGCAAGATTGTACGCCGGGCCTGGATCCCCTCACTGGCGCTGTGAATACTGGCCAGTACATCGTGAGCAAGCCCGGACGCTATACGGATGATCAGTTCACCGCCAATTGGGACAGAGAATTCCGCGGCGGGAAGGATAAGCTGTCGGCGCGCTTCTTTTTCTCCAACGCGGAGTCGTTTTTGCCTTTTGGCGCAGGCGGGCTCCAAGCCTCGCTAGGCGGAACTCTGGCAAGCAGCATCAGTGCCAATGATCTCGACTTTCCTTACGACTTGCCGGTAAATGACCGGTTTTTCAGCCTTGACGAGACTCACCTGTTTTCTTCTGCCGTGGTGAACGATTTTCGCTTCGGCTTTGTGAGGATCAACAACAGCCTGATCAACGTGCCTCCCGTAACGGTTGACGAGCTGGGGATTGATCGCCCGACGAACAACATAACCAAATCGATCTACAAGTTTTCGTTGTCCAGTTTTCAGATCGGACCTACACCCCCGGCGGACCAGTTTCAAACCCAGGACAATTACAATTTTGTCGATTCCGTCAGTTGGGTGAGAGGTGCGCACATTCTACGTTTCGGCGGCGAATACACGCGGGTAAATCTAGACAAGCAATTCCCGCAGGTGTTTAACGGCCAAATATTCTTCTTCAACAGTTTGGGCAGCGGAGGGTTGACGGACTACCAGAAATTCCTGGAAGGCGCTGCAGACGCCAGCTTTGGTGGCGGCGGCGTGTTCAACCACGAGTATCGCGACAACAATTTCGGCTTCTATGTGCAGGACGATTGGAAGGCTCGGCCCAACCTGACTTTGAATTTGGGATTGCGCACAGAAATTCTGGGCGCGTTCTCTGACAATCTCTGCCACATCGGAAACTTCGATCCGCAAGCGGCGAATAGTGGGCAGTATCCTTTCGTTTATGGTGACTGCGCCAACAAACTCAATGTGACCGGTCTTTCCGGGTCGGGAAACGACTCGACTTTAAGAAATAATTTTTCCACCGGCGTAGGCCCGCGTGTCGGTTTTGCGTGGGACGTCCTCGGGCACCACAACACCACGGTCCGCGGCGGTTATGGAATCTATTATGTCCGGGAGGACGTGGGCACTGTGGATCAGCTGTCGTTCCAAGCACCGTACCTGCCGATCGCAGGGTTGGGGAATGCTCCCGGCTGCCTCTCTGCATTCTTTTCTCCGAATGCGCCCGCCGGTTGCTTGACCAACGGTGCCAATCCAAATGCATTACCCGCGGGTGGGGTACTTGATCCAGGGTTCGTTCCGTGTCTGGGTGCTCTGCAAGGCTTTCCAGGAGGCGACACCACTCAATTTCCTAATTACGCCTGTGCCTCTGGTAGCGCGGGTTTGGTTCCCTCGAATCTGCTCTTTGTGCTGACTGTTCCTCGCAAGTTCGTCGTGCCGAGCACGCAACAGTGGAATTTTACGATCCAGCGTGAGCTTCCAAAAAACTGGGTACTCGAAATCGGTTACATCGGGACGCATGCGATTCATCTTCGGGAAACACGGACCAACATTCAAGCGAAGCTGGCCACCGCGGCCCACCCGGTTACGGTGACGGCGGAAGACGGAACGCCGTTCACGATTACCGAGAGTACGGCAGCCAATGCCCCCGCGCGCTCCAACCTGAACGGAGTGAACGGCTACGGTGGATTTCAGATTTTCGCCAACGATGCTTACTCGCACTACCATTCGCTGCAAACGACTTTGTCGCGTCGCTGGGGAGCTGGTTATTTCCAGGGGGCGTACACGTTTTCGCGCTCTACCGATGCCACCTCCAGCGGAAACACTGCTCTGAATACGGCTTTCAACGATGAAAGTGATCTGCGTTTTTCGCGAGGCCTTTCAGATTTTGACCGCACACATCGGGTAACCGTCAGCTATCGCTACGATCTTCCATTTTTCGCCGCCGCGACAGGTTTCAAACACGCCGCCTTGGGTGGCTGGGCGGTCAGTGGAATTACCATCCTGCAATCAGGCACCCCGTTTTCGATTTTGGATTCGGGTGCGGGCAGCGCGTTCTTGTCTCCAAGTCTGGCCCCCTCGTCGCTTGGCGCGAGTCTTGCTCCCGGGGGTTCAATCAAGGCGGGTATGACATCGGGTGATATCCATCAGCGGATCGACGGCTATGTAAACCGCAGCAACTTCACCTTCGCCGCACTGGCCGATCCGACGGGCTGCACCTTGGATCCCAATGCTTGCACCACGGCTTTTGGCACTCTAGGGCGCAATATTTACCGTGGACCCTTCCAGCAGAATTGGGACTTCTCGTTGCTGAAGAATTTCCAGCTCACGGAAAGACAGACGCTCCGCTTCACTGCCGACTTTTTCAACATCTGGAACCATGCGAACTTTGGGAACCCATCTTCGCTCGACGTCGAAGGCGATCCAACGGCGTTTGGAAAGATTGTTTCTACCGTGGGGACTCCGCGTCTGATCCAGTTTTCGTTGCGCTGGGCGTTTTAGCATGTCGGAAGAAGAACCGAAAAGTCGAATTCCCCTGCTGGAACGCGATCAGGTTCCAACTGAGCTAGCTGGCTTGTATGACGTCTTGCTGCAGCAGCGGGGCGTTGTACCGAATATGTTCAAAACGGTTGCTAATACTCCAGCCCTCGCGCTGGGCTTTGCCGCTTTGCTCAAGCCCCTCCTGAGTGACGGCGCTTTGCCAGGCTGGTATAAAGAGCTGGTGGCCACAAGAATGTCGGTTTTGCAAGGTTCGAACTATGCTGTGACAGCGCACTCGCTTTCGGCAAAACAGAAGGGTGCGACCGAAGAACAAATCGTAGCCGTCAAGGCCGATTTTGAGAGGGGTCCTTTCACCGACGCTGAGAAGCTAGGTCTTCGTTGCGGCGACCGGCTGCACCGCTCTGCCAGTCAAATTGACGATGCTTTCTATGCCAATCTGAAGAGCACTTACTCGGATGCGCAGATCGTCGAGTTAATCGCAACCGCGTCCGTCTTCGAGTTTTTTCCTCGCTTTGTAGACGCGCTGCGCATTCCAGTGACCCCGGCGCCAAAAAATAATTCAGCAGGGCAGGTCTAACAGATGCGACCACTTGCCTCGCGCATGTCAGTGATGAGCGGCGAAGGCGCGCTTATCATTTTTGCCCGCGCCAAGGAATTGGAGCGTTCAGGACGCTCTATCATTCATCTGGAGCTTGGTGAGCCGGACTTTCATCCGACAAAAACCGTAAACCAAGCGCTGAAGCGTGCGATTGATGACGGTAGAGATCGCTACTGCCCCGTTATGGGTCTTCCAGCCCTGCGTGACGCAATTGCTATTTATCTGCAGGAGACGCGCAATCTCGATATTCCGCCGCAGAACATCGTTATCGCCCCTGGCTGCAAAATTGCGCTTTTCATGGCCATGATGGCTCTGATCGATCCTGGCGACGAAGTCCTGTATCCCGACCCGGGATTTCCTGGCTACCAGTCGATAACTTTGGGTTTGGGCGGAATTCCGGTGCCTTTCGTGCTATCGCGGAAGAACCACTTGCAACCTGATCCCGACGAGATCGCACGCAAGATTACGCCGCGAACCAAGATATTGATTACGAATTCTCCAGGCAATCCGACTGGAACTGTTTACACCGATGAGGTCCAACGACAGTTGGCGGAACTTGCGGTGAAGCACGATTTACTGGTTCTTTCGGATGAAATTTACGCTCGCATTATTTATGGCGGAACTTATGTATCGATGATGAGCTATCCAGGGATGGAAGAACGGACTCTAATCATCGATGGCTTTTCCAAAAGCTTTGCCATGACGGGATGGCGGTTGGGATACGCTACGGCTCCGGCTCGCATCGTCCCGGCGCTCGATCTCCTTGCGGTGAACACGTACACATGTGTTGCCGAATTCAGTCAGTATGGGGCCATTGAAGCGCTAAAAGATCGGGAAGGCGCTACTTCGCGGATGGTTGGAGAATTTGCCAAACGCCGGGAACAGTTTGTGCGGGATCTTAACCTCGTGCCGGGTTTCCGTTGCGCCCCTCCTGAAGGTGCTTTCTACGCATGGGTCGACGTTTCCGAAGCTGGACTGAGTGCGGAAGAAATCTGTCGCATCATGCTGGAAGAAGCTGGCGTCGCGGCCATCCCAGGCGCGGCGTTCGGACCGGCAGGGTCGGATTACGTGCGTTTTTCCTTCGCGTCGTCAAATGCTGTTCTAAAGGAAGCAGTGGAAAGAATCTTGCGTGTTTCTTCCGCATGGGAAGCGAAGCCGGCGGGATTGTCACGCTAGCGAGATTGCTGGAAACGCCGTCGCTGAACATACTCGCGACAGCCGGCGACATCCCGCACTACGTTTCAGTCCCATGCAATTCTTGAACAGGAGAATCATGAGGAACAGGATCTTGCTTGTTCTTGCGGTTGGTACAGCCACCGGGATCGCTCTTGGCCAGGCTCGTCCGCTGCCTGGGCCAGACGTGCCGCAGATCTATCAGCGCCTGCTGCCGCAGATCGAGAAGATTCCCATCTTTGATCATCACGCGCATCCAGGCTTTGCAGACGATCCTGATGTCGACGCTATGGCTTCGCCCCCCGGCAGCGCAGCTCTCCGCACGCGAGATACGAATCCGGAACTGATTGCGGCGTCCAAAGCACTGTTTGGCTATCCTTATGGTGACTTGTCTCCCGAACATGCCAAGTGGCTGATCGAAAAGAAGGCTGAACTCAAAAGAAACCAGGGCAATGCATATTTCTCCAACCTACTCGACAAGCTGAACATTGAGCAGGGGGTCGCGAACCGGGCCATGATGGCGGATTACCTAGATCCTAAACGCTTTCCATGGGTGTTTTTCGCCGATTCGTTCATGTGGCCATTCAACAACCAGCGCGAGCGTTCACGCAATCGGGACCAGGAAGTGTACATCCCATTGCAGGAGAAAATGCTTCACCGGTGGATGCGGCAGGAAAATGTAGATAAATTACCGCAGGACTTCGCTGGATATCTGTCTCTTATCAGTCGCACGCTGGAAGACAATCAGAAAAAGGGCGGAATTGCCATGAAGTTTGAGGTGGCCTATTTTCGCTCGACCAAATTCGGTGATCCAGCGCGAGAGGAAGCCGAGGACGTTTACCAGCGATTTGTGAGTGGTGGCATTCCGAGCGAGCAGGAATATCGAACCTTTCAGGATTTCATTTTCCGGTTCCTGGTGCGCGAGGGAGGCAGGCTCCATTTGCCCGTCCACGTTCATTCGGCTGTGGGTATCGGCGACTACTTTAGTTTGTCGGAGGGCAACATCCTGAATCTGGAAAACATCCTGCGCGATCCGCGTTATTCCAACACTGTGTTCGTGATGATCCACGGGGGTTATCCTTACGAGCACCAGGCGATATGGCTGGCGGCGGTCAAAAATGTCTACCTGGATACATCTCTGATGGAGCTGGACATGTATCCGTCGGAGTTCAGGCATGTGCTCAAGACCTGGTTAGAGACCTTCCCAGATAAAATAACCTTTGGCACGGACTCGTTCCCCTATAACGAGACATTGGGGGCAGAAGAAAGTTACTGGCTGGGAGTGCAGTCGGCGCGCAACGCGCTGGCCGCTGCTCTTGCCGAGATGATTTCTGAAGGTGAAGTCAGCGAGCCTCAGGCGCTTCAGTTAGCGCATGGTTATCTGCACGACAACGCAGTTGGAATCTACGAGGGCCGGGTACACTGACATGGCAAAAACGAAACGCACCGCTAAAAAGAATAAGAACACGAAAATCACCACCCGCAAATCTGCAAAGGGCAAAGCCAAAAAGTCCAAGTCAGCAAAACGTGCGGCGGCGACAAAGGCTCCCGTGAGCAAAATGGAATTGCGATATATTCCCTGGTCTTCGGTTGAACTGGAAGATCTGAATCCCTTGCTGCAGCGGCAATTTGTGGTAGGTCAAGAGGTCATGGTGGCTCGGGTTTTGCTGAAAAAAGGGTGTATGGTCCCTCTACACAGTCATCACAACGAGCAGATCACATACATCCTTGAGGGCGCACTCAAGTTCTGGATCGATGGCAAAGAGATAGTAGTGAATGCAGGCGAGGTCTTGACCATCCCGCCACACATGCCGCACCAGGCACAAGCCATGGTGGACACGGTTGACTTGGACATATTCAACCCGCCGCGTGCCGACTGGATTAACAAGACTGATCAATACCTTCGTGGCGGCAAATGAACCACCCATCCCGTATGCTAGTGATGCATGACTGACCAGGACAGCTCCACGACACAAATAGAAAATGTCATCTCGCAACTGCGCTGCATTGCATGCGGTGCCACGGGCGAAGACGGGGCCAAGAGTGTGCGTTGCCCGCAGTGTGGCGACCTTTTGGAAGTCGCTTATCCGGGCTGGAAAACTAGTCGAGGGATGCGCGCGGCGGGGCTAGAGGCCACAGGTCTGCGAAGCCTTTGGAAGGAACGTCGAACTTCATTCGAACCGCTTGATGCGAGTGGTGTTTGGCGCTTTCGCGAGGTTCTTCCCGAGTTGCGCGACTGGAATGACGTCATAACTTTGCGTGAAGGTAACACCCCAGTGTACGAATTGCCCGGTTGTGGCCGCGTTGCTGGAGTGTCGTTGCTTTACGCGAAACATCAGGGAATGAATCCTACTGGATCTTTCAAAGACACGGGCATGACCGCCGCGGCGTCTTTTGCGCGTCAGGGAGGTTTTCGTTGGGTAGCGTGCGCATCAACCGGTAACACCTCAGCTTCCATGGCAGCCTATGCGGCGCGGGCCGGAATGCGCAGCCTGGTTCTGATTCCGCAAGGCCAGATTACGTGGGGCAAGCTGTCACAGGCTCTGGATTATGGCGCGGTTACGTGCCAGCTGAAAACTGATTTTGACGGCTGCATGCGGGTTCTCGACGAAGTTGTGCAGCGAATGCCTGTGTACCTCTTAAACTCGATAAATCCTTACCGGCTCGAAGGTCAAAAAACTGCTGCCATTGAGTTGCTCGAGCGTTTTGACTGGCAGGTTCCAGATCACGTCATCGTGCCGGGCGGGAATCTGGGAAATTCTTCCGCGCTCGGGAAAGCGTTCGTGGAAATGAAGGAACTCGGTTTGATTTCACGTCTCCCGAAGCTTTCGGTCATTCAGGCGGAAGGCGCCAACGCCTTGGTACGTACCATGCGGGAGAATGGCGGCAAAACATTGATTTCAGTTCGCGCTGAAACCATGGCTACCGCCATCCGCATTGGGAGCCCGGCTTCGTGGAAAAAAGCGGTGCGCGTGCTGGAAGCGACCGGCGGCGCGGTTGAGGAGGTGAGCGAAGTCGAAATGGCGCTGGCGAAGGCGGAGATTGGCGCGGATGGCATTGGTTGCGAGCCGGCATCGGCGGTCACTTTGGCGGGATTGAAAAAACTGGTGAAACAGGGTTTCGTCAAGAAAAACGAGTCGGTCGTGCTGATTTTGACCGGCAACCTTCTGAAAGATCCGGATTTCACGCTTAAGTTTCATCGCGGCGATCTGTTTATCGGAACGGAGCACGAAGAAGAAGCTACTAGTGTTCTCACCCCTCGTCAGCATGCTCCCATCGTGCTCGATGCTAATGCGAACACAGTAGTAAAGGTGCTGGAGCACGCCGAAAGAAACGAGTCATAACCTTTTCAAATTAATCCATGGCTTCAAAAAGAAAACGCGCGGTTGTAATTCCGGCATTGGAAGTCGCGTTACCGGCCACGTCCGCAAATCTCGGACCGGCATTCGACGCTGCGGCGCTCGCGTTCAGTCTATTCCTGAGGATCAAGGCTCGGATCGCCGACGAATTCTCGATCACTGCGAAAGGTCGAGACGAAGCAATCTGTGGGCAGGTTCAAAACCACCTGATCCTGAAAACTTATCAAGAAGTCCTACAGACGGAAGCCAAAGCAGTTCAGCCGCTCGCTCTCAGCATTGATAACCAGATTCCTATCGGCAAGGGATGTGGTTCGTCGGCTGCCGCGCGACTGGCGGGAATTGCTCTGGCAGTACACTTCGGAACATTGCGTTGGACGGACAGCCGGATTGTGGGCGAGGCTTCACGGCGGGAACATCATCCCGACAATGCCGCGGCCTGCTGGATGGGGGGATTGGCCGTGGCGCGCATGTCCGGCGAAGGCGATGCGCAGGTCGCGTCGGTGAGGCCGAAAGGGAACTGGCCGTTGTTATTGGCAGTTCCTGAGGAGTCGCTTGCGACGGAAGAAGCGCGGCGGGTGCTGCCTTCCGAGTATTCACGCGCAGACGCAGTAACCAACGTGCAGAACTCGATGTTACTGCTGGCGGCGTTCGTGCAAGGTCGCCGCGAGCTGCTAGCAGCCGCTCTCGAAGATCGCATGCATCAGCCCTACCGAGCCGCTCTCTGCCCGCTGCTGCCGGCGCTGACCGCGTTTGCCGGAGAAACTTCTGGAATTCTGGGGGCGGTGTTGAGTGGGGCTGGACCTTCTGTCCTGATTTTTCTGGATGGGAAAATTAGCGTCGAACGAGCGGCGTCAAAGGCGAGCGTCCACCTGCGCAAGCATGGGCTTGTCGCGGAACTCATGCCCACCGCAATCACCAGCCAAGGTGCTCGCGAAAGCAAAGGATGGCTCAAAAGACGATCCTAGGCCCGTCTGTTTCCCGCACGGCTAGGCATCTGATTCGCCGCTACCCACTGAAAAAGATGTTGCTCGAAGCTGAGATCGGGGTCAGTAGCAAATCGGTCTGGATAAGAAACCAAAGCAGTCAGAAAATTCCTTATTTCATTCTGCACGTCGCGTTCCCGAGCCGCGCGACTCAAGCCCGAGGCGCTCGGGCGATGTTTGCTGGTCTTCATGCTTCTCCTGGGTTAACTACCCTCCCCGAACCTGTGCATCAGGTCCGGGCGGTGAATTAGGGGAGAGGAATGAATACGCGGATATGAAGAGGCTGTAAATGGCACTGTCGTGCCACTTCAAAACAGAGAAGTCCCGGGGCTCGGGAAGCCCCGGGAGCGCTTCTTCATCGACATACAGATTACTGCCTGCTAGCGGGCGGAATAATGCCATTCATGCGTAGGTATTCCACCAGTTGGCCGTAGTGGTCCGAGCAGTGGCCGGAGACGCCGACGGCTAGTGCCAGGCGAGTTGCGGGACCGCTCCCAAACGGACTCTTTATCGGCGCAACCAGGTTATTTTCGTTGATGGTGCCTGCTGCCTTGTGGGCATACGCGAAAGAGTCTTTTAGAAATTTGACGATGTCCGCCTTGGTCGTCATCGAAGCTGGTCCGTTCTCTTCTCCCGTATCTACCGGCGGCTTTTCTCCCAAGATGGCTGCGCCAATGATGTAATTCACCGCAGCCACATGCTTGATTTGACCGGCAAATGTACGGACACTTTTAAACTCACCATTTGTAGGCGCGAAGGAATATTTGTCCTCAGGCATAGCTTCGGCGGCGGACACAAATTCGTTTTCTATGTTGGCGATGGATCCATTCAGAACTTGACTCACCGTGCGGGGCTCGGCGGCTTTCTCGGTTTGCGCCAATCCGATACTGCTGACTAAGAGCAAACACATAAGCGCAGTGGCTACATTCTTCATCAACATTCTCCTTGGTGTTGTCAGTTTGAAAGCAAAAAAGTGTGATGCTGCCTGAACTAGTCGCGGACTACTGACGGCGTAAGCTCAAGCTGGTCCGACGTAAGCCTGTGCCTGCGGACAATGAAAAGCCCTCCACCCAGCGCGATCGCAGACCATAACAGTGTGGCAGGCACTCCGATGCTGTTGGCCAAGGCTCCCCAGGCGGTGCTGCCCAGTGCCATCCCTCCTTGCAATACGAGAAGATATACCGAAAGTGCCCGTGCCCGTAAGAACGACGGGCACATGGTTTGGGCCGCAACGTTCAGACAGGCCAGGATTCCAATCCATGCCGTTCCGCTGGCAAACAATACCAGACACAGCCAAGAAAATGCATGGACACGTCCGGCCGCAAAAGTCATGGCGGCGAACAGCACGATATCAAATGCCACCACTCCGTCGACAGAGGCGCGAGTGCGGATACGAGGCAGAACCGCCGCACCGGCGAGAGCGCCGCAGCCAAAGAATCCCAGCAGAAGCCCATAGCCTGTCGCCCCATGGGGGCGCGCCAATAGGGGAAGTAGAGCGGGCAGTGAACTCGCCGCCAGGCTAAATGCCCCCGTGCGAATCAGGATTGATCGCACCAACGGGGCTTTGCGAACGTAGCGCAAGCCGGTCAACATCGCGTCGCGAATCCGTCCGGTGGCAACCTGTTCAACATGCGGTCGCTTCCAGCGATATAGAAAAAAGATCACACCAAAAAACGAGACTGCATTGAGCAGGAACGCAACCCCCGATCCCGCGGCTGCGATCACGAGACCGCCCAATGCCGGACCGATAGCGCGAGCAACATTGAATCCGACGGAATTCAAGGCCACCGCTGGAGCGTGATTTTCCGGAAGGACAACTTCAGGAGTAATCGCCTGCCAGGCGGGATCGTTCATGACCGCACCTAACCCCAGGATGAAAGTGAACAACAGAATCATCCAGGGAGTTACAAAGTGCTCGAGGGTAAGAATCCCCAGCAAGGCGGCGGCAACTACCATCCAACTTTGTGTGATGAGAAGAAAACGCCGGCGGTCGACGAGGTCAGCCAAAGCTCCGGCTGGCAAGATTACCAGAAACACGGGCAGCGTCGTCGCCGCGGTGACCAGGCTGACCATGAGCGGAGACATTGTGAGCTGGGTCATTAACCAGCCTGCACCCACATTTTGCATCCACGTGCCGGTGTAGGAGATTACAGCGGCGATCCAGAGCGAGCGGAATAGAGGTTCCCGCAAAGGAGCCAATGCTGAACTCGCCCGATGCTGCGACAGGCTTGGTGGCGAAAGTTTGGCTGCTTCGCTCATGCTCGGTTCGTCATGTTCTCAATCGCGGTTGCCATAAGTCAGGGAGTCGAGATTTTCTCGGTGGCAATCGATCCGCCAAACGGCCATTCCTTGTTACGCCACGCTCGTACCATATAGATCGCTGTGCCAGTCGTAAGAATGACGAGCGCATAACGGACCTGTTGCAGCGAGTTGGTGCGGGAAACCAGCACGAAGGTGAACCCGATCGAGGCCAGCAAAGCCGGCACCGGATATAACCACATGCGAAACGGGCGCGGCAATTCCGGCCTTCGAATGCGCAGCACGATCAATCCGATCGCCTGGACCAGAAACTGCAAGGTGATGCGAATCACTACCAGCGCGGCAATGACATCTGCGAGGGCCAGAAAGCAAAACAACATTGCCACTCCACCTAATGCGAGCAGTGAAACATAAGGGAAACGATGCAGCGGGTGGACTCTCGCGAATGCCTTAAAGTAGTTGCCGTCAAGTGCTGCCGCGTAAGGAACGCGGCTATATCCCAGCAGCAGCGAGAAAACGGATGCAAACGCAGTCCACATGACTAAGGCGGTAACCAGATTCGCGGCCCACGCACCGTAAATCCTCTGCATGAAAATCGAGACCACATAAAGGCCCCGATTGGATTGTCCGCTGTGGGTCATTTCCTGCCAGGGAACCACCCCCAGAATACTGATGTTCATCAACACGTATAGACAACCTACCAACAGAATGGATAGCAGCAACGCACGGGGGATCGTCTTGCTGGGATCTTTGACTTCATCGCCAAGAAAGCTGACGTTGTAATAGCCCCAGTAGTCGTAGGTTGCGATCAGCATGGCCGAGCCGAGGCCGAGAAAAAAGTTGTGCGATAAAGAAAAAGCGCCCGGCGGAAAACTGAAAGCCCGGCTCGCATCGAAGTGACCAAATCCTGCAACAATAATCCAGCCCGTGGTGACCAGCACGCCTGCTAAGAGCAACTTCGACATCCATCCGATACTGGTAATTTTGCGATAGAGCAGCCCCACGGCCAGCATTACAATCCCAATCGCGACGAAAGTCGCGCTCGACATCAGCCAGCGTATTTGTAATGTGCCGAGCACGGGAATGCGAAGCGACCACATGTGGTCCAGATATTGATGCTCCAGACCGGGCCAGAAAAAAGACGCGTAGCCTGCCAGTCCGATCGCACCTGAGGCGACAGATAAAGGAGCGCTGAAAGAGAGCTGCCAGATAAAAAGAAAAGAAATCAGCCGGCCAAAGCTTCGCGAACCATAAATCTCGCGCAGGTAACGGTATGATCCGCCGGACCCAGGCATGGCGGCACCGAGTTCTGCCCACACCAAACCATCGCACATGGCAAAGATCGCGCCAAGAATCCAGCCCAACATTGCTTGTGGCCCTCCCATCGCGCTCACAATGAGCGGCATGGTGATGAAGGGGCCCACTCCAATCATGTCGATCATGTTCAGAGCAGTAGCGCTGCCGACGCCGATTCCACGGATCAGCGGACTGCGGTCGTTGCCTCGTTGCTGGGAGTCGGGGGTAGGCATGAGGCTATGCGTGGGGAGGGATAGCTTTCGTCTGCAGGGAGCGTTGTTGGGCTTTGATCATTTGGTCGTGGGCCGTAGACATAGGCTCTGCCCGATGGAAATAAATTTTGGATATATTGCAAAAACTCGAGCTCTTCAGCTAAGGTCCGACGACCAAGGACCGAGCGTCAGGGACAAACGACAATTACTCGTGTCCGGCATTCAGCAAGTTCACATACAAGCGAATCGCTCCCGGCACGCCCGCCGGCAGTTGCCTGAAAAATGCATAACCACTATAGATATATGTTCCCTTGCCATACCGGGCGCGCAGCAGGCCACCTTTGAGCTCATGTTCTCCCGGATCATGAGACGACAAGAGCGGCTTGAAGTTGCTGTCCCACGAATCTGCGAAATACAGCCCTCGTTCTTGTACCCATCCGTCGAAGTCGTTTTGAGTGATCTGGTTTGGAGACCGGAAAATGCTGTCGTTAGGCGCGAGAATTTCTACCGGCGCTTCTTCCACGGACACCCTGCCACGACTTAGCTGCAGCGGAAACGGCGTAAAGTGACCGCCGTTGAAGTCGCCCACGCTCGCGTTGTATTGAACGATCAGTGTGCCCCCATTCGAAACGTAGTCCAGAAGTTTCTTGTTGTTGGTCGTGACATCTTTTTGTGTGTCGTAAGCGCGAATTCCGAGAACGATAGTTCCATAGCTTGCCAGATTTTCGTTGGCAAGTTTTTCGGCAGGAATAATCGCAGTACTAATTCCAATCTGCTGCAATACAGCCGGAATTTCGTCACCCGCACCAGGGACGTAAGCCACCTTCAATTCTTTGGGGATCTTCACCTCTGCAATGCTGACGCGCTGTAGCGCGGGCTGATAATAATAGGCGCTTGCAAGATCGTCACGACTTACCAGCGTGTAGCCTTCACTGTAAGTCTTGCCGCCGGCCATCAGCACAGCTCGAATCTGAGCGTGTCCCTCTTGCAAGCTCCCGGGAACTACCTTAAATTCGAAATGCTTCTTGTCGCCTCGCTGATTCAACTCGACCGGGATTTCTCGCGGCTGAACTGTCCAGCCCGTCGGAGCCTCAAGACGTAAGCGGCCCTTGGCCGCGCTGGGCACGTTTGAAGTAACGCCGACCCCCACCGTCCGTTCGGAACTATTAGCGATCGGTACCACTTGTTCCCCTGGCTCCAATTCGACTGAGAATGCCGGCGCGATTTCCAGCACGCGGTTTTGTTCATGTCCCTTGTCAATCACGACCGGAACGATTACAGGCACCTCGATTTCAGGCATCTCAGACCGGTTCGCCGCCGCACCGGCACGGTGACCGCTTGAGTCCAAATCAGGCACATCGTATTGAATGGTGACTCGAAGTGGGGGCGGGGGAAACGGCAGCGTCTGATATTTAGGGTCGTCAACAACGTACACGGCGTCCCGTTCAGGATCGTTGCGGTGCAGAGCGGGACGTGTAGGCGGTGCATCAGCCGGCAACTGCATTTGAAGGCTTGTCTCATAGTCTTGCCCAGCTTGCACAGAAGGAAGTTCTTTCTTCACCTCACCGTTCAACTTCAAATTGCGAAGTTGCAGCGAATGCGCTGAACCGTTATGAAGCCGTATGTGGACGGTGAAATTCTGTCCCGGGGAAATCGCCGCCGACGGGTTCGTCTTGTTAGATTCCTGGGGGGCCGTCAACCCGGCCTGTAACGAGACATTTAACGCTAAATTCAATGCGATCTTTGCCTGTTGTTCCTTTTCCCGTAGACGCGCCAGCACTTCAGTCTTTTCATTACCACTGCCAACTTCACCCTCCAGATGGGAAATCGAACGAAGCACCGATAAGAGCGGTCCGACAGCGTCAAAAGGATTCTTGTCGGCTGCGTTCAGTGCTTCCACAACCTTGCTGGCGATATTTGCGAGGTCCCGCCCGCCGGCCGAGTCAATGTCTCGCGCCAAGCCCTCCCATCTGGTATCAATCCCGTCAAAGAAATCCTTTTCGTGACCATCCCGATCCACACTGGACGGTAAAACCGAGTCGATGAGTTTGTAGTAGGTGTAACGGTCGCCAGCTTCCACCGACCATCCGCCTGCGCCTTGCGAAAGTTGATGTCGCAATCCTTCCATCGAGAACTGAATGTAAGACATCTGCAGCTGCGGATTGACCTGGCCGGTATTCAACCTGACGGTATAGTTTTCCGCTGGGCAAGATATCGCCGCGAAGCCGCAGACATTTCCTATGTATAGTTTCTTTGCTTGCCAGACTTGCAAGCCCTCCTTGAGCTGCTCGGGAAACCGGTTGGGGTCCGCAGCGGCACGAAAAGCCTCCTTGGTAACGATGGCAGAAGCTTGGTGGTGCCCATGTCCATCGCGATCTGTACCGGAAAAACGCGCCACTAGTACATCCGGACGGAAAGTTCGGATCACTCGGACCATGTCTCCCAGAGGCACGTCATGGCCTCCCCATTTTTGGAAGGTTTCGTCCGGGTTTTTTGAATATCCAAAATCGGCGACGCGGCTGAATCGTTGTTCGACAGCGTAGTAACGATCGGAAGCGGTCAACTCAAGAGCACGAAGCACTCCTAACACATCGAATAAATTGCTCCCGACCTTATTTTGGCCGCCTTCGCCGCGGGTGAGAGTCATCAGCAGAGTAGTAGCGCCATGACCGCGAGATTCAAGTGTCAACATCCCGCCATCTTCGTCATCTGGATGGGCGGTGGTTTGCATGAGACGCCCAGTCGTCTGCAAGCGGGTGAGCATCTGCTTCAAACCAGCGACGCCCGTGTCCGGGGGTAAGGGGTCTACCTGGTTTGCTCCGTTCGCCGTACCCTGAGCCACAGTCGGTGTTACGGCTGTGCCCAACGAAAAAAGCAGGGCCAAAAATAGTGCCCAGAATTTCCCCATCAATGCCGGTTGGAAAGGGAGGCGCCCATGCTGTGGAATTGGAATTTCGCGACGAACAAGTTTCATAGGTATGGGATTGTAGTTTCCAAGTGTTAGAGGCAAGTTTTTTCCTGACGTTCCCCTGACACCAGTATTCCCCTTCAACATCGACTGCGAGAAAGGCGAAGAGTTAGCTGCCTGGCGTCCATCCTACCCGAGTTAGTGGGTCTGTGCGGTGCCGCTCGACGGAACTGCCTGTTGACAGGCGTGGGCTGAGGTCAACAACTCGTCAAACCGCCGGTCATTGTGCAGGCCTCGTAATAACGGATCGGAAAGAAGATTGGAATACGAGCAATAATTTTGTTCGATGGCAGTCTTCAGCATGTGGAATGCTGCTTCTTTCCTCCCGCAGTAGGCAAAAATAGCTCCCTGATAATAAGAGAGTTCGGGATCAGGATCCGAGGGCCCGCCGGTTTCAGCATCGTGAGCCAGGCGATCGAGTTCCGATGGTGGCCGCATTCCGATGCAAGCTTCCAGAAGGTCACGGTGATAGTGTGGGCTGTTAGAAACCCGTTTTACGGCATCGCGCAACTGCGAAGTTCTACCTTCCCTCAGCAGAAGCGAAACCGTAATGTAGTTGGCCCACTCCGATCCGGCGTCGAGCTGAATGAAATCGTACGCCCTGTCGAATTTTCCCAATTCCATGAAAGCCCATGCGCACGACCGGAACTGATAATTGCCCGGAGCAAGAGTTAGCGCAGTGTCGCACTGGCGCACTGATTCCTCGAGCATGCCGGCGTAGCGTTGAACATAGCCCAAAGTGAAATGAGCCGTCGCATTCTCAGGACGGCGCTTTACTAGTGCTTCGGCAGCCTCATACGCCTTCCCCAATTCCCCCCGATCTACCCGGTTGACGATCAGTTGAGATGCCGCCGCCATCAGGTTGGGATCAAGAGCCAACGCGTGTTCCAAGGCGGTGTTGGAATGCTGAAACATCTGCTCGCCGCCATCGGAGTAGGTCGAATCGTAGTAATAACGTTGCCCAACTTCTGCCCAGGCTGGAGCATACTTCGGATCCAGCTGCACCGCGCTCTCAAGTGATCGAATGGCTTCCTGGTTCGGGGCAGGATCGTGGGCTGCAGCCACGCTACGTAAATAAAGAGCGTAAGCCTCTTGGTTGCTGGGCCGTGTACTGGTCTCCAAAAAGCCGCCGGCCGCACCCAGAATCGGCAACAAGCCGGTGCGGACCTGCTTCGCCAGTGATTCCTGCATGGCAATCAAATCCTGCATGGAGCCATTCAGACTGGTCTGCCACAGAATCCGGTTACTATTGGTCTCGATCGCTTCGAGAGTCACTAAAAGGTGTGTGCCTTGTTTAATAAAGTGACCGGTCAATACGTTGCCGACGTGAAGCTCTTTGCCGACTTTTTGCGGGTCGAGATCGGCGCCCACATACTTCGCGGTCATGTTCGAGGGGCGAACGTCCAGGGTGCGCGAATAGGTAAGCACGTTGGCGATTTCATCGGCCAGCGCGAAGCGGAGATAGTCCACACTGAAATCGCCGTTCAGGTTTGTCAGGGGCAACACTGCGATTGCGTTACTGGCCGCCCCTATATTTCCGGACCGATGCTTGAACCACCATAGTCCCACTGCAATGAGAACCGTGAGAAGCAGGGCGCTGACCCCCAATAAGATGTAAGTCGGAGATTTGCTGGAGCTCTCGAAAGTCTTGGTCACTACCCGCAATCGTGAGCTCTCGCGAACTCCCGCCTTCGTCAATCCTGATTCTGTTTCCTTTTTCAGGTGCTGCAAGTCGGCCTTCATCTCGGCCGCACTGGCATAGCGTTTGCTGCGATCCTTCTCCATCGCTTTCCCAATAATGCCTTCTAATTCTTTGGGAAGGGTGGGGCATATCGTAAGCGGCGAAGGTGGCTTGGTGTGCAAAACCGCATCGAGAGTGGTGACAACGTTGTTTCCGCTGAACGGCTTCTTTCCCGTCGCCATCTCGTACAATACGACGCCAAAGGAAAATAGATCGGTGCGCGCATCGAGTTCCTCGCTGCGAGCTTGTTCTGGCGACATATAAACCGCTGTCCCGGGAATCACGCCCACGGCAGTCAGGGAGTCTTCCACGGGAGTTTCGTCACTGGTACCCAGCTTTTCGTCGCGCAATAACTTCGCCAAGCCAAAATCGAGGACTTTCGTCTGCCCGCCGGTGGTAAGAAAAATATTGGCCGGCTTGATGTCGCGATGCATGATTCCCTTGGCATGGGAAGCCGACAATGCGTCCGCTACCTGTACCGCGACCTCCAGAAGATCATCGAGGTCCATCGGTTTGCCGCGAATCCGCTGTTTTAGGCTCTCCCCCTCCAGTTTTTCCATGACGATGAAGGGGTGACCGTTATAGTCTTCGACTTCGAAGATGGTGCAGATTGAGGGATGGTTCAATAACGACGCGGCTCGAGCTTCACGCTCAAACCGTTCCATCGCTTTGCTGTCCCCGGTGAGATTGTCGGGAAGAAATTTTATGGCTACGTGGCGGCCGAGACGAGTGTCCTCAGCTTCATACACCACGCCCATACCGCCACCTCCCAGTTTCCCCAGAATTCGGTAATGGGAGATCGTCTGGCCGATCATGGTAGTGCTGCTCGAACTTTGGCCAGACGTTTCGCGGTTCATAGCGAAGCTAAGCCCTGTAGGCAGGTAATGTTAGGCCGTGGGTGGTATCTGGTCAACCCTTTGGAGGCAATAACCAGAAGGGGCGCACTCAGGCGGATCGAATGGCCATGCCGAGAGCACGGCTGGGAAGCGGTGGCCGCTTGGCGATCAGCTATTTAACAGGCACATGCCACGAATGAGCCTTGCAGCCCAAATGACGCTATAATTCTGCCCACTCATGGCACTATCCTCAGGAACCAAATTGGGGCCTTACGAGATCCAGTCGTTGCTGGGTGCCGGCGGGATGGGCGAAGTGTATCGCGCCCGCGATGCCCGGCTGGATCGAATCGTCGCGGTCAAAGTCCTGCCGTCGTCCTTCTCAGCCGATGGTGACCGCATGCAACGTTTCGCGCAGGAAGCGCGCGCTGCCGCGGCTCTCAATCATCCCAATATTCTTTCGATCTTCGATATCGGCGACGAGCATGGCTCGCCCTACGTGGTTTCCGAGTTGCTGGAAGGGGAAACGATGCGCGAGCGGTTGCGGAATGGTCCGCTTTCCAGCCGCAAAGCCATCGACTACGGATTGCAGGTGGCCCGGGGACTGGCTGCAGCACACGAAAAGGGGATCGTTCACCGCGACCTGAAGCCTGAAAACCTGTTCGTTACGGGCGACGGCAGAGTAAAGATTCTGGATTTCGGCCTGGCCAAACTGACGCGACCGGAAGCGGGCAGCGGAGACGATGCGCCGACAGTTCATGCCGTGACTGAGCCGGGGCTGATCATGGGTACGGCCGGTTACATGTCGCCCGAACAGGTGCGAGGACAAACAGCAGACGCGCGGTCTGACATTTTTTCGTTCGGCGCAATTTTGTACGAAATGATCTCCGGCAAGCGGGCGTTCCACGGCGAGAGTTCAGCCGACACCATGAGCGCCATCCTGAAAGAAGAGCCCCCCGAACTTTCAGAAACCGCGCGCAACGTTCCGGCCGGGTTGGAACGGATCGTACGGCATTGCCTGGAGAAGAATCCTTCGCAGCGCTTCCATTCCGCGGGCGACCTGGCGTTCGACCTGGAATCGTTGACTGAGATTTCTGCCACCAGCAACAAATCGGGCGCGCAGGTCGCGGTGCAGGAGGCCGAGGGCGCGAAATCATCTCGAAAGCTGGCGAGCGTCGCCGGCGCAATGGTGCTCGCGGGCGCCCTAATCGGTCTGGGCTGGTGGGTGGGCCGAGGCGGTGGAGTTGGTCCTCCCGCTCAGTATCAGCAGATCACATTCCGTACAGGTTCCATCGGCAATGCCCGCTTCACTCCCGATGGCAGCATTGTCTACGATGCCTCCTGGGAAGGTGGTGTGCGCCAGTTATACCTGGCTCGCACCGACGACAATGGCTCGCGTGAATTAGGTCTGAAGAATGTAGCGCTACTTTCGATTTCGAAGAGCGGAGAACTGGCGATCCGGCTCAACACGGTTTATTACGGTGGTTACGCGCGGGCCGGGACGCTTGCCAAGGTCCCCTTGAGCGGGGGAACACCCCGCGAAGTGTTGGACCATGTCCAAGATGCCGACTGGGCAGCGGACGGCGAGAGCATGGCGGTGGTCCGCTTCGTTCCAGAGAATGGACACTGGCGGCTGGAGTATCCAGTGGGCAAGGTGTTGCTCGACAGTATTAACTGGATCAGCCATCCCAAAATTTCGCCAGACGGCAGAAGGGTAGCGTTCGCGGACCACGAAAATCCGAGTGGCGACGATCGCGGTTCGGTGGCGGTGATCGAACCGGATGGGCAAGAGAGGAAGCTTTCGAGCGGCTGGTCGTCGGTGCAGGGAATCCTGTGGTCATCCGCAGCCGATGAGATTTGGTTCACCGCCTCCGATAGCGGCAGCGCCGCCAACCTCCGGGGAGTGACTCTGGGCGGCAAAGTGCGGACGATCATCAATGTGCCGGGCGGCATGTGGCTGCAGGACGCACGCCCGGGGATGACCCTGATGACGACAAACCAGTACCGCCTCGGAATCCGTGCCATGGCGCCGGGAGGAAAACAGGAAGCCGAACTGGGATGGTTCGGGTGGTCCCTATTGCGAGACATAAGCCGTGACGGCAAGAAAGTTTTGTTCGAGGAAGAGGCGGAAGGGGGCGGGCCGAACTATACCGTGTTTCTCCGCGATACGGATGGCTCGCCGCCGGTGCGAATCGGTGAGGGCACCGGTGAGGCAATTTCACCGGACAATAAGTGGGTGATCACGCAACCGGCAAAGGGAGGGGCATTAAGCTTGGTACCCACGGGTGCCGGTGAAGCGAGGCAGTTGACCCACGATGCCGTCAGCTATGGATCGGTGCGTTACTTGCCGGATGGCAAACAGTTATTGGCTTCCGGAATCGAGGCTGGGCATGGAGTTCGCGACTATCTGATCGACGTGAGCAACGGCAACGCGAAGCCCATTACGCCTGAGGGGACCTCCGGCGTGCGCCTTTCTCCGGAGGGCCGGAGCGTGGCCGTGATTGGACCTGACGGGAAATGGGGTATTTGGCCGCTCGACGGCACTGGCTTGCGTCTAGTTCCGGACCTTGACTCCAAATACTACGTGGCCGACTGGTCGCCCGATGGAACATCGTTGTATGTGCTCTCCAGCCAGAACCGCGAAGGCGTCGCGAAGGTCTATCGAGTGAATGTCGCGACCGGCAAAATGGAGTTTTGGAAGACCTTTGGCGCGGACCTTCCAGCGGGGGTCGCGAACGTAAGCGGGCCTCGCTTTTCGAGCGATGGAAACTCCTACGCCTATGTCTACTCGCAGTTATTGTCGCAGTCGTACGTAGTGCAGGGACTGAAGTAAGACTCGGGAACTTTGCCAGGGGCTGCGCGCTGCGACCAGTCCAGTCGAAGAGTAGTTTTTTACGCGTAGAAGCCTGCTGAGGAACCCACCCACTCCATGTTCTTGTTGTGGTCGACTCCCATCATCAACCCGCGTCCCATACGAATAATGGTCATCACGGGCTGGAGCTCGTCCAGCCAGATATACATGACGCGTATTTCCGCCTTATTGCGTCCAACAGGCGTCTCGATGACAGGTTCAAACTGCATGCGTTCCTGCAGGATGTACTGCGACCGTTTTTCTTTGGGAATCGCCGCCAGATCCTGCGGGGTGAGATTGATGACGACCCCAAGGCCGGCAAAAGAAAATAGCGGCTTGAGGACATAATTTTCCAGATCTTTCGGAATCTGGGCTACCTGATCCAGAAACCACGTCTTGGGCATGCATTGGTGGCGCAGATAGGGCAGCGAAAACTTGCTCATGCGAAAAAACCAGTTGGGATGTCCCGCCCATTCCACTTCGATGTCTTCATTGAGTTGAAAAGACATTTTGAGATTTGTGCGTACCATCTCGTCCACGATGGCTCGGTTGTAAATGCGAAGAATTGGGACGCGCTTGCCGTTGTTTTCGTAGAAAAGAAACTTGCCCACCTTTTTCACAGCGGTGATCGCGATGGTTTTTACGCCAAGAAGTTTCTCAGTGAGCAAGAAGTCAGGCAGGGTTTTCTGATGCAATGGATCAATTTCCATCAGAATCACATGTTTCGGATCATGATCGCCCACAATCGCTCGCCTTAGTAGCTTTTTGTAACCATCCCAGTCAAGCCCACCCAGCAAATATTGCAAACCAGGGTCCAGATCGAAAACTTCACCATAGGTTTGCGACAGCATTGCCTGGTAGGCGTATAACGAGGGAAAACCTTGCAGCTCGACCAGCTTGGGCTGCAACGACCCCAACTGGTCTCTGACGAGACCAAAATCCACCTGGATGAAAAGAGGGTGCGATGCCTCACGCGGTACTCGAAACTGCTCTGGTATGGCCTGCGAGGAGGCCTTTCGATATTCGATGTTGTTTAGCTGGTGGATGAGTTCCTTGCCATAGTCACACATCTGATTTAGAAGCGGCTTGGGAAGGAAGATGGGGGTTTCGCAAACGCGGAATTGCACCTGGGTTCCGCAGCGCTCTGCCATCAACTTGAGCAGCTGCTGATATCTTTCCGGAGCGAAGTTCGCATTGAATTGCTGTCGCAGGGCAGGAATCATAAGCTTCTACAGCTTGTTGTCCTGAGCCGAGGTTGTCATCTCGAGCGGAACATGATTGCTCGCTCGCGAGGGATCATGTGAATCAAAGGATCTCCCTATTTCGGGAAGCCCTCCCGGCCCTACGCCTCCAGCAGGAACTGTCCACTCCGCATGATTTGGTCGCCGTCCACCCAAATGTCGAAATTCCTACCGACCACATCAATGTGCGTGGAAGAGTACCACTGCGCGCCAGTATGTGCGCCATAGGGGTTGCCGAACGCAATGTGCACGCCCGGGTATTTTTCATCCTGCAGAATTTGCCCGATGACGTCCTTCAGTTCGATGTTGGTGCCGATGGCGAATTCACCGACGCGATCACTATTCTCGTCGGTATGCGTGTAACGCCAGAAGTCGTCTTCCAGTTCGCGATTCGACGAATGAGCCTCGGTTAGACGATTGCCTTTCACCTGAATCGTGAGCGGATCCTGCCTCAGACTCCCGAATTTCGCGCAAAGCCAGTCGCCCACCACGCCGTCGACCACAAATGTGCCGTTGACTTCCCCAGGGGAGGTGAACACCTCGCCGCCGGGCAAGTTTCCCCACTTATCACGGCTGATAATGCCGCTGGTCTTAAGCCATCGATACTCGGGATTCAGATCCGCCGTCAGATCAGTTCCTGCAGCAGTCTTGGCTCGCACCTGCTTCGCTCGACGCACTATGTCCAGCACTTTCGTGCTGATGCGATCGACTTTCAGGAAGTCCGCACGCATACCTTCCAGCATGATCTGATGGTTGATGTTGACCATATGCGCGTGACGAATCTTGTGCCGGTTGACCACATCCGTCATCTGCATCCGCGATTTGAGTTCATTTGCCTGGGCTTGCACGGCAAAAATGCTGACCTGGCTGGTCGCAAGATCATCAACAATTTCCTGCGGCAGATCGATCAGCGGTCTGGGCGAAAGATCTTCCAGCACCCAAGCCCGGTAAGCTGCGCCCAGATCCTCTAATTCGCGGACGATGCTTGCCGCGATTTCCCGCGTAGCCTCGTCGGTGATGACGGTAACTTTTTCCAGGGGGTGAATGCGGAGGCAGACCTTCACCGCGTTGCGAGCGCCGGGAGTAAGTTCAGGATCAAAGGGAAGCGAGCTGAGCTGGCGGTTGGCTTGGCTGACAGGAACGTTCATTACCCTGCTTTTCTCGCGGGAGCTTGGGCTTCCGTCTCGGCTAAGCCCGCTTCCGTCTCTTCAATAATGTAGTCTACGACTTTTTTCAGGTCCCCAGTCTCGCGAAACACCTGCAGCTGCCGATCAGCCCCGGTTCCCGTTTCCAGAATTTCGTGGATGTAGTTAATCTCTTCACGAGATCCAAGCTCGTCCACCACATCGTCAACAAACTCAAGATATTCTAAAACGAGTTCGCGGGCTGGAACCTCGGTCTGCTTGCCGAAATCGATGAGCTTGCCATCCAGACCGTAGCGTGATGCACGCCACTTGTTCTCCATAATCAGAGCGCGGCGGTAGAGACGAAATCCCTGGTTCGCGGTGTACAGCTTATATAGCTTGGCGATCGTGGCCTGGATCAGCGCTGCCAGGGCAATCGTTTCGTCCACTCGCATCGGAATATCGCATACGCGAAATTCGAGCGTATTGAAGAATGGGTGAGGTCGAATGTCCCACCAGATCTTCTTGGCATTGTCGATGCAATTGGTCTTGATCAGCAGCTTGATGAAATTTTCGTATTCGCCCCAGCTGGGGAAGTAATCTGGAATATTGGTGCGGGGGAATTTATCGAATACCTTGCAGCGATAAGATTTCAGTCCAGTATCCATTCCCAACCAGAACGGAGAATTGGTCGACAGTGCCAGTATGTGGGGCAGAAAATAGCGGGCGTGGTTCATTAACTGAATCGCAGTCTCGCGGTCTTCCACGCCGATGTGTACATGCAGTCCAAAAATCAGATTCGCCCGCGCCACCAGTTGCAGATCCTCGACGATATTCTTGTAACGGACATCCTCCGTAATTTCTTGCACTCGCCAATCGGCAAAGGGGTGAGTGGCAGCCGAGGCCAGCCGCAGACCATTTTCCTTCGCCAACGTAATCATGTCCCTACGAAGCTTTTTGACTTCTTCTTTGGCGTCCTTAATGTTGCTGCAAACGGAGGTCCCGACTTCGACCACCGACTGGTGCATCTCAGCTTTGACCCGCTCCTGCAGAAGTAGTTTGCCCTTCTCGATAATTTCGGCGTGGATGTGGGAGCGCAGGTCGCGAGTCACCGGATCTACTGTTTGGTATTCCTCTTCAATGCCGATAGTAAAAGTCGGAAGCATGGATACGGCGGTCCTTCTGAGGGAGGTTTGCTGTCCGCGACCCGGGCAGCCCGGCCAAAAGCGGGCACCAGTATAGCAATCGCGGCCTCAAAGCCGAAGTGAATCGGTCCGGCGCATTTGAGATGTTTGCACTCTATGGCCCGGCTGAAATGGAGCGCCGCCCCGGCCCGACTCCAATACAGCGACTTCAGGCATCCGCCTTCTTTTTTCTGGTGGTCTTTTTCTTTGACGGCGTGGCCTTCTCTTCCCCCGCCAGGAAGGCTGCCCAATGGAGTAGTCGGGTCGGGGTTTCATCGCTAAGAGCTTTCTTTACAGCCATTTCCGCAACCGCATTTACAATCCAGTCAAAGTTTTCCTGTCCCACGGAATGAATGTCTGCATCAGGCGCAGGGTTAAGAAAATCGATGGCGTAGGGGATGCCATCTTCCACGGCGAACTCAACTGTATTCAGGTCATATCCCAGTGCTCGGCACAACGTCTGCGAGTCCTTTACCACGCGGCTTAACAGCTTCGGATCGACTGGAGCAGGGTTTTTCACGTAGCGTTCGTGATGCGGCGCTCTTGGGTCGTAGTGCATGACGTGGACATTCTCCTGTCCAACCACGTAGCAGCGAAAGTACTCCTTAAACTCAACCCCATGCTGCAAGGTCATGCATAGATCGCCTGTCTGGTTGTAATGATGGAAAAACTCCTCAGGCGAATGCACTTTGTAGACGTGCTTCCACCCCCCACCGGAATATGGCTTAAGAAAAGCAGGGAAGCCCACGTATTGAAAAATCTCTTCCCAATTCAATGGATAGATCAAGTTGCGCATCGACTGGTCAGTAGTTCCTTCGGGATGCTTCTGATGAGGCAAAATCACCGTGGGGGGAATGGCCACACCCAACTTCGAAGCCAGGGCATAGTTGAAGAACTTGTCGTCCGCCGTCCACCAGAAGGGATTGTTGATAACAATCGTTCCACTCAGAGCGGCATTTTTCAGATAGGCGCGGTAAAACGGAATGTCTTGCGAAATGCGGTCGATAATGACGCGATACCCGCTGGGTTCCGCCATTTTCACCCCGCCAAGCTTGACGAACTCCGCGGTGACGCCTTCGACCTTCATGCGGTTAATGCGATCTGCGAGGGCCTGGGGGAACGTGTTCTCCATCCCAAACATGATGCCGATCTTGTTCATGGTTGCCTCGCTTTCTTCGTGCTGAGCCGATCCTCCGCCATATGTCATCCTGACAGAATCAAAAAACCATTAAGCCGAAGATGACAGACACCGAAAATTCCGCATCACGACAAACCTAGGAAAAGTATTTTACCGCCATCCTCAGCCATAACGGCCAGTCATGCTTTGAGTTGTCCCCCCAGATATCGAGCCAGTGAGGAATTCCCTTGGCATTCAGGACTGTCGAAAATTTGATGTTCTGATCCAGGCAAATATCCCAATCGGCGGAACCCAACACGATATTCATTTTCCGGTAACGGCTCAGAAACCAGTCGTCGCTCGTGTGCGGCAAAAAATCGGGTGGACAATTGAAATAGCAATCGTCGTCATAATAGCCATCCAGAAACTGATGGATATCGAAAGCTCCACTCATGCTCACGCAATACGTAACCACATCGGGATGCTTAAGCGCGAAATTCACTGCATGGTACCCTCCAAAGCTGCAACCGGTGACCGCCAGCCGCGCTGCCTTGTTCTTCCAACGCAAGAACGGAAGCATTTCGTGCAGGATGTAGCGCTCGTACTGCAAGTGCCGCATCACCCGAACGCGCGGATGAATGCCCTTGTTGTACCAACTTTCGGTATCGACTGAATCCGGGCAAAAGATCTGCAGCTCCCCGGCGTCGACAGCGCGCGATAGCACGCTCGTCATGCCACGATCCTCATATTCAAAAAACCTGCCCATGGAGGTCGGAAACACCAGCAGGGGCGTGCCGCTATGTCCAAAAATCAATACCTCCATGTCGCGTTGTAGCTCGGAGCTGTATGCCTTGAAATATTCGCGATTCATTGAAATTGAAGATGCTGGCAGAAACCAATGCGCGAAGTATCTTAACCCATCAGAATGCATGGGCGACAACCTGCCATAAGCGTCCCGCTCGCGCAGGCTCGGGCCAGACTTACCCCAATTTTTGTCGCTTGATATGCTTGCTCGCCATGCAATCGCTGAGTGAGGACGATGTTCGTAAGCGCCTTGAACCCCTTAAGGTCATCGCGGCCATCGAGGCCGCATTTCGTGATCGTTATCAATCGACCATTGTTCCGCTTCGCTCGAAGATGGAGCTAGCCTCCGGTGTGTTTCTCATTATGCCGTGTTACGACTTTGCCGGACAGGCTCTGGGGATGAAACTTGCCCTGGTTCAGAACGAACCTGAGACCGCGATGGACCGTGTTCAAGCTACCTATATGCTGCTTGATCCGAAAACCGCCAGGCCGACATTGGTCGTGCCGGCAAACTACCTTACCGACTTACGAACGGCTGCGACGTCGGCGGTTGCCACAAAATTCTTGGCAAAGGAGGACGCGCGCGTCCTAGGAATTGTTGGCACCGGCCGGCAGGCACGCGCTCATATCCAAGTGTTGCCGCTGGTTCGCAGATTTGAGGAAGTGCTGGTAAGCGGGCGGAATGCGGTCGCGACCCACACTTTCGCTGAGGAAATGTCTATGGAAATCGGCCTTCCAGTCAGGGCGGTCGATTCGCGAACCTGCGCCGCGAATTCCGAGGTCCTCTGCACCTGCACAACGTCGCCGAATCCTCTGTTCGACGGAAGCTTGCTCCGTTCGGGAGCGCATCTGAACCTGGTCGGCG
Organism: Terriglobia bacterium; assembly: GCA_963786325.1. Lineage (GTDB taxonomy): Bacteria > Acidobacteriota > Terriglobia > Terriglobales > Acidobacteriaceae > JAIQFF01. The sequence continues at coordinate 422,621 of CAWAYW010000024.1, forward strand.
CATTTCGGCCGCACGCGCGTGAAGTAGATTCCGCCTGCGTTCAGAGGTCTCGTGTTTTCGTAGAAACCTATCCCGCGGTGTTTGCGGAGGCTGGGGATTTGCTGATTCCGATCCAGGAAGGTGTCATCAATCGCGAGGATGTCGCCGGAGATCTCCACCACCTCGTAAGCGGAAAAATTGCAGGAAGAACCGACCAGACCGGTATCACTCTTTTCAAAAGCGTCGGTTATGCTCTGGAAGATCTCGCAACCGCAGAATTATTGACCGATTGATGTTCTGGCGTTCGCTACTCAGTTTCGACTGAATTAGAATCAACAGTTGCGCCCAGTCATGAACGTTGCTCGTTTGAAGCCAATTACAGGCCGGCCTGCAGTAATCATCTCAGCTCTCCTGACGGTTGCCGTACTTTCATGGTTTGGCGTGAATCGTCTGGTGAACCGTTTTCACGAGCAAGAGAAGGCATTGGCACGTCACCTTTACGAACGGGGCCAACGGGCCCAGGACGCGGGCAACCCCGAGGCTGCGTTAGGGGATTTTCGTGCAGCCCTTAATTACAGTCACGACAATTTTCAATATGAGCTTAGCCTCGCACGCGCTCTGCGCGACACGGGTCGAACCGCCGAGGCCGAAACCTATCTCATCGGCTTGTGGGAACATAGTCCTCAAGAAGGCCCCGTGAATTTGGCTTTGGGGAGGCTGTTTGCCCGCGAACAGCAATTCGATAAAGCCGTCCAGTATTACCACAACGCAATTTATGGATTGTGGGCTAGCGATCCGGAGGTAAAGCGGCGGACCACTCAATTGGAACTAATTGAGTTTCTGCTGCAGCACAAGGCTTATCCGCAGGCACAAGCGGAACTGATGAGTATGGCTTCCGCTTTACCGCGAGATCCCAGCGTGCGACTCCAGGTGGCAGGGCTTTTGGTCCGGGCCCAGGACAACGAACATGCGTTTTCTCAGTACCAACAAATTCTGCACATTGATCCTCGTAACGCCGCCGCCCTTTATGGAGCTGGACAGGCAGCGTTCGCTCTCGGACGTTATCGGACGGCGCAAACCCACCTGCAGATGGCTGTTCGGGAGAATCCTGAGAACCAGCAGGCCCGGCATTTACTGGAAACTGCAACCCTAATATCGCAGGTGGATCCTTTTGTGGCGCGCATTTCTGACAAGGAAAGAAACAAGCGCTTGCGCTCGGCATTTCTCCGCGCAGGCGACCGTCTCGATGGGTGCGCCAAGAGTCAAAATATTGATCTGAGTCCACAGTTGCCCGCCAATGGCTTGCCGGCGCTGGAGGGACAATGGGTGCAGATCAAGCCTCGACTGGCAAAACTCTCTTCCAGCGATGGAGTGTTGGATCAAGTTATGGATCTGGTTTTCGAAATCGAACGGCAAACCCAAAGTATCTGCGGTGCGCCCCAAGGCGCGGATCAGGCCCTGCTACTGATTTCGCAGGATCGTGCCGGGGTTGAGCAATGACGGACGGCGAGATGCATCAGCCGGCCGAGGCAACCCTTCAAACCCCGTCGGTAAAAATTGATCCGGAGCGCAGATTCATACGCCGATCGTGGTTCACTCTCAGCACTACCCGTGAAGAGCGCTTCTTTCTCTTACTGGCTGTTTTTATCGGGTTATTCTCCGGGCTGGCGGTTGTTTGTTTCCGCCTTGCCATCGACTGGACCAAAATCTGGCTCCTCGGACCCATGCCCGAACCCCATAGTTTGCGCCTCATTGTTGCGCCGGCGCTGACTAGTCTTGTGGTTGCCATTTTGGTGATTCATGTGTTCCCTCTGGTTCGCGGAAGTGGCGTGAATCAAACCAAAGCTGCACTTTACATCTACAACGGATACATTCCGTTTCGTACTGCCGTCGGAAAATTCATTACTGCCGCGCTGGCAATCGGCTCAGGCCAGTCGCTGGGCCCTGAGGATCCCTCGCTGCAGATCGGAGCCAGTTTGGCATCAGCCCTCGGTCGCCGCCTCGATCTGTCGCGCGAGCGTCTGCGTTTGCTCGCTCCCGTCGGTGCCGCAGCCGGACTGGCAGCCGCTTTCAACGCACCGATTTCGGCGGTGCTGTTTGTGATCGAAGAAGTAATAGGACGCTGGAGCGCTGGAATTCTGGGTTCGGTGGTTTTGTCCGCCGTGTCGAGCGTGGTAGTGGTGCGCTGGTTCCTGGGTTCCGAACCTTTGTTTCGCATCCCGGCAGTCGGTTTGATGCGGCCTACAGAGTTGTTAGCCTACGCCGTCTTGGGAATCTTCGGTGGAGTGGCGGCCGTCGTCTTTGCGCGAGGCATCGGATATTTTCGCCCCCTTCTGCGCGCCTGGCCGCGATGGACACAATACTTCCAACCTGTAGCCGCCGCGATTGTTATCGGTCTCATCGGCTTCCTCGGCTTTCCCCAGGTAATGGGAGCGGGTTACGAGTACATGGACCAGGCCATGCACGACCAGTTCACCTGGGAGATGCTGGCCATGTTGGCGGTGCTCAAGATCGTGGCTACCACATTGTCATTCGTAAGCGGCACTCCGGGCGGGATGTTCGCTCCCACGCTATTTGTAGGGGCGATGCTGGGAGGCGCAATTGGAGGCTTGCAACGTCATTTCTACCCTGGCCTTACCGGATCGACTGGCACATACGCCCTGGTCGGCATGGGAGTTTTATTCGCGGCTTTTCTGCGCGTGCCGATGACTTCCGTTTTCATGGTGCTTGAAGTCAGTGGAAACTATTCCATCATTGTGCCTGTCATTGTGGCTAACACTTTAGCGTACGTTGTTTCGCGCGGACTACAACCCACCCCCATATTCGATCTGCTGACTCGTCAAGATGGTCTCGACCTGCCATCACTGGAGGAACAAAGGGAGCAGACCGTGTTGCGCGTGGAAGATGCCATGCAGCCTGCCCCTTCGCCAGTGTTAAGCTCCGAAGATTCGGTGGACCAGGCCATGCGCCGGGTCCACGATCTCTCAGGGAATTTCCTGGTTCGCATGACGCCCAGCGGATGGGCCGCCATCACGTCAGACACTCTCAAACGTCTGGTCGGCGAGGGCAAGGGGGAAATGACAGTGGGCTCCACCCTGTCCATCAGAAACCTGCCTTATCTTCACCCCGATCAGAATCTCGAAGCAGCGCTCCGCCATGTCTACCAGGTGCCTGTTGTGCCAGTTGTCCACCGTGCCGATTTCCGGAGACTGGAGGGCGTAATCTCCCGCGAAGACGTGCTCGAAAAGTACAAGATGCAGGAACAGGAAGACGAGTGAATTACAAAACAATGCAGCCGTTCCGACTCTATCTTCTGGCCGATTCCGGTTGATGCTCTTCTTTTTCAATACTTTACACACCATCTAATGCTCCCTGGCTCCGCTAAACCCCGATTTTTCCCCTTTCGTTGACATAAACGTGTGTTCACCTCATGCCTTCAATAACATAAGGTCAGGTCGAACCCATCAGGAATGCGTGTCATACCGGCATATTCAAATGAAGGTCCTATGAAGGTCGGACAAATGTCGAATTTTCCGGCGTAAATTCCGGCACGTTTGAAGCAAGAGCGTAATTTGTCGTGGCATTTCAAGCAGATGAAAGTGAGAACGCATGCATAAGCCAGTGAAATACGTAGAAAAAGCAGTCACCATCGCCGCTAAAGGCGCGTGGGTGGTTTTCAATAGCTTGAATAAGATTAAGCAAAACCCCTCGCCAACGCCGAAATGGTCGGAGAAGCCGCTGCTCAAGTCCTACGAAAAGACCAAGCCACCGTTGGGCTGGCCGCGCACCACGGACTCTCTTTGCCCTAAATGCATTCCTGAAATTCGCCAACAGATCCTCGACGGAAAACTGCCCTACGAAGTGCTGATGAACGAAAAGGTCGGCGAGATCAAGGCTGAAATCGTCGAACGTGACGGCAAGATCCTGATGGTGAAAGACTGCGCCATCCACGGCCACTTCGAAGATGTGATGTCGATCGATACCGACTTCTCGCGCCATCTGGAGGAAGTTTTCCCCGGCCGCGACATTCGCGCCCACAATGACGAGAAGCTTCATCATCACGGTTCTTCCACCGTGAAGTACGGACGCGGCTCGGTACTCACCATCGACCTGACCAATCGCTGCAACATGATGTGCGATCCCTGCTTCATGGACGCCAACCAGGTCGGCTTCGTCCACGAGTTGAGCTGGGAAGACATCAAGACCATGCTGGACAACGCCATTACCATCAAACCGCGCCGCCAAATGTCGGTGCAGTTCTCGGGTGGCGAGCCCACGCTTTCGCCCTACTTCCTGGATGCCGTCCGCTACGCCCGCAAGGTTGGTTACAACTCGGTGCAAGCGGCGACGAACGGAATTGAATTTGCCAAGAGTTTCGAGTTCGCCCAACAGGCCGCCGAAGCCGGCATGCGCTATGCCTATCTTCAGTTTGATGGAATCGGCAACGCCGCCAATGCGCACCGCAAAGTTGGCAACCTGTTCGACGTGAAGCTGAAGGCGATCGAGAACATGCACAAGGCCGGTATTGAGATCGTTCCGGTCGTCACCATCGTCAACGGCATCAACAACGAGCAGGTCGGACGCATCATCAAGTTCGCGCTGGATAATCCGAAGACCATCGGGTTTCTCTCGTTCCAGCCCGTGTCTTTCACCGGTCGTGACGAAGCCGTCACCGACGATCGACGGGAAGCGCAGCGCTACACCCTGTCACATCTGGCGCACGATGTTAAGAATCAGACTGGCCTTGGCGAGCCCTCGCGCGATTGGTTCCCGATTTCGTTCATGGGAACGTTCTCCGATTGGGCCGACCTGATGCACGTCAACGACGCCAACAACGACTGGGGTCAATTGAGTTGTGGTTGCCATCCAAATTGCGGTACCGGCATGGCGGTCATGATTGACAAGGAAACCAAGGAAGCGGTTCCGGTGACCGCGTTCCTGCAGGGCGATCAACTGGCCAGGGATATTGCCAAGGTCAACGATGCGGCTCGCGGCAAGTTCCTTACGGTCGTCGGCATGGCGCTCTGCCTGATGAAGAACTACGATCCGTTCCAGTCGCCGACGCATTTCAAGCTGATGGACCTGCTGAAGAAGTTCGACAAGAACTTCAATGCCACTGGCAAGAACTACGGCAAGGTGGGTCCGGATCGCACCATTGACGACGTCATGAAGCGCCGCCAGGATCGCTGGAACTTCCTGTTCATCGCGGGAATGTGGTTCCAGGATCTGTTCAACTACGACTTCCGGCGCACCGAGCAATGCATCATTCCTTACGCCACGCAGGAAGGCGAAATTTCTTTCTGCGCCTACAACACCGGCGTGGGGTGGCGCAATATCATTGAGAAGATGCACATGACGGCCACGCTCACTAAGTGGTACGAGGAGCACGGACGGCACGAGATCTTCGCGGGTGGCAAGAACGTGAAGATGGAATCGGTAGCCCACAACCTGATACTTAAAGAAGAACTGGTCACCAACGAAGAGCAGCATGATCTCGACAAGCTGGGCATCGCGAAAAATTCCCGCGAAGAGAAGATGCGCGCGCGCGACGCCAAGCAGAAGGAAGATCCCGCCTACAACGCTCGCATGGCGGCGCTGTATCGCGAGGTCGTCTTAAAAGAGAAGCCGGTGGTGGCCGAGAACGGATTCATTCCGCTGGGTGCACTTACGGCGGTGAATGGCAATGGCAACGGGCACGCTCCGGCGAAGTCGGAAGCGGAACCGGTGCTGGGAGACTAGGCAGAGCAGTTCCTGGTTTCTTATTTGAAAAGGCCGCCACTGGCGGCCTTTTCGTTTGGAACATTGGTCAACGGCTATGCCAAGAATTGTCATTCTGGGCTGCGCCGGAACTGGCAAGACTACTTGGCACGAAAGATTGCCGAACGCACGGTTGCGCTTGCCACATTCGATATTCGATTGCCTCGCGCCACCATGGTGATCTGGTTAGAGCGGTCACGACTGTTGTGCGCTTGGCGTGCAATCACGCGTGTTTTCAAAGGCGGGGAAACCCATCGAGTGGGGAAACTTTTTGTCGTCCTGCGATTCATTTGGAAATTCAACCGGATTAACTGGCCGCGTATTGAGGCCACTCGACTTACATTCGCGCGGGGTGTTCCGGTTGTACGATTAAGAAGCGGGCGCGAGGTCGAAGTTTTTTTGTCGTCTTATGGCGATGGCATTGACTATTTGCCTCCAAGGTAGCTTTTGTCTCTCAGTATCAGGCTCGCAGTACCCCGCTCGCAGTACCCCGTTGTCAAGCGCTGTCAAGGCCCCTGTCAAGGCCCCGCTTGACTTCCAACCAGCTCTCGGATAGTCTCCGCCCGACTCCAGGGCGCGCGTATTGGGACTCCTGGAGCGAGGCCCCTTCCAAGTTTCAATTCCAAATCAAATCACTTCGCCACCGAGGAGGTCAGCATCCATGAAAAGGATCACCGGTTTGTTGTTGGGGTCGTATCTTTTGCTGGGGGGAATGGGCGTTACTGTGGGGCAGGAGCCGCCACCGCCGCCTAAAGTGCTTGCCGTCACCCGGGAGTTCGTCAAACCTGGTAAGAGCGGCACAATACATGAAAAAGCAGAGAGCGCTTTCGTGCAGGCCATGATGCATGCGAAATGGCCGACACACTATCTTGCGGTGAGTTCGATTACTGGTAGGCCGCGAGTCTTATTCCTGACTGGCTACGATTCTTTTGAAGCCTGGGAAAAGGATGTTTTGGCGGAGCAAGCCAACTCCGCTCTTTCCGCCGCAACCGACAAGGCTGCGATGGCTGACGGAGAATTACTGAGCGACATGGATTCGAGCGCACTCGTTTTCAGCGAGGAATACAGCCTTCGCGCCAACGTCGATATCCCGCACATGCGCTATTTCGAGATTTCTCTATATCGGGTGCGCCCGGGACACGACGGCGATTGGAACACAATCGTCAAGATGGTGAAGGCCGCGTACGACAAGATTCCAGACGTCCGCTTTGCTACTTTCCATGCGGCGTATGGACAGGAAGGAAACACGTACGTGGTTTTCACGCCCATGAAGACTGCGGCGGAAATAGACAAAGGCTTTGCCCAGGACAAGCAATTTGAAGCCAATATGGGCGAAGAAGGTCTGAAAAAGTTCAGTGAACTGCTGGCAGGAGCGATTGAATTCAGCCAACATAATCTGTTCGCATTCACTCCGTCGATGAGCTATGTTTCGGATGAATGGATTAAGGCCGACCCGAATTTCTGGAAACCTAAATCCCAGTCTGTGACCTCGAAAAACAAGGACGAAAAGGCGGCAACGAGCCAATAAGGCCCGATCGCTTCTGGAAAAAATAAACTATGATGGCACCCGGAAACTTGCGGGTGCCTTTTTTTACACGCGAGTACAATAACGACAGCAGAATTTTCCGCTCAAATTCCGCAAATAGGAAGCGTCGGTCCAAACCGCCGCTGTCCTAAGCTTAGTACTTTTTCTGAGGAGCCAACGATGACCGACGTTAAAGTTGCCTTGTGGGTTCGCCTGGATGCCAAGCCTGGCAAGGAGAAGGAAGTTGCCGACTTTCTCCACAGCGGATTAGCAATCGTCCAGCAGGAACCCGCCACAACGGCGTGGTTTGCGATCCAGATGTCCCCCTCTACTTTTGGCATCTTCGATGTCTTCCCTAATGACGCAGGCCGCCAGGCGCATCTTACCGGACGGGTGGCTGCCGCGCTGATGGCAAAAGCTTCGGACTTGCTGTCAAAACCACCATCAATCGAGAAAATTGATGTGTTGGCGGCAAAGCTTCCCGGGTAACTTAAGCCATCAGTGGATCTTAATAATTGAGTACGATAGGTGAGCCGATAATCCATCTATCGGTCTGTTTCCGTGCTCCCTATTTCGTAATTCGAGCATCTAAGATGTCTATGGACAACAATGCGATATTCGATGAAAGGTATAGGGTTATCGCCATTGACGAGCAGAATCTCATTCTCCGGGGGGTCCGCAGCGGAGAGGTCCTTACGATAAAGAATGCGGATCCGGAAAATCCGCTCACAGCGGCAGATTACCCTCCGGGCAAACTTATTGCCCTGAACGATCCTTCAAGCGACATGAAGAGCTAATGTAAGTTTTTGTAATGCGGATAACCTTGATCCGCCGATTTGACTTGGACTGAGTGCCCTGTCAAGATCTGTAAATATTAAAAACGGATCAAGTCAAAATCGGCGGGCAATGGTTCCGCACCACACATTTCCCTTCTACAATCACCAACTCGCCTTTTCCTTGCCAACCTGAAGTGATGCTTCTTAATAGTTTTTGAACGTACTGACTTCGAGGAAATTGGTCTTGATGCCCTCGTTCACCAGCACCAGTCGTAGACAGGGAAGCGCCACGTTTCGGTGCTGGAGTTAGCCCTCTTCCAGCCTTACAATAGGCGTCTAAACGCTGGAGGGCGCATGGGTCCGCGAAGAATCATGTTCATCCTGGTGACAGTTGCCTTTGCTGGATTGCGAATCGGAACTGCCGAGGATAGCCCGGGTCCTGCCAAAGAAGTCACATTCAACCGCGACGTAGCTCCCATATTGTTCAAGAACTGCGTGGTTTGTCACCGTCCGAACGACATGGCGCCGATGTCGCTGATGGATTACCCGGACGCCAAAATGTGGGCTCGGCCGATCCGCGATGCAGTCGTTCAACGCAAAATGCCGCCCTGGCATGCCGATCCAAAGGTTGGCGATTTCAGCAACGATCCAAGACTTTCCGATCAGGATATTGCAACGATTGATGCCTGGGTGAGGACCGGCGCCAGGGAGGGCGATCCGAAAGATCTGCCCACGGTGCCTGTGTTCGCACAAGGCTGGCACATCAAGCCCGACGTAGTGCTGACGATTCCCGAATTCACGGTGAAGGGCAGCAGTATGGACGACTATGAATACATCTACGTCCCCACCAACTTCATGGAGGACAGGTGGGTACAGGCGGCGGAAGTCATGCCAGGCGACCGGCGTGTGGTCCATCACGCTACGGTTTCAGTCATAGAGGCTGACAAGGTTGCGGAAAAAGAAGAAGAAACTACGAAATCCGACGCCGGAGTCGACCAATACCACTACCGGACCGGCCGTGTGCTGCACCTCAAAAAAGATGCACCAATTGTAGATGACGGCTGTTCATCTCCTGATGGCGGCGGTATTCCGGGCAAGCCTTCTGGATATCTAAATATCGTGCCAGGAATTTATCTCCCGGGACATCTGGCTGAAACCCGGCCGCCGGGCTATGCACTTCGCGTCCCGGCGGGTTCGTATTTGCAGTTTCAGGTTCATTACAGCAACCATACCGGTGAGGACGTGAAGGATCGTACTAGCATAGGATTGGTTTTTGCCAAAGAGCCGGTGAAGCATGAGATTGCACAATACGAAATCTGGAACAATCTTTTCCTGATACCGCCGAACGACGACAGTCACCGTGTCACTTCCTGTTACACGCTGCCTAAAGATGTGACCGCTGTGGCTTATACCGCTCACATGCATTTTCGTGGAAAGAGCATGACCACGGAAGCTATCTATCCCGACGGCCGTCACGAAGTGATTCTGAATGTGCCGCACTACGATTTCCGATGGCAGGAAATCTACTTCCTGAAACATCAATTTCTCTTGCCGAAGGGCACAAAGCTGGTGACCACGGCATATTTCGACAACTCGATCAATAATCCGCAAAATCCAGATCCTTCGAAAGCTATTCGCTGGGGTGAGCCCAGTGACGAAGAGATGATGGGTTTCTGGTTGCAATTTGCCGATCCCAAACTTGTGGACGAAAAGTCTGCGGTCGCGCACAACTGAAGAGTCAGATCGGCTTAGTTGAAACCGGTCTCGATCTGCGGGCGTCCTCTTGCGTTGCGAGGTGTCTGGCGCGCACGATGCCAACCGCTGGGCAACTCTGACTTCTGGCGCGCGGGATTTCTGGGGCTTAGACAGCTCTCAGAATGATGTAGCAAGTGATTCGTGTTCGATCAGGAGCGTCTCAACGTGCAAGTCACTCGACGCGGTTTTCTGATTTCTGCCGCCGCGGCTACGGCCGCCCCGCTGTTCTTGGGTGCTACCGACAAGGCCGGCAACAAGACACCCATCATTGGGCAAGGCGAATATCGTTACGAGGCGATTCACGATTGGGGTGAGTTGCCGCGAACCATCAGGTACGGCAACACGCACGGCGTCTGCGAGGACTCGCAGGGCGACATTTACATTCATCACACCGTCAATGCCACCAGCGACAGTCTGGATACGATGGTGGTCTTCGATCAGAAGGGCAAGTTCATCCGATCGTGGGGCCGTCAGTTTAAAGGTGGAGCTCACGGCCTGACCATTCGCAAAGAGGGCAGCGACGAGTTTCTTTACCTTTGTGATTTTGCGCACGGCATCGTAACCAAGCGAACCTTGAAGGGCGAAGAAGTATTCACCTTGGGTTATCCGGCGGAATCAGAAGCTTACAAACCAAAGGACCAGACTTCAGCGGTGGTCTATCGACCTACCAATGTGGCGATAGCTCCGAACGGCGACATTTATGTGGGCGACGGCTACGGATCGAGTTTCATTAATCAGTACAACCAGAACGCCCAGTTCATTCGCACCTTTGGTGGGTTGGGCAAAGCTGACGACCAGATAGATTGTCCGCACGGACTCTGGGTGGATACGCGCTCGCAAACGCCTATGCTGGTGGTAACCGACCGTGGCAATAGCCGTTTGCAGCGATTCACGCTGGACGGCAAACACATCGATTCGATTCTGGGAACGTCGAAGATGCCATGTTTTCTGCATGAACGCAATGGCGATGTCGTCATCGCAGACCTGTTAAGCAAAGTGACAATCCTCGACCGACGAAATAAAGTTGTTGCCAGCTTGGGAGAGGGCGAGTATTCGAAGCAGGATTGGAGTACGGTTCGAAATCAGACTCCTGGCACATTTGTTCCAGGCAGATTCGTTTGTCCTCACGGCGCCTGTTTCGATCATGAAGGCAACATCTTCGTGGTGGAGTGGGTCGAATCCGGTCGGGTGACCAAGCTTCGCAGGGTCACATAAGAAATGCGTTAGCGCTGAAGGGGAGAGATCGCCAGACTCCTTACATGTGTTCTCAGGAAACTCTGTGGTTTTAACCATTCAGGCGAATCGGCTCAACAACCACATCGGTCTCTCAATGAGAAAAAGGCTAAACTCGGATTACGTTCGTATCTCCGGCGAGTCCGCATGATCATGGCGGTCATGGGAGTTACCGGCTCGGGAAAGACGACTGTCGGCAGTCTACTGGCCAAGCAGCTAGGATGTGAGTTCGCGGACGCCGACAATTTCCATTCGCCCGCAAATGTAGAAAAGATGAAGCGCGGAATTCCGCTGGGTGATGCGGATCGGGCTCCATGGCTCGCCTCACTGCGTGAAGCGATCGAGCAGTGGATCGCGAAAGGCAAGGATGTGGTTCTGGCGTGCTCCGCTCTGAAGAAGGATTACCGCAATCAGCTTTCGGTTAGCAGCGAGGTAAAGTTTGTCTATTTGAAGGGAAGTTACGATTTGATCGACCAGCGGCTCCGGCTGCGGCATGGCCACTTCGCCACTGACACAATCCTGGCTGGCCAATTCGCCGATCTGGAAGAACCGGATGATGCTATTACAGTAGAGATTGACCAATCACCAGAAGCGATTGTCGCGGAAATCCGGCGCAAACTCGGTGTGGATTACGATCGTACGGCTCCAAGATCCGTAACGCGGTAACAGCCATAAAAAAGTGATGAATCCTGCAAGCCTGGTAAAGCCATGCCTACGCCAACCCTGAGCGGATCTGACATCGGTGCGAATGTAATTTCCAAGCTCGTCCGGCGTTTGCTGCCTTTTCTGTTTCTACTCTACATCGTCAACTATCTCGATCGAATCAATGTCGGATTCGCCGCCCTTCAGATGCGCGGCCAGCTCGGATTCAGCGATAAGGTCTACGGGTTGGGGGCGGGGATTTTCTTCGTCGGATATTTCTTTCTGCAAGTTCCCAGCAATCTGATGCTGGCGAGGGTCGGAGCGCGAAAATGGATTGCGGCCATCATGGTGGTATGGGGCATCGTTTCGGCCGCGATGGTGTTCGTGAGTACGCCGAAAGGTTTTTACTTGCTGCGATTTCTATTAGGCGCCGCGGAATCGGGATTTTTTCCCGGCATGATCCTTTACCTGAAGAACTGGTTTCCTTCCGCAGCGCGAGGGCGTGCCGTGGCCCTGTTCATGACTGCCGGACCCCTTGCCGGGGTTGTGGGCGGCCCGATTTCGGGTGTTCTGTTGGGAGTGCAATGGGCCCATCTTGCAGGATGGCAATGGTTGTTCCTGCTGGAAGGGTTGCCGGCTGTTCTTTTGGGCGGAGTCGTACTTGCATACCTCGCCGACCGTCCTGAGGTAGCACCGTGGCTTTCGACTGAAGAGCGCTCCTGGCTGACCGGGCAATTGCTAACCGAGCGCAACGCCCATCCTGAGGCGGCCAGGAGCAATGTGTTCGCAGCCTTCGGCAAGAGCCAGGTCTGGCTGCTGGTGTTGGTTTATCTGGGCGAAATTACTTGCACCTATGGCGTCGGTCTTTGGTTGCCGAGTCTCATCCGAAATGTTTCGGGGGTCAGCAACCTTATCATTGGACTTCTCTCGGCGATTCCTTATATCGCGACCGCGATCGCGATGGTTGTCATCGGAGTCCATTCCGACAACACACGCGAAAGACGCTGGCACCTGGCCGGTCCGGCATTTGCAGCTTCGATGAGTATGGCAGCGGCCGCTTACGCTACCTCGACTGCAACGACTATTATTTGCCTCAGTCTTACCCTGATGGCCGCGTATTCAATGTTGGGACCGTTCTGGGCAACTTGTACCGAAGTGCTCAGCGATACTTCTGCTGTGGCCGGCATCGCTTTGATCAATTCATTCGGAAATCTCGGAGGGTTCCTGGGACCCTACACCATCGGACTGATTAGAACCTGGACGGGCGGCTTCCGGGGCGGCTTACTCACGGTTGCAGTGGTGTTGGCGCTGAGTGGTGGTCTTTCGCTTCTAGTCTATTCAAGGAGTCTGCATAAGATTCCGGCGGTGGCCTAGACTTTCGGTCTAGGCGTGTTAGAGTCCACATGCCCGAAGGGTTGTCCCTTTATATCCTTTCCCTTCGCCCTTTTGACGCGATTGTTTACAATAGGTTTCGACCTCCGCCGGCCGGAGATATGGCCCCTAACTCCCGAGACGAAAACGATTTGGAACAGCCAAACCACAATCCAGGCTCCGCCGCCCGAGTATATTGGCGAGTGGAGGGCAGCCTCGCGGACCTCACGACGGTTCGCCCGATTGCGTTTTTCACCTGGAATGCTCAGACCTTCTTAGAGCGATGGGTGCGGCGCGGTTTGGTCTTGGCAATGGCGTTATTGCGACCATTCCTCTATGCCGTCCACCGCACCTTTGCCACAAGAGTGGTGCACACAGTCTTGCGCGGGATCAGTCGCGACAGGTTGGATCTACTGGGCGAGGAATATTTCAAGTACAAACTCCAACCATATCTAAAAGTTGATGGAATCAAGCAACTTACTGAACGGCTTGAGGCTGGGGATGAGATCGTGCTGGTAAGTCAGGGCTTGGAGCATGTCATGCGGCCTCTGGCTCGGCATTTGAGGGTGAAATGGATCATCGCCAATCGCTTGGAGTTTAGAGACGGAATCGCCACTGGGCGCTTGCTCGAACCGGTGTTGCGGCCGCGAGGCTTGTTTGCTGGAATTAGAGGCTCAGGCGCGGATGGTAGACGTGCGCCGGAAAGATTGGTCCGCGATCTTGGTCTCGCTGGAGTGAAAGTTTTGGAGTCCGCAGTGGTTCCCGCTGCGCGTCAGCTGCCTGTGGTAAAACGCCCGATTGTTTACTTCGATGGCGTTCGCCACACTTCTCCGTTTTCCGTTCGCGAAGCCCTTTCTGGAAAGCAGGTCCTGCTGATCGGCGTAACCGGCTTCATCGGAAAGGTTTGGCTGGTGAACACCCTGATGGAATTACCTGAGATTGGGCGAATTTATCTGCTTATCCGGCGGCAAAAATCCAATCCTGCCCAACGTCGTTTTGAAAGGATGGTGGAGGAATCCCCAGTTTTCGATCCGTTGTACGCCCACTATGGTGCGGATCTTCGCCGCTTTCTGGTGGAACGGGTAGAAGTGATTGAAGGCGACGTGTGCCAGCCGGACTTGGGGCTCACCCCTGAAGCGGGCGAGTCTTTGCTGAAAAATCTTGACCTCATCATCAACAGCTCCGGGTTGACCGATTTCAATCCCGATCTACGGGATGCTTTAGCGACCAATGTGGATGCGGCTGTGAATGTTGTCGACTTCGTGCGCAAGTCGAATCACGCCGGACTTTTACATCTCTCCACTTGCTATGTGGCGGGCGCGCGCGACGGCCGTGTGGGAGAGGGGTTGCGTCCCAATTACACCCCGGCAGGACCTGCAGGATTCGACGCTGAGACCGAATGGCGGGCGCTGCACGATTTCGTCAAGCAAGCCGAGCAGATGGCACAGGGCGCGGAAGTGACCGACCAGCTTCGACAGCAGGCTTTAAGCAAGGAACATGCAGCCAAAGATCTGGGCGGAACGGTCCTGGAAAATCAAATCCGCAAGAATCGTTTCCGCTGGTTGCGGGAATATCTGACCGAGACGGGGATGAAACGCGCCGCCGAACTAGGCTGGCCTAACACCTACACCTTGACCAAGAGTCTGGCGGAATCGCTGATTGCCAAAAATGGCGCCGGACTTCCGATTGCGGTGGTTCGGCCAGCAATCGTCGAGACTTCGGTAGCGGAACCATTTGTAGGCTGGAATGAGGGTATCAATACCTCGGCTTCTCTCTCCTATCTTCTGGGAACGTCCTTCCGGCAGCTGCCCACCAATGAGAAGAAGCGGCTGGATATCATTCCTGTGGATTCCGTCTGTCGGGGGATGACGCTGATCGGTGCCGCCATCGTTAGGAGGCGGCATGAACCGCTTTATCAACTGGCTACTTCTGTAACCAATCCCTGCGATATGCGGCGCTCGATCGAATTAACATCCCTGGCTCACCGTAAGCATTACCGCGCCCAGGAAGGTTTGGAATACTGGCTGCGGCTGCGTCTCGACGCGATTCCGGTATCAAAGGAACGCTACAATCGAATGTCAGCGCCAGCGCAGAAGGCAATCATAAAATCGATCCAACGCGCCATGTCACCATTGCCGTTGAAGAAGACTCCGCTGGTGCGAGCAGAACGTAATCTCGAAAGGGTTGAGAAACTGATCAAATTGTTTGAGCCGTTCATTCTTCACAACGAACACGATTTTGCTGCGGACAACGTGGAACGGCTTGCGCACGCGCTGCCCGAAGAAGAGAAATTCGCTTTCGGTTACGACACCCGATCCATTGACTGGTGGGACTACTGGATCAATATCCACATTCCCGCCTTGCGTAAGTGGACCTATCCGCTGATCGAAGGGCGTCCACTGGAGGCGCGTCCCGTCCGCCGTCTGCAAGATGAGGTGGTTCAGGAAAACGCAGACGTGGTCAAAACTGGTACTAACGGAGCAACGTGGCGATATTCCTGACCGGTTCTACCGGATACATCGGCGCACATGTCGCCGCTAATCTCCTTGAGCAACATGGAGCCTCGCTTAATCTGCTGGTACGCGCCCGCGACCCGCAGGAAGCGGCCACGCGCCTATGGCAGGCCTTGCAGCTCCACTTGGACTTCCCGCGGTTCT
Source organism: Terriglobia bacterium (assembly GCA_963786325.1). Lineage (GTDB taxonomy): Bacteria > Acidobacteriota > Terriglobia > Terriglobales > Acidobacteriaceae > JAIQFF01. Next base: position 438,316 of record CAWAYW010000024.1, read on the forward strand.
ACGAGTATTTTCAGACGCGGATGCGGATCTTCTGCGGCGATCTCACCGCGCCGCACTTCGGTCTCGGAGAGGACGATTACGACCGCCTGATCCACACGACCGATTCGGTGATTCATTGTGCTGCTTCATTGAACAGAAAATCGGAAAAGAGTTGTCTGAACGTGAACCTGCGGGGCACCCTGGAAGTGCTGCTGCTGGCGCAGAAATCGAACTACTACCACGGTCTGCGCCGTTTCAGCCAGGTGAGCACCGTGGCGGTGGCGGGGAAGCGTCAGGACGAAGTCGTTACCGAAGACAATTCAATCGATTGGAATCGGTCAGATTACGATCCCTACGCCCGCACCAAGAAGTTTACTGAGCACTTGATGCGGCAGCTTCTGCCCGAGGTGCCGATCACAATTTTCAGGCCCAGCATCGTTCTTGGCGACAGTCGGCATCCTGAAACTACTCAGTTCGATATGGTGAGGGCCTTCGTATTTCTCGCAGGCTTGCCGGTGCTGCCTTTCCCTCCACGAGACAAGATTGACATCGTCAACGTCGACTTTGTGGCTGATGCGATTGCGACCTTGCATCAGAAGGAACATCCGCTGTTCGATACCTATCACCTCTCGTCCGGTGTTGATTCGCAGACTTTTCGTCAATTAACCACTACATTGGCAGCCGCGCAGAACAAGCGTGGTCCGGTATTCCTGTCTTTTCTGGAGCGGCCATTCAGTGCAGTGGTGGATTTTCTTGCCAGAAGACAAAGCTCTCTCTCTCACGGAGCTTCGTTGATGAAAGTGTTCCTGCCGTACCTCGTCTGGAATACGGTCTTCGACAACACTCGCGTCACGCAGGAACTGGGACGCAAACCGGTGCCATTCTCGCAATACAGTTATCCGCTGCTGAAGTTCAGTCGTGAAACCAACTTCACATTTCCTTATCAGGATTGGCCTGCCACCAAAGCCGGAGGATCTGCAGCATGATGGATCTGGTCCTCGAAGCCTGGGTCAGCAGCAGTATCGAAGCCGCCAAGCTCGGATGGATGATGGGCAAAGGTAAGGCGTGGCAGCCGGGCGAAAAGTTGAAGCTTTTATTTGCCGGCTACAACGGCACTCGCAACATGGGGTCGGACGTGCGAGTGTCGGAAATGCTACGTCAGATCCGACATATTCTGGGATCTGACAACACGGTTTTCAGCGTTATGACACAAAACTTCAAACTCACCGAAGGCTACTTCGAAGGAACGCGTCAGGTACATCTGCCTGATATTTTCCCGCCGTTTCTTTCTGACGAAGTGCCGCGTCATCACGGCGTAGTGGCCTGCGAAGGTTCGATGTTCAAGAGCAAGTTTGCCAACGCTCTGACAACCATGATGATCGGCTCGCTGGGGATCGCAGCCGCGCAGAACAAGCTTTCGGTAGGCTATGGGGCGGAAGCTGGGCATATGGACCCGCTCATCGCGAAAATGTGTGCGCGCTACTGCCAGGATTCTTTTGTCATCACTCGCAACGAAGAATCGCGCACCGTTTTGCGGGAACTGGGCGTGCCAACCGAACTGGGTACTGATACCGCTTGGACGTTTGAGCCGGCGCCTGCTGAATACGGAAGGTCAGTGTTGGAGAGTGCGGGCTGGGACGGTAGCACGCCGGTTCTGGTGGTGTGCCCCATCAATCCCTTCGAATGGCCGGTCAAGGCGTCTGTGGCGAAATTCGCAGCCCGGAGTTTGACCGGCGCATACAAAGACAGCCATTATCGATCGGTCTACTTCCATAATTCAGGTCCCGCGGCGGATCGCGCTCTGGAACACTACTTGACCTCGATTTCCAATGCCGTTGCCGCATTTCGCAAACAGCGCAACGTGTTCGTTGTGCTGGCGGCTACCGAGCGTCTGGATGCGCGTCCTGCTGGCCGCATTTCGGAAAAGCTCGGCGGCGTGCCGGTTCTAAGTTCTCACGACTACAAAATGCACGAACTAGTCAGCGTTCTTCGTGCCTGCCACATGATGGTTTCTTCGCGCTACCACGGTATTGTGACCTCAATGCCAGGCCTGGTGCCGTCGGCTGGAATCACCATGGACGAGCGCATCCGCAACCTCATGAGTGAACGCGGTCAGCAAGATCTGCTGATGAACGTTGACGATCCTGATCTTGAGTCGAAATTGATCACGGTGCTGGAAACACTGGCCACCCAAGGGGAAGCGATCTCGGTCGGAATCGGACAAACCGTGGTGAAGAATTTGAAAGTTATGGCACGCATGGGTGTCTACTTCGAAGAAGAGGTGCAACGGCGCTATCCGAATTTTCCAACGCGCAAAGGCGAATGGGGATGGGAAGATTATCTGCCGCCGATGAGCAGTGGATTGAAACAACTGGCCGAAGCTTTCGCCTGATCCAGACCACCCAGACCGGGGTTCCTAGTATGAGCGGGCGGAGACGGTGCTTTTTTGTCTGCGTTGAAACAACAGAGGTTGCGGTCTGCCGGGCAGATGGGGACATCTGACCCCAGGCGGTCTGCGTTGAAACGCCATGAGTTTTCTCGAAAATGTTTTCACGAAGCTTGATGCCTCTGGCGAAACGCCCGTGCTCCGGGAGCTTCGAGATGGCGAAGTCCACGCGATCAGCGGGCGCGAGTTGCTGCGGCGCATTGGCCAAGCTCGAAGGTTTCTATCGGATCAACATCTAAAGAAAGGTGATCGCTGCGGACTGCTGGGGCATAACGGCCTCGACTGGGTTGCCCTCGATTTGGCAGCCATGGCTGAGGGCCTGATCGTTGTCCCGCTATATGCGCGGCAAGCGCCTGCAGAGTTGGTTGCGATGATGAAGGATTGCTCTCCTGCACTAGTCTGCTGTGGAGACGAAGCCCTGCGCAATGGCATCCGGGAAAACTGGACAGATGCCCCACCGCAGTTTTTGTTCATGGATGTTTTTAGGCAACATGATGGACCGGAATTGCCCCGGGGACCACTGGCTGATCTTGATCCGGTAACTATCATTTACACATCGGGAACCTCGGGTGAAGCAAAGGGTGTGATCCTCACCGCGGGCAACGTCAGTCATATGCTGGGTTGCACTTCAGATCGTCTGAATCTCTTAATGAAGAATGCGCCTGGACAAGATCGCGTATTTCACTATCTGCCGTTTTGTTTTGCCGGCTCGTGGATCATGCTGCTGACCTGCCTGCTGCGGGGTAGCCTGCTGACCCTCAATACCGATCTGGGCAAGCTGGCCGCCGAGATGCGGTCGGTTGCACCCGATTATTTCCTTAACGTGCCGGCTCTTCTGGAACGCATGCGCAAGGCGGTAGACGAGCAGCTCTGGAAAACCGGCGGAGTTGTTCGCATGATTTATACTCGCGCCAAAGCAGCGTGGATCCGTAAGCAGGAAGCCGTGTCGAGCTTCTCCGATACTTCCTGGCTGGCGGTGGCCAACGCGGTCGTGTTCCCAACCATCCGCAAAAAGATGATTGGCGCGAACCTGAAGGCGTTGATCTGCGGGTCGGCGCCTCTGAGCGTCGAGACCCAACTTTACTTCAACATGCTTGGCATACCGGTGCTTCAGGTTTATGGCTTGACTGAGACGACCGCAATTTGCACCATGGACGATCCGCGCCACGTTAAGCCAGGTCGCGTCGGACCCGCTATCAGAGGTATCGGGATGATGCTCGGCGAAAACGAAGAAGTGATCGTGCGTGGACCTAATATTTTCCCCGGCTATTGGAACCGTCCGGAAGAGACCGCCCAAGCTTTACGTGACGGTTGGTTTCATACCGGCGACCAGGGGGAAGTAGATGCAACAGGGAACTGGCGTATCGTCGGGCGGATTAAGAATTTGATTATTTTAGGGTCGGGCCACAACATCGCACCCGAACCGATTGAAGATGAACTCCTGGGAAATTTACCGGGAGCACAACAAATCGTGTTAATGGGAAACGGTCGCGGATATTTGTCGGCCATCGTGACCGGGAGCGTAACCAGGGAGCAAGGGCAGACGGCCATCGACTCAGTGAATCAAGATTTACCTCATTACAAACAAGTGCGGGCATTTCATCTTGTCGCCGAACCGTTTTCCGTCGAAAACGGATTGCTCACGGCCAACGGTAAATTAAAGCGGGACTTGATCGCAGCGCGTTTCGAATCCGAAATCGAAGAGATGTACAGTGTGAAGCAAGCGTCATAGCGAGCCAGTCCTGGGCAGCTTCCATCGTGGAAAAATGAACGAATTCCAAGGCCAAACACTCTCGTGGAAGCTTGAGAACGGCGTCGTTGAGCTGGCGCTCCACCGTGCGCCCTGCAATGAGATTGGTTCCGCGACGCTGGTTGAACTTGAGAAATTTGCCTCAGCTCTGGTCAAACTAGAAAGCCAGGCCCACGCATTAATTTTGCATAGCACCTTGAAGACGGGGTTTTGCGCGGGCGCCGATCTTCGCGAGCTATATCACGGCGCGCAGGGAATGGACAAGCAATCGGCATCCCGCGGGGTGCGAGATTTTCTGGAACGCATTCACCAAGTTATGAATACCGTCGACTCATCGCCATTGACCACAATCGCCGCTGTGAACGGTGTGTCGTTTGGTGGCGGACTCGAGCTGGCCCTAGTTTGTGACCTAATTATCGCTGACAAAATGGCGCGGTTTTGCTTCCCTGAACTGCGCTTGGGGCTTATCCCGGGTTTCGGCGGAATCCCAAGGCTGAAGCGCGATCTGGGCAATTCGGTGGTGCGGGACCTGCTGCTCACGGGCCGCAGTTTCAATGCCGTCAAAGCCCAACAGGTTGGCCTGGTAAGCCAGGTTGTGGGAGAAGGAGAATCATTGCGCGCCGCCCGCGGCACTGCCGCTCAGCTCGCCAAATTCGATCGCCATACCGCCAGCGCTGCCAAGAAATTCATCAAGCCAATCCCTTATGGAGAGCTACGCGAGGAAATCGATATTTTTTGCGATCTCTTCGCGCAACCAGCGGTTGAGGCCGGGCTAAAGAAATTCGTCGAAAGCAAAGACCCGCAGCCCTACTTGCCATGAGCGCTTTTCTAATAGAATGACGTTTACCATGCCAGACACGCAGAAGACTTTAGACGAAATACTTAATCTCGCCGCGGCACAGTTCAAAGTTCCGCGCGAAAAACTTGCTCCCGATGATGACTTCTTCAAGACTCTCGGTATCGACAGTTTGCAGGCGTTGGACTTGTTAACCCGGCTTGAACATCACTTCAACGTCGAACTTCCAGACTACGAATTGCAAGGCGTGTCTGACTTCAGAACTCTAGCCAGCAGGATACAGGCGCGGCTATAGCAAATATTCGTCAAGTACCTCCTTACCACAGGGCTCCGCAGAATTCAGGGATAACTGCGAGGACAACCGGAATTTACGTTGTCCCCGAAAAACGCAGCAGACAGTGAATAATAGATTGACTTTTCACCGCATTTGGCATCTCTAGGATGAAATAAGTTTTGATGCTTAACCTCGATCAATACACATGTTTGGGCGCAGTGTTACGCGAGGCCATCGATCGGTGGCCAAACGAAACTTGCTTGATCGAATCAGACCGCGACAAAGAAAAAACCCGTCTGACATATTCTGACTTTAAGGAAATGGCGATGCCTTTGGCACGCGCCTTCGAGGACGGCGAATTCCACGCGGGCGACCGTGCTGCGATCATCATGACTAATCAGTCGAAATGGCTGATTTCCGCTTACGCGATTTTTCATAGCGGAGGCATCCTGGTCCCGCTAGATTACAAGCTGACGGCGTTCGAGCATTTGCAATTACTGGATCATTGCAAAGCGAAATTCCTAATCGTCGAATATTACCTTTGGCGGGCCATCATGCAAGCCCCGGAGTTTAAAACTCACAACCTACAAACCGTTCTCGTTACCGAGGCGCCGCCAGGGTCGGATTTGGCGGGGGCGAATCGCTGGGAGGATTTTCGTCGCAAAGGAGACGCAGTCTTCGTTTCCCGGCAGCGTCAAGACGTGGCCTGTATTGTCTATTCCTCGGGGACAGGTGGCCAGCCCAAGGGGTGTGTGCTTACTCATGACAATTACTTGGAGCAATCTAAAGCGTTAATCGCGTGGTATCCCTTTTGGCCAGGGGTGCGCTATCTCAGCATTCTCCCCACCAATCACGCCATCGATTTTATGGTCGGTTTTATCGGACCCTTTGTGTGTGGCGCGTGCGTTGTGCATCTGCGAACACTACGTCCGGAATTCGTTCGCGACGCTTTCGTGCGTTACAGGATCACCCATGTCAGTCTCGTTCCCATGGTGCTCAAGAACCTGGAGCGGGGACTGAAAGCCAAATTTGACGCGTTGTCTCCCGCCAAGCGTTTTATTCTGGATCGCTCGATTGCGTTGAACAAGTTCTTTACTAACTGGCGCCCCGATGTCCGGCTGAGTCGCGTACTGATGCGCCAGGTTCACAAGGCATTTGGCGGAAATCTGCGCTTGATGGTGACGGGCGGCGCCTTCATGGAACCATCAACTCTGCAGTTCTTCTATGATCTCGGCATTCCCGTGGTCAATGGATACGGCCTCACGGAAGCCGGTACCGCGCTTACCCTCAACGACCTGAAGCCGTTTCGCGCCGACACCGTGGGCAAGCCGCTTCCCGGTGTGGATTTGCGCGTGCTGAATCCCGATTCCGAAGGCATTGGCGAAATTGCGGCAAGCGGCAAAACCGTAATGTCGCACTACCTCGATGACCCCGAGCTCACTGCGGAAACCATTGTGGATGGCTGGCTGCTGACCGGCGACCTGGGCCGTTTCGATGCCAGCGGGCATCTCCAGCTTTTTGGCCGCAAAAAGAACATGATCGTTACCGAAGGTGGGAAAAATATTTACCCGGAAGATATTGAAGCCACATTCGATGGATTGCCGGTAAAGGAATACAGCGTCTTTGCCGCCAACTATATCTGGCCGGCAAAAGGCCTCGGCCAGGAAATGCTGGTGCTGGTTCTACGCCTGGAGCAAGGACAGGAACTTACCGAAGCGCTGAAACAAGAAGTCATTGCGCGTAACCGAAAATTGCCCGATTTCAAACGTGTAGGTGGAATTGTAATCTGGGAAAAGGATTTTCCGCGCACTGCGGCCATGAAAATCAAACGCATTGGACTTTCGGAAGAAATGCGCAAGGTCCTGAGCCGGGCCGCGGTAGTCGAAATATGAAACGTACGAGCGACCCAGCGTGATTGATCCCAATGTTTACCTTGCGGTGGTCAATCCGGCGGCGGGTGGCGGTCGATGTCGCAAGTTGGTTCGTCCTGCACTCGATCGCCTGCGTGCAGGTGGGGTTAGCCTGCAAGTAGTGGAGAGCAACGCTCCGGTGCAAGCCACGCAATTGGTTCGGAACGCCTACGCGGAAGGCTATCGCAAGTTTGTTGCGGTTGGAGGGGATGGAACCTCGTACGAGATCGTCAACGGTCTTTTTCCTAAAGCAACCAATGAGCCGGTCACGCTGGCATTTCTACCGCTAGGAACTGGGAACTCGTTCCTTCGCGACTTCAGTGACCGCGGCGTAGAGTTCGCAATCGAGGCTCTGCTGGCGCAACGCTCCCGCCCTTGTGACGTGCTGCGATTGACCCATGAAAGTGGGGTGCTGCATTACATCAATCTTCTAAGCATGGGATTCTCCGCAGACGTGGCTACCCTGCGCGCGCGACGCTTCAGTGGCTGGGGAGAGATTGGCTATCAATCGTCCATATTCATCAGCCTGGCTCGTTTCCGTCGTCGACCCTTTCCCGTGCGTGTAGATGGCGCTCTCGAATTGGACCGCCGCCCCTGCCTGTTTCTTACTTTCAGTAACAGCAAGTTCACCGGCGGCACCATGATGATCGCTCCTAAAGCGGAAGTGGATGACGGCCTTATCGAATACGTGCGCTGGGGGCCGATTGGCCGCGTTGGGCTGATTCGCAATTTGCCAACGCTTTATGACGGCACCCACATAAATCATCCCTTGGCGGAGCGGCGCCCGGCTCAGCGCATTGATTTTGAACTCGACACCCCTGTCGACGTGATGGTGGACGGCGAAGTTCTCACATTGCGCTGCCAGAGTCTTGATGTGCTGCCGTCGGCGCTGAACGTCGTGGTATAAAAAGATTCGATGTCGAAAGAAAGAGAAAAACGTGAGGCGCTGGCGCAGACCAGATCGTCCGCAGGTCGCAAGATCGTCACGGCGGTATTGATCGTGGCTGCCTTTGCTGTCGTGATTTATTTGGGTCTTCGTAAACGAGGAAGCCGTCTTGATTCGTTCGCCAAGTGTGTTGCTTCGAAGCAGGCGAAAATGTATGGGGCCTACTGGTGCCCGCACTGCGCCGATCAGAAAGAAATGTTCGAATCGTCTTTCCAGTACGTGCCCTATGTAGAATGCGGAGTGCAAGGCTCGCGAGACGAGGCGCAGGTCTGCAAAGACGCAGGGATCAAACACTTCCCCACGTGGCAATTCGCTGATGGGGAACTCCGCGAAGGAACGCAACCTCTGCAGGCACTCGGCAGCAAAACCGGATGCTCTCTGCCATGATTTCATCTGGCAAAGGGCTTCTTGCGACACCGCGCCTATGCCTTCTGATGGCTATTCTTTCGACCGGTGGGGTGATTGTATCCTCTGTATCCCTTTACCATCACTACCGTACGTCGCCAACTTCCTACTGCGACTTTGGGGAGACATTTAACTGCGACATCGTGAACCGGAGTACCTACTCGACAATTTCCGGTGTTCCGGTGGCGTTAATTGGAGTGATGGGATATGTCGGACTACTGATTCTTTCGACTTTCTATCGCGACCACCGGGATACGCCCAAGATACTGATGGTGGCATCACTGACTGGATTTATATTCGCCTTGTACCTTACCTACATCGAAAAATTTGTGTTAGCCACCTGGTGCATATTGTGTCTTTCGTCTTTGGCATTGATTTTTTGCATTACTGTTCTCTCATCACTTTTGTGGGCTGGCAGCCCCCGCCGCACATAGTGGCGCTAGAAAGCCCTGCTGGAGGATATGGAAGATAGCGCTTCATCGGAACCAATGTTGGCCGGCGGCAAGCCTGCCGGCGAGCTCCGGCTGCACGAATTCCAAAGTCTAATCCTCCGCAACAACCGAATGCTTCGCGTTTGGCTCCCGCCAGGATATAGCCGGCCTGAAAATGAGAATCGGAACTACCCCGTCTTTTATCTCAACGACGGACAGAATCTTTTCGACCCAGCCACAGCCTACATCGGGGTCGACTGGCAGGTAGGCGTTACGGCCACTCACCTGCTTGGGTTAGGAAGAATTCCACCACTCATCATTGTGGGAATTGATAATGCTCAGAAAGATCGTGCCAGAGAATATCTTCCTTACCGCACCATCCACCCGCCTGTAATGCGGCCACAAGGCAAGCTCTACCCCGCTTTCCTGATGGATGAAGTCATGCCGTTTATTTTTCAGCGATACCGTATCGTCAAAGGCCCAGAAAACACCGGACTCGGAGGTTCATCGCTGGGGGCGATTATTTCTCTCTATACCGCAATCGCGCGACCAGGAATCTTTGGCCGGTTGCTGTTGGAGAGTCCATCTCTTTTTATTTCAAACCACAAGCTTATAAGGCTGAGCCGTCCTTTCCGGCAATGGCCAGCCAGAGTCTTTATGGCAATGGGTACCAGGGAAGCCGGGAATGAAAGCCGTGATCGCCAGGTCGTCGAAGATGTCCGTAAATTGAGGGCCATCCTGCAGCAAGCTGGATTGGGAGATGATCGCTTGCTGGTAAAGATCGACGATGGCGCGACTCACGGCGAAGGCGATTGGGCTCGAAGATTTCCAGAGGCGCTGACGTTTTTGTTTGGCCCGCCCACGGTCGAACGCTAGAGTCTAGCCATGGTGCCGCTCTCGAGGTGGATGTCGAATCGGCTCTTTAATACCGCCATCGCGTTTCTGATGTGCGCCGGCATGTGGGCTTATGTTGTCCGCATTGCCAATCCTCGTATCCGTCTTCAGGCGGCACGCACTGGGAATCGCGCTGGCGTTTTGGGTGACTTCTATCCTCGTTGGTACGGTACCCAACAGCTTGTGCTGAACCGTCAAAATCCTTATAGCCAAAGCGTAAGCCAAGATTTGCAACTGGCCTACTACGGGGACATGGTTTCCGACGGTAGCCGGGACGAACAGCGTTTCGCCTATCCCATCTACGTCTCACGGTTGTTGTACCCGGCCGTCAGGACGCCTTTCAGAGAGGTCCAGATAATTGCGTCAGTCGTGATGGCAGGCGCTGTCGCTCTTAGTGTCCCACTGTGGCTTGGGTTCATCGGATAGCAAGTCGCCTGGTACAAAGCGCTAGCTCTGACTTTGCTGGTATTGAGTTGTTCTCCGGCGGTCCAAGCGCTGGAGATGCAACAACTCAGTACCCTGGTATGTGCATTCTTAGCTTTCGCAGCTTATCTTTTGAGGCGACGGGCCTATGTTTCATCGGGAGTATTTTTCGCCCTTGCGACGATCAAACCTCAGATGATGCTATTGCTATGTTTCTGTCTGGTGCTTTGGGTGGCAGGTGAATGGCGGGGGAGAAAAATTCTGCTTTTTCCTTCCTTGCTACGCTAGCTATGCTGATTGGTATCGGCACTACGCCGGCGGCAGCGCACAATCGATCGTCGAAAGCTTGCCGGCCAAGTCGGAAGTCTTTTCATAACCTCAGCGATTTTGTTGGGTCTGACGATTACCACGCTCAGGTCGCGACGTGAGCCAGCCGAGTCTCCAAGCTTCTCGCAAACATTGCGTTAGTTTTGGCGATTTCGACAGTGACCTTGCCGCCCGCCGTTCCCTACAATCATCTTCGATTGCTGCCAGGCGTTTTGATTCTTCTCCGAAATTGGTCGAATGTGTGGAGCTCAGAAAAAATTGTCGTTGGAGTCGCGCTATTGGCCGTAGCCGCGATGCTCTGGCCGTGGATCGCAGCCGTCGGACTCTTGTTGTGGTCCGTGTTTGTGCCCGTGGAGCAATGGTCTTTACCGTTCTACACCAGCCTGGTCGTGCCGTTGGCCGTATCGGCACTACTGGTACTGCGGAGGACGAACATAACCTCGCGCTTAAGCGCGGGACATAGTTGAACGACATCCACTCTTCCAAGTAAGCCACAGAAGAGCAATCAGGGTTATCACCGAGAACTGCAGATGCGTGATTCGCGCCAGCGGTCCTAATAGAAAAAGCGGGTAGCAGATGTAGAGAAGCAGGGGTAGATGGGTGGGACCCTCATGATGTTCCAGAGCCCAATCACTCAACAGGAGAAAGGCAGGAGCGAGGACAATAAGGTCGTACACGGTCAAATGCGGACACACTAGAACGGTCGCCAACAGCAGTACCCCATAACGAACTTCTAGTGATGTCTCAGTTTGCCAGCAATGGATGGCAATCGTGAGAACAGCAATCGCACTCATAATATAGAACGCGAACGCCAATGTGGGCCAAGGGAGCAGCAATGACCAAAAGGCGCGAAGCGAATGCATCTGGTACAACCTCGGCTCAAGTAACGGCAATACCTCCTTCATGTGCGTTAGGGCGTGCCCGTAAGCGTGCATCACGGTAGTTCCGTAATGTGCCCACGCGACGATCAGCTGTAGGGAGACAGCTGCTGACGCTCCCAGGACAACCTTCCACTGTCGCGCCACCAAAAATGTAAGCGCCGCGGCAACGCCGACCTGAGGCTTGTAGATCAGAGAACCGATGGCTAATCCTGCAAGAAGGTTGTGATCGTGCCGCAATGCAAGATATGCCAAAGTGAAGCAGAGCAGTGCCAGACCGGAGCTCTGACCCCAGGCGATCAGGTGAAAAAATCCCGGAAAAGCGATGGCGAGGATGAGAACCGTCCAGCGATGGCCTTGAAGCGCGGGGCACGTGCGCCATAGGGCATGGCAACACCATCCAAAAATCAACACGTTTGCCAAAAGCCACGCCGTCAGAGCCCATCCATACGGTAACAACGCAAGCGGCGCGAAGAATATTGAAACCTGCGGACCGTAAAGCGGAACATACAACCCCTCGGGAGCCTGCGGCAAAATTTGATGAGCCAACTCAGCTTGCGCGCGAATGTCATACAGGAGATCACCGCGACCTCGCAACGCCAAAGTGCCCAGCGTATAGAAGTGCAGAAAATCTGTGCCTTTGATTAGGCCGTTGCGGTCGAGCAAACCAGGTGCGGACATGTCCACGGCGTAGACGGTCCATAGGCACACCGCTAACAGAAGAGCGTGAATGCGAATTCGCTTTTCGGTCAGCCACATTGCCGAATTCACTGTTTTAACCTTGGAGGCTCTTGATCCGCGTTCAATCGCCACACCTGGCGGTCGTGGAAATACTGCAATAGTTCCGCGTTGTCCTTCTCACCCATAGCGCGCGCCCAAACCACTTTCGATCCGTCAATATCCCCAGAGTTATAGACCCAATCGTGATCGAGATCATGGTTGGGCCCATAAGTGACCAGGACGAGATGCTGTCCGGGCGAACTTTGCAATTGTTTGAGAATCGCTGCGCGCTCGAGGTTTCCGCGAGGCCACCGCGGTTCGATTGGCGTTCCCGAAACAATGGCGCCTACCCGTAGAACGATCAGCGCACAGCAAATCAACGGTACAGCCCGCACCAAAGCCGCTCCACCGGGGTGGCCGCGCCAGTGCCAAAGCTGCAAATGCCGCATGCACTGCATCAGCACGAGGTAGAACAACCCGGTAGCCGCAGCGAGATAGTGTGGCGAGGTCCAGGTTTCGACTGTAGTTCCCAGCAAGAAGAAAATACCAGCAAGTAGCGGAAATCGCATTCGGCGGTCGCCAAATATCCAAGGCAAAAACAGCAAAGGGAGGGTAAAAACCGTCCCCACATAAAACATCCACGAGAACCAGATTTTCTCGCCTAATTCGCGCAGAAAGCCGGCGGGTGTCTGGCTTTTCTGAAAGACGCGAAACTCCCGCTCATAAAATGCACGCATTACGGCGTGACGATAAAGAGGTTCGGGCCGAGGCTTCTGCCACAGAAAATATGGCGCCCGCGAGTATTGCGCCCGATTGACCTGATAAGTCATGCGAAAGGCGTCGCCGGTGACACGATAGTAGTAGTAGCCGGTGGCCACCGCGGTAACACCCAGGATGGCAATCAAGGGTAAAGCGGCGCGCCGCAACACAACTGCAAGATGGGGACGGCGTGGGCCAGTCAGCCAAGTGATCAAGGCCGCGGCGATCGCCACGCCGAGAACAAAGCCTTCATAGGGCCGGCTGTCTGCAAGAATTGCAAGCCCCAATCCGAGCCACAGCGCGTCTTGAACCCTCACACGTCGCTGCAAACGCGGGAGGGCGCCCAATACCAGAGCACCCGCAAGAGCCACGATCGACGCGCTCCAGTATCCATTCATCCAGTATCCCAAAACGCCCAGACGGAGCGCTGCCAGCAACCCGCCGAACAACGCCCATCCCGGAGGCACCCATCCTTGGAGCATCCAGCACAAGACGGAGCACATGAGCGCCGTGACCATCAACTGTCCGATCCACGGATTTCCCAGACTCTCGCCCATCGCCAGCACCAAGCCCTGGGCCGGCGGATACATCGACATATATGTTGGCTGCTCAATGATGTGAAAGCTTTCGAAGTGTACAGCCATCGGATGGGGTGGATTTGTCAGGCGGCCATGCGCGAACGTGTCGGCAGCCAGAAGATAACTGAACTCGTCATGCCAGCTTGGTTCAGGGATACCAAGGACTGGAATCAGAGCTGCGCGAGAGACGAGAACCAGCAGGCCCACAACCAGCACACTGCGTGACTTTCTTTTTGCGAGCTGCGAAAACCATCGCTCCACTACCTGGAACGATTGCGCTTTCTTTGGAAGTGTTCGGGAGCGAAACAGAATGAGTCCCAGGGCGGCCAGTACGAGGACAAGTTCGATAATCTCGAGGAGGGCAGGAGCGAGGCGCGCGTAGAGTCCGGCCATCGTCATCGGGAGGGGGACCACGGGCGGTGGACCTTAGACGTCAGACTCACTTCGATTCACATCTCAAACGTGCGTTTCGAGGAATAGACACTGAAATCCCTCAACCGGCGATCTACAGTTCTCCCAAGTGAAGAGCTGACTCTAAGTCCGATGCCCGAGGTTCAGCGCTCGAAGCTTCATCTCTCAACGGCCACTTTATCCGCCGTAAGCTTATCGAGAATGCCGGCCGCCACGTCGATGGTTTCCTGATCCACGGTTCGGTTCTTTGCGATGGCGTCCGCAAGCGGCACCGAAACGATTTTGTTTCCGCGCAACGCTGCCATGCAACCGAACTCCTTGCGATGGACCATGTCGATTGCACCCAAACCATACCGTGTGGCAAGCATGCGATCAAAGGCGCTGGGAGAACCACCGCGCTGTACATGTCCCAAGACCACGGTGCGGGTTTCGAAGCCGGTGCGGCCTTCGATTTCCCGTGCCAGGATATTCGCGATCCCACCCAGTCGGGCGTGCCCGAATTCGTCTTTGCTCGCGTCTACTACGGCGAGTGATCCTTGCTTGGGGCCGATATCGGTTGAAAACTTTGCTCCCTCTGCCACAACCACAATACTGAAATAGCGTCCCCGTGCGTGGCGTAAACGAATCGTCTCAGCCACCTGGTCGACATCGAAAGGTTTTTCCGGGATTAAAATCACGTCCGCACCGCCGGCGATGCCGCTATACATTGCGATCCAGCCCGCATCCCGACCCATCACTTCGACCACCATCACTCGGTTGTGCGCCTCCGCCGTGGTGTGCACCCGATCAATCGCCTCGGTAGCGATATTGACCGCGGTATCGAATCCAAAAGTAAAATCCGTGCCGGCGAGATCATTGTCGATGGTCTTCGGAACACCGACGACATTCACGCCCTTTTCATAAAGTTTCTGTGCCACTGAAAGCGTGTCATCACCGCCGATGGCGATCAGAGCTTCCACGTCATGTTTCTTCAAGGTCTCGAGGCACTTATCCAGTCCGCCGGCCTTTTTCACTGGGTTCGTGCGCGAAGTGCGAAGAATGGTGCCGCCACGAGGTAGAATTCCGCCGACGCGGGCAAGGTCTAGCGGCATGGTCTTGTCTTCCAAAACACCCCGCCAGCCTTCAAGAAAGCCGACGAATTCATCTTCGTAATGGAAACATCCCTTGCGTACCACAGCGCGAATCACTGCATTCAACCCGGGGCAATCGCCCCCGCCGGTCAAAACCCCAACTTTCATTGCCTGCTCCTCAACGGGTATGGATTTTTCGGCTCAAGTCTACCCATGGCGAAATTCAAGTCGACACCAGATACACTTCAGCTGCATTTACTTGCGACGGATGGATAAGGTTATCATTAAACGGGGCCTTTTAGTGCTCTCCGCAGGGACGTGATCCTCTCTTGCCGATTGCGCTGGCGCTGCGGTTTGGCCACAATAATTTCTGCCATTCAAAAAATTCATGTCTAAAACATTCCGTGTTGTGATCTGGATTGCGGTTGCAGTTCTGGGAGCTCTGGCGCTGGCGACAGTGGCTTTGCATCGAGGCGAGCAGATCAACGCCATCTGGTTGGTGGTCGCTGCCGTTTGCACCTATGCGCTGGGATACCGGTTCTATAGCAAGTTCATTGCCGCCAAAATTCTTGCGCTTGATTCGCAGCGCGCCACTCCCGCCGAACGTTTAGAAAATGGACGCGACTTTGTTCCGACCAACAAATGGGTTGTGTTTGGGCATCATTTCGCAGCAATCGCTGGGCCTGGGCCGTTGGTGGGACCGGTCCTAGCCGCACAGTTTGGCTATCTGCCCGGAACCTTATGGATCTTGACCGGTGCTGTCTTCGGCGGCTGTGTTCAGGATTTCGTGATCCTTCTGTTCTCCATCCGGCGCGATGGCAAATCGCTGACCGAGATGGCCCGAGACGAAGTTGGCCGTGTTGGCGGATTGGTGGCTTATGTCGCGGTCATCAGCATTATCGTGATTCTGCTTGGAGTATGTGCGTTGGTGGTCGTAAATGCGCTTAAGGCCAGTCCTTGGGGCACCTTCACAATCGCCATGACGATTCCCATCGCGCTTCTGATGGGCTTTTACTTGCGGACGCTGCGTCCCGGCAAAGTGCTAGAAACCTCTGCGCTGGGGTTCGTACTGGTCATGCTGGCAATCTGGGGCGGCCAATGGGTTTCGCAGACTCCGTCCCTGGCGGGATGGTTCACGCTTTCGGCAACCTCGCTGGCGTTCTTGATTATCATTTACGGTTTCGCCGCATCCGCACTGCCCGTCTGGCTTTTGCTCGCTCCACGGGATTACCTGAGCACCTTCGTCAAACTGGGGACTATCGGTCTGCTATCGCTTGGGATCATCGCTTTGCGGCCAAGCTTGCACATGCCGCCACTTACCCGTTTCATCGACGGCACGGGCCCGGTGTTCGCGGGAAATGTTTTCCCCTTCGCGTTCATCACTATCGCTTGCGGTGCAATCAGTGGCTTTCACGCGTTGATCTCGAGCGGTACGACTCCCAAATTAATCCGCCGCGAAACCCAGGCTCGAATGGTGGGCTACGGAGCGATGATGGCTGAATCGCTAGTGGCAATCATGGCGATGATTGCCGCTTGCGTCCTTCAACCAGGAATCTATTTCGCCATTAATAGCCCAGCAGGCATCGTTGGCCAAGCGCCGGAAGTGGCCGCCGCTACCATTACGAATTGGGGATTTCCCATTTCTGCTGCAGAAATGCACGCTCTGGCCCAGTCTATTGGTGAGCAAACACTTTATAACCGCACCGGAGGAGCGCCCGCGTTCGCGGTTGGCATGGCCCACATTTTTTCTCATAGTCTGGGTGGCCAGGCATTGATGGCGATCTGGTATCACTTCGCCATTATGTTTGAAGCGCTATTCATTCTTACGGTGCTAGACGCCGGAACCCGCGTAGGTCGCTTCATGCTTCAGGACGCCCTAGGCCACGTCTGGAAGCCCTTGGGCCGTACCAGTTGGTATCCATCGATTCTCACCACCAGCGCATTAATCGTTGGTGCCTGGGGATATTTTCTCTGGCAGGGAGTGAAAGATCCGCTAGGTGGAATCAACTCACTGTGGCCGCTGTTCGGAATCTCTAATCAACTGCTGGCCACTGTGGCGATGTGCGTGGCGACCACGATCATTATCAAAATGGGCAAAGTGCGTTACTCGGCCGTGACTCTCCTGCCATTGCTCTGGCTGGTCGCAATAACTTTCACGGCTTCGTGGCACAAAATCTTCGACCCTAATCCGCGCATCGGATTCTTATCTCATGCCGCTCAACTGGCTTCAGGTCCAGCAGCAAATGCTCGCCTCATTTTCAACGATCGTCTTGATGCAGTGGTTACCGGAACCTTGATCGCGATGATTTCATTAACCCTGATCGAATCGGCGTGGGTATGGGTGCGCGTGTTATCCGGCAGTACCCAACCAAAGCTGAAAGAATCTCCGTTCGTAGCCACCCGCTTCGCCACTGAGGAACAAGCATGAAGTCATTGAGCAAAATCGATGCGCAGAGCTGCGAACATGAATTGAGCAAATTCAAGTACACATTCGCGCTGATAGTATCGACGCTACGCGAGATTTTCGACGAGTCCGCGTATGACCGCTTTCTGCATCGCAGCCAATTGGCGCCCTCGAGAGGTGCCTATGCTGCGTTCCGCAAAGAATACGAGGTCTCCAAGGCTCGCCGGCCGCGCTGTTGTTAAGCAACGTTTCCCCAGGGTTTTCTTGGCCGGGACCCATTTCCGACACGGTCCATCGACAACTGCCCACTGACTACCCAACTGAACTCGTATAGACTCCCTGCATGCGCGTCCTGGGTGTCGATTGCGGCACGGAATACACAGGTTTCGGCGTAGTCGAACTCTGTCATGACGACACGCTGGTTTGTTTGACTTGCGGTGCGATCAAGCTTTCCCCGCGAGTGCCCCTTCCGCAACGATTGGGGACCATCTTTGATCGCTTGGGGATCATCATTGAGGAACACCATCCCGACAACGTCGCGATCGAGGATGTGTTCTACGCGCTTAACGTGAAGTCTGCTCTGAAACTGGGGCAGGTTCGAGGAGTGGCGATGCTGGCCGCATCTTCCGCCGGACTAGAGGTAACGGAGTATTCACCTCTCTCTATCAAGTCTGCGGTCGTAGGTTATGGCAGGGCGGAGAAGACGCAGGTTCAGCAGATGGTTACGCGATTGTTAAACCTTAGCGAAATACCAGAACCGCCGGATGCCGCCGACGCTCTGGCCATCGCTATCTGCCATCTTCATACGTCCACCACCCTGGTTCGCCAGAAAGTAGTGGGCGGATAGGACGCGCCTGGCGCATCCCACCGATTTTTTTGGCATAATCTGTTCTGCATGGTTTGGTCCAAATCTCAGATCGAAATATGCGCAAGCGCCCTGCCCGTGCGTCGTTCACGATCCCTTTGGCTTTTGTTGCTACTTAGTCTTTCGGTTCTTCTCGGGCGGGGCATTCCGGCCCGGGCGCAGGAACCGGCCGTTGTGACCTTTACCCTCGATTTCCCAGGTTCTGAGCCCTCCCACTATGTTATTTCGGTCTCTTCCGACGGCCATTCCAGCTACGAATCGGATGGAAAGCTCAGTCCCGACTCCTCGGCAGATCCTTTCCGCCTGGACTTTCTCGTCTCCCCGGCCACCAGTAAGACGGTCTTCGACCTGGCCAAGCGCGCCCACTACTTTCAGGGACAGGTCGATTCGAAAAAGCATAATTTAGCCTCGACGGGCTCCAAGACTGTGACCTATAAGGACGCGCATCAGAGCACCAGCGCGACCTACAATTACTCGCCTGTCGCAGCCGTTCAGCAGGTTACGCAGCTGTTTCAGAACCTGTCGACAACCCTCGAATTTGGCCGTCGGCTGCAGTATTTCCATCGATACCAGAAGCTGGCCCTCGATGAGGAATTGAAGCGTATGGAACAGATGGCGGGCGAGAACAGTCTGCAGGAACTACCCGCCGTGGTGCCCATTCTGCAGCAGATTGTCAGCGACAATTCGGTCATAAACCCAGTCCGGGCGCGTGCCCAACGGATGATCGGTCGGGCTGAGTCTGCAAAGCCATGATCTCCAGCTCTGCCCACCTCTCTCTGGCGGACGATTTGTTGACAACCTACTGGTCTAAAAAGTGTTCTAATGCAGTAAGGGCTGTGCCGGAGGTACCAAATGTCTACGCGCAAATTGGGCGTTTTGTTCGCGCTGACCGTTCTGTTCCTCTCAATTTCTGTTCCATCCTTCGCTGATTCTCAAGCTCGCATCGTCCGGCTAAGCCAAGTGGATGGTGACGTACAGGTCGACCGCAATGTAGGGAAGGGCTACGAAAAAGCCTTCATTAATTTACCTCTCACCCAGGGCTTTAAAGTCCGATCAGGAAGTGATGGACGGGCAGAGGTCGAATTCGAAGACGGAACTACTTTGCGGATCACTCCCGGGACGACGATCGAGTTTTCTGAGTTGGCTTTGCGCGACTCTGGCGCAAGAGCCTCACAGCTCATTCTTCAAACTGGGACTGCGTACCTGAATTACAAGGGCGACAAGCCTGTGCAGGAGTTTTCGGTAGTTTTTGGTCCGGAAAAGTTGCAACTCGACAAGGCTTCCCACTTGCGTTTGGAGATGAAGGACGCCAACTCTACCCTCGCGGTTTTTAAGGGAGAGGTTGAGGTGGAAGGAACATCCGGCAAGGTGGAAGTCGAGAAAAAGCACAGTGCGACATTCGACCTCGCTGGAGCGAGTCAATACACCGTCGCTAACAATCTCGAGCCCGACCCTTACGACGACTGGGACAAGCAGCAGGAAAAATATCACCAGCAGTACAATTTGTCGGCATCAAGCAGCTACTCTCCTTACGCCTATGGTGGTAGCGATTTGAACTACTACGGAAGCTTTTACAGCATCCCTGGCTACGGCATGATGTGGCAGCCTTACCTCGTGGGTGCGGGATGGGACCCGTTCATGAATGGCGCCTGGACGTGGTATCCCGGGGTTGGATATGCGTGGATTTCTTCTTACCCATGGGGGTGGACGCCTTATCGTTACGGTTCCTGGACCTATCTCCAGAGCTATGGATGGTTTTGGCGGCCCGGAACCTCTTGGGCAGGATGGAACACGGTTCCTCGAATCAGCAACGCACCTCACGGGTTCACTTCACCCCGACCGCCGTCGGTCGTCGGGCAGACTTTGGTCGTGAATCGCGGCACGCTAGCTACTCCGGTTGCCGGGGTGGAGAACCGGGTGCAGCTGCGCGACGGTTCTGCGGGTTTGGGAATTGCTCGAGGTAGCGTGCGCGATTTGGGCAAAATGTCACGGCAAGTCGAACGCTCCTCCATGATTCGCGGCGGCCCTCAAACTCCATCGGCTGCGTCTGCCGCGCGTCTGCCATCTGCGTCCCGGATGTCGGTCTCTCGTGGAGCCCCGGTCTCACACAGCAGCGGGCCCTCGACGGGTGGCGGATCTCGAGGAAGTGCATCATCGCCTCGATCGTCAGCGCCGATCTCGCAAGGTTCGACTCACAGGTAACCTTTGAGGGAGGCGAGTGAGACGACTTGGAGATATCCTGGAAGTTCCAAAATCCTGGGAAGCTTGGTAAGCTCACAGACAAATTTACCGTTTCTTTCAGGAGGCCGGAATGCTTAGTTCAAGGGCTTGGGTGCAGTTCGGTTTGGTTGTAGCCGCGCTGGTTATTTTTGCTCCGCGCAGCTCGGCGCAGAGCATTTCCTGTTCATCCGACGATGGACGTCGGCACTACTGTCCCGCAGATACGCGCGGCGGAGTGCAACTTTTGACGCAACGAAGCCAATCCGCTTGCCAGCAAGGCTACAGTTGGGGCTTTGACCGCGGAGGAGTTTGGGTCGACCGGGGATGCCGGGCCGATTTTACGATTAACGCGTATCAATACCGAGGTCCTGCCCCGGGTAGCATCGGAACAATCTCGTGCTCTTCCGACGATGGCCGGCGGCATTACTGTGATTCGGGAGTCGGGGGACGGGTTCGGCTCGATAGGCAGCGCAGCGACTCCCCGTGCCGCGAAGGCTATAGCTGGGGATCGGATGGTCGTGGAATCTGGGTCGATCATGGATGCCGGGCCGATTTCGTAGTGGAAGGCGGCCGAGGCGGAGGATGGGACCGAGACCGGGACCGGGACCGAAACGACTGGAATCGGGGCGGCACCGCGGACTCGGTAATTTCCTGTTCTTCCGACGATATGCACCGACATTACTGCCCCGCCGACACTCGAGGCGGTGTCCAGTTACTAAAACAGCGTAGCGACTCTTCTTGCCGCCAAGGTTACAGCTGGGGCTACGATCGGCGGGGAATTTGGGTCGATCGAGGCTGCCGGGCAGACTTCCAGGTCATTCGGTGAATGAAACACATTTAGAATGAATACAAAGAGGCGGCCATTTTTTGGTCGCCTCTTTTTTGTCACAGTCTTCCTCTTCGGCTAGGATTGCGGATTCTGATCGAACACGCCTCCGAACTCCGGTCAAATTACCGGCGTCACTTGAGGGCCCAACCCCTGACACGTAGGCTGGTACCAGCAGTTCTAATGGAGGTCTCATGGGTACACCGGGCAGAGCGCCCATCCCCAATAATGCTCGTCCAGCGGTGGCGCCGACGCCGGCGCTGCTATTGGCCATGCTACAGGTCTCCCCCCACGTCAGTGATCTGATTTTTTCTCCCGGCAGCTATCCCCACGTCGAAGTGAGCGGACAGCTGGTTCCGGTCAAGGCCCCGGCACTCACGGTTCTGAGCGCGGACGATACGCAGCGAATTGCTCAAGAATTGATTGGAGACAACAAACAGGCGATCACCATGCTGCAACAGCAGGGTTCCTGTGACATTTCTTACAGCTTGCCCGGCACTGCGCGTTTTCGCGTAAATGTATTCGTGCAGCGAGGCAGCCACGCGATCGTGATGCGGGTGATTCCCAAAACCATTCCCAGCTTTGACGAACTGAAACTTCCACAAGAACTCGCTCGCGTGGCCGATCTGAAGAACGGCATCGTATTGGTCACCGGCCCCACCGGTTCGGGGAAGTCATCGACTCTAGCGGCAATCCTCGACCGCATCAACGAAACCAAGGCATATCATATCTTGACGATCGAGGATCCGGTTGAGTTCATGCACCGGCACAAGCGTTCGATTATTCACCAGCGTGAGCTGCACAGTGACACTCCCAGTTTTGCGCTGGCTCTCCGTGCCGCTCTCAGGCAGGCGCCTAAAGTCATTCTGGTGGGCGAAATGCGTGATAAGGAGACTATAGAAATCGCGTTGGAAGCCGCCGAAACCGGTCACCTCGTGCTTTCTACTCTCCATACCACAGACGCCTCAAAGACAGTCGAACGCATCATCGGAGTTTTTCCGCTGTCCGAGCAGCATACTATCCGTAACCGCTTTGCAAAAGGTTTTCGTTACATCGTTTCGCAGCGCCTCCTTCCTCGCAAAGGTGGCATCGGGCGCGTGGCTGCCATCGAAATCCTAAAGTCGACGGTTCGCACCCGAGAATATCTGGATAAGGGTGAAGTAGAAGGCAAGAGCCTGCTTGACGCCATGCGGGACGGCGACACGGAAGGAATGCAGCATTTTGACGGAGAGATTGAAAAGCTGATTCGAGCCGAAATCATCGACTACGAAACCGCGATGGCCTATGCGACCAATCCGGGGAACTTACGGCTGCTTTTGGCTGATTTGGGGTTGGAACTGCCATCAGGTATCGCGGAAAAGCCCGTATCCAAGGCGACAGAGAAGAAAAAACAGGAGACCGAACTGGAGATCGAATAAGCTCGCGGCGGCTCTCTAGTCTTGCAATAATGCATCGCTAGCGCACCGCGATTCCGGCATATCCCACGACACGTTCCCGATCGCCCGAGATATCTCCCGACGTGGCGTATTTAACCAGTTCGGTGCGCGCGGCGCCCAGTCGGCGGGCAGCGGCGAGCATTGCCACAGTTGGACCAAAACCACACATAGTGATGTTTTCATTCGTTACTACGTCATAAAGTCCTCTCGCATCCATCACCAGAATTCGCTCGATTGCCCTGTAGTCTTTCTGTCTGGTAATGGCATCGTTCTCATAGTGGTTCATGTCGCTGGAGGCGATCAGCAATATGCCAGGATCAATCGCTTGCACCACTCCAGCAATCGCATGCCCCAAACTTTCGAGGATTTCATAACGGCGAGTGCCCAAAGCAATGGGTACAAAACTGCAATCAGGTCGTAGGATTTGCAAAAACGGTAGTTGCACTTCAGCGGAATGCTCGGCGCGATGTGCGTCCGAGTCGCTGGCGAGAAGTGGGAAACTTTCTTTCAAAGCGTTCGCCAGCAGGGAATCAATCGGCAGAAGTCCCAGTGGCGTTTCCCACGCTCCTTCGCTCGTAATCGCGAGCGGATGTCCGAAGCCGGTATGATTCGGACAAAGCAAAATGCATCGTGACGGCAACTCCAGCCTTGCATACACTGCTCCGGCCACGTGGCCCGAATAGACATATCCCGCGTGCGGAACGATGCAGCCGACAGCTCTGTGTGCCCGTTTCACTTCGGGGAAAAACGATCTGACCTGCGCCCGCAGTTCATCGGGGTTCCGTGGATAGAAGCGTCCAGCAACCGCGGGTCGACGAATCATCGAGGCCATAAAGCCCTCAAAGCAAAGCCTTCATCCGACGTTGTAACGTCGGCATCCTGCCGGCGATCACCAGGCGTCTTGCCCTCGGCTTTTCTTTCATCCCGCAGCCCGGCTCGATAGGGCCCGATAAAGCGCCGCACTTTTCTCCAGACTCAACGCCTCAGCCCGCACTGTTGCCTTTACGCCTGCTTTGTCTAAAGCTGCTCGCAACACCGCAGGCTGATATTGCGACTTCAAGTTGTTCCAAAGTGTTTTTCGTTTTTGTCCGAAAGAAAGCTTCAAAAAGTTGATAAATCCGGCTTCGTCCACATGCAAACTGTCGATTTTGGGAGCCATCCGCAGCCGCACCACCGATGACTCGACTCTAGGCGGAGGCGAGAACGCGCTGGGCGGGAGCGTGAACATTTTCTCGACCTGTGCGAAAAGCTGCGCAGTTGCCGAGAGTAGGCCATACTCGCTTCGGCCTGGTGCGGCCGACAATCGTTCTGCCACTTCTTTCTGTACCAGTAGCACGATGGTTTCAAAATACTGCCGAAATTCAAACAACCGCAGAAGAATGTCGGAAGTTATGAAATACGGAAGATTGCCAACCACTCGAACTGCTTCAGGCTGCGAATTCATCCCCGGTCGAGTACTTCCAGGCTTTGGTCCGAAGAGAGTATGAAAATCGATCGCCAGCACATCTCCTTCAATGATCTCGACATTCGGTTCTTGGGAAAAATTCATGCGCAACTGTGCCGCCAGTACCCGGTCGATCTCGATTGCAATCAAACGTCGCGCCCTTCTGGCCAGCAAAGTGGTAAGAGCACCACGCCCGGGACCGATCTCCAAAACCGTGCTATCTGAAATATCACCCAGCGCTTCGACAATGTGCATCGGCGCCGCGGTGTCGACTAGAAAATGCTGACCCAGCTTGGGCTTGACTCGACGCCCCTCTGGCACGGCTATTTTTGCCACATCGGCCTCTTTCTAGCCGGCTTGCCGGCGTTCTAAACTGACGGGTTGTTCTGCCGGGCGCTTCAGCACGGCGGAGTATGCTGTAACCAGCAAGCTCCCGACTATGATAGCGTGTGTCGCCGGCGCACCGGGTTGGGTCTTTATCAGGAGTTGCCTTTATGCACATCGTGTTCGCTGCTTCGGAGTCCGTCCCTTTCTCGAAGACCGGAGGCCTCGCCGACGTCATTGGCGCCCTGCCGAGGGCTCTGGCAGCCATGGGCCATGAGGTAGGTGTATATGTTCCCCGCTATCGTCAAACGGTACTGCAAGGCGCTCAGACCGTCGTACCCAGCGTCACTATTCCTTTTGACGATCGCTATCGGTTTTGCTCGGTAATCAATGGCGGCAAGATCTCGGGAGTAAATTTCTATTTTGTCGACTATCCGCCCTTCTTTGACCGCGAAGCCCTTTATGGCACTTCCACCGGTGATTACCCCGATAACGCCGAGCGTTTCGCCCTCTTTTCACGCGCGGTGCTGGAAGCCTCGAAAATTATCGGTGTGCCCCAGATATTCCATTGCCACGACTGGCAGGCAGCACTGCTTCCGGTCTTGCTGCACACACAATACGCCGAAGACCCAGCCTTCCGCGACGTGGCCTCAGTCTTCACTATCCACAACATGGGGTATCAGGGTCTTTTTCCGCCGGATACTTTGCCGTTGCTTACGCTCCCCTGGGACCTGTTCACCATTTCAAGGATGGAATTCTTCGGCAGCGTTAATTTCCTGAAAGGCGCATTGGTATTTTCCGATTTCGTCACCACCGTTAGCAAGAGGTACAGCCAGGAGATTCAGACAACTGAGTTTGGTTTCGGTCTGGAAGGAGTGCTGCGCACGAGGTCTTCCTCCGTCGCCGGAATTTTGAATGGTGTCGACTACAACGAGTGGAGTCCTGAAACGGACCGTTTCATCGTCACCCCGTATTCGCCGAAGGATTTATCTGGTAAAGCCAAATGCAAGCAAGACCTGCTGGCAACCTTCGGTATCGAAACTACCAGAGTCAAAGCTGAAAGTGACCCGCCTGTGATTGGCATCGTTTCACGATTTGCCGCCCAGAAGGGTTTCGACCTGATTTCGCAAATCATGGAACGTCTGGCGCGTGAAGATTTGATCATGGTTGCTTTAGGCAGCGGAGACCAGGCCTATGAGGAAATGTTCCAGCGTCTTGCAAAGCAGTTTCCACAGAAAATTGCGGTCAGAGTCGCGTATGACAATGAGATTGCGCACAAGATTGAAGGCGGAAGCGACATGTTCCTGATGCCTTCAAGATACGAGCCCTGCGGCTTGAACCAGATCTACAGTTTGAAATACGGAACAGTGCCCATCGTGCGAGCGACAGGCGGGCTCGACGACACCGTCGAGCATTGGAATTCCCGGACCGGCAAAGGTACCGGATTCAAGTTTACCGACTACAACGGCGAAGCTCTGCTGCTAACGATAAAAGAAGCGTTGCGAACCTTCCGCGATCAATCTTCATGGCAACAACTGATGCGGAATGGTATGTCCAAGGACTTCTCCTGGGGCGCTTCCGCCAAAGAATATATCCGAGTTTACGAACGCGCACGTCAGTTGCGGACGGGAGCTCCAGCTACTCCGAACCGGTCCGAAACGATTGACTTGGAACCAATCGGCCGCTAGGCTCAGCCGCTGTTCCTGCACGGCAACAAGTCAGCGGATTGTCCCCGCCCGCACCGCAGAGCCGTCTCGCAGGAAATCGACCTCAACGATCTCGCCCGGCTTAAGCCTTACCTCGCGGCCTTTTTGGAGCAGAAGGAATGTTGTGCTTGCAGCTAGGCCGTACCAGCGCGCGCTTCCTGCGCCCGTTGCCAGGGCTTCTTCGGAGATATCGTCCGCAAGTTTTGCTATCAGGGCCGTTCCGCCGAGCTGAATCACTACGCGCTTCTTGCTTACGGTAGGATGCACCGTTCCTTCATTATCTGTCTTGGCCGAATCGCTTTCGGTTGCGGTCAGTTCAAATCTCGCCGGCTGAATCCTCCCATCAGGCAGTCTGATGCGGTCAAATACCATTCGCAACGCGCCGCGGCGCATCATTCGGCGCGCTGGAGTTGTTTCCAGATGTCCTTCAACCAAAGTACCTTGGGGCAGGACGGGCTTACCATCAAGCTCAACTGGATCCTCCAGTTTGGCCATGAATGGAAAGCCACTCGGAGATTTCGAACTGATTTGCGAGAGCAAAAGGAAACGAGCTTTTCGCCCGTCCAACCTGGGGCGATTGGCGCCTGAAACCGGTTGGCTTTGGTTTGACCGTGAGCTGTCGTGCCATACCTGCGGCGTATCGGGTATTGGGGCCGTGCCCTCCTGAGCGAATGTCTCTACGGTACAAACAATGCAACACACGAATAAGAAACATGAAAAACAAGAAACAACGGAAGAAGGGCATCGAATTCCTCGGCGGGGGGAGAGGATCAGAAGACTATAAATAAAACGCGGAAAATGTCCAAAATGGAAGTTTTTGGGACTTTGCATCTGTCTTGAACGACAAACCTAATCGCAACCCTTCCCTGGTTGATAAAATCAACCCGCTGGCGCCCTAATGTCTTATGACCTCCTTCCTCAGGATGATCTTTCACGTCGATATGGACGCCTTCTTCGTCTCCGTGGAAGAACTATTCAATCCTGAACTCAAAGGGAAGGCCGTGGTGGTGGGAGGTCAGCGTGACGAACGGGGAGTAGTGTCCGCTGCCTCATACGAAGCACGCAAATTTGGCGTTCACTCCGCGATGCCGCTACGCACCGCGGCCAAACTTTGCCCGCATGCCATTTTCGTGAGCGGCCATCCCACTCGTTATCGCGAATGCTCGGAAAAAGTTCATCGCGTGTTGACGTCATTTTCTCCTCAGGTCGAAATGGCCTCAATAGACGAAGCATATCTCGATATGACCGGAACGGCGCGCCTGCACGGTCCGCCGCTTCGTGCTGCCCACATGCTTCATCGAAAGATGAAAACGGATACCGATCTCAACTGTTCGATTGGGATCGGTACGTCCAGGCTTATCGCCAAAGTCTCGTCGGCCAGGGCGAAGCCCAACGGTGTTCTTTGGATTGTGCCCGGACAAGAGGCGAAATTCCTCGCTCCCTTGGACGTGCGCGAAATTCCCGGCGTGGGCAAAGTCACTGAGCAGAATTTGCACGGTCTCGGTATTCGCAAAGTCGGAGACCTCGCTCGGTTCGAAGAGGCGTTTCTCGAGGAACGTTTCGGAAAATGGGGACTGGCCCTCGCGGGCAAAGCGCGCGGCGAAGATGCCGGCGGTTGGTTCGATAGTGAAGTCGGGGCCGACACCGACCCGAAATCCATCAGCCACGAGCACACTTATAACCAAGACACCGCCGACCCGGAGCAGTTGGAGTCCACGCTGATGCGTTTGTCAGAAATGGTGGGCCGACGACTGCGCGAAGCTGGCCTATACGCCCGCACCCTTCAACTCAAGTTGCGCTACAAAGATTTCACGACGCTGACTCGCGCCCACTCATTGCCATCGCCCACGCACCTCGACAATGAAATCTTCGAGCAGATTCGACACTTGTTTCGAAAGAATTGGCGTAACGGTGCATATGTTCGGCTACTCGGGGTTCAGGCGTCGTCCTTTGAGAATCAGGCGGAGCAGGGAGACCTTCTCGAAGATGGGCGTCGCCAACGCTGGCAACAGGCTTTGTCGGCAGCTGATCGTCTGCGCGACAAATTTGGCGAGTCCAGTGTCTCACTGGCCAGCGGGCTTAGAGGAAGCTTCCGCGAACGCACTCATGAGAATCCCGCAGGCCTGCCAGGCAAGGGCAAGACGGGAACATAATGGTGGAGGCGCGAGCGTCCGCATTTGTGCAAAGGCTGGCACGAACGCGGACGCTCGCGCCTGCATCGAGACTACTTAGTTGGTCGGAGCCGCGTTTGCGGTGCTGGTCGGCGACCCTGGGTTGGTTCCGCTCCCGTAACGGCTCAGCCTTGGGAAAAAAGGTGTAACTTCAAACGGCATCTTGTCGCGAGCCGACGTGATGACCGCAGGAGAAGTCTTGATCAACTCCACGTGGTCATCCCACGGATTTACCTTGATCCGTCCGCCGATTGGCAACGCAGGAATCTGATCCAGCTTGTTCGGTTCCAGTGCGGGTGCCGAAGTCATCAACGCTGCCATGCGCTCGATGCCTCCCTTGCCGTTGGCAAGACTATTCCCCAAGTGTGGAGTCAACAGCGCCGAGAGTCCCGGTCCTCTTTCCGACAACTCCCGCAAAAACAAGCCTGCACTGTCGAGTTTCTGGGCATAAGGTGAATTCTTCAGAAGGTCAATGGCTTTATTGTCCGCCGCGGTTTCTTCCTCCGGCACATGCCGGAAGCCCAGATTCTGGTAAGTAGATTCATCGGAAAAGAGCATGCGGTCATTAAACGCATACTGGCTTCCCAGATTGTGACCCAGCACAATGTGCGCCAACTCGTGAGAAAGCACCATGGCCAGACATGTTTCATCGGGTAGGACGTCAATGAGGCCACGGCTGACCACGATGGTGTTGCCTACACTGAAAGTTTCCAGGGGCGATGTCAGCATTACGCGCGTCCGAACCGGGCGCGGCAACTCGATATTATTTGTGACCTCAAGATTGTTGACCACGGTCATCAAAATCTTGTCGACTTCGCTCTGGGGAGCCAGCAGACCCGCATTTTCCAGGCGTTCAACTACATTGTCCTCCGCTTGTTGCTGCCATTGGCGTTGCGCCTGCAGCGGTGATGCGTCCTGCGACGTTGGACTTTCGTCCTTCACCGAGGCATCCACTCGCACCTGCGTGAGCTCGTCTTCTTTTCGGTTCTTCTTCAAATCGTAGCCCCAGACCCTGGTCTGCGCCTTGAATGCCATTTTGTCATTGACGCGTGAAGTGAAATCGCCTTCTTCGCTGTAGATATAGGCGGGGACCCAATAACCTGGAATAAGATTGAGCCGCCAGCTATCCATATGGAAAAATTGCGCATTGCGAGGCCGCGGCGCATATGTTCCGTTCAAACGAACCACATTGAAGTCCTGGTCTTCAACCCAAATGCGGCCCAGGAAACGTCCCTTGCCCGCGTCTCTTTTCGGGGTAACGTCGAATACGATGCAACGCACGTCGCCAAGGAATTCACGATGCACGTATTTGAAGTTGTAGTGAGCCCGATCAAAGTCCTCGCGGTCGGCAAAGATCATCCAGGAAAAGCCAATGGGCTTGTATTCAAATTTGAATAATTTGGTGAAGCCGCCCATCATCCGGCTCTGCAAACTCGTGTCTCCTGAGAGATAATCTTCCCGGTCAACTGAATCACTCAGGTCCAGACGGCCAAAAAAATAGTGATCTTCTCGCGGTGTCGGCCCCATCTGCGGATCAAATTTCACGTTCTGCAGGTAAGTCTCCACCAGTGGAGTGCGCGTCTTCAGCATCACAATCAAACCATGTTCGCGTTCAATGGCACGGTCAACCACTTGGTCCATGGTCGTGGGAGCGGCAGTCGCGGCAGGCGGTGGCGCGGTACTGGGAGCGGTCGCATTGTTCGTGGGCTCGGCACTGGCTGGCGATGCCGCCTGAGCCGCATTACCTGTATTGTCGGGCGAAGCTGGTGTTGCCGTCTGTTGTCCGACTGCACTCACCGTAATCAGCAGGAGGGCTCCGATCATCCATTTCCAAGTCCGCATGACTCAAATCCTCTCTATTTCAACTCGGTTATGTGCCGACTCAGTACGCCAGCTGGAATACCACGTGCACCGTTGCTGTGGAGTCGATCGGCTCATTGTAGTGTTGGGCGGGTTTGAACCGCATTTTATTTGTGGCCGCGACTGCCGCTTCATCCAGACCATGACCCAAGCCACGCACAACCCGAACCACGTGCAGCTGTCCGTTTGCGCCAAACATGACTTCTAACAGCACTTCACCTTCGAGCCGGAGGTTGCGTGCTTCGTCAGTGTAAACCGGATTTGGTTTGGATAATATTTCCACAGGTGACGTTGCAGGTCCGGCCTCGGATTGTTGCTGCTTGGCTCCGGCATGCGTGATCTGCTGTTCTCCAAAGCCTGCAGTCTGAACCGTTGCCCCGCGTCCGTTGCTGCGCCCGTCGCCTTGTCCACCTTGGGCGATGCCGTTGCCGAAACCGGCGCTGGCAATCGTTCCTTTTATTCCTTTCGTCCCGCCCGAGCCATTCCCGGTTCCGCCTCCCTGAGGCATATCAAAAGCTCCTGAATTCGCCGCTACCAGGTGCGCATTTGATTTTCCCTGTCCGGGAATTCCGTTGGGATCGCCGAAGCCGCCCGTCTGCACTTTCTGAATGGGAGCGTTCACCGTTGGAGTGGCCGAACTGCCAAACTCGCCCGTATGAACGATCAAGGACGGACGCGCTCCACCTGTCACTTGCTTCAAAACGGTGGGAGCCAGATTATTAACTTCCAGCTTTGGTGCTAGCTCTTCTTCGACATGAGGCTTTGGCGCACGAATCTCGCGCGGAACGGTTAGTTTAGGAGCTTCAAAAACTGGCGCCGCCGGCAACAGTTTTGCCTGCACAACCCGTGGCGGCGCTTTTACCTCTAGCGGCGCCGGCTGTAAGCTTGGTATCGGTATCAGTTCAGTGACATGATATTGCCGGGTGATATTGAGACTATCAGGCCATATCCAGCCGATATTAATCATCACAACGATTAGCAAAATCAAAAGGCCGTAGGCGGCCGCCAGAGCGCGCCGGTCAAGCTTGCGCTCGGGTAAAATTCCTAACTGAAAACTCTCAGTCGTAGGCATTAATAAACTCCAAAATGAGGAACCCGAGCCTGGGGGGGTGCACCGGGTAGAATCTTTAAGTTACGAGAGAACTGGGGAGGGGTAAACGTGCCCGGCGGGGGTGTCCTTCAGTAACCAGGGTAATTCCAAGATGGAACTAGCTGAAAAAACAAGACTTCCGACACGACCGTTTATGCCTTCGGTGCCCGGAGCCGGGCGAAAGCGTAAAAAACCGGGATCCCCGCCAGAATGGCCAGACATCCTAGTGCCGATATACTTAGATTTCCTGTGAACGTGTAGTAAAGCAGGATGGTCGAGGCCAGGACGAACAAGGCAGGCACCACAGGATATCCCCAAACCCGATAGGGGCGAACTGCGTCGGGATCACGTTTACGAAACACAAAAATCGTGCTGCTAGCAACCATGTAGAAAAGCCATTCGGCGAAAATCGCCAGTGAAAAGAACTGCCTGAAGCTCCCTCCGAGCAACAACAGCACGATCGCCAAAATGGCTTGAACCACAATCGCGACCGACGGCGTATGGAAACGGGGATGTACTTCCGCGAGCGCGGAGAAAAAGTATCGGTCGCGTGCCAACGCAAACGGTACACGTGCCCCACTCATCACTGTGCCATTCATGGCCACGAGCATCGACAGTGCCATTCCCGCCGATACGATGCCAGCGCCTAGGCTGCCCAACACGACAGCCATCGCGTCTGACGCTGCACGAGGAGAATTTGCCATACTCGTTGCAGTCAGTACGTATTGCACCGCCGCATTTACCAGCATGTACAAAACGCCAACCAGGGCAACGCCCGATATCAGTGCCAGAGGAATGTTACGTTCCGGATTGCGGATTTCTCCGGACACCATGTTCAAATCATTCCATCCATCGTATGCCCACAAAGCCGCCACCAGCGCTGCCATGAAGCCAGCCATTCCACCTTTGGCGCCGGTAAAGGTGCTGGCGAAATTCTGCCAGCTACCTCCGTGGTAAGTGAAACCGATCGCTACGATGCTGAGAATGATGCCCACTTTCAGCAACGTGAAAACTAGTTGAAAATCGCCCGCCCTTTTTATACCGATGTAATTCAGCGCAGACACCAGTGCTGCGGCTGCGATGGCGAGCAGTTGACCGTAGGTGACCGAGAAGGGAATGGAGATGAGCTTGTCGCCCAGGAAACTCAGAACCGGGAATGTGCCTAGCACACGCACGAAGCCGGTGGCGAGCGTAGCGATAGACGCTGGCTTGGCGATGAGGAACCAGGTCCAGGCATAAAGAAAAGCGGCTAAGGGCCCATAGCCATCGCGGATATAAACGTATTCACCGCCCGCCTCCGGTTTCATGGCCCCGAGTTCGGCATATGTCAGGGCGCCAAAAAAAGAGAGTAATCCCCCCACCAGCCACGCCAGATAAACCAGCTTTGCGGAGCCGGCCGCTTGCATCATTTCAGCCGGAACCAAAAAAATGCCGCTGCCAATAATGGTTCCCACCACAATCGCCGTGGCATGGCTGCCGCCCAAATCGCGAGCGAGTTCAGGCCTGCCGGAAGGCTTTCGGGACGCGCTTTCCATGTAGGGGATGAAGTATACGTGAACGACAAAGGGGAATTTCAAAGCGACAGTGGCGACGTCCGTCTGCCCGTCGCTAGCGTCATTTGCGGTTAGCTACTTTTCCTCTCCAGTATCACGCTACTAGCGTACCCCAACCCGAAAGTAACGACGGTCCCAATCGCAACGTACCAAGTCCAAGGCACGCTTGTGCCCAACCAGATATAAAGTTCAGCTACGAATCCACCGACCATACCGATGATCGCTCCCGTCTGATTCGATCGATTGGTGAGAACACCAAGCAAAAATACCCCGAGCAGGGCGCCGTATGCGACCGACGCAATCTGCAGACCCACCTCGATGACGCGTCCGACCCTGTTCAACGACAGTACTGCCAACCCGAACAACAACAGGGCCCAGCACAGGGTTGCAATTCGTGAAAGCCGAATCTTGCGGCGTTCGTCAATCTGAGGATGCCGTTGCAAATAGAAATCGATCATCGAACTGGACGACAAGGAATTGAGAGCCGCGCTCAAGTTCGACATAGCAGCTGCCAGAATGGCCGCAATCAGCAATCCGGAGATTCCATGCGGCATTTGGGTGACGATGAAGGTTGGATAAATCCTGTCAGCTTTGCCAAAATATGCCGACGGTACGTGATAAAAAGCGAACAACATGACCCCGACCACGAGGAAGAGTGCGAACTGAAAAAAAATTGCAGCTCCGCTGGAAAGAAGCGCGAGGACGGACTGCCGCTGGTTTCGTGCAGCCAGTAGGCGCTGCACAATGAGTTGATCGGTGCCATGACTGGCGGTGGTGAGGAATGTACCGCCGATTAATCCCGCCCAAAAGGTGTAAGGCTTCCAAAGGTCAGGACTAAAATCGAAAACCCGTAGCTTTCCGGTAGTTTCGGCCAGACTATGGATCGCCGGCCAGCCCCCTGGCACACGATGCAGAATCGTGAACAAGCCGACCAACGTTCCTCCTACGTAAATCACCGTCTGCACAACATCAGTCCAGATCACGGCCGCCAACCCGCCCTCGAATGTGTAAATAAGCGTGAGCGCCGTAATGATGGCGATCGAGCTAATCTCTCCCGTCCCCAAAGCGATCGCCACCACGATAGAAACTGCGTAAACGCGTACTCCTTCAGCGGCCGAGCGGGTCATCAGGAAAAGACCAGCGGTAAGCGAACGCAGCTTCTTGCCAAACCGCCGCTCGATAAGTTCGTAAGCGGTGTAGAGATCGCCGCGAAAATAATGAGGTAACAAAACGAAACTGATGATGATCCGTCCCACGACATATCCCAGCACGACCTGCAAAAACATCAGATTGCTGTCGTATGCCAGTCCCGGAATACTGATGAGGGTGAGAGTACTGGTTTCAGCCGCCACGATGGAAAGCGAAATCGCCCACCAGGGAATGTCACGGTCCGCGAGAAAATAGTCGCGCAGTGAACGCTGCTTCTTCCGAAACCGCAAACCGAAAAGCGTAATCCCTAACAAGTACAGCGCGATTATTGTAAGGTCGACCTTATCCAAGCCCATGAATTCGCCCATAGCCTCAAAGGTCCCAGTAGCGCCGGCACCTTGCCGTCGTAGTCACACGACCTCCGAAAATAGATCTCAGGTCGCGAAATCGGTGAACTGGTCCGAAATGTCGCTTTCAGAGTAACGGCCTTTGCGGCCAAAGTCTCGCCCGCCATCTGCACTGAGGTACCCAGCTCGTCAAGCCAAGTATCGGTCGTGCCTGCCCTTCAATGATAGAACTACGCTGATGGCTATCTTCCTTGGCATCGACGGCGGAGGCAGTAAGACTACCTGTCTCTTGGGCGACGAGACATCCGTCTTAGGCAGGGGCACAGGCGGGGGCAGTAATCCGGTGAGAGTAGGCGAAGCAATGTCGCGCGACGCGCTCGCCGCTGCTATCCGTCAGGCGTGCGTCGTCGCCAACATAAGTTGCTCGCAGATAGAAAAGACCTGCGTCGGTCTGGCCGGAGCGGTGCGGCCTGAGATCAGCGATCCAGTGCGCCGTTTTCTTACCGAGTGCGTTGGCGGAGAAATCGAAGTCGTCGGCGATATGGTGATCGCGCTCGAAGCCGCCTTTGGTGGCGGGGCGGGCGTAATCGTGATTGCAGGGACGGGCTCCATCGCCTACGGCCGTGATTCCAAGGGCCGGATCGCGCGTGCCGGCGGATGGGGATTCGCTATCTCCGACGAGGGTTCCGGTCACTGGATCGGACAGTGTGCAGTAGGTGCGGCGGTGCGCGCCCTGGATGTGGACGAACTCCAGCCTGGAAACCAAAGGTTGCTCGAAAGCCTGATGCGGTCTTTGCAAGTAGAGTCTCGCGAGCAATTAGTGGTGGCAGCCAACGCGACCCCGCCGCCCGACTTCGCGGCCCTATTTCCGGTCGTGCTCTTGTCGGCGGATCAGGGTGATACGATCGCGCTCGGCGTCCTTACTCAGGCGGGGGCCGAACTGGCAAGTTTGGCGGCAACCGTGATTACACGACTCAGTACGCCCGCACGAATCCCTTCAATAGCCATGTCGGGCGGCGTCTTTGTTCATTCTTCGCAAGTGCGGCAGAGTTTTTACAACCACCTACGGTCAAGGTATCCCGACGCTACCTTTAATCCTGACGTGATTGAGCCGGCGCGAGGAGCGCTGGAGATGGCGCGTAAACTTGGGAAATGAGCATGGAGTGGATTCTTCTTTCTATTGAACCGTGGATCGAATTGTTGCGCCCTGACCGAAGGCTAAGGTGGCCAGAGTGACCAATACCAAACCATCAGAGCGGAAAAAGCGGGCGCACAGATACATCGTCACCTGGGAGCGGCGCGAAACCGCCGGACACACGCGATAGCCACACGCCCTCCAGCGTCGCAGTGACGGAAGGCGGGAATCGGTTTTCTGTTTCTAAATTGACTTGATCCGGACTGCGAATGATGCGTCGGACCGCAATTAGATGTCTGCTTGTCCGTCGCCCGCATAGGTCTGCTCGCATCTACGGCATTGATCCGCCGGCGAGTGTTTATCAACAAGGGTCAATCTGTTAGCGGTTGATGCGAAAATTTGGAAACCATAGATTTTCGTTGTGGGCGAGGCAGGGTTCATGCCAGAGTCTGGGACATGATCGCACCCGGCGAGCCGTTCTTAAGGCCGATCCCGAAGCGTTGGATCCCGCGGGAAATGGTCGTCCCTTCTTCGCTTGATCACCACGTCGCCCCGTTTCCCGTTGAACCCCGATATGCACTGCTCATAAACCCTTTTTATCCCAAAGACCCCAATGCGAGTTTCGGCAAACATGTATTAACGCCAACCCAGGCGCTGACCAGCTTTGCGGCAACGACTCCCGCCAACTGGCGGGTTCAGTATTGGGACGAAAATCTTTTGCACGGGCATCCTCCGGCATGCCCACTGCCACAGGTTCTCGGCATCACCGTACATCTAACATTCGCCGGGCGTGCCTTCGAACTTGCTGACTGGTATCGCAAGCGCGGGTCAACGGTGATTCTTGGCGGACTTCATGTCTTGTCATGCCCAGATGAATGTGCTCCACACGCCGATGCCCTGGCATTAGGCGATGGAGTGCAGCTATGGTCGAAAATTCTGCGCGATGTAGAAGCAGGAAGTTTGCAGCCATGCTATGCCGCGACTTACGAGAATGACTACGCAGATGATCCGGTGCCACTTCGCTCCATCTTGCCACGTAACGGCTTCTTGACCAGCATGAGTTTGATTGCAACCCGAGGCTGCCACAACCGCTGCGGCTTCTGTTTCCTGGCGACTGACGGTCTGCGAATGCCATATCGTATGCGTGACCCGAACCAGGTAGCCGCTGAGTTCGGAGCCAGTAGTGAACCGTATGCCGTGTTTATTGACAATAATCTGGGCTCACGGAAGGACTATTTGCATGCGCTTTGTGCTGCGCTACGGCCTCTAGCGAAAATATGGAGTGCAGCCGTGACTATCGATGTAACCGACGATCCTACGCTGATTCGTAGCATGGCACTGGCGGGATGCACAGGAGTTTTTATCGGCTTTGAATCTCTTTCAGATGACAATCTGACAGACGCTCGCAAAAAGACCCCGAAACCATCTGACTATGCTCGCCGCGTGCAGATATTGCATGACTATGGAATCCAGGTAAACGGGTCGTTTGTCCTGGGATTCGATCATGACCGCAAAGATGTGTTTGCGAGGACGGCCGACTGGCTTGAGACTAACCGTCTGGAGTGCGCGACGTTTCACATACTCACGCCCTACCCAGCAACACCTTTGTTCAGGCAGATGCAGGAGCAAGGGCGATTATTACATCGTGATTGGTCCCGGTATGACACTGCCCACGCGGTTTTCCAGCCGATGCACATGTCTCCCGAGGAACTGGAACAGGGCTATGCCTGGATTTATGAGCGGCTGTTTTCACACCGCTCCATTTGGCACCGTCGTCCCGAGGACTGGCGAGCGGTCCCGCTATACTTTGGAATGTCATACTTGTACAAACGCTCGAATTTTCTTTGGCATCAGTTGATAAAGCACGATCTGGTGCATGCCGTGTGGCGCCCTCTGGTTGAGGTGACGCGATGGAGGCATGTGCGCTACCGCCGTCGCCTTGCGACTGATGCGACGCATGCAACCGTAACTGGACAAATCGTGTCCGCAGGAGTGTAGAGGCAATGCCCGTGAATCTGACAGCACTACAGTGAAGATGCAGAGAATGCGGCACTGACGCGCCGATCCGTCCATCTGAGCGGGTATTCGAAGTCCGAGGTCTGCCGCCCTACTCATACCGCAAGGCTTCAATCGGATCCAGCCGCGCTGCCTTTCGAGCAGGATAAAAACCAAAGAAAACGCCGACCGCCATGGAAAACAGAACCGCAGCAAAAATTGCGGTTGGCGAAACTAGCACCGGCCAACCCAGGGTCTGGGTGATCATGTAAGAAGCCCCCATGCCGGACAAAATTCCAACAGCGCCACCGACAATGCTCAACACGACTGCCTCAATCAAAAACTGTTGTTGCACATCGCCTTCAGTCGCGCCAATCGCCATCCGGATGCCGATTTCGCGAGTTCGCTCGGTCACGGACACCAGCATGATATTCATAATGCCGATGCCTCCAACCAGCAAAGAGATACTGGCGATCGACCCAAGCAAGATCGTAAAAAGCCGGGCATTTTGATCTGCCAAGTCCGCCATATCAGCCAGATTGCGCACGAAGAAATCATCATCCTGGCCTGAGCGAATGCGATGTCGGTCGCGTAGCACGGCGGTAATCTGTTGCTGGGCGGTATAACTGGCGTCCTTTGAAACAGCCGAGACCATGATCCAGCGCAGCCAATCCTGCCCGGTTATTTTTTTCTGTAAGGTCGTGATCGGGACCAGAATGATGTCATCCTGATCTTGGCCCATCGCGGCCGATGTTCCCTTCGGAGTCAGAAGTCCGACGACCTTGAACGGAAGATTGTTGATACGCACCGTCTCACCGATCGGATCGGTGGCACCGAACAGGTTCTTTCGCACGGTTTCACCAATGACAGCTACATTGGCAGCCATGCTCACGTCGTCCGGTGAAAACGAGGATCCCTCAGCCATGGGCCAACTGCGAATGTCGAAATATTGCGGCTCAGTGCCGTTGATTGTTGTTGCCCAATTATCATTGCCGAAAACCACCTGAGCGGACGATTGGCTGCCGGGGGCAGCCGCTTTCACTGAGGGGCACTCGCGCAGAATAGCCACCATATCGTCGTACACCAAAGTCTTGGTTGCGCCCCATCCCATCCTCGTGCCGCCGCGGTTGACCGTCCCAGATTGCACGAAGAGCATGTTGGATCCCATGGCTGCGATCTGTTGTTGCGCTTGCTGTTGCGCGCCCTGTCCGACACTGACCATGGCGATGACGGCACCCACTCCGATGATAATTCCCAGCATGGTCAGGATCGAGCGCAGCTTGTTGCGCGCCAGGGCTCGCATGGCGATACGAATGATCGCGATTAAATCCATAACTGCCTCAATCCTCCAGCGCCGGCATATTCTTTAAAACTTCTTCCGCGATTGGGCGGTCTTGCACCAGTTCGTCCCGCCGGATCGTGCCGTCCTTGAAATTAATACCGCGCTTGGCGAATTCGGCTATATCCGGCTCGTGAGTGACCAGCACGATTGTCAGACCGTTGTCATTTAACTTTTGGAATACCTCCAAAATTTCAACTGATGTCCGACTGTCGAGATTTCCCGTAGGCTCATCAGCTAACAGGATCGAAGGCCGGTTAACCAGCCCGCGCGCGATGGCGACCCGCTGCTGCTGGCCGCCAGAAAGTTGGGAAGGGAAGTGTTCCATGCGATCTCCCAGTCCAACCAATTCCAAGGCTTCACGGGCACGCTTTCGGCCTTCCTCCTTACTAATCTGCGCGTAAAGCGTGGGCAACTCGACATTTTCCAGCGCTGTTGTGCGCGAAAGCAGGTTGAATCCCTGAAAGACAAATCCGATTTTACGATTGCGAGTGGTCGCGAGCTCTTTCTTGCTCAATTCCGAAACTGCGATCCCTTCCAGCAGATACCGGCCGGTGGTTGGCTTATCGAGGCAGCCCAGAATATTCATGAAGGTTGATTTCCCGCTGCCGCTGGCTCCCATGATGGCGACAAACTCACCCCGCTCGATACGCACATTTACTCCTCTTAACGCATGTACCTTGGTCTCACCCAGGTCGTAATACTTGTGCACATCCTCGATCAGAATGATGCCTTGCGAGCCGCTTGCACCGGTCCCAACCGAAACGGTTTGTGAAATCGTCGCCGTCATTGACATCACCTGGTGCGCGGCCCCCCTCCGAGGCCAGGGGCGCGACTCGCACCCGAACTCACCGTCATGCCGCCGGTCACCAACTCGTCGCCTTCATTCAGTTGACCTTTGAGCACCTGCGCGACTTCGGTAACCGTGTGGTCCGTGATTCCGGTACGAATTCTCACTGGTTCGAGAGACTTGTCGGGACGCAGTTTCCAGATCACAGCTACATCTGCTCGCGGCGTATGCTGCTGTGGCGCGCCTTCGGCACTTCCACCACCGCCTTGTGCTCCTTCGCCGCGTGCCCGACGCTGTTTAGCAGCCGCGCCAGTGTCCCCCGACGCTGGGCCGCCTGTAGCACCCGCGACTTGAGTTCCTGCTTGTTGCCCTGATGTCAACCCATATTGCTTGTACAGCGCCCGAATCTGCTCGGCAGTCATATCCGGTTTGTAGCGCAGTGCTCCGTTGGGAACTCGCAACGCGTTAGAAGCATCGGCCACCGGAATTGTGATGTAAGCCGTCATGCCGGGAAATAATTTCATCTGCGGATTATCGAAATCGATGATGGTGTTGTAGGTTACGACGTTCTGCACAGTCGTCGCATTCAGCCGTACCTGCGATACCGTTCCGGTAAAAGAGTCCTTCGGAAACGCGTCAACCTTAAAAGTTACGTGCTGACCCGTATGGATCATCCCCACGTCGGATTCATCCGTGCTCGCATATACCTGCATCTTGGTGAGGTCCTGTGCGATGGTGAACAGAGTCGGTGCTTGCAGAGATGCGGCTACTGTTTGGCCCACGTCTACGCTTCGAGCGATCACCGTGCCATCAATCGGCGCGTGAATGGTCGTGTAATCAAGATTGGTTTGAGCCACCGTGACTGCCGCCTGCTTCTGTTGCGACTGCGCCACGGCCTGGGTAATGGCTGCCTTGGCGGCGGCAACGGCCGCATCGGCCGTATCGGCGTTCGCCTTCGCCAGGTCGAGCTGTTGTTGGCTGACAACACCTTCTTTAGCCAGCCCTGCCGCCCGGTCGTAGTCTGCTTTCGTCTGCAGCGCGGTGGCTTGGGCTTTTTCCAGATTAGCCTGGGCCGCCACTTGGTTGGCTTTCGCGTTGGCAAGATCAGCTTTAGCCTGCAGCAATGCGCCCTCAAACAGCGAAGGATCGATTTGCGCGACCACCTGTCCTTTTTTCACCCGCGAATTAAAATCGGCATTCAAGCGTGAAATCGTACCTGAAACCTGCGAACCCACCTGGACGGTTGTCACCGCATTGATGGTTCCGGTAGCCTCGACGACTTCGCGAATGTCGCCCCGGTCGACCTTAGTCGTGAAATATTGCGGCTTCTCATTGCCCTTGAATTGGAAGGCCGCAAAGAGAGCGACGGCAACTACCACCAGACTCGCTATCAACCAATGTCGCTTAAACATGTTCACGGCGCCCCCTCGCGTCACCCGAGTTCCCGATCAAAGCTCCATACTGCTTAAACCCGCAACGGCGGGTCTGGTTGTGGTCAACAACATTGTCGTGATAGAACGCCCCCAAGTCTTCGATTCTGCTATAGATGGATGGTACATCTTGTGAGAAAACCTGCACATTTATCCATAAGCTTTACAAAAATTTACTAACATTAATCCTGGCTTAAGATGTCGACTTGCAGTTCTTAACCGGTGCACGGTTATCAAATGTCTCGAGAATGTGACACGCGATTCATGGGGACGTTTTGATGGATTGGCAAGCATTCTGGCTGACGGCTCGGCTGGCCGCCCTCGTGGCGGCGTTGCTTACGATCATCGGGCTCCCGGTCGCTTACTGGATTACCTATTCTCGCTGGCGCTGGAAATTTCTGGCTGAAGCGGTTCTTGCTCTGCCCATCGTGTTACCGCCGACCGTACTTGGTTTTTATGTTTTGGTGGCGCTGGGTCCGCGCAGTCCCCTTGGCCACGGATGGGAAGCGCTGACTGGTCACACTCTTGCATTCACCTTCGAAGGCCTTGTCATCGGATCGATCCTTTACAGTTTTCCGTTCGCCGTTCAACCATTTGCAGCGTCCTTTGCCGCGGTCGATCAGCGATTGATCGCAGCTTCGCAGACTCTGGGTGCCTCGCGCCTGAAGACATTTTTGCGGGTGATTTTGCCACTCTCGGTGCCGGGTCTTGTGACGGGAGTCGCACTGAGTTTTGCTCATACCATGGGAGAATTTGGCGTGGTACTGATGGTTGGAGGAAACATTCCCGGCGTAACTCGAACCGTCTCCATCGATATTTATGACAAAGTGCAGGCTTTCAATTACAGCGGAGCGAATGCGACAGCACTGGTGTTGCTGGTCATTTCATTTGCAGTGCTTTCGTTCGTTTACGCACTG
Organism: Terriglobia bacterium; assembly: GCA_963786325.1. GTDB lineage: Bacteria > Acidobacteriota > Terriglobia > Terriglobales > Acidobacteriaceae > JAIQFF01. The sequence goes on from CAWAYW010000024.1 coordinate 480,314, forward strand.
AATCGACGTGTCTGGTTGTGGAAGTGAAGCGCGGTTCCGCTGCGACGATTTCGGCGCAGGATTCTGAATGAAATCGCTCGAGTCGATCTGTCCGCGATCGGCCGCTAGGACTTTTGCACCGAGAATTCGTCCGGATTCGGCCGGGGACTACAATGTCGTTCTGGAGGAGAAGATAAGATAATTCCGATGGGAGACCCGATCGCCTATTCTGGCACGAACAGCCGAAGCCTCGCGGAACCACTTTTCCCCGACACGGCGGAGCGATCAACGGTAACTGGCAGCGAAATTTCTGTCAGACTTCACAAGCGCGTACGCACAGATTTCGAACTCAACCTCGACCTCGATTTACCATCGGGAATCAGCATTCTGTTCGGTCCCTCGGGAGCAGGAAAGACCACTCTGCTGGATTGCATTGCCGGTCTCAAATCCCCGGATGCTGGCCGAATCGCCATTGCCGGCAACCTGCTGTTCGACGACCAGCTCAAAATCAACATTCCGCCTTACCATCGCAAGGTAGGGTACGTGTTTCAAGATTTGGCTCTCTTCCCGCATTTGAACGTCGAGTGTAACGTCGAGTACGGTCTCTCATCTCTCGACCGAAGGGAACGCAAGCGTCGAAGCGTTTTTATTCTGGAGTCATTTCGTATCGCACACCTTAGGTCGCGTCGGCCTGGCGAGATTTCCGGCGGAGAAGGACAAAGAGTGGCTCTGGCTCGTGCCCTGGTCATCGATCCGGCAGTGCTTCTTCTTGACGAGCCGCTCGCAGCACTCGATGCATCCACGAAATCCAAAATCATCGACGATTTGCGCTCGTGGAATCTTAAGCATCGCATTCCTATCGTTTACGTGACCCACAGCCGGGAGGAAGTTTTCGCCCTCGGCGAGCGGGTCATTGTGCTCGACAAAGGGTGTGTTCTTGCGCAGGGAACGCCGCACCAGGTGATGACCGTGCCGCAATCGGAAACGATGGCTCAACTTGCGGGCTTCGAAAACATTTTCGATGCTACGGTGATTGCCGCGCACGAAGATCGCGGCACAATGGTGTGCCAACTCACAGGGAGTAAGCTTGAACTGGAGACTCCGCTGGTACGGGCAAAGGTGGGTTCAATCTTGAGAGTTGGAATCAGTGCCGGAGATATCCTGTTGGCCACGGTACCACCCACCGGTTTGAGTGCGCGCAACATAATTCCTGGCAGAATCGCGTCGCTGGATCAGCGCGACGTGATCGCAAGCGCAAAGGTAGATTGCGGGGTGGAAATGGAAGTCCACCTTACGCTCGCCGCGCGCGATTCTTTGCAGCTACGCCCTGGTTGCGAAGTTTGGCTCATAGTAAAGACCCATTCCTGCAACTTGATGGGAGTTTCGTAGCGCCAGCACACCGCCAGCTCTACGATGGCCATCCGGCTACGTCGATGAACCAAGACGCGGCCGAGTCTACCAATAAGAGCCTGTGCGCTCGACAAACAAAAAGCCTCGTCGCTTTCGCCACGAGGCCAATAGATGTCAAATGAAAATTAAACGCTGAACGACGATCCGCAGCCGCAGGTGCTCTTCACATTCGGATTCTCGAACTTGAAGCCGGCGCCTTCCAGGCTCTCAACATAATCCACGATGCATCCGTTTAGATACATCACCGACGTGGCATCCACGTAAACCTTCAATCCATCCATATCGAAAACTTTGTCCATCATACCGGCCCCGTTCTCGAACTGCATGGAATACGAGAAGCCGGAACAGCCACCGCCAACCACGCCCACGCGCAGTCCGGCAGGAACCGGGTTCTGTTGACCCATGATCTCCTTGACCTTGGAAACTGCGTTTGGGGTCAGGCTAATGGGAGCCTTCTTTGTGGTCTCTGTGGGCTTTACTTCGGGGGTCACAGTCGTAGCCATTGGTATCTCCTTGAAAGGACTGATGATTAGTATAGCAAACCGGCTGCCCGTGTGCTCGTAAAATCCCAGAAACCTTGCTGTATGGCAAACCCAGGCCGCTAAACGATTGTCGACCTATTGGATGCCTCCCCCGTCTCCAGGGTGCGGCAGTTAAAGGTGCGCCAGGTCTTGCTAACGGGTCTATAATCCCCGCTTAGGGGCCCTTCCTTAGATATTGGTTGTGGGGCCACAACCGGCATTTGCTGAGTAGGCCTTCGGGGAACGGCTCGAAATCGGTACCGAGGTGGTCTATGACTCCAGGATTGCTGTGGCTTTTGATCGTATGGGGCGTCCTGACCGCGATTCTAATCGTCCTTCTCATCTATCGCAGCACTCTCACCATGCAAGAGGACGATCAACTCTTTCTCGACGAATCTGCCTCCGCTATGGCGAAGGAACAAACTGAACTGATGGCCAAAGTAAACAAGATCACTCCGCTGGTAAAGATCTTAGGCGCCACTTCGGGGGGCATGATCTTGGTGATCGCAGGTTGGGCGGTTTATCTCGGATTAAATGCCGCGCAGCCCTGAGCTGCCGGCGTACCGCTCTGCTGTCTTGCTATTCGTAGGCGTCTTCTTGCTCGGGGGCTACGTATTGCTCCGCTGCCGAAGTGAAGTATCGCTCATCGACGTCCGTGCCAACTAACCTGATGCACGAGCTGATAAATGAATACTTCGAAACTCCTGTTGTTGCCGTTTCGGTTCGACTTTCACCGCTGCGCCGTCGTGTATCTCGTCATCTTCGATCAGTTCACCGTCGCATAACGGTGAGGCCACGTTGGGTCCAACCTTGCGTCGGAGAGTCTGCAATCACTGCGGGGATTTCGTGTCCCAGGTTCTGCGATCCAATGCCTCAAATTGACAGGGGCCGCCTTCACGGCCCCTACTCCTAATTGCACCACCAACCGCCACCCACCCAACGTAATCTTGTGGATGTCACTTGCCCTTTAGTCCGTCGCGCCAAGCCATTACTTCGAGTTCGGCCCGGACCGCGTCCTCGACGGCAATTACGGGGCGTGCCTCCATTTCAAACGCAGGCAGCATCGAGCAAAACTTGTGAACCGCCAGCGGGTCGTCGCAGTCCACCAACAAATGCCCACCCCAGTCGCCCACCCGTATCACGAAGAACTCGACCTTAAAATTGGCCGGCGCCTTCCACTGACCAAAGACCTCAAGGATTCGCTTCTGGGCATTCTCGTACTCCGCCGGCGAACCTTGCGGGCGTTCGTTCCAGCTGATCACGTATTTCATTTGATCTCCTTTATTGCAAATGGTCTGACGATTTCAGCGCTAAAGTCTACTCCTCGGCGACAGGGGTTTGCGGCAACAAGTGCTTCCTTAAGAAGCCTTGTCCGGTGGCCACCCCAACGGACGCCTCTATCATGCGCTTGCCGGTTGCACGGAGGTAAGCCGCCTGCCGTGCCAGCGCAGGAGTTGGCCGACCGCTCTGCCGGACCCCAGTGAGGTAGTCGACGGCGACCGGCACTGTGGTACCTGCGATCATGATCGGACCTCCGATTAAGTGAAGTATGACGGTCTCCGGTTCCATGATCTTTGCCGCACCGCTGTGCGCGGGATGGTGCACGCGGGCTCTCTAAAAAGGTCGCAATGAGATCCTCGACAGGTATCACATCGTCAACCCGTCTGACATTCGAGACGCGGCCCGGAAGATGGAATCGGCTCGGGAATTATCGGCCCGAGCCGAGTTCGTGCTCGACCGGAGGGAAGATGAAACTATTGGGAGTCATTAAGCAAGGGAACCCTTTGTTAGGTTTCGTTCATGGAGCCCCACGTCAGAACAGATACTAAGGTACACGCTGATGTTATTGTTATCGACCTCCTCTCAGGAAGGCCGACAATACTCACATTGGATTCGAACTTGCGTGGCGAACACATGGACAGCTTGCTTTCGCGCAGGCGTAGTGCCGACCCTTCGCGCACGCAACTCAGCGGGGTTTCTGCTTTCGGTCCGCATGAAAGCTTCGAGCGGAGATGACGACGCGGTCCAGCCAAGTGGTCCTTGCCCTCTTTCGAATCCCAATTTTCGAAATACCCTAACCGAGGACGGGCACATCTTTCCGTACCGGGGCAGTTTCGTAACTGGTATGCTGCGGTCATTATGGGCGACGCGCGCCGGTGGCCCACGCCCTGGGTCTTCAGTTTGCTGATCCTGCCCCTGGGAATATACGTGGGGTTTATCTGGACAGCTCTGCCATTCCTGCTCAGTCGGGCCGGCGTTCCGCTCGAGCAGATCGCGCGCATCGCTGCGCTCTTACAGCTCCCCCCCATCTTGATGTTTCTCTGGACGCCAATTGTCGATGTCAAGCTACGCCGCCGAACTTGGTTAGTACTCGGAGCGTCAATCACCGCTCTCTTTGTCTCGGTTGCGTGCTCGTTGCTAGGCGCGTCGCATTTGAAGCTACTGACAGTGTCTCTGCTGGGTGGCGGTGTCATGGTTGCTCTGGTGATGGCAAGTTGTGGCGGCCTGATGGTCACGATGCTGCCAGCTTCCGAGCAATCTAAGGCTTCCGCCTGGAATCAGGCTGGAAACTTCGGCGGGGGCGTTCTCGGTGCTGCCATTGTCCTGTGGCTGGTCGAGCGCCTCTCCGTCCCATTGGTGGGCTTAGCCGCCGCCGTTTTAATTGCCCTGCCCGCCTACGCCGCATTCACCATCCCTGAACCACCGCCGATAGCCTCCTCCTGGTTTCGCGGCCGCTTCGCAGAAATCCGAAGAGAGGGTTTATCAGTGCTGCGGTCGCCTAAGCGGCGGTGGAGCATCCTCCTGCTGATCGCCCCCGGAAGCACGTGTGCAGCCCAGTCGCTCCTTCCCGCCCTGGCGTCGCACTACGGCGTGGGTGGGACCGGCGTGCTATGGACCAACGGAGTGGCCGGGGGAATCGTGCTTGCAGTCGGATCGCTCTGCGGTTTGCTAGTTCCCGGTGATTGGGACCGCCGTCTGACTTACGCGGGTGCGGGGCTGACCAACGCGTTTGGTGCCATCGCCCTACTTGTTGCGAATCGGCCATCCGTATATTTTTGGGGCACGCTTCTTTACCTGATGACCGCCGGCTTTTGTAATGCGCGGTACGTGGCACTCGTGTTGGATGTCATCGGGCCAGACGGCCGCGATACCGGCACGTGGTACGCCGCCCTTACCGCGGCGGGCAACATTCCTATCGCGTCGATGATCTGGCTCGAAGGAAAAAGCTTCCACAGCTTCGGCACGCACGGACTGCTGTGGACCGACGCGGCGGCTAACCTCGTCGTATTCGCGATAGTTGCGCTGGTGTTTGCAACTCACGGATTAGGCATTCGGGGCGCCCCGGCCTCGCAGGTTTTGAAACCCGAAATATCCTGATCCTCAACAGCCACAGGCGATCACACTCACCACCAAGGTCAGCACTCATTAGACTCCACCCGTAGTCGCTCCTCGTTGGAGCATCGAAAACTTGATCACGTATCTAAACTGCGTTCCTTCCATTTGACCCTCCACTGAACTGCTAAGGGCCAATTATTATCCTGGCAGATGCTTGCGGCAGCAACTTGCCTCTAGCCTCTACAAGGCGTGGATCCGGCGTAACCGTGCGGTTCACAACTGTTTAAAATCAGGCCATTTACCCTCACAACCCGGTCATGAGTGAAAGGGGATTTTGCGACAGATGACGGTGCCGAACCAAAACTCCGCTATCGCCGGTAGCGGCGGCCTTAATGTGGTGGGGTGCGTCCGTGACCTTCGTAATGCGCCCCGCAGATCAACGGGCGCTACACTAGGCGGTAAGAACCGGATTTGGTGCAGGATTGACAATGGCCCGTCGTTTCATCCTTGTTCTCCTCATGCTGCTGACGGTAGCAGCGACCTCTTCGTCCGCAGAGGACCTAGATACTTCGCAAGTTGCGCGCAAAGTCTTGAGTAAGGCGATGCCGGTCTATCCAGATTTGGCGAGGCGGACACATATTTCCGGCGTGGTGAAGCTCCGGGCCACGATTTCCCCTAACGGCTCGGTGAGATTGATCGAACCTGTGGGCGGAAACCCAGTATTGATCACAGCTGCCCAAGAAGCAGTCTCGAAATGGCGGTATGTCCCGGCTCCCGAGGAGACGCGGGAGTTGATTGAGCTTCGTTTCGGCACACCTGCGTCATCCCACGCCGAACCGCGATGATTCCCGGCGAGGGCTGGCCATCTATGTAACGGTTGTATTCAGCCATACACTTTGTGGTAGGGTCAGACTTCTGTGGGGTTCGGCCGTTCGTGAGGATCCGACCTCGACCACCGCTGCTCTCTCCTGTATCCCGCATTCTCGAAGAGCCTATGAATGTGGTGCCGGGAACAGGACTTGAACCTGCACGCCTTTTGGGCATTGGATCCTAAGTCCGACCCATTCATTTCCCAATTGTCCTATATGCTTTTACTTGCAGGTTCTTACGTTATTCAACAGTGTCGTTCTGTGCGGTCTGGTAGGGTGCTGTGACGAGCGGTTGGGCAGAGTTTGGGCAGAGAGAACCAATAGCTCAAACCGGCGAAAAGAATGGTGGATCTATCATCGCTTGCCTGCGGCATTGAGTGGTTTCAGGTTGGCTAGCATATCTTTAGGCAGCCGAAGGTCATCGGGCTGCGCCAGTCCGATTCCGGTGCAGCAGGCCGGCATAGCGCGGGCCGGAGCGGATGTTGCCGGCAGCGCCAAGTCAGAGGTCGGAGCGCCCGGTTGTGTATTTCTTAGAGCGGCGGGACTGACGCCAACATCGGTCAGAATTTCCATTCACTTTGGCTCTGACCGAAGCTGTTAAAATTGGAAAACAGGCATTCCCATGAGGCACAAATTCAGCCGCGAGATCTGCATCTACTGCGGAAAGGCAGCGTCAGAGTCATCCGATCACGTAGTAGGGAGGAAGTTTTTCTTGGTGGAGAGGCGCGACAATCTTCCGCAAGCTCCCGCCTGCAAGAGTTGCAACAACCGAAAATCAAAGCTGGAAAATTACCTGATGATCGTCCTTCCATTCGGAGCGAAGAATGCGGACGCAGCAGAAATTCTCAGAAAGTTGGTTCTACCTCGGCTGGAAAACAAGGCTAACGCAAAACTGCTGCGAAAATTGCAGAGGGGCTATGCCCGAAGCGGTGGCACGTCAATTCCGTTCGACCATGAGCCGATGGAAGAACTGTTTGAAATGATCGCGAAGGCATTGGCGTGGCAGTATTTTGGCGTGCGTTTCGGGGAAGATTATTCCGCGACTGCGTCGTGTTTTACCAACGAGGGTGAAAACTTCTTTGAACAGATGCTTGCCAGCGGAAAGAATCATATATCGGGAGACTTGGGCAAAGGCACGTTCACATTTGAGGGCGCGCAAGCCCCGCAATATCCGGAATTTACCGTGTGGCGCTTCCGAATCTATGGCGGGGTGGATTTTGGGGGCGATCCCAATGTGTACGGAGCGTCTTCGCTTGCCATCGCAGTCACTGGTCGTATGGAGATGATCCGAAATCTTCGATACGCGAGTTTCTTGAAGAATCGGAATATGCCGAAGGTCGGACGCAACGATCCTTGCCCGTGCGGTAGCGGGGAGAAACACAAGAAATGTCACGGGTCGGTCGCTAAGATCGAAGCCCGCGACCGTGCCCGTGCCTTCGCCGCAGCGCGGCAAGTTGTGCCATCCACATATCAGCCGCTCGCGGCCCACGGCTACAGCCCGCAGAAGCTGGAAGAGATCCAGCATTATATCCAGCAAATGCGGGCTGCACGATAAATCCGGAGCGAAAATCAAAGATCACTAACGCAAGGACCATCGTTTGCAGCCTCAAGTAAATACTTCCGTTCATTCTGGTTAGAACATGCCTGCCATTCACGAATTAATTCCCGACGCTGAAGAGCTACTGGCGCTGGAACCCGAAGAAATTGCGCCTGTTCTTCTTCAAGCCATTAGCTCTTCGGGGGATGCAATGTCACCGAGCCGAGCGATAAAGCGAGGGAATTTCTTTCTGCCTGCAAGTTCTCCCGTCAATGGTTATCCTCCGCAATATCGCAATCGAATTTACGAAGCCCTAGCTGCCGCTTGGGTCTGGCTTCAACGCGAGGGGATGTTGTTGCCTGTTCCGGGCCAGCAAGACCCGGACTGGGTTTTTGTAAGCCAACGCGGGCGTGCAGTCACATCGAAAGAAAACTTCGCTGCGTATCGTTCCAGCCAACTGCTGCCGCACAAAGTGCTACATCCCGTAATTGCCTCCAGTACTTTTGCACTGTTCATGCGCGGGCATTATGACACTGTGGTCTTTGAGGCATTTCGTGCCGTGGAAGTCGCTGTGAGGAACGCCACAGGTTTGCCGCAAACGCTTGTTGGAACTGATCTGATGAGGAAGGCGTTTTCCGTTCAGACTGGACCGCTGACGGATGCCAGCTTGGTCGCCAGTGAGCAGCAAGCGATGTCCGATTTGTTTGCTGGCGCGATGGGTTTGTTTAAGAATCCCACCAGCCACAGGCTGGCAGCCATCGATAAACCGCAGGACGCGGTGGATCTAGTTATGTTTGCCAACTATCTGTTGCGCTTGGTAGACCAACGCGCAGCGCCAAAGACCCCAATCCCGTAGAAGCAAAGTGTCACTTGTGTGAAGTGTGCCGCATCGCAATCCGCCCTTAGAACCACTTTGCAACACCGCCATCCGTACAGCACATCGTTCATCGCCACGGAGGACTGATCTGGGCACAAAGTACGGTAGGAGAAGGGACAACGTTCTACTTTATTTTGAACGGGGTTTCCGGGTCCCACCAGCACACGCCATCGAAAGGTCTGACCGTCGTCGCTTTAGAGTAGTCTGAGGAAACTGCCGAACTGCTAACAACTCCCTCCCGGTCATGACGGCACCTGCACGATTGGGAGCACGGAGGCGAAAAATAGGGCTTCTACCCCGAGCGTTTTTCTATCCGCTCCCCTACTGAGTTGAAAGCCTCTGGGAGATCTCGTTCGCCCAAACAGGCTGCGCTCAGTCGCGGCTCGTTGCCACGTCGTATTGCGCGGGGACAACACCTTGTTCTTTAGCAGACTTCAAGTCTGCGCACAGGACTGTACATCCTGCGCGCTTTTCGGCACGAGCGGAAGCGCTTCACCATCATCGAGTTAAGAACGTGGCGCGAAAGGTCTGCCCAACTTCTGCCCATTCTGAACGGAATGAGACACTCGGTCACCCATCTGCGATAACGCCGCGTTGTCGCTGCGAATACTTGCGTGATTTCGCCGCCGCGTCGGGCTACCCTTGCGCTAAGCTAAAGTAAGCGCGGCCCGCCGCGTCGGAGGCGGCCAATGGCCCGCGTTTGCACTGTCTGTTCCCATCCAAAGTTGCTTAACATTGACCGCCAGCTATTGCGTGGCGACATGCTCAAGGGTGTTGCTCACCGGTTCCACTTGTCGGAGGATGCAATCGGTCGCCATCGCCGCCATATGCGAACGGCTATGCTGAAGGCCGAGGCGGCGGCCGAAAAGCCGGACCTGATCTACGGTCAAACCCTAATCGACGAGGTCAAGGCAATAAAGGCAGACGCGGAACGTTTGCAATTGGAAGCGGAGGGTCGGCAAGACATCCGTGGCGCTTTGCAGGCAATTCGTGAGCGAGTGTCGATTGTGGAGTTACAGGCGAAATTGATGGGTGAAATTCAAACTGGAAATAGAAGTATCACGTTGAACGTTGAAGCTATTAGTCCCGAGGAAGCTTTGGAGTATGCCCGAGATGTGATCGCGCTATTCGGGCCTAGTGCCGCCCCTCCACGGCATCTCCCGATGACAGTGATCGAAGGCCAATCTAACCCGCCAGTGGAGGAACAACTCGATGGGAACTGAGCCGCACGGTTTTCCCAATGCTCCTCTTCTTGATCGAGGGGAAGTGTTGCGCTTGCTGCTGGCCGACCGCCTAGCCAGCGATTTCGCCGCTTTTGCAAAGAAAGCGTGGACAATTCTATATCCTACTAGGGCATTAATTTGGTCCTGGCATTACGATTACCTGTGCGAAGTTCTGACGTTAATCAAGGAGCGCAAGATACTCAGGCTGATAATCAATATTCCGCCACGAACATTAAAATCGACTCTCATCACGATTCTTTATCCCCTTTGGGTATGGCTCACCGAGCCCGAACATAATTTTCTGACGGCGAGTTACTCGCTTGATTTGAGCAGCGAGCATTCCGTGATGCGGCGTTCGCTCTTACAGTCCGCATGGTTTCAGCGGCTTTTTGGTGAGCGGTTCCAACTCTCCGGCGATCGCAACCAGGTCGCGCAGTATGCCAATAACAAGCGCGGGCAAATGATAGCGACCAGCGTGGGAGCAACTGCCATGGGCCGAGGTTGTGATACTGCGATTCTTGATGATCCCATCAGCGCCGATCAATCACTAAGCGATGCCGAAAGAACGACCGCGAACAACTGGATTGACGCAACTCTCCGGAGCCGGCTGAACGATCCCTCTACCGGCGCAATCATCCTGGTAATGCAGCGTCTGCATGAATTAGATCCAACTGGATTCTTACTTGAGCAGGAACCGGGCACCTGGACCCACGTTCGCGTACCGCTCGAGGCTGAGGAAGATGAAACCTGGACTTTCCCTATTTCGCGAAAAGTGGTTGAGCGTAGAGTAGGCACAATATTAATGCCCGAACGTTTTCCTCCAGCCACTGTTGAACAGCTTCGGTCTCGCCGTCTAGTTTTCGCGGGACAGTATCAGCAAAGACCGACACCGGTCGAAGGGAATCTAATCAAGCGCAGTGAGGTTCGGTATTACGGTGGAATTGATCCCAGAACCGGCCAGGCAGACGAGAAGCTTCCGGAAAGCTTCGACCGGAAAATCATTTCCGTGGATTGCGCGTTCAAGGATCTTGCCACATCAGACTTCGTCGCTATCGGCGTCATCGGTATCAAAGGCCGGAAGCGATATGTTTTAAATGTAGTCAACCAGCATCTGGATGCGGCCGCGACTGAAGCCGAAATTCGCCGACAACGGGACGCACATCGTCCCGTCAGTGCTGTGCTCGTCGAGGATAAAGCTAACGGACCGGCTGTCACCCAGCGCCTCAAGGTGAACATTCCCGGTGTAATTGAAATCAATCCGCAAGGCGGAAAAACGGCGCGAATGTTTTCGGCGGCTGCTGAATGGCAAGCCGGAGATTGGTTTCTCAGTCGCAACGCTGGATGGACCGAGCCATTCATCGAGCAAATAACAACGTTTCCAGCGGGTCGCCATGATGATATGTGCGATATGATGAGCCAGGCTTCAGCTTGGCTTTTGCAGGCGAACATCCACACCGTATCAATCGTCAACGCCTTCACCGGACGGCCGTTCGATTGACGTGAGGCTATACGTCAACTACCGATCGTTCTCACCGCTCGACGAGGCATCAGAGCGCTCTGGGAGAACGGCGGTGCCACTATTATGATCCACGCCAACGGGGACGATATGACTACCGATCCAGATGGCAATGCTGGGGACCGTATCGCCTGCGGTGTGATCGCCAAGCCTGAAACCTGTAGAAGTTCGGATGGGCGCTAGGCATTCCTACCGGCGCCGCGCTCGGACACAACGAATCGACTATTACCTCACAAGAGACCAGCCTGCCCGAAGATTGGCTGCCATGATTACACCAGGTATCCGCGCGCAACCCCAAGAGTCACTTGGTGTACTGCCCAAGACTGGCATAGGATGTTCCGGCGCGGACCTGCCTCCTTGTGGAGTTTTAAGTGTTGAGAAATTATTACGTCAATAAGGAATGGATGGTTTCCCAGACGGCGCGGCGTCTTTATCGCCTTTCGGCGGCTCTGTCTCTGGCGCTGTTCTTCTTCTTGATAATGGTGCGATTCAAGGTTGGAATTCCCGACAGCCTTGTCCCTATTTTGAGGCTGTCTCTGTTTGCTGGTGTCCTCGGAGCCGCAATCACAACGGTGGCGATGGAGTATTTTTTATTCGGCTTTGATAACTCATCGATGATGAAGAAGGCGTTTTGGTTTTGTGTGATGCTATTGCCACCGCTCGGGCCACCTCTATACTGCTTCATGGTTTACTCGCGCTCAGACCTGCTTAAAGCAACCATCGGGAAGAGTGTAGACGGAGTGCACCTGTAACGACGGAGGTATTGAAGCACCATCTCCTACCGACAATCAGGGTTGGCATCGAAACGGCGCTACAATTCTAAGCGTGAGAATTGGTGTCGTACTGGTCGGAATGTTTGTGTGGGCTACAACCGTAGTCGCAGGTCAAACTGCAACCGGCATCCATCTCGTCGATGTTCGGTTTAGGGGCGATACGCGGCTGGAAACGGTGGACCTGAGGAAATGCGCAGCCGACCTGAAATCACGGACGTACGAAGGCCCTGAGTGGCTAGCCGATATGGTGGAACGGGTACGACTCCAGTGCTTCCAAGATAAGGGTTATTTCAAGGCAATGGTTGGGGACCCCTCAACCGAGCAACTTCCTGACAAGCACGGGACTCATCAGTTCGTCGTCACATTCGAAATCGATGCAGGGTCGCAATATCGCGTCGGCCAGATCAACTTCAGGGGCAATCGTGTCCTTTCTTCCGAGGAACTTCGCTCTATGTTTAAGTTAAAGTTCGGCGACCTCTTTAGCCCCGCGAAGATCCGGCAAGGGCTTGATCAGATACGCAACACCTATGTCGAGCATCAGTACCCGAATTTCACGACGGTTCCAAACATCAACATCGACGACACCCGTCAGGTCATCAGCCTAGTTATTGAGTGCGATGAAGGCGAGCAGGTCCGCTAGGTCGCTCTTAACCTTTGAAACATCAATAGCGCTCAGGGGTTTTGAGTGTTAACGCCTGTGGGTGTTGAAAAAGTCCGTGAACAGCACACCTTCCGGCTGCGAGTACGCCTTGCCAAGTGTTTTCTTTCTCAGTTCGTTTAAGTGGTGGCGGGCAGAACAGGTGTTGTCGCTTGGCTGAGGAACCGCACGAGTCGCTTGATGTTCTGGGCCGCCGCTGCCAGGAAGAACTGCTCGCGCACGAACTTCAGCCTCCGCAGGCGCAAGCGACGCACTCCGATCTGATTCTTCAGTTCCGCGAACAGGGCTTCGACCTTCTTTCTTTGCCGCTGTGCATGGGCGAACTCTGGCGTGTTCGCCAACTCTCGGGCGCGTTGTCGGGCCGCCTCATGAATGTGAATGGCGAGATATTTATATCGTCCATTGGTGCATTGTGCTTTTTGGGAGCAGGCTCCGCAGCGTTTGGCGCTGCCGATATAGGCATGGGCATGATTGCGAACGTTCAGCCCCACATAGTTCAGTTGCTCTCCTGCCGGACAACGGTAGCTGTTGCTTTCGGGCAGATAAGTAAATTGCTCTGGGCCATAACCGGGATTGTTTTTTCTTAGAACACTGTCTCGCGTTCGCATATAGGGTGTGATGCCGCGATCCAGCAACCCTTGCAGAAACTCCCCGTTCCCGTACGTCGTGTCCGCCGCCACCGATTCTGGCTCGCGTCCTTGCCATTGTGAGAAACGTGTGAGCATGGCTTGCGCGGCCACCGTTTCCTGGCTCATCCGGGCCGCCGTGGCCTGCACTCCCACAATCACACAGCTCTGGTTATCCACGAGGTAGTTGTCGTAGTAACCCAGGCGAGCCGGCGTTCCGCCTTTGGTGGCGTAGGTGGAATCAGGATCGGTAGTGGACACCTGATCTTGTGTATGCACCGGTTCTTCTACCGGGTTCTGCTGTTCCAGCTCCTGCAGATACTGACGCACGATGTGCTTGACCTGTGCCGCTTCCACTAACTGCTCCCGTGGAATGCGGCTCTCCTTCGCGGCATTGGCTTCCACGAAACTGCCATCCACCGACAGGTGCTTGCCCTGCACCAATCCCACTTCCACACACTGGCGCACGATCTGTTCAAACAACTCCTCGAACAGGTTCGACTCTTGAAACCGCCCGTGACGGTTCTTGGAGAACGTGGAATGATGCGGGATCTCCTGATCGAAACCCAGACCGGTGAACCAGCGCCACGCCAGATGCATGCGCAGTTCCTCCACCAATTTGCGCTCGCTGGTGATGCCGTACAAATAGCCGATCAGGAGAATGCGCAACAAAAGCTCGGGATCAATCGAGGGACGGCCCATCTCGCTGTAGCGGTCCTTCAGTTGCTGGCGCACGAAAGTAAAGCTGATGTGCTTTTCAATCAAACGCAGCAGGTGGGCTTCAGGAATCTGATCTTCCAGTCGAAAGTAGTAGAACAATGCTTCCGAGCGGTCGTGGTGTCCCATCATGATCAGCACGCCTCCGACAATCAAAATCAAACACAACATGGGCAGATGCCTTCTTCTAACACGCCTCTGTTGAATCTGATCCTGCTAATCGACGTGACTTTTTCAACACCCACGCCTGATAACAACACTTGACTTCCGAATGCCTCGTGATCCGGACTTTGCCTCGCTTTTCTTCAAATATGGGTCAAGCGTTACTTGTTATTGCGAAGCCAGGAGTCAATGCGGGGAGTGTAGGTTCGGCTGCAACGATGCTGGGAGCCGTCGGAGAGCTTCACGACGTATTCGCGATTCTCCATCGAGCGAAGTTCGAGAATGAGCGGCAAGCAGACAATGCGCGAGCGATGAATGCGAACGAATCGGGCGGGATCCAGACGCTGTTCAAGCGACTTCATGGTTTCGCGTAGGAGATGAGTCCCAGCGCAGGTATGCAGTTCCGAGTAGTCTCCTGCGGCGGCGATCCATTCGACATCATTGATTGAGATGATCTGAACGCGAGAGCCAGTGCGGACAGAGAAGAGGGTGGCGTAATTGTCTGGCTTTCCCTCGTCTGAGGCGCGCGAGGCGGGGGTGTGCGCTTCGGACTGGAGGGGAAGCGTGGGTTGATGCGACACCTCAACTTGGGACTGCCGTTGGGAGTGCTTGATGCTGAAGTAGAGATTGCACCATAGAAAGAGGAGAGCAGAAGCTTTGACGCAGGCTTCGAGACCCTCAATGAGATCTGGTGTCGCGATGATAAGGCGGCTGACGACGAGAGCAGCCATGTTTCCAACGAGGAGGGACCAGCCGAGCGCGCGCAGCTGGAGTGGGAACCAGGGGAGAGAGCGTTGCAGCAAACTGCGGCAAATGGGGCGAAGGGCCAGGCTCGCGAAGAAGACGCCGAGACACATGACCATTTGGTCAGTGAAGAGGCTTTCAAGGTTGGAATACCCAAGCTCCCAAGGCTGGCGTATGTAGGGCACGACGAGAAGGACGGAAGTGAGACCAAAGCAACAGCAGCCTATGGTTTGGAGCAGCCAGAAGGAGGGAAGACGGATCTGGGCGCGATAAAACACGGACGCATTTTACCTTAAGTCGTCTGGTCAGTGTCGGCAGTTCGTCGCAGAAAGGCTTCGATTTGCCGCAAACATGGGGGGAATCGCGGAAAGCTTGTTCCCAGGAGAAAGGGCGTGAAGTAGGTTGGATTGGCCTAGTGAAATTGAAGAAGGTTGAGACCCCGACCCAATGACAACGGCGATAGTTGAGACGATTACGGCGAAGTTGAAGCGCCTGTTTATGAGGGAAGACGCGGTGTATGACTATTACTCCACAAGTTATCAGGCGAAGACGCCGATGGGGAAGCTGGTTTATCTGAGCCTGTACCTGTTGCCCGGGATACTGGTGTTCATTGTGGTGAACATTGGGCCACTGTTCCGGTGGGAAATGGTGCTGACGGGGTGGTCGGCGAGATATGTGCAGTATGCATGGGTGCTGATCATCACATTCGGATGGCACATTTTCGTGCCGTTCGTCGTCCTGCGCTACGTGGACAAGCTTCCGCTGCGGGAATCGTGCGCGTTCCTGGGATTGAATCGAGTGGACTGGCGTGGGCTGCTAACAGTGCTCCCGGTGTTCATGGCAGGTTTTGCGATCATTTCCTTGCCCTATGTGAAGTATATGGCCCCTGTGATCGAAGGATGGACGAAGACGATTACGCTGTTCCAGATACCGAGCTACAGCATTTTTCAGGACATACCGGAAAACATATATAGCTTCCCGCCGATTGCGCTCCTGTTTTTGGGGATTGGGAATTTTTTAGGGGAGGAGTTGTATTTTCGCGGGTACCTGATGAAGAAGTCGGCGTTTTTGGGAGAGGCGAACTGGACCGTGAATTCGGTGCTGTTTGGGCTGTATCACGTTTGGCAGGTGCAGCAGACCTGGCCGATGATCGGACTCATTCTGATGTTTGGGGTGTTGATGAGATTGCGGAAGGACTTGTGGGTGATGGTGGGGTTTCATTTTTTCGTAAATATGTGGATGGCGTACGGCACTTAGTGAAGGCTCTGCTACGGACGCTCGGTTGTCGGGTGAACCGGAAATTACAAAACCGTTGGTCAGATTGGTGAAAAATCACCATTCCACTCACCACCCAGCGGGCGAAAAAGGTCACCGAGGGAAAGGGAGATTAAACGGGGCAGGAGGATACCCAACAAAAGGACTTGCGTGGATTACGGCATTTGCGACACCTCCAGCCAGAACGATATACGCAAGAGCGAAACAAAACAGCGCACCAAAGCCAAGGCCATGCAACAATCCATATTTCCAAGGCCTGTATGTCTGGTCGTCATACAGGAACCGTTCGTAGAAATAAGTCAGCAATGCCATGAATCCTACGCTGTAAAGTACGCAAAGTCCCAAGAGAATCAGCGCAAAAGCACACGCGTGACTGTAGAAGCTGAGCCGGGAACTCGGCACAAAAACCAAAGATGCGGAGGCAAGAGTCAGCATGACCTCCGCTACGTTCATGTAGCGCCCGTGGCGATGCTCAAAGGGCACCGGTTTGCCAAGAGAGTCGGGCGGAGTGAATGTCGCTGGAAGGCCGTGCCATACTTTGATGGCATCTATTCTGACACGCCACCAAACGAGGGCGAAAACTCCCAAGCCAGTTATCAGCGCGAGTATGACTGTTTTCATTGCCCCCATGCTACACCGTGCGACCCAGTTGGCCGTTGAACTTGGCTGCTCGGATTGGCGTTAGCCCATGCGGCAATTACTGTCGAGAAATCGCGATTACACCCCAGAGGCCTTTTCACCCGCGTGATCGATGCAACCTTCTGCGAGTAGTCTCCGCACGCGGGTAGGGGAGTCCGGTCGCGGACACTCGAAGACCGGAGAGAACACTACCTCATGAAGCGGAGGCAGACTGATGGGCCACGGATATAGCATGCTTGGATTTGTCGTGATCATGATCCTCTACGCGGTGATCGGGCTCATGGCGGCGGCGGGCACTATCTCCATCACCCGGAAACTCCTCGCTCCCAAGACAGAGCGAATCTTTTACGCGGTTTTCCTCATCATGATTGCAGCGTTCTATCTGGCCTTCGCGGCCTACTTCGGAGTGACGTCGGCGTGGCGGGTGGAAACGGCTGTCGTCATGGCGTTTGTCGTGGTAGGGCTGTTGGGCGTGCGCCTGCCTTTCGCCCTGATCGTCGGATATTCCATGCACGGGCTGTGGGACTTGCTGCACGAACTTCAGGCGCATGGAGCCTACTCCGCGTTCGCGCCGGGCATGCTGACCGCGATTCCGCTCGCCTACGGATTCTTTTGTGCAGCCTTCGACTTCTCCATGGCGGCGTATTTCTATACGCGACGCGGCGAGTGGAGTGCCGGGCGGAAGGCGGTGCCACAGTGAGGATGGCTGTTGGCTCAACGGTGAGACTGTTGGCGTAAAATCGCCATAGCACTCAAAATGCCTTGGGCAGGGGTTCGAGTTTGTATCCGCACATTTCCACGCGGTTCCGCTATGCCGCGGTCGCCGTGATAGTCCAACTTCATCCGCCCGCAAGACCAGTAACCGATCCGCCCATTCGGACAATACCCGTTGACATTTGGGCAATTAGACGTCGGTAATAGCCTGTCTCTCGTGGAATCAGTCTATGCTTGGGCGGTTGGACGAAGGAGTCTGCTTTATGACAACCACTACTCGCTGGGCGTATTGGGGTGTTCTCGTCATGGTTTTCGTCTTTGTTTTCAGCATAGGCTTGTTCGCACAATCAAGACCGGCCGCAGTCTCGACTTCACCCTCTCCAGTTGCACGCGACCTGAATACAACCTTGGCTGAGTTGATGCGCGCGGCCCCGGCAATGAGCCAGGACCTGACGAACCTGCAGCAGGGCGGGAGACTCCACTGGGTGACATTCTGGCGAGGAGACAAAGCCCAAAAGGCCAAGATCACAGCAGCGTTGCGCCGCAATCTCCAATTTGCTGTGCCGGATTTGATTCACGATGCGCAAGCCTCTGGTGGAAGCATCTCCACGACCTTTAAGCTGTATAGAGACTTGACGGTGGTCTGCGAGTCTCTGGATTCGCTGCTTTCACCCGGTTCGCGCGAAGGTAAAACTGAGCTGACAGCTTTGAGCACCGACCTTTCCGACATGAATCGGCTCAAGGAAGAGTTGTCTCTCTATATTCAGCAGACCACGGCTTCGATGGAGAGCGAAAATGCTCAGCTAGTGTCTTCGGCTGGCCGATTTCCGAAAAGAGTCATTGTTGACGACAACATTCCGGAGAAGCCCTTGCCCAGGAAACGCCGCCCGTCCAATCAATAAAGCAGTTTCAGATTTTGCCAACGACGGGTTGACCGGAACACCCGAGCCTAGCTGGTTGACCCTGCTGTCGGGTGAACAAATAGCGCATAGTTGTGAGAACGCCTGGTTTCGTCAATTGGGAGGAGCGGTGATAAGAATTTGATCCGCAAAGTTGCAGGTACTCCAAGCCTATAATTGCATTTCGTGCACAAGACGCCCCGTTGCTTGATGGACATCGAGCCCAATATACTTTTCACTGTTCATTGAGGGTGCTCCTTTCGTAGGTGATGATGTCAACGATCACAACCTACTCCAAAAGGGGCGCCCTTTTATAATGCGATTACGCCAGTTATCAGCCACGTGCACTGCCATCGGAGCGTTGTCGGTTCTGCTGGCAGGTGGAAAGGTTTGAGTGCGCGACCTACTGGGACAGGTTCACGCGGCGAAGCAACGCTTGGAAGCGCGGCTCGGAACGCAGGGGATCCAGGAGTGGCGACATCTTCAAAAAAAACAGCGCCGGGTCTTGCTCTTCGTAACCTCGCTCTAGCCACGTAAGTGCCTGATCCTTGTCACCTAAACCTACGTATGCAAGCGCAAAGACAGTGGGGAAAACATAATGCTGACGAGACCTTTCCTTCAGCTCATTAATAATCTTCCGCGTCTCGCTTTTTCTTCCGGCAAGTCCATACACTACCGCCAAGAACCTGAGATCACTCGTTTGCCGCCCAGTTCGGGCTACAAACCTTTCCGAGGTGACGATTGCCTCGGGATACATCTTTTTCAGTGCGTAGCACACGCCGACGTGCATACCCCAGTCGTCACTCAAATTCTCGGCCAGCTTGATGGAAAGGTCGTATTGTCGTGAAAAAAAAGCGATCACTGCCAACCAACCTCGATACGAATTACTGAGAGGGTCCAATTCAATCGCCTTGTTGACCTGTGCGAGAGCCTCGTCGTTTCGGCCCAAGCCCGACAGCAGAACGCCGTATTCAAAATGACAATCCCCGCAATTGGGACTTAGCTTCACGGCGAGCCGGTACTGGTTCTCAGCCGCCGACCAGTTCCACTCAGAATTTAACAGGATCAACCCATGAGCCAGATGCGCACGCGCAAGCGAAGGATCAAGTCCCAGCGCTTTTGTGACTGCCGCCCTTGCCAGCGGCATGGTCTCCCTCGAGGAAGGGCCTTCTTGGTCTGGATTTCCGAGCCAAAAGTAGGCCATCGCCAGCTCTGCGTAGGCTGGCGCGTAAGTCGGGTCCTTCTCGATGGCTGTCTTGAACTGAGCAATCGCTCTCTGGGAACCCAGCTCGCTGAATTTGTTGGCGAAATACAGGCCGCGCAGGTAATTGTCCTGGGCTTGTGGATCCACAGAACGACTGCTCGCCAGCCGAGTCCGCTCCTCCGGCGTCAGCTTGACTTGGATTTCATCAGTGATGGCGCGGGCGATCTCGTTTTGCAGACTCAAAGCATCGCGAATGCTGCGATTGTATTCTTGGGCCCAGAGCTGGCGCTCGGGGAGAGCCTGAGACAAGTGTATCGTGACCCGCATCCGGTCCCCGGAGCGAACGACCGTACCCTCCAGTACGGCGTCAACCTTCAGTTCCCCGGCGATCTCCCGCAATGATTTCTTGCTGGACTTGTACTGCATCACGGACTGGCGCGAGATCACTCGTGGGCTGCTCACTTTGCCCAGTTCGGTGATCAGGGCTTCGGTCATCCCATCGGCGAAGTATTCCTGCTCGGAGTCGCCAGACAGATTGGTCAATGGCAGCACCGCCAACGCTTGAATCTGCGCCTTCGGCGATCCGTTGAAGAGCCGGTCACGCCAACCGCGCACGTTCAGTCCCACCAGTCCTGTCGCCATTGCAAGCAAAGCTAACGTTCCGAACGCTGCCAATCGGACAACCCCTCGGTTGCGGGAGCGCGACGCTGCCTGGGGAACTGGCTCAACCGCAACCGCCTGCTCGAAGCCATTCACAGACCCAATGAAGCGATACCCTCGCCGGGGCACGGTTTCAATGAAGTGGGGGCTTTCAGCGTCGTCGTCCAACGCTACACGCAGCCTATTCATCGCATTGTTCAGACCTTGCTCGAAATCCACAAAGGTGTCGGCTGCCCACAGCTTCTTTTGCAGCTCTTCCCGGGTGACGGTTTCACCCGGTCGTTCCAACAGGATGACCAGGATCTCCACCGGCTGGCCTTGCAGCTTGATCTTCATGCCTTTTTTGCGGAGTTCCCCAGCTCGGGGATCGAGCTCGAATGCACCAAAGCGGAAGGTCGGCGGAACTGAACTGGAAGTGTTCACAACTACTCCCGAGCGGCTAGAGTGTACACCCTAAGGCGGGAAATTCATGCGGCGCAGCAAGGCCTGGAAACGCGGTTCGGATCGCAAGGGATCCAGGAGTGGCCACACCTTCAAATAAAACAGCCAGGGGTCTTGTTCTTCGTAAGCTTGCTCGAAATAGGTGAGTCCGCGCTCTTTATCGTCCAAACCCAAATATGCATTGGCAAAGACGCTCGGGAAAACATAATGATGACGAGACCTCTCTTTCAACTCCCGAATTATCTTCCGGGTCTCGCTTTTTCTTCCGGCCAGGCCGTACACCTGTGCCAGTATCCCGAGGGTGTCTGTTTGCCGCCCGGTTCTGACCATGCTTTTTTCGAAATTAGCGATCGCCTCTGGGTACATTTTTTTCTGCGTGTAGGGCAGAGCCAGGCTAAAAGCCCACACGTCGCTCAAATTTTCAGCCAGCTTAAGGGACAAGTCATACTGTCGCGAGAAAAAGGCGATCGCGGCCAACCAATTTCGATATAGACTGCTGAGCGGGTCCAATGCAATCGCCTGGTTGGTCTGCGCGATGGCCTCGTCGTTTCGGCCCAACGCTGCCAGCAGACAGCCGTAGCTAAAATGACAATCAGCGCAATTGGGATTCAATTTCAGGGCGATCCGGTACTGGTCCTCCGCCCCCGACCAATTCCACCCAGAATTCAACAGAATTAACCCAAAAGCCAGATGCGCACGCGCAAGCGACGGATCAAGTTCCAGCGCTTTTGCGACAGCCGATCTTGCCTGCGGCATAGTCTCTTTTGCCGAAGGGCCCCCCTGCTCGGGATTTCCAAGCCAAAAGTAGGCCATAGCCAGCTCTGCATAGGCCGGCGCAAAAGTCGGATCCTTCTCGATGGCGTTCTCGAAGTGAGCTATCGCTTTCCGGGAGTCGAGTTCGCTGTATCTGTTGGGAGGAGCGAAATACAGACCGTGCAGGTAGTCATCCTGCGCTTCCGGGTTCACGGAGCGACTGACCGCAAAGCGAGTCCGCTCTTCAGGGGTCAGCTTGATCTGGATTTCATCCGTAACGGCGCGGGCAATCTCGCCTTGCAGGCTTAAAGCATCGCGCAGGCTGCGGTTGTATTGTTGGGCCCATAGCTGGCGCTCGGGAACAGCTTGGGACAGGTGCATCGTTACTCGCATCCGGTCCCCAGAGCGTGCGACAGTGCCCTCCAAAACCGCGTCAACCTTCAGTTCTGCAGCAATCTCTGGCAGCCCTTTCTTGCTGCCCTTGTATTGCATGATGGACTGGCGCGAGATGACACGCGGAGCACTGATTTTCCCCAATTCCGTGATCAAACTTTCCGTCATGCCGTCTGCAAAGTATTCCTGTTCCGGGTCGCCAGACAGATTGGTCAATGGCAGCACAGCCAACGCTTGAATCTGTGGTTTGGGCGCTCGCATGAAGAGCCGGTCCCGCCAACCGCGCACGTTCAGTCCCAGCAGCAAGAGCGCTGCCACGGTCAGTCCCAGTAAACCCACAACCGCAAGCCTTGCCCCGGTTTTCGAGTGACGGGAGGGCTTATCGCCGGCATCCGGCTTCTCTTCCCCAAGCGCAGTCGGTTCGGCTCCATTTCCGGGCCTGCCATCGACCGCCCCTACGAACCGATACCCTCGCCGAGGCACGGTTTCAATGAAGCGGGGGCTTTCAGCGTCGTCGTCCAACGCCACCCGTAGTCTATTCATGGCATTGTTCAGGCCCTGCTCGAAGTCCACAAAGGTGTCGGCTTGCCAGAGCTTCTTTTGCAGTTCTTCCCTGGTGATGGTCGCACCCGGCTGCTCCAACAGCATGACGAGAATTTCCACCGGCTGGCCTTGCAGCCTGATCTTCATGCCCTTTTTGCGGAGTTCTCCAACCCGGGGATCGAGCTCGAATACACCAAAACGGAGGGTCGGCGGAACTGAACTGGAAGGCTTCACACCCACTCCCAAGCGGCTAGAGTGTAACACTCTTTCGTCAGACTGGGAGGCGATCGGATTTTCTTGTTAGTCGGTCCGGTAAATCGTCCCTGCTCAATACGTTGCCGTGTTAGTCCCGTCTACTGAACATAAGAGGTCCGTTCCATTGAAGGCCCGTAGGGCTCACCGCAGACTCCACGCCAGCGTGCGACGAAGCGCTGCTGAGCGATGCTGTTTGGCGCTTGCCCACGGCGGGAATTTCCTGCCTCGCACGAGAAATCGTGGCGAGGAGGTTCCCGGTGAAGCACCCGCAATCCTTAGCGGTTCGTATATGTCTGCCTTGTCTGATCGTGAGCTGTTTCTGGCCGAGCGGCCTGTGGGCGGAAGACGCCGTCATCATAGGCGCAACCCAGCAGCAGGAACGATTTCTCACCTGCGTCCTCCACATATCAGACGACGATCTACGTGGCACCCCAAACTCCAATGATCGGCTGACCGTTGTCATTCTCGAACACCAGAAATTCTTGGAAATGCGCGAGGCCTTTCATGCGCACAAAACCAAACTTGCTTTTTCCAGCTTGCAGGCCAGGCGCATTTACCTCTCTTCTCGCATGCTCGGAGATTTCGAGACGCTGCTGCGATGCATTACTCATGAGCTCGGCCACTTCGCGACCCAGAGCGTGTATGAAGGTAATGCTGAGTTGGCTGCTGACCGTTTGCGAAAGACCGTCCGGCAGAGATGCTCGTCCGAAGTCCAATGAAGGATGCGGCGTTCACACAAATGGGGCGACCGCCCAACACAAGGCACGATTACTGTTGCAAAATCGCCGTTACACTCAAAACCCCTCAACGAGCGCTATTGCCTGTTAAAAACAACCTTGTCATAACCCTGCGATTTGATGTAATCGGAGATCATTAACAGGATCGCTGCAATGAGTGCTCCCGCCCGGTAACGTTCTGACAATGTTCTTTGTGTCAGGCGATTGCCGAGCAGGAGCGGGCCGGGTGCTTCATTCCTGTGTTGTGCTAACTCCCAGCGTTTATGGGCCGGTGATGGTAATGGAAAGGTTAGTCCCCTGCTGAAGGAAGCCAGAGCCGGGGCCCCCAGTGTTGCCGTATCCAAGCGCTGTGCCAGTCACCAGAGCGCTGAAGCCCACCAGTTGGCCGTTTTGTATCATTTTCTCACCATTAGGGAATGTTGTCACAATGTTCGACCGCTCAGCGAACGAACCGGCAACGCTCGCAGGCAGTTCGGTCCAGGTAAGATCGATCGTTCCGCAAGGCCCCTGGCCGTTCGCAATTAACTCGGGGAAATCGCAAGTGTTCACGTTCAGTGTGACCACTACTTTGCCAGCGTTTAATGAGCCTCCTGAGACATTGACCCTCGAAGCCGGGATCGAACCAGAGCTGAAATCGTTAATCGTCCCGTTTGCGTCGAAGATAAAGTAGTTAAGGAAATAGGTGGTATTGGATGTCTGGTTAAAGTTGACGAACGCCGTCACAGTGTCGCCAGGGATGCTCAAATTATCGACGATTTGAGCGTTCGTACCGAGGCCGTTTGAAACGAATTTACTGGGGCCTGAGGCCCACGCCGGAATTGACGACAACACAGCCGCAGCAACTGCCAGAACCGCCACTGCCCCAACCACAATCGTTCTTTTCATGTGAGAGTCCTTGGTTCGAAGTTTGAATTTCGGAGAGAACCTGAACCGAGACAGTCCTTTTAAACAGATAGCCCAACAACGAAGGCATGCCCCCAAGCGAACGCGATCTTACATACCAATCTGCAATCCGTCAAATCGCTAAAAAGAAGTGCAATCGAGGAAGTTGCGTGACTGGCGCGGGTTTTCAGCCTCTAGTGCAACAAAGACTCAAAGCGAACTTGTGCTAATGAATATCGTTCACCAAGAACAGCACAGGATAGTTGGCGAAACATCGCCTCTCTGACAATGTCGCTCCCGTCAAGCACTTTTTGGGCGTACTAACCCGTGCACTCCGAAGAGCGCGCCATTTCGCTCTCGTTGAAGGTTCTGCCATACCAACCAAGGCCCGCTCGTAATCCGTTTCAGGTCAGAAACTCAGTTCGACCCATGCATCTCTTCGGTCACACCTTCGATCATGATTACTGAGAGGACGTTACTCCTCCGTCTTCGCTCGTACGGACTCATGCGCCAATCCCGTCTGGCTCTCCTCAACTTCAGCCTTAGCCTCGTACGAAGAGTCTTTGCAGGTTGCTACCAGCCCCCTGCTGCCATCGGGATCTTCCCGACGTTATCTCTGCGAATCTTTCCTCGGATGCTTGGTCCCATGCCACGGCGGTCCCACAGAGTGCACGTGCCTGTTTCTTCCTCTGTGTCTTCGGCCTTCCCCAACAGGGGTGTGGGTCGGCTTCCCGCTTAAACCCGCGAACACGACTTTTCACGGAGCGTTTTTTCGGGGCTGCAGACATTCCTTTACGTTCAGGCCTCCGAGTTTGCTCACCTCCCAGGTCGTTCCTACCGCTGCGCGTACTGCGCAGGGCAGCCGAGGTTTCTACATCCGGGCACTTCGTGCTTCGTTGCCTCCGCACGCACCGGATATGCTAGCCGTCCGAATACAGGCAATTGACGGCGCCGGGACTTTCACCCAGCAAGACTCGCAGCCTTGTCGGCTGCTCCCCCCTGTCAACGCTTCGACGCCGCCCTTGCGAGCGGCTCCGCATGACTCGGGGCCGATGTGGTTCGCTACTTCACATTCGTGTGACTCTTTCATTCACTGCACCTCGCCGGTTTTGGCCGGCGCACCGAAGTGGACTGCGAGGACGCCATCGACGGCGACAGGCATTGCGCGGTCTGTGGTTGTGATTGGAACGCGGACAAGGCGAAGTACGCAGGGCTGCTCTTTCACGATCTGAGGCGCACGGCCGTTCGAGGCATGATTCGCGCTGGGATATCGGAAAAAGTAGCAATGACCATCTCTGGGCACCGGACGAGAGCGGTCTTCGATCGGTATGACATCGTCTCGCCATCCGACATCCGAGATGCGGCACGGAAGCTCGAGGCGAAGCGCACCCGTGAGGCAGAACAGATCGCTGACTTGGAAAGATCAAAGGCATCCCAATTTGGGCAGATTTTGGGCAGAGTTGCACCGAAACGAGGGCAAGCGAGTGATTCCGGCAGCGCTCCCTTTGCGTCGGGTCTCCTGCCTAACTAGATTTTCTTCGAATGGGTTGGACTCTGGTGCCGGGAACAGGACTTGAACCTGCACGCCTTTTGGGCATTGGATCCTAAGTCCAACGCGTCTGCCAATTCCGCCATCCCGGCCCACGTTTATTTTAGCTTATGTGTTCACGGGCTTGTATCATTTGCAAGACGTGGTGCATCGAACATTTCAGATGCGGAACCGTGATTCAAACTTGGTGGGCGCCGTATTGCTAAGCATGGCCATTGCGATCTCTCAGGCTGCGCAAAGCACCGACTCGATGATCGCCGCTCCGGTGAGTCCGGCCGCCTGCCACCAACACGAGAATCTTCCGGCTCGACCCCCGGTGAGCTATCGCTGTTGCCAGAACGGGCACGATTCCGCCATTCTGCCGATTTCTCTGAATTCACAGTTGAATACTGTCGAAATAGCCTCCTCCGTCGGAATCACAGCGATCTCAAGGCCTCTACAGCGGCAGAATCTTTGTAATTTGCCGACTTCCTCTGCCGACCCTCCCAACATCCTTCCTCTGCGCGTCTAAGCTCCGCACGATTTGTTTTCCTTAGAAGTTTTCGAATAAGGGAAAGGAATTCCGTGCGGAAAATAATTTTGCAGCTGGCTGCGTTTGCACCCGTCGCGATATCATTTCTGGTTTTCGTCTCTCCGGCATCTGCCCAGGATGACGGTGTCGACATGAACATGTCGGATCAGGCCTCGACGCCACAAATGAATGGCATGGGAAGCGGCAAGTCCCACATGCAATCTCACTCGTTTGTCGAATCGATAATCCAGCATGCAATCTCCGGCACAGACGCCGAACCAATCTCTACGCCCACCTCCATGCTCATGACTACCAAAGCCGGTTGGACAATCATGTTTCATGGAGAAGCCTTCTTAAATGACGTCCAGCAGACAGGCTCCCGCGGGTCCGACAAGCTTTTCTCCACCAACTGGTTGATGCCGATGGTTCGAAGAAAATTCGGCAACGGAACCCTTACTATCAGGACCATGCTCAGTTTCGAGCCAGCCACGATCTCGGACCGCCGATACCCTGAGCTTTTTCAGCAGGGCGAAACAGCGTTCCGGCGTCCTATCGTCGACGGCCAGCATCCGCACGATTTCTTCATGGAGCTTGCCGCCTTGTACGACTACAAATTTTCGGACCATACCCTGCTGTCTTTCTACGCCGCGCCGATGGGTGATCCAGCCATGGGGCCAGCAGCGTATCCGCACCGTGCGTCCGCGTCTGAAGATCCCATGGCTCCTCTTGGACATCACTTGCAGGATTCCACCCACATTGCGGCGGATGTTTTTACCGTGGGCATCGCGCATCGCATCGTACGTCTTGAAGCCTCAGGCTTTCATGGCCGCGAGCCTGACGAATTCCGTTGGAATATCAACTCAGGGAAAATCGACTCGTGGTCTACCCGCATGACAGTGAATCCTCTTCGGAACTGGAGCGCTCAATATTCGATCGCGCAGTTGCATAGTCCCGAATCCCTTGCGCCAGGCGAAAACGTCCGACGTATGACTGCCTCGGTGCAATACAACCGTCCCTTGCGAAAAGGGAATTGGGCATCTCTTCTACTGTGGGGTCGAAATCAGGATCTTGATGGGGGAAATGTAGGTAACAGCTATCTACTGGAGTCAACACTTCAGTTCTTCGAGCGCAACTACATGTGGACGCGAATTGAAAATGTGGATCGTACCAACGAGCTTCTCCTCGGAGAAAATCCCGAGCCACCGGGCTTTAACGAGCACTACTTCACCCGGGTACAGGCTTACACGGCAGGATACGACCGGGAAATTGGACATTTTCCGCATTTGTCGACAGCGATCGGCGCCCAGTTCACATGGTACGGCGTGCCCGCAAACCTGAAATTGACATACGGCCAACATCCCGTCGGCGCGCTAGTGTTCCTTCGCTTGCGCCCGCACTAAGCTTTAGGATAGCGTCCTCTTTTTGCCGCCCTTCGTCCTTTTGGGGTTAATGGTCTTGAGAAATGTAGTGACGCGCATTCCTCCGGAACTTGCACTTTCTTTTCTCGCGCCAATCCCGCTACACTGACTGTCTATGTCGAATCCAACCCAGCCCCACATCAAGCTGATTAACACGCCGGAATATCGTGAACAGTACGCCAACAGCGTGCAGGTCCGGGTCAACGTCTGGGATTTTTTCCTCGTCTTCGGGACTCTGCAGCAGCAAAGCGAAACCCAGGTAGACGTCAGTAATTTTCAGGGAATTTATCTCAGCCCGCAGCAGGCGAAAGCTCTGTCAGCGATTCTGCAACAAAACGTTGCTGGATATGAGAGTACGTTTGGCGAAATAAAGCTGGACCCGCGTATGATGGCTCCCGGCCCAATTCATTAGCCCGCCAGTTTCCTCATCTCATTGAGAACCGCCAGCCACCCTTCGCGCAGCAAGACTCTCGCGCTGATATTCGCCCTCATTTTCGCGGCGTCGTTGGTGCTCCATTTCCCCCTACTACGCTTGCCTTATTTTTGGGACGAGGCCGGCTACTACGTTCCAGCCGCGCGCGATCTCCTGCAGACAGGAAGCCTCATCCCACGATCCACTCCATCCAATGCCCACCCGCCTTTGGTGATGGCTTATGTGGCGCTCTGGTGGAAGGTTTTTGGTTTCGCTCCCTTGATAACGCGTACTGCCATGCTGGTGGCAGCGTCATTTTCCTTACTGGGATTGTTCCGCCTGGCCGAAACAGTCGCCAACCGCCAAGTGGCGGCAGCGGCCACTCTATGCACCGCCCTCTATCCAGTGGTCTTCGCCCAGAGCTTGCTTGTCCATCTGGACCTCGTGGCGGCTGGACTTACTTTCTGGGGGCTGGGCGAGTACATAAAGCAAAGACCCAGCCGGACTGCGTTTTGTTTCTCCCTGGCGGCCTTGGCAAAAGAGACCGCCATCCTCGCGCCGTTGGCACTTTTCGCCTGGGAACTCTTCTCGATGCTATGGCCCAGCAGACAAAAATCCCAAACTGAACCCAAAGAAGAAGGTGATAGCGAAAGCACAGCTAGAACGTTTCTTTCCCTTCTTTTCCCGCTACTGCCACTTGCCGCGTGGTACGCGTACCACTATTTACGGACCGGCATGATTTTCGGCAACCCGGAATTCTTCCGCTACAACGTCGCGGACACGCTGCATCCTTTACGAATTACTTTGGCTCTACTCATCCGGCTTTGGCAAACTTTCGGTTACTTTCATCTGCTTCTCCTTACCATAGCTACTCTATTCGCCATATGGCTGCCGCCGCTTCATGACCGGAATGGACGGCGCCCCCGCATCGCCATTCCCACTCAACTGGTAATGCTCTTTGTAATCGTGGTGTATCTGCTTGCGATGGCGCTGGTGGGGGGAGCCGAACTGGCGCGCTATATGTTGCCGGTCGTGCCTCTCGTCATTCTGATCGGTGTCTCCACGCTCTGGCGCAGAGTGCGCTGGTGGCGCGGCGTCCTGGCCATCATTGCTCTGTCGTTCGTGATGGGATGGTTCATCAATCCTCCCTACGGATTTGCCCCGGAAGACAATCTGGCTTATTGCGACTATATCCACCTCCATCAGGATGCTGAACAGTTCCTGGAGGCTCGCTATCCCATGTCGCGCGTTCTTACCGCCTGGCCCGCAAGTGACGAATTAGTTCATCCGTATCTTGGCTATGTCACCCGCCCGATGCAGGTGGTTCGAATCGAACATTTCGCCATCGAGCAACTAATAGCAGCAGCCGACCTGCGTTCAAAGTTTGAAGTCGCGCTGGTGTTCTCCACCAAATATGAGCCAGCCCATCCCCTCTTGGAGAAGTGGTATCTCTGGCAGGAGTGGAAATCCCGTTTTTTCGGCTTCCATCGCGATGTGCCCCCTGCCGCCGCGGCTCAAATCCTGGGTGGAACGCTGGTATATAACCAACATCGCAACGGGCAATGGGTTGGAGTAATCGAAATGAATCAAATCGTGGACGCCCGCCGTTAGTGCGCCCCGCGCGGCCTAGCGCAGCCTTTGTAAGACTATTGCTGTTGCGTCGGCTGGGCTGGAGGTGGACTCTGAGGTCCATTCGACATACCCGACGCTCCAAATCCCGACGAACCAAATGAAGAAGAATTTTGTCCGGGAGAGGAAGAATTCTGCTGAATTGGAGCTGCGACTTGCAACGCAGGCTGTGCGGGAGTCGTAATCAACCCCCCTCGATCCATTGTGGGATCGTAAATAAACTGCCATTTATCGTAGTGATTTTTGTGGTTAAATTCGCGAATACTCGCTAACTTGCTGGTGCTGGCTACGCCGACGATCGGACCTCCGCCAAAAACCTGGCTGGATAATTTCTCGGTGGGAGCGGATTGATCAGGCTGATCAGCCTTGGGCTGGCTTGAATTTGAGCTGGAATCGTCGCCTGTGCTATTCGCAGCGGCTGCCGCCGGTGCAGCCTGAGTTGGATTTCCTCCCAGGGCCGAGTTGGCTCCGGCGCCCCCCAGTGGCGACGCTCCTTGCCCGATCCCGGTTATCGATGCCGCGCCTGGTATGGCCCCGCCGCCAATCGCTGTGGCACCCGCGATCCCCGCCGCACCGGTGAGTTGCACCTCGCCGACGTGGAGGAGTTTGAAATCCTTATTAGTAATGGGATCCTTATAACGTTTGCGAAGGAATCGAATGTTGTTGGTGTTCTCCAAGTCCTCAAGGCGGGTAGGATAACGCCCTGTCTTTTTGACATACCACCGGATGGCGCGAGCATACTGCACTCCCCGGTGAATCATCTCTTCTTCGCGGTCGCGCCGGACTTCAAACGCAATCGTAGGAGCAATCGCGGTTGCCGCAATTGCCAGCAACGCAACAAACAACATCAGCATGATAAGGATGTAACCCTGCTCGGACTTTCGAGCAGGTCGCGGAACTGCGGCATTTTGCGAATTACGCATGAACGGATTAGGCCGGGATAACAGTTATCTGTCGAACTGAAGACTGAGCGTCGACCGCTGGCCTCTGTTTTTAGCTATCCCTGCGTCAAAGGAATACTCTGCCGATTATTGTTCAGCACATCTTCCACTTCCACCGAGACTGGGGTGATATGCAGAATCTTGTAGCGGCGGTCGACGATGTCGCCTTCGCCAGCAATGAAAACGTCTTCTCCCTGCGATAAGAAAATCTTTTTCGCCTCACCTGGTTTGTTGGCAAACCCGAAAAACTTAAGGTTGATAGGTGGAGGCGGAGGCGGGCCTTGCGGAACCATCGGTGCCGCCGCGACATGGACCGGCACGATCGGTTTTGGTATGTCGATCTGGGCCCGGAAAATATTACGTCCCGTGCCTTGATACTTGGTGTCCTCGCTGGCCTTCAGCCAGTCATAACGCAAGGTCGGATCCAGGGAGTTCTCGCTGCCGATCTTTGCTCGCTTGCCGGTGCCGGTTCTATTTGTAACGTTCCGGTGCGCTGTGGTCGGGTAGACTGCCGCTGGGGCGGGAGATTTGGCTGAGGCTGGAGAGTCGGGAATGAAACGCATTACGACAAAAATGACCGCCACTACCATCAGCCCGATGGCGGCGATCGTTTTGTTCCGGCTTTCTGCTCCGAGCTGCATCAGACGCTCGCCTTCTGATAAGTTTCCAGCTTCAATTGCAGTTTAACTCTTCCACCCTGCTCTCCGCCTAGTTGCACACTATCGACGATGAAAAACACTGGATCCCGTTCGACCGCATTGATAAAACGGACTAGTTGAAGGTAGTCGCCGGAGAAATCCGCCTCAATCTCTACCGGACGCAACCCTACGGCGTCAGTGTCCTTGGATTTGGATCGAATCTGTCCGATGTGTACTCCGGTCTGTGACGCCACTTTCCCTAGTTCCTCGTAAATCGCCGAATCCTGCGCCGGCACCCGGGTCTTGTAAAAGTCTTCGATCTGCAAACGCGCGGCCGCGATCTTCTTGTCGAAGTTACGCAGGGGCTCGGCTGCGCGCGTCTTCTGCTGCAACTCTCTCCACAGTTGATCGAGTTCTTCCCGACGCGATTGTTCCGAACCTACTAAAGGGGAAACCAGAATTGCCAGCGCAATAATGTCAACAGCCAAGAGCGATGCGATCGCGATCTTTAATTTTTTGCGGGAATCACGACCGTCGAGGATCACGGAGTGCTCCTTGTCTCCCCGCCTGGCAGTTCCGGTATGTAGACGGCTGTGATATCGAATTGCACGTTGTCGCCTGCGGTTTGTCCCGCCTGGCTTGACTCCTGTTCGATCTGTGTCTGATGAAAGTGTTGCGAACTTTCCATCTTCCGCACCAATTCGAGCGCGCGTTCTCTCGACTCTCCCGCCACCACCAGCTTGATCTCCAATTCGTTATCGGCCATCGCCGGCTGAATCGACACCACGTGCAGCCGTGCCGGCATCACTCTCTCCAAATCCTCGAAGACCTTTGTCCAGGAGAACGCTTTACGCCGGAACAAGTCGTTTAGAAATTGCGAACGGTCGCGCGTAGTCCGATTCTCGGGAAGATTAAGAATCGCCTCCGCCCTGGCTTTTTCCTGATCACGTTCCGCGATCTGTTGCTGACGTTCCGCAATCAAAATTCGATCTTTTCGGGCGGTGATCCAACCGGCAACCACGCTGTAGAGCAGAACTATCGTGATGAGTCCCAGTACCACCATAGCTCCGCCCCAACGTACCCACACGGAGCTGGAGTCTTCATAAGGCCGACTGGCGAGATTGATGTCAATGCGCATCGTAGCGATTAAAAATCAGGAAAGCAGGGCCCCGACCACTCCCGCCATTCTCCACTTGGGAATCGTTCCAACGCTGCCGCCCAACTGCGATGCAGCCACCAGGTCGCTGACCTCGGCCCCGGTCTGGGCACGTAAAGCAGGCGCGGCCCCGCCCGATTCCGGCAGTCCTGCCACAAAAATCTGGCCGATATTCAAATTGTACGTATCTTGAAAGAATACTACTGACGGATACACCTCTTCAGCGAGCTGTTCTCCCGTAATCGTAACGCCTCGCGTATTTTCTAGCGTGCGAAACAGTAAAAGCTTTTCCTCATCCAGTATGGCAATGCTGGTGGTGCGGGAATCGACTTTTATGACCAGCGCGGGTTGCCGCGCATTCGCCGCTCCCAGTGCCGCCAACATTGAGGGCATTACGATTCCTGGTTCAAAACCGGCTTGCCGGAATGCGGCTTCGTAGTCCTCAATCACGTTGCGCAATGCCACCGCGGCAATCACTCGAACGCCGGCGCTGGAAGGCTGTACGTGATAGGAAACCTTGGCCTTATCGACGTCAAAAGGGAGCGATTTTTTTAGCCGGAACCGAACCACGCCCTCAGCTTCGTCCCGCTTCGTCGGCAGAGTTTCAAAGTCAAGAAGAACGACGCGGACGGCTGCGTCGGGCAAAACCGCGATCACATCCCGCGAACGTCCACCCAGGCTGCCAAGTGTGTCTCGCAAAATCTCGTACACGCCATCCGGCTGGCGGAGATTGGTCTCGATCAAATCAGGGACCACGCTTCCCGGCGAAAGTTCGTTTGAAGCACAAGCTTCGAGTCTACGTCCCCCATTCTCTGCAATGCGGCCGGCAAGCACACGATCGGGGGAAATCTCGCAAGCCAGTTTTGGCCTGGATCCGGAATTAGAAACGGGACTCATAAAATTGAGGGCTGTCCTACAAGTAAAACGCGGTTGAGGGACTAATTGCAATAGCCGGAAGGGCACTGCAAAACAGTCATTAGTCCTGTGTCTTCAGGAGTCAGCAGTCTGTTTTTCCGCTGACGATCGGCGACCGAGGACTGAGAGCTGCTTACCGCATATTCTCGATGAACGTCACCTTGTTGATTTCCTTCAGAGTGGTCATACCCAGTCTGACTTTATCGAGCGCCGATTCCCGCAGGAAACGCATACCTTCCTCACGCGCCGCGCGCCGGATCTCTGAAGTCGGTTTCTTGGCCAGAATCATCTCTCGGATGCGGTCGCTGAGATCCAGCAATTCGTGAATCGCGGTACGGCCATGGAAGCCGGTTCCCGCGCATTCGATACAGCCCTGACCCTCGTAAAACGCCACCTTGGACCAGCCCTCCGGGTCGAGTCCGCTGGCTTCGAGCGTCTCCGGCGGATAATGCACCACTGTCCGGCACGACTCACAAATCAACCTGACCAGCCGCTGCGCCAGAATACAGTTCAAGGCGGAAACGAAGTTGTAGGGCTCCACCCCCATATTCAGAAAACGGCCGATCACATCCACCACGTTATTGGCATGGACGGTAGTGAATACGAGGTGACCGGTAAGCGCCGACTGAATCGCAATCTGCGCCGTCTCGGTGTCGCGGATTTCGCCCACCATGATTTTGTCGGGATCGTGGCGAAGGATGGATCGCAGTCCGCGAGCAAAGGTTAACCCTTTCTTTTCGTTGACCGGAATCTGAGTAATGCCGCGAATCTGGTACTCGACCGGATCTTCAATCGTGATGATCTTGTCTTCTTCGGTCTTGATCTCGCTCATCGCCGCGTACAGGGTGGTAGTTTTGCCGCTGCCGGTTGGTCCCGTTACCAGCACCATCCCGTAGGGTTCGGCGATGTAACGCCTGAATTTCCTCAAATCATCGGGATCAAAACCCACGACGTCAAGAACCAGCTTGTGGAACTTCTCGCTCATCGACTCTTTGTCGAGTACGCGCAAAACCGCATCCTCGCCGTGGATCGAAGGCATGATGGAAACACGGAAGTCGATGGGGCGCTCCGGGGTGCCGTATTTTACCCGGAAACGGCCGTCTTGCGGGACGCGGCGCTCGGAAATATCCAGTTCGCTCATCACCTTGATGCGCGAGATGATGGTGGAATGATGTTCCTTGCCAATTGGCGGCATTGCCTGCGTCAGGACGCCGTCAATGCGGAATTTGATGTACACGGAGTCGTCGCGGGTCTCGATGTGGATATCGCTGGCCCGCCGCTGTAGCGCCGTAAATATCGTGGTGTCGACCAGCCGGATTATCGGGCTGATGTCACCCTGTGCGGTCAGGCGGTCGATAGAGATGCTGTCTTCGCCGCCCGTATCGTCTTCGCTGACCACCGCCAGCGTAAAACCCTCGCTGGCTTCTTCGAGTACCCGTTTTGACTGTTCCGTCTTCTTGAGAATCTCGCTGATTTGTGCCAGCGTCGATACCTTGGTCAGGATGCGCTTGCTCAGCAGCAGGCTGATCTCGTCAATCATCATCAGCTGGCTGGGATCGGCGATGGCAATTGCCAAGCGTCCGTCCTCGGTTTCCTCCAGCGGTACGAAGTTGTAGCGGAACATCAGGTCAACTGGAATCTTCTTGAACAGATCGTGATGGAGCTGAAAATTGCGTAGATCTACGAATTCGCAGCGATAGCGCCGGGCGATGTCCTGGGCTCTCGCCAGGTCATCGACGACAGGGGCGGGTGCCAGCCTGGCTCCGCCGTTGCCGCCGTGTGCTACGCCACTGTGCGCTACTACTGTTGTGGTTTTTTCTGCCATACCTACAATCCCAATTCCTGCTGCGCCAACTCCGTGAGCGAATATTTCGGTCTAGTGAATATTGGACCCCAAAGAGAAGATCGGCATATAAAGCGAAATTAAAACTCCTCCAACAAATACGGCCATGATGATGAGGATCACGGGCTCAATCAGGGCCATGGTTGCGCCTAGCGCGGTCTGCACATCCTCTTCGTAGAATTCGGCCACCGAATTCAGCATCGCTGGCAAAGCGCCGGTGGATTCGCCAACCTCGATCATCTCCACGGAGAGATCCGGAAACATCTTTTGCTGCTCCAGGCTGCCTGACAGCGTCTGTCCCTCGCGCACCCGGCTCGCGGTCTCTGCGATTCCGTTCAAAATCCGTCGGCTGCTCATCGATGCCCCTGCGGTTTCGAGTGAGGGTACGAGCGGCAGTCCGCCCGCCAAAAGCGTGGACAGCATCCGCGAAAAATTCGCCACTTGATATTTCAGCCAGATTTCACCCAGCAGCGGCAATTTCAAAATGACGGAATCGAGTTGCTCTGCACCACGATCCGTGTTCTTCCATCGCCAGAAACTTGCCGCCACCACTATGACTCCAATCAACAGGAACGGTGCCAGTTTCTGGGCGCGCGTGCCAATCGCTAACATCATTACAGTGATAGCCGGCAACTTGGCATTAAGATTTTCAAATAGTTTGGCAAACTCGGGTACTACATACGTGACCAGAAACACGATCATGACCATCACCATCGTCACAAGAAGCGCTGGATAGACCAGAGAAACCGCAAGCTTCTTCTTGAACGTCAGCGCCAGTCGCTGAAAGGCGATGTAGCGTCCGAGCACTTCTTCCATGTTCCCGCTCTTCTCCCCGGCCATCAGAGTGGTCGTGTAGATTCGGGGAAAAACTCCTTGCGCCGCAAAGGCATCGGAGAGTAGTTCTCCACTTTTGACCCGCTCTCGCACGTTCTGGAGCAAAGACCGCATATTCCCGTCTTTGTGCCTCTTGATCAGCAAATCCAGGGCGTTCAGAATCGGCAATCCTGCCTTGATGAGGGTGAGAAACTGCTGGTTGAAGATCACGAACTGGCTCTGCTTGACCTTCCGTCCCCCAACCTGAAGCTTGCCGCCGGCAAATAGCCCCCTAGGCTTAACCCAGTAAACCAGGTAACCCTGTTGTACGAATCGCTCTCGTACTTCAGACTCCGAGTAACCATGCTCCACCTGCTGCGCCAGGTGCCCACGATCGTCCGCGATCTTTATGACAAATTGAGCCATGCGGATTCTGATTACCCTGGTTTTTAGCGCTCCGCTTTCCTCCCAAGTCTAGCATTCAGAGGTGTTGCAAGGGCGTGAATATGCCCTAATGAGTAGTCTTGGGACATTCCCGTGGTAACCTCCAAGTTTGGTCGGCAAGGAAAGAGGTAAATCATTGATAAATTAAGGACTTGGTTAAAATTAAGCTTTACGGTCCAAACTCGCCTTCGATCACTTCAACCCCGGCCGGCGCCACAAATCTGAACCGCTGGTCGGCAATCGGGCGATTCTCTTGTTGTTGGCTGAACCGGTACTCGGTTACCGACTCATCCGCCCCTTCAAATTGGATGCGCGCAATGTGGTTGTCAGAGGTGATTTCCAGAATAACTTCGCGAATACGGTCCGCCATTGCCTTCGGAACACCCCGCAAAACGGTATTCCCCGGAGTTGCCGGCGCCACGTCGGGAGCGAGAGTCAAACCCTCCAATTCCTTTTCCAGTCGGGTTTTTCCCAAAAGAAAAGCGAGCGGGGACCGTAAATCGTCAAGTTTCTTCACCGACGTTCGCCGCACCTGTCGATCATCTGGAAGATAAAACCACGCATCCTTGCCATCGCTAAGGAACAGCTTCTCCTTGGGAGAACGGTATTCCCAGCGCATCTTGCCGGGTTTTTTCAGCCAGAGAGATCCGGATTCCTCACGTTCAACCCCGGCACCCTCGTACGTCTCGGTGAATTCTGTTTGCAGCGTCTGCAGCTGGTTGTAGTGGTTATCCACCGCCTGAGCAATAGCATGAACATCCGGAGGCGCGTTCGCCGCAATAGCCAGCGTCACGGCCAGCAAGATGGCGGGAAGGAGCATCAGGCCTGATCTTCGTTTCACTTCTAAACCATATCGCAATAACCAGCTCGATGCAGCCCAGGACTATCGGGTATGAGCGGGTAGTGCG
The DNA here is from genome assembly GCA_963786325.1 of Terriglobia bacterium. Taxonomy (GTDB): domain Bacteria; phylum Acidobacteriota; class Terriglobia; order Terriglobales; family Acidobacteriaceae; genus JAIQFF01. The sequence goes on from CAWAYW010000024.1 coordinate 517,834, forward strand.
GATACTCCTGCCCGCCGCAGTTCACTCCGAACCAAAAGCGGCGGCTAGGCCGCCCGCCCCACGCGCGCTAATCGGCGGGTAGGAACTTGGAGGTTTCTGGCGGAAGGTAACCGGGTGGCAGACCCTTCTGAATGAAGGGCAGGTTGTCGGGTTCTCGCACTTCTACGGCGCCGTCTGGCATGAGCTGATAGGTGTGCCCCAGCGGATCTACCGGAATGTTTTTCAATAAGCCGGCTTGCTGTAGCTCCGAAAAGCTGGTCGGAAAACGTCCGGTACGTTGTTGATAGCGGCCAGTAAGAGCTTCGAGGTTCGTGACATCGTCATCGACTTGCAGGGCTCGCAGGTGTGCCGCCGCGTTGGCGCGAACAGCGTCGTCTTTCGCCGTTTGATAGGTGGTGCTCCACATCATCCTCGCCATTTGCTCTTCGCCTGCATGCTCTGCCATTTTTCCCGCCAGAATACTCAAAAAAGGATGAGCATTGGGAACCTGTGCGCCTCGCGAAAAGACTTGAGCTGCGCCGGCATAGTCCTGCAGTTCCATGTAGCGGATGAACCCCTCGTTGTAATAGAGACGCCACTCATTCGGGTTGTTGCGGATGCCAAATTCCTCCAATTCGATGGCACGCTCAGGCATGCCAGCCCCATTCGGTGGTTTCGGCGCGAGAAAATTCGCGCCGTATTCATAGGCGACCATGAGCTGGGGATCGAGAGCGGTGGTGATCTCCAGCAGCGGCGCCAGCAAATCGAAAGAGTGAGCGCCGTCGTGATGTTTGCCGCCAAAATACTGGACGGCTCGCGTCCAGTAAATATCAGCCAAGAGGCCGTCGTATCCAAGGCTCATTTTCTTTAGTGCCTTGGGCGAAGAAATGTAGAGAACTTCTTCCAGCGTCGAGCCGGTTCGGATTCGATCCAACCGCTGGAGCAGTAGCGTCGATGTTATGGCGCAGCCAACGAGAATAAGGCTGAAAACGACCACAACCTGTCGCGATGCCTTCATTTCAGGTTCCGGCGCTCAAACACCAGCACGGCGCCACAAATGACCATCGTGGCGTAAATCAGGGCGTAGGCGCTATTGTAGAAAATGAGTTGCCCCGGCACCGCCTGAGCATGGGCCACCGAACTGATCACATTGAGAGCGGAAAAGTTAGGCACCAGGTACGCCGCACCCGTGGCCAGCCAGCGTGTGATCCCGTGGGTCATGGCGGCGAAGCCTCGTAGATCTTCAGCGAAGCTGCCGATGACGAATATGGAAAATGCGAACACCGCCGAAAGCAACGGAGAAGAAAAAGAAGAGAAAAACAAAGTAAGGGCCGTGATGATCAGAAACTGCAAAACGATAAAGTAGAGCGCTATCAGAACCCAGCCGTCCTGTTTCTGGAAATGATGCGAAACGTAGAGCAGTGATACGAATACCCCAACAGCCATAAAGAAAGTGTTCACTACCAGAGTACCGGCGAGGCCAAAGAACTTCCCGACGATAAATTCCCAGCGGCGTACCGGACGAGAGAGCACGGTATACAACGTACGCTTTTCGATTTCTTTGGAGACCAACCCGATTCCGATGAAAATTGCGATCACCATCCCGAACAGGGACACCGCCGTCAAGCCAAGATTAATTACCACCAGGCGTTCGATATCAATGGAGATCTGACCGACGAGAATTGAAGCCCCCGACATCAGCAAGGCGAACACGATCAGGTTGTAGAGAACACGGTCGCGCACAGCTTCCCGGAAGGTGTTGGACGCAATGGAGGCGATTCTTGCGTTCATGCCCTGGCTCCAGAGCTGGCCTCAACCGGCTGCAATTTCCGCATGAAGTAATCCTCCAAGGAGGTGCGAACGGGAGTCACTGAAATTAGCCGTAGCCTTTCCCCCCGTAATGCCTCGATAGCGGCATCCTGATTTGTTTCCGAAACGATGGCGCGTACTGTTTCTCCGGTTACACGGCATTCCGCTCCCAGGTTTCGTAACAACATGGGGACGCCTGGGCCCTGCCACACCAACTCGACGTCGCTGTTAACACCGGAGGTGAGATCAGCCACGGCGCCGACTCCCTGTAGTTCTCCTTTGTTGATGATGGCAACGCGATCGCACAACGCTTCCGCATCCGAAAGAATGTGGGTGGAGAAAAAGACTGTCTTGCCTTCCAGTTTCAGCTCTTCCATCAAGTTCCGGACTTCGCGCCGTCCCATCGGATCCAGGCCGGACATCGGCTCGTCGAAAAAGACTACCTTCGGATCGTGAAGAATCGCTTGGGCAATTCCAACCCTCTGTAGCATTCCCTTGGAAAACTTACGCAACTGAACTCCGCCGGCATCGGGCAATCCCACTCGCTGTAACACCTGGTCCACTCTGCGGCTGAGTTCCTTTGCGGCCACGCCTGAGAGCTGTCCGTAGTAGTGCAGCAACTCGTCAGCTGTAAGGTAGTCGTAAAAATATGGCTGTTCGGGAAGAAAGCCGATTTGCGCCTTCATGACCGGATCGTTGATTTCGCGACTCAGGATTCGAGCGCTTCCGCTCGTGGGGTGCATCAGCCCCATCAACAGTTTTAGTGTTGTGGTCTTGCCGGCGCCGTTCGGGCCTAAATACCCAAAAATCTCGCCTTCTTCTACCGTGAGATGCAACGGACGCAAAGCCTGCTTGGCTTTCTTCCGCCAAAAACCTACGCTGTAAGTTTTTTCCAACCCTAAGATTTCAATGGCAGGCATCTCTACCGGACCCTCAAAGGTCAAAATGTGCTTGGTAGATTCCATTATATTTCGGGTATATGCGGCTAGCACCACAGTCGCTATTACTGAGGTCACGCAGGGATCTCGGACCAAAAATAGAGGAGCCAGGCGTTAACCTGGCTCCTCTCCTGGCTTGTGTACCCTCCCCCAGGGTACTTCGCCAAACTCGAAGGCTATTGCATCAGCGTGAATGCCTGACAAGCTGCCGTGGTGATCACTGGCGTGCTACCGGTTGCGCCGGCGTTGAACCGAACGACTCCATCTTCGGTCGCGCAGAAGTTCCGGACGCCGGAGATATTGAAATTCTGAGGCGAAGCTCCGGTGACAAAAGAGCTATTGATCCCGCTCGCCGACAGCCCTACCGAATTAAAAGTGTATCCACTCTTCCCACCGGTTGCGCCGCCTGCAAATGACTGCGCCAGAGCGTAGTCGATCAGGCAAGCGTTCGCTTGTGAGGGTGTGCCACCGCAGCCTGCGGCTGACGCTGGGCCCAGGTCAGCCAGAGCCGTGGCATATCCAACAGTGGGAAAGCTGGCGTTATAAGCGAACTGCGCGGTATTGATCGTCCGCATGCAGCTCACCGCCGATCCTTCGTTCGCGGCGATTCGTGCCCGCAAGAGATTCGGAATCGCAATCGCCGCAATGATCAGGATGATCGCCACCACGATCAGAAGTTCGATTAACGAAAAACCTTTATTGTTGGATCGCATGTGTGTTTGTGTTCCTTAATCTTGACAGGCTTCTAAACGTTAACCCCCTCGATCTCTCTTATATAGTGGCACTTTGGTTGCCATTTCCAGCAGTCTGCCCCACCATTAGTAACTCTATTAGCGTCATTGACATGGTGAGGAATTTGTTGATCCGGGATAAGCGTCATTCGTCTCAACTGACAAATTCTGGCAGCCTTCGTCGCCAATTCTCGCGCTGATAATCTGTCTCAAGAAAAAATGAGGGGCATCGGATTTCCGATGCCCCTGGTCTAGATCCTCTCTTTGAGGTTTAACTAGATTACGGCAGTACGGTGAACGCTATGCAAGCAGCGTTGGTGGTAACCGGAGTTTGTGCCGGTGCGCCTGCGTCGAACCGGATGACGCCGTCTTCGTTCGAACAGAAGTCGCGTACACCCGACTGGTTGTAGTTCAGCGGTGAAGCGCCGACCGTGTAAGAGGTGTTGATCGTGCCGGTGGCGACCGGAGTCACGGCATATTTATAGCCGCTCTTTCCAGGAGCCGCAGTGGCAGACGCCAGAACGTTGTCGATCAGGCAAGCCGTAGCCACAGCCGGGGTGCAAGGTGACGCGCCGCCCAAGACGGTCAGAGTATCCGAATAGCCCTTGGTCGGAAACGACGTGGCATAGGTGACTTCAGCAGTGTTGATGGTACGAATCGCGCTGACTGAAGCGGACTCGTTAGCTGCAATACGGGCACGCAGCAAGTTTGGAATCGCGATCGCAGCGATGATCAGAATGATCGCAACCACGATCAGCAACTCGATAAGTGAAAAACCCTTCTGTTTCCGCATCTCGTTTACCCTCTCCGTATATCTAAAATTTGGTCTCTGCGACCGACCTGGCAGGTATGTTTGCATTTGATCGGCCAACTTCTTAGGTATGTCCAATCTGTGGATACAGCGGCTTTATTTTCAACAATAAACCGTGGTTCACCAAAGCTGTCTAGGCTCGGATACCAGCGATCTAAGTACGGTAAATGTCAGACTTTGTCTGCGAAGTGACAAGTTGTGTCAGTTTGCCACACCGTGTGAGACACCACAACCCATCGACTTAGGCCCCCCAAATTAGAAACTCTAATGAAAACCCGCCAAACTCTGAGGAATCAACTGCTAAATCCGCACACCGAGGTGCGACTTCCGCCGCCTGACGTAAAATGCTCGGCATGCTCGAGCAGCCGGCCATCCAAATCAATCCAGATATTTCTCGCGCCTGGTCGATACCTGCGCCGTTTTACACCGATCCCGATGTGTTTGCTCAGGAGAAGGAGCGAGTCTTTGCCCGGACATGGCAGGTGGTCGGGCATCACTCGCAACTGACGAAGCCGGGCGATTTCTTTACCACTGAACTTTTAGGCGAGCCTCTTTTGCTCGTGCGAGGTGCACAAGGTGACCTGCGAGGCTTCTACAACGTTTGCCGTCACCGGGCAGGTCCACCCGCCGAAGGATGCGGTTCGCGCAAACTGTTCCGCTGCAGATATCACGGCTGGACGTATGGGCTCGACGGTGCATTGATCAGCGCACCCGAGTTCGAAGGCCAACCGGGTTTCGACGCTAATGAATTCGCATTAGTGCCGGTGCGTGCTGAAGAGTGGTTCAATCTCATCTTCGTCAATTTCGATTCGAGTGCTGAGCCGCTGATAAAAAGCTTGGGTCAGCTTCCCGCGCAGGCTGAACGGTTCGGTTTCACGGGAATGAGATTGTTTGAACGCCGTACCTACGACATGAAGTGCAACTGGAAGACCTACGTAGATAATTATCTCGAAGGTTATCACCTGCCCAGCGTGCATCCCGGACTGAACCGAGAACTGGATTACAACGCATACTCGGTTGAACCTTATGCCCGCCATGTGCGGCAGTTCAGCCCCATCCGAGGTGCGCAGCCGGGCGACGCTACGCCGCGCCGTTATCCGCAAGCCAGCAGCGACTTGACCACCGATTATTTCTGGATTTTTCCTAACTGGATGCTCAATTGTTACCCCGATAACGTGTCGCTCAACATCGTATGGCCGATCGACGTGAATCGTTCACTGGCGATTTTCGAATGGTACTTGCCGGAGGAAGGTTTGGGCAGCAGCGCGGCCAAATCTGCGGTGGAGTTCAGCGACCAGATCCAGAACGAAGATGTAGGAATCTGCGAAACCGTGCAGAAGAATCTGCATTCTCGAAGCTATCAGCGCGGGCGCTATAGCATCAGGCAGGAGGCGGGTGTGCACGCCTTCCATCACATGTATGCTGAGGTAATGAATTTCCGTTGAGGAGCCAGTCATGAGCAGTTTGAGCTTGTTGCAGTCTTTGCACGAAAATCTATCCAGCCGGGCGCAAGTCAAAAGTGTGTTCGGAGATCCCATCACGGCAGGCGACAAGACCATCATTCCTGTGGCCAAGATTGCCTATGGCTTTGGCGGAGGCACAGGCAGCGGCGGTTTGGAAATCAAGACTGCTCGTGGCGAGGGCGGTGGCGGAGGCGGTGGAGTCGGCGCCCTTCCGGTCGGCGTTTTCGAGGTAGGGCCCGAGGGAACCCGCTTCGTCGCGATCAGCGATAAGAAAAAACTACTGGGAACCCTTCTACTCGGAGCAGGACTGGGATTACTTTTCGCTCGTCGTAGAAGATCCAATCGCTAGCGAACCTAGGGAGTATAAAGCCAGACTGCAATGCAAAGCGCACGCCAACGATTTTTCTGCGTGACCGCGGTCTAACCTTGCGGGCCTTTGCTGCAAAACTTTTTAGAATAAAGCCATTTGCTCGCCCTCCCGCTGCAGCACCGGTGATTTAGGACCATAACGCTCGCCGCCTCGGACCATGCCGTATTTTTGTCGGAGACGGGTCATGAGTTGCGAAATCCTCTTTCCGTAACTCTTCGGTAGGAACGCGCGATCTTTATAACGCTGCCGGTATTCAGCCGCCAGCTGCGGAAATTCCTTTTCCAGAAATGGCATAAAAACCGCAGCCGAACACGGCTTAAGAAACAGGGGATTGGCAAAAACATGCTTGCCTCCAGCCGCCGCCGCTGCGCGAACCAGCGCTTCAAGGTTCTTAGGAGCGTCCGTGATGCCGGGTATAACGGGAGAGCAACTGATCCCGACAGCGATTCCCGCTTGGCTCAATTTGTGAACCGTCTCCATTCGCAGATCGGGTCGAGGCGCGCGCGGTTCAAGAATGCGCGCCAGTTCCACGTTCAAAGTGGTGATGGTGAGGTTTACAAATAGACGGTTGTTACGCGCCAGTTCTTTCAGCAAGTCGACATCTCGCAGGATCAGGTTTCCCTTGGTGATGAGGCCAATCTCCAAACCTCGATGCCGCGCCAATTCCTCGAGAATCACGCGCGTCACTTCGAAACGCCGCTCAGCCGGCTGATAGGGATCGGTCGCTGTTCCAATTGCAATCTCCTCGCCTGGCTTAACGCGACGGAGTTCCTGCTGCAGCAGTTCAGCAGCGTGCTGCTTGACGTAAATCTTCTGCTCGAAGTCCACGCCATCGCGCATTTCCATAAATTCATGGGTATAACGCGCGTAACAATATTTGCAGGCGAATTCGCACCCGCGATAAGGATTGATCGTCCACGTGAAAGGCATGCGCACCCCGGTACATCGATTCAGCAGAGAGCGTGCCGGCAAAGTGAAATATTCCACCGCATGACCCTGGCGAAGGGATTCGCCCTCAGCGGCGAGCCGGGCAATGCCAATGAGTTTCGACGAAGAGACTGGCAAGAAGGGAAGAGTAGCCATAATGGATTTCGCTTTTTCTTCGCTATCATAAACAACGTGTTTCGACCCGTCAAGCGGACAGGTCGGGGCGAGGGATTATCCCGGTCGCTTGTTTTTCAAACCCTCACTCCGGTTTATTTAATCGTCGGTGGGCTTTGACTGATGCATGCTGCGCAGTCGGAACTGGACAGTCGCAAATGTTTCCACTTCGACGGCTTCGCCATTGAGCGTGAAACTCTTGTACTTCCACTGCGACAAGGCTTTTGCCGCAGCTTCTATCAGGATGGGTCTCCCACGCTGCAGGTGAATTTCTTTTACTTTGCCATTCTTCCCAATCACGATCCGGAAAATAACGTCTCCTTCGATCCGGGTAGCCTCGGCTTTTGGTGGGTACTCAGGTTCCACTTTCGCGAGCAAATGCTCGCGTGAGACGGTTTCTATCACGTGTAACCTTGATACCCCAGACGGTCGCGGACCATCCTCGTACTTCTTCGGAGACTGTTTCAATTGGACAACGGCGGCCAGGCCGAGTGGGCGGCAAGGACAGCTAGACGGCGAAGTCGCAGCTAGGAAAGCGGAGAGAATGCGAACTCCAAGGAACGTCCCTCGTTCCACGTAGGAATGGTACTCCGAGCCAGAGTGCTGGTCCGGGCGAGTACCGAAAAATTAGGCAGCGGGCGAAGGCGCCCGCCCCACGCATTCCTTGGGCAATAGCGATTGAAGTTAAGAACTACTGAGTTGGCTTGGCCCCTGGTCCCGGCTCTCCTGGCGGCGGTGGAATCGTGATATCGATATTGGTAACCGGCCCCAGCGAACTCAGCGGTTTGTCGAATTCCGATGCGTGACCTACCACCAACACCGCCAATCGATCTTTGTGCAAGTACTTGGCTGCGGCCCTGGCGACGTCCGCCGTTGTCACCTTGTCCACGCCGGCACGGAATTTTTCGAGGTAATCTGCAGGATATCCGTAGAACTCGTAAGCCATGCGCTCGCGCAAAATCTTTTCTGGTGAATCAAGGTTAAATACGAAGCCGTTAAGGATGGAGTCCTTAGCTCGTTTGACCTCGGCGTCGGAGATAGGATGCTTGCTCACCTCGTCAATCTGTTCGTCAAGCGCCATGATAGATTCGATGGTGGTGGCACTTTTCGTTCCCATCGACAGACGCAAAACACCGGGATGGTCAAAGGAACTCCCAATTCCGCCACCGACAGCATAAGCCAGCCCTTTCGCGGTACGGATGCTCTGCATTAGTCGCGAAGAAAATCCGCCACCGAACGCTTCATTGAAAACCCGAACTGCGTAGTAGTCGGGATTGTCCCGTCTGATACCGGTTCCGACCATGTTGATGGAACTTTGGTTGACGTCTTCCTTCTCAACCAGGTAATAGCCTGGCTTGGCCGGCTGGCTCGCGATTTTGTCTTCTTTTGCCGCGGGCCCTTTCGGCCATCCGCCGAACACCTGGCGAAGTTTGGCTTCAACCGCGGTAGCGTCGAAATCTCCAACGATACCTAAAATAATGTTGTTGGGCTGAACGTAGGTGTGATGCCACTGGACCAGATCTTCTCTGGTCACTGCTGCTACTGTCTTATATTCGGGGACGCGCGCGTACGGACTATTCACACCGTAAGCCAGCTTCGCGGCTTCGCGGGCAGCGATACTGTCTACGTCGTCGTTGCGGCGGGAGATGGCGTCGAAATATTCCTTCTGGGCCAGGTCGACTTTGTCATCGCGAAATTCAGGCTGACGCAGTAACTCATCGAAAATCTTGAACACGTCGTCGAAATCAGCCTTCAGGCACGACCATGAGATCGTCGTTGAATCGACATTGCCCCCGGTTTCAACCTTCGCCGCCCGGATCTCGAGATAATCGTCGAGCTGGTCGCCAGTCTGGCTTTTCGTACCACCCGTACGCCAAACTTCTCCGTAGATATCTACTAATCCGGTTTGGGCCGTTGGCTCGGAGCGGGAGCCGCCACGAACTCGCGCAATGCCGTCAATGAACGGCAGTTCGTGATCTTCCTGAAGAAAAATCACCATGCCATTAGGCAGGACGATACGCTTCGGTTCCTGCGGATGAAACGCGGGAAGCGGCGGAATATTGATCTGCTGCCATTCTGCCGTTTGCGCGACAGCCGGGTGCGAGTTGAGGCCAACGGCACCGACAACTGTCATCAGAAGAAGAACAGGAAATTTGCTCACTGCTTTCTTTGCGACGGAGTTGTTTCTCTTCTTCACTGGCCACCTCCGCTTTGTCCCGCCGGCTGAGGTGGTGCCGCAGTCTCGATAATCCCGACAGTGCGATTGGTGGGAACGAAGGTTTGATTGGCCACCCGCCGGATATCGGCTTTGCTGACCTTCTCGAGATTGTCTACCTGATGAAAGAGTTCGCGCCAATCGCCATACCTGCTCTGAAACAAAGCGAGTTCTGAGGCCAGCCCTTCGTTGCTGTCGAGTCCGCGCAGCAAGTTTGCCTTGGCCCGAGTGCGAATCATCTTCAGTTCTTCATCGCTGATATCCTCGGTTTTTAGACGATCGATTTCGTGGTGGATCGCCTCTGCCATCTCTTGTGGCTTATGGCCCGGGAGAGGAAACGCATAAAACGCAAACAGGTGCGGGTACTTATTACCGGGTAGCCCTGTGAAACCTGCAGAGTCAGAAGCGATTTTCTTATCGCGCACCAGCGCGCGGTAGAGCCGCGATGTGCGTCCGTTCGACATCAGATCGGCGATGGCGTCGTAAACAGCGTCGTCGGGACTGCGATAATCGGGACGGTGATATCCCTCCAAGTACAGCGGTTGTGAGCGGTCGTACAACACTACTCGGCGCTCGGAATTCTGAGGAGGTTCAGTTGTGGTTCGCTCATCGGTTTTTGCGTGCGAAGGAATCTGACCGAAATATTTTTCGATGATGGGGATCGACCGTGATGGACTCACATCTCCGACGACGGCCACTACCATATTTGACGGAATGTAATATTTGTCAAAAAAGTGTTGCGCGTCAGTTGCCGAAAACGAATTCAGGTCCGCCATCCATCCAATCGTCGGCCGATGGTACGGGTGCGCCTGATACGCGGCGGTGACGAACTGTTCCAGTAACCGGCCGATGGGATTGCTGTCCGTCCTCATGCGGCGCTCTTCGATTACGACGTTGCGTTCTTTATAAAACTCCCGCATCACCGGATGGATGAAACGGGTCGACTCGAGATAAGCCCAAAGCTCCAGACGATTTTCCGGCAACGAGTAGTGATAAGAGGTTTCATCAAGATCGGTGCTGGCATTCAACCCTTCGGCACCGTTGCTTTCGAGAATTTGCGGAAATTCATTGGGTTTAACGTATTTCTGCGCCGCTGCGATCGCGTCCTGCCACGCTTTCTGCAGCTCTTTCAACTTGTCATCATTTCGACCAAACGGCTTATCGCGTTCCTGAATGAACGCCGCATAAGCCTTCTCCACCTGTGCCAGCGCAACCTTCTCGGCAGCGTAATCAGTCGTTCCGATGGTGTCCGTGCCCTTGAACGCCATGTGTTCAAACATGTGGGCCATGCCGGTCTGTCCCATGGGATCTTGCACGGAACCGACATCCACGTGGGTGTCAAAGGAAAATACCGGCGCTTCCGGTCGCTCACAAATGATGATTGTTAAGCCGTTGTCGAGCTTCTTGACGGTTATGCGCTTCTCGAATGAAGCCAGATCTTGAGCTGTGGCCAGGGCGGAAATCGCCAGCGCAAGCACCAGAGACTTAAGCAGGTGGTATCTCATCGAACCTCCACTACCATTGGACGCGCATGGATCGAAATCATGAGAGGAGAATTTGAAACTACGTGGATAGAAGGGAAGTTGTCAAACCCACAAGCGGCCTGAACAGCGGGAATGTGATCCAAAAGTCGCTGAAAGCCGTCCTGAATACAATTGTCATTCCGAGCCGCTTAAGCACGATCGAGCTTGGGAAGTTTGGACCGGGCACAAAGCAGGCGCCAGTGAGCCGAGGCCCGTTCCTTAAGGTCACGGCAATATCTCCATCCGAGGTCTAGGCGGCATCAAACACCAAACGTTTGGCGGCCGGGGAGCGCCACTATACTAAACGGCGACGGTTCGTCCCAAACGCTCGGCTGAAACCGAGAAGTTATGCCCAGATACACAAGCGAGGAAGCGTGAGCAACGATCCTGTAATTGAAATTGGCGGACGGCAACTGAAGTTGTCGAACCTCGACAAAGTCTTATATCCCGCGACCGGCTTCACCAAAGGCCAGGTCATCGACTACTATGCCCGCATTGCTCCGGCCCTGGTGCCGCACCTTGCGGGACGGCCACTGACCCTGAAACGCTATCCCAACGGTGTCGATAGTCAGTACTTTTTTGAAAAGAACGCCACCAAACATCGTCCGGACTGGATCAAGACCGCTCCGATCTGGAGCGAAGGCAACAACCGCGATGTGAATTACATCCTGGCTAACGATCTGCCCACGGTGGTTTGGATGGCCAACCTGGCCGCGATCGAGCTGCATCCTTCACTTTCCATGGCAAAAGAAATCGGATGTCCCACCATGATGGTGTTCGATCTCGATCCTGGCCCGCCAGCGAACATCGTGCAGTGTGCCCAGGTCGGAATGTGGCTGCGAGAAGTTTTCGAGCACTTTGGCCTGCGGAGTTTTCCGAAGACCTCCGGTTCGAAGGGATTGCAAATTTACGTTCCGCTCAACACCGCGACCAGTTATGAAGCCACCAAACCCTTTGCCCATGCACTGGCCCGCCTGTTGGAGGATCAGCATCGCGACCTTGTCGTCTCCGATATGAAGAAGGAGTTGCGCAAAGGCAAGGTGTTCGTGGACTGGAGCCAGAACGATCAGCACAAGACCACGATCGCCGTCTATTCTTTACGGGCGCGGGAGCATCCCACAGTATCTACCCCGGTCCAATGGGAGGAAGTGGAACAGTTGCTCAAGAAGAAAGACGCGTCGCTGCTGGTGTTTGAAGCGGAACAAGTTATCAAACGTGTAGAAAAATTAGGAGACCTGTTCGAACCTACCCTGAAGTTGAGGCAAAAATTACCAAAATTTTCTGGCGTGGAAATGGACGCACCGGTGACTAGCAGAGCCGGACGGGAAATATCCGCACCGGCCGAACCCACAGTGGCGGGCCGGAAAACGTCCGTCAAACCTGCGATTCTTAAGAAGACGGCACGAAAGAAGGCTCGCAAGACATAATCCGACCGCTCGGTTTAAGATTTCGCCATGGCGCAACTCTATGTTGGAACGTCAGGATGGGCGTATCCAGGCTGGAAGCCGGATTTCTATCCCGCCAAGCTTGCACAGACGAAATTCCTGCAGCATTACGCCACTCAGCTCAATACCGTCGAAGTCAATTTTACTTTTCGTCAGCTGATCAAGGAGACGACGGCGCAGAAGTGGATCGCGGAGACGCCCGCGGGTTTTCGATTCGGAGTGAAGGCGCACCAGGTCATCACCCACATTAAGCGCCTCAAAGATACCTCTGATTTTGTTCTTCGGTTCCTCAGCACAATCGAGCCGCTGGCCCAGGCAGGCAAACTGGGCCCGGTGTTGTTTCAATTACCGCCGAATTCGAAAGCCGATGCGAAGCTGCTTCAGGATTTTCTCCCTGCCATTCCTCGCGCTGTTCAAGCCGCATTCGAATTTCGCCATGCGTCGTGGTTTACCGACGAAATCTTCGATTTGTTAAAAGCCAACAATCGTGCGCTTTGCGTTGCCGAGACCGAAGATCGAATGACACCCGACGTCGTGACCGCCGATTTCTGCTACTACCGTTACCGCAAACCGAGTTACACCGCCGAAGAACGCCGTGCCATGGTTGACCGGATACGCGAACATCTGGGTCAACAGCGAAGCGTATTTGCATACTTCAAGCATGAAGAAACACCCGAAGGCGCGCTGTATGCAGTGGAGATTTTAAGAGTGAATCTTTAACCACGGTACCTACCGAGAATTACTTGATTCGATGTCCACTTGCGATGCAAGCCCGCTGCACACGCTTCGCCAATTCCCCCAGAGTCCGATAACGTGCATACTAATCGAGTGCCCTCAGAAGCCAACTCCCGCATTCTCTCAGGATTTCTCGATTACCTGAAGATCGAGAAGGGACTAGCGTCGCTCACGATTGCGGCCTATACCACGGATATTGGACAATTTGCGGCATTTCTCGAAAAACCCAAGCGAACGTTGCTCACTGCCCAACGCAAGGACGTCCGAAACTTCATTCAGCAATTATTTGCTAACAGCGTGGATGGACGCTCGGTCGGGCGCAAGCTCTCAGCGTTGCGACACTTGTACCGTTACCTTCTTCTCGACAAAATCATCGGTCACGATCCCACATTGAATATCGCTTCGCCGAAACAGTGGAAGGTGTTGCCGAAAGCGCTGGCCCGTGACGAAGTGGATTCCATGCTGAGTCGCCCGGATTCAGTTGCCGAACCCAAAGAAGCCGCAGCCATTGTGGTGCGCGATCGTGCCATGCTGGAAGTGTTCTATGCATCGGCACTGCGAGTTTCCGAAATCACCGGTGTAAACCTGGAAGATTTGAAGCTCGATCTGGGCTGCATTCTGGTGCGCGGTAAGGGTGATAAAGAAAGAATCGTGCCGCTCGGCAAAGGTGCGCAGGACGCACTCACCGAATACGTTGGGCATTTCCGTCCCATTCTCGCGAACGGGGCAACTTCTCCGCTGCTTTTCTTAGGCAGGCGCGGTCGAAAATTGACCCGGCAACGCGTTTGGCAAATGGTTCGTGCCGCATCTGTTGTCGCTGGTCGTAAAGCCAGCCCTCACATGCTGCGTCACAGTTGCGCGACGCACATGGTGGAAAACGGCGCGGATCTGCGTACCGTGCAGACCATTCTCGGTCACGCTGACATTTCGACTACCCAGGTCTATACCCACCTGGCCTTGGATCGATTGAAGAGCGTGTATCAAAAGCATCATCCCCGAGCCAAGGTGAAGGCCGCGGCGAAGGCGAATTCGTAGCGCCGGCAGCTTGCTGACCGTCGCGAGTATATCCCGGGCTCGCAAGAGAAGCGGATAGTAAATGGAAGGGGCGGAGGCAAGATGCCCTCCGGACGATTGGCGCCACAAAAACATATGACGAAATCCACGACCATCGAAAAAGCCGTTGCGCAATTCCTGCAAGCACTGCACCAGCGGAATTCGTCAGTCCACACCATCAAAGCCTATAAAGGCGATCTTGAAGAATTTTCTGTCTACATTGGTGCGCGTGGCTGGAAACAGATTGACCACGTTGCCATCCGCGGTTTTCTGTCTCGCCTTTATGAGAAAGGACTGGACAAAACTTCCGTGGCTCGATCGCTGGCGGCGGTGCGGTCGCTGTACCGATGGCTGGCTCAGGAAGGCGTAGTCGAGCAGAACCCAGCAGCCTTAGTCTCTACTCCCAAGCTTTCCAAAAAACTTCCACGGGTTCCAACGATCGAGGAAATGAATGTGGTGCTCGACGGAAAAATGCCCGAGGTTGCAGCTTTCCCAGAACGCGATCAGCTGATGTTTGAATTGCTCTATGGCTGCGGCATCCGGAATTCTGAATTGATCGGCATCAACCTCGAGGACATTCGACTAAGCAGTGAAGCGATCCTCATTCGTGGCAAAGGCAAAAAAGAGCGTTTCGTCCCCTTCGGAGACTCAGTGAAAGCCGCACTGGATGCCTATAGGCCGGTTCGTCAGAAAATGCTTGCCGACCGTAAGAACAGCACTTCGGCATTGCTGATCAACTGGCGTGGCGGCCGCCTTACCACCCGCAGTGTGGGAAGAATCATCAAGAAAATTGCAGTGGCGAAGGGTTTGTCGCCGGATGTTCACCCACACACCCTTCGCCATGCTTTTGGAACTCATATGCTGGAGGAGGGCGCTGATCTTCGGGCTATCCAAGAAATGCTTGGCCATGAGCGTCTTTCCACCACTCAGCGCTACACTCAGCTTTCCATCAAGCATGTCTTGCAGGTTTACGATCAGACTCATCCTCGTGCTAAGTAAGGAATATCAGGCGAGTCGGAGAGTCCTAGTGCAGCGAGGCCGACAGTGCAGGTGAGGCCTCGTCGGCGCGCTCTTCGCGCAATTTCTGCCACATTTCAACTATTCGTGACTTCAAGGCGGCCGTAAGCTTTTCGTATGCTGCTTCCGATGACTCCGCTGCCGGTGGAGGATAAATCGGATCCCCGAACTGAATTTTGAGCGGCGCGAACTTTTGAAAACGTTTGCCTCGCGGCCAGACATCGAAAAAACCTTCTATCGCCACGGGGACAATCGGCACTTGTAAATGGGTGGAGAGAATCGCGGCACCCTTCTTGAAAATACGGGGAGTGCCATCAATGCTGCGTTCGCCTTCCGGGTAAAGGATCAAAATTCGCCCGTGTTGTAGCCCGAACGCGCCGGCGCGCATGGCCGGAACCAGATTTGCATCCGGGTCGACGACGATCACCCGCAACCAGCGTGCTAATAGGCGCATAAAGCCCGAGCCAAAAATCTCGCTCGTTCCCACGGAAAACAAATTGCGAAACACAGGCCACGGCAGGAACGCCGCCATGATTATTGGATCGAGATAGCTTTGGTGATTGGAAGAAAGAATGTAGGAACCCTGGAGAGGAAGCTTTTCCAGTCCCTCCACCCGCAAGTGAAACCGGTCGTAAGCGAAAATCTGGACCAATCGAAACGCTGAATACAAGACTCGCTCCGCGAATCGCCCCGGTCTCGCCAAAGCCAGAACTTCCGGATCCGTTGACTCTTCCTGCAGAATCGACTTCCATCCCCCAGGTTGTTCTCGTGAAGTGGAAATCGTTTTTCCTGAGGCCGCACTTTCCAGAACGGCGTCCACCAGTTCGCGGACTGAATAGATTTCTGCCAGGATCGATTCTTCCACGTCGCCGCCCAGTTCCTTTTCCAGGGCGATCAGTAATTCAATCCGTTGCATGGAGTCGAGGCCGAGATCGAGCTCCAGATTGTCGCCGGGACGAATGACTTCGGGCGCAGCGGTTGAGGCTTCCCGGATGATCTTTACAGCTTGCCGCACCTCTGGTCGCTCCAGCCACTGGTTATCTTCAGCAGTCGGTGACAGAGTGGACCTGATTTCGGACTCGTCGCCGTGTCCTTCCTTCTGTTTCGCACGAACACGCTTTTCCAATTCGAAGCGCTTTAGTTTTCGAGTAGTAGTACGTGGCAATGGGTCTTGCCAAATCTCATAACTGCCAATGCGTTTGGTCGAGGGAATGTGCGCGGAGATGCCTTCTATGTCAAAGCGGATCACTTCTTTTGCGTTTACGATCTTGCGTTCTTTTAAGAGATCAAAATCCGGTACCACCACCGCATAAAGCCGGTCCGATGCAGGGTTGCCAGGCTCGCCTTCCATCGCCATCACGCCAATTTCTTTAATGTAGGGCGACTTCAGGTAGTAAGACTCGATTTCTTCCGGATAAACGTTCTTGCCATTGCTGAGGACAATCACGTCCTTTTGTCGTCCGGTAATAAAAAGGTTGCCGTCGGAATCAAAGTGTCCGAGATCCCCGGTATAAAGCCAGCCGTCCTTCAGAACGGCAGCTGTCGCGTCTGGACGGTTCCAGTACCCCTTCATCACGATGGCGCCACGTATGGCGATTTCGCCAACCGCTGGGCCGCCGTCTTCGGGCGCTTTGGGATCGATAATCTTTCCTTCCACGCCCGGCAAGGGGGGCCCCACTGAGCCAATTACGTTGTGACGAGGGAGCGCAGCGAAAGCCGCTCCGGTGGTTTCCGTCAGACCATAGGCTTGTAATACATCGATGCCAAGCGCGTAGAAATCGTATCCAATTTGCGGATCGAAGCGCGACCCGCCGGTGATGAGATAGCGCATTCTGTCGCCAAAAGTACTGTGTAGTTTGCCAAAAAAAAATTTACCCGCATTGATTCCGACAGTACGCAGACCCCGGTTGATAGTCATTAAAGCTTTAAGCGCCCACGAAGCCACCGACCCGCGCTTCGCCACTTCTTTGAAGATGCGTTCATGAATCAGATAGAAAAATTGAGGCACTACCGCAAAGATGGTGATCTTTCTCTCATTGAGCGCGCGCAACAACTCGGTCGTATTCAACGTCTCCAGATACACGACTCGAGCGCCCTTGACCAAAGGCAACAGAAGGTTGGCCATCTGGGAAAGCACATGGAAAAGCGGCAGAACCCCGAGCACGGCATCTTCCGGACCGACATGCGCCCAGCTGAACACCGATTCGACTTCGCCCATAAGGTTGGCATGAGTCAACATCACGCCCTTGGGGTCAGAAGTCGTGCCGGACGTGTAGAGCAGGGAAGCGACATGGCCGGACTCCACTGGCACGGGTTTAAAGCCGCCCGGCCCGGAGGCAAACATTTGGTCAAGGTCCGCGGCAGGGATTGGAGCTGGCTTAGGTCGGTCTTTATGGTCTGCGGAGATTTTCTGTTCGGCCGGGTTGGTAAGGACAATCTTGATCACCAGCGATGCGATTGCTTCTCCGGCAGTCGCGAGATGTTTTAGGTCGCAGAATAAAAGGGAACTGCCGCTATCTTTCAGGAGAGTCGCGATCTGGTCGGCATGTAACGCGGTATCGAGTGGAACGGCCGTGCATCCTGCCGCGACGGCTCCCAGAAACACAGCAACCCAGCGGGGATGATTGTCCGCTAAAATTGCGACTCGGCCACCCGGTGGCAAGCTCGCTTGTGCCAGCCATGCCGCCACGGACTCCGCCATGCGCCGGACTTCCGCGTAGGTATAGCTCTCAACCTGCTCGCGGCGTTGGATCTCCAACGCCACATTCTGCGGCCAGCGTGCAACGCACTCGACAAAGCGATCGTAAAAAGTGGGCATCCGTTCGCGGAAATCTTACATGAGAATTGTGGCCATTGGCGAAACCGGAGCCTGTGCTCCTGGGGGGCACGATCCGTGCCAGAAGCCGTTCGGGCCCCACGTGTCTCCAAACAGGTACATTCTGCGGCAAGATTCCCCTCGGCGACTTACGCGATGTCGCTGCATCTAATATGCTAGGCTCTATACAAAGCCTGGTGTCGCCTCCAAAAGGTCATTAAATTTGATTAACACTCTTTTAGGCAAGGTCTTCGGGACCAAGAACGAGCGGGAGCTGAAGCGGCTGATGCCTCAGGTCGAGGCTATCAATGCACTCGAGCCGCAAATGAAGCAGCTCTCGGATGACGAGCTGCGCGCCAAAACCGACGAATTCCGGAAGCGTGTCCAGGCACGTCTATCGAGCGTTCCCGATGAACCTGAGGCCGATCCCGACCGCCTCAAGCAGCTCGAAGATGACCGCCTCAAAATAATCAAAGAGGCATTGGACGAGATCCTGGTAGAGGCTTTCGCGGTTGTTCGGGAAGCCGGTCGCCGCATTCTTCAAATGCGCCACTTCGACGTTCAGCTAATAGGTGGCATGGTGTTGCACCAGGGGAAGATCGCCGAAATGAAGACCGGCGAAGGTAAAACCCTGGTCGCGACCCTCCCGGTCTATCTGAATGCGCTGAGCGGACGCGGTGTGCACGTGATTACGGTCAACGATTATCTGGCCAAGCGGGACTCGGAGTGGATGGGCCGGCTTTATCGCTTCCTCGGTTTGACCGTCGGCGTCATCGTGCATGATCTGGACGATGAGGAGCGTCGCGAAGCCTACGCCTCCGATGTCACTTACGGAACCAACAACGAATTTGGCTTTGACTATCTCCGCGACAATATGAAGTTTGATGTCCACGACTGTGTGCAGCGTGGACATAATTTCGCCATCGTAGACGAAGTCGATTCCATCCTTATCGACGAAGCCCGTACCCCGCTGATCATTTCAGGCGCCAGCGAGGAATCGACTGACAAGTACGCTCGCGTAAATCGCATTATTCCGAAGCTGGAACGGGGCGAGGAGATTGATACCGCTCCTGGCGAACCGAAAGAACTCACCGGCGATTTCGTAGTGGATGAGAAACACCGGAGCATCACCGTCACCGACGTGGGGTGGGAAAAAGTCGAGCAGCTTCTGGGGATCGGAAATATTGCCGACCCCGAGAACTGGGACCTGAAGCATCACGTCGACACCGCGGTCAAAGCGCACGCCCTCTATAAACGTGACGTTGAATATGTGGTCAAAGACGGCGAAGTGATCATCGTCGATGAGTTTACCGGCCGCCTGATGCCCGGCCGTCGCTGGTCCGATGGCTTGCATCAGGCGGTTGAAGCCAAGGAGAACGTAAAGATCGAACGCGAGAACCAGACTCTCGCCACTATCACCTTCCAGAATTACTTCCGGATGTACAAGAAGCTTGCAGGCATGACCGGTACCGCAGAAACGGAGGCCTCTGAATTCGAAAGCATTTATCGCCTGGAAGTGATGGTTATTCCGACCAACAAGGTCATGCTCCGCCTAGAAAATCCAGACGTTGTCTATCGCACTGAAAAGGAAAAGTACTACGCCGCATCTGACGAAATTCAGAAGCTCTATGCGACGGGTCGGCCCGTTCTCGTAGGTACTACTTCCATCGAAAAATCCGAACGCCTCTCAGAGCTGCTGAAAAGGAAAAATATCAAGCACGTCGTTTTGAACGCCAAGTATCACGAGCGCGAAGCTGAGATCGTGGCTCAGGCCGGGCGGAAGGGCATGGTCACAATCGCCACCAACATGGCCGGTCGCGGAACCGACATCCTGCTCGGAGGCAACCCTGAATTCATGGCCAAGCAGGAATGCGTAAAGAAGGGAATTGCCCAGCCGCTCCGCGCCGCGCAAGGCAAAATTCAGGTCGACGTGGACGAAAGTAAAAGCACGGTTTGGTACTACGCGGGCAACGAGTATGTCGTTACCACCGAACAGTGGAACGAGATTTTCAACCGTTACAAAGTTCAAACCGATAAAGAACACGACGAAGTGACTGCTGTCGGCGGCTTGCATATTTTCGGCACCGAGCGCCACGAGGCACGGCGCATCGACAATCAGCTTCGCGGACGCGCCGGCCGTCAGGGCGACCCCGGTTCGTCCCGTTTCTACCTGTCTCTCGAAGATGACCTGATGCGCATCTTCGCCAAGGAATGGGTGTCGAAACTATTACAGCGTCTGGGCATGGAGGAAGGGATCCCGATCGAATCGCGACTGATCACCAGTCGCATCGCGACTGCACAAGAAGCGGTTGAGGCGCAAAACTTCGAGGCTCGCAAACACCTTCTCGAGTACGACGATGTGATGAACAAGCAGCGCGAGGCCGTTTACGGCTTGCGCCGACAGTTGCTCGAAGGCGTGGACCAGAAAGAACTGATCCTGGAGGACTATGTCTCCGGCATCCTCAGCGATGTGATGGATCAATTTTGCGGAGTCAAAGTCCATCCGGACGATTGGGATGTCAAAGGGCTTAAAGATGCAATCTTCACGCGCTTTGGCGTGGACATTCTGGCGGAGGGAATCAAGCCTGAATCGCTGAGCCGCCAGGAGCTTGGCGACGCAATTTTTTCGAAGTTGAAAGAACGTTACGACTCCAAGGAAAAGCTTATTGGTCCCGATGCCATGCGCTACCACGAGCGCATGATCATGTTGAGCGTGCTCGATTCGCAATGGAAAGACCACCTTCGTGACATGGATCACTTGAAGGAGGGCATCGGCTTGCGCGGCTATGGCCAGCACGATCCTTTGGTCGAGTACAAGCGCGAATCCTTCGACATGTTTGAGGCCATGATGCAGCGCTTTCAAGAGGAGACCGCAAGATATCTGTACCTGATGCAAATTCTTGAACGTCCGCCAGAGGGCGGTGCCGGATCTCCCGAAGGCCGCGGTCCAGGTGCTGGGATAGGCAGCGGCAATGGCAGCCGCCCGCCGCGCAACGTGGCGACGTCGGTGGACGAGCTTGAAGAGTCTTTCCAGCGCAAAAAGCGCCGCGAGTTGGACCAGGCCCGCATGGCCGGCTCGGGAGACTCGCAACCGGTGCAGCAGGTGGTGCGTGGCACGGCCAAAGTTGGCCGCAACGATCCCTGCCCTTGCGGCTCCGGAAAGAAATACAAGAAGTGCTGCGGCGCTCAGGGATAGCCTTGTTTTCTCGCAGTCCATTCTGTCATTTCTCGTTTGTCTTTTCTGCAACGTCCGCCTCCTGAAGTGCATCCTACATCCTTAGAGAGATTAAGAAATGATCGCGCTTCGGTTGGTTCGCCTGATTGAAAGTCACTCGGATGATTTGTCCGATTCTCTAATAGAAAAACTTTTTAATTCGCCGCGTGCGGCGGATATGCGGAAAGTCCCAAAGGCAGAATTGCGAGCTCGCATTCACGAGGTATTACAACATCTCAGCGAATGGCTTTTGACCAAGACCGACGACGAGATTGAACGCCGCTACATTGAAGTCGGACGGCAGAGAGCTCAGCAGGGAGTCTCGCTCACGGACTTTTGCTGGACCATGGTCATCACCAAAGAGCATCTCTGGGATTTTTTGCAGGCTCAGGCTTTCTTGCGCAATCCTGTGGAGATTTACGGTGAGATGGAATTGTTGCGTTTCATGGGGCAGTTTTTCGATCGTGCCTTGTACTATGCGGCAGAAGGCTTCGAGCAGCATCTCGTAAGTCAGGCTCCGGAGCTGCCTTCCGCTACGTCTATCGCCAGTCGGCACGCCCACTGATGGCTATGGTGCAGGTTTGGACAGGACGAAAGACTTCACCACAATATTGTTTGGCTGCACGCCAACGGGAATCATGGTCAGCAAAGAATATTCGCTGGGTTCCAGCCGCGTTGGTTGCCGTTTTTGAATGACGGTGACGTCGCCGGATTGTGAATCGAGTACGAGAAGATAGTTTTCACTCCGCGACAGCGCCAGGCCGTCGGGATGACTTCCCACAGGCAACGTGGCGATCAACTTTCCGATATCGACGTCATAAACCGCGATGGTGTTCGATCCGAAATTACTGACGTAGACCCGCGAGTTATCCGAAGTGACAAGACCGCGAGCCGGATGCGTGCCGATCAGATAACTGCCGCTCACTTCATTCGTGGAAGTCTCGATGATCGAGATGTCGTTGGAATCGAAATTTGTGACAACCAGTTCGCCGCCGTCGGGCTTAAGGGCCAGGCTGACCGGCGACTTGCCCACGTCCAATAATGCGAGCAGCTTGTCCGTCTTTAGATCAATCGAAGCGACCTGCCCCGCACCACCGCAGGCAATGAACGCTTTGCTGTTGTCCGGAAGAATGGCGATGTCTTCGGGCTGCGCACAGATGGGAATCGTGCTGCGTACTTTGAGCTGCGTCGCGTCGATCACGGATGCCGAATTGTCGCTGCGGTTGCTTACCACCACCATCGAACCATCTGGCGAAACCCGTGCCAGCCCTGGCGCAGCACCTACCTTGATATTCCCCAGTACCAGCCGCTTCTCCAGATCGATGACCGAAACATTTGCGGATTTGGAGTTTGCGACATAAGCCCGCTTTCCGTCTCCGGAAACATCAATGAAATAAGGCCCGCCATGCACACCGATGGTGGCCACCACCTCATT
The DNA here is from genome assembly GCA_963786325.1 of Terriglobia bacterium. Taxonomy (GTDB): domain Bacteria; phylum Acidobacteriota; class Terriglobia; order Terriglobales; family Acidobacteriaceae; genus JAIQFF01. Next base: position 540,488 of record CAWAYW010000024.1, read on the forward strand.
ATGTTCCGCGTCGATAACACTGACGCTATCCGATTGCGTGTTGACAACGTAAATCTCGTTCTTCCTGCGGTTGGCCGCAATTCCGGTAGGTTCCCCGCCAACGCGTATGGTTCGGGCAGGTTGAAAAGTGCGCAGGTCGATTACGGAAACGGTGTTGCCCTTGCCATTGGTGACGTAGGCGTACTCGCGATAAGCAGGGCCGTACGCCGGTAATTTGCGCTCGCTGAAATACCACCAGCCAAGTGCAATCGCTACCGGTAATATGACGACAACGAGAAGGAGTTTCTTCAAGCTGATGGACTGACGGAAGGCGCGACTTCCGCCCGAACCGATGGCGGTGCCGGCGCATGTGTGCCAATTGCCGGCACCATCCTTCCTACTACTGGCGCGATCTGTCGCACCTGCCTCATCAGTTCGTCGAACTGCTCAGGATACAGCGACTGTATGCCGTCCGACATGGCGCGGTCAGGTTCATGATGTACTTCCACGATCAACCCGTCCGCTCCCACCGCAATAGCAGCGCGTGACAACGGCGTGACCTTGTTACGTTTCCCGGTGCCGTGGCTCGGATCGACGACAATAGGCAGGTGACTAAGCCGTTGTACCGCCGGCACAATACTGAGATCGAGCGTGTTGCGCGTGTGGTCCGCAAAGGTGCGCACTCCGCGCTCGCACAGGATCACCCGGTAGTTGCCTTCGCTCATCACATATTCCGCCGCCATCAGGAATTCTTCCAGTGTCGCTGCCATGCCGCGCTTGAGTAGGACCGGTTTTCGCGCCCTTCCTGCTCGCTTCAGCAAGGAAAAATTTTGCATGTTGCGCGCGCCGATCTGGATCACATCCGCATACTTCTCTACTAGGTCGAGCGATTCGCCATCGATGGCTTCAGTTACAATCTTCATGCCGAACTTGTCCCGTACTTCGGCCATAATTTGTAGACCTGCTTCGCCCATACCTTGGAAGGAATAGGGCGAAGTGCGCGGTTTATAAGCTCCGCCCCGGAAAAATTGTGCCCCCGCACGACACACCAAGGCCGCCACTGCCATGGTCTGTTCGCGGCTCTCAATGGCGCAAGGACCAGCTATCACAGCTAATCCCGGGCCGCCGAAAGTAGCGTCAGTCTCAGGAAAAGTGATCACCGTATTCTCAGCTTTGACGTCGCGGCTGACGAGTTTATACGGTTTGCTAACACGAATCAGTTCCTGTACGCCCGGCATTTCGTCGAGCGTGCCTGGCTCGACTTCGGTGCGGTTGCCTGTAATGCCGATGGCCGTACGCTGCGCTCCCGGCATGGAGTGGGCTCGATATCCCAGTTCCTCGATTTTCTGGCAGACAGCGAGAATCTGCTCTTCCGTGGCCTGCGCCTTCATTACAACCAGCATGATCCACCTCGAAACTATTTAGTCTATCGTTTGTCGGTCAATTGCGGCAAACGTCTCGCAGCGCTTGCGGCGCCGTCTCCTCAGCCTCGCTATACTGTTCCTATGCCTCGTTCCATGGCTCGCGAGCAGGACATCCTTTCGCGACCCCGGCCAAAAGGCCCTCTCCGCCTCACATCGCGGCGCATCGGCATTCATACATCGAGTGCCGGAGGGGTACAGAATGCTGCTGAACGCGCATATCGTCTGGGTTGCAATACGCTCCAGATATTTTCGTCGAGCCCGCGCCAGTGGGTGCCTTACGAACTTGCCCCTCCGCAGTGCGATGAGTTGAAGCGCCTGCGGGAAAGATACGACCTCAAGCCGCTGGTAGTTCACACCAACTATCTGGTCAACCTTGCAAGCGTGAATGATCTTTTTCTGAAGAAATCAATCGAGGCATTTCGAGGAGAGATCGAGCGGGCGTTGGCGGTCTGTGCCGAATATCTCGTCCTCCACCCGGGATCGTTCCGAGGAACGGACCGCGAAAAAGGTTTGTTGCAGACCGCAGCCGCGATCGCCGCCGCGGCGGAGGGTCTGGATCTGGCCAAGCACAATCTCAAGATCCTGCTGGAGAATACGGCCGGCGCCCAATACTCACTCGGTGCCACATTCGGACAGGTCGCGGAAGTGTTGGAACATTTACGTCCCGTGGTTCCGGTAGCGGCTTGCATTGATACCTGTCATACCCACGTCGCGGGCTACGACATTGTCAGCGAGCAGGGCCTGCGGAATACACTTAAGGAGCTAGATGAAGCGATTGGTCTGAAAAACGTGTGTGTTTGGCACTGCAACGATGCCAAGGCGGCACGTGGATCGAGACTTGATCGCCATCAACACATTGGGAAGGGAACCATCGGATTGGCGCCGTTTTGCCGCCTGCTCAATGATCCGCGTTTAGCCCACTCCGCTTTCATCGCCGAAACTCCGATTGACGAACCCGGCGATGACGTCAGGAATGTGGAAACACTAAAACAATTGGTTAAGAAATAAGCAATATGGCTGAACTAATTAGGAGATTCCTATGAGCTGGGCCAGCAAGATCGCAAAGCCTTACCGGGTGGAGCATGGCAAGAAATTCCGCCTGAAGGACTTTAATCCCGCCGACACCGGAAAGCTTCACTCCGAGGAACATGCGGCTGAGCTTTTGGCCAAGGGTGTGGGACGCATGGCCGATTTACAGGATCGGCTCTATGCCGGGAATCGCTGCGGCCTGCTTCTTATCTTTCAAGCTATGGACGCAGCCGGTAAAGATGGTGCCATTAAGCACGTAATGTCGGGGGTAAATCCGGAGGGCTGCCAGGTACATTCTTTCAAGGTGCCATCGGCGGAAGAACTGAATCATGATTTTCTTTGGCGCAACGCGAAAGTCTTGCCTGAGCGGGGCCAAATCGGCATTTTCAATCGTTCTTATTACGAAGAAGTTTTGGTCGTGCGCGTTCATCCCGAGTTGCTGGCCAACGAAAAGATTCCCGAGACTCTTTTATCAAAAAACATCTGGGAGGATCGATTCCAGGATATCTGTGCGTGGGAACGCTACCTTTCGCGTAATGGCTTCGTAATCCGGAAATTTTTTCTCAATGTGTCAAAAAAAGAACAGAAGAAACGCTTTCTCGACCGGCTTGACCAACCGGAAAAGAACTGGAAATTCTCCACCGCAGATCTCCACGAACGCGAACGCTGGGACGACTACATGAAGGCCTACGAGGAGATGGTCGCAAACACTTCCACTCCGGAGGCGCCCTGGTTTGTCATTCCCGCAGACAACAAATGGTTCACTCGCATAGTCGTGGCTGCCGTGATCGTCGATACGCTGGAGAATCTGAATCTGTCGTATCCCAGGGTTGATCCGCAGAAGAAAAAAGAGCTGGAAGCAGCCAAAAAAGTACTTCTCCAAAAACATAGTTAGCCCACCCCTGCGTTCAAATACGTCCTCTGGGGGGAGCCGCCCTCGGCTGTCCAGCGGGACCAAGTGACTTAGACCGGCTTGGCAAGGGCGGATCAGCCAAAATGATTACTTTGGAGTAAACCTATCCGGCGGACAACTTGCCTCTGGATGCTAGAATTGTCAGGCTTTTGGAGCCCATACTGGTTCGGGGCGAAATTTTGCATCTAACCTGCAGGAGAGGTGTGACTTTCAGCGACCGAAGAGGCGTATTGCCAACTTGGCTGGCAGGGCTGTGCATCGCCATGCTTCTGTCGTCGACTACCGCGCAGGTTGTCGACTTTTGCGAATTAAATGATCTCGGTGACGGCGTAGTTTTTCAATCGCAGCCGGCGTCGCCCGGTAGTGCATTTTGTCTTATCTGCCTCATGGCTCACTCGGCGGCTGCAGCCGTTCTGATCGTGTTGTTTTTCCCGACCTTCCGTAAGCGCGTAAGGTCGACCGTCCCCCAGATACGTCCGCGGTTGTTTCTACAATCATTCCAGCTGTACGTCCGTCCTCCTCCGGCTATTTGATCGCTCAGCCACAACATGATCCCGGTTCGTCGCTCCAGGCTTTGTCCTTCAGTGACTGAAACTGGAGTCCATGTGGACGTTTCCCCGGGTACATGACTGGTAACCCCGTTCAACCAATGATGCAGGCACTGAATTCAGCATCGAATTTTACATCAGGACCGCTACGCCCCCGGTTTCGCGGGCGCGGCCGAGTCGTGCGATTGGGGGCCATGCCTTCTCTGGCTGCTCTGGCGACGATCATGGTTTTGACCGGAGCCGCAGTCGCGCAAAGTCCCACGCTTCTCAGCCTCGATCAAGCCATCGATCTGGCGCTGACGCACAACCACGCCTTGAAAGCCACTCGCACCACGATCCTCCAAAATCAGGATCAGGAGATAACAGCCAATCTCCGTCCCAATCCGACTTTCGGAGCCGATTCGCAATTCATTCCGATTTTTAGTCCGCAGGAGTTCTCGCTCGATACTTTGAACGTAACTCAACAGTTTGACATCGGAGTGGGTTACCTGTTCGAACGCGGCCATAAACGGCAGCGGCGTCTGCAGGCGGCAAAAGATCAGACTGCCGTGACCCGCGCCCAGGTGGCTGACGCTGAACGCGGTCTCGCGTTCGATGTTGGTCAGCAATTCATCAATGTGCTACTGGCGGAATCAACTCTGCAGTTCGCGCAGCAGGATTTGCAGGCGTTCCAGCAAACCGTCGACATCGCCAATGCGCAATACAATGCTGGCGACATCAGCGAAGGCGATCTTCTTAAGATCAAACTGCAATTACTTCAGTTCCAGACCGATGTATCTTCTGCCCGGCTGGCAAAAGTCCAGGCGTTAGCTGGCCTCCGCGCATTGCTCGGCTATGACGCCGCTCCCGCGAACTTCGACGTTACCGGCGACCTCACTTATCTACCGCTCAAATCAAAAGTAGAAGACCTGCAGGCCAGGGCCTTGCGCGAACGCCCTGATTTGCAAGCTGCAGTGCTCGGAGTTACTGCCGCCGAAAGCCAGATTCTTCTGGCGAAGGCAAATGCCAAAGTCGACGTCAACGGCACCTACGACTTCAGCCACACCGGCGATCTGAATTCAGCATCGATCTTCGTGGGTTTCGATTTGCCAATCTTCAATCGCAACCAGGGCGAAATCGCTCGCACCCGTCACGCTCTCACCCAGGCACAAGAACTGCAGCTTTCGGCCAGTGACACGGTGATGAGTGACGTCGCCAGCGCGTACGAGGGGGTCAGAAGCAACGACGAAATCGTTCAACTCTATGTGTCAGGATATTTAAAGCAAGCGAAAGACTCTCGTGACATCAGCGAATATTCCTACAAGGCGGGCTCGGCCAGCTTGCTGGATTTTCTCGATGCGGAGCGCAGTTACAGGTCCACGCAGTTGGCCTATCGTCAGGCCCTGGCTTCCTATATGACGGCGCTGGAGCAGTTGAAGCAAGCGGTGGGAACGAGGAACCTGCAATGAGGATTTTGCAAATGAAGACACACATCAATCAGCCACTGTCATCGGCATGCCTGCAGGCTGCCGCTCTATTGTTCCTCGTCGTCCTGTCCGGTTGCAGCCATGGAACGGACGCCGCCGGTACCAACCCAATCTCCAAGAGTTCCAGCAATCCGGAGCTTTTCTCGATTCCGCAGGATCAGATGTCCCACGTGCAATTGATAACCGTGGAACCTTCGACGCTCGCTCGTACTCTGCGGCTCACCGGCACTGTGGCCTACAACAGTTTCCAAACCACCCCCGTGATAAGCCAGGTGAGCGGACCGATCAGCAGAATGGCGGTGGTACCGGGACAAAGAGTTCATCGCGGCCAGCCCATGCTTTACGTTGCCAGTCCTGACTTTTCCCAGCTCCGGACTAATTATCTGAAAGCTCGCGATGCTCATGCTTTGGCTCACAAAAGTTACGTTCGCGCCCAGGACTTGTACCAGCACCATGCCATCGCAGTGAAGGATCTGGAACAGGCGGAGTCTGCTGAAGTGCAAGCTTCAGGAGATTTGGCATCCGCCGAAGCCGCATTAAAGGTGATGGGAATTGACGATCCGGAAGCCCTTGCGAAAGCACCTCCATCGTTCGAAGTGCCAGTGCTGGCGCCGATTGCCGGAGAAGTCGTCGAGCAGGATGTTGCCGCAGGGCAACTTCTTCAACCCGGAAGCACCCAATGCTTCATGATCTCCAACACCAGCACCGTCTGGGTGCTGGTCAATGTCTACCAGAAAGACCTTCCTTACGTACGAGTCGGAGACGCCGTCACCATCCAGACTGACGCTTATTCCGACACCTTTCAGGGGAGAATTTCCTACGTAGCAGCATCTCTCGACTCCACCACGCGAACTTTGCAGGCCCGCATCCAGACCAATAATCCTGGAGAAAAGTTGAAGAAGGACATGTATGTCACAGCGAGTGTTCAGGCAGGAAGCATCAAGGATGCGATAGCGGTACCCGATGCTGCGGTCTTACGGGATGGCGAAAACCAGCCTTTCGTTTACGCCGAGCAATCCCCCCATCAATTCGGAATGCGTTCCGTCACCCTTGGCGAGAGCCTGAAAGGACAGATGCAGATAACCAGCGGGCTCAAGCCCGGTGACCGCATCATCGGCGACGGCAGCTTGTTCCTGCAGTTCGCAAACTCGCTACAGCGCTAGCGCTCCGAAATGATTCACAGAATCGTCCAAGCCGCCCTCCGTCAGCGTTTCCTGGTGCTGATGTTTACTGCCTTCATCACCATTGGCGGCATCATGTCCTTCCAGCGCATGCCGGTGGACGCCTATCCCGATCTTGCTCCTCCCCAGGTAGAGATTGTCACCCAGTGGCCGGGCCATGCCGCTGAAGAAGTTGAGCGACTGGTTACGCTTCCTCTCGAACTCGAGATGAATGGCGTTCCCCGCATGGTGGTCATGCGCTCGGTCTCGCTTTACGGACTCTCCGACGTCGTTCTTACCTTCGACGAAGACACGGACAGTTATTTCGCCCGTCAAATTGTTTTCGAGCGCCTGGCAGATGCCACCGTCCCGACTGGAGTAACTCCCGGGCTGGCGCCGTTATTCAGTCCAAGCGGACTGGTGTATCGCTACGTCTTACAGAGTCCCGACCGCACGCCGCAGGATTTGAAGACCATAGAAGATTGGGTGGTGGAGCGCGCCTACCGTTCGGTTCCGGGCGTCGCCGACGATTCCGGGTTCGGTGGCACCACCATGCAGTACCAGGTCCTGCTCGATCCAGCTCGCATCTACGGTTATCACCTGACGATTCCGCAGGTAGTAACGGCGCTTTCCGCCAATAACGCGAATGCCGGTGGCGGCTTCTATTCTCAGGGTGGACAGTTCTACTACGTGCGCGGTATCGGCTTGGTTCGTAACACCGACGATATCGGAAACGTTGTAGTTGGAAGCAACAACGGTGTTCCCATCCGCGTGCGCGACATCGGCGAGGTAACCATCGGACATGCTCCCCGCCTCGGGGAATTCGGCTTTCAGAAAAACGATGACGCCGTGGAGGGGGTGATCCTCATGCTGCGTGGCGGTCAGACCCAGACCGTTCTGAAGGGGGTCGAGGCCAGGACCGAAGAGTTGAATCGCACCATCCTGCCGAAAGATGTCAAGATAGTTCCTTTCTACGATCGTAGCGAACTGGTGCACCTCACCACAGACACGGTGGAAGCCAATCTGCTTCGCGGCATGTTGCTGGTTCTGGTCGTGCTGATTTTTTTCCTGGTCAGTTTCCGCGCTGCGGTTATTGTCGCGCTCACCATTCCGCTGTCCCTCCTGTTCGCCTTCATTGTGCTGCACGCCCACGACGTGGCTGCGAACCTTCTGTCCATTGGTGCGATTGATTTCGGAATCGTCATCGACGGCACGGTTGTGATGATCGAAAACATTTATCGCGAACTGGCGCTGCGCGAAGGTCAAGAGTACAACCTGAACGAAGTCATTCTGTCGGCAGCAAAAGATGTCGACCGCCCCATCTTTTATTCCGTCGCGGTCATCCTCGCCGGGTATCTACCGATTTACGCGCTCACTGGCCCCTCCGGGAAATTGTTCCATCCCATGGCGGAGACCATGTCATTCGCATTGGTTGGCGCTCTCATTCTCACCCTCACCCTGATCCCAGTGCTGGCGTCTTTCTGGTTCAAGGACGGTGTTCGCGAAAAACGAAACCGGGCTTTCGAATGGATGAAAGACAAATATGCCGGGCAGTTGGATTGGGCGCTTGATCGTCCCAAAACGGTGCTCGTGATCGCCACCCTCATTTTTGGCGCTACGCTTGTTCTCGTTCCATTCATTGGTGGTGAGTTCATGCCTCACCTCGATGAAGGCGCTCTCTGGGTTCGGGCTACCATGCCCTATACGATTTCATTCGAGGAAGCCAGCAAAATTTCCCCCGAAGTCCGTAAGATCTTAATGTCCTACCCTCAGGTCACCGTGGTGGGTTCGGAACTGGGCCGTCCCGATGATGGCACCGACGCTACCGGCTTTTTTAATTGCGAATTCTATGTCGGCCTCCGCCCGTACCATGACAAGGTTTGGAATGGCGAAATTCACAATAAGGAAGAGTTGATCGCATCCATCGACAAGAAGCTGGGTGCCTTCCCCGGCATCGTCTTTAACTACACCCAGCCCGCGGAAGACGCTGTGGACGAGGCGTTGACCGGTCTCAAAAGTTCTCTGGCCGTCAAGATCTACGGCGACGATCTGAATGTCCTGCAAGACAAGGCCGTGCAGATCAAGAACACCCTCACCCAAGTACCCGGCTTTGCCAATCTGACTGTCGTCCGTGAACTGGGCCAGCCTAGCCTGCTCATTGATGTTGATCGCGAAAAGATTGCGCGTTATGGCATCAATGTCGCTGACGCAGAGGCTGTGATCGAAGCCGCCGTGGGTGGGCAGGCGGTCACCCAGGTGATCCAGGGGGAGAAGCTATTCGACCTGGTGGTGCGCATGCAGCCCCAGTTTCGCAGCAGCGCCCAGGAAATCGGCAACCTGCTTGTGGGGACCCCTGACGGCCAGCAAATCCCGCTTTCACAGCTTGCCAGCATCAGCCAGGGAAACGGCGCGTCGTTTATCTATCGGGAGAACAATTCCCGCTATATCGGAGTCCAATACAGCATCGAGGGCCGCGATCTCGCCCGAGCTGTTCAGGACGGCCAGACAGCCGTAAACCGGACCGTAGCCCTCCCTCAGGGCTACCGGTTGGCTTGGGGCGGGGAATATAGCCAGTTTTTGGAGGCTAGATCGCAACTTTCCTTCATCGGACCACTTTCCTTGGGGCTGATTTTCATGATTCTTTTCGCCCTCTATGGAAATTTCAAGTTTCCGGTCAGCATCGCTCTGGGAGTGCTTATCACCGAGCCAGTAGGCGCGCTGGTTGCGCTCAAACTTACTCATACGCCGTTCAGCGTCTCTTCTGTCCTGGGCTTGCTGGCCTTACTCGGAGTTTCGGTAGAGACGGCCGTCATTCTGGTGTCCTACATCAACAAGCTCCGGCAGGAAGGCATGGATATCCGTAGTGCCACCCGCGAGGCCTCCTTGCTACGCCTGCGCCCCATCATGATGACCGCACTGGTGGCCTGTTTGGGGCTGCTTCCCGCTGCGCTTTCGACGGGCATCGGCTCCGATACCCAGAGACCCTTTGCCATCGTGATCGTGGCCGGCCTGATTTCTCGGCTATTCATTGGATTCTTCGTCAATCCCGTTCTTTATGAACTGGTAGCCCGGGAAGGCGATCTCCTCCAGGTTTAGCCCGATCACAACCTAGGTGGGGACATCCGCCCCCGGCTGTTTAGCGGAGCGAAGCGCCGCGGAAGTTTATCCGCCAGCCAGGTCCCAACCTCGGTTACCCCCGTTACTTTTGTGCCATACGTATAGCACCAGTGGTTCATTGACCTACTGGTGCCTGGTTGATATTTTCACTCCATAAGGTGCATGCAAATTGCCGTCCCTGGGCAAAGCCGCATCTAAGAATTCGGGGTGAAGCCATGAAGATGGTTTACGTTTGTTACGCGGCCCTTGGATACGCGGTTGCCCGCTGGATTTTCCAGCGCGAGCCCATACAGATTATCGATCCGGTTACACGTTTCCGTTCCTCTGGCCTGCTGTAAGAAGCGCGTGATCCTCGGGCGTGCGGCGGCTCGTCGCCCGCTCCGTTATCGGTTCTGCACGTCCCTCCGTTCTTCACGATGACGTGCCGCTCGAAGGTTCTACTACTAACGTTTGGGCCTGCTTTACCTTTCCTGCCTCATCTTCTCAGTACAATTTTCAACAGTGAATCGCGCTCTTCTTATTCAGAGCGAAATGATTTTGAACCTAGTTATCAGTTGAATGCCGGGGATCGGTCGTTACCTTTAGGACGAGTGGCTTTCGCTGCGACAATGGTGGGAACTATTTGCTGAACGGATTTCATGACTCGTAACTTACATCTCCCGATCATCGTGATTTTGTTGAGTCTCTTGCTGCCGGCTTTTGCCGTGGCTCAGTCGGATGCGGCTGAGCCGTCGCTGGGTGACCTCGCCCGCGCATTGCGGAAAAGCAAGCCTGCTCCAGACCACACAGTGATCGACAATGACAACCTACGCAAAGTGATGGACGAAGTGCAGAACCTTAAGCTCAAGGGCAAATTGCTGTTCAAGATCGGTGGCCAAGGGAAGAAGTTTCAGGTTTCTTCTCCCGACGTTACTTGTGATCTTTCTTTTAGCGGATCGGCGACATCCCTGATCACCGATGCTTACTCGCCCCAGGATTTACCTGCGGGGGAATTGGCCAAACTTGAAGGGCCCGCCACGATCAGTGGAGATATGCTCCAGGTCTCGGTGCACAACGGAACGACCTGGAACATAAAACAAATAACGGTTGGACTGACGATGCTTCGCGATTCAGGAAGCAACAACGCTCGAAATCGCACGGGGAAACTGATCCCAGCCTCTGATACAACCACGCTACTGTCGGAAAAGCAGCCTGACGTGACCGTCCTTTACCAGCTCAAGGGCTCGTCCCCTCCTTCATCAACTACGGTTTTCCAAGAGACTTTAACCGCAGCGCCAGGCAGCGAACAGGAGTGGCACTGGGCCATCGTGCAGGCAAAAGGAGTACCTTCACAGGAGCCAGTCGCTAGTGAGCCGGGGACGTCCGGTGTTGCGCAGACCATATCTGGGGCAGACCAGCCATCAGCAAGCGATCACTGACAACTGGTTTTTAAAAAAAGTGGGAATTGATTTGTGGGCAGCCGTCAATAGCACGGGTTCACTGATATTGAAGCTGCTGACCACCCATCACTGAACACTGCCTACTTCCTCAACTCTCCCACTTCTCAGTGCATGATAAGCGGCGTCCAGAATGAGCTGATTCTGCCAACCCTCCTCACCGGCCACAGGAAATTTCGTGCGTCCTTCGATAGCGGCGGCGAAGGCATCCACCTGACGTGCGTAAGCGTACTGATTGAAAACACTTTTTGTGTCCATCACAACGCCCCCGCGCAGTTGTTCCAGCGTAATGGGGCGCTCGACATTCAAGACGTCATCACCGCGGAGGACTCCGTTTTCACCGACCAATTCAAAGGGCGTGCGGTACTCCGAACGAAACGATACGAGTACGGTCGCTAAGGTCCCGCGGGAAAATTCCAGAATCAGTGCAGCCACTGCCTCGACTCCGCCGGAATCCTTGTCTTGAGCACCACGTGCGCTCACTCGTACTACTTCGTCCTGCAGGACGAAACGCAGGGTATCGATACAGTGCACGCCGACGTCGGCAATGGGCCCGCCCCCAGCCACCGACGGATCAGTGATCCATGCCCGCGCGTGCCCAGGTCCCCCTGGAAAAGAAAACTCCGAACGCGCAAAAACGATGCGCCCGATCTTCCCCTCCGCTACTTGTTGCCGTAGCCAGGCGGTACTTTCTTCGAAGCGGAAAATGTGTGCCACCCCGAGCAGAACACCCGCTGTTCGGGCCGCTTCCACCATCTGGCGGCACTCGTCAGCGTTGATTCCCATCGGTTTTTCGCACAGGACTGGCTTGCCATTTCGGATTGCAAGCAGCACGTCGCTCAAATGGCAGGAATTCGGGGTCGTAACCAGGACCGCGTCAACATCGCTCGATCGGCAAATTTCCTCCGCCGAATCAAACGCCAATGGAATATTGTGCTGCCGGGCCGATTCCTGAGCCTTTGCCATGGTTCGCCGTGACAGAGCTGAAACCTGGCAGTTTTGCGACAACGCAAATCCCGGCATCAGCCGCTTAACCGCGTGCAACCCGAAACCCAAAATTCCAAATCGAACCATGAAATTGGAGTGTAGACGGGCGCCCTCGCGCCGCCGCGATCAAGCTAGTGGTTGTTGATTTGCCCTTGTTTGCCTTTTCTTCAGCAACGAAGCAAGCTTACTTTGCGAACACCAGCTCCCCCGGCGAAACACTGGTTGACGTCGTAGTCGTACTGCTGGGAATTCCGCCGGTATCCTGATTGATGGCGAACTGGGAGATGGTTTTGGCCGTCTGATTGCACACGTAAACAAAATTCCCCCCGGGATCGACGGTCAAAAATACCGGTCCCGTTCCTGAGGTGAATGGTGACTTCACCAACGCAGTGGCTACGCCGGTGGTAGAGTCGACGGTATATGCGGAGATGGTGTTGTCCCCCAGATTGGCGACATACAGATATTTTCCCGAGGGATGAATCGCCAGAGAGATCGGGTTCTTCCCTGTGGCGAACGGCGAACCTGACGTAAGTGTGAGCGCGCCCGTCGTACTGTTAATACTCATTCCCGAAACTGTGTCGACACCGAAATTCGCCGCATAAAGAAAGTGTCCCGAAGGATCGACAACCATCGCAAACGGCGCGCTCCCGACTGTGAAGGGCGACCCTGGAATGGTCGCCAAACTTCCAGTGCCTGAAGTCACAGTAAAACCGAAAACCAGTGCCAGGTTTCCACTTCCCACATAAAGAAACTGTCCGGATGGAGACAAGGCCAATGCGACCGGTTTGGCGCCGGCGGGAAACGGGGAACCTTGTATTTCGGTCAATGTGCCATCGCTGGCGCTAACCGAAAAAACCGAAACATTGTTCGAAGTTTCATTGGCAACAAATATGAGATCGCCTCCGGAGTCTATGATCATGGCTGTCGGATTCAGCCCCGCCGGAGTCCGTGGCATCACTTCCTTCAATTCACCCGTATTGCTATCGACATCGAACAATGAAATGTCGTTGCCGGTCTGATTGGCCGAATAAACAAATTTTCCTGAAGGATGAACCACAACAGAAATTGGTGAATTTCCGCCAGTGAATGGCGATCCCAAAACGGACTTGAAGCTACCCGAAGACGGATCGACGCGATAGGCGGCGACAGCGTTGGCTTCGGGCACAGCGAGGAAAGCGTTGCGTCCTGTTGACCCACCGCCTCCGCTGCTGCTCCCGCTGCCTCCGCAAGCGGCCAGCCAAAGCAACGTCGAAGCGATCGCCAAGATGCCGCTCAGCAAGCTCACCCGTCGAGTCAATCTCATTAGTCCCTTCCACATCTGCAGGCACATCGTGGCCGATCAGGGATTTTGCGTGGGAGCCCTGTGCCCCTTCTGCTTGATCATTCCCCAGCGATACACCAGCCCCGTCGAAACTCTAAAATTGTTTTGCGTGTCTTTGAACAACGAGGTGTGTACGTAGTCGACCTGAAACAGTCGAAGTGCGAAGCGTCGTGAGATTTCCCGATCCATTCCGCCTCCAACGATCACCGCCCGTGCCGTATCGCCTTCTGTGTTTGCGATCTGTACCAGAGTGCGGGCATCGCCGACCATAAAGTGCGCGAAAAATGTTGACTTCCCTCTGGGATAGAGAAACTGTGGCCCCACCGCCAGGTCGCGAAGATTCAGCGTCGAGTTATATTGCCCGCTCAACTCTGCCACCACACCAAATCCGTAAAGCAGGTTATAGGCCGGAGCAAAGTTGTATCCATTCAGGTTGGACTTATTGATAAAACCGAAGGATGGGCTATCAAATCGCGTGTAAGAGTAGCCGCCAAATACCTGCACTCTCGGCATCTCCTGCGCCGTAACCGGCTCCATCCCGCAGAAGGGAAGGAGAAGGAGCACAACAAGCGTTGCCTTAACCACGACATTTTTGCTTAGGGAATGATCTCTCGCCGGAGCCACAGGAATGGCAGGTTGGGAATCTTTCATGGGGTCTTTATGGGGTCTCCTCAACACACCTGCAACACTACCGCGTCTCAGTGTCAAAATCCTCAATGGTCAGATGCAAGATGTAGGGCAAGCTTGAAAAAGATATTTGACTATTTCACCGCCATGGCTCCGACCATGGATTCGAAGACCTTAAACCCGTCGGTCCCACCTAACTCGGTTTCACTCGATCGTTCCGGATGAGGCATCATTCCCAGCACGTTACGCCCCGGACTGCAGATTCCAGCGATATTCTCTAGCGATCCGTTGGGGTTGGCGGCAGCCGTGATTTCACCAGCGGGACTACAGTAACGAAACACAATTTGTTGGTTGCTTCTTAACTCCGTGAGAGTTGCATCATCGCAGAAATAGTTGCCTTCCATGTGCCCAATGGGAATGGTCAGTACTTCGCCTTGACGGCAGCCACTAGTAAATGGAGTTTCCGCATTTTCCACTCGGAGTTGCACAGGCTTGCAGACATATTTCAGTCCCACATTCCGCATCAGGGCCCCGGGGAGCAGTCCTGACTCGCACAAAATCTGGAATCCATTACAAATCCCCAGCACCAATCCGCCTGCGCTGGCGAACTTTCGCACTGCTTCCATTACCGGAGAAAATTTTGCAATCGCGCCGGTACGTAGATAATCACCGTAGGCGAACCCACCAGGCACGATTACCGCATCGCAGTGTTCGAGATCGTGAGACTCATGCCAGAGGAACGTAACTGGTTGGTGGGCCACATTCTGAACCGTCCAATACGCGTCGTGATCACAATTGGAGCCCGGAAAAATGATGACCCCGAATTTCATCGCGGTTCCCTCAAATAATGGGTGTACCGGCAGTTTAACACGGGAGTTTAGTCCGCAAAAAAGCCGTTCGCTCCGGGAAGCCGGCGAACGGCGGGAGTAACGTCGTGGTCGACGCTCAATACATTTCGTCTGTCCCGGGCGGTGCCGGGGGAAGCATAGGAAGAGCTCTCGGCGGCAAAGGGACGGTCGAAGGGCCTGCGCCGGGAGGTAGGACTTTGCGGAAGAAAACCTTGTCGCCAAATCCCGCATTCTGCCCGCGAATCGATTTCAGCTGTCGCCACTGATCGAGCGAGAGCACTTTGCGGAGATCCAGGTTCATCAACGTGTATTCCCGTTCCAGTTGTCCGCGCGCCGTCAGAACCTGGTCGACTTGCGATTCCACCTGACCTTCGTTCGGGACGTCGGCATCCAGCAACGTCTGCAACTTCAAATCTTGCTTTTCCATTTCCGCGCCATAATCAATAAGTTTGACCTTATGATCATAAAATTTTTGGTCGAGTTGGCCGATTTGGTCGTCGCTTAGTTGCAATTTCTTCGCAATGTCCGAATTCTGCCACCATTTTCCTAGTTCGCCCCGGTATTCAGTGTGAAAAAGCATGCCTCCTTTTGTCCGGGTGGTCACAGAGATCGAGCCGCCCGATTCAGGTTGATGATCTTGCCCAACTAGCAGCAACGGAGAAAGCAACAACACGAACGCGGTTAGAGATCTAGTTTTCATCACTGGCCTCCTTTTTGTGAACTGGGTAATTCCTGGCTGGCAGATCCTGGACCATTTCCGCCGCCAGCAGGCCGGCAGGCTCGAGCGCCAATGGTCCATCGATTTGAACCATCCGCTCTACTTCCAGGAGCAGTTCATGGTCGGGATCTGTGTAAACCGCGGTCGGTGGCGGGACAATCAAGGGGCGCTCCAGCAGCCATCCGCACATCGCCATGATCGCCGCCGTCAGCGCAAACGCCAGAATCGGCGCGCGCTGCGCACGCTGATTCTCGACCGCCGAGATTCTCGACCATATGGAACTTCTCTGTTCCAGCCAAAACTTCTCGTCACGCTCGGTTAGTTCGTGAGCCCAGCCTGGCAGGCCCTCGAGCGCTTCGTGTAGACCTTGCTGATCATTCTCGATTATGTTCTCGTCTTTTTGCATTAGGCCCTCCTTGATTCGCGCATCTCTCTGAGCTTCTCGGTAACCCGCGCCAATTGTGACTTCACCGAACCTACCTTGACGTCGAGCACTCCGGCGATTTGCGCCAAAGACATCTCCTCCTCGTAGCGAAGAAAGAAAATGGCACGCTGTTGTGATGAAAGGCAGGACAAGGCATTCCACACCCCCTCCAACTCCTCTCGCGCTAACAGCCTCCGTTCCGCTGAAGGTTCGAGTGCCGGGAATTGTCGCGGCTCATGGGTTTTCTCTTCCTTTTCTTCCAATCCAACCAGTTTTTTCCAAAACGAAGTCCTGCGGCTTTTAGCGTGATCCCGCACCAGGTTCACCGCGATCCGCAGCAACCAGGTTTCGACCCGGCACTCCCCTCGAAAAGTACTTCGCTTCACATACGCACGCAGGAAGCACTCCTGGGTGAGGGTGTCGGCTATATCCCGGTCGCGTACGAGCAGGAAAATGACTCGATAAACACGCCGCTGATGCCGACGCATGATTTCGTCAAATCTCTCTGCAGAGATCTCCTCCGCCTTCTCCGTCAGCTGCGCGCTTAAAGATGTCGCTAGAATCGTATCCACACGGCTTCTCTTTAGCAGGATTCAGTGCTAAGAGTATGGACGAATATCTTGAGGCCGGGTTTACGGGATCGTGACATTCGCAGTGTCAGCGGCCGTCCATCAGCCGTTGCTCCGCGCGCATCTTATAACTGTGAACATTGGCGAACACTTTCGACTTACCGGCGGAGCCCTCAAAAACTGGTTCATTGCCCAGCTTGCAGACTCGCTCGCAGTTGGCCTTCTCTGGCTCATCGGACTTTACATCATTCAGGTGCCGGGAGCTCCGCTTTGGGCCTTTCTAGGTGCTGTCTTTCAGTTTGTGCCCCAGATCGGCGCCGTACTGGGCGTTATCGGTCCTGCTCTTACAGCGATGTTCAAATTTGGGGACTGGGAACATCCTCTGTACACCCTGATGCTTTATGCCGTAATTGCGATGGTGGACGGTTTTCTTCTTCAGCCTTACATCATGAAACGGACGGCCAAAGTGCCTGTCTGGGCTTCGATTCTCTCGCCCATCGTGTTGGGCATGATCATTCCATTCTGGGGTGTCTTATTGGCTCCGCCCCTGCTTGCGGTCTTGTACGCTTATAAGGCGCGACAGGCCCGTCTCCATGGTCCCATGCTATAATTTTTGTTCGCCGGCGTTCATTTGAGGTAATCCGTTGATCTCCTCGACGGTCAAGTTCCGCGCCATTAAAAATTATTGAATACGAGGTATTTCCATGTCCGGCCACTCAAAATGGGCCACAATCAAGCATAAAAAGGGTGCCCTCGACGCCAAGCGGGGCAAGATTTTCACCCGGCTCATTAAAGAAATTTCTATCGCCGCCAAAAATGGCGGAGATCCTGACACCAATCCGCGTCTCCGCGGCGCAATCGCAGCCGCCAAGGCCGAAAACATGCCGGCGGACAACATCAAGCGTGCTATCCAGCGTGGCACCGGCGAACTTCCCGGTGCTACCTATGAAGAATTTTCGCTGGAGGGCTACGGCCCGGGCGGAGTCGCAGTCCTTCTCGATATTAATACCGACAATCGCAATCGCACTGTCAGCGAAATCCGGCACGCGTTCGGCAAAAACGGCGGCAACATGGCTGAAGCCGGCGCAGTCTCCTGGATGTTTCACAAGAAGGGCGACATCGTGGTGCCAAAGTCTTCGGCAAAAGAAGATGACTTGATGGGCATAGTTCTTGAGGCCGGTGCAGAAGATTTGCGCGACGACGGCGATACCTGGGAGGTGCTTTGCGAACCGTCTGTTTACGAAGCAGTGCTTGAAGCAGTCAAGAAAGCCGGTATCGAACCGACTTCTTCCAGTGTCGCGATGATCCCGCAAAATTATATTAAGCTCGAAGGTCCTGCAGCGAGCCAGATGATTCGCCTGATGGAAGCTCTCGAAGATCAGGACGACGTTCAGAACGTTCATTCCAACTTCGATATCGACCAGAAACTTCTGGAAGAAGTCGCAGGCTAATCCTGCTAGCAGTCTGCAGTCGATTGTCCGGAGGGCCTCTTGCTCTCAGCAGTTTTGCTGGGTCGTTTCACAATCCTGAGTGACTTTGCCTTCGTCCTCGCTTCCCTCGACCAAAAATACTTTTCAACATCACCGTGCAAAATTCTGTGGGAAACTCGGAAACTTCACTGATAAGTTGTTTGTTAAGAATGCATTTAACATCTTGCACCGAGTGGGGTGCGGACACACACCCAGGAGCCGCGATTTGAAAGTCCGCCTCGACAAGCTTCTGCTCGAACGCCGCCTCACCGCCTCTCGCGAACGAGCGCAGGCGATGATTCTCGCCGGCAAAGTACTCGTCGACGGACAAAAAATCGAGAAGGCCGGCGCGGGTATCGATCAATCCGCTGATATCCGGCTGCTCGGCGAAAATCTCAAGTACGTCAGCCGCGGCGGTCTCAAGCTCGAAAAAGCTCTCGACTACTGGAACATTGATGTTGCGGATAGAGTTTGCCTTGATGTGGGAACTTCAACCGGCGGCTTCACGGATTGCCTTCTGCAACGGGGAGCCAATCGTGTGATTGCGGTCGACACAGGACATGGACAGATCGATTTCCGTCTCCGCCAGGACGCCCGAGTGCGCTTGCTTGAGAAAACCAATGCGCGTTATCTGACGCGCGAGCAGGTCGGAGAACCGGTTGCGCTGGTAGTCATGGACGTTTCTTTTATCTCCGCTACTCTGGTTCTGCCAGCGGTCATCGCGGCAGCCCGCTCCGATAGGGTTGCCGAGGCTACAAAATTGCAGATCATTGTTCTGGTAAAACCGCAGTTTGAAGCCGGACGCCAGCAGGTGGGGAAAGGGGGTATCATTCGTGACCCCGCTGTGCAGCGCGCAGCCGTCGATAAGGTACGGGAAGCACTCATCGCCCAAGGTTGCGAGCGGGTAGAAGATATCGAGTCTCCAATTCTGGGAGGCGAAGGTAACCGGGAGTTCTTAATGTACGCAGAAATCTAGGAAACCGCCACTGTGCCTCCAGGTTGGCACGCGCGGGCTGATCATTCGTAAACAGGAGGACTAAAGTTTGTGGGAGGGCCAAGAGGTAATACGTATTCATCAAACTTGGGGGCACGATAGCCGATGAGCTCGCTTCCTTCGTATCGCTTCATCCCCGCCGGGTCTTTGGAATTGGGCAAGTCCTGGCCCGCACTTGTGAGAAGCGCACCTGAAAACAAAACGCAGAGGGCAAATATTGCTTTGACAGTTCGATTCAAAACGCCTCCTCATCTTCATAACCGAGATGTTTTCCAGTTCGAGATGTTGCCGGACTACGTCTCGCTCGCCAATGACTCAGTCTTGCACTCTGTCACTGGGAGACGGCCTAGTCTGTTCAAAAACGTTCACGTCGAGCGCAAAGTTAAGATTTCGCAAGGAACCGTCTCCCACGGGACGCGGGGTACGCCTAACTGCCTGCCTCATTCTGGCGAGGCGTTCCGAGATTTGATTAGTATCTGACATAAGTACAATCATACGCTCTTATCGTCGCGTCCATATGGATAGCCCTTGACCAGGATCGAACATTGAAATTCCTGCGAGCATAAAGTCGACTTCCCATGGTTGACAATCGTACCGCGCACGCTTCGCATTGTGATTGAGCACGTTACCTCTTCTTACTTTTTCAGATTCCCTGAAACTAAGTCAGCCCATCCGGAGTTCTCTCCTCTTAGCTGTCAAACCCGGGAGGTTGACGTGATCGAATTAAAACTCAACATTAGTTCGCGAACCATCCATTCCTCGGCAGTCCAAACCCGTGCTTACGAGCTCTACGAGCTTCGCGGCAAAATAGACGGCCGTGCGGGGCAGAATTGGTACCAAGCAGAAACCGATCTGAGATCCGGCAATAAACAAGCATAAATACGCAGAAGCTTGGGCAAGACATTGCATGAAACAGTCTGCCCAAAATGGAGTCGCTCACAGCTTGCCAACAGTTGGACCAACTGGAATGGGATTTTATTCAGTCAATGTCGAAAGCCGGAACCTAGATTCGTTGGGACGGACCATCATGAGTTTTCATGCCTTGATGCATCGAATCGCGAACGGGAAGAGCATCACGGGGAATGCTGCCCCTCCTCCGTGAAATGATCAGATGGTGGTTTCTCAACAGCTTGACCAAGGTTGTTAATCGTGTCGAACGTAGGAAGCGACCCTGCTGCGGGTTACAAAGCTTAATACCATCTTTAACATTACAGCCGATGAAGCTACCTCCTTGAAATCCTTCTCACCAATAATCGGTCCGTCGCCGCTGCTAAACCCTATTATGAGATAGTTACAGACGTGACAAATACACACGGTCTAAGCGGTAGGTTAGTGAGTTTGCACACTCTAAACTAGGCGTAGTGCGGCGTAGCGTGACCGTAGGCAGCGTCGAAGCCCTCCATAGGGTCAGTCGCATGAATTGCCAAACTCGGAAATGGATGTGGCTTTCTCTTACCTGTCACTTTCTTTCCCGGTTGATTCATAACATTGGACTAACAGTGTATTCCAAATTCTCTTGATAACGTCCCTGCCACGGCGAGACGGTGTTCCACCGACAAAAAGTAGTGTCCCGAATGTGTGAGCGATCCGCCTTCGCGGAAGCTGCCCGACAACTTGATGGAAGTTGGATAACACCGCTGACCGCCTTCGTTGCCAGCTGTATAAGTGAGCTATTCCGCACAGTATTGCCCGATAAAATGAGCGATCATAGTTCGTGCGCTAAGAGCCACGAGCCGCCAAACCATGCGGCTACTTGTCACGTGGAATCTGCAGACACAATGCTGCCAGGATCGACAGGAAATCTCGATGGTACAGCCCCCGCGCCGACGGCCGGGGATTAGCCGCAGACGCTGCCGCAGATGCCCCGGCAAGATAAGGCGATGAGAACGTCGAAGTTCTGCTGACCGAGACCTACATCGGTGTCTGTCAGTGTTTTTAAGGCCTCGAAAGGCGGTAACTATGAAAGGCACTCTACTTAGATATCTGCGGCTGCAAGCAGTCTGCCTCGGTCTCTTGCCTGTTCTAGTATTTGCTCAGTCATCTGAGCACGCCCGCAACGTATCAGACTGCAGGGACGGGCTTGAATCCTGCGATCGTTCAAAACTTATACCTCGCGAGATAGTGGCGCTGGCTGTAGCCGATCACGATCGAAACGTCTCTGCCTGCAGAGACGGCGGGCCATGCGACCCTTCTCGGTTAACTCCATCAGAGGCTCGTGAATGGTCTATGGCAGCACGCCAGCGCAACGTCGCTGACTGCAAGGACGCATTAGGATCATGCGATCATTCCAAACTGACCCAGGCAGAGGACGGCGAAGTGGCCGTGGCCACGCGCCAGCTAAATCTCTCCGATTGCAGGAATGGTGCGGGACGATGTGACCATTCCAGGTTGACCACCTCAGAGACAAAGGAGGTGACTGCCGCAGAACACCAGCGCAACGCGGAGAACTGCAGAAATGGCTGGGGGGATTGCGACCGTTCCAGGCTTACACGGCAGGAAGAGAATCAAACATCCCGGGCAGAACAGCAGCGCAACTTATCTGATTGTAAGAACGGTGGCCAGACCTGTGACTACTCGAAGCTGACCGCACCTGAAGCGAGGACTGTGGCGGTCATTGAACAAAAGCGCAATTACACCGCGTGCCTCCATGGTTACGGTTATTGTGATCCCTCGAGTCTGACGCCCTCAGAGCTCGAAGCAATCTTGACTGAGCACAAGTAGTTGGGACACCAATGTGTCCTTTGGAGTTTACTATGCCACAAGAGGTCCAAGTCGGCACAGTTCTGATAAAGGAATGGCCGTTGATGACGCAGTTGTTTGGGCTCGAGAGTGAGCTTTACTCAGAGCCCTGGGGCATGATCAAAGGGATGGATGGTTGCGCCGTTAATCGTAAGATCCACGCCGCAGGATGGAACTTCTTTTTCATGGCGACAGAACTAAAAGTCGTGTTCCTTGGCACGCTAGGAGCGAGAAAGCTCCGGAACGCAATGAAGCGAGTCCTTGGGAAAGTGAAGGGGCAGGAGTTCAATTGCCTGGAAGTCACTGGGATGGTTGCCAAGCACTTTCTCGGCGTGCCTTACACTACCGTCTTCGCACACTCCCGGCACATCCAACAGAGCTGCCAACTGAATGATCTCGAAAGGCGGCAAATCAGCCGGGCGGAAATCAAGGAAATCCCTCGGTAAGAGATCGCTTCTTCACCGGCGATAATCTCTTTCGGCGGTATCGGTACTCGAGACCAATCATCCCAACGGTTGCTGGGTTCCAGACCTATTCTAAAACTCGACGTGTTGCCGTCTAGCTTGACCCTAGATGGGCTTTTAAGTTGCTCCGCGGGTGCCCCACCACCCCGAATCGTCGTTGGTAATTCCCATGAATGTGACTCCCGTGTTTACCGAATCGAGTTCGCTCGAATTGTCAGACTCCGGTTGGCGTTAATCGTCTAGCTGCCGACTTTTCTCGCGTAATCGTCGAGTGTTCTTTTCGTTTCGGCTTGCTTGGCAGTTTCTTCGTCCGAAGCTTCCACTTGTTTCTCAATGCGCTCCACGAGTATTTGTGCCTCGTGGTCTTCGTGCGTCTGATATTCGTCGGTTGTCATTGCTGGTTTCTCCTGCCGTGGTTTAACTTCCTTGTGTTTAGCCTGCTCTTAAATCGTTCGGCGCATGGCCTTGTCTCGGGACTAATGATGTACCGCTGGCAGGATAGAAAGCTGGTCTGATTTGATCACTTTCTATGGGCGGGAGACGGCTTTGTTCGCAGCCGCGTATGCCAACAGGCTGATGTCGGCTATGTCAATTCAGTAGACCTGCACCTATGGCCAAGTCAAAGCAGTTACCTGCTCAACTAGAAAGGGCCCTCGAAGAACCGCTGGATAAGACACGCGAAGAACTGGTCGCCATCGAAAGACCCTTGAACCCCTACGAGCCGATGTCGCTAATCTAAAAAAAGGCAAACCTGGACGTTGCAAAGCCCGCTAACCGATGGTGAGCGCTATGGCTCAGACTGCAGTTCGACTCCAGAGTACCGTGTCCACATTAGCTCATCAACGCTGATGTGAGACACTGATCCGTATTGAACATCTTCCTCACGGCGAGCAGCGTACAGTCGCCGTAAGCCGGGATGCAGTATGGAAACCCGGACTAACGGAGGATACATGCACTATAGGTCCAAGTATCTAGGATCGCTTCTGCTGGGTATGGCTCTTATTGCCCCGGTAGGGTTGCAGGCCGCCTACAAGTTTCAAGACGACAGTCGTCAAGATGCCCGAGAGCGGAAGGAAAGGAACGAGCGGCGGTATTACGACCGGGACTACAGGGATTATCATCAATGGGATAATCGCGAAGACGGCAGGTATCGGAGTTGGGGGACTGAAAGGCATGAAGCTTATCGTCCCTTTTACAAACTTCACCGAGCGCAGCAGAGAGAATACTGGAAGTTTCGTCACGAGCATCCGGATCGTGACGCTCGCCGCTAACTCGCATGCTATTCACTACGCGATAATTCCCGGGATGGGGACGCACTTTACGACTATCCCGGGTATTGCGTTCGGCAGCGTCGAGAGGAATATTGATATATAGGTCCCTACTTGGTCGTGCCGCTCAAGCCTCCCCCGAAGATTTGACCCGAGAGGCAGCGCGTTTCTAGTTTCGTCCTCAGTGATTTTGTTAAACAGTGGCTTTTAGGCTTTCAATCCGTTTCTGCCCATTACCGGCTCCAGAATCACTGTCCGTGCGGGTTGGGGCCTAGTCGAACTGTTGGCGTCGGTTAGGCTCAAATCCGATTGCATTCTGGCGAACAGTTCTACCCCCGGTGAGAAGCGATGGAGGATTCCGCCAGCTCACGGTTTCGAGACCAAGGCTCTCGCACTTCTACGTAAACGTCTCCGGGGCCGCGTGAACTTGACGAAGTGGCCTCAATGCGATTATGCCGTTTACCGGCCGACCTGAAAATCAGCCCGGCAGCCGTGATCGACCCAGATTCCACGACGATCGAAACCCCAACTGCGGCCTTGCCGGCATGACGAGTCGCTGTGTTGCTTGATCAGTTGCACGCCGCCGCGCGTGTCAGCTGCGCAATAGTGCCGATGCATATCATCCGATGAGCACGAGACTACTTGTCCCGAGCCGGATCCGTAGTTATCGCCGCGATACCCATTGTTGTCGTGATCGCGATCATGGTCGCCATCACGGTCATGATCCCGGTCCCCACCGCGGCGTTCTTCGATCGCGAAGTCAGCCCGGCAGCCGTGATCCACCCAAATGCCCCTGTCATCCGAGCCCCAACTGTAGCCTTCGGTGCAGGCCGATTCGCTACGCTGATTCACCAGTTGGGCTCTGCCCGACCCATTCGCCGAACAATAGTGCCGCTTGCCGTCGTCAGACGAACACGAAATGGTTTGAGCTGCGCTGCGTGGAATGAACACCGCGAGCGCGCATACGATCAACCCCAAGTAGATCCAATTCTTTGTGCTGAACATTGCCACCCTCCTGGGAAGTTCGATGCTCGATTAGATAGTCCCTTCAGACCGCGGTTCGGCGGCCGTTAAGCAAATTGATAGCCAAAACCACTAATCCCACAACCAACAGCAAGTGGATCAGGCTTCCGCCCACATGCAAACTGAAACCCAGAAGCCACAAAATCAGAAGCACTACAAAAATTGTCCAGAGCATAGGCACATCCTTCTGCTCCTAGCGAGCGCGATCAAACGGTTTTTGCGCCAACACGCGAACCTAAAAGCTTCGACGAAACTGCGTCCAACAGTATTCTTCATTCACAATGGCAATACTGTGCAGGATTGCTCATCCCGCGCTCTGGGTGCGCGTAGGATTAGAAATGGCTGGAATATCCCTACTGGGCAATTACTAAGCGGAATCATGCCAAAGATGGACCTGAAGCGGTAGGATCGCCATGAATGCCCACATACTAGTTTTTGAGTGTCCGAACTGCGGTCGGCCAATGCCCTTCATTCGACTGGATGAGGGAGCTAGGTATGCGAATTTAGAACAGGAAGTTGAGCGTGTCGACCTTGGTTGTTTCGGAGCCGACTGCGGATGGAGCGGCACGTTTGCGACTGGAGCAGCGCGGCAGTGTAAAACGACTGAATGGCCTCACCTCAAATCAGCGGGCCCTTACGAGAACCAAAAGTCACCCACCGCTAATTAATCCGGATTGCGAGCCTCCGGAGGACTGTCAAAGGTTAACCTGGCCGATTTACGCTGCTTCACTACGCTGCACGCGGCTGTGGTGGCGGCTATAGCCGATATAAATCACCATCCCCATGATGAGCCATACTGTCCAAATAATCGGGGTCAGACTCAACATCATGGCTAACGAAATCACAATTCCCAGGATTGGGACCAGCGGAACGAGCGGTGTTCGAAACGGCCGCGGGAGATCGGGATTGCGGCGACGGAGAATCCATACTCCCGCGCAAACGTTCGACAGAGCAAGTGCATGCTGTGTTCCTCCGGGATACGACGCCCCTACGGTCCCAATGGCACACTTGGACCAGGGCTGGGAGCTAATCCACTTGGCAGTGTCGTAGCCGTCGTTAATATCGTCGCGGAAAAATCGCCAGACAGCTTCGGGAGTTTGGGCCGTAATGCAGGTTGTGAAGGGCGGAACCAGGAGGAAGACGGCCAACGCATTGGATTTTGTGGACATGGATCCACATATTGTATGCGACTCGCGCGGCTCGCAGTGACGCTCCATCACTAGGATTTCTGGCGGTTTGCGTATTGTGGGCTGGTCGGTTGATGATAAATCGCCATCGCACTCACTGTCCGGGTTTTGCAACAGCCATCTGGACCGCGACCAGAAAAGTGTCAGTGCGCCCACTCTGGCTCTTCCCGAACAGGAATATACTCCGGGCGATACCTTAAGCGAAGTCCCTTATGTTCTGCTTTCGCTTGTTTCGTCAACTCGACTCTAAGCTCGTGACGTTTGTCATCGATTGCGGGAGGAATAAACCCGAGCTCATAGCGAAAGTGCAATTGCATTAGAATTGCGTCCAGTGCTTTTTCATATCCTGACGGAGGGACAGAAAAGTACTCGCCGCCCGTGTGTTTTGCCATGTAGTGCATGATTTTAGCCTGCTCACCGATGATAAAGTGCAGGTTTGGAGATCGATAGTCCCTTATGCCGAACGCAATACCGGACGTTTCCAGAAAATCATCGACGAGCTTGTTCAGTTCCCCACGCGGCTGTCCTGTGTGGTCACCATGCAGAAACACGATGACCGGTAACGGCCGTGGATTTCTCTGATAGGCATCACGGATAATCATCCGAATCAATTTGCGGAAAGCCTGTTCTCCAGCCTCATCGCTGGCGGACGTACCTCCCTCGAAAGCAATGGGCTTGAGCGTTTCGGACAACTGTTGGATGGCTTTATCACGGTCCTCTGTAGGCGGCAGATCGAGCTGGGTGTCATTGTTGTCACACCAATGAGCAACTCCTACTCTGTCGTGAGTCTCCAGACCATTAAGCGCCGGGCGAAAGAGTGATTCCTGCCCGAGAAATTCTGCCGAAGCGCCAAACTTTGGCAGTCCACTCTCGTTGCAGATCACGACAAGCCAAAGAGTGATGGGGCGCGTGTCGTAGCGTGCCCCAGCGTCAAAAGTGGCAATCCTGACTTCATGCCAATTATCAAACAGACGAAAGTCTTCCTTCTTGAAATCTCGCACGGGCAGCCCGCTCTTGCGATCCTGGCTAAACACGTCGACCAGCACCAGAGAAGATTGCGCTCGAATTGTGGTCGCCTGTGCAGTAGCAATAGGAGGTGAGGCACAAACGGAGAGGAAACAAAACGAAGCAACTCCGCCAGCCAGAATCTTCATAAAGTCCAACTTAAAGGGGGACTTCCGGTTCCTCATCCCCGGCTGCGAATAAGATACGCACAGTTCCCGACGCTGGCGAAGAAGCCAGGAATTCCCGTGATTACATACAGCAAGCCTGCGAATCTGCCTAGGTTGCGGGTGGAACTCATGGTGTCCTCCCTAGTTGTAAGGGGCCTAGTGGAAGGGTGTATATGAGGATACGGCAAAGGCGGTCAAAGTGTTTCGCCCCACGACGAAAACAGGCGATTTTCGCATATGCGGAGGGAGCGGAGAAGAATTTTCTCCTTGACATCCGCTTTCACAGGATGAGGCGATTTATCACCAACAATAGTAAGCCTCACGATGCTGCCCGATTAAACTCAATCAAGAATTGGAAGACAAGGAATCGAATATGTCCCCGGCAAGCTGATCGTGGACGGAAACGCCGCGACGACGGCCAACAACATCGCGACCTCCGAGACGCTGTTTCGCCTCGGCATCGCGGCCCAACTGATCTGCCAGGCCGGTTTTATCTTGATGGCCCTCGCTTTGTACGACCTGCTCAAGGGGGTAAACCGGCGGCACGCCTCGCTTATGGTGACATTGGTTGTTCTCGGGATCCCGATAGCGTTTCTGAATGAGCTGAACTCCATCGCTGCCCTCGTCCTCGTGCGCGGAGCGGATTTCGGTCGGGGCCACTACCGGAATGGGCGGTGCGGGCTTGACAGTGACCGAGGCGACGGGTTTGGGCGCGGCGGGTAGCCCTGTGACCAGCTCGATTTGTTTGCCAGGTAAAACCGCGACGTCCTGATCGCTGCGTCTTCAATATTCGCCGCGGTCCGGACTCCATAACGATAGTTTCCCTCTTTTCGCCCTGCTTGAAGCGGATACAAAAGGTTGTGCCGATTCCGTAATGAATCGCTTTGGCTGGTTTGTAGTTTCGACTTCCACTTTCCCGAATGTAAACTGCGACTGTATGGGCCACTGGTTTCTCCTAGTAGAGGCCCAATACCGAAGTTCCGCAACAAAACGAATTTCCCGAAACACTTTTCAGGTATCCGTTTCGGTAAGCGCTTGTCGCGGTCTCTGTAACCTTTTACCTTCCAGCGCGAAGGTATTTCTGTACAATTCCTCTTTCATCATGGTAAAAACCAAGTCCGCCGCCATCATCTCCAAACCCGGCAAAGCCGAACTGGCTGGCATCGTGCCAGAGTTACTTGCCTGGTTTCGTGATCATCATTACCAGGTCGTGGTCGATCCGGAAACCGCTGCTCACGCGCCCGGTCTCGAAGTTCTGCCTCGTGATCAGATGGCCTCGCGTCCCTTGAATTTCGTACTCGTGCTGGGCGGAGACGGCACGCTTTTGTCCGCGGCCCGTTCGGTTGCCCAGGCAGGAATTCCGGTTCTTGGCGTTAACTTGGGCTCGCTCGGCTTTCTGACGGAAGTTCCACTGGAAGACTTGTACCCCACCCTCGAGAGCATTGAACAGAGTTGCTGCATGGTGGAAGCGCGGTCCATGGTGCACTGTGATGTTTTTCGCAAGGACGTCTGCGTGGGCTCCTACGACGGGCTGAACGATGTCGTGGTGGGGAAGGGAACCATCGCTCGTTTGAACCATTGCGACGTATCGATCGACGGTGTCTTCGTCTCCAGTTATCAAGCCGATAGTTTGATCGTATCGACCGCCACCGGTTCTACGGCATACTCTCTGGCTGCCGGCGGTCCCATCCTGATGCCCTCCGTGGATGCGTTTGTTGTGACACCGGTCTCAGAGCACTCTCTCACCCACCGTCCCCTGGTGGTGAAGGACACTTCACAAATAGACATTGTCGTGAAGACCGGCGAGGACGAAGCGTATTTAAGCATCGATGGCCAGATCGGGATGCCAGTGTTTGACGGTGATCTCGTCCGTTGCCGCAAATCTCAGCACCAGGTGAAGTTGTTGCGGACCCCGGGAACGTTCTTTGATGTGCTGCGGACTAAATTGAAGTGGGGCCAGCGATAATCTGCTGGCCCATGGAGCGGGGATGAAACTAACTGAGGGCGGAAGCGGTTTTACCAAAGCCAAATGCAGGACGCGTGATGCTGCGCTCAGAATTAGCGGCACCGTTTTCCGATGCTGCTTTCTGTACTTCCACTCGCACATCGGTCACGCCGGGCTGGCTTAGGAATTCACGAATGCGCAACT
The DNA here is from genome assembly GCA_963786325.1 of Terriglobia bacterium. GTDB lineage: Bacteria > Acidobacteriota > Terriglobia > Terriglobales > Acidobacteriaceae > JAIQFF01. The sequence goes on from CAWAYW010000024.1 coordinate 569,519, forward strand.
TCGCTTTGTGGAGTTGCGATTTTGAATTTCCAACTGAACAATCCAGCAACTTTGCAATCTCCTGGTGTTCGTAGCCTTCCACTTCGTGCAGCAAGAAAATTTTTCTGTAACCTGCCGGCAGATCCCGGATAGCCCGCGTTAATGCGATCCGGTCGACCGAACCCGAGAGCCGTCCGTCCTTGCTTCCGTATTCGCGACGAACCTGTTTCACGTCGTTGCTCGAAGGCTCGTCCAGCGAAACCTGTTTCAGCGCTTTCTTCCGGAAGTGCATCAGGACCGTATTCACCGCAATTCGATACAGCCAGGTTGAGAGTGCCGAATTTCCCTTGAATGTCGAAAGTTTGCGAAATACCTGCAAGAATGCGTCCTGCGTCAGATCTTCGGCCTGCGCAGTGTTGTTGGTCATACGCACGCAAATCGAATACACCCGCGCCTTGTGAGCATGAAACAAGGCAGCAAAAGCTTCGGCATCGCCCTGTTGCGCGCGCTTGACCAGCTCCAGATCAGTATCGTTCCGGCCAGTTCCGCCCGCATTCGCTATGCTGCTCGCTGTCGCCTCTTTGCTGGAAATGCTCTGGTTCATCACCGTTCATCCTCCTGGCCTGACGGGGCCACACTGCATCTTGTTGACGCAAGCAAGATTAGGGGATGGTGGGGTAAGGGTCTATCCGGTGCACCCTGTAGTGGTTTGGGTAACTTGCTGTACCGGATCAAATTAGCTCAAAACTCTACCTAAGGAACCCGGTGCCGAGAGACCATCCCGCTGGAATGTGATGGTTACCGTAAAATAAAATGAGCGTCTACTCGGACGCTCGCTCAACATGACGGTTGGAATTCAGCCTAGTGATGGCATGCTATTCCAGCGTCGGCTGGATGACATGCACGATATTGTTTCTCACCGCGTACATGACCAGATCGCTTACCGAATGTAGTTGCAGCTTGCGCATAATGTTCGATCGATGGGTTTCAGCTGTCTTCACGCTCAATCCAAGCGCCACCGCAACTTCTTTCGTACTCTTGCCTTCCGCAAGCAGTTGGACCACTTCGCGCTCGCGAGGAGTGAGCCGGTCTCGTCCAACCGAAACGGGTACTGAATGTGTTCCGCCTTTCAAATATCCCTCAAGCACCATGGCGGCAACTTTTGAGGTGAAATAGGTCTTGTCACGCCGCAAAGCTTCTACAGCCACTACCAGGTCACGCGCAGCATCGGATTTCAGAAGAAATCCGCGCGCCCCTGCGTTCAATACTTCGCGCACCACCTGGTCAGAATCGTGAAGTGTCAAAATTAAAACCTTGGCCCGTGGATCGTCCTTGATAATCTGCCGAGTCGCTTCCAAACCGTTCAAACCTGGCATTCCAATATCGAGGATGCTGACATCCGGTTTCAGCTCACGGATTTTTTCCATAGCGGCGCGTCCGTCTGAGGCCTCGCCGCAAATCTCGTACCCCGCTTCGGCTTGAAGAAGGGCAGCTAATCCCTTGCGCACTACTTCATGATCGTCCGCTATAAAGATTCGAAAACTCATCTACCTACCTCCCTGAGACAAAAGCGGCGGATTCAGACTTGCCTACCTGGGGTTAATCAAAGCTTTCCTGCGCCCGTAATGATTGTGTGATGCATCATTGTTGCCAAACCGCCCTTATGCCTTAGACCCAACGTCTTAGAGCCTGTGGAAAACTTATTGCAATGTAAATCTTACTGCTTCGCCTGGACTCGAGGGGCGAAATTTGCGCTCGAGAAATATTCGCAATTTTGGAATTCAACAAGAATTACCGCGCGCGAAGGCACGACCCTCAGTTCCTTCGTCCATCGCAATGGCAGATTCCTCCATTTTTGTCAGGGGAACCACTTGCAGTCCGTGCAGCGGCTCCAGTCGGAGGTTTAGATTGGCCGCGCATCGCCCGCAAAGCCAGTAATGAACGGCTTGTCGTTCCGGCTTTTCGTCGAAGGCAGCGAGAGCTGAGTCACTTGCGGCGACGGAGATGGACACAATCTCGAACTGGTAAAGCCGTCCTTCAGGAAATGATTCCAAAGGTGCACAGCAGTCGGGATTTACGCAGTGTGCGAGCATCGGTGCCAACTTGAGGAGAGACTAGAAACACCACAATTCCCGACCCATTCCTCCCTGCTTTCCGCGACCCTACACCTCTCGTTTGCTTCCACCAATACAGTCTCTACTGTATTTTCTCCGGCACATTTGCTTCCGATGGGTCACTACGAAGCGCTTGCAGATCGATGCCGAGCTGTTCCGCCTTCTTGTACAGGTGACTCCGCTCCAGGCCCAGCGCCTTCGCTGTGTTGGTAATGTGACGCTGATTTTTCTTTAACTCGGCGAGAATGACTTCGCGCTCAAAACGCTGTACGCGTTCCGACAGTGTGCCGGACGACTCTCCCGCCAACGGTCCCGCGTCGGTTGGGCGTAACCCAAACTCTACGGTTTCGGGGGTTACTGTACCGTCATTTGCCAGCAGCATCAATCGCTCCACCGCATTCCTTAATTCACGAATGTTGCCTGCCCATGGAAATTTTTGCAGCTCTGCAATCGCCTGCGCTTCAAATAGAACGGGCTTCCAATTATTCTGGGCACTAACCTGTTCGGCGAAATGCATCACCAGCGCCGGAATGTCCTCTTTTCGCTCGCGCAGGGGGGGAAGAAAAACCGGAAACACGTAAATCCGGTGGAAAAGATCTTGCCGGAATTTTCCTTGCTTCACCAGGCCTTCCAGATTACGGTGAGTTGCAACCAGGACGCGCACGTTCACCGAGGTCGTCTTCTCCGACCCAATTCTTTCCACTTCTCCTTCTTCCAGCACTCTTAGTAACTTAGCCTGCATCGCAATTGGCATGTCTCCAATTTCGTCGAGGAAAATGGTGCCCCGCTCTGCTTGCTCAAATTTCCCGATGTGGCGACCCGCCGCTCCCGTGAACGATCCCTTCTCGTGACCAAACAGCTCCGATTCGATCAGTTCCGCTGGAACCGCCGCGCAATTCAAGGTGACAAACGGGCCGGAGGCTCTCGGGCTGCGCTCATGCAGAGTGCGCGCGATCAATTCTTTTCCCGTCCCGGTTTCGCCCAGAATGCAGACCCGAGTCTCGCTCGCGGCTACGCGTTCTATCTGGGCCATCAGTTTTTTCATGGTGTCGCCGGTCCACACGATTTCGTGTTTGCCTAGCCGCTGCTTAAGTTGGCGGTTCTCGGCCTCCAGTCGTTGCAACTTGAGAGCATTGTTCACCGTCAACAACAATTTGTCGGTGGAAATGGGTTTTTCGAGAAAGTCCAGAGCGCCCAACTTGGTCGCGCGCACCGCCATATCGATATGAGCCTGCCCCGACATCATCACTGCTGGCGTCGTGATCCCTTGTGACTTCAATTCCTCGAGCAAAGAGAGTCCGTCCTTACCAGGCATGACGACGTCCGACAAAATTAAATCGAAGGATTGCGAACGAGCCAGTGCAAGCGCCTTGGCCGCGCTGTCGCAGACCGTAGCCTCATGTCCGGCAAGACGAAATGCCCGAGCAAGTGAAGCCAGTGTATTCGCTTCGTCGTCAACGATCAGCAGATGGGCTTTATGAATCACCAGTGGCTCCTTAAATTAACCACACTCAGGAATTGTGATTCCGATGCGGTTCCTCATCCGACCGTGGTGCTCACCGCCGGAGCGTCCGGCCGTCCCTCACCGACGTCAAGCTTGTCCCAATTTCGTGGAAGTTCGACGGCGAACGTCGTTCCATGGCCCGGCTGGCTGCGCACGCTGACTTTCCCTCCGTGACTCCTGATTACCGATTGCACGATGGCCAGTCCCAATCCTGTCCCGTGAGTCTTGTTGGTGTAATAGGGAGTAAAGAGTCGTTCGGACTCTTCTGCCGTCAACCCCTCGCCGGTGTCGGCCACCTCTACGATAACCCGGTCCGCGTTCTGAGCCGTCCGAAGTGTAAGCAAACCCGCTTCCGGCATCGCATCCAGGGCATTCAGCGCGAGATTCGATAGCGCGCGATGCAGCAATTCGGGGTCTGCTGCGATCCACTCCAGATTCATCGCTAACTCGACCTTGCATTCCATCGGAGCATTCGCCCGCGAGTTCAGCTGTCCCTGTAACAGGCGCACAACGTTCTGCACGATTTCGTTCACTTGAACCTTTTGGAATTGCGGCTGAGGCATTCTGGAAAATTCGCTGAAGCGAGAAATAATCGCCTTCAGATTCGCAATTTCAGCCAGCATGGTTGACGAACCTTCGCGAAAGACTTCGTCAAATTGCTCCGGGCTTTGCTCCCGCGCACGTACCATATTCTCGACCGTAAGTTGCAAAGGGAATAGCGGATTTTTCAGTTCATGTGCGAGTCGGCGCGCCAGCTCTCGCCATGCCGCAACCCGTTCGGTCTGCACCAGTTGTTCGCGCTGTTGGACAATTTCCAGAGTCATCCGGTTGAATGCCTCCGCCAATGCCCCCAGTTCATCCGCCGAATTCACCGGCACCCGAACATTCCAGTTTCCGGCTGCCACTTCCTGTGCCGCGGCTGCAAGCTGTCCCACTGGCCGCGTTACCCGCGATGCCGCCCACCCGCTGAACAGAATCGCCAGCACAATGCCAATGCTTCCTGCCAGCAATGCTGCGGAGCGAATATGATCTCGTAGCTCGACATAGGGACGCCTCGTATTCCCCACCAACAAAATGCCTAACAATTGCTGATCCTGACCCTTCAGGGGAATAGCGTGGACGCTCTCATCGTCTACCGCATCTTTGGACCAATGCAGCACCGCCGTCGCCTCCTCAGGTTGTTCTTGCACTTTCTCGATCAGAGCCGCCAGTTTTTTCGGCTCTCGCACGCTTCCCGGTGGGGCAACGAGAAGTTGGGGAGAGAAGCCTTTTGCGAGGTTGCGATATAGCATGGCTCGCATTCCCGCCGGAAGTTCCAGGCTTGCCATGAATTCCTCGTCCAGTCTGCGCCCGCCAATCACCCACAAAGACTTGTCTCCGATCTCCACTTCGCGAATGGCGGAAAGTCCCAAGGCCGCGCCTTCTGGCAATGCCTCCTGGCGAAGGAATGCATCTTTGGGCGGAGCGCTCGCGGGCCTGGAGGTTTCTTTGTAACCAAATTTCGCCGGCCATTGTGCCGACGAGAGAATGGTGCCTTCTCGATCGACAAACTCCAGAAAATCCAACTGCTGACTCTCCGCCAGAGTCCGGGCGTCGTTCACAAATGCGTTGTAATCTGGTCCACCCCGGCTCACCGCCAGCGCCATTCGGGCGGCAGTCTCGCCGCCGGCAATCATCTCTACCCGGTGTGTGACTTCATCGCCCCGCCGGCGGAACTCGCGCTGGAATTGTGCGATGAGCGCCGAAGTCTGCTCGTTGTTCGCCCGCTCAAATGCACGACGCGTCACCGCGGATACGATCCACGTCACCGCGCCCACTGACAGGAAAACCGTTAGCGCGGACACGAATAAGAGTTTGCGTCCAAAGCTCAAGGCTTCTCTACCTCAATCCAGACGTTTTCTAGTCGCCACTCGCCATCAGGATCCTCGGCCCAGCCCCTGACCTGCGGGCTCAGTCCCACTACGTTGCGCAGATACAAAAGTGGAATCGCGCGCTGCGATTGCAACAGAGTGTTTTCCGCAACGTAAAGACTGTACGCCGAGTCGTCACTAAATTTCGGCACAGGCAGTTCTAATCTGGTAGCGAGACTGCTTAGTGCGATTCGTCCATCCGTCGTAGCCAGCGGAACACGCACCAGCCGCACGTCGGAGACACCTGAATTCGTTGGCTGAAGACGCAGACCGGCCTCGCTGGCATTCAAAGCAATTCTTTCCCCGATAACTTTCTCGAGAGAATCCGATGCATCGTATCCCAGCGTCCACGCTGGCGCCTGAGGCACTTCGCCGCGAAGTAGCTGGGCCTGCAGCATGTCAGATGAGGTCGGAAAAACAAATGCATATCCGGTCATCCAATCGGGTAAGAGCGCGCCGGTGGGTACGCTCCCTCCCTGCAATAGAACATTGTTGATCGAATTCCGGTCGATACTCAGTGAAAAAGCCCGCCGCAGCTTTCCATCCAGGGCGGCATCAACCTCCGCTGTGCTCCGATCGTGCCGGAAGACGAGCGCCATCAGCTCTGCCGGCGCAGAACTCTCTACCCGGCGTCCTTGAACTGTCGCTAGGCGCAACTGGTCCGGGGGCACCTCCACGACCTCGGCCTTTCCCAGGTCGAGCATGATCATCAGCTCCCGAAAGCTTTTGCCGAACTCAACCTCGATGGCATCAAGGAACGCGCGGCCGCCCCAGTAATCGTCCCTGGCTTTCAAACTCAGTTTCTTATCAGGATCCCAACTGCTGATGGCGAAGGGGCCGCTCCCGGTCACCTTGCCTGCCGACCGTTTCGCAATCCCATAACGAGTCAACGCCAGCACCGCGGGAAGATTGGGTGTCGGCAGGCTGCACTCGATCACCACCGCATCGCTTGTTGCCATTACTTTCCAGGTTGGGTCGCCTCTTCTCAGCGACGCAGCAACGGCATCGGGACCAACCACCGTTCCATCCTGATATGTCACGCCGCGCCGTATGCTAAATTGCCATCGTTGGTTACCTGGTTCAGCTCGCCACGACGTCGCGAGCGCCGGTTGAGGCTGTCCTCGCGCGTCCAGAATCACCAGCGTATCGAACATCAGGTGCGACAAACTGCGCGCAGCCGGCGAATCAGGCTGGCTGGAATCAGCCGGATCAAGCGGCATATGCGCACTTCGCACGGCAACGCGCAATGTCCCGCCGTAGTGTGGTCTAGTGCTGGCCCAAGTGTGGGCGGATAGTCCCGTACTAACGGCCGCAAGTAAGAGTAAGGCGGAAAGCTTCATATCCCCCCGTCTCTGAGAAATGCACAACCGCGATTGCGCCAGCCTCTCCGGACTCGCTCCATAAAGCGGTGATGCGTCCCTGAACCTGAATCTCGGGATCAGGTGTGATCCCTCCTGGTGCCGGAAATTCAAATGCCCGAACCGTGTCCGTCGGTCCGTCCCCGCCCTTGGTCGCGAGTACTTGCCATCCCGAATGGCAGCCGCTGTGTACCGAGGCCATATCGCTACCCCACCCCGGTGTTGGTTCGATTCGATCAGTATCGCCATCGAGGACGTGCATCTGATCGTCAATCCCGGTGAATAGCCATGTCGTCGACTGCGCTCCCGGAACCGCCGCGGCAGAGTAGAACGGTGCTGTGCTCGTCTGCTTCCCCACACCCGGCAAAAGTGCACCGCTGAAATAGTTTCTTGAAGAAACAAAAGCCGCATTCAGACGAAACATGCTGGTACCGATGGGCCAGGAATCGTCACCCTCCGAACAGTGTATTGACCAGGGGGGCATCGCGGTACTGCGGCAGTAAACGCCAGGTAAATAAGCATCAAAAAGGCGATCCTTCTGTAGTTCCAGTCTTCCCCGCAAGTCGCGGGGCCAGGGCTGCGAGTGTGTGATTGGCAGATTCTGTTCTGACTTCCACGCGCCATCTTGCAACCGGTAAAACGCTACACCGTGCGTATCCAGAACCAGCAGGTGGACCGGCCGTTCCTCGCGGTCACGTTCGATGATTGCTACATCGAGAATCTGGTCTTGCTGCGACCATAGGGATGCCTTGTGCATGACCATTCCGGCCTCGGCCTGGATCAACCGCGTCGTCGGCTTCGGCAAAGAGACCATCACGATCATTCCGCCAGTGGCCGAACCCGTCTTTGCGGATGGATGAATTTCCGCCACCCACACGTACTCCTGCAAATTGTCGGACAGCGAAACTTTTACCGCCGTGTCCGCCTGTCCGGAGTCGATAACATGTGCTCCCAACGCCGCAAGCTGAGTCACCAGCCCGTGCCGAATGTCGTCAACATTTCCTATCCCTGACCCGCCCAGAGACGGCTGGTTCGAAACCGTCAGTGTGAAAGTGGCAGGCCCAGTCACCGGCACAATTTTTCTCGCAAGCTGTTCCTCGGCTGCTTTCCAGTCCTGCCCCCAGCCGGAACCTACCAGGATTAAAATTGGGAGGATGAAAACATGAACTCTGCGAAAAGAAATTGCCTTGAGCATGCCTTGGATGGGCGAATTATAAACCGCGGTCTCCATAGCACTTGCCATCCCCCGTTAAACTGGACAAACTGGACATGCTCCCACTGCACCGTCCCTAAGAGTAACGTCCCCCCACCTTTGGAAAAAGGTCCGGCCCTACTGTTCAGACTTGGCTGCGGCTGTCCGCGGGACGAAAAACAAGCCCAGCACCTTGCCGAAAATAAGCTCTTCGACCACGAGTGCCACGGTTAAAGAAAGTGACATGCCGCCCACGACCGCAATGATTGTGAATAGAAGTTCCATAGCTGCCTCCGATAACAGCCGGGCTTTGAAATCCCCGGCTTGAACGGTATGTAACAGTTAAGCAACCAATGATATGTAATTGATAAAATTAGGCTTATGTTGTCTTGTCATCGCGCTAGCGTGTATGGGGAAACACACCCGTGTCAACCTCGCCACGACACCGAAGGTCCGAAATGAAGTGCTGGCGAAAATGGGAACCCGAAAACAGCCGACACAGCGATTCAGCGGATTGCGCAGCTTGACTCGAAAACCGGGCCGCCAAGCCTCGATCGGACAACGGGCGAAGCAGGGGCCTACGTGGGCGCTTAGCGGAGGAGAAGATTTCCGATGTTAATGGCAGATCCCGAGATGATAGCTTGCCCCGTTGAAGGCTACGGAAGAGACTCGTACAACCCGGATGACGCATTTGTGCAACATCACTTGACTCCTCCAGATCGATGCACCACTGATCGGAACCTAAGCACAATGCACGCCATGGGCCGCAAGTGTTCCATGAACAACATGCCCGAAACGACTGAGGGTTTTATCTCTCACCCCGCCATGCGATTTCTTCCGTGCCGAAGCAGCATCACCGCTGGCGAAACCTTGGCACGTCGTCCCGCGCCAACTGATCTCTACAACCGCCCAAATTTCTTGACTGCCTCTTCGATCGATTTCAGCTTCTCGATGTATCCGTACATAGAATGCTCCTTGAAATCGAGGTCCTGAGCGATTGCCAAAACCTCGGCCGCCCGCACTCGCGGTACCACAACCACTCCGTCACCGTCCGCCACAATAAAATCCCCGGCGTTGACCGCAACTCCGTCGCACACAACCGGAACATTGGTGCCGGCAAAGCGGTAGTGACTTATGGAGGTGGAAGGTACAATCCCTAACGCAAAAACCGGGAACCCGATCTTTTGGAGGTAGGCCACGTCGCGCACCCCGCCGTCGATCACTGCGCCAGAAAAATTGCGCGAAGCCATCGCGGTCCCCATCAGTCCTCCCATCCCCGCAATATCAACCCCATCCTCCACTACCATGACGTAGACCGAATTCCGCTGCCCCTGATCGATCGCCGCCAGCATGCCTTGCAGCGCACCGGGATCGTGATTTTCTTCTTTCTTCAGCTTCACGGTGAGGGCAATTCCGGCAAACTTGGACGAAAAAATAGGACGCATGCGATGAGACATATACATGCGCTGGCCCGAAAGCTTTTCGATTGCGTCGGATACAGACGCTACTTCAACGTGACGATAGCCGTCGAGCAGTGCATCTTCGTCGGTGGGTGCCTGCGCAGAGAGAGGGCGTGGCGACCACATCAAGACTGCGATAACTACGAGTATCAGAGCCACGGGGAGGAAAACGACGAGACGCGAAACAGACTTCGATGGCAGCTTTGCTCTCGGTGGGCGATTCGCTCGAAACGATGTGATCATGTGCTCCTCGGCTGAATCGAAGATTGTACCTCCCGGCGAACACTTTCGCGTGTACACCGTTCAACTCTTGTCGCCTAATTCCTGAGAGTCGTGTCACTTGCGGGAGAAACTTGGCGAACCAACTTCAGTTTCATGGACAAGGAGAGCAAGACAGGAAGAAAGTCGGATAAGGAGATGCCCCGGTTTCACGCACTCGTGAGCGGGGATGCAAATTCGAAGGCACGCCCACGAGCCGACTCGGAACACCGGTGCACATCAACCGCTGAGTCGATGAACTAATTAAGGGAACTGGCGACACTGGAAAACGCGTTGTTAGCGTTGGAGCCGACCAGTCGTATCGTGCCCACAACCAGCACCAGGATTACAGCTAACATCACCGCGTACTCTGCGATGTCCTGTCCGTGGTCATCGGACCAGATTCGCTTGAAAGTTTCGTACATTGGTCACCTCCGGCTGGAAATAATTCTCCGATGAAATCATAATGAAGGCTGGATGGTGGATTGTCAATGGCTTGGCTGTGAATTCGCCGGCGCATTTTTAACCGAAGATTTAACAGGCGCAGGTTCAGTGATTTCCGTGTCCAGCAAGGCTTTCCAGAGAAGGTAACCGGTTACGTTCGATTCCGAACAAACCAAATTTGTGGGGGAACATCAGCGCATCAACTCAGTCGCTGACCGCGATGCAAATTCCAGAACTCGTCCTGGGAGAATGCCCAAATAAATGGTTGCAATCACGCTGATCGCCAACGCCGTACTCAGGGAGATCGAAAGCGGAGCTACCGGGGCTTCATCCCGCGATTCCCTCATGTACATCATTACGATGACGCGCAGATAGTAATATGCGCCCACGGCACTATTGAGCACGCCAATCATCGTAAGTCCCACAAGATTAGCCTGTAGTGCTGCACTGAAAACGTAAAACTTGGCGAAGAAGCCGCCGGTCGTCGGAATTCCGATCAATGACAGTAGAAAAATCGTTAAGGTGGCAGCTAAAACCGGCGACTTACGCCCCAGGCCTGCGTATTCATCCAGTGATATCCGGCGTTCCCCCGCGCCCGCAAAATGCGCGACCACCGCGAAGGCCCCCACATTCATTGCCGCATAAGAAGCTGTATAGAACATGGCCGCAGGAATTCCGTTCGCTGGCAATGCTGCAAATGCGACCAGCAGGTATCCGGCGTGTGCGATAGAGGAATATGCCAATAGCCGTTTGACATTTTGCTGAACCAGCGCGCCCACGTTGCCGAGGGTCATCGACAATGCCGCCGCCACCCAGATCAGCCAGACACGTCCCGGAGCATTGGCTTCGAACATCACCCGCAGCAGGACGGCGAAAACTGCCGCTTTCGGCGCAGTCGACATGAAACCCACGACCGGTGCCGGAGCGCCTTCGTATACGTCTGGGGTCCAAACGTGAAACGGCGCCGCCGCCACTTTGAATCCCAAGCCGACAAACATCAGCGCGATGCCGGCGTAGGCCAATAGCGGAATCGAGTTTGTCCGCAAAACCTGCCCGATGACGGCAATGCTGGTTGATCCGGTCGCCCCGAACATCATCGCCACTCCGTACAAAAAGAACGCGGTAGCAAACGAACCCAGTAGAAAATATTTCAGCGAGGATTCTGCGCTGGTCGCCGCCCGCCGCCTGAAACCCGCCAGGACGTACGTGGAAATCGACGAAATCTCCAGTGCGATGAAGATCAGCACCAGCTCAACCGCCGATGACATCAGACACATGCCAACGGCTCCAAACAGGATCAGCCCGTAATATTCTCCTGCCCGAATGTTCTGCACGTCCATGTATTCGTAGGAAGTGAGAATGACGACCGCGGTAATCGCGGTAACCACAAAGTGAAAGAAGACACTAAAGCTGTCAACCTTCACCATGCCCCAGAAAGCCGTGCCCGGATATTGCGCCTGGTAAAGCGTGGCCAGGACCGCAGCTACCGAACCGGCCAACGCGATAATGCCCAGGAGTTTGCGGCTGGCCCGCTGGTCGACTAACGGATCGAGCACCATAATCGCCATGCCGAATAACGACAGAATGATTTCCGGGAGTATGCGTACGTATTCAACCCCCTGGGGAAGGATCTGCGTGAGTTCAGCAGTGTTCACTGGCCGACCACCTTGCCCGCCAGTTGCTCGAACGGCACCAGGGCGGCGTGTACGGCCGGATCGATCGCATTCAGCCAAAGCAGCGGCGCAACTCCCATTACCAGGGCAGCAATGGCAGCGGGTACCAGGGCAATGCGTTCTCGCAGGTCCATATCGGGCAAGGTCTCATTGATGGCGTGCGTGATCTTCCCGAAAAATACCCGCTGATACATCCACAACAGATAACCGGCACTCCAGATCACCCCGGTGGCTCCCAAAATTCCGTAAACCGCGCGTGCCTGGAATGCTCCACTGAGCACGAGAAATTCTCCGACAAACCCGTTCAGCAGGGGCAGCCCCACCGACGCCAGCACCACGAACAAGAAGAAGGCCGCGTAGACCGGCATGGAAGTTGCCAAACCGCCAAATTCTGCAATTTCGTAAGTATGACGGCGTTCATACAGAATGCCCGCCAGCATGAACAGGCCTCCGGTAGAAACACCGTGCGCCAGCATCACGAACGTAGCGCCGTCCAAACCAGCCTGCGTAAAACTGAAAATCCCGAGAATCACAAAGCCCAGGTGGCTGATGGATGAATACGCGATCAGCTTTTTCATGTTGGGCTGGACCAGCGCCACCAACGCCCCGTAAATAATTCCGATGAGCGCCAAAATCATCACCCACCAGGCGTTAGCACGTGCCTGTTCCGGAAATAATCCGAGGTTGAAGCGCAACATGCCATACGTGCCCATCTTCAGAAGGACGCCTGCCAGTAGCACCGACCCGGCGGTGGGCGCTTCCACGTGCGCATCCGGCAGCCACGTATGAAATGGGAAAAGCGGAACTTTGACGGCGAATGCGATGAAGAATCCCAGGAACAGCCATTGTGCCGCGCTGGCAAAATTGTCCACCTGTCCCGCCCGGATCGCACTCTGTAGGGTGACAAAATCAAACGTTCCGACCTTGGCATAGAGCCACAGGATCGCCGCTAGCATGAACATGGAAGCGATCATGGTGTACATGAAGAACTTAACTGCGGCATAAACTTTGCGCCCGTGCCCGTACATTCCGATCAGCAACGCCATCGGAATCAATGTGGCTTCCCAGAAGAAATAGAACACGAACAGGTCGAGCGCAACGAAAACCCCGATCATGGCGGTTTCCAGAACCAGCATCAGGATGAAAAATTCTTTTACCCGTTCGTGAATCGAATTCCACGAAATGAGCACGCATAGCGGTGTCAGGAATGTGGTCAACACCACCAGCCACATGGAGACCCCGTCCACCCCGAGGTGGTAGTGAATGTTGGGGGTAGGAATCCACGGGATATCGATCTGGTATTGAAATCCGGCCAGTGCGCGATGGAAATGCACGGGCAAGTGCAAAGACAAAACAAAAGTCAGCAGAGATACGACCAGAGAAAATACCCGGATGTCACGATCACGTCGCGGCAATAGTGTGAGCAACATCGCACCTGCCAGTGGAATAAAGGTTACCAGCGACAAGATCATGGGACTCCACTTGTCCATATTCATCGCGTGCCCAACCAGACCATGTAAGCAATCACCAGGGCCGCGCCGGCGGCCACCCAACCCGCGTAAGAACGCACATTCCCCGACTGCATATGGCGCACGACGTCGGACAATTCATTCGCACCGTCGGCGCTATTGTCGACCGCAGCGTCGATTACATCCTGATCGATTCCATGCCAGAGGATGAGAGCGGATCCCGCAACCAGAGGCTTCACAAACAAGGTCGCATACAATTCGTCGATGTAATACTTGTGGACCACCGCCCCGTAAAACCCGCCCAGGCTAGCGGCGACTCGCTTGGGCAATTGTGGATTGCGATAGTAGAAAACCCAGGCGAGAAAGAAACCGAGTGCCGCCACGGCAATAGAGATCAGCATTAAGAGCAGTTCGCGGTCGTCGCCGTGATGAACCTCTTGTGGGCTAAACCCCTCCAGGTTGCCGGAAAACGCGGGCCGTAGAAATTCCTCAAACCGCCCACCGATGCCGATCCAACCGCCAACAACCGACAGCACCGCAAGCACCAGCAGGGGAATGACCATCACCATCGGACTTTCGTGAATTCCGCCGTGTCCCTGTCCGTGTGGCGCGGGGGCCCCCGCCTGCGTGTCCGCACGATGCGGGTCGTCCGCAGATTCATCATGCGAACCTTCCGCCGTCCCGCGGTACTTCCCAAAAAAAGTCAAAAACCACAACCGAAACATATAGAAAGAAGTGAGGAATGCCGTAAACAAACCAATCGCCCAGTAAACCCAGCTCGCTTGATAAGCCCGCCACAAAATTTCGTCTTTGCTGAAAAATCCGGCGAACGGCGGAATCCCGGCAATGGCAAACGTACCCGCGGTCATGGTCCAGAACGTCCACGGAATTTTCGTCCGCAATCCGCCCATCTGTCGCATGTCCTGTTCGCCACTCACTGCGTGGATTACCGAACCTGCGGCAAGAAATAGCAGTCCCTTGAAAAACGCGTGGGTCATCAAGTGGAAGATGCCCGCCGAGAATGCGCCCACTCCGCAAGCGATGAACATGTAACCAAGCTGCGAAACGGTTGAGTACGCCAGAACTTTTTTAATATCCGTCTGTGTGACTCCGATGGTTGCGGCAAACAAAGCGGTCAGAGTTCCCACAATCGCGACAACCATCATCGCCATCGGCGCACGCTCGAAAATCACGTGCGACCGCGAAACCATGTACACCCCCGCCGTCACCATCGTTGCTGCGTGAATCAACGCGGAGACCGGTGTGGGGCCCTCCATCGCGTCCGGCAGCCAGACATAAAGTGGAATTTGTGCCGACTTGCCCGCCGCGCCCACCATCAGCAGGAGACCGATGGCAGTCAGCAGTCCGGCCCCGCCAGTTTCCGGACTCAGGGGCTTCACGCTTTGTGCAAGTTGCGCGAAATTCAGTGATCCAAAATGTTTGATCAACAGAAACAGCGCGATGAGAAATCCAAAATCGCCAATGCGATTGACGATGAACGCCTTTTTGCCGGCAGAAGCCGCTGAATCCTTGGTGAACCAGAATCCGATTAAAAGATACGAAGCCAGCCCCACGCCTTCCCAGCCGATAAACATCAGCAGGTAGTTGCTGGCCAGCACCAGCGTGAGCATGAAAAACATAAACAAATTTAGATATGTGAAGAAGCGGTAGAATCCCGCATCTTCCCACATGTAACCCACTGAATAAATGTGGATGAGGAGGCCGACGCCGGTCACAACCAGGAGCATCACCAGCGAAAGTTGGTCGAGATAGAAAGCAAAATCCGCCTGGAAATTACCGGCGCGGATCCATGTGGCCAAGGTTTCGATGTGCGGCATCACCAGGGAAGCAAAGCGGAATGCCACTGACAGCGCCATTACAAACGCCGCGCCGCTGAACAGCAGGGCCACTCCAGCCACGGCTTGCCGGGACAGCTTCTTTCCGAAAAATCCATTGATGACGGCGCCCATCAGCGGCAGCACCGGGATCAGCCAGAGATGCAGGTCGGGCGTCATAATTTGAGCAAGTCCACTTGGTCGACGTTTAGGGTGTCGCGGGTGCGGTAAACGGAAATAATGATCGCCAGCCCAACGGCGGCCTCGGCGGCGGCCACAACCATAACGAAGAACACAAATACCTGACCGCTAAGCGCATGCCACTGCGCGGCAAAAGCAACGAACGATAGGTTCACGCCATTCAACATCAGTTCGATCGACATGAAGATGCTGATGATGTTTCGCTTAATCAAGAATCCGGTGACACCGCAGGCAAACAGGATTCCGCTCAGAACTAGGTAGTACGAAACGGGTACCATCAGCTTTCCTTCTTTCCCTGATCTGCGTCGGGATGACTGGCTAACACCACAGCTCCCATGATGGCGATCAAAACCAGAATCGACGTGACTTCAAAGGGCAGCAGAAAATCGTGAAACAGAAGCCAGCCAATCACCTTGGGCGCGCCCGGCATTGCTCCCACGGGGACCGACGCATCTCCACCCTTGGCGAGCAGCACCCAGCCGATCAGAATGCTTCCCAGCAGCATTCCTGGAACGCCGAACAGCAGCGCCACCCTGCTGCCTTTGGTTTGCTCTTCTACTCCAGCGTTCAAAAGCATGATGACGAAAACAAACAGCACCATGATGGCGCCGGCATAGACGATGACCTGCACCGCCGCGACAAACTCAGCTCCCAGCAGTAGATATTCCACGGCCAGCGAACCCATCACAGCCACCAGCGACAGAGCGCCGTTGATGGGATGCCGTTGCACGAGCAGGTTTATCGCCCCCGCCACGCAAACCGCGCCAAACGCCAAAAATAAAATGAGATGAAGCATTTAACTGAGAACCGGCCAATGACAACTTGATCTTGAAAAAGCTACCTAAGCCCGAATCGCAACAATGAAAGCGGTAATTACCAGATTCGCAATCGCCAACGGCAGTAAGAATTTCCATCCGAACGCCATCAGCTGGTCATAACGAAAGCGTGGCAAGGTTCCGCGCACCCAGATGTACACAAAGAGAAACCCGAAAATTCTCAGGGCGAACCAGAATACCGGCAGGAGCGCCCGCACCAGCGGCGGTCCGAACACCGGTCCATGCCATCCGCCAAGAAACAGCAACGAAGCCACCGCGGCCACTGTAATCATGTTCGCGTATTCAGCCATGAAAAACATGGCAAACTTCATGGCGCTATATTCGGTGTGGTAACCAGCCACCAGTTCGGTTTCGGCTTCGGGTAAATCGAATGGGATGCGGTTGGTTTCCGCGTACGCTGACATCAGATAAATAAAGAACGCGACAAACTGTCCCCCATAGAAAATATTCCACTTGGGAATAAATCCCCAGAACAGCCCGCTCTGGGCGTCCACAATGTCGCGCAGACTAAGACTGCCCGCCAGCATCAGAACCCCCACCAGCGACAGTCCCAGCGAAATTTCATAACTGATCATCTGCGCGCTGGCGCGTAAACCGCCTAACAGGGAATACTTGCTGTTGGACGACCAGCCGGCCAACGCTACGCCGTACACGCCCAGTGAGGTCACTCCCAGAATGATGAGTAAACCAATATTGACGTCCGTGATCTGCAGCGGGATGTGTAGGCCATCGATCTTGACCCAGTTGCCGAACGGGACCACCGCGATCGAGGTCAAGGCAAACACCACCGCAATCATCGGTGCCGCAATATAGAGTGGCTTGTAAACGTGCGGAGGCGTCAAGTCCTCTTTGAAAAGGAACTTCACCCCATCCGCCAATGGCTGCAGCAATCCGAAGGGTCCGACTCGTGTGGGTCCCCAGCGGTTCTGCATGTGTCCTACCACTTTTCGCTCCAGCCACACGGTATAAGCCACCGCCGTCAGCAGCACAAGAAGCGCCAGCACAGTCTTGATGATAGAAACGATGACAAAAGCGGTGATATTCATGTCTCTGAGTAGCGCCGGTGTCTCGCCGGCTGTTGCGAGGGCGTCTTGCCCTCGCTAAACATGTGCTTGAAAAAGCGTCAGTCCGCGGCAACCTCAGATTCCACCGGCTGACGATTGTGATTCTCCATTACGGAGTTCAACGTACGGGAATAGCGCCCCAATGTTCCGGAGCTGAAAAGGCTATCGTTCGCCGGAGAAATCAATTCCGGATTTTGCGCGGCGCCCGGCGAGATTCCCACCAGGGTCGTGTGCTGATCATTTCCTGCCAGCAGGTTCATCCGCGAAAGTTCGTAACCTGGCACCAACCGTTGAATTTCATCAAGAGTTGCCATCGGATCGAACGGACTCATTTTTGGCTCCAGTCCGTGAGCCTCAAGCCACACCGAGTGGCGGTCAGCCTCACCCGACTGCGCTCCTCGCGATTGCCCCATATCGGCGGCCGTGCCGCGTCCGAAGGGAACCAGTTTGTGGACGTCCGCGCCCATCGCATCGGCGATGCGCACGATCATTTCGAAATCAGATTTGCTGCCGCTGACTTCCCCCGCCTTCTTTACCAATTGAAGATCTCCGGACGTATTGGTAAACGTGCCTGACTTTTCATATGCGTTGGCTGCAGGCAGCACCACGTCAGCCAGGGATGAGGTTTCGGTGAGGAACATGTCCTGCGCTACCACAAAGCTCTGCGAAAAAACAAAAGGATCGATCTCGAACCGGCCAACCGGATTCGCGCCGACAACGTAAAATGCCTTGAGCTTTCCTGATCGCGCACTCTCCACCATCTCCGGCAGTGTCAATCCTGCGTTCAAAGGAAGCTCGCCCCACTCCTCGCGAAATCTTCCCGCGTCATCGCCGTTGACCGGCTGGTACCCAGGAAGCAGGTCTGGATACAAACCCATGTCCGCAGCGCCGCGCGAGTTGGAATAGTCGCCCAGACAAATAAATTTCGCTCCGGCAATACTCCTCCCGAACTTAATCAGTGAAGAGATGGCACCGCCGCGAAGCCCAGAACCAAAAATAATCACCAGATTCTGCTCTCCACGAAGCTGATCGCGAAATGCAGTGAGTGTGACGCGGGCGCCCTCGCCTGCGGAACTGCGCGGGTCAGAAGACCCTTCGAGTCCCGCGCCCGCCGAATCATCGCCATTCAGGTACGACGTGAACTGTTCCTCAGAGCCTTCCGGTATCTGCAAAAATCCGGTTGCCTGACGTTTCAACTTGATCTCTTTGGAATTCACCACGAACAACTTCGCGCGGTGCAGGCGCACATTATTGCGAATCTGGTAGGCCAACAGCGGATGCTGTTCCGTGGGATCATTCCCAATCAACAGAATTGCCGGAGCGTTAAAAACATCGCGCATGGTGGCAGTCGCTTCCGGCTTCCCCGCCACTGCGGCAGCGAAAGCAGGGAAGTCAGCGGTGCGATGATGGTCGATATTATTGGTCTGCAAGACCACGCGTGCGAACTTCTGCAGCAGATAATTTTCTTCGTTGGTCGTGCGATTTGATCCGAAAACTGCGATCGACTGCCCGCCATGCTGTTCGCGAGCTTCTTTGAATCGCCTTCCAATCAGCTCAAACGCCTCTTCCCACGTGGACGGAACCAGTTGTCCATCTTTCCGAATGAGCGGCTGAGTAAGACGATCTTCGTGATGAGCGAAATCGAAAGCGTAGCGTCCCTTGATGCAAAGAAAATCGCCGTTAATGCCACTTTTATCGCGATTGTCTCCGCGCACAATTTCCATCCCTGTCTCGGAACGCCGCACCCCCAGGGTGGTCTTGCACCCGTCGGCGCAGTGAGTGCAGGTGGTGCCGACGTGCGTCATTTCCCAAGGACGAGTCTTATACCGGTATGCGCCTGAAGTCAGCGCTCCGACCGGGCAGATGTCGATGCACATCCCACATTCTTCACACTCGAGGTGGTCATCCTGATTGGGCGCAATGATGGAGCTCACGCCGCGATTTTGTACGCCCAGCGCCCATACGTCCATGGCCTCGCCGCAAACCCGCACGCAGCGATAGCAAAGGATGCAGCGGGGCCGGTCAAAGTACACCACCGGAGACCACTGCTGTTCATCCTTATGATTCTTGGGCTCCATGTACTTGGATTCGGCGGCGCCGTATGAAAACGTCATGTCCTGCAGTTCGCACTCGCCTCCCGCATCACACACCGGACAATCCAGCGGGTGGTTGCCCAGCAGAAGTTCCACCATGCCCTTGCGCGCCTGCCGGATCTCGTCGCTGTCAGTAGTGACGATCATGCCTTCGCCAATGACGGTGGTGCAGGCGGTCTGCAACTTGGGCATCTTCTCGACTTTCACCAGGCACATGCGGCACGCACCCTGCAGCGAAAGATTCGGGTAATAGCAGAACGAGGGCACTTCGATGCCAACACTTTTGCAGGCTTCGATGAGCAGCGTTCCCGCGGGAGCCGCAACCTTCTTACCATCCACCGTAATGTTTACGTCTGCCATAGAATTTGTAGCGTCGGCTTCCCGCCGGCTGTCCGGAGGGGCCCGCCCTCCGCTAACTCTCATCAAACTCCGCAGCAAAAACCTGGCGGGCAGAGCCCGCCCATCGGGTCGGCTAGATGCCGGCGCTACGCCAGGACTGGCTCCGCCGCCTTCTCGAACGGACACGGTTTGCCATCCAGATGATCTTCAAACTCCTGACGAAATTTCTTGATGAATGCCATGGTCGGCATCGCCGCAGCATCTCCCAACGGACAAAATGTCCGGCCCAGCATGTTCTCCGACAGGTAATACATGTTGTCGATGTCTTTCTTCAGGCCGCCGCCAGCGTGAAAGCGGATCAGCGTCTTCTTCAGCCAGTCCGTGCCCTCGCGGCAGGGGATGCACCAGCCACAGCTCTCGTGCTGGTAAAACTTCATGGTGCGTAGTGCAAATTTCACGATGCAGGTGGTCTCATCGAGGACCACCACGCCGCCCGACCCAAGCATGGATCCGGCTTTGGCTACGCTGTCAAAGTCCATGCCAATATCGATTTCGTCGGACTTCAACACCGGCGTGCTGGAACCGCCGGGAACCACGGCTTTGAGCGCGCGCCCGTTGGAAATTCCGCCCGCAACCTCGTAAATCATTTTTCGCAGGTTATATCCCATCGGTAATTCGTAAACCCCGGGCTTCTTCAAATGTCCGCTGAGACAGAATAGCCGTGTCCCGCCATTCTTCGGCGGCCCGAGATTCGCGTACCACTCTGCACCTCCGAGAATAATGTGAGGAACACTCGCCAGAGTTTCAGCATTATTGATTACTGTCGGCCCGCCCCATAATCCAACAACGGCGGGGAAGGGAGGCCTAATCCGCGGAATCCCTCGCTTGCCTTCAAGCGACTCCATCAGCGCTGACTCCTCTCCAACCTCATAAGCGCCTGCGCCGCCATGCCAGTAGATGTCGAAGTCCTGGCCGCTGCCAAAGATGTTCTTCCCCAGAAACCCGCGCGCATAAGCGTCCGCAATCGCCTTCTGCACAATCTCCAGAAGATAGCGATACTCGCCACGAACGTAGATGTATCCGGTTTTTGAACCTACAGCCAGACCGGCAATCATCACGCCTTCAATCACTGCATGGGGATCGTGCTCGAAAATCAGCCGATCTTTGCAGGTACCGGGTTCGCTTTCATCTCCGTTGCATAAAACGTATTTCGGTTTGGGCGCTTGTTTGGGAACAAACGACCACTTCAATCCTGTGCTGAATCCGGCGCCACCACGTCCGCGAAGCCCGGAATTCTTGACCTCGTTGACAATCGCTTCCGGCCCCATGGATATGGCCTTCTGGACCGCCTTGTAGCCGTCAAGTTCGAGGTAGCGCTCGAGATTGGTCGCACCCATGCCGAATCGTTTGGAAACGACCCTTACTTCGTCGGGATGTGAAACCAAATCAGCCATAGTGAACCAGGCAATTGAGCAATTGGGAAATCTAGCAATTGAGCAATTTCCCAATTACTCAACTTTTCTACCCCGCCCTTCTCTTATAGTCTTCCAGTACCCGATCCATCTTCTCCGCCGTCAGGTTCTCATGAAAGTCATAGTTCACCTGCGCGGCGGGCGCCCAGCTGCACCCCCCGATGCACTCCACTTCTTCCAGAGAAAACATACCATCGGGCGTCGTTCCTTTATGTCCAATACCAAGCTTCTTTTCGCAGTGCTCCAGCAATTCCTCGCCGCCGCGCAACATGCATGCGATATTGGTGCACACTTGAACATTGAACTTGCCACGCGGCTTGGTAGTCAGCATCGAGTAATAGGTGATCACATTCCGCACTTCGAGGTCGGTTAACCCCAGCCGGCCGGCAAGTTCTGCAATAACCTCATCGCTCAGAAACCCAACTTCATCCTGCGCGTACAGCAGCGTTGGTACCAGCACCGACCTCTTCGTCGGATAGTGGGTCAGCATGTCCGCAAAGCGCTGCTCGAATTGGTCAGAAAATCTCATCGTGAGATTGCGTATTTCGCAATTTTTGGAATTTCCATTACTCAATTCCCAGATTGCTCGATCTACCGGTCAATTTCGCCCAAAACAATATCAATGCTGCCAATCGCCGCCACCACATCTGCAAGGAGCCTGCCCTGGCACATGCTGGGTAACGCCTGCAAGTTTGCCAGACAAGCCGCCCGCATGTGCACACGATAGGGCTTGGCAGTTCCGTCGCTAACCACGTAGTACCCCATCTCGCCACGAGGCGATTCCACGGCCTGATAAACCTCGCCGGCGGGAACGGCGAAGCCTTCCGTAATAATTTTAAAATGATAGATGAGCGCTTCCATCTGCGTCTTCATCATCTCCCGGTCAGGCAAAACAACCTTCGGCGCAACCGCCTTGATCGCTCCCTCCGGCATGCCGTCCACCGCCTGCTGCACGATCGCGATGGACTCCCGCATTTCTGCCACTCGGCAGGCGTAACGCGCAAACACATCGCCATCCTGCGACACCGGCACTTTGAACTTGAATTTGTCGTAACTGGAATACGGCATGTCGCGCCGCAGATCGAAATCGACTCCGCTCCCGCGCAACGTTGGTCCGCTGGCGCCCAAAGCGATGGCGTCTTCGGCGGTGATACGCGCGACTCCCTTGGTGCGCATACCCCAGATGGGATTTCCCGTCAGCAAATTTTCGTACTCATCCACCTTGGAAGGAAATCGCTTGGCGAAATCGCGCACTTTCTCAGAAAATCCCAACGGAGGCTCCAGCGCAAGCCCGCCAATGCGGAAGTACGACGTCATCATTCGCTGGCCGCTCACCATTTCGAACAGTCGCAGGATATCTTCCCGTTCGCGGAAGCAATACAGAAAAACTGTCATCGCGCCGATGTCGAGCGCGTGCGTTCCCAGCCACACCAGGTGGGAATTGATGCGCGTTAGTTCGTTCAGCATCACCCGCATCCACTGCGCCTTGGGCGGAATCTCCAATCCCAGCAGCTTTTCCACCGCGAGTACGTAACAAAGATTATTGGTTAGCGGACACAGGTAATCGATGCGGTCGGTTAGCGGCACTACTTGCTGGTAAAACTTGGCCTCGCAGGTCTTTTCGATCCCGGTGTGCAGATACCCGATGTCGGGCATGATGCGAACAATATTCTCGCCATCAATTTCGAGGATGAGCCGCAGCACCCCATGGGTAGAGGGATGGTGCGGGCCCATATTCAGGATCATGGTGCGGTCCTGACCGGGTTCCAGCGCGGGGGTGGGGGAGAGATGAGCCATGGTCGACCTAGCGGTAACCCTCCACCGGATAATCCTTGCGCAAGGGATAACCTTCCCAATCCTCAGGCATCAATAGCCGCCGCAGATAGGGGTGGCCCGCAAACCGCACTCCGAAAAGGTCGTAAACCTCGCGCTCGAAATAATTAGCTCCGGGCCAAACCGGAGTTACCGAATCGAGCGCCGGACTGCTCCCATCAAGCCTGACCTTCAACCTTACCCGCTCTTTTTTTGTAATCGATAGCAGGTGATAAATCACTTCAAAGCGAGGCTCGGAAGGAAACCAGTCCACGCAGGTAACGTCCGCCAGGTAATTGAATGGACAATCCGCCTCGTCGCGCAATAACTCGCAAGCATCGCGGATTAACGATCGCTCGATATAAATGCTGATCTCGTCGCGATCGAATTTCGCCGCTTGCACCGCAGCCGGGTTCCACGCAATAAGCTTTGCGATGGCAGGGTGGCTCTTCAGCTGTTCCAGATCAGTGATGGCAGGTTCGAGCGCCATTAAACTTCGCCTCGCCGGGCCGAAGGGTTGCCCCAGTCCAGCGCGCCTTTCTTCCACACATAAAAGAATCCCACTAGCATGATTCCGATATAAACCAGCATCTCCCAGAAGCCGAACATCTTCAGATCTCGCAGAATTACCGCCCAGGGATACAAAAACACAGCTTCAATATCGAAGAGGATGAAGAGCATTGCCACCAGATAGAACTTGACCGAGAAGCGTTCTCTCGCGTCCCCCACCGGAGTCATGCCACACTCGTAGGGCGACATTTTTGCCGGGGTAGGCCTGCGGTATCCGATAAAGTAGGAGAGCGTCACGATGGCCCCGGCCAGCGCCATCGCGACGAGAAAGTGGATCAGTAGTGGCAGGTAGTTAGCGAAATAATTGTCGGGCATGGGAGAGCTATATATAATTCGCGCCAAGAGTTACCTAAACATTCTAGATTAGATTTCGTGCTTGGGGGTGTCAAGGGACCGACCCCGAATTCTTGAAGCTTTAATGTTGTTTTTTCGATGAATTAAAACGATAGGCGAGATCTTCTTCGGCCCGGTGAAGGGAAGCACATGATCTTCGGTTTTAACACAGACATCAAGCAGGGAGACACCGTCTACCACGTGCAAAGCGAGGCCCGCGAAAGCGAGTTGCTGCTGCAAACCCAGATATTTGTGCGCGGCCGGTGCATCGGGAAACACGCGACTCCGTACGGGGACAAGTTGGCCGGTGGTTTTACCGACCAGCAAAAGGAACTTGGCCTGCGCGACCAGCACCGCATGGTGCTCGATGCCATCCGGGACGGTCGCCTGGACGATGTTCTCGATAAGCGCGAAACCCCGGAAACCCTGGCGGCTGTCAAAGAGCTGGACCTTCATTGGACGAATGCCAACTCTGTCCATGCCAGCGGCAACCTGACCATGCGTTTGCGAGTCACCGAAGGCGGCGCGGCGATTCCGGGAGCACGCCTCACCGTACGTTTCGCCCGACCCGACGTCACGCCCCTTTACGCGCAGGTGGTCACCGATCAGGCGGGCGATGCCGAAATGAAACTCGAAATGGACGAGTCGTCTCTGCCTGATTCATCCGTCCTGGTGCAAGCCAGCTATTCTGGCCGCACCGCCACGCGCAAATTCCAACTGAGAAGAGTAGAAGCCTGAACCCACGCGAGGGCATCGCTCCGGCTGTCCAACGGAGCAAAACTCCGGCGGGAAATTCACCCATGAAGCTCACCATCAACGGCCAGCAGCAAGAATGCACGTCATCAACCGTGGCCCAATTGATCGAAGGCCTGGGCATGAAACAGGACCGCGTTGCGGTTGAACTCAACCGCAACATCGTTCCTCGTGACCAATGGGCCGCAACCAACCTGTCCGAAGGCGACCAACTGGAAATTGTCCACTTCGTCGGAGGTGGAAAGTTTTGCTAGCCTGGAGTCTCGCCGGGTGCCGTGACGTCAGTCCTTGTGCCTGCAGGAACTCCTCTAGTCACCCCTATCTGCAACTCGGTCGTTGACACCAGCCCTCTCGCGCCTAGAATGTCTCAAACATTTTATATTCCCAATGTTTAAAACATTTTCTGTCTGAAATGCAGAAACGCTTCACATCGCGTGAGGTAGTGTCGCTAACCGGTATCAGCCTCCGCCAGCTGCAATGGTGGGACGAACGCCGCATTGTCATGCCTGCCCGGGAAGGCCGCCGACGGCTGTATTCCCTTGAAGATTTGACGGAAGTAACCGTCATCTGCGAGCTTCGTCGTCGTGGCTTTTCGCTGCAAAAAGTTCGCAAGGTAATGCGTTTCCTGCAGCGGGAGTTCAGCAAACGTCTGGCTGAAACTGTCAGTGGATCGTCTGACTACCACCTCCTCACTGACGGTCGTACCCTTTATCTTGAAACTTCAACCCGGCAGATGGTGGACATTCTCAAGAATTCCCTTCAGCCGATGCTGACGATTTGTCTCAGCGATACCGTGCGCCAGGTGCGCGCCACCATTCGCAAAGCCGAAAAAAAAGCTAGTGCAGTCGCAGTGACAACACATCCTGCGCGCTCCGCCAGAAAAGTTTCGTAGGCAGGAAAGTTTAGCTCCGGGAGGAGAGATGGTTGCAGAACTGAACGTCCTGAACGAATGGATCCCTGAACAAATGCAGCCGGGTACGATTTTCGTGCTCGAAAACGCAGGTAGGGTGGGGGAAAAAGAGGATCCCTACTGGGCCGTACTCTCATGCCCCGACTGCGGCACCCTAGGCCTCATCACGCGCAAACAACTCGCTGGCCTGCTGCCCGTGATTTGCGGCTCCGATCAATGCTCGGTGCAGTTCTTCATCAACGACAATGACATCGTAATCCGCAAGCCCAGCTAGCTGGAACAGCTGGCGTTCACGTTCCACTCCGTAAGTTACTCCAAACTCATTTGATAAAGCTGATTCACTGTCTTCCAGTTTCGCGTTGTCGTTCCGACCCCCAGCATTTTTCCCAATGCGTTATTGGACAACTTGGTCTGGTGATAGCCATTTGGGCAGTGAAGGTAAACTGCCTGCGTCGAACAACAAAATCGATCTGAACCGGCCGCAAACCCTTCCAGCATTTTCACCGCGCTCTTCGCAGGCCCACAGGAGAGAAAAGTGACGTGCAGTTTCGAGAGATCAATGCCTTTCTCTTTGAGCAGCAGATTGCCTTTTATGACTTCACCCATCTCATCCGAAGTCTTTACCACAACGGGAACCGGGAAGCCGAATTGGCGCATTACTTCTGCTTCGATCCGTCTTGCCAAAGTCGCGGTAGCGCCCGCGGGAGCCTGGAAAATGACGTTTCCACTTTGAATGTAGGTTTTTACATTGCGAAATCCCAACTTCTCACATGTCTTCCGAAGTTGATCCATCTTTACGAGCTTGTGTCCACCAAGATTGATCCCACGCAGTAAAGCGATATACGTCGATTTGCCGGATCCCGCGGAAGCTTTTGTCATGCAGGAAGTAATTAGCGAATAGAGGTACAGTACAAGTCCGGGTAAAACAGTCTTTGTCAGCGTTGTTTTTTAGTCTTCGCTACCTTCGCGGTTGAAACCTACTCAAACCTACCGCGTCACAGGAACCTAAGCTCTCGGCTTGATTTCGCTCTGCAGCGGAACCGGAATTTGCTCCACAATCTCGATATCGAACCCTTCCAATCCAGCGACTTTTCGCGGATGGTTGGTTAGCAACCGAATCCGCCGCAGTTTCAAGTCGGATAGAATCTGTGCTCCAATGCCAACCTCGCGCTGTGTTTTGCGCTCGCTCTCCGGCAACGCCGGCAGTCTCTTTTCACGATGAAAGGTTAAGGCTGTGCGCTCCGCCAGCTTCTCGACCGAAAATCCCTTGGACGTCTGATGTAGATAGATAACCGCACCCCGGCCCTGCTGGGCGATTCTCTGCATCGAGCCCTTAAGCGTGGCGTGACAGTCGCAGCCAGTCGATCCAAACACGTCACCCATGAGGCAATGCGAATGCATCCTCACCAGGACCGGTTCATCTCCTTCCCCGATATCGCCACGAACCAACGCCATGTGAGACTCGCCGCCATCTACTTCACTCTCGTATGCGATCAGACGGAATTCTCCGTGCTGAGTATCGATCAACGCCTCGCCTACGCGATGCACATGCCGCTCGTGTTGCATGCGATAGCGAATGAGTTCCGCGACCGTTAAAAGTTTTAGCTCGTGGGTCGCGCAGAATTCGACCAAGTCGGGAACCCGCGCCATGGTTCCGTCGTCCCGCATGATTTCGCAAATTACTCCCGCAGGAACCAGCCCCGCGAGTCGTGCCAGGTCCACGGAAGCTTCGGTCTGCCCCGCTCGCACCAGCACTCCACCCTTGCGCGCTCGGAGCGGAAACACATGGCCGGGTCGCGCCAGGTCAGCAGGGCGTGTGCTTGGATCGATCGCCACCTTGATGGTGCGAGCGCGATCATAAGCCGAGATCCCGGTGGTCACGCCCTCCCGAGCATCGATGGCCTCACAAAATGCCGTGCCGTAGTTCGAGGTATTTTCAATCGACATCGGACCGAGCCGCAAATGGTCCAGGCGTTCCTCCGTCATTGCCAGACAGACCAATCCGCGGCCGTATTTCGCCATGAAATTGATAGCTTCCGGGGTGACTTTCTCGGCCGCCAGTGTCAGGTCGCCTTCGTTCTCACGGTCTTCGTCATCGACCACCACAACCATCCGGCCGGCGCGGATTTCTTCGACCGCCGTAGGAACATCTGTAAACGGCAAATGTGACATCATGCTGAGCCGATTTTAGCAAATGAAGGGGCGAGCGTCCCGCTCGTGCCAGCTCTCAGCTAGCAGCCGTAGCTGGTAGTCCTGACTTCCTTTACCGCACGACCGCTTCCTCCGCGCCTCGAAAAAGCGACCGCAACGAACGTAAAACCCAGCGCGCCAGCAATATGATAATCACCAGAAGAATTGCGACAATGGCCGCCGCTGAGTAGGGGTGCTGGGTAGCGAACCAGGTCAGAAAAATCGCGAATCCGTCCTCTCCTAAGCTCAACGCGGCATTGGAAAAGGGCTCCGGAGACGCACTGACCGCCGTTCGTGCCGCCGTCTTACCGCCATGTGCTGCGAATGCAATGGCTGCGCCAGCTGCGGTCGCCGCCAGTTGCTCCAACGGCGAGAGTGTGGCGGTGGCGCGATACGCCAGCAGGGCGGCCACTGGAACACGAATGAAAGTGTGTAAGGCATTCCAGATAAGGTCGAAAGCAGGAATTTTGTCGGCGAAAAACTCGACCCCGAACAGCGCGGTGCTGATACCAATAACCCACCAACTACCCAACATTGCTAGGGCAGGAGGAAGAGTCAGCCAATCATAGTGCCCGAGCAGCCCCAGAGTGGCGACCGTGGCGTAGACATTAAGCCCAGCCGCGAAACTGGTCGCAACCACCGTCGCTACGATCTGGTCCGCCGGTATCTTCATCGCCGATAGGTCGACATCGCTGATAGGTCGACCAGACGAACCTGTGAAAGGTCAAAACCTTATTCGCAACTAGCATATACCAGTGCTAACGCTCCTAAAATCAAAAAGGCCGCCCAATCAGGGCGGCCCTCGGTTTCAACCTGTGAGTCCTACAGACCTGTGAGTCCTACAGAGTCGACTCAATTTCAAATCCCCAAGCCTCTAACAACGGCTCCGGGATGTACTTCGAATTCTTGTTGCGACGAGCCCACTCCCGCAACCGCGTCGAACGCAAATATTGATCCGGGGAGAGCTTGTACTCGCGCACAACTTGTTCAAATTCAGTAATGGTTGGGGTAATGGGCCCAATCGGCTCGGGCTTGCCCCAGTTAGGATTTCCACGTCGCTTGGCCATGAAGGTTGTGCCTCGTAAGGGGGATAAACACAGTACTAAGCAGATAATAAAACTTAGATTCTCATATCGGCACCCGGGATTCACACTTAAACGCTTAGCTGCGGCTAAACGGCACCGCCAGTTGAATCTAGTGCCCTAAAAGTGGGCAATTGTACGACATTTGCCATGGGCGGTCAACGAAATCCAACATCCGCGAGGGCAGAGCCGAACCAAACTTAAGAAAAATAAAGGTTTACAAGATTTCTGCCGAAATGCTGGATAAACAAAGTCGCGCCGCCGACGGATCCGCAAGCGCAATCAATGAGCCTCCGACAATAATACTATAAATGGTTTAAAATGAACCTCTTACCATAATACGGTCATTTCTTTGACGGTTACCGGCGTAACCCCCATGAATCACCGATCATTGACGCACGTTAAAGACGAACCTAGAGTCGGTGAGGGAGGGAAATGCGTGAGAGATATTTACGAGGTACTACACAAAAAGCAGGCTGAACAAGCGCAGTTGGGCAAGCAAATCGAAGCATTGCAGACCGCTGCCGAGCAACTCCGCGGTGTAGCTCACTTACTCGACGACGATCAGGACGAGCAGAGCGGAGCCGCCGGTCGCAACTAGCCCGCTTGTCAGCTTTTTTGTAGATGCAAGGGTATTATGAGCCTATTAGCGCTCGTTTTTAGTGCCGACGACAAGGTCGTACGGGTATTGCGGCGAGTTTTAGGTGAATTGGAGATCGGCATGGAGGTTTCCGCCGACGCCGAATCTGCTATTCACAAGCTAACCCGCAAAAGGTTTGAGGCAGTTATTGTGGACTGCACAGACGCACGCATCGCCTCGCGCGTTTTACGTAGTGCACACTCCGCTCCAGTGAACAAACGCGCCGTTGCCGTCGCGATTCTCGATGGCCAAACTGCAGCAGCCAATACCGAGCTGGGCGCCCATTTTGTTTTGCATCAACCGCTTTCCCCTGAACGCGCCAAGACCAGCTTTCGGGCGGTTCGCGCGCTGATGAAGCGGGAACGGCGACGTAACACGCGAATTCCGATTGAAACCCCAGTCATTATCCAGATTAACGATGGGGCCGGACAATTGCGCGCTGTAAGTACCGACATAGGAGAAGGCGGGCTGGCCATTCAGTTGGCTCACCGACCCAAAAATCTAGGCTCCGTCGTAATTCAATTTTCTCTACCCGGGCTACCTTCACCGGGTGCCGAAGACATGATCGAGTGCAAAGGCCAGGTGGCCTGGGAAAATCCTGGCCGACAATTAGGCCTCCGCTTTGTTGATCTTGCACCCGAGATTCGCGACCGTTTGAATGCCTGGCTGGAGAGTCATGCTCCAGAATTTGAGGAGGACGATCCGCCTGCGCCTTCCAAGCTTACCGACCTGAGCCTGGGGGGGTGCTACCTCGAAACTGCTTCGCCCTTTCCCCCTTGCACTCGCATCATGCTGTCCATGCAGGCTGCAGGTATCGCATCGCGGGCTGAAGGCGTGGTACGGGTGATGCACCCCGATCTCGGCATGGGAGTTGAATTCACCCAGGAAACCGTCCCACAGCGCGAACAACTGCAAAAATTTATCCACACCCTAACCAGTACCAATGGGGTGGTGCCTGAAATTCTTGTGGAGCCCGAAAGTCTTGAGGTGACCGAGGCAGTTGATCCGTCATCGACCAAACTCAGTACCGACGACCCGCTGCTGGAACTATTCCGGGCAAAAGCTGGGCTCACGCCCGAAGCCTTCCAATCCGAACTGCGTAAACAGCGCCACCCCGCCCCCCCAGCGACGTCCCGAAAGGCCTCTGTTTAGCAACGGAGTTTCTCGCTCGAGACAGGCCGAATCAGGTTCACGAGTGACCGGTACGAGACCTTGATCGCGATATCGTAAAAACTTTAAAGCCCCAGTCCGTTTACCCATCGCAAATTCCTGCTCGTTGTAAAATAACCGTTTAACCAGCACTCCCGAACCCCTCTATGCCGAAGGAAGAACAGACAGCCGTACCTCATACGAGCCAGGATGAAGCTCGCTACGACGCTCATCACATCGAAACCAAATGGTTTAAACGATGGCAGCAGGACCCGGGCCTGTACGCTGCTGAACCCCATTCCACCAAACCAAAATATTACGTCCTCGAAATGCTGCCTTACCCCTCGGGCGCGCTGCATATGGGACACGTGCGCAATTACTCCATCGGTGACGCCTTGGCCCGTTATATGTGGATGAATGGTTACAACGTCCTTCACCCCATGGGATGGGATTCGTTCGGCTTGCCTGCGGAGAATGCCGCCATTCAGAACAACACTCCACCGCGCGAGTGGACGTTGCGCAACATCGCAGCCATGAAGGCGCAGATGGGCCGCCTGGGGTTTGCTTACGACTGGTCTCGTGAAGTAACCACTTGCCTGCCCGAATATTACAAATGGAACCAGTGGTTCTTCATCAAACTCTTCGAGAAGAACCTGGCTTATCGGAAAAACAGCCGCGTTAACTGGTGCCCGAAATGCGCCACCGTGCTTGCCAACGAACAGGTAGTAAATGGCCGTTGCTGGCGTCACGAAGACACCTTGGTCGAGCAACGCGAACTTGAGCAGTGGTTTCTGCGAATCACTAACTACGCGGATGAACTGCTGCGCGACCTCGACCGTCTTCCGGGCTGGCCTGAAAAAGTGCGTACCATGCAGCGCAACTGGATCGGCCGTAGCGAGGGCACCCTGGTTGATTTCAAGCTCGACGGAGCGACCGACGTAGCAAATTCGACCATCACCGTTTTCACCACCCGCGTCGATACGATTTATGGTGCCACTTCGCTGCAGCTCGCGCCCCAACATCCGCTGGTCGCTCGCCTGACCAAGAACAATGATCTTCTGCGGGCTTCGGTCGATCAGTTGATCTCAGAGCAACGCACGGCGAGGGAGGTCGGCGACATCGGAGAAATCGAGAAACACGGCGTGAACACCGGCCGCTATGCCAGAAACCCGTTCAATGGTGAACGGGTGCCGATCTGGGTGGCAAATTACATTCTGATGGACTACGGCACGGGCGCGATTATGAGCGTTCCGGCGCACGACGATCGTGATTACGAGTTCGCCAAAAAATACAAGCTCGAGATTCGCCTGGTCATTCTGCCGCAGAATCAGGATCCTGAGGAAACGTCCGTTGAACCCAAGCTGCCGTTCACCACGGATCAAGGCGTGCTGGTGAATTCTGGAGCGTTCAGCGGGATGGATTGCGAGTCAGCCATCAAGAGCATGTCGGAGTATGCGGAAAAAAATGGCTTTGGCAAAGCCACTGTCACTTATCGCCTGAAAGATTGGGGAATCTCGCGCCAGCGTTACTGGGGCACACCGATCCCCATGCTGTATTGCGAAAAGGACGGAATTGTCGCTGTCCCGGAAAAGGATTTGCCGGTGATTCTGCCGGAAAGTGTGGACATCACCTTGACCGGCGGATCGCCCTTGAGCCGCCTGCCGGAGTTCGTGAACGCGACGTGTCCAAAGTGCGGAGGCCCGGCGCGCCGCGAAACCGACACGATGGATACGTTTGTGGACTCGTCCTGGTACTTTTACCGTTACACGGACGCACGCAATGGCGAAGCACCATTCGATCGCGAGAAGGCCGGGTATTGGTTTGGAGATCGCGGGATCGATCAGTACATCGGCGGCATCGAACACGCCATCCTGCACCTGATCTACTCACGTTTTTGGACCAAATTCATGCGCGATATGGGTCTGGTCAAAAATGACGAACCCGCCGAGCGTCTGTTTACCCAGGGCATGATCATCAAGGGCGGTGCGAAGATGTCGAAGAGTCTCGGCAACGTCGTTTCTCCGGATGACATGGTGGGACGATACGGCGCCGACAGCACTCGCATGTACACCTTGTTCGCCACCGCCCCAGACCGTGAGCTCGATTGGCAGGATGAAGGCGTCGAAGGTGTCCAGCGCTTTCTGAGCCGTGTCTACCGCTTCGTCGCTCGCAACGCGCACCAGACTGGAGGCTCGTGTGCTGGGACGGAGCCTCGGTCGCCGGAGTCACGTCGCCTGCAACGGAAAATTCACCAGACCATAAAGAGAGTGAGCGACGATTTCCAGGGGCGCTGGCACTTCAACACCTGTATCGCCGCTGTTATGGAATTAACCAACGACCTTTACGCAGCAGAGGTTCATGTGGCGCACGCCTCGTCGCCTGCCGCCGCCGACAATCCCCGCGAGAGCCGCATCTCGCCATCCTTGCTGAATGAAGCGCAGCGCACGCTGGCCCTGCTCCTGGCGCCGTTCGCCCCTTACCTGGCTCACGAACTTTGGGAAATGCTGGGTGAACCGGGAAGTCTGCTCCGGACACCCTGGCCGAAATACGATCCCGCACTGGCCAAAGAAGAGGAGATTGAAATCCCGCTGCAGATCAATGGCAAACTGCGCAGCCGCATTGTTGTGCCAGCGGACTCGCCGGACAACTCAGTCCGTGAGCGCGCCTTATCCGATCCCAAGATCAATGCGATGTTGGATGGAAGGCAGATTGTGAAGGTGATCGTGGTTCCAGCAAAACTCGTGAATATCGTAGTTCGGTGAAGAGTTTGCTGTACGGAACCATAATGCTAGCGAAAACTTATGTGGCATTGGCAGCGGCTTTGAGTGCGGTCGGTTTGGACACGGACGCACTGCGCTCTCGTGCGCTGCTTACTAGTTTTTCGATCAACTGAATTAACTCCTTCTCTCCCTTGTCCCCCTGGTCTGCTAATCGTGTCTTGGAGAAGTAGCCTGCCGCCCCCTCATCCGTCAATTTCAGTTCATTGGCTTGTGAAAGGCCGCTGAAAATAAGCACTGGAATTCGGGCGGTGGGTGGGTGTGCCCGCAGCGCTTGCATCACTTCGCGCCCGCCTAACTTTGGGAGCAGCATGTCCAGCAAAATGATGTCTGGAACACTCTCGCGGGCCATCCGGAGAGCTTCTTCGCCGTCCGAGGCGTTCAGTACCGCGTATCCAGCTTTGTGGAGCATTCGCTCGTTCACCAGTTTTTGAAACTTGCTGTCTTCCACCAGCAATACTGTTATTTTCAAGACGAACCTCCACCTTCGCAGAATTCCGCGCCCGAGAATTCCGCGCCCGGACCTTCCAACTGACTCTATCGGCTTTGCGCCCTTATATCTTGAGCCTTGTTGAGGATCGCCATTACGAACGTGCCAGTAGCGTCTGCTTGGTTGCCTGTCGGCTGGGCTCGGCCCGAGGGTTGAATTGAGTTATCCTACCCAGTATGAAGCGATGTTCGCCCACCCTGGAAGCCTTCCAAACTCTGTTCCTGCTGCCTTCTCTGGGGTTGGCGGAAATCGTCTGGCGATGGAGTTTCGGCCTGGCGGTAACTGTGCTGCTGGCCCTGTCAGTTCGTGAATTTCTGGCTACCTTGCCGGTTACCGGGGCAGAAATGTTTCTATTACAGACGCGCCAGCCGCC
Source organism: Terriglobia bacterium (assembly GCA_963786325.1). GTDB lineage: Bacteria > Acidobacteriota > Terriglobia > Terriglobales > Acidobacteriaceae > JAIQFF01. The sequence goes on from CAWAYW010000024.1 coordinate 603,799, forward strand.
GCTGGTTCTGCAGGCGATCTCAAAAATATTCAAGGGAAGTGCACCCCGCGTAATCGCTGTGTTGATCTTACTTACGCCTATGCTGACTGCGGCATGGATCATGCTGGCTTCTTTTGGAAGAGCGGCCACGCTGAAAACGCTCTTCGCACATTTCCGCGGCAGCGATGACCTGAAAGACCGAAGCTGGCGTTTCAGTTCTCTTCTCTGGCTAAACTTCCTCCGCGCGATCGTGTTGTTCGTTGCGCTATTAGGCTTAGCCGGCGCCGGTCTTCTGGCAGGCGCTGCATCCCCCAAAAACGACCCATCTCCGGGCGGTGTCTTTCTGATTTTTTGGATGCTTAGTATGTTCATCGGTCTCGCCTGGTACGTACTGAATTGGTATTTGTCCCTAGCCGCAATTTTCGTTGTAGGTTACGGAAAGACAACATTCGGAGCTCTATCTGCCGCCGCGGATCTCTGCCACGACCATCCCGGAGCTTTAGTCGCGTCAACCACGTGCTTCGATATCGTCCATGCGGTTGCCTTCGTGATCGCATCTTCCGCGTCAGCCGTTCCCCTGGTTTTTGCGGAAGTGCTTCCCGGAGCCATGGTCCTGGGTGGAATGATTCTGGTGGCGTTGCTCTACTTCGCGGTCGCCGATCTGCTTCACGTTGGAAGGCTGACCGCCTACGTGTTTGTGGCTGAAAATCCGCAGGGCGTTTCATCGACACCTCAGCAGCCAGCGCTCAGCACTCGCCTCTCAACCTCGGCGTCACTCGACGAAGACAATATCCTGAGCGACATCCCGGGCCTCGTCCCGCCGCCTCATCCCGCCAGTTAACCAAGAAAATGAAAACACGAAACCTGAGACCGGGAGAGGACGGGCTAGCATCGCTCAAATGCCTCTTTACACTTCCCCAGCCAATCTGAGAGACTCGTCCGTGGAAACCCAATCCATCGTAGTCCTCGACTTCGGTGCGCAGTATTCACAACTGATCGCGCGCCGTATCCGTGAACAAAATGTTTTTTCCGTAGTACTTCCTTGTACCGCCAGTCTGGAAGAAATTCTCACCTATTCCCCAGTAGGCATCATTCTTTCCGGCGGACCATCGTCGGTCTACGACGCGGATGCCCCACCCGCTGATCCGCGCGTACTGCAACTGGGCGTGCCCGTCCTTGGCATCTGCTACGGATTGCAGTTCATGGTGCACACTTTAGGAGGAAAGGTGCGTGCCGCTAGCAAGCGCGAATACGGCCACGCCGACGTCGAAATAAAAAATGGCTCGCGACTGTTTCAAGGACTTCCCCCAAAGCTTTCAGTCTGGATGTCTCACGGCGATGAAGCGGTCGAACTCCCCGCTGGCTTCCACCTGGTAGCGAGTTCGCCCAGCGCGGTTGCGGCCATTGAAGCGCCTGGACGTAAAATGTGGGCAGTGCAGTTTCATCCTGAGGTTCACCACACCCAGTCCGGCACGGACATATTGCGCAATTTCGCTCTCGAAATCTGCGGCGCCAAGCCAACCTGGACGGCACAGCACTTCATTGATGCCACCATCGCCGGCGTGAAACAAACCGTGGGTAATGAACGTGCCATCTGCGCTCTTTCTGGCGGCGTTGACTCTGCCGTGGCCGCCACCCTGGTCGATCGCGCTATGCGCGACGAAAAGGGTCATTCGCGCCTCACTTGCGTTTTTGTCAATAACGGAGTTTTACGCAAGAACGAATTTGAGAAGGTACAACAGGGATTGCGCGACAATCTCGGACTTGACCTGATCGCGGTCGACGCTACCGAACGTTTTCTTACCCGGCTGTCCGGCGTAACCGATCCTGAAACGAAACGCAAAATCATTGGCAATGAATTCATCGCCGTATTTGACGAGCAGGCCAATCGCATCGCGCAGCAGGAAGGAAATGTTGATTGGCTGGTGCAGGGAACTCTTTATCCTGATGTGATCGAATCGCGCTCCGTGCGCGGCCCCTCGCAGACCATCAAAACTCATCACAACGTCGGCGGTTTGCCGGACAAGATGAAACTCAAACTCATCGAGCCGCTCAAAGATTTGTTTAAAGACGAGGTCCGAAGAATTGGTCGTGATCTCGGTATGCCAGAAGAGGTTCTTCAGCGTCAACCGTTCCCCGGTCCAGGCCTGGCGGTGCGCATCCTGGGTGAGGTCACACCCGAACGGCTGGCGATCTTGCGCGAATGCGACGATATCGTAGGAAGCGAAATAAAAAGGGCTGGCCTCTACACCAAAATCTGGCAGTCGTTCGCGGTTCTCCTTCCGGTGATGTCGGTCGGAGTGATGGGCGACCAGCGAACCTATGCCTACACCTGCGCAGTTCGCGCTGTGCACTCGGAAGACGGCATGACTGCCGACTGGGTCCCTTTACCGCATGAGGTCCTGAAGACAATTTCCAGCCGCATCGTGAACGAGGTGAAAGGCGTGAACCGCGTGGTCTACGACATAACTTCAAAACCTCCGGGAACTATCGAATGGGAATAGTCATTTCTGATTCTCAGTTATTCCTTGGGGAGATCCCCCCTCCGCTGTCGGGCCGCGCAGCGTCCGGCAGATGTACGTAAAATCGTCTATATTCTCCTGCACCCCGAGGTGAACCGTGAGCGAAACCGCATCGGACGCCCTTGTCTTTTTTGGAGCCACAGGCGATCTTGCCCATAAAAAAATATTTCCCGCTCTGCAACGACTTGCGAAGCGCGGGCACCTCGACATGCCGGTCATCGGAGTAGCAAAATCAGGCTGGAATCTCGATCAGCTGAAACAGCGAGCCAGGGAAAGCGTCGAGCACTATGGTGGTCTTGATCCCGATGGCTTCAAGAAGCTGATGAATGTGCTCCGTTACATCGACGGAGACTATTCCGATCCCGCCACCTTCCAGGGGGTCCGAAAGCAGCTGGGTAATGCTCAGCATCCCATTCACTATCTTGCGATTCCTCCCAGTCTGTTTGGGGAAGTGGTGAAACAGCTCAAGGCTTCAGGATCCACGGCAGGTGCGCGTGTAGTGGTTGAGAAACCGTTCGGAAGAGATTTGGCCTCAGCGCAGAACCTGAACCAGACTCTTCATCGCGAATTCGCCGAGAGCGACATATTCCGCATCGATCATTACTTGGGAAAAAACGCGGTGCAGAACGTTCTCTTCTTCCGTTTTGCCAATTCCTTTCTGGAACCCATATGGAACCGGCAGTATATCGAGAACGTTCAGATCACAATGGCGGAAGATTTCGGAGTGCAGGGACGCGGCGGCTTCTACGAACAGGCCGGAGCTATCCGCGACGTCGTTCAAAATCACCTGTTGCAACTGCTCTGCAACATCGCCATGGAGCCGCCTCCCGCCATCGAAATCGAAAGAGTGCGCGACGAGAAGGTCAAAGTGCTGCGCAGCATTCGTACTCTCACAGCCGACAATGTGGTTCGAGGGCAGTTCGCGGGTTATCGCAACGAACCCGGTGTTCAAACCGATTCGCAGGTCGAGACTTTCGTGGCTCTGCGTCTGGCCCTCGATTCATGGCGATGGAGGGGCGTCCCGTTTTACATTCGGGCAGGAAAATCATTGCCAGTCACCGCGACGGAGGTACTGGTCAAACTGAGGCCCACTCCGGCCTTGTTCGCTCAGGATCCGCCGCCGAACAACTATTTCCGTTTTCGTGTGACACCGAATCTCGAGATTGCCGAGGCCGCCATGGTGAAGGAGTCGGGCGACACGTTTCAAGGGAAGATGGGTGAATTGATGATCGCCGGCGCGTCCGACTCGGCGGAGATGGAGGCTTACGAGGAACTTTTGGACGATGCGATGCATGGCAATCAAATGCACTTTGCCCGTCAGGATTATGTCGAAGAGGCATGGCGGATCGTCGACCCGGTTCTCGACAATGCAACCCCCATCCTCCCGTACAATCCCGGAACGTGGGGTCCCGAGGAAGCCCACGCCTTCGGCCCGTCGGATGGCTGGGCTATTCCGGTGGTGAAAACCTAGGAATTAAGAGGAGTTCGTTCCAGACGTCGTTGTTCGAGATCGTGCGCGAACGGAGAAAGCAACCTGTTATTTCGCTTCATTCAATTTTCGCGACACCGCCGTCACCAAGCTGCGCGGGCTGATCCGCAACGACTCAGCTACCAACCAGTTTCGCAACCCGGCGATGACCAGCGTCTTGCCCGCGATCAATCCGCGATAGCCCGTAAGCGCCACCGCTTTCGCGTCCATGGGACGAAGTTGCTTGAATAGTCGCGATTTGTCATTTCCCGCGCGGCTGGCAAAGTCGGTCGCTGTCGCGCCCGGGCACAGGCAGGTCACACTGACCCCTTTATCGACCAGTTCGTTGGCCAGCGCTTCAGAAAACGAAATGACGTACGCTTTTGTCGCGTAGTAAACCGCCATCAACGGGCCAGCCTGAAACCCTGCGGTGGAGGCTACATTCAGTATCTTTCCCGCCCGCCGCTCTACCATCGGCCCAAGAAATAACCGGGTGAGACTGGTCAGCGCGACAATGTTGAGCTGAATTTGACCAAGGGATTCTTCCAGCGGTATCGCGGCAAATTCTCCCAGCTTCCCGTAGCCGGCATTGTTCACCAGAATGTCCACCGAAACGGCATCGCGCTTCAACCCCTCAAAAAGATTCTGGGGAGCCTCAGGATCGGTCAAGTCCAGTGCGACGGCTTTAACAGAAATCTCAAATCGGCGTTGAAGTTCTTCAGCCACCTGAGCCAGCTTGGCGTTGCTGCGAGCCACCAGCACCAGGTTGTGACGGTCTTTGGCAAAAAGTTTTGCCAGTTCGTAGCCGATGCCTCCCGAGGCCCCGGTGATCAGTACACTCGCGCTATTGGCATTCATTTCCTATGTCCTCGCTATTCCGACGCGAATGGACCGACGCACGATTCAAACTGTTTCACTATCTGACTTCTTGAATGTATCGCTCGCAAGGTCGGTCAACATATGAATAGTGGATTTCGTGAACTCGCCCTGGCCGGGAGCTTAGGCCAAGGTTCGATCGTTACGCTAAAGATTTGAAGGGAGGAGGACCTGGATCGCAGGGCAACCAGGAGCAAAATGAACGTCCCTGGCTGCCCCAAGCGCGCTTAAAACCGGAAAACAGTTCCTGCGGATGGTTGCGCTGAGTGAGTCCAGCTGTTGGTATCGAGATCCCTGAGCCCAAAAGTGGGATCCTCGTATACGTAGCCTCTATACTCCGCACGTAAAGAGACGCGCCGGGTTAAGGTGTAATTAGCACCGACACCGTAGAGAAAAGCACCTCTAGCTTCAGTATCGGCACCGGGCAGGACGCCACCCGTGTTTCCGGTTGGGCTAAATATCAAACTGCCGCCTCCGCCTAGAACGAGGGATTGAAGCGGTGGACCGAGAAGGGAAGATTTACAACCAGATCGGCAGTGGCCGCGTGCACGTCGGATTGCACTCTTGAGAACCCGGCAGTCGAAGAATATCTCTGGGTATTCCGGTCGAATCCGTAATTTGCTTCACCCGACAGCCAGCGGTTGATGTGGTAGCGGTACCCAACTAGAAACCCACCAGTGTTTGTCGTGGTCCGCGAGATGCCCTGGCCGTTGCTGTCATTCGTGAAAAAGCCAGTGCCTTGCAGACTGATTTCCGAGCGGCTTTCCTGAGCCGCCGCTCCCAGAGTTAACAGAGTGAAAAGAACTGTAAAGATTACTGCTGCTTGCCGCATCGGTCTTACTCCTCCAAACTTAAATTGTTCACAATTCTTACGACCGCACTTGTTCGCAAAGTAGATCGTGTGTGCTGAATCAAGGCATGTCGGATGCCAAAGTTGTACCTTGTGTGCTTATCTGCCGAAATCTTTGAGTAAGCGCGGATTATGTAGTTGCGGTTTCGAATCGAAGAGGTGGACTGTCAATTGCTCGATACCCGGTTTTGACAGGTTGCGAAAGGTTACGACATTTTTGTAGAAGCTTTCTGCGAGTTCACTACATCAGATCAAGCAGGTTCATAAAGTGCGGGCGCTCTCGTTCTAGGAGTGAGCTTGCGGTCAAGGTGTCCATAATCAAATGTAGCGGTGGAACAAGTCTATGAGCGCTCTTCCAGTGATCATCTCAGAGGAGTACACGCAACGCTATGAGGCGTTGTTGCGTGCGACCAATGCCATTGGAACGTGCACTGATTGTGATAGCGCCTCTGACATGGTGGTAAAAACACTGCTCGAAGTCATTCCCTTTGATTACCTCCAGATTGTGTGGTTTGAGTCTGACAGCAAAACAATTGCCTGGCATCTGCTCTATGCGAATGGGGTCAGGCAGAATCGATGTCTGGAAGAGCTTGTCTTGGATGGTACTCCGACGCAACGGGTGCATGAATCTCAAGAGATTCTGATCACGACCGACTGGCGGAAGGAAAAGCGATTTCCCAAGCATGGGGAATTTCTGAATGAAATAGGTATTGCCGCAACCTGTGTTTTGCCACTGGCGAGGGGTGATCGGCGGCTCGGCGCGTTGAGCATCGGAAGCTCGCATCCATACGTCTATCCCCAAGACGAAGTCCGTTTTCTTTCTTTAGTCGCTGACCAGATTGCATTAGCGATTGATGCGGCAGTGAATTTTTACTTGTCTCGCCAGGCACAGGACCGTCTGAGACTGATCCTTGATCTGACGAACCAGGTTGTTTCCAATCTGGACTTTCGAGAATTGCTGCGTACGATTTCGGCGAGTGTCCGTCGGATCATGCGCTGTGATGCCGCAGCAATCATGCTCCCCGAGCCAGACGGCGCACACCTGCGCGTGCACGCCCTTGACTTCCCGGATTGCAAGGGTTTCTTTACAGAAGAGTTGCTAATTCCGATTGAGGGCTCGATGCCCGGCGGAACATTTCGCAGCGGAAAGCCCTGGATCTTGAACCGGCTCGACCCAAGTGAAGTTTCTCCCGAGATGTATGCCAAAGCCTCCGGTGAGGGGATGAATTCATTCTGCGACGTGGCCCTCATCAGTCGTGACCGTTTGCTAGGCGTGCTCGCGCTCGCGAGCCGGGAAGAGAATGCTTTTGATCGGGAAGCCACAATCTTCTTGTCGCAAGTCGCACAGCAGGTAGCGATCGGGGTGGAGAACGCGCTGGCATACGGCGAAATTGCCCATCTCAAGGACAAGCTCGCACAGGAAAAGCTTTACCTGGAAGACGAGATCCGCGGCGAGATGGATTTCGAAGGAATTGTGGGGCAGAGTTCGGCTCTCCGCCATGTCTTGAATCTGGTAGAAACCGTGGCCCCCAGCGACTCCACGGTACTGCTTCTCGGTGAAACCGGCACCGGAAAAGAATTAATTGCGCGCGCGATCCACGAGCGCAGCCGGCGTAAAGACCGGACCTTTGTAAAGCTCAACTGCGCGGCCATCCCGACCGGATTGCTCGAGAGTGAGCTTTTCGGACATGAACGAGGTGCGTTCACAGGTGCGATTGCACAGAAAACTGGCCGGCTCGAGCTGGCGGACCAAGGTTCACTATTCCTGGACGAGGTTGGCGACATTCCTCTTGACATCCAACCAAAGTTGCTGCGTGCCTTACAGGAACGCGAGTTTGAGAGGCTAGGCAGCAACCGCACCAAGAAAGTTGACGTTCGCTTAGTAGCTGCCACCAACCGAGACCTTGAAAAGATGATGGAAAACCGGGAGTTTCGGAGCGACCTGTATTACCGCTTGAACGTTTTTCCGATTCGCATCCCGCCGTTGCGCGAGCGCCCGGAGGATATTCCGCTGCTGGTTCGCTACTTTACCCAGAAATATGGCCGGCTGATGAATAAGGAAATCGAAACGATTCCCGCCGCCGCCATGAGAAAACTCTCGAGTTGGCATTGGCCAGGGAACATTCGCGAGTTGGAAAATTTCATCGAGCGTTCAGTGATCCTGACGCATGGCAACGCGCTGCAAGCTCCAATCGGTGAACTGAGCAACAACGGCAGGACCACTCCAGTTGCCGGGACCCGCGAAGCAACTGAACGCGAGGAGATGATTCGGGTTTTGAAAGACACAAATGGAAGGGTGGCGGGACCCGACGGAGCCGCCACTCGCATGGGCCTCAAACGCACGACCTTAATCGCTCGCATGAAAAAGTTGGGTATTGATCCGCGCAGAGTGTCATGAGGTTTGACAGTTGTCAAAATCTCACGACCGCCTGGTCAAGCCTCGATAGCGAAGCGCACGCATCCGTAATGTATTCCTGCCCATTTTCCGCGAGTTGAGCCTTCGACCGATAATGGCATTTGGCCTGCTTTATCTCTTGACATGGTTGATTTATTTGCATTAGCGAGTGTTTGCGGCGCTGGAATGTTTTTCATGCTGATGTTTCTTCGTGCTCTTCTTCGAGACACGACGAAGCCTCCCATTCATTTCACCAGTCAGGATCAGACCTTCACAGCTACCGTTGTGTCGATCGAAAATAATCCCAGCCTCAGGAACCGGGCCGCATGATCGCATAGGTTCCGTAACATCCTTCGGTGGGCGGAAATCAGGTTTCTGTTAGAGGGTCCGCAGCCACTCCATCCCAATTGTGTTGAACGACAGTCACTCAGACGCGTTTGTCGGGTCGCACAATACGTTGTTCACTGCAGTTTTCGACAGGTGTCAAATTTGACTTTGACACTTCTTGACACAATTCTCCGGCAATTTCTTCTTCATCAAGGGTTTCAGCAATTTGCGGACAAGGGAGTTTGGCGCGTGCATTGCCCTTAACTAAAACGAGTACGACATTGAACATGTTCAGGATTTCTATTATCGACACGCGGCTTAAACGCAAGCTGGTGGTGGAAGGAAAGCTCAGCGATCCGTGGGTTGATGAGCTTCGTCAAACTTGGAGGAATGCGAAGCTGAACCTGGACGGACGCACGCTGGTAATCGATTTGAGCAGCCTGACCGTTATCAGCCGCGAAGGAGAAGACACGATTTTTGATCTGATGAAACAAGGGGCCAAGTTTTCTTGTTGTGGCGTTCTCACGCGACACGTGTTGAAACGGCTTGCGGAGAAGTGCCACGAGTGCGAGGCGCTCCAAGACAAATAGCAGGTTGAGACTGAGACCGTAGTGCGGAGGAGGGAAAGATGCCGGAAACAAAGCACATTAACAGATCCACACTCTATGCGAGCAGCGCTGATTTCCAGCAGATCTTTGACGAAGATATGAACAGACTATACCTGCTCTCATATCTGCTCACCGGGGACCGTGAAAAGGCTGAGCAATGTTTTGTGTCTGGCCTGGAGGACGCGGTAGGTAGCAATCCGGTTTTCAAGGAATGGGCCCGCTCCTGGGCTCGGCGGGTCATTATCCAGAATGCCGTGCGACTGATGAACCCACGGGCGGCAGGTAAGGATGGACGCTCACGCTCGGCCTCGGTCGATAACGGCGACAAGGCGATAGCGGCCGAGCCGCAGGCAGAGATCGCTGCAGTTCTTGCACTGGAACCGTTCGACAGATTTGTTTACGTGGTTACGGTTCTTGAGGAATATTCCGAACAGGATTGCTCAGTTCTTTTGGGCTGCGCGCGGCGGGACGTATTGGCCGCCCGAATGAGGGCTTTACTGCAAATCGGAAGGTCAATGGAATCGCACGGGCAGCTATTGCGGAATATCAGTGCAGAAAAGCCAGTGTCGCATGAAAAGTACTCTGTCTTTAAGCTGCTGGTCACTCCACGCGTGGTGAACCCAGCTTAAGTCAATACCATTCCTTTAACTTCAAGAATTAAGGACTGCCATGAACACGACGGTGAAAAACGCTCCCAATTTCCGATACGAAAACTTTGGACTAGCGGTGTTCCTTCTGCTGGCAACAGCCGGCTGCAATAGCCGAAATAATGTTCAGGCGGCCGCCCCTGCCATGCCAGCCCCCCTCGTGACTGCGGTCAAGGCTGCCTCCCAAGATGTCCCCAAGTATCTCGATGAAATTGGCAGGAACGCAGCCTTCGAATCGGTGACAGTCACTCCCCAAGTCGGCGGACGTATCGTCGAACGACTTTTCGTGGACGGCGAGAACCTGAACAAGGGCCGGTTGCTGTTTGTTATCGATCCTCGCCCCTATAAGGCGCAGGTCGACTCGGCTCAGGCAACTCTCGCCCAAACCAAGGCTGCACTTGATCTAGCCAAGATTCAGTTCGCTCGCGACGAGCAGGTGATCGGAGAAAGAGCGATCTCGAAGCAGGATTACGACACCAAGAAAAATGCCGTGGATGTCGACCAGGCCCAAGTGGAAGCTGCGGAAGCAGCTCTCGAAACCGCAAAGCTGAACCTGGAGTACTGCTATATCCACTCTCCTATTAATGGCCGGGCTGGCGCACGTTTGGTGGATGTTGGGAATGTCGTGCAAGCCAATTCAACATCCCTGCTTTCGGTCCAACGGCTCGATCCGATCTATACCAATTTCACAATCGCGGAGGGTGATCTTCCGGAAGTTCAAAAACAGATGTCGCGCGGTTCGCTGATCGCGGCGGTCCGCCTTCCTGCGGACACAGATAGCGCGGTCAAATCCGGCCGCGTCGAATTTCTCGATAACTCAGTGCAGAACGGCAGCGGCACTGTTAATTTGCGTGCGACGATGAGCAATCCTGAGCATCATTTCTGGCCCGGCCAGTTCGTGGACGTGAAGCTGGTTCTAACGACCCAAAAGGGGGCGGTGCTGATTCCGAATCAAGCCGCACAGATCAGCCAGCAAGGTCCGTTTGTCTACGTGCTGAAGGCAGACGACACAGCTGAACTTCGGCCGGTGAAGTTGGGGCAGCGTCAAGGTGATGATGTGGTTGTGACCGAAGGCCTCACTGCCAACGAGCGCATCGTGCTCACCGGGCAAATGCTGGTTCGGCCAGGGGGTAAGGTGCGGGTTGATTCCGGTACTTCTGCTCCGTCATCCAATGCGCACCATCAGGCAGGCGGTGGGAACGGAGGCCGGTCATGAACCTTTCTGAGGTCTTCATCCGTCGTCCCGTGATGACGATCGCTTTGACTGTTTCGGTTATTTTGTTCGGAGTGTTGGCATATTTCAAGCTGCCGGTCAGCGATCTCCCAGCCATTGATTATCCAGTCATACAGGTACAGGTAAATTATCCCGGAGCTACGCCGGAGACGATGGCGAACAACGTCGCCACCCCGCTCGAACGCCAGTTTATGCAGATTCCCGGACTCGAATTGGTGACTTCCAACAACGGCCAGGGGCATTCGAGCTTTGTCCTGCAGTTTGATCTTTCCAAAAGCCTCGACGGCGCCGCAACCGATGTGCAGGCCGCCATCACCCGTGCCCAGGGGCAGCTTCCGGTTGATCTGCCAAGTCCTCCGACATTTACCAAGACGAATCCTAACGACCAGCCGATCCAGTACATAGCGCTGGTCAGCGACACCGAAACGGAAGGCCAGCTCTACGATTATGCCAACACCCAGGTCGGGGAGCGCCTTAGCATTCTGCCCGGAGTGAGCCAGATTGCCGTCTACGGGACGCAATCGGCAGTTCGAATCAAAGCCGATCCCTCAGCGATGGCGATCCGCAATATCACTCTTGAAGATCTGACAGGTGCGATTAAGAACGGAACCGCCTACACCGGCGCAGGCCAGTTTGACGGGCCGCATCGCAGCTTTCTGCTTCAGCCGCAAGGGCAATTAACCACTGCGGACGACTACAACCGCTTGATCGTTGGGCAGAGTGGCGGCTCCCCCGTGTACCTCAAAGATGTTGCCACGGCCCAACAAACCGTTCAGGACGAACGCATCGATATGCGATTTTGGGTGCGCGGGTATCCGCAACCCGGAGCGACCGTGGTAGTCGCGGTTTTTCGTCGGGCCGGTGCGAATGCGGTGGAAGTTTCCAAGTCTGTGCGGGACTTACTCCCCACCATCCAGTCCCAACTTCCAAGTTCTGTTCTCCTGGTATCAGCTTATGACCGCTCCCAAACCATCGTCAGCAGCATAAAAGACGTCCAGGCCACACTTTATATCGCGTTTGTGCTAGTGGTCATGGTCATTTTCGTCTTTCTTGGGCGGGTTACCGACACTCTAATTCCTGCTGTGGCTTTGCCTCTGTCTTTGTTGCTGACATTCATTGCCATGGATGTACTGGGGTACAGCCTGGATAACCTTTCGCTGATGGCGCTCACTCTCGCTATCGGATTCCTGGTGGACGACGCCATCGTGTTTCTCGAAAACACGGTGCGACTGATGGAGGGAGGGCAAAATGCGTTCGAAGCCTCGCTGAACTCGGCCAAGGAAATCAGTTTCACCATTCTGGCCATGACACTTTCGCTGGCCGCAGTATTCATCCCGCTGGTTTTCATGAGCGGACTCATGGGTCGCATCTTCCGCGAGTTCTCACTCACCATTGTGATCTCGATTCTTGCCAGCGGAATTGTGTCGCTTACCCTCACCCCGTTGATGACCTCCCGATTGCTCAGCAATCGTGGCGCGGGCGCGAAGAAGACATGGATGGAGCGTGTGTTCGGTGCGCTTGAGCATCGCGTGCTCGATGTTTACGGACGATCCCTGTGGTTCTTTCTCCGCCATCGCTGGATATCGGCTTTGACTTGGGCAGTCTGTCTCGCCGGGACTGCGTACCTGTTTTACGTTGTTCCGAAATCATTTCTGCCCGTCGGCGACAGTTCGTTTATTCGCGGCATATTGGTGGCGCAGGAAGGATCCTCGCCCGATCAAATGCATGCCTATCAAACCGAGGCGGAAAAGATCATGAAGGCGAATCCCGCAGTACGGAGCACCTTCACTATGAGCGGGAATGCGCAATTCCTGGGATCGAATCAGGCATTTCTGATTGCGTTCCTGAAAGATCCGTCACAACGCCCTCCTATAGCTCAAGTGGCAGGGCAGATTATGGGGACCATCGCGAACACGATTCCCGGGACGGTAGCATTTCTGCAGCCGAATCCCGCACTGGAAATCAGCACCGGTGCGACTGCGAATGCGCAGGGTCAATTCGCCTATGCGCTTTCCGGTATCGACGCCAATGAGGTGTACAACACGGCTGCCAAGTTGACGGCGAAGATGCACGAGTACCCAGGGTTCCTGTTCGTGAATTCCGATCTTTACAATCACACTCCGAATCTGCAGGTCGACATTTTGCGCGAGCAGGCGAAGCTTTACGGAGTCTCGGAGAGCCGGATTCTTACTCTTCTGCACGACGCGTATTCACAGAACTACAGCTATCTGATCAAGAAGCCAACCGACCAATACCAGGTGATTCTCGAAGTCGCGGATGACAAACGTTCTGCGCCTGAGGATCTGGGCCGACTGTACATCAAAAGCGATGACGGTCAACGTATGGTGCCGCTCAACGCGGTCACCAGTTGGCATCCGGTCATCGGCCCGCAAGCGGTCAACCACATTAATCAATTCACCAGCGTCACCATGTTCTTCAATCTGAAACCGGGCTACGCCATCGGACCGGCAACTCAATTTGTGGAACAAACCTCGAAACAGATTTTGCCGTCCGGCGTTGTTGGAGCTCTCCAGGGCGAGGCACTGACGTTTCGCAACACCGTTTCGGATCTGGCAGTGCTAATGCTGGTAGCCGTATTCGTCATGTATGTGATCTTGGCGATTCTTTACGAAAGTTATTTGCACCCGATTACCGTTCTGTCCTCGTTACCAGTAGCTCTGCTGGGTGGACTGCTTACCCTGTGGCTGTTCGGTGAGGAAGCTTCGTTGTATGCCTACATTGGAATGTTCATGCTCATGGGTATCGTGAAAAAGAACGGAATCATGATCGTTGATTTCGCCGAACAGCGCGTGCGGCAGGGAATTCCAGATACTCAGGCGATTCACGATGCCAGCATGGAGCGCTTCCGCCCAATCATGATGACCACGATGGCGGCCCTTCTGGGTGCGCTTCCGATTGCGCTCGGATACGGATCTGACGGATCGTCACGACGGCCGCTGGGGCTGGTGGTAGTTGGCGGCCTCATCGTCTCTCAATTCATAACACTATTCGTTACCCCGGCAATTTACCTCTACCTTGAGGAATTTCAGGAGAAAGTGCTGGACCGGTTTTCGTTCTTCCGCTCGAGGCATGACCGATCGCCTTCGCCTAGTCCCGCCTATGCGATGCAGGACGGAACTGGAGATTAATCATATGACCGCAACCCTGAAGCACATCCATTTCCTGTTTCTGTTGATCGCTGTGGCCGGGCTTACGGGTTGCACCGTTGGCCCCAACTACAAGCGACCTGCCGTGGACGTCCCCGTGACATACCGGGGATCGACAACCGAACAAGCCGCGCCGGCTCCTGCCTCGACGCAGCCTCCCGCCGCCAAGCCCGAGCCAAGATCTCCCTCTTTGGGCGATGAGAAATGGTGGGAAGTTTTTCAGGACAAGGAACTGCAAGCTTTGATACGGACGGCTCTCAAAAACAACTACGACGTTCGCATTGCTGCGACACGCGTGCTTCAGGCGCAGGCGCAACTCGGAATTACTCGGGCTGATCAGTTTCCGAGCGTCGGCAGCGGCGGTAACATCGGCAGCCAGCAAAGTCCACAGATTGGTCCGATTCCTGGTTACGAGATTACGCAGGGACAACTGACTGCGTCCGCCGCGTGGAACCTCGACTTTTGGGGGAAGTACCGCCGCGCTACTCAAGCGGCCAGAGCGAACTTGCTTGCGAATGAGTGGGCTCAAAAGGAAGTAACAGCCACCCTTGTGGCGAGCCTGGCGACTGCCTATTTCCAGCTTCGCGAATTGGATCTCGAGTTAGAGATTTCGAAGCAAACTCTAGACTCGCGCAGTCAGTCTCTGAATCTGACCAAAACCCTGGAACAACACGGCATCAACTCGTTACTGGATGTACGTCAGTCCGAGCAATTGGTATACACCGCTGCTACGGAGATTCCCGATTTTGAGCGGCAGATCGCCCAACTGGAAAATGCCATCAGCATACTGCTGGGAAACAATCCTGGCGATGTTCCGCGGGGACTGAAGTTGACCGAGCAACCGCATGCTCCGGAAGTTCCCGCCGGACTTCCTTCGAGTTTACTGGAGCGGCGGCCGGACGTACGGGAAGCCGAACAAAACCTCATCGCTGCCAACGCGCAGATCGGGGTGGCGCGAGCGGCTTACTTTCCGCAGGTTGCACTCACAGGAACAGCCGGATACGAGAGTCCCGCGCTCACGAATCTTTTTACCGGGCCAGCCGGAATTTGGAATCTAGCGGCTTCCGTGAGTCAGCCCATATTCGAAGGGGGAAGACTGAAATCAAATGTTCGTCTGGCCGAGGCGCAACATGAGCAGATCCTTCTGTCTTACCAGCAGACGATTCAAGGCGCGTTCCGAGACGTGTCGAACGGGCTGATCGCTTATCGCAAGAATCGAGAGTTTAGAATTCAGCAGGAACACCTACTCGAATCCGCTCAGGACGCGGCGCGGCTCTCCGAAGTTCGCTTCAGAGCCGGGACCACTGATTATTTGGAAGTGCTGACGAATGAGACGAATTCCTTCTCAGCCGCGCTGGGCCTGGCACAGGCCCAGGCGAATGAACTCATCGCTCTGGTTCAGGTTTACGAAGCCCTTGGCGGTGGTTGGCAACAATAGAATTCGCGAGAGATCCGACAGTTTCGGGGGCCGTCGGGAGAAGACTTCGTAATTTTTCATTCAACGAAGTCCTTAAGCATCGCGTGGCCTCCCATCAGAACGCGATTGATCGATCCGGGGCAGAAGTATAGAGCACGGACTCGCAGACCGAAGGGCGGTGAGACTGTTGCTATCTCGTACAGCAACCAATGAAAACAATCGCTCGGTCTCTACTTCAGGTGTTCGACAAGAAACAAGTCTGAGAGGTTGCGAGTGTATCCGAAAACATAGTGCTCTTCGTCACCGGCAATTCGAGGGCACGCAACCCCGACCACGCCGGCCACGTCAGACGGACCCACCGTCTTCCATGCTGTTCTGTTGCCCGTGTCGATTTCCAGGCGAGAAACCTGGCAGGATGTTTCGCCCCGGCGTCCGACCAGCAATGAGGTTCCACCTTTGGCCCAACGGAGAGGGGTTTCTCCCGCTTGTGAGCCGCGAACCGGTTGCGGTTCGCCGCCGTCCGTCGGAACCAATGCAATGCCGTCATTAGTAACGGTAGCGACCCGCTTGCCATCGGGTGAAAGAAGATGAGAGTACGCTCCCAAACCATACCCCTCGGGAGTGATCGGCCGAGGTGGGCCGCCGTTCAGACTCACTACGTACACCCGAGATGGGTGGCCTGGTTCGTGACCCTCAAATAATAGTCGTGTGGAATCGGCGAAGAACTGACCGGTTGAAGGAATAACATTGCCAGTCGGAGCTGGCTGTTGCTGACCTACGCCCGTGGGAAGGAGCACAAAGTCCGGCGGAGACATGTTCTGCCGTAACACCAGGACCCACTTCCCGTCGGGCGAAAACGCGTTGGCAGAGCCTTGGCCCAGTCGCACCGCTGAAGTACCATTCGTATCGCGGGTAAAAACCGCGTATTCGCCACCGCCGGCTTCGCCTGCTTCGATGAACAGCATGAGCTTGGCGTCATCCGAGATGTCGATCGGTACCGTCCAGTCCTGCCAGCTCAGATCGCGTTCCTTGTTTTCGCCCGGCGCCATACCGATGGCTCCGGCACGCAGAGCATCACGCGAAATCAAGGCCTGCCCTTCAGCGCCGACATCATGCAGGGTAAGTGTTCCGGGAGCGCTAAGCAATTCGCGAACTTTACCCGACAAAGTAACTCCCCGCAGGGAGCGACTGAAGCCCGTTGCCGTAGCCGTGAACCAGATCTCATCGCCTGAAGGCGACCATGCAGCCCCGACGGCGCTCGCCCAACGCTCGGTCAACTGAGACTTTTTGCCGCTCAGGTCTACGACGTCGACGGTTCCGCCGTCATCTCCCAAGAGATTGTGATCGATGAACGCAAGTCGATCGGCTTTGGGGGAGAAGCGCAAGCTGCTGATCCAACCGGTGGTTTCGTACAGCACTTTGCCAATCGGATACTCGATGCGGCTCTGGCCGTTCACGATGTGGACTGCGGCGAGGCCATTCCCGTCAGGTGTCCAATCCGCGGCTTCAACATTGTCCAACAGGTCGCGGGGCGCATCCGCACCGATCGAAACCTGGGCCAGCGTTCCGCGATGAGTGAAGTGATTGGCACTGAGGCTGAAGTTGCGCAACACCGCCATCTGTCCGGAAGGGGCAACCGCCAATACCTCCGTTTTTGGCAGGCCGAGGTCACGCGATTCAGTTGAATTTGCCGAACTGATAAAGACCGTTTCCGGGTTACCTTCCCAAGCCGCACTGTAAACCGCTGACCGTGGGTCTGGAGCGAACCGGGCTGCTAGCAGCGCCCCTCGGCGGAAACTCAATTCACGAAAAGTAGGCACGGGCCGCGTTGCGGATTGCTTGCCAATAAAAAAAGTAGTGACGCCGATCACGGCCATCGCCAGCAGGGCAGCCCCGAGCAGGAGCGGGCGTTTCACCCGTCTCGCTTCATCGGCAGCGGCTGTTATTGCGGTCTCAACCGCTGCAGTCGAGGTTGCGGAACTCTCCGGGGTGGCTGCAGCCAATTTTTGCGATGAAGGATGCCAATCGCGCTGCAATCTCTTGAGGTCGGCCCTGATATCTGCTGAGCTTTGATATCGGAGATCTCGGTCCTTTTCGAGAGCTTTGCTTATGATACGTTCCAGTTCCGGCGGGAGCTCGGGATTCAAGCGGACCGGTGAGGTTGGGGCCTTGTTCAGAATCGAATTAAAGATGGCCGCAGAGGTATTTCCTTCAAAGGGAAGGCGGCCGGTACACATTTCATATAAGACCACTCCAAAAGAAAAAATATCCGTACGTGCGTCTAATTCTTCCGCCAAGGCCTGTTCGGGACTCATGTAGGCTACCGTACCTAAGGCTGCACCTGGCGACGTGAGATGCTCGATGTCGACCGCGGTACCGGCCGTGACCTCCGTGGGTTCCAGAACCTTGCCCCGTTCAAGCCCGACCTTTGCCAGCCCGAAATCGAGAATCTTGGCGTGGTTGCGATCGGTCACGAACACATTCGCGGGCTTGATGTCGCGATGGACAATACTCTTGGAGTGGGCCGCCTCGAGTGCGTCCGCGATTTCGATCGCCAGACTAAGAAGCAAGCGGATCTCGAGCGGGCGGAAGGTGATGCGATGTTTGAGAGTGGTGCCTTCCAGAAACTCCATTACGATGAAGGACTGTGCTTCATGCTTGCCGATCTCGTAGATAGTGCAAATGTTTGGATGATTAAGTGCAGAGGCGGCGCGAGCCTCGCGCCGGAACCGCTCGAGAGCCTGCAAGTCATGGGAGAGTTCGTCGGGAAGGAACTTCAGCGCTACAAAGCGTCCGAGTTGCGTATCTTCAGCTTTGTAGACCACGCCCATGCCGCCTCCCCCTAGCTTTTCAACGATCCGATAGTGCGAGACGGTTTGGCCGATCATGGAGGAAGGAACCACTGTGGCGACCAATCTTAGGTCCACGGCTGGGTCAAGTCAACGGCGCGTGGCTTGCTTCACCTAACTGTCGCGTGCCTGGTATTGCGCAATGGTGATCTAAACTCTCTCCTTTTGTTGCGGAATTTTGTCCCGGGGCGCAACAGGAACATCGGGTTCCGTTGTGCCCCCATTGGAACGGAGCTACAGTAATAACCAGTACGGAACGATCTCAGCTTTGATCTGGGGCTGAGAGAACGGCTGAACCATGCATGATTCCGCTGCAGCCAAAGATTTGACGTCCCAAGGTGCGCGCTTCGCGCGCCACGATGGATTGAGCAGATATCCAGAAAAGGATTTTAAATGCTCGACTTGACCACGGTCCGTGATGCCCGGGTGCTGCTGCGACCCTTCCTTCCGGAAACTCGTCTTGTTCGGGCATTTTCACTATCACGCAAGGCGGGTGAGTGCGTCTGGCTCAAACTGGAAAGCGAACTACCTACAGGATCCTTCAAGCCACGGGGCGCGCTCTACGCGCTCCTGGTAAATCAGCAACGCAGGAAAGTAAATGAGGTCGTTGCTTCAAGCACCGGTAATCACGGCGCTGCGGTTGCGTATGCTGCAAGGGAACTAGGTGTGCGCGCCCGAATATACCTGCCTCGTAACGCCAACCCGGTCAAGCGGGAAAAGATCGCTGCGCTCGGAGCCAACATTATCGACGTAGACGGGGCGGACCTGAATGCCGCATTCCAGGAAGCCCGTTCTTACTCCGAAAAGGCAGGTGTATATTTTCTTAACGATGCTACAGATCCGGATCTACCCGTGGGGCCAGCCACCATTTCGAGTGAAATCCGTGAGCAATTGCCTGAATGTGACACGATTGTTGTGCCCATGGGTGATACTGCTCTCATCCGTGGTGTAGCCGCCGCCGCAAAACAACTTTGGCCTGCAATGAAAATCGTAGGCGTACAAGCAGAGCAGGCGCCTGCATACTTTCGCTCCTGGGAACAAGGCCACCCAGTTTGCACTGAAACATGCGACACCATTGCTGACGGTCTCGCTACTCGAACGCCCGATGCGGCAAACGTTGCCGTCATCCGCGAACTGGTAGATGAGGTCATTCTCGTGAGCGATCAACAGATGCGCTCAGCTATCGCCCACCTTGTGTTCGAGGAACACGTAGTCGCGGAACCTGCTGGGGTCGCCACCACGGCTGCGGTTCTTCACTCGAAAACATCATTCGGCAAAAACGTGGTCCTGCTGATGACCGGCGCGAACGTTGCTCATGACGTTCTCCGTTCGGCCATTTGCGCCCGCTGAAACCGCTGTTGGTTTGTTGACGCACAACAATATCCTTTGCCCAGCGTCAGGGATGTTCCGGCCAATCTAGATTTAGTACGCGTATCGGCTGAGATCGGATTGCGGCCTTCGAATCTTTCGACACATCTGATCGGAGAACTGCCGAAATCGACCCCTGGCAGCACTTCGGAGCTGTTAGGCGCAAGCGCGCCACGTCCACACAATCAAGAATACTTCGCCGGCGCCGAAAGCAAATTCTTAACGAACATTTTACTTTCCTCTGACATCGAGTGCTGTTCGTTCAATCAAGCTGCTCTTTAGAGGAGACGTTTTATGAATACTCTACTCAAGAGCATGAAAGTTCCATTCAATCGACGTTCATTTATGAAGAGCGGACTGACCGCTGCGGGCGTGGCAACCGTGGGCGCTGGCGTACTGTCCCATACCTCAACTGTCTTAGCCAATGGAGGATCGGAAGAGCGCAGCGGCCATCTAGACAGGGGCGATGCTGCAATCCTGCGATTCCTGGCTGCGGCTGAAATTCTTGAAACCGATCTGTGGCAACAGTACAACGAACTGGGCGGAATCCAAGACAAAGAGGTTCCGGGCGGCACCGGAAATCCGACCTATACAGCCGCCCTTTCCGTTCTCGATGCAGACATGGCGCAATACATACATGACAACACGGAAGATGAGCTGACGCATGAGGTGTTCATCAATGCTTATTTGGAATCCAAAGGAGCGGACACCGTTAACCTCGACCAATTCCGCACTCTCCCCAGCAGTAAAGCGACAGGAGCGCAACAGATAGGGAGGCTCACTAACCTCATGCAGCTTAGCGTGGATACCAGTTGGTGGACGCGTTACCGAAGCGGCAACAAAAATCCGGATTTCGGTGACACGTTTGACCAAGCGGTGCCAAGTCTGAATATGGGACAGCATCCGGCAATTCCAAGAGACGATGACGACCTCACTCCCAACGACCACATCCAAGCGATTGCCAACACCGCAGGTTTCCACTTTGGCACGATCGAGCAGGGTGGAACTAGTCTCTATCCTCAACTCGCCCAACGAGTTACGAATTCAGAGGTGCTGCGTATTGTCCTGAGCATCGGACCTACTGAGGCAATGCACTTTCAGACTTGGAGTGACAAAGCTGGGAATGCGCCTGCTCTGACTGATCCGAAAGACTCTTCCCTGGTTTTCCCCGACCTCAATTCGCCACCACTCGGGGGAGAGGAATTCCAAACCAACCTGATCATGCCGGAACCTACCCTATTCTTGAGCCGAAAACTGCCAACATGTTCGATAGTGCGGCCCACAGAGACCAAGGGTGCTGCGATGGGGGTGGTCAAGTTCTTAAAGGATATGGGCCTGTTCAACGGACAATCTCCTGCATTTCTTGAATTGATGCGGGATCTCGCCGAAGATGCAGACGATGCCAGGCGGTGAACACTCGGTAATGATCGAGCCGGACAGATACGCTTTTCTGGACGAACGAGACGCTATGTTGTGAGCACACGACTCAATCAAGCCCAGAATGATGACGCTGATTGCGCGAGCCGATTTTGGTGAATACTTGCTATCGGGCAAAACTGTTTTTACACGAACGGATAGATTAGGGCCGGTGTCACCCCTGCAAGCATTGCCTTGGCTGGCGGCTTTGGGTTGAGGATCTATTTCCATGCTGCTAACTGCAGAAATTGGATGGGCATCGGCGTTTTTGTTGCACCCACGAAGTCTCCCTGACCTATGGAAGCCCGCTCGTACCAGACAGACAATCGGAAACGATTGAGATGGGGTCGAAATGGTTCGCGAAACCGCGAATAGCCTTGAACAACTCGGAAAATCTCTTCGAGAGCTTGCCTTCCGGCTAAGAAATGGGCTAATCCAATCTACATGAAATGCTGTACTCACCCCCAACTCGTGTTTTCTTGTCATCTTTAGGTTCTTAGCTGTTTTTCGCGCGAGGAGTGCGCTTGGCAGAACCTCGTGCGTCAAAATGTCCGAGTGATCGTAGCCCATGAGACCTTCGACTGGCGACATCGTCGTCCAAGTGGCAGAAAACGAGTTGACCTGATTTCTGCATCAGACATCTTGCGCTGCCTCGTTCTTGGAGGACAACCCGTGAAAACACACCTAAACATGTTATGCGTCCTGCTGCTCCTATTTTGGGCATCTAGTCTACTGGCACAAGGAAGTCAGCCTTCCCAACCGATAGATCCTACCTTTCAAGCTCCGGCAATGCAGGCACCTACCACTCCGCCGACATTCCCGAAATCCGAAGCCGAAGCGAAGCCAGAGCGGTCCGACGCGAGAGTTTATGTCGGGACCATTCTCAAAGATGGAGATACGTATGTCTTGAAAACCGCCAATGAGAAGTACTTGCTCGATAGTCAGAAGAAAGTCAAAAAATTCAATCGCAACGATGTCAAGATAACGGGCACTTTAGACGACGCAAAGAACTTGATTCATGTTCAAAAGATTGAAGTGTCACCGTCGATGTAGAAGGGAAAACTAAGGAGGACCGCATGGCAAAGGACCCGATTTGCGGCATGGAAGTAGAAGAACAGACTGCCGAGTTCAAATCCGAGTATGGAAGTCAGACTTACTATTTCTGCTCACAAAAATGCAAAGAACAATTCGAACTGCGGCCAGAGCAGTATGCGCATGCAGCATAGAGGCCAAAACACGGGGCAAGGTAAGATCGGCAATATAAGGTCGGTGAAGCATTGCCTCAAAAAAGTTCAGTAAGCACGGCCAAAACTTTGCTTAACGCTTGAGCAAAAGTTGTCTCTTAAGGAATTGCGCACAGCAGTTCGCTTAAATGCACTCACGAGTCAGAATGCCAGGATTCCTGGATGGGCTCGGATCGAGAAATGTTCAGCCCGACAATTTCGATATTGCCATGAGGGCTGCGTGATAGCCACACATTCCATGTACCCCGCCTCCGGGTGGAGTTGATGAAGAGCAGATGTAAATATCTTTCGCTGAGGTAGCGTAGAGCTTTCTGGTTGGCCGACCAAGGAACTGACGGATGTCGATGATTCCGCCTGCGATATCACCTCCCATCAGGTTGGCGTCCATGGCTTCGAGATTAGCGGGGGCAAGCACTCGCCGGGCCGCAATGCAGTCGCCAAATCCGGGAGCGAACCGCTCGATCTGAGCTTCCAGTCTACTCAGCATGTCAGTATTGGATCCATTTGGAACATGGCAATACGCCCAGGCGGTGTGTTTCCCGTTCGGGGCCCTCGAACTGTCAAACAAACTCGGCTGCGCCAGTAGAACGAATGGTTGCTCGGGATGTCGTCCATCTTTCACCGTCTGCTCCGCGGCCGCGATCTCCTCAAAACTTCCACCCAGATGCACGGTGGCGGCCCATGAGCACTCGGAAGCCTTCCACGGGATTGGCACGTGTAGTGCGTAGTCCACTTTAAATACTCCTGGACCGTAACGGTAGGTTTGCAAGCGACGTTTGTAACTGTCCGACAACCGGTTTCCAGCGACTTTCAGTAACTGTCTGGGGGTAAGGTCACAAAGAATCAAGTCATAGTCGGGCAGCGCAGACAGAGTCTCAACTGGCGAGGATGTTCTTACTTTGGTCCCGCAAGCTGCCAGAACCGAGCACAGAGCGGTAGTGAGGGACTGAGAGCCGGCACGCGGAATCGGCCAACCTACGGCATGCGCCAGAATTGCCATCAACAAACCAGTCGCGGCGCTCAATGGCTGATCTAGGCTCAGAAATGAATGAGCTGCCAGGCCAGCGAACAGTGCTCGAGTTCGACCGCTGCGAAAATCGCGAACGACGGCCCTCGCCGATTGGACCGCGCGCATCCCAAAACGTGCCATCAACATAGGGTGCTTGGGAAATGGCCGGACGGGGCGCAACAGATCTTGGCCGAATTCACTCCAGCGTTCAACAAAGGGCTGAACCAGGGTTATCCAACGTTTCCCATCTATGCCGAGCGAAGCCTCAGCGTCTGAGAATTTGCGTTGCAGGATTACGGCCGTGCCGTCATCAAGTGGATGAGCTAGTGGAGCCGGAGAATGAATCCACTCCAAACCATGATTTTGTAGAGCAAGCGAAGCAAAGAATGGCGATCCCGCCCCCAAAGGATAAACTGCCGACCCGAAATCGTGCAGATAGCCCGGCAAGGTTAGCGGCATCGTGCGCACTGCACCGCCAGGAGTAGACTCCGCCTCCAGGATCTCCACCTTTATTCCTGCCTGGGATAGAACGATGGCTGCTGCCAGCCCATTCGGCCCAGCCCCGACGACGCATGCATTTCGATTCATGCCAGTAATCTACAGAAGCCAACGCTGTCTCAAGTGCTCGTCCTGCAAAGTCATTCTCTGGACGCTCCCTCGGGCCACTCAACCACCGTGATTTGTCCGTCAGATCCTCGCTCGAGTGTCGGTGCGTATAGCCCTAACCATTGCCGCCGCCACCAATTGCCGGTTGTATGCCTCTCCTCTTCTGTTGTGAACCAGTATTGCCACAACACCGCGCGAATGAGCCGTGGGGAGTGCTGCGGGAAAGGATTGCCGGCAAAAAGCTTCAGCACATCGCTGTCGTTTGAAAGCAGGCGCAACTCCGTGTTGGGAACGATGGGGTATTCGCGCCAGGAACCCAAGGACGCGAACCACAAATTCCAATCGAATCGCGGCTGGTAAGGCGCATATATCCCGGGGGGCTTATTCAGATCTTGTGGCTTGTAACGAAAAGGATAAACCAGCCAATTCTGGCCATCTTGCGATCCTTGGAATTCTATTTCGTACCGGCCACGAGTCATCACGGCGAACAGGCCATATTGATTGGCAATCCGAAAGGGCTCGAGTGCGGTAACCGGAGATGCTGGTAACGGCACGCGCACAAACATCCAAATCACTTTTGCCGTGGTCACATACAAGATCCAGCTCAACATTATGCTGCTGAAAAGAAGTTTCAACACAGACCATGTCGGATGAAGGCCTCCCTTCCATCCAACACCTTGCGCGCGGTGGACACGCTCTTCCCGGGATGAATTCAGTGCGATCCAATCCTTGAATCTTGGAGGCGTAATTCGTATCAAAAACCTGTTGTCCAGCAATAACACCCCAAGCACGAGAACGAGATAGTTGAGAAAGGTGTAGTTGGCTGTGAGAATCACGCCAATTTGCCACGAGGTTACGATGAGGAAACATACGATACGCCAGCGTCGTGGCAGCCATGCCATCCACACTAACCCCAACTCCAAAGCCAATGTGGCATACACCGTCGAGGCATGAAACCAATGGGGCAGTTCTTGCACATACCAGCCAATCCACGTGGGTAATGGCCCGTTTTGGTAATACTCATCCATCGCGGTGAAATGTCGCCACTGTGGATCGCCACTCAGTATTTTCACCACCCCTGATTGAAAATAAATACGAAACCACTCCCACTGCAGCAAGAAATCGCTAATACGAGAAGGCGGATGCATCGGAGCGAAACCTGGTCGAAATCCGGGAGGCGCGAAGAAGCATGCGATCGCTCCGGCCTCGAGCAGCATTCCATCGGATTGGTAGCCTGAAAAGTCCTGCGCTGCGCTGACAAAGGACAGAAAACACACATAACAGATCAGCAACATGCCGCGCGGCCATAAATTCCAAACAAGCAAGAGCGATGCTGCCAAGCCTACCCAACACAGCAGACTCAGCATCAGCGGTCCCGCCGACCACCACAAGATGCTGGGCGCATACCAGAATCGCGTTGAGGTGCTTAGCGATCGTGCGACGGATTGAAGATAAGCTTGGGCGGGCAAAATTCCTGCTGGCCCGATAAGCCCCCGGATCTGAAAAATCAATGAATAAAATGCCGAGAAATAAATTAGCCCTAGTGCGCGGAGAAACAGCCAGCGTGGTCCTACACTCTCAACAGCCCCCTGGTGCTCATCAAAAAATCGGCGGAAAGCCGAGGCTGGAGACCAATCCATATCTCATTCTCAGATCGTGAGTCGCCTAACACATCGCCGGCATGGACTCCTTTGATGCTGAATATACAATTCAATTTCGTCAGGCGAGAAATTCTTCATGGGCAATGCGATTTTTATGCATCGCTGTTGTGTTGCCGCGAGATGAGGTGAGCAGAGTGGAATTCCAAAACTTCTCAATACAACGTCGACAGCACAGAGCGCTGCACGCCGGCAGTGAATTGCTTCCCGTCTACCGCGGATGGAGCCGGCTTCAAACCCCAATGGCGGACTACCTTCGTCCTCAACGTCTGAGTCGGCAACACTTCGATCGCCGACTACACGAAGCCTTATCGTGGCGCATTAAGGATCTGGCTCAAAGCAGCTCGGCTCCGCTACTGCCGCCTGATTTCACGTCAATAACTTGGGAGCGTACTGCATCCCGCCGGAGACCGGTCTTCTCATCCCATCTGTTAACGACATCAGTCACAGTGCCACGGTCGCGTAATGCGAAGGGAAGCCGCCCAGGAGCGAGCCGCTAAGTATTGCCGTGGCTTTCCGTGTTACTTCCACTCCCACCCTTTGGTATGGGTGTTCCCTTCAGCGTCGACCTCGAATTCGAAAAGCTGGGCGACAGTATTGAGTCGGGCGAACTTGGAGGCAGCAGAACTATAGTAAACCGCACCGCGATAACTCACCGCGCCGCCTCCCACGAACTTTCCCACGCCCGCCCCTTTCCATGTCGCGGCGGTGCCATCCTGCGCGAGGACAATCCCCTGGCCTTCTCCGTATAAGCTGCCATCTGCTCGTGACTCCGACCAGTACGTCCCGATTTCATTGGTATCAACGCCAAGCAGTTTGCCGGCCCCTTCAAAAGACACTTCCACTTTGAATCCGCCGTCCACGGAAACTACTCTTCTTCCCGTACGCTTGCCACGCGCCTCGTAGATCTGTTCTCCGAGCATTATCCTTCTCCTTATTCGAACACTTTATGGTTTGGATTCCTTGTAGACTTCTTGGACGCTAAAAGCAGGTCGGAATGATATCACGGCCCGAAACCTTTGATTAGGCAGAAAATGCGAATGGCAATGTCATCGCGATCTGGGCTTGACTGATTCACAAAAGAGAGAAGTTTCCCTGCACCTCTCCAGAGAGAAAAAACTGAATTGCAAGAGAGAATCTATCGTCAACATATCGGCTCCTTTTCTCCCGGGGCTTTTGGTTGGTTTGCACTGCCAAGTTTACTCGGGGATCCAGGGAGCCGACCTTGTCATGGAATCAATTACACTGGTGGGTTTGGACGACTCTGTCATCCTCGTCACATCGGGTCGGTTGGACTGCGACCAACATCTCAACCCCACATGAAAGCCGCTGTCTACATCAAGGACAAATCGGGAAAGGTTCTCGAACTAAAGGACCTCGAAGAGCCGGTTCCGAAGAAGAACGAAGTCGTCATACGGGTATGTGCGGCTTCCGTCAATCCGTTGGACTGGCGCATGAAGAGTCACCGGCCCGGTGTGGATGTCGCTGGCCGGATAGTCGCAGTCGGAGAAACGGTGACGCAGTTCAGGCCAGGAGAAGCCGTGTTCGGCATTTGCAAAGGCGCCTTTGCCGAATACGCGTGTGCTCCCCAAGACAAGTTAGCCCCGAAACCGGAAAGCATGAGCTTCGACGAAGCAGCTGCTGTGCCGATCGCGGGGCTTACTGCCTTGCAAGGGCTCCGCGACAGAGGACACCTTCAGCCGGGGCAGAAGGTCTTGATTAACGGCGCTTCGGGAGGGATCGGCACCTTTGCCGTGCAG
Source organism: Terriglobia bacterium (assembly GCA_963786325.1). Lineage (GTDB taxonomy): Bacteria > Acidobacteriota > Terriglobia > Terriglobales > Acidobacteriaceae > JAIQFF01. Next base: position 631,199 of record CAWAYW010000024.1, read on the forward strand.
ATCGCGAAGGCATTTGGGGCTAACGTAACCGGTGTTTGTAGCACAAAGAATCTTGAATTAGTACGTTCGCTTGGTGCCGACCGTGTGATTGACTACACACGCGATGATTTCACTGAGGACAGCCAACGTTACGACCTGCTTCTCGATAACGTGGGGAACCGCACATTGTCAGCGATGAGGCGCGTTCTGAATTCGAATGGCAAGTGTGTCATGGCCGGAGCGCCGAAGAAACTCTGGGCAGTGTTTACCCGATGGTTCAAAGCATTAGCGTGGTCACTGTTCTTGAGGCAGAAATTTACATTCTTCATTGCGAAAATGAATAGAGACGACCTGACCACCCTCTGTGAACTTATCAAGGCCGGAAAAGTAACCCCGGTCATCGACAGACGCTACCCGCTGACTGAAACGGCGGGAGCTATCGTCTACGTAGAAGAAGGGCACGCCCCGGCAAAAGTCGTCATCACGTTCCAATAGACGAGGAGACGCTGCCTGGCCTCTCCTTATGCCTTTGGGAATCGGCATAACTGTTGAGGCCAGGCGTGGTTGTGGGAGCGTACCGCTATGGCTCTCCTTGCGTAAGCAACAGTAGCTTTGGGCTGCCGCCGAAGCGGTAGCAAATCCGACTCGACTGATGTTAAAAACTCAGTGAGGTGCGTCCTGAAAGTGGCGTAGGGGAGTCATCGCCTCCCCCCACGGTCAACGACAAACTCCCCCATGCTTTAGCCGTTTGCTGTCTCAGAGGCGTAACCAAGCAACCGGCCGTTGTTTCAGGTGTTGAGATGCAGGAAATAGGTTGCGCTTTGCATGCCACTGTTAGGTGGATGATTGGCCGCCGGTCCAAGCGGCGATTGCTGTGCCCCTTACCTTCGCTCGAACGCGACTCGTTCAGGGTGTCTTATCAGGCGCACGGCCAAGAACACACCGAGAAGAGCATCAAAAGCCAAACAGAAGCCCGGCCACCAGTGTGGCACACCGGGGTTGTCGATGAAGAAGCGATGGATGAGGTCAAAAGCGCCGTGGCTAACAAGCGCAGCCACGATTAACCAGAAGTTATTTCTGAAGCCGAGGACAGCAAACAGCAAAAAGCCGCTTGCAACAATGATTTCGATGATCAGTGTGCGTCGCGAAGCTCCCATTGCCGCGAACAATACATAATAGGAGGCAATTACGATCAACACAGTTGGATAAAAGGTACGCTCGCGGTCAAAGCCAACAACCGCCGCAAGACCAACCACAACCAGAGACAGCGTGAAGCCAATTAAATATTCCATGAACCCTCACCGGATGCGCCTTGGACCCCTTGGTAATCCGCTAATCTAACCTCCCGACCGCAGGCGCAGCTATCTCTAGCCGGACATTCGCCACAAGCGGGTTTAACCGATTGCTCAATTCTTGACCATGCTGCCGGCGCACCTGATGTGCCCGCCCTACCTTCCCATTCCTCTCGACTCTGGATTACACTCGGGATTCTATGATCTTGTCACGACGACCAATTAGCAAAATGGCATCGGGGCGGTCTTTGGAGATGCCGCTCGAATTGACCTTCCCACCTTTCTGTTAGATATTGTGACCAATGGACGTTGAACAGACCATTGCCGAAATCGAAACCCTAGAGCGCATCTTCGCTGTGCCGGACACCAGACCGCTTAGTGCTAGCGACCTGTGGGCTGTAAATCGACGGCACGATGACCTGCACGCGCAGAGCCCGTGGTTTCGGCTTTGCCAGCGTTATGGGGTTTGCAGTCGCTCGTGAGAAAGCCTTATTGCACATACCACTCTGTGTGTGCCGACCAGCGGGCGCACGAGAGGCAGCGAGTCGCAGCCCACTGGTGTAGGCATGTAGGGCAGACTCCCCCGGTCTCGAACGTATTCCATTTATTTCCGCAGTCGCAAAACCATCGGTCTTCTTTGTGGGGTGACCAACCGCAGAGTGGGCACCGGATGCGAGGGCCGGAAGGTCCGAGTCCCTTCTCTTGATCGGTCTCACGATCTAAAACAACGGACAATTTTGTAGTTTCATCCAAGAGAACGCACCTTCGTGCTAGGTGAGAAGACGATTTTGAACTGAGACGACTTCCCCAGTTCGGAGCACTCTGCCTCGTCGTTGACTACATTGATTCGAGTGGCTGCTGGAATAGGAACGCATCAGCCGGAATTATTCTTTGCAACCACTCGCTCGAAGTCAGGGTCGCCACGCAGACGTGCCGGTCCGATGCCTCGAGTTTGCCAGTCATTCCGACTGTGGAATCTCCGCCAGAGTGGCGTATATGTTCAGCCCGAGACTTAGACCAATCCGCACCATTTCGTCCGCCCCGACCGATGGTCCCCTATCCGAAGCACACCATCGCATTTCTCCAGAAGCCGAATCGCGAGAGGATGGAAAATCTCATTGAAGGCTTCGTCCCCGATCTCGCTGGATCCCGCCAGCTCCACTAGCGGCAAGGCCAGCCACTCACCAAGAACTGGGACATGACCAGCACGGAAGATGGGCAGCGCATAAGACTCCATCTCCTAGACATTTCTCCTGATCAAAGCCGGATCGTCATTCGTGCGGGAGCGATAGGGGCCGGCGATCAAGATCATCCTGGGTTTGGCTGGTTTTGTGGTCACGCGTTTGGCTCGCAAGATCATTCTAATTCAATAGCTATCGTTGATTTCTAAAGCAAGGGTGGACGGAAGTGAGGCAGCGGTCGGTCTATACCGGTTGTAGATCTGTGTCAGGTGCTGGGTATCCGAGGATTCGCAGCATCGCAACAACCTGGCCTTTGTGGTGAAATGCGTGGGTTACGACGTGCAGGAGGATGAAAGCAGGACTCCGGAGTTCGCCGCCCCAATCCGCCGGACGCTTGGCTAGTGTCGTGTTAAGTTGCTCTTCGGCGAGACCGCTCACATAAGTTCGTGTCGCTTCTCGTATTCGGCCTTTATTAGCTAGCAAGACTGCCATCGTCCGGCAATCTTCCTCGAGCCAACCTGGAAAAACTTTGTTCTGCAGGTCGTGGACCCAGCCTTCCTCACAGGTCAGGATGTGCACAAGTTGCTTCCAAACCGACGGATGGCCGAATCCCGGAATCAGCTTGTGACGGAGGTCATCAGGCACGGTTGCGACATGCCGCAGCAAAAGGTCCAACCGCTCGTGCGTTACGGCATGTAATTCAATCATACCGGCTTTAGAGAACATGATCTAACTCTGCGTGCTGTCCTAGGCTACTACAGGCGAAAGCCGAGAGCTCGACGTGTTGGTTAATGATCAGAAGCGTAAGCATTTCAATTCAAGAGACTTATCAGCCTCGACGTGGGGAAATGAAATTAGATCGGGTCGCTTGGCGTTGAGCGAATCTAGCCTGGATATCTCCCGGTGATGTAGCCTTCGAGTTCTTGAATCGTCTGTGCCTGACCTGAGATGATCCATTTCACCAGATCACCAATCGATATCACCCCCACGACCGAGTCTCCCTCGACAACGGGAAGATGGCGAAAATGGTGCTTGGTCATGATGGCCATACACTCGTCCACCGTATTTTGCCGGTTCACGTAGGTTACAGGGCTGCTCATGATCTCCTGGACACGAGTTTTCCTCGAAGAGCGGCCCCTGAGGATGACTTTGCGTGCGTAGTCACGTTCTGACAGGATGCCGACGAGGCGATTTTCGGACATTACGAGTAATGCGCCCACGCCGTCTACTGCCATTTTCTCAATTGCTTCGTAAACGGAACGGTCAGGTGTAACAGAGAGGACCCGGTTCACGGCCTTACCCTCAAGCACCAACTCAACGGTGTCGGCACGTTTCATGAGGCACCTTCCCTAACCACCTCTCCTCCAAAGTGCTGGAGAGGAAGTTATCAGACAAGCATAGGAACGTCACTTGCTGGCTGACTTGCACGTCTTCGATAATAGCCCCCTAAGCTGTTCAGTTTGACATTTAGATATTGTTACGAAGCCTACAGTTGTCCTGGTATCAGAATGTTTTCATCCCTGAGCGCTGCGCCTGAGATCTTGGGAGCGACCGTCCTGGATCACACCGACTTCAGACGCACGTCTGCAGGCGGTGAAACATACCAACTGGTACGGCATCGCACAGAAAATACAAGGAGCTAAGTTTATGAATGTGCGAGTCCGATGTGAGCAAGCTGTCAGACCGCATCGCCGACGCGGAAGCTGCGCTCGTCTTGCGGGCGCGGCAGTTATTCTACACCTCTGGAGACAGCAGCGAAGAGCAAGGAAAGTTTGGACGATGCGATTTGCATCCTCCATGCTTCCGAAACCCAGACCTTCCACTACTCGCAGTACGAGCAGATTGGATTCCGCAAGAAGTGCGTAACGCGGCCAGGAGGTTCCGCCCGTCTACCATTGGACTATGTTAATTACGAAAATGCTGGTGCTGGTTCGACGGGCGGAGCTGGCGACGGCTCCGGTGCTGGGTCGGGGTCGGGCGGCTGCGGGTCAGGCTCGGGTATAGGGTTGGGCAGAACATCCGGTCCGCCAGCGACTGGTACAGGTTCGGGTGACATGTGCCCCCACCTAAGCTAGGAGCCTCTATTCTATTCCCTTCCACAACACCACTCCATGACTGGGCATTAGGTTTGATTCCCATTTGCCCGAAACATTACCTACAATATCAACTTGGCGGAATGGACAGCGAACCACATGACGTCGAGAAACAAGCAAGCGCAATCGCCCAGGTGTTCTTCTGGAGCGTTGCTGGTCGCCACCAGGCTTGTGTTGAACAATTGCAGAGTATTTCTGGTGCAGTTCCAAACGAGGTGTGGCTGACTTTGTGTTTCGAGTCGTTAGTTTTCGGCTTGAGCTTTTTCGGCCATTACGCTCGAAAACGTTACACAGCGTTGGAGCACGCGTTATTCACGGCGGAGTTGGAGACAGCAACGCGCTGGTTATTGGCTACCGTTATCTTCGAGCCTAAGGATGTCGGTTTCGCTCCTGCCCAAATCCCATCGGCCCAAATCCCACATCCAGCCCGAAGCCTTTGGGTTTTAACAAAAGGTCATGAACGAGTACTCGCTCCGTTTTCGCGTTGGCATGAAGTGCGGGAACGACAATTTCACGGACATCCGAACCCCCAGTCGGATTCGGCCAGACTCCTCCAGGAGCTAAAGAAGGACTTGGCACGGGATGCTTATCATTGTCCCGAATCTGTCCTACGCGTATTCACCGAAGGTGTGGTTAGTGAAGCCCACCGGATTCGTGATGAGGCAAGCGGCAGCGGGTTTAAGGGCGTCATGACCATGGACCGACTCGCGCGGGCTGGATGAGGACGAACTGCGTTGGCGTGACGTGGCATCCCTAACAACCTCAGCAGTGGCGACCGCGATCCGTTACCTAAGAATGAAAATATCACGCTTGAGGCATATTGGCTGGTGCAAGGGCGGAGCCGAAATTGCGGTGTCTGTTGGTGTCTGTTTATGACACGCTCGAGACGTTGCTTTCGGTGGCTTCATTCATTTCCAGCCTGTTCGCGAGCTCCTTTTGTCCGGCGCGAGAACCGGAGAATGCCGCCGGAAGATCTCCTTAGAATTCTTCTCAGCATTTTCAAAGGACTTCTCGGCCACCGTTGCCTGAGCTGTTCTCTTGGATGAGTTCTGCCCTGGGTCCGGACGGTTTCCAACCACCAGGGGCTGCGTCGCCAAGCCGGCGACGGAATACGCGGGTTGAATGCGGCTGTTTTACGGAGGATTCGCCTTGAGAATCGCATGTGGTGTTCTTTCCCTTGTCGCTTTCGTTTTGCTAGTGGGATCGTGCGTGGATACGCATAAAGCACCCGCCAATCTTCAGGATCAGGCCCAAGCAGCGGTCTCCGTGATTCGAGGAAACCTGAAGGTTCCGGGATTGCAAAGTGCGGTGAACGTGTTACGCGATCGGTGGGGGGTGGCCCACATCTACGCTGAGAACCAGCATGATTTGTTCTTTGCGCAGGGATTTGTGGTCGCTCAGGACCGGTTGTTTCAGATGGAATTATGGAAACGCTCCGGCCAGGGCCGTCTGGCCGAGGTTCTTGGCGCCAGCGCATTGCCGCGCGATGTTAACGCGCGCCGGCTGCGGTATCGCGGAGATATGGAAACTGAATACAAGAGTTACGGGGCTGACACCAAAGAAATTCTGCAAGCCTTTACGGACGGCATCAATGCCTTCATTGCAGAGCGACAAAAGCCGGATGGGCCCGGGCTTCCAATCGAGTTCCGCATGGCGGGATTCAAGCCGGAGAACTGGAAGCCCGAGGACTGCCTGAATCGCATGGCAGCCTTCTCCATGACCGGCAACGCTTTCCGCGAATTGCAACATGCTCAACTAGTCGCGACCATCGGCGCGGCAAAGGCCGGGAAGCTTCTTGACCTCGATCCTGTCGTTGAACTGGATCCGGCCAAAAGTGTGGACTTTACTGGACTCTCCGCCAAACTTCTCAATGGATTGGTGGGGAGCGACACACGAATCGAATTTCCAGGAAAAGTCCTGGCCGAGAGCAACAATTGGACTATCTCCGGGAAGCTTACTGAAAGTGGCAAGCCTCTGCTGGCGAACGATCCCCACCGCGTGGTGGCGGTTCCGTCACTTCGATACATGATCCACCTGGTGGCGCCTGGTTGGGATGTGATTGGTGCGGGAGAACCGGGGCTGCCCGGCGTCGCTCTGGGACACAATCAGGATGTGGCTTGGGGGTTCACCATCTTTGGTCTGGATCAGCAGGATGTCTACATCGAGGAAATTAATCCGGACAATCCGCTTCAGTACAAAACGTCGAACGGTTGGGAAACCATGACAGTCGAGAAAGAGACCTTTGCCGTTCGGGGTCAGGCTGATTCTACCCAGGAACTCAAGTTCACAAAGCATGGACCAGTGATGTGGGAAGACGGGAAACGAGCCTTGGCGATGCGATGGGTAGGCGCGGAGCCTGGAACTGCAGGTTATCTCGGTTCACTCGCCATCGACCGGGCGCACAACTGGAAGGACTTCGAGGACGCCATGAAGGGGTGGAAGGTACCATCGGAGAATATCGTCTATGCCGATCGCGCGGGAAATATCGGCGAGCACTCCATTGGGCTCGCTCCATTGCGAAACTGGACCGGCCTATTGCCGGTTCCGGGCAACTCGAATTTTGAATGGTCCGGATTCCTGCCAGTCGATAAGCTGCCGCACTTCTTTAATCCGGCAACCGGATTTGTGGCCACGGCGAACAATCGCATGACGCCGGAGGGTTATCCCTTTAAGGTCGGCTTCCAGTGGTATTCCGTCTACCGGGCCAGAAGGATCAGGGAGGTTCTGGAACAGGCGAAGAAGTCGGGCAAGAAGTTGACCGTTGAGGACATGGAAAGACTGCAGAACGATTTGCTCTCGATTCCGGCAAGGGAGTTGATCGGCATGCTGCGAAACGCTGCTCCCAACTCCAGCGATACCGCGATCCAACTGCTACTGTCGTGGGATGCTACTGTCACTCGGGAGTCGGCTGCAGCTGTCCTTTTTGAGCTTTGGATGCAAGATGTGAGCGCCGCCGTTTTGCAGAAGGGGGTACCTGAAAATGCTCAGTCTATCCTCGAGGAACTGGCTCCGAATCAGGTGGTCGAAATTCTTACCCATCCCGGCGTGAATGGGTTCGGCGCAAATCCTGATGCCGCGCGCAACCAACTGTTGCTCAGCAGTCTGAAGTCCGCGAACGAACGGCTGACACAACTCGAAGGTCCGGACCCCAACAAGTGGTCGTGGGGGCAACTGCATACGATCCAATTCCGCCATCCCCTGGACCAGTCGAAGAATGCCGCATTCATGGACCTGGGCCCGGTCGCTCGGCCGGGAGACGAAGAGACCGTCGATTCCACTGGCTACTACGGCAAGTCCTTTGCCCAGGTCTCGGGCGCAAGCTATCGCGAGATACTGGACACCAGTGACTGGGACAAGTCGGTGGCGGTCAATGTTCCAGGCCAGAGCGGGCAGCCCGGCAGCGCACACTACTCGGATCTCTTGCCACTTTGGATCGAAGGACAATATTTCCCGTTGTCTTACTCCAAAGCGGCGGTAGAGAAGGTTGCGAGGGATAGGCTGACCCTAGCACCCTAACAGCTTGCGGAAACAACTCGCAGTATCTGGCTCAAGTTGTACGAACTCCGTCCTGACGAGTAAAGGTTAGGTGGGTACCGTTGACATGGTGGTGACATTTCCGATGCACGCATCGAGGACCCCCAGTAGCATTGTCGCGATTGAGACCAGGCTTTTTCCAGAGCTCCAGCCCGTCTGATACCCGCGAAGTAATCCTCACATCCCTCCCATAAACCCTTGCATCGAAGCTAGGCTGTGGGTGTTCGCTCCATCTGAGCATCAATTTTGAAGTGCGAGGTAAGGAGATGGCATGGGAACAATAGGGAGATATCGTACCCATCACGTCAAGTCCCTCGCCGTCCAGATGCAGCCATCGGTTTTTTTCGGCATTTAGTCCGTCGCATCTTCCCATCTGTATGCACTTCCGGTGCTGGTGACGTGCCCAAGACCGGGAAACGGAAAATGGTAAGCGAGGACATTTACTTTGTCGGCTGCCGCACGGTCGAGCAACCGTCGCCGCGTGATCGCAGCATCATCCTGATTCAGGTCAAAGACAGTGCGCCACGCAGGATGTTCGAGATGCATCGGATGGAGCACCGTATCAGCCATATGCAGCAATTGCTCTTTCGCGGACGAAATGACTAACGCAATGTGTCCCGGAGTGTGCCCCGGCGCCGTGATAGCATGAACACCGGGCACGATCTCGTTTTCACCCTCAATCAACTCCATGCATGGCTTGAGGGGCGGAAGGTTCTTCAAGGCACAATTGACCAGCAGTTGTTTTACGTGGTCATCCATTCCCGTGTTACCCAGGTTGGGGCTGGAAGTCCAGAAATCCCATTCTGTTTTTGACATCATGTACCGGGCATTAGGGAAAGCTGGTTTACCACCCGCGTCCAGCACGCCGCCAATATGGTCAGGATGGGCATGGGTCAAGACCACGTTAGTGATCTCTTCCGGGTTTATGCTTTCAGCATCCAGATGTTTCAGCAGGTCGCCCGTGGTAGGTGCGAGACCGTCCGCCCCCGTGTCGATTAAGACGCGGTGTCGTCCCGCCTTTACGAGGAGGCAGGTATAGGGGCTGATGATCTGATGCAGAGGGAGGCCGCGATTTCTGAGGCTCTCTTGCAATTGCTCTTGCGGCACGTTTGAGAAAAACCAGTCGGGCGGGTAGGAGAATGTGCCGTCTTTGATTGCGATGAGTTGAATATCTCCGACACTGAAATGCTCTCTGTCAGCTGCCATAAAACTCCTCCGAGGCGCCGGCGCAGTCGCTGAGACAGGCAACAATGCTAAATCACTTCACGCAATAATCGCCACGTCGCTCCGCTGCTCCACATTAGAATAGGGGACAAACCTGCTGGAACACCGCGCCAAGCGGAGGAGGGAACGAACCATGCCTGTGAAGCAAGGAAGTGTTGAACTATTGCAGCAGCCCGCGTCCAAGGAGCTTTTGCAATCGACGATTCCTGCACGTCTGGCTTATGTCTGGACGGATGGCACGCCGCGAGTTGTACCCATCTGGTTTCATTGGAATGAGCGAGAGTTCGTGCTAGGCACGCCGCCGAAAGCGCCGAAATTAAAGGCTCTGGCCAAGAACCCAAAGGTGGCGCTCACGATTGATGACAACACCTTTCCGCATAAGGTATTGCTGGTGCGCGGTACTGCCCGGCTGCAACCCGTGAATGGAATTGTTCCCGAGTATGCGCTGGCTGCAGAACGTTATTTCGGAAAGCAGCAGGGGAAAGCTTGGGTGGAGCAGCTCGCTTCCATGACTCAGAACATGGTGCGGATCACGATTGCACCCGAATGGGTCGGCCTGCTTGATTTTCAGACTCGTTTCCCCAGTGCTCTAGCTCTGTAAGAAGCTGTAAGCAGGACTGCGTTCCCTTAAATTAGGGGAGGATAGAAGTGGGGCGTACAAAAAAATCGCCGTCCTTTTCCGCATATTAATGTGACCTTAGACGATTTCAAGGGCTCGCAATTCATCCAGGTTTTCCTGTAGCCAGAGTGGCAGCATTGGCCACAGTGCTTCGGTGAACAACGGCGTTTTAGAAGCAACTTGAGCGATATCTAGAAATACCGTCTCGATGTCGCAGGAGCCTCACTTCACCACGATCTCACCGGTCATCTTTGGGTGAACTGAGCAGAAGTAGGAGTATGTTCCCGCCTTGGTAAACGTGTAGGAGAACTTTTCATCCGTATCCATCACCTTCGACTTGAACGCGCCATCTGTACTCACCGTTGTATGCGGAATGTCATCCTTATTTGTCCAGGTAACTGTCGCTCCGACCTGTACCGTTAGCGTCTGCGGCCCAAAAACGAAATTATCGATTTTCACCTCTGCGTTTGTCTTCGAGGGTTGATCATCTGCTGTGACCCTCGCTGGTCCCGCGAACAACAGCAGCATGGCAATCACTACCGGCGCGGCCATACCCGCGACCCAAATGTGTTTTTTTGTCATTTCATGTTTCCTTTCTAAGCTCAACTTTCCTGTTTGATTATTTGTTTTAGAACTTGACCCTTGGTGTCTTACCCAAAGAGTGAGTTAACGTTGCCATGGCCGCCCTTCCATGAAGCCGAAGATTTTGAGTCTGCGAGCGGCGAATCGACCACAGCAAGGCTGCGACCATTGACCAGATAGTTGACGTCGGTGATCCCCAACACACGCTGCAACTGGTCGGCTGGCACTTTCAAGGGGCCGGCAGAGGGAGCTGTTCCCGGTGCAGGTTGAGGGAAAGCGGTCGACATCGCGGTATGGAACGAAACCTTACCTTCGATCTTTTGCATGATCTGGTGAATATGGCCGTTTAACACCGTTACGGAACCGAAACGCTTGACGTAGGACAAAGCCTGTTCACTGTCATCGGTTCCCCAACCCCAATCTGGATAGATCGTCCACAGTGGAATGTGCGCGTAGAGCAGAATCGGAGTGCTGGCGGAGCGGCCCTTGAGATCGTCCTCGAGCCACTCGAGCTGTTCGTTACCGAGTGACCCCATGCCTCCAGCTTTTAAGTTGGCCACATTCACCAGGCCAACAAAATGCACGCCCTTATGGTCGAAGCTCGACCAGCCCGTGCCCTTTGTACCTTTCCCATAACGTTGGAGATATTGCTCGCCGTTGTCACTGAGCATGTCATGCTCACCGGGCACAAAGTAGATCTGTTTCGCCGAGGCTCCCTTCAATGCCTGGTCAAGGGTGTCGAATTCACTCGGCTTCGAAAGCTGACTCAGATCACCGGTGTGAATGATGAAATCGGGTGGATGGGACATCGCGTTGATTTTGTTGATCGCCGTCTGCAGGGTGGCGGTAACATCCGGATTCGCTGGTTTGTTAAAGCCGATGTGACTGTCGCTGATCTGAACAAACGCGAAGTCGCCGCCTTTGGCAACCATTTGGTCGTGGCCCTTGGCGAATACCCGAGACATCGGAATGCCGCCACTCATGGTCCAGACCAGCCCGGTACCTGCCCAGGCCATGCACTTCAGAAAACCGCGACGGTCGATGCCATCGTCGTTGAGGCCTTGTAACTTCTGATCGATAAGATCTTGTTTTTTGTTTCTCATTTGCCCCTCCGAGTTTGTTGGGTTCTGAGTAGATAACTGGCGCGGGCCGTTTTTATTCCACCGATTTATTTCGCCGGCTAAGTACTCCTGGGAAACAAGACAAGGGGCTCTTGCATGGATCAAGAACAGGTCGGCTTGGTTTACGTAATCGGCGGCGAGGAAGGATCCCGAATGAGACTGCGAATGGATTGATGCGCCGCGAGCAGACGTCTTCGTGCGGAGTTTTAGCCAGGTGTGTTTACCCCACTTAGGAACCCGCCCAAGTGCCCTGTTAGCGCGATAATGCCGACGCCCAAAATTTCAAGTGCAAGACGGTAGTTCGGCAAGACGGCTGCCCGCCGCCTCGCGCGGAGATGAATCCACCAGACCAGCAAGATCATCGCACTCGAGATGCACGCAAGTATCAGGTGCAGCAATAACATTCCCTTCAGCTTCTGGCCCTCGAGTTGGAACTGCCACGCGAGTGTCCCGGTTGCAAGAACTGGGACTGTAGACATCGCTGCGGCTACCAGGTTGTAGTAGGCTGCGTCCGCAATGGCGCGTCGCTTCGTCCATTGCGCTATGAGGTCGAACACGCAGGCGGTGATGAACAGTGCGATCGGAAAGTGGATCAACACCACATGTTGCGCGTGTTTAGCCAACAGCGCTGTCCTGAGATCGAAAGGATTTGCCATCACCCAGCTCCTTCTAAGATTTGCGGTAGGTACCTCCGGGGACGTTCCCCATTTGCAAACCTCCGCGTCTGTAACTTCCGAGATAAGTCTTACTGGAGATAACTGACTTTCTGATCTTTTATTCCTCGGCGAGATACTTGCGCGTTCCGGTTATGTGCAGTTTGCCGGAGATCGCCACTGAGAAGCGGCAAGGATGGACGTTAGTCGAACAGAACTATTTCGTACCTGAGGGAATGAAAGTGCTTGCCGGCAGTTTAAGACTCTGTATTTGACTCGCTGGACGCTTACATCCGTTTCGTTCAATAAGCTGGCGATGCCGCTCTTCGATCAGCTACCCGACTGTGCGCACCCGCTGACTCGGAGTCGTACGGAAGGTGAGGATCTGGTTCAGAAAACCGCAAGCCGGGGCACCTTTACATCAATTGCCGGATGAGATCCGGGGATTGGATATTCCAATCGTTGGCTAGGACGTGAGCTTTGCGCAAGATCATTTCCGTACGGTAATCGACATCAATCGGAAGTGCGGAGAAGTCTATGGGTGCAGCTTCGAGTAGTTCTTGCGGGATGGTGATTGGCCGGAAAGCTTGGTCGGTCATTCGCGAGACCGTACCCCAGGGTATTAGGATCCGGTAAGTTCCCAACTTGCCCTGAACTATCACCCACACGCTTTCAATCTTGCACTGTGGCGCGATTGCCATGAGCGGCAGGAGACGGTCCAACATTTCCATGCGGAGAGCGAACAGGTTTGAAAGCTCTTCGGGATTCCTGATCGCCGCAGGCAAGCCTGTTCCCTGGTCTCCCTGGTCGGACCATGTTTCATCGCTGCCAACCGCGCAGATACTGGTGAACAGATCTACGTCGCGCATGATCTCGGAATAGACGATCGCAGGAACCGCTTCAACTTCGATCTCGCGCCGGTCACGATAGAAGCGAACCTGGTCGGAGCTAAGAAACAGATTGATGCCGAAGCCTGATTGTTCAGCCAGCGCAGAGTCTGCCAGCGAAGGCTTGCGGTCCGTAGGCAGATCGGCCTGGAATTCGGCATGCATGTTCCAGGCAGGTAGTAACTTTGTAGGTATGTTGAAGCCATCAAACCCTGCGCCCATCAGCCGGTAGCCCCAGCCACGGACGCGGCACAGGCTGGAGAACTGATGTTGCCGCATCAGGGTTCCGGCAAAGCGGTTGGAATAGATCCGGGTCTTGCGCTCGCCCTCGGTGACTTCGTAGAACTCGCGGTATGCCTGGCGGAATGGCTGCTGCACTCCCAGATCGAAGATGCGCCGGCGCCACTGCGGAAGCTCGGACGTTATTGACGAGAGCGGATGCCACAGCCGGACCTTGGTCGCATAAGTAGTGTCGATCGTCTCTTCGTCCGTGCCGCGGATCTTGCCATCGCAAAAAATGCCCGAACGCTCCCAGCCCTTCTCATCGCTGAATGCCCAGATAAGCCTGCGCCCCAGGAAGCCAAGCAGAGGATGCTCAATGTAATATCGCCGCCAATGCGCGGGTGACATCGCGCGGGGACGAAGGAATGAATACTCCAGGCGATAGCGCTGGCCGAGATAAGCCTGCTCCAGCTCTTTGGCTGATGCAGAAACAGACTTCACTTCTTTGGCGTAGGCCTTTTTCGTGCGTGACGGGACAGATTTCACGAGCTCGCCAATCTCATTTCGCCAGATCACCACCACCGGTCCGACTGGGGACAGGCATACGGTGGCGGTGGCGTCGCCGACCGCGATTTCAATCCGGCCTTCAGCATCGAGAGAGCAGGACGGCGTAGCCAGATCTTCGAGTTCATCCACGGTGACGCCGTTGCGCTCCGCAGCCTGCCGGAGACACTTCTCGATAAGGCGCAACGCCACAGAGTATTTGACCCTCGCGCGCAGACGCGCTAACTGAGAGACAGCCTCGGTGCACTCCATGGAGCCAAGGGCTTGCACGCAGGCGAATCCCACTTTCTGGGAGACGGCTCCAATCATGGGAATCTTGCGCAGGCAGGCGAGGGCAAAATCGCCAATCGTGGAAGCCGCTTCTGGCCGTTGACTCAGCGCCAGAAGCCAGACCACACCCTTCTGATAGGAAGTATCCTCGATAGGGGAGGTGGCTTCGGCGGGTTGTCCTGGCGTGGGGCCAAGGGCAAGCCATCGTTGCAGCGTAGTCCAAATGGTAGGCTCGCCCAATGCGAGAGCGAGATCGCTTGCGCGCTTCTTCCACTTCGAGGGCGGCACGGCCTGCTCCAGTGTCTGGCAATGCTCGAGAAGACCCTGCCATCCAGAGTTCGTAATCTCCTCGTACGCGGAGATCTCATGGAACACAGTCCGCGACCATGGACCCCGCCCCGGGTCCGGCTCTTGCTCACCTTCCACACGGATCAACTCATCCAGAAGGTCTCTGGTCTTTTGCACCCGCTCTTCGATTTTTCCGGTTGCAGTAGGCGCATAGTGCAATTTAAGCCTGCGAAGCTCGGCGCGGATCTCGTCCGTCATCTGATCGCGGCCGAGAACGGATAGGAAGCGGTCGAACGGGTAGGAAAAGCGAGTCGTGTGGCTTTCGCGTAGCTCACTCAGGAGCTTCAGGACCACCTCGTTGGGGAGCGGCCTCGTGGCCGCGCTGAGTGCGTGCACGATCGCGTCAAAGAGAGTTGACGCCACCCGGAAGTTCCCCTGCTCTCGCACCTCAGCTTTCATCCATTCCACGGACTGGTTAAGAAATGCGGTCTGTACGTCGGAAGAGGCTTGCTTCAAGCGAGTGAGCGCGGAATTATTCTCTCGCCAGGCAGTAATCTCCCGATTCATTTGCGTGACGCTTTGAAAGGCGAAGGGACGATCCGCGCTAGTAGCGGAGATTTCCTCGTAGATGGCGAGTGCCTGCTTCTCTGGGTCCGCCATGGCAATGAAAGTTTACGACGCCGAGCCTCGGACTAATGCGATTTATGCAAACCGCTCACTAAATATTAATAATGATGACACAGGCATCGAAACAGGCGGCACTATCCGGGCCTGGCCCTGGACCCTGACTTCACGAAAGCGCTGATCTCGATTCAACCGAACCATCACGAAAAGCCGGAACGAACTGATCGACAATCGCCCGGTCGCCATCCTCATGCTCGATCCCGGGCATCACGTGCAAATGTGCAATCTCGCGTTTGAAAGATTGTTCCGGTATGGCCGCGATGAGCTGATGCGTGCAAATCTGAAGGATCTGATCACGACGAATGACTTAACCGCAGTTCTGCTGGTAAACAATAGGCATACAATCCTCGTGGCGCATCCGCTATACAGTATTCACGGTAGAAGAAATTCCCGTAGGGACGTCGCAGAAATTGCACGCCTCCCGCTCGCCCATGGTGTGTAACCGTTGCACGCCGCCAACTCTCATTGGCCCAAGGCTTGCTCATAGTTCCATCCGAGCATCTTACGGTCCGACGACAATGGAGCTACCGATCGCAAGACCGTTACTGAAAATGGCGGGGGTGGCTCCACTACTCTGCTGGTTTGCCCTTGCGCAACAGAGCCCTGGCGCGTTAGTGCGCTCGCTCACATCAATTGTCCAGGGAATGGAAAAATCTCAGTCAGAGGTTCGGGCACAGGCGCCATATCAGATAATCCGCGAGTACAGGTTGTTTGGTATGAAGAGTTCAAGCGCCAATGCTGATGTGGTGGCACAAGTGGATTTTGACCCTCCGATAGGCAAACACTATAGCATTCAGAAATGGTCAGGCAGCGCACGGGGGAAGCAGATCGTGCAACGTGTCTTGGATCGTGAAACAGAAGCAAGCAAAGGGAATCAAGCTCAAACCGCGCTTACCAGGGACAACTACGATTTCAGCCTACTGGACGACACTGTCTTAGATGGGCGGCCTTGTTATGTGTTGGGATTGAAGCCCAAGAGAAAAGAGAAAGAATTGGTTTCAGGGTCGGCTTGGGTGGATAAGAGTTCGTTGTTAATCCTCCAGGTTGAGGGCGAAACGGCAAAAGCTCCTTCGTGGTGGTTGAAGAGCGTTCGAATCAAGATGTCGTTCGGCGATTTTTCCGGAGCGTGGTTGCAGACGAGCATGGAGGCTGTAGCTGATGTGCGCCTTCTGGGTTCTCATACGTTAAAATCACGTACTTTGGATTATCGTGGTAGCGATATGTCCGCATCAATAAAGCTCGCCGCAAGTCGCACTCAATTGCGATCCCGAGATCTCGCGCATTGATGAGTCCAACCCTTAAGGTTAGCTTCGCTGTGTTCGCCCTACCGCAATCATCGCGGGCTTTCCCATAAACGCTGGTCCGACATCCCTCGAGATCCTCAAGACCAGCTTCGTCCGGAAAGGCGGCTGCCTGGTCTGCGAATTGTTCCTGTCATCGGGCCATGTCGTCACGCGGATGGCTCCCAGAATAACGCCGTTCTGCTCCTCGCTGCGATCCGGACGCAGCCTCAAGGGAAGTGTCAGAATTCGGCGTCAAAACCTGATCGGCATCTGCCGATAAGTTCGGTACGAGCCACCGGAACACGAATGTCGCGACCACGGCGCCCGCCAGCTGCGCCATGATAAAAAGAAGAACGTCCGCTGGAGCAATTCCGGCAAACGTGTCTGACAACGATCTGGCTAAGGTGACGGCGGGATTCGCAAACGACGTGGACGCGGTGAACCAGTACGCAGCTGTGATGTAGCTTGCGACGGCAAATGGCGTCGTACTCGACCGCAAGCGTGAGCATCCCCAGATCACAGATAACAATCCGAAGGTTGCGACGAACTCGCTGAACACGACGGCCGATCCGCGTCGTGCGTGAGTGGATAGCGAATACCAACGCAAACCAAACATTAGGTGAGCGACGATTGTACCGGCAATCCCGCCAGCGCACTGCGCAACAATATAGAAGGGAGCTTCTGACCACGGAAGCCCACGCTCCATAGCGGCAGCCAAGGTCACGGCTGGATTAAAGTGTGCGCCGGAAATCGAGCCAAAAGTTAAAATCAATGCGACCAGAGCCGCACCGGTAGCAATCGTATTCGCTAGTAAGGCGATTGCAACATTTCCTCCTGCCAGCCGATCGCCCATTATTCCCGATCCAACTACGGCGGCGACGAGAAACGCCGTGCCCATGAACTCCGCTGTGACCCGGACGCGCAAGCCGAATTTCATTGGCGACCGATATTGTCGATTTCTTTCTTGATTGCTAGGCGATCTAAGCTGGTAAGAGGCAGGCTCAGGAACAAGCTGATTCTACGGTCGAGCATGAAAAAGGTATCGCGAAAAGCCTTAGCGATTTGTTCAGAAGTTCCCACTACTGCGGCGGGATCGGGGACACCCCAGTGTGCCGTCATCGGCTGTCCCGGCCAAATTGGGCAAACCTCCTTTGCAGCGTTGTCACAGACCGTAAAAACGAAATCGAGTTTAGGAGCGTCAGGTTTCGCGAACTCTTCCCAGTTCTTGCTCCGGAGACCGTCCGTTGGTAAGCGAGCACTCTCCAATTGCTGGATAGCTTCCGGTCTAACTGCTCCTGAAGGATGGCTACCAGCACTGAACGCAGTGAAGTTAGATTTGCCTTTAAGATTCATAATGGCCTCGGCCATGATCGAACGGGCCGAGTTCCCCGTGCATAGAAACAGGATGTTGAAGTGTCCCTGCATTGGCGTCTCCTCAGTTGCAGCAGGTCGGCCCGCAGCATGATTGCTGTGGTTTTACCGCTCGGACAAAGGCGCTCATGAACTTGCCATCCACCTGCGGTGCTATCGCATCAACGTCAATGTTCTGGCCTGACAGGAATTCGCGGGCATCTGCGATCCGATAGACTCTGGTCGGCTCAACGTCGATTTGCTCGAAGCCAGCGGAAGCCAGCTTGCTGCGGTACTCGTTCTCTTCCAGTGCTCCAGCTACGCAACCGACCCAAAGCAGGACGTTCTTGCGAATCTCCGGAAGCATTTCGCCGCGAGTCACGACGTCGGACACTGCAAAACGCCCTCCCGGTTTCAGAACACGGAATGCTTCCCGCAACACTGCATCCTTGTCTGAGGAGAGATTTATGACACAGTTGGAGATCACGACATCAACCGAGTTATCAGGCAGCGGGATGTGCTCGATCTCTCCCCTCAGAAACTCGACGTTCTCCACTCCAGCTTTGCGCTTGTTCTCTTTTGCTAAAGCCAGCATTTCATCGGTCATGTCTAGGCCGTAGGCTTTGCCAGTAGGGCCGACCCGCTTCGCCGAAAGCAGGACATCAATACCACCACCGGAGCCGAGATCAAGGACAACTTCGCCCGGATTGAGTTTCGCCAACGCCGTAGGATTGCCGCAGCCTAACGACGCGAGGAGAGCCTCTTCGGGGATTTGTCCCGCTTGCAACGCATCGTAAAGGTTGGAAGTAATCGGGTCACCACAACCACTGCCACTTGTTGCTCCACAGCAGGAGCTACCGCCACTGGTGACACGCAAGGCCGCTTCTCCGTACTTCTCCTTGACCACTTCCTTGATGTCTGCGCTGCTGCTCATAGGAATCCCCTTTACTTACAGATGTGAACGATCTGCTCTGGCTTGACTGCCTTGTTGCGTGTACAGCACTCTGCGTACAAGAACTGGAGCAATTCCTGAAGTGCTTCAGTGTTCGCGGTATAGTGCAGAAAAGTGCTCTCCCGCTCTACGTGAACGAGGTCTTCCGCTCTCAGTTTGTCGAGATGATGCGACAAAGTGGAGTTGGGAATGTCGAGTTCTTCTTGAATCTCACCGACCACAAGACCATCCGGATGGGCGGACAGGAGCAACTGCATAATGCGAAGGCGAGGTTCTGTTCCCATCGCCGAAAACATATCAGCGTACTTGGCGATCTTCTCTATGGATCTCTTGGATTGTGCTGCTGGCATGGTTCGATAATTGCAGAAATATGGTATGGTTGTCAAGTCCTAGCAGGAGTGGTCGATCTCAAAAGCTAAGCTTTGAAGTTCAGGAGCTTGTGCAAATCGAAAGTTTCGAGTGCCTCAACACCCGGAACCTCGCGTTAAGCGCGGGGACTCTGAGCGCGAATGGAACGGCATCATTCGTTGGCGACGGTCATCCGATGCCCTCCCGATGCGAGGTCTTATCCCAAATGCTCTCGGTTGGCTCTCTGCGATGTTCAAATCTGAACAGATTTCGAAATTCTTGGGGCTAAGCTTCGCCCCTGAACATAGTTGAGGGGCGTCGCCATGAAAGATCCGAGGGTTTCAAAATGGGTAGGCCAAGTTCCGGTTGTAGTTTGTACGCTTCGTAATCGCGAGTTAAAAGTCCCAATCACTGCGATGAACAGGGTTTCCGACGCGCAGGAGAGCTTGTGGTTCCAATTCGCGCAGCACAAGTGCACAGTTAAGAGCGACAACATGCCCTAAGCTTGGTTAGAACGGCTAGCTACGGGTTTGTTACCACACTCCTGGAGGGCCATTCACAGAGTCGTTTATTCTTCTTATCGAGAACCCGATTGATTTGCGCAACTGAAGCTTAAGCTACTGCCTGCAACAGCTATGCCACGTTGCTCCGCTTTCCGAACGCTTCGGGAATAATCTCCACAGCAACGGCACGAACATAGCGTATATGATCTCGGATAGCGGCCTTGAGTTCAGGAAGAATGGCGTCGAGCTCTGGTTGAGTGTTTGCGGCAATCGCACGATCACAAAGAATCCGCACGCGTTCCTCTAGGCTAGATGGTGGCATAGGAAATGGGACAAATTGTAAAATACATATTGAGGGTGGAACAGAGCTATACAGGCTTTTCTGTACGCCGATTTGGTGACCCTTCATGACGGGACGGAGTCACAACTGAACTCCATAGGTTAGCGATTCCTGCTTGGGGACAACCATGCGAGGGAATTTCAATTCCTCGTGCTCACCCATACGAGCCAATAAGTTTAAGTGACAAGCTATGGCGTCTTGCGGGTCGTTTTCGACCTATGCGGTATAAAATTGGTGTTGCCAGTCGGGAAATGTCAGGTCTTGGTCAGGAAATACGAAGCAAACGCGTCCCCAGTGACCCTGGGTTGGGTCACGGGACGCTGTTTGGGCTGGTGGGCTCCCACAAGACCAATCTGTCTTTGCTGTAGGTGCCTATAGGGTACGCAATGGCGTGCCTAGCACGCTGAGCTCTGTGTTTTTAGTACAGAGGTGTCGGTTCTCCGTAAAAAAAGTCGTCCATGATGACGATGTCTTTTCTGTCGTCGTTAGGCCCCGGTGCCACGTCGCCGGCGATGATCTTCACTCGAGCGATACGAGAGTCGCCAAAGACAACACCGAGGAAGGACAGGTTTCCATTGCCCGGGGAAGCTGGAGCGGAGCTGGTGAACAGCAACTCGCCGTGAGGGCCGAGGTACTCGATCAGGGTGCTGGCGTGACGGTTTCCTGTCCTGTTTCCTGGTCGGCTGCCATCCGGGGAGTCGACGTCTGTAAAAACTACGCCAAATCCAGTCGAGGTCGCCGGTGTGTTGCCATTACTGCCCGGAACAGAGAACTCAACCTCGGTGACGTTACTCCCGATTGGCGAAAAGAGCCGTAGAGGACTAAACGCGTGAAAAATTGTGGCGTAACTCGAATTGCCAAAGGTGTCCGCCAGACCCGACGGTGGAGCTTGGACAAATCCGCTTCCGCGCGTGGTGATGTTGGCGCCACGAGTGTTCAAAAACGTGGTTAAGGGAGTGCCACTAAGAGTAGTGGCTGCGTTGGTCGGGCTGCCCCCATCCCAGTTGATTTCACGGCGTCCGCTGGTCTGTCCGGAATTATTGCCATTGTTGACAGCTCCGAGCGCCGCACGAAACTGATCCACCGCGCCTTGAATCGATGCTGCGGATGGCCCCGCTGCCTGA
Organism: Terriglobia bacterium; assembly: GCA_963786325.1. Lineage (GTDB taxonomy): Bacteria > Acidobacteriota > Terriglobia > Terriglobales > Acidobacteriaceae > JAIQFF01. Next base: position 652,292 of record CAWAYW010000024.1, read on the forward strand.
AACACAGTGGGCGCTACGAGGTGCTTGGCCGTGAAATCGGATTGCGCAAGCGCCGGTTGCGCGCCAGCCACGCAAGCAAGGACCGTCAGAGCAGCGGCCACAGTACGAAGATTGTTGGTGAGGCTACTCTGCGGCCTTTTTTTAAGCAGCAGCTTTACGGTTGGCTTCATGTTTTAGTTTCTCCTTAATTTATTGATCTCTGGAATTTATTGATCCCTCATCTGTCTGGTCGTATGTCGAACTTCGAGCCTTCACCTTGTATCGGTTTCAGGCACACCTCTAGATGTAGCTGGGGTTCTCTCGAGGAGGCCCATTTGTGCCTTGTTCGCTTACTGATTGCTTGCTATTGAAAGACCCGCGGGGTGTTCGTCAATCCTGTCTTCACTGCATTTGAGGTATTTGATTCGGCGCAGGCAAGACCGATGCGGAGGCAGCGTCACTTCTTTGTCAAAAGATCGTGACAAAAGCTTATTGAAGAGTGCGGTTCGGCCGGCAGGTCCGGTACGCGAGAGAGTGGAATCCCGTTTTGCAATCGTGTCGAAGGGAAGGCAGGGCTTCAGGACCTATCTTACAGAGCTTCCTTTGGACCTCTGCATCGCTCTAATGCGGCTGGCTCTGCGAAACTGGAGTGAGGATCGACGTCTGCAGAATCCTCTGGCTTCTTAAAGTATTTGCTCAATCGCTCGCGTAGCTGCAGCCGGGCTCGAAAGGATCGTGCCTTAACCGCAGTCAGACTCAAGCCCAGGGCTTCTGCCGTTTGCGCCGTTGAAAGCCCTTCTATGTCGCGTAATACGAATACGACCCTTAAGCCCTCACCCAGTTCTTGCAGGGTCTTGCGTAGGATTCCTTTTAACTCACTTGCTCGGTAAAGTTCCTCGGGATTCGGAGCCCAGTCTGCCACATCGATGGGGAGACTATCTTCCTCTGACCGAGAGTCTTTATCGATCGACGTTTCTCTGGTTAGGCGTTGTTTTCGCAGCTTCATCAGGGACTGGTTCAAGGTTATGCGGATAAGCCAGGTCGAGAATTTGGAATCTTCCCGGAATTGGTCCAAATGTAGAAAAGCTTTCAGGAAGGCCTCCTGTACCACGTCCTCGGCGTCCTCCCGATTGTGCATCATGTGGTGCGCGATTCGAAGGAGTCTGCGGTCGTATCGCCTTACAAGTTCCTCGAAGGCGCCGACATCTCCACACTTGCTGGCACGGACCAAGACTAAGTCGTCGCTTGGCGTTTCGGTCACTGCGAGTTCTGCTGAATCTGGGATCACATGTTTTCTCATTCCGCCCGTAGCGTTGGGATCGTTGCAAATAGAACTGGCTTTGAGTGTTGTTATTCCCACAGAATGACCAGTTTGGGCGGCAAACCTCCGCTAAGGTACGAACTTGTAACCGACCTTGTGGACCGTTAGAAAATGAACCGGCTGACCTGGATCACTCTCAAGTTTCTGGCGCAGTCTTAGGACGTGGTTGTCGACGGTACGGGTCGAAGGATAGTTTTTGTATCCCCAGGCCTCATATAACAATTCGCCACGCGAAAATATCCGATCCGGATTTAACAAGAAACATTTGAGCGTCTTGAACTCTTGGGTGGTCAGTATGATTGGTTCGCCCGAGGACCGGCTCACTTCCATCCGGCTAAAGTCGACACAGACATCCTCGAACCGTACAATCCTGCAGTCGGGCAAAATGTTAAATTCCTGGACGACCTGATGAACCTGGGCAACCAGTTCCGCCCACCTGAAAGGTATGAGTACAGCTGAGGCCACCGTGGAAAATTGCTTCGGTTGTGATTCTGGGATGAGATCCCACTTCTCCCGGGGGACAAGGGCTACCTGGTAGTCGTCTGACTCTAACATCTCGCGGAGAGTCCGAAAGTACAGACGTTGGTCACCCATTACCGGGGAACTTTCGACCTCCGTCGTGGTTTCGGGGAATGCTAGCATTTCAAGGTTCCGATTGGACTCGACGAGCGTTCTTTGGCCGTGTGGCAGTTGGAGATTCAATGGGTCCTTATGCGGCACGGTAATTGTTCCTCCTTAAGTTTAGGAATATTGGGATTCGTTTCTGCGCCTGGGCCTTGAGCAGGTCAACCCTCGAAGTACCCTGACCTGCTTTGACTTTGTCGGAATCTGTCACGGGGCGGTTTTCGGGTCAATTCACCGGCGCTGTTCTCGGTATAGACGATACATTTCCAGCTAAATTACTGATCCTTCGACATTTACACCTAAACATTTCCCCGAGGTTTGGGCGAGCGTGCTAGACTTCGTTCCGAGTTCGTGCCGTATGGAGCCATCGCGGCATACTTCCGTGGTGCGATTCGGGACCTACGAAATTTCTCTCCACTCGGGAGAACTTCGTAAGGCGGGTGTCCGGATCAGGGTGCAGCAGCAACCGCTGAGACTGCTGGAAATACTGTTGGAACACCCCGGCGAAGTTGTTACAAGGGAAGAACTGCGTAGCCGAATATGGCCGAATGAAAGTTTTGGCGATTTCGATCAGGCCGTGAACGTCGCCATTGCAAAGCTGCGGGTCGCGCTAGGAGACTCCGCCGACAATCCTCGCTACATTGAGACGCTTCCCCGACGCGGCTATCGCTTTATTGCGGGCGTGGCGGTCGTCAACCGGCCAACCAACAATCTGGGGCTTTTGCCCGAAGTTGCTTCTTCCGACGCAGAAGAGCGTGTCCAGCTCGCGGTCGCGCAAAAGGCCGCACCGAAACACCCGCTTTGGAAGCGTGACTGGAAGACAATAGGCGCTGCAATGGTGTTGTTGTTGGTTTCAATGGCTGCGATACTTTTCTGGAGAAGCCGCCGGTCGTCCGATACTTTGTCTTCCAGTCCCATTCGTTCTTTAGCGGTACTTCCGCTCGAAAATCTCTCCAGCGATTCCCAGGACTACTTTGCTGACGGCATGACCGATGAATTAATTACGAATTTGGCGCAGATCGGTGCATTACGTGTGATCTCCCGCACCTCGGTCATGTCTTATAAGGGCGTGCGCAAGCCCTTGCCGCAGATCGCCCGTGAATTGAATGTCGATGCTGTTGTGGAAGGCACAGTATTGCGCTCCGACAAACAGGTTCGAATAACGGCACAGTTAATCCGCGCGTCTGCTGACAAGCACCTATGGGCCGAGAGTTATGAGGGCGATCTGCGAGATACCCTGGCCTTACAGAAGAAGGTGGCACGTGCCATCGCCGAGCAGATCCGCATCCAGGTGACTCCGCAGGAAGCGACGGTTCTGCAGACCGTGAAGGTAGTGAATCCGGAGGCCTATGAGAACTACCTCAAGGGACGTTATTTTTGGAATAAGCGAACCGCCGATAGTTTGACAAAGGCCACCTATTATTTCAACCAGGCAATTCAAAGCGACCCAACTTATTCCTTGCCGTATACAGGCTTGGCGGACATTTACCAGGTGTCTGAGCGTCCGCAGCTCGCTCGGGAAGAAGTTAAAAGAGCGCTCGACCTTGATGATCACTTGGCCGAGGCACACAACTCTCTAGCCAGGATCCTTTACCTGTTTGATCGGGATTGGGAAGGAGCGGATAGAGAGTTCAAGCGCGCCGTGGAGCTTAATCGCAACTATGCCCCCGCCCATCACTGGTATTCCATGTACCTTGCGTTGAAGGGCCGCAATAAACTGGCGCTAGCGGAAGCCGAAAGGGCATACGAGTTGGATCCACTGTCACCTGTTGTGGGGGCCAACCTGGCAAAGATCCTCCAGGAGACGGGGCAAACTGATAAAGCAATCGAGCAAGCTAAGAAGACGCTGGATCTCGAACCTGATTCGGCGGTGACGCACGCCGTACTCGGCCTTGCATATCAGGACAAAGGGATGTACCCGGAGGCGATTGCTGACTACAAAAGAGCATTGCAGTTAGGAGGCTCGCCCACGGAAATACGCGGGCTTCTGGGAAATGCCTATGCAGTATCGGGGAACCGGGCCGACGCCGTAAAGATCGTTGCTGAATTAAAGTCACTCTGGCCAGAGCATGCACGTGCCGCTCTAGACCTGGCGGCGGTGCTTTCCGGTTTGGGAGATAAAGAAGATGCCCTGTACTGGCTTGAAAAAGCCCAGGAGATGCAGGTGACCGACCTGATCGGAATCGGAAAAGACTCACATTTTGTTGAATTGCGCAGCGATCGACGCTTTCAAGCGTTGGTGCGGCAGGTCGGCGTGCCCAACTGAGAGGCAAACGAGACTTCGAGATTTTGAATTCATATGGGCGACATGAAGGACGGAACTCATCCGGAGTGGCCGCAACTGTGCCAATTGGCTTTCTTTTGGCTTGCCCCCATTAAACTCTTGATGCGAATTGCTGACGCTCGTATCGCAATCCTAGTTCACTTCGAAGACAGTCATGCGACGTCGTCGGATCTTGAGAAGTTGGCCATGCGGGGTGCCTTGTCCACGCTTCGTACGATTGCAGGCCGTCAAAACGGTTTCCAATCGAAGGCTAGCTGTTCCGAATTTCGTAAAGTGAGCTCTCATGCGCAAAACCTTTCGCGGCGCCCTCGTGGTTCTTTCCCTTTTCTGCACCGTCTGCCTCCTTTCTTCGGACCAGAGGTCACAACCGCTGGCCGTCGAGAACTTTAATTTCGAAGGTACAGCCCTCTTCCAATGCCAGTGCACCGCGTACGCTTGTCCGTGCCAGAAAAATGGCGCCCCGAATCATGGGACCTGTGAAGCCGCGGACTTCGTTCACATTGCCAGTGGGCGTTATGGCAAACTGCGCCTCGATGGACTCAACGCTGTCGTGGTTGGCAATTTGGTGGACACTAACTCTGCTAGACTTTACGCGGTCATCTATGTCGACGAGAAAGCCACTTCCGCTCAGCGTGATGCGCTTGTCGCCATCCTTCAATTCCTGAATGGCTCCTACGAAACGTCGCCTCTCAAGGCTTCGCAAGTCAGGGCTGTCGCAATGGAGTTTCGCGAATCTTCGGACAAGACCCTATACGACTTGAACATCCCAGGAATTCTTGAGGAAAAAGCGGTCCTTCACCGCGAGGCTTCCGGCAATCCAGTTTCAACCGTCACCGCGATGGATGCATGGAGCAACACTGAGCACTACCTCGACAATGTGATTATAAATATCACGATGCGGACATTCACCGGGAGTGGGACCACTCTGGTGGGTACGCCAATATTAAGTATTTTCGTCTAACGAAAGCAATGTATGACAAGAAAGAGATGCTCGGCCAGTTTGGAGATTTCTCCGGCCGCTGGACCCCGGAACAACTTGTCCTCATCCACAAGCAAGGATTAAACGAAAAATGAAACTATCGGAAGAGTTCAGCAAGATCCGGCGATTGCGGCTGTTTTCCCAAAAAGGAGTAAACCACGGGTCTAGGCCCACCTTGTCTTGCGCGGTTATGCTGACGTCATTGTCAATTTGCGTGGCGGAGGCAGTTCGGTAGTAGTGCTGAGCAGCTACGGGCGTTCCCAAGTCTCTGGAGGTCAAATGATTAAGGAGTTTGTGCTCCAATGGCCGGTGCTGCGTCAGATTCTGCACCGCGCGGATGGCACCGGACCGGAAGCGATGAGCCATCGCACGCAGACGCTTCGTCCAAAAAACGAAGGAGCGCAAGTGGCACGATCGGTGTGCCCTTACTGCGCCGTGGGTTGCGGTCAGCTTGTATTCCACAAGGATGGCAAGCTGGTTTCGATTGAAGGCGATCCCGAATCGCCGATTTCCCGCGGGCGGCTCTGCCCCAAAGGTGCCGACAGCCATGAGCTACTGACCCACTCCAAACGAATAACGAAGGTGAAGTATCGCCGTCCGTTCGCCAAGGAATGGGAAGACCTGGGCCTGGATCGAGCGATGGAAATGATCGCAGATCGAATTTGGGAGAGCCGCGAGCGAACATTTGTCGAATCGCAGGATGGACAGAGCCTGATGCAAACCAAGGCGATCGCCCACTTGGGTGGCGCGACACTCGACAATGAAGAGAACTATCTCATCAAGAAATTGTTCACCGGCGGCCTGGGGATGGTGTGCATCTCTAATCAGGCCCGTATATGACATAGCTCCACTGTGCCCGGTCTGGGCACAACCTATGGACGCGGCGGAGCAACATCATCGCCCAAAGATTTGCTGAACTCCGACGCGATCCTCATCATGGGATCGAACATGGCGGAGAACCATCCCGTCGGATTTCAATGGGTGATGGAGGCCAAGGAACAGCACGGAGCTAAGGTTATTCACGTGGATCCGCGCTTCAGTCGGACGTCCGCCGTGGCTAATATATGGGTGCCGTTGCGAGCGGGATCGGACATTCTTTTCCTGGGAGCGTTGATTCGCTACGTCCTCGAAAACGAGTTGTTCTTCCGGGAATACGTTTTGCACTACACCAATGCCAGCGTGATCATCCCCGAGGGCTTCAAGGATACCGAGGAACTGGGAGGCATCTTCTCCGGTTGGAATACGGAGAGGAAATCCTACAATCCGGAAAGTTGGCTGTACGAAGGCGTCGAAAGAGACACGAAAATGCAACCCACGGTGCCCGGGGGGACGTATGGCGGCCAGGCGCAGCAGGGTGCAAACGTATCGCCCAATCTAAACAACTATACGCAGGACCTCACGTTGCAACATTCGCGCTGCGTTTTCCAATTGTTGCGGAAGCATTTTGCGCGTTACGCGCCCGAGATGGTCGAACAATACTGCGGCGTTTCTAAAGATGCCTTCCTCTACGCCGCCAAAACTTTTTGCGAAGCATCGGGACCGGACAAAACCGGTGCTATTTGTTACGCACTTGGTTGGACGCAACATTCGAGTGGCGTCCAAATGATCCGGTGTGCGGCGATCCTCCAGTTGCTCTTGGGGAATATGGGTCGCCCGGGCGGAGGCATCATGGCATTGCGCGGCCATGCCTCCATTCAGGGATCGACGGATGTTCCGACGCTCTACGACATCCTGCCCGGTTACTTGAGCATGCCGAAATTTGGAGAGGAATCGAAATCTCTCGCCAACTACATCGCAAAGTATGGGACGCGTACGGGTTGGTGGAACAATCTCGACAAATACATCGTGAGTTTTTTGAAGGCGTACTACGGCGAAGCTGCACAACCAGAAAATGATTTCGGGTTCCATTGGTTGCCGCGAGTCACCGGGGACCATTCGCACCAAGGCTACTGGCTGGACATGTTGGATGGAAAGATAGACGGATTGTTTGTCATGGGTCAGAATCCCGCGGTCGCTGGTCCGAACTCGGGAATGGAGCGCCGTGGACTCGCGAAATTGAAATGGCTGGTCGTACGGGAAATGGTCGAAACCGAAACCGCCTCCTTTTGGTACGAATCGCCCGAGGTCAAGCGTGGCGAACTCACGACTGAGGAGATCCCGACAGAAGTGTTTTTGTTGCCGGCCGCGGGACATGCGGAGAAGGACGGAACGTTCACCAACACGCAGAGGTTACTCCAGTGGCGCGAGAAAGCGGTCGATCCACCCGGGGATTGCCGAAGCGAAAAGTGGTTTATGTATCATCTCGGCGTGATTCTGAAGGAGAAAGCGAAGCGCGATCCGCGTCCGCGCCATGCCGGTCTTCTCGCGCTTACCTGGAACTATTCGACCGAAGGCGAGCACCGTGAGGTTGTGGCTGAGGAGGTCCTGCAGGAGATCAACGGGCGCACCATCGAAAATGACGAATTGGTACCGGGATTCACCTCGCTCAAGGCCGATGGTTCTACGGCCTGCGGTTGCTGGATTTATTCGGGCGTGTTTCCCAAGCGAGGCGAAAATCGCGCGAACCAGCGCGCATCCAAGGATTTTCATGGGCACGGGTGGGGGTTTGCCTGGCCGTCGGACCGCAGAGTTCTCTACAACCGGGCCTCGGCTCGTCCGGATGGAAAACCGTGGAGCGAACGGAAGAAGTTGGTATGGTGGGACGCGGAAAGCAAGAAATGGACCGGCAACGATGTTCCGGATTTTGTGGCATCCAAGCCTCCCGGCTACCAACCCCCAGCAAATTCAATCGGGGATGCAGCTTTAGCAGGAGACAAGCCATTCATTTTGCATGCCGATGGTTTTGGATGGATATGGGTACCGGTCGGTTTGAACGATGGCCCGCTCCCGACGCATTACGAGCCACTTGAATCGCCCGTTCGAAATCCGATGTACCCAGAACGGCAGTCGAATCCGGTGGGAGAAAGAAAGACACGCCCTGGGAATGAATATGCAACTTCGCCGGACCGAAAGTTTCCGTTCGTTTTGACGACCTATCGGCTCACGGAGCATCATACCGCCGGCGGGATGTCGCGCACTCTATCGCACCTCGCGGAACTTCAGCCGGAGATGTTCTGCGAGATTTCTGTTGAGTTGGCGGAGCAGTTGTCAATCACGCCCGGCGAATGGGTCACCATCGTAACGGCACGCGGAGCCATCGAAGCGCATGCACTGGCTACCCCGAGAATGCAGATGCTGACCATTGAAGGCAAATCTTTACACCAGGTGGGTCTTCCATTTCATTGGGGTTACTCTGGACTTGTGAAGGGCGACATCGGCAACGATCTGGTCGCCATTTCGGAGGAGCCGAATGTGCGGATTATGGAAACGAAGGGGCTGCTATGCAATGTGCTTCGCGGAAGACGCGAGACCAACCTGCAAGCAATCCGCGACCTGCGTCCGGAGAAGGGATAAGCTCTGATGGGGCGTACTGCTTTTTTAACCGATGCGACCGTGTGTATCGGGTGCAAAGCCTGCGAGGTCGCGTGCAAAGAATGGAACGAAGTTCCCGAGGATGGTCTGGTATGGAGCGGGCTTTCCTACGACAACACCAAGAGCCTAGGAGGTTCGACCTGGCGGCACGTACTTTTTATCGAACAGCCCGCAGTTGCCGGACCTCAGATCGCGGACACGAAAGATCCCTTCCGATGGATTTTTCTCTCCGACGTTTGCAAGCATTGCGCGAACGCAGGATGCCTAGAGGCATGTCCAACAGGCTCGATTGTGCGAACGGAAGTCGGTTCGGTGTTCGTGCAGCCGGATGTGTGTAACGGATGCGGATACTGTGTCGTGTCCTGCCCGTTCGGAGTGATCGACAAACGTCTGGATGATGGGCGCGCCTTCAAATGTACATTCTGCTACGACCGGCAAAAAGCCGGACTCATCCCGGCCTGCGCGAAAGCTTGTCCTACGCAATCCATTCAGTTCGGCGATTTGGACGACCTTAAGGAGCGCGGAAAGAATCGTGTGCAGGAACTCCACGAACGCGGATATACAGATGCGCGTATTTATGATCCACAGGAAACCAGCGTCGGGGGAATTCACGCCTTCTTTGTGATTTTGGGAGAACCGGAAGCCTACAATCTTCCCCCGGCTCCTGAAGTACCCACGGCATTCCTGAGGAGCGCCTGGACTTCGGCACTTCTTTCCGCCGTCATTCTTTTTGCAATTGTTTGTGCTGCGTTTGCATTTTGATCTGTATAGGTCCTTTAAGCCAACAGGTAGTTTGCGATCAGCGCGGCAATATGAAATCACCCTCAAAACCAAAAGCCACCGAAAAGCGCCTCGACGAAATCCGAGAGGCTGCCCGCCAGAGTGGTCCAGCAGACGGGCTTCAGTCGGGAGAGAGCTACTACGGTTTGCCCGTCCTCAAGGCTCCCGTCTGGACCTGGCAAGTGCCGCTGTATTTCTTCCTAGGCGGCATCTCTGGAGTGTCTGCCTGCATTGGATTCGTCGCGCAGCTTTTCCGCAGCGATCCCGCACTCATTCGGTCCTGCCTCTGGATTGCACTCGTCGGTGCTTCAATTTGTCCAATTCTCTTGATCGCCGATCTTGGCAGACCTGTTCGCTTTTTGAACATGTTGCGCGTGTTCAAACTCCGATCGGCGATGTCGATGGGGGCCTGGATCCTGGTGGCCTTTTCGAATTTTGCGTTTCTCGCTGTGCTCTGCTTCGAGCTGGGTCTGCGAGGTTTTGCAAATCCATTGTTGATTTCGTTGCTTTGGTTGTTAGAGGGAGCGGCGGCAATCACTGGGCTGCTCCTTGCCAGCTACACCGGTGTATTGATCGGAGCCACAGCGATCCCGGTATGGTCTGAAAATCGGGAGCTGCTTCCCACTCATTTTCTGACGTCCGGCCTCGGCGGCTCAGCGGCAATTCTCGAGCTGATGGGTTTCTTGATACTTGCGACCCAGATCCTTGGGTTTGTAGCGTCCGGGATAGAGACTTTGATAGAGATCTTTTTGGAAGTGCGCAAGCGGCCCGTTGATGCGCCTCTGCACCATGGCCGATCGGGAAAGACACTCCGCATCGCCGGACTTCTGGAAGGTCCGTTAGCGCTCTTGCTGCGCGCAGTCTTCGGGTCCTCTCATAAGGGTCGTTATGCGGCAGCCCTTTGTTTCTTACTCGGAGCGCTGCTTAGCCGATACGCATGGATTTGGGCGGGTCGCGCTTCGGCGAACGATCCCCACGTACTGTTCAACCTTCAGCGTACGCGCTAACGTTCTTAAGAACCAAGACCTCGACACTATTGCTTCGATCGAGTTGCGAGTTCAGCCGGTGCTGCCACCTGTTTGTCGAGGTCGGTGGAATGTCGGGATTGGCGTTTTCAGAGGTGACGAAATCGCCAACCACCCGCAGGGGCTAGGGAAGGTCCACGTCGAGGCGGTATATTTCCTGCGTGCTTTTATCGCGCATCAGAAGCGGCGTGTCATCCGGTCCCAAGCCTACCCATGATTCCCAGGGATCGAAACCTCGCGGCAGTGCCTTGAGACTAAAAAGACGTTCTACTTTCCGGTCCGCAATACTTACGCGAACGAAGTCGTCGCTTTTGTCGAGATAGCTCTCCGCATATAGATACTTTCCGTCAAGCGACCAGTTCTCAAAGGCAAACAGACCCTGGGTTAGTTGGGACCACTTCTGCGTCTTGAAATCGTAGAGCATGAGTCTGGTCGAGTCGGCGGAGAGGGCTGCGATATATCGCCCATCCGGAGAACAACGAGGGCTGAATAAGCTTTCCGAACCGGGAACATCGGAAATGCTAGAAGTCTGCAAGTCAGCAACTCTTATGTTCGGACCCGACGATGTCCCATACTCCAACCACGGCATGGCTCCAAAGATGATGGATTGTCCCTGAGGTGTCCAGGTAGGGTCGCCTTCATTTCGGCCTTCAGAGGTTAACTCCTGCGGTGTGCCTCCCTGGGCGGAGACCACAAAAATCTTCCACGGTTTTCCCGGCCGGAGCCCCATAAAGGCGATTCGTGTTCCGTCCGGTGACCACCGCGGCAGGTGGGCTTCCAGTGGCACGAAGGTGAGTTGCAGGCGCGAGCTTCCATCCAGCTTGCTGCGCCAGAGCGTATGCTCCGGGTGCGCAACATAGGTAATCCATTGTCCATCGCGAGAGATCTCGGCTTCACCCGCGGAAATCCCAGGCAGGTAAGTTGAGAATTGTTGTGATTTTCCCGCATATCGGACCAGGTCAAATCGACGCTTCCGGCCGATCACAAACAGGCGTCCGCTCTCTCCGCTGACCGGATTGCTAAAAGCCAGCGGCCCGGCTGTGAGCTGCAGCGGCACTGAAGCAGCCCTGCTCATAATTGACTTGCGTTCCCGGATGGCCCAGATTTCCTGACCATTGGCACGAGCGGATTGAAAGAAGAAATACTTTGCATCGGGTGTCCACGTGGGAGCGGATTCCCCGGCGGGCTTGTTCCATTCCGGGAGCAAAGAATGAAGCCCGTGTCCGTCCACTGCAACCTCCCAAAGCGAGGACGTATGTTGAGCCGGGTCCTCTACACTGAATCGCAAGAGACTGCCGTCGCGTGAAACTCTCAGTCCGAAGGGCACGCCCGCGACCGTCACCAGCTTGCGCGACTCAGTTCCGTCCACATTGCAAACGTACAAGGTTGAACCGTTGCCGTAAATAATATGACGTCCGTCGGGGGTCCAAGTGGCGGTATGTGCAACGATGTCGCCCACCCGGCGTGGTGACCCTCCCGGAACCGGCAAAACCCAAAGTGCAGATTCGGGTTCCACGCCTACCTCACCTGTCCGTAAGAGAAGTTCCGAGCGGCTGGGCAAAATGTCATAAATGTCGGCGCTCGGTAACGGGTTGGGAAGTGATGCAGTGTCCCCGCCAGAGGTTGAGACTTGCATCAGCACCGAATGACCACCCACATATTCCGAAAAGTAAAGCCGAACGCCATCGCTGACAAGAGACCTTTTTGGCAAACCATCATTCGTAACTTGAACCGACGCAACAACCCGGGGAGGGGATGGCGGCAATTGCAAGAACCGGACCGCGGCCAGGATCGCAAGGACCCCAACGACGATGAAACCTCCCCAGATGACGGCTTTCCTTCTCGGCATCAACGGAGCCCGGACCGGAGTAGTAACCGCCGTAGCCAGGGCAGAACGAATTCTCTCCTTCGAATCCGGTCCCGGGCTCGCGGCTGACCTGGTGACGAGGCCTCGCCCTGATTCTGTTTCGCGGCGGAGGTTTTGCAGATCGGTCCGCATATCGGCCGCGCTCGCGTAGCGCTGCGCTGGATCTTTCTCGAGAGCCTTTCGGACAATGCGTTCGAGTTCGAGAGGGGTTGCTGGATCAAAACGCAGAGGCCACTCCGGCGTCTGATGGATCAGCGAGTCGAAAAACGCAGCCGGGGTCTGTCCCTGGAAGGGCAGAACTCCCGTGGCCATTTCATAGAGTACGATCCCAAAAGAAAACAGGTCCGAGCGAGAACCCAACGGCTGGCCCAGCGCCTGCTCCGGCGACATGTAAGAGATGGTTCCCAGAGCGGGTCCTGGGCGATTGGGAATCCCCACAGACTGCGTGTCCCCGAAGGTGTTCCCACTAATACTGGCTTCGTCGCTCACGGTGAACTTCGCCAGACCGAAATCCAGAATCTTGGCGTGGCCGCGTTGGGTGACGAAAATATTTGCCGGCTTGATATCGCGATGAATGATGCCGTGCGAATGGGCGGTATCGAGCGCATCGGCGATCTCTATTCCCAAGTCAAGCAACAGTGGAAATGGCAATGGGTGGTCGGCAATGCGTTGCCGCAATGTCGTGCCATCCAGATACTCCATAGCGATAAAGCGCTGGTCCTGCGCCTCGCCGATTTCGTAAATCACGCAGATGTTGGGATGATTGAGGCCGGAGGCGGCCCGTGCTTCCCAGCGGAACCGTTCCAAGACCGCGGGGTTTTTGGCGACCAACGCGGGGAGGAATTTGAGAGCCACCATCCGGCCCAACTCAATGTCCTCGGCCTTGTACACCACGCCCATACCCCCACCGCCCAACTTCTCGACAATGCGATAGTGCGAGATGGTCTGGCCGATCATGCGCAAGAATGCTATGGCGGACGCGTGTCCAAGTCAATGAAGGCCGAGCAGTTGGGGCGGTATCTCAAAAGAATTGTTGGCCTCGGCACGGCGCGCACCAGGTTGCCCAAATGCAATGGGAGGCAAAGGCCAGAAAGGATGAGTAACCGTTCGAACCAAGGGTTTCTGGGTGGCCCTTCGCCACGGAGGCGGTTGCGGCTGGAAGGAGCGACTCGTCCTTCTTCGCATCGTTGTTAACACCTCGGGGCTGTTGTCACGGGGGAGCGAGCAATTTCGGCGGGAGCATCTCACTAGTCAGTTGATCAAAACAGGGGAGCCCCCCATCGGCAGTCCGTGAGTGCCCGGAGGTTACGTGTGAGTTTCCCCAACATGCATGTCTTCTTTCTTAACAGCTACGGTTGTGGAGACAAGAGAATGCTCTGGTACAAGGTGCGATTCCTTGTGATTATTTACTTTCTTATGCGCATTCTTCTAATCGGCGGAAATGGATTCATCGGGCGGTTCGCCGTGGCCGTGCTGAAGCAGCAAGGGCACACGTTGGCGGTTTTTCACCGCGGCACGACGGCCCCGCCTTCTGGCGTGGAAGAGATTCGGGGGGACCGTCATCAACTCAACGCCAGCGCTCAGGAACTGAAGCGCTTTGCTCCCGATGTTGTGATTGACCTGGTCATCAGTTCGGGTCCGCAGGCGAAAGAGCTGATGAACATCTTCCGTGGCGCGGCTCGACGCGTGGTTATGTTGAGCAGCATCGACGTGTACCGCGCGATAGCGGTTTCGCAGGGCATGGAAAGTGGTCCGCTGCAGGAGGTGCCGCTTACGGAAGAGTCGGAGCTGCGGCGCAGTTTGCATCCTTACCCACCAGAGAGCATGCAGCTTTTGCGCAAGATTTTTCCCTGGGTGACGGACGACTACGACAAAATCCCGGCGGAGCGGACCCTCATGAACGACCGTGAACTTCCGGGCACGGTGCTCCGGCTGCCCATGATGTATGGACCCGGCGATCGGCTGCATCGTTTTTATCCCGTGGTGAAGCGCATCGCCGACGGACGAGACCACATCATTTTTGCCGAGCCGCTGGCGGCTTGGCGCTCGCCGCGGGGCTACGTCGAGAACGTGGCGGCAGCCATTGCGCTGGCTGCCACAGATGATCGCGCAGAGCGACGTATCTATAACGTGTGCGAGGAACCATCGTTCAGCGAACTGGAATGGGCACAAAAAATCGCCAGCGAGATGCGGTGGAAAGGGGAGTTCGTGGTCCTGCCGGTGGAACGTACGCCGCCCCACTTGCTAAAACCCGGCAACGCAGGGCAGCACTGGAATGCGAGTTCAGTACGTATTCGCCATGAGCTGGGGTACGAGGAGCCGGTACCGATTGAGGACGCGATCCGACGGACGATACGCTGGGAGCGGGAGACCCCGCCGGCCGATGCGTCACTGGCGCAGTTTGACTATGCGGCGGAGGACGCGGCGATAGCGGGCCGCCACTATTAAGCTTGATAAACGAGTCGTCTTATTCGCACAGGCAGTTGAAGTGTAAGGCCTTTCAGCAGTCTGCTAGCCCCGCACACGAAGATTTCGGTACATCAGGCGACACGTAAGCTCTCGAGCGACGCTTGCGCATCGCCACCGCCCTTGTCGGGGATGATTTCCAATTCCAATACGGTCACATTAGAGAGATCAACCAAGTAATCCTCCGCTTCCCGTATTGCGTCAGGCTCACTGAAATTCCACTGCTGACGAACAATTTCTCGGAACGAATTGCCCAAGTCAGAAGACCATCGCAGAACAAACTCTTGGGTACGCGCGATCTCTGTCTCCTCGAAAATCAGCCATATACGCTTTATTTTTAGCGGCTGGTCGAAAAGGAGCCGGATAATCTGTGATCCCGGCTGAGCGGCACGCCATCCTCCCATACCGCTTAATAGCAGCGCGGACTCGACAGGATGATCCTTGTTTTCTGACGTGACCTCGACCGTAGCCAGATTGTCCAAATCGAGCCAGGCGGGTTCGATTCGTAGGGTGGATTTGGAGGTGGCCGTGAGTATTCGCTTGCGCATAGGTCTTATGGTCCTTTTTACATAGCCAACAAAACAGCTCTCACACGCAAATTCACAATATCGCAACTAGCCCGACATTGTAACCGCCGAATCGTTATCATACGTGTAGCAACTTTTCTTTGTGCCTCGAAAACGCGGAAATCCGAATTGGGGTGGTGCGCTTCGGCCTAAGCCTGTTTTTGATTCCCCCACTGAGTTTGAAATGCAAGTTGAAAGGTTAGGCCTTACGAAAGAAACGTGCACAGCTTCCTCGGAACTACGTAAATGGTGCGAAAACAACAGAAATCGTTGCTACGTCCCGGAATGGTTGCTGAAGGCATGGGGAATCGCCGTTGATTCAGAGTCCAAGTAAATGCATGTGCGAACCGCCGGGGCTCCCGTTATCTCCCCCGGGGTCTCGGTCGCATATTTTTGTTCCCGACGCCATGCCACTAACGTCAGTCAGTCGATTGTCATGTCAGCTCCTTTCCATCCGATTGGGATCGACTCAAGGCGCTCCGTGGGATGGTGCATCCTCCAGGAGGGATGGCTCGGAACCGTACCTCCGAGAGTCCGCAGGGGGCGCGTAAGAGATTCGAGGAAAGGCACTCAGTGCGTAAGCTGAGCGGAAAGCTCTTAGCCATCCATGGCACCGCGGGTCGTGCGGAGGACCGGGAGAACGTCAATGTAATCCAGTTTATCTAAGAGCACATAAAAAACGCCCACTCGCTGGCAGCGGGACAAGTTGCAACATGAGTGGAACTGATTTAAGAAAATGCCCGTATTGTTGCTATACAGTCGATTCCGTTTTTTTAACCTTCGGTGAGGACTAGCGTCGTGATTGTCTAGTTATCGCCGGAAAGACGGCGAGACCTGTACCGTGGCAAGAACTGCATCTTCTACGGATGAGGGTTCCTTTCGCCCACTCCGCAAGAAGCTTTGCCACATGGCTTTGCCAGGCAAAGAGGAAAGCAACTGACCGCTATTCGAAGACGAGACGCGGACATGGTGGGCGACCGGTACCAAACAAACAATAACGATGAGGCTTAGGGTGCTTATGAGCAACCACGATAAGCCGTCTGTACCTGAACCTAACGTTCCTTGTCGCCTTGATCGCACTTGTGATTCCCTCACGCACATTCAGTATGTGCTCAAGGCCAGCGGTGCACAACGGTCCTGAGGTGGTATTACGGAGGGTAACCGAGGTAATGAAGTCACTTGGGGAGTTCGAGAACAATGTGCGCCCCTCGTAGGTTTCGGATCAACTCTAGTCACTGCCCACGCATGACCCGGGTAACTTTTTGTTCAGAGCTTGCCTCGCGGACAATAATGGCAATGCTGAACAAAAGAAAATCGCTTCGCAGAAAAATAGTGTTGCCGGTGAAGGTCTCGGTCGGCACCGTCACTCGCTTGGCGCATACAGTTGACATCACGCCGACAGGCGCACGACTCGTAGCGTACCAAACACCTTTGCAGTCTGGAATGATCATAGTTTTGCAACGTGGAGCGAAGAAAAAAGAGTTTCGGGTCGGGTGGATTAGGCAGCTCTCCCCGAACGAGGTCCAGGCCGGTGTCGAACTGCTGGAACCCGAGAACAACTTTTGGGGTGTGAACTTGTCTAAGGAAATCGAGGCAAGAAAAGGTGCGCAGACTGTTAGGTGTGTACTCTCCCGTTCCGCAACATCCGAGGAGTGACCAACGCTTTTCAGCCTCAGCAATCGCGTTAGGGCCAGTGGTTGCCTCGGAGATTACGCCGATATCAGACTCTGTTTTCAAAAACTAAATTACACTTCGGCGAACCACGGTGAGGTCATCGACAACCAAAAACGAGATGCTTGACCTAAAATCGCCCCGTTTACGATGAGATCTGGTTTGCTTGAGCGACTTCTAAGCTATCGAAGAACCGGAAGAATTGCCCAATGTGCGCGATATCCAGGGCCGTACGAACCCGGTCGTTTACCCCCACCAGAGACAGGCCATATTGGTCTCTTTGGTGCCGAACATAGACCCTGACGAGTGCACCGATTCCTGCTGAGTCCACGTAGGGCACGTTGGTAAGATCAAGGATCAGGTTGTGCGACTGATCTCCCAGCACTTTGGGTTGGAATTCAGCCAGCGTGGTTAGAATAATTGGCCCGCTGAGACGAAGAATGTGCGGTCCATTTCGTAGTCCCGGTACCTCATCGATTGTGAGGGACCTAGATTGCATCGGCGGATATTAGCACGAGACGACAGCGGCCCGAAACTAGTTTTTTGAATGGCTTGAAAAGGGCCTAATTCGAGCGCCGGGGCTGCGTCGGAGTCGCACCCCCAGGTTATCTTATAATGCTGGATCGTCACATGATCGGAGCATCCTAGGCTTCTTCTGATGGCCTCTCCGGTGGTCCCATTACCTGACATTGAAGAGTTTCGCCGTGGCGCGATACAGAACATGCCGCTGCAATCGGATGTCTGTTACAGCAGGGTGGTCGAAGTACGCCCGTTGATCGCGTTCCATGCCGAGCCGTTCCATTACCCTGATTGATCTTGCATTTTCTGCGGCGGCAAACGCGACTACCTCAGACATTTTCAACGTTTGGAATGCCATCTGGAGAACCGCCGAGCCGCTTTCCGATGCTAGGCCTCTTCCCCAAAAGCGGGGAAGTAGCCTCCACAATATTTCTACGCATGGAGTGAAATAGGCTTCGAAGGTCGGTACTGAGAGTCCGACGATTCCGGCGAACTCGCTCTCGCATTCCACCGCATATATTCCGAATCCTCTCTCCGTGAACTCTTTTTCAATCCTTTCTAGTGCGGTATGGCTCTCTTCGAGAGACCAAGGATGCGGAAAGAACTCCATCACTCGCGGGTCAGCATTCATTTCCGAAAAGGCAGCGATATCATCCTCTGCCACTCGACGCAGCCGCCCGCTGCCGGTAGGGATTTCTGGAGGCGCAATCAGCATGAGATCGATTCTAAGGGAGGCTCAGGCGCGACCAACGAACTGGAAATAAATCTGTCCATTCTGAATCGTCCGTCTGTGTGGTTCGATGTCCGGCGAAGCAGACCCACATCCCCCGAGCTCCCACAGATTATGATCCGCATCACAAGTCAAGCGGGGAAGTTTCGGTCAACCGCAAAAGCTCCCGCGCCCTCTATGTCTCGAAATGCACTAGATAGGCGGGCGCAAACGCAAGAGCTGGCCGTCGTCGTTGGCAATATAAATGAAACCATCGGGTCCCTGGGCGACCAGACGTATGCGACCGACCTTGCCATACAACAGCCGTTCCTCCAGCGTGACATGACCGTCTGCAATGACTAGCCGGTTCAGGTGATGCTGAGCCATAGAGCCTATAAAAAAGCTGCCGCGCCAAGTCGGAAACTTGTCGTCGGTGTAGATGAACATCCCACTCGGGGCGATCGCCGGTGTCCAAACCCAAATCGGCTGCTCCATGCCATCCTGTTTCGTTATCCCTTTTCCGATCGGACTACCTGAGTACTCCCAGCCATACGAGATGACAGGCCAGCCATAGTTCGCACCCGGTCGAATAAGATTCAGCTCATCTCCGCCCAATGGCCCATGCGCATGTTCCCAAAGCTCACCCGTCGCTTTGTTTACAACCAGCCCCTGAGGATTTCTACTACAGGTATCGTGAGCCGAAACAGAACCCTTTTGTCAAAAGCTCGGAGTAGACGTAGATTAACCTCTTTACCGCGCATGTATCGGCCTGACGCCGGTCGGCGGGCTGCATCCGGAGGAGGAGGTATGCCAAGGAAGGCCAGGCTCTTTGCGTCGAGTTCCGGTTCTGCGGCTCGCGGATTTTTGAAGTTCCGGGCGAACATCCCACCTCGATGGATAAAAAATGCTCAGAAGTCACGTAAGCGAATTGAGCCAGAGATTGTTGAGGCACTGCACTCCATGATGAACATGAGGAGAAATCGCCCCCGGGCGCACGTCGCTCTAAAGAAAGCCAACCACGAATTTAAAGCACTGTTGAGCCGCTGGGAAACAGCTTATAACAAGGAGAATTTTTATCGAGGAATACGGATCCTTCTGGAGCTTCAGCGCAACGGTTCATCAAAGCTGTGACTCTCCAGCCCCTTATTTCAAGTGCTTGTTGACCGTCTTGGTCATCTGAAACATGTCCAATTTCTTACTGCCAAAGATCGGTTGCAACTTATCGTCGGCCAAGATTTCCCGTTTGTTCTTTGGATTCTGAAGTTTGTGCTTCTTAATGTGCGCCCAAATCTTTTTTGTGACTTCACTTCGAGGTAGAGGTTCTGTGCCGACAATTTTGGCCAGGTGCTCCGAAGGCTGCATTGGCTTCATGAAAGCGCTGGTCTTTGCTTTAGGGGTTGTCTTTGCCATTTTCGCCCTCCATCCTTGTCGCAAGCGTGTCTAACCCTGCGATCACAGGAATTGTAATGGATCAGGTTGGCAGAGGTGCATAAAGGCAACAGTTTTGGCTCAGCTCGCCTTCTTCGCCTCGCCATGCTCTCGTGCTTCTCCCGCATGGGCCAACTCCACCCCGCCGAGATCAACTTCGAGAGACAGCCCGGTCAGATCTGCGCTGTTTGCGATTCGGAACAAAACTTCCGAGACACGGGCGGCTGCATCCTGCAGTAGGTGTTCCTGCTTCCCTGGATCGGCGACGTAGGAAACCATACTCATCTGGGTGAGGGCATTGCGAACGTGATGGTTCAAGAAGGCTAGTTCCAAGGTTCGTCGGATCGATCGCTTCCGGCGTTGTTCAAGAACGATGGTCACCAGAACGGTGACGATTAGCATTTGCACCAAACCTTGGATCGTGGCGGTCACGTGCCACGAAGTTTGCCGATAGAACCAGACAGCATTCAACCCGACTCCTACCGACCCAACGAAAATGCC
Source organism: Terriglobia bacterium (assembly GCA_963786325.1). Classification (GTDB taxonomy): domain Bacteria; phylum Acidobacteriota; class Terriglobia; order Terriglobales; family Acidobacteriaceae; genus JAIQFF01. The sequence goes on from CAWAYW010000024.1 coordinate 672,482, forward strand.
TATCATCGCCGCGGTGATCAGAGACTGGAAGAGAGAAGCGGATTTGAAGTCGAAGACAGGGTGCGTGTGTTCGTAGTCGTGAGCCCGCTCATGTTGATAGGCCTTCATGGCCCAACCTCTTATCAGGGAACGTGACTATAAACGTACTCTGCCACTGGACGCTTTCCTCTTCTAGTGTCGGCTGAGGTACGTCTTAGATGGATGCGATTAGCTGCCTTCACGTTTGTCATAGGCCTTACCTTGATCACTGCTCTGCGCCCGATTCTGGGCGCCCTGGTGCGCCATCTAGCAAGAGGCGGGCCTAGCCCGAGTACACCAAATCCACGACCGTGCAGTCGTCGCTGAGCGGAGTGCCGCCACAGAAGTTGGCGACGGCGGAGAAGATGTCTTCCATGCTCAAACTCTTGGCAGCCAGGGTTTCCAGGCGCGAGTTTCCGAAGAAATCGCCACGCGCGTTTTCGGCGTAGGTAACGCCGTGAGTCCGCGGCAATTGCCCACGATCACCATCGGCTCCCGTTTCGCTCCCATTCGCCGAACGCTGCGGATCAGGTTTGTTCATCCGATCTGAAGAGAGAAATCGCCCCAAACAGCTCCCAATTGCTTTGCTCCAAGGCCAGCCCCAAGCGCCTGTTTTTTGTCGTGTATGCACGAAAAACGCTCGACAAGGTAGACTCAATCGATTCACGGGTATTTCCGTGCCCGGTCAACCAGAAGACAAGATCGGTTGCGCGTTGCACGACAAAGGATTTGCAGACCTGCCAGCGCCGCAATAGTCTACCAAGAGCAGGAACCTCTATGAGCATCAAGCCACGGATCAGGCTGGGGAGGAGACGGGTACCTTCCAAGCAGAAGCTGGAGATGACGCTCGAGGAGCTCACGATGTATTTGAATGAGCTGATCGACAATAGTCCGGTTGCCATCCTGGTACTCGATCCCGGGCATCATGTGCAAATGTGCAATCCTGCTTTTGAAAGATTGTTCCAATACGGTCGCGACGAACTCATGCATGCCAATCTGGAGGATCTGATCACCACCAATGATTTGACCCCAGAGGCAGTGGACATCTGGAAACGCGTCCTCCGCGGGGAGAAGGTTTACGCTTCGACCAAGCGGCGGAGGAAAGATGGTTCCATTGTGGAAGTAGAGATTCATGGTATCCCGCTGGTCATCAAGCGACGGCTGATCGGGGTGTACGGGATCTACCACGATGTCTCGCAGCGCAAAGAAGCGGAAATGGAAGTGCGCCAGCTTTCCGGTCAATTGCTGAAATTGCAGGACGAGGAGAGGCGACGCATCGCGCGTGAACTGCATGACACCACGGCGCAGAAATTTGTCGCCCTGACCATGAATTTGACCAGGCTTAAAGCTCTTTGTGCGGTGGCTGGTTCGGAGGCTGAAGCGGTGATCTCCGACAGCCTGGATCTGGCTACCGAGAGCGCGCGTGAACTGCGCACACTGGCTTACCTTTTGCATCCACCCATGCTGGACGATATGGGGCTTGCATCCGCGATCAGCTGGTATGCCCGCGGATTTGCGAAGCGCAGTGGGGTGAAGGTGTATCTGGATGTTTCCGCTGATTTTGAGAGATTGCCGCGGGACGTTGAAACCATGCTGTTCCGGGTGGTGCAGGAGGGATTAACGAACGTACACCGGCACTCCGGGAGCGCCAGCGCCAGCATTCGCTTGAACGCGGATGCAGAGCAGGTCGTACTCGAACTGAGCGATGACGGGCGGGGAATGCCAGCGAATCTGCAGGGAGCCACGGTGGAGCAACTCGGCGTAGGGGTTGCGGGAATGCGGGAACGGGTTCGTCAGCTGGGTGGGAGGCTGGAAATCATTTCCGACAAGCACGGCACGACCTTGAGAGTGCTGCAACCGCAACCGGGAGTATTGGAATAATGGCCCTCTCGATTCTGATTGCCGACGATCATGATGTTGTCCGCCGGGGGATGAAGTCCATCCTGGAAGCCCATTCCGGATGGGAAGTCTGCGGCGAGGCATCGAACGGGCGCGAAGCCGTCGAGCTGGCCAAGAAACTGAAGCCTCACGTAGTGATGCTCGATGTGACCATGCCCGAGTTGGGTGGGCTGGAAGCAACGCGGCAGATTCTCGGAATTCTTCCGCGCACCGAAATTCTTATTCTGACCATGCATGAATCAGAAGAATTGGTTGGCGAAGTTCTGGAGGCGGGCGCGCGCGGCTATGTTCTGAAAACTGACACCGGGCGCGACTTGCTGGCAGCAGTCGAAGCGGTGAGTGAACACAGGCCTTTTTTTACGACCAAGATTGCGGAGATGGTTCTGGAAGGATACCTCGAGCGCAAACGACAGCCAGTTGGGCCCCGCAGCCAGCCGGGCTCGCTGACTGCCAGGGAACGCGAGGTTGTTCATCTGCTGGCTGAGGGCAAGAGCAACAAGCAAGTGGCGAAGGCTCTTGGCATCGCAACCAAGACAGCAGAGGCGCATCGCATCAACATTATGCGCAAGCTGAACCTGCATTCGATCGCGGAAGTGGTGAGATACGCGGTGAGAAACCAGATGCTGTCACCGTAGTGCTCCGCACGAAGACAGGATGATTATCTAATGCGAGGCCGTTGCGGCGGTTTCCACCTGCTGCAACATCCTGTCCAGATCGCTTCGATCGAAGAACCTGCCGGCAAGAACTACCCCGCGAATATTTTGAGTGTTGCGGATGTCGTCGAGCGGATTGGCATCGAGCAGAACCAGGTCGGCGAGTTTGCCTTTCTCGACCGTCCCCATGTCTGAGAGCTGATTCAGGAACTTGGCCGGGTTAAGTGTTGCGGTCTGCAGCGCTTTCAGAGGGCTCATTCCGGCTTTTACAAACAGCCCCAACTCATCATGCAGGCTGAAGCCGGGGAAGATATGCACACCAGCAGCCGTATCGGTTCCGGCCATGAAGGGAACGCCCGCCCGATGCATGGCGAGCGTCATTTCAAGCTCCATTTGCACGAAACGTTCACGCACGGGGAGGGGATCGGTGTCCATGTCGTGCAGAATGTCCTTGGTGAACATCGGCCAGGTACGATCTTTCCAGGCGGCGGGCGCGTATTTTGTGTGAGGATCGTGGCTGAGATCAACTTCGTCGATCAGCCACTGTCCCCGTTCCCATACCAGGGTAGGAACCTGCCAAGTCTGGTTCTTAGCGAAGAGATTTATGAGCGCGGTGGCACGCGCTGCGTCGTAGGTCGCGATGACGCGCCCGGGGCCTTTTGGTCCTTTCAATAGCGCGTCTTCTTCGGTGGAACATCCTTCAAAGACTCCGGTGAAGTGTTCGATACTATTCTGCCCCGCATTTGAAGCTTCTGAAGCCCTGACAGTGTCGGGTACGTGGCCGACGATCGGGATTTGCAGCTTCTTGGCTTCGGAGATGGCGGCGAAATAGCCATCACGCGGAATCAGGGACTGAATCTTGATGAAATCCACGCCGGATTTTACGAGGTCGTCTACTACCTTGCGTCCGGCGGCCGCGTCGCCGACTGGAGCTGAACTAGGGAATCGCGGGGTGGTCCCGTCGAGCATGGGACCGGCGATTATCATTCGCGGTCCAATTAGTTTCTGAGTCGCGATGGCCGAGCGCCACTGTTTCAGTTTCTCGAGGTCACCACCCATGTCGCGCACGCCGGTGATGCCGTTCGCGACAAACAAAAGTAGAGTGATGTTCTTCTGAGGCGGAATCCAGTCGCCGAAGACGGTGTGGACGTGCATGTCCCAAAGGCCGGGAATCAGATATTTTCCGTTCGCGGGTACGACTTTCGCACCACGCGGTATTCGTGCGCCGCCGAGCTTGCCGACCGCGACAACACGCTGGCCGGCGACGACGACGGTCATGTCGGTTTGCGTCGGGCCGCCGGTTACGTCGACTACGTTAACGTGGGTGAAGGCGAGGGTATCGGTCGCACTGGCAGCCCGAGTGGCGAGACTGAAGCATGCAACGACGAGCAGGGAGAGTATCCGGAACAAGACTTCAGGCGACCCGGCTTCACAGATTGTTCCACCCTGTCCGTCAGATAGCACTGTTCGCAATCGATCAGAACTCCACTCTCAATCCAAACTGGATCGCGCGTGCGATGCCCTGGGAAAAGACGCCCGAGCCTAATCCGTAACGGTTCGTCCGTTCGGAATAGGTGGTGCCATTCAAGGAGCCAGGCGTACCGGAGAGCGCGCCTCGCAGCGTGAACGTGTTCAACCCGTTGGGAGGATCGAAATTCGCTTTGTTCACTACGTTGAAGATATCAATGCTCGGGATTATGTTGAGGCTTTCGAGCCGTCCGATATGGAAAGGCCACGAGACGCGCAAATCATTGGCTATGAAGTTATCAAGTCCCACCTGGCCTTTGGGCGCCAGGGGAATGCTGGGCACAACTGCGCCGAGTTCCTGAAGCTGCGTAGGGGTGAAAAGTCCGGCATTGACGAGCGTGTGCCCGGCTGGCGTGAGGGTTCCTGCGGACCGGTTGTCGAAGTTGCCGATTACGGCGTTCAAGTTACCGGCATTGACGCCGTGTCCGAATGAACCGAGATTAGTGCCGGGCAACACATCGCCGCCAGAGCCGTCTCCCGTGAGGTCGGTGAGGAGGACTTCAGCCGGGCAGGCGCAGGTTACTGGCACAGTCAGGGTTGCTGGCAAAGCAGAGTAGATTCTGCTCAGCCAACTCAACTGCAGGCCGCCACGAAATTGAGTGGACCCTGCAAGCGCCAGCATGTGGGTGCGGTCGAGATTCGTAGGTCCGTAAAAGCGGTTCAGGTCTAGGTTGTCGGCGACGTTGACGAGAGATGCATCCTGGTCTGATGACATCGCGTTGAAACGCGACAAGCTGTAGTTCACGTTCCAGTTCAGCGACCTGACGCCGCGGACGGGCGTGTTGATGGTTTGCTTCAGACGAACCTGAAGTGCGTTGTAGACGGAGCGGCCAGTGGTGCTGATGATTCCCATCTGGCCAAAGTTCTGATTCAGGCCGGGGAATGCGAAGCCACTGTTGGGAACGACGAATTGCTGGGGAAGACCGGAGGCTGGGCTACCCAAACCGTTGACTGCGAAATTGGAAATGGTAGCGCCGTTCGCGATTGCGCAATCTACCGTGCCGCAGCCGAATTGGGACTCGGTATTGGTGACCGCCGCCTGTGCGTTGGCAAGGTTGAAGGTCTTGGTTGCACCGACAAGGTTGGCATCGTGCACGAGCACATTGTGAATGTTTGTGTTGTGAACGAAGTCTACCGAGAGGAAAAGAGTATTCGTGAGTTGCTGCTGAATCCCCAGATTGACCTGGGTGGAGTACGGAGTTTTGTAGTTCGGGTCCAGAAGGCCACCGAAGCTATTAAAGAGGAAGGCGTTGGGGTCGATAATCCCCGGCGTACCGTTGGGATTGAAGTTTGCTGTGGCCGCTCCCTGAGCGGCGACGAAAGCCTGCTGCGCCGCCACTGCCTGGTCGACCACCGAACCAATCGGCTGACCGATCAGCGGAGTCACGTCGAAGGTTGTGCCCGGCAGCACGCCGCCCGTGGTGACGATGAATGAATTCCCCAGTCCGGCGGGAATTCTGAGCGTGCGGTCAAAGAGGGTAACAGTCAAAAGTATGTCGTCGTAGAAGAGACCCGCACCGGCGCGAATTGAAGTCTTCCCATTCTTAAAAGGGTCCCACGCCAGACCGACCTGCGGAGCAAAGTCGAGGTTCGGTTGCTTGGTGCGATTGCCAAGCCCGGGGTAAAGGGCATTCAGTTCAGGGATGGGACGCAGGTCGCTGTCGGAGCGTCCGGAAACGCGGTTGTAGCGCAGCGACATCGTTACCGAGAGATTTCGCTTCGCCTTCCAGAAGTCGGCGAAATAAACTCCGGTGCGGTGCACGTGGAAGCCGCCGTGAGGGAAGCCGAGCGCGGGCTTCTCGGAGAAATAACCCAGACCGTTGCCGACTTCCAGTTGCTCCAGGGGATAGTTCAGCGGGTTCGATGCTCCGCCAGGGAAGGGTCCGGACTGGGCGATCGCGATTTCAGCCGGGTTCCCGTTGGAATTGAGGAACGGGCCCAATCCGCTGAAGCTTCCGAAGGTGAACTGCGGAATCTGCACGTAGTCCACACCGTAGCGCAAGGTGTGGCTTCCAATGAGATGAGAGCCGTCATAGCGGGTCTGATAATTACGTTGCAGAGTGGTTTGCGGCGCCAGCCATGATGGCCCAAGGCAAAGCAGATCGACACCGAACAGACATCTGGGATCGCTTCCAATGGCGATGGCGGCTTGCTGGTTGCCGGGGAAAGGCTGGGGTAAACCGCTGATCTGGGCGCGAGCATCCACGATGTAATTGCGGAAAGTGAGATATCCGAAGCGGAGACTGTGGGTGAAGTTGCCGGTGGTGCCGTCGACGGCGGCGGTGTGGACGTCGGTCAGGTTGCGGTTTCCGTAAGGCTGGAAGACACTGCCTCCGTAACCGGTCACCACATTGAACTGGTCATGATGGAAGGAGTAAAAGGCGCGCCAGTTGGAGGAAATATTCCAATCCGCGCGGCCGGTCGCTTCCGTCTCGGTGAAGGGATTGGGGAAAGCGGAACTGAAATTAATAAACGGAGCGGGTGGAGCAGTAAAGACCGTTCCGTGCTGCAAGGTATGTTCGTAGTTCACGAACCAAAAGAGTTTGTTCTTCACAAGGGGACCGCCCAGACGCAAGCCGACCTGATCACGCTCAAAGGGGGCTGCTACTGGTCCTACCTTGGCTGCGGTGGAGTCATTTCGAAACAGATAGAAAGCGCTGCCGTGCAGGCTGTTGCTGCCGCTGCGCGTAATCACGTTGACGGCTCCGGTGGATGTCAGACTCGTGGCCGGGTCCAAAGTAGATTGTGCAACCTGAAATTCCTGGATTGAGTCTTCAGAAAGATTCAACGTCGTCGTTCCCACGGTTTCGTCGGAAATGTCGACGCCGTCCACTTCAATGCGCGTGGAGCGGCCGGACCGGCCCTGTACTGAAATTCCGGTGAATCCATTCTTAGTGGGATCGAAATTTCCGCCGTCCTGAATTTGGACGCCGGGACTCATCTGAGCGAGATCGAGAAAGTTTCGTCCGTTGAGCGGCAGCACGTCGATTTCTTTTGAAGTGGTGGCATCGGAAATCGTGGCTTGTACGGTGTTCACTTCATTCGCGCCGGCTTGCACCGTGAGTTCGGTTGTTGCCTGCTGCGGGTTGAGGCTGAAATCACCGTTGATGGTTTGTCCCACGAGAACATGAACGCTGGCTTTGATTCCCTGAAAGCCAGCGGACTCGACGGTAACGGAGTAGTCTCCGGGATCAAGAGCCACGATTGAATAGGTGCCGGATGTGGTGGTAGTGCGGGTCTGCGTTGTGCCGGTCGAGGTCGACTTCACCGTCACCGTCGCGCCAGATACAACTGCGCCGGTGCTGTCCGTAATGGTTCCAATGATGCTTCCCGTGGCCGTCTGGGCGGGCGATGGCACTGGCAAGAACAGAGCCAGCGCGAGCGACAAGGACAGAACGCCAATGCGTGAAGCGACGCTCCGCATACAGTTTAGAACCAGAGGGCGCGCGAAGGGACGGGCAAGATAAACCTGGAACGCAGGAGGGAGACTCATGGGGTTCGGCATATTGGCGAAACATTATGACCGTTAAATATCACGAAGCAATCCGGTGAACCCCCTGTATCGCCTTACGCTGGCAGCACCGTCCACCTTAGGTACTATGCCTGATTGGAGGACGCAAATTCATGTCTTAGAATCCGCTCCGACCTCAGGAGCGTTGCGAACTCATGGCCCCCGTCCGTCCTTTTGCCCGCACCGCACAAATTGATAGTGTTAGCCTTTGTGACAGGATCCAACTTATTAGCCGTAGCGGCACCACGCGTCTGGCCTACAGCGAAGAAGATGTTCGCGCCCGTGCTGTCGTGATGGAAATAATGCGAAATGTTGGGCTGAACGTGTCCATTGATGCCGCAGGAAACATCGTGGGTCGGCGCGCCGGACGAGAGAAACGGCCGCCTCTGGCCTTCGGATCTCACGTGGATACGGTTCGCAACGGCGGACTTTATGACGGGATTCTGGGTGTCATGGCTGCCGTTGAATGTGTGGCAACCCTAGAAAAGATTTGTTATACAACTGCTCATCCGATTGAGCTGATTGTTTTTGCGAACGAGGAGGGGCAGCGGTTTGGAGCGCTGTGCGGCAGCCGTGCGCTGGTGGGTTCTCTGAAAGCGGAGGAACTGGCGCGGGTCGATGAAAACGGGCGAACGCTGGCGGATGCGATTCGTGACATCGGTGGAGATGCCGCACAATTGTCCGGCGCCGTGCGCCGCAGCGGAGACCTTGCCGCGTTCGTGGAGCTTCACATCGAACAAGGCGGGACGCTCGAGAAGGCTGAAGTGCCAATTGGAATTGTGGAGGGGATTTCCGGTATCAGCTATACCGACGTGCGCGTGACCGGCGCCGCCAACCACTCCGGCACGACCTCGATGGAGCTTCGAAAAGATGCTCTGGTTGCTGCTGCGGAGTTGGTGCTGTGTGTTCAAAGAGCTGCGCTGGAAAAGAGATGCCATGTGGCGACGGTGGGCCAATTGGTGGTCAACCCGAATGCGACTAACATCGTTCCCGGAGAGGTGGGTTTCACCATCGAAATTCGAGACCTTGACCGGGAGAAGATCCTGGCCAGTGCCAAACAAATTCGCGAGTGTGGAGAGCAGATTGCCTTCCGGTCGAGTGTCGAGATCGAGTTTTCAGATCGTACACTGATTGAGTCTGTGCCCTGTTCGCCGGTAGTGCGGGATGCAATCATCCGCTCTTGCACCGACCTGGGCCTCAAGTTCCAGACATTGCCCAGTGGCGCTGGCCACGATGCTCAGATGATGGCGCAGCTGGGGCCGACCGGTATGATTTTCGTTCCCAGCGTTGGTGGCATTAGTCATTCGCCACGCGAATTTACGACTTCTGAAGACTGCGCACGAGGGACGCAAGTCTTGCTGGAAACCATTCTGCGCCTCGACGACACATTGTCGAATCCCGCGGAGTCGCGATGATTCTCATCGGCGTCGACGTGGGAGGAACTTTCACAGACATCATCCTGGCGGATACGGAGAAGCGCAAGCTTGCGATTCACAAGCTGCCATCTACGGCGCCTGATCCTTCCGAAGGCGTGCTGGCGGGGATACTCAGTCTGTGTTCTCGCGAAGGCATCCTGCCGCAGCACGTGGATTATCTTTTTCATGGAACGACCGTCGCTACCAATGCCATGCTCGAGCATAAAGGCGCTCGCACCGGCATGATTACGACCGAGGGATATCGCGACATCATTCATATTGGGCGGCACCAGAGACCGCAGAATTACTCGATCATGCAAGACATTCCGTGGCAGACGCAACCTCTGGTGCACCGACGCCATCGTGTGACAGTGCGGGAGCGATTAATCCCACCTCATGGTGGGATACTGGTGCCATTGGACGAATCGGAGGCACGGGATCGCATTCGCAAGCTCAAGGCGGATGGCGTGGAAGCGATCGCCGTCTGCTTCCTCTTTTCTTACCTGAACGCCGAACATGAAAAGCGGGTTTGCGAGATAGCCAGGGAAGAATTTCCAGGAGCGTTCATTACCGGCTCGGCGGAGGTCTCGCCGCAGTTTCGCGAATTCGAGCGCTTCACCACTGCCTGCATGAATGCATTCCTTGGACCCAAGGTGAAGCAATTTGTTTTGGGACTAAGTAAGAGGCTTGAGGGGGCCGGGTTGAAGGGCGACGTTCACATTATGACTTCAAATGGGGGCGTCGCCACGGCTCGCACGATCGCGGAAAAACCCGTGTACTCGCTTTTGTCAGGATTGGCAGGCGGTGTCTTGGGTGGAGAGTGGGTGGGCCGTCGCACGAAAAGGGTAAACCTGATCAGCTTCGATGTCGGCGGCACGAGCGCTGATATCGGCATTGTGACTGCGCACGGAATCACCGAAGCATCGGCGCGCGATACAAAAATTGCCGGCTTCCCAGTGATGGTGCCAATGATCGATGTTCACACCATCGGGGCCGGTGGCGGCAGCGTCGCCTATGTGGATGCGGGCGGCGCCTTCCGGGTCGGGCCGCGGAGTGCGGGGTCGGTTCCGGGACCGGCCTGCTACGGCAAGGGCGGAGAAGAGCCCACAGTTACGGATGCGAATGTGGTTTTGGGGCGTCTTGATCCGGATCATTTTCTGGGTGGCGAAATGCCGATCTATCCTCAGAAGGCAGTGGAGGCGGTTGCCGGATTGGCAAAGCGACTGGGTTTGAATGCTTACGAAACCGCGGAGGGAATCTGCACCATTCTCGCCAGCAATATGGCAAATGCGATTCGGTCGCGCACGGTGCAGAAAGGGCACGATCCCCGGCAATTCAGCTTGATTGCATTTGGCGGAGCGGGCCCGATGACCGCCATCGATGTGGCGCATCATTTAAGGATTCCGGAAGTAATCGTGCCGGTTTATCCCGGCATTACGTCAGCGTTTGGGCTGCTGACAACCGACCTGAAGTACGAACAAGTGAAGACCGAGTTGCTGATCTCAACCGACAAGCCTGCTGCAAAGTTAAATAAAGACGTGAAGGAACTGGAGCAGGCAGCCCGCGAGCAGTTAATAAAGGATGGCCTGCCAGAGACGCGCATCCGGTTTTCGCGCAGCCTGGATCTGAGATATGTGGGACAGGGCTACGAACTGCGCATCCCGATTCCCGACGGTAGCTTCAATGACGAGAGTTGCCAGCGGGTGTGGACTGAGTTCCACGAACGCCATCGCACGGAATACGACCACTGTTTCCCAAAAAACCCGATCGAGGTCGTGAGCCTGCGGGTTACAGGGCTGGGATTGATGCCACGTCTCCCGGAAAAGTTTGAGCAAACAGCCGCGACGAAACTGGAAGACGCCTGGTTGAAAAAGGGCGAGACGCACTTTCGGGTCAACGGAACTCTACAGAAATTGCAGACAGAGTTCTTTGACCGCACGCGAATTCCTGCGGGAGCGACGATTTCAGGCCCGGCGGTATTGTTTCAAAAAGACTCCACTACGGTCCTGCCGCCGATGTGGAACGCGCGTGCGGATGAATCCGGCAACCTGGTGATTTCGAGAAGCTCGTGAGCGGCAGATGCAGCGGGAGGAACTAGTGAGCGAAATAACTAGATGAGGACAACGAACGATCCACTCAGCAGGACTCCGGGCAAGATTGATGCAATTACGGCACAAGTCATTTGGGGTGCGCTGGAAAATGTTGCGATCGAGATGGGGCACAAGCTTACGCGTATGTCCTACTCCAGCATCATCCGCGAGTCAGAGGATTTCGGAGCCGCGCTGCTTGATCCCGATTGTCATCAACTGTGCGAATCGGTGTTCAGCACGCCGTTACAACTGGGGCCAATTCCGGGTTATGTGCGCGGCATCAAGCGTGTTTTTGAGGAACGAGGCGAGGAATTTCGTCCCGGTGACGTGATCATGCACAATTCGCCCTACTACGGTGCGTCGCATGGTCCTGATATTGCTTTCTGTGTGCCTGTGTTCGATGGCAGTCAGCTTATCGGGTTTTCGGTCACCACGGCCCATCATCTTGATATCGGTGCGCTGGTCCCGGGGAGTTGCGGTATTGTGGACGCCGTCGACGCCTACGCCGAAGGTCTGCAATTCAAAGCCATCAAGGTGTACGACAGGGGCATGAAAAACGATCAAATGTGGCTGCTGATTGCCGACAATATCCGGGCCTCGGAAATGGTGATCGGCGACATGGAAGCGCAGATTTCCGCGTCGCGGACCGGCGCAGAGCGCTATCTCGAACTGGTTCGAGATTACGGGCTGGATAACGTTCTGGCGGCCAGCCAATACTTGATGGACTATTCGGAAACGATGTTACGACGGGAGATTGAGCGGCTTCCAGATGGCACTTATGAGGCCGAGGGATTCGTTGACGGATTTGAGAACGATCCAGACCCGGCCAAACGCGATCTCAAGATTGCTGTGAGCGTGAAGGTGGTAGGCAGCGATATTCATGTCGACTTCACGGGGTCGTCGCCACAGATTTCCGACCGGCCAGTGAACATGCCATTCGAGGGGACGGTAGCGATCGCAGTGTATCTCGTGCTCCGTTCCATCCTGCTGGATACTGAGACGCATGAATACATTCCTCAGAACTCTGGCTTGACCAAGCCGATTCACATCCACGCTCCGGTGGGCTCGATCTGCAACCCGACGTTTCCCGCGCCAACGATAGCGCGATTCTGTCCTGGGAACATTGTTGCCAGCACACTCATGCATGCATTAGCGAAAGCCGCGCCGCGGCAGGTCAGTGCCGGGGTCGGTAACCTCAAAGTCGTCGCATACTCCGGTCTGGCGCAAGGGAACTACTGGGTCTACATGGACATCACTGAAGGCTCGTACGGCGGAAGATTCGGCAAGGATGGGCTGGATTGCGTCGACACTCTTTATGCCAATACCCGCAACAATCCTATCGAGGACATCGAGTCGCACTATCCCCTGCGCGTGCAACGATACGAGATCCGCGAGGACGGGGGTGGGGCCGGCACCTGGCGCGGGGGCGCGGGATCGATCCGCGAAGTCATGTTTCTCTCGCCGGGTCACGCATCGGTCGAAGGCGACGGTCAGCGGCACGCTCCGTGGGGGCTGTTTGGAGGCACGCAGGGAAGTTGTGGAGACCTGGTCCTCAATCCGCATTCGAATCTTCGAAAATTGCCCGCGATGATAAGCAATCTCAGCTTGCATGCGGGTGACACGCTGAGGACGGTCAGTCCCTGCGGCGGCGGCTATGGCGATCCGTTGATGCGGGATCCCGTCGCGGTGCTGAATGATGTGCTTGACGGTTTTGTATCAAGTGAAAAGGCGTTGAGGGATTACAAAGTCGTAATCACGGACAGAATCACGATCGACCAGAAAGCAACCAAAGAGTTACGCGGGCGTGGCTGATGAAACTTGAGGGAATACTCACAGGTGTGCTTCTGTCGGGGATGTGTGTCGCCCAGACCCCAAATATTCTTCAGGTGTTTGACGCTGTGCTGGCCACGCATCATTTTGCGGAAGTGGCGATTGCGCCGGACGGCCAACGTGTCGTATGGATCGAAAAGACGGTCAAGAGTGACAATGACTACGCTCATACCGTTTACGTTGAGGACTTGAATGCAAAGACACCGCCAGAATTGATCGGTCCGGGTGATCCGCGCGCAGAATTTGGCACGTCGTCGGTCACATGGTCACCCGACAGCACAGAATTCGCGTACATAGTGGAGGTTGAACCGGGAGGGCAGAGCGATCTAAGAATCGCCATGGCAGATGGCAGCAAGTCGCGATCACTGGCCGTCCTCAAGGGAGGTGCCATCAGCCCGCGCTGGTCGCCCGACGGACGAGATATCGCTGTGTTGTATTCGGAGGCTGCTCCTGTGGTTAACGAGGCTGCCCGCGTGGTGTCAGTCGGAAAAGACTATCAGCAGCAGCGGTTGGTTCTGGTCGATGCGAAATCGGGCAGTATTCGTGCACTCAGTCCTGCTGATCTATTCATCTACGAGTACGACTGGTCGCCGGACAACCGACAGATTGCTATCACCGCCTCGCCTTGTTGCACCGAGGCCAAGGGGCAAGGCGGAGACAACTGGTGGACGGCTGAACTGTATCGGCTGGACGTCGAGTCCGGGACTGTCACCTCGATTTTTAGACCGAAGCTGCAAGTCGCCGCGCCCAAGTGGTCGCCCGATGGCGGCAAGATCGCTTTTATCGGCGGACTGATGAGCGACTTCATTGCACCGGGTGGCGATCTTTTTCTGATACCAGCCAGTGGAGGAGAACCACAGAATGTCACCCCCGGGCTCAAGGCCTCGGTCACGGGCCTTGCCTGGACCGGCAACGAAGAGATCCTGACGACGCAGATTGTTGATGGCGAAGCTGGCATCGTGCGGGTGCATATCAACAGCGGAAAGAGCGAGTCCCTTTGGCGAAGTGCCGAGGGGCCTTTTAACGGCGGCCTCGTATTCGGAATGTCTCTCGCCAAGGATGGACGGACTACGGCGGCCGTTCGCCAGTCGTTTGACCATGCTCCGGAGGTCTGGGCGGGCCCGGTGGGGCAGTGGCGTCAGATTTCTGCACTAAATAAGGATAGGAAGTCTCCGCTGGGAAAGGTGGAGTCCGTTCACTGGACCAGTGACGGCATGCGGGTTCAGGGATGGCTGGTGTACCCAACCAATTATTCGCCGGACAAGAGATATCCTATGGTGGTTTCAGTTCACGGGGGACCGGCCGCTTCGGCTTTGTCGCATTGGCCTGCGGCATTCGACAATGTGGGAATTCTTTCCAGCTTCGGTTATTTCGTTCTGTATCCGAATCCTCGCGGTAGTTTTGGGTCGGGAGAGTCATTCACGCAAGGCAACGTGAAGAACCTGGGATACGGGGATCTTCGAGATATTGAGGCCGGAGTGAAAGAAGTGATCGGCACTTTTCCCGTCGATCCGCACCGGGTGGGCATCACGGGCTGGAGCTACGGAGGGTTCATGGCCATGTGGGCCATTACCCAGACTGACATGTTCCGCGCTTCGGTGGCTGGGCCGGGAGTCTCGGATTGGGAGAGCTACTACGGCCAGACGGATGTTGAGAAATGGGTAATTCCGTACATGGGGGCTTCCGCGTACGAAGATCCTGCGATCTACGCGAAAAGCTCTCCGGTGCGGTTCGTCAAGAATGTCCACGCTGCAACGCTTTTCTACGTAGGCAATCAGGATTCAATCTGTCCCGCCCCGCAGAGCTTCCAGCTTTGGCGTGCGTTCAAACATCACGGCGTCGAAACTGACTTGCTTTACTACGCGAACGAAGGGCACGGAATTACCCAGCCCGCGGATCAGCGTGACGTGATCAAGCGAACTGCGCAATGGTTCGACGAGCATCTCAAGGAGATGTACTCGGGAGGTAGAGACAAGTAAGGCCCCAAAAAAGCGACGATCTTTTCGATTGTGACCTCGGACCGATCATAGCGCTGCTTGAACCTTGAGTGGAAGCATAGTGCACCCGACATTTGAGAACGTTTGTGGACTTTTCGACTCCCGGTATCGCGCCCAATCTCGAACGCAGAGTTTGAACAATTAACGCCAAGGCGAGAGCGCATCTCTGAGTCCCACATTAATAAAAATGGGGTTGGATCGTGAGTTGAAACCCAATGGTCATGCGAGAGGAAAGCGCGGAGCCCCAATGGGGAACTCCGCACTCCCGAGGTCCTACTAAGTGACTTTCTACCAAGAGTTGTGTCTGAGGCAACCCACGCATTCGACTGGCTGACACTGAATCGCCACAACTTCCCAGCCTTCACACATGGCAGTTGGCTGGCTCTAGCCATCCGCTGCAGGGTTGCTGCGTGCACGCTGGAGAGTTTTGCGACCTGTCTGGAAATTTCGTAACGGTTCGAAGGATTGCTCGCACGGATTCGTTTTCATCGATCTCTCCTCTTTCGTTGGTGAGTACATGTTGCTGTCACGGAAACCGATCAAGGGCAGCGCTTTCTACCGACCACGACGCTCCCTTTCGGCCCCCAATCGTCAGCAACCTCAATGAATAAATCGGCTCCCAATTCTGCCATCCGTGCTCACAAGTCCCGCCTTGTTTCTCCGCACGAGGCCGAGCTTTCCGGCGATTTGTTTCTATTTCAGTCGTTGGCGCTGCTCATTCCTGACTTCTGCTGACCGAGATTCATCCCATTCCTCGTTTTACGCGACCCTAATTATTGGGACGTGCCCGTCTTGAGCCCTGAGGCGTTAGCGAGGATTTGCCCTTTGATAGTACTAGCAGCATCGAGCACGATTATTCCTAATGGACACGTTCTGGTTCACGAAAAAATATGTGAGTGCAGTGGAATAAAAAGGCGCGTCGTAGCGTTATCAATGCAGATGGAAAAATAATTTCGCTTTCTGTGGAGCTGAGCGTTCCGGTTCAACAAAACCCTTGGGAGCTTGGCAGGGGCTAGGCGATGCCATCGAAACGTTCGGTCGGCACTGAAGGACAATATTGAGCCCACGGTAGAAGTGCCAAAATTCCGCAGTCGGAGCGGAGCGTCCTGTTCTTTGTGTTTGTGGTTTCCAGAGCGCACTCGCAAGGCTGGCAAAACAGCAAACGTACTGTCAACAGTCGAGGTGCAAATTGTCTTCACAAATAGGGTCACTACAACAAGAGCAAAAAAAAGCATTCGGCTACTCCACCAGACTGGTTGGTCGCAAGCAAGTAGCAGAAGGAACCATGGCCTTCCAGTTTGAGAGGCCGCGCAACTTTCTGTTTAAGGCGGGACAGTTTGTTGATCTGGCGCTACTCGGTGCCCGAGGTTACGCTTCAGACGGCCTCATTCATACTTTTTCGCTTGCAAGTTCTCCGTCTGCCGAAGAGATCGTGGTGGCGACCCGCATGCGGGATACCGCTTTCAAGCGTGCGTTATCCACTTTGGCGATCGGGGCGGACGTCAGACTAAAAGGCCCGATGGGGTCATTTACGTTGCACAACAATGTCTCGCGACCAGCCGTGTTCCTGGCCGGCGGCATCGGGATCGCTCCTTTCCTCAGCATGATTTCTTCAACTGCACCGAATAAAGCCCACCCCCCCATCTCTCTGTTTTACGCCAACCGCTATTTCGAAGATGCTCCTTTCATAGATACGCTTCGCGAATTCGAAAGCTCCACTGGGAGTTTCCGGTTCGTTCCAACCCTTACCCGGGCAGGCAAAGTTCCGAGGGAATGGAAGGGCGAGACTGGCCACATCAGCCCGGAAATGCTCTCCAGGTATGTATCCACCCTGCAACACTCGATCTGCTACGTTGCCGGACCGCCTAACATGGTCTTGGCGGCACGCCTAGCGCTCGATGAAGCAGGTGTCTCTGAAGACGATATCCGGACGGAAGAGTTTGCAGGCTATTAATAATCGTAGATCTGCATATGGAGCCGATGATTAATTGTGTTGGCCTTCTTTCCAACAAAGGGATTTCTCGGTACCGGCGCTACGTTTGCGGCGGATTTGAATCTCGTGGTCCAAGTCATCATGGGAGGAGCGTTGATCGGAGGGGCTGTTCTCGCGAAACGAAAGTGCTACACATCTCACGGAATTTGCCAGACGACGGTGCTGCTCATGAATTCGTTGATGATCGGGTTGGTGATGTGGCCTACGTTCCAACAACAGGTGAGGCCAGCGCTTCCTAAAGTCCTTCATAAGTGGTACTACGCGGCGGCCACCATTCATGCGCTCTTAGGCATAACGGCTGAAGTTTTGGGACTTTATATTGTCATCGTTGCTGGTACAAGCATTCTCCCGCAGTGGCTACGCTTCAAACACTGGAAGCGGTGGATGCGGACGGAGTTGATACTTTGGTCCATTGTCGTCTTCACCGGTCTGGGCACTTACTACGCATGGTATATAGCGCCATTCCGGTAGCGCAGGGTCCGAACCATCTTTGGCGCACTCGGTCGATTCTCGGATGATCAGAATTGGGGACGGCGAATCTGGCCAATCAGGGCGACGGTTGCCAGGTAACAAGACGGACAGGGATTCCTTGCTGCACACGATAGCGGGCCTCCTGAAAGGCGCCCACCACGATTTATAACGGCACTCTGCCACGCGACGGGTGAGCTGTTCATAGTAATGCTCGGATTGCTGGTATTGGGTCCAAAGCAGGTGCACACATTGTTGGGACACGTGGCTCGGGCTAAATCCCAGTTCGAAGCCGCAAGCCGCGGATTCAAGTCTCAACTCGCAGCGGAACTCGACGCTGCGCTTCCGGAGGGAGAAGTCGATACCTCGCATGAATTGGTAGGGAAGCAGTGAACCATCCTCGGATACTCGGTATCGGAACAGCAAGCCCAGCGGTCAGGTTTACCCAGGAGCAAACCTTCACGCGGCGGGTTACTTAAGCGAACGCATTCGGAAGATCTTCCTGAATAGCGATATTGATCATCGTCATTTTTATCTGGAAGGTGCTCTGAATCGCGAGGAAAGCTCTGATCAACTGAATCAGCGCTATCTGCGCGGCGCCATGAAAACAGGTTGCCGTTGCTGCAACGACATGGACTCTCAAGATCTCATATTGACTTTTGGGTTGTTCATCCAGGCGGACGCAAGGTGATCGACAACGTTCAAAAGCATTTCGACATGACCGATGCCCAGTTGCGTTCTCGAGAAGTGTATTGCGGAATTAACGGAAATATGTCCCCGCCCACCGTCATGTTTGTTTTGGAGAAAGTCGTGCGTAGCGGTGATCCGCGGCCAGGAGACTGGGGATTGATGATCGTACTAGGACCAGGAATGGCTGCGGAGGTCGCACTACTCAGATGATAGCTCGCCGATCGGCGTTCTGGTCGCTCCTCCAGGTTCTCCCTCGGGCAAGGAGGATGGGCCTGTGGGCCGAGATTAAGCCGCTTCTAAAGGATCGACTATTTCCCGTCAGAATTGTGGCAATGAAAGAACCGAACCCGTCCCCGCCCGTTTCTGTTCCAGATGGCAACCGGTTATTGGGTTTCCCAGGCAATCTACGTCGCCGCCAAGCTAGGCATCGCCGACTTACTCAAAGACGGGCCCCAGTCGTGTGTCGCATTAGCCGCCGCAACGGGGGCGGACGCCGATTCACTCTTTCGTCTGATGCGAGCCTTAGCAAGCGTGAGTGTTTTTTCGCACGTCCGCGGAGATTGCTTCGCTCTTTCCAGCCTTGCGGAGACACTTAGGACCGACACCCCCGGATCTCTGAGGGCGATAGTGATGACCATTGGTGAAATTCACTATCAGGCGTGCGGGAGCCTTCTTCATAGTGTTCGAACAGGATCCCCGGCATTTAACGAGGTGTTCGGAACAAATTTGTTCGACTACTTGCAGCACAATGCCGCCGCGGCTGACACGTTTAATCAAGGCATGACGAATCTGTCATCGATGCTGGCTTACGCGGTTCTGATGGCCTACAACTTTTCGGGAATGTCGTCGATCGTCGACGTCGGAGGGGGCCAAGGTGAGCTCCTGGAGAAAATTCTGCAGTTGAATCCTAAGATGACCGGCGCGGTGCTTGATATCCCCAGAACCATCGAAACAGTAAATCAAAAGCTCATCGGCGAGGCACGCAAAGGACGATGCTCATATATCGCAGGAGATTTTTTTGATTCCGTTCCGGAGGGAGCCGACGCCTACCTTCTGTGTGGCGTAATACATGACTGGGACGATGATCGAGCTGTTGCCATCCTAAGAAATTGCCGCAGGGCCATGGCCAAGAACGGTAGAGTATTGCTGGTGGATATGGTTGTGCCGGAAAACGATGCGAGTTCCTTCAGTAAGCTTCTCGATTTGAACATGTTAGTGATGAATGGAGGACGGGAACGCACCAAAAGTGATTTTGGTGCCCTGCTCGCCGCTGCCGGTTACAAGCACACAAGGATCATTCCCACCATAGCACCGCAGAGCATCGTCGAGGCCATTGGCTAAACAACGTCGGGGCCTGGCCGTTGCCCCATGAGAGACCGATGAACAGCAGCAGTATTCGCAAGGCCTCACCACGATGCTCGCCCGGCTCATTCAAATCGCGATCAACGAAGCGAAAATGAACCTCCGTAAAGATCGGCGGTTCTCCTACGAGTCCATCGAGCAGGTACAAAACAACACAGCGCAGCGCAGATCCAAGGGCCCTACATACGGGCCTCAGCGGCATCTGCATTGTTCCGGATCGAGCCGCAATAAGTCGCGCAGTTCAACAACTCCATCCTGCCACCCGTTGATCCGGCATAACGCAACAGTCCCTCAATTGAATGCAGGCCTGCTGGCCGGTTGAATTACAAGATATTCACGGCAATCGTGCTGACGTTAGGATCGGGCGCGTGTGCCGGAAGATCGATCTGGAGCTTCGCTTCCGTCTGGTGAAACTTCAACGCCTGCCCGGTCGTGAGCAAGTGCGCTGAAATCACTTTGGCTTGCAGTCCGTCGACAGCAAGCGCCGACGATGGCCAGTCGAACACGTGAATGAAGACTCTCTTGTTTTTCGCAGTGGTTCGGACCGAGGCCATACCCTGCACCGGGCCGTAGGTTGTTTCGTAAATCGATTCGCCATTGACTGAGAGCCATTCGCCGATGGCGCGAAGACGGTCCTGAAATTCGGGCTGAATGACGCCGTCGGGTTGCGGACCCACGTTGAGCAGAAAATTGCCGCCGCGACTCGCTACTTCCACCAACCCTCGAATCAGAAACTGTGCCGATTTGAACTCCCGATCGTGCATGTTGTAAGCCCAGGTGTTGTTAATGGTCATGCACGTCTCCCACAGCTCAAAGTCTTCGGGCTTGGGAACGATCGACTTCAACTGTTGCTGAATGCTTGTGTCCACGGCGTTAAACCGAACGCCCTTTGTGGGGATCCCGCTGGGGATAAATTGTTCCGGTGTCTGGTAATCTCCGGGAACGCCGATTCGATCATTCACGAGTGTGGCCGATTGCAGGTTCCGAATCAGTTCAATAAATCGAAGGCCACTGTATTTTTCCTGATGGTGCAACCCATCGAACCATATCAGCGCTGCCGGACCGTACTTCGTCAGCAGCTCGGTTAACTGCAACTGCATGTAATCAAGATAGAGAGGCCACTCCGGACGGGTGGGTTCGCCGTTCCAGTTCTCGGCCGCCAGCTTTGACGTGTCGCGAAATGCCGGATGGTGCATGTCGGGGGGCGAATAGTAGAAGCCAAGAGGCATGCCTCGTTCTTTGCAGGCTGCGGACAACTGCCCCACAATGTCCTTGCGGTAAGGAGTGTTGGTGATTTTGTAGTCGGTGTACGAGGTATCGAACATGCAGAAGCCGTCGTGGTGTTTGGTTGTGAACACCATGTATCGCTGGCCAGCGGAGCGGGCCAGATCAACTAGGGCGGAGGGATCGAACTTTGTGGGATTAAACCGATTGGGCAGCTCGCGATACTCGGCTTCGGTGATGCCGCCGGACTTGGGAACCATGATTGGCCACGAGGCTTCCACGCTGGCCAGGGAGTAAGGTCCCCAATGAATGAACATGCCAAACTTGGCAGCGCGGTACCAGGCCGTGCGCTCATCGGCGAACATCGAGGCAAATCCTAGATCGGGTAACAGCGGAAGCGAAGACCCGGCCAGAGCAAGTCTGAGAAAGTCGCGACGGCTGGACAAGGAGCCGCTCGCATCCTGGGAGTGATCGCTGAAATCAAGAAGTGGTTTCAAGGGTACCCTGTTCGTTATCCTTTTAGACCTAACTACGACTTAGTGAGCCCAGACAGTCAGTGGCGCTTCTAGAAATGAATTCGTAACGTGAATCAATGTCTGTTCTACCACGTGTGGATGGCCGAGCCGGATCACATCAATGATCAGGCGGTGTAGCGGCAGCTGTTTTACCCAAGGGCTCGTATCATCTTTTTTGCCAGCGCTCGCATGAGGGTGAAAGTATTCAAAAACACGACCAGGCGGCCATACTCCTCGAGCCGAGTTAAGTTGTAGCCGAGGAATTCAAGGCCGCTTGCGAACTTCTCCAGACTGTGGCGTTGCCTGGTCAACTGCAATATACAAAGCCTTAGCGGCGTCGGCATTGTCTGGATCGAGTCGCAGCACTTCGCGTAGTTCCACAATTCCATCTTGCCACCGGCCGAGCCGGCATAGAGCGAGTGCGTAGTTCAAACGGAAGCCGAACCCGGTGGGGTCCAGATCGAGCGCCGCCCGGTACTTGGCCAGAGCTGCCCGGATGTCCCCTGATCTTTCGACTTGTATTCCTTCGCTGTTCAGAGCAGACGCGGCAAATCCCACTTCGGAGGCCCGATCGCTTTGCTGTTGCAGTTCAGCCATACACCTCTCGATAGGTCTTGCCTCCTCCGACCGCCCCGCCTTACGTAAGGCAAGCATGAGGTTGTAGAGGGTCGCGCGATCGTTGGGATTGTAGAGTAGGGCCTGCTTCAAGTGTTCGATGGCCTTCAATGCGTGTCCGTCTTGCAGGTACAACTGGCCCAGGCGATATTGAGCCAGCGCATCCTCGGGTTTCAGGGTAACTGCCCTCTGCAGCGCCTGTGTGGCTCTCGCATTATCTAGTGCTAAACGTAGCATTCCACCCAGATCCGACCAGGCTTCTGCATAATCAGGTCGCAAGCGTACCGCCCTCTGGAGTTCAACCGTCGCCTTGTCTATTTGGTCCTGTGCGCCCCAGATTTTTGCTCTCAGGTAATGCGCGTAGGCGGCCGTTGGGTGGTTGCCTTGTAGTTCAATGGCGCGATCGAGATGGTCACTGGCTGCGGGCAATTCGCCAGCCTGTGCGAGAACCAGCGATAGGTTAACATGAGCCTCCACCAGGCCTGGGTCGAGTTCAAGAGCTCTATCAAATTCCTGGCGTGCCGCCTTCACTTCGACAAACCTGCTCAAAACCATACCGAATTCATTGTGTGCTTTTGCCGAGCTTGGATTCAGTCGCACTGCCTCAGCCAGCTGTTCAATCGCTTCGCCCCGAACCCCTCGCAGAGCTAGTGTTGTGCCGAGCAATACTCGTGCGTCAATATTGTTCGGATCGGCCGCGATAGTTTGGCGTAGCATCGCCTCTGCTTTATCAAATGAACCAACGGAAACCAGCTTTCTAACCCTCTCCAGACTCGACTGTCCTTGCGCCAGTAGCTCGGAACAAGCCAGCACGACAATTAGCCCCACCACCATCATCCGAGCTTTAATTGTCGCCCGCATCGTCGGTAGACGGATTTCCCGTCACTTGCTCGAGGCGCTTTTGAATGCTAGCGAACGAGCTATCGCGTCCCAACCCCATTTCTGGTATACCGCGTGGAAAGGCATCTTGTCCCATTCCAGAAAATAATTTCTTGCGTGATCTCTCGTCCGTTCATGTGGTATATACGAGCGGCCACGTAGCCATGCGTCCTCCAAGAGTTAGTTCCGGCGATTGCGACGACCGCGCGTCGTATGCCGAACTCCTTATGCTCGATGATGAGCGCGTAATGCGGCAACTTCAAGCCGGTAATACCGATGCGTTTGCAGTGATTTTTAAGCGTTTTCATCGCCTTGTTCACGTGACCGCTTTGCACATTTTACGAGATGCCGCGGAAGCGGAGGATCTCACACAGTCCGTTTTCCTGGAGATTTATCGAAAAGCGGGACAATTCGACTCTGCGAGAGGGACTCTTAAAGCGTGGCTTCTCCAATACGCGTATAGCCGCAGCGCGAATCGGCGGAATTATCTGCTGGTCCGGCATGTGTACAACAAGGCTGATGTAAGTGCCGTTGATGAAGCGGCAAGCCTTTGGTCTCCAGGACGGCTCCAATTGCAGGAGACGAGCCGGCTTGCAACCGAAGCCCTCGCGTCTCTTCCAGACGCTCAGAGGCAGACGATTGAGATGTTCTTTTTCGAAGGTTTGGATTTCAAGGAAATTGCACGGCGAAGAAATGAGAAGTTCTCGAACGTGCGGCACCACTATTACAGGGGCTTGCAACGACTTCGCTCTCACCTGGAGAATGACTCGCAGGCAGAAGGGGCGAGACCAGCCATTGCTCTTTGAGGAAGGCAAGACATGTTGAGGCACGAACATTTCGAGGAAATCTGCGCTGCCGCTAGCGTTGGGCAAGCCACAGGCGAGGAGCTCGTCGAATTAGAGCACCATGCCTCGGAATGTGGACGGTGTAAGCAGGCTTATGTCAATTATTTGAACATTGCGGCTCAACAATTCGCAACAGCAAAACAGGACCCGACAATCTCGCCGAAAGCGATTGAGGAATGCATCGACTCGGAACTGTTCATCCGCCGTTTCCTTGATCGTGCCGAACGGGAAGGCATCACGTTCTCCCGCGATGTGGAAGAAACTGTGAAGCTGCCGGCCGCGATTCCATTCGCCTTTTCGCGCACCGGTGCGTGGCGGATGCCTGCCGCGGCAATCGCTGCCGCCTTACTCTTCGTCGCATTCGCATCGAGTGGTTACTTTTATTGGAGAGATTTACTCACTCACGGCGGCAGTCGACCAGAGTCACAACCTAGTCTTCTCAAGAAACCGGCTCCGGTTACGGCCGCCGATCTGCGTATCGCTGAGCTGGCAAACGCTAACCTGAAGCTCCAAGCCGAGGTGGAACACTTAAGCGGTGAACTGCGCGAAGCGAATGATCGACTGGTTGCGAGTGAGGCGGATTTGAAAGCCACATTGCAGGATCGCCGGTCGCTGTCATCGAACCGCGACGCACTGGAGCTGCGAGTTGAAGAGATTCAGCGCGAACTCACCAATTCCCAAGCTCTGGTCGCGAATGCGCAGCAGGAGGTGATGTCCCAACGCCAGCGTGCTGCTGAGATGGAGTCGACGCTGATTGCTGAACGGGTCAAGCTCCATGATCTCGAGTCTGGGCTGAAGGAAAAGTCGGCCGCGTTGGATCAGGAACGCCAACTGCTCAGCCTGGGCCATGACGTTACGGACCTGATGGGTGCGCGAAATCTTCACATCGTGGATGTCGTAGATACGGATGGCCGAGGGAAGGCACGCCCTGCCTTTGGCCGGATCTTTTTCACTGAGGGCAAGTCACTCATCTTCTACGCTTACGACTTGAACGAAGCAAAGATGCAGAAGGCCAACTATCAATACCAGGTCTGGGCAAAAAAGGAAGGACCGAACCGACAAGCCCAAAGGCTCGGTATTTTCTATTCGGATGACAAGGCCCAGCGTCGTTGGGTTTTTAAATGCGACGACGCGAAGATTCTGCGCGAGATTGATTCCGTTTTCGTCACCTTTGGCCGTCCGGATGGCGATTCTTTACATCCTGAGGGTTCGAGCCTGATGTATGCCTACCTGCGCGGGCAGCCGAACCACCCCTGAACTAGTCGTTCCCACGTCGCGATGCTCATGCGCTTCTTCCTATCCCACTCCTGCGAAAGAAATCGGATCTTTTCTGAAATGATCTTGATCGATTGGGACAAATTGCGGACACGGCAGGAATACTTGGCAAACAGGAGGAATGCCGTGGGAAATGAATGTCGTCCTCGCTTCCGTGGGTATTTTGTTCTGCTGGTTGTTCTTGGGAGCTTGCTGGTCAGTCTAGATTCGCAGCGCGCGATCGCACAGACTGAGAAAGCCTCGGTAACCGGACGGGTCACCGACCAGAGCAATGCCGCAGTTCCGGATGCTGAAGTCCAAATCAAAAATACCGATACCGGCGTCGCCACGATAGTGAAGACAAATGGGGAGGGCTTGTACGCTTTGCCGTCGCTGAACCCAGGCAATTACCTCATGACCGTAAACAAGATGGGGTTTCGAACCGTATCAGTTACGGGTATGACGCTCAACGTGCAGGAAAACCTTTCCCGCAATTTCACATTGCAGATCGGATCCACAGCAGAGTCAGTTACGGTGACCGCCGAATCAGGCGCGGACCTAATCCAGACTACCAGCTCGAACCTCGGCACGGTGATCGCCCAGAAGGCCATCCACGAGTTGCCGCTGAGTGGACGCAATTTTAGTCAATTGCTGACCTTGACGCCCGGGGCCACGCCCATCAGCACGTCACAGAGTTCGACCGTCGGAGTCAACGATCTCGCCAATCTCGCCGTGCCTACCGCAAGCATCGCCCAACCGGCAATCCAAGGCCAGTTCAACCGGTCCAACTTATATTTATTGGATGGAGTGATCAACACGGAACTGACTACCAGCGCATATGTCATGCCGCCTATCATTGACGCCATGCAAGAGTTCAAAGTGCAATCGCACAACGACCAGGCAGAGTATGGCAGCGTGCTCGGCGGGGTCGTCAACGTGGTAACCCGCAGTGGGACCAATCAGCTTCATGGCAGTGGATGGGAATTCCTGCGCAATAATATTTTTGACACGCGCGACCATTTCAAGGACGTTAATCCCGACGGGTCGCCGGCCCCGCCGGCCGCTTTTCGGCAGAACCAGTTTGGCGCAATGGTGAGCGGCCCAGTGTTGCTTCCCAAGCTGTACAACGGACGCAACCGCACGTTTTTCACGTTTGCATACGAGGGCTGGCGGTTCAGTCAGGCGTCTCAGATCAAGTACACAGTGCCCACCGATGCGGAACTCGCCGGTGACTTTTCCAACTCAACCCTGACGAATCCAATATTTGACCCGGCCACGACGCGGCCTGATCCCGCCAACCCCGGTAAGTTCATTCGGGACCCGTTTCCCGGAAACGTAATTCCGACGGACCGACTTGATCCGACCATGGTGAATTTCATCAAGACCTACTATGCGCGACCCAACCTCGCGGGCGGTGGGGTATTCAACGCCATCGTGACGAATCCGCACGTAAATAATTCCGATCACTATAACTTCCGCATTGACGAGCAGATCGGCAGCAGGGACAACGTGTTCTTCCGCTACGATCGGGTCAACGTGCTTGACGTCAGGCCTTTTGACGTTTCGGGGACTTTTGCCAATTCCGTACCAGCCCTCAATATTGGGGTGGGGTGGACCCACGTATTTAGCTCTTCGCTGTTGCTGGACAATCGTATTGGACGCGCGCAGCGGCCCTTTTTGCGCAATCAGAGCGATACGAATGGCATCGCACCGCTGCTAGCGTTGGGATTTGCTAGTCCGGGTGGAACTACAGTCGGTCTCACAGCCCCCTTTGGGGGCGGTGTACTTGCTGCAAACCCTGGAGTTCAGAATGAAAATACCATCGAAAGCCCGGCTACCAGCTTCTCTCACGGTTTGACTTGGACCCACGGCGGGCACCAGTTCAAATTCGGCTTTGAATACTTCAAGCAGGGAAATGACAGCGACAGCCCTCCTTATGGCGGGTACGATTTCGCAGATGCTACTACGGGTGACCCAAAGCAGGTCGGCACAACGGGCTCGTCCCTGGCATCAGCGTTGCTCGGACTTCCTGCACAGCTGAACAACACAGCCACACTATCCATTCATAACCGCGTTTCCACCTGGGCGTCTTATTTCCAGGATCAATGGAAAATACGCAGAAGTCTGACCGTCACGTATGGACTACGATTCGATCATCGGCGTCCGTTTGACCCGTCATCTGGGACCCTCAACGCCGGACCGAATTCAGATGGTCACTGGTGGATTGGTGCGGACAAACTGCCGCCGCCATGCAGCCAGACTGGGGTCTCGCCTTGTATCCCCGGCGACGGTACATTAGGAAGCATTCCTGACGGCGACAAGATTCAGCTTTCCCCCTATGGACGGTCTTGGGGACCGGCTCCTGAGTGGGACGACTGGGGCCCACGCCTGGGTTTGGCGTGGCAGGCGAATGACAAGACGGTTGTCCGGGGAGGCTACGGCGTAGTCTATGACCCGCTCACGGGCATTGAGCAGGATTGGAAAGGCTTTTCGAATTTTTGGCCCGCAACTGGTTCCGGATTTACCAATGCCCCCGTCAACCAATTGGGTCAGCCCCTTACAACTGTCGAGCAAACCTTCAGTACGGTAGGTACTCGCTTGCCCGATCCCTCGCCCTGGAATCAAACGAGCTGGTTCATGGACCCGCACCACAAGGACGCGAGGTCACAACAGTGGAATGTGGAAATCCAGCGGGAGATGAGAAAGAACTTGGCAGTTTCGGTCGGGTACGTTGGGAGTAAGAACGACCGCCTCGATCTCACGGGCTTGTTCAACACCGCAACGACTCCTGGAGGAGCAAAGCCCTTCCCCTGGTACAACGTCACACCGTTCTTTGGCACGTCCCGCGGAAATGGCAACTACAATGCCTTGCAAGCGAAACTAGAGCACCACTTTGCCGATGGTTTTCAATACCTGGTTTCCTACACCTGGTCGAAATCCATTGACACGGGCAGCAGCGGCTGGTTCGACGTCGAGAACGGTCCCGGCGGCTCATCGGGGTTGCAAGACCCCTACCACCCGGAAAGAAGCCGAAGCGTTTCTGCGTATGATATTCCACACTTTCTTTCGATCAGCGGGATTTGGGACCTTCCTTTCGGTAGGGGCAAGCGATATCTCAGCCAGGGGGTCGCGAGTCAGGTTCTAGGCAATTGGCAAGTGAACGGCATAGTGCAATTACGTTCCGGCCAACCTTACAACCTGTCGGTAGTAGGCGACGTAGCCAATATCGGCAACACTCTCTCGTTTTGGAACTACGCCAGACCGAATATCGTAGGAGATCCACACCCCGCACACCCGACCATAAATGAGTGGTTCGACCCGAATGCGTTTGCGGTACCGGTGAACTCCTACGGAGACTTTGGACGAAACGTATTGCGGTCGGCGTCCGTGTATAACGCGGATTTCTCGGTATTCAAGAATTTCCCCATTGGTGAGAGATTTCTCGTTTCCTTCCGGGCGGAATTCTTTAACGTTTTCAACATTCAAAACTATGGGCCACCCAACAACACTACGATCGGTGTTGCGGGGGCCGGCCAGATTACGTCCAACGTGCTTCCGCCACGGCAGATCCAATTCGGCCTGCACTTGGGATTTTGAGGCGGATGGATGGGGAAAGGGGGACGATTTAGATGCAAGGACAGTGGCGCTGTCGAAAGACAACTAGGTCGCGAGCTGGCACCTTATTCTGAGGAACGACGTTCGTTTCTCTGCAGCGTTGCAACTGCGGGGGCGGGATTGGCAGGTTCTGCCATCTTGTCCCTAAGCGCCGAAGCACAGCGCAAACCGAAAGCTTCGCCCAAAGCGTTCGCAGCGACCAGTTGTGGAAACAGCAGGGTTATTGCCTCCGGCAAAACCGTTGCCGAGACGACCGCCGGAAAAATACGCGGCTTCCGGCGGAACGGCGTGTACATTTTCAAAGACGTGCCCTATGGTGCTTCGACAGCTGGTTCCAGGCGCTTCATGCCCCCAGCGAGTCCCGAGCCCTGGAGTGGAATTCGCAACGCGTTGCAGTATGGTCGGGTCTGTCCTAACCAGGATTCTGCACACTTCAACACCGATGGCAAGAATCTCGCGAATACGGACGAAGACGGATTCGTACTCCATCGTGGTGCAGCAGCCACAGTAGCCGGCGAAGACTGCCTGCGCCTTAATCTTTGGACGCCTGAGATCAATGGCTCCCATAAACGCCCAGTCATGGTTTACATGCATGGGGGTGGGTTTTCCAGTGGCAGCGGGCACGATCTCCTTTCCTACGATGGCGAAAGCCTCACGCGAAATCACAATGTTGTTGTGGTCACTCATAATCACCGGCTGAACGTTTATGGCTGTCTGAATCTTCAAGAACTGGGCCGCGAAGAATATGCCAACTCTGCTAACGCGGGCCTGCTGGACATCGTCGCTGTGCTGGCGTGGGTTCGCGAAAACATTACAACATTTGGGGGCGACCCAGGTTGCGTGACGATCTTCGGCCAATCTGGAGGCGGCGGAAAAGTTCTTGCCCTTAGGGCGATTCGGGCAGCAAAAGGTCTTTTTCATCGTGCAATTGTTCAAAGTGGACCTTTCTTAAAATCCCTATCTCCAGATTACTCGGGTCGATTGGCTGAGCTGGTGCTCGCAGAAGTGGGTCCATCGAAGTCGCGGGTGAGAGAACTGCAAGCAATTCCAGTTGACCGTCTTTCGGGTGCTGCCGCGGAAGCGATGAAGAAAATGCCCACGCACCAGTCCTCGCTTCGCCAAGTGTACGGTGAGGACGACTGGGGTCCGACGGTGGACGGGCGGATACTTCCTCGTCATCCATTTGATCCAGATGCTCCCAAGGTATCAGCGGAAGTCCGGCTGCTGACCGGCTCAAATCTTCACGAAATCGTAAATGGATTAGATCGGCCCGAGACGCAGGCAATGCCGATGGACGAACTTCACCAACTAGTGAGTCAGGAGTTCGGCGAGCACAGCAAAGCGATCATTGACGCCTACAGGCGCGATTATCCGCAAGCAATTCCGTTTGACTTATATGCCACCATTGCTGCGGCTTCTTTTCGTCGCCCGGCATGTGAACAGGCAATCAGGAAGGCTGCTTTTCGTGGGGCACCCGCGTACGCCTACATATATGCCTGGCGCACTCCGGTATTGGACGGACGGCCCGGGCCATTTCATGCCGCTGAACTTGCGTTTACTTTCGACAATGCTGAGCTCTGTGATCACTACAGTGGAGGCAGTAGTGGAGCAATTGTCTTATCAAAACAAATCAGTACTGCTTGGGTGAGTTTTGCCCGAACCGGCAATCCTAATCACGACGACTTGGCATATTGGCCGAAACATACCTCGGAACGCCGAGCAACGATGCAGTTCGATAGCACGTGCACAGTGCGCAACGATCCGGAAGGCCAAGGATTGAGTATGATCGCAGCGGCGTGAAAATACGATTTTAAAAGAGACTCGTTTGCCGAGCCTTTGGTATTCCTTCAAAAGAGCGGACGCATGATTCTTACCCGACGCACCGCGATGCGATTGCTGGCTGGAGCCCCCGCCATTGTTTTGGGCCAGAAAAGTGCAAGTTCGTCAGTCAACTCATCTTTACCCGCAGCGAGTCGGATAAACGAAATCATCGTGGTGTGCAAGACACATTTCGACATCGGATATTCGGACAGAGTAGAGGACGTATTGAACTACTACCGCACTACGATGATTGATCGCGCGCTCGATCTCATCGATAGATCGAAGGAATTGCCGCAGGAAGAACAATTCACATGGACATGCCCCGGTTGGGTTTTCGATTGGATTACTGAGGACTGGCCCGGACAGACAGCCGAACGTCGTCAACGACTCGACCGCGCTGTGAAGAGGGGTCGACTTGTCGCTCACGCGCTGCCCTTCAGCATTGAGAGCGAGTTAATGTGGCCGGAAGAATTCGCACGAGGTTACGCATTTGCCGATCGGTCGTGTCAGCGCTATGGAATGCCGATACCGCGAGCGGCGAAAACATCAGACGTGCCTTCACAATCGAGAGCACTCGCGACCGGCCTTGCGCACGGCGGAATAAGATTCATGCACATCGGGTGCAACTGGCCATCCGGATATGTTCACGATCTTCCACCGCTCTTTTGGTGGGAGGGTCCGGACGGTTCACGTGTGATGACGATGTATTCGACTATCTATGGAACGTGTACAGCACTGTGGCCCTGGGGCGGGGAGGGAGATGC
Organism: Terriglobia bacterium; assembly: GCA_963786325.1. Classification (GTDB taxonomy): domain Bacteria; phylum Acidobacteriota; class Terriglobia; order Terriglobales; family Acidobacteriaceae; genus JAIQFF01. Next base: position 703,467 of record CAWAYW010000024.1, read on the forward strand.
ATACATTGGACATAACCTGCTGCCTCCCACTAACTGGCCATATAAAACCTGGCCCGCCATCATTGTTACTGCGGACAATTCCGGACCACCGACTATGGAAGCGGTCAGGTCCCTCTTTGCTGAAGCAGTTGAAAAGTTTCCCGACGTAAAAGTCCGAATGGGTACGTTGGACGACGTCGCGGACGCTATCTTGGCGGAGAAACCGGAATTGGCTGTTGTTCGCGGTGAAACACCGGACACATGGATTCATGGATGTATGTCGGATCCCGGAGGAATGCGACACGCCCGGAATGTGCGTCCACTGATCCCAGCTGTTGAGGTTTTACACACTCAATTGTGCCAGTGGGGTGTGCCAGTTGAGGAACACGATGAACAAGTCGCGAAGGCGTTTGAACAAAGCTTGCTTTACAGTGAGCATACCTGGGGTCTCGGAGAGTCTGTTGACGTTTACGGGAAAGCGTTTAAGGAGCTTCCTGCGGATAAGTATCAAAAACTGGAAGCCTCTTGGGAAGATAAGACCAACTATATCCGAAATGCAGCAAGCATAACTTCATCATTGTTTAATGCTGGGCTCACCGCTCTCATGCGGGCGGTTGACGCCGACGGATCTAGAGTTGTGGTCTACAATCCGCTGCCTTGGCCACGTTCTGGGATAGTCGAGATCAATGGCACCTCATTTTTTTCCAAGGATATTCCGGCACTCGGTTACAGAACGTTTCCTCCTCCGCCCCCCATGGAGTCGAAGACACTGTCCGGTAACACATTAGAAAACGAATTCATGAGGGTAACGCTTGATCCAGTCCGCGGCGTGATTGCGTCACTTGTCGAGAAGCGCACAGGCCGAGAGTGGGTAGACGGATCTGCTGAATACGGCCTGGGGCAATATCTCAACGAGCGCTTTGAAAGTTCGCAGACAGAGGACTACTGCCGAGCATATCAACAAGGCAGATGGGGTAGTCATCTTCATCCAGGGATGTCCAAGCCTGGCCTTCCTGCTGGGGTGCGCTACCGTCGCGCTTCGGGCTCGAACGCCTCAATGCGCCTCGTCAAACAAGGTGAAACGCTGACCGGCATTCTGGAGATGCCGGCTGATATAAACAACCATCTCCCAGCAACTACCCTCGGCGTGACCATTCATGAGGGTGTTCCTTATTTCGATATCGAGCTGACAATCAAGAATAAAGCGAAGGACAACTGGCCAGAAGCCGACTGGCTTTGCCTACCATTCAGATTGAACTCGCCCCAGTTCCGCGTAGCCCGGACGCTCGGAGTCATGGACCCGTCAAGCGATATTTTGACGGGCGCGAATCGCCACATCTATGCGGTTGGTGCCGGATTGACAATCACGAGCAGCGAGGGAGCAAGCGTCTCACTCTGTCCAATGGACCACCCGTTGGTCAGTCTCGATACGCCAGGGATCTGGAAGTTTTCTCTGGATTTTGTCCCCAAAAAGCCAGTGGTCTTTCTCAATCTGTACAACAATCAATGGAATACCAATTACCGTTATTGGTATTCAGGCACTTGGACTTCACGAGTACGCATTTGGTTTGGCGACCAACTCGCCATTCCCGCGCTGGAGACTATGCTTCCATTGGTGGCGTCGGTCGGTTCCGGCGCTCGTGGACCACTTCCCCCAAGTCGGTCAGGGGTTAGCGTGTCACGTCCGGGCGTAGTGGTCACTGCGCTCCAGCAGAAGTCAAAAGGTGAAGTGAACCTCTTGCGGTTATGGGAACTCGCGGGAGAGTCCGGCAAAGTAACCGTACAACTCCCTTCCGGATCGCTCGCCCGCATCGTCAGGCCTGTGGACCTCCGCGGCGATTCCCTGGGTCCACCAATCGCAATCCAAGGTGGCTCATTCGAGTTCTTTCTGAGCGGCTTTGCCCCGGCTTCGTTTGAATTGGATTCAGACGTGATAAAGCGCCCGACTAGTTCGGCAGAAGACTAGAAATGTTGACGAATGTCGCGTAAATCAAACTACAACAAACATCCCTGTATTCCCGTGAGGACCAGCGCGACTGATTTCCGCGTAGGCTGGCGGAACATCATTGATCGTTTGAAACCTTGGTGTGCAGAGAGCCGATGCGCTCTCACTGTTGAATGCTACCCCGGTACATTTGAAGCAATCATTAAGGATGCACTCGTCGAGGGTTTGCGTCCCGCAGGCGTGATTTACACACCCGACTTGCTAAAAGCACCACACTGCGTGGACAAGTTGCTGGCTCCAGTCTTGGGTGATGATCCGGTCTTCGGACGAATGAACGAAATTGGCCTGCAGGAGTTCTTTGACGAATCGAAACTGAACCACGCTCGCGAGAAAGTCACAAGTTGGAAAACCGGATTGCTGCTTCTGGTAGGCGTCGGTGCGGCGATCGTTTCCCCAGAGTCGGACGTTCTCGTTTACGCTGACTTGGCACGCTGGGAGATACAAGGTCGGCAGCGCCGAAATGAGATCTCAAATCTGGGCATAGACAATACCGCGGAAAATCAGAGCCTAAAATATAAAAGAGCATTTTTTGTAGACTGGCGTGCTGCCGATCGCCTCAAGAGAGAGCTCCTGCCGAAGGCCAACTTCTTCTTAGACACAAACAGTTCCACCCCTAAACTCGTGGCCGGCGATTGCATACGAGCGGGTCTCAAGACAGTCGCGAGCCGACCATTTCGCGTGGTGCCTTACTTCGATCCCGGCCCGTGGGGCGGGCATTGGATGGAACAGGTATGCGATCTGCCAAAAGACGCGCCCAATCATGCGTGGTGTTTCGATTGCGTTCCCGAAGAAAACAGCTTGCTTCTTGGGTTCGCCGATTTGCAAATTGAGTTGCCGGCGATCGACCTCACTTTTCTTCACCCCCGTGAATTACTCGGAGACCACATTTACAGCCGCTTCGGCGCTGAGTTTCCGATCCGTTTTGATTTCCTCGACACGATGGGTGGCGGGAACCTTTCGCTGCAGGTCCATCCGCGGACGGAATACATTCGCGAGCAATTTGGAATGGACTATACCCAAGATGAAAGTTACTACTTGCTCGACGCCGGCGAGGACGGCTCGGTCTATCTTGGCCTGAAGACGGGAATCGATCGTGAGGCAATGGCCCGCGAACTGCGGCTCGCGCAAGAGCGTGGACCGTCGTTTCAGGCAGAAACTTACGTCAACAAGTTTCCTGTTAAGAAGCATGATCACTTCCTGATTCCAGCCGGAACGATTCACTGCTCGGGAAAAAACAGCATGGTGCTTGAAATCAGCGCGACTCCATACATCTTCACGTTCAAACTGTGGGATTGGGGGCGGCTCGGCCTAAACGGCTTGCCGCGGCCGATTCATCTTGATCGTGGACTCGCAAACATCGCCTGGGACCGGCAAACGGACTGGGTAAAAAAGAACCTGATTAACCGAGTCGAGTTTGTGGGTAAAGGCGCAGATTGGACGGAGGAGCGGACAGGCCTGCACGAGTTGGAATTTATTGAGACACGCCGGAATTGGTTCACGGGTAAAACGCCACACGATACTAACGGCACAGTAAATGTCCTGAATCTTATGGAAGGCAGAGAAGCAATCGTGGAAAGTCCGAGTGGCGAATTTGATCCGTTTGCAGTTCACTATGCAGAAACTTTCATCGTGCCGGCGGCAGTGGGTGCGTACACGATTCGTCCCGGTGAAGAATCCGAGGGATCAAAGTGCGGCACAATCAAAGCCTTCGTACGAACGGGACAGATGTGAGCTCGCAAACGTGATTTCAGGATTGTCCAACCTGGGTTTAGCGTGATCTCAAGTACAAACGTTCGGAGGAGCATGCATGCAAGTTCCGGCCGCCACTGTTAATGCTGAAGTTGCGGAAGCAAAAGCGCAGTCGCTCAGCTACGTCGTGCTCCTGGCGGCGACGCTGCAATGCGTTTTCTGCATTTTCGTCTGGAAGATGGTCCTGAGACGAAAAGACGCACGCTCGAACAGATTCAAGAGACGTTGAGCAAGTAGAGCTGGATTGTTTCGAACTGCGAATATTACGAGGGTGCATCTTCAGGTGAAAGCCTTAGCGATTGATTTTGGCGGAACACACGCAACCTGTGGCTTGGTCGAAGATCGGGTGCTCCTTGCGCATAAGACAATTGATACACATTCCGCGAAGAGTCTCCAGGCAGTGCTGCCACAAATTCGGGATGCATGCCGCGAGCTCATGCAAAGGCGGGGACTATCATCCGGTGACGTTGCGGGGATAGCAATTGGATTTGCAGCTATTGTTGATTCACGCGTGAACCGAATCCTCTCAACTGACGGCAAGTACGAGGACGTCAAGGACATCGATCTTGCCGAGTGGTTCCGCGAAAATGTTGGCTGGCCGGCACGGATCGAGAACGATGCTCGCATGGCACTGTTGGGGGAATCCTACGCTGGAGCGGCGCGTGGCTTTACTGATGTCGTGATGATGACGTTAGGCACTGGCATCGGTGGCGTGGCAATGATCGAAGGCAAGTTACTTCGCGGCAAGCATGCCCAAGCAGGTTGTCTGGGCGGGCACATTCCGGCAGTATTCAATGGCCGGCCATGCACTTGTGGGGCGATTGGTTGCGCGGAAGCGGAAGCGAGCGGGTGGTCCCTGCCCATGATAATAAAGGATTGGCCCGCAGCTACAGATAGCGCGTTGTCGAGATATTCGAACATCGGATTCAAGGAGCTTTTTGAAGAAGCTGCCCGTGTAGACACGGTCGCCGTTGCGATTCGCGACCGCTGTTTGAATGTCTGGGCGGCCACTGCCGTCGGCTTGGTTCATGCATACGATCCTGAGATGATTGTGATCGGCGGCGGTGTAATGAAGAGCCCAGACGTTATCATTCCTCATATCGAGTCCTATGTGCACAAGTACGCGTGGACGCCCTGGGGCAAGGTTCAGGTCCGCGCCGCCGAATTTGGGAACAGTGCGGTGCTTATGGGAGCAGTTCCGCTTTTGTCACAAGATATTGCAACCCGTGAATCAGGATTGCCGACGTGATCTGGCAGAAGGACCTCTTTCCGTTGATGGTTGCACTCATAAACCCAACAGTTCACCCGTTGCCAGAAGTTTCTCGCAGCTCTGCCTGCGGCGTGTCTCATTTAGAGCAACTATTCGTTGGAAAGGGAACGGGTTGAGTCTGGCCGACCGCGCTCCTTGTCCCGAGCAGAAGCAAGAAGGACAGCATGAAGTTTATGCGATAAGGCATCGAGACACCTCGGTCCTGTTAGCCCTGGTCTATCCGCAACGGCGATCAAATTCCCGCATTTCGAAGCACTTCTGGCACGGACACTCGACATATTTGCCGCCGTGGATTTCAAGATGACCACACTTGTCGCAAACGAACCGTCCCTCCGGGAGCGTCGCCATCGGCCTAAACTGATTGTCTGAAATGCAATACGGGCACCGAACTACCGTCACATTCATTCGGTATTCATCGAGAACCCGCTTCTGGCGGGGGATTGGCCCGGATTCTAACCCTGAACTGTTACAGGAGTGTAAATTCGTAAAGATCTGGCTTCGCTCGAATTGGCCCAGCCTTCTATACCGATACAATCTTTGCTCAGTCGGAGAAAAATCTCCGATGGGGGTTCCGGCCCTTCCGAAAGGGAGTGATCGTTCTGGAGTCTGAAGTCCGCGGCTGATACACGTAGAGGAGGTGGGGCGTTACATCTTCACGCATGGGTTCGCGATAAACCGCCCATTACACTCATGGCTCGTATTAATTGCGGTAAAAGCCTGTTTGCGACAGCAAATCAGTAGCAACTTAGGCTCCGACCGCGTTGTCGTTTTTCTTCCGCCCTCATGCGTCTGAGGTGTCCTTCCTGCGCTTAAATCTCACTGAATCTACCATAAATCCGGCAATGATCCACGAGGAGCCGGGAGGATCTCAACCTACAGCAGATTTGGAACAGTTCATTTTCGTGCCACCTGCGTAGTGCACACTTCCGTCGCCGTTTACACCAACCAGGCAGGTTCTCAACTAATACCGATCCGAGAGAATCTGCGCGATGCCGAGAATGGTCGGGTAAGACTGGCCTGCGCGTCGGTTCGGAGATTCTCCCGGTTTTGCCAGTGCACGCGCCGGAAGAGCAGGGACGACGTGTAGGCCGTTGGCGATTGAGATGTCATTGACGGCATGATACGTGCCGGGCTTCATGTCTGGGAACGAACGCTGGAGTCTGGCAGCATCAATTGGTAGCTTCCCTATCTTCTCGAATTCCATGCGCTTGAGTTGAGTGTTCGTACAAGTACCCGGTCTACTGAGCTTCCAGAGCAGTTCCTGGCGCAGATTTTCAAGGGATGGCTTTTCGGCTGCAGCTTGCGTGACTGTCAATGGCCGATACCATGATAGAAAATCGAAAGCGCGGCCTCGGTCTACAGTGACGATTGCAGCCCAGCCATCCTGCTGCCATTGCCAAGAAACGGAGCCGTCTTTGCGGTGGAACTTATACATCTCTTTAGACCCGAAATACGGATTTATGCAATCGCCACCGCACGTCGGATAGACAAAAACGTCTCCAATCTCCATCAAGAAAGCCTGTGGTGACTTGAGAACCGGACGTCGCTTGCTCACTGGGGGAGCAACAAGCCGCGCGTGCAATTCGTCGAGCATCTTCTTGCGCTTGCGTAAGTCTGACGCGGACATGCCCAGTTTTTGGAGTACAGAGAGGTCAAGACCGTGCTCGATGATCTCAAGAGCCTTGTTTCGTACGCGGTCGGAGACGATTCCGCGCTTGGCAAATTGATCGGCAGTGACAAGCCAAAAAGTCGTGTGGTCTTGGTCAGTCGCACTCTTAGAGCTGCCAGATTCGGAATCGCATAGAATTTCGACGAGTCGGTCGGGAGCGAATGGGAGGCGCGAGACGGCACGGATCGTGCTGCGCAGATCCATGGCGAAATCGCCCGAGTAGAGACCTGTGTCGAAGACACCCAGGAGTACAGACCCTCCCAAAAAGACGAGTTTAGCCTGGAGACGGTCAGCCCGTTTAGGCAACGCTTCATCGGTCGATTACTGGTGCAACAGCCTGTTAAACGACATCAGTTATCGGTAACCGCGAAGAATTCTTTGGAGTAACGGCGCGATCAGCCAAGTTCAATGCTCCGTCGCTTGTCGATGTTGAGGGTCGGCGACGATTCTAAATCTTCTCGAATCTCGACAATCCAGGTTTCTCAGATGCCGGCGTACCAGGCGTAGCCGTACTCGGCATCGACGCAGCCGAGGCCTTTGCCAAACCTCTTCAGATTGTCTGTGACCGTCAGGTGCGTGATGAATTTTTTGTTCTTGTAGCCAACTTGTCGAGGGAGCCGCATGCGAAGCGGTCCGCCGTGGGGTACCGGAAGGTCGCTGCCATTCATGCCGTAACAGAGAAATGTCTGCGGATGCAGAGCATCGGCCATATCGATGCTATCCCACGTATCGGGTTCCATCGAGCCATACACGACGTATCGGGCTTGTGGATGGACCCCGACAAGGTACAAGACGTGAAAGAGAGGCACCCCAATCCACTCGGCGATGTAGGACCAGCCCTCTTCACACGCGAGTTCGGTGATGTGGCTCCGAGACGGGCAGTTCTTGAGGTCAGCAATCGAGAACGATGCAGGTTGATGGACCATGCCATCGATAGAAAGCCGCCAGTCCGCGAATCCGCCCGCCTGAAGGCGCTTAAAGTCTTCCGTCAGGGGCGCGAGTTCGTTCGGGAATGGACGCGCCGAAATTCGGTTTCGGGGGAATTCGCGCGCCAGTGAATGTCTCGTCAGCAGCCGCTGCGAGGCATATGTCAGCGTTTCGCCGAGGCCGTAGATTCCGCCATGATCGGGAGGAACCAATCCATACTTCCGTGCAAAGTGCGCTGCCACTGCCAATCCCGATGCACCCGCGGTCGCTGCGAGTCCGGAGACGATCAGTTTTCGGCGTGAAAGGTTGATCATGTCTGCTCCTTATGCGTGCTGGTGCGGCCGGTGATCATCGCTCCTGTGCGGCTCCAGACTCCGGCCAGGCAAACCATCAGAACGTGAACAAACAGGAACAACACCAGGGCCAACGTGACAAAAAAGTGAATCGTGCGAGCGGATTGACGGCCGCCCAACAGAGTAACGGACCAAGGGAAGGCGGAAGCAAAGCCGAGCGACATCGCCAAGCCGCTCCAGATGACCAAGGGGAACAGAACAAAGATCACAAATAGGTACGCGAGGCGCTGGAGCCCATTGTAGGAAGAGGCCTCTGCCGCACTTGGCCGTTCAAAGCGAAACGGTTTTGTAAAGCAGGTCAAGAGCACCCGCCCAGAGAGATCGGCCTTGCGGGGGACCAAGTCTTTTCGAAAATGCCGTGTAAGCAGACCGGAAATTACATACAGCAAGCCTGTCAGCACCGCGATCCAGGCAGCTTCAAAGTGCAGCGCCCGGCTCCAGCCGTTCTGGTCGGGCAGCACGTAGCCGTAACCCGTCGGCACCAATCTTCTGGAGGAAGGAATTGGCAGTTGAAACAACGGACTCGTCAACACCGTGCCCGTCTCGCCCCAGTAGAAACGCGGGTGCGAGATCACAATTTCGATGCCGGTGACGAGCAGGGCGAAAAAGCAGAGAGTGGTGATCCAGTGTGTCACGCGGACGAGGGCAGAGTGCCTCGGGGCAAGCTTCGTGACTGGGGCGGTCGAAACACCGCTCGGGACGGAAGCTTCCGCCGGCAGCTGCGCGGGTCCCAGAGTCGCCATCTTGGCCTCCGACCGCCAAAGATTTGCCACGGCAGGATCAGAAGCATCCTACCACTCTATAGAGACTGAGACGGGCAAATCTTAGCGCCTCTTTAATCTACTACATACTAAGTCGATTCTACTACACAATGCGTTTTATATGCAATGAGACCCGGCTGGGTCACCTCATTGAGCGAGGACTATGCAGTGGTCAGTGTTTTATCACAAAACAGCAGGCCGTATGTGCGACAGTTCCAAAGACGCCGCCCACGATCACCGCGGCGAACAGCGACGTCAGTAGAAGGCTTGCTGTGCGGTGTGCCGGTTGTGCCGACCCGGCCAGGCGCGCCAAGCGATGGCTCAAATGCGACGAGGCTGTCGCTTGGAGAAACATCGTTTCTTCGGGGGCTGCAAGCTTGGCGAGCGCCCGAACCAGTGCTTGTCCCTGCTCACGCTGGATGACCGATTCATCGCAGGAGAGCTCGCGATAGAGTGCCATCCGCATTCCCGCGAGCCAGATGAGCGGATGGAACCACAAGGCGCACAACGAAACTTCGTAGACCAGACGGATCAAATTGTCGCGTCTTTTTGCGTGGGCCACCTCATGCAGTAGCACAGCGTTCAATTCTTGTCGGTTGAGTAATCGATCGATCCCGGTGGGAAGCCAGATACGCGGATACAGGACGCCGCCGACTGCAGGAGCTGGATGCCTGCTGTCGAAGCTCACAGGTATGCCATCTGCCACGAAGCTGGATGTCACATCATGAGGGTCGGCAGGAACTTGAACCTCGCGACGTTCTCTGCGCAAATGCGAGATCAATCGCACGAGCATGGTAAGTGCGCCCGTCATCCATATGACGGCAAGTACGACGGCCGTCCGGCCTCGTGTCATGTCCCACACCGCTCCGCCAATAGCACCGAGTGGTGCGGCCCACGCCAAATGCGGCGCCCAGAGCTTGTCGATTGCCAATCCTGTCGGCACGACGAAATTGAAAACCGTCACAACCCAGAGCCAATATTTGGAGGTGGCACTGGCGCGCCGGAATGATGTCAGCGTCCAGGCTGCACAGCCGACAATCGATGCATATAGCAAGTGGACACTGACGTAATACATCGCGCGGGCGATATGCTCATGCACGCTTCCCTCCACGACTGTGGCCGTTCTTATCACCACGAGCCGAACCCTGTAGCGTTTTAAGGTCTCGCAAGGTCAGGGCACCGTTCTCGAGCAGATTCGAGACCAGAAGACGTGGCGATCCGCCAAACAGGTCCAGCAAGTCGCGGACCAGCCTGCTGCGGTACTGGCTCTGATCGAGGGCCGGCTGGAAGAGCTGAGCATTGCCAATTTTCTTTACCTTCTTCAAAGCGCCCTTCTCCTCAAGTCTATAGACGAGCGTCTGGACCGTCGTGTAAGCGACACGTTCGTCCTCTGGGAGGCTTTCCAGGACCTCGCGCACCGACGCGGTCCCTAGTTTCCAGTACTGCTCGAGAATGCGAGTTTCGGCTTTGGAAAGACGCGGCTCTTTCATGATCTCCTACCCGATCCGGCAATCCTACTACAAGTAACGGTATATTGACTGTCTTCTGATCAAGGAGATGCCATTGCAGGTCGGCATCCACAAATTCCCAGGTACACAGTTCGACCCATGCATCTCTTCGGTCACACTTTCGATCATGATGACTACCTCGATCTCCCCGGTGAAGGGGAGCGGGGAACCCAATCAACTCGATGTTTACTTCATACCACAGCGATTTCCAGGTTGTCCCGCGTGCGAACCGAACTTTTTCTCCTGCTCGTAATCCCATTCCTTGCGCATCATCCAGTACAGGCGAATCGCCAGTTTTCGCGCCATAGCCACTTTGGCGATTTTCCGTCCGCGCCGCGTCGTCAGGTGGCATATTTACTCTGCTATTCCGGAAGGCTGCGCACCCGTTACTTGCGCCGATTTCACCACCAGGAAACGTAAAAAAGAGTTTGAGTGTAATCGGTCATCTCAACCCAGATCGGGCCCGTTATAATCACGCGATGGCCAGCGACGCTTTTCTCTCGTGGGCGAACCGGACCGTGCTTCGCCCGGGCCGCGAAGAGCCCTACCTGTCGATCCAGGACATCGTGGTTTTCGTCCGCGATCTGGAAGTGAGTAAGCCATTCTATCTGCAACAATTGGGCTTCGAACTCATCACAGAACAACGCCTTCCCACCGGCGAACGCTGGATCGAAGTGGCGCCTCCCGACGGTAGCGCGAATCTCGCGCTGGTTGAACCAAAACCCGACCAGCCGGAATACAAACTGATTGGCGGCTACCGCTGGGTCCTATTCATGACCGAGGATGTCCACGCCAAGTATAAAGAATGGAGCGAACGTGGCGTTCGTTTCACAACTGCTCCCGAGACGCCGGGGTGGGGCGGCACCTATGCACGTTTCGAGGATCCTGACGGGAATGCGTTTGGCCTGGAAGGCTTCGACGAAGTGAGACAAAGCCTGGAGCTGCGCCGGCAGGCGCACGCCGAGAAGCTCGAGTCCGAACGCCGCACCGCCCAGGAACTAGAGATAGCGCGGCAGGTGCAGGCGCGGTTGTTTCCGCAGATTCAGCCGGAGTTAAAAACGGTCGAGTATGCGGGTATCTGCCTGCAGGCGCGCCAGGTGGGAGGGGATTATTTCGATTTCCTGAGTCTCGGGCCGCAGCGGCTGGGATTGATCATCGGCGATGTTTCCGGCAAGGGGATTGCCGCCGCTCTGCTGATGGCGAATTTACAGGCCAGCCTGCGTAGCCAGTCGGCGCTGGCCTTCGATCAGCCCGAAGCGTTGCTCCGGTCAGTGAACCGACTGTTCTACGACAATACCGGCGACAGTGCCTATGCCTCGCTTTTGTTTGCCGATTACGACGAGGCGGCAGGACGACTGCGCTACGTCAATTGCGGCCATTTGTCGGGTCTTTTGGTAAGAGGCAACGGCAAGGTGGATCGGCTGGAGTCCACCAGCACGCTGCTCGGACTCTTCAGAGAATGGAATTGCTCGATGCGGGAGCATGAGCTTTCTCCCGGGGACGTGCTTGCGCTTTACACTGATGGGATCACCGAAGCCAGTAACGAGCGAGGAGAGGAATTTGGCGAGCGGTACCTGATTGAGTCGATTCAGCAACATCGGACCCTGCCGTGCCAGGCTTTGTTGACCGCAATCGTGGATGGTGTTCGGCGATTCAGTTTTCAGGAACAACACGACGACATCACGGCGATCGTCGCGAAGTTCAAGACTACTAGCTGACGTGTCGTCCGGTGGATTGCCCATCGGAAGCAGCGCTTGGGGAGGCTCCGGAGTCGTAGTTGATGACCTAACGACAGTCGGCCTCGCGACGACCCGAGTAGACTTTGTGGTGTCTAACGAGATGCGCGGCTGATAGTGGACCTTCTGACCAGGAAGGATGGCTTTTCTGAGATCTGGATGCCGTCGATCGGGCAGCGCAACTTAGAAAGCGCTGGTGATCTGCTGGTGCCACGACCTCCACGGACCGAGTTTGGTGCCCGAGGTAAGCGTGATCTGTGCGCGCAATTGTAAGCCTGAGTGGCTTTAGCGATGATCGCATCGATTCTGGAAGGTTAGCACTCGACAACTTTCGGCGGGTGATCCTGGTGGGGTCGCTCACGACGTCTAGACCGACCTGTACTGTCTAATTCACTTTGGCAGGACCAGAGGGCCGTTCGTGATAAGTTTCGAATCCACTATGCCGATCTCGACCCGGCGGTTGGCAGCACGCGCCTGTTCGCTGTCGCCCGGAACGCGTGGGTCGGATTTGCCAAAACCCTTGGTGCTCATGATTGTCGGAGAAATTCCAGTTTGCATCAAGAAGTCGCGGACCGCTTCCGCCCGCCGCTGTGAGAGTTGCAAGTTGTACGTCTGCGTGCCGATGTCGTCCGTATATCCGTAGACCGCAATCGTATATCCCTTAAGCGTCATCAGGATCCCGGCGACGCGATTGAGGATGTCGCGATATTCCGGTTTAATGATTGCCTTATCAAAGTCGAAGCGAATCGACTTGCTGTCTAGCGTCATCACCAAGCCCATGGCGGTGCGATGCGTTTCGGCGATTTGCCCGAGAGCCTGTTGCAGCTGTGCAAGTTCTGACTCTCGCGCTTGCCGATATTCCTCAGCCTGCTGTGTGGCTTGAGCTGCCTTTTGCTGCTCGGCGGCGGCCTGCTGCCGAGCAAGTTCCGCCTGCGCCTCCGAGTTCGATTGATCCTGCTTCGCCAAGTCGCGCTGTTGAGCGGCTGCCTGTGCGTTCGCAGCCGCTTGCGAAGCCTGCTGAGCCAATGTCTGCGATTGCTCCTGTCCGAGCACGACCAGCCGGCTCAAACCTTCCGTCTTCTGGCTGAGCCCTGCCACCTCGCGCTCCAGGCGACGGACCGAGATTAGATAAACAAGCCCAAGACCCAAGCTGAGCGCGATTGCGATCACTCCCAGAGCCAGCGCTAACTTCCCTTGAAACTTGGCAGCTACATTCTCAAGTCCAGGCTCGTCCGGCTTCAGCGCCTCGCGTGAAGACTTCATCATTCGGCAATCTTAGCGTGGAATTCTAGATTAAGGCAAAACGAGATAGGTTCCGGATTGTCCGATACTCCTCCGTTAGGAGGATTAGGGAAGAGTCGCCCATCACACAATCAGAATCCGGCCCAGACTAGTGCAGAGGCGTTAGCGCTGTCCGGAACGAATGGGAAAACGGATCACTTTCGCTATCCCGACTTTCCAGCACGAATCCGTGGCGGTCGCGATTCGCGTTTACGAACGAGGTAACGGAAGATGAATGTCCGAAGCTGTTTCAACAACGGAAGGCCCCGTTCGCTCAACGTTTTCGTCGTGGGCCTCTGGGCGCTGGTGAGCTGGATATTTTTACTCATTCTTCCGATGCGGTAGTTGTTCTTAACTGCGACCGACCGCAAGGAGATTTCGCCAGCCAATCTTGCTCATCCTCAGCCGTTTACCGTTTGCCAGAATCACTGATCCCTCGCTTCGCCCCTCGCGCAGAATCTCCCGCACCTGATTCACATTAACCATAACTGAGCGGTGAATGCGTACAAATTTGTCAGGATCCAGTGTACTTACAAGTTCTTCGAGGGGCTGACGCAGCATAAAGCTTTTCGTGCCGACGTGCAGGCAAGCGTAATAGTCTGCCGCCTCGATCCACTCGATCTCATTGACATTAATGAAAACGTCTTTGGTGGCGTTGTGAACCAGGATCCGCTGGGGATGGGGTCTCTGCTTGATGGAGCCGTTCTGAAGGCTCGCCAGCACAGACTTCAGTTGTTCTTGCGTCAAAAGCGCGGCTTTCGATGCGCAGCGCTCCTTTACTTGGAGCACTGCCTCCCTTAACCGCTCCGGCTCGACAGGCTTTGTCAGATAGTCTAGCGCGTGGACTTCAAATGCCCTTAACGCATGTTGATTGTGGGCCGTCACAAATATCGTGACGGGCATGTGAACCGTGCCGATCTCTTTGATGACATCAAACCCATCGCTCCCCAGCATTTGTATATCCAAGAAAAGCAAATCGGTTGCATTTGTCCTCAACGCCGCAACTGTTTCCCTTCCGTTGCGACACTCCCCAATGATCTCGATATCTTCGTGCTTTGACAGGAGGAGTTTCAATCGCTCGCGGGCCAACGGTTCGTCATCAGCGATGAGTGTTTTGAGTTTCATGGCCGTTGCGCTCGTACGGGATAGTGATTGAAACCTCGAAGCCGCCGGCGTCGGGCTCGATGAATTTTAATTCGTGGTTTTCGCGGTAGAAATGTTCGAGCCGTTCCTTAGTATTTTTCAGGCCTATACCTTGACCTGGGGAGTGGTTGTTCGGCCCCGGCCCATTGTCCCGCACGCTCACATGCAAGCGCTAGAGTCCTCCCAAGTCATCAAGGGCTATAGCGTAATCGGTTGCGTGGTCGGGTAACGCCTTTAGCACGTGGATGGCTTGCTCGAACGCATGCTGAGCCCGTGAAAAACTTCCCAGATCTTCGTACGCCAGCCCCAATACGTCCCAGGATTTGCCAACAATGACGGCATCGAGCGATTTCGAAGAAACAAGCAATTGGAGAGCAATGATGGCTTGGGCGGGCTTGCCGTCACGTTCTAGCACAAATGCGTCTTTAAGCTCTCGCCAAGGATTTGCCTGAGCCCGAACTAGCAAAGAGATATTGAGTAGGGCCAGGATCAAAAGGCATGCTCTCAAATGGTGTCGCATAGCGACAGCATGCTTTCAAGAGTCCGTCTCCGCTACAACAATGCTGTCCAGGACGCGCTTTGTGCAGGGAAGACCCTAATACGTGCAGTACGCGAACTTGGTCTGAAAACGAGCTGACAGCAATACTGAAGAAGTACCTGGTGTCGGTGCGCGTCGGGTAACGGAAACTTAGAACTTCGCATGACGGTGGTGGCGGGACACGTAACTTACGATGCAGGTCAAGATCAAGCTGCGGCGCTCCCCTGATGGTGATGGCAAGCGCGCGGAGAATTGGCTGTTAGCCCAGCGATACTGTCGGAAAGATCCGCCAGTTGAGAGGTTCAGAGTTCTTGGCAGAACGGATTTTTGTTTTTTCCCATACATTAAGCCACATGCAAGACCACAGACTCCAGCAGCGCTTTGATGCCGTTCCAGCCAATTTGCACCCCAATACAAACAAGAAGAAACGACGACAATTTCGTGACTACCCTCATCCCAGCTTGTCCCAGCGTTCGCGCCAGGCGATCGGCAAATCCATAGCACACGAATATGCTGAACGCGATCAGCGCGAAGCCAACCAGCGCCGTCAAGATTGTCAAAGGGTGAAGAGTGTGACCGCGTGCCGCATTTGCTCCCAAGGTGATGGCAACTGAGATTGATCCTGGACCCACGGTAAGGGGCAAGGTCAAAGGGTAGAACGCCCGATTAAAGACCTCATGCGGATCGATGCTCTTACGCGCACTCTTATCGCAGCCTTCATCGTTTTCCATAAGCGACCCCCACCCCATCGCTACGAGGACCATTCCTCCGCCGACCTGTACTACGGGCAGTGAAATCCCAAAGAAAGCTAGGATGTAGGTACCGACAAAATACGAGCCAACTAGTAGCACGAAACTGTCGAGGGCAACTCGCCGTGCCAATGCTTTTCGCGCCTCCGAACTGTATTCACCAGTTAGAACAAGAAAAAACGGGCTACCTCCGACTGGGTCCACGATAGGGAAGATCGCGCTGAGAATCAGAAATAGACTCTTCGCCGCTTCTAGCATGCGTCAGGCTTCTTTCCGTGCACTGTCAATACTTTCTTGGTCTGGCCGGTCTTCGTCTGAAGTCGCGTCTTCCTCAATTTTGCCCTCCAGAGAGAGATCCTGATCGGCCAACTCGTTCATCGATTCGGCGGTCTGCTCGCATTCCAGGTGTACTGCTAAGGGGAAAACCATCGCACCCGTTTTTTCCCCGCGCAGATCGCTGGGGCCCGTGTCAGGCCATCCTGCACACCATATTGCCGCCCCTTCCATAACTCTAACTCCCTCTTTGTTCTGATCTTCCCGTTCCTTGTTGCGTTACCAGCGGCCGGCGTGAGCGCCACCATCCACGTGGAGAATTTCGCCAGTTACTTGACCCGCCTGTGCCAAATAGAGAACAGCACAGACAACGTCATCTACCTCCACGATTTTTCCCATTGGCGACCTATCCAGAGCGTCCGCGGTGTCATCCTTGTGCAGCGATGTGGCCACGTCGCCGGGTGCAACGGCGTTAAAGCGGATGCCTTCTTTCGCGTACTCGATCGCGAGACTCCGGGTAACGGAATTTAGTCCCCCCTTCGTAATCATCGAAACTGAGCCGTTTATGCCCGCGATCGGTTGGTCGGCAAGTGACGCTGAAATGGTCACGACACTCCCCGATCTTTGTTTCAGCATCTGTCTCACTGCGAGTTGAGTGATGTAGAGGAATCCCAGGAGGTTGGTTGAGACCAAGGCGTTGAAGTCCTCGGTAGTAAAGTCCGTAAAAGGCTTCTTGCGAAAGATCCCAGCGTTGTTTACAAGAACATCGACAGTTCCGAAGCGCTTGATCGCCGCTTCGACGGCTTTAGCTGCGGTTTCCTGCTTGCCGATATCGCCATCGAGGAGAACGATGCTGGGCGACGCCGTCAAGGATTGACTGGAATTGAGAGATGTCCCAACGACGTTAAAACCCTGCTTGACGAAACCCTGGACCAAACCCACCCCAATCCCCCCCGATGCTCCCGTGATGATTGCGGTTTTGTTGTTTGACATACACCTCCTTAATCTTTGAAAGGTTGCGCCTTCATCGATTTCAATTCGGGCTGGAAGCCGGTCAGCGACTGTCTCAACCCAGCATGTGGCAAACATTATCCCTTGTCTCCGCCGCAAGCTCCTCCCACGCCCAGAGCGCCGCCGGTGGCGTTCTTTTCAGCTTGAACGCCACTGCCTGGAAGTGCCGTAACATGGCGCATCTTTGCGAGCCGCGTCGTATATGACTGGTCTTCACCTGGTCGAAAAACTTGCCGGATGTACCAAAGTCGAATCGGTCGCAGTGTTGCCAGCGCATACGCCTTATCGAAGCTCGATTCCGCTGTATGGATGGTGGCCCCACCGCCACGAAATGCCACTTGAGGTATTCCGTCCAGATATCTCTGTTGGGTTCATGCATGAACGGCCTCGGTAGCGGCCCCAAACGCAATATCAAGGGGCAGCGCGTAGCGATAGTCGGTTGTTTGACTCCTCATCCACAAACAGACGGTTACAATTGCAACAGTTTTGAGCGTCAAGCCGATGACCTGACGGGAATCATTAGCTCTAGTCTAAAGATCGAGCACTATCCATGTTGGCGCATGGTCGCTCGCATTTAGCTGCCCGCGCGTCCATCGGTCTACACCGCCGTCCACGAGCCGCTCCGACGCCTTCGGCGAGAGCAAAAAATGGTCGAGTCGCATGCCTTTGTCCTTCGGCCACCGTTCATATTTATAGTCCCAGAATGTCCAGAGGGGCCCGTCCGGCTGTAGCCTCCGCATCGCGTCGGTCCAGCCTTGAGCCACTAAACGCGCAAAGGCTTGGCGGCTTTCGGGTTGGATCAGCGCGTTGTTATCCAACGATCGAGTCGGATAAATGTCGTGCGGTGTCGGCACGACGTTGTAGTCACCAGCCAACACCACGGGGGCGCCGCTCGCCATGAGTTCGGCGGCATGGGTAATGAGGCGCTCAAACCAGGCCAACTTGTAGTTGAATTTCGGCCCAGGTTGCGGATTCCCGTTGGGGAGGTAGATGGAAGTGATCAGGACTCCCTGAACCGCCGCTTCGATGTAGCGGGCTTGGTGATCTTCAGGATTTCCCGGCAAGCTTGCGCAGGTCAGCACCGGCGCGTGGTTTCGCGCGAGAATGGCCACGCCGTTCCAAGAACGCTCCCCTTGCCAGACTGCTTCGTACCCTAGAGTTCGAAGGGCATTCGCGGGAAAGGCTCCCTGCTCCGCCTTAAGCTCTTGCAGACAAACCACGTCCGGCTCAGCTTTGCTTAACCAAGCCAAGAGATTATCAAGCCGCTTATTGATGTTGTTAATGTTGAAGGTTGCGACTCTCACGAAGTCCCTCTGTGTCCTTGTAGGTCTGGATCCGCCCCCCAAAGGAACCGTGTTCGTTGCTGCGGCTGGCATTATTTTACAGATGGAAAGAGATGGAAAACCCCGAACTGAAGCCCGCATGCCGGGCTTACTATGCCGAAGAGTGCGTTTGGCGTTACTGATCCGTTCTACCAGCGCCCATATGTTTGGGCAAGAGAAGAACAGTGCGGTCACTGTGGAATGATGTGTAGGTCTCGACTCCTTTGAGACCGCGACGCGGTCGTGTCGCAAGAGCAAGCTGAAGTCCACCACATAGCCGACTTTGTGCCAATCGATGCTTTCCTCGCCCGATTATCGATAGTAGGGATCTAATCTCCTAAAGTCTGGTTCAGTCAGCCTAAAGTTTGATTGCTCCAAGTGAAGTAATGACGTTAGGCTGCCCACATGTCGGTGGACCGAACGTCAGAATCAATAGCGATCATTGATGACGATGAGGCGATGCGAGATTCGCTGCGCGACTTCATGGAGACAGCTGGCCTTTTGGCTCGCTGCTTTAGATCCGCGGAAGAGTTTCTCGAATCCGATTTCCATCATAAAGCCGAATGCTTGATCCTTGACATCCGCATGCCCAAGATGTCGGGTCTACAGTTGCAGGCCAGGCTGAAAGAAGAGGAATGCAATATTCCGATCATCTTCATCACTGCGCATGGAGATGCCAGGATGAGAATTCGAGCGATGAGAGAGGGTGCAGTTGAGTTCCTGGCGAAACCGTTCGATCATCACTTGTTGCTCAAAAGGGTCCGTGCTGCTCTTGATATGTGAGCAACCTCGGCTATGGCAGTCGCGTGGGAAGCCTTAAGTGTAGAGGTTTCTGTGGGAAATGATGCAACAGTCATGAACCTTGTGCCGGATCAGGCCGAGCGTGCGTTCGAGAGGATCATCGGCGATAGCGCTGCCCTCGAATCTGTTCTCGACCAAGTGGAGCAGGTTGCCCCCACCGACTCGACTGTCCTTATCGAAGGGGAAACCGGCACGGGAAAAGAACTCATTGCGCATGCCATTCACAATGCAAGTCAGCGTTGCGGACGCGCTTTCATAAAACTTAATTGTGCGGCCATTCCGCTGGATCTTCTGGAAAGCGAATTATTCGGTCATGAGAGGGGTGCTTTTACCGGTGCGATTGCGCAGAAGATCGGGCGCTTCGAAATGGCCGACAAGGGTGCGCTATTTTTGGACGAAGTAGGCGACATCCCTCCTGCGTTGCAGCCGAAGCTGCTGCGAGTGTTGCAAGAGCAGGAGTTCGAGCGTTTAGGGAGCGGTCGCACCCACAAAGTGAACGTCCGTCTGGTAGCTGCAACCAATCGGGATCTCGTGAAGATGGTAGCTCGCGGCCAATTTCGCAGTGATCTGTACTATCGTCTGAATGTATTCCCGATCGCGTTGCCTGCACTAAGAGAGCGCCGGGAAGACATTCCTGCCCTTGTAACACATTTCGTGAAGCTGTTTAGCGGCCGTATGGGAAGGCAAGTCGACCGCATTCCCCCGGAAACCATGGCTGCTTTCCAGTGGTATTCCTGGCCTGGCAACATTCGCGAGTTGCAGAACTTGGTGGAACGAGCGGTTATTCTTTCGCGGGACGGCGTGCTGCCAAACCCACTTCACAAAAAGCAAACAGAGCTCATGACCCCCAGTTTGCATTGCGCCCGAACTTTCCCGTCATCGATGACCTTGGAAGACTCTGGTCGCGCTCTGATTGTGGACACACTGGAGGATGTTGGCTGGATCGTCGGTGGGCCGCGCGGCGCCGCGGCGAAACTGGGACTGAAGCGAACCACACTGCTTGCCAAGATGAGAAGGTTTGGTATCTCGCGGCCTATCACTCAGGAAGGAACCAGCGTTCCCGGAGTCGGGCAAGAAGATAACCAGATATGAAAGTAGAACCGGCGGCCTCGCCTGGAATAAAGTCGGTAGGCAGCAAGCGCGAACCGGTCGAGCAAACCGTAATCGACCCGATTCTGTCATTGTTCGCTCACATGCAACTGCGACTGTTGACCCCAGGTTTCTTGCAGCGATCGCTGCTGGTTCTCTGCATTTCGCTGAACAGTTGGCAGTCGCATCAAGCCAATTCCGGACCTTCGATCGAGTTCACTCATATTCGGCCGGCGGCGCAAGGTGCACGAGAAAGAGTCGACACGATTTCTGGACGTGTAAGAAAATCTCGACCAAATCAGCAGTTTGTTATTTGTGCACACAGCGGGCAATGGTGGGTGCAGCCTTGGCCGCCTTACCTCGGATCGTGAGGAGATTGATGGTGTCGCGCCCGCACATAGTCGCACGTACCGCAACATTCCTAGTGCTGTTGGTGTACTTTGTGCTAATCGGATGCCACTCTTCACCAAAAAATTCAGCTCCAACGGTCGCTTTCAACAAGGTCCCCGCCGCTCAGGAGAGCCACTACCAAACCGACATAATCGAAGATCGTGACTACAAGAGAGACATAATCGAGGGTCGTGCCACCGGGGCTCGACCCGGGCAGCGAATCGTGTTGTACGCCAAGACAGATGGACGATGGGGTGTGTGCCGGCAATCAGGTCAGCCGTTTACGACTATCGAAACTGACGGCCGCTGGAAAGCTTCAGTCCACTTGGGGATACAATACGCCGCTCTGTTGGTTGATCCAACCTACAATCCGCCTGAACAAACCGAATCGTTACCGATGTTCGGCGACGGCGTGGTGGCGCTGGCAGTCGTTAACGGGGAAGGCCCCGCGCCGGCACTCCCGTCGCCCAAGATATTGAACTTTAGCGGTTACCAGTGGACGACGAGCACCGGGCCAATTTTCCGTGCTGGGTCAAGAAATGTTTTCGATCCTGCGAACGTTTGGACGGACGAAAGTGGTGCGCTGCATCTTCGCATTTCGGGAAGCCCGGGAAAGTGGACTGCGGCGGAGCTGAAGCTCACGCGCAGTCTGGGATACGGAACATACAGGTTCCAGGTGCGCGATGTCTCTCATCTCGAACCTTCGGCTCTTCTAACGCTAATCACCTGGGACGGTGTTGGCACAGAGAGTAACCGGCGCGAGTTGGATGTTGAGCTTGGTCGTTGGGATACCTTGATAATGACAACGTACATTATGTTGTCCAGCCTTACTACGTTCCAGCTAACTTTATTACCTTTCGGATGCCGGCTGGTGTCTATACACATTCCTTCCGCTGGGAACCGGGGCAAGTGACGTTTTCGACGGTAGCAGGATCGGGCAATACAGATGCCGGTCGTGTGATTGACCAGCATGTGTTTACCTCCGGTGTGCCTTCACCGAGGGGAGAATCGGTACGTATCGCTTTGTATGTATTTCATCAAGGCCAAATTCCTCTGAGAAACGAAAATGAGGCCATAATCGACAAATTCGAGTACCTCCCGTGATTTGCTGGTTGAAGCAAACTCGACGGATTCTTATTGGAATCGTGCTAGCGGGTCTTGTCACCGATACACGTGCACTCGATCCTAATCGTCTTCCTTCGCAGTATGTCCGCGAACAATGGACCACTGAAACCCGGTTTCCCGGCGGCGCAGTCAACGGCATCGCGCAAACCGCAGATGGATACCTCTGGATTGGAACGGATAGAGGCCTGCTACGTTTCAACGGGTTTGATTTCAGGCCTGTCTCTTTAACTTCCATCACCACCGCTTCGAACGTTTCGATATTGCAACTGCTTACCGATGCTGGCGGAAAACTGTGGATCCGTCCACAGGGCACCGATCTCGCGCGCCAAAAAGATGGCAAGTTTGAGAGCGTCAGATACGGTCCAGTCGCAATCACCGCTCTGTCAAAAGATAACCACGACGGAGTACTGGTTTCGGACATCGCGCAGGGCACATTCCGTTTCATGGAAGACCAGGTTCAGAAATTGGGACCCGCTTCACCGCCAGTAATCTCTCTAGCAGAAACGGCCGATGGCAAGATTTGGATGGGCACACTCGGCGATGGCCTCTTTCTTCTTAGGGGCGGGCGAGTTGCCCAGGTGAAGGCAGGATTGCCCGACCGAAAGATCAATTGTCTGCTGGCGATCGGTAGTGACGAGTTGTGGGTCGGCACCGACACGGGCTTGTATCGCGGAAACGGCACAGGCTTTCGTCGGCGCGAATTGCCGTCGTTCCTCGGTATGGTCCAGGTTTTGAGCCTCCTGCGCGATCGTGACTCGAATATCTGGGTGGGTACGACCCGCGGGCTACTGCGCATCAACGCGAAGGGCGTTTCGTTCTCGGAAGAGAATGAGCTTCGCGGAGACGGCGGGATTAACGTTCTGTTCGAGGACCGCGAAGGGAATCTCTGGATGGGAGGTGCGCGCGGGCTAGGCCGCATTCGGGACAGTGCATTCGTAACTTATTCATCTGTTAGCGATCGTCGTTTCGAACACAATGGCCCTGTATATGTCGACCCGGAGGGCCGCACCTGGTTGGCTCCCGCTCAAGGTGGGCTGTATGTTCTCCAGAATGGACGCGTTCAACCCGTTACATCGATACCACCAAATGAGGTCGTCTATTCGATCAGTGGGCGGACAGATGCGGTGTGGGTCGGACGGCAACGCAGGGGGCTGACCCGTCTACGATTTCGCAACCGTGCGAGAGCGAGCCAGAGTTATACAGAGGCAAACGGACTGGCCCAAAACAGTGTCTACGCTGTTTATGAGAGCCGCGATGGCTCTGTGTGGGCCGGCACGCTAAACGGCGGCGTCAGCAAATTCAAAGATGGGCACTTCACCACTTACACGACGACCAATGGTCTCGCGTCGAATACCGTCTCGTCCATCCTCGAAACCCGCGATGGTGCAATGTGGTTTGCCACACCCAGCGGGCTGAGTTCTTTTTCAAACGGCCAATGGAGAACCTATTCAACGGTAGAGGGCCTGCCTTCGCCAGAGGTGAACTGCCTTTTCGAGGATTCATCCGGAACTCTCTGGAGTGGAACGTCTGCTGGTCTTGCCTTTTTTGCCTCGAACCGTTTTCAAGTTCCTCATGAATCGCCCGACGTTTTGCGCGAACAAATAGTCGGAATGGCGGAGGATAAGAGCGGAAGGTTTTGGATCGCGACCTCGGATCATGTTTTGCGCGTTCGGCGCGACAAACTGCTAAGCGGTGTTGTGAAGGCAGCCGATGTTCGTGAGTATAACCAAGCCGACGGTCTAGAGAGCACTGAGGGAGTGAAGCGGACCCAATCGGTGGTCTCGGATTCAGCTGGCAGGATCTGGTTTTCACTCAGGAGCGGCTTGTCGGTTGTTGATTCATCCCAGATCACAGACTATTCAGTTCCCGCGCTGCCTCACATCGAGGCCATCACCGCCGATAACAACACCGCAAATCTCGCCGCTTCCGTTCGAATCCCTCCATCGCCAAGGCGAATCACGTTTGAGTACACGGGGCTGAGCCTCGCGGTGCCGGGGCGGATTCGCTTTCGATATTTCCTCGAAGGTTTCGACAGTAGCTGGAGCCAGCCGGTTGCAGCGCGAGAAGCCGTTTACACGAACCTTGGGCCCGGCTCCTATCGATTTCGGCTGGTCGCCAGCAACAGCGAGGGGCTGTGGAACGGGCCAGAAACTGCGATCGCTTTGAACGTTGCCCCGGCCTACTATC
Organism: Terriglobia bacterium; assembly: GCA_963786325.1. Lineage (GTDB taxonomy): Bacteria > Acidobacteriota > Terriglobia > Terriglobales > Acidobacteriaceae > JAIQFF01. Next base: position 727,333 of record CAWAYW010000024.1, read on the forward strand.
AAACCGACTGGTTCCGTTTGTCGTGCTTCGCAGCCTTCATTGTCCTCCTCTGGGCACTTCACCGCTGGCGCATTCATCGGCTCAAGGGCCAGGAGAAGCGTCTGCGGGACGTTGTGGAAACAATTCCGGCGATGACTTTCACTGCTTTGTCTGACGGCTCCTGCACATTTGTGAACAAGCGCTGGACCGAATATACCGGGCTTTCGGTCGAGCACAGTTCAGGCGGAGGTTGGCAGCGCGCGGTCCATCCCGAAGATCTTGCACAGCATTCCGAGAATTGGCGCAGCTCCGTTGCGACCGGGCGGCTTTTCGAAGGCGAGGCGCGGTTCCGTCGCGCCGCTGTGGGCGATTATCGATGGTTTCTGGTGCGTGGTGTGCCACTCCGGGGCCAGCATGGAAATATCGTTAACTGGTACGGAACCCTCACCGACATTGAGGATCGCAAGCGCGCCGAGGAGGCGCTTCAGCGAAGCCAGTTTTACATCAGCGAAGGGCAGCGCCTCGCCCATATGGGAAGTTGGGCATTTAACCCCTCTGGGTTTTTTGAATACTGGTCTCATGAGCTGTTCAAGATTTACGGCCTGGATCCAGCCAAGGGAGCCCCCACACTTGAAGAGTATCTAGCCACCGTTCATCCACAAGACCGCGACTTTGTGGCTAATACCATAAAGAGAATGCACGCGGAACGCGGGGGCTGCGATGTGAAAAAGAGAATTGTTCGCTCCGACGGCGAGCTACGCCACATTCGCTGGGTTGGAATTCCTGTTGTTGAAGGCGAAGTCCTCAAGGGGTTCCTCGGCACCGCTATGGATATCACTGAGCAAGAGCTGCTGACCCAGGAGTCGGAGCGGCGACAAGCGTACCTTTCCGAAGCGCAGAGCCTGACGCACACCGGTAGTTGTGCCATTGATGGCACAAGTCGCGAGACCGTGTACTGGTCCGACGAAATGTTCCGACTTTTCGGTTTTGATCCACAACAAGGCCTACCCAGGCTCGACCAATGGCTACAGCGAATACACCCAGAAGACCGCGAAAAGCTGAAACTGGCGAGTGAAGGGACGTTCCTCAATAAAGTAAATTGCGACGTCGAGTTCAGAATCGTGAAGCCCGATGGAACAGGCAGACACATTCATGGCATCGGCCATCCAGTTTTGAGTCCCAGTGGAGAGCTTGTTCAATTGGTCGGCACGATGGTCGACATTACGGAGCGCAAACGTGCCGAAGAGGCCCGTGAGAAACTGCGACAACTAGAGGCCGATTTAGCACATACCAATCGTGTGAGCACGTTGGGAGAGATGGCCGCATCTCTGGCGCATGAAATCAAGCAGCCCATCGCCGCCGCCATCACCAGCGCCCACAGCTGCATGGAATGGCTGGCACACGAACCGCCCAATCTGGATCGGGCCCGTGCGGCAGCGGCCAGAATTGATAAGTATGGGAATCGGGCGGCGGAAATCATCGACCGCATCCGTTCGTTCTACAAGAAATCTCCTCCCCAACGGGAGTTGGTCGACGTGAACGGAATTATCCACGAAATGCTCTCGCTGCTGAAAGGTGAGGCTACGCGATCTTCAATTGCCGTGCGCACGGAGCTGTCCGCTGAACTGCCCAAAATCATTGTAGACCGTGTGCAGTTACAGCAGGTGTTCATGAACCTCATGCTTAACGGCATCGAAGCTATGGCGGACTCCGGCGGAGAGCTTACGGTGAAATCGCAACAACAGGACGGTCACCTCCAGTTCTTAGTCAGTGACACAGGCGTGGGGCTGCCAACTGAGGGCGTGGAACAAATGTTTTCTGCATTCTTTACGACCAAGCCGCAGGGCAGCGGGATGGGATTGGCCATCAGCCGTTCGATTGTAGAGTCGCATGGCGGCCGGCTGTGGGTCACTGGCAACGATGGACGAGGTGCAACCTTTCATTTCACCTTGCCGATCCTGGTGACGGAGACATCACCCTTGGTTGCCTAGAGCACTTCTTCGTCTCACGTTATTTCCGATCCTCAACGGGAGAGGGATCGGAGACACACTCTCTTGCCCCAGAATTCTCCACCAATCACCCTGACTCGGGGTTTCGTCGTCATCGGTGATTTCGTGGGTCGTGCTTGCCGGAATGTAGGTGATACTGGAATACAGCCATGTTTCGCGTTACGTGCCATAATCCTCCACGACATGCCTCAGTCCCGGACTAGTCAGAGTCGTGTTCAGATCACAAATTTCTGTATCCTTCTCTTAACGCTCTTGAGCCCTGATGCTTGGAACTTCGTAGAAGCACAAGGCCAATCCTCAAATGCACCCGCATGGCGTGCCGATCATCATATGCACTTGGCATCTCCCGAGCTGTGCGGGCTGGTAGGAGAGTGTCTGCCGTCCAACAACCCGCCTGCGGTTTTCGCGGCTGACGCCGTGCGTGCGCTCGATGAGGCTCACGTTTCCAAGGGAGTGATTTTGTCCTGTGCCTATCTTTTTGGCTTGCCGTCATTGCATGTGAAGTCCGGCGACCTCGCCGCAATGACAAGGCGCGAGAACGAGTTTACTGCAGCACAAGTGGCGCAATACCCGGCCCGCCTTGTCGGATTTTTGTCTGTAGATCCCCTCGCTGATTCTGCCATCGATGAGGTCCGCCACTGGCGCGGAAGTCACCGGCTGATTGGATTAAAGCTGCACTTCAGCGCTTCTGCGGTTGATGTGCGCAATGCTGCACATCGGCGTCAGGTCGCGAAAGTGGTTAGTGTCGCTTCGGCCGCGGGTCTACCGATGGTGATTCATGTTGGGGGCGGCAAGTTCGACGCTGCCGACGCTGAACTCTTTATTCGAGATATCCTGCCCAGTGCCGGTTCTTCTTGGGTCCAGATCGCTCACGCGGGGGGTGGCATGCCGCGGCGAAACAACGTGGCTGTGCTGCGCGCATTCGCCGATCACATCGTCCGAGATGACCCGGTAACGCGGCACGTGCTGATGGACCTATCCTACGTGCCTGCTCCAGACGAAACGCGCCAGGCGACGACTGCCCTACTAGTGCAGATACGGAGAATTGATATGAAGCGGTTCCTCTTCGGATCTGACTTCAATGTCCTGACCCCTCTGCAAGAGATCAAGGATATCGACAAGCTCGGACTGACTAGGAAGGAACTGCAAACACTGCGGCAGAACTGCGCCCCGTGGGCCTGCCCTTAGTCTCAATGGGCTGCATCCTCGAAAACTTGCCCGGAGGCTTTATTGATCAGTGGAGAAGGCTCACATAGAGACTAAAAGGTTCCGGTCGCAAGCCTTACCCTGTTGGGATTACTTCACGCTTGCCCGCCGAGAGTACCTAGGGGTGATCACGATTTTGGGTGCTGTCCTCGCCTCCGTGTTGCCGTCAACCGCCGGCAATAGCCCGCAGGGCGATAGCAATCTTGGCGCTTGACTCGTCCCGTTATCGCGTTAGGCCCGGACTGGCGGATGCAAGTTGTACCGAGCCCTTGTAGGCATTTGCGAAGCGCACTCGAACGAGCCAGAAAATCAGCATGATCAGTGGGAGTATCGTGAGAATGGAATATAAAGTCGTACTGAATAGAGCCTGGGGCAGATGTTGCCCGAGCCGCACTGCCGAAAGCAATCTCAATGGGCGGTTCGAGGGTCCCAGGAAGAAAGAACCTGCTGCGATGAACAGCCCAAAGCACATGCGCCAGAGATGTCGCGCGATTCGCTTTGCTCCAAGCACACCACCGCCCGCCAGCATGCGAAGGTCTCCCGCGGCAGCAAGCAGCATCACAGAACCCATAAAGAAGGTCATTCCGACAGGAACTCCGTCTGGTGAACTCGCTCCGCTACGCACGACTTTTATACCGTTCATCCAGGTGAGGATACCAAGCAGCAAAGGAATCAAGAGCACAACCCAATCGAAGCGACTGGTTTCCCCGTCTCTGCGCCTGGCCGTGAGCCATGCCGTTCCGATCAGATAGAAAGTGATAATCCCGCCGCCAATATTATTCGGTTGATGCCTCACGATTGCGAGGTATACCGCGGCGACGGCCATGGCGAGCATGGATGCGACAAAGACCTTTCCCGCCGCGATATGGCGGGGGGAACCCTTCCGGAAAGACATTGCCGCAGTACCGGACAGCAATCCTGAGGTTCCTGCTCAGATATGACCGATCAATATGGGCGAATACGGCATGGCGTGCCTGCTTGGAGATAATATACGCGGCCCCGAGCGCGAGCGCTCGATTTGGAAAGTCTTTAGCCTCAGGTAAAGCCAGGTATGCAGTGTGTTTGTTCCTCAGTCGGGACTAGCACGTAATAGGCCTGGGCGCTGCGCTTAAACTGGCAGATTCAACATCTTCGCGATCTTCGGCCAGCGATGGCTCGCTCGCAGCCCCTTGCAGACCACAAAGCGGAGATAGATCATCATGGACAGGTCATGCTCATTGATTGCCTTTTCCGCCCAATCGGCCCCCTCGTCGATTTCCCCACACAGCATGTGAAAGAGTGCGTGGGTGCGGGCTTCCCCGACCGCCTCGCCAGAACCAATTCCCTGGGCGACGGACTGCGACTCAGCTTCGTCACCATTGCGGCGGAAATAATCAAAACGAGACTCCACGGATTAGTCCCGGGAAGTGGACTTTGGTTCGGTCCTTCCGAGTTGCTCGTCCAACGAGCCAGTTTCCCCATGAATGATTGCGCCTTGCCGTGTCACCGATCTCGCGTGATCAGCGGGCTCCGGGGATTACCGGTGTGTCCTGCGAATTGTAGACTACTTCGCCATCCAGCAGCGTCATCAGGCATTTCAGGTCTTTGATCTGCTCATTGGGGACGGAGTACAGGTCGCGATCCCACACTGCGATGTCGGCTCTTTTGCCGACCTCCAGCGTGCCGATTTTACCTTCGAGAAACAGCTGGCGGGAACCCCAGGCCGTGTAGCTGCGCAAGGCGGTGTGGATGTCCACGGTTTCTGCGGTCCCGAAGGGCTGCAGTCCATATGTGCCTTTGGCGGTTTCGCGCATTATCGAGGCCCAGAGTCCGTAGCGCGCCGCGACCGGGGTCACGAAGTAGTCTGACCCGCCGGACCAGAGAATACCTCGGGATTGCAGAGTCCTAAGCGGCTCCAGGTGTTGGCCACGTTTGGGACCGTAATTGGCTGCGTAGATATCGCCGATCCACCATAGGAATTCGGGCTGCACTTCCGGATATCCAGCGTCGTATTTCTTTTGCAGGCTGACCATCACGTCGATGGCATGCGACGTGGGCAGGTTGGCGTGGATGATGCTGTGGCGCATACTAGCGCGCGGCTGCTCCTGTTCGATCCGCGCATAAGTATCGACGACCCAATCCATAGCGCGGTCACCGACGGCATGGGTACCAACTGGGATGCCGTTCTGGTGAAAGAGCCGGACCATCTCTTGATACACAGCGGGATCGGTTTGCGGATAGCCCTTATTACCCGTTCCCGAACTTGTGACATCTGCAATCGTGGCGTTGCGCAGCCAATCGTCATAGACCCAGCCTGTGCGCCCGCCACCGGAGCCGTCCATGTAGATTTTGACGCCGCAAGAGAGCAGGTGGTCGTCGCCGAGAGTCGAGGGCAGGCGCGGAACCGCGGTGATTTCCGCCAGCGCCTTGCGGGCCGACTCCATCGTCGAACCGGCGTGCCATAGGACGCAGATGCGCTCCTTGAGCTGCCCCTGATCGAGCAGGGATTTGTAGGCATTCCAGTGAAGTTGGTCAATGTCGGGATCTTTTACGGCGGTCATGCCTTCGCTGTGCAGCACCTGTTGAATGTAGAGAATGCCCTGACGCATCTGCTCGAGGGTCACCGGCGGGATGAGGTTGGTAATGAGCGTCATGGCCGATTCTTCTTTCAGGACGCCGGTCGGATTGCCGTGGAGATCGCGGTCGATCGTACCGGCGATAGGGTCCGTTGTGCGCGCAGTGATGTGGGCCAGTTTGAGGGCGCGCGAGTTAGCGACTCCGTAATGGCCGGTAGTGTGGACGAGCCAGATGGGATTGTTGGGTGCGACAACGTCGAGATCGGCGGCGGTGACGTAACGGTGTTCGGCGAGCTTGCCCTCGTCCCAGCCGGAGCCGCTGATCCATTCGCCAGGCTTGACGAGAGCGGCCTTGGCTTTCACACGCGCAACGATTTCAGCTACCGAAGTCGCATCCGACAGTTTGATACCATAGAGTTCTTTGACACCTCCGTCAGCGATGTGGGCGTGGGTGTCGATAAGGCCGGGGGTGGCAGTACGACCGTGGAGGTCGATGATACGGGTACCGGGAGTATTGCCCGCGAACTCCAGAACCTCGGCGTCGGTACCGACCTTCACGATAACGCCGTGGCGGACAGCAATGGCCTGGGCAACCGAATCATTTGCATCCACGGTGAGGATGTGACCGTGAATTAAAAGGAGGTCGGCGGCAGGGATTTGTGCGGAAAGAGTCCGAATAAACAGGAGCCATCCCAGTAACACGCTTGATGCAATAAGTTTCCGGCGCAGAAACATCGTTCGAGTCTACTCGCGAGCGCAGCGAATCGTTGAGATTGCTATGTCTAGGAGGATCAGGTTCGAGTCTTCACTCCCTGACACACCGAACGGAAAAGGCGTTCTGCTTCTCGCCACCGCTTTGACGATGGAGAGCTTGCCCGCCTCGACCAAAGTTGTAGAACCATCCACGAGGCGGGTCAATCTCTGATGCTGCCCAGTAGAATCCGTGGGCTCCCAAGCGCGCGTACTGGCCTTCAGGAGAGCGACCGCCTCCGAGCAAGGCACTGAATCCTGAGCTGCCTCCGGCCAAGAGAGACTTGTACGCCGCTCTACCCCTATCATCCGAATCCTCGCTGACTCCACCGTATTGCTTTGCCATATGCCGCCATTCATCGTAAGTCGGCAATCGCCAACCATCTCCCACTGATTGACATACTCTCCGGGCCGACTCCCATGTGTACAAACGGCCATATCGGCGGCAATTCAGTTCGGCATCTTCGTAGCAATAGGACGGCATAATGTTGACGTCCAGATTGTATGTCATCCAATGTTTGCCGTGCGCCATCCGCTTGGAGGAATAGAGCATGCCGGACGCCTTGTGGGCTTGCGTTGAAAGGCCCTGCAATGATGTGCCAAGACACGCGAACACTACACTCAGCGCGATTGATACGACACCGACTCGAATCTGTCTGGTTTTGTGCTCACCCCCCCATGACGCAGCCCCCGTGCAGAACGAGAAAATGGTAGCTCAGAAGTCTCGATTCGACCCTTCTTTTTTGCGAGGATGAGCGGCTGACCAACTGCGACCACTGCCGAGCTCCGGGGTTATCAGGCAAAGCCAGATCGATACGGACAAGTCTGCTTCTCGCCACGAACCCCTACCATATTATGGAAGGGTTGCCGTGACTCGGGAATCTTGTTAAATCGTTTGGCTCGTGGCATCGGGAAATTACGAAACCGCATCGCACCATCCGAGTCTGGAAGAGCTTAAGGTGCAGCGACGCCGACGCTGGATTGGTTTTGCGTTTCGATTTGAGCGAGCTGATCACGCAGGCGCGCAGCTTCTGCGCGATACTTTTCGCCCGAACTGATACATCCACCCGAGCTGGTTTTCCGTATCGCTGTTATCTTTTGCGGCTGCTTTGTTAAACCAGGACATCGCTTGCACATTGTCGGTTTTTACGCCCGTGCCATGCTGAAATATATAGCCGATGTTTTCTTGAGCCTGGGCGTTGTCGTGTTCTGCGCCTTGTAATACCAGGAAAGAGCTGTGGCGGAGTTCGGCGGCTGGCCCCGTCCTTCCTCGGCCATGTACCCTAGCTGGTTTTCCGCGTCGGAGTTGCGGTGGTCGGCGGCCCGGCGATACCAAGCCAGAGCCTGGGCATAATCACGATTGACGCCGAGTCCACACTGGTAGAAGTACCCGACTTCCTTTTCGGCAGTGGAGAGACTCTGGTCTGCCGCTTTGCGGTACCACGCGAGGGCCTGCTTATAGTCGCGATGGACGCCCCGGCCCGCTTCGAATAAACCCGCCAGGTTGTACTACGCCGGCGCAAAGCCCTGGGCGGCGGATTTGCGATACCAAATCAAAATCTCTGCGTAGTTCAGTGTCACGTATCGTGCATGAAAATAGTTATCGGCGAGGGCGAATTGCGCCTGGGCGTCTCCGGCAGCCGCCTTCTGAATATCAGAAGTGGATGTTTGCGCAAACAAGACTGGGGAAACAAGGAAGAGGAAAAACAGCTGGAGGGCAGAGAACTGCGCTCGTCCGAAGCTGGGGATCTTTGCCCAAATATTCCATAACGGTCTGCACTTCTTGATGTCGGTTGAGGGCAATTCTGGACCGCTCGGTATGGACCGGAAAGATAACGGAAGTAATTGAGATAGAGCCGATACCAAAATGGGCAGTACTTCACCACCAGTTAACTGCGTTTGTTGATTAATCAATTTCCGGGTGGTCATGCCACTCGGAAGTGATCGAAACGAGACTGCACGGATTAGCCGCCTTCCGTTTTGTATTCCGGGAACGGTCTGGGAAGGGGTCACTTTAGCACCACACCAACCCCAGCGCAGAGCCCACACGCGCACGACTCGACCAGATGCAGAACAAAACTGATGTGATCTTAAGTTCTTAACAGGTTGGCAGGCGAAATCTTAATCCGTGCGTGGCATCGCGCTGGCGAGCGCCAGAATCGCTCCGGCAAACAGGAGCGTGTCCGCAAAGTAGTTGATCCCCTCAACCTTGACCGCGGTGCTCGGGTCGGACATCTGCGCGATCAGGATCGGCCCATAGATGAACAACACAAGCAGCACAATCCAGGTGCCAAGATAAGTCGCCGGGATCCTCGTCTTCGTGGTCAGCAAGATCCATACCCCGGCAACTAGAAGAATTGCGCCCGTCAGATAGCCAATGAACAGGCGCCATGGAATCCACGCAGGCGTCAGTTTTTCCAGCGGGACTCCAGGGCATCCCGCTGGGTGCAGAAAGTGTTCAACGCTAAAAAATATAGCGGCGATCGCGATCAATACGCGACACACATTAATGAGCTTACTTTTGTCTTGCTCGCGCATGGTGTTTGCCGCGAGACTCCATGCTCCGCCCGCGAATGACATCTCACGAAAGACGATTACCCATGCAAACCTGTCTCGGGGGCCAGCGAGCACTCGCGGGATATGCACCATCGCCACAAAAAGAACCATCATGATCCCGAATAGCAAGCCGGACCAGCGCACTTGAATTTTTGTGGCAATGCTCAAGGACGCAGACAGCAACGCAAAGCCGACGAAATAGGCCCAAAACAAACGCCATGGCATATACGAGGGCACGCCAAGCATGATGAAATTTGCGCCGGAGAGATGCTCCGCGCCGAAGACTGCCAAGGGGATGGCGAAACACAAATTGCTCAGGACTACAATTTTATCTAGGCCGCCGGCCCGCGCGATATCGGCCTTCGCGGCCCACAGCGCAACAAGGAAAAGTAGGATGCCGGCGCTGCACATCGAAACCGCTGTGCGAGAGATCTCCAAAAATACGGCGAGAATGGCTGTATGCATGTGACTGCTAAAGGTAAGCTCGCATACTCTATCTGGGGCGCGTTTTCCAGGCTTAATACAACATCAAAGTGTACAACGAAGAGTAGGTGAGGGCATTTTTACGAAGCTGGACAGACGCCCGACCTGGCCTAGGCCACTTTGTTGTCCAAAGTTAGAGACTCAGGTGCCTTGGCCATCTGGTGTCGGTCATTTTTCCTCGTCGGTGTGCCAACCAGGATTGGTCCACCGCCCATGTTGCCGAACAAAGATCTCGGTAACGCGGCTGGAGCCCGACGATCGTTTGCCGTCAACTTCCACTTCCACGACATAACTACTCCAAATGATGGCAACATCGCCAAAGTGCTGAACTTGCGTGCGGGGAAATACAAGGCGGAGGAGTTTTCCCCCTCTAGCATGAAATTCGACAGCCGTTCGAAGCACATCGGCTTGGCTCTTCCATTGATTCTCGCCGCCACTCATGACAATCGTTTCAGGCGGCACCAATTTTTCCAGAGTCTTTGTATCGCCGGCAAACCATGCGCGCCATACCGTCTCACGCACCTTGAGAAGCTCATCGTTCGATGTGGATGCGGCGGCCAGTGAGACCAGCAACACCGGAAGAATGACGATGACGGCGGTCCCCCGGAGACGAGACATTTTCTTCCTCCCAGAGCAGCCGTAGTCGTTGGGCTGCAGCTTTAGCTTCGTTCGTGCCTGGCCCCAGCTACGACGACTCGTGCAGCCACCGGCAGCTCTCTCATGAGTCACCCCTCTGAGCGACGAGCGTCAACGATTGCGGAGGCTTGACTTCACGTTCGCGGCTAAACTGCGGGCGGCGCATGAGCCACGCACCGGCCACGCAGATTGCGCTGCCGAAAATCGAGAGCGTCGCAACCTGCTCATCCCGAACCAGGACTCCCAGCAGGAGCGCGACTGGAGGTATCAAGAATGCTGCCGACGAAGCGCGTGTGGCGCCAACTCTTCCAGCAGCTGTCGCCAGAGACACGAATGCAACCCCGGTCCCGAAGGCTCCTAATATCAGCACCGACAAGACGGGCGCCGGTGTCCAGCGGGCAGCAAGTACGTCGGGTACACCGAGCGGCGCGGTTAACAGCACTGCCACAGCCTGCGCCCGGAGAATCACCGGAAGAGCTCCGTACTGCTGCTGCAGGGGACGGGCAAGATTCAGCGCGAATCCGTAGGACACAACAGCTGCCACAATAAGTAAGACGCCGACAACGCTGCTCTGACCTTCATGCATCGTGGGCCATGCAATCAGTCCAGCACCTATCAATCCAGCAGCCAAACCTACGACCACTCGGCGCTCGGGAACTCGACCGGCGATGGCAGTGGCAACGACTGCGGTAAGAAGGGGGACGGCGGCATTCAACATGCCAGTCAGCGCGGAAGAAACTCTCTGCTCCGCGAATGGAAACAGGCTGAGAGGGAAGGCAAACCACAAAACACCGACTAGGGCGATCCCCGGCCATGCTGACCGGCCGACGGGTTTGCGCGCGTTGGGAAACAACGCCAGGGTCGCAAATCCGATGAACAGACGGACGAAGGCAACGCCGCTGGGCCCTATTGCCTTCAATCCCTCGGCGATGAAAAGAAAGGATGCGCCCCAGATGAGTCCGGGGGTTGCAACCAGCAGCCAGTCTGCGGACATGAACTGACCCGAACTCGATCTGCGTTTTAGGTCATTCATACGATGTCGAAGCCAGTGCACCAACCTCGCTATGCGGGCCAGAGAAGGTGTTCACAAGTCCACTCCTGGTTTGTGGCTCTGATGCAGCGCCAGCAACAGCGCTGCCGCGGATGCGGAAAATACCGAATAGTCCAGCGGGGATTTAATGCCAAAGGAAATCGCCATCGTGGTACCGAACATTACTAACAACACAGCGGCGCCGAGGGCGACCCAGCGTGGCCAAACGCCAATAATCAGAGCGAGACCGAGGGCGGTTTCGGCCACAGTGGCGGTCCACGCCAGAAATGGAATAGCAAAGGCCGGCATGAAGGAGTTGACCGCCGCTGTGTATTTCGTGAAATTGGCGAAGTTTCCCCAGCCGCCATACTTGCCCCAGAGACCGAAGCGGTCGGCAACCGCAGACAGAAAGGCAGTTCCGAGAGCAATCCGAGCATAGAGAATTCCCGCTCGCTCCCAATTCATCGCGTGCAGCTTATTGTCGAGTCCCTCAGGTTTGGTTCCTGAGACGACCCGCGTGTCCTCATTCATATTCACAGTCCTTTCGGATGGATTCTTTCCGGCACATCCACGCTAAGCGGCGTGTCATGATCGCAAATCAAGTACGCAACGAGCTTCGCTGGCTCCGTCGAACTGGCGTTTGCCGAGACAAGATGAACGCCATTGGGTGCTTCGTAAAAGCTCTCACCGGCCTTGTAGATCGTCTCAGTCTCGCCTTTCACCTGAGTTCGAACCGCCCCTTCGACGACGTAGCCAATAACGGCGCAAGGATGGGAATGCGGCGACGAGGCCTCCCCTGGACCGTACTTGACTTCCACCAAGGTTGCCTTCAAGTGGTCGCCATCCACTTTAGGCAGCGGCTGGGAGAGTACAATTCGCGCTCGATCTTTCATCTCGGTGTGAGCGCCGGAGGCGGCCTGTTGGCTCCATGCGAAATGCGCTGCCACCAGGCCGCCGCAAAGGCTCGCCACGGCGACGCTGATAGGACTTCTCATCGAACTCATTACCCACCTCCCGTGAGATATATACGTTATCCTATAGTGGATCATTAGCAAGGCCCACTTTATGATGTTATGTATGTACCACTTTTAGGGTGAAACTCACGACCGCATTCGAATTGGTTCTTCCGCCAAATAGCTCAAGCGTGCCTGCCTACCGCTGGCTGTATGCCTCCTTACGCGCAGAGATTTTGTCCGGCCGCTTGCGCCCAGGAGCACGGCTCCCATCCACTCGCGATTTTGCAAGGCAGTATGGGCTAGCGCGAGGAACGATCGTCAATGCTTTCGAGCAGCTCAAGTCGGAGGGCTACCTTGTAGGCAGCCTGGGGTCGGGTACGTATGTCAGTCGAGTCTTGCCGGAAAAATTGCTCCACGTGGCGTCCAGACACGCAGGAAAACCGAAAGGGGAAGGGAAGCGGGAGCCAGTGGTTTCAGATTACGGACGGCGAGCAAAGCTTTTCGGAGGTTATGAGAACCGACCGATTCGCGCCTTCCGTTCCAATCTGCCGGCGTTAGATCTGTTTCCCACGACGCTGTGGACAAAAATTACGCTCCGGTGCCTGCGCCGAATCTCGCGACGGGATCTGATGGGCTGCGATCCCTTAGGATACATTCCGCTCCGGCAGGCGGTCGCAGAGTATCTGGGCAGGTCGCGAGGCGTGAGGTGTGTGCCAGAGCAAGTAGCGATTACCTCTGGAGTGCAGGAAGCACTCGACCTGACTGCCCGCCTTCTGTTGAATCCTGGAAGTCGGGTGTGCGTGGAGAACCCCGGATACCCTGGCGCATTCCTGGCGTTTCGGGCAATCGGCGCGAAGATCTTTCCCATGGGGGTGGATAACGAGGGAATCGCAGTTCGCCAACTCCCTTCCCGCGGAATTCGGCTGACTTACGTCACGCCCGGACATCAGTTTCCTCTAGGAACCACCATGAGCCTGGCGCGGCGCGTGCAACTGCTGGAGTGGGCCCGGAAATCGGGGGCGATGATTTTTGAAGACGACTATGACAGCGAGTACCGCTACTCGGGGCGGCCGATTCCGGCCCTGCAAGGACTCGATGGCAGCGGTTCAGTTTTCTACGCGGGTAGTTTCAGTAAAGTGCTGTTTCCCGCGCTTCGGCTGGGATATGTCGTGATCCCTTTAGAGTTGGTGCGTCACTTCGAAGCGATCCAGTCACTAACCTCCCGGCACGCGCCACTCTTGGAGCAGATCGTGCTCAGTGACTTCATCGCCGAGGGCCACTTCGGGCGCCACCTGAGACGCATGCGCGAGATATATGCTGAGCGGCTTTCGGTCCTTCTGGAAGAGGCGCGCTTGCGGCTCACCGGTTTGCTGGAAATCTCAAGCGTCGAAGCCGGGCTACAGACTGTCGGACGGCTATGCGGAGGGATCGACGCCGAATCGGCGGCGGCCGCCGCAATAAGGCACAATCTGGACGTGACTCCCGTGGCCCGATATGCTCACACCAGCCCGGTGCCGGAGGCTTTGCAGTTGGGATTTGCCGCGTTGAACCTGAACGAAATCCGTCGCGGAGTTCGCGAGCTCGCGATCGCATTGGAGGGTGTTCAGAAGGACTCTTATCGCGCTAGGCAGAAGTCTAACCGCTGAATAATCCGCACGCTTCACCCAAGTCTTGATATTCAAACCCTTCCACCGCCGGCTCCAACTTCCCCGACAATTGGCTTAACGGATGGCCGCTCGGTATAACAGGATACTGAAGGCGGCGGCGCTTAGGATCGACCGGATGGCGTGCAGCCGATTCCAGCGGTGGAATAGGCTGATGACCTGTGGACTCCTCGAATCGAGCGTGGGATCAAGCAATTGCTTGTTGGTGGGGAAGATCACTATCAGCGTGAAGGGAACTGAAGCGCCGAGTAAAACTCCGCCAACCGCTACCCATGGATCATGGAGCTGCCACGCCGCGGTCAGAGCGAGAGCGAGACCGCCGAGAGCAAGGGAAGCTTGCAGGATGGCGGCGCGCCGGTAGCTAGGCGCGAACTCGCGCAGGGCTATCTCCGGGCCGCACGACATGCGAGCTGGATGCTCTACCACGTTGACGTAAAGCGCCGCACCGCAAAACAAACCCGCGCACGCGGTCGATAAAACAAGCGAGAGCATGTGCAAACCAGCAGTGCTGCCACGCCGGCCCAACCAATACTCAATCTTTTATGGGCCGCGTTCGGTTCAGAAGCGATTTGGAATCCGGTCTTCGGGCGGAAGCATCCTTTCTTGATTATCCTTTACTTTCATCGGCTGACGGACCGTAAATCGCGGGGACCCTTTCTTCGTTCAAGCGCAGATATACCGTCAGTTGTCCGCGATGATGAGCCATGTGATTGAGCACGCCATCGCGGATCGCGACGTAGCGCGGCTGCTCGCTCATCAGCTTGCCCGCGGCGAGCATGCGCCACTTGGTGTTCAGCAAACGATCGTCCGTGGTGTGTTGCAGGACCTCGCGCCCCTTTGTCAGGCTTGCCTCGAACTGCTCCAGCAGCTCGCGCCGCGTCTTCCAGGGCTGCGGCTTAAACTTCGGGCCCCCGGGAGGATTGATGTCCAGCTCGTCCATGTTCACTACCATGTCGAGCCACGCGGGGATGGTGGCGACAATGGTCGCCAGCGAACCGAGTGGCATCGACCTCTCATGGGGTTTCCAGTCGTTCCTTCCTTCCGGGACACGTTCTAAGGTCTTGCGGATACCAACAGCCTCGCGATCAAGTTCAGCGAGCAATAATTTCGTGATTTGCATTGTGCGTTCTCCGTGCCTCGGATCTTAGATGCACCGGGGGAGCTCTGCGGCGTAGCACTTTGCGGCCGGAACCGGGAGTGACGACAGTAAAGGAAAAGGTTGATCTCGAAGGCCGGATCCGAGAAGGCAGCAAAGGGGGTCACGGGGCCGTGACAATCATCTCATCAACCCTCTTAATGTTTTGGCGGCAGCGACACCGTCGCAGGACGGCGACCATCGCTCTCCTGGCGCGGCGGCCGTTTATGAGAGCGCTCAGCACTAGCCTTGCAATGCCTGATCAATTTTATCGGCATCGAACCCGACAATTACCGAACCGTCAACCACGATCACAGGCGTGGTCATGTACCCAAGCTTTTTTAGATCGGTTAAAGCGCTGTGGTCTTGCGCTATGTCCTTCTCCTGAAACTGTATTCCCTTTTGCGAAAGATACTCTTTCGCTTGATCGCAGAACATTCACCCGTGTTGGGAATAAACGATAACATTCTTCATGTCATTCACCTCCCGTCGGGTTCTTACTGCCTGCCGCCAAGCTCTTAACGGCATCCTTTGCTCCGCTAATCGCATCGCGGACCGGGCCGCTGGAGTAAACCGGCTTGGGAGGAGGGTCTTGCCACAATGTTCCGGGCGCATAGACCGCGATGGAGTCCCATACCACGGTCGAACGGTTGCGTTCTCCCAACAAGTGAGACAATACCCGTTCCCGATCCCAATACTGCGAAGCTCGTACGTCGGAAATGCGGGCTAACGTAGTGGTTGAAGGAGCCGCGAAGTCGGTAGCCAGTACCGGTTCCCACACAACAAAGACGCGGACATTCCGGCTGTTGTTTTCATGCAGTAATCGTTCGGTTGCAGAGGCCCCCTGCAAACAATACGCTCAGGTGGGCGACAGCATCACGAGAATGCGAATGGAAGACGCCGAATCGTTGAACGCTGCCTTTAGAGGCGTAAGATCGCCTGAAGAAAAACTCACGAGTCGCGGTTGTCCCTTGGGAGCCGAGCTTCCGCCATAGAAGTAATACGCGGACGCGAGTAACGTTAAAACGACCACAAAAGGGAAGATTCGTTTTCGATTCATGATTTACCTGCCAGGATGTTGGCCAATAAGTTGGCAATCAGCTGTGGGAAAAATATGAACAGGAGCACGATGATCGCCGAAATCCATAACAGAGCCGTGCTAGTCCTGCTGGGCTTGCAGTTGCATTGTTTGGCGCGCCAGGATTTGTAAAAAGCAAACGCAATGAGCAACACCGAAGCGACGAGCAAATACGGCCGCAGCTTGCCCACAAATGCCGCCGCGCCCGCCGCCCCTGCTGCGAACACAAACGGCAGAAGGGGCAGACAGCAGCTTGACGCCACAACCACGCTGCCGAGTGCCGCTAGGCTGGCAAACACGGTGCTTTCGGAACCGGATTTATTTCTTTGATCCTTTTCTTCCACTTGTGGCATGCCTGCTTCCGTTAGAACCATTCATGCGGTCGAGCCTTTTCAGCAGCGGGCAACTGTCCCCGTGCTTGACCTCCCGATTGAGACGCAACTCGCGATTGCAATTGCGCATTGCCCCTCTGAGCTCCGCTTCCAGGCGCACTAGGCTTTTGATTTTCTTGTGCACGTCCGTCAGTTTGCGCTTGAGCATGGATTGGACATCTGAACAGGTGTGGTGCTTCTGCCGTAATGCCAGCAGTTCCTTAATCTCGTTCAGGGAGAAGCCTAACTCCTGCGCGTGCCGTACGAATTTGAGGTGGTTAATCTGCTCCCCATCGAAGAGACGATATCCCCCGGCGCTGCGGGCCGGACCCTTAATGAGTCCGAGTCTTTGGTAGAAGCGGATCGTATCCACACTGACGCCCGCGAATTTTGCCGCCTGCCCGATGTGGATGGTCTCTGCCATCTAAGTGTAAGGATAAACCCTGGAGTTACGTCCAGAGTCAAGAAGCAATTCCCATAGAGGAAGAGAGGCAACGCTGGGTATTTAGCTGCCATTGATGTTCGGGGTGAGTGGACACGCGGTCTCAAACTTCACTAAAGTTTTCCGTCCCCGCACTACGCCCATTCAATTCGGCAGAAACAATAAAGAAATTGCTGAGCCGCCCCAAACGGCGTCTGGTGTAACTCCGTCGAGCTTCCCAACAGATGGAAGCGAACACCGAACTCCCGATGCAACGAGCCCGCGTCGTAGCGGACAACGTCAAGGCCGCTGCATTTGGTTGGGCCCTCAGGCCCGAACGTGCTGACGATTACGTGGCCCCCAGCCTTCACCGCCTTGGCCACTTGGCGGACATAAGCTGTGCGTTCGTCGGCGGCTGTAAGGAAATGAAACACGGCGCGGTCATGCCACACATCGTAGGAACACGCTCCAATTCCATGCTCGTGATATCGCCGATGAGCCAACGGATACCTTCTGAGGCTGACCCCAGCCGATTCTTGGTGGAGATGTCAAGAACGGTGATATTCCGGTACCCGCGAGCGACTAGATCGTCGACCAGCGTAGATTCCCCACCTCCGACGTCGATGATCGAGGCGGAATGTCCACTGACCGCGTGTTCGATGAGCCCGAGCGATTTCTCAAGCTGTGGCCGATACCAACTGACTGCGTCCGCCGCACTGGTGCCGTAGATTTTTTCCCAGTAAGTTTGAGCATCCATGCGGTGTCCTTATTGATAAACTCTTGATAAATCATAAGCTGGATTCGATCATTACTGGCGACGAAATCTCTGTGCCTTTCTACAAAAATCACGTTTATCCCCATCTCGTGGCCGCGCTGGGTAATCCTACGCCGATTCGGAACATCCGTCGGCGGGTCGTCCCTTTGGCCCAAGGAACGGTCCTGGAAATCGGCGTCGGACCGGGCGTGAACTTTCCCCACTACGATTCAATCAGAGTAAGCAAGATCTTTGCCCTGGAACCGAACCCTGGGATGATTCGACGCGCAGAAGAACAAGGACGCCGAACGAAGTTGGACATCGAATTCCTGGATTTACCGGGCGAACGCATTCCACTGCCGGATAGCAGCGTTGACACGGTAGTTAGCACATTTACCCTGTGCACCATTCTGAGAGTGGTCGATGCAATTCAAGGGATCGCACGAGTCCTGAAGCCGGGTGGCGAGTTCATCTTCTTCGAACATGGACTTGCTCCTGACCCTCCGGTTCGGCGGTGGCAGGAAAGGACTGAGCCGTTTTTCCAGTGGGCCTTCGAAGGCTGCCACGTAACTCGCGATATCCCGTCACTCATTAGTGAAGGCGGATTCACGATCAAGCAGATGGACACAGCCTACCTGGCGCCGTTTCCTAAGTCGGGGTCTCATTGCTTTTGGGGCGTGGCGCTTCCTAATTCTGAAGCTGAGTCGCTACATTGATGGCTTGCGAGCGTTGCTGCAGTTGCAATAAGCCTTTCCACCATCGGCAGATTGAGCCCCGCAAGAGATTCCGAGGGCGTCTGCCGGCTGCTATGCGCGGGCTGTCCGTCAGTTTTTTTATTCTGTTGTCCAAATCTGAACGAATTCTCGCGCCGGGGGAATCTGCCGCGCTATACTCGACAGCATGCAGTCTCCGGCGTCTCGAATCACCGCCGTAGTTGTTCTGCTGACCTGCCTCATATGTCTCTCTTCGACGAACTTTACGCCGTTGCAACCATTTTCCGTGTTGGCTGCTTCATAGAAGAGGCGGCTTCCTTCGTTTCTCTGGGGCATCTGGCAATCGCAACCTTGGCCCTGCAGTTTAAGCAGCCTTAAATGGCACTCTTCTTGCGCGAAGATCGATCTGGAGTTTCTTGCCATGCGACAAAGTGTATCTGCTCTAACCGTGTTGATGATGGGATTGTGTGGGCTGAGTGTCGGGCAGACCCTGAAGCCGCGGCCTCCCGTAGGGACACCGCAGAACCAGGATAAGCCGACCACGCAGATGAAGTCTGAAAGTGCGGAAGGCTCGCCGATAATGATGCCAATGACCGTTGAGGAGGGTACGCCGATCAAGGTGGTGCTCGACTCGGAGGTACGGATTCGCGCAGTGGGTCAGACAATTCATGGTAGGACGATGGAACCGGTGTATGCGTTCGACAAGTTGTTGATTCCGGTTGGGACAGTGGTGAACGGGAAAGTGTCGGCGATCGATCCAGTCTCGAAGACGGCGCGAACGATGCAGGCGGCAAATGGAAATTTTTCACCAGTGCGTAAGGTGCACGTGCAATTTGACGAGTTGGTGATGTCCGACGGGCGAAGGATCGCTTTGCACACGATCGCGTCTCCAGCTCCAGATGGAGTACTGCGGTTTGTCTCAGCGAATGAGGCGGAGAAGAAAAAAAACAAGATGCAGGAGGCGGCATCGAACAAAGTCAGCGCGACACGGCAAGCGATACACCAGCAGTGGAACGATTTGAAGACAAAGATCCATGAACCCGGAAAGATGCACAAGGCAAAGAGGATCGCCCTGGCGCAGTTGCCGGTGCATCCGCAATACCTGGACTTGGGGACAAGTTTCAATGCGAATTTGTTGCAAGCTTTGGATTTCGGGACTGAGGCTGTGAAGTCAGGAGCGATGAAGGACATCGGAGCGCCGCCGCCGACGGGTAGCGTCGTGCATGCGCGGCTGGTGACAGGATTGAGCTCGGCAACAGCGAAGGCTGGCGATCCTGTGGACGCAATCATCACCGAGCCGCTAGTGGCATCAAATCATCTTATTCTGCCGGAGGGTAGCCTTATCAAAGGCTCCGTGATGCAAGTTTCGCCAGCGCGTCGATTGGGTCGGAATGGGCGGTTGAGAATTTTATTTCATGAGGTTGCGCCTCCGAACGGAATCGAGCGAAGGGTTGAGACGAACTTAGAAGGCGTTGCCGTGGCCAAGGGTGAACATCTGAAGCTGGATAACGAAGGTGGAGCGGAGGTTACAACTCCGCGCACACGATATCTGACGACCGGGATTCAAGTACTGCTGGCGGCCTCGCAGGCGTCTCCCGATCGCGATGCGGGAGAGGGGGGACAGAGCGTCGGCGAAGCGGGAGGCGGAGCGGTGAGCGGCGCATCGGGATTTAAGTTGGTAGGGATGGTTGTGGGAATCGCTGCACATTCTCGCGTGGTGTCGGCCGGTTTCGGATCGTATGGAGCCGCGATGTCCATTTACTCTCATTTTCTGGCACGCGGACGCGATGTGGTCTATCCGAAAGACATGCCGATGGTAATCGGGCTAGGATCTCAGGACAGGAATTCAGCAAATACCGCAAAACCGTCAGCAAAATTAGTGCGCTGATGAACCCTCGTTCTGAAACTGATGTTCTTTAGGCAAAGAAAGGCTCAAGGACTCAAAAACAGGCCCGAAGCCGGTGCGTACTCACCTTTTTCGACGGTCGATCCTCCGCCATAGGTCTTACTCCGTGCAGCCACTGACGGAGGTCCACTACAACCGACTATAGCTGATTTCTGTACTGCTCTAATGCAATCCGAACCAGCTGGCTGCGTGTTCGCACGGACGTTTTAGAAAACAATTGCTGGAGAGTGTTCTTGACTACACTCTCTGAGACTCCCAATCGTGACGCGATTTCTTTGTTGGTCAGACCCTGAACAAGGAACCGGAGTACGTCCGATTCGCGATTGTTTAAGGCGGGGCCCTCTTGGCTGCCAGACGCACTCGCACTCGACTGTGCGCTGTCGCTCCGTTCTTCGGTGACGTCGGCAATGATCGCCGCCACCTTCGGAACACTTCCTTCTTTATAGCTGGAGAACCACACGTCCGCCAGAAACGACTCCCCATTGCCTCGATGGCCTCGGCATTGCATTGATGCCTTAAACTGTGGTCCCTCTTCCCAGCGCAGTGCGTGATGGAGTTCAGGCAAAAATGCGGCGATCGGCTGGCCGATCAGAGTTCCATTGCGTGGAGCCATGAGCATGGACGCAGCGTCGTTAGCGAGCTCGATAATGCCATGTTCGTCAACGGTGACAATCGCTGCAGGACTCGTTTCCACCAGAACGCGTATTCGCTCCTGAGACGCTAATCTCAGCCGGCGGTTGCGCAGGACTTCAGAGATGAACAGTCCGCAGCCGATGAGTGCCAGCGCTTCGAAACTGGAACGGATGGGGGCATCGGCTGGGGCCAAGTTGCTGAAGCGCTCGCTGAGCAATGCACATGCGATCCCCATCAGGGCGATTGCCCACCGCGGCAGAAACCCCGCAGCCAGCATGATGGGAAACAAATAGAAGAAGCCGAGCGAGATGTAGGGCTTGGTCCACCAGTCGAGGGCTCCGATCGCCAGGACGATACCACCGCTGATAAGCAGAACCACCGTTCGTTGCCGTGGTTCCCATATCCATTCCAAGTTCAGCATAGATCTTTTGGTGAATCGCTGATTATCCATCACTTGCAGCCGTTTCCCAAGTCAATCAAATGGTTTCGTCGGGGCTCGCCCTTCGGCAATCTAAAGATTAATCCTCCACATCACGCCATGGACCCCTTTGGCGGGGGCCATTCAGCGTGTCCTAAGCAACAGGTCAACGCCAGTTCTCCGATTTCTGTAATCAAAATATTGCCGACCCAAGCCTTTTGAGTGTCTACCCGTGCACCGGCGTTTCAGGATACATAAACTCCAACGCCCGTTATGAGGTTGCGGGAGAGTTCCGCCTGTCTCGCCCGGAACGGAGTCATGGATGCACAAAATGCTTTGGCTGTGCCGTGCGCTGGTGTTGTGCAGCACTTGTTCCTCAGCGCAGACACAGACCGCCTCCACCTGGGAGCAGGTGCGCGAGCGTTTTGAACGACAAAATTCAACACTGGTGGCAGACCAGATCAATGTCAATGAATCCAAGGCCCAGGAGATCACCGCACATCTGCGTCCCAACCCGAATTTCACTCTCCTGACCGATGGTACTCAGATCGCTCCTTACAAAGGAGTCTGGCAGCCGCTAACTGGCACCATGCTTACTACCAACTTTAGCTACCTGCACGAACGGGAGGGCAAACGCGAACTGCGCCTGGAGAGCGCCGAGAAAGCCACCGGTGTTGTCGTCTCAACTCACGCCGATGTTGAGAGAACGCTCCTTTTCAGTCTACGCGGCGCGTTTGTGTCAATACTAGAAGCCAAAGCCGTACTGCAGCTGGCTAAGGACGACCTCGCTTATTACGATCACCTCCTTGACGTTAGCCGAGAACGCCTCAAGGCTGGCGATATCGCACAAATCGATCTGGATCGGCTGGAGTTGCAGCGCGTACAGTATGAATCCGATCTGCAAACCGCCGAAGTCAATCTGCGCACCGCAAAGATTCAACTACTTACGTTGCTGAACGATCGGGAGCCGGTAGAACAATTCGATGTGAATGGCCCATTCGATTTTGTCGATCAACTTGCCACCCGTGACGATTTTCGAAAAATCGCACTGGAGACACGACCCGATCTCAAGGCCGCCATTGAAGCCATAGAAAAGGCACGAAGCGACCATAAGTTAGCCGTCGCAAACGGATCAACAGACCCGACGGTCAGCACATGGTGGTCGTACAACCCGTCTTTTAACAATCCATTTGACCACCAAACGTTGGGCGCGAGTCTGAGCATTCCCCTGCGGCTATTCGACCGCAATCAGGGGGAAAAGCTGCGAACGCAACTGGAGATTACCCGCGCCGAAAGATTGCGCGATGCCGCCGAAACCCAGGTACTCAGTGACGTCGACTCCGCCTACGCCACCCTTGCCAGCACGCTTCGCCTGCTTCGTCCGTACAAGGCGACTTACTTACCACAATCTGTCCGCGTGCGGGACACGGTCTCGTTTGCTTATCAGAACGGTGGAGCTTCTCTGCTGGATTTTCTGAACGCACAGACTGAATACCGAGGTGTGCAACTGAACTACGTAAACCTAGTCGGCTCTTATCTGATGGTGGCGGCTCAATTGAACACGGCGGTAGGGCGCGAGGTGTTGCCATGAAAAACGTCAAAAGGAGGCTTGTGGGTACTGTCTGCGGAGTCCTCGTTCTCGCAATGATCCCGAGTTCTTGCTCCAACGAGACGAAGGCGGCTCCGACAAAGACCGAAGTCACCGTTGATCCCAATCTGTACACCGTGGCACACCCGGAGTTGTTCAAGCTGGTCACGGCAGAAAGCCGCGATGTGCCAACGATGTTGACGGCCAACGGAAGCATCACGCCGGATGTGAATCGCACGATACACGTAACCTCGCAAGGTGCCGGACGGGTTGTCGACCTGAAAGTTCGGCTTGGGGACTACGTAAAGAAAGGCCAAGTTTTGCTTACGATCCGTAGCGCCGACCTCGCCACTGCGTTCTCTGATTACCAGAAGTCGGTCGCGGATGAACGCTTAGCTAAGAAAGCGCTGGACCGGGCGCAGCTGCTCAATTCGCACGGTGCTCTCGCAGAAAAAGACCTGCAGCAAGCTGAGGATACAGAGGATAAGGCTCGTGTGGATGTACAGAACACTGAACAACACGTTCGCATATTGGGCGGAGATCCAGTTCATCCCAGTTCTCTGATTGAAATTCGCGCACCCGTCTCCGGGGCTATCGTCGAGCAGAACGTTTCGGGATTCGAGGGGATAAAGAGCCTCGACAATAGTCCGAGCCTGTTTACCATTGCCGATCTAACTCAGGTATGGGCGCTGTGTGATGTTTATGAAAACGACCTCGGCGGAGTACATCTCGGGGACAACGCCGATCTTCGGTTGAACGCCTATCCCGAGAGCCTCTATCAAGGTAAGGTCACCGATATTTCGCGCGTGCTTGATCCAACCACGCGCGCGGCCAAGGTTCGCATCGTGTTGCCCAACCGCGACGGATCATTGCGCCCCGGCATGTTCGCCGTTGCCATGTTCCGTTCGCGCAAGTCGCATTCGCGTATTTTTGTCCCCTCGACGGCGGTTATGCGTCTTCAGGATAAGGATTGGGTGTTTCGGCGAGAGGGACCGAGCAAATTTCGCCTCATCGAGATACATATAGTTGGCGCAGGCGCAGATGGTACGCAGCAGATTCAGACTGGGGTCAAGGCTGGCGATGAACTGATCGCCAACGCGCTGGAGTTCTCGTCGAGTGTCGCGGAGCAGGGCAAGTGATTCGGTATTTGATCGACTTCGCTCTCCGCAACCGTATTTTGGTACTGAGTGTAGCGGTTGTCCTTTTTATTTGGGGAGTATTCTCTTTCCACAGTCTACCCGTCGAAGCCTACCCCGATGTCGCGGACACCTATACACAAATCATCACCCAATGGCCAGGCCATGCGGCCGAAGAGGTAGAACAGCAAACTACAGTCCCGCTCGAAGTCCAGTTGAATGGCGTAGCGCACATGACCCATCTGCGCTCGGTGTCTCTGGCGGGACTATCGGTAATAACCATCATTTACGACGATCAGATCACGACCCTGAATGCTCGTCAGGAAGTAATCGACCGGCTGCAACAAGTCACTCTGCCACAAGGTGTGAATCCAGGGCTGGGCCCCGACTATAGCCCAACCGGGCAGATCATGTTTTTTACCCTGGCCAGTACCAATCCGAAATACGACGTGATGGAACTCAAGACTCTTCAGGATTGGTTCGTTCGCAACCAACTGAAATCGGTTCCGAACGTAGTCGAGGTAAATATCTTTGGTGGGCCGACACGCGAATACCAAGTTCAGATCGATCCCGGTAAAGTCGTCTCTTACGGACTCTCACTCGGTCAGGTGGAACAGGCGCTAAGCAACAACAATATCAATGCTGGCGGAGGTTTCATCGAGCGGGGGGAACAGGCGCTGAACGTGCGCGCCGTTGGCCTGATGACGAACACTGATGACATTGGGGCCACGGTGGTTAAGGTCGCGAACGGTATTCCGGTACGAGTTCGCGACCTTGGCATGGTGGTTCAGACGCCAAAGGTTCGATTGGGACGACTCGGGAAAACAATCCGCCATGAGGACGGAACAATCATCAACAATGACGATGTGGTCGAAGGCATCGTGCTGCTTCGCAAGGGTTCCGAGGCCGATGCGACCCTTGAGGCCCTTCATCGAAAGATTAAGGAGCTGAACGAAGGCATTCTGCCAAAGGGGGTGAAGATTGTCCCCCATCTCGACCGGAGCGACCTCGTTCACTACACCACCCATACCGTACTGCGGAATCTGACGGATGGAGTTCTGCTCGTCACCCTCATTTTGTTTCTGTTCCTGGGCAATGTTCGCAGCGCGCTGATCGTGACCATCACTATTCCCTTCGCCTTGTTGTTCGCCGCGATCTTGCTTGATCTGAGTCACATTCCCGCAAATCTGCTCTCACTGGGTGCACTGGATTTTGGCATGGTGGTTGATGGCTCGGTGGTGATGGTTGAAAACATCCTGCGTCATGCTGAGTACGAACGGGGCAAAAAGACAGTGCTGGAGATGATCGCGACCGCGGCGCACGAAGTGCAGAAGCCTGTGTTCTTCGCCCGCATTATCATCATCGTTTCCTATCTGCCCATATTTACCCTGCAGCGTGTCGAAGGCCGTTTGTTCAGACCGATGGCGTGGACCGTGGCGTTTGCACTAGTAGGGGCGCTCTTGTTCGCACTCTTGATTGCGCCTGTCCTGTGCAGTCTCCTGTTCAAAGGCGAAATCAAAGAATGGCGTAATCCTGTACTTCAGTGGATGCAGGAGCACTACGGCCGCCTACTGGAGTGGTGTTTCGATCACCTGAAGCTGACGCTAGGAGTGGGTGTCGCGGCGTTCGCCTTCATGCTCTTTATCGGTTTCAGCGGCGTAATCGGTTCTGAGTTTCTTCCCCACCTTGATGAAGGCGCTATCTGGGTACGTGGCACACTTGCTCCCAGCACAGGTCCCTCGGCAGGAATCGATCTCGCAAACCGAGCCCGCCGCACGCTGGCCAGCTTTCCCGAAGCCAAGCAGGTGGTGAGCCAGGTAGGGCGTCCAGACGATGGCAGCGATGCCAGCGGATTCTACAACACGGAATTCTTTGTTGATTTGTTGCCGCGTGCGAAATGGCGTTCCGAGTTCAAGACGAAGGATGACCTCATCGCCGCCATGGATAAAGAGCTGAACAAATTCCCCGGTGTGAACTGGAATTTCTCTCAACCAATTTCCGACAACGTTGAAGAAGCCGTCAGCGGTGTTAAAGGTGAGCTGGCGGTCAAACTCTTTGGCACAGATTTGAAGGTCCTTGAAACCAAAGCGGATGAAATCCGAGACGTAATGAGCAAGATCTCAGGTGTGGCCGACCTCGGCACATTCGAGGTTCGGGGTCAGCCAAATGTGAATCTAGTTGTGGACCGAGCTTCGGCTGACCGCTTCGGGATCAATGTCAGCGATATTCAGGACGCAGTAGAAACCGCAGTGGGCGGCAAAGCTGTGAGCCAAATCTTGGTCGGCGAACAGCGTTACGACCTCACGGTGCGTTATCAACAACCGTTTCGCAAGACGGTAGAGGACGTCGCTGATGTGCGAATCCAGGCACCGTCTGGTGAGCGCGTTTCTCTGGGGCAGCTCTGCCAGATCAGACTGGAAGATGGCGCTTCCTCGATCTACCGCGAGGGGAACTCCCGTTACATCGCTATCAAGTACAGCGTGCGCGGGCGCGACCTCGGGAGCACAGTCCGTCAAGCAATCGGGGAAGTTCAGCAGAACGTGCCGTTACCGGAAGGCTATCACCTGGATTGGACGGGCGAATATGAAAGCCAGCAGCGCGCTAACCGTCGCTTGGCAGTCATCGTACCGATCACCATCCTGCTCATGTCCTTCATTCTTTATTCCGCCTTTGACTCGTGGAAGTGGGTCGGACTGATTCTCGCGGTCGTGGCGCTTGCACCCTTGGGCGGATTCCTGAGCCTCCTGGTCACCGGAACACACTTCTCTGTCTCGTCGGGACTGGGATTTCTTGCACTCATCGGCGTTTCCGTTGAGATCGGCGTGATCATGGTGGAGTACATGAATCAACTCCGTACCCGAGGCATGAGCCCGCGCGAGGCGGCCAAAGAAGGTGCGGCACTTCGCCTACGGCCCATCATGATGACCATATTGGTAGCGACGCTCGGCTTGCTGCCCGCCGCCATGTCACATGACATTGGTTCCGATTCCCAACGTCCCTTTGCCATTGTGATTGTTGGCGGACTAATCGTGGAACTCGTCGTCAGTCTCATATTGCTACCCACGCTCTACGTTTTTTGGGCCCGTCGAAACGATCAGCTGCCACCGCCTGAAATTGGTTTCCTGGAGGAAGGTGAGCATGTTGACTAGCGGACGTATCTTTCCGGCAGCTCTCATGGACTCCGGGGAAGTCAAGGAACAAGAAATTCCCTATGCGTCGGAAACAAACCTCCCAACCAACTATCTTCGTCGAAGAGCCGTTGGGTGATAATTCTGATCTTGGACCTGTCGCCCTGACGCCGACCTGGCTTCGTGCCAGACAGGAAGGTGCACTTCGAAAGCTGATCCTTTGCCAGGGGTGCTCTCGACAGCGATTGAGCCGTTGTGCTGCTGCACAATCCAGAGCGCAATCGCAAGACCAAGGCCGGCTCCACCAAAATCCCGGCTTCTGGTCTTGTCGGCGCGGTAGAAGCGTTCAAAGATTTTTCCCTGATCCTCAGAGGCGATGCCGATGCCAGTGTCGGCCACTCTAATTACCGCCTGGTCTCCGCGCTCGTCGAGAAGAAGGCTGATTTGTCCGGGAGGGGGAGTGTACTTAACGGCATTATCAAGCAGGATATTCAGCAGTTGCTGCAGGGCGGTCTTGTCCCCCATTACATTCAATTCTGTTTCGGTGACACTTACCACGAATCCAAGTGATCTTGAGGAGGCAACCGTCCGCCACATGTCCGCAGCTCTCGAGCTGGCCCCACGAAGATCGACGGAGCACATTTCCAGAACCTCGCGGCCGGTGTCTGCTCGGGCGATCGTAAGGAGCTTCTCGATCATCAAGGTTGTGGTCTCCGCCTCCCCCTGTATATGAAGGAGAGCTTCACGATATTCTTCCGGTGTTCGTGACTTGCGTAGTGCGATTTCAGCCTCGGTCCTAATCAGCGATACGGGAGTGCGGAGCTCGTGGGACGCATTGGCGGTAAATTGGGTGATGCGGGAAAATGCAGCCTCAATGCGGCTCAGCATCTCGTTCAGAGTATCGGAGAGGCGCTGCAGTTCATCCCCCGTGTGCAACGGCTCCAGACGGCGGCTGAGATCTGAGCCGCCGATCGTGCGAGCGGCACGCGTAAGGGCATCGACCGGCGACAGAGCCCTGGTACTGACCCAATATCCAACCATGGACGCTGCTAGAAGGATGACTGGGGCGAACAGCAACAGGTAACTCCGAAAGAGGGCCAAGGTTTGAGTCTCGTCATCGATGGGCACACCGGTTTGCACGTCGAAGCGGCGGCCAGAAACTACAATGCTCTGACTGACAAAGCGAAACGGCTTTCCGCCAACCCGGCGATTTGCATAAACCGCTTGTAAGAACCGGTCCGCGGTTGGGGTAAAGGACGCCTTCTGCATAAGCGGCGCCCGATAGATCCAATCGGATGGGGGCGCATAGATTTGCAGGTAGTCGCCCGAGTGCTCCAGAACATAACTTTCTGTCACTTCCTCTTGCAATTTCGCGATTGAGGCATCTTTTTTCTGAGCCTGCAAGAAGTGCCGCAGGTCATCCATCTGATTCGCCAGCTCGTTGTCCGAGATTTCAAAGAGGCTGTGGCGCAAGATGAACCACATGCCGAATCCAAAGAGGAGTTGAGCGGCAGCAAAGACGATGAAATAGGAGAGTGTTAGGCGCAGACCGATGGACAGTCTTCTCATTGGAGAGATTCTGCGCGCAGGATGTAACCTACCCCGCGCACCGTATGAATCAGTTTTGGACGCACGTCATCCTGAATCTTGTGGCGCAGCAGGCGTACAAAGACATCTAGCGTATTGTCTTCAATCTCGCGATCGAAACCCCAGACTGCTTCAATCAAGTATTGGCGCCGCACCACGGATCCGGCATGGTAAATAAGTTGCTCTAGCAGACTATATTCCGTTCGCGTAAGTGAGATCTTCACGCCACTGCGGGAAACGTCGCGGGTGCCCGGGTCAAGGGTAAGATCGCCTACCTGGAGCAGAAGAGGCTGCGGCACACGGGCCCGACGCTGGACGGCTCGGAGGCGGGCCAGAAGTTCATTGAAGGAAAACGGTTTGGTCAGGTAGTCGTCCGCGCCGACATCAAGCCCGTGAACGATGTCGGGCACCGAGTCTTTGGCTGTGAGCATGAGAACCGGAGTGGCAACTTTCTCCGAGCGCAGACGTCTGGCCAGTTCGTAACCGTCGAGTTTTGGCATCATGATATCGAGGATAATGACGTCGAAGTCGTAGTTCGCAGCCATGTCCAATCCGCTGCTTCCGTCGGTGGCGCATGTAACGGTATGCCCTTCTTCTGTAAGGCCTTTGCGCAATAATTCGACCATTCGCTTTTCGTCTTCGACCACCAGGAGTTTCATCGAGGCACCGGGCACATCTGGAAAACGAGGTTGCATCATCCTAAGCGAGAATTGTGAATATTGTGTGAAAGCGCCAGAACGGAGTCTGAAAAAAAATTAACCGTCACTTCACGCGTTGTTTACATGCCATTCTTATACTCCCGTTATTGGTTCACACGCTAAGACTTAACGTTTCTCCGGGAGGCCCGTGACTTCCGAGGGTATCCACCACGCGGTTCTCAGTCTTAACCGCTTTGATTGCACAAGCTAATAGAGGAGTGTTATGTGCCTGCGGCGCTTGTCCCAAACCACACGCTTCTTTTTACTCGCTCGATGGGCTGTTCTGATTTCGATCCTGCCAACGATCGCCGTAGTGGCAGCGGTCGGACAGATCGATCGGGCAGTGCTCGAAGGTACGGTGACAGATCCGACCGGGGCACTGGTCCGAACTGCCAAGGTGAAAGTCGTGGCAGTAGACACCGGTCTCAGCCAAGAACAACAGACCAATTCCAACGGCTACTACCGCTTGCCGGGCCTGGCGGTTGGCGATTACACCGTAACCGCCACCAGCCCGCAGTTTGCCACGAAGGTTATCGATCACTTGGTGCTCGAGGTGGGTCAGACGCGCACCCTGAATATCCAACTCCAGGTTGGTGCGGTCTCCGAGAGAGTTGAAGTCGACGCGGCCGCCGAGCCGGCAGAGCGCAGTTCCGCCGAGGCGTCCACAGTCGTTGACACGGACCAAATACTGAATCTGCCTAACAACGGACGCGACTGGTCCAGCTTCACTCTGCTCGCTCCTTTCGCTCAGGATGACGGCGGGGGCGACCAACGAACCATTCGTTTCGCTGGCCGAGCGCGTGACGACAACAACTTCCAGTTTGACGGGGTCGACGCGGGTGGCATTCAAGAGCAAGCTCAGAAATCGCAGACGCGGCTGCAGATCTCGCAGGATGCGGTCGAGGAGTACCGGGTCAACAGCGCCCTGTACGACACGGAATATGGCACTCAGGCCGGCGGCCAGATCGACGTTGTCACAAAATCGGGGACAAACGAGTATCATGGCACCGCCTTCGGATATCTGAGAAATTCCGTATTCGACGCCCGGAACTTCAATGACTTTGACCTCAACGGAAACCCGGCTATCCCGCCCTTCCGCATGGGGCAATATGGAGTAACGCTCGGCGGTCCGATTAAGAAGAACAAGACTTTTTTCTTTGTCAGCTACGAGGGGCTTCGCCAGTTTCAGTCGACGACCCAGGTATTTACGGTGCCTTCAGGCTTCTGTTGCGGCGATCTCGGCTCGGGCACTTTGGCAAGTGGGTTTCAGCAGAACGTGCTAAACACATCCCCCCAGATGTGCAGCATCATGCAAGCCTACCCCTGGCGAGCTTCCGTCGCCAGCGTCAATGGCTGTGCGCCACGCTTTGTCTATCCTGACTCGGCGTTCCAATGGTTGGGGCAGGATCCGACAGCACAGAACTTTGATCCCAATGCTGACAATGTGACGGCAGCGACCCCTACAACCATCCATGAAGACACGTGGTTGGTCCGTCTTGACCATAGGATCAATGAAAATACGCTGCTATATGGCCGTGCCCAGCGCGATATCAGCCTGGTGGACGCTCCCAACGGCAGCAGCTTGCCAGCCGACAAACTGCAAACGATCAACCATCCGGCAAATTATCTCGTCGCGCTGCAACACACATTCACGCCGAATCTCTTCAATGAAACCAAGTTTTTTATCAACCGCTCTCCTTACCACAATCCCCAGTCCAGCGCGCTTCCGTTTGCGGTAAAGACGAGCAACTTCGTCATGTTGAATGACAATACAGCGGATATCGAAATTGGTACCACATTTGGAGTGGTTGATAACTTGAGTTGGACGCACGGTCGGCACACTTTCAAGACTGGCATGGAGATTCGCCGTGTCCGGCTCAATCAAGGCCAAACTGAGGACAACGTTCTCAGCTTCGCCAGCGAAGCCGACATGACCGCCGCCACGCTCTCCGATATCAGCTTCGTCGCCCCCTGGTGCTGCCACGCGTTGCGCCGCACCTTTTACATGCCCTACTTCCAGGACGAGTGGAAGATCACTCCAACCCTCACCTTGACGGCGGGACTTCGCTGGGAGTATTACGGGGTTGCGCATGAGGCATCGAATCGGACCACGGTTTTTGACCTGAACCAGTTTCACGGAGTCTGCCTGGGATCAGGGTCGATCAACACCCTGCCGGTGCCACCAGGTGCGGGCCCAGTCAATACGCCGTCCTGCCCCAAGGATCCGTCCCTCTATAACCCCAACTACAAAAACATCGATCCCAGATTGGCTGTGGCCTGGGCCCCGGCCGCCCTTCACGGAAAGACCGTGATCCGCAGCGGTTTTGGCATCTACCACGGCGCGGCGCAGAACGATGATCTGAATGCCGGACTCGAGAGCGATACCTTTCGCGTAAAGGTTAACCAGTCGGTTGCGTTGATACCTGCCTTCGAGCAGACAACTCCCGATCTCTCAAGTGTGACAGTACAAAAGCAGGGGTCGCACCCTCGCGCCTTGCAGCGGCAAGACCGCCGCGACTTATATGCGGAGACGTGGGGACTGACTGTCGAGCAGGAATTGCCAGCCAGCTTCCTGGTTTCAGCGCAGTATCTCGGAAGCCGCGGTGTGCATCTTTTTTCTCGCGGCGGCGTGAATCTCTGCACTGCTCCGGTCACCTTCAATCCAGCGGACGGAGACTGCGTCCGGCCGCTTGACCAGTTTTATCCAGACCCCAATAATCCGGATCCCTTTGGTTCGGTCGACATAAAAAGAGATATCGGCTCTAGCACCTACAACGCCCTGGGATTGTCCCTCGAGCGCCGCTTCAGTAAGGGCCTTTCCTTTCAATCGCGATACACCTGGTCGCACTCCATAAATGACGGGTCGGTGGGTGGAGGTGAATCGAACGGGCCGGAAAATGTCAACTGCCTGGCTTGCGATAAAGGGCCGAGCGTCTTTGACGTTCGGAATAATTTCACTGTAAACGTTGTCTACGAACTCCCATTTGGGCCGGGCAAGGCGTTTCTGAACGATTCGGGTGCGTTCGGAAAAGTCGTCGGGGGCTGGAGTTTGAGCAGTATAGGCCTTTGGCACACCGGACATCCACTAACCGTCAAGATGGATCTCAGCGATAACATCACGGGGGGGGCTTTCGACGGACTTCCGTTCACCTACCTCCTGCCCGACGGCAATGATCAAACCGACCAGCGCCCCGATATTATTCCCGGAGTGCCGCTCACTTTGCCGGGAGCCGGGCACAATGGCACACCCCTAATCAATGCTGCGGCCTTTCAGGCGCCGCCGGTCGACGCAAATGGAAACTTCACTCACTTTGGTGACGCCGGGAACGGCCTGATCCGTGGTCTTAATACCTGGCAAGTCGATCTCTCGTTGACCAAGACGACCAAGCTTACTGAACGGCTGGCGATGGAGTTTGGTGTGCAGGCTTTCAATGTCTTTAACCACGTTCAGCTTGGCGATCCAGGGAACTTCACGCTTGTTTACGACCCAGGAAACGGCCCCACGCATCTGGATGTTCCCGGAACCTTCGGAATCATCACTTCGACAGTAAATTTCAATAACAACAACGACAACGCGGCCTCGCCGAACACCGGTTCCGGACTGCCGCGCCAAATTCAATTCATGGTCCGCTTGAAATTTTAGCCAGTCCAGACCGCTGTCCGCGTGGCTGGCAAGGCCAATTTGGTTCTGCTCGGCCTCGAAAGAAATCAAGCCTGGCTGACGGACTGTGGCCGCAATTTGACCCGAAACGTTCATGTGAACTTCAGATTCCGAAAGTTAAAGTAGAAAAGTTCAAGATGATCTTCGGATGAAAGGAAGTGTTTACATGGGCGACCAGTCTGCCGCGAAATGGATGGCGCACTTGCGAGGTATCATTTTTCTCTTCCTGTGCCTGCCTGTTTTGGCCCTTCCGCGTCCCTCGCAAGGCGAATATCAAATCACAAAAAAGATCCAGATCCCCGGTCAGGGAAGCTGGGATTATCTTACGGTCGATGATGCGGCCCGCCGTTTGTATGTTTCCCATGGGACGCAGGTCGAGGTTCTCGATGTGGACTCGGGTGCCATTGTCGGCAAGATTCCTGACACTCTGGGCGTCCATGGCATTGCCATTGCCCCTGAGCACGGCCGCGGATTCGTCAGCAATGGAAAGGCTTCCACCGTCACCGTCTTTGATCTGAAGACTCTAAAGCCGATCCGCGAGGTCGCAGTCGGCAAGAAGCCGGATGCCATCATTTATGACCCGGCCACTTCTCGGGTATTTGCTTTCAACGGAGACGACCACAGCGCCAGCGTGATCAGTGCCCCCGATGCCAAGCTTGTGGGCACAGTCGATTTGGGAGGTGGCCCCGAGTTCGCGGTAGCCGACGGCAATGGTTTTGTGTTTAACAATCTGGAAGATGAGAGCCAGGTCGTGAAGATCGATTCGCACAAGCTAACGGTGGAGAAGCGATGGCCGACGGCTCCCTGCCAATCCCCTTCCAGCCTCGCGATCGACAAGGCGAATCGCCGCTTGTTCATCGGCTGCCGCAGCCGGGTGATGGCAGTGATGAATGCCGACACCGGCGAAGTCATTACCACCCTCGCTATCGGTGATCACGTAGATGCCACCGCCTTTGACCCAGAGACCAGGCTCATCTTCAATTCAAATGGGGAAGGTACGATCTCGGTGATTCGTCAGGAAGCGCCGGACAAGTATTCGTTGGTGCAAACAGTAAAAACCTTGCCGCGCGCTAAGACGATGGCACTGGATCCCAAGACGCATCGGCTTTTCTTGTCCACGACCGAGGCATCCCAGTTCCTCGTCCTGGTTGTGGGGAAAGGCGATTGATTTCTCGCTTGGAAAGCCATGCGATCAAGTCATTTGCTCTCGCCGCAAGCTTTCTTGCCGCGACCCTTGCGGTCGCAGGCTCCCCGGATAGTGCGGGTGCAAAGCTAAAGTTCGCCGTCGTCCTGACTCGTCATGGTGTTCGATCTCCCACCTGGAAACCGGATGACCTCAATGCGTATTCAAGTGAACCGTGGCCTGATTGGGGAGTTCCTCCTGGGAACCTGACAGCGCGAGGCAGCCACTTGATGACGTTATTCGGCTCCTACTACCGGCTCTATTTCGCAGCGGCAGGACTGCTGCGCACATCGGGCTGCGAGGACACCGGCCAAATTTATTTCATCGCCGATGATGAATCGCGCACCCGTGAAACCGCCAATGCCATTGCCGCTGGTATGATGCCGGGCTGCAAGCTGGGCGTACGAGGTGTAAGTGGCAGGAAGAATTCCATATTCAGCCCATCGAACGCCAATATCTCGAAGGCGAACCGCGCGCTGGCGGCTGCATCCATATCTGGCCGGATCGGCGACAACCCGAACGCTCTGACAAGAACCTATCGGCGGGAGTTCGATGTGTTGCGTGAGGTGCTCTACGGATGCCCTCCAGAGCAAGCGTGCCCTGCGGAGGAAAAGCCTGGCAAGCGATCTGTCCTGAAACAGACTTCTGCAGTCGAACCCGGCGAGGGCGATCACGCGGCTGATTTGCGTGGCCCCCTACATACCGCTTCGACCCTTTCGGAGGACTTCTTGCTGGAGTACGTAAACGGCATGGAGAGCAAAGACCTCGGCTGGGGCCGCCTTGATGCAGAAAAGCTATTGGAAATTTTGAAGCTTCACGCGGCTTATGCCGACCTCGCCCGCCAGACGCCTTATGTGGCTCGCGTGCAGGCCTCCAATTTGCTGAGTCATATTTTGCGCTCGATAGAACAGGCCGCTAAAGACGATTCAGTTCCAGGATCGATAAGTCCTGTTGGGACTCGGGTCCTTTTGCTTGTTGGGCACGATACAAATATCTCCAATATCGCAGGTTTGCTTGGAATTTCCTGGCTGCTCGAGGGCTATCCACCTGATGACACCCCGCCAGGGGGCGCTCTGGTATTCGAACTGTGGCAGCAAGAGAAAGGCGAGATGGCAGTCAGCGCATATTACGTCGCGCAGAGTTTGGATGAAATGCGGAACGGGATATCGCTGACACTTGAGACCCCGCCGTTGAAGTCACACATCTTTATTCCCGGGTGCAGCACTGCCGTCCCGAACATGGCTTGCCCATGGAAGGCCTTTCAACACACCATTGAAAGTGCTATCGATCCAGGCTTTGTCGATCCTGCATCTGTCACACCCTGACGCGCAGGATGGCGAGTCTCAGATTGGGTCACACGAAACTCATGCCCCAGACAAACGGGCCTGGAGCGTTACTCGTTATGAAAGATGCGCGGCGGGCAACTCGATGTATCGTGTGTTGCCCGCCAATGAATGATGCTGCTATTCGCTGAGGTCAGGTAGTACCTGCGTGTGCTCGACGCGGACTGACTTCAGAGCATCGGGATCGATTCCCAACATCTCGAGGATCGTGGGTGCCACCTGCGATGTGGATACCGGCGTTTTGACTGTGTGGTGGTGGATGGCCGGGTTCGAAACGATCAACCCAACGTTGGTGTCAGCGAAGCTGAAGCCCCCATGCTCGGCGTTCTTCGCTCCCGAAGTGGTGTAAATCGTGCCATAGACCGGTTGCACGATGATGTCTGGCGTGCGGCTATCCGCCTCCGGATCCCTGAATTTGAGTTTTAGCTCATTCCCGGCGAGCACCTCATCGATGAACAATGCATTCGCGTTTGTGTTCAGGTAGGCGGCGGCCGCAGTAGTTTGACTCTGGTCTTTCAGCCAGATCAGTGCAATATCGTCATCCTGAACAAAACCGCAGGCGCCCGTGCTGCAGGCGGCGGCGACGCCAATGGCAATCCCGCCTGGATCGGTAGTGGAGTCTTTCAAGCCTGCGACCAGATTCGCGAAGTGATTCGGCTTGTTGACTTTTACCGGATTGATGGGCGACTGGCCGTGCTTGGAAGTAACGATGAAGAGGGTCGACTCATAAATGCCTTGACTCCTTAACGCATTAATCATGTCGCCCAAGGCTTCGTCGGTCTTCTCCAGTGCGTAAGCGAGAACGTCAGTCGGGGTTCCCGCGCCATCCTTGTAACCGCCAGGCAGGCCGTTCAAGGATCCCGTGTCGTCAAGGCAACTACCGTCGGAGTTGTCCTTTGACAATTTCTGACCCACGCTGACCGCCTGAAAGTTCATGCCGAACACGGTGGGAATGCCAAGTCCCGGGGTCCCATCGTGCCTCAGCCCACGAATTTCGTTGATAATTGCTTTTACTTTTTTCTGATCGTTTTCAACAGTACAAACCACGCTTACGGTATTGTCGAGCCCTCCGACGTTGGTAATTTCCGGAGTGTAAAGGTCATCTACCCCCTTGCCGGAAGGGCCGTTCACCAGATCGTAGGCGGGGTGTTTGTCCGCCCAGGCAGTGACTCCGCCCGCGGTCTTGACCACTTCGAAGATGGTGTTGGTTTTAATGGCGTCGTGCGGAAACATGGCTACGCAGTGACCGCGGCCATCCAGGTGTCGCGGCAACTTGGCCCGGTCAATCACGTTTTGCGAGACGTTGGCTGAGTTGTACAGATCGATGCTTTCGTCGAACACCATGTTATTGCCGGGAGGACCAGCGCAAGCAGTATTCATGGGATCGAAAATGGTTCGATCATAGCTCACGTCATAGAACAAACCGTGGGTAATAGGCGATCCACCCGTGACCAACGCCAAAAGTCCTGGGAAAGAATCCGAGTTTGCTGGGGTCCGAGCGTTGGAATAGGTGATGCCGTGGCTCGACAGTTCAGCCAGTGCCGAGTCATGGTGGTTATCAACAAAATTCGCCACGTCAAGTGCATGCAAACCGTCAACACTGATGAGCAGAACATGACTGAATTTCTTTTCCGAGCCATCCCTTGCGACGGCCACAAACGATGTCAGTAATAGCACGCAAAATACCAGACTGCGTCGCATCGAAGAGTCCTCCTGCCCGAATAAAATCGAGGCTGATTACGCAAGTAGAAGGGCTGAATGTTACAAATCCCTGAAGAAAAAGATTAATTTTCGGTTAACGGAAAGCTTTAGCGGCGGGAGGATCAGACGAGAGCGTATTGGAACTGCTTTCATCTTCTTTTCACGTTCCGTCATGTATTCTCGAATCATAGGGGAAATCCAGATGCGCATTTTACGAGGGGGTGGACTCGCCGTAATTGCCGGCTCGATTCTCAGTTCTTCGGCCTTGGCTCAGGAAAGAACAATCAAACGTTCAGACCTCCCGGCGGGGGTGGAGAAAACAGTGGCGGCACAAAGTTCCGGTGCCACTATCCAAGGCTTTTCGGAAGAAAGAGAGAAAGGGAAGACTTTTTACGAGGCTGAGATGATGATCAACGGTCGCAGCAAGGATGTCCTGATGGATGCGAGGGGTGCAATCGTCGAAGTAGAAGAGCAAGTCGCGATGGATGAGTTACCTGCTGATGTTCAAGATGCGTTACGCACCAAGGCGGGGAAAGGGAAAATCGTCAAAATTGAATCAATCAGCAAACGCGATAAGTTGGTCGCCTACGAAGCCGAAATTAGCAGGAATGGCGAGAGGTCTGAAATCCAGGTAGATCCTCATGGGAAGCCGTTGTTTCACGAGTAGTGAGCCTGTGTTGGCACAAGTAAAGCGCGGCTGAGAGGACTTTTTTACTATCGGAAACGTACAAGGAGGCTATGGTGTCAATTTCTAAATCCCTCGCGCTTGCACTCTTGTTGTTAGCGACTCCATTATTGATCGCGCAGAGCCGGCCATTGGAACTGTCTTCGCAAGCCGGAATCCCATTCCGCTTTATCGTGTACGGCGATACGCGGTTCACTGACACGCGAAACGTCAAAGCCGCGAATCCGGCCGCTCGCCAGGCACTCGTGCAAGCGATTGCTGCTGCCGATCCTGCGTTCGTCTCTATCGGCGGCGACATCGCCTATAACGGAGACGATAGCAACGACTGGAAAGTCTGGGACAGCGAAACCGCAGTGTGGCGGCAACGGCGCATCACGGTTTATCCGGCCCTGGGAAACCACGATCTCCATGGCAACCGGGCGACGGCCCTGGCGAACTATTTCGAGCGTTTCCCTGCGCTTCAGAATAATCGTTATTATTCGGTCCGCGCTGCTAATACGCTGATGCTGGTTCTCGACAGTTCGCTCGATGAGACCTCGGGCCCGCAAGGGGACTGGCTGAAGAAAGAGCTCGGTGAAATTCCTTCCGATGTGGACTTCGTGTTCCTGGTTCTTCATCACCCGCCCTATACCGCTTCCTCAGACCATGCTCTTGGCGGCGGGCACTCAGCACGTCATCCAGAACAATTGCTGGCTCAGACGCTGGAGGGGTACCAGCAGCACAACCACGCGCGCTTCGTAGTGTTCTCCGGGCATGTGCACAACTACGAACATCAGGAACACAATGGCGTCACCTATTTTGTGACCGGCGGTGGTGGCGCACGTCCATACCCAATCGAGCGAACACCCGATGATCCTCTCAACGGTAAAAGCGTCAACTATCATTACCTGCTGGTGGAGGTCGACCGCGGCGACCTGAGGATCACAATGCACCGTCTGGACTTGACGACCGGTGCAGCCATCTGGACGCAACCTGACTCAGTCGATATTTTGCTGCGGTCGGCGAAGACGGTAACCCAGGAACAATAAAGAGGGCCCGGGAAATTGCGACCTGGTGGACTTCTTGCGGAGCGGACGCTGAAACGTCACCGCGTCATGTAACAGAATCTGTGACCGAGTTTCTCGGCCGTGTTTTGCGAGAGCGTGGCACTATCAACCCTCAATCGGCTGAACGAACAGGGCCTCATGAAACATCAGCCGCGCCGGGCTCTTCGCCCTCAAACTCTTGCCAATCGATTTCTTGCCGTTGCAGCGGGGACAAATTCAGCCGCAGACCCTGGCTCTTCGTTAGTCTTGCGCCTTGAAGACTTGCGTTTGAAAAATCGCAATCTTTGAAATCAGATCTGCGCAGATCACTTTGGTTGCTAGCTCCAGAGAATTTGACACTGTCGAAGAGTGCGGCTCGCATGTCGCACTCAGAGAGATCGCAGTTTGTGAGTCAACCCAGACGAAGTCATTCCAGCATAGAGTTGATTCTGACAAGTCCGTGCCCGCGAATGACACATTCCGGATTTCAGAGCGTCCGAAGAATGTACGTGGCAGAGTCATATTCTCGAGGATTTTGTCCTTCATCAGTGTGCGGAACCATTGCCTCATTAGAGCGATGTTAAGTATTCGGCCAAATTGTTCTTCTCCTGGTCCGTCAAATGTAGCGATTTGAAGCGGTCGTAGTGGCTGACGACGTCCATCAAATTCGCGAAACGTCCGTCGTGATAGTGCCATCGGCGGAGAGAGGCTCTTCCAAGTAGTTGATGGCTCGGTGGTCCACTGCCTTGCTGGTCAAGATCCTCTTGACCTCGCGACACTTGCTTCAGGTCGGTTTCTCTTAAACTGTCACTTGGTTGGATGCCATTTCTTTCCTTCGCTCTTTGGCTCAATCTTCCGGTCGCCGGTAGAGTCCTTCAATCGCAACTCGACGTCATCCAGCTTGGCCAATGTTCGACATATCGTGATACGATGTAACAGGGATATGTCGAATTGAACCGGAGTAATCAGCAAAGAGCGAAATCGCTTCCCTTGCTTGACTATCAGGCTCTAGCGGAGATGCGCTACCAGATTCGCCGGTTTCTCCACTTCAGCGAGGGCTCAGTGCGGAAAGCAGGGCTTGAGCCTCGGCAGCATCAACTGATGTTGGCTCTGAAGGCCCTCCCGAAAGACGTGCGTCCTCGCATTGGAGAATTAGCGGAACGCTTACTCATTCAGCATCACAGTGCGGTGGAGCTGGTGAACAGACTGGCCAAGAGAGGGTATGTCCGGCGCGACAGGACCGATTCCGACAGGCGAGAGGTGCTGCTATCGTTGACCTTAAAGGGCGAGAAGGTC
Source organism: Terriglobia bacterium (assembly GCA_963786325.1). Classification (GTDB taxonomy): domain Bacteria; phylum Acidobacteriota; class Terriglobia; order Terriglobales; family Acidobacteriaceae; genus JAIQFF01. The sequence continues at coordinate 767,617 of CAWAYW010000024.1, forward strand.
TTGCGAGAACTTTCTTTACACCACCGGACCGAGCTTCGAACCCGCGGACCGGCGTTGGTGGCGGCACTCAAACGCGCGGTGCAGACTTCAAGGCGCGGATAGGTCATATCCGACCCTGGTAAGGAATTCCTCTTCAATTTATGTCTGAAAGCAATATCGGATCCGCAGGCAACAACGGAGTGACCGGTAGGCATGTTTCCCGCCACCCAATGCTGGCCGTCACTGGAGTTCAGGTCGAGGTCACTCCCCCGGCTGACCCGGCCCAGTTTCGAATGGTATTAGTTTCTTTTCTGGCTGCCGGGATCGGGCTGTTGGCTGGGCTTATCGCCTACCTCCTTTACAACCTGATTGGGTTGTTTACCAACATTGTTTTCTATCATCGTTTCGTTTTCGCCTTTAACAGTGCCCGGAATAATCATCTTGGGCCGTGGGTCATCGTTATGCCCGTCATTGGCGGAATCATTGTCGGATTCATGGCAAAGTATGGCTCTCCCAAAATCAAAGGGCATGGAATTCCGGAAGCGATGGAAGCTGTACTCATCAATCGAAGCCGTATTCAACCGCGGGTCGCATTTCTAAAGCCTGTGTCGGCGGCGATCGCGATCGGCACAGGAGGGCCTTTCGGGGCTGAGGGACCGATTATTCAGACAGGCGGTGCAATCGGTTCACTGATAGGACAACTCGTTCACACCACGGCGTCCGAACGCAAAGTGCTACTGGCATGCGGCGCCGCGGCCGGAATGTCGGCGACCTTCAACACGCCCATTGCTGGCGTGATTCTCGCGATTGAGTTGCTGTTGTTCGAATTCAAGTCGCGGTCATTTATTCCACTGGTTATTGCTAGCACGATTGCAACTGCCGTCCACATGCAGCTGTTGGGAACCGGTCCCATGTTTACCGTCTCTGCCACGGATTTCGGCATTCCCCGCGCCCTACCGTTTTATCTTTTACTCGGTGGTCTCTGTGGTCTGGCTGCGGTTGGTTTCAGCAAACTGCTTTACTGGACGGAAGATCAATTCGAGAAATTGCCCATTGACGAGCTCTGGTGGCCCGCGATCGGCGCATTAGGGTTGGGAATCATCGGATACTTTGTGCCACGAGTGCTGGGCGTCGGTTACGACACGATCAGCGACATTTTGAATGCAAATCTCGCTTTGAATTTACTAATCGTCATCATGCTGGCGAAGGCAATCGCGCTCGTCGTTTCGCTCGGTTCTGGAACATCGGGAGGGCTGCTGGCGCCCATGTTCATGTCGAGTGCCGCGATGGGTGGAGTCTTCGCTCTGGTGGTCGATAGAATGATTCCAGGCGCACACCTTTCCACGGGGGCCTTCGCCTTAGTCGCTATGGGAGCCGTTTTCGGGGCCGCATCGCGTGCCGCTTTTACCTTCATTATCTTCGCCTTCGAAATAACCCGAGACTACAACTCTGTCTTGCCACTGATGCTGGTTACCGTAATCGCTGCCGGCATAGCCATGTTGCTTATGCCGAGCGGGTCGATAATGACCGAGAAGCTGGTGCGTCGCGGGCTGCGGATTCATCAGGACTACGAGGCCGACTTGCTGCAGCAAATGTCGGTGTCACAAACAATGGATCCCCAAGTTCCGTTCGTGCCTGGTGACGTGTGGCTGGTCGATCTGGCCGACCGAATCGCCAGGCACGAGCCCGAAGTCAGCCGGCATCAAGCTCTAGTGATCACGGACGCAGAAGGCAAATTAGCAGGCGTCATCACGCGGGCGGATATCTTTCGGGCGTTGGATAGGGATTCTACCCACTCGATGACCGTACTCGAGGCCGGAACTCGCAACCCTATCGTCACCTACCCTGACGAATCATTACACGAGGCGTCCGCAAAAATGCTGCGCAACAACATCGGCCGTTTGCCGGTCGTTGACCGAAGCAGCCCTGATCACGTGGTTGGATATCTGGGAAGGCAGGGCATCATGGCGGCGCGATTGCGCCGTCTGGAGGAGGAACATGTACGCGAGCCCGGCTGGATCAAATCAAGCTGGGGATGAATCACTCCGAACTGCTTGTGATGAGGTATTTCCTGGTGTGATCGGGTGACAATGTGGCGGTACGATAGATTAAGAAACAGTGCCGAAGGAACCGCATTAAATGACCTACCATCTCCGCTCATGGGTCGACGACCAAGATAGGGCGATGCGGGTAACGAGCTACCTGATTGGTGTTCTCTGCATTGGGTTGTGCCTGGCATTCTTTGTATATCTGCTATTAAGCTGAAACCTCCTTACGGCATGCGTTCGTGCAGCGGAGTGATGGGCAATGACTCCCCTTTCGTGTGCCGTTTTCGACTCATTCAATCGCTTCATGTATCTGAACAAGGACAAAGTGATCTGATCGAATATGTGAAGTCGGTCTACTCTCTGTTATGGATCGCCACCTCCTCTAATTTGCTATTTAAAAGATATCTCGTGACACGATATAATAAAAAATCAGGGCTACTGGCCGGCTTGGATAGAAACATCCTGCCGCACTGCCCGAGAGGTAAGGAGGACGGCAAATGGTGGCGCTAAAGCTGGTGCGGCTGATTGAAAAGCATTCGGAGGAATTGGTTCGAGGCCTGGCTGAACATATTCGTACGTCGGAACGTATGAGTGACTTCCGCAACATCCCGCCCGCAGACCTGGAACTAGCGGCAGCCGAAGTTTATTGCTGTCTGGCAACGCTCCGTTGAGGCGGGCAAGGCGAAATCGAGCTCGTACTTCTGCAGAAGGTTCAAGGACAGTCCGATGAGTAATTACAATGGTGTTGAACCCCTTCGTCTCCGACAACTTCGAGCCGCCGCAGCAAACCTATGTTCGTTAGCGAATTGGCATCGTGAACATCACAATGATGTCGTGGCCAATGCGTTATATCTTCGGTCGCTATCGATCACAGAACAAATCAACAGCGCTGCGAATGACGGGAACAACCCCGGTACCCGAATCCAGATGGAGCCGCAAGTTGCCCGCGACTTGCCGGACGCAGAGGTCGTCAGCCGGAAGGGCTGATCGCCAAAGCGACCAGCGAGTTTAGCAGTACTGCGCTTCCACCGTTAAGAAGTCATGAGACTTGGCACGTCAGATTTCCTCGGCTGCTGACAGGACTTCGGCTATGACGTCATCTATGTCTGAATCTGTCGTGCGGTGGTTCACAATGCAGGCTCGCAGGCAGAACCTTTGTCGCAACCAAGCATTAGAGAGATACACTCGGCCGCGCTCGATCACACGTTTCAGAATCATTGGATTCAATCGGTTGAGTTCTGTTTCGGATAATTGTCCCTTTCCCCGGTAACGAAAGCACACGGCACTAAGTTCGGCGGGTGCCAGTAGTTCCAAGTGCTCCTCTGACTCAACCTGTTCCGATAGTCGTTGCGCATGTGCCAAGTCTTTTTTTACAGCCTCTCGAAATCTTTCGAATCCGTGATAGCGCAACGAGAGCCATAACTTCAGGGCACGGAACCTCCGCGACAATTCCAGAGACTCCTCAAAAAATGAAAAGCTTTCCAGCGGATCAGTGGAAAGTGAACGCGCATATTCCCCACTGTAGCTGAAGGCCTTTTGGGCGGCGTTCGCATCGCGATATAAGAGGCAGCCGACGTCTAGTGACTGATATAGCCACTTGTGCGGATCAAGGGAGAGTGAGTCCGCTAGTTCCAGTCCGTTGAACTTGTCTCGAACTGCCAATGCCGCCAATGCTCCATAGGCGCCATCCACATGCAACCACGCGCCATGGTGCCGAGCTATCTCCGCGACCTCCCTAATTGGGTCAATCGCACCGGTGTTGACGGTGCCCGCTGTCGCGACAACGGCGATCGGAGTTTTCCCGGCTTCTCTGTCTCCCACGATTATCCGGTGGAGCTCCTCAGGAATCATTTGGAATACATTGTTCGTCGAAATCAAGCGCAGGTTTTCCCGTCCTATCCCAAGCAGTGCCAGACTCTTGGGAATCGACATATGGGCTTCCTCAGAAGCGTAGACTGCACCGCCGGTGCCAACCCCCCTCTCGTTGGCGGGCATTTTCGCTTCTCGGGCCATCGCCAAGCCCATCAGATTTGCGGACGACCCGCCGCCCGTCAGACTTCCGACGAAAGGTTGGCAGCCGATCGCTTGCGCCAGCCAGGCTACAACTGTTTTCTCGATCGCAACAGCCGCAGGCGCCGACCGCCAAGACGTTACGTTTTGATTTAGTACGCTGGCCAGCAGTTCAGCGGTAGCCCCCACCGACTCCCCGGAGCCAAGCACATAACCGAAGAAGCGCCCGTTTTGTGCGCGCGAGTGTTTAATTACGTCTTGCAAACCACTTAAGACGTCTTCGCCCAGGCCTTTTTCCGGGAACTCCGTGTGAAATAACGCATCTGTTTCTTCGCCGCTTGAGCCGGGATAAATAGGGCGGGAGTCAAGAGTCTGTAGGTAATCGGCAGCCAGTCTCGTGGCGTGCTCCGCCAATCGGCGAAACTGCTCAGATGAAATATCGAGTGGGTGCATCGCCCGGCATTCTACACTTGGCTGAACTCGTACTGGAACAGTGCTTCGAACTAGGAAGCAGCAAGGGCTTGGTCAGGATCCGGAGAAAAGCCTTGTGGATACTAAGACGCCGCGCCCACAACTGGATTACCCTATAAGGGCCACCTTGAAACGCGCCTGCCGGAGACAAACGCATCGCGATGGACGACACGATTTTCTCAACCGGCGACGCCAAACATCCAGCGGTCATTAACGAAGATTGCGTAGCCTTTTTCCTTCCGGCTCACGAGCATAGGAACACGAGCGTAGGAAGAAGAAGCAGAACTTTCTGATGAGAGAAATTGCGCTGAAAGTTAACGGGAAGCAGCAAAGCGTGGTGGTTGATCCAGAGACGCCACTCTTATTTGTTTTAAGCGACGAGCTCGGGTTGCGCGGACCTCGGTTCGGATGCGGAATGGCTCAGTGCGGAGCCTGCACTGTGATCATGGGCGGCCGGGTCGTGCGCTCTTGTGTCGTGCCCGTGAGTGCAGTTGGCCAGAACGAAGTTACGACACTCGAGGGCCTGGGAACGCCTGAACAGCCTCACCCAATCCAGCAAGCGTTTATTGAGGAAGGAGCGGCTCAATGCGGATTTTGCCTCAGCGGTGTGATCCTGACAGCAAAGGCCCTTCTCGATGTAAAACCAAATGCCCCTGATGAGGAGATTCGCGATTCCCTGGCGGGCGTCTTGTGCCGCTGTTTTGTGCACACTCGCATGCTGCAGGCAATCCGAAAATACGCCGAGGCAAGACGAGCATGACGCACTCTCGCCGGAGGTTCCTGAAGGGTTGCGGTGTCCTGATTGTAAGTTTTAGTGCTGGGCCGTTGAGTGTGCTGTCGGCAGAGGGTCAAGGACCATTCGACACCCATCTCTCTCACGTCGATCCGCAGCAACTCGATTCGTGGTTAGCCGTCGGCGCCGATGGGACCATCACGGCCTATACGGGGAAATGCGATTTCGGGCAGGGCATTTTTACCACTCAATCCCAGCTCGTCGCGGAGGAACTGTGCGTTTCACTTGCCCGTGTCAAGCTTCTCCAGTGCGACACGTCTATCACTCCGGATCAAGGAACCACGTCTGGAAGTCAATCGACTCCGACCAACTTTAACTTAAAGAATCTGGCATTGGCCGCAGCCACGGCCCGGGAAGCCCTGTTGCGTCTCGCCGCCACGAAATTGGGAGAGCCGGTTGAACAGCTCACATTGGCAGACGCCGTCATCACAGGCAGGACAGGCCGTCGCGTCAGGTACGAGGAACTGATCGGAAACCAGCGTTTCAATCTCCCGCTGAGCGCTACGGCGAAGCGGCGATCGCCTGCAGATTGGACTGTTCTAGGGAAATCGATTCCTTCGATGGACAGGACCGCCCTGATGACTGGTCAATTCGAGTTCGTTCACCATATTCGGGTCCGTGGAATGCTGCACGGGCGGGTCGTGCGTCCTCCCGAGATGGGAGCGGCAGTTGTTCATGTGGACGAACATTCGGTGCGGAATGTTCGAGGTCTCATAAAAATCGTGGTCCGCAAAGATTTTGTCGGTGTCGTTGCCGAAACGCAGCACGGAGCAGAATTGGCGGCCCGTCAGTTGGAAGTTCAATGGAATCACGGTCCCAAGCTCCCGCCGCAGAAGAGTTTTTTCGATTATCTCCAGACCCAGCCTGGCCATGATGTTCTCAGCCTTGACTCCCACGATCTTCAGCAACAACTCGCCGCCGCAACCAGTGTAATCCGGGCCACGTACACGTATCCATACCAGATGCACGGATCAGTCGGTGCGTCGTGCGCGGTGGCCGACGTAAAGCCAGAGAGTGCAACGGTGTGGTCGGCAACGCAGTCGGCTTATCCGACAAGGACCATCATTGCAAAGCTTCTGAATCTGGCGCCCGATAAAGTGCGTGTGATATACGTGCGAGGATCGGGCTGCTATGGCTTGAATGGTGCCGATTCCGCGTCCTTCGACGCGGCCATACTCTCCCAGGCCGTGGGCAGACCTGTACGCCTGCAGTTCTCGCGGCAGGACGAAATGATGTGGGAAAACTTTGGCGCAGCGTGCGTGGTGAAGCATCGTGCTGGCATTGCACATGACGGACACATCGTGGCGTGGGATCGTGAGGACTGGGTAGCTTCACTGGGCAATCGACCGGGTTATGATCGACCGGGAAACGTGATTACGGGCATGCTGTTGGGCTACGAACCGGAGCCACTTGAGCCAAGGTCAGCCAGGCCGCCCGCTGGCAAACTTCGCAACCAGAGCAACACTGTTCCATCATATTTCGCAGGATGCATTGGTGGTAGCTGTGGTGGTGACGGAACGATCCGGAGTGAACGGGCGTTGACACATATAGTACGTTCGCCGTTCTTTACCGGACCACTTCGCTCACCGCTGCGGATTCAGAATACTTTCGCCAACGAATGCTTCATGGATGAACTTTGCGCGCACGCGAAAGCCGACCCTGTCGCTTTCAGACTGCAACACTTGCAGAACTCACGAGTTGCTGGTGTCCTTAGGGCCGTAGCCAAGGCTGCGACTTGGCGGGTCCGGCGTTCGCCGAAGGCCGACATCTCTAAGGCGCAGACGGTAAGCGGACGCGGTATCGCCTGCGTCGCGTATGAAGGAGACAATGGCTATGCCGCACTTGTTGCCGAGGTTGATGTCAGTATAAAAACCGGAACGGTGCGGCCACGGCGCTTCGTTATCGCGTTGGATTGTGGTCCGGTCTCGAACCCTGACGGTCTGCAAAATCAGACCGAAGGCGGCATTCTGCAGGGCATGAGCCGCGCTTTGGTGGAAGAAGTTACATGGGACGAAAACCGCGTGACCTCGATCGATTGGGAGACCTATAACAGCTTGCATCTTGATTATGAGATGCCCACCGTCGAGACGGTCTTTGTGACGCCTGCCAATGTACCTGCAACTGGTGCGGGAGAAACCGCAATCACAGTCACTCCCGCAGCCATTGGAAACGCTATCTTCGATGCAACGGGCGCACGTCTCCGGAACCTGCCGTTCACCCCCGCACGCGTTAAAGCTGCGCTGCTTGAGAGTGCCTAAAGTGACGAGAGGACGCAATTATGAAAAAGGAAAGGCCATCTCGTCTCGCCTTGTGGCGGCCGCAATATGTGGTTGCCTATCGCTGCTGATCTTATGTGTTGCCGTGCAAGGAGTGGAACATGCCACAGTCCATGAATGGCGAGGCACGACGATACTGGAGCTGCTGCCGCTTTCGAAGCGATTGTTCCGGTGCTCCGCCACCCTCGCTGTATGAATTGCACTCCACGGGAGATTTTCCGGGTCAGGGAGACGACAGCTACCGACTCACAATGCGAATCCACCGTGGACCAGACGGGCAAGGCGTAAATGCTGTCACTGCAGCATCAGTCATCAGGACCACAATCTTGAGGGCTTGCACTTGCCGCCAGGTGCCCCCGATTGGCATCTGCCATCTGCCACGATGCCAATGATCTGGGAGGAGGCTGACAGACCAGCAACCGTGCGAATTACTCAATGATCCCCAGCAAAACGGTCATCGTACTGCCGAACAAATTGTGCAGCATATGCATACGCCACTCGTACTCTGGGTTTGGTCCCCTGGCCAGGGCCGTACTCCGATACCGACGCCTGAGCATGAGTTCTTAGCGAATGTGGAAGAATGGGCTGCCAAAGGCGCTGCATGCCCCGTACCGGGGCCTGAAACAGTTCTTCTTAAATAGCAAGAACAAACCCCGTTAGGCACCTCTGCATCCACGTTAAGTGAGAATGCGGAGAGCGGAATGATCAAGAATAATGGACTGGCAGATCCAACTCGCCTCAAGCCTTTCGACTCGGACGATAAAAAGATGTTGCGGGTCGTCGTTGAAACCCCAAAGGGAAGTCGAAACAAGTTTGCCTTTAAAGCCGACGAACGTGTGTTCGAGTTGAAAAAAGTATTGCCATCCGGCATGACTTTCCCCTACGACTTCGGATTCGTCCCTTCGACTGAGGCCGACGACGGCGATCCGGTAGACGTCTTGGTGTTGATGGATGAACCGGCCTTTCCAGGATGCGTGTTGAGCTGTCGCCCGATTGGAGTGATCGAAGGCGAGCAGGGGAACAAGAAAAACAAGGAGCGGAACGATCGCATCGTAGCGGTCGAGCAGGATGCGCACAGCTGGGAAGACATTAAAACAATTGACGATCTGGGAAAGCAATTCGCCAAGGAACTGGAAGAATTCTTTGTTAATTACCACAGGCTTTCTGGCAAGAGATATCGCGTAATCGGGCTGAAAGGACCTAATCAAGCGCGGAAATTAGTGCGAGAAGGGATGCGATGAGGACTAACCGCCTCTTTAAGTAGTCTATTTCAGATTCGGCAGCCTGAACTTCCTCCGCCATCTTCGTCCCAATCCGTTTTCGAGCAGAGCCGCTTTGTAAAAGTCTTGCCAGCCAGTGGTTCCGTAGCGCGGCAAGTTCGCGTTCGATTTCGAATGATAATCTACGATGCGATCAAGAATGACACAGCGGGCGTCAGCGATGCGTACCAGAAGTCTTACGGGATCTGTTTCCAACAAAGCGATTTGGCAGAGTCGCCGCCAATGGCGAGAATCGCCATCAATCATGAAACCGTTATGGTCTGAAGAAGTTTTCTTTTCGGCACGCTAGCGTACTGGGGAGACCCGACAGATTTATTGACATAGTACTCGCTCCAAGGCCTGTAGTTGGCGGCCGTTATCTTTCGGTGGAAATCTGGAGAGCCCGCCATGAAATGTTGCTACGACCTGCCCAACCGTGTTGTACCCGAGAAACACCAAATTGCTTCCAGTCGAATCCTTCACCGCCCTGTATGCATCTCTTCCCGTTAATATGAGAACCATAGGCATGATCGGCGGTCTTGGGCCTGAGTCTACTATCGACTACTACCGCTCTATCATTGCGCGTTATCGCGCCCGACGGCCCGATGGTGGATATCCGCATGTAGTTATGAACAGCCTCGACGTCGATCGGGGCATCGCCCTACTCGATGGGGGGCATCTTGCCGAGCTGGCCGATTATCTTGCTACCGGCGTGGAACTACTTACGCGTGCAGGCGCAGACTTCGGATTTATTGCTGCGAATACTCCACACCTCGTATTCGACGAGGTCCAGCATCGTTCAGCGATCCCCCTTCTCAGCATCGTGCGAGCCACCTCAGATCGTGCAAAGGCACTCGGCGTGAAGAGAGTAGGCCTGTTTGGAACCGGATTTACAATGCGAGCGAGCTTTTACCCGAAAGAGCTCGCGCGGCTTGAAATCGCCGTCGTCCTGCCGAAAGAGGCAGAACGGGATTTCATTCACAAGAAGTACATCGGTGAACTGCTGAAGAATCAATTTCTCCCGGAGACAAGGACGGAAATTCTGCGGATTGCGCAACGCATGAAAACCGAAGACGGCATCGAGGCGTTGATCTTAGCGGGCACAGAGCTTCCACTGTTGTTGCGCGACTCGCGCGATGCCGGCATTGAATTTCTTGATACCACGACGATTCACGTAGAAGCCATCGTCGACGCATTGCTGGTTTGAAGCCAGAGTGAGGTCTGCTGGCACCGTGAAATCGGCTCATGAAGTCGCGAGCGACTAACAAGCTGGCTTCTCATGAGCAGGACCGCTTCGCTGCGGTGAGTGCCCCAGGACTCCGGCGAAAAGACCTCCAAACATTCCGCAGAGGAAAAACATCACGCCATCATGACGCGGCCGCTATGCCCTAATCCCCAAGCCGCGAAGTAATAAGGGTAGCGACGACCGGAACGACACGGCAAACTCTGTATGGGAAGCGGAGGAAAGTAACCGAGGTCCCGTTGTTGTTTGGCGACTGGGTCGTGAGTTTCGAAGATGCCGGTTTAAAAACTTCGCTTCAGGAAATCGTGTAGTTTATCAGCGCGAAACGTGCGCTTCCGCCCGAGACGTTCACGCCATGGCCGAAGAAACAACCTCCGCCGAAAGTCATCCCGACGTTCCCCAAATTTTGGAGAGCATCTTGGAAGCCGGCTAGTGCCGCCGCGTCATAGTTTCCCGTTTTTCCATATACGCTGGACCACTGATCCGGAGTGAGTGGCACCGTCAGAGTAATGTTTCCGGGCGTTGCTTGCAGCTCGTAACTAATTGTATGAGCCCACCAACGATAAAATTCTTCCGAAAGGTCATCATTCTTCCGCTCCAAAAACAGGCGGACGGTAGCTGGCGTGGCACAGGTATTATCCAACGACAGGATGTAGTTAAAGGTGGGAGCCCCGGTGGTCAAAATTCGGAAGGTCATAGTGACGTTGTGGGTTGCCGGTCCACCATACGCGGTTGTAACGTAATTCAAAGATTTGCAGTTGCCTGGTTGAACGCAATCTGGATAGTTAACGTCGGTGGGGAAGTCGAGGTACCAAGTGCCCGGTCCCCCCAGGGTCGGGTTCAGGAGGCATGCTGGGACTGTATTGAATCCTCCAGCCTGCAGCGGAATTTTTCAAACCGGGTACGGCCGACGGATCGTTCACCGACCCGCATCCCATCGTAAAGCCAAAAATTACGGCCCCGACGAACCAAAATAGCGTGCGTGTGCCATCCACCTGAAGCACTCCTCTTCTGTAGAGGAGACTTATCGGCACTTGTTCGTTTGACCTTTAGGGATTCGTGTCGGCTTCTTAGACCTTTGGAACCACGGCTGGCACTTATTGTCCGTGAGTAATTTATGTTGCTCTTGGAGAGGCTAAGAATGGGTCGGAATGCGGCGGAGGAAAGCCTTGACCAACTTCTGTTGGCAGCGTCAGCTAACGAGCATCATTGTGATGATCGGAGTTTCCTCTGCCGCGTTGGGAGAAAACGTCCCCAGTCCGGCACGGGCTCTGTTGCATGCCAGTGGGAAGGTTGAAGTGAATGGAAGTCGCAGCCGTGAAATTACTACGCTTCTTTCCGGGGATTTGATCCAGACCGGCGAGGATTCGGTGGCGAACGTTACCTCCGACGGATCGTCAGTGCTGGTTTTGCCGAATGCATTGATCACATACCTGGGGCCCGGAGTGGAACTCACCAGGGGTGGTGTATCGGTTACTACCTCTGAGGAAACGCCAGTAAGCTCGTACGGCTTGGTCTTTACGGCGGCGGAGCGGCGGCCGTCGAAGTTTGAGGTTGTCGAGTACGAGGATTTAGTGATCGTGGCGGCGCGACAAGGTAATGTAATCGTGACCGACGGGCAACAAACCTCGATGGTTTCCGAGGGCCAGGAATCGACTCACAGTAAACGGAGAGTCGGAGCCAGTCCGGCTGCCGAGGGCTCTCATTGGATTTCGGCCAAGAATATCGCGATCATTGGTGGGGCATCGGGGGCCACGGTAGCAGGGATTCTGCTCGCTCAAAGCAACAAGAAGAAAAAATGTGTCAGTGCATCCAATAGCAAGAAGTGCAAATGCAAGAAGGACAATCGTGGGAACGAGGATTGCGAGGAGGACGAGTAGGCCTCAGATTCCTTAAACCGGAATATGGTAGCCGGTCGCGAGCCCAACATTCTCCCGGCACGTCTATTGTGAGCTACTGAGCTGATGCATCGTCCGAAAATTGAGCGCCGCGGCTATTCCATGTCCCGCGCCCGCGATCATCGGCGGTATCATCCACGACCTGCCATTGGGCATTTTTCGGCGCATCCATGCGCTCGCTAGCAGTTGACCTCCTAACATCGAAAAACTGACGCCATAGAGTTTCGCCGGCGAGGGAGGGGAGCCTAGCAGTGGGTTTCCCTCTTGGCAATCTGCGTATGTCGACATGCAGTGCGAGGTAGTGGCAATGTTTAAGATGGTGGCTGATGTTGCTATGCCCGCCAAAAGGAGAAATTTGCGATCGAGTATTCTCGGTTTGTGAGTCATGTTTGCAGCATCGAAAGCCTTAGTTTGCGAGGGTGGATACACAGCGACTTGAGTGTCAAACATCTTGCTGGGTAAGTTTTGCGCACCTGCCTGCAGCACAATGAAGACCATCAGACCAGCCATTCTCAATCGCATAAACCTTCCCTTGTCATAGAGCGGGATAGAGAAGTGGACGGTGGACACGGGCAGGATGACTATGACGTTCTACGATGAGGCTGGCATAGAAATGCTGGTCGAGCGGGTCAGCTAATTCAGTGTTCTCACCGCTACTGGACTATGTAGTAAAGCGTAAGGACCGCGAGTGCTCTCGGTTCCTACTGGCCGCTGCTGAGTTGATGCATGGTTCGGAGATTCATGATCGCAGCGATTCCGTGACCGGCAGTGGTAATAATCGGTGGTGCCATCCACAACTTTCCGGTGGGCGTTTTACGTCGGAGCAATGCGCTGGCCAGCAGCTGGCCTCCCAGTATGGAAAAGCTGACCCCATACAGTTTGGCTGTGGAAGGGCGCGATCCCAGTAGAGCATTACCCTCCTGGCAATCAGCGTAGGTCGAAATGCAGTGCGAGGTCGTGGCCACATCGAATATAGTGGCCGCGGTTGCCACACCTGCGAGCATAAAAAATTTGCGATCAAAAACTCGGTGCTTCGTTTCGTTCACAGGCGTGTAAGAAACTTCCGGTTGGAAGTGAGGCGCCACCGCCAATTGTGTGTCGAATGCGCTTGACGCAGGAACGCTTTGTCCCACCGCCTGCAAGCTTGCGACGAACATCAGAATTATCAGTGGAATGCGCATAAAATAAACTCCTCATAAGTTTGAAAATCTGGTACGGTGCAAATCGGCATAAGCGCTTCCAGGTTGAAATTCTTTAATCGGCACGAGACGGAGAAATCTTTAAAATCGCGCACTGCCATCGCAGGGCGAAATCAAGGAAGGGAAATCAGCAACAACAATCAATCACAACAGGCTGATACGGTCTGTGCCGCAAACATCTTGGTGGGTACGACAAGAGAACAGTGACTGATCCAGAATGCCGCGTGGTTGACGAACCGGCAGCTCCTTTATCGGCAGATCGAACGAAAACATTCAGTGCAAAACTTGTGACGTTAAGAATCGACCTTAACCCTCTGTCAAGGCTGGACCACAAGTCTCTCCTGACCGCGACACCGCCCAGAAGATGGAATAGCTGGGATGGCTATGGCACCGGCCCGACGTGGTAGGATGCAGCCATTCTTCACCGGGAGCGCCATGACCCCCGCACGCAGGCGCGAGATCGATGAGCTCTATCAGGCAGCGCGCGATCCTGCCAAACGCGCGGAAGTGCTTGCCGCCGCCGACTCAGAGCTGCGCCGCGAAGTCGAGGCCCTCTTGGCCCGGGATTCATCGAGACTGGGGAATCCCGGGCAGGGCATAGCGGCTGACCAGGTTGCCGCGGATTTCGCTGTGCCGGTGATCACTTCCGGCCTCCAAGTCGGAACCTACAAGATCGAAGGACTCCTCGGCGCTGGCGGCATGGGTGAAGTATTTCGTGCCATCGACACCAAATTCAACCGGCCGGTGGCGATCAAGTTCCTGTCCTCAGAGATCGCCGATACGGCGGCGCGCCGCCGTTTCCAGCGGGAGGCGCAAATGGCCTCCTCGCTCAACCACCCGCACATCCTGACTGTCCACGACGGCGGCGATTTCGAGGGGCGGCAGTACCTGGTGACGGAGTTTGTTGACGGCGGGACGCTGCATACCTGGGCCACGCAGGAGAAGCGCGGATGGCGCCAGACGGTGGAGCTGCTGGCGGGTGTAGCCGATGGACTGGCGTCCGCGCACGCGGCCGGAATCCTGCATCGCGATATCAAGCCTGCCAATATCCTGGTGGCCAAGAACGGCTACGCGAAGCTGGCGGACTTTGGTCTGGCGAAGCTTCAGGAGCCAGCCGACCCCGCGGGAGCACCCACTCTGACCCAAGGACAAACGCGTCCCGGCGTTCTGATGGGAACGATTCCGTACATGTCTCCGGAACAGGCTTCGGGAAAGGCCGTCGATGCGCGAAGCGACATCTTCTCCTTCGGAATCGTGCTCTACGAAACCCTTGTCGGCTGCAGGCCCTTCACTGGCGCCTCGGATCTCGAGGTACTGCAAAAGATTACGCATGCGATACCCTCGCCCTTGCCAGAGACAGTTCCCGCGACACTGCGAAGCGTAGTCGAGAAGGCGCTCGAACGGGACCCGGCGGATCGCTACCAGTCGATGCAGGAATTCGCAGTGGATCTCCGCAGAATGACTCGGCAAGAGTTAATGGAGAACACCCCCTCTGCGACGCTGGTAGCGTCAAAGCGTTACGCTTGGCTGCCATGGGCGCTGGTTGCGCTGCTGCTCGCCGGATCAGGGACGTGGATCCTCTTCCATAGGCCTCTCCGCACGGTCCAGAATCCGCTTGCCAATGCACGGTTCGCACGGCTCACCGACTTTGAAGGAGCCGAAACCAACCCCGCCATCTCCGCAGATGGGAAATTCATCGCCTTCATCTGCGACCGGAGCGGGCCATTCGACATCTGGCTGATCCAAGCCAACGGTGGCAGCCTGGCGAACCTTAGCCAAGGTCGAATTGGAGATGTGCGTGGACCTCTCCGGGCGATTGGATTTTCAGGAGATGGTTCAGAGGTGTGGAGCTCGGGAACCGAGGGTCGAAGGCTCAGGCTATTGCCGCTGGTAGGCGGATCCCCGCACAATTTTTTGGGTGAACACGCGGCCGAGGTTGCGTGGTCGCCCGATGGTGCCCGGCTGGCGTATCACACATGGGAACCGGGCGATCCCACATTCGTGGCGGATCATAACGGTGCCAACGAACGTCAAGTCGTAAAAAGCCAGCCTGGAATGCACAACCATTTTCCGGTTTGGTCGAAGGACGGTCGCTGGATCTACTTTGTGCGCGGCCGGCCGTCCACGCGTGAGATGGACCTGTGGCGCATTTCCCCGGACGGGGGAGAACCGGAACAACTCACTCATATCAACACCGATGTCGCCTACCCGGCTCCGATCGACGAGCGAACCATTCTTTTCGTTGCGCACAATGAAAGCGGGGCCGGACCTTGGTTGTGGGCGTTCGATGTCGAGAGTCGAACAATACAACGCGTGAGCCTGGGTCTGGAGCAATACACCGCTTTGGCAGCCACGGCAGATGGTCGGCGCCTGGCCGCGAGCGTGGTGAATGCTAAGGTCAACTTGTGGAGCGTTCCGATCACCGATCGCATCATCGAAGAAAAAAATGTGGAAGCCGTTTCCTTACCAACGGTACGCGCGCAGACACCACGCTTCGGAGGTGGATCGTTATTCTACTTGTCTTCGCGAGACGGGGCTGACGGATTGTGGGCCTATCGCGATGGGCAAGCTCAGGAAATCTGGAAGGGTTCGGAAGGCGCGCTCTTGTCTCCGCCGGCAGTCTCAGCTGATGGGAGCAAAGTTGCCTTTGCACTCCGGCGGGACGGCAAACAGCAGATGCACGTAATCGCGTCGGATGGAACCGGCCTTCACCCGCTTTCGAGCGAGGTCGATGTTCGAGGAACGGCTTCCTGGTCTCCCGACGGTAAATGGATCGTCGTCGCTGGCAGCGAACACGGTACAACGGGACTATTCAAACTACCGGGCGATGGTGGAGCACCAGTTCGCTTAACAACAGGGCCGTTTTTGGATCCGGTGTGGTCTCCCCGCGGCGACCTGATCGTGTATGGCGGCACCCAAGTGTTCACGGAGATGCCGCTGCTGGCAGTACACCCGGATGGTACGCCGGCGCAACTACCCGAAATCAACGTGCAACGCGATGGTGAGCGTGCGCGGTTCCTGCCGGATGGCTCGGGCCTGGTTTATATGCTCGCAAGTACGACAGGCAACCAGGATTTTTGGATGCTCGACCTCAGCACGATGCGCTCCCGGCGCTTGACCCGCCTGAGCAATCCCGCCGCAATGCGGACCTTTGATATCACTTCCGATGGCCGCCGGATTGTATTCGATCGTTTGCGGGAAAACTCGGACATCCTGCTCATTGACCTTGCGGCGAAGTAATTCGATCGTGCCGGGTCAGTAGAAACGACAATGATCCGGAAGATTGTCCTGGCAAGCTCGATTTCCCGCCAGAAGAAGATGCTGGGCCATCCAAATCCCAAGAACGAGTGGAGCAACAAATATGAAAGGGTATGCTCGCCGGTTAACGATAGTTCTGATTTTCTTTTTGGATGGCTTCATCCTGGGACAAGCAGGTGCTCGGTCAAGTCTGGAGCACAAGCCTCTCCGGGCGGCGACACCGCCCATGGGATGGAATAGCTGGGATGGCTACGGCACCACCGTCCGCGAGCCCGACGTCAAAGCGAACGCGCAATGGGTGGCTGAGCACCTAATGCCGTTTGGCTGGCAGTACATCGTGGTTGACATGGAATGGTATGTCGTAAATCCAACGCCAGAGGGGAATTCCAAAACTTCTCAATACAGCATCGACAGCACCGGGCGCTACTTGCCGGCGGTGAATCGCTTCCCGTCTTCCGCGGCTGGAGCCGGCTTCAAACCCTTGGCGGACTACGTTCATTCCCTGGGGTTGAAGTTCGGCATCCATATCTTGCGGGGAATCCCCAAAATGTCGGTAGAGAAAAACCTGCCGATCGCTGGATCCAACTTCCACGCCACCGATGCCGCTGACTCATCTGACACCTGTCCCTGGAACTTTGACAACTATGGCATCGATGGTTCGAAACCGGGCGGGCAGGCTTACTACGATTCGATTGCCAAACTCTACGCTAGTTGGGAAGTGGATTTGATCAAAGTGGATTGCATCAGCAGCCATCCCTACAAAGGCGACGAAATCCGAATGCTGAGCGGGGCACTGGCGAAGATCGAACGGCCCATCAATCTTAGTTTATCTCCTGGACCCGCGCCTCTCGCGAAGGAAGAAGAGATGCGGAAGTATGCCCAGATGTGGCGAATTTCAGATGACATATGGGATTTGTGGCACAGCACGGTGCCGTATCCGCAGGGCTTGGGAGATCAGTTCGCGAACGTGGCGAGGTGGGCAGGGAGAGCGCAACCCGGGCATTGGCCCGATGCCGATATGCTTCCGCTGGGATATTTGGGGCCCGCTCCGGGATGGGGGCAGCCGCGCTATACCAGGCTCACCCACGACGAGCAGCGAACCTTGGTGACGCTATGGTGCATCTTTCCTTCACCTCTGATGATGGGCGGCGACCTCCCCAAAGCCGATGCCTGGACAATTTCGCTCCTGACCGATGCCGAAGTCA
Organism: Terriglobia bacterium; assembly: GCA_963786325.1. Lineage (GTDB taxonomy): Bacteria > Acidobacteriota > Terriglobia > Terriglobales > Acidobacteriaceae > JAIQFF01. The sequence continues at coordinate 785,256 of CAWAYW010000024.1, forward strand.
TCGCCGTGGACCAACACTCCACCGGCAATCACCCGGTGATCACGACAGAAAAAACCGTGGTGTGGTTGGCGGAATCGGCCAAAGCACGTGGCCACTACCTCGCAGTCTTTAACCTGCAGGGTTCCCCTCAGGTGGTCCATTATTCATGGAAGGAGCTGGGATTGCCGGAGGGGAAAAACAAGTTGCGTGACCTTTGGGAACACAGGAATCTGGGTTCGGCAAAGTCGATGAATGTAACTCTGCCCCCGCACGGGAGCGCGCTCTATCGCGTGCGCTAATCTCTGGATGAATGAGTCTGCGCCGGAACTCTCCTGGCGTGTAGTGCGATAATTATTCATTATGCCGACGGCCATGAAAGTATCGCCCGCGACTGGGGCGTATCGGTGGTTACGGTTTCAAAGGTCTTGCGAAGCCACTCAACATCAGCGTGCAAACTCGAAAATGGGTTTTGCAGCGAATGAAGGAAGTGAACTACCAGTAAAATCCAACAGCGCGAACCCTCGTCACGTAGCGCAGGAATCGGATTGGACTGATTGTTCCCGATCTGGTCCACCCTTTTTTCGCGCGGGTGGCGAAGGGAATTTCCGCCAAGCTCAGATCTCAGGAATACAGTCTGATCATTTCTTCTTCGCGGAAGATGACACCAACATGGAAACACGAGAAATCGACCAGATGCTGGCGCGGCGGGTCGATGCCCTGCTACTGGCTTCCAGCCAATCGAGTGCAGATAGTTTGCGTGCGGTGCAGGATCAAAAGCTTCCCTATATCCTGCTCGATCGGAAACTGCCAAGACACCCGGCGAATTTTGTCGGCCCCGACGACGTTGCGATCGGGACATTGGCCCCAACCCATCTGATTGAAATTACGGTTTGGGGGCAGGGGCGGCAAAGTTGGCGCTTTCCCTGGTCAAAGGCAAATCCAGCCCCACGCCCAACACTGTCCTCCTGCCAACCAGGCTTGTCATCCCTGCTTCGAGTCAGAGGAAGATGATGAAGTCGTGGAATATGGCTGCACGCTACGAAGGCCGCAACGCAATCGTGACCGGAGCTGCATCCGGCATCGGGCGCGCCATTGCGATGCGACTCATGGCGGAAGGCGCCAAAGTAAGTTTGTGGGACAGAAACGAGGTGCCTCTTTCCGAAGCTGCAGGCCAGATGGGCGCGGCGCATTGGGTCGTCCTGGATATCACTGATTTCGATCAAGTGAATCGCGCTGCCGAACAAACGGCTTCAGCCTTGGAGAAGATCGATATTCTCATCGCAAGCGCCGGCATCACCGGTCCCAACGCCACCTTGTGGGAATATCCCGTCGACGACTGGCGGCAGGTGATTGATGTCAATCTGAACGGACTCTTTTTTTGCAATCGCGTGGTAGTACCTTACTTGCAGCAGAACGGATACGGACGCATTGTCAATATAGCGTCGGTTGCTGGTAAAGAGGGAAATCCGAACGCTTCTGCTTACAGCGCATCGAAGGCGGGAGTGATTGCACTGACAAAGTCCTTGGGAAAGGAATTGGCGAAAACAGATATCCGGGTAAATTGTGTCACACCTGCTGCTGTCCAAACACCGATGTTTTCCCAAATGAGCCAGAGTCACATTGACTTCATGTTATCGAAAATTCCAGTCGGCCGATTCGGACAGATCTCTGAAGTAACGTCGCTGGTGTGCTGGCTGGCCAGCGAAGAATGTTCGTTCAGCACCGGCGCTGTGTTCGATATCTCGGGGGGAAGATCAACGTATTAGAACGTATCCCTTGAGGTGCCCCATTTCTCACCTCTTTTGCGAAAAATGGGCGCTTCGGAGTAAGAATACGATGATCAGGAGGCGAGCCTAAGCTTCCCTCTTCTGGGATATCGTGGTTCTGAGTCTGATCGCCCGTCGACGTTACTTATCCGCTAGAATACCCCCTTGTTATGGGCCGTAATTTCAGGGCGTCATACGGGATTGCAATTCCCCGAATCGCAGCGCAACAGGCCGCACACTACAAATCGAAGGCAAATGCTGGAGGGAGAAATATGCCACTTAATATGAGCAGCCGCCCCGTCGGCGGCGTTGTGGTTGTCCAGTGTAACGGCCGAATCGTGGCAGGTGCGGAGTTGTTCTCGTTGCAGTCGCACATCGGAGACGTACTGCCCAAGCACTGCGATGTTGTTCTGGGCCTGGATCAAGTAGGGTTTATCGATAGCAGCGGACTGGGCGCACTGGTCCGGATGGTATCGGCTGCGCGGGAAAAGGGCGGAGATATCAAGCTTAGTGGCTTGCAGCAGCACGTGCGGAAAACGTTGGAAATGACCAATATGCTTCCTCTGTTCGAAACCTATGACACCGAAGCCGAAGCAATCCTGGCGGCCTATTTGGGCTCCCGCTATTCGAAGGACAAGTCTGGTGATGCGCGTTTTCGTATTCTCTGTGTCTACGACTCGGTCGAAGTGTGCGCTTTCCTGTCGGAAGTATTGTGCCGCGCAGGCTACAACGCCCTGACCACCCGCAATGTGGGAGACGCAAAGCTTCTACTGAGAGCAATCAAGGCAAAACTCATTATCCTCGGAGGTGGGATGCAAACCGAGCACGGCCAGCCGACAAGGAAACTTTTCGAGGAGATCGATCCTTCGGTTTCACTCGTAGTGTTGGATCAAGACTTCAATAAGCAAGATCCCGGGGAATCTATCCCCAAGCTTCTGCAAACCATTCGAGAGATATCGGGCGAGCAGAATGCGCAGTCACAAATTTCCTAAGTTATTGATCACTGGAGCTGGACGAATACTCCTTTTGATAAAGCGGGGTTGTCATGCCGACCGACTTGTCAGCCGGTAAGCTGCTTCTATTGGCAGACGCTCGCGAATTCGCCAAGCCTAATATTGACTGCCCAAGCCACCCCAGCATCATCCCTCGCATCCATAAAGAGCCGCAAAAAAATGATCTCCGAATGACAGGAGATTTCTCATCGCAACCCAAACAATCGCACTCAAAAGGAGTCGAACATCATGGCAGAAAATAATGTGGCAGATGTAATTCGCGAATTAATCAACACCAATCGTGACGGTGAAAAGGGATACCAGGACGCCGCCAAGCACGCCAAAGCCGGCGAGCTGCAATCGTTCTTCCGCCAGCAAGCGAGCGAGCGAACCCGTTTTGCTGGTCAGCTCGAAACCGAATTGTCCCGGCTGGGCGACCAGACCGGTAAGAAAGAGTCTGGTCACGTCACGGCCGCAATGCATCGCGGGTGGATCGACCTCAAGCAAGGTTTCGGAGGCGGGGACCACAGTTTGTTGGAATCCGTCGAGCAAGGAGAGGATGCAGCCAAGGAGAGCTACCAGAAGGCTATGCAAACCGCTCTTCCCGAAAGTGTTGCGACCCTCGTACGCGAGCAGGCGCAGGCCATCAGGGCGGCGCACGATAAAGTAAAAGTCATGCGTGATCGTCGAGCGGCGTAAAAGATTCACCCAAATAACCAAAAGGCACCAAGCGCACTGAGAAGAAGACTCACTCTTCGTGATACTTTGGTGCCCTTTGTTTTAAATTTTCTTAGTCAGCTAAACCGTGACGGCCCCACGGTCGTGCACCGGTTCCACGCCATAGCTCGGAAACCAGGACGTTGCCGCCTTCAGCCGCTCATTTACATTATTAATGTTAGTCACGCCTTCCGACTCCAGCCATTGCCGGAAAGCTGTGGCGCCCTGTTTGGCATAGATCGGAATGCCATCTTTCCAGGTTGCGCGCCCGCACAACACGCCATTGAACTTCACACCAGACTCCGCGGCCAGTTCCAAAGCCTCGGTGAATTCCGCATTACTCACGCCCGCCGACAGGTAAATAAAGGGCTTTGTAGTTGCGGTGGCAGCTTTCAGGAACAGGCCCTTCGCTTCCGTTTGGCCGTAGGCTTTTTGCCCGCCATATGCCTTGGCGCCTTCGACATATTTCATGTTGATCGGCACCTCAACCTTCAGCACGTCGACGCCATATCGGTCCTTGCTGAATTCCCTCATGCTCTCGGACACGATCTCCGGCTTCTTTTTCGCGTAGTCGAGACCCTTTTCGTCCGCTCCCTCTTCGTACCCAACGAATTCCAGGAAAAATGGGATGTCGTTGGCGCGGCATTCGTCGCCAATGCGTTCTACCCATGCATGTTTCTGATCGTTCACATGTTTCGGATCGAAGGGTGTGTAATACAACAGAATTTTCAAACAGTCGGCCCCAGCCTCTTTCAACCGCCTGACCGACCAGTGGTCGAGTAGGTCCCCAAGGCGTCCTGGACCCGTCTTGTCATATCCGGTTTTTTCGTATGCAAGCAGAAGCCCTGCATTCGCGGCGCGCCGCTTGGAAGCCGGAAGACCCCACTCCGGATCCAGCAGAATTGCGCTGGCATGGGGTGTGAGCACCTCGGTCACCAGCGTCTTGAATTCCTCTATCATGGCATCGCTAACCTCGCTGCCCTTTTCTTTCTGCAGAGACTTCTGCAGGGACCCGCGCTGGTCCATGGCAGCGGCGGCAATCACGCCGCGTTCGTTCGAAACCTTCCTCAGCCCGGCCAGTTTTCCCGGTGTAAGTTTCATACCTTCCTCCGATGAGTGCGTGGAAATCGTTTCAATTGTAAACCACGTTTGTGGAACCGGGGCAAAGCGGAGATGAGCCAATGTGGAAGGGAGAACCCCAAGGCTAGCGATTCCGCAGCAAAGCCAGGGTGGTCACATCATTATGAGTGGGGGGAACTTTCATGAATTCCTGCGCCGCGGCGAGAACATTCTGGCAGAGATCCGCGGCGGTTTCCAACCTTGCACCCTGCAGGGTTTGCCGCACACCATCGAGTCCGAATTCCTGGCCCTTAAACTCGGCCTCGACAATTCCCCGGGAGACGATCAAAAGCACCGCGCCCGGTATCAGGGCGCAGGTCGAGGCGCTGTGCGTGGCATGAGAGAACAGGCCAAGGGGCATTCCCGTCGCCTCAAGTTGTGTGATGCCGGTTCCGTCATGGAGGAGAGCCGGCGTGTGTCCCGCACTGGTATAGCAAACCGTTCCCAGATCCTCGTGGTAGCAGCCCAGAAATGCGGCACAGCTGCGAACCCCTCCGGCAGCATCGAGAATCGTAACATTCACCTCATGACAAAGCGTCATGATCGCTTCCGCTTCGTTGAGATCTTCTCCGGTAAACAGTTTGGGCGCAAACTCCCGGAAAGTAGATTGTGCGGCAACCAGGATTTCGCGGGTGTCCTCTCTCCGCCCCGCCAGATCGAGCAAGCCGAACAATACCCGGGACGGACCGACCCGCAAGAATTCGTAAAAGTCGCCAGCCACTCGCAGGTTGTAGTACAGGGCAGCAACTTCCGCGCCGCGTAGCGTGGGCACGTCCGAATGCCGCGGTACGATGCAAGGCGGCGTTTCGGGCTCTTGTTTGAACATCGAGCGCACCAATGCAACGGGCGACGCCGTCAATACCCGTATGATATCAGTGTGCTGTGTCATGGTCTGGGTTTTGCGAACCACGAGCCCGGGACGGAACATGCCGGAGTGTGGTAACAGGATGGTTAATCGGCACTTCGACGCCAATGCTTTAGGATTCAGCCCGAACCGTCGTAATGCCTCTCCCTCAAGTCCCGTAGGTAAGGAACCGCGTCTCACTCAAATCCATTTCCCGCTCCAGATCGCGTAGCAGTTCGTCGTTGATGCGGCCCTCGTTGCGAAGGCGAACTGCAGTTTGCCTCTCGATTCGCAAAAGGTCGCGTGAGAGCTTCACGTATTGTCCCTGATGACCCGAATGGGGGCCGTTCTCGTCATTGTTGAGGCTTGCCAAACGATGTTGATAATGCTGCAGCAGGTCGTCGTAAACCTCGCCAGTATCGACGCCCTCCTTCTCGCGAATGGTCGCCAGATAGCCGAGCGCCGCCTCCAGGATCGTGCGGCGAGCCTCTTCTTCTTCGGTGTTCCGACCCCCGGCGCCCGCCAAGCCCAGAGCGCGGACCAGCGGTGTCAATGTCAGTCCCTGGAGCACCAATGTCACCAGAATCACGATGAACGTCAGAAAGATAATCAAGTCACGTTGAGCGAAAGGAGCGCCATTGGCCAGCGTGGCCGGTAAAGCGATCGCCGCCGCAAGGGAGACAACGCCCCGCATTCCGGTCCAGCCCACAATAAAAGTCATGCGCACCTTTGGACGCGGCTCGTTTTGATGCAGCAGCCGTCGCCGGATGAGGTTCGACACATAGGCCCCCGGCAGAGTCCAGAACACCCTTAGTGCAATCAACAGCGCGCTAAAGACCGAGCCGTAGAGCACCAGCTTCTCCAGGGTATATCCATGAATTCCATGCAGCACGACCGGCAACTGCAATCCAATCAGGACAAAAACCAGTCCATTCAAGATGAACGTTAAGGAGTCCCAAACCGCCCCCGCCTGCAGCCGCACGCTCGGAGAGAAAAAGGTGGCGCTCTTCCGGCCCAGATAAAGCCCGCACGCCACCACCGCCAGTACTCCGGAGGCACGTATGGAATCGGCGGCGAGATAAGCGACATAGGGCACCAAAAGGCTGAGGGCAATCTCGATGGGGCCGTGGTCGATTCGTTTTTCTACCCAGTTGACCACCAGTCCGATCAGTAATCCGATCGCAAGCCCCGCCACCGTCAAGTACACCAGGCGGAGCAGCCCCATCGAAATTGTCGCGGGCTCGCCGCGCACCAGCATCGCGAGGCCGAATTCCAGCGCCAGCAATCCGCTGGCGTCGTTCACCAGGCTCTCGCCTTCGAGAATATCCACGATACGTTTCGGAAGTCCGATCTGCTTCGCGATCGAGGTCGCGGCAATCGCGTCCGTCGGTGCCACCACCGCTCCCAGTACAAACCCCGTGCGCCAATCGAACCCCGACAAGAACCAGGGGGCAAACCGCGCAACTCCCAACACGGTGGAGACGACCAGGCCAAAGGCCAAAGACAAAATGCTCACCATGTTGTAGGAAAACTCCCGCCAGGAAGTAAGCCAGGCGGCGCTATACAACAGCGGAGGCAGGACGATAAAGAAGACGACGTCGGGATTTAGCGTGACCTGCGGAATACCTGGGACAAAACTTAAGAGCAATCCGGCCAACACCAGGACGATGGGATACGGAGTCCGCAGCTTTTTCGCCAGCGCCCCAAAAACCACGACGAACAGCAGCAGCAATAGAAACACAATCTCCAAAGCCTGAATGCTGCCAGTCTGCATGACCCCTCCGCACTAATAAAATAACGCATCCCATTCGGGAAAAAAGAATGCTCGGGAGAGAGCGTCAGAACAACGCACCGCTGCCGCAAGCTAAAGCTGGTAAAGCAAAAGCCAAAAGCTGTGAGGCGCCCAGAGAAAAAATGTCATCCGAAAAGGAAAGTGTCATCTTGAGCGAAGCCAACTCCGCGCACGAATGAATTGAGGCAGTCGAAGGATCTATTTCATACCAGGCCAGCCAAAGCACGCCCGCCTAATTAGCCTTCCGCAAGCCTGCTGGCAACTCCCCGTTGCCAGTACATATGTAGTCATCTTGTCGAGCTTGAGATTGAAACTTCTGGAAGCAATAGCGAGCCCACCATCAGTGCTTCGCTCCGGCAAAACATCTTTCATTAAAACCCGTTGCTTGGATAGCGAATAGACCTGGGCCTCGGGTGCCGCCGAAGCCGCTGCACTCGTGTCCCCGCTGGGAAACGGTTGCGATGCCGGCGAGTTCGGGTCTGGATATGTCCCGGCTCCATTCCAGGTTTTCGTGGGGGATTGCGGCGGACCCTAAGAAAGATCCTGACCGCGCGCTGCGATCATCGGATAAAACCAGGCCGTCAGGTACAGCTTGAGCGGAGCCGACCATTTTTCCATTGCGCCGACTCCATGCAAATTCCAATCCTCGACGGACTGTCCGCAGACTGCGCGATCGACTCGGTAACCTGTCCAGAAAAAATCGTATTCTTTGGAAACACAATCCCATCACGAAAGTAGCGACAGTCAGCTTCGCCTGCACTTTCATCCCCACCGGTGTGCCGCCTGCAATAATGTTTTGCTTGAGGTTAACCGGGAACTCTTTCACGCTGGCCGGCCCCGAAGCCACCGATCCTTGCTGACTGACAAGGATGCCACCATAATCACCGAAACTGTCACCATCGAGCGCCGAATCACTTCCATTCTCGTCCCCCATTTATTCGTACCGGCCAATGCAAGTGCGTCGGCTATTATTGTCGGAGCGTCAGCGTTCCCAGTACCGCCTGCTGCTTTGCAATCAAAGCCTGCACCCCCTGGCTCGCTAGGGTTGTCATTTTCGCCAGTTGTTCTTCGTCAAAGACCTGATGTTCAGCCGTCGCCTGTACCTCGACAAACTTTTTGCCCGCAGTCATCACAAAGTTTGTGTCCACATCGGCCCGCGAATCTTCTTCGTAGCTTAGGTCGAGCAGAATTTCGCCGTCGACAATCCCGACGCTCACCGCAGCGACGAAATCGCGAAAGGGAACTGAAGTCAGAGTCCCCGCCTCAACCAGCTTTTCAAAAGCCAGACCCATTGCCACAAAAGCTCCGGTGATCGAAGCCGTGCGGGTACCGCCGTCCGCCTGGATCACGTCGCAATCAATCCAGATCGTACGTTCGCCCATGCGCTCCAAATCCACCACGGCGCGCAATGAACGTCCGATCAGGCGCTGTATTTCGTGAGTGCGTCCACTGGGCCGTCCTTTGTTTACCTCTCGCGCTGTGCGCGTCAAAGTCGCCCGCGGCAGCATGCTGTACTCGCCGGAAATCCAGCCCTTACCCCGGTTCCGCATGAATTGCGGGACGGTCTCTTCCACCGACGCGGTACAAATCACACGAGTGTTACCAACTTCGATCAGGACCGATCCTTCAGCCGTGCTGATGAAATTAGGAATAATGTTAACCGGACGCATCTGGTCCGGCGAGCGATTGTCGGAACGATAGAACATGAAAAAGATTCTAGCAGGGAAAAATTGCGCGCGTAATTCGTAGCCGCTCGTAATTTTTAACCATTCGTAATTTGTGAAGGCGTGTCACAAAGTAATCACCTGTCATCCTGTCTCTAACGACGATGCCGCGTGTCAAGCGTTTTGGAGCAGACGTCTCCTCTGGGCGCTTTTGATTTTTCCGAAGCGCCATTTCGCTCTGGCAGAAAGGTCGCCGGAACTCTCATCGCGAAACACACAAAAGCATCACGCCCACCGACTACTCCTACTGCAATCCCGCCGCCATCTGCGCTACCGCCGCCACGTCATAAGTACAAGACAAGTCCGCATGCCCAGCCAAAGTCTCGCGCTCTTTTCCACCAACCAAAATTTTCACCCGGCTTACTCCAGGAATATTCACCGCCAACGTCTGTACCATCGACGCCACGGTCAGTTCCTCCACCAGAATTCCCGACCGGTGAGCGTCGGCAAATGCGTCGTTGACGTCAATCACTGCCAGTCCCGGATCAACCAGATAAACGTCGCGAATTTCCGCCCCTGACCCCAAGGGATGCGAAGAGGATTTGTCGAGATATAGAGCCAGCAACGCACGTAACAATTCTTGCGCCCGTTCCTGCCGTCCTGCGGGCAGAGGAATGCTTGCTCGCTGAGCTCGCAGTCCCCCCGGATCGTCGTACGCCGCGTAAAGCGTTACTAGCTCAGTCGGACCCTGCACCGGCGCCGCCACCGGGCGAGCGAATTCCACTGGCGCCTCAGCCTGCTGCACCCGTCCGCGCATGTGCCACAGATAGACGCCCATGGCCAAAGCGATCGCCACCATGATTGCAACCGTGATCATCAAATGACGCGGGATCATCGTGGCGCTCCTGTCGTGGGTGGTCCTTCTGCTATTGTGAGCTTGTCCCGTACCCCTTCAATTCCCGCCGTCACCACTTCCGCAACCACTTGTTGGAAGGTCGAAGAACCCAGATCGGAGATCTTTCCGGCCAGCGGTGCCACCTCAATCGCAATCGCTGCTGTCGCCACATTGTTCAAGGGACGCAATGGCGCTGCCAACGACCGCACCGGGAATTGACGCTTTCCAAACTCCGCGGCCAGGCTCGACTCCACAACCTGGCTCACGGCACCAAACCCGGCCTGCGCCATGTCCCAGTCCAGAAAAGGCCCGTGGTTTGGGCCGCCGGCCGGAAGCAGGGCTGTGTACAGGTTTATCCCCGACCCCTGCGACGTTGCGTGTACGCAAATGTAAATCGCCGGATGAGCTCTATTGGTCATGATCGCCCGTTGATCCAGGCCGAGCGTCACATCTGCATCTCGCAACAGAAGCGTGCTGATGCCGTGCGCCTGCAACTCCTGCTGCAAACGCCGTGCAAACGCCAGCGTCATATCCTTCTCCGCGATTCGATCGCTCAGCGCCGCCCCGCGCTCGTCGCCGCCATGGCTGGCATCCACCACGACGAAATACTGTTGCGGCGACGGCGGTGCCACAGGCATCGCGGTGATCAAAGGCGGCAGTAGATTGCCCGGCTGGGTCGGGACACCGCCATTCGGCAAAGTCGGCTGCGCTGCGCTTTGCGCCGGACGAGTCACTCCCACCGGCGCCGGTGTAATCGTGATAGTGCGGCCATCATTACTAAAACTCGCAAACAGTGACACGGGTCCTGCCACCGCGATCTCCGCTGCACCATTGTTTTCCAGAAACGTCGCGGAAGGGATCACTGCGCTGTCAAACGTCAACCGTTCGGATCCGGGAGGAACCAGAGGCTCATGTGTGAATACCATTCTCAGTTTGCCCGGCTCGGTCGCAATCATCGGATTCACCGGGGAACTGAAATTCATCACCAGAGTCGGCGGAGTTGTCTTAGTTATTTGGGCTGTGAAATGAACCGCAACGTTGCCTATAAACAAGCGGCGAGAATTTTGGTGGAACTCGACCGGAGTTCCCAGAAATCGCTGCAGAAGCGTGGGCAAAGAGTTCAATGGAACCAACCCACGTCCATTGTCGAGAAGAAAGCTGCCCGGCAAATCGAAATTTTGTCCTTCTACCCGGGCCCGCGTCTTTCCGTCGCTAAACTCGCCGTCAACGTTCCTGAAACGCACCTTCCATATTCGGCCGTCGGCTCGGGTGCTCACGGCCCCCAGGGGCTGAAGGATTTCCAGCAAGCCAAAATAATCGCCACCATTGCGTTCGAGAACCGGCAGTGCGTAATTGGCTAAAGAGGAATAAATCGAAAGCTGCTTGCTATCTGGGGCGCCGGAAAGGAGAAACACTCCTGCGAGCAGGATCGCCACCACCAGAGAGGCGCGCAACACGCGGTGGCTCGGCCATTGCAATGCCAAATCTCCATAGCTGTGAACAGTCAGGACTGCGGAAATGCTCGCGATGCCTCTCGATCAGACACAGCGCCAGGTCAGGAATCCCAGACTAATCCAGCGGATATATCGTTAAACCCGTAAGCAGCTTGGGATAAAAGTCGGTGGACTTTTGCGGCAACACTTCTCCGGCAAAAGCGATATCGCGAACCTGCGACATGCGCGCTGGATTCATCAGAAACGCGACATCAGCCGCGCCGGAGCGCACCAACGCCATCGATTCTCCAATATCGCGAATGTATCGGACATTTTTCTGGTCGCGGATGGCTTCTTCCGAAATCCCGAGCACTCCTTCCAGCAGACACTTGTGCAACTGCACCACGTCCAACGACTGCTGCCGCAAGGACAGGCCGGCAAACACCTCGACGGGAACGGCCCTGGCCCGGTCGAGCAGAAATACCCGGTCAGCGGCGACGGCTAGCAACGCGGTTCCGATCCGGCCCGCCTCTTGCAAAATTATAGAGGCGCGAGTCGCATCCACCGAAACGTCAACTTCCTCCACGCTGAAGTAGGTGCTTGCCTTCTCGCGGAGACTCGCTGCTGAAAACGACTCCAGACCGTGAACCACTCGATGAGTGGGCAAAATCAGCAAACCTGGGCTATCCATATTCACCAGCGTCATCATCACCAGGTCATGTGGTGCGTGCGACCCGTCGGGTCTCGGCCCTCCCTTTTCCTTGCGTTGCTCATTCCTGTAGTTGAGGGCTGTCTCATATCGGTGGTGGCCATCCGCAATCACCAGGTTCTTGTCATGCATCTTCTCTCGAATCGCTTCAATGACCCTGGCATCAGCGATCCTCCAGAGCCGGTGAGAGACTCCATACTCGTCCTGCGTATCCAGGTCCGGATCGCCCTGCGGGACCAGCAAACCCTCGATTTCGCCGCCGGGATCGCTGTACAACATGAACAGCTGCCCGAAATGGGCGCGGGTCGCCCGCAACAGGTCTAGGCGATCGGCTTTGGGCTTGGCCAGAGTCTGTTCGTGCCGAAAAACCACTTCGGCCGAGTAGTCCTCAATACGGCCGAGTGCAATGATTCCGCGCCTTTCCATCACGGTCGTTTTGCCCGGAACGGTGAATCTCTGGATGTACAGGTAAAGGGACGGTTCAGCGTCCTGCAGGAAAATTCCTTCTTTTCTCCAGTCCCGGAAAAACTGAGAAGCCCGCGTGTACGTACTATCGCCAGGGTGGTCGCCCGGATTCTGCTTACCCAAAATGACGCGCACCAGGTTATACGGGCTGGCGGCGTAGTAGCCCTCCCGCATTTCGGGAGTGATCTTGTCATAGGGTTGGGTCACAACCTGTTGAATCGAGACCCGCTCGGGGTCATAACGGAGGGCGCGAAACGGCTCAATATGGGCCATAAGGTTGAAACGGAAAGAAATTGCACTAGAAAAGAGTTTGAGCCTGAAATTGTACAAGAGCTTCCCCCCATTCACGCGCGTTGTCTCAGAAATCGCAACTGGGATTTCCGGCCAGCGTGCAGAAACCCGACCCCCGGAGGGCCGCCCCGAAAAGCGCGGCGTTTCAAGGCCGGATCGATAGCAGACCCCTTCTTCGTAGGACCACTGAAACCCGCGCTGAAGCCCGCGTGCCGCGACAAGGCGCAAAAGATCGGAAAACCTTTGCGCATCATCGCTCATCGCACACGGCGCAAGAAAGGTTGACAGAACGTTGACAATTCCCCCGACACCCTATGTTAAGATCAGCCGCATTGAGGTAATTATGGCCCGCCATCTTGGGCGCGGGTCTTCCCGCCCAACGAGCCAAGGTCGTAAGTCCCCCTCGGCCCTTCCCTGGACCCTGAGAAGCCTTATGTTGTCTGAAGCGCAGGCGTCTACGGTTTCTCTTTGGCTTTTCTTAACCTTGATCCTGATTGCGATCGGCGCCCCCACCCCCGCATGCATGGCCCAGAGTCCAGTAGATGACGTACACGTCAGCCCCCGCATCCAGCCTCCTCCTTCGCCTGAAAAACAAATCGTGGATCCCGCGCTCAGGACCCACACCAAACCACTACAAGCCAACGTCGATCTGGTGCTGGTGCCGGTTACGATTACCGATCCCATGAATCGTCTGGTGACGGGCCTTGATAAGGAAAACTTTGCCGTCTACGAAGGCAAAGATCAGCAAGAAATCAGGCACTTCTCCAGCGAAGACGCTCCTGTTTCTTTAGGCGTGATCTTCGACATGAGCGGCAGCATGAGCAGCAAAATCGAGCGCGCTCGCGAAGCTGTCATCGAATTCTTCAAGACGGCGAATCCGCAGGACGAGTTCTTCATGATCACCTTCGCGGATAAGCCGGAAGAGATTTCCGATTTCACCCAGTCGATTGAAGACATCCAGGGCAAACTGGTTTACACAGTCCCCAAGGGCCGCACCGCCCTCCTCGACGCAATTTACCTCGGTGTTAGCAAAATGAGGCAGGCGAGGTATCCCAAGAAGTCCCTGCTCATAATCTCCGATGGTGGCGACAACCACAGCCGCTACACCGAAGGCGAAATCAAGTCCGTGGTGAAGGAAGCAGACCTCCTTATCTACGCGATCGGCATCTACGACCGCTATATGCCTACTCCCGAAGAGCAATTGGGCCCGGCGCTCCTGAGTGATCTCACCGAACTGACTGGTGGGCGGGCGTTTACCATCGATAACCCGAACGACTTGGCCGATGTCGCGACAAAAATAGGCATCGAGCTACGCAACCAATATGTGCTCGGATACCGTCCAAAGAATCCAGCACATGACGGCAAATGGCGTAAAATAAAGGTGAAACTTGTTCCGCCAAAAGGTTTGCCGCCGCTGCGTGTCTATGCCAAGACGGGTTATTATGCACCTACGGAATAGTCGGGTTACGCTTGGGCTGCTGACCTCGTTTTTACTGAGTTTGGGTACAGTAAGTCTCATGGCGACGGCGCAGGACACGAATCCACCGGCCGCACCTCCACGTAGCTCACAGCCCGCACCCCCTACAACGCCTCCGCCTGCCGGCCAGAAGTCGTCCCCGCAACAGCCACCGCCGTCTGGTCAAAAAACGCCGCCATCTGGCCAGGAGCCTGGGACCGGCGACAACGGGACTTTCGTCTTCCACGCCGAAGTACAGGAAGTTCTTTTGCACGCCACGGTTATCGACGACAAGCAGCACCTCATTACCAACCTCGATCAGAATGCTTTCACCATTTTCGAGGACGGTAAGCCGCAGGTGATCAAATCTTTCCGGCATGAAGACATACCCATTTCGCTCGGCATCGTTATCGATAATTCGGGCTCCATGCGCGAGAAGCGGCCGAAGGTCGCCAAAGCGGCAGTCAATCTCGTGCGTGCCAGCAACCCGCACGATGAAGTCTTCGTAGTCAATTTCAGCGACGAGTATTACCTCGACCAGCCTTTCACCAGCAAAATCAACCTGCTGCAGGACGCCCTAGAAAAATATGAGACTCGTGGCGGCACCGCTCTTTACGACGCCATCGTGGCATCGGCGGACGAGTTGAAGAAACACGGCAAGCTCCAGAAAAAGATTCTGTTCGTTGTCACCGATGGCGAAGACGATGCCAGCCGCGAATCTCTCGAACAAGCCGTCCGTCGCTTGCAGGAAGAGAATGGCCCCACGGTCTATACGATCGGTTTGTTGGGCGAGGAGCGTCAAAGACGCGCCCGGCGTGCTCTGGAAACTATCTCCGAGCGCACCGGTGGCCTGGCTTTCTTCCCCCGCACCCTCGACGAAGTTGACTCCATCAGCAGCAGCGTAGCCCGCGACATCCGCAACCAGTACACCCTCGGCTACAAGCCGTCCACCCCCGAGTCTGCAGGTGGATACCGTACTGTCCGCGTGGACGCCAAAGCTCGCGGATACGGCAAGCTCGTCGTAAGAACCCGGAGCGGCTACTACGCTGGTCAGGAACAGTCCGCCGGCGGCAGTAACTGAAATTTAGCCGTTGGCTATCAGCTGTCAGCGCTCAGTCTTCCGCCAACAAGCTCATAGCTGATTTGCGTTCTGCGTCAATTCGCTGCTTCAAGCGCTGAGGTCCGATGAACACTTAGTGCTGACCCGAGCTGAGTGCTAACAGTTAACAACGGTCACACGGATCACTGCCCACGAAACATAATTGACGCTCCGCCGCCCCTTCCGTACCCTGTAGGGTGACAACAAAGACCTCTCGCTTGCGAGTTTCCGACGACATCTCCGCGCTTGTTGGTGAGACCCCCATCCTCCAACTCAAAAAGCTCACTTCAAACGACACTGCTGACATCTTTGCCAAACTGGAATATTTGAATCCCGGCGGGAGCGTCAAAGATCGAGCCGCAAGCGGCATCATCCTGAGCGCAGAAAAAAGTGGACGTCTAAAGCCCGGCGGCACAATCGTCGAAGCCACTGCCGGAAACACCGGCATCGGTCTGGCTCTCATCGGAGTGCAACGTGGATACAAGGTCGCACTCTTCGTTCCTGAACGCTTCTCCGAAGAAAAAGTGATTATCATGAAGGCTTTGGGCGCCGAAGTGACGCGCACGCCGGATGCCGAAGGCATGCAGGGAGCGATTCGCCGTGCCAATGCCCTGGTGGCGAGGGCCCCCAACGCCTTCATGGCAAATCAGTTCGACAACCCCGCCAACCCTGATTACCACTACCAGACTACGGCTCAGGAAATTTTCGAGCAGATGGAAGGTCGCGTGGACGCGCTCGTCATCGGCTCCGGCACAGCGGGAACTTTCACTGGAGTGGCGCGTTTCATGAAGGAGCGTCTGCCTCACGTCCTGGCCTTCGCCGTAGAAACCCAGGGATCGATCCTCGGCGGCGGAAAACCTGGCCCACACAAAGTGGAGGGCATCGGAGCGAGTTTCATTCCTGGCAACTTCGACCGATCCGTATGCGACGAAGTTCTGATGGTCAGCGACGCCGACGCTTTCGCCATGGTGAAGGCTCTCGCCGCTCGTGAAGGAGTGCTGTCCGGCTCCAGCGGCGGCGCCAACGTGTTTGCCTCACTTCAGGTTGCTCGCCGCCTTGGCCCCGGTAAATCGGTAATAACCATGATCCCCGATTCGGCCGAACGCTATTTGTCAAAAAAGATTTTCGAAGGTGGGATCTAAGAGCGGCAGCTATCAGCCGTCAGTCCATCAAACTGAGAACTGAAAAATCAAAAAAGTCTGAATCACCGCTAACGACCGACAACCACCACTGAGAGCGAACAATGAAATTGAAGCAACCAGGTTTCGCCACCAAAGCCATCCATGCTGGCCAGTATCCGGATCCCGAAACCGGCGCAGTATCCGTCCCCATCTATCCGACATCTACCTACGTCCAGCAGGAACTCGGCAAGAATAAAGGATACGAATACGCCCGCGTTTCCAATCCTACCCGCACTCGCCTGGAAGAAAATCTGGCGATGATCGAAGGCGGCGTCGCCTCTCGCGTCTTTGCTAGTGGCATGGCTGCGATCAACGCCATCTGCACCATGTACAAGTCCGGCGACCACGTGGTTTGCGGCAATGACCTCTACGGTGGCGTGCCTCGGCTTTTCAATCAGGTCCTGACTAATTTCGGAATGGAATTTACCTACGTCGACACCTCCGTCGCGCGCAATGTCGAACGCGCCATCCGAAAGAACACGCGCATGGCCTACATTGAGACCCCAACCAATCCGCTCATGTCGCTGACCGACATCGCGGCCATCAGCCAGATCTGCCGCCGTAAAAAAATAGAATTGGTGGTCGATAACACTTTCATGTCGCCCTATTTCCAGCAGCCCATCTGGTTCGGTGCTGACATGGTGGTGCACTCCACCACAAAATTTCTCAACGGACACAGCGACGGTTTGGGGGGCGTCGTAGTGTGCACGACGCAGCAGCAAGCCGACAAACTTGCCTTTGTCCAGAAGGCCGCTGGAGCGATACTCTCTCCTTTCGAGTGTTGGCTCGTTCTGCGCGGTGTGAAAACCCTCGCGGTCCGCATGGAAGAGCATGACCGCAACGGACGCATCATCGCGGAATTCCTTGCCCGTCACCAAAAGGTGAAAAAAGTCTTCTATCCCGGCTTGCCCGACCATCCCCAGCACGACTTGGCCAAGGTTCAAATGACCGGCTTCGGTTCGATGATTACTTTTGAAACCGGCTCGCTCGCCAACGCGAAGAAATTGTTGAAAAAGGTTCGACTATGTTCTCTTGCCGAGTCTCTCGGTGGAGTCGAAACATTGATCTCGCATCCCGCCACCATGACTCACGCTGCTTTGGGGGCGAAGGGAAGGAAAGACATCGGAATCACCGACGGCCTGGTGCGCATCTCCGTAGGCATAGAAAATGTACAAGACATCATGGCCGACCTAGAAAACGCTTTGAAGGCGATATAAGTGACACTGGCGCGCCACTTCAGTGGCGGGATCGATACGATACCTTGCGCGCCGTAGACACATTAAATTGACCCATGACCCCAACCTCAAATGCCCGCGAATGGAATTCCTCCGAATATCATCGTCTCTCTCAACCCCAGGTTAGCTGGGGAAAGAAGGTCCTCTCCCGACTTCATCTCCGAGGCAACGAATTTGTTCTCGACGCCGGAGCTGGCACCGGCCGCCTCACGGCTGACCTTCTTCAGGCTCTTCCCCAGGGACGCGTCGTCGCGCTCGACGTCTCTCAAAATATGTCGCGTTCGGCCCGTGAATTCTTGCAGCCTCAGTTCGGTGACCGGGTCCAGATGGTCACCGCCGATCTCCTGAATCTTCCTTTTACCTCCGCCTTCGATGGCATCGTGAGTACCGCGGCCTTCCATTGGGTTCTCGATCACGACAAGTTGTTTCGCGGGTTGTTCGATACACTTCGTCCCGGGGGGTGGCTGCACGCGCAGTGCGGCGGCGGCCAGAACATCGCTCGCCTCAAAGGCCGTATGGATGCACTCGCAAAGTCCGCCAACTTCTCCCCTTTTCTGGCCGACTTCCCATCGCCCTGGCTCTATCAGACCGCGGAGGATGCAGCCGAAACCTTGCAACGCGCAGGTTTCGTGGATATCCAAACCAGTCTCGAAGCTGCGCCAACACTCCTGGATGATCGCCGACACTTTTCAGAATTCATCAAAACCGTGATCGTGCGCACTCATCTCGATCGTCTGCCCAACGCAAATCTCCGCGAACAATATATCTCTGCTCTCGCCGCGCAGGCCGCCCTCGACGATCCCCCTTTTCTCTTGGACTACTGGCGTCTGAACCTGAACGCAAGAAAGCGTGATTAAAGGGGCGCCGGCGTCCCGAGGGCATCCGGCCAACGCAAAAACCATTACCACGGCAATGCTCTGAACTCACTGCCATCTCAACGCGCGTCATTCAACTTCGCCGGCCAATTCAACACCACAGACATCGACAGTGTGTCTCCCTGCTTCAGTTGCGTATTGATCAAAAATTTCTGCCCTTCTTTATCGATGTCGTAACTGACCTGTTCTGAGGTGGCCACTCCCTCACGAGCATTCGCCTGAAAAAGTGCACTCGGAGCGCCTGCGTCGAAATTCGCTCCCGTCGTTACCGACGCTGCCATGACCTTGCCTTCTGGAGAAAGGTAAAACAGTTCTCTCCCATCGCCTCGCCACTTCGGCTGATCTCCGCCTCCATTAGAAATCTGCCACTTGCCGTGTGCCTGCGGAAACGAAGTTACATAAATTTCCCATCGTCCGCTTTCATTCGAGGCGTACGCCACCCACTTCCCATCAGGCGAAAACCGCCCTATCTTCATCGACGATGGCGCTTTTAGAAATAGACTGCTTTTCTGCTCCGGCAGGGTAACAAACCACAAATCGGCGCCTTGTTCGTACAGTAGGTACTTTCCATCGCGCGACCAGTCCGTCGGAAATCTATCAGCTCCACCTTGCGCCATCGGTTTTTCATCTTGTGCACCGTTGGCATCCTTTAAATACAACTCGAACTTGAGATTGCGATTAGACGCGAACACCAACTGAGTGGAATCTGGATTCCAAACCGGCATGGTATCAATCGACGGATCGAACGTAAGCCGTTTCGAACTTCCATTCTGCAAATCGTATGTCCAAATATCCGTATTTTGACTCGTAGGGTCGGTCGTATCTGCTGCCAATGACTTTCCATTGGGAGCAAGGAATACGTTGCCATACAGCGCGGGCGCGCCCTGTTTCGTAGCGGCTCCCACTTGCTGACCTTTGCGGTCGAACCACAGTAACTGCGAAACGCCCGTCTCCCCGCTTTTCTGGGCCACCAAGAGCCCGGCGTCAGTCGCCGCAAACACTGCCTTCGCGATCCGAGGCAAATACTGAACGTCATTCAAAATCGGTGTGGGTTCTCCGCTTAACTCGAATTTCTTGGAATCGAAATGCTGTGCGAAGAGCGTCTGGTCCCGGTAAAAAAGTAAAAATCCAGGGGCGGCGTATGCCGCATTCGCCCTGGCTCGGGTGACAAGCCTCTTTTCGCTGGAATTCAGCGAACCTACAAATACTGTGTAGAGTTCCTTTCTCCCCGAGAGGTTCACCGCCAGAAAAAGGTAGTGAATTCCATCTGGCAGAAAAACCGGCCAGCGATGACTATCCTCTCCTTGGGCGCGGTCCGGGATGGTGACTGGAGTAGGGGTTCCGCCGGCAGCCGGAATTCGGTACACCCCGGTGCCCAACATTCCACTCGGCGTAAAAAGAATCAGGCCATCGTTATTCCACGTCCCGCCGCGGCCGGTAGGTGCATCGCAAAGCGTCTGCACCGTGCCACCCGAAATGTCCAGTTTTTTCAGTTTGCCATCGGCAAAAAAGCCGAGCGATCGCCCATCCGGCGACCAGAACGGATAGTTCGCGCCTTCCGTGTGCGGAAGGCTGGTTGCGTCCTGCGATCCTGGCTCGTAGGTCCAAAGTATATTTTTCCGCTCTGACTCCCGATAGCCAACCAGTGCCACGGTGTGGCCATTTGGTGCTACCGCAACATCCCTGGCCGCGAACGGCAACGGAGCGGAAAAATAGGTGATCTGTTCGGGAACCCTCGAACTACGCCACCACACGACACATGCCATCAGCGTCGCGGCCAGCGCGGCGGCGGCCAGCCAGGCCATCCATTCGTGACTTTTTATTTTCGGCTCGGCGATGCTTGGAATGTTCGGTCCCGCGTCCGCGATCCACTTCAATTGTAGTTTGATGTCATGCGCGGTCTGGATACGGTCATCAGGGTTTTTCGCCAGGCAGGCATCGACAATGCGCTCAAATGGAAGCGGGGTCAGAGGTTGCAAAGCTGAAATCGGCTGGGGGTTTTTCTCCAGTATCGAGCTGGCAACGCTGATCTGGCTCTTGCCGTCGAAAGGACGATTTCCCGTGGTCATTTCATATAGCACTGCTCCCAGGGCAAACAAATCCGATCGTGCATCCGCATCCTTCCCTTCAATTTGTTCCGGAGACATGTATTGGATGGTTCCGATGACCGCGCCCGCGGTCGTTAAGGGCGATAAAGGACTCGCTCCGCTCATTGTTCTTGCGGCTGAAAGAAGTGGTGCCTGCGCTCCTGCGGAACTTGTGCCTGCAGTCATTGCTTTCGCCAGCCCAAAATCCATCAGCTTCGCGCCGGATTTGGTCAGCATGACGTTGCCCGGTTTCAGATCCCGGTGAATGATCCCCGCTCTGTGAGCCATTTCCAGCGCTTCGCAGATTTCCATCCCAATCTTCACCGACTCTTTCAGCGGTAGCGCACCCTTCTTTAATCGCTCTGCCAGCGAGTCTCCCTCCAGGTATTCCATCACCAGAAAATCAATGCCATCCTGATGTCCAACATCGTAGAGCGTGCAGATCCGCGCATGATTTAACGACGAAATTGCCCGAGCTTCGCGCTCAAAGCGTTCTCTCAGTTCAGGATTGGAAGAAAGATGCTGAGGAAGGACCTTGATTGCCACATCCCGGCCGAGTCGCGTATCACGTGCGCGGTAAACTTCACCCATTCCCCCGGCGCCCAGGGCAGATTGAATTTCATACGGCCCAAGTTTAGCGCCAGAGGTAAGCGTCATGCGTGAGCGCAATTATAGGGTATTGCTATAATCGCAGCTAACCAGGGCAATCACCTCACCGATTGCCCAATCCAGCTTAGATATTCCAGGCTGCCATCCTCGATCGCGAGGCTGATGCATTCCGGCAGATCATAGGAATGCAATTCCAGAACTACTGCTCGCACATCCTCAAACGCTGCCCTGGTAGTCTTGATTACCAGCAGCAACTCTTCCGCTTCTTCGATCTCTCCCTCCCATCGGTAGATGGACGTCACCTGGGGCACAACATTCACGCAGGCTGCCAGCATCCGCTCCACCAGTGCGCGCCCGATCTTCCGCGCTTCATCCTTTGAGCCCGCCGTGGCGAGCACGATTATCTTGTCAGTCATATAGAATCCAGTCTGGCGCAGACCGATCCTGGGCGAAAAACACGGGTGCTTCCGCCCGCAAGCCTTTGTCGATCCAGCGGCAACTCAGAGGTTAGCATCTGATCCCAACATCGGAGACGCAAATGGCAACGCAAATCCACTTTGGTACGTCGGGCTGGCGTGCAGTCATGGCGGATGAATTCACCTTCGCCAACGTGCAACGCGCGGTCACCGGGATCGCCCGTTACGTGGTCTCGCAAAAACCATCAGGCGCGCGCGTTATCGTCGGGCGTGATCCGCGTTTCCTGGGGGAAACCTTTTGCGCCATGGCCAACGAGATCCTCATCGCGCACGGAATCAGCCCAATGCTGATCACGGAACCCGCCCCTACTCCCGCCATCTCTTACGCGGTGATCAAGGAAAAAGCGGACGGCGCTATCAATTTCACTGCCTCCCATAACCCTCCGGAATACAACGGCATCAAGTTCTCCACGCCCGACGGAGCTCCCGCGCTGCCCGATGTGACAAAACGTATCGAAGCGGAAATCGCCGCTAGTGACGCGGCGGACGGCGAACCGAAGAGCAGACCGTCAAAGCCCGTCAGTGCTCAAAACTTGGAACCCCGCGCCGCCTATTTGGCCCGCCTGCGGGAAATCGTAGACTTCAAAGCCATCAAGAAAGCCGGTCTACGGGTGGTCTTTGATCCGTTCTGGGGTGCCGCGCGCGGGTATTCCGATGCTCTCCTCCACGAAGCCGGGGTCGACGTCTCCACGGTTCACGATTGCCGCGATGTGCTCTTTGGCGGACATGCTCCCGAACCGGACGACCATCTTCTCGAAGGTTGCCGCCAGACGATGCGGGCCATCCACGCGAACATCGGAATCGCCACCGACGGTGATGCCGACCGCTTTGGAATCCTAGACGCCGACGGGACTTTCTTTACCCCGAACTACATCGTCGCCCTGTTGTTCGACTATCTGGTCGAGAGTCGTGACTGGAAAAATGGCGTGGCCAAGTCCGTGGCCACCACCAACCTGATCAATGCCGTCGCCAAACATCACGGAGTTGAACTCTACGAGACTCCGGTGGGATTCAAATACATCGGCGAACTCATCAAGCAGGACAAGATTGCTATCGGCGGGGAAGAGAGCGCTGGCCTTTCGATCCGGCATCATGTCCCGGAAAAAGACGGAGTGCTGGCCGGACTTCTGTGCTGCGAAATGGTCGCCAAACGCGGCAAGTCGCTGGGTGAGCAATTGAAGCAACTGTTTGCCGAAGTTGGTTCCTTTTATTCTCTTCGAGAGAACTTTCACTTGACGCAAGAGGCCATGGAGAAGTTCACTGAGAAGTTACATAAAGAACCCAGCGATCTCCTGGGCCGCCAAGTCACCCAGGCGGTTCGTATCGATGGCCTGAAGTTGTTATTTGGCGACGGGTCGTGGGTGTGTTATCGACTTTCCGGGACCGAGCCGGTAGTTCGGGTTTATTCCGAAGCTGGGAGCAAGCAGGATTTGCAAGAATTGAGCGCAGCGGCAAAACAATGGATTTTCGAATAAAGCGACCTGAAATTCGTTTACTACCCCAGGCCCAGCGCGGCCTGAGCGCCTTGGCCGCTCATGCTCCCATGGCTGAGGCTCTGGGTAATCGAATCGGTTGTGGTATCAAGGAAAAGTCGTCCCCATTTTTCGCCTGGCTCTACCGGGCACGTCGCCGCCTAGCAACTGCAGGTGTGGGTGCCCTCACAGTCTGGCTCTTTCTTCATGTAATGTTCGGCGCTAACGGCATGGTAATCTACCGGCAAAAACGCGCTGAGTTCCAGAATCTCAGCCAGGAAATCAATCAGCTGCAAAAAGAAAACGATCGCTACAATGCCCAGATCAAGGCCCTGCAGACCGATCCCGAGACTATAGAGAAGGAAGCTCGTGAGCAGCTGCATTACGCCCGCCCAGGGGAATATGTGTACGTCTCCCCAGCTCCGCCGCAGCTGCAAATCCCTGCAATGAGCGCCGTCCAGCGATAGTCGGATCAGCCGGAGCACTGCATTCTCGGCAGTCAATTCCTGCGCCCCCATTTCCTGCGCCATCCTGTGAGACCTTAGCCTCAAAGATCCGTCGCCCACGATACAATTGATCTTCCACCAAATAGCCTTACGCGAGACTGCTGCTTATGACCGCACTTTCTGAAAACGGCATAATCCATCTCCCAAGCCCATACTCGGTGCCCGAAACATTCAAGCGGCTGGAGTCGTTAGTCTCAGGTCGTGGCCTTTCGATTCTTGCGCGCATCGACCACAGCGGTGACGCCGCGAAAGTCGGCCTGAATATGAAACCCGCCCGACTTCTGATCTTCGGCAACGCGAAAGTCGGCACTCCCGTAATGCAAGCGTCACCCACAGCTGCGCTCGACTTGCCGCTCAAAGTTCTGGTCTGGGAAGACGCCGATGGCAAAGTCTGGCTCTCTTACAACAGTCCGGAATACCTGAAGCAAAGGCACAACATCCCCGGCGATCTGCTGACAAACATTAGTGGAATCCGCGGTATCGCCGAAGAAGCCATCCGCTAAAATCTCAGTCATTGGGCTAGGCCATATCGTGCCCCGCAAAAGCTTTACAATGGTTCCATGAGCGATCCACTGATTATTGCCGGACGCGAGTTCCGCTCCCGCCTTATCGTCGGCACAGGCAAATACAAGTCTTTTCAGGAAACCGCGCGCGCCCTCGAAGCCAGCGGAGCGGATATGGTCACCGTCGCCGTGCGACGTGTGAATCTCGATCGCAGCAAGGAATCGCTTCTCGATCATCTGGATCCGTCCAAATATTTCCTGCTGCCCAATACCGCTGGATGCTACACAGCGGACGAGGCGATCCGTGCCGCTCGCCTGGGCCGGGAAGTTGGATTATCCGACTGGGTAAAGCTCGAAGTGATCGGCGACCAGGCCACTCTTTACCCCGACGTGCAAGCGACTCTCGAGGCCACGCGCGTATTGGTAAAGGAAGGCTTCACGGTTTTGCCCTACACCTCAGATGATGTGGTCTTTGCCAAGCGTTTGCTTGACGTCGGAGCCTGTGCGGTAATGCCGCTCGGCGCTCCCATCGGTAGCGGCCTGGGAATTCAGAACGCCGCCAACATCCGCATCCTGCGCGAGGTCATCACGGGCGTCCCTTTGATCCTCGACGCTGGGGTCGGCACAGCTTCCGACGCTGCGATCGCCATGGAGCTTGGTGTCGACGCGGTATTGATGAACACCGGCATCGCCGCCGCCCAGGACCCGGTCCTCATGGCCGAAGCCATGAAGCACGCCGTCCTGGCAGGCCGGCAAGCACATCTGTCTGGCCGCATGCCCAGAAGGCTCTATGCCACGGCAAGTTCGCCGCTTGAAGGTGTAATCCGGTAAATAAAAAAGGCGGCCGATGATGGCCGCCTCCTGCAAACGGGCTACTGAATCGCAAAACTACAGCATCTTCACGCTGTCTACGTGGATGGAATCGCCCTTTACCGTCCCCGTCACAGCTACGTGATGCCCTTCGTGTCCCTTCAATGCATCAGCGTTATCAACGGCGAGCACTTTGTTGTCGCCATCCGTAACCACCACCGCTGAAGCTCCGCCTTCGATGCATTTCTTGGTGCAGGCGGCTGCGCCGGCGTTGGCACCCTTAGCGCCGCATTTGGAATCGCTGACCCAGCCCTTTACCGTCTCGGACTTGCCCATATCGTCCGCTACCACTACGGCCACCAGCAGAAACATTACGCAGAGCATCATGCAAATCGCTAACAGTTTCTTCATGGCTGAAATTCTCCTCGATTTTTGGCGGCCTGAGCCGCGGAATGTAGGGGCGCCCCGCTGCCAGCGCGCCGGACTGCTGTACATATTGACGGAACCCAGTAGTCTTTGGTCACTCATGAATCCGCCGCCAACCAGATGTAAGCGGAGAATACCACATTGGCGTGGGTCAGATGTCTCTGAGACTCGCACGGGAAGGAGCAAAATCAGGGGGTCTCCCCGCTCTTTGCGGGGCAATCTCTTGGCTGTTCTCAACCACTCTCTGAACTCTTGTGCACCCTACTTGGGCAGTCCCGCGATCAAAGTTTGCAGCCCGTTCCACGCAATCTGCACCCCGATGCACATCAGGACGAAGGCGATCACCCGCAAGATTCCCTGCGCCGTCTGCGCCGAAATTCTCTGGGCAATCTTCGGAGCGTAGGTGTAACTGATCATCACACTCCAACTGAGCGCCACGACCGCGACCGCAATTCCCACATGAGCCAGCACATTCGGCACCACAGCCGCCTTCGGCGCATGTGCGCTCAGTGTCAGCATGACCACGATGCTTCCCGGTCCCGCCGTCACCGGGAAGGTAAAAGGATAGAACACTTTCTCTCCCAGGTTTCCTCCTCCGCTTTCGTCAGCGGCGTTCTGCTTGGCGGTCCTGGCATGGTCCTGATTATTCAGCAATCCCCATCCCATGCCCGCCAGCACAAATCCCCCTGCCAGTTGTACCACCGGAAGCGAGATCCCAAAAAAAGTCAGAATGGCTGCGCCCACCAGCTCAATCGTCAGTAAAAACAGAACAGTGTCGATCGCTACCTTCCGAGCGAGGTTGCGAAACACATCCGCCGGAGCAGACCCCACCACCCCCAGGAAGATTAGGGCCGACCCCAGGGGATTGATCACAGGCAGCAGCGCACTGAATGCCAGCACGAAATATTCCAGTACCAGGGACATTTTGGTAACGCATCATACCAAACGCTGTGGCCCGGCAGTCTTGCGCTTTTCCCATCCGCAGCGAGCCCAGCTAAGGGCAGATGTCCTCGTCTGTCCGGCCGAACAAAGCCTGGCAACGTACTTCTTCCCTAGATAGATTCCATGTAAATCAAGGTTTTACCCGCAGGTCCAGATCAAAAAAGAGTGTTCTCCACGAGGAAAACGCCCCCCTCCACATTTTTACGGATTTTTTATGTCCCGAATGATTTGCTCTTAATAGGAGGGTTATTCCCGATGTTGTTGACCATTGCCATTCGTTTTGTGGAAGTCATGTTTGCAGTAGGGTTGATTGGCTCCGCTATCGTGGTGGTCTTAAGCAGTATTGAAGACTTTGCGACGCTGCTCAAAAAAGACCCAACGCCCTAATTTGGCGCAAAATCCCTCCTCCAGTCTGTCGTTCCGGGTGGTAAAATCGCGCTCAATAATGCTCAGGGGCGCGGGAAATGTTTGATTCCATAGCCAAGGCTGTCGGTCATGGCCTCAGTTGGTTGTTCCTGATCGGAATGGCAGGCTGTATGGTGGTCATCCCGGTCGCCGCTTTTCAGCTCTTCAGCATCCTTTTCCAAAAAGACCGCCCCGAAGAAATCAACCCCACCCTGCGTGCCTAGCCCGCCACTTAAGCCCTGTTCTGTTATCGCGCATCTGAAAATGAAGTCAAGAAAATAGGGACGCGACAAAAGAGGGAGCCGACACATACGGAAATTGGGCGTCATCAAACATTTACCAAGGCGTCGACGCCTTGGTAGAGTTTCCCAGCCAAGAACGTAAAGGTCGCAGACCCAATACCCGCGAGCTTGTACTTACAGGCTTGCGGTACCTTGCCGTCTGCCTTGTCGGCAGGGTCATAGAGGAGAGACTCGGCATTTTGCACGGAGCTCAGGAATGGCCATGAATCCTTCTTGCCTCGCCTACTCCATCTCAAATGCCAAATACTGCAGCCCGCCATCCCGCTCGATTTGTAAAACCACCGCAGCCCCCGACTTTAGATCGAGCACCGTTTTCCTCAGCGTCTCTACCGAATCAATCACCTTATTATTCAGTGCGTGGACAACGTCGCCTGTCCGCAAACCGCTGTCGGTCACGATGAGGTTGGCCGCACGGCCCACAATAATCACCCCACCCGCAATGCGAGGTGTCCCGATCGCGGTGCGAAGTTGGTCGGTAATGTCCACCGCCAGCACTCCCAGTTGCGGCACCAGGCTCTTGTCAGGATCGGTTGCATCCATCAGCAGATCCATCTGATCGTGTTTTTCCACGGCAGGCACATACAGAATTTTCTTTTGTTTGTCTTTATCCTTACCGCGCAGAACTTCAAGCTTCAAGGGACGGGCAGGGTCATGCAGATACGTCGTCGCAGTCAGGGCCGAAAGAGTTTCAATCGGACGGCCATCCGCGCTTAGAACAATATCCTGCACCTGCAATCCGGCCGACGCAGCCGGTCCGTCAGGCGTAACGTCGTCAACAATAACGCCCCAGGATTGCGGTAGCCCCAAACCTTCCGCCAAAGTCGGCGTGATTTCCTGCGCCCCTGCACCTATTTCAATATGGTGTACATGCCCATACTTGCGAAGGCTGCGATATACAAAGTTGACCACGCGGGCTGGAATTGCAAAGCCTAGTCCTTCGCTCCCTCCGCTTTGACTGAGAATAAAGGTGTTGAGGCCGACCACATATCCATTCATATCGACCAGCGGGCCGCCGCTGTTGCCCGGATTGATCGGCGCGTCCGTCTGAACGTAGTTCAGCGATTTCGTAGGATCGGCTTGACGTGCTACCGCGCTGATTACCCCCATCGTAACCGAACTCTGCAAACCCTCGGGACTGCCCACCGCCAGCACAAGTTGTCCGACGCGAATATTTTGCGGTTCTTCCAGAGAGAGCGTCGGCAGGCCTGTCGCTTCGATCTTCAGTAAGGCCAGGTCGCTTTCTTTGTGGATTCCAATCAGTTTGGCATCCAGCACGGGACGCCTACCCGCCGCCGTATTGTTCGCTGCACCCGGCGTGGTGGACGTCGATATGGGTAACGCCACTCGAATCCGCTGCGCCCCTTCTACCACGTGCGCGTTGGTCATGATGTACCCGTTGGGGTCCACCAACACACCCGAGCCCACCGCGTGTTGCCGCACGATCAGTGCCGTTTGCCCCTTGTCGCCCTCATTGAGCGGCCCATATCCGGTGGTCTGAATCTGGACTACTGCGGGCGAGACTCTGGCTGCCAATTCTTCCAAGGCAGTATTCATCTGGCGCAGAATGTCAGGTGTATCGCCTGACCGATTCTCAGGAGTGTGCGGTCCCTGCTGCCTTAAACCGGACACGCTTGTGAATAACAGCGGAAGGATCAAAGCTGTAATGCGGAGGGGGTGGCCAGACACAAACGCACTAAGCATGCGAAATTGCTCCGTATTTCAGGTTCACTATTGGATGTCATACCGCCCATTAAAGATGTAACAGATCACTGCCGTGTCAACAGACTGCCGCTGGCATGTCACCAACAAGCACCTTCCCCACCCATCTGTTCATCCTAAAGGAAGGCGTCGCCCAGCGAAGCCCGACAAACGAAGGGCCCATGCATTTGGCTGGTCCAAGAGTAGCGTAGCCACCTCCACCCTACTCTCTCCGCTCTTTGGAGAAATTAGCATGGGAGAGCGAGAACCAATATAAACAGAGTTCCTCCGCTGACGGTTAAAAGCTCTTACACAACGGGCCCAGCTTCCTCCGCCCGCGCATACATCTCCTCAATCCGATCCCGATACTTCTGCTCGACAACTCGGCGTCGCAATTTCATGCTGGCAGTAAGCATCCCATTCTCAGCGGAAAATTCCTCGGCGACCACAATCACTCGTTTCAACTTCTGGAACCGCGCCAGATTCTGATTTACCTCATCCACGATGCCTTCATAAAGTGCGCACACTTCCGAACACGCGACCAACTCCGCGCGCGAGGTGAAAGCAACCTCACGTAGCCGAGCCCACTCCTCGAGAACAGGAAAGTTGGGCGCAATCAGCACGGAAGGAAACTTGCGTCTGTCGCCCAGGACAACCACCTCCGCAATCAAAGCATTGTGCTTGAGCGAATTCTCAATCGGCTGCGGCGCAATGAATTTTCCGCCCGAAGTTTTGATCAGATCCTTTTTGCGGTCTGTGATGGATAGAAATCCATCCGCATCGAGATTTCCAATATCGCCAGTCTTGAACCAGCCATCCACGAATGCTTCTTGCGTTTCTTTCGGTTGGTTCCAGTATTCCTTGAATATAGATGGTCCCCGCACCAGAACTTCGCCGTCATCGGCGATGCGCACCTCGACATTGGCCAAGGGTTTGCCCACCGTCCCGAGCTTGTGTGCCTTCGGCGTGTTCACTGCGATCACTGGAGCAGTTTCCGTCAGTCCGTAGCCTTCATGAATACGAATACCGATAGACGCATACCACTCCGCTAGCTCCCGTCCTAAAGGCGCTCCGCCGGAAATAAAAATTCCAATGCGACCGCCCAACCCCGCACGGACTTTCGAATACAGAACCCGATCCGCCACCTTCCACGCGCGGGCAGTCGGCGTCTGTCCAGCCAATATTTCCGATCGATGCTCTCGACCCACCGAAAGCGCCCACCGGTAAAACGCTGAGTTTGGAAAGGCAGTGGCTTTTTGCTCGGTTTGAAAGTGGATCTTTTCGTACAGGCGTGGCACCGCTACAAAGAATGTAGGACGGACCTCCTGTAACGCTCGTGGTAGCTGATCCAGGAAAGAGACATATGCCAGCGTTACTCCACGATAAAGTAATGCAAAATCCACATGCCGCGCCGTCACGTGCGACAAGGGCAAGAATGAAATGCTTATATCTCCCGGGCTGACCGAAAACTCGGTCAGCGAACACGCCAGATTTGACGCCATGTTGCCATGGCTGAGCATGACTCCCTTGGGTGTTCCGGTCGTACCCGAGGTATAAATAATGGTGGCGAGATCCTCGGGCGTGATCGACCTGGCGGCCGTCTCTAACTCGACACCGAGGCTGAAGTCTCCATCGCACCACAACTCCTGCATTCGGTCCGCGCCAACCGCGCTGGACGCATCCATGATCACAATTCGCTCCAGCGAAGTCTGGTCTCGAATCGATAGCACTTTCTGGAGTTGCATTTCACTCGAAAGAAAAATGACGCGTGCGCCGGAATCTCGCAGGATGTAGGCAGTTTGTTCAGCAGTGAGCGTCGCGTAAATCGGGACCGTCACCGCGCCAAGTAGCAGGGAAGCGAAGTCCACAATCATCCACTCTGGCCGGTTCTCGCTGAGAATGGCCACGCGATCGCCGCGACAAATTCCCCATCCGCGCAAAGCGCGGGCTACGCCACCGGCTCCGGCAGACAAAGTTTCCGAAGAAATCGGAACCCAAATATTTTCCCGCCGCGACAACATGACCTTCGAATGCCCACGCTCGATCGCGGCAAAAAAAACGTCGTTGAGTGTCCGCAAACTCATTCCCAACAGAATGTACCAGACCCGTCACACGTTTGACCGTCCGCACCTACGTTGTTATGATTCAACTGCGGGGTGGAGCAGTCTGGTAGCTCGTTGGGCTCATAACCCAAAGGTCGGTGGTTCAAATCCACCCCCCGCAACCAATCTCTCATAGAAAACAAACCTGTTATCTCTGACCAGATTTCCTTCAAGGGCCTCCCGTAAGCCCAGTGTCCGACAAGTGTCCGAAAATTCATTGGTCTGCCGTCTTTCGCATTACCGCTAAACGGCGCTTCTTGGAAACAGAGCCCAGGTAGTCGTGAGTGCGCTTTAAAGCTTCCTCTTTATCGCGCTCGCTCACGATGTTGTAACGGTCGAAGATGGACCTCGTCCTGTGTCCGCTGATCTCCATCGCCACCCGCTCAGGAACGCCAGCACGCACCATGTTCCGAACTGCCGTGCGCCGGAGGTCATGGAATAGCTTTCCAATCAAGCCAGCACTCCCGCAGGCAGTTGCCCAAGCTTTACGAAGATCTACGATCGGGTTTCCGTTGTGGTGGAAAATGTAGGCGGTCATTTGTTCGCCGCTCGGCGTTTTTACGGTCCTAACGTCACGTCGGCGAGCAATGAGCTGGCCTACCTCGGTCAGCTTGCCATTGCCGTCGACCAGAGGCACACTACGACCTTGGCCGTTTTTGGAATGCTCGGGCCGGAGGCGAAGTACATCGCCCTCAACATCAGCCCACAGCAGGGAAGAGATCTCACCTTTCCGCCAGCCTGTGACGTACCCGAAGCGGACAAAATCCTGCAAGTACTTCGGCAAAGCGTCCACAATGACATTGAAGTCCGCGTCCTCAAAAAAGCCCTGTCGCGCATTCCGCTCTGGCAGGTGACGAACAACGGGAGCAGACCTCAGTTGCTTTCGATCTATGGCGAGCTTGTAAGCTTGCGCCAGCAGCTGTGTGCCGCGATTGATGGTGGCTGGTGCTATACCTGCCGCTTTGCACGCGTTAATGTATTTGTCTATCGACTCCGGTTCTGCGGCCAGGTTAACAGCGCGCCACAATCCAAAGGTTTCACAAATGCGCTTCATGTGGGAAATGAACTGAGGGCTGCACTTATCCCGCGCCCGGTAGTCTTCCTCAAGCGCCTTGAGCAGTTCGTTGACCCGGATTCGCCGTTGCGCGGGCTCGATAAAGGCTGGGCCTCCGTGTTTTTCCGCGATAATTTCACCGAGTCTTTGTTTTAGAGCCCGCTCTGCCTTCTTGCTGTTTTTTTCGGTGGCTTCTATCTCAGTGCTTTCGCGGACTTCCTTGCCATTGCGGCAGTATGACATCCACCAGAAGGGACTTCTGCTGCGCTTGAATATTCTCCCGTCGCCTCTGCTCACCGTGAACCTCCCGTTTGTTTTGGGCAGCAGTGTACAAGGTCATGCCGTTGTGGATAAATTGGTCGACCCCTTTAGCCCGGAAGCGCACACCCCATTCGTACTTTTGCGCGAAGGGAAGCTTTTTCCAGTTCCGGTAGAGATAATCTTTGCTCACGCTGAGTCGCTTTGCAGCCTCGGTCACGTCGATTAATTGCTCCGGTTCGACACTGGCACGACTGTCTTGAATCGCGTGGAGACGAGCCAGCGCCGTAGCTTCAATTTCCCTCAGCTGTCCCAAGAAGCTCGGCAGTTCAGGCAGCGGGATGGTCGCCGCGGCTGCCAAGGCTTGCTCCAGGTTCATCCGCCCGGGCTCAGCCATGCCCGTCGTTGGCTGCCGCGGATTAATCCCTGCGCCGAATTGGTGGAGTTGCGCGTTCATGTCAGTTTCTGTGTTCTAAAAAACTACTCTTTTTGGTCTGCCATTTTCAGGGCGAAAGCTGTGCCGCTATCCCATTGAGGCCACAAGCTCAACCTGGTAAATTTGCCTTAAACAGACCGTCGAGAGTGAGAGTCAAGTCTCTTACCTCAGAGTTACACTCACAACCGTGCTTGTCTGCCAACTGTCAGCGGGCGGGGTGATTGTTCCTCCCAGCGCCGCGCCTGCAGTGGTCAGCGAGTTATTCGCGAGAAACGTCCAAGCAGTTGCGGAGCCTCCCAGCGTGGCCGTGGCGGTTACGGCCGTCATGCCGACATAGTATTTCCCCGCTGGCGCTATAACCGTGCCCTGCGTGCAAGGCAAGGTCATGTTCGTGGTTACTGAAGGCGCAAATGTCGTGCCTGGAATGGCGCCGAAATCGCAGATTAGCGTCCCACCTGAGTTATAGATTCCCAAGTCATAGAGGTTCGCCGTGTTGTCAGCTCCAACGACTCGGTAGGTTAGCTGCGTGAATGTGACTTGGGCTGGTAGCAAAAACCCATTCAGCAATACCTTATTTGCGGACAGAGCCACGGTGCTGGCAGCAGTGGCTTGCGTGATGTAAAAGGGGGCGGTAATACCGGCACCGATCATATTCAGCGTCGAACCCGACACCGAGCATGTAAGTCCGCTAACACAATTCAGCACAAAGTAGCGCTTGAATGTGCCGTTGGTCATTCCGCCCTGCTGTGTTTGAATTATCGTCTGCGCTGAACACGCTCCGACCATCAGTGCCAGAATCGCCGTAATAAGCAAGATTGTTTTCATGGAATCTTGTCTGCTCATTTGTGAGTTTTCCTTTCAGCACTCTCTTGCCACCAAACAGAAAGGGCCAGCTGTGAGAGCTGACCCATGGGAATAAACAAATCGCTGATGTTGGCTTCTATCCGTTCATGTCCGAACCGAACTGTTCAAAAAACATTTCTTTCTGGTACACGAGTTTTGCGTTACCCGAGCCTTGGGACAGAATCGCTTACCGCCTTACCCTGTCGCAGGTTTTTGGAACGCCGGTAGCTTCGTCCCGTCCTTCAACTTCAGAATGAGCAGTCCATGGTCAGGTTCCACTTCTTCTGCTGGCCACAATTCCGGCGGAAACGTGGCAAACCAAGCTTTGCGATATTGTTCGCTGTGGCGATCCCACAAGAGCTTTGGCAGCTTTTCTCGCAGCCACTGACAGACGTAGACGTGAAACTGAAAAACTGGCGGTAACCGACAAGGTCGATGGCAAGCTCGCGGGCACTGAGGAGATCAAGATTTCTCCTGACCACAACGTATTGACAGTGACCATACAGTCAGCGGGTCAAACCAGG
This sequence comes from Terriglobia bacterium, assembly GCA_963786325.1. Lineage (GTDB taxonomy): Bacteria > Acidobacteriota > Terriglobia > Terriglobales > Acidobacteriaceae > JAIQFF01. The sequence continues at coordinate 819,221 of CAWAYW010000024.1, forward strand.
CCGGAAATCCGCGTGTTTGATCGGGAATAGGGAATCCACAAGTTATCGCGCGGATGGGCGTACCGTTGTACATTGAGTCGCTAGTTCAGACTGTTGTAACCAGGTGAGCGTAACGGCGATTTTACGACAGCAATGCCGTCGTTACCGGCGGATTCGGCGTCACCGGGGCACTCGCAACCTGATCCAAAAAAGCTAACATAAGCGCTCACTTCGCCCCTAGGCTGGACGGAGTAGTTGTGTCCGAGTAAGTTTTGATCCAGTGAGTACGAACCTGGGGTCTTTTCTTGTGGCCCTTCCAGTCAAAGACAATGAGATTAGTGTCCTGCTCTGGCATGTGGCAATCAATACAGTTGCTAGTGGCCTGATGACCCGTCTTCGGAAAAGCATCCGTTCCAGGTCTGTGGCAGCTCAAACAACGCTGCGACAAAGCTGGCAGATCGTGCTGCTCGGTGTGGGCGTCATGGCAAGTGAGGCAGGTCATCGTCGATGACTGGAAGCACCGGCTTCTTTTGAGCAGATCGACTTGGTCACCATGTACGTCAATTTGCGCGTTTGGATCGGACCGTGGAAACTCAATATATTTGTCGAGCGGTTCGCCTGGGATGTAGGAGAAGCTGGGGGAAATCGCGGTGCCGTGGCCTGCATGGCACCAGGCGCAGAGGTCCATCTGCCGGTCGCGAGAAAATCGGTCGGGATTGAGTATGGCGGAACCAGAAGGCGGAGGACGTTTGAGATTTTCTTGATGAACATGCTCGCTGCCTGGCCCGTGACATTTTTCACAAGTGATGCCGACCACGAAGCCGGTTTGAGAGTATCGATTTGCGGAGGACGGAGCCGATTTGAAATAAGTTGCATGACACTCCAGGCAGCGCGGAATCGCCGGACGCTCGAAATTCGCCACGCCATCCCGGTACCCAGGGCTGTTCACCCACCCAAGCTCCTTCCAGTAAGAAACCGGCAGTTGAAAGAGCCGATCACCTCTCCAGTACAAATATGTTTGTCCCTTGCCTCCCGAACCTATTACTAGGCCAAAGCGTTCCGTATGCGATTCGATGTAAGGAGGTATGCCCTCCAATGCTGACAGGAAAAAGTGGTCCTCTTTTTGTTCCATCCGGAAGAATAAATCCGGGTTGGAAGTTTTGAGAACATTTGCGCCGGGTGTGAAGTTGCCGAAGATTGAATCCTTGCTCGGAAGTCTTGAGGTGAAGTAGTGGGCGGTTTGGTGGAAGGTCTCGACTTTTTTTCCATGGCATGAACTGCATGTGCCGTCCCCGACAAAGTTAGGACGGGGAGGCGTTACTGGCGCGGCGGTCGGCGCTGACGGAGTCTGCGGCTGAGTCTGCGTTTGGGCGGAGGTCACCAGTCCCACAACGAATAGCAAAACACCAGTACGATACTTAGGGTTGAGCCGCACGGAACTGAAAGTCTAGCAAACTGCGGGTATAGATATTGTGAACAGGCAATAGTGCTCATTGAGGGGTTTTGACACCGCGCGCTATCCAATCGGATCTTCCTCACTGTCGCATGATGGCCCTGACATCGTGCTTATGCTTTTCGACGATGGAGAAGCGTGCCGTCGCCGCCCCTAGCAGCGAATTTGCAAATGCGACCCGCTCAAATGCCTTGATTTCTTCATCCTGAATCTCGTTAATAATTTGCTCTGCCCGGCTGGGGTCAAGCTTCGCGGCAAATGCTAGGCAGCGCCACCACAGATTTGACGATGGCCACCAGACTTTAAACGTTTGATTCGGATCGCTCAAATCTGCGTCTGTCTCATAAATCTTTGCAGCCACGGTGACCAATTCATCCAGCATCTTTCTTGCTTCTTCGTCGTCTCCGAGGCACAAGTAGAGGTCGGGCAAATCTTCGAGCATCTGTGCCTGGCTGCGTGCTGGCATAGGGTCTACAAGCTTTCGCATTTCCCATAACGCTTCCCTGGCTACAGCAGGAGCCCTGGTCATCGCAATCCTCGCCACCGTCTGCAGCGTACTCACTCGGGGACTGAACTCGGGCGCCTGGGGGTTGGTCAGCGGCAAACCTAGCGCATCTGAAAGCGCCTGCTTGGGATTCTTCTGCGCTTCACCGAGAATCCGGTCTTGCTGGCGGACCGCCTCGAAGTTGGCCTGGTCGGCAGCCTCTGGGGAGAAATCCCGGCCAAAGGCGCCAATGCTCAGGATTTCTGGCGATTCTTGTTCCGCAGAGCGTGTATCCGGCGAGCCTGACCGTGCGGGTAATGTTCCACAGCGGCCCGGACGACATTGCTCTCACGCCGCAGACTCTCGGCCCGCGTAAGATTCGCCGGAGCCCAAGGGAATTTCGTTGTCGATCGATTAGTAAACCAGACGGGCTTCACCTCCGGTTCGTTCCACGGGACCATTACTCCCCCGGGCGCATAGGAGGGGGCATCTCTACAAGCGCTTCGATGAGTTGTGCAAGCATCTCGTCCTGTCCCTGAACGTGGAAGGGCCAGAGTTTGAGATCACTACAATCTCAGAAGCGAGCCGCCTGATTCGGGCGGCTTTTTGTTGTGCGGATCAGTTGCTGGAAACAGCTATGCAAACGATCCACAACAAATTATGCTTGATCCTCGATAACTGGCATCAACAGGCAATTTCACGTTTTGACCGCTCGTCAAAACGCGCTATGGCGATATTACAACAGCGATCCGAGTTCAGCACCGATTAGGGTAAGCGGAAAATTCATACACCTTGACAATGGCTCCTCTTGGGCGCAGTGTTGCAGAGACGATGTGGGAGGCTTCTTCCTGGCCAGACCAGTTTTCCTCTTAGTAGGCTCTCTTTAGCTACCACAGGTATAAAGTCAATGTTCCTCCGCCGTGCAAGGGCAACTCGACTTGCAGCCGCTTACCTGCTTTTCACCGTCGCATTGCTGATGGTGCCGAAGGCAGATATTCCAGAAACACCCTTCGACGAAGGCAACACTCAAACAAATGAGATGGTAGTTGTGAAGGCAGCTTCGTCATTGGAACATCGACAGTCGGTCACAGTGTCTGTGCCAACAATGTTTGCGCAGTCGCGGAAAATCAGCGTCCGCAGAATCTCGCCGGTCTACACAGGTCAGTTGACTGACTCTTGCAGGTTTCAGGAACTCCTCTGTTCTCTCCTCTGCTAAATCCGCTCTCGCGACATCACTGCTTTCTGGTTTGAATCCACTTTTGAATCCACTACTGACAGGCGTCGTAGCGTCGTTAGAAGCGTCGGTTGCGAGGCCCACATTGGGGCCCCGAACTTACTTTCACTGGGGTTCTTGCTGACCAAAAAGGAGGTCACAATGCAAAGGAAATCAACAATGAAGAGATTATTGATGAACACCATGATGAGGTCCAGATTGATAGCAGCGCTGATTCTAACAGCGGCGCTTGCCGTCCCGGCGGCAGCACAGAAACAAGTACCCTTCAAGGGTGCCATGCAAGGACGTGAAATCGACACGCCCCAGGGTGGTCCTCCCCCTACCACGTTATCGGTCGATGGAGGGACCCGGGGAATTGCTACCCTGGTCGGTCAATTCTCATTCACCTATCAAATTACAGTGAACCTCGCGAGCGATTCTGGAATAGGGTCTGCTCAGTTGATCGCGGCCAATGGAGACAGCATCTTTACTACGATTGTGGGCCAGGGTGAGCCGACGGATATCCCCGGTGTCAATCGCATTGTGGAAATAAACACCATTACGGGTGGCACGGGTCGATTCGCGGGAGCCGTAGGGGGTTTCACCGTAGAGCGTTTGATAACCTTGGCAACGGGTTTCACCTCCGGTTCGTTCCACGGGACGATAACTTCCCCGGGTGCGGCGCACTGAGCCGACATAAGGAAATTACTGGGCTGAACTCTTTCCCCAATCAGTTAGCGAGCCGCCTTCATCGGGCGGCTTTCTTGTTTCTGCGTCAGTATCGGGAACAGGCGATTTCACGTTATGACCGCTCGTCAAAACGCGATTTTTCGCCAACTGGCGAGAATGGTATACGCCCCGACGACGCTGAACTGGGTCACTCTGTGGCTATAATTAAGTTATCTGTTCCTTGTCTTGCAAACGGGGATTGTTCTGTTTTTCATGCGCCTCAATAGGCATTCAAACACTCACAATCCTTCAACGCCGCACCAGTAGCGGCTTTCACCCATTTTGCGGTTGACTTAGCTCTGTTGTGGGAGGATAATCCGCGTCACTTAAGAGCTTGCCGCTCGATACTTCGGGCTATCCGAGCGACAGACTACCGTTTTTCCTCAGATTAGGTCAGTTTCGGCGTGCAACTATTTTTGTCTACGGTTCCAATGTGTAAAATCGTCAGGCCTTAAGAAGAGGAGAAATGATGAAACAATTCGCCAGAACCATGAAAAAACTCCTGTTTTGCGTGCTGGTGTCGTTAGTCACATGCTCTCTGGCTTCTCAAGCTCAACATCTCATGCCACTCACCAAACCACACGCAACTGGCGGTGGGCCAGGAGCGATCAACGGTGGGCCTTACCCGCCGGGATTCAATTTAGAGACTGTACTTGTAGGAAGCGATCTTCCGTTGCTCTATTTTGGCGGGCCAGTGATCAGCAACGTGAAGGCAGTCGTTGTCCTCTGGGGAAACAATGTCGATCCGCGAATCACCACCAGAATAGGCAGCTTCTACAGATCGGTGACAGAAAGTAACTACGTGACCTGGCTCAGCCCACAGTACGACACATCCAGGACTGCCGTGAATGGACTGCCCGGAACCAACCAGAAGATCGGCGCGGGAACATTCCTCGGCACGTTTACCATTAACCCGGCCGTTACCCAGGGAACCATCGACGACACGGCTATCCAAGCTGAGTTACAGAACCAGATAAGCGGCGGACACCTCCCAGCGCAGGACGCGGATACTCTGTACATGGTTTACTTTCCGCCCGGTCTGAACATCACCGCATTTGGCGCCACAAGTTGTCAGCAATTCTGCGCTTACCACAACTTTGACGGGCTGCCCGATCCGCTCGAACCCCACATCTTTTACGGCGTGATTCCGGACATCAGTGCGCCCGCTTGTTTTGCCGGATGTCACTCAACCCCGCCCAATCCTCCTGACTTGTTCGACTCCGTCACCACAATCTCGGGTCACGAGTTTGAAGAAGCCATCACGGACCCATTCCCTACTCCGGGAAACATGCCAGCTTTCCCGCAGGCGTGGAATGACGTAAACGGATTTGAGATCGGTGATCTCTGCGAGATTACGGCAGACCTCACTTCGCCCCTCATCCTCAATAGGGCAAACACGCTACTGTCCAATCCGGGCCAAGAGCAGTTCCGGGTGCAAAGCGAGTGGGGAAACGACCGCAGCCGCTGCACTGCGAGACTGTGGCCAGGGAATTGAAGGATCTCTTGACGTGTGAGCAAGCAGATTGGTAGCAACGCCTAGGGACACTGTGAATAACCAACTGTTTCTAAATCGAGTAGCATCAAATTCAGGAAATCCGCTTCGGGTGCGAGTCCTGCCTTATAACCGTCCTGCGGGCCGTTCAGATTGGGTTTCGCCGCAGAGGGAATCCTATGTCGCTGCCAGCAGCAGTTTTTTGCGATTGACAAACAGGTTGACCAGCGACGCGAAGCCGCCGCCGCAGCCTGTTCCGCCCTCGCCCATGGCCGAAGCAATCTGGGGCCAGTGGTCATTGCGTTGACAATGGCAGGTGACACCAGCCACGCTCAAACCATCATGGACGGCTTGGGCAAAACGGTTCCCGTCTGACACTCTGCTGCGCAGCGTGACATCCCTCTGTGGCAGCCTTGTCGGCGATGAATCGCAAGTCTCCCGAGCAGGCAAGAGCCGCCTACCAGGATTTCCTGGCCCTGTGGAAGGACGCGGATTCTGACATCCCCATGCTGAAGGAAGCCAAGGCAGAGTACACGAAGCTGCAGTAGCGGGAAAAAGCTCCCTCGACCCTTACTATTTGGCGACAGTTGTTGTAACCAGGCGCGATAGCGCTCGTTGAGGGGTTTTGAGTTAGGCTAATCCCCAAATGCCAAATATCGGCCTTAGCTGACCGCACTGTGCGTGGTGTCTAAGAGCTTATGGGTATCTGTGTCATCACCGCGCTGCTGGTTGTAATCCCGCTGACGCGGGGTGGACTCCCAGTTTTCTTTCAACTACAACCCTCGTTCAAAGGATATGGAGATAGTCCACTGCCCAGTTCCATATCACGGCTACACATGACAGAGGTTCCCTCTTCGAGATTCCTAATAAAGAAAGTCGAACCAGACTACCCGCACGACGCCAAGGCTGCGGGTGTTGAAGGCGATGTTGTTTTCAGAATCATCATCGGAACGGATGGCAGGGTTCAGGAAATTCACCTGAGACGCGGGAAGCCTCTCCTGATAAAGGCGGCCGCAAAGGCCCTTTCAAAGTGGCAGTACCGGCCTTATATGTTCAATGGAAACGCCGTGGAAGTAGAGACCTTTGCCACCGTCCGATTTCGGTTATCCAGCAAATACGAGTGACTTGCCGAGAACGCAGTGCACGGTTCTTTAAGGCGCGGCCCACGCAGGTGCATTCGCGGCATTATTGTTGAAATCAGGCCATTAAGCTCAGAACCTATCAATTAGCGTTACGGCGATGTTACGTCAACGAACGCGGCGAAATGCCGGACCTGCGATTTCGGTTAGAAAATGCCCAACGCACGCCACTCTTGAGCTTCAGACAACCGCTTCTTAGCGAGATCAATCGTTGCGATTTTCTCGTATGCAGCATCGCCCTTCAGGCATGCCGCAACCATGTATTCAGGGGACCCATGCTTTTGTTCATTCAGCAACGCGGTAAAAGCGGCGTTGCCATTTTCCTCGTAGGTTTCTACAAGGTGTTTCAGGAAGGCTAATTTCTGTGGTCGTTCTGCAAGCATATCTTTGGCAGCCAGCGCGTCGCCCCAGGTGGACCCGTCCTCGAATTGAACAAAAAGTACCGCGCCTTGCGCTTCTGTCACGCTGGAGTCGCGATGGCCAGCTAACACTGGCATCACCCCGCGATCTTCCTTAGAACCGATCAAGTTAAATTTGAAAATGTAGTCCATGCTGGAAACGCCGGGAAGAACTCGTCCGAGCGTGTCGGTAGTATTGGTCACGACAACCACCGCGAGGACGCCTTTGGCGGAATTATTGCGGGCCATGACGAGGACGTCCGGTTCCGTCGAATCCTTTTTGACGCTAAGAGACATCGGGCATCCGGTAGCGGACACATCTTGGAACTTCTGCCCGAAGGCCAACCCACAGGCGAGTAGCAAAATAGTTAACACCACGGGTTTCATGCAGCGTAGTTTGCGACCGAGGAGTACCGTTGTCAACAGTCAAGGCATAACTGTTACAATCAGGCCATTTCACGTTTTGACCGCTCGTCAAAACGCGCTATGGCGATGTTTCAACAACAATTGACTTCGCTGACCAACTATTCCGAAATCATCCCAATACTCTTTAGCCACGTTTCCAGCAACGGTGGCCATCCCGTGATTGGCATCTTCGTGCGCCGAATGCCGAACCCATGGCCTCCTTGAGCATACAAATGCATCTCTACCGGAACTCCGGCATTCTTCAGCGCATAGTAGTAGACCAGCGAGTTTTTTACAGTGTCTATCGGGTCGTCCTCAGCCTGCAACAGGAACATGGGCGGAGTCTCCTTTGTGACCGGAACGTAGGGATTTAACTCGAACTCTTTAGAAGTGTTCTCAAGCATGTGTCCTGGATAAATAGCCACACCGAAATCCGGACGACAGCTTTCCTTGTCGGCCACGTCGGCAGCGCGGTACAAGCGTCTTTTGAAATTCGTGCTTACTGCCGCCACGAGATGCCCACCTGCCGAGGTCCCCAGCACGCCGATCTTGTGTGGATCGATTCCCCACTCCGCGGCGTGGAATCGGACCAGCCTGACGGTTCGCTGAGCATCTTCCAATGCCACAGGCGATTTCGGGTACGCGCCGGACCTCGGCGAAAGGTGTTCGCCCGGTACACGGTACTTCAAAAGGACGCATGTTATGCCTTTAGCGGTGAGCCAATCACAGATCTCCGTGCCTTCGAGGTCCATATATAAAACCCAATAGCCGCCGCCAGGAAATACGACTACCGCAGCACCCGTATTAAGTCCGTTCGGTGAATAGACCGTCATTGTGGGTTGCGACACCTTGCCAACGACAGTAGCTGCAGGCTCATCACGACTCTGTACCGTCTTTGTGACCTCTGGTCCGTAGGGCACTGCATCAGGTGGCTTGACCGGCCATATTGGTACTTGGGTGTGTCCTGAGGATGGCTGCCAGTCGGGTGTCTGTGCGATCAGAGCGATGCTTGCAAAAGCAACGCAGGCGGCAAAGATTAAAACCTTAATCACGGTGTCCTCGCTCTAAGTGATGCAGTAATTCTTCGACAGAAGTCTAAGAGGGACTCGGCGTTGCTGGCAGCGAGGGAATCAGGATGGTCAATGGATGTTGCGCAATTTAAACTTCTTGGCCGTGAACTCGGCCAGAACGAGGCGAAGATCACTTGTCGCTAACAGAAGTTATGGCGGGAGCACGGACGGGAACAACTGGAATCGTTCCGGTTGGCACCCTGGGCAAGCCGGCGACGGCACGATCTGCTGGAATTGCTAGATCGACTGAACCCCACGATCGCTGAACTGAGTCAGGCGATCGAGCAAGAAGTGGAGAAGTGTCCTGCGGCCCAGCGCTTGATGACCCATCCCGGAGTGGGTCCGCTGACCGCACTGGCGTTCGTGCTGATCATCGAGCGAGCGGATCGGTTTCAGTGTGGCAAGCAGATCGCGAGCTATCTGGGACTGGTGCCGCTGGAGGACTCGAGCGGGAATCGGCGACGGCTGGGACATATCACGAAACAAGGGAACTCTCTATTACGCTTCCTGCTGGTGGAAGCGGCGCAAGTAACGGTGCGCAGCCTTCCGGAATGGCGCAGCAAGTATGTCCACCTGACGATGCGGCGCGGACGGAAAATCGCCAAGGTGGCCATGGCCCGAAAACTGGCGGTGCGCCTGTACTGGATGATGCGCAAGGAATGGGATTACGAGCAGGTGAAAAAGTTCGGTTCGCACGCGGGACAACCTGGACATCGCTATGGTGTGAAGTAAAACATCGAGCTATTGATTGGGTATCCCGCTCCCCTTTGCGGGGGAGTTCGAAGTAGTAATCATGATCGAAGGTGTGACCGAAGAGATGCATGGGTCGAACTGAGTTTCAGACCTGAAACGGATTACGGGCGAGCCTTGGTTGGTATGGCAGAGCCTTCAACGAGAGCGAAATGGCGCGCTCTTCGGAGTGCACGGGTTAGTACGCCCAAAAAGTACTTGACGGGAACGACATTGTCAGAGAGGCGATGTTACAACAGCAATCTTTTACCGACGAGGGTTCTTTCCACGCGCAAGGAGCAGGCTGAGCCTCTCGCTTGAATGTAACAGCATGGTGGGGTAGAGTGTCTTCGATTTTCCGGTAGCTCCAGCGTAGACCCCAAGTTGCGATATCGGCCTTTGGGGGTGTGCAATGAGAATTAGATTGAACAAAATTGTAAGCAGCCCCAGTTCGGAGGTGTGATCGTGGTGAGCCGCGCGATAGTTCCAACGCACAGCGCACGAGCCTTGTTCGCGGTTCAGTCCCCGGAAGCTGGCGAGCGGGCTAGTGGTAGCGTTCTACGGAATGCGGGCTTTGCAGCGCTCGTGGCTGTTGCCTACTATGCTGGAACCCGGTTGGGCTTCGTGCTAACACCACCCGGGCATGCCATCTCTGTTTTCTGGCCTCCGAATGCGATTTTGCTGGCTGGGTTACTGTTAGCTCCTGAACGACTTTGGTGGGCTCTTTTGTTGGCAGTTCTTCCAGCTCATCTCCTGGCTCATTTGCCCAATGGCATACCTATTTCGACCGCGCTTGGGTGGTTTCTAAGCAATACGGCCGAAGCCTTGATTGGTGCCGCCTGCATCTCTCGATTCGCACGAAGAAAATCGCTATTCGAAACCGTCCAGGGCCTTCTGGTATTTCTGATTTTCGGAGTCTTGCTGGCCCCGATGCTCACCTCGTTGATGGACGCGGCTGTGGTAGTCACGACGAGGTCGGGCGCCGGTTATTGGAGACTAGTCACCACGCGACTTTTCTCCAACATGTTGGCCGAGTTGACATTGGTTCCAATGATCGTGATCTTCGTCCAGGGCGGACGTGTTCGACTCTGGCAGGCAGGTTGGAAACGCCAGCTTGAAGCCTGCTCGCTTGCCGCTGGAGTTGTTCTGGCGAGTGTACTGGTATTCGGCGCCGAACATGTGTCACCGGGCAATATTCCGGCACTGGTGTACGTTCCCCTGCCACTGCTCTTGTGGGCGTCACTGCGCTTTGACCTGGGCGGACTGAGCTCGTCCTTGCTAGGCATCGCCTTAATCTCGACCTGGAGTGGAATGCATGGACGCGGACCATTCGATTCCCCATCCATGATGGAGAACTTGCTTTCATTGAAGGTACTGCTCTGCGTGGTTACCGTTCCGCTGATGCTATTGGCTGCGGTCGTTGCCGACCGGCGGCGTACCGAAGAGTCTTTGCGCGACACTAGCGGTAAGCTCATCGACGCCCAGGAACAGGAACAGCACCGCATTGCGCGAGAATTGCACGATGACATCGGACAACGCTTGACTCTGGTGGAACTGGGATTGGAAAAGGCACAGGATGATTGCGATTCATCATTGAAGCCACGTCTTAGTGAACTACACAATCAGGTTAGCGAGATTTCCAGGGCCGCTCACGAAATGTCGCACGGCCTCCATCCTTCGCATCTGGAACACTTGGGGGTTGTCACCGCCATTCGAAGGCTATGTCATGATGTCGGACGCGAAAAATCGGTGGACATTCATTTCATTGCGGAAGGATTGCCCGAACGACTCCCAGCGCCCATCTCGCTGTGCTTGTATCGTGTAACGCAAGAGGCATTGCAAAATGTCGTGCGCCATAGCGCCGCCAGCAAGGGCATTGTCAAGATGAAGGCAGGCGATGGGCGACTCTTGCTGAGTATAGTCGACGATGGGGTAGGTTTCGCGGTGGAACGACAGGCAGCAAATGGCTTGGGGCTTACAAGCATGCGTGAAAGGATAAGATCTCTGGGCGGCACCCTGGAAATTGCGTCAGAACGGATGAAGGGTACAAGAATCGATGTGTCAGTTCCGCTGCCTGCTCAGGCACCTGCGATTTCGACAGCCGTTGAGGTCCGAAAGCAAATCCCAACGGGGACGTGACTTTTAGTCATCGCTATTGCACTTTTGTGCCAAGGAAACTACCGTTTTGTGCCATTTGATTCGGTCTTGAACTGAGGTCTAAATCTCTCTATCTCGACTCGGAGCCCTCACTCAGGTCGGTCAAAAAACGGGCTAAAGCAGAAGGGGTGAATTTTAATGACCTCTCTTGGTGTGCGTCCAACCGTTGTGCTGGCCGATGATCATCCCGGAATGCTCGCGGAGATTTTGAAGTTCCTGCAACCACACTGTCGTATTGTCGCGACAGTCGAAAATGGGATCTTGGCCGTGCAGGCAATTAGCGAGTGGCGACCTGATATTGCAATTCTGGATATTGCCATGCCCGGTATGACTGGAATCGAGGCCGCTCATCGGCTTCTTGAGATGAAATCCTCAACCCGTATTATTTTTCTAACCATGCAGCCTGATCCCGACTACGCCGAGGCTGCCGATGCGTTGGGCGCCGGGGTGGTTGTTAAGTCCCGCCTGCGCTCGGATTTGTTGCTGGCGATCGAGACAGCGCTCAGCCATCCGTCGGCGAGGCAGCCAATCCCGTTAATCTAAGGGCGTGGTAGATCCCGCCCGGCTCTCTCATGTTTCCTCCGTCTTCTGGCTTGGTTCACATCCGCAGCAATATAAAGGCCAAGATCATGGGCGATTTCGTGGGCGAGTGATGGGCTACTTCAGAAGTGACTGTTGCAATCAGGCCATTTCACGTTTTGACCGCTCGTCAAAACGCGCTATGGCGATTTTGCAACAGTTGAGACGATTCCCAAAGGCTGGGATAACTTCCTATTTCACGGACCAGATGCTGAGTTCGCCGCTGGAATTGCCGATCAGCAAGAAACGGTCGCCTGCGAAAGCCCCTCCGATCACAAAGACGCCCGGCTTTTCGAAACGCGCGAGCACAGTCTGCGCGTCAAGATCCCAAACAAGCACCACGCTCAGTTGATTGAATCTGTCGGGGAGTGGGTACATGGTCGCGGCCTGCTTGCCGTCGGGGGAAATGAGAAGTGCTCTTGGTACGCTGGACTGTTTCGGAAGTGTGCGAACGATCTTGCCGTTGATCGGGTCGATCACGGAGATCGCTCGGTCGGCACCACCGACCAAGAGAGACTTGCCGTCGGGAGAGAAATCCAAAGCGAAAGATTCAAGCAGCAGATCGGTTGCAGTGGCACGCAAAACTCCCGTGTGGGCATCGTAGATGCGGATGGCCGTGTCGCCATCGGCTGAGGCGAGCGTGGTGCCGTCAGGCGAAAACGCCAGCGAGTTGAGGCAGTAGCAATCGAACGGGGCGTGCAGAACAGCCAAACGCCTCTGCGTGGGGAGATTCCAGATCTCTGTGTCGTAGTCGGTCGCACCTGCCAGAAGGTGGTTGTCCAGAGAAATCGCTAGGAAATAAACAGCGGATGAGGCTGCGAACTGCTGCTGTACCTTCCAGGAAGAAACGTCCCAAACTTCAGTAGCGCCGGATTGGGCGGCCATGGCGAGCAGGCGTCCGTCATTTGAAAACCGAAGCTCCGTGAAAGGGTCCGCTTTGGTATCACGAGTGTGGACCAGTTTGCCGGAAGGCAACGCCCACAAGCGCAGGACATTGTCGCTGCAAACTGCGGCGACGAAACTGCCGTTGGGAGACACGGCAGCGGGTGCTGCGACGGAAACGCCGGCCGGGAGCGAAATGCTGCCCTCGTGCCGGATGGTCTGCGCAGATGCTCCGGCCGATGCGACCACGAGCAGGATCGCCGTAATCGCGATGCGGCTGTGCCTCATAGCCGTTGAAGGCAGAGCTCAAAACGAACTGCCGCGTGGAGAGCTTCGGGCTCTCCCACCAGAAGGACAGGACGGATCAGCTCAGGGGTTTGGATCTGCGGGTCGCGGGCAAAGTTTTTCTGAGGATCGCCTTCGAACACTGGGTCTGTAGCGAAGTAGAGCTCTGTCACGAGCGTCTTATGGCCAGGCGCGGCCACCAGATAGTGGATATGCTGACAAACGCGATCAGGGTAGTGTCCAGGCATTACGGAGTCAAATTTGTAGCTCCCGGAGCTGTCGAGGGGAAGCTTCGCCCGATAGCGATAACCTTCGGTGTCGTAAGAGCCGAAGTGGTTGGCCTGCCAGACCTCGATCGTCGCATCAGCGAGCACGTCTCCGTGCGGGTCGAACACTTGTCCCGAAACTGACAAAGGCAGACCGGGATCCCCTGGAGCGCGCAGCCTGTCGCTTCGGGGAGCAAGTCTCTTGTAAAACGGGCCGAGGGAGTTGGGTGGTGTGGGCTTGCGGAGCTGCTTCTCGCGCTCCTGGAGAACCGCGAACATCGCTTCGGCTGAAAAGCTCGACGCGACAGCGAGGGAGCCCAAGGCCAGGCACTTGTGAAGAATGGCGCGACGGGTAAGCATGCCATCGCCTCCCAATCAGAATGTTCCCGAGGCTTATCATTGTATCGCCACCTGGCCCTCTGACAGTAATAACTGTCGAAACCAGGTTCAGCAGGACCGGAATCCGGTCACAACGAAGCATGAAAAGAGGTCCCATGCCAACTACCTGTTTGCAATGAGTTACGGCTCTTTTCTAGGGAGGCCATTTCACTCAGAATCCCTGTTCCGGGCATATTGAGTGTAATTAGGAGTTGCGCCAATCACCGGCTGGACCAGTATGAGGGCCGCCATGCCGAGACGCGGGACTCGGCGTCGCAGGTCGGCTCTATTTGCAGTCGAACTCTGTATCCTGCGCCGTGATGATTTGCCAACTGCCTTTTCGCTTCAGCCAAATATCTGTCCAAATCACACATTGAGATTTCTCGGTTCCAACTGTCGCCTTTCGGACCGACCTCTCGCGGCCATACGCAATCGCGAGGTCGTCACCGAAAAAACGGACCTTGGCGTCGATCAACCGACAGTCCCGAGCGGTCTTGGATAAGTCTGCTGTCTCAGCTACTACTACCGATTTCGTGTAGTGTGTTCCTTCCGAAGACGTACCCTGAAGAACCGGAGTGCCAATAGCCAGAAAGTCGTCGGCGAGGATCGTTTCCGCAATCTTCTTGTTGTGATTGCATGCCGACTCGGCCCATTGCCGCTCCGCATCAACTATGAACTTCGCGGTCGCATTACCGGCAGTCGCCCACCTTCCCTGCTGCGCATACGCAGGAGCAAAAGTGAAAATGGCGAACACAACCTGTGCCACCCTCAGCGGTTGTTTAAGAGTCATCGCGTCCTCCTTTTTCGTCTGAGGATGTTAGCAAGGCGTCGCGCGGAGTCAAGGGGAGCGATGACTGTCACCGGCCCGCAGGACATGAAATGACGAGAACAGGCGATTTCACGTTTTGACCGCTCGTCAAAACGCGCTATTGATTCCATGACAATGTCGGCTCCCTAGACCCGAGTAAAATTTGGCGGTGCAAACCAACCAAAAGGCCCGGGAGAAAAGGAGTCGAAGATGATCATTATAGGAGCAGATTACCACCCGGGCTTCCAACAAATTGCTTTTGTAGATAGCGAAACTGGGGAACTGCAAGAGCGCCGATTGCAGCACTGTGAGGAAGCGGAGAAGTTCTACCGTGACCTGGCCGCCCAAGGAATGAAAGTGCGCGTAGGGATGGAAGCCAGCGGGCATGCGCGCTGGTTCGAGCGACTGCTGGCGGAACTGAACATTGAGTTGTGGGTCGGGGACGCCAGCGAGATCGCTAGGAAGCGAGAACGCAAGCAGAAGACGGATCGCCAGGATGCACAACACATTCTGCGCTTGCTGCTGAAGGATGACTTTCCCCAGATCTGGGTACCGAGCTGGGAGAATCGCGATCGGCGGCAACTGCTGTGGCATCGGCACCGCATGGTGCAGGCGCGCACGCGCCTGATGAACCAGCTGCAGTCGGTGGCCCTGAATGAAGGCCTACGCTACAAGAAGAGATTGTGGCGAGACGCCGGGCGGAAGCAACTGGAAGCATTTCGGCTAGCTCCGTGGGCGAGCCGGCGACGGCACGATCTGCTGGAATTGCTGGATCGACTGAACCCAACAATCGCGGAACTGAATCAGGCGATCGAGCAAGAAGTGGAGAAGTGTCCTGCGGCCCAGCGCTTGATGACCCATCCCGGAGTGGGTCCGCTGACCGCACTGGCGTTCGTGCTGATCATCGAGCGAGCGGATCGGTTTCAGTGTGGCAAGCAGATCGCGAGCTATCTGGGACTGGTGCCGCTGGAGGACTCGAGCGGGAATCGGCGACGGCTGGGACATATCACGAAACAAGGGAACTCTCTATTACGCTTCCTGCTGGTGGAAGCGGCGCAAGTAACGGTGCGCAGCCTTCCGGAATGGCGCAGCAAGTATGTCCACCTGACGATGCGGCGCGGACGGAAAATCGCCAAGGTGGCCATGGCCCGAAAACTGGCGGTGCGCCTGTACTGGATGATGCGCAAGGAATGGGATTACGAGCAGGTGAAAAAGTTCGGTTCGCACGCGGGACAACCTGGACATCGCTATGGTGTGAAGTAAAACATCGAGCTATTGATTGGGTATCCCGCTCCCCTTTGCGGGGGAGTTCGAAGTAGTAATCATGATCGAAGGTGTGACCGAAGAGATGCATGGGTCGAACTGAGTTTCTGATCTGAAACGGATTACGAGCGGGCCTTGGTTGGTATGGCAGAACCTTCAACGAGAGCGAAATGGCGCGCTCTTCGGAGTGCACGGGTTAGTACGCCCAAAAAGTGCTTGACGGGAGCGACATTGTCAGAGAGGCGATGTTACATCAGTTATCCTGACAGGTTCCTTCGAGCGTCCCAAGCGAGTGCGGATTCGCGGAGAGAGTTGGTGACGCGTGCCCCGATTTGGTGTCTTCGACCTATGGTTCCGTCCGAAGGGCTTCGAGTCTGAGCGCCTGTACGAGCGATTGGGTGCACTAATACTCAAACGCTACGTACCGACGGGCGGTGACCTCGTCATGCGTCGTCTTCGCCGGGAGCACCCGGAGCGCCGATGGGTGACGTCAAGCCTCAGGTCGCTTTGTGTCTACGAGCGAAGGACGCGTCTGAATGAATCGATTCACCTAGTCGGCTTCATAGTCTTCACTATCCTGGCTGCGAGCAAGTTCGCCTCACGATCGCTTACGGCGTTCGGGCTAACGGTCGCTCTAGTTCTGAACCTGATCCTCGGATTGTGGCCAGTTGTTCTCCAGAGATACAACCGGTTGCGGCTCTATCGGGCTATCCACCGGCGGTTGTCGCTTCCAGTTGCTGACAATGGCAGGCTGCCCGGATCAGGGATAGTTGAGGTAACAGGCGACCCTCGTTGACCCCTGAAGATGTCCTGGGGGCGTAGTTGGTGTAATTGATTTTTCGCCAATCATTCGTCGCTCAGTGGGAGGCATCGCGCGTGGGAAAGCGCATGAAGTAAGTATCCCGCAGGAAATAAGGTGACACCAAGAACAGCACTCGCTAAGTCTACGTAATGACCAGAGCTGTGCTCAATGCCCCAACCCATACCCGGAAACAAGCGAAGGCCTTCGCAAACATGCGTAAGGACAACTACCAGAATGCATCCAGCTCCGAAGAGTTGCATGAATAGATATAAAGTCTTTCCTCGAAGGAACAGGATTATCGAACCGGAAAGCAGCAGACATGCGGGGAGCAATACGACTAGGGCTCTAAACAGTACGCCATTCATAGCATGGTGCATGCATACAGAATAAGCGCATCGTGATTCAACTGTCGAAATCAGGCCATAGCGCTCAGAACCCGTCGTGAGTGCTATGGCGATGTTACGTCAGTTGCCGTCCGGCTTCATGTTTGGAATCGTTTTCCAAGGTGAGAGGAACGCGAGCGTGGATCGTGGTACCCCGCTTGGGCTGCGAGTCGATGGAAAGGCTCCCCTTCACTAGCTTCAGTCGCTCCTCCATTCGGTTGAGACCCAGCCCTCTAGCCTTCCTTGCCATTTCGAGGTTAAAGCCCACGCCGCGATCACTCACGGTAAGGTGAATCTCATCCGATATTGCCCACAATCGTCCCTCGAACTGTCGCACTCCGCTATGTTGCACTGCATTGTGCGCGGCCTCCTGTAATACGCGGAAGAGACAAAGAGTGATGTCCTGCGGTACCAAGCTGGGTAAACCTTCGCTCTTGAAATCAATCTCCACCTTCTTCTCCTCACCAAAGTCTTGGCAGAAGCTGCTCATGACCCCTGCGATGCCCAGATACTCCAGTCTTGGAGAGTACAGCTCGTGTGCCGAGGCTTTGACATCGGTCAGTATTTCTGAGCTTTGCTTCAGTAGCGCGTCAAGTTGGCTTTGCGCGTCAGCCGCAGTGAGAGAGTCTCGCTTGAGTTTGTCAATCTGAAGAAACAACATAGTCAGCCGTTGACCAATATTTTCGTGAAGGTCGTGGGCGATCCGCTGACGCTCCTGTTCTTCTGCCTCAATCACCCTGTAGCTCACGCTGGAAAGCGCCTCTTCCGCCTGCTTGTTCACTCTGGACACCAGGCGGGTAATGATCAAAGAGACTATCAAGAAAACGCCGATTGCCGTGTAATTCGGGAGATCGTTCATCCCTATGGTGAAAAGCGGAGTAGTGAAGAAGTAATCCAAACACAAAACCGCGAGTACGGAGATCAGGGCCGATGAAACGAAACTGTCCTTGAGGGACACCAGCACGACGACCATCAGGTAGAGTAAGGCCACCGTAGCAAAACCGACGTGAAACCGGAAGCAGATAAGGGTTACAAGTGCCAGTGCAATGACGCCACACAAAAGCAGCGCGGCTAAGCGCCAGAATCTATGCGTTATGGTCATGCGGCACCCATGCTACTTCCGGAGGAAGGGCTCGATTGTCCGTCAAAACAGTGAGCGTTACGACGTCGGTCATTTGAGCGCAATCGTGATTTTTCACCAAAAGGGGACGGCTTTGTCAGCGTATAGGCGGTGGTGAGCGCAAGGTGAGGGATGTTCGGAAACAGATCGCCAGCAGTGTCGCTGTATCAGGTTCAACATCGCGTAACGCCATCGGCATTACGGTGGCATTGACGACCGTGGCAACCAAAAGCTGTGTCACGGCCCCGCCTTTTCGAGTGCCATTAGTTGCTGACGGGAGACGCCTGACTGCGACATGAAAGGACTTCGGGCGGAATACTTCCTGCTGGAACCCGTCGTCGTAAGGAGATGCTATGGATAGAAGGAACGCCACGATGCCAACGACCCACAGAAAAGACGCCAGGCGACAGGAGCACTGCCTAATCCGTGTGGTTTCGCGCTGTTGCACCTCGAGTGAGCGCATTCTCACGAGGCCTACCCTTCTCGCGAACCGCGTAACTCGTTCAACGATTCTTGAGGAGAAATCGGGAATCGCAGTTAGGGCCGAAAGCGCGGGTAAAAATATCACCCAGCGGAGAACAAGTCAAGGAGTACTTTAGGTGTTGTCGTTAGCAGATGATATGTCCGGTTGAGATAGCACGTGATCTGTCCGCTTGGCGGGCGGTGAGGGTAAGAGATCATGCTTGGCATGATCTGTTACCGGAAGGCCGCAGTGGAGCGGGCGATGAAAGTACAGGAAGTAATTTTGCGGGCCATGGCGAAGAAGATCACGTGGTGGCAGGCAGCCGAGATAATCGGCATCAGCGATCGGCAGATGCGCCAGGGTCACTGGGCCGTGGTAGATCTGATCGGCAAGGGCGGCCCCGAGGCACTCCCGATAAACAGCTCCGCCCATAGAGCCGCAACCGATGCCCTTGGAAATCTACGCCGGCAAAGTCGGGACAACTCACTCACTGCGTTCCACGCGTCGCATAGGTTCCCCTGTGCTCCATGAGCACAGGCCCTAATTTCGACGTTCGCCGTCTTCCCCTGCCACAGAGACGACACTTTGCTTGTGCGCGAATCCTGCGGCGATAATTGGCATATTGCCTCTTGCACTCTTCACAATAGGTTATCGCTGCCTTGCGTGCCCGTTCTTCGGGTATTCCTGTGGCGTACCAGACGCAATGTAGCTCGTGTCCTAACATTTCGAATGCCCTCCCCTTGCTGTCGGAATCATTCGCTGCCTGCGGGAATCGTGGCGTGCCTTCGGGTAAGACCTTGCCGCTCCTCTCTGAGCAAACGACTGAGCAGCGGCTTTTCCTGCTCGGTTGCAACTTCATAGACTTTCACGGCTTCGGTATATTGAAGGTGCTTGAACTGACGTTCCAGATAGTTCCGTGCAGCGCTTGATCTCTGCAGTTTGCAGCGACAGTTTTGATTTTCCTATGGTTCAAGCTCAACCAGAACTTGTCACGAAACATAGCGGCGGAGTGTCCGGCGTGACGGTCGTGACTGGCGTGGACTTCCGACATCTTCTGACCGGCATATGGGTCCGCCACTTGTCCATGGGCGTCGTGTGTCATGTGGTCCATTTGTGAACTCCGAAATGAGTAACCCGAACGCCGCTGCGCCTGCGTTCAGATATCTGCACGCTGGAGGTCACTTATGGTCCATGCCCTCCATTCTTTTCATTCCCTCCATGGACTGCTTTTCCTTAGGTCCAAAGTGGACTTCGTTTGCGACGAGCTTGTCGCCTGAAGCATCTGCATGGATTACAACCTTGTCGCCAACCTTCAAGTCTTTAGGGGTCGCCGCTGCGTCGCTCTTTTCAAACTTGGTCTTGTCACTCACCTCTACAGTTACGGATTTTTTGGCCGTGGTTTCAACTGTGATGGAACCATCGGAAATGCTGGTGACTGTGCCCATGACATGCTTTTCTTTTCCGTGAGCTAATGCCATAAGTGAAAATGCGAACAACAAAGTAACGACTACGACTGTGCGTTTCATGATTTCTCCTCAGTGATTATGCTGCGTTGGTGGTTTGGGTGCCTGATTGCCGGGCTGTCCGTCGTTCAAGAATTGCTCTTCTTCTTGTTCCTCCTGTTTCTCTCCTGGCCCCTTCGGATTGAGGGCTTCCATCTCACGCTCCTCCGCTGGCGTGAGCTTGGGCAGATGCCGAATGAAAAGCACCAGCTTCCAGCTATCCTGGTCTTTCTCCGCCGTGCCCCACGCGGGCATTCCGGTGAGCCGGATGCCGTTGTGAATGGTGTAGTAGAGTTCCCCATCGGTCAGGTTCTGCGTCTGCGGCAACCGCATGTCGGGAGCTTTCGGATACAGGTTCTGTCCGATCTCGGTGTTCCCGCTGCCGTTATTGGCGTGGCAAATAGCACAGTGGTCGGAGAAGTGGGCCCTTACTTCCGCCATTACCTCGGGCGACGGTGGGAAAGGATTTTTCTCACTCCTGGCCTTCGACGGAACCGCCAGCTTGCGCGCGGTGCGGGCAACGTAGCTTTCCAGCGCCGAAGGTTGGTCACGGGCACTGAAACCGCGGCGTACCGCCGCCCCGGCCCCCGCAAGCACCAGCATCACGGAGGCAAGCACCAGCAGGCACACAAATCGCTTTCTTCGCATCACTTCTCCTTTCTCATTGCGGCTGCATCGAAGGTGTAGACGATGGCACGTTGAGTTCGCGCACCGGCTGGTCCATTTCCCTCGGACGGCTGGGTGCCTCTAGACCATCAGTCAGAAGAAAACCTCTCAACGCGATCGAATTGCCCCAGAGGGTTTCCAGGGCCACGATGTAGTCGGCCTGGAGCTGGAACAAAGTCCTCTGCGAGATCAGCACCTGCGGGTATGCCGCTGCCATCCGCCCATAACTCTTCCCATAAAGGTCGTAGGCTTTCTGAGCACGCGGGATCATCCGGCTCCGGTATTTCTCGACGATCGCGTGCGAGGTCAGGTAGTTCTGAACAAGTGCCGCCGCACGTTCGCGCAGTACCAGCTGGATGCGTTGCACTTCGCGCTGGGCGCGGTCGATGTCGGCGCGGGAAGCCTGCACGTTTCCCTGGTTGCGGTTGAAGATGGGAATTTGCACGCCTACCTCGGCGAACCCCTGCAAACCGATCGGCCGGTTTGTAATCGCATCCAGTTCGCGGTTTTGCTGAAGCCCGCCCCGAAGTTGCAAATCGGGGACCGGTTCACGCCTCGCCCGAGCCAGAGACGCCTCCGCTCGGAGCACCCCCAGCTCCGCGATCTTGACGGCTGGACTGTCCTGCAGAAGCGCCTGCAACCATTGATCGGGATTGTCTTCGGGCAGATCCTCGAGATTGCCAGCAAGGTGTTTCAACGGCATCAACGGCTTCCCGACAGTTGCCGCCAGGGAGCGCCAAACCCGCAGTTGCTTCTGCTCCGCCGCCACCACCGCCAGTTCCGCCTGCTCGCCTTCGACTTCGGCTTGCAGCACGTCGGGTTGGTCCGCCTGTCCCACATTGCCAAGCTGATGGGAGGTATTCACGGAGTCTTCGGCCAACTGGCTAAGCTTGCGGCGAAGGTCCACCATCTCTTGTGCGGCCAGCGCCTGGTAATAAAACATGCGTACGCTGTTGATGACCCGCAGCCGTTGCTCCTCTCCTTCCGTTTCCGCTTGTTTCTTTTCCTGTTCAAACACCCGGCGGTTCAGTCCGAGCTTCCCGCCGAGGACGATGTCCTGGCTTACGAAGAAGCCCTGTTCCCCTCCACCCTGGGTTCCGCCTCGGATTTGTTCACCCTGATACCCAACCGTGGGATTGGGATAGAGTCCGCTTTGCAGTTTCCTTCCTTCGGCGGCACGAATCTCAGCCGCAGCCTGCGCCAGAGTTGGATTGCTGCTCAGAGCCATTTGCTCCAACTCACCCAAGGTGAGCCCGGATTGGACGTTATCTTTTTCCTGCGGCGCACTCGCCGCCGGCACATTTGGCATCGGCATGTTTGGCATCGACTGGTCTTGACCGAATCCGAACTTTGGCGTTGTCAGCAAAGTCCAGAAAACCACGGCCAGTGACGCCAAAAACAAATGTCTGCTCATTGCGTTCTCCTCCTCCATGCCTGTTATTCGTGGTGCGGGTGCTCCATGCCTTGCGTCGGCTCCGACTCGCCCTTTTGCTGCTCGCGCAAAACCATCACCTTGTCGTACATCTCCGGTGGAAGCACTCGCAGAAACGTCATCATCCCCTGCATGAATCCGCTCCAGCTGCGACGAAGGCCGTAGTTCTCTGGTTTCTCCACCATCTTGTCCATCGCCATCGCCGGCCCTTCCATGAACGCGTCCTGCGGAAATCCGGGAACCGAGTTGGCGTCTTTCGCCACTTCCGGCGCTGCCATCTGCATTCCTTCGTGCTGCATGCCCGGCATGTTGTCCATTGAGTGCTTCGCCTGCTGCGCGCTGAGTGGTCCATTGCCCAACGTCTGATCGCGAGTGGAACCCACACCCATGCCACGACCCAAACTCGGGCGTTTGTCCTCGGAAGTAGCATGCCCCTCGCGCAAAATGCCCATACCCTCTTCCATGCCCAAGCCCGCGGGCATGCCGTTGTTACCTCGGGTCATCGGGCCTACCACCGACGACATTTGGTTCATCATGTGGTGGGGCAGGTGGCAGTGGATCATCCAGTCGCCGGGATTGTTGGCGACGAACTCGACGTCTGCGGCCTCGGCAACTCCCACCAGAACCGTGTTCTTGGAACCCCAAGTGGTTTTGGGCTGCCGTCCGCCTTCTGTCCCCGTCACGACAAAGGTGTGCCCGTGAACGTGAATCGGATGGTGGTCCATTCCCAGGTTGATGAAGCGCAGCCGGACGCGATCGTTCAGCCGGACAACCAGCGGCGTGGTCGCCGGACCAGCCTTGCCGTTGAATGTCAGCCAGTTGAACTCCATATTCATGGAGTTCGGAATGGGATTGTTGGGAAGGATGGCGAACTCTTGCAGGATGATCGCGAAATCTTTGTTGACGGGGGGATCGTAGGCTTTCTTGGGGTGCATGATGAATGCCCCGATCATTCCCATCATCTCCTGCATCGCCATGTGCGAGTGGTAGAAGAAGGTCCCCGCCTGGTGGAGGGTGAACTCATACACGAAACGACCGCCGGGCGGAATCGGATCTTGGCTGCTTCCCGGTGCTCCATCCATATCGACCGGGATCTCAAATCCATGCCAGTGCATCGATGTAGGTTCTGGAAGATGGTTATCCACGATGATCCGTACCCGGTCACCTTGGTTCACCTGAATGGTGGGTCCCGGAGCGCTGCCGTTGTAGCCCCATAGGTTTACGATCTTGCCGGGCATTAATTCCTGCTTCACCGGCTCAGCGATCAAATGAAACTCTTTGGCGCTTCCGGCGATGCGCCAGGGAAGTTGCGGAGCGTCGGGTGTCTCCACGGAAACGATCCGGCCGCTACTCTGCCTGGCGTGGCCCATGTGCTCCATGTCCATGCCTTCTCCGCTCCTCTGCTTCGAAGCTGCAAATAGGCGAGGTGCGGCCGCCAGGCCGGCGCCAAGCCCGAAAGTATTTCTCAGGAAATCACGTCTGTTCTTCATGGCTCTGCCTCTTCAAGGGTTGGACGGACCCAACTGTCCACAGAAACTGGACATTGGATCAAAGAGAGAATGCACAGCCAGCGAATCGACAACGAGTCGTGGCCTGGGTTATAGCGCTGCTAGAGGGAATTGGAGAAACTCAGATGCGAAGGATAGAAAAAGACGCTGCATGGACAGGCACCAGAGCGGGTGGTCCGCTGTCCAAACCCCACGCGGCGGTGAAACCGGGGTCCACAAACTCGGCCGTACTATCCAGGACTACAGCGGCTGTCTGAACTACGGTCACCTGCGGAACAATCTCCCTCGAAGCGTTGAGACGTTCCGCATCGACACAACTCGTCTGGCACGATTGCGAAATCATCACAAGGCTCATGACCTCAACTGCGGGATGATTCATCGCGGAGTGACCGTGCGCCATTTCCGGCATCGTATCCGAAGCCGAAATGCAATGGCGCTGGCTCTCCACGCGGGGGTGGCGTTCACACTTGAGTGCGCAGAGCCCGGTCGGAACAAAGATTCCTGCCACGAGCACAGTCAGGAGAACGATCGAAGTTGCGGTTCTTTGGGCCACTGCTCGAAACAGTACCTCAGATTATATGAGATGCGCAAACTCGAGCAGGGGTGGGTGGTCATCCAATCGTGAAGGCAAGGGTTTTGTCCGAAGGTTCTATGAATTGATTCCGCGTACCTCAGGCGAATTGGCCGGGTCCTGGCCGCAGCCTCACGAACCAGACATTATTCTTACCCAATTCTCATCGGACATCCCATATCGTTTTTAATGGTCCGCTGGTGAAGACATTGTCGACGCCGAAACACTAGCATTCTCCAGTTGCTAGTCCAGTTCGCGCCAGATAATTTCTCGCTTGCCGCTCTGAGATTCCCGTCTGCCTGCGAAACGGATTCTTGTTTTTCCTATACATCAAGGAACGGAATGACAAACTCGAAAAGTGTACTACGGCACTGATCGAGGGCTCGCACCCGACGGTCACTCGATAGCGATGCCTTTGGAAATCCGCAGCCGGCAAAGTCGGGGCAACTCCACTCACTGTGTTCCAAGCGTCGCATAAATTCCCCTGTGCTCCATGAGCACAGGGTCTAATTTCGCCGTTCGCTGTCTTCCCCTACCACAGAGACGACACTTTGCCTGGGCGCGAATCCTGCGACGATAATTGGCATATTGCCTCTTGCACTCCTCGCAGCAGGTAATCGCTCCCTTGCGTGCCCGTTCTTCGGGTATTCCTCTGGCGTCCCAGACGCAATGTAGCTCGTGTCCTAACATTTCGAATGCCTCCCCTTGCTGTCGGACTTATTCCCCGCCTGCGGGAATCGTGGCGTGTCTTCGGATAAGACCTTGCCGCTTCTCTCTGAGCAAACGACTAACAAAAAATTAGGGACGGCCCTGGATGCCGTCCCTCTAAGCAGCTTCGGTTTTCGGATCGCTAAAGGTCGCGTTCAGAATCATCTTTGGACCGTTGCTGAGTTGCGAGGGGCGGCATAGAATTGCCGCCCACAGGGTAAGGCGATGAGTCCGATATTGCTTGATTTTGCGAAGTGCAACTGCGGACACCGAACTGCCATCCGGCCAACCAGCTTTGCTCCAAAAGAGACCGATCCACAATGGTCAGGTAGGGATACCGAGCCATTAATTGTGGCATGTGGCGTATGTAAGCTCGTTTCGAGTTTCTTGCCTCGAGACTTAGAGGAACTTGAAACAGAGATGGGAGTGGCTCCCTATAACCCCGAAGCTCCCATGCGTGTATTTCTAGTACGCATCGAATGCGATGAATTAGACTGCGAAGCTCAGGCAGTAGTACTCGCAACCTTGAGCGCCAACACCAGCGCCGCAGAACTTCAAGAGGAAGAGAAAAAATGGAGGTCGCAGGGCGTGAAGTGCCCACGAGATCACGAGATGATTCCTTGGCCGCACTGGCACGATTAGCTGCAACACATTTTTTAAGACACCCCCTCTACACCCCCGCTTCGACCGTAGTGTCCGAGTTGTGTCCGAAAACTGTAGGCGAACCTGGGCGATTCAGGCCTAAAGGAGGCTGCTTGAGTTGCTGTGTTTTCTTGGGCTTGTTTGGTTGGTTTTGTCTGTGGTCTTGGTGTGAATTGCCCTCATAACCCAAAGGTCGGTGGTTCAAATCCACCCCCCGCAACCAACCTCAAATCACTGAATCGTAAGCGTCAGCGCGTTTTGCTCTGCGCTCTGTTCTGGTTCATTCCGTGCAGTACCGTGCAGAATTCTCCCAAGTTCATCTGCAATTCTGCGTTCGTCTGCCGTGACTGCGTGCGTGTAACCCATCGTGGTTTGCGCCTCGGTGTGGCCCAGCCTATTCAGCCGGACCGCCATCGGTGCACCGATCTGATCCAGAAGGGTGGCGTTGCCATGCCGGAAAGCATGGAAGCCACACTGCGGGATGCCTAGCTTCTTGAGCAGAGGATGAAACTTCCGCTTGCGAACCAGGCTGTGATCCCACGGGGTACCGTTTCCGGTTGCGAACAGCAGACCCAGCGAATTTGGCCGCCAGCTCTGCAGATATGCGCGCAGGTGTTCTACCAATTCAGCCGAGATCGGGAAACGGCGATTGCCCTTCCGGGATTTCACCGTCTGGATCTTGCCTCGCCAAACGTTCTGGCGAACCTGAATCACGGCATTTTCCAGGTCGAGATCGGCTACGCGGAGAGCGCAAATCTCGCCGCCCCGTATGCCGGTCTCAGCCAGGATCGAATAGAACGTCCTGTGCGGTCCGCTGGCAGTGCCAATGATGCGCTTGGTGTCGGCCAGCGAAAAGGTAAAGGTTTGGACTAACCCTCGTTTGGGCAGAACCAGACCGTTAAAAGGATCGTGGGCCACATATCCCCATGCCCGAGCACTGTTCCACATCATGCGGAGTGTGGCCACGAGGTTGCGGATCGTCTTGGTATTGCAGTGGCAGCCGGAAACAAACGCTTGCAGTCTCTGACCGTCCAAATCCTTGAGCGCACAACTGCCCAAGTCTTTGAGAAGCCACTTCCGCAATTGGCTTCGTGTCGAGCTTTGCGTACTGGGTTTGTGTTGGGAAAGGACCGTTGCATCCCACCGGCTTGCGAACTCCGCAAGGGTGGCAGTGGGCCTTGCCCTGTAGGTTGGACTGTTAACGGTTGACAGACGGGCTTCCAATGCGCGCAGGGCGAGTTTCCGTGTAGGGTAGTCTCGGATGGTACCCAAGACCTCCCATTTGTAAGGTCGTGTGATGGTTCTATCCGGCTGAATCACGTCTTCCCGCCACCTGCCGATCCAGAGCCCATTTCTCGGGACGCCCGTCTTGGGAACGAGACTCCCTTTTTGGTAGCGTCTTCGGGCCATTGAAACCTCTTTCAGCCCGTTGACCCATTGCCCTTGGCGGGGGATTGTAGCAGCAATGTTTCGTGAATTCATTCATAGGAAAAGGGCGACAATTCGTTTGCTCGGGCTTGGTGGGGCTAGTTTTCGACGAAAAATGCACGCATCAGCATGAAAATGCTAGGACGAAGATTCTTGGCAATTTCTTTCACTCGATTGGCGAAAATTCATCTAAGTGCGATACGAAGGGCCACAGCAAATCTTGAATCGAGCCTGATAACCCGTGTGCTCAACGAATGGGATGGGGTCTGAGGAGATGCCGAAGTGCTTCCGGAATACGGTTCGTATCTCTTGAACTCGCTTTTCCAGCTTTGGCCAAGGTAGACGCGCTTGCGTCCCGTCCCTGATAATGCCACGCAGTTCGGCTAGTCGCCTCAACGTTTCCCAAGCACGGTTCGGATTCTGGCTCCTCCCGTCCTGAAAGCCAAACTCGGCATAGTTTCTGGTTTCTATGCTCTTTCCATTGCGAATCTGAACACGCTCATCGCTCAAGAAGGTAACTTCAATCTGTTCCCAGTCTCCCTCAACTTCGATTTCGGAAATGTGAGATCGGTGAGAAAGGGAAGCACCTGGTGTTTCCTCAGGATCTAGGCAAAGTTTTATGGCCATTGCCGGAACAGCTAACGCAGATGCCTTGGAATCTTTCGCGACCGCTTCTACAGATTGCTGCGTAGTCAGAGGAGGAGTTGGGGCTATCGAGACACGAGGTTGCGTCATTGCCGCAACGATACGCGCGGCACGCATCTCAGCTTCGTTCTGTCGGGCCATCGCTGCGATGGCCTCGTTAATTGGCGGAGGGAGATGATGGAGCCTGTCATACCATTTTTTGTAGATGTGGGCTCTGACCATGAGACAGCAGTCTTTTTGACCTACTTTGAGCAGATCCCGGCTCCCTGGTGGTGACCCAACCGCGCAAAGCAGTAATTCCATTCCCTTGGAAGCCTTGTAACCGAGATGGTTTTGTTCCTCTTTCATGAGGAACGGTTCGATCCAAAAGGCCCATACCGCCTGATCAAACTCGATCGACAATTCTTTACCGATATTTTTGTAAACGCTACAGCAACGATCGTAGAGGCGCTGGACCCAGGATTGAGCCCGTTGCTGCATTATCTCTTTCAGTTGCCACGGAACTGGATACCTTCCTTGATATTCGATGAGGAGACGATCCTTCGCTATCTCTGACTCGAATTCTCGTTTTAGGCCTTCCATAGATGATCCAAGCCGCCCTTGAATCTGTTCCCAGATAGTTATGTCGTAGCTCATATGGAAGTAGATGATTTTAGCAAGAAATCTTTATTCGTCCTGCGGAACGGAGCTGACCCCGGATTCCCCTGTGCCAAAGCGAAATGACCGACAGAAAATCGAATTAAATGTTGAGATCCTTGAGGGCCATCTTGGCTGCATGAAATCCACACATTCCATGAACGCCGCCACCTGGAGGCGTTGATGCTCCGCAAAGATAGAGTCCCGAACGCGAGGTGCGATACAACGACCGTGTAGGACGAAACAGTAGCTGGCGGATATTCATTGCTCCTCCCAAGATATCGCCGCCGACTAGATTGGAATTCCAACTCTCCAGATCTTTGGGTGTAGAGACGGAACGGGACAGAATGCAATCGCGGAATTCGGGAGCGAAACGTACGATTTGGCGCTCAATGGATTCGGTGTAGTCTTCGGTGCTGCCGTTAGGAACATGACAGTAGGCCCACGCGGTATGTCGACCCGAGGGAGCTCGACTGGAGTCGAAGAGCGATGGCTGGCCTAGCAGAACGAATGGTTTGTTGGGTGAAAGGGTCCTTTCAGCCTGAGCAATCTCTTCGAGAGAGCCTCCGATGTGTACTGTGGCGGTCCGCAGACATTCGCGAGCTGTCCACGGAATCGCTGCATTCAGCGCGTAGTCAATCTTGAAAGCACCGGGTCCGTACCGAAATCGCTCCAGTTGTTTTCGATAGTCAGTGGATAGATGGGAACCGGCGATGCGAAGGAGTTGGCGCGGGGTGATGTCTGCGAGGACGAGGTCGGACAAAGGTAGCTCGGTTACTTCACGACCGGTTTCAACTCGGCCTCCGAGATCCTCTAAATGTCGGACCAGGGCATCCGTGAGAGACTGCGCACCGCCACGCAGGATCGGCCAACCTCTCGTGTGTCCAGCGGCTATCATCGTCAAGCCAACAGCAGCTGAAGCGGTAGTTTCTAACGGGAGGATGGAATGGGTTGAGACGCCAGCAAAGAGGGATCGAGCCCGTTCTCCAGCAAAGTGGGAACGAGCCAACGACAGCGCCGGCAAGAGAGCGGATAGGCCAAAACGCGCCAGCACGAACGGACTTCTGGGGATATGAAGGATGGGGCCGAGAATCTCTTCGACCAAAGCAGCGAAGTTAGAAACTACGGGTTCTATCAGTGATCGGTATGCTTTGCGGTCACATGCATCCAGTTGGTCGATTGTTTCTTCAATCGAGTGTTCAAGTACGACCGCGGTCCCGTCATCCGACGGGTGAGCGAATGCCGCGTGCGGTTGAATCCAAGGAATGGTGAAAGGCAGAGAACCATAGAAAGGGCTTGCAGCGCCCAGGGGGTATGTCGAAGAGCCCAGGTCGTGAAGAAAACCAGGCTGTGTGATCTCGGCGGTTGAACAGCCACCACCAATCTGCCCATTACGTTCTAGTACGGTCGTCCTTACGCCCGATGCTGCAAGGACAATTGCGGCTGAGAGTCCGTTCGGTCCTGAGCCGATTATTGTTGCCGTAGACATACCCCCCGCTTTCTATAGCTCGCGTACGTCGTTCCCCTGCTAACGGGCGTGCCATGCAGCTTCTTCGATCAGAGAATCATGCGTCTTCTTCCGAACAGGAGGGCATCGATCGACCAGGCACCAGGCCCGAGCATAGCGAGCGCACCGCCCACTGCGGCCAGTAAGATTAGGGCCCACGGATCGCCGGTTCGAGAAAAGACGGCCCAGACTGCGACGCCAGCAAGCATGCTGCCGGCAATTGGTGTCCACAGACCGGCGCAAAGGAGGAGGGCCAGAGCGCCCTCGATCACCGCCATCGACGACCGACTTAAACTCAAAGCGCTCCCGCTAAAGTGGAAAGCGGTAATTGCCGCGGTCACCCGGAGGCACAAAAGTCCCATCCCAGGCCATCCACGGGCGAAGGTCGAATATAGGCGCTGCATTGCCTCTTCATGGAGCATAGGCGCTCGGCGAGGGGGTTCGAAATCCTAATAAAAGGCTGGACCTTCACTCTTTCGAGGGATTAAAGTTCGATGATTCCGCGCTTCAGTCCGACGGTGACGGCATGCGTCCGGTCGCGTGCCCCCAACTTGCCAAGGATGTTCTTTACGCGGCTCTTGACCGATTCTTCCGAAATCGAGAGCTGTGCCCCAATCTCTTTGTTGGCATTGCCCGCGGCGATCAGCCGCAGGACTTCTAGTTCCTTGGGTGTCAACGCTTCTTCGCCGCTGTGCTCAGCAACCTGGGCGGCGGCCTCCGGAGCCATAACCTTGCGTCCCGCATAAACCGAGCGGATGTTGTCCGGCAGTTCCTTATGCATTACAGCTTTCAGGAGGTAGCCCTGCGCTCCGGCTTTGAGAGCGCGGAAAATCTGTACGTCACCGACGTACGTCGTCAGCATGATAATTTTTGCGCCGGGGAACTCGACACGGATCGCGGAAACCGCGTCGACACCGTTCATCTCGGGCATCTGCAAGTCCATCACTGTGACGTCCGGGCGATGAATACGAAACTGCTGGATGGCTTCACGTCCGTTCGAGGCTTCGGCGACGACCACGATGTCCGGTTGAACAGCAATGAGCCCGCGGAGTCCTTCGCGGACAACCGGGTGGTCGTCAGCGACGAGAATCCGAATTTGGGGATGACCTGCACTCATCATCCGATTATCTCTTATTCCACCTCAGTCGCCGTGCTGAAGAACTTCGGAGCGAACTTTGGAGAGGGGCGGCTTTCCACGTAGGCACTGGCGGCGGGAAGCGTCAACTCGATTTCTGTGCCAGCCCCGTCTCGACTCCAGATTTCCAGCTTGCCGCCCGCGATTTCAGCACGCTCCTTCATGCCATGCAATCCGAAATGTCCCTCGCGCCCGGTTGCGTTAAGCACTTCTGGATCGATGCCCTTTCCGTCATCCCGGATGCGAAGGCGGAATTGCTGTTCCTCATATCGAATTTCGACTTCGATGTTCCGCGCCTGCGCGTGCCGGAAGGCGTTTCCCAAAGCCTCAGCAGCAATGCGGTGAACTTCCTCTCGCCGGATCGGATGCAGATTCCGAGGCTTGCCTTCAACCTCTACGCGGAAGACGGGAGAGATCGAGTCGTTTTCAGGTCCCGTGAGTTTTTCGCCGAGCGTCTTTATGGCCGCGGCAAGATCTTTAGTCTCGACCGTGGACGAGCGTAACGCTTGCACTGCATCCCGGCCTTCTATGATCGCCTGACTCGCCGCGTTGATCGCCTTCTCCAGTATTTCTCTTGCCTCTTCCGGACGCGATGGAAGAAGGGTGGAAGCCGTTTGAAAGCGGAGCAACAGCCCGTGAAAACTTTGCAGCAAAGTGTCGTGAAGTTCGCGCGCTATGCGTGTTCGCTCGTTAACACGTGCTTCCAGCTCTTCGGCACGCTTGCGGTCCGTTACATCTACATTTGAGCCGACGTAGCCAATGAATTTACCATCGGCGTCGAAGCGCGGCACGTCAGTGTCGACAATCCATCGATACTCGCCGTCATGGCGGCGGAGCCGGTACTCGTGCTGAAAAAGCCGCCGCTCGCAGAAGGCGGTCACACGGAATTCGAAGCAGCCTTGCAAATCCTCGGGGTAGATGTCCTCGGCCCAGCCGATCCCGAGCGTCTCGTCCATCCGGCGCCCCGTGAACTCGAGGAAGGCCTTGTTGACGAAATCCAACTCGCCATCGACGCCGGCCGACTTGATCATCACCGGTGTGGAGTCCGCCATAACGCGGAAACGCTCTTGCGATTCGCGTCGAAGGAGCTCCCCACGGTTCTCTTCGGTAACGTCGTGCACAATACTCAGGATCTCAAGGATCGTTCCCGCCGCGTCGCGCACGGGAGAGAGTGTCACAGCAACTTTGAGCCGCTGACCGCCCTTGCGCACGCGGATCGATTCGTTCCGGACCATCCTCCCGTTCTCTGCGAGGCGACTGACTAATGCGCGTTCTTTATCGACGAGCGGGGGCGGAATGATCGTGACGACCGGGCGGCCGATCATTTCGGTTGCGGGGTACCCGAACATTCGCTCAGCCGCAGGACTCCAAAATGTTACGACCTCATCCAGAGTTGTGCTGATGATTGCGTCATAGGATGATTCGACAATCGCTGCAAGCAGCGTCGAAGGATTAGTGGCAACTTCCGTACTCATTGGGAGCTGACCTCCTTGATTTGCCGGGCCCTCGAATCGGGTCCGAACGAGCGACCCGTTCTTATGGTGTCGAACCCTGGATCGAGAGCGCGCTAGTCGTCTGCATCCTGTTACATCTTAACGCGCCGCAATGAAATTAGTACGATATCCCATTCATTAAGTGGATAGGAGTAGACTGATCGCTGCAGTAAAAGCCTACAAAAACATCACAAGTCAACCTTCTATGCACCGCGGTCGGCGCAATCACAAGGAGCAGCGCCAGAGCAGGTAAATCTTTTGGCTGCCTTCTCAACCGCCACGTTTCGGTTTGCGCGCCCCTGGTATTGATATTGTGTTGCCGATTGCGAACCTCGTGGCCCGCAGCCGTTAGCTGTGAGTACGCGAAGGGACACCCGAATGCCGAAGCTCAACCGTGACGATTGGATCGATCTGGCCCGCAAGCTGGACTGGGATTACTCGTACGTCCGCGAGGAAGACGTGTTTCCCGAGCTCCTGAGTGGTCGTCCCTGGCTTCCTCACCGAGAGTGGCAGCACTGGGACGAGCCGTATCGCACGAGCTATGCAGAATACGTGGACACCCAAGCCGACAAAGACGCTATCGTCCAAGGCGTGCGGGAAGCCGTGGGCCGCGTCGAGGACTTCGCGAAACTGGATCGGTCTTGGCTCAATGGCTTGAAGCTACACGCAGCAACGATGGCGTTCACAGAGTTTACGGCAGGGATCGGAGACATCCGCGGCGCCCGTTTCGGGCGAGACGGCGCCTGGCGCACGATGGCACTATTCGGCGCGCTCGATGAGTTCCGCCATACCCAGATTCCTTTGCTGCTCATGCACGAACTGGTCCGCTGGGATCCCCAGTTCGACTGGACGCACCGGTTGTTCCACACCAACAACTGGATGGCCATCGCCCTGCGGCACCTCGTCGATGAGATGTGCGTTGGGACGGACCCTCTCGAATTCGCCATCGCTACCAATCTCGTGCTCGAGACGGGCTTTACCAACCTCCAGTTCATCGGGCTCTCGGCGATAGCCCACGACGTCGGCGACCGGATGTTCGAGAAAATGGTCACGAGCATCCAGACCGACGAGGCGCGTCACGCCCAGATAGGTCTTCCGGTGCTCGCGACACTGATTCGTCATGACCCCGAACGGGCACAGTATCTGGTCGACAAGTGGTTTTGGCGGAGCTGGATCGTGTTCGCCGTGGTCACCGGATTCAGCATGGACTATCTAACGCCGCTCGCGGCTCGGAGCACGTCCTTCAAGGAGTTCATGGAGGAGTGGATCACCGACCAGTTTCAAAAGACGTTGACAGCGTTCGGTTTGAAGCGCCCGTGGTACTGGGACTTCTTCATCGAAGCGCTCGACACTTATCACCACATGGTCTATGCCAGCGCCTATACCTACCGCGCGACGATGTGGTTCGACTTCGCGCTTCCTGGTCCTGAGGAACGCACGTGGCTTCGCGAGAAGTATCCACACACGTGGGATCTGCTCGACCCGGTGTGGGAGCGGATTACGGAACGCTGGCGGACGAGCGGGCCCGGAATGGAATGGTCCACGCAAGGGGCAACCATGCCCGCGTTCTGCAATCTGTGCCAGATCATCCTGTCGAATGGTACCCCGCGCGCGAATGCTGCGCGCGTCGTCGAGCACCTGGGCCGGAAATACATCTTCTGCTCCGAACCATGTGCCTGGATCTTCTCGCGCGAGCCGGATCGCTACGCGGATCACAAGAGCGTCGTGAACCGGATGCTGGCCGGCGAGGCGCCCGCCAACCTGGTCGAGCTCACACGAACATACTTCGAGATGACCCCAGAGGTCCGGGGCGAGGACATGTTGCGTGGGCGGTACCCGTGGCTACGGGCACATCGCAACGATCCGGGTTTGGAGGTATAAGACATTGCTCGTGCCGCTTTACGGTTTTCTTGCTGGTGACACGCTCGGGCTCGTCGTGCTGGTCCACGATGACGACCGGGTCCATGTGATCGCAGAGCAGCTCCAGTTGGCCGCGTGTGTTCGGGTCGCGCCGCGAGCCCAGGCGCAAGTGTACTTCCGAGGTCAGCGACTCGATCCAGAGCTTACGGTATCGAAGGCAGGCCTCGCGCCTCTAGACCGCGTCGACGTGGTTCCCGAGGAGGGATGATGCCCTTCGAGCCCACAATCGCGGATGCCGAACTTTGGGATGGTGACATGACCGCGCACCGCGTCGATGGTCGCGACCTCCTTCTTGTCCGGCACAAAGGCGTTGTTTACGCCTACGAGAATCGGTGCGCACATCTCGGCGTGGCCTTGAGCGAGGGGCGGCTGGACGGATACGTACTTACCTGCCGCGCCCACCACTGGCAGTATGACGTCCGCAGTGGCAGCGGGGTCAACCCCGCGACGGCCTGCCTCAGACGTTTCGCGGTCAAGATCGAGGATGGCAAGGTTTTCGTGGATGTCCATGCGCCAAGCCCTGACTTCCCAAACGCTGAGGATATCGGTGATGGCGTGGGACCGGTCTTGACCGGCCATCACCGCGCCCAGGCCGTGCTCGAAGCGATTCGGCGGCTGAACCCGTCCGTCGAAATCCTCAACCGTGGCTCTTATATCCGCGTGCTCGCGCCACGCCGCTGCCTGGTGACGCGGAGCGCTGTTGAAGATATTCTCAGGCACCCATTCGACTTTCGGGCCGAACTGGAAATCATGATGCCATCCTTCAAGGGCAGAATGCGCCTCGACGACGACGAGGCGGTCTGGACATTCGAGGCCGGCGCCATCAGCGGAGCAACTGCCAGCCCGACAGGGCGCAGCCATCCCGAAATGATTCCCGATGCGATGCCATCCTTCAAAGACACAGTGCGCTGCAGCGACGACGAGGTGGTTAGTACGTTCGAGGCCAGTGCCATCAGCGGAGCAACCGCCAGCCCGACAGGACGCAGCCGCCAGGAGATGGCCCAGAAGAGGACGTACTGGCATCTGAATGATCTTGGTCGCAAGCCGACAGACTACGACATCGCTACGTCCCGGCTGCATTACTGGACCGCCCGCGGCTTCGAGGTGAAGGTACCCGTCAGCGAGTGGTACGAGCGGTACCAACGGGGGTCTGAACTCCGCTGCCGCGATTGGGAAGAGTGGGGCGATCCGCGGCAGACGACATACACAGCGTACACGACGATGCAGCGCACCCGCGAAGCCTTTGTCAATGGGCTCCTGGACTCAATCAGCGACGAGTACGACCGGGGTCTTTCGCCCGAGTGGCTGGCCTTGCTCGACCGTGTACTCGCCCCCCTTCGATATCCCGGTCACGGCTTGCAAATGGTCGCAGCTTACATCGGGAGCATGGCCCCGAGCGCACGTATCACCATCGCCGCTACCTTCCAGGCTGCGGACGAAATGCGGCGCGTCCAGCGGCTCGCATACCGGCTGCGTCAGTTGCAGGTAACTCATCCCGAGTTCGGGCGTACGGCGCTACAGACCTGGCAGGACGACCCGATCTGGCAACCACTCCGCGAAGTCATCGAAGCGCTCCTGGTTACATGGGACTGGGGCGAAGCCCTCGTTGCGCTCCAGTTCGTGCTGAAGCCCTCCTTCGACGAGCTGTTCATGACGCAGTTCGGGCGACTTGCTCGCGCAGCCGGCGACGATGTGTTGGATCGCATGTTCTTTTCTCTCAACGAAGACTGTGCCTGGCATCGCGCCTGGAGTGAGTCACTCTTATTAAACGCCATTCGGGACACGCCGGAATCGGCGTCCGCGGTCCAGCGCTGGATCGAAAACTGGGCACCGCGCGTCAGCCGCGCCGTCTCCGCTTTGCAACCCATTTTCGATGAGATGTCACAAGGCGGGGCGGGGCGCTTCGCGACAGTGCTCAATGAGATCGAGCAATTCGGGCAGCGCTACCGCGGCGCTCTTTTTACCCATCGAGATCTCCCGCCCAGAGAGTCGGCAGCCTGATGGCCGATTCTCGGCGCGGACCCACTCGGCTGATGTCAATCGTTCGTTCCTTAAAGTTAGGAGATTTCGTCGACAATGCCGTTCAATCGGCAGTCAACCCGGAGTCGCTTCGTTACTTCGACAGCGATGCCGGCCGCGCAATGGCGTGAATCGCGAAGAAACAGATTGCCACGCAACTCTCAATATCCGAGAAATCGTCAAGAGCAGAGTTAGAAACATTCTCTCCAAATTCGGCGCAGACGACCGAACTCATGCTGCAAGATTGATTTTAAAGCGCGTGATCATCCAATCCTAAATACTCGAAAGAGTCATACCGTTACACTCGAAAATAAGATCGAGCGTTCGTAGCCGTAAAAACTTCGAAGTCCCCCTTGCACCCTCAAAAGGTTTTTTCCATATATCTCTAACGAGCGTGATTGGCCCCCACAAAATAGTCCATGTTTTCACCTGATCTGGGGTTTTTTTCAAACGGCAGCTGGTCCAAGATGAACCTACCCGCAGAGGAGGAATCTATGACCGCAACTATTTCTGTACCAGATAGCAGCACGCTGGCAACTGGCAACAGTGCGATTCGTCCGTTTCAGAAAGTTAATGTTCCAGAGGCGGAACTCATCGAATTGCGCAGGCGGATCAACGACACACGGTGGCCGGAACGAGAAACGGTCACAAATGCAACCCAAGGCGTGCAGCTCGCGACGATCCAAGCGCTCGCTCGCTATTGGGCGACAGAGTACGACTGGCGCAAGATCGAGGCAAAACTCAACGCCCTGCCGCAATTCATCACCGAGATCGATGGACTGGACATTCATTTCATTCACGTCCGTTCAAAACACGAAAATGCGTTGCCGCTGATCGTTACCCACGGGTGGCCCGGGTCGATCACCGAACAGATGAAGATCATCGATCCGCTGACCAATCCCACCGCACACGGCGGAAATGCATCCGACGCGTTCCATATCGTGGTTCCGTCGATGCCGGGGTACGGTTTTTCCGGCAAGCCAGCCACGACCGGGTGGGACCCCGCCCACATTGCAAGTGCCTGGGTCACATTGATGAAGCGCCTCGGCTACAACAAATTCGTAGCGCAAGGCGGCGATTGGGGTGCAATCGTCACCGAGTTGATGGGCGTGCAGGCGCCACCGGAGTTGCTAGGCATTCACACCAACATGGCTAACGTGATTCCCCTCGAGATCGACAAGCTGGCATTTTCCGGCGCACCGGCGCCGGAGAATCTCTCCGCCGACGAGAAGCTCGCTTACGAGCGCGTGAGCTTCGTGTATGCGAAGGGCATCGCCTATGGCTTCCAGATGGGATTGAGGCCACAGACGCTGTACGGAATAGCGGATTCACCGGTTGGATTGGCGGCCTATTTTCTCGACCACGACGCGCGCAGCTACGAGATGATCACGCGTGTCTTCGCCAGAGAAAACGAAGGCCTCACGCGAGACGACGTCCTCGACAACATCACGCTCACCTGGTTGACGAATACGGCGCTCTCGGGGGCTCGTC
Source organism: Terriglobia bacterium (assembly GCA_963786325.1). Classification (GTDB taxonomy): domain Bacteria; phylum Acidobacteriota; class Terriglobia; order Terriglobales; family Acidobacteriaceae; genus JAIQFF01. The sequence continues at coordinate 857,001 of CAWAYW010000024.1, forward strand.
TCTATTGGGAAAACAAGGGTTATTCGTTCTTTGGCGTGAAAGGCGTCGTTATCCCGACCGCCGTGAGCGTCTTTCCCGACGAACTCTATCCTGCTCCGCGGAGCTGGGCGGAGCAGGCGTACCCCAAGCTCATTTACTTCAACAAGCTCCCCAAGGGTGGGCACTTTGCAGCCTGGGAACAGCCGAAGCTCTTTTCAGAAGAGGTTCGCGCAGGCGTCAGATCATTGCGATCAGGCGTGGCAGCGTCTGCAGCATAACTTGATCGCGGCGAAGACTACCTTGTGTGCACATTGCAACAGGAGGGTGCGGAAGACCAGCTCTCCTGTCTTCGCCTCAACTAGATAGCGAAAAACAAATGAGAAACGCAAAAGGAGGGAAGAACATGGCAAATCTGACGTATGAGGTCCACGCCAACGACACCGCCAGCAACGCGAGCGCGGCGCAGTTCAACATCGACCGTACCCATCCGGGCCGGTGGACGATCACCTTCAGCAACCCGCCGATCAACATTTTTGTTCCCACAACGATCGTCGAGTTGGGAGCGCTAATAACAGACATCGAGGCGGACCCGTCCCTGAAGGTCGTAGTGTTCCAGTCCGCGAATCCCGATTTTTTCATTGCCCATCTCGACGTAGCCAAAGCGGCTGAACGGCCAGAGGTGCTGGGTCTTTGGCGCGACTTTGTGCTGCGCCTCTCGTCCACGCCGGTCGTGAGCATCGCCAAGATTCGCGGCCGCACGCGCGGCATCGGTAACGAGTTCGTGCTGGCCTGCGACATGCGCTTCGCCAGCCGGCAAAGCGCCCTGTTCGGCAACCCCGAGGTCGGCGTCGGACTGGTCCCGGGCGGCGGAGCGCTGGAATGGCTCCCGCGGTTGGTCGGCCGCTCGCGCGCACTTGAGATAGTCCTCAGCGGCGACGATTTCGATGCTGATATCGCCGAGCGGTATGGCTGGGTGAACCGCACGCTGGACGATGCCAACCTCGACTCGTTCGTCGATGCGCTGGTCCGGCGTCTGGCCTCGTTCGACCGTGAAACGCTAGCCGCGGCGAAGGCCCAGATCAATCGGTTCGGGACGCCGACAGCTGCCGAGCTTCAGTCGAGCAACGACTTGTTCTTCCCATTGCTGGCCTTGCCCAGTGCACAGGCGCGCCGCGCCAAGGTCCGCAATGTCGGTTACGGCGTTCCGGGCGACTTCGAATTGAACTTCGGACGGTACCTCCCTTCGTTCGGGCGGGCCGACGACGGTGGCTCGGGACAGGAGAGGTAGACATGAAACCCTGGAAAGCAGTTTCGCTGATTCTGTTTGCTCTTGCGGTTGCAACTGCGGGATACGGGCTGATTCTCGTGCGACGAGGCTTCAGCGCAATCGCGACACCATCAGCGATTGAGGAGCTCGCGGCCACAACGGCACGCAAATTAGCCGTGCCATCCACGTATCGCCAACTTCGCAATCCCATCATGCCTTCAACGGAGAACATTCGGGGAGGCATGGAGCATTTCTCCTTCCATTGCTCCCCGTGCCATTCGGATGACGGAGCTGGCCACACGGTATTCGGCAAGGGCCTCTATCCGAAACCGCCCGACTTGCGCGCAGCCGGGACGCAGAACAAGAGCGATGGTGAGCTCTACTACACAATTGAAAATGGAGTTCGTTTGAGCGGCATGCCAGCCTTCAGCGGAACGCACACTGTCCCGCAAACCTGGCGCCTGGTTTTGTTCATCCGGCACTTGCCTCAGATCACGCCCGAGGAACTCAATGAAATGAAGGGGTGGGACCCGAAGAGTGAGGCGGATCCAGCGCATTTCTGAAGGGCGGGGAACCGCCCAGAATCCTGCGGGAGAAACACACCACCACTAAAAGAAGAAACACCATGAAAGCACGTTAGCGAGGAGATTCGTTACATGAGCGCGATAGTTTCCACACCGATAGGCGCAGGGGCGAAAAACGCACAAGCTGATCGGGTGAACGATGGAAGTGCCGACTGAAATGCTCGACCGTGTGAATGTAAGCGTGGATGGTGGACTCGGCGTAGTTGCGGCGCCGTAGTTCCTCAAGCATGATCTGGCGTAGTTCTCGGATGGTAGAATGCGACACGCAGATGAAAGCAGAACAGAATGAACCCATATCTCCGCCGCGGCTTGATTGGTCTGATTGCGGGGACCCTGGCCAGCGTTGCTCTGGTAGCTACGGTTGATCATCCTTGGATCGTGGTACTCATCGGAGCTGCGGTAGGCGCGAGTTATGCTCTCACCTTCCGCCCGACACCGCACGCTTACGTCGATACCCTAATGGCTGCGGGGGCGTTGGGTGTGCCTCTCTGGGGATTGCTCAGTGTGATTGCTTTCCCGCTGCTCTCGGGGCGCATGCCGGAATGGACCGCAGAGGAGATGCGGGCACATTTTCCCGCACTGGTGGGCTGGGTGCTTTACGGGACATGCCTCGGGGTTGCCGCCCAGGGACTAAGCGATTTGGCAGACAGAATCCTGGGTCCTGAGCCGGCGGCCCTCATTCCGCCCGAACCCAACAAGACACACATTGTCATTCTGGGTGGAGGGTTCGCGGGGATGAAAACCGCCGAAAACCTCGAGGCATTGTTTGCGGCGGATCGCTCGATTGCTATTACACTGGTCAGCGAAACGAATGCGCTACTCTTTACGCCCATGCTCGCTGAAGTCGCTGGCAGCAGTCTTGAACCGAGTCACATCAGCAGTCCTCTCCGTACCAGCCTGCATCGCACCCAGTTTATCCGTGGACGAGTTACGCAGGTCGATCTTGAAGGCCGGCGGGTCCTCGCATCCCTGGAAGGTCGCAGGGAAAGCGAAGCCACATCCACCGGCGCCGCGCGAGAGCTGAACTACGATCACCTGGTTCTTGCGCTCGGCTCGGTTTCAAATTACCTCGGCATGACAAACGTTCAAAAATTAGCTTTCAATTTCAAGTCGTTGCTCGATGCGATTCGCATCCGGAACCACGTCATCGAGATGTTTGAGCGGGCTGACCGTGAGCCCGACGCGGCTGTGCGCCTGCCCATGCTCACTTTCGTAATCGCCGGCGGTGGCTTTGCCGGCGTCGAGCTGGCTGGCGCCTTGAATGACTTTGCTCGGGGCATCCTTGCCGATTATCCCAATCTTCGCGCCGACGAGCTGCGCATCGTTGTCGTTCACGCCCGAGAACGCATACTGCCAGAGTTGAGTGAGTCGCTCGCCGAGTACGCACGAAAGAGCATGGCAGCTCGCGGCGTCGTGTTTAAGCTGAACGCCCGTTTGAGTGATGCACGTCCGGGCGTAGTGGTTCTGAATGATGGCGAGATTCCGGCCGAGACGCTGGTGTGGACGGCGGGCACGAGCCCCAATCCCTTACTGAGGTCGCTTCCGGTCGGGCATGATAAGCGCGGCGGCGTCGTGGTGGACAGCACGCTCGCTGTGCCCGGCAATCCCGGGCTCTGGGCCCTGGGAGACTGCGCTTCAATCGTCGACGGCAAGACTGGCCAGCCCTGCCCGCCCACCGCCCAATTTGCATTGCGGGAGGCCTACGCCGTGGCCAGAAATATAAAGGCCCAAATTGCCGGCCGTCCTCTTCAGCCCTTTCATTTCGACTCGCTAGGTGCACTTTGCGTTGTCGGTCACCAGACCGCCTGCGCGGAGCTCACCGTGCCCTTCGCACGCAAGAAGTCGATGCGCTTCTCGGGTTTGCTGGCGTGGTTGATGTGGCGAGGAATATACCTTTCGAAGCTGCCCGGCCTAGAGCGCAAAGTGCGAGTTTTTGTGGACTGGACTATCGAGCTGTTTTTCCCTCGCGACATCGTTCAGACCATCGACTTGAGCTAGGTTGAAATGCATGGAGCAGGCAACTCGACTCTCGGCGCGGCCCCAACAGAGACATTTTCTCTCCTCGCGTGTGGCAGCGGGAATCCTCGGTGTTCTGATCGGCGCGCTGGGAGGTGCACTCGAACGGGTTCTAGCTCCAGGACTGAGTTCACACGGCGTTCTTGTAGGCGCGGCTTACGGTTTGATTTTTGCGCTGTTGTTCGGGCCGCGGGCAAAAAGTCCCGGGGCAGGGCTGATCTGGGGGCTTGGGTACGCATTTCTGTTGTGGGTCGTAGTTCCTGCTGGAATTCTTCCGGTCGCCACGGGCGCGACGCATTCGATGGGGATGCTCGGCACTGCTCAAGCTCGCTTCCCGGAATTGGTTGCCTACCTGATCTGCTTCGGAATGCCGCTGGGAGTGGTACTGGGCCTTTTGGGTCTCCGCTCCAGACGCGTTCAGCCTCGGTACAGCCTTAGTCGCACCATCTCTCTGGGGGGACTGGCGGGCATTGTTGGCGGTTGGGCCTTCGGCAAGTGGATGGCGCAGGCAAACTTCTTCCCGCTGATTGCCGGACTGGTGAATTCCCAGTCACCCAACGTGGGCATGACTTTGCACTTTATCATCGCCGTGATTATTGGAGCGACGTTTGGCCTCCTGTTTCAGCGGGACGTTCTCGGGTACGGATCGTGCATGGGGTGGGGGGTGGGATACGGCATGTTTTGGTGGTTCCTCGGACCGCTGACGGTCATGCCGCTCTGGCTGGGAAAACCCTTGGATTGGTCGGTTGGGCGCGCCGGCGCGCTGTTCGGATCCTTGATCGGGCACATCATCTACGGCGTTCTTTTGGGCAGCATCTATGCGACCGTGGATCGAATTTGGACACGACTGTTCATCGCTTCTGATCCGATTAATCGCGAGTTCGAAGGCGCTGGGTTGCGCGTCCTTCATACACTCCTCTGGGGAGCATTTGCAGGAGCGGTCGGCGGCCTCGTCTCCAGTCCGGTGATGATAGCCACGGGCGTATTGTCGCGTGCCACAGGCCTGAGTAGCATGGCCGCGCTCTCGTTGGCGGTCGTTATCCATTTGTGCGTGAGCGCCGTGGTCGGAATGAGCTATGGTCTTCTCTTTCGTCGCGAGGCATCGAGCTTGGGCCTGGGTGTGGCGTGGGGGTGGATGTTCGGTCTGATCTGCTGGTACCTCGGACCATTGACCCTCAGTCCAGTGATATTGCATGGTTCCTTCGACTGGACGACCAAGGCGGCCGCTTCATTATTGCCCTCGCTAATGGGCTATCTGATCTACGGCGCCACCACCGCATTCACGTTTCTCGCTCTCGAGCGTCGGTATGCACATTGGCTGCTTCTCGACCCACGCACAGCCGCTCGCGAGCTGCGTCGGACGCGCCCCGTTGGCACGCCAGCGCCGGCCCTCTGGATGTTTGTATTAGGTTTAGGAGTGCTTCTTCCGATTCTGCTCGGCTGAGCCGTGCCGGAGATAACTTTCAGACTAAATTGGGAACACTCCCGCGATCCGTCCTGCAGGTTGGACGCAAGTTACAAGATACAGCGCGATAGTCAGCAAACTCCAGGGGCATCCGTCCGATCGCTCGATGTCGGCGACGGTGAGAAAATGCGCGATGCTCATCCCCTCCCGCGGGGGCATCTCATAGCTCTTTTGTTCGATTTGCACGGGGTTCATTTACGGCGTTCATGATGACTCCAATTTCGATACAGTGTACGCCGAATTCGAGGTGCGGTGGTTACAGTTCTCACAGTTATTCCTTACGACGGCACCTCGATTAAGCCAGAAGCGCGACGACGAATCTATTTGGACGAAACGTATCGACTAACGGCAAAGTAGGGATTGAAAAAAATTGAAAAAATATGGGTCAGCCCAGTGGTTCTACGCCGTCGCCTGCCGGGGCTGACGCAGCAGCCAATACAACGCAACCATTTGCGTGATCATAAGCAGAGGCACGTACAGGATAGGAATGGCGTAGGCAGCGCCCAACTGTCCTGCAACAGATGGAAGGTTGGCGTGGATGGCGTGGTAATAGTCGATCAGGATGTCTGCAAATGTTGCTGGTGTTCTCTTGGGCAGTAATGGCCGCGCGTGAGCGTGAGGATCAGCGGATCGTCACCCTGTAGCTCGCTGAGCTTGCGCAGTTCCCCCGTGTGCTCGGGCAGCTCGTAGTCGGGGAAAACGCCTCAGGAGCAATGTCAGAACGCATGAGAATTCCTCGGATGAACATTCGTAAGTATCGCAATTTAGATGCGTTGAATGGGAATGTCCGCTTCTTAATTATTGTCACCAACCGGCAGGCTGGGCTCCATTTGACGACGTCAACCGGCGCGCCGAGCCTTCAACTCTGAGTGCGAAGGCACCGTGAAGCCTCTCACCAGCGCAGTGATCTCATTGGCAGCCGTGTCCAGGGCGAAATGGCCGCCGTCAACGATGTGGACCTCGGCGTTCGAAACATCCTTGCGGTAGCTTTCCGGCTCGCTCGGGTCAAACGATGTTTCGTATTTGCCCCAGATCACGAGCAGCCGCGGTTGCCTTTCGCGCATCCACTCCTGCCATTTCGGATAGGAGTCAACGTTAGTTCGGTAGTCATAGAAAAGATCGCTTTGTATCTCGGCCTGCCCGGACCGATTCAGAAAATAAAACTCGTCGGTCCAGAGATCGGGATCGTGGCGCTCCGGGTCGGGATCGTTAAAGCAGTTGGCCGAGGCACAGAGCATTACCGAGATAGTTTTAATTCGTTCCCGCCTAGATCTTTCCGGATTTTCGAGAGGCACAGGTCTTCGTTACCGATCACAGCCTCGGCCTCAAAGCGGTGTTAGCATGTCCATAAATGTTTGCTGGACCATTAAGGCCAATAAGAGTCCGGACCGAAGTGGGCACCTCTCGGAACCAAGTTCTGCCGATACCTCAAAAGTGTTAAGAAAAGATTCCAAGCACTGGGGATTCGTAAAAGAGGTAAAGCCCTTATTCTAACGACCACTATTTGGGGCGGTTGCTGCTCCAAATGTTCTCGACTTTTCCGGAGAATGACTGAAAACGTGCAAGGAGTTCCCCGGGCGTGAACGATAGTCGGAGGCGAAACTGAGCCGCACACGAAGACCCCATTCAGCAGGGCGAGGCAATGGCATGGAGCGCAATGAAGACTTGAAACGCGGTTTGCTGTTGAAGCTGCAGTTAACCAGCAATCCTAGCTTGCTCTGTGCGGTGCGGGGGGCTGTGGAACGACTGACGGAATCATTGGGGTTTTCCGCGCCAGAGTCCCGGGCGGTCACGCTCGCTGTCGACGAAGCGCTGACGAATATCATACGACACACGTACTGCGGCAGGGCGGACCAACCGATTGAGGTGCTTTTCCGCTCGGTGCGAGAGGACGATGCTGAATCTGCCGAAGGGCTGGAAATTGTGTTGTGCGATCGCGGCCCAGCCATAGATCCGGAGCGTATGTGCCTCCGCGCATTGGAGGAAATAAGGCCGGGCGGACTTGGGTTACACTTCATCCGACAAAGCATGGATATCGTCGAATACAACCGCGCGAACGGGACCAACCGTCTCCGCCTGGTCAAGTTCGTCCACACGCCACCGGATGGGAATGCGTAAGAGCGTGAAGGAGAAGATATTGTGCAGATTTCAAGCCGGGAACTGGATAAAACCGTCATTTTCGACGTGTCGGGAGACATCGATCTCGCGAACTCACCGACCGTTCGAAAAGCCCTCTTGCGCGAGGTGCGTGAAAAACGTACTCCGCGGGTCGTGATAAACCTCAGCAACGTGCGGTATATCGATAGTTCCGGCGTGGCCTCTTTGGTCGAAGGCTTAAGAGCGTCGCGGGACGTCGGTTCGCGCTTTATCTTGTTTGGATTGAGCACCTCGGCGCGTGAAGTGTTGCAGCTTTCGCGTTTGCTAAAGATTTTTGAGATTTACGACAACGAAGAGCAAGCGCTGGCGGGCTAAGAATTTTTGGTTCAGGGCGGTTGATTTTCTGGGAATTTCAGAGAATTGAGCTAGAGAATAGAGATGCAATTCGTGTCACAAATTGGCGGCAGCGTGACGAATGGCCTGGCGTACGTCGGTTCTCTGGCCTCGCTTGGGGGCCGCGCGGCCTATTACACCTTCGTGGGACCGTTCCAGGGCAAGCCGCTGCGTCTGCAGCGCGCCGTATCGCAGGCCATGGACGTGGGCGTCCGGGCTTTGCCGATTCTCTCTCTGATTACATTTTTTATAGGATTGATTCTCGCGCTCCAGAGCGCGTATGAACTCCGGCGGTTTGGAGCGATGAACTATGTCGCCACGGCCGTCGCGATTTCGATGTCGCGGGAACTTGGGCCGCTTATCACGGCCATCGTCGTGATCGGCCGTTCCGGCTCGGCCTTCGCGGCGGAAATCGGCACCATGAAGGTCACGGAGGAGATCGATGCACTGGAAACGATGGCTATCAGTCCCATCCGTTTCTTGGTCACGCCGAAATTTCTGGCCATGATTGTGATGCTACCTTGTCTCACGATCTGGGCCAACGCGATGGGCATTCTGGGTGGATCGCTGTTTGGCGTCGCCCAGGCAGATTTTACGTTTGTCCGTTATATCCAAGCCTCGCTGGATTCTCTTTTCCTGCGCGATATCACGACCGGACTGGTCAAGAGTGTGATGTTTGGGATTACCATAACCGCCGTGGGTTGCCAAGAGGGATTAGCGACGGGAGCGGGCGCCGAGCAGGTCGGGCGCTCGACGACAAGGGCGGTCGTGATGTCGATTTTCCTTGTAGTGCTCGTGGATTTGGTTTTTACAGGCCTGTTCTTTTTCGTGAGCGGCAGTTAGGACGCGCAACCTTGCCTATGGTAACGGAAAACGCGGATTCGCTCGATACACAAGTCATGATCTCTCTGCGCGACCTGCGCGTGAGTTATGGCGAGGTCGAGATTCTGCATGGCATCACGTTTGAGGTGAAGCACGGCGAAACGCTCGTGATCCTGGGAGGCTCCGGCTCCGGGAAGAGCACGCTCTTGCGGACGCTGGTGGGTCTGGAAAAACCGAGCTCCGGAGAAATTTGGATCAAGGGCAAAAACATCGCGGCGATTTCCGACCCAGAAATGGACGAGATTCGCAAGAAGATTGGCATGTCGTTTCAGGGCGGAGCGTTGTTTGGCTCGATGAGCGTCGGCGAGAATGTGGGGTTGCCGCTGCGGGAGCACACCAAGCTCGAGGACTCGACCATCGAAATCATGGTGCGGCTCAAGTTGGAGCAAGTGGGGCTCGAAGGGTTTGAGTCTTACATGCCGTCGCAGCTTAGCGGTGGCATGAAGAAACGCGCCGCCGTCGCTCGCGCTCTGGCCATGGACCCGCAGATTCTTTTCTTCGATGAACCGTCGGCGGGATTGGACCCGATTATCGCAGCCGGAATCGACCAGTTGATCCTGGAATTGAAGCAAGCGTTCCGCATGACCATTATCGTAGTCACGCATGAATTGGCGAGCGCGTACTTGATCGCAGATCGCATGGTGCTGATCGACAAAGGCCTTGTCGTCGCCATGGGGACGACGGCGGAGATGCGCGCGAGCACGCAACCGAGAGTGCGGCAATTTCTGGATCGTGTGCCCGAGCCGGAAGTGGCGGGCGAATTGGATTATCTGCAGATGCTCACGCAAGGCCGCCGTTTGTGATGAGCGTCAGCAGGGAGAAGAGGACGTGATGGCTGAAAAGCGCGACCAGGTTTTCGTGGGGCTCTTTATACTGATTGCTGCTGCGGTTCTGATCGGCATGGTTTTTGCCATCTCCGGAGCGTTTGGCAGCACTTCGAAGGCCTATCACGCTTACTTTCCCTTCGCGGGCGGGCTGGAGCGGGGTGCGACCGTCCGCTATGCGGGAGGCCCCAAAGTGGGCCGCGTGGAGAAACTGGCGATTGACCCGCAAAATCCCGCGCGCATCGACGTAGTTTTCAGCGTGCAAACGGATCTGCCCGTCAAGACGGACAGCCATGTCAAAATCATGAGTATCAGTCCCTTAGGAGACAATCATCTGGAGGTTCTCCCGGGCGGCGCACAAACTGCGCTCGCTCCTCCAGGTTTCTTATTGCCGTCTGACACTTACTTGGATTTTAACGTCCTTACCGCGCAGATCAATGACCTCGCTCCGCAAGCAAAGCTACTCATTCAATCGCTGAATGATCGCGCAGCAGAATTGAAAGTTACGGTCGACCGAGTCAACGATCTTTTGAGCGCAGAGAACCGAGCGAATCTTTCCGCCACGCTTGCGGGCACACGCGGCGTGATTGAAGAAAACCGTCCGCAGATAAAATCCACCATTCAGCACTTGGACAGCGTGAGCCAGAAGCTGGAGCCGCTTCTTCAGGACCTTCACAAGGACAGCGAAGAAGCCAACCAGGCGCTCACTCACTTGGACGCCGTCCTGGGGGAAAACAGTGCCGATGTGCGCCAGTCGGTGATCGAGCTTCGGAAATCCTTGACGACGCTTACGGATATTACCGGGCGGCTGGACCAAACCCTCGACGTGAACACGGAAAATATCGACGAACTCCTGGATAATTTCCGCCGCGTCTCCCAGAATCTGAAGGAATTCACGAACACGATCAAGAGGCGCCCTTACACTCTCATTCGCGCGACGAATTCGCCCGATCACAAACCGGGTGAGCAGTAATGAAGCGGGAAAATCACCAGTTTATGACGAGACGCACGGAACTGCCGCATGCCCGCCGGGAACGCCTAGTCTTTCCGACGACCACAAAAATCACTCTCTGGGTGTTGGCGCTGGCCCTGGGCCTGGCGGCGGGCTGCGGCACCGCCCGGCCAAGCAAGTATTATCAGCTTACTGTTCCCGGTAACATCGTGCCTGCGGTCGATTCAAATCCCATTCCTGTCACGCTGTTGATTGGCCGCTTAATGGGTCCCGCTCTTTACCGCGAGGACCAAATCGTTTACAGCTCCGGCGGCGAGAGCATGGGGACGTACGAGTATCAACGCTGGTCTGAGCCTCCTACGGAGATGATCGCAGAAGTTACACTGCGGCAGTTCCGCGCCTCCGGCCATTATCGGGGAGTTTATACTTTGCGAAGCGGTATCCACGGAGATTTTCTTTTGCACGGGCATCTCTATGATTTCAAGGAAGTCTCGGGAAGCGCGCTCGTGGGCCGCGTCACCATGGAACTCGAGCTTCGCAACATCAAGACAGGCACCACGGTGTGGACTCACTTTTATACGCATGACGAGCCTTCGAACGGGAAAGAAGTTGGTGCGGTGGTTGCGGCCCTCGACAAAAATGTGCAGCAAGGCATAGCTGAATGCCGCGCCAGCCTCGACCAATATTTTGCGGACCATCCGCCCGCGCAGCCCGCACCTTAGTTTTTTGGCTGGGATTTCGGGACTCTGCCATGGCGCTCTCATCCGGAGAGCCGCAGCGTCAGCAGCGTGACATCGTCCTCGAGCTCCGAGCTTCCCCGGTGAAGCTGCACGCCCTCCAGCAAAGCCGTAGAAAACTCGGCTAGCCGGACTGGCCCGGGCAGGCTCGCCAGAGTCGCTTCAGCCAATTGCAGGAAGCCTCTCGGGCTCAGTTGATCGCCGTTGGGCGACCGCACTTCGGTGGCGCCATCGGAAAACGCCAAAATCATGTCACCCGGCTGGAGCCGAATGCTCTGTTCGCTGTACAACTCGCCGGTGACGAAGCCGAGTGGCAGATTTTCCAAACCTTCTCCAATCTCAAGAAACCTGCTCTCGCTCCCGCGCCAGAGCAGCATTCGAGGGTGAGCCGCGTACGCATAATTAAACTCTTTCGTACCGCCGTCAAATGTGCCCGTCACCACGGTTGTCAGTTGCAACGCTCCACTCGACTTCTCGGAGTCCAGAGTAAACTTGTCATTCAACGCCGCCAGCAGCCCCGCCGTGTCGCGAATATTCTGGAATTTGTGCAACAAGCGATGGACGTGCCGCGCGACTCTGCTTGCCACATACCCATGCCCCACGCAATCCGCCAATACCACCCGCGCGATGTTGTCGCTGCACGAGAATACCGCAGAAAGGTCGCCGCCACGCTTTCCACCCGACGGCACGGCGATGACGTCCGCTTCCAGCCCGGCCAACTCCAGGGAACGATGAGCTCTCTCGTTACCGGCCCAGAGCTCCATGCAGCCGAAGGGCCGCGCCGCCGACGTCGTGCACGCAACCTCTTCACGTTGGATTTTCTTGAGCTTCATCGACATATTTGATGCGCGCATTCGCCGAATCGCTACTCGATCTCATCGGGTTGCCCCTCGGCGATGACAAAGAGAAGTAAATGGCCACGGAATCATCAAACTTATGAGCAGCAAGATCCTCGAGCGCCGGCCAGGTCCCGCGAAGGTCTGTGCTCATCAAAAGTAACTGTACTTGCACCGACTGCAAGCCAAATTTGGGATGGACACCACGCTAATTCACCCCTAAGTTGACACTAACGATCCGTCCGTATCGTTGGCCACGATCCTATCTTGCACACGCATTCAGACGAATGCTAGGTGGGGAGACCACACGCTTACGGATGTTACGCCAACAACCCCTCAACTCCGACAGTGCATCTGTAGAGTGGATGGAGGTGGCGCATGAAGACGATGACGTGCCGATCATTGGGTGGGCCCTGTGAACAGAAGCTGTCTGCCGCGTCATGGGACGAAATCGTCCAAGCGATGACGAAACATGTGATGGAAAAGCATCCTGACACCGCAAAAGCGATGGAAAAAATGCATAACGAGGACCCTAAAAAATGGGGCAGAGAAACGAAGCCGAAGTGGGAGGCGACACCAGAGACATAAACGTTTGCCGGGTCGATGAGTGTAACGGCGATTTGGACTAAGCCGCTGGCGCGGCAGGTGTTGTAGCGACGGTACGTAAGTACAGTAATGGATACCTTGAAGGAGGTATACATGACTGCACTTCGCGAACGCATGCTGGAAGAGCTACGGCTGCGTAATTTCACTCCTCGAACCATCCGTACCTATACGGCAACCGTAGCCGACTTCGCGCGCTACTTTCACCAGTCCCCTGACAAGCTCGGGTCTGAGCATGTTCGTATCTATCAGCTCTACCTGCTGAACGAGCGCAAGCTAGCCTGGCATAGCATCCAGGTTCGCGTCTCGGCACTGCGGTTTCTGTACGTTCGTACGCTCAAGCAACGCTGGTTCGACACCGAAGTTACCAAGCCCAAGATACGCCGCAAACTACCCGTGGTCTGGAGCCGTGAAGAAGTCGCCGCACTGCTCGACATCACCAAGAACCTCAAGCACCGCGCCCTGCTGGGCATGCTCTACGGGGCTGGCTTGCGCATCCAGGAAGTCCTGGATCTGAAAGTCACCGACATCGACAGCAAGCGGATGATCATCAACATCCGCGAAGGCAAGGGCGGGCTTCCTCGTCAGGTAATGCTTTCGCCCAAGCTGCTGGAGTGGCTCCGTGCCTACTGGAACCAGCGCAAGCCCAAGGACTGGCTCTTTCCCGGAATGAGGTCCGACCGGCCGATGTACGCCAGCGCCGTCAACGCTTTCTGCCATCAGTTGCGCCAGAAGCTGGGCATTGCCAAGCGGCTTTCCGCCCATGTGATGCGGCATTCCTTTGCCTCTCACTTGCTCGACAGTGGAACCGATCTGCGCACCATTCAGCTGCTGCTCGGACATTGCGACCTGGAGACGACCGCGCGCTACCTCCATGTCTCCGAGCACCGGCTGCACTCCACCGTAAGTCCGCTCGATGAGCTTCGGGCTCGCGAAGGAGAACCTAAGAAAAAATGAGAGAGCATCGGCTCGAAGTGGCCGATGTCTTTCACGCGCACCAGCAAGAGTTTCTCCAGCGCTGGGGCCATGGTGTCTCCCGCCAACAACGCAAGGTGCTCGGAGCCATCGGTCGATGCCGTACTGCCGTACTCGGCAGTCATCTCGAACGCTGTGACAGCTGCTCCTATGAGTACGTGGCTTTCGACTCATGCCGTGATCGCCACTGCCCAAAGTGCCAGTCGACTGCTCGCGATCGCTGGCTGCAGAAGCAGGCGTCGAGTCTGCTGCCCGTGCCCTACAGCCATGTCGTCTTCACGCTGCCCAAGCGACTGGCAGCACTCGCACTCAGAAACCAGCGTCTTATCTACGCTCTGCTATTTCGTGCTGTCTCCGAGACCCTGATGGAGATCGCCGCCGATCGACACCGCCTCGGTGCTCGCATCGGCATTCTCGCCGTACTCCATACCTGGAATCAGCGACTGCAACTTCATCCCCACCTGCACTGCCTGGTTCCGGCCGGCGGCCTGGCACCCGACCAATCACGGTGGATCGCTTGTCGGCCTCGCTACTTCCTTCCCGCGCCGGTGCTCAGCTGCATGTTCCGTGGCAAGATGCTGGCCTTCCTGAAACACGCTTACGACAACCACCAACTGCGCTTCCCGGGCACTCTAGCTGCGTTATCCAAGCCAGGCCCATTTCACGCAATGCTCTCCACCCTGCGCCATCAGAAATGGGTCGTCTATGCCAAGGCACCTTTCGGCGGTCCTGAGTATGTGCTCAAGTACCTGGCACGCTACACTCACCGTGTTGCCATCGCCAATGGCAGGCTCTTGGACCTGAACAACGAGCAGGTACGTTTTAAATGGCGCGACTCCAGAGACAACAACCGCATCAAGGTGATGAGCCTCGATGCGGTGGAGTTCATCCGTCGCTTTCTGCTTCACGTTCTGCCTTGTGGCTTCGTCAAGATTCGCCACTTCGGGCTGCTCGCCAACCGCAATCGCCGTCAGGCACTGGTTCTTTGCCGTCACCATCTCAAGGCCGCAGCTCCACAAGGCACTGACCTCGTTACCCCTCAGCAACAGTCGGCAATCAATCGCTGCTGCCCCAAGTGCAAACGCGGCACCTTGCACGTCGTCGTTCGCTTCACGACTCTTGTGCCCGCAACCGATGACTCGCATCTCGCGGAGATCAACTCGTCATGATCACGATCTCGCTCACACCACGAACCCGGATCGGAGCTGCAATGCGCGTCGTGCGCGTGCATGCCGCAGTGTGTCCGCATACACCTAAAGAAGTTGCCAACCTCCCGAAACGCCGTCTCATTCACCTCATAATCGGTCGCTCCGCACACATCACAACCCTCCGCTCACATCCCCTGCAATGCGCTTCTTCGTTCTCCCCACCACAACAAACCCATTCAAAACCCATAGGACGTGAGCTCTCGGAAGCGGCTTAGTCCAAATCGCCGTATCGTCAATGCTCCGCCTCGACTGCCCGGTTTCAAGACCACTCTATCTGCGGAGCACTGTCGATACGGCACTACAGATTTATCGACAACTAGGCTGTCCCCACTCGTAGTTCGTGTAAAACCAAACCGTATACCAATGGCTCTCAAGCCGCCGCACAAGAAATACTTCGCACGGTATGCCACTGTACTTTCCGGGCTGACGGCTGCTAGCGGCCTGAGACAGCGAGTCCGTGGGATCGAAAACTAAATAGACGGTCGTGTCCATTCCGGCCCATCCCCAACCATCCCATTCGATGTGCTTAAGTTCTTCCTTTGCTGAGTTCGGTTGAGCCAAGACCTCAGCCTTGTAGGAACGAGACCACACAAGCCATCTAGCGTAGTTTATTGGCCTAGGATAACCAAACATGGGACGCAGAACGACTAACGCCCCCAGAATCAAGAGCACGAACAACGCAAGGCTGACTATCACCGCCATCCTTTTGCGCGAGAACATGTGTAAATCTTAGCGGAAGGTTAAACTGTCGGTAACAGGCCATTTCACGTTTTGACCGCTCGTCAAAACGCGCTATGGCGATGTTACGTCAGTTGCCGCCCGACTTCATGTTTGGAATCGTTTTCCAAGGTGAGAGGAACGCGAGCGTGGATTGTGGTACCCCGCTTGGGCTGCGAGTCGATGGAAAGGCTCCCCTTCACTAGTTTCAGTCGCTCCTCCATCCGGTTGAGACCCAGCCCTCTAGCCTTCCTTGCCGTTTCGAGGTCAAAGCCTGCGCCGCAATCGCCGACCGTGAGATGAATCTCATCCGACGTTGCCCACAATCGCACATCGAACTGTCGCACTCCGCTATGTTGCACTGCATTGTGCGCGGCCTCCTGTAATACGCGGAAGAGACAAAAGAGTAATGTCCGACGGTACCAAGCTTGGTAAACCTTCGCTCTTGAAATCAATCTCCACCTTCTTCTGCTCACCGAAGTCTCGGCAGAAGGTGCTCATGACCCCTGCGATGCCAAGATATTCCAGTCTTGGAGAGTACAGCTCGTGTGCCGAGGCTTTGACATCGTTCAGTATTTCTGAGCTTTGCTTCAGTAGCGCGTCAAGCTGGCTATGCGCGTCAGCCGCATTGAGAGAGTCTCGCTTGAGTTTCTCAATCTGAAGAAACAACATAGTCACCCGTTGACCAATATTTTCGTGAAGATCCTTCGCGATCCTCTGACGCTCCTGTTCTTCTGCCTCAATCACCCTGTAGCTCACGCTCGAAAGCGCCTCTTCCGCCTGCTTGCGCACTGTTGACATCAGGCGAGCGATGATCAACGAAGTGATCAAGAAAGCGATGACAGCCACATCATCGAGCGGATCGTCAACCCGAAAAGAGAAAGCAGGAGGAGCAATGTGTGCTAAACACAGAGCCGCGATGATGGAAGCAAAGATTGATGAGACAAAGCTCCCTAAGCGGGACACTAGCACGACGACAATCATCAAGAGGAGGGCGACTGTAGCAAGATTGAAGTGAAGTCGGTAGCAGATACCGCAAAGCGATACAAGGGCTACGCTGGCAACAAGACATTGCACCGCCGAGCGCCAGAACATGGACATGACATTCCGCACCGCCTGCTAATTCCCGCGCGTCGATCCGAGAAAATCAAGAGGCTTTCAATGCTTGCACTACAGGGATCAGGCAGCAGTGTACCACCGTGCCGCCTGGTTAAAGCATGGTTGACGATAACAGCGATGTCACAAGCTTGCGTCGTCTCTTCGCCCCTCCAAGGGGATTTTGAGTATTATGGCGATGGTACGCCAATGACCGCAAGGGGGTGGGCCACCTATTTATTTGAAAGGGAACACTACTTCCACTTTGAGTTCCAGTGCTAAGGGTCTCCCGTCTTTCCGAGCAGGCCGGAAAACCCACTTCCGGATCGCATCGAGGGCCTTTCCATCAACATCGGGACTCACCGATCTCACAACTCGGGGGCCCCGAACTCTGCCGTCCGACCCGACTATGGTGCTCACGACGACGGTGCCGTACCAGCGTTCGGCCGAAGGTTCCGGATTGGGAGTGAAGATCGGCTTGGGCGGCGTCAGTCCCGGTTCGGCATGAACAGGCTCATCCAGAGAGAGAGAAGCAGGCAAATTCGTGACAACCTTTGCGATCTCTTGGTAGTTCTCGAAGAGTTGCTGATAAGACTTGTCTTCCGGTTTGAGAGCCAGCGCCTTCTGCTCAGTTTAGCCATAACAACATAAAGAGCCGCAAACCGACCAAGTTCCCCATAGGGTCAAGATCAGAATGGGCCGCCCGACATGTTTATGGATCGGGAAGAGTGCCGTCGGCAGAAAAAGCTGAACCTCGGCCACTTCGCACATGTTCCACAATCTAGTGTTTGATGACACTGGAAACAGGCATGTGCGCCGTCCATAGAACTGTGAACTTGCGGACACGCTTTCAGTAGGGGTTTTGGAACGCTGGTTCTCGGGAATCGAGGTGAGACGGAACAACTGCGGAATGAGCTTCACGCAGCACGGACGAACACAAAACCCCACAATAGGCGCAATCTGAAGACCGACTCCACCTAGCTTGCCTTTTTGGTCGTGTCTCTTCCCCCTCGATTTGCTAGCCACCGGAATTTGATCTTTGACACAAGCGCCATGAACGACTAATGTTTGTGGCCATAATTTAGCGCTCCGTGCCGACGCATGAACGAGAATTGATCTGTGGCCCGTCAAGTTCTGAAAAACTCGGATTCCGCTCGAAAGAGGACCGATGACGAAGAGGCTCGTTTCAACGCTACTGTGGACCACGTTTCTTTTAGGTTGCGGAGGAAGTAGTCCCACGGGCGGATCAACCCCCAACGCTCAGCTAGCCGGAAGCTGGCATGCAACTCTAACCTCTTCGCCTTCAGGTAGGAGCTTGCCTCTCGACATCTTCATCCTTCAGAACGGGCAGACTCTTTCGGCTGTCGCGCCGACTTTTGTAATAGGCACATGCTCGGAAAGCACAATGAACGGCTCGGTAAGCGGCAACAAGGTGAAAATTGTCTTCAGTGGGGACCTGGGAGACACGGTTATTATTACTGGCACAGCTTCCGGTAACAACTCTATTTCCGGGAGTTACGCAATCAAAACCTCGGGCTGCCTCGACGACACTTCTGGAACACTTTCCGCGGTTCTGATCCCTTCAGTACAGAGTGCTTCGTGGGAGGGAACTACTCAATCAACTCAATATCCGCCCGGCAATACCGCGTTCACCGCGAACCTTACCGAGGATAGTTCAGGGAACATCACCGGTGTGTTGACCTTCACAACATCTTCAGGATCGTCGGTGGGGTGCTTTGCTTTTGCTACCGGGCACGTAATTGGAACACAAACCGGAAACCAGATCGTTCTCGAGAGGGATAACGATCCTGATGGTTTAGGCATTTTGGCGACCATAGATAATGTCGCAAAAAATATCAGCGGAGACTACGGTATAAGTGCTTGCGGCGCCGATGGCGGGCACCCTACCGGGAAATCATCGAGCTGGGTCTGAGTCGAGATCGCAATGCCATGGCCATCTGGCAGGATCTGGTTTCCGACTACGGATTCCAGGGTGGCTATCAAAGCGTTCGGCGCTTCGCTTACAAGTTGCGCGGCGCCCAGGTACCACAAGCGCGGGCGGTGATCTTCACCGCCCCGGGAGAAGAAGGCCAAGTCGATTACGGCAGCGGGCCGATGGTGCGTGAGCCGCACAGCAGCAAGTACCGACGCACCCGTTTGTTCGTGCTCACGCTGGGCTATAGCCGCAAAGCGGTACGGCTGCTGGTTTTCCGCTCCAGCACGCGCATCTGGGCCGAGCTCCACGAGAAGGCCTTTCGTCGATTCGGCGGGGCTCCGCGCATTCTGGTGCTGGATAATTTGCGCGAAGGCGTGCTCGTCCCGGACCTCTACGATCCCACGCTTAATCCACTCTATCGCGACATGCTCGCCCATTATGGTGCGGTCGCCCTGCCCTGCCGGATCCAGGATCCCGATCGAAAAGGCAAGGTGGAGTCAGCGGTGGGCCACGCCAAGAAAACTCCTCTCAAAGGGCAACGCTTCGAGAGTCTGGAACAGGCGCAAGCCTATCTGGATCGCTGGGAAACGAACTGGGCGGATACCCGCATTCACGGAACCACGAAACGGCAAGTGGCGGCTATGTTCGCGGAAGAAAAACCAACTCTGCTCCCGCTGCCGGTGGAACCGTTTCGCTATTACCAGTACGGCGAACGGGTGGTGCATCTGGATGGCTGTGTCGAAGTCGAAGCCGCCTATTACGGTCTGCCGCCAGGCTGGATTGGACGTGGGGTGAAAGTCCAATGGGATGAACTCTGCGTACGTATCCTCGATCCCAAAACTGGACTGCTGCTGCGAGAACATGTACGTCAGAAACGGGGCTGGTACCGCATTCCGCCCGAGGACCACTCCCAACGAACTCCGCTCCGGGTGGTGCAGTTGCTCGGCCGCGCCGGCCGAGTGGGCACCCAAGTCGGTACACTCTGCAACCTTATCTATAGCCAACAAGGCGAAGTGGGCGTGCGCCGCATTCTGGGCGTTCTCGCACTCACCAAAAAATACGGCATCGCTGCTGTCGATGATGCTTGCGCTGCAGCCCTGGAGATGGGCATGCACGAATATCGTTTCGTGCGTCGCTACCTCGAGCGTTGTCCGCAAGCTCCCCTCAGTTTGCGCCAGGTCGATCCCTTGATTCGCGAACTGGTGTACTACCGTGATCTGATCCATACCAAAACCAAGGAGCCAAGTGAATGAATCTCATCGAGTTGAATCGCGCTTTACGACAACTGCGGCTGGGGGGAATCGCGGCTGTGCTCGAGATGCGTCTGCACCAGGCGCAGATCGAATCCATGGCACCCATCGACCTGATCTCCTGCCTGGTCTCGGACGAACTCACCCGTCGCGGCGACCGTTTGCTGGAACGTCGGCGCAAGCAAGCTCAGTTTCGCGATCCGCAAAAAAACCTCGAGAACTTCGACTTTACCTTCAATCCCAAGATGAATCGCAGTCTGGTCTTCCATCTGGCGACCGCTGCCTTCATCGCCCGCCACGAAGACTCACTGTTGGTCGGCCCACCCGGCAGCGGCAAAAGCCATCTGGCACAAGCCATCGGGCAAGCCTCTATCCATCAGGGTTATCGCGTGCTCTACCGCGAAACCCACAAACTGCTCGATGACTTGGCCGAAGCCACCATCGATGGAACCCGCAAAGAATGCATGGAACTGTTCGTTTCCGTACCGCTTTTGATTATCGACGACTTGGGTATGCGGAAGTTACCCATGACTGCCGCCGAGGATTTACTGGAAATCATCATGCGACGCTATGAGCGTGCTAGCACAATGATTACTTCGAACCGACCCGTCGAAGACTGGGGGAAACTGTTGGGCGACAGCGCAGCCGTGACCGCCATGCTCGATCGCCTGCTGCATCATGGGCACGTTGTCAAATGCGGCCCACGCAGTTGGCGCACAAAAACAGGCTTTCACGATGAGCAGACCGCCGTAGCACCAGCAGTAACAGCGCTGGATGCAGTAAGCCAGCCACCTCGCATGGCTGGCCGGGTTGATAGCTCGCTGAATGACTGCAGGCGCTGAATCGCCGCAAGTTGATGCTCGTTGGGCCACCGACTGACCGAAAAGGGCTGTACACGCGTGTACGCATAGCGCACGATGGTTTTATCGGAGGCTCGGCAACTGAGAGCCTTCATGCTCGCGCACCATTGCGAGAATCACTGAGTTAGGCTGCCGTCTAGCTTGCCTTTTTGGTCGTGTCTTTTTTGTCCGCTTCGATAGTCACGTCTACCGGCGCACCTTCGTTAAGAGCTACCTCTTCGCCCTCCTCGTCCTTCAAGGTGTTCTCGACGCGAATCTCCCGATAGAGATCCTCAGCTTTTTCAATGGCGATCTCTGCAGTCTCCTCTGCGTGCGGATCGATCGGTTTGATGATCTTCTGAACAGTTCCCGGCAGGGTGGTGCTCGGCTTGTCTTTTGATTCGAGGTCTCCCATTTTGCTACCCCTCTTGGTCCATCGATTTGGGCACCAACTATAGCACTAAGCGCACTATAGCGAGAATGATTGAGTCAGGCAGTCGTGAGAAGTTGGGCTATGCCAGACCCGCTGAACGCAAGGACGCGCGAAGTTCATTACAAAACCCTAAAAGTACCAACCTCCAAAGCCTAAAATAGAACAAGGCCCGATTCGTAGTCGGGCCTTTTTGCTAAGAAAACTCAGTTGCGGGCTGTTGCCGCTCTCGCGCATACAGAGTATGGCAGCGGCTCGCACAATCGGTCAACGCTTAAGTTGCGTCTGGCGGAGGTGTGTGCCTTGCCCGAAAGTGCCTGCGCAAGCGGGGTCGCTGTCTTCCAGTGCCTGTGGAGGCATCTGGGGTTATCGCCACGGAAGGCTTGCGAGACGGCGTACCTTCGTCGCTGTCACTGGATACGTATTCGATTCGGGCCGAATCTATTTCGACTTGGATTCTGGGACTCCGAAGTGGACAGCGGATAAGGGCTCAGGGCTCGTCGATCGACGAACCCCGCAAACGTGGGTCTTTGGCAAACAACAGTTCTCTGGTAGACTTTCGCAGCGTCGGCACTATATCGTTTTCCTCGCACGCTTCCGCCCCCGATCCGTAGACCCTCACGGTGACGGTTCCTTGCGGTGCCGAAAACATCCAGTTCAGCAACTATCCTCGGAGACGAGGGTTCTGAACTGTGAGGGGGGCTGCCGTGGAAGGATCAACCACTCGGATCCTTGTGGTGGATGACTACGAAAGTTTTCGGCAATTCATCTGTTCGACGCTGAGAAAAAGACCTGAATTGCAGATCGTCGGCGAGGTCTCAGACGGGCTAGGGGCGGTTCAGAAAGCCGAAGAACTGCAACCGGACTTGATTGTGCTCGACGTCGGTCTTCCATCGCTGAACGGACTCGAAGCCGCTCGACGAATCCACAAACTTTCGCCCAAAAGCAAAATACTCTTCGTGAGTCAAGAATCCTCTGCCGATGTGGTACAGGAAGCTCTCGCCTTGGGTGCGCTGGGCTACGTCGTTAAAGCGGATGCGGGAAAAGAGCTACTGACTGCCGTGAACGCAGTTCTTCGGGGCGAGAGGTTTGTCGGCAACAGATTTGCTGGCTATGGTCTGATCGGAACCTCGGATAGACCTGACCCTGAAAGCGTTCGGCGCAATGACAGGCTCGCACAGCGTGAAGATCAAAACGTGGGAATAACCCGTCGCCACGAATTGGGGCTCTACTCTAACGACGAGGCCTTTCTGGATGACTTCGCTGATTTCGTTATGGCTGCGCTAAATGTGGGCAAGGCGGTGATTCTGATCGCGACCGACTCACACCAAAGGGGTCTTCTTCAGTGGTTGCAGGCACGTGGCATGGATGTTGCTGCTCTTGTTGATCAGAAGCGCTATATCTCTTTGGACGTTGCCGATTCGCTCCCGACGTTCATGGTCGATGACTCACCTGACCCGGTTCGACTGACGAAAACTGTTCGTGATCCCATAGTGGAAGCGGCGAAAGCAGCGACGGAAAAGCATCTCGACTTCGCAGTTGGATGAGAATGCACACGTACCTTGTGGGCACAAGGTAAAGAGGATACGGCGATTCAGCGGGAACGCCTCTGGGACGAGTTAGCCAAGGTCTACGAGTTTGACATATGGTGCGGGTGTTTATTGGGAAGGGATGATCACGAACAGAAAAGAGACGTCATCGAAAGAATCTGTGAACAACATTCAGCAGTTTATTCGCGGTGAAAGTCCTTCGTGAACCCTGTATGGGACACCCGCTATTCCTACCCTGCCGCCCGTGCAGAATCATTACTTGAATCGAAAGGAACGCGGGCGTGGATGGTGGTGCCAGAACCGGGGTGCGAATTGATCGAAATCTCACCGCTTACCAATTGCATTCGCTCTCGCATGCTGATGAGCCCGAGGCCGCGACGGAATATGGCGTCTTGCGGATCAAAACCAACTCCCAGGTCGCTCACGGTCAGTTGAATCTCTCCATCTGTGCCGCTCAGTTCCACTTTGAAGTGCCGCACACCGCTGTGCTTCACGGCATTCTGCAGAGTTTCCTGTAAAACTCGGAACAGACAAAGCGAGATTTCCTTGGGCACACTTCGCGGTATGGCCGTGTGGCTGAAGTCGATCTCTACCTTCTGTTGCTCGGACAACTCTTTGCAGAAGCTCTTGGCCGCTGCCACAAGACCCAGATATTCCAGTTTTGAAGAATGGAGGCGGTGCGACAGGGCCTGAACGTCCTTGGCGATGTCCGAAAGGCGCTGGATGGCGTGATGGATGTGATCGTGAAGTTTAACTGCCGAGGGCGGAAGTTGTTGGTTCCATCGATCCAGCTCGATTGCCAACAGTGCCATGCGTTGATTGACGTCGTCGTGGAGCTCTCTGGCGATCCAGGAACGCTCTTCCTCGTGGGCTTCAATCAGCTTTCGACTGATACCTGAGATCGCTTCTTCCATCTGCTTGCGACGGGTAATGTCCTCTGCAAGGATGAGAATTCCTCCCACAGTACCATCAGGGGTCTTCCAAGGGCGAACTTCCCAGCGCGCCCAGCGAGGGCCGTCTTGCCCATCCCAACGGTCTTCGTCAGCTCCCAGGGTTTCTCCTTGAAGGCCGCGGCGATGAACCTCCTTCCAACGCTCAGGCATGTCTGGAAAAATCTCATAGTGCGAACGCCCTAGTATCTGCGTTCTGCCACACAAGTAATCAGTACACCAGCGGTCGCTCACCTGTAGGTAGCGCATGTCACGGTCGAGCATCGCCACTCCTGCTGGTACGTTCTTGACGAAGATTTTCAGCAGGTCTTCCCGTGATTGCAGTAGTGCCGCCTGCGACTCTAAAGAGCGGTTCAGTTCCAAAAGAGCTTCTTCTGCCCGCTTGCGCTGGGTTACATCTATATTGACGCCAACTACACGCGAAGGCTCGCCAGACTCATCGATCAAGACCTGCCAGCGTCCAGCTATCCAATGGACGCTTCCGTCAGGCCAGACCGCGCGCCATTCTGCTCTCGTAGGTCTTCCCGTTTTGACAGACGATTCAACCACCTTGATCAGGGCTGCACGATCATCGGGATGGACCAGATTCTCGAAAGCGGTCTGTGTTCCGCCAAAGCCGCCTTGTGGCAAACCGTAAATTGCTTCCAATTCTGCCGTCCAAGTAGTCACGCCAGTTCGCATGTTCCATTCAAACGTTCCCATGACGGCGGCTTGTTGTGCCAATCGCAGTCGTTCCTCGCTTCTCCGAACCGTCTGCTCTGCCGCTTCATGGTTCTCAACAACAGCGGCCAATACCATAAAGGAACTCGCGGCAACCAATAAGAAAAGCTGCAATGACAGGACATCTTGCACGGGTGTATGGCCTGCGAAAGGGCCATGGCCGTGGACGACACCCCAGATTGCGAAGACTGCGACAAGTGTGAGCGCGTTGGTCGTACCGGTAATTCCGAACCGCAATGCGGCCCACAACAGAAATGGCACTAGCAAATAGAGCAACGCTGGGCGATATTCGCTGCCGGGTGCCATGAAAGTGACATAGGCTAAGATCGCTAATGCGAAAAGCATTGATGCTGCTTCAAGGTAAATCACCGTCGGCTTCTTCACTCGCCTGCGTGCGATGTTGACCAAACCTAAAATGGCGGGTGTCAGCGTCAGTAAAGCCAGCGCCTCGGTAAGAAATCCAATCCACCATGAATCTCCTTCAACGGCATGCACTGCCACCGTGGCGACGGCAATCGGCGCTACAATAACTGCGAAAAAGCAATATTTTGCCAGTGATGTGACACTATTCAGCTGTAGCACACCGTGGAATACATAATTGACGGCAAAGGCGGCTATCAGAATCTCAACGGAATCTCCGGCAAAAAATAAAGCAATGGAGCGGACTGCCAGACCCTCTCGCAAGTCAGAAAGTGCGAATCCAGCAAGCCCAGCCAAGAGAAGTAATGGCCAATTCCTGCGGGCTGTTAGCAGCAGAATCGCTACCAGAAGAGCGCAACCCGGCCATATCGGCCAGATCATCTGTGGGCGAAGGACCAATAACCCACCGAGCCTCGCGGCGAGGTAAGACAACGTGAACACAAATAAACTTGCGAATACTTTATCCAGAGCAGAATCGAGCCTCAGCGGAGTTTGGTATGAAGCAAGCTGGCTCTTATCGGTCATAGTCGCTCTCGGAGTTGAAGGAGTGACAAATAACCTTCCGATTGCGGACGCTGGAGCCTTCATCGGGGAAGAAGTGAAGGACCAGATCATTGGGCCACGGATTTTATACTCTGACATCGCTTAATTCGAGTCAACAGTGCGTTTCGTAGCCACTTTTGCGCACCCGCACAGGTCCGAGGACGCCTGCGGTTAAGCCGACAAACCTTCGCTGTTCCTACGCTCCAGAATCGCCAGCACTTAGCCTGACAGAACTCACTTCTACGGCCTAAATTCACCTTTGGGGCGATTGATTCGACAGCACTTAGAGGATGACTTCCATTCTCATAACCCAAAGGTCGGTGGTTCAAATCTCTCAAAGGCGCACCATTCTTATCAAACAGTTGCCGCTGATTTCCCGATTGCTGATTTGGGTCCATTGAGTCCAGCAATGAAACTAAGTCCCGCTTGGCTTGCAGCTAGACGGCGGTTTTCAGATTCCTAGGATGTTGAGGATCGTTTTGCGGCTCAACTTGTACGTCTCAGTGGGGTCGCCGTTCGTTTCCTCATCTCAAACGTCGCCCTCTTCAGATCGGCTACAAACTCTTGCACAACCGTTTCATCGACGGCGTCCAAGGGCAGGGAACCGAATCGGGGGAAGGATGTGTTTGGTGAGTTGGCTTTCCATGCTCAGCACGGAACTTGGTTTCCCGTCCGTCCAAGCCTTGTGATACCTGCGGCACAAAGCGCAATCTTTCCCGCCTTAGCGGCGGAGATCGCAATCGGGGCATGGAGATAGATGGAGATAGTTGGGAGTACAGATATCGATGACGCCTGCATCTTTCCGCTGTACTACGGCTTCCCAATCGCTTGCGACGTCCTCCCAGCCCCAGCGCGCAGCCATCGCCTTAAGCTGCGGTGATTGCGTCCGCAGATAACCTTCAATCTGAGGTCGTAGGAGGATTCGCAAAAATGGCCAACCTGATGAAAGGCGTTGGAGTGCGCTCGTCACATAAATCCTTGGCCGATCATCGCGACATTCAGTTGCTTGCGAGATTTCATGCTGACCTGCCCAAAACCTTGCGGAAGGCGCGCACGATGTCTTCTTCATCCCGCTCCGTGAGGCACGACGGAATCGCGAGCAGGATGCTGCGCTCGAATAAACTATCGGCCACTGGGCAGGTGCCTTTGTGATAGCTGGCACTCGACCCCTGATTCTCCAACAGTTTCCAAGGCGACCCTTTCTTGTCCACACTCGTCTTATTCACCAGACTCGGGATGTTGAAATAGATATGAAGACCCCAACTGGTCATGACGACGTTGTTGACCCCCTGTGATGAGGTGACGATGCCTTCGGCGCGCAATGCGCGATTGATTTGGTCGGCGACTTCAGGGGTATCAAAAGTGGAAATCAGAAAGCAGCCGGTATCTCCTTTGGAATCAATAATCTTTCTCAGCCGCAGTTTAGGAAACTCTTCCAGTACCTTACGAATACGGTACTTGCTGCTGTGCATCGCGGCGATTATTCTAGGCAGTTTTCGGAGCTGTACTCGCAAAATGGAAGCTCGCAGTTCATCGATCCGGTATCCTCGTCCCCACAAACACAGATCAAGATTGTCAAAGACAGCCCGGCCGTTTTCGTCGCGAACATAGCCTGTATCGTGACAGGCAAAGGCCCGGTCGTAAAAGCGGGAGTCATTCGTGACGACGGCACCGCCCTCTCCGCTGGTCATATTCTTGTTCATCTGAAAGCTGAAAATTCCCATGTCCCCGAATGTGCCAACTTTTTTCCCTTTGACACTTCCTCCCGCACACTGGGCGCAGTCTTCGAGGAGAAACAATCCTCTCTCACCGGCTACCTTGAGAAGTTCGGTAATGTTTGCGGGCGCACCGCTCATGTGGACCACAATCATCCCCGTTGTTCGCGGGGTAATAGATTTCTGGACGGCAGCTGGATCAAGACAGAAAGTCTCATCGATGTCCGCCAACACCGGAATTGCACCAAGATTCACTACCGCCGCGACGACTGAAGCCCACATATACGCGGGAACAATCACCTCCTGTCCTGGCCCGACGCCCAGCGCAGAGAGTGCGGTGTACAGAGCCCCGGTGCCACTATTCACGGCGATTGCGTGAGTCACACCGAGGAACGACGCGAACTCAGACTCGAACGCTTTCACTTCTCCTTGTAGGTCGATACCGTAGTAGCGGAATGGCGAGCGACTCTTCAATACACGCAATGCTGCCTCGATCTCTTCCTCGTCCATGTGGTGGACGCCTGGGAATTCCAGGGGGAGAGGCTTGGTTCGGACAGGCTTGCCGCCCTCGATCGCTAATTTCTCTTCTATCGCTGTGAAATTATCTTGTGTCAGTTTCATGGTGTGTCACCTCGTCATCGATTCTCTCGGTCTCTGCCCCCTTTGTTGTTCTGCTTATCCATGTTTCTAGGTTCTAACGGAGGCGTAACCGAAGCATTTAGAGAATCGTAACGGGCAAGAGTGATGCTGTGATTGCCGCAGCAGAGGTTACTACCTGTAGCATCGAAACCGCTGGCGTTCCTCTCGCACGATGCCAGTCGCAGACCAACAAGGCTGAGCCATCGCGAAACATTTCCCCGGTCATCATATCCCGTTCCCCGCCGCGCCCGCCGCGTCATTCCCTCACCTTCAGCGTTCCCTTGAGCCGTAGATCTTCCGACGACTTCCCCACCATGATCTCAAAATCGCCTGGCACGACCCGCCAGTGCATGTCGGGGTCAAGCAACTGCAGATCCTCAGGTGTCAGGGTAAAGCTCACCGCCTTCATCTCTCCCGGTTTCAGCCGCACCTTTTCGAAACCGCGCAATTGTTTCACTGGCAAGGAAACTGGGGCATAGGTCTCGTGAACATAGAGCTGCACTGTTTCCTCGCCCTCGCGATCGCCGGTATTCTTTATGTCCACACTAACGCGCGCATTGCCCGCGGGGTGAATCTCACCTGGGTCCGAACGCAAGTTGCCGTATTCAAACTGGGTATAGCTCAGCCCATAACCAAATGGATAGAGTGGCGTGCCGGGCATGTCCACGTAGCCTCCGTCATGACCTCGGTGCACCCGATATTCTTTCGAAGGCTTGTGGTTGTAGTAGGCGGGCAATTGTCCTACGCTGCGCGGAATGGTGATCGCCAGGCGTCCGCTGGGGTTGTAGTCGCCGAACAGCACATCCGCCACTGCCTCGCCGCCGCGTTCGCCCGGCTCCCAAGCCTCGACAATGGCGGGAATGTTGGCCGCCGCCCAGCGGATGGAAAGCGGCCTGCCGTTGATCAGCACCAGAACGACCGGTGTTCCCGTGGCCTGGACCGCCTGGACCAGCTCTTCTTGCGCGCCCGTCAAATCCAGGGTAGCCACATCGTATCCTTCTCCATCGGTCGGGGGAACACCAACATCGCCGCCGGTATGGCGGGGATTCTCGCCGACCACGACAATCGCGACATTGGCCTTCCGCGCCGCCTCCACCGCATGGGCAAAATCCTTATTTCCGCCGATCACTTCACAGCCGCGCACGTATTCGACTCGCGTTTCAGGAGAGACCTTTTGCTTAATTCCGTCGAGTACCGTAGTGACCTTTTGCGGCACCACCGGGGGCGAGTAATCGCCCAACTGACTCCAGCCGTCGTCCCCATTTGGACCGATCACCGCAATGGACTTCAGGTCTTTTTTCAGGGGTAGCATATTGTCTTCATTCTTTAATAGAACAATGCTTTCCCGGGCGGCCCGTAGTGCGAGTTGCTGATGGTCATTGGAATGCAACACCTGCTCCGCTAGCGGCAGCTCCGCATAGGGATGTTCAAACAGTCCCAAGCGGAATTTTAGTTCTAGGACCCGCCGTACCGCGCGTTCCACTAGCGCTAGCGGTACTTTGCCTTCTTCTATATTTTCAATCAGAGGCCCCATATAGGCAGGCTCGTAGGTGATGTCCATGTCTACACCCGCCCGCAACGCCAGCGCCCCCGCCTCCTTCTGGGTCGGAACAATGTGTTCATAGATAAGAGAGTCGAACCCGCCGCCCTCGCTTACGACAACTCCCCTGAAACCCAGTTCCTGGCGAAGGATTGTTGTATTCCATTTTTTCGAGGCGTGCTCCGGGACATCCTCGATCTCCGGATACCCGGCCATAACGCCCAGGGCACCGGCCTTGAACGCCGCTATCCAGGGAGGCAGGAAGTTTTCCCGGATGCTGCGCTCCGACACCTCGATCGCCCCACGCTCCATGCCGCTGACCGGTTCACTCTGGGTCGGAAAATCGGTCACTAAAGCCACCACTTTATCCGGCGCATCGATGTTCGACCCTTGCGCGCCCCGCACGATGTTCGTGGCGATCCGCGAATAGAGATAAGGGTCTTCCGTGTAGGCCTCCTCGTTGCGTCCCATGCGCGGGTCGCGATCGGTCTCCAGAACCAAAGTTGAAAGAATATGAATGCCGACCGCTCTTGCTTCTTGGGCGGAGGCCGCATAGATCTCCTTTACAAGTGGCATGTCGAACGTGCTGCCAATCGACAAACCCTCAGGGAAAACCGTCGCTCCCGGGAACATCGCGCCATGGGTTCCCTCCTCGTCCTCAAGCAGAGGCACCTTCAGCCGCGTTTGCGTCAGCGCAATCTTCTGCAGCTCATTGAAGAACGCAACTCGCTGTGGGAGGCTGTCATGCTGCAAGGTGAATGAGAGCGTGTGGTCAAGGCCGGCGACGGGGCCGATCTCGCTGGTATACGTCCCGGCTGCAAGTCTCTTACAGGTCTCCATTTTTTCTGAACCCGTTTTCCCAAGTTGATCCACATAAACAGCGGGAATGTTCAGTTGTCCAACTTTCTCCTTCAAGGACATGCGATGCATCAAATCGTCTACCCGCAAGTCGACCGGTTGTTTCGGATCGAGATAGATAGGCGTGGCAGTACCAGTTTGTGCAACCACTTTCTTCCAGCAGGGAAAAGTTACCAGGAACAGCAGAGCTGCCGCATGGAAGGCTCCGCGAAACTGCTTCGGGAAGCCACCCCGCCATTTCGGCATCCACATGCAGGTTTCGCAGCCGAAAAACTGGCCGAAAGCGATATTTTTCCGCGTCGCCATAGCTATCAGTGTCTCCCTGTGTACTTACAACTCGCTGTTCACGAAGCCTGAAATTTTCAGCCGTAGTAATTGAGCCATATGCTCGATATGTGCCCGCAGATGCACGGTGCCACGGTTTTCTTAGAAAAGGAACTTGGCAGCCACCTGTCCGATGCGAGGATCGTCACAGGGAGAAAATCTACAACACCGTCCCCCAGTCGCTTGGCTACTTAACCCCGCAACAGTTCTTGCGCAGATCGCATCTCAACGAAAGGAATGAAAGTGTCACCAATCTACTGGACGAGTACATGCTCTCGATTTAATTCATATTCTGAATTAATATAGGGGTATACTGCCCGGTTTTTACATCTGTTCGTTCAGCGATGTCAAGAAGTATTTTTGTGCTTGGATGTTTTTTAACCTCTTGTGTTTCAGCAGGATTGCGCTATAGGCAAGCTCGGATTCTTTTGGCGAACGCTGCACAATTAGGCTAGAGTACGCTGAATGGCTGGTTCGCTCTTCAGCTGCCACTGAAATTGCCCATAGGTTCGCGAGCGCAAAGCAAGCCGTCGACTTCTGACCAGAGCCTTTTTTATCCTGGCCCTGGTGCTTAGATCGCAGGGTGCTGCCTACATCCTATTCATTCGAGAGCTGAGACCCTTCAATGGCATATTCATCTTTATCACGCATCACCGCAAATTATTTCAAAACTAAAATAAGATCGCGAGCTGATGGGCAAAAAGTACACCGTTCAATCTAGGATGTCGACAGGGATGTCTGGAGCGGGATTCTCGAAAAAAGTCATGCTCTTCGAGCGAGCGCTTTTTCAATGCCGTGCCGTGAACGAGTGACGCGCAACAGACGATGATCGATGAATATCGCTCAAGAAGTACCGCTACACTCTCCGCTCTAGGCCGAGAAACATGGGCGCTCGGAGTATCGCCACTAGTTGCAGGAAAATTACGATTGATCTACACATCGGCTTTACGCCTCGCGATGGCAGCGTATTTGGCTCAGAGCCGCGGCTCGTCTCAGGCACGTAAGCGAGCGTTTCGAAATATTTGGTCTGAGGCGGATCGGACGAATAGAGCTGTTCGAGTTTGGTCGATTCGCCGCAGACAAAGTCCTCCAAAGATCTTTGATCTCATCGGATTTACAATCCAGCGACTTATCTTGATAAGAAGGGCAACCAACGCAATGTCTGAAAAGTATCAAAAGGTTAATACGATGCCTTCGGGGTCGGGGGCCTCGCGAGCGCGCACTATCAAGACAAAGAGCGCGGTGGCCAGACAGGGAATGATGGAGCCGGCGATCACGATTGGCTGGAAGGAAAATCGATCCGCGATACGCCCGATCAGGTAAGTTGAGATCAGCGTTCCGATGCCAGCACCGGTGCCTCCCAAGCCGCTGACTGAGGCCACCGCGTCCGGATGGAAGACGTCACTAGGCAGCGACAAGAACATGGTCGAACAGGCAGCATAGGCAAACGTAGCATATCCGAACAGTAGAACCAGGGCGAGGTAATGGCTGGTGAAAGCGGCAGGAATCAGGATCAGCATGCTAGGTCCAAAGATCAACAACACGGCACGCCGTGACCGGCCCACCGGCCAACCGCGCTTGATCCAGTAGCTGGAAAGTCCACCGCCGAAAAAATTGCCCAAATCGGCGCCCAGGAACGGAACCCAAATGCCCAGAATGCTTTGCTCCACGCGAAAGCCCTTGCTAATGAGATACAGGGGGAACCACTCGGCAATCATGAACCAACAAGGGTCCAGCACGAAGCGGCCGCAGATGATTCCCCAGGTTTGGCGATAACCCAGCAGTCTGCGCAACGTGATTGCGCCGCGGGGTGAAGCCTGTATTTCCGGTGTGCGGCCTCGACGGATGTATTCAAGCTCCTCCGGAGCCAAACGCGGATGTTTTTCCGGGGGGTGATAGAGCCAGCGCCAGGCGCTGATCCAGAGAAAACCGAGGCATCCAGTTACCAAAAATACGGGACGCCAGCTTCCTGTCACTCTATAGCAATACAAGGCTAGGAACGGGGCGATTGCTCCGCCGATGGAGGAGCCGCTGTCAAACATCGCGACAGCCCACGCCCTCTCCTTATCCGGGAACCACTCGGAGGCGACTTTCGTAGCGCCCGGCCAGTTAGGTCCTTCCCCCGCGCCGAGCAGAAAGCGGAAGAAACGGAAGCCCACGAGCCCACGGGCAAAGGCGGTCAGACTGGCGACACAAGAATAGAAGGTCACCGTGACTGACAGGCCGCGGCGCGCACCGAGGCGATCAATCAAACGTCCTCCTCCGGCCTGCATGAGAGTGTAGGCAATCCGGAAAGCAATCAGAATCGTGGCGAAATCGGTGTTCGTCCAGTGGTACTCCCCTTTGAGGATGGGCGCCAAGACGCTCAAAGTTTCACGGTCAATGTAGTTGATGATGGTGGAAGTAAACAGCAGCGAGGCAATCCACCAGCGTAGGCGTCGAATCGGCGGTCGAAGCCGTACCGGATCGGAAGTCGTTTGTGGAAGGTTCACATGCCCTTTGCCGAGGTCAGAACGAAGCTGCCTCGAATTATCGTGTCAGACCCAGTGTCGAGCCCACGTATAGGACGATACGACCGGCGGTCCGCCGGCTTTTAGCAAACTGATCAAGCCTCGGCTGGGGTCTTCGGTCCTTAAGCGCTCCGCAATGGGATTGATTGCCTTAGGGGGCCTCGAAGATAGCTTCGACGTCGAAGTGCAGGTCCTCTGAGTAACTCGTCCTGCTCCTGCCAACGAACAGTTCGGAGAAGCCTAAATTCGAAAGGTCGCCCTTTGGTCACAAGTCCTTCACTGGGGTCGCGAGACAGACGCTCCTCCCCTCGCGGCAGGAGCGGTAGGCAGCAAGAACAAGTTCGAGCGCTTGGTAACCATCTTCGCCTGAGACCAGTGGCTTGCGCCGCTCGCAAATCGCCTGGCCAAAATCCAGGAACTGCCGTTCAAAAAGTTTCAGCGAAATGGCCGATGGGTCGGACGAACCGGACAGTCCCTCCTTCTGGATTCGTGCAGGTTCCCCTAAGTCGTCCTGGACATTCCACGCCGTGAGGTTGTCGCCGATGAGGATCGCCGCGCCCTTCGTACCGTGGATCTCGATGCGATCGCCACATCCTGGCCATAGAGCAGTCGAGGCTTGAATAACGCCGGTGGCGGCAGAGGCGTAACGCACTACGACTGAAATCACATCCTCAGACTCGATCTTGTGGAGCGCTCCCAACTGCCAGTAGCCGAACAATTGCTCGACTGGTCCTGAGAGCGACAGAAGAAGATCCACTTGATGTATTGCCTGGTTAATTAGTGCGCCTCCACCCTCGGTTGCCCAAGTGCCCTTAATGGGACGAGAGTAGTACGGAACAGGGCGATACCACTTAACGTAGACGTCACACTGTAAGATTTGCCCAGTCGCCCGGCAGTTATGGCCCTTGCAAGAAATTTGATGGAATCAGCGAATCGATGCTGGCTCACAACACCGAATTGGATTTCCGCGTTACGGGCGATCCCAATCATTTTGCGTGCGGTTTTCAGGTTCGTGGAGATAGGCTTCTCGACGTGAATGTGCTTTCTCGCCTCGGCACAGATGAATTCAACCTAATTGACTTCGGCACCAGATCGGACTGCTTCTAAGCTTCGAGTGGTCGAACCAACCGTGCGTATGTGGGAGATCTTGGCTGCCGCGAAGGAATGCGCCACCTTTCCAATTCCGAAGGCCGTCTCTTCAATGTCCTCGTCGGTGTAATACTTGTAAATGCTCATCGTAATCCAACATCTAAAGGCTCCTCCGCAACGGGGCAGTCGCCTTCACGGTACACCTGATTTGTCTTGAGATCAGAAGAGACGAAAGGTACATACTCTCGATTTAATTCATATTATGAATTAATATAGTGGTATACTGCCCGGTTTTTACATCTGTTCGTTCAGCGATGTCAAGAAGTATTTTTGTGCTTGGATGTTTTTTAACCTCTTGTGTTTCAGCAGGATTGCGCTACAGGCAAACTCGGATTCTTTGGCGAACACTGCACAATTAGGCTAAAGTCCACCGAATGGCTGGTTCGGCCTTGAGCCGCCACTGAAGTTGCCCACAGGCTTCGGGAGCGCAAAGCGAGCTGAAGAGCTAGCCATGAAAGGGCATAAATAGTGAACACGAGGAGTCCACAAAGGGCCCGGGCTCGAAAGCACGAATCCAAATCCTTCAACAACGAGTTAAATGTTTTGCGACTCATTCACGCGAAGGCCAACATTTCGCGGATTGAACTATCTAGGCAGACTTCCCTGAGCGCAGGTGCCATCTCCGCCATTGTCCGAAATCTGATTGACAGAGGGCTGGTTGTGGAATCTGGGCACAACTCGAGCGCTCTTGGACGAAAGCCTGTTTCTCTCAACCTTCGTGATAACGCCGGCTTCCTTGTCGGAGTAGACCTGGGATCGTTCTACACGAGAGTAGTAGTCACAGATCTTCGAGGCAGTCCGATCTACAAGCAAGAATCAAAGACTGGAATACCTGATGGCCGCGATCTTGTTCTCTCCCGAACGTTGAAGGCAATTCACAAAGCAATAGATCACTCCCGAGCGCCGAAGAATGCTTTTAAAGGAATTGGAATTGGGCATTCGGGGGTGATCGACGTGAGTAAGGGCCTGGTATTATCCTTTCCTCGCCCAGGTCAGATGGCCGAATGGAAAAACGTCCCGCTCAGGGAAATCCTGGAGAGTGAATTTGGCGTGCCCTGTCTGCTAGAGGACAGCGTACGAGCGATCGCGACAGCGGAGAAGCATTTAGGGCTCGGGGCAGGTTTGAACGACTTCATATACGTTGACGTAGGAATGGGAATTGGCGCCGGGATTTTTCTTGACGGAAAACTCTACCGCGGACCCGGTGGCAGCGCCGGCGAATTCGGTCACATGACAGTTGATGAACACGGCTCGCTTTGTTGCTGCGGCAATTATGGATGTTTGGAGACGCTAGCGTCCTGCGGCGCTATTATCCAATCAGTGAAAAACGCCCTCGAAAAAGGCGTGGATTCAAAAGTTCGAGAGTTATCGCAAGGTGATCTGAGCCGGATCAGTATTGAGATTATTGGACAAGCTGCCATGCAAAATGACAGCCTGTCCTTTCGTGTTCTGCACGAGGCAGTGTCACACATTGCCGTAGCTCTGGCTGACGTTGTGAATTTGCTGAATCCACACGTTCTCATTTTCGGAGGAGCTCTATTTCGTTCTGCACCTGAACTATTTCTAGAACCTTTAAAACGAACCATAAAACAACGCGCGCTGGAAAAATCAGCAAATGAAGTCCAACTAAGGATCTCCACTTTGGGGAGTGAGGCCGGCGCCCTCGGAGCCGTAAGATTGATTTCCGAAATTGTGCTGCAGAGACTCTACCAAGAAGCGTAGCGATCGCCCAGTCCTTCCAAGTGAGCTTAGTGAGGACTCCGAACGTGCGCGCCACGTTGTCGCAACTTCGGTGACCCAAAAATCCCCTCGATTCCGCTGATTCTCCATTACCAAACCCACCGAATAGAAGCTTGTGCCGAATTTGGTTCTGGCGATATGGAAGATTCGTCGCCGTGACGTATTTTCGCGCGTCGAGCGCGTCGTTTCTTAAGAACTCCCTCGCCGACCATGGAATGTTTTGGTACCTGACTCCGTCGCAACGTTGATCTGGCTGTTGACGCCAACGTCGGCCGATGCGTAACGACGCACTGAACACGGATTCTGTCGCAGGTCCGGCGCTAGCGATCAGCGATCAACTCCCCCGTGCAAGTAACTCTTGAAATTCACGCTTTGTATGTCAGGTGGCTGATATGGACGGGCTTCGGGTCAAGCCACCCCACAATCTTGTCCTTCATCGTGTACGCGATGAAGTGGTTACCCATCGGGTTGGGGTGACCTTCACCATTGACAAGGTATGGTTTCATATACTCACCCGCGCTCAAATCGGATTTCTGGGAACCGCGAAAGAAGACCGCGTTCAGGTCCACATAGTCGAATCGCTCCTTCACCAAATAATCGAGGACCTCCTGGTCATCACGGGTGCCATGCTGTTTCATTCTGTCAAGATCGACAGTTTCATTCAGCACGACGAGCAGCATCTTTCCGTTTTCCATGGCGAAGGCCTCGCCTTGTCCAGGACGAAGATGGCTGCCCGCTGACCATAGCGATTCAACAATTCACCTGCCTGGAACTGCATCAGAGTCTCTGTCGTGTCCGACCACCGGCTGGTAACCGTTCCCGGCTTCGACTCCCGACTCCAATCGAACGGAACGTCCAGTCTCGCCGCTAGCTTGGTAACCTGTTCTCGATCCAGATCTCGGATGTATCCTCTGCGATAGACCTCCAATTCGAGGGCTAGATCATCTTTGAGGTGTTCCTGCATCCAGCGTGGTTCTGTCATGTGATACAGCGACTGTTCAGTAGAAAATAGATTCTTCTTTTCGATGAGGCGTCCGGTCTCGAGGTCCATCTCCGGGTGATCCCAATAGTTGCCATCGAACAAGTGCATAGGTTCCACATAATCGAGTAACCGTGGATAGATTGCAGCCCAGTGCACCCGGTACAAGCTCCGAATATCATCGTCACAACAAATCGTTAAGATCAAATCCTTGGCGGCATGATCGGTTCTTTATTCGCGAATCATCCGCCGATAGGCCTGATAGACTCCATATCCACCCACCCGAAATTTCTGACCGGTTCGCCAAGGTGTCCCGCCAAGTACTCTTGCCAAGTCTGGCCGTCACCGACTTGCTCGCATTCCGTAAAGCTGTCCCCATAGGTATTGATGCGCGCTTTCCTATTGGGAAGTTGCCAGGAAACTGGATAGCTTCCATTGTGTTCTAGGAGGGAATGATCCCGCGCTAGCTGTGATCCGATATCTTCCACAAGGGTCCGCGCGCATCGTTCGACCCGAGTGCGGATTTGTTCCCAGGTAGCTATGTCGTAGCTCATCGCAGAAGGGCGGACCATCGTCAGTTTAAGCGTGGTCCCTTTCTGTCTCACCCGGACCAATACCAACCAATCGATCCGGTATGTCGCCGATTTTAGCAAAGAAGAATTATTTGTTCTGTTATGACGCCGCGATCAGCCGGGTCGAGATCCCGTAAATGGAAGAGCGCACTGAAAAGGCTGGCGTCATAAAGGACCATGGCCTGCAGCGGCTGCCCTTCAACGCGTCCCGGGCCACTGGGATGCTGACGAACGCGGCCTCGCCCACCTGCCCGGTCGGGAACCAGAGTTCCGCGCAGGGATCAATCGAGCGCTCGAGTACGCGCAGGTGTTGGAATGCCCGCGCCTGCATGTGATGGCCGGTGCCATACCCGCCAACGTCGACCGCTCCGCAGTTCGCACTACGAACGTCGCGAATCTTGCGTGGGCCGTCGGACTGGCCTCGACTGCGGGCAAAGACTACTATTGCAGAATTCTTGCGAATTCCACTGGCCCCAGCGGGCCTTTGGCGAAGAGCGACTGATCCGATTTGTGGGAGATGGGGTGATCTCAGATCACCGGAGCACCTAAGTTGCCTGATCCTCCGCCACCCACAGAAATCGAAACGGGCATTGATGGAGATTGACATCGAAGATTTTGGCGTCCTTGAGGATTACCTGCGGAGCAACCGCCGCATTCATCCAAGAGACCGTGTGGCCTTCGAGAAGCTCCCAGGCGGGATTTCGAACAAGACGGTCAAGGTAACATGGCGCGACGGACGGGGCTGGGTGCTTAAACAGGCATTGCCCAAGTTGAGGGTCAGCGCAGACTGGTTCAGTAATCCGGAAAGGGGCCGAGTCGAAGCGAAGGCGCTCAGCTGGCTCAATTGCCTAGCCCTACCGGGAACAACACCGGCATTCCTCTGGGAAGACCCCGCGAATCATCTGCTAGCCATGGAGGCCGTACCTGATGGGCACGAAAATTGGAAATCGTTGTTGCTCTCGGGCCAGATCCTCGCCGAGCACTTCGAACAATTCGGCGTACTGCTTGGAACAATCCATCGCCGATCGTCCGAATCTGCCGCCAAGGTTCGGGCCGTATTCGAAGTCAGAACATTCTTTGAGACCCTTCGACTGGAGCCGTATTACATCTATACGGCGGAAGGGATCCCTGCTGCTGCGGGGTTTCTCGGGGCTTTGGTGCGAGAGACGGGGCGGTGCAGGCTCAGCTTGGTTCACGGTGACTTCAGTCCGAAGAACACCCTCATTTACCAGGGTAGGCTCATCCTTATTGATCACGAAGTTGTTCACTTCGGAGATCCGGCGTTCGACCTCGGGTTCGCTCTGACCCACTTCCTTAGCAAAGCGCACCACTTGGCCCAACATCGGAGTCGTTTTGCCGATTCAGCAGCGCTTTTTTGGCAGACCTACACCAGCGAGGTTTCAGGATTAGATTGGACGAGTACACTCGAACCACGGGCTGTGCGTCATACACTAGCGTGTCTCCTAGCGCGAGTGGCAGGGAAATCGCGGCTGGAATATCTGACGGGTGCAGAGGTGTTGCGGCAACGCGACGTGGTTTTGTCGATGATGGCTAATCCCCCGAAATGCATCGGTGGTCTAATCGATGAGTTCATAAAAAAGATCAACGCCTATGCCTAGAATTGAGAGACTTTCAGGTCGTGAAATCCTCGACAGCCGCGGCAAACCGACGGTTCTGGCCACATGTGTCCTGAAAGGCGGGATTTGCGCTTCGGCTTCGGTCCCTTCGGGAGCATCGACGGGCAGGGCTGAGGCTCATGAACTCAGGGATGGAGATCCGAAACGTTATCACGGGTTGGGCTGCCGTCGCGCGGCGGCAAATATCGGTGGATTGCTGCACAACGAGTTAGCTGGGAGTGTGTTCGCGGACCAATCGGAATTGGACCGGAAGATGATCGCGCTCGACGGAACGTCCACAAAGTCAGTCCTGGGTGCCAATGCCATTCTAGCCGTGTCTGTCGCCTTCGCTCGGGCGCATGCCCTACAAAGAGGAGTTCCGCTGTACCAACATTTTTCGGACATGCTCGGTTCTCCCGCCGATGCGATTCCTCGCTTGACCATCAACCTTTTTAGTGGCGGCGAGCATGCCGGGCAGCAGGTTTCAATTCAGGACGTTTTGATTATTCCCATGTCCGCGCAGACCATCGACGAAGCTTTGGTCGTGGCCTTTGACATCTATCAGAGTGCTGCCGACCTGGTATTCCGGAAATATGGGATGCGTCTTCTCACGGCCGACGAAGGCGGTCTGGCACCTCCGTGCAAAACCGCGGACGAGATGCTCGGTTTGGCAGTTGAATCCATTGAAGCAGCCGGGTATGCGCCAGGAAAGCAGGTCTTCCTCGGAATCGATGTTGCGTCTACACACTTCTACAAGAACAACCGGTACGCGATAGATTCCGGGGTCCTGGACAGTGTTGGGATGATCAAAACTATAGCGAAGTGGTTGGAGCGATACCCAATCATCAGCATCGAAGACGGTCTTGCGGAAGACGACTGGGAGAATTGGCCTCGACTTCGTGAAGAGATTGCCGGCAGAGCACTGACTCTGGGAGATGACCTTTTATGCACCAACTTAAGCCGTATCGAACGCGCAATTGAAACCAGCGCCTGCGATGCATTGCTTCTGAAGGTGAATCAGATCGGGACGCTCACCGAAGCGCTGGCCACCCACAATCGAGCACGCGCGGCCGGTTGGTCCGTTGCGCTAAGTGTGCGCAGCGGAGAAACAGAAGACAAGTGGGCTGCAGATTTGGCCGTCGGCTGGCGAGCCGACCAATTTAAGAACGGATCAATCCGGCAGTCCGAGCGCCTGGCTAAGTACAATCGCCTGCTGGAAATAACCGAACACACTAAGTGGGTACTTGCAGAGTGGCCACACGCATCCGGCGCTACTGGAGCGCCGACTGCCCTTCACGGCGGTCGATAGCGAAGCCGATTGGCTTCGCTAGACTCGAGTGGAAGGATTCGAGCGGAGCTTGGCGTCAAACGCATCCTTCACAGTCACCGTGTACAACAACGTTACTTGACTCACGGTTTCCGGTCTGTCCGAGCGCTCTGTGAATCTGGCGCTGAAGGACGATGTGGTTAGATCGAATCTCAACGACTTGCTCTGCGAGTGGGATTTCGCGCGACTGCGAACTTCGGTGACACGAGGTTGCCAGGAGCACACTCGACGCTCAGGCGCGACAGAGGCGAGAAGCCAATGAACCTCATCGACGCCGGAGAGTTCTTGAGCGATCTGATCGCGAGGTGGCTTGAATCGAAAATGTGACCTGCTCGCAGGTGCTTCTTCGGGCTGGAAAAAACAGCGAGCGGACCCCCCTCCCCTAGAATGACTTGTGACGTCACAGCGATGCCGGTCACGACGAGTGTTCAGACTCGACGGGGTCTTCACGCATGAAGCGGGGAACGAACTCGATGCGCAGCACGGACTTCAGCGGGCACGCGTGCGCGAAGCAGAACGCCTCCGCCTCCTGCCAGCTGGCGTACTCTTTGCGCCGCGCATTGTCTTCTGTTGATGGTTGCACTCGTAACCCACCGAACTGGGGGGCAGAGAAGAGAAAGGATCAACGTCGAATCCCGGTAGCGCGTGCAGAATTAAGGGGCTTTGAAATTTGTACCAACAGCCAGACATAACCTGGGATGGGACGCAGATCGGAACGCTGGCGACCGCACACAAAACGCACACAGGAATTGCAATCAGAGCGGATTATGCGCATCGTGCGGATTGTGGAATGAGCAAGTTACTCGTAACAGAGTCCCTGGAATGGTTCAACTCCGTCCATGGCCACCATCTTTTCAATAAGTTAGCCATCCCTAATACTTCCCTAAATATGGGTTGCAACCCACAATAACCACGAAATCCTGGTTGCGGGTTACATCATCCGGGTGCTCGCGGGTTTTGCCGCCGCGAGCACAGCTTTCGAGTCGTCCGTCGGCAGTTGATGCAGCACCCATCCCTGAGCCTCATCTTCGCCGGTGTCGTAGAACGAGCTTAGGCGCCGAGCGTGATCAGAGGGCTAGAGTGACGGAGCAGCTCCTGAACCAGTCGTATGTCGTTTCCGTGCAGGTGGGGTTCTCGGCTACCATGCGGAAGATCAAGTCCTTGACCTCTTTCGAAAGCCCGTTTCTGCCAACCCCAACGAACCACGATTCCGGAGTCACGACGATGAGAGACTGTTTCCACCCCGACCAGAATCAGCGGGTGACCACCCAGAAAAGTATGTCGAGCATGCGGAGTTTGGGTTTGGGGTGCTTGCGCTTTAGCACGGTGAGTTGCCGCTGGAGTGCCAAAATTTCCAGGAGTAAGTTCCGGCGTCAGGGTTGACGAAAGATGCGAATGAGCACTCCGAACCAAAGACAGAACCAGCGAGACATGGACGAGAGTTATAGCAGGCGAGCGTGGTGAGGAACTCTCACAAGGTGTTGCTTTCACGGCCAGACAGAATTTTGGCGATGCACAGGTTTACCGAAAAGGTGGCGTGTGTCGTACGAGAAACATCAATGGAAAGTCCGCCTGCGCTTGAATGCAGCAGCGGAAAGTGGCCAATAGCATACGTGAGCATGGCTGCCGGTCCAAAACTGGCTGACTGAGTTTTTCCCGGCACGTCAACGAATCGGCACTTTCTAGGGTGGTGTGTGGAGTCGCGGATCGAGCTGGTGCATATTCAGCCGGGCAAGGCGGCCCAGAATGCAAAGGTCGAGAGTTTCGACGGACGACTGCGGGAGGAGTGTTTTGAACGTGAGCTTTCAAAACTTAGTCGATGCATGCTGGAAGATCGGGGCGTGAAGGATCGAGTATAACGAAGACCGTCCGCACAGCCGTCTGGGATATCGGACGCCGCATGAATTTGCCACAGCGATGAGGATGAGAGCCGGTCGGGGGTACCCAGCGAATGCGCACCGGATTTACCGGCTGGGCCTTCGTGCAAAGCCCGTTGTCCACGGTACTGTGGCTGCCGACGAGAGCGGTGTAGCCTCTTTGAAACTCTACCGCCACTCACAAAATTAGCTCCACACCAATTCCTTTTTCGCGAGCTTTGTTGTAAACAAGAAATGCGGTTGCAATATCCTCTAGACCCAACCCAAGGTTGATCGTCATCGTCTTTTCTTTGTCTGATCCCCGTCCAGACTTAATCCCGGCCACGATTTCGCCTAGATCAGCATAGGGCTCCGGAACCTCGCGAAAGTAACCTTCCTGGCGATAGTACAACATTTGGACGATGTCATCCGTTGCTAGTTTGCCCACTTCTCGAAATGCGTCACGTTTCCAATAGCAATCGAAATCTAGTAAGCACGCAAAGCCCCCCTCAGCAAGCCACCCAGCTTCAATAGTGGGCGCGGGTTCTTTAAGAACCGGTCCGCTAGTCACTACAATATCCGTGTCCCGAACTGCGTGAAAGACTGATGTGACAGCCTCGATTTCCAACTCCAATTGGCTGCCCATTTCTTTCGCAAAAGCCTCAGCTGTTTCTGGGCGAATATCATATGCTTTGACCCTTTTGATAGGAAAAAGACACGCAAGGGCTTCAAGATTACTCCTTCCTTGGACTCCGCAAGCCACGATCCCCACTGCCGAACTATGTTCTCTCGCGAGATATTTTGCGGCGACTGCCGTGGCTGCTCCAGTTCGCTTTGCGGTAAGCCAAGTACAGTCCATAACAGCTTTCGGAAAGCCTGTGTCGGGATCATTAAGGACAAGCAGCCCACTGATATAAGGAAGTCCTTTGATCTGGTTTTGCGGATAGCCTGAAACCCACTTCATGCCCGCTGCTTTCATGGACGGGATATATGCGGGCATAGCATGAATAAAGGCATCGGGACGAGTATGAATGCCTGGCTTGGGAGGCATCTCAGTCTTTCCTTCGCCTTTCTCTTTAAACACTCTTTCAACTGCGGTTATGATCTCAGGCATCGAGACGCCAGTCTTTTCTACATCAGCCCTGGAAATGTAGAGTACACGGCCGTATCTTCCATCCATAACTTTCCTCCTTCATTTTTCTAGTATTGTTCTAGCAGGATTCCCAACACTAACCGGACTTCAGCCAATTACAAATCGTGAAATACGCTACACAAAACCCGTCCCAGAACTCGCTTACCCCTAAGCGCTCGTCCGGATTGTGGAAGCTTCCGCGTCCGCTGGGATCGGCGTGTACAACCAAATGCGACCGTGGGAATTGCGGCATAATTTGTCAAGATAAAACTGTCCTGTTTACTTCTAGTTGTGATACTCGGTTCCTCTCGAAGCACATCAAAGACACTGGAGGCGAGGGTTTTACGAGAGGCGTTTTTATGGGAACAAGGGCAGGCTCGAACCACGGCTCGTGGTAACGCTTGTAGAACGCTAATCCTTCTACCCAATGCAGTGCTGATAGCATCCTCCAGGCCACTACAAAACGCTTTGTCGTCCTCACCGGGTAACGTATAGAAAGGGATCAAGATAAAAGTTCCCCTCTCATCCGTCCTCTGAACTGTCTGAACTGAGCACTCTTTCATAAGATTATGGTTGAAGTATTTCTTTTCAAAGAGTGGAGCTCGTCGTCCGCTAAAAGCCTTGCAGGCTTCTGTCAGAAGGGCGACGTCACTTGCAATACCGACTTGGGATATCGA
Source organism: Terriglobia bacterium (assembly GCA_963786325.1). GTDB lineage: Bacteria > Acidobacteriota > Terriglobia > Terriglobales > Acidobacteriaceae > JAIQFF01. Next base: position 900,903 of record CAWAYW010000024.1, read on the forward strand.
ATCCTTGGGTCGCAAATAGAGGTTGGACCCTCCAAGACAACCAACGTCGATTTCCACCCCGCATCCGTCAAGGTAAAGTGCGGCTTCTGCATTAACACCAGCCAGAAGCAAGAGAAGCGTCCCATTCCCGACACCATTCTCCTCGTCGATCGTGGATGCAAAGATCAACTTCTTCCTCAGAGGTTGCGTCAACTGCTGAATTGCTTGCATGAGTACCAGCATCGTTGCCAAACCCCACTTATCATCCGAGGATCCGAAACCAGCGGACGAATTGACAGGGATAGTCAATCAGTTGGTTTTTATAATTGAGCATCACACCCTAAGTCCGTACTTAACTAAGAAAAGTTGGTTCTGTGCAGGAATCTGTAAGACGCCCCGATTTTAGCGGGGTTGGTCCTTGTCGCTGCCAGGGAGCCAGCCGCGGTCGCCGCGGTGGAAATGTGGGAACCCCCGTTAGAAGGGGATTTCCACTCGCATCCGTGCAGGAGATGGCCCTTCGCTGGCCAAGCGGGTCCCGCGGAAGTTTGCGTCGTTTTACATTGCGAAACAATTGCACACCCGCCATCCTAGCGCGGCATACACAGCCAGTCAAGGGCCAAGCCAAAGGGCCCGCTCCCTCGCCTGGTCGCATGCCCCTGACAATGGCGGCAAAGGACAAAGATTTTACTTGACAGTGCACGCTGGCCGCACTTATAAAGTGCCTGTGTAAAACAGTCGTGTTTCGCATTGCGGAACGATGAACGAGACACTAACTGTACAAGGAGGCCATATGCGCGGAACTCTCAGGGTACCGGGCTTGCTGCTACCCTTCTCCCTGGTTCTCTTATTATCAGTTGCCCAGCCGTTGCAGGCTGACGTGACCGGGGTGATTCTTGGAACCGTAACAGATCCCAGCGGAGCCGTGGTACCGGACGCGAAGGTGGTCTTGCGGAAGGCGGACACGGGGCTGACGCGCGCGGTGGTAACGGATGCGAGTGGAAATTATGAATTCCTCGCCCTTCCGGTGGGCGAGAACTACTCGGTTGAAGTGGAGGCCCAAGGTTTCACGAAATCCAGACAAACGGGCGTAAAGCTGTTGGTCAATCAACGGTTCCGAGCAAACTTTACGCTGGAAGTGGGCACGGTAACGCAAGAAGTAAATGTCGGTGCAGGCGCCGCGCAGGTGGAAACCGTCAGCACGCAGCTCGGCGACGTGATTGAAGACAGGAAAATGCAAGATCTTCCGTTGAACGGACGTAGTTACCTTGACCTGATGGGTTTGCAGACCGGGGTAGTACCCATCAATACGACCGGCCAAGGACAAGCGGTCTCGGGCAACCTATCGGCCGGCCTATTGTCAGTGAACGGGCAGAGGGAGGATGCCAACGCGTTTATGGTGAACGGCGGGTACGTCCAAGAAGTATTCTTTAACGGTGCGGGCGTTGTGCCCACGCTGGACTCCATCCAGGAGTTCAGGATTTTGACCAGCTCCTTCGATGCAGAATACGGCGACTTCTCGGGAGGCATTGTTAATGTGGTGACGAAGTCGGGGACCAACGTGTTTCACGGAACAGCCTTTGAGTTCTTACGCAACGAGAAGCTGGATGCTCGCAACTATTTCGACCCCCTGGGCCCGGTCGGTGAATTCCGCCGCAACCAGTTTGGCGGCGTTATTGGGGGCCCGATCTTGAAGAACGGTCTCTTCTTCTTTGTCGATTACCAAGGAAGCCGTGAATTGCGTGGGGTCGCTACGGGCGTTGTCCCCGTGCCCTCGCTGCTGGAGCGACAAGGTAATTTCTCGGATGTGGGCACCACCGGCTATGCAAGCCTTAGTGGGTTCGTGCGCGGATCTAACAATCCCAGTGACGGGGCGATGCCTACGGTCCTGAGCCAGGCGCTCGGCTATACGGTCACCGGCGGTGAACCCTATTGGGTAGCCGGCTGCAACACCCTATCGGATGCGCAGGCAGGAAGGTGCGTATTCCCGAACCAGACCATTCCCCAAGCGGCTTGGTCCCCAGTGGCTAAGGCAGAACTAGGCTTCATCCCGAAACCCACGGGTACCTTATCGAGCGGCCTACCCTTTTTCTCCACGAATGCCTTCAAAAACACAACGAACGACGACAAATTTGCTCCACGAATCGACTTCGTCAACAAGCGGACGGGAAATTGGAGTTTCTATTACCACTACGATAAAGCCACCCTTGAGAACCCCTATTTCCAAAGCAATATTCCAGGGTTTGCGGCCGACAACCCATCCAAAGCTCAGAATGTTAACGTGAGCAACACCTATAGTTTCAGTCCTTCGGCCGTCAATGAGGCGCGCTTCACCTTTACGCGTGTTGCTTACCTGAGTGGCCAGCCCGTCCAGGGGCTAGGCAGTCCCAGCACGTTCGGCTTTAAAGAAGGTGGTCTGGGCTTAAATCTCCAGGAGGCTCCGAGTTTGATGGGAGTTCCATTTATGCAATTCAGCCAGTTGGGTCTAACTTATGGAGCAGGTGTCCCTCAGAGATACGCTGAAAATAGCTTCAACATCACGGACGGCTTCTCGAAGATCACAGGGAAGCACACGCTGAAGTTCGGCGGCCGAGCGGGGTACACGCAATGGAACGTTCGCGGGAACTGCTGCGACAGCGGGGATTTCTTTTTCTTCGGCGGCGAAACCGGGAATGATTTCGCTGATTTTCTGATTAATGCGCCAGACAGTTTTAATCAGAGTGGGCCAACTGCGCAAGATTCTAGGGTGCATGCCCTTGGATTTTATGGCCAGGATAGTTACAGGGTCCGGACCAACCTAACGCTGAACTATGGGCTCCGTTGGGAGCTCGGCGAGCCTTGGTACGACACCAAGAACAGGCTCCCGACTTTTGTTCCCGGAAAGCAGTCCCAGGTCTTTACCAATGCCCCAACGGGCTACCTTTTCCCCAACGACCCCGGAATTCCCAGGACCTTGGCGCCAACCCGCTATACTAATTTCACCCCCCGACTTGGGATTGCCTATTCTCCGGCTGCCAGCGAAGGCCTGTTGGGAAGGATCTTTGGAGGGCCAGGCAAGACCAGTATACGCGCCGGGGCGGGCATGTTTTACACGTCGTTTAATACCAGATGGCAATCTTGGCAAGAGGCAGCTCCCCCATATACACAATTTGAGATAAGCTCGGTGCCCATCTACTTAGATGAGCCATATAAGAGTCGCATCAACGGCAACGATCCGGGGCAGCGCTTCCCCAGTCCTCCCCCAACGACTAACGTGAGCTGGGCTCCGTTCCAGCCTATCTTCATGGCGGCATATAAGAGCACGAATACCACACCGTATTCCGAGAACTTTAATTTTACGATTCAACGCGAACTTCCGGCATCAACCATCCTCTCGATAGGCTATGTGGGCTCGCGCGGGCATCATCTTTTCTCCTTCATTGACCTCAATCCCGGGAACATCGGTAAGTGCCTGGAGATTAGGAACTTGTTTAACGCAGCGGGGCAGCCGGGCAACGGGTGTGGCCCGTTCGGCGAAGACAGCATTTACTCGATCAATGGCAAGACATTTAACGGGACACGGCCCTATTCGGTCACTTCGGGACGTTATCTCAGCCAGGGTTTGCTGGATTTCACGGATGGCAATTACGAGTCGACGATAGGGAACTCCAACTACAACGCTCTACAAGTTACGCTCAATAAGACGAGAGGGCCGCTAAGTTTCCTGGCGGCTTATACGTACTCCAAGAGTATGGACGACGCGTCGGACCTGAAAGACTATGTAAATCCCTATAACCCCAAATTGAGTAAATCATTATCTGGTTTTGACGTGACGCACAACCTTGTGATTAGCTACTCCTATGACTTGCCTTTGCAACGCCTGACGCGCTCGCAAGGAGGAGTCTCGCACGTAATCTTGGCCGGATGGACGTTAGCCGGTGTTGCGCGGTTCGCCACGGGTGTCCCAGTTCAGATGAAGCAGAGCGGCGACCTGTCATTGTGCGGCTGCGACGAGGGTACTGGCGGACTTTCTGTGGATTTCCCGAATTATAACGGCGGACCGATCCAGTTCACCAACCCACGGACCTCCCCCCAATTTCAATATTTCTCGACGGCCCCCTTTAGTAGCGAGCTGTTGGGTGTGCCCGGTAACGCCAACCGCCGGTTCTTTCATGGCCCCGGTCTTAACAGCTGGGATATCTCGCTGTTTAAGAACTTTCGTTTTACCGAACGCGTCTCGATGGACATCCGGGGTGAGTTTTTCAATGTCTTCAACCATGCGCAGTTCATCAATCCCTCGGGTGATTTCTCGTCGAGCAGCTTCGGTGACGTCACTTCGGCCCGCGACCCGCGCATCGGCCAGGTGGCTGCGAAGATTCACTTTTAAGGCAGGTCCTGCGATGCATTACATCGCGCGCTCAGTAATACGAGTTGAGGTGTGATCGGAGGTTCCAACGAGAGCCACCGTGCATTGGGCGTGATCTGATGTGCAAAATTGTTTGCTCAGAACGTGGCAAAGCCGGTCTCTTCGCTGAGTGATAGAGGCACCGAACGCCGAAGGCTCGTCCGGCGGTGGCCGGGAGACGTGGTTCAGCCGTATGTTGCGGGTCGACTGGAAAGATAAAACGGAAATTCCGGTCAAGATGGTGAATGAGGTCGCGACCGCTTCTGCAGAAGACGCGCGAAACAGCAAACGGAATTCGCCCTGCGAAAATGGAGGTGTTTCACTCTGGCGAAGGATGATTAACGCGCCTTGTGGCCGGAGAAACACTCTTCGGTCAACCGTGCAAGGACCTGCCAATAATCGCGGCGACGGCACCGTAGCGAGCGATTGGGGGCCGCGAATCCTGCGGCTTGGGTTAAAGCTGATATTTTGAATGGCGAACAGAGGACGGTATCTTGGCGACGCTTGTGACGTATTCCACTAAATCATAAGGACATTCCGAATGGCTCAACACTTTACTGATATCAACCGGCGAGAGTTTCTAAAGCTTACGGCGGTGGCGGCTCCGGCGTCTGCTTGGGTGACTGCGGGTTTCTCATTTCCGGCAGCCACGCCCGGGGCTCAACTGCCCGGGGCTCAACTGCCCGGGGCTCAACTGCCCGGGGCTCAATTGAAAGCCGGCTTCGCTGAGCGTGATATCACTCCGGATATCGGCATGGAAAAACCTGGCAATTATATAAAGTCTTTTCACAGCAGATTCCATGACGCTTGCAAGATACGCGCGGCGGTGTTTGACGACGGACGCAAACGCGTGGCGCTGGTAGGCGTGGATGCTGTAATGATTCCTCGGCACCTCGTGCTGGCAGCCCGCAAACAGATTCAGCAGCAGTGCGGGATCCCGCCAGATGCTGTGCTGGTCGGCGCCTCCCACTCCCATAGCTCTGGTCCAGTAGGGGCGATTCAGCCGGGTGAATATGACTTCGCCTCCCCGCTCGTGAAAAAGCTTGCGTACCAAATATCGCAATGTGCCGACGCGGGGTATCTAGAGCGTGTGCAGACCGAAATCGTCGCCGCGGTTTGCCACGCTGATAGCCTTCGGGAAGAAGCACGCTGCGGATTTGGTTCCGGTAGGGAAGACAAGGCAGCCTTCAACCGCCGTTATCGAATGAAGAACGGACTCACTTACACTTATCCTGGGCAGGGCAATCCCGATGTTCTTGGATATGCGGGACCCATCGACCCAGAGGTTGGGGTGATTGGAACGTGGAACAAGTCCGGCCAGTTGCTGGGGTGCGTGGTCAACTACGCCTGTCATGCTGATGCCAGTCCCGACGAAATCTCGGCCAACTGGATCTATTATCTCGAGAAGACAATCCGTGGAGCTATGGGTGAGGATGTCATCGTGGTGTTTCTGCAAGGGGCAAGCGGCGACGTGGAAAACGAGGATCAGCTCACCTCGGATAAGCCACGGGAGGGTGAGGACGCGCCCCGTCTGGTAGGCGAGCGGGTGGGTGCAGAAGCGGTCAAAGTGCTGGTAACGGCGTACCCTGGTGACTTCTCGCCTCTCGATGCCGCTTCAAGGGTTCTGCAGATCAAGCGCCGAGTACCCGACCCAGAGAGGGTTAGAAAGTGCATCGAAGTAGCACAGGGGGAGAAAAGGGACACAAGATGGATCTTTGCGAAAGAGATCGTGCTGCTGGATGCGCTGCTGACTCAGCATCCCGTGGCAGAGGTAGAGGTGCAGGCCGTTCAGGTCGGCCCCGCCGTGTTTCTGAGCAATCCGGCAGAGCTTTTTTGCCAGTTTGGGCTCGATATCAAATCTAAAAGTCAGTTCAAGTTTACCTACCCCGTGGAACTCGCCAACGGCTGCGTGGGCTATGTTCCCACCGAAGAAGCATTCGGGCCACACGGCGGTGGTTACGAGACCCGTCTAACAAGCTACAGTAACTTAGAGCCCACCGCTGGCCGGCAGATGGTTGAAACGGCATTGGAGCTTACGGGCAAGTTAAAGCCCGGCGCCGTGCCAGAGCCCCCCAAGGCGGCTCCGTTTGACCCGCGTGAAGACAGCAGCGGATCTCATCCGTGGCCCAAGGGCAACGTGCCCCCCGAGTTGAGCTGACCAATTCTCCGCTTGGTCGTTGTTGAGGTGTGAGCAATTCGTTGAGAGGGCCGTGGTTGGACCCCTCCCGTTGGAGTATTTACCGAGGGCCGGGAAAGGCTTTTCGTCGAGTTCAACTACGACATTCGAAGTCTGGCAATGAAGTATCCCGAGGGCGTCGGCGATTCGCCCGCCGAAGCGGCTTTGGAACTGAACAGTGCCCCAGTGATCTCGACACGATCGCCGACTTGCAAAAGATCGCCTCTTTCTTGCGCCAAAGGGGCTATCAACCCGACGACATCGAAGGCATCATGTGGCGCAACTGGTTCTCCTTTTTCCAAAGAGCTTGGGCCGGCCGTGCCTAAGAAAAGCCGCAGGGTAATCCCAAAATGCGGGGACGATTCTGCGCTATTTTCCGCCTCCGCTGGTGCAGGTGATATTGAAATCGGCGTTGTTGGAACCCGCATGGGAATGCGTGATTCCCTGAGGCCGTTGCCCCAATGGCTCGCAGGACGGCTGAGCCGCCCGTCCGATTGCCGTATTGAGGCTGGAAAGTCATCACGTGGGTAACGGTTTTGGTCCCGGTCGCGCTGAAGGTCACGGTCTCACTCGGATCGATATTGTCCGCGCCGAATTGATCCCGGGGCCATCGACGGTGATAGTGCCCACCATCTTAATGTGCGCCGGGCAGGAGAAAGGAGTTCAACATGAAGACTGACCGCCGAGGGTTCTTGAAAGGTTCGCTGATAACCGTGGGAAGTTTAGCTGCGAGGTTTAACGCCCATGGCCAAGCGAAGGAAGCGGCAAAGGCAGGGGCGGAGGTCACGACGTTTGCAGCGGACGTTACCCCTCCTTTCGGTGAACCTCTCGGTTTCACATACCCGCCAACGCGGGTTGTCGAACATCCGTTGCTGGCCAAAGGCATTGTTCTGCGCGACGCGGGAGGGACCTACGTGCTCTGCGCACTGGATTGGTGCGAGATTCATAATGACTCCTATCAATTGTTCCGGCAGAAGATCGCCAAGGCCGCTGGCACTTCTCCTTCCCGCGTAGCTGTCCAGACGCTGCACCAACATACGGCGCCCGCTTACGATACGAACACGCAGCGGATTCTGAATAAGATCCAAGCTGCTTCGCCCCAGAAAGGACTGGAGTTTCTCGAGGAAGCCGCCACCCAAACTGCGGCCGCAGTGCAGAAAGCCGCGACTCAATGGAAGAGCCTGACCCACATAGGCACAAGCTGGGCGTCCGTCGACCAGGTGGCTTCCTCGCGGCGTATCCTGCAACCCGACGGAACCATCTTGACGCGTTTGAGCAGCACCAAGGATCCGGAGGAGCAAAAGGCGCCGGAGGGCATCATCGACGCGTATCTCAGAACGATTACGCTCTTAGACGGAGAAACGCCGGTCGCACGCGCGCACTATTACGCCACTCATCCACAGACTTATTATCGGGACGGCCGCGTCACTTACGATGTCCCCGGAATTGCTCGAGAGCGGCTGGAGAAGGAATCGGGCGTGTTTCAGGTGTACTTCACGGGCTGCGGGGGAGACATCGGAATGGGAAAATACAACGATGGAACCCTTGAGCGCCGACCAGCGCTCGTCAACCGTCTTTATGACGCGATGGTTAGGTCGATCAAGAACGTCCATGTGGAGCCAGTCTCCGGGATGCAATGGAAGACGGCCGACGTCCAGTTTCCCTTGCGGAGTGACGGGGCCTTCTCCGAAGAAGCCAGCCGTAAGATCCTCGCCGATGGCAAGGCTCCGGTCGAAGCGGCTTTCAATGCGGCCTGGGCGCTGGCTCGAGCGTCGCGGGCGAAAGCTGACCAACCGTTCCAACTGAGCTGCCTTGCGATCGGCTCGAGCCGAATCTTGCACCTTCCCGGAGAACCTTTCGTAGAATACCAGCTTTACGCCCAGCGCCTGCAATCGGAACTTTTCGTAGCGGTGGCTGGCTATGGCGACTGCGCTACGGGGTATATCTGCACAGACAGAGCTTATTCCGACAAGGGCGGCTATGAACAGACGGAGTCGTTTGTCGGCCCGAGCGAGCAGCTTCTCAAGGAGGCATTAGCCAGACTGATCGCGGATACCCAACCGGGATAAGGGAGCAGGAGCAGAAACAATCCTGCAGGAGATGGAACGATCGAGCGGCGACGTAGCGATACGAATTTGGTACGCTGCGCTGAAGAGTGAGTGTACCGTAAGCGTCAGAGGAAGGCTCGCCCGTATCATCACGACTAGCCCAGAGCTCTTCGCGCACTGGCCGCTTCTACATGCCAACAGCCGGATACTGGGAGCCGGATGAGCCGAGAGGTTCACGTCCGGTTCTGAGAGAGCGCGGTGGTAAAACTCCGCCGCGCCACTCACCCAATACTTGGGCATGCTTAAATTTAGACATGACTGAACGCTTATACTATCAGGATTCTTTTCTGTATGAGTTCGACGCAACGGTTTTGGATGCAGTTGCGGTTTCAAGGACAGATTCGCGAACCGCAATCATTCTCGACCGCACAGCTTTCTATCCCGCCAGCGGCGGTCAGATTTGTGACACCGGGTGGGTTTGGCCCGATCAGGCACACGAAGAAAGCCACAAACTGCGCATCGCTGAGGTAGCGGAGCTGGACGACGGGACTATCCTCCATATTCTCGAAAGCACCGCACAACCAGTAAGAGGAATTCGGCTCCGCGGACTGATTGACCGTGATCGCCGCCGTGACCACATGCAACAGCATTCGGGTCAGCATGTTCTCTCCGCTGCATTTTTAGGACTTTTCAATATGCGCACAGTTTCTTTTCACATGGGAGACGACTATTGCTCGATTGACCTCGACACAAAGAGCCTGAGCACTCCGGAAGCAGAAAGTACTGAAGCACTGGCGAACGACATCGTAACGGAGAATCGTCCCGTGGAAATTCATTTCGTCACACAGGAAGCTGCGCGAGCCTTGGGATTGCGCAAACAGCCTCCGGTGGAAAAAGACCATGTGCGGCTCATCGACATTCGTGAGTTTGACCTCACACCCTGTGGCGGGACACATGTTCGCAGCACGGCGCAAATTGGTTGCATCTTACTACGGAAAGTCGTAAAGGTGCACCAGGGATGGCGCATCGAGTTCGCCTGTGGCAAGCGCGCATTGGAAGCTGCCCGCCGTGACTACGCTATGCTGGCTGACGCGGCAGGTATGCTCTCCACCCACCTCTGGGATGTTCCCCAGCAGGTACGGAAATTGCGGGAGGAATCTCGGGCCTTGAGTAAATCGCGCGCACAGCTCCTAGAGGAGCTGGCTAGCGTGCACGCTGAACGTTTGTTATCCGAAACTAAAGAGAGCGACGGCCGGAAGGTCGTCGCTCGAACATTTCCTGATCGCGACCTCAATTTCATCAAACTGCTTGCCCAAAGGCTTACCAGCCGAAATCCGGCCACGGTTGCGCTCTTGGCCACGACTTCGGGTCAGGCTGTGCTGGTATTCGCTCAATCATCCGGTCAGCCCTTCGATATGGCAGAGCTGATGAAAGAGGCTCTAACTAGACTGGGTGGGCGCGGAGGTGGAAGTAGGGATATGGCTCAGGGAGGTCCGACACAGGTGGACGCAGTCGAAAATATTATTAACGAACTTGCAGAGAAACTCCGCCCGAGGGTCCGCTGAACCCTGCAACAGACCTGTGTCTCGCCAAAATATCGTACACCGCAAAATGAGTGACTTGGCCAAAACTGAATTCGGATTTGTTCCGATAAGATTCTTGCCATGATCGTGTTGCTCCGATATCTCGTGGGGTGGGTGGTCAGCGCTTTCCGTTCCCGGAAGGGTCTCGTCCTCGAAAACTTGGCTCTCCGTCAGCAACTGCTAGCCCTGCACGCCAAACGACCTCGCCGTCGATTGACTGCCCTGCACAAGCTGTTTTGGGTCGCATTGAGAACGTTCTGGTCCGGCTGGACGCAGCCTCTCGTCCTGGTCACTCCGAGAACCGTGGCGAGTTGGCATCGGGCTGGGTTTCGTTTGTATTGGGCATGTGTGCGGCCACGACGTTGGCCAGTCCGGGCACCCTTGGCTGCACTCCCTGAAGCGGACCGAAAGGAACTGATCAGCATTCTCGATGGATTCGGGCCCTTGGGGACGGCTCATAGCACTTCCCGATGAGTCAGTCTGAATTCGCGGGGGGCCTTGGACGTGGGAGAGAATCGCTCCGTGAACTCTCAAACTAATGAATAAGGGCGGTGAATTTCTCTCTCCTTAAGAATGAAACCGCAAGCGCTTTGAGGAGACCTCTTTACGATAAGCGTACGGGGGCTTTTCGAATGGTGGTGCGACGCGACGAAGATGCAGGACTGGCAAATTTTCGGAGGTAGGAGAAAGCAACATGTCTAGCCCTCGCGAATGGCAGGGAAAATTGGGCGTGCAACAAGCCTGTGGTTCGAGCGCGGGTTTCCGAAGAGCCACCAAGCCTCCGAAGCGGAGTGTCTGCACATCGCACTAGCGGATCTTGCCTCGTGCGGCGATCTTCCAACTGCCGATCGCCTCGTCTTTTCGCAGCGTGCAGATTTCATCGTGCATGTTGATGGCGGCACAGACGTGATTTGGAATCACCGTCAGGACTTCACCGACGAAGAACTTGTGCTGGGAACGCGTGATATCCACGTAGCCGTGCTCCTCGTTCAGCTGGATGATACACGCATCCGGGGCTTCAACAATATAGCCGTGACCGGACTTGGGGCCGGAGCCCAGCAGGTCTGAGGAAAGCGTCTTGGAACCGGCGTCGATAATAGCGCGACCCGGGACGGCGGTGGAAACGACGGTCACGACAATGCGTACCGCGCAGTCGTCCAGACTGCAAACGCCTTGGTAGTAGGTATTCATATCGTTGTAAACATAAGTTCCGGGGCGAATTTCCGTGAGGCCGGGAACCAGGTGCGCAAATTCTGCGGAGGGTGTAGAGCCCCCCGAAACGATTTCCAACGGCAGGCGCTCATCGCGAAAGGCCGCCAAGGCTTTTCCGACACGGCCTGCGACTTGCTCAACTTCCGCCCGGCGCTCTTCATGGCTTCCCCACACGTTGCCAAAATAGGTCATCAGGCCGCGGAGCTTAAGTCCCGGCAGCGTCTCAATTACTTTTGCTAGCTCGACGCATGCTGGACCTGGTTCCAGACCGCAACGGTGGAATCCCGCATCGAACTCTACAAGCACTCCCACGGAGGCGCCTTGAGCGGCAGCCGCCCGAGAAAGTTCCTGTGCGGTCGCTTCGGCATCAAGTGAAACCAGCACGCGCCGGGAGCGAGCGATCTCCGCCAGGCGACGCAGCTTTTCGCCGCCGAAGATGGGAAACGCCACAAGGATGTTGTCGAACCCCGCGCTGGCCATCACTTCCGCCTCGCCCACCTTGGCAACCGTCAGGCCCACGGCACCGCGCTCGACCTGCATCCGCGAGACTTCCGGGGTCTTGTGCGTCTTGATGTGCGGTCGCAAGCCCACACTCTGCTGCCGACAAGTCTGGGCCATGCGGTCCAGATTCCATTCCACAACATCCAAATCCACGGTTAGAATGGGAGTCGAAAGATCACGGTATCGCATAAGCACCTCGATTGAACGGCCCGCCGGTTGCGCGTTGTTGATCTGCCCGAGACTCCTCGTGGACATGTTCGGGCCTCCTTCTCAGGTGAATTCTTTCTCATTTCACCACAAAAAAAGCCTGATCGCGTCAAGGCTTACGGACTCTCAAGTTAGAGATTTGTTTTCCTTCGGCATGGACGACAGTCAGCGTCACCGAGCTGGGATATTGCGCAGAGTGATGAATGGAAGTGTGAGCAACGACGGAGTTAGTTTCGTCGTAGTTGTTGCCGCCCGTATTGAGATTGCGATCAAAGCGCGGGAAGTTGGACCCGGCCACTTCAAGCCGGAGACGATGGCCGACGGCGAAGAGGTTCGAGGTGTTCAGCGGCGTGAGAGTAACTTTGTAGACCTTGTCCTTCTCAAGCCAGACATTGTGATCGTCGCCGTCGCGGTAGCGGAGACGCTGGATGGTCTCGTCAAGATTGTAAGCCGTGCCGTCCGGGAGAACGTCGATAAGTTTGGCGGTGACGTCGGTGTCTTTTACGTCGGAGGAGACGTAGAGGGTGACGGTTACAGGGCCTGAGATCTCGACGTCTTTGGTGAGCGGCGCCGAAGTATACACAAGAATCTCAGGACGCTCTTCCATCTTGCGCTGGTCTAGCGCGCCCGGTCCACCCGGGATGCTGTTGCCGTCGCAACATATGTTGCCGCCATAGCTGGGCGTGGGGTGCATGGGATCGTAGGCAAAGGTGTCGGCGAGATCGAGTTCCGGAGCGTTCTTCTTTGGCTTCTTGGGCGCTGGAGCAGTGGCGTTTGATGGTGTGAAGGAGAACGGCGAGAGCTGACCTTTGAGTGAAGGAGCGACGAGGACGCCATCTCCGTGGAGCGTGTTGGCGTGGCCTTGGCTGGTAAGAACAAGCGCGGCGGGTTTTGCGCCTTCGGGCGGCCAGGTATTGGAATGCTGCCATTTGTTCAGGCCCATGGTGTAGTACTGCACTTTGGGAGTGCTCTCGAGGATGTGGTTGTCTTCACCTTTTAGAAAGTGATCGAACCAACCATAGGTAACCGCATCGTAGTCGAGGCGGGCATCTCCCATGTCACGCTCACCGACGATGGTATGTTCGCTTCCGCCGAAGCCGCAGTGGCCAGTGGGCGCGATGACAGCGTACTGCTGGTTCGCAACTTCGCCTTTGGCGTGCTCGCGGACGAAGTTGTAAGCCGCGAGATTCGGTCCGATGGAAAGGTCGTACCAACTCATCATCCACAGGCCGGGTACATTGATGGACATGGTGTCCGATTGCCACAGGCCGCCCTTGCGCCACGCGGGATCGTTAGGCGTGCGCTGAATCATGGCTCCCCCAGTGGTGTTGGGCATCTGGTCGGCATAGATTCCGCGAGGACCGCCCACAGCAGCCATGATATCTACCTCCGGAAGATGTTCGAGGGCTTTGGCCCAATCGACCGGCGGCATTTGTGGTGCAAGGTCAAAGAGCCTCGCGGCGGCCGTGAGATCGGCCTGGCTGGTGTCCGCAGGAAACTGAGGACGGACTTGGTTTTGATCTGCATACATCCATCTGAGCCACCACAACTGCATAGCGCCACCCCGATACCACGTGCCCTGCTCGTTGAAGGGCCCTACTTTGCCTACGCCCGCGCCGAAGCCTTTCGGGATAATCGCGGTAAGCGCCTTATTGCCTAACGAAGCGGCGCCAAGCTGCCATTCCGCGCTCGACGAACAACCGATCAACCCGACCTTCCCGTTGGACCAGGGCTGGGAGGACATCCAATTGAATTCGTCGTCCGCATCGCTGAGGGGGGGGCCAAGAATGTCCCAGTTGCCTTCGGAAAAGAAGTGGCCTCGCTCAACCATGTCGAACGCGACATAGCCGTGCTTCACAAAATCGAGTTCCCGTGACATATCGGCGTAGGTGCCTTGCTTTACATCCCAGTAGTTGGTGTTGTAGGGAGTGCGGAAGAAAATGATCGGGTATCTCTTAGAAACTTCCTTGGGGCGGTAAATGTCAGCGGCCATTCGCTTGCCATCGCGCATGGGCACCATGACCTTGTGATCGATAATGGCAATGCTCTCCAACTCCTTCTCCATCGCCTCCCGCCTGGCGATCAGAGCCCGCCTTTCTTCGGCAGTCATATCCTGGGCGGGTGCGAAGACGGATGTAGCGGTGACAAGCAGCAGTGTCAGCAGATTGACGCCGCATTTTGTGAAGCGTCGCAAAGTCTTCCGAACACTCGATGGGTTAGTCTTTTCTTGCATCACTCTCCCCTGCGGTCGTAAATTTCTCGTCGACAGTATACTTTTGCGCCAAGGCGCGAATTTCGTAGCTGAATTTCAGGAATTTCTTTTCCCAGCGCTTGGCTTCCGCTGGTGTGTACTTATAGAAGCCCTTCGCATTCGCCACGCCCAGAGCGCCGGATTCGACCACCTTGCGCATCAGCTTGGGAACTTCCTTATCGCAGTTGAGGTCAGGGAGCAGGTCGCGCATCACCGCCATGTATCCTGGTATACCCGTCAGGTCCATGTACCGGAACAGCCCAGCGAAGGTGGTCCAATACCCAAAGTCATTGCGGATCGAGCGATCCACGTCGGCCGGGGTGGCGTATCCGGCTTCGACCAGGTGGAAGGCTTCCCGCAACATGGAGTACATGATCCGGTTGGTAATGAAGCCCGGCAAATCGCGCCGCACGAGGGTGGGCTCTTTCTTCCATCGCCTCGCCAACCTGATGACGCGCTCCGCGCACTCGGGGTTGGTTTGATCTCCGCAAATGACTTCCATAAAGCGGCTGACGTGAGCGGGTTCTGCCAAATGAACACCCAGGATCCGTTCGGGGTGCTCGGCCCCGCGCTGCAAATGGCTGATGGGGAGCGCCGAAGTATTGCTTCCGATCAAAGCTTCCGGTGACACTGCTGCTTCGACCTTTCGGATCACGGCACGCTTTACCTCCAGGTCCTCGGGCACCGACTCTATTACGATCCCACAGTTGCCAAGGGCGGAGAAATCTTCCGACAGTTGGAGATTCTCCACCACCGCTCGGGGGTCTCCGGAGAAAAGGCGCTCGTGTTTCATTTCGCGGAGCAGGGCACGTATGTGGCGGCGTGCATCACTCGGGTCCGCCAGCTTCTCGGTCACGCCCACCACGGGGTGTTCAGCCGCCAGGAGACACGCAACAATGCTTCGGCCCATCAGACCGAGACCCACCACGCCGGCGGGCACGGACTGGGGACGGGCCATCGCAGATTTGGAATTTGCAGTTTTTTTGGAACCGGCGGAACGTTTGGTTGTCATGAGCTTAACCTTGTGAGGGAATGCGAGCGATAACATCGATTTCCACTTTGATCCCGCCCCAAAGGACCGACTGGACGGTGGTGCGGGCCGGCATCACGCCCGTGAAAAATTCGCGATAGGCACTGTCGAATCGATTAAAGTCGTTAATGTTGGCCAGGTGGCAGGTGGATTTGACGACATCTTCGAATCGGCAGCCCGCCTCCGCCAGCACCTTTCCGATGTGCGAAAGCACGATCCGAGTTTCCTCTTCGATAGTACCGTGGATCACCTGGCCGGTCCGCAGGTCCTGCGGGGCGTGGCCGCTTACGTAGAGCCAGCCATCACAGATGACTCCGGCGGAGTACGATCCTGTGGCAGCCTTCTTTTCCGGAATCTTCACTTCCTGTTTGCTCATTGATCCCTCCGACTCTAAGGATTCAAGCCAACCACGCTCCCCTCAGTGGCGACCAGCTCCAAGCTCCGTCCTTTCGGCCGTGGGTTCAAAAGGTTGCAGACGAAAAGCTCTGATCGAGAACGTATGATCCTTACGGTTCTTCCACACCAGGCGGTCCCCGCGGGTCGTCCCTTGTGGTCAGTCCCGGCTTAGAGCTTTGTATCCCCAATCTTTTGGATCCACTCCCGAACCCATTCCTGAGATTCCCAGCCGAAGTCTAAGAAGTTTCCGTAAATGATGATCCCTTCGATTCGGCCTTCGCGAAGCCACCGTAAACCTAACTCACACTGGTGCTTCATGGTCTCAACAGGCATAGGCAGCCACTCGAGAGTCTGATGCCCGACATCCTCGGCCGTATAACAGCCCAACATTATTCGGGATTTCGGAGCCAGTTTTGCCAGCCGGGTTAGATTCTGGTCTAGATTTGCCAGCACGGCGGTCCCGTGATTCCAAAACGTAATAACGTCAATCAGCTCGAGGTATTCACCGATTGGGTGGTCTAGTCCCTCGTTATAGAGTGTGACGTAAAGGTCTAGCTTCTTGCCGGGCCCCTTGAGTTTCCGCTGCACAGCTCGAAGTTCGTCCACCGTCAAGCTCGCCATCTTGGCATTCGGTTCCTTCCGGAACGAGAAGAAATCATCCATGAAGACGCCGACAAAATTAGGGGTGTTCCGAGCCATGATCAGGACCTGTCCTCTCTCCGAATCCATCGTAACGCCACTATCGTCCACGATGGACCATACGACGCGCTTCAGTATCTTTAGAGGGTAGGCATACAGTTCGAACGGTGGCACCCAGGGCTTAAAAAATCCCTCATCATTGGATTGAGGAAGGGCTCCGGCGTGAGGGTCGGGATATGAATTAACCATGATGATGTTCGGCACACCCAAATATACTGCGCTCTCGAGCGGCGACATTACAGTCCGCCTGTGGACTACTTCATAATCGGCGTTGATCGGGTTACAAAAGACCCATAACCTGTCGCGCACCGTCCCTTCCTTCACCGGACAGAGTTGGCCAAAGGCGAAGGAAGGAAGCCCACTCCCAGCGGTGATCGCCGCCATGGATTGGAGGAAGCGGCGCCGCTGTATCCTTGAACCCGATCCGGTCGTTATCATGAGGTACCTCCACCCGCGCGCTGTTGCCCCCGAAGAGTTTCGTCATCGCCAAGGGCTGCAATATAAGTTGTCGATCAAAGCTTTCCGCCTCCAACTTTTTTGAATCAACTCGCGAGTTCAGTCCACACCCTCAAAACCTAGATCCATGACAGTGCCGCCAATGAAAACCATCCCCTCAATCCGACCGTCGCGGAACCACCGCAAACCCCAGCTCGCACCTGTTGTTGCATGGCGAGATCGGCACGGACGCGCCTTCGTCATAGTCAACGACGTAGCAGCCCAATATTTTCCCCGATTTCGGAGCTAGTTTTTCCAGCCTAGTCAAATTCACGTCGAGATTCGCCAAATCAGCGGGCTTCCAAGTCCAAAGCGTGACCTGATCCATCAGGTTCACACAATTAGGTTTGGAGGAACTGGCGCCGCCGTATCTTTGAACCCGCTCCGGTCGTCATCAGGTCTCCGATCACGTCGCCCAGCTGGGGAAATTCGTAGTTCCCACTCGTGTCTGTTTGAGTCTGTCGCATAAGGCCCGTGTTGGCATTTCGCAATACGACCTCCGCCCGCAACGGCTGGGCAACCGACAACAACAGAACCAGCGAGAGCGTTAGCAGCAAGCCCGATGTCCTGAGAGTTTCGCGCCTAACCCCTTTTTTAACAGTTACCCAGTTTATTCGTTGTTTCGCAATACGAAACACTCCTGTTGGATACACTGGCACTTTATAAGTGTGGCCAGCGCACATTGTCAAGTGAAATAGCGAATGAATTTATTCACTGTTACCAGCATCCCTCTGCTGGCCTTAGGCCGTGCATGGCTCACCCAAGACTCTCAACTTGGCGTTTTTCCGAAAAAGACAGCCGCGAAGATCATGGAACCGAAGAAATCCGCTAAAGCCTTAATCTTTATCCTATGGTGATTTTTAGTTGACCAAATGCGAGCCAGCTCCCTATAGTAAGTGCCGGTAGATCGAACGCGTTGTTTCGCATCGCAGAACGAAGAACGAAAACAGAAAACACCCCGGAACGCGGCGGTGTCTAAAAGCGGTGACTAACAAAGAGTGGAGCTTTTTTGACCCCAACCGTCGAAGGGCCAACGTTCTCATGACCGAAGTTGGGCGCGGTAGTTTATCTCAAGGTGGTCGGCAAGACTTTTGGGGTCATCGAGGCCATGGCCGAAGGCGAAGCGCATGCGCGCCTGACAGGCCTTGCGCAGCATTTACGGGAGCCGAAGGTAGGCGTATCGGAAAGTGTTCAGGCCCATGAACTACCTTCCTGTGAGCCACGTTCGTGAGATTGGTCTGATGCTCAGCCGAGGAACCAAGACGATTTCGGCTTGGCTACCCATAGCGGACCTGAGGCGCAGAGTACAGAGCTGCCCGTGTGCCACGAAATTCACATGAATCAGCCTTCAAAATCTGCCTCAGCGGCGCCAAGCTCCTTACCGACCTTACATCGGGTGCTCACGCTACGCGATGTAGTATTTTACGGTTTGGTACTGATGCAGCCGATTGCCCCGGTCGGGATATTCGGCATCTCGCAAAAGATGTCACACGGGCACGTCGTTACCACCGTGTTGATTGCCATGGTAGCTATGATGCTGACGGGGTTCAGCTTCGGACGCCTGGCACCGCTCTACCCCTCGGCAGGATCCGCCTACACCTACGTGAGCCGGGAACTCAACCCTCATCTGGGTTTCCTCACTGGGTGGGCCATGTCCATGGACTATCTGATGTTTCCTCTCATTAACACCGTTTTCGGTTCTCTGACCCTTTACCGCCTGTTCCCACAAATTCCCTATGTGGTGTGGGTGGCACTGTTTGTAATCGTCATAACCTATTTGAATCTGCGCGGGATTAAGTCGGTGGCCCATGTCGACACCGTGTTTCTCGGAATCATGACCGCGGTGATCGTGATCTTTGTCGTCGAAGCGATTCATTATTTGGCCCACACCCAGGGCTGGGGTGGAGTATTTTCTTTCAAACCGTTTTACGATCCTCGGACCTTCGACTTTCGCTCGGTCAGTAGTGCAACTTCTCTGGCAGCCCTCACTTACGTGGGATTCGACGCCGTTACGACGCTTGCTGAAGAAGTGCATGACCCGAAGCGTACCTTACCGATGGCAATCATGCTTGTCCCCTTACTGACCGGAGTGTACAGCACCATCGAGGTGTACTTGGGGGCGCTGGTCTGGCCGAATTACCTGACTTTTCCTAATCCCGAAATGGCATTCCTAGACGTCACGCGGCGCGTCGGCGGCCCTCTGCTTCTCGAGGCCATGGGTGTTGTCTTTATTATTGCCTGTGTCGGTAGTGGGCTCGCCGGTCAGGCCGGCCTCGCCCGGCTGCTTTATAGCATGGGTCGTGACAATGTTCTGCCGCGCCGCTTGTTCGCGCATCTCGACGCGAAGCGAAGCAATCCAACCTTTAACATCGGGATCATTGCTGTCCTGACCTTTGTGGGCGCCCTGCTAATTAGCTACCAGCGCACGGCAGAACTGTTGAATTTCGGTGCCTTCCTCGGCTACATGGGTGTCAATGTCTCGGCTATCCACCGCGCCTATGTCCAGCGGGAGGGAGGCTCGAAGTTTGCAGAATTCACAGGTTTCTTGGTGCCGGGGCTCGGCTTCTTGTTCTGTCTGGGGATGTGGCTGAGTTTGCCGACCCCCGCCAAGATGATAGGTGGGGCGTGGTTTGGCCTGGGCATAATTTATGATGCCATCAAAACCCGCGGCTTTCGAACACAGCCAAAGGAGGTCGGGTTCCTCGGCACATGACGCGGACCAATACCCGCCCACTCGGGTTCGAATGGGATGCGGGATAAAGTGTTCAGAAGCACAAACCCGTGAGCTGCGCCTAAGGCCGAAAATAGGTACGCCGGCGCTGCTCTTTAAGCCTTGAGAAAGATCTTATTACGATACATCCAGAATAACATCACCATTGGACCACTAGAACCACGACGGCCTGGAGAAGAGGCTCCATGCGCTACGAGGTACCTGCCATGCTCTGCGTAAAGATGCTCACCAGTGGCGCACGGACAGACGGCTCGCGAACATGTAGATGAGAATTGAGTTTCTGTCGATCACGACAAAGGGCAGCGTCCATTCCGGGTGGCCGCGAATGTCGATGGTCCAATAGAAGAGCAAAAACATAAGGCAGGCCCAGCCAGTCGACACCAAAACGAAGGAAGCCGTCGTCATCTTGTCACCGGTACAACGAAACTCAAAGCATAGCCGGTGGCAAGACAGAGAACGCCTGCGCCCGCAATCATCTTCGCCTTGCTCTCCTTCGACCGAGCGCTCATCAGCCATTCGCCGATGAGCATGCCGAGAATCGTAGTCGAGGTGAGTGGCCCCATGCACAAAAGGGTCCATGGGCCCGGCTGGGGATAGATTCGTCCCAGAATTCTTAAATCGAGGAACATTACCAAGTTGGTTTGGGAGTTGTAGCTTCCCGCCGGAATACCCGGAGCAGACACGAACGCTAGGAGCAAGCCGTAACCCGCAAGAATCAAGGTGCCCACTGCCGCCTGAGTCCACTGCGACGCCCGCACCAGTAAGAAAGCCACGAGGTAGGCGATGGCGATAGGCTGCAATACTTGACCGAGTTCGATCCAGTAGGGGGCACCCCTTAAGATCGTTTCATGGCTACCTGCGGTTAAGCCTTGACAAAGATCTTATTCCGATACATCCAGAAAAGCATTAGCCACTCTACAGCGAAAACGCCGAGGGCGTGGAGAAGATGCTCCAGATGCGGCGACGCCCCTGTCATGCTCTCCGTAAAAATGCTGACCCAATGAGACAAAGGCACCATGTCGTGGAACATGTAAATGAAAATTGCATTGCCGCCGATCACGACAAAGGGCAGAGTCCCTTTGCGGTGGCCGCGAATGTCGATGGTCCAATAGAAGAGCAAAAACATAAGGCAGGCCCAGCCAGTCGACACCAAAACGAAGGAAGCCGTCGTCATCTTAAAGATCACCGGTACAACGAAACTCAAAGCATAGCCGGTGGCAAGACAGAGAACGCCTGCACCCGCAATCATCTTCGCCTTGCTCTCTTTCGACTGAGCGCTCATCAGCCATTCGCCGATGAGCATGCCGAGAATCGTAGTCGAGGCGAGCGGCAGAAGAGTCCAGACGGTTCCCCCCACTCCATGCAAATTGCCCGGGCTATAGGTTCTTCCGATTACCAGAAGGTCAAGATACCTTACAATGTTCGACGTTTCCAGATAACTACCCGCCGCAACACCTGGAGCAGGAACGAACGCAAGGACGAGGGCGTTGGCAGCAAGAATTGCGCCGCCCACTGCTGCTTGAATCCACTGCGACTTCCGCACCAATAAGAAAGCCATGAGGTAGGCTATAGCGATAGGCTGCAAGACGCTGCTGAGTTCTAGCCAGTAGGGTGCGCCGTTTGCAATCGATTCCTGTAGCGAACCCAGCAGGAAGAGGATGGCAGCGCGTGCCACTGCATGTCTAAGCATTTGGGGATAGGTCTGGGTGCGCGAGCGCTTGGCGAAGGAAAGCGGTATCGAAAACCCCACCATCAGCATAAAGGACGGCCAGATGCAGTCCCAGAAATGCAAACCCACCCAGACGCTGTGGCTGAGCTCATAAAGAAGGGCATTGGACAGAGCGTTCGGCTTGACAGCCAGCAGCATGGCAGCAATAATTTCCCTGCCACCGACAATCCAGAACATGATGAACCCGCGGAAGGTATCAAGAGACACCAGCCGCCCTTCGCCGGGCGAGGGCGTCGGAGATGCTTTCCCGGGCAACTCGCTTATCGTTGCCGATCTTTCTTTTTCCACAAGGGCGCTTGAGAGGTCGGTTGCCATGACTGGAACTCCTTTCTCCACGTTGGAGACCGTAGCCGAAAGCCCGCGCCGAGTCTATGGCTCGAATCCTGGAGCGAAATTAGTTGCCTTAGCACGCTCGACTTAACTCTTAAATATGCTATCCATATTTAACAGGTCGCGAGACCCGCCTAAAACTGAATCTTCGCCGCGACCTGGCCGATCCGCGGGTCCCGCGCCGAAGTGACGTCACCGAAATTTGACTGCGCGAAGTTGCCAACGGGATTGTTGAAGGATGCCCTGAGAGTTTCGCGCATAACCGCCTTTGTAACAGTTCCCCAGTTTATTCCTTGTTTCGCTATGCGAAACATACGCCCTTTCCCACAGGCAGTTTATAAGTGCGGCCAGCGCGCACTGTCAAGTAAAATTTTGGGTCCTTTGCCGCCGTTGTCAGGGGAATGCGACCAGGCGAAAGAGCGGAGCCCTTTGACTCGGCCCTTGACCGGCTGTGTATGCCGCGCTAGGATGGCATGGCTGAGCAATTGTTTCGCATTGTAAAACTAGGCCAACTCCCCCCCGGAGGCCCGGCTGGCCAAGCCGGGCCAATGTCCTGCCCTGCACGGCCTTTTTTGTCCCAACCGCCGAAGGGCGTTCTCATGACCGAAGCTGGCGCGGTAATTATCTCTCAGATGGTCAGCAAGACTTTTGGGTCATCGAGGCCATGGCCGAAGGCAAAGGTCGCGCGCCTTACAGACCTTGCGCGGCATTTACGGCAGCCGAAGGTAGGCGCCTATCGGAAAGTGTTCAGGCCCATGAACTACTTTCGTGAGATTGGTCTGACGCTAGCCGAGTTACCAAGACGATCTCAGGTCGGGTCGGGCACCCATACCATACGCGAGGCGTAGCGTACAAAGCCGCCCCGTGTTCCACGAAATGAACCAGCCTTCCAAACCTGCACCGGACACCATATATGGGGGGCAGTCGTTACTCAAGGTGGGCTGGCGTTTATTGGGGCCAATCTCCACGATCTGAATCGCTCCCGGAGAGCGCTCCTCGACCATCACTCCTCCTAGCTCAATCAGGTCGAGATCTGGTTCGCCAAGATCGAACGCGAGGTCATCGCGCGCGGCATCTTCTCCTCGGCTTCCGACTTAGTTCGCAAACTCCGCCGCTACATCAACGCTTACTCCGCCCACGCTCGTCCTATCCAGTGAAAATACTCCGATCCCACCCGCCGCGTCCGCAGTAACGAACTCACTGCGACAGGCCACTAGATGGCAACCCCCGACGTATACCCGTCAGCCGAAGGTTTCGGCCATTTCGATGCCTCCGATACAGGTCGTCGAAGCTACCTCGCGTACTGGCGGCCCCCTCACTCACATCCATGCCCGTCGGCGTGAAGACGCAATCAGGTTTCACTTCATGCGGGGTCGGCAGCTCCATCCATTTCCGAAACCTTCGACACCTGAAGGGAGCCACATCCTTCGCCTTTCAAGAATCCTCATCCGGTCCTGCGCCACAAGATCTGCACGCCTCCGCTGGCGGGAATGGGCGTCAGCGGGACGCGAGCGAAATGACTGGCATCAGCTTGATCGGGGTCGGCGGGTCCAGATGGACTCACCTGCCTCGACTGAGAGCCAGTAACGACCTCATCTGCAAGCTGGCCAACTGAAATCGCGCAAAAGGAAGCTGTTGGGCGTGTGAATGCAGTTCTTCAGCGCAGATCATTCAAAACGGATCCGCCGAAACGCACCCGCACGTGAAAGTAGTCCGACGAATTGGTGTAAAGGGTGGGGCTCCAAGCGAGGAAGCGGCCTTGCGCATCATCGCGAGTCCATCGCAGCGGTAGAAGTTTGTGCCGATGCGGCCTTTGCCAAGCCGGAGATTTACGAGGCGCTGGAAAGAGTGCGGTATTGAAGTATGCGATCTGCGTCCCGTCCGACAATAGTCTGGAGCGGGACATTGAGGAGTTGCTGACACACCCGGTGGGGCGACCGAGTCATAAACGCGTGGTCTGGTACAAGAGCTTTCTTTATCAGGCGGCCAATGGGAAGACGGGACGGCACGTGGTAGCGAAGGTGGAGCATCATTCGGGGCAGTTATTCCCTCGAGTTGGATCCATCGAGCAACCTGACCCTGCCGAGCCGGGCGGTGGTACGGCTTTACAACAAGCGCAGTACGGCCGAAAAGTGGAACAGGGAGGGGAAGCAGGCCGTGAAAATGATACGGCTGAGCTGCCATCGGCTCCGACCCAACGAGGTGCAGCTGTGACTGAGCGCGATCGCCTATAACCTGGGGAACCTGGGCGGCGGCTGTTCGGACCCATGCTGGGCGGGATCGAGCGGCTGCTGGTTCCCACGGGGTGACCCCGGCTCGGGTAGTAGGAAAAGGACGGCAAAGGAAAGAAGGATTTTTTCACTTGACAATGCGCGCTGGCTCCGTTAGTAAAGCGCCAGTGTGTCAAACACGAATGTTTCGCATCGCGGAACAATGTAACGAAAACACTCCTGGGACGCGGCGATGTCTGAAAAACTGACAGAACAGGCGACGACTGTAGGCGTTCAGGACGCGCGGAAGGCACAAGAGAGTCGTTCGGACCATCTCGGAAAGGGAAAATGCACCGAAAGGGCTCGGCCAACGGGTGTATGTCCTTAGCCGCCGCACCGCCAAAGAGCGAATTTCGATGAAAACCATGTTTCGAAACGGAACATCTGCCTGTGTCCTGCTGTCAGTTCTCATTCTGGCTTGGTTGGCGGCGCCTTCGGCTCGCGCGGCTGATCATAATCCTTTGCTGCCGCGGCCGCAGGAGGTCCGTTATGGGAACGGTTCGCTCCGCCTCCGGGGCTTGAGCATTCGCGTTGCATCTGAGGCCAACGCCGAAGATCGATTCGCCGCCGAACAATTGGCGGCCGCCCTCAAATCCCACTCCGGGACCTCGATCTCCATCACGGAAAAGTCCACACTGGGCCGCGCGATCGTCTTGACCCGCACCGGGTCTGGTGCCGCCCTGCCGCAGCCGGACGAACAAGCCGGCCCCGATTCGCGCGAGGCCTACACTCTAACCATCACCGCGCAGGGCGGCGAAATCCGCGCCCGGTCATCGGCGGGCTTGTTTTACGGAGCCCAAACTCTTCGCGAAATGGTAGAAGGCGCGGGCAATGAAGCATCGCTTCCGGAAGCGGAGGTTCATGATTGGCCCCTGCTCGCTTACCGTGCCGTAATGATGGACATGAGCGAGGGGGGCTTGCCGACGGAAAAAGAAGTCGAGAGGCAGCTCGACTTCCTGGCCCGCTGGAAGGCCAACCAATATTTCTTCTACTCCGAAGGCAACATCGAACTCAAAGGCTACTCGCTGATGAATCCCGGCGACGCAGGTTTCAGCCAGGACCAGGTGCGGCGAATTATTGCTTATGCCCGCGAGCGTCACATCGATGTGGTCCCTTGCGTGGAACTCTACGGCCATATGCATGCACTCTTTCGAATCGAGCGTTACTCGGACCTAGCGGCGGTTCCGCACGGGCAGGATTTCGATCCTCGCAATCCCGGCGGAAGGGCCGTCGTCCAAGAATGGGTGCAGCAGCTTAGCAAGTTGTTTCCCAGCCCCTTCTTCCATATCGGCTTTGATGAAACCTACGATATGGAGATGGCTGGCCAAGCACATAACGTGGCCCCCGGCCAACTGTACCTCGAACAGCTCAAAAGCGTGGCGGCACTAGTCCAGCAGCACGGCAAGCGCGTGATGATATGGGGCGATCACAACATCGTCATGAAATACCCGGAGATTCTCACCGGCCTGCCGCCCGGCATTATCGCCGTGCCCTGGCACAACGGACTGCAGGCGTCTTATCAGGAATATCTGGCCCCCTTTTACTCGCGCCAAATCCCTCAATATGCTTCGACGTCGATTTATGGTTACAGTCAGGTTTTCCCGGACTTTAACCAATCGTTTGCCGCCCTCACCAACCTTATGGCCGACGCCCGCCAAAATCATTCGATCGGCCTATTGGTTACGATTTGGACGGACGCAGTCCAGGTCTTAACGCGCGTGGCCCTTCCGGGCGCCGCTTTCGGCGTGTCCCTTTCCTGGCAATCGGCGACGTTGGCGCCCGACAAGTTCTTTGGGGAATACGCGAGCCTGGTATATTCCCCTGCCGTGGCTCGCGAAGTGGCGCCGGCCCTGCAAGAGCTTGCGGACGCCGAGACGAGTCTGCAAAAGGTTCTTGGCTATAGCTCCATGGAAATGCTTTGGGCAGACCCGCTATCCCGCGTCAGCTTGCAGCGCATTCAAGGGCACCGGGAGGATTTCCGCCAAGTGCGTCTTCTCGCCGAGGATGCGCAAGAGCATTTGCAACGCGCCATGGATTTGGAGGGCGACCGGGAAACCCTCAAGGACTTTCTGCTGGAATCACAAATGCTCGAGTACGCAGGCATGAAATTCCTTTATACAACGGAGATGGCAGATAATTGGCAGAAAATGGGCGCGCACCCCACGCGCGAGGAGGGGGAGGGCTTAAATGGCGGCAATGATCTACTGGAAGCGGTAGCCGGCCTGCGCGATCCGTTTCAAGCCGCGTGGCTCGAAGAATACACGCCTTCTAGACTGCGTGAGGGTTTGGAGAAATGGGACGCCGAATACCAGTACTGGTACCGCTTACAGCGCCGCTTGGGGGACTTTCAGCATGATCTTCAAGAGGGAGAAGCGCTGCCTCCCTTAACATCTTTCAGTCCAGATGTTAAGCCGCAGTAACCTCGCTAAGACTATGGTTGACCCCGTTCCGCGCGGCGCAGGGCGTGCGGCAAGGAGAGTCAGCGTGAGCATTCCGAATTCTTTGTCTTTAAACGGAATTGCCATCCGACCTACTGCAACCATAATGACAATTTGCGCGACCCGGGCGCCCCCCAATCTACAGTCATTCCCGCGAAGGCAGGAATCTCCTCCGCAAGTCATCGGAAAGGGGCCCGGCGCCGGAATGACCCACGTTTCGAACGGGATCGCATGCGAAATGACACCACTACCCTGAGGCGCAAGAGGCCATTGTAACTTTGGAAGGCGTGATTCCTTTGCGAAATCAGTCCATAATCTGCGATCCCCGGCTCGTAGATACCCTAAAAAGGAGAATGCGGATGTCACAGCATGGTGTGGATTTCCAAGGCGAGGCCATCAGCAAAAAGTCGCGCCGCAGGTTTCTTAAAGAGGGGGCATCGTTCACCGCTGCTGCGCCTTGGCTCGCTCGCTCCGGGAGGACCCACACAGCCGGGGGCCCGGGGCGCGTCCTGGCGTATGTTGGGACTTACAGCCTGAAGGAAGGCCAGCCCGATTACTTGGGCAATGGTCAAGGTATTTACCTATTCGAAATGGACCCCGCCACAGGAGCCCTCAGTCTGCGCGAGACCTTTGCCAATGTTTCGAACCCCACCTGGCTGGCCCTTGATTCCTCCCGAACTCACTTGTATTCGGCGAACGCAACCACTAGCTTTGAGGGTGCAAACTCCGGTTCCGTCAGCGCCTTCGGGATCGATCGCCCCACGGGGCGACTGACCCTGCTCAACACTGTCAGCTCGCAGGGGAGCGGGCCTGCGCACATGAGCATCCATCCTTCCGGCAAGTTCGCGCTGGTCGCTAACTACATGGGCGGAACGGTGGCCGTGCTATCCATCTGCGCCAATGGTGAGCTGGGTCCCGCAACCGATGTGTTTCACGACAACGGGACAGTGGGTCCCGAGCATGCCTCCAGCGCGCCGCTGGGGAGTTTCGCCATCAGCGGCCACGACCAGCCCCACGTGCACATGGTGCAGTCGGATGCGTCGGGCCACTTCGTATTCGCCTGTGACTTGGCGCTTGACCGGACGCTTATCTGGAAATTCAACGCCGAAAAGGGCAAGCTTACCCCCAACGATCCGCCCTTCGTCGCTGTACCTCCAGGAGACGGGCCGCGCCACTTTACATTCCATCCCACTGGCCGGTGGTTTTATTCGTTGCAGGAAGAGGCCTCCACCCTGGTGGCCTACGACTATGACTCGGCGGGCGGAAAGCTGACGCCGAAACAGACGGTTTCCACCTTGCCCATGGGATTTGCAGGGACGAACTACCCGGCGGAAGTCATGACCTCCCCGGACGGCAAATTCCTCTACGCGTCCAATCGTCTGCACGACAGCATTGCCTGGTTCAAGATCAGCGACACGGGCACGCTGACGTTGGGCGGCGTGGAGTGGACGCGCGGCGACTATCCATGCAGCTTCAACATTGACCCCACGGGGAACTTTCTGTTCTCCTGCAATCAGAAAGCCGATGCGGTCACGGCATTCCGGGTTAATCGCGACACGGGTGCGCTGACCTTCACGGGCGTGTACACTTCCGTGGGCACGCCGGGCTGCATCGTCTTTCTCACGTAGTATCTTAGTGGGAACTATGGCCCCACCGGTATCGGTTCGCTAGTAAAGTTAAGCATGAACGGTTGACGAGTAAATCAATCCGGTGCTAAGGCATGTCTAGATTCTTGCGTATGCTTGGACGCGGGTAAGGGCGCGCATGTAAAAAGGCAAAGATAGGGAAGTTATGAAGCACTCCGGAAGATCCAAAAGCTCGAGCAAACCCAGAGACGCCGGTCATCTCAAAGTAGTTGCCAAAACCTTCTCGCTGTTGGAAGCCGTAGCGGCAGGCAGCACAGGCTTTCGCCTCAGTGATTTGTCGCGCCTAATCAGAATGCCCAAGGCAACCATTTGCCGAGTCCTTTACACCTTGAGCCAGCTACGGTACGCAGAACAGGATCCTCAAACGGAAATCTACCAGCCTGACCGGTAAGACTCGCTCGGCTTGGCCGGGGGCGAAAGTGCCAAGGAAACGCTACGCAGCCTAGTCCGACCCTATATGGAGCGCCTGCTGAGAAGATTTGAGCCGGCGGTGATTTGGGCTTGCTGCAAAACGGACAGATGATATTGTATGTCGAGTTCCGTGAGGGACTGCGGCCCGATTCGTATGTCGGCCGCCGTCGGCACCTTTTCAACCGATTCATTGCGCGGCGCTGGGTAAATCCATCGCGGCCTTTCTCGAGGTCGAGAGTTAGAAGAGATTTTGCGATGGGACCTTTTCACTGCATTCACGAGCAGAACGATCACCTCTGCCCTTGTCTTGCTGAAGCGACTTAGCTATGTGCAGAAATGGCTACGCCGTGGATAATGAAGAGACAGAGAAGAGAGGAATGCGATGTGTTGCCGCTCCGATTTTCGACGGTGACGGGAAGCCACCTGGGAGAGGGCTATAATTCTCGCCAAGGGTAGCACATGATGCCATCTGCGGCGTGGCCGACGCAGCGGCTTAGGTCTTGGTCAAAGCTTTCTTGAAAAAGTTCAGCCAGTTATCGTGCATGATGTTTTCCACGTCGGCTTCCTTGTACCCGCGTTTCCGGAGCAAGTCCGCGATCCTCTGCAAATCGAAAATCGTGTTCAAATCGTGCGGCGATTGTTCCCTTCCGAAGCCGCCATCCAGATCGCTGCCGATCGCCGAATGCTGGGCATTCCCCGTCAACTGGCAAACGCGATCGATGTGGTCGATGACACGGTCCATGGTGACCAGAGAATTGTCAGTCTTTTTTTCAACGTAGTTGGGGTAGAGCATCCACGAATCGAAGGCCGCGCCGATCACGGCCCCGCGCGCGTCGAGGGCTCGAATCATTTCGTCGGTAAGCTGGCGGTCTCCTGGCACTAGGGCGCGGCAGTTGTGATGACTGGCCATGACGGGGCCGTGGTAGAGGTCGAGGGCTTCGAAGAAGCAATCGTCGGACAGGTGCGTGATGTCGAGGATCATTCCCACTCGTTGCATGGCCTTCACCAACTCCCGGCCTTTTGCCGTCAGTCGGCCGTCCACACCCGTTCCGTGACCGTAAAAGCTATGGCCGTAGTGCACGGGTTCGATGACGCGCAATCCGCGCTCCCACCAGAGATCGACCTGGCTGGGTTCGAGAATGGGATCCGCGCCTTCCATGGCCAGGATGAAACCGAGGGGCGTGCCGTTGCCTCCCGTGCGCTTCCATTCCGCCACGTGCGATTCCAGCGCCGTCGCGTCGCGGAGCATGCGAAGGTGCCCCGCGGTCTCCATGATGCGGTAGAACTCCACTTGCCCCTGGCCCATCGCCGAGGCGATTTCCCGGCTGCGATAGTCGAACAGAGGGTCGTTAAGATTGCTGCAACGCGCGAGCACCGTCATCAGTGACACGGCCACCTCCGCCCTGCGCATTTCCGGAAACGAAACGGTGTTCTGGCCGCGACGGAAATCATTCATGCCCGCTTCCGAGCGGCGGATCTCCTCAATAGACTTAGTTAAATCGCGATTCCAGTTTAGAGCGTTCCAGGCAACATCCAGGTGAGAGTCAACGATGATCATAGTCCCGCAGAGCTTTCTTGAGGTTCGAACGACGCCCCGAACCGTCCACATATTACCTGAACTGACTGCCCCTGGAGGAGAAAAGACACTTTATAGAAGTGACTTCGCACAAGGTCGTGTGAGATGGAGGAGCTATAGCAAAACAAACGTCTCTCTTGCCTTCGCACGTCACAAAATAATATGGAGCCTTACGATATCGTCAACTGCTCTGGTTCCTGCTGTCGTTCGCCAAAATTCTGTCCAGCTGTGAAATGAACAGCTTGCGAGATTTCTTTACCGCGCCCACCTGCTATAACTCTCGTCCATGTCCCGCTGGTTTTGGCTCTGGTTCGGAGTGTTCAGAGGTAGGACCTGCCATGCAATCTCGCGGTCGGCTACAACCAGCGCAGTGAATGGACTTGGCACCGAGGCGGTACATGGCCTCAAGGCGATGCCTGCCGTTGGGAGTCCAAAAGCCACCGTGACGCGCGGTAACCGCGATGTGCACATCTGCACGCTGCGCAAGAATCTCTTGACCAAGCGCCAGGCCGAACAGTTCTTTGGGCAGGAAGGCCGGTTTGGGAGTTGATGCCCAAGCGACTGGCGGACGTCGTAGCCGTGCGGAACGCCAACCACACGTACTTGGGACGCCTTGTACCGCTAACCCACGCGATTTGGCTCGCAGGGATTGCCGATCTCTCGTTCTTGCCAACGGGTTGGAATATGGATCCTATGCCGAAGATGGATGGCGCGAGCCTCCCGCTACGGTTGTCACGCGGACCGTCAAGCTGGCAGGTTCTTGTCATCTGCTCGATTTGAGATCAGGACACCCCATCAGTTTCGAGACCTTCAGGCAGCAATCTACTACAGCCTCTCCGATCTGTTTCACCTCGTTCCTTTGGATATGAGTGACAGGGCCGGAAACACTAATAGCGGCCACGGGTCTGCGCTGGTGATTGAGGATCGGTGCGGCGACACAGCGTGCTCCTCGCTCTATCTCTTCATTGTCGACAGCGAAACCGCGTGCACGCACGGACCTGAGATGAGCCGTGAGCCGGGACAGATCCACAATGGTGGTTTCTGTGAATTTCGTCAGCGACGTCCTTTTGAGGATTTCTTCTACTTCCTCCGGCTCGAGGAATGCGAGAATCGACTTACCCAAAGCGGTGGCGTGGAGCGGCGCGCAGGTATTGACCGTAGCGGTCATCCTGATCCCTCGCAGACCCTCAAGGATCTCTGCGTAGATGACTCGATCGTGGTCGAACACAGCAAGATTCACGGTTTCTTCGTATTGGTGCAGTAAGCGTTCCATAAAAGCACGAGCCGCACCTTTCAATGTCCCGTCCGTCTCATCCCACATAAACCGACTAAACCGCTCAGTAAGGAGATATGCCTCGGTTGCAGGATCTTGACGAACATATCCGAGTTCGTTGAGGGTGTATAAAATTCGAAAGACCGTGGCTTTGGGCTGCTTTAGCGTGCGCGACAAGTCAGTGAGCCGAACGCTGGAGCTGACATGGCGCATTGTCTCAACCAGCCGAAAAGTCTTCGCAACGACCTTCAAGTAACTTGGGTTCCTGGACGCCGCCACATCTCCTCCTGCCTGGCCCGACTTTGTGGCTGAGAGCCAGCCAATTCCAAACCCGCTACGCTACTCCTCAATTGCCCAGCGCCGATCGTGACTGGTGGCGAGCATTAGCTGCAATCCCGTTCCCCCCGGATAGCAAAGGAGCGGCGAAACGCACCGTAGTTTCGCAAATCACACACTGAACCCTCGTTTCGCAAATCAAAACTGTTGTTCCATATATCGTTACCCACCTCGTGTATTCCTGTCAAGTGTTGCTATCATCACGGCTCGAGCTCGGTCTCGTGGAAACACGGTTGACCCTAGGATCGGGTTTTGGCTTTTAGTACTGACAGACGGTTTTCAGTCACCGATCACTTTGGATCGATTCTAGGAAGTCCCCCCAGGAGCGGTAAGTTACGACCGCCAGGCCCTGATTCCAGGATGCTGGCCTGCCCTTTGTGACAGAGGCTCTAGTGGGCTGTCGCAGAGTAACCATTACTAGACTGTTAGCATTCAAGCTGTCATGGCCGCTAGCAGCGAACTTTGGCTCACTCCGCAACAGCATTCCGACCTAAACAGCGTCGCCCAGTCCCGTTCTCTGTTGGTGTAAAGGCGCTTGGCTTGCCCATGGAAGTGCGCGGAATAACTCCGATTCGTTGGCACTACGATCTCAGGACTGATGTTGCAAGAAACGCAAATCGGCCCGTCCAAGCTGCTGGATGTTCAAATTGGAGATCTCCCCAAGAGATGTTCTAAACCCATATGACCACGTCGGAGAAAGCTACGGAAGGCCATCAGCGGAAGTGACGCGATTCGAGTGGTTGCCCGAAACAGAAGGCATATTGCTCGATCCAGTCTACACAGGGAAAGCCATTGCGGTGCTGTTCGACCATATTCGCAAGGGACTGGTTGCGGCCGATAGTACTATCGGATTTTGCTGAACGAGAGATGAAAATCGCCTCCCCGCAAAGGCCCCGTTGTTTCCCTCAGAGCAAGCAGTGCGGACTTTGCTGTTTTAAGAGTCTGCTCCACGTCACCATCCGTATGTGCCGCGGACAGGAACCAAGTACCTCGGCCTGTAATGTAGACACCGCGTTCACGCAGCAACATAACGAACTGACTTTGAAGGTCGAGCCGCCCGCTATGATAGCTCCGATAGTCTGTAATGCTCTTCTCGTCAGTAAACGCTGTGTGGAACACCGTCGGTAAACCTTGAATATGGAGGGGCAAATCTGTTTCCATCGCCATCTGCTTCAGTCCTTCGATCAATCCCGTGCCTACTTTCCTCATTCTCGAATAAACCTTCCCCCCTTCGTTGCGGAGAGCGCACAGGGTTGCCAGTGCGGCCGCGCAGCTCAAGCGATTGGCGTTAAAAGTCCCTGCATGCACAACTCCCTCGCTGGCAAATAGCTCCATCAGATTACGCCTCCCGACCAGGCAGCTCACTGGATAGCCATTTGCCATCGCCTTGGCAAAAACCGCAAGGTCGGGCTTCACGCCAAGATGTTCACCGGCTCCTCCCAAACCGACCCTAAAACCGGTGATTACCTCATCAAAGATCAGCACGATGCCATTTCGTGAACACAGCTCACGCACTGCTTCCATGAATCCGGGACGAGGCATAATCACGGAGCTATTGCACATAATCGGCTCCATGATGACGGCAGCGATCTCATCGTGGCCTGCTTCCACAGCACGCGTGAACAGATCGAGATCGTTCCAAGGAAGAACCCGAATTGCAGAGTAGGCATCCGGACACTGGCCAGGGCCCGAGGGAACGACGTTAGGCTGTTTCGCAGGCCCCATCGAGCTTTCGTCCGGATTGACGCTGACATCGATGTTGTCAAACCACCCGTGGTAGTGTCCTTCGAACTTGATGACGACTTGTCGACCGGTTGCGGCGCGGGCCAACCGCAATGCTGCCTGAACGGCCTCCGATCCGGATAGAGACAGGCGGACCATTTCAGCACAAGGAACCAGTTCGCAAATAGTACGGGCAAGCGCGACCTCTTCCTCGTGTTGCCCGGCGTAAAGCTGCCCATTCACAACACTCAACCGGACCGCCTCATTGACATCGTGATCCGCATGGCCCAGGATGATCGGTCCCATTCCTAGCGCGTAGTCTACGTATTCATTCCCATCGACGTCCCAGAGACGCGCACCCTTGGATCTGTGAAAGAAAATCGGGAAGGGCTTCATCTTTAAGCGAACGTTACTATGAACTCCACCCGGTGCATACTTTCTCGCTTCCCCGTAGAGAATCGCGGAGTGAGAATATTTGTTTGCGATGCTTTCCAATGCTCGTCTCCTTAGTTAATGGCGAGCCTGCCCGAGCAAGCGGTAGTGCGGTCGAAGAAGAATCGCGTCGCCAGAAAGAAACGCTGCATGACTGTTAACGCTGCTCAGTTGGTTCCTGGGCGAGCCCAGCGAGCCGTTGCCCTTGGTCGTTGCGCCGCTTTCAACCTAGTAGGTATCACCTTGAGCCCAGCTCGGTGCAGAGCCAGGCCAGCCGTCACAATCATTCATCATTGAGCCAGTACCGCTCCGCTCGGATCTGTAACGCTCTCCCATATTGTGTCTGGCGAGTGTTTACCGTGTCCCACCACGGCGTTTCGCAATGCGGTCCACGCATGGTTTCGCGCACAATCAACTGTATAGGTGCCTCTCACCACATTGTCAACCAGAATTTTGGGAAATGCGGAATTGTTGGGTGAAGCTCTGTGCTGCATTGGCGGCACCTCGAAAGCCGCGAGGTTAAGTCAGCGGCCGGGTCATAGAGGTACTTACTCCGGAACCGCATAGCCCTCCCAAATTTCTAACTGTAGTTAATTGCTAACAGAAAATGTTTCCCGAAAGCCACTTGCCGCTCAGAGCTGCGTGAGTTCTACAATGCGTCCATAATTTTGGAGCGACTAAAAATTTCTGTTGACAACCCAGAGAAGGGAGCACTATATGGTTGATGTTGCAGAACTACTGGACCGCATGCTGGAACGACAAGCGTCCGGAAAAGCAGTGGTCCCGTTCGTGGGAGAGAGTGTCTGCGAGGGCACTCGCGTTGGCGGCATTCACGCGCAACTCGCGAGAGTCCAGGGAATGGATTCGAAATGGACAAACTTCGCAATGAGGGCAGCCGAAGACTTCGCACCCCAGCCTTTCAGACCACAATAGCCGTGTGCCGCATCTGTAAAGCTGTGAAAAGAGAACTCTGGCCGAATGCAATCAATGTTTCCCGCATGACTGTAGCCTTGGCGGCGGTGTTGATTGCGCTTTCGGGCCCTTATTCACTGGCCGCTCCGGGGTTGTTTGTCCAATCGCGTCCGGCCATGGGGACAACTTTCACGATTTATCTGTATGCACGCGATGCACAACATGCAACCGCTACATTCGACACTGCATTTGAGGAAATCGAGCGGCTCGAACAAGCATTGAGCAATTATCGGCTTTCGAGCGAACTCTCGCGTATCAATCAGATGGCCGCGCAACAGGAAGTCACGACGGATCCGGAAGTCTTCGGTCTGATTCGGGCGTCGCTTGACTATAGCCGTCGATCCGACGGCGCCTTCGATATCACAGTCGGTCCATTGATGCGGGCTTGGGGATTCTTTCGGGGCCAGGGACATTACCCTGTGCCGGGAGAACTTGAGCATGCAAGGTTGAGCGTGGGTTGGCAAAAGGTGAAGCTGAATGCGGCCAAGCACAGCGTACGCTTCACCACGCCGGGTGTCGAACTTGACCTGGGAGCAATTGGGAAGGGCTATGCCGTCGACCGGGTCGTACAGCTGATTCGCGATGCGGGAATTACTTCAGCATTCGTGGATGCTGGATCGAGCACGCTCTATGCTTTGGGAGCGCAGCCGGGAAGCAGTGGTTGGCTGATTAACGTTGCCAAGCCTGGCGATCGGGCGCAGACGGTTTCGACGGTGATTTTGCGGGATGAATCCTTGTCCACGTCGGGGAGTTACGAGAAGTTTTTTCGGCTGGATGGGCGGATCTATTGCCACATCATGGATCCTCGGACGGGCAAGCCCGTGGAGAAGGTCCTTCAGACGAGTGTAATTGCTTCGGACGGCACCACTACGGATGCGCTTTCAACCTCGATATTCGTGTTGGGACCAACCGCTGGGAAAAAACTGCTGGATTCCAACGAGCC
>CAWAYW010000025.1:0-579393 GCA_963786325.1 Terriglobia bacterium
TCGTGTTGGTGTTGGTGGGGTTGCTTTTTACGGCTGGCATTTATCCGCTGATCGGCTCTTTACTGCATCCGGCTGATTCGGATACGGGCGACTCCTATGATGCTTAGCCTCTATGTCGCGCTTGGAATCTTCTTGCTCATCGCCGTGCGGAATCCATCGGCGCATCGCAGCCTGATCGCCTTCGGCAGCATGGTCAAGCTTTGCCCATGCCGTGGCGATGTCGACACTCGGGTTTGAAATTCCTAGCCAACGCACAGGATTTATGATCGGCTCGGCTCTGCTTGTCGTAGTCGGCGTAGCCCTGATCGCGCTGGCTCCGGCAAAGCAGGGCGTCGAACGACCTTCCTCTGTCGCGGCATAAGACTGGCACGCTTGGTTACGCAGGGCATACGGCAAAATCTAGGGGTGGAGAATGAGTAACCATCACGCCAGCGTGTTTGACCGGATCGCCTTCGAACCGAAAGTTGGTATTCTGCGCAGTGCGCAGTGGGAACATCATCGCGGTTACAGGCACGGCTCCGCTCGGCAAGGATGGCAGTACCGTCGCAAAAGGCGATGGGCAGGTCAGGCGCGGAGATGTTTGCGAATTATTCAGTTGCCGATTGAAGGACTGGGCGGCAAGCTTTTGGACGTGAACCCTGCACCAGAATCTTGCTGACCCGCATCGAGGATTGGGAGCAGGTCGCGGCAGTGCATGGCGAATTTTTCGGCGATATTCGTCCTGCGAACACGATTATGCAAGTCGTACGCTTCATCGACCCGGATTGGCTAGTCGAAATCGAGGCGGATGCCGTTCTAGAAAGTCAGCCATGAGCACCGGGGCCATCTTAGCCATCGCGATCCTCGCCACGGGAATCCTGATGATGCGGTTCCGCAAGCGATGGCTAGCAAAGTTCAACATCGCGGTCACGAATCGGATTACAAGCCTATTCGCAGGCTGGCTTCCCGGCTTTGGTATTCTCACGCATGTGGGTCGCAGGTCGGGAAAGGTCTACCGAACTCCCGTAAACGTCTTTCGAGCGCAAAACGGGTTCATCGTCGCCCTGACCTACAGTAGCCAAAGTGAGTGGGTGAAGAACGTACTCGCAGCGGGCAGTTGCGAACTTAAGACTGTTGGCAGGGAATATCGGCTTTCCGCGCCGAAGGTCGTGCGCGACCCTACTCGTCGCAGATTCCCGATTCCAGTGCGCGTCATCCTAAGGCTCGTGGGTGCAGATGAATACATGGAGCTTTCGAATTCTGTAACCGTAATGCCCTCGTGACTTGGATGAGATCAAACAACTCTTCTTTGATTTTCGTCTTGTATCGTAGCCTTGATGCCGCAAATTTTACGGTCATGCTCGTCTGACAAACAATCTACAAAGTTCCGATTGCCTTAAAGTCGGCTTGCCGTGACAGAAATGACCCGAATGATTGATGGGCGGGCCGGGCGCCTCCGAAGGCTTGTTCCGGGCAGGCGTTTGCGCTCACGACTGCTTCTCAGTGCGATGTCGATGTTGAATCCCCTACTGTTTGGTTATCACACCACAGGCGATGCGGTCACCGGCGTTTCCGGCGGGATCGGTTTTCATGTCGTCCGCCTTAGCGTGGATAACCAACGCCGTCCCACCATTGCTGAAGATGGAGTGGCTGTCATTTCCCCAGTTCACATCTCTGTTGACGATCCGCGTCTTCGCCTTGCCGTTAGCGTCCACGGCGAAGTTTTGCATATCGCCAGCATGATGACCTTCGGGATTCTCAAGTCCGTGCTTTTTGTTGTCGGGATTGAAATGAGGGCCAGCCGACTTGAAATCTGGTGGATCGCACTTTGGATTCTGGTGGATGTGGATGGCATGCTCTCCCGGAGGCAAATCGTGCAAGTTGAGTTGGATCACCATGCCATCGCTCTCGTACATAAGCGCCGAACCTACGCTCTTGCCTTGGGCATCCTTCAGTTCGACCGTAACTTTGGCGGCGCTGGCCAACGATAGAGCGAAAACGGTCAGAAAGAGCATGGCAAGAAATGAAGTAATTTTCATGGCGGCCATTATAGTGCGAACGCGCACCCCGAGTTCAACACGATACGCTCGAACCAACTCCTTCGCTTCCCTCCGGAGGTTAACAATCGGACGGGGCGCGGTCGGATGCTTGCTACCGGGGGCCCTGAATCGAATCACCAATCGCCCAGCGTTTACGCTCACGGCCCGGTCAATGAGCGAAATGGCGATGTTTGTGCGCCGGGTTAAACCGGCATGGAGTAGAGGATGGAAAAGTCTTACGGGTAAGGACTAGCGATCTGCTCGGCCTCGAGTCTTGCGCGAGCCCTATCGTGAGGTAGGCCGCGAAGCGTAGACAGCATTCGACCGCGCCCTGGGTGCGGTCACCGGGGACAGAAACTTGGCGGGAGGCGGCGGATTTGAGAGCCTGCTGTTGGACGAGGTTCGGCAAGCTAAAGCCGATTCCCCATTGGTGCTGAGTGCCCGATAGACAGCATGGCTCCGGTCATTGCGATCACTGGCATGGTGGCAGCCCGTTGTCCTGAACGATGGGCCGACCCCGTTGGAGAGATTCTTAAACCAATCGCAGCCGGGCCGAGCCTGGTCCATTTTCCAGGAAGGAGAGCGAAGATGGGAGCAGGCAAGATGAACCGAAAGCAGAGGAAGGAGTTGGGACGGCGATTACAATCGGCGAACCCCGGTCTGGAGGTGGTGCATCCGCGCGCCGCAGGGATTGATGTGGGCAATGGCGCGCATTACGTGGCAGTACGCCCGGAACAAGATGCAGAGCCAGTCCGTAGGTTCGAGTGCTTCACAGCGGACTTGCATCGAATGGCGGATTGGTTAGAGGCATGCGAAGTCAAAACAGTGGCGATGCAGTCGACGGGTGTTTATTGGATTCCACTGTACGAGATCTTGGAACAACGTGGCTTCGAGGTCTACTTGGTAAACGCACGACACACCAAGAATCTACCTGGGCGTAAGAGCGACGTGCAAGAGAGCCAATGGCTGTTAAAGCTTCACACCCATGGCCTGCTCAACAACTCGTTCCAGCCTACGGCGGAAATCCGGGTGGTGCGGACGTATTGGCGGCAACGGGGAGAACATGTGCGCGGTGCGTCGACCTGCATCCAGCGCATACAGAAGGTGTTGACTCAGATGAATGTGCAATTGGCGAACGTGATCAGCGATCTGAGTGGACTGACCGGACAAGCCATCGTGCGCGCGATTCTGGCGGGCGAGCGCGATCCGAGGAAACTGGCGGAACTGAGCCATCCCCGGATTCGGGCGGGGCGAGAACAGATCGCCAAGAGCCTGGAGGGCAACTGGCGCTCCGAACTACTGTTTGTGCTGAAGCAGGAAATGGAGATGTATGAGACCTATCAGCACAAAATCGCCGAATGCGACCGGGAACTGGAAGCGAAGTTGAAGCAGTTTGCCGTAGCTGAGCGGGCATCGACGGAGCAACCAAAGATACCCAACGCCAAGAAGACGAAGCGGATCCAAAGGAATGCGCCTGGTTTCAACCTCACCAGCGAATTGCATCGAATCACCGGAGTGGACCTTAGCAGAATCGATGGCGTCAACGCGATAGTGGCGCAGACGATTATCAGCGAAGTGGGACTGGATATGACCCGCTGGAAAACCGAGGCGCACTTCGCTTCTTGGCTGGGATTGTGTCCAGACAATCGCATCAGCGGAGACAAAGTGCTAGCGAGAGGCACGCGCCACGTAATCAACCGTGCGGCGACGGCGTTGCGAATGGCCGCCACCACATTGATCAAAAGCCAGAGTTACCTGGGCGCGCAATATCGTCGCTTGCGAACCAAGCTGGGAGCGCCGAAGGCGATCACCGCGATGGCTCACCGGCTCGCCCGGCTGGTATTCCGCATGCTGAAATACGGTCAAGAGTACGTCGACAAGGGCACTCAGTATTACGAGCAAAAACATCGTGAACAACAACTTCACTTGCTCAAGAAGAAAGCTGCAACCCTAGGCTTCCAAGTCGTTGAAACCGGAGTGGCGTGAAGGGGAGTTTCTGGAGAGAGGATAGGTGGGGTGGGTATCCAGCTCCGAAAAGATCATTTCGGACGCCAACCTTTTAAATATGCGCGGTTGGCAACACGAACAGGGGCGATAGCGCGAGTCTCTGTTCGGTCCGGCGTAGTCGAAGACCCCAGACACACCTATAGACTTCATGCACGAGAACCGGGAGACCTCGGAAACACCTGCCGTCAAACCAGGCAGCAGGTCGGCGGGCGAAGGCGATAGCCGTACGGCTCGTGGGTACGTTTCCGAGGAGTCACACAACGGCATAGTACCTATGAACTATTCGAATAACGACAAGACATCGTCCACGGAGAGTGGGGAGGGAAGGCCGTTGATCAAGGAGAACGCCGGTCAACCTAGCACGCAACCGACACAGAGCGGGGTTCGCGTGTCACAAGGGCTGGCGGGCGTGCGGAAAGCAGCACGGGAAAATAAGGAGATGAGGTTCACTGCCTTGCTCCACCATCTGAGCGTCGATCTACTACGGGAGAGCTTTTACTCATTGAAGAGGAAAGCCGCACCCGGAGTGGACGGGGTCACCTGGTACGAGTATGAGGCCGGACTGGAGGAACGGTTAATCGACCTACACGGTCGGGTCCATCGTGGAGCGTACCGAGCATTACCTTCGAGAAGAGTGTACATACAGAAAGAAGATGGACGGCAACGTCCATTGGGAGTCGCGGCCCTGGAAGACAAGATCGTCCAACAGGCCGTGGTCACCATCCTCAATCAGATTTATGAGGAAGACTTTCTGGGCTTTTCGTATGGTTTCCGCCCGGGGCGCAGCCAGCATGACGCGCTGGATGCGTTGTCGTACGCGCTCCTGAAGAAGAAGGTGAACTACATTCTGGACGCTGACATCCGAGGCTTTTTCGATAACCTCGACAAAGGCTGGATGATCAAGTTCGTAGAGCATCGCGTCGCCGATCCTCGCATACTGCGGCTAATCCAGAAATGGCTGAAGGCTGGGGTAATGGAGGAAGGCAAATGGTCGGAACCGCAGACAGGCACGGCGCAGGGCTCGGTGGACCCCTCGGACTCGAGCTGCAGGGCTAGGGTCCAAACCGCCGAAAGCGGCGCCGGTCCAATGGCTGGGGTCGTGAGCGTTTCGGAAAAGGCGAGACAAACTCGTCAGGTGAGTGCTGGGAAGACGAACGTGAGTGAACCGTTGACGACGTGTCGAAAGCGTAGGGACGTCATCGAAACCGGACTCCTGTTGTTGGTCCGGGATAAGGCTCGGAAGGTGCCTGCTGACTGGCCGAGTGATGACCGGCATGAAAACGGCGTGATCCCAGCACAGGGACTTGTGCGGAACATGGGAACCTATCGCCTCGATGGAAAGGAAGAAATCCAAGTGGAGGACCCACAAGGATGAGCGTACCGATGCGAGGCGAAGGGGCGGACGGGCTCGTCGTAGCGAAGAAGCCTGGTAATGCAGGTGGAGCGAGGGGGCCCGACGATCTGGCCGAGGGTATGAGTCAACCAGCAATGGGAGGAGCCCATGCCTGAGGCAAAGCCGTATGTAATTCCGAAGCAACTCGTTTGGGAAGCGTACAAGCGGGTAAAGGCAAACCGAGGTGCTGCTGGGGTGGATGGCGAGTCCTTGGCTGCATTCGAAAAAGATCTGAAGGGCAACCTTTATAAGGTCTGGAATCGAATGTCGTCGGGCTCGTACTTTCCACCACCGGTACGGCTCGTGGAGATACCGAAGGCTAACGGCGGTAAGCGCCCACTTGGCATTCCAACTGTGGCTGATCGCGTCGCACAGACTGTGGTGAAGATGGTGTTGGAGCCGTTGGTGGAACCGAAGTTCCATCCCGACTCTTATGGCTATCGGCCCGGGAAGTCGGCGCTCGACGCAGTAGGCATGGCGAGGCAGCGTTGCTGGGACGCGGACTGGGTCATCGATTTGGACATCAAAGCATTCTTTGATTCCATTCCGCATGACTTGGTTGAGCGTGCTGTGGCACACCATACCGACATTCCGTGGGTGCGGCTGTATATTGCGCGGTGGCTTCGGGCTCCCGTGCAGAAAGCGGCCGGCACTCTGGAGCAGCGGACCAAAGGCACGCCGCAAGGCGGGGTCGCTAGTCCGCTGCTGGCTAATCTCTTCCTGCATTACGCGTTCGATCTCTGGATGCAGCGGACGTTCCCGCATGTCCAGTTCGAGCGCTATGCGGACGATGCAATCGTCCACGGCAGGAGCGAGCGGCAAGCCAGGGAGGTACTGGAAGCCATCCGAGGTCGCTTCTTGCAGTGCGGTCTTGAGCTCAATGCAACAAAGACTCGCATCGTTTA
Organism: Terriglobia bacterium; assembly: GCA_963786325.1. Taxonomy (GTDB): domain Bacteria; phylum Acidobacteriota; class Terriglobia; order Terriglobales; family Acidobacteriaceae; genus JAIQFF01. Next base: position 6,324 of record CAWAYW010000025.1, read on the forward strand.
CTGCAAGGATGACGATCGACCTGGGAAGTCGGGACCGGTAAAGTTCGACTTTCTGGGTTACACCTTCCAACCTCGGCGGGCAAAGAATCGCTGGGGAAAGCACTTTGTGAGCTTTCTGCCAGCGATGAGCACCAAAGCTGCCAAAGCGATACGTGCAACTATCCGAGAATGGCGGATGGCCTCCACTCGTAACAACCAGCATCTGGAGGATCTGGCGCGACTCGTGAACCCCGCAGTACGTGGCTGGATGAACTATTACGGCCGGTTTTACCGCTCGAAATGTGTTCAAGTCCTTCGCCATCTCAATGAAGCCCTTGCTGCTTGGGTGCGACGGAAATACAGACGATTCTGGCGGCGCGAACGCGCGTCGATGCACTGGCTGGGGCGCATCGCGCGGCGAGACCGCACTCTGTTTGCTCATTGGGAGCAAGGGGTACTGCCGGATGCTGGATCGTAGGAGCCGGATGAGGCGAGAGCTTCACGTCCGGTTCTGTGAGGGCGGAGGGGTGCGATTCCCCTCCGCTACTCGACGCATCGCGGGATTCCAGTATCAAACGGACGCGGATCGCTTCCTGGAAAATTTGCGGGAGCGACTGGCTCAGTTTGGTCTGGAGTTGAACCCGGATAAGACGCGCCGGATCGAATTCGGCAGGTTTGCTGAAGAGAACCGGAGACGTAGGGGAGAAGGGAAACCTGAGACGTTCGATTTCTTGGGTCTTACCCACATCAGTGGGACGAACAGCCTTGGACGGTTTGCAGTTCGGCGCAAGACGATCCGCAAGCGCATACGGGCCAAGCTTGGACGCATCAAGCCGGAGCTCCACAAGCGAATGCACGATCCCTTGTTCCAAACCGGTCAGTGGCTCAAATCGATCGTTCAAGGCCACTTCAACTACTACGCGGTACCAGGCAACACCGCTAGCCTCTCCCTGTTCCGGCACCGGTTGCTTGTGCTCTGGTGGCATAGTGTTCGCCGCCGCAGCCAGAAGCGCCGGATCTCCTGGACCAGAATGCTGGACTTGGCCAGGCGCTGGCTACCTGCACCGCAAGTGCTCCATCCCTATCCCGATGCCCGTTTTGCCGCTACTCATCCGAGATAAGAACCGGATGCGCTAACGAGCGCCCGTCCGGGTCTGTGGAGGGGTTGTGTCAAGAACGCGCTCGTAAGAGCGCGATGCTGTGCTGGAGATGAAGGAAGGCCCTTCGAAGCCGGTTTGTAGGAGCAGGCTTCAAACAGCCATGAGCTGCTTCGGTCAAAAGCCGCGGTGGTGAACGTCATGGTTGAAAGGCGTGAGGAAATCACGTCATGTGTGGAATAGAGAGACGAACGCAAGTGAACCACTGATGAAGCATCGAAACGGATCAACAGATGACATCGAAACCGGAGCGGCCCCTCTTCTCTGGGAAAAGGCATGGCGGAAACCTGCTTACTGGCCATGTGGTGTCCGGTGTACAGGTGGCGTGACTCTATTCCGGGCTCTGGTACGGAACTTGAGAACCTGCCGGCGGTGCTAAGGGAAAAGGCACAAGCGGAAGCCCCGCGAGGCCGAAAGTACTGATCCGTTGAGCAGGGGCGGACTGTCTCGTAGTAGTGAGGAACCGGAGTAATGTCCGGGGAGCGAAGGGGACAGGCCACCCGCTTCTTGGTCGGTTTGGTCAACTGGCAACAGGAGGAACCGATACGGTCGAGATGGAGGACGGCAGTCTTCATTGGGTGGCACGAGCCGGATGAATCGAGAGGTTCAAGTCCGGATCTGTGAGCGGCTCGGGGTGAAATTCCCCGGGCCGACTCGGCGTCGTGAGAAATCACGATCCCTACTCCGATCACCAACTACCGCGATAGTGTCCGGATTGCCGACCATCGTTCTTCGGCTAAGGCAGAACCACAATCTCTCCCACCATTCCCAACTCGTCGTGCAGCACGCATATGTACGGGTAAATTCCGGGTCCAGTGAAGGTCACGCGGAAGCGGGTCGCGCTCAACGGTGCCTGTGCCAGACCAGTACGATCTTGCGGTGCCTCGGTAATGAATCCGGAATGCACAACATCGGAGGTCGAACTGATGAAGGCGTGCCGCGCGCCATCCGGATCCACCGTGACGTTGGCAGAAGGCGGAATCTGGTTGAGAGGGGCCGGCTCCGGACCAAACGTGATGGTATGGCTCGTCACCCCTTCTGCGGTGGTCCACTCCACCGTTTCGCCAACATGGATGACTTTCGTTGCGTCCATGAAGCGCATGGCGCTGGCGGTTTGTGTTCCCCCGCCATTGCCTATAATGTGTCCCACTCCTGCCGTGACCTCGTTCGGGCCGGAATGGATGTGAGCGGATGCCATTAAATCGGAGAGCAACCCGGCGCGCTCGCGCTTGGCCTCCTTGTCATAAAACGTCTGATCGTGGGGCAACGGCGTGGATATCGCTAGCACGTGGACGGTAGCCGTCATATTGGGGTGAGCCAGGCAAACCAACTTGAAATTACCAGTCACGGGAAAAACTACGGTATAGGTCTGCCCATCTGCGCTTGTCAGGATCCCGCTGTTCACACACGCGGTACCGTCATACACAGAAAAATCCGGCGTTCGACCGTCTGGCGGCATACCAGCGGCGCATCCTGTGAAGCGGTTCGGGCGTACCTGTAGCGGTGTCAGGAAAGTGACGGTGTGGACCTCGTTGGCAACAAATGCCCAGGTGATGCTATCGCCGGAGTGGATCCAGATCTCGTTGGGCAAAAAGGCAAGCGCCTGATGTGATCGGTCGCCGTTCTGAGCGCCCACCTGCAGTTGCCAATTATCCGCCAGCGCAGAAATCGGAAGAAGGATAGAAATCAGTAAAACACAGCGGCAAAGTGTTAAGCGAAGTTTTGAGGCGGATAGCTTGGTCATGGCTCCTCCGGAAATCAAGCGTGGCACGGAGCTTAGTCCCGCCTCCTCCGCAGGTCAATACAATCCTGATGAAACGTCGGTGACACGAAACTACTGATAGGCTTGGGCTTCCGGAAAACAGGCGCCAATATCTGGTCGGCTTTTCTAGCGCAAGGCGAAAGCTGGGCGGGTTAACTGTCGTAATCGCATTATAAAAGGGCGCCCCTTTTGGAGTAGGTTGTGATCGTTGACATCATCACCTACGAAAGGAGCACCCTCAATGAACAGTGAAAAGTATATTGGGCTCGATGTCCATCAAGCAACGATCTCAGTGGCGGTTCTGGATTCCAAGGGCAAATTAATAATGGAATCCATCCTAGAAACGAAGGCAGCGACCATTCTTGAGTTTTTGGCGGGATTGCGGGGAACTCTATCGGTAACCTTCGAAGAAGGAACCTGGGCGGCATGGCTGTACGATGTGCTCAAGCTGCACGTCGACAACTTAGTGGTGTGCAATCCGCGGAAGAACGCTTTACTCAAAGACGGGAACAAAAGTGACCGTATCGACGCCCACAAGCTGGCCGATCGGTTACGCCTCGATGATGTGAAGCCGGTTTACCATGGCGAAACCGGCGTGCGCACGCTCCGCGAGTTAGCCGGCAGTTACCTCGCCCTCGTCAAAGATCTGACTCGGGTGATGAATCGGTTGAAAGCTCTGTATCGCAGCTGGGCGATTCCCTGTGCCGGCCGGGACGTCTACTACACCCGCCATCGCGAGGAGTGGCTGGGCAAAATCAAGCAGGTCGGTGTCCGCCGGCGGGCCGAGCAACTCTATCAGCAACTGGACATGCTGCAGCACTTGCGCCAGCAAGCGCGCCGCGAACTGTTGGTGGAAAGTCGCAAGCATGCCATCACCGCCAAGCTACGACAGATTCCAGCGCTGGGGCCGATTCGCTGCGCCCTAGCCGTGGCGCTGATCCAGACTCCGCACCGTTTTCGCACTAAGCGCCAGCTGTGGGCCTACAGCGGACTCGCCCTTCCGGTCGAAGGAGAACCATTTCCCTTGACATTCCCTTTTATAGATCCAGCGCCTTTCACAGCGCACTGTTACGCCAGTTAAGTTCTTGTGGCATGATTTCCAGTCGAAGGTGTCGACTGTAATGGTTGGACGGCTCCTTGAGCCGACATGAGAGCCAATTTTGCCGCCATGTGACCGGCTCGCGCGACCGGCAACATCCGCTACGATCACCGTATGGTACAGTTCTGTGACCACCAGTTCGAAGACAGTCTGTCAATCCGGACGGAGCGACGTTGATGAGTAAAGGGCGTGAGATTCGTTGCTACGACTACGTCAACCATCCCTACGAGCGTGTCCGCGATGCGTTGATGCAGGACGCACTCTCCGTGTTCCAGTCGGCTACGAAGTCTGCCGATTCCCGGGCGCAATCGATCGCGGCTGAACTGCACGTCGACATTCGCGGTATTGGGGTCATGACCGATATCAAGATTTCCGTCAAAAACGTCGAGGAGAAGGTCTTTGATGCCGTGTGGGCTCCCGCCACCCGGTTGCTGCTCGAATGGGAGGCCGCGACCATGCCACGCTTGTTCCCGCTCATGAAAGCTGAGCTTTCCATCTATCCGCTGACCGCTACCGAAACGCAGTTGGATTTCTTGGGCCTTTACGAACCACCGTTCGGCGCCGTGGGAAAGGCCATGAACGCAATCGTCGGCCACCGCATCGCGGAGGTGTCGGTTCATCGCTTTATTAGCGACGTGGCAGCCTATCTCCGAAAGGCGCTTGCATAGTTAATCGTATCGGCAAGCTCGCCCGCCTCGGTTGATGTAAAACCATTGCACTCATTCAGAATTGGCTGATCTCGGGTCCATGAGCGATATGGCGATTTGGACTAAGCCGCTGGCGCGGCAGGTGTTGTAGCGACGGTACGTAAGTACAGTAATGGATACCTTGAAGGAGGTATACATGACTGCACTTCGCGAACGCATGCTGGAAGAGCTACGGCTGCGTAATTTCACTCCTCGAACCATCCGTACCTATACGGCAACCGTAGCCGACTTCGCGCGCTACTTTCACCAGTCCCCTGACAAGCTCGGGTCTGAGCATGTTCGTATCTATCAGCTCTACCTGCTGAACGAGCGCAAGCTAGCCTGGCATAGCATCCAGGTTCGCGTCTCGGCACTGCGGTTTCTGTACGTTCGTACGCTCAAGCAACGCTGGTTCGACACCGAAGTTACCAAGCCCAAGATACGCCGCAAACTACCCGTGGTCTGGAGCCGTGAAGAAGTCGCCGCACTGCTCGACATCACCAAGAACCTCAAGCACCGCGCCCTGCTGGGCATGCTCTACGGGGCTGGCTTGCGCATCCAGGAAGTCCTGGATCTGAAAGTCACCGACATCGACAGCAAGCGGATGATCATCAACATCCGCGAAGGCAAGGGCGGGCTTCCTCGTCAGGTAATGCTTTCGCCCAAGCTGCTGGAGTGGCTCCGTGCCTACTGGAACCAGCGCAAGCCCAAGGACTGGCTCTTTCCCGGAATGAGGTCCGACCGGCCGATGTACGCCAGCGCCGTCAACGCTTTCTGCCATCAGTTGCGCCAGAAGCTGGGCATTGCCAAGCGGCTTTCCGCCCATGTGATGCGGCATTCCTTTGCCTCTCACTTGCTCGACAGTGGAACCGATCTGCGCACCATTCAGCTGCTGCTCGGACATTGCGACCTGGAGACGACCGCGCGCTACCTCCATGTCTCCGAGCACCGGCTGCACTCCACCGTAAGTCCGCTCGATGAGCTTCCGGCTCGCGAAGGAGAACCTAAGAAAAAATGAGAGAGCATCGGCTCGAAGTGGCCGATGTCTTTCACGCGCACCAGCAAGAGTTTCTCCAGCGCTGGGGCCATGGTGTCTCCCGCCAACAACGCAAGGTGCTCGGAGCCATCGGTCGATGCCGTACTGCCGTACTCGGCAGTCATCTCGAACGCTGTGACAGCTGCTCCTATGAGTACGTGGCTTTCGACTCATGCCGTGATCGCCACTGCCCAAAGTGCCAGTCGACTGCTCGCGATCGCTGGCTGCAGAAGCAGGCGTCGAGTCTGCTGCCCGTGCCCTACAGCCATGTCGTCTTCACGCTGCCCAAGCAACTGGCAGCACTCGCACTCAGAAACCAGCGTCTTATCTACGCTCTGCTATTTCGTGCTGTCTCCGAGACCCTGATGGAGATCGCCGCCGATCGACACCGCCTCGGTGCTCGCATCGGCATTCTCGCCGTACTCCATACCTGGAATCAGCGACTGCAACTTCATCCCCACCTGCACTGCCTGGTTCCGGCCGGCGGCCTGGCACCCGACCAATCACGGTGGATCGCTTGTCGGCCTCGCTACTTCCTTCCCGCGCCGGTGCTCAGCTGCATGTTCCGTGGCAAGATGCTGGCCTTCCTGAAACACGCTTACGACAACCACCAACTGCGCTTCCCGGGCACTCTAGCTGCGTTATCCAAGCCAGGCCCATTTCACGCAATGCTCTCCACCCTGCGCCATCAGAAATGGGTCGTCTATGCCAAGGCACCTTTCGGCGGTCCTGAGTATGTGCTCAAGTACCTGGCACGCTACACTCACCGTGTTGCCATCGCCAATGGCAGGCTCTTGGACCTGAACAACGAGCAGGTACGTTTTAAATGGCGCGACTCCAGAGACAACAACCGCATCAAGGTGATGAGCCTCGATGCGGTGGAGTTCATCCGTCGCTTTCTGCTTCACGTTCTGCCTTGTGGCTTCGTCAAGATCCGCCACTTCGGGCTGCTCGCCAACCGCAATCGCCGTCAGGCACTGGTTCTTTGCCGTCACCATCTCAAGGCCGCAGCTCCACAAGGCACTGACCTCGTTACCCCTCAGCAACAGTCGGCAATCAATCGCTGCTGCCCCAAGTGCAAACGCGGCACCTTGCACGTCGTCGTTCGCTTCACGACTCTTGTGCCCGCAACCGATGACTCGCATCTCGCGGAGATCAACTCGTCATGATCACGATCTCGCTCACACCACGAACCCGGATCGGAGCTGCAATGCGCGTCGTGCGCGTGCATGCCGCAGTGTGTCCGCATACACCTAAAGAAGTTGCCAACCTCCCGAAACGCCGTCTCATTCACCTCATAATCGGTCGCTCCGCACACATCACAACCCTCCGCTCACATCCCCTGCAATGCGCTTCTTCGTTCTCCCCACCACAACAAACCCATTCAAAACCCATAGGACGTGAGCTCTCGGAAGCGGCTTAGTCCAAATCGCCGTATCGTCAATGCTCCGCCTCGACTGCCCGGTTTCAAGACCACTCTATCTGCGGAGCACTGTCGATACGGCACTACAGATTTTTCGCCAACAATCCTCTTGAGATACCGCCAATTCCTCGGCCTTCATTGACTTGGGCATACTTCCGCCATAGCATTCTTGCCGTGATCGGCCAGACCATCTCGCACTACAGCATCATCGGGAAGCTGGGTAGCGGCGGCATGGGTGTTGTCTACGAAGCGCGAGACGAAACCCTCGGCCGGCACGTAGCGCTTAAGTTTCTTCCTACTGAACTCAGCTCGGATGCCTCGGCGCTGGAACGCTTCCAGCGGGAGGCTCGCGCGGCCTCGGCGCTCAACCACCAGAATATCTGCACCATCCACGAGATCGGCTGTCAGGCCGGACAATATTTCATCGTGATGGAGCTGCTGGAAGGGATGACGCTGCGCGAGCGGATCCTGGGCAAGCCTCTTCCCACCGATGAGTTGCTCGAGCTGGCAATCGATGTCGCCGGGGCACTCGATGCTGCTCACGCCAAGGGCATCATTCATCGCGACATCAAGCCCGCCAACATTTTTGTGGCTAAGGCCGGTCACGCCAAGATCCTCGATTTTGGACTGGCGAAACTTGCTACCGAACAGTTTCGACCCAGCGAACCCCAGGGCCCAACCGTCATGAGCGAGGCTGCGCTGACCACCCCGGGCTCGGCCGTGGGCACCGTCGCTTACATGTCACCCGAGCAGGCTGCTGGTGAGGACCTGGATGCACGTACTGATCTCTTCTCGTTCGGCGCAGTGCTCTACGAGATGGCCACGGCACGGCCGGCTTTTTCCGGGAACACTTCGGCGATGGTTTTTGACTCCATCTTGCACAAGGCCCCGGTATCTCCGGTGCGTCTGAATCCGGAAGTGCCCGCGGAACTAGAACGCCTTGTAGCCAAGGCGCTCGAAAAGGATCGCAAGCTGCGTTATCAAACCGCTTCCGAAATGCTGGTCGACCTGAAGCGTTTGCGGCGTGAGATTGAGTCTGGACGTGTCAGCTCGGTTTCTGGTTTCAGCTCGGTTGCATTGCCGATGGCTGGCCCAGCCCCGGGTTCCGTGGCGAAACCCCTCGCGCGCGGAAAACTGTACGCGATGGGTGCGGCCGCAATCATCGTTCTTGTTATTCTCGCCTATTTCCTTCGCCCCACTCTGCCGCCCCCCAAGATTACGGGATATACCCAAATCACTCACGACGGACAGCAGAAGGACTTTCTGGGGCAGGTCACGGACACAGTCTTGACCGACGGTCCTCGCCTCTTCGTACAGGAGAATGTCAATGGACGCTTTGTAATTGCTCAGGTCTCTGCCTCGGGCGGAGAAACGGTCCCCATCCCGACCCCGTTTACGAATGTGACTCCTTTGAACCTCTCCCCAGACAAATCCGAGCTTTTGGTAGGGAGCTTCACAGGAGTGGAGCTGGACCAGCAGATCTGGGCCTTGCCCGTGTTGGGAGGTTCGCCCCGGCGCGTGAGCGATCTTCCGGGTTGGGATGCAACCTGGTTGCCGAACGGCGACTTCCTGATCGCTCGCAACAACGAGCTTCTCGAAGTTTCCCCAGGCGGTACGCGTCGATTCGCGGTACTCCCGGATTACAGTTACTGGTTCCGCTGGTCGCCCGACGGACAATCTCTGCGTTTCACCCTGAGCGACTCCAAGGGTACCCACTCACTTTGGGAGCTCTCCTCAACTGGCGGCAACCTGCACCGCATTTTTCCGGAGTTGACCGGAACTCTTCACCAGAAGGGGAGCTGGACACCGGACGGAAGGTACTTCATCTTTCAGGTCTTCCGACAGAATCGGATGGATCTCTGGGCGACACGCGAGAAAGGGGATTTATTTCATAAGGTGGACCATCGTCCGGTACGGTTGACCTCGGGCCCGATGAGCTTTAATGGCCCACAGCCCAGCGCTGACGGAAAGAGGATCTACGCTGTGGGCGAACAACCTCGGGCCGAACTGGTTCGGTACGACGCCAAGTCTGGCCAGTTCCTCCCTTACATCAACGGTGCGTCGATTTCCGACGTGAGCTTTTCTTTTGATGGGCATTGGCTTGCCTACGTGACTTATCCCGAGGGCATCTTATGGCGCAGTCGGGTTGACGGAACCCAAAAACTCCAGCTGACTTCCGCAGGCCCGGGTGGCGCATTCTTGCCACGGTGGTCTCCAGACGGGAAACAGATCGCTTTTTCAGGTGGCGACCCCGAGCATCCCGTCCGCCTGTATGTGGTCTCAGCCGATGGCGGCATGCCACGCTTGCTTCCGGGCGGAGAATTCAATGCTGTAGGCCCGAGTTGGATGCCAGACGGCAATTCCATCGTGTTCTTCGACTCGAGTGCCGGCTCGGTCCCTGCTGCCGTCAAGATGGTCAACATCAACACCCTTCAAGTTACCGCCATTCCCGATTCGAAGGATGTTTTCGGTCCATTTGCATCTCCCGACGGCCGCCACATTGCAGCTGCCAGTGTTGACAGCCAGAAGCTAATGCTGTTCGACTTCAGCACTCGCAAGTGGACCGAACTGCTTAAGATGAATGTGGGCTGGACTAATTGGTCTCAGGATAGCAAGTACATCTACTTCGATACCGGGCTGAGCGAAAACCCTGCCTTTTATCGCGTGCGTGTAGCCGACCGAAAGCTGGAGCGCCTCGCGGATCTGAAGGGGCTTCGTCGGGTCGTCTTCGCCTGGATTCCGTGGAGCGGCATAACGCCCGATGGTGCACCACTGCTGTTGCGCGACATCAGCTCGCAGGAAGTTTACGCCCTCGACCTTGATGCCCCGTAGCCTAACCGCTTTCACCTGTCTTCACGTCCGCGCCCGCCTCACGACATCGTTGACGAAACCAAGGCGTTAGCGCTCAGTGAGACGCGATTTATCGACAACAATCGCGCACTCTGAATCTCCCGCTTCAATGCTTGGGATTCACAGATCTCAATTCGTTAATTGCTTGATGGCCTCTTCTAGTGCTGCGTCCCTGCCATTTCGTAGATCTGCGTCGGAGAAGAAGGGTATGCGAATGTCAGGGGGTACTCCTGTACCGTCAAAGGCTCTTCCGTCCGATGTGAGGTAAAGCTCGTTTGGAAGATGAAACCGCCAACCGTTGGCCAGGGAGCGGCTGAGGATGTCGGAGAAGACTCCCTGGGTGTTAAGTCCAATCAGTCTAATCCGGGGTTCTCGACCTAAAACCGCCATTGCGAAAGTCTCACCTGCACTCACTGTGTCCGGCCCAGCAAGTAGAACGACCCTTCCTTTGAATCCGGGGCGCGTGGTAGGTGTTACCCAAGTCGGCTGTGGCTCGGTGAAATGCAGAGAAGCATTAAGGTCTGTATTGTTTCGAGCGACTTTCGAATAGGCCAGGTATTTCCTTTTGGCCAGCCGACGAGCGATCTCGACACCGAGAGGGTCGTCGCCACCATGATTGAGGCGCACGTCAATGACTAGACCTTTGAGTTTGACCGCCGAGCCGAAAATCAAGTCGAGACTTTTTTGGAGGCACTGAAGTTCGGCGGCATAGCCTTCAGAGTCCGCGTAGTCATAAAACGTCGTCACGCGCAAATACCCAATCGCGCTCCCTAGGCTCCCGAACTGAATGTGATCTCGGCAGTAGCCGCGCAAACCTCCGTGTACATACTTCGACTCGATGAGCAATGCCGCACTTTTCCAAGCATGTTCGTCGAGATGGTTCGGGTCACTACGCCACCCATCAAATTCTGCGCTGATATTTGGAGCTTCCAAGCCCGTATGGGAATCCTGTAGCGGCTCGATCATCTTTCGCAAAATCTGAAACAACTCCTCTGGCTTAGTGTTTGCGCTAACCTGTGGCCGAAACTGCTTGTCGACGGAGTTCCAATCTGCCTTGTGTAGCGCGAAGAAGGGATACTGTTCAGCAAAAGTTTGCCAAAAAATTGCGTAATTCTCTTGAGGAGTATTGTTCGCCGTCCCTCGGCAACTGTCGGGTTTCACGGAAATCCGGTGCAGTATGATGCTTGAAGCTGTCCCGTCCATGTGCATCCGTAACACGTTCGGATCATCATCAGGGAAAATTCTGATCGTTTGATGTCCAGACGTGAAAACAATTGAGTCCGCGCTTCCGTTGTCAGCCCATTTTGCACTGCGCGAAGGAATGCAGCTAATTGAGCTTATCTCGTAGGTTTGCAGCCCGCGATCATCAAATTCAGCCAATACTCCATATCCATCCGAAAGCCACAATCCTTCGGGAGACTTGAGCCGAGTCGCCCCATGGGGAATCCCCAATGCCCACAGTGAGAGCGAGATCAACACTGCGGAGAAACCTGCCTTCGAGGCTGATGAGGCCATGGCCCACGTCCTCAGGAGCACCAACTGACTTTCAGGATGATTGTTTAACGAGCCTCATGTCAATTGTTGTCACCAGGTGTTAGCACATGCGTGCGCCGTCTGTTCGCTCCCACCAAACGGTCTACTTAACAGCTCCGACAGCACGGTGTGCAAGGTCAGGTCTTGGCGTCTCCTGCTACGACTACCATCGCACGCAGGCTTGCGTTTGTAAGCCAGTCCAGCCTGCACGCTATCTCCCGAGTTCAGATCGAACTGGCTGACCGCTGGTCGCGATCATCGGGATTATTTTCGGGGATGCCAGACGCGGAGACCGTTTACTGCACGGAGCGTTTGTTCCGCGTCTTGCTCGTACGCCACTATTTAAGGGTCTCGGGGAGGATCTCGGGGATGGCCACCCTGACGTCCCCATGCTGAAACACTTGGAAACGTTGACGGGTGTTTACCGGCCACATCCAATCTAGTATCAAAGGTAAGTGTCAGAGGAAACACACGGTTGACAATGTTGAGCCCGCACCAGCCTGACGGCGCCAATTATCCCCATCCAGCCGTTTGTAAAACCAGCTTTCGTTCCGGGGGCAATACTTCCTGTTAGTCCGTCACCCGTCAGTGGTTGGCGTGGGGCGTAACGCGTTGGGATAATGTCGCGCTGCCTTACCCGATGGATTTGCGGCGATCGAGAGATTCAACTCTTAGAAACTCAGCTTCAAGCCGAATTGCAGGTTGCGCTGTGGATTGGTGCCGCCCGCGATGCCGAACCGCGGGTCGTGCAAGCTGGTGTTGTCACCGATTAGAAAGTTTGTATGGTTGAGGACGTTGAAAGCCTCAGCCCGAAACTGCAGACGAAATCGGTCAGAAATCCGGACGTTCCTGAGAAGCGAAGTATCAACCGCCCAGTAGCCGGGACCCACAAACGTATCCCGCCCGAGGTTTCCCACACAGCCCAGACACGGCGCCGAAAAGAAGTTCTTGGGCAAGTTGAAACCGTCCGCCCACTGGGAGTGAGTGGCATGGACATGATTGGCAATCGCGTTGGGACGGTCATTGGATTCGCCATCAAGGTTGTAGTCGCCGCCTTGGTTCACGCAACGAACTGGGTCAAATGCGGCGGGGTTGCACGCTCCGGTAGATCGATCGGCACCCTGCAACAAGGGTGGGCGATCGTCGAATGGCGACCAGTGTGCGCCACTCTGGAGCGACAAGATGCCATTCCATTGCCAGCCACCCAGGACAACTGCCAGCACTCCATGATTATTCTGGAAGAAGGGCATTTCCCAAACATAAGTGAAACTGAGGCGATGACGAATATCAAAGACGGAATCGCCCCGATCCAGACCCGGCAGGGTCAGGTCCGTCGTCGTCCCGTCGCCGCCGGCAGGTCCGTTTGCGGAGGAGGCACCCTGAGACGTGGAACCGTTATCGATGGAATGACTGTAGGTATAACTTCCGCTGAACTGCAGGCCGTGACTCATCTGCTTTCTCACCGAAACCTGCATCGCGTGGTAGATCGAACTTGCCGTGTTTTCCCAAACTCGCAAACGTCCGAAATTGGGATTCAATCTTCCCTGCGGATTGATTTCGAGGCCATTGGCAGCCTGGTTGGTATTGATCTGGCTACACAGGCGACGGCCAAGATTGTCGGTTGCGCAGATTCCTTCCGGCAGCCGTTCTCCCGGCACCCGGTTCACGTTCTCGGCGCGGTACAGGTTTCGTCCCGCTGTGCCCACGTAGTTGAGCTCTACGGTCAATTTTGGAAGCAGTTCCCGCTGAATGCCTACGAACCAGTTTTCGACGTAGGGATCATGGAGGCCTTTCTGGAACACGATCGCGGTGAAGCCCGCTATCTGTGGGTTGGACGGGTCCCATCCGGAAATATTTCCGGTTGCCTGCGCTCCAGTTCCTGAATGCTGCGCAGGCGGAGCAGAACCCTTAAAGGTGGGCTGGCCGCCATCCACCGGGCCATAGACCACGTTCACGTCAGGGTTGCCGTCCAGGAAATTCGATTCCCGGTTGAGGGAATAGTAGGGCGGATTCCAGCGGGACAGAGAAAGGCGGCTCTGGAGGCTTCCTTCGTACGAAATCCCAAAACCGCCTCGTAGTGAAGTCTTACCGTTCCCGAAAACGTCCCAGGCAAAACCTACTCGGGGGCCAAGATTGTTGTGGTCTCCAGAGCCCAGGTTTTTGGCGGCAGAAAAACCTCCTGGCCCGCACTCCCCTGCAAGTACGGCCTTCGGATCGCCCGGGCACGGTGGACTCGCGTCCTTGATTTGCCCCGCTCCAGCAGTGATGTTGTCGATGAAATTCTGTCCTGGACCCTTGATGAACGTCGTCGCCAGATGATTGAGTTCCGTATTCCGCGTATACAGGTCGTAGCGAAGGCCAAGATTCAAGGTGAGATGCCGGGCGACTTTCCAATCGTCCTTGAGAAAAGCGCCGACATCCCAGTTCCGCCAATGGCGAACGCTGTCCGCGAGCTGCGCTGGAGTGCCGGTGGCAAATCCAGGATCGACGCCGACGTTTTGCGAGAATGGAGCATCGATCGCGAAGAAAAGAGAATCGAAAAACTCGTATTCGGGGCGCCCTGCATTGAGATCGCTATTCTCGGAGTTGCGGCGCAATTCACCACCGGCTCTCAAGTTGTGTTTCCCGTGAGTGATCGAGATCAGGTCTGAGTAGTTGTAAGTGGTTTCACGGAAAATCTGCCCCGCAGGTCCCCCGTCACCGAATCCCAAGACTGCCATCATCCAAAATGACTCCAGGCACGCCCGGCAGCGGGACCGTAGTCACACTCGAGTTCAGCAGATATCCCGCCCGGAACTCGTTCAGGAAAGTGGGTCTGAAGGTGTGAATAAAGCTGACTTGGAAATTGGGAGTAGTAAGACCCGACGGGTTGGTGAAACCGCGCAGCGCGTTGGCATGGTTGTATCGGTCTCGGGCGCGCGCCCAATTGAATTGACTGAAGAAGCGATTATTTTGGCTGAGGTTGTAGTCCAGACGCAATGACGCTTCCGTTGCCATCGAAGAGATTCCCATCTGACTGGAATTGATTGGGATTGATGGTGACGTCGTAGAAATTGCTGTCGCGGTTGAACGCTCCCAGCGCCGGCGTGGAGTAGGGCGAGCCTCCCGGGCAACCGCCCTTATCCTCGAGAGAATTCATCTGGTCAATGTCGGCTTGCTCTACCCCAAAAAGTGCGGCGAACTTGCTGGACATCCGACCCGCCGTGCTCGTTCCAGCGTCGGTTTTCGCAGGACAGAGATAGTCTGCAAAAGTCAGGAATCGGCTACCTTGCCCCTGGGTGACGTATTCCCGCAATGTGGCGCCGGAAGTGCCTTTGACGGCAGGGGCGAAATTCGAATACAAGAGCGCAGAAACTGAATCTGGAAAGGCGGCAATCGTGGCTGCGCGGAACTCCGCCGACTCGGGGAAAACCGGATACGGAGAGGAGGTCAGAAAGCTCTCCTTCTGAAATGCGGCTAGAAAAAAGATCTTGTCTTTGGCGATGGGGCCGCCCAGAGTTGCGCCGAACTGGTTCAACCGCAGCGGCAGTCGGTTGCGGTCCGCTGGGTCGGGAACATGGTTGGCGAAAAAGGAATTGGCGTCGAAGATTTCGTTGCGCAGAAATTCCCATCCGCTGCCGTGCCATTGATTCGTACCGGACTTGGTGACCAGGTTCGTAATTGCACCTGCGTTGCTGCCGAACTCTGCTGAGTTGTTCAGCGTCAATATCTGGACTTGCTGCACGGTGTCCAGGATCGGAGTGTTCACTGGCCCTCCACTCAAGCCGGTGTTGGACATGCCGTTCATCATGAATCCGTTGAAGCTTTCTCGGACGCCGTTCACCACCGTGTTCGCGCCGGTCTCGCCCATGATGCCGCGAACGTTGGTGGCGCCGGGCTGGTACTGGATGAGGTCATAGACGTTGCGGCCATTGAGGGGAAGATCGCCGATCTGTACGGAATCCAGCGTGTAGGACAGTCGGGAGGTCTCGGTATTGACCAGCCGAGCCGCGTCACTGACTTCGACCGTCTCCGAGTGCTGGCCCAGCGGCAGTCTTGAAATCGACCCGCAGCACCGTGCCGGCATTCAAGATCAGGTTCGTGGCGGTGACGGTTTTGAAGCCGGAGGATCCTACGCTGATCGTGTAGGAGCCGACAAGCAACTCGGAGGCGGTGTAGATGCCGGCGTCGTTGCTCTCAAAATCAGCCTCGTACCCTGTACCCGCGTTGCGAATGTGCACGCCGGCGTGGACTACTACTGCACCGGACGGATCCGTGATCATGCCGGTGATCTGTCCATTCTGAACTTGTGCCAGTGCGCTCAGTGACAGGGCTAAGCAACCGAACAACAGGTGCCGGAAGACCGGGCGAGTCATGAAACTCCCAGACCGTGGAGCATCTTCTGGAAGCGCGGCTCGGAGCGCAGCGGATCGAACTCCGCATGAGCCGGGAGCCAGAAAATAAGATAGGGATCGTGCATCTCGTAGCCCTTCTCTAGTGCCCGAAGGGCTTCCTCTTTTTTTCCCAGATGCATGTAAGCGCGCGCGATCGCAGAGAAGCCGTAGCGGTCATTGGGATTTCTTCCGCTTAACAAGAGTTCTAGCTTGCGCTGCCAGTAGCCCTGCTCGCCACCCGAGGCGAGAGCAGCACGGAGTGTCGGGGCATCCTCGGGACTGGTCGCTTCGATTGCCTTTCGATACTCACCTTTCTGCTCCCAGCTCGTGGCCACGCGCCAGTTGTCGGGGCCGAGGGTGGGATCAACTTCCCGCGCGCTGAGCATGACTTTAAGAGCGTCATCGTAGCGGCGCGCGCAAAAATAGGTATGCCACGCCATCGAATTAGTCAGCACAGAAACAGGGTCGTAAGCGCTCGCCAGTCTTGTCTCCCGAATGGCTTCTTCAAACTTCCCACGGTGAGCAAGCATATCGGCAAACAACGCATGGGCCATGGCGTAACTGGGACGTGATTCGATGGAGCGTCTTAAAAGTGCTTCCGACTGGGCTGGGTCCCAATCATAAAGAAAAGAAACAATGCCCAACACCATTAGGGCCTGTGCTTGTGAACTGTCGATTGCCAAAGCTTTGTTGGCGGCAACTTTGGCTTGAGAGAACGCGTCGTAGTCGCCCTGCACACCCATAGTGTGTAAGGTATCGGCGAGGCCCGCCCATGCCTCCGCACTGTTCGGGTCCCGCTGGATTGCTTCCGTGAAAACTTCCTTGGCGCGAGAAGTATCAAGTTGACTCAGAAAGTAAGAGCCCTTGAAATAGAGAAGGGCGACCTCAGCGTCAACGGGATGGGCACGGGAGAGTTGAGCCTGCTCTCGTGGCGTCAGGCGAGCGGAGATGCTCTCCGCGATCTCGCGAGCCATCTCGCCCTGCACCGTCAGAACGTCGCGGATTTCGCGATCGTAGGTGTGCGCCCACAAATGACTATCCGAAGCAGCACGGATGAGCTGTGTCGTGATGCGCACCCGGTTGCCGGAGCGAGCGACCGATCCCTCCACGAGGGCGTCGACGCCCAAACAGCGCGCAATCTCGGCAGCGGACTTCTTAGCGCCCGAACAAGCCACAGCGGACGTATGCGAGATCACTCGGATCGAGCCGATCTGGGCCAGATTCGTAGTGAGTTCGTCCGTTACAGCGTCGGCGAAAAATTGCTGACTGGCGTCGCTCGAAAGATTGGCAAGAGGAAGCACCGCAATGGACCCGACGGTACGAGGATGTAGCCAGGACCACCCAAGCAATGCGGACGCTAAAATCGCCACCGCCGTACACACTCCTAGAATTTTCCTGGTTACGGCTTGCCGGCGATGTTGGTCGACAGCATTCGTCTCGAAATCCGATGACAGCGGAAGCGACGGCTCCTCCACGCTACCAACCACCGTAACCGGCACCATGAAACGATATCCGCGCTTGGGGAGAGTCTCTACAAATCGAGGCTCCGAGGGGGAATCATCCAAGGCCTCGCGGATTTTGTTGAGCGCGGTTCCCAGACTGTGATCGAAGTCTACAAATGTGTCCGCCGGCCACAACTTCTGACAAATTTCTTCCCGCGTGACCAGTTCGCCGGGACGCTCCAGAAGCATGGTCAGTAACTGGAACGGCTGCGACTGTAAGCGCACTCTCTTGCCGTTCTTCAGCAACTCACCGGAATGTAAATCCGCTTCGTAAGGACCGAAAGAGAGGCGGCGTGGTGTGGAAACAGGGAGAGGCATGCGCTCACTGCAACAGATTGGCGTCGAGACTAGCAGGGAGAATCGGGAGCGTCAAACAAAAAGTTGGCAGGCAAGCAGACGCAACCCTACTGTTTGTAACAGTTTATCTGTTGAAGAAGAATTGAAGATCAGTTGAAACCCGATGCATTGTTCAAGTGCGTGTTTTGGACGATTTTCATCTTGCGTTGGCCACTCCCCGGCCGAAAATTCAGGGCGGAGACCGTTCTAAGGGTCAAAAAAGGAGTCTCATATGAGAGCGATCGCAGCAAAGTCAGTCGCGTCTGTTTGGTTTACAGTTTTGGCTTCTTCAATGCTGTTGGCAGCTAACCGCTCAGGAGCCTGGCAGTCGGTTGGTCCTGCTCCGCCTGCGATCGGGGCCGCGATCACTGTCCACACGCCATCGCACACGATCTACATCGCCGGCGAGGGGGGGAGTGTCCTCAAGAGCACAGACGGGGGCACCACCTTCGTCGCGCTCAACGACGGACCGCAGGGAGTGGTGTCCATGGTCATGGATCCCAACGATCCGAACGTGGTTTATGCGGGCGGAGCCAAGACGACGGACGGAGGAGCCACTTGGATCGACCTGCGCGGGCACGGCGCGGGGCTCGGCATAGTGATGGATCCCACTAACTCGAACATCGTCTACTTCGGCGGTTTTGGCGTCGAGAAGACGACCGACGGCGGCATGACTTGGGAGTCGGTTTCGCAGGGTCTGGGAGGTGCCCAGATCTTTTCTCTCGCGATCAACCCGTTTAACCCGAACGTCCTGTTCGCTGGCACTACCGGGGACGGAGCATTCAAGTCGACGGATGGGGGTACCACCTGGAACGCGATTGCCATCGACTCGACGGTCTATGGCCTGTTCGTCGATCCTGACGACAGCAATATTGTTTATGCGGGATCCAACGGCGACGGCGTTTACAAGAGCACGGACGGCGGCGATTCGTTTGCACGGGTCGGCTCACCCAAAGTCGGTGTTGTTTTCTCGATCGTCAAGAGCGGCAGCAAGCTCTACGCCGGCACCGCCGGCGGTGGTGTGTCAGTGAGCGAGGACGGAGGTGTAACGTGGACAAACACCGGCGTATCGCAAAGCCAGGGACTGATCCTCAGTGTCGATAGCGCCGGCTCTGTGTATCTGGGGACCAACTTCGACGGCGCGTTTGTGCTTCCGGCTGGCGACCACGGCGCCTGGCGCCGCCTGGCTTGGGACCAACTGAAGACCTGTGCCTGCCAGTTGGGACATGCGCTCGCGATCGATCCGTCGAACCACGACCACATCTTCTTCACCACCAACGACGGCGGCCTCCTGGTGACCGAGGACGGCGGCCTCACCTGGCAGGACGGCGGCATCAACGGCTTCGTCGCACGCGCTCCCCGCGCAGTGGCATTCGATCCCCGGCAACCCTCGCTTGTCTACGGCAGTTCCATTGCGGGAGGTCTCTTCAAATCGGAGGACGGCGGCAAACACTGGCAGCGTCGCCGCTTTGGGTCGAGCACGAATTACACCACGGGTATATCTGTTGATCCGGTCGACCATTCTGTCTATGTCGCCACCTTCACCAATCTTGGCATCGACACGAACGGCATCTGGAAGAGCACTGACTTTGGCGAAACGTTCACTCGTATCGACCGTGCTCCAAATGCTCGTCCAGGCGAGTTCCTGGACTTGAGTGGTCGCGGGATCACCGTTGACCCGCACCGCCACCGTACCATCTACTTTGCGGACCGCTCCAGCGGCATCTGGCGCTCGCTGAACGCGGGCGCGACCTGGTACCTCGTTGATTCAACGCCCGCATTTAGCGTAACCGTGGATCCGACCGACTCGAATATTGTCTACGCAGGCACCACCGATAACGGCGTGCTCAAAAGCACCGATGGCGGATCATCCTTCGCAGCAAGAAACAACCGCCTGTCGGGTAACCGGACCTCCCGCACCGGCTCGGTTCAGGTCGACCCGAGCCACCCAAACGTTCTCTATGTTGGAACTGAGGGTAGCGGCGTGTTCAAAAGCGAGGATCGAGCGCAGACCTGGTTTCGTATCAACTCCGGTCTGGACGACTTGCTCGTGACCGGTTTCGTTATGGCACCCGGCTCTCCTGACACCCTGTACGCGGCCACTGTATTCTCGTCGGTCTACAAGAAGTCAACGGAGGGTCGGTAGGGCTGGGCGGCGGACCTACAACCTCACCGCCGCATTGATTCCGCCGTGGCCGCCGCCCTCATGCGTACGGCAAACTTCCGGCATTTTCACGGACAAGAAAGGCAACACGCGCGGATTCAAGGCGCTCCGCAAAAACTGAGAGGTGCCAGTTGAAATCACAAACAAGGACACTCCCAATGCAAAGGTTACGGTGGGTAATTCTCAGCGTCGGACTCAGGGGCCAGATGGCGCGCTGTATGTCTCCAACATTGGGGCCGGGCCCCCAGGAGCTGGACAGATCGCGAAGATCACACTGCCATAAAATGCGCAGAAACTCGGAATGCCCCGCGTCAGATCAACGTGGGGCATTTCGCGTCACCGTCCATGTCTGGCACCCCAAACGCGACTTACAGCTCCCTGGCGAGTTCAGGATATCCCTTGTCGCAATTTCCTCGCGCATAGGAAAACCTGATCCCGGATTGGGGGAAGAGTTGGCCGTCACCCGAGTCTATGAATGCGGGGCGACCCAAGCAGCGGGAGTAACATCTGGGAGGCGCTGGATCGGGAGATCGGCAAACCCGGGGAGAACCGTGGCGAAATAGTCGCGCACTGGGAGTTCCCGCGGCAGCTCTCCACGACTGAGAAAATCGCCGCAACCTTAGGTCCCGCCTGCAGGCTGCCGATGTGTATCCAGTTCTTCCGGCCCAGGGCCACGGGGCGCATTGAATTTTCCGCAAGGTTATTGCTCAGCTCAAGTTCCGGATGTTCCAGGAATCTTGTAAGTTTCCTCCACAGGGTGAGCGCGTATTGGCAGGCCTTGCTGAGTGCACTGGAGGGCAATGCAATCCACTGTGCTTCCTCGATCTTGCTCCGGATATCGTCCAGGAGGGGCTTGGCCTTTCCTGACGCAGAGTGTGACGCCCAGTGAGACCAATTACTGTGCGGCGAGCTTCGGCATCGACAGCAAACAACTCGTCCATCCGCGCCACGATCGGAGTTGCCACCGGGTCTCGGGGATTTAGCTGCACCGCCTCGAAAAACTGCCTTCGAGCATGAGCCCAACAAGCGGCATGTACCATGTTCGGCCCACCAATCTGGTCATAAGCCGCATAGCCGTCAGTTTGCAGAATGCCTTCGAACTTTCCCAGAAACCGTTTCGGTCCATCGCGTCCGCGACCCAAACGAAAGTCGAACACCACGGTTCCTCCGGGGCGACTGTATTGCCAGAGATACGCTTGGTGATTCTTTCCCTGGCCCTCGCGTGTCTGCACATCAACCGGAGTTTCATCCGCCTGAATGTAACTGCCGGTGATCAACTCTCGCCTCATCGCGGCGACCATAGGAACTAGCAACTCGCCGACTTTGAGGACCCAGCCGTCCAGCGTCGCTCGGCTGATTTGCAAGCCGAGGTCCCTTTCCAGAATCATGCTCTGCCGATGCAGCGGCGTGTGGTTGCGATACTTGCTGACGACCGTGTCGATGACGATCCGGTCACTCGCCAGGCACTTCTCGATGATCCGTGGCGGCAGGGGCGCTGAGACGACGCCGAGCTCTTCGCACGACCGGCAAGCCCGCTTCTCGCGTTTCGTGACCAGTACGAAGTACTTCGCCGGCTCCGCATCCAACTGGGAACTCTCCTCGTATCCGATCACCACTGTTTCTTTTCCGCAGCGTTTGCAGACGCGCTGATCCAATGCGCAGGGCAAAATCCGCTCGACGCGAGGAAGATTCGCCGGCAACTCCTGGCGACCCGGATGCTTGACGGATCTCTTGGTCGACCGATGCACTTGCGCGTGCTCGCTCTCCGCCTGCTCGATCCGTTCACTGACGACAGGCTCAAGCTCGAACAATTGCATTTGCGCCTGCGAAAGTTTTTCTCCGCCCGCTCCATATTTATCGATCCGCATCAGCCGCAGACGCTCTTCCAGCACACGAATCCGCAGCTCCGCGTACTGTAGCTTGCTCTTCAGTTGTGCGATGAGTTCCAGATCGGCTGGCGATGAAGGAATGGGAGCTACACTCACAATGGGTTAATGATTTACCAGAGTCGGCGGAAGGTTCAAACCGCCACGCAACTTATGCGGCAGTGTGTCCCTCGGGGGAAGCCTTCCGGTATCACCGCTTGTGCTTGGTTTTGGTCAGATCGATCCCACCCAACAACAGAGAAAGCTCTTCGTGACTCAGGACGACCTTGCCCTGCGCATCACCGAATTGCGGCCAGGTGAAACGCCCTTTCTCCAACCTCTTGGCACAGACCCAGAGACCGCTTCCGTCCCACACGAGGACCTTCAGCCGATTGCGCTGGCCGTTGCAGAACAAGAACAGGTGCCCGCTCAGAGGCTCACATGAGAATCGATCCCGGACCAGTCCGTACAACCCCTCGAACCCCTTGCGCATGTCGGTGACCCCAGCAGCCAAATAGATTCGTGTGGCTGGACCCAGTCCAAACACGGCCTACACCCGCTCCAGTACACTCACCAGGCGCTCGAACGTACTCGTATCAAAATCAGGATGCACCTCGATCCGGCGCCCACCCGGCAGCACCACGGCCAGCCCGCAACTCGGTTCGTTCTGCACCGGCGATTTCCTGGCCGCCAACTCCACCGGCACCAAACGATCGGCCGAGGAAATTGGCTTACGCCTTCTCTTCCAACGCAGTTTCTTTAGATGGCGATCCAGTGTGCTGAAGCTCAAACCTCGAGTCTGGCAAAACTCGCTCCTGCGCATACCACTGCTAATAAACTCCGCCACTAACTTCTGCACTTCTGCTCGTGTCCGTCGCTTGGGTGTTGACAACTCTGTTTTTGCAGTCATCCGAACACTACAACACACACCCCGCGATTCGAACAGGTGGGTTGGTCAGACGCTTACTATCAAAGCTATCTTCCCGATGTACTCTTTTGTTTCGTCCAGAGTCCGAGCTCCGTCTGCAGCAACGAGAAGCAGATGTAAGGGTGCTACTACTTGATTCGGGGCCACACAATAGGTCTTGTCGCTTTCCCATTTCTCTGTGAGGGTCGATACTTCGGCCCACTTCTCTCTAATAGCTCGGACTCGGGAGAGTGCTTCGTCGTGATTCATTGTGTGGCCTCTTTCTTCTTTAAGGTTGCGTTATTTTAGAATCGGGTGTGCGTTGCGTTCGTAAGCCCGTCCAGCCTGAATACTGTCTCCCGAGTTCACCATCGAACGGGCTGACGCCTTGCGATTAACTGCCCGGGCGACGAGGAATACGCACACGGATTCCCTCGTGCGTAATCTCCGTCATCTTTTGCGGGACTGCCACGGGCCAAGCCCACTCTGCTACGTCCATAGCTTTGCCGAGGATAGTTTTGGCGTCCTCAAGGTTATCGGCATTTTGTGCGTGTCGAAGAAGTGCCTGCAATAACATGTGAGTCTCTTGTGGCAGTGCGACGTAGACCGGGTTCTGTGCAAACTGGTCTTTGACGGACTGGAGATCAAAGTTGCTCGCCGTGGCGTCTAGGATAATCATTTTATTTTCTCGCGTCGTTGAACTGATCGAGCGGGCTGACGGCTGGTCGCCATTAGCGTCTCCCTTTTCTCACGGCTCCCAGCCTTCCCAGTGCCCCGTCGTTATCTAGTTTGTCGAACCATAGTTCGAAGAACGGTCGGTAGAACGGCCAAAGATTTTGTGCCTTCCAGTCCGAATCTGCTCAAAAGCGGGCATTAGTAAGTGCACGCAAAAACGTTTCTAGCCAAAAGGGGAGCGATGAAGCCAATCTACTACTCCGCTGCTTGGACTGACTCTGGATGTTTCCTCGGTTGCTCGCACGAACACCAGACGATTGTGGAAGCTGTGTCATGTATTCCATGCGCCGGGGGCTATATTGTCGGCGTCGAGGATGGAGTTACTCGCTCCTTGAAGCCCCATGAGGAGGCTGAATTTCAAAAAACCATTCAAGACTCTTCCCAGTATCCAGCCCCACATCCGCCAGCACCGGCAATACCAGAAACGACGAGCAGCGAGTCCGGATACGCGGTAATGACCCGCATTAGGTTGGTCGATGGCTGGAGTTGGGCCACGTGGATGTGTTTTACCACCCATGCGCAAGCGGTGGCATGCGCACGAAAAAGGGATAGGGTTGTGCGTTTTTCATCTGACGAATGGTCGTCATTGAAGCAGGAGAAATCGTCGGAGCCGCCGCAGACTGATCACGGAGCACAAGAAAGCCTCGATGCAAGAGCCGAAGGAGAATTGTTAGTTGAATTCGTGCTCCGATTGCTAACTGCACTCGATCCCGCTGGATTGCCATCTCCTGATTGTCAACCCCACACGGTTCGCACGATTTTGAGCCGACTTAGAGATTCGGAAATTCGCAAGTTAAAGATATTGAGCCAGACCGACATCCCAGCATTGCTGGAGGCGCTCCAACTTTCACCGACAGTCATTGATCACGGTCGGGGGCAATGATGGCGGAACATCGGGGTGATCCTCTTATTGTTGACCGTCGTGTCGCTGTGGCAGAACGGAAGCGCGTAGACCAGATGTCCCCCGAAGAAATGCGTCAAGCACTGCTTACGTCCGGAGTCACGGGATTGCCGAACCGTCGAGCTTTTGATGAAGCAGGGGAGGCACCCGCTGTCGCTATGTGCGACGTAGACGGACTGAAGGCGTTGAATGATTTTGCGTATGCCGCAGGGAACGCCCTTCTCAGCGCGATGGCAGACGCCCTACGGGAGGCTGGACTTGAGGCGTATCACGACAAAGGTGATGAGTTCCTGTGTCGTGGCAACCGTATCAAAGAGTTACTCGCCAATCTCGGACGGGCAAGAGCCATCCTTAGGTGTCGAATGGCAAATGCGCAGCGGCCTGAAGGAAAGAGCGTGAGTTTCACTGGGGCTGATTTTAGCTATGGCGTCGGCAAAGATGTCAATGAATCGGAATCGGCGCTCAAGCGACACAAAACCGAGCGTGAATCCAGAGGAGAAATAGCGCGTGGGGAACTGCGGGGAATCACCGTAAAGAAGCCCTCAGCAGAGGATTCACCCTTAGAATCAGGAACATTCGACCTGCCCACGCCGCCTCGGTAAAGCAGTCCCCCGGTGCATACAGCTTCGCCAGCGTTACTTCGGTAATCCGCTCAACCCCCAATCGGGAGGAGAACAGGTCACTGCGGGTGCAATAGTTCTTAGAGTGGAGAAGAAACAAATGGCGCACTTGCTCTCCTTCATTGACCCTAGCCCACGATCTGACCCATTTCAACACAACCCCGAGCCCTCCGCTCAACGCACTGAACCGTTAACAAGCATAAACACCGCCCACAAATCAGCGTTGCTGGTGGCAAACCACCCATCGCTGTTGAAGTTTTTGAGCAGGTTCTTTGAGGAGGAGGACTACACGATTCGTACCGCCTCGAATAGCGAGGAGGGAATGCGTTTATACGGTCTTTGTGGCCCGTTTACCGTAGTTCTCATCGACTATGACGTGCCCCAACGAAATAAGATCGAGATCGACTACCGCCTGCCGCAAACAAGTGGGAGGACACTTGCATCAGACATCCTCAGGGTTAACGCTTCGCAAGGAATAATCTTTGCAGCGTCCGCCTATCGAAGTCCGGACGACCTGTTCCTACCGAAGGAATTGACGCACATCCCCGTTTTGATCGACATAAGCATCTTCCAGTTGCGTACATTCTTAACGACGCTAGAGGTGCGTAACGCGTTGGTAGGCCTGAGCGTTGCAGACCACCTGCGGCTCCAGCGATCCGCCGCGTACCTGATACGGGGGCTAGGACGGGCTGCGCGTAACAGGACGCCGGACGACTTACTCGGGGAAGCGCAGCTTCGGACATTAATAGGAGCGGGCTCGACCAAGGATGGCAGGCACTGGAATCCTAAGATTGATCTTGTCCAGTATCTTAAATGGGCGATGCAGAGCATTTCTTTTTGCTGGAAGCAGAAGGCAGGGGACAAGACAACCTACATCATGACTGAGCTTCTTAGATTCAGTCCTAAGGGCCAAGAGATTTCCCCGCTGGAAAATGTTGCTTCACACGAACCAGCGGCAGACCGAAGCTTAACCGCAAAGGAAGAAGTTGCCCAAATCTTTAGAATGTTTACGGACGACACGGATGCTACCCAAGTGTTGCAGGGGTGGTATGACGACCTAAAGCCTAACGAGATTCGGCAGAAATATGGTCTTGACGAGAAAAGGTTCGCGGCTGCTAAGAAGCGAATCCGGGTAAAAACTATGAGCCGAAGAAACGGGGACGACGGGAGAGGGAATGATGGCATATAAGACAAATCACGATGGGCAGCAAAGGATCATGAATTACTTAGCCGACTCCTTGCTTGAACTATCGGACGAGGAAATTCTTGCCGAAGTGAGGGAAAGTGGGGCTGACCCGCAGGAAGAGGCTGAACGTACGAGCTTTGTGCTTCGGCAATCGGCGGACACATGGGAATTCGAGAATGAACGATTGTCAAACCTCGGCCACGCGATCAATCCAAATAGCTGGCGGGACGTGGACGGAATTTATCAGAATATTTGCCAAAGCTGTGGCTCGTCAGTCAGCTTCACAACATCAACTCAGCGAATGGAAGGCCACGCTTTGTCACGAACTTGTACCGAACAAGCAGCACTTGATCGGCGAACCGGAACTAGCCGTTGACAGAATGGAGCAACCCCATGACATCACCAATCACAAAGCAATCCGCTCTACCCGTGCTGCTGATCGAAGATGAACCATCCGTAGCGGATTATGTCCGCATAGCTTTGGAGCACCACGGTTATGCAGTCGTGTGCAGCCCCTCGGGTGCTGACGGCGTGCGACTGCTCGGTTTGGGAGAATATTTGGGAGTGGTCAGCGATATGCATACACCCGGAGGGCTCGATGGAGCCGAAGTCCATGCTTGGGTAGCGGAGCATCGCCCCGAACTAGCCTCCCGATTTATCTTCACCACAGGTGATACGGCCAATGAGGAAACACTTGCCCTGCTGCTTAAAACGGGTGCTCCCTGCGTGGAAAAGCCTTTCCTCATTCAGCAACTAATTTCGGTGGTAGAGCAAACAATGGGGAAGGCGGCCTAGCCGCGTCGTCCGGAGTACGGCTCGGCTTTATGCCATGGACGAGCCGAAGTCGATTCCCATTTTGTTATCTCCGTCATGCGTCATCCGCGTTGGTTTTCAACGTTGAATAGTCTCCAGCCGTGAGAAGGCGCATCCTACGGGAATGAACCACCATCGGATTCAAGAGATAACAACCGAGATGTGCGGCCCTCTTAACGAGGAGACGGAATGGTTAAAAGGCCCGACCGGATTGCTCACTGACAGGAGCGGAGAAGAAGTGGACGGATACGCCCAGAGGAATGACCGCCTCTGCCAACTCGGGAAGGAATTGAGCGAACTCGATTGACTGGCCCGACTCAAGCATTTGGGTACTGCCAATTCCAGTGTTTGCGAGTACACTACCGCCTAGCTGAACGGTTGATTCAGGAGAAAACGCCCATGGAAAAATCGAGAGATCAGGATCGGGGCAAGGGAGCGATGGAGCAGGATCAGCAGAATAAAGGTGGCAATACCAGCATGCAGGGTCAGTTGGGCCATCGTGACGAGGATGCAGAGTTGAAAGACGCTGATGCGGATCTGGGAGGTTGAGACCTGCCGTCTCCAACGCCATCCTTATTGTAGTGAGGCATCCAAGCGCCACGATCTATATAGCCCGCCCCCCGGACACCCCTAAACAGACGACACGTGGTTGGTTCGTCGTGTTGTGCATGAATCGCTTTCGGAAGCGCTCTCAGCAGACTAAGAAATAGATTGGCGAAAAGCTCAGTATGAATAGCCCACGAGATGTGCTTCCCTGTAGTCCACCCATGAGTGACTGGGGGCAAGCGATCCACAGAACAGTAACTGCGCTTTTGCTTATTTCGTCCTTCGGGATGCCCGCCACGCTATTAGGTGCCAGCCACAGTACTGGGCGAAGCCACTCTGCATCTTCATCTCACGTCGGCAGCTATCGAACTAGCCGCGCCAGGGCGTCGGGCGTCCAGAGAAACAGGCATGGCCGGATCAGGAGATCATCCGCCGCCAAGCACTCCTTTGAGCATCAGCATCCATGCCCATCTACTGGCAGGTCGAGTGGTGGGTGCCCCGGCTATGTGGTCGATCATGTGAAGCCGCTGGAGTGCGGCGGAGCGGACTCACCCAGCAACATGCAGTGGCAGACAGTAGCGGCGGGCAAAGCCAAGGACAAGGCAGAGAGGAATTGCAGCCTGTAGCGAAAGCAACTGCATTTAGCTAATCGCGATTGCCTCAGGAGCGACCTCTTTCTGGACGGCTATAATGCGCTTTTGGAAAAGGCCATGCCCACAGTCACCGAAATCGCCCCTGACGTTTACCGTATCTGCGTCTTCTACCCAGAAATCAATTTGCAGTTCGTACTATCCCACGCCACAGTTGCCTCACGGCTGGGACGCGGGTGTGCTTTTCGAGGACACCCATCGCACTCTGTTCTGCTCCGATTTGTTTCACCAAGGCAATGATGTCGAGCCGCTCACCAGCTTGGACATTATCGAACGTTGCCGAGCAACCTTGCCGGAATATCAGGCCAGCCCCCTCGCGAATTACGTTCCCTACACTCGCAATACGAAGATCATTCTCGAAGGTCTAGCCTCGCTTGCACCAGCCACTCTGGCGGTGATGCATGGCTCCAGCTTCTCTGGAAATTGCAACCAAGCCCTGCTTGATCTGGCAACCGTGATGAAAGAAGTGCTGGACAGACCCTCATATATATTCCCAACAGAGAAGCTTTAGCCGAAAGTCCACGGACAAAAGAGCCGATGAGAATCTCAAAAAGCAAATTCGTGGCTGGCGTCCAGTGCCTCAAGCGACTTTACTGGCAAGTACACAAGCCAGAATTGCCTGCGGAACTGGACGATTCGAGCGAATCTCGGATCGAACAGGGACGAGAAGTTGGATTGCTTGCCCGGCAGTTGTTCCCCGGAGGCGCGGAGGTTGATAGTTCCAATGGGGGCGAGCAGGCAATTCGCGCCACGCAGGAGCTAATCGCCAACCGGGAAGTCCCAGCCGATCTTCGAGGGCACGTTTGAACATCAGCGAGTGATCGTCAAGACTGACATCCTGCAACGTCGGAAAGAAAATCGCTGGCGTCTAGTCGAAGTAAAATCCACCGCTGATTTGAAAAACCACCATTTGGAAGACGTGGCGATTCAGAGCTACGTGCTTTCGGGCTCCGGCTTGAAATTGGCCTCAATTTGGTTGGCTCACATCAATCTTTGGCCCCAGAAGGGTGATTCGCTCGCCACACTGCTCCTTCCCGCTGGCCCAAAACCTGTTACGCACCTTTGATATGCCCGTTCCGACCTCTTTAACCCTCCGCAATGGCAGAATAATCTCGAAATAGCTCTCTACAGAGATGGGAATGGGCAGAGCATGGGAAGCGTTGGGCGTCGTTAGAAGGCGCTTCAGCCACGTTGGAGCCGAGCGGGATCGATCACGCTGCGTTGGCTGAGCGGATCGGCAATTCGGACGACAACAAACGCTGAATACTCCTAACGAGAGAGGTCGCGCCCTCCGATTTACCTACGAATGCGTCCAAACCCGCAGCGAATGCTGCTTTCTTGAAAGAAGGGTTGGTAAAAGCAGTAAACATGACGACCGGAGTTGCGGGAATCAGCTTTTTTAACATTCGGCTTGCAGAGATACCGTTGAGACGGGGCATCGCCAAATCTATAACGATCAAGTCGGGTTGGAGAATTTTAGCTTTATCAATGCCCTCATAGCCATCTTCAGCTTCTCCGCAAACCATCCAGTCGGGCTGCTGTTCGAATACAGTGCGCAAGGTGCGCCGGATTAATGGGCTATCATCGACAATGAGGATGGATTTCACATAATCCAGATTTGAGGTTATACGACTTGTATTTCACGTCCTCGCTCTCGCATCTTCAATCGGGTAAATACTGTACGTTAGCGTACAGTGCTTTATGGAATCACGACTACGTTTTCTGGAACACGTAGAAGAACATCGCCATGCTGAAACAAGCGAACGCATAGGCGAACCACGGGAACAACATCACCGCAGGAGTCAGTCCCCGCAGCACATTAAGGACGGTCGAGATGAACGTCCACAACAAAAGGACGGTTGCCAGAATCGTTCCGATCAGTGCCAGCAATGCAGCATTTTAAATGGTCGGATCCTTCCTCTTGTGTTTGCGACTCTCGCCACTCTGCTGCAGCAATTTAGTGACAATGCCCGTCCATCCAGTCTGATGACTGGCCCCGATGCCCACCCCAGTGTCTCCGTGAAAGTACTCGTGAAAGAGAATTAGGTCACGCCAGTGAGGGTCACTCTGAAATCTCGGTAGCGAGCCGAAAACCGGCCTGCGCCCCTCGTGATCTTTGAGAAAAATGCCGGTCATGCGGCGAGACAATTCCCCGGCCACTTCCCAGAGTGTCATTGTCGTGCCGGAGCCGGTAGGGAACTCAATCGTGAAGTCATTGCCTAAGTAGTGATGAAACTTCTGCAGCGATTCCACCAACAGGTAGTTCACGGGAAACCAGACCGGCCCGCGCCAGTTGGAATTGCCGCCAAACAGGCCGACGGATGATTCTCCCGGCTCATAATCCACTCGGTGTTCGGTGCCATGAACATTAAGCTTATATGGATTTTCACGATGGAATTGGGATAAGGCGCGAATGCCATACTGTGAGAGAAACTCACCTTCGTCCAACATGAATTTCAAAATGCTTCGCAGCTGGTCGGGGCTGGCGATTGACAGTAATCTTCGTTCGCCAACCCCTTCGGTGTTCATGCATGCCAGGTTTTTTGTGAGGTCGGGGCGGTTTTCGATAAACCACTCCAGCCGCCGTTTGAAATCGGGAAGTTTTTCCAGTGCTTCCGGTTCCAAAGTTTCTACCGCAAACAGCGGGATCAAGCCGACCATGGATCGAATCTTTATTGGAAACTGGTTGCCATCGGGCAACTTGAGAACGTCGTAGAAAAAACCGTCTTCTTCATCCCACAATCCCATGTATTCGTCGCCACGATGGCTCATGGCGTTGGCGATGTAAATGAAGTGCTCCCAAAACTTACTGGCCACATCTTCGTAAGATGAGTCTTCTGTTGCCAGTTCGAGCGCGATGGCAAGAAGGTTCAGGGTATACATGGCCATCCAACTGGTGCCGTCCGACTGCTCAAGGTGGCCACCCGTGGGCAGCGGCGCGCTTCGGTCGAAGACGCCGATATTGTCCAAGCCTAGAAAGCCTCCTTGAAAAATGTTCATGCCATCCGCATCTTTGCGGTTCACCCACCAGGTGAAATTCAGCATGAGTTTGTGAAACACCCTTTGCAGGAACGCTCGGTCGCCCTTGCCCGTCCGTTTCTTGTCGATCTTGTAAACGCGCCATGCCGCCCAGGCATGCACCGGGGGATTGACATCTCCCAATGCCCACTCATAGGCAGGAATCTGGCCATTGGGATGCATGTACCATTCGCGAAGCATCAAGACGAGCTGATCTTTTGCGAAGTCGGAGTCAATCAGGGCGAGCGGAATGCAATGAAACGCTAAATCCCACGCCGCATACCACGGATATTCCCATTTGTCTGGCATCGAGATAACGTCGGCGTTGTACAAATGGGTCCAGTCGTGGTTCCGGCCTTTCTTGCGTTCCACTGGAGGCGCGGGATTCCCTGGGTCGCCATCAAGCCATTCCTTGACCACATAGTGATAAAACTGCTTGGACCACAACATGCCCGCGAAGCCTTGCCGCATGACATTTTTTGCGTCCGGCGAAAGGTCCCGGGGAATGACCGTGGCGTAGAAGTCATCTGCCTCGCGCTGGCGCAACGCGAAAGTTTTATCGAAGTTCGCGAAAACCTGTTGGTTCTCGGAATGGGAATCAATCAGCCGCAGACGAACGATTGCTGTCTCCCCCGGGGCTACTGAAAGTTTGTAATGGGCTGCGGCTTTTGTGCCGCGGTGTTCAGGATTCACTGACCCTCTAATACCCTGAACGACATAGTCGTTGATGCCATCTTTGACGTAGGACGTCCGGTTTTCGCCTCCATAAAGAAGCTGCACATTCGTCTCATTGTCCGTAAACAGCAATTCCGGAGAGCCCTCACAATAAAGCCATCGCTTTCCCGAGTGAGTTTTGTTTTTCTGATCAAGATTCAGCTCAATTACCGGATCAGGCGCGGGTTTGGACTCACGCAGTTCTGGACAACCTCCCGGGTTGCCCCATGCCCATGTGTTGCGAAACCACACGGTCGGTAGCAGCCGAATGTTGGCCGCTTCCGGCCCGCGATTCGTCACTGAGATTTTGATCAGAATATCTTCGATATCGACTTTCGCGTACTCCACGAAGACGTCGAAATAACGACCACCGTCGAACACGCCTGTATCCAGCAGTTCGAACTCTGGATGACTTTTGTCCCGCCGGCGATTTTCTTCCACCAACTGACGATAGGGAAATTCTGCGTGCGGATACTTGTAGAGGTACTTCATATAGGAATGAGTAGGCGTGGAATCGAGGTAGAAGTAATACTCCTTCACGTCCTCGCCGTGATTACCCTGATTGCCGGTCAACCCGAAGATACGTTCCTTCAGAAAAGGGTCTCGCTCATTCCACAGGGCGAGCGCGAAACATGTTGTCTGTTTGCGGTCGCTAATTCCTGCCAGCCCGTCCTCATTCCAGCGATAGGACTTGGAACGGGCGTGATCATGGGGCAGGTGTTCCCATACATTTCCAGATGGGCTGTAGTCCTCGCGCACCGTGCCCCAGCCGCGTTCACTCAGATACGGGCCCCAGCGTTTCCAATGCTTCTTGCGCATTGCGGATTCGGACAGCCTTACCTCTTCGTGCGTCATGAAGGTTCTCCGATTTCGTTCGAGTGGTGTCCGGCGGTCAAACGATTAAATCGTATTCTGCCAGAGCACGGCTTGAAACTTCTCACGCTGCATCTGGTTCATTGCGTTCGATTGCGTACGCAAGGTGAACTCCGCACCCGGAGCGGCTTTATGGCTCGGAGCCACTACATCGGTTCATGTAGGGAGAATACAGAATGTTGGGTATCGAACATAGCAGTGAAGGCCCATAGAATGTGCGTTCTGACGTTTCCTCAACAGTAAGAGCACCCATGGTTGCCGTGCAGATCCTCGTTGTTGATGACCACCCGGTTGTCAGAAAGGCGATTTGTTCGCTTCTATCGACTGATCCTCTTTTAAATGTGACTTGCGAGGTCGCCGACGGAAAGCAGGCGGTACTGAAAGCCGAAGAAGTTCAGCCAGACCTCATTCTTCTGGATATCAGTTTGCCGGGCATGAGTGGTATTGAAGCGGCTAGGCGAATCCTCAAGGTTTCCCCGAAATCGAAGATCATCTTCCTGAGTCAACACGATTCTTTACAAATGGCGAAAGACGCAATGGAAACCGGTGGGCATGGCTACGTTTCAAAGACTGACGCGGGAGGGGAACTCATCCGCGCCATTCACGCCGTACGCGAAGGTAACCTTTTCGTCAGCAAGCGGATTGCGTCACAGGGATGGACACCGCAGATGTTGACCGGCACTGGAACGTAGCGGTTCACAAACATGGAAGGCCGGTGTGCCTGCGCAACCCGAGTGCCCAGAAACCGGATTTTGCCACCGGTCGGAGTAACTGCGAGATTGAACCTGTCACTTATTCTTTGAACGATTGTTCTTCGAACAATCAAAATCCAGTCCCATCGTGAATCCAATGGGCATGTTTGGTGGACACGGAACTTCGCCTGCCTAGGTGGCCCTCTCGGGAAATTAGCCTGATTATCTCTACGGGCCTTTCTGGTAGGCGCCGTTCGTAACACGAATCAAATATTTGTGCTACCCTAGCCTTTGAAAGTCGGGATCTTTCCTGATGTCAGCCTTGTAGCCCATGCATATCCCCGACGGCTATCTAAGTCCTTCGACGTGTGCCTTGCTTTATGGCGCTGCAGCTCCCTTCTGGTGCACAGCTTTTGCCCGTGTCAAGCGGATATTAAATACGCGGTTGGTGCCACTTTTGGCTGTGGCCAGCGCCTTTTGTTTCGTGATCATGATGTTTAACGTGCCGCTTCCGGGCGGCACCACCGGACACGCCGTCGGAGTGGGAGCCGCGACGGTAGTGCTGGGGCCGTGGGCTTCAATGCTGGCTCTATCGATTGCCCTTTTGATTCAGGCTCTGTTGTTTGGGGATGGTGGAATCACCACGCTTGGCGCCAATTGTTTCAACATGGCGATTGTGGGTTCGCTCGTCGCCTACGTTGTATACAGGCTGGTGGCGGGGGGAACCTCCGTTGGGTCGTCGAGACGAACGCTAGCCGCCGCCTTGGCGGGTTACGCAGCCATCAATTCTTCAGCGTTTGTTACCGCTTGTGAACTAGGAATTCAGCCCATGCTTTTCAAAGATGCGGGCGGTGCTCCACTGTACGCACCGTATCCTCTGCACATCGCGATTCCGGCCATGATGATCGGGCACCTGACATTCGCCGGTTTGGCTGAGCTGATCGTTTCCGGTGGCATCGTAGCGTATTTCCAACGGACAAACCCCGCCTTGCTGAATCACAATGCATCACGCATTCCAGCAAACGGCGAAATCGAAACTGCGCGACAAGTTCCAGTGAGATCCGGATGGGGGGGCGCAGGCCCGCTCTGGATACGTCTCGCTCTGTTGATGATGCTTACCCCTCTCGGTATCTTGGTAGCGGGCACGGCCTGGGGTGAATGGAGCACCCGGGACTTTTCCAATCCAGAGATGCGACAGAAGATTGCCGCGACTTCAAGCAACGTCGCGCCTCCGGCCCAGAGTCCGCGCGGATTGGAACGGTGGTCAGCGGTATGGAGCGCTCCCTTTCCGCAATACGCGCCTGCCTTCGTTCACCATCCCGCTTTCGGTTATGTGATATCGGCTATGTTTGGAAGTGGTCTTATCATGGGTTTCTTTTCTTGCCTGAACTTGATTGTTAATGGCCGGGTAATAAAACGGAAGTCGCCATGAGTGCGAAGTCCCGTGGGCCGGTGGAGCGCAGCCTCTCAACTTTTGTGGACGCGCTTCGGCACACCTTCGATGCGGAAGAGCTAGCCAAAAAGAACGGCTTGCTCCAGAAACTCGACCCTCGCATCAAAATCGCGGCGATCCTGCCGCTTATCCTGATCGCTGCATTGGCTCGCCAGTTAAGGGCGATCGTTGCAATTTTTGTCTTTGCCGTCTTGGTTGGCTTGCTTTCGAGAGTACCTCTGATCACGCTGGCGAAGAGAGCGTGGCTTGCGACGCTGTCCTTCACGGGATTGATTTCGATCCCAGCTCTTTTCCTGACTCCGGGCCGCGCCATTTACCTGCTGCCATTTTTCAGCTGGACTATCACAGCCCAAGGCCTGCATGCCGCGACCTACTTGATTATGCGAGCGGAAACTGCGGCGACTTTGTCGGTCCTGTTAATTCTGTGTACGTCGTGGAACAACTTGTTGAAGGCGCTTCGCGTGCTCCGGTTTCCAATCATTCTGGTCGTGATTCTTGGTATGACTTACCGATACATTTTTCTGTTGCTGCGCACGGCGCACGACATGTTTGAATCGCGACGTAGCAGAATGGTAGGGCAGCTTCCGGGACACGAGCTTCGTAAGGTGGCCACAGCCAGTGCCGGAGTATTGATGTCGAAGACGCTTCAGATCGGCGAAGAGGTATATCTGGCCATGCGCTCGCGTGGTTTTCGCGGAGAAGTTTACGTCCTCGTTGAGTTCAGGACCAGCTGGCTGGACTGGCTGATGCTCGGTTGCTTTGCCACTGTAGCCGGGTTTGGTTTTTGGTTCGGCCGATGACGAATCCCTCCCGCAAAAGAGAGTTCTCTGTGACCGTCCCTATCTTCGAGCTGCGCGATGTTACGTATCGCTATGGGAAAATAGACGCGCTGAGCAACTTGGACCTTACCATTCTGGCGGGCCAAAGGATTGCCCTTCTCGGAGCTAACGGCTCCGGGAAGTCGACATTGCTCAGTATCCTTGATGGACTCTATTTTCCGCAGGAGGGATCTGTAATGTACTGTGGTGAACCCTTGACTGAAGATCGTCTGCAGACTCAGGAAATCGAGTTTGATTTCAGACGCAAGGTCGCGCTGGTTTTCCAAAATCCCGACATCCAGTTATTCAACCCTACCGTGTTCGACGAAATCGCTTTTGGACCGTTACAGGTAGGATGGCCCAAAGACCAAATCCTAATGCGAGTGTCTGCGATTCTCGAACGAATGGAAATTGTTCATCTCAAAGATCGCTCACCTCATCACTTGTCGACGGGTGAGAAGAAACGGGTCGCGCTGGCGTCAGTCCTGATACTCGACCCGGACGTTCTTCTACTGGACGAACCGACAGCGGCTCTCGACCCAAGGAGCGAGAGCCAGATGATTGACTTCCTTGTAAGCTGCGGTGATGGCAAGAAGACAGTCATCACCGCTACTCATGATCTTGATTTGCTCGAAGACATTGCCGATTACTGCCATGTCTTCCAGGGCGGCCAGATAGTAGCCGCGGGTACGTCGGACGAGATATTGAGAAACCACGAGCTGTTGCTAAGAACGAATCTTGTCCACGCTCACCGGCACCGTCATGCTTCAGGCGAAATGCACATCCACCCGCATCGCCACGGCCATGAACACTGATTGACAAAACATATCAGCAGATATCACTCCACAAAATCGACCTGTAGCCGCTGAGGCTGCCGAAGAGTCAAGCGGAAGGGAAGTTCCAGCACAAACGCGCCGATTCAACCATCGGAGAGTACAAAGTTAAGATGAAAATCAGTCCGCTCCGCTCGGCCGCGGGGAAAGTTGTTTCGCATCGAGCGGGTGGCGCTTGGTTCCGAACCGCAACCGCATCCTGTCGAGATACAAATAAATTACCGGCGTAGTGAAAAGAGTAAGCGCCTGGCTCATAATCAATCCGCCCACAATCGTGATACCAAGAGGCCGTCTCAGTTCTGATCCCGTGCCAGTACCCAAAGCCAGTGGAAGGCCGCCTAGAAGCGCAGCCATTGTGGTCATCATGATCGGGCGGAAGCGGCGAATGCACGCTTCGTAAATTGACTCCGCGGAATCTTTACCGGAACGTTCGGTTTCCAACGCGAAATCAATCATCATGATTGCGTTCTTTTTGACGATACCGATCAGCAAAATGATCCCGATCAGGCCCATGACGTTCAACTCGCTATGGGTGAGGAGCAACGCAAGAATTGCCCCCACACCCGCGGAAGGCAAAGTTGAAAGGATTGTGATCGGATGAATGTAACTTTCGTACAAAACGCCTAAAACGATATAGACCGTCACCAGCGCCGCCAGAATCAGCATAGGCTCGCTTGCGAGTGAAGATTGAAACGCAGCCGCCGTTCCCTGAAAACTCGCATCAATCGTAGCTGGGAAATTTATTGAACGTTGCGCGTTATTGATAGCTTCGGTCGCTTGGCCAAGAGACACGTTGGGAGCAAGATTAAAGGACAACGTGACGGAAGGATATTGTCCCTGGTGACTGACTGCCAACGGTGTGTTTGATGGGCCAAAACGGGCGAACGACGCCAGCGGTACGGGAGTTCCGTTGGCCGCGCGAACGTAAATCGCTTGCAGCGCCTCGGTACTGCGAGAAAATTCCGGCGCCACCTCCATTACGACGTGATATTGATTCAGCGGCTTATACATGATCGAAACCTGGCGCTGGCCAAAAGCGTCATACAGAGCGTTGTCAATATCGGCAGCAGCCACACCGAGGCGCGATGCTGTAACCCGGTCGATGATCACAGTTGCTTCCAGACCCTTATCCTGTTGGTCGGTATTAACGTCACGAAGTTCCGGAAGCTTGCGGAACTTGTCGAGTAGCAGCGGCGCCCAGTGATTCAAATCATCCAGGTTTTCACCTTGCAGAGTGTATTGGAATTGAGCCTGGCTTTGGCGGCCACCGATGGTCAGGTCCTGCGCGGACTGCATGAACAATGTTGCCCCCGGCACCACTGCCAATTTGCGTCGCAGTCTTCCGATGATCTGGTCTGCGCTGATTTGTCGTTCCTCGAGCGGCTTCAGCGTGATGAACATGCGGCCCTGGTTGGCTGAAGTGTTTCCGCCGGCAAATCCGACTATTGTTTCAACCCCAGGATCTTTCATCACGATGGTCACGAACTGCGTCATCTTGTCCTTCATTGCAGCGAATGAGATGTCCTGAGCAGCTTGTACGGCACCGCTCAGGCGCCCCGTATCCTGCTGGGGAAAAAATCCCTTGGGCACGATCACATAAAGGTAGACGCTTAAGACGGCGGTAGCGATGGTGATGAAAAGAGTGAGAGGCTGGTGCCTTAATACCAACTTGAGAGCACGAGTGTAGAGGCCAAGGATCGTGTCGAAAATCTTTTCGCTGAACCGGTAGATTCGGCCGTGTTTCTCGCTCTCCGCAGAACGAAGGAATTTCGCGCACATCATCGGAGTAACGGTGAGCGACACCAGCAGAGACACCGCGATAGCAATGCTGAGAGTAACGGCAAACTCGCGGAACAGACGTCCGACAATTCCTCCCATCAACAGTAGCGGAATAAAGACCGCTACCAACGAGGTGCTCATCGAAAGCACAGTGAATCCGATCTCGCGGGCACCTTGAAACGCCGCCGCTACCGGAGCCACTCCTTCCTCGATGTGCCGTGTGATATTTTCGAGCACTACAATAGCGTCGTCTACGACGAAGCCGGTCGAGATAGCGAGCGCCATCAGGGAAAGATTATCCAGACTGTACCCGAGCAAATACATCACTCCAAACGTTCCCACCAGTGACAATGGAACGGCCACGCTGGGAATAAGCGTGGCTCGAAAAGTACGCAGAAAGGCAAAGACCACTAGGATGACCAGCAGGACAGAAATCAGTAAAGTGAATTCGATGTCATGTACCGATGCTCGCACCGTGGTAGTGCGGTCCATGACTACGCTTACGTCAATCGCCGGAGAAATAGACGATTGGAGCTGCGGAAGCGCCGCTCTCACCCGGTCAACGGTCGAGATGATATTTGCCCCAGGTTGCCGGAACACGATGACCAGAACCGCTGGCCTTCCCCCGGACAAACCGACATTGCGAATATCCTCAACCGAATCACTGACGGTGCCCACATCGCCGAGACGAACCGGCGCCCCATTATTGTAAGAGACGATCAACCGGCGGTACTGATCGGCCTGGAAAATCTGATCGTTCGCATCCAGCGACCAGGAGTTAACGGCGTCGGCCACCTCACCCTTCGGGCTGTTCGCATTCGCTCCTGTGAGGGCCGCGCGCACCGTATCCAAACCGACGCCTAGCTTGTTCAGGAGCGTGGGATTTAGTTCTGCGCGCACTGCTGGTTTCGCGCCGCCGCCGGCAAATACCTGTCCCACTCCTTCGATTTGTGCCAGTTTTTGGGACAGGATGGAATCGGCGGCATCGTACATTCGCGGCAGCGTCACAATGTCGGAAGTGAGCGCCAGAATAAGAATGGGCGCATCCGCCGGGTTTACTTTTCGATAATTTGGATTGCCTGGAAGGTTAGCCGGTAGTTGACTGCGGGCAGCATTGATGGCCGCTTGTACATCGCGACCTGCGGCGTCGATGTTCCGGTTGAGATCGAATTGCAAAACGATACTAGTGGACCCCAACTGGCTGGTTGAGGTCATCTGGTTGATGCCGGCGATGCGTCCGAACTGGCGTTCTAGGGGAGTCGCCACTGCAGACGCCATCGTCTCCGGACTCGCCCCTGGTAGCGATGCCCCCACCGAAATCACTGGAAATTCCACTTGCGGCAAAGGCGCGACCGGAAGGAAGTTGAATGCTAGGCTTCCCGCCATGAGTAGCGCCGCCGCCAGCAACGATGTGCCGATAGGCCGCTTTATGAATGGGGCCGAAATATTCATGGCTCAGTCGCCCGAGGCTCCACTCGGTTCCTCGATCGGGTTGCCAATCCTCAGGTGGGCGAATCGTTGTGCCAGACGGTCGAACCAAAGGTAGACAACCGGAGTGGTGTAGAGCGTGAGCAACTGGCTCACCAGCAGTCCGCCCACAATCGTAATGCCCAACGGATGCCGCAACTCCGAGCCGGTTCCGCTTCCCAGGGCAAGGGGCAGGCCGCCTAAGAGCGCTGCCATGGTCGTCATCATGATGGGTCGAAAGCGCAGCAGGCAAGCTTGAAAGATCGCCTCTTCCGGCGGCTTGTGCTCAACGCGTTCAGCCTCGAGCGCGAAGTCGATCATCATGATGGCGTTCTTTTTCACGATTCCGATCAGCAGAATGATGCCGATCAGCGCCACAACCCCCAGATCGTTGCCGGTGACCAACAGGGCAAGAATGGCTCCGACACCTGCTGACGGCAGTGTGGACAGAATCGTCACCGGATGAATGTAGCTCTCATAAAGCACGCCCAGCACGATGTATACCGTCACGATAGCCGCAAGAATCAACCACGGTTCGGACGACAGTGAATTCTGAAATGCTGCCGCCGTTCCTTGAAAGCTGGTATGAATGCTCGCCGGGAGATGAATGTCCGCCTCAGCAGCCTGAATGGCTTTCGTCGCCTCGCCTAGAGAAACTCCCGGTGCAAGATTGAACGAGAGGGTAACGACAGGGAACTGGCCCTGGTGATTCACTGCCAGATAAGTGTTGGTGGTTTCGAAGTGACTGAATGACGCGAGCGGAACCTGCATGCCGGTACCGGAATGAACGTAAATGTTTTTGAGTGAATCCGGATTTTGTGCGAACTGCGAATCTACTTCGAGAACTACGTGATACTGGTTCAACTGAGTAAAAATGGTCGAAACCTGCCGCTGTCCGAAAGCGTCGTACAGCGTGTCATCGATCGCTTGGGGCAAAATTCCCAGGCGCGAAGCCGTGTCGCGATCGATTACTAGATCAGCCTTAAGCCCGCCATTTTGCTGATCCGTGGCCACGTCGCGCATGGACGGCAACCTGCGCAGTTCATCCACCAACTTCGGCGCCCAGAGGGACAATTCCTGAGCATCGGCATCTTCCATCGAATATTGATACTGGGTGCGGCTTACGCGGTCTTCGACCGTGAGGTCCTGCACCGGCTGCATGTACAAGGTGATGCCGTTTATCTTGGCCAATTCCGGTTGCAGTCGCCGGATAATTTCAGTGGCTGTCGATTTGCGCTCATCGCGCGACTTCAGGTTAATCTGAATGCGCCCGCTGTTGGGGGTGGAGTTCGTGCCGTCAATTCCGATGAACGACGAAAGGCTGGCAACATCTGGATCTTTAAGAATCGCAGCCGCGAGCGTCTGCTGACTCTTCGATAAGGCGTTAAATGACGTATTCTGGGGGCCCTCCGAGATGCCGAGTATCACGCCTGTATCTTGAACCGGGAAAAAACCCTTTGGCACGACGACGTATAGAAACAACGTCAGCACCAGCGTCCCTACCGTCACCAGAAGAGTTGTTGTCTGATGTTTCAGAACGAACTTCAATGTGCGTCCGTAAAACTCGATGATCCGGTTGTAGAAATTTTCCGTAGATTGATAAAACCTGGATTGATGTTCCGGGTCGTGCCGCTTCAAAAGTTTGGCGCACATCATCGGTGTCAAGGTCAGCGACACCATCGCCGACACCAGAATCGTTACCGCCAGCGTTACCGCAAATTCGCGGAACAGTCGGCCGACAATGTCCCCCATGAACAGCAAGGGAATCAGCACGGCAATCAGTGAGACCGTGAGCGACACGATGGTGAAACCAATCTGCGACGAACCCTTCAGGGCAGCCTGGAGAGGCGATTCCCCTTCCTCCAGAAATCGCTCAATGTTCTCGATCATCACAATGGCATCGTCGACAACAAATCCGGTGGAAATCGTCAACGCCATCAATGTGAGGTTGTTGAGGCTGTATCCCAGGAGGTACATCACGCCGAATGTTCCGACCAGTGAAAGCGGCACCGCAACGCTGGGGATCACCGTCGCCCTTAAGTTCCGCAGGAAGAGAAAGATGACCAGCACCACTAGCCCGATGGTCAGCATCAGCTCAAACTGCACATCTTTCACCGAGGCGCGGATGGTTTCCGTGCGGTCAGTCAAGATCTGCACTTTTACCGAAGGCGGAAGCGAGAACTGCAACTGCTTCAACAGAACTTTCACCCGGTCGGCCACACTGATGATGTTGCTGCCCGGCTGTCGCTGAATGTTGAGCACCACCGCGGGGGTGGTGTTCATCCACGCGGCTTGCTTAATATTTTCTGCGCTATCCACGGCAGCAGCCACATCCGAAAGTCTGACGGGTGCGCCGTTCTTGTAAGCCACTACGATACTGTTGTACTGTGCGCTTGAATTGAGCTGGTCATTGGCGCCAATCGTGAACGACTGGCGGGGCCCGTCCAACACGCCTTTGGCCTGATTCACGTTTGCTGCGGCCAGAGCGGAGCGCAAATCCTCCAGACTCATTCCATAGGACGCCAACGCCGTCGGATTCGCACGAATCCGCACTGCGGGTTTCTGTCCGCCGCTGATCGAAACCAGACCCACGCCCGGAAGCTGGGAAATTTTCTGCGCAATCGCGGTATCGGCGAGGTCTTCTACTTTCGAAAGTGGCAAAGTGTCCGAAGTCAGTGCCAGCGTGAGAATTGGAGAATCCGCCGGATTCACCTTACTGTAGATCGGAGGATTCGGCAGATCACGAGGTAGATATGTAGTCGCCGCGTTGATCGCCGCCTGAACTTGCTGCTCTTCAACATCGATGTTTTCGTTGAGATTGAACTGCAGCGTGATGATCGAGCTGCCCAGGGAACTCGTGGACGTCATCTGGCTCAGTCCAGGAACCTCGCCAAACTGGCGCTCCAGCGGCGCAGTGACCGATGACGCCATTACGTCGGGATCGGCTCCGGGATAAAACGTCACAACCTGAATCGTGGGATAGTCAACCTCTGGAAGAGCGGATACCGGG
Organism: Terriglobia bacterium; assembly: GCA_963786325.1. Lineage (GTDB taxonomy): Bacteria > Acidobacteriota > Terriglobia > Terriglobales > Acidobacteriaceae > JAIQFF01. Next base: position 49,104 of record CAWAYW010000025.1, read on the forward strand.
AGTTGCGTGTATGCCGCGATTCCCACCAGCAGCAGCCCGACCATGAGCAGCGTCGTCGCTACCGGGCGAAGAATGAAAAGTCGTGACGGGCTCATCGTGATCCTGCGCTCGAGGATGCTGGCGGGGCAATTGGCGGCGAGGCATTCTGGCCAGGAGAATTCTCTTCCGAAGTAGCCGGCCCTGATGATGACTGTGTTGGCGAGCTCTTCGCGTTTCTGTTTCCTCCGTTCGGACTGCTCGCGTGCGGATCAACCTTGCTGCCGGCTTGCAGTTTGTCTTGTCCGTCGATCACCACAACTTCGCCGGGGTTGAGTCCGCTGGCGATGGACGCCACGTTGTTCTGGGTAAAAGAAACCGTGATCGGCCGCACTTCCACCGTTTTGTCGGACTTCACCACAAAAACATAACTGCCCTGCGGACCTGTCTGGATGGCCGCCGAAGGAATGACGGTTGCATCCTTATGGGTCTGGAGCAGCAGTCGCACGTTTACAAACTGATTCGGCCAGAGAATATTGTCCTGGTTGGTAAACATCGCTTTCAAGCGTCCCGTCCCTGTTGTCTGATCGATCTGGTTGTCGATCGTCAGCAGAGCTCCGGTGGCAAGCTTAGTTTGGTCGTCAGAGTTGTAGGCTTCGACCGCAAGTGGATTCTGATGCATGTGCTGCGCCACGGTCGGCAGATTTTCTTCCGGCAAAGTGAAAATCACGGCAATGGGCTGCAATTGCGTGATGACCAGCAGCGGATTGGTGTCCGTGGCGTGCACCATGTTTCCAACATCCACCAGGCGCAATCCAATGCGGCCATCAATGGGAGATGTGATGTGGGTGTATACCAGGTTCAGCTTCGCGTTATCGATCTGTGACTGATCGGCCCGCACCGCGCCTTCCAGTTGATCAGCCGACGCTTTTTGTGTATCCACCTGCTGCTTAGAAATCGCTCCCGAATCGTCAAACAGGTTCTTGAAGCGTTCGTAATTCAGGCGCGCGTCTTTCAGTTGTGCCTGGTCGCGAAACAGATTTGCCTGCGCCGTCTCAAGGGCCACTTGAAACGGCCGAGGATCGATGACTGCCAATAACTCTCCCTTCTTAACGTTTTGCCCTTCCTTGAAATTCACCTCGGACAGCTGGCCATCCACTCGGCTTTTTACGCTCACCGTATTTGAGGCGGTCACACTGCCCAGTCCCTTCAGATAGACGGGCACATCTCTCTTTTGGGCGTTCGAGACTCCAACCGGCACCACTGTCTGCGTCGCGGCGCGGGCGGTACCAGACCTTCCGCCGCTGCTACTACACCCGAGTAGAGCCATGGCGGCCACGCCCAAAATCATGCCGGCTAGAAGTTGTTGGCTGGATAACGGACGGGCAGCCCGTCTTGGGCCGAAACTTCGCGAACTGTCGTCGACACGTTTCATCACTATGTGGTTTCCCTTGGCGTGGAGGTTCTGTGGATAGCCGCTACACTGCACACACGTTTGACGAGAAAAATTATATCGCGGTTGCGGCTTATCTTGAGTCTTTACAAGACTTTACATTTTTGTTCGGTAACGGGAACGCCAATTCGGATGTGGGAAATCGCTGAACTGTCCTAAGCGACTACTAGATAGCGGAACGAAACCATCGCCGAGCGATGGGGATGACCTAAGACATTGCCACCCGGTGCTCAGAGGCAGAAGGAGAGGATACGGACCTAAGGGGAGACGGTGAGGCACCAGACCTCACCAGCTGGGCCAGGCCGCGCCCTTTTACTCGCGCAAAGATTTCACATAAGTAATCACTTGCCAAAGTTGTTGATCGGGTAATTTCGCCCACGATGGCATGCCCTTGCGCATGTTTCCGTTGACCAGCAGCCAATGGAGATCGCCTTCCGTCGCCTGTCGCTGTATCCGCGCGCTTTTCAAAGAAGGACGTTTCTTTGTGCCTTCCGCATTTTCGCCATGGCAGTGGGAACAGCGATCGACAAAAACTCTGCGTCCTGCCGCGATGGCTTCTGGCTGTTCGTGAAAAGGATTCATCCGCTCGTGGTCTCGCGCCGGGACATTTTTTAACCAGCCGCCGTCGGCAACAGCGAATACAAATGTGGCTAGGAACGTTACGAGTGCCAAAATCCGCAGGAGTTTGCGCATCATTGCGTCCCTCGATGGAATCGGCTGAACAGTTGGTCGATCTCGTAAGAAACCCCAAATCTGAATATCCGGGGAAGGCTGTAATCGTTTAGCCCGAACTGTGGCGAGAACGACAGCGTCATCCCATTGGGCGCGGTCCAATTGATTAGAGGCCCGACATAGTGAGACGTCTGACTCGTGCCAAAACTGTAGCGGTCACCCAGCCCTCCATACATTTCAATTCCCGCCTGAAATTTCTCGCCACAGAATGTGCAATTGTGGGCGCTTGCCGCCAGGCTCAAGGGACGGCTCAGTGCCCACGCATATCCGAATTCCCACGGCGCATTGGAAAGATTCTTTTCCGCGATGATATTTTCGCTGATGTTCCAGCCTCGATAATTGCTACCTAGAATGAGCTTGAGCTCCAGCTCTCTCGCCTTGTCATGGCGGGAAATCGCATTGGATTCCAGAAAGTCATCCTTCCCATCGTGCCCCACCACCTCGCGCAATGCTTTGTCCGCGCTTATATTTTCAACCTCGACATAGATGACGGGATTAATCCAATGCTCTCGCAATAGGGGGCGAAAACGGTTTTCCCAACGATAACCCGTGAAAATCGTGCTGTCGTGCTGGGTCAATTGGCCATCAAGATAGAACTCGGTGGTCCACCACGCGGTGGCTCCATATTCGAATTCAAGATTGCTGCCAACGAACCGGTTGCCTCCCGGGGGCTTCCCCACCGCATTGAAGAACTCAATCTCAAGATTTCCCGGCTCCTCCATTTCATGCGAGTAGGTGACGAAATAAGGACGTTCCTGCCCCAGGGCGCCTGCCGCGAGGAACACGACTAGTAATATGAGAGTAATGGCTGGCTTCATGGTTCAGAATGTGCGCTGGATCTAGTTGCAACTCGGTTGCAACTATGCAGCCTGCACTGACTCTAGTGGCTTTAGTTCTAAAAATCAATTGTTTGCCGTATTTTTTGTTGCACTGTGGTTGCAATTAGATGCAACGCAGAATTATAGGATCACCGATGTGGGCTTGAGATCGGGGATGTTCAGTGAAGCTTACTGGTCGGACTGAACAGCATTACGACAGGTGACGCAGTAGCCGCCCACTTCCAATCTGGTGACGACGATATGGAACCGGCAATCGCGCTGGATCTGTCCCTTCAGACGATCGAACAAGTCGCTCTCGAATTCAGTGATTTTGCCGCACCGCAGGCACGCCATGTGAATATGATCTCTCTGCGGGCGGCGTTCGTAGTAGTGCTTTTCGCCCTGCATATGCATTAAATCTAGCTCGTCAATCAGCCCATGCCGCTTCAGCAAACCCAGCGTTCTATAGACTGTGACCCGGTCGATCTGGGGATCGAGTTTGCGCGCTTTTCGCAGCAACTGACTGGCGTCAAGGTGTTGCTTGGCGGTTTCCACGACGCTGAGAATGGTGCGGCGTTGACGCGTCATTCGCAGTCCTCGCGACATAAGCTCCGCTTGCAAACGCCCTGGAATTTCTGTTTGAGGTAATGGCATAGTAGATCCTTGTTGCAACTGAAGTTCAAATTATAAACCAACCCATCCCGTACATGCGGGCTAAATTCTTGGCAATCTTGCTTGTCGGGCTCGAAAAATCAGCGAGTAAACGGCAGGGGTGAACGCGCCTACTTTAAGAGGTTCTCTAGGCTGACGCCGACGGTTTTACTCTCGCACTAACAGCGCTAATCGCGGGAAACGAAACTGTCCAGCCGCATCGTCGATTACGTTGACCTGACAGGTATAAAAGCCGGGCTTAAGCTGGCTGAGAGGTACATCCAGTTGAAAAATAGCGGCTTTGCGGTCAGGGGCGTCTAACTGATCGCTTATGACTAAAGGTGTTTCGTAGGCCTTATTCTTGCCCTGAAAAAACGCCACGTTGGTCAGCACATGGATCGCGGCACCGCTGCCGCCGGACGCAGCTGCGTTGGTTGTGGCGTGACCCGGATCGTAAACCTCGTAATAGAGGTAAAGGTGCTGCCCGGCAGAGAATACATGAGTCACATTCGGAATTACTTCGGAGCCATCACGCAGTAGCGGATTATCGCTCTTGCGTTTCGAACTCGCCTGCAACTGGCTGGCCAGAACAATCGAGCTCATCTTGACTGGAACTGTCTTCAGGTCTGGAACCTTGAGATCGGTCTCGAAAGAGCCCAGACGGCCACTCTGATTTTCGCGCACGACAAATTTCACGTGATAGTTGCCTGGCGGTAACACGAAGCCGCTGTTGTATTGCACATTCTTGCGCTGCACCAGTTGATTCGTATTCACTGAAAGCTTCACCGTATCCCGTATCTGCCCGACTGGTCGTTTCTCGGTATCGGTCACGATTCCCAACACATCGAGCGTAGCTTTGTCTTGATCATTGTTTCGAGTGAAGGGAATTTGTGAACCTGGCACCACTACCGACACCGGTACGTAGAATTTGCGGTCCGCCAAACGGAAGTAAGAGGCAGATAGGTACACTGGCAAATCGGTGGTCGACAGATCGGACGCCAGTTCCTCATCAAGCTGACGTTCGCGATCGTCGCGCGTGGAATGCTTGAAATCAGCTGGAGCATAATAACCGCGCCGGAAATCGATCTTGAGACCAGGGCGGTTGATCCTTACCGTGATGCGGCGGAAATGGCCGTCCCGCGCCGCATTTGAACTGTGATATCCGAGCAGGTAATAGAGCGACGTATCGGCCTGCACGCCGCTAAACACTTTGCCAAAGTCGTTCGAATCGAGGAACGCTTTCCCGCCGGTATCCCCGGCGAGCGTGACCAAAGTCTCCTGAGTGGTAGCATTTGAGTCGAACGCACTGGACACTGACTTCCCGGAGTAAGGCGACGTCCCCCGCAAACTTGCATTTTGCGCCTCACCTCCGGGCACCAATGCCTGCAGGCCGCGAATGTCCATGGTGTAAATAGCCATGTTCGCCTTCACCGCGGCATTGGTGGCCGAACGGAGTTGCGACTGATTTTCGATTCCCGTACGGTCCATTCCGCTCGAGAAATAAATCAACGATTTTTTTTCCTCGATGTGAGCGAGTTTATCTGCGATAGAGCGCAATGCTTGCAACCGCCGGTCGGTGTTGAAAATGTTGTACTCGGTATCGTCTACCGTGAAGGATCCTCCGGTCTCCGCCGTGCCCTCGGTCGTCCCCGTGCTTCCTTCCTCAAAGCCGCCACCTGCGCCGAGATTGAAGCTTTGTAACGCTTTTTTCAAGCCGGCGCGATCGGTAGTAAAGTCCTGGTTCACCGAAAGCGTATCGCCTAGAGAGACCACCGAGACCAGGTCCGCCGCAACCATCTGTTTGTCGACGTAGTTCTGAGCTGCGGTAGTCGCACGCTCCACTTCGTCAGGCTGCATCGAACTCAGATCGAAAAACAGGATGATGAGTCGCCGGTCTTTCAATGGCCGGGTGGTGACCGCTTGCGTGGCGGCCGCCGTATTCTTTGGCGCAGGAGCAGCCAGAAGGGGCGCTTCCGTCTGAGCCGTGGACAAGACCGCATCCGTGTTTTCCAGATCGAACGAAATTACTTGTTGTGGCCTGTTGTCTTCGAGTACGGTGAAGTCCTCGCGGTTAAGATCCCGCACCGGATTGCCATTCCTGTCGCGTACCGTGACGTTGACCAGCACAAGTTCAGAGGTCGAACGGAAGGTGTAGTCCGTCGCATCCTGCGAAACCATGCTGGCGACAATAAACAGAAGCGACAGCACAATCGCGAGCGCTCGCCTAATCCATTTCGGTCGGTCTGTACGGAAAACTCTCATCAAATCCTCGACCGCTAAAAGCGGAACCTCGCCGTCAATTGCAGAGAACGCATCGCTCCCACCGAAATTACCCGTCCATAAGTAGGCGAGTTTACGATCGTGTCAATCGCCGAAAATTGTGGGGTGTTGAATATATTGGAAAATTGTGCGCGAAATTCTAGCGAGCGCGATTCGCTTACCGGAAAAATCTTTGTGAATGACATATCGAACAGTCGCTGACCCGGTCCCTCAATGCTGTTGCGCCGCGCATCGCCAAACGCACCCGCAGGCGTGGCGAATGCTGCCGTGTTGAACCATCGCCCGACCGAGGGATTCGGCAGGCCTACCATTTGCCCCGCCACCACGTCGGCGCGTATGGTGCCGTTGGTGCCACGGCTCACGTCCGTAGGGTCGCCCAGAATTCTCGGAGTGAATGGAAGTCCGGAAGCTATCGTCCAGTCGCCACTCCAGTTCCAGTCGCCAAACACAGCTCTGAGTGGACTTTTACCCGACAGCCATCGCCGGTCATGACCAAACGGCAATTCCCACAAATAATCGGCGGTGAACTGATGATGCTGGTCAAAGCTGGAAAGCCCTCTTTCCGCCGAAAGATCAAACGCATTCTGTGCCACGTTGGTCGTACCCGATAGACTGGTGCGGCCACCTCCTTGAGCGATCAGGGGCTCACCGCTTCCAATGGTCGAAGCATCGTCCATCGATTTTGAATATGTGTAACGCCCTCCAATCGAAAGTCCCCCTTGCAGACGCTTGCGTACCCGAACGGATCCCGCGTTGGCAGTCGAATCGCCAACGGAGTCCTCGAAATAAAATGGCTGTACGCCGGGGAAGAGAACGCCAGTGGCTGTGCGGTTCGGCGCTTCGAGGATGTCGAGCCGTGTGCCTTTCGTCCCGGTGTAGTCGAGATTCAGGATCAGAGTCGGCAGAATCTGCTGTTGTACATCTACGTTCCATATCTGGACGTAGCCGAGGCGATAGTTGGGATCAACGCCAAAATTATTCGTAATCGATCCCGGTGCCACCGGTGGAAATCCGTTCTGCAATGTCAGTTGCGTCGTCGCAGACTGCGTATTGGTCGCTGTGGTCGAGAATGGCGGCTGGAACGCCATATTCTGCACAATGCTTTGATACGCTGCGGTGTTGTAGTTGATACCGTATCCAATGCGAACAACCGTGTCGCGCAGAGGCTTCCAGGCCAGTCCCAGACGGGGAGCGAAATTGTCGCGGTCGGGTCGTACCAGGGTTATGGGCAGACTCCCGTTGTAAGGCCCGGATTGTCCCACCTGCACCGGCACCGGGGGAGCGGTGAAGCCCACAGGCAAGTCGAGGTTCACAATGTGATCATTGATTTCAGAAAACGGCGAAATGTATTCGTACCGCAAGCCGAGATTCAAAGTCAGATTGCCGCGCAGACGCCATTCGTCCTGCACAAATAGATCCCATGAATTACCACGAAAATGGTAATTATTGTTGCCGAATTGCACTGAGGTCAACTGCGGCAGGCCCAACAGAAAATCGGAAAAGTCGTAACCGCTATTTACACCGGTAAATGTGAAAGTTCCCCGGGCGTTGCTGTCGGTCTCGGTGTTGGTTTGAATCCTTCTAAAATCTCCACCCCATCGCCATGTATGTTTTCCGTGGTTATAGATCATATTGTCGGAAAACGTCCACGTTTGATTTCTCAGCAGCTGCGGGTTGGTATCGTTCACACTGCCAAAGTTAGTGAATGAAAGATTGGGTAGACCCCAGTCGAAAGGGTTTGTCGAAACTCCCGCGACGCCGAGCGCGCCGGTAATGTCCTGATTGAAAGCATAAAGATTCTGCGTGCGAATACGCGATCGGTTGAAGTCAAGGCGCGCGTTGTTGATCAGTTTTCCAAACGTGCGCGTGTATCCAACCGGTATATCGAAGCTTCGCGTGTTGGTGTTGCCGCCAACGCTGGGAAATGGATTGGTGACATTCGCACTGGCTGAGTGATAGTGAAAACCGACATTTAAATTATTGCGCGGACTTCGCCGTCCTCGCTGGCGCGCGTTGGTGGTTGCGCCTAAAGCCTGGATCACGCGTACGTTCAAATCGTCACTGTCGTTGAGAGTCGCGGTAACAAAACGGAAGTTCTGCGGATTGCCTGGAGTCGGTGTGACATTGGGTAGGGGAATGAATTGCAACAACCCCTGCGCCACAGGATTTATCCCCAATCCGGCGTTTTGAAAAATGTTTCCCGGAATCGGTTGGCGGTTACTGGGGTTAGATAGCTGAATACCCAGCGCCGAAAAGTTTCCACTTCGTTCGTCAGGTGTGGGTACGGTAGAAAATGCAGTGAACGGAGTGTCTCCTCGCGAACCGTTGTAGTTCACGAAGAAAAAAGTTTTACTCCCGCCTTTATAGATCCCCGGGATGTTCAGCGGTCCACCAACCGAAACGCCAAATCGCTGGCGCATGTATGCGGCCTTTTCAACTGGACTGTTGGTCAAAGCATAAGGAGCGGCATCGAGTGCGGCATTGTCCACCGAATAATAGACGGAACCGTGGGGCCGGTTGATGTCGAATCTGCCGCCACGGCCGAGCACCATTGCACCGCCTCTCCCGCCCCCACCGCCAAAGCCTCCGAAACCGCCGCCTCCGCCGCCTGGGCCACCGCCAAATTCGCCGCCTCGCGTTGCGCTGCCACCCGGACCGCCCGCACCTGGCACGCTCGCATTTGGAGGTCCCCCAATCCCCCCGGGTCCCCCGGTAAAGCCGCTCTGTTGTTCCCGCATGCGCTGATCGAGCTCATCGGTGCTCATTCCGAACATGCCGATGCCGGAATTGCTTCCGGAGAACGAGACTGATTCCGTAGCCGAGTCGGCAGCGACGCCCGGAACGGGCATACCTGAAGGCACGATCTGATCCGCGCCGCCAGTTCCTTCAGCTGCTGCCGCTGCCATCCCCTGCATTACTGCAAGGCTTTGAAATCCGCGGTTCGCCCGCGTCGCAGATGGGCGCTCGGTACGCGCTGCCTGCTGGGTTCGCGACAATAAGGTCAGCTCCAGGTCCGCACGTCCCGGTGATGTTTCAACTACGATATCTTTTGTGCCAGGCCCGAACGCTGGCATCTCAACCCGCACCTGGTATTTCCCTGCTGTCGGCACTTGGAGCGAATAAGATCCGTTGATGTCAGTTGAGGTTACTACCTTCTCGCCGGTTGAAGAATTGCTGGCTGTAACCGTCGCTCCTGGAATAAGGGAAGTACCGGATCTAACGGCTCCAGAAATCGAGAACGTTTGCGTGGGAGAGATATCTTGCCCGAATAGACACGTCGACAGGAGCAGAAAGATCGCAATTTTTGGTACGACGAGGAACCGTGTCCGCGAACCAGGGCACCTCGGAAGATAGGAGTCGACGCGAACCTTCATGCGCAGGTGTTCCACAAATTTACCAGAGCCATGAATACATTGAACACTGCCCGCGTTGCACGCCGAGTAAAAAGTTGGTCAATGACCGTAAAGTTTCGTAAACGGCTGTCGTATCTTGGAGATTCGGTTGTCAAATTGCGCACCGCAGCGGGCGAATAGGTCGGAAGGTCCCAGAGTGCTCTTATGAGCCCTATATTGAAATAGTAGAGACGTGGCCTGCTACGTCTCTACCATATCGTAAACCCGCAACCACTTCAGTGTGTGAACGAGAAATTAAGTCCTGTGGTCAGCAAGATATCGTTTTGTTTGGCTCCAGCGGGTGGATTCGTCACATAGATATCGCCAAATGCATTCTGCCAGCCCAGCCATTTACTGATCTTGGTCACAGTCCCAAAGTTAAAAGTCCCTCGATACTCGCCCGTATCATTCAGGTTCGGGAAGATGTAAAGCTTTTCCGTCAGCAGAGTATTCATTCCTAACTTGTGACTCAGTTCCTCACCTACTGATACCGCCGCAAAGCTTCGACTGGGTAGAGCTGTGTATTTTTCACGGGTGTAATTAGGCCCGGCAAGAAAATCCAGTGTGGTGTGATCATTCTTAATCGCGTGCCAGCCCAAGCCGCCTCCGAACACGGAGCGTAGATCCAGAGTCTGCAACGCGTCGGTCTGAAAATCGGCTCCCACGTAGGCGAACAGCCGGGGAGTGAGATCGTGATCATAGCGGGCTCCGCCCTGCACTGCATTCGCGGTCGTGGAAGGAGTCGCACCAGGAGCGTCATTCGTCGCGTAGATGCTGTTAGTGTAAAGACTCAACTTGTCATGCAAGGTCTTCCTGTCTGCGGTGAAGGCGAGGGCAAGATTTTTGGTCTCGCTATTGCCTCGGGTCAGCCCGAACCCAACGTTAGCTCCACCCTGCCATCCTTCGAGGAGGCCGGGATGCAGCGTTTTTTCGTACGCCGCCTGCTGTGCCTCACCCATGAGTTTAGACACCGACGCCTTTGGTTCTGTCACAGGTCCGCCAGTCGCCGTAACGACACTCAGATTTCCATCCGACGTGGTTACTTTTCCCGCGAGGGTCTTACCGTCGTTCAAGACCACATGCAGATTCTGCGACGAAGTAATGTCTTGTACTGCCGACCATTGAACTGTGACTTCGCCAGCAAATTCGGTCTTAATCACCAGCGTCTTGCCGTCTGACGTTTCGATTACCCCAGTTAGTCGGTCTCCATTCGTAAGAACGATCTGGTCGGCGAAAAGAGCCATCGGGAACAGGAAAATAAAAGTAAATGCCAGGATCTGTTGCTTCGACACGTCTTTCCTCCGAAGTGATTTACAAATCAAGGGCTGATTCAAGAAGTTGGACCCGCGGCAACCAAAAAAAATACTCACCTTCGTCGGCCGGTGGCACTTTCAGCGTTGGATCTGGAGTGCAGGGATACGAAAATGGGAAAAACCGCGCCCAACAGGGCGAAAAGGACGGCTCAGGGGAGCCTATGGCACCCTCTGAAAATTCCCACCATTAGTTGACAACTCTTTGTCGTCGTTGCGATTTTTAGTGAAGAAACGAGAGAATTAATTGGCAACGTTCGAAGTGTCGACCGGCTTGGTCTCGACTGGGGCGGTGGCGGCAGAAGTTGTTGCGACTTTCGTCGGCTCCTCCGTGCCTTCCTTCATACCCGACTTCAACGCTCGAATTCCTTCGCCAATACCTTTGCCCAATTCTGGTAACTTCTTGGGGCCGAAAACCAACAACGCAATAAAGAAGATGACCAGCAGGTGCATTGGTTGAAACAGGCCTTCCAACATAAAGAATCCTCCGCTGCCAGCGTGCACGGGCAGCAAGCCCAACACTATCGAAACTGTACAACTACGTCAACTTGTCAATTAGCCGCCGATGTCGCCACACAACCCCGGCACCGACTCACGCCAACTAATCCGGCTCAGGTTCTTTTTTTAGGGAAGGCGATGACTTAATAAGAACAATCGCCCTTCCATCCAAGGCTCAGCTTGGACCCGCGTACCACATTAGGAACTTGACCGTTTCAGAGCCTAATTCCTTTAGATTCAATCGCTGGCCATATTCGTATGCCCTACATGCACTATAGGGCAGTCCCATACATGAACTGCCGTGCGTCGGCCAAAGGGAATGTCCGACCTAAAATGTCTTCGGATCAAGAGGCAAATTGCGCCTTCGCTCCGGAGAGTAACATGATGAGTTCCACGCCATCGTCTCAGCCTGCCCTGGATGTATCGTTGCCTTCTGCCATTCTTCCCGCCGACAAGGGATTTCCTCGCAACGCGCCGGCGTCAGAAAACGTCGCGGCTTCGACCGAGCTTGGTCCGCGGCGCATCGGGTACGGTTTGCCCTGTCTGAAATGCAAAACTTATTACGCCGCGGATTTATCGGCGTGTCCTGTCTGTAAAACAGAAGAGCGAGTATCGCCAATACCCGTCGTCACCGCTAACTCCAGCACACGCTTGCAAGAGCCGGTCGTGAGCACGCAAGAGGAAGCTGCTTTAGAGCAAGAGCGAGAACGATTCCTGAGCGAATTCAAAGCGCAAGTCTATGCCTCAGACTCAGAGATTGATGGCGACATCGACGCGCCGGTGAGAGCGACCTGCAGCAATGAAGCCAGCCATCGCGACGCAGTCGAGTTAGCCTCAATATGTAAGAGTTGCTATGCTCGCCTTCAGAACCGAGTGGACTTACTCGAGGCCGCTTTACATATCGACTTGAAAGAAGCAACGCAGACAATCTACGACGCGGTGTGGTCGGATCCGTCCGATCCCAGCAAAACTTATCACAACGCAGCTCAGGCGATTTTGCGGGAACTGCACCAACGCGCGGGCATCTCGGCGGTATTGGGTCCGCTTCAGTCGCTGGCGCACTAAAACAGTCGCAGCAAGATCTCAATCTTGTTTTAGCGAGACCCACTTCCGGCCGGCATAGAGGCGGTAAGTCGCGCCATCCTGCACTATCTTTAGCGGCACCGGATGCGCGAGTTTGTCATCCGCTTTGGCGGCAACTGTGAAAAGGTCATTGGATCCCACGTCCATGACTAAAAACTTCCCCTCTTTTGAAAATCCGAACCCATATTCGCCCGGCGGAAGTTTTGACCCTTCGATATGCAGATTTATCTCGGTGATGAGAAATCCCTGATATTTGGCCTGCACGTCGGACGCATAGCCGGAAGTGTCCACCAGGCCGGCGAGGACCAGCTTTCCATCGGCCGAGCTGAATCCTGCTGAATTGCGTATCTGCACTGGAGCAGACTGGCCGCGGAAGAAATAAACCGAAGGCGTCACCTTCTTTACAGCCTCAGCATCAAGTACCCCAGACTTGGTCTGCTGGGCTGAAAGCATCAGTGCAGAGAAGATCAAGACCACACCTAACCATCGTGTCATTGCGCCTCCCACAAAACCGCGAAGTGTAAGACTGGTAACCGGGAACCGATTTACTTTACTTCCGTTTCTCTTCGCCAGCTGCGAACCGCAGCCTCCCGAACACCTTGGGCACATGAAAATTTGGCTCATCTGTGCCTGTAGACTGCCACGCCAAGTACGCCCGAGGTTCTCTCATTCCTTCAACCCGATAAAAATTGGCCCGCCAGATCGCCTTGGGATCGAACTCCGGTGTCAAAGCTTTCAAAGGGATGGCCAACTCCGCTACCCAGCGGTGCTGTTCGCTATCGAGCGCGACAGACTTTTTCAAACCGCTCTTCAGATCCGCCGATCCGCCTGGAAAAATATCAAGGTCAATCCACATTCCGTTGGGGCTGACTTCAAACTCCCGGTAGTAATGCTCTCGCGACGGATTTGGCTGCAAGAACGCCTCCGCTACATCCCGGTCCCACAAATGGTCCCGGCGCCCGTCAGGGTCGGAATCCGCGAACACGTTTAGATCCCGATACCGACAGTCGAACCTCAAATATAAAGTCTGCGGGGACCACAAAACCCGGACTTGCGTCTCGCGCTCTGCATCAGGGTTCTTGCCCTGCCAGTCGGAGCAAAAAGCAACTGCCTTTGCTTTCTGCCACTCGTCCGCAGGATGCCGGGCGTCCAAGGTAATCTCACCTGAGATAGGAGCAGCGACAATTTCCGACAATTCTGGCCCGCACCGCGACGCCGACGTGGCCTGACTCAACATGCGGAGAGAACATAACAGAATCACGACGGCAAGGTTTAACGAACGTATTTTCAGAATCTGCTTACGAAGCATAAGTTCGCGACTCACCCTAAGTTGTCGGTCATCGTCGCCCAAAGTCAATCGCATGATGACCACTGACCACCCACCACTGACTGCCGACCCCGGTAATTTACTTTGAGCGCAATATCCGGATAGTCCAGCTGCGCCCATCAGCATACCCTTTGGTCATTATGACAACCAATGCGATACTCAACCTCAAGGAAGCTGACGAAATGGCACGCGCCTCCATCATGAGCCCCAGCGACGACGTTCGCAATAATGGACGCTCAGGCAATGCCCCGGGCAACGATGACCAGTGGCAGGCTGTCCTGGCTCGGGATGTTAACAGCGACGGCAAATTCGTCTTTGCCGTCTCCTCCACCGGAATCTACTGCCGACCTTCCTGCCCATCCCGGCGTCCTCGTAGAGAGAATGTGTCCTTCTTTCGTACTCCGGACGCCGCCGAAAAATCAGGTTACCGTGCTTGCCTGCGATGCCGTCCAAAAGCCATGGGCGCAAATCGCCAGACTGAGATGGTAAAAGCGGTCTGCCGCTACATCGAGCAGCATCTCGACGAGCCCATCACCCTGGCCCGTCTGGGATCGGAATTCCATCAAAGCCCATTCCATCTCCAGCGCTCTTTCAAGGCCGCACTCGGCATCTCTCCGCGCGAATATGCCGACTCCTGCCGTCTGAATCAGCTCAAAGCTAATCTCCAAGCCGGACACTCGGTTACTCGCGCCATGTACGACGCAGGCTACAGCTCCAGCAGCCGCCTTTACGAGCGCACCGCGTCGCAACTTGGGATGACCCCCGACAAGTACCGCCGTGGCGCCATCGCCGCTCCGATTCGTTATACCTTTGCCGATTCTCCCCTGGGCCGAATGCTGGTCGCAGCCACTGACAAAGGTATTTGTGCCATCCAATTTGCAGACTCCGACGACGAACTGGAACACGGACTCCGCCACGAGTTTCCCTTTGCCATTCGGCGCCGTGATGACGGTGCCCTGCAGACCTGGAAACAGAATCTGCTCCGCCAGATCAACGGCCAGCGCCGGAACACATCTCTCCCACTCGATATTCAGGCCACGGCTTTTCAACGTCGCGTGTGGACCTATCTGCAATCCATTCCGGCGGGTGCTACTCGTTCTTACGCGCAAGTCGCACAGGCCATCGGGCAGCCAACTGCCACTCGCGCCGTAGCTCGTGCTTGCGCCACCAACCCTGTGGCGGTGGCGATTCCGTGCCACCGCGTCGTGCGCACGGGTGGAGAAATGGGAGGTTACCGCTGGGGGTTAGATCGTAAGAAAGCCCTACTCGATCTGGAGCGCACCCAAGCCGCTACACGCTAGCCGCTCTTTCCTGTCTCTCCCACTTGCTCGGGAGAGACAGGAAAATCGTTTCAAAACAATTGAAGTCTGCAGGAAGGTTCGCGCAGGTTTGTAGGATTACTTCTGTAGGTGCTCGTAAATCTTCCGCGCGGCACCCAATTGTTCCAACACAGCATTCTTCTCCGTCTCTGTATTCCACTCTTTGTTCGACTTGGCTCCATCGATCAACCTGTCGATCCAGGCGACAAAATATGCGGCGTCGCCATTTCGATCCCGCTCCGAACCCGCAACCGTTACATAGATCGGGCTGGTCGTAGCGTAAGGATATAAATCCAGTATCGGATACTCTGACTTCTCGCTCCAGGCCCGCAGCAAACACCATCCGCTGCGCGAAATCGAAACCGTCGCTTCCGCATCCGCGATTCCACCGCTGTTATCCTTCAGTTCCCGCAGCACGTCGCCGTTACAAATGACTTGCAGATGATCAATGGGAACCAAGGACCGAAGCCAGGCGCTGACTTTTACCTTGTTCTCGCCTGCCGGAAGACGCAGTTCGTCTCCCACCTGCTTTGCGCCCAGCGAAAAACCAAGCAGCGGACCGTTTGTCGCAAAAGTTCGTCCGCGTTTCAACCCGTCCAGCCAAGTTCCGATGTTTAGAGGACCGTTCGGCACCTTTACGTAAACCCGGTTGAGGCCGACCGGGCCGCGCATGGAAGCATAGTTAGCCATCGCATCGGTTCCCGCGGCCGTCGGGAGGTGAAAGCCGCAGTTCAGCAACCGGTACCACACGTTCGCCGTTGATTTATGGTCCGCGAAGCCCATCACTTCGATGTAATCCACTTTCCCGAGTGCAAGATCAGCCGGCAATTCATGCGTGACGGATGCGTCCTCCGCAGGATCAGGAATTGAATCGTAAGGGTGGACATATCCCACCACGCCACCTTGTGCGTGCGCCATATCGGCGACATTCGCATTGTCCGGAACCAGGCTGGACGCGGCCGTTTGAACATATCCCGCATAACCGGGCAAAAGAAAATGCTGTGTCAGATTAAGTAGGCCCAGATGCCCCCAATAGCTGGTATGAAATTCCTGGCCATGCAGCAACAGATTATTGGGGGTCGAAGCCGCATCGGGCTTGGTGCTGAAATACGCGATGTCAGGAATGCGTTGTTCTTTATTCACAACAAGATCCTCGACGATTGAAAGATTTTCCGCCGCGGCCTGTGCCACCAGCCTGGCAGGCGTATCGCGATATGCGCCTCCATAATTCATGTGCACGTGCACGTCTCCGCTCACCCACCGAGAGGTTGGGTCTCTCGGCAGTTTGAGCGACTGCAAGCGGACCGTGAGGATGGAGTGTTGTCCGGCTGTTACAGCCATACTCCTGCGTTCGAAGGCGTACTCGAACCCCCTCATGACTCCGACATCGACCCTTCCCGCCGGTACTGTCACCTCCGCACTTCCCGAGATGTGGAAGTAGTGGGGCTCGAAGGGACGCTCAGCACGCACAAAACTGTCGTCAGCGCGCATCCAGGCGTCATCGGGAGCGTAAGCGCGACCGTCTTCTCCGGCCACGAAAACCCGCGCCGATGTGGCGCGCCCGTCCAGATCCAGCACCGTGATCTTCAATTTGCCAACAGGTTTGAGGTAATGTCGCTGTTTAGCAACTAGTTCTGTCTGTCCTCCGCCGGGGATTTCCTCCACCCATAAAGAAGTATTGCCGCCGCGGTTGGAAATGAATGCGATGCGCTCTCCGTTAGGAGACCAGCGAGGTCCCACATTGTCGAAGTCACCGTAAGAAAGAGGAAAGGCGTCGCCTCCTTGAGACGGCATGATCCAGATTTGGTGCCACTGCTGCCCCAGATACGATGCGTACACTAACCGTTTACCGTCAGGTGAAAAATCCGGGCGCGCCTTCCACGTAGTTTCCTCGTAGTGGATTTCGTGCGCCTCAGCGCCAGCGGCGGCCTTCATCCGCCAAAACCCGCCTGTGCCGTAAATGTGACCGCGATTGCTCACGAACAGAATGTCTGTTCCATCGGGTGACCAGACAGGGCTGATTTCGTGGTCGAATTCACTGTAATAGTAACGAGGCAATTCGCTGCGGTTCTCTCCCGTCAGGCGCTGAATGTCAGTGAGTTCGCCGTCGTGAAACTGCCCGGTAAAAATATGAAATCGCCCGTTAAATGAAGTGGAGACGAACGCGATCCGCTTTCCGTCTGGCGAAAACCGCGGCTCTACATTGACCGCGCCACCTCGTGTGAGCCGCTGCGACTTTTTTGTCTCCAGATTTAACGCCCACAACTCCACCGCATCTTTGGCATAAGACGCGTAAACAATCCATCGCCCGTCTGAAGAACAATCTGGCTGGTAGTCATAGCCCGGACCGTCAGTTAATTGCTCAGCTTCGGGAGAGCCGAGCCTTTGCCGCCACAATGCTCCTGCCATTGAATACACCAGACTCTGGGAATCAGGCGCCCACGCTGCGGCACTTGGCCCAGTTGTAAGCTGCGGCAGATACATTTCGCGGAAGTAGTAAGCATGGGGCAGGTTGATCTGCTTCAGAACTGCATCGCGTTGAGCGAAAAGCGGCACGGCACTAATGACGATGAGCAGCAGCCACTTATGATTTTGCTTCAGCAAGAGCCCTCCCGACACGACCATCCGGATTTCGTAGCGACACGGTTAGCGCTGTGGTGCGACGATTGGCAAAACCACCCGCGACGGTCGACGCTCGTCTGTGTAGATAGAGACCTTCGCTTTCTCCATCCTGGCGGACGAAGCATCAAGATCGCCGCTCTGCAAATTACGCGAAAAATTTGGGAAGAATGTGGTGGAAACCTGTACTCGAATCTGATGACCCTCCCGAAACACATTGCTGGTGATCAGATTCTCTAGCCGCAACTCGTATACACGGTCCGGTTCGAGAAGTTGGCGTCCTTTCTGCAAGTCGCGATAACTGGCTCTCAGCACATCAAGACCCGGGCTCATCAGATTAAGAGCAGTACCGTCGGGAGCGACATCCAGCAGGCGGACCCAGAGATCTGTATCGCGGCATTCGCAGGAAAAATAGATCTTAGCGTGAATGGGCCCAGTAACTTCGGTATCTTTTTCTAGCGGTGAGGAATCGAAGGTCAGAATATCTGAACGGTTTGCCAACTCGCGATAGTCATGTGCGCCCGAGGCGCTGTAAGTATTTACAACCGGTTTGGCGGGATCGGAAATGAAAGCGGCTGCAGTGTCCGTCGTGTTGACCCGTTCGTCGGACAAACTTCCTCGAGTTTCACCAGCCTTGGGACTGATCAGATAGTAAGAAGTTTCTTTGGAAGTAAGCGGCCAGGCTGCTGCTTCGCGCCACTGATCGGCACCCATCACAAAGTAGCGTACCGGTTTTTCAGTGTCTATGTGGTTCGCGACACCGCGCAAATAATGATCCATCCAACGCAGAACAACTTCGTCATAGTCGATTGCTGCCGTCGCACCAAACGTTCGCTCACCTGATTTGGTTTTCGCCGTGGAGTCGACCCCGTGTACCCACGGACCGATCAAAAGATGAGTTTGGGGGTCAGCCGCGCCGGATCGCGCTCGCAGCAGCCCGGCGAAATTTGTGATTGCACCCTCCGGACCGTAATTGTCGTCGTACCAGCCAGAGAAATTGAGCACAGCCGCATGCACCCGGGAATATTTATTACGCAGATCGCACCAGTCCCACCATGGATCGTCAAACGGATGCGAGAGCCAGTGGTAATAGTAAGGCGCGATGCCGCGCAGCTCTTCGAGTCGATTCAAAGGCAACTCGTCCAACATTTTGGGCCCTGTTTCCCCCCAGGCGGCAATTGCTTCGCCAGATGTTTTCGGGCCGGATAATTTTTTCTTTGATCGAATGTCGGGCGCGATGTTGTCCCAGATCCATTCGATCCAGGACATGTCCCAAAGACCGCCGGCGTAGAAAAAATTCTGCGCACTGGAAAACGTCATCGCGGGAACCATCGCCTTCAGGTGAGGCGGGCTCTGTACTGCAGCCAACCATTGCACAGCCCCCGGATACGAAAGGCCGAAAGTTCCAATCGCGCCGTTTGACCAAGGCTGCCGGGCGGCCCACTCGATGGTGTCGTAACCATCGCGACCTTCGTTTTCATAAGGAAGGAACTCGCCCGCGGAAGCGTAACGCCCACGAACGTCCTGCGCCACCACGGCATATCCACGTTCCACGGCATGACGAAACGTACTGTATTCCTTCAAAGCGAACTCTTTGCCATACGGCGTGCGGTAGACGAGCACCGGAAACGGGCCACCCCCGCGAGGCCGCAACACATCTGCCCGCAGCACAACCCCATCTCGCATGGGGACCGCAACATCGTTTTCGACAATAAAGGGCGGTTCAGATGGCGAGGCAAGCAACGCGGGCGAAGAGGATCCAATTCCGGAGAGCGCCAGTAGCAGAAGAATTTTCAGTTTCATGGAACGGCGTAGCCTAGCAGCTTCGCCACCCCGAAACAAGAATTCGGAGTATTCGGCGCGTTGCCGACCAGCCTACGGCGTTGAGGGCGGTGGGTTTGGCAAAGTATTTCGCACCATCAGCCAATTGAGCATCGCGACCGAAGCTGTCGCTAGCAAGATCATCGATCCGTGCAGATCGACCCCGGTGATCAGGGCCACACAAATCCCAGCCCCAGCTACGGCAAAATAACTTCCGCCGGAAAGACGAAACAGGGCGGCACCAGGCTGTTTGCGCCGGAACACCGGCAGTGCGGCACATACCAGCCCGTAGTAAAGAAGCCTCGCCACCGCGGACAGAGTGGCGTTCCAGGTGAAGCTGCCGAGCAGTGCCAGCAGCCAGCTTAGTACGGCAAACGCGAGAATCGAAAAGTACGGCGTCCGGAATCGCGAATGAATGGCGGCGAAGATCGCAGGAAAGTCCCCGTTCTCAGCCAGTGCAAAAGTGATGCGCGGCACGCCAAGCATGTTCGCGCTCAGGTAGCCGTAGACCGAAATCAGCGCTCCGATCGAAACGAAAGCGGCTCCGCCACGCCCCAATGCCAGTCTCGCCACGTCTGCCAAAGGACGCACGCTGTGACCGGGGTCGGGCAAGACTCCGACCACCACCCACTGGATCACTGTGTACAAGACCGTGCAGGTGATCAAGCCGGTGAAGAGTGCAAATACCGAATCGCGTCTGGGATTCTTCGCCTCGCTTAAAGGAGTCAGGGCCGTCTCGAACCCACCGTAGGCAAATACCAGAAGCAAGGCTGCCTTTCGCCACGCCCCTTCTGCGGTCGCAGCCAGTTCCATCGCTTTATGACCGTTCACCAGATAAAACGCACCCGCAATCGCGACCAGGAACAACGGCACGAGTTTCGCCACGGTGAAGATGTTGCTCACCTGCGTGCTGGCGTGAATCCCGCGATAGTTGATGAGGGTCAGAATTCCATACAAGAAAGTCAAAATAAGAAATCGCGGGATCGGCCTAGTGGCATGAGGCCAAAACTCCCCGCAATAGGTAACGAAAAGGTTTGCCGTAGCGGCAGGCGCCGCTAATCGCACCAGCCAAAGCATCCAGCCCATTTCGATTCCCACCAAACGCCCGAAGGCTGCGCGAGTATAAAGGTAGGGTCCACCCGCCGCGGTAAATTGTGAGGCTACCTCAGCGAAGCAGGCCATGATCACGCCTGCCGCTGCGCCGGCCAGCAAAACCGCCCAGGGGCTGGCGCTACCGGTCAAGCGCGCGACATCGGCAGGCAAAGCGAAAATTCCGCTGCCAATGATGGAGTTGACTACCAGCGCAGCCAGGCTCCAGCGTCCAATCGCGCGAACCAGTCCTGGTCGAGTTTCAGGCACCGCGTGTTTGTATCACAAGGTTCGCGCGGGCACTTCGCTTTTTCACTGTTCAACCGCAACCCAAATATCGCAAAATGTCGTCGAGCTAGATCGTGGAACCTCACCGCGTCTTCATTACCGGCGGCACCGGATACATCGGACTCCCTCTCATCGCGCTATTACTGAAAGGAGGCCACGATGTTTCCGCCCTCGTCCGTAAAGGCTCGGAAAAAAAACTTCCCGCCGGTTGCCGGCCAGTTCTCGGAAACGCTCTCGACTCGAATTCCTACGCCGCACAAATCACCCCTGCCGACACCTTCATTCAATTGGTAGGCGTCTCTCATCCCAATCCATCGAAAGCCGCCGAATTTCGCAATGTGGATCTGGTTTCTGGCCAGAATGCCATTAACGCAGCGCTAGCGGCCAGTGTGCGTCACTTTATTTACGTCAGCGTCGCCCAGCCTGCACCGGTGATGAAGGCCTACATTCAGGTTCGCGCGGACTGCGAGAAAATGATTTCCCAAAGCGGGATGGATGCCACCATCCTTCGTCCCTGGTATGTGCTGGGACCAGGCCATCGTTGGCCCTACGTCCTCATACCGCTCTATAAGCTGATGGAGTTGCTTCCCCAAACTCGCGACGGAGCGACTCGGCTCGGACTAGTTACGTTGGGCCAGATGTCGAAAGCCTTGTTGCGTGCCGTCGAATCTCGAACGCAGGGCGTCCGCATCGTCGGCGTCCCCGAAATCCGCGCTGCTGGCGGGTTTTAGCATTCAGACCCCGTTGGACCGCGGGTTGCGGTTACTCTCAGACCAAAGTAACAACTTGAATTACCAAAGCGCATGCACATGGGACATCTGGCTGCTGTTGGTAGTGGATGCGATGGTGAGGTGGTCGTTATCTCAAACGAGCCGGGGCCTATGGAACGAGAAGATTACTTGCAAGACATTCACATCCGGATTTTGCGTGTGACCGATGATCTCCGCGCTATCCAACGCCAGCTCAACTGTGCAGCCATGGAGGCTCCCAGCGATCCCGAGCTCATGGAAGCTCTCAGCCAGTTGCCTGAAATGGATGCGCTACAAATGTTGAAGTCTTCGGTCGACCAGATGCGCCATTTTCTGTGGTTCTACATGCAAGTAATGACCAACGAATCCGAGTCAGGCGAGAAATTACGACAAAGCATCCGCCAGAAAGTTTCGGCGGATTCAATGGTGACCCACGAACCGTCGTTTCTCGAAAAGTTCAAGGCCACGTCTGATGCGGCACTGATGCGTTACCTCTCCGACGGAAAGAACAGAAAACCAAACTAGATCAGTGGTCGTTTTTTCGACCTTTAGCCGGAGCCCAGGTAACGACCGGTATCCCCAGGGCTTCCCACGCCGTGGCTGTCTTGCTCTTTCGCAATCGAGGCCAAGTGAAAAGCGCGAAAGAAACGGTTGAATGTTCTGACTCAATTCCGCAAGGTTTTTCCGGTCTTCAACGTGAACTGGATCCGCTCCTGTGTCTTCTTCTCTCCGCATAGCGATTTGAAAGCCTCGCGCTCAAGATCGAGCACATGCAGTTCGCTAATTGGTGTCCCGGGTGTCACGTTTCCGCCACACAAAACCTCCGCCACCTTCGTAGCAATCTTGACTTCATGATCGCTGATGTATTCCCCCTGGCGCATGATGTGCACGCCCATCTTCAATGTGGCAAGAATGTTTTCGCCCGGAGCGGGAATGTCCATGCGTAGCTGTGGAGGCTCGTATCCCGCCCGCAACAACTCCAATGCGCGATTCTTTGCGTCCGTCAGAAGACGTGCCCGGTTCATCGTAATATTGTCGGACTCGTCCAGAAATCCCAGACCCCGGGCTTCCTGGCCTGAGGTCGAAACTTTGGCCATTGCGATGGTCTCAAAAGTTTTCTTCATCCCTTCGGTTAGTTCCACCGACTCACCCCGTCCCCCCGGACGAATTGCCGCCGCGGTGTCCACCGCACGCAACAACATTTCCTTGCACCCGCCTCCCCCCGGCAATAGTCCGACCCCCACTTCCACCAGACCCATGTACGTTTCTGCGTGCAGCTGCCGTGCGGCTGCATGCAGCGAAATTTCTGTTCCTCCACCTAGCGTCAGTCCGAACGGGGCCACTACTACTGGCTTCGCGGAAAACTTGATCGCTTGCGTCATGCCTTGAAATTGGCGAATGGCCAAGTCGACCTCTTCCCATTCTTCGTCTTGTACCGACATCAGCAACAGCATTACATTGGCACCCACCGAAAAATTATCCGCATCATTGCAGATCACAAATGCCTCGAACCCATCGCCGGGGCCGCCAGCTTTCAAAGTTCGACTAATAAGACTGACGATGTCCCCGCCCAGCGAGTTCATCTTGGAGTGGAACTCGATGCAGGCTACGCCATCCCCCAGATCTACCAGGGATGCGCCCGAATTTTTTGTGACCACGCCATTAGATTTTTTCGCAACCTCCACCGACCACACGCCGGAAGAGACCTTCACCGCTTCATAATTAGCCGTCCGCAGATCAAAGTAAGCCCTCCCAGAAGCTGCCTTGGGATCATCCAGGTACCAGGATTTTTTGCCAGCCGCGATCAGTTGCTCGACATTTGCTGAAACCGGCCGGTCCTCCTTCTTCATCCGGGCGACGGTGACCTCGATGCCTGCGGCATCCCAAAGTTCAAACGGCCCCAACTTCCAGTTGAAGCCGAGCCGCATTGCCCGATCGATTTCTACGATCGTGTCGGAAATTTCAGGAATGCGATTGGCAGAATAGGTCCAAAGGTCAGACAGCGCCGACCACAAAAAAGTTCCCACTTTGTCTTCTCTTCGCGATGCGACGTCCAACCCCAATAACATACGCAAACGTTCGCCCGGATCCTCAACGTTTTTTGCCATGTCGAGGATAGGGAACTTTGGTCTTTTCAGCGGATGGTATTCGAGTGATTTCCAATCCAGAGCGAGTCGCGCTTCCTCTTTGCCTTCGCCTTTTGATTTTTTGTAGAACCCGCCTCTGGTTTTGTCCCCCAGCCATTTCCGCTCTAGCATCTGATTGTAAAAATCGGGGAGTTTCAGGTCGCTTCGCTCCTCCAGGTCGACAGAGTTCCCGACCACGTGCCCCAGGATGTCCAGGCCGACCAGATCGATCGTCCTGAAGGTGGCCGATTTCGGCCACCCCACAGCTTCTCCGGTCAGGGCATCCACCTCCTCGATGCTCAGGTCCAACTCCTGCATCAGCCGCATTAGGTTGAGCACAGAAAATGTGCCAATGCGGTTTCCAATGAAATTGGGTGTGTCTTTGGCAAACACCACGCCCTTGCCCAAATGCAATTCGCCAAAGTGCGCCACAGCCTCCAGGACAGCCGGATCAGTTTCGGGCGTGGGAATGAGTTCGAGCAGGCGCATGTAGCGCGGTGGATTAAAAAAGTGGGTCCCCATCCACGATTTCCGGAAATCGTCAGAAAAGCCTTCAGCAATCTTCCCCACCGGAAGGCCGCTGGTGTTCGTTGCCACAATCGTCCCCGGCTTGCGGGCGACTTCCACCTTGGTTAACAATGCGCGCTTGATCTCGAGATTTTCCACCACCGCTTCGATGATCAAGTCCACCTCACTCAACCGTTTGAGGTCGTCTTCGAAGTTTCCGATCGTCACCAACCGTGCGAACGAAGATTCGAAGAACGCGGCGGGCTTCGACCTCCTTGCAGCCTCAAGTCCAGTGGCGGCGATTTTGTTTCGGGCGGCGCCATCCCCGGGCGCCACACCGGGCGGAACCATGTCCAACAGGTAGCTGGGAACTCCGGCGTTGGCGAGGTGTGCGGCGATGCGGGCTCCCATGGTCCCGGCGCCCAGAATTGCAACTTTATGAATGTGTTTCATGATTGGTTACGGAAAGGCCTTCCCCATGCCTCTATCTCTTTGCGGTTTCGATGAGCCTGCGGTGTTGCTGCTAGGGAAGTCTATCGATTGCCCACTCGTCTTTACCAGCCTGAACTACCACAATCGCAGATTTTTGCGGACGGTCGGGCCTAGCCGCTCCGGGATGGAGCGGGACGGGGCGAAACGGGAAAAGGGTGACTGGAAAGCTGTAGCGTCCATCTTTCATCTTTCTCCCGCGTGCAATCTCATACGCGGAGTCACCGCCGGAAGCGAAAAAAGACTCCAGGTGGTCTTCCGAACTGTGCTCCTTGGCGTCGTCCGTTAGCATGAGCAAGCCGGTTTCATGGTCCTGGTTTTGCCAGGCTTGAAGGAATCGATTCGCCGCTCCCAGAGCCGAGACATATCCGGAATCAGTCGCGCGGTTTGATCGACGCCCCGCGCTCGTTCTCGTGCCTTCAGGGCGGCTGGCAAAGGCAAGCGCAGAATTCGTTTTGGTGCCGGCAGGCACCGAAAAGACTACGGCGAAGACGAGAAATAGAAATGAGAACAGGGTAATTTTTTCTGCCTGTTGACGCACTCGTCTCAAGCGTCGGAAGAGCGCGCCCACTGTTCTCAACGACTCAAAATTCACATGTGAATTATCCGGGAAAACTCATCTTGAGCCAAGAGACGATCAAGGTTCCCTGGCTAAGTGCTTGATGGCTCTTGCCCCAAGCCTCCTGCACAGGACCTGATTTACGAAATAGCTTTGGCCAGCAAGAACGCGGCAGCTGCCGCCAGTCCGCCGATGATTACCGTCTGCAATGCACTCCGCGCCGGGCCCGTGCCGGTGTAGCGGCCTTTCAAGTATCCGAAAATCGCAAGCGCCGCCAGAGTCACAACCGCGGAATACACCAAACCATGCACAGCGTTTGAAAGCAAAATGTACGGAGAAAGCGGGATCAGGCCCCCCGCGATATACGAACCCGCAATCGTGGCCGCGCTGGTGACCGCTCGCCGAGGATCCGGTTCCTCCAATCCGAGTTCGAAGCGCATCATGAAATCGACCCAGGCGTCCGGACGGCGGCTGAGTGCGTCCACTACCGGCGTGCTCTCCTGTTCCGTCATGCCGTAGGACTGGAAAACGCGCGCGACTTCCGCCATTTCTTCTTCCGGAATTTCCTTGATCTCGCGGTATTCGCGAGTGCGCTCCTGTTCGTAATGTTCGGCATCGCCGCGCGCGGCCAGGTAACCGCCCAGGCCCATGGCGATCGATCCCGCTGCAATTTCAGCGAGGCCACCCACCACGATCAAGTGGGTGGTCTGGACCGCTCCCGAAAGTCCAGCGGCGAGGGCGAACGGCACCGTCAGCCCATCAGCCATCCCAATGACCACGTCACGTACAAAATTCGTGGCCATGAAGTGTGCTTCGACATGTTCGTGGTACGCCATGCTCAGGCCTCGGGATGCGACTTAAGATACTCTAGTGCGCGCTTCACCATGTCCCGTTCCCCCCGGTAAGCCAGCTTGCGAGGAGCCTCATCCAGCGGAATCCACGACGCTCGCCGGACTTCAACCCGCATGTCTGGGGTAAGGTTGTCGATCTCACCAGAAACATAGCGAAATAAATAGAAGGACACGATCTTGAAGACTCGCTCGCCGTCACCCCACGAGCGTACGTAAACATACTTTATGTCTCCCAGTTTCAAGACCGTGGCCGCAACCAGGCCGGTCTCTTCGTGGATCTCGCGCAGGGCTGTCTGTTCCGGCTTCTCTCCCGGATCTACCAATCCCTTGGGTAGTGCGAATACTGTTTTTTGCGAACCTTTTTTGACTGAACCAGCCTTGCCAGCCTCATTTGGCGGTTCAATCACGGCCACATTCCAGCTCTCGCCCACCCTATGGACGACTACTCCTCCGGCCGAAATCTCCCGAACCATGGCCCCTAAGTTAACAGGATTACGGGAGTTAGTCACCGGCAGTCACCTCCGCACGCGGGTAACACCTCACCTCTGACCGCCGTCACTGGAACGCTAACTGGCCTGCTGGCATCATAATTAACGTGTAGCGCGGGATTAACGTGTAGCGCGGGCGCGCTCGGGCACTTGGGCTTGAGAGGTAGTGTGAAGAGTTTTGGCAAAATCATCCGGTCGGTACAGGCCTTCGGCCGTGGGTTCTCGGGCCTCGGCGGCCAAGAGCAGACCCAAAATTATCCCTCTATTGGCGTGGCGCTCGGCGGGGGATTCGCCCGCGGCATCGCCCACATTGGCGTCCTCAAAGTTCTTGAAGAAGAAAACATCCCCATCAGTTTGATCGCGGGCACCAGCGTCGGCGCCCTTATCGGAGCAGCCTATTGCAGCGGAGTCACCATTACCGAGCTCGAACAAATGGCCGCGAGGGTGCGCTTTAAAGATTTTGCCTGCTGGACGTTGTCGCGTTACGGATTCGCCAGCAACGAACGCATGATCAAATTTCTGAGCAGCATTCTGAAGGTCAAAACTTTCGAAGAGTTGCAGATTCCTCTCGCTGTCACGGCCACAGATTTTTCTACCGGCGCAGGGGTTGTATTTCACTCCGGCCCATTGGTCGATCCGGTTCGCGCCAGCTGCGCTTACCCCGGCATGTTCCTGCCCGTAAAAATTCGCGGACGGTTGCTGGTAGATGGAATGCTCGCTCACGCAGTCCCCACCGAGCCATTGCGCAACATGGGAGCGCAGAAGGTCCTGGCGGTACATCTGAAAGGGAGTTGGACGAACGGGGACGCTGGGCCGCGCCATCTTTTCGACGTGATCGGCCAGTGCTTTGCGATTGCTCAGGAAATGAACTGTAGCGTCTGGAAAAGCTCAGCAGATTTGGTGATCGATCCCGATGTCACCGGCTATAAGTACGACGATTTTGCTCGTTGCGCGGGCCTGATCTCCGCCGGAGAAGCCGCCACACGAGTCGCCCTCCCGGAAATCCGTAAATGGCTGCAGCAACCGGCGCCAGCTAGAAAAATGCCCACTCCATGCACCGCCATCATTCCAGCAAAATCCTAAGGAAGACTGACAACTAACAACTGCCAACTGCTTTCGTTAGTAGGGGTGTGAATGCAAGGAGTGCGACCGAAGTACAATCCGAGAGCTGAAAGCAAAAAAAACCCCCTACTTCATTACTCCGCGCGAAGCAATCCCAATATTGTCCCGGGAAGTGTTCTTTACCAGGTACATCATCTCGTCAGCCTGGCGGATAATCTCTCGCGGAGACTTGGCGTCATGTGGGTAAGTAGCTACGCCGATAGAGGCGCGCACGTTCAGGTTAAGCCCTTCTTCCTGGCAGAACATGCTGGTACGAAGATTGTCTCGCACGCGTCGTGCGACCACCAGCGCCGCATCTTTTCCGGTTTGCGGCAGGAGAATTACAAATTCGTCGCCGCCATAGCGAAAGGCATAGTCGATTAGGCGTAGCTGGGCTTTGATCAGGTAGCCGATTTCCATCAGCAATTTGCTGCCAATCAAATGTCCGTGGGTATCGTTGACTTGCTTGAAGTGGTCGAGGTCGATGAACAAAACCGTGAATTCGTAACCGTAACGCGAAGACCGGTACACCTCGGCCTCCAACGTCTTGTATAGATGGCGTGCGTTATAAAGGCCCGTGCAGTCGTCGGTGATGGTGAGTTCCTGGATCTTCTCGACCGAACGTGCGTTTTCAATAGCGATCGCCGCGTAATCGCAAATCGATTGTAGAAAGAATGATTCCTGGTCGGTGAAGTGTTCCATCTTCACATTAACCAGCTGAATGACACCCAGGACGCGCAGCTTTGAGCGCAAAGGTACGCAGATAATCGACCGTGTTTCCCACTTGGTCATCTCATCGATGCGCTTGGCAAATCGCGGATCGGTGTAGACGTCGGGCACTACCACACGTTCTCCGTGCTTGGCGACCCATCCCGCGATCCCTTCACCCACCTTGAGACGGACATTCTTCAGTGCCTCGGCCGCCTTGCCCACCACGATGGCGAAGTACAGTTCTTCGCGTTCCTCGTCCACCATCAACAACGACCAGTTGTCGGGTTTAAAATACTCAGCCATCTTATCCATGATGGTCTGAAGGATCGAATCAAGGTCCAGCGAGGATGTCAGCGCCTTGGCCACATCATGAAAAATGCCCAATTCCTGGATCTTGCGGTCGGCAGCGGTGCTGGCCTTGGTCATGAAGGGTGGTCTCAATGCCGCGGGAAATAATGAAATTATATGCAAGCCGGGAAAGCAGGGGCAATCAACCTTAGTAACCAGTACCCTGGACGCCACCCTGAATGGCCCCATCCAGGGACCACCTATGAACGCCTGCTGGTTTAGCATTGCGGTTCTCACATACTCCAAATAACTGACGCGGTATCAGTCGATTAACATATATTTATCGCGATAGTCGTTTTATCGGCTTTCGGCACGTTCTTAGGACGCAGGAGGGCTGTTCGTGGAGTCCTTGGGGGCACGGTTGAAGCGGGAAAGGGAGCAACGCAAGATGACGCTGGACGAGATATCCACGTCGACCAAGATCGGCACCCGTTTCCTGATTGCCATCGAGGACGAGCAATTCGATCAGCTTCCGGGGGGAATTTTTAATAAGGGCTTTATCAAGGCTTATGCTCGCGCTGTGGGCGTTGACGAGGCCGAGGCAGTCGCTTATTACGAACTCGCCACCGGTGCCAGCCAGCCTGAAATTCAACCAGACAACACACTTGCGGTGCTTGCGGCAACCCCAACAGCAACCTCGATTTTTCCAGACGAGGACTCGGAGAGTGGCATCTCCCGCCTTCCTTGGGAATGGTTTGCGGTTGGTCTTTTGGTCATCGCCTTCGGTTTGGCGATATGGGGCTTCCACACTCGCGAAAACCCCGTCCATCCGGTGGTAACTCCCACACCGTCCAGTGAGCTCAATTCAGCACCCGCCCTTCAGACTGCCGAACCAGCTATGCCGGCTAGGCAATCTCAAACGGATACCTCTTCGTCGGCGCCCGGATCACAGACCACAGCTGCCGTAACTGCGCCTGAGCCTCCCGCCGCTGCTAAAACTTTTCTGGTTCAGATCCAGGCCCAACAGGATTCCTGGATCACCATCACCGCGGACGGACATCAGATCATGCAGGACACTCTCCACGCTTCGTCCGAAAAATCCGTAGAGGCGCATGACCAGGTCGTAATTACGACTGGAAATGCTGGTGCACTGGATATCTCATTCAATGGCAGAAGGTTGCAGCAGCAAGGCGCGCCTAACCAAGTGAAGACGCTTACCTTCGATTCCTCTGGTTTGAAGCCTTAGCCATTCAACCGGCAGCACTTACCATCCACCGTGAGTCCGGTTCCGGTCGCTGCTGAAAGCAGCCTCCAGCAGGCAGAATCATTGCGTCTAGGCGCCTTCTCTGGTACTTTTGATAGGCTACAAAATGTTCATTGCAAGTTGTTTGCGTCCCGATTTTCCCCGCCAGAATCTAACGTCGATCTCTCTTGAAGGAGAAGCCGATTGTCATCCAAGAACCGATATCTTTTTACGTCCGAGTCCGTCACCGAGGGGCATCCCGATAAGATCGCCGATCAGATTTCCGACGCTATCCTAGATGCATGCCTGGCCGAAGACCCCTTCAGCCGGGTCGCTTGCGAGACACTGACCGCCACCGGCCTGGTTGTCATCGCCGGTGAAATCACCACCAAGGCATATGTCGACTTCCAGTCGCTAGTCCGCGGCACAATTTCCTCCATCGGCTACAACAATGCGCTATACGGCTTCGATTCCAACACTTGCGCCGTGATCTCCAGCATCAACAAACAATCCGGCGATATCGCCATGGGCGTAGACACCGGCGGCGCCGGCGACCAGGGAATGATGTTTGGGTATGCTTGTAATGAGACGCCGGAGCTAATGCCTACTCCTATCTCGTTGGCGCACAAACTGTGTCAGCGGCTTTCGGAAGTTCGGAAACATGGGCGGCTTCCTTACCTGCGTCCTGATGGCAAGTCGCAGGTTACCGTGGAATACGACAAGAACCACAAGCCCATACGCGTGGACGCGGTAGTAATTTCCACCCAGCATGCAGAGAATATCGGCAATGAGGAACTTCGCGCCGATATTTTGAAGCACGTGATCCAGGCAACGATCCCTGCCAATCTCCTCGACGAAGACACCGATTATCACATCAATCCCACGGGACGCTTCGTGATTGGGGGACCGATGGGCGACACAGGTCTAACGGGACGCAAAATCATCGTGGACACTTACGGTGGCATGGGGCGTCACGGGGGTGGCGCATTTAGCGGCAAGGACCCGACCAAAGTCGACCGCTCGGCGGCGTACATGGCGCGGCACATTGCAAAGAATATCGTGGCTGCCAAAGTGGCCGAGCGCTGCGAAGTCCAGCTCGCTTATGCGATCGGCGTGGCGGAGCCGGTCAGCGTTCGGGTAGACACGTTCGGTACCTGCAAGGTTGATCCGGAAACGATTCCTGATCTGGTTCGAGCTAATTTCCATTTGACTCCGAAGGGCATTATCGATTCGCTGAAATTGCGGCGGCCGATTTATTCCAAGACGGCGGCGTACGGACATTTCGGCCGGAACGATCCCGACTTCACCTGGGAAGCAACGGATAAAGCCGCCAAGCTGGCCAGTGACGCCGGTTTGCGGGAGACCGTTGGACAGGGAGCTCGGAAGTAGTTTGTTTAACCGCGCGAAGAAAATATAAAAAAGCATCTTCGCCATGATCTTGGAGCTCTCGGTAGTTAAGTTTCTTTCGTGAGAGTTTCTATAACGTACGTGACAGGAGAAGTATGGCAACCATACCGACGCAAGTGAATTGTGACGTGAAGAATCTGGACTTGGCTGACCTTGGTAAGAAGCGGATTGACTGGGCCAACCAGTCGATGAAAGTTCTGCAGATCATCCGTAAAGAATTCATCAAGAACCAGCCGCTGAAGGGCATTCGGGTTTCCGCTTGCCTGCACGTCACCGCCGAGACTGCAAACCTGGCGATTTGTCTGCGCGATGGAGGAGCTGATGTTGTGCTCTGTGCCTCCAATCCTCTCTCCACGCAGGATGACGTTGCCGCTAGTCTGGTGCGCGATCACAACATTCCTGTTTTTGCCATCAAGGGCGAGGATAACGACACGTATTACAGCCACATTCTGGCGGCCATCGATCACAAGCCGCAGATCACGATGGACGATGGCGCCGACCTTGTGACCATCCTGCACACCAAGCGGCAGGACGCGCTGGAATCGGTAATTGGCGGCACGGAAGAAACCACGACGGGTATCATTCGCCTGCGAGCGATGGCGAAGGAAGGCGTGCTGCGCTTCCCCATCGTTGCCGTGAACGACGCCGACACCAAGCACCTGTTCGACAACCGTTACGGCACCGGGCAGTCGACGATTGACGGCATTATCCGCGCAACCAACTATTTGCTGGCGGGATCGAAATTCGTTGTCGCCGGCTACGGCTGGTGCGGACGTGGTCTCGCAAGCCGCGCTCGCGGCGCGGGTGCGGAGGTGATTGTCACCGAGGTGGATCCTACCAAAGCGCTGGAAGCGGTGATGGACGGCTTCCGCGTGATGTCGATGAACGAAGCCGCCAAACTGGGCGACGTGTTCTGCACCGTCACGGGCAACAAGAGTGTTCTCACCAAGGAACATTTCGATGTCATGAAGGATGGCGCCATCGTTTCCAACTCGGGGCACTTCAACGTGGAGATCGATATCCCGGCGCTGGAAAGGATGTCTTCTTCCAAACGCACCACCCGCATTTCGGTCGAAGAGTACTCGCTACGCGACGGCCGCAAGATCAACCTGCTGGGCGAAGGCCGCCTGATCAACCTGGCTTCGGCGGAAGGCCATCCCCCGTCCGTGATGGATATGAGCTTCGCCGATCAGGCGCTCTCGGTCGATTACATGGTCAAGAACTACAAGAGCCTGGAGAAGAAGGTCTACAAAGTTCCCGACGATCTCGACAAGCGAGTCGCCAGGCTGAAGCTGGAGTCGGTCGGAATAAAGATCGACAAGCTGACTCCCGAGCAGGAGGAGTATTTGGCGGGGTGGTCGGAAGGAACCTAAGGGACCGTGGTCAGTGGTCAGGGCTTTAAGGGCGGGTGCTAGCCACTCCTGTTTTGTTTTTTGGCTCAACAAGCGCAGGAGCCGCGTGCTTCCCAAGATGATGATGTAGAGAGTGCTTCTCCCGGTTGGGCGTGCGCAAACCTGGATTTTTATGCAGCCCCGATTGGCTACTGGGGCTGTTTTGTTTTTGCGCTAGGGAAGCGATGGCTGGTCCTGCGACTGACACGTTCGGGACGGTGCTGCCGCCGACCGATTTTATTGTTGGGCGCATGTTGGGGTTCCCGCTAATGCAGAGGTCCTTCGCTGCCATTGCTTTGCAAACGCAGACTGCGCTCAGGATGAGAGCCCACTCTCTCCCGCTCCCTCCCGCTGTCATCCAGACCAAGGACCTGCATTTCGCTCAGGTCTTTCCGCTCCGATTTCTGCTCGAACACACGCCGTTTAAGGGAGCCGGAAACGCCGGTAGACAGGGTCTGGAGCGGCTGCTCAAGATGTATAGGTAGGAGAGGTGGGCGAGGAATATATGGGTCCTTCACATCCCTGCGTGTCTGCTTCGCAAAAACGACAGTTGTAAAAAAATTGTCAACAACGTTCGGTTAGTGGTGAACTGCCGACTGGCAGGAGTAAGCTTGATGTGTATCTCCCGGTTTTTAGGGACGCGGAGCATAGATGATTCGACTCGAAACGGTCCGGGAGCCGGGCCTTCATGGGGGCCAGAGTTTGCCCGCCTTGGGTGTTCCTTATTCGGGGAGGCCGATGGAACGGATTCTGGTGGTGGAAGACGATCGCGCTGTCCAGAAGGCGTTGAAGCGGTTATTCGAAGCGGAAGGATTTGCGGTTCAGATCAGCGGGGACGGGAAGTCGGCGCTGGAGGCTTACCGGGCGGCCGCTCCGGCTGCCGTGGTACTGGATTTGCGATTGCCCGCCATGTCTGGGCGGGACGTTTGCCGTGAAATCAAACAACATGCGCCGGCGCTTCCGGTGATTGTATTGAGTGCCGCGAGCGACGTCGCCGACAAAGTGCTGCTGCTGGAACTGGGTGCGGACGATTATGTGACTAAGCCGTTCAGTCCGCGTGAGCTTCTGGCACGAGTTCGAGCAGCTTTGCGGCGTACGGCGCGGGTGGGATCCACCGATGTGATTTCGTTTGGTGGGATTTTCGCCGATTTTAACAAGATGGAATTCACGCGGGATGGCGAGCCCGTCCAACTCACGGCGCAGGAAGTGAAAACCCTCAAATTCATGGTACAGAACGCGGAGCGGGTGATTTCGCGCGATGAGTTGCTAAATGAAGTGTGGGGCTACCAGAATTATCCCTCCACGCGAACAGTGGACAATCACATTCTGAAACTGCGACAGAAACTGGAGAAAGACCCTGGTAATCCGGTACACTTCCGCACAGTGCACGGCATGGGCTACAAATTTGTGCCATAGCCGGCTGCTGCCATTCATGCCGCAGCTTTCGTGGTAACCCAGTAATCAAGGCCGCGCCGTTGTGGGGAGACGGGTATGCTGAAACTTCGGATGCGAACCAAGTTTCTGCTATCCATGCTACTGATTTCTGCAGGACTTACCTGCACCAGCCTTCTGCTGGTGCGATATAGCGTTAGAAAACAAGTCAAACGAGAGATTTTTGCCGATCTGAGAAATTCAGTCAGTACTTTTCAGAACTTCCAACGCGAACGCGAACTGACCCTCACCCACTCCGCCGAGCTGCTGGCTGACCTGCCCAACTTACGTGCCCTGATGACCACCGAGCATGAGGCTACGATCCAGGACGCGTCGAGCGACTTGTTTCGGCTGGCGGGCAGCGATCTTTTTGTGCTGACCGACCGGGCCGGGCGGGTGGTGGCTTTGCATACCTCGTCTCCTGGACTGACCAGAGAAGTGGCGCAGCAATCTTTTGCGAATAGCGTGAGCGATGAGGGGTCGGGGCAGTGGTGGTATGGCGGCCAGCATCTTTACGAAGTTTTTCTGAAACCGATTTATTTTGGTGCTGCGTCGGAGAACCGATTGCTGGGGTTTCTGGCGGTGGGTTACGAAATTGATGATCGTCTGGCATCGCAGGTGAGCCGGATCGCAGCCAGTCAGGTTGCCTTCTACTACGGCGACACAGTGGTGAAGACTACGTTGAATTCAATGCAGGCGGTCGACCTCGACCGGCAACGAACATTGCACCTGCCTGCTTCCGCGTCCGGGCCCGAACAGATTCAACTCGGGGAAGAACGTTTTCTGATCACCTCACTGGAGCTTGCGGGCGGAAAGAATTCTTCTGTGCGCCTGATCGTGCTGAAATCCTACGATCAGGCGACCGCATTTTTGGACAGCCTGAATCGTCTTCTGCTGGCACTAGGACTGGCTGCCGTCGTGGGCGGCAGCGCATTGGTTTTCTTCATCTCGCATACATTTACGCGTCCGCTGGCAAATCTGGTGGAAGGTGTGCGGGCGTTGGAAAACGGCGACTTCAGTTATGCATTGGACGCTCGCGGCGGAGACGAGGCGGCGGAGGTCACCGGGGCCTTCAATCGAATGCGCTCGAGTTTGAGAACCACACAGCAAAAGTTGCTGGAAGCGGAACGTTTAGCGACCATCGGACGGATGGCGAGTTCGATCTCGCACGATTTACGGCACTCGCTGGCCGCCATTGTGGCTAACGCAGAGTTTCTTTGTGAAAGCCGCCTGTCGGCCGATCAGCGAGAGGAACTCTATCAGGAAATTCGCGCGGCTGTGAATCAGATGACCGATCTTATCGATTCTCTGCTGGAGTTCTCTCGTACTCGCGAATCTTTGCGGCCGACGTACGGCGACGTTAAGGCTTCAGTGGTACGTGTGATGCAGGCGATACGGCTACATCCCGAGTTTCATCAGGTCGCCATTACAACTTCCTGTGATGGAAGCAGTGCGGGGTGGTTCGACGCAAAGAAACTGGAACGCGCACTTTTTAACTTGTTGTTGAATGCGTGCGAGTCGGTGATTCCCGAATCGGGCAGCATCAATGTGGGGTTGCGCGAGGTTCACAACGGCGTTGAGATTCGGGTCAGCGATAGTGGGCGCGGCATTCCGGAGTTAATTCAGGGGAGGCTGTTCGAGCCCTTTGTCAGTCTAGGCAAGGAAAATGGAACAGGGCTGGGGCTCACCGTAGTGCAGAAGATTGTCCAGGACCACGGCGGTGATGTGGCTGTGGAGAAGACATCGTCGTCCGGAACCGTATTCCGGGTGCTGCTGCCGCTGAAATCTGCCCCCGATGAGGCTGTTGATCTCTGGCTGGAAGGAAAGGCGCGGACAGGTCTGGAACCGACGGAGAGGCCACGTCAAACTTAGTTCGCTTCAGGTATGAGGGCTGTCACAAAGAACGAAGCGTTCCGCTCGAGATCGCATACTCTCATGCTTAAGGGCACAAATTCAGAAGTCTTCTGACAACTTTTTCATCTCAGGGTCATTTTTTCTGGAGGCGATTTGTGGAACAACAAACTGGTTTGCCTCGGCGGGTGAAGAAATTCGGCGTGATGGGATTGGTGCTTCTTGCGGGAAATATTTACGGCCAGGGGCAAAACGCCGCCCCTCAGCCTGTCCAGCCCGCCGATGCCATGACGACTGCGGTTCATGAGTTGCAGGAAGAAGTGCGGGAATTGCGCAACGCGGTAGTGGAACTGCGTTCAGAAGCGGGACAATATCGCGCGGAGACCGAGCAGTTGCGACGCCAGCTGGACGCGACCCGCAGTTCCGGGGCCGCGCCGTCGGCAGCGCCCGATACTGCGGCAGCTACGGAATCACCGAATGCAGCCCAGGCCGCACCCGGGGAAGGAGGTTTGGGAGACCGGGTAGCTTCCCTCGAAGAGTCCTCTCAGTTGCTGAGCAGCAAGATCGATGATCAATATCAAACGAAAATTGAGTCCGCATCAAAATATAGAATGCGCCTATCCGGCATCGTGCTGTTGAACGTGTTTAGCAACCACGGTTCCGTCGACAATCAAGACTTCCCGACGTGGGCGATTCCCGCGAGTGCGAATCTGCCGACCATGGCCCTGGGCGCCAGTTTGCGGCAGTCCGAAATTGGGCTTGAGGTATTCGGTCCGCGGTTGGCTGGGGCGAAGACGTCTGGGAATCTGCAAGTAGATTTTTCCGGTGGATTCACCAACACGCCGGGGGGAGTTAATTTTGGCTTGGTGCGTATGCGCATTGCCAGCCTGCGGATGGACTGGAAAAATACTTCGGTCGTAGCGGGTCAGGACAATGCTTTTATTTCTCCACTTTCGCCGACCTCGTTCGCCTCGCTGGCAGTGCCGGCGTTCGGTTATGCCGGCAATTTGTGGGGATGGATTCCGCAGGTGCGCGTAGAACATCGCTTTGCAGTCAGGAATGGGCAAACCATCACGCTACAAGGCGGCATGATGGACAACATTACAGGAGAGCTGCCAGCATCAACCTTCGAGCGTGCTGCGCAGGCAGGTGAGAGCTCGGGCCAACCGGCTTACGTCGCCCGGGTATCTTGGACACGCACGGTTTTCGGGATGCCATTAACTCTCGGCACGGCGGGTTATTACAGCCGTCAGAATTGGAATCTGAACCAGCACGTGGATGGTTGGGCGGGAATGACGGACTGGAATATTCCCCTATCGCAAAGAGTCAGTCTGAGCGGAGAGTTTTATCGAGGGAAGGCGATCGGAGGCCTGGGCGGGGGAGTGGGTCGAAGCGTGCTGTTCAGCAGCGATACCAACGGGCAAGTACAACCGCTGAATTCAGTGGGAGGATGGTCGCAATTGAAATTCAGGGCGACCAACAAGCTTGAGTTCAACGGAGCGTTCGGTCTCGACAGTCCATACGCCGCGGATGTGAGGACCTATCCGGTCAGCCCTAATTATGTTCCGAGCCTGCTACTTCAAAACCGAAGCGCAATGGTAAATTTTATTTACCGTCCGCGGTCCGATTTGCTTTTCTCGGGCGAATATCGTTACCTAAGAACGTTCGATCTGGATGCGGGAAGCCCGACGTCTGAGCAAGTGAATTTGATGATGGGAATTCTGTTTTGATGATGACGCCTCTAAATTGTCGCTGCTGGTTCGGCATGTTACTGCTATGCGCCGGCCTGGCGTCGGGGCAGGAAGTTACCCTCACGGGCCGGGTTGCGTTGACATTGACGAGTGCCGGAAAGCAGGTTGAGGCAAGGCAAGCGAGTGACGTACTGGTTTGGCTTACGCCCGCGGCTCCCGTAGTTAAGCCAGTGACGTTCCGGCCGATGCCGCCGCCTCGGCTGGTGCAGAGAAACAAGAGTTTCGATCCTCACCTGCTGGTTGTGCCGGTGGGTTCGGTGGTCGCATTTCCCAATCGCGATCCTTTTTTTCATAATGTGTTCTCGCTGTTTGAGGGGAAACGTTTTGACCT
Organism: Terriglobia bacterium; assembly: GCA_963786325.1. GTDB lineage: Bacteria > Acidobacteriota > Terriglobia > Terriglobales > Acidobacteriaceae > JAIQFF01. The sequence goes on from CAWAYW010000025.1 coordinate 87,034, forward strand.
TGGTCTTTATGAGGCGGGCAGTACGCGGGGCGTTCATTTCGACAAAGCCGGAATTTCATACATTTTCTGCAATATTCACCCCGAGATGAGTGCTGTAGTGGTGGCGCTCGATACGCCGTACTACGGAATTTCCGACCGGCGGGGACAGGTTGAGATTACGGGAGTGCCGGCGGGGAAGTATGTGCTTCGAGTGTGGCACGAGTCCGCGCTGCCCGAAACCTTGAAAGCGATGACTCGAGAGATCACAATTTCGCCGGACAGCTCGACGCTGGGAATATTGCGATTAGCGGAAAGCGACACGCCGCCGATACACAAGAATTTGTACGGATTGGAGTATGACTCGCCTTCTCCAGATAGTCCGATCTACGATCAGCCGCATTGAAAATCGTTTCCAGCTGAATCCTCTGCTCACCTTTGTCCAAACGAAAAGTTGTTTCTCGGAGCGATGATTGGTTCGCTTGCCGGCATGAAACTCGCTTACGATCACCCGGGACAGCGATCTTCATTATTCAGATGTTTCGTTGTTCAAAATGCTTTGGCGGGCGAGGGCGCCCGCACCACGTGGAATGCAAGGCTTACAAGAAAATGACAATTCCATGAAACGGTTGTGACAAGTGGTGGCAGGGAAGATTCTAGTCTTGGTACAACGTGAACGGGCAGCCGCTGCTGGCTCGTTCTAGAGTTGGTCCCGGGATCTACTGTTGATTGGGAAAATTGGTAATTGTCTCTTCCCCTGAAGGACTGAGGCCAGCCTAGTGGCTGGCTCTTTTTTGTGTGCCGAGCATGTTCGACAACTTGAAGGTGAAAGTCCTTTTCACAACCTGATAGAGGTGAAGTGATAGCGAAGCGCAAGGGCGTCGCCGTAAGGCGGGGTCTGAAGGAAGCGTGGAGCAAATGCGCGAGCCAAAGAACAAGAACCGGACTCACCAGCCCGTTCTCCATCACTCCGGCCTGCAGAAAGCGCCGAATCAGCGATCTTGCGCTTCCAAGCTCGGATTCGCGAACTTACATGCCGGACACGAGGGATCAGCATGGAACAGAGAGCCACGGAGCTCTCTGCATACTTGCGGGGATGGAGAGGCTATTTTGGCTTCTGCCAGACACCCTCGGTGCTCACCCGTCTTGATAAGTGGCTCCGGCACAGACTACGGTCTGCGATGTGGAAGCAGTGGAAGCGTGGGAACAAGCGGTTTGCGGCACTTCGCAAACGGGGCATCGGACGTGACCTGGCTGCTAAAACGGCGGGTAGTCCTCATGGCCCGTGGCGACTCGCGGACAGCCCCGCCCTTCATTACGCGTTCCCCAATTCCTACTTCGACTCGCTCGGCCTCCTCCGTCTGACTGGCGGATCGGAGCTCCACTCGCCGAATCGCCGTGTACGGACCCGTACGCACGATGATGTCGCAGGGAAAGCGGGTGACCGCTACCTGTGCAAGTCGGCCCGATTATGCTTTCTTGCTCGCCACTTCATCGTGGCCGTAGTACTCGTAGGCTGACATCGGCTTTTCGCCGCCTTTCTTCCATACCCGGCCATCTTCCTGCAATTTGCCGAGCACCCGTGCCATCTCGCGCACATGAACGGCGACCGATCCGCAACACGAGCCGATGTAATTGATCCCGATATCGCGGGCACGCAGAGCGTAGTCGCCCATTTCCTTGCGAGTGAGTTGAAGCGGATCGAGGCCCAGGGGGAATTCGGGCAAGCTGGTGAAGTCGGGTTTTTCCTTGGGAGTGCGATACGCCACTGGCTGGCAAGCTAGATAGCCGGAAACAGCTTTTCGCATCTCTTCCATGGCGCCAAGCGTGTGCTCCGGTGGTCGCAAACAATTCATGCCCACGATGTCAGCGCCGGCATCAAGCAAAGCTTTGGCGGACTGGGCGGCTGATTTGCCTTCGGCCGTTTCGTCCTGATTTTCGAAACAGATAGTCACCATGACGGGCAGGCCGGTTTTCTTTGCCCTTTCGACGGCGATGAGTGCTTCACCGAGAAACGAGAAAGTTTCGCCGATGATGAAGTCAACGCCCTCATCGACTTGTATTTTGAGTTGCTCGTCAAAGGTCTTGCGAACCTTGTCGGCGGCCGTTGAGCTGTTGGGCTCGTACATCCAGGTGAGGCTGAGATTTCCCGCGACCAGACACTTGTCGCCGGCAACTTCGCGGGCGATTCTGACGGCTGCGCGGTTCAGCTCTTCGAGCTTGTTGTCGAGGCCGACCGTAGCTAGTTTGTCGCGACTGGCATAGAACGTCAGCGCTTGAAGGACGTCGGCTCCAGCTTCACGAAACTCGACGTGAAGTTCACGAAGCGCTTCGGGATGCAGCAACGCGACTTCCGGAGTGAATGGACCTGCGCGCACCCACCCGCGCTTTTCCAGCTCGAGAAGATAACCGCCGTCGCCTAGGACCGGTCCGTCCTTGAGACGATCGAGAATGCCTTTCTTGGCCATATGTTGCTCCTTCGTTTTAGTGTTCTAAAGCTGCGTTCGGTATGAGTGCGACACGTCCTCACGACAGCCGGAGTGACGCCGGCGTCACTAATCGTCCATGTATTCAAATTCTGCTCTTATCGCTTTGCCTTCTTCGAAACGAGACGGGGAAAATGAGGTGATGTCGACGCTCTTGCCCCGTCCGTCGAGCAATAGCTCGGACATAACCAATCCGATTGCTGGAGAAATCTTGAAACCCATGCCAGAGAAACCAGCACAGACATAAAGTCCCCTCACATCCGGAATCTCACCGAGCAGAGGGCGCGAGTCCGGGGTCATGTCGTAGACGCCAGTCACGCCCCGCATTACCTCCGCATTTTCTAGCTTCGGCACCCGCCGAGATGTGCGCTCAATCATTTCTTCCAGCTCCTGATCGGAAGCGCGCTGCGGAAAATTGTCGGGATCGGCGCCGCGCTGACCATAGAAGTCCCCGATCAGAAATTTGTCTTGCGCATCGGAGCGGAAGTAAGTCGCGCTGACAGAATCAATGCACGCACATCCTCCACTCTTCATGCCGGGAGCGTTCTTCAGTATTGCGACCTGATGAAATTCGGTTTCTATGGGAAGGTCGAGACCTGCGTTTTGAAATAAAGGCCTAGTCCACGGGCCAATGGCGGCGACTACGACGGGGGAAGAAATATCGCCCTGAGTAGTCCTGATGCCACACACTTTGCCGGTTTCAATCCGCAGTGACGCTGCACTCCTGGACAAGTAAGCTACTCCAAGGTCGCGCGCTCGCGCGAGGAAGTCATGGGCCACTCCGGCTCCGTCGCCGTACCCGGAATCAGGTTCGTATGCCGCAAGTTCGACTTCGTCCACCGACCAGTCAGGTTCCAGTTCCTTAAGTTCGTGACGATCGATGAGCTTTACGTTCACTCCCAGGTTGCGCTGCATTTCGACGTTATGCTTGAGACGTTCGCCTTCTCCGGGATGAACAATGCGCACAAAGCCTGTCTTTCGGAAATCCCCATCGCCGCCCACTGCTTCGCTCCAGTTTTCGAACAATCGTAAGCTCATCAACGCAAGCTGTACCTCGGGCGGATAGCTATAGTGCATACGAATGAGCGCGGACGAACGTCCACTTCCACCTTGACCGACGTGGCCTTTATCGACGACAAGGATCTTTCCCGCTTTTCGCTTTGCCAGGTGAAAAGCGATTGCGGTTCCCATCACCCCGGCGCCGAGGATCACAATGTCGGCGGCGTTAACCGCAGAGTCGACCTTGGAATTGACATTCATTTCGACGCCGCCTGCCATGGAAGCTCGTGCCGGATGGTTGAGCGGCAATGCTGAACGGCCAGATCCCGGATTTCATTGGTTTGATCGGGGATCACGCGGCGGTCTCTTTCAATCGTCCCTTTTTCCAGTCGCGCAAAACTTGATGGGCTGCGTTATGCCCAGGCGCCCCGGTGACGCCTCCCCCCGGGTGAGTGCCAGCGCCGCATAAGTACAGGCCATCAACCGGTGTGCGGTACTGCGACCAGCCGGAGACCGGACGCATAAAGAAAAGCTGCTCCAGACGGAGATCGCCGTGAAAGATGTTTCCTTCCGTCAAACCGTAGGTGCGTTCAAGGTCGAGCGGGGTAAGCACCTGACGTGCCACGATCGCAGTCGGGACATTAGGCGCATATTCGGCAATCTTTTTAATTACACGATCGCCGAGGAGATCGCGCTTCTCGTCCCAAGTGCCTTCTCGCAGATGATAGGGAACGTATTGCACAAAGCAGGTGAGGATGTGCTTGCCGGAAGGAGCCAGCGAAGGATCGGCGTTGGAGGAAACCACACAATCCACCCATAACTCTTCCGGGATCTCTCCAAATTTCGCTATGTCATAACAGCGTTCGGCGAAGGCAAGTGAGGGAACCAAAGTATAAAAAGTACGCTCCAGAGGAGTGGAATCGAGGGAGGTTCCGGTGAAACGCGGTTCGTCATCGAGTACGAGGTTGACCTTGGCGCAGGGGCCTTCCATTTTTATTCCACGGATGGAGTGGAGAAATTCGTTCGGCAGTTCGGACGCCGCGACCATCTTCAGAAAGGTACGTTTGGGGTCGGCATTGGAGAGAACAATACGCGCACGGATTTCGGTGCCGTCTTCGAGAACAACGCCGCGCGCCCGGCCGTCGCGGACCGCAATCTGCGCGACGGGAGACGAGGTACGGATTTCAACGCCAAGCTTTCTGCCGGACGCTGCCAGCGCCTGAGTAATCGCGCCCATCCCGCCCATCACGTGCCCGTAGAAGCCCTGCAGTTCATGTTCGCCGCCGCTTAACAAGTGGAAAAGCAAGCCAATCGCCGTTCCAGGCTGATAAGGTCCGCCATGTTTGCCGTAGACGTTGTTGGCAAGGAACATGGTTTTGATTTTTTCTGACTCGTAGTTGTGATCGAGAAATTCGCCGAGACTTCCGGTAAGGAAGGATATAAGCTGCGCAACCTCATCAGTCGAGATGCCGCGAAACTTCTTTCCCACGCGAAAAAGATCGGTCCATCCGCGCACGCTTCGGGTGTCAATTTCGGGCGGCGGTTCCATGAAAAACGGTTGCAAGTAACGCGCCAATTTCTTCAGTTGATCGTCAACCTGAATGAAGGTTTCGGCATCGTTTGCTGATATCTTGGCGAATTCGGCTTTGGCTCTATCGCGGTTCGCCCACCAGGGAACGACATGGCCATCGGGGAAGGGAACTTGAATGGCAGGGTCGCAAGGTAGGATGCGCAAGCCGTAGTCGCGGAGGCGAAAATCGGAAACAACCTCTGGCCGCAACATACTGGCAATATAAGAGGTGGTTGAGACGTGACAGCCGGGAGCGATTTCTTCAGTAACGCAACAGCCGCCTACAATTTCGCGGCGCTCGAGGACGAGAGTGGATAGCCCAGCACGGGCGAGATACGCGGCAGCGGTCAAGCCATTATGTCCCCCGCCGACTACGATCGCGTCGTAGGTTTTTGTGGGCTGGACTTTTGAATTATGGCTAGTGGAAGATTCTGGCAAGTTGATGACCTGCAATCACACAATGCAAATAAAAGAAGACAACATTACCGCATCTGTTTGGAAAATAGAATTGAAATCCTTGTCAAATTTCTGTACAGTCCTATGACTTGAGGTCAAACATGAGTGGAATTGGAAGCAGCATTGTATCCCCGCCGCGATACCGGACCGTGCCGCCTCGGCCACGATCCGAAGGCAAACGAAACAAGATTATCGACGCAGCTATGCGCCATTTTGCCGAGCAGGGCTACCATGCCGCCAGAGTGGGTGACATCGCGGCAGTCCTGGGTATTGCCAAAGGATCGGTATTCCAGCATTTCGGCAGCAAGGACGGACTTTTCTTTGAAGTTTACAAGAAGGCGGTGCGTTCGTTTCCGCGATATCTTGACGCTCCGGCGGAGGTGCGTGAGCGTGGATTCTTCGAAGTGTTGCGGTATTGGCTGGCGAGTACCGAGCATCTGGTGCACGAAGACTGGATTCCTTACCGGGTCTCTTTGCTCGGAAACTACGGCACTGACCTCACATTGAAGCGGGAGATCAATCGTTTTCTGGTTGCGGAAGATCCGTACGGGACGGTGGCATTCGTGCGCTATGGATTGCAGCGCGGAGAACTTCTTCATGAGCTTGATCAGGACATGATTGTTTCAATCCTCGATTGGACCATGGAGCGTTTTCAGGACGCCCTGCTGACCGAGGAATTGGATCCAGGATTATTCCGCCGTCAGGGGGATCTTCAAGAGAAGAAAGATGCGCGCATCAATCAATTTCTGGATGTGCTGAAGAGGGCCATCGGAGCATGAATGGAAAATTGTCCGTAGAAGAAATCATAGGCAGTTATGACGATAAAGCCGCGTTGGCGGATGCGTCGACAATTCCCGCGGCCTGGTACGTCGATCCGCGCATCGCGGAGCTCGAGTCGCAAACTGTGTTCAGCAAGACCTGGCAAATGGTCGGACGAGTTGAACAAGTGGAGCGACCGGGCCAGTTTGTGACCGCCAGCATTGCTGGCGAGCCGATCGTCGTGGTGCGTGGTCATGATGGTGTGCTTCGAGGCTTCTATAACGTGTGCCGTCACCACGCGGCGGCAGTGGTCACAGAACCGTGCGGCCAAGCTTCCATTTTGCATTGTCCATATCACGGATGGAATTACGGGCTGGATGGCTCTTTGAAGGGTATGCCTGAATTTGACGGCGTAAAGAACTTTGAGCGCCAACAAAATGGACTCATCCCGGTGAAGGCCGAAATCTGGGAGAAATTTGTTTTTGTCAGTCTGGATCCGCAGGCAGAGCCGCTGCCACAGTTTCTTGGCGGCCTGGTTAAACGCGTCGCGCCGCTTGCCGTGAGCAAGTTGCACTACTTCGATAGCCGCACTTACGACATCCACTGTAACTGGAAAGTATTTGTAGACAATTATCTTGATGGCGGATATCACGTTCCGCATCTGCACAAGGGCTTGAACTCGGTGCTGGATTATAAGGAATACACCATCGAGAACGAGGACAGGTATTGTTTGCAATCGAGCCCGATGCTTGCGGGCACTGAAGATGCGGCCACCGCCAAAACGCGTCAGGGTGATCGGGCCTGGTATTTCTGGCAGCATCCCAACTTGATGATCAATTGTTACGAAGGCTACATGGATACGAACCTGGTGCTTCCGGTGGATGTAGATCATTGCCGGGTGATCTTCGATTTCTATTTTGGTGATGTGAGTGAGTCCCAGCGCCAATACAACGAGGGCAGCGTGGCCGTGGGCGCGCGAGTGCAAGAGGAAGACCTGGGGATCTGCGAGGCGGTGCAGCGCGGATTAAAATCTCGTGCGTATGGCGCGGGTAGACTGTCCGTGCGGCGCGAAGCTGGGGAACATTTGTTTCACCGGCTGTTGGCGGCCGATCTAAGAGGTGGGATGCGCACTCCAGCGGTGGCAGCCGATTGAAGTTGGGAAGACTTCACATCGCGCCTGAAAATCTAAAATTCTTACATTCTGTCCCAACATACAACACGAGGTGACGCCGTGAAGAGAGCTCTTGCAATCATGCTGGGGTTGTGGCTTTCGTGTACTGCGGGCGCGGTTGGGCAGGTGACTGCCATCAAGGCGGGAAAACTGATCGATCCGCAGGCCGGGACCATGCTCACCGATCAGGTTATTCTCATTCGTGACAATAAGATTGAAAGCGTCGGCAAGGGGCTGGCGATTCCGGCTGATGCCAAGGTCATCGACCTCTCGCAGATGACAGTCCTGCCAGGGCTCATCGATTGTCATACTCACTTGGCGGATGCCTTTGATGACAACGGTGATCCGATTGCTCTGCTGAAGAAGTCTGCGGCCGAAGTCGCTTTTGAATCGGTTCCCAATGCCCGAACATTTCTCAGAGAGGGATTCACCTCAGTTCGCGATGTTGGTGTTTACCGGGCGTTAAACGATGTCGCTATGAGGAACGCGATCGCTCAGGGCTATATTGAAGGTCCGCGAATGTATGTGGCGGGAGCCTATGTGACCATCACTGGCGGCGCAGGTGCCCTGACTGGATTTGCTCCCGACATTACCTTGCCCTGGGACCTTCACTACGGAGAAGCAAACGGGCCGTGGGAAGTGCGACAGAAGATCCGTCTGTTGGTGCAAAACGGCGCCGATCACATCAAAGTTCTTTCCAGCGGCGCTGTGCTGACGCACGGCAGCAATCCCAAATCACAAGAGTTCACACCGGAAGAGTTGCAAGCGGCGGTGGATGAAGCGAGCCATTTTGGATTGCGCGTAGAAGCGCACGCTCATTCCGCCGAGGGCATCAAGAATGCGATCCGGGCGGGAGTAGCTTCAATTGAACATGCCACGATGATCGATGACGAGGGTCTCGCGCTCGCAAAACAGCACGGAACTTATCTCGATATGGATATCTACGATGAAGAATGCATTCAGGAGGCAGGCAGACTAGGAAAAATACCTAAAGATTTTCTCCAGCACGACGCTGAGTTAGGAGAACTTCACCGGCAGAATTTTCGCAAGGCGGTGAGAGCCGGACTGAAAATGTCGTTCGGTACCGATGCAGGCGTTTGCTCTTATGACCGCAGCGTGAACCAGTTTGCCTTCATGGTGAAGTACGGGATGACGCCGATGCAGGCGATTCAGGCGGCAACTACGAATGCCGCCGATCTACTGGGGCATTCGGACGTTATTGGCGATATCAAGCCCGGGCGATTTGCCGACGTGATCGCGGTCGCCGGCGATCCATTGCAGGACATTCGACTGCTGGAACATGTGCAGTTTGTAATGAAGGACGGAAAAGTTTACAAGCAGTAATCTCAACGGTTCACTTTACGATTCGTACCAACGGAATCCGTGACGTTGCTCCTGTTCGACCTGCTTCATCAAGGTAAGAGTCCGGTCGCGACGGTGATTGGCACATGCGACCACGATGACGTTGAACAGAGCCATGGGAGCCACGTAGGACGATCCGAAAGAAGGCGTCTCAATGGACGTTAGAAATGAATCGTGCGCGAACTCTCCGATAGGTGAAACCAGCGTATTCGTGATCCCCACACAATATGCCCCGTTAGCCCGAGCCTGACGCAACCCTTCCACTGTCTGGCGTAGACCCCGACCGTAGCTGACGGCGATCACCAGATCTTTCTTTCCAAGCGTTCGAACTTTGTGCACCACCTCGGCGGGCGAGGTGGCACAGCTGACCGGCAACCCCAAAATAATCAGCAAGTGTTCGAGGAACTTAACCAGGTTGGCGGCGAGGTCGCCTCCGAGAAGCAGCACATGTTGCGCGGAGTAAAGCCGTCTTACGAGGGCCGCGATTTTTTGCCAATCGAGGCTCTGCGCCAGCCGATTTATGTTTTTAATGTCCTGGTCAAGCGAAGCGCGGCCCTGAGCGGAGATTGCGGATTTCGCGGCTGGTCCGGTCTGCATCGTGTCGAGCGAGGTCGCGTGAGCGATCGACAACTCATGCACGTAGTGCTGAAATTCCCGGTAGGAACCAAACTGCATTCCGCGAACGATTCGAATCATCGTTGCCGGATCGGTACCCAGGCGTTGAGCCAGAGCACGCACACTGAGAAGAACGAATTCCCGCGGCCGCTCGAAGGTGGAACGAATAATTGCCTGCCGCTTCGCGCTCAGCAGACTAAGTCTCGCCGACGGGCTCAGGACCGGAGTAAGACGCGCCTCTTTCCGCCGTTTCTTCATGGGGCACAAAAGCATGTTAGAAACCAGCGTTCTTGTCAACAGCGACCGGTTTGATGTGCGAACGGTTTGATGGGGCTGAGGGTGAAGGGCTCGTCGTCCCGCCTTTCGGCATGACGTCAGATGGGTATAATGCAAGCGCAACGAGGAGTTGTCCCTTTTGAGGGCGAAATTAGTCAAGGGAGAATGCTATGGATCAGATGTCCGGGGATTCGAAGGCTGCACTCAATAGCCGCAGCCGAAGAGACTTTCTAGCCACCACCGGGATGTTGGCCGCTGCTGCTGCGGCGCCGCGTGGTGTATCGGCGCTAAATCGCAAGGCTCCGGCGGAATCGGGCGAGAAGAACATGATGCCGGGAGCCATGCGCAAAATTCCCGTCGGAGTATTCGATCCGGCGTTCCCCAAGCTATCCACCGATGAGTTAATCGAAAAGTTTGTGAGTCTGGGAGTGGAGGCCGTTGAGATCGGCACCGGTGGCTATCCCAACTCGACCCATTGCCCGGTGAAGGAGTTGCTGGAGGATGAAGGAAAGGCGCGTGCCTGGAAAAAGAAATTCGAAGACCGCGGCATCCAGGTCGCAACGTTCAGTTGTCACGGAAACCCTGTATCTCCGGATCCCAACGTGGCTGCACGCGATGCGGAATCTTTCAAACACACGGTGCTGTTAGCCGAGCGTCTGGGCGTGAGTGTGATTGTTGGGTTCTCGGGCTGTCCGGGTGGCAGTCCCGCAGACACGATGCCAAATTGGGTAACGTACCGTTGGCCTCCCGAGTATGGCAAGATGCTGGATTGGCAATGGAAAGAAAAGGTTATTCCGTATTGGAAGGAAGCGGCAAAGTTCGCCCGCGAACACGGTATTCACAAGATCGCTTTGGAAATGCACCCGAACTTTGTGGTCTACAATCCGAAGACATTGTTGCAACTGCGAGAAGCCGTGGGGGAGGAGATCGGCGCCAACTGTGACCTTAGCCATCTTTTCTGGCAGCAATGCGACGCAGTGGAAGTGATTCGCATGTTAGGCAAGCAGAATGCGATTTTTCACGCTCACATGAAAGACACGACTTTTTATAAGAACAACGTCGACCGCTTTGGTGTTCTGAACTTTGCATTCGGAACCAGCGAACTGTCATCGGCTTCGGAAACATTTCGCGCGGTTGGTTACGGGCATAGTGCGGGTACGTGGAAAGAGATTATGCGCGCTTACATGGAAATTGGATACCAAGGCATCTTCAGCGTCGAAAACGAGGACCCGATTCTTTCCGGCGAAGTGGGAGTAGCGCGCGCTTTGTATGTTCTGAAAAATGTGCGAAGCGAATTGTTAGGGACAGGGTGAGGAGCGTTCGGCCGGGTTTCCCGTTCTCGATCCCCGCATTCATTGGTTGAACGAAAAATGGTCTGAAAACGAGTCTTCTGCGCAATTCTAGCGCGGATACCAGGGTCAAACCTTCAGCATGGGATTAGCTGAGTGCTGAAAGCAAAGGGGGGTGCGATGAATCGACGCAAATTTGCTCGCACGATTGCGGGTGCTGCATTGGGTGCAGCTGCTTTGCCCTCGCTTCCCGTGGTGGCGGCTGCTACTGAGAACGTCCCCTTCAAATTTTCAATCATGTTGTGGACCGTTTTCAAGCAGTTGTCGTTCGATCAGCGATTAGAGAAGGTTGCCGAGGCCGGCTACCACGCTGTCGAATTAGTGGGTGAGTTCAAAGGCTGGTCTGATGAGGATTTCCGCAAAGCAAACGCCAAGAAACGATCATTGGGAATTGTTTTCGATTCCACCGCCGGACTGACGAAAGGAATTACCAATCCCTCCGAGCGTGACGCATTTCTAGCTGAGCTCAAAACATTTTTTCCGATCGTTGCCAAGCTCGAGTGCCCCACCATTATCGTTTTATCCGGAAATCGCGTAGAGGGCGTTTCCCGCGAGGTTCACCACAAGGCGTGCGTTGAAGCGTTGAAACCGGCCGCGGATTTGGCGGCCAAAGAAAATGTTACGCTTCTGCTGGAGAACATCGATCAGGAGGAAAACCCCAAGTACTATTTGACGTCGGTGGCTGAGGGGTTCGAAATCGTACGTAAGGTAGACAATCCGCATATGAAGTTTTTGTATGACTTCTACCACGCGCAAATTTCGGAAGGTAACCTGATCGAAAAGCTGGAGAAGAATATAGATCTCGTAGGACTGGTTCACATTGCGGACGTGCCGGGCCGGCATCAGCCGGGCACCGGTGAAATCAACTATTCCAACATTTTCCGCAAGCTGGGAGAATTGAACTATGGCGGTTACGCTGCCATGGAGTTTATGCCTACCGAGGACCCAGTCGCTGTCCTCAACCTGGCACGGGAGCAGGCAATTCAGGTGGTTACCGCTCGTTAAACGTTGACCTTGCTTTCCGCTACGGCGTAAGCTGCAAAGTCAGGCTTTTTGGAGTTTGCATGCATAGACGTCAGGCCTTACGGCTTCTAGCTTCAGCCGCAGCCCTTCCGCTTCTCTCCCGAGAAGCCTTTTCATTGTTTCAAGAGGTTCACGATCAACTTCCCGCACAGGCTGAATTGAAGTCGCTCAATCCCCGCCAGAATCGGACAGTTACTACCATTGCCGAAATCATCATTCCGCAGACCGACACTCCAGGCGCCAAGGCCGCACGAGTGAATGAATTTATCGATCTAATTCTTACCGAATGGTATGACGAGGAAGAAAAGTTGACATTCATGACCGGCCTGGCAAGTGTAGATTCTCGTGCGCGAGAATTGTATGGAAAAGACTTCGTCGATTGCGGAGAAAAACAGCAAGTAGAAATGCTTCAGGCATTGGATGACGATGTTGCGTCTCGAGCCGAGGACGTGCGACGGCGGCGAACGCGCCCCCCAGAAAAGAATTTTTTCTTCATGATGAAGCAACTTACTCTGATTGGCTATTACACATCGCAAATCGGGTTTGAGCAGGAGTTGCACGGCGAGATTATCCCGTCGCGGCACGTAGCTTGTGTTCCTCTGGAAGAGGAGGCCGCGAAATAAGTATGGCGACGAATACCTATGACGCCATCGTGGTGGGGTCAGGCATTACAGGAGGTTGGGCCGCAAAAGAATTGGGTGAAAAGGGATTGAAAACCCTCGTCCTAGAAGCAGGGAGGCCGATCGATCCGGATGCGGACTATGCAGAGCACGTACCCGAATGGGAGGTGAAGTACCGCGGGATGGGTGATCGCAAGGGGATAGACGAAAAACAACGCGTGCAGCAAACCTGCGGTGGAATGGACGAGTGGAACAGCAAGTTTTTCGTGAACGACAAACAGAATCCCTATACTACCCCGCAAGACAAACCCTTCTTATGGATTCGAGGGCGGCAGGTGGGAGGCCGTTCGATCATTTGGGGACGGCAATCCTATCGCTGGAGCGACTTGGATTTTGAGGCGAACCTGCGCGAAGGTGTTGGCGTGGATTGGCCGATTCGCTACCAGGAGATCGCTCCCTGGTACGACTACGTGGAAAACTTCATCGGCGTCTCGGGACAAGCTGAGGGGCTGGCCCATCTTCCCGACGGAAAGTTTTTGCCGCCGATGGAGTTGAACTGTGCCGAAGTGGTGGTCAAAGATGCGATCGGCAAATATTTTCCCGGCGAACGCACGATGACCATCGGACGCACTGCCATTCTGACCCAGCGGCACAATGGCCGCGCTCCCTGTCACTACTGCGGCCCATGTGCTCGTGGGTGTATCACGCGTTCCTACTTCAGCAGTCTCAACTCCACTCTGCCGGCAGCGCTGATCACCGGGAAGGTGACCGTTCGTCCGCACAGCGTAGTGCATAGCCTGATGTTCGATTCCAAAACCCGTAAAGTCAGCGGGGTGCGAATCATTGACGGTCAATCCAAAAAGACAGTCGAATTTCAAGGTCGGATTATTTTTGTCTGTGCCTCCGCGTTAGAGTCTGCTCGCATTCTTCTGAATTCAGCCACGCCTGAATTTCCTGATGGACTGGGGAATTCAAGCGGAGAACTTGGACACAATGTGATGGATCATTGCATGGGCGGAGGAGCCAGCGGCCGAATTCCGGGTAATGAAGATCATATTTCGCTGGGAAACCGTCCAAACGGAATCTATGTTCCGCGATTCCGCAACGTGAAGCAGAAGCATCCGTTGTTTATGCGAGGTTACGGCTTCCAGGGCAGTGCCAGCCGTCCGAAATGGGAGCGCGGGGTGGAAATGCGGGGATTCGGAGCGAATTTTAAGCATGCGCTGAGCCGTCCCGGGCCATGGCGAATGACCTTCTACGGGTTTGGCGAATGTCTGCCGAATCACGAGAACTCTATTGCGATCGATAAAGAAAAGGTTGACGCGTGGGGTATTCCCACTCTGAAAATAAGCTGTGCCTGGCGTGAGAATGAACGCGCCTTGCTGAAAGACATGTCGATTACAGCGTCGGAAATGCTCTCCGCCGCGGGGGCAAAAGATATCGAGCCACTTCTTGAAGATAACGCTCCCGGTCTCACCATTCACGAAATGGGTACTGCGCGAATGGGGCGCGATCCCAAAACATCAGTGCTTAACGCGCATAATCAGGCGCACGATGCCAGGAATCTTTTTCTTACCGATGGCGCATGCATGGCGTCGTCTTCCTGCGTCAATCCATCGCTGACTTACATGGCCCTTACTGCACGGGCTTGCGATTACGCTGTTGATCAGATGAAGCGAGGAGACCTTTAACCATGAATCGACGAACTTTTCTGGGGACGATGACGGCAGCAACCGTATTGGCAAATAAATTCACGTGGGCGGCCGACACCCACAAAATTGAGAAGGTTGGATTACAGCTTTACACCGTCCGCGAAGTCATGAAAGACGACTTCGAAGGCAAGTTAGCGAAGGTCGCAGAGATTGGCTACCGCGAGGTCGAGTTCGCTGGATATGAGGGGCATACTCCGCAAGAAGTGCGGGCCATGCTGGACCGGCACGGATTGACCGGCCCCTCGGCGCACGTCCCATACAAAAGTCTGGGGGCAGATTTTCCTAGCGTGCTCGATGCGGCCCATGTGATCGGCCACGAATATATTGTGAATCCTTACATTGACGACGATGTGCGCAAGGCTCCCGATGGCTGGAAGCGCGCCGCGGAAACCTTCAATCACGCTGGGGAAGCGAGCCACAAGGCAGGAATCCAATTCGCTTACCATAACCACTGGTTTGAATTTTTTCCGGTAAACGGGAAGCTTCCTTACGACGTACTTTTGGAAGAGTGTGATCCTAAACTGGTGAAGATGGAGATGGATCTTTGTTGGATTAGAGTCGGCGGGCAGGATCCGTTGAAATATTTCAAGAAATATCCCGGCCGCTTTCCACTGGTGCATGTAAAAGATTTGACGAGCATGCCAAAGGTTGACGCCTCGGGTGGACAGAATTTTGGAGATTCACTTCCGGAAATGACAGAGGTGGGCAGCGGAATTATCGACTGGAGGCAGATATTCAGGCAGTCAAACGAAGCTGGTATCAAACATTATTTTGTCGAACACGATCATCCGAAAGATCCGTTTGAAAGCGCTAAGAAGAGTTGCGAGTATCTGGCCAAGCTACGATTTTAGAGGAATCGCGGTTGCGGAGATTTTCGGCTGCGCCAGGGATTCAGGAGCAAATTCTTAGGGCAGCACAAACTTACAATCTGGAAACAGAAGAGCTCTTATTTAGTTGTGCCGTTTTCTCTTACTTGGAGAACCTGATGCCTCAAGTAGTTCGATCACCGAAGATCTATGACGTCTGCATCATCGGGTCGGGTGCGGCGGGGGGGACTGCCGCCAAGGTGCTGACTGAAGGTGGCTTGAATGTGGTGATGTTGGAAGCCGGGCCGCCACTTAATCCGGAAAAGGATTTTAAAGAACATGTCTGGCCATATCAGGTCCCTCACCGAGGCGGCGGGGTGGGTGGCAAACTCAAGAATGAGGTGGGCGACGAATTTATGGCGCCGAACGGCGCGTGGGAGATCGAAGGCGAACCGTACACGTCCGCGCCTGGTTCTCAATTCCACTGGTTCCGATCTCGCATTGTTGGGGGCCGCACCAATCATTGGGGACGCATCGCACTTCGCTTCGCGCCCGTAGACTTCAGATCGCGTTCGACCGACGGCATGGGAGACGATTGGCCCATTACTTATGAAGAGGTAGCGCCTTACTACGACAAAGTTGAGTCATACATCGGAGTTTTCGGAACCAAGGAGAATATTCCCAGCGCGCCGGATGGAGTTTTTCTTCCTCCACCTCCGCCGCGCTGCACCGAAGTTATCGTCAAAAGGGTTTGCGACAAGTTGAACATTCTCTGTGTGCCCTCGCGGATGGCGATTCTGACCAAGCCGCTGAACGGACGTGCGGCCTGTCATTACTGCGGGCAATGCGGCCGCGGTTGTCTTACTGCTTCGAATTTCAGTTCCAGCCAGGTGATGATTCCGCCGGCGCAGGCGACGGGCAGGTTTACGCTGATTACCGGAGCGATGGCTCGCGAAATCGTTGTGGGGAAAGACGCAAGGGCGGAGGCTGTTTCATACATTGAAAAGTCGTCTCGATCCGAAAAGCAGTTGCACGCAAAGGCGTTCATGATCGCTGCCAGCGCGTGCGAATCGGCGCGTTTGTTGCTGAACTCGAAATCCACTTTGTTTCCCGATGGGCTGGCAAATTCTTCCGGCGCGGTCGGTCGTTACCTCACCGATTCGGTGGGAAGCTCCGCAGGTGGATATTTTCCTCAACTGGACAAAATGCCGCCACACAATCACGACGGCGTCGGTGGAATGCACTTCTACATGCCATGGTGGAAGTTCGATCGCAAGAATGATTTTTTGCGAGGATACCATATTGAATTCGGCGGTGGTCGCGGCATGCCCGGAGTGGGTGAGTTCGACGGAATCTGCACCAAATTTGAAGGCTATGGCAGTTCGCTCAAGCAGCGATGCCGCAGCACATATGGGACCTACATCGGCTTCGCTGGGCGGGGAGAAATGATTCCCAACCAAGATAGCTATTGCGATCTTGATCCCGAGACTGTCGATCAGTGGGGCATTCCGGTGCTGCGTTTTCATTGGAAGTGGGGCGATAACGAAATCAAGATGGCGAAGGACATGCAGGAAACTATTCGTTCGATCGTGGAAACCGCGGGTGGGACCTTCGTTACCGACGTAAAAAACGATGGAAGCCATCCATACGGGATCGCGGATGGCGGGGTTATCATCCACGAGTTAGGGACGGCGAGGATGGGCGTCAGTCCAAAAACCTCGGTGCTGAACAAATACTGTCAAGCTCATGACGTGAAGAATGTGTTCGTCACCGATGCAGCCGCCTTCGTAAGCAATCCGGACAAAAATCCAACGCTTACAATTATGGCTCTTTCGTGGCGAGCTTCCGAGTATTTGTTGGAACAGGCGAAGAGTGGGAGCCTGTGAAGGAAGGGAAACATGTCGGTAAGGTCGATATCGCGCCGTGACATTCTGAAATCGTTGGGCATGGGGGTTGCGGCCACTTCGGTACTACGCGTTATTCCGTTGGAGGCGGCGGAATATGCGCATCACATAGTGGCATCGGAAAAAGCCGCAACGCCGTCAGGCGCTTATGCTCCTAAGTTTTTCTCCGCCAAAGATTACAAAATGCTCCAGACTCTGTGCCAGACCATAATTCCAGCCGACAATGAATGCGGCGGCGCTATGGAGGCAGGAGCGCCAGAATTTATCGACCTTCTCACCAGTGAGAATCCTAAATTCCAGCTGAAACTTGGCGGTGGATTTATGTGGCTCAACGGAGAATGCATCGACCGATACGGAAAGTCGTATATGGAATGTGCTCCCGAACAACAAAAAGAGATTCTCGATCTGATCGCCTTTTCCAAGAACGCCGACGTGGATCCCAGTCTTGCGCCGGGCATCGATTTTTTTGCTCAGCTTCGTGAGATGACCGCAGATGGTTTTTTCACCAGCCAGATCGGAATCAAATATCTTGGTTATGTGGGCAACACCTATCTGCTGAGTTTCAACGGTTGCCCGCCCGTGCCTGAACTTTAGGGCACCCGCTCTCAGTGATGGTGTCAGTACCCGTATTACAAGATTAAGCGCTTCCGAACGGATCCTCTAGCGACGGACTCTGCGGGGTGAAGAGTCGCGCCCCATCTTCGGTAATATGCATATCATCCTCTAGACGGACGCCAAATTCATCGCGGATGTAAATGCCCGGCTCGTCGCTAAAGGTCATGTTCGGCGCCAGTAGAGTCGTGTTTCCGCGAACAAGATAGGTCCATTCATGGCCGTCCATTCCAATCCCGTGACCCACGCGATGGGTAAAAAATCTGTAGTCCGGACCGTAGCCCGCCTCGGTGATCACCTTGCGCGCCGCTGCATCGACTGCCTGACACTCTACGCCCGGCTTGGCCGCTTTTAACGCGGCGGCTTGCGCGCGGTGAACGATATCAAAAATCTTCTTCATCTTGTCGGAAGGTTTGCCGAACACAAACGTACGACTAATGTCGGATTGATAACCTTCAACGGGTCCCCCTCCATCAATGAGCACAAGCATGCCCTCGCGGATTACTTGCGGAACGATTGACCCGTGCGGGAATGAGGAATTTTCACCGATGTCGATATCCACTTCGCCGGGATATCCAAGCCGCTCATTCGCGGACGCAATCAGTGCGTCGAGTTCGTGGTGTGTCATGCCATCGCTAATCGCGTGATAAGCGGCCTGAAATGCCAGGAGCGTGACCTGGTTTGCCAACGCCATCAGCTCAAGTTCGTGCGAGCTCTTGATCATGCGGCAGCCAGCCGTAACCGGAGTTCCGCTGACAATCTTCATGTGAGGAGTTGTTCTTGCGATTCCATTGCCGAAAACGAATCGAACAGTCTCTTCCAGAGCCAGCGTGCCGGTCGAAATGCCGAAATCCTTGAGTCCCTTCGCAAGTGTCTCGTAAGGGTCTTGATCCTCCTGCCATATGCGCACATCGGCCTCTTTACCTGCCGGCGTTATAGCCAGTTGTTCGCGCGCCCGTCCTTCTTCAAATGCCGGGCACAAACAAAGAGCACGACCCTTGGCGGGCAGGACAAACGCAAACAGCCGTTCCCCTCCCCACCATTGCACGCCCGCGAAATAGTTGAGCGAACTCCCTTCCATCAGCAGCAGAGCATCCATGCCATTAGCCTGTAATAGTTGACGTGCTTTTTCCTGGCGTGCATTTCGTTCCTCTGCGGTAATTGGCTTGGCGCGATCCTTCATGGACTTCAGAGCGGCGATGGAAGGCGGCAAAGAACATGAAGGGTCCTCTGCTCGGAGCGAGGGTGTAAGTGCGGTTATGCCTGTGCCGGCGGCAACGGTGCTGGCCTGTAGAAAGCGGCGTCGTGAAAACATGGACCCCCCATTTGCATCGGCCATCGTCAGCCGGCGTCCGGACTCGCCATTATAGGGGGTCTTTCGTTTCCAATTGGCAAATGGGGTTTGAAAATTGAAAATGGATCTGATGGAAACAGGATTCCAATGTGCAGGTTGCGGAGAGTGGAACCAGACGACAGTGGACGAATCCGCGGGCCGACGGCAGTCCTACGTGGAAGATTGCCAGGTATGCTGCAAGCCTAATGTTCTTGATGTTAAATACGACACGGATGAAGAGGAATTTGTGACCACGGCACAGCTGGAATAGATATAGTAGCTGTGAACGGCAAGCAAGTGTTTCTTCGCTCACAAGTGGAGGAAGGATGAACTCGATGGCCACAAGCTATGGCGGGCATGGACGAATGGTCGCTCACAATATGGTCACGACACAATTCGAACTTGACGGATTTCGCGTGGTTCGCACGCTCGGCGTAGTGCGAGGCATTGTGGTGCGCTCGCGCTCGATTTTTGGGACCATTGGCGCCAGCTTGCAAACCATTCTTGGCGGTAACATCACTCTGTTGACCAACCTGTGCGAGAAAACCCGCGCCGAGGCTTTCGATCTGATGTTGCAGCACTCAGCTGAATTGGGCGGGAATGCGGTAGTCGGAGCACGTTACGACGCGACCGAAGTGATGCAGGGAGTCACCGAGGTGTTGGCATATGGGACTGCCGTGGTGGTAGAGCCTGATAAATAGTTCAGTCGCGAGGCAAGTCATTCTTTCTTCTGAAGCTCACCCTAGTAGCACTTGCAGTGCCTTTTGTCGGTAGGCAAAAGTCCGCCGCAAGTGGCGGCCGATAAAAAGTTTCTGCGCCAAATCGCCTAGCAGGGAAAATCCCACTTCGTAATCGATCACATCGCGGATGGAGGTACCATCCGCGTTATTTCTTGTTTGCGAAGAGAGTTCGTGACGATGGCGGAAACTCTTAAGTGGACCTCTGGTTTGAGTGTCGACGAAGTGGTGGTTCCATTCGAATTCGGTGATGGCTGCGACCCACTCAGCTCGCAATCGCAAAAAAGGAAGCACACGAAACGACGTCACGATCTCAGAGCCCGCGCCTGCCAAACGATGTCGATCTCCTACATCTCCGCTTCTTATCGTTGCGCTCGCAGGCGGCACCAATTTCAGACGAATCAATTGCGTTCCTGTTTCTGGGGGCATGATTCGTGGAAGATTGTTGGGATTCGCGAAAAAAAGAAAGACGCGATCAATCCCAACCGGAACCCACTGCTCGAATTCAACGTGATGCTTCATCGATTTTCATTCCAACGTTGCGTGCAAAGGAGAGGGCACGCGCAACGATCCGACGACTTATGGCCTGAACACTGGGGTGACGGATCCCACCAACTCCGGCCTGCCGGAAATTCGCATCTCCGGATTTGTCCAGCACACGTTGGGGGGAAACCAGTCCGGCGAATTCAACGACCACTGGAACATCAGCGGAGATCCCTCCAACCTTCACTGGTCGAAAACCACTCCCATTTCATTTATCGATCCGAGCACATTCGCGACGGATGCGAACGACCACGTAATCGGCGGCAATTCGCGTTGTATTTCGGCGGGAGGGGGCGCGGTCGACCAATTAGCGCAATTTGGATGCTATGTTCAGGGAGGCACGGTTCTGACGCCGCCCGCTCCTGGGGCTTTCGGCAACATGCGCCGTAATGAAGTCTACGGTCCAGGTTTCGTGAACCTGGACTTTTCGGTCATCAAGGATTTCAAGTTTGGAGAACGCTTCGCTCTACAACTGAGAGGCGAATTCTTCAATATTCTTAACCACCCGAACCTCGCTGATCCCGACCATGACTTGTCGGATGGTTCGTTAGGTACGGTGGGAGTAGCGCAATTCACCCCCGACGTATTTGCCTCTAACCCCGTCATTGGTTCGGGCGGCGCCCGGCATATTCAAGTGGGCGCCAAAATCATTTGGTAATAGCGACGACCTCATCCCCGAAGAAATTCGGGGCTTTTTTATGCTTGGAGACAACCCTGGTGCGTTTTCCACAGAATTTCCACAGATCTTGTCGCTTCGCACCGACCAGAAACAATCGGGTGATGACGGGAGAATCTGAATCCTCAACCCTACTTATTGTGGTCATCAAGTAAGTTAGCCACAACCCATCGCGCTTTCAACAATAGCTCATTTTTCTCTCTAGTGACCTTTAACTTTGCCATTGACAACAAATGGTTTAGGCGTAGGATGTGGACAAAAGTGGTACGAAGTGGTCAAGACGGTGGTTGTCGTGGGCCGGCAAGCAAACTTTGAGAGGCGCCAGTGGATTCTCAGACTGACACCCCGAAAAATAGCCCGAACGAATCAGCAATCACCGCCATTTTGACCGATTTTACCTCCCCTGCTGTGGCAGCACCCGAATGCAATGAATTTCCCGCCCTAACGGGCCAAACATATGTTTCGCGGCAATCACCCAACCCGTGTGGACGAAAAAGGACGGCTCAAAGTCCCTGCGGAGTTCAAGCGGGTGATCGACGAGAAGTACAACGCGCAATTCTACATCACGAGTCTAGATGGCAAGGTTGGCCAAGTGTATCCCTTCGAGGAATGGGAGCGCATCGAGCAGAAATTGGCGGGGCTCTCCACTTTCAATCCAACGAAGAAGAAGTTTCTGGACCGGGTGAACTACTACGGGCAGATGGTAGAGATGGACGGTCAGGGCAGGCTGTTGCTGCCGCAGATCTTGCGAGAAGCGGCGCAGCTCAAAGGCGAAGTCGCGGTGACCGGCAATCTTACTCATCTCATAGTTCGCAACCTGGAAGGGTATCGGGCAGAGATCGAGGAGCAATCGTTCACCGCTGAAGATGAGAAGACGCTCGACGATCTGGGCATCTAGTGGACGAGGGTTTAACAAACACCCCCGAGCGGGGTGGACATGGTGGAAGCAAGAGTGGCCATGTCCCGGTTCTTTTAAAAGAAGCGATCGACTTTTTAGCTATCAAGCGTGGCGGGACTTATATCGACGTAACGGTGGGCCTGGGCGGGCACAGTTTAGAAATCGTAAAACGCCTCGGCGCACCGGGTCATTTGATTGGGCTCGATAAAGATCCTGCGGCGCTCGATGAGACGCGCGCAAGGCTGAGTACTTCCGGGGGGGAGGATCAGCCCGAGGTGAGTCTGTTGCATGGTTCTTTCGCGGAGATCATACAGCGGTTCGAGCCGGCATCAGCCGACGGGCTGCTGGCAGATCTCGGCGTAAGCAGCCTGCAGCTAGACACACCGTCGCGCGGCTTCAGTTTTCAGGCGGAAGGAGCGCTGGACATGCGGATGAATCCGCTGGCCGGCCCCACCGCCGAACAAGTGGTAAACCAGGTCGACGAGGTCACACTCGCCAACCTGATTTACGAATTCGGTGAGGAAAGGAGGTCGCGGAGAATCGCCAGAGCCATTGTCCGGTCGCGGCCAATACGTACAACTGCGGAACTTGCAGATGTGGTATCGGCCGCGGCCCGGCCAATGAATCGGTTTGATAAGGACGACAGGAGGATTCATCCCGCGACAAGAACTTTCCAGGCACTCCGAATCTTCGTAAACCATGAACTAGACGACCTGCGGGAGTTGCTGAAAGCGACCCCGCGGGTTCTGAAACCAGGTGCAAAGGTCGTGATCATCAGTTTCCATTCGTTGGAGGACCGCATCGTGAAAGATGCCTTCCGTGAAGGAGTGAAACAGGGCTTCTACAAGTTGCTGACGAAAAAGCCAGTGACTGCCGGACAAGAAGAAATTGATCGCAACCCGCGCTCACGCAGCGCCAAGATGCGAGCGGCAGAAAAAGTTTAGTAGCGCCGGCGCAACCAAGTTCGGCAAGAAAAAGTTTAACCCTGGAAAACCAGCCAGGGCCCCGGTACAGCCGTTGACGGATGGGCCGGGATAAAAGTTCCGGGACGGCATCGTCCTCTCACAACAAGGGCGAAACAAAACTCTCTACCTTCTCTCGATGTCGTCCCGGGGAGCGGGAAGGTGGAACGGAGGCCAAACATGTACACAGGAACACTGATTGATCAGCTCATTGCCACGGTGGAACGGACCTCGGCCCGCTCTGACTCAAAATCACTGCGTTTGCTCGAGAACCAAACGCAGGAAGAAAAGCTCGCCTACTGGTATGCAGTGGCACAGCAGGAAGTCGCACAACTCGATTCCAGTCTGGCAGGGGTGGCATAGATGGCGGCGGCTCAGAGCGTAACTCCTTTCATGCGGCGTAAAACCAGTTGGACAGGGACCCCCGAAATCTATTTTTCCAGACCAATCGATAATTCTCGACTGGTGAAAGTGGAAAATCCGCAGAAAAGCCGCGAGATGAAGCAATTCGGAGTTGCTCTGGCCTGCTTGTTTTTCCTGGTCATGACTTTTGCCTGGCAGCATTTCCGTGCTATCGAGTACGGGTACAAAATAGAAACGTTACGGGCGCAGCGTGACAGTCTAGTGGAAGTGAACCGGGCGCTACGGCTGGAGGATGCGTCGCTGCGCGATCCCGAACGAATTGACACGCTGGCGCGGAGGTTGGGCCTCCAGTCTCCGCAAGCTGGCCAAGTAATGCACATGGATACGGCGGTACCGGACAGTGGAACGCCGGTGATGGCGAGCGTGACGACGGTTCCTGCGGTTTCGTTGCAATATTCGGAAAGATAGACGGACGGCGCCGAGCCTGGATGGCTGACACCGGGCCACCGGCCGTCTCCACGCGAACTTTACTCGGCGGCCTCCCGCATCGTGGGCCGCCGTGCTTGTCTAAGGGGCAAGACGGTGGCGAGTACACCCCGAAACAGCGCAAACAAAAGACTCTACCTGCTCGGAGCGATTCTGGTGCTCTGGGCTGGGGCGATCGGCATCAGGCTGATCTACCTGCAAGTCTTCCGTTATGGCGACTTCCTCGCCAGAGCGCAACACCAACAGCAACGGACCACTGATGTGGCGGCAAAGCGCGGCGTTATTTATGACCGCGCCGGACGCGAACTGGCGATGTCGATTGCGGTGGACTCTGTGTTCGCGGTGCCCGCCGAAATACCCGATCTGGCGGGAACAGTATCTTTGATCGCGCGCATTGCTAAGGTTGACCCTAGGGAATTGCTTGCCAAGTGCCAGGCTGCACGGACTTTCTGTTGGGTTGCGCGAAAAGCTGATGCCGAGGTCGCCGAACGCATACGCTCGCTGAACTTGAGCGGCATTCATTTCCAGAAAGAGTCGAAACGTTTCTACCCTAAACGAGATTTGGCGGCCCAGGTTCTGGGCTACGTCGGCATGGACGATGAGGGTTTGAGTGGTATCGAGCGCGCCGACGATGACCAACTTCGTGGGAAACCAGGTCGTATGCTTATTTCGGTCGACGCCCGCCGCAAATGGTTTGGAAGCGTCGAGAAGCAGCCAGATCCTGGCGAGAACGTAGTACTGACGGTGGACGAGAAGATTCAGTACATCGCTGAACGAGAACTGGAAACAGCGATACAACAGACTCATGCTGAATCGGGCACCATCGTCGTAGAAAATCCGCACACTGGTGAAATTCTGGCACTGGCTAATAGACCAACTTTCAACCCCAATCTTGCGCGGGAAATCACGCCACAGAAGTTGAAAGATCACGCGGTAAGCGATGTCTACGAGCCGGGATCTACATTCAAACTAGTCACCATCGCAGCCGCACTCGAAGAGCGGTTGACGCGTCCCGAGGAGGTTTTCGACTGCCAGATGGGATCGATAGTGATCAATGGCATGCGAATTCGTGACAGTAAACCGCACGGCCTGCTTTCGGTCGCGGGAATTCTCGCCGAGTCCAGCGATGTGGGAGCCATCAAGATCGCCCTGCGGCTAGGCGAGGAGCGGTTCTACAAATACATTCGAGGCTTCGGTTTTGGCCAGCCAACAGGGATCGAATTGCCAGGCGAGACTCGCGGTCTGACCAAGCCTCTGAATCGCTGGTCAAAAGTTTCCATTGGTGCGATTTCGATGGGACAGGAAATCGGTGTCACCCCGATTCAGCTGGCGGCAATGGTTTCCACCATTGCGAACGACGGAGTCTGGGTGGCACCGCGAATCGTCGTGGGAACGACCGCTCCCCAGGGTGTTCCACAAACGGTCGCTTTCCATCCCGGTGCGCAACGGCGCGTGATTTCGCCGATGACCGCGGCGCAGATGAAGCAGATGATGCAGGGAGTTGTGCTCCACGGTACCGGAAAGAAGGCAATTCTCGAGGGCTACAGCTCCGCAGGGAAGACCGGTACCGCACAAAAAGTCGATCCCGCGACCAGGGCCTATTCACGGACCAAGTATGTAGCGTCGTTTGCCGGCTTTGCGCCCATCAATGATCCTTCAATCACTGTCGCCGTGATTCTGGACTCTGCGGTTGGTCTGCATCAAGGTGGACAGGTGTCAGCGCCGGTTTTTCAGCGAGTTGCGCAGCAGGTTCTTGAATATCTGCATACTCCACACGATGTTGAATTGCCACTGAGCCGCCAGGTGCTAATTGCCGAGCGGAAAGTAAAAGAGCAGGACATCGAAGAAGGTTCGCCAGACCGTCTGGGTGATTTGGAAGCGGCTGAGGTTGGGTCGTCGGATCTTGGTTCAGCTCAATCGGATCCACAGCCAGTGGTTTCGTCCGCCAAACCTGCTCCTGATGTTGCCGCGAAAGTAGTTGTGCCGGCAGCGTTACGCCAACCGGAACCCACTCCACCAAACGATGTACAAACCGACGCTCCCCACGAGAAAACCCAGCTGCGACCAGGGTATTTGCCATCAAACGGCGAGGTGGTATTGGATGTTGAGCAGGGAGGAGTGCTGGTTCCGTCATTCTTGGGCAAAAGCGTGAGATCGGCCATCGAGATTGCCCAGGAGAACGGGTTGGACCTGGACGCGATTGGCAGCGGATTGGCTCGGGAGCAATCTCCGCTCCCCGGATCGCATGTGCCATCGGGGTCGCAAGTGATGGTTAAATTCGGACGATGAGCTGGGAACCCACCGTCACATGCGCTCAGGATGAGACTTGTATACCGAGTCCGGTACACTAGAATTCAAAATCTAATGAATTTTCTTGAACTCCTTGATGGTGCGGAAGTCCTTGACCAGCGCGGGAATCCACGCATCAGTGGGTTGGAACATGACTCGCGCCGGATTAAGCCGGGAGATTTATTCGTCGCTATGCGGGGAGAGTCCAGCGACGGGAATAAGTTTATCGATCAATCGATTGCAGCGGGTGCGGTGGCGATCGTCAGTGATTCTCCATCCGAGAAAAAGCGTGATGGTGTCGCTTGGGCGCAAGTGCCGCATGGCCGCCGCGCCTTAGCTCGTTTGAGCGCCAACTTCTATAAGCGCCCGGCTGAGCGACTGGCCGTTTCGGGCATTACCGGAACTAATGGTAAGAGCACAACCTCTTTTCTTTTGGAATCAATCCTTGCTGCGGCGGGTCGCAAGAGTGCGCTGATCGGCACTATTGAATACCACGTTGCCGGCAAAATTCTGCCGGCACCTCATACCACTCCCGAAGCGCTTGAATTAAATCGAATTCTTAACGAAGCCCTGGGACAAGGCGCGACCGAAGCGGTGATGGAAGTGTCATCTCACGCTCTGGAGCAACAGCGTGTTTACGGCATTCCATTCGATGTGGCGGTGTTTTCAAATCTCACGCGCGATCATCTCGATTATCACCACACGATGGAAGAGTACTTTTCTTCAAAACAGATCCTGTTCGAAGGCTGTGGAACCGAACCGCCGCGCATCGCCGTGCTTAACGTGGACGATGAATACGGCCAACGACTGGTGAAGATAAGCAAGAAGCGAAGTTCTGAGGTGTTTAGTTACGGACTTGCTAAAGGCGATTTTCACGCGGACAAAATTGAGATTACGCCACGTGGAACAAGATTCGATCTGATCACCCCCGGAGAGACCGTTCCGCTTTTCTCTCCTTTAATCGGTAGGGTGAATGTATACAACACTGTGGCAGCCGCGGGTGCCGCTTTTGCGCGGAACTGCCCGGCCGAAGCTATCGCTCAAGGCGTGGAGAAACTTGTTCGGGTGCCAGGGAGATTTGAGCGTGTGAATTGCGGACAGCCCTTTACCGTGGTTGTTGATTATGCCCACACGGACGATGCGCTAAGAAATCTCACCGCACTGGCCCGGGAGTTCGTGCAGCAGGCCGGGCAAAAGGGCCGCGTGATCACGGTCTTCGGCTGCGGAGGTGATCGCGATCGTGCCAAACGTCCGTTAATGGGTGAGGCTGCGGGAAAGGGCAGTGATTTCGTAGTGCTTACTTCTGACAATCCTCGCAGTGAAGATCCTTTGGCGATCATTAATGATGCCACCGTGGGGCTTCAACGTTCAGGAGCGAAGTACAAAACGGAGCCAGATCGAAAAGCTGCTATTGCTCTGGCCGTTAGTGAAGCAAATCCGGAAGATATTGTGCTGATCGCCGGCAAGGGCCACGAAAAGGTGCAGGTCACCCACGACGGACCGAGTCCGTTTGACGATGCAGAAGTTGCACACAGGATATTGCGGGCCGCCGGGTACGACTGTAAATCCGCCAACGCAGCCGCTGGTAAGCGTTCATGAAGCTTGCCCTTTCCAGGATCGCCGAAATCCTCTCGGCTACTGGCGAGTTCGACCCCCAGAAGGTCGCCCAGGCTTATTCCATCGATTCCCGTACGCTCAGATCCGGCGAGCTATTTTTTGCGGTAAAGGGCGAACGGATGGATGGACATGATTTCGTGCAACAGTCATTGGAAAAAGGTGCTGTCGCTGCGATCATTCGCAAAGATCAAGTTACGCGTTATTCCGGGAAGTCCGGGTTGATGAATGTGGACGATACTCTGATTGCACTTCAGGGTCTGGGGGCGGCAATCCGTCGACTGTGGGGAAAGCCGCTGGTCGGCGTGACCGGGTCTACCGGGAAGACCACAACGAAAGACGCGATCGCGCATGTGCTTTCTACGCGCTTTCGGGTTCTAAAATCTGAGGGCAATTTCAACAATCATTTTGGGTTGCCATTAATGCTGCTGAAGATCGAGCCTGAACATGATGCGGCGGTCATTGAGATGGGAATGTCGCATCGCGGGGAAATTGCAGCCCTGGCCAAAATTGCACAGCCCGAGATCGGAGTCGTGACCAATGTTGCGCCGGTTCATTTGGAGTTCTTTGAATCTGTGGCAGAAATCGCCACGGCAAAACGTGAACTGATTGAGTCATTGCCCGAGAACGGTACTGCCATATTGAACGCGGATGACAAATATGTTTCGCAGTTCGGACGCGATTTTCGGGGCAAGGTTGTGACGTATGGGTTCAGTTCGTCGGCCAATATTCGTGCGGATCACATTGAGCCGCAAGGCTCAGAAGGCTCGGCTTTTGATATTGTGGCTGGCGATCGGCGCGCACGAACGAATCTGCATCTGGTGGGCGCCCACAATATCTACAACGCCCTGGCCGCTGCGGCGGTTGGGCTGGAGCGAGGATTGAGTCTTGCCGAGGTGGCTCGTGCTTTGGTCACCCTGGCTCCGGCGGATAAAAGAGGGGCGGTCGTCCAACTGGGTAACATCACTGTCATTAACGATTGTTACAATTCCAATCCAACGGCTTTAAATGCGATGGTGGACACGTTGGCCGCTATGCCCGCGAAACGGCGCATTGTGGTCGCGGGAGAAATGCTGGAGCTGGGACCCACAGGTGAAGATCTGCACCGGTTGTCAGGACAGTACATGGCGAAAAAGGGAATCGATATATTGATCGGAGTGCGAGGCCTGGCAAAGCCCATGGTAGAGGCCGCGGCCGGCGCCGGAATGCGGGCAGAATTCGTGGGTACCCCTGAAGAAGCCGGCGAATGGTTGGCTGGGAAGGCTCAGGCCGGCGATGTGGTGCTGCTGAAGGCGTCGCGAGGAGTGAAGCTCGAGCGGGCTTTGGAGATAGTTGTCAGTCGTCAGGCTCCGGTCGTAAATAAGTCGAAGACGGCTGACGAGCATTCCTGACGGCTGGTTAACCGTCGTGCGCCTGAGGATCGACGACTTCATGGAGGGTGATTGCTCTACTGGCTGCTGTACCTGAAGCTTTTTCACTACTTTCCGCCATTTCGTATTTTTCGGTACCTGACTTTTCGTACAGCGTTCGCCAGTCTGACTGCCCTCTTCACCGCGCTCATCATTGGACCGATCGTCATCAATCGGCTGCGCGAATTTCAAATCGGACAATTCATTCGCGAAGAAGGGCCCAAGGCTCATCAGAAAAAAGCCGGCACGCCTACCATGGGCGGGCTGCTGATCGTTATTTCGATCGTAGTCCCAACCTTACTGTGGGCCGATCTAAGCAATCGATTCGTCTGGATTGCAGTATTTTCGGTTTGCGCCTTCGGCGCCATCGGATTTGCCGATGACTACATCAAGGTGGTGAACCGTAGAAATTTGGGCCTGACATCGAAGGCCAAGCTTGGCCTACAGGTGGCAACCAGCATTCTGATCGCGGTAGCCCTGATTACGATGCAAACTCGCGGCATGTATTCCACGCGACTGCTGGTGCCTTTTCTTAAGCAGTTCCATCCTGATTTGGTCATTGAAAACGTGGTGAGCAATCCGGCCATCTGGCCACTGGCGTTTCTTCCCTTCATCGGGTTCGTGATGCTGGTGATCGTGGGGTCGAGCAACGCTGTAAATCTTACGGACGGGCTCGACGGCCTCGCCATCGGATGCACGGTGATCGCCGCTGGTGCGTTGGCCGTCCTCACTTATGTCAGCGGCCACGCGACTTTCGCCGACTACCTGGGGCTGGAACACATGCCCCTGGCGGGCGAACTAACGATTTTTTGCGGAGCGATGGTCGGGTCTGCCATTGGTTTTCTCTGGTACAACGCGCACCCTGCTGAAGTCTTTATGGGAGATGTGGGATCGCTTGCGCTAGGCGGGGCCATCGGCACAGTTGCGGTCATGATTAAGCAAGAACTGCTGTTGCCGTTCATTGGCGGCATATTCGTGATCGAAGCCGTTTCGGTAATTTTGCAAGTGAGTTCTTACAAATTACGCAAGAAGCGCATCTTTAAGATGGCCCCACTTCATCATCACTTCGAATTGCTCGGCTGGTCGGAATCCAAGATCATCGTGCGATTCTGGATTGCTTCGCTGGTATTTGCCCTTTTCGCATTGACGACCCTGAAGTTAAGATAGCCCCCGAAAGATCTTCTGAGAGGGACACCGCGGCGCGGAGACCGAGTCGTGGTTTATCTTTGGCGCCGTGTGCTTCTCGGGTTTTTCCTTTATTCTGTTTGTTCTCCGTCCTTCTTGTCTCCATGGTGAAGGCTAAAGGATAAAGTCATCGATCTCGCTAACAAACGCGTGCTGGTGGTCGGGTTGGGGCGGTCTGGAGTAGCGTCGGCGCTGTTTTTACAGGCGCGTGGTGCACGTGTGACGGTATCGGACGCAAAGCCGCAAGATCAGCTCAGTCAGGAAATTCCGGTGCTGCTCGATCATGGTATCGCGGTGGAGACCGGCGGCCACGGTGAACGCACTTTCCGCGGGCAGGACCTGATTGTGGTAAGCCCCGGCGTGCCTGTTGATTCGCCTTCTCTGGTTCAGGCGCGGGCATTGGGTGAGCCGGTCATCGGCGAAATTGAACTTGCATCCCAGTTTTTGCCAAAGAATATAGTTGCCATTACCGGGTCCAACGGCAAAACAACCACGACTACACTGGCGGGCGAAATTATCTCAGCGGGGGGATTTCCCGTAGTAGTCGGTGGCAACATCGGAACGCCAGCCATCTCTTTGGTGGACCGTGCGAAGGCCGACGCGGTTGTGGTGTTGGAAGTGTCGAGTTTTCAATTAGAAACAGTTCAAACTTTTCGACCGAGAGTCGCTGTGGTGCTCAACGTTACGCCGGATCATCTCGACCGGCACCGCACCTTTGCGGCCTATACCGATGCTAAAGCGCGCATTTTCGAGAACCAGCAGACAAATGATTACGCCGTATTGAATGCGGATGATCCTACTTGTGCCGAACTGGCAAACCGTTCGCGAGCGCAGGTTTTCTGGTTCAGCAGAAAGAAAGAAGTTCAGCAGGGCGCCTATCTTCGCGACGGCAGATTGCTGTTTCGGGATGCAAAGCAGCAGCACGAAATCATGCAGGCTTCCGAGATCCCGCTGAAGGGCGCTCACAATGTCGAAAACGCCATGGCTGCCATCTGCGTGGGGGCGCTCATGGGCTGCGAGGCTGAGCGAATTCGTGCGGCAGTGCAGAATTTCAAGGCGGTAGAACACCGTCTGGAATTTGTGGCTACGATCCGCGGAGTCGAGTACTACAACGATTCGAAAGCGACCAACGTCGACGCTACGATCAAGGCGTTGGAATCGTTCCCGGCAAACGTTCATCTCATTCTCGGCGGTAAGGACAAAGACAGCGACTACAGTCTTCTCAACGACTTGCTGCAGAAGCGGGTGAAAAGGGTTTATACCATCGGCAGCGCGGCAGAAAAGATTGAGTCTCAGGTGGGGACAGTAGTAGAGGTCGACCGTTCAGGAACGCTAGAGGCGGCTCTAAGGCACGCCGCAGCGATTGCCCAGTCCGGCGATGTTGTCCTCTTGGCGCCCGCGTGTGCCAGCTTTGATCAGTTTCAAAATTACGAGCATCGCGGGCGGGTTTTCAAGGAAGTGGTAGCATCACTCGCCGCGAACGCCCGGGATTCGTAGAAACGTGGGCGGGGGTCCTTCGCCCGAGCACTAGGAAGCTCGACGTTGGGACGCGCGAGATGCCTCGTGGGACATGGGCGGCAAGCGAACCAAGATAGTTACAGATCTTCTACTGAATTCACCGACATTGTTGTCCGCGGCTGCGCGTCTCCGTGGTGAAATAAACCTCCGATGGCAAAGCGCGTCAGCGTCGATGGCTGGTTGTTTACCGTCACTTTGATCCTGGTATTTGTGGGACTCATAATGGTATTCAGCGCCTCGGCGGTGATGGCAAAAGAGCGCTACGGCTCTGGCTACTTTTTCCTGCTACGCCAGGTGGGATGGGCGGCAGCGGGAATTCTCGCCATGGTCATGGCGATGAAGATAGACTATCGCCGATACAGGCATCCCGGCATCGTATTTTCAGTGCTGGGTGTGACGACACTCCTGCTGATCTCGGTCTTCCTCCTTGACCGGGCCCACAATACGCATCGCTGGATTCACTTCGGTGGATTTTCCTTTCAGCCTTCGGAGGTGGCAAAGGTAGCGGTGATTCTTTTTCTTGCTTATTTTTTGGAGAGCCGTATCAACTCCATGAACGACTGGCGGAATACATTGATACCCGCCGTTTTGCCGACGCTGATGTTTTTGGCTTTGATTGTGCTTCAACCGGATCTTGGCACCGCGATCGCCTGCGCTGCGATCACGGCGTGCATTCTTTTTGTGGCCGGACTCGACCTTCGATATCTGGCGTACGGCTTTGGCATATCTCTGCTGCCTTTGTATTTCTTAATTTTTCACGTCGCCTGGCGCCGCGACCGTATTCTCGCTTTCATGAATCCGTATTCGGACCCGCAGGGGAAGGGCTTTCACATAATCCAATCGCTGATTGCCGTGAGCACCGGCGGTCTCACGGGTCTTGGATTCATGGAAGGAAAGCAGAAGCTTTTCTATCTCCCCGAACCGCATACCGACTTCATCTTTGCCGTGACGGCAGAAGAGTTAGGCCTGCTGGGTGCGCTCGTACTCTTATTGCTTTTTGGAATTTTCCTATGGCGTGGCGTCCGAACGGCTTTGCGCACCCAGGATACATTTGGACGCCTGCTAGCTGTGGGCATTACCAGCATGGTGGTGGTACAGGCCTTCATTAACATAAGCGTGGTGCTGGGCATGATGCCGACGAAGGGCATTCCACTGCCATTCGTTTCCTATGGAGGGTCTTCGCTATTTGTAACCCTTGCCTGCGTCGGTGTTCTGCTCAATATCACAAAGCAAACGGACTGATCCGCTCGTTTGAGTAATCGGTCACTCCTTGACGCTCCTAAAGCGTCAACCTGCGGTAGGCTTCCACGCCAATTTCCAGTTTATATTCAGATCATGCGGGCAATTCTGGCAGGAGGCGGGACTGGCGGGCATGTGATTCCCGCGCTGGCTATTGCCCAAGAATTGCAGAAGCAGCATGGCAGCGAAGTATTGTTCATCGGGACGGCTCGGGGCATCGAGAACCGGCTGGTTCCGGCAGCGGGGTTCCCCTTGCGCCTGGTCAAGGTCGGCGCGCTGAACCAGGTGAGTCTGAAAACCAGACTAAAGACGATTTTTGATCTTCCCCGTGCGGTGTTTAGTGCGCGAGGAATGTTGAACGAGTTTCGGCCTGATGTAGTAATCGGGGTTGGCGGGTACGCGTCCGGGCCAGCCATGCTGGCGGCAATCCTGAAACGAATCCCGACCTTGGCTTTCGAGCCCAACGTAGTACCGGGTTTTGCCAACCGCATCGTCGCCCGATGGGTGTCCGGCGCGGCAGTGCACTTCAAGGAGACAGCGCAATATTTCCCGCATGCCATGGTCACTGGAGTTCCAGTACGCGAAGCGTTTTTTGAATTGGCAGGGACACCGACGTCCAATCAAAAACCTACGTTACTGGTATTCGGCGGGAGCCAGGGAGCGAACGCCATCAACCATGCGATCATACGTTGCCTGCCTGACTTGACCAGACATGTGCCGAACATCCATATCATTCATCAGACTGGAGAGCGTGGCTATAATGAAGCACAAGCGGCATATCAGAAGGCGGGTTTTTCGGCCGAAGTTTTCCCGTTCATCGGTGATATGCCGGCCTTCTTCGCGCGCGCCGATCTGATTTTGTGCCGGTCTGGTGCCAGCACCGTGGCGGAAATAACGGCAGCGGGCAAGCCGGCGATTTTCGTTCCTTTCCCGCGCGCTGCGGACGATCATCAACGGGTCAACGCCCAAGCCTTGGAGCGCGCTGGCGCCGCCGTGGTGGTGGAAGAAACCAGGCTGGAACAGATATGGCTGGCGGATACTATCGCGGCTTTAATCAATGATCCAGGCAGGCTGCAGCGAATGAGTGAGGCGGCCAGAAACCTAGCGCATCCGGACGCGGCCCGCGACATTGCGGCGATGGCCGCGCGCCTGGCGGGATTGGAAGAGGAAGCTACAGCTGCAGATTTGCCGGGATGAACCCGGATTCGAATATTCGCCGCAATTGTTATGTCTTGTCTGTGAACTGATATAAATTCGCGGGAAGACCTTGCTGATCTATGTTTGCCAAAATTCAACGCATTCATTTCGTAGGCATCGGTGGTATCGGCATGAGCGGCATTGCCGAAGTATTGCTGAACCTTGGTTACAGGATTTCTGGCTCCGACCTGAAGACTTCAGCTATCACGCAACGCCTCGCCAACCTGGGGGCGACCGTCTTCGAGGGGCATGCCGCAGAGAACATGGCGGGAGCAGAAGTTGTGGTAACCAGTTCAGCCATCGCTCAGCACGGCGTCCCTAACAATCCCGAGGTTGAAGAGGCTCACCGGGTGCACATCCCTGTGATCCCGCGCGCAGAGATGCTGGCCGAACTCATGCGGCTGAAGTACGGCATTGCCATTGCCGGTATGCACGGAAAGACGACCACCACTTCCATGATCGCGGCCGTGCTGGCTGCGGGCGGCCTTGATCCCACTGTGGTTGTCGGAGGGCGGGTTGATGCCATGGGTTCCAACGCCAGGGTGGGGAACTCGGAATACATGGTGGTGGAAGCTGACGAGAGTGATCGCTCGTTCCTGAAACTCTCGCCGGTGCTGGCGGTGGTCACGAATATCGACCGTGAGCACATGGACTGCTATCGCAACATGGGCGACGTGAAACGTGCGTTCCTGGAATTCATGGACCGGGTGCCATTTTATGGGGTAGTTGTAGCTTGCAACGATGATCCCGTGCTGCGGCGCCTCTTTCCGCAGATCCGACGGCGAACAGTAACGTACGGGACTCGGCGAGGCTCGGATTTTCACATCAAACCCGGCCACTCAGGCCTTGAGTCGACCGCTCCGGACGAAACATGGCCCATGAGCCGCTTTCGAGTCAACTACGCTAATCGTGATCTCGGCGAATTTCGGCTGCGAGTGCCGGGAGTCCACAATGTTCTGAATGCGACGGCGGCAATCGCGGTGGGTGTGGGTCTCGACATTCAAGCCGACGATATTCGTGCAGCCCTGGAAGGCTTTCGTGGGGTGGATCGGCGCTTTCAGTTGCGCGGGAAGGCGGCGGGGGTGAGCGTAGTCGACGACTATGGTCATCATCCGACCGAGATTCGAGCAACGATCGCGGCTGCTCGTCAGTGTGGCTTTAAGAAAATCCACGTGATATTTCAACCGCACCGGTTCACCCGAACTCGTGATCTTATGGAAGAGTTCACTACCGCGTTCCAGAACGCCGATTCTCTGATAGTTCTCGACATCTATGCTGCGAGCGAACCGCCCATTGAAGGCGTTACGGGCGAATCCTTGGCACGGGTGATTTCAGAGACCGGGAAACCCCCAACCAGTTATTCCCGATCCTTTGGCGACGGGGTCGGTTTGGTGACAGCTCTTGCCGAAGAAGGAGACATGATTCTCACTTTGGGGGCCGGCAGCGTCTCGCAACTGGGGCCGCTGATCGTTCAAAAACTGCAGGACAGAACAGCCAGCGCTCCGGCCTAAAAAAAGCGATACTAAAACTGCCAGGGCCTGATAACGAGTCATGGCGGCAGCCGTCAAATCATTCAGAGAGGGCAATATGGCTTCCGAAAAGGCAATTTATTGGACGGCGGTTGCTGTTCTTGCGCTGGCGGGGGCCAACGGCTTTGTGAACCAGTACCGAGGATGGGCAGGTCGAGTGGCAGAGAAGTCCATTGCCCTGGCGGAGCAGGCTTCTGGGCTGGCTGCGAATTATGCCAATCTGGGCTCAGAAGACCATAATCGCGGCGATTTAGGCAGGTTTGTGGATGCTCGGGTCCAAATGGCGTGCCTTCAGAGCACCCTCGCCAGACATCGCGCCGAAATTGTCCGAGCCCGAGTGCAAATGATGCGCGCGCGGGTGGTGAGGCACGAGATTCACGCGGCTTTCGAAGGGCCAGGGTCAAACTTTGTAGTGGATGTGCCCGAGATGCCGCAAGCATCCGACGACAATAACTTCTAGCCTAGGCAACTCTTAGGGTCCGTCGACGAGTCCCCGATCGATGGACTTTTTCTTTGCGTTCCTGTGCAAAAACCAACCAATTTTTTCTATCTCTGTTGAGTAAAAGCAGTTATAGTTATTTTGCTCAGCGATTCCCTGACGACAATTGACCTGAGTTGATGGCGCGGAAAATCGGCCCCACCATCTCGCAGGAAGAATTGTACCCACTGGCCAACGAGCTTGGGCGCGAAGAAGTGGATGATGCGCGCTTACTCGATCTGGAGGTGGAACAGGAACCCCCATTCCTGCGCGTACAGAAGCGCGTTCCCGTACGTCGCGGTTCACTCCCGAAAAAGGCGGTCAATCGGCTGACTTGGGCTGCGGTCGCCATCGGCGTTGTTTTTCTGTGCGCAATCATGGGCGCATCGCTCTATCACTACGGAGAGCGCTCGTGGCGCTTCCGGGTCGAATCCAGCGACGATATTGATATCGGTGGTCTGCAGAATGTGACCCGCCCTCAGATCATGGAAGTGATGGGTGGCGACATCGGACGCAATATTTTCTTTGTGCCTTTGGCGCAGCGGAAAGCGCAACTGGAGCAGATTCCGTGGGTGGAATCGGCGAGCGTAATGCGCTTTATACCGAACCGGTTGAAAGTTGAAATCCACGAACGCACGCCGGTCGCGTTCGCACGAGTTGGGTCACGAATTTTGCTTACCGACGACGCCGGCACCCTGATGGAATTGCCGAGCAAAAAGAAATATTCCTTCCCCGTGATCTTGGGGATGAATCAGGGCGAGCCACCTTCCACCCGAACCGCGCGCATGAAAATCTATAACGACGTTATCCGCCAATTGGATAGCGGGGGCGCGCGATATTCGCAGGATCTGAGTGAGATCGATTTGTCCGACCCGGAAGATGTGAAGGTGCTGACCAACAATCGCGCCGGGGAAGTGTTGGTTCATCTCGGATCCGCCAACTATCTGGAACGTTACAAGGTATATGTCACGCACGTGCAGGAGTGGCAACAGCAGTTCGACAAACTGGAATCAGTGGATTTGCGTTACGATCGGCAAATTATTGTGAACCCAGACTTGCAGGGTTCGGCAAAGCAGCCGCCAATGTCGGCAGACGCAGCCAAGAAAGCGATGGCTGCCGGAGTGAAACCCGCAGCTCTGATTACCCACATCACCGCGCCCTCAAAACCGTCGCCGGCAACGATGGCAAAAACATTTGGGCCCTCGCAGATGAAGCCGGTAACGACGAATGCCACTCCCGCAAAGTCGGTTACCACGAAATCGGCCGCGACCAGGAAAACTGCGCAGATTGCACGTCGAAAAACGAATGCACGAACTGTAAAGGCAAGGGCAAAAGGGAAAGTAAAGGCCGGCCCGACGCAAACGCCCAAGGCAGTAGCGAAGACTGGAAAACCGCCCGCCAGTACCAAAGGAAAAATAAGTGCTACTTCGCAAGCCGCGGTCAAGGCTTCCACGAAGCCCAGTCCAGCGATTGCTAAAGGAGAGGAACCTCGATAGGAATGGCGAACCAGCACCAGCATCTTCTAGCGGCAATTGATGTAGGCAGCGCGAAGACCTGCGCGCTGGTGGCGGAAATTACCGACAGCGGTTTGCGCTATCGAGGTCATGGCGTGGCCGAGTCTCGCGGCTCGCGCAAGGGTGTCATTGTTGATCTGGATAAAGCGGTGAATTCGATCCAGAAGGCCGTCGAACAGGCTGAAGATACTGCGGGAGCGCCGATTGAACACGCGTTGCTCGGCATGGCCGGAGCTCACGCGCGGGGAATCAATAGCCATGGTGGTTTGAGTTTTGGAGCACGGGCTCGCGAAATTGGTCGCGAAGAACTTCGCGCCGCGGTGGAGAAAGCCCGCGCGATCCCGCTGCCCGCCGATCGCGAAATTCTTCATCTGCTGCCGCAAGAATTCATTCTCGACGATCAAACCGGCGTTCACGACCCACTCGGCATGATGGCTGCCCGTCTGGAAGTGCGCGTCCACATGGTGACGGTAGCATCGAGCGCCATGCAAAACGTGATTACGGCGGTGAATCGCGCAGGCGTACACGTGGACGATACTGTTTTCGAGCCCCTGGCCTGTGCCGATGCAACGTTGCGCAATGATGAACGCGAACTCGGCGTGTGCCTGGCCGATCTTGGCGCTGGTTCAACCAGTCTGATCGTGTTTCATGAGGGCGCGGTAGCTCACACCGCCGTGATTCCAATTGGTGGGGACCACTTCACAAGCGATCTCTCCGTGGGATTGTGCACTCCTGTTGCCGAGGCGGAGAAGATCAAGCGTTTGTACGGGAACGCCATCGTTACTCTGATCCCCGAGAGCAATGAAGTAGAGGTCCCGTCCGTCGGGGATCGGCCTTCACGGTTGATTTCGCAGCGCATGGTGGCAGAAATTCTTGAGCCGCGTGCTCGTGAACTCTTTGAAATGTTGCGCGACAATTTGCGCCACTCCGGAATGTTCGAGCTGTGCGCTGCGGGGGTTGTCCTCAGCGGAGGTGGATGCCGTCTGCCGGGGATTTTGGAGATTGCAGAATCTGTACTTCATCGTTCGCTGCGCTTAGCCTGGCCTGCGCCACTGGCCAAGATGCCGTCCACCCTGGCCGAGCCCGAGTATGCGACGGTTTTGGGCATGGTGTTCTATGGACATCGGGCGCGTATCGCACGAGGGGTTCAGGGCGATCGCTGGAGCTCAAGGTTGAAGGCGATGTTCGTGGGGAAGGGTGCGTAGCATTTGCTGAACACGCAAGGTGTTGGCCCTAGGTTCAGATTCGAGAAGAAACGCGGTACCCAGGTAAGCAAATTTAACTAAGGCGGCAAACATGAAAAAAGAGAACGACATTCGCATCAGCTTTAATGAAGATACCCGCAACGATGCCAAAATCAAGGTTATCGGCGTGGGTGGAGGCGGCAACAACGCCGTTAACCGCATGATCGACTCCGGCATGGAGGGAATCGAATTTGTAGTCGCCAATACCGACTTACAAGCTCTGCGGATGTCGCGAGCCCCCATGAAGATTCAACTCGGCGTGAAACTCACCAACGGTCTGGGAGCGGGCGCGAATCCTGAAGTCGGCCGCAAAGCCGCGCTCGAGGATTCCGACAAGATTATCGAAGCGCTCGAGGGAGCGGACATGGTGTTCGTGACCGCTGGATTAGGGGGTGGTACAGGAACCGGAGCTGCGCCGATCATCGCATCACTCGCCAGCGAAATGGGAGCGCTTACCGTTGCGGTAGTAACCAAGCCGTTCGCTTTCGAGGGTAAACGACGCATGCAGCAGGCGGAGCGCGGAATTTCTGAGTTAATGGATTCAGTTGACACCACGATTGTGATCCCAAATGAAAAGCTTTTGGCGGTTGCACAGGACGCCGGCTTTTTCGAATCATTCCGCGTGGCTGACGACATCTTGCGGCAAGGCGTGCAAGGTATTTCCGACATCATCACGATTCCGGGAATCATCAACCGCGATTTCGCCGACGTGAAAGCGATCATGGCCGGCATGGGCTACGCCGTCATGGGAACGGCCACTGCAAGTGGAGCGCACCGAGCCACGGACGCGGCGCAGAAAGCGATTGCGTCGCCACTGCTCGAAGCGGGTGCAATCGACGGTGCACGGGGAATCCTCATCAACATCACCGGGTCCACTTCTCTGAAGCTGGCCGAAGTGCAGGAAGCCTGCAGCATCATCCAGAGCGCGGCTCACGAAGACGCCAACATTATCTTTGGCGCAGTGCTCGACGAGAAGGCCAAGGACGCTGTTAAGATTACAGTGATTGCAACCGGCTTCAAGGATTCTGACATTCGCCGTCGGCAGGCTGAAGCGCGGACCGGATTCGTGGTTTCGTCGCCTATGCGCGATCCTGACCCCGAACCTGAGTTTGAGCAAGAGCCTCCACCTCCGCCGATGGTGATGGAGTCGCACGAGCCTGTCCGGCATGCAGCGGCGCCCACGCAGGCGATTGCGGTCGACACCCTACGCGACGCTATGATCGCCAATTTCGAGAAGGAAGACCTTGACGTTCCAGCTTTCCTTCGCAAGCGCACTGAGATTAGTTAGAGCGGTTGATATGGGGCGGGCACTTTTGTCTGCCGCTTTTGGTTGGTTTGATTCAGATAAGTTGGAGTGGCAGAAAACCAACCTCAAGGGCGGCAAATGAGAGTGTCTGCCACAGCTCGGCGAGGCTAATGGCAGAAGCGTTGTACATCCGGCGGAGGTGGCGTCGGCATGGCATCGAGAGCCCCCGGCCATTCGCAACCGCGGGAAACTACTGAACGGCTCACGGTTTGCTCCAGTTCTCGAACTTTGTTTTTTGCCCGCTCTACCTGGTTACTACCCAAGTCTCCTTCAAGTGCTGACAACACAGCGGCAACATTTTGATTGCCCGCGTCGAAGCTGACCAGGAGCCAGACGTAAGCCTCGAATTTGTCCTCGTTCACCCCTTGGCCTTGTTTGAGAAGTTCGCCCAAATGCTGCTGTGCCAAAGGCAAACCCTGCACAGCAGCCTTCCGGAACCAATCCGCGGCCTTCGGATAATCACTGCGCTCCAACCGGACCAAACCAAGTAAATACTGTCCGAACGGATCGCCCTGATGGGCGGATTTTTGCAGCCATGACTCAGCTGTGTTGAGGTCGCGTGGGACCCCGGTGCCCGTGTAGTAGAGCCGCCCCAGCAGCCAGTCAGCCAGGCGATCATCCTGTCCGGCGGCTTTCCTGTACCAATCAGCAGCTTGGCCCGAGTCCTGCGGAACGACAGAACCAACATCGTAAAGATATCCCAGAACGACTTGCGCCTGGGGATAGCCCAACTCCGCCGAACGTCGGAAATAATCCGAAGCGGCTAGTTCGTTGCGGCTGACGCCGGCGCCCAGCAGACTGTTCATGCCCTTCTGGTATAGCTGCACCGCATTCAGACCGAGTGTGCTCTGTTGGGCCAATGTTGTGGCAACGGACGAGAGGCAAACTACAAGAATAAACATCCGGCGCATAAGGTTACCCAGTGTTGAATGTTCTCATGGGAAGATGGCGGCTCGAAACACCGTCGGACATGACCGTTGGCGATCAAATAGAGGTATCCGGCCAGGGGATTTACGAAACAAACGACACCGGAAAATGACCAACGAACGAGAGGTTCAGTCCAAACGCACCAAGAATACCTTGCCCTCGATTGTCTGGGTATCGCGCGCGACTTCTTCGGCTCGCCTGCGGTCGTCCTGCAAGACTCGCACGCGTACCCACCAATCTCCTACGGGACTGCTAAAGCACAAAACTTTGGCGGTTTTGTATTTGCGGGTTAGGTGGTCAGCGATCTTGCTGGCGCCGCCCTCATGCTGGAATGAGCCGATCTGCACCGCCCAGCGTCCACCCCTATCGGACGGCACCGGCGTGCGCAGGACCTCAAGCCGGACCTGCGCAACTCCCGCCTGCCAGACGTCGGCTTGCTTGGCCGCGGCCAGGGAAAGGTCGACGATTCGCCCTTCTACAAACGGACCACGGTCGGTAATCCGCACCACCGTCGAATGACCGGTTTTGATGTTTGTCACTCGCACCGTCGATCCGAGGGGGAGCGTGCGATGAGCCGCCGTCAGGCTGTTCATGTCGTAAATCTCGCCATTCGAACTGCGGCGTTTATGATACGGCGCGCCGTACCAACTGGCTTTGCCCGTTTCGACAGAAAGCGGTTTTATTCCTTCGCTGATGCCGGTAGGTTCGACTGCCTTTTCCTGAGGAATTGCAGCGACCGGCGATTCCGGAGGTTGCGGAGTTGTTGTCTTGGCTAAGGGAGCAGCCGAGGAAGGCTCAGTTATGGGCGGCGGCGGCGGTGGGACAACTTTTGCCTGTTTCTTCCCGCCGCAGCCCGTCAAAGCAACGGAAGCGAGAAGAAGACAGATGTAGGCCGACTTGGTTAACGGGGTGGCGTCTTCACTTCGTCGAGATAGTCCGCGAGTTTGGCCATTTTCTCGGCAGCCACTCGCAATGCTTTGGTCGAGTGTTGCCGGACAGCCGGTACTACTTCCTGGTTGAGATAGGTAATGAATTCTGCTGTCTCTTTCTCGATACGTTCAGCGGCTTCAGCCACGGATTTGTTCACGCGTGCCGAAGCGTCCTCCATCTTACGGTTGAAGTCATCCATGCGGACAGTGTAGTCGTCAAAGCCCGAAAATGCTTAACATCAGTCGCCTGACTGGAGGTTGAGTCATTATTTCCTGCATCCTGCCCAGGGTCAATCGGGGAGTATCGCTAGTTACATCGTGAAGGCAATCGTTGGTGGTCGGTCCTCCGTCATCAGGACCCGCAATCGGTCTTTAAGTCACTTTCTGATCGTTCTCGGGTCTCAACAGGTATCAGGACATCTTTCCGGCGGATTTGGGCGGCATCTTGCATACGGAATGAGCGAACAAATTCAGATACCGCCGGCGTCTCCTGTAAAATCCCAGCTATGAAATTGCGCCTGATGGTGGGGTTGCTTTCCTTGATTGTGATTTTCGCTGGGTGCACGGTGTGGCGAGAGCATGAGATCACCGACTTTAAGGCCGCCACCGGAGGTGAAGCTCTTGAGCACAGTTTCTGGAAGCAAGTGAAGACAAAAAAGTGGAACACGCTGGAGGCCCATCTGGCGGGGAACTATGTCTTCGTCACACCCGGTGAAGGCCGCCTGGATCGATCTGGCGCCATCGCACGCCTTCGGCAAATTCAGTTGGACGAATATACTCTTGGCGACCTTCAAACCGAGCTCAACACTGAGACGCTGGTGGTGACGTACACCATCACGATGCGAGGCACGATCGGCGGCAAACCCCTGCCGACAGATCCCATGCGAATGATGACGGTCTGGCAAAAACAGAAAGCCGGATGGATGCAACTCGCGCACTCTGTTCTTGGTCCGCAAAATCAAGGTTCGGCGATTACTAGTCCATAACATTCAATCCCGCGATTCCAGTTCGCAACTTCCGGTACGCCAAAGACCTGATGCCGATGAAAGATACCTGACGCTGTTTGCTGAGTCGCCAATGAGAAACAAATTCGATAAGCAACTCAACCCCAGTGCACGACGCCGTTGGCGGCAAAGACTCCTGGCGTGGTACGACGGCAACGCCCGCGATCTCCCTTGGCGTGAGAGTCGCGATCCCTATCGGGTTTGGCTATCGGAAATAATGCTGCAGCAAACTCGCGTTGGCGCGGTCCTCGAACATTACCGCCGTTTTCTGAAGCGTTTTCCCACCGTGGAAAAACTGGCAGGCGCACGAGAGTCGTCGGTGCTGGCGGCATGGAGCGGTCTGGGCTACTACCGCCGGGCACGCATGCTGCATGCCGCCGCGAAAATCATTGTGCAGCAACGTCTGGGAAAACTTCCTAAGACAGTGGCCGAATTGCTCGACCTTCCAGGGATTGGCCGGTACACGGCCGCGGCGATAGCAAGCATCGCATTCAATGCGCCCGTTGCGGTGGTTGATGGGAATGTGAAGCGTGTCCTGTCGCGTGTATCAGGAATGGTACTGCCAGAGAAAGAGCTTTGGCAGGCAGCGGAGCACCTGTTGAGCAGGGCGCGTCCCGGTGATTTCAACCAGGCCATGATGGAGTTGGGGGCAACTTTGTGCCTTCCCCGCCAACCACGGTGTTTGATCTGTCCGGTCGTGGGGATGTGCGCGACGCGGGGAAGCCTGGAT
Organism: Terriglobia bacterium; assembly: GCA_963786325.1. Lineage (GTDB taxonomy): Bacteria > Acidobacteriota > Terriglobia > Terriglobales > Acidobacteriaceae > JAIQFF01. The sequence continues at coordinate 130,840 of CAWAYW010000025.1, forward strand.
CTTCCGGGAAAAATTACCCGGCAAACTCAGCGCGACATCTGTTACGCACTGGATCGTCGTGATAGTTCGATTTTTCTGGTGCAACGGCCAAAGCATCTGTCTCTTATGCCCGGTATGTGGGAGCTGCCAGAAGTGTCAGCAAGCGAAGGCACGAACGGCGCAGGCCTTGCTCTGAAACATTCAATTACAACCACCGACTACACAGTCCATGTTGTACTAGGACCGGCAGATGAAGGGAGCCCGGGCCTTTGGGTACAGAAGGAACACGTCGCCCGTCTGCCCTTGACCGGACTGGCCAGGAAAATCCTAATGCAAGCCCAGATCATCTAAGTGGGGGAAGGTTAGGGTTAGGTTCAGGCGGCAAGATACTCAGGGAGAGGTTTCATAATGGCAGCTTTAACCGTGGGAACGACGGCTCCAGATTTCACTTTGCAAACCATGGATGGAAAATCGTTCTCATTGCGGGAGGCTCTGGCTCACGGGCCAGTCGTGGCCGCATTCTTCAAAATTTCTTGCCCTACTTGTCAGTATGCTTTTCCCTTTCTCCAACGACTTTATGAAGCTCACCGAGGTAAGCAAATTGCGATCGTTGGTATTTCGCAGAACACAAAAAAGGACACAGCGGCATTCATCAAGCAATATGGCGTGACCTTTCCCGTGCTGCTGGATGACATGAACACTTATCCGGTCTCCAACGCCTACGGACTTACCAACGTACCCTCGGTTTTCTGGATTGCTCAAGATGGCGAAATCGAGATTTCCAGCGTGGGCTGGATCCGAAAAGACATGGAAGAGTTGAACCAGCGTGCGGCGGAAACATCGGGTGATGCCGCTAAGCCGCTATTCCGCGCCGCTGAAGAGATCGCGGATTTTCGAGCTGGTTGAGGGTCGAAAAACTAGCCTGCGGTCGCAGGCTAAAATCGCACGGCAGACCTTGGATCGAAGATCACGGACTTCAGCTCGTAAACCTCTTGTCCCGGCCCACCAGCTACGGATCACCAATCACAAGACTACAGACGCCATTTGCCCCTAAGTTGACTTCTGGCCTGTGGTCTGCGTCCACGAACCGCTGCCCGCCTTCCGGTTACAATACAAAGTTCTCCTTTCACATCCCAATTGCATGAGGAGCCCGTTGCATGCGCAAGAGCCCGGTTATCCTGTCGGTCATTTTCATGATCTATGGCGTTTGGGCCCAATCCCCCCGGCGGTCGATGTCAGCGGCCTCGGTTCACTTCCCGCCGGCCGCCATCGCTGCATTCCAGAAAATTGATGCCGAGCGTATCCGCGCTCATGTGCGTTTCTTGTCGCACGATCTACTTGAGGGGCGCGGAACCGGGCAACGCGGCGGTGACATCGCAGCAGAATACATTGCCACACAATACGCTCTCTACGGTTTGAAGCCGGCGGGTGACAACGGGACATACATGCAGAAAGTTCCCATGGTTGGCATCACGCCGTCGCCAGAAACTACATTTTCTCTTCTTCCGGCCTCCGGCTCTGCCAGGGAATTGAAGCCACTCACAGATTACGTTGCGTACGACGAAACTCAGCAGGGCGATTCGGCAGTGAATGCCGACATCGTTTTCGTTGGTTATGGGGTCGAGGCGCCAGAGTACAAGTGGGACGACTACAAAGGCCTGGACGTAAAAGGCAAAGTGCTGCTCATGCTGGTCAACGAGCCCCCTTCCGACGATCCTACTTTTTTCAAAGGCAAAGCGCTCACCTATTACGGACGTTGGGTTTACAAGTACGAAGAAGCTGCCCGTAAAGGCGCTGTGGGAGCCATATTGATTCACCAGACCGACATGGCGAGCTATCCGTGGGAAGTGGTGCGCAACTCTTTCTCGGGAGAAAAGTCTTTCTTGAAACTCGACGGAACGCCCGAATTGAAAGTCGCATCATGGATACATCTCGACACAGCCAAAGAACTAGCCATGACCGCGGGGATGAATCTGGACAAGATGATGGCCGATGCCCGCTCCAAAGATTTTCATCCGGTTGCTCTTCCAGTAAAACTGCAAGCGCATATGGTCAGCAAGATCCGTCCGTTTGAATCGAATAACGTGATTGCCAGGCTGTCGGGCTCTGATCCCAAACTAAAAAATGAAGCGGTCATGTATACCGCACACTACGATCATCTGGGCATTCGTTCCGGCATGCCTGGCGACAACATCTACAACGGCGCTGACGACAATGCGACCGGATGCGGCATTTTACTGGAACTCGCACATGCGTTTGCCGAGGCATCGCAATCGCCGCGCCGTTCTATTCTGTTTGCGTCGGTGACGGCGGAGGAGCAGGGACTGCTCGGCTCCGAGTATTTGGGTAAGCATCCCCCGATAGCTGCGGGAAAGATCACTCTCGACTTGAACTACGACGACCTTCCTGCACTGGGGGCTCCGGAAGAAGTGGAAGTTTCGGGAGCGGAACGCACAACTTTCTATCCCACAGTGGACGCAGTGGCGGCAGACTTTCGACTGGCAATTCGTCCCGATGCGCATCCCGAAGCCGGGCATTATTACCGTTCCGATCATTTCAGCCTGGCTCGGGTTGGCATTCCCGCATTTTCGATCAGTGAGGGAGTGAAATATAAAGGTCATGACGCGGCCTGGGGCCTCGAAAAGGCGAGGGAATTCACAGAGAAGCATTACCACCAACCCAGTGACGAATATCATCCCGACATGGATTTTACCGGCGACGCCGTGATGGCGCGTTTTGGATTTGCTCTGGGCTGGCAAGCTGCCAGCATGCCTAAGTTAATGGGGTGGGAAAAAGGCGATGAGTTCGAGGCGGCGAGGGCCAAGAGCACAAACTAGAATCGTCGGCAGCTTTTTCCCACTGCCGACCAAGGACTAGTTCGCTTCCATGCGCTTGAGCTTTGGACTCAGACTCAGGGTCGGTTCGGTCACGCGCTGCACGTCTTCCGCGGTGATGCCGGGAGCGATCTCCTCGAGAACTAGGCCATCGGGCGTGACCTGAATAACGGCCATCTCAGTGACAATCGTGTTCACGACTTTCACGCCAGTCAGCGGCAGGGTGCATTTTTTCAAAATCTTGGGTTGAAGATCCTTGGTGGTGTGTTCCATGGCCACGACTACGCGGCGGGCGCCGGCCACCAGGTCCATCGCGCCGCCCATTCCCTTTACCATTTTGCCGGGAATCATCCAGTTCGCAATATTGCCTTGCTCATCGACTTCCATCGCCCCCAGCACACTCAGGTCGACGTGACCGCCGCGAATCATCGCAAATGAATCCGCACTGGAAAAGTACGCGGTGCCCTCAATCTCGCTGATTGTTTCCTTGCCCGCGTTGATAAGGTCGCAATCCTCTTCTCCCTCGACCGGATATGGTCCGACGCCGAGCATTCCGTTTTCAGACTGCAGAATCACGTCCATCCCCTCGGGGACGTGATTGGCTACGAGCGTAGGCATACCAATACCGAGGTTCACGTAAAAACCGTCACGCAGTTCCAAAGCGATACGGCGCACAATGCGTTCGCGCTTTTCGGTATCCTTGGGCGGCTTGATTGCAGTCGGCATAAGTTGTTTTCGGTGGGCAGTGCTCAGTGTTCGGTTCCAGTTGCTCGTTGGTGAGTGACCAACGACTAATCACTGACCACTAGCAAGCCTTCTGACAGTCCTTTTCTCGATCCTCTTTTCATACACTTCGCCTTGAAATACCCGCTGCACGTAAATGCTCGGGGTGTGCACAAGATCAGGATTTAGCTCCCCGACCTCTACCAGGTTTTCAACTTCTGCGATCGTCACTTTGGCGGCGGTTGCCATGATGGGATTAAAATTCCGCGCCGTCTTCCGATACACCAGATTGCCCCACTTGTCCCCTTTCCAAGCTTTAACAAAAGCGAAATCGGCTTTCAGCGCACGTTCCATCACGTATGGGCGGCCGTCAAACTCTCGCGTCTCCTTATTTTCAGCGACGATCGTGCCTACGCCAGTGGGCGTGTAGAACGCCGGGATACCAGCGCCACCGGCTCGAATGCGCTCGGAAAAAGTTCCCTGTGGCACCAGGTCCAGGTCGATTTTTCGGCTCAGCACCATTTCCTCGAGCAGCTTATTTTCGCCGACATAGGTGCCAATATGTTTCCGAATCTGTCCTGCAGCCAGCAGTAACCCGTTGCCTAATCCGTCCACGCCGGCGTTATTGCTGATGGTGGTGAGATTGCGGACCCCCTTGCGAACCAGGGCGCGAACCAGATTTTCGGGGATCCCGCACAGTCCAAACCCGCCGATCATGACAATCGCGCCGTCGAAGACGTCTTTGATGGCTTCATCGGCGTTGGCTACAACTTTATTCATAAGGATAAAAGCTTAAAACAAACTTATCACGAAGGCACCGAGACACGGAGGAACTAAATCTTGATCTTCTTCGGATCCCCGGGATTCCGTGGCTCACTTTTTCCTTGTGGTCGGACTTTTCTCAAATGATGTGCCCGCTCGAATTCCAGCGCCAGTTCTTTCGTATCGAGATTCTCGCGGATGTGCGCGAGACGCTGTTCCAGCATGAGCAATGCGTGCCGAATATTTTTCTTGTTGGTGAGCGCTACGTCGCGCCACATGGAATAAGGACTACCGGAAATGCGAGTCATCTCGCGCAGCGCACGTCCGCCACTCTCAAGCAGGGGTGCATCTTCGCCATATTCATCCACCAGAATAGCTGCCAGAGCTGTGGAGATGAACTGCGGCAGATGGCTGATCCAACTGCAGAGTTGATCGTGCGCTTCGGCGTCCAGGCTGGCAACATTGGCTCCCATCTTTTCCACCCAGCCAAGAAACTCTCCACTCAATCCTTCAAAAATATTCTGTTTGGCGGACGGAGTTATGAACCATACGGCTCCCTTGAAGAGATCGGCGTCCGCACCCTCCACGCCCGCCTGTTCTTTCCCAGCCATGGGATGTCCCGCAAGAAATCGCTGCCTTGTGCCATTGCCGAAGGTGGAGGATGCACAGGCCAGGATCTCCGATTTTGTACTGCCCACGTCGGTAAGGAGGGTTTTGGCGGGCAGGGCAGCGCCGACACGCTTTATAAGTTCAATGATCGCGCCAACGGGCGCAGCCAATAACACGATCTGGCTTCCTTTCACCGCATCGAGCGGATCCGTTTTGGCATGGTCAACTGCGCCCTTTTCACGAGCCTTCTTCACTACGATCGCGCGGTCACAGCCTACGATCCGCCCCTGGAAGCCATTTTTCTTCAAAGCCAAGCCGATAGAGCCCCCGATGAGACCGGTTCCGATGATGGTAATTTGGCGTATCGGCATTCGCTTTAACTCGGAGACACAAACGGACGAAGGCAGTTATCTAATTTTGTGGTCATCGGATGCGACAGAACGCCGGAAATATGACGAAGCAGCGCCCTCATGCCGTTTATGACTTGGCAAAAAGGAAATTACGCTATTTTCCGTCCTACCGCGGGCGCGATCATGCGTAACTCATCCATCAATTTCGCGAACTGATCGGGGAAGAGCGATTGCGCGCCATCCGAGAAAGCGTTATCCGGATCGTGGTGGACCTCGATGAGCAACGCATCAGCTCCCGCCGCCAACGATGCCCGCGCCATCGGCGGCACTTTGTCTCGTAGTCCTGTACCGTGCGATGGGTCGGAAGTCATGGGCAGGTGGGACAGCTTCTTGATGATTGGTATTGCTGAAACATCCAGCGTATTGCGTGTGTAGGTTTCGAAAGTGCGGATGCCGCGCTCACAAAGAATTACCTCGTAATTTCCGCCAGCCATGATGTATTCCGCAGACAGCAGCAGCTCTTCAAGAGTTGCGGCTATGCCGCGCTTGAGCAATACCGGTTTTTTGACTTTGCCCAGTTCCCGCAACAGATTGAAGTTTTGCATGTTGCGCGCGCCCACCTGGAAAATGTCAATGTAAGGCAGCATCAGCGCGATCTGCGAAATCTCCATGACCTCGCTGATCACCAGCAGATTGAAATGTTCACCGGCATCGCGCAATAGCTTGAGGCCTTCCTCCCCCATTCCCTGGAACGAATAGGGTGAGCTTCGCGGTTTGAAGGCGCCGCCTCGCAGAACGCGGGCACCGGCCTTCGCTACTTGCTCGGCCACGTTAAACAATTGTGCGCGCGATTCCACCGAACAGGGCCCGGCCATCACGACTACCTGATCTCCGCCGATTTGCACTCCTTTCGGAAGGTCGATGATCGTCCCCTGAGGACGAAAGCTGCGGCCGGCAAGTTTGTAAGGAGCGCTGATCCGGTGGACGTGTTCGACGCCGGACAGCACTTCAAGATTGCGGGTATCGAAATCGACTCGCGCGCCGACCGCGGCTAATACGGTTTGCCGTTCGCCGGTAGTGCGGTGAACGGAGAAGCCCATCCGGATCAGGTGTTCAACCACCTGCTGGATCTGCTCATCCGTCGCTGTGTCCTGCATGGCTACAATCATAGGAAGCCTTCAGCTTTGAGCCGTCGGCTATCAGCGAGTCGAAAAAAGACGCCTGAAAGCGGATGGCTGACAGCCTGTTAATCATTCACGTCGTTATCCAGCTCGGTATCACTGCCGCCTTCGGTCGGCGCGGACGGTGCAATTTCTTCTTGTTGGATTTGACGCATAACATCCATGATGCGCTCGTAAATACGCAATAGATCTCGGTCAGGCAAAGGGCCCGCATTGACGCCGCGAACATTATTGAAAACGTTACGCTCCCGGTCAGGCTCATAGATCGGCATGCCCGCGCCAAGCTTCAGTTTACCGATCTCATGGGCTGCATGAGCGCGCTGGCTCAACAGGTCGACCAGTTTGCGATCGAGTTCGTCAATCTTCTTGCGCCAGTCGGAAATATCCATGAGGCAGTTATCGATGATCCAGCTTCAACCTGCCGGAGCCAGCTTTCTTAAATGTAAAAAGATTGCGTCGTTCTCTGGCCAATTAACCTTGGAGAGCCAACGACGGACGACTGACGACCAAAAGCTGCTTTATAAATTGTGCCACAGTCTCGGCTTCTTTGCCCGGATTGCGCTCGATGGTCTGTACAATCGCACTTCCCACAACCGCCGCGTCCGCAAACTTTCCCACGCCGCTAAACTGTTCCGCCGTGGAAATGCCGAAGCCGACGGCTACTGGCAGCTTAGTATACTTGCGCAAACGCCGCACCAGCGCAGGCGCATCTTCGGGGAATTGTTGGCGAGTGCCGGTCACCCCGGTGCGCGAAACGGCGTAGACAAATCCGCTCGATGCCTGCGCTATTCTTTTCAGCCGCTGGTCGGTGCTGGTCGGAGCCGCCAGGAAAACGGTAGCCAGTCCCTCTTTCTCCATTTCGGACAAATAATCGCGGGATTCCTCCACCGGGAGATCGGTGAGCAGCGCACCGTCCACTCCGGCGTCTGCCGCCGTGGCGCTGAAACGCGCCATTCCCATCCGCATGACGGGGTTGAGATAGGTAAAAATAATCAGCCCAGCCTTCGACTTTTTGCGGACTTCTCTTGCCAGTTCCAATACTTGGGGCAGGGAAGTCCCGTGGCGTAGCGCTCTTTCGCTGGCACGCTGGATGACAGGTCCGTCCGCCACCGGATCGCTGAATGGAACACCGAGTTCGATTACGTCAGCGCCCGCGTCAATGGCAGCGAGCGCGATGTCGCGGGAGGCGGCGAGATCGGGATCGCCGCAGGTTATATAGGCGACTAGAGCCGGCCGGAATTGAAAATTTAGAGACATCAGCGCGTGAGAACAACGAGATGCACCTGCGATTCGAGTCAATTGATTGTTTGTTTTCTAGCTCAATCCAGGTCCAGGTTTTCCCGCAAGATTCCAGTATCCTTATCACCGCGACCAGAGATGTTGACGATCACAACGTCCGACTTTTTCATCTTGGGAGCGCGTTTCATCACTTCAGCCACCGCGTGAGCCGACTCTAGCGCCGGGATGATACCTTCCGTGCGCGCCAGCAACGTACAAGCGTCGAGCGCCTCCTTGTCCGAAGCAGAGACGTACTGAGCGCGCCCCGTATCCTTTAACCACGCGTGCTCAGGTCCAATCGACGGATAATCGAGGCCAGCTGAAATTGAATGCGTGAGTGAAATCTGTCCGGCCTGATCCTGCAGCACATAGGAATAGGTGCCTTGTAGCACGCCGGGTGATCCACCGCTGAACCGGGCGGCGTGCTCACCCAGACTCAATCCCCGGCCGCCCGCCTCCACTCCGATCAGTTGTACTTTCTTGTCCTTAATAAATTCGTGGAAAATGCCGATGGCATTCGATCCGCCCCCGACACAGGCGATGATCGCGGTCGGAGGTTTGCCCTCAAGCTTGCGAATTTGTGCGCGCGCCTCGCGTCCGATGACTTTGTGAAAATCGCGAACCATTGTTGGGTATGGGTGTGCGCCGAGCACGCTGCCCAGAAGATAATGGGTGGAGCGTACGTTGGTGACCCAATCACGCATCGCCTCGTTGATGGCATCTTTCAGGGTGCATGAGCCGGAATTCACCCCGCGCACTTCCGCTCCGAGCAGACGCATGCGGAAGACATTCAACTCCTGGCGTCGCATGTCTTCGGTTCCCATGTAGACAACGCATTCGAAGCCCAGCAGCGCGCATACCGTCGCTGTCGCAACCCCATGCTGCCCAGCGCCGGTCTCCGCGATGACGCGATGCTTGCCCATTCGCGCGACCAGCAATCCTTGTCCCAGACAGTTGTTGATTTTGTGAGCGCCGGTGTGGAGCAAATCCTCGCGTTTGAGATAGATTTTCGCACCACCGAGCTTTTTCGTGAGCCGCTGAGCGAAAAATAAAGGAGTGGGGCGGCCGGCATAGGTGCGCAAAAGTTCATCCAGTCGCCGCTGGAAACTCTGATCGCGCTTGGCTTTCTCGTAATGTGCCTCTAATTCCTGAAGAGCTGCCATCAGCGTTTCAGGAACATACCGACCCCCGTAAACCCCAAAGCGGCCAGCAGACGGTAGGCTTTTCTGCGCGGATAGAGGTTGGATTTTCGCGGTTGCCATTACTAGTTATTCTTTCCTGTCCGCCGAACCGCATCTACGAATGCCCGGACTTTATGCGGATCTTTTTTTCCCGGTGCAAATTCGACGCCGGAAGAGACATCCACGCCCCAAGGCTTAAGTATACGGATTGCCTCGCCAACGTTTCCGGGATTGAGTCCGCCTGCGACTACCATATTGGAATTGGCGGCTATTTTCTCGAAAAACGGCGCCGCTCTGTTCCAATCGAACGTTTTGCCAGTTCCGCCCGGCTGTTCTGGCGTGCCTGAGTCGATCAAAATTCTTTCAAATGGAGGCCCTAGCTTTTTCTCCAGGATAAACACCAGATTGGCCGAAACCGAATTCTCGGCGAGAACCCAAGCTGCCGACACCGCGAAATAGAAGTTGGTTCGCCCCACCATACCGACGGCCTTGTCCGATTCAGGCAAAACGGAGAGACCCGATGCCGTGTGTAGTTGCAAGCGCGTCAAACCGGATCGTTTGGCTATCTCTTGAGCCTTTTCAAAATTCCCAAATGCGAAAACACCAACTTTTTCTATACCATCCGGCAGTGCGGCGGTTATGTCCCGCGCTTTCTCAGGGTCAATTTTCCGCGGGCTCTTCTCGTGAAATACGAAACCCAAGGCGTCGGCACCCGCATCGACGGCGGTCTGCGCGTCTTCCACGTTCGTAATTCCACAAATCTTGATCCAGGTCATTAAACACAATTCCCAGCTCCCCGCGGATCGCTCTCACCTGAAATGCTAGCTTTTTATGCTGAGCGGGGATGGTTCGATTTCGGCGCTTCTCAAGAGTGATCGCAACGCCTCGCCGGGCGAGTCCGCTCTCATCAAAGACTCGCCGATCAGAAACGCATGGTATCCGGCTGCGCGCAAATGAGCCATGTCCGCGCCGTTTGCGATACCGCTCTCGGCGACTGCAATCACATTCTTCGGAATCAATTTGGCCAAGCGGAAGCTGGTCCGAGGATCAACCACAAAGGTTTGTAGATTTCGATTGTTCACACCGATCAAATCGCAGCCTGCGTCGACCGCACGGTGCAGTTCGTCTTCGTCGTGGGCTTCGCACAGAACGTCGAGCCCAAGGGCGCGGCTTTTCGTACTCAGGGCCACCAGATCCGACTGGGACAACACGGCCACAATCAGCAGAATAGCGTCCGCACAAAAGGCACGGGCTTCGAGAAGCTGGAACTCGTCCACGATGAAGTCCTTGCGCAAACAAGGCAAACTTGTGCTGGCAGACGCACTCTGCAGATTTCCCAGCGATCCTTGAAAAAACTCTTCGTCAGTCAGGACGGATAACGCGTCCGCCCCAGCAGATTCCAATTCCTTAGATAGTCGGTCGGGAGAAAAATCACCACGTATCAACCCGCGCGATGGAGAAGCCTTCTTCAGTTCCGCGACGACAGCGATCCCCTTAGCACTCTTCCTCGCCAACGCTTGCCGAAACCCGCGCGGGGCATGGGCTTCCGCTCGCCGCTCGAGTTGCTGCATGTCCGCCTGGCCATTGGCGGCAACGACGCGCCGGCGCGTGGCGGCAACGATCTGATCAAGGCGATTAGCCACGGATCTAAATATTATACGGGAATGATTCGGATGCGAGTTCGCACGCCGGGTTTCCTTACAGGTGCCTTCAGTTCATTCGGGGCAGAAAGACTGGAGGCCATTTACGCTGGGGATCAGAGCCTCTTGAACGAGAATCAACTGCAATGGACGCCGTCCGCGGCAAACTGCCCCCTAGGATCTATTCAGTCGAGAACTTGAAAATCGTTTCCGAATGGAATGTCTTTCCGGGCTTCAGAATAGTCGACGGGAAGTCGGGATGGTTTGGAGAATCCGGATAGTGCTGCGTTTCCAGGCAGAAGCCATAACGCTTTTTGTAAACGTGCCCATTCTTGCCCACGATGGTTCCATCCAGAAAGTTACCCGAATAGAACTGAACCGCCGGTTCGGTGGTGGAAACCTCAAGTACTCGCCCACTGGTGGGTTCGTGCACTCGGGCGGCCAGCGTTAGCCCGCCGTCTTCGTTTGCGCGGTTGAGGACAAAATTGTGATCGTATCCGTGTCCCAGTAGTAATTGCTCGTACGGGTCGTCAATGCGGGCGCCGATAGCCGTGGGTTTGTTGAAATCCAAAGGGGTCCCCTGGACCGCGCGAAGCTCGCCGGTTGGGATCAAAGTCTTGTCCACCGGCGTGAAGCGATCGGCGTTCAGCCTGATCTCGTGGTTCAGAATGTCGTCATTACCTTCGCCAGCCAAGTTGAAATAGCTGTGTTGGGAAAGATTGATCGGCGTAGCTTTATCGGAAGTAGCTTCATAGTCCAAAATCAGTTGATTTTCGTTGGTAAGGGTATAGCTGACCTTCGCTTTCAGGTTGCCAGGAAAACCTTCCTCGCCGTCTTTACTCAGATAAGTGAACGCAACTCCAACTCCTTTTGCGTTTTTGAATTCTTTACCTTCCCAAACCTTCTGGTTGAATCCACTCAGTCCACCGTGCAGTGTGTTAGGCCCATCATTCTTGGGCAAAGTGTACTTCGCTCCATCTAGGGTGAAAGCGCCGTTGGCAATCCGGTTAGCGTAGCGTCCAACGATAGCTCCCAAGTAGGGAGGATTGGGTAGATAGCCCTCAAGCTTTTCGTGTCCAAGAACGACATCCGCGATTTTGCCGTTCTTGTCCGGAACGCGAATGGATACGATGATTCCGCCATAAGTCATGGCGCGTACTTCCATGCCGTTGGAATTGGTCAAGGTGAACAGATCGACCGGCCTCCCGTCTCCGGTTTTTCCAAATGCCTCTTCACGAATCTGGAGCTTTCCTTTCACTGGCGAAGCTTCTTTGCCTAATGCGGCGGAAAAAAAGATTATCAGCAAGCAGAGATGCAAAATAACTGTTTTGCGGTTCATGGTCGTTCCTGTTCGAGAATACGTTTACCAATCGGTCCATCAGGTTAGCACGCTCGACGTCTAGACTCGGCAAATTTTGACAGATTCGAAACGTTGAATCACTGTCCCCGGGTGCTTTATCTGCAACCCTTATTACGTTTTTCTTGCACTTCTGGCTTCCCCTTCACAGCCCGGAACCTCTTACAATGTGAGCATATGTTTTGGCGTAATAGTTTCCTAAGATTTGGCCTGGTTCTGGGATTCGGAAGTTTGCTTTGGGGTGATACGGCGGCATTCGACCTGGCAGGACCGAAAATTGAAGTCCGGGTAACTCGGGCGGGCAAAACGCTCCCCATTTCCAAGGTTCCCAATCTGCAAGCCGGCGATCGTCTTTGGATCCATCCCGACATGCCGGAAGGCGAATCCGTGCGTTTCCTCATGATCCCCGTCTTTCTGCGGGGTTCGACCAATCCTCCGCCGGAGTCGTGGTTCACGAAAGTCGAAACCTGGAACAAACATATCCGCGAGGAAGGAATTGTGATTACCGTTCCTCAGGGGGCGCAGCAGGCTCTGATTTTCCTCGCTCCTCAAACCGGAGGCGATTTCGGAACCTTGCGGACGGCGGTGCAAGGCAAGCCGGGCGCGTTTGTCCGTGCGTCGCAAGATTTGAACCAGGCCAGCCTTGATAGGTCGCGCCTCGACAAGTATTTGGGCGCGGTCAAGGATATGTCTGCCGTTGACGCCAATGCCCTGCATGAGCGGTCAGTTCTTCTGGCTCGCAGTCTCAATATCAAGCTGGATAACGAGTGTTTCAACAAACCACGTCAGCAACAGGAATCTTGCTTAACCCAAAATACCGATCAGTTGGTGCTCGACGACGGGCACAGCCAATCCATGGTGGCGGCTCTCACCTCTGGCAGCGGGCCTGATCTGGTTGGACAGCTCAGTACCACCCGGTTGGCGGGCGGGGGAGCCTATAGCCCTTACGTGGGAGTGGTGGTTGATCTTGCGAAAATGATGGAAAGCTTTCATACTCCGGAATATCGCTACATTCCAGCTTTAGCGCTGCCTCACCTGGATGAACTTAATCTCAAGCTCAACAATCCGCCATCGTTCCGCAAGCCTATGTCTGTCATGGTGATGAGCCTTCCGGCAGTGGAATCTGCGCAACTCCCGCCCTTGCGAGCAGTAGACGGAAATCAGGTACTGTGTGCGGAAAAGCCTTCGCTGCTACTGGCGGCAGAAGGTGCCCCGGTGGTGTTTTCAACGGATTATGCGCATAACCTGGTACTGCATGTTCCCGACAAATCCGGACATGCCGTTGATCTGCCAGCGACACCGGATGCTGCTCGTGGCGGCTTTGCCATCGATACTCATTCCGTAGCGGCCGAAAAACTGGGCAACGACATCAAGGGTACGATTCGTGGCAATTGGGGCTTTGACTCGTTTGAAGGCCCGGCTTTCCATCTGCAGAACGCTCACCCAGCCAGTTGGACGATTGCGTCCACCGACGAAAGTGCACTGATCGTTGGCCGGGAAAACACAATCCATTTCAAGTCCGATGTCGCCGCCTGCGTCGATAATGTCAGTCTGAAGACTGAGCAGGGCAAACCCATTAAGGCCACTTGGACTTCAACCGGCGCGAACGACCTGGAACTCAAAGTTCCACTGAAAGAGCAAGGGCCGGGGAAGATAGCGATGGCGGTCAAGCAATATGGATCCGACCGATCCGATGAGGTTGAACTGCACAGCTACGCGGAAGCCGCTCACCTGGATACATTGAGGATCAACGCGGGTGATTTTCAGGGAACATTGGCGGGAACTCGATTGGATCAGGTAGCGGCTGTGGAATTAGGCAGTGTTCACTTTGCCCCGGCAGAACTTACTCGCGTTGATACAAAGGACGAGCTGCGCCTGACTACCGACGTTAATAGTGTTTCTTCGCTCCATGCCGGCGACAAAGTCACGGCGCGAGCCAGCCTTAAAGACGGGCGCACGTTAAATCTTGAGGCGACTATCGCAGAACCTCGTCCGAAAGTTACTCTGCTCAACAAGAGTGTCCAGCCAGGTCCATCGGTATCCGAGATTCAACTTGGGAATCAAGACGAGCTGCCACAGGACGGGAAGCTCGTATTCTTCCTGAAATCCGAAATTCCCGACACTTTTTCACGCACTCAAAAAATTGAAGTCGGCACGGCGGACGGTTCGTACGATGTTTCTCTAAGTTTGAACGATGGAAGCCTGTTGGCTCAGGATGCACACACGGTGGTGGCCACGCTTGATCCTCTCAAGAGTTTTGGACCGTCGGCCTTTGGTCCGCTTCGTTTTCGCGTGGTCGACGGCAACGCGAACGGGGATTGGCAGCCGCTCGCAACTTTGGTGCGATTTCCGGCGTTACAGGACGTGCATTGTCCCACGAGCCTCGACAAACAATGCGTCCTGAGCGGAACCAATCTATTTCTGATCAGTTCCGTCGCATCGGATCCTGAATTCAAGCATTCGGTGCCCGTCCCGGAAGGGTTTGTCGACTCTAAACTGAGCGTGCCCAGGCCAGAAAACTCCCTGCTTTACGTCAAGCTGCGGGATAATCCCTCGTCGATCAATCCGGCGGCACTGCGAGTGTTGCCCGAGCGCTCTTTGGATTCTGCGAAATAGAAGTTGAAAAAGCGTGGTGCCATCGAAGGGACTCGAACCCCCACACCCTTGCGGGTACATGGACCTGAACCATGCGCGTCTGCCAATTCCGCCACGATGGCAAAAGAAAGACTGGGATGCGGCGATCTTTTCGGGGCCGCCTTCCAGGAAGGACACTACGAGTAATATTCTACAGGGGGTGCACAGCCTGTCAAACTTGGGATGCGATGAAAAATTCAAGCAAACTGCCGGCTGACGTAATTGCGAATCTTCGAGCTCTGGCTCACGATCTGAGCAATGCGCTTGAGACAATTCTGCAGGCGTCTTATTTATTGGGAGAAGCGGAACCAGAGGGAAATCGAAAGAAATGGGCACGAATGATCGATGCTGCCGCTCGCGATGCCGCTCGCGTCAACCTCGAAATCAGGCAAATACTGAAGAACGAGTCGTCAGCCGCCGGCGGCCGGCGTGCATCCACAACGGAAGGGCCGACGGCTGAAGACTAACGACCGATTTCCTATCCTTCGAGCTTCGCGCTCATCGTGATGTTTGCTTTAAGCAGCTTTGATATCGGGCATCCACTCTTGGCATTTTCCGCAGCCTTCTGGAATGCGACATTGTCTGCGCCCGGCACTCGACCTGCCACGTCGAGGTGCACAGTCGTGATCGCCCAACCCGAGTCGAGTTTTTCCAGCGTAACCGTAGCGGAAGTTTCGATGCTCGACGCGGTGAGATTCGCCGCACCCAGTTGTCCGGAAAGAGCCATGGAAAAACAGGCGGCGTGAGCCGCAGCGATGAGTTCCTCTGGATTGGTTCCAGGCGTATTTTCAAACCTTGTCACGAATGAGTAGGGGGTGTTATTCAGTACGCCGCTGGAAGCGGAAACCGCGCCTTTGCCGTCTTTCAACCCACCCTTCCAAACTGCACTGGCTTTGCGTTGCATTTGACTCTCCTGATTTCTATAAAATCATGTCCGTGTCGTATTGTAGACGGAGGCTGACCCTGCTGTCAGTCCAGCGCAAAAGCGCGCGGCAGGGTGGAGCCGAGGTAATAGCATATGTATTTTGAGCAGTTTTATTTGGGTTGCCTGGCCCATGCCTCTTACATGCTGGGATCGGAAACGGAAGCGGTCGTGGTCGATCCGCAGCGCGACGTTGATCTTTACCTTAAGGCCGCCGAGGATCACGGTTTGACCATTCGCCATATTTTTGAAACTCACCTGCACGCGGACTTTGTTTCAGGACACAAAGAACTCGCAGCCCGCACCGGCGCGCAAATTTATTTTGGTGCCAGCGCAGGCGTCACATTTCCCCATGTGCCAGTGCGCGATGGTTTCGAATTGCGGTTCGGCAAAGCTCGCATCGGCGTTCTCGAGACTCCGGGACACACTCCCGAAAGTATCTGTCTTGTCGTGACTGATGACGAGAAAACCGCGAAGCCGTGGGCGGTGCTGACGGGCGATACGCTCTTCATTGGAGATGTCGGCCGTCCCGATCTGTCCGAGACCCACACGCCGCAACAACTGGCAGGCCTGTTGTATGACAGTCTGCACACCAAACTTTCGCCGTTGCCCGACGCCGTTCTGGTGTATCCGGCTCACGGTGCCGGTTCGCTCTGCGGGCGCAACATGCGCGCCGAACGTTCTTCCACGATCGGCACCGAGCGCCTAACTAATTACGCGCTCCAAATCAAGAGTCGAGACGAATTCGTAAAGCAGTTGACCAGTAATCTGCCTGCGCGTCCGGATTATTTTCTGCAGGATGCCGAGATCAATCGAGGCGGTGCGCCCGCGCTCTCGGAGATGAAGGAGCTGAAACCCATTGCCCCGGCCGAGCTGAAGGCGTTATTGGACGACGGTGTCATGGCACTGGATATACGGCCGGGAGATCAGTTTGCCGCGGGCCACGTGCCCGGATCGATCAACATCGCGTTGTCCGGGCAATTTGCGACGTGGGCTGGAACAATTCTTGGCCTGTCCTCACGTCCGGTACTGATTGCAGATTCGCAAGAACAACTCGCCGAGGCGCGACTGCGCCTGGCTCGCGTTGGTATTGAGACTGAACGAGGCTTTTTGCAGGGTGGCGTGTCAGCATGGAAGCATGCCGGGTTTAGTGTCGCTCAACTCCAGGAGGTCACACCCCAAGACCTACAACAGCAGTTATCGAAAGCCAAAATTCAGCTACTGGACGTCCGCCGTGAACCGGAATGGATGGCGGGCCATGTTGCCGGAGCCACCTGGTGGCCTCTTGACCGCTTTCGAGTATCTCCCCCGGAAGTTGATCCCAATCTTCGCCTGGCGGTGCATTGTCAGAGCGGATACCGCAGCATGATCGCCTGCAGTCTTCTCGAACGAGCGGGGTACAACAATGTGGTCAACGTTTCCGGCGGGTTTGCTGCGTGGCAAGAAGCTCGATTGCCGGTGGAAACTGGAGCGCCTGTGAAAGGGTGAGCTAAACCAGCCCTTTTTCGTTCTTACAAGCCTGGATCAAGCCTCTTCCTCCCCAAAGATCACAGAGGGCGCAAAGTTGATCTCCTCCGCCATCCGCACGCACGTTCGTCAGCTCTCCTAGTAGAATGCAGCTACCAAATCGATGATCAATCTTGCTGACGTCAAAGCTGCACTCGATCGCATTCGCCAATCCATCTATCTTTCGCCGTGCACAATTTCCGCCACCTTTTCACAGTTGACTGGCAATTCCATTTATCTCAAACTCGACAACCTGCAAAGAACGGGCGCCTTTAAAGAGCGGGGCGCACTGAATAAACTGTTGACGTTGACGAAGCAGGAGCGCGATCAGGGCGTGATTGCGGCTTCTGCAGGGAATCACGCGCAGGGTCTCGCATATCACGCCGGCAAGCTCGGCATCCGGGCGCAAATCTGCATGCCGCTGACTACTCCTTTGATAAAAGTGTCAGCGACCAAAGCCTACGGTGCCGACGTCGTGTTGCACGGCGCAAATTACGACGAAGCTTGTGAAGAGGCCATTCACCGCGGCCATCAGCAACAGCTGACTTTTGTCCATCCCTTCGATGACGACGCGGTGATCGCAGGACAAGGAACTATCGGTCTCGAAATGCTTCAGCAGCATCCTGAAATTGAAGCGGTGGTCGTTCCCATCGGTGGTGGAGGGCTGATCGGTGGGATTGCCTGCGCGATCAAGGAAACAAACCCCAAGGTTCAGATCGTGGGCGTGCAGACCTCGCGTCTCCCCTCGATGAAGGCGGCGGTGACCGAAGGCAAGCCGGTAACGATTCCTGCGGCTGCGACGATCGCGGACGGCATAGCGGTGCGCCGCGCCGGCGATCGCACTTTGCCGCTGGTAAAGAAATATGTGGACCAGATCGTTACTGTAGACGAGGAAGAAATCGCAAACGCAATTCTCCTTCTGCTGGAGCGCGAAAAAACTATGGCCGAAGGCGCAGGGGCTGCTGCCATTGCGGCCATGGTCAATCACAAGATTGAGCTGTCGGGAAAAAAGGTCGCGGTGCTGGTTTGCGGCGGAAATATCGACGTAACATTGCTCTCTCGTATCATCGAACGTGGCTTGGTGAAGGACGGACGTCTGGTCCGCTTGCGAGTCCATCTTCCCGATTATCCTGGCGCGTTACACCGGCTCACCGGAATTCTGGCCGACCACCGGGCAAATATCGTCGAAACTTCATACGATCGCACCTACTACGGAGTCAACCTGGGAGAGACTGCCATCGACATAACAATGGAAACCAGAGGCCCCGAGCAAATTGCCGAGTTACTCACCGCGCTTGGTGCGGCCGGTTATTCGCACGAAAGAATTTTGTAGGCGGAATTGGGAGGAGTGTCGCGCTCGTCCCCAGCATCGACAACGAATGTTTCCGTTCTTTAATTATTCAATAGGGGAATAAACTTACTATTGACAATAGTCTAGACGGCGCACTACAGTTCAGCCCCTTATATGCAAGCGGATCTCCCGCTCGAGAAACCGCTGAGTTCATCGCACAGGAAATCCGGTCATGAGGGCTAGATGAATCCGAATCCGATAATTGGCGTGCTCTACCACTGGCTCGGAGGTCTGGCCTCGGGCAGTTTTTATGTTCCGTACCGAGGGGTGAAAGGTTGGGCCTGGGAAACGTTTTGGCTGGCCGGCGGCGTGTTTAGTTGGATCATTGCCCCGTGCTTTTTCGGTTTGCTGATGACGAACGATCTGATAACTGTCTTGCGTGAAACCCCCGGAACGGTTCTTTTCTGGACGTTTTTCTTCGGACTTCTATGGGGCGTTGGCGGCCTCACCTTCGGCCTGACTATGCGATACCTGGGATTGTCGCTGGGAATGGCCGTGGTGCTCGGGTTGTGCGCCGCTTTCGGCACCCTGATCCCGCCAATCTTTCGGGGTGAATTCATGACCCAGGTGGTGGGGACAAGTTCGGGCAGAATCATTCTTTTAGGTATTCTGGTTTGCCTTTTGGGTATCGCTTCCGCGGGGGTCGCGGGTATTTTCAAAGAGCGCAACATGTCTCCCGAGCAGCAAAAAGCGACCATCAAGGAGTTCGATTTGAAGAAGGGCGTCGGAGTGGCATTTCTTTCCGGCGTGATGAGCGCATGCTTCGCCTACGGTCTCGCTGCGGGCGATCCCATTAAGACGCTTACCATCAAGCACGGCACGCCCGACTTGTGGCAGGGCTTGCCTGTGCTTGTAATAGTCCTGATTGGCGGTTTCACAACGAATTTTATTTGGTGCCTGATATTGAACGTTCGCAACAGAACTGGCTACCAATACTTCACTTCGGTGTCCCGCCAGGGTGATGACGAGGCATCCGACGAAACCATCATCGAAACCGCGCTCGATGCGCCCAGCCGTGAAGTAGTCGAACACGTGACGCCGGTCAGAGCAGATCATGCAAAATCGTCGACCGCCATCGCGGAAGCTCCGGTATCAAGAATTCCGTCAGAGAGAAAAGAAGGTGGAGCGCGTGTTCCGATGCTTGCAAATTATCTGCTGTGCGCATTGGCCGGAACAACGTGGTACTTCCAGTTTTTCTTCTACACCATGGGTGAGACCCAGATGGGCCGCTACAAATTTTCCAGTTGGACCCTGCACATGGCGAGCATCATCATCTTCAGCAGTCTGTGGGGCATCGGACTGAAAGAGTGGAAAGGCGCCGGAGTCAAAGCCGGACGGATGTTGGCACTGGCTTTGGCCTTACTCGTGGGTTCGACGGTAATTGTAGGATACGGAAATTATCTCGGGATGGCGCATTAGGCAATAACCACAACCTGCGGACCCACGGGCGAAGGTTGCCAAGCCCCAAATCATCAATTAAGCTTGATTTCCGCCGATCATCACTCAAGCCGGGATGGCGGAACTGGCAGACGCAGCGGACTCAAAATCCGCCGGGCTTCGGCCCTTGGGGGTTCAACTCCCCCTCCCGGCACCAGTCCAACCCACACGAAGGAAAGCTAGTTAGGAAGGCAAGCGGGAGAAGCCGTTGATCGAGCATTTCCCGTTTTTGGTGCAACTCTGCCCGAGTTCTGCCCCAAAGTCGACGCATCGGAGTTTTTCTGAGCTGCCGCGTCGCTCTCTTGGTTCGCCTCAACTTTCCGCGCCGCTTCCGCGATGTCGGAGCGAGAGACTATATGGTAGCGATCGAACACGCTGCGAGTCTTGTGCCCGCTGACAGTCATGGCGACGCGCTCAGGCACGCCAGCCCGCACCATGTTGCGCACGGCCGTCCTCCTTAGATCGTGGAAGATCAATCCGACATACTTCAGGTCGCTTCGTTTCCATTTGCGAGAGCACGCGTTGCAGTGACCCTCGGCGGTAATTGCCTGCTCGCACTCCGGACAGACCAGTTCTCCAAGACCAGCCGCGCAGCAGACCTTCGACCAGGTGCCTCGGAAGTCGCGGACGGGTCGGCCGTCGTCGCGAGTGAATACGTAATCATCGGGACCCTTGTCGTGAACGCATTGCATTAGCAGTTCGCGAACCGGGTTGGTCATCACCACCTCTCTACCGTCGTCATTCTTGGTAGTACCGGGATCCAATCGGATTGAGCCGGTGAGGAGATTCACCTGTCGCACGTGTAAGGCTGCGAGCTCGGCATAGCGCCAGCCGTAAGTAAATCCCACCTCGAACAGAGCGCGCATCCAGAGGCCAACTTGCGTGCACTCACTCGCTAGGCGGTCGCGCTGCTCCCATTCGAGGAAGCCTTTGCGAACGTTCGATTCCTTGAGCATCGGGATGTAAGGCACGATTCGGACCTTAGGTGGCGTGCACTCGCGCGCTAGATTGAACGCGCGCTTGAGTAGTGATAGTTCCCGGTTGATGGTTGCGTTCTCCGCGCCTTCCTGCAATCGCAGACTGATGTGGTGACGAACGAGGTCGGTCGTGACATCTGTTGCGCGTCTACGGGTGAAGAAAGGCAGCAGGTGCAACCGCCAGCGCGCCTCGACGTCAGAGGTACTCTTGCGCCCGTTGACCTTGTGCTCCTCTAGTAGATCGCTAACCAGCTCATCGACGCGGATGTTCTCGCGTGGGATGTAGGTTACGGTTGTAACTTCTGCCAGACGCCGCTGCAGCAATTTCTCTGCAACGCGCCGATCAGAAGAGTGGCTATTCTCGCGACGCGGGATGCCTCGCTCGCTGAATTTGATCCACCAGGTTGCGGAGCCGTTTTGGAAGACGCTCCCCTTCCGGCGGGGCTGTTGTTGTCCTGCTGCTTTATGTTCCATGGTTAGACACTCCTTTGTGGTTTTCGGTCCAAGGACCGGGATGAAGCCGACGAGAATGAATCAGGACTGTTGGTGGAGGGAGTTGCTATTGCCGAGGGTTGAGATTGAATACCAGGGGCGGTATGTTGGATGGCAGCCATCGTTGCCTCGCGTAAGGCGACGTTCGGTTACGCCCTGGTCGATGTTACAAGCATCGGCCAGTGCGGCTTTACTATACGCCTCAGTCGATTCGATTTACCAGCGGCGGCTCCCTACCTCCGCGGGCTATTGGTCGGCCCTGAAAGTGGCGATGACCACCGGATTTTGTTTTTGACAAGCAGCACATGCTCGTTGTTCTTCTTCACATCTATTCTCGACAGGATTCACCAGTCGACTACTGCCCTCGATTCCGATGCTACCTATCTACTTCGCCGACTTCCAATTAAGATTGGCGAGGGCGAAGAAGCGGCACGAGAGTTGCTCACTAGATCGTTTATCAGTTTTCGGCGCCGCCAGTCTGGGAACGTCGATTGGATCACTGCCCGAGTCGATGCAGCCATGGCTGCTCGCCGTCGCATCACATCATTCACTGACAGTGTCACGTGGGAGGATGAACTCGCTGCAACGGCTGGCATCCTAAATGCGGAGCACATCCGTGCGATTGCAGCCTCCTTAGACCTGACCGACGACGTTCATTCTCGAACTACGCCATCATGGATCGATTGGGGCCTTGACTGGCTGGTCGAGCATCCTGATGCCTTCGGAGAGGTGGTACGTGAAGAGAACATCATCAGTGTGTTTGGCAAATCAGCGGAAGGATTTCAAAACGACGCCGACAAAACTCAAGAAATCCTCGATAAAATACGCAAGGTATTGCCTCTTTGGATGGGAGGCATTCCCCTCACTGGGATCGAAAAAGCTCTCACGAGTAAGCCTTCAAAGAAGTGTGATGTTGGTAGAGAGTGGTCAATAAGATTGGTGCCGGATTTGGCGTATTTCTTCGGCCTCATTCCACAAGTCTACCGGCGGATGAAGGAGGCCCAGGGTGGGATCGCTGCCATTCTCGCCTCTGCAATCCCAAACTCGTTTCTCACGCTTGGGAGATGTGTCCGGGAAGGCTTTGACCACCCAGATAAGACTGCTTTGCACCATGTTTTGGGTGCCACCGTACCACGAGTCGTCACACATCAAAACTTCGCACTCATTGCGGACATCCTTGAGAGCGGTCCAGATTATGAGCCGTTTTCAGACACTGTGAGAAGAGTACGGCTTGCCTGGAAACAGCGGCCTGCTTCACATTAATCTACCCAAAGTCTCAGTAGGCAGGTCGTAACGAGGACGAACGTGGAGTTAAGCCACGAAGTCGAGCACCCAGGAACGCGCCGGACCTCTAATCCGCCGCCCCACGTCTTGTTCAGTGTTCACGCGGCTTTTCAGCGCCTCTGCCCAGTTTCTGCCTGAACTTCAGAGGCGTGAACGCCATTTGCATCCGCGTTCCGTAGAGATCGAGGAAGGTGGGTAAGCTGAGATCGTTGGTTTACAAACCCAACAATCCATTGCCAGCTGACCAGCGCCCGCATAGTTTCTGACGGATGATGGAGATGTCCGGGCGGTTTGTGCCGACTGACTACGAATCAATCAAAAACAGCAGTTGTACTGAGCTTTTCAGTAGAAACCAGACAGACGTAGAAAAGCGTCGTGGGCGGTGCGAGATGCTGAACAGGAGAGAGGGAAGGTAGTCGTATTGAGCGCGGTGTGCTACTGGAAAGTGCGTGGAATGCCACTCCCGCACCCAACACTCCGTAGTCCATGAATACGAGATGAGCAAGCTCACTTGACGGCGGGAAACTGCTGCAGCTGCCATGAAGGTATCTATCAACAATTCTTACGCAGTCGCCACGCCGCAACTTCTTGGGCAGCGGCCTCCAGCGTCTTGTCCGCCACCACGCGCTTCAATTGCGTGACTTGTTGACGCAGTTCACGCTCGCGGGAATTAGTCGGTAGTCCTTCGCCATCTTCGATCGCCTCCAACTGATCTCGCCATTTGTAGAGCAATCGTCGGTGCACCCCCAGTTCCTGGGAGAGCGCCACAACGTTGTCACAACCCTTCAAACGCTCGACCGCCATCTTCCGAAATGCCTTAGGATATCGACCTATCACTCGTTTCTTTGCCACTCGCAGTTTCCTTTCTCTGCAAAGTGTGCCCATTGCGAGTGTCTCATTTGATGGATTCAGTCCAGCCAATCGAAAACAATCAAATTTGGTGCAGGTCCCTCGAAAGAACGACCTGATGGGCCGACAGTCGTCCAAGACGCAGTGCGGGTTTTGGGCACAGCCTGCGTATGAAATTCCTGTAAGACAGCGCCCACTTGATCGTGACATTTGCCACCCAAAGACATGGAGCAAATCTACTCTACCAAGACCACGTCTTTATGAGCTTTGCGACAGTTTGGAGCCCAATTGCGAAGGATGATCAGGGCGTCTTATGGCGTGGCAGGCGCCGTGAAATAGTCGGACCTTCAACCTACAGATTTTTGATCAGGAACCACAAACAAATGGTTTCAACGGTTTCCGAAGCGCTTGAGTGAGCAGAAATAGGCAGATTTCGGCGAGGTTGTTCCCTAGTGTGTTCCCCAGTTTTGAAGTTCTCCAGCAGGGAGGCGCAAGAACCGGCCGATATCACGGTGGCGAGTGTCACCACGGGAGCGGCTTGCCGTCACGGAAAGAAGCCGCCAGTTGGGCCGTCCTTCGGCAATGTCGCTGCACATACGATTCCCGCAGCGCCCTCCGCAACCGTGATCCACCCGGAACGGCCAGTGGTGAGTTGGCGATTTGGCGGTCCGCCAGCTCCACCTGCTCGTCATGGTGTTTGTCGTAGAGGAGGTGAAGCTGGTAAAACGTGGAACCAGCAACTTGCCAGTGAGACTGTTTGTACAAATCACTAAGAGTCATTGTGTCGGCCAGCAGTTGATTAAGCTGTTCGGTCATCTCAAGGCGCACAGGTTCCTCGAGTTCCAGGGGCAACATGTGGCTCACTGAACTATAGGCTTGAATCTCACGTGCACGCTGATGAAGCCTGGGCTGTGAGCTGACCGTACGAGTAGCATTGTGATTCGGATGCTACTTAGCCATTAGAATCCTCCCTACATTCGACCTGCCGGAACATGCGTGTTCTGAAATTGTTAGCAGCAGATGATGCAAACCACCTGCCAGTCATTAGGTGGAGATCCTCAAGCTGCTTCGGCGGGCGCGCTCTTAGAGAGTCGATCCAACTCCTCCATAAGCGCATCGTCCAGCTTAATCAGAGCCGCCGAGGCATTTTCTTCAAGGTGCGAGAACCACCACGTTCGGTCGCAACCTTGGCGAGGTCCGCCAGAAGCTTCTCGTGTGTGCGCAAGAATGCGTCGGGAGCTTTCTTCGCCAGCTCAATTTCGTTCATCCGCGTTAAACCGGGACTGCTCGTGATTGGAGCCACTCGAGCGGACGCGGGCGGAAATTGAGTTCGTGTCGGGCCTTCTCGTTGGAGGCGCCGCGCAGGCGCGTAAACGTGACGAATGGGCTACCCATGTCCCTGTCTGCCTTATACCGGGAACACCGTAGAGACCAGCTGGTGGTTCCGGGTATAAATTTGACCAGCACTTTTCTCAGAAAGTCAAGAGTCAACCCGCAATGTCCTGCTTGCCGAGACGAAGGTCTTGGCCATGGTGAACTTTGATGAAAGCCTCGCTCGACAAAATCGCACTCGGCATTACCGACGATGAAGTCCCACTCGGCAGCCACCTCATCCACTTCTGGCATCCTGACGGCGAATTCGAGCGCGGAGTTCGCTTTCTCGAGCTCTCGGATCTCGGATGAATTGAGCCGACGCTTAGCTCTTGGGCTAGGGCGGGTACAAGGACGGTAACAATGCCGAAAACGGAGGGTAGAAATATGAGTTCATTTTCCACGTCAAGAGTCAACAGCGCATTGGAAGATTCAATTCCAGAAGCCGGGGCTTCGCTAGAGTCGATCCTCTGCACCGAGGAGTTGCAGCGCCGTCCATCACGTCCTCCCGATTATGAAAAAGAGAATCGCGAGCTCGTGGCACTGATGGGCGCACTCGCCGATTCACCAAGCACCATTTTTCAGACGCTGGCTGATACGATTCTGGATATCACCCAATGTGACTCCGCTGGCCTAAGCCTGCTGACAAGAGATGGCCAAAAACCGGACGTTTGCGGCAAAAGATTCTATTGGCCAGCTATCGCCGGCATGTGGAATTCGCACGTCGGGGGCGGGACTCCGCGGAACTTCGGCCCCTGTGGAGACGTGCTTGATCAAAATTGTACCCTGTTGTTCAGACATTTCGAACGCCGCTACCCGTATTTGATGCCGGTAAGTCCGGCGGCCGAAGAATGCCTGCTGGTCCCGTTTTACGTCGCCGGCGAGGCGGTCGGAACCATCTGGGCGATCATGCACAGCGACCGCCGCAAGTTCGACACAGAAGATGATCGGGTCATGGCGTCTCTAGGGAAGTTTGCCTCTTCCGCGTATCAAGCGCTGGCACATATCGAAGACCTGAAATTCCAGGTGTCCGAGCGCGAAAAGGCAGAGGCAGAAGTCCGTGAATTGGCAAGAGGGTTGGAAGCGAAGATCCGGCGACTGGTCGAGGCCAATGTTGTCGGAATTGTCATGTGGAATCTCGAAGGAGCGATCACCGGGGCCAACGAAGCATTTCTTCGCATGGTGCAATACGACATTGAGGATACCGCTTCCGGTCGTGTGCGCTGGACGGAGCTCACACCCCCCGAATGGCGCGATCGTGACGAACGGACAATAACCGAGCTAAAGACGACTGGCATCTTTCAACCCTTCGAGAAGGAGTACTTCCGGAAAGATGGCAGCCGCGTGCCTGTACTTCTCGGCGGCGCACTCTTCGAAGGGGATGGGAACGACGGTGTCGCTTTCGTGCTCGATTTGACCGAGCAAAAGCGAGCGCAAGAAAAGCTTCAAGAGGCCCAACAATCCCTGTACGCAACTCAAGTGGACCTTGCTCGGGTCTCCCGCCTGACAACTATGGGCGAATTGGCAGCATCGATCGCCCATGAGGTCAATCAACCCTTAACTTCTGTTACCAATAATGGCAGCGCATGTCTGAGACTGCTCGCCAATCGTAATCTCGACCCTGAAGTTCTCCGGCGGGCTCTCGGAGAAATTGTTGCCGACGCCGCTCGTGCGAGTGCTGTTATCGCTCGGATTCGCTCATTCATAATGAAGGGACCTGCAGAAAAAAGTGAACTGGATATAAACGAGGTTATTCAGGAAGTACTGGCTCTAGCTGGCCATGAGCTCCAGAAGAATCGCGTGTCCCTCGAGTGCCAATTGACTGAGACATTACCGCGCGTACGGGCTGACCGTGTTCAGCTCCAGCAGGTCCTGCTGAACTTGATCATGAATGGCGTAGAGGCCATGACCGGGGTCACGGTTCAACCTCGCGCACTCTCTTTGGAGTCCCGGATTGACGAATCTGGCAACGTATTGGTTGCGGTACGCGACTCGGGCACGGGTCTCGGTTCAGAAGCAGATCGTTTATTCACTCCTTTCTTCACAACAAAGGCAAATGGCATGGGTATGGGGTTGCCCATCAGTCGCTCACTCATTGAAAGTCACGGCGGACGACTGTGGGCCACAGCCAACTCGCCTCATGGTGCTGTGTTTTCGTTTACGCTGCCAGCTGGCGAGAGTCCTTCATGACCGCGGCTCCCTTAGTTTTTGTTATAGACGATGATCCATCGGTACGTTCCTCGCTCAAGTTCCTGTTGAGCACAGTGGGGCTGCAGGCTGAAACCTTTGAGTCGGCGGATAGCTTTCTCCGCAGAAAGCCTGCTGATATTCCCAGTTGTCTTGTGTTGGATGTCCGGCTTCCGGGATTGAGCGGACTCGATTTCCAGCGAGAGCTTGCGACGCGAAACATATGTATCCCAATAGTTTTCCTTACCGGCCACGGCGACGTTCCCATGAGCGTTCGTGCTATGAAAGCTGGAGCGGTCGAATTTCTTACCAAGCCATTTCGTGACCAGGATCTTTTGGACGCTGTTCGCGTGGCACTTGATCGGGACCGCACCAGGCGCGAACACGACGAGCAAGTGGCGGATTTTCGAAAGCGCTTCGACTCGTTGACTTCTCGCGAGCAGGAGGTTGTTTCCATGGTCGTTGCGGGAATGCTCAACAAACAAATCGCTGCTGAACTCGGAACCGCGGAAAGCACCGTAAAGGTCCAGCGCAGCCGGGCGATGGAGAAGATGCAAGCTGCATCGCTCGCCGAACTGATAAAAATGATCGAGAAGGTCAAAGCTCGTTCGGAAAAAGCCTCGTAAGCCAAAGCTTACGAGCATCCTCCTTTTTGCCAATCTAGAAATACCACCGCCCAATAGATTTCTTTCCCCTCCAGGAATAATCTCGCTTCAGTTGGAGCTGAGTATGTCAAAGAATTTAATCTCGGTTGTTGACGACGATGCGTCCGTCCTCCGGACCACAACGCTGCTGATCGAGTCTCTTGGGTTTCAAGCGGCAGGGTTCGAATCTGCGGAACTTTTCCTGAAGTCTGGCCAGCTGCATGAGACATCCTGTCTCATCATTGACGTCCGAATGCCCGGCATGAGTGGCCTACAACTCCAAAGCCATCTCGCTGCCCTAGACTGCAAGATTCCAATCATTTTTATCACCGCTTACGACGATACAGTGTCGCGTCAGCGCGCCTTGCAAGCTGGCGCCGTCGCATTCCTGGGCAAGCCGTTCACTCACGAGATTTTACTTGAAACCATTTATTCAGCTTTAAGCGGACAATTGGAAGCAACAAAGAATCTTATATCGCTAGTTGATGACGACGAGTCCATCCGCAGGACAACAACGTTACTTATCGAGTCTTTTGGCTTCCACGCAACGGCCTTCGAATCTGCCGAGAGTTTCCTGAAGTCTGGCCAGCTGCACGAGACATCCTGTCTCATCATTGACATTCAGATGCCGGGCATGAATGGGCTACAACTCCAAAGCCATCTTGCCGCCGCGGGTTACAAGATTTCTATCATTTTCATTACCGCTTACGACAAGGAGGAATCGCGTCGGCAAGCATTGCAAGCCGGTGCCGTCGCTTTCCTAGGCAAACCGTTTAGTGACGAGCTTTTGTTTCAAGCCCTTCGCGCAGCCTTGCGGCAGGACGAAGGCACTGCGATGACCAAGTGACCAATGAGTCGCACAGATATGAGTTATGGAATGTGGGGTGAGTTTATGGAATACAACAGAGTTCCTCAAAATGAACAGAATCGCCTTGAGTGCGAGTTTGAACAGATCATCGGCCACAGCCCTGCTCTAACGTCGGTGCTGGCGGAGGTGAAACGTGTGGCACCCACCGATTCCACTGTGCTAGTTCTGGGAGAAACTGGAACAGGGAAGGAATTGATCGCCCATGCCACTCACAATCTGAGCCCGCGTCGCGGACGCCCCTTCGTCAAGCTTAACTGCTCTGCTATCCCCTTCGATCTCTTGGAGAGTGACTTATTTGGCCACGAGAAGGGCGCTTTTACCGGAGCAATTGCACAGAAAATTGGCCGTTTCGAAATGGCCGACACCGGGACTCTGTTCTTGGATGAAATCGGGGACCTGCCGTTGGCGTTGCAGCCTAAGTTGCTGCGCGTCCTGCAAGAACAGGAGTTCGAGCGTTTGGGTAGTGGCCGGACGCATCGCATCAATGTCCGTCTGGTTGCGGCGACACATCGAGACTTAGAAGATATGGTGGCACAAAAGGAATTTCGGAGTGACCTCTATTATCGTCTTAATGTATTTCCAATTGAGCTGCCACCGTTGTGTGAGCGCCGGGAAGACATTCCACAATTGGTCTCGCACTTTGTTGAGATCTTCGCCCGGCGCATGGGCAAACGGATTGATCGTATACCGGAGGAAACGCTACGGGCCTTAAGTTCGTATTCCTGGCCTGGGAACATACGAGAACTTCAGAATCTGATCGAACGAGCTGTGATCCGGTCGAATGGTGGTGGGCTGCAAAATCCCTTGCCGATATCGAAGCTGCAATCGACATCGAAGAAGATCACGGTGACGGTTCGTTCACAGAACACGTTGATCGATTCCACTCGAGCGGCTATCTTGCAGGCAGTATGCGCGGCAGGTTGGGTAATAGGTGGATCTGGTGGCGCCGCCGATCGTTTAGGACTTAAGCGGACTACTCTAATTGCCAAAATGAAGAAGCTCGGGATCATACGACCCGTGCCCCAGGACGATACGCCACTCAGCGACAGTGAGCAGTGGTTGCGACCGTCAACTGAGTGAGGGCAACATACGAGAACCTCAGAATCTGATCGAACGAGCTGTGATCCGGTCGAATGGTGGTGGGCTGCAAAATCCCTTGCCGATATCGAAGCTGCAATCGACATCGAAGAAGATCACGGTGACGGTTCGTTCATATATAGGAAAAATAAAAATCAATTCCCGACATAAGTATGAGTCGTTGTTCTTTAGCGTTCTTGCTTTCGTCAAATCAGGTGCAGAGTTAAGGAACCCGTCTGGATGCCCAACCTGGTTTAGGGTTCGTATGGGTTTAAGCGGGAGGAAATGGATCGATATGCCCCAACTCGGAGTAAAGGTTGGCCGTCAAGGCCGATGAGGGGGTTTTGTCCGAAGGTTCTATGAATTGATTCCGCGTACCTCAGACGCATTGGCCGGGGCCTCTGTGGCTGTTTGAGAACCGAGAATACTTGTGTAAGCAGCATCCTGGAACGCAGTGCAAGTAGTCCGAAATATCGCATTGAATTGCAATAACGGTCATTTACGTGAGGTATCAGGAGCCTAACAAATTCTTCGTTCGAATAGATGACTGGTGTCAGGCGCCTATTCTTGGTGTCTTTCACGAGGTACTGCACATGACAATCATCGATCCGGGTGAGACGATACTGCGCGATCGGAGGTTTTCGAATGTAGCGACCGATGTGATCAATCACTATTCCGCTAAAACTGCGCCAGGACTCGAGTAGACCGCTTCTTTTGGATGATCCGGTCGCATTAATCTGCTGGACGATGCTCTTGCGAGAACCTTCCATAGCGGTTCGGATCAACCCTGATGTACCACATAAGCTCGAAGAGATTATCAACAAGGCCCTTGAGAAAGACTGTCGCCTTCGTTATCAGCATGCCTCCGACATTCGCACTGATCTCCAACGGCTGAAGCGGGATACTGAATCGGGCAAGACGGTGGCGAGTGTTGAAGCATCACCCGGCTGGTCGCGGCGGACGATGTTGATCGGCGCGATAGCTTTCGTGTTCGTCATCGCTGCCATTGCCGTGGCAGTGGTTTACTTTAGTAGGAGTAATCGTACCAGCATCAACTCGGTTGCTGTACTACCCTTCACGAATGCCAGCGGTGATCCGAACTTGGAATATTTGAGCGACGGGATCACGGAGGACGTTATCGACAGGTTGTCGGGTCTTCCAAATCTAAGGGTCATCTCGCGCACGTCTGCATTCCGTTACAAGCGGCGTGACATCGAGCCTCAAAAAGTGGCGAAGGAACTCGGCGTCGAGGCTTTGGTAATGGGCAGGCTCATTCAGCGGGGCGACGATGTTTCAGTAAGCGCCGAACTCGTGTATGCACGCGAAGACAAAGAGCTTTGGGGTGAGCATTACAACCGGAAGCTGGCTGACATCACTTCGGTTCAGCAGGAGATTGCAACCGCTGTGTCTGGAAACCTGCGAGGAGGGCTTACAAGCGAAGACAAGACTCGTTTGAACAAGCCATCAGCGACGAATTCAGAGGCTTATCAGCTTTACTTGAAGGGCAGGTATCAGGCAAATCAAGGAACACCAGCAGGGCTGAAGAAGGGCATCGAATATTTCCAGCAGGCAATAGACCAAGACCCCAAATATGCACTGGCCTATGCGGGTCTCGCAGATGCGTACGGCGGACTCGGCGGATTAATCTATCAGCCCCCCAGCGACACTCTTCCGAAAGCGAGAGCGGCGGCAATGAAAGCGGTGGAGCTTGATGAAACGCTGGCCGAAGCCCGTGCTGCGCTGGCAATGAACGAGTGGAAGAGGAGGCTTTTCGGTTGCTCGAAAAGGCCTATGAGGAGCATTCGAGCAGCATGCCCTTTCTAGCAGTAGACCCGTTCTGGTACGGCATTCGCTCCGACCCGCGCTTTGCCGACCTGCTGCGCCGGATAGGGCTGCCGCAGACATCACCTCCATGATCGGTCAAACCATTTCGCGCTACCGCATCATCGAGAAGCTCGGCGGCGGTGGTATGGGCGTCGTTTACAAAGCCGAGGATACCGAGCTTATGAGTGCTGTCCACCCGGTTCTGACGCGTGCACAATAGGAAGTATCTCAGTCCAATTTCGTCGATAGTTCCTGGGAGGTATCAACAAAGCCACACTTCCGCTAACACGCATTGAATAGCCAAGACTATGAACCCAGGAGGGAGCACTGCGGGCGAAGATTCAAACTGCCCTGAAATCAAGGCACTTTGTGCGTTGTGGCTGGAAGCGCACAAGCGAGCGAAAGCTGGGGACTCTCTCTTCAAACAGTTATTCGAGCGCGAGCTGACCCTTCACGACCGCACGGTTTTGGGCCTTGATTGAAACATCGTTCGTGCTGCTGAGGCCCGGTATCTGCCTATTTGTTATTTGCAGATGATACTAGGATTGTCTGCCGCCAAGGCAAGACACGCTTGGTGTTGCTTGTTGCGTTTTGCTACAGCCCCCAGACTTTCATCTTGAACAGGGACATTTGATGCGGCGGAATCAACCACGGTGTTGCGATCTGCGCGAGCTTGTGCTTCTTGCGGAGTTTCCTGAGATCCAGCTGAAGAAGTGGCCGGACTGGTGTTTGCAGCCACACTCGGCTGGGTCATCGCCTGAGGTACATATTGAACAGGAAGCGGACTTGGTTGGGTAACAGGTGGAAGCACGGATTGGGCGGGTGCGGTAATGCGGCCGTGCTCGCTCCAATCGGCCGTTATCAGCTGACATGCATCCTTCGACGCATTGCCAACCGTCCGAGTGGCGCTTGACCCGAGCACGTCGCCAACCCGGTTCGTAACTTGAATCTGGCTGTTGGTACAAAGTAGTCCTCGGTTTTGTTTCGACTCACGGTCGAGCATGACCGTGTAGTCCGCTGTCGCGGGATTAATCGTAACGATGACTCCTGGGCATCCCTTTTGTAAGTTCTTCGTGACCTCCATACCCTCGTCGTGAGCGCCGATGGTGCTGTCTGCCCGTCCACTCTTAAACCAGCGATTGCCGCCTGCACTCGCATTGGTGGACACGTGTGGATCGAGGATATGCACGTCCCTGTCGCCCAGGGACCGCCCGAACTCCTTTTGGAGGATCTCTTCGACGCTGCGGACCATGAAATTCACGATAGGCTGCGGTGTGTAAACGATGCCATGGGTGTCGGCTTCTTTCGGCGAATACCCCTGGAAGAAGCGTTCTTGTCGTCAAGATCTTGAGGGCGGAACCAAACTCGCACTTTATCGCAGTGCAGAGCATGAACTTGTGCTAACCCCTGCGCTATTCTTGAACCGCTCCCACTGGGTCCCACAGCGTGGCAGAACATCACACCAAGTTACAACCAGCCCTCGTATTTGCCAAAGGATTTGGCGACCTAAAATGGGGTTGGCTGCGTCCTTTGGCGTTGCAGGGAGACATTGGTTATGAAGCGGCAGTAACAGGTGAACGCGAGCGACACGCGACATACGACATGGTATTGGAGTACAGCGTACCGTACCTGAACCGCTTCATTCGAAATGCCGATACGGGGTTTGACCTGGAGCACGACCTGCGGCTGGGTCACTCCTCACGAGCAATTCTCGGAAACATGTACCCATTCGTCGAATTCAACGGTTCGACCCCGGTTGGGCGTACTTCGGGTTCGAGCGCGACCTTTCTCCGACCGGGTTTGGCTTACGTAGGAAAATTCTTCCAGATCAGCGCCGCGGCAGACGTTCCGCTTCGTGCTTATCTGCCAAGGCGACGGCTGGGTGCTGTGGTCCTTCTTGATCTGTTTCTCAACGAAGTCCTGCCTGGTTTTGGTTGGACGCCTTTCGGCAAGCGTCCTCACCACGATGATGAACGCTAGAGACCTCGGAAACACGATGCGAGCTGTTGGGAGCTCGGGTGACGGAGGGGCGAACTGGGGCCAGTAAAACGGATTCCGCTCAGAAGATCCAAAATGGCTCACGGTTGATATCCGTCTTTCTGCCATTGAGCAAATAGCGCGAGCTGGGCCTCTGTCCAATAGGGTCCACCGGGCGGCATGCTAGGCGGTTCGCCATCGTGTGCTGAGAGTGTTGCGAGCACACTATTAGCGTTGTTCGGATTCGACATGTAGCTGTAATTGTCCAGCTCTACGTCGAACGGCTTCATATGCGAAATATCGATGGCGCGAAACAATGGTTTGATGTCGGTTGAGAAGGAAACCTGCGGCATACGTTCTCCTTACAATTTTCTGCCATTCTAGTCGGCGGCGCAGCGCGATTGTTACGGCCCTCGCCTACTGGTAACGAAGAAACACCAGCCAACCGCGGTGGAGGAACTTGCGACTGGCCGGTTGTCTCGACTGCCGATGCGCGAGCAAGCCGTCAGGCGGCAATCATCGGGGCCGGCGCTTGCTCCGTGCTCGAGTTGATTTCACCGTTGAGACCGGTCGGAAAGAAGCCTCCTTGTTTCGCGTCTGCTTTTCCGCCAAATGCAAGGTGAAGCACCTGTCCAGCCGTCCTCGTTGCGACCAGCCCATCGCTGACTTTGATCGAGAGGACCTGCCTTGCTTCTCCGCTGGGTGGAGGAACCAGGTCTACGCCATCCAATGCCGACGTGGATATTTTTAATCGGGCAATCTGTGATCGAATCGTTGCGGCGTGCTCCGCCTCAGCCCCCAGAAGGCATGCCGCTGTGGTAATGATGTCCGGAGTTTTGAGCAAGCCGGCGGCGCCCGAATATGCCGTTACTCCGATATCCTCGAGAATGCGTGCTGCTCGAAGAAAGTCATTCAGATTTCCGAAGCCGAAACCTAAAGCACCGAGATCGATGTTGGGCATTGCAACCGCAGACGAGCCTAGTGCACCACGGAGCAGTACTACATGGGCGCGTTCGTCAGCGCCGATCTGAGTCGCAATGTCGTGAATGAGGGCCTCATCCTTGGAAAAGGTGACCTTGCCACCTCCCACTGTAGTGCCACCGCTCGTCGGATTATCTCCATTCGCGCGGCCTTTGGTCCCAATACCGAAGCTCGTGATGGACTTGCCAGTCGTAGCGTACGTGTAAAACTCAGCCTCCAGATATTCCAGGTTGAGTGCAAAGTTCAAAATGTCTACCTCGTCAATTTTGTTTTCAGTCATGAAGTTCCTCCAATATAAGATTGGTCGTTTCAAGCCGTTGCTTTTGTGGTGTTTGTGATATGCAACCGCCAATGTCTACATCAGGAGAAAGCGGCGGCTTTCGCTACCGTACGTTGCAATGGTATTGCCATACGAGCGATGCCGACGGAAGTACGCAGCAGCTGAAATCTATTCCGCATGTAGATAGCTCATACTCCCTCGATATCACTTGGCGAGGCGATCCTCGCAGCGTTGGATTCGTCACGGCAATATAACGACACAAAGGCGTCGGCTTGACACATCGGACACTGCTTCTCGAGATGGAGCCAACGACCAGCGGCGTAACGTGTACGACTCATTTTCGAGGCTCTACAAGCTGCCTCGGCGATTCCCGGGAGGGCGCTGTCCAGGTAGGTTGCCGCGCTGATCTTGCACGTAACGCACTATCGGCACGCTCGCAACAGACTTGCCCAACTATCCTCGTGAAAGTCCCCTCCAATAATTGACGCTTGCTAAGCGGATTCCGAGCTGGTGTCCAGCAGAGATCTCCGCGTTCCTATGTTGACAAGGGCGACTTGAAGTCGACCACCCCGCGGCGCTTTCACGGCATCGGTTTTTCGCTTCGAAAGCTTGGCAATTGTCGTGCTGTGTCGAGGCTGTCGAGCACCTGTTCGTAATGAGGCAGTCTGGGATACAAGGGATGAGCAACAGCGCGACAAAACAAATTTTGATCCTGGGCGGTGGCTTTGCCGGTCTGTACGCGGCAATGGAACTTGAAAACCGCCTGGCCCACGACCAAGATGTAGAGATCACATTAATCAACCGCGAAAACTACTTCATCTTCACGCCGATGCTGCACGAGGTGGCAGCAAGCGATCTAGACCTCACCGCAATCGTAAACCCGGTTCGCAAGATGCTTAGGCGAGTAAACTTCTTCGAAGGCGAAATCGAGTCAATCGATCTTTCTCAGAAGCAAGTCGTTGTCTCTCACGGACTAGCTCATCACCAACACTCGCGTAGATACGATCACCTGGTAATTGGTCTTGGGTCGATTACGAACCTTTACGAGTTGCCAGGGCTTGACGAGCGGAACCTAACGATGAAGTCGCTAAGCGATGCGATCAGACTGCGCAATCACCTGATCGCTCAGCTGGAAAGCCAAATGAAGAAGCTCGGGATCACACGACCCGTGCCCCAAAACGATATGCAGCTCAGCGACAGTGAGCAGTGGTTGCGACCGTCAACTGAGTGAGGGCGACGCCAGACTGCCCACAGTTCCTCTCCAGCATCGATTTCAGCGATTGTAGTTACGAACCAATCATGGCGCCATTGAGTTGTCCGAGATGATACACGAGCAGGGGGGATGGCGGAGCATACCTCACTGTTACGTCCAATGAACCAAACTCCCGAGTTACGCGGCCTCATGTGCGGCCACTTCGGGTTGATCAAGAGCCTGGTTCGTCTACGATGGTGCGACCGAAGTTCAATCCACATTCGTGCATTGGAGGAAGTTAGCGCGAGCCAACCCACGTGCCTGAGCTAGTTCGCGCCCCGTCGAGACAAATCAGAATCCCTCGTCAAACTCTCGGTTGGCAGATTGCGTGGTAGAGTGCGTACATAATTCACCATGTCCCAAATGTGATCCGGGCTCTCGACCTTACCGAAGGCAGGCATTCCGGTGAACCGAATTCCGTTCTGGACAATCCAAAACAACTCCTGGTCGGAGTAGCTCTGCACTTGCTTGCTGGTGAGATCCGCTGGGCGTGGATACATCCATCTGCCCAGCGGTGCTTGGGCATGGCCATCCGTACCGTGACAGATGCTGCAATCTAGGCCGTAGTGTGTTCCCCCATTTTCGACACTTGCTTTTGCGTCGAGCGGGCGGGGAGGAATTCCCTTACGGCTCGTTCGATGAATAAGGTAGCGTTTGGCCCGATTGGCGACACGCGTTTCAAGATGGCCAGGTTCCGGCAATGCTGTCAGATTGAAACGCATCAGCGCCGCCAGAACCGCCAACACGGCAAGCGTGAGGATCATCCACGCAATTCGCGATCGCATATGATCGCTACCTTTCCTGGCCGTCGGGCGCCGGATAGAACTGCACCGACATCACGACCGTTTTGGGTGCGGCCACAATGGGACACAATGCATACTGAGGCACTCTGTACTCTCCTTTGACGACTACGCTCGCAATTCACTGAGCGATGCTGGCTTTTATTTTGACTTTAGTACGGGAAAACCTTGCACGTAAGTCCAGTCCGTTGACTGGGCTGGGACGTGACAGGAAAGACAATCTTTCTTGTAATCAGTCGCCACCTGCTTGTCAGGTGCGTCGGCTTTGTAAAGAAACCATCCCCATCCATCACCCCACAACGCATTCTGTGGAAAGCGGTGTTTTTCATCCTTGATCTTGATAAACCAGACTTTTGTTCCCGAAGCCCAATGGGCATCACCTGTCGTCAGTTGAGCGTGATCCGTTCCAAATATCTCTTTCACTAACACCGCGCCATCGGGAAACTTTCCAGTCTTACGGTAATACTCAGCCGTACCGGGTGACGCATAGGTCATATGCATTTGGTTTCCCTTCGGATCGAGGACCGTGAATGTTCCAAGCAGTTGGTAAAGATCCCGATAGTCGGCCGGCTTGTTGCGAAGGTTGCCCGTTTTGTCGACTAGTTCATAGCCATCGAACTTGTGGTTGGCTTGTGCGATTGCGAACGGATAGCCGCCGAATACCACGCTTGTGAGAATCAACATCGAGATGCGGAACCTCATAAACCACCCCTCTCCTTTGAATGTGCGTGTTGCCTTCACTCATTCCCGTGAGTTGCACGCGCTGGGCCAACATCGAAAGCGTATTTGTCGCGGGTTTAGACCCTGGCCAGTTGCAGGGTGGGTGGAGGATATGTCAAAGCTGTGTCTGGCAGATGTCTTACTGGCAATATATGGACACAACAACTCACTGTTGCGATCCCAAATGATTTCGCGCTCTGCCTCCCTGGAGCAGGCCCACAAGACCTCTTTCCAGGCGCTGATACGAGATCTTTTTTTGTGCCAACAGCGCCTCCATCATTGTGGTTTTGAAGGTCACCTCGACAGAAGAACTGAGGATCGGAAAGACCTTGGATCGACCTACACTGGCAGCTTTAGAACTACCATTGGGGCAGTATGTCACTACTGAGCGCGTTCTTTCTCCGGGACTGCCGCGAGGACATTGATTTCAGATTCCCAGTGTGCATTTCGGCTTCAAGGGACAGTGTGCAACTGCTCCGAAATTAACGTCTATGAAGGAAATGTGATCGTGCGATCTAACCAAAACAATGCGTTAGTGAGCCGCATTGCGCAATGCCAACACTAACTGCTTTGTTGCCGCCGTTGTGTGAGCGCCGGGAAGACATTCCACAATTGGTCTCGCATTTTGTTGAGATCTTCGCCCGGCGCATGGGCAAACGGATTGATCGTATACCGGAGGAAACGCTACGGGCCTTAAGTTCGTATTCCTGGCCTGGGAACATACGAGAACTTCAGAATCTGATCGAACGAGCTGTGATCCGGTCGAATGGTGGTGTGCTACAAAATCCCTTGCCGATATCGAAGCTGCAGAATCCCTGGTCGACATCGAAGAAGATCACGGTGACGGTTCGTTCACAGAACACGTTGATCGATTCCACTCGAGCAGCTATCTTGCAGGCATTATGCGCGGCAGGTTGGGTAATAGGTGGATCTGGTGGCGCCGCCGCTCGTTTAGGACTTAAGCGGACTACTCTAATTGCCAAAATGAAGAAGCTCGGGATCACACGACCCGTGCCCCAAAACGATATGCAGCTCAGCGACAGCGAGCAGTCGTTGCGACCGTCAACTGAGTGAGCGCACGCCAGACTGACCACAGTTTGTCTCCTGACATCGATCTCAGCGATTGTAGTTTCGAACAATCATGACGCCATTGAGGTATCCGAGATGAGACATGAGCATACGAAGTGGCGGAGCACAACTCACTGTCGGTCTGACGAGCCAAACTTTCGAACTATGCAGCCTCATGTGCGGCCACTTCGATCGGAAGCGTGAACTGAAACGTTGCACCCGACACAGAGTTGGGGCTTGCCCACAGACGGCCGCCGTGCGATTCGACTATCGACCGGCTAATAGCCAGTCCCATACCAGTGCGTTGAGGTTTGGACGTAAAAAAGGCATTAAAGACTTGCTCAGTTTGGTCTGGCCGTAGCCCCACTCCCGAGTGGCGGATTTTGATGCCGCAATCTTCCGTGGTGCAAACGGTTGTCCTTAAATTCATATGAAAGCACCACAACGGCCGAGAATGAAATACATCCACCCCTCATCGGGGACTTGGCGAGGCTTATTGACGCGCGATGCTGACCGAATCCGTGGTCGTACTCAAAAAAAGGATTCGGGATCATCGAACTCGGGGCCTGTCGAAGCCAGGGACCATCCACGGAAGGCTAAGGCTCACGACGACGAGCTGCGAGGCTGCCCACATCCCCACCCTCATCTCTACGCCACGAAATGCTGATAGCAGGGTCGGGCATTCGGCGGCAATTGCGTTGCCAGTTCCATCCCAGCGACTCTCTTCAGGTTCTGCGAACTCGCCGAAAGTTACCTCGCTGCGCTTGCCTGGCGTCAGAACGGGCGCACTCCCACAGCCGTCGCCAATCCTTTCCGCATCGTCCTCTGCATCGGAACTGTTTTCTTTGGAGCTCCAGGGCCCCGCCACACTCAGGACAAACGCAGTTCACAATGGCAGATCTCATGTTCTCAATTGACCGAGGAGGCATTTCAAACTGCATACATCTCCCTTTCTGTCAGTCTGGCGCAACGGTTCAGTCGGCTGACGTACCAACCTCTGCTGGGTTTAAACGCAATTCGTCGCAGATCGTCTGCTTGTGAACCACCGCTAATCATCTCTGCCAGCCTTGATGCCCGCGTTTGTGAGAGCACACGCTGCTCCAAAACTAAGCATGAGCACGTTGTTTGAACCAAATTTCTTAATGACCTGTTTGCAACGCCGTCATTTGAGAAACGCAAAAGCCACTCAATGCTGCCTGTGATGTAGTGCGTCGTGATTTTGACAACGCAGTCGACGGGGTGACGTATTCACCTTCAGGCAGGGTGTCTCTGATATCTGGGCCGTTGATGCTGCTGAAAACTTGAATCAGCACGCCAATATCAAGCTCTCGACGTGCCCTCACACCAGCTTTGGAACCCGATTTGCAACAACAGATTGTGAACAGACCATGCGGATTCTGCCGATTCTTTATGAAGCGAGACCGGCAGGGAAAAGAAGCAAACCGCTTATTTCGCTGCCTACACAGCTTGCGGCGACCGGGGACGCCCGGGCGTGCTCGTCGAGGGCTGAGCTAGTCGCTGAGAATGGCAAGAGTGCCATGAGCACGGAGAATACTTCGCCGGCAAGACCCTACACGGATCCAAGCATCGACGAATATCTGCGTGAACGGCTGATGCCCGTTGGGCAGCTTGCCCTCGCGAACCAGTGCGTCCCCAATTGCCCACCCCGGCCGCTTTGACGCGGACCAGCAGTTGTCCGGCGGCTGGTTCCGGCCGAGGTAAGTCAACGTTTATGATGACGCTCGGTGGACCGAACTGAAGTACTCGCACCGTTTGCGGCGCAACTGCTTCAGGTAGCCTTGCCTGACCTTCCAATCGGCCGGGTTTACACCGGCATCGTGAATTTCGAACCAACACCTGGTCGTTTGTGATTGAAATACGTGGTACCTCTTCCAGCTTCAATGTGCCGGTGCCACCGTACTCGCAGATCCGTATTGCTTTCATGTGTGCCGTGAATCCTCTATCGGTTTTCAAGGGATGGTGCACTTTGCGCTCCACTCATCGCTGATCTCTTTACTTCTCGAACCGCTTTCAGTGGATCATTAACGGTGTCGCGTTCGGATGAACCAAGCCTTTTGGGGCAATGTCAACGGATGGACATGCTCCTCACCGAATCCGCATTTTCCTGTGCCGACGGGATACAGAATCGATCACGGCGAGCCTCGCCGCACGAGCACAGAAGCTTACAGGCAATGTGAGCTGTTTTGTTCCTCTTTCACCGCAGGTCCCGGGCTTGGCATTCGCTGCAACAAAGACGTGTTTGCAATCTGGAAACCACGATCTTCTAGGTTCGCCGTGGTTCGTGGCGGCCGGCGTGCTCACTGCAGAAATGATGATGTGAGGTTTTGAGAGGCCAAAGATTTCGTTTTTCCGATCAGCGACTGTGACTTGAGCCAGTTTGCTCTTTCACGCATAGGAGAAGTTCTAATGGGTACCGTCTCACGAGGTTTTTTCGGCAGACGAACTGTGGCAGATGTGAAGCTACCGCCAGGGCAATACCTAACGACTGATTTCCCGGTCCTCTCAGCCGGGCCGACTCCGCACATTGCGCTCGAAAAATGGGAGTTTACGATCGACGATGGAACGAACGTTTTGCGACGATGGAATTGGAAATCGTTTCGGGAGTTGCCCACCGAGAACATTACGGTTGATCTGCACTGCGTGACGCGATGGTCGAAGCTCGGCACGCATTGGGAAGGCGTGTCTCTCGACACGATCCTTGGCGAGATAGAAACCGACGCCCAGTATGCAATGGTGCGTTCCTATGGTGACTACACAACAAATCTGCCTCTTGCGGATCTCAGAGACAAGCAGGCATGGATCGGGTTCCGATTTGACGACGAAGATCTTGCCCCTGAACACGGCGGCCCCGCACGACTTCTTGTCCCGCATCTCTATTTATGGAAGAGCGCCAAATGGGTACGGGGCATCAGACTCATGCACGACGATCAGCCTGGTTTCTGGGAAAGCCTCGGCTACCACAACTATGGAGACCCGTGGCGCGAACAGCGTTACTCGGGCGACGAGTGATGTGGCGTGTGGGAACAGTGGTTGCTCTTCACGACGAGACGCCGACAGCAAGGACGATCACGCTCCAGGTAGCGGATTGGCCTAGCCATGTCGCAGGCCAGCACGTCGACGTGAGGTTGACGGCACCCGATGGATACTCCGCGGTTCGATCGTACTCGATTGCTTCGGCTCCGAACGCGGAAGGGCGAGTTGAACTGACTGTCGAGCGGCTACCTGACGGCGAGGTCTCACCCTATCTCACGCAAGAACTTGCAGTCGGGGATCGTGTGGAATTAAGAGGGCCGATCGGTGGTTGGTTCGTGTGGCGATCGCGGCAAACGGAACCGATCCAATTAATTGCAGGCGGTTCGGGCATCGTTCCGCTTATGGCAATGATTCGCTCTCGTGCATCAGCAGGTAGCACTGTACCCTTTCGATTACTGTATTCGGTGCGAGAACCCGGAGCCGTCTTCTACCGTGATGAACTGCAGGCCATATCGAGTCGGGGCGATTCTGTAACGCTTACGTACGCATATACACGGGCCACTCCGAAGGACTGGCCGAGACCGCCCGGCCGCGTCGATACGTCCTTTATCGCCGAAGTGACCTGGCCCTCTAAGCTAATCCCGACTTGTTACGTGTGCGGTCCTACATCGTTCGTAGAAGGTACTGCCGCCATGCTTGTCAGTTGCAGCAACCGCCCCGACAAGATCAGGACCGAGCGTTTTGGCCCGACAGGAGGTCGGACATGAGTTCCCCTAACTACGATTACCTCGACGGCAATGCTGTCGCCGGCGAATTGAGCAAAGTATTCGCCGTCGATATCACGACTGCAGCGGGACGGTGCGCCGAATGTGGCACTACGAGATGCCTGGCGGAAGCTCACTTATATATGCA
Organism: Terriglobia bacterium; assembly: GCA_963786325.1. Taxonomy (GTDB): domain Bacteria; phylum Acidobacteriota; class Terriglobia; order Terriglobales; family Acidobacteriaceae; genus JAIQFF01. The sequence goes on from CAWAYW010000025.1 coordinate 173,141, forward strand.
TGGCCCTGGTCTTGTGGCGCGATGCCCAGCTTGCGAGCACGTACTCCTTCGTCTTGTGAATGTTCGCGAGCATATGTTTCTTGACGTCCGTGGCATGATCTATTTGCGCCTTGACACATCGCGGTCCCAGGAGGCCAGTTGAATGTCTTTCCATCCAGAATGGCTGGGCATTCTGTCGTGGGCCTATCTAAGCGTGTCCTTCGTTTGCGCTGCGATCATCGTTCCCATGCGGAGATTGTCGTTCGGCAAGGGCTTGTTTCAAGCAATACGTGCCGATACACTCGCCGTTATTGCTTTTGAGATCGGGCTCTTTGCTTGGATGACCTTCGCTCCCTACGCGCTGTTTCCCCGGCCTCACCTTCAGCCCACAGAAGCGGCCTTCTGGTTCATGATGCAGATTGGCATGATTGTCGGCTTCTTCACGTCATATCCGGCCAACATCTTTCTTCTCAAGACCGGCTGGAAGGAAAAGATGCCGCTGTATCAACAAGAGACCATGTTTGAAAACCTGGATGAGCCATCCGGGAGAAGCCACGCTGCTTAGGTGAAGGAGAATGAAATTATGGCAACTGCGACGATCACAACCCGCCCACCCTTGCCCCCGTTCACTCGTGAAAGGGCGACTCAAAAGGTGCGCATGGCTGAAGATGGCTGGAACACTCGCGATCCGGAAAGAGTAGCGCTGGCTTACGCGATCGATTCACGATGGAGGAACCGCTCGGAATTCATCCGTGGACGAACGGAAATCATTGCGTTCCTCTCTCGCAAATGGGCAAGAGAGTTGGACTACAGGCTCATCAAGGAATTATGGGCGTTCACCGACAATCGTATCGCCGTACGCTTCGCCTACGAGTGGCACGACGACTCAGGTCACTGGTATCGCTCCTACGGCAACGAGAACTGGGAATTCAATGAGGACGGGTTAATGGCGGCGCGCTTTGCCTCCGTCAATGATCTTCCGATCTCGGAATCAGATCGCAGATATCACTGGCCCTTCGGCCGCCGTCCCGACAACCATCCAGGATTGAGCGATCTGGGGCTATAGCTTTCTGCTATCGCTTTATCGATAACCGCTGGCGACCTTTTGTCCCGATCTCAGTCCCGGACTATCGGAATGCATTGAAGCCATTTGCGGAACCGCAGCTCATACGTTTGTAACGGGCACCGAGGGGACACATGCCCAAGATCCGGTTACTGATTGCCTCCGCGCATGTAATCGTCCGGACTGCTCTCGTACGCTCTTGAAAGGCGTGCAGGATTTCGACGTGGTTGGTGAGGTGGACCTGTCTCACCTTGTCAGAACTCCCGTGCAACTCTCGCCAGACGTTTTTCTCGTCGAGCTAACCGAGGCCGGACTTCGTGGATAAGGCTAGCGGCTAACTTAATGCGTGCAGTGCCAGAAGCTGCCGCCGTAATCATAACTTCGAACGAAAACCCAAGCTATGTAAAGTCAATTCTTGCGACGGGCGTGAGGGGTTACGTTTTAAGATCGGCAAGAAATGACGAGCTTTATGAGGCGATTCGAATCGTCTACCGCGACCGGGACGCCCAAATCACTTGCCGCCTTCAGCAGGTCTCCCGCCACATTGCCCAGCCCCCCAGAGTAGATTGGGAGCGCCTCGCTCAACATGAATTCCATGCTGAAGTATGCGACGCAGGTGAGAGGCGCTCCGGGATGCGTCGTCTGAAACCACGCTGGCCCACCTTCCACCACGCGTTTTCGCTGAGCATTTGGTTTGCCTTCTTGCGAAAAATGGGGTCGGCAAACGCATCTCGGGTCGTTTGTCGCGAAACGGTCTGAAGCACTACCCAGGGATTGTGTGACAGTTGCCACAGTTCCGGATCGAGCCGTCTCCAGAGTTCGTCGGTCGCGTGATTCCAGCACCAGCACAGATCCAACGCTAGCTCGGTGAGCACAGCCAACAGAGGGTCTGCGGTTACACTTTCAGTCATAGATAGATGGAGTCTTCGGTTTCCAGACCTGCACTTAAATCAAGGAGCCCGACGAAAAGTGCCAAGCCGCGAGCTCATGACCCCTGCCCTAGCGATGATGTCTGAACCAGATCACTGCTGCCAGCCGCCTCCCAGCGCCCGATACAGCTGCACCAGGCTGCGATACTCGTCCCCACGGGCACTTGCGAGGGAAAGTTCGGCGGCGTAAAGCGATCTCTGACTGTCCAGGACCTCCAGGTAAGTCGTCGTTCCTCCCTGGTAGCGGAGAGTGGAGATACGAACCGTTTCCTGTAAATCGGCGACGGTATCCTGGTGTCGAAGCCGAACTTGGTGGAATTTGTCGTAGCCAATCAGCGCGTCCGAGACGTCGCCGAACGCTCGCTGGATCGTTTGTTGATATGCGATGAGAGCCTGCGAATGCTCGGATTCGGCGAGGTGCAGATTTCCACGAAGAGCACCTCCAGTGAAGACCGGCTGCGCGACCTGTGCCCCATACGACCAAATCCCTAATTGTGTTGGAAAAATGCCCGGGTATGCCGAGGTTCGTCCGAACGAGCCTCCACCCGATCCAGTCAGCGTTACCTGCGGAAAGAACTGCGCTTTGGCGACCCCGATTTCAGCATTGGCCGCAACCAGGATCTGCTCCGCTTCGCGAATGTCCGGACGACGCTCCATGAGCGAGGACGTCAAGCCGGCAGGAACTTCCGGCGGAATCTCTTGATCGACCAACGCAAGTCCGCGCGGCACACCATTGGGGTAATTGCCCAGCAGAATGTTAATGGCGTTTTCCTCCTGGCCGATTTCGCGCTCCAAGTTCGGGATGTCGGCGTTTGCAGTATCGAGAACCTGCTGCGCCTGCAGCACATCGAGCTTCGTGGCAACACCGTGCTCGAGGCGGAGATTCGTCAGCTTGACTGAATCTGTCTGTGTTGTGACTGTTTCACGCGTGATCTGTAGCTGCAGGTCCAACTGCCGAAGGGTGAAGTAGTCGTTCGCCACATCACTGACCAGCGTCAAGACAACTGTCTGTCTAGCATCCTCAGTAGCCAACAACTCAGCGCGAGCAGCCTCGTTGGCGCGTCGCAATCGGCCGAAGAAATCCAATTGAAATGCCGCGTCTCCCAGAAGCGTAAGAAAGTTGTATTTCGCTTGAAAGGTATTCTCCTTGCCCCCATTGAAATTGGCGCCAGCCCCTACTTGGGGAAAGAGGCTGGAACGCGTAACCGCAAGCTGAGCGCGCGCAGCGTTAATTCGTTCGGTAGCAATTTCCAGATCATAATTTTGCTTAAGCGCCGTCCGGATCAACTCCTGCAGTTTCGGATCCTTGAATACCTGCCACCAAGGCAAGTCGGCATAAGACGCTGACTGAGCCTTGATCTGCGGATTGTCCGCCAGATCACGAAATGTGTTTGGCGTCTGTACAACTGGTCGATGATACTTCGGCCCCACCATGCAAGCGCTCAGAAAGGCTGAACACAACACGGCGGCAATCGAATGTTTGAGCCTCGCGTTAGAGCGCATGTTCAATCTCCTGTAGCGGGTGAAGAAGCCGTCAGCGCGCCGGACGCGTGTTCCTTGCCCGAGCTCGACCATTTTTCGACGGCGTAGAAGATCGCCGGTACGAAGAAAATGCCGATAACGCTGGCAGCCACCATCCCGCCGATGACGGTGGTTCCTAGAATCCGACGCGCCACTGCTCCCGCACCAGTCGCCGTCCATAGGGGAATACAACCGAAGACAAAGGCAAAGGACGTCATCAAGATTGGTCGCAGCCGGAGCCTCGCGCCTTCCAGCGCCGCGTCGGCAAGAGCTTTGCCTTTTTCGTATTCATCTTTTGCGTACTCCACGATCAGAATTGCGTTCTTGGCTGTCAGACCGATGAGCATGACCAGCCCGATCTGAGAGTAGACGTCGTTTTCAATCTGGACCAGGTAAGGAGGTAGAAACCAACCGAGCACTACCCGTCGCAACCAAAGGACAGCAAAAGCTCCGAACACCGCTACGGGCGTGCTAAGCAGGACGCTAAACGGCAGTGACCAGCTTTCGTAGAGTGCCGCCAGAATCAGAAACACAAACAACAGCGAGAGGCCAAAGATAACCGAAGGCGGCACGCCTTGCCTCGCCTGTTGCTCCTGGAAGGAAATGCCCGAGTAATCAAAACCCATTTCACGCGGCATGGTTTGCTTGAAGACATCTTCGAGAGCCGCCGTCGCCTGATCCGCGCTGTATCCTGGTGCCGCACTGCCGTTGATTTGTGCGGAACGGTATTCGTTGAAGCGTTGAGTAAATTCCGGGCCGAGTCGCGATTTGATAGTCGTGAGCGTAGACAGGGGCACGCTTTCTCCCTTGTTGTTGAAGACATAAAATCGTCCAACGTTCTCGATGTTGGCACGGTCTTCACCTTCGGCCTCGATATACACCTGCCATTGGCGGCCGAATCGATTGAAATAGTTGATGAAATAACCGCCCATAAAGGCTTGGATCGTCCGATAGACGTCACTCAGGTTGACGCCTTGCTTCAGAACCTTGTCACGATCTACATCAACGAATTTCTGCGGAACACTCGGCAGGAAAGTCGTATTGATGCTGCCAATTTCGGGACGTTTGCGTGCAGCCTCAAGAAACGTGTTGACGTTCTTCGCAAGGAACTGAACATCGCCGCCGGAACGATCTTCGAGCAGAAACGTGAATCCGCCGGCTGTCCCGACCCCCGGAATGGCCGGCGGAGAAAACCCGAATATAACCGCCTCCGGCACTCTGCTGAATTCACGATTCAAATTGACTTTCAGGGTTTGAAATTGTTCTGCGCGCGTCGTGCGATCGTCCCAAGGCTTGAAGGTAACGAAGAAGGTCGCGTTATACGTGGTACGAACGAAGCTCAATAGACTGAAGCCGACGAAGCATGTCGAGTTTTGAACTCCTGGCGTATTCATGATGATCTTTTCTACGCTGTCCACGACCGCTGTCGTTCGTTCCAGTGAAGCTGCGTTGGGGAGTTGAACGGAAACATAGACATAGCCCTGGTCTTCATCGGGAAGAAAGCTCGTCGGCACGCGATGGGCGACGAACCCGGCAGCCACGCCGAAGGCGACAAGTAACACTGCCATAACAAGCGTTTTCTGAAGGAGTACCCCACTCCAACGTACGTAACCGGCGTTTGCGAGCTCGAATACACGGTTAAACCAGTTAAAAAATCTGCGTAGCAGCCCGTGGCTTTCCTCCCGTGGACGAAGCAGGAGCGCAGCCAGTGCCGGGCTCAGGGTAAGCGCATTGAACGCGGAGAAGAGAACCGAAATCGCGATCGTCACCGCAAACTGCTGGTAAAGGCGTCCAGTGATACCGGGAACGAGCGCCGTGGGCACGAATACGGCGGACAGAACCAGCGCAATTCCGACGACCGGACCAGAGAGTTCCTCCATCGCCTTCAACGCCGCGGTTTTGGGCGAGAGTCCTTCCTCGATGTGGCGTTGGACGCCCTCAACTACAACGATCGCGTCGTCGACCACCAGACCGATCGCCAGGACCAGCCCGAACAAAGAAAGCGTATTGATCGAAAAACCGAATAACGGAAACAGAACAAACGTGCCTACCAGAGATACCGGCACCGCAAGCAGCGGAATCAAGGTGGCTCGCCACCCCTGGAGAAAAAGATAGACGACCAGGATCACCAGGATGAGAGCAATCACCAGCGTCTTGACAATTTCTTTAATTCCTTGCGTTACGGATAGGGTCGTGTCCAGGGAGATGTCGAAGTCGAGATCCTCCGGGAAGCGTTGCTTCATCTGAGCCATGAGCTTCTTGACACCGTTGCCTACATCCACCGCGTTCGATCCGGGCAGTTGATAAATCGCGATAACTGCTGCAGGTTTGCCGTTGAAGCGGCTGGCAGCGCTGTAATCCTGCGACCCTAGTTCAATGCGGGCGACATCACGAACACGGACGGTACCTCCATCCGGTGTTTCCCGCAGCACGATCTGACCGAATTGTTCAGGCGACACCAAACGGCCCTGGGCCAAAACGGTATAAGTCAGCTCCTGACCTTTGGGGACAGGCGGGCCTCCGGCCTTCCCCGCGGGATTCACGGTGTTCTGCGCTTGAACGGCGCTAATAATTTGAGGAACTGTGATCCCCAGCTTTGCCAGTTTGTCGGGGTTCACCCACATTCGCATCGCGTATTGGCCAGGGCCGAACACCTGGACATTGCCGACGCCGGACGACCGAAGGATCGGATCAACGAGATTGATGTAGGAGTAATTCCCCAGAAAAGTCGCGTCATAGGTTCCGTGCGGCGAATAAACGGCGATCAACATGAGGGGAGCCGTCACCGATTTTCGTACCGTGATCCCGAAGTTTGTCACATCCGACGGAAGCTGCGAAGCGGCCTGCGTTTCACGCGACTGGGCCAGGATGAAGTCGTTATTTGGATCGGTTTTTGTATCGAAATCCACTATCAAGCTCGTGGTCGAGTTTCCCGTGGCGTTCAGGGAGTACATGTAATTCATGTTGTCCACACCGTTCATCTGCTGTTCGAGAGGCGTGGCCACTGCTTGTTCCAGAGTTTGCGCGTCGGCGCCGACGTAGGTGGCGAGGATCTGGATTTCGGGTGGAGCGATTTTCGGGAACTGGGCAACCGGCAGTCTAAGGATGGTCAGAGCGCCGACGAGCACTAGCACGATCGAGATCACCATCGCGACGATGGGACGATTGATGAAGAACTTTGACATGGCTCACCTACCCGTTGCGTTCGCAGTGAATAGCTTTGGATTAACGTGCATGCCGGGGCGAACCTTCTGGGTTCCTTCCACGACCACCAGATCCCCGGGCTGGAGCCCATCTGAGATCACCCAGCGGCTGTCCACCTGTGCCCCTACTGCAACTGATCGAATTGCTACCTTGTTGTCGTGATCCACTACGGCAATCTGGTAGCCGTCTTGTAACTCTGAAACTGCTCGTTGTGGGACAAGCAATGCGTCATGTTGGACGTCGACGAATACCCGCACTTTGGCATAACCGCCAGGTCGCAAAATGTTGTTGGGGTTCGGGAACAGTGCGGCGATACGGATTGTTCCAGTGCTCTCATTCACCTGGCGATCGGCAAAATCAAATGATCCCAGATGCGGATACGTAGAGCCGTCCGCCAGCACAAGCTCGATCCGCAAAGTCTTTTGATCCGCTCGCGTACTTGCTTCTGTAGGGAATCGTTTTCTGAAAGCGAGATACTGAGGCTCTCCCACCGTGAAATAAACTTTGATTGGGTCGACAGTAGATACTGAAGTCACGGGTCCGGTGGCCGGACTGACGAGAGCACCCACCTGGAGTTGCGCCTGGCCTGCAATGCCATCGATCGGCGCTACGAGTCGGGTGAAGTCGAGGTTGATTCTCGCCGTTTCGACGGCGGCCTCCGAAGTCTTGATCTGGGCTTTGGCAGTTTCCACGCTCGCGATGGCGCCCAGATTGTTTTGAACTGCGTTGTCGAGATCTTGTTGGGTGGCAGCCTGCTCTTTAGCCAGAGGAGTGTACCGCTTGACGTCAAGCTCTGTGCGGCCTTGCACGGCTTCGGCGTTGGCAAGCTGGGCTTTGGCCTGGGCCAGTTGGCCTCCCGCCTGGTCTAGTACCGCCCGAAACGGCCTCGGATCGATCTGAAAGAGCAGTTGTCCCTTCTTGACGAACGCACCTTCCTCATAACCTTGCTTGAGCAGATACCCTGTCACCTGCGCCCTGACATCGGCATTGACTAATCCATCGAACGTGCCGATCCATTCGTGGACGATCGGAACATCCTGCTGCTGGACTTGTACCACCTCGATGTCCGGAACGATTGTGGGTGCGGCCTGTGCATGCTTGCTCGGGCGAATCGCTCCAACAGTCAAGCCAATCAGGATGACGGCGACGACTCCGCCGCCTAACAGGTAGCGTTTTGACGCATTCATATTCATCTCCGCCGATTCAGCTCTGCTCACGCACAATGTGATTACACCGAACCTGCAAGGACCGCCCGGACTGTGGCAGACACGATGTTTTTCGAATAAAAGATGAAAATTGCGGCAGCTATACCCAGCTGAACAATAGTGGTAGCCAATCTGCGAATTGGCGAAAACTTCATTCGATGTGCCAGTTGCTCTCGAAGGTCGTGCACCAGCCTCTCTTCGGCGTGAGAACCGGCTACCCCATCTGCTTGGCACGGAGTGGCCCCGTTGGTCACAGCCGCCCCCGCAGCACACGCTGCCTCATCTCGCGAACTGAAGCCGAGACCAACTATGCTCGTGTCCGCGATGAGGCCGCGAAGGGTTTCTTCGTTTGGATACGCAAGGACTAGTCGTTCAGGCGAACCCTTTGCACTGGATAGCCGTATGACGGCAAATCGTACGTTAGAGAATTGGAGCAACGCACTCATAATTTCACTCGTGTCACCCTTGCTCTTTTGGCCCAAGTACGCCTTTTGCAGTTGCAAACCCCATTCCAAACGCGACAGCGGGATTCGAAGGTAGAGAGTGCGTGCTCGCCAAAGGTGTGGCGTACGGAAGACTTTCCCAGTGCAACTCAGCGACCGGGCTTGCTTGTACAACCTCTTTCAAACTCCTCAGCGTTTTCGAAGGCTCGGGCGAATTGTGTAATCGGCGTTGACCTCCCCTGCCTTAAGAAGTCGTACCAATGAGGTACTAATTGGCGCGCAGTCATCTTCGCGTCGTTATGACGTCTCGAATGACCATACATTGACTGCAGTTAAACTCCTCGGGGTCTGGATCTCGATAATCTGCACATATCAGCCAGCGAACTACCTTCCTTTCTTGCTGACGCTGCGTTTGAATCGGAAATCGGTATGGCGATGTTCGTGCAGTTACTCGGAGATGAAGCGACCTGCGGCGATACTCACTGGGACCGAAGCCCAAGATGCCGGAACGAATCGCTCAATCAGGAGGAAGAATATGAAACAGACATGGCACGACCATTCCGCATTTCGCATCGAGGCGGGCGAGGCTAAGAGTTGGATCGATCCGTTTCTGTCCGATAACCCGTCGAGGGACAACGGATGGAGCGGCTACCTTACAGGCAAGAACTCGACACAGGGAGGGGACTGATGAAGGCGATTGTGGTGACGGATCAGGCTGCGGGAACGGCTGGTATGAAGTTGATGGAGCGGCCCAAGCCGCAGGACGGGCGCGCGCTGTCGGGCGCGAACTACGGCGATGTCATAGTTCAGGTTCATGCGTCAGGATTCACCGGGGATGAGCTGTCGTGGCCCTCGACATGGATCGACCGTCTAGGCCGTGACCGGACGCCTTCTATCCCCGGCCACGAGCTGGCCGGAGTGGTGACCGCCCTCAGCTATGGAACGACGGGGCTGTCGATGGGACAGCGGGTGGTCGGCCTCACGGACTGGACTCGCGACGGCACGCTGGCAGAGTTTGTAGCCGTCGAGGCACGCAACCTCGCGCCGCTACCGGGCGACGTTGACTTCACCGTGGGCGCAGCCCTCGTGATGCCGGGCCTGACCGCGTGGCAGGGGCTGTTCGAGCACGGTCGCCTTCGCGCGGGGCAGAGCGTCCTCGTGCACGGTGCGGCCGGCGTAGTCGGTTCGATGGCGACCCAGCTCGCACTTGAAGCCGGGGCGTACGTCATCGGCACCGGGCGCGCTGCCGGCCGTCACACGGCTCTCGACTTCGGCGCACAGGAGTTCGTCGACCTCGATAACGACGCCCTAGAAGATGTCGGCGAGGTCGATCTGGTTTTCGATGTCCTCGGCGGCGACATCGCGAAGCGGTCTGCGGGTGTGATTCGCGCCGGAGGAACGCTGGTGACCATCGCCGGCCCGACCGAGGCGCGGCCCGCTGGCGGCTTGACTATCGACTTCGTCGTCGTACCCGATCGCGTCCAATTGAGTGAGGTCGTCCAGCGAGCCCGGAATGGTCGGCTGCGGACAAACATCGGCAAGGTGGCCGCCCTCGACGATGCTGTTGCCGCCTTCAACCCGACCGAGCGGATCAAGGGAAAGACGATCATCCGCGGATCGGAGAGAGTGACAAAAAGATTAGCTGCCTTCTGATTATCTGGTTGCCTCAGCAAACCGCAAGATCTGGAGGCATCGATCTGGGCTTGGCGCAACATATTGGGCTTTGCTGAATCAACCGGATAATCAGAAGCTGCCTAGAGCCTTAGCCGCTGTCGTTTCGTGCATCCCTGGGGACTCGGGGATTGCCTAACGCCCACGAAGGTCCATTTCACACGCCGAAGGAGAGTTTATATGTCGAACACAATTACGCCGACCGTTTTCTGTGGCACGCTTAACTCGAACACGATTACGCCGACCGTTTTCTATCGCACGCTTAGCGTGGAGGGGCTGGACATCTTCTATCGCGAAGCCGGTCCCCGGGATGCTCCCACCGTTTTGCTCTTGCACGGCTTTCCGTCTTCTTCTCATATGTTCCGCAATCTGATTCCCATGCTTGCGGATACATATCATGTCGTTGCCCCAGACTTCCCTGGATATGGCGAAAGCACAGCACCGTCGGTCAACGATTTCGACTATTCCTTCGAACGGTTAGCGACTGTGACCGAGAAGTTCACCGAAACGCTGAATCTTTCTTCATATGCGCTGTTCCTGTCGGACATAGGTGCATCGGTTGGCTTCCGGTTAGCTGTCATGCATCCCGAACGGGTGACCGCCATGATCGTCCAAAACGGAGACGCCTATGATGAAGCCTTAAATAAGGAGTTCGCAAAGGGATTATTTGACTATTGGGAAGATCGGAGCGAAAAGAACGCTCAAGTTCTACTTGACTGGCTTCTGACGATTGAAGGAACCAAGTGGCATTATCTGCATGGCGTCAGCGATCCATCAAAGATCAGCCCTGACAATTGGGTGATCGACCAGGCTTATCAGGACCGACCGGGGAACAAGGATATCCAACTTTCAATCCTCTACAACGCAAAAAGGAATCTGGATGTCTATGCCGATTGGCAGGAGTATTTCCGTAAACAACAGCCCCCCATGCTGATCACTTGGGGCAAAAACGATGGAATTTTTACGGTGGAAGGCGCTGAACTCTTTAAAAGAGATATTCCCAGCGCGGAGTTCCATCTTTTCGACACGGGCCATTTCGCGCTGGAAGAAGAAGTGGATCGGATTGGGTCGTTGATGCAGGAGTTTCTCGACCGAACAATAAACAAGAAATAGGCATTGCATTGAAAGGCCGTGGCCCGTCTCGTCCACTGGAAGGCACATTTTGATCTTGCGGCGCATTTCGAATTGCCCTACATGAAGGCATTCCCAGCCGTGCTGCCCGAGGTGCTCGAAAGCGAAACGGAGTTGCGGCATTGTTCGATGGTTACGAAGATCGCAAAAAAGTAGAGGAGAAATCATGGCACGCATCGTTCGCTTCTACGAATATGGCGATGCAAGCGTACTGAAAATCGAGAATCTGGATGTTCCACCGCCGGGTGCCGACGAAGTCCAGATCGATGTAAAGAGCATCGGCTTCAATCGAGCGGAGGTCATGTTCCGCACGCACGCTTTTATGCAAGAAGCTCAATTTCCCAGCCGCCTCGGGTACGAGGCTGCGGGCATCGTCAAAAAGGTTGGTACATCCGTCACCAGCTTCAAGAAAGGCGATGTTGTCAGTTTGATTCCGCCATCCGATATAGCCCGGTGGGGCACATATGGAGAATTGGCCAATGTGCCAGCTCGCAACCTGGTCAAACATCCGCGGAACATCTCTTTTGAAGAGGCGGCAGCTTCGTGGATGCAGTATGTCACTGCATGGGGCGCCCTCATTGAGCAGGCCAAGCTCACCGCGGGTGATTTCGTCATCGTCACAGCGGCATCCAGCAGTGTCGGTATTGCCGCGTTTCAAGTTGCAAAAGCTGTGAGCGCGACAGTCATCGCAACCACTCGGACCCGAGCCAAGAGGCAAGCGCTCATTGACCACGGAGCAGATCATGTTGTGGTGACGGATGAGGAGAATCTCGTCGCACGAGTAATGGATATCACTCGCGGCGCCGGCGCGAGCGTCGTGTTCGATCCAGTCGGTGGTCCGTCCTTCATCCCCCTCACCGACAGCATGGCGCGAGGCGGCATCTTGCTCGAATATGGCGCGCTCAGCACCGAGCCGACGCCGTTTCCTCTGTTCACGGTACTGGGCAAGAGCTTGACCTTGAAGGGTTATCTGAACGGAGAGATCACGAACGACGACGCTGCCCTAGAGCGTGCAAAAGCATTCATTACCAGCGGGCTCGCTTCGGGGCAGCTGAAGCCCGTCATCGCACGCACGTTCCCTTTTGAACAGATCCAAGAAGCGACGCGTTTCCTCGAATCCAACGCTCAGATCGGCAAGGTAGTCGTCAATGTCTGATTGGACCCGGACGCGAGCAATGTATTTCCCCGATGAAATCATTTTGCGTAAAGCAATATTCCTTACGTGGAGGCACGTACTAACTTTGATAAGGGTTGCCACGGTTTCCGTTCCAGTCGTGGCAGAGACATGCGCACGCAGAGGCGCTGGGTTTTCGCGATTTCTCCAGCTCGTTCCTGGTGAAGGAGAATCGCAGACAACTGGGAAACTCTGCGTGTTGCATTTCTTTTACAAACGTCAGCTTAACATCGCGAGTCTTTGCATATGAATTCAAAAACCGCGCAACTCGCCGAGAATGGGACAGAGATTGTCCGCCTTTTCGCACGGTTTGCGCTCGGAGCTTCCTTTCTATCGGCTGTGGCTGATCGTTTTGGCTTGTGGGGGCCATATGGAGCAAAGAACGTATCCTGGGGAGATTTCGCTCATTTCGTGGAATACACGGGCGCGGTGATGTCTCTCTTCCCCGGTTCATTGACGGTGTCGTTTGCGTGGGCAGCTACCGTCGCGGAGACCCTCTTCGGGATATTGCTCATCGCAGGCTTCAAAGTGCGAATAAGCTCCGTCCTGTCCGGTCTTCTCCTTTTGTCATTTGCTCTAGGCATGGCCACAGGTCTTGGCATCAAGACGCCATTCGACTATTCGGTCTTCTCGGCGGCCGCTGCAGCATTCTTACTGGCGTTCTGGGAGCCTGATCGATTCACGTTGGACAAGCTTCTGAATCGATCACGAAACTGAGCGGGAGATCCAAATGAAAAAGCAAAAGCGTCGACTGATGTGGCATGGCATGTTGCTCTTTCTCCTCGGACTGGTGACGGGATTACTTGAGCAACGTTTCACCAACGTACGCATGGGCCTTTCGGCACACCTGGAGGGTGTGATGAATGGCATCCTCCTCCTTGCGCTCGGTGCCGCATGGGACGAGGTATGGCTGCCTCATCCGGTAAAGGTGACGGCGTATTGCACTGCACTTTACGGCACCTATGCGAACTGGCTAGTGACCTCGATAGCTGCGGATTTCGGCACCGCAGCAAATTCTCCAATCACTTCGGCCGGCCACAGCGCTCAGCCATGGCAAGAGAGCTTTGTCGCAGTGGGATTTCTCACCGTAACGATCGCAATTATCGCTACGTCGATACTCGTTCTCTGGGGTCTTCGAGGAACGGCCGCCGAGGTCAACGATAGTGGGAAACATTCGGAATTCAACATTCCCCGAGAGGCGGAAGGACGCAGATCATGAGCGTTACCACTGAGCAACGGTCGAGAGTCAAACGTACTTAAGAGGAGAAGAGATGAAAGCAGCCCGAGTACTTCAGTTCGGTCCACCGAGTGTCATCACAAACGTGGACCTGCCTCGGCCGGAACCAGGCGCGGGGCAACTGCTGGTCCACGTTAAAGCGGCCGGGGTGGGCAATTGGGACGCATTGGTTCGCGAGGGCAAGCTGCCCAACGAACATTTGCCCCTTATTCTCGGTTACGAGCTAGCAGGCATCGTCGAAGGAATTGGGACTGAGGTTTCGGGTTTCAAGCTTGGCGATGAAGTGTACGGGGCAACGAACGAGCAACTCACTGGCGCATATGCGGAATATGCGCAGCCTTCGGCCAGAATGATGGCGCAAAAGCCAAAAACTCTAAACTTTATTGAGGCGGCCTCAGCTCCGATTGTGACAGTCACAGCTTGGCAGATGCTTTTCGAATACGCCCGCGTAACTGCTGGGCAGACCGTACTCATCCTTGGAGCCGCGGGCAATGTTGGTGCGTACGCCGTGCAACTGGCCAAGCTCTCTGACCTTCATGTGGTAGCCACCGCCGCCTCGGCCGACCTGGACTATGTCCGAGGTCTGGGTGCTGAAAGAGTTGTGGACTATAAAAAGGAGCGATTCGAGGAATCGTTGAATGGAATGGACATTGTCCTTGATACGGTTGGTGGAGAGACGCAACAGCGTTCGCTTCGGGTTCTGAAGCCAGGCGGGATTCTTGTTTCTGTCGTATCACCTGTTCCTGAGGCAGCACAAAAGCGTTATGGCGTGCGAGCAGCGTACTTTTATGTGGATGTGACTACAGCACGACTGAACACAATCACACAACTATTCGACAGCGGAAAACTGGCTACGAACGTAGGGACCGTACTCCCGCTGGAACAAGCCCGCACAGCACACGAGATGCTCGGGGGTGAGCCGCATAAGCGCGGCAAGATCGTGCTGAGCGTCGCGGCCTGACGGTCTCGCTTCAGCGTGTCGAATGGCGTCGGTCAAGCGAAGGATTAACGTATGACGTTCACAAAAATAGTTCTGGCGCTGGTATGTCTGTCCACTACGCTGGTAGCACAAGAGGCTAAGGTAGCGCCGCTCATGTCCAAAGACCTGGCAGAGTGTCCCGGCAAAGAAGGTGTGATGATCACGGTGGAATATCCGCCGGGCCATTCAGACAAAATACATCGGCACAACGCCTATGTGTTTGTTTACGTACTGGAAGGCTCGGTCGTGATGCAGGTCAGAGCCGGAAAGGAAGTGACTCTGACGCCTGGTCAGACCTTCTACGAAGGCCCTGATGATGTCCACGTCCTTGGGCGGAATGCAAGTAAAACCAAACCGGCGAAATTTGTCGCGTTTTTCGTGAAAAACAAAGGCGCTGCGATAACGGTGCCTGCCAAGTAACCGAGCAATGATGAACACACGATGGGCGGGATTGGCAACGGTCAGCTCGGTATTTCTACGGCTCGCTCTCGGGATCTCGTTTTTGTCTGCGGTCGCAGACCGATTTGGCCTCTGGGGCGTATACGGACAGCCCAATGTGGCATGGGGCAATTATGCTCGGTTTGTGGCCTATACGGCTAAGCTGAATTGGTTTTTGCCGGCGGCAATGATCCCGTCGTTGGCGATTATCGCCACGGCTGCTGAAATTCTCTTCGGGCTTCTCCTCGTTCTCGGTTGGAAAACTCGCACCACTGCTTTGTTAAGTGGAGTTCTTCTGACCACCTTTGCACTGACGATGACGATCGCTTTGGGAGTGAAAGCGCCCCTCGATTTGTCGGTCTTTTCGGCAGCCGGTGGCGCGCTGCTCCTGGCAACCTCTGCAAATTTCCCGTTCAGCCTCGACGAATTGGTTCGGCGGAATAGGCAGGGGGAGTCATCTGCTCGTGGCGGATCAGGGGCCAATCACCATGACTCAACCTAAAACTGGGTAGGTCGGGAGCTTTCTTCGCCAGCTCAATTTCGTTCATCCGCGTTAGACCGGGACTGCTCGTGATTGGAGCCACTCGAGCGGACGCGGGCGGAAATTGAGTTCGTGTCGGGCCTTCTCGTTGGAGGCGCCGCGCAGGCGCGTGGCGTAATAGACGCTGTCTGCGCCAGAGGTCGCCAGAGCTTCCTGCTCGGTGATTTGAATCGGCTCCGGCGCCCCGCAAGCGCGTGCGAACGCCTGCAGCCATACGCGCTGCTGGCTCGGGTTGTCGTCAACTATGTTGTAGGGGCCTGGAGCACATTCGAGTGCCGTGACCGTAGCGGATGCGGCGTCCTCAATGTGGACGAAACTCGCCAGGCCCTGGCCGGCGCCGATGACCGGCACCTGCTGCCGGCGAACCTGGTCGCCCATATCACCAGCGTTCGTAAACCAGGTGCCCGGTCCGTAAAAGAATCCGTAACGCATCGCGACGCAGTCTATTTCCGACACCCGAAAGGCTGTTGACTCGAGTTCAACGTAGGTGCGAGCGCCGGCGGCGACGCCGGGTGAACCATCAACAGCCAGGAGCGACGATTCGTCAGCCAACCCTGGACCGGGCGCATACCAGAATCCCGATGACTGCAGGACATAGCGACGCACACCGGTCTCCCGCATGACTGCTAGAAGGTTGACGTTTCCTTCCCTGCGGACCCGGGTGTCGCGTTCTGCAGCAGCCTTCATCTCGGCCGGAGTGTAATGCCGTGGCAGTGAGGTCAGCTCATTGATGACGACATCAGGGCGAACGCGCGCAACCGCTGCCCGGACCGATGCCGCATCGAGCGCATCGCCGATCAAAGCCTCGGCGCCCATCTCAGTCAGAATGTGCATCGACTCCGACGATTTCGCCGAACGCACCAAACCAAACACACTGTGCCCGTGTTGTTTCAAACCGCGAATCAATGGGCGTCCAATAGCCCCAGTCGCCCCCGCCAGCAGAACTCTCATCTCGAACCTCCCGCCTGATCAGGGGTCGTCAGGGCATTGTCTCCGGTATCGGCGACGAATACGGCGAGCAGCTTGGCCGGTTCAGTATTGCTCGCGTTGCGACCGATCAAATGATGTGCTCCCGGCGTCTCATACCAGCTTTCACCCGCGCGGTAGATGCGTTCGGGCTGACCCTCTACCTGGCTCGCGATCTGACCCGAGACGACGTACGCATAGACGAACGCCGAATGACGGTGCGGTGCGGAGGCACCACCAGGGGGGTATGACACTTCCACCGCAACGAGCGACTTGCCCGGAACATTGGAGATGGGGTGAGAGAAGTTGGTTTTGACTGTATCGTTATAACTAGTCGCAGAAATTACGGCGGCTGGCGCCATCGTGATGGTTGCGAGCAGGAGTGCAGAAAGACTCTTTGTTCTCATTTTCATGCCCTCTTAACCAAATTAAAATCGCGTACGTTCATAAACTCTCTCCTTATCCTGTTCATGCACGCATGCGTCCAGACCATTAATTCCAAAGAGGACAAATGACGAACTCTCATCAACTCGATCTGGCATCGGGGCACGACTGAGAGACGCTGGGGCGGGGCCTGTCGATTTCGTGACACCTTGTCCAAATCGCGACGCCCCTGTCTTGCCACTAGAGCCCTGCAAACTCGGTTCTGACCCGATATTGGTGAAGAGACCCCTCAAAGTTGCGGTATAGAGATTCGCTTCATCCCTCGACCCTATCTGCGGATGCACTGCCAGAGAATTGAAATCAATCTTCGAGCGCTCGCAGCGCTATCACTTATGGCGATCGTCGTGCTGTCGTCAAGAAGGAAAGGTCAAGTTGGGACTCTGAATGGAAACGCTAGCTCACCGTGGAAGGTTCCTGATAATCGCTGTCATGCTCGCATGCATCCCTTCGGATCTTTGGGGGCACGGCACTGTCGGCCAGAGAAAGTTCATCGAGCCGCTGTTCACAGAGGATGCGAATATCAAGGACGAATTGGATTTGCCACGCGCCGAGTTCCTTATGTTGCCAGATGGGAGTTCCCGTAGTTTCGGTGCCTCCTTCGAGAAAGCTCTTTACCCTAACCGTTGGTCGGTCGTGATCGAACAATCGCGCGTTTACCGTCGTGTTGCAGGATCAACCATCGCCGGGTTCGATGATCTTGAGATCGGAACCAAACTCGTACTTTATCGCAGTGCAGAGCATGAACTTGTGCTAACCCCTGCGCTATTCTTGACCGCTCCCACTGGGTCCCCCAGCGTGGCAGAACATCACACCAAGTTACATCCAGCCCTGGTATTCGCCAAAGGATTTGGCGACCTAAAATGGGGTTGGCTCCGTCCTTTGGCATTGCAGGGAGACATTGGTTACGAAGTGGCAGTAACAGGTGAACGCGACCGACATGCGACATACGACATGGTATTGGAGTACAGCGTACCGTACCTAAACCGTTCCATTCGAAATGCCGATACGAGGTTTGACCTGGAGCACAATCTGCGACTGGGTCACTCCTTACGAGCAATTCTCCGAAACATGTACCCATTCGTCGAATTCAACGGTTCGACCCCGGTTGGGGGCACTTCGGGTTCGAGCGCGACCTTTCTCCGACCGGGGGCTGCTTACGTTGGGAAGTATTTCCAGATCAGTGCGGCGCCAGATGTTCCGCTCCGTGGTTATCTGCCGAGTCGAAGAGTAGGCGCTGTGGTCCTTTTCGATCTGTTTCTCAACGAAGTCGTGCCTGCTTTTGGTTGGACCCCGTTCGGCAAACATCGTCACCACGATGATGAGCACTAGAGACCTTCAGAAACACGATGCGAGCCGTTGGCAGCTGAATGACGGCGCGACGACGAGAGGAAAATATTGTGGCTAAATCAGACAAATGCCGCGTATATCGAAGCGCCGGGATTCGAATTCAGACCTGGACAGTCCTCCCATCTGTCTACGGCAAGCAGGGTATTGCAGCGCAACGCCATCAAGGTGTTCATTGGGTTTGAGGGCGTTACCGAATGACTCGCTTCGAGTATCGCAGTAGACCCTTTCAAAAACCTTGCCGTTACGGAATAGACGGGAAGTCATGTCTCATCTGGATCAGTCGTGTTCGACTCTTTAGGTGTAATTGATGTTGCCTCGTGTGGTCATTGTCGGTGGTGGTTTCGGAGGACTCGCCGCAGTCCGCGCCCTGCGCAAAGCTCCAGTTCGTGTGACGCTGATCGACAAGCGAAATTATCACCTCTTTCGACCGATGCTTTACCAGGTCGCAACCGGCCTGCTTTCTGCGGATGAAATCTCAGGCCCTCTGCGCTCTATCTTCAGTCATCAGGAAAACGTTGACGTTCTCCTGGATGAAGTCACAGGCATCAACTCCGGCCAACGCATCATCCATCTGACTCGAGGTGAGTTGCCCTACGACTTCCTTATCCTCGCGACCGGCATTCAGTACAACTATTTTGGCCACGACGAATGGCGGCACTTCGCGCCCGGCCTCGAATCCCTCGATGATGCCGACCTTATCCGCGGCAGAATATTGCGTGCCTTCGAACGAGCCGAAGAAATGGCCTCGATCGAACACGCCCCCGCCGAAGAGATCCGCCGCCAGCTGACCTTTGCACTCGTCGGTGCAGGAACAGTTGGAGTTGAAATGGCGAGCACCCTAGCTGAAATGTCGCGCATGGCTTTGACGCATGATTTTCGCCACATCGATCCGAAGTCCGCACGGATTCTCCTATATGAGGCGGGGCCTCGCATTCTACCGACCTATCCAGAGCATCTTTCCATCAAAGCGCAGCGCCACCTGGAGAGTCTAGGCGTTGAGATCTACACCAATGCCCGCGTCACGCGTGTAGATGCCGAAGGAATCGTGGTTGGCCAACAGAGAATTGAATCCGCCACCGTGCTGTGGGGAGCGGGTGTCCTCGCCTCTCCGGCTGGCCGCTGGCTGGAAGTAGAAACAGACAAGTCCGGGAGGATCATCGTCGGACCAGATCTGTCCGTACCCGCACATCCCGAAGTTTTTGCCATCGGCGACACCGCACATGTCATCGCTCCAGTTCGAAATCTGATGGGCATCAAATCAAAACTTCCAATGACAATGCCTGGAGTAGCTCAGCCTGCCATCCAGGAGGGCGAGTATGTCGGGAAAGTCATTCGCCGCCGTGTGACAGGTAACAAAAAGCCTCAACCATTCTGGTATTGGGATAAGGGAGACCTCGCAATCGTAGGCCGCACTTACGCAGTAGCCGACTTGCGGTTCGCAAAGTTCGCGGGCTTTCCCGCATGGCTCCTCTGGGCTGTCGTGCATGTTTACTTTCTCATTGGATTTGCCAATCGCCTCTTCGTGTTACTGCAGTGGGGGCTTGATTTCCTGACGAAACGTCGCGGAGTACGAGTCCTGCCGGGGGAGTCGTTCGCTGAGAAGAAATCCATCAATCCCACAGCTTGAACACTGGAGAAGCACAAACCAATCCAGACGATGCTTGATCCCACTAGCTACTTTCCGTCGCAAAAATGCCATTTCTGAGGCGGTTCTGGTCACGTGCGGCGGAAACGGAGTTGTCTTTGCTGTTCAATTCCGTCTGCTCAGTTCGATCAACGGAACCGAGAGGTAGACCATTCAGGTCCCCTGCAGCGCGAGACAGCGCCCGATCTGGATCACGTTATCGGCCATCACACTCAGTCCCACCCAACGCTGCATGCCGTGGAACCCGCGATACAAGCAGCGACGCATTCCATGTCTCCGCTTCAGCGCGCTGATGCGGCCCTCACATCCGGTCCGCCACCGCTGTCCACGACGAAACCAGCGCTGCCGATAAAGTCGTTTGCGTTCGGCACTCTTGGTCTTCTGATTCGGCACCGACAACCATCGCACTCCCAGGGCGCGGGCAGCTTTTTCATTCTGCTGCGAATGGAATCCCGCATCCGCGGCCACCCAAGCCGGAATCCGGCCGAATCTCCGCTGGTGGATCTCGATCGACGGTACTAACAACTGCCGGTCGCTGGGCCGTTCGGCAAAAACTTCGAAATGGCTGATGATCTGATTCTCCGATTCCTGGATCTTCACCAGCTTGCCAAACTCGGTCGGCTTGCTGGCCTTGCCTTTGCGAATGATTTCCGTGTGCGACTCGAACACGCTCACGATCTTTTCCTGCGACTTGGTCACCCCGGCAAAGATTCGCAGTCTGGTCTGTTTCACTACTTGCTGCACTCGCCCCATCATCGTCGCCCGCGAGTCCACTAAGCTTCGCAGGGGAATGCGGCGAGCGCGCGGCCCCTCCTTCACCTCTTCTAATATCCGTTGCGCTTGATTCACAGTTTTCCGGGTTAATCTCAGCAGTTCTCTATAGTGCTTCTTCCTGCGCGCTTCTCCTTCCGCACCCAGGTACCGGGTCGACAGGGCAATCGCCAGAACACGCTTGCGTACACTCCGCATGCGATCCCGTACCTTGCGCTTCAGACCTCCGGCTTTCTGCTCGATCTTCTTCATGGTTCGTGTCAGCACCCGCGTGCCGTCCCCCAACAAACTGCTGTCGGTGGGATAGTGGATGTTGGTTTCCACCACCGTGGTATCCACCCGCAGCTTTTGCCCGTGCGTCACTCCGTTCTCTTGCGCTAACTGCACAATCCGTTTGTGCAACTCCTCAATCACTTCCGGTCCCAGGAGTTGTCCCAGCCGCGCCAAGGTCTTCGCATCGGGCACCTTCTCGTCTCCGATCCGCGTAAAAGCCCGATACACCAGATTGGCGCGCACTTCTCGCTCCAGCGTGTCATAGCTCCAGTTTCGAATGTGTTTCAACAGCAGCAGACGCAACACCACTTCAGCCGGCGTTTGCTCACGCCCCCGCCTGCGGCTCTGCGGATATCGTTCCCCTTGCGCCTCATAAATCGTGTCCAGCAGTTGCTCATCTTCCAGCAGACGGTCGACTAGACGCATCCACGGTTCCCACAAGTCCTCGATATCCTTTGTCAAACCTCGGTGCCACAGCGACGGTTGTTGGTGTCGTAGCTTGGTCATGGACCCCATCGTAAGACACTTTCCGTCTAAAACAATATGCTTCGAAAATGTTTTATTACTTTTTCGGATAACCTCAAAACGAGCATTCTGACCCCGACCTGCGGGTCTCTCTTCAGCATCCATCGGCTCTCGCCGCTTCACTTTTGCGACGGAAAGTAGCTAAGCTCAATGTAGGCAGTTATGAATCAAGAAGGAGGTAATTATGAAAATCGTGGTAATCGGTGGTACCGGACTTATTGGATCAAAGTTGGTCACTAAACTTCGTGAGCAAGGACACGAGCCACTAGCCGCAGCACCTAACACAGGTGTTAACACTGTCAGGTGCGACGGACTGCCAGAGCGCTGAAAGGTGCCTCGGTAGTCGTTGACGTTTCAAACTCTCCAGACTGGAACGACGCAGCCGTGCTGAGGTTCTTCGAAACCTCAACTCGCAACCTCCTCACCTTTGAAGGGGCCGCAGGAGTAGCTCATCATGTTGCGTTATCCGTTGTGGGAACCGACCGCCTGGCCGAAAGCGGTTATTTCCGCGCCAAGATCGCCCAGGAAAAACTGATCCGAGAATCTTCCATCCCCTACTCCATCGTGCGCGCAACACAGTTCTTCGAGTTTCTCAAGGGCCTCGCCGACATTTCCATGATCGACAGTAAGGTTCACTTGCCTCCGGTTCTCTTCCAGCCGATGGCAGCGGACGATGTCGCAACTGGGGTGGCCAGGGTAGCACTAAGTCAGCCACTAAACGGCATCGAAGAAATTGGAGGTCCGGAACAGTTTCGTGTCGATGAGCTAGTCCGCCGACGCCTGGCCGGGTCGGTGGAATAACACAAGCCAGAAAGATTGCGGCTCTGGCCGAAGCGCATTCGGTGCCGGTAATACCTCACGCCGGCCAGATGCACAACTACCACGTTGTGATGGCAAGTCTGAATTCGCCCATGGCGGAGTATTTTCCGATGGTCGATGTCGAGGTAGGAAACGAACTCTTTTGGTACATCTTCCAGGGAGAACCTCAGGCAAAGGATGGGTTTGTCGATTTGGACGAGAATATTCCAGGCCTTGGTGTGGCGATCAACGAATCGGCGTTGAGAAACTTTAAGGTCAGTGAGTGAGCAAGACCACAAGGCTGGTTCAGATTGAGAACGAGAGAGTTCGGAGGGTAGCCCAGATCGAGGAGCGTTACTTACGGTTACTGCAAGGTCTCCTTCAGTCTATTCACTGGCGCAGGAGGCGATGGCGACTGCCGAAAAGTTAACTGCTCTAATACGGCGCAAAGCTTCAGACGTGTTGCTGCCGTATGACTCTATTTATGCGGGGCGGTCTGAGTGGCGCATGCTCCCGCTTTCTGATTTCGGGAACAGGCCTCACGCATTTTGGCAGTGCTCGCGATCGTCAACAGATGCACGCGGACGATTCGCAACTAACCGACAGCATGAAAATGTTTCGCTGGAGGATTGAAGGAGGTCGCCCTCATCCGGGGTGCATCGGAATTCCCCCCGAGTGGTTCTACAAGGGCAACGGGACAATTCTGCGTCGCATGGCGAAGACCTCGAGCTTCTTATGCGGAGGACGGCGAGGGAGGCTGAAATGGCGGGCATCTACCTGATCGGACCAGACGAGTTTGTGCGTCGTCCGGGATAGTCACGTAGACATTCAAGCAAAGATGATCGAGGGATCAAGCTAGTTCATGTCCAGACATCTGGACATGGCGGCTGCATTTTAATCCCTCGCTGTTGCAATCGACGTCCTCTGGAATGGGCTAGGACTTAGTGTCCGCCTTCTGTCCGTTAACGGGGTACAAAGTGAGGCAAAACGAAGCGACAGCGTAAGCGATTTTTCTATTGTTTCGTTGTACCTATCTGTATGGCTTGGAATGGCATCGAGTGATGAATTGCCCTCATAACCCAACGAGGAGACTGAGCTGGAGCGAATTTTCAATCCGGGAGCATTTGTGCGAGGTCTGCCTGAGTTCTGCCCGACAGCTGATCACGAGAGGTGATGGGAAGCAACAGAACGCCACTCAGTGGTTTCGCAAGTGCTTGCAACTCCTACGAAATGTGCGACTTGAAAAAAGTGTGGGTTGGACTCAAAATCCGCCGGGCTTCGGCCCTTGGGGGTTCAACTCCCCCTCCCGGCACCAGTCCAACCCACAAGAAGGAAAGCTACTCGTTGGTTTCGTTTTGCTAATTATTTCGTGTCCGGAGTTCGCGGCAGGTTTGGGCGAGGACACGCAGTTTGTTGCGGGTAATATCGAGTGGTACATGTCCAAAACCGCACTCGCTCGTGAGCAAAAGGCGATCAGGAGAAAAATATGCGAGCGCTGGCATCAGGCGTTCCCGAATGATCTCCGGGGTTTCAATCGCATCGCTCCGCTGGTCGATCACGCCAAGGGCCAAGGTGCCTTTGAAATCCCACTGCTTCCACAGCTCCATCAAATCGTAGCCGAGCGTACAGTGCTCGAGAGAGACTTCATCAATCTTGACAGTGCGGAATGCAGGCACCAAGTCGGTATATTTGGTGAAATATACCCGCCGTCGCCTGGGGTTGCCGCCGCAGACGTGTAGCCCGAACTTGACGCGCGGCAGAGACTCGATCAGTTCATTCAATATTTCCGCAGCCCACACGCTATCTTCGGGCGACTCAGTCCACATCGGCTCATCGAACTGAATGAATTCGCAGCCGGCCGCGATCACCTCTCGCAGCTCCCCTGCCAAGACCTTCGAGTATGCGCGGCATAGCGTTTGCTCATCCGAGTACAAGTCCGGGCACTGGTTGATGCTGAAACGTGTAAGGACATGCGGACCGGTCACAGTTTGTTTCACGCAGCAGCGGGATGGAGCGGCATCGCGCGCAAGTTTCCAGTTGCGAGCTAGTTCGAAAGACGAATTCTTGATCTCACCGACCACCCGCGCGCACTCGATGCCGAACCCCGCTGTACCGAAGGTTTGCTTGAGCATTCCCTCGAATGTGATTCCATCGAGCCGCTTCTGATAAAAATAGTACATGTTCTCGCGATACCCCTCGCCGTCCGTGATGACGTCCAGTCCGAGTTCCGCCTGATCGCGTGCCGCCCATTGGATGAGCTCGTCGATTTCCGAACGGCTCAGCGAGGGTTTCTTCATCGTATCTTCCACGCTCGTATTTCGCGGGTAGCTGCCTACAACGGTGCTAATGAACGGTGGCATACGTCCTTGGGCAAATGCGCTAGATAGCCGGCAAGCCTGAAGATAAGCGAGCTTCGTTAATGTGCGCCCTTACCCCTTCTTCAAGAGGGCGAGGCACAAAATCGATCTCGCGAATCAAACGCGTACCGTCTTGATGGTCAATTAGCGGCGTGTCCGTGCCGTCAGCGAAGTTTACTTGTGCTTCGGGGATCCATTTTCTGACGATTGTCGCGAGTTGGGCGGCCGTGACGCAGTGACCGCCATTATTGTAGACGAAGTGGGCGAGCTTGGGCTTAAGCGCGAGTCGCACGAGCTGTTCAGCGCAGTCGTCCTTATAGATCCAAGTGTCACGTGTTTGAGCGCCGAACGGCAGAGTGACGGGTTCGCCGACAGCCGGTTTAGAAGCGAAGTGCTCGGCCCACATGACCGCGCTGTGCTTACGGCCGTGACCGAAAACAACTGGCGGCCGCGTGCACACGATGTTGGCGCTATAACGCTGAACGTATCGTCGGCCCATGTGTTCGTTCAGAAGCTTCATGACCGCATAAGTGAAAACGTGTGAAGAGGGATCACAGAAATCGTCCTCGGTGACTGGACGGTCGCCATAGGGGTCTTGCGATGGGCCAGCCACGGTTTCACTGCTCGTGAACACGAGACGTGAAAGCTTGTGGTGCACCGCCGCTTCAAACATGTTGGTCATCCCGAGGATGTTGACGCGAGTCGAGAGCGAGGTGTTTTCATCAACCAAGGGTCCCATCACGTACGCAAGGTGAATTGTGTGAGTGATGCCGGGATGCCTATGAAAAACCCCTATCACATCGCGGAAGTCGCTGACATCCATGGGAACGGAATCCAATATGGCGCCCGTGCGGTTGGCGATCTTTTGCAGGCTGGAGACGGCTTCTGCATCCGCTGATTGATCGGCGACGACGGTTGGAATGCCGTGCTGCAAAAGATTGCTCACGACGGATTGGCCGATGAAGCCCAAGCCACCCGTTATCAGAAATCTTGCCCGTTCGCTCATCGGATTGCCCGCCTAGTCCTCTGCCGGTGCATGCCTTGGCGTTATAGCCGCTGCACGAAAAATAAATTAGGATAGCATAACAGAATAACGGAACTGCGAAGGCCGTCTGGACCAAGCCGTGCATGCGTTACCTCATTGTCAACACGATTGTCAACACGCAGTTGGAAGCGTCCCTTTCTCGGGGATGAAAGGATCGTGGTGATCGCACTGCACTAGATCAATTCACACAGATCGCAGCGGATCTGCAGAAATAAATGAAGACATCGGGCCTGCCATTCCTGGAGAGTTATCTTGCCCCACGATAGAGGGGATCGCATAATGGCATGTGGCAGCCAGCCTCGCGACGGTATCAGACGGATTGCTTGCCTATGCCTTGCCGGCTTCGGGATGGCTATGTTCAATCATTCAGGCAGCGACGCTCACGAGGTAAACAGTGATAATCTCCCGCGTCCTTCGTTCTTTCCCCTTCGGTTCAGTGGTGCATTCCGATGTTCTGGCGCCGTGGCGGGGGGCTGACCGTCGCCCAGTCGAATCGACCTACCCTCAGCCAGTCGGGGATTTCGGGGATTAGGGGCGTCGGCTTTCTGACTCGCTGGAAAGGCCCAAGGACGATTCGGGGCGGGCTGCAAGCATACGCTCAAAGTAGAGGAATTGGCGGTTTCACCGTATCGTCTTCTATAGGTGAGAGGTGTCATATTCGCAAGGGCACGGAACACGGTTCCGAAATAGGTCTGGTCGCAGAATCCTGTCTGCTGACTCACATCCGATATGCTCTTTTCGGTGGTGACCAGGAACTCCTGCGCTTTGGAGATGCGGAAATGGCGAATGTAATCAACAAAAGACTGTCCCGTGACCTGCTTAAAGAGTCGCATGAAATGCCATCGGCTCAACCCGACGATGTTGCTGCGTTCTCCACGGTGAGCGGGTCGGCAAAGTGAGAAGAATTGCCGGTTATGGTTCGAGACTTTCGTGATTATGAGAAAAGGTGACGATTCCAGATTGACCAATCAGTTCGTGAGGACCTTGCTCCGCAAACTCAAGCTGCCGCCGCAAGACGGCAGCCAAATGGAATTGGCGCTCTCCGCATAGCATTCCTTAGGCTTCGTTCCATTTCCGGATTGCGCTTCCCGGGAGTTAATGCACTGAACCATAACGCTGCTAGTGTGTTCGCCTCTCGGCCTGGCGAATTCCACGAATTCGGCTCGCATCCGCTTAATCGGCGCGCTTACGGCGGCAATCTGCAGTCGGGGATGCTGGTTGAGGCAGCGTTTGTAGCGGAGTTTCCCGAGATGGAACCGTGATGCTTAGGTACCAGACTAGTTTTGCCGTCGTTTCAGATGCGCTTGGCTCGTAACCCGATTCTCATGTGGAGTGGCATAAACACCTTGCGGGCTTGGGGCATGAAGTGCGCGAATGTCCCGCACTGGGAATGACGGAGGAAAAGTTGTCGAGTGCTGGGTCAAGCATAGGCTCACAGCACTGGGCTGCAGACCGGTGCCGAAGCGCCGCCTGTAAGTGAGCGGGGTCATCTTGGCCAGGGAGCGAAATACAGTTCCAAAATAGCTTTGGTCGCAGAAGCCGGTTTGCTGGCTCACGTCAGAAATGCTCTTGTCGGTTGAAAGCAGGAATTCCTGGGCTTTCGAAATCCGAAACCGGCGAAGATATTCGACGAATGATTGTCCACTCACCTGCTTGAACAGCCGCATGAAATGCCAGCGGCTGAGTCCAGTAATGCTGGCGGCGTCCGCCACAGTAAGCGGACCGGCGAAGTCTCGCTCCACCAGTTCGAAGACTGGGCGTAAGCGTCTGGCCGAATATTGCGCGGCCAGATGGGCCTCTTGGTTTTCCCAATCGTTCTGCATGCAATTGCCCAGCAGAACCAAAATCATCTTCAAGTAGGTCTTAATCGCCAGGTGCGACCATTCCGATGCCATCGGTAATGCCGCGTGAATTCTCTGCATCAGATCAAAGATCTGAGTCGAGATTTCGCTGGGTCCTCTCAGCACGTGAGGAACTAAAGACGCCTCGAGCGCAAAAGGTAAAAGGTACTTCGTATCGTCATCGCCTTCGTGCCCGGCATCAATCACCTTGGGCAAAAAAGAAATAACCGCGCTGCGCTGAGGCCGCGAATCGCTGGTCTTTCGACACCTGTGGTAGGCGTTGTTGCCCACAATCACAATGTCGCCCTTCTTCAGGAGCAACTGTCGTTCCTGATATTGGTAAACCACCTCGCCAGATTCGATATAGATCAACTCGAGATGATCCGGGCGGTGCATGGGGACATCCTGCTTCCGGTTCAGCAGCAGGAAGCGAACGTCGAGTGGGAAGTCGGGGTTGAAAGGCCAAACGTGAACTCCACGATTCGTAATCTGAGGTTGGATAAAAGGGACGGCAGATTCCCAGTTGAACTTTGTAGCCATGTGTGACACCCGGCCTAAACCAGCGAAAATGCGTAGCCCGGTCATATCAAAAGCGATATCGCGTTGTCAATGACTGTTCTTGGCGCCTTTCGCGACCATGCCTAACTGCTACTCAGGCCGAATTGCCACCTTTACCATATCCTTCGCACAATTGTTATAGACACCCGTTGCAGGCGTTCGTAACCTCGAATGCAAGCGATTCGCGCGCACAGCAAGGTCTAGGGACGCAATCTCAACATCTGACTTACCCAAACCCCAGGCCAAACTCAAATCTTTAGGTGCGCGGCCGCGACCCAACTCGCTGAGGATTCGGAGCAAGAACGTATGAGAGCCACGATTATTGAAGCTCCCCACAAGATGACAGTAGGCTCGTGGGAAACGCCGACTCCGGCGGAGGGCGAGGTACTGATCAAAGTGAAGGCGGCAGGGGTATGTGCCGGCGATCTTTACTTTTATACTGGCAAAAACCCTTATGCTCGTTATCCGCAGGTTTGCGGGCACGAAATCGCCGGCGAAGTTGCTGACCTTGGCAAGGGAGTGAAGGGCTTCAAGGCCGGGGATCGAGTGGTGGTGGAACCCTACGTGGGCTGCGGGACCTGCTATCCCTGCCGGATCGGCAAGCCAAATTGCTGCGCCACACTCGAAATCATTGGGGTACATCGCGCCGGCGGATACGCGGAATACATGGTGGCCCCGGCGGTGAAAGTCCACAAATTTCCTGACAAGCTGAACTTTACCCTGGCATCATTCGTGGAACCGATTGGTATCGGGGTACAGGCATGTCGGCGGGCTCAACTGCAAGCCGATGAATCGGTTCTAGTGTTGGGCTGTGGTCCTATCGGACTGTCAATCATTGAAGTGGCGCGGGCGCACGGTGCACAAGTGACCGCGGTGGACATGGTGCAGTCGCGTCTAGATGCCGCCGAGAAGGTGGGAGCGAAGGCGATTCGAGCGGACGAAAAATTCCGGCAGACCATTCTCGACCAGACCAGGGGCGAAGGACCGCCTGTGATCATCGAGGCGACGGGGAATCCCCAAGCGATTGAGCAGGCGGTTGATTTGATAGCTTCGGGTGGGCGGATTGTGGTTGTGGGCCTGGTGAAGGAAGGCATTGGTGTTAACTTGCCAGGTTTGAATTTCACCCGCAAGGAGATGACGATTCTTGGTTCGAGGGGCTCGGAAAAATGCTTTCCGGAATCGATTGATCTGTTAACCCGCGGCTCAATTACCTATCCACAATTCGCCAGTGAATACAGCATGTGGGAAGGACCGAAGGTTTTTTCGGACATCACGGAACGACCGGGCGCCGTTCACAAAGCCGTTCTTCTTCTTCCAGACTAGCGGAATACTGATGTCGCGATGACCACCACGACGAACAGCAAAGCTAGCCAGAAACCGCCGACTCGCAGCATTTTCACCAAGGATCTAAGTGTTCCGGAAGGCCCAGTCGCTCTGCCCGATGGAAGTTGGCTGGTGGTGGAGGGCGGAGCCGGCCGTGGTTGCGTCACGCAGATTACTCCGGACGGATCATCAAATCGTATCGTTGCCCGCACGGGAGAACCGAACGGCTTGGCAGTTGATAAAGACGGTTTCATCTGGGTGGCGGAGCTTAGAAATCCCCCATCGCTTCTGCGCGTTTCGCTGGATGGAAAAATCGAGATCGTCGCCACCGAGTTCGAAGGCGAGCAGTTTCTGTTCCCTAACGACCTCTGCTTTGGTCCCGATGGCGCACTGTATCTGACCGACTCCGGTTTTCTGACCGAGGACTTTGCTCCCGGCGGCAAGATTCGGTCCGACTACATGGATTTGAAGATGGACGGCAGTCTATATCGAATTGACCGCAAGGACCACAGCATTGAGAAGCTCGATGGCAACATTGAGTGCACCAACGGCTTGGCTTTCGGCCCCGATAACAGCCTGTACGTCGCCGAAACCCGGACCGGCGCGATCTTTCGCTACGAGTGGAAGGGCGGTGGGAAGATTGGTCCGCGGGAGACCTTCGCTAACGTGCTCGATAACTCCTGGCCGGGATGGAAGGGGCCGGATGGAATGGCGTTCGGCGCAGACGGCAAGCTGTACATCGCGGTGTTCGGGCAGCAGGAAGTGGTGGTTCTATCGCGTGATGGGGCTATCAGTCAGCGGATAAAGACTGCCGGACGGGAGCCGACGAACCTGGCTTTCGGTTTGCCGGGCCAAAAGAAAATTTACGTTACGGAATGTGAGTTCGGCCAGTTGGAAGTCTACGATGTGGGCGTGGACGGGTTGCCCTTGTGGCTATAAGGTTTCGATTGAAACGATGAAAATGAAAAAATTCATTAATAAGCCGGAAAACCTTGTGCAGGAACTGCTTGAGGGATTCACCCTGGCGTATCCCAACAAAGTAAGGCTGGCCGGAAGCAAGCTGGTGGTGCGCTCCAACTCCAAAGAGCAAGGCAAGGTGGGCATTGTCACCCTGGGTGGCAGCGGTCACGAACCCGGCCTTAGCGGTTTTGTCGGTATGGGAATGTTAGATATCAGCGTGCCAGGCGAAATATTTGCAGCGCCTGGTGCCCCCCGAGTTTTGGAAGCCGTACAGATGGCAGAGCGTGGGGCGGGCGTGCTGCTGGTAGTGCTGAACCATCCTGGCGATGTTTTGGCGGCCGGGGTAGTGATGGATTTTGTCAAGAAGCAGAAGTTGAACGTCAAGATGGTGCTCACCCACGAAGACATTGCCTCAGGCTCAAAGAACCAGATGGATGAGCGCCGCGGTCTGGTGGGGTTTTTGCCGGTGTACAAGGTAGCCGGAGCGGCGGCTGAAGAAGGAGGGTCGCTCGAAGCGATTGTTGCCATCGCGGAACGAATGTCACAACGCATGCGGGTTCTTTCCGTAGGCGCGCGTACCGCGACGCATCCTTCGACAGGAATGGAGCTTTCTCCGCTGGGCGATGACGAGATGGAGATTGGCGCAGGACAACATGGCGAAACTGGCTCAGGGCGCATGAAGTTGTTGAGTGCGGATGAAACTGCCGAGATCATGCTGCAGCGCCTGCTGGATGATCTGGAAGTACAGAGCGGCGAGGAACTTCTGGTGATTGTGAATGGCATGGGCGCGACTACCCTAATGGAGTTGTTTATTGTTTTTCGCCGCACGAAGCAGATTCTGGACGGCAAGAAGATCAAGATCGTCCGCAGTCTAGTGGGAGAGTACATCACGGCGCAGGAACAGGCAGGCTTTCAGATGTTTATCGCGAGAATGGATCCTGAGCTGGTTAGGCTTTGGGATGCGCCTTGCGATACGCCCTATCATGTGGTGCGCTAGGTGAAGAGCTGCGTCATGAATAGTCAGGTCGGCATCAACGAGTTCGTCGCGATGATGGACGGGGCTATTCAGCAGGTTAAGTGTGGCGAGCGATATCTGTCGGAACTAGACTCGGCGTGCGGGGACGGCGACCACGGGATCACTATGCTGCGGGCGGTTAATCGGGTGAACGAGACGCTAGCGAAGCCGGAAAAGACCGATTTAAAGTCCCTCGTGAACGACATTGGCTGGACACTGCACGGGGTGGATGGCGGTGCCACGGGCCCATTGCTCGGCACCTTGTTTCTCGGGATGTCGGAATCTCTGGAGGGCAAGGAATCGCTCGATCCAACTGGACTGGCTCAGATGTTTGAAGGGGGCCTGCACGCGGTGGAGAAGCAAACCAAAGCAAGAGTGGGGGACAAAACTATGATAGATGCCTTGGCCCCGGCGGTGGCGACTTTACGGGCGAGCGCGGACAGCGGCGGCGATGTTCCCCACATGCTGCGCAACGCAGCAGACGCCGCGCAGCAGGGCGCAACCACCACCAGGGATTTCGTCGCGAAGTTCGGCAAAGCGAAGCATTCCGCGGAGCGCTCGTTGGGGCATCAGGATGCCGGCGCAACCTCCATCGCAATGATTTTCCGTGGATTCTACGAGGGATTTGAGAAACTGAAAGCTGTCTGATTTAAAGTCGCACAAATTCGAGGACATCCATGTTACAGAAAGCTGACAAGGAGCTGGTTTGCGTGGCTCAGTTCATCGCCAAGGCTGGAAGCGAAGACGAATTGCTTCAGGAACTGCACAGCCTCATCAGCCCGACAACAAAGGAAAAGGGCTGTATCCGATACGAACTTAATCAGGGTACGGATAATCCACTACAGATCGCGTTCGTGGAAAAATTCGCCAGCCGCGAAGCCTTTGACTCTCATTGTGGAATGCCGTATATCAAGAAGTTCTTTGCAGATGTTGCGCCGCGCCTGGTGGAGTCACAAGTGGTCACACTCTATAAGCAAGTTCTTCCCTGATTGTCCGGATCTGGGTTCACTTCGCACAGCCAGGATGGACCAAACATGCCAATGATCAATGGACTCGCACAGCCCGCGATCTCGGAAGGTGCGAAGGGTGCGCGGTGTTCTGATCTAGAGACGCCGGCCCTGCTAGTTGACCTGGACACGATGGAACAGAATCTTGCAACTATGGTGCGGTTCTTCAATGGCCCGGTCAAACTGCGGCCACATTTCAAAAATCATCGTGTCATCGCGCTAGCACAACGACAGATGGAGTTCGGCGCCATAGGCGTAACCTGCGCGCGCTTGTGGGAGGCAGAGATTCTCGTCCGCAACGGCATCACCAATGTCTTGATTGCGAATGAGATCGCCGGGGAGAAGATGGTGAAGCGATTCGTGGAACTGGCGCGGGAGAGCCCGGTGATCGTGGCCGTGGACAACAGCACAGTTGTCAACGATCTCACCTTCATGAGTCGGCGGGAGGGTGTTGAGGTGAATGTGGTAGTGGATGTTGATCTTGGTCTGGAACGGTGC
The DNA here is from genome assembly GCA_963786325.1 of Terriglobia bacterium. Lineage (GTDB taxonomy): Bacteria > Acidobacteriota > Terriglobia > Terriglobales > Acidobacteriaceae > JAIQFF01. The sequence continues at coordinate 206,029 of CAWAYW010000025.1, forward strand.
GGGGTCAAGCCGGGAGAGCCTGCGCGGGCATTGGCGAGAACGGTCGTGGAACGTGGCCTCAAATTCCGCGGATTAATGGGTTACGAAGGCCACCTGCAAGCCCTTTGCCCTGGCGAGAAGAAGGATCACGAAGTGCGTCGTGCCATCGGGCGACTGATCGATTCCAAGTGCATGATCGAAAAAGCCGGTATTCCGGTGGACATCGTTAGTTGCGGGGGAACCGGCGACTTCCGAATCGCCGGGCGAGTTCCTGGAGTCACAGAGAACCAGGCCGGGTCCTTTATGCTCATGGATTCCTGGTACGAGCCCTTTGCTCCTGACTTCAAGCCGGCATTGAGTGTGTTGGCTACGGTGATCAGCAAGACGCCAGGCGAGCGCATCGTGGTTGATTCAGGCGTCAAGGCTTTGAGCGGGGAACGAGGATTGCCGACTGTCAAGAATGATCCTGCCCTCCGCTTGAAGGCGCTGAATGCCGAACATACGGTGATTGAAACCACAGATTCATCTATCTCGGTCAACGTGGGGGACAAGATAGAAATCTGGGCACGCTATCACGACGGCACGGTTCATCTACATCAACGCATGTATGGAATCAGGAACGGAGCCGTGGAGGAAGTCTTCGAAATCGAACATTAGTCAGTTGCTCCCGTAAATCGCGACCAGGCTCTTGTACGTTGCATATGCCTGATCCGCCTCCTGTTTATTTCCCGCTTTTAAATAAATCCGGTAAAGACGGTAGAACGGCGTTGGGTTGTTAGGTTCCAGTTCCGCGGCAAGTTCCCATTCAGTTGCGGCCTCATCCTGGCGATGGAGATCGGTATACACGCGGGCCAGAACTTCATGTCCTGCGGCATCTCTAGGGTCAAGACTCACGGCCTTGCGGGCAAAGGGAAGTGCCTCGAGAGGTTTCATGCTTAGGAGTTTCAACCCCGCCATTCGTTGTTGGGGAGGAGCAAATTTCTGTCCGGCGGCTTCGGCAAGTTCGATAGAACGGAGATATTCCGCCTCGGCCTCTTTTGGTTTTCGCTCCGACTCCTCGCAATAGCCGAGGTAATAGTGCGATGAGTAGTGGTCCGGTTTGCGCTGCAAGGCGGTCTGGAAATATCCGGTTGCCTTGGCGAAGTCGGAGGCGTCAGTGGAGGCGTAGTACCGGCCGAGGTAGTAGTAGGGAGCAAAGTCTTGCGGTTCTTTCTCGATTGCTTCCTGCATGGTTCTCGCGAAAAGCCGGAACTGTCCGAGAAAGTAGTAGGAAAGGCCAAGCAGTTTAAGGACCCGGATATTGTTGTCCAACGCCTGCGCCTGACGGAGGGAAAGGACCGCATCCGAATAGTTGTGCTTCTGAAATTCTAAAACACCCTGGCAAAAATATCCTTCGAAATTCCTTGGCGCCAGTTTGATCAAATTCTCAATTGCAGCTTGCGCAGCTGGGAAGTCATTCGAGGCGAGCGCAGTTCTAATTTTAGCCAGTGATAGACTTTGATCCGCGGCGGCGGGGGGAAGTAATTCATGCAGGTCGTCCTGCCCTGGCACAGCCTGCGAGATCAGAATGAGCAGGCCACACAGAGCGGAAAGGGCCCAGCGTCGGGTAGTGGCAGAGAAGAGAGCCGCTATTTTCATTCTGATTTGCATGCTTCTTGCGGCTCCTGCGATTCGAGCCGTTGCTCAAGTTTCATTCGGCGGCCAGGCGAATTCTCCGGAAGAATTCGACGCTTATTTGCTGATTTTGAAAGAGACCAAACCCGAGAAGATCATCACGGCTACAAGCGATTTCATGCGCCGCTGGCCCCAGTCTGAGATGATTGCGCAAATCCTGGAACTCCAGTCCGAAGCCTACGCGTCGTTCGAGGATCCTAAGAACGCGATTCTGTCCGGAGAGAAGGCACTCGCGGCCGTGCCGAACAATCTGGTCGTGCTGACAAATCTCGCTTACACCATAGCAAACAGTACAAGCGATCCTCAAGAACTGGCCCGGGCAGAACGTTATGCGCGACGGGTACTAGATCTTTCACAGACAATCGTGATTCCCAAGAAAATTTCCCCGCAAGAATGGCAGGAAACTCGAAGCCACCTAACGTCGACTGCGCATGCCGCTCTTGGAATCATTGCCTACAAAGAGGGAAATAGTCCCGCGGCCATTCGTGAGCTCGAGACTGCAGTTGGTTCGGAACGCTCCTCAAATCCAGCACATTACTACCGTCTCGGACTGCTTTACCAAACTACGGGAAATCGCGTGAAGACTATTGAGATGCTGCGACGGGCAGCGGCGGGTAACGATCCAGCGATCCGGCAACTCGCCGAAGAAAAACTGAGGGCCATCGCCGGCAAGAAATAGCGAACAACACTTCTACGACAAACCAGGCACAATTGTTATAGACGAAGTCTTGCTGATCCGAATAATTAGTTATGACCGCGTGTGCGGTTTGTCATCCAACCGGACTTGCCCTGAGGGAAGAACTCTATGTCGGCAAATGCAGTCAGGCGTACTGTAATGCTTAGTTTGCTGATTCTGTCTCTTGCTGGGAGCCGGCCTTCGTTTGGCGCTCAAGAACAGGTTACTAAAGATGGGAAGACATTCTACGTCGCGACCAATGGCAATGATGCCTGGTCGGGAACCTTGCCCGAGCCGAACGCTGCAGGAACAGACGGACCGCTGGAGTCACTAGTCGCAGCGCGGGACCTCGTCCGCAAGCTCGGTGGGCCCGATGCCCAGACGGCGCCGGTGACGGTGCTGCTGCGAGGTGGCACTTACCATTTGTCGAAGCCAGTGGTGTTTGAACCGCGCGACTCAGGCACAAAACAGAGCCCCCGAATCTACAAAGCCTACGGCAAGGAAACCCCGGTGATAAGCGCCGGGCGGGAGATCCATGGATGGCGGAGAGTTAGCGCTGCATCCGATTTTCCCGCCAACGGACTGGGCGCACCGCCCTTTCAGGAAAATCTTTGGATGGCCGAAGTGCCTGGCGCCAGCGAAGGGTATTGGAATTTTCATCAGCTATTTGTCAATGGCCAGCGCCGCGTACGCGCCCGCACCCCGAATGGGAGATTCTTTAACGTCGATGGCCGCGTATCGACGGAGGGTCCGTCGTGGTTCCGTTTTCACCCCGGTGACATCGATCCTGCATGGATCGTAGGCGGCACCACCGAAATGGTGGGACTAACGAACTGGGCTGGCTTTCGGCTGTTCGTGAAACAAGTTAACCCAACGACCAACACTGCCATTCTCGCCGCCAAGCGCCAAGCTTGGGGGTGGGTGGATAATCCACGCTATTGGTTGGAAAACTTCCCCCAAGCCCTCGATTCTCCCGGTGAGTGGTATCTCGACCGTATTAACGGAGTGGTCTACTACCACGCCATGGCTGATGAAGACATGTCGAAGGCTGAGGTGATCGCGCCCACTATTGAGCAGTTGATCCGGCTGGAAGGGGACGCGGAAGGCGAGAACGAGCTTCTCCGTACCCGCTACATTTCGTTTGAAGGCCTGACTTTTTCCTACACCGACTGGGATTACTCTACCCGGGGCTGGGTGCATAGTTATGTGCAGTGGTCGAAGCCGGAAGATGGCCGCGTGGACGAGCAGTCGGTCCCGGATGTTTCGGCGGCAATCGAAGGCGTGGGGTCGCACGCGGTATCTATCTCTAAATGCACCTTCAAGCACCTCGGAGGTTACGGAGTTGATTTCCACGCCGGGTCAAAGGAAAACGTCGTAAGCAGAAATTTAATGAGCGATCTGGGCGCTGGGGGAGTGAAAATCGGCGACAGCCGGGCTCCCACCTTCGACTGGATGGCGACCACAGATAACGTCGTGTCGGACAACTCCATCCACGACATCGGCAACGTCTACCTTACCGGCACGGGAATCTGGGTGGGTCTTGCTTCAGCAAACACAATCGCTCATAACGAAGTCTTCAACACCTACTACATTGGAGTGTCGGTGGGCTGGACCTGGGGCTACGGTCCCAGTTGGGCGCACCACAACATCATTGAATTCAACAACATTCACGATATCGGCCGCGCGATGTTGAGTGACATGGCGTGCATCTATGCCGAGGGGGTGCAACCGGGCACAATTGTTCGCAATAACCTCTGTCACGACGTTACGCACAATGACCACGGCTACGGCGCATGGGGAATTTATCTGGATGAAGGAAGTGGAAACATCGTGGTGGAAAACAACGTCACTTACAACACTGAGGACGGCGGGTTCATGCAGAATTACGGCCGCGAAAACATTATCCGAAACAACATTTTCGCCCTTGGCCGCAAGGGCGCATTCCAGCGTAATCACAACGAGCCTCATATTACGATGACCGCCGAGCACAACATTTTCTACGGCAAGACAGGAAAGCTCCTTGTGGGAGGCTATGAAGACGGCCACTTCAAGCTCGACTACAACCTTTACTTCCTGGAAAGCGAGGAACCCAAATTTGCCGACAAGTCATTCGCGGATTGGAAGAAGACCGGCCAGGATGTTCATTCGCTGATCGGATCGCCACAATTTGCCGATCCGGAACATGGAGATTTCTCAATGAAGCCCGAGTCTCCGGCATTCAAGATCGGATTCAAGTCGATTGACCTCAGCACCGTCGGTCCTCGTAAGAGTGAGTAGACGGCGCTGATGAGGGGGAAGGTGAGTGCGGGCACCTTTGCAACAAATCCCGCACAATCGCCATAGACATGATTTGAAATATTTTTTACCTTCAGGCAGCCGCTGTGCCATCAACAGCGGATTCCGTTTTAAGGTAGCTTCTACTTTCCCCGTAAAGCGAACATGACAATCCACATCAAGAGTTTTGAACTCTACCGGCTCGAAGTGCCTTCCGGGCGCAAGTTTGGCGACTGCACCTGCTGGTGCGATCAACTCGATATCATCACGGTATGCCTGGAAAGCAACCACGGCCACCGCGGCTGGGGCTTCGGGCAAACCATTTCCAAGGGACACTTCACCCGGCCAGCACCATATATCGTGCCCATGCCATCGCTTGCCGAAATGCGCGCCGACTTCGACAAGAACGTGTGGCCGTTGTTGCAACACCAAAACCCCTTTGTGGTGATGATGCATCGCCCGCCTCTTTTTCCCAAGTACACCCCGACGGAGCAAGCCATCCGGACCGCGCTTTGGGACTTGATGGCACAAGAGATGGAGTTACCTCTCTATCAGTTATTGGGAGCTAAACCTGAGCAGAACCGTGTTCTGGCCTATGGAAGCGGGCTGGATTTCCCTCTCTCGGAAGAAGAAGCCATAGCGGTCTACCGCAGCTTCGCCCGGCAAGGCTTTAGAGCGATCAAGGTCAAAGTTGGGCACCCTGATCCGCAGCGTGACTTGCGCAGGTTGCAAGTTATACGCGAGACCGCGGGTGAAAATGTGGAGATGGCGATCGATGCCAATGAAGCTTGGACCTGCGACGAGGCCATTGAACGGATTCGCTTTTTTCAAAAAGAAGGCGTCCGGCTCTCCTATGTGGAAGATCCTCTCTATCGTGACGACCTCGAAGGCCTGGTGCGTCTCAACGCTACGATTGATATTGACGTCGTAGGTCATGACTACCTGGTCGAGCCGAAAGATCTACGCCGGTTGGTGGAACGAAAGGCGGTCAATCGCCTGCGGGTCAATGGCGACATTGATTTCGCGATTATCTGCGAAGACATGGCGGCAGATCTGGGCGTTCCCCTGATTTACGGGAATTCGCCCTTCGAACTCGGAGTTCACGCGGCCGTGGCTTTTCCTTCCTTTGAACGCATCGAGTATTCGGAACTCGGGTGGAATGATCTGCCGAAGCAACCGCTACATTTTGAAAACGGCTATGCTATCGCGCCCTCTCAGCCGGGAATGGGTTTTGAACCCAACCCTGAAAAACTGAAAGAGTTCAGCCGTCCGTGATTCTCGGCTTACTCCTCGCTATCACCTGCGGGTTGTGCTGGGGGATATTCCTCGCTCCGGTGCGAGTCATCAAGGCGTGGAAGTGGGAGAACATCTGGCTCGTCTGGTCTTTTTTCGCCACCGTGGTAGGTCCGTGGTCAGTGGCGTTCTGGAGTGTTCCGCATTTGCTCCAGGTTGATCAGGAAGTCGGCGCCCGGATGTTTCTGCTCACGGTCTTTCTGGGCGGGGTCTCCGGCACCGCGGGATTTCTTTACAGCTACAGCGTTCCTGTCATCGGCCTGGGTTTGGCGACCTCTCTGAACGCGGGGGCGAGCATGGCGATGTCACTCTTGCCCTTGGGCGTGCTTCATCATGAAACCCTTCTCCATCGGAGTGGCGGATTTACTGTGCTGGGCGTACTCCTTGCTGTGATAGGCACCTCGTTTTGCGGAGATGCGGGCAGGCGGCGGGAACAGGCCAAAATCGAACGCAACCATACAAGTCAATCGGTTGAGAAAAATCGGGCGTTCTGGAAATGTGTACTGCTCACCCTCGCGTCAGGGGCGATTGGTACAGGGATGAACATCGCCCTGGCGTTTCCAAATCCCATCTTTACTGTCGCGCACAAGTACGGCAGTGGCGACTTCGGCGCTACCTGTGCCTTTCTCGCCCCTTATCTGGCGGGTGCATTTATCGGCAACGCGATTTATGCGGGAAGATTGATGGGCAAGAACAAGACTTTTCAGCATTTCTTCGCAAAAGGCTCACTGCTTTGCCTTTTCCTGTCGATCTTCATGGCCATCGTATTTCTTTTTGGTGAGTACAGTTACGCGGGTGCGGTGTCGCTACTAGGCTCGTTTGGAGCTGTTATCACCTGGGGTCTCTCTGTGGCGGCGATGATTTTGACCTCCAGCCTCTGGGACGTTTCACAGGGGGAATGGACGGGCCGGGCGGCACGGCAAATGGCGCTCGGAGTAGAAGTACTGATGGTAGCTGTGGTCACGCTTGGCCTTGCCCAATACTTCTACCGGATTGATGGATGACAAACAGGGCCGCTCGCACATTCGCAACAAATCCCGCACGATCCTCCTAGACACGGTTAGGGGCGGCAGATTTAACTAAAAGGATCGTTCGGGGATCCGTGCTCGCGGGAATGAAATGCACGCTGTATTGCTCGCTAGGCTTTCGTTTGGGTTATTCAATCGTGAGGGGGGACTTGTGAAAAATCATGGCGCGCCCGTTCACTCGGGCTTCAGGTTTTTGGCTTTGCTGCTAGCTATCGCTGGTTTCGCCACGACGGCTTGGGCCCAAGGAAGCTTCGGTGGCCTAACCGGACATATCACAGATCCCGGCGGAGCGACGGTTGGCGACGTCCAGATCACACTAACCAACGTTGATACGGGCGCCACCAGTGTCGTTACCTCTACAGCCGATGGCACCTACGTCGCGCCAAGCCTTGTTCCCGGCAAATACCGCGTCTCAGCTATCAAGTCAGGCTTCAAAACCGTCACTCAGGAAGGTGTCACGGTCAGTACCGCCACCACTACTGCCCTCGACTTCGCGCTTACCATTGGGACAGTCGGTGAAATCGTCAACGTCGCCGCCGACACGCCGCACCTGGAAACCACCTCTGCGGAAATAGGTACCGTCATGCCGAGCAAGGAACTGCTCGATTTGCCGATCTCTTTGGGCGGCGCCGCCACTACCGGCGCCTCTGGCCGCAGACAGATTCAGAACTTCATTTACCTCACTCCAGGAGTTACGGGAGACCAATGGGGAACTTCGATCAACGGCTCTCCTGGCATGAGCGCGCAGGTCATTGTTGACGGTGTGGACATGCAGAACATCGGGGCCTCAGGCTTTATCGCTGAATCAGCACCCCCATATGAATCGGTTTCTGAGTTCAAAGTGCAGAACACCTTGTATCCGGCGCAGTACGGACAGGGGTACGGTGTCATGAACTTCACCATGCGATCAGGAACCAATCGGTTCCACGGTGACCTTTTCGAGTTTTTCCGGAACGACGTGCTCGATGCCGCTGGGTACTTCAGCGCCGGCAAAAATGCCATTCGGCAGAACGAATTCGGCGGTACGATCGGCGGCCCTGTGCTTTTGCCCTGGTATAACGGCAAGGATAAAACACACTTTTTCTTTGCCTGGTCGGGATTCCGGCTGTCTGGTGGCCTGCCCCATGCCGGACTCGTAACCCTTCCCACACTAGCTGAGCGAACGGGCGATTTTTCCGACTATCCGCTTCCAATCTACGATCCCGCAACGACCCGGCCCGATGGAAGCGGCGGTTTTATTCGTGATCAATTCCCGAACAACATAATTCCGACGGACCGCATCAGCGGTGTCGCGCAACGCTTGATTGCTTTGCTCCCGCCTCCTGATACGTCAGCCACATTCTTCAACTATGTCGATCGCTCCAGTTCCCCGAGTTCTGATGACGATTGGAGCGTGAAAGTAGATCATCAGCTCACCTCCAAGCAGTATCTGTCCGGATCCTTCTGGCGAGTGAATGCGAAAACAACCATCAATGGTCCGGTTGCTGGTGAACTGAATCCTGGATTGCGGGTTACGCCGACCAGTTCGTATGGAGTGCGCGTGAACCACGTTTGGACCCTCGGTGGAAACCTGGTAAACCACGCAGCAGTCGGCGTTACCCACGTGATACCGACTTGGGCGACATTCCTTCTTGATCCACGTCTGGGTAATCAGACCCTGCAGATCCCGGGAATTCCCCAGGACTCTCACGGTTTTACGGAATTTCATTTCGGTACCGGCCCAGGATCGGTCTTGCAAGGTGGGGCGGACTACCCCTTTCTCGGCAATTCTGCGAACCAGGGCTACGATCCACAGTTGTTTATAAACTGGGTTGCGAGCGATGATGTCAGCTGGGTGAAGGGTCGCCATCAGATTGAGTTGGGCTTCGCGGCCCGCCGCCGCACAATTGCGGCCCACGATCAGACCCTAGACGCGGGAAGCCTCACCTTCAACAGCAATTCCACGGACCTGCCTGACAGCCCCAATTTCGGGAGTAACGGAAATTCGTTCGCCAGCATGATGCTGGGACAGGTCTTCAGCGGGATTCGTGCCGTCCCGCTGCCGGAGCAGCATTTCCACGACAGCATGCTGTCGGCCTACGTGCAGGACTTGGTCAAGCTGACACCTAAGCTGTCGCTCAGTCTTGGCTTGCGCTACGAATTCCCGGTTTACGCAGTCGAGAATGACGGCCAGATGGGCTTGTTCAATCCCACTAGACCGAACACCGCCGCGGGTAATCTGCCCGGCGCACTGGAATTCCTAGGCAAGGGTGCTGGACGTACCGGCACTTACAACATCTTTGGCACCTACACCAAATCCTTTTCGCCTCGTGTGAGTTTGACCTATCAGCTAAATGATAAGACAGTGCTTCGTACCGGCTACGGCATATTCCGTTTGTATCCCAACTATGGCGATCTCAATAACCCGAACGCCTTGGTTTTCGCTCCTGGTTTCGGTGCCACTCTTTCGACTTCCTCAACCAACCAGGGCATCACGCCGGCATTCAACCTTGACGCCGGCTTTCCGGCGCAAAACATCACGCTGCCCAACTTCGATCCATCGCAAAATAATGGCGGAACAGTTACATACATAAACTCTAGATCGAACCGGCCAGCGTTCATGCAAAGCTGGACACTGGATGTTCAACGTAACCTGCCTTGGGCGATTATGCTGGACGTTGCATATGTTGGGTCGCACGACACTGGAATCTGGTCAGGCGTCGAAAATATCAATCAGGTGAACCCGAAATATCTGAGTCTCGGGTCGACACTGGACGCTGACATCAATTCGCCGGAAGCTGTTGCCGCGGGAATTACGCCACCCTACGCTGGATTTCAAGGGTCGGTTGCGCAGGCATTACGGCCTTTCCCGCAGTACACCACTATTAATGATTTCTATCAGCCTACCGGATACAACGTTTACCACTCGATGCAGGTGAGAGCGCAGAAACGGTACACGAACGGCTTGTCTTTTTTGGGTGCCTACACCTTATCGAAGAACATCGGCATCGAGCCGAGCAACACATTTGGCAGCTGGTTCGGGGCTGCAGCGCAGACATCGCTGAACACTTACAATCAGGCGGCTGAAAAGTCTCTGGTCGGCACTGACCGGACCCACGTATTCATCTTCTCGTGGACCTACGAACTGCCATTCGGCCGCAGCAAGCGCTACTTAAGTGACATCAACCCAGTGCTCAACCAGATCATTGGCGGATGGCAGATTAATGCGATCCAGACCTACGAGTCGGGAACGCCTATTGGAGTGACGGGTGGCGGTAACCTGTCGATCTTTGGCGGAGGGAACCGTCCGGATCAGGTGTCAAAGAATGTCCGGAGCAACGTTTCGATGAGCGACTTTAATCCGGCTACCGATGTGTATTTGAATATCAACGCATTTGCCCAACCGGCTCCGTTTACGTTTGGCAATGCACCCGCTCTACTACCCAATGTCCGCACTCCGGCCAACTACAATGAAGACATTTCCATCTTCAAGAGCTTTTCTCTTTGGAGGGAGTCAACCAATCTGGAATTCCGGGCGGAGATGTTTAATGCCTTCAACCGGACGAATTTTGCCGGACCCGCAGCGGATGTCAACACCCCGGACACCTTCGGCCACATTTTCGCGCAGGCAAATACGCCCCGCGTAATTCAGCTTGCTCTGAAGTTGAACTTCTAGGAACTGTCGTGGAACCAGCGGGCCGGTTTACGCCGCTGGCCGGTGGTGGTTGGAGGGCGATGGATGCCCCAACTTTTAAGTATTCTGTCGCAGTTCTTGCGCCAAGTGAAGCAAAAATTCAATAGAGCGAAAGAGGAACGTGATTCCAGGGTTGTTGCTCGCCATGACCTGCGGTTTGTGCTGGGGAGTGTTCCTGACCCCCATGCGGCTGCTCAAAGCTTGGGACTGGGAAAACATCTGGGCAGTCTGGACGGTCTTCGCGATGCTGGTTGGTCCGGTTGCGGTCGCCGCGATCGCGGTACCGCATTTCGTCGAGATCAACGAGGCTGTCGGAATCAAAGTTCTACTCGTTACCGCACTCATTGGCGCAGTTTCAGGTACTGCGGGATTTCTCTTTAGCTACACCGTCCCGGTGGTGGGAGTGGGGTTGGCTTCCGCTCTTAATGCGGGAGGGAGCATGGCGGTTTCGCTACTTCCCTTGGTGATCCTGCACAGTCGAACAATCGCTCACCGCAGTGGTCTGCTCACCATTGCTGGAGTAGTCCTTTCCATCTGGGGGCTTTGGTTTTGCGGAAGAGGGGGATCGCTTCGGGACAAGGAAGCTGCTGCCGAAGTGGGTGCCGTACCTCCTAAAGTAAAGCTTACTTTTGCCCAATGCGTCGCCGCCAACATATTTGCCGGCGGCATCAGTTCCGGCATGAATGTGGTGCTCGCATTTCCCAACCCGATTATTAACGTCGCGCACCAGTTTGGATGCACCGACTTCGAGACGGCAACCGCCTTTCTGGCGCCCTACATGGTCGGGGGCTTTTTCACCAACATCTTTTATTGTGCCTATGTCCTGCGCAAGAATCGTACAACCTCTAAGTTCCTTGCTCCCGGATCTTTTGCTTGTCTGCTGTGGACCATCTTTATGGCGGCGGTGTTCCTGGTCGGTACTATCAGCTATGCGTATGCAGTCGGTTTGTTGGGATCGTTTGGCGCCGTCATCACATGGGGGGTTTCAGGGGCGGCGATGATTGTGTTTCCTACAGTATGGGACGCGCTGCTCGGTCAATGGAAAGGCCTGGCGGCCCGGCAGATTGCCTACGGCGTCGTGGTGCTGATGGCTTCGATCGTGGTGCTGGCATTGGCGCAGTATTTCTACCAGATCAATCCGTTGGGATAGTGGGCTGGACTCTCAGAATGAACGTCACCGACACTCATGTGCATGTTTGGGATCTTTCGCGGTATTCCTACTCATGGACGAATGCAGTGCCGCTGTTGAACCGAAGCTTTCTGATTGAAGAATATGACGACGCGACGCGTAACGTAGAAATTACGAAGATCATTCTGGTGGAGGGAGACGTCGACGAACCTCACATTGCGGCCGAAACCAGATATCTGTTGGCCCTGGCGGATCGAGATCCCCGAATTGCCGGAGTTGTTGCCGGCGGTCGCCCCGAGGCTAACGATTTTGCAAGATACGTTGATGAAATTGCGGGACACAGCAAATTGACGGGAATCCGGAGAGTTCTGCATACACAAGCGGATGACTTGGGAGAGTCCGGGCTCTTTGCTAAAAATATTCGGCGACTTGAACAATACAGGCTTTCTTTTGACCTTTGCGTGCTCGATCACCAACTTCCGGTTGCGATCGGCCTGGCGAAAGCTTGTCCCGCAGTCAGCTTCATTCTCGATCACTGTGGATGTCCGCAGCCGAAAGGCAAGGGCTTTGTTGAGTGGAGTGAAAGGATTGAGCAGATCGCCGGCTTTACCAACGTCGCCTGCAAAATGTCAGGACTGGTCGGTTATACCGGGCACAATGATTGGTCGGTGGAAGATGTACGCCGGAAAGTCGATTGCGTGATTCGCTGCTTTGGCTGGGACCGGTTGGTGTTTGGCAGCGACTGGCCGGTTTGCACGCTCTCGACATGCCCGAGAGAATGGGTAAATGTCATGTGCGAACTAACTCGAGATCAGCCTGAGTCGAACCGGCGAAAGCTTTTTTCGGAGAACGCAAAGCGGCTCTATCACTTTTGAGGGGCGCAATGGCGAGGTTTACAGGAAAAGTTGCGATCGTCACCGGCGCTGCCTCTGGTATCGGGAAGGCCGCTGCTCGGCGTTTTGCTGCTGAAGGTTCCAGCGTTGTGGTCGCGGACATCAATTCCACGCCCGCGGCCGAAGTGGTTGACGGTATCAATAGCGACGGTGGAAAAGCCTTTGCTGTCGCCTGCGACATATCGCAAGATGCTCAAGTTCAGAGCCTGATGTCGGTCGCGATGGAACACTTTGGCCGAGTCGACATTCTGGTGAACTGTGCCGCTCGTTTTCTGATGAAGGGTGGCAGGGATGCGAAGGAAGAGGACTGGCGCGACGTTTTTGCGACCAATGTTGCCGGGACAGCGTTGTGCTGTCGCTACGCTGCGGAACAAATGAAGAAATGCGGGGGCGGAGCGATTGTGATCGTCAGCTCTATCAGCGGAATGATTGCCGATCCTGACTATGCGACGTACAGCACCAGCAAGGCTGCTCTGCTCATGCTGGCGCGCTCCCTCGCCATTGATTTTGGCGCCTGGAACATTCGCGTTAACGCACTCAGCCCGGGAGCAGTAGATACGCCCTCGCTCAAGCAGGCATTAGAACGGGAAAGTCTTAGTCGGGAACAATTTGAAGCGATCATAAATGGGCGTCAATGCCTGAATATGTTCATTCAGCCGGATGACATTGCAAGTCCCATTTTGTTTCTAGCCAGCGATGAGGCACGCGCGATCACGGGCGCCAACCTGGTGGTAGACGCAGGTTTTCTTACCGGCAAGTAGGTTTTGCAGACCGAAGCTTATGGAACGGCATGCGTTTTACGCTCGACTAAATCCCGGCCACGAAGATGCCTACCTGGAAGCGCATCGCAAGATGCCGCGAGACCTGGTTGCGGCTTATCGCAAGGGCGGAATCAGTAACCTCATTATCTTCCGTGACGGCGAATTGTTGTTTCTCTATCTGGAGTGCGAAGAGTTGGCGGCTGCCATGGCCTCATTAGATAAAAATCCGATGGAAGTCCAATGGCAAAAATTGATCAGCCCAATGTTGGAGGGCGGAGACTTCCGCAAGCTAACTGGCATATTTCAATTGCCATGACCAGGACAACATTATGAGCCACGAATATTTTGCCGGAAGATTTTCGAATCAGGTGGCGTTAGTTGTCGGCGGCGCCCAGGGAATCGGGAAAGCTATCGCCACCCGTTTGGCCGGAGAAGGTGCGCACGTGGTCATCGGAGACCGCGATGCGGTAATGATGAAACGTACCGCCGCGGAAATTACTAGAGCCGGAGGCAGTGTACGGACGGTAGGGTGCGATGTACGACGCTCGCTGCAAGTGAATCGAATGGTGGAGCAAACCATTCGCTGGCACAAGAAAATCGACGTTTTAATGTACGTCGCCGGAGTAGTGAAGGCGCTTCCGTTCGCAAAGACGAGTGAGAAGGATTGGGACGACGTGCTGAACATCAATCTCCGTGGCGCTTTTCTGACGTCGAGAGCGGTCGTGCCCCACATGATTCGTCAAAAGCGGGGCAAGCTCATATTTATGTCGTCGACCAATGCGTGGGACGCTGAGGGCGAACTGGCGTCTTATAACGCGTCAAAGTCCGGGCTCTACCTGCTGTGCAAGACCTTGGCTCGAGAGTTAGGCCACTACGGTATCACCTCGAATGCAGTTGGCCCGGGCGTAATCAAGACTCGGATGGCAGAACCAATTCTGAAAGATCCACGCTTCATGAAAAAGTACGAGGCCACCATTCCCGCGGGGCGGCTGGGAGATCCGGAAGATGTTGCCGGGCCGGCAACTTTTCTCGCATCGCGGGACGCCGACTACGTCAACGGGGTCCTGTTGTTTGTGGACGGTGGGTACCTGGCCTGAAGAAATTCTACGGCGGAAGGAAATAATCCATGGCTGATCTGGATGCAGTGAAAGAGTCAAAGGAGTTTCATCTCGGCGTTCCCGCTAAAAGCAATGCGTATGGCTTGAAGGGGTCAGTTTCTCTTGATTGGGGGATGCAAAACCGGCTGGCCAGAATTTTCGATCCCAGCACGAATCGAACCGTCATGCTAGCCATTGACCACGGTTACTTCCAAGGCCCCACCACCGGTTTGGAGCGAGTGGACGTGAATATTCTTCCATTGCTGCCATACACCAGCGCTCTCATGCTGACTCGTGGCATGCTACGTAGCACTGTTCCTTCTACGTATGGGAAAGGTCTGGTTCTACGCTGCAGTGGTGGTCCCAGTATTTTGAAAGAGCTATCCGACGAAAACATCGCGGTGGACGTTGACGATGCGCTGCGGCTTAACGTTGCCGCCATGTGTACGCAAGTCTTCGTAGGCGGCCAGTTTGAAACCCAGTCCATTCACAATCTGACTCGCCTCGTGGACATGGGCAACCGTCATGGCTTGCCGGTTTTGGGAGTTACCGCCGTAGGCAAGGAACTAGTCCGCGACGCGAAATATCTGCGCCTGGCCTGCCGCATCACCGCGGAACTTGGAGCTCATTTCGTCAAAACTTATTACTGCGACCAAGATTTCGAAACTGTGACTGCATCGTGCCCGGTTCCGGTAGTAATGGCCGGCGGGAAGAAATTGCCGGAACTGGATGCTCTGACCATGGCATATCGTGCGGTGAGCGAAGGTGCTGCAGGGGTGGATATGGGCCGCAACATCTTCCAGTCCGAAGCCCCGATACCCATGATCCAGGCGGTTGCAAAGGTAGTTCACGAATTGCTGAAGCCCAAGCAGGCTTACGAGTTTTATCTGGAAACAAAGAGCGAACAGGAACGAGGTTCGCCCGTCACAAGGAATTAGGGAATTTCGAGCTACCAGAAATGGACACCGTTCTTAAGGGCCTTACCTGGGACCATCCGCGCGGTTACGCTCCGCTGGTTGCTGGCGTTGCGGAATATGAGAGCACGCACCCTGGCTTGAAAATTCTTTGGGAGCGCCGCTCATTGCGCGATTTCGGAGAAGCTCCAATCGAAAACCTGATTGGGAATTATGACCTGCTGATTGTAGACCACCCATTCGTTGGCTTTGCCTCCGCTCATGAAGTATTGATCGATCTGGCGCCTTTTGTCATTCAAGCGGAGAGGGAACGATTTGCTGCCGATTCTGTTGGTCCATCATGGGAATCTTATTGGTACGACGGCGGACTTTGGGCCTTACCCATTGATGCGGCGACGCAGGTTGCATCATATCGTCCCGATTTGCTGCGAGACTCCGCCCCAACAGTTCCTACAACGTTCGACGAAGTCCTCGAACTGGGTAGGAGAACTCGCAGTACCGGGAAATTCATCGTCGTGCCGGCTTGTCCCACCGATGCTGTCAGTATGGTGTTTTCACTCAGCGCCAGTCTCGGATGTCCGATTGCTGAGGATGCCGACCTGTTCCTTACAGACGAAGTTGCCAGGGAAGTTCTGGATCGGCTCCACGCCCTTATTTCGATTGCTCATCCCAAGTCGGTGGAGTGGAATCCGATTCAGGTGTACGACCACATGGTGGCCGACTCTGACACGGTCTATTGTCCTTATGGATTCGGGTATACCAACTACTCACGTAACGGAACCGTTGTGCCCTTGACGTATGTCGACGCGCCCGCTGCGACCCGGGACAGGCCTGCTGCGACTATGTTGGGCAGAGCCGGTGTTGCGGTCAGCTGCAGGAGCGCACACCAGGAAGAAGCGATTGCTTATGCAAAATGGCTGGTGACTCCGGAACACCAACGAGGAACGTACTTCCGTGCAGGTGGACAACCGGCTAGCCTGACGGCCTGGCAAGATCCTGTCACGGATGTCGCAGCCGGCGAATTCTTCTCCGGAACTCTCAAGACGTTGCAATCGGCATACTTACGTCCACGTTTCAACGGGTTCGTAAGATTCTTCGAAGCTGCCGGGACTGAAATCAATAAGTGTCTGCGCGGACAAGTCAGCGACTCGAACCTGGTCGCGTTCTTGAACGACCGCTACAAGCAATGCAACGTCAGATCCGGAAGGACATCATGAACACGATTAACAGCGAGAAGCCGAAAATCGGTACAGGATTTGCTCCACTCAAGCCGCCGAAGCGGTACTTGTTTGGTCCCGGTCCAAGCATGGTGCACCCGCGAGTTTACGAAGCACTGTCAAAGCAAATCGTCGGGCATTTGGATTCCTATTTTCTTGAAGTGATGAAGGACATTCAGCAGCTGCTGAAGCCCGTCTTCGATACCACCGAAGGCACCACTATGGCGATCTCGGCCACTGGCAGCGGAGGTATGGAGTCGGCAGTCTCAAATTTCGTCGAACCTGGCGCGAAGTTTGCCGTCTTCGCCAACGGGTACTTTTGCGATCGTATCAGCGAGATGGCGAACCGTCAGGGTGCGAATGTCGTTCGACGCGAAAAACCCTGGGGTGAAACTTTCACCGATGATGAGGCGGTCGAGTTCATCCGCGCGGAGAAGCCGCAGGTTGTGGCCTATGTTCATGCCGAAACTTCCACCGGCGCTGTACAGGGCGGGAAAGCCATCTGTAAAGCGGCCCACGAAGCGAATGCAATTGTGATCGCAGATTGCGTTACTTCGCTGGGAGGAATTCCCATTGAGGTCGACAAGATCGGAATTGATGTCGCTTATAGCTGCACTCAGAAGGGATTGAGCTGCCCTCCCGGTTTGTCCCCTTTGTTTATTTCGAAGCGAGCGATGGAGTGGTTGGGAAGGCGGCAGTCACCTCCCCATAGCTGGTACTTCGATATCAAGCTGATCCACGACTATGCCGCCGTGTCGCACCGCTATCACCATACTGCGCCGATCTCGATGTTCTATGCCTTGCGCGAGGCACTGTTAGTGATTGCGGAGGAGGGTGTAGAAAACCGGTGGCAGCGTCATCGCCGGTGCCATGAAATGTTCGTTAGGGGCATCGAGTCCATGGGATTAAAGATGCACGTTCCCGAGGGTCAGCGCATTTGGACTTTAAACACAGTCTTAGTGCCATCAGGAATAGACGATGCAAGAGTTCGCAAAAGATTGTTTGACGATCAAGGGATCGAGATGTCAGGAGGTTTCGGCCCGCTCGCGGGCAAAGTGTTTCGCATCGGCGTGATGGGTCCACTCGCTACCGAAGAAAACGTTGATTTCCTGCTGCGTGAGTTGAAGAAAGCGCTCGCGGCAGAGGGATTTGGGTCCTGAAAGTATCGAGACTCTCTTTCAGTCTGGGCCACGAGTAAACGTTAGCGGGTGAAAGGAATGCTATGAAGGAATCAAGTCGGCGCCGCTTTCTAGGTCAACTAGCGACTGGTGTTGCGGCCGGAAGTATATCGGCCGGCCTGAGCGCGGAGACAGTCAAGAAGAAGGATCGATATGCGCCGCCTGCTCTCGCGGATCTTGGACCCGGAACAATTGCCACAAAAGTCTGGATCGATTCTCGCCAGGCCGCAGCCAGCTCATTGCCCCGCCGAAAGGTCGACATAGAATTTCACAACTCTAAATATGTTTCGAAGATAGGTGACCAATTTAATCCCGATGAATTTGGGGACCAGCTGCTCAAAGCTCACGTCAACGGAGCCGTCATATTCGCGAAGGATATGTTCGGTTATTCCTACTATCCCAGCAGCCGTGGCCCGATCCATCCCGGCCTTTCTTTTGATTTGTTAGGGGCGCAGGTATCGGCACTGCGAAAGCGAAAAATCGCTGTCTTCGCCTACTACATGACGACCTGGAACCTCGAACTCGGCGAACGGCATCCGGAATGGTTAGTCGTCCGGCGCGACCGAACCACCGATCTTCCGAAGTTCGATGAAACCTTCGGCTGCTCCGAGGAGACCGGAGGTTGTATTGGTGCAACTCTGTGTTTAGCTCATGAAGATTTTGTCAGCGGCGAGCTCGCTCACATTAAGGAGCTCGCCTCCCGTCATGAACTCGATGGCGTGTGGATCGATGGAAGTGATCCGCCCCGGGCCTGTTATTGCTTCGAATGCCTTCGGCAACTACGGGAAAAGGGTGTCGATCCGTTCGATGAGAATGCGCAGTATGAACACAAGGTGGCGCTCGGCATTTCCTTCATGCAGCGCATCCGTCAAACGGTGGACGACGCTCGACCCGGGTGCAAGCTGGGGCCACAGAACCAGTGGATGAACAGTCTTGGCGGCCAGGTATCGCTCATCGATTGGAGCGACCTTGAAGGCCTATTTACGGACAACATCTGGTATGGCCAGTACTTCGGCCCTACCGTGAATCGTTACGTGCGTAGTCTCGGCGTGCCAACCTACGGCCTGACAACTCGCTTCAAGACTTTCTGGGGAGACTTCGGCGGTCTGAAATTGCCGCCGCAGCTTCTTATGGAGGTCTCCACCATAGTCGCGAACGGCGTGCGTTGCGATATTGGTGACCAGATGCATCCCAATGCGCGGCTTGATCCTGCCGTGTATCACGTTATTGGAGAGGCCTATCGGCACCTCGAACAGCTTGAGCCGTTTCTCGATCAAGCGGCACCGGTTAGCGAGGCAGCACTCCTCACCAGTGGATTGCCCCTCGAAGGCCCCAACACGGAAACGAACTTTGGCTGGGTGAAGATGTTGACCGAGTCTCGGGTGCAGTTCGACATTGTCACTCCAGCGGCTGAGTGGGAGCGGTACGCTCTCCTTATATTGCCGGATGAACTGAAAGTCGATGAGCCAACCGCCTTACGTTTGCACACTTTTGTAGCCAAGGGCGGTTCTTTGGTCGTAACCCACAAAGCTGGTTTGCTGGCCGGAACCGACCGCAGCTGGCTCGAGCCTTACGGACTGCATTTTTCCCAGATGTCGCCCTTCAAGCCCGCCTACTTCGTGCCGCAAGTGAGTATGACAGGCGAGATTCCGACTTATGAATACGCCTTGTACGAGGGCGCTTCTCAATGGCGTGCGGAATCGCCAGCTACTGTATTGGCTTTACTGGGGGAACCACTCTTCCAGCGGAGCCCAAAGCATTACACGAGCCATGCACAAACACCTTTTGATCATTTAACTGAGTACGCTGCCTTGGCACGTAGCGGATCTGTAGCGTTGTTTGGCTTCCCCCTGGGACAGAGCTATTGCAACCAGGGATATTGGATCTACCGCCAGGCTTTCCAGAAAGTTCTTAAAGAGTTGCTCCATTCACCGCTGATCCAGAGCGATGCTCCTTTGAGCACGGAGCTTGCTCTAATGCATCAGGCGGCGCGATCTGGTTTGGGTCAAAAAGAACGTTACTTGGTGCACATCGTGAACTATTCTTCCTTGCGCCATACGCGGAAACATACCGATTTTTGTGAAGACCCGATACCCCTTACGAATGTGACTGTCCGCCTCAATCTTCCGCTCAAAGTCACGACTGCAAGAGCCATTGTGGCCGGCGAGGACTTGCCGGTGCGGCGCGCCGTCGGAGGAGGAGTGGAAGTCCTCGTGCCCAGAGTCGCGATACACGAGGTTCTGAACTTTGAATGAGGGAACCCACGCCAGATCACTGAAGCAGTAGCAACCGAAAATTTCACATCGAAACTCATGTCGATACCTGAAGCCCTAAAAGCGAAATGGTTCTGGTATTCGCTGCTCTGCGTATTTCTGATGGGTGGCTGGACACTGCTGAGCAAGATTGCCTCATCTGAGATCTCAGCTCCTACGATGCAGTTCTTGTACCCTTTCGGATGGGTGCCGGTAGCTGTGGCCTGCCTATGGTCCCGGGGATTCAGGTTTGAAAAAAGCCCGCGCGGCATTCTGTATGGTATTGCAGTGGGCGTGCTGGGTGGTATTGGAGGTCTGGCATTTTTCGCAGCTTACCGCACAGGAGGAAATACCTCAGCGATTACGGCGGCTACTGGCATGTATCCGCTGATTACGGTGGTGCTGGCTGTACTCATCCTTCGAGAAAAATTGACCTGGTTGCACATCGTGGGGCTGCTTTTTGCGGCTGCAGCCTTCTTGCTCTTCTCCTTATAGGTTATGCATATTCCAATCTGGTTTTGGATGGCCATGATCGTTCTTCTGACATGGGGAATCGCCGGACTTTTCCAAAAACTAGCGACCAACCATCTGTCAGCGGAGTCAACGACCGTGTGCCTGGTGGTCGGCTTCTTCTTGTTGTGCCCATGGCTCTATCCGAAAGAATCGCTACGGACGTACTCCACACGGGCTCTACTTTTCTCGCTTCTTAGTGCGCTTCTGAACGCGCTAGGCGCATGGGCGATGTTGAAGGCGATGCGGCATGGCGGGAAGGCCTCGATCGTCGTACCGTTCACTGCACTTTATCCCGTAGTCACGGCCTTTTTATCTCCGGCAGTATTGCACGAACCGGTCTCCCTGTTGCAGGCTGCGGGTGTGGTGTGCGGACTGATCGCGGTGGTCCTTCTATCGACGTGAGCCTTAATGGCGTGCAGGCACATAGAAAGATGTGAGTCTCGATGAAGATGTTCGGGCTGGGCGGAAAAGTGGCGGTTGTTACAGGGGGGACGAGGGGAATCGGGCGTGCCGCAGCTCTCGGACTGGCCGAAGCCGGGGCACACGTTGTCGTGGTCGGGAAGACCCAGGATCCCCAGGCTACGTGCAAAGAGGTGCGTGCACTGGGTCAAGAGTCCATGGGGTTTCAGGGCGATGTTGTCGAGGGCAGATTTTTGGATCGAGTGGTATGTAAAACGCTTGCGCGATGGGATCACATCGACGTTCTGGTAAATAGTGCAGGAATGGCAGTGCGCGCCCCTGCGGCAGATTTTTCCGACACCGATTGGGACAGAATTATCGATCTCAACCTTACTTATCTATTCCGACTCTGCCAGCGCGTCGGTCGACAGATGATCAAGCAGAAGAGCGGAAAAATCATCAATATCGCATCTATCTTGAGCTTTGTAGGCGGCATTAATGTTCCTGCGTACGCGGCGAGCAAGGGAGGCGTGGCGCAGGTCACAAAGGCGTTGGCAAACGAATGGGCCCCCTTTCAGGTAAACGTGAACGCAATCGCCCCAGGGTACATAGCGACCGATTTGACCGAACCGCTGTATAACGATCCCCGAAGGTCTAAAGAAATCATCAATCGCATCCCGGCAGGGCGTTGGGGGAGACCCGAGGATTTGGTTGGGGCGGTCGTTTTTCTGGCATCGCCCGCCTCCGATTGGGTTCATGGACATGTTTTGGTGGTCGACGGAGGATGGATGGCCCGTTAATCCACCTCCCGGAGGCGGGAGTATTTCTGGGTCTGGTGGTTAACCGTCAAAAGCAAGCTTTCACCCGAAATCCGGATAGCGCTCGCTCCAAAGAACCGCAGCCCTCAACGGGAATACGTATTCTTCTTTTTAGGAGCTAGTTTCTTTGTGTTCTTTGCCGCCAGTTTGGTGAGTATCAGGTTATGAGTTCGGCCCTGCGTGCTTCGGCACCGAGTCACTAATTACACGCTATGTCCCCTCGGATAACCAGAAATAGCGATAGGCCACGAGCCTCGATAGAACCATGGTTGACACTCAAATACCAGTTTCGCTTGCCAAGTTTCAAGACTCGATTGGCGTTGGCACCACCAGAAGATGAAACCTGCGGGCATGGCAAACCAGGAGGAGCAAAACCTCTCGAGCAATCGAGGGAACAATGACAGACAGTGGGCTGGATCTCGAGACAAAAACCTTCTCGCCCTCCGGTCGAGGCAGAGGTTTTTTCTTGACATCCCTTTTCATAGAACTTATAACCCAACGAGGAGGAGACTGGGCCGGAGTGATTTTTTCAATCCGGGAGCCTGTGCACGAGGTCTGCCTGAATTCTGCCCGACAGCTAATCACGGGAGGGCATGGGAAGGAACAGAACGCCACTCAGAGATTTCGTAAGTACCTGCAACTCCTACGAAATGTGCAACTTGAAAAAAGTGTGGGTTGGACTCAAAATCCGCCGACCTTCGGGTCTTGGGGGTTCAACTCCCCCTCCCGGCACCATGATTATCCTATTGTTTTTGAATGATCTGCGCGGTATAAAAATCTTCACTCACCCATCGAATCCCCCGGTTGAAAATAGGCGACTGTAGTAAAACTGTAGTAATTTTCTCGCTGAAACTGGAATCTGTTTGTCGAACAAAGAAGCCACAGCGCGCATAAAAATCAACAAGCTGCTAGAGGCCGCAGGCTGGAGGTTTTTTCCCGCCGGTAAGCTGCCGGCCACTATCCAGCTCGAACCGAGTGTCAAAATCAAAATTGCGGACCTGGATGCCTTCGGCAGTAACTTCGAAAAGACGGAACAGGGCTTTATTGACTTCCTCCTGCTCGATTCCAGGGGGTTCCCCTTAATCGTACGTGAGAAGGCGCGAGGTGCTAGCGTGCGATAGATTTCCATTCATTGATAAGGTGGTCTGCGGTGCGCCAGGCCAGGGCCTGGACCGTCAGCGTTGGATTTCTTGCGCCTGTCGTTCCCATCACCGAAGCGCCTAGGATGCCGAGGTTCGGAGCCTCGTGAGAAAAGCCCCACCGATTTACCACATTGCTCTCCGGACTATCTCCCATCCTGGTGCCTCCGTATGCATGAGTACTCAGTGCGATGGTGCCCGACGGTAATTTATCGGTGGCAATAGCGCCTGCCTCACGTAACCATTGATCGGCCTTGTCCTGCATGAACAAGATGGCGCGCTTCTCGCTCTCCTTAAGACCGACCGTGAGGCGGCAAACGGGATATCCCATCTGATCCTTCACTTCCGGATCCAGGTCCAGAAAACGGTCCTCGAAAGGGAAGGTGGAGATCTGTGCCCAGACCGGAGTCCAGCGCCGGGCATTCTCTTTTACAAACGCCTTCCAACGCGACCCCCACCGTGGAACCTTGCCGAAGGTCGACATGTTGGCTGCCTCGATTGGTTTCGCTTCCATGGGAATGAGCAAATTGCCCCCTCCTATGAAGCCGAGTCCGCTGTGGTCAAAATTGTCATCTGACCAGTCGTCCACTGAAGTACCTTGGGCCGGCGTTCCGTACCAGCGGTTCAAATCGAAGGGAAAGAGCCCCATCACTCCATTTCTGGTGTGAGACATGTAGTGCTGGCCCACCTGGCCGTGGTTATTGGAGAGACCTCCTGGAAATGCTTTCGATTTGGAGAGAAGAAGCAGCCGGGTATTTTCATAGGTGTAACTTGCCAGCAAGACAACCGACGCCGCCTGAAAATATTGCTTCTTGTCCTTCAGGTAGCGCACGCCAGTTACTTTGTCGCCATCGGAATCGATCGCAATAACGTGAGCATATGGAACGACCTTCAGATTCCCCGTCGCCAGCGCTTGCGGAATTGTGGTCACTGCGGTCGAGTTCTTCGCGTTTATAGGGCAGCCACCGCTCCCGCAAAATCCGTGATAGAAACAGGCAGGCCTTTTATCGAACGAAATAGAGTTGATGGCCGCCGGCGGACAATAACTGTGCCAACCAAGGCGTTTTGCAGCGTCTGCCATGTGATCGGCAAATCCCGCATGGCGTAAAGCTGGCATGGGATATTCTCTCTGCCGCGGACTTTCAAAAATGTTGCCCGCCTTGTCAACGATTCCACGAATGTTCCCTGCTTTGCCGGAAACGCCTATCGTGTACTCAACCTTATCGTAATAGGGTTCCAGTTCGTCGTAGGAAACCGGCCAGTCCTCGACGGTGGAGCCCACTGGGATCGCCGACGGTCCATAGCGTCGAATGCTCTCAGTACGCACTCTGAAATCCCACTGCGTCAGACGCCAACTCTGCCCCCAGTAATGGAGAGACGTGCCGCCTACACCATTCATCATCGGATGATAAGCTGGGCGTGGTAGAGCGGGGCCATTCCGTCCGACTCGTGCGGTGGGTATCTCCTGGTTGACCTTCTGGACTGCGTGAGGCCAGTGGCGGATATTGTTGCGAATCTCGTCGGGAAGATGATCTTGGGGCTTAAACCATCCGCCAGCCTCTAGCCCCACGATTTTTAGTCCGGCGCGCGCCAGCGGAAGTACGGCGAGCCCTCCGGCGGCGCCAAGGCCAATCACGACCACATCGGTTTTGGGTAGCTTAACGGGAGACATGTACCAGCTGCTTCGCGGACACCCGAGAAGAGGGAATCTTGGCGTCCATGGTTTGCATCTGGAGACTTACATACATTCTGGGGCCGGGGTATCCGATTAGTTCCCAACCCGCAAAGTTTGTGTTTCCGCCGTAGGAAGGATCGCCAAACATGCCTTCCAGAGTATGCCTGCGAACCATGTCAAAAAAAATCGCACTGTCCCTAAACTCGCCGACTCTCACGTTATTTTCGAAGTCAGACAAAATCCGGTCTTGTTCGGTCTCGCCCAAATCGGCAAAGGGTCTCCCCTCACTTGATATCGCGTGAGAATCAAGCGCGGCCAGGCCTGCACTGTAAGCCTTTCTGAAAGATTGATAAGCATCGCTCAAGGAGGACTCAATGTATCGTGCGCAACCCGCTTCGAGTGCACCTGGCCCGTCCGAATCGGATGGGATAACTCGCGACAAGACGGCCTCCAAAGACCGCCGCTCCCTGGACGTTAAAACTTCTCGGGGCGTTCGAGCGAATCGGAGAGAAGCCGCGGGAACAAATGCACAGGCAATTGTGGCTACACCACTGACTAGCAAGTCACGCCGGCTCACGGGGTAGGCGTGGTGCAGATCGGAAGTCATCTGCTTTGGCCCATCGGAACTCCGTTCCATAGTCATCACCTTGATCGAAACGAAGGCTGGCATTCTAACCATCGCGGATTTTATCACTCCCCAATGTCGGCATTGCGACATCTTTGTGTATTGCTAAGCCGCCGTACACGTTTGGAAATGAGCTGCCGGATTTAACGCTCTCTTGCCTTCAAACCGCCTCGCCCTGCGCATAATCTGTGAGCTGTCCAGACCGAGACTCCGAACTTCTTGGCCAAAACTCTGAACGTCACCTTTCCATCCCGGCGTTGCGTTCTAAGCTCGGCGATTTCTTTTCGTGTCAGTTTGCGCAAAGGGGGTCGACCCAAAATCTTGCCATTCGCTCTGGCATTTGCCAAACCCGACCTCACTCGCTCTGCAATCAGTGATCTCTCGAACTGGGCAACGGCGCCAATCATCTGGAATAGCATTTCACCCGCTGGCAGAGAGGTGTCCACCGCTTCGGTTACCGAAACGAAATCAATGCCAAGCGCTCTGCACAGTTCGAAGCCGGCAATCAGATTCTTTAGAGAACGTGCGAACCGGTCAAATTTCCAGACCACCACAACGTCAAATGCCCGGCGACGGCAATCTTTCAATAGCTCGTCAAGACCTGGTCGGTTTGCCGTTGCTCCTGTGCACTTGTCGCGATAGACGTTGTGCGTTGTCCATCCCCGGCGCTCCACATACTCGCGTAGCGCTCTTTCCTGTGCTTCGTTATGCTGCTCGCCGCTACTCACCCTGACATAGAGTGCAGCACCCTTTTGTTTCATCCGACACCGCCTCTTTCTGGCGTGCGTATTCAATAGGCTCACCCAGGATTCGTCAATCTGCGCGCATAAGATCATTTGGCAGAGGCCTATCGGTGTGCAGGGATCTGCCGGATGGGGTGCCAAGGCCCCTCCGAGGAGCGCGCTTGCATTTCGAGTAGGCCTGTTGGGCTTGGGTTGAGTTTGTTCTGACCGCTGCCAAATCGAGAATCACGGAAATCACGAGCCTTATTGTGCCTTGGAGATTTGTGCCAGATCACGTGTCTGCACTCGGAACCGAATCATGGCGACTATCTGCGACTTGGCGATTCGGGATCTGTCACTATTACTATGCTGAATCTCCAATTAAGACTCCGTCGCGAGTGATTGGAATTCAGACGTGCACCTGGAGCGCGAGCGTTTTATCGATCTTAGTCAGATGGGGGGTAAATCACCTTTGTTCAACTCCTCGTACTTTGCCATACTCGGCGCATTTGAGATCGTAACGTGGGAGGACTCAATATTCTTGTCGTATTCGTTCAGTGCGATAACTGAAGTGCCGTTCTCCCAATACAACGCTTCACCTTGCCACTCACCGCCCATGAGATTCTTGTAGCTCTTTACCTTGCTTGACGTAGGTGGCCCATATTTTTGGATGAAGGCTTCCCTATAAATAGACACTTCATGCCACTCTTCCTATTTCGTGGTCGTTGCATTAGTTACGTCCCTTCTAGACACCCTTCTTTGAGAAACAACTAGCCTTCGCTATCCCTCACGATACCGGCAGCCTGCTGCTTAATATAAGAGACGGCCTTTCCGGTACGGCCAATGCCGGCGCTGCAGTGGACTAGGACGGGCTTCCTCAGCCGACCATACACTTTCCAAACTCTTTCAAGCTGGTAGCCAGATAGTGCGGGATGCCGGTAGTTAGCGACTGGAATGTGCACAGCCTGGAATCCCTTCGCTCGATAATACGAAACCAGATCCACGCGAAGACTTTCATATAGGATGCGGCATAGCTCAGGCGGAAAGACCACCCTCGTTTTCGACATGTACCCAGATTCGACACTCTTCGTTTCCCAGCCGCAGTGCCTACAGTTGCTGACTCGGATCCCACGACGGCCCAGCGTTCGAAAAGTTCGCCAGCATGTAGCCCAGATTCCTGGGAAGATTCCACCAGATGCCGGCGCGCGAGTTTGAGAGCCGGCGAGTGATCGAGCGAGGGGAGTAGAAGCGTCGCGCCACCCACTCCGTTCCGGCTTCGAGCGTTTCCGGTGACATCCGCGCAGGCTCGAAAACGCAGTGCTTTTTCCCGTCATACTTCGACCAGTCGGTGGTGAGGATCCTTCCATCGGCATTCATTCGATGGAATGTCGGAGTGCCGGGCATCGGCACGACCATGCTGACCGTGGCAACATCGACAGCCGACTCATCGAGAAAATCGGCAGTGCGTCGGAAGATCCCGACGTCGTCCTGGTCGAAGCCGAACATGATGCCAAGGTGGACGGCGACTCTGTTACGATGCAGGTTCGCGATGAGCCGGCGATAGTCTCCGACCCGGTTGTGCGCCTTGTTCGTGGCCTGAAGACTCTCCTGCGAGATCGACTCGAAACCCAGGAAGAGCGCCTTACACCCGCTCCGTGCCGCCAGCTCCACGAACTCTTCGTCGCGCGCGGCATTCGCCGTGCACTGGCTCGTCCACCATTTCCCCAGCGGAGTAAGAGCCCGGAAGAGTTCCTTCGCGTAGCGCGGATTGGCGCCGATGTTATCATCCCAGAACACTACCGCGCGTGTCGGACTCGTCGCGACTTCGCGCACAACCTCATCAATAGGACGATACCGGACTGTGCCAGGACCGTAGAGGAGTGGGATCGTGCAGTAATCACATCGATGAGGGCATCCGCGCGTTGCAATGGTGACGGACTTCCCGGAATGGCGTCCCCTGATCAAGTCCCAACGTGGTGCGGGCATGCCGGTGAGTGACGCCTGCCGGGTGGAAACGTAGACAGGCTGCAGCTTGCCGCGGCGAGCATCATCGAGCACGCGCGGCCACGTGTCTTCGGCCTCGCCTGCGACGACTGCATCCGCATGACATGAGGCTTCCTCAGGAAGTGCTGTCGCGTGCGGCCCGCCGATCACCACGGGCACTCCTCGACGACGGAATTCGCGCGCGAGACCGTAGGCGTGAAGAGCGGACGGCGTTGGCGCCGTAATCCCTACAAGGTCTGCCGGTTCGTCGAAGCGCACCGGTTCCACGATCTCGTCGGTGTGAGTGACGCTATGCTCCCGCGGTGTTAGAGCTGCGATCAGCGGCATCGTCAGCTGAGGGAATTGGATCAGTCGCCCGCGGCGCAGGCGTCGTGACTCCGGCGACTCGGCAGTGATCAGGTGAACCCGCACTCGCTCTTATTGAAGTGTTCCGAAATCTGTTACCATGGCGGCCATTCTAACGCGGTCAAGAAATTCGACAAATCGAAAGTATCGCCCAAGTCTGGTTTTGGACCTTAGGCGCTTGGGGAATTAAGATCGAAAAATCCTCCTCGAACTGCTTGGCTGGTTTTGCCTTCTGTCCTCGCTTCGTCTCAAGCTATTATGCAGTTGATTGCCGGGTTCGGGAGAGCGATTTCTTTCCGCCATTCCGAACTCGTTTTCTTATTTCGTGGATCTGACGTGCCCCCGTTCGATGTTCCAGTTTCCATGTAAGTTCTCAGCAACGGACCCGCCCCGTTTTTCTGTACCAATCGAAACTAGAGTTTTTCGGCTTCAACAGTCAGTATCACCTGATCTGATGCGGGTTGCGCGCCTCATCGATGTACTAGTTTTTTCTGTCACCCGCCTGTGCAGCTGTGCGAATCCCGCCGGCGTTCGGGTCTTGGGGGTTCAACTCCCCCTCCCGGCACCAATGCCAAAGCCCTCACGGGACGCGGGTCCAGAGCATATCGGCATTTTCAGAACCGAGTTCCGAGGCTCGACGCCGGAAGAGCGGTATCAGTGGCGAGAAGGCGTCTACGACGAAATCCAAGAAGTGATGCCATTGCAAGGCAGCTTAAGCATCGAGCGAATGTGTCAGCTGGCCGGGGTCAGTCGAGCCGGTTTTTATCGTTCTCTGCAGGAGCGAGCACCCGTCGAGGAAGACATGGAGGTACGGAACGTGATTCAGCAGATCGCTGTCGAGCATCGACGCCGCTACGGTTATCGGCGGATCAGCGCCGAGTTACGGCGGCGCGGGATGCTGGTCAATCACAAGCGTGTGTTGCGGATCATACGGGAAGACAACCTGCTGGCCGTGCAGCCGCGGGCGTTCGTGGTGACCACGGATTCCGATCACGAGTTCGAGGTCTATCTGAATCTCGCCAGTCGCATGAAACTGACGGGAATGAATCAGCTGTGGGTAGCGGATATTACCTACATCCGTTTGAAGAAGGAGTTTGTCTACCTGGCCGTCATTCTCGACGCGTTTTCGCGGACCTGTCTATTCGTGATCAAGGCAGGTATGGCGCGTCGCAGGTTAACTACGTCACCAAATCTGGCACGAACAGTTTCACGGAAATCTGACGAACTCTGGAACGGCTGATCTCAACGCGACGGACTATTTCACGAATGCCACACCGGGCAACCACAAACCGCGCTCGAAGTGAACATTTCGGGGGCAGCGTTGGCGGTCCGATTCTTCATGAAAGCTGTTCTTCTTTTTCGACAGCGAGTGGTTCGGATCGCATTGCCTATCGTAACGCCGACGACTGTGCCCACTCGGCATTCAGCAATACGTGTTGCAGCAGCTTCCGCTCGGCGGCACCGACTCGGTGACGGGATCAACCTATGCACCAGCCCCACAACTCGTGCCTTTTACCAGAAGATGTTCTCGCTCTATGGAAAAACCAGCGGTGTACCTCTGGCAGTGTTGGGGTGCCATTCAATTCGGATGGCACTCTGGCTTCAGGTGCCACGCCAAGCGGCAACGGCTGCGCCAATCGGCAAAGTCTCTCGCACTCCAGCAACGACCATGAGCAGGTGCAGACCGCCCGAATCGACTACAACATCAACACAAACGACACAGCATGGTTTCGCTTTCAGGCCGATACAGGCGTGCAGGCTGCCTACACAGACCCGATCAACCCGCTCTTCAACTCCATTTCTCCACAGCCTCTCTATTCGTTCGCGGCTGGATATACGCACGTGCTTGCGCAAAATCTGGTGAACTACTTCAACCCGGCATTCTCATGGTATGAGAGCCTGTTTGCGCCGAGCGACTTCCAGAAAACTCTCTCAGCCCTTCCAATCGTGCTACAGGGCAGCGGGGCAAACGCCCGTTTACCACTATCGGAGGTCTCGACAATACTTGGCTTCAGGGAAGACGTGCTTCTCGGTTCTTCATCAATGACAACCTCGCTTGGAGTCGAGGATCACACGAGATCAGGGTGGGAACAAATGTGCGAATCTTCCGCTTGAACGACTATGATTTCGGCGTAGGCACGGTTCCCCTTGTCACTTATACCGACCTGCCGCAATTTGTCTACGGTGTGGCATCCACTGCCACGAAGACTTTCCCGACCAATCAGAATGAACCGTTCAACTTCTTAAATCTCGATCTCTACGCGCAGGATACATGGAGGGTCACGCGCACCTTACATGGACGGTCGGTATCCGCGATACGTTCAATTCCAATCCGCTGAACCCGCACGACAAGTTGCGCGTCTTCGAGGCTCATTCCATTCGATCCCGCACGATGTCAATCAGCCACTCAACGCTGCGATTCAGACGCACCTTAGAAATCTGTTCTCATCCACTCCGCTGGCGATCCTGCAACCAAGAACAGCGATTGCGTGGCAGTTCGAACGAAAACCGTGCTGAGAACTGGTTTCGGCCTGTTCAGCGACATCTTGCCCGGCACGGTTGCCGATCTCGTGGGGATGAATCCACCTTACGTGCAGACGTTTAGGTGGTAGACCATGCCGAAACTGTCTTGTGACGCGGTTGTGACCGGAAGAGGGCGCAAACGAAAGCATTCAGAAGCAAGTGAACCACCGATCGCGATTCGTAGGCGCGACTGGCTCGGAGCAGACGAGTTTCTGACTAACGCGCATGGCGCTGCCGCACAGGTCAACTTCGGTATCTCAAGTACCATGCCAGCGCGACCTAAGTGACAGAGCCCTGCGGTCACCAGCAGAACCTTTCACCCCTCCATCAAAGAGCCACCGGATCCGCCCGAGAATCCGGATGCTCCGGTGCATGAGCCGGATCCGACTAACCTGGTCGTGCGGTGGCTACGCCTCGGGGCGAGCCGCCATTCGATTTCCTGTTGCTGCGCAGGTTGGTCATATCGGCAAGCTCCGGGTCGAGCTCACGCGGACCGGGTTACCTGTGTTGATAGACCAGTGTCGCAGTGCCGGAGGTCAAACCGACTGGCCGGCAAGTCTCGCTGCCTCAGTTTGAAATACATCCGGTGAACGGTCCTGATGATCCGTTGTGGACTCAGCTTGGTTCGGCTGGAAGACGTGAATGTCATCGCCTCCATGGCGGAAATGGAAGGCGGCAAGTTGGTCATCCGCTATTCCACCATGTTCCAGAAATTCGCAGGCCAGCGCGGATACTTTGAATCCCGCGCTCGCGGAGTCGTTCACAAAACGATATGAGATTCGGCTCTCAGTGATTCGCTTGTGCAGTATCAGGATGAACAATTGGCACAGGCCGGGGTATCCGAAGAAGCGGAGCCAGCCGCCAAGCAGGTCATTTCAGGATAGAGTCGGTGAGATGAGGTAGATCGCGCCCCACACGGGCGGCACAGATCAGCTCAAATGTCGGCAGCAGATCGGGCTGAGACTACCGAACTTGCGCGCTGAATCGCGTCTGCCAGACCGCGTTGACACCCGCCGCTACTCACGCAATTCAAGGGATACACATCCGCGCTTCACGACGGCGTATCAGGCGAAGAAGCTGCCCGGATCGTGATGGTGGAGCGGACGCTTCATCGTGAGCGCTGTGGATCAGTCAGATATTAGTTAGCAATTCTGCTCTTGCTCTCTCACGCGACCTGTGGAGTGTCTTTAGTCACCGGTGGTTCGTCAGGTGTCGGGAGCGCAATACCAGTGCATGGCCTCCTGGGGCAGACCCACATCAAGCCCAAATAATTCTTGTTGTCAGTCGAGTGGTCACCTCGCGTGAGTTCCGTAAGACCTTTTTGCTCGTCAGGGTTCAGCTCAAAACCATATCGCCGGACCGTTTCGATCGGCTTGTCAAACAAGTCGTCCAAGAAATCTTTGTCCACAGTCGCATTTCCAATGATGATCAATAGATTCCGATCCATAGTACCCTCCCTTACCTCGTTGCACGGCGTAGTGTAGCCCTTCCCGGAGCTGTTTGGAACATTATTGCGAGGTCTTAATTTCCGAGCCGAATTGCTCCGCTTCGCCTTTTGCCTGGCGGAAGGTCGGAAGATTGTCAGCATCTTGCAACAGCCGAAGGAGGTCTTTGTAGTGAGAAAGCGCACGGTCCCGGTCATTCAGGGTTCGATAAGCGCGAGCCAGTTCCAGGTGAGCGAACACCAGGTCGGGTGGAAACTCATTCTCTAAAATCTCTCCCCGTGCTCCCAGGACCTTCTCCCATTCCTGCGCAGCGATCTCCCAGCGTTGCTGGACCTGGTAAACGCGAGCTAAACCCATATGGGAGAAAGAATTGGGGTACTCCCCTGCTGCCGCTAGGAACGCTGTTTCGGCCTGTGCCGGCTTGTTCTCTGCCAAAAGGATCTCTCCCTGCAAGTTCTCAAGGCTGCTCCGCTGCCAGGAGCTGGGAACCGACTTCCGGGACTTATTCAGCTGGAGTGCGACCTGTCGGGCCTTATTTGTCCGTTCCCCGCGAGCATAGAGAATGCCGGCAGCGAGCAGATCAGTGATCTGCAGTCCTGCGTCTGGTGTGCGCAGGATCAGGTCTGCCTGAAGGCTTGCTTCGTGGGGTTTGCCTTGGATTAGGTAGATGCGACCGAGCAGATAGCATCGTACCAACTGCAGGCCTCCAGTCTGCAACGGTATGGCCCGGATTCGCGATGAGAACTTGGTTCGAGCAGCATCCAGCTTTCCTTCGTAAAGATCCGCGACGGCGAGGTAAAGGTCTCGCAGGTCCCCATCCGCCTCCGCCGCCCGGCCGATGCGCTGAAACTCGTCGCGTGCTTCGGTTATCTTGCTCTCCCCGAGATAAGCCAAGCCCAAACCCCAATGCAATTCGGGGGAACTTATACCGCGTTGCTGGGCCTCGCCAAAAACAGCAATCGCTTCCTCGTCTGCGTTATTGTGGGCCAGATAAAGGACCAAGTTGCGGTATGCGGAGGCCGAAAAAGGATCGAGTCTCAAGACCTGCCGTAATTCGACGATTGCCTTTTCGACTTGACCGACATTGAAATAAGCGGCCGCGAGCCCCTGGTGCGCTTCGGCATCGTCGGGATAGAGGCTTGCTAGAACACTCAACGACTGCGCAGCATCTTCGTATCGCTCCTGGTCGGTGTAGAACTCGGCCTCAATTTTGAGCTTTTCACGGGTCGTGACGCCTTGCCTCTGGTCGTACGCGCGCTGGAACTCTTCGGAAGCTTTTGCGTTTTTACCCACAATCCAGGAGTAATACTCTCCCAATCGCAGGTGGGCCATGGCGAAGTCTGGATCCAGCTGGAGCGCGCTTTGCAACAGGAATGGGACTTGTCCAGTGTCGCTTCTTGCCATGGCATCGGTAGCTTGCGAATAGAGTTGCAAAGCCTCGAGCGAACGAGACGTGACCTTGGCGAGTGGCCGACTGGCCTTCTCGATTCCCACGATGGATTCGCCCAGATCCTTCCGTACCCGTTTTGCCAATTCATCGGCTCGATCGAAGAACTTGTCCTCTTTGTCAAACCGCTCCTCTTCAGCGAAAAGCAGCGTACCGCGGGATGGGTCCACTGCCCGCACTGTGATCTGAAAGACGTGCCCGATGTGTTCGATGCTACCGGTGATCAGCACGTGGAGGTTTTCCCGTTGGCAGATTTCGCGTCCCAGGGATTCATCAATATGAGTTACATCCTCCTTCTTCATCCGCTGCAAGACTTCGTAGACGCGCGTTCGCGGGTAGACGTTTACGTATTGCGATTGCTGCAGTGCAATGGTTAGGCCCTCGCGCACGCCCGTATCAGGAATGGAGTCGGCGCCGCGGCTGTCGAAATCGGAAATCAGTACCCAACCCCTCTCGGTCAAGATCGGGGTGCGGTGTGCGATTTGATAAATCGTGAACACCGCCGCAATGAGAAGGGCGCCGACGATGCCGGTGACCAGCCAGCGCATTGGCTTCCGCTGCCAAGGCCGTGGCAGGATGAGGGGCAGTTTGGCTGGGGTCAGGCCCGCCTGTATCGAGTGAAGGTCTTCGAGCAACGTACGGGCATCGGAATAACGCTGGCCAGGGTCCTTGGCTATGGACTTGGCCACCACACCCGCGAGAGCCTCGGACACCTCAGAATTGAAGATGCGAATCGAAGCCGCCGTCTCGTGCAAGATCCGCTCGCTGGTCGCGACGAAGCTACTGGACAAGAAGGGATGCTGGCCCGTCAACATCTCGTAGAAAACGATACCCAGCGAAAAAATGTCGGCACGGCCATCGGGGATTTTCTCCAACAGTACTTCGGGCGACATGTACGCGGGAGTGCCAGCCATTGTGGCGGCGCGATCAATCGTCGAACTCTGGTCGGCGCGCGGCATGTGCTTGGCCACCCCGAAGTCCAAGATTTTCACCTGCCCGGTGTTGGTCAGCATGATGTTTTCCGGCTTGATGTCGCAGTGAACGATGCCGTGATCATGTGCTGCCGCCAGTGCTTCTACGCATTGGGTAGCAATTTCGAAGAACTGGCCTAGCGACATGGGTCGCCGCAGGCGCTGTCGCAAGTTCTCGCCGTCGACATACTCCATAACGAGGAACATCTCGCCTCGTTCTTCCAGCACGTCGTAAAGGGCGGCTACATGGGCATCGCTGAAGCTGGACGCCCGTTCCGCTTCTTCCAGGAAACGGCGCCGGTAGGTGGAATCGACGCGGAGGTCGGGAGCGAGGCGTTTGAGCGCAATCAGCCGTTTGAGCTTGGTGTCTTCCGCGCGATAAACCTCGCCCATACCGCCTTTGCCCAACAGTTCCTCGATGCGGAAGCGTCCTACAGTGACGCCGGACAGGGATTGGGGTGCGTGCGCAGAATTTTCTATTGGCGATGGGGACTCCGCCATTGGAATCTCGAGAACCAGCAAGGGCGAGTTCGATGCCAAATGCACCCTACAGCTGGGCATCTTACTCCTTGGCTGGCTAGGCGAAACTATTTGATTTTGGCATCGCTTGCTATCGAATGAAGCTGGCACGAAAACAGACAACTAGGCTAACCGATACACCCGCAGCGTGATGTTTGACGCCCAGTTCTACAGTACGATGAGCATTGTGCATCGCTTGTGACGCCGTTGTGACCGGAGCAGGGCGCAATCGGCCTACCTAGAAGGGAATTGGTAGCAATTCAATATTCGTCTGAATCGCGTCGGACGCATTCAGAAGTAATTGCCATCACTAGAGAGTAGATCATTAGCATGCCCTCAAAATCCGCCGACCTTCGGGTCTTGGGGGTTCAACTCCCCCTCCCGGCACCAACCACAAAGCCTGCGCGGGACGTGGCTTCTGAAGCATTATGACCTCGGTCGAATTGTCCGCATCGCAACGTCGAGATACAGCTTGTGACCGCCCTGTGACCGGAGACGAGCGCACTCCAGGTTAAATAGAAATCACCCACTCTCCATCAAATTCCCTAACGTGCTTAGCTCCGAGTTCGCTGGCTACCGTGTATTTAATGTCCGGTCCCATCTATTGCGCCCCATCCCGCTTCTGAGGTCCCCGTCTGCATATAGCTCATTCCGTGCGGCGATTAGCTCGAAAATCGACCACGCTGTGGCAGAAAGTCTCTACTGCCAAAGATCAAAGGCAAACCAGGACGCAAACATCGAAAGTGGTCAGTTTTTGATACCGGCGTTATCATTCAGTCTTCAATCCAGGACCAATTTCGAATGTTGCTAGTGGTGCACTGAGCCTTGAATCTGACCGACTACCACGCGAAATACTACGCGTACGAACTGACAAAACGGTGCTCTTCCGACAGCCTTGAAAAGCTGGCCGGGGCCGTGGCCAGCGCGCAGGTCGATTTGAATCCCCACCAGGTCGACGCAGCTCTTTTTGCGTTTAGTGCGCCCCTTTCAAAGGGTGCACTGCTCGCAGATGAAGTCGGTCTCGGGAAGACGATTGAAGCGGGCCTCGTACTTTCCCAAAAGTGGGCAGAACGGAAAAGGCGAATTCTCGTTATCACGCCATCAAACCTCAGAAAACAGTGGTACCAAGAACTCTCAGAGAAGTTCTTTTTGCCGTGCAAGATTCTCGAAACAAAGTTCTACAACGCGGCCGTTAAGCGGGGGATTTCCGTCCATTCGAAATAAGGGACACCATCGTCATATGCTCGTACCACTTCGTTCGCAACAAGGCCACCGATGTTCGCTCTACGGCCTGGGATCTCGTGGTGATTGACGAAGCACACAGGCTCCGCAACGTTTACAATTCATCCAACGTAATCGCCTATACCCTTAAGCAGGCGCTGGACGGCGCTCCCAAGCTTTTGCTAACCGCGACCCCACTACAGAACTCCCTTCTTGAGTTGTTCGGACTTGTCAGCTTCGTTGATGAGCACGCTTTCGGCGATTTGAAGAGTTTCAGGGAACAATTCGCAAATCTCGGTCAGGAGCAAGTCTTTCGCACGCTGAAGGATCGGCTCAAGCCGATCTGCTATCGGACCCTCCGACGCCAAGTGACTGCCTACATTCCATTCACAATGAGACTTCCGCTTGTTGAAGAATTCACCCCGGGGGAAAGTGAAGACCGCCTTTACAATCTCGTTTCGGAATACCTACAACGTGACAATCTCCAGGCTCTCCCAGCGAGCCAGCGCTCGTTGATGACTCTCGTTCTTCGTAGGCTGCTAGCGGGGAGGTAGAGTTCGGGGAAGGGGAAGGCATCGAGTACTTTGACGAAGATGAAATGCCGATTACTGCGGATGCATATCTCTACCTATCCCATGTAAGGTAGTCGTTGAACAGCGAGGTCCTGACTTGATTCGCCGCAGTGTTCGGGTTCCTCGACGGTTTCTCGTCGTCGTGTCAAACTAACGCGTAATCTTCAAACGGAATGCCAGCAACACGGTTTTCGATCCCCGAAGGGTGTCCCAAGCTCGTAGCTAAGGCCAGTGACGAAAATGTAAATCTGGGAATTCCTCGAACAAGGCTCCGGAGCGGATCGCTCTCATGCAGTCCGAGCATTAAGAATGAAAACCCATGGCGGAAGGCCTCGGCACGGGCCAAGGCAAGCAGCGCTTCGAGCGCCGGATGGTGTCCGTCTTCGCACGCGGCGTAACGAGAGGTGAGCAGCCGAAGGGCTTGCCCCATCCGGGGAACGCGGAAGCCAGGAAACGGTGCGGCGACAACGCGGAGCAGGGCCAGTGCCGCTTTCAGCGGGACCGGCGCATTCAGAAGCACATTGCGCTTTACTGGCGCGGTATCGCAAAGGGTGAGAGTTGCGACAACGCGGTGCCCTCTGCGCGCCACGAATGTTCTGGGAAACGGCTCTTCAGGACTGTTGGAAAGTGTCTGTGCAATTTCGTCCTCCGCAAGTTGCGGGGCGAATTGCCGAGTGCGATGAAAGCGATCGAGAAGCGTTGTTATGGCTGGCATATCCGCAGCCTGTGCAGCGTCAATGGAATAGTATTTCGAATGGCTCGTGAAAGGCGACGGTACCAATCCATTTACCAGAAAACGTCCGAGTCGAACCCAACGTGGCATGCCGAGCCGCCCTTCAAAGAGGGGCATGACCCGGTGATTGCCGTCGGCCACAACACAAAAGCATAGATCGATGCCGTTGAGACGCAGATCGGCTTCGAGGGCTCTGATCAGGCGTACGGCCACAAGGCTTCCAGAAAAGCTTGGATGCACCTTCATGTCGCCTATGTAGGCGATGGTTTCCGGAACTCCTGAAATATAGGTGGTGCGCAGCGCCGCGGAGATGCAACCGATGACTTGAGGGCCTCGCACTGCCACGAAGACTTTGCTCTTACCGCGGAGTCGCAGCAAGGCGAAAAAGTCGGGCTCGCGATCGATCCAGAGTGAGATAGCTCCATCCATGGGTGTCATTCGCGTGAGAGCTATCAACTCGTCGTTGTCGGCTTCGGTGGCTTGGCGGATCTCGACGCAATGGCGTAACAGGGCAGGAACGGACATCGACGGGACAAGTGGATCCGTGGTCATCGGTTTCTCTCCTGTACTGTGGTACTCACACCAGAGAGTCCCCAGGGCCACCAATTCCAGTCACCAGCCAGACTGAGGAGGGCCGGGCCGATCACTATCCGAACGAGCGTCGCGTCAATCAATACAGCGACTGCCAGGGTGAAGCCGAGCATCTTGATCACCAGGAAATCTCCCAGAGTGAAGCCCGCGAACACTACAATCATGATTGCAGCGGCACTGGTGATCAGACCAGCTGTTCTTGCCAGACCCTCCGTGATGGCCTCGGTTTCAGTCAGGCCGCTCCGCCGAACTTCGAGGACTCGTGCGACCAAAAACACTTCGTAATCCATGCTCAAACCAAAAACGATCGCGAAGGCAAGGATCGGTATGATGGGGAAGACGCCACCCGTTCCTTCATGGACGCCCAAGAAACGGCTTCCGTGTCCCTCCTGGAAGACCAGAACCAATGCGCCGAATGCGGCGCCGACGGAAAGCAGGTTCAGTGCGACCGCCTTCGCGGCAGCGAACAGGGATCGGAAGCCGACAAAAAGCGCCAGGAATGTTGCAGCAACCACTAACGCAATCACCCGCGGCAGCCGGTCGCCGACCGCGTTCTCGTAATCGGCATTCAAAGCGGGAATACCGCCAATGCTGATCTTCGCACCGGGCATGCCTAGCAGATCGGCCACTGCGAGTCGCCTGAGTTCCCGTACCCAACGGATCTGTTCTTCCGCCGAGACCCAAGGCGCAGGTAAGAGCTCCTCGAGAGTAGCCCTTCCGTCGCCTCTGAGGAGACTCCTCCGAGTCTCGGAAGATAGAGACCAAATGAGATCACGGTGGCCTTCGGTCAGCGTTGGAAGCGAGAGCACGCGATCCGCCCGCGGATCGCTCGCCAATCGATTGGAGAGACGGACGGCCGCGTTCCAGCCAGACTCGCTTTGCGAAATCGAATCTGACGGAAGCTCCAGCATTACCCGGAGCGATTGGACGATGCCGCCGCGCCCCATTTGCTCGAGTGAATGGAAGCCCTGAACCGACTCCGCCGACGCTGGTAGCCAATCCCCTCTCGGCAGTTTGGTTTCTAGCCGGGCGGCTTGCGACGCCAAAAGCAGGAGCGGAAAACCGGCCAGAACGAGTGCTGTCCAGGGATGTGACGTGATCGTACGCCCCCAGCGTTTCCATCGGTCACGCGCATGGATGGAAGAGTCCGGATTCAACCTTCTTACGAATGGGACAACGCCGGCGTCGATCCTCGAACCAAGAAGTGCTAGCCCCGCGGGAAGCAGAGTATTGGCGAGCAAGACGCTCGCGCCTGCCACCACAAACCCTGCCACGCCGATGGAACGAATCTCACTGATAGGAACCGTCAGGAGCGATGCAAATCCGATCGCTACGGTCGACGCCGAGACAAGCAGAGTGTGGCCTGCCTGACGCGCGGCTATTCCCGACGCTTCCGAAGGACCGTGCCCGGCGGATAAAGCTTCACGGAAGCGGCTCACCATGAGGAGAGCGTAGTCAATCCCGAGACTGAGCCCGAGCATTGCTGCCAGATTCTGAACCAGGATGGATAGGTGCCAACGGAGAGCCAACAGCGCCGCGATGCCCAGCGCCATCGATATGGCGAGTTGACCAACGGCCAGCGGGATCAGCGCGGCGACAAAGCTCGCGAATGCCAGCAGAAGCAATGCGAGCGTGGCCGGAAGGACCAGACTCTCTCCCTTTTGCACGTCATCCGAGCTGGCCTTACGGAGATCGAAGTTCAGTGGCAACTCACCCGTCAATTCCAATTTCACCGCGGGGTAGCGATTCCGAAACTGATCCTGGAGTATTCGCGCCCGCTCACGAATTTTGGGAACCAGCGATTCCGGCAAGCCGTTCACCGGCGCGAGTCCGATAAGGACAAAGGTGCCCCCACCTTGTCCTAGAAAGATCGGATCAGGCAGGTCGAGGCGGCTCACGATTCCAGATACGTCAGGGCCCTTCAGCGCACCGACGATCTGCGCCAATGCTTGTGCTCCTTCCTCGGAATCTGCGGGAGGCAACCCTTGGATTACCAGGACGATGCGGTCCACAAACGGCGAGCGGAAGCGCGTGGCCAGTTGTTGGGCAACATAATCCGACTCGCTTCCTTCCAGGCGCACGGAGGTGTCAAGGCGGCGCTCGACATGGAAAGATAACGGAGCGACCACGAGCGCCACCGCGCCAGCCAAGCCCGCGAGCCAAAAAAGGCGCCGCGCGGGACGGTCAGTATTGCAGTGAGATTTGCCGTTCACGTAGCTCCCTATCCGGGACGACCTCTTCTGGGTGACGTAACGGAAGCGGGCCGGATGCCTGGAAGCACGGTGGCCAAGCGGTTTCAAGCAGCTGTGGGGGGCGCCACTGTTCGAGGTAGGTGGCCAGATAACCACGGGTGGGTGGTTCCGCGGCGATCTTGGGAAGATAGATCCAGGGAACCCAAGCGGCCACATGATGAGTCAAGTGATAGTTGAAATGTAGATAAAGCAGTTCAAATGGGCGCCAGAGATGGAGGTCTAGAGCTCCGAGAACCACATGGCGGGGGGTGCGCACGTGATAGATGTACTGCTGGCTGGCCCAGCAAAATGCGAACGCCGCGTAACACAGGGCGAGATGGGAGAGCTTGAAATGCAGCAGCAGCGTAGCCAACGTCCAAACCACGATCGTCACCAGCAGATCCCGCCGGATTCGCCTGGGGTTTACGCTGTTGAGGAACTGCATATAGCGCAAAAGGACTCCCGAGTTCTCTCCCGGCGCAGGCATTTGAATGGATGCGCCGGGAATCAATGCGATGGTCAGTAATGCGAGCGGAGTTAAAAACCAGAACAGTCCGCAGAGTACGAGGTAGTAAGCGGCGCGCTTCCGCCAGCCTATCTCGCCGGACAGAACGTAGTCTTCTAACTCGGCGTCGGAACGATTCCTTCGATGGTGGACAAGGTGGGCTATTTCAAACAGGTGATAGCTTCCAGGGAACAGAGAATACAAAAGGATTCCAAGTCCCTCATTTACAGCAGGCCGTGAGTGCAGCTTGCTATGCGCCGCCTCATGGGCCAGACCGAAACCAAGCTGCATGAAAAAGGCGAAGGCCACGGCAAACAGTGCCGTAACCCAGAGAACTCTTGCGTGGGAAGCGGCCCCGAGGAGAGCGAAAGATAAAACGATCTGCCCTACGGCCAAAACCGTGTTCAAGGTTCCTGGGATGGGGTACTGGTTGGGGTCGGATTGGCGGACGAAGTGTCCCTGCGCTACCGCCTCGCGGAAGATGAGCCGATCGGGATGGTGCGGGGCTGCGATGGTCTCTTGCATTGAGATCGATCCGGAATCCGAAATTCTCTCAGCTGCGACCGGGGCTGATCCAACGGCACCAAGTATACGCATTCTTGCTTGCCCCCGACCAAGAGATTGAAGACTGGGTTGGAGGGAGGAATTCGGAGCCTTTTTCACTGCTTCCGAAAGACCAGACTTTCCTTGATTCGCTCACCGGTACCCAACACTCCTGTGGTCGTCACGGTCATGTGCTCTCCGTCCGCGGAGATCACCCAGCGATCCTGGTCCGCGATTTGATCGCCCCGCCGGTAGATGACGTCAACGGTGCGCGCATCAACAAGGCGTAATGCGACCGTATCATCCCGTGAATCCTGCAGCGGGTACTCGCGCCCGTCGAAGTTTGCGGTGTAGCTGAACTCGCCGACGAAATGAACCCCTTCCTTTCCGTCAGGCTCGATCTTAAGCGCCAATCCTTGCCGCAATCGAGTCTTACTGAGGTCCTGCGTCCACTCGCCGATGAACGGATTGGCGGCATTCCGCACGCCTCCGGTTCGCTCCCACACGGTCATCTGGTCCTCGCGTCCCGGCTGGGCGGTAGTAATGGTTAACTCCCGGCGGTCGCTCGAAACTTTGTCATAAAGCGTCGCAACTAAGACTCCGTTCTTCTTCTCCTTAATCTCAGACTGGTTCTTGTCAATTCTGCGCATCACGATCTGATTAAACGCCGGAATATTCTGTACCTGGTTGTCGTGCCCGTCCAAGGTCGCAGTAAAGTCGATGTGGGTGCTGCCTGAAATGACCACGCGCACGCCTTTGCCCTGAGGGGTAATCGAGAGCACTCTCGGGGGATCCAATGCAGAATTCGCAGAAACAAGTTTCCAGGCGCCGATGCGCGGATCGGCGGCACAGAGCCGGGCAGAAGCGACCACGATCCACGTCAGTTTGAGCATCGTTGATTTGCGAATCATTGTGCCTCTCAAGCGATGTTTTTGCCATTAACGACGAAAGCCTGGACACGCGAGTACACGAAAGAGCGGTCGCGCGCGATAAGGTCGCGGCTGAGTTCCTCCTGCAGTTCGATCTCGCTCTGCAGGCTCTCTGGCACGCCGCGCGGCACAATCAAGTTGCGGAAGCAGATGCGGGCACCGGGTCGGGCCGAGCGTGCTACCTCAGCGAAGAGCCGGGCCGTCTCATCGCGGCTCATGAGCTCGCAGATGTTGGAGAGGCTGAAGCAGTCAATGGAGTCGTCGGGCTGTTGGCCGAGAAACTCCTGCGCGGGTGACGTGACAATCTCAATGCGGTCCAGCCGCTCCCTGACAACCGGCAGGTTTTCCTTCAGCAAGTATGCCGGCACCGCTTTCTCACTCCGGTAGCGGGCAAGGAGATATTGCGTCAGGAAGTAATTGGATTCGACCGGGATCTCGCACAAGGCGCGTCTGGCTCGCCGAAGAAAACTCTCCGAGAAAGATGACGATCCATCGTCGAACTTGAAGTAATCTGCAGTCAATCCGCGCCTCGCCAGCATCCGCCTGTTGGCGAGCAGCTTGAAGAGCAGCCGCCACCGCACTGTGTTCCACCTCCTGGCGAAGTAGTCCTGCTGCTGCTCGAGCGTCGCGCAGCGGAACAATCCGTTGATGCGTTTCTTTCCCTGCATCACGCCCAGAAAGCGGCTGAAAAGACGGGTGAAGGACTCATACCTGCCCGCATTGACGACTCCACTGCGCACGGCTTCCGCCTTGCTTGTCCAATACTGAAGAGCCGCCTCACTGAGATCGCCGCGCAAGCGCTCGAAGACCTGCAGCCGCTGGTCAGACGGAACGAGCCCGAGAAAGGCGCGCAGCTCGTCGTAGTCGAGGCGGAGCACTGCGGCTCGTTTCAACTCCAGCAGGTACGACTGCGATGGGTTGATGTCGACGGCATAGATCTTGCCAGGATCCTCCAGCAGCAGCGTAAGTGTGTTGCAGGCGCCTGAGGTGACAGTGATGAGCGTTTCGCCGGGCTGGATCATCAGGGCTCGCCGGTCCGATGCGGGGTCTTCCCAACTCATCCCAAACAGCAGATCAAACAGCTCTACCTGATCCTGCGATTTGACGCTCATCGGTTAATCCTTCCGTCTGGCAGGGAACTTCTTCAAGAGGCCCCTGTGCGTTGTACAGCGGCGCAAGATGGATTCCGTGACGGGCAGCAATGCTTTCGATCTCCTGCACCCGTTCTGGTGTGATGAATCCTCTTCCCTGGGAGAACGGCTCGAATCTGCGTTCCAGGGCGAGCACCATGCCTTCCATAACACATCCTTGTCCTACATTCGGAAATGGATGACGATGCAGCACGCGGTGAATGTCGGGTTCGAATCTCATTCCTCCGAGCGACTGGCCAAGCCCTCCGAAGAACACCGTGCAACCCTCCAACACGTCGTCCGGTGAGAGGTTTTTCGGGTAGCCCGCGTCACAGATGATGGCGCTCGGGCCGAGACGTCCCAGAAGCAGCGATGGCGACTCAAGGCTGGCCACGCAGATCACGATATCGGCCTGCACGGAAAGCTGCTGGAGATCGGTCGCTATGTCCACGGCCGTTCCGCCGGCGCTCAACTCCTCCGCGAGGCTGCGCAGACGATCGATGTTTCGCGCGTTGAGGACCACACGATTTACGAGGGGCGCCAGGCAGCGGGCACAACCGGATCCGACATCGCCCGTTGCCCCGACGATGAGCAGCGTCGCTTCGCCCATGTCCCGGCCCTGTAACGCGCACATCTTCTTGACGCCCTGCACGACAAAGGCGGCCGTTAACGTGTTGCCAGTGGTGAAGACCGTCTCGCCCTTTTCCGGAAGAAGATCGGAGTCGCCTTCGATGAGGATGGAACTAAAACCGCCGAGACTCACAATCCGCGCGCCCGCCTTGATGGCGCAAGCGGCGGCGGCGCGGACGCGGTCGATGTTCTCGCGCCTGTGCTCGAACCCAAGACGATCTGGAGGGATGAACGAATCGATGTAGATCCCATGAACGCTGTGGCCAAGCACGGAGCGATGGTCGATGTGGCAG
Source organism: Terriglobia bacterium (assembly GCA_963786325.1). GTDB lineage: Bacteria > Acidobacteriota > Terriglobia > Terriglobales > Acidobacteriaceae > JAIQFF01. The sequence goes on from CAWAYW010000025.1 coordinate 250,590, forward strand.
ACCGCCCTGGGTGGAAACCACGGAAAGATGTCCTTCAGGTCAACGTCTGGAATCGGCGCGCGGCCGGGCCCCCGCAACACGGCGAGTACATCGGCGGCCGCTCTCCAGCTTTCCTGATGTGCGATGAGCGCAAAGTCGAGAGGCATCGGTGGGCCACACCTTTCTAGACTGGTAATTGGGTCGCCCAAGCGAGGGTCATCTCGCCAGGCAGCCCCAGCAGGTCCAGCGTTCTGAGGTAGTGCTGCAGAGAAGCGCCACGGAGCTCGGAACTGGTGAGACCGACCACGGGGAGCGACTGCTTGACGCAAGCTGCATGGCAAAGCTCGCAGTGGCCATCCCCGTCTTCGCGGGCGAACATCTGCGCGAGTATGCCCATGACTTCAACGTGAAGCTCATGCACCTTGTCATCGAAGCGCTGGACATCGAGCGCCCGCGCGGCCCTGAGAATAGACATGGCATGATCGATGTGGTCTTCTTCCTCGGCGGCAATTTCGGCGAAGGTCGTGCCCAGGCTGCCCGGCGCGACCTGTCCTACACGCTTGTAGCTGGCGACGGCGAAGGACTCGAGCATGACCTCCTGAATGATGAGACAGCCGATAAAGTCGCGCCCATCGATCTGGCGAAGGAATGCGCTGCGGAGGCGCTTCCAATACTTGGCGTTTACGTTGTTCGGCACCTCGATGCCCAGCTTCTTGCCCTCAGCTGTAAAGGCGGTGGCATGTCCCCGTTCGCTCTCCGCGTGTTCAAGTGCGTCGGCTACTTCGTTGGGATCTTGACAGATCTCGGCAAGAGACGTGTAGTTCAGCACAGCAACTAACTCTCCGGTGACTGCCTGTGCGAGCACGTCCTGCCAGATCGATGCGGTTGAGCAAGCAGCGTCGGCGTCAGAAGTAGTTGAGCACTTCGGACTCGTAACGACTTCCATGGCACCCTCCTGAAGTATCGATTTAGACCAATGCGAAACCTTCATACGAAACCTGAGTAACGAGGCTCTCGGCGCGATTCGCCGTCATCAGACTCGTCGTCATCGTGCGCGAAGTGAAGGTGAAGTGTGGAATGCCAACAACGGCGCGTCTTAGCGGATCGCGCTCGTGAGGCCTCAGGGACAAAAAGGTGAATCTCCGTCGGAACGCCTCGACCCGCGCCTGGGCAATGGTTGAAGGAAGCTCCGTGCTTTTGTGGAATCGAATCTCGTCACTGCCGCCTCCCGCTGACCAAGGGCTGTTCCCAGATGAGCAGCCCACCAATAACATGAGAACTGCTACTTTCAAGAGGATTGTACAGCGCCGCGAACTCATCAGCCACGCCAGACGCTTTTCGATCATGGAGGCCGATGCGTACATGCGAGGAGAGGGAGTGCCAAGAAACCGTGCGCCCCTTGGCCTGGTTTCCTGTCATCTCTAGAAGAGACCGAACCGCAAGTGCGTTACGTCTTATTGTGTTTCCCTGCCACGAACAAACCGCCGCCACGTCTTCCAGAGAGCAGAATGCAAATCGACTGGCTTTCCTGACAGTCGTCGGCCAGCGGACAGGGGCAGCCAGCGTGTTGTCTGCTTTGAGGCCGGCAAAGCAGTCTGCAGCCCACACCGTTTTCCTTATCCTCTCGCGCTTGTCTTGGCATCTGAACGGCAGCGGTTACGTCTACACTTCAGCCCCGGCTCTTTCAAGACTTTCGTAACTGGCTTTTCCGATTATTAGCAACTAATCTTCCGCTAAAGGGTTCTTAACAAGCAAGTTAGGATTTTGTCTGGGGTAACCAGATGTCCCAACACGACTTCGACGGAATACGACGGGCCTTCTGCACCTTGGTCGTGCTGATCTCGGCGCTTGTCCCTCGGGCGGGGGCCTCGGCTACACTCCTGCTCGAAGAGCCCTACGGCGAGCTGGGCTTTTTCAGCCCGACCGGCCACGTCGCGGTATATCTCTCTGGAGTTTGCGCCGACTCCCCGCTAGTGTTGCGCCCCTGCGCGCCAAGCGAGACGGGAATAGTGTTCAGCCGCTATGACGGCATCAATGGTTACGACTGGGCGGCGATTCCCCTGATCCCTTACCTCTATGCCGTCGAGCGGCCCGAGGACATCCCGCTGTTCGCCGACGCCAAGATGGTCGCATTTCTCCGTGATCGCTACCGACGGCAGCATTTGCGCGTGATCGCTCCAGACACAGCGGACAGCGGAACCCCGCGTGGAAACTGGTACGAGCTTGTAGGCTCTTCCTACGACCGCACGAGCTACGGCTTCGAAATTGAAACCAGCCCGGAGCAGGACGCGGCGCTGATCCGCGCTTACAACTCGTCGCCGAATCGTTCGCACTATCGCGGCGTTTCCCGCAATTGCGCGGACTTCGTAAGAGACGTCATTAACTTTTATTATCCCAAAGCCCTGCATCGCAGCGTGGTTGCCGATCTTGGCATCACCACGCCAAAGCAACTGGCGCGAACGCTGGTCCGTTATAGCGGGCATCATCCCGAGCTGCAGCTTTCGAAACTTGTGATTCCGCAGATCCCAGGCAGTTTGCCGCGAAGCACGGCTGTGCACGGCGTGGTGGAGTCTTTCTTTACATCGAAGAAATACATCGTGCCCAGCGCCGTGGTGAGCCCGATTTTTGCCGGATGCGTATTTGCGGTCTACGTAGGCACCGGGACCGGCCGCTTTGCTGCTGCCCGCAATGCCTTGGTTTTTGCTGCCGGCGGCGCACCAGAGCTCCCTGTGGGCCGCGAAGACCGCCGCGCCTACCAGGAGGAGCTGAAAGGATTGCTGGCCAACGCCGGCGCGGACAGTTCGTCAGCACACGTCCGCAACGAATGGGCGCGATTGCAGGCTAAAGCGCAACCGGGGTTCGATGCCCAGGGCATGCCGACCCTGCAAATGCAGGTTGGAGAACGGCTGGTGAAGGTGGGCGTCTCTGCCGCCAACGTTCTCCGCAGCAGCGCTCCTTCGGATTTAGTGCAGGAACTTCTGGAAGCCAGGCTGGAGGCGGAGTTAAGCCGAAAAACCGCACCTACGGTCTCCGAGAAAGAACTTGTCCGCGACTGGCAACTGCTGCAACAAGCCAGGAATGTAGAAGGGAAAGAACTGGCCAACGGTTTCACGCCGCGCCCGCTTAAGACCCCTGCCTCTGCTCGCCCGGACCGGGCCAGCGGCAACCTGCCCTAATTGGAGCCCCGGAGTCCGAGTGCCCGAGCCACAGTTGCACCGTGAGGTCATCAGAGGAGGTACACAGTCGCCGATGGAGCCCTGGTTGCGCGGGTGAAGCTGGCGACTAGCTATCTACTTCTGCAGGCTTTGACAGTCTCAGCTCGCACATTTGACTTACGCTCTCTACACACTGAAGATTCGCCGGCAGTTCCTGCCGCCCTAGATCTTGGCGCTGTCGCGGTTGTTTTCGCAAAATCGCCTTCACGCTAATACCCAGGTCGCTTGAGTCTATGAATGCCGGGCGACCCACACAGCGGGAGTAAGGTCTGGGAGGCGCTGGATCGGAAGATCGGCAAACCCGGGGAGAACCGCGGCCAAATAGTCGCGCACTGGGAGTTTCAACCTGCGGCAGCTTTCGACGACCGAGGGAATCGCCGCAACCTTAGGTCCCGCGCGCAGGCTGCCGATGTGTATCCAGTTCTTTCGCCCCAGAGCCACGGGACGCATCGAATTCTCCGCAAGGTTGTTGCTCAGCTCAAGTTCCGGATATTCCAGGAATCTGGTAAGTTTTCCTCCATAGTGTGAGCGCGTACTGGCAGGCCTTGCGGAGTGCACTGGAGGGCAATGCAATGGACTGTGCTGCCTCGATCTTGCTACGGATATCGTCCAGGAGAGGCTTGGCTCTTTCCTGACGCAGAGCATGACACCCAGTGAGACCAATTACTCTGCGGCGAGCTTCTGCATCGACGGCAAACAGTTCGTCCATCTGGCTCATCGTGTTCATTTGGATGATGATCTGGACACCAAAGACAAAGAAGGGTTGGTATCTAGCGTGTGGTGTTATCGGATGCCAAATAGCCCTAGCTCTTTATATTCACTATTCAAAATAGCGCATCACCAAAAACTCCGTCTAGCTGGATTGCACTTGAACGCGCATATTCTGTGAACATCCATGAATCCATTCTGCCAAATCGAGTATATCCAGTGACAGCGACGCAGGAATGCCGCGACGTAGGGATGCCGTGGTTCCTGAGGCTGGCCCTTTACATTCCGGCAACAGTCGCAATACCTGCGTAATCTGGTGTAACCAGACTCGGCTAGATCAGACTCAGCCAGAGGTTTGGAACATGAAACGCACCATCTTGCTGCTATTGTTCGTAGCTGTGTCGCTACCGGGTCTTGCTCAGGTAACGCGACCGTCCGTTTACATCGAACCGCAGAATGGCTTTGAGACTTATGTAGCCGCCGCGATTGCGAAAAAGCAAGTTCCTGTCGATGTTGTAACCGATCCGACCAAAGCAACCTACACGCTGAAAGCTGCCCCGGTCGAGATTAAACAGGAATCGACAGGTGGCAAAATCGCCCGTTGCTTGTTTGCCTATTGCGCCGGAATTGAGGATAAGGGAAACGTTTCCGTACAGCTAATCGAATCAAATTCGAGCAAAATGCTTTGGGCTTACTCGGTGAATAAGCAACGAGGCGGGAGCAAGAACCAGCAGTCAATGGCAGAAGCCGTTGCCAAGCACCTCAAAGAGTTCCTCTCTCAGAAATAAACTGGCTGGCACTCTGAACTCGCATCGCGGGGACGGATGCCATCGTGTTTTCCGGGCCCTACCGTTCTCGCCTTGCCCTTTATCAATAGCCATGCCGCAAACCGCGCCATCGCTGAGTACGCTGAATGCGGCGCAGCAATTTGTGCTGACTGTCGAACGTGGTGTTGCTGGCAATCGTTCTGCGAACCATGTGGCGATTATCACGTAACGGCTGAACGCGTGAGGAAGCCTGTTCAAAACGAACGAGAACTTTTTGCTTCGCACAAGGCGGGCTAGCACACTGAACCTGCAAGTTAAGTTCCCTAGCACAGGGTAGTGTCTTAATCTAAGACACTGCCTAGCACAGCGGTGCCATATACATCCAATTGCGCTGACCGTAAGGTTGTTAATGAGCAGATCTCGGGGGAGGGCTGTTCGACAAAGCGTCCCAGACTTAACCGAGTCTGGGCGTTTTGGCTTTGCGCAAGAAGTAAACTTCACTACGTGCGCTGGGAATCGTACAGATTGATGATTACGGCGAAAGAAAAGTCGCTCAAGCAAGCGGAAGAGACGCTACAACACCTTCTCGACAAAGTTTCCAAAACGGGTGAAGACCTCATCCACATCGAGCGAAGTCTTGAGCGTCTACGAGCAGATATAAGTGCTTCCCAAAAGAAGAAACCATCGAACAAAAAAGAGCTAAGCGTCGATTTTCCTTAGTTAAACTTTAGGGTACAAGTCGCATCTTCAGTAACTTTGGTGTTCGCCGTGTGACGGATATTCTCGATGCATGCCGCATTTTGGCGCGAAGCGCTCACCCAAGATGGTCACAATACGCAACCTGAATGAGATGAAAGCGGCGGCCCATGGAAACGAACCACAGACAAAGCTTCTGATCCTCGGCCTTGGTGAGGCTATCGTAACAACGTGTGGTCAGGCCAGTTTATTTTTGGAACAGCGGGATAGGCGTGAGAATGAAGCCACGAACACCCAAACCGACGTATGATGTGAGGACTGCCGTCGCCAACAAACCAAATTTCTGAGCCGTTCGGATTTTTATGATAGTCTAATGGCTATCAGCTAAGTTTGATTCACCCGCAGTTGAAAGTCGGTATCGCCAACCAGCGTCACCCCTTCTCACCGCAGCGACTCTTCTCAGCCGAAATTCAAGATATAGAAATAGGAATATCAATTGGAACAAGGAACAGTAAAGTGGTTTAACGACGCCAAAGGCTATGGCTTCATCAGCCGTCAAAATGGGGAGGATGTATTCGTGCATTTCTCCGCCATTCAGGCTGGCGGATTCCGCAGCCTCCAAGAAGGGCAAGCCGTGCAGTTCGATGTGACCAAAGGCCCGAAGGGCTGGCAGGCTGAGAACGTTCAGGCTGTCTAAGTTGCAACCAAAAGGATGCCCGTGATCCGAGAGGATTTCGGGCATTTCTTTCTTCGCTGGTGCGATGCCAGATTAGGCTCTGACCTGAACCGATACCAACTCCGGATTGCACCGAAGAGTTTGGATAGATTTGACGGCATCCTCTGCCGTTAATCTTCCCATCAACAGTGCCAGCTTACGGTCGGATGTCATCTGAATAGGGGTTCGATCAATCCGCTGCACATACGCAGGTTTGAGAGTACCTCCGCGGTTCACTTTCACTACAAACTTTGTATTTGTCATAGGTGTTTTGCTGCTTTGATTATACGCCGATGAGCGTCCCTCGATCTCCGAGAGCGCATACCTCGATTCAGCGCCCATAGCATTCAGTCCGGCGAGGAGAGCAGTACAGATGAGGTAAGCTTGGGTGTATTCGATTGGGCACTGGTAGGGGGTGATGAGATTGGCAGAAGTTAGACTGCAAGAGGGTGAATCCCTCGAAAACGCATTGCGTCGTTTTAAGCGTAAAGTGCAACAGGAAGACATTATCAAGGAGGTCAAGCGTCACTCCTTCTACCTGAAGCCGGGCGAGAAGAAGCGGGTGAAAGAAGCCTTGGCCCGCAAGCGTGCCCGGAAAAAGAGCCGGAAAGAATCGGACTAAATTGCAATTATGGTCGCTGCTGCTAAGCAGCGGCCTTCCGTTTCACTGGCAAGGTTTTTCGCTGGACAATCGTTCTATTTCGGGCGCTTCGGCTTTACGGCTGTACCGAGTTCAATCCAAGGTAGACAGCCCAGCCTGCGATTACCAAGATCATCAGGCCCGAAGTTGCGCCTACCAGTTTCACCAGAGGATTTATCTTATTTACCTTGGCGATCAGTTGGCTTTGTTCCGTTGCCCTTGATGCGGAAGACTCATCAATAAAAAGTTGGTCGTCCTCCTGCCTAGTCAGAGTGCTGCGATAGAAGAGCAGGATGAGAAGAATTCCAGTGACAACGCCCCACGCAATCAGCAGCCATTCCATACCCTGCGTCATAGGTCAATCTCCACTAAATTTCGAGCAACTAGAAATGCAAAAGGGCCTGTTTGAAGGCTAGTCTCCAGTCTCCGCAATAGTCAATGCGATTTCGAGTTAGTTTCCCACAGGCAAGCGAAATGCTAAGCGCCGTTACTTTCGGGCTTGTAGCTGAAATAAATGGCTCCCCGATAATCAGCGCACCGCCTGCCAGAGCCATCCTCCCCAAGACCTCATGTAGAACGGAAACTTCGAGAGTCGCGCCGACCAGCGGTTCCAAGTTCACGAAAATTCCTGCTTGCGATGCGGGAACCTGCTTGAGTCCCCAATTCCACAGCACCGTTGCGCTCGCCGTCACGAGTAGCCCCTGCTCAGCCACCGCGAACCATACGCGGGTCGAGTAGTGTACGCAAGGAATACCCGATGTGGTAACGACCACAGCCGCCAGAAGGATCGTGCCGATCCAGAACACGAAGGCTGTCACCATCAGCGGGGAATGTCGTCTCATCAGACGCTTCGAAATCAGAATCCATGCGATGGCTGCAAGCATGGAAAGCACAACCAACAGGTCGCCAAGTATGCTCGCCCGCGCCACGCTGGAACCTTTCTTGCTCGACAACGCGATCAATGCAGCACCAACCGTCGATGCCGCCACTGCAAGCCAACCGCCAACGTGCAACCGCTCTCGCGAAAAGACGACCGCAGCCATCGCGAGGAGCATTGGAAGCGTGCCGACCATTAAGGAAGCATGTGAGACAGTGGTTAGGGAGAGTCCTTTGAACTGCACCAGAAATGACACGGGCACTTCGAGCAGCGAGGCGGCGAGAACCCATCCCCACTCGCTCCCGGCAAGGCGAGGACGATCAAAGAAGATGAATGGCAGCAATCCGGCGCACGCGAATGCGAACCGAAACAAAACCATCGTGGCGACTGGCATTTCATCTAACGCGATCTTGCCGAAGAAAAATCCGGTTCCCCAAAGGCATCCAGCCGTTGCAAGAGCAAGCATGGGGAGGATATGAACGTGCCGCTTGAGCATTGTTTTCGATTGTAAGATAGGGGCGCAGTGAGCATGTCCAGCGGATACTAAGGCTGCTTCTTTTTCAGACGCCACCCGATAGTGAGCGGCTCGCGACCTTTGCCCGGGGTAATGAGTCCGCGCTGCTTCAGCGCTTCTATGGTACTGCGATTGGCGGACAGAGGGCGGATTACTTCATCGTCTTTCAATCGGCGCAGAATCGGGTTGGCACCGAGCGAATCAGTTTCAAGCTGGTATCCATTTTCATGTGCGACAGCAGGTCTTCTTCACTCTCTGTCAATTTCGGCGGGGGACTAGCAGCTTTCTTCTTCGCATTCTGACGTCCATTCGCGGAAAGGTTTAGCTCTCCGATTCTCCTCGTCGAAGCACTGGAGACTCAGTTCGGCAGGAGACCCCATACCGTTGCCAAAGCTGAAACCACGGGCTATGTGCGAGCTTTTCGTCGTGCCTGCGATTGGCAGCAGAGATGTCGCTTGCGCTGAGTGGCCTAATATCCGGCGCTTCGAACATTTCCTGTAGCTGCTCGATCTCGTCAATGAGGCGTTCAACGTCCATGCGTCACAATATCCAACATAAGCACGAAAAGGGTCAACCTGAGGCAGCAACTAGCCTGAAATCCCTCGGTTTGTAACCAGATAGACCGCAAAGCTTCCCAGCCAATGACCGCCCTTGCACTCCGACGCTAGAATGAGGATTGATGTTAAGATCGCTAGCTGGAATTTGAATTCGGTTCGCTCTCGGCTGACCCATGTCACGGCATGGCTGAAAGTTCGCGAACCGGATGTGTTGTTGCTGCAAGAATTGAAGGGGACGGAGTTCCCGTCCGATGCCTTCAAGTCGCTCGGCTATGAGAGTGTAGCGGTGACGCAGAAAGCCTATAACGGGGTTGCGATTCTGTCGCGACATCCGATGAAGACGATTGCTAAGGCTCTCGTCGGAGACGATTCCGACAGTCATGCGCGGTTCTTGGAGGTAATCATCAGGGACATCCGCATCGTCAATATTTATGTTCCCAATGGCAATCCGGTAGGGAGTGACAAGTTTGCCTACAAGTTAGCTTGGATGGATCGACTGACTCAGCAAATGACTAGATGGAAGCAGGACGATGCGCCGACATTAATAGGAGGCGACTTCAACGTGATTCCCGAGGATATCGACTGCCACAAGCCGTCTTCGTGGGAGCACGATGCTTTGTTTCAGCCGGAGCCGCGAGCACGCTATCGTGCGATGTTGGGTATTGGCTACACGGATGCGTTCCGGTCGTTGCACCTGGGCGAAATAGGACATTTCACATTTTGGGATTACTTTCGGCAGGCGTTCCAAAACAATCGAGGTATACGAATCGATCACTTCTTATTATCCCCGACGCTCGCAGATCGACTCGAAGGCTGCGAGATCGATAAAGGGCCGAGAGCGCAGGAAAAGCCGTCTGACCACACCCCCATAATCGTGACGCTATCCGATCTGCCATAATCTCCCAATGTGGGACGCTAGCGTCTCTCCCGCAGAAAACAAGTCATCGAAGAATACTTCCATAGCCCCTCAGAGGACATGGATTGGGTTCCCCATTACAACATCGCTCCCACACAACCCGTTCCTGTAATTCGCCAGCATCCAAAAGAGCCCGTGCGAAAACTCTCGCTGGTGAAGTGGGGGTTCGTTCCCTCATGGGCGAAAGACCTGTCTGTCGGAGCAAGCATGATCAATGCAAGGTCGGAGACCGCTTCCGCGAAGCCAGCTTTTCGCGACCCTCTGAAATTCCGCAGGTGCCTGATCCCGGCAGACGGGTTTTACCAGTGGCAGCGCACCGCAACTGGGAAACAGCCCTACTGTTTCGAAGTGAGCGAAAGCCAATTATTCGCATTCGCCGGGTTGTCGGAGGGATGGAAAGATTCAAGCGGCAATTGGCTCAAGACGTGCCCGATCCTCACCACGACACCGAACGCACTGACCTCGGCTGTCCACGACCGGATGCCAGTCATCCTTGATCCAGACACCTACGACCTATGGCTTGATCCGGGAATGCAGAACGTAGCAGCGGTTTCCGAACTGCTGAAGCCGTATGATGCTCGGTTCATGCGGTGCTACCCCGTGAGCACCCGGATCAATCATGTCGAGAACGATGACGCGGAATGCTCGCACCCAATCGAGTTTGCCGAAAACCAAAGGCGACTCTTCGGGGGACGGTGACGTTCATCACTGGCGTTCATGAATAGTGTCCGTTTACCCTGTTACGGGTTCATTCGATGCCAACCTTCTTGCTCCGTCTCTCAGTCAAGATCGTGTCATGCCACACGCCAGCAACCTTGCCAATACGCTCCCGGCGCCCGATCACTCGAAATCCACATCTTTCCTGAAGCGTCAGACTTGCCGTGTTCTCGGCAATTGTCGCGCCCTGTAATGTCCAGATGCCGTTTGTTTCAGAGGACTCGATCAGAGCTTGCAAGAGGGCACGCCCAATTCCCTGACCACGTGCAGAAGCCGTAATGTAGATTCCAACTTCGGCAACGCCCGCGTAACACGCTCGCTTGGATACTGGACTCAGCGCAGCCCATCCAAGCACTCGCTCGTTTCGCGCCACTAACCTTGAGTGCGGCAAGCGTGCGGCATTCCATTCCTCCCACGAAGGTACTTTTGTTTCGAAGGTGCCGAGACCTGTGGCAATTCCTTCTTCGTAAATAGAACAGACCTCCGGCCAGTCGGCTGGACTCATCAGATCGATTCGAACGCTCATGTGCTTCATAATATCGAGGATGGCTGACAAGACCAGCGTGCTCGACAGCGAACCCGCTCTCGGAGAAAATTCAGTTCTTCGGGCGAAGGTGGGGGTGCAGCATGAATCCAGAACTCGACACTCAACCCGCTGAAAAACGTCTCATATGGTGGTCGTCTCCTGCCGGACGCGAAATAAGCTGTCGAGAGGCGCACTAAACCGCGTGCGCCGAAAGCAGCAAGAGGAGACGAATTAGAGTTCTGCGACTCTCAGAGGCAATCCTGCTCAGCGTCGGAGTGTACCCCACCCTGCATCGTCAACACAACTTCGGCTTGCTCCGTGGAATCGGGATGCACAATTCGGGTTGCATTGACGCGCTGGGCTACCGGGGTTGACAATGCCGGAATCAACTTGATAAAGGAGGAGTCGCATGTCTGAAGCGAACAAGTCATTGGTGCGTCGCCTGATCGAGGAGGCGCTCAATAAGGGCAACTTCAAAGTCTTGGATGAAATTCTCTCAACTGACTACGTGTATCGGGAACCTACGGCAGGGGAAAAGCGGGGCAGAGCAGGCTTCCAAGAAATAGTCACCACGTACCGCAATGCGTTCCCTGACATAAAGCTGACGATTGAGGAGCAGATCGCCGAAGGGGACAAGGTGGTCACACGGACGAGCGGAGGCGGAACCCATCGAGGTGAACTGTTCGGCACGGCACCCACCGGGAAGCGCGTGAGCGGCGTCTCGGGCATTGTCGTGACTCGGATCGCCAACGGCAAGGTGGTCGAGGACAACTGGGTCTACGATGCCTTGGGCATGATGCGGCAGTTGGGCGCGGTGTCCGCCCCCGTCGCAAAAGCCGCATAACTGATTTCAATCTGAAAAGGGCTGCGAATTAGTGCAGCCCCCTAACAAAGAAAGGAGGGGATCATGGCAACTGCAAGAGTGCCGCAACCAACGGCCGATGATCCAGTGAAAGTTGATCCCAAGCATTACACGGTAGAGTTCGAGAATGATCGAGTGCGAGTGGTTCGGATCAAGTACAAACCGGGTGAAAAATCGGTGATGCACAGCCACCCGGAATCAATTGCAGTGTTCCTGACGGATGCCCACGCGAAGTTCACCTACCCGGACGGAAAGAGTGAGGACATCAAGGCGAAAGCAGGGACAGTGCAGCACATGGATGCCTTTACCCACCAGCCGGAAAGCACGAGCAAGAAACCATTTGAGGTCATCCAAGTCGAGTTGAAGCATTAGGTTCAGACAGTTCCATAATCTATATGAGAGCGGGCTTACTCCCGCTCTCTTTTTGCGGCGACGAAGAGTTCTCTGTTAACATTGCGCAGCTTCGGGCGTCAGTAGCTCGTTTCCTCGCACCCTTCCGCCCCCGATCCGTAGGCCCTGCGGTGACGGTTCCTTGCGATGCCGACAACGCCCTGTTCAGCAACTATCCTCGGAAAACGGGGTTTCTGAACTGCGAGGGGGAATGCCTTGGAAAGGATCAATCACCCGGATTCTCGTGGTCGATGATTACGAACCTTTTCGGCGATTCATCTGTTCGACCCTGGGCAAGAGACCGGAATTGCAGATTATCGGCGAAGCCTCAGACGGATTGGAAGCGGTTCACAAGGCTGAGGGACTGCAACCGGACTTGATTGTGCTCGACATCGGGCTTCCATCGCTGAATGGACTCGAAGCGGCTCGACGAATCCGCAAGCTATCAGCCAAATCCAAGATACTTTTTGTAAGCCAAGAATCTTCAGTCGATGTGGTGCGGGAAGCGCTTAGCACAGGCGCCTCTGGCTACGTTGTCAAGACTGATGCCGGAAGCGAGCTACTGGAGGCTGTGAACAGCGTTCTTCGGGGAGACCAGTTTGTCGGTAAAAGATTTTCTGGACATGATTTTGTTGGAGCTTCGGACGCGATAGCTTCCGAAGAGTTCCGAACCAAGAGTGCTTTAGGGGGGTGCCAACATCTATCCTAGAGAAATAGAAGAAGTTCTCCTGCTGCACCCTGCGATCGCTGAAGTGTGCGTTTTTGGGATTCCTGATGATTTGTGGGGCGAAGCGGTCAAGGCGGCGGTCGTGCTAAAGCCAGGAGCGATTTCATCAGCTGAGGAGATTATCCAGTTTGCAGGAGAGCACATGGCTGGATACAAGAAGCCGAAATCAGTCGACTTCTTGATAGAACTACCAAAAAGCGCTGTAGGAAAAATCCTCAGGCGCGGGCTGCGCGACTCTTATTGGGCAGGACGAGGGACGAAGGTGTGAACCTAGACAACGCACCCCGCGAAGTCATTCCGATTTGCAGGCGCGAGAACACCGAACCGCGCACAGCCGGTGACACTGAAAAGCCGAAGAACGAAACAGGGCTGCCATTATTCTTGGATTCCAACTGGTGATGGATTTTTGTGGTCACCAGCGAACCTGGGTTCTGGAATATACGAGCAATCTACCTCGCATCCTCCTTGGGATTTGGCCAGAGACTCTTAGGTCGGGACGATCTGCGGAGCGAAGAGTATGACGATGGTCCACCACCAATGTCCTCTATAGTGCGCGATCTATCTCTGCGGCGGCCAGTTTCTTGAATGCTTTGGCACAAGAATCGTTGATCCATAACCTGAGCCTAGTTCATGTCGATTTCAGCCCAAAGAACGCGCTTATCTATCAGGGCAAAGTGATTCTCCTCGATTACGAAGTTGTTCACTTTGGCGAGCCTGCTTTCGATGTAGGGGTCGCTCTCTCCCATTTTTTCAGCAAGGCCCATCACTTGCTGGATGTTCGCTTTCGTCTTGCCAAGGCTGCGATGATTTTCTGGCAGAGTAACCGAAACGAAGTTGCTCGGCTCGATTGGGCGGATGCACTCGATTGCATCGCGTTCGCGGTTTCCAGTGTCGTCCGAATTTTGGCAGGAGAGTCATGAAAATTAAGGAAATCCGAACGCGCGTCGTACAGTGGCGGGGCAATACGCTACCCCTTCCACCTCACTTCTGTACCAATCCGATGGATTTATTGGTGCGCCCTGAAGCGTCGATGCAGACCTTCACCTTCCTCGGCTGGCTGTTGGTGGAGATATTTACCGATGACGGCCACGTCGGCATCGGGAATGCAGCTCTGGCACCACAGGTCACAAAAGAGGTGATCGATCTCTATTTGAGACCTCTTCTTCTAAGAGCGGACCCTTGGGATGTCGAATTCCTGTGGCAGCACATGTTCCGGAAAACGATGGCGTTTGGTCGCAAGGGCATCGGGATGGTGGCCATTAGCGCCGTCGACATTGCATTATGGGACATTCTTGGCAAGTCCGCCCGGCAGCCCGTCTATCGTCTGCTGGGCGGAAGAACCAAGCCCAAGATTCCGGTTTATGCGAGCCGCCTCTACAGCATGGCCTTGGACAAATTAGCCGCTGAAGCTGAACGCTACAAGAAAGAAGGGTACCGGGCCATGAAGCTGCGTTTTGGTTGGGGCCCGGTCGACGGCGCCGCGGGCATGCGGCGCAATGTTGAACTGGTCCGCACCGTTCGACAGACAGTTGGCGACGAAATCGATGTAATGGCCGACGCTTACATGGGCTGGACTCTGGACTATGCCAAAAGGATGCTGCCGCTGCTCGAGCCCTTCCAACTACGATGGCTTGAAGAACCGGTTATCCCCGAGGACATCCACGGCTACGCTGAATTGAAATCTTATGGCCGAGTGCCGATTGCCGGTGGCGAGCACGAATTTACTCTCCATGGTTTCCGCGATCTGCTGGAAGCAAAAGCGGTCGACTACATCCAGTTCGATACCAACCGGGTCGGTGGAATAACACAAGCCAGAAAGATTGCGGCTCTGGCCGAAGCGCATTCGGTGCCGGTAATACCTCACGCCGGCCAGATGCACAACTACCACGTTGTGATGGCAAGTCTGAATTCGCCCATGGCGGAGTATTTTCCGATGGTCGATGTCGAGGTAGGAAACGAACTCTTTTGGTACATCTTCCAGGGAGAACCTCAGGCAAAGGATGGGTTTGTCGATTTGGACGAGAATATTCCAGGCCTTGGTGTGGCGATCAACGAATCGGCGTTGAGAAACTTTAAGGTCAGTGAGTGAGCAAGACCACAAGACTGGTTCAGATTGAGAACGAGAGAGTTCGGAGGGTAGCCCAGGTCGAGGAGCGTTACTTACGGTTACTGCAAGGTCTCCTTCAGTCTATTCACTGGCGCAGGAGGCGATCGCGACTGCCGAAAAGTTAACTGCTCTAATACGGCGCAAAGCTTCAGACGTGTTGCTGCCGTATGACGCTATTTATGCGGGCCGGTCTGAGTGGCGCATGCTGCCGCTTATCGATCATCCGGAACCCTCAAGGCCAATGCTTCGCGGTGAGACCGCATACCAGTCTCAAGAATCAGGACAACTAGAGCGCGGATCAGGGGCAGGGCCACCCTCAGGATTTTTTCTTCCTCCTCGAAAGTAACAATGTGAGGTTCGTGCGGGTGCAGGGCGTGCGAAGAGGCAGGGGAAGAAGAAGCCCGGCACCTTCGACTTTCTCGGGTTGACGCACATTGGCGCGCACAGCCGTCGAGGGAAGTTCACCGTGCACGTGCGAACGATGCGCAAGCGGCTCCGCCAGAGCCTCACGGCGGTCGCCGCATGGTGCCAGGAGCACCGACATGCACCGGTGGGCGAGCAGCAGAAAACCCTCAATGCCAAGCTCCGGGGCCACTATCAGCACTACGGGCGACCCACGAACTCTCAGTGTCTCTGGAAGTTCTATCGGGGTACCTGCAAACTCTGGTACAAGTGGCTCAATCGCCGAACCCGCGGGTCGCGGCTGACGTGGGCGAAATACAATGCTCTCCTCGGCCGATACCCTCTGTTGCACCCTCGGATCAGAAACCTTGGACTTAAACAGTGAGTCGCGCTTGAAGAACCCGCTGCGGGAAATCTGCACGGTGGGGTCTGTGAGGGAGGAGCCATCCCGGTGGTGCCATGGTGGACCTAAACGGGCACGAAGCTGGAAACGGCGGATACTGCCAAGGAATGCCTACCGCGCTATCGGGACTCCTCTACTCGGAGAGAGGCGATTTTTCGCCAACAATCCTTATTGAGATACTCCAACTCCACAGCTTTCATTGACTTGCCTGTTTCACAGGTTGCTCTGCAAGCGTTCTGGGAACAAGCTTAGTCATTCTTGGTTGAGTGCCCAAAAGCCGGCCTTGGTGGCACGGCTGAAGCCGTGCCCTTTCACCAGAGTCGCTCAACCCAAACCCTACGCCACCCCCTCAACAATCGAATCCCCGGCCGCCGTGGGAATGATCCGCGAGAGTTTCCATCCCGACGCTTCCAACAATTTGCGGAATTCTGGTTCAGTGCGTTCGCGTCCGCTGGGGAAAATCAGCATTTGCAAATCCAGAAATTTTCCGGGAGAGAAGTCGTTGCCCGGCTGAATCACGCAATCTACCACCAACAACTTTCCGCCGGGATTTACGCCTTGGCGGCAGGCTTTTAGAATTTTGACGCAGGCATCATCCGGCCAATCATGAATGATGTGTTTCATAATGTAGGCATCGGCGCCTGCAGGGACCGAAGAGAACATATCGCCGGAGGCCAGCGTACAACGGTCCATATATGGCTTGAGGGCACCTGTTTTAGCTCCCTCCAGCACATGGAGTACCTCGTAGAGCGTGCCTTTCAAGTGCGGATTCCGCCCGAGCAGAGTGGCCAGCAGAAGGCCGTGGCCGCCGGCGACATCGACAATGTTTTGTACGCCGGCAAAGTTGTAGGCATCGGCCACAGCGGGGCCATCAATGCTGGAAAGCCCGGTCATGGCATTGTCAAAAATCCGCGATTCCTCGGGATTGTGCTTCAGATACTCGAAGATGGTCATGCCGTAAATCTCGTCGAGTGCCTGCTTTCCGGTGCGCACGCAATATTCCAGCCTGGACCATCCCCGCTCGTGCCATTCCCGGCCGGTCATGATGGCGAGCCCTCGTAGGCTGGGGTGCGCGTTGGTGCGCAGGACGGCCGACATGGGCGTCTGTGAGAATTTCTTGTCCGACCCTTCCGCTAGGACTCCAACGCAAGCGGTGGCGCGCATGAGGCGGTAGAGCGCGTCCGGTTGAGCGCCGGTTTGGGCAGCTAATTCCTCAGCTGATTTCGCCCCGTTTTCGAGCAAGTCGGGGATTCCAAGCTGCGCCAGGCACGACACCGCGCCGGCAACATACGCACCGTTCACGATCTGCAGGATGCCAGAGTGGGCTGGAGGATCTTGGTTCGGTGTAGTCGGGTTCTGAGTCATCAACCGGAATCTCCCTTTTTGAATTCAAGAGCGGCGAGATTGTACACCCATCCTGCCTATTGAGCGGCGAAGACACGAGCCATCAAACGTTCAAGACGGTAATGGTGTTTGAGCGAGAGTGAGGTCGTCCGCTCACTCCCGGATTGGCGGCTATGGGCCCCGAGGCCTCGTTCTTTCGGTGCCAAAATATTGTGGATGGGTCTACTATTGGTCGCAACGGTGAAGCAGTGCCTCGATTCAATTCAGCAAACCCTCTGATGCGACCAAACGATTCATCCGCTTCTATGGGCATCGAGAGTCGAATCTGGGTTCTTCCGTTCTAATTCACCCTGTACCGGCTCGTTCCGAGCATGTACTCGATTTCCAATTCGCTGATGAGATTCAGATTCACGACATACATACAAGCCTGCATCCGGTTCTGTGAGCTAGAAGACAAAATCCTGTGGGCCACGTGTAAGGCTGCGCGCTGCGAAGAAACCGGCACGTTTGGATTCCGGCATCGTGTCGGCCAGCTTGAAGGCGAAATCCTCGACCCTCATCGTGGCCCCAAGGAGAAAAAATCCTGTGTGCATGACAGCTAAACAGCGAATGCAAAAGTGGCGCAGTGATCCCGCCAACCGGGCGTGGGAGTATAAGCGCCGCGACCCTCATAAAGAATGCCGGAAGGCGACTCGCCTGCTGGTGTCAGTTGCAGCACAGCACATCCTGACAATTTTCTCCATTTCCAACCGAAGCAGGACAGTTTACGATCTACTGCTCACAGGCAGGTCGTCATGCCCCCCTCTCCATTTGATCGGTTGGATTATCCCAGCCTCCGTCAAAGTGTGTATTTGAATCAGGCATCTGTGGGGTTGATCGGTCAACCAGCAATAACCGCAATGCACACTTTTATAGACAACGTTGCCAGGCATGGCAATCTCTACATGTCCGATAAGGATGAGGTGGCATTCTGCGAAAAGCTTCGCGAACGCGCATCGCGGTTGCTTCATTGCGATTCCACGCAAGTCGCAATTGTCGCGAGCGCAAGTGAGATATTGGGGCAACTTCCGATGTTGCTTCAGCCAAGGTTAAAGAGCACAATTCTGGCCGTTTCATCAGACTTTCCTGCGATAACTAGGCCGTGGCTTGGTCTGGCTGCTCTAAAAAACCATACGGTGCGCTTTGTTGATGACCACCCTACGTGCGATTTGACCGATACACTCATCGATGCAATTGATGAGAATACCTCTGTGGTTGCGGTGAGCAGTGTGCAATATGCTATGGGTACGATAGTGGATATTTCTCGCCTGCGCCAAAGCACGGTCCAGGTTGGTGCCCGTTTGATTGTGGATGCTACGCAAGCGGCAGGTGCAATGCGGGTGGATGCTGCGGCGTGGGATGCTGATGCGGTCGTTGCCAGCGGCTACAAATGGCTTGGTGGACATGGAGGCGTTGCACTAGCAATTATGTCGCCACGCTTGCTTGAGCACATCCCCCCTTTACCAGGTTGGATGGGGGCATCGGAGCCCTTTGCATTTGATGCGACCGCTGTGTCGCTAGCTAATGATGCGCGGCGCTACACGCAATCAACAATGTCGTATGCCTCGGTAGCGGGTCTCGTGGTAGCAGTTGAGCAGTTGTTGTCCTTGGGTGAAGATCGAATTGAGGCACATGCCCGGAGTTTGGCAGCAATGTTGGTTAGTGGTGCCAGCAAGTACGGTTGGCAACCGTTTCGCAGCCTTGAGGACCCTGCTGGATCTCCACACATCATTTCACTCGACCGCCCTCGCGAAAGCGTACAAGCAATTGTGGAAGAACTTCGTAGTCACAATATTGTGTGCGGTATCCGTGGCGGACGCATTCGGATCTCGCTCGCACCTTACAACGACGCGAGCGATATCGACACTCTTATCGAAGCACTTGCAACAGCACGTTCGGGATGAATTTACAGCAGCACGGAAGTCTCCAAAGGTGCAGCTTTTGTTATCGAAAATGCAAGGTATTGTGGGCGGAAAACGGGTGCCTGCACCCAGCGGAGTTAGTCGCTGCTGTTAACGGGGCAATTACACCAACGACCAAATCGTCACTTCCGCCACAGAGTTCGCAGTCCTGTATTTCGCAATTCTCGGTGCTTGTGACGCCGTTGTGACCGGAGCAGGGCGCAATCCGCCTACCTAGAAGGGAATTGGTAGCAATTCAATATTCGTCTGAATCGCGTCGGACGCATTCAGAAGTAATTGCCATCACTAGAGAGTAGATCATTACCATGCCCTCAAAATCCGCCGACCTTCGGGTCTTGGGGGTTCAACTCCCCCTCCCGGCACCAGCCCGACCCACCGGAAGAAAAGCTAGTTAGGAAGGGAAGTGGGAGAAGCCGCTGATCGAGCATTTCCCGTCCCATACAGTATTCACGATAGGAGCCACGATCTTCGATTGAACGAATCTTGCGATCGGGGAGATCGTATGCGGCAACCGGCAGAGTGTCGAGATTACCAGTGTGCAATGAATCGGAGGGCGAAAAGGAGCTGGAACAGTTGCACAGAAGGAAAATCAGACGAACGCTACACCCTCGCGGGGTCGAAGGAAACTGCTTGCATTCGTGGACCCAATGGGACGGTATTTGCGAAAACACCTTGATAACGACAGTTTGGTTCATCGGGCGTGAAGCTGCGTTGGTGTGCGCAACAGACCTCTACAGGGCCCATCCGCCACGTCAAGTCAGAGTTCGCAGTCCCGTATTCGCAATTCTCGGTGCTTGTGACGCCGTTGTGACGGAGCAGGGCGCAATCGGCCTACCTAGAAGGGAATTGGCAGCAATTTGTTATTTGTCGAAACCACGCGTCTTCGGCTGCAAAGACCGTCGCCGATTGTTTCAAGTACCGCAACATTTGTCCTTAAGGGTGCTCTGCTAGTGCAACTCTGGACTTCGGAGACGTATCGTCCAACCCGAGATCTCGATCTGCTCGGACGGGGGCTGTCCGATGCTAACTTCGGGAAGTCTTCTCCGACGTGTGCTCGCAAAATGTGGAAGACGATGGCCTCACGTTTCTTCCGAGACACGATTCGTGTGGAAAGAATCCGTGATGATGAAGCCTACGAAGGCGTTCGGGTGCGGGTGGAAGCACGCTTGGGGATATGCGCGTTCCTCTTTGACGTCGGTCTCGGAGACGCGTTGTTCCAGCAGCGAAGAAATTGGAATATCCGACCCTCCTTAAATTTCCTGCACCGAAATTGCACGTCTATTCGAAGGAGAGCGTTGTTGCGGAGAAATTCGAGGCCACGGTCAAAACTCGCTATCGCGAACAGCCGAATGAAAGACTTTTACGATCTCTGAGTGTTGGCGCAAAGGTTCGAATTCGAGAGCGCCACTCTCGCCGCGGCCATCCAGGCGACATTCAAAACGCGGCGTACGACCCTGCCGAGGCTGTCGCCGCTGGCCTTGCAAGCCAATTTCTATGAACTCCCTAGTAAGCAGACGCAATGGCGAGCGTTCCTGCGGAAGAGTGGCTTAAGGCAGATTCTTCCCTGGTTCATTTCTCTGCCACGTGGTTTCTAGCTGCGACGAAGGCTTCGATATCCACTCGGCGAGTCGTTTGCACAAAAGCCCTGCAAGGCCTACGAATATATCCCAGGCGCCTCATGTCCAAGCTTCTGCACGTACTCAACGTACGACCCAGGATAAACAGTGGGATGGCGGTCCGTGCCGCTCTCACCGCCCAGTTCCAGCACACGTGAGCCGAGACCGCGAAGGAACATCCGGTCATGCGATACGAAGATCATGGTGCCATCAAATTCCTTCAGGGCGTCCACCAGCATCTCCTTGGTCGCAAGATCCAGGTGATTGGTAGGTTCGTCGAGCACCAGGAAGTTCGGCGGGTTGTAGAGCATGCGCGCTATTGCCAACCGCGATTTTTCGCCACCGGAGAGTGTGCGGATCTTCTTATCTACGTCTTCGCCGGAGAACTGGAATGCTCCCGCCAGGTTCCGCAGCGACCCGAGACTGTCCTGGGGAAAATCTTGTTGCAACTGTTCGATGACGGTGAGATCGGGATTGAGCACGTCCAGCGATTGTTGCGCGAAGTAGCCCATATACAGGCTGGCGCCGAGCCGAACGCTTCCGGCATCTGGAGCACTGGCCCCGGCAATCATCTTGAGCAGCGTGGTCTTGCCCGCGCCGTTTCTTCCCATGACGGCCCAGCGTTCTCCGCGGCGGATGGTGAGGTTGAATCCTTCATAAATCACACGTGGGCCGTAACTCTTGTGCAGATTCTCAAGGACGGCCACCTGTTCGCCGGATCGCGGAGGGAAACGAAACTCAAACTTCACCACCAGGCGTTTCTTTGGCAACTCGATCTTTTCGATCTTGTCCAGCGCCTTAATCCGGCTCTGCACCTGGGCCGCTTTGGCCGCGTGCGTCCTGAAACGATCGATGAAGCGTTGTTCTTTGGCAAGCATGGACTGCTGCCGGGCAAATGCTGCCTGCTGGTTGGTCTCTCGGACCGCCCGCTCGCGCTCGTAGAAGTCATAGTTGCCGGAGTAGGTGATGATCTCGCCGCCATCGATCTCCGCGATCTTTGAGACCAGACGGTTCATGAACTCGCGGTCGTGCGAAGTCATGAGCAGCGCGCCGGGAAATGACTTGAGAAACTGCTCCAGCCAGATGATGGACTCGATGTCGAGATGATTCGTCGGTTCGTCCATCAGCAATACATCCGGCATTCCGAGTAGGACCCGTGCCAGCGCAACCCGCATTTTCCATCCGCCCGAGAGAGCCCCCACGTCGCCGTCAATCTGATCGTCCTTGAATCCCAGACCGTGGAGCACTTCACGGGCTTGCG
The DNA here is from genome assembly GCA_963786325.1 of Terriglobia bacterium. GTDB lineage: Bacteria > Acidobacteriota > Terriglobia > Terriglobales > Acidobacteriaceae > JAIQFF01. The sequence goes on from CAWAYW010000025.1 coordinate 272,490, forward strand.
ACTCGAGCGCGTAACCGCCTAAATGCTCGTACTCCTCCTGAACGTGACCGAAGCGATCAAGAATGCGGTCCATGTCATCAGCCTTGTCAGGGTCGGACATTTCCCGCTGCAAGGCTTCGACCTCGTGGTGTAGATCGCCGACGCGTCCGCTACCTGCGATCGCTTCGTCCAGGACCGAACGGCCCTGCATTTCCTCGACGTCCTGGCGAAAGTAGCCGATCGTCAACTTCTTGGGGACTGAGACCGCGCCCTCGTCAGGAGTTTCCTCACCGACCACCATACGGAATAGCGTTGTCTTGCCCGCCCCATTGGGACCGACCAGTCCGACTTTTTCGCCGGGATTCAACTGAAACGAAGCATCCACGAAGAGCAACTGCTTGCCATACTGCTTATTGATGTTTGAGAAAGATATCATTTTGAAGGAGTAACTCGCGGCACGTGCCTCTTCCAGTGTAGCCCGGCCAGAAAATTGCCGGCCAACGCAAACCAACAAGGACACCGTTGAAAGCAACGTGACTTGACATGCAAGCAAACACTTGCCTATTATTAAAGGCAACTAATTACTTGCGTATTTCATATGCCAGAACTTCATGACACCGATGTGCTGTTCAAAGCCCTGGCTGATCCCACCCGACGCAAGCTGCTGGACCTGCTGCACGCACACGACGGCCGCACCCTCAACGACTTGTGCGAGCATCTGGACATGACGCGGCAGGGCGTGACGCAACACCTGAACCTGCTGGAGATGGCGAACCTCATCGCCACCGTGAGGCGCGGCCGCGAAAAGCTGCACTTCCTCAATCCGGTGCCGCTGCAGGAGATCTACGAGCGCTGGATTGCCAAGTTTGAAAAACCGCGCCTCAAGGCGCTAGGCAATCTTAAACGACGACTGGAGAGAACTAATGGATAGATCCACCTTTGTCTACGTGACCTACATCCGCACCACGCCGGAAAAGTTGTGGTCGGCACTAACTGACGACATGGAGTTCATGAAGCAGTATTGGTTCGGCGTGCACTGCGAAAGCCTGTGGAAAGCCGGATCCTCATGGAAGATGGTGCACCCCGATGGCAGCATCACCGACGCTGGCGAGATCGTAGAAGCCGATCCGCCAAGGCGGCTGGTGATTCGCTGGCGACACGAGAAGAAGCCGGAGCTCAAGGCCGAAGGCGACTCACTCTGCACCATAGAAATCGAGCGCAGCGGTGCTGCGGTCAAGCTTTCCGTCACCCACACTATCGAGCGCGAGCCTTCGCAGTTCATCGTGGCAGTGTCCGGCGGCTGGCCAAAGATCATCTCCAATCTTAAGTCCCTCCTGGAGACAGGCTCGGCCGTTCTGCAGTACCCATATCCGTCCAATTGAGAGGAGGCGCAAAATGACGATCGTATTAATGCTACGCATTGCCCTCGCGGCTGTGGTTGGAGCGGCCAGTGTAGCCGGTCAAGCTGGGCCCGCGCCGGTTCGCGCGGTGAAGCACATCGTGCTCGTGCATGGTGCGGCGACTGATGGCTCGGGATGGCGAGGCGTTCATGACATCCTGACGAAAGACGGATACCGAGTGAGCGTCGTCCAACAGCCTCTTACCGGCCTCGCCGATGATGTCGCCGCGACAAAACGCGTCATCGACCGGCAGGATGGCCCGGTGATACTCGTCGGCCACAGCTATGGAGGCACAGTCATCACGGTTGCCGGTGCTGACCCGAAGGTGAGAGTGCTGGTATACGTTGCCGCCTTGCAGCCCGACGTAGGTGAAACGACGAATCAGTTGCCAGCTTCCATGCCGGGGACGGTGCCCAGCAGCGACGTGCAGGTAACCAAGGATGGATTCCTGTTCATAGACCCAACGAAATTTGCGTTTGACGTCGCGGCTGATCTGCCTCCAGCGCAAGCAAAATACATGGCGGATTCGCAGATGCCGGTAGCAGCCGCCGCGTTCGACACCGCAGTTACCGTTGCGGCCTGGCACGACAAACCTACCTACGGGATCGTGGCCACGGACGATCGCGTGCTCAATCCCAAGCTGGCGCGTTGGATGTACAAGCGTTCAAGGGCAAAAGTGAGCGAGGTCAAGGCCAGCCATTTGGTCTACATCTCCCACCCGGACGCTGTCGCCCGGGTGATCGAGACAGCCGCGCGCGCCGGCAAGTAAGCAGCGGAGCGCCCCGAAATGAAGGGGCAATTACGAGCACATCGACGTCACGACAGGTTCAATTTGGATTGAAGTTGGTTTGGTAGGCCGTGGCAGAATGCTTGCAGTCTGCAGTTGAACGCTATCTACGAAACCGATATCACAAGCCTCCGCATTGACCGTTGTCCAAGAATTTCGGGGATCGATTCTCACTCTTCCCTTGCATGGGGACGAGGTGACTCGACCATGGCCCGGATGTCACGGTTCTCGAAAATGAATCCCCCACGCTCGCCAGTTCTCCGGAGGCCAACATCAACCATCGCTCGGGCTAAATCGTCAGCCCGAATCACCTGGTTAGGGAACAGCACCCGGAACACGGGGTAGACCGCGCGCATGAGCCGGTAGCTGAAATTCGGTTCCTTCCGCGGCTCCACCGGGTAGATGTACGCCGGCCGAAAGATGTACATGCGGGGAAAACCGGCGGCCAGCAGTGCGTTCTCGGCCTCCCCCTTGTAGCGCGCGAACGCAAGTCGACTGCGTCCTGTTGGGTCCGCGCCATTCCCGCTCAAGAATGAAAACGACGCTTCGGGGCTGCTCGCGCGTAGAACTCGCGCGAACTCGATCGGATGGTCAACGGTGATTGTCCGGAACTCCGCGTCCGGAACTGTGCCGGTGTACGCGCCCAGGCAAAAGGCTGCTGCATCTTGACTCGAGAGCGTCTCCGCGAGTGCGGAGCAGTCCGCGAAGTCTCGATGCAAAACCTCGTTCAGCTTGGGGTGCGAGATGCCGAGCTTCTTGCGCCCGATGGCGGTCACGGATCTGACGTCAGGGTTCTCGAGCGCATCGCGAAGGGCGTAGCCACCGACCATTCCAGTCGCGCCCAGGATGACAAGGCGTTTCGAGTCCACGGTCGCAACGTTCGTCGTGGAAGACATATGGCTGCTCGCTCTCATAACAGATTACGCTCTTCGATTCAGTCGACGTAGAGCCGGCGCTCCGCAAACAGCCACGAGCCGTCGATCTTCACGAACGTGTCATAGTAGCGTAGCGCTGCGATCATCAACCGTCGCTTGTTACCGTCGACAGTGAGGTGTTGCGCCAGGCAGTAAGCCTCCCCCGTCCCTCGGTCATCCGTCAGGCTGAGGATCGTACTCTGTCCGAGGAAGTGCATGGTAGCGGCGTCCTTGTTCAGATCTGCGAAGACTGGGGCGAGCGCCTCGCGCGAGTGCAGCTCCTGCGTAGGCTTCGGATCCCTGGTGTTCATGTATACGACGAAGTGCGTATCCGGAGTAAACAGAGCCATCTGACCTTTCGCATCGCGCCGATCGGCGCAATGCGCATAGGCCTCGACGAGTTCACGGATCGCGAGCATGACTCTCGCAAAGAACGTAAAGATAGTGTGGGGGCACCGTAACATCGTAGTAGATGGTCTTGCCGTCGCGTGAAAGTGCTCCGCCGAATTCGTCGTCTGGGGTTGAGATCACTCCTTGGCCGATGACTTCCCGGCTGGGGGACATCGCTCCCAGGTTGAGCTTGAACAAACCTCTATGGGACGCAGTGGAGCCGAACTTGCGACGACCTCAAATGTACGTCGTAGAAAATGCGGTGCTGTTGAGACTGCGAAAAACTGGTGTCACACTCAAAATCCGCCGGGCTTCGGTCCTTGGGTTCAACTCCCCTCCCGGCACCAACCTCCAAAGGCGCGTCGGATGCGGAGTTCAGCAGGATCGACGCCTCTTTAGGTCGGTTAGAGATATTCATATGAAAATAGTCGTGCGATCGGGTTGTGACCGGTGCTTGGCGCACTCCAGCGCAGAGCAGCGATGCAGCGACGCACACAATCCCAACCTTTTTCGCCAGCACAGGGCACAGTCCAGCCGTCCCGAAGGCCTCGCGTTTGCCGTTTCGGAGTAATGGGTATTGACGGCACTCCTGTGCTAAGGAGAGCACCTTCCGGCGTAAAGACAGGCATCCGGGCATCAATCTGCCGTCCGCTGACGGGTCAACGACGAATGGCGAGTAGTTCAATGGAGAGGGTCAGTGGCGGTGAGGGGATAGCTAATGACGCAATGAAAACTTTACCTTTGGATCGTAATAGTAATATTGCTGGCATTCGACGCTGAAACCCGTTTTAGCCAATTTCGACTTCATAGGAAAGTATGACGCACAGCTCGTACGGCTCGGTGCATTGGCTGAACGATTTGCTTCGTTTTGAACATGGAACTACAACAGTTTTACAACAGTCAGGTAGCTAACATAATTCGGCGTGCTCGTCTTGGTGCGAGCGAACGTTAAGGCCCCGATTGCATCTCGCGGCTGACCTGTTCGGCCGCTGCCAGCACCCGAAGCGTATTTTCGCCCAAGATTTTGCGGATGTCGGTTTCGGAGTATCCCTTCTTAAGAAGAGCGTCCGTGATTTGCGGGAGGTGGGTGACGTCGTCCATTCCGTCCGGCATGGAAGCGCCATCGAAGTCTGAGCCGAGACCCACGTGATCCGGGCCAACAAGTCTGATGGCATGGTCGATGTGCTCGACGATTCGTTCCCAGGAAACATGTGGTAATTTGCCTTCAGCGGTGGCTTGTTTCTCCTGTTCGGCCATCTTCTTTCCGAGGCAGGCCTCGTCGTCGCCACATTGCTTCTTGAGTTGATCCATCAGTGCTACGACTCCACCTGATTGTTGGTCCATAGCATCTTTGTAAGCTTGATCGATAAAGCTCTTTTCGTAATTGATCTGGATCACGCCGCCTTTCGCCGCAAGCGCCTTGATCATGTCGTCGGTCATGTTGCGTGGATGATTGCATAGGGCGCGACAGGAGGAATGTGATGCAATCAACGGAGCTTTACTGACCGCGAGTGCGTCGTAGAACGTTTTGTCGGAAACGTGAGAGATATCGACAAGCATTCCCTGCCGGTTCATCTCGCGAAGAATCTCTTTGCCATACTCCGTGAGACCGTTGTGGGCGGGCTTATCGGTTGAGGAATCGGCCCATTCGTTGTTGTAGAAGTGGGAGAGGGTCATGTAGCGAACGCCCAGATCGCTGTAGACACGAACCATGCGGATGTCGTTGCCCAGCATGTGGCCGCCTTCGATGCCCATCAGAACAGCAATCTTCCCTTGATCATGCGCGCGTCGAACGTCATCGGCAGTGCGGGCTAAGGCAAGATCGTTGGAGTATTTCCGCACGTTTTGATGGACCGCATCGATCTGGTCGAGAGCTTTTTGAATCGCGAGCCCCCCCATGGTGCGGCCATCAATCCAAATGGAAAAGAAGATGGCGTTCATGCCGCCTTCGCGCATCCGGGGGATGTCGATGTGGCCCGTGGAATTGCGCTTGCCGAGGTCGAAATCGCTGGAGAAGAGGCGCTGGGTGGTGTCGTCGTGAGTGTCTGCGACGATAGAGGAGAAATGGAGTCGACGGGCCTGCTCGGAGACCGAGTCGGCGGGAGTGGAAACGAGCAGAGCTGCGGCACCGAAAAGACAGACCGACAACGAGACGAGTGAGCGGATCATCAGCCCCCTTAGTGAGATATGCGCGCGTTGGTAGAGTAGCAGACTTGGAGAGAAGGATTGAACTCAACTATCACCGCGAGGAAGGGTTGAGAATGGGCGGCATTAGTCAGTACGACGGTTTTAGCAATACCCAGGGGGTTCTGAACCGTTTGGAAAATTTTCTACTGTACTCTTCTTTTCACTGGGTTACAAATCACTGTATCGTTAGGGAGTGGTTGGGCTTAGGCTATATCCACCGCTATTGCATCTTCAATGCCGACTCACTCGGCGACGGCGACGATCTACGCTCCAGGCTGATACCATCGTGGATGTTGAGTCTCCAAAGGGAGACAATATTGAGCACTGGGAGGTTTTCGAAATGGATACTGCTTCAGCTACTGCGGTTGACACATTTCGGCCCCAGCTTCTCGATCGGCGCGTTCGATTGCTTGCGGCCTCCGATGCGGTTCCAGCTGCCTACCTTAAGGAGCTTATCGCTGAAATCGATGCCGCCTTGGGGAGAATCGACAGCGGCTCGTATGGTCTGTGCGAGACTTGCCACGATCCGATTGAAGCGGACAGGCTCGCTCAGAATCCGTTGGTTCGTTTTTGCCTCGACCACCTCAGTCAGGCAGAGCTAGAGGCTCATCAGCAGGATCTTGAGTTGGCTGCACAAATCCAGTCAAAACTCCTGCCACTGCGCGACACTACCCTGGAAAACTGGGACACGCAGTATCGGTATCAGCCCGTCGGTGCTGTAGGTGGTGATTATTGCGAACTCATTGTTCTGGGCAATGGCGAATCGCTCTTCTTTGCTGTCGGTGACGTTGCCGGCAAAGGAGTGGCTGCCTCCTTGCTGATGACGCACCTCAGTGCAATCCTCCGAAGTTTACTGTCCCTTGATTTATCGCTAACGGATCTGGTTTCGCGCACAAACCGCCTGTTCTGTGAGAGCACCGCGCCGGCCCACTACGCAACTCTGGTGTGTGGTCGCGCAACGGCAAGCGGAGTGGAAATCTGCAACGCGGGCCACTGTATGCCGCTACTACTGAAACAAGGCCTGACGCAGCGGCTTGATTCCACGGGTTTGCCATTGGGCCTGTTCTCCTCTAGTCAGTACCCTGTACAGCACGTTAGCCTCGATCCCGGCGATAGTCTCGTTTTATATACCGACGGTATCACCGAGTCACAAGATCCGGAGGGCAATCAATACGAAGAAGACCGCTTGATTCGCGCCCTTCGGGATCATCATGACCACACGACGGAAGCCGCGGCTGACGGTGTTTTGCAGGATGTCGCCCGTTTCCGCCAGACTGGTTCGCCAAGTGACGACATCACTCTGCTCATCGTGCGTCGCCGCCATTGACAAATAACAATCGTCGCCTCGCCGTGACCTCGGTTGCACGACATCGATTCCATTTCCGGCTTGGATGCCGGTCAAGTCGGAAGAAATTTGCAGATTCACAAAGTAGGATGCCGGATCGTCGACGAAAACAAGCTGATCACACTCGGAACCCGATCAATGAGTCTAATTGATTCCATAACGATCTCGGCTACTGGGTCCGAGTAAGCTTTGGGGTTTCCAAAAGTTGCTTTTGTGGATACTGACACTGGACAACTCCGAGAGCGGCGACTGCAACACCGCGAGGAGACCTCTTTGCGGATAGGTTGGCTCTAGCCCTAGGACACTATCGATGATCGTGATCATGGCGGGCCTGCCGGGGACAGGTAAGAGCACAGTGGCGCGAGCACTCGCGCAGCGGCTTCCGGGAGTGGTTCTCGATAAGGACTCGATTCGAGCGTCGCTCTTCCAACCGGCGCATGTCGAGTATTCGCAATCGCAGGACGACTTCTGCCAGGAGATCATGCTGCAGACTGCCGCGTATCTGATAACCAAAGATGCCGAGCTCTACGTTCTTTTGGATGGCCGCACGTTCTCACGGCGATACCAGCGCGAACGCGTGATCGAATTTTGCTCGCAAGTGGGCACCACCTGGGCCACGCTGGAGTGCGTCTGTTCGGAGGCTACCGCCCTCGGACGCCTGGCGGAAGCGGTGGCGGCAAACAGCCACCTCGCCGCGAATCGCACGCCGGAGCTCTATCGCGAAATCCGAAAGGCGTGGGAGCCGATCGACCACCCCAAACTCGTTATCGACACCGACGCGGACTTGGAGTTATCGGTTGATCGCGCTTTGCGATATCTGACTGCGCAGACTTTCCTCATCTAGCAAAGTGGCCCGTAGGCTAGTTGTTGTAATCGGGGGAGTACCAACTACGACCCCAGAGCCCTCCACCCAAATTCTCCTTTGGGTTGTGAGTGAAATCGCGATGTTAGTGCGCCGGGCTAAACCGGCATGAAGTAGAGGATGAAAGAGCGGAAGTTACGCCAACAACCCTTCCGTGATAGCTCCAACTCCACGACTTTCATTGACTTGCCCGTTTTATCCACGTAAGATTTGCGCCTGATGATCGAGCAGACCGTCTCACATTACCGCATCATCGAAAAACTCGGTGGCGGCGGGATGGGTGTGGTCTACAAGGCTGAGGATACCCGGCTGCACCGATTCATTGCCCTCAAGTTTCTGCCACCCGAAGTTGCGAGTGATGCGCAGGCGCTCACCCGATTTCAACGCGAAGCCCAAGCCGCCTCGGCGCTGAATCACCCCAACATCTGTACGATTTACGACATCGGGGAGCACGACGGCCAGGCGTTCATCGCCATGGAGTTTTTGGACGGCGTGACGCTGAAGCATCGCATCGAGAATCAACCGTTGCGCCTCGAAGCCATCTGCGACCTTGGCGTGGAAATCGCCGATGGACTCGACGCTGCCCACTCCAAGGGCATCGTTCATCGTGACATCAAGCCCGCCAACATTTTCGTGACCAATCGCGGCACGGTGAAAATCCTCGACTTCGGTCTGGCCAAGGTGAGCACTTACTCCGAGCCCAGCGACTCAAACCAGGCGACGGCGGCGAACGAACTGAACCTGACCAGCCCGGGAACGGCCGTGGGCACCGCGGCCTATATGTCGCCAGAGCAAGCCCGCGGAGAACCGCTCGACACCCGCACCGATCTTTTTTCTTTCGGCGTCGTCCTCTATGAAATGGCAACAGGACGGCAACCCTTCGCAGGCGGCACTTCTGCCGTCATCTTCAACCAGATCCTCGAGCACCAACCTGCCAGGCTCGCCACCCTGAATCCGCAAATGCCGGTACGTCTGCAAGAAATCATCGACAAGACCCTCGAGAAGGATCGCGATCTCCGCTGCCAGACCGCTGCTGAGTTGCGCGGCGATTTAAAAAGGCTGAAACGGGACCGCGAATCCGGACGCGTCGCCGGAGCCAGCCAATCCTCTGTCTTTTCCGCCGCGCCCCACCCGCCAGCCCCCTTCGCCCAGAAGTCCCGGTTGGCAATCGCCGCAGCGGCCCTCATAACCCTCGCGGTGGGATTCTTTCTCGGGGGATTGACCGCCAAACCCGTGGCTCTGACGCCGCCGGTCTATCACCAGCTTACTTTCCGCCATGGCGGCATCCGCATGTCCCGCTTTGCCTCCGACGGCAAGACTGTGCTCTACAGTGCCGCCTGGGAAGAAAAGCCAATCGAGATCTTTACAACTCGGCCCGAGAGCCCAGAGTCACGGCCCTTCGGTCTGCAGGATGCGGAAGTCGAAGCTGTCTCCCATCAAGGGGAAATGGCTGTTCTCTTGCACAGCCGCAATATTGAGCCTTTCATCAACAAAGGCACGCTCGGCCGGGTTCCGCTCGGAGGCGGTGCCCCGCGCGAAGTCCTCGAGGGCGTTCAGTGGGCTGACTGGGCCCCCGATGGCAACAATTTCGTCGTGGTTCGCGATCTTGAGGGCCAGAACCGGCTGGAGGCTCCCATCGGTAAGGTTTTGTACAAAACCGCCGGCTGGATCAGCCATCCGCGGTTCTCGCCCGATGGAAAGTGGATTGCGTTCCTCGAACACCCGCAGCGCCGTGATGACGAGGGCTTCGTCTCGATCGTCGACCTGGCGGGTAACGAGAGAAAGATTTCCGAGGAATGGGAGTCGGTTCAGGGTTTGGCTTGGTCGCCGCGTGGCGACGAGGTTTGGTTCAGTTGTGCCAAGGTCGGCAATGGGCGCTTTCTCAACGCGGTCACTACTACGGGTGTCGAGCGCTTGCTGGCACGGGAACCCGGCACACTTACCCTTCAAGATGTGGCGCGCGACGGCCGCGTGCTCCTGACCCGGGATGTGCAACGCGTCGGCATGGTAGGAATGGGGCCCAACGAAACCAAGGAGTCTGACCTTTCGTGGCTCGACTGGTCTGCTCCTACCGATCTTTCTTCGGATGGTAAGATGCTGCTCTTTTCTGAATCCGGCGAAGGCGGCGGCGAAAACTACAGCACCTATATCCGTACGACCGATGGCGCGCCCGCCGTGCGACTTGGCGACGGGTCTGCCACCGCTCTTTCTCCAGACCAGAAATGGGTAATCGCCGGCCAAGTACACTCTCCGCTGGAGAGCATCCTTCTCCCCACTGGAGCCGGTGAAAGTCGCAAGCTGACGCATGCCGGCGTCGAACTGGTGAGGGCGCGCTGGCTGCCTGACAATAAGCGGTACACCTTCATCGGGAATGAGAAGAGCCGGGGCTTGCGGATATGGGTCCAAAGTGTGGACGACGATAAGCCCACTCCCATTTCCCCGGAAGGCATCCGGGCGACGCAGTGGGTGCCATCGCCCGATGGGAAAATGGTGGCGGCGGTCCAATCGGATAGCAAAGGCTATCTATTCCCAATTGGCGGCGGCGACCCGCGAGCCATCACTGGGTTCGTGGCTGGCGATGTCCCGGTTGGCTGGACGAATGATGGCCAGTCCATCTTCGTCTACAACCCGGGAGACCTTCCTGCCAAAGTCTACCGGCTGAACCCAGCGACGGGGCAAAAACAACTTTGGAAGACGCTTATGCCTTCCGATGCGGCAGGTATTACTGACCTAGGCCCAATTTTGATTACTCCGGACGGCAAATCATATGTCTACGAATACGGTCGCACGCTTTCCGATCTCTATTTGGTCGAAGGCATCAAGTAGGCAGCATCCCCCAAGTATTCGTTCTGAAAGAAGCTGGGAAGCAATGAAGTCTCAAGTCGCTGTGAGGTAATTATCCTTGCCGGGCGATGTGGCTTGCGGGCAGTTATTTGTACCAAGCTCGTCGGCCAGATTGGTACATGAAAGGCCGAGGCATTGTGGCGAGGTTCTGGCGGTGAAATTGACTAGGTCGAAGCCCTCAACTTGCTTCTTGGAAGGTGGGAGCCCGTTCCTCACGAATGAAGGCTCGGGCAACCACTGGCTCCAGCGTTCGCCGTCGAACTCCATTTCTTAAGCTTCGTAAATAAAATAGGGATGTTCCTTCAAGGTCAAGTGCGTTTTCTGTGGCAACGCGCTCTATGATTTCCTGTGAGTCAAAAAAACCAATGCCGTTATGTTTCCAGGACTTGCATGTAGTCGGCGAAGTTGCGCTGGGAATCATCATGCTCATTGATCTCGCCAAGTTGAAACTTCTCTATCAGGAAGTCTACTAAGCTCGCGTAGCTGGCAGACGTTTTGCCGTAGTTCCAATCCTGCGGCGTGGGAGGCTGCCGCCATGGGCAAACACAAAATCAAGCCGAATTACCGTCGCCAAGTGCTTCGGCTCGGACATCCAGTGAACGATCTTTTTGAGCTCAGACCAGAGGGCGGCCGCAGGAAAACGATGATGAATCCGCGACAGTGAAAGCGTCGGACGCTGTAGAAAAGGAATAGGGGCAAGGGGTAAAATGCGGCCACGGAGGATCGGATCATGACCATTCCATCTGCGACGCAAGACAGCTATCCCTACCGGAACGAACCGATTTGGTCGAGGTCAGAAAAGGCGATCGCCCGCACAGCCTTCGACGCTGCGCTAGGGCGAGAGCTTCACGAGGTGATTCAGGAAGCAAAGAGGATGGCCCGGCAGATTCAGCAGTCGTCGGATCTGTGGGACTTGGAACATTACCTGACCCAACGTCGCAAAGAGATCGACCGCAAGTACGACTATCGATATTCGCGCCTCGCGCACGTGTTCGGGAGACTTTTGCACGAGAAGAGACTGTGCGAGGATGAGCTGCGCGGCTTACGCGAGGACAAGCTAGAGCCGATCCGTACTTTGGCCAAATTTCTAGCGGAGGACGCGGCCTGATCTGCGTTCTGAGTACTACAAGGTAGGGATTGCTACGAATGAGCCCGTTTACGCGCACTACTCCCTGAGTACCGAGAGTTGAGCACTTACTGTACCGTAAGCGTTAAATTTTGAGTTTGCATCGTGTTTCCCGACAGGGCGGTAACGACAATCGTATAGGTGCCCGCCGGAGTGCCATTAGGATTGGGCGTCGGAGTCGGAGTTGGCGGAGTGGAACTGCCGCCTCCGCAGGAACAAATTGCGAGTGCCAATACCAGCAACGGTGCGAAGCGTAGGCGTGACAGTGGAGATCGGGTGCCCGGTGTTGTCTTGAAGAAGCTGAAACATCCGAAAATTACAATCGCCCAAAGCCAGGGCGGCGAACCTCGGTAATAAAAACCTATCGGCGAACGCGAGGTCGTGGTAACGCTCACGTTGAAGGTGGATGAGGAGGTCGCATCCAGCGGAACCGTGGCGGGAGCCGAGCACACGGCGCCCTTGGGTGCGCCGGTGCAGGCTAACGAAGCCGTACCGCTTACGCCGGAGCCGCCGATGGAAAGCACATAGCTGGCGGGCGTACCAGCACCTACAGTGGCTGAAGAGGCGCCACCTGAGGCCACGCCGAGGCCAATGCTGGGTGGGGGCGGGACCGCGGCATTTCCGGTGAGTGGAACAATTTGCGGACTATCGGGGGCATTGTCGGCAATCGTCAGGGTACCGGTCTGGGGTCCTGAGGCCGAAGGAGTGAACGTAACCTGAATCGTGCAGGCCCCCGCTGCCGCGATTTGTCCGCCGCAGGTGTTTGTGGCTGCGAATTGGGCGCTGGTCTGTATGGATAACAGCATCAGCGGGCCCGTCCCACTGTTGGTGACCGTTACCTGCTGAACCCCGCTGGTGGTGCCAACGGCCTGGTCGCTGAAGGTAAGGGACGTTGGGGAGAGGCTGACCGCCGAAGCTCCCGCATCGCCGATCAGAGGAATCGTCTGTGACGGAATATTTCCGTTGAAGCTCACGGTGAGTGTACCGGTTCGCATTCCCGAGACGGTGGGAGTGAAAACCACGTTGATGTCACATTTTTGCCCACCCGGTACTGCAACCGAACAGTTATCCGTTTCTGAAAAATCGCCTGTGACCGATGCCGCAGGCGTCACCGGGGCATCGCCGAAATTGCCCACTTGCACGTCTATGGCGGTGCTGGCGGTGCCAACGTTTTGACTCGCGAAGGAGACCTGGAAGGGACTCACGATGGGAATCGCTGCTCCCAGATTGGGCGCAATCTTCAACAAAAAATTACCTGGTGCCGCATCGTCAAGTTGCCCTTTCACGTTAGGAGAACGGGGACCGAGCGAATTTGGAGTGGGCGGCAATGTTGAGTAAGCCACAACGTATGCGGCACCGGTGGCGTCAACCGCTATCCTGTCGTTGGGAAACGCACTATAAAGGTTCGTGCCGAGGAACGTTGACCATTGAAGAGCGCCGGAAGTATCAAATTTTAGGGCCAGGTTGGCCATGCCGGGATCCCTGGGAGGGTAGCCTTGAATCGGCTGCAGGAGGAACGGCTGGAAATCCGCTGGCTGATCGATTACTCCCGCTACATAGGCCGCTCCCCCTGGGTCTACGGCGACGGACGTCGCATTCGAGTTACCGGCACAGAAGGTAGTTCCATAGACAAGCGCTGAGCCATCCGCCGTGAACTTGTCCACGAAACCTTCGAACGCCTTGAGTGGGAGAGTGGAATTTTCGCAAAACGCGCCCGGGGTAATAGGCAAGCTGCCACCTGCAGAACCAGCGATGATCGCTTCGCCGTGCGAGTCGAGTGCAATGCTCGAGATTTTGGTGCCCGCCCCGGGCGCGCCAAAGAATGTGGAATAGATTGGAGCAGTTCCGCTCGGATTAAGCTCCATTACGAACCCATCGCCGACCGCTGCCTGATAAGCTCCCGGGGTTGTCGTGAAGGTACCACCGGACGAAGTGCCCGCCACGAAGGCGTCGCCGGACGAATCTACCGCAATACCGGCAACGGAACCTGTTGGGAGGTTTGGGCCAATGACGCCGTCGATGTAGGTGGCATAGTCGAGGCCAGAAGCGTTCGGATTCAACTTCAGCACAAACGCCGCCCCGGGAGCCGTGTGGAATGCTCCCAGAGTTACCGGAAGCGGCATCCAACTGGAGGTAATGTTGGGGTCAAACCCACGCACCGTTGCCTGGCCCCCAATATAAAGTGCTCCCGTCGAGTCCACTGCAATCTTGGTCGGATTAATCACTTGAAAACCGGGGGCAGGACTGGAAGGCTGCTGTAACAGGGTTGAGTATAGAAGGGTCGAGCCATCTGGACTTAGCTTTGCCGCGAATGCAGCGCCGCCGCCAGCGTTGGCGGGAACGGTATTACTGAAGACACCGCTTGTGAGAGGAAAGGAAGGAATTCCGCTTAGAGCAGTGGGAGCCGCAATTCCGCTTACATACGCCGAACCTAGTGCATCCACGGCGATCGACTGACCTAAACTTCTGCTCAGAAGAACCGAATAGAGAATCTGCGAGCCGGTTGGATCGAGCTTCAGAATGAAGGTCTGGCCTCCTCCGGGGTTCTCTGTGGTGCCCGTGGAGCCGTTCTCGGTGGCTGGAAAACTCGCCGCAGACGTCTGACCCGTAAGATAGACGCCTGTACTGTCGACAGCGATGTCGCTAATCGCATCGAAACAAGTTGAGCAAACGCTGGTGATGAAGGTCGAGAAAATCAGCGCGGGATCAATCACCAGCCGCCGACTTCGATCGTAGTCGCCCAGGGCAAAAGATAGTTTGCGGTGATGCAACGAATAACCCGTGGGCACCACAGCCGTACCGGCGTCGTCCTGATACGCATAGGGCTTCCGTAGCCGGACTGCTTCTTTGGCGCCAATCTTGATGGCTACATCTCCTTCACGAGTAAAGGAAGGGTTCGCGCCTTCAATCTGAAGAGAAACCGCTCTGGCATCTGCGCCGGGCGAGGCGAGGACATCGTATTCGGGTCGTCCATCGCGAAAATAGAAAATCAGATCAATGCCGGGATAGACGTTCGAATAACGAACCTTGGCGAATTGGGGGATACGCGTGTGCCAAAGTTTGGGGTCTGACCCGGAGAAATAATTGCTCGTGCCGGGTAACGGCTCGATCCCGCAGACCTCAACTTCTGGATTCGCTTTTCCAAAGCGCATCCTGAAGTACCGCGCGGATTCAGTCGCGGCTGCGGATTCTTTTTCTTCAATTCCGGCAAGGCGATCGTGACGCCGGTGCGTGTGAAAAAGAACGAGTAGCTGGGAGTGCGGCTGAGGTACAAAACCTCGCTGTCCGCCTGACCGTCGTTACGCTCGAAAAACGCCTGGCTTTGCAGAAGTTGAGAGCTCTGCGCCACACCGGTAAATGCCGGTCGTGGCCCTCGTCCAGAAAGATCGATGCTTGGGTCGCCTGGCGATTGAGCGAAGCAGGCCAGCGCAAACAGGAAAATGGAAGAGTAAAGCCAGACTGCGCGTCCCGTTCCCCGCAACTTGGTACTCATACTTAACCTCGCTGGCGATCACACAGACGGCCAAAAGTGCTTAGGAGGATTCTTGCTCCGGGGCGTTCCGGCGAGGCACAGTTTATGCCCTCAGGAAGGCTTGCGCTAGGTGCTGTCTTTGTATTGTGGGTGAGAGCGTTGTCATTGAGGAAACAGCCACATTCCCCGACCCCAGTAGCCACTAGTCTAGAACCGATCACGAGTGTAATGGCGTTTGTTTCAACCACTGATGATTGATTGTTTGTATTATATATATTGTCCTAATCAGAAGTCATCCGAAGCAATGGAGGCACATTTGAACGGTTACCCAAGGTTTGACTTAACAGGCCAAGTCGCACTTGTAACCGGTGCTGCGCGGGGTTTGGGCAATGCAATTTCACTGGCCTTGGCTCATGCTGGCGCGGACCTGGCGCTTGGTCTGCGTGATGTGAAGGCGCAAGGAGAATTGGTGGCGCAGGTCGAAGCGATGGGTCGTCGAGCGTTTCCGTTACAGATGGACATGCAACACCTTGACCAGATCTTTCAGGCCGTTGATGACGCGGTGCGGCATTTCGGACGGATCGACATCCTCGTCAACAATGCAGGCCTCGCCCCAGACAATCTTGCGGAGAACGTTCGAGAAGAAGATTTTGATCTGACGGTCGCGGTCAATCTGAAGGGAACTTTTTTTGCTAGTCAGGCGGTGGGACGAATCATGATCGCGCAGAAGAGTGGCCGCATCATCAATTTAAGTTCCCAGGCGGGGTTCGTTGCATTGCCGACCGAGTCGGTATATTGCATGACCAAGGCGGCCATTGCGCATTTGACCAAATGCCTTGCAGTGGAATGGGGAAAGTACAACATCACGGTGAACGCAGTCGCACCGACATTTATCCGAACTCCAGGTACAGAAAGTTATCTCGCCAATCCTCAGTCCCGTGCGGACGTAATGGAACGCATTGCAGCCTTACATCGAATCGGTGAGCCGATGGATGTGGCGGGAGTAGTCGTATTCCTTGCCTCGAGCGCAGCATCCCTTATCACAGGCGAAACGATTCTTATCGATGGTGGATGGACTGCCAGGTAAGCAGGACCGGCAGCGTCGAGTTGTGGGATGTACGTTGTTTAGTTAGTTAGTCCGTCGTCTCGTAGGCAGCATCGAGGGCTCGGATCGTGATGGTCGCGGTTCCCTGTAGCCAATGTCGAGCTGCTCTTGAATCTTACGACGAAGGGTATTGCGATGTACTCCGAGTTTCTTGGCAGCTTTGCACTGATTTCCTCTTGATCCTTGAGTGCGGTGAGGATAAAAGCCTTTTGAAACCGCGAATAGGTGCCGGGTGCCCGTGTCTGTTTGGCTGCGAATAGGTTTGGTTGTCGTTAGACGGTTATGGAGCAGGGAACGGTTTCGCAGCCTGCACATGATTGTTCTTAACAGGCGTTTTACCAGCAACAACAAGTCAGTGACCTCATGCTCTTGCGAGAACCACTTTTAGCTTGAGTTGCGGAGCCAGCGCGGCGAGGACTGTCTCCGTGACCGCTCGCTGACTGATCTTTGAGTCCTGCACCTCTACGAGCGTCGCTGCGGAGATCGCAGAGTAAGCTTGGCCCGCCGCAATCAATTGCACTACGGCGGTCTGCAGCGGCGAGAGACTGGGATTAAAGGCGACATTCTCGATGTAGCAACCTTGAAAAATGCGCCCGTCGTTCGTGCGAATGGCGACGCCTGCCGGCGATTTGCTGTACGGGGCATAGGACCTGCATGCCGCGTCCAGGGCTGCGGCGTTCAGAGCATCGGAAGCTTCGCCGCTGAGGGCAAGATTCGCTTTCCGGATTGGGAGAGCTCCCTGCGTTGCTCCCAGGGCCGCAGGTCCGAAAGCCGCAGGCAAAATCGCCGCCAATTTAGCCGGCGGCTGATTTGGGATCAGAACCAGAATTTCTCCGGCAGGCGAAATTTCTTCCATGAACTGCCGGCAGTGGCCGCAGGGCGCGCCGCCCACCACTGCCAGCGAGGTGACGGATTGCTCGGAGTTCATGTACGCGTTCGATAGAGCCGATTGTTCGGCGTGCACGGCGAACCCCAGACATTGGCCGGAAATCTCGATGTTGGCTCCCAGATAGAGGCTTCCGCTGGCCCCACGCGCGACGGCGCCAACGAAGAAGTTCGAAATCGGCGCACGCGAATAGGTTTGTGCTAGCGGCAGCAAGCCCAACATCAAATCGTTGACGCTGGCGTTCTCGCTTTTCGCAAGGGCCTCGACTGCGCTGGCAGGAATCCGGCCGCTAAACTTGGGATCTTCCAGAACTTGGCTCAGCAGAGCGCGCGAGCGCTCGCTGAACTTCGGCAGGAGCGAGCGGAGAATCTCATTCTTTGTCTCGGGAGCGAACCGTGAAGAGTTCATGAACACTAACCCTAGGGCCGATCCGCCCAAACGAGTGAGAGCTGTACGGCGGCTGATGCCATTGTACCTAGATAGAGAGCGCACTCTGCCTCCAAGTATTAAGAGAAGTCGCGAATGAGTATATCTACGCGCTTCTCGCTCGACAGATATTAGGCTGCCCCCGGACTCCAACTCCCCTGAGGTTGTCCGAGAACCATAAGTGTTGCTTCCGGGGAAATCTCCCTGTCATCATTACGGATCCTTACCTGTCGAAGGCACGACCGGTCGACGCCGCCGCAAAGCCTGCCTGTGCTCCTAATTCCGGAGTTCTGTAAGTGTAAATCGCCATTTGTCACCAACTACAGATATGTGCTTCGTCTATTCGGTGATGATCCGGTCCGCCCACTCGACAAGTGACACAAAAATCGTGGGATTGCCGAACTTCGCTCCCCACTGGCTCAAGTCCGTTTCCGCCACGCTCCTGGCGCGGCAACAAGCCCCGCAAGCGTAAATTTGAACATGTTTGGCGACGACTCTATCAAGAGTCTCAGCTAGAGGAGGCCAGCCGACGGGCACGAGCGCACTTGCCACGGACTTTCGCATAACGGATACGGCTTCGCCCAAGAGGAAGATTTGTACTTCATGCCCGGCTTCGGCAAGCGCATGGCCGTGTAAGAAGGGAAAGGCCGCTTTCGTCGGGTCGTCCGATCCCCAAGCACTCTTCATCATGATCTTCAGTGGTTTGCGTGCTGTTGTTTCTTGAGCGTTGCCCGCACCCAGCCCGAGCAGACCCAAGCCAAACAAATGTGGGATCTTGGAAAGAAGCTGTCGTCGAATCATGGTCCCTCCGTGAAAAATACCGATCAACTTGCGGACGAATGTACATCCTCGACGATGCTGACGTAAACAGCGGTTACACTCAGAACTATTCGCTTTTGAGTGTGATGGCGATATTTTCGTCAACTACCCACAGGAACTCCGCTCGCCAAACGCTTCTCGACCGACCCGATATTGTCAGACCTTAGAACGCCGGATGGGTCAGAGCAAAACGTTGGGCAATCCTGAGTGCAATGGACGTGCTGTTACATGATACGTCGAATACGGTTTCTGGGGGCCTAACGCTTGGCGTCCGACGGCAAACTTGTAGCCATTCTCAATTCCCGCGGTTGCTCGCCGGGCCTATGCAAAATCGGCCTCGGCTGCGACAACGGCTCGTACTCGAACAATAGTAGAATCGACATATCCCAACATTCTCAATGCGCGCAGTGTTCTGAATGCGAACCAGAACAAGACGCACAGGCCCACGGCTACAATGACAAGCGAGAATTGCTTTCGCTTCGAATTTCGGTTTCTCTGAGTCTGAATAGTGGGGGGCGACATCAGATTAACGGCCTAGAGAAATGCTGAGAATAGGGGAACTTGCGGAGATGGAGCAAGATAACTGTTGGAATCGGCAGCAGGTGTGAATTCGAAAGAACCAGAATCAGCGGAGGAACACTGTTTATCGGGATTGGAGTCGTCAATGAGCAGCGTACAAATCGAACAGAAGAGCTATGAGATGCCCCCGCGAGAGGGGATCAGCATCGCGCATTTTCTCACCGTTGCCGATATCGAGCGATCGGCTCGCTACTACGAAAAAGTCTTCGGCGCTCGCATTCTGAGCCTGGGTGACGGCAACGCGCCTGGGTACCTTCAGCTTGCGAATATCTGGATGATTCTGAACGTTGGGGGCGGGCCGACCCCGGATAAGCCGACGGTAACGCTCAGCGTCCCCGACCCGAATCACATCAACAGCTTTATGAATTTCCGCGTTGCGGATATTCAAGCGTGCTATGAATTGTGGAAAAGTCGAGGAGCCGAGTTCATCACGGAGCCGATCCCCAAGTATGGCGAGACGCGCTGCTACATCCGGGATCCTGACGGATATATTATCGAGGTCGGACAGAGCACCGAGCTCACCTACGGTTAGCGTGCGGAGAGCAGAACTGCGCCAAATAGCCGCAGCGCGCGGGCGGAAAGACTTCGCGGCTGATTCGTTCTTGGCGATAAGGCAATGCGCCATAGATAGCCAGCACCCACGGCGAACGGCAGTAGTCGAAACCACCCAAAAATGTGGGTGTTTATCGTCATGGGGATGAACCCAACTGGTTTTGATGCTGGTGTCAATAATTCCAACTAAGCCACTGATTCCGGCAGTCTACGCACAACGCCATTCGCGAGCGACTCTCGTCTTTTCTCGACCGGCAACTATCTCGATCGTGCCTTTTGCACCGTGCAAATCAGCAATTTCTTCCCATAGCCGAAATCCGCCGACAAACGCATCGGCGTTGCATCCTATCCGGCAGACAGAGGGGAGGTTTCTCAATTTTCTCGCGTTTCCTCCGCCGATCACTATGTTGTCGGCGTGAAAGACCTCATCAATAAAGGCGATTACGCGCTTAAAGTGACGGCTCCATCTTTTCTTGCCCAACCGCTTCAATGCTCGCGCGCCTAGATAATCCTCAATCGTGCCATTGCGGTATGAAAAGTGACCCCATTCCATAGGCACTACGATACCTTCAACAATAAGGCTTGATCCAAAGCCAGTGCCCAACCCTAAGAAGAGCATCCGTCCACCCTTGTAACTGCCAAGAGCCTGCATCGCTGCATCGTTCATGAGTTGCACGGGACACCCGAACGCCTTCGCAAAATCAAAGCCAACCCATCCTGATCCAAGGTTGCGCGGCTCCGAAGATGGCTGTCCGTTCAGGACTCTACTTGGGTATCCAATTGACACGACCTCATATTCCCAATCGCTCGCCAGTTCTTTTACTTTGGAGACCATTTGCCTAGGTGTTAGCGTGGGGCCGGACGGAAATCTTCGGCGCTCGACCTGACCTGTGGCAAGGATCTTTACGTTTGTGCCACCGACATCAACAACCAGCACTTTGGTCAAGAACCGTGTATGCATACAATCTCACGCTCCTTCAGCAAATGAAGATAGATGGTTCCGGAAAAATCAGGTGGCGGAGGAAAGTGTGCAGCTTCAGCTTTTCGGTGAGGACTGGCATTTCTGTCAGTTTCTTGGATGCGAACTAGGCTGTTTTGATCCGATTCTAAGAGGAAAATGTTCACATCAGGAGTTGTCGATGCCATCCGCTAAGGCAAACATTCTCGTTGTGTTTTACTCTCGTGACGGCTCCGTAGAAACGCTTGCTAAAGCCGTCAGTGAAGGGGCCCGTGAAGCCGGAGCCGAAGTCCGGCTTCGCCGCGTACCCGATCTGGTTTCGCCGGATGTGATGGCCAAAGTTCCCGGCTGGGAGGAACGGAGCAAGCGGATGCTCGCCGAGTATGGAGTCCCAACGCATGGCGACGTAGAGTGGGCCGATGGGATCATATTTGGCACTCCGACGCGTTTTGGCAATACGTCGGCTGAACTAAAGGCATTCATAGACAGTCTTGGTGGTCTGTGGTTTCAAGGAAAGCTGAACGGAAAAGCGGCTGGTGCCTTTACTTCCACGGCGGGACCGCACGGTGGAAACGAGACGACGGTGGTGTCGCTGTTCATCCCGATGGCGCACCTAGGATTCATCATCGTACCGAACGGCTACACTCACGAAAAGATTGGTCAGGGACATGGGACGCCATACGGTTCGTCGTCGACTTCCGGACAGCATAGCGCCAAGCCGACTGCGGACGAGCTTGTGGTCGCGAAGCATCAGGGTACACGCGTCACGCAGGTGGCCGCAGCTCTGAGGGCCGCACGCTAAAGCTTGATGTGACTTGTTGTAATCAGGGCGATTTCAGTGCGCCGTGAAAAGCGCTGGTCCACAGCGGGATGAAAGGCCCGCCCGGGAACTGGATCGCTCCACCCGGTAGCAATCGGAGCGGCGGTGGAGGCAACAAAGCCGTCGGAGCCTCCGGTGTAGAGGGTCGCATAAGGCGACTCGGCGAGTCTGTAGGTCGTAACGGGAGTGAACGCTGAGCAGGCCACGAAACTGATAATGCAGGAGCCGACCTGACTGAAATCTGGGGAAGGCCGAAGTCGATGGAGCAGTACTGAGCGAATCGGTTCCATCGGACCTGCCGGGGTAGTGGCGACGGCATGCAGACATAGGGGACCAGAGGCAACACGGGAAGCCCCAGCGGAGATTGCAGTCGGGATCAACTGGCAACTCGCGAGAGCCAGGCCGGGCCGTCTGGGGTGACGGAGAGGCTCGCAGTACTGATGAAACCGGGCAATGCCGGTGGAGGGAAGGGGCCTCAGTTGAAAGGAAACGCAAGAAGCAACGAAGACTGAGGGATTGACGATGAGTCCAGTAACCCCGGCAAGTGTTCAGAAGTTGCAGACGGCGTTGCACGCGAAAGCGAAGGAATCGCCCCGCTTTCGCTTCTATGCTCTGTACGACAAGGTGTACCGGAAGGACGTTCTGACTTACGCCTATGAATGCTGCCACGCCAATGGTGGAGCAGCAGGAGTGGACGGCCAGAGGTTCGAGGACATCGAAGCGTACGGAGTCGAGCGATGGTTGGACGAACTGGCGCAAGAGCTGAAGAGTCGAACGTATCAACCACTGCCCGTGCGGCGAGTTTTCATACCGAAGCCGGACGGGAAGCAGCGGCCGTTAGGAGTGCCCGCCATCCGGGATCGGACGGCGGAAATGGCGGCAGTTTTGGTTCTCGAACCCATTTTCGAGGCCGATCTGCAGCCAGAACAGTACGCCTATCGGCGAGACCGCAGCGCGCGGGACGCGGTGAATCGAGTCCACAAGCTGATCTATGCTGGCCATCAAGAAATTGTTGACGCAGACCTCAGTAGCTATTTCGATAGTATTCCGCATTCCGAGCTTCTTAAGTCGGTAGCTCGTCGGGTGGTCGATGGAGCCATGCTGCATCTGATCAAGATGTGGTTAGACGCTCCAGTGGAAGAAACCGACGAGCGCGGAAATAAACATCGGAGTACGCGAAATCGGGACGAAGGTCGGGGTACTCCACAAGGAGCTCCGATCAGCCCGCTGCTCAGTAATTTATACATGCGTCGGTTCGTGCTCGGGTGGAAGAAACTGGGGCACGAGAAGCGCCTGAAAGCGTACATCATTAATTATGCCGATGATCTTGTGATCTGTTGTCGTGGCCGAGCCGATGAGGCACTGGTCGTGATGCGGAACATGATGTTGAAGCTGAAGTTGACGGTGAACGAAAGTAAGACGCGGGTCTGTCGACTGCCGGAAGAGAAGTTCGATTTTCTCGGGTACTCTTTTGGTCGATGCTACTCGCCGAAGACGGGGCGGTCCTATTGGGGCACCACTCCATCCAAGAAACGAGTGCAACGTTTGTGTAAAGCGATCAGCGAGATGACCCGCCGGAGTCAAACCCAGCAGGATGCGGCAACGCTGGTAGCAGCCCTCAACCGGAAAATTAATGGTTGGGCTAACTACTTCTGCTTGGGTCCGGTCAGTCACGCCTACCGAGCCGTGGAGCAACATACGTGCCGGCGGCTACGCCAATGGCTGTGTGTCAAACACAAAGAGCGGGGTAGAGGGAATCAGCGGTTTCCCCAAAAAGCCCTGCATCAGAAGTTTGGCTTGGTTCGACTTACAGCGCGGACCGCCAGCTTTCCGTGGGCGAAGGCGTGACACTTTCTCCGAGAGCTGGATGCGTTAACTGCGCCTGTCCAGTTCGATAAGCGGGGGTGTGGAAACGTGGCATGGTGAGGCTATTGAGGCACCGGCAAACGAAAGAGCCGGACTCGGCTAGGCTGCACCTAAACCGTCGCGCCACCCCTCGACTTCACCTCCTTGAGACCAGCGTTTCCAAGATGAGGGTTTTATCCGCAAGCGAACGCCCGTGCTCTGCTAAACGTCAACCATCTCATGGAATTTTCCATGAGCCGCGAATCGTGAGTTTCAGTCGCTTCGGGGCGGCGTCCAGCAATGGTATTTGGGAAGCGTTGAACAAAGACGTACCGAACCAGTTGATAATTTGAGCATTAGTTCACTGTAGTCAGGCGGCTCTTTGTATCCCATGTAGAACTCCTTTTGGTCTTGGTTGATATAAGTGGGACCTTTGTGCCACCAGATCGAGGAAACGCTCATGGGAAAAGAGGCAATTTCTTTCTTTGAGAATAGATCAGCCAACTGATAGGCCTTGACCCTCTTGCCGTCCCAGTGATACAGCACCAGAACTACGCCATGGCCTTCGTTGTGCCAATTATCCAGCGTAACCAGGTCCCCATTATTGGAGAGGAACGCCTCAACAGGCGCCACAGGGTTCGGCATGTCAATTGTGTGCTCCAGGCGATAGCCTTGGTCGGGCTGTTCGCGAAAGAATGCCGCCTGCGCATGCTTGCCAATTTTGGCTCCCTTAAAACCCCAGGTCTCACCCCATGACTCGCCAGGCGTGAGGCGCACGAAATATTGCCGGTCTGGGCTGAACACTTCCCGGATCTGTGGCGCGATCCACTCGTCTGCCAGAAGATAGGTCGATAGACCTCCGCACAATGCCACTATTGAGAAGATCCGTATAAGAGACAAGACTGCCTCTCCTTTTTGTAGAACGCAGGTGAGCTCTGTTCTTGCGCTGATTCTGACCCCGACTGCATACACCCTCTACTCCCGAGGGTTGCGTTATCGAATTCAGCGTGATCGGGAGCAGTAACTGTTGAACATCAGGCGTTTACGTCGACGAGCAGCGTGGCGGAGTGGCCAAGAGTTCTTGGTGAAATAGCGATGTTGCGCCGGGGTAGCTAAATGTGGTGAACATACTGCAAATGTTGTAACAATCGAAGAGCGTTTCTAAGTTCGGAGATACGAACGTCAGGTCGTTCATTCTCAAGTTGTACGCAGCGAAGTCGTATCCCTTCGAGTCTCGGCTCGACTATTGGCATTGATGTGAACTCATTCCACGCCTGCGGCATCTCTGCGCCAGTGAGATGATTCACCAGGAAATCTGTAACTTCGAGAGCAGTCCTTCTGACAGGTGCGTCCGACATTTTAGCAAGATTTTCTCCGCTGGCAGCCCTGCTGTAAAGGGTTTGATTGAAAGACTAGGTAATCCAACCCTCAACCGTTGGCAAAATCACGCGATTACACCATCACGGGATGGTAATTCATTTCTATGCCTTCAAAATCCGCCGGCTTTCGAGTCTTGCGGGGTCAACTCCCCGCCCCGGCACCAATATTCAAATAACTCAAGCGGCCCCATAGGACTTTTGCATTCCTATTGCCGAATGGCTTACCAGTTCGTAATCGAGCCATCCGGACGAAAGTAGGTTTGGGCGCGAGCGGTTACGGGTTCGGTTATTTCGGCGATCTGGGTTAGGTGTTTCAAGTCGAGTTCCACACCCAAGCCCGGCCGATCGTTCGGATACAGCTTTCCATTTTTGAAATCAAGGCACACCGGTACGTGAGGCAAGGTGCGTCCCTGATAGTTGTATTCCATCAGGACCGGTTGCGAGAACGTGCCCAAACTGTTGACCAGGGCGGCGGTTGCGATGGGACCGGTAAAGTGGGGAGCGATGCCGACGAAATGAGTTTCGCAAATGGCCGCAATCTTCATC
Source organism: Terriglobia bacterium (assembly GCA_963786325.1). Lineage (GTDB taxonomy): Bacteria > Acidobacteriota > Terriglobia > Terriglobales > Acidobacteriaceae > JAIQFF01. The sequence continues at coordinate 297,711 of CAWAYW010000025.1, forward strand.
ATCTCGGTTATGCCGCCAACATTTGGCAGCGTGGCGCGAACGAAATCGATATCATGATCCTCCACCAGTTTGTTGAAGTCCCAGCGGTTGCCCCACTCCTCACCCGCCGCTAACGGGACATTTACCTTTTTGCGCAGGATCGGCAAATCCTGAAGAAATGCTTCCGTTCGCACGGCATCTTCGACAAAAAAAGGAGCGAGATCCTCAATTTCGTTGCAGCCGCGGATGGCGTCAGGCAGGTCGAATCGCTGGTGGAAATCGATGACCCAATCGCCGTCCCTGCCGACCCCGTCCCGCGCTTGCGTGCATTCGTCGCGGAGATGAGTGATGCGCTCGCGTGCGTTGAAAGTGGAATTAGGCGGAAGATCCATGGCGCCGAAGCGGAACGCACGATAACCGGCCTCGATGGTGGCGTGGGCGCGCTCCTTAATGCTCATGCCATCGGTGATGCCTGGAATGATCCCAGCGGTGTTGTAGCATTCGCAATAGTTGCGAACCATTCCCCCCAGCAACTGATGCACCGGCAAACCCTGTACTTTTCCCTTGATGTCCCATAGCGCAAGGTCGAGAGCTCCGATAGCGTCGGTCTTCTCCCGGCCCGCCGGATAGAAGAAAGCCCGATTCATGTCCTGCCACAATTGTTCGATGTGCTGCGGGTCGCGCCCGATCAATCTGCCGGCTGACTGCGCCAGCATTTCTTTGGATCCGCCCTCGCCAATGCCCGTGACGCCAGCGTCGGTTTCAATGGTGACTACCACGTCGCTTTGATTGAATAACGGATTCGGGTTTGGCGGGAGATACGCCCGAACCCGCGTGATCTTCATTTTTGTAAGAGCAGCGAAGGCGGGTACAGCGCCTGCAACACCTGCGATAGCAGCGCCCGCCAGGGACCGGAGGAAAGTCCGTCGCTTCATAAATCGAAACCTCTCTTCACGAAGATTGCGCCACATCGCGTAGTTCGCCTGCAGTGCGCCGATCAGTTGCGAATCTTACGCAGACGCAGAGCAGCAAGTCAAAGAACGTGCAACGCAGACCGATCGCTGACTCTAGACATTCGACCGAATATTGAGCGCTTGATTACCACATTACTTTAGTAATGTGACTGATTTATCGTCGCGTTCAGAGTTTTCACCGACGCTCCAGAACAGGCGTGATGCAGTGTCTTTTTGCTGCAAAGCCTTTCACTTTTGCGCCAGAGCGCAGGACGGGTTTGTTCGTATCCTCTGAAATCCGCGATGCTACTGGCTTTCTGAGGAATGGTGCTCGATGTGCAGTGCAATGTCCGGACAGGTGCAATGTGCTTCGCTCCTCCGAAAATTCGTTGCAAAGTCGACTGTTTGTCCACTTTGGTCTGCGCGAGAATCCGTTCGCAGGAACGCCCGATCCGCGCTTTCTTTTCCACAGTGAGACGCACAGGGAAGCCTTGGCCTCGCTTATTAATGGCATTGATTGTGAATTTGGCTTCCAGGCGCTGGTCGCGCAGCCAGGTATGGGCAAGACCACGTTACTTTTCGATTTTCTGGAAGGATTTCGAGCCAATGCCTACACAGCATTTTTGTTTCAGCCCCAACTCGAACCGCACGAGCTTTTACAATCGCTCCTTTCCGAATTAGGAGCTGGATCTGAAGACAAGTCGGTGCGGAAATTGTCGGAGCAGATTAACCAGCTGCTGGGCCGAGCGGCACAAGAGCGCAAGCGGGTCATCGTGGTGGTGGACGAGGCGCAGAACCTTGATTTCGCCGTGCTGGAAACCTTGCGGCAGCTTTCGAACTTCGAAACCGCTCAGGCCAAGCTGATGCAAATAGTTCTAGCTGGCCAGCCCCAACTGGCGAAAAAACTCGCGGCACCCGAGCAGGAACAATTGCGGCAGCGGATTGCGAGCATCGGTCGGCTGAGCCCGCTCAACTTGAATGAGACCCGAGCTTACATCAATCACCGGCTAAGGACCGCGGGATACAGGGGACCTGATCTTTTCACCCTGGACGCGGTGAAGAATATCTGGGAAACAGGCAAAGGGGTTCCCCGAAACATCAACACCTTGTGCTTCAACGCCATGCTTCTGGGTTTCGCAGGAAATACGAAGTCGATCGACGAAGCGATTCTCGCGGAAGCTGCGCGAGATTTGGATATGCCCAGCGTATTTGCTGACATGTATCGCATGGATCCGTCGGCCGCGGAATCTGCGGCCCACAGCAGAAACGGCCACGACGCGGAAACTCTTCAGTCCGGCAGGGGGCGAAATTTCGTTCCAGACCAGCCTGTGAAGGCAGAAGGCTCAGATGTGTCCCAGCAAAGCCGGTTGCGGCAGGCCGAAACAGCCGCTGTGCTTGCCCCATCGGGCAATGGAAGCACAAATGGCTCTGGCGAAAACATACCGAGGGAACTGATCGAAGCTATTGTTCGCATCAGTCAGACTCTCGAACAGCAGAAGGCCTTGTTGGCGGCGATACCAGCGCCTTCGGCCGAAGCCCAACCGGCGAGCGAGTCAGATAATGCCGCCGCGTTAGGCACAATCGTGACCGCCCCGGCCAAAACACCCGTAAAGGCTGAGGCGGTCACAAAGTCGGCCACGAGCGCCCCAGCAAAGACAGACTCCACATCTTCGGGCATTACTTCGGGGAACGGGAAGACACGCAAACCGGAGACTTCGCTCGTCCAGAACGCGTCTAAGAATGGAAGCACACCGGGGCCTGAAATGGTGCCGCCAACACCGGTTGCCGTTCCAGAATCTATAACACGAAGCTACCATCCCAAACTGAGCAAACCTGTTGAAAGTGGGCGATTCTGGTCGAAGGCTCTCGCGTTAATCGCGATCACAGGCATATTGACCTTTGTAGTTATTGAGAAATCACCGTGGCAGAACATGGCGCGCGCCAATGGCACCGAGCAGAGTCAATCCGCTGCTGATACAAGCGATGCTTCGTCAGGTTTTGTCGTGCCGAAAGGATCGCCTGCCTCGCCAATGGGTGCACCGGTTCGTGGCGCTTCAGATGTGCGCGCACATTCCTCTGGTCAGGATCGCTTTGACGACGTGACGGTGCGAAAGTTCCCTGAGGACCGGTCAGCCACGGCTATAGACGGGAAGGACATGCAAGACGGGCGGACGGTTTTCTTCGCACAAGATAGTGACGATATCGCTGGACAATACCGCTCAACCTTGCAGCAAATTGCCGCAGGGCTGGAGAAGGATCCTGAAGCCAGCGCGATCCTGGAGGGACACACGGACGACTCCGGCCCCGAGGCTTACAATCTGGACCTCTCCAGTCGCCGTGCCATCGCGGTTCGCAACGCGCTGGTTAACGAATTCAACGTTTCCAGCACGCGACTGACTGCGATCGGTTCGGGATCTGCGTCTCCCGTCCAGCCAAATTCCAGCGCGGCTGGTCGTGCTTCTAACCGCCGCGTGTCAGTCCGACTTGTACATCTGGGCGAATAGCTCCAACCACACTGACCGTAAATCCGGTGCCGATGGCCAGCCAATCTCGCGGCAGCGGGGCCGAAAGCTAACGCGGGCGCGTAATCGCTCCTTCCGACGCAGAAGACACCAACGAAGCGTATTTTCCAAACACGCCGCTGGGATATTTGGGGGCAGGCGGTTTCCATTGCGACATGCGCTGGCGCAGAGCTGTGTCGCTGACTTCAACTTCCAGCACTCGTTGATTGATATCGATGTGGATGGTGTCGCCTTCGTGTACTGCGGCGATGGGGCCGCCTAATGCGGCTTCCGGTGAAACGTGTCCCATCATCAATCCGCGAGTGGCACCACTGAAGCGGCCGTCCGTTAGCAGGGCGACGGATCCGCCAAGACCTTCCCCGACGATGGCTGCAGTGACGCTTAACATTTCCCGCATTCCAGGACCGCCCTTCGGTCCTTCGTAGCGAATGACGACAACGTCTCCAGCATTGATTCGCTTTTCAGTCACGGCTGTCATGGCGTCTTCTTCGGATTCGAAAACTCGTGCCGGACCTCGATGACTTAGGCGTTCGTGTCCACTGATCTTGGCAACGCACCCCTCGGGGGCGAGATTGCCGCGCAAAATTACCAGGCCGCCCGTCTTCTTCAAGGGTTTGTCCAGGGGCACAATTACCTCTTGTCCCGGGGCTTCAACCGCATTTTTCCCTTCGGCAGCCATCGTGAGGCCAGTGACAGTAACGGCTGATTCGTTGATATGCCTACCTTGCAGCAGACGGCTTAACAATAGACGAACGCCGCCGGCGCGATGCATATCAGTAGCGACGAATCGCCCGGAGGGTTTCAGGTCTGCCAGCAAGGGAGTGCGCTCGCTGACCTTCTGGAAGTCGTCAATCTGCAATGGGACTCCGGCCTCACGTGCAATGGCCAGTAGATGAAGAACCGCATTGGTGGAGCCGCCCGTAGCCGCCACGCTCGCAATTGCATTCTCAAATGCGGGCCGGGTCAGAATATCCCTTGGCTTGACACCTTTTCGCAAAAGATTTAACACCAACTCGCCACAGTCGAACGCGATCTGATCTTTCTTTGGATCCATTGCGGGAACGCTGTTGAACCCCATCGGAGAAAGTCCGATCATTTCCATCACGGTGGACATGGTATTGGCGGTGTATTGGCCGCCGCATGCGCCGGCCGCGGGGCAGGCGACATCTTCCAACTCATGCAATTCGGCGTCGGTCATCTTTCCAGCGGCGTTGGCTCCCACGGCTTCAAATACATCCTGGATGGTCACGTCCTTTCCGCGAAAGTTTCCGGGCGCGATGGTGCCACCGTAAAGGACCAAACCAGGAATATCTAATCGCGCCAACGCCATCGCGCCAGCTGGAATCGTCTTATCGCAACCGACGACGCAGACCACCGCGTCAAACATCTGGCCGCGACACACCAGTTCGATAGAATCGGCAATGAGTTCGCGACTGACTAGTGAAGCGCGCATGCCCTCCGTGCCCATGGTTTCGCCGTCGCTGATGGCGATGGTGTTGAATTCCATGGGAGTGCCCCCTGCCGCGCGAATGCCGTCCTTTATCTTCGCGGAGAGGCGGCGCAGGTGAAAGTTGCAGGGCATGGTTTCAATCCAGGTGTTGGCCACGCCAATGATGGGTTTTGCGAGATCACTGTCGGTAAATCCGATTGCCTTGAACATGGCACGGGCCGGGGCTTGGTCCCGTCCGTCGGTGATGCCGTGACTACGGTGTTTTAGATCCATGGGAGAAAGATTATGACAGAGGAAGGTGCATCTGAGAAACTTGCAAATTGTCGGAACCGCTCATTTGTTTGCGTTCTTCGCTGCCAAAGACCCTTGATTGCGGGGGGCACAGAAAATCTTCGCCTGCAAAGGCCGCGGGGCTCAAAGAATTCCGAGAGAAGCTGGTACGAGATGACAGAATTGATTAGCTGTGGAAACATCGAATGATGAAAAAATCAGGAGATCTTTTTCGAATCAACGAGCTCGAACAACAGCGCCAGCAGGCAGGGAAATCGTATCTGGAGTTTTTGCGGATCCCGGCCATGAGTGCCGGAGTGTATAGGCTGGCAGCAAGCAGTGTCGATGAACAGAAACCTCATGCGGAGGATGAAATGTATTACGTTCTCCGCGGCCGAGCTCGAATGAAGATCGGAACCAGCGACCAGGCAGTCAGCGCAGGCGACGTTATCTTCGTCGCCGCGGAAGTTTCGCACCGGTTTTACGATATTGCGGAAGAGTTGGTTGTGCTTGTTTTCTTCGCGCCCGCCGAGAGCTAGATCATTAAGCGGTTCATGCTGCCTTCCCGGGAATCCAGTAGATTTCCTCTTTCAGCGTCTCTTTGGTGAAGCCGATACGCTGCAGCATTCCTTTGCCCCGTTCGATCATCTCTGGATGTCCGCACAAATATCCAACCGAGTTCTTGCCGGTGAGCCCCCACATATCGGCGTATTTGCGGATAAGATCGTCCACTCGGCCGATTTCGCCGGTCCAGTGGGCATCGTCCCATGGTCGGCTCACGGTGGGAACATAGACCAGCCATGGCACTTCCGCGGCGAATTGCCGTAATTCATCTAAGTATCCGAACTCCCACGAACGGCTGGCGCCATTGAGCAAAAATAGTTTGTGCTCGCCAGTAAACTTGCCTTGTTTCCAGTCCTTGTAAAGTGTGCGAACGTAACTGACGAAAGGCGCAACTCCGGTGACTGTAGAAACCAGCAGGTGATTCGTCGGGCCGCTTTTGGTGTCGAGAGTAAAACGTCCCTTGGGAACTTTGCGCATGAGCATCTCGTCGCCGACTTGCAGTTTGTAGATAAGTGGCGTCAGATCGCCGTGCGGGACCAGTTCAAAAAAGAATTCGATTCTGTCCTCGTGCGGAGACGAGACGATGGAGTAAGGTCGCTCGAAACGCTTTTCCGGGCGCTCCACCCCCAGGGTGGCATATTGCCCGGGCGCGTATATAAATTCACCGTTTGCCTGCACCCGGATCATCCACAGGTCGGCGGCAAAATCCCGCCGTTCGGTAATCCTCACCCGATAAAACTTGTCGTCGGCAGGGCTCATGTGCGCCGCCTCGCGAATCGGCGAACATATAAGGTGCATCAACGAACGTAGATATGGCAAGGTGGAATTCTCAGGTGGAATTCTGAGGGAGTGATTACTGAGGCTGGACGTGCGGTTTTTCGGGGTCTTGAGCGCCCGGCTGCAACTTCAGTTGGGCTAACTCTTGCTGCAGTTTTTGCCAGTCCTTTACGTTCTTCCGTATAGCATCGTGGGCGTTCGGGTCGGAATAGAAATGCAATAGATTTTCGCGCAGAGCCGGATTTATAGGATCGCTAGTCTTGGTAGCGAGCTTGTCGACCAACTGTGCGTACGTCGTATCGGTGAGGGAATATTCTCCAGGGCGGGTTTCGCGGCCTGTGTCGAAATCGCGGTTGGGTAAATCCAGGGTACCGGTTTTGGTTGCGCGTAACAGCCCACTATAGTCTTCCACTGTGGCGTCCACACTCTTGATGTACATGTCCTCGGTCTGTTTGGTGGGAATTTTGAAATTCACCGCCTTGAACGGACCGACCTTCGGCATCAACTTGAGAAAAAAGGCAAGGATCCTGGAACCCAATCCTGGCTTGCGATACACGGTTCCCCATTGGTGTTCGTAATTGCTGCGTGATAGGTAATAAAGAAATTTCTTTTTGTCAAAATTCGGAGTGTCCTTCACGATCACGTCTTTGCGCGATAGCAGTGCGACACGAGTCATTTCTGGAATCATCTTGCTCACACTCCGCCGGTAGCTGCCGATCGCAAGATCCAGGCTGCTATAAATGTCTTCCAGCTTTAGTCCATAGGTCTCTTCAAAGGCCCGCTGCAGAAGCGGCTTGGAGACTTCAAAGCCGATCATGTCGTGATAGCGATCAGACGTGTAACGGTTCTTTGCTACCTGCACCATGTCGAAACCGAACTCAGTTCGGATGTGAGCCTTAGGATCATCGGCGTAAGTTACGACGTTGCCGTATTTTTTCTTCAGCTTGGGAAACTCAATCGCCACTACCTGATTGATGGTGGGGTGACCGCTGTTGTCGGCAGCGTAATGGGAAAGGGCTCCGAGAGCGAAAGCATACTCATTCACGTCGGCGGAGTCGCGAAGAAGAGCTTCCACGAAGTCTCCACTGCGTACATAGTGAACCAGATCACTGAAAAATTGGCTGCCGAATGGGTAATAACCCATGTCCTGTATCAGCGATCCGCCGTAGGCGTAGGCATGAGCCTTGAGAAGATCGTCATCTGCCGTGCCTGGGAATCGCTTCAAAAGCAGCGGCTGAATCTGGTCCTTCCACATAAGGTCGACAACTTGCTCATGGGTCAGGACTGAATAACTCGCGCCTGGACTGGTAAAGCTGGCGATAAACAGTACGAGTGTGAGCGCACGCCCGAGATGGCTTTCCAACAGTCGCATATGTCCAAGCCGCACAACAGTAGATCAGAAACCTCGCTAAGATGCGAAAACAGCTATCCGCGGCGATATGCGGAAACTCGAAAAAGTTGGGACCTAAGGATATTCAGACCCTGGCAGTGTGCACTTCGGTTTCCGTCAGAGCTGCCGAACTGGCTTCCGAACGGTGGCGAAGTCTCTGGAGGGAAACCCTTATGGCATCTCCGCCGGGCCGGTTGTCCTGCTTGCCAGCCTGGTCAATGGCGATTTCCGCTTTTCCGGATACGGAGTGGACAATCTCCAGGAGCGTCACAATTGAATCTGCATGGAGCTTCCACAGCGAAGGTGAATTTCCTGCACGCCTGAGTTCTTCCAACTCCGTGCTGAGACGAGCGACAACCGCCACAATTCGCAGCAACGTCCGTGCCACGCTGCCTCGTGGACTTTTCTCATCCAGATAATCTGCGCTGGCGGCATCGGCTTCAGCCGGAGTGAGGGTCAGGTTAAAAAAACGCATCGGGACTACCTGGCGGAACTTAGGATCGGCCACGCGTACGAATACTCGAATCGACTCCTCGACCTGGCGCAATTTAGCCTCTTCGATTTCAATCTGCTGCGGCGTAATTTTTGAGCGCATGACCTGAAGATTGAAGGCTGGACGCGGTGTCTGCACAACCTCAGGTTTAGCTGGAACTGGTATTGGAAATGAAAACCGGCGAATAGGCGGTCGCCGCTCCAGCGCCTTCTTAAGTTTAGACACACGGCGAAACTTTTCCAGCGCCTCGCTGTAATCGATTTTCAGCAGGACGTCTTCTTCCAGGCTGGCGACGTGCTCCACTGTAACGTCCACCCCTTCGACGTTACCCAGAATACTGCCGCCCTGCTCGTGCAATGCAGAGGCAAATTCTTTTATCTCGCTGGTCGCTGAATGGAACAATTTGTCGAACTGTATTCCGAATGTGGCGTTGTAAGGTGCGATCGTGGCTAGAACGCCGGGATGATAAAACGACAATTCTAACGACTGCTTAAGCTCGCGTACTCGAGTGATGATTTCAGATTCAAGAAGGGTGTTGAGATCCCTGTAACCTTGGGCTTCCTGCCGTAACGGGTCAAAGCGCCGCAACATTTGTACATGTTCCTCGGATAATGAAGGAACGTCGGCTTCGGCGAGAATTTCAATCAGCGCAATTTCGAAAGGTGAGAGAGGAAGCGAGCCGTCGAGCCCGAAACCTCGGCGTTCCCACTGTCCTGGTACCCGTGGGTGCCGGTAAAGAAAAGTTGCTACAAGGTCGGTTTTATCCCGATTTACATCGCCGGTATCTTTCAAGCGGGTGAAGTAGCGCAGTACAGCTTCAGCGATTTCCGGATCGGTGTCCGGGGTAAATGCGCGCCGCAACATAGCCGGAGTAATGGCCTGATCGAGCAGTCGAAGCCAGCGACGCATTTTGTCCAATGTCGCGTGTACGTCGCCCTCGCCTTGCTGGAGAGAAATTCCTTCCAGCCCGGCGGGCACTGGGACCTCGCCACCGACGCACTCTTGCAAGAGCTTCTCGTAGAAGCCCTGCACCGTCGCCAGAATAGCTAACTCCCACTTCGGATCTTCCGACACTTAGGTCGTCACTCCCGCCGCTCGAACCCGCGGAATGTTATGAACAAAGGTCTGACCAAGTAAATCTTAATCGAGGTCTCCAGCACAATCGTTTTACCGAGGGAGTGATACCAAAGTCACTATTTGGGTGTTTTGATGGTCATGGTCGAATGCCGATGATCTGCGCAGGCCGTCCCACTCGATTCGATTCTTCCTGGAAATCTAAACCTACAAGCTGGCTCTCGAAACACCGATCTTTGGAAACACTTATTGCTTCTTCAGAACCTTTAGAATTTCGCGCGCCGCGTTGGCCCCGGAACCCCCGGTAAGTCCTGCTCCAGGATGGGTTCCCGAGCCGCATAAAAAAAGATTCTTGATGGGCGTGTGATATCGTGCCCAATCCAGCAGTGGCCGCATGGTAAAGAATTGATCGAGCGCCAGTTCTCCATGAAAGATGTGACCGCCGGTGAGGCCGTAGGTCTCTTCCAGATCCTGCGGTGTGATGATTTGATGGCTAAGAATATGCTCCGGCAGATCGGGCGCGTATTGAGACAAGGTTTTGACTACGGTGTCGCCTAATGAGACGCGTTGCCGGTCCCAATCACTGTCTTTCAATTTGAAAGGCGCGTACTGCATGTAGATCGACATTACGTGCTTGCCATCTGGCGCGAGCGAGGAATCCGTAAGCGACGGAATTGCGACTTCCAGGTAAGGTTGCTTTGAGAAATTGCCATATTTTGATTCATCAAAGGCCCGCTCAAGATAATCAATCTCCGGACCAATATGAATGCGGCCGCTCAGGGCGCGGTCATGTCCGTCACCTTGTAGCGCGGTGAATTTTGGCAATCCCGAAAGCGCAAGATTTACCTTCGCCACCGTGCCCGGCATACGGTAGTGCTGTAACTTCATTACGAAATCTGGTGAGAGATGTTCCGGGTCGACCAGTTTAAGCAGAGTGCGCTTGGGATCGGCGTTCGATACAACGGTGCCAGCGCTAATCTCTTCCCCAGTCGAAAGGACGATGCCAGTCGCAACTCCGTCTTTCACACGAATCTCAATGACTTCCACGCCGCTTCGAATTTCAGCGCCAGCTTGTTGTGCAGCGGAAACCATGGCCTGGGTGACTGCGCCCATGCCCCCGACAGCGAAGCACGAGGTGCCCGCCGGGTGCTCGTCTGCGGCAGCGCGAATCAGAAGTACCAGGCTGCTGCCAGCCGACCACGGTCCCAGGAACGTCCCAAAGATGCCGCGAGCCGCGATGGTGGCCCGGACAAGGTCGGTCTCAAAATACTCCGCCACCAGATCGGCCACTGCCATCGGTCCCCAGCGGAGCAGGCGGTACATGTCTCTGCGTCCAAGTTTGCGCAGCGCGCGACCAGTATTGAGCATTCCCCACAGATCACCCGAACTTGGGTTGTCGATATTCGGAGGCGCCAGTGCCAGAGCCTTACCAATCACTTTGCCCATCTGTGCCAGCGAGGCCTGGAACTGCGGGTACCTTGCTGCGTCTTTCTGTGAGAACTTACTAATCTCTTGCGCAGACTTTTCCGCATCATTGTAAAAAATAAGGGATCGGCCTTCCGGTGAGAGAGCAGTTACGCCAATCTCGGGCGCGATCATTTTCAGCCCATGCTTTTCCAGGTGCATGTCTCGAACAATGTCGGTACGCAGTGGTCCAGCCGAGTGTGAAAGCGTGGAGCAACGGAAGCCAGGATGGAATTCTTCAGTAATAGCGGCGCCGCCGGCTTGCGCTCGACGCTCGAGTAATAGTGGTTTGTAACCGGCTTTGGCGAGATAGAAGGCGGTAACCAGTCCGTTATGTCCGCCGCCGATGATGACCACGTCGCGATTCACGGCCGGAGTAGATTTTTCGGACATGGGTTAGGCCGCTCCCTTGACGTCTTTGAGGATTTCGAGCGCTGCCAGGCGTCCCGGTCCTCCCATGATGCCGCCGCCTGGATGCGTTGCCGACCCACACATGTAGAGATTCTTGATCGGAGTTCGGAACTGAGCCCAGCCCGGTACCGGTCGGAGGAAGAAAAGCTGCTCTAACGACAATTCACCCTGGAATATATTGCCTTCGCTTAGCCCGAATTCACGCTCCAGATCGAGAGGAGTGACGACCTGGCGATACAAAATGATGTCTTTAATATTGGGCGCGTACTCGGCGATCGTGTTGATCACGTTGTCGCCGAAAGCTTCTTTCTGATCGTCCCAGTTCAAGCCGGGTCGCAGCTTGTACGGCGCATACTGCACGAAGCACGACATGATGTGTTTTCCCGGTGGCGCAATCGAAGGATCGGTCAGTGTTGGAATAACCATGTCGATGTATGGCCGGCGCGAGAAGTTGCCGTATTTCGCGTCGTCATAGGCTCTTTCCATGTATTCGACGCTGGGAGAAATCGAAATCGCACCCCGCAGATGCGCGCCCGGACCCGGTATCGCCTTGAAGTTAGGCAGCGCATCGAGTGCCAAATTTACCTTGCCGGACGAGCCGCGGTACTTGTATCGGTTCACGTCCTCCAGAAATTCGCCGGGCAAGGTGCCTTCGTCCAGAAATTTTGTAAAGGTCAACCGCGGATCGACGCTTGAAGAGATGATGTCGGCGTAGATTTCGTCACCGTCGGCGAGGACAACTCCTCTTGCTTTGCCATTTTTCACAATGATCTTCGCGATTGGCGCTTTGGTACGAATTTCAGCCCCAGCTTCGCGGGCGGCGTCGGCAATCGCATTGGAGATCGCTCCGGTGCCTCCGCGGGCAAATCCCCATGACCGAAACGCACCATCGATCTCGCCCATGTAGTGATGCAGCAAAACGTAGGCCGTTCCCGGCGAACGCACGCCGAGAAATGTTCCGATGATGCCGGAAGCTGACATCGTAGCCTTGAGCACATCGGTTTCAAACCACTGATCCAGGAAGTCGATGGCGCTCATGGTCATCAACTGCACCTGGTTGTACTTGTCTTCGCTGGTCATGCCTTGAAAACGGCGGCCGATGAACAGCAACTTCATCAATTCTTTCGGATTGAGAGTGGCTGGATCGGGGGGTACCATGCTAAGAATTGGCTTCACAAACCGGCACATGGCTTGCATCGCCTTGCCGAATTCGTCGTAAGCTTCAGCGTCGAGTTTTGAGTGGCGAGCGATCTCGCGATGGGTTTTTCCGTGATCGTTTACCCGCCACAAATAATCGCCGTTGGGCATGGGAGTGAAGGTGCCATCGAGAGGCAGGATTTCGAGGCCATGGCGCGGCAGATCAAGGTCACGAATGATCTCAGGTCGCAAGAGCGAAACCACGTAAGAGCACACCGAGAATTTGAATCCGGGGAATACTTCCTCCGTAACGGCAGCGCCGCCGAGCACGTGCCGGCGCTCAAGCACCAGAACTTTTTTGCCCGCGCGAGCCAGATAAGCGGCAGTGGTGAGGCCGTTATGCCCCCCGCCAATGATGATTGCGTCGTATTTTGAGTTGGACGGCATGCCAGCTTTCAAACCTCGGTCTGTAGAGATAGACCGAGTCGGTAGTCCAATTTTTCAGAATTCTAACAGTTAAATCTCAAATGCCGGGAAGAGAACGATAATTCGGACTACAGCCCGCTGGGAAGGACAGTCCAGGTAAGAATGACGCTCCAGGGTGATGTCATAGTTGAAGGATCCTACTCGATGCGTCATTCTACCGGGAAGTTTGCATCTTGTCTGCAAAGATGTGGGCGTGCGCCTCTTCGCAGTTGGCTGAGAAAACAAAATCTGATTCGTCGTGACCGGCAGTCATCAGAGTACTGGCGTCACCACACCGGCGCTGCTTATAATCCACCTGCGACGTTTTTCTTCGCGAACGAAGAGCATCGAGGGAATCATCTTGCCAGTCGGAACCGCATTTCACGAGAGAACTTTTCCACTCTGCCATAGCCTGAACTATCGCGAATGGTCAGGCTATTACGCCGTCAGCGTGTACGAAGTGCACCACGAGCACGAGTACAATGCCATCCGCAATGCTGCCGCATTGATCGACATCTCCCCACTCTATAAGTATCTGATCACCGGCAAGGACGCCACCAGGCTGGTGAACCGCGTCATCACGCGCGACATCACCAAGGTGAGAGTTGGGCAAGTGATTTATTGCTGTTGGTGCGACGAGCAAGGCAAAGTGATCGACGACGGCACCATTACTCGTCTGGAAGAAAACAAATATCGATGGACTGCTGCCGATCCGAGCTTGCGCTGGTTCCGGCAGAACGGCTTGAATATGGACGTACAAGTCGAGGATATTTCCGAAGCAATCGCAGCGCTTGCGTTGCAGGGACCAACCTCGGGCAAGCTGCTGAAAGCAGTTGCTGAAGCTGACATCGCTAACCTCAAATATTTTCGGATGACTCGCGGCAAGATCGGCAACGTCTTCGTCGACATCTCGCGCACCGGTTACACCGGCGACCTGGGTTACGAAATATGGGTTCCTTGGAAGGACGCGGTGAAAGTTTGGGACGCGGTCATGGAAAAGGGCAAACAGTTTGATATCCACGCCGCGGGAATGCTGGCGCTCGACGTGTCGCGAGTCGAAGCCGGATTACTTCTCATCGAAGTGGATTACACCAGCAGCAAGAAGGCGCTCATTGCCTCGCAAAAATATTCACCCTACGAACTGGGCTTCGGCAAGATGGTTCATCTCGAGAAGCAAAATTTCATCGGCAAGGCAGCTCTGACCCGAGATCAAAAGAACGGCGTCCCGCGACAATTTGTTGGCCTAGAAATCGACTGGCCCGAGGTCGAAGCGCGCTATGAAGTATTCGGTCTTACACCGGCGGCTCCTAGCCAGGCATCGCGGGTTGCGGTTCCTCTTTATGTAGAGGACAAGCAAGTCGGCAAGGCGACAACCACTACCTGGTCGCCGGTGCTGAAAAAGATGATCGCCCTGGCAAGCGTGGACTCCGCGCATTCACAGATCGGCACCAAGCTGCAAATGGAAATTACGATTGAAGCCATGCGCCAACAAGTAAGTGCGAAAATCGTTAAGATGCCGTTCTTTAATCCGGAAAGAAAAACGTCGACGCCTGTTTAGTTGATGTATCTATGAAGGCAGAGTGATGATCTGCTGCCTGGTTCAACGTGCCTTGATCTGCTTGTAGGAAGCTTTTATCAATCCGGCAAAGCTGGTGTCGAAGAAGTCGCTGTCCTCCAGGTCGTGGCCAACAAACTTCTCCCGCCACGTTTTCACCGCATACGTTTTTGGGAGTGCCTGCTGAACTTCTTCCAGTGATAGGCCGTCATTGATTTCCTTCTCCACTTCCTGATTCACGGAGCTGAGAAAATCGATGATCTGTTCAACGTAGAGCTTGTCGTGCAGCACATCGCCGTGACCGGGCACGAGGGTCTGCGCATCGATCTCTTTCAGTACATCCAGTGTGTTTACAAAATCCACGGGGAAACCGCCAAAGAGATATGGCACAGGGTGATCCACCAGGTCGCCAGTCATCAGAATCTTTTCGTTGGGTAGATAGATGACCGTGTCTCCCGCAGTATTTCCGCGTCCGAGAAATTTGATCTCGACTGGGCGGTTGCCCAGGTCAATGTCGAGCTCATGATCGAAAATGACGTTTGGGTTCACCTGCATTATTCCGTTAAATTCGGCCACCACAGGGGCCAGTCCAGCCAAAGCATGCTCATAGTCTTTGCGCTCGTTATCGCTCAACGGTTTGCCATCCGCGTTCTTTTCGGTCTCCAGGATCTTCTTGAAGCGGTCAGCGCGTTTGGGATATCTGACGACCGCTCACTGATTGAAGTCCGCGATCGTTTTCCAGGTCGCCTTGTGAGCGATGATCTGAATGGCAGGAAACGCAGTGGCATAGGTTCCATTTCCCAGGGTGTGATCGAAGTGCCAGTGGGTATTCACGAGAAAGCTGACAGGCTTATTCGTCCATTTGCGGATTTGATCGACGTCTTCGCGTGCGCTTGACAGAGGAAAAGGGTGAGAGAAGCATTGCCAAGAGCATTGCGCCGGAAAGATAGCATCAGGCCTCTCGATCGGATGACGGATTCACTGTCGAAGAGCCAATCCCAAACACAGCCCTGATAGACGAAAAGATTCTGGAAAAGATATCGAAAACCGAGAACACTATGCGGACCGTGACACCCGGCGCTTTTCCACCCAGTAAATCCAGCCGCCAGCAGCCAAGAGGGCCGCTGTGCCTCCTACGATTTTTAGCACCGCCAGCGGCTTGTTCGGGTCATCCGGGGGAGGCATGACAGACAGCAGGATCGTGGCGGTGGTGGTGAGCAATCCGATCACGGAGATAAAGATGGCGACCGGCCTCCCCCCTGGAACTCGGATCACGTCGGGCGATGCGGGCTCGCACTGCAGTTTGATCAAAGCGGCAAAAACATATAGGTAGGGGATGAAATAAACGATGACTGTCATGCTGGCCAACACGTCGTAGGCGCCCTTTACATTGGTGCCAGCCTGTCCGAGAAAGATGAACAGTATCCCGACAAAATATTGCGTGAGCAGCGAGACCCACGGCGTTTTCCAGCGGGGGTGCAGTCTGCCGAACGCTGGAGGCAGAAAATGGTCGATGCCGGCAACAAATGGCAACCGCGCTACCGCAGCCAGGTAAGCCGCGGCCGCACCGACGTTGCTCAGTGCAATCAGGAACGCGGCCAACGGAAGTGTCCAGAAATATCCGATCCGGTTGACGGTCTTGGCAATGGCTTGCACCAGGCCTTGCAGGTTGCTTACCTCGGTTGACGGCAGCGCGACCAGCACGCCCACAGTTCCGATGATGTAACAGAACGCCACCGTTATTCCCGCAACGAACACTGCCCATGGAATGGTGCGTCGCGGATTCTTGATCTCTCCTCCCAGGAATGATCCGGTTTCAGATCCTCCGAAGGCGAACACCAGCAAAGACCAGAAAATAATGTCCTTGAAATGAATGCTGGGGATCATGGTGTGCAAGGTGAATGGGTTCGCGGAACCGAAACGATGCCATGCGATTCCACCCATCACGATCACGATCACCGCTGGAATCCACATCGCGATTGCACCCACGTTGTGCAGCCATTTGCCCACATCTAGCCCCACCACGTTGACTGCCGTGGCAAGGGTCAGAGTCAGCACCGAGAAAATAATGTAGAAGGTGGCGTCGTTCGAGAGACGTCCCCAAGCGCTTTGTCGCATGTAGATGATGTTGCTGGCGGCGAAATAAAGTACAGCGGGGAAATAAGGCAGATTACTGGTCCAATAGGTCCATGCCGACATGAATCCGGAAAAATCTCCGAACGCCCTCTTGCTCCAGACATAGAGCCCGCCCTCATCGGGATAGCGCGACGACAACTCCACGACGGAAAAAGCCAGCGGAATGTAAAAAACCAGCCAAGCGCCGATCCAGATGACAATCGAACTGGGACCGGCAGCAGCAGCGGTGGCGATCCAGCGCAGGCTGATACCGGTGACTGCGTAAAAAAGCACGAGGTCGCGGAAGCCCATTACCCGCTTTGGCTGATTGGGGGTTTCGGGATCAGGCGAGCAGTGGCGTCTCGCGTTCAGGGCTTTCGGGTCGGAGGATAGTCCGGTTTCGTCCACTCGGTGTGCGAAAAGTCAGGTACCCACGAACGTAAGAAACATGAACATCTATAAGATGCCTAACGTCGGCTGCTTCCCCCCAGGATCGAACCGAGCACGCCGCGGATGATCTGACGCCCTACGGAGCTACCGATGGATCGTGCGGCGCTTTTCATCATCGCGTCCACAACCGTGTCCCCGCGCCGTCCTCCACCACCCAAGCTGCCGGGAAGGCTGATCGACGGCAGGTTCTCGTACCATGGCTTGTCAGGCGGAGGCTGAGCTTGATTTGTTCCCGGCGCAGGCGACTGCTGCGCCTTGCCCTTCAGTCGCTCGTAGGCAGATTCACGGTCGACCGTTTTTTCGTAAACCCCAAAGATCACAGAACTGTGAATGATCTGTTGACGCTGGTCCGGTGTAACCGGGCCTATCTGGCTGTGCGGAGGACATACCAAAGCTCGTTCGACTACCCCTGGAGTTCCTTTGTCGTCGAGAAAGGAAATCAGGCCTTCGCCGACCGCTAGTTCAGTAATCACACTCTCGACGTTCAGCTTCGGATTCGTGCGAAACGTCTGCGCCGCAGCCCGCACGGCCTTCTGCTCGCTTGGGGTAAAGGCACGAACAGCATGCTGAACACGGTTGCCCAGTTGTCCCAGGACAACTGCAGGAACATCCAAAGGATTCTGCGTCACAAAAAATACTCCTACACCTTTGGATCGGATGAGCCGGATGACCTGCTCGATTTTGGCCTGAAGAGTTGAAGGCAAATCGGTGAACAAAAGATGAGCTTCGTCAAAGAAGAAAACCAGCTTGGGCTTGTCCAGGTCCCCGACTTCAGGCAAGTGCTCGAATAGTTCAGAGAGCATCCACAGTAGGAATGTCGCGTAGAGTTGCGGCGACGCCATCAGTTTGTCGGCCGCCAGAATATTCACTACACCGTGACCATTCGAATCGGTCTGCAGCAAATCGTCAAGATTAAGAGCCGGTTCACCGAAAAACTTGTCCCCGCCCTGTTGTTGCAGAGCGGTCAAGCTGCGTTGAATGGTTCCGATGCTGGCCGGCGAAATATTCCCGTACTGAGTCTGGAAGTCCTTTGCTGAATCGCCGACGTGCTGCAGCATGGCTTGCAGATCTTTCAGATCGAGCAGCAGAAGCCCGTTATCATCGGCGATCTTGAAGACGAGGACCAGCACGCTCGACTGGGTGTCATTCAAATTCAGAATGCGGCTGATAAGCAGCGGGCCCATCTCCGAGATGGTGGCGCGCACGGGATGACCTTGCTCGCCCAATACGTCCCAGAAAGTTACGGGGCAGGCCGCAAAGTTGAAGTCCGCAAGACCCAGCGTCTTCACCCGGTCTTGCAGTTTGGGATTATCTTTTCCCGGCTGACTGACGCCGGAAAGATCACCCTTAACATCCGCGGCGAACACCGGCACGCCGATACGGCTGAAACTCTCCGCCATCACCTGTAGTGTTACCGTTTTACCCGTACCCGTGGCCCCGGCGACCAAACCATGACGGTTCGACATGCCGGGCAACAGATAAAGTGGGTTATCCCCCTTGGCAATCAGTAGAGGGTCTGCCATGAAATTCTCCGTGGTCTAATCGGCGCTGATTCAGTGGTCAGGTGATTGTAAAGAGATGAGGTACGGATGCCAACTGCGGCCACTGGCAACAGCATTGCATGCCGACGTTCCTAGATCGGGGTGTTCCTGCTGATTCTTTTCCAATAGAGATATCCCGGCACGCCGATCAGCACAATCACTGTTCCTGCGAGTGATTCCATTGGGCGGGTGATGATCGTATTCAACGTCCACGCGCCGCCGATCAATATATAAATCGCGGGCAGCCAGGGATATCCGGTGCAGCGATACGGACGCGGAATGTCCGGCCGCTTCCAACGCAAAATGAAGAGACCGATCACAGTCATCGTATAAGACAGCACCATACCAAACATTACGTAGGTATAGAGCTGATCGTAGCGGCCGCTGACGGTCAGAATCGCTCCCCAGATCCCTTGTCCGATCAGGCTGAATGCCGGAGTGCGCCACTTGGGATGCACCTGTGCCATCTTCTGGAAAAAGGCTCCGTCGCGGGCCATGGCGAAATATACCCGCGCCCCACTCATGGTGCAGCTCGCCATAGCGCCGAAACAGGAGACCGCGATCAGCGCCGAAAGCCATACCGCGGCTGCAGGGGAAAACAACGCCGTCGCAGCTGCGTGCGCGATGGTCTCGTGCTTGGCAACCTCGCTTAACGGCAGCGCATAGACGTACGTCATATTCATCGCCATATATATGATCCCAACGACGACGACTCCCAGAACCATCGCGAGCGGAACATTGCGCCGCGGCTCCTTTACTTCGCCCGCTACCCAGGTGATATAAACCCAGCCGTCGTATGCCCAGAAGACAGCAATCAAAGCGACGCCAAAAGCCGAAACCAACTGTCCAGCGGTCAATCCCATGGACAGAGTTTGTCCGGGCGCCGGCGTAAAGTGGTGCCAGTCGCCTTTGCCGATAGCGAATCCCAGAATTACAAATGCTGCCATCGCTCCAAACTTTGCCCAGGTTGCGAGGTTCTGCAGGATGGTGCCCCATCGCAGGCCGACCACATTGATCCAGGTCACCGCGAGGATTGAAATCAGAGCAACGATGTGGGCTCGAGTAAGAACGATGCCGGCAGCGGAGAAGACCACATGGTCCTGCGAAATGAACGGAACAATTCCACCCAGATAGGCCGCCGACGCTACCGACAAGGCCGCGATGGTTCCGCCGTTCGCGACACTGAAGAGCATCCATCCGTAAAGAAATGCGGGCAAATCGCCGTACGCTTCCCGCAAATAAATGTATTGTCCGCCGGAGTCCGGAAACATCGAACCCAGTTCAGCGAAAGCGACACAGGCGCACAGGGAAATTACACCGCCCAGAACCCAAACCAACAAGAACAACAAGGGATGAGGCAGCGGTCCAGCAATATCTTTGGCGGTAAGAAAAATCGAAGACCCGATGATGCCGCCCGCCAGCAACAGCACCGAATCGAGAAGGGAGAGTCCCCGGACCAAGGTGGGCTGTGTTTCTTTGGTTACGGCTGGCGCCGAAGACACCGAGGGCAGGCTCATTCGTGGTTATCCCATTCCGAGTTCGTCAGCTGATTCCAGTGGGGTGCCGCAGCGACGGCAAATGACCGCCGAGCAGTCACCACAAGTGAGCGGGTCGGTAACTTCCTGGGCGCAGCGGGGACAGTAAAGTAGCTCCGGGTCAGGCTTCGTTTGCGCATTTGGTGCCATGAGGATGGCAAATGTAGCATAGAGAGAGTATCGCCGTCCGGTTTTGCTTTAGGATGCGACGCGACCAGAGGTCGAGACGCCGGGCCTTCAAAGATTATGACTGACAAACTCCCAACTCCCGACGAAAAGCTGCAACACGAGTTTAACCGCTGGGCTGAGGCCGGTGAAGGCGAGAAGATGCAGAATCATCATCTCGACATCACAGAGAAAACATTGCGTCTGATGGATTTGCGTCCCGGCGAACGCGTCCTCGACCTCGGTTGTGGCTCTGGCTGGGCTACAAGGCTGTTGTCGCGCCTGGTGGGCGAAGGACCCGAGGGCTTCGGACAAGTCGTAGGTCTGGATGTTTCGGACGAGATGATTCGCCAGGCGCGCGCTGTCTCGAAAGATTTCGACAATATTTTGTACGTTTGGGGATCAGCGATGCAGATTCCCTGGGAAGAAAATTTCTTCGACAAGGTGTTATCGGTGGAGTCGTTTTATTACTATCCCGACCAGGACCGGTCGCTGACTGAACTCTTCCGCACCATGGCGCCGCATGGCCGCCTGTTCATTCTGATTAATTTGTATAAAGACAATCCGTACTCGCTGCAGTGGGTGGATAAGCTGAAAGTGCCAGTGCATGTGCGCTCTGAAGCCGAATACGTTGATTTATTAAAGAAACACGCATTCGAGAATGTCGAGGCCAGACGCATTCCGGACGATACCCCCACGCCGGACGATTACAAGACAAAGTCCTTCCATAGTTTGGATGACTTGCGCGCGTTCAAGAAAATCGGCGCCCTGCTTTTGATGGCATCAAAGCCCGACCTCCGCACGCCAGCTCCCGGCTACTCGATTTACTAAGACGGGACGGGCAAGAATTTCGGACCCACGGCTATTTCACTAGTCGGTTGTATTTCTTTAACACTTCGCGCAGACGATCGTGAGGCAGACCGATGACTTCGTAGTCATTAATCCCCTTCATCGTCTTTGCTGCGACCATGGCATTGATCACCGCCTCCTCCGTGGCCTGCACCGTGGCAAGGAAAATAGGATTCAGCCGCTGGTTAGGAAGCATGGTGAGTTGATGCAATCCCTTAACCCCTGCGGCGCCTGGGTTGGCGGTTGAAAACGCAATAAAAATATCCCCCGAGCCATCTCCCGAGAAGCTGCCATCTCGTCCCAAGCCCAACGACACCCGGCGAGCCACGCGTTTCAATTGATTCGGAATCAACGGAGCGTCAGTGGCTACGATTACGATGATGGATCCAACATCGTCATCCCTAACTGCATGGTCAGAAATGTCTTTTCCCACTGGCACGCCAGCGACTCGCAATTGGCTGCGCATTCCGTAATTGCATTGCACCAGGACCCCGACGGTGTAACCACCGTACTGCGCACCCAAAACGCGTGAAGACGTCCCAATGCCGCCCTTGAACTCATTGCAGATCATCCCCGTACCGCCACCCACGCTTCCTTCCTCGACAGGACCTCCATGGGCCGTGTCCAACGCATGGAACACGTGTTCGGGCTTCACGTGAAATCCATTAACATCATTTAACTCACCGTCCCACGTTTCAGCGACCACCGGCAAAGACCAAAAATAGCCTTCCTCATCCGGTGGGGCGTGTTTTACACGCCACGCGATCACGGCGTCGCGGACTACTCCGACGCTGTGAGTGTTGGTGGTCAATACCGGGCCATCGAGAAATCCGGAATCTTCCACCCAGGTCGTGCCTGTCATTTCCCCATTTCCATTCAGAGTGAACCAGCCTGCAAACACCGAATCCAGGGAATCTTTGCCTCTTGGAAAAATGGCGGTCACGCCAGTGCGCACCGGGCCGATACCTACTTTCAAGGGGCCGCTCCCCGAAATCAACGTGGTATGTCCAACTTCTACCCCCTTAACATCAGTGATAGCGTTGAAAGGGCCTGGGATGCCATCGAAGGGAACGCCGAGGTCACGAGCGCGCGGGTCCGACTGGGCAGAGGCGAACGCCGCCAGCCATGAAAAAAGCACGATTGCAATCCAAACTCTGTCACCTTGTTTGTGCATCCAATCCCCTCCCTAGCAGTTTCGGGAGTATAAAGTAAATCGAGGACGGCTGGCGGTACGACCCGCTTACAAGGAGAGCAGCGATGGAAAACTGGAAGGTGGCTTTAATCGGTGGTTCCGCAGGAGTTGGCACAGTCCTACTGTTGAAGAAAAAGTGGACCGCCGGCATTATTCTGGCAGGCGTGGGCCTCGCCACGCTGGCTTCGGAATACCCGGAAAAGTTTGAAGAGGTGCGCCGCAGGCTGCCTGACTACATTGAGCGCGGCAATAACTTTCTTGAGGTCGCATCCCAGGTCGGAAACCGTTTGGCGGAAGCGGGAGGGAACGGGTCCCAAAATTGGCTCGAGTCGTTACTTAGTCGTTAAGCCGGGTGGGACTATTCAATCCCGAGCGTTTTGCGGGCGTCGGGGCTCAGGCGTTCCGGAGTCCAGGGCGGAGTCCATACCACGTTGACGGTAGCATTGCGCACTCCCGGCATTTGTTCTACACGTGCTTTCACCTGCTCGCCGATCTGTACGTGCGAGGGGCAGCCCTGGGCGGTTAGGGTCATTTCCACTGTGACATCCTGCTTTTCTTCGGGGGCCGGGTCAAAACGCACACCGTAGATAAGTCCCAAGTCCACAATGTTGACCGGAATTTCGGGATCGTAACATTGTTTTAGGGCGCTCATAACCTCGTCTTCGGTAACAGTTGCCATGTCTCCTCCTAGGATCGCGTTTGCACGGTGATCAGTGCAAAGTAATATTTTACGCTTGTCAACGAATTCGGTGTTTGGAGCGGTTAAGGCAACGGTTCAAAAACTATGACTTCGGACACAAAGCGCAAAATCCAGATTGGACTGGCGGCAATCATCGTGATCACAGCCATTCGCGCCGCCTACATCGTTTACCAGCGTTATGCGGAGAGAGCGGAAGAAGCCGAACAGGAAAAAAAGAAAGCCCCGCCCTTAAATCCCGACGATTACGTGGTTCCCAAGAAACTTTATCCGTCTGATCTGAAGTCGGCAAAACAATTGACCAAGCAGCCGGTGTGGGTCAGGGAAGGCTACCATCACACATACTATCCCTACGATTTGGCGCAACATCGCACCGATTTTTCACACGAGGCGGGACTGTTACTACCTTTGCAAAAACTTCAGATCAAGAACGTGGTTGCCGACGCGGGTCCTCACTCCGCCCACACGCAGCAAATCATGGCTGTGTTCGAACAGGAAGGCAAGGCGTTCGCGTTGTCCATTGGTTCACTCTCTGGTAACAGCTACAGCATTTATTCCGACTACTATTTTTTTATCGAAGATCCGCACGAGCTCTACAAACATTGGCCGCCGGACGTCTGGCAAGCAATAGATCAGCACCAAGCCAAGCCCGGCATGAACGAACTGCAGGTGGATTTTGCTCTAGGGATGGGAACGCTTGATCGCGGAAACGATTCGTCGGTGAAGATCGCGCGTTATTCGAATGGCGGCCATCCGGTGACGGTCACTTACCGCAATGGCAAAGCTGCGGAGGTTCAAAGCGGGCAGTAGTGAGTCGTCAGTGGCTAGTGATCAGTGATTAGTAAACGATATGACGGCATCAGCAGCCGCCCACTGTTTCACTTGACCACCGGGGACTTCTCATTCGCCGGAGCCTGATCGTCGCCATGAATTACACCATCCTCGCCAGCGTAAAACGAACGGTGTTCGGCATCCATTTGCTTCGGGGTCAGAGTCAGGTCGAATCCGTCTTTGTCTGAGCGAAGCTTATTCGGTTTGAAGCCGACGGTATAGTCACCGCGCTCCGGGTTCACCATCCGTTTGGTAAACGATCCGGTGTGCACCAGGTCCGAAAGACTGCTGGCAAATTTGTCATTTTTCTTTTTATATTGCTTCTGAGCTCTCAGCACGGTGCGCATATAACCGAGCGCCGCCGCTTCCGAGTCAGATCGTGCCGGATCACCCTTGAATTTGGGCTGGTAGGGCGTCTGTGCAGAGGCAAAGTAGGCCACAAGTAGGAGCAACGCTGACCACCGTACTCGTTTGAGATTTATTTTCACCAACCCCTCCGTCTTTTCAGCGAGTTACAGAGCGCATCCTGAGTGCTTTCGACGTTACTGGCGTAATCCTTGATGTCCTAACGGTAGTTCTCATTGCGCGCAAATGTAGCTATTCTAAGTCAGATTCTCGCAACAAACAGGGAACCCAAATGAAGGCTGCTGCAACCTCAATGAAAGCGTCACCCGCAAAGAAACCGGCGATCCGTCTTGCCGTCGTGGAAAGCGATCCCCTCCGCTTTGTGGGGTTTCGTGCCCTCTTTGACTCGGAGACCGATTTCGAGCTCATCGCGGCATCGCTTCCTGACATCGGGAACATGCCCAATGTCGACTTAGTCTTGCTGGGCAACCGCAATGGGCAGAACCTATTCGATCTCATGGCCAGCCTTAAAGCGAGCCGTCCTGATCTTCGCATCATTGTGACAGGTTCCGGCATGGACGAGGAAACCATCCTGAAAGCCATCGCTTCTGGCGCTAAGGGTTATGTGGATGAAGCCGCTTCAGCGACCGAGTTTGTGCAAGCGATTCGTGTTGTTAACCAGGGTTCGGTGTGGGCTCCGCGCCGCGTACTCTCGATGTTCATTGAGCGCGTAAGCTCCGCCCCAGGGCGAATCTTCCCGGCGGGTCGCGTGACCTTTACCGACCGCGAAAAGGAAGTTCTCGAAATGCTGGTTGCGGGCCGCTCCAACAAGGAAATTGGCTCTGCGCTCGGCATCGAAGAACGGACTGTGAAAGCTCACGTAGCCAAGCTGATGCGCAAAGTTGGGGTGCAGAACCGGATTGCGCTTTCGGTGCACGCGATTACTCACTCGCTGGTCACAGCGAAATAGCTGGATTGAAGCTCCATTACTTTGGGCCAATGACCTAGGTAATCTTGTAGCTTCAGCGGTCTAAAAGCATACTGGTTTCACCTACCACAGAACCTGGGAGACGGGGTTGGAAGCGGAGATTTAGGGTCACCGCGGCTAGCCCCGATTTTTCCCCCCGACGTCCCCATCCGCTTTCTTCGAAGAAATCCGATAGAATTAGTCCACCTGGTATCAAACAAATAAAATTTAAGCTCCCGAAAGCGTAGGAAGATAATGAAAAGACTTCTGATTCTGTGTGTACTTGTTTGTCTTGCGATTCCCTCTTTTGCAAAAGACGAAGACGATAAAGACCAAAATAAAGCGGAAGACCGCATCAAAGCGGCCAGCACCGTCTTGGACGAGATCGAATCAGCTCCCGATCAAGGTATTCCCGAAGAGGTATTGGGATCAGCCCAATGCGTGGCTGTAGTCCCCACCATGCTGAAAGGCGGATTTATCGTAGGCGCCCGTTTTGGACGAGGCGTGGCCAGCTGCCGCACTCCGAAAGGCTGGAGCGCTCCCGCATTTTTCACCATCAAAGGCGGCAGTTTCGGTCTGCAGATCGGCGCGCAGGCGGTCGATTTGGTCATGCTGATCATGAATGACGATGGCATGAAAAATCTGTTGAGCAGCCAGTTCAAGCTGGGGGCCGATGCCAGCGTTGCTGCCGGACCAGTAGGCCGACATGCCGCGGCCGACACCGATTGGAAACTCAAGGCTCAAGTGCTCAGCTACTCACGCGCTCGTGGTCTGTTCGCTGGGTTGGAGTTGAGTGGCGCTGTCATCAACCAGGACAAGGATGCTACTCGCCAGTTTTACTCCCGTATGGTGCCGTTTAAGACCTCACTGACCGGCACTATCCCAGCTCCGTCCAATGCATTTCCGTTCCTGAACACGTTGGCGAAATGGGCAAAGAACGCAGCAACCAAGTAGAAATACCGCGGGCGCCAGCGTCCCTTTCGTGCATGCCAGATAAACAATTTATCTCGCGCAGGTACGAGCCAGGACGCTCGTGCCCGCCTAGGCTGCAGAAACCTCCCAGTGTTCTGGTTTGACAACCTGTTTTCCCCTTGCTACCGTCACCAGTTTCCCCAAAGATGCGTCAGCGACTCGAGTACGCGCTAGCGTGGCCGTTCATTAAAAGTTTGAGTCTTCTTCCCCGGCCATTGTCGCGGGCCGCGGCAATTTCCCTGGCTTGGCTGATTTACCTGTTGCATGTGCGCTTGCGGCATGTAGGCATGCGTAATCTGGCCATGGCTTTCCCGGAAAAGAGTGGTCGTGAGCATGCCACTATCTTGCGCGGAGAATTTACCTCGCTCGGCAGGCAATTGGCTGAAGTTTGTCAATTCCCCCGCTATACCAAAGAAAACGTAAACCGTGTGGTGGTCTACGACGGCTTCGAAAACTATGAACGAGCCTTCGTCCGTGGTAAGGGCGTGTTGTTCCTGACCGCACACTTCGGCGGCTGGGAGCTTTCCGCATTTGTGCATTCTCTGCATGGCCACTGGCTGCACATCGTAATGAGGGACCTCGACAACGTCTACATTGACCGGCTTGTCCAGCGCTATCGGTCGATGTATGGAAATACCACGGTGAGTAAGGACAACTTCGTTCGCGGTCTCCTGGCTGCCATGAAGGCGGGAGAGGTGGTGGGGATACTCATGGATACCAACATGACACCGCCGCAGGGTGTGTTCGTGAATTTTTTTGGCATCCCAGCTTGTACTGCCAGCGGGTTAGCGAGAATTGCATTGCGTTCCGATGCGGCCGTGGTTCCCGGCTTCACCATTTGGGATTCGAAGCTGGGAAAATATCGTCTGCGATTTGATCCAGCCGTGACTCTTGTACGTACTGGCAACGACGAGGACGACATCGTTTCCAACACTCAGGTATTTACGAAGATTATTGAGGACTATGTACGCCGCTATCCCGATCAGTGGTTATGGGTGCATCGACGCTGGAAGACCAGGCCGGCGGGAGAGCCGGGCTTGTACTGATTAAGAACGGCTGCTGGCGGTTCCTTCTCGCTCCTGGTGGCTGGTCAATGCTCAAGAAAAGTGCTGCATGTTCCAAATAAGATAGGCGTCGCCTTGCCTAAAACCAATCGCTGCGATAGGCAATCCACCAGCTGGCATAAGCGATGGGAATCGTAGCCATCAGCCCCCACCAGAGCGGCAGAAGGAAGTCCGCCGCCAGGCCTAGTACGGTAAAGCTGATCCAGAAAATCTTCTTTTCCATGCCTTATTTTAGCTCTTTGCCGGCGAGCGAACCGCATTACAAAAGGCACGAACGTACACGATCGAACTCTCCGAAATCGTACCGTCGTGCAGGTGTGTGCTGCCATCTGGAAAGATGAACTCCGGCGCAAATCGCTCTCCCGTAACTAGGCCGAACGTATACTAAAAAGCGGAATGAATCGTTCTCTCAAGATGGTCGCGGAATCCCTCCACGCAGAGCTTGTTGGCGATGGTGCGATTGAAGTGAATGGGGTCGCAAGCATCGGCGACGCAATGCCTCAAGACCTGGTGTTTGTGGAAGACGAAAAGCATTTGCAGCGCGCGTTGGATTCTCAGGCTGCGGCAGTAATCGTGGGAAAATTTGCGAGACTGTCCGTGGCAAAAGCCAAGCCATTGCTCATCGTCGAACACCCCAAGCTTGCATTTTCTCGGGCCGCAAAACTGCTTCGTGACCGGCCAGAGCGTGGGGGTGGGATTCACCCCAGCTCTGTCGTTCACTCCTCGGCAAAATTAGGGAAAGATGCGATCGTGGCTGCACGCGCTGTGGTCGGCCAGGGCGCGCAAATCGGTGAGCGCACGTGGATCGGCGCAGGTGCGGTAATTGGCGACGGCGTGGTGATTGGATGCGATTGTGACCTGTACCCCAACGTTACGGTTTATCCTGGGACACGGATGGGTGATCGCGTAATTGCCCATGCCGGAGCTGTGCTCGGTAGCGATGGCTTTGGCTACGTCCGCGACAGGGCTACGGGACATTACGAAAAATTTCCGCAGGCGGGACGGCTCGAAATCGCAGACGACGTCGAGATCGGAGCCAACTCGACCGTTGATCGTGGAGCACTGGAAGCTACACGCATCGGGAGCGGCGCCAAGATCGATAACCTGGTCCACATCGGCCACAATTGTCAGATTGGCGAAAATGTCGTGATCGCCGCGCAAACCGGCCTTTCCGGTAGCATCGTCATCGAAAAGGACGTAATCCTGGGGGGCCAGGTAGGTATCGGAGAGCACGCCCGCATCGAACAAGGTGTGATGCTGGGCGGGCAAGGTGGCGTCCTGCCGAACAAAGTGTTACGAGGCAAAGGAATCGCGTTCTGGGGCACTCCGGCGCGTCCGGTACGTGAATATCTGAAGCAGTTGGCGGCGCTAGCACGGCTGGCAAGGAAGGAATAGTCGTCCGCCAGTGGTCGGTTGTCGGCTGATCCGGTAACAATTGGGGCCAGCCAAAGGTCAACGACAAATCCCTATGTCACTCATCATCATCGGCGGACACTCCCGGAGCGTTGGCAAGACCAGCGTGGTGGCCGGGCTCATCGCCGCTTTGCGTGAGCACCGTTGGACTGCGGTGAAAATTACTCAATACGGTCACGGCATCTGCTCCGCCGACGGCGAGCCGTGTCACTGTGCGAACGATGATCACAGCTGGGCCATTTCCGAAGAACACGACCGCACCGGAGAGTCCGATACATCCCGTTTCCTCGCCGCCGGAGCCGTCTGCGCATTATGGGTTCGAACCGAGCAGGGACGCCTTGCGGAAGCGATGCCCGCACTTCGTCGCGAGCTTATGAAAGGCGGACATGCAATCATGGAGTCGAACAGCGTTCTAAGGTTTCTTCGTCCGGATCTTTATCTCACCGTACTCGACCCGTCGACGGCGGACTTCAAAAAGTCAGCGCAGGAATTCATGGATCGAGCCGACGCAGTGATTATGCATCGCCACCAAGCGCAGGATTTGGCGTGGCGCGAGGTGTCGATGAAGCCGGTCGCTGGCCGGCCGTTGTTCCATATTTCTCCACCAGACTATGTCACGCCTGAGCTTGTTGAATTCGTGAGAAACAAGATCGAAAGCCATCAAAGCCAGGCGGCACAGGGCATCATGGGATAAATGACGTCCCCATACTTGTTCGAGTGCCCTGTGATTTCTCTCGCTCTCTTTCAAATACTTCTTTTGTTCGAGCGCCCCAGTTCCCAAGCCTTGGCATATTTCCAGGAAACGTAAACCGCGTGGTAAAGGTGCAGCAGCAATCCTTCCCGGCCGTCCAGAAATCCCAAACGAAAAAAATAGTTGTAGAGAAAAGTGAACCACGGCCGGATCGCGATGTTGACGATGCTGAATCCACCACCTCCTGCGGAAGCCACCATCTCTGCGCCCAGCGAAGAATAGCGGTTCACGTGCTCGATGTAGTCGGAGAGCGTCGGATAACAATGGTGCAGAATTGCGCCTTGCTTAAGTGTGGCAGTAGGTCCGGTGACCGTCAACGTTTCGTGTACAGCGCGCTCCTCAAAATGCCCGCCACTACGGCGAAACAACCGCAGCTTCGGATCCGGCGAAAAGCCGCCGTACCTGATCCAACGCCCAAGAAATTCATTCTTTCGAGCGATCAAGATGCCGTCAGGCACAGTCTCGAATTTTCCATCGAGCAGCGTTCGTACTTCGGCACGCGCGTCCTGAATCATGAATGGATGCGCATCGTCCTTACCGCGCAAGGAATCCACTCGTTTTAGGTTCTCCACTACCTCGGTGATGGCCTGTTGCAGCTGCCCGTCCAGTTCTTCGTCGGCATCGAGGCTGAGGATCCAGTCGCCCGTCGCTTTATCGATGGCGGAATTCTTTTGCCCGGCGTACCCCTTCCACTCCTCAACAAAAATTTTTGCGCCCACTGACCTCGCGATTTCTATCGTGCAGTCGGTCGATCCCGAATCCACGATCACGATTTCGCCTCGCCCGTCTCGCACCAAAGCACGTACGCTTTCAAGCGTGCGCGCGAGGTTGGCCTCTTCGTTGTAAGTGATCAAAACGACCGAAAGCGTCACGCGGAGAGGATAAACCGGGACCCGGCAGAAGCGGAATGCCCGCCGGGGTCCCTCGAAATCGTGTGGGGCGGATACTTAGTCCACCCCACACGGAATACTACTGCGGGGGCGGTGTAGTCTGCTGCTCGGCCGGCGGTGCGGCTTGCGGAGCATTTTCCGGCGATGCGGGCTGTGGTACTGCCTGAAGCTGCATCACAGAACTTGGAATGTCTTGCCGTGGTGCGACGAACGGAATCGCCGGCATGTGGGTCACTTCACCTCGTTCGGCGTCGGAGATTAAAATCCCTGCGTGGTCCAGCAGAAGGCCCGTCGCTCGATCCAATTCCACCTGGGCTTTTTCATAAGCCGCCATGGCCGATACCAAGGTAGATTCGGCCTGTGCCAGTGCGCTCTGGTTCTGTAACACCAAGGTGGTAGTGGACGCCCCCAACGCGTATTTCTTTTGTTCGGCGTCCAGAGACTGGTGTCCCAGGTCGACCGCCGCCTGGGCCGAAGCCACGCTGGCGCGGTTCTGCGTTACCGAAAACTGTGCATTGCGTACTTCGATGCGAACCTGATTTTCCAACTGCTGCAGGCGCATCTGCGACTGCCGATATTCCAGTTCAGATCGGATCTGCGTCGCCTGCGCCACCCGGTTGCGGATGGGAATATTTACGCTCAGACCGACGCCTTTGTCCGGCGCGCTCGAATCCACCAACTGGTTCAACGAGTTGCTATAGCCTACAGGTCCACCGTTACGGAAGGGGGGAGCGGCAGAGCCAGGATTGAAGCAACTCTCGAAAGTACCACCAGTGCCGGTACAAGTCGGAAGCGCCACATTTCCTCCGATGCCCGTGCCACCGTAGTAGGCATAAAGGTCAACACTCGGCCGCAGTGAATTGCGAACTGCCTTATTGCTGATTTCCGTGTTCGCCAGATTGATACGCGCTTCTGCCAATTCAGCGCGATGAGTGAGTGCGTCATTAACCAGATCTTGAGTGGGAACCACCGGTTCTGTTGCCGGCAACTGCATGGTCGAGGTTGGAATGACTTCCGCGTCCGCCAGTCTCGGATCGACCAGCGTCCTGCTGAGCGCGTTCTTCATCAGCAACTGCTGTAACTGCAAATTGGTGAGGGCGACGGTCAGCGCCTGCTGATCGGTGGCAACGGTGCTTTGTGCGCGCACAGTCTCGATAGGAGCCAGAGTGCCAATTTCCACCTGTTTCTTGGTGTCTGAAAGAGTCTTCTGTGCGAAGGCCAGCGACTCGTTCTGTACTCTGACGTTTTCATACGCGAACAGCAGGTCCCAATACATGTTCTCGATCTGGTCGACCGTGGTGATAATTTGCAGGCGGAACGCGATATCGGAAATCTCGCGATTGTTTCTCGCAATCCGGATAAATCGGGTGTTCGGTGCAAATCCAAAACCCTGAAGCAGGTGTTGAGTGAACCTGGCCTGGAATCCGGAAGTGATAGCCGGGCTGTAGGTGGCAGTAGGATTGTCAGTCGTTGTGTGGGTATTGTTGAATCCGACAGAAAAGTTGGTGCCCGTCTTGAACCCCTGCAGATAACTGAAATTCGCCGTCCCGGTATTCTGGTTCGCTACAGGGATTGGACTGAAAATGCTGGTCGACTGCGTGAAGGCGCGATCCATCTGCAGCGTTCCAGTGAGAATTGGATCGAAACTGGTGATTACAGGACCGCTGCCCAGGGTGGAATTAACCAGTCCACCTGTGCCGGTTCCGGCGCCGCCCGACCCTGCCGTGGTGCCTCCGTTACCAGAACCGACGGTTCCGCTCAAGCCGCCGGTACCCCCGCCGGGCGTTCCCGCCACGATTCCACTGTTGACGCCCAACGTGCTGCCGCCCGCCTCTGCGCGAAGTACGTCCGTGTCGGCAATATTCAGGTTATAACGCTGAATGGCGATGTCCAGGTTGTTTTCCATCGCCAGCGCTACCGCGTCATTCATGGAAAGCATCAGCTTCCCATTCTGCATGAGCTGTTCGAGGCGCGGAGTGTTGCTCAAATCAGGCGCCGCCACGTTGTGGGACTGGTATGGCCCAATGGGATTTGGGAAATAGGAGCGGGGCCGGGAATAGTCCCTCACCACAAAACGCTGCGTTTGCGGTTGTGGACCCTCTGGAGCGGCAGCAGCTGGCTGGGCTGCGGTTTGAGCCCACGTCGTTGCGGTTAAAGCGCCGGCCAGGACGATGGCAAGAGTCCGCCGGAAAGCGCATTGCAAAGCCGACAAAAACATTCGATTCTCTCCCTGCTCATTCTGGTAGTGAAAGACGTCAAAGGCTTCTGGAATCAACCGATGGTACGCAAACCGACAGCTCCAGGTTCATTTTGTATTTGCCGGATCAGTCCGGTCTTTGGCGCCGGCGTACCGCGCACACTTCTCCCTGAGTAAAGCTGCCGAGTGAATGAAATAGTATATCTGACACCAGAGTCAGGACTTGCGTCGCCATGCCCCCAGGGCGGGTAAAACTTTGTAAAGATTTACAAACCCTTTGGATGATAATCGGCGCCGGGAAGACTCCAAACTATCCATGCGAAATCTCAAAATGCTTCTAGCCTACGACGGCTCCGACTACTCCGGGTGGCAGGTTCAGCCTGAAGCATCCACGATTCAGGGTGTCCTTTCCTTTGCTATTGGACGTCTAACCGGTGAAAGAGTCTTGCCACAGGGTTCGGGTCGCACCGACGCCGGGGTGCATGCGCTCGGCCAGGTGGCTACTTTTCAGACCGAGTCGCCCATCCCTCCGGAAAATCTTGTCAATGCGCTGAACGACCTACTCCCGTCCGCCATTCGCGTGCTCGAGGCTTCTGAAGTCCCGACCGACTTTCATGCCCGCAAGTCTGCCCGAGCCAAAACATACCGTTATTCCATTTTTCGCGAGAATATTTGCCTGCCATTTCGGGCCCGCTATGTGTGGCATTATCCCTATCCTTTAGACGAGTCTATGATGCAACAGGTAGCCGCCTGCATTGTGGGTGAACACGATTTCACCTCATTCGCTGCCGTGGATGCGGAGCGCGGAAAGGACGAGGAAGTCTCGAATGTCCGAAGGGTTTTCTCATCCAGTTGGCATCGTGAGGCCGACGAACTGATCTATACAATTCGCGGCAACGGCTTTTTGCACCACATGGTGCGGAATCTGGTAGGAACATTCTTGCAGGTTGGCAAAGGGACGCTGAAGCCATCCGATATGCTGCGGATTCTGGCAGCCCGCTCCCGGTCGGTTGCGGGAGCCACCGCCCCGGCAAGCGGCTTGTGCTTGGTGAGCGTTGAATATTAGTTTGTCGGTGTGGCGCCCGCGAGGTTTTGACTTCGTCTTTTTGATTTGGAACCGGGTCAGAGTGCGTGATCCCGTGACGTTTGCATTCATGACAACCAATCTCCAGACCGCATCTCGCAACGTGACATCGGTCAATCCCGCAACTGGTGAGGTTCTCGGAGAGTTCGAATGCACTTCTGAACCGGAAGTCCAGGCGGCGATCGCTCGCGCACGTTCGGCGCAATCCGCGTGGGCCCGCCTCGGCGTAGGTCGACGGATTGCAATCCTGCGCGAATTCCAGCGGCTTCTGTACCTGGATAAATCCTTCGTCGCGCAACTGATCACCCGTGAAGCCGGCAAGCCTTACGTTGAGAGTCTGCTTACGGAAGTGATGGTTGTGCTCGATACAGCCCGTTTTTTGATCGAAAATTCATACCGCCTCTTGCGCGACGAGCCAGTTCCTCACGGCAACGTTGCCCTAAAGACGAAGTCCGGCCGTCTGATTCGGGAGCCTTACGGGGTAATCGGAATCATCTCGCCTTGGAACTACCCCTTTTCAATTCCGGCAACCGAAACTCTGGGGGCTTTGGTTGCAGGGAATGCGGTCGTCCTTAAGCCTTCGGAATTCACTTCACTGTGTGCGAACAAACTGAAGTCACTGTTGCATGCTTCCGGCGTCGCAAAGGAGATTTTCCAGGTCATCCCTGGAAACGCGGCAACGGGCGCGGCTTTGATAGCACCCGCAAAGCCTGCCGGGCCATGTACCTCTATCGACAAGCTGATATTCACCGGAAGCGTTTCTACAGGAAAACAGATTGCGCAAGCGGCTGCCGCTCGTCTGCTACCAGTGGTGCTGGAGTTGGGAGGCAAGGATCCCATGCTGGTGCTCGAAGACGCGGATGTCGACGTGGCCGCCAGCGGTGCAGTGTGGGGAGCGTTCGTGAACGCCGGGCAGGCTTGTCTGTCAGTGGAGCGTTGTTACGTCCATCGCAGTCTGTACGAGTCGTTTCTGCAGGCGTGCGTGCGCAAGACAAAACGCCTTCGAGTCGGCGATGGCATGGACCCTGAGACTGATGTCGGGCCTATGATCCATGAACGCCAGTTGCTCAATGTTGAATCGCAAGTGGACGAAGCGCGATTACAAGGCGCGCGGGTTCTCACCGGCGCGAAGCGTTTGCCGGCGTTGGGGCCAAATTTTTACGAACCCACCGTTCTGGCTGACGTTAAACCTACGATGCGAATCATGCGCGAGGAAACTTTCGGCCCGGTCCTCCCGATCATGCCGTTCGCTAGCGACGACGAGGCCATCGATCTCGCTAATGATTCCAATTACGGTCTCGCTGCCAGCGTTTGGACGCGTAATCGGGCTCGCGGTGAGTTAATGGCGCGGCGGATCGATACGGGAACGGTGATGGTAAACGATACAGTCTCCTGTTTTGGCATCAGCGAAGCACCGCACGGAGGCGTGAAGGCCAGCGGCATCGGTCGGTCGCACGGAAGGCTCGGTCTGGAAGAGATGGTGCGAATAAAGTATCTGGATGAGGAACGCTTGCCGGGTATGGAAAAACTTTGGTGGTACGGATATGGAAAAGCTTTTACCCGTCAGATGGAAGGATTTCTTGATATGCAATTTGCTCAGGGTTGGGTACGCCGCTTCCAGGGCGCAACCCGAGCCGCAGGAGCCCTGATGGGAAAGGCGCAAATAAATCGCAATCAATCAGAGGAAGCAAATGACAAGCTCAAATTCTGATCCTAAACGTGAACTGCTTCGCCACGCCTTATCGACACTCGCTTATCGCGGCGGCAAGGCCGTGCGCACTGTACCGGAGGGATTCGCCGATTTCCGCTGCAGTGCATCCAGTCGCGCGGCAGGGCAAATCCTGGCCCATATTGGGGATCTGTTGGATTGGTCGTTATCCATCGCTGAGGGCAAACAGAGTTGGAAGACTTCGGACGTGCAGACTTGGGAAAAAGACACCGAACGTTTTTTTGCCGCACTGAAAAAGTTCGATGATTATCTCGCTTCTTCCCAAGCGTTGCAGGCCCCGCCGGAGAAGCTCTTTCAGGGCCCAATCGCGGACGCTCTGACTCATGTAGGGCAGATTGCAATGCTGCGCCGGATGGCAGGTAATCCGGTTAAAGCTGAAAATTATTTCACCGCCGACATCGCCGCCGGGCGCGTCGGTGCGGACCAAGCCATGCCGAAGAGAGAGTTCGACTGATCCAGATGTAGCCCAACCAAAACCGCTTCGAGTAAAATGACAGTGTGAATCCCGCGGCGTTGTTCGCCGCAGCGACGAGGACATCTTCTTGGCCACGACCACCGTCATTCCGCCACAGCTCGCGCATCACAGGGTCAAATTTAAGAAGCCAGGTCAGCGCTCTTGCAATGAGAAAGATGCCAAAGGGAAATTCTGTGGTGGGCACCTCAAGCGCTGGTTCTATAGCACAGACGTCGTGGAACAGGCTTGTGGCGACGCAGAAAAGGCCTGGGGAGCGGACACTGAAGTCTACCGTTGCGAACACTGCAAGACGCTTTATTTGCCCAATCCCGACGGAATGAGTTGCCTGAATGTGGCGGGGAAGGGACAGACGTCGGTGTTCGGTCTGACGGTAGGTCCAAAAAAATAGGCTCGCCACTCTTCGATCCGCGCATTCGATTGCGAGCAACTTTGAAGATGCAGGCGCATCGATTCTCTTAACGGTTCATGGTGAACGCCTCCGAACTTATTTACGACTGGAACCAGGCGGATGCTTACAAGCTACGGCCTGCTGGCACGGTTCTGCTCAACGATGAAACTTTGCGCGACGGATTGCAATCGCCCTCGGTACGCGATCCTTCCATCGGGGAGAAAATCCAAATTCTTCATTGCATGGAATCGCTGGGAATCAACTCCCTCGATCTCGGCTTGCCTGGCGCGGGTCCGCGTGCGGTGGCGGATTGTGAAGCTCTGGCGCATGAAATCGTCCGGCAAAAATTGAAGATTCGTGCTAACTGTGCAGCGCGTACTCATGAAAACGATATTCGTCCCATTGCTGAAATCGTGCAGCGTACCGGGCTGAATATCCAGGCGGCCACGTTCATTGGTTCCAGCCCGATCCGGCGCTATACCGAAAATTGGACAGACGATTTCCTCCTTCAAACCACCGAAAAAGCGGTGAAGTACGCGGTATCGTTGGGACTCGAATCCATGTTCGTCACCGAAGACACCAGTCGCTGCGATCCAGAGATGGTAAAGCGCTTGTACGCGGCGGCGATAAATTGTGGCGCGCGTGCCATTGTGATTTGCGATACCGCGGGACACGCTACCCCGATGGGAACGTTTGCCTTGGTGCGATTCGTCATGGATGAAGTCGTCAAACCTTCTGGCGAATCGATTCGCGTGGATTGGCACGGTCATTGCGATCGCGGCTTGGCTGTCGCGAATTCCATGGCGGCTCTCCTGGCCGGTGCGAACTGTGTGCACGCGTGCGCTCTCGGTATCGGCGAACGCGTGGGCAACACGCAGATGGATCAGATGCTGGTGAATTTGAAGTTGATGGCCGTCAGTCCGTGGGGCGATCAGGATTTGACGGGTTTGAAACGGTATTGCGAGTCCGTATCGAAGGCCACCGGTGTGCCAATCCCGCCGAATTATCCGGTGGTGGGCGAGGATGCGTTCCGAACCGCCACCGGCGTTCACGCTGCCGCGGTTATCAAAGCTTATAAGAAGAAAGATATCGAACTTGCGAATGCGGTATATTCCGGCGTGCCATCGCAGATGTTTGGGCTGGAGCAAATCATCGACATCGGCCCCATGAGCGGCAAGTCGAACGTCTTATTCTGGCTGGAGCGTCACGGGCTGGCCCCTGCCGACGACGTGGTCGAGAGAATTTACCAGCGCGCCAAAGCGTCTGACCACACCTTGACCGAGCCGGAAATTCTGGAATGCGTAGGTGACGGAAGTCGTCGGTCGTGAGCTTTGGCCGCCAGTCAGCCGAGAACTGAGAGACGGCTGAACGATGAAACTCATTGGCTTCTGAATTTCTCTGACGACTGAAGACCGATCACTGGCAACTAAAAAATGCCCGCAAAACCGAGTAGCGAGGTTTCCGAACTGTATCCAAGCGTGCAGCAGGAAATTGCCAACCTGTGCGCGTCGGCGGAAATCCGCTCGGCTTTCACCTGGTTTCGAGCGCAAGAGCCGCAATTCGCTCAATGGCAGCTCGAGCTGGCCCGCATTGCGGCGCCGCCCTTCGGGGAAGGTGCACGCTCCGTGTGGCTGGCTGAACGATTCAACGATCTCGGCCTGGACTCGATCCATACCGATGAAGTAGGCAACGTTTTCGGCACGCACGGCGGCTACGGACACGGCTACGTATCTCTGAGCGCCCATCTAGACACGGTTTTTCCTGCGGGCACACCGCTGAATATCCGGCAGCAGGGAAGCCGCCTGTACGGGCCCGGGGTTTCAGACAATGGAGCCGGAGTCACCGCCGTATTGGCTATGGCGGCGGTCTTGCAGGCGAGGGAACTTCGCCACGCGCTTCCGCTTCTGTTTATCGGCAATGTGGGGGAAGAAGGCGAGGGCGATCTGCGCGGCATGCGCCACATTTTTTCCGCGCCGCGCTGGAAAGACTCCATTCATTACAGTCTGGTGCTGGATGGCGCGGGCTCCGACACGATCGTTGCGGAAGCCCTGGGCAGCCGGCGTTTCGAAGTCATTGTGCGGGGTCCGGGCGGACATTCATGGAGCGACTTTGGCGCCCCCAATCCGATCGTTGTCCTCGCACGCGCCATTCAGGCGTTCACTGACACTCCGGTACCGGTTTCACCGAAGACCACGTTTAACGTGGGCGTGATTCGCGGCGGTACCTCAGTAAATTCGATTCCTGAATCCGCCAGCATGCGCGTGGATATCCGCTCAACCTCGATGGCGGAAATGGAAAGGCTGGAACGTGCACTGCGTTACGCTCTGGATCAGGCCGTGGAGGAACAATCCCAAGCCTCATCTACTCATACGTCTCCTGCTTCTTCAGGCCGCCGGCCATTCGGGTTGAGTCATGAGCTGGTTCCCATCGGCAACCGGCCCGCGGGAGAACTCCATCCCAGCGCCCATATCATGCAGGTGATTCGTGCTGTGGACGTGCAGTTGGGAAATTCTGCACAGGTGCAACGTGCTTCCACAGATGCAAACATCCCTCTGTCGCTTGGACTGGAAGCGATCGCTATCGGTGGAGGCGGTGCGGGTGGGGGAGCGCATACGCTGCAGGAATGGTTCGACTGCAGCGGTCGCGAGCTTGGTCTCAAGCGCATCCTGCTGACCCTGCTAGGCCTCGCCGGTAAAGCCCGCTAATGTGAATGCGGCTCTACCTGAAACCTTGAAACGCGTAGTATCGTTTTGCTGGCTGTCTCCCGCCGCCTCTCAGGAGCGCCCGCAAGATGCCGGCGCTACGTTGAAATAATATTCCACATGAAATATTATGCCGTTGCACTTGTGTACATACAGAACGGTATTGTAATACCGTAACCAAATGACGACCAATAACTTACATGCATTTTTAGGGTTGTTCTTTGAGCGCGAGCCAGACACACGCTAAGTCCATCGGACGAGTACCCCTCTGCGCCCGGAGACAAGGAATGCTTCCTTCCTGAGACGTTTGCTACCCTGTAGC
Organism: Terriglobia bacterium; assembly: GCA_963786325.1. Taxonomy (GTDB): domain Bacteria; phylum Acidobacteriota; class Terriglobia; order Terriglobales; family Acidobacteriaceae; genus JAIQFF01. The sequence goes on from CAWAYW010000025.1 coordinate 336,889, forward strand.
GGTGTCTCGTTCGCTTAAAGCGCATATTCTTCTGGTCCTGATCACCCTAATCTGGGGCTCGAACTTCGTCGTTATCAAAAATGCGCTGGTGGATATTTCTCCTCTTTTCTTCAATGCTGTCCGCATGAGTCTGGCGGCGGTGGTATTGGCGGTGATTTTCTATCGCGAGCTTCCGCGTCTTACAACGGGCGCAGTACGCTCCGGGATACTGGTCGGGGTGTTCCTGTTTGTCGGCAACGAACTTCAGACGGTAGGGCTGAAATATACGACACCCTCGAAGTCCGCATTTCTCACGGGAGTTTCGGTAGTGCTGGTACCGGTACTGCTGGCCGTGTTCTGGAAGCGTGGCATCAATCGACTGACATGCATCGGCGTAATTCTGGCATTCGCCGGACTGTATTTGTTAACGGTACCAGCGTCAGCCGGTTTCGGGCTCAATTGGCGCAGCATGAATCACGGCGACCTGCTCACTCTGGGCGCTGCTGTGGTGTTCGCGTTTCACATTATTTTTATCGAGCATGCGACCCATGCCAGTGCAAGTACGGCGCATCGCTGGCAGCAGATTACGGTAGTGCAGGTGGCGGTCACTGCTGTGCTGATGATTGTCACTACATCGTTGGCGGAGAAGGTTTCTGTGGTGTGGTCTCCGCGAGTGCTGTGGGGAATCGGGATTACCGGGTTATTCAGCCTGGCGTTGGCGTTTGCGATCCAGGCATGGGCACAGCAGTTCACCCCAGCCACGCACACCGCATTGATCTTTACCCTGGAACCGGTCTTCGCCTGGTTGACGTCATTTATTTTTCTGGAAGAACGTTTAGGCGCCCGCTCCGGTGTGGGTGCGGCTTGTATCCTCATGGGACTCTTGATTTCAGAAGAGAAAGCCAGCGCAGAGTCGATGGGCGTTTCTCCGGATCATGCGGCAGTGCCGGCGCAGCAGGGATGAAGCGCTTCTCAGAAAAAAACCGTAGTCAAACCTCTGCTCGCCTGGTACTGCGAAGCCCCAGAGGCCTACCTCTTTTTTCACGGCTTTTTTCACGGCCGGGTTGTCAGTACCCGGCGCCGATGTTTGCTCGGTCGGCGATTTCCGGTTTGCCCGCTGGACGACTGCCATCTTACCGTCTGTCACTATTTCATCGCCGGTGGCGTTGGCGGCTTTGTGCGGAGCGTTGGGGCGATCTAAATCCGCATAGGCGGTAGCGGTTCCTGCGAACAGCAGGTCAGTTTCTACCCAATCGCGTTCGCGGTCGATATGCGGATCGATGCGGTGAGACCACTTTGTGCCGGCGCGAGCATTTGTGGTGGCGATATCGTGCGTGGCCGCGCCCACCCAGAGATCCCGTCCGTTATATTTTGTCGCGAGTTTCCAGATGCGTATGTGATGACGCTTGGCAAACGTATTCAGCGACTTTTGAAACACCAAGTCTGGCGGACGATCGTTCACCAACAGCGCCGACACTGGAGCGGCCGGCGTACCCACTTTGACGCATGGTGGCCTGTACCACTTTCATCGCAGACGCAGCGTTCAGACTGTCAGCTTCAAACCATCGGGCTTCCTGAAAAGCCGCAATCAGTTCCTTCTGGCTTCCGATGAACATAAGATTGGTCACATCCGAAAGAGTTTTGTTCGAAGTGTGAGTGGGTTGCGGCGCGGTCAGCACCAAATGCTGGAGCTGGACGTCTACAGGGAGCTGCGGCCATCCTGACCACGGGTCTTTCTGCTTCAGCATAGATGCGCGCACGACCTGCACCTGAATGTCGGTGCCGGCGGGGAAAAGCATTTCGCGGCGCAATGATAACCCGTAAACCGTTTGCACCCCCTTGATGGTGTATCCCGCAATGGGATTCGCCGCGCCGAGAGCTGCGAATACTAGCGATGCTTTCTTCGAAGCATGCGGCTGAATGATGCCCAGGATCTCGTTGTTGCGAACCGTTTCACGGGCGTTGTCCACATACAGGACGCGAGCGTAGAGCGGCGTGCGCTGGCCGTTCTTGTGAACAATGTTTGAGAAGTCGAGCACCAGGCGCGGCCGCGAATACTTGTCGGTGGCTTTGGTGGCAAAAAGGACCGTGCCGTTTACCTTAGTTCCGGGTGCCAGCAGCAGCTCTCCATCTTTGCAAGAAAGCTGCTCGCCGTTTTTGCATAACGGATAGGTCACAGTAGCGTCAATGGGATCGCCAGTGCGCGAGCGGTCGCTGTAGACCGGAACATCCAGGCGTACGTCCAAAGTTGCGCCGGGAGCAAGGTCGGCCTTGCGAGTGAGAGCAACTGCCGCGTCGTGGGTTGGGGGGAAATTGGCCGCCACCTCATTAAAAAAGGTGTAGAAGGCGGCAAGAAACCCGCTGCTGGCGCCGTTTTCTATCAGCAGAGTCTGCATTTCGAAACTGGGAGAATAGAGCAGATAGTCGAGAGCTGTGTCCTGATACACATCCTGCTTATTGATTTCTATTCCCCGCTGGATCATGGAGTCCGCCAGCTCTTCGTAGGCGACCAGCACATTCGGCTTGGTCGTGTAACTCGAGCCGAAGACCGCCCAATGGAGCGCGGTTCGCCCCTGCGGATCACTGAATTTCAGGTCTGCGCCACCCGCGACCAGTCCTTTCGCGTGCTTGAGTCGGCCAAGAATCGCCTGCTCTTTGGTTTCGCGCGTTGCCTGGTAAAGATCCTGTAAGAGCGGGGAATCATGGGAAACGTCGAGTTCGAGCGCGGCGGGAGCCAGTTCGTCACGGGAGCTTCTTCCGGAATATTGCGGCTCACTTCGGCACTACGCGGTTGTTGTACGAGCTCGGTAAATGTTGCATGACCAGCGTTGGGTTCCGTTTCGGTCTGAAGGGGACGGGCACGCACAATCGATGGCGTGGAAACCGCGATAAGGCAGAGTATTACGGACACACTACGGAGTACCTAGGTCAACTGTGATGTGGACGGCATGAGCGGTACCTTCCTGACCAGCGTTGATTTTTTAGGGTTTCATTCCTATCTGCCAAAAAAGGAATGAATAGATATCGGTCCCTTCTTCTATTTGTTTGGAAATAGGCTTTCCCTGACCGTGGCCCGCCTTGGGTTCAATGCGCAAAAGGATTGGACGGTCTTTACTTCTTCCGTTGGCCGCCTCGGCTTGCATCAATGCAGCCATTTTCTTCGCATGCATGGGATCTACACGGCTGTCACTATCCGCCGTCATGAACATGATGGCGGGATACTCCGTTTCCGCTTTGACGTGATGGTAAGGCGAATACGCGTAGAGCCAGTCGAACTGTTTCGGATCTTCCGCCGAGCCGTATTCCGGGACCCAAAATTTCGCGATCAGGAAATTCTGGTAACGCAGCATGTCGAGCAGCGGAACCTGACAAACAACCACACGGAACAAGTCGGGGCGCTGTGTGATCATGGCACCCATCAGAAGGCCGCCATTAGATCCGCCCTGAATGGCAAGGTGTTCCTTGTCGGTGATTTTGTCAGCGATCAGAAATTCGGCAGCGGCGATAAAGTCATCGAAAACATTCTGCTTCTTGTCCAGCATGCCGGCGCGATGCCACTCCTCGCCGAATTCCGATCCGCCGCGCAGGTTGGCAACCGCAAACACTCCGCCATGTTCGAGCCAGAGATTGCGTGCGCCGGAAAAAGTCGGAGTGAGGCTGACGTTAAATCCGCCGTATCCGGTGAGCAGAGTTGGGTTTTTCCCATTGAGCACTATGCCCTTTTTGTGGAAGACGAACATCGGGACCTTGGTGCCGTCTTTCGATGCGAACCAGACCTGACCGACTTCGTATTGTGAAGGGTCAATGCCAGGCGTGTCTACTTTGTCCCACAACGAAGTTTTCCGCGAAGCAGTTTCCACCTGGTACACGGAAGGCGGAACGGTGAATGACTGGAAGCCAAAGAAGGTTTCCTTGCGATCCCACCGTCCTCCCAATCCCTGGATCGAACCGATGCCGGGAAGATCGACATCGCCGAGAGCTTTGCCGTCAAGATCGAAGAGTTTCAACTGTGAGCTGGCATTTTTTTCGTACTCCGCCAGGATTTTGCCGTCCACGATCGCGGTGCCTTTGAGAATGCCGTCCGACGCGGGGATGATCTCTTTCCAGTTGGAGCGGGCAGGATGAGCCGCGTCCACCATGAACAAGCGAAAATGTGGAGCATCCTCGTTCGTCGTAATGTAGAGTCTTCCGCGGAATATCTCGCCGCTGTAGTGGAAATCTTTGCCGCTGGTGATTTCGACCGGAGGCGTACCGGCTTTTAGATCCCGCAAAAAGAGTTCGTTCTTTCCGGCGGAGCCTTGATAGGCGGTCAGTAGCAGCCAGCGATCGTCGTCGTCTGGCAACTGAGAGACCAGGATCTCCTCCTTATTGCGGCCTTCTCCCCAAATCAGCGGATCCTTGGCGGCATCGGCTCCAAGCTGGTGATAGAAGATGTGCAGGTAATAGACGTCGTCGCCTTCGGGTACCTCGCCCTTCTTGGGATTGCGTCCGTAGTAGAAGCCGGAGTTATCTTTTTTCCAGGCGACCTGGGCGATTCGAGTGTGCTCGATGGTATCGGGAAGAAGTCTTCCGGTGGCGGTCTCAATCACGTGCAGGGTGCTGTTCTCAGAACCGCTGCCTGAAGTTCCGTAGGCTACGTATTTCCCATCGTCAGAAGGGAACCACCAATCGAGGGCGACGGTACCGTCCGCCGACATTTTGTTGGCATCCACCAAGGCGCGATCCTTGCCGTGCAGGCCTTCGCGGACCAGCAATACCGCCTGGTTCTGTGTGCCTTCGCGTCGGGTATAGAAATAATAAGGACCGCCGATTTGCGGCGTGCCGATCGTGCCAATGGAAAGCAGTTCGGCGAGTCGCTGGTGGATCGCGTCACGTCCTGGAAGCGGATCGAGAATGCTGCGGGTGTATGCCAGTTCGGAGCGTACGTATTCCTGGGAGTCGGAGCTGCTGGCATCCTCGAGCCAACGATATGGATCGGCGATTTTGTGTCCGTGGATTGTGTCTTCCACGTCGTCAGTCTTGACTTTGGGTGGGCCTGGCGGCGGGGTGGTACTGGGGGAAGAATCGTTCCCCGCCAAAGCAATGGTGACCATCAGGGATAAGCAAAGCACGATCCAGAGCAAGCGAAATCCTCCAACCATATTCACCTCAGCAGCGATGTGAGACATCAGGGTATCAAAAACAAGCGGGGAAGTTTTCAGCAAGTCCTTCTGAATGCTAGTATAGAAAGCGCTAATACAGGTGCGCATGCCTTGTGCGTGCCACATCACTCCTCAGTAGCTCAATGGCAGAGCATCCGGCTGTTAACCGGAGGGTTGTAGGTTCGAGTCCTACCTGAGGAGCCATTTCTTTCAAGAAGTTAGGGGCACTCGATAGCGAGTGTCCCTTCTTATTGTCCGCCTTCTGTCCGTCTTTCACTGGACCCTTGCGGATTGTTGCGGCATGACCGTGATCTTTTCGGCTTGTGCGGCCTGCTGTTGCCGATAAGCTTCCGTTGCCCGTAGAGCTTCGCGCTGGTCGCGCTCGTTGCAGATGTCGTACCTCTGGAACATGGACCGTGTCTTATGGCCCGAGATGCTCATGGCGACGGTTTCAGGTACGCCAGCGCGCACCATGTCACGGACGGCGCTGCGCCGAAAGTCATGGAAAAGCCTGCCCGAATACTTCAACGCATCCGTGTTGCACTCCTGGCACTTGTGACCGCCTACAGGCTGCCCGCAGGCCCGGCACGTGAACTTACCCAGGCCAGCGACAACGCAGGCCGTCGCCCAAGCCTTGCGGAAATCCGCGATGGCCTCACCGTCATGGTGGAAGATGAGCGCGGCCAACAGCACACCGCCGCTAGTTTTGACTTGGCGGGCGGCACGGCGCCGCTCGACTATTTTTTCCAGTTCGCCATCAATCGGAACGGAACGCGCCTTGCCGTTTTTGGCGTTCTCCGCCCGTAGCCGGATAACGTCGCCATCAAGATCTTCCCAACGCAGTGAAGCAATCTCGCCCTTGCGCATCCCAGTGTAGTAGGCGAAGCGGGCAAAATCCTTCAGATACTCCGGCAGGTTATCCACTACTGTCCGAAATTCAGGTTCGCTGAAAAACCCCTGGCGCACGTTGCCCGCCTCATCCTTACGGCAGAACTCTATCTCTACTGCGGCGACGCGTTAACAACAACCTGTTTGTGACAGTGAAGAGAGTTCAGCAAAACTTAGTCGCTAGGCATCGACAAGCAACTCAATCCTTGGCGGACTGATCCTGAATTTCCTCTAACACCGTCGTGAACCCCAAATCCCCAAGCCGTACCTGCACGTGCAGTGCTGCACTCTGCGGGAAGCGATAGGCGGCACATGCATCGACGGTAAGCCAAAACTGGGTTGATGGAATGCAGCGTTTGCCCGTCGCACTTACCAACAACCCGACAGCGTTGTGGCCGTCTTTGATTCGGACCCGATAGAATGCGGGGTTTTGGACTTCGTTTAAATCTGACATGACTCCCGGTACCCTCTTAGCTTTACCTTCTGTGGCACAGTGTCGAACACGGCAATTCATCGAGCCTTCTGGAACAGCCGCCCTCGGTTGTTGCTACGATTAGTCTCGGTGCTCATGCCCACCGTCGTCGTGATCACCATGCCCCCGCCCTCGATCATGGTCGTGCCGATGGCCTTTGTCGTGGTCCTCGCGGTCCCAATGCCCTTCGTGCAATTCCCAGCCTTCGCGATAGTGGGCGTAATGCGGATGCGTCCAGTATGCCCCCTCAAACGGAGGACGCTCCCAATGGCCCCGGACCCACTTGTAATGGTGACCCGCCGGCGCCCAGTAGCCGTCTATCCAAACGAAGCCCGCGCTTGGGGGCGGGCCAGCCTCTTCATGAACGATTACCGGTGGCGGGGTCCCGATGTACACCGAAACCCTGAACTCGGCGAGGCGATGGCGACTGCGATGATAGTGCGCCATACATCCAATTCAATCTCATCGTGTGTCTCCTTCTTTGAAATTCAAGTCTAACGATGAGGGCGAGTGGCATCCGCGCCTCAATGAGCACCGGTTATTTGCAGCTTATTGATGGGACGAAGCAGGGTAAAGATGACTATCGTACCTGCACCCGGGAAAATTCCCCGCAGACGAGGCGGTTGGTCGTTTTCCGGCGACGCACGGAACGCGGCGACGGATTTCCGTCCTTCGATAGGAGACAAAACAAAAAACTCAGAGCAATCCGGCTAACTTATGGATGGCATCGCTATCTCGCGATCCGCGGGGGGGTAGGGCGTACTCGACTCGCTTTTTCATTACTTCCGGGAGCGTTACAGGTGGCGATGACCTTCCCTCGCGTCATTGTGTGTTCCAGCGCCAGCAGCCCGCAGCCCGCAGCGACAGAATCATATTCCCCATGTAATCGGCATCCGTTTCGGCTTGGGCAGCGTGAGCTCAATCCGCTCAGTCGGTGGCCGGCCCGTGCGTTTCTTGCCATTCCACTGCCGCGATCGGCAGCTTGGGCAGATGCTCGGCGGATTCTTCGAGAGAGTCTGCCAGGAATACCCACAGAGGCCGCAAGTGCACTGCTTGATTTCGCAAGTAAGAATCTCGATCATGGTCTCCACCACCACAGGCTGCTATTGCGTACTCGCTTCGTTGTTCTGATTCGGCGAATCCATAGGGTAGTTTGGATGCTTCGGACTTGCTAACAAAAATGCGGTTTCGACTCCTGCCCGCCGCCGGGCTCTGGCACGCGAGATAGCTTCGGCGCGGGTCATACCGGGCGTCTGAGGCGTATTGGTGTTCAGATCGCCGCTGCGAATGATACGCAAGCCGTGGTTCTTCCAGTCGGGCTTTTCGCTGGAGCGCGAATCGTTCATGGTCTATGTTTCCCTGCCATCATGAACGCCAAAGGACCTAACATTTACCAGCGTCGACGTTTTGAACCATTCTAGTTGCGCTTCTGGCTCGCCTTTTTTAATTTTTTCCGAATCGAAGGACGGAAATCGGTCGCTGCCTTTGTCGCAGTGGCTTGTGTTGGACAACATGAGTGGACCAGCCTCAGATTTCGGGAGTTGTCCAACTTTAGACAGGTTGAGCGAGTTGCTTCAAGGATTTGACGAAAGATGTACAGCGGGAACACTGCGCCGCGGCAGCTCCATCGCTGCGACGAGTTGCTTCGACCCCGATCCCCAACGGGATATGACCTTTACCGCTTGCGTAAATGGAATATTCAGTGCGTGCACCCGATCCGCGCTCAGGATGTAAACCGCTCCCGCAAGCGGTGTGGGCACTGACGGCACAAAAATTGTCAAGCGACCGTCCTCAAGCTCTTCAATGATGAATGCCGGCACGAGGGCGTCTTCGATTTCGGCAAGTGCCGGTTTCCATGCTTGGTCGCGCGTCTCCCCCGCCAGTCGCTGTGTCAAACTTCGAAGCAGAGCGTAGCCGGGCAGTCTTTGGAACAAGGAATTCTCCAGACGCTCCCACGCCGCCTGGCCCACCGGAGTCCGGACCGCAAGCCCGATGAAGAAGCAACTCACTAGGACAAGCAGCAGAGAAAGCACCTGATCAGCCGGCAACCATGCGGGCACCAAATGTGTAAACGGCTTCACCAACCCGGCGATCGATTTCATCGCCTTGAGGAGCAGAATTATTGCGAGGTAAATCGGAGCCACGATGAGCAGCCCGGCGACTAACCGGATCAAAAAATATTCAGTGAGTTTTTTCACGGCGGAACACAGTCCTCTCTGCTGCAGCGTGAATGTTTTCTGGATTAGACGTGTTCATCGACGCCTGCACGATATAGCGTTTGGGTGCACTACCGACAATGTAGAACGGGTAACAAGTCACTAGGGTGATCGAAGGTCGCGGCCGCGGCGCTAACACAGAGACATCAGCCGGCTTAACAAGCACAATGCTGTCGATCGTGTAAGTGTCCGTTCCCGTCGCCGTGACAAGTTCGATCCGGTCTCCCTCCCGGATGTCTTTCAGCCCGCGGAAGAACCCATCGCGATGACCCGAAATACCGATATTGCCGTCTTCTCCGGGCCGAGCTGTACCGGCAATGAACCCGACCGCGCGGTCCATGGTCAGGTCGTCGGTTCCTTCCAGCACAGGCACTTCCAGTCCGATCTTTGGAATCCGGAGCAGTGCGACTGGCGGGCCGAGTTGTGCTGACAAACTCTGCTGGTAGTGCTTGATTCGCTGTCGCGACCAAAGACTAAAATCAGGCTCCTTAACCACAAAGCTGAACCTGGCAGCATGTTCCTGGGCGACCGGTTGCGGGCTCTCCGGTGGCCTGCTCTCTAATCTCCGGGCTTCCGACCGTGAAGAAAAGGCTGTATAGACACGCGCACCAAGGTAGATGCCGACCATCAAGAGTCCGGAGATCAGCAGGAAACGTCCGAGCTTACCCACCCCGCGCATTACGGTTTACCTCGGTGGTGACAGATCCTTTCCCAGCGCTTGCCGAGTACAGTCCTGCTCTCGTTCTAGAAGTGCTCACAACAGACTCTCTGCTTACGACGAATCTGGCGAGCAGCCTCAATTCCATTCAGCGTTGGGAGTCCGATGTCAAAGAGGACACAGATCCGGCTCCGGGAGTTCCGCTTTCTGAACTGCTTCCAAGGGGTCTGCCACTTCCCCGAAGACCTGTTACGTCCGGCCTCTCCGCTAAGTGTCGAGCGGATAACCTGCCAAAAGGGAGGCCGATGCACCGACCCGCCGCGTCCGGCGAGGCGGATCGGTGCAATAATTAGGAAGCCGATTTGCAGCCTCACCTCAAGCAGCGCGTTCTGCTCCCTTGCGCTCAGCTACCCTGGTCTCAATCACATTACGAATCAAACGTCGCGTACGTTCTACAAACGCAAGCCTATCGGCCAAACAGCTTTCCAACAGAACTCCTACACCGTAATGACCAGACACGTCGGCTGCAGCGACCAGCGCCACGTACTCGCCAATGCGAAGGTGGGTGAGATGGTTTAGCTTCGCCAGGATGAACAGTTTCCTCGCAACCGGGCCTTCGATCTCCGCGAATTGTTTGCGAAAGTCTTCCACGAAGATCTCCTGAATGCGACCTGTAAACTTGACGGGTTTTTCATCGATGAGTTTGAAACATTGATCAAGGGTTGCCAGAGTCTTCTCGGAGACAAACGCCCGTGCTTCCAATGCTTCCTTAACTTCCGAGTCCTCTGCCATCTGACCAATTTCTTGATAGATTTTCGCTGCCTTCTCGGTGCCTTGACGCACATCGCTAAGGAGCAGCACAAATAGCTCTCTTGGAGTTCTTGCTGGCATGGTTTCCTCCTGATGATAGGGATTGAATGTGAGGTTGGAGAAGTTGTTTGTCGAAGGAATAAAAGCTGCGCGAGTTACACCATAGGCAGCTGCCAGAGCCATGGCAACTAGGACAACTACCAGTTCATCCGTCACCGGTTTTGGCGCGCCTGGCGCCTGTCAACATGCGGACAACTTGAGGCGCGTAGCGTTTGTAAGATATTTCTTTGAATCACAAATGGGAAGCTGATGAACGAGGCCAGAATTACCGCGCTAAGAGCAGAACTAAGAGGCATCCACCTCGCGGATGTGCTGTATTGGGCAAAAGGTGCTGGGGCCGACAGGGTAGACCGAGCGGAATATCGGCTCAGACAAGATCGGCTAATAGAAATCCGGTGTGAACTCGCAGAAGAAGTTGGCCTGACTCTCCCCGCTGCGGAGTAACGGCATCTGCTGTATTGAAAATGGCTTCGGGCTCTTTTTTTGATTTTTTCAAATCGAAGAGACGGAAATCGGTCGCTGCCTTTGGCGGACCCCCAGAGGTTGGACAACTAAAACCTCCTGGACGGCGACCCGTCACCGCCGATGTCAGCTTCGGAGAGTGTCCAATTTTGGACTTGAGTCGACGCTGGGCAGATTTATGGTCCGGGGTCACGGGGGGAGAAACTTCCTCACTGTTCGTATCTATTCCCACTGTGTACAACCTTTCGCTCACGCGGACAGTTAGCGGACAGCAACGGGCAAAGCTCTGTGCGGCGGAGAGTTACCTCGGCACGTTGGGTTGAATATCCAAGGTGCACTTATACTGTGGGAAACCTGATGCCCTACGGTTTCCCCTGCCCGCTGGCAGATGGTGCAAACCCGGGGAAGGAGTGTGCGCTGGCCGCAGGCACTGCAGCAACAAGAGTGTCGACGAACACGAATCGAATCCTAAAGGGCTTGAGGAGATGAACGGGGTACCCACCATGATGCTGGTGCGAAGGTGTTCCAGCCCGCCGAAAAAGAGAATCCGAAATGAGGGCAAATCGTATCTTCGTGAGCCATTCCTCGCTCGACAAAGAATTCGCCAGCCTCGTTGCAGCGAGGCTTCGGGAGGCCGACATGGCGCCTTGGGTCGACAGCGAGAATATCCTGGTCGGAGACGACATCCTAGACGGCCTGGGAAGCGGTCTTCAGACGATGGATCTATTTGTCCTCATTGTCTCGGTGGCCTCGTTGAGGTCATCTTGGGTGGATCGGGAAGTCAAGTTCGCGACCTGGGAAGAAATCAAGCGGAAGGAAGCTCTGGTTTTGCCCTTCATCGTCGACCAGACCACGGTTGAAGATCTGCCTTGGTACCTTAGAAGGGGACACGCTCGGCATATTAACCCCAATGCTGCTGGCGCAGACCTTCTAGCGGGCGCAGTGCAAGAAGTCATCATGAGGCGCTCCGCTTCCCAGGGCCTGAAAAGCGACAAAGCCCTCAAGGTTCACCGAGACGCTCGCGTAGACCAACTAATCCGGCGTGTCGGGCTCGGCGACTGGGAATCCGCCGCACGCGCCGCCCTCGAAATCGCGAGGGCCACAAAACTCAACGGACAGAATGAATTGTTCCACATCCTTATCAACTACATAGACCTACCCGATGACGACGACCTCTTATGGAGTGCCCTGCATACGATCGAGTGCTATGCGGAAATCGCATCGTCACAATTTGACCACGCGACCGTCAACAGGATGGCATCACACCTAAATTTTTCAGTCCGGTCAGCAGCCGCAGCCGTCTGCATGCGATGGGCCCAATTCGCGCCAGATCGAGTCCCTGTCGATATTCTGCTGAAACTGTCCGTCTACGACGAAGACTGGTACGTCGAGGCTCCCGCTAACGCCGCTCTGAAATCCATGGCTCGCTCAGTGCGAGATATCTTGGGAATATTTTTCGAGCGGCTGCGCAGCCAGGTGGCGGACGAAAGGTCACACGCAGCTTGGGCCATACTCGAGATTGCGGAAAAAGAACCAGAGATTCTTGATCGGCAGATGATCGAAGCTGCAATCAAACAACTCCGAGTTATTTCCGACAAACACGCGCTACAGTCACTGCTGAAAGCAGCTGCCCTGGTTGAACGCACTGCTTTTGTCAACGGGTACAAATATGGCCTGTGAAGAATACCGAGCGGAAGGCTGATGGACGCGAACGACTCCTGCTCACGGACAGCTCGAATGTGTTCGCTATCACATTCGTGTGGAATGAAAAACCGCCACCTGACTTTTGGGGGACCAATGTCCGCTTCCTGTCCGTGAACGGGGAGCAAAACCAAGCAAAAACGGGCAACGCGAAGAGGCGGGTTTCTAGTGTTTTGTTGTACCTAGTTGTACGGTTTGGTGTGGCGTGGAGAGCGAAGTTGCCCTGTTAACCGGAGGGTTGTAGGTTCGAGTCCTACCTGAGGAGCCATTTCTTTTCTGATGGTTGCAAAATCTCCCAGTGGCCAATATGCATGATTGTGGGGACTTTTGTGGGGACGCCACACGCGACTGGGCATGAAAAGTCCTGAAGGGAAACAGAAATCAGTTAATTAACTTGCCCGGTTCTTTGGCTATTTTCTCCCCACTTTCGTACGGTCTGTAGTCGAGCTTGCAGATGGCATTCACGGCTTCTCTCTGAGCGACTTGTCCCATGTGCCCGTCGCTAGTGATTGCGGCTTGCAGCAATGAGGCATCATGTGAGTCGCGTGTGTATCGATCACCCCACAGTTGCGCTCCGGTCGCCACACTGACCAACTCAGTCTCAACATCGAATGCACTGCCATGCTCGGCTATGCGCCCGGTCAGCACGGCATCGACGTGCAGGTCGCGTCCCACTCCTTGGGGGTCATCCTGCCGGGATTTGTAGTGAGACACGGTGGCCCGAGCCATCACCTGAAGATTCGGGAGCCGGGAAAGAGAATTGGTGATTTCTTCGGAGATACCTTCCCCAAGGTAATCCATTTCGGGGTCTTTGCTCGCATTCGCAAACGGCAGTACGGCAATCGAATGGATCGGTGTCGCATCTGAACTGTGAAACGGAAGGAAGCGCCGTGCCAGAAACACAGAACAGACAAGTACGACCGCTGCGGCACCCGCGACCAAACTCCAGAGCAGTCGGCGCGAATGAGTGCTGGCTGCCGTTTCTGCGAGCGTAGCTGCTCTCTTGACACTCTCCGTGTCCCGATTGAGCCGCGTGAGGTCAGCCCTGATGTCGGATGCGTTCTGATACCGAACATCACGATCTTTCTCTAGTGCCTTATTGATGATGCGCTCCAATTCCGCTGGCAAGTCGGGATTCAGACGCACCGCCGACGTTGGTGTCCCATCCAGAATGGCTTTGAAGATCACGCCGGACGTGTCGCCTCGAAACGGTAAGGTGCCAGTGCACATCTCATAGAGAACGGCACCGAACGAGAACAGGTCAGTGCGAGCATCGAGTTCTTTCCCACGCACCTGCTCCGGCGACATGTAGGCGACGGTGCCCAGCGTTGCCCCCGGACTTGTCAGATGTTCTTCTAAACTGACCGTTGTTTGCGCCGTTGCGCCAGCGTCTCCGACGTTGCTGAGGACTGGCACAACTTTCGCCAACCCGAAATCGAGGACTTTGGCGTGCCCGCGCTTAGTGACGAAGATGTTCGCGGGCTTAATGTCCCGGTGGACGATGCCCGCAGAGTGTGCGGCATCGAGCGCGTCTGCGATCTCGATGGCAAGCGACAGCACCGTCTCAATTTCTAAAGGCTTCCCGCCAACCCGATGTTTCAGGGTCATCCCTTCCAGAAATTCCATGACAAGGAACGGCTGACCATCTTGCTTTCCGATCTCATGGATTGTGCAGATGTTGGGATGGTTCAAGGCGGAAGCAGCTCGCGCCTCACGTCTGAAACGCTCCAAGGCTTGCGGGTCTCGGGAAACCTCATCAGGCAGGAACTTGAGCGCGACGAAACGACCTAGCTCGGTATCCTCGGCCTTGTAGACGACGCCCATACCACCACCGCCGAGCTTCTCGATGATGCGGTAGCGCGAAATGGTTTGACCGATCATGTTTTCTATGTGCTCACTGCGGAAAACCGATCCGGCGCAGCAAGCCTTCAAAGCGTGGATCGGAGCGGAGATTGTCGAGCCTCGGATCAATCTTTATGTTCCTAACTCCCGCGCGGTGGTCAAATACCTTCTCCAGAACTGCGAATGCGGCATCTTTTTCACCGAGCATCGCGTAGGGTTGAGCCGCGTAGTAGTAATTGCCTGCGGCTTCCATATCTTTGGCTTGTTTTTTAAGGTAACCCCCGTAACCCGATTTCTCGAAGGCCTGCGTCATTTCCTTGGCACGCGCATCGTGACCACTCGAACGCTCCGCCTCGATCCATTCTGCCATCGCCTGTTTGTAATTCCCCATTTGCTCATACGCGAGTGCAAGGGCTATCACAGCCTGCGGATACTTCAGGCCGAGCTTTAGTGTTTTGTTCGCTTGCTCGATGGCATGGTTGTAGTCGCGTGCCCAGTAATACTCAAACGCCAGACTCAAGTTGCTTCGTCCCGAGAGCGGATCGAGTTCCACGGCTCTTCGGCACTCGGCGAGCCCCTCTTGGGTTTTGGCCATGCCAACTTTGATCCAGCAGGAAACCTCATGAGCATAGGCAGAATTGGGATCAAGTTCGAGCGCCTTCTGAATCTCCTCTTCCGCTTCTGGGAAGTTCCAGAAATAGTTGAAATCGAGATTGGCTAAGGCAGTATGGGACTCGGGAATCCGGCTGTCTAGTTCCAGTGCCCGACGGGCAGCAGAACGTGCTCTATCCATTAGCTCGGGACTGGAGACATAGCCCATATAGCCCTGTACCGCGTAAACATCTGCCAGCCCAGCATACGCAGCCGCATAGCTTGGGTCTCTGGCAACCGCCTTGTCGAAAAACTCACCTGCCGCGTTCAAGTCTTCTGGCTGCCAGTTTTGGTAGTGGTACCGTCCCTTTAGGTAGAGATCATACGCATCGGCATCTTTAGTGCCTACTTTCGCTAGGCTTTCCCGTTCATTTCCGCTGAGCTGCGGACGTAGCTGGGTGGCAATGTCACGAGTGATGGCGGACTGTAGCAGCGAGGCATCATTCGTGCTGCGCGTGTAGCGTTCTCCCCAGAGTTGCGCTCCGGTCGCGACATCCACCAACTCGGTTTCAACGCTGAGTTCATTGCCATGCTCAGCCACACGCCCCGTCATCACAGCATCGACATGCAGGTCGCGCCCGACCCGTTGCGGATCATCTTCTCTTGATTTGTAGTGAGACACAGTGGTACGAGCCATGACGTGGAGGTTGGGGAGGCGGGAAAGGGAGTTCGTGATCTCCTCGGAAAGACCTTCGCTGAGGTAGTCCATTTCCGGGTCTTTGCTCGCATTCGCAAACGGCAGCACGGCGAGAGAGCGGATCGGGGAGACATCTGAAGAGTGGTAGCGCAATAAACGCCATACCAGAAACGCAGAGCCAACAAGTACGAGCACTGCCGCGCACGCGACTGCTCCCCACAGCCTTCGCCGCGAACGTGTCCGCATCCCGACTTCTGCTGACGTAGCTGTGCTCTTACCGTTCCCCGTGTCCCGCTTCAGCCGCTTGAGATCGGCTCTCAGTTCGGCAGCGGCCTGACAGCGAACTCCGCGGTCTTTCTCCAGCGCCTTATTGATGACATGCTCCAGCCCCGCTGGAATATCAGGGTTCAGCCGGACTGCTGAGGCAGGCGCTCGATTCAGAATGGATTCGAAGATCACACCGCTGGTGTCGCCCCGGAATGGCAGCATTCCGGTGCACATCTCGTACAGAACAATGCCGAACGAGAATAAGTCGGTGCGGGCGTCTATTTCCTTGCCCCTTACCTGTTCCGGGGACATGTAAGAGACCGTGCCCAACGCCGTGCCGGGGCTGGTGAGATGTTCCTCTGAGTCGATGGTTGGGGCGGTCATGGCAACGCTCTCCGGCTTGAGGGAGACCTTGGCCAGCCCGAAGTCGAGAATCTTTGCTTGACCCCGATTCGTCACGAAGATGTTCGCGGGTTTGATGTCCCGGTGGATGATGCCCTTCGAATGAGCCGCGTCGAGAGCGTCGGCAATCTGGATGCCCAGATCGAGCACCGTTTCGATCTCCAGCGCCTTGCCAGCGATCCGGTGCCGGAGCGTCTGCCCTTCCAGCAGTTCCATGGCGATGAAGGTTCGCCCATCGGCCTCGTCAATCTCGTAGATCGTGCAGATGTTCGGGTGGTTCAAAGAGGAGGCAGCCTTGGCTTCCCGCTGGAAACGGCTGAGGGCTTGCGCGTCGTTGGCAAGTTCGTCGGGAAGGAATTTCAGGGCGACGTGGCGACCGAGCTTGAGGTCTTCCGCCTCGTAGACTACGCCCATGCCCCCACCGCCGATCTTGCGGAGTATGCGGTAATGAGAAACCGTCTGCCCCACGGGTTGGGAGGGCGTGGACACTGGCGGGAATGTTACGGGGAAGCCCCGGAAGGGTCAAATGGATTACCGAAGTATGCGACGTAGGTTCCGACGATGGCAAGCTGCCCTCACCCGAAAATGCACTCGCTCCGAATGAATCCTGAAAAGGTGAGGCGTTTCCGTTCAGATGCCCATATACCATGAGAGACCGTATTCCGGGTCGCTTGCGCCCCATCCTTTACCTATGTTTTTGACAGTATCCGTGACTGTGATGCGCGAAAGGTATTTCTTGCTTTTTTGACCGAGTTGCCGGGGAACACGCACTCGAAGGGGCGCACCGTGCCCCGTGGGAAGCTCTTGCCCATTCATACCAAGCACCAGCAGCGTTTGCGGATGAAGGGCTTCAGGCATGTCGATACTGTCCCATTCGTCGTCCAGTGTGAAGAAGACCACCCACTTCGCCTCGGATCGCACGCCGACCAAGTTCAAGAGATATGACAATGGAACGCCGCTCCACTCTGCAATAAACGACCATCCTTCTTCACAAGCCTGATGGGTGATTTGGCTTCGTGAGGGGAAACGCTTCAACTCAGCAAGTGAAAAAGTTGATGGACGTGCGACCAGACCATCCACTATGAGGTGCCAATCGGCAAAGCCGCCAGCCAGCAAGCGTTGGTAGGTATCACTTGTCGGAGGTTCGCCGTTGACGGGAATGATCTTTGAAATCTGGCTGCGACTGAATTCACGGGCAAGCGAGTGGTGCCCCATCAAGATGCGCTGGACTCCATAAGTGAGGGATTCCCCAGCGCCAAAGAGGCCGTTATGATCCGGCGCTAAGAACCCATAATGATCGGCAATTCGTGCAGCGGCATCGAGTCCGGCGATGCCGACGGCAGCCGTCAGTCCGGTGGTGATCAATTTGCGGCGCGTGATGAACTCGCTCATGTTTGCTCCTTGGGGGCGGTAATGTCACCGATGATCATGGCCCGAACGCGGGTACTGAATCCAGCGAGGCAAATCATGGCAAGGTGAACCACGAGGAATAGAACCAGAATGCACGCAACGAAAAAGTGAATGGTGCGTGCCGACTGCTGGCCGCCTAAGACAGTCACGAGCGCGGGGAATACCGATGTAACCGCTGGAGACATTGCGAGACCTGTCCAGAACATCAGAGGAAACATAACGAAGATGACTAGCAGATACGTGAGTCGCTGGAGAAGGTTGTAGGTTAGTGCCTCTTCTTTTGAGGGTCGCTTGAAGCGTAGGTGATCCAAAATGACAGGACGAACCTGTTTCCAACTGAGGTCAGACCTCGAAGGCAGTAAGTTCCTGCGGAAGTGGTGGGTAAAGACTCCACCCACAACATAAATCACGCCCGTGAATAAGCTAATCCAAGCGGATAAGAAGTGGAGGTATCGTCCCGGGCCGCGAATCGGCACATCCAACACGAATGGCAGCGGAAGATTGATTAGTGAAGGGCCGCCGCGAACGCCGATTTCGCCCCAATATAGGCGCGGATGCGCTAGCAAAATTGCTATCCCGCTGATCACAAGACAGAGGAAGCTGGCTGTGGTGATCCAGTGAGTAATGCGAATGACAGCAGAATGACGAGGAGCAGGCCGACTCTCCGGTTGAGGGATCGTGATCCCTCTAACGTGCGCCGCTTCCGCCATAAAGAATGCCGGGATCATAGCACAGGAATCCTCTCACAGTGGCACGCGACGATCACGGTTCAAGCGTGTTCTAGCAACTCCGTTCGAAGCTTCGGAGCGAGTGCTGCCGCCGCCCTTGCCTTGAACTTTGCCTGTGCTTCCAAGTCTAAGATGACTCTGGTATTCGCAGACTCGGGCTTCTTAATCTGATTTTCGCCCTCGACGATCTAGGCGGGTAAGGTTGCCTTGTTCGGGCGGCGCATCTTTCGCAGGCGTCGAAGTTGCATAATGACCTCGGTGACCATCAGCGGTACCGCCCAATTCGCCCATCCGCTTATGTCGTTCAGAGCATCAACTCCGATTCGCCGAGCCACGAAGGTCATGTCAGGGATTATTCTGTCTCCCACGATCCCGGCACATGCAAGAACGTAGGCACGAATCATCCAATCCTTATGCACCTGCACGTTTCCTAAGCGGATCGCATAGTATGCAATCGAAGCCGCCGCCAGCCAAAAGAGCCCGTTCAAAAAAAGACCAAAGCCAAACACAATTCCGCCAGTCCGTGGATGCAGTCCCATATAAAGGGCTGAGCAACTAACGAAAGTCCCAGTCAACAGAAAGACCCTGCCGCACCAGACGTGGAACGTCATATTGCGCATACGAAGTCCCGTCCAAAACTGCAATGTGCCCGTCGAAATCATAGTTACCGCACAGGCAACGTGCGTTCGGATGAGAATTCGTTCTGACCAGAATGCCTTGAAACTATCCGGCGTGTAGTGAAAAAGATAGTGCAGCGCATCGCGTCGTACATAGTAAGCGATGGAACCCAGAAGAACTGCCCAAGCTGTGCTCTTCCAAGCAAGACCAACCCAGTCCCGATTCGACGGAACCGAGGTTTTCGAGAGTGCGATGGTGTCTCTCATATAGGCCTTTCCGAACCATGAATCGTGAAGAGGAGCCCAGCGGAACGGAGCTTACACGAAAAATCCATCTGTGGGCAAAGAAGCACTCAATCCTGATTTGAATCTGAGACGGACGATCTTGACACCCCTGCGATGAACCTCACTCAGACTCTTGTGGAAGTACTGAACTGTAGACGCATTCCGTAAAAACGCTAATCCGATCTGGTCGCCACCGCGTGTCTCTATTTACGTTCCGCGCCCACCATTGAATCCTTGTGGGGGGATTTGTGGGGATGCTCCGTACGGATTGTTACGGAAGGATAACAGTGAACGTTGCACCAAAGTCCCCCTATGTCTCTGATCGTAATGCTCGGTATGGCCAAGTATGAATACTGAGAATCGCGCGTTCCGCAACTGTTAACCGGAGGGTTGTAGGTTCGAGTCCTACCTGAGGAGCCATTTCTTTCAGTCAGTTAGTGCGTCCCTTCACAGAGGACGATTCCGATACCGGGGACTGTGCCTGAATTTCTCCGCCGCTGATGCTCTCCACCGCTCCCCGCAGTTCGTTCAGAGAGAAGTGCCCATAACGCGCCGCCATTCTTACCATCGTGGCTGGACTCCAGCCCACAATCTTGGCAACCTTGGCAATGGGTGTTCCCGCGTTCAGCATCCGGGATACTGCGGTGTGCCTAAGATCGTGGAAGCGGCAGACGAGTGCCGGGATCTTTTCTTCCGAGTCCGTACCTTCCTGGACGCCTTTCAGAATCCGTCCCGCTCTCGACTTCGCAGCCTCCCACGCTTCCTTGATACTCCCGATAGGCTTGGAAGGGTCAACGTCGTAAGCCTTCGGCAGAACTGGTCCCCACCCGCGCCGTAGCGCTCTGCCGGAAAGACAAAGTGCTCTGGCTTGCGATCCGGGAAGTGCGTCGCCCAGAAGTTCAGGGCGGCCATTGCTCGCTGGCTCAATGGAATGACGCGGCCTGTCCCCGAAGCGGTCTTGTCTTTGCCCCACTGCAGACAGCGGTTCCCGAATGCCACACTACCCCATTGCAGAGTCCGTATTACGCCGTATCGTGCCCCGGTCTCCATCGCCAGGGTGACGAATGGAACGAGAGAGCGGGAGCGGGATGTTCCGCAAGCCTGTAGCAACGCCGATTCCTCTTCCGGCGTAATGGCTCGCCCTATGTCATCGCGCGTCGCCAGCATCTTCACATCGAGCTGCAAGCGTGCCCACTGGCCGGAACGTTTCAGTATGGCGCGGAGAGTCCCGATCTCCAGATTGACTGTCTTTGGGGAAGCATTGCCGGCAACCCGATTCTGCTGGTATCGCGCAATGTCCCGCGCGTCAATGTCGCACACCAGCTTGCGGCCTAATTCCGGTAGAAGATGGGCAAGGTTAGTTTTCTCGATCACCACGGAACGGGGTGCAAGCGTGGCTTTCTTCAAGTCGATCCATTCCTCCGACGCCACGGAGAGCAAGCGGGGCTGCTGGTGCTTCCTAATGCCCGCTGTCCCTTCTTCTAGCGCCCGCCGTCTCTTGTCCTCGATCTTCTGCGCGAGCGTCTTGGAGCGAGTCCCGGTGCTCTCCCGGATCCGCTGCCCATGAAAGAGAAAATCCATCGTCCAAACCTTGCTTCCTTGATAGCGAAACAGTGACATAGCTACTTCCTCCTCGTGCGTTTCCTTCGCCTCTTCGCGGTTGACGGTTCTCCTAGCGGATGATGCATCGCTTCCTCGGGCTGCGGCAGTTTCTTCCTGTTAGCCCACCGAGTAATGAACTTTTCGGTGATGTCCGGCAGCCGATCCTTCAGCCATAGTTTCCAATCCAGATTGGAGTGAGTTTCTAGGTTATTCCACTCTCGAATGACGGCCTTAGCCCGGCGAATTCTATCTTCGTGCTCTGCCTTCTGCCTCACGCGCGTCCTCGCCACGGCAGTATTGATCACACCAGCTTCGGCACAATTACGGACAACAATTGTTCGCGTGGAACGACATTGTCGGAAATACTCTGGGCGCTGAGCATTGCCTGACTAGCTCAGAAGATGCATAAACACTGAGCGAAGCGATAAATTTGACTGAATTGTGCTCATTTTAGTGAATTACACAAATTTAAGGTGTTCGTCTTCAGGCGGCTTTCTCCTCGCAAGTTCGAAGGCTTGACCCGCAAGCTAACATGGATGCTATGCACTGTGATCAACATCCCGACACGGAGTTGGTCTGTCCCGCGTGTGCTGGCGAGCTTGGCGGGCGGGCACGTGCAAACAAGTTGAGCTGGGATCAGCGGCGGGAGATCGCCCGTCTCGGAGGATTGGCAACGCGGGACGTCGCAAGAGACGTCGCAAGGGACAACCGACCGGTAAGCTGCCGAGTGGTGAGCTGAAATTCCCGGCACCGAGAAAGCTGAGGCTGACAGAGGCTGACTGGTGAAACCGCTGGGTAGGAGCGAAGGGAGCGGTAATCCCCTGCACAGACGGGATAGACCGTTCCCGCGAGAAGGACCCTGGTCGAGGAATCCGGGTGCGTACAAAATGCGTTTCACTAGCGCAGCACGCAGAGCCAGGGCGCTGAGAAAGCTCGGCGTTTCGGCTGACCAAGTTGCCAGCGCAACCAAAATCACCCCTCTCCTGCGGGCCGGGGGGCGGTCTCAAGGCAGTGCTTGGAGCGATGCGCTTTTCTCAAGACCCGGTGGTGAAATGCTTCCTTGAAAAACGCGATTCGTTGGGAGTGTGGGCCCGCGAGAATACCCCTTGGGAGGCTATTGGCCTCGCCGCCGGCATTGACCTGATACGCCTGCTCGGAGCCGCGCTGCTGGCTCGGTGGGAACACTCAATGATGGCAGGGCAGGTCATCGCAATCTTTAACGCTCCGGAAGTAATGAAAAAGCGAGTCGAGTTCGCCATGCTTCCCGGCGGATGGCGAGATCGCGATGCCCTCGAAAAGCTAATTCTCGGATTGCACTGAAGTTCTTTTTTTCTCTTACATCAAAGGCGGAAAGTCACCGCCGCGTTCCGTGTGTCCTGACCCCAGAAACCGACCAACGGGCACCTTCGAGAAAATGTCTAACTTACCGGCAACGACCATTTTGGGATACGAAAACACGCCGTTACGTGGCTCGTCAAATTGTTCGGTACAATCTTCCGATGTCGATCCCAACGGATTTGCAGCCAGGGCCTCGGGGCGACAGCGGAACAGCTACGGTCGCTCTCAGTGCGCGACGAAAGCGACTTGTCGCCTTCTTCGCTTTTCTGGCATTGAGTACGGCACTTGTTGCCCAACAGCCAACTGGCGGTTCGCCGCCGGACAACCCGCAGCCACAGCAACAAACGGCGTCGAGCGCTATTGCTGACGTGGCCTCCGACATCGGTTATGTGACGCACAAGTCATGGTTCTTTCCCGACATAGCCACCAGCCCGGAGGCTTTGACCCCACCTGGAAAATTCAAATTATTCTTAAATGTAAGTATCTCTCCAGCTAATATCCTCACATCCGCCATCGGCGCCTCCTACAGCCAGGCCCGTAACAATCCCGAAGCCTATGGCCAGGGCTGGGATGCGTATGGCGGCCGCTTCGGAGCGAGCCTGGCCCGGTCTGCATCCAGCAACTTCTTTGGCGATTTTGTTTTCGCCTCCGTATTCCGCCAGGACCCGCGATTCTTTCCGCAGAGCAAACCGACATTCTGGGGCAGCGTGAAATATTCGGCAGAACGGATTGTCATCACGCGAAACGACTCGAGAAAAGATGTGTTCAACACTTCGGGCCTGTTGGGGCCGCTGGCCGGGGAAGCGCTGGCTAATGTGTATTTGCCGCAGTCCGAGCAAACAGTTGGAAAAACGGCGGAGCGCTATGCCATAGATCTGGCCTGGCACGTTGGTGGAAATATGTTCAGGAACTATTGGCCGACATTTTTCAAACGTATGGGTCTGAACCGGCTGAAAGTGATTCCAAACCCCGGAGAATCCGGAGCGCCGACGAAGTGAAGGGGCCTGCCTCTCCCACAATGAGTGTATAACAATGCCGGCTCCCAGACCCGAGTAAGCTTGGTGGTGGCAAAACCAACCATGAAGGCTCGGGTAGAAAGGAGCCGGACAATGACTATTATAGGATGCGATTATCACCCGGGCTTCCAGCAAATTGCGTTTGTAGATACCGAGACGGGAGATTACGGAGAGCAACGATTAGCGCACAGTGAGGGAGCAGAAAAGTTTTATCGTGAGCTCGCAGCCCAGGGCAAGAAGGTACGAGTGGGGATGGAAGCGAGTGGGCAGGCACGCTGGTTTGAGCGACTCCTGGCAGAACTGAACTTCGAGTTATGGATCGGGGACGCCACCGAGATCGCTAGGAAGCGGGAACGCAAGCAGAAGACGGATCGGCAGGATGCGCAGCATATTCTGCAGTTGCTGATGGAGAATCGTTTTCCCAAGATCTGGGTACCGAGTGGGGAGAATCGGGATCTGCGGCAACTGCTGTGGCATCGACACCGGATGGTGCAGGCACGCACGCGCATCAGGTCCTGAATCTCGGTCCGACCCATGCATCTCTTCGGTCACAACTTCGATCATGATTACTACTTCGGTGCGCCGGCTAAAACCGGCGAGGTGCAGTGAATGAAAGAGTCACACGAATGTGAAGTAGCGAACCACATCGGCCCCGAGTCATGCGGAGCCGCTCGCAAGGGCGGCGTCGAAGCGTTGACAGGGGAACGTGTGGGCCAGGTATTGAGCCGCGAAAGGAATCCAAGTCCGGGACGCCGACGCTGTCGGAGTGGCGGAAGGCTGTACTCGAGGCACCGATATCGCGAGGTGCTGCGAGGTCCCGCGCGGTCTGAGACCCCGTGCACGCACGAAAGCACCTCGCTCGGGAACCGGGAGATCCCACGTTCGCCCAGGGCAGAAGACGCCTTGGGACGCATCGGGAAGTCTAAGGACGTGCGCCGATGACGAACGAACCTGGGAAGTCGGACAGACCTACAGTACCCGAGAAGTCCCTGAACAATGCCGGACAACCGGCAGCGGAGGGGATGGAGGGAAGCGGTCTGGCCAAAGGGAACCTGCCCCAGCAAAACGCGCCCCGGACACCGTGCCGGACGGACGCGCCTAGTGCGCTGGAGCGAGTACGTCAAGCAGCAGGAAAAGATAGGAGGTTGCGGTTCACGGCGCTCCTGCACCACATCTACAATCTGGACACGCTGCGCATGGCTTACTTCTCGCTGAAGAAGGAAGCCGCACCGGGCGTGGACCGGGAGACGTGGCGGCACTACGGCGAGACCCTCGAGGATAATCTCCAAGATCTCTCCCATAGGCTGAAGCGAGGGGCATACCGGGCAAAGCCGGTGCGTAGAGTGTATATACCGAAGACCGACGGGCGTAAACGACCGCTCGGAGTTCCGGCGTTGGAAGACAAAATCGTCCAGCGCGCAGCGGTCGAGGTGCTGAACACTATCTACGAAACCGACTTTCTTGGATTCTCGTATGGGTTCCGACCAGGACGTAGCCAGCATCAAGCGCTGGATGCGCTCTACACGGGACTGCTGACGAGAAAAGTGAGCTGGGTGCTTGATCTGGACATTCGCAGCTTTTTCGACAAAATTTCCCACGAATGGCTGGTGAAGTTCGTCGAGCACCGGATCGCGGACCGACGCGTCGTGCGGCTCATCCAAAAATGGCTGACCGCCGGTGTGTTGGAGGATGGGAAACGGATACGAGTGGAAGAAGGGACGCCCCAGGGCGGAAGTGCCTCGCCGCTTTTGGCGAACGTCTATCTTCATTACGTATTCGACCTGTGGGTCCAAGCATGGCGCCGGAAGCGAGCCCATGGAGATGTAATAGTCGTGAGGTTCGCCGATGACGTCGTAGTCGGATTCCAAAGGAAATCGGATGCCGATCAGTTTCGGACGGAGCTCAGCGAGAGAATGCGAAAGTTCCATCTGGAGCTGCATCCCGATAAGACGCGCCTTCTGGAATTCGGTCCGTTTGCGATCGAAGACCGGAGAAGACGAGGAGCAGGGAAACCGGAAACGTTCGACTTCCTTGGCTTTACGCACATGTGCGGACAGAAGAGGAGCAACGGGCGGTTCACGGTGCTGCGGCACACGATACGCAAAAGACTGCAGGCGAAGCTGAGCGAAGTGGAGGACGAGCTCCGGCGACGCATGCATGATCCCATCCCCGAAGTGGGCCAATGGCTCCGCGCGGTTGTTGGTGGGCATACCCGCTACTATGGGGTACCCATGAATGGCCCTGCGCTGAGCACCTTCCGGAGACAAGTAGGCTGGCGATGGTACCGCGTGCTTTCGAGACGCAGCCAGAAGAGCCGTGTCACTTGGGACCGGATGCGGCGCTTGATAAACCGCTGGCTGCCACCACCGCAAATCTGTCATCCCTATCCTCTCCGCCGTATTGGCGTCATCACCTAAGGTAAGAGCCGGATGCGGGAAATCCGCTCGTCCGGATCTGTGGAGGGGTTGTGTCAAGAACGCGCTCGTAAGAGCGCGATGCTGTGCTGGAGATGAAGGAAGGCCCTTCGAAGCCGGTTTGTAGGAGCAGGCTTCAAACAGCCATGAGCTGCTTCGGTCAAAAGCCGCGGTGGTGAACGTCATGGTTGAAAGGCGTGAGGAAATCACGTCATGTGTGGAATAGAGAGACGAACGCAAGTGAACCACTGATGAAGCATCGAAACGGATCAACAGATGACATCGAAACCGGAGCGGCCCCTCTTCTCTGGGAAAAGGCATGGCGGAAACCTGCTTACTGGCCATGTGGTGTCCGGTGTACAGGTGGCGTGACTCTATTCCGGGCTCTGGTACGGAACTTGAGAACCTGCCGGCGGTGCTAAGGGAAAAGGCACAAGCGGAAGCCCCGCGAGGCCGAAAGTACTGATCCGTTGAGCAGGGGCGGACTGTCTCGTAGTAGTGAGGAACCGGAGTAATGTCCGGGGAGCGAAGGGGACAGGCCACCCGCTTCTTGGTCGGTTTGGTCAACTGGCAACAGGAGGAACCGATACGGTCGAGATGGAGGACGGCAGTCTTCATTGGGTGGCACGAGCCGGATGAATCGAGAGGTTCAAGTCCGGATCTGTGAGCGGCTCGGGGTGAAATTCCCCGGGCCGACTCGGCGTCGTGAGCAATCGCGATCCCTACTCCGACAACTCCTCTGCGAAGAGGAGCGGGATACCCAATCAATTACTCGTAACCCGTACTTACCTGTGCTGACGCTCACTGCCTGCCGTGACGCATCTCACTGCACCGACCTCCGCGCCCGTCTAGGATTATCCTTACTGAGGTGCGTCATGCCAGCCCAATGCAGCTCCAAGTGCAGGTCCCACTGCAACTCATGCGATACAGAGAGCACGTTCAACAGTGAGATTGCGATTCACTTCCGTGGAAGGGAAGGCCTCGACAAGCCGATCGTGTGGATCTTCCCCGAAATCGCGGTTTGTCTGAAGTGTGGCTTCGCTGAATTGACAGTTCCCGAACGGGAGTTGCAGGTCCTCACTCACGGCATTCCTGTGAAAGGGGGTGTCGTTTTGTTGCCAGCAAAGACCAAAGCCAATGACAGCTAGGTGCTGGTGAAGGCACCGTACGCCAATCCGTGAAGCGGTGCGAGGCGCTTCCTGCACGGGCTGATGTTGGCGAGCAGCGCCGTCTTGGTGTCTGTGATTCCAATCACATTAGGGACAAATAGATTACCCTTGGTTTGGGTCTTTCCAAAGCTTCTCGTCTGTTTGAATTGTGGCTTCACAGAATTTGCAATTCCCGAAGCCGAGTTACGGCGGCTAGCAGAAAGTGGTGCCACTGCTGCGTAACGTGCCGCGCGGTAAATGGGCGCCAAGAACTCCTTGCACAGCAGCGAGGAGTTCACGGGCGTGGGCGACGCTTCTCTTACGATCCCGAGCATCGGCAATGTGCTGGTGTTTGGAACCAACAAGATCGGCGCCAGCCAAACTGGCTGTGACAAACTGCTTGCCCTGCAGAACCTCCGCTATTGCAGGCAACAGTTCGCTTCCAGCGCTCGACTTGGTTAGGTAGCCGCACGCACCTGTGCGCAAAGCTCTAAACCCCGTAGTGGGGTACGGGGTCAAGCCTTTTTTGAAGAACTATGTCTAGCGATAGTTGACGTAAACAGATTAGGCTCGTTGATCCCTGGACAGGGCTGTCGCTCCCACAACGAGTGAGATGGCGATTTTGCAACAGCTACAAGATTCAGTCGGGACAGAGTCTGCCCCGGGCGAAGCCGGAGGGGCGCATTTTGAACCTCCAAATGTGTTCCGTATTGCGCTTTCGGCGACAGCGTAAGTGTCGAGACATCCCTTATCTTGAAGGCAGCATCCTTTTCCACATAACAATCTCTTGCGGTTTCGATATTGGCAGAAGGAAACCTCCAATGAACGCGAAAACTGCGAAGCTCTTCTTCGGGGTTGTACTGATCTGTGTACTCACTGCGAATTCACTCCACGCGCAAGACGCGCAGGTCAAGCTCTCCGGCACGATCACGGACTCGTCCGGCCAGGTTCTCGCCAACGCCAAAGTTACGGTTAGGAATTCGTCCACCGTCAGTCGACCGAGACGCGGACCGATTCTGCTGGACTCTACACGGTTTCCAACCTTGCCGCCGGTGAGTACGAAGTCTCGGCGTCAGCTGACGGAATCGGCACCGCCGTCGCGAAAGTGACTCTAACCGCTGGAAGCCAACAAACACTCCCTCTGACTCTAACCGCTGGTCCGGCGCAGCAAGCACCGTCCGAAAGTCTGCCGAATGCCCCGTCTCCCAACAAGACCGAGCCCTCGCTCGAAGACTTGGGCTTCCCCAAGACCGATACGCAAAGTAACGCCGCCCAGCAGGCCCTGCTCGATAAGCGCACCCACATGCTGAAGATGCACCAGCGCTTCGGATTGATCACGACCGTTCCCCTACTGGCCACGCTGATCACTTCGGTGAACGCCGGTGGCAAGAGCACCAGCACGACCTCCCGCGATGTGCATCTCGCGCTGGGCGCGGTTACCGGCGACCTGTATGGCATCACTGCCTACTACGCCATCCGCGCTCCAAGAATCGCGGGCACCGAGACGCGCGGTCCCATCCGTCTGCACAAAGCCTTGGCCTGGGTTCATGGTCCGGGCATGATCCTGACCCCGATTCTGGGCGCAATGGCGTACAGCCAGAAAAGCAACGGAGAAAAAGTCCATGGCATCGCCGCTGCCCACGGCCCAGTCGCGATCGTCACTGCCGGAGCCTTCGGGGCTGCTCTATTGTCAGTATCACTAAAATTCTAGGCGGATTGCGGATTGACTCCCAGAGACAGGCACCGAGCGAAAAGGGCACGACTGAAGTCGTGCCCTTAGCTTTGCCAAAAGGAACTGCGGCTTTAGCTGCTGAGGCCAACTCGATTCAAGCCTACGTTGGAGAATCCATGAATAAGAAATTCCTACTGCTGTTTCTGCTGCTGGCCCTGCCCAACCTCTTCGCCGCGGACCACCAATGGATCCTCAAGGAGAGCACCCTGACCTACCACGTCTCTCATCCTCTGCACCAAACCGACGGCGTGAGCCACTCCGCGCGTGGCAAGGGCATTTGCCACGACGGACAATGCGACTTCCTGATCGCAGTCCCCGTCAAGACCTTCAATTCCGGCGATAGCAACCGCGACCTACACATGATCCAGGTCACGCGCGGAGCGGAATTTCCCATGGTCAGCGTCCGCACGCGATTGCCGGAGTCGTCCTCCACGTCGGCAACCATCCAGGCCGATTTGGAAGTCCAGTTCGCCGGACAGACCGCTCGTTACCAGCAGGTCGCTTTCGAGGTCGTGAGGCAGGGAGATGAAACACGAATCTCGGGAACCATTCCCACTACGCTGACCGATTTCAAGATTGATCCGCCCTCGCTCCTGACCCTCCCAGTAAAAAACGAGATTCCCGTACGCGTCCAAATGACCTGGAGTTCGCAATAACGCAAGAGGAAACTCAATGCCGATTCTACGCATGCTTTCGCTATTTTGTTCGCGGTTGGATATCTGGGCTCGATGGAAGCTCAAGAGGTTCCTATTCCTCGGCTTTCCCCCGGCTCCGCGCGCAAGCCGGCATCTGCCTCCCGGCTTCAGACTACGCCCTCTTCTCCGCAGTCCATTGCGCTCTCTGTGCCCAGGGGCACACCATTGCAAGTAGCGTTAGATCAGGAGATCCGCGTGAGAAGAGTGGGTCAGCCGGTTCATGCGCGGATCGTAGAGCCTGTGTATGCATTTGACCGCCTTGTCGTCCCCGTGGGATCGCAGGTAACCGGCCAGGTCACCAAGATCGGGGCGATCTCCGGCGGCAAGCGTACGATCGCTGCGTTGGATGCAGACTTTAGCCCTGAACGGAAGTTGGAAGTGAGTTTCAACGACCTGGCGCTGCCTGACGGAAGGCACTTCCAACTGCAGACGAGCGTAAGCCCCGGTTCGGGCCAGGTGATCCGGTTCGTCGCGGCTGCGGAGAGCAAGGAGAGGAAAGGCATCAAAGATGCCGCTTCCGAAAAGACCAGACAGGCCAAGGAACAAGCCAAGCAGGAGTGGGACAATGCGATGAAACAGCTCAAGACGCCCGGCCGCGTGCATCGTCTGAAACGATATGTCGAGGCGCAGCTGCCCGTCCATGCGCAATACATTCCGTGGGAACGGTTTACTTCGCGGAGCTCAATGCGCCGTTGGGTTTCGGCAGTGAGGTGATGACGCCGCAAATGGCTTCGTCGATCGGTCGCCCACTGCCACCAGGCAGCGTGGTACACGCGCGGCTGATTACGCCCTTAACATCTGCAACGTCGCAGAAAGGTGAAGCGGTGGAGGCAGTTATATCCCAGCCGCTCCTGGATGGAGATCGCCACCTTATTCTTCCTCAAGGCAGCCGGCTCACGGGCACGGTGAGCCAAGTCCAGCCCGCTCACCGCCTGAAGAAAAACGGACAGCTGCGCATTAGGTTCCAGGAACTGATCCAACCGGATGGCACTCAGGAGAAGGTAGAAGCAACCCTGGAAGGCGTCCAGTCCGGCAAAGATGCCAACGTGAAGCTCGATTCCGAAAGTGGCGCCGAGGCCACAACGCCGAAGACCCGCTACCTAGCGACAGCCGTGTCGCTCACCTTGGCGGCTGCCTCCTTTGGTGGTGAAAGCGATGTTGACAATGGGGTGGCTCACACTCGAGGCAGCACCGGTGCCCAGGTCGCAGGCGGCGTGAACGGCTTCAAGCTGGTTGGGATGGCGCTCGGTCTGGCTGTGCACTCGCGGGCGCTCGGCTACACGATGGGTGCGTACGGTGCTGGAATGTCGGTGTATTCAAGCTTTATTGCGCGAGGACACGAAGTGGTGTTCCCGAAGAATACGGCAATGGAGATTGGCATCGGGCAGCGGAAGCAGGGGACGGCTGGCCCCAGGACCTCGGCAGCCGCAGGGGCGGCAAGAAACTGAAGTGCAAGCATCCCCTGCGCCCATTGCATTCGCCCAGTACGCCCCTACGAATCATTGTGCGACCGCCGACGGCGAAGAGCCAAACGGTTTGATGAATCTCGCATACGTCGGCGCACTGTCACCGGAAAGTCAATTGTTGCAATCAATTGTTGTAACCACGATTAGACTCACAACGCGCTCGGCGAGGCTTCTAGTCCCTCAGCCACCAAATGCGGTGCGGTATTGTGCCACGTCTGCCCAATCACTTGAATGTTGATCTGAATCCACCAAAAAATCGACTCCGTAGAGATACAAAGCGCGATGGCAAACAATTGCGGAAACTCGGACAGGTTCCGTTCTTCGGGGCGGGAGAAATTCGACCTGAATATGAGATCCCACTTGGAGATTTGCCATGGTAAACAGGCACATGCCCACATCGCTGAGATTGATACCAAGACCATCCAACTGGGCAGACTCGGTGAATACTTGCACGGAGGTGTTCAGCAATTGGCGTTTCCGGCGTCGCCGCTCTGGTTTGAAGCGCCGTTTGAGGATCATCTGTCCACCGGTGAAGACAGGGTAGCGAAACGATCTCTGAGGGCAAAGATTACGGAGGTTCAGTGGAATGTAGAGCGATTGTTCAACCGTTATCTGGTTATCCCAGTCAGGGCGATTACACTCAGAACTGGTCACTGAGCCGTAATTTTGGCTTCTGGCTCTTTTTTTTAATTTTTTCCAAATCGGAGAGACGGAAATCGGTCGGTGCGTTTCGGCGCCCCCCGGGGGCCTGGACAAGCTTCCACCACGGCCACTTTCGGAAAAGCGTCCAATTTTGGAGGATACAGCCCTCCGAACTTTGCGAAGAACGCCGTGCCTGGCATCGCCAGGTCATAGGGAAGCGCCGTCTGTAGATGCTCGATCGCGTCCAGTGGCGCCTTCTGGGAAAGCGCGAAAAGCGCGCGCAGCGTGGGAAGATACTCGA
Source organism: Terriglobia bacterium (assembly GCA_963786325.1). Lineage (GTDB taxonomy): Bacteria > Acidobacteriota > Terriglobia > Terriglobales > Acidobacteriaceae > JAIQFF01. The sequence goes on from CAWAYW010000025.1 coordinate 368,469, forward strand.
ATTGCACCGGAGTATCCTCCGGGAATCGTTTTGCCAGATCCTCGGCGAGACTTTGCGATGCGGAGCCGTCGCCTGAGAGCACCAGCGCAAACGCCGCGGCATACTTCACGTCGCGGCCTTTTCCCAATTCGAGAGCCGCCCGGGCGCGCTCTTTCGCCGCACCCTGATTCCCGAAATGTGCTTCGCACACCGCCGCTGCAGCCTGGTAAATGGCGGCCTTTTCGCGATCACCGGCATGTTGCGCCAGTACGATCGCGTGATGCCACATTGTCCTCGCATTTCGCATCTGTCCGGAGTGCGCCAGGACCAGGGCCTGATTGTGCGACATCCAGTCTTCTGCCTCCCGGTTTCCGCGCGCCCGATCGATTTCGCGTTTCATCCGAGCCTCATCACCCTCGAGATACGCCAGGTAGTAGCGGTTGACCAGAAAATTCGGGATCTCCACCTTGCGTTCCGCGGCCCGCCGCAACGCAGCCGCGGCTTCTGCGAACCGGCCAAGCGACATATTGTTGACAGCAAGAGCATCATAGGCAAATGAGAGGTCGGGGTTTAGTCGAAGGCACTCCTCGGTCGCTTGAATTCCCCGCTCATACTGACCACTCCCCCGCGTGCCCCATCCGCCCAAAACCCCCCAGGCCTGCCAATCTAGGGGATAGGTTTGCGCCCATGCCTCGATCGTTTGCAACTCCTTCTGCAGATTTCCCGTTACCTGCCGGTCATACAGAAAGAGGATAAAGAACCGTTCCTGGTCGCTAACGCGATCCCGCAGTTCATAGGCTTTCAGGGTGTGCTCGATGGCGAGATCGGTTTGTCCCATGTTCCAGTAAAAGAACCCTAAATCGGCTTGCGCTAAGGCAAATTGAGGATCGATGGCGATAGCGCGCTGGAGGTGGGGGATTGCGGCAGCGAAACCACGGATGAAGACGGCGCTACGGGCGGCACTGTATGCCTTCAGTGCTTCCAGTGAGGGCGTGGTTGCCTGTTCCAGCGGCGTCGAGTGTTCTTCGATCGTGGCCATCGACTCGGCCAGCCGCGCCCTGATTTGAACCGCTATCCGCGTCAGTGCTTTCAGTACCTCTTCTTTTCTTCCTGCCTCCACCTGCTCCTGGCCAAGAATGTCTCCTGTGCGGCAGTTCCTGGCGCGTAACCACAACACGTACCGGTTTCCGAGGCGTGCAATCGAGCCTTCCAGGACAGCCGTGCCGCCCGTTCTCTCGCAGATTTCCTGCGCGACTTCGGTAGTGAGGCGCGTCTTCGGCGGCCGGCGCATAAAACGCAATACCTGCTGAACCTGTTGATCCGAGACGAGAACCAGAAAAGGGGACTGCTCTAGTTGCACAGACAAACCGTGGCGAAGAATTCCATCGAATCCCGGATCGCCCGTCTTGTTCTCGAATTCGCCCAGCACAATCTTGTTCTTCCGGGTGACTTTCGGCGCTCCTTGCGGAGAAGAGTGTGCGGCCGCGTACAGTCCTCGGCTCGCCTTGGGAACCGCCGCCAGTTCCCGCTCTAACTCGGCAGCCGATTGCCAGCGAAGGCCGGCGTCTTGTTCCAGACACCGGCTTACGATTGTTTCCAACTTACGCGCACTGAGGCGTCTCCGCTGCACCACGGCTCGTTCACCCGTCAGCATTTCGTAAAGCACGCATCCGAATGAGTAGATATCCGTGCGTGCATCCGCCGGCTTGCCCTCCCGCTGTTCGGGCGCCATGTACGCAGGCGTGCCCACGACCATACGGCTGGCGGTAACGGTTTCATCCTGCATCGAGTGGGCCAGCCCAAAATCCACAACCTTGACGCCGGCTTTCCCGATCATGATATTGCCGGGTTTGAGGTCGCGATGCACGATCCCCTTGCTATGCGCCTCTACCAGCGCCGCCACGATCTGGGACCCGTAGAGGAGCGCCGTCTGGATGGGAGCCGGTCCCTGTTTCAGCCGCGCCGCCAGTGTTTCGCCCTCCACCAGTTCCATAACGAGGTAGTTGGGCCCAACGTCGTAAAGAGTGCAGATGTTGTGATGGTTCAGTGACGAAATCGCCCGGGCCTCGCGCTCGAACCGGGCGTTAAACTGCTCGCGATTGGTTTTGATGGCGACCGCGCGGCCTAGTCGCGTGTCGATAGCGCGAAAGACCTCGCCCATGCCACCCTCGCCGAGCTTGCTCTCGATACGGTATGGTCCCAGACACGCGCCTGGAACGAAAGCGACGAGAGTCGAATCTTCCAGCAGACCCGGAGCATTTCGGATTGCGAGCCGATCGAGAAATTCGCCGCCGGCCGGCTCTTTGAGAAGTGATTCTACTTCGCGGCGCAGCTCGGGGAGTGCCTGGGCCAACAGGGCGGCGCGCTCATCGGCGTTGGCCTCGCGAGCCGCATGATATAAGGCCTCGATTTGCCGAAACCGCTCCGTCGTCATTCCTGAGATCCCGATGGTTTCCCTATTGTATGGCTCAGCTCGCGCAGCAACCAAGCGTTGGCGAGATGCCAATCGCGTCTGGAGTTGCGGTGTTGTTGGAAAGGCAAAAGGCTGCCTAGCAGTTCAAAATCATTGGAGTAACATGCACCCTCCCCGAAGTTACTATCAGATTTACAGAGTCGATCACAAGGGAACTCAAGAGCAGATGGTCGCTGAAGTCGAAGGGCTGCACGAAGCGGAAAAGCTTTCCAAACCCAATCGGTCATGGATAGAAGAGTATGACTGCATCGTGCCGCCAGTAGATGTGACGATGCCCGAACCGGGTACTGAAACAGTCCGTCTGAATCGGAAAAAGTACAAGTTGCAGACGGGGGGTTCTCAAAGAAAAGTGGTCAATGAACCCCATGCACCACGGTCGGACTCTTTTACAGCGATCAACTCTAATTGGTTGCAAGCATGGGCAGCGCCCTCAGCGCAGCGGCTAAGTGAACCAAAACAAAACGGCCTCCCGTTGAGAGGCCGTTTGCGTTAAAACCACTTGCAGTTTTTTCAGTCGTCACCATCCGGGTGGAAGAACACCCCGTTCTGCTCGTGACCAATGATCGAATAACGGTTGCGCTCGGGATTCGGGGGCTCCGATACAAATGTGAAACCTCCTTGCGAACTAGCCGACCAATCGATGGTCGCGCCGGTTCGCACGTAGTTGCCGCGGAACGTCTGCATCTCGTTTACGACCTTCCCGGACGTAATCACTCCGCTCCACTCGATGTCGAACGAGACTGTGGCTGGTACCGGAGTGATGGGTGGAATATCCAACCCCAACCCGGTGAAGCCTTGCCCGCCAGTGAGGTTGTTGAGCAAGTCGTGAGCGTCCGTCACGGGCACATCACTGACACGCAGAGAAGCGATGCCCTCGTCGAGATCGGCCTTTATGGCATCGTGCGATGTTGGGATAACCCAGAAAAGCCCGTTGGGCGCGATTCCTGGACTGTAGTCGTGGATCTGCTGGGCGACATTGGCCGATCCAACCGGACCGGTGTAGATGTCCAGTCAAATGAACACGAAAGACCCGTGGTGGTGTTGTCCGTCCTCGCCGACATACTCGCCCTGCATGGCGCCCATGTCGGCTCGAAACGCAAGCGGGCCGGTCGCGTCATGTCCCGGGAAGGTCACGCCCATCCCAGTGCCGCCGCCCCGGATCATCGTATCGAGGATCAGACCATTGAAGTCCCCGATCTCTGACGGATCACTGAGGCCGCTGAGCGGTACGGTCGGATCGTTTGGCAATGGATTGTGATGGACGTGAAAGCCGAACGCGGTTGCGCCACCAGGGATGGGATTCGGCTCTGCGGTGGTCTTCTTATCGTAGGCGAGGGCGAGCGGCACGACCGTAAACCTCGAAGCCGCCACCAGCCCGGCCGCTCCCGCCGCCGACCCGATGAATCCCCGGCGGGTAAAGATTTCGGGGTGAAAGCGACGATAATGCTCCGCCGTCTTTCGCTTCAGAAGCCCTTTCCATGGTGGAACGGGAATTCTGTCCATTGTTTGCCTCCTTCAATGAAAGTCGTCGACTGTTTTCGACTGAGAACCTTTTAACAGTCCGTTAGTCAACGAATGAAGTTCTTTAAAAAGACCGAGGAAAGGGCGCCGAATGCGGATTCAGAGTTCGGGACAACGGCGAATGAGCGCCCACAAGCTCCGTTGAGCAAAGTGATACGCCCGGGCGGCGGAATTGTCAACTAAGAATCATTGGCTTTTCGATCGGGCAGTCGGCTGCCTCCTCCAAGATTCGTCGCAAAACCGTTTCGGGCTTCTCCGCGCATTATGCTGCCACCGTCAATTGGCGCGAAACAGGCTTTCGCCCAAGCTGCTGGAGTGGCTCCGTGCCTACTGGAACCAGCGCAAGCCCAAGGACTGGCTCTTTCCCGGAATGAGGTCCGACCGGCCGATGTACGCCAGCGCCGTCAACGCTTTCTGCCATCAGTTGCGCCAGAAGCTGGGCATTGCTAAGCGGCTTTCCGCCCATGTGATGCGGCATTCCTTTGCCTCTCACCTGCCCGACAGCGGAACCGATCTGCGCACCATTCAGCTGCTGCTCGGACATTGCGACCTGGAGACGACCGCGCGCTACCTCCATGTCTTCGAGCACCGGCTCCACTCCACCGTAAGTCCGCTCGATGAGCTTCCGGCTCGCCAAGGAGAACCTAAGAAAAAATGAGAGAGCATCGGCTCGAAGTGGCCGATGTCTTTCACGCGCACCAGCAAGAGTTTCTCCAGCGCTGGGGCCATGGTGTCTCCCGCCAGCAACGCAAGGTGCTCGGAGCCATCGGTCGATGCCGTACTGCCGTACTCGGCAGTCATCTCGAACGCTGTGACAGTGCTCAGAAACGTAGGTAAACAATAATTCCGTGAGGTCGTGTGGGTACGAAAAGAACTTTTGGTCTAACTCCTCCAGCTTGTCAATAATTTCGTCTGGGAAATCACTTGCAAGTGATCGAATCGCGTCCTCTGAATCAGGCAATCCAGTCGGGAACGCAGCAGCTAGGGCACGCTCGCAGATGGCGGCCGTATCCGGAGCTCCTATCGTTCTCAGGGCTTCCACGACGAAGGCGGCTGTCTCCGCACTGCTGTTTACGAAGTATTGGGAGAACCCACCGTTGTTGACTTCAGACCCGACTGCCCAAATCGCAGAAAAGACCTTCTGCGGGAAGGACTGACGGGCAAACTCCTCCTTCCCGAATTTCGTATTCTCCGACTCTGACAGATGGATCAAGATTTGATTCTTCGTCATAACAGCCTCCCCTCTGCCAGCCATGTCGCAACTTCTGCTGCACTGAGAACCCCCGGCGCGGGTCGCTGCGAAAGTGATCTTCGAGTGTATACGCATTCACTTCCAACGGAATTGCCTCGTAGCCGCCGCCCGACAGAAATCCGCGCACATACAGGTCGGCAAAGCGGGGAATACCGAGTTGCCGATGCTGCTCCACGTGAACGAGTTCGTGAAAGAGCAATCCATCAGTAAAAGGCTCATGAGAAACAACCACATCGCAGAAACTAATTGCTGCCATCGTAGATTGGTCGGGCAGATTGTTGAGCCCAAAGCTTCTCAGCATCGGGTAGAAATCTGGGTTGGCTACCCGTTCACCCTGTAGCACGAGGAGTCGAGTGAGATCGAGAAGCTGGGGAGAGAAGAATCCGTCCATGGCAGCCCTCTGTGTACAGATGACTGGAGAGCACGGAAGGCGTACATTTCGCGCTGGGTTGCAATGTATTGGGCCACGAGGCCGGAAACCTGAGCGATCTGTGCGGGAGTGAGTCGCGGCGTTGCCATCCACTACAGTCTCCAAGCCGGGCGAAGTGGCTAAACATCCTTCAACTGTTCCTCATCCAGCCCGAAGTAGTGGCCCAGTTCATGGATGACCGTCAGGCGGACTTGTTCGCGGACTTCGGCCTCGTTGGAGCAGACCGCCTCAATATTCTTCTGATACAGAACGATGTGATCGGGTCCGCTCGGCAGGTTAAATATGCTCTTTTTGGTGGTGGGCACTCCATGAAAGACTCCCATAAGCAGCCGCCTTTGCTGCCCCGGCTGCGGCGATGGCCGGTTCGGCGGCACATCCTCCACCAGAACGGCAACATTCTGGATGCGACTGCGAAATTCTTGTGGGAGCGAGTCCAGCGCCTCCTCGACTACCTTGACGAAGTGTTCACGCTTCATCCTTCATCCTCTGGATAAGGGCACGCTCACTCCGAGTAGCCGTCATCATCTTCGTTGTCATCGCCTTCTTCGTCATCGTCTTCCTCCTTGTCTTCGTCCTCCTCATCCTCTTCGTCATCCTCGTCGTCTGGCTCTTGTCGAAGGAGGACATCGGTAGTTAGTGAGCGATCAGAAGGGTCTGACTTGGGGCATTCTGGATGTACTCTGCTCATATTTAGATAATGGTACGCCTCGTATCCTTGGCAACATAGGCAACATAGCGACAGCGGTACAATCCACAGGTAGAACTCAAAGGAGAGCCGTAATGGCACAAAAGATTATCGAGGTAGTCGGAACTTCCAACGAGAGCTTTGCCAAGGCTGCGGAAAACGCGGTGGCAGAAGCCGCAAAGACGGTTCGAGGCTTGAAGTGGGCGCGAGTGGCGCATTTAGAAATGGAATTAGACGGCAAGAAAATCGCCCAATACCGCGCCACAACAAAGATTTATTTCGACATTGAACACTAGCACCAGCAATGCCCAGTGCGGCTGCCTTGTCCGCTCCGGAACTGGTTTGCCAACCAATTCCCAGAGCGCAAGCCTGCTCCAATGCCGACCACGCGGACAGGGATCAGTAAGGCGGCCAGACACGCCGTTGAGCAAGCGTCATCCTCGTTTGTCGGTGACGCTGATTAGTTGGTTTATTAAGGCCTTCATGACCTCGTAAACCTGTGGCGCTCAACCATCAGATATTGTGGGTCACAAGTTGGCCCCTGTGACCCATCTACCCACGGACCCTTGATCTATGGACTGCCAAGCTGTTTCAGCCGTGACTACTTCTACTTCGCTGGTATGAGATCGAACTTCCCCGACCCTTCCTGATAAAACAATGCGCCTTCCGCTTTGTCGCCACCGCTCCAATGTTTGTGGCCACCCGGGACTCGGAGGAAACCTCCCGGTCCCACACGCTTTTCGACCTCATCATCCTTGTAGAGATAAGCGCCCTTGATAACGACCAGCCACACGTCGCTCGTGTGCGTGTGCATCCCCGCGTCATATCCCGGCGCGAACTTCGTAAATGTTCCGTGAGGCCCTTTGTTCGGGTCACCCCAAAGGACGGCCATGGAGACACCTGCCGCCGTCGGCGATGGACTGAATGTCGCCTGCTCCGCAGTCGCATAGATCACGGGCTTCGTGCTCTTGCTCGACTCTTTCTGGGCCCGCGCAACACCAACCGACGCCACGACAATGATTAAAGCCGCCACCCCTGACACAACCAATTTCTTCATTTCGTTTCCTCCATCATATGTTCTTCAGCCGGGGTTTCCATTTTGGCCAGCCAGAATGGGCACCGTTATACACCATGGTCCGTCGAGTGCGGTAACAGAATTCCAGTCCACGCTCTATTGTTGACTGGTGCCGAGGGCATTGGGGTAGCAACGTTGGAGTGGTTGTTGGAAAAGCCACACTTCGCTCTGAATCACTTCCCCAAAACGGCACGGTTCAAGAACACGAGTGCTTACACTCAGCAAATCGACCACAAAATGGCTGAAAATGGGCCAGCGCAAGCTCCGGGTTTTCCAGTAAACCGTTGACCAGATCGTGCCCGTGAAAACCGTGCCGAAGAAACCCGGTAGACCCGAAAGTGCCTTGACGTTCACTCCCAGCAGCAAGGGATGGCTGAGGCCGAACCAGACTGTCGTGTACGCGATGACCATCCATCCCGGCCATCCGCTCGCTGCGTCCATCAGCAGTCCACGCCAATAGCCTTCCTCCAGCCAAGGATCAATAATCGCAACGGCAAGCCATGATGAGATGACCCACGCTTGATTGAGCGAGCGGAAGTTTAGGAGAAACACTGGAATGAAAAGCGCAGTCGTTGCGAATGACAGAAGACGCCAGCCCCAAGCACCCTGCGAAGGCTGCAACCAGTGCCGGAAGGAAGTCCAGCCGTCAGCAAATCCCACAGATTGAGAGGCCGCAGCTTTACTTCTGAACAGACTAGCCAGCCTTGTCAGGCGAATCAAATACAGGGTAGCGATTGCGTTCGTGCTGGACGGGTTTCGTACAGGAAATGAAGTCGATTGCAGTAACCTATTTCAGATTCTGCCGCTCCCGCCACGCAGCCGCATCCATTCGCAGAACCCTCAGACCGTTCAGCGCATTGATGAGAGCGTCACGTTCTTCCTGCGTCCCGTTGTGGTCTTTAGAAAGCTCTAGCCGCCTCTTGTGTATTTCAGATTCGGCCTTCTGAACCAGCTCTACCATCGCTTTCCAATCGCTTTCGAGCAGGGCCGCTCGATACGAAGTCTGCCAGCCATAGTTGGTCTTCACTTTGATCTCTCGCGAACAATCAACTAGCCTTTGACTGATAGCCATTTTGACGCTCCGTGATTCTGCGTAAACTATCTAGTGTGGACAGTGCATCCAGCAACGCGATTTGTTCGCTCGTCGGTGGCTTTTTATATCCGTCTTCGATGCGCTCAAGAATGACACGGCGAGCATGGGCGATGCATTCAAGCAATTTCAAGGGGTTGAGTTCGACAAGAGCAGCTTGGCAGAGTTGTCGCCACTCGGGGTGAGCGGCGTTATTGATATCGCTCATTTGCTCCTTAATAGAGCGAACGCGGAATCAGCATAGAGCGAACGCGGAGTCAGCGTCAAGTTCTTTTGATTCAGTACGCTAGCATACGTTATCTGATCGATTACATGCCGTTTTCTTCGCTGATCCCAAAATCTTTAAACAGGATTGTCCGTGCCTCTTGTTCAGACTCCTACGTCGGTGTCACTGAATACGTGTTCGATCTGGCGGTAGTAGGGAGTCATTCAAAACAAATGCACGCGAAAATGCTCCAGACTCGGTTAAGTCGTGGGGCATTGTTAGGCCCTCCCCTGAGCAGCCCATTTCACACGATTTCAGACGCTCGTGTCGTCTAGCAGGTTGCCTGACTCCGCGCCTGTGGCGGATTCCAACAGACAAGTAAGGTATTTCTGGTATTACTAATTTTCGCACCTCTAGCATTATTTTCCCTCGTACTCGATTCGACGATGAAGTAAACATTCAAAATAAAGTGATGGTACGGTTCGTGCTGTGTCTTATGGATTGAAGCAGGCACATGCCGAGGAGGTAATGGGCCATGCGAGAGAACAGAGAGAAGTGGATGGAACTCTGCGCGCAAGCAGCCAACGAACAAGATTCACGAAAACTGATGGCGCTGATTAGAGAGATCACTGCGCTCCTAGAAACCAAACAAGAGCGGTTGATGGAAAAAGATTCGCAGCGCTTAAACTCGGAACGAACTCACTAACCAGCCTTGTGCGAACCAAAAAGTTCTCGTTCGTTTTGAACAGGCTTCCTTACTTTGCGAAGGAGTTGGGTTCTTGCCAGTCCCCAGGCGCGTGCCGTGCCCGCGAGCGTTATGCGTTATCTCCTGGAGACTACCGGCCACCGAATCGCAGCCGCGGAGAAGCGCTGAGTTCTCCTGGAGTAAGTGCGACGGCGTAGTGGATCAGATTGTGGGAGAGAAGGCGACTATGCTCTTGTTGAAGTGGCCAGGGTGCCCAGAGTCGTCTGCCCGGTCTTTGCGAAGTTCATGCGGTCTTCAAATATTCGAAATCATTCATTTTTTGAATAGTTGTCGGGCGGTGCTTCAATGACCTACGAAGGGCGTGAAGGATGCACATCGCATCATCCAAACTCTCCCCCTCTTCAGCGTCGTCTCCGACCGCGTAAAACAACTCTCGCGCACATGTTACGAGTGCGGCTTCCGCTTCATCTATGCGTTTCGGCAGCTTATTCAAGTCCGGCTCGAAAATCGCAGCTTGGTAAAGATCTTTCCATGATTCGGTATCCCTACCCTTGCAAACGGCAGTATTCATAACCTGTCTCCTCAAAGCGTGAAAGCGTGCTTCGATGTTGGCTCGTTTTCGCTCCACCGACCCGGCCAATGGAATTACTCCCCGCGGTGCGGTTCGTCGCATGGTGATTTTTGAGGGGGGCGCTCTGTCGGCGGCTCAAAGCAATACTACGTCAAAAATCGAACCGCGTCGGTACGCTATGGCACCAGCGGCGGCGAATCGGTTGCATCAACCTAACGTTCCGGCGCACAGAGCACAAATCGGGTTGTTTCGTTTCGAGCACTGAAACCGCACGCGTGCATCGGAGATTTACAAAATGACACCTGTGGTGTGATTGCATTCACCGACCAGGGCAAGAAGTTCTGAAGCGTCAGTGGGGCATTGACATTGGTCTCGCGTTGACTTCGCGGACTTGGGACGAAGATGTTACGAAGCACATCGGGGCCAACATAGATTGGAGAGAGTCTTGAAACATTCCTTGCCTGTAGAGCTCTATCCCGGCGCACTCCGAATTGCCCGTCAACGGAACATCCGACAACACTTCCGCGCAGTGGACAGAAAGAGGCCACCCTGACGCCTCTTAACGCTTTGAGTTTCAGCCGCGCGGCTCAGATACTTCAATGCCGTACCGGTAATGGGAAAGTCATATCCCGGAACAGACTAAGCCGATCGTTTGCTGTGGATTAGCGGGTTGGGCAATGCGGATTTCCGAATGTTTATGGTGCTACACTGGCGCAGTCACGGGGTGGGGAGCGTTAGTTCCAGTGAACGGTAACTCGACGATTCGGTTCAGCGTGTTCGAATTGGACCTGAAAGCAGGTGAGCTTCGCCGAAACGGATCGAAGATCCGACTGCAGGAACAGCCCTTTCAGATTCTGGTGAGTTTGCTCGAGCACCCGGGCGAAGTAGTCACTCGCGAGGAGCTTCGGAGCAAGTTGTGGCCAGCAGACACCTTTGTCGATTTTGACCACAGCCTCAATGCCGCTATCCGCCGCTTGCGGGATGCATTAGGCGATTCAGCCGATGGGCCGCGCTTTGTCGAAACGGTGGCCCGTCGCGGATACCGATTCATTGCTCCGGTAACCCATCCCACCAGGGCAGGGGTCGAATCGACAGCGGCAGTTCAACGTTCCGACCAAGAATCGCCAGCGCCTGCTGTTCGCGAAACTGTCCCACGCGCGGTCATTTCCGAACATCGCAGGCACAAGTGGCGGTCTGGCATCGCTATCGCCGTTCTACTGATCGCGGGGACTCTGGCCGGTCTGCATTTCGTGCGTCCCTCTGCCGTGCGGCCAGGCATATCGCAGCGTCGCCTCACCGCAAATCGACCTGAGGTGCCGGTGCTCAATGCGACTCTTTCACCCAGCGGAAAGTATTTGGCCTTCGCCGATCCCACAGGCGTTTATCTTCGCCAAGTTGATAGTGGAGAAACACATCCCATTCCGCTGCCTTCGGGCTTCGTTGCGAACCCGCTGAGCTGGTTTCCGGACGATAACCATCTTCTCGTCACTACCCGCCCCAGCACTAGCGCCACCTCGAGTTTGTGGAGGGTCTCGGTCATGGGCGGCCAGCCGCAACTGCTTACGGACAACGGTTCGTGCGCGGTTGCTTCGTTCGACGGCTCACAGATTGCTTTCGTACGAGGTTCCCTAAGCTCACAGGAAATCTGGCTCATGCAAGCCGATGGCGAAAAAACCGCGAGGCTCCTCGGCTGCAATGGTTGCTTTCTCGGCGGCTTGGCTTGGTCCCCCGATGGCAAGCAGGTAGCTTACGTCAAGCAACAGTACCAGATGGGCAGTTTTTGGGGCTTCGACACTGAGCTTGAAATCCTAAATCTTGCCTCGAATCGAAGCGAGGTGCTTGAGAACCACGTCGGCCCGGCTCTCGCCTGGACGCCCGAGGGACGGATCATCTACGTGGCAGGCGAGCCGCCGCCCAACCAGAGCGACTCGAACCTTTGGGCGGTGCGAGTGAATGCACTGACGATGCGCCCGGAGGGCACGCCCGAGCGCGTCACGAATGGGAACGGTTTGATTGCTGGCGTCAGCGCTTCGGCCGATGGTAGGCGGCTGGCCATTCTGCGACGCACGCTACAACCGAATGTTTACGTCGCCCAGCTTCAGGATCACGGTACGCGGCTCTCTACTCCCCAGTTACTGACGCCCGACGAATGGTACGACTTTCCCACGGCATGGACAGCTGACAGTAAATCCGTGCTGTTTTTCTCGGATCGCGATGGCGTGTTTCACATTTTTAAGCAGGCCATCGATCAAACTCAGCCCCAATTACTGGTTGGTGGTGGCGCAGCGGTCGCCCTGCCGCGGTTAAATCCAGACGGTTCGATAGTGTTGTATGTGAATAGCAGATATGATTTAAATCCAGGCGCCCCCTTGGGCACTCAGCAGCTCATGCGCGTGCCGGTCACTGGTGGTCCTCCGCAGTTGGTCCTTGAAGGCAGGGGCATCAACAACCTGCAGTGCGCCAGATTACCGTCCACGTTATGTATCTATAGCGAACTCGCCCCTGGCGAGGAGCATTTTTACACTTTTGATCCTTTAAAGGGCAAAGGAAACGAAATCCCTGGCGCCACGATCCACGAAAGCGACTTCTATAGTTTCAACTGGAGCCTCTCACCCGACGGCAAGTTGCTGGCGTTCTCCAAGAAGTTCGGAACTCAGGGTCAACCGGCGATCAGGTTGTTCTCGTTGGTCGACGCCAAGGAGCGTCGCATTTCGTTGCCGGGCTGGGCGGGAATCGCGACTCTTGATTGGTCGGCCGACGGCGAAAGTTTGTGGTCTACAGCCTTCACCACCTCTGAAACGACGAGCGGCTTGTGGACGACAGGTTTCAACGCGACCGGGGAATGGACTCTTTTGAAGGTCGAGTTGACAGGCAAAGTCACTCCGATGCTGCGGGAGAGCAAAATGAATTTAGGCTGGGCTATTCCTTCTCCCGATGGCAGCAAGCTCGCGATTTGGAAGGCGAGTGGCACCTCGAATGTGTGGCTGGCAGAGAGTCAGTGAACAGCTTGCCGAAAATCTCGGCCCAAACTCGTCGTTCTTAATCAGGTCACCTCACCGGCTTCAAAGTTCACAATTGGGTTTGTGAAGATCGACGACCGACTTTCTGGATGTATGAACGTTTCTTCTGTCACCGGTCCCATCGGCAGCAACCCTCGTAGCAGATCTTTCTTCGGTGGGGTCGGGTTCATGGTCAACGTTGATTGCCCAACTGGAACTATGCCCAGATGAGCGCGCTGGAGCGGAAAACCAGCAGCCGTACCGATTTGCGGCTATAGCCCAGCGTGAGCACGAACAAACGGGTGCGTCATAGTGGACCTGGCTCTCATGCTCATGTTTCTTCTGGCGCACAAACTAGCCAAGTGCGATCGCTGCTTGCTCAATGAGAGAAGCAGGCGCGCGGCTGCGAGATGTAAACCGCATGGCTCCGTCTGCGTGCTGCAAGCAACAAAGAGGAAGCCAGCGTCTTGATCCACCGATAGACCATGCGGGCCACCCTCGCCGCAAGCTGAAGGCCACTTCGCGATGGTTTTGTGCGTGTTGAGATCAATGGCAGTAGTAAGGTCCTTAATCTCCTATGCGCCGATTTCACTATGGGTACTTCTTGGGGGACCACAGATCAAAAACGACCGTAATTGACATAAATCGTGCTCGGGGGAACCGACGAGGGAAGCCCATATTTGAAGGGCTCGCAGTAACTCGTAGCAAGTGACAGCAAGAGCTATTCCTCCGGCTGTTAACCGGAGGGTTGTAGGTTCGAGTCCTACCTGAGGAGCCATTCTTTTGTGCCCGTAAATACAGGCGATTTCCATTTCAAGACCCGATGGTACTAATTTTGTACTAGGGTCGGCTGGGGACAGCAGCCGAGATTGCACCCGGACACTGGGAGCGTTCATACTCCGGTCATGACACTCAAGAATGCAGCATTGCTGGCACTGAGCGGGACGATTCTGGCAACCGTTCTTTTGGTGTGGACGTTTGTTTTCAACTTCGTCAATGTCCTACGGGGACTGACTCCTGCAGTAATCCTGTTCCCGTGGTTTGTCTATGCGTTCGCTTGTTTCGGCATGGCTTTCTTCTTCTATGTGTTCTACAAAACGCAATCGTGATGGTCTGCCCTCCGACTCACGGCGGCGAGCAACCCCGAATACCGCCCCTTCGGATGGTCATTAATGTATGCGATGCCCGATGTTCTTCTGACTGACCAGTATGAGCAGCCGCTTGCATGGGGTGATCCCAGTCATGGCTCTCGGAGAGGTTCTCAGTTATGGTGCGGAACGTCGCGGCAGGTATCCTGCGTGAGTTTCTTGCCTAGTCGGTAGTTATAATCCAAGAGCTTGGTAGCAGTATTCCACTGGTAGGCCTCACCAGTGCATTGACGCAGTTTTCCATTACTGCCGTAGTTGTAATGCAACGAATACACTGTGTGTTGTTCTGGCAGCATCTCTACTCTGTCCGTGTGCATCACCGACGCGCCTTGCAGAAAAACCATCGAAGATATCTTGCCGTCTCGGCTTCTGAAACGAGCAACCACGGGCGCACCATTCTCGATCCGCATTACCGTGATTTCGTCCGTGGATGCCCCTCCAGTGCCTAGGTACACCAGCGCCTCCGGAACACCGTCCCCTGTTATGTCGGCCGTGCGCCTGATGGCTATTGAGTAGCGTTGTTCCATCTCTCGAAATTCAGGATCATTCTTGAGCACCGAACGGATGCTGGGAATCATCGCCTGCCAATCGACTGGCTTGGCGGTCTGGTGAGCGTAAGCGGCGACCAGAAGAAGAACGAGCATACTGGCGTCATATTACTGCTTGTCCCAGCCTCGTGCTCGCGGCCACCAGCGACGCACGTTCCGACAATACTCTTCGTAGTCCGGCCCGAATTTATTGCACAGAGTTGGCTCTTCATAAAAGACCACGAACAGGTGCACCCCGAAGGCAATGGCTACCACGGCAGCGATCGTGGTCGCGTTAGCGTGCCCGAACACAACCCACAGCCCGATCCATCCAGCTGCGAAGCCCACATACATAGGGTTACGCACGAACCGGTAGAAACCCACCACGACTAATCGTTGCGGCGGAGCGACCGGGACAGGTGTACCGCGTCCCGTCCACCCGAAGTCCCAAATACAGCGCAGAGCAACGGCGAATCCCAGCACTAATGGAAGCGCAGCCAGCCATCTCCAACCCGCCGCACCTGCCGTTTCCACGCGGAAGCCCAGCCATAATGGTAGCAACCAAAACCATAAGCCGAAGAACGCCGCGCCTACCGTCAACGAGGCGACTGCCGTCAGCCACCGATTGCCGTCTCCGCCCGCTCCCCACCCCCGTGGACTGTGCATCCGTTATCTTCTTGGCGAACCGCCCCGTAGTCTAATGCAAAGAACGCACTCGTTAGGCAGTATTGCGGGACAGGGAACAATCTAGAAAAGGCGATGCGGAGGCCCTAGCATTCAGGGATTGCGGCATTCATGCGTGGGGATTCATTTTCCCACGGAAGGTCTGACGAGGTGAAAGAAGTCCGTGTGCGTAAGTGGGAAGCAGCCTGCGAACTGTACGCTAACGTACAGTGTTTACGCGATTGAAGATGTTAGAGCAAGGACGTGAAATACAAGTCGTACAACCTCAAATCTGGCTTATGTGAAATCCATCCTCATTGTCGATGATAGCCCGCTAACCCGGCGCGCCTTGCGCACTGTATTCGAACAGCAGCCCGACTGGGTGGTTTGCGGAGAAGCTGAAGACGGCGATGAGGGCATTGATAAAGCCAAAATTCTCCGACCCGACTTGATCGTTATAGATTTGGCGATGCCCCGTCTCAACGGTATCTCTGCAAGCCGAATGTTAAAAAAGCTGATTCCCGCAACTCCAGTCGTCATGTTTACCGCCTTTACCAACCCTTCTTTCAAGAAAGCAGCGTTCGGTGCGGGTTTGGACGCATTCGTAGATAAATCGGAGGGCGCGACCTCTCTCGTTAGGAGTATTCAGCGTTTGTTGTCGTCCGAATTACCAATCAGCTCAGCCAAGGCAGCGTAATCGATCCCGCCGTCAATATTGGCTCATGACTCGCGCTGTATCCGCGCTTTCCAAAAGGTCGGGGTGCCAATCAGTAAACGGACAAGCAGTATCAGCGAGAGTAGTAAAAGAAACCAGAACCCAGCCACATTGACGGGCACAACCCAATACGCGAAATGGATCATGATGGCCGCAGGTAGCCAGAACCGCATCGCGAATGCCGTTCCGAGTAACACCTCGAAGGCGATCAGACGTTTCCTCTTCATCTCCGATGCCAGGCCCTCATGGAATCCCAATCAATAGGCCACCCGTTATACCGAGCGAATGTTCATGCTCCAGCCCGAACTTATACTCGTAGCTCGGTTCAAAGTACCAGCCGAGTCTGTGCTTTCCGGACAGCCAAAACATGAAGTCTGGTGCGACTTCAGCGGCAACTGAGTTCATTTTGATACCGTGTGCGTTCGTATGAATCCACTCGGGGCCAACCCCGAGCATGAACTCGATTTTGTCGGAAAGCGTCCATGGTTTCTTGAAGAGAAAGTCGAAACTCCATTCGGTCGAATGACGGCGAAACAAAGGTGTGACTCCCGCCTCAAGTTCCAGCCAGTTCTCAATCGGTGTGACCTCGACAGCGACAGTGGGACCAAAGCTCGATTGACCTTCCGTGAGGCTTCGGTTGGCAGCAGCTCCAAGCTCAACGACTGCGGCCGGTTCTTTGTCGGCAGCTTGAGCGAAAGCACTTCCAGTCCCGAGTAAGATAGAAATTAGCAAGATTGGTTTGGCCGGATTCACCCTGACGATTCTAAGCGATGAAATATAATGGACTCAATACTCGGATAGCCCTGCTAACCTTTGCCGGTCGTGCTTTTCGCCTCTAAGCCTTCATACACTTCTTCCGCTCGGCCAAGAGCCTGCTGCACGTTGTCGCAGATATTCTCTTTGCCGACTACCTCTTCGAACTCCGCCTGGCGCATCAACTGGGCCGGTTGCTCACGGGCGCCGCACAGAATCAGCGTGCGTTCGCTGGCGTGCAGTTGCTTGGCGACTTCCTCGATGGCAAACAGTCCTGTCGCATCGAGCGCGGTCATGTTCCGTAATCGCAAGATAACTACCGGTGGCAGCTTGTGCACGTCTTCGGTCACCACGGAAAGTTTATCCGTCGCTCCGAACAGGAAGGGCCCGTGAATGCGGAAGATCGTCGCGTAGTACGGGATGTCTTTATCTTGTAGTATGTGCACGCGTCCGTCTTCGACGTAATCTCCGGTCACTTGCGAAACGGTCGTGGTCGCGGCCACGCGGCTGATGAATAGCAGCGCAGCCAGGATCATTCCGGCTTCGACGGCAACGGTGAGATCGGCAAAAACAGTCAATGCAAACGTCACGAGCCAGACGCTGATATCGGTCTTGGTGAGTTTCAACAGTTGCGGAATCTCCCGCCACTCGCCCATGTTGTAAGCAACGATCATCAGGATGCCCGCGAGTGCCGCCATCGGCACGTAGCTGACCAGTGGAGCCGCGAACAACAAGATGCATAAAAGTGTGAGTGCGTGAATCATTCCGGCAACCGGAGATTGCGCTCCCGAGCGGATGTTGGTGGCGGTCCGGGCGATCGCTCCCGTGGCCGGCAATCCTCCGAACACAGGAGAGAAGATGTTGGCAATGCCTTGTCCGATCAACTCGACATTCGGATTGTGCCGATCGTTGCTCATGCGGTCGGACACGACTGCCGACATGAGCGATTCAATCGCGCCCAGCATGGCTACCGTGAAAGCCGGGCCCAGCAGACCGTGGATCAAGTCGGTTCGGAACTTGGGAATCACCAGGTGGGGCAGTCCGCTGGGAATTCCGCCAAAACGCGTGCCGATCGTCTCCACTGGCAGCTTGAAAAGGTAAACGGCTAGCGTCCCCAGAAGCAGCGCGACAATCGGCCCCGGGATACGGGCAGAAACGCTGCGGCAGATGATCAGCGTCAACAGTGTGAACACGGCGAGAGCGGTAGCCGCATAAGAGAGAGTATGGAAATTGCTGGCGAGCGCTTCTACACGTAACGAGAACACGCCAGGAACTTTGTCGAGATGCAGTCCGAAAAAATCCTTGATCTGCGTACTGGCGATGAGAACGGCGATCCCGTTGGTAAACCCAATGACTACGGGCCTCGGAATAAATTTCACGCCGGTGCCCAGTCCGGTGACGCCCATGATCACCAGCAGGACGCCAGCCATGACGGTGATCATGAAGAGGCCGTCGACACCGTGCACCGCGACGATGCCCGCGACCACGACGACGAAGGCTCCGGTGGGGCCACCGATCTGGGTCTTGGATCCGCCGAGGGCGGAAATGAGGAAGCCGGTGACGATGGCGCAGTAGATACCGGCTTGCGGGGTCAGTCCGGAAGCAATGGAAAAAGCCATGGCCAGCGGGAGAGCGACAAGGCCGACAGTGATTCCAGCAATCACATCGAGTAGAAATTTGTGCCGGTCATAGTCACGCAGGCAGAGGACAGATTTCGGAAGCCAATTGTCGCTGAGGAAAATACGCACCATTTTCACATTATGGCAGCGGCAGGGCGAAATGGGGTACAGCCACAAAGCATGGAACAAGCCCGATTACTACTTCAGAACGCCGGTGGGTTCGCAGCTGTGCGAACTCGGCTCGCAGACTCAGCTTCCAAATCCACTCAGGATTGTGCGAAATCGAGCAGACTCGTGTCATCGAGTCGATGTCATAGCGCGACTGGTTCTATGTTCTCCACGTCTTGGGCACTGAGACCATACGGATCCTTGTATCGCACAGGATCATTCAAGACGTAACCGTAGTTCATCACACGTCCTTTGACAGAATCAACTATGCCGCCTTGCGCGTCGATCTTGACTCCGATGTCGATAACGGGCACGTTGTAGTACATGGCGAACCGCGTAATGGCGGCCTTCCCACAACGCCCGATCCGGGCAGCAATTGGCGCTCTCATGGACTGCTCATGATAGTACTCTTAAAAGGGAACAATTTAGTAAATGTGCTCTCATATGGATAGGACAAAACATATATTAGTGTGTTCTTGTAGTTTTACTGTGGTTGAACTCTGGACTCCGGTGGTAACCCAGTCCTATCTGCTCTCTCTGCCGGGGACATTAGCGGCGGTTTTGCTTTGAAGGGTCATTAATCATCGGCTTCATGGTGAGAATCATGAAATACATTTACCGCGGGCCGAGCGGTATCGGTGCAGTTCTGTGATCCAGGGGATGGGGGTCGTTTTTGACATCATAAAGAGCCTGCGGCGCTGTAAGCCACCTTCGGAGGAAAAAGATCTAGTTATTCGTCATCGGAGCTTTCAAGGGATCATTACAGAGGCCGATTGATTGCGGCAAATCTCGGGTGACTTATGCCGACATCGATACGTAACATTGCAGACCCGGGGTCAACAGCGTACGCTGGGGTAGCCGCGGGAGCCAGCCTTTAGCCTTTCAGACACACACTCCGAACCTCCAAAAAGGAACCCCCGGCGGAACTCGACTCCGCATATTCTAAGGAGAAAGTGTGACTCAAACCACTGGCGCCATCGCTGTTTCCGAAATCTTAATGCGTGACAAAAAAGCGTTCATAAAGGAATGGATTCAGGATATCCATGACGCGAGTGGCTCTACGGGTTCGATATCGGAATCGGAACTGCAAGCGCAATGTTCAAAATTCTTTGATTCGTTCCGAACTGGTTTCGATGGCACGGGCGCAACCGATGTCGAAGATCCTCGCTGGGCGGAAGTTCGGGAGTTGTTGTCGGAAGTTTCGCGGACCCGAGCCATGCAGGGCTTCACTCCGACCGAAACCGCCATCTTCGTTTTTTCCTTCAAGCGGCCACTGTTTCGCCGGTTGAGAGAAGAAATTCAGGATCCGATGATTTTGGTCGATCAAATATGGAGTGCAACCGAGTTGTTAGACGGTCTTGGGCTCTATACAACCGATGTTTTCCTGAAGACGAAGGAAGCCTTGATCCGGCGCGCTCAAGACGACATGCTGGAATTGTCGACGCCTGTAGTGAAACTTTGGGCGGGCATTCTGGCATTGCCGCTGATCGGAACTCTGGACAGCGCGCGCACGCAAGTCGTGATGGAGACTTTATTGGAAGCGATCGTCAATAACGACTGTAAAGTTGCGATCATCGACATCACCGGAGTGCCGACCGTTGATACGGTTGTGGCTCAGCATCTTTTGAAGACCGTAACGGCCGCGCGATTGATGGGAGCGGAGTGCATCATCAGCGGGATACGGCCGCAGATCGCACAGACAATCGTGCATCTGGGGATCAACTTGCTTGACATCACCACCAAAGCTACTCTCCGGGACGCCTTCTCGGTGGCCCTGCAAAAAACTGGCCAGGAGTTGGTTGGCGGAGAACTTTCTTAGCCCCTGACGTTTCAGAACGGGCTCGGGGCTTGGGGTTCGAAGAGCCCAGGATTGTCGTCTACAGTAAACACGGTATAGGTTCGCGATCTCAGTTCCGGCTAACATCACCGGTTCCGTCCGGTTAGTTTCCTTTCGGTCGAACGACTCTTCGGACGAGTCGCGTGATGCACCTTTGAAAGGGCATCTAAAGTCGAAATCCTCACATTCGTGCCTTAGGAGAACAGATGAGCAAGACAGTGCAGAATTCGAAAACTGCCGGATTGACTGAGGTTCTGGTGAAGCAGGAAGGCTCCGTGCTGGAGGACTGGATGCGGGAAATGAGCCGGGCTACGCGTCGGGCTGATTTGATAAAAGACTCGGAACTCCGCTCCCAGTGTTCTCGTTTTCTCAAACTCCTCGGTCAAGGAGTGGAGTCAGGGAATTCCGACATCGATCTACCAGCTTGGGAGCCGATGCGTGACCTACTGGCGGCCGTTTCTAAGAGTCGTGCCGAGCAGGGCTTTACGCCCACCGAAACCGCAACCTTCGTGTTGTCGGTAAAGAAGCCGATTTTCTCGCGTCTCCGTGATCACCATGGATCCGATGCCAGCGCGTTGACTTCCGAGCTTTGGTCGGCGACGGAACTGGTCGACACTCTTGGTCTTTACACCACCGAGATGTACCTCAAGACACGCGAGGACATTATTCGTCGTCAGCAGGAGGAAATGCTTGAGCTGTCCACGCCTGTGGTCAAACTCTGGGATGGGATTCTGGCGCTCCCGGTCATCGGAACTCTGGACAGCGCCCGTACACAAGTGGTGATGGAATCCCTTCTAGGGGCCATCGTGAAGACAAATTCACGCGTTGCCATTATTGACATCACCGGGGTGCCCACAGTCGACACCGTGGTGGCGCAACACCTTTTGAAAACTGTTACGGCGGCACGCCTGATGGGCGCGGACTGCATAATTAGCGGTGTTCGTCCCCAAATTGCACAGACCATCGTTCACCTGGGAATCAATCTGCTCGACGTGACTACCAAAGCTACGCTTTCGGATGCATTTGCGCTGGCATTGCAGCGAACTGGTTTGACTTTGGAACATTCGGCTCGAGTGGCATAGGAGTTTTCTTGGAAAAAATACCAATTCTCAGGATGGGCGACTTTTTGCTGGTTACGATCCAGGTGGATATGCACGACCGCCTGGCTATGACATTACAAGAGGATCTTACCGCTCGGATCAGCGAAACCAGCGCCCGCGGAGTTCTGATCGATATCTCCAGTCTTGAGATCGTCGATTCCTTCATCGGCAGGATGCTCGGCAATATCGCTGCCATGTCACGCGTGCTTGACGCACAGACCGTAGTGGTAGGAATGCAGCCCGCGGTGGCCATTACGCTGGTTGAACTCGGTATGTCCCTCCCAGGAGTCCGAACCGCTCTCAATGTGGATGCCGGTATGGAGTTGCTGAAACAGGCTTTAAACGGCCATAAGACAATCAAAAATGTCCGTCGTCCATAGCGAAACGGTCCCCCTCGCTTCCGAGCCTGACATGGTGTTGGTAAGGCGTCGTGTGCGCGAAATCGCCAGCCAGGTAGGCCTTTCACTAGTAGATCAGACCAAGCTGGTGACAGCTGCGAGTGAATTAGCGAGGAACACTTTGATCTATGGGGGCGGCGGTTCCATGCAATTGGAGTCATTGAATGGACCCAGACTTGGAGTACGGCTGACATTTGTTGACAACGGTCCGGGCATAGCAGACATCGAAATGGCGTTACGCGATGGGTTTACCACAGGCACAGGATTAGGCCTCGGCTTAGGCGGGTCTAAACGGTTGGTGAATGAGTTTGGGATCGAGTCGAAGGTTGGCCAAGGTACGAAGGTGGTCGTAACACGTTGGAAATAGGTCTAAAGCTGATGATCATCCGAGTAACCGACGCAACCCATACCGGGCAAGCACGCCGCGAAGCAGCAGCTTTTGCTGAACGCGCCCATCTGGGAGAGCACGAAAGCGGCTCCCTTGCCATAGCCGTCACAGAAATGGTCACTAACGTCCTGAAGCACGCGGGCACGGGGACAATTATTTTGGAAGCGCTGTCTCATAATGGCGATGCCGGGGTGCGCGTTCTAGGTCTCGATAAGGGACCTGGCATACGCGATCTGAGCGCGGCGTTGCGCGACGGGTATTCAACCGCCGGAACGGCGGGAAGTGGACTTGGAGCTATCAAGCGGGTTTCGAATGCCTTCGATATTCACTCCACGCCTGGGGCTGGAACCGCCGTCCTGGCGGATTTTTGGCCGCATCAGAAAATTCCGCAACATTGGCCGATCGATGTCGGCATATTGTCCGTTCCCGTAAAAGGGGAAGAGGTTTGCGGTGATGGATGGGGAACAAAGAAAACAGGGCAATCGATATTGCTCATGGTGGTCGATGGCCTGGGACACGGAGTCCAAGCGTCGGAAGCCGCGAGAGAGGCCGAAAAGGTTTTTGCCGCGGCCCGCACCGATTCGCCAACTCCCATGCTGCAAGACTCCCATGATTCCCTGAAGAAAACCCGAGGGGCGGCGATGGCAATCGCGTCTCTTCATCTTGAGCGGCAGTCGATATCGTTCGCCGGGGTCGGCAATATCGGCGGTTCCATTGTGACGCCAGATTCAAGTCGTGGGATGGCATCGCATAATGGTACGTTGGGGCACCATCTTCACCGGATCCAGGAATTTACCCTTCCATGGAACGCCAACAGCATTTTAGTGATGCACTCAGACGGGCTGAAATCTGGGTGGGACTTGAAAACCTATCCGGGCATTTGGAGCAAACACCCCGCACTTGTTGCCGGAATGTTATATCGGGATTTCTTTCGAGAGCGAGACGATGTGACAGTCTTGGTCGCCAAAAACACACGGGAAGCGAGCGTCTCTTGAAGCTGAAACTACTCACGATGGATGTGAGGTACGAGCACGATGTGGTGTTGGCTCGACAGCGTGCCCGCGCGATCGCCTCCGCGCTCAAATTCGATGTCCAGGCCCAGACCCGAATTGCGACTGCGGTCTCGGAAGTCGTACGGAACTCATTTCAATATGCGAGCGGTGGATCCATCGATTTCGAAGTTGAAAACGGCGCAGACAAAATGTTCCTCATTACGGTCAAGGATGAGGGACGGGGTATCCCTAATCTGGATGAGATTCTGGGAGGGAAGTACGTCTCGAAAACCGGAATGGGTGTTGGGATGATCGGAGCCAAGCGGCTTCTGGATCATTTTGAAGTAAAAACCGAGACGGGAAAGGGAACCTGTGTAACGCTGGGCAAGACGATTCCCTTCAAATTCACCCGGCTGAGCGATGCAGAATTGAGCGCTCTTCTAGCCATGCTGGAACGCAAGCCCTCGGAAAATCCTTACGAAGAGTTGCAACAACAAAACAAGGAGTTGATGCGAACCCTGGAAGAATTGCGTTCGCGCCAGTCGGAATTAGCGCAACTGAATCGCGAGCTGGACGAGACCAATCGTGGAGTAGTCGCGCTTTATGCGGAATTGAATGACAAAGCTGACTTTCTGCAACGGGCGTCGGAGCTGAAAAGCCATTTTCTCTCCAACATGAGCCATGAATTTCGCACACCGTTGAATTCGATTCTTGCGCTCAGCCAGATTCTCAAAGATCGGATGGATGGCGATCTGACTGCGGAACAAGATAAACAGGTCACATTTATTCGACGGTCGGCGCAGGATCTCACCGACTTGGTGAACGACCTGCTCGATCTTGCGAAAGTGGAAGCCGGCAGAATCACGATCCGCCCTACGACATTTTCTGTCGAAAGTCTGTTTTCCGCTCTGCGCGGCATGCTCCGCCCACTACTGGCGCAAAATTCTTCCGTGTCTCTGGTGTTTGACGATCCCGTGGACATTCCCGAACTGTACACGGACGAGGCCAAGACTTCGCAGATTCTTCGAAACTTCATATCCAACGCGTTGAAATTCACGGAGCGAGGCGAGGTGAGAGTTTCAGTGCGCACCGGTCATGACGAAACAGTCGTGTTCGCGGTGACCGATACCGGAATCGGAATCTCGCCCGAGGATCAAGGGCGGATTTTTCAGGAATGGGAGCAGGTAGAAGGCAAGCTTCAGAAAACCGCGAAAGGCACAGGTCTCGGACTGCCATTGTCCCGGAAGCTGGCGCAATTACTGGGCGGCGATGCGTACGTTAAAAGCCAATTGGGAATTGGTTCCACCTTTTTTGCAGCCATTCCAATTCGTTACAAAGGCGCGACCGAGGCGGTTTATGTACCTGATGTAAAGCGTGAATTGGACGCATCCAAGTTACCAGTCCTGGTGGTTGAAGATAATCGCGAAGCGCTCTTCATTTATGAGAAATATTTAAAAGGCACAGAGTTTCAAGTGCTGCCCGCCCAAGACCTTAAAGAAGCGCGCCGTGCGCTGATAGAGTTCAAGCCGGTGGCCATTGTTCTCGATGTGCTTCTGCAGGGCGAACATTCATGGGATCTTCTACAGGATTTAAAGCAGAATCCCGCGACAAAGGACATCCCGGTCTTCGTGGTAACGGTGGTCGAAAACCAGGCTAAGGCACTCGCACTCGGAGCGACGGCTTTTCACGCAAAGCCGATCGACCGGGCATGGTTGCTAGCTCAGTTGAAAGCGACTTTGGAGAGGGATTCGGGAAAAATCCTGATCGTGGACGATGATGAGATATCGCGATACTTGTTGAAGGGAGTGCTCGCTAATAGCGGGTATCGGATACTGGAAGCTTTTGGCGGTATGGAAGGGCTTCGGATGGCCCGTGAGAGCAAGCCCGATCTTGTTATTTTGGATTTGTCGATGCCGGATTTGAGTGGCTTCGATGTACTGAATGAACTGAAACAGGATCCCGCGACTTGCCCGATTCCGGTAATCATTTACACATCACAAGTGCTCGACCTCGACGAACGCGGGCGTTTGCAGTCTGCAGTCGACATTGTTCCAAAAGAAACGGGATCGAGAGAGATGACAGAGACCCGCTTTTCTGAAGCGATGGCACGCGCCGGCTTACAGGCGAAGCTGAGTGTTATAGATGAAGCCCGGGTATGATTTGGAAAGTAACCCAAGCGAATAATAATAATAAGGACGAAGTATCAGGCAAAACATGCGCGAGAGTAAGGACATCACGATACTGGCAGTTGATGATAACGATGCCCTCCGTTACTCGCTATCCCGCTCTCTCAAAGAGGGGGGATATAAGGTGATCGAAGCGCGCAATGGCGCCGAGGCCTTGCGCATGGCGGATAATGGGCCCGATCTGATCACGCTCGATGTACACCTTCCGGACATGAACGGGTTTGAAATCTGTCGTCTCTTGAAAGGCAATGCCAAAACCGCTCATATACCGGTATTGCACATTTCAGCTACTTTCGTTGATACCGAATATAGAGTTCGTGGCTTGGAAATCGCGGATGGGTATCTGGCTGAACCCGTCTCACGCGAGGAATTGTTGGCGACTGTGGGCGCTCTTCTTCGGTTGAAACAAGCCGAGCGCGAAGCCCGCTCGCATGCCGAAGCCGCAGAGAGAGCCCGGCAAGAGCTTAAGGCCGCTCACAATGAACTCGAACTGCGAGTCCAGCAACGAACGAAAGAACTATCCAAGAAAACCGAGGAAGTTCGCGAACTGAGCGCCAGGCTTCTTCGATTACAGGATGATGAGAGACGGCGAATTGCCCGCGAACTGCACGACAGTACCGGCCAGACGCTGGTGGCCATGAAGATGGTGCTGGACCAGATGAGCGCGGAGGCCAAAAGCGAAAAACTCTCATCGCTGGTTACCGAAACGATCACCCTAAACGAGGATATGAGCCGGCAGCTCCGCACCATGTCTTATCTCCTCCACCCACCTCTTATCGATGAAATGGGATTGCCGTCAGCTCTGCGCTGGTATACGGAAGGTTTTGAGCAACGCAGTGGAATCAAGGCTGAGTTACAGATTGGTTCGGACTTTGGGCGGCTTCCGGCCGACATGGAGATAACGCTCTTCCGTGTCGTGCAAGAATGCCTTACCAATATCCATCGCCATTCGGGCAGCCTTACCGCAAAGATCAGAGTGAGCCGGACTGACGACGAGGTACGAGTTGAGATCGTCGATGAGGGCAACGGCATTCCTGCCGAACGACGACAGGCCGATAAAGTTATTCCGGGCGTAGGTTTGATGGGGATCGAAGAACGGATGCGCCGATTTGGCGGCTCCGTAGACATCGCCTCTGCAGAGAACGGTACGACGGTCGTGGCCACGATGCCGTTTTAAAATCGCGTTGAATCCCCTGGTATAACTTCCGATCAACCTAAATTTTTAAGCGTAATGATTCGAAAGGGCGTGCGAGAAGGAACCTTCTCGCTAGGTTCTGGGCGATAGGGCGCGGCTGCGTCCCTAGGCCTAAGGGAGATCCTCTCGCGCCCACGGTTCCGCCCTACACGTCCCGCCGCCGCTTCACAAAGGGTTTATCCGTCCACAGCGCGAAAACCGAGTACCGCCTCCCTGCCACTTCCAGTATATAGCGCGCCGGGGGGCTTGCGGCCAGACCCGGGTCGTGCCGTAGAGTCACAGAACCTTCAGGAGTGGGAGGAGCGACATGGGTGGCTTTTTGTCGACGGATAGGTCGCGCGGGGACGTCGAACCAATGGTGGGATTCGCGGTGCAGCTGGGGGCACTCGGCGCGGAGGCGCGGGTGTGCGTGCCAGCGCACCTGCCGCCGCACGCAGCCGAGGAATGTGATGCGCCAGTCGAGGCGGGCGTGATGTCGACCAGAGTGTGGCGATGACCGAGCATGCGGTGGTGATCGCCGGAGGAGGTCCGACAGGGCTGATGCTCGCGGGCGAGCTGGCGCTTTCGCGGGTTGACGTGGCCATTGTCGAGCGGCGCACAACCCAGGAACTTCCCGGCCCGCGGGCACGCGGTCTGCATTCACGCACCATCGAGGCGCTCGATCAGCGTGGAATCGCGGAGCGCTTCCTCTCGCAAGGGAAGGTCACGCAGGTCGGGGGCTTTGCCATGATCCCTCTCGACATCAGTGACTTTCCGACTCGCCATAACTACGGGCTCGCGCTGTCGCAGGAGCGCATCGAGCGCATACTCGCCGCCTGGGTCGACGAGCTTTCGGTAACGATCTACCGCGGACGTGAGGTGAGGGGCTTTGCCCAGGACGACACCGGCGTCGACGTCGCGCTGTCCGACGGCCGTTCGTTGCGGGCGAATTATCTCGTCGGATGCGACGGCGGTCGCAGCCTGATCCGCAAGAATGCCAGTATCGACTTTCCGGGGTGGGCCCCGTCAGTCAGCTATTTGATTGCCGAGGTCGAGATGGCCGAAGAGCCGGAGTGGGGTGTCCGCCTTGGTGTAAAGGGCGTCAATGCCCTAGGAACTCGAGGACGGCAAGCGCGTGGGCGTCGTGTTGATCGAACCGCACGTCGTCGAAGGCGACGAGCCGACCCAGGACGACCTTCGCGCGGCGCTCATCGCCGTCTACGGGACCGACTACGGTGTTCAAAACCTCACATGGCTCTCGAGGTTCACAGATATGGCCCGGCAGGCGGTGTCCTATCGAGAGAGACGGGTGCTCTTGGCCGGCGACGCGGCGCACGCGCATTCCCCGGCCGGCGGACAAGGACTCAACATCGGTGTCCAGGACGCCGTGAACCTGGGATGGAAGCTGTACCAGGTGGTCAACCGCGCATCGCCGGAGACCCTGCTCGATACCTATCAGGCCGAGCGGCATCCGATCGGTGCGCGGGTGCTCAAGAACACCCTGGCGCAAACGGCACTCAGCCGCGGCGACGAACGGACGAACGCCTTGCGCGAGAACATGTCCGAGCTGCTCAAGATGGACGGACCTCGCAAGCGGTACGCCGCGATGATGTCCGGTCTCGACATTCATTACGATCTCGGCGAGGGACATCCGCTGCTCGGACGCCGCATGCCCGATCTCGATCTGGTCACCGCCGCCGGCCCGCGGCGCGTCTTCACCCTGCCGCACGACGCCCGGCCTCTGCTATGCAACCTCGGTGAGCCCGGCGGTTGTGACATCACTCCGTGGGCAGCTCGGGTTCGGTTGGTCGATGCCCGCTACGACGGGACGTGGGAGCTTCCGGTGCTCGGCGTCGTCACCGCTCCCACCGCGGTGTTGATTCGGCCCGACGGATATGTGGCCTGGGTCGGAGAGGGAACTCAGCAGGGGCTCAACGACGCGCTGACGACTTGGTTCGGGTCGTCTATTTAGAACAATGGACTTTCAGGTGTTTTAAACCCTGTAATGAGACCGGCTCTCCGCCCTGGGCCGGAAGCTCTCCGGCGCAGCGGGCGCCGCGCCGGAGAAAGGGAAAAAACGAACTAGGGTAGGTAATAACGGAACGAGGTTAAGACCATGTTCTCGATTCCCGAGGGCTGTCCGAGGATGGTTGGGCCCGCCGCGCCGGACCACGTGTTGCGTACAATGTAGGAATACTGCGGCCCAAATTGAAGAGTTCCTTTCGGACCCTTGTAGAACCGGTACCAGAAACCAATCGTTCCCTGGATAATGTTCCGAGTGTTGGCTGCGCAGTTTGTCAAACCTCCGGGAAGGAACCCACTGGACGAGGTGGGGAACTGCCCGCCAACCGGAGTGCCGGGCACAGTTTCGACGCCGCAACCGGAATTGTTAGCCAATGCAGAGCCGTATCCAACCGGTTTGCCCGCAGCGTTCAGCAGCGTGTGTCGTCCAACAAATTCCGCACCGGCGTTCAAGTAAACGTCCCATTTGGCTGAGTGGAACTCAACTGTTCCCAGACCCTGGGCGCTTTTAAGGGTAGCCAAGGTACCATCGGGATTTACGGTGACATCGGGAAGTGTGGTGGTACCGTATCGTCCCATCCCATCTCCGCCGAGGAAGTGTCCGCCGAGGTCAAGATGTTTCTTGAACAGAGAAACGCGAGCGTTAGCGCCAACTCCGCCGGTTGTAGTTGAGAAGTTCGAGGCGCCAGCGGCAGTAGGCGTGGCTGCCGTAGCTCCGGGATAGATCCGATCGCGAAAGCGTCTTACCACTCCGAAGACTTCGAAGTGTCCAAAGCCCGGTTCGGCAGCAGCCTTGAAAATAAAGTCGGGAGCGGAGTTAAAGCTGTAGGTCGCGGAAGCGTTGTAGAGACCGCCGCCGGTTCCGGCCGAACCCAGTAGAAAATTCTGGGCCTGACCGCTAGCGGAAAACAGCGTCTGAGGATTTTCAACTGAAGCTCCGAGCCAGAACTTGTTGCCAAAATTCTTGGTAACTCGGAAACCATACTGCCGGGCCCAGCTGAAACCGACGTGATATTGAGGATCGATGGTCATCGGTAGAGCTTCCGTCCGATTGTCGAGACCTTTTCTGGTTTCGGTTACGAGGCTCCACATCTGGCCGCCAGTAAAACTGAAACCGTTGTTCAGGGCCGCTTGTCCCCAAACCTGGCGTTGACGGAGGCTATAGCTGTTGCTTTCGTTGTTGTTGGAGGTCACACCAGCCGAAAGAAAGTCCGCTTCCACGTAGCCGGTGAGCTTGGCCATGCTGAGCTTTCCTTCTCCCAGAAGGGAGATACGGGACTGACGGCCAGAGCCGAAAAACTCGTTCAACTTGTCGCCGGCGGCGCCAGGCATAGTAACCGAATTGAACGGCGTGTTGATGTCGGCGCCAAGAGCATGTTGGCGCCACACCGTTTCTGCCGCCATGAAGCCGCCCGGCGTCAGAGTAATGCCCTTGAATCGGATCGCCAGCGGGCTCTCGGAAATTGTCTTCTGCGTCTCCTGAAGCGCTTGCGCCGTGTTAGTCAGGTTGTCTTTCAGGTCAGTCACTTCACTGTGCGTAGTCGCGACAACTTGCTGCTGCGCCGTACTCTGCGAAAGCGCAGTGTCGGCTTTTTGCTCAGCCTGGCCGGCGGCCGTCTGCGTTTGGGTTGATTGTTGTTGCAACTGCTGAATTACAGCGTCACGCGACTGCAGTTCCTGCATAAGTTGCTGAATCTGCTGTTGCTGTGCGCCAATCGCCTGTTGCATTTCATCAAGACGGCGCGAGACCTCGGCGTTGGACGCGCTGGCGGCCCTTTTCTTTGTGGGTTTCGTGCCGGCCGCAGAACTCTGTGGTGCTGGGGCCGCAAATGCACCGGTGGCTAGCGCTAGAGACAAGGCCAAAGCCATGCCCTTCTTCATTGTTCCTCCATTTTAGACATCAAGATTCCACTCTTTCCGGGTGCTCGAAAAGGAGATTTTGCTTCCGAATCAGAGTGAGCGACAAGACTCGCACTCTAGTGCTCCAGTGTTAACATCTGATGAATATCTGTTGAATATCCCGTGAATAGGGTGGCGCTGGCGAATTCCGCCGAGCCTATAACTCGTGGCGGAGCATTGTGGTAGGAGAAGAGAGACGGCGATCGACAGGATAGCTTTTGTAAGCTCTCTTGTAACCGTCGTGTATAATTTATTTGGCAATCTTGCCCACGGCAATTGGATGAGTTTGCCAGTGTGTTTATGCGTCTTCGCCCTTCATCTCGTCTTCTTCTGGTTTGTCTGGCTATCGGCTGTCTTACTGTAAGTCTTGCGACTCGCTTCACTACAAATCCAACTGAGTCTCCCAATGTAAGAATCGTACAGGCCCAATCGTCTGATGCCGAGAGGCAACACCTTCTTGGCGATGGCATTCAGTGGATAGCGCCGACCTTTAGCTTTGCGCTGTTCGTGCCGCAGCGATCTGTGGTCCCGGCCGAATCGGCCGTCTTTCCGCCGACCAATCTCTCGTCTGAGAGTTGGCTCTACAACCGTCCTCCTCCCATCTGCTGACTCTTTCCTAGCAGTTGATTGTTAGCTCGAACTTAGCCTCCTTTCATTTGAAGGGACAAAATCCCGCCACACGTAGGTTTGCGTGGCGCGGATTCCAGTTCGAAGCTGACATTCCCCAAACTTCGCGATCGATCTCTGCGGGTTGATTCCTGCAGTTATGGCGACAGCGCCCCATGGGTCGGAGACGTCTTCTCCGGGAGGACACCATGAAAAAGAGTTTGACGTTATTCGCATTCTTATTCGGATGGCAAGTGATTGCGGTGCAGGCGGGAACAAAACAGCCGTACCAATCGGCGACCGTCGTGAGTGTCGCAAATCACCAAGGGTCCGCCGGGTCTGCCGGCGACAATCCATCGGATTCTCCGCTGCCATCAACGATTTATTCCTATGACATCGGCATCCGATTGAACTGCACTGTCTATGTGGTGCGGTATGAGACCGGCATGGATTATCTGCCTTCTGTCTTTACACCACACCATAGCGTTGAAGTGAATCCGCAAAAGCACGTTATGTATGTAAATGTCCCAGGCGAGCGTGAGATGAGGTTAGGCATTGCCGCTCGTAGCCATGCAACGGACTCTTCGTGCATCGCTAATAATTGACTGTCTGCCTGCGTTGGTTGAAAAGGTGATCGTAGACATGCATAACCGACTTTTACCGACTTTGTTTCGATTGGAAGCCCTCATCCTGGCAGTCGTTTTTTTGGGCGCCAGTATGGGGTGCGGACATTCAGCCGCGTCCTCCCCTGCCGTATCAGCCGACGCAGTTCCGCGCGCCGCAGTGGTGCGAGTCCGGCGCATGCCATTGTCCAATACTCTTTCTATTGCAGGCGAGTTTCTGCCCTATCAGGAAGTGGAACTTCACGCCAAGGTTGCCGGCTACATTCGCAACATAAATGTGGATATCGGCGATCGGGTTCGAGCAGGACAGGTATTGGCGGTCTTAGAGATTCCGGAACTTTCCGCCGAGTTGCAGGGTGCGAATGCGGGCGTGCGACATAGCCAGGAAGAAATCACTCGCGCGCAGAACGAGGTGAGCCGGGCGGAAGCGGATCATGAAGCAGTCCATGCTGCTGCGACACGTTTGAGACAAGCGTCACAGACTCGTCCCGGGCTGATCGCGGAGCAGGAACTCGATGACGCCACGGCCAAAGACAGGTCATCTGAGGCGCAAGTCGAAGCGGCCAAGTCTGCTCTATCGGCGTCGCGGCAGCAATTGGAGGTCTCCCAGGCTGATCAGCAACATTACGCTGCCCTCTCTGAATATTCCCGAATCGCCGCGCCTTTCGATGGTGTCGTGACCTGGCGCTACGCGGACACCGGAGCATTAATCCAAGCGGGGACTTCAAATGCCAGCTCCATGCCGGTGGTCAAACTTTCGCAGGTGAACGTATTGCGACTACGAATTCCCGTGCCGGAGTCTCTGACGTCCAGCGTGCGCGATGGCGAACCGGCTGACATCCGGGTGAAAGCGACGGACGAGCACATCTCCGGGAAAGTCATTCGCTCAACCGACTCCCTCGATCGCTCTACCCGCACGATGCAGGTCGAGGTCGACGTCCCTAATCGCGATTACAAGCTGTCGCCCGGAATGTATGCGGATGTATCGCTGCGGATTCAGAACGACGCAAACGCTTTGACTCTTCCCTTGCAGGCGATCAATCGAAACGCGGACAAAACCACTGTCCTTCTGGTTGATTCTCAAAACGACGTGGAGGAGCGCGAGATTCATACCGGAATCGAAGGCTCCAACCGAATGCAAATATTGTCCGGATTGAAGGAGGGAGATCGAGTGATCGTGGGCAATCTCGGGGAATATCGGCCCGGTCAGCACGTCGAGCCACAAATGAGCACGATGGCTGATGAAAAATATGTCGCGGAACAGGGAGTGGAATAGGCATGTCGGGCTTCGCGATTCGCTACCCGTTTTTCATCATCATGTTGTGTCTGATCATTATGGTGGTGGGCGTCACCAGTATGGCCCGCATGCCAGTGGATCTTTTTCCCGACATTAATATTCCCGTCGTAGTGGTGGCAACATTTTATTCCGGCATGCCACCGCAGCAGATTGAAGCCAACATCACCAATCCGTTCGAAAGATTTTTCACGCTGGGCAGCGGCATTGACCACATTGAATCCCGTTCCTTAATGGGAGTCAGTCTCATTAAGATTTATTTTCAGCCGGGGACCAACCCCGATGCCGCGGTGAGCGGCATATCGAATCTGGCGATGGCCCAGTTGCGCCGCCTGCCTCCTGGAACGCTCCCACCGGTGGTGCTGAAGTTTGACGCGTCCAGTCTCCCGGTGTGCCTGATCACGCTCAAGGGCCGGGGATTGAATGAGACTGAGTTGCACGATCTGGGGCAGTTTACCGTGCGCAACCAGATTGCAAATGTTCCCGGGGCGTCCGTGCCGCAGCCGTTTGGCGGCAAGTACCGGCAGATTCAGGTCTACGTCGATCCCGTGAAACTGCAGGCACACCAACTCAGCCTGATGGACGTGGTTCGCACGGTCAACGATGCCAACACCATTCTTCCCGCCGGCGACGTGCGAATCGGTCCGAAGGACTACAACATTTATACCAACAGCCAGCTTCCCACGACCGAAGAAATCAACCGCCTGCCCTTGAAATCCGAGGGCAACGCTGAACTGATGGTGGCTGATGTCGGATACGCACGAGACGCCGCGGCGATCCAGACGAACATCGTTCGGGTGGACGGGCAAAGGTCTGTTTATCTGCCGATTCTCAAACAGGGCGGTAACAGCAATACCATCGCGATCGTAAACGGGATCAAAAAGTCGGTGGGAGACCTCGTCGACATTCCCAAGTCGCTGGTGACCAAGGTTGTATTCGACCAGTCGGTGTTTGTGAAGACGGCCATTGGAAACCTGGGTAGCGAGGGCGGCATCGGACTCGTGCTGACCGCCTTGATGATTCTGATTTTCCTGGGCAATTTTCGCGCGACGCTCGCGGTGATGCTTTCCATTCCGCTTTCGGCAGTGGCTGCATTCCTCGCGATCAATGCCAGCGGTGGGTCGATCAACACCATGGTTTTGGGCGGACTGGCACTGGCATTTTCCAGACTGATCGACAACTCGGTGGTGGTGCTGGAAAACATATTTCGTCATCTTGAGATGGGGGAAGCGCCCGAGGTTGCCGCCGAAAAAGGAGGTCAGGAGGTGGCGATGCCGGTGCTCGCCGCTACCTTTACCACTGCCATTGTCTTCTTTCCAGTGGTCTTTCTTTATGGCGTGAGCAGATTTCTGTTTACTGCGCTGGCCGCGGCAGTGGTTTTTTCCTTATTTGCGTCCTACGCGGTTGCAATGACAGTTGTGCCGTTATTCTGCGCTCGCTTCATCAAGTCAGCGCACGGAGAAGCGGCGCATCACTCCGGTCGAACGAAGTTCGACCGTTTCATTCGATGGTTTAATCGCCGTTATGATCAACTGTTGATGCGTTACGACTTTGCCGTGCGACGCAGCCTGCTTCGACCGGTCGCGACTGTCGTATCAATCCTCGGTATCTGTTTATTCAGTTTCGGCTTGTTCCCGCTCATGGGTCTGGGTTTTTTTCCCCGCACCGATCCGGGCCAGTTCGTTATCAACATCAAAGCACCCACTGGCACTCGCCTGGAACTTACCAACCAGTACATCAAGCGTGTGGAAGCCGACATTCATCAGGTAGTTTCGCCGAAAGATCTGGACATGATTGTATCGAACATCGGAATCACTCCGGATTTTTCGGCAATCTATACCAGCAATTCGGGGCAGCACACGGCCTTCGTACAAGTCAGCCTCAAGAAAGAACACAAGATCGGAAGTTATGAGTACATGCGTCGGGTGCGTACGAAACTGGAGGACGATTTGCCGGAACTCTCAACTTATTTTCAGTCGGGGGGCTTAGTGGATGCGGTCGTCAATCTCGGACTGCCTGCCCCCATCGACATACAGGTCAGCGGTAACGATCAGAAACAGGCTTACGAGGCGGCGGCCGATATTGCAGGGAAGGTGCGACAACTAAGAGGCGTGAGCGATGTCCTGATTCCGCAGGACCTTGACTATCCTGGCATCCAACTCAATATCGACCGAGAGATGGCTGGCCGGATGGGAGTCTCGTCCAAAGAAACGGTAGACAATGTGATCACCGCGCTGACCTCGAACAGCATGATCGCACCCAGTTATTGGGTCGATCCAAAGAACGGCAACAACTACATGCTCACTGTGCAGTACCCGGAAACTCAGGTCAATTCACTCACCGATCTTAAGCAGATCCCGTTGCATGCCCCGGCCAATCAAAATCCCACCAACCTCGACGCAGTGTCGGACGTGAAAATGATTAACACTCCCACCGAGGTCGACCATTACCAGCTTCGGCGGGTGATTGATGTTTACGTCTCGCCCGCCGGCGAAGACCTGGGAAGTCTCGCGAGCCGGGTTGACAAAGTCATCGCCCATGCCAAGTTACCGGAGAACGTTCGTATTGCCATGCGTGGCTCGGTCGAGGGGATGCGTCAATCGTTCAAGAGCTTCGGTATCGGATTGATCCTATCCATCGTTCTTGTTTATCTGATCCTGATGGCGCAGTTTTCTTCTTTTATCGATCCGCTGATCATTCTATTAGCCATTCCGCCAGGCATTACCGGGGTCATTCTGTTTTTGCTGGTGACACACACAACGGTGAACGTCATGTCATTGATGGGAGTCATCATGATGACCGGGATCGTGGTCTCGAACAGCATTCTCATCGTTGAGTTCACACGATCTCTGCGAAAGGGAGGCATGCCAATCGAGGAGGCGGTAGCGACGGCGTGCCGCGTCCGCCTGCGCCCGGTACTAATGACCTCGCTGGCGACCATCCTTGGAATGATTCCCATGGCTCTGGCGTTGGAGGCGGGCAGCGAGCAATATGCGCCGCTTGCGCGAGCGATTATCGGAGGACTGACGATGTCAGTCGTGGTGACGGTGTTCATAGTTCCCGCTGCCTATCTGTGGATCCATCGACCAGAAGAGGAACCTGCAGCCACACAAGCCTGAGCCATAGATCAATCATGAACCTGAAATCATTTTTGCTGGTGTGGATTACGTTGCTGGTGGTCCCGGCATATCCGCAGGCCACAGCCGACCAAAATCGAGCGGCTCAAGATTTGCCTTCGGCGCCAGCGCCCCAGTCACTGCCGAATCAAACCACAGCGAAGGCAGATCCAAATCGCTCCCAATCGGCTGGTAACGGACCCAGTAGCGGAAACGGTACGTCGCTGTCGCTGAAGCAGGCAGAGACGTTGGCGCTGAAAAACAATCCCCAGATATCCATCGCCCGACTGACCGCTCTTGCGTCGCAGCAAGTCACCAGGGAAGTGCGGTCAAATTTGTGGCCAAGCGCGACCGCGAATCTGACGGGAGTGGATTCACGCGAGAACAGCAGAATCACCGCTGGTGGTCTTAACAATCCCATCATCTATGAGCGTGCCGCGGCGGGTGTCATGGTAAGTCAGTTGATCACTGATTTCGGACGGACGACAAACCTTGCCGCCAGTGCGAACTACGCCGCCAAGGCGGAGGATCAGAATGCCGTGGCCACGAAGGAGCAGATTCTCCTGGCAGTGGATCAGGCCTTTTACAGCGCCTTGCAGGCGCACGCCGTATTGACCGTAGCGCAACAGACGGTGAGTGCCCGGCAAACGGTGTCTGATCAGGTCGAGGCTTTGTTTAAAAGTAAATTGAAATCCCAGTTGGATTTCAGCTTTGCGAACGTGAACCTGGCACAAGCGAAGTTGCTTCTGCTGGACGCGGAAAACAATCAAGACGCGGGGCTAGCCGCGCTCTCCGCCGTGCTCGGTTACGCGCGGTTGCAAAATTTTCAGCTGGTTGAGGATACGACGCCAATCACCTCCCCCCCAGGTAATGTGGATGATCTTATTGCCCAGGCGTTTACCATGCGTCCGGAAATATTGGCGCTCGATTTTCTATACCGGGCGGCTGAGAAGTTTCAATCCGCCGAACATGATCTGTTTTACCCGACAATCCAAGCCGTGGGGGTCATAGGAAACACGCCGGTGCGCAATCCAGCGCTATCCAACTGGTATGGCGCGGTAGGTGTGAATGTCGGGATACCGCTCTTCAACGGCTTTCTGTATAACGCCAGATCTCGCGAGGCCGGACTCAAAGCGCAGGCTACGCAAGACCGCCTGGTGGACCTGCGAAACCGGATTTCGCGTGATGTGCGTACCAGTTGGCTGAATGCCAACACTGCGTTCCAGCGAGTCAGCGTTACGCAACAGCTGCTTGATCAGGCAAGCCAGGCGCTCGACCTCGCGCAGACACGTTACAACCTCGGTTTAAGTTCCATTGTCGAATTAAGTCAGGCACAGCTGCAGCAGACGCAAGCGCAAATTAGCAGCGCCCAAGCCGGGTACGATTACAGGCTGACCTTGGCGGTTTTGCGATATCAGACAACTGGAATCTAACTGGGGAACAACAATGGTCTGTGCCGACCTTGCGGTGAGAGCTTTCTGTAGGGTGCCAAGCGGTGGCGCGCCGGTGCCAGGGATCACACGCGGAGGATCATTACTTCGGTCGATTTGATGAGAGCGGCGGCGGTTTGACCGGGTTTGAGTTTCATTTCGCGCGCTGAGCTCGCAGTGATGATGGAAGTGATCTGTTGGCCGCCAATCGAAATCTTTACCTCGGCCATCAGGCCGCTGATGCGCACTTCGTCGATACGTCCCACTAACTGATTTCTTCCGCTGACTCGCCGCATGACCAGATCTCGCTCCGTCATAGTCTTCCCGGTTGTCCGGAAAAGTAGACGGTCGATTTCTGATTGCGGTATGCGGTGATGCCCTCCAGCGGTCGTAACGCTTCGAAGTTTCCGCTTATAGATCCATTGCTTGATGGTGGGGAAACTGACTCGAAGTTCCAGCGCTGCCTCTCGCAACTTCAGCAACTCTTCATTTGTGGTTTTCGAGGGTCGAGACTTGAGCTTCTTGGCCATTTAGAACGAAATCGTATATCTGCCGACCACTGTCGTCAACGAACCGTGGAGACGAACCGTGACACGAACCGTGGCACAAGCATCGCATCGAAAAAAACGTGGATGCGATATTGCGAGCACGGTTTTGTCTGTACGCAAGCGTTCATAATCACACTCAATTAGACATATAAACCGTACTGACGATACACTTTTTATGAAACTACGTGATCTCACGACGAGAGGGAAGTCATGCCGCATGATGCTCCAGGTTGGCTCTACCCAACAACGGCTTCATTTCGACAAAATCGTTTCAGGTCAGGCATCTGGCGAGCCCTTTTTGTGGCCTCGATTGTCTTGTTATTCGTTTGCTCATGGGCTCCGTCCGGCTTTGCCCAGGTATCAGCTACGTTGTCGGGTGCCGTCACGGACCAGTCAGGCGCGGCCGTCACAGCAGCCGATGTGACGGCGCGAAATCTCGATACCGGGCTTTCGCGATCGACAGTTACCGACCAGGAGGGAAGATACCGGCTGTTTGCTCTTGCCCTCGGGCAATACGAAATCCGCGTGAAAAAGAGCGGATTTGCGGAAGCGCTTCGGACTGGGATCCGCCTGGTGGTTGGCCAGGATGCAACGGCCGACGTTGGTCTGCGTCTCGGAGCGGTGAGTGAAGAGATGAAGGTTGAAGGTGACACATCCGTCGTGACCGTCACCACCCAGGACATCTCGGGACTGGTAGGAGAGCGGCAGGTGAAAGACCTTCCCCTCAATGGCCGCAGTTACGATTTGTTGCTTACACTGAATCCCGGCATTGTCAATTTTACGACGGAGAAGACTGGCGGCGTCGGTGTATCGAATTCAACCACGGGGAATAATTTTGCGGTTTCCGGCAACCGGCCGCAGCAGAATCTGTTTCTGTTGAATGGGGTCGAATTTACCGGCGCAGCAGAGAATAATATGCAACCCGGAGGCGCCAGCCAGCAGCTGTTGGGGGTCGACGCAGTACGGGAATTCAATGTACTCCGTGACTCCTACGGCGCCGAATTCGGCAAACGACCGGGCGGGCAGGTGGTGATTGTGACCCAGTCGGGCACGAACCAGCTCCATGGTTCCGCTTATGAATTCCTGCGTAACAACGCTCTCGACGCGCCGAACTTCTTTGACCAGGGATCAGCTCCGCCCTTCCAACGCAACCAGTTTGGCGCGTCCCTTGGAGGACCGATCAGAAGTGACAAGACTTTTCTTTTTGGCAATTACGAAGGACTGCGGCAGCATCTGCATCAAACCTCGGCGGCGTTTGTCCCTGACGCTGCATCGCGCGTTGCTGCCGTGCCAAGCGTGCAGCCTCTTCTCAATTTGTGGCCAATTGCACCAGCGGGAGCCCCGGACTTCAATGGCATCGCACAGGTTTTCAGTAGTCCGTTGCAAACCATTCGAGAGGATTTCGGAACGGTTCGTCTCGACCATCTGATTTCCTCACGCGATTCGCTAGCGAGTGTTTATACGATCGACGACGGCGACGATCTCACCGCTACCACTGCTGATCCGTTTAGTAGCGACGTTCTGAGTCTAAGAGAGCAGGTATTCAGCCTGGAGGAAACACACAGTTTTTCGGCATCCAGTCTGAATGTCGTTCGAGTGGGTTATTCGCGTGCGGGCTACTTTTTCACGGGTGAGCCGACGCCCGGCACACCCGCAGCCGACGTTCCGGGTTTCTTGCTTGGACATCCGGTCGGCGCGGTAGTCGTCGGTGGGAGTGCGGCGTCAAATCCCCAGGCGCAGATCGGGTTGGCAGGCAGCAACAACGGAAGCAATCTGCGGATCGCACGCAATTTGTACACTTTCGAAGACCGAGTCACGCTTACTCGAGGACGACATCAATTCAGTTTCGGAGCGTGGCTGCAGCCTTTCCAGTCAAACGAGACCATCGCGCTCAGCCAGTTTGGCCAGGCCACCTTTGCCAGCCTTCAGACATTCTTGCAGGGTACGACCTCGAGTTTCCTGTATGACCCGGCACCAACCGCAATGAATTGGCGGTCTTTCATGGGCGCGGGTTATGCCGAGGACACAATCCGGGTTACCAGGAATCTGACGGTTTCGCTGGGCTTTCGGGGGGAATTCACCACCGGTTGGAATGAGGCTCACGGACGAGCCTCCAATTATACCTTCAATAATGGAGTCATCTCGAGTCAGCCGCGCGTCGGAGATTCTTTGTTCACGGTTAACAACGCAAAGTTTCTGCCGCAACCTCGTGTGGGAATTGCCTGGAGTCCGTTCAGCTCGAAAACTGTGTTTCGCGCGGGCTTCGGCATGTATAACGAGCTTCAGGACGCGCTCGGCTACCGCGCTGACCAGAATGCTCCATTCAACCCTACCTACAGCATTGCCTCATTCAAGGTATCGCAGTTTCCCATCGACCCCGCCGCCCCGGTATCCAGCAAGGCGTTGCTAGTTCCGGGTGGTACTCAGCCTGACCTGAAAACGCCTACCTTGGTCTCATGGTCACTCAGGGCACAGCAGGAAATAACGCCAAACACGGTACTGAGTGTCGGTTACGTGGGGTCCCGTGGTTATCACGAAATCATTGGCATCGACGCTAACGAACCATTTCCAACCATTTGTCCTGCCGCGCCGTGTCCTACCAACTATCCGGCGACCTTTCCCGGAGCCTTGGCCAATGCACCCGTTCCGGCGGGAGCGTTTTACATTCCTGCCGGCACACCCAAGGCGAACCCCACCATTGCCAATACCTGGACATGGTTTTCGCGCGGCGACAGCAACTATAACGCCCTGCAGGTGGATGTGAATCATCGCTTCAGCCACGGCGTTTCTTTGCGCGGGGTCTACACATGGTCGAAGGCGTTGGACGACGGTGACTCCGTGAATGCCACAACCTCAGCCAATGCCCCCGCTCTGGTCTCAAACCCGTTTGACCTGCACGCGGATTACGGACTGGCCGGGTATGACGTGAGGCACATAGCTGTGATCAGCGGGATTTATCAACTACCATTTGGACCTGGGCACGCGTTCGCCGGGAATGTGGAAGGCTGGCGTAACGCACTGCTGAGCGGCTGGTCGATCAACAGTATCGTCACTCTTCAACGCGGGTTTCCGTTTACCCCGCAGCTCAGCTACAACCCATCGAACACCGGTGACACACGAAATCCAGTCCGTCCGTTTATAAATCCGGATTTCAAGGGGTCAGCGATCTTGGGAAATCCGAATCAATGGTTCAATCCGAACGCATTTTTACAGCCACCGCCGAATAGCGGCTTCTTTAGCAATCTCGGAAGAGATAGCTTGATCGGGCCGGGGCTGGCCACGTGGGATTTTTCTGCCATGAAAGAGACTCCCATCCATGAGCGGTTGAGCCTGCAATTTCGCGGAGAAATTTTTAATCTTCTCGATCGCGCCAATTTCAACACGCCGAATCTGATTGTCTTTACACCGTCGGGCGTATCGGGTACGGCTGGGGCAATCAGCAGCACGTCGACCACCGCGCGACAGGTGCAACTGGGGCTGAAATTGATTTGGTAGATTGGGCTCGAATTTAATCGGGAGACTTTCGGACTGGTTCGGGCTTGGGTTAGCCGAATGTTCTCACTTTGCGGCCGGCTTAGCCGACTCCTTCTGGTAACCCGCCGATAGCGTGCCTTTGCTCTTAGCGATCGGTAGCAACGTGGGATAGAACTGGACGAAGGTTGTGTCAACGGCCGCATGCTGGGAATGGCAGCTATAGCAGTCGGCGGTAGTTGGCACCATTTTCGCCGTCTTATCATCGCCGAATCCGAAGAACGCCCACTTTCCAGGGAAACGCGCCTCGTCTTTTACGTGGACCTCGAACCCCATTACCTCAGCACCCTGATAATTCCCCTTCTGATTGATCGAGCCTTTCCCTTGCGCGCCGCGTGCTTCGAGCACAAGCATGGTTTTGTCCGGCCATGTGCCTGTTTCCAGGAATGCCCTATACGCCTCGGGGTTCACAAAGACGTTGTCGAACATGTGATGGTCACCCATTTGCATTGCCGGGTTATAGCTCATGTCAAAGCCTGTCGTCAGGTAAACCCATTCCCGGTATGGCTCGGGAAACTTGAGACGACCGTCTTGCGTGTATTCCGGAGCCGAGCTCGGCGGCGTTGCGTAGTGGCGGAAGGCAGCCGATGACCATACGACGAACACACAGAAGAGAACGGTCTTGGGTTTGCTGATCATGCCCGGCAGTATCACACCGCGGTGCTCCGGCGTCCAGACCGCCTACTGCACAAAGTTGGAGACTCGCTGCATTTCTTGATTTTTCTGCCGGTCTGTGGCGTACGATTCTCTGCATGGACGCAGGCCGGACGAGTTCGGAATCTCCCCGCTGGTTGCGGATTTCACTGATCTGGCTGGGAGTCGGGCTTTTCGATGCCACCCAGACAGTCTTCGCGATGCGTTCGGAAGGCATGCACCACGCGTGGCTAGAACTCTTCGTGATGCTGCTGTTTTCCTGGCTCCCCTGGGCCCTGGCAACGCCCTTGGTGATCCGCCTTGGTCGCCAGTTTCCGCCTGTCCGCTTGAGGCCGGCCTCCACTTGGTCTGTGCATGTCGGCGCGTACTTAAGTGTCAGTTTGACTTCGGCGGCATGGATTGCCTTCCTGGAACTGCTTTTGAATCCGTGGGGTCAATCAACATTGCCCGGCTCGTTCAAGGAGGTTCTGCTTTCGAAGTTCTACAGCGGGCTGCTTTCTTCCATGATTCTTTACGCATTTATATTGGCGATCAGTAATGTGCTGGACTCGAAGGAACGATTGGCACTTCAGCAAACTGAAACTGCACGACTTAACGAGCAGTTATCCAAGGCACAACTGAATGCTCTTAGACGACAAATTGAGCCGCACTTTTTATTTAATTCGCTGAACGCCATTGCCGGCCTGATTCGCGAAAAGAGAAACGACGCAGCCGTGCGCATGATTGTGGCGTTGAGCGACTTTCTGCGGCGGGTCCTTGAAGATTCCAATCGGCACGAAGTGGCGCTCGAAAGAGAGGTGGAATTTCTCCGGCAGTATCTGGAGATTCAAAAGCTAAGATTTGCCGATCGACTTGCACTAAGCGTCGACATTCCCCCAGAACTCTATCCCGCCCAAGTCCCCAGCCTGATACTGCAACCGCTTGTTGAAAATGCAATCAAACATGGCATTGCGAAACGGGTGCAAGGAGGCGAGATTCGGATTTCCGCAGCCCGCTCCAATGGCACGCTTCACTTCACCGTTTATAACGATGGTCCCAGCTTGCCTGACAGATGGGAAGAGGCCACGTCGGGAATCGGGATTTCGAATCTGCGAACCCGCCTCCAAAGCTTGTACGGCATAGCCTTCAATGTGAGCCTGCGCAATCAAGGACCGAACGGAGTCGAAGTGTCTGTCTCCATGCCTTTCAAGGAAAAGTGATTTGTCGCCGGAAGACCAACCCAAAGGAATCCGGGCTCTCGTCGTCGACGACGAACCTTTAGCTCGCGGCAATATTACGCTTCTATTGCGGTTGGATCCGGAGATAGAAATCGTCGACGAGTGTGGGTCCGGTATGGAAGCGTTGGCCACGATTCGCAGCTCGAAGCCCGACATAGTTTTCCTTGATGTTCAGATGCCGGAATGTGACGGCTTTGACGTACTCGAGTTTCTAGGCGCGGACTTGCCTCCGGCGATCGTCTTTGTGACAGCCTACGAGGAATACGCGCTGAAAGCTTTTGAGGCGGGCGCGCTCGATTACCTGTTGAAGCCGTTCGACAATGCCCGCTTCGAAAAATCGCTCGCCCGCGCGAAGGAAAGACTCGCACACCACCAAGAATTTCCACGGAAACCGGAGCGATTGGCCATCAAAAGCGCGGGACAGATATCATTTCTGAAA
Organism: Terriglobia bacterium; assembly: GCA_963786325.1. Classification (GTDB taxonomy): domain Bacteria; phylum Acidobacteriota; class Terriglobia; order Terriglobales; family Acidobacteriaceae; genus JAIQFF01. Next base: position 412,502 of record CAWAYW010000025.1, read on the forward strand.
CTTTCTGAGATCGATTGGATTGAAGCCGCCGACTACTATGCATGTCTCCACGTGGGACCTTCGACCCACATGCTGCGCCGCAGCATGGCGGAACTCGATCAGGAACTGGATCCAAATATTTTTTGCAGGGTTCATCGTTCAACCATCGTGAACCTGGATCGCATTCGCCGCCTCGAACTCAACGACGACGGGGAATACCAGATTCTGCTGGAAAACGGAACCAGGCTTCGTCTCAGCCGGCGTTATCGAAAGCAAGTGCAAAACCGGTTGGGGGTTCGGGACTGACTTCGGTGTGACCTTGCCGAATGGCAAAGGCGTGTAGCAATAATCCAATTCAATGGTAGAGCCTCATTTTGGAATGTTCATAGGGTGGAATCGCGTGCGATGATGGCCGACGCCTACATGCCGAAACCCGCGAAGCGTGGCCCGTATAAGAAACGCACAGATTAGTGGAAGGCAAAGTTTGTGAAAAAGGTGACTACATTCCTGTTCGTACTCCTTAATGGCACATGGGCTTTGATGGCATACTTGCTTCACGTAAGCGGAGTTCATCCCGCACTGCTTGCCACCGCGGTAGCGACTGGCCTGCTGTTCGGAAATTTGGCGGGCTACGCTGGTCTTAGGCTCGCAGAGAAGTTGCTCCGCAAAAGGATCTAAATTCAAACTGAGGCGCTACGAATTTTATGGCACCCTTGCCAGGTTAATTCTTTTGCCTTTTTCCACGCTTCGAAAGTGCTATATCTTTTGAGATATTGGGATGGTTACGTGAGAAAGGTAGACATGAGACTCATTACAATCACTTTGGTTTTCCTGGTTACGCAAGCCGTGGGGGCGCAGGACTGGGCTCGTACCCAATTGCAGAAATCTCCCCGGCACCGGGAGTGGGTCACGATAAAGCATGATGGCCGCTCGGTCGAGACGTTCGTCGTGTATCCCGAGTCCAAAGATAAAAGGCCAGTGGTGCTTGTGATTCACGAAATCTTCGGGATGTCCGACTGGGTACAGGATCTGGCCGATCAGGTGGCTGCCGCCGGTTACATCGCGGTTGCACCGGATCTGCTCTCCGGAATGGGTCCGAATGGAGGCCGTACGTCGGCGTTTGCCGAAGACAAGGTCACGGACGCGGTAAGCCATCTGAACTCCGATCAGATTACCGCTGATCTGAATTCTGTGGCTGATTATGCCAACAGAATTCCCGCTTCCGATGGGAAGTTGTTTGTAGCTGGCTTCTGCTGGGGCGGCGGACAGACATTTCGATTTGCTACGAACCGCCCCGGCCTCAGCGGAGCTTTCGTTTTTTACGGTTCGCCTCCCGACAAAGATGCCATGACTCGCATCAAGGCGCCGGTGTACGGGTTTTATGCTGGCAACGATGCCCGGATCGGGGCGACCCTTCCCGATACAACTGCTCAAATGAAGGCAGCTGGAAAAAGCTTCGATCCTGTGGTGTATGACGGAGCGGGTCACGGCTTCATGAGAGCGGGTGAAGCGCCGGACGCCAACGACGCAAACAAGAAGGCTCGACAAGATGCCTGGACGCGATGGAAGGACCTTTTGGCTCGTTAGTGGTAATCAGTGGGATAGCTCGGGCGGTCGCGGGTCAGTGCATGCAAAAGTTTGCGGTAATCGAAACCCAAGGTGGGTTTCGCATGAAAACGGGTTAAAATGCAGCGGAGAACGGATGCTCGCAGCAACGAGCAATGCTGCTCCCCTCTAGTCCGCACGCACAGGCGAGGCGATGGCTGACCTGCCCGAGCAAGAGAAAAGAATCGGAGTTTCTCCGATCGCAGAGATTGAAGTTCTCTGGATTACGGCTGGCTTGGGTTGCGATGGCGACACGATTGCCATGACCGCAGCAACCCAACCTAGCATCGAAGATCTGGTGATGGGCGCCCTCCCCTGGATCCCGAAGGTCAATTTTCACAATCCTTTTCTGGCCATGTCCAATGGCGATGACTTTATGAGGCCGTTTCATCAGGCGGCCGACGGAGAAATAGAAAGTTACATTCTAGTTGTCGAAGGATCGATTCCCAACGAGAACAATAAGAAAGAGGGATACTGGGCATCGCTGGGCACTGATTCGAAAACTGGGCAGCCGATAACCACTTGCGAATGGATTGATCGCCTCGCGCCGAAAGCCTGGGCCGTCGTGGCCGCGGGGACTTGTGCCACCTACGGCGGTATTCACGCGATGGAAGGCAACCCGACTGGGTGCATGGGTCTTCCTGACTATCTTGGTTGGGAATGGAAATCGAAGGCCAACATTCCTATCGTATGCATCCCCGGGTGTCCAGTCCAGCCGGATAACTTCATGGAGACGCTGCTGTATCTATTAAACATGGCAGCTGGCCGCGCGCCGATGATTCCGCTCGATAGCGCCCTGCGGCCGACGTGGCTTTTTGGAAACACGGTACACGAAGGCTGCGATCGTGGTGGTTTTTATGAGCAAGCACAGTTTGCCGATGAATACGGGTCGCCTTTGTGCATCGTAAAGCTGGGATGCTGGGGACCGGTAGTGCAGTGCAATGTAGGCAAACGCGGTTGGATGGGGGGGATGGGTGGCTGTCCCAACGTCGGGGGCATTTGTATTGGCTGTACGATGCCTGGCTTTCCTGACAAATTCATGCCGTTTATGAACCAGCCGCCTGGATCACTCTTATCATCTGCTGCGGTGCAGACTTATGGACGCGCCATTCACGCCTTGCGCCGGTTCACACAGGCATCACTAAATAAAGAACCCAGTTGGCGCAAGCGGACGAGAATCGAGGCATAAGCCTGGCGTGGACAATCCGGCAGATATGGGGGAATTTACAGCAGCCCGCTGGAATCAAGGGTGTGTCGCATTATTGCTGCGGTCGTTTTGCATTGGTCTTTGAGTTGGGAGTGATTCGAGTGCAAACTTGTTAACGGGCCTGAATTGTCGAGGTGTGAGATGGTTTCATTTTCGTGGCTGAATAACGAGTACGGTGTGCCACCTGATGACAATTCCCCGGTTGCAGATTCTGACCTTAATCCTTCACAGGCCGAGGAAATTCTGAAGGGCCTTGCCGGAGTTTTTTCCAGCCCTAACAATCCCGCCAGCGCTCGACGTATTACCTATCCGCCGGAAAAGCCCGGACAGAGATGGTCCGCGGAAGGGCAATTTCCTAATCTAGAAGCGAGATACCGCGCTCTGGTCGAACAGATCCCGGCGGTGGTATTCATGGCTTATTTGGATCAGGGAATGGGTGAAGCTTACGTGAGTCCTCAGATTGAAAATGTCCTGGGATTCTCGCAGGAAGAGTGGCTGGAGGATCCGGTCCGCTGGTACAACCATATCCATCCTGACGACAAACAGCGATGGAGCAGCGAAGCAGCAGAAATGTTTCTTACCGGAAATCCTTTACGCTCGGCCTATCGCGTAATAGCGCGCGACGGCCGGGTGATCTGGTTTCACTGTGAAGCGAAAATGATTCGCAAGGAGGATGGTGAACCTTGGTTCATTCACGGCGTCGGATTCGATATTACCGATCTGAAGAGGACCGAGGAGGCCTTGCAAAAGGAACGTAATGTGGTTTCGGCCATACTTCACACGGTCGGGGCACTTGTAGTCGTACTCGATCCTGAGGGGGAGATCATTCGCATTAATCGTGCTTGCGAAGAAACCAGTGGCTATACCTTCGCGGAAGTGGCCGGCCAGAAAATCTGGGATGTACTTATGGTTCCAGAAGAAGTGGATCGTTTTAAAGCAGATTTTCATGAACTCCGGTCCGACCGGTTGCCCGGCGATTATGAGGGCCACCTGGTGAGGCGTGACGGGACTCGCCGCCTAATTTCCTGGTCAAGTACGGGACTTCCTGGCAATGATGGCGCACCTGCATACATCATCGCTACTGGAATCGACATTACCGAACGCAAACATCTCGAGAAAGCGATTCTCGAAGTCAGCGGGCGGGAACAGCGGCGCATCGGACAAGACCTGCACGACGGTTTGGGACAGCACCTCACCGGCATTGCCTTCATGAGCAAAGTGCAAGAGCAGAAGCTTTTGGAAAAGAGGCTGCCTGAGGCAGGCGATGCTGGCAAGATCGTGCAGTTAGTCAACGAGGCCATAAACAAGACGCGCGAACTCGCGAGAGGGTTGTTGCCGGTGGTTTCTGATGCACAAGGGTTGATGTCGGCATTGCAACAATGGGCGGGCGAAGTGGAGGACTTGTTTGGCATCTCCTGCCGCTTTGAGTGTTTTGCCCCCGTTCTCATCCATGACGACACGGTAGCCACACATCTGTATTATGTGGCGAGAGAGGCCGTAAATAACGCCATTAAGCACGGTCACGCCAATCATATTGTGATTCGCCTTGCGGCGGATAATCAACAGGGAGCGCTCACGATTACGGACGATGGATCGGGAATCATTGACAACCCAGCCAACAACCGGGGCATGGGGCGTCATCTGATGAACTACCGCGCCCGGGTTATCGGGGGGGCGCTCGAAATAGAGCGCGCCGCGACCGGCGGTACCGTGGTAATGTGCCTGTTTCCAATTCAAGACCAGCCTACGAAGAGCGGTAATCATTGATAAAGGATTACGAACTGAGAATGAAGACCGACGCGACTCCCGGCTACCGATCAACGAACCAGCCAGTGGCCAAAAAACACAGGGTTCTGGTCGTGGATGATCATCCCATCATCCGCCAAGGTCTGGGATTATTAATCAATCAGGAGTCCGACCTTGTGGTTTGCGGTGAAGCCGAAGAAGCTACCGGCGCTATGCACGTTCTGGCATCTTCGAAGCCGGACATCCTTATCGTCGACATATCGCTTAACGGTCCCGACGGCCTTGATCTGCTGAAAAACATCAGAAACCTTCATCCGACACTTCCCGTGTTGATTCTTTCTATGCACGACGAGTCGATTTATGCGGAACGTGCCCTGCGTGCCGGAGCCAATGGATACATCATGAAGCAGGAGGCAACGGAAAAGGTTTTGGTGGCCTTGCGGCGTATTTTGTGCGGCGAGATTTATGTGAGCGACCGAATCGCAAACAGGATGCTGAAGCATTACATCACGGGCTCGGGAACGGTGAGGAATTCCTCGATTGCGGATCTAAGTGACCGCGAATTGGAAGTATTTCGTCTCATTGGAGAGGGCCACGGCACCCGCCAAATCGCCGAAGAGCTCCACCTTAGTGTGAAGACCGTCGAATCCTACCAAGCCCATATTAAGGAGAAATTGTCTCTCCGCAGCTCGCGCGAGTTGATGCAACATGCAATTCAGTGGACCATGAACGAAAAAACCGCGTAGTTCTTCGAGAAACGTTCGATTTATGCGAACGTAAACCTGATTTTGCTTTTTCCCCGACCGCTTCAGCTTTTAGCGCTAAAAGAGCGATGTCCGTTAGCCCTGGTCTATCGGGGAATCCCTGACCCTGAAAATAGTCCTTCCCACGAGAGACAAAAAGTGGCACTCCCGCTTGTGGCTAATTCTCAACGGGTTGATGCTAAGTGCGTTCTTGCGCATGCACATTATTTATTTCAAACCGCAACGCAAACCGAACCGCAACCGGGCCCGTGAGTTAGAGCTAATCGTTAAGTTAGAAGCAAAAAGAAATTCGGCGTATCCCGTCCGCAAGTGTGATGGGAAAGGAGAGTCCAGTCATGGCAGCGGAAACAGTTCCGTATGGTCGAGTCACGCAAAGGCCATCGCCCGTCGCTGAAGTACACATACTCTGGATCACGGCTGGTCTAGGTTGTGATGGAGATTCGGTTTCAGTCACCGCCGCTACTCAGCCCAGTATTGAAGATGTTCTTTTGGGAGCGATTCCCGGCCTCCCCAAAGTGCACCTCCACAATCCCGTCCTCGCTTATGAGAATGGCGACGACTTCATGAAGTTCTGGTATATGGCGGAAAAAGGCCAACTGGAGCCCTTTGTGCTGGTGGTTGAAGGCTCGATTCCCAACGAGAAAATCAAAAAAGAAGGTTACTGGGCTGGCCTCGGAACCGATCCCATGACCGGTCAGCCGATCACGACCAATGAGTGGATCGATCGGATCGCTCCCAAGGCTCTGGCGGTAATTGCCTGCGGCACTTGTGCCACCTATGGCGGAATTCACGCGATGGAAGGGAATCCGACCGGCGCTATGGGGCTGGCCGATTATCTGGGCTGGGACTGGAAGTCCAAAGCGGGCCTGCCCATCGTTAATGTCCCCGGATGTCCCGTGCAGCCGGACAATTTCATGGAAACCGTCCTGTATCTCCTCTACCAGGTAGCGGGACTTGCACCCATGATTCCGCTGGATGACCAGTTGCGTCCGACCTGGCTTTTTGGAAAGACGGTGCACGAAGGTTGCGACCGCGCCGGTTATTACGAGCAGGGTGACTTTGCTGAGGTGTATGGTTCGCCGAAATGCATCGTCAAACTGGGATGCTGGGGACCAGTGGTGAACTGCAACGTTCCCAAGCGTGGCTGGATGGCTGGAATCGGAGGGTGCCCGAATGTCGGCGGCATTTGCATCGGCTGCACCATGCCGGGATTCCCGGACAAATTCATGCCTTTCATGGACGAGCCGCCGGGCAGCAGAGTTTCCACCTCAGCGGTGGGGGCCTACGGCCGCGCGATTCGTGCTTTGCGCACCATGACCCAGAACACTGCCAATAAGGAACCGAAGTGGCGACATTCAGGTTCGCAACTAACCACCGGGTATCACCCGAGATCCTACTAAGGAGCGATCGAATGAGCACTATCACGGCACCGACGAAGGACCTTCCCGGAAAAAAGGGAAACCTGGTGGAAATGAACTGGGACCCGATCACTCGAATCGTGGGCAGTCTCGGCATCTTCACCAAGATTGATTTCGAGAACAAGCATGTGGTTGAGTGCCACAGTACTTCTTCCATATTTCGCGGGTATAGCATCTTCATGAAGGGCAAAGATCCGCGCGACGCACACTTCATTACCAGCCGTATTTGCGGCATTTGCGGCGATAATCACGCCACCTGCGCTACTTACGCGCAGAACATGGCTTTCGGAATCAAGCCGCCTCCGATCGCCGAATGGATCGTGAACCTCGGCGAAGCCGCCGAATACATGTTCGATCACAATATTTTCCAGGACAATCTGGTTGGCGTGGACTTCTGCGAACAGATGGTCAAGGAAACCAATCCAAAAGTCTGGGCAAAAGCGCAGTCGAGGCCGGCCCCCCATTCCAATGCCCACGGATACCGGACGATCGCCGACATTATGACCGCGCTCAATCCGTTCACGGGAGCGTTTTATCGTGAAGCTCTGGTCATGAGCCGCATGACACGCGAAATGTTCTGTCTGATGGAAGGACGTCACGTACATCCCTCGACTCTGTATCCAGGTGGAGTGGGAACGGTGCCAACCGTGCAGCTGTTTACCGACTATCTGGTTCGCCTAATGAAGTATGTCGAATTCATGAAAAAGGTCGTTCCATTGCACGACGACCTGTTTGACTTCTTTTATGAAGCGCTACCCGGATATGAAGAAGTCGGCCGACGGCGAGTTCTGCTCGCGTGTTGGGGATCGTTTAACGATCCAGATCATTGCGATTACACCTACAAGAACATGACGAACTGGGGACGCTCGATGTTCGTGACCCCGGGAATTGTGGTGGATGGCAAGCTGGTGACCACTGATCTTGTGGACATCAATTTGAATATCCGCATTCTGCTTGGCAGTTCGTATTACGATGAGTGGAAGAATCAGCAAACCTTCGTGAAGACCGATCCGCTGGGGAATCCGGTCGACAAGAACCATCCCTGGAACCAGACTACAATCCCACGACCGCAGAAACGCGACTTTGGTGGCAAATACACCTGGGTGATGTCGCCGCGCTGGTTTGACAAGCGGACCGGAGATCACTTGGCAATGGACACGGGAGGCGGTCCGATCGCCCGGCTTTGGGCGACCGCACTTGCTGGTCTCGTGGACATCGGATACATCAAAGCGACCGGCAACAGCGTGAAAATGTATCTGCCAAAAACCACTTCTCTTCCAGAAGTTGAGTTCGAATGGAAGATTCCCAAGTGGAGCAACGCCATCGAACGCGATCGCGCGCGCACCTACTTCCAGGTTTACGCCGCCTGTGCCGCCCTGCATTTCATGGAGAAGGCATTGGCCGAGTTACATGCTGGTCATACAAAGACCTGGACGGATTTCAAGGTTCCGGAGGAGGCCATTGGTTGTGGCTTCCACGAAGCCGTGCGCGGTGTGCTCTCGCATCACGTTGTTATCAAAGAAGGGAAGATCGCGAACTATCATCCGTATCCTCCGACGCCCTGGAACGCCAACCCACGCGATATCTACGGCACGCCTGGGCCCTATGAGGATGCGGTGCAGAACACGCCGATCTTCGAGGAAAATGGTCCGGATAAGTTCAAGGGAATTGATATTATGCGTGCCGTACGGAGCTTTGATCCTTGTTTGCCGTGTGGCGTGCATATGTATCTGGGGAACGGTAAGGTGCTGGAGACGCATCATTCCCCGATGTTCGGCATGCAACCGTGAAGCCGCGCCCACAGTTGATGATGGAGTGAGAGTGGCAGCTGTTAGAAACTGCCAGTGCGTTCTTTGGTACTGGAACTGGCATCTGAAAACTGCGCTCTCACTCCATTGCTTTTAGGGGTGGCATGTTGAGAGATTAGGACCCGCTCGAAAGGAGCATTGTGGCCGACGCCAGAGATTTTCAGGACGACATGCAGCGAATCGGTGGGCTGGTTCAGCAAATCGATTCGATAGCCGACCCGGCAGTTCGAGCCGCCACCAAGGATCTGGTCCAGTCGCTAATGGATTTGCACGGTGCTGCGCTCGAGAAAGCCCTCGACATCGTCGCCGAAGCCGGTGAGCCTGGAATGGACATTATCGGCCGCCTGGGGCGCGATTCGCTGGTAAGCAGCGTGCTGATTCTTTACGGGCTTCACCCTGAGGATCTTGAGACACGAGTCGCAAAGGCAGTGGATCGGATACGGCCACAATTGCGGAAGCAAGGATGTGAAGTTGAGCTGTTGGGTGTGAATGAGGGCGCCATCCGGCTACGAGTGCAAACCGGCTCGCACACCTGTGGCTCAACCGCAAAGACCGTGCAGGCGACGCTGGAAGGAGCAGTTTACGATGCGGCGCCGGACATGAGTTCGCTGGTCATTGAAGGCTTTGAGGAGAAGCCGTCTTCCGGATTTGTATCACTGGATAAGTTGAGCGGATCGCTCAACGTTCCTGTGGTGGCGTCGGAGCCGCAGGGAACGGACTAACCCCAGAGTTTCTCGCGTCGACGAGCTGAGGGCGAGACGCCCCCAAGACCACCAACAGCTTGTCGCCGCTGCGGTCCAGATTGGATATCTAATTTCATGAGTGCGGGGCAGTTTTCAGGGTCGGCAGATGGTTTTGGCACGCTGCGACAGTTCGCGCGGCGGGAGCGCCCTCTTGAGCGGTGCGAATTGTGCAGCGTCGGGCTGTCGTCTGTGCATTCGCACTTGATCGAGATCGCGCAGCGTAAACTGCTGTGCACGTGCGAGCCATGTGCCATCCTCTTCAGTGGTCAAGGCGTGAAATTCAAACGCGTGCCCCGCCGAGTTCGCTCTTTACCCGGTTTTAACCTGACCGACGCTGAGTGGAACGGGTTGATGGTGCCTATCAACATGGCTTTCTTCTTGAAGAGTAGCCTTGAAAATCGCGTGGTTGCCCTTTACCCAAGTCCCGCGGGTGCAACCGAGTCGCTTCTGGCACTCGAATCGTGGAATGAAATTGTTGCCCGCAATCCCATCTTGAACGAGATGGAATCCGACGTGGAAGGATTGCTGGTGAATCGCCTGGGTTATTCGCGCGGGTATTCCACCCCCGACTACTATTTGCTTCCTATCGACGAATGTTACAAGCTGGTGGGCTTGATTCGGATGCACTGGAAGGGCCTTTCCGGCGGGACGGAAGTGTGGAAGGAACTGGGCGAGTTTTTTACCAGTTTGAAGGCGCGGTCGACCGAGGTACCCGTGACTGGAAACCAGGGATTCAAAGCGGAGGAAGAATCGCTTGCCTGATCTGAGCTTTCAAATCGAGGGAGTCGAAGTTGTTACCAACGCTGCCACGCCGTTATTGGGTTTTAAGCTTCGATTAACTGACGTCAACCCCGAGCAAACGATTCACACAGTGGCCTTGCGTTGTCAGATCCAGTTGGAAGTCACGCGTCGCAAATATTCCTCGGAAGATCAGGAGCGATTGCTTGATTTGTTTGGGGAACCCGACCGATGGGGCCAAACACTACGAAATCTTTTGTGGACCCACGCCAACCTCGTTGTTCCATCGTTTAAAGGAACAACTCTGGTTGATCTTCCGGTGCCATGCAGCTTCGACTTTAACGTGGCTGCTACAAAATATTTTGACGGCTTGGCGGACGGTGAAGTTCCCGTTTGCCTGCAGTTCAGCGGAACCGTATTTTACGCGAGCCCTGACAGTGGTTTGCAGGTTGCTCCGATTTCCTGGGACAAAGAAGCTCGGTTCAAGTTGCCGGTAAAAGTATGGCGCGAAATGATGGAATCTTATTATCCAAACAGTGCCTGGCTCTGCTTACACAAAGATGCGTTTGACCGCCTTTACCAATACAAGGTAAAACACGGCATTCCAACCTGGGAGGAAACGCTAGAGAGCATTATCCCTGTCGGGGAGACGGTGGTCTGATGAATCTCGCGGTGGTGGAGCAGATCGCGAAGGCGGTTCTATACGAAGGATACATGTTGTATCCCTATCGGCCGTCGTCGGTGAAAAATCAGCAACGGTGGAATTTTGGTGTGCTCTGTCCTCAGTCTTACAGCGAGGCGCAGAAGGGCAGCGAAGCGTGCACCATGCAAACCGAGTGCCTGCTTGAGGGTAGCTCTATGACCGCCATTGAGATTCGGGTGCGGTTTCTGCAACTGGTAGCGCGCACGGTTCGCGAGCTGAATCAGCCGGTCACTGAGTTGCGGCAAGGTGAAACGCCGGAATCCCATCTCGTCGAAAAATTGTCACTGAACGGCCGCGTGTATCTGCCATGGCAGGAAGCCGTAGAGCGTGAAGTGGTCCTGCCGGTATACAACGTGGAAACGCTGGGCTACAGTCCGGCGCCAGACTCTTTCAGTTTTCCCGCAGAAAAGCAATTTGAACCTCTATGCGACAGTAGCGCTCAGGTCGTGGGCCTACTGGTTCGCGAGCGTATTCCTCTGCACGGTTCGGTCGAAATCAGCAGCGAGAGAGTGGAAGATGGGTGCTTCAAGGTTAACGTGCGGGTGCGCAATACGACGCCTTTCGATGTGACGATCGAGTCGCGACGCGACGACGCTTTACTCAAATCGATGGCTTCGACTCACATCGTTCTCGGCGTGCAGGATGGAAGATTCATCTCCATGACCGCGCCTCCTGAGGAACTCAAAGAGACAGCCGCAAAGTGTCAGAACGTTGGAACCTGGCCAGTTCTGGTCGGAGAAGAAGGACAGCGCGATACGTTGTTATCTTCGCCCATCATTCTCTACGACTACCCACAGATTGCTCCCGAAAGCGCTGGAGATTTATTTGATGGGACGGAGATCGACGAGATTCTGTCGCTGCGAATCATGACTCTGACCGACGACGAGAAGCGGGAGATGAGTCAATCGGACGAGCGGGCCCGGGCCATGCTGGAACGCACCGAGACCATGCCGGTAGAGCAGTTGATGAAATTGCATGGAGTGTTGCGTGGCCTTCGTCCAGTCAAGGAGGAAATTCATTGAACGAGTGGGAATGGCAACTCCTTGAGGAGAAGACCCCGGTCGATCACCTGGAAATTTCGGGTGTTGAAGTGCGCACGGGAAGCCGGGTGCGCCTGCGTCCCCGCAAAGGCGGAGACGTGATGGATATCGCGCTGGCTGGGCAAGTTGCCACTATCGAGTGCATCGAACAGGACTATGAAGGAAAGACTCATGTCTGTGTAGTCGTCGATCAGGATCCGGGCCGGGACATGGGTTTGCTTCGGCAACCTGGTCATCGCTTCTTTTTTGATGCCGAAGAAGTCGAGCCGTTGTCGGAAGAGGAAGTCCAACAACTTCCAATCGCCGAGAAGCCCAAGATACTGGTCGCTGGCATCGGCAACATCTTTCTCGGCGATGATGCCTTTGGCGTCGAAGTGGTTCGGCGAATGGCCGGAGTTAAGCTGCCCGGTAGCGTGAAAGTGTCTGACTATGGCATTCGCGGTTTTGATCTCGCTTATGCCCTCCAGGACGGCTACGAGACAACGATTCTCGTGGACGCATGTCCTCACGGCCAGCCCCCCGGCACGCTCTACGTCATCGAACCTGATTTGAAAGAATTGGATAGCCCGGAAGCTCCGCAGGCCACGGTGGAAGCGCACTCCATGAATCCGGTAAGCGTATTGCGCATGGCCAGAGCCATGAACATCGAGTTGAAGAATGTCTTGCTGGTGGGTTGCGAGCCCGAAACCCTCGGCGGCGAAGAGGGGCAAATGGGATTGAGTTCGACGGTCGAGGGCGCGGTGGATGAAGCCGTGAAGTTGGTGGAATCCCTGGTGGAAAGAATCTTGAACGGAAACGGGCCTGCTTCGAATAACCTAAAACACTCTGAATGACTAAGGAGACGGGCAATGGAAAATGGCAACGGAAGTTTCAGCGATCGGGATACATTATTCATGCTTAGCGGCGTGGCACTGCTCGTTTTCGGTGCGGGCTTGATACTTACCAATCCGATTGCGCGCCGTTACATGGCGCAGTTAGGGGTGGGCGATCTGGCTAATCTGGCATTGCCCGATTTGGATCGCTACTTAAAACTGCGCGCGATGTAGCAAGAAGCTTTGATTGCGGTCTAGACTGAGGGGAACAGCAGCCTTTGATTAACCAATGTCAGGGCGCAGAGGGAATTGCTTTTATGGTCCCCACTACTGCTCCTATGGTTTGTTATGTCGTCAATCCGCGGACGAGCCAATTTACAGTACAGGCGTTTGCCAACGGGTTGGCCGTTGCGGTTGCACATAGTCCGAAGATCGCCAGACGTGGCTGGACGGGCGAAGCCAAGTTCAATCCGGACACCTTAAACGACGCATCCATTAAGGTCAGGATTAAAGCGGCTTCGCTGGAAGTATTGGACGAACTGAGAGACGCCGATCGGCGTGAATTACACCGCGTTATGAATCAGGAAGTGCTGGAAACTGCAAAATTTCCTGACATGGTGTTTGAAAGCTCGGAAGTAAAGTTTGAAAAGCAAAAGGATGACCTCTACAAGGCCAATATTCGTGGCAGTTTGACGCTTCATGGGCAAACAAATGACCAGGCTGTTAGCGCGCAAATTGCGATTGGGGTCGATAGTGCGCGAGCTTATGGCGATTTTACGATGTTGCAGACCGACTATGGCATTCGAATAGCTTCCATTGCCGGCGGTACCTAGAGATTGCGAGACGAGATAAAGATCTCTTTTTATGTAGTGGCTCGGAAGCAAGTTTGAATGGTGTCAGGGCGCAGTTCACGGAGGTACTAGTTTGCACTACGTGATAGATCAAGCTAAATCATTGGAGGCCACCGTTCACTACCGCATCGACGGCACGGGAAGCAAGTTCATTGTCAGGGCTACGGCGACGGGACTGTTTTCCGCGTTGGGCCACAACCCGACGATTTCGATAGCAGATTTTGAAGGCGAAGCCCTGGTCGATCCAGAGGCCTTGGAAAAGAGTTCACTTCGTCTCGTGATTCAGGCATCGTCTCTCGCGGTTACCGATGACGTCAGCGATAAGGATCGCGCGGAGATTGAGCGCAGGATGCACGATGAAGTTCTCGAATCGGATGGCTATTCGGAGATCGTGTATGAGTGTTCAAAAATTTCAGCCAGCAAGACCGGTGACGGCCAATATTGGGTCGCCCTCAATGGAGAACTTTCCCTTCATGGTGTTACACGCTCCCAGCCGGTTTCGGTGCGGGTTAAGTTCAATGGGGACATCCTGCATGCTGTAGGGGATTTTTCCGTCCGTCAGAGCGACTATGAAATCAAGCCGGTATCGGCCGTCGGAGGCACGATTAGATTGAAAGACGAGCTGAAGTTCTCATTCGACATTGTGGCTCGCAAAGGTTGAGAAGGTGCGTCCGTCGGTGGCCTTTGACTCGTTGGCCGAAAACGGAATCATTGAGCCGACAGAGCCAGAGAGCGTTTTTGGTCATCGGGGTTGCCGGCGGTCAGAGGTCAACGAGCAACACTAGAGTTTGGAGGGGTCGCATGTGCTTAGCTATCCCAGGAAAGATCGTCGAAATTGCGGCCGATAATGCCGATTCGGCGCTGGTCGATGTGGTCGGCGTCCGTCGCAAGATCGATCTGGGTCTTCTGCATGATGACCGGCCCGTACCGGGTGACTGGGTGCTGATTCACGTGGGTTTCGCCATGAGCAAGATCAGCGAACACGACGCGCTTGACCAGATTAATACCCTCCGCATGCTGGGAGAGATTGATGGAGCGATGCAGGAAGTCCAGGGATACGGCTTGGAAGAAACAGATGACTTCGAGTTGCTGGATGACCTTGGTTTGAAGCATCTCGACATAAAAGACGCGAAAGTGAATTGAGCTGGTTGTGCACCGATTGAAGGGGGCCGCATGAAGTATGTCGATGAGTTCCGCCAACCCGAACTGATTTCTCGAGCGGTCAATGAGATTCGACGCCTGGCTGGAACCGAGCGCCATTATCGCATGATGGAGGTTTGTGGCGGGCACACGCATGCGATTTACCGTTTCGGATTGAAAGACATTCTGCCTGAAAATATTGAGCTCATCCACGGACCGGGCTGCCCGGTGTGCGTATTGCCCATGGGGCGAATTGACGATGGTCTCTCCATCGCGCAACGCCCGGATACGATCTTTGCTGCCTTTGGCGACATGATGCGGGTTCCGGGGACTCAGGGAAGTCCGCTAGAGCACAAGGCTCGCGGAATGGACGTTCGCATTGTCTACTCACCGGCCGATGCTTTGAAGCTTGCCCGGCTGAATCCTGACAAACACGTGATGTTTTTCGCTATCGGTTTTGAGACGACCGCTCCTTCGACCGCGCTTGTCATGATGCGCGCCAAAGCGGAGGGCCTGCGGAATTTCTCGGTTTTCTGTAATCACGTGACCATCATTCCCGCGATCCGGGCCATTCTCGATTCTCCTGACATGCGGCTGGACGCGTTCATCGGTCCGGGGCACGTCTCTACCGTCATCGGTTGCCGGCCTTATGAGTGGATCGCCCAGAACGAAGGTAAGCCGATTGTCGTTTCTGGCTTCGAGCCGCTGGATATGTTGCAATCCATCGTCATGCTGTTGCGCCAACTGAAAGCTGGCGAGGCCAAGGTCGAGAACCAATATAAGCGTGTAGTTCCGTGGGAGGGAAACCGGGCCGCCTTGCGCGCCATGGCCGAGGTCTTCCAATTGCGTCCTTACTTCGAGTGGCGGGGATTGGGATTCATCTCTCAGTCAGCGTTGCGGATTAACGAAAAGTACGCCGAATGGGATGCGGAACAACGCTTCGATGTTCCGGGAATTCGGGTAACCGATCCCAAGGCCGCGCAGTGCGGAGAAGTACTAAAAGGCGTGCTGAAGCCACATCAATGTAAACTCTTTGGCCGTGAGTGTACGCCCGAGCATCCTGTCGGCGCGCTCATGGTGTCATCGGAAGGGTCATGCGCCGCGTATCACAGTTACGAACACCGGAAAGCAGCAATGGTCAGTCTCAGCTCGATCGCTTGAGTGCGACGGCTTCGATGGACGAAAAACCTGTTGCGATCCGATTTCGCGATCCGCAAATCGAGATGGCGCATGGAGCCGGAGGTAAAGCCAGCCGTAAGTTGGTCGAGGGCCTTTTCGCTCCGCTGTTTTTCGGCTCCCTTCCAGGTCCGCTCGGGGACGCCGCTCACGTTGATTTCGGCGGTACTACGCTTGCCATCACCACCGATAGTTTTGTGGTCAAGCCGTTGAGTTTTCCAGGCGGCTCGATCGGTGAACTTGCGGTGAACGGTACAGTGAATGATCTGGCAGTCTCAGGAGCCAGAGCCGAGGCCCTGGTTGTCACGTATGTTCTGGAGGCGGGCCTTCCCACGCCGGTTCTTGAAGCCGAAGTTCGAGCCATGGCGAAAGCTGCGCGCGAAGCCGGTGTCCGCATCGCCGCCGGCGACACCAAAGTGGTTGAACATGGCAAAGCGGACCAGATGTACGTTACGACCACTGGCATTGGTCGGCTCCTCCATGGAGTGACTATCGATCCCAGGTCGGTGAAAGTCGGAGACAAGATTCTCCTCTCCGGACCCATTGGTGATCATGGGATTACCATTCTACTGGCACGCGGTGAACTTGACCTGGAAGCGGATCTTCGCTCTGATACTCGATCGGTTCTTCCCCTGGTCGAAACGCTTATTCAAACGGCAGGCCCCGGGATTCGTTGGATGCGAGATCCAACTCGCGGCGGCGCAGCAACATCTCTAAATGAGCTGGCGCGAGATTGCGGCCTGGGCATGGTCCTCTTCGAAGATCAGATTCCGGTGCGGGATACAGTCCGCGGCGCCTGTGAATTGCTGGGCCTGGATCCTCTTCACATTGCCAACGAAGGACAGTTCCTCGCAGTAGTTTCTCGGGAGTATGCGGACGCGGCCATTAATGCGCTTAGTCTCGCACCCGGCGGAAGCGAGGCGCAGGTGATCGGCGAGGTGCGTGAACAACCTGCGGGCACTGTGCTGGTTACCACCCTCTATGGGGGGAGCCGGATCGTCGACATGCTGGTCGGAGATCCGTTGCCTCGAATTTGCTGAATTGTCATGCTGACCATAAACAAATTGACGGCTCGGGTTGAAGAGCGATTGCTTGAGCGAAATCAGCTATTCGATAACTTCTTTGTTAGCGACGCACCGCGATTGGCTGATGCTTGCCACCAAATGTCCGAGCGTTTTCTTCGCGGAGGCCGTTTGCTGGCCTTCGGGCGCGGTCCCTACGCTACGGATGCGCAACATGTTTCTGTGGAATTTGTTCACCCGGTCATCGTCGGCAAGCGCGCTCTGCCGGCCCTAGATCTATCCATTCTGTTTCGCCCCTGGATGGAAGCCATACTTCGCCCTGAAGATATCGTCATGGGGTTTGGTCCGCCAGAAGGCGATCCGGAAGTGTGGGCTACTTTACAGCAGGCACAACTGCACGACGCCATGACGTTTGCTCTCCCTGGAGCGGAAGGTTCCTACAGACTGGATGCTGGAATCCAGGATCCGTTCATGCATCAGGAGTTGGTCGAGATCCTTTACCACACGTTGTGGGAGACGGTGCACGTCTTTTTCGAGCATCGTGAACTAGGTCACGATGTGGGAGCTTCGGAATTTCTCTATCCCTTCCTGGGCCGTGAAAAGCAGGGAACCACAGACCTGGTATCTGAAGTCGCGACTTCGATTCTCATGAAGGTGCAGGACGACTCCAGACTTCGAGCCCGAGTGGCACAAGATGAATCTGAGCAAATTAGCAACACAGCGCTTGCGATTCACGAACGTCTGCAGCGCGGCGGGAAACTCATTGTCTTCGGTAATGGCGGCTCGGCCACCGATGCCAACGACTTCGCAATCGACTGCGTACTACCTCCCCTGGGGTTCAAGCCCATACCCGCCGTTTCGTTGGCGCTGGAGCCGGCCAATATCACCGCGGTTGCGAATGACATCGGCACCGACGCGATCTTTCTGCGCCAGTTGATCGCACAAGCCTGTGCGGATGATATTGTGGTGGCGATTTCTACCAGTGGTGGCTCTCGCAACATCATTATGGCGCTGGAAGAGGCGCGCAAGCGCAACATGTTGACGGTGGCGCTCCTTGGTTACGATGGCGGCGAAATAAAACGAAGAGAGCTGGCAAACTTCCCTGTCGTCGTCGCCTGCGACTACATACCACGAATCCAGGAAGTGCAAGCTTCGATCTACCATGTCATCCGCGAATCGCTGGAGGTATTGAGCCGTGTCCAAGCTTGAACTTTTCGGCAGTTCGCGTTGTCCGCACACTTCAGAGATGCGCGATTGGCTGGAGTGGAAACGCTCAGAGTTTGTGGAATACGACGTCGAAGCGGATGCCGAGGCTCGAGCGCGGATGCGGGAAGTGGCCGCCGGGCAACGCACCGTGCCGATTCTGGTCGAGGATGGCAAAGTTATTCAGGTGGGGTGGCAGGGGCACGGTTGCATCGTAGACATATAACGACGTCTTTGCCGGATTCTTGCTTTCCGATTGTACCCAGAGGCGGCACCAGATTGATGGCCGTCCGATAGCGAAAATCTGAAAACCACCTCAGCCATCCAGAGCGATAACCACATGGCAAGCGCCTGCTCCATTCGAGTTCGCGGCATCGTGCAAGGCGTGGGCTTCCGCCCTTTCGTTTATCGCCTGGCTCGGGCCAACACGCTCAATGGCTGGGTGTTGAACGCGGAACAAGGCGTAGAGATTCATCTTGAAGGCGCCGAGGCGGGTCTTGAGGCCTTCGTTCGCGACCTCAGAGCGCGCCCGCCCGCCGCTTCCAGCGTCGCCGAAATACAAGTTCGGCCCGCGGAGCCAGTGGGCCTTCGTGAATTCACCATCCGTGACAGCCAGCGCCAGAAGCATCCGACCGTCCGTATTTCTCCGGACTTGCCCGTCTGTGCAGATTGCCTGACCGAGCTCTTCGATCCCCGCAACCCGCGTTATCAGTATCCATATATTAATTGCACCAACTGTGGCCCGCGCTACACGATCGTGTTGGACTTGCCCTACGACCGTTCAAGTACGACGATGAAAGCGTGGCAGTTCGATGATTTCTGTGCCGCGGAATATCACGATCCCGGCAACCGCCGTTTTCACGCGCAACCGGTGGCGTGCCCTGCCTGTGGACCCACCTACTATTTGCAGGGCAGCGTTTCCATACAAGCGAACGACAACAGCATTCGCGTCGCAGCTAGAATTCTTGCCTCGGGGAAGATCCTGGCAATCAAGAGTCTGGGCGGATATCACCTGGTGTGCGATGCCCGAAATCCCGCGGCGGTAGCCGCCTTGCGCGAACGCAAATTTAGAAAAGAGAAGCCCTTCGCCTTGATGGTGCGAGACATACGCATAGCTCGCACACTGGTTGAACTGTCGCCCGAGGCTGAGGATCTACTGACATCGGTTGCCCGGCCCATTGTGTTGGCCCCTGCGAGGGTCGACTTCATTGGGGTCGCGCCCGGTAACCATGAACTCGGGGTAATGCTGCCTTATACCCCACTGCATCACTTGCTGTTTGCGGCGGGAGCACCTGATGTTCTGGTGATGACGAGTGCAAACCGATCCAGCGAGCCGATCGCTTATGAGGACAAAGATGCGGTTGAACGACTCTCCGGCATCGCCGATTCCTTCCTGATCGGACAACGCCCTATCGCGCGTCGGGTTGATGATTCGGTGGCGCGCGTCGGCACGTTTGGTCCCACAATTCTTCGGCGCGCACGTGGGTATGCTCCTGGCGCGGTGACGACTCTTCCCATCAGTCGTCCCATTCTGGCCGTGGGCGCCGATTTAAAGAACACGATCACACTTGTGGTCAAGGGCCAGGCGTTTGTCAGCCAGCACATCGGAGACCTCGATCACTTGCAATCATTACGTGCCTTCCAGCAGACGATCAGCGATCTGGTCTCCATGTACGAAGTAAACCTCGATGAACTGCTCGTGGTGCATGATCTTCATCCGCAATACTCGTCGACCGTCCATGTGGAATCTCTGCAGCCCGCCGCAACGTGTTCGGTACAACACCACCGTGCACATGTTGCCTCGGTGCTTGCTGAACGAAGCGAATGGACAAAGCGAGTGGCTGGAGTCAGTTTTGACGGCACGGGCTATGGTGATGATGGTTCGATCTGGGGCGGCGAGATTTTTATAGGCAGTCTGACCGAAGGTTTTAGCCGTGTGGCGCACTTACGCCAGGCGGCGCTTGCCGGAGGGGACGCCGCGGCTGAATCTCCCGTGCAGGCCGCCGCCGGATTTCTTGTTCAACTCCGTGAAACGCCGGATTTCACTGCCGCTCCGTTTTTATTCCCGGCCCGCTACGAGAAGGCTCTGGAGTTGATCCGCAAGAATGTTCGAACTTTTGAAACTACTTCAGTAGGACGGCTGTTTGATGCGGCTGCCGCAATATTGGGGTTTACTCGCAATGTCACGTTCGAGGGACAGGCCGCCATTTGGCTGGAGCAGCTGGCTCGGGGCGGATCGACCGAGGAGTTTTATCCTTTTCCGTTCGCCGACAACGAACTTGATTTCCGCCCTTTGCTTGGAGCATTGGTTCAAGACCGCCTCCGCGGACGCGAAGTGAGAGAAATGGCACGGTCTTTCCAACTCGGAATTGCCCATGGACTCTATGATGCGTTGATCGCGCTTTGCCGGACTTTCGATTTGCAAACAATTGTCCTTTCGGGCGGGGTTTTCCAAAATGAATTGCTCCTCGAAAATTTGAAGTTGTTATTTCGAAACGAAAGCTTGGAAGTGTGGACAAATCACGCGGTCCCGGCGAATGATGGTGGCATAAGCTTAGGGCAAGCAGCTCTGGCGGCTTTTAACCGGTTCGACAAACAACTCCATCCCGGGGACCGCAAGGCCGACTCAATCTATGCATGAACTCTCAATTGCGATGAGTATCGTTGATTTGGCGACAGAGGAATTGGAACGACGCGGCGGGCGGATCAACGCGGTCCATCTGAAGCTGGGGGCTTTGTCCGGAGTCGTAAAGGAAGCACTCCTGTCCTCCTATGAAATGGCATGCGAAGACACTCCGTTACAAGGTTCGCGCCTCGTTTTCGAAGAAATTCCCGTGGTAATTTTCTGTGCCCAGTGTCAGGCGCAGCGAACCTTGAGCTCGGTGCAATGGTTCTGCTGCTCCGAGTGCGGCACTCCCACGTCGGAGATTGTGCAAGGCAAGGAACTTGAAGTCACGGCGCTGGAGATACAGTGATGAACCCGGAACCTCGATTGATCGAAGTCAGAAAGAATGTACTGAAGCAGAATGACATGGTTGCACGCGCCCTCCGCGAGCGCTTCCGCGCCGCTGGCGTGTTCGTGGTCAGCCTGGTTTCGAGCCCGGGATCAGGAAAGACTGCCTTTCTCGAAAAAACGCTTACCCTGCTGCGTCAGAACTTCCGCGTTGCCGCCCTGGTGGGCGATCTCGCAACTGAAAATGACGCTGTCCGTCTGGCACGAAGTCAGGCGCCCGTAAAGCAGATCACTACGGGAACGCTTTGTCACCTTGAAGCAGCCATGGTCGCAAAAGCGTTGGAGGAAGAGAAGTGGGACCTGAATCAACTGGATTTCCTTTTCGTGGAAAATGTAGGCAACCTGGTTTGTCCCTCTTCGTATGATCTTGGCGAGGACCTTCGTCTGGTGCTAATTTCTGTAACCGAAGGGGAAGACAAACCACTCAAATATCCGACGATTTTCAATAGCGCTGATGTGGCTGTCGTAACCAAGACCGATTTGGCCGATGCTGTCGAATTCAACTGGGACGCGGCCTACGGCAATATCCAGGCTGTGCGCCCTGGTATGCAAGTGTTCAGACTCTCGTCTAAAACGGGAGAAGGAATGGAAGATTATCTGCAATTCCTGTCCGCACGCCTCGCCAAATTGCGCTCGACGGTTAGCGTTTAGGCAGAGATGCAGAGGCAAGGAATGTCCAAGTGCTGCGGATTGCGATCATGTAGGTGAAATTAACCGATTGCACTTTGGGCACATGGCAATGGTAAACTTCGCCTATGGCTACCAAAAAGAAAACCTCAAAGCGGCCAACCTCGAAGAAAACCGCCACCAAGAAGACTGCTCCGAAGAAAAAAGCCACGAAGAAATTGGCGAGAAAGCAGCCAGCGCAAAAGAAGAAGAAGGCAGCGGCAAGCGTTGTCTCGAAGAAGGTCGCTCCTAAGAAGAAGCCGACGACGAAGTCGAAGACGAATAGCCGAAAAACCGTGAGCAAGAAGGCGGGCGCCAGAACACCCAAGGCTGGAACGCGCAAGCCGGTTCGCAGCAACCCTAGGCCGGTGGAAACAGATGCGGAGCCTTTAGAATTTTCAATAGGCGAGCCGCGAGCGCGCTCGGGTGGACAATCTGGAGATTTGCAGGGATTGCCTTCGATGGAAAGCGCAGATTCCGAAAGCGTGGATGAATTAGTCGAAGAGGGAAACGCATTCGAAGCTGATGCCATTTTGGGCGTCGAAGATGCCGGCGAACCGCGCGAGGTTCACACCCGAGAAGTTCTCGAGGACGATGTTCCCGAGGAATACCAGGATCAGGACGAAAAATGAGTGGACGTATTTTTTTGGCACGCCCACGGTGCTGGAGGGATGCTAGCTCTTTCCGCGTGCGTCAACCCTATCACCCAACGACGTATGAACAATTCGCCACGTTATGCTTGAGTTGTCTAGGCGGATGGAAAGACTCGCGCCGCGCGAAGTGTGTCTTCGCACGCTCACCGTTACCCACCGATGATTAACAAGTCATGGGTGGAATGTTGAGGTAGGCGTCCTCCGGACTCATGCTCGGCCTCATTGCGGAGGTTGAGCATGCGTTGCGCTTTAAAAGCGCTGCTACTGTTTGCATTCGCGAGCTACGCCGATAGTCGCGGTCGTGTTTGCGACTCACGGCTTAGGCATTCGGGGCCTCCCGACCTCGGAGGTTTTGAAACCCGGAATTATCTCGACCCTAAGCACTCATGAAAGTAGGCGAGGGCTGTTGGGATGGCCCTCAACCGGAAGGAACCATCTCTTAAGTTAGATGCGCTTATGGGGCTGACCCCGCTGGTGGTGTGAAGACTACGGGCCGCGCCGCGATAATGCCTTTCCCCTCCTGGACAGTGACAAATTGATTCGGTTTGACGTTTGGGATGGAATCCTTGTGCCCGCTTGGCCACACGATCGTCATGCTTACCGTTTTACGTTCATCGGGCTTCCCAAGTCCGAAAGTAAGCGGTAATTCGCTTTGAGACAAGTAACTCGATCCTGTCTTCACCATGCCGAAAAGACGCTGGCCGGCGCTGGTCTCGACCGTGACTTTGGCGCCAATCCCATCCCGATTCGAGCGCGTGCCAACGGTCTTCACACGCAGCATGTCATTCTGGTTGCCATTATCGTTACGAAGCAATCTCGCGGAGCCGTTATTCGCGGTAATCAACAAGTCTAGATCGCCGTCATTATCGAAATCGGCATACGCTCCGCCGCGGCCAACAAGAGGCTTTTGGAGCGCCGGGCCTAATTTCGCCGTGACCTCGTCAAATCTATCCTTGCCAAGATTACGAAAAAGATGCGGCGGCTGAGCGTATTTGATTGTGGGCTGGACTATGCTTACATCGTCGGAAACATGGCCGTTGATGGCTAACAGGTCCGGTAATCCATCGAGATCGTAGTCGAAGAAGAATGTTCCGAAGGTAAGTGATCGCGTCGAGATCCGTGCGATCCCGGTCGCCGGCGCCTCGTCCGTGAACAACCCTGAGCCATCGTTGTGATAAAGCGCCATACCCTCGTTGGTGAAATTGCCGATTACAAGACTCTGCCATCCAGAGTTATCGTAATCGGCTGCGTCGGTTCCCATGCCGGCGCGGGTTGTGCCGGCGTCTCCGTATGCTATGCCGGCTGCGACGCCAACGTCGGTGAAGGTTCCGTTGCGGTTATTGTGATAGAGCTTGTTGGGTTCGGTGTCGTTGGTGACCAGCAGATCGAGCCAGCCGTCGTGATCGTAGTCAAGCAAAGCAATACCCAGAGCCTTACTGGTCGGATCATTGAGTCCGGCACGTTTGGTTACATTCTCAAATGTTCCGTTTCCCAGGTTGTGGAACAGGGTTGAGCTTTGACCTTTATAGGTTTGCGGCGTGCAGTAGGATTTATTCTTGTTGTCGAGCGTGCAATATTGATCCGTTTCGATCGACCATTCAATGTAGTGCGCTACGAACAAATCCAGTTTTCCGTCATTGTCGTAATCGAACCACACCGCGCTGACTGAAAACCCGGGATCGGCAACCCCTGCCTTAGCCGTGACGTCGGCAAACCTTCCGTTACCCAGATTATGAAAGAGATGATTCGACCCGAGAGCTGTGATGTAAATATCAACTTTTCCATCGTTGTCGTAGTCGCCGACGGCGCAGCCCATTCCGTACATTTCAATCGCCAGGCCGGCCTGCCGCGTGACATCCGTGAAAGTGCCATTCTGATTGTTGTGATAGAGCGCAGAATAGGATTTGCCGGATTTGTGTCCCGGCCAATCCATTGAATTGATGAGAAGGATGTCCTGATAGCCGTCATTGTCGTAATCGAGAAAGCAGGCGCCACTGCCCATGGTTTCGGGAAGGTATTTTTTCCCGAACGCACCGGTATTGTGTTTGAAATGAATGCCTGCTCTCGCCGTGACGTCGGTAAATTCGATCGGGCCGGAGGGGCGAGACCCTTTCTCCGGACGCGGAGGCTGCAGATAGGGGCTGGTGCCAGCCGGCGAAAGGTGCTGCGCGGCATCTGCTCGCGATTGGTTCCCTGGTGCTTGGTTTTGATCTTCAGGCGGTGGAACATTTGTCGACGGAGACGCTGCCGGTTTAGGACCGTTTGAAGGCGGTTTATTGCAGCCTCCCAGCAAGGAAATCGTGGCCAGCGCTAACCAGCATGCTATCCATCGTCTCATTGCGGATTCTCAGTCCCTTTTACCGGAAATTAGTGGGCGGCCAAATTCGTGGCGGTGCGGCGCGAGTCTAACCACATCTCGATCAGCATTGCGCTCGGGCCGACGATGAACAGCGCATAGAAAGGTGCGTAAACGACCTGATGCAAACGCATCACCATTTCGACCAACGCTATCAGAAATACGACGACACATTGCCCAGTTTTTGAGCGAACCGTAGTCTTCGGATCGGTAATCATGAAGAAAATGAAGAGTTGGTACATTGGTCCGGTAATCGGGGCGATTTCGGACTGCCATGGGCTGCCCGTCATCCAGCTGCGTAGAAACGCGAAGGCGATGAAGGATGCTACGTAGATGCCAGTAATGTGGAACCTGCGTAAACGCCAGATAATGACCGACCCCAAAATCCAAATGACCACCATGGGTAAAAGATAATTGCCCCACTGAATGCTCAGACTGGCTACCGTTTCAGGCACCAGGAAAAGCATTACGGAGATTCCAAAGTTCGAGGGGTTCCAGATATGCCGGCCTTTTATACGGAGGACATATTTCGACATGATGGAGATCGCACTGCACAACGCGTATGGCCAGTAGGCAGGCGATCGCACCAGAATTCCGACGCTGATGCCGCTGATGTATGCACTCGCGGGGTGCAGCCATTTGTGATAGAAAATGCGGCCCAGCACCATCTCCGTCACAATGCTCACAACTATCGCCAGCAAGGTCTTCTTATAGCTTTCCAGAATTCCAAATGAAAGATGACCCGCCAGCAGGATGCAGGTGATGAAAATCGGCGCCAGATAACGATTTTCGAGGCTGAACCATCGCTTCCAGGGATTGCTCTCGACCCCTGGCGGCGTGCCAGATGCGGAGGGCGTTCCTGCCATTCGTTCGCTGGTCTGTTGGGTCATACGGGCTCCTTAATCTTATGCAGTTCGCCCGCAGCCGGCTTGTCGATGGTTTGCACCTTGCCTGACGGCCAGCGAATGACGGCCTTTTCAATCAGCGGATACTTGCCGAGCCCGAAGTGCAGCCGCCGCTGATTCTCGGCGGCAAATCCGCTGCCGCCCGAGACTTCTTGTACTTGTTGCTGCCCATTCCAGAACAGAGCCACCTGGGCACCGATGGCGCTTCGGTTACTGGCGGTTCCTTCCAACTCGAACTCGATCCACTCGTTCTCCGGTGTCACTGAGTTTTTGTAGAGTAGAAGCGGTCCATTTTGATTGGCGACTACAACGTCGAGAACTCCTCGGTTCCACAGGTCTGCCAGCGCCACCGCCCGGCCGTCATAGGTGTCGGTGACTCCGACCGCCTGAGCGACATCGACAAACTTACCCGCACCATCGTTCAACCAGACACGTTTGTTCTGATATCCCGACAGGCTGCGGCCATCGAACGCAGGCCAGTTTTTCGCGTCGCCGATTATGGTGCTGTTGCCACCTGCCACCTTTGAGAAGTCATACCAATAACTTCGATTGCGGTCGAGCGAGATGTATCCGTTCGTTAAGTAGAGATCGAGCGTACCGTCGTTATTCAGGTCGCCAAATTGAGCGCCGAAGCTCCAGCCACCAAGTTCAACCCCAAAGTCGCGTGCCAAATTGTCATACTTGATGGCATCGCCAGATGTGCCTTCTTTGGGCACCCACAAATTGTTCCCTTGGATCAGAATTCCATCTTCCGAAATGTTGGAAACATAAACCGCGTATCTGCCCTGGTTGAGGATGTCCCCAAAAGCTGCGTTCATCCCGCTTTTTGGAGCAAAACCAACGCCGGTCTGTTCGCCCACTTCGTGGAATCGCTTACCATCGTTGAAATAAAGCTCTGCCACTCCGTAATCGTTGGCAAGAAACAAATCAGGGTGGCCGGTGCCGCGTAAGTCAGCCGCCGCGGCGGCCAATGCCCAGCGGCGGCTACTGATTCCTAGCTTGGCGCTAACCTCTTCAAATTTGCCATTGCCCAGATTGTGAAAAAGATATTTCCTTCCGCCATTCTTGGCATATTCGAAGCTTTCCGGCATGATCCGCGTCGTTGTTAGGTGCCAAAGATCGATGTCTTCGGAGTAGTAGCCACCCACGAAAAGATCGAGCAGCCCATCGCCGTCGTAATCCAGCCAGATGGCGGTGTTGGCATTGATCCACGCCGGCAACCCCGCCTGCTCACTTACGCGCGTAAACCCGCGGCCATGGTCGTTGTGGTAGAGCTCCGGGCGTCCCCACTTGATGAGGAAGAGATCTTCGTATCCGTCGTTGTCATAATCGCCCCATACAGCGCCGGTTGAAACTCCTGTCCCAGCCTGGTTGACGTCCGCGATTCCCAAGTCGCCCGCGACATCTCTGAATGTGCCATCGCCCAGGTTGTGGTACAAGGCGTTCTTGCTTCCGATGGCGCTGTTGGTTACATAAATGTCCGACAATCCGTCGCGATCGAAATCTACTATGGAGACCGACGCCCCCATCGAAGCGACTTCCGGCATGATCGGGGCTAGCTTCGGATCCAGGGCAGGTGATTGATGAACAAAAGTAATTCCTGCAGCCTTGGAAACCTCCTGCAAGCTGAACCCGTGTCGCGCTAATGCAGTCTGCGCACCGATTTTGGATTGGTCTTCGGCTTGCCGTGCCGCAATCCGCTTCAAAGCGAGAGGTGAGAGCAACAACCCTAAGAAGAGAATGCTCACAATCACTCTTGCGATACGGGAGCCGGTCATTGAGATGAATTACCCCGGGATCGATCGCTGCGCAAACTGTTCTTGAACACGTCAGGAGTAACGTATCGCGTGTGATAATTTTGCCAGTCTTCGGCATGATGGCGATATACCCACTCATCTTCCAGACTTCCCGGACGCGTGTTGTACTCATTCTTGGCGTGATAGGGCAACGGCAATACGGTCTTCGAAAATGTCGAGTTGTAGTCTCCGTCTTTGATCCAGCCGTCACCCTTGATGACAAAATCCCTCACCCAGCCGGCAGGCGGTGGCGGTTGCTCGGGAAAGTGCAGTGACATCTCATCTCCCGAATTCACGATGACGTAGCGGTCATCGATTTTAGAAATGAGTTCGCGGATATCTCCGTAGCGTGTGTAATAACCGATCAGGTCGCGCCAGTGTTGTTTGGTACCTTCGATCTGGTTATAGTCGGGCACTTCCGGCGCGCCCGCTCCCACCGGCATGTGCATCACCGAATAACCACGATAATGCAGATCAGCCACCGCTGGATCCAAGGTGGTTTCTTTTAACGGAGTATCCGGTGAGCCCTGTGCCCAATGAATTGCGTCCCAATAAATTTCGAGGTTGGTTCTTAGCCGTACTCGGCGAGGCGTTCCGGGACGAAATATGTTAGTCAAGTTAAACAGAATCGTTTTCTTGCGGCCTGCAGGAAATCCAAGATTGTCTTGTGCTGTAACCCAGCCGCCGCGACCGTCCGGCACTTCAACGCTAAGGCCGTGGGCTCGCCAGCGGCTGCCCTGCGTAATAGCAACGTTTACGGACGATTCCGTATCGTGAATTGATCCTTGTGCGACCAGGTACAAGGGCCCGCTTTTTGGAGCATCGTCACCTAAGTCCACTTCGAGATAATGATCACGAGTCAGGCCTTGAAACTGGCCGCGGCCAAAGCTGCTCACGGCCTTTCCATCGAGATCTTTGACGACGTCGGTAACGTCCTGCCCGTTGTCGTCCAGAGCACGCGCGATGTTGTGCGGGGTTGAAACCGTTGTGATGCCAAGCTTGGCGGGTGGTATGACAAACCGTTCGTCAACAAAAATCTCGGTCCCAACAGGATGATCCACAGTCATGAGCGCGAGATAATCATAGTAGTAAACCTCCCATAGTTCTGCGGTGACTCGGATATCGTAGAAGCCATCGTGCGGTACCAGTTGATCGCGTCCGATTTTGTACCACTCTCCGGTCGCGGCAATGTTGGCCGAGCCCAGAGTATTGATACGCAGTCCGATAGCCGACCCCCATGGAACTGCATCCTTAACGAATTCCATTTGTTTTCCGTTGAAAGCAAACAGAAATGGACATGATGCCTTCAGTCGTTGTTCAGTGACTACCTCCTGGTCAGCTTTGACTCCGAACTCGGCGCGTACCGTGCCATTCGGCCAAACCACCCGGACTACTTCCGCACTCGCCTGTTCGCCCAACCCGAAATGAAGCTGGGGTCCGGCAATCGGTTGTTTTTGCACCAGCAGGCCGGAGCGAATTTCCACCTCGCCACCTACGCCAAACGGATTGATGCGCTGATCGCCGACCGCCTGTACAGCATGCGGCCGCACTACTTGCCAGTGATAATTCTTCGAGCTTTGATTAACAGCGTGAATCGGTTGTCCATCGACCGACAGACCCAGGAGGTCAAGTTTGCCGTCGGCACTCAGATCCGCAACGTCCAAGATCAGCGCGGGATCAGTCTGCGGCTTCAGCAGTGTGAAGTGTTCTTGCGCAGCCCCCAACCAAATCAGCGCGCCAGTTGGGCTACTTCCTGCAGTCGGAGCGCCAGAGAGCAATAGGTCGAGGGCGCCATTATTGTCGAGATCGGCAACCCGCAACCTCACCTCACCAGCCAGGTTCCGCGCGGCGTCCGGAACGCGGGCAATCTCAGCGGTCTCCCAACTTTGTCCTTCATTTTTGTCTGAGAGACGAACGATCGCGCCATTTTCCTGGACAGTCAAAAGGTCAAGAATGCCGTCATTATTTGTGTCGGCCACGGCTACCGCCTTAACCAGCGGGAAATCCGGAGGCAGAGCACGCTCACGAAACTGGCCTTGCCGCTCATTCATGAAGATGTGTAATCGTCCACTTGCGTCAATAATCGCGGCGTCGGGATTGCCGTCAGCATCCAGGTCAGCCCAGGTAAAACCTCGGATTCCCGACACCCCGGCGAAGGGATGAATCGGCAAGAAGGTTCCGTCACCGTTGTTCCTCAAAACAATCGGTAGGCCACCGTCTGCGCCCAGCACGATATCGAGATCGCCGTCCGCTTCAATATCGACAGCCCATGCGCCCCTATACGCCGCGTTGGTGACGGAGTTCGGCAGTTTCGTTTGAGCCGTCACGTCACGGAATGAGGTTGGGCTATCCTGCGCCAACAGCCGGACGCCTCCCGCACCGGCAAGCACCAGATCTGTTTTGAAGTCGTAGTTAAAGTCGAGCGGTACGATGCCCTCGGGGCCAGGAGGCACGGCTGCTTTGCCGCCCGGGAAGGGGAAGGTTGCTCCGCTGGATATTCGTACCTCGCGGCCATTGGCGGCGACGACGGCTGGCGTGCCCGCGCTGCTCAGCGGAACTGCACCGATCCAGTTCCACTTCTTGTGTTCGCCGAGATTCGTGACCGCCTGAGACTTGAAGGTTAGCGCGATGTCAGCCTCAGCAGGTCGGAAAACCGGGGATGCAAGCTGCAAAAAGTGGGTGAACGGTTCTGCTTCCTCTCCTGGTGGGGCCTTAATTGCTTTGAGACTTTCGCGATACTCGGGAACACGTATCAAAACATTGCGTAGGAAAGTGGTTTGGGTAGCCGCAGAGTGGAGATCTGGTCCCGCAGCGGCGGCCTGCACCCCGGCTAGTTGATGCTGAACCTCTGGTGGCCATTCTGAGGAGCGGGCACCGATTTGAGCAACGGCTGCCTTCAGTGTAGCTCGATCTCCGCGTTTTGCGGCGATCCGGCTTAACTCGAGCAGCGCTGCAAGATTGTTGGGCTGAGCGGCAAGGATCTTCTGTATGAGGTCTTGAAATTCAGCTTCGCTGTTTGGCGCACTCTGTCGCTCCGTCTCTTCGGCTAGCTGGTAGATAGCACGCAGATTCTGGGGATTCAGTTCTACAGCTTTGCGCAAGTCGGAAATTGACTGGGCAGAGTTTCCGCGCTGACCTTCGAGTATGCCGAGCAAGTCATAAATTTGATCATTCGCCGGCGCCAGGTCGCGGGCTTTTTGCAATCGTTGCGCCGCCGCGTCATAGTTTCTTTGGCGCAATGCCAGAATTCCCCAATTTCCCCAACCGGCGGGCTCTGCGGGAACCAGTCGCGTAAGTTCGGAAAGTCGGTTGTCAGCGTGTACATCGTCGCCGACTTGGAGCGCTGCCAAACCAACGTAGAAGGCTGAAACTGCGTCCGCGTACTCTTTTGAGGATTTGTCTGGAAGCTTGGCGGAGGAATGGCACGACGAAAAGGTGCAGGTAAGAGAAACCAAAAACAAAAGGAGCGCCAGCGCCCGGAATTTGGTGTTTTGATCTTTATCGGTTAACGACAATGAAATCATATTGCCGGTATGCTTGAAATCTTGGAGATTTTTCCGCATAAGTTTGTAGTTGCCTTTACGCAGCTTGCAGCTTCTTTACCCGCTGGCGACGTCGCGAAATACCACGGAACCAGAGAAATCCCACTGCCAAGAATGGTAATAGAAAAAACAACAGGTCCCATCTCCCGAAGCCGGTTGGAGTCGCTTCCACCCGCGAAAAATCTTCTCCGTGTCCCTGCGAGCTGTCGAGAGTCAGGCGTACGGTCCAAAATTCATCACGGTCGAAGTCAGCCAAGACTTTGTACTGCAATTGGCCGCCGCTGTCGTCTCGAGTACCGGTGTACACAACCTCGGGGAGGCGTTTGCTCTCAGGCTGCACGCCGATCTGCACTTTAAGGTCCTTCGGAACCGTTCCGCCAGGTATCGGCTCTACAAAGACGAAGAAAGAGCCAGTACCGATGTCGGGGTGCGTCCATAAAGAAATGATACAAGGGCCAACCCTCCGGTTCTCGATGATAGGGAATGGCGGTCCGTTGTGCGCTGTTGCCGCGGTCGGCAAAGTCAGCCACAGAGTCGCGACCAACCAGACCGGAAACCTTTCCTTGAGGTAACGTCTCGATGTCATCTTTCGACTTTGTTATCCACTCATCATTGTGGCCCGCATTTCCATAGGTTGGAAAATGAGCCACATCGACGCACTCCAAAGAACGAGGCCCACAGTCGCCCAGGGAATGAAAGCTTGCCACGTCTTAGTGGGCGAATCATCTTCCGCAAGGCCATAAGTCACAGCCAGAGAGCCCGCGAATCCCAGTAACAGAAAACCTATCTCGATAACTTGGACAATATTTGACGGGAAACCCGTGAGAGACCACTGTGGTTCACCGAAAAGAGGCCATCCTATATTGGCAAACGCACTTTGCGTTACCGGAACAATTGTGTACAGTCCGGTCAAAAAGTGAAATCCATAGTGCGCCAGCCACATCCCAAAGCCCATGGGAACGAGCCCGTAAGTGTATCTCACCATCAGCGGCAACCAGGCGCGCTGGCTGCCGGCCCAGACGCGTGTTACCCATGCGGCTGCCCCTAACAGCACGACAGGCTCCAGAATCAGGAAGACAGCAAAAATAATGCCGAGGACAGGCGCCTCGTGACTCAAATGCAGCAATCGTCCAAGCCAGCTTTCAACTGCGTAAACAGGGCTCACCATACCAAATGCATTGAGTAGTGCGCCGAACGTAAAGACGATTGCGAGCGCCGCCAAATCCTTGCGTCGCGAAAAGTATCCGATGCCAGAGCGTATGGGATCGGCCAACAACTCGGTTCCGGGCAACCGGCTCAGGATGCCAACGTTGTCGTGCGGACAGGCGTGAACGCAGTCCAGGCAGAATGTGCAATCCATGTTACCAACCTTGCGCGGCTGATAAAGGGCCAGTTCACATCCGCGAATGATCACCAGTTCCGACCCTGGCTCACGCCTTCCACGGATGCAGTCAAGAGTATGGCAACGGGTGCACACATCCTGATTACGTACTTTCACTTCGAATGGAGAAAGCGCGGAGGCAACAAAATTAAACTGCCCTATGGGACACACGAATTTGCAAAACGAAGCATGCTTAAAGAAACCGTCTACCACGAGCACCGTAAAGAAGTAAGCGAGGATCAGCCATGCGGTCCACCATGGCGATGACCAAAGATCGAACAACTCATAGGTAAAAAGGATCAGGGCAAACAGGCCGACCGAAAGCCATTTGTTTCGCAGCGCGCGTGGCCAATCAAAACGTGGCTTGATAAAACGTCGAGCAGCCTGGCGAACCAGCATAAAAGGGCACGCCAGACAAAAAAAATTACCGGCACACAGCAAGACCAGAACGAGCACGCCACGAAAGTGAAGCCAGCTGAGAGTTGTGGCCAGATTTTTCGGCGCCAGAGTTGGGCCAAATAGTCCATGCAAAATCATGATCACGCTGACAACTAGCAACGGAGCTTGAAGCACGGGCCGGGTATAACGCCAGCGAAAGAGATGACCCAGCCCGGGAATCCGCATCAGATCGAAAGGAAGAGATTCGGGTGCTTCCAGGGCCGGAATGGATGATGGATTCAACAGATTGCCTAGTTGGGTCGCACGCTGTTCACGTCGATCTGACGCTCCAACCTTTGTCCGCCGGCGGTTGTGATATGCAGGAGGATGACCCAATCCCCAGCCATCGCGAGGTTAAGCCGTCCTTGATACTGTCCAGGCTTGATCTCATTCGCTTCACCAAAGGCCGGAGCCATTCCAGCATGCGACATATCTCCCTCAAGCGCTACCTGCGCTCCCGTGATTGCTTTGACGGAACTATCCGACAATCGAAGGTTCAGCACCACAAGTCCGACCCGGGGAGGTTCAGGGGAGATTTGATGTTCGATCGTGACCGTGCCGAACGAATCCTTCGGTCTTGAGCAGGCCGTAAGGAGCAAGCTTGCGGCGCAAAAACATAACAGAAGACTTGGACACCCTTTTGGGAGCGGGCGAGGCAGCATCCCGATCCGTCGAGAGCTAAACATTATTTAGTAAGCCCCAGTCGCGGTCTGACCCAACTTTATGATGGGGTCACCAATGCATCAGGCCGCTTGCATCGACTGCTGGTTCCCCCAAGCGCAGGAGCAGACCATCTTTTCCTGTTCATTCTCCGAAGGAAACATGTGGTAGTACATTGCAATCACCATAGGTATGAAAACAATTGAGTTGTAGAACAAATGAAGTTCCACGCGCGGGATCACCAACTGTAAAACGCTGAAAGGCACCGGTTTGCCCCAGAAATTATGGTGCGTGGTGGCTTGCCAAATGAGCAGGAAGTGTTCAATGTGGTGCCAGAACTGGATAACCAAAGCAATGGTCCACCACTTGCGCGAAATGCCGGTGAATCCCTTGCGCAACACCCAAAGGCCAATCAGCATGACCAACGCATAGCCATAGTGCAAAACTTCAGATTTGATCAGTCCGGGATACCACAAACCGAGAATGCCATTTGCCTTGGGACGCGGCCATCCCATTACATAAATCTGGTAAGCCTGAGCCAGATGCTCCCCCCAGTGCGCGAGAACGATAAACATGAAGACTTGCAACGCTCTCTCGTGCCAACGGGTATTGAGCTTCTCATAGAAGCTGGCATTCGCTGGAGCAGCATGGATGTCGGGAATCACGGGACTTGAAACCGCCATATACTCCCCTGGGAAACACAGACTTACCGCCAAAATGAGACTACGATCACATCCGGGCTACTTCTAGGTCAATAGTAGAATTGTATTACCCGCTTGCAACTTCCTGAAATTTCAATTCAGAAGCGAAAATTGGTCTCCAGGAAGATTAGCTGCCCGTTGGCGTCATTAGGGTAAATTTTCGCAATTACCGTCTTGCCCCAGGCATGGCCGTAGTAGAGAGTGGTGCTGAAGGAACGTGTCATCTGGTAGTCGGCGCTAATGTCCCACACGTTGCCGAGACCGCGAAAGTTGTTGCTGGGACGACCGGTATATCCAAAGGTCTGTGGCTGGAATGCGCCGCCGCCTGAATACCAAAGATCGGCTGCGTTGGCCAGCCGGAGCGCGTGCAGCTCGCTTCTGAAGGCCAGCTTTGACCATGGCTTCAGGTTGAGGGTGCCATAGAAATCCTCGTTATTCATCATGTTGTAAAACGGAAAGCGCGCGTACTGGCGCGGCGTGGTCAAGACCTGGAAAAAAGTACCGTGCGTCGAATCTTTCGGGTTTCCGTCGCCGCTACCGTAGGAATACCCGGCGCTCAACCATGGCTTGAGGTGTTTTGCCGGAGGCTGCCATCCAAATTCGCCGACAAACGATCCCGCCCGTTGCTTAAGAACACCCCAGGAGCCGCCCTGGTATACGCCCCATGCTAGGAAGTCAAACTTGCCTGCGCTTGTTGTGTTGATCACCTGCACGTAGTCACCGCCGTAGGTGGCGATCTGAACCTTATTGAGATCCGCACTTCGAACCGGTGCCGGCCGATTGTCGGTTTTCAGTACCGTGTTGCGGTCATCTACGTAACCTAAACCGAATACTCGCAGTTGTGCCGCACCATGCGAAGTATTCAGCGATCGGGTAAAGGCGCCATAGTAGACCTCAACGTCCAGCTCGGGCATTCCGTCAACCTGGTAGACTCCGGCGGTGGGTCTGGCGGCGAAAAAAGTGAAGTTGTTGCGACCGCCGTTCAAGGCGAACTGGCCTCCATCGAATGTTCGCTGGACGGCAGCGAAAGCAAAGTTGGAGATCAGTCGGCTCGAGATCCTGGTCTGGACGACGGTTGCGAGAGTCGGGTCGGGAGCTTTGACTTCGGTGCCGTCGAAATATTCGAAGCGGCCGAGCTTCAGCCTCGCGGGTCCCAGGTGTTTAAAGTCTACATATGCTTGTTTCAGAAATATGCTGGCGTTGTTTTGCTGGTTATTGTTGGCAACGTAGTAGTTAGCTCCCAGCCCAAGCTGGCCCTGGGGAGCCGCAGCCACGGCGTCATTGGGGAGCCCGAGGATGGAGGGTTGTTCCATCTCGGCAAACCAATCGAGACGCTCCCCAGTCTGTCCGATTCCAATACGCAGCAAGGAATCCCACAACCCGTAATCACTATTTCCAGTTTTGCCTTCAAACCAGTTCCAACCTTCCGCCCGGGTGCGCCAGTTGATCGAAATCTCGAAGGGACCGAGCTTGTGCTTGGGAGGCGGAGCGGGAGCCATCTTTTCAGGAACCGATTGCTGTCCGGGCGGAGCCTGTTGTGCAGATAACACTCCGGTTAAAAGAACTACCGTGAGGCACAAACTTTGTGCGACGTTCGACTTCATAATTCTCACTCCTGCCAATTTTCGGAAGGGCCACTAGATTGCGGAGAAATTTAAGGTCGAATGGCTTGCAGAGCAATAGTAGGAAGGTACTAGCAACCAGAAAAGTACTTCTTTGAATATTCTGAAAGGCTGTCGAAAACTAGAGTGACAGCAGACGATTGGTTGCAGGAGCGGATAGAAATCTTAACCAGGATGGTTGTGCGAAATATCCGCCACAACCTGCCCCGGCGGGGACGCTGTCCAATCGCCGGGGACAGATGAATCAAGGTCAGGCGGCCTTTTTAAGTCCCGCTACCTCGATCAGTTTTCCCGAGCTTACATCGTAGATGAATCCGTGCACGGGGATTGAGTCCGGCACGAGCGGATGGCGGCGAATGCGATCGACGTCATCAATCACTGCCTGCTGTTGATCTTTAAAGGTGAGCCAGTCGATATACTCAGCTTCGCGAGAGCCCGGCCCACGGCCTATGTCGCGAAATCCTTGCGGCGTCAGTTCGGCCGTTTCCAAGCTTGACGCCAGCAGTTCCCGCATCGTTTCGTTCGAGAAAGCCAGCATGCCGCAATCGGTGTGGTGAATTACGACAAATTCTTTGGTTCCGAGCAGTTTGTAACTGATAACCAGGGACCGGATGGCGTCGTCGCTTGCGCGACCGCCTGCGTTCCGTATCACGTGAGCATCCCCTTCCGCCAAGCCCAAGAATTTTGCCGGATCAAGACGCGCGTCCATGCAGGTGAGAATAGCCAATCGGCGTGCCGGGGGCATCGCAAGCTTCTTCCCGCTTGAAAAGTCGGTACTGTATTTTCGGTTTGCTTCAAGTAGTTCATCCAGAATCTGACTCATCGAGCCTCCTGAGATTTCGATGTTTAATCTAGAAAAGCAAAAGGCCCATGATCTTTGTGATCATGGGCCTTTAAGGAACTCAGACAATTACGTTCCAATCTTCAGCCCACGAACACAGGGTGTGTATCGACAACAGCACATGCTGCAGGGCAAACATCCGCAGAAAAGGGCCTTGGTGAACGCCTTCATGGCAGTTTAAGTATAGCTTTAATGATACCGGAAGGTCG
Organism: Terriglobia bacterium; assembly: GCA_963786325.1. Taxonomy (GTDB): domain Bacteria; phylum Acidobacteriota; class Terriglobia; order Terriglobales; family Acidobacteriaceae; genus JAIQFF01. The sequence continues at coordinate 449,240 of CAWAYW010000025.1, forward strand.
ATTGGGCGGGACTATTAGACACTCTCACGGTTTCTCTCCCCCAAAGTCGCACTCTGGTCTCGTTTGCCTAAGTCAATTGCTCCTCGACGATTTCGGTCTTGCTTTACAAGAGCGCAAATCAGCCTGTACGATTTGAAAAACCAAACCAGCCCTGCAGAAAGTGAGATCCTCCCTCGCATGCGTGACAATTCTGTTCGCTTCGCCATACTCTTCTTTGCTCTAATTTCTCTCCTCGGTCTCGGTAGATCCCTCGCCTTTGCTCAGACCGAAACCTGGCGCTTGGATCCTCCGCATTCTGCCGCGCAGTTTGCCGTACGGCACATGGGGATATCGACGGTTCGAGGAACCTTCACGAAAGTGACTGGCGACGTGCGGTATTCAGCCGTCGATCCGACTAAGTCTTCGCTCGATATCACAATCGATGCAGCGTCCTTGGACACGCGCGTTGATATGCGTGACAAGGATCTGCGGAGCCCGCATTTTTTTGATACCGCGAAATATCCGACGATTGCCTTCAAATCCAAGCAAGTCGAACTCGCAGGGGCAGGCAAGTTAAAGGTCACCGGCGATTTAACTATCCGCGGCGTGACGAAAGAAGTGACCCTCGATGTGGATGGCCCGACTTCTCCTACGAAGGATCCACGAGGAAACGAGCACATGGGTGCCTCGGCGACTACCAAGATCAACCGTCAGGATTTTGGCGTAAGTGCGGATTCAGGTATGGTCGGCGATGACGTGAATATCACGATTGATGTCGAGATGATTAAGCAACCGACAAGTGCCGCCCCGGCGGCTGCGAGATAAGGAAGATTGCCAAGAATAACCTTAGAGTATCAGCCTGCAAAATCTGAGGTTGCACTAGCCTACAAGGACGCCTGGTTTGATCCGGACGATCGCCTGTTTTTTCGCCGAAGTTCCATCCTCAGAAATCCAGTTTACACAGATAAATTGCGTTATTACTATCCGGACCGTATCGGGACTTGACTTTCATCGCGACAAAAAAGCCAAGCCAGTCCCTGCGCAAGTGACGAGCCAACGCTTTTCGCAAGAAGGGGGGGATCGGTGAACAGAATACTGTGGTTGAATTGTTCAGGAAACGACACACAGGATTTGAGGAGCAATTGATGATTGAAGATGTGCAAACCAGCCCTGAAAGGCCAACAGTTTTTGGTACCTATCCCAGCCTAAGAGAGCGCGTGGTGCTGGTAACCGGCGGGGCCAGTGGCATTGGCGAGAAAATGGTTGAGCAGTTTGCCCAACAAGGTGCCAAGGTTGCATTTCTAGACATCCAGAAGCAAGCCGGCGTCGAACTGATCGACAAAATCAGCGCCCATGGAGATCCGGAACCTTATTTCCTGAATTGCGATTTAACCGACGTCGATGCGATTCAAACTTCGGTGCAGAAGATCATCACGGAATTGGGGAGAGTGGACGTACTAGTTAATAATGCCGGAAATGATACGCGGCATTCAATCCAGGAAGTGACGCCGGAATATTGGGACCGGGCAATGGCGGTGAATCTTAAGCATCAGTTTTTCGTAAGCCAGGCGGTGATTCCGGCCATGAAACAAGCTCGTGGAGGCTCGATCATCAACTTGAGCTCAATCAGCTGGATGATCCCATCAATCGGACTCCCCGTGTACGTCACGGCAAAGGCAGCAATTGTCGGACTTACCCGAACCCTGGCCCGTGAACTCGGGGCTGATAACATTCGTGTGAATTGCATCCTGCCGGGAGCGATACTCACCGATCGCCAACAAAAATTATGGTTTACGGAAGAATACAGAGCTGAGATTCTTCGCAGCCAAGCCCTGAAACGAATGATCCTGCCTGAGGAGGTCGCCCGTCTGGCACTCTTTCTAGCCTCAGATGACAGTAGCGCCATCACCAGCCAGAGTTATGTGATCGATGGCGGGTGGGTCTAATTCAATTCGCCAAAGGTCAATCGCATGATCAAGAAGTTCGTAACTCTGCTGCTCACCGTGTTTTGTTGTTTCTCGTCTGTCATCGCCCAAAAACCGGCAACTGGGAAGGAAGACTCTCTTCCATCCCTGGCGAATGACTTTTGGCAATGGCGGACCCGCTATCAGCCGTTTTCCAAGGACGATATTCCTAGAATCGATCATCCGCTGGGGCCAAGAAATTGGTCGGGCGCATCCATCGCAATGCAGAAAAGCATGCTCCAGATATTCGAAACAAGATGGAAGAATTTGAAGACGGAAGGCTGGAGTCGTTCGCAGCAAGTTGATTATCGCCTTACCGGATCGGCGATTGCGCGGGCGCGGTGGGAACTGTACCTCAATCGCCGCTGGGAGCGGGATCCATCTTTTTACCTCGATCAGACTCTCACCGCCCTGTTGGAGTCGTTGCTTGCTCCTCCTCCGTTCGACGCCAACCGGAGCCGGGAAATTTCCGAACGAATGAGACAAATTCCGGAGATACTTTCGGAAGGGCAGGTAAATCTTCACCCCATCCGACCCTTCGCACTACTCGCGATTGCTGACCTCAATCAGGTTCGGCCAAAGTTGATGCGGGTTCAACAAGAGGTCGGCCCTATGCTTCAGGGCGGCGCTCGAGATGCTGCGGCATTCCGGCAATCGGCCGAGAAGGCGAGCGCGGCCCTCGAGTCTTACCAGTCATGGCTGGAAAAAAATCTCGACACGATGCCGACAGATGCGGCCGTCGGCCGCGTGAACTACGAATTCTTTCTGAACCAGGTCGCGCTTCTCCCCTACACGCCCGAGCAACTCTTTGGACTAAGCGCTCAGGAATGGGCGCGCGCTGTGTCGTTTGAACAATATGAAAAAGTGCGGAATCACAATCTACCGGAGTTGAAGATTTCCTCCAGCCTCGAGGAGGAAGTCAAGAAAGCTCAGAATGAGGAACTCGCCATTCGAAAGTTCCTTGGTGATAAAGCCATTTTGACTGTTCCCTCTGACATGCGTCACTACACGCTTCGGCCATTGCCCGGATATCTCGAGGCGCTGGGAGATTTCGGGGAACTGGATGATCTCACCGGACCATCGAGGTTGAGGGATGATGGTGTGCGTTGGATAAGCCCTCCCGGTAAAAACCTGGGATACTTTTGGCTGGCGACCGCTAAAGACGTTCGTCCGGACATGGTTCACGAAGGCGTGCCGGGGCACTATTTTCAAATGTGCTTGTCGTGGAGGCACGATGATCCGATTCGCCGTCACTATTACGATTCTGGCGCGAATGAAGGAATTGGTTTTTATGCGGAAGAGATGATGTTGCAGGCCGGGCTTTTCGAAGACAGTCGGCGAACCCGAGAAATCATTTACAACTTCATGCGATTGCGGGCGTTACGCGTGGAGGTGGATGTGAAACTCGCGCTTGGAGTATTTAGCCTCAAACAAGCTGCGGAATATCTGGCTCAGCGGGTTCCGATGGACCAGAAGACTGCGGAAGCGGAGGCGGCGCTGTTTGCGACCAATCCCGGACAGGCAATTAGTTATCAGGTTGGAAAAAATGAAATATTGCGCTTCCTGGCGGACGCAAAAATGACGCAGGGAGACGAGTTTAGGCTGCAGACTTTCGACGACTTTCTCTGGAAAAACGGCAATGTGCCGATTGCGCTGTTGCGATGGGAATATCTCGGCAAAGACGATGACATCCGTGTGATTGATCAGCGGCGCAACGAATCTTTGGGTTTGAAATAGGCGTAGCGTAAGGTCCGATCCAGACTTTGTACTACCGGCTGTCCTGTTTCGCGATCCATTCTTCGACCTGGGAATGGAGCACGTCCAACGGCAGGGGACCACTGCCGACAATCTCATCGTGAAAAGATCGCAAGTCGAATTTACTCCCGAGTTTCTGTCGAGCTTCTTCACGAAGGTTCAAAATCTCTAACTGACCTAACTTGTAAGCCAACGCCTGGCCGGGCCAGGAAATGTACCGGTCCACCTCCGTTTGAACATTGGGCTCGTCCATCGCAGTGTAGCGATGAAAAAACTCGACCATCTGATCGCGTGACCAACGCTTTTCATGCACTCCCGTATCAATTACCAGGCGGATCGCGCGCCACATTTCATTTTCCAGCCGTCCATAATCGCTGTAAGCATCCTGATAGAAACCGATCTCTTTTCCCAGCCGCTCGGAATACAAAGCCCAGCCTTCGATGAATGCGGTGTAGTCGCCATTTTTTCGAAAGTCGGGCAAGCTTTGCAATTCCTGACCGATGGATATTTGCAGGTGATGGCCCGGCACTCCTTCGTGATAGGCGATGGCTTCGATGTTCAAGGTCAAACGGTGTTCAGGGTCATATTCGTTGACGTTGATGCGGCCAGGACGAGAACCGTCCTGGGCTCCCGGGGTGTAATCGGCTGGCACGGCGTTCTCGGCACGAAACGAGTCCATAGGAACGACCACGAGTTTGTTTTGTGGCAAACGGCCAAATAGTTTGGGTAGTTGAGCCTCCATCTGGCGGACGTATTTAGTGTAGAGATCGAGAACCTGGTTCCCAGATACGGCGTAAAGACTGCGATCTTTCTTGACGTGTTCGTTCAAGCTCGCAAGATCGCTGAAACCAAGTTTGCGAGCCAAAACCAGCATTTGGGCTTCGGTTTCCGCGATTTGTTTGAGCCCGAGTTGATGAATTTGTTCGGGCTCGAGGTTTGTTGTGGTAAGGCGGCGAACCTCAAAACGATAGCGCGCCGCACCATCAGGGAGGGCCCAAACTCCGGGTTCGACGCGGCCGTGAGGGGCATATTGATCCCGGACGAACTCGGCAAAATGCTTGTAAGCGGGCAAAATTTCGGTGTCGATGGCCTTTAACACCGATGACCGCAGCCTTTGCCTGTCCGCTGCCGAAACACCTGAAGGAAGTTTCGCCAGGGGTTGCGCAAAGGGACTCGCCTCTCCGCTTTTTCCGGCAACATCTTGAGCTTGCGTTGCCACCTTTTCCAATAAATAACGGGGTGGCATCAAATGGTCCTGCATCCCTCGGCGCATGTTAACAATGGTCTGATCGAGCGCAGCCGGAATCTGATGCAGGCGCGATAGGTAGTTCTCGTAGTCGTGCTGATCGTTAAACGGTGTCAGAGTCACCAGGTCGACCAATTCCAGATGCGGTCCGGCCATCTGGTTAACCGGCATTTCCCAGGACTTGAACTGCGCACTTTCGATGTCCTGCCGCAACTTCCTGATTACCAGATCGTGACTGAGCGTTTCTTGTTGTGGGAAGCCGGACGCATCTATTGCCTCAAAACGGGCCAGAAACCGTCGTCTCTGCTGCACATCGGACTCCTGAAATGCAGCAGAGCGGTCAGTCAGGCGATCATTGAACCGATTGTCTCCCATCGCAGTGGCGGCCTCGGGATCCGCCTGCAACTCGTATTGCCACTCTTCATCAAGTAAAGATTTGAACTGGCTACGCCGGCTCTCCAAATTTGACGGAGCCTTGTCAGGCATGTCTTGTGCCCGAGACGTCGTTTCAGGCAGCGCCACGATGCCAAGCAGAGTGAAAAGAAAACAGATGTGTAGAGGACGTACCCTCATGAAACTCTCCTGAATGCCGGATTAAGACAACTCCGGCTGCGGAAATAGGCGTCAGCCCGCCAGACACGCGTAAAATACGCATCATTCTACAACTGCGTCGATGGGCCATAATAGAGGTAGGCTCGAACTCCAGGCGCCCATGAAGACAGGCGAGTTCAAAAAGATTCGAGTAATTGATTCTCATACCGGGGGGGAACCGACACGGCTGATCGTTAGCGGAGGCCCGGAACTCGGAACGGGATCTCTGCCTGCCCGCCTCGATCAATTCCGCAATGAGTTTGATGCCTTTCGTTCCGCCGTCGTAAACGAACCGCGGGGCTCCGATGTGATGGTAGGCGCGCTGCTGTGCGAGCCGGTCGATCCCACCTGCGTCGCTGGAGTAATTTTCTTTAACAACGTCGGTTATCTGGGGATGTGCGGACACGGGACGATTGGTCTGATTGCGACTCTTTCCTATATGGGCCGCATTGCTCCTGGCGAGCATCGAGTAGAGACACCGGTGGGAACGGTGAGCGCCATTCTGCATTCAAGTGGTGAGGTGACCGTGAATAACGTTCCCAGCTATCGTTTTGCAACCAAGGTTGCTATAGCGGTGCCCGATTACGGACAGGTAGTTGGTGACGTTGCCTGGGGAGGGAACTGGTTCTTTCTTATCGAAAACTCCGGTTACGAACTTGTGCTGGAGAACATTGAATCTCTGACCGCTTTTACTTGGGCTGTAAGACAGGCGCTGAAGGCAAATGGTGTTACCGGCGCGAATGGACGGGAGATCGACCATATCGAACTGTTCGGCCCATCGAAGGTGCCCGGATTACACAGCAAGAATTTTGTATTGTGCCCGGGCAAGGCCTACGACCGGTCGCCGTGCGGAACAGGTACGAGCGCGAAACTGGCCTGCCTGTATGCCGACGGAAAAATCCGCGAAGATCAGATTTGGAAACAGGAGAGTATCGTCGGCAGCATTTTCGAAGGCAGTGTAAAAGTGCGCGACGGGCGAATTTACCCCAGCATCAAAGGGTCGGCGTTCGTCAGCGCTGAGGCTGATCTGGTGCTGGACGAGCGTGATCCCTTTTCCATGGGCATACGCCTATGAGTGAGGCCGCCTTTGATGTCGTAATCGTTGGGGCGGGCATTGTGGGCGCGGCTTGTGCAAATGAATGCGTCCGACAGAGAATGCGCATTGCGATTGTCGATGGCGACATGATTGGCGGTGGCGCGACCGCGGCCGGCATGGGACATATCGTGGTGATGGACGATTCAGAGGCGCAATTCGCTCTAACCCGTTACTCGCAGGAGTTATGGCGGGAAATGCGTTGCACGTTGTCACCCGATGTCGAGTACGAAGATTGCGGAACGATATGGGTGGCGGCGGACGAAGAAGAAATGGCTGAGGTGCGTCGTAAGCAGATTTACTACAGCCAGCGCGGTGTGCCGGTGGAGGTTCTCGATCGGGATGCGGTGCAGCAGGCGGAGCCAAACTTGCGGAAGGGTCTGGCCGGAGGCTTGCTCGTTCCGCGGGACGCCGTGATATATCCGCCTTGTGCCGCCCGATTTTTGATCGAACGCGCACGGATGAACGATGCGGAGATTCATCTTGGGTGTGCAGTCTCTGAAATTGGCAAAGGCATCGTTCGTCTGAACAACGGAAAACGGTTCTCATGTGGTGTGATTATCAATGCGGCAGGCAGTGGAGCCGGGTTACTTACGCCCGGTTTGCCGATTAAGAGGCGTAAGGGCCATCTGGTAATTACTGATCGTTATCCCGGCTTCGTGCAGCATCAACTGGTTGAGCTGGGGTACTTAAAAAGCGCGCACTCGATTTCCGGCGACTCGGTGGCGTTCAACGTGCAACCACGCAAGACAGGGCAGATTCTTATTGGCTCATCACGCCAATACGACGTTGAAGAAAAGCAAATCGATAATCCGATTCTTGGCCGCATGATGAGTCGTGCGGCGGAGTACATGCCAAATCTGGCACGGCTCTCGACGATTCGGGCATGGACAGGTTTTCGTGCCGCCACTCCCGACAAGCTGCCGCTTATTGGGCCTTGGCCTGGGGACTCGACTCTATTTCTGGCGACGGGACATGAAGGTTTGGGAATTACAACGTCGCTAGCGACGGCACGACTTCTCGTAGATCAGATTGCGAGCAGGGAATCTGCTATACCGGTTGAGCCCTATTTGCCCTCGCGCATCTTCTCGGAACACGCCCATGCTTGAATCGATCGAGCTCATGGTGAACGGAGTTTCGGTGGTAGTTCCTTCCGGATCTACCGTGGCGGCCGCAATCGTGCTCTCTGGCGCGATCTGCCGCAAGTCGGTAACCGGAGAGTTGCGAGGTCCGCTGTGCGGTATGGGAGTTTGCTATGAGTGTCGTGCCGCGATCGATGGAAACGCGTATCGCCGCACTTGCCAGGTATTGTGCCAGGCCGGGATGGAAGTAACCACTGATGAATAGTGAACCGACAGTGCGGAACCAGCATTGCGACGTGCTGGTAGTCGGCGCGGGACCCGCCGGATTGTCCGCGGCGGCTGGTGCCGCGGAGTGCGGAGTGACCACCAACGTTGTCGACGACAATCCCGTGCCGGGCGGTCAAATTTGGAGGGCCGAATCTTCCACAGTTTCTCCGGAGGCGAACCATCGGATTCAGCGACTTCAAGCGATGCGAGTACGAGTTTTTTTGGGAACTCGGGTTGTTCATGAAATTGAACCAGGGAAGTTGCTCGCTGAAACCGACCGCGAGTTATTGGAATTGAGCTACAAAAAATTAATTCTTGCGCCCGGTGCCCGCGAGCTTTTTCTGCCGTTTCCTGGATGGACCTTGCCCAATGTGATGGGTGCCGGCGGCCTGCAGGCTTTGGTGAAGTCGGGGTTACCAATAGCGGGCAAGCGAGTGCTGGTGGCTGGCAGTGGCCCTCTGCTGCTGGCGGTTGCGGCATATTTGAGCAAGCAGGGCGCCGAAATTCCGATGATCTGCGAACAGGCGTCCATGAGTTCCCTGGCACGTTTCGGGCTTTCACTCTTGCGCCAACCGAAAAAACTACGTCAGGGATTGTCACTACGGAAAGATATGGACGGAATTCCGTATGCGGCCGGCTGCTGGCCCGTGGAAGCCCACGGAAGCAGGTCTCTGGAGGAAGTAGTGATCTCTCGAGGCTCCAAAACCTCTTCCGAAACCATACCGTGTGACTATTTGGCCTGTGGTTTTCACTTGGTTCCCAACACGGAGTTGCCAGAACTGTTGGGATGCAAGCTTCGAGACAGTTTTGTGCATGTAGATGACCTGCAGCAAACTTCGGTGCCCGGGACATTCTGCGCCGGAGAACCAACCGGCATCGGAGGTTTGGAACTGGCGCTGGTCGAAGGCGAGATCGCGGGTCTCGCGGCTGGCGGGCGGGCTGAGTCCGCAAAACGGTTATTCAAGGAACGCCGGAATCTACGCAGGTTCGCCCATACCCTCGACCGAACCTTTGCGCTGCGATCGGACCTCAGGGGTTTGCCGCGTCCAGAGACGATGGTTTGCCGGTGCGAGGATGTCAGCTATTCCCGCGTAGCCGAGCATCAATCGTGGCGCGCCGCAAAGTTGCAGACCCGTTGCGGAATGGGACCGTGCCAGGGACGCGTTTGCGGGCCCATAACCCGGTTCTTATTTGGCTGGTCTCCAGACGCAGTGAGGCCGCCGATTTCCCCCACGCGTTTCGAAAGTCTTGCCGCAATGGCATGCCAAGTACAACCAGAACACAGCCAAGTAACAGGAGAACATACATGAACTGGAAGGGCGTAATGCCCGCGATCACAACTTGCTTTGACGAACAGCTGAGGGTCGACCACGACTTCATGGCAAAGCATTGTCTCTGGCTGCTTGAAAACGGGTGCAGCGGGATTGTGCTTCTCGGGTCACTGGGGGAAGGGGCCACCCTCTCGTTCGAGGAGAAACGGCAAATTGTGCAGAACTGCGTGAAGGCCGTGTGCGGAATCGCGCCGGTTGTCGCGTCAATTTCTTCGCTCTCGACAGATGAAGCCATAGCTCAAGCAAAGGCCTTTGCCGATGTCGGTTGCGACGGCCTTATGGTTTTGCCGCCGTACGTGTATCACGGAGATGACCGCGAGATGAACGCGCATGTTTCTGCTGTGTTTGAAGCCACTCCGCTTTCGTGCATGCTTTACAACAACCCCATCGCTTATGGGACTGACTTTGTTCCTGATCAAATTCAAGAGTTGGCTAGACGACACGACAACTTGGCGTGCGTTAAAGAATCCAGCACGGACGTAAGGCGGGTCGCCGCAATCCGTGCCCTGTTAGGTGATCGGCTGGAGGTTTTCGTCGGCGTGGACGATGCCATTGTTGAAGCGATCGCGGTAGGAGCGACCGGCTGGATTGCCGGCTTAGCCAATGCGTTCCCACGTGAATCGGTAGACCTCTTCGATCTCGCTATCCACGGTCGGCGTGAAGCGGCGTTCGAGTTGTATCGCTGGTTCCTGCCGTTACTTCGCATGGATACAGTTCCCAAATTCGTTCAATTGATCAAACTTGCACAGTCCGAAACAGGGATGGGAAATCCGCGGGTGCGTCCGCCACGGTTGGCGCTCCTGGGCACGGAACTGGCAGATGCAAAAAAAGTAATGGCCCAGGCTTTGCAGAAACGGCCGCAAGAAAATCATCCGGCTTCGAGCCGACGATAATTCGGGGAGCTTCAGCTTTGAAAATATCGGGGTACTCAATCATTGGATTTCGCCAGGTCAGCAATGGTGGCAAGCGTTTCGAAGCCGCCAACCCGCGCACGGGAGAACTAGTTTTACCGAGTTTTTTCTCCAGTTCTCCCGAAGAAATAGACTTAGCGGCCAAGCTTGCGGATGAAGCCTTTCCGACCTACAGCCGGGTGTCCGGTCGGGAAAAGGGCAAATTCCTCCGAACCATCGCTGACCACATCGATTCAGCCGTGGACGCATTGGTTGAGCGTGCTGAATTGGAAAGCGCTCTCCCCAAGCCGCGTCTGATCGGCGAGGCCGCGCGGACCAGCGGTCAACTCCGTCTCTTCGCGGATTTGGTTGAAGAAGGTTCGTGGGTTAATCCTCGGATCGACCGCGCCGATGCGAATCGCAAACCTGTTCCAAAGCCCGATCTGAGATCAATGCTTTGCCCTGTTGGACCGGTTGCGATTTTCGGCGCCAGCAATTTTCCGCTCGCATTTTCAGTTGCCGGCGGGGACACAGCCTCCGCACTTGCCGCCGGCAATCCGGTGGTGGTTAAAGCACATCCTGCTCATCCCGGCACCAGTGAACTTGTCGGATGGCTCTTGCAGAAAAGCGTGCAGGAATGCGGTTTACCGGAGGGTGTTTTTTCCCTACTGTTCGATTCCGGCAGCGAAGTTGGAATTGGATTGGTCAAGCATCCTCTGATCAAGGCTGTAGGATTCACCGGTTCCCGCAATGGGGGACGAGCGCTTATGGATGCGGCTGCGTCGCGTCCCGAACCGATTCCGGTTTTTGCGGAAATGAGCAGTACCAACCCTGTTTTTATCCTGCCTGGCGCGTTGCGTGAAAGGTCGGACGTTATCGCAAGCGGCCTGCATGCATCTTTCACAATCGGCGCAGGACAATTTTGTACCAAGCCCGGCATGGTTTTCCTGGCTGATGGCGAAAGCGACCTATCTTTCATTGCCACTCTCCAGAAGCTGGTTTCCGAATCAAAACAGTTCCACTTGCTCACTGCGGGGATCCGGTCCGCGTATCAGTCAGGTGTCGCGCGCCGGAAGGCGGAGGAGGGAGTAAAACTTTCCGCAGAACGGTTATCGTCCAGTGACGATTCTCAGATTGCCGTCGATCCAGTTCTATTCGAAACGGATATTCAGTCCTTGTTACGAAATCCTGACCTGGCGGCAGAATTGTTCGGTCCCACCGCTCTACTGGTTCGGCATTCCAGCCGCGCGGATTTGATTAGACTTGTCGCGAACCTAGAGGGCCATTTGACAGCGACGATTCACGGGACGGAAGCAGACCTTCGGGAATACGCGGACTTATTGGCGATTTTGAAAACGAAAGTGGGCAGACTCGTCTTCAATGGCTTCCCCACCGGAGTTGAAGTCGCGCACGCGATGGTACACGGAGGCCCTTATCCTGCAACCTCAGATGGACGTTCGACCTCGGTGGGCAGCCAGGCAATTTTTCGTTTCTGCCGGCCGATTTGTTATCAGGGGTTCCCGCAAGAGGCGCTGCCAGACGAGCTGAAAGATAACAATCCCCTACAGGTGTGGCGTATGATCGACGGCAAAATGACAAAGGACGCGGTTGCGTGATTTGATCCCGTGTTTCGGACGCAAAGCGTAACGGCCTGTGGCTAGTTCAGTGGCCATCACGGATACTTTACCTCCGACCTTGCCCAATGGGAACTTGGCTATGCATTCTCTTAAAAACTCGACGGTCACCATAAAGCGCGGATCCTGAATCTCGAAGATCCACCCGCGGCTCTTTAGCCGAAATGCTCTAGGAAGTCGCCCCCAATGGGGCAGTCAACAGTTTCGCCAGGGCGTCTTCAACCGGCTCCCGTGTTGTAGAGCTTCTTGGTCGGCGCGGTGAAAGACGGTTTCTTTGCGCGGGCACGAGCAAGACGCATGCAGGAATCATGGTTGACGACCCACACAATGCCAGGTTTAAGATGAACCGGGCTTAAAATGGAAGAATCGTTTCCTCCTCGATACAAGTGAAGACCCTCGCGATTGTGCGACTACGTCTGTGTCGGACGCACAAATCGCCAATATGGTGACGCTATGAAAATCTCTGTTGACAAGATCGCTCTCGGCATCACCGACGACGAAGTCCCACTAGGTAGCCAGATTCTTTGATGTAGAGTGATGCCCATATGGATGCGCTGCTGCTCCATCGACTGCACTTCGCTTTCACCATCACCTTTCATTATCTGTTTCCCCAGCTCACCATGGGGTTGGCGCTGCTGATCGTCGTTCTGAAGACAATAGCAATCAAATGGAAAAATGAGCGCTATAACGAAGCGGCGCGATTCTGGGCCGGGATATTTGCCATTAATTTCCTGATCGGCGTGGTGACTGGAATTCCCATGGAATTTCAGTTCGGCACGAACTGGTCGCAGTTTGCGCGGATGACAGGCGGCGTCATCGGCCAGCCGCTTGCCATGGAAGGTGTCTTCTCGTTTTTTCTGGAGTCGGCTTTCCTCGGCCTGTTTCTTTTTGGAGAGAAACGCCTCTCCGCATGGGCACATTGGGCATCCGCCTTCCTGGTTTTTCTTGGATCGTGGATTTCTGGTTTTTTCATCATCGTCACCAATGCCTGGATGCAACATCCAGTGGCATATGACGTCCTGCCAAATGGTTCTTATTCCGTAACCAGTTTTTGGGGACTGTTGATGAATCCATGGGCCCTGTTGCAATACATGCATAACATGTCGGGCGCAGTCATCACCGGAGCATTCGTGATGTGCTCCGTGGGTGCTTTCTATGTTCTGGAAAATCGATTTTCCGAATATGGCAAAATCTTCTTGCGGGTCGGCGTCACCGCCGGCCTGATCTCATGCGTGACGCAAATTTTTCCCACGGGTGATTTGCATGGCCGCTACCTGGCCAAGCACCAGCCCGCAGCCATGGCCGCGATGGAAGGTTTGTTTGTTTCCGAACAAGGCGCCGGCATTGTCCTCATGGGGCAGCCTGATGAGGAACACCAGCGCATCGACAATCCAATTGTAGTCAACGACGTTCTAAGCTTCCTGATTTATGGCACCACAAGAGCTCAGGTCAAAGGGCTGGATCAGTTTCCGCGGGACGAGTGGCCCACGCCTTTGCCGCTTTTGTTCTACGCGTACCACATCATGGCTGGACTGGGCACCTGCTTCGCTGTGCTGATGGTCGTCGCAGCGTTCTTTTTGTGGCGGGGCAAGCTTTTCCACACTCGCTGGATCCTGTGGCCGTTGATGTTGAGCTGCCCGCTTCCGTACATCGCGAACACAGCGGGATGGATGACGGCTGAAATAGGGCGTCAGCCGTGGATCGTCTATGGCCTGGTCCGCACGTCAGAAGGCTTTTCAAAGACTGTTACGCCGGGTAATACCTTGTTCACTTTGCTTGGTTTCATGGGCATGTATACGCTACTTTCGATTCTGTTCATCGTTCTGGTCTATCGTGCGATTGATCGAGGCCCAGCGGCGACAGACACAATTCATGGCACTCCTGTCGGCGTGGCGTGAGGGAGGCAAATGGGATTTATCTGGTTCTGGCTGGTAGCCGTCATGTTGGTCGCCTACGTCGTATTAGACGGTTTTGATCTTGGCGTAGGCATTCTGCATCCGTTCCTCGCGCGAAATGAAAAGGATCGACAGATCATGTTGCGCGCGATCGGCCCGGTGTGGGACGGTAACGAGGTGTGGCTCCTCGCTGGAGGGGGAACCTTGTATTTTGCGTTTCCTCTTCTTTACGCCTCGGCTTTCAGCGGGTTCTATCTGGCTCTGATGATCGTCTTATGGCTCCTGATTATGCGGGGTGCGAGTATTGAACTTCGAGCGCAGATTGATTCGACGGTTTGGCGGTCGTTTTTCGACGGACTGTTTTTCTTCTCCAGCACGCTGCTGGCGATCTTTTTTGGCGCGGCCCTGGCGAACGTGATACGCGGGGTTCCTCTCGCCGACGATGGCTATTTCTTTCTTCCCCTTTGGACCAACTGGCGCGTAGGGGAAACGCCCGGCATCCTGGATTGGTACACCGTGATGGGCGGAGTTGTTGCCCTGGTCGCGTTAGCGGTGCATGGGGCCCTGTACTTGGCAGTCAAAACTGAGGGAGATCTGCAGCGTCGCGCGAGGGGAATGATTCAACGGGGCCGGATCGCGCTGATCGTTGCAACCGCTGTAAGCTTGCCCGGGACGATGATCGCGCGCCCCGACTCGTTAGCGAACTACCGCATGTATCCGATGCTTTTCGTCATCCCGGCGCTGGTTGTGCTTGCTTTGGGAGGGATCATTTATTTCAGCCGCAAGGACGCCGATCACGCCGCGTTCGGCTGTTCGTGTGCCTATCTTTCGTTGATGATGGTAGGAGCCGCCGCAGGCCTTTTCCCGCGTTTGTTGCCTTCCAGTGTGGACCCAGCACGCGACATTACGGTTGAAAAAGCAATTTCCGGTGCTTACGCCCTGCGTGTCGGTCTCGTCTGGTGGGTGATTGGCATGGCGCTGGCTTCCGCCTACTTCTTTATTATCTATCGCATGTTCCGGGGCAAGGTTTCGTTGGAAGGCGGCGGCTACGGCCACTGACTTTCCCTCGACATCGACGATCCGAGCTGGAGTGTGATACCTACTTGGGCGCGCCGGCTCCGGATCGCGTCATCAGATCTGTGAACATCCGATAAAACTTCTCTTTATCCAAATCTTCCTGAACGTGCACAAGTTGCTCGCCCAGTCCAGGCTGCAACCCGGGGGCCCACACCAGCACATTGCCGTAGCCCGCGGCATGTGAAATGTCGATATCCATATACAGCGATACTTCTTTGGTAATAATGCTGGGATCGAGCCAGGCCCCGGCGGCTAGTTCGTCCCACAAGTATTCTTCGTCCGCGTACTTGCCGACGTACTGCGCACTTGGCGTCGGCGACTTGCCGATCTCTGCGATCATGGCGTGTGTAAGCCGGGTCTTTACTGAGATGTCCACGGTGGTAACGGTGATCTTATGCCACGGAGAAGTGAGAACTATGTGCACAGCTTCAGGATCCCACCAGAAATTAAACTCGCGGCGGTTTTCCGTTCGCCACTCTATCGGCACGATGGGAGCGATGCTGCCTCCCATGATCACCAATTCTTGCGCTAGGTCTGCCACCTTAGGCTCGATGCTGAGCGCCTGAGCCAGGTTCGTCAGCGGGCCTCCAGCGTAAATCGTGACTTCATGGGGATATTGGCGGACCATCCGAACAATAAAATGTGCGGCGTCTTCATCTGCGGCTCTGGTTGTGGGATTGCCTTCCACCAGATCGGGGACATCGTAGGGACCGTGAAATGTGCCGCGAACGCCGTCGCCCGTCGGTTTACGATTCCAGGCGCCTTTATACGCCACCTTGCCGTACAGGGACTCCCACCGCTCGATGGTTTCCTGGCGATTGATTAGCGGGTATATGGCTCCGGGATACACTGGAACATCGGTCCGACCGATGATCTCGAGCATCCGCAATGTGTGAGCTACTTCCTCATCCCGCCACTGGTCACCGCTCACAATAGTGATGCCAAGGGCCTCAACCTGTGGTGACTGCAACAGCATGATCATCGACTGTTGGTCAGTAGTGGCAGGCCCGCGCGCGTCCTGATCGATGATAACTTTGCGTTTCGATTGAGCCGCGAGGGGCAAGGAGAAAAGCGAAAGGGCAACGATGACAACCAAAGTTTGCAGGCGCATGGAGCAAGGATTTTAACTGAATTTTTCAATTAGGGGATGATCGGCCCAAGCGCCGGCGGATTTTGGATCAGAGCAAATATTTGGCCAGCCCCCGGAATTCACGCGGAAATATGGAATCTCCTCCCGCTACCATTCCATCGGCAGCCCCACATAATTTTCGGCGAGACTTTGGGAAGCTGAACGCGAACTGGTGACGTAATCCAGCTCTGCCAGCTGGCGGCGGCCGTCGAACGCATTTTCGTCCGGGAAGCGGTGCAGCATCGAAGTCATCCACCAGGAAAAGCGTTGCACCTTCCACACGCGGCGTAGACACGTTTCGGAATATTGTTGGAGAAACTCGCGACGACCGGCTGCGTAAAAATCCGTGAATGCGCGAGCCAGCACGCGAACGTCGGCAACTGCGAGGTTCAGACCCTTGGCGCCCGTTGGCGGAACAATGTGGGCGGAGTCGCCGGCTAGAAACAGGCTACCGCATTGCATCGGCTCGACCACGAAACTCCGCATTCCGGTAATTCCTTTTTGAAGGATCGGACCCTTCGTGAGTTTCCAAGTATCGGACGCCAGGCGGATGTCTAACTCTTGCCAAATTGCTTCATCGGGCCATTGATTGATGTCTTCGTCTGGTTTGCATTGCAAATAGAGACGGCTGATTTTCTCCGAGCGCATGCTGAGCAATGCAAAGCCGCGATCATGATGGGCATAAATCAATTCATCCGAGGAGGGTGGCGCTTCAGCCAGGATACCCAGCCATCCGAAGGGATAAACCCGTTCATACTCAGTAAGAACGCCGGCGGGTATGCTGGGACGGCAGATGCCGTGAAAGCCGTCGCATCCGGCAATAAAATCACAGTTCAGCTCAACATCCTGGCCGTCCTTCTGATATCGAATTTTGGGCTTTGAACTGTCGAAGTCGTGTACACCAACGTTTTCAACCTCAAACAAAACCTGCCCGCCAGCGGCCAGGCGTGCATTGGTAAGGTCTTTGACGACTTCACGCTGCGAGTAGATAGTGATGCCTTTTCCGCCGGCCAGCTCATTGAAGTCAATGCGGTGGCCGCGTTTGTGAAAGCGCATTTCGATTCCGTGGTGAACCATCCCCTCGCGTTTCAGTCGCTCGCCGACTCCAGCCTCAGTGAGCAGATCTACCGTCCCTTGTTCCAATACCCCGGCGCGCACACGCTCCTCAACATATTGGCGGCTACGATTTTCAATCACGACCGATTCGATTTTGTGCAGGTGCAGGAGATGAGAAAGCAACAGTCCGGCCGGCCCTGCGCCTACGATTCCGATTTGTGTGCGAGATGAGACAGTCACAAGCGCTCTTATTCCTCAGACAGCAGATTACCAAAAGGCAGTGATTGACTCCGATGAAAGCTACACATGAAATTTCAATGTACAAACTGGCGACGTCGTACGCTTAGGAGTTAGACTCGTGTCCCGTGCCGACAGAAAATAACAAAGCGAAGGAAAAAAAGGTTCAGGCTGTCAGGAAGAGAAATACCCTCGCTCACCACTCACTCGGCATTACCACCATCGCGATCCTGATTCTATGGACTGTGCTCTACTCATTCTGGGATCCCAAGACACACTTAGGATCTTTCTTCGGAAATGCGATTGCCGATTGGTCGGGAGTCGTGGTGACGGTGTTTGCCACCAAGTATTTGTACGAACGAGGTTCATCGGAAAGCAGACAACCGCCGAAAGACTTTTCCGATTCCCTTTGGAAGGTTATACGGGAGCATTCCCTCACTCTCTTTTTGGTGGTGACCGGGGCTGCATGGGTCGTCGTGTATGTTCACGCCGACTCGGAATCGAAATGGGGACAGGTCGTCGGCAATATTCTGTCTGAGTGGACCCAGATCCTGGCCTTGGTCATCATGACCAAACACCTGGTTGAAAGTCACTCGAAAGAAAGTCGCAAATAACCCTCCCCCACGCTCAGGCGGCGGACCGCTGGTCAGACCCCGGGGTTAGAACCGGCCCGTCAACGCAAGGATCACCACGATCAGCAAAACCAACCCCAATCCACCGCTCGGGTAGTAGCCCCAGCCGCTGCTGTAGGGCCATGTGGGCAGCACGCCCAGTAACAACAAAACCAGAATCACAATCAGGATAGTTCCCATTGGATATTCTCCTCTTGAATGTTTAACCGTATAAACATCGGCTGCGAATGTATCGCCACAGCCTTATGGGAACAATCAGGGCTAGCCTGTAGCCGAAGAGGAAACGAAACCTAGATCCCTAAAAATAGGTACGCATGTCGAGTTAAGACCAAGATTCCGAAAGGGTGACTTAGTCTGGGAAACTCAGCGCGTCGCCCGCTAACTCGCCCGAGGGTCGAAACGGCATAGAGCTCTGGGAATTCGTCATGGGGTTCGGCTGAGGTCAACGCCGTCGCTCCCAGTTTGGACAAGACTGTTTGTCATACTGTCCGCTGACCCGGCAATTTGCCACCAAAAATTTCCTTTCGCAGCCTCTCCAGGCCCCGGAAGTAGTGATGCTTGATATTCCCTCGTGATTGACCGAGCTTCGCCGCAATTTCGTCAAGCGTGTAGCCTTCCATGAAGTGCAGCCGCAGGGTCTGGCGCTGGTTCTCCGAAAGTGCCGCAAATATCCTTGGAAGGGTACCGTTTCTCAGCCTTTCCTCAATCGAATCCTCAAACCGACGACCCCCTGATCGCGAATCGATTGTTTCGTCGTCGAGGTCAAGGCGTGTGTAGTAGTGGCGAGAAGTCAAATAGCGGCGCCGGGAAATGGCGCGGCGGGAGGCCATTTGGAGAATCCAGAACCGCACGGGGCTTTTAGAACAATCAAATGTTTTGCAAAGGCGATGAATCAGGAGGAAGACGTCTTGCACCAGGTCATCTGCCTCGCATGTATCTCTTAGGATTCGATAGGCTACCGCGTGTACCACGCGGGCGTGCCGGCGAAATAGACAAGCCATGGCCTCCCTGTCCCCCTCGCAGATCTGAGCCATTAGGGTCCCATCTGAGACCTCGGCAGATGAAATAACCGCCTCGTCAGAAGCGTTGGCCATTTGTGATGCCTGTTTGCGTATTGCGGACGCAGGCGAGCGGGTTGTAACAGACGAGGTCACTACGCGTTCTCTCGAACGGACCGAATGAAGCTGCGAGAAGCCAGATTACACACTATAGGTGGGTCGCACAATTGTGGTCAACAGAAGAATGTTGGCACATGGCCAGAAGGGTACAGCGACATCGCAGGACTCGAACCCCGCAGATCGCTTTTGGAGTGGTCCTCCGCCGACTTCGGGAACAGCTTGGGCATTCTCAAGACTCGTTTGCCCATCGGACCGGATACCATCGGAACTATATCGGTCAACTTGAGAGAGGCGAAAAGAGCCCCTCATTGAGCGCGGTATTCAATTTATCCCAGTGCTTTGCGCTTCGCCCGTCACAACTTCTGGCGCTCGTAGAAAAGCAAATGGACTCCTGAAGTACAGCCTCGCACCGGTTGGCGTTGCGCTCCCATCTCGCTGTGGATCCGCATGTCGAGTTAAGGCCAAGATTCGAAAGGGCGACTTAGTCCGGGAAACTCAGCGCGTCGCCCACATCGGCCAGCCGGTGCGATTGATGATGGCAGATCTCGACAACTTTAAGACAATCAACGACACGCATGGCCGTCCGACCGGAGATGTGGTGTTGCGGGAAGTTGCGCGCCGATTGGTCAAGTCTGTGATTGCGACTACGTTGGGGCGCTACGGCGAAAGGAGTTTCTGATTTTCGCGCCTGAAGAGTTTCGTCTTCAGGAACAAAAATCTGTTCACGGATGATTCGAGTCCGCTCTGAGATAGGCGAAAAGAAGGGACTTGCCGCTGGGCTTTTGGCTGCCGCCATCTGGTTCCACCGTCACGAACACTCCATCAATTTGTGCCAACGTTTCAGAGTCATCGCACTTCAAGACCCAGCGTTTCTTGGAGGCGTTATCCTCATAGAAAACGCCGAGGTTAACCGCCTTTTGTTGATCTGGCCCCCGCCACCCCCACGCCTGAAATGCGTTGACTGTTTTCGCGGCAGTCTGTTGATCCAAGTCATAAGCGTAAAAGATCAGCGACTTGCCGCGTGTATAAAACACTCGGCCGTACGGCTTTTGGGTCTCGCCTGTACGGGCAACGTCATACACTTCTGCGATGTAGAGATCCCGTGCACCCATCAAGTCCCGGATGTCGCGGTCATGCGCCAGCAGCTCGTCATTTTGGTCCAGCGCTACTTCGCGGTCGCGAAGCAGACGATTCAGGTCATCGACTTTGGCATCCAGGGTCTTGGCACGCGCGATGTCCCGAGCTGACTGCTGCGCAAGAAAATCCAGCTTCTGCTGCAGCCCCTGCGAAGCAGACAGGGCAGCATCGAGCTTCTGGGTCAGTTCACTGCGTTGCTGGGTCAGATCTTGTTTTGTCGTATCGCCTGCGCGCAGGTCTTTCTCCAAGCGGTCCTTCGCTGCTTTCAGGGCATTGATCTCGGTTAGCTGCTGAGCTAATTGCTGACGAAGCTCGAGCGATGATCTTGTCGCGTTGGTTAATCTGATCATGTGCCACTTGGCGCTCGTGCCCAGTATCTCTTAGATGCGCTTCGAGCGATGTTTGGGTCAGGGCGATTGGTTGGCGAGGGGCGAGCTTGGCAGTCTCGGTGCCACGATGTACGCCGATCCGGAAAGCGTAAAAACTGAGGGAAATAAAAAGTAGGATGCCAGCGGCATAGAGCATCCAGAAGTGTCGCCAAGTCGATTCACTGGAAAATGGAGGAAGTCGACGTGGGATAGTGGAGACTTCGTAAGAGCTTGTGGACCCAGAGACTCGTCTTGGGCTCTCGCTCTAGGCGTTTGAAGAAGACTTGCTCCGCCTGCCGTTGCTGTCCTTCCGACCAATCCTGGCAGGCATCCAGCCCCTTCGACTCTTCCTTGGCCACGAAGACCGGGATGGCCGGTCAACAAGTGATTCGTACTGCTTTAAAGTTTCCCGGCAGGACTCGGCAGACAGCGAGATGCTCCTGTAGCTTCTTCTGTTCCTCCTCAGTCAACTGGCCTGAGGTCGAAACGGCACAGAGCTCTAGGAACTCGTTATGGGGTTCTGTAAGAGACAACGCCCCCGCTCCTAGTTTGGACAAGAACTCTTATCATAGTGCTCGCCACCCCGGTTATTTGCCACCAAAAATCTCCTTTCGCAATCTCTCCAGCCCTCGGAAGTAATGGTGCTTGATATTCCCTCGGGATTGACCAAGCTTCGCTGCGATTTCATCGAGCGTGTAGCCTTCGATAAAGTGCAGCTGCAGGGTCTGACGCTGGTTCTCCGACAGTGCTTCAAACACCCTTTGAAGGCTTTCGCTTCCGAGCCTTCCGTCAATCGAACAGTCAAACCGTGGAACTGCTGCTAGCGGATCGGCGAGGTCGCGTGCTGCATCGTCGATATCGAGGCGTGTGTAGAAGTGGCGAGAAGTCAAGTAGCGGCGGCGGGAGATAGCACGGCGGGAGGCCATTTGGAGAATCCAAAACCGTGCTGGGCCTTTGGAACTATCAAATGTCTTACAGTAACGGTATACCAAGAGAAAGATGTCTTGGACCAGATCGTCAGCTTCTGAAGTATCTCGCAATACGCGGTACGAAACCGCACGTATCAGGCGAGCGTATCTCCGGAAGAGAACGGCCAATGCCTCGTTGTCCCCGTTACAAACTTGCGCCAACAGGAGTTCGTCAGATTCGGTCGGTGCCGCGGTCGTTCCTGCAACCAAACTTTCTTGGCTCGGATGTTTGACACTCGACTCCTCCCCGCCGTGCTTGCTCTTCTGAACGTCGGCGAACCTGGCAGTGGCGCCGATGATCCTGGGAAGATACCTAACTGAGAAGTCACGTTGCCCCCTCAGATTGCGCGAAAGCGTACCTGTGTCGAGGCTGCCCTCTGTTGTCGTGATCGGTTTGGCCACGCGGGTTCGAACCCGGCACTCGCAAACTGGATCACGCTCGAAACATCTGAGGTTCAGTGAGCTAGGGATGCTTCCATAGCAGGACATACCGAGCCTAATCTTCGCGAGATTCAGAATGCGCGATCTTCAACCGAAAGTGCTAAAGACTTCCGTTTTCTGTGGTTCGCCGTATTTGATGTCGGCAGAGACACAAGGAAAAGATAGTACGCCCAAGATGGAGCATGTCCAGCGGAAATCATGCTCTTCTGGTGCAGTTGGGAAAACGGCAGCCTATTAGCGGTGCTTTCGTTTCGCCTGTAGATCTAACTGAAAGTGAATTGCGAGCCACATCGGCTGGTATGCGCGAAGTCGGATTACTCACACCACAGTGATCCGCCCAAGCGCGTACAGCGGAAACCTTGAAAGGATTTTAATCTTTTCTGCTGTTAGTCCAAAGGCCCTCGGAAAGTAGCGCGAGGCAGATGAACTCACGTTCCCTCCGCGCGCAATAGGGGCGAAAAAATGTTGGTTATGATCCGTTGGTTTATGACCATCACAACCAGAACAATGATATCGAGATGGCCAAGCGTAGTAGACAAGTTCAACCTCGATCTCCCTAAACAACGAGGCCACAAACACAACCGGTGCAATAAAGCCCTGCCAGAGGCCAAGCCAGAAGCCCGCGATTTCGCCGTGTTCACTCGCCATTTTCTTGGATGGGTTAGGACCCGGCGCGCACCCAGCCAGAATGCTCAGCAGCAGTAGGACAAGCACAAGCATGGTGAAAGAGGTTTTCATTGCAACTCCTCCTGGCCTTACGCTTCTACGGGGCACGGGCATGAAAAGTTTCAAAAGGGCTCGCCACCGTGTCTTGCATCTTTTTTAGGTGCTAACCCGTATATCCCGGTAGCATGAACGCCGCAGCATATTTCCTCATGATCGACATGGAGTCCGAGGACAGAGCAATTGCTCGCGGTCTTCGCCGGCGCGATCCGCAGTTGCTGGACCGCCTCATCGAGCAGTATCAGCACCGGCTGCTACGTTATCTGTTGTATCTCGCGGGAAATCGTGAACTGGCGGAGGACCTCTTCCAGGAAACCTGGCTTCGCGTGCTGGAACGTGGCCATCAGTACGACGGCGGGCATGAATTCATCACTTGGCTCTATGCGGTGGCAAGAAATCTCACCATCGATTATTTGCGCAAGAAACGCCCAGTCAGCCTAGATGGACTGATGGAGGACGAAGAGCACGCCCGAGCGGAACCAGCCGACACCCGGCCGTTGGCTTGGGAAATTGTGGCGCAGCACGAGCAGGCCGAGCGCATCAGTGCCGCTTTGGTCGGCATCCCGGCAGACTATCGCGAGACCGTGGTATTGCGCTTCCAGGAGGGGCTAGCTTTGGAGGAGATTGCCACGGTGACCGGAGCTCCAGTGGGCACGGTGAAGTCGCGGCTGTACCGCGGATTGAACATGCTGATGTCGCGGCTGAAGGGAGCACAGGCATGACGCGGGACACACATGACGAAGCGCGGGAGCTGATCACTCTGGGTGATGCTCTCTCGGATGCGCAGCAGATCTGGCTGCGGAGCCATCTCGAGGAGTGCGTATCCTGTCGTGATTATGCGGAAGGCGCGGCCCAGATGGTTCGCGCTTTGCACTCCCTTGCCGTAGTCGCTGATGCCCGCTTGGTGCGAACCACGCAGATGCGCGTGCGCTTCCATGCCGCCAGGCTTCGGGAGACTCGGGAGCGCATGTGGCTGGTGGGGATGGCTTGCTTGGGCGTAGGGCTCACCGCAACACTAACCCTGCCGGTGCTGTGGCGCTTGTTTGCCTGGATGGGAGAACAGGCCGGAGTCTCGACTCTGGTTTGGCAAGCAGGGTTCCTGTTTTTCTTCATCGCGCCGGCGCTAGTGGTAAGCGTGGTGTTGTTGGCTCGCGGCAATCACGTGAAGAGCCACGGACAAGGGTCGCGGCAATGGTGATCAGAAAGTGGGCAAATTTATGCTAGCGAAAGAAGAAACTCACACTGGACTGGCGGCGGAAATCAAAATTATTCCGACCTGGGCATGGGTCCTGGCGGGCGTCGCGTTCGTCGCGGCGCAGTGGTTTTTCAATATCGCTGTGGTTCGCCATCCACAGCCTCATCCAATACCAGCATGGGGGCGGCCGTTGCTCGGCCTGCTGACCGGAATTCTAGGCGGTTGTTATTTGTTGTTAATCGGCTATATCAACCGCGATGCCAAGCGCCGCGGCATGAGCCCGACCCTTTGGACAATTCTGGCTATTGTTGTTCCCAACGCTCTGGGCATCATTCTTTACTTCTTACTCGGCTCCCATTGCGAAGCGTTTGCCCACAATGCGGCTACGTAGTGCAGCCTGGGTTCAGCTTCTGCCCTCACTGCAGTTACAAGCTAGGCCCGAGTTGCCCGCATGCCAGCGCGCGGTTGGGGTAAACGACATCTACTGTCCCTACTGCGGAACCCAGCTGCGCAACCTCTCTAGCCCTCCAACGCGGTTTCCCAGCTAGCGCCCACGAAGTTGCACCAAGGCGTTTACAGATCGGAAGGCAATCTGAGGGCCGCCGAGTCGCAATTCTTAGTGCCAGGCCAAAAGTCGGCATCTGGGAAGTTTTCGCAGCTAGGTGGTATGCGGCTGACCGACAGTTAGTCGAGAAATGGCCATGGCGGCGAGCAAAATCTGGCACACCCGCGACACACCTGAGTCATTGCACAGCGAGTTGGGCCCGCATTTCCGGTTGTTGGTAAGCTCCAACGTCGATCAACCCTGAAGTGCGTCCACGACCGGTTGGTTTCAATCGTACTCATGTCGAACTCCTTAGGTGGATTGGATCACACTACTTTCGCCTCGAGAAGGTGGATCTTCCGTTCTGGGGCAGCGCGACGAATGCGAACATCCGAAGACACTTAGGCTGCTTTTGCCGATGGGGTGAATGTCGCCGCATTTTTCCTGACGAACTCCTACACACTCAGCGGCTCTTGCCCCGTCAGTATGCGCACGTCGTCCGACGTCCGGTCGAAGCGCCCCGCGCGATGCAGATCGCCCAACGCCGCCAGGTGGTTCACCAGGTGAACCGGCCAGCCCCGCTTTAGCAGGTCGTCCCGCCACGGCTCGACGGGAATGTCCTGAAAGGTGATTGTGCGGCCCAGCGCCTTCGAATACTCCTGTGCAAAGAAATGCATGTTCTCGGACTGCGGACCGGTTAGGTGATAGATCTTGCCGATGTGCGGCTGCGGATTGGCGAGCAGCGCGGCAATCGCACGTGCACGTCTTCCGCCGCCACCGGCGAAGTCTTGCCCTCCCCGAACGTAAAACACGGCCGTGATCAGAATCCGCATGCGATCGCCGTCGAAGAAGGCTGCCAGTGCGTCGGCCGATGCGCCGACCCGCGGCTGATGGCCGTAGACCGCAGGACATCAGCCGAATGTCATTGGCGATTTTGTAAAGCGAGACCGCCAGAGTGCGAAGTGTGCCCGAGAGCTGTACCAGCGCATCATGGGCGCCCTGCACCGTGAATTTGTTCGCCGCGCTAACAAAAGGCAGGCTCGTAAGCTTGGCAATGTCGGCAGCGGCCGCCTCGCCAAATCCGGGAGCTGCATTGATGCCAGTTCCTACCGCTGTGCCGCCAAGCGCAAGGCTGTACACGCCTTTCAACGCGTCCTCGATTATGAATAGGAGACACATATCGGAGATCGAGCTAGGGAAGCGCGAAGTTGGAATAATCACACTACAGGTGATCGCCCGAGGCTTGAGTACCGCGATGGAAACTCTACTAAAAGGCTTTTAATCTTAATTTCCTGCTGTTGAATCCATGATCAATCGACGAATGACTTGCCGCAACGCGTCTATGGCAACGGTCAGATCTTACTGGGTTGAGATGGTGAAGTTAACTGTGATGCGGGCTTCGGTTTCCACTGCCTCGCCGGCCTGCAAATACGGTTTGAATCGCCACTGCTTCACGGCTTCGCGCGCGGCGGCTGACAAGATAGTAGGTCCGCTGAGGATATGAAGATCCTGAATGTTTCCGTCACGTCCGATCAGCGCTTCCAACACTACCGCGCCCTGTACCTTCATCTGTTTGGCCAAAAGCGGGTAATTAGGTTCGACCGGCCGCGAAATGATCTGTGCCGCACCTGGCGAAAGATGAACGCGCCCGGTAGCGTCCGCCACTCCGTCGGAACTGGAGGCCGGCTGAGAAGAATAGGTGACTGGTGTTCTCGGCTGCAGATCCACTTTGACGGAATTTGTTCCGGACTGAATGGTTCGGTGCTCATCGCCAGCGACAACTTCCACTTCCAACGGAGGGAGGACGGTCCGATTGGTAACGACAGGCGCAAGTGCGGGTGCCGGAGTAGGAGTGGCAGCCGCAACAAGAGTGCGAGACTTAATTCGCGCGCGCTCCTGACTGGAAGATTTAGCCGGCTTGGTGACCGCTGAAGGCTGGACTTGTGTCTGAGTATCGGACGCAATTTGCTCAACCGGTTCCGATCCTGAGTCGGCGGCGGGCGCAGGCGGGAACCAAAACTCACGGTCCTTGATCAAGACTAAAATCAGGGCAATTAAAAGAAGAGCCAGAGCGACAAGCATCTGCCGTCGCTGCTTCTGTTCAGACTCATCCCCAAACGAGGGATTCAACTCCGGTAATTGATCCTCCTCCGGCAAGGACATAACGACGAGGCCTCCCGCCCGCTGGGGAAACGGGCATGCCGACTAGTATGCCTCGAAAGTTCGTCAGAGGCCAGAAAAACTGATTCCGCTGAAGATCTTGCGACGAAAGACTTTCAGAGTATTCTGCAGCCTTACAACTTGTTTGGAACACTTCGTTCGATTTGTAAGGAACCTGGGAAAAAAGCCCGGCTCTCGTTCTAAAGAGCCGGGCTTCGAAAGCGCTTAATTTTCCTACGCTGACTTTTTCAGGTTTGCCGGAAAAGTGAGAACCTTCCCTCGCAATTCTGCTGGTATCCATTTCACTTTCGATTTGAACCTTGAAGGAATGTAAAACTCGATCACCTGTGCCATAACCGACCTCCGATCCAAGGCAGATCCCATTAACCCTACGGCGACTGGGTGTTCCTGCCAGTTACCAAGTTAGATGCGAGTTGATTCGCAAAGTGTCAGGAACTATCTGCTGGCAGGCGAGCAACTTTCAAGACGGATTCGGGTTGCGAGGGGAGAAAATTCAGCAGGCGAGTTGATCTCGCGTCAACTTCAAACCGTTGAGATTTCCGAGCACGGTGACGGCGATCGATTCAGTCTGGAAGAATTCGTTCGACAGAACTGTGAGCTCGTCCACTGTAACCTTTTCAATACGCTCAATCAGTTCATCCAAGCCAAAAAAGCGATCGAAGTACATTTCCTGCCGCGCCAGATTGGACATGCGCGCTGAAGAAGATTCCAGAGAAAGCATTAAGCTTCCCTTCAGCTGATCTTTCGAACGGCGCAGCTCCTCTTCCGGTACCGGTTCTGCTTTCAGTTTACGGAACTCGGAGACGACCGATTGCACCACTTTGCCCGCCGACTCACGCGAAGTTCCAGCGTAAACCGAAAGGCAGCCGGTATCGCGATACGGAGATAAATCGCTGTAAATCGCGTAGGCCAGACCCTGGCGTTCGCGGATGTTCTGAAACAGACGCGAGCTCATTCCTCCGCCGAGAAGAGTATTCAAGATATAGGAAGCGTGGCGGTTTTCGTGGGCAATGGGATGTGAAGGAACTCCGACACAGATTTGCACCTGCTCCAAAGATTTCTTGTTGCGCATGATAATGCGGGGCAAAATCTTCGGCTTGGGACTATGAAAGCCATTCTTCACCGGCTTCATCTGGTCAAAGTGTTTCGCCACCAAGTCCACGAATTGCTCGTGCTTAAAGTGGCCGGCAGCGCAAATAATCACATTTCCGGGAGCGAACCTCTGTTTGTAGAAATCCAGCACCCCATCGCGGTCGAATTTCTTTACCGTGTCCTTGGTTCCTAGAATTGGTTTGCCCAACGGGTGGTCTTTCCAGAAGTTTTGCGTGAATATTTCGTGGACAAGGTAGTCAGGGTTGTCCTCGTCCATCTTAATTTCTTCCAAAATCACTCCCCGTTCACGGCCGATATCCTGGGCGTCAAACACGGGATTCAGGACTAGGTCGCTGAGGACGTCCATGGCGATAGGCATGTGCTCGTCCAGGACCTTGGCACTGAAGCAAACGCATTCCTTCGCGGTGAATGCGTCCATGTTGCCCCCAATCGAATCCACCTGGCGGGCAATTTCCTCTGCGGTGCGATTCTTGGTGCCCTTGAACACCATGTGTTCGATAAAATGGGATATGCCGTTGGACTGGAGGTCTTCATCGCGGGAGCCGGTCTTGATCCAAATCCCAATCGAAGCGGAACGGATGTGTTCCATCTCTTCGGTGATGAGAGTCAGACCATTAGGCAAGATCTCCCGGCGTATGTTGCGTACTTCTTGAACCATGACGTATATAGGAGTGATAACGAAGCGGTCAGCGACTACAGATATTGTTACACACCCGGCCCGGGTACGGCGAATACAACATTAATCCTTTATAATCAATAGGTTAAATATGTTATCGCGCCTTCTCGAGTAAAGGTCAGGGGGAGTCCTTCCCATCCTCCACAATCGGCAGGTTTCGGCAGGCGACGGTGAGAAATGGACTCAATTCCTCATAATCCGTTGTTAGGACTTCACATGCCCGAGCTCACGGCCCTAGTGGAGGAGTTTGGACAGCCCGCCTACCGGGCAAGACAGCTCTTTGACGCCCTTTACCGGGAGCGAGTTGAGAACGCCGACGGGATTTTCACTCTGCCGCAGGAGTTTCGTCGAAACCTGGCCAAAAAAGGATTCTCGGTAGGCCTGCCCGGGATTGAGAAGAAATTTGAATCTAGTGACGGAACCGTGCGTTACCTAGTGGCGTGCGCCGATGGACAGACGGTTGAAACGGTCTGGATGCCAGAGGGCGATGGGGGAGAAACCGGGGACGGTAGTGAGGCCGACATTCAGACCGAATCTACTGGTCGGCCATGGGAACGCGCTACGATTTGCGTTTCCAGCCAGGTGGGCTGTGCTGTCGACTGCCAGTTCTGTCTGACTGCTCTGCTGGGGATCAAGCGGAACCTTACGGCGGGTGAGATCGTCGGTCAGGTCTGCACCGTGCTAAACGATCAGAAGGTTTCGCCTCCCCATCAACGGGTCAATCTTGTCTTTATGGGAATGGGAGAGCCATTTCTGAACTACGACAACTTCATAAAGGCGGTGGGGCTGCTGGTGAGCGGCGTGGGAATTCCTGAATCACGTATGACGGTTTCAACCGCTGGCATCGCACCGCGGATCCATGATTTAGGGGCCGAGGCAGTCCGTCCCAAGCTCGCTATTTCCCTCAATGCACCGAACGACGATCTTCGTAGCCAACTGATGCCGATCAATCGCAAATGGAACCTGGAAATGCTAATCTCCGCGGCCCGCGATTTTCCGCTCCGGAACCGGGAAAAACTGACTTTTGAGTATGTTCTGCTCGACGGTGTAAACGACTCAAGCAGCAACGCGCGGGAACTGGCTGAACTGATACGAGGCTTGCGAGCCAAAGTCAACCTCATCGCCTTAAATCCTGGGCCCGGAATCGCATTTGCCACGCCGGCCCGAGAACGTGTTTCAAATTTCCAAAAAATTCTGGTCGCCGCAGGCGTGCCAACCTTTGTGCGGCGTCCTCGTGGGCGGGATATCTATGCAGCCTGCGGACAGTTGAAGAGAACAGCCGAAATATCCCCGGCCCCATAAATCGAAGCGGCACAACTTGCCTTGCAATCCATCTGAGGTAGCTTTTCACGAAGACGACACTGAGCACCACTTGCCGCGATACGACGTATCGCTGGGTGCGGGAGAGGAAGTACCGATTGACACCTTTGATATGCGACGTAGCGGCCTTTCGAACCAGACGGCTCACCAGAGTCATGGGCGAGACTTGGAGGTCGCTCCAGGTCGAACGAGGACGGTGGCGTCCTTAAGTTGCGCTGAGATCGGCCGGCACGCAACCATCGGTTAAGGTGGCAGGGCATAGCGTTATCGGTGAATGGTCGTCGAGGGTGCCAAAGTCGATCGAAACTAAATACGGTTACTGTGTCTTTTCCAGTTGCTGAGCTATGGAATCCACAAAGGTTGCTTCGTCTTGCAGCGCGTTTGCGGCCCGTGTCATCTGCTCGTCGGCTTCTTTCCACATTTTCTGTTCGATGGCCTCGCGAACGCCCGGAATGGTCTTGACCCCATACCCTGTGTAGGTGCCGGGAGCATAGATCAGGTGCTGGAACCATGGGCGGCGAGGTAAGCCGTCCGGCGAGGTAAGTTTTCGCTCGCTTTGCATCAATTGCAAATTGATCGCCTGCAGAGATGAAGGCGACAACGTAAGATCACCGTTCTTTGTAATTTTCTCCAGGGCTTTCTGATACCGCTCCGCGCTGTGATTGAGGGCGTCCGACGCATTTAGCAAAGCGGCAAAATTCAGATACGGCGGCACGCCTTCGACAGGAGGAGGAGCCGAAGTTTTCTTAGGATCGGCTGTCGCGGTAAACACTCCTTCCTCAATCTCTTTGTTGCGTTCGGTGACCTCGTCCTGTTTGGCTTTCAAAAGCTTCTGCAATTCATCCACGTAATGGTGGATGGTATCCGCCAGATTTTGAAAATCGTAAGGCAGAAGATCCGAATCAGCCAGCCGCATCACCGTGGTCCCGGCGGTCTGCGAAAGGGCACGGCCGTAGCTGAAGTCGGTATCGGAAAAATGTGTGTACCAGTAAAAGTCGTCGTAGATCGAATGGTAGATTCCGCCGCCGTCCTCGTCACCGTAGCCCAGGTCAAGAGTAGCGATGCCGAGATGGTCGAGGAAAACGGTCCAGTCGGAGCCTGATCCGAGAGCCTGAATGCGCAAGTCGGCACGATCACGCGCTTCCTGCCGCTCCTCGGGTGTCTTACCATCCGCGATCGCTTTGAGCTGATCCCGCTTCCAGACGGTAATTTTCTTTTCCGGATCTTGTACATCCCTGGCCACGCCGTTAATAAATTTTTCGAGGGAGTGCGAGCCGCCCATGGACAGGTAGCCACGCCCATTGCCGTCGCTGTTAACGTAGGCCACAGCATGCTGCCGCAGTTCATCTGCGTGTGCCTCGCCCCATTCGGTGGAACCCAGGAGGGCGGGTTCTTCGCCATCCCACACGCAATAGATGATGGTGCGTTTCGGTTTCCATCCCTGCTTCAGCAGGGTGGCGAAGCCGCGAGCTTCTTCCATTAGAGCAACTGTGCCGGAAACCGGATCTTCAGCGCCGTTCACCCACGCGTCATGATGATTGCCGCGCACGATCCACTGGTCAGGATTCGTCGAGCCGGGAATTCTCACGATGACGTCATAAAGAGGTTTGATATCCCAATTGGATTGCATTTTAAGATGAACTTTAGCGGGCCCTGGCCCCACGTGATACGTCTGGGGGAGGGAGCCACGCCAGGCATCGGGAACAACCTCTCCCTTTAACGCCGCCAGCAGAGGTTGAGCGTCGGCATATGAAATTGGGAGGACAGGAATTTTGGTGATGGTTTTTACATCTTTCAAGTCGAGGCGTTTCGCATCTTTGGTTGCGCCAACTCCGGGCGTCAGTGGATCGCCGGGATAGACGGGCATGTCCATTACGCTGCCACGTTGTACAGCGTCGCGCGGGCGCCAGGCCCCGTCGGGAAACACGTCTCCTTGAACGTAACCATCATCGGCCGGGTCCGAATAGATGAGGCAGCCAACCGCGCCATGTTCGGCAGCAACTTTCGGCTTGATGCCCCGCCATGAATTTCCGTAGCGCGTGATAACAATCGCCCCTTTCACCGATACGCCCATTCGTTCAAGCTTTTCGTAGTCATCAGGAATCCCGTAGTTGACGTACACCAATGGCGCGGTCACGTCGCCATCGCCCGAATAGGCGTTATAAGTGGGAAGTTGTTCGGATTGCTGGTTGGATGTGGGATCGATCGCCAGCGCTGGTTCTTGCAATTTGGCCGTGAATTTGGTCGGTTCTACCAGTTCGACAAGGCGCGCCTTCGGAGTTGGAAACAGCACATCGAAGGTTTCAATACTGGCGTCCAGGCCCCATTCCTTAAATTTCGCGAGCATCCACTCGGCATTGTCTTTGTCATAAGGCGAGCCAACGTGGTGCGGACGTGCCGCCAGGCGCTGCATATATTCACGCTGATTTTGCGGTTCAGGGATGCCTCGGAATTTCACTTCCCAATCGCGTTCGGTTTTGGAAGAGGCCGCAGAATATCCGCCTAAAGGCTGTTCGTTGTCAGGAGTTGTGGCAAGAAGCAAGAGACAGGACAGAACCAGCAAGGACAGCCGGGCGCCAGCGCGCATGCATTTCTCCAATGGGAAGGCAGTTTTGGGATGACCATTTCAGCAGAACGAGCATTATAGAGGTTGATGCGATTCTTCGCGACCGATCAGACGCTACGTTGATGGCCCACTTCACGCGATCGGAGCTCGCGACCAGCCGCACGCGACGATGGGCTTGGCAGATACTGAATCCACGGAGTAGGCTTCTTCTCTTATGTGGATGCTTCCAATGCTCTCTTTCTCGCGATGTCGAAATCTCGCTTGCCAGCTGGTGCTGATTCAATGTCTGTTCCTATCTCACGCCGCTCACGCTGCGACTTTTACGCTGGAACAGGTAATGAGTTCGCCGTTTCCTTCAAACCTGGTGGCCGCGTCCCGCCGCAACAGAGTGGCATGGGTATTCGACGCCAGAGGAGTACGTAACCTCTGGGTCGCCGACGGGCCCAATTTTGCCGCCCGGCAAGTGACCCATTACGAGGGCGACCAAGGTTTGCCGATTGCGAGTTTGCGAATTACCGCCGATGGTCGAACGCTGGTGTACGTTGTCGGCAGCGAGACCAACGATAGCGGAAGGGTTGCAGACCCCACCCACGGTGTTGAAGCCAGGAAACAACAAGTCTGGGCAGTGGATGTCGATGAGGGGACCCCCCGAAGGTTGGGAGAAATTGGTTGCGGACAGGAGGAATGTGAAGACGTCGAGCTTTCACCGGATGGGCAATTCGCAGTATGGGCCGCTCGAAAGCAACTGTGGATTGCGCCGGTTACAGGCGCGACACCAACGCATCAATTGACGGAACTTCGCGGAGATAATTCGAATCCAAGATGGTCTCCCGATGGGCGGCATATCGCGCTGGTTAGCGATCGAGGCGATCACAGGTTTATCGCGATCTACGATTTCGGCCGGGACAGCGTGCACTACCTTGCTCCGAGCGCAGATCGCGATGGCATGCCGCGCTGGTCGCCGGATGGACGTAAGATCGGTTTTGTCAGGGTTCCCGGGATTCAAGAGAAGCTTCCGGTAATTCCGGTGCGTCCGGCACCCTGGGCGATCTGGGTTGCAGATTCCGTAACTGGCGAAGGCAAAGAAATTTGGCACAGCGGGAACGAAGCCAACGATTCGTTTCCAGCGGAGACTGCCGACAAATCCTTTTACTTCGTCGATAACGACAGATTGGTGTTTGCCTCCGAGCAGGATGGATGGAACCATTTGTACGTTATCGGCCCTTCGGGCGCCGCTCCTACACTTCTTACTCCGGGCTCGTTCGAAGTGGAAGACGTAACTCTGAGCACAGATCACCACTCCATTATTTTCTCTTCGAATCAAGATGATGTTGATCGCCGGCATCTTTGGCGAGTCAGTTTTGACGGAGGAAAGCCGCAAGCGCTAACCAAAGGAGAGACGATGGAGTGGACCCCGGTGGAATCCGGGATCGGAAGTCAGGTGTTGTGCCTGGGTTCCAGTGCGACTGTTCCCGCCATGCCGGTGCTTGTCGCACCAGGGGGAAGAGAAGTGATAGCGAAAGAGGCGCTCCCACCCAACTTTCCCTCAAGCCAGCTAGTCACGCCGAAGCAAGTCCTGTTTAAGAGCGAAGACGGGCTGGAGATACACGGACAGTTGTTTGTCCCAACCGGACGGACTCAGCCGGGTCCGGCGTTGATTTTCACCCACGGTGGACCGGTAAGACAGATGATGCTTGGTTTCCACTACATGTACTACTACCACAACGCGTATGCCATGAATCAATACCTCGCCAGCCGAGGCTATGTTGTGCTCTCGGTGAACTACCGTCTGGGGATTATGTACGGCCGCGCTTTTCGCGAAGCTGATAACGCGAGTTGGCGGGGCGCGGCGGAGTATAAGGATGTTCTCGCGGGCGCGAAGTTTCTTCAAAGTCTGCCGACGGTTGATCCCAAGAAAATCGGTTTGTGGGGCGGGTCCTACGGTGGATATTTGACGGCTTTGGGATTGGCCCGCAACTCCGACGTGTTTGCCGCTGGGGTGGACATGCATGGCGTGCATGACTGGTCCGTGTTCCTGCCGCATTGGGAGAATCGCCCTGGAGCGCCTGATGCGAAAGAAGCTGAGAAGCTCGCGTTCGAGTCTTCGCCGGACGCGGCTGTTTCCACTTGGAAGTCACCTGTTCTGCTGGTTCACGGTGATGATGATCGTAATGTTCCGTTTGGCCAAACGGTGGATCTGGCGCAGCGATTGCGCGCACAGCATGTAGTATTTGAAGAGCTTATCTTTCCAGATGAAATCCACGATTTCCTGATGTGGAAGAATTGGATAAGAGCGTACAGCGCGAACGCAGAGTTCTTTGACCGGTACCTCAAAAGTTCGACCACGAAGCCATGATTGCGTCAGAGGCACGCCCGGCGAGAGGTTCCGCTTGCTCTTCTTCGCTTTCAACCAATAGTATCGGGGGCGTCGACTCGTGAGTCGTATCCGATTGCCATTTCAAACCCTGCGACATCGGTTTCTTTGGCGGCAAAGGGCTCCCATCGGCCCGGGCGAAATCCGCCGCATCGAGCGGTGGCTGGCTACAGCCCGCGTCTTCTTGGCAGTTTCTGCCCTCATCGCCATTCTGATGGATCCGGGTGAAATCGGCTACTCGTTTTGGGCCTACGGTTTGCTCGCTTTTTATATCGCCCAGGGCGTGATTGTCATCATGCTCTTGCGCAGGCGGGAGCAATCAACCGTTTCGTTTCGCAGCCTGGTTCATGCCGCCGACATAGTTTGGCCGGCATTAATATCGATCTTCGCCACCGGCCAGGCGAATCCCTTTTTCCTTTTCTTTGTATTCGTGCTGGCGGCCGCGGCCTACCGATGGGGTGTTTGGGAGACGGTGGCGACAGCCGCTTCAGCGGTCAGCCTGCTATGGCTTGAGAGCCTGGCATTTCAATCCGGCGTCTTTGAATGGATCAATCGTCAGCTCATTCATTTTCATCTACCGCCGCTGCGTGTCCAGTCTACGGATTTCGAGCCGAAACGTCTGTTCATGCTCTCGATGTATCTCTTGGTAATGGGTCTTCTGCTCGGATATCTGGCTGAACAGCAAAAGCAGTTGCGCTCAGAGAAGGCTGTGATCGCGCGCATTCTCGGCAAGGTTCGGGTGGAGGCCGGCCTCAGCGGTACGTTGCAGGAAATCGTCGGCGAGTTACTGATGATGTACGGCGCGGGAAGGGCGTTGATCGCATCGCAGGAGGCAGGCGGTAACCGGGTGTATGTCGGTGAAATGCTGCTACGAAATGGCGCGCCGTCTTTCTTTCATTGGCTCGAACCCTCGGCTTCCGATATCGAAACTTATTTGTTCAGCAGCCCTGCGGAAACATCTTACGCCTGGAAAAATGGCGACGATGGAGATGCGTCGTACATGGTTCTGGGTCTCGATCACTCCGGTTTAAGGTTGCCCAACGCATCTTCCGAACGGGTGAGTCCGCTGGCCCATCGGCATCCTTTTCAACATGCAATGACGGTTTCATTCGTATTTGGTCAGGAATGGCGGGGCAGGATTTTCTTTCTCGATCCATTAACTACGGGAGAAATGACGGAAGAGTTACGCTTTTTGCAGGAACTGGTTCGACAGATTGGTCCGGCCGTCTATAACGTCTACTTACTACGGCGCCTGCGGCTTCGTGCCGGGGCACTGGAGCGCGCTCGATTTGCACGCGAATTGCACGATGGTGCGGTCCAATCGCTCATCGCGGTTGAGATGCAGGTCGATGTTCTGCGGCGCCAGTCGACCACACGAATGGATATAGTGCCGGATGAGCTGTCGCGCATTCAGGGTCTGCTGCGGGAAGAAGTTCTCAAGCTGCGGGAATTGATGCAGCAGATGAAATCGCTTGATGTAGATTCCAGAAAGCTGATTGGATTTCTGGCGGATACGGTGGAAAGATTTCAGCGCGAAACTGGAATTTCTGCCCGCTTCTCGTCCGATCTGGAAGAACCGGACATGCCGCAACCAGTTTGCCGGGAGATAGCCAGAATCGTGCAGGAAGGACTGGTCAATGTGCGCAAGCACAGTCGTGCCCATGCTGCGCTGGTGCGGTTAAGCGCCAACGAGGGCCGGTGGACGCTGGTCATTGAAGATGACGGAAACGGCTTTCCCTTTACCGGGCGATTGTCACAATCGGAACTTGATGCCCTGGGCCGGGGGCCGCTAGTCATTAAGGAACGCGTTCGTGTCATTGCAGGCGAACTCGCGATAGAATCAACTCCGGGACAAGGTTCACGTCTCGAGATTAGCGTTCCGCAAAAGCCGAACGCGGCCCATGGATAACCGACGACCTCAACCCGTGCGAATTATGCTCGCGGATGACCATCCCATCTTTCGCGATGGTTTGCGTCGCCTTCTAGAAGCTGAACCTGATCTTAAGGTGATTGGCGAAGCATGTGACGGGGCGGAAGCGGTGAAGATGGCCCGCCAGTTAAAGCCTGACATTTTGTTGCTGGACCTGGCCATGCCGAGGATGCCCGGCCTCGAAGCATTGAAGGAGATGAGTTCCGGACCAGTCTCTAATTCGGTCAAGGTCATTCTGCTGACCGCAGCCGCCGAGAAGAAACAGATCGTTGAAGCTCTTCAGCTTGGAGCTCGCGGGGTCGTCCTCAAGGATTCCGCCACGCAATTGCTGCTGAAGAGCATCCACACTGTCATGTCGGGAGAGTACTGGGTCGGGCGGGAAAGCGTGTCGAACCTGGTTCAATATTTGCGAAATCTGGTGCAATCCTCTGGGGAAGAAGCCAAGCAGAAAAAATTCGGTTTAACCCCCAGGGAATTGGAAATTGTCTCTGCTGTGGTGGCGGGTTATTCCAATAAGGAAATCGCCGAATACTTCAAGATCAGCGAAGACACGGTTAAGCACCACCTCAGCAATATCTTCGATAAACTGGGAGTTTCAACCCGCTTGGAGTTGGCGCTTTTTGCGGTAAATCAAGCCCTACCCATCAAAACGATCGCCTAAAAGGACCACAAGTACTAGCACTTTGGTGCTACGTATTCCCACAATTGGGCTATTGGCAGTTGGGTACGTCACGTTTACCCTAGTAAAAGATTTGCATACTGAGTTTCCCGTCTTCGCGAGGGAAGCCTATCGCGGGATGGAACTCAGACGGGTCGAACCAGTTCAATGGAGGTTGGTGATGGCGAAGTGGCTTGGGAACATCTGGAATGACGAACAAGGGCAGGACGTGGCTGAATATGCTGTGATGCTGGCGGTGATTCTCGTGATTGTCGTGGGTACGATCCGGTTGATCGGCTCGAACGCAAATAACGTATTTTCTTCTGTCGGCAGCGCGATCCAGTAAACTCGATTGAGTTGGTCTCCAGCCTCCAACTCACTTCCAAGTCTGGAAATCCCTTCTTTCCCACCTGTCGGGTGTCCACGACAGTCTGCAGCCGTAGTTCGCTACGCGGGAGCCTGACGTCCTCGGCTGCGACCCAAAAATCCCGCCGCCGGAACGCTCGAAATACGTAAAGTCCCGCTTTAAGTCTGCAAGGTAGAAGTCTGGGTTTCGACTGGACTGCTTCGCTCTAGGATGCTCATTTCTGGCGGTATGCGGCGAAGGAAAGTGTTTCCAAGCGGATCCATCCCGGGGAGCGACCCACGTAAGTGCGGGAAGTCCAACATCTGCTCGACATCCTCCGAAAGTGCTCGAAGAGGCTTCGTAAGTCGTTGGTACCGGCTCGAAGCGTGTGAGGTTAAAATCTTTCAGGCTAACTGGAAGACGATATGGATGAGTGCGGTCGAGTCAGAAAGTTGTCCATCGCGCTTCGCCGGCTTGAAGCGAATCTGCTCGGCGGCGCGAACCGCTGCTTCATCCAGGCCGTGACCGAGACTTTGCACCACACGTAGAACTCGAAGTTTGCCGGATGCTTCAAAGACGACTTCAAGTACTACTTCTCCTTCAACCCGCAAGTTTCGGGCTTCGGGCGTATAAGCCGGAGTTGGCTTGGAGATCACTTCGGCCGGGACCATCTTCGTGACTGAATCGTCCGCCACCTTCGGCCGCAATTGAGATGGGGAGACGGCTGCGGCATCTCCGAAGCCGCCCTTCTGAACAGTGCCGGTACCACGGGTGGAGGTGACCTTTCCGCTGCCGTCGCCAGTGGCGGAACCGTCTCCGAAGCCGGCGCTGGCCACCACTCCACGAGCACCCTTGGCTCCACCCGTGCCGTTGCCTGAGCCGGCTCCAGTGGGCAGGTCAAAACTACCGGATTGCGCGACGTTTACCGGGTTGCGATTAGTGTCGCGTGCGGCCACACCGTTGGGATCGCCAAACCCACCGGTTTGAACATTCTTGGGGGCGGAGGCGATCGTGGGTACCGCCGAACTGCCGGTAGAAAAGATATTCGTCTTTACCAGTTGCCGCGGAATCACCGCCGCGCTCGGCGGAAGAGCAACCGCTTTGGGTGCTGCGATTTCGATAGTCGGGGCAACTGGTGCATCAACCGGGCGAGGCTTCGGTTGGGCAACAGGTGGTGGCAATCGAAGTACATCTGGCGATGGGGTTTCTATGCGCGCTGTCCGGGTAACGGGAATCTCTTCCACGGGAGCGGGCTCTAGGTTTACCGGAGGTGGAGTGTCGACCAGTCGAATAAAGTGGTAGTCGTGGACCGGACTGGGCAGCACTCCCAGATTCAGAACCCCGGCCCAGGTAAGTATAAAAACCGCAACTGCCTGTACGCCCATGATGAGAACGAACTCTCTCCAAGGCGGCCGCCGGTAAGGCAACATCGAGAACGGGCTGTTTTGGTAGTCCTGAGACATGTTGCCGATCCGCGCGGGAGGCATACTGACCTTGATGTTCTGCGATTCCGGAAAGCTGCCCTGTGATGAATATATCGCACCCGGGGCTGCCATTATTTCCACTTTCGGTTCCGGAGAAGACGAGGGTCAAACTCGTTCCCTATGGCCGCGATCGTAAGCAGAACCCAACCATCGCTAGGAAGGGAGGCGGGAGCACTGGCATGCAACCGTCACTTAGATTTGCGAAGAAAAGCCCATCAAAGATCAATCCCGGGACCGGAGATTTCCAAAAATAGCGGCGGAACTCTCTGTCAGTACTGTGATGCGACGGACCTCAAGCGCCCAAACGTTCACGTGCGTCCGTCCGATGGTCGCGCTGTCGAGTCCTTGGAAGGGAACGGCCGGCAGATGATGGCTTCTGGATTGTCGAGAACGAGAGTGCGTGCGATGTCGGCGCCGAGACGCGTCGAAACAACATCGCGAGCTTCGGACTGAATTGGTTTGCGGTGTTTGTGATCATGAGCCTCCGACGCAAGGACATGCATCCTACAGCGCTTGTCTGATAAGCCATGGAGGCCAGGAGCGATTCTCTGCGTCCTCTGCTTCACTACAAAGCCGGTTGTACGTCCGCCAGTGCAACCCTTTATGATTTATCGGGAAGTCTTCCCCCATATTTGGAGAGCCTTCCAGGTTCATGCGAATCGCCTGTGCTCGACTGAGGACGCGACTGTACGCCGCTTCGCGTTGACTGTCATATGCAAGTTGGTGGCGGTGCCTTCAAGCAAAGACCCAGTTGATTCGGATGCCATATCATGTCCCGCGTTTTTGGTTTCTCTCTGCGCCGGGAGCGAGACGAATCTGTTGTATGTGCTCAGGCTCCGTTTCTCCGTCTTCCGTCAGAAGAGGAGCGACTACCCGCAATGCTTCAATTTCTATTTGCAGCTTCGATACTTGAAGCTCTTTCTGTCTCAGCACTTCGTAAACGTTCTTCATTTGCAACACCCCTGAATAGTTTGAAGCGCAATTGTGAACCGGTAATCTCTCAGATTAGCAGGGTAAATGATCCGCCACGGCCGAAATGTTGCACCTGGAAGAAGTTAAGTGGGGCGGCATTTAAGTGCTTGAGGGGCAACGCGAATCGTGTCGAGATTCAGGTGAAGCTGAATGAAGATGCCAAAGTCATCTCGGATCATGCAGCGGCGCATGAGGATGTGCATTCGGGTCGGCGTGGTGAAATCCTTGCACGAATGCATAGGATAGCAAAGTCAGTAAAATGGCAAACATAGCGATTAATAATGCAGCACACCTGTATTTGCCTCGATTTATCTCGTCCATGCCGCACACCTTTCGGGACTGCGCTGGAACGATGGGCCCTACTGAACTGAGCTTGCCACGGAAGAGAATGCATTGTTGGCGTTGCTGCCTACCAATCGAATCGTACCCACAACAAGCACCAAAATCACCGCCAGTATTACCGCGTACTCGGCGATATCCTGACCTTGCTGATCGATCCGAAGGTTGTGTTCATTCCTATCACCAGCCAAACAGCGCACCTCTGGAAGGCTTGATTGATGGCCATTCCAGTCTGCCCCGCA
Source organism: Terriglobia bacterium (assembly GCA_963786325.1). Lineage (GTDB taxonomy): Bacteria > Acidobacteriota > Terriglobia > Terriglobales > Acidobacteriaceae > JAIQFF01. The sequence continues at coordinate 489,793 of CAWAYW010000025.1, forward strand.
AAAGCTGCTTCTAAGACGCTGGTACTGGCGGTTGCGGTTGCTTGCTCGTTTTTTAGACTAAGACGACAACGCTGACTGCAGTTTCCGATGTGGGCTAGGCCATACGGCTTTCTCGTCTACCAGGAAGGCGACGGTCGAGGAGGAGTCAACACTCTCATGGCCTTCCGGTGACCGGCGAAATCTTCCGTGGTTTTATCATGATCTGTTTTACAAACTCGTCGTATCACGCTTGGCGAATGACAATTTCGTGCTTGCCCGCAAGAGTTGTAGTTTATTGTTACCTTCAAGTTCTTTTACAAACCCCACGTATTGCACGGAGTATTCCATTATGCAATCTTATTATGTTTGGCATTTAGCAACCTTTCGGGGAGTTCGGGGTTCAGACGAGATGGGGGCGGCTGCTTGGCTACATCATCATTCCGGGTTCTCGTCGTGGACGATCATAAGCTGTTCCGCCAATTCATCTGTTCAACGCTTGGCGAAACATCGGAATTGCAAATTATCGGCGAGGCCTCAGACGGACCAGAAGCTGTTCAGAAAGCCGAAGAACTGCACCCAGATCTGATTGTGCTCGATATCGGACTTCCAGCGTTGAATGGCATCGAAGCCGCCCGACGAATCCGCAAGCTCTCCCCAGAATCCAAGATACTTTTTGTGAGCCAAGAATCTACCGGCGATGTGATTCGGGAAGCGCTTGGTACGGGAGCTTCTGGTTACGTTTACAAGCCTGATGCCGGAAGCGAGCTACTGGAAGCTGTGCGCACGGTCCTACGGGGCGAGCGATTCGTTGGTGCAAGATTTCGTGGGCACGATTCGGTCGGAGGTTCGGATGCGATAGCGTCCCGAGAGCTTCCAACTGAGGATGCTTTCGCTCCACTTCAGCGGAATATGGAAATTACTCACCGCCACGAGGCGGGTTTCTATCCTGACGATGCAAGTCTTCTGGATGACTTCGCTCAGTTCATCGGGCCCGCTCTAAAGGCCGGAAATTCGGCGATTGTTGTTGCAACGGAATCACACAGGGACGGCATTCTGTTGAGATTGCATGCTCATGGCTTGGATATTGGTTCCGCGATTGAGCAGGGGAGATACATCTCAGTGGACGCTGCCGAAACGCTCTCGGCATTTATGGTCAACGGCTTGCCTGATCCGGTCCGGTTCTTCAACGTCGCCGACCGTCTCCTTCTGAATGCCGCGAAGGCTGCAAAGGGGGAGAGCCCCCGCATTGTGGCGTGTGGAGAAGGTGTAGCTCTTCTATGGGTGCAAGGCAACCCAGAGGCGGCGATTCGGCTCGAGCATCTTTGGAATGAAATGGTCAAATCATACGACGTCGATGTGTTTTGCGGATATCCATTGGGCAGCTTTCACGAGCAAGACAACCGTATCTTCCAACGAATCTGTGAAGAGCATTCAGCCATCTATTGCCGGTAAAGGTCTTGTGAACTTATCGACGAACCGGTTGTTCCTCTCCTGCCGCACGTGCAGAATCGCTTTTTGAACCAAAAGGAACACGAGCGTCGATCGTGGTGCCACCGCCGGGCTGTGACTTGATGGAAATCTCACCCCTGACCAATTGTATTCGCTCCCGCATGCTGATGAGCCCCAAGCCGCGACGGTACATGGCGTCTTGCGGATCAAAGCCAACGCCCCGGTCGCTCACGGTTAGTTGAATCTCTCCCTCTGTATTGTGCAGTTCCACTTTGAAATGCCGCACGCCACTGTGCTTCACCGCATTCTGCAGAGTTTCTTGTAAAACTCGGAACAGACAAAGCGAGATTTCCTTGGTCACACCTTGCGGTATGGTTGTATGGCTGAAGTCAATCTCTACCTTCTGTTGCTCGGACAACTCTTTGCAGAAGCTCTTTGCTGCCGCCACAAGGCCCAGGTATTCGAGTTTTGAAGAGTGCAGGCGGTGCGACAGGGCCTGAATGTCCGCGGCGATGTCCGCAATGCGTTGGCTGGCGTGATGGATGTGATCATGAAATTCAACTGCCGAAGGCGGAAGTTGTTGGTTCCATCGATCCAGCTCGATTGCCAACAGTGCCATCCGTTGATTAATATCATCGTGTAGCTCCCTCGCGATCCGGGCCCGTTCCTGCTCTTGTGCTTCAACTAACTTGCCGCTCATCGCGCGAAGAGCATCTTCTGCTTGCTTTCGTTCTGTGATATCGAAATTAACCCCCACTATTCGTAAAGGCGCCCCTGACTCATCGGGCAAAACCTGCCATCGTCCCGCTATCCAATGAACGCTGCCGTCATGCCAGACCACGCGCCATTCTCCCCTGGTCGGTTGTCCCGTTTTCAAGGCATACTCAATCAACTCCATAACTCTCGCCCGATCATCGGAATGAATCAGATTTTCGAAAGCCGTCTTTGTTCCGCCAAAGCCGCCCGGAGGCAAACCGTACATCGACTCCATTTCGGGTGTCCAAGTGACTACTCCCGTGCGAACATTTCGTTCGAAATTTCCTATGCGGGCGACTTGCTGTGCCAGTCGTAGTCGTTCCGCGGTACTCCGCACCGTCTGCTGTGCCGTTTCACGGTTCTCAACAACGGCGGCCAATACCATAAAGGAACTCGCGGTAACCAACAAGAATAGCTGCAACGAGAGGACACCTTGCAAGGGTGTTTGGCCTGCGAAAGGGCCATGGCCGTGGACGACCCCCAAGATTGCGAGGACTGCCACCAGTAGGAGCGCATTGCTCGTACCAGTGATTCCGAACCGCAATGCGGCCCACAACAAAAATGGAACTAGCAAATAGAGCAATACTGGACGATATTCGCTGCCGGGTGCCATGAAAGTGACATAGGCTAAGGTCGCTAACGCAAGCAACATTGATGCTGCTTCAAGGTAAAGTACCGTCGGCTTTTTTACTGGCCTGCTTACCATGTTCACCAAACCCAAAATGGCGGGTGTCAGCGTTAGTAAAGCCAGCGCCTCAGTAAAGAATCCAATCCACCACGAATCCTCTTCAAGGGCATGCACCGCGACCGAAGCGACGGCGATCGGCGCTACAATCACTGCGAAAAAGCAATATTTTGCAAGTGATGTGACACTATTCAGCTGGGGCACACCACGAAGTACATAATTGACGCCCCAGGCGGCTATCAAAATCTCAACCGAATCTGCGACAAGCAATAAAGCAATGGAGCGGAATGCCAGACCCTCTCGCAAGTCATAGAGTGCGAATCCAGCAAGCCCAGCCAACAGGAGAAATGGCCAATTCCTGCGGGCTGTTAGCAGCAGAATCGCAACCAGAAGAGCGCAACCCGGCCATAGCGGCCACATCATTCGTGGACGAAGGACCAATAACCCGCCGAGACTCGCGGCGAGATAAGACAACGTGAACACCAATAAACTTGCGAATAGGTTACGCAGAGGAGAGCCGAGCTTCAGCGGAGTTTGGAATGAAGCAAGCTGGCTCTTATCGGTCATGTCGCTCTCGGAACTGGGGAATGGCAATAACCTTTTCCGACAGTGGACGCTGGAACCTTCTTCGGGGAAGAAGTGAAGGACGGCGCAGCGAGTCAGATGTTTAAACTCTGAAACGACACAGAATACCTGTTACCCAACTGCCTAGTCAGCTTCTGATTATCTGGTTGTTTCAGCAAGCCCCAATAGGTAGTGTTGAGGTGTGCCACGACCCTCGTTCCCAAAGACTCTCCGCCAGTTTCAGTCCGACTTTGCCACGGAGGAACGCTGCCAGCAGTATCTGGCAGCTTGTCGTTGGCCGGATGGGTTCACTTGTCCGAGATGCGGGTATGGAAAAGCCTATGAGTTGGTGAAACAGCGGCGCCACCAATGCTGTAAGTGCCGGTACCAGGTCTCGCTGACATCTGGGACTATCCTCCATCGGACGAAGATTCCGCTGACCCATTGGTTCTGGGCCGCGTACTTAATGACCAGGGACAAGCGAGGCGTGTCCGCTCTACTTCTGCAGCGTCAGTTGGGCCTAACCTGCTACGAGACCGCTTGGATGATGCTGCACAAGCTCCGCCGGGCAATGGTAAACACGGCGAGGGAACCTTTGCGCGGCGAGGTAGAGATGGATGAGACATGGATTGGTGGTGAGCAAGCTGGACTCCGAGGAAGCCGGCAACTCAAGCACCGGCGAGCAGCTCTTGTCCTAGTGGCGGTCGAAAAGCGTGGGCAAGCTTCGGGTCGTGTTCGCATGAGCGTGATTCCCGACTTCAAAGCCGCAACCATAATGTCGTTTCTCACTCAGCACGTCGCACCCGGATCCACGATCTATACGGACGGGCTTAAGAGTTTTTCAGGTCTTTTAGAGGCTGGCTTTAAACATGTCGTTCGGAACCAACCTCTACGGTCGGCGTTGCGCCGAGGTGCGAGGTCTGCTGTCCCGCTTGCCGATCGCGCGATTGGAAACCTCCAGCAGTGACTGATTGGAACCTACCACGGAGTAAGCAAGGACCAACTGCAGGTTTACCTGGATGAATTCGTCTTTCGACACAACCGTCGCAAGACGCCGGCTGCGGCATTTCAGACACTACTCGGTCTGGGAACCGGCCGCACATCAACCGAGTACGAGCAGATTCGGGGAGCGAGGGATCTCAACCCCAACCTGTTGGGGCTTGCTGAAGCAACCAGATAATCAGAAGTCAGCTAGCAGTTTTGCTAGGTGCCACTTTTCGGTCTTTTTGCCCTATGCGCACCGATGGTGCAGCCAAATCCAAAACTGATGTCATCAGGGGCGCACGAACATGCTGTTGCTCAGGATGAAGGGCTCGGAATTCGAGAACTTCCACGGCGACACACTGACGGATGAATGGGACCTGATGCGCGAGACGAGCCCCAGCATAAATCTCATGTAAATCCCCGCAAATGGCCTATCCAGCGCGGGGAGGTAAGGCCATGGTGGTTAGAGATGGCCATTTATAACAACTACGAGAGGGTTCGGCGGCAGCGCCCGTCGGGAAGGCGAAAGTGCCCTACGGATGAACCGGGAGATAGAGGCTGAACTTCGTCCCCGCCCCGGGCACGCTTTGCACCTTGATGTGACCATTGTGTTGGCGCACGATCAATCGTGCGCTCGACAATCCGAGGCCAGAGCCCACGCCAATCGGCTTGGTCGTAAAAAAGGGTTCGAAGATGCTGAGTAGATGGTTTTCAGAAATCCCGATGCCCGTATCGGCGACGGTAATAAGGACGAACTGCCTCGTCTCGTCGTTGTTCCCGCCCGGCACTACATTACCGGACACGAGTTCAGTGCAAACCGCCAGCTCTCCTCCGTCGGGCATGGCATCCAGGGCGTTGAGAATAAGGTTGACGAGCACTTGCTCAAGTTTAGAAGAATCGGCCTGCACGGCAGGCAGGCAATGCGCCACGTCAATCTTGACGTGGACTTGGCCTTTGATTAGAGGCTGCACCAATTCCAGAGCTGCAGTCACCGTCTCATTGAGTTGTACAGGGCCAATCTGCGTGTCCTGCTTGCGGTTGTACTTCATCAGTCGCATGATCAGTGCCGCGCTCTTGTCGAGCGCCACTGCCATTTCCTGCAAGCGAGCGCGGGTGACCTCCTGGACGCCTTCATCTCCAAGGGCAAGGGCGATGTTCAATTCCAGTACTGAAAGGATGTTATTGAAGTCGTGAACCAGCCCTCCCGCCAAAATCCCGGACACTTCGATGCGCTGGGCTTGTTCCAAAGCTTTCCGCAGCTCGACCTGTTCGGTCTCATCAGTAACGATGACAAACACTCCGGTGAAGCCCAGGACGGAGAATCGCTGAGCTGCGGCATGAAGCCACTTAGCGCGGCCATCCGGCAGAGTCACGCGAACATCATGTGGCTTTACTTCCTCTCCCGCGAAAGCACGTAGGAGGGGGGCTTGTCCAGCAGGAATCTCTCGACCTTGGTGGTCCTGGAACGTGTAATCGCGGCGCCACTCTGCAAAAGGAAGCTTCTCAGTCGCCCCGAACATATTGAATGCAGCTTGATTGGTATAGATGAATCTGCCCTCCTGATCAATGACGGCGAGAGCAACGCCTACATTGTCGAGAACGGATTTGAGCACCGCTTGGGGCTGAAGCTCCAGTAAGGACGGCATTTCCGAGGTTCCTGTTCTGGTTGTCCAATGAACTTAATCGTCGAGCGGCGCCACTCCTTGGTCTTGCAAGAGGCGCAAGCGTCCTTAAGGGAACAACAAGATGGCGTACCAGCTAGCCAGTTTTATGTTCTTTCAATGACTCTTTTTCCAGAATGCATAAGAGTCGAGTTGCATCCTCCAGCGCCATCTGTTCCTCGCAAGAAGGATGCGAAAGTAATTCTTGCAATCGATTGCGAATCGCAGTGTGGGCGCCTGCCACTCGTCTCGAAAGTTTTGCCCGGTTGGTTTCCAACAACGCCGAGTGATACAACTGCTTCCACTCCGTTGAAGATATGCTTTCAGTTGCCATTCTTTTGACCTCGTGATTCTTCCTGCCTGGAGGTTGTTAGGGTTCTCTGAAGAATTACCCAAGTTAGGACCTCGGGCACCTGTCAAGAATCACAGTGGAAGGTAAGGGGCTGCTGAGGGCATTCAGATTATCGAATGCCTTCGATTGCCAGACGGCACATCTCGAGCGTAACATCCCACGATTTCGAGCCGTCATCCAGGCACGGCAAAATATGAGAATGAATGTCAATCATGGGAAACCAAAGGGGGGAGGCCAAGTTGCAACCGCCAGCAAACCCATGATACCAAGTCGGGCGCCCGGATCGAACACGAACGTTCCGGATGAAGCTGTTCTCGGAGGAGAGACCTGCAGTCAACCCAATAACGATAAGACTCCTACCAATGGGTCACATAGCGTGGCAAAACAAGAGCCAAAGTGCAAGCGAAGCAGGCATAATGCTTCATGCACAAAGAACTTGTATTTTCTCTCGCCGACCTTCGCTATGTTTCGATTGAGTGCGCTCGTTGCAAGACGAAGCTTGTCTTGGACATGAAAGAAGTGTCTGACTTCAGCAGAAGGCACGGGGTGTTTGCGCCAAAGGACTGTCCCGGGTGCCACGAAGCGTATGACCCAGCCATCCGCCCGAGCGTTGATGCCTTTCGAGATGCATACAAGAATCTGACCGACATCGGGGACAGCATCAGGTTCCTGGGTAATCCCGAAGTTATCCCTTCCCCCTTCGTTTCTGGAGACTTCTACAGCCATAAGGGTTAGAGAAGATATCAAAGAAGGAATGCCGAAACCGCAACGCGGCCGTCATCCCCGGAATCGCAAAAAGGTCGCAGCAAAGGAACCGGTGCTGAAGGCGACTGCCCGGCTTGCCGCTTAAGCGAGACGAGCATGAAAAAAAACCGCAGAAATCGGGCAGCAGAAAACCAGCAAAGCATGTTGCTGAAATCAAAGTAGCGCTACCAAAAACTTCGGCTGGCTGGATTGCAGTCGAACATCATCTCGGCAAACAGCCGGCCCAGCATGGATTGTGTCGCTTGTTCCGGTCAAGCCAGCTTCGCGTACCCTCCGACTCGGCTTCTTTCAGGACGGAGATTTCACCGGCCCCAGGTAATTGTCGTACCAGTCGAGGGTTTCCTTGATGATGTCGTTGCGGGCGGGAAGGTGACCAACATCGAACAGGGCATGACGCTTGTCCTTGAGCGGGGTCCCCAGCAGACGGAACATCGGTATCTGGCAGGTGTTGAGAGGAGTGTCAAAATCGTATTTTCCGTTAATCATCAAAAATGGAATGGTCACGCGTGGGGCGAAGTTGAGGGTGTCGACCTCGGGAGAAGGGCTCTCCGGATAAAAGCCACCGCCAATGACGACGGCAACTTTGATGCGCTTTTCCAAAGCCAGCAATCGGGGGGAGGCGGAGGCGCCCGAGCTAACGCCGTAAAAGCCCAGCCGGTCGTGATCGATGTCCGTTCGCGACTCCAGGTAATCGACGGAACGGAAAAAGTCCTTGGTTCGCAGAATGGTCAGATCCCGCCAGACATTCGACCCTGCCGTGTATTCGACGTGACGCTCGTAGGTTCCTTTGTAAACCGGGAGCAATAGAGCCCGTCCGCTGCGGATGATGAAATCTAGAAAAACCATCTCTACGTTCTCGCTAGACCGCTCGTCATACGCGCCGGCATGAGGGAAATAGATGATGGTTTGGTAGGGCGGCATCGCATTTTTCGGCAGGAAGAGATTGGCGAGAATTCGTTCATTACCGTAGGCGGCGTTATAGGTGATCCGTTCGCGCCTCCAATACTCCGAGGTGTCGTCCACCGATTCCACGTGAGGGTTCAGGTCAGTCTTGTCATAGGCGTAAAACGCCTTGTAGATATTGAAGACCTGCTCGGAAACCGGCTTCTCCTTGGTGAAATCCCGCGTCAGGTGTTCGATGGGGCGGGTGAGCGCCTCGGGCGGCGATCCGCCGATATTTTTCATGAGCCGGATTCCGTACGTAGGTCGCCGGTCAAAGGGAGACTGGGCGTCCTCGTCCACGAACATGTAGACAGCTTCGTTATAGCCTCCGCCCAGAATGTAGCGGCGGTCGCCCGCTTGATTCCAGCACCATTCTTTGACATTGCCCGCCATGTCATAAGAGCCATATGGGCTGATTCCTCCCAGGCTCCCGACTCTGACCGGGCCGTTACTGGAAAAATTACTCAAGCCGACGTTGTCGGAAAAAATGCTGGGTCCGGCGGCGTTATACCACTGGTAGACGGTGGGCAAGCTCTTATCGGCGAATGCGGCGTAGGCCGCTGCTTCGTACCAGCTCACACCGCTTACAGGAAAATCATCTTGCCCTTTCGGATAGTCTCCCAATTCCCATGTTGCTGGGCCAGGCCTGCCGGTGCGGTCGCGGAACTCTTGCACGGCTTGCTCCCATGTGCGGGTGTGGCCGTCTTTTATGAAAGGTTCTTTCCAGTACTCCGGTTTCTTGTAGCCTCCGCTGTCTAGAAATTTCTTGAACTCGCGATTGGTGACTTCATACTTGTCCAACAGGTAGGGCGGCAAGTCCACGGCGGCGGCATTTCCCCACTGAAAAGGGCCACCGCTTACCCGTACCATGTCGGCCGGAAGGGTGCCTTCTGGGTCCAGAACAAAATTGATGATGGCAGTGCGATAAGCCGCAGCCGCGCCTTCCACCGTTGTGTAACCCTTCTTGGAGATCCTCCAGCGAAAATATCCGAAGGGGACGTGAGTGCCCTCAAGAGGCGAAGTCCCGAGCAGTTGCCAATCGTCCGTGCGATCTGCGTAGTCCTTTACATATACCTCCGCCCCCGGCGGCGTAGTCCGGACGGAGACGTCGGCCAGGTGATCACGATCTATCTGCGCGAAAAAAGGATCGCCGGGAATGTAACGTTTGGCCTTCTCGGCCAGGCGAAAGGCAGGCAGAAACTGATCTTTCTCTATGAGTCGGGAAATTTCCGGGATCGCTTCTTCGCGGGCCCAACGGACTTTGGCATTGTGGCTCAGCGTCCAGATCAGCGCCCCCGCCACCACTATGAGGATCACCGCAGCCGGGACAATGAAGGCGGGCTTGCGGATGATCTCCGAGGCCGGCAAGCTGGCTGCGGGACCGGAAACCAGCTGCCGTAACAACCGTTTGAGATCGTCCCCTAATTCCTGAGCAGACTGGTAGCGCTTTTCGCGGTCCTTTTCGAGCGCCTTGTACACGATCCTTTGCAGCTCCGGTGGCGACGCTGGATTGAGCTGCTGGGGCGGCTCCGGCACTCTGTGAAGAATGGCATCAAAGACCACCGCCGATGTATTCCCCTGAAACGGCGGCTTGCCAGTGGCCATTTCATAGAGCATCGAACCGAGAGAAAAGATATCTGTGCGGGCATCGAGCGGTTCACCGCGTGCCTGCTCGGGCGACATGTAAGCCATGGTGCCCATCGCCTGACCAGGATTGGTGAGTGCCTTCTCCAGGGTGGCAGTAGGCGCAGCCTCGCCCTCGGCGGCGGCTGCCGTAAAGTGCTTGGCCAGTCCGAAGTCCAGGAGCTTGGCCTGTCCCCGCCGAGTGATAAACGTGTTGGCCGGCTTGATGTCACGGTGAATGATGCCTTCCGAATGGGCGGAGTCCAGCGCGTCTGCCAATTCGATTCCAAGCTGCACGATCTGCTCGGCGGGAAGCGGGTGCCCCGCGATCCTGTGGGCGAGTGTCATGCCCGTGAGCAGCTCCATGGCAATGAAGGGTTTGCCTTCGTATTCGTCCACTTCGAAGATGGTACAGATGTTGGGGTGGTTCAAGGCCGAAGCAGAGCGCGCTTCGCGACGGAAGCGACTGAGAGCTTGGGGATCGTTGACCACATCGTCAGGCAGGAATTTCAGGGCGACGAGGCGGTTGAGCTTGGTGTCTTCGGCTTTGTAGACCACACCCATGCCACCACCGCCGAGCTTCTCAACGATGCGATAGTGCGAGATGGTCTGGCCGATCATGGAATCGAGCCATGGTAGGTGGGGTACGAGAGCAAGTCAACGAAACGTCGAGAAGTTGGCGGTACATTGCGATTACGTCAACTCAGTACTCGTTTCCCGGCTGAAGATTACAACATATCAACTACCGGGGCAGGCAGGCCAACGTTAGGAAACATCAGAAATTGGTGGCATTTGACGTTAGAACCAAAATCTATTCGGCGCCCTCTCTGGGGCCAATACCCATCGGCCCTTTGCCTCTGGTTGGTGCGCTCTATAGTTTCCTCATTTGGCCTGTGATATGGGCGATCACGGAAGAAGTCACTTATTTGGGTTACGTGCTACCGCGTCTGAAGATACTCACCGGACGCATGTCGATTGCGTTCGTGATGGTGGTGTTCTTTTGGTCGGTCCACACTGTGCGATGCCGTTGCGCGTCGATTTCCGTTTCATGCTCTGGCGATCAATCCATTCTTTGCCGGTCGTCACGGTACTCTTCCTTAATTCTCATTCGTACTCGCCGGCTACCGCCGCTCATCGTAGCGCACTGGACAGCGGACGCTCTAGCGGTTCTCGCCACGGCGCTATTACCTGCATTGCGACACTGAACCTTTGCTTATTCAGCCGTCCGGAGTCACAAGTCCGACGGCACGCATCTGGAAGAATGGAATCTTGGCTGACCCAGACGGTACGGTTTAGGGGTAATGATTCTGCGTGGTGGGTACACTGCCATGCGGAATGCGCTGGATCAGCGAATTGGCCTTGGATCCGGAAATTCTAAAAAGAAGCTGACCGATCCCGAAGTGGAGTCTCGGTCAGTTGAAAACCTGCCTCCTTGGGGAATTCCAACCGCGTCTACTTCTTGTCGTCGTTTGCTTCTGCGATGCGCGCCTGATGGCCTGCATCGGACACGGCCTTCATGAATGCGTCCGCACTAGCCGGGGTTGAAGCCTTACCCGAAAGAATATTGCGGAACGGCATGTGTTTTCCGTAAATCGCACGAGTAGAGTCGTCATCCGGCTCGATTACTGCTCCTTCCAGTGTCAGGCCGGCAAACACGCCCTTGGAGCGCGAGTAAGTCAACATTTCAGTGTTCATCTTCCAGTCGGTTCCCGCGGATGCATGGCGTCCAACCGGGCCCGCCGCCACTGATCCTTCGCCGGTAAGCGCGAATTTGCTGGAGAGCAAGTGCTGGAAGCCTTGATCATTCATAACCAGCACAACCAGATCGACACCCTCGACTCCGATCTGCAAACCCCAACTTCCGCCACCAATCGAGACGAACGCAGGCGCACTCCAGCCATCGGCCGTTCGGCACGAGGCTACGCCACGTCCATGCTTGCCCCCAAAAATGAAGCCGCCTTTGATCAGGTCTGGCACTACCAGAATGCATTTCGCGTTGCTCAAGACTTCTTCTGGGATGCCTTTGTCCGGAGTCGCCATGATGGCCTGCAGAACATCAACGGACGCTTGCAACCGCTTCACCGTATCCTGGCGGGCCGTACCTGCCGACGCATAGGTTCCACCCAGACACATGAGGCCTATTGCCAGCAATGACATTGTTTTTTTCATGAATTGTTCCTTTCGAAGCTGTGGAGCTAAGGAGGGAAAACTTCAGATGGGCTGACTTAGCTCAGAGGACCTGAATAGAGAGAGAAAAGGTGCTCGCCTCTAACATCATGATCGCTCAGGCCCAGCGGAATAGCTGATCTAAATTGCTCACCGGGTTCGATCAAAAAATGGACTAGATCGAGCGCCACCAATTCCCGAACTGACAGACGTGCGCTGATGCGAGCTATTTTGCACAGAATCAACGGCTCTGACGTGTCAATGTGGGTTCGTCGAATATCGCCTTCTTACGACCATTGGTCGCGGTCGATGGAGTGGCCAATCAAGAAGAACGGATTTTTAGGTCATGGACCCAGTTATGGATCGGTGGTTTGTCCGTGTTCACGCGCTGCTCGCCTTCATCACTGATTGGTTTAAGAGTTTGTTTGGCAGGAACCGCCGAGACTTCGCATCACAACGCATGTGCCCATTTTGCGGGCTGATAACGCCACGTCGTAAGACCTGTTGCCTGGAATGCGGCAAGCTGCTCAAACCCGCCTAACCTGACAGTTTCACCAATAGCACGTGATCCCACAAAGCCCCAGGGGACATCTGGTCAGAATTGGAGTGTTCCGTTGCGAATACCACTCTGCTGGCGAAAATGGCGCATCATGCTCATCATGGGCGGTACAGTTGCTCTTCCCGTCCGCTTTCCCGTGACTTGCCGGGGCGACGGAGATGTAGCGGCAAGTGGGATCTCAGGCTTCCCTTACGGCTCTGTGTCAGCTTCTCTTTCAACACGATGCACTATTCGTACCCACGCTGGTGATGTATATACCGGGAGTTCCACCCTTCTGTACAAAATTGCTAAATTAGGACGGCTGGATGTGGGAACCAGCTCTCGGCCGGCAAAATTCTAATCGTGCAGCACTATGTTGAGCAGGGAGCTGTGGACCTGCAGTCCACCTTCTACTCCGCCGGAGTAGTCGATGAAACCCAATTTTCGGAACCGGTTCATGAAAAAACTGACTCGCGAACGAGTAGTTCCAATCATTTCGGCCAGGGTCTCCTGACTAATCTTAGGGACCACGGTTTCCGGAATACCCTCCTTGCCGAAGTGCGCGAGCAACAGAAGAGCCCGAGCCAGTCGTTTTTCACTGGAGTTAAACAGCTGGTCGACCAAGTCTTCCTCGTAACGGATATTGCGCGCCAGCAAATACGCCACGAACAAGTCGGAAAACGCATGTTCGCGGTGAAGTGCGATCATCATCGCCTTCTTGTCCACCCGCAGAAGCTCGCAGTCCGTCATTGCTTCCGCGGCACCCATGCGAACAACTTGACCTGCCAGTGAGCCTTCCCCGAAAAAGTTTCCTTCGCTCACGATACCGATGGTCGCTTCCTTGCCGGCCGCAGATATCACGGTGAGTTTTACTTTTCCCTTTTGGATATAGAACACGGCGTCCGCAGCATCCCCTTGGGCGAAGACCATTCCTTTTTGCGGCACAACCATCATCTTTCTGCCATTACCAATGGTTGCCAAGAAAATCTTGGGATCGAACTCACGCTCCTTGATTGGAACAACCCGCTTCATCGCAATAGTATAGCTCAGAGAAATATGAAGACGTTCATTTAGAACGCGATCCCAAAAGTGAGCTATTTTGCACAGTATTGTCAGTCGAGGATATGGCTTATCCGGGAAGGTCTAACTCCCACACAGTCTCATTATTTCTCAGCGGCCCTCAGGCGCCGATCTCGATGCGGCTCAGTGCGGGGCAGACCAGTACTCAGTTCACACTTCTCGCCAGCCTTGGCGCCACAAGTGGGGCAACGGACCGCGAGTGCTACTTCCTGCTTCGTTCTCATGTCGATAGAATGCATTCTTATGCTGCCACAAGATGGTCAATTGTGACCACGGCCCGTGGTCAATTTTGACCAGTCTGAAACCTGCTTTTGTCGAATACTGACAACAGAGGCATATTTCCAGCCAGAGCCGCGGCCGCCTGTGGCCATTCTAAAGAGTAGCCTCGTTCAATACCTGCTCTGAACACGCTAAGGACAAATGTCGTTGCCGACCTACGTGTTTCCCGGAAAGAAGTTGAAAGTCGTTCCATCGCGCAGCGTGGTGCGAGATGGTGTGTCAGAGGCTCGACTAAGACCGCAAAGGAAGCCATCCCTGCCGAGTCGAGTCGCGGTGATCGGGAATTACCTTCCGCGACACTGTGGGATCGCCACCTTTACCACCGACTTGTGCGAGGCTATCTCCGGGGAGTTTGGGACCGCCCGATTGCTCGCCTTACCAGTCAATGACACGGAACAAGGGTACGACTATCCCGCACGGGTGAGATGGTCGCTGGCTCAGGACGACGTTAATTCGTATCAGGAAGCCGCTGAGTTCCTGAACTTCAACAATATCGACATGCTGTGCCTGCAACATGAGTACGGAATCTTCGGCGGTGCCGCGGGAAGTCATATCTTGTATTTGCTGCGCGCCTTGAAGATGCCGGTGGTGACCACACTGCACACCGTTCTGCGCGAGCCCGATCCAGACCAACTCACGGTTATGGAAGAGATTGCGAAGCTTTCCGATCGCCTCATCGTCATGAGCCAGCTCTCGTCACAGTTCTTGCAGGAAATCTACAAAGTGCCCGGTAGCAAGATCGATATGGTTCCGCACGGGGTTCCGGACCTGCCGTTTCTCGATCCCAATTTCTACAAGGACCGCTTCGGTGTCGAAGGCAAGGCGGTGTTGCTGACATTCGGCCTACTCTCGTCGAACAAGGGCATTGAAAACGTAATTCAGGCACTGCCGAAGATCTTGTCGAAACACGAAAATGTCGTCTACCTCGTCGCGGGTGCGACCCATCCTCATGTCCTTCGTCGCGACGGAGACAGGTATCGAGCCAGTTTGCAGGCGCTGGCCAGGGAAATGGGAGTGGAGTCGCAGGTGATCTTCCATGACCGCTTTGTCAGCCCCGAGGAAATGGCAGAATTCATCGGCGCTGCCGACATTTACATCACTCCTTACCGCTACGAGGCGCAGGTTGTCTCCGGGACGCTGGCCTACGCGCTGGGGGCGGGCAAGGCAATCATCTCAACCCCCTATTGGCACGCGATTGAACTGCTCGACGATCGCCGCGGCGCTCTGGTGCCGTTTCAAAATCCCGAGGCGATCGCAGAAAAGACGATCGAACTTCTCACGACGCCAGCCCTGCGCCATGCCATGCGAAAGCGCGCTTACCTGTTCGCGCGTGCGATGGTTTGGAAAAAAGTCGCGCAGGGTTATATGGAAAGTTTTGCCCGGGTGCGCAGCGACCGCCTGGAAACTCCGCGGGTTCAGTTTTCGGCTGGAATCACCATCAAATCGCTGAACCACCTTCCCGAATTAAAGCTCGATCACGTGAATGCGCTGACTGATGACACGGGAATGTTACAGCACGCGATCTTCACTATCCCCAATCGCGCCGAAGGGTATACCACCGACGACAACGCGCGCGCCCTCATATTTGCCGTGCTACTACGCCAAGCGGGAAACACCGAATCAGGCAATCCGGATTGGCCGTTCCGGTATCTGGCATTCCTCGAGCACGCCTTTAATCCGGAGAAAAAGAGATTCCGAAACTTCCTCGGCTATAACCGCCGTTGGAACGAGGAACAAGGCTCGGAGGACTCTCACGGTCGTGCGTTGTGGGCCCTCGGAACTCTCCTAGCTCGTTCCTCGAATCAGGGACTGCGGGGTGCGACCGGGCGTTTGTTCGAACTCTCCGTGTCAGCAGTTGTCGACTTCCACAGTCCTCGCGCCTGCGCTTACTCCTTACTCGGAATGCAGGAGTATCTGCTTGCATACCCGGGGGACCGGGATGCCCAGCGAGTGCGGCTTGCACTGGCTCAAAGACTGCTCGATATGTATGAGTCGATCCGGCGACAAGATTGGAACTGGTTCGAGGATGTGCTGGCGTACGGCAACGCGAGGCTGCCACAGGCCATGTTACTTGTCGGATCGGCCTGCAGTAATGAACGTATGCTTTCCGCCGGACTCAATTCGCTCGATTGGCTCATGGGCCTGCAGCGTTGCCAGGCCAATGGCCACTTTGTACCGGTCGGCTCGCAGGGGTTCTATCGCCGAGGCGGCGAGCAGGCTCGATTCGACCAACAGCCCATTGAAGCTGCTGGCGCCGTGTCTGCGTGTTTAGAAGCCTACCGCGTGACCGGGGACAATCGGTGGCGGACCGAAGCCTGGTCCGCCTTTAACTGGTTCCTGGGCGACAACGATCTTCAGCTTGCGCTGTACGATTCTGAGAGCGGTGGGTGCCGCGACGGCTTGCATCCCGAGCGCGCCAATCAGAATCAAGGTGCGGAATCCACGCTGTCTTTCCTGATGGCGCTTTTGGAAATGCGTTCCCTTCAACAACCTGAGAAAACGGAAGACCCATCATGACTGCTCCCGAAACAACACTCGTAAACGTCGAAAGCACGCACTATCCGCAACTGCTTCTGCGCCATCCTTCTAACCCTATTCTTACGCGTAAGGCTTGGCCGTACTCCATCAACAGCGTCTTTAATGCCGGCGCTACGATGCTGCAGGATGGAACCACGTTGCTGCTGTGTCGCATCGAAGACCGGCGGGGATTGTCGCATCTTTGTGCTGCGCGGTCGGCCAACGGCGTGGATGGATGGCAAATTGATAGCGAGCCGACCCTGATGCCCAGCCCGAAAGAATATCCCGAAGAAATCTGGGGCATTGAAGATCCGCGAATCACCTTCGTGCCCGAACTGCAGCAATACGTTGTGACTTACACATCTTATTCGCGGGGTGGCCCCGGAGTATCTTTGGCTCTGACTAAAGACTTTCGAAGTTTCGAGCGCTATGGCGTCATCATGTCCCCGGATGACAAAGATACGGCGTTGCTGCCGCGAAGAATCAATGGTTACTGGGCGCTGATTCACCGTCCCATGACGCCGCTGGGAGCGCACATGTGGATTTCCTATTCTCCCGACCTCCGTCACTGGGGCAGGCACAGGCTGATGTTGGAAGCACGCCGCGGAGCCTGGTGGGATGCGAACAAAATCGGTCTTTCCCCGCCGCCGATCGAGACTTCCAGAGGCTGGCTGGTGCTCTACCATGGTGTGCGGCACACTCCGTCGGGCTGTTTGTATCGATTGGGCTTGGCCCTGTTCGATCTGGAAAATCCGGAAAAATGCCTGCTCCGGGGTGATTCATGGATCTTTGGGCCGGAGGCAGACTACGAACGTAACGGCGACGTCAACGATGTCGTCTTTCCGTGCGGCTACACAAGTGATCCAGATGGCGACACCATCAACGTCTACTACGGGGCGGCGGATTGCTCGATCGCCCTGGCTCGCGCCAGCGTGCGTTCAATGCTGGAATGGCTGGATGCCAATGGAAGCTGTGAGCGCCGGCGAGCACAGGACGTATGAAATCGTTGTCGCGGAATTTCCGGTTCGTCCTTCGGTACCGTTACAGCGAGATGAGCGGTGAGTTCACGATTAGGAGGCGAACTTGCCGGGGCTGCTTCAAATGTGGCCGGGAATTTGATCTCCGTCGGTCTTGAGGCCATAACCCGATGTCTTCATTGGAATGGCTTGGGGCGAACTGAAACTTCTGCGATTCAATCCTTCCGCCTGGTGAAAAACTCGATACGTCCCTTGGGAGCTGTCTTGCTCAGACACGAAAGGGTGGACCTGTCATTCTGTACTCCTCCTGAGTGTGTCGAGGAGAGCGACGACAGCTAATTCGTAGCTCCCATTCTTAGGTCGCCCGGAGTCTGGCAAGACAACGAAGCTCATCAACGTCGATCCCATCATTGAAGTGATTTTCGGAGCGGCGCCGGTTCGATGTTAAGGTTTTTGCAACGTTGGACTCGCGATGGGCGGTCGATAGAGGTCGACGTCGAGTTCGGATGCGCCCGAGGCGAAATTGGGTCGCGACCCTATTGCGGAAATCCCGTTCTGCGGACAATATCCTGAAATCTTGGGTCTATACGCAGGGGGTCGAGTACATGGTCAGTAGGAAGCCAAAGCAAACTGTCGTCGTTACGTTCCTCACTGAGCTTCTGCAGCCAAGCGATGGCTTTTTCTTTGTTACCTAGCCCAAGTTCTACCACTGCCAGGTCGAAGGAAACGCCGCTTGTCTCATCTTCTTGCGCTTCTAGTTGAGACAGTATCCTCAATGTCTCTTTCTTATTTCCCAAGTGAGCGTATGCATAGCCAATCCGTCCCAGTTCATAATTTCCTCCCAATTTCTGTTCGATCTGAAACTCTTGAATTGCTTCCTTATACTTGCCCTCCTGCGTATAGATCTCGCCCAAGGTTCCGTGTGCAACAGCGAACTTGGGATCCAACTCGAAAACAGTCTTCAATTGCTTAATGGCATCGTCGAATTGCCCTGTTGCCAATAGCATTTCAGCAAGACCACTATGAAAAAGCGGCGAAAGCGGATCAAGCGAGATTGCCTCCTTTACCTCGTTGATGGAATCGTAAGGATGAAGGCTCTCGGCGTAAGAGTAATGTGCTTGCGCGTAATTAGGGGCTAACTCGATTGCCTGCCGGAAGGAAGGTGCGGCTGCTGCCCGATCAAGATACCGGTACATCTCGACCCAACCCAGGGCTGTATAAGCCTCACCCGAATTCGGGTCTAGGGCAATCGCTTTCAAGGCGGCCGCTTGTGCCTTGTCTCTAGGAATACGGCACTCGGCAAGGGCGGCGTAGGCTACCGCATAATTAGGGTCTTTTTGGATAGCAAGGCGAAAGTATTCCTCGGCAGTTTTCCATCCCTCCGTAGTTCGCTTGTACCAGTGGTAACGTCCTAGCAAGTAAGCTTCATGGGCCTCCGGCGTAGGGTCATGAAGTTGCACCGGCTTCTTGACCTGGCCGATTGCAATTGAGACGCCCACCTGTCGTGCAATCTCGGTGGCCAACTCTCTTTCCAGCTTGAGGAGGTCACCCAAGTTCTCATCGTAGCTCGCGGCCCAGACATGTGCCTCGTCCGACACTTGAACCAGCTGCGCTGTAACTCGAACTTTGTTATCGTTACGACGGACACTGCCTTCTAAAACATAATCAACCCCGAGTTCTTTTCCGATTTCCCGGATGGTCCGATGAGAGTCCTTGTAAGTCATCGCTGACGTTCGTCCGATTACGCCCAACTGAGATGGGTCTTGATTCCCAAGTTTCTCGCTTAATTCCTCCGTTATACCGTCACTCAGATATTCCTGGCCAGGGTCCCCACTCAAGGTCTCGAACGGAAGCACCACCAGCCTCATCTTTTCGTAATGTATCCAGCCTTGGGCTCCTGGCCTACGCAAACTCAGTTTTGTGACCGTAACCGCAAGCAGAACCAGACAGATCGTGAACGCAACCGCAACTACAAACGCGCCACCTCTTTTTCGCAACCAGGGACGCCTGATACCGGCGGAGATGAAATTTTGACGCACGGGGTCAGCTCGAAACGGAAAATCCTCCGTTAACCGCGTGGACGGCGGAGCGGGCTGCTGGGCTTCACGGAGGGCTTCGGTTGACTCTGATGCCGTAGACGTACCGAACACCCGCTCAACGTCAGCAGCAAAGCGATAGCCCTGGCCGGGCACGGTTTCGATATACCTGGGTTTCTCCGGCAAGTCGCTTAGGGCGCCACGGACCTTGGCGACCGCAACATTGAGTCCCGTATCGAACTCAACGAACAGGTCCGCACCCCACAACACCTGCTGCAAGTCGCTGCGCGTGACCACGTTTCCGGCACGCTCCAATAAAGCAACCAGCAGTCGCCACGGCTTGGGCTCCATCCTGATGCGAGCGCCAGACTTTCGCAGCTCGTTTCGCGTGGTATCAACCTCATACGCGTCGAAGCGGTAGAGGAGAACCGCACGATCTATTCGTTTACCCGTGCTCACAGCGCAAGAGGATACCCCAAATCGAGATGCCTATCTAGAGGTGGCAATTCTTGGCAAGTTAGTAACATCCTTTGATGTCAGTAGCTTAGACCTTAATCCTAACCTTAATCTGACCTTAACTTGACTGGGCGAAGTAGGGAAATGCAATGTTACGCACAATCGCTTCTGGTCAGGCAAGGAGACTTCTGGAGGTCACATGAAACGATTGACACTGCTTGCACTCACCCTGCTCGTCCTCGCTGCTTCCGCTTATGCTCAGTTCACATTCAAGTCGCTAGATTTTCCCGGGGGAGACTTAACCACAGGCCGTGGAATCAATAACAATGGCGACATTGTTGGTGCCTACAGGGTCAATCCTCCGCGCCATGCCTTGCTGATCAAGAAGGGCCAATATATCCCGATTGCGCCTGACAGCATCCTCGGCATCGATTACAGCGAAGCAACGAGCATCAACGATTATGGGGACATAACTGGCCAAATGATCGACGACAACGGATTCGTTCACGGGTTTTTGGTCAGAGATGGAGTAGTAACCATACTGGACGTCCCCGACGCCACCGATACCTTCGCTTTAGGTATTAATGACTCCGGCTTAGTCGCCGGATACTGGGATCTTCTCGATGCATACGGCAACGGCTTAGTAAATTTGGGTTTTACTTGGAAGGATGGCGCGTTCATAGACACGCAAATTAACTTTCCCGGTGCCACGGGTGCCCTCCCGGGTGCCGGCCTATTTGGGGTCAACTCACGTGGTGATTTATCTGGCGTCTGGGTTCCCGACCTAAATGGAAATATCGAGCACGGCTTCGTGTGCCCGAAAACGGCGCCATGCTTTAGCTACGATGCTTCGGTTCCCGGAACCGTTTTGACACAAGGAGATGGGATCAATGCTTATGGGCAAGTCGCTGGAGTTTCGTGCGACGATGTATGCCATGCATTCCTCAAGGTCGGGGCGACCCTCACCAGCTTCGATTACCCAGGAGCGACGTCAACCTCAGCGTATGGCATCAACTCGTCCGGTCAGATTGTGGGTAAATATTTTGCACCCGATGGATCAACTCACGGGTTTCTGGCGAACCCAGAACCTGGAAGGCCCAAGTAGATTCTGCAGCAGTTCGGACTGGAGAGGCTACCATGAAAATACGAAGCTTGTTGCTGATCTTACTTACAGCCACTTTGGTTGCGAAGGCCTCACCGAAGGTCAGCAATCTGTCGATCACTGCCACATTTGCCAATGCGGATGCCTCTGGGGTTATGGCTGACATTCAGAGTGACGGATT
Organism: Terriglobia bacterium; assembly: GCA_963786325.1. Lineage (GTDB taxonomy): Bacteria > Acidobacteriota > Terriglobia > Terriglobales > Acidobacteriaceae > JAIQFF01. The sequence goes on from CAWAYW010000025.1 coordinate 510,885, forward strand.
GGGTTCTTATCTCAACGGCGTCGGGAGTGTTACCAGCTTCCTGACAACCAATGGATACAATGGCATCGTATGGGGCGACTGGCAGTTCGACGCACTGAGCTCGACTACTCGCTTGGTCAACCTTAGCTTTGCCAATCCTATTCAGGTGGCCAATGGCGGAACGGCAACACCCAATCCCCCGTTCACTATCCAGAATGTAAGGGCGCACATCGAGGACAAGTGCACACAGATCTTCCTTGACATGATCACGATGTCCGCCAACCAGAAGTTCCAGTGCCCACTGATCGTCCACTTCTTTGACAGCAACGGAGCCGAATACCGGATTTACATGGGGCCCAATTGGGAACCGGGGACTACATATGCACAGGTTACTTGTAACGCCGTGGCGTCCGACGGCTGCAAAGACTGGTACATCGATCCCATTCCGGCGGGTTACGATCCGATTGGGAACGTGATTCCGGGCGCAGCCATTGGGCGACTCTTGTATTTCACCAAACATAGCTCTCCAAACGAAGGAGACTATGACTTCAGGTTCCATTTCCACTTGACACGACCTTAAAATTGATTGCAGGCGGCATCTTGTATCACGGCGCGAAGCTCCCCCGCAATTGTGTAATGAGCGGGGATGTCCACACTTTGTGGAAGAGAGCCTTGCGTTTTGTGGAAGCCACATCGAAGCTGCTTTGAACGAGGGTTTCGTCTGCCAGAAGGAAATGAAAAACAGCGGTAAAGGCAATGTGCAATCTTCTCGGTGGTGCAGTATGGAGCTGGCTCGAAGCAGCGGGGCCGCCCGCGAATGGAAAGCAGAAACCTAGCCGCCTCGTCCGCGCCTTGCACAAATCGGCGCTCCCCTTGTGCTTAGGGTGGTTGGTACAGCGTGAAAGTGACTACATTCCTCAAAAAAGATGTATGAGACCACCCTGCGGTTTGGTCTGAGTCTTTGGTTCACGCTCGTAACTTGCCGTGATTACCAACGAACGGTCACCGACCGTGGCATCACATAAGTCCAGCATATTGTGTGGCGTCCACATTCGTTCATGGGCCGGTAAGCGTTCAGTTAACGCCCTCGAGTAATCTCGTGCGGGCAGGGCCCGGCTGTCATAGTCAGCAGCCATGACATACTTTCCCCAACCAAATCCTGCTCAACCTGCTCCTCGTTTAAAGCTTGATGACGCCGTTCCCGTAACGATTCGTCTGGCGGGTACAACCTCGGTTCGAGGCAAATTGCACGAGCTCTCTGCTACAGGAGGGTTGCTAGTCCTGGCGGCGCCGCTTGACAAGGGCGAGTTCGTGGAGATCGCGTTTCCAACGAACAGTGGTGTTGTTCAGAGTATGGCGGAGATCCTCGAGCCAAAAGTGAAGACGAGCTCAGGATGTCTGCAACCGTTTCGGTTCATAGCCCTCGACGACGAGGCCAGCAACAGCCTTCAGATGGTTTTAGAATCGCTACAGGATCGAGTTACGGCGGGAAGAGGTCTCCGTCGAGGTTAACGCTAACGAAGAGTGGCACTTTCGTGCGGATGCCGGAACTAATACACCGCTGAACCTGGTACTCGTATCATCTTAACGACTTGGCGCGAGTATTCGCGAGTTGCGCGAACCAACCGACCAGCAGCGGCTAGTTACGGTCGTACTCTTCACGGTATCTCAAACGTACTCTTTCCTCTTTGCTGGAACCTTGGGACACTATTCCGTTAGGAACTCCTCTTGGCTCGAAGTCTTCGCGCGCTGGGGGGTCTCTGAGGACGGAATCGGGATGGCTAAGAATTCAAACCGGCTGCGTCGCACCCTAACGTGGGCTGGCATACTGTCGCTCCTGGGCATCGAAAAGGGGCCCGCTCACGACGCTCCCGCTCGATCCGAGGAAATTTTGCTGCAATCCCAAAAAATGGAGGCTATCGGTCGCCTCGCTGGCGGGATAGCGCACGATTTCAACAATTTGCTCGCAGTGATTACTGGTTACAGTGATTTGTTATTGGAAAGCCCCGCTTCTGACCTTGATCGCCGAAAGGTCGAACAGATCAAGCAAGCTGCGAACAGCGCGGCTTCCCTCATTCGTCAACTCCTGATGTTTAGCCGACAGCAAGTCGTTCAGCAGACCGTCTTGGACCTTAACCAGACCGTCGGCGGCATAGAGAAGATGCTCCAACGCCTCATCAGAGAAAACATCGAATTCACCGTTATGCTGGACCCCTACCTGGTTCGGGTGAAAGCAGATTCCGGGCAGATCGAGCAGCTAGTTCTGAATCTGGTCGTCAACGCGCGCGACGCGATGCCAAACGGTGGAAAGCTGCGCATCCAAACGAAAAATGTGCGCCTGAAAAAGGATGCTCCTCCTGAAGCGGCTCTACCAAGTGATCACTTCGTCTTATTGGAGGTGGCTGACACCGGTATAGGAATGGACCAAGAAACGCAGGCGCGCATCTTCGAACCGTTTTTCACCACGAAAGCGGTGGGCAAAGGCACGGGACTGGGCCTGGCAACGGTCTACGCAATTGTGAAGCAGAGCAACGGCAGCATCGAAGTGCAGAGCAAGTTGGGTCACGGCTCGTCTTTCAAGATCTATCTTCCCGCTGCGGAGCAGGCGGACGCAGATTGTGAATCTGCACCTGGTGCGGCGAAGCCTGTCTTTTCGGGAGAGACCGTACTGGTCGTTGAGGACGCGGAACCGCTTCGTCGCTTGATTTGCGAGGCTTTGAGCGCCTCAGGCTGTAAGGTGTTGTCTGCCCCCGATGGCCGGGAAGCTTTACGTATAGTCAGTAGAGAGGGTTCCGTCGACCTCCTCTTGACGGATGTGATTATGCCGGGAATGAACGGCCCGGCACTGGCAAAGCAAGTCCGTTCACTTCGACCCCAAACGAAAATACTTTACATGACCGGATACAGCGGCGAGTTTATCCGGGCGGACATGTTGACTCCGGGCGTGTCATTCATACAGAAGCCCTTCACTCCTGCCGACCTCGGACGCAAGATTCGCAAACTGTTGGCCGACCCGCGAGAGGCTGCCGGAGACTCTGCTGCTGTCAGACAACAAGCCGACAAGGCTCGAAAAGTAGCCTCAGCGCGAGCCTCCGGATGACAGCAGCGTAACCATTTTTCCACACTGAGAATAGGGATGTCTGTTCTGATGCAAAGACCTATTGGTCAACCTGAGTGTATCGACCGGAACTGATTCAACCAAGGCAGAGTGCAATTTGCGGTTATACAGAGCCTGGTCTCCGCGCAAAAATATACGCCCTCCGGCTCTGATACTCCACCTCCGGAGCATACGGCTCGCGCTCCACGATCTTTTCTATCACCAGACCCGCAGCTTCTATATAGCGTCGGATACTCGATAATGGAAAAAGAAAGAAATCCATGGAGATCGGCCGGCCCCACAACTCATTCTCGTGAATGATGTCCTCGCCGACGTGAAACGCGAGCAAAAGTAACCCGCGATTCCGCAAGACTCTCCACATTTCCTGAAATACCTGCGAAAGACATTCGGCAGGAAGATTAACGATCGCATAGAAAGCCGTGATTCCTGCAAGCGATTGGTCGGGCAGATCCAAGTGCAGCAGATTTCCTTCCCGGAAAGATATGCCAGGGTTCAGTAAACGAGCCTGCTCCAACATGGCCGGGGAAAGATCCAGTCCAAAGACGGTTGCTCCCTTGCGATGCAGGTAACGTGCGACATGACCTGGTCCGCAGCCCATGTCACACAGCTCGCCCGTACCAACATCGGCATAAAAGTCATCAAGCAGAGCACAATCCAGCGGCTTATGCTGAAGCTCATTGGAAATTCGGAGTGCATACTCGTCTGCGATGTGGTCGTAGCTGTCGCGAATCGCGCGGATGACGTCGCGATGATGGCTGTCGTCCATGGGGCGCGCTCAGAGTCCTGCCGGAAAGGTTAGGTGGTATTCGGCCCGTTGTTCGCCGTAAGCCCGCGTCAGATAATTGTAATGCGACGATTAGGGATTTTGCCAATCTTCCTCGCAATCCTTATTCCCCTGATTGTCTTTCTTGCATTTGCACTTCTTGTTGTTCAAAGCGCTTACGCATTTCTTTTTTTTGGTGCTCTCCGCGATCAGAAGACCTGCGGCAGTACCGCCCGACGCTGCGACGACGGCCATGGTCTCGCCCGAGATCCTGACCGCCACCATTCGCTGCCGGCGCAGTGAGTTTTTCGATTGTTCCACTTACCTTCGACTTGATGGTGATAAATTGCGTATTTGATCGAATCTCTATGCCAATTGCACTTCCCCTGATGTGGCGTTTCGATACTTTACGGTTTGCAAGTGCTCGCAATATAGCACCAACTCTCCCGGAACCTTAAAGACCTCATACGAAACCCGCACCATCCCCAATTTTGGATACTTCGGCCACTTTTCCAGCTGGGTGCGGATGGTGTAAATGGTATCTCCGATAAAAACAGGTTTAATAAAGCGCACTTTGTCGTAGCCGTAGCTGAAAGTATGGATATTATTGTGCGCCATCAAACCCAGGCCCAAACTGAATACCATGGCGCCGGCTATGAGTCGTCGGCCGAACGCGCCCTCCTCCTTGGCGAAGACGTCATCGGCCACATAAGGGTGCATGTCAAGAACCAGAGCATTGAATGCCATGCTTTCGCCCTCGGAGATGGTGCGGCGGATAGAGCGTGCGCGCTTTCCAACTTCGAAGTCCTCAAATAGCCAAGTTTCGGCGTTCCATACAGGAATCTCTTTGTGTGTGGCGGCGTCGGGATTCGGATTTTTCATAAGCCCCTCTCAGTCAGCGGTTTCTAATCTTGCGCGCTGCGTCGCGTAGCGCGCGTTAAGCCACGCAATCAGGTCTGCGTCGCCTACCAAGCCTCTCAGGCACTTGTTGATTTCTATTCCTGCGGATTCAAAAAACCGCACAAATCCATCGAAACGAGGTCGCAGGTATGCTGTTTGCAGGGTTTGCAGTGTTCCCGAAAAAAATCCGCTAGCCGCAGAGTCTATTGCGGGATCCAACCATGCACTCAGGCTCGCGGGCTGACCGCCTTCGCAAAAATATGTTCCGCGCTGGTGTTGTCGGCTCACAAGCCACTTTGCGTATTCGACCGCCTTCTGCGGCTGGGTGCTCTTCCCGCTGATCGCAACGCCCGTTCCCCCTAACATGGTTCCGGCACATCCGCGTGGGCCGGCAGCGGGAGCATCCGCGAACTTCAAGCGCACAGGCCTATCAGCGCGTGAGTAGTTGGAGTAACCAAAACCGTAGGGGCAGTAAATCGCGTCCGAAGTGGAGATCATAAAATCGTAGACCTGGATCGGATTCCACTCTACGGAATTAGGGTGAGCAGCAGAAATTAGCAGATGGAGCCGGTCTAAAATGTCTTTACCGACCGTGTCGTCGATGAAAATATCCGAAGCTTCGGCAATGGGATGTCCGAGGTTTGCGCTAAGGGTAAAAAACAGACTGATGGCATCCGTGGGACAGGCGGGCACGACGACGAACTTGCCGAAGTCACGTGCCCGGTGCGCCACGGTCAGAACATCGGAGAACGTGCGAGGGACCGCGGAGGAAAACTGCTGCAGCAAATCGGGACGATACGACGCAACCTGGGTTGCCGCATCGATAGGTAATGCCCAGAGGCCGTCACTGTACCAGTAAGACTCCCACGAGGGTCCAACCGAATCGGCGGCCATTTGGAGTTTTTCTGGTTCGCTAAGGAACGGCGCTAAATTCAGCAGCGCTCCGTGAACAGAGGCATATCCGACAAAAGGATGGTCTACGATAAGAAGATCGTATCGTTCGATGTACTGCTCGATCGGAGCTTCGCCGAACTCACGCAGTGTGCGCCGGTCCCAGCGAATTTTAAGGCCGGGGTTGAGTTTCTCGTACTCCGCGGCTCCCCCGATCAGCGGAGCGTAACCGCGAGGATGGTCCCAGGTCAGTCCGGTGAGAACTGTTTCCACTCTGGCCTCTCAAAATTCCATTTAGCGCGCCGCCTAAGATGGTTTGTGTTCGACCATCAAGATGTGCTCGCAGTACAGCACTACCTCGTCGCGCTGGTTCAAAACCTCGCAAACCTCGATAACTCGGCCCCAGCTCTTTCGCTTAACATCGTTTTCCTTATGCTTGATGGTGATCCGGGTACGCAAAGTGTCACCGATGAAGACGGGTTTGGGAAATCGCAGCCTGTCATATCCGTAGGTAAAGGCAACGGGATTGATGTCGTTGGCCGTAAGGCCGATGCCAATTGCGAATGTCATGGTGCCGTGGGCGATGCGTTGGCCAAATTGTGTTAGGCGCGCAAATTCTGCGTCTACATGATGAGGAAAATAGTCGCCGGTATGACCGGCATGGATTACCACATCGGCTTCGGTAATGGTTCGCCCGGATGTAACTCTCAGAGTGCCAACGATGTAATCCTCGAAATATTGAGTTTGTGTCATACGGGGCTACGCGGATAATAGCTTTGCTCGCTTGCCGCCAATGGCGAGAGAGAGTGTGTCGCTCGCTTTCAATAATTCCTGCCTGATTTGCGATAGCCCTATCTGCATGCCAATCTGCTGTAAATAGGGCACCGCCATTGCCCCCACGGCCTCACCTTGCTGGTTCAATACCGGAAAGCTTATGTTCACGACTCCACGCACCTGATAGCTGGCCAACTCCTCATGCCCTCGATGGCGAATCGTCTCTAAATGACGGTACAGATTCCGGGGGGGACGTTTGCCCGAGCGAAGCTGCCATGCTCTTAGAATTCTGATCTGCACTTCTCTTTTCTGGAAGGCAAGGATGACGTGTCCGGAAGCGGTGTCAAGCAAATCGATATTCGCTCCCAGGCGGACCGCAAATCCCATCTTGCCGGGGGAATCCACTTGCGCTACCACGGTGACCTCGCTGTGGCTGAGCATAGCCAGATGGCAGGATTGCCCGGTCGTTTCGGCTACTTGTCGCATGAGCGGCATGGCCGCGGCCACTAAACGCTGCAAAGGATGGTGCTGATGAGCCAGTTCAAAAAATTTGAGCGTAAGTTGGTAGCGTTCGTCCGCGTCCACCTGGCAGATGTAGCCGCGTTCGTCCAGGCACACCAGCATTCGGAAAACTTCTCCGATGGTGCGACGGAGGCGATGTGCGATTTCGCTGCGAGTGAGTGCCACGGGATCCCCGGCCAGCAGTTCTAATATATCCAGCCCTTTCTCCAACGCCGGCGCGGTATATCGGATCGCGTGGCCGCGTCTGCGTTTCAGGTGCTGAACAGTTTGCCGCGCAGGCATGGATTTAGGCTACTACAGTATTTTCTCTAATGAAAATATAATTTTATATGTACAATATGGCTGTCCCGGCTAATTAAGTATCCGGAGTCCTTTATGGCCACTTCTTCGCCGATAAACAATGACGACTTGCAAAAGCCCCTCAAAGGACTGTTGGTGCTGGACTTCAGTCAATTTCTGTCGGGATCGCTGGCTACGCTTCGTCTGGCTGACTTTGGTGCGCGGGTCATCAAAATTGAACGGTCGGGCGTAGGGGATCTTTGCCGGTCGCTCTATCTTAGCGATACCGATGTGCATGGTGAAAACACCTTGTTCCACGCCATCAATCGTAACAAGGAGAGTTATGCCGCAGATCTGAAAGATGCAGGTGATCTGAGCCGATTGCGCGGTTTGATCAGCCAGGCTGACGTTATGGTGCAGAACTTTCGGCCTGGAGTCATAGAAAGACTAAAACTGGATTACGAACATGTGACACAGGTTAATCCCCGTCTGGTCTACGGTGCAGTTACGGGCTACGGAAACGCCAAACAGTGGCGCGACCGCCCGGGGCAAGACTTACTCGCCCAGGCGCGCTCCGGGATCATGTGGCTGAGCGGCGACGAGGGCGACCCGCCGACTCCGATGGGGTTGGCGATTGCGGATATGTTGGCGGGGCACAATCTGTGCGAAGGAATTCTTGCCTGTCTGGTGCGACGGGGCATTACAAACCGCGGGGGCCTGGTGGAAACCAGTCTGATCGAAGCATTGTTGGATTTTCAATTTGAGGTGTTAACTACGCACATGAATGACGGACGCCGCCCCCCACGGCGCAGCGCCTACCGGAACGCGCACGCCTATCTGGCCGCGCCCTACGGAGTCTATGACACGGCGAACGGTTATTTGGCTTTGGCGATGATGTACCTGCCAACTCTCGGCACCCTGTTGGATTTGCCGATACTCAAGGAAATGTCGGATTCAGGACAAACCTTTCGCCGACGTGATGAAATCAAACGAGCCATCGCGGCCCGCCTCAAAGATCATCCAACCGAGCACTGGCTGGAAATATTGGATGCGGCCGATATCTGGTGTGCCGAAGTTCTGGACTGGCCCAAGCTTTTTTCCAGCGATGCATTCCGCGAAATCGACATGGTGCAGACGCTCACTGACTGGCATGGCATCGAGGTGCTCACGACCCGTTGTCCTGTTCGCCTGGATCGCACCGTTATCAAAAGCCAACAACTGGCACCGAAAGTTGGACAGCATACGGAAGCCATTCAGAAGGAATTTGGATTGTAGCTAAGCTCCCGCACGGCATTCACTCGAGCCGGTACACGCGAATCGCGTTGTCGTGGAAGAGCTTTCTCTGATCGGCAAGGTCGGCGTTCCGCGTCATTGAAAGCAAAGCCTCCACCCACTGTTTATAACTCGCTGAAAGAGTGCAGACCGGCCAGTCGCTTCCAAAGAGCACGCGATCCCAGCCAAAACACGAAATTACGTGTTCAACATAAGGCCGAAGGTCGCCTTCGGTCCATCGTTTCGGATCCGCGTAGGCTACCAGTCCGGAAATCTTACAGTACACGTTCGGAAGTTTCGCTATCTCCCCCATGTGCGAGCGCCAGGGATCAAGAATTCCTTCTTTTACTTGCGGGACCCCACAATGATCGAGAATGAACGTCACCTGCGGGCACAGGGATGCCAGCTGAATGGCGATAGGAAGTTGGCGGGCCAGCACGCAAAGATCAAAAGAAAGCCCATAGTCCTTCAGGCTGGCGATGTTCCGGGCGAAAGTTCTGGTCTGTCCTACCTCATCCGGTTGAGTATGCAGCACCCGTCGGATTCCTTTTACTTTGGGATGGCCCGCTATTTTGTCGACGTGAGTTCTGAAATCTTCGTACTCGGGGCGAGCACAAGCCACGATGCCGGCCAGCGGATTATCCGGTCGGTCGGCGAGCGCTAACAGATGACGAGTTTCATCCAGCATGAACTCTTTATCAACGTCCGCTTCAAGATGCACCGACTTCACCACGTTCTGTCCCTGAGTGGCTTCGAGGTAATCGGGCATGCGGAAGGGGCGATTCAGGCTGGGAACCGATTGCAGCCACGAGTATCGAAATAGGCTCGGGTCCCACAAGTGCTGGTGTGTGTCGACGATTTGCATGCGCATTCTTGCTCTCCGCGACGCCGCCGAGAGCCTGTCAGGAACCGGCGCGGTTCATCAATGGAAGCGCGAGCCAGTGGGTTCCCTTACATGGAATCAATCGAGGTGAAAAACCTCTTCCATACTGGCCCACCATTCATCTTTTCCCCGAGTTTCAAGCGGACGCTGCATTGGCATCATGATGGCCCACCACTCCTGTGTTCTCTGATCGGCGGCCATTTTTGCCATATCGGCGGCGTAGTCTGTGCCGTGATATTCGAAGTAGCTAAAGAGCAAGCCGTCCTTCAAAAAAATCGAATAATTGCGAATATTACACTTCTGGATCATAGCCAGAATTTCAGGCCACACCGCGGCATGGTATTTCTTGTATTCGTCCAATGCTTCCGGTCTTAAACCGATCAATGAACCATAGCGTTTCACGTGGCCTCCACCGAGTTCGGCTCTGCGGCTCATGCAAGAGCGAAACATCATAAAAACGAGCAGCATTGCACAAACCAACGGCGCTTCACTATATTCGATGCTCGTGTCAGTTGCCAGAGAACCGATAACGACGATCCTGTTCATCGTCTGTCCCAAGTTATGAAAGAGCATCGCATTATTTCGCTGGAAACGAGAGATGTGCGATTTCCTCTGCACGATGGTGCGGGGAGCGACGCAGTTCACTCGGGTTCCGAGTACGCTTTTGCCACCACCCTTCTGGCCAGCAGCGACGGCCTCTGGGGTACCGGGATTGTGCTAACCCTTGGTCAGGGCAACCAGTTGGTTTGTCAAGCGATTGAATTGCTCGGAAAGAGCCTGGTCGGCCAGGAAATTGAAGAACTGATGGCGGGCTTCGGTGTGGTCACACAGCGGCTGGCGCAACATCCGCAACTGCGCTGGCTGGGACCCCAGAAAGGGGTGATCCATCTCGCGCTGGCCTCCCTGACCAACGCGTGTTTTGATTTGTGGGCCAAAGCGCGGGGAGTCCCTCTTTGGCGGTTGCTTCTTGATCTCAACTGGCAGGAATGCGTCAATCTTTTGGATCTCAGTTATTTGGAGGACGTTCTCACCCAGGAGGAAGCCGCTGCCATTCTGCAAGAGCAAGTCCCAAGCCGTGGTGAGCGGGAGAAAGTTCTGCGTCGGGGCTATCCCGGATACGACACGTCAGTCGGTTGGTTCCAGTACGAAGACAACCAGGTGAAGGAATTGGTGCGAGAAGCCATGGGCCGGGGATTCCACGCTTTTAAGCTTAAGGTCGGGTCGCGAGACCAGCAACGCGACGTCCGCCGAGCCTCCGTGCTGCGCGAACTTGCAGGTCCCCACGCATTGATCATGCTCGATGCAAACCAGCAGTGGACTTTACCGGCAGCGCTTAAGGCCTGCGAAGCACTACGCACGGTTTCACCGTATTTCATCGAGGAGCCAACCCACCCGGACGATATCCAGGCACACGGGAGTCTGGCCGAGGCAATCGCGCCCATCCCGATCGCACTGGGTGAGCACGTTCCCAATCGCGTCATGTTCAAGAACTTCATGAAGGCGGGCGCGGTTCATTTTGTGCAAGTAGATTGCACACGGGTTGCCGGGATTTCGGAATTCCTCGCCATCAGCCTAGTCGCACGTAAGTTCGGCTTGCCGGTAGTTCCGCATGTCGGCGATATGGGCCAAATCCACCAGCATCTTGTGCTGTTCAATCACATTGCTATGGGGCACGATGCATTGTTTCTCGAATGCATCCCGCACCTTCAACAGTATTTTGTTGCCCCGGCACGGGTTGAAAATGGAGTGTACGTAACGCCGCAGACTCCCGGTTCCTCTTCCGAAATGAAGGGAATCGCGCCGGAGAAAATGTCGGCAGTTCGGCACTGACCGAACCATCACTCATTTCACCCAGTGATCTCGTCCGGCCGGACAGCGCGCTTCTCGGCCATCGAGAGATATTCCGCGAAAACAATTTGCAGGGTGTGCAGATTGTCTCGTCCGCTGGTCTCTGGTTCTGAGCCATCTTCAATTGCGCACATCAGTGAAGCCATCGGGCCGATAAATGCGTCGGGAATCCACATGTCCTCAAGGCGTGCTGAAAACCAATAGCCGAGGTTTCGCTTGGACATGAATTTCAGCGTGTCCGGGCGTCCGCTCGGGTAGTTGTACATCAGTCCGATCGTGCCTTTGATCACACCTTCTGTTCCCTCGAAGCGAAAGATGGCATAGGGATCGTCTTGCCAAGTGGTATGGCAAACGTCGATGAGAACCTGGAGACCTGACGGGTATTCCCAAACCGAAAGAGTTTTGGTTTCCGCTTCGGTGGTTTCGCCGGGAGCACGTGCGCCGCTGGTGAAAACCATCGCTGGCTCACCAAACAGATATCGAAGCGAATCGATGTAGTGAATGCTGTGGAACATGACCTCCAGGCGGTTGCCCTGGTAGATCCACGGCCACAAACTCCAGTCGGTTTTGCAATGGACCTGGATGGTGGCATAGGTGGGAGTACCGAGCCACCCATCATTGATGAGAAGGCGTGCGCAGCGGATACCCGCGTCCCAACGCATCTGCTGGTTCACAGCAATTTTAACTTGGGCTTGTTTCGCCAGTTCCACACTGCGCACCGCCTTGGCATATTCATCCGCAAAAGGCTTCTGACAAAGAAGATGTTTGCCAGCCGCGGTGGCCTGGGCAACGATTGCAACCTGCTGTGCCGGATACACGGCTACGTCTGCGATTTCGACATCGCGATCGCTCAGCAGATCGTCGACAGTTGCATACACCTTGGGGATGCCGTGTTGCTTGGCCGTCTGCTCGGCTTGTTGATGGTTCTTGTCGGTGATTCCCACAACTTTGAATCCGGCCTTTTTGTAGGCAGGCAAGTGAGCGTAATTAACGATTCCTCCAGCGCCCACGATGCCAATTCCATGGCCCATGCGCCGGGGCATTTTCGGTTTGTAATCGAGACTCGGAAACTCAGACATTTCGTCAGCCTTTATCGGAAGAATGCAATCCTCGAACTTATTGAGTGAACGTTTGCGAAAGACAGCCCTTATAGCAAGACGCAAATCCAAATTCAAGGACAGAGTACGCGAGTAGTGTTCTGACAGGTGAAACAAGCACACGCTTAGTCTCCGAAAGCATTCTCACGATCGAGCATATTCGATCCTGACCAATGCTAATCTGGTGCGAGATTTCAGAGATCTATGCCTGGTTCACGACTCATGCCCCGGTTCGTCTTGTTGCTTCTCCTGGCGGCTGTGTTTTCGTTTGCTCAGACCTCTGAATCCGCGAAGCACGGCAATCAACCTGTCAAACCCGGGGTGGTTCACTTTGAGGACATTGCCCTCCAAGCCGGACTAAACATGCGGAATGTTTCGGGCGGAGATACACATAAGGAATTCATCATCGAGACTACGGGGACCGGCGCGCTGATAATCGACTATGACAATGACGGTTGGCCGGATATTTATCTTCCTAACGGCTCTAGTGTGGAGCCATTACCTAAAAATCAGGCGCCCACCGGGCATCTTTATCGCAACAATCATGACGGCACGTTCTCCGATATCACTACGCATGCCGGCGTTGCACGTACGGGGTGGGGTCAAGGAGGCTGTGTCGGCGATTACGACAACGACGGGTACCTGGATCTCTTCCTGACTTTCTGGGGGCAAAATGTTTTGTTTCACAACAATGGCGACGGTACGTTTACCGATGTAACCGAGAAAGCAGGCTTGAAAACAGGTAGGGCCGAATGGAGCACAGGTTGCAGCTTTGTGGACTACGATCGGGACGGCAAAGCGGATCTTTTTGTTTCGCGGTACGTGGATTTTACTTACGACTCCGTCCCGCGACCAGGTCAGGGGCAGTGGTGCCAGTGGAAAGGGATCAATGTGATGTGCGGTCCGCGCGGACTCAAGATGTCGGCTAACGTCCTATATCACAACAATGGCGATGGCACCTTCGCGGACGTTTCCCAGAAGTCCGGCATTCTGAACACTTCCGGGTGTTACGGCCTGACCTCAATTACGGCCGACTTCGACGGTGATGGCTGGCCCGATATCTATGTTGCTTGCGATTCCACCGCAAACATCCTATACCACAACAACCGTGATGGAACGTTCACCGACATCGGCAAAAAAGCAGGAGTGGCTTACAACGAGGATGGGGGAATGCAGGCGGGCATGGGATTGTCTGCCGCCGACTACACCCATAGTGGTCATCAGGCCATCGTAAAAACAAACTTTAGCGACGACACGCCGACTCTCTACCTCAATGGTGGAGATAACAATTTTGACGATGTGACTTACCCGGCTGGACTGGGGAGGATCAAGAATTGGCTGGGATGGGGTGTTCAGTTCTATGACTTCGACAACAATGGCTGGGCCGGCATCCTGATTGGGAATGGCCATGTCTATCCCGAAGTGGACGGCAAGAGTTTGGGGACAAGCTACCGCGAGCCCAAAGTTGCGTATTACAACCTGAGGAATGGGACGTTTTCCAACATTACATCCGAGGCTGGCGCTGCATTGAACGAGCCACACTCGGCGCGGGGGATGGCGCTTGGGGATCTGTTCAACAACGGTCACGAAGAGGCGCTGATCAACAACATGAACGAAACGCCGTCCCTTTACTACAACACCGCCAAGATAGGCAATTTTCTCAGCCTGCATCTGGTCGGCGAGAAGTCGAATCGAGCGGCTCTGGGAGCTGTGGTCACTCTCGAACAGGGAAACGATAAGTTTGTGAAAGAAGTTCGCAGTGGCGACGGCTATATTTCGCAGAGCGACCTGCGAATCCATTTCGGCCTTGGCCAAAAATCTAAAGCGGACAAGGTAACGATCCGCTGGCCGAGCGGGCTGGTGGAAACATTGCAGAACCTCCCGGCGAATCAGTACTACACCGTAGTCGAGGGCCGGGGTATCGACGACAAACAAACGCATGGCGTCAGCAAGGTGCTAGTAGCGCCCATAAAAGCACCGTAGAACGTAGAATGAAGCGCAATAAATCGGCATGCAGAATAACTAAATCACGTTTGCGGCGGAAATAACGCCGATAGACAAGAGTAATACGCCGATTCCCACCCAGCAGTAAGTAATGGCACGACGACTTGCCCCCTTCCACTCACCCGAAACCGCACCCCAGAAGACAGCCACGATGATGTCCAGGGTCATGAAGATTGACCACCCGACGATGCCACCCAGAGAGCCGAGCCAAGCAGCTCCGACACCGTAGAGAACTGTGCCGGTAAACCAGAGCAGGCCCATCGAGATCCCCAAGAGCCAACAAGCTGGCGACCTGTGTTCCCGATAGACACTCCATGTCTGATTTCGATTGAGGAGAAAAACACAGTAGACAAGGTTCGCGAAGAAGCCGCCAGTGACGGTCAAGGCCCAAATAGGATTGGCTGCCATGGCCGCATTGGCGCCGGTGTGAAGGGCCCGCAACCTGAGCTCGTCTCCAAATAGAAAGCTGAAATTTAGCATGGACGAAAAAATCCCGGAGAACACGCAAATTAGTAATCCAATCGTGAAGCCCGAACCCGACGAAGTTTTAGACAAATCGCGTTCGCGGATACGCCCGGCACGCGCCAGGAAAATTAACCCAAATGTCATGACAACCGTCCCCAGGATCAAACCGAGGCCCCGTCTGTCGGTGAGTTGTTCGGGATGAAGAATGATCAGCGGAAACAGCGAACCAAATGAGGCTGTGATGCCGAGAATCAGAGCGAATCCGAGAGCCATACCAACACGACTGATGCCAAGCCCGAACAGAGTCGCGCCCGTTCCCCACGCGATGCCGAACAGAATAACCCGAACCACGGTGCCCAACGACGTTCCGCGAAAAACGTCGATCAGATTGGGAACTGTAGCAAAGGTCACGATCCAAGGGATTACGAAAAGCCCGGAGAAAGCAAATAGCAGCCAGCTGTTTTCCCAATGCCAACCGGACATCCGCTTCATTGGCGCGGCAAAGCTGCCATTCAACATGGCAGCGAGAACCACGACCGCGACTCCCCATCCGATAGTCGAATGCATCAGGTTTCCTTTACCGCCCAGCGAAAAACAAACGTTGAGCTAATGTGAAGCTGGCATCGAAGGCGGTTGCACCACGGGCCGGGAAAACTTCGCGTCGTCCACAGTCACGTTATCGTGGACCTCCGCGATTTGAATCGTGAAGCGCGAGTTGGGTCGCGCGATGGTCCACTGGAACGGCACCTTTAGCCCGCCTTGCTCGCGATAGTCTGCGTAGTCGATTTGGGTGGGATTGCGTCCCAGCGGCGAATCGGCGTAACGCAACATCCGCAGCAGCAGGCCCGACTGTTCATCGAAGTAAAACTTGGCCACAGGTTCCCCCGCCCTGAGTCCGGAAACGACGTACACCTCGTGGTCGCCGATTTTTTCCGGTTTGCCCACACGCAGTTCGCTGAACAATTGCTTAGCACGTATCGGCAATTGGAGGTCTGTCTCGGCTTGGGCGGAAATGGCTTCGGAAGATGGAACGTCACGCACCGGATGGTCTGGGGATGACGTCCAACCAGAGGTACCGTCATAGGCCGTGATGTTATCGCCATTGGGTAGGTGGATGACTGTCGCGCGCTTGCCCGGGGCTTTGCTGAAGATGTCGACAGGGAACTGCCGTCCGTTGAGGTTGATGGTACCCTTCTGCACGCGGGTAGACGATTGTTCAATTGCCGACGCGCCCCCGAGTGCGTCCGCATATTTGGCGAAAATCTGGTCAGACTGCGGTATGCCGGGGGGAAGTGCTCCGGGCTCGTCTTCGTCCTGCGCCTTTCCAGTCAAGACTTGCGCTTCTGCTTCCCCCACAGCTGGCGTGGCTAGGGGATGAGGCGAGCCGCGATGACAGGAGTAGCAGGTCACCTCACGCTTGCCTTCGAAATTCTGTTGGTTAATGGTGAACATCATCTGCATCATCTTCCGCGCCGCCTGTTTTGGCTTCTTGTCATCCTTGTCGAGTGTTCCCTCCACATGGCAGAAACTGCATTCCACACCGAGCGAGTAGGTTATGAACTGCATGGCGGGAATCAGTTGGTCTGCGGGAAGCCCCTTCAAGACCTGGATGTTCTTGTAGGCCTCTTCTGTCGTCTTCGTTCTGGAAGTCGCGGCCCTGACCGGGTCGATTGGCCGAGCCTGACCGTTCACTAGAACACCAGCTAGAGACAAAGTAACGGCGAGGCGCAAACCAGCGATCAACCAGGGTTGGCATTTTTCACTCATGCCTTTCCTCCTCATGCCAGGTGGCAGTGTAGCAAACGCAAAAAAGCTTCCGTTGCTCACGTCGGCGAAATTCGCTACAGTGCGCTGGGATGGCCCAGCGTCTGGCACTCTTAGTTTTCGGATTCCTTGCATGTCCGCTCTGGCTGGCTACGGCCCAGGACATTGACGCCAATCTCACGCCACAGAAGCGCACGCCCTCTACCATTGCGGACCAGATCACAGACTCTGCAGAGCGCGATGCTTTCCTGAATCTTTTCAAGCATTCGGTCGCCGAGCAGATGTTACAGAGAGCGAAATTCTTCCTTGATACATTTCCGCAGTCCGCCTTTCTGGCCCAAGCGTACGAGGTGGCTGCTCGTTCTAGTTTCGATTTGCAAGAGTACCAATCAGGTTTGAGCTATGCCGAAAAATCGCTGGCGCTGTTCCCGGAAAATTCTCTGCTGCTTGTACCGGTTGCGGACATAGAAGCGCGCGAGCACCGCAACGAGGTCGCGATAGTCCATGCCCGGGATGCGCTGGATGATCTCGAGCGATTTGGCCCTCCCGCCTCCGTCACGCCGCGGGACTGGGTGGAACTGAAACGAAAGCTGGCGGCCTCTGCCAACTTCGCGCTGGGACGCGCTTCCTTGTCCAAGGGTCTCGAGCTGCCATCAAGCCTGGAACGGACCGCACTCATTGCGGACTGCGAGTCCGCTTTAGCTAAAGCGGCAGATCTCAATCCGGCTGATCCCGAGATTACCTACTTGCTTGCTCTAGCTCAGTTGGTATCGGGCAAATTGAATCTCGCTGCGAGCAGCTTTGCCAAGGTGTACATGGGCGGCAGCGAGTTTGCGTCAAAGGCTTTGCAAAACTTGCAAGCCATTTACGCAAACCTCGACGTTAAATCACAGATGAGTTTTGAAGCATTCTTGAAGCAGTCTGAAGGCAGCGGGGCCCAGCCGCCAAACTCTGCGCCTCATTCCGAGAAAGCGAGTGCCCAGCCAGTCGCGGAATACGCTGGGTCGGAAGCGTGCCAAAGCTGTCATCGTGATATTTACCGCGCGTGGGCACAATCGGGGATGGCAAAGATGTTTCGTCCCTATGCCCCCGAAAACGTGATCGGCGATTTTCAAACTAACAATGAATTCTATGCGGACGGCGACAAGCGATCGCTCTTTGCACGCATGATCACGCGAGGTGGTAAGCATTACTTTGACATCAAACAGCCCGACGGCACTTCCCATAGTTATTCCGTCGACTACACCATCGGCTCAAAGTTCCAGCAAGCCTATGCCACGCGATTGCCGAATGGCCAGATACACGTTTTTCCTGTCCAGTACAGCGGGTTGCACAAAAAATGGATCAATTACTGGCGAGTCATCGACGCGCCTGGGAGTGATCGGGCTGACCTGGGGTCCTGGGAAAAGCTTGGAAGCGCCACCAGCTATCAAGCCATTTGTGCGGTTTGTCACACTAGCCAGTTACGCAATGTGAAGGGTGGTGGCTTCGAGCCGGACAATTTGCAGTTCAAGGAGCCGGGCATCAATTGCGAAATGTGCCATGGGCCGTCTCTTCAACATCTTGTTGATCGGTCGATGGGCAACAACCAACCCAAGCAACCGCTCGATCCTCCAGTGGATTTCCATGATGTGAGCGGTCGTGACTTCGTTCGCATTTGCGCGCAGTGTCACATGCAATCTGCGATTCGTACCGCTGGCCCGGCCGGTGAACTGAATTATTTGCCAGCCGCTCGGTTCTTCAGCGATAGCTTCAGGATTCCATTTAGTGACTTTTCCCGCAAAGGTTTTTATAAAGACGGGCGATTTCGGCAGACAACATTTATTGTTGAGGCGCTCGAGCGTTCGCAGTGCTTCAGGAAAGGACAAGCGAGTTGTGGCACTTGCCACGACCCGCACGCGCATGATCAATCGGGACACGATTCTGCCGCGAACCCGGCATCGCTGAAATTCCGGGACCGGCCCGATCTTATGTGCGTGGGATGCCACACTGGCTTTCAGAGCGAGGCCGTGGCGACCGCACACACCCACCATCTCGCCAACTCCGAAGGCAGCCGGTGCGTTTCCTGCCACATGCCCCGCATCATGGATGCGCTCTTGTTCGAGGCCCGAACCCATCAGATTGATGACATCCCCAACGCTGAAATGACTTTGCGATTTGGTCAACAAGAGAGTCCGAATGCATGCTTGCTCTGCCACAAGGACAAAAGCTCGCAATGGCTCAGCCAGCAATTGTTGGCGTGGAAACCGGGTCATCAATGAAAGCATCTGTGCCCAATACTCCTTATGGGTTGCGATGGCTTCTATTTCCAAGGCGACTTTGCGGCCTGATGTTGGCCCTGGTTCTTGTTGCTATTCCCGGCACCAATATTGATGCTGGCGAACGCATAACGCAGCCTGGCAGCGCGGAGGGCTACGTCGGATCGCCTGCCTGTGCAAAGTGTCATCGCGAAATCTACGACTCCTATTCCCGTACGGATATGGGCCGGTCCATGTCTGACGTGAACACAGCGACTGCCAATCCTTCCCCGTTGGGAAAGATTGCAACGCCCGCCACTGTTTTCGACCAGCGCCTGAACCGACACTTCGAGACGTTTCTCAAAGATCGAGGCCTGTATCAAAGTGAATACGCAGGGGAACCGAATGGGCAGGACACTTTCCGGGATACACACCGACTGGACTGGATCATCGGTGCAGGGGCAAACGGTTTTGGGGCCATCGCGCGCCGTGAGAATTATTTGGTCGAAGCTCCGCTCTCGTTTTACTCGAAGACAAACAAGTGGGCTTTGTCACCAGGCTACGAATTTGCGGACTATGGCTTTAGTCGCCCTATCCTTCCGGGTTGTGTCGAGTGCCACAGCGGCCGGCCGGAAGTCGTGTTCGACGGCAACGGACGTTTCCGGGATCCACCGTTTTCCGAGCTGGCCATCGGATGCGAGAACTGCCACGGACCTGGCGAATCCCATATGGCGGAGATGCAGATTTCACCTGAGGCTGGCGCTGCATCGATCGTAAATCCCGCGAAACTCTCTCCTTGGCTTGCCGACAACATCTGCATGTCCTGCCATCAAATCGGAGATGCGCGGGTGACGCAGGCAGGAAAGCAATATCGCGACTTTCGTCCCGGCACCGCGCTCGATGACACGTTCAGCATCTTCCTGGTCCCGTTCAGCGTGGGCACCATGCCCAAAGACGACCTGCTGGAGCATTACCTCTCGATGCGCCTGAGCAAGTGCTACCGGGACAGTGGCGATAAGCTCGGGTGCATCAGCTGCCACGATCCGCATGTGCAGCCTGGGCCGGAAGAATCGCCCGCGTATTTTCGCCAGAAGTGTCTTGCCTGTCACACCGAGAAGAGTTGTGCGGTGCCGGTGACAATTCGACAACGGAAAAATCCACCGGATGATTGCGCGGGCTGCCACATGCCCAAGCGGGACGTAACCGTGATCTCGCATTCGGTTCTCACGAACCATCGCATCATAGCCGACGCCGGCGAACCGTTTCCCGACGTTGCTTTTCACATGAATACGGCGCAGCTGCCCGACCTGGTTCACCTGAGCGCAGTCCCAGGACGACAGAATCCTCCAAACCAGCTGACGCTGTTACGAGCTTATGGCCAGATAATGCTTTCGCATGCCGAGTACCGGCGGCGCTACTGGGAGTTGGCGAAGCAACTGGAGGCAAGCCTGCCGGAGAACGTTTTTGTCCTGGAAGCACTGGCGGATGGGGCACTGCAACAGAAAACACGCGAAGGAGTGACGGCGGCGATTCGTTATCTTGGCGATGCGGTCAAAAGTGGCACGACCAATCCAGCGGATTTCGAGCAACTCGGCAACCTGCTGCTTGCGTCTGGCCAGAGCGCCGAAGCCGCGATCAACTTCCAAAAGGCGATTAGCCTATTCCCGTACGATCCAGAGCCATACCGGTCACTGGCAAGGAGCTACTCCCTTTCGCAGAAAAAAGTCGAAGAGTGCGAGGTGCTGGACAAGGCGGTTCAGCTTTTTCCTCTCGATGCCGGTATTCGTAAGCTATCGAAAGATTGCAAGACCTCAAAGCCGGAGGTCTCCGGTGCACCCGAAGCAATCCAATAGCTGTTCTGCTTAGCGGGCTAGGCCCGCAGAGAGTGATTTTTTTTGCCGGACGATCGGGAAGGTGTTCGCGTTACACCAGCATGGAATCCCATCGCCGTTGATATCGAGTGGGCGGCGCTGGTAACCGCATCCGCGAGCGTCGCAACCTGGCTGAGGCTGAGCCGTGTAACCGGGCCGGAAACGCTTACCGCAGCTACTGCCTCCCCCCTCGAATCCAGTATCGGAGCGCTGACGCAACGGGCGCCTGGCACCGCTTCCTCATCGTCTAATGCGTAGCCTTGACTTTGGATCTTCTGAAGTTCTCGACGCAACTGCACCATGTTCATTATGGTTTTCTGCGTAGAAGGCTGGAATGTGATGGTGCTTAATATGCCATCTCTCACGTCATCGGAAAGGAACGCCGCGAGCACTTTGCCCAACGCAGTCGCGTGCAGCGGCCGTCGTGTTCCCACTCGCGAAGACAGCCGGAATTCGTGCGGACTCTCCATAACCTCGACGTACAGCACGGTGTTTTGATCCATGACCGCAAGATTTACCGTTTCCTGGGTCGACTTCCACAAGTCCCATAAAACAGGCCGCGCCACAGTCTGCAAGTTGGCCTGAGGACTTACCCGCGCTGACATCTGCGAAAGCCTGGGGCCGATCAGATAAGCTCCCGCATCGGTGCAGATCAGATACCCCTCTCGCTCCAGGTGTTTGAGAAAACGGTGGGCGGTACTCTTGTGAATTCCGGTGGCATCGCAGATGGCCTTGAGCCCAAGTCCAGAACCCGATCCTTGCAGAGCTTCGAGGATCCTCAAGACTTTGGAAATTACTCCCACCGGTGCTGAAGCTGATTTCGGAGCTCGCGCCATACCGATTTCGACCTCCAAAGTAGTGTTTACCGCTATTTTTGCGATCCGTCTCAAACGGTACAACATTCCATCAGGTGAACCTGATGGCACCACATTCAACCAAATGACCCCTTCTTGTACCACATAGTGAAACACTGTTCAAGTATATGAAATTTTTTGGTTGACAACATTCCAAAGCCAATGCTAAACCATCCCTGCCGACGGCCCTGCTTGACCGTCCTTGCAGTTGGCTTGGGGTTTTCCGCTGGAAGTGTAGTTGAGAGTAGGGAACCGCGATGTTGCCCGGGAAGGCACAGATCGCGAGGAGGAGCTTCGATGACTCGCTGGATTTCCTCAAGAACCTCCAAATGGTGGATTTTTAGTTGGACGCTGGTCGCAGGTTTGGCATTGTTTTTGTCGATGGCCACAAGTACTGAGGCCCAGGTGACCGCCTCGGTTAACGGCACGGTGCGCGACACCACCGGCGCGGTCATCACAGGCGCAGAGGTGCTGTTACATAACAACGACACCACGCTCAATCGCTCTACGACGACGAACGACGCCGGCTACTACTACATCGCCGATGTCCAGCCTGGCAACTACGAACTGAAAGTGACCAGACAGGGATTTCGTAGCGCGATCCAGACGGGCATCAACCTGGTGGTAAATCAAAGCGCCAGCTACAACCTTACGTTGTCGCCCGGCTCAACGAGTGAAACTGTGACGGTGCAGGCCTCCGCTCTCGGCCTGGAAACCTCCACCTCGGAGTTGGGCGTCGCTGTCGTGAGGCAGCAGGTCAATGACCTGCCACTGAATGGACGTAATTTCACCCAGATTCTGAATCTCACTCCCGGGGTAAGTACGGTGAACGTCTCCCAGAATTCCCAGGGTAGTGGCGGTATCTGGTCAAATCCGATTGGAACTTTTTCCTATCCTTCGGTGAACGGCCAAACCAATCGCAGCAATCTTTTCCTGCTGGATGGTATTAACAATCAGGGTTCATTTGGAAGCACCTACGCCGTGGCTCCCATTGTTGACGACATTCAAGAGTTCAAGGTGCAGTCGCACAATGACGATGCCTCCTTCGGCGGCGCCATGGGCGGCATTGTCAATGTCGTGACCAAATCTGGAACCAGCCGGTTTCATGGGAGTGCCTGGGAATTTCTCCGTAACGCGGCGACTGATGCCAAGCCTACTTTGCTGCCTCAGAATGTGCCTTTCCAGTTCCAGCAAAATCAGTTCGGCGCCACCCTTGGAGGGTTCATCCCCCTTCCTGGCGAGCGCGAACAGAAAAAAACATTCTTCTTCCTGACTTACGAAGGCTTTCGCCTCCACAATACTTCTCAGAATTTCTACATCACACCGACGGCAGCCCAACTGGGAGGAGATCTTTCCACACTTCCCGGACAGATATTCAATCCCTTTACTGTGGTGGCGAACGCAGGAAGTCCGACCGGCTTCAGCAACCAGCCCTTCATGTGTGACGGGGCGGGAAATCCCCTGCCGGCAACGAATGGAATTCAAGGAGCTGGCGTACCTTGCAACAAGATCCCCGCGAGCATGTTGAACCCAACCACGGTCGAGTATGCTCAAAAACTGTACCCCGCGCCAAATCTGGTGGGAAATCCGAACTTCAACGGATTGGACACGACCAAGACGATTACCCGGCAGGACGAAGGCAGCGCAAGGATTGATCATCAGTTCAGTGAACGCGATAATGTCTGGGCGCGCTACAGCAGTTTCAGGCAGCCGGTAACTGGCAGCGGTGGGTTCGCCGGCCTGGTCCATCAACAGGTCACGAACGGATACAACTTTGGTGTGAATTACACTCACTCATTCTCCACCAGCGCATTGTTGGAGCTGACGTTCGGGCGCAACAACGTAAACATAAATCAAGGCACGAATTACGCCGCGGAGGGTGCTGACTTCGGAACCCAGATCGGCTTTTCCCCGAACTTTGCAGGGGGGTTTATCGGTGGCGTTTCGATGATTCCGACAGCAGTGATCTCGGGGTTCATCGGGAATTCCAACCCTAGTGGTCACGGCGCCGCGCAGACGGATAATACGCACGTCTCCGATATCTGGGAGTGGCAGGGCAACTTTACTAAAACTCACCTTCACCATACGTTTCGTATGGGAACAACCTTCGCCACCAATAACGCAGGCGCGCTCTATCTGAATTCTTCTGTCATCTTCAGTCCTGCCAACACCGGGAACGCAGCAAATCTGTCACAGGGAGGCAACTCTCTGGCGTCTTTCCTACTCGGCGTTCCGAACAATGCCTCGCGCAGAAACACGGTGGAGACCGAACACGGTGGTTGGGTAGATGGGTTTTATTTCATGGACCAGTGGAAGGCCACCAGCAAGTTGAGCGTCAATCTGGGCCTGCGTTATGACGTTACCTTCGTTCCGCGCTACGGGGACAACGAGCACGCGAACAACTTTGTCGGAGATACTGATTTCAATACCGGGACGTACATTCTGGAACGAAATGCTCCCGACTGCGCGCAAACGAACGCGGCACCGTGCATCCCGGGTGGTGTTCTACCCGCGCACGTCGTCGTGACGCCGCTGGGCAACGGCAAAATTTTCTATAACGATTACAAGAATTTTCAGCCGCGCGTGGGTTTAGCGTACCAATTGTTCAATCGCACCGTCCTGCGCGGGGGATACGGCAGGTTTTACGATAACTGGGCGGCGATCACTCAAACCGCTCAAAACTTCGAAGGTACGTGGCCGGACATGGGGCAACTCGGCGCCAGCAACTTGAACCCTTTGACCTCGGTGCCCACGGCGAGCGTAACCGATCCCTTCAGCCTGGGTTCAGGTGCTCCTCTGCCACCACCAACGCCATTCAATCAGGTGACATGGTTCGCCGATCCTCACCTGAAGCGGCCCTATTCTGACGATTGGAACTTCGGGGTCCAACAAGAACTCGGAAGCAACACTGTGCTGACCGTAAACTATGTGGGATCGCACGGCAGCAATCTCGATGTCAGCACCTTTGCTGACACGGCGACTACTCCTGGCCCCGGGCCTATCACAGCTCGTCAACCGTTTCCCTACCTGACACCGGCGCCCTTCGATAAGAGCGTAGGTCACAGCAGCTACAACGCTCTGCAGGCGTCCTTGAATGGCAGGGCGGTTCATGGTTTGACGTACTTGGTCTCGTACACCTGGTCAAAGGCTTTGGACATCGGCTGTACCGGGTGGTACGGAGTAGAAGGTTGTTCCACTCAGACACCCTATGATTTGGAACGCGACCGCGGTCCCGCTGCGACAGATTTGCCGCACATCTTTTCCGCCGCATGGGTTTACGAGTTGCCCTTCGGCAAGGGCAAATTTGGGTCAGGAAGCCGAGTGGTCAATTATTTGCTCGGCGGTTGGACACTGAACGGAATTCTGTCGTTCAGTTCCGGGCAGCCGTTCGATGCCGGCGCTAGCGGCGACATTGCGAATACGGGCAATCTGAGCTACACCACCGGATACGGGTATGAGCGCGCCAATCTCTCGGGAGATCCGTATCCGTCAAGTAAGGGCCCGCACGAGTGGTTGAATCCTGCGTCCTTCCAGGTTCCCGCGCAATTCACTTTCGGGAATTTGGGCCGAGATTCGTTGCGTGGCGATTGGGCTAAGAACCTTGACCTCTCAATCTTCAAACGTATTCCGATTACTGAGGGTATACGCCTTGAGTTTCGGTTTGAAGCGTTCAACGTTACCAATACCCCGGTGTGGGGACTGCCGGCCAATAACCTCAACGGTCCTAATTTCGGAGTTGTGTCGCGCACCGCAAATACGGCACGACAGTTACAATTCGGGCTAAAATTCTACTTTTGAGGCCCAGCCGGAAATGAGCAAACTCCAGGCTGAACTCGCAACCCGGTAAAAACATTCAGGCGGGCATCCGGTCCACCGGGGCCCACCTGAATATTATCTGGTGAGATTGACCATTTCTTTAACTAACGAACACTCCGATTCGGATGCCTTCCTGGACAGTGTCGACCCACCCTAAACCTCGTAGCGATGCAATCGTCGGCGACCAGATGTCGAAGGTTGTGGGAGCTTGTGGAACCGCGAGAAGACAAATCGAGTCAGGATTCGTCTCTCGCTTGGCACGTGCAGTATTTGTTGTGGTTGTGGGCGCGGTCTGCGTTCTTGCTCAAACTTCCGCTCTTGCCACGGACACATCGCCTTCCAGGGGTTCCGTTGTTTTGCCGAAGGCATGTCTGACTGACGAGCATCGGTCCGACAAGATTACGGCACTGGTCGAAAGTATTCAGGATCACCCGACAGCGGGGGCATACAACACTCTCGGAGTCTTGTTTGCTCAGGCCGATCTTCTGAATTGCGCCGTCCCAGCCTTTCAGGCTGCATTGAAATTGGACACCCAAAATTGGGAGGCTCACTACAATCTCGCGCTCGCCTTGGTAAAGAAAGGAGAGCGCGCCGAAGCGAAGCGAGAGCTGCGAGCTGCCATTCACCAGAAAGCTGATTCCGTAAGCTCTCATTTCGCGCTGGGATCTCTTCTGCAAAGCGACAATAAGTTGGATGAGGCGGCCGAAGAATTCAAGGCCGCTCTGAATGTAGATCCGCGATTCGTGCCGGCTTCCCTCAAGCTTAGCCAGGTCCTGACAAGCGATGGGAAAGTTGCTGCTGCCATTGTTTGTCTGGAAGACGCGCTAAAGCAGTCGCCTCCAACTGATCAGGAGGAGGCGCTGCGAGCGAGTCTGGGATTGGCCTATGCCGAGACTGGTGATTCAAAAAAAGGCTTTGACATTCTCAGCACTCTCGTCGCCAAGCAACCCGATTCCGCCGAGGCGCACTTCAGCCTCGGATTGCTCTATGAGAAAAGCGGTCAACCAGCGGATCAAGAGGCCGCAATAGCCCAATATAAGGAAGCATTACGGTTGGATCCCGGTTTGAATTCTGGACGTCTTGCCATGGCGAGGCTGCTCCGTTCTCGTGGAAACTGTTCCGATTCGCTGCTTGCTCTTCAGGACTACACAAAACACGAAACTGGCGACTCCCACGGATTCGACGAACTAGGTTTGACCTACAAATGTCTTGGACGGGTGAACGATGCTATCGAGTCGCTGAAACGGGCGGAGAGTCTGGATGCGAATAATGCACAGACCCACTTCGATCTCGGCACCCTGCTCGTGCAGGCTTCGAGGCCGACTGAAGCCATCCATGAACTGAAAGCCGCGTTGGCCATTGATCCGGCCAATCCCAATATTCATCGTGAACTAGCTTTGATATACGAGAAAGTTGGAAACAAGGAAGGCGCGCAGGTGGAACATGCCAAGGCCAAGTCCTTCAACGCGCAAAAGGCCAAGGATGCCGCCGCCGAAAAATCGAACGCCGAAGGTAATCAGCTTCTTCTTGCCGGAAACGTAAGCGCCGCCGTTAAGGAATATCGGCACGCCCTGGAACTCAATCCCACTGATGCCAAGTTGCACTACAATCTCTCGCTTGCCCTCGACCGCGCAGGAGATCGCGCCGCTGAGCGGAAAGAACTCGAGCAGGCCGTCCAGATTGATTCCAATCTTGCCGTCGCGCACAACCAGTTGGGTCTCCTGGACTTGCAACAGGCGCAAGTCGGAACTGCCGAAGACCACTTCAGGAAGGCGTTGTCCATCGATCCCAAATTTGCCGAGGCGCAAAGCAATCTCGGAGTGCTTTATAGCAGGCAAGGAAAGGACGCCGAAGCAATTTCATTATTCCAACAAGCAATAGAAAGCGATCCTAAATACTCGAAAGCCTATGTCAACTTAGGCCTCACCCTTTTGAAACAACGGGCATCGGCACAGGCGGAGCAGCAGTTTCGCGCCGCAATTCAGGTAGACCCGAATAATTCCGCCGCTTACTCAGCCCTCGGCATGTTGCAAGTCAAAACCGGCCGCGGCGCAGAGGCGATCCAGACATTTCGAAGGGTCCTGGCCCTAGAACCGCAATCCGCCGAAGCCCACCTGAACCTAGGTATTGCGTTGGTGGATCAATACGACCGTATCGAGAGTTTCAAAGAATTCACCGAAGCAGCGCGGCTTAGCCCTGGCTTTGCCGCGGCTCACCTCAACCTGGGGCGCTTCTTTTTCGAAGTCGGGAAGTATGAAGACGCGAATCGAGAATTGGAAACTGCCGTGCGCCTGCAGCCAAATCTCGCGGGTGCGCTCTACTTTCTGGCTTTGACGGCAAAGCAAACCAATCAACTGGAACGTTCCTCGCAGTACTTGCAGAGAGTGGTTGACTTGCAGCCGGATAATTCGGATGCGCAATACCTCCTAGGTCAAAATCTTGAGCGCATGGGCAAACCGGATGCCGCTTTGGTGCACTGGAAGGCAGCAGTGCGAAGCGATCCTGACCATTCCGAGGCGTTGTATAACCTCGCGAAAGCACTAAGTAAATCGCGCGATCCCGAGGCGCAGCAGTATCAAGATCGGTTTGATGCTTTGCAAAGGCGGCAACAGATTACTGACCGCATAGAGCAATTAGGCAACTTCGCATTGGAAGCAGCCAAGGCTCAGAACTGGCCGCAGGCAGTGGCGCAAATGATTGAAGCCATTCAACTCTGTGGCAATTGTTCGCAAAGTGCGCACCTGCACAGGAACCTGGGCTTGTTCTATGGCCGGACCGGCAAGATTAGCGAAGCAGAGAAGGAGTTGCGCTCTGCTCTCGATCTAGAACCGAATGATGCCGATGCCCAAAAAGCTTTGACCGCCCTTGAGAACTTGCAGACGGCACAGGCAAGGTAGCACGAGCCGCCTATCGGTCGTCGATGGCGAACGCAGGCAGATTCATGCGGCTCGAGTAACTGAAACTGGAGGAAGGTTCATCTGGAAACCGGAATCAATTCCCGACGTCTCGCTCAGAAAGCCGCCATAGTAACGGGCGGGGGAAGCGGTATTGGACGGTCGATTGCCATTACGTTCGCCCGTGCCGGGGCTTGTGTCTATGTCCTCGATATCGATGAGGCTGCGGCCCGGGCGGTGGTGCTTGAGATTACGCAGGCCGGGGGAGACGCGAAGTCCTACGCTTGTGACGTTTCGGTTCAAGAACATGTTCGAGTCGCTTTCGACAAGATATTTCGGGAAGATCACATAAGTATCCTGGTGAACAACGCGGGAATTTCGCATATCGGAAATCTTGAAAGCACATCTGAACCTGATTTCGACAAACTCTTCGGCGTAAACGTGAAAGGCATGTATAACTGCATGCTCGTCTCGGTTGGTCACATGAAAGAGAACAGCGGGGGCGTGATTTTGAATATGGCCTCGATTGCGGCGACCTCGGGAATCGCCGATCGTTTTGCCTACTCAACCAGCAAGGGAGCGGTTGTCGCAATGAGCTACTCGGTGGCCAAGGACTACTTGCCCTATGGCATCCGTTGTAATTGCATCTCGCCGGCGCGGGTCCACACGCCCTTCGTGGATGGCTTCCTTCGCCGAAACTATCCGGGACAAGAGCGCGAGATGTTCGAAAAACTGGAGAAGTCTCAGCCCATTGGCAGAATGGCCACGCCTGACGAAGTTGCCGGGCTCGCGCTTTTTCTCTGTTCGGATGAAGCAGCCTTCATCACCGGAGTAGATTATCCCATTGACGGAGGTTTTATGAATCTCCGGGGCTGATGGCCATCGCAGTTCCTGTTCGCTGGTATCCCTAATCTATGACAAATTCTTCGGTGCCCATCACTGAGCGACGGTATGTCGTGCCTCTGATCATGGTCACGAGTTTGTTCTTTCTCTGGGCCTTCGGCGTCAACCTCAACGATATTCTGATTCCCCACCTGAAAAAGGCATTCGGCCTCTCCGATTTCCGATCCTCGTTGATCCAAACCGCATTCTTCGGTGGCTACTTCTTGGCCGCATTACCGGCCGGCTGGCTCATGGAGAAAATCGGTTACAAGCGGGGCATTCTGGTCGGTTTGATCATCTGTGCGACCGGAGCATTCCTTTTTGTTCCTGCTGCCTCGATCCTGGCCTATGGGTTCTTCCTGTTCGCTTTGTTCGTAATGGCCTGCGGCCAGGGCGTGCTCGAAGTCGCGGCTAACCCGTATGTCACAGTCTTGGGTCCATCCGAGAGTTCGGAACGCCGCTTAAACCTGGCGCAATCGTTCAACTCGGTTGGAGCCGTGGTAACGCCGATTATCGGAGCCGCTTTCATCCTTTCAGGAATCGAGCACTCGCGCCCAGAGTTGCGGGCCATGAGTCCGGCAGCGTTACAGGCATATCGTGCTGCGGAAGCCAGTACCGTCAAGATGCCCTACCTGGTAATCACGGGATTGTTTCTCGCCGTGGCGGTCCTCATCTATTTCTCAGATCTACCAGAAATTCGAGAGGAAGATGGGGAGGCCGAACCGGAGACTCTGAGTGCGGGAATCAGCGGTTTGTGGCAGCACAAACATCTGGTGAAAGGTGTGATTGCGCAGTTCTTTTACATCGGCGCACAGGTGGGTGTGGCCAGTTTTGTAATCCGCTTCGCGCAGTACACCTTGCCGGGAACTCCGGAAAAGATGGCGGCCAATTATTTGAAGTTGCACTTGCTTGGTTTTATGATCGGACGGTTTGCTGGATCGGCCATTATGAAACACGTAGCAGCTCCCAGGCTGCTTTCGTGGTTTGGTTTCGCGGCAATAACGTGCCTCACAATTGTGCTGTTAGCATCGGGAGCGATTCCGATCTGGGCCCTAGTCCTGCT
This sequence comes from Terriglobia bacterium, assembly GCA_963786325.1. Taxonomy (GTDB): domain Bacteria; phylum Acidobacteriota; class Terriglobia; order Terriglobales; family Acidobacteriaceae; genus JAIQFF01. The sequence goes on from CAWAYW010000025.1 coordinate 541,061, forward strand.
GGGATTTTTCCACTCCATTTTCTTTCCCACGATTTTTGCCTTGAGTGTGAAACATCTCGGACCGTACACCAAGCTCGGTTCATCGTTTCTCGTCATGTCAATTATCGGAGGGGCGGTCTTTCCAGCGCTCATGGGCTACATTTCCGATTTCAGCACGATACGTACGGCCTTTATCGTCCCACTGATTTGCCATTGCTATGTCCTTTACTTTTCGCTCCGGGGCTACCAACCGGTCATATCGCGGGGTGAACTTGAATACGCAAACAGTATGCAATAGAGACCGGCGAATGTATCGTCAGAACGCCGCAGATTTGAGGTCCCGCGATTACAATTCCGGCGGGTGCATAGTCAGCCTTGGCAAACTAAGGGGGTCGACGAAGCCATTGAACGAGCCAGGGAATTATCAGAATTCGATCCCTGGTGGTTGGAGGAGCCGACAAACCCGGATGACATTCTCGGTCACGCTCGCATTCGTCGAGAAGTACCACGAGTGCGAATTGCCACGGGTGAGCACTGCCACAACCGCGTGATGTTTAAACAGTTCTTGCAAGCTCAGGCCATCGACGTCTGTCAAATCGATAGCTGCAGATTAGCGGGTGTAAATGAAAATCTGGCAGTCATTCTGCTCGCCGCGAAGTTCGGTGTACCGGTATGTCCACATGCTGGCGGAGTTGGATTGTGCGAATATGTTCAGCATCTTTCGATCTTCGATTTTCTGTGTGTTTCCGCCTCGCTAGAGAATCGCATGATCGAAAATGTTGACCATCTCCACGAACACTTTCTTGATCCGGTCTCCGTCGTAAGTGGCCATTATGTCTTGCCGCAAAAGCCTGGATACAGCATCCAGGTTCGAGCAGAAACGCTGGAAAGATTCGCTTACCCCCAAGGCGAAATGTGGAGAGATGCTATCGCTGGGAGCCAGGCAGACTGAAGCTGCTTGCCGCATCGTTCATCCCACCAAGCCATGTTTCTCGACGTGGTTGACTGACTTCGTTTTGCCGGTCGGGCTGGCCCCGTCGGTACAAAACTGAGGTCTTTGTCGTGTCTCGAGAAAGTCGATGTTCACTCAAGAGCTGATCCCTACAACCTCGCCTCGAAGATCAAATTGAACGGAGTTTGCGTCGCTCTCCGGAAGCGCTTAAATCCTCCTGCCGTGATCACTTCCTTAAGCTTCTTCTCTCCCGCCTGCGCTCCTAAAGCTAGTCCGACTTCCTGAGACAGTGAAGCCGGCGTGCACAACAGCGTTGAGGCTCCGTAGAAAGCTCGTCCGATGGGGTGTAGATTGTCTTCAATCTTGTCCCCCGCAGACGGCTCGACGATCATCCACGTCCCGTCATTTTTCAATGTGCTGCGAACGTGAGCAGCGGCGCCAACCGGATCACCCATATCATGAAGACAATCGAAAAAGGTGACAAAATCGTAGTCCTTGCCCGGATAATCCTTCGCTTTCGCAGTCTTGAACTGGATACGGTCACCTACACCGGCATCTTTGGCGCGTTGCCGGGCAGTTTCAATTGATTTGTCGTGATAGTCAAATCCGAAGAACGTCGAATTGGGATACGACTTCGCCATAAGTATGGTGGAAGCTCCCAGGCCGCACCCAACATCTGCTACCGTACCTCCCCGTTCGAGTTTTTCTTTCACTCCTTCGAGAGCGGGAATCCACGATCCAATCAGGTTCGCAGCGTAACCGGGGCGGAAAAAACGTTCGGTGCCGACAAACAGCTCGGGATGATGTTCATGCCAGCCCATTCCTTTGCCGGTCTTAAATCGCTCCGTAATTTGTTCCTCGGCCTTGACCGCTGCCAAGGCGACCTGAAACATGCCGGGTAAAAACGCTGGGCTGTTTTCATCGGCCAAGGTGAAAGCTTGTTCTTCGCTTAGCAAGAATTTTCCAGTTTGGCTGTCATACGTAACATATCCACCCGCAGCCTGATTGCAGAGCCATTCGCGGACGTAGCGCTCCGTCGTCTCAGTACGCTTAGCCAGCTCCGCCGGAGTTTGAGGGCCGCCTGCGGCAAGCGCTTTGTACAGTCCTAGCTTGTCCCCCACTCGCACCAGCGCTGCGTGAAACGTCGCGCCGAAATCCACTATCGCCTTGCCGAGAAATTCATTCAGCTTTTCGGAATCGATCGCCATGGCAAAGATCTCCTCTCCCTGACAGGATCAAGATTGATGAACAACCTCAAAGTCGTGAATTCGCCCCACGGTTGATACCAACCCAACCGGGTGTTCCGGAAGCATCCGAGAAACGGCGTGAACCCCTAAACGGACTAAAACTTTACAACATTTTACATCCGGTGAATGGCATTACGAAACTGTGCGGATTCGACTCCGTCTAAAACCACAAGCCGGACGAGGGCTGACAGGAGAGCTTCGGGGGGGTGTCACTGAGTGATGCCCCACCGGAATACATAACAAACATTTTGTAGATCAACCGGAAGCCAGCAGGACGCCAATCCTACTGACTTCCTAACCAAGGAGAACCCTGTGAAAAGTCCCTTAGCTAACCTAATTCTATTTTTACCTCTTGCCCTCACACAAGTGCACGCCGTAACCGTCATCGGGCTGAACACGAGGCCTGACCGGTGTCCGGCGCTCGCGCCCATGATGGCGGACCTGAATGCCGCGCCGTTTCCTGCCGATTGGACAGTGTATGTAGCGTGTGACGTGGGAACGTGGCAAAGGATAAAGCAGCGTGTTGGTGGCCTGAACACAGATGCAGCACTCACTGATCGTCAACACAAGGTCACTATCGTGAATGGCCTGCTATATAACCCATTGTTTTCGTTCGCCGGCTACGTCCAGAAGACGCCGGAGCGAATTCTAAGACACGAACTAGGCCACATTACTTGCAACACCTCAAGCGAAAACCTAGCAGACCGATACGCGAACACCGGCACATGCCGTAAACAATAACTGATGACATAACGACGTCGGCCCCGCGACGACCCGAGTGGAATGTTCGATCTTGTCTGCGCCCGCTGATTATGCAGCGTGGACGAACTGCCCAGGCCCACGTTCACCGTGCCCGCGCGGACTTTGACCACGACAAGCTACTCTGAGTCGTTGGAAGTAACACGTCTCCCGTGCCGCCATTACGGGATAATTATAAGGCCCCTAAGCCAAAAACCCGATGGCACACTTCAGAACCTAACGTTAACGTGAAGGCTACGAGCGCGATGGGGCGGCCTCATTTACTACGTTTATAGGATGCCGTCCCTGTCTTGGTTGCGTCTCTAGGCCAGACGGTGGCATGGAGAGGACAAATTCAAATTTCTCGCTCATCAAAGGCGCGAAATTGTTTCGTTGGCATGGATCACAATGTTTCGAATGGCATCTGAACGAAAACGAGAATTTTATTAAGTCCGTGTGCCCTAACGGGCGCCCTTAGACCTACTAATACGCACAACAAGAATCAACTCGTGCGTTAATGCTAGCCTAGCGGGATGGGAAAACAGGAAGCAAGCGAGCAACTCGCGGTCGTGGGCCGTGAGATTCGTATAACCCATCCGGAGAAGTTGTACTTCTGGGAAAAGGTGCGCGTTACCAAGCGCGATCTTGTGCAATATTATCTCTCGATTGCTTCAGGCGCTCTGGCCGGAATTCAGGATCGGCCAATCGTTTTGAAGCGATTTGTAAACGGTGCCGGGGAACCAGCGTTTTACCAAAAGCGCGCACCCGAGCAGCGACCGCCCTGGCTGCGAACTGTAACGCTGTCGTTTCCGTCCGGCAGAACTGCGGAAGAACTTGTGATTGACGATGCGGCGGGCTTGGCATGGATCATCAACCTCGGTTGTATCGAACTCCACCCCCATCCGGTTCGCGCCAGCGACCTGGAACATCCGGACGAATTGCGGATTGATCTAGACCCGGTTCCCGGAGTCGGCTGGTCTGATGTATGTCGCGTCTCGCTTGAAGTCCAGTCGTTCTTGCAAGAGGCCGGCTTGCATAGCTGGCCAAAGACTAGCGGCTCGCGTGGCATGCACATCTACGTTCGAATTGAACCGCGATGGAGTTTCACGGAAGTGCGGCGCGCGGCGGTGGCATTGTCTCGTGCCATCGAGCGGAGAGCTCCGGAAATTGCAAGTTCGAAATGGTGGAAAGAGGAGCGCCACGGCGTGTTTCTCGATTACAACCAGAACGCAAAAGACCGCACTACGTGTTCGGCTTACTCAGTGCGTCCGGTTGCTGATGCGCGAGTTTCGGCGCCACTTCGCTGGAGCGAGGTGCCCGAGTGCGATCCCGCAGAGTTTACCATCTTCACAATGCCCAATCGGTTTGCGGAGATAGGCGATCCCCACGCCGGAATGAACGAGGTACCTGGCTCTCTCGAACCCTTGCTAGAACTCGCCGCCCGTGATGAAGCGGAAGGGCTCGGGGATGCTCCCTGGCCTCCGCATTTTCGCAAGATGGAATCAGAAGGTCCGAGGGTTGCGCCTTCCCGAGCGAGGTCCAAACCGAAGTCGCCGCGAATCAAAATGCCTTTGATCGTGGTCGCCAATTCACCAGACAAGAGCGCAGCTCTTACGGGCCTGGAGCGCTGGAAAACGCGTCATAATACCGTAGTCCGTTTTCTCGCGCCGGAAGACGTGCTGGTCGATTCCATGCGGGGCAGGTCTTCCACTTGGACGCGCATTCGAGTCAACCTACAACATGTGCCAGAAGATCTTCGACCGGAACAAGAAAAACCTGACCCGGATGAGGATCCAACACGCGAGTGGCGCCAGTGGAGCAAAGAACAGACGCGCACGAAGAAGCAGAAAAGTAAAAGCTAACGTCCGGAAGCAAAGATCGCGGCCAGCTCCTGCGGTGGGACGACCTCAAGTTGAGCGTACGTGCAATCGGACGGCTCCTTGTCAGGTCTCCAGCGGCGAAACTGTGCCGTGTGACGAAAGCGATGTCCCTGCATGTGGTCATAAGCAACTTCAACCACCAGTTCAGGCCGCAACGGTTCCCACGATAGGTCCTTGCCCTGACTCCAACGGCTTTGGCCCCCAGGCATACGCTTAGGGCCGTTAGCCAGAGCAAGATCATTCTCAGCCCAAGCCTTCCAGGGGTGATCGACTAGAGCATCTTTGCGATACGGCCTGAGAAACTCCGCCAATTCGAGCCGTTTTGCATTGCTGAAACTGGCACAGACTCCCACATGCTGCAGCGCCCCGGCATTATCAAACAGTCCAAGAAGCAGGGATCCAACCAGAGTGCGATCACCCTTCTTATGCCATCGAAATCCTGCAACTACGCAGTCGCAGTCGCGCTCGTGTTTGATCTTGAGCATCACCCGCTTATCAGGCTCGTAGGTTCCGTCGGCAAGTTTCGCAATTACGCCGTCGAGGCCCGCTCCCTCGAAGCGCCGAAACCAGTCCTCTGCAATGTTCCGGTCACGCGTAGCCGGAGTGAGATGGATGGGCGCCAGCGAATTCCCGAGCAGCGACTGAAGTTCTCGTCGGCGGATTTCGAATGGTTTACTGCACAGGTCACGATCGCCGAGGCAGAGCAGATCGAAAAATACAACTGATGCCGGCGTCTGCTGTGACAAGAGCTGGGCTCGGGAGGCGGCAGGGTGCAACCGGAGTTGCAAAGCATCAAAGTCGAGTTCATTGTCCTTCACAATGACCAGTTCACCATCCAGCACACAACGATCAGGCAAGCTCCGCTTCAAAGGTTCGAGCAGTTCGGGGAAATAGCGATTAAGAGGCTTTTGATCGCGGCTCTGGATCAGAATTTCACCGCCATCGCGAAATATCAGAGTGCGGAATCCATCCCACTTAGGCTCGAATATCCAAACTACGTCTGACGGTATATTGTCCACGCGTTTGGCGAGCATCGGTAGCACTGGCGGATTGACGGGAAGATTCATTTCTCAATGGTATAACGATTGGAAAAGCTAATTACGTCGAGCGGTAGAAAAGTAGACCGCTGTCCTCGCTGGCATAAAAGCCAAGCGGAAATGGCGTCATCATCTCAATATATAGGAAGGGCAAATAGCGAAGACCTCCAAGATAGCAAGGAGAGTGCTACGCGTGCGATGAAAGATCCAAGACATTCTTTTCCATAACTCTCCTGAAAAATGAGAAGTAAAAGGGTGGGACTGCACACGCGAAAATAGAAAAGGCCGCCCAATACTTCCTGAAGTCTTGGGCGGCTGTTTGCTAAGGGTCAACGCCGGCTCGCGGGCGGAACGATGCCGTTCATCCGCAGATATTCCACCAACTGGCCATAGTGGTCCCAGGTGTGAACGCAGGCCTCGATCACAACGCCGAGACGTGTGGCCGTCCCGTCGGGCCAAGGAGAAATTTCCGGGGTAGGAATCGGAGTCTTGGCATCATCAATCGAGGCCGCCGCTCGAAGCATATATGCAAATGACTCTTTGAGATAAGCGATAATCTCAGGCTTCGTGCGTACCTGATTCGAGCCACTCTCTCCCAGACCCACATCGCCCGGAGTCTTCTCGCCGAGTACGCCCGCACCCAGCAAGTAATTGTCGGCTGCGATGTGCTTGAGTTGTTCCGCGAAGGTGCGCACGCCATTGAACGCGCCCTGCCTGGGAGCGAACGAGTATTTCTCGGCGGGCATGGCTTCAGCTACATCAATGAGCCGCTGCTCCTGGAAGCGGAGGATGAACTCGAGAATCTGAGGGTTGGTGCGGCCGGTAGCCGCGTGCGATCGCGCCTGAGCTAGACCGCTCCAGGCTAGGACGAGCAGGGGTACAAACACACAATTCACTTTCTTCACAAGTGCTCCTTTGAAAAACGAGTTTCGAGCGTTAGCAGGAATGCGCGAGCGGACACACGTCCGGCCCGGCACAGGGAATTGCTCTCGTCTTCAGGAGCGGGGAGGGCCGCGATCGGTTTCAGGAGAACCGATTGAGGAAATGACGATTCTTGTGTCAGCCGGGGTTACGACGAAGTCAGTCGGGACCGGCAGTGGGTTGGAAGAAAGCCGTGGCCCAAATTCCGCGAGCTGCAGGTAATCAAAGCCGTGAATGCCACATCTGCCTAGCCCCGACTCCAAAACATGGCTGCAAGCTTGATGCGCAGTGGACGCACTGTTTTGCATCGAATCGGAGCGGGTGTCGCGACTGTTTCGACGACAGGCCGAGGCCGGCTGGCCGGTCCATCCCGTTATGCAGACCGATGCCGACGTAGTCAGAAGTAGGACCAGCAACCCGGAAAGAACGCGGAGGCAGCGCATTTAATCCATCATAGACCAGCGATCGGCGAAGGGTACGTAATTGTATAAATCTGGCGGGGAAAGAAATCGTCAGCGCATACAAGGATTGCAGAGCATGACGCGACACGGTGTTAGGGTGGGTTTCCTATACCTTAGCCATTATTTTGTCCTTGGTTTTTGCCATTGAATAAAGTGCTGCACAATGGCGAACTCACACTGGCCACAACTCATCTCAGAGAGCAAAGGAGAGCACCCTACAACCTGTGGTTAAGCCTATGGTCTTCAGAGTTTTGGCATCGGGTGCCGTGACGATGTTGTTGTTAACCGCGCTATCGTGTGTGATCCAGGCTCCTTCGAAGCCAAGGTCAGCGACTGGAATAATGAGCGCCACCATTGAGAATGCGGACTCTGGGCAGCCGCTTTCGAACGTACACATAGAGTTGAAACTGTTCCCACCCGAATATGGCAGCCGAAAAGCTCTTTCTCTGCTTTGTGTGCCCAGCCAGAATGCCAAGCCGCTCTTTGTCTTACCCTTTACAACCGATCCGAATGGTTCGTTCAGCATCACGGCGCCGGGAGGCGATTACCTTGCGATGGTCACGATTCCTCAGCGGCAGCCAATATTCGGCTGCATCTTCTTCGACACGGTAGAGTCGGTTCGGGCATGTGGCGTTGACCCGTCCTCTCTGCATGTTCGCCAACACTTGTTGGTCCGCACCTTGAATTCCATTCCCGGATTTCAAGGCGACATGCTTAGCGGTTCGGCTTGCGCCGCATATCAACCGTCGCAATGTGATCCGCTTCGTGTTCCCAATTTGGTCCACATGGAAAAGGTCGTGTTGCGCGGTTTTGACGGCAGTCGAATCCGGGACGCACGTCTGAAGTTCTACGGATACACCAAGGGAAAGGGAAAACTTGTTGACAGCCTTATGACCGATGCCAACGGGGTGGCTGACGTGTCTAGCTTAGAAACCGGTGCAACACTGCGGATGTCTGTCGAGTCCAAACGTGCTTCTGGCGAATTTCTCATTCAGTTCATTAGGGGCGGAACGCGAGGTCAGCAGACGATCAAACTTTTCCAGTGGCGCTGTCGGAGCAAAGTGATTCAAGGTGCGATGGTTCGACCTTGACGTGGGAGCACTCTGGGTTCGCATCTGCTGCGCCCGCAGGGCAACTTCCCCAGCAAGATACTGCATAGCCTTTTTCCGCTTTCGAAGACTGCTTCTGCTATCGATCGCTGCGCTTCCCTGAACAGTGTTTAGATCGCGTAGCGATGATTGGCTTCGAGGTCCCTCCCGAAGCTGTTCAGGCTCGATCTCGCTCATTTGAATCTCCAGAGCTAGACCCCAGCCGAGTGATTAGGCAGCAGTCCCGAGGCGGACTTCTATTTCGAGCAAACGATGCCTTACGTAGCCGTTCTCGCTTACGTGTCCTGGGGCAACGTCCTCGCGCTTAGAAGAGATCAACTTGTCATTGGAGCGCGTTTTTCGAGATCAGGATCCGACTGTCTACAGAACTGGCAATCATGTCCTGCTCGAGATTTTGGCATGGTCCAGGATGAAGGCGTCCATCGAGGGTTCTCCTAGCTGGTATGCGACATACCTTACAAGTAATTAAACCGTTTTGAGGTTTGCGCGAATGGCTTGACGACCCGTTCATTTCGGATTCGGAGCAGAGGCAGAGGAGATCATGAATCCAGATTGGGCTGCCTCTGCCTCGTCCTAGCCTGTTGGCTACTACTCCTCATGGGGGGAGGATGCTCTTTCTGGATATCAGCTATGTTGTACCATCACCATCCTGATTGCGATTGCTTCCTTGCTCTACGGCAACGACAGGCCTATCGTTCGGTTGCGAGAATCGGAGCGATGAAGAACGAGGAACTAAAGGCTACAACTGTTCGCGATACGGTCTACACCTCGCGCGGAATATCGTCGCCTTGGCGGTAGGCAGAGGGTCAGCCGTGCAGTTGACCGTTCTGACGATGAGAGTGACGAAAAGAAGAAAAGAAAAAGAAAGGTGAACGTGATACGTCTTGGCTCCGGCGATGACTGCTATCTACGAATCGGATGGAGATGGTTTTTGGTCTACCGTCGGAATGTCGTTCACGTGGCTAACCGATAATAAGTACCCAAAGCACGCAAGCTTCCCCGTAACTCTGTCAATCCCCCAAAAGTGAACTTAAAAAATCCAGTAAAAACGCTCACCTGGGGCGAGGAAAGGGTGCTCAAGCATCTGTGGGGAGGACTGACCACGCAGGAGATTGCCGACGCCCTGAAAATCACGCCAGTGCAGGTTAAGCGGCACATTACGCGCATAGGACGCAAGATGAGAATTGATGCCAAGAAGTATGTGTTGCGCATCCGCATCGTGTATCTGTTCGCCCGCCAGCGCGGGTTGATCTAGGAGGAAATTATCGTTCAACGAAAAAACAAAGAAACCGATTTGACTCCGACAAGCTACCAAGCGATGTGTCTAGCGCTCGAACTATCCTTCCAAATTCCAGAGTCCAGCCCAACTTCGCCAGCCGCCTGATATAGTCGCGGCTGTTCCTGTTTGGGATACAGGCGACATAACGCGGCTCAGTTGGCGAGGCACCTGACCGGTATAAACTCTTGAAATTATGAACCTTCTATTACACAAACTGTACTGAGAATATTACCGTTCCCAGAATAGAAACTTCGCTCGGGGAGCAAATAATAGGTATAACTGTGTTTCCCCGCCGTGGCACACACGCGAATGACGGTTATTTTTCCTTCGAGTTTCAAACAAGAATGCAAGGCCCTACAGTGATTTTTTGCGACCCTAACCCCGTAGTCTCCTGTTTGCCGAGACCCCGCTAAGAACGGACGCGCAGTTCCCCAACCGATTCCTGACCGGTTTAGAACGCAATCGCGGCGGAGATCTGGAGTGTGTATCCCTGGAAAGTAGATCTGCACTCGAATTCGCGAAAATACTTAAGCCCGACGCTCGCCTTCCGCTCAGGTAGTACGGCGTTTGCTGCGAACCCTAAGGCATTTACTTTGTAGTGCGCGTCTGCCTGTTCCGGCGTGATGTTCGGGCCGTGTTTATCCGTTGTCTGCCACTGGCCGTATCCTACCAGCCCAAGCTGAAGGCCCAAGCTACGTTGAAGGGGAAAAGTGTGGGTTAGCGAATAATCCAGGTTGAAGGTCTGGCCCGGGTGGACCGTTGTACCCTGTTGGATACCGTGAAATTCATACATCTGAAAGGCAGACAAGGCAGTGGTTTTGCTCGGATTGAGATAGATCGTCTGTCCACTCGCAACGACTGAGGTCCAGTAACCTGAGCCGACATTCGTGTTGGCACCCGCGCTAAATCTTCCGGTCGGCGCCAGAAACCCATAGATCGCCCGAATGGCGAAGCGCTGCTTACGCCAGCCGAGAATGAACGGCTGATAATAGGAATCCGCAAACCCGCCACCGCCGCTGAGGGCACCATTGACATCAGAAGTGAGCGAGTTGTTAGCAATCGGAAGCGTAGCGGATGCCGAGAATACTGCCCCGCCCAGGCGAGCCATTTCCTTTTTGCTCACCCACACAAAACTGTTCATGTCCATCATGATCGAGTTCTGGCCGGTAGCCAATATTTCGCCATGAGGACCTTTCTCTTCATCACGCGAGAAAAAAATAAAAAGGTTTGAATAGGTGACTCCCGGCTCGGGTGTTACCCCAGAGTTCGTTGCACTCATGCCCACGGGATAAACACCTCTAACTTGCGCTTGCACGGGAGTCAAGACAACAAAGTTAGTAACCGCAACGAGGACAACTACAGCAAATGGGCGCCATGCGAAATCTGCTCTCATCAACGTTCACAGTTCGGTTGTTCCAAGTCTGGGACACTTTACGGTCCTCAATCTGCGGAGGTCTATGCCGGAGTTTGCGCAATCCGCGTTGCTAAGACGCGCGCCAGCGGCATGAGAATAAGCAGCCCGACGACGGCAACGACGACAATCATGACCAGTACTTTGGGGTCGTCGAAGTCCTTGCCGCCAACCACAAGTGCAGCGGCAATATTGCGCTGTGCAGTCGCTAACGCCAGCACGCCCTTTGTCCCGAGGCCCGGACCTCCGAGGAGCCACCCGATTCCAGCCCCGGCGAAAAGAAAGAGGATGCTTGCCAAAATGCCGCGTGTTCCGAACAGGGAGATTACATTCTGAATGTTCGTCACCAACAGCAACACGATCAAGAGTGCCAGGCTGAGACTGGAGATTCGGTTAAGCGGAGCGCGCATTCTTTCAGCAATGCTTCCGAACCGGGCGTTCACTGCAAGTCCGGCTCCCAGCGGAAGCAACATGAGAAGAACCAGCGAGCGTGCTATTTTCATCGGGTCGACCGAAACGCCCTTCAAAAGCAGAGGCAGGACGAGAGGCATGTAGGCCACGGTCAAAACCATGAGTAGCACCATTAATCCCACGGCAAAGGCAAGGTTGCCCTTGGCGATTCCTGCCAGCTTGGGAAGAAATGGCGCGCCGGCAGCTGCGCCTAGCAAAAGCAGGGCGATGCCGAGCGGCTGGTCAAGCCTGAGAATTCTGGCTATGGCTAATGCCCCCAGTGGCATCAGCACAAAATTGGCGAGCAATGCGAGAAAAACAAGTTTTCCATTGTGCAGGGGAGCCACAATCTGGCGAATGGTGAGACTCAAACCAACCGCCAGCATGCTTGAAACCACAAAAGCGAGCATCGCGATCGGGACTGCCTTAGTCAGGAGTTCCATTCAACCTTTCCCGTGGAGTGCTTGTGCACTTCGCGTTTCGGATCATGCGACAGCCTGAGTTCTCCTCGCTGGCATCCCCCTTGCCAGTGGCATCGTTGCCAGGTTTTTCCAAAAGGTCTCCAGCGACTCGACGCCCCCAAACAAGGTTGTAAATATCGTGGAGTCCGCCAGGAGGATGTTCCCGGCGCGTTGAGCACTGGGTGGCATCCAGATGAACGAGTTGAACTCAGTGTTGCCCGCCTGGGTGAAAGGATGCGGTCGGTCCAGGTCAATCGGTTGGCGTGTCAGCACGTGCACGGACTTCGTGTCATCGGTGGTCAGCGCGTAATGCGGTAGGTGGGGATGAAAATTAAATGTGGTAACCCCGTTGAGGAGGCCAAGCTTATCCAGATCTTTATTGATTGTCAGCGGCGCAATTTGTTTTGTGCCGTTGACGAGGGCCGGGCGAAGGCCGAATTGATTCATCACCGGCACCCCAAGTGCTTTCATCATCGAACGCGTGTATTGTCCGAAGCGCTGCTGGCGAGGAACGAGCGCATCACCGTGGTGCGTATATTCCAGTTGGCGCTGCTGCAGATCTTCTGTAAATCCCACATCGTGATGGGGCCCAAGCAGAAGGCAGGTTCCTTCTCGTTGCAGCCACTTGCTGACCGCCTCGATCTCCCTAGAGGACGCCTCCTGCTCTGAAAGCATATGATCGAGACCGAACACCATCAGCGTATCGGTGTCCTCCAGGATTCGTTTATCGATCGGAAGTTTGCACCCGGCCTGGTCGATTCGTTGAAATACAGCAACCGAATGTCCGGTGACTTCACCAACTACCCTCTGAAACGCGAGCGTGGAGCGGTGGAATAGTTCCAGGGTCCCAGCAATCCCCTGCAGAAAATGCATCTGATCCCACTCGGCTCCCTCATACACAGGCCAGGCGACTCTCCGGACCTCGGTCATGGTCGAGAAGCGATTGTCTAATTCAGTAGTGTCGCGGTTGGCTTCCCAGGGGTAACTCCACGTCCAGTAGATTGAAACTCTCCGTTTGCCCGGAGTGTACTTGCGCGGCGCATGATTCTGGTTGTAAGTACGGGGCGGTCGAGGAACGGAGCTCATGATTGCCTGCCTTTCTGTACTTTCCAATGACCTTTGTTTCAAAGACCACTGCTCAGTGACGCTAGGTGTCGGAGCGCCTTAATACCCGGCAAAAAAAAGTAAGCGCCCCCTCGGATCGTGGTGAAAGCGGGCAGGCCCTTGATCTTTTTCCGGATGGGCCGCTTTGGGATGGTCATGTCAAAGGTGCCATCCTGTGTACCAAAGATCGGATCGCGCTCATTTCCCAGCTCGTGAAAGTTTGGATCGTTCGCCCACACATTCATCGCAAATTCAAATTGTCGGACGAGGCTCGCACAGCCGACGAACGCGGCGATACCTCGCTCTATGCCGTCGTCAGGGACGCCCTCGGGCAGGGGCGGGCCGTATGTCCCCCCGCGCCGGATCATTTTCCGCCGGTTCATGTTCACTGCGGTATCGCGCGGGTTCATGCGCCGAATGTGTGCCCCGAGCGGGCAGCCATAGCCGTAAGGGTCCATCTTCGCGTAGTTAAAATCGTTGCTGCGTTGAGAATCAGCACCGAGGGTTGCATCGTCCTTATCCGGCGCCAGGACAAGCGGAGCTCCGCTCCGCCATCGTCCCATGAGCTTGGCAGCTATCAGCTCCTGCTGTTCCGATGTTTCGCCATGGGCTCGGAGGAAATCGCGAAACGCGCCTACGTGCTCTTCCATTCTCAGATAGGCAACATAGCTGCCGTTGCGAGAAAGAATTTCCGGCTGCGGCAATCCGGCAGCAGGACCGTCTTCGTCAGGATAGCCAAGAAAAAATTCGCCCGGTTTGATCGGTGGGCCAGAACCGGGCGTCGGCTCTACTCCCGTTCCCTCGATGACCGGCTGTGAGAGCCGATCACGATAGCCGAAGTGTTCGTGAGCGTAATCGAAAGGGGGGACAGCTTCCAGATCCAGAGCTGACAGCACTTCGAGTCCGCTGCATTGCGCGACATACCGTTCGTGCTCCTTGCGACAGCGCTCACGTTCGGCGACGTCGCGGGCAAACAGTATGACAATCGCATGCAGGTTAGGACTAGCAAGTCCTCCCATCCAATGATTTGGATGATTAGCGCCTGTGGTGCCGAGGACACCCGCCCGGGCCGCCATGCCCTGACGAAACTCTTCTGGGAAGGTGGCCAATGATGCGTCATCCACACCGAGCGTTTGCAAACCGTTCCAGGTGAAGCCAACCGTCACCCATCTTGCGTCAAGTAGGCTCGATCCGACCGCGCCCGCGGTGCCCACCTTGTCGATTAGGCCCGCCAGCCACTCGCGTCCGCCTGCAGGATTCCTAAACGTTAAAAATTCGTAACGTGCTGCCCGCGCCGGTGGCCTCGCCATCAGGAAGTGTTGGATATCGTCAAACTCAAGCGAGTGTGGTTCTTCCGTCCGATCGGTCAGATCACCTGAGATCCCATGCGATTGTTGCAAGATACCCACGGCCTCTCCGTCGGGAGTAACCAATAATTCTGTTACTGCATTAAGTCGAGCATCTCGCTAAAGGCTGCCTTGAGCTTAAGGGCTTTCTTGATTTCGTCCGCGCTCGCGTACGGATACTCCCCATATTCCAAGAAGCTCGGGCACTGGTGTTCACGAACGAACCTAACGAACGCTGGCGCGTTCGTCTTCCAGTCTTCCGGAAATCCCTCAAGGTTCTCAAAAGTCGTGTTCAGACCTAACTCTGTGAAGAGGGCTACGGCGTCCTCAGTGTACTTGTCGAAATCTGTGTCAAAGATCCCCTGGTACATGAAATAAGTGTCCTGCGCGATGTCAAACAGAACCCACCGAAGGTAGTGGAGCTTAAGCGCCGCAAGAGCATCAGGAAGATCAGCGATCGCCTTCTCGATGGTCTTGCCATAAGCACGGATCGCGTCCTCTCTTCCCGGTTTGATCTTCGCGATGAGGGTAAATCCATAGCAGGCTGGAGTTCGTGGATATACTGGGCCGTACCTCCCCTTTTCAAGCTCGAAGTACCCCTCCTTCGGAATCGCCATTGCCTGTGGTTTCGTCCAATCGCGCTCTGTGGACGTTGGGGGTGTTGCGGGCGCTACTGTGGCCATGCAGTCTCCTATTCCGGTTCTTGTTCCCCGTGCCGGACTCTCCGCAGTGGGATGCGGTTCTCCCTGAACCTGCGAGGCAGACTGTACTCTTAGTGGATAATCGGGCGCATTCATACTGTTAGTCCTTACAGTGAGCGTGTGAGCCCTTTTCGGTCAGTTGTAAGGTTGTGACCCGACCGCAAAACGGGAAGTCTTGGAATTCTGGGGGCCTCTGGTGGAGCAAAGTAGGGTGATTTATTTTCCCCTCAATAGATTTGGAAGAATTTGCAGGGCGCTGTTCCGGCTTTCCTCGCAGAAATCGGGACGCCTTTACCTAACCGGGCGTTGCAACAAGATGGTCGTCCTTGCAGATACCGTATATTGTTGTTTGGTTAGAAGCGCGCGAATAGTAAACGACGCGATACCCTATAGTTGGCCGTCACGTTCAAAGAACCACTCGCCTTTTAGAGGTTGGCTCATGATCCAGCGGAAGACCCAGGCCTCCACCTTGCACCGGATGCCATCGAGTTGTCGGTAGTGGTGATTGGAAAGACGGTGTCAAAACTGAATTGCTTGACTACGCGAACGAAGGGCACGCCATTGCCCATTTGGGTCGGTAATTGCGCGAGCCGATGTTCTACCCTTTTGCGAGCAAGGAGGAGAGTATGTTCGTCGAACTAATGGCCACGAATCTCGTTCTCAAAGAATGGAGGCAGAATCCCATGTCTACCAAAATGGAAATCGGCGTGTGGCATTGCTGGCAACCGGGCGAAGAGAACGGTCACCCGCCGTCGGAATCCGAGGTACAGAGGATGAAGAAATTTCTGCGGCAACATGCACCAACCAGATACTCAAAGTGTTCGTGGGACGGCTGTCTGACGATCGGGTAACCGAGATTCGATGGAGCAATTGCATGCCTGTGGAGCAATGGATCGTAGTCCTTTCGGTGTTGGGCGCCGCTCTATTCGGCCTGGCAGCTATCCTCATTCCGATCCGGCGACTGTACTTGGCGATACCAGCCGTGGTTCTGTTGCTGATGTTGGTGTATGAAATCCGAATGGATCGGTGGGAGAAGACGGTTTCCGCAGCGATCCGACTGGATATGTTTGCGGAAGTCCCGCTGTTGGCTCTCTGCCTGGCATTCGGCATGTGGCAAATAGTTTTGAGCTGCAAGCGCAAGGAAATCTAGCCGCGGTTTAACAATAGAGGGTCAGTTTCTCATCTGTCAGGGTTCTTCCATGGCGGCATTGACTGCCTTTGCCGCGAAATGAATTCCGCGAGCCGTAGCCCCGGTTCTCGACGATGAAACGGAGATGATTGTCCGGCGGAGACTCGTTAGAGGTCGTCTTTGCGATGGTTTAAGGATTGTCGGGTCGGGGTTACAGACCTCTGCTGGACAATGCGCCAAATCAATACCTCTGCCTCCAGCACGGTGCGATCAGCTAAGTCCAGTCCGCTACACACTCTCCAGAGATGCTGATCATCCGAGTCCGACACCAGGAAATCAGTCGAGGTATGTGGAGGGTTCATATCCGTTCACCGCGAAGATGATGACGAGCGCGTTTCATTGTACTGGTGATGTGCCGTTTCTATAAGAATAGGGTGGCGGATCGTTCTGAAATGCTCTGTAGCCGCGCGGCGTAAGCCGGATCGTACCGCGCACCTCTTCCTCAACATGGCCCTCATTTCTCAACTCCGCAACGATCTCGCGGCCAAAAGCAGAATCTATTGCTTGCTTTGACAGGCTCAAAAAGCCGGTTGGATTTTCGCGGTATTGTTCGGCGAGTTTGAACCGAAGTCCATCGAGAAATAGGTCTCGTTGCATCGCAGCACCTCGTAAGGCTGAGCCTATGCCGATCGACGACTCGCAGAAATGGCCCTTTCGTGCCACTTATGGAAACGGACAGGATTTCCTGCGAAGGTAGCCTCGAGGGAGCGAGAAACGGGAAGCCCCCTGCGC
Organism: Terriglobia bacterium; assembly: GCA_963786325.1. Taxonomy (GTDB): domain Bacteria; phylum Acidobacteriota; class Terriglobia; order Terriglobales; family Acidobacteriaceae; genus JAIQFF01. The sequence continues at coordinate 558,058 of CAWAYW010000025.1, forward strand.
GTCTGTCGATACAAATTCCGAAGCCACTTTCTCGATTACCCGTTATCTGGGAAAAATTCCTAGACGGTCAATCATGGGGTGCGTAGTTATTCTATGTTTGGTTTTGCGCCGGGCAGGCGTTTTCTCAGGAATGCGATCTGTCCAGTGTGATGCGCCTCGTGCTCGCAGACATGGAACCACTTGCAATAATTGTTGGTTGGACCCCAAGGCCAGTCCTTGTCGACGGCCAAAAGCCAGGAGTCATCGCGCTTACCGAACTCTGCCAGCGATTTCGCACGGACCTGCTGGAGGATGTTCAGATAGTAGTCTCGGTCGTGGCCCTTGATCGCTTTCCGGCCTGCGTCCCCCAGGTTCATCGCCGCGTCCCACTGCTGCTTCACCGAATCGGGCCAGGTGTCCCACTTTTTGCCTTCGAAGGTATTGAGTTGGTAGTAGGTTTCTGTGGCTGCTAGGTGAAGCATCAGGGCGCCGATCGTATTGGCCTTGGGGTCAATGAGGTAGTCCAAGTCCGCCATCGTCAGCCCCTTGGTTGCAGAAATTACACCGTTGGCCTCACGCATCCAGGTGAGCAGGGAGACGAACGTTCCCAACTGCGGCGCATATCCGGATCTAGGCCCAAGTAGGTTGAGATTCGAGTCGCTGGCATGAGCGGTATGGGTAAGAAAAAGCGCGCCAAGTAGGGCGGGGAATCCGGCTGTCAGTGCTGCTGACCGTTGTAGAAAGTTTCTGCGATTGGAAAAACATCGGTCGACGAAGCTTGGGCCCGCGACGGCATCATGTTCGCTTGCTGCCATGGATGTCTCCTTCGGTGCTCATCTCTCTTGAGCAAATAATCGGCAGGCTCCCTGGGGTCAGACAGATCATAGCTGATGGATCCGAGGGGCCGCCAAACTACGGACTTGCCAAACTCCTTGCTAATCGCAAAAAGGGCCGCCGCCACGAGGCCGATGGCGGGAAACAAACTGCTCGTCCCTCTCTCCATTTTCGAAGACTGCTCAGTTATCGCTTGCGTTGTCGCCGAGGCCGACTCAGGAAGATTGGCTAGGGTGATGCCTGGCCAATAAAGGTGGACGTCGGGTTGGAGTGCGTCGAACACACGGGCTGCCTCGGCGGAGATTTTGTTAGGCGCTCTGCGGACGTCCAAATCCTTCGGTCGTGTTACAGAGGTGAAAACGTCACGGTGATCCTGGTCTCGAACTCGACCGGCTGATCGTTGAGGCTTTGAGGGTTGAAACGCCATCGCCGCAGCGCGCCAGAAACAGCTTGCATCAGTTGAGGATCGCCACTAATCAATTTGAACTCTCGAACTGAGCCATCAGTTCCGATCAAAGCGTTCATCACGACGGGATCCTGAATGTGCTGTTGCTTGGGATAGTTGGACTCAACTGAGATCTGAGAAGACCCGACAGAGAAATCACTTACTTGTTCTGAAGATGTAGAAATTTCCCTTTCGGCTTGATTGACTGCTCTCTCCCAGCCCGCACGACCCATCATCCAGCCCAACAGTACAGAAACCGCAACGAGCGCCGCGATCAGACTCGCCGTCCGGTATTCGCGACGGCGCGATCTAGAATTGTGCTTCACCGACGGAAGGATCTTGCGCTCTACAAGTGCTGGCTGTACCGAATCGAGGGTACGATGTTTACTTGGCGCCGTCGTAGGGGCTTTCCAACCGTGCTTTCTAGACTCGAGAATTCGATCGGCCAGAACTTGCAAGCTCAACAAATCGCTTTGGCCAAAAGCGTTCGCTCGTGAAGAAAAGATCTCGAAGACCCCAAACAGGTTGCCGGAATCCATGAGGGGCAAGGCCACAACTGACCTGACTCCTAAAAATCGGCAAGTTTCAACATCAACACGGGGATCTGTTTCCGTATCGCTACATAGTTGAACCTGGCGAGTTTGTATACAGCAACCCGTGAGTCCAGTACTAGCATTTAGATCTGCACCGAGATCGGGAACATCCGGACCGGTGGTGGCCACGCAGACCATCTTGGCTCCCCGAGCCAGCGCGATCGCCGCTCCAGTCGCGCCCGTGGCGAGGCAGGCTTCTTCCAGTATCCCAGTAACGAATTCGCCTACGAGCTCGATACGGACAGGATCGGTTCCTATAACGACGGGCGTGGTGGCTAACTCTGCCGTGGCAAACGGATCTGCCAATTCGGTCACGTCACATTTCGGCTCGGATCCAGTCTGGTGCTGGCCAGGATCGGTTCTCGACAATTGATCCGCTGATAGATTCGCTTTCATTGTTATGCACACTTCCTGCTCAAAAATCATTGAATATCGCGGTGTAGAACTTCAATCACACTTCTGTGGATCTGTGGGGCACGCCGGGAGGAGCGACAGCTAGTAGCCACAATTACGCCACGGAATGGGCGCAAGGGAACGCCTGCAGCATAGTCCCCAATGGTGTTAAAAGCACGAAAATTTGCGAGGCGAGCAGGTTCCCATTCCAGCGCGAGGCCTACGTCACGTCGCCACAGCCAATCGTCGTGAATTGCCTTATTGCAAATAAAAAGAAACATCGCCAAGTGCCCAGTCTATGGCCATTGTTTGATGCGTGGTTCAACGCTCAAAGGAAGCGTTGTCACCGAGGCGACCTCTTTTTTGAGCGCGTTTCCCTCAGCACTGCTCAATGCCGAACGAAGCTCTTCGAGTAGATTTTTTGGCAGTTCCTGGACATTTCTTACGAGTCTTTTGGCAGCGAGGATGTTGGCAAAGCATTCCTTAACTTCTGGGTCGCTGATACTGGCAAGATCATTTTCAGTCTTTTGAACTTCCAAAAGAGTAAGAAAACCGTCGCCTTGCTCTATGCTTTGACCAATTTTGACAAGCGTCTTGTTCATGGGGTCGAAATTTGTCCACCCTTTAATCTGAAAGCTATAGTATTTATCCTTGTGTTCATCGGTCAGACTTGTCTCGGACATTGGCAATGTCTCCTTCGTATCGATTTTAGGGTCAGTAAGATCGGTGCAATAGTACACCCGATGGGCTTGTTTGGCGCGGCTTTGCACGTGGTCACCCACTGTTCGACGTGCATATGCGATGTGAAAAACTGCAACAATTTGCACCCCGCCTGCTCGCCTTATCGGACCGGCTCAGCCGTAGGTTGCCTGAGTTAGTCCATCACCAGTCCTTGCGGCATAGACAATGTTGACCGGGAAGCCAGCCAAGCGCGGGGCCCAGACATTGTCCCAGTGGGATTGGATGGCATGCGGTATGCATGCCAGAAAGTCCGACGATGTTGGTTCCCGCATCACAATTCTCCGAATCAATACTTACATGGAACGGCTGCCGCGGTTTGGCGCCAACAAAAGAAAAACCGGTCAACTAAATGCAGTTACCTTTCAGTTTGATGCCAGGATCGCTTCGGTGCGATGTTGCGGCACCGACCCATGCGGCAGACGCGATGCCTATCTCCGTGTATCAAAAAACCGCGAGCCCGGTTCTAAGTGCGTACACCTTAGCTGCCGTGAACCTCGATCCCGCTCGGCTTCGTAGCCGCGCCAGATCATTTTTTGTTACTGGTGCTTTCTTCACGATCCTTTTCTGCTTCATCGGTTCGCATTGGTTCCGATTCAATTTCCTTTTGGCCGGCCCGGCTCAAAGGGAATTCATCGGGCGCCCGTTGGGGGAATCTAGCTTTCGATCGCTTCTCCTGACCCGGTTCTTATTAAACGCCTGATGCACGTCGAATCCACGAAGTTCGCGGACCCGGCAGACTATTAGCTCAGCAGACTGAGTGTTTCAAAAATGGAGCTCGGCACGGGCATAGCCCGGACGAGGTGCGCGAATATGAAGACTCGCGCGAAGGCATCCGAGCACTCTTCGAACTGCTAGAACAGATCTATTGGCAACCTTTAATCATGATTCTGTCCTTGCTAGATCGAGGGTGCGGAATACCCCGAACGATAGAACTCATCACGACGAACCGAAAGTTCATAGCACCCTTCGAGAAAACCAACGACAAAAGAATTTACCTTGCAAATCCGCGTCAGGAAGCTGGGTTGAGAGCCAATCGACGGACCAATACCAGCCCAAGCGCCGCATGTAACGGCAGCATTTGTGCAACTCTTTTAACATTGAGTTCACTTCGCGAGGCAGCTTTGCCTTCGCTGCGCATAATCGCAAGTAGCTGAAAACCCGCTCGCACCGGGCCTCTCGATGTTTTCAGGTGGAGAACGGTCCTTCGCGTGCTTTGTAACAGTGCGGGGATCGTAGATCTGTGAGCATCGTCATCGATCCTCCCTCTCCAAATTGCTCCCCTATTTTTTAGGCGGGCAATCCCCCGTTTTTTCCCCCAACGCATTCGACTACTTTCGTCATTCGCTTAGTAAGAAGCCGATTAGTGCGCCCTCCGGTTCTGATTTCGCTTGTTGTTTGAGGAACTGGCGCTGCACGAAGGAACGTAACTCCAGAGTCTGATGACTCTGTGGAGATGACCTAATGAGAACAATTCGTACGCGGCTCTTTGTCGTAGTTTTCACCACCGTCGTGCTGTCCCTGGTACCCAGCGCCGCCTTGGGCCAGCTAACAGTCACCGACGACACCTATGTGTCTGGGGCCGCACCAACAACCATCAACGGCAGCGTCGGTTCATTGGTTGTGCAAGGATCGACCACGAACAAGCCCAGCTATTCGTATGTCAGGTTCGACCTGATGAGCTTGGGGGCTGTCTCGAGTTCACAGGTACAGAAGGCAACGCTGAGGCTATACGTGAGTGCAGTTACCGTGGCCGGCGGATTTGATGTCATCGAAGTGACCTCGCCGGCGGGCTGGGCGGAAGGTACTCTAAGCTACAACACTTCGGGAGCGAGTACGCCGGCGGGGACTTTGCTCGCTGGCAATGTTCCCGTTTCCTACCCAGCGGGTAAGTACGAATATGTCCTCATCGATGTCACCCAGGCCGTAAAGGATTGGCTTAACGGAGTACCGAACAACGGGCTCGTGCTGAAGCCCAATGGTACTTCCATCTCTGTAGCTTTCTCCAGCAAAGAGGACACGACGTACAGCCATGATCCGGAACTGAATGTCGTCCTTAACAACTCCCTTTCGCAGATTCCCGGTCAGATCGGGCCGTCGCAGGTGAGTGCGGGCAACTACGGCATCAACATTAGCGGCACGGCGGCGACAGCCTCGCAGTTTGATCATGTGACCAGCCAGTGCCTAGGCAATCAGTTTGCCGTCGGCATTACTCCTGCCGGTCACGCCAACTGCTTTCCAGTCATGTTCTCGAACCTGGGAGGGATCGCTTCCAAAAGTCAGCTGCCTGCTACTACCGTATCTAACGACCAAGCCAACAACTTCGGCGCTGGTCTCAAACAGACTTTTACAGCGAATACTAGCTACGCCGGTTTGAGCATCGTCGGCACCGGCAACGACCCCACGACCTTAGGGATTGGCGACATGTGGTTCAACACGACGTTGGGGCGGCTGAACTTCCGCAAAGACATCACCACAACCAAGAGCCTGGCATACTTAGATGACCTCAGCGGATTTCAGAGCACGGCACAAGCCTACACCGACACGAAGGTGGCAACAGAAGCCACAGCACGAGTTGCAGGAGATGCCGCTACCCTGTCCTCCGCGAATGCTCATGCCGACGCCGGAGACGCCGCGACCTTGTCTTCCGCCAACGGCTATACCAACACCGCCGTCAGTAACGAAGCAACAGCGAGAGCCCTGGGCGATGCCGCCACGCTGACTTCGGCCAACACCTACACCGACGCCGAGAAGACCCGGGCGATGGCCGCGGAAGCGCTGAAAGCCAACTTGGCCGGAGGCAACCTCTTCACCGGCGGCAAGCAGACGTTGGCCGATACAGCGGCGGGCTACGCTTCGTTGAACGTGCCCAACAGCACCACTCCGCCCACCATGCCGGCGATCGGCGACGTCTGGTTGCTCAACCTGGATCCGCACCTGAATTTCCGCGACATGAACGGCATCTCGCAGATGCTGGCCTTCACCTCGGACGTGACCGCGGCCAATGCGAGTACCCTGACCTCGGCCAATAGCTATGCCGACACGAAGGTGGCAACGGAAGCCACAGCGCGAGTTGCGGGAGATGCCGCCACCCTGTCCTCCGCGAATGCTCATGCCGACGCCGGAGACGCCGCGACCTTGTCTTCCGCCAACGGCTATACCAACACCGCCGTCAGTAACGAAGCAACAGCGAGAGCCCTGGGTGATGCCGCCACGCTGACTTCGGCCAACACCTACACCGACGCCGAGAAAACCCGGGCGATGGCCGCAGAAGCGCTGAAAGCCAACTTGGCCGGAGGCAACATCTTCACTGGCGGTTCGCAAGTGTTGGCGCCGTCGGATGGAGCCTACGCTTCGTTGAACGTGCCCAACAGCACGACCGCTCCTACGACGCCCGGAGTGGGCGACATCTGGTTGGTCAATCTGGATCCGCACTTGAATTTCCGAGACATGAACAATGCCACGCAGATGCTGGCGTTCTTTTCGGACATAACGACGGCCAACAGCAACACCCTGACCTCGGCCCACGCCTACACCGACACGCAAGTCACGACGGAAGCTGCGGCGCGGGTTGCTGGAGATGCCGCCACACTGTCTTCGGCCAATGCTCATGCCGACGCGGGAGATGCCACGACCTTGTCTTCCGCCAATGCTCATTCCGATTCGGCGGTATTAGCGGAATCGGTGGCCCGTGCGGCGGGCGATGCCGCCACGCTGACTTCGGCCGATGCGTACACCGATGGACAGGTTGCGACCATCAACACCAGCCTGGCCGGTAAAGCCAACTTGGCCGGTGGCAACATCTTCACTGGCAATCAGAGCATCACCGGTAACGCCTCGATCACTGGCAACGAGACAGTGATCGGGTTGTTGACGTTACCGGCCTCGGCGTCCGGCAATAGCCAGCCGTCGAACGCGTTTCAGCTGAGTGCGACCGACAGCGGCAGCATCTCGCAGTCGGCGCAGTTGCAGGCTCTCGCGGACGGCAGCCTGAGCTTCCAGTTCGGGCCGACCGCAGGTTCGATCTTACCGAAACTCTCCATCGCCCCCACCGGCCTAATCACCTTCGCGCCCGGACAGACTTTCCCCGGTACGAACAACGGAACGGTCACTCAAGTGAACACCGGCGCTGGCCTAACCGGTGGACCGATCTCGACGACTGGAACCATCTCCATCGCTAACGCGGGCGTCACGAATGCCATGCTGCAGAACAACAGCATTGGCGTGATCGCAGGGACCGGAATTGGGGTGAGCGGCACCTCCAGCCTGGGCGGATCGTTCACCGTCGCCAACACCGGCGTGCTTTCCTTCAACAATCGCATTGGCGTTGTTGCTCCTCTAGCCAACGACTATTCCTTCGCGCAGTTGAGTGGCACAGACTCCGCCACCAGCAACCTGGTCTATAACAATCAGGCCAACCTGTTTACAGGAGGCAAGCAGACGCTCCCCGCTTCAGTAGCAACATTTGCTTCGCTGAATTTCCCCAACACGGGCGTGACCCCCAGCAGTCCGGCAACCGGCGATGTGTGGCTCACCGGCGGCGACGGCCACTTGCAGTTCCAGAGCGCGGGCGGCCTCAAGAGCCTGGCGTTTACGACCGACATCGCTGCCGGGACGGTGACCGGAACCGGCCTCACCTTAAATCAGCTCATCGTCGGCAACGGCAGCAGCGCCATCAAGACAGGTGATCTGACGGGTGATGTCACTACCAGCGGTTCCACGGCCACCACGCTGGCTGCGACCATCGCGGGTGCGCATACCTTCAGCAACGCCGGCAACTCGTTCACCGGCAGCGGCGCCGGATTGGCCAATCTGACCGCAGCCAACATCAGCGCGGGAACGGCCGGGATCAACATCACCGGCAACGCCGCCACCGCTACGACTGCCGCCACGGCAACCTTAGCCGGAAATGTAACCGGCACAGTCGCAGTAGCCAACGGCGGAACCGGCGCGATCACTGCTGCCAATGCGCGCACTAATCTGGGCGCAGCGACCAGCGGTGCCAACGGCGATATCACTTCGATGACAGCGGTCACGAGTATTACCTCCAGCGGGAACCTGACAATCAGTCCGGCGGCGGACGGAGCAACGTTCAATCTGCTGTTGAACGGCGGATCCCCCATCGCCGGAAATAATAACGGTGGCAACGTCGTCCTGACGCCAGGCACCGGCCACGGTGGTGGCGGCAACGGTCAAGTGCAGATTAACGGTGGTCTCGGGCTGCCGGGCAGTACCAGCGGACTCGTAACCATTCAGCCCCAGGCGGTGGCGGGAACGCCTACTCTTACCTTGCCGAATGCAAGCGGAACATTTGCCGTCAGCGCGTCATCTCCCCTGGTTTTGAATGCGACAACTGGTGCTCTAACCTGCCCGACCTGCGGCACCGGAAGCGGCACAGTGACCGGCTTCAGCTCGGGCAACCTGGCGCCGTTGTTCAGCACCAGCGTCGCGACCGCGACCACCACTCCCGGGCTCTCGTTCAGTTTGACCAGCCAGGCCGCCAACAGCGTCTTTGCCGGCCCGAACGGGGCGAGCGGTGTGCCAACGTTCCGCTCGCTGGTTGCCGCCGACATCCCCAGTCTGACGGGAAGCTACGTGGACCTGACCAGCACGCAAACGATCACCGGCGTTAAGACCTTCAATAACGCGAGCAACTCGTTCACCGGCACCCACTCTGGAAACGGCTCGGGTTTGACCAACCTGACGGCGGCCAACATCGCCGCCGGAACGGCAGGAATCAACATCACCGGCAGCGCGGCTACGGCGACGAGTGCCACCACCGCAACTACAGCCGGCAACGTGACCGGCATTGTTGCCGTGGCAAACGGCGGCACGGGCGTCAACAGCAGCGCTACCGCGGCGAACCAGATCTTCGCTTCCCCGAACGGAGCGAGCGGCGCACCAACTTTCCGCGCGATGACTGCGGCTGATCTGCCGGCGCCTCAGAACACCAGGACGATTTGCTACGTGGCAGGCGCCGACAACAACACCACGCCGCTCGACACCACGTTCAGCCAGAAGGGCTACTTCCTGGACATGATCGGCAACATGACAATCACTGCCGCAAAATGCCAGATCGACGCTGGAACATCGGCCACGATGGTGGTCAACAAGAATACTAGCGGAACAATCACCGCCGTCACCCAAAGTACTGCTTGCAGCGCCACGTCGGGCTGGACAACCGCGACCCTAAGTGGCACCCCGACTCTGTCGGTCAATGTCGATCAGCTGGATCTGAGCATTACTGCGATCTCGGGTACGGTGCATCGGCTGACGGTTTGTGTTGCGGGCACGGTGAACTAATGAAGCGCGCACTTGCATCCACGATTGCTTCATTCGCTGCCGCGCTTTTCCTTGCCCTTGCCCTCGGAGGCACGGCGATGGCGCAGTCCCCCACAGTTATGACCGACAAGGCGGATTACGCGCCTGGAACAATTGTGACCATCACCGGCTCAGGATGGCAGCCGGGCGAAACCGTCACTCTGAATTTCGTTGAGTCGCCGTTGGTCGATACGCATCCGGACCTGACTGCAGTTGCCGATGCCAACGGAAACATCTTCGACAGTCAGTTTTCTCCGGATGAGCACGACCTCGCCATTACATTCACTCTGACGGCCACCGGGAGCTCTTCTGGATTACAGGCGCAAACAACATTTACGGATAACAAGAATGTGACCGTGGCCTTTGCTGGCATAGGGAGTGGGTCCGTAACCAGCAACCCAGCGGGTATAAATTGCACAGACACTGGAGGGACAGCATCCGGCACTTGCATTGTTTCTGTCGGCAACAACGCCCAACTCACGCTTACAGCCAGTCCGACTAGCCCGTACACCATTGGAGCGTGGACCGTCCCCGCAGGCTACACCATTGACTCTGGGTGCGCCACCGGCAACACCACTTGCCAATTCACGCTGAATAATGCGTCTCAGACAGTCACCGTCGCATTCAACGCCGGCCCACCCACCAAGCTGGTGTTCACCAATGCGCCAGTGACGGTGACGGTGGGGGCGTGTTCAGGCGCATTGACGGTGCAATCGCAGGATTCCGCCGGCAATCCCTCAAATGTGGGCAGCACAGAGACGCTGACCCCCTCCGCACCGGCGGGCGCCTCCTTCTACACCGAAAACACATGCACGACAATAGTCACGGGCTCAAACCTGACTATCCCCAGCGGATCCAACAGCGCGAGCTTCTTCTTCAAAGACACCAACCCCGGGTCGGTGTTGATCACCGTCACGGGCGCCGGCGCATTCACGGCGAACGTACCGAATGCAGCCACCCAGACAGAGACGGTGAACGTGGCATCCGCGCGCCGGGGACAGACTATCGTCGCAGCGCTATCGCCCGAGGAGCTCCACTCATTGTTGGCGTTACGGTAGCAAATCTTATGAAGGCGAACGAAAAGTCGAAAGGCTCTGTGACAATGGCGCAGCCCGCCAATGCCCAAGATCACTTCGCTCTGCAGGAAGGGGTTGCCGGACTCTATCAGGCCGGCTACGAGGCTGGTTTCGCCAGCGGACGCGAATCAGGTTACCGGCAAGGCTATGAAGCCGGGTTCGGAGACGGCCGTAGACAGGGCAACGAGTTCGCCGCACCTGCGGCCGTCGGAAATGCCCCCGAGATTGGCGGCGTGCTGAAGTCGCGCTTGTTCGGTCTTCCATGCGCCAAGTGCCGACGGCTGATGTACTGCGACGAGACCAGATGCGCGCATTGCAAAGCTCCGCTGGCAACGCTCGTGGGACCCCCATCCGCTGAGTGTGATCCTGAGGAGGGTTCGCAAGCAAGAACGGATGGCGAGTTAGAGCCGCTGCGAGTGTCCAAGTAGCGGTGAAAATAATTGCGGAGTTCGAACTACCGGGGGACCGCTCGACAGGTTGCACAAAGGGTTAGAACACCTTTTGATGGCATCGCGAGTGCAGGTCCAGACCCGGTGGTTAGGTGAATAACACAGTGGCACGAAGGTAATAAGAGGTAACAACTGGAAGGTACCAGCGTGAAGCTAGGGAGGATCAAGATGTTCGAAGGCTCCAAAAGGGTAGTGCTCAAGCTGACGATTTTATTGCTGGCGCTTGCCGCCAGCCAAGCTATGGTGTGGGGACAGTCCACACCCCCTATCATTTATACCTACACCGCTTCGGTAACTAACCAGGCGACGACCAACAATTGTTCGGCCGGCGAACCCGTGAATCTGACCGGGACGGTCCAGTTCAGCTATCAGGTCGCAATCGATCCGGTCGCGGGCAAGAACCAGTTCTCTATCACTGCGTCAAACAATTTGACCGGAGTCGGCCAGACTACGACCGGGAACTATACCGCCAGCGACTCGGCAGACTATGTGCTGAGTTCCGGCCAGCCGTCCACCGAAGCGACCGTGCAGTTGAAATCGGACCTGGTATCGCAGGGTTCGGGTCCCAGCATGTCGTTAGTTCAGACGTTAGACCTCACGCTGGACACCGCCGGAAATATCTCTGCCCAGGTGACCGATAACAGTACTCAGTGTGGCAACTAGTGCAAATAGCCTGCCCGCCTTCGCGTGCAGATGGGGAGTGAACCCCGAACGGGTTATCCAAGGGAGGAAGTTACAATGTTCGCAAAGCGCTTGACAGTTTTATCCGGGTTGGCCCTGCTGACTCTGTTGCCGGTTGATTCGGCGTCCGCTCAAAACCCCGGCTTTAGTTGCAGTGCCCCCGATTCGAAGTCCACGGTCAACTACAACCTCCATAACCCCATCAGCCAGATCCTGACCAATAGCTGCACTAGTCCGGCGACCACCGTGAGTCTGGGCGGAGAATTCTTCTTCGAGTTTCATTGCGAAACCAAAGCGAACGGTGATCTCCACGAGCATTGGACGTCGCACTACAACCTCACCGGCACGGATACAAATGGCATCAAGTACGTGGGCAAGGACCAGCAAAGCTACGACTTGAAGCTGGATCCCGACGGAACTTTTCCCCCAGTACCTACTTCCGATTTCAGGACCTCGGACAAATTCAAGCTGATCGCCCAAGGTCCGACTCCGGACATGACTATGACTCAGAAGCTGCACATCAAGGTAGATGCCAATAACAGCGTCACAGTGGATAAGGATGGTCCTGCAGTCATTAAGTGCAAGTAGTTGAAAACCGCTGGGACGGTCATCCATAGTAATCACCCTGTAGACACGGACTCGACTCGGGCTCACAGATATTTATGCAAGACGCGACATTTCGAGGGGGCGGGAAATGCTAACGAGGGCCCGCGCCGAGACTCGCTCAGCACGATGCAGATAAGCGAGTCTGAGCTGTTGAGGCGTGCATTCTTGTTTGAAACTTGAAGAAACAAATAAGCGCCATTCGCGTGTGTGCCACCGCTGGGGAGTGAACTGTCCTTCCAGAATGTTCCAGACTGGCTTCCAGTAAACGCCGCTGGATTCCATCGCTACCTGACTCACACCGACCTGCCGTAGCCATTCGGCAAGTTCCTGCAGTTCTTGGGTCATCGCCCCAAAGCGACGCTGGTGTTTCTGCACGCGTCCCGCTTCCCGCAGCAAAATGCAAGCAGAAATCGAGCTCTTATGTACATCCAAACCGCAACATCTCGGATGCAGCACGTCCATGATCACACCTCCATTGACGTGTGATCCAGGACGCGCTGATAGGGTGAATCTCCCTCACGTGCTCTCCTCTCACGAAGAGGCTACAGTCCGTTGTGCCAAAGCGCGTCCCGGGTCAAACTCATCCTCGGGCTCTCGAGCACCAGTAAGGTCGAAGACCTCTGGACCACACGCCTCGGCACAGCATACTGCCAATGCTTCCCGTTTTCATTAATCGTTGTGGCGCTGGCGCCATGTAGAACTCATCCCATCTGATTAGAGTCATCACTGACTGCGTGTGGTGTCAATGAAGCCGCACCGAAGTTAAATTCTTGCGGTTCTGTTTTAGCCTGTGATAGCGTCCTGGCGTATTCCGATGGAAATCGTGGCCCAACAAGAAACCGAACATCTCAACCGCATCATGACGGGTGCCGCCCTCAGCCGGGCAGTTTGCACTATTGCCGAGTTCGGCGTTGCCGATCTTATTCAGACCAGCCAGCCGCAGCCCGTCGAATACCTCGCCAGAGCCACCAAAATTCATGAGGCGTCGCTCTATCGAATTCTCCGATTTCTTGCCAGCCACGGTCTTTTTCAGGAAACCGAGAATCGGTACTTCGACCACACGCCGCTTTCGGCCGCGTTACGCACCGACGCCCCAGGCTCCTACCGCGCGGGCGCACAAATGTTTCATCACCTGTTCGCGGGCTGGGACGGCCTGCATCACTCCGTTCAAACCGGCGAGCCGGGTTTCAACAAAGTTTTCGGCGCACCGGTTTTCGACTACATTCAGGCCCACCCGGAAATGGGTCCGATCTTCGACGCCGGTATGAGTTCGTTGAATTTCTATGAAACCGCGGCGATACTGGACGCCTACGAGCTTCACTGGCATCAACGTCCTGGCCGATATCGGCGGAGGGAACGGCTCGCTCCTCTCCGCCGTCCTGGCACGCTATCCAAACATGAAAGGGATCTTGTTCGACCTGGGGCACGTCGTCGGGCGCGCGAAAGAAAAGTTGAAGGACGTAGGCTTAGCGGACCGCTGTACCGTCATCGCAGGGAGCTTTTTCGAAAGTATTCCCACCGGAGCCGACGCCTACCTCCTCCGCCACATCATTCACGATTGGACCGACGAGCAGTGCAAGCAGATCCTGGGCCATTGTCGCAAAGCGATTCTCGCCAATGGCAAGCTTCTGATCGCGGACTGCGTGGTTCCCGCGGGCAACTCGTCGTCGCCGTCCAAAGACCTGGACATGACCATGCTCGCCTTCCCCGGCGGCCAGGAGCGTACCGAAGCCCAGTTCCGCTCGCTGCTGAAAGCATCCGGTTTCGAACTCAAGTCCATCACGCGAACGACAACGATGATCAACGTGCTGGAAGGAAAACCAGTCTGAGTGTCGCCGCCAATGCTTGGCGGAGCGGGTCATCGGGCATCAGAAAGTTGACGCTATCCAAAATTGATCGCTCCTGAGGACGTGAGGTTGAGCACGAGTCGCCCAACTCCCCAGTTGGTCGGCAAACGTTTTTTGTACTGGGCTGTAGCAGATTCGCGCACTAACTTTTGATCGCGTCTGCTGATCCGGTTTTCATTAATTATCCTTGCCGGTTAACAGCCACTCGATTGTCTTTTCCGATTTACGTGACAGCCGGAGAACATCTCTCACCTATTTCGCTGCGACCCTGCACGTATGTGGATAGTTGTCCCTTTTGTTGTCCTGGCCTTCCCGCAGAAACGACGAAAACAGGAACTTGCCGAGGATCAATCCAACATCTGCCATCGAGGCAAAGGCCTTCAGATGAGGGAACCCGCTCCCTGGGCACGTGTCAACCCCTTCCGTCTAGTTTGCCCGGAGCTTCGACGATTGGAGTCAATGAAGATGCCAACCATGTTCGCCGGCATCGGTTCCGCGAACAAGTATCCCTGGCCGACCCACAACCGGCCAACGCCAACAGTTGATGTTGGTGTCTCGTCCACCCCTTCAGCGACCACGTTCAGATCCAGATTACGGGCCAAGCCGACGATCGTCTTGACGATCGCATAGTTTTCTGCATCCATCGTCTTAACGAATGACTGATCGATTTTTAGGGTGTCGACCGGGAAACGACGCAGATAGCTCAGAGAGGAATATCCCGTGCCAAAATCGTCGATGCTCAAGGTTACTCCCAAAGCTCGCAGCTGCGCCATGGTTTGGCTGGTCGCGGCCACGTCGTTCATCGCCAAGCTTTCGGTGAGCTCGATTGTTATACACTGGGGATCAGCCGAACTCTCTTGAAGCGCATCCTTGACGTGGCCAATAAAACCACCGTGGGAGAAGTGCTTTGAACTGATGTTGATACTGACATATGGCGGCGATTCAGCAGGATGACGCTCCCGCCAGTTCGCCACCTCCAAGCATGCCTTCCTCAACACCCAGATGCTGATGGGAACAATCAAACCGCATTGTTCTGCTATGGGAACGAAAGTGCTTGGTGGGACCGACTCCAATCCTGGAGGCTGCCATCTCAATAGCGCCTCAAATCCCTGTACTGCACCAGTGTTTACCGAGACAATGGGTTGGTAGTGAAGGGTCAGTTCTTCATTCTCAAGAGCAGATCTCAGCTTAGCTTCTAAAAGAAGGCGACTCATCACTTCTTCGTGCATGGTGCGGTCGAAGAGCTCACTGCAAGCTTTGCCTTGGTCTTTCGCACGATACATTGCAATGTCTGCATTCTGAAGCACAGCTTCTGCAGAAGTCTGTGGTGATGTCAGCGCGATACCAATTGATGTGCTCTTGAAGATCTCAAGTCCCTCTAGTAGGAACGGCCGTGTAAAGGAAGATTGGATTCTCTCGGCTACCCGGATGGCATCGCTTGGGTCATTGACGTCCTCCACTAGAATCGTAAATTCATCTCCTCCCATCCTAGCGATTGTGCCGTCGCTGCGCATGCATGCCCGTAGTCTGTTGCTCACTTCCTTAATTAGAAGATCCCGGTCGCGTGCCCGTAGCAATCATTGACGACCTTGAAATCGTCAATATCAATGAAAAGGACTGCGGCGGCCTCGTGGGGATGCCTTTTCATTCGATCTACGACGTTTTGCAAACGCCCCAGAAACGAGGCTCTGTTGGGAAGCCCGGTGAGCGCATCGTGGGTGGCGCTAAAAAGCAATTGCTCCTGGGCATGTTTTCGTTCGGTTATGTCGCGGGCATTGTAAACAATGCCGCCGATATTTTTATGTTGAATCAAATTTCGAATAGCACACTCGAAACACAGCCATCTTCCGTCTGCATGTCTTAGCCGGAGTTCAACAATCGGATTCGGTCCCGATCGCAGTCCGGCGCTGATGGTCTTCGTGCAATCGTCCGGATGAAGTAAGTCGCTCATGTTCTTTCCCACGAGACTATTTCCAAGCAGGGCGAGAACTGTATAAACCGAAGGGCTAGCGTACTTGATTCGACCAGAAAGGTCGGCGATGAATATGATGTCGGTTGACTGCTCGGTCAGAGCGCGGAATCGCTCTTCGCTCTCGCGGAGGGCATTGCGTTCGGTTTCTTCCAACTGCCCGATATGCTCTTGTCTCTGGAGTCGGACGAAAAGTAGAAGGATGGCGACCGCTGCCAATGTTGCGGCCGCCAACAACTCGTTTCTGGCTCTGAGCTCACCACTTTGAGCCCAGTTGTCCTCGGATTCAATGGCAATCTGCACTTGGTGCTGCATCGAGTCGAATTGAGGGGTCACCTCCTGAAAATCGACCTGCTTGGCAGTATCAAAGTTCCCGACTTGCATCAAGATCCATTGCCGATCGGCCGACATAATGTACTTGTCTAATACGGGCCACATTTCCTCTAGAGCAGCCGTGTGATGAGTCTGAAGATGTGCGGCTAGCACCGCTTTGGGCAGCGCCTTTCTTGCGGCCCGCATCTCGCTGTCGGCTTCGGGCGTTAAGTCCTGCTGATGTAAGGCAGTCCACGTAAGATTGTTGATCTCTCGCGTGACGGTTGCAATTTGATTGAGAATTACTTGTGCAGAACGGGATTCCTCGATCTGAATTCTTTGAAACCAGGACAGAGTTGCCAGGACGACAGTTGCGATCGCGAGAACGCTAAATACAACGGTCCAATTCGGACGTGCCACAAGACTTCTTTGCAGGTTGAGAGTTTCCCGCGTAGGCCGAAGCATTTTGATCATGAAGAACCCTGGTACCAGGAAATGCTTACGGCAGTACAGTGAAGGGCTGGCAATCGCGTTCGGTGGTGACCGGTGCGCTGGCAGCGGCGCCTGGATCAATCAATGAAAAACCCATCTGTTTACGCGCTCTTTATCCTTCTCGGTTTGTAGATCTCAACGTTCTCGAAGTACAAAGCACTCGAGATACCATGGCTCGTCGGCCCTCCGTTTTTGATTACTTCGGTTTAATGTTCTATTTTGAGTGGGTTGCGCGGCCAGTCCATGTGATGGATTAGGATCTGAGCACAGTCTTCGTACGACTGAGATCCTTGCTGGCATATTTTGTCATGCACAGTGCCGCACTATGGCAGCCAGGTCCTTAAGACCGTGACGCTAAACGAGGATCGTTACAATGTTCAAACAAGTTCAGTCGACCGCTACCAGAAGGGCAAGGGCAGACTCACTGCAACCTTCATCGGCGGTGGTGCCGGGGCTGGTGCCCTCATCGGTGGACTTGCTGGGGGTGGCAAAGGCGGCCTGATCGGGTGGTCTGCCGTTGCGGGTATGGCCGGCTCTGCCGGTTTGGCAGGTACCGCGAAGGACGACCGCTGGTTTTGTGCGCGGACATGCCTGGAATACGTTTGAAACGGGCGGAGTGTGTCCCGGGTCGTTTGGAGCGAAGTGTATGCTGGGCTTGCTATTCATTTGTCTACAATTTGGCATCGACGAGGGCATATCTAACTAAGCTAGCTAGCTAAGCGCAAGTTCTTCAGTTGCTGTCGTCGCGGCGCTTCAGGGTTGGACGATCATCATCATTCCCTTTGTCATCCTTGTCGCTCTTGTCCGTGGAGGAGGTCCGCCGCAAGCTGGGCTTGTTCTGGTCTTCCTTCTTGTCCAGAATCTTGTGACGGTTCTCAATCGCCGCGAGCCGCGATTTCACGTCGTCAAACTCCGAGGTCGAAACCACGTACTGAGCCCGTGCCGCTAGGATATGCTCGATCTCCTGCTGTGATTTCTCGATGCGATCCGGAGTTTGGGGATGGGTAGAAAATGCTTTGGCCAACGTGCCCGGCTTCTTCTTTTCCTGGGCTTGCACCTTTTCGAAGAAACTGAGAAAGGCCTGAGGATCATATCCCGACTTGTACATGTACTGCAGTCCCAGATAATCAGCTTCAGCCTCGAAACCTCGCGAAAGTGCATGAAGGTCAGGGGCACCGCCAGACCCGCCGCCTCGTAGGCGGCATAGCCGACTCCGCCGCCAACGAAGATCAGGGGAATGGTAGCCATCTGCATCAGGCTTCCACGTGTGTTCTCGCGGGCTGCGTGGCAGGCCGCCACGTGCGCGATCTCATGCGCCATCACACCAGCCAGTTCGGCCTCTTGTCCGCGGCCAGAATCAGTCCGGAATTCACGTAAAAAAAAGCCGCCCGGCAAGGCAAAGGCGTTGATGTCGTCAGAGTCGATCACCTTGATCGTGAACGGCACCGAGCATCGGAGTTGCGCACCAGATTCTGTCCCACCCGGTTGACGTATTCGGTAACCACCGGGTCCTGGATCAGCTTTGCGGTGGCTTCCACCTGCTGGGCATACTGCTTGCCCATGGCAATCTGTTTCTCGACCCCATACCAGTTTCCCATCCCGGTCTTGCAGCCAACATTGCGGTTCCCCACCGCATCCACATCCGTCTTACCGCCCTCGTGTTTTACCTTGTCGGGTCTGCGGGCTCAACGCTGGTCGCAGCGGGCTTGGACGGGGTGCTGGCGGCGGCATCCTGGTCTTTCGTTGCAGCTCCGACCTGGTCCTGGCAAGACCAAAGGGGATTGCATAGCCCAACGCTAGCAACGCAGCGGTTACCGCCAACAACCGTAACTTCATGATGGGCTCCCTGGTCTCGCAATTCCTTGAAAGCGGAAAAGCCGACCCGCGTGGGTCCGGCCTGAAGCGCGCGCTTTATCACAGTGAAGCAATGCGGTCGTGAGGGTCCGAACGTCGGTTTCCCGCCACTAACCCATGACCACGTTGCGGTTCGGAACTGGGTACAGAATACCTGCTCCCACCTGCAGAGTCAGCTAGCAGTTGTGCTAGGTCGCCTTCGATTTTTTTGGGCAAGCCCCGGTAGGTGTGCGGCCAAATCCATGACTGATGTAATCCATGACTGACGTAATCACATTATAAAAGGTCGCCCCTTTTGGAGGAGGTTGTGAGCGTTGACATCATGATGGATTTGCGCGTCCTGCGGAAGCCGCTTTGAAGGTGGGCAACACCATCATCGCTGTGGCAGCGGAGCCGCACCGGATTGGTATTCTGAAGACATTGAGGGGAAATGGTGTAGATGTCGATGCCGCTCTGAAAGAGGGACGCTTCATTCAGTTGGATGTCATCGACACGCTGTCATCACTCATGGTCAGATATGCCTGATCCCGCTCGCTGCACGAAGATGGTTGGCGATGTCATTCTGAAAGTGTCCAAAAGGGCGCAGGGAGAGCATCCTCGGGTTGCAATTTGCGGAGAATGCTCTCCCACGTTGCTGGCAGAGGCGAATGTGGAGGCGGCAATTCGGCTCGAACACCTTTGGAACGAGATCACAAGAAACCATAACGCAGATACTCTTTGCGGTTATGTATGGGGCACTTTTCCGCGCAAGCAAAGCATCCCAATCTTCGAGAGAATCTGCGCGGAACACTCAGCCGTCGTTGGACGGGAACTAGGCTACTAGAACTTCAGACCTGAAGCACAGCGTCTTCCTTCCGAATCTACGGAGCCTTGGGTTCGGCGAAACCGGCGGATGTCCCGCTCACGTAAGCTGCCAATCTCCAGCCCAGCACCTCATGCTCCAGCCGCGTCGCTTTCCGCTAGCCGTCGAAACTCGGCTTTGGCGCACACTCGGCATGATCGCGGGAATGCTGCTTGCCGTCACCCCGGAAGTGCGGGATGTCACGGACTCGCTGCGGCGAGTCCAGAAGTACAGGGCAGACACAGCACTCGTAATTGTCAGAGCTGCGCCGAATTCGGTTGTGTACCAAAGAGTCGAGCCGGTATCGCGTATCAGACTGTCGAAGACACCCGGGACGAAAACATTGTGACTGGCATGGAACACCGCGGCCGGCCACACACTGTCCGACTTCAGCCTAAGCCATGCAAGCATGAAGCTGGCGGAGACAACCACCACAGTGGAGCAGCAGAGGGCGTACCAACGATTCGTTCCCGCGTTGTAGTCCGCAAATAATAGTGGGAGCCATGCCAAGCTGCCCAGACGGCGCCGCTCAGCAGACTCACTCTCGTAAACGACATTTGATTGGTCAATTCCGGAACCAGAAAGCCTCGCCAGCCGATCTCTTCGCCGAGTGTCGCCGAAAGGTTCAGTATCAGGCCCCCAGTTGCCATAGTGATGAGGTAGAGGGTGAGCGAGCCCCATGCAGGCAGGCCGCGCAGCCCGAAACCCTGCGCAACCTGATTGACGAATGCCGAGTTCCAACTGCCCAGCTGCAACGCCCACACGCCACCATACACGCAACTGACGTGTAGGCCAGCGGCACAAAGTATCCTGCGACGATATAATTGTTATTTGGCCAACGCCATCCGAGAGATCCGAGATCTTTCGACCGAGCAGGCGGCAAGTGACCAGCGCAGCCAAGGCGGGGCACCACATGATCGCCGGGACCATCAGTCCGAACCCCATATACAAATGCCCAGACCGGATCAATCAAAGTCCAAACCACCCCGCTAAATGCGAACGTGAGCTGCAGGTATAGGTTAGGTCGCCCTCTTCGGAGTGTCGTGCATTTTCAAGCAACTTCATCCGCTCGGACGGCGGGCGGCACACGCGCAATTAGTCGAAGGTATCTAATCGCCTCTTTCGTCGAGCATCGCTGATCTGACGATTTGGCCCCCGCGGCACAGCCAACAGTTTCGGTTGAGTTACTGCCCAGTTAGCTGAGAATCGTCAGCTTCAACTACCTGGTTGAGGTGTGCCGTCCGGGGAAGTCAGCCGGGGACGAAATCAATTGGCCGGCGGCGGGAGTGTCAGAGGCTGAGCCAGAGTGAAGCTGAGCGCCGACTCCGCCGGGATTTCAATCTGCTTGTTCCCGCTCAAAGTCCCCCCGATAAAACCCGCTGCCGCACCCACACCGGCACCGATAGCAGCGAGCCTCCTCCGCCAGCGATGCCTCCTATCAACGCACCACCGGCCGCTCCTCCGCCGGTAGTGGCAGCTGTCCTCTTACCCTTTCCCTTTACTGTACTGCTGAGCACGCTAGTTTGGATTTGATACGTATGTCCGCCCACTGAAATGCTCGTTAGCGACAGGTCCAGTTACCCTCACCTTTTACCTTGCCCTTGGCCTTGGCCGTCACCACGGTTCCACTGACGGTCGATCCTGCCGTCAGCGCCGACCTTCCTTGCACGCTCACGGGTTGCGCCAGTGTAGCGAGAAATGCTTGGCCCGTTTGGCTGCTCTTGGAACTCAATGCCTGACCTGTCCTGACGGTTAGAACAGTCCCGGCGGGCACTACGAGAGGCTGAGGTTTGGGCTTCTCCACCGGAGGAGGAGCAGGAGGAGCAGCCGCGGCTTCAGGCTCGGTCGTCGTTTGGTCATCGACGCCAGCGATTTCCGGCTCTTCACGCGCAATCTGCTCCACCTT
>CAWAYW010000026.1:0-33681 GCA_963786325.1 Terriglobia bacterium
CTAATTTCTACGGAACGTTTCACTGGCCCGTGCGGAAAACCGCTTCACTGGCGTGCTGGACGTGGTCAATGCCTTCAACGTGAGGTTCCGGGGATCAATGTCCGAGAGAATGTAAACCTTTTTTGTAAACCCTGGCTCGTTTACAGACGAATCGCCTCGGAGCTCAGCCCGTAAGTCTTTAAGAAGATAAGGACAAACGGATCCCTGATCTGATCCCCTGGTGCTGAGCCTAGGGTCATTCCAGTTTTTGTATCGAATAACTTATTTGTTTTTCAAAGGATTGGTCGGGGAGAGAGGATTTGAGCCTCCGACCCCCTGGTCCCGAAGATTGGCTTCACGGGGAATCAACACTTTAGCGCCGTTTGGATACTTTCGGATCAGCTAGTAAAAATGCGGGGTTCAGCACTTCAGCCCAACTTGGAACCAAGCCCATCCAAGCAGCCACTGGGCACAATTTTGGGCACAGGTCTTTGGGGTGAACCCTTGGGGCTCCTTCCGCTGTTCGCGCACGGAACAGACTCACATGTGTGATTCTGGACGGCGGTTTTCCCCTGAACAGGCAAACCGGAACTTGCTCTTGAGCAACGACAACGACCACGCTTTTAGTTAGATTCCAGTTGTTCTCGGCCCACGGATCAACATCACTACCGCTAAACAAGACTGTTACTGGGGTGGGCCGATCTCTTGCATTCAATGGACGACGACATCGATGAAGTACGGTGGCGGCTAGAACGGGTTAATTCGAACTCTTAATGATTGAAGGCCAGACCAAAGAGTCAAAAACCGTGGCTTGCGGCAGCCGACACTGCACGGTGCAGGTGGTCATTGGAGTTCTAACGCTCCTGGGAGCGATGGCCATGGTTCACTATGCCCCAATGGCTGCCCGGGGGACATCTCGCGACGATCTGCAAACTCTGGTTCACGAATTGACTGCGCAAATCGAACAGCTCAGGCAAGAGCAGTCCATGCCCGCCCTCGTGCTCAACCACTACCGCAATTCGATCGGTTACCTTTATGGCGTCTATCATGTAGGCTTCGCTAATCAGCGTCCGGAAATTCGGGCACGCGTTTCCGGCACAGGCTTCCTGGTTGGCGACGGTTTGGTGGCCACGAACCGCCACATCGCCCAGCCCTGGTACGGAGATGCAGAGGCCGAAAAACTGATCCGGCGAGGCGCGACCCCCATCGTTGAAAGTCTCGTGGTCTTTTTTCCCGGTTGGTCAACTCCAGTCCGGTTGTCGCATCCGTCGGTTTCGAAGAGTTCCGACCTCGCTGTACTCCGAGCGGAAGATTCCGAAGCCCTCCATCGGCTTCCGGTTCTGCCTCTCGCGACAGTGCCCGCATTTGCCGGACAGTTCGTCGACGTCATTGGCTATCCCACGGGTATCGCCGGGATGATCGCGAAATCCCCCGCTGGCATTGACGACCGCCTTGCCCACAGGCCCCACGACATCAACGTGGCCAGCGAGTTAGCCGCACGATCTCTGATCCGCCCCTTGAGCACGTGCGGACATCTCGGCGATGTGATCGGTGGCAGGCTGATCTACGACGCGCCCACAGCACACGGCGGCAGCGGCGGTCCGGTGTTCAACTCAAGCGGCGAAGTCGTCGGCGTTAATTCTGCCTACATCGACGGATTCTCTGGTGGCAGCATCGGTGTTTCCGTCGAATCTCTCCGTCCATTGCTGCAGGAAGCTCAAGTCAGCTCAGAGTTACACCTGCATACAAACACCAGATTTTAGGCTGGTGACTCGCAAGAGAGACTTGGCGAAAAATCGCCATCACACTCATTGTGGGAGCGGCAGGCCCCTTCACTTCGTCGGCGCTCCGGATTCTCCGGGGTTTGGAATCACTTTCAGCCGGTTCAGACCCATACGTTTGAAAAATGTCGGCCAATAGTTCCTGAACATATTTCCACCAACTTGCCAGGCCAGGTCTATGGCATAGCGCTCCGCCGTTTTTCCAACCGTTTGCTCGGACTGCGGCAAATACACATTAGCCAGCGCCTCCCCGGCCAGCGGCCCCAACAGGCCCGAAGTATTGAACACATCTTTTCCCGAGTCGTTTCGCGTGATGACTATCCGTTCTGCCGAATATTTCACGCTGCCCCAGAATGTCGGATTGCTCTGCGGAAAGAATCGCGGGTCCTGGCGGAATATCGAGGCGAAAACAAAATCGCCAAAGAAGTTGCTGGATGCAGACCGGGCCAGGCTCGCTCCGAAGCGGCCGCCATACGCATCCCAGCCCTGGCCATAGGCTTCGGGTTTGTTACCGGCCTGGCTGTAGGCGGCGCCGATGGCAGATGTGAGGATATTAGCTGGAGAGATACTTACATTTAAGAATAGTTTGAATTTTCCGGGTGGGGTCAAAGCCTCCGGGCTGGTGGCTATGTCGGGAAAGAACCATGACTTGTGCGTCACATAACCGATGTCGGAGGCCACGCCAGCAATAGCGCTGGACGCCGTTTGTTGCTGTGGCTGCGGGTTGTCCGGCGGCGAATTTGCGGTTCCCCCGCCAGTTGGTTTTTGGGCAACAAGTACCGTACTCAAATGCCAGAAAAGCGAAGAAGGCGAGAAATCGCTTTCGTCGCGCACTAAGAGCGACCGTAGCTGTTCCGCTGTTGCCCCGAGTCCCTGCCTGCAAATCCGTTGGGATCGACATCGGAGGATTGTATCGAACAATTTGACGAGCCACGTAGCGGCGTGTTTTCGTGTCCCAAAATGGTCGTTGCCGGGTTTGTCGCCCCGGGGCGTTACAATCGCTGATACTGTCTAAAGTTAGACACTTCCCGAAGGGGACCGTTGGTCGCTCCAAGGTGAGGGGCGCACGGAACGTGGTCCACGGACTTCCGCTCTAGCTACAGGAAAAAACAAAAAACGTCAGAAGATCGCCCTAACGTATGTCAGAATGCCTCGTCCAAGCTAGTCGCGTTCTTTAACTTCTCAAAGTTCGTGTATCTCAATCCCTGCAAGTGGCGCACCCTACCATCCCTCGTGAGTTTCAAGGGGGTGATCTCGCGGGCAGGCTCGGCAAAATTAATCACCATCTTGCCACGGTCCCTCGCAAAAGGCGAGGTTGGCATCCGCGAAAAGAAATCCGTACCGACTCTGGCAGACTTCATCACGCAGCGTTTTGAGCCTTGGGCCGAAGCATCGACTTCATCGAAGACGTGGCTTGACTACTATCGGCCGGGCATTCGAACGATTCAGGCGTACAAACCTCTCGCGAATCTCTGTTTGAACGAGATTACCAGCGAAAAAGGGGCAGACTTCGCCGCTTGGCGGCGAGCAGCCGGCCGGCAGGTATCGTCCGTTAACAGTTCCCTTCAGGTGCTGCGCAGGGTCATGCGACTGGCCGCGCAATGGGGCGCAATCGAGACAGCGCCGTTGATCAAGATGCTTCCCAGAGAACGGCATCGCGAACACGTAGTGAAGAGCGAGGAAGAAGCCCGCTACCTTGCAGCCGCACCTGAGCCTCTGGCTTCAGTCGCGGCCATTCTCGTTGATACAGGCGTGCGCCCGGATGAATGCTATCGCTTGCGATGGGAATCCTTGACTTGGACCAACGGAAGGAATGGAACGATTCTGGTGACGCATGGCAAAACGACCGCGGCTCGGCGAGTGCTGCCATTGACGTTACGTGCAAGGAACATCCTACAGAGCCGCTGGGAAGCTGCGGGAAGCCCCGCAGAGGGCTGGGTATGGGCTGCCCCAACACGTAGTGGCCACTTTGAGAAATCTACGATAAAGAAACAGCACAAGAAAGCATTGATGCTCAGCCGCGTCCGACCTGGTCGAAAGCCTTCGACAGATGCTGCCGAACCCACTACCCCCTGCCGCTTAAGCAGCCTCAAGCGGCAAATTGCGGCATTTCAAGCGGCATTCATTCCCACCGCTTAAAGCTGGGCGGTCTTCGGATCGTCCAACGAAAGGGAGGCCGGGGGCGTAACCCTTAAAACGCCTCACGCCGTTGCGGCAGGAGTTGTGCATCCTGCCGATGTGTGCTGAAGCAATCAGAGTGTGCCCGATGTAGTTGGTGGCACTTCTGGTGGCGTCGGCGAGTGGTCGCCGTACCTTCACTCCTGCTGTCACGCCAGGGGGGACTCCGCGACTTTGTCGCGGTCCTTATCCGGCCAACTGTCCGAAATCGCTGCTTGAATTGAAAGGCACACGAGCTTGGATCGTAGTACCAGAGCCGGGGTGTGACTTAATGGAAAACTCACCGCTCACCAATTGCATTCGCTCCCGCATGCTGATGAGCCCGAGGCCGCGACCGTGGATGGCGTCTTGCGGGTCAAAGCCAACTCCCAGGTCGCTCACGGTCAGTTGAATCTCTCGCTCTGTACCGTACAATTTCACTTTGAAGGACCGCACGCCACTGTGCTTTACTGCATTCTGCAGAGTTTCCTGTAAAACTCGGAACAGACAAAGCGAGATTTCCTTGGGCACACTTCGCGGTATGGCCGTGTGGCTGAAGTCAATCTCTACCTTCTGTTGCTCGGACAACTCCTTGCAGAAGGTCTTAGCTGCTGCCACAAGGCCCAGATACTCCAGTTTTGAAGAATGGAGGCGGTGCGACAGGGCCTGAATGTCCGCGGCGATGTCCGAAAGGCGCTGGCTGGCGTGACGGATGTGATCGTGAAATTCAACTGGCGAGGGCGGAAGTTGTTGGTTCCATCGATCCAGCTCGATTGCCAACAGTGCCATGCGTTGATTGATGTCGTCGTGGAGCTCTCTCGCGATCCAGGTACGCTCCTCCTCGTGGGCCTCAATCAGCCTCCGCCCAACGGCGGCAAGAGATTCTTCCGCAAGCTTGCGCTCGGTAACGTCTGTGGACGAACCTATGTACCCCGCAAAAGAGTGGTCCGGGTTGAATCTCGGCACGCCGGTATCCGAAAGCCATCGATATTCTCCATCATGTCGCCGGAGCCGATACTCCATCTGGAAGGATTCCCGCCG
Organism: Terriglobia bacterium; assembly: GCA_963786325.1. Taxonomy (GTDB): domain Bacteria; phylum Acidobacteriota; class Terriglobia; order Terriglobales; family Acidobacteriaceae; genus JAIQFF01. Next base: position 4,959 of record CAWAYW010000026.1, read on the forward strand.
TTCGAACGCCTGAGTGTACGTATCCATACACCTGCTTAAGTCTTCGGGGTGCACACTTTCTGTCCAGCCGTTGCCCAGCTCGGCCTGAAGTGACCGACCGGTGAACTCCAGCCAATGCTGATTGACGTAGGTACAGAGCTTATCCGTGTCGGACATCCAGATCATCACCGGCGCTGTGTTTGCAACCAAGCGGAAGCGCCCTTCGCTCTCTCGCAGGGCTTTTTCCGCCCGGCGACGCTCCGTGATGTCGCTTACCATCGCCAACGCCCCGTCAAACTCTCCACTGTCTTTGAAGACGGGGATTCCTGCCAGTCGTACCCACAATTCAGACCCGTCCCGCCGCCGGAGGCGATCATCGCAGTGCTCCCTTAACCCTTGCCGTCGACGCTCCAGGCTTTGCCTCTTGCGATCAACATCTTCCGGAAAGTAAAACTCGAATACGTTCCGTCCAACTATTTCTACCGGGTCGTATCCCAGCATCTCGGCCAGCTGCCGATTTACAAAGACAGTGTGGAACTTCGAATCCAGAAGCCATACTCCTTCATTGGTGGTCTCAACGATCCTGCGATATCGGCTTTCACTTTCCCTGACCGCCACTTCTGCCTGCTTGCGGGCGGTGATATCGGCTATCACGCCTATCATCCGCAGCATTCTACCGTCCTGGTCGAAGAAAGCTCGGGCGCTCTTTTCTACCCAAATCACCCTGCCGTCAAGACCTAAGACGCGGTAGCTAGTTTGACAGTGGGGACTCTGAGGAGTCAGTTTCAAGAAGCTCGCCGCCGCTTGCTCGCGGTCGTCCGGGTGGACACGAGCCATCAATTCCCTGCGAGTAGTTTGCGTCGGCTCATCCTTCCCAAGAATGTCCATGCACTCCGCTGATCGCACTACCTGGTCAGTGGGAATATCCCACTCATACGCATACATCTTTCCGGCCTGAACCGCCAGACGTATGCGTTCCTCACTTTCCCGCAGAGCTTGTTCTGCACTCTTCCGGTCGGTCAGATCAATCAAGGTGACTAGATTTGTTTCTCCAATGCAGGATAGGTGAGCCTCAACATAGCGGGTTGAACCATCCTTGCACCTGACTGTTACCTCCATGGGTTTGATGTCAGTCCCATTTCTGATGGCCTTTTCCACCCGTGCCTGCCATTCAGTTCTGACTGCTTGCCGGTACGCTTCATCCGGATATGCGAGAGGCCACCAGTGAGCTACATCAGGAACATCATCCATCGTGTAACCAAATAGCGCTGTGAACCTATCGTTCACCAAATCAACGTTTTCCTCCAACCCCCGACTGACAATCATTGCCACACTGGAGGCCTGCACCAGCTGCCTGCTGTGCTCCTCGCTCGCCTTTAGCTTCTCCTCCGCTTGCTTGCGCTCGGTAATGTCGAGATTGATGCCGATGACACGCGCCGCTTCCCCTCGTTCGTTCTTGAATACCTGCCATCTTCCGGCGAGCCAACGCACCGTCCCATTTGGCCAGATCACGCGCCATTCGCCTTCTTCTGAGCCACTGAGCATCGATTGCGCAATCCATTGCTCAACTCGTGGGAAATCGTCCGGGTGAACCATTTTGGCGAATGCTTCTTGCGTCCCCGGAAAACTGCCCCGCGGCAGTCCGTAAAGAACTTCCAGCTCCGGCGTCCACCGGTTTACGCCGCTCTGAATGTTCCATTCGAATGTGCCGATCCCAGCTGCCTGCTGCGCCAATCGCAGTCGCTCTTCGCTTTCCCTAACTGTCTCCTCCGCATGTTGGCGCTCTTCGCCGAGGGCTGCGAGAAACATGAAGGGAATAGCAGCGGAAACCAAGAAAAGCTGTAGCGACCAGATGCCATTGAGCGAGCCTTGATCAGCAAAGGGACCGCGGTTATGGATTGCACCCCAAATCGTTAAAAAAGAAATCAGGACAGCCGAACTGCTGATACCAAGCGATCCGAAACGCAGCGCAGCCCATAGTAGAAATGGAACGAGAGAATAAACCAGAGCTGGCGAGTAGCCGATCCCCGACTCTGCGAAGATCACATAGCTCAGAAGAACCAATCCCGTGATCAGCGCGGCTGGTTCCAGGTAGCAGGCACGTGGCTTTCTCAGCCATGCAGGTCCTTCGGTAATCCAACTCAGAATGGCCGGTGTGAGAGTGACGAAAGCGAGTGCCTCAGAGAGAACGCAAACCCTCCAACCTTCCCAATAATTGCCCCCGATGCCATTTGCAGAAAAAAATGCTGCTCCGACTGGCGCAAGGACCACTGCGAAGAACGAATACTTCGCGACGGCCTTCACGCTGTTTAGCCGGGGTACACCGTCGAAGAAATACCTAAGACACAATGCGCTGGTGAGAACCTGGACCGTATTGGCCGGAATGAACCAAGCAATCGACCTGATGGGCACGCCTGCTTCTAGGTCGTACAGAGCAAACGTCGCGAACGCCGCCGCGATCAGGATTGGCCAGATCCGCCCCGGCACCAGCAACAAGATTGAAACTAGAATCGCCGAGCCTGGCCAAAATGGCCACACTGTCTGTGGATTCAAGATCATCGCCCCTTCCAGTTTCGGGGCGAAATAAGATAAGGCAACTACCAGGCATACCAGGGCCGCAACAGAGAGAGGCGAAGATGCACTCGTGATGCTCGGAAAACGATGACCATGTTCACTGCCCATGACAATCCCCAACGCCAGGTTTAATCCGAGGTCCGTTGCATGGAATCATACCTCACCACCAAACCAGCCCGACCGTTCGTGGCACCTGCCACACATTGACTGCCCGGCCTTAACGCTGGAGAACCGTAACTGTCATCTAGGGCCTGCGGCCCGCGAAACCACATGAAAATTGGTCAGAGCCGAGGCATAATCCCCGATGGCTCGGAGCGGCGAGATTGATTCAACAGTGGAGAAGCCGAGGCCGTGTAACTGTCTGATCCGGAGCGTGCGTGATAGAGCGAACTCCTCCGGGCGGCTCCAGTTCGGCTGACTATGCGCGATGGTCCTGAATCAGCCGAGAAGGTTGAACCGGATCCTCCAGCCTAAGACGTCAGTGCCTCGTCGACGGTCCTGGGATTCTACATGGGTCGCTTGATCGACTCGCGCCCCCCATCCTCCAGCGAAAATTTCCCATCAGGTTCGCAAGTCCCGTTGCTCGGTCGAGGGCATCCAGATCGCGGGAAAGCGATCTTCCATCGTCAGCAGGTCCAGTATCAGGCGTGCATTCCGCCGGTCATGTTTTTGCTTTCGCGTCTCGGCAGCTCGGATCTTCGAACCGGCAACAACGAATCAGTAAGGTAGGATGGGCAGCGCGGAACATTTTGGAAATTTGGATCTTGGTTGATTATTGCAATCTTTCTGGGGCTCATGCCAAACAGTTTCGAGATGACGCTGCCAGGGATCTTTTGAGCTTTTCGAAAGCCGTACAACAGATTTATACGAACGGCGAGGGCACGCCGAAATCGCTCTTGCTCAGAAGCAACAAGAAATGATTGCATTCTCTGAAACTATTTATGGCATAACCGACCTTGATGCTGATTTCACGCGGTTCCTCGTAGTCCGGCAAAGAACTCGAGGATGGTGGCAGCTTTGGTTTCCAGTATGCATTCCAATGATCAACTTGCCCGTGTGGTCGAACACAGCGACTGCGATGGTTGCTTGATGGACATCGAGGCCAATATACTCTTCCGTGTTCACGAGGGTGCTCCTTTTTGTAGGTCGTGATGTGAACGATCACAACCTACTCCTCAAGGGGCGCCCTCTTATAATAAGATTTCAACAGTTTCCAAGTAGCTTGTCATTCAACCGCAATCGTGCTGCGGCACAACTCTGGAAACTTGCCACTTGCCACTCCGCACGCCCGAGACATCAGGAGGACGGTCTAAGTCATTTTGTGAGCTTCGCAGGCCAGTTCAACACCACAGACATGGGCACGGTTTCCGCCGGCTTCATTTGTGTCAGGATCAGAAATCGCTGGCCGTCCCCGCTCACGTCATAAACGAACTGGTCCCGACTCGAGATGGGCTGTCGGGGAGTAGCCTGGAAAAGTACGACAGGCGTGCCAGCATCGAACCTGGCTCCGATCGTCACCGGCGCGGCCATCATCTTGCTGTCTCCAGAGAGGTAAAACAGCTCCTTGCCGTCGCTCCGCCAGCGGGGTTGCTCTCCGCCGCCAGTTGAAACCTGCCACTTGCCGCGCGTATCTGGAAATGACGTTACGTAAATCTCCCATTTCCCGGTCTCGTTGGATGCGTAGGCCACCCATTTTCCGTCCGGTGAGAATTGGCCGTTTCTGAGGACGGAAGGTGCTTTCAGGAACAGACTGCTCTCCAGCTCCGGGAAGGTCACAGACCACAAATCCGTATTGCGCGTGTACAGAATATATTTCCCGTCTTTGGACCAGTCGTTCGCAAATTTGTCGAAGTCGTCCTTCAGGATGATCGTTTCTTCTTTCGTACCATCGGAGTTCTTCACGTGCAGGTCATTTCCGTGTTGCCGATTGGAGAAGAATACCAATCGCTTTGCATCTGGACTCCAAATTGGCGCAGCGATAAAAGCGGTGTCGAACGTAAGGCGCCTCGCGCTATCGCGATGCAGGTCGTAGGTCCAGATGTCGGTGTTCAGGCTTCCCACGTCGGCCTTATTCACGGCAACCGATCTTCCATTTGGGCCTATGGACACGTTGCCATACACACCCGGCTTGCTTACTAAGCCCACTTGATTACCTTTGCGGTCAAACCAGACGGGTTGCGAAAGCGTGATCACGCTGCCGGTCTGAGCAACCAGTACGCCGTTATCGGAAACGGCGAACACCGCCCGTTTGACTGGCAACAGATTTTGGATCTCCGTGAGGATGGCTGTCGGCTCCCCGATCAGTGTGAATCGCTTGAGGTCGAATCGCTGGGCAAGTAGGTTCCTGTCACGGTAAAACAACAAGTACCCAGGTGCCGCATAGGCCGCGTTCCCGGATGCTTCCACGACGAAGTGCTTTTCGTTCGATTCGAGCGAACCCACGAAGATGGCATCTACGCCCTTCTGCCCGGAGAAGTTGGCCGTCATGTAAAGGAAATGCGTACCGTCGGGCAGAAACATGGGCCAGCGATGGCTGTCTTCTCCACGACCCCTATCTGGAGTGCTGATCAGCGTGGGTGTTCCGCCCGATGCCGAGACTCGATACAGGCCTACTCCCAGCGCCGCATCAGGCGAGAAAACAATCACGCCGTCCTTGTTCCAGGTTCCGCCGCGTCCCGAAGGCGCATCGCAGATCGTCTGCGCCGGGCCACCCGATACCTCTAGCTTCTTTAATTTTCCGTCGGCAAAAAATGCGAGAAATTTCCCGTCAGCCGACCAGAACGGATAGGTGGCGCCTTCGGTATCGGCGATGCTTCTTGCGCCCGGCAAGCCCAGTTCGTAAATCCAGAGGGCATCCTTTCGCGCGGATTCCAGGTATGCCACTACCGCAATACCGTGTCCGTTCGGGGCCAAAGCGATGTCACGCGCCGGAAACGCGAGCGGAGCATAAAAATATGTGGTTTCTTTCGGCGTGGAGGGTCGCCAAACGAGCGTCGCGACGATCAGAGCGACCGCCATAGCACCGGAGATGAGCCAAGCTACTTTTTCTCTGGTTTTTCTTGCTGCCGCAAATGGCACCGTGCCGACCGCGGACACATTGCTCTCGGCAATCCAGTTCAGCTCACTCGCCAGATCGCTGGCGCTCTGCCACCGATCATCCGGATCCTTTGCCAGGCATTTCTTAACGACTCGTTCCATCGCCGGCGGCGTAAGCGGCTGGAAAGTTGCCATAGGCTGTGGCTCAGACGAAAGAATGGCAGCAATCAAGCTGGCTCGGGTTTTCCCGGAAAACGCCGGCTTGCCCGTCGCCATTTCATAGATCACTTCCCCCAGAGCGAATATGTCTGTGCGCTCGTCTGCCTCTCTCCCTTCTAATTGCTCCGGCGCCATGTAATGGAAGGTCCCGATGATTGTGCCCTCTCCCGTCAACTTGGTTTGTTCGAGCGTCATCTCGCCAAGTGTCGCTACCAGCGGGGCAGGTGCCGTTTGCTTAGCCAAGCCAAAGTCCATCAGCTTGGCACCTGTTTTTGTCAGCATGACATTGGAGGGCTTCAGATCTCGATGGGTGAAGCCGTTCCTGTGTGCCTTGGCCAGCGCATCAGCAATCTGTCCCGCATAGCGAAGCGTTTGCTCGGTGGGCAGCGGCCCTTTCACCAACCGCTGCTCCAGCGTTTCGCCTTCCACCAGCTCCATCACGAGAAAATCCATATCGTCTTGATGCCCTATGTCGTACAAACCACAGATGCGAGGATGGGTGAGCTTGGAAATAGCCTTGGCTTCGCGCTCTAGCCGTTGCCGCAAGGTGGAATCAGAGGACTGTTCGGCAGAGATGACTTTAATGGCAACATCTCGTCCCAGCCGTGTGTCGCGCGCACGATAGACTTCCGCCATGCCGCCAGCACCCAGCGGCGCAACGATCTCATACGGCCCGAGTTTCGTGCCAGAGGTCAGGGCCATGTTGCAAGATTATAGCCCGCGCAGCATGTTGCAGCAGACCCGACCCCACTGAAACGGAGCAAATTCCTGTCCATTTGGCCGCAACCAATCATTTAACAATTACATGACAATTCGCCCCATCCGAATCCCAGATTAGTGAATCAAAGATTTCATATAACTTGAAAGCAGCTTTCAAACTGGCCAGCCAAAAGCAAAAAAACTCCCTGATCCTGAAGACATCTTCACCGTCTCTTCTAGAATCCGAAGATTGATTTGTGCGGCTTCACATTCTTGGACCAAACGCCAGTGCTTCATGTTATAAATTTTCCCTCCGGGATCGATGTTCGCCTTTCACCGCAATGCCGGCATCGGTTTTATCGAAGGTATGTGGATGGCGGATTCTTCGAAGCCTCTGCACTTCGTCCATTGATTTACCTCTGTTCGCACGCCTCACGGTTTTGTTCCTCCCGGGGAATCCGACTTTCACAATCCAATTCTTTTGAGCAACCACGGTGGCCAAGAGTGTTTCTGTGCATCTTCATATTCCTGAACCAAACGCCAATAGGTCTGGTGATGCATCCCCTTCGGTTTTTCGGGGAAAGGCTCGCGCATGCTAGTTGAACCGCCAAGTCTTTCGCGGATCACTTGTGCCCTTGTCAGCGCACGACTGTAACTTGCCTCACGTTGGCTCTCGTAAACGAGTTGGTGACAATGCCGACAGGCGAAGACTGAACCGCCATAGAGTACGGCCACACGCCTTGAGCATCCCGAGCGGGGGCACAGGAACCAAAGCCTTGAGTTCCCGAAGTTGCACGGCGTGCTGTCAAGCAAAACTGGATATTCTTGTGTTTTACAGTCTTCCCCGTACCTCTGATGTTGATTGCGAAGAACGATTCGGTCGCAGGCGGCCTGCAGGCTGAGCGAAGCGATCACTTCCCCAGCTCTTGACCAATTCAGCGCCTTCCATCCTCCTATTCGCATGAAGCCCTTCCGTTGAAGGTCGCGAATGTCTAGTTGCAGATAAGTAAGCGAATGAATTGAGCAAGCTATGCTGGTGATTGTTAGCCTCAGTCGTTTGGACAACGACCGAATCGAGATTGCATTAGCAAGGCCCCAACACGACTCGAATCCCAGCCAAAATTACGCTTTTGAAAAAGAGGTACGAGCGGTCCTGTCAGAGACGAATTGCTGTCCAAAGGATTTCAATTGTAAATACGAAGGGAGGCAGCGCCTTCTGAGGAAGCGCCACCCCCCAACTGCCTACTTGTCCAGCGGTTTACCATGGCCCAACACGGCCCGCTCAAATGGATAATTTGCTACCCGCAGAATTGTCTGCCGTGCTAAAGATATGTCTTCATTAAGGACACAATAGCTTAAGCCCATAATGTTGGAACAAATGTCACCCGCTACCAGGACGCCATCCTGCCGCAACAGCAGCGCCACATGGCCGGCGCAGTGTCCGGGAAACGCCTCCCAGCAACGGTATTATCACCGTCCATATTTTTGGCGTTGCGACGTTCGTAACGGCGTGGGCACGTCCAGAACCTCTTCGGGAGTGCGGGTCACACAGAAAAACACCACCACCGCCGGCGGCCCAGCCCGTACACGGCGGTTCGAGTTGGTTGCAATATCTCGTGCCGTACTACTAGGGTGCATAGAGTTCTGCGGTGGCGAGAACTCCGCTGCTGCCGGAGCCCCCAGCCGCCAGCACCTGGCCGTTCCTGAGCAGCGTCGCCGTGTGACCCGAGCGGACGGTGTTCATGTTCGCGGCGAACGACCAGGAGTTCGTGGACGAGTCGTAGAGGCGGGCGCCGAAGAAAAAGTGATACTCATTCACCCCCCCGTCGATGAGGACCTTTCCGTTAGGAAGCAGCGTCTCCGTGTGGCCGCCGATCGGAGGGGACACACAAAAGCAAATGGTTCTCGACCAGGTGGCGGGATTCGGATTGTAGAACTCAGTGGCATTGCTCTCCAGATTTGAGCCCCCGAAGACCAGCACGTCGCCATTGGTGAGCAGCGTCGCCGTAAGGCTTTGCCGCAGGACGTTCATGCTGGTAGTCAAACTCCAGTGGCCATTGGAATAGAGTTCGGCGCTCCTGCCACCAGCCGAACTGGAGTTCCCTCCCGAGATCAGCACCTGGCCGCTTGGCAGAAGCGTTGCCGCCGTTACCGCACGAGCAACGTTCATACCGCCGGTGGCTTTCCAGGTCCCCTTCGACGGGTCGTAGATCTCGGCGCTGTTGTCGGGGGAAGAGATGGTGCCGCCGCCAGCGACCAGCACCGTGCCGTCGGTGAGCAACGTGGCGCTGTGGTAGCAGCGGGGTACGGTCATGCTGCCCGTGGCCGTCCATCGGCCCGTGGACGGGTTGTAAAGTTCGGCGGTCGCGTTGCAAGTGACCGTGCCATTGATGATACTGAAGATCCCGCCGGCGACAAGCACGTTGCCGTTGGTGAGCAGCGTGGCGCTGTGGGTCTGACGGGCCGTCGCCATGCTGCCGGTGACGGTCCACTTGCCCGTAGCGGGGTCGTACAATTCGGCGCTGGTGAGTGTGTTTCCTGCACTGCCCTTGCCTCCGGCGACCAGCACCTGGCCATTGGTGAGCAGCGAGCCGGTATGGGAATTGCGCGCAGTATTCAAACTGCCGGTTTTCGTCCAGTTACCCTGAGCGAGGCCTGGGATGGCGGAACTTACTAGCACGGTAACAATGAATCCCGCTACTACGAGCCTGCGGATCGCTTGAAACCTGTGTACCTTTGCGTTATTCATGGCAACCCTCCGATTGACCGCTAAGAGGTAGCCAAAATCCGTGTCGTCTTGACGGTTCTGTTGGGAGTCACCGTCGGCCCCTCGGACGGTCATGGAATCGTCCTGGAACTCCTGCCGATGACACCAGCTAACCAAGTCCGGGATTGGTTGGTGTCATGGAATTGTCAAATGTTCATCAACTTATTGCGAATTATCCGCGGGTGGGCGAGATGTTCGGAAATCAACGATGATGACTTGCTGAGGTGACCCGTGTCTCTCTTCTCTCGGTTTGCCCTCGGCCAGCCCGCAAAGGCAGTGGATAGCGTCGGACGGCCTGATCAGTAGCGCGTAACGTCGCTTCGTTTAGCTATTTGATGTCAACTCCCGTTTCGGCGGCTAACCGGAAACGATGCGGTTGTTGGCGCAAAATCTGTAGTGCCGTATCGACAGTGCTCCGCAGATAGAGTGGTCTTGAAACCGGGCAGTCGAGGCGGAGCATTGACGATACGGCACTACAGATTTATCAACAGTTAGGGCTTGGGCAGTTCTTCGATCTGCTTTAGAAACTCCTTCACGTCAAGCGGCAGTCCTTGATGAACAATTCCTACTTGCAGTTTCTTGATAGGGAATGTCGCCGCAACTTTGAACACAGCGTCATCGAGTTCACCACTGTGTAGCCAGCGGGAAAGCAGCCCCATCCGTCCGCACAGCAATTCCAGCAGCGAAGCGCGATACCAGACAGCGTGAACATCCGCCCCGGAGCTGCAAACTACCTTAAAAGCATTGAAACCGATAGCGAGCTGTTGATTGGGCGTGCGAATGTTCTCGCGGTGGCAAATGGCCCACACCTTCCGAAGATCGCCGGGATTCACAGTCGCAACTGGGCCGTCTTGACTACTAGAGTCCCAAAAATCTAACTCCATTGTGGTAACCCACTTTGTTTTGCGGCGCGATAGCTTGCTGACCAGACGCGCTTTACTAAACCCTGTAAGAGTAAGCCCGCGAACCAATTGGCGTAAACAGGCGTGTCTGTTGAAAAATCTCGGTTCACGACACGCTTTTTGTTCCTGCTGGTCTCCTGGTTATTCGCTTCTTTAGTTTCTTCAGGCCAGGTTCATGCAGTTGCCATCTGCGGGGTTGGCTTACAGCTGAGGAATCGCACCAGCCGTTTCAGGTTCTGCGCCGTTGCCGCCAGATAGAACTGCTCGCGCACGAAGCGCATCCTGCGCAGCCTCAGTCGGCGTAGTCCGATGTAATTCTTCAGCTCTGCGAAGAGTGCTTCCACTTTCCGCCGAGCCCGTTGCGAGATAGCAAACGCTGGTGTCTCGGCCAGTGCGCGGGCACGCTGCCGCGCTGGCTCACAAGTATGGATGGCGATCGTCCGATACTTGCCTCGCGTGCAGCGGCTCTTCTGTGAGCACTCGCGACAGCGCTTCACCGTCGAATAATAAAGGTGAGTGCGGTTGAGCGGATTGATGCCGACGTATTTCAGAGGCTTGCCTTCTGGGCAGATATAGCAGTTCTCCTCGGGCATGTAGGTGAACTGGTCGATGCCATAGAGATCAGTCGGCCCATTGGGATTTTCTTTCACTCGGATATAAGCCGCGATGCCGCGGTCGTCGAGCCATTGCAGTAGTTCGCCGTTGCCGTAGGTGGTATCCGCGGCCAGAGTCTGGGGCAGGTAACCGTAACGTTCGCGATAGCGTTCGATCATGTCTCGGGCCGCTGCACTCTCCTGACTCAACCGTGCCGGCGTAGCTTGCACCCCCACGATGACGCAACTGGCGTTATCCACCAGATAGTTGTCGTAATAGCCGAGCCGCGCGGGACCGCCTTTGGTCGCATAGGTCGAGTCCGGGTCGGTGGTCGAGACCTTCTCTTGCTGCGCAACCGGAGGTTCGACCGGGTTCTCCCGCTCCAGTTCGACTAAATACTCGCGCACCGTGTGGTTCACCTTAGCCACTTCCGCCAGTTGCTCACGGGGAACGCGGCTGTGATGATCGGCATTGGCCTGGATGAAACTGCCGTCCACCGACATGTGCTCGCCCTTCACCATTCCCGCCGCCACGCAGCGCGCGACGATCTCCTCAAACAGCTCTTGAAACAAATTCGATTCCTGGAATCGTCCATGCCGGTTCTTGGAAAACGTAGAGTGGTGCGGAATCTCCTGATCGAAGCCCAGTCCGGTGAACCAACGCCACGCCAGATGCATGCGTAGCTCTTCCACCAGTTTCCTTTCGCTCGTCACGCCGTAGAGATAGCCGACCAGCAGCATGCGCAATAGCAGTTCTGGGTCGATCGACGGCCTTCCCGCGTCGCTGTAGGCGTCCTTCAACTTGGCTCGAACAAATTCCAAGTTGACGTGGCGATCGATCAGGCGTAGCAGATGATTTTCAGGAACCTGATCTTCTAGGCGGAAGTAATAAAACAGCGACTCCGCGCGGGCATGGCGTCCCATCATAAGCAGCAGGCCTCCAAATGTAATGGTGAACAGCAGCATTGAGAACTCTGGCCTGCTTATAACGCGAAGCTTGCACCACCACAAGCATCAACTGAGGGACTTTTTCAACAGACACAGGGCGTTAGCACAAGCTTGCGCCGTTAGTTCGGCCCTACTCAAGGGTCTACCTGACAGTACTGTCAGCATCCGACAGCGTGCAATCAAGTCTTGACTATCACAAAGTGGAATCGCCTACGGCAGCATGATGCCTGGCGGTTTGGGAGTAAAAAAAAATCGTGCTGGGGAGGATGCAAGTATGCCCTCGGCAGTCCACCCCCTCGACTGGACAACTCAGGGTCTGGCGCTGAGACGACGAGGGAGCTTCCTTGTGTCGTGATTTGTGTCATAACCGTCCCCTCCCTACCCATGTTGGACAATCTCGCTAGCTGTCGTTCTGGTATAGCTAAGGAGCAGTAAAGATGCCTCCGTGAATAAGCTCTGCAGCATCACACATATTCGCTTTTGTGGTCCATGGGACACCCATTCACTGAAAACTGCGATGCCCGCCGTATAATTTTTGGCTTGGCCGAATGTTGAGCGATGGCAGTACGACCCCTAGCCGAAGGTGAGCATGAACGATGTCAACTTAGTTCTGCGGGGAAACGCGGATGTGAAGGAGGCTCCCCAGTGAAGATGAAGACCAGTACCCGGCAGGTTAATGGCGTAAACATCGTCGATTGCAGCGGCCGCATGACTCTCGGCGAGGGTAGCGGGATTCTGAAGGACGTGGTTCGCGAACTGCTCTCTAAGGGTGAGAAAAAGATCCTACTCAATCTCGAAGAGGTAAACCATATCGACAGCTCCGGTATTGGGGAGCTGTTCAGTGCCTTCACGACCGTGCGCAAGGAGGGTGGCGAACTTAAGTTGATGAACCTGCCCAAGACGATTCGCAGTTTCCTGCAGATCACCAAGCTGTACTCCGCATTCGATGTGAAGGACGACGAAGCAGACGCGGTTAAATCGTTCAACATCCAGTAGGCGCACTTAAACCCCCATCAGCTCTCAGCTGACCTTCCAAGGCATGACTCCCTCCCCAAAAAGGGAAAAAGTGTAACCTATGTGTCCGGTACGATCTGTTACCTATGTCTCGGGTCGCTCATCAATGACTTGGGAGGGGCAGGGAACTGCCCTTTTTGATTTTCCCACAAATTTCCCCACCAACTAGGCACGGTACACTCTCTCTTGTTCGGTTGACACTAGGATCGGGTCAGAATCGAGCAACTCAGCTGCTTTGCGTGCGGCGCCACTTGACACGTGCGTGTAGTGGCGAACCATCCTTGCGCTCATGTGTCCCATGAAAGTTTGTATGACTCCCACGGACACTCCGAGCTCAACCATGTGAATAATGAACGTGTGCGGGAAATCGTGGAATCTCATCCCGGGGAACCCAGCTTTCTCGGTCAGGCTATACCATGCTGTGTCCCAATACTGCTGGTGCTGAGTAGGGTCGTACCCGAGCTCGCCTTTGTGCTGGCGATGGGCAATTCGGGAGAGGTGTTTTGGCATTAGATAGTGCTCTGGTTCCGTTGCTGGCGGCTTTAGGGAGCCGGCACGCATTAGCAATCGCGCCGCTACTTCTGTTGCGTATCGAATGACGGACGCTCAGTGGATCTGGAAGTTTCGAGGGTCCAGCGTCAAGTTGTCCTGTACCTCGTTCATGGTCATGTCCCATTCATAAAGGCCGGTACGTCCATTCTGCAGTTCCTCGATGAAATGGATGTTGTAGTGTGCGGGCAGCGTAATCCCGTCGGTCGTGGTGAAATTACTGAAGCGTTCTTCCAGGGTGTACCGAATATCCCTCTGTCTGGAACTCTGGGTCGGTTCTGCGCCAGGACGATTTGGCAAAGCGCCTAACCCTGCCGCCGCGGTTAACTCATACACAGTCATGACGTGCTGGTAGGTCTCTGGGTCGAAGTACAGACGGATATTCATATCATTGCCTTTCTTCGACTCATAGTGAAGTACCATGAGTTGCCGCCCATCTACCTTCTTGAGCCCGCCATAGCTGAGCTTCGGATTGGCATGATCCAGGTTCAACAACGTCCAACCAGTGGACAACGCGCCGCCCAGCAATCCTTCCTGCAGCAGGAGGCTTTGACTCTTCACGAATTCTCCGAAGCTGGTCCTCCGGTGGTCCACCCTTCTCGCTGCGATATAGGATTTGTCGCCATCCGAGATGAACTGCTCGCCCTCGTAGTCGGTATGGAACTTCAGCAAGATGTCAACTTTGCGTTCCTCTGAAACCACCGCTCCTTTGCCTTCCAGCCAGCCCCCTTTCCAGCGCCAGAAGTCAAAAGCCCGATTTTGAACTGAACCGCAGCGGAAATGCTTCGATCGCTCTGCTTCGAAATTGCCGGAGAGTATGTCGCAAGGTGGCCTCTGACTCCAAGCCTCGAACTCCCTTAAAGGCAGGGTCGAGTGCTCGGCTATCATAATCTCGCCTGAACGCTTGAATCCCAAGTTACTAACCGGCGTCATCGCGACTTTGCGCCTTTTGGGATGCCGCGTCCTTGTCACCGAGGGTCACGGCGATGTTACGGACACAATCGGCGACTAGCTCTCGTTGATGAACAGGTGTTAGCACAAGCGTGTTCAAAAATGTTCAAAAACTATTATTGAACGGGCCCAGACCCCGACGGGGGAAACGGAGAATTACTCCGTTCCCGGAGGGTTGATTTCTGAACTGTTCAAATATTCTCTTTCCTAGAGTTTTTGAACACTGAACAAACCACCCTGGCCAGGCTTCATTGCCTTCCCTGCAGACTTGAAGAATTGCGTAAGTGCGACGATGGCGAGTCACTCCAAGGCAAACTGCAGCGCTTGTCGAGCGACGTACGCAGCGAGTCGCAACCGTCGATATCGGATAATTGAGTCAGCCTGCAAGCCCCTTCAGAGGTTTCGGTGAGGTCTGTCACTATTGCCAGTATTCAATCCAAGGGGGCATACCTCAGTATCGCATTAACAACCGAACGATCCTGGAGGCCCAACTTCCGCGAGGGTTGGGCCGTTTTTATTGAAGTGCGCTGGCGCTGCCTTTACCGTCGATAGAAGATAGCCCTCATAATCTCTGGCCTCTTGTAAGCCAGTTTTTACAATCGGGTCATCAATCCACGTCGAAAACTGCATCAAATCGGACCTGTAGGCATCCACCGAGAGCACGGCGAGGCCCTTCTCCGCTCTCAGATAGGCGAGGAAGCGCTCGATTAGTTCGCTGTTGGCTGTTGGGTTCGATTGAGCAGGGGAAAGGAAATTTGGTAGGGTTGCGGCGCGTTGTTTTGTCTTGCGTCCCAAACGTTACCGCTGGGTCGCCGTCTATGTCAAACCCTTCCTCCACAAAAATCCCCACGAAGCCGCCACGATCAAGACGTACAAGCGGAAGATAGCAGGAATGTGCTAGTGTCTGCGCGTGTAGCGTAGCATCGCTCCGGGACTGCGTAAACATTGATCCATGTCGCCATTCCTGCTCACCGCTGCTACACTGTGTGCGGGTGGTGGGGTATTGTTTTAAGGCATGGGTCGATGGTTCGAGTCCATCCGCGCTCACCACATAGTGGTTCTCTTCACTCATTCCACAATCGCCTTACGCCTGTCCCATCCGTAAGGATGATCACCATGCAGCGGTATTCCTTTTATTAGAGGAGCTTATATGAAGCGAAATCTTCATGGATCTTTCAGTTCTGTCTTGCTCGCGCTATTCGTCTTCGGCTTGCTTTCGGCGACCTATGCTCAGTCTTCTCGTCCCTCCGCCGCTTCTTATGACACTTCGGTCATGGGAGTGAAGCTTCACTACACGATGGCGGGGCATGGGCCGGCGGTGATCCTGCTTCACGGATATGCCGAGACGTCACGCATGTGGAACCCGATTTTGCCAGTGCTGGCAGAGCGCTTCACTGTGATCGCGCCAGACCTTCCTGGAATCGGCGACTCGGCGATTCCGCGCGACGGTCTGGATATGAAGACGGCCGCGATCAGAATCCATGAACTGGTTCGCTCGCTTGGCTTCCCAAAGGCGAGAGTCGTCGGACATGATATCGGCCTGATGGTGGCTTATGCTTACACCGCGCAGTTTCCCTCCGAAGTCGAAAAACTTGTGGTGATGGATGCATTTCTCCCCGGCGTCGCTGGCTGGGAAAGTGTCTACAACAATCCTGACCTCTGGCATTTCCGCTTCCACGGTTCAACTCCCGAGGCTTTGGTGCAGGGGCGTGAGCGCACTTACTTCGATTATTACTGGAACGAATTCGCCGCTAACGGAACTCGGTCGTTACCCGAAGCCGATCGCCAGGCTTACGTTGTTGCGTATGCGCGTCCGGGACGCATGCGAGCCGGGTGGGGTTACTTCGATTCGTTTCCCCAAGCGGCGAAAGATTTTGCTGTTCTCTCTCAAACCCGGCTCACTATGCCGGTGTTGTCGATCGGTGGAGAGAAGTCGTTGGGAACCGTGCTTGGTGAACAGATGAAGTTGGTTGCGTCCGATGTAACCGTCGTCGTGCTGAAAAACGCGGGACATTGGGTCATGGAGGAAGATCCTACGGAGACGATCGCCGCACTGGTCAAGTTTCTTTGAGTTTGGATCAGTGCCGCAACCGAGTGAATTTTACGCATGAAGGTGCAGGTACGTCGAGCACCTGACCAGTCGGAGTCAGATGGCCAGTGTTCTGGTCGATCTTGAAGATCACAATGTTGTTTGACTCCTGATTCTCCGCGAATAGATAGCTCCCACCCGGTGCGATTTCAAAGTGACGTGGAGTTACGCCGCCGGTAAGAACAGACTCCAGAAACCGTGGCCTTCCGCTCGATTCATCGATAGCGAAAATCGCGATGCTGTCGTGACCGTGGTTTGACGCATACAAAAACTTGCCGTTAGGATGCATCGCAATTTCCGCGCCAAAACTTGTTCCCGTAAAGCTTCCAGGCAAAGTTGAGACGGTTGCGAACAGGCTCAGCCTTGCTCCCCCGGCTTCATACGTGTATGCGCCAACCGTTGAGTTCAGTTCGTTAAGCACGTAAACGAACTTTCCATTTGAATCGAAAACAAAATGCCTGGGTCCGGACCCGGGAGCCACTTTCGCGAATGGTGGATCATTCGCGTCTAGTGAACCCTTGGCGGGATCGAAGTGATAGGTCAGCACTTCGTCAAGTCCAAGATCGGTCACCAATGCAAACCGGCTGTCGGGCGAGACTTCGATTTCGTGGGGATGAGGGCCGGTCTGGCGTGTCGTGTCGGGACCGTGACCGCTATGCTGTATCGTCGCTGAGGCGTTGCCCAGTCGGCCATCGGAGAGTACGGGAAACACCGCGACGCTGCCGCTGTCGTAGTTCGTGACCAAAACATGTTTTCCCGTCCTGTCTAAGGAGAGATAGCACGGCCCTGACCCACCGGAGGCGACCCGATTCAAAAATGCCAGCTTGCCCGATTTTCCGTCGATGGCGAATGCGGTGATGCTGCCGCTTTTCTTGCCTTCGTAGTTCGAGATCTCGTTCACTGCGTAAAGAAATTTCTTACTCGGATCGATCGCCAGAAAAGAGGGATTCACAGTTTCGGTCATCAGCCCGAGCGAAGTGGCTTTATCGGAGCCAGTATCGAACTGGAAAGCGTAAATTCCTTTGCTGACGGGTCCGGTATACGTTCCGACATAGACCAGATACGAGTCTCCGGAATTATTCTTGCGGTCGGCGCCAAGTAATGGAGTCATAAGCGCGAAGAGAAAAAGCATTGCAATGGGAGTGAATGACGCGAGGCGAAGGTGCACGATCCCAGTAGGCTATGTTACGTTGCAAATGTTTTCAAGTCAGCGCCAGCGGGGGGCTGATTGGGTTGGCCGGGCGCGTCGGCAGGATCGCCTCAAAGAAAGCGCTGACGATACGGTGATCCCGGCCTGAGATATCGGCGAAGAATCTGCTTTAAGGAAAAACCTACATTCCGCGCACACGAGAAACCGCGGAAAACCCGAATCATGCGGTGGCATTCGAATTTCACCGGTACGGATGAGTACAATGGCCGGGGAAGTTCGATCCATACCCAACGAGCAAAACAGGTAAGGAAGCGGGCAAAAACTCCATGGCGAAATGGAACGGGTGGTTTCTCACCGGTGAAGTAATCTGCATTGCGATTGTAGTTCTACTCACGCCTGCGTGGGCGCAGACGCCGCGTTACGATTTGCTCATCAAGGGGGGACGCGTTATCGATCCCGCCAATCATCTCGATGGTGTAATGGATGTGGCGGTCTCGAAGAACCGAATTGCCGCTGTCGAGAAGGATATTCCGGTTGCCGAAGCCGGCAAGGTCGTGAATGCTTCGGGGCTTCTGGTGACGCCTGGTCTCATTGATATTCATTTTCACATTGGTCACGGAGGCGCGCCGCTCAACTGGTTCGCTTCAGATGCTCGCGCCCATTTGGAGCCCCTTGGTATTCCCGCGGACATGGCTTTGGCAGCCGGCGTCACCACCGTGGTGGATGCCGGAACCGCGGGAGCGGACACCTTCCTTCAGGAAAAAGAAGAAGCTATTGATCACGCCGGTGTGCGGGTGTTGGCGTTTTTGAACATTGTGGCCAACGGTATGCAGGGTGAGCTTGAGCAAACGGTCGATCAGATGGATCCCAAAAGCTGCGCGGAGACCATCAAAAAATATCCCGACATCATCGTGGGTGTGAAGACAGCACATTACTGGACGGAGCATCCGTGGGATGGCGAGCACACGCCGTGGGCCGCCGTCGACCGGGCCGAAGAATGCGGGAAGGCCGCGGATGTGCCGGTAATGTTCGATTTCTGGCCTCGTCCGGACAGAAGCTATGCTGAACTCATTCTCAAGAAAATGCGTCCAGGGGATATTCATACCCATGTTTTCGCGCAGCAATTTCCTATCCTGCTTGCGGACGGCAAAATCAATCCCATCATGGCCGAGGCGCGCACGCGAGGAGTGATTTTTGACGTAGGCCACGGCTCCGCGAGTTTCTGGTTCCGCAACGCGGTGCCAGCGTTCCGACAGGGATTCACCCCGGATTCAATGTCCACCGATTTGCATACCGGTAACTACAACGTGGTCAGCATGACCGACGTGATGTCCAAGTTTTTGGCTATGGGCGCCCCCTTGGTGGATATTATTCAACGTGCGACGGTCAACCCTGCGCGAGAAATTAGGCGGCCCGAGCTCGGAACTTTATCTGTGGGCAAAGAAGCGGACATCGCAGTTCTGGAACAACTCGGTGGTTCGTTCGGATACATCGATTGCGGGTTCGCGCGGATGGATGGAAAAACAAAGCTGGTGGCGCGTATGACGGTGCGCGGCGGCCGGATTCTTTACGATCCATCTGGCTTGAGCATGGTCGAGTGGGAAAAAGCGCGTCCGCAATATTTTTTCATGCCCGGCTTGGATAGTTCCCCACGGTCGATGGCAGACGACTATCCCAGAGAGTGAGACTAATAACGGAGCATGCACAACATGAAAACAATTCAGGGGCCGGCCATCTTCCTGGCGCAATTCGTGGATCACGCCCCTCCTTTCAATACCCTGGACAACATTGCAGGATGGGCGGCCGGTCTCGGTTATAAGGGTGTGCAAATTCCGTCCTGGGATGGGCGCCTGTTTGATCTCAAACGTGCTGGGGAAAGCAAAACTTATTGTGATGAAGTGCAGAGCACTTTGGCGAAGCACGGGCTGCGGGTCACTGAACTTTCTACGCACCTGCAAGGGCAATTGGTGGCAGTGCATCCTGCTTACGACTTGATGTTCGACGGATTTGCCGCTGAACACGTCCGCGGAAATCCGCGAGCACGACAGGCATGGGCAGTGGAGCAGTTGCGCTCGGCGGCAAAAGCGTCCGCCAATCTTGGTCTCAAGGCGCATGCCACTTTTTCCGGTGCACTGGCGTGGCCGTACGTTTATCCCTGGCCGCAAAGGCCCGCCGGTCTCGTCGAGACGGCGTTCTCCGAGCTGGCATCCCGGTGGCTGCCGATCCTGAATGCCTTCGATCAGGCGGGGGTGGATCTTTGTTTTGAAATCCATCCCGGAGAAGACTTACACGACGGTGCCACTTTCGAGATGTTTCTGGACCGGGTAAAGCATCATTCGCGTTGTCACATGTTGTTTGATCCCAGTCACTTTGTGCTTCAGCAGCTCGACTACCTGCAGTACATCGATTTTTATCATGATCACATCAAGATGTTCCATGTGAAGGACGCGGAATTCCATCCCTCGGGCCGGCAAGGTGTTTACGGCGGCTACCAGTCGTGGGTCGACCGCGCGGGGAGATTTCGCTCGCTGGGTGACGGGCAAGTCGACTTCAAAGGCATCTTCTCCAAACTTACGCAATACGGATTTGAAGGATGGGCGGTGCTCGAGTGGGAATGCTGTATAAAGCGTGGCGAGCAGGGCGCGGCCGAGGGTGCTCCTTTCATCGCGCGTCATATTATTCAAGCAGCGTCTCGATCATTCGACGACTTTGCTGGATCCGGCGTCGATCAGGCAGCCAATAGAAGGATGTTGGGACTCGATTAAGCTGTTAGCTCTTAGCCCTCGGTTTTCCATCAGAGACGGCCAGGCAAAGTAAGGAGAGTTAGTTGTCGTTCGGGAGGACGATCTGTGAGCCCAGATACGAAAAGCAACGTGAAATTTAATCGAAGACTCCGGTTAGGGATGGTGGGCGGCGGCCCTGGCGGTTTCATCGGCGCAGTTCATCGAATTGCCGCGCGGCTCGACGATCGCTTCCAACTGGTGGCCGCTGCTTTGTCTTCCGATCCAGCTCGCGGGCGCTCTGCGGCAATCGATCTGTACATCGCGCCCGATCGGGCCTATGGCACCTTTACGGAAATGGCTTCCGCCGAAGCCGCGCGGCCAGATCGAATTGATGCGGTCTCGATCGTCACCCCGAACCATTTACATTACCCGGCCGCCAAGGCGTTTCTTGAAGCCGGCATCCACGTGATCTGCGATAAGCCACTGACCACCACGCTCGACGATGCACACGATCTAGCTAATTCAGTGAAGCGTACTGGCCTCCTGTTTGCGGTCACGCATAATTACACCGGACATCCCATGGTTCGGCAGGCGCGGCAGATGGTGGCTGAGGGAGAGCTGGGTCCGATTCGCGTTGTGCAGGTAGAGTATGCCCAGGACTGGTTGTCGACACCGCTTGAAAAGACGGGCCAGAAACAGGCTCTGTGGCGTACTGACCCCACCATGAGCGGCCCCGGCGGTTCGCTCGGAGATATCGGAACGCACGCCTTCAATCTCGCTTCGTTCGTCACCGGTCTGAATTGCCGGGAACTGGCCGCCGAACTCACCACTTTTGTTCCGGGCCGCCGTGTAGATGACAACGTGCAGATCATGTTGCGATTTGCGGAAGGAGCTCGCGGACTCTTATGGGCAAGTCAGGTCGCATCCGGAAATCAAAACAATCTACGGCTGCGCGTCTTCGGAGAAAAAGCCGGACTTGAGTGGAAGCAGGAAGAGCCGAATTACCTGTGGTTTGCCGAGTTGGGCAAAACTCCAAAAACCATTTACCGAGCCGGACCCGGAGCGACCCCGGTCGCCGCGCACGCCAGCCGGGTCCCCTCAGGTCATCCGGAAGGATATCTGGAAGCATTCGCGCAACTCTACGCTGATATGGCTGAGCGAGATCAGTGCCAGAATTGACGGTCGAAAGCCTGATCCCTCGTCGCTGTTTCGGTGCCTACCGTTGAGGATGGCGTGACCGGTATGCGCTTTATTTCCGCAGTGATTGAGTCGTCCAGGCGGAACGCTGCCTGGACGCCGTTGCCGGCGTGAGGAGGCAGCTTATTCGGTTAATCGATGAAGTGGCTTGGCACGGAGAAAGTCACGATCTTCATACTCAATAGGCGTTTGAGCGAGTAGACTGTAAACAGGTCTACTAACGCATCTTCCCGCCGTACCCTTTCTGGAGACGGTTCCTTGCGAAGACAGATAGCATTTGGCTGTGCAAGGAGCTGTCATGACAGATATCCGTATTCGCAACAAACTCAGTGAGCAGGAACCCCCTTTCATCGACGGACACGCACTTGAGAATGAAATTCTCCGTGCTTTATCGCCCAGAGAACGCGAACTGATCCTGCCGAACCTGACTTTCGTGGATCTTCCGACGCATACAGTACTGCACGAGCCCGGCGAGGCAATTAAGTTCGGATATTTCCTGAATAGTGGGCTGGCTTCGGTATTAACGGTGATGTCGGAGGGAAAGAGTGTTGAAGTTGGATTGACAGGTAAAGAGGGCTTTGTTGGCTTGCCTCTTGTTGTCGGTTTCAGTACGAGCCCTACGCGGACCGTAATCCAGATCGCGGCGACTGGCTTCAGAATAAATACGAAAAACCTCGAGCAAGCGTTGCACGTTTCTACCAGTTTGATGGGCTTCCTGCAGCGCTATGTGCAGGTGTTGGGCATGCAGAGTACCCAAGTGGCAGCCTGCAATCGGCTCCATGAGGTGGATGAGCGTCTGGCACGCTGGCTATTGATGTGCGAAGACCGGATCGGCTCAAAATTCGTGCCCCTCACCCAGGAGTTTCTGGCGCATATGCTGGGCACGCGGCGGGCCAGCGTTACGGTCGCCGCGGGCATTCTGCAGAAAGCCGGACTGATTACTTATCAGCGTGGACACGTCTAAACATCGTCGATCGGATTCCGACTGGAAGACGCTTCCTGTGAATGCTATCGAATGATGCAGCAGCAGAATGAGAAAGTGGTCAAGGCGAAACCAATTAGTAGCTCCTACAGCAAATCAGGTAGGGAATGATTTATAGACGGATCCACGACATAAGCGGTACCCTAAATTAAATTTCGATTACCTGATCAACTCCCAAGTCCACCCACTGAATTACCAAAGTCTTTTTTCTTCTGAAAAAAGCCCCGCCCGCACAGGTCTATGCTCGCTTACAATAGCGGTGATGCGAACTAGCGGAAATACCGGTACGAGATGAGCCGCGATTGGAAACAGTGGGCTGGCCAAGTCGTGAATGGCAGCTTTCCGCTGCGGGCGATATTTGGGCGGATCGGATCATAGCGCGGTATTTCTTACCGAGCGGCGCGGACGCGATCCACAAAGAGCAGCCATCGAACTCATCGCAGTAGATCCTGGAAATTCCGCGCGTCGTTTGCCCGCTGGGAATGGGCCGCCAAACTTGCCCATCCGCATTTGTTGCGGCTCTTCGAAACTGGAAGTTGCCAGTTGGACGACATGGTTCTGCTGTACGTCGTGATGGAGTACGCGGAAGAGAATCTGGCCCGGGACACTTCTCCCCCAAAGAGCCCTGACGCCCGACGAAGCGCGTGATCTTCTGGAGCCGGCTTTGGACGCTGGCTTACCGGAAAGTCTCTGGTGCACGGGCAGCTCAAACCGTCCAACATTATGGCGTCGCAGGATCTACTCGGGCTATCGAGCGACACCTTGGTCCGAGTCGACGATTCCACGGGCGGCGTGCGAAAATGGTTGTCTCTTATCCCAGCGCTTACGACGCTCCCGAAATTCCGAGCGGAAAATTCTCGCCAGCGTCAGATTCCTGGTCGTTGGGGATGACGTTGATGGAAGCATTGACTCAGCGCTTCGCCATGTGAAGGGATCGCGGAACCGATGCCGGAAACGGTTGCCGCGCGGTTCATGGGAATCGCGCACTTGCTGCTCGGCGCGATCCGCACGGCGGTGCTCGGCTGGATATTGCGGCACGTTTGCGTGGAAACATTCCATCACCCATTTCCAAGCCCTCATCGAGGATGCAGGGACCTTCCACTGTCAGAATTCCAGCGGAGTCGGGAAATGGCGCTACCTTCTTCCGGTAGCCGCAGTAGCGCTGGTGGCTGGCGCTATTCTGGTGGGGCCGAAGCTTCAAACAATCAGTCGGCGCCTCAGCCCACGACTAGCATCGCGGGGGATCAATCAGATCAGCCATCTCTGTCTTCATCGCATCCCCAAGAGACGGAAGCACCGGCGGGCGGTAAAGGCCACTGGCGTAACCAAGTCTTCGACCCGCCGGCGTGGGAAGGCTGATCAACCTGCCGATGCCAGCCAGCCGAGTGAATCTGTTCCAGTAACCTCCAATGCCCCCGGGCGGAGCGCGCCCGTGGGTACGTGGTGAACGAGCCAGCAGTCAAACGGTAATGCCGACGGTGTCGAAGTCAGCCCGAGATACGGTTCACGGAACGATCAAAGTACGTGTCAAGGTCGACGTGAGCCTCGGTAATGTGCAAACCGCGTCGCTCGTCTCTCCCGGCCCGAGCAAGTATTTTGCCCGCCAAGCCTTGCAAGCGGCCCAGCAATGGAAGTTTGCTCCCCGCAGGGACAGGATCCGCGCACTTGGATCGTGCGTTTCGGCTTCGATGGGTACAGAGGCGGTTCTGGAGTCCGCCAGACCGTAACTTTCTGTTCTCACCTTCTGTTAACCCGAGACTATGCAAATTTTTTGATGCGTTGCATCGATAATTTTAGTCCAAGTATCGTAAAGTCAGTTGACAGACATCGTTCTGCTCTCTACGATGATTGGGTAGTACGTTCCACCTAATGCGCTGCCAGTGTTGTTTCTGTTGTTGTATGCGTGTATCTACTGGCGCCCGGGGGATGCTGAACTAAGACTCATTTAGAAATCGGCGATTATACCCACCGCCAGTGCAGCTTACTGGCGGTGGGTTTTTTTGTGGGGCAAAAATCCTATGGCAAATGCAGTGACAGAAACTAAAGCGCAGCGTGTAGAGCGACTTTCCAGCGGGAAAAAACCCCTGGGAAGGTCTCGACGATATCCGCCGGTTTGCCCGCGAGGGATTCGATTCAATCACTCCCGAGTGGCTCGGAACATATTTCCGCTGGTGGGGCGTATACACCCAAGGCGACGGCGTTGGCGTCATTGGCGGCAAGAATGGTGAAGGCAAGGCGCTGCCGTACTTCATGGTTCGGATTCGTATTCCAAGCGGACTGCTTCAATCGCACCAGCTTCGAACCATCGCGGACGTAACTCAGAAATATGCTCGCGGAACAGCCATACGACCGTCCGGCAGAATATTCAGCTCCATTGGGTGACGATTCAAGACTTACCAGAGCTCCTCGATGGCTTATGGCGGGCGGGTCTTACCACGATGGGCTCCTGCGGTGACGATACCCGCAACATCACTGGCTATCCCCCCTTGCCGGCGTCAATGCCGATGAAATCTACGACGCTTCAGCGATCGCGCTCGAGGCCAATCGATTCTTCGTAGGCAACGGTGATTTTTACAACCTACCGCGCAAATTCACAAAGTATCATCACCGGGTGCCACGTGTCGTGTGCTCTCCGAAATCAACGACGTTGGCCTGACCGCCATCCACCGCGACGGCAAAAATTCCGAAGTTGGTTTTTCCTTGCGTGTAGGAGGCGGCCTGTCTGCCGATCCGCATCTCGCACTCCGTTTGAATGCTTTCGTGCCGCGTCATCAGGTGATTCCGGTTTTGAAGGTTATAGCTCAAGTTATTTTTCGCGAGCGAAAAGCTCCGTGAAAACAGGGAACGCGCCCGTCTCAAATTCCTTTTCCTTAGGCATGGTTGGACTGCCGAGAGCTTTCAGGAAGAACGGAAAAACGTATCGGCTTTTGCTCGATCCTGCCGCTGAGGGAAAGGCCCCCCAGGGATGTCTATCGCGATCATGTCGGAATTCATGCGCAGAAACAGGACGGATATTCCTATGTTGGTGCGGCTGTGTTGCGTGGACGAATTTCATCGCAACAAATGCGCGCCGCCGCCAACGCCGCTGACCGCTTTGCTTCCGGCGAGTTGCGTACCACCAACATGCAGAACCTTCTCGGCGGCGTGAATGCGCCGAACCGGAATGTGGCGGCTCTGGCGAGCGAGTTCGAGGCAGCGAGTTACCAATTGGAGGATCTTCGTTTTCACGCGGTAGTGTCGTCTTGCAGCGGTACTGAATCTCTGTAAAGTCGCCATCACTCGAGACGGAGCTTCCCCGCTGGCTGGTGCAAGAACTCGAAGATCGGCTACCCGGGTTCGAACAGCATTTGAAATTGCATGTCACTGGATGTCCCAACAGTTGCGGCCAGCATTGGATCGCCGACATTGGTATTGAAGGCAAGAAGATCAAAGTCGACGGGCATCGGCGGGATCCTTTCTCTGTGTCGGCGGTGCAGTTGGACTGCACCAGTCGGTGGCTCGCCCGATTGGCTATCGCTGCCTGGCAAGCGAAGTGCCGGATGCCATCGAGCGTCTCTTGCGCCGGATTTTCGAACGGTTGCCTGATGAGAATCTCCGTCGCTTCTTTGCGCGGTATAGCAATGAGGAACTGCGTGAGCGTCTGGCGGGAGAGTTCCTGCCTGCTGTGGAGCGAGATACATCGCCCGGAAAGGTGCCGCATGCGGTCGAAGGCTAGCTCGTTAGGCCTGGTGACGGATAACTAGTGACCCTCTTTTGCAATGTTGCCATGAAGCTCGAAGGCCGCTCCTGCCTGGTGGTTGGTGGGGGCAATCTGGCGAGCCAAAAATCGAGAGCCTTATCACCTCGGGCGCCAAGGTACGCGTAGTCGCGCCGCACGTAAATCAGGCGGTGGCGGAATGGGCGAAGGATGAAAAGATCACGTGGGAGGCGCGGGAGTTCAACCCCGTTGATACGATGGCGTGTTTCTGGTCATAGCGGCCACATCTTCACACCGGGTAAATGGAAGTGTTTTTCGCGAGGCACAGGAACGAAACATTTTATGCAACGTCGTGGATGATCCGGAGTTTTGCGATTTTTATTATCCCGCAGTGCTAAGACGCGGAGATCTTCAGTTGGCGATTTCAGTTAACAGGCAAGAGTCCTGCCCTGGCGCAGAATCAGAAAAGAACTCGAGTCAGAATTTGGACCCGAGTATGGCGAGTGGATCGAGGAGCTGGGAAGGATACGGCGACAGCTTTTCGCCAGCGGGATGCATCCCGAGCAGCGCCGTCGTCTTCTGCACGAGTTGGCCAGCCGCGAAGCCTTTGAGAAAGCACATTCCGAACGAACCGATAACGAGCAAGTAAATATGGGAGCAAAATCATGACTGGGAAAGTCTATCTGGTGGGAGCTGGGCCGGGTAATCCGGAACTGTTGACCTTGAGAGCATTCAAACTTTTGAAGTTGGCGGATTTCGTGCTGCACGACGATCTGATCCCGGCAGAGATACTGGAGCTGGTTCCGTCGTCCACCAAGCTTCTCAATGTCGGCAAGCGCTTTGGGAACAAACGTATCAGCCAGGAAGAAATTAACGGGTTGATGGCTCGAGAATGCGCTGCTGGGTCTACAGGTAGTTCGGCTCAAGAGTGGCGACCCGCTTATCTTTGGTCGTGCGGGAGAAGAAATTGAAGCTCTCCGCGAGGCCGGTATCGAAGTTGAGATTGTCCCTGGCATCACCGCTGCCCTCGGCGCAGCGGCAAGTACACAGATTCCCTTGACTCATCGCAAGGCTGCATCGGCGATCGTTCTGGTTACGGGTCACCGAGCGGGCAGTGACGAGTTTGCCGACTGGCCCGCGAACCTACCGACCGATGCCACCGTGGTCGTCTACATGCCCCAGGGGTATGAATATGGAAGGATCTGGCACCAGCAACTGCTGCGGGCTGGGCTCACGGGAGATACTGCCTGCGCCATCATTTCTCGCGCTACCTCGCCTGATCGGCGAGTGATCTGACTACCGTCGAAGATCTGGATGGATCTCCGCACCCTAGCTTCTCCAACTTTGCTGGTGGTCGGCGAGGTTGTGCGCCTGGCCAAAGCAGCGGATCTGCGACAAAGGTTTGCGTGGTCCGAAGAGATAGCGAACATATCTCCTGTGCAACTCGAATACGCCTTAAGTAGCTGCGCCCAGGAGCGTGCCGAGTGAAGCTGCCATTGGAATTACCTACCCAGGTAGAACAGTGGCGGCCGGGAGGGGTGTTGGGTTGGGGCCTTTGGGAATTTTGGAAGTGAAGTCGCGATTGCATCCGGTTTCGGAGTTGAGGGCATGGTACTGCTCGACCTGGCATCGCGCGTGCGGCGTAATTTCAGGGTTTTCACCCTGGATACCGAATTCCTGTTTTCCCAAACCTACGATCTGATGGATAGAATCGAAGAGCGCTATGGAATCAAGGTCGACGAGTTTGGCGCGTTGACGCCGGAAGAACAGGAGCGCCAGGCGTTGGCGCGGCGCTGGAGTCGTGATCCCGACCAGTGCTGTGCTCTGCGGAAAGTCGAACCTCTCAAGGCAAAATTGGCGGAATTGAATGCATGGATCACTGCCATCCGCCGCGACTTTTTAAGGAACGTCTGCTGCACGTCAGCTCGAAAAATCAAATCGAATCAAAGTTTCATCTCGTAAAGATCAATCCTATCGCCGACTGGACTTCAGATATGGTCTGGAGCTACGCGGTCAAGCACAAAGTTCCCTACAACCCGCTGCACGACCAGAACTATCCGAGCATTGGCTGTACACACTGCACACGGGCTGTGCGCCCCGGGGAAAGTGCGCGGGCTGGACGTTGGTCGGGTCAGGAGAAAACGGAGTGCGGGTTGCACTCCGCACCTCCCGCAGCAATCGCCCCGCTGGTCGAGATAAAGAACTCCCTGGCTAAGACTCCGTTTGGTTGCGAAGAGACCTAACAGAGTGCGGAAAACTCGATTCCAACACTCGTTAGGGCGGAGCGGTCACGTCCCGTCAAAACCCCTTCGACGCTCATCTGCCGAGCAGCGGTCTCCAGGGCGCTTTCGTTTGTTTATGTGCGATTGCATACGTCTCCAAGCTTCGATGGGAGGTCCTCGATGGAGAGTCCGAGACTGAGCTCACGTAGGCTCGGAATGCATCTGTAAGCGATATTCCTGATTACAAGCGCGTGATTTGGTCAATTGCGTTATCCGCAACCGACACACAGACGCCCGCGCCTGTCGAATCCCAAAAACCGGTATTTGTCAGTTTCGATGTCGATGGTTTCCAGGTGATACAGAAGTCGATCAGGTCTTCAACAAGCAGCATCGACAGATCGTCTCTCTCAAACCCGAACCAGGGGAACTCAA
>CAWAYW010000027.1:0-18920 GCA_963786325.1 Terriglobia bacterium
CTCTTCACTCATTCCACAATCGCCTTACGCCTGTCCCATCCGTAAGGATGATCACCATGCAGCGGTATTCCTTTTATTAGAGGAGCTTATATGAAGCGAAATCTTCATGGATCTTTCAGTTCTGTCTTGCTCGCGCTATTCGTCTTCGGCTTGCTTTCGGCGACCTATGCTCAGTCTTCTCGTCCCTCCGCCGCTTCTTATGACACTTCGGTCATGGGAGTGAAGCTTCACTACACGATGGCGGGGCATGGGCCGGCGGTGATCCTGCTTCACGGATATGCCGAGACGTCACGCATGTGGAACCCGATTTTGCCAGTGCTGGCAGAGCGCTTCACTGTGATCGCGCCAGACCTTCCTGGAATCGGCGACTCGGCGATTCCGCGCGACGGTCTGGATATGAAGACGGCCGCGATCAGAATCCATGAACTGGTTCGCTCGCTTGGCTTCCCAAAGGCGAGAGTCGTCGGACATGATATCGGCCTGATGGTGGCTTATGCTTACACCGCGCAGTTTCCCTCCGAAGTCGAAAAACTTGTGGTGATGGATGCATTTCTCCCCGGCGTCGCTGGCTGGGAAAGTGTCTACAACAATCCTGACCTCTGGCATTTCCGCTTCCACGGTTCAACTCCCGAGGCTTTGGTGCAGGGGCGTGAGCGCACTTACTTCGATTATTACTGGAACGAATTCGCCGCTAACGGAACTCGGTCGTTACCCGAAGCCGATCGCCAGGCTTACGTTGTTGCGTATGCGCGTCCGGGACGCATGCGAGCCGGGTGGGGTTACTTCGATTCGTTTCCCCAAGCGGCGAAAGATTTTGCTGTTCTCTCTCAAACCCGGCTCACTATGCCGGTGTTGTCGATCGGTGGAGAGAAGTCGTTGGGAACCGTGCTTGGTGAACAGATGAAGTTGGTTGCGTCCGATGTAACCGTCGTCGTGCTGAAAAACGCGGGACATTGGGTCATGGAGGAAGATCCTACGGAGACGATCGCCGCACTGGTCAAGTTTCTTTGAGTTTGGATCAGTGCCGCAACCGAGTGAATTTTACGCATGAAGGTGCAGGTACGTCGAGCACCTGACCAGTCGGAGTCAGATGGCCAGTGTTCTGGTCGATCTTGAAGATCACAATGTTGTTTGACTCCTGATTCTCCGCGAATAGATAGCTCCCACCCGGTGCGATTTCAAAGTGACGTGGAGTTACGCCGCCGGTAAGAACAGACTCCAGAAACCGTGGCCTTCCGCTCGATTCATCGATAGCGAAAATCGCGATGCTGTCGTGACCGTGGTTTGACGCATACAAAAACTTGCCGTTAGGATGCATCGCAATTTCCGCGCCAAAACTTGTTCCCGTAAAGCTTCCAGGCAAAGTTGAGACGGTTGCGAACAGGCTCAGCCTTGCTCCCCCGGCTTCATACGTGTATGCGCCAACCGTTGAGTTCAGTTCGTTAAGCACGTAAACGAACTTTCCATTTGAATCGAAAACAAAATGCCTGGGTCCGGACCCGGGAGCCACTTTCGCGAATGGTGGATCATTCGCGTCTAGTGAACCCTTGGCGGGATCGAAGTGATAGGTCAGCACTTCGTCAAGTCCAAGATCGGTCACCAATGCAAACCGGCTGTCGGGCGAGACTTCGATTTCGTGGGGATGAGGGCCGGTCTGGCGTGTCGTGTCGGGACCGTGACCGCTATGCTGTATCGTCGCTGAGGCGTTGCCCAGTCGGCCATCGGAGAGTACGGGAAACACCGCGACGCTGCCGCTGTCGTAGTTCGTGACCAAAACATGTTTTCCCGTCCTGTCTAAGGAGAGATAGCACGGCCCTGACCCACCGGAGGCGACCCGATTCAAAAATGCCAGCTTGCCCGATTTTCCGTCGATGGCGAATGCGGTGATGCTGCCGCTTTTCTTGCCTTCGTAGTTCGAGATCTCGTTCACTGCGTAAAGAAATTTCTTACTCGGATCGATCGCCAGAAAAGAGGGATTCACAGTTTCGGTCATCAGCCCGAGCGAAGTGGCTTTATCGGAGCCAGTATCGAACTGGAAAGCGTAAATTCCTTTGCTGACGGGTCCGGTATACGTTCCGACATAGACCAGATACGAGTCTCCGGAATTATTCTTGCGGTCGGCGCCAAGTAATGGAGTCATAAGCGCGAAGAGAAAAAGCATTGCAATGGGAGTGAATGACGCGAGGCGAAGGTGCACGATCCCAGTAGGCTATGTTACGTTGCAAATGTTTTCAAGTCAGCGCCAGCGGGGGGCTGATTGGGTTGGCCGGGCGCGTCGGCAGGATCGCCTCAAAGAAAGCGCTGACGATACGGTGATCCCGGCCTGAGATATCGGCGAAGAATCTGCTTTAAGGAAAAACCTACATTCCGCGCACACGAGAAACCGCGGAAAACCCGAATCATGCGGTGGCATTCGAATTTCACCGGTACGGATGAGTACAATGGCCGGGGAAGTTCGATCCATACCCAACGAGCAAAACAGGTAAGGAAGCGGGCAAAAACTCCATGGCGAAATGGAACGGGTGGTTTCTCACCGGTGAAGTAATCTGCATTGCGATTGTAGTTCTACTCACGCCTGCGTGGGCGCAGACGCCGCGTTACGATTTGCTCATCAAGGGGGGACGCGTTATCGATCCCGCCAATCATCTCGATGGTGTAATGGATGTGGCGGTCTCGAAGAACCGAATTGCCGCTGTCGAGAAGGATATTCCGGTTGCCGAAGCCGGCAAGGTCGTGAATGCTTCGGGGCTTCTGGTGACGCCTGGTCTCATTGATATTCATTTTCACATTGGTCACGGAGGCGCGCCGCTCAACTGGTTCGCTTCAGATGCTCGCGCCCATTTGGAGCCCCTTGGTATTCCCGCGGACATGGCTTTGGCAGCCGGCGTCACCACCGTGGTGGATGCCGGAACCGCGGGAGCGGACACCTTCTTTCAGGAAAAAGAAGAAGCTATTGATCACGCCGGTGTGCGGGTGTTGGCGTTTTTGAACATTGTGGCCAACGGTATGCAGGGTGAGCTTGAGCAAACGGTCGATCAGATGGATCCCAAAAGCTGCGCGGAGACCATCAAAAAATATCCCGACATCATCGTGGGTGTGAAGACAGCACATTACTGGACGGAGCATCCGTGGGATGGCGAGCACACGCCGTGGGCCGCCGTCGACCGGGCCGAAGAATGCGGGAAGGCCGCGGATGTGCCGGTAATGTTCGATTTCTGGCCTCGTCCGGACAGAAGCTATGCTGAACTCATTCTCAAGAAAATGCGTCCAGGGGATATTCATACCCATGTTTTCGCGCAGCAATTTCCTATCCTGCTTGCGGACGGCAAAATCAATCCCATCATGGCCGAGGCGCGCACGCGAGGAGTGGTTTTTGACGTAGGCCACGGCTCCGCGAGTTTCTGGTTCCGCAACGCGGTGCCAGCGTTCCGACAGGGATTCACCCCGGATTCAATGTCCACCGATTTGCATACCGGTAACTACAACGTGGTCAGCATGACCGACGTGATGTCCAAGTTTTTGGCTATGGGCGCCCCCTTGGTGGATATTATTCAACGTGCGACGGTCAACCCTGCGCGAGAAATTAGGCGGCCCGAGCTCGGAACTTTATCTGTGGGCAAAGAAGCGGACATCGCAGTTCTGGAACAACTCGGTGGTTCGTTCGGATACATCGATTGCGGGTTCGCGCGGATGGATGGAAAAACAAAGCTGGTGGCGCGTATGACGGTGCGCGGCGGCCGGATTCTTTACGATCCATCTGGCTTGAGCATGGTCGAGTGGGAAAAAGCGCGTCCGCAATATTTTTTCATGCCCGGCTTGGATAGTTCCCCACGGTCGATGGCAGACGACTATCCCAGAGAGTGAGACTAATAACGGAGCATGCACAACATGAAAACAATTCAGGGGCCGGCCATCTTCCTGGCGCAATTCGTGGATCACGCCCCTCCTTTCAATACCCTGGACAACATTGCAGGATGGGCGGCCGGTCTCGGTTATAAGGGTGTGCAAATTCCGTCCTGGGATGGGCGCCTGTTTGATCTCAAACGTGCTGGGGAAAGCAAAACTTATTGTGATGAAGTGCAGAGCACTTTGGCGAAGCACGGGCTGCGGGTCACTGAACTTTCTACGCACCTGCAAGGGCAATTGGTGGCAGTGCATCCTGCTTACGACTTGATGTTCGACGGATTTGCCGCTGAACACGTCCGCGGAAATCCGCGAGCACGACAGGCATGGGCAGTGGAGCAGTTGCGCTCGGCGGCAAAAGCGTCCGCCAATCTTGGTCTCAAGGCGCATGCCACTTTTTCCGGTGCACTGGCGTGGCCGTACGTTTATCCCTGGCCGCAAAGGCCCGCCGGTCTCGTCGAGACGGCGTTCTCCGAGCTGGCATCCCGGTGGCTGCCGATCCTGAATGCCTTCGATCAGGCGGGGGTGGATCTTTGTTTTGAAATCCATCCCGGAGAAGACTTACACGACGGTGCCACTTTCGAGATGTTTCTGGACCGGGTAAAGCATCATTCGCGTTGTCACATGTTGTTTGATCCCAGTCACTTTGTGCTTCAGCAGCTCGACTACCTGCAGTACATCGATTTTTATCATGATCACATCAAGATGTTCCATGTGAAGGACGCGGAATTCCATCCCTCGGGCCGGCAAGGTGTTTACGGCGGCTACCAGTCGTGGGTCGACCGCGCGGGGAGATTTCGCTCGCTGGGTGACGGGCAAGTCGACTTCAAAGGCATCTTCTCCAAACTTACGCAATACGGATTTGAAGGATGGGCGGTGCTCGAGTGGGAATGCTGTATAAAGCGTGGCGAGCAGGGCGCGGCCGAGGGTGCTCCTTTCATCGCGCGTCATATTATTCAAGCAGCGTCTCGATCATTCGACGACTTTGCTGGATCCGGCGTCGATCAGGCAGCCAATAGAAGGATGTTGGGACTCGATTAAGCTGTTAGCTCTTAGCCCTCGGTTTTCCATCAGAGACGGCCAGGCAAAGTAAGGAGAGTTAGTTGTCGTTCGGGAGGACGATCTGTGAGCCCAGATACGAAAAGCAACGTGAAATTTAATCGAAGACTCCGGTTAGGGATGGTGGGCGGCGGCCCTGGCGGTTTCATCGGCGCAGTTCATCGAATTGCCGCGCGGCTCGACGATCGCTTCCAACTGGTGGCCGCTGCTTTGTCTTCCGATCCAGCTCGCGGGCGCTCTGCGGCAATCGATCTGTACATCGCGCCCGATCGGGCCTATGGCACCTTTACGGAAATGGCTTCCGCCGAAGCCGCGCGGCCAGATCGAATTGATGCGGTCTCGATCGTCACCCCGAACCATTTACATTACCCGGCCGCCAAGGCGTTTCTTGAAGCCGGCATCCACGTGATCTGCGATAAGCCACTGACCACCACGCTCGACGATGCACACGATCTAGCTAATTCAGTGAAGCGTACTGGCCTCCTGTTTGCGGTCACGCATAATTACACCGGACATCCCATGGTTCGGCAGGCGCGGCAGATGGTGGCTGAGGGAGAGCTGGGTCCGATTCGCGTTGTGCAGGTAGAGTATGCCCAGGACTGGTTGTCGACACCGCTTGAAAAGACGGGCCAGAAACAGGCTCTGTGGCGTACTGACCCCACCATGAGCGGCCCCGGCGGTTCGCTCGGAGATATCGGAACGCACGCCTTCAATCTCGCTTCGTTCGTCACCGGTCTGAATTGCCGGGAACTGGCCGCCGAACTCACCACTTTTGTTCCGGGCCGCCGTGTAGATGACAACGTGCAGATCATGTTGCGATTTGCGGAAGGAGCTCGCGGACTCTTATGGGCAAGTCAGGTCGCATCCGGAAATCAAAACAATCTACGGCTGCGCGTCTTCGGAGAAAAAGCCGGACTTGAGTGGAAGCAGGAAGAGCCGAATTACCTGTGGTTTGCCGAGTTGGGCAAAACTCCAAAAACCATTTACCGAGCCGGACCCGGAGCGACCCCGGTCGCCGCGCACGCCAGCCGGGTCCCCTCAGGTCATCCGGAAGGATATCTGGAAGCATTCGCGCAACTCTACGCTGATATGGCTGAGCAGATCAGTGCCAGAATTGACGGTCGAAAGCCTGATCCCTCGTCGCTGTTGGTGCCTACCGTTGAGGATGGCGTGACCGGTATGCGCTTTATTTCCGCAGTGATTGAGTCGTCCAGGCGGAACGCTGCCTGGACGCCGTTGCCGGCGTGAGGAGGCAGCTTATTCGGTTAATCGATGAAGTGGCTTGGCACGGAGAAAGTCACGATCTTCATACTCAATAGGCGTTTGAGCGAGTAGACTGTAAACAGGTCTACTAACGCATCTTCCCGCCGTACCCTTTCTGGAGACGGTTCCTTGCGAAGACAGATAGCATTTGGCTGTGCAAGGAGCTGTCATGACAGATATCCGTATTCGCAACAAACTCAGTGAGCAGGAACCCCCTTTCATCGACGGACACGCACTTGAGAATGAAATTCTCCGTGCTTTATCGCCCAGAGAACGCGAACTGATCCTGCCGAACCTGACTTTCGTGGATCTTCCGACGCATACAGTACTGCACGAGCCCGGCGAGGCAATTAAGTTCGGATATTTCCTGAATAGTGGGCTGGCTTCGGTATTAACGGTGATGTCGGAGGGAAAGAGTGTTGAAGTTGGATTGACAGGTAAAGAGGGCTTTGTTGGCTTGCCTCTTGTTGTCGGTTTCAGTACGAGCCCTACGCGGACCGTAATCCAGATCGCGGCGACTGGCTTCAGAATAAATACGAAAAACCTCGAGCAAGCGTTGCACGTTTCTACCAGTTTGATGGGCTTCCTGCAGCGCTATGTGCAGGTGTTGGGCATGCAGAGTACCCAAGTGGCAGCCTGCAATCGGCTCCATGAGGTGGATGAGCGTCTGGCACGCTGGCTATTGATGTGCGAAGACCGGATCGGCTCAAAATTCGTGCCCCTCACCCAGGAGTTTCTGGCGCATATGCTGGGCACGCGGCGGGCCAGCGTTACGGTCGCCGCGGGCATTCTGCAGAAAGCCGGACTGATTACTTATCAGCGTGGACACGTAAACATCGTGGATCGGATCCGACTGGAGGCCGCTACCTGTGAATGCTATCGAATGATGCAGCAGCAGAATAGAAAGTGGTCAAGCGAAACCAATTAGTAGCTCCTACAGCAAATCAGGTAGGGAATGATTTATAGACGGATTCACGACATAAGCGGTACCCTAAATTAAATTTCTGATTACCTGATCAACTCCCAAGTCCACCCACTGAATTACCAAAGTCTTTTTTTCTTTGAAAAAAGCCCCGCCCGCACAGGTCTATGCTCGCTTACAATAGCGGTGATGCAAACTAGCGGAAATACCGGTACAAGAATGAGCCGCGATTGGAAACAGTGGGCTGGCCAAGTCGTGAATGGCAGCTTTCCGCTGCGGCAATATTTGGGCGGATCGGATCATAGCGCGGTATTTCTTACCGAGCGGCGCGGACGCGATCCACAAAGAGCCGCCATCAAACTCATCGCCGTGGATCCTGGAAATTCCGCGCGTCAGCTTGCCAGCTGGGAATGGGCCGCCAAGCTTGCTCATCCGCATTTGTTGCAGCTCTTCGAAACTGGAAGTTGTCAACTGGACAACGTGGTTCTGCTGTACGTCGTAATGGAGTTCGCGGAAGAAAACCTGGCCCAGATTCTCCCCCAAAGAGCCCTGACACCCGAGGAAGCGCGTGATCTCCTGGAGCCGGCATTGGATGCCTTGGCGTTTCTTCACGGAAAATCGCTCGTGCACGGGCGGCTGAAGCCTTCCAACATTCTGGCGACTCAAGATCTACTCAAGCTATCGAGCGACAGCCTGGTGCGAACCGACGATTCCGCCGGCGGCGTAGCGAAGATGGTCGTCTCTTATCCCAGCGCATACGACGCTCCCGAGGTTGCGAGCGGAAAATTATCCCCTGCCTCGGATTCCTGGTCGTTGGGGATGACCTTGATGGAAGCCTTGACTCAGCGCTTACCCGCCCATGAAGGGATCGCGGAACCAATGCCTGAAACGGTTGCAGCGCCGTTCATGGGAATCGCGCACTGTTGTCTGCGGCGCGATCCAGCACGGCGGTGCTCGGCTGCGGATATCGCGGCACGTTTGCGTGGAAACATGTCCTCGCCGCTTTCCAAGCCCTCTTCGAAGATTCAAGGGCCGTCCACTATCAGAATTCCAGCGGAGTCGGGAAAGTGGCGCTACATTCTTCCGGTAGCCGCAGTAGCGCTGGTGGCTGGCGCTATTCTGGTGGGGCCGAAGCTTCTAAACAATCAGTCGGCGCCTCAGCCCACGACTAGCATCGCGGGGGATCAATCCAATCAGCCATCTCTGTCTTCATCGCATCCCCAAGAGACGGAAGCGCCAGCGGCGGTAAAGGCCACTGGCGTAACCAAGTCTTCAACCCGCCGGCGTGGGAAGGCTGATCAACCTGCCGATGCCAGCCAGCCGAGTGAATCTGTTCCAGTAACCTCCAATGCCCCCGGGGCGGACGCGCCCGTGGGTACGTCGGGTCAACAGCCAGCAGTGCAACAGGTCATGCCGACGGTGTCGAAGTCAGCCCGAGATACGGTTCACGGAACGATCAAAGTACGTGTCAAGGTCGACGTGGACCCTTCCGGTAATGTGCAAACCGCGTCGCTCGTCTCTCCCGGCCCGAGCAAGTATTTTGCCCGCCAAGCCTTGCAAGCGGCCCAGCAATGGAAGTTTGCTCCCCCGCAGGGACAGGATCCGCGCACTTGGATCGTGCGTTTCGGCTTCAAGCGATCGGGTACAGAGGCGGTTCTGGAGTCCGCCAGACCGTAACTTTCTGTTCTCACCTTCTGTTAACCCGAGACTATGCAAATTTTTTGATGCGTTGCATCGATAATTTTCATCCAAGTATCGTAAAGTAGATTGACAGACATCGTTCTGCTCTCTACGATGATTGGGTAGATGTCAGCTTCCCACCTAATGCGCTGCCAGTGTTGTTTCTGTTGTTGTATGCGTGTATCTACTGGCGCCCGGGGGATGCTGAACTAAGACTCATTTAGAAATCGGCCATTATACCCACCGCCAGTGCAGCTTACTGGCGGTGGGTTTTTTTGTGGGGCAAAAATCCTATGGCAAATGCAGTGACAGAAACTAAAGCGCAGCGTGTAGAGCGACTTAAGCGGGAGAAAAACCCCTGGGAAGGTCTCGACGATATCCGCCGGTTTGCCCGCGAGGGATTCGATTCAATCACTCCCGAGTGGCTCGGAACATATTTCCGCTGGTGGGGCGTATACACCCAAGGCGACGGCGTTGGCGTCATTGGCGGCAAGAATGGTGAAGGCAAGGCGCTGCCGTACTTCATGGTTCGGATTCGTATTCCAAGCGGACTGCTTCAATCGCACCAGCTTCGAACCATCGCGGACGTGACTCAGAAATATGCTCGCGGAACGGCCGATCTGACCGTCCGGCAGAATATTCAGCTCCATTGGGTGACGATTCAAGACTTACCAGAGCTCCTCGATGGCTTATGGCGGGCGGGTCTTACCACGATGGGCTCCTGCGGTGACGATACCCGCAACATCACTGGCTGTCCCCTTGCCGGCGTCGATGCCGATGAAATCTACGACGCTTCAGCGATCGCGCTCGAGGCCAATCGATTCTTCGTAGGCAACGGTGATTTTTACAACCTTCCGCGCAAATTCAAGGTCTGCATCACCGGGTGCCACGTGTGGTGTGCTTATCCCGAAATCAACGACGTTGGCCTGACCGCCATCCACCGCGACGGCAAAAATTCCGAAGTTGGTTTTTCCTTGCGTGTAGGAGGCGGCCTGTCTGCCGATCCGCATCTCGCACTCCGTTTGAATGCTTTCGTGCCGCGTCATCAGGTGATTCCGGTTTTGAAGGGTATAGCTGAGATTTTTCGCGAGAGCGAAAAGCTCCGTGAAAACAGGGAACGCGCCCGTCTCAAATTCCTTTTCCTTAGGCATGGTTGGACTGCCGAGAGCTTTCAGGAAGAACTGGAAAAACGTATCGGCTTTTGCCTCGATCCTGCCGCTGAGGAAAGGCCCCCCAGGGATGTCTATCGCGATCATGTCGGAATTCATGCGCAGAAACAGGACGGATATTCCTATGTTGGTGCGGCTGTGTTGCGTGGACGAATTTCATCGCAACAAATGCGCGCCGCCGCCAACGCCGCTGACCGCTTTGCTTCCGGCGAGTTGCGTACCACCAACATGCAGAACCTTCTGGTCGTAAATGTGCCGAACCGGAATGTGGCGGCTCTGGCGAGCGAGTTCGAGGCAGCGAGTTTGCCGATTGGAGGATCTTCGTTTTGGCGCGGGGTGGTCGCTTGCAGCGGTACTGAATTCTGTAAAGTCGCCATCACTGAGACCAAGAGTTTTTCCCGCTGGCTGGTGCAAGAACTCGAAGATCGGCTACCCGGGTTCGAACAGCATTTGAAATTGCATGTCACTGGATGTCCCAACAGTTGCGGCCAGCATTGGATCGCCGACATTGGTATTGAAGGCAAGAAGATCAAAGTCGACGGGCATCAGCAGGATGCCTACTACTTCTGTGTCGGCGGTGCAGTTGGACTGCACCAGTCGGTGGCTCGCCCGATTGGCTATCGCTGCCTGGCAAGCGAAGTGCCGGATGCCATCGAGCGTCTCTTGCGCCGATTTTTGGATGAACGGTTGCCTGATGAGAATCTCCGTCGCTTCTTTGCGCGGTATAGCAATGAGGAACTGCGTGAGCGTCTGGCGGGAGAGTTCCTGCCTGCTGTGGAGCGAGATACATCGCCCGGAAAGGTGCCGCATGCGGTCGAAGGCTAGCTCGTTAGGCCTGGTGACGGATAACTCATGACCCTCTTTCCAATGTTCATGAAGCTCGAAGGCCGCTCCTGCCTGGTGGTTGGTGGGGGCAATATTGGCGAGCCAAAAATCGAGAGCCTTATCACCTCGGGCGCCAAGGTACGCGTAGTCGCGCCGCACGTAAATCAGGCGGTGGCGGAATGGGCGAAGGATGAAAAGATCACGTGGGAGGCGCGGGAGTTCAACCCCGTTGATCTCGATGGCGTGTTTCTGGTCATCGCGGCCACATCTTCACACCGGGTAAATGGAAGTGTTTTTCGCGAGGCACAGGAACGAAACATTTTATGCAACGTCGTGGATGATCCGGAGTTTTGCGATTTTTATTATCCCGCAGTGCTAAGACGCGGAGATCTTCAGTTGGCGATTTCGACTAACGGCAAGAGTCCTGCCCTGGCGCAGAGAATCAGAAAAGAACTCGAGTCAGAATTTGGACCCGAGTATGGCGAGTGGATCGAGGAGCTGGGAAGGATACGGCGACAGCTTTTCGCCAGCGGGATGCATCCCGAGCAGCGCCGTCGTCTTCTGCACGAGTTGGCCAGCCGCGAAGCCTTTGAGAAAGCGCATTCCGAACGAACCGATAACGAGCAAGTAAATATGGGAGCAAAATCATGACTGGGAAAGTCTATCTGGTGGGAGCTGGGCCGGGTGATCCGGAACTGTTGACCTTGAGAGCATTCAAACTTTTGAAGTTGGCGGATTTCGTGCTGCACGACGATCTGATCCCGGCAGAGATACTGGAGCTGGTTCCGTCGTCCACCAAGCTTCTCAATGTCGGCAAGCGCTTTGGGAACAAACGTATCAGCCAGGAAGAAATTAACGGGTTGATGACTCAGAATGCGCTGCTGGGTCTACAGGTAGTTCGGCTCAAGAGTGGCGACCCGCTTATCTTTGGTCGTGCGGGAGAAGAAATTGAAGCTCTCCGCGAGGCCGGTATCGAAGTTGAGATTGTCCCTGGCATCACCGCTGCCCTCGGCGCAGCGGCAAGTACACAGATTCCCTTGACTCATCGCAAGGCTGCATCGGCGATCGTTCTGGTTACGGGTCACCGAGCGGGCAGTGACGAGTTTGCCGACTGGCCCGCGAACCTACCGACCGATGCCACCGTGGTCGTCTACATGCCGGGGTATGAATATCGAAAGATGGCACAGCAACTGCTGCGGGCTGGGCTCACGGGAGATACTGCCTGCGCCATCATTTCTCGCGCTACCTCGCCTGATGAGCAAGTCCATGTGACTACCGTCGAAGATCTGGATGGATCTCCGCGCCTAGCTTCTCCAACTTTGCTGGTGGTCGGCGAGGTTGTGCGCCTGGCCAAAGCAGCGGATCTGCGACAAAGGTTTGCGTGGTCCGAAGAGATAGCGAACATATCTCCTGTGCAACTCGAATACGCCTTAAGTAGCTGCGCCCAGGAGCGTGCCGAGTGAAGCTGCCATTGGAATTACCTACCCAGGTAGAACAGTGGCGGCCGGAGGAGGTATTGAGTTGGGCCTTTGGGAATTTTGGAAGTGAAGTCGCGATTGCATCCGGTTTCGGAGTTGAGGGCATGGTACTGCTCGACCTGGCATCGCGCGTGCGGCGTAATTTCAGGGTTTTCACCCTGGATACCGAATTCCTGTTTTCCCAAACCTACGATCTGATGGATAGAATCGAAGAGCGCTATGGAATCAAGGTCGAACGAGTTTTTGGCGCGTTGACGCCGGAAGAACAGGAGCGCCAGCATGGCGCGGCGCTCTGGAGTCGTGATCCCGACCAGTGCTGTGCTCTGCGGAAAGTCGAACCTCTCAAGGCAAAATTGGCGGAATTGAATGCATGGATCACTGCCATCCGCCGCGACCAGACGTCTGCTCGCGCGTCAGCTCGAAAAATCGAATGGGATACAAAGTTTCATCTCGTAAAGATCAATCCTATCGCCGACTGGACTTCAGATATGGTCTGGAGCTACGCGGTCAAGCACAAAGTTCCCTACAACCCGCTGCACGACCAGAACTATCCGAGCATTGGCTGTACACACTGCACACGGGCTGTGCGCCCCGGGGAAAGTGCGCGGGCTGGACGTTGGTCGGGGTCGGAGAAAACGGAGTGCGGGTTGCACTCCGCACCTCCCGCAGCAATCGCCCCGCTGGTCGAGATAAAGAACTCCCTGGCTAAGACTCCGTTTGGTTGCGAAGAGACCTAACAGAGTGCGGAAAACTCGATTCCAACACTCGTTAGGGCGGACAGTCCTCGTCCCGTCAAAACCCCTTCGACACTCATCTGCCGAGCAGCGGTCTCCAGGGCGCTTTCGTTTGTTTATGTGCGATTGCATACGTCTCCAAGCTTCGATGGGAGGTCCCTCGATGGAGAGTCCGAGACTAAGAGACTGCACGTAGGCTCGGAATGCATCTGTAAGCGATATTCCTGATTACAAGCGCGTGATTTGGTCAATTGCGTTATCCGCAACCGACACACAGACGCCCGCGCCTGTCGAATCCCAAAAACCGGTATTTGTCAGTTTCGATGTCGATGGTTTCCAGGTGATACAGAAGTCGATCAGGTCTTTCAACAAGCAGCATCGACAGATCGTCTCTCTCAAACCCGAACCAGGGGAACTCAACCTTCATGAGTACACTCTAGTCCGCCGAAATCGGCTTGCCTGAAAAATCCATCACTGCCATCGAAATTCTCGATTGTACTTACTGTCTCCATTAGAGATACACCATAGTTAGAGATGAATCATCGGCACATAACCACAGACCATGATGCCTGCGGTGTCGGCCTGATCGCACGACTCGGAGGAAGTGCTTCGCGCGAAATTGTCGAGCGGGCGCTCGAAGCCTTGATCCGGCTTGCCCACCGTGGCGGCGTGGACGCCGACGGGCGAAGCGGCGATGGAGCTGGTCTCCTGACCAGCATTCCCGATCAGTTTGTTCGCGAGCGTGCGCGTCAAATTGGCATTGAGCTGCCCACCGTATTTGGCGTGGGAATGGTTTTTCTGCCGCCCGGCAACGAAGCAGCGGCGCGAAATGCCATTGTTGCGCAAGCAAAAGTTGACGGCCTAGAGTGTCTCGGCTGGCGAGTTGTGCCAACCGACTCCGATGTTGTGGGGCCGCGTGCTTACGAAGCCCTCCCTTCAATCGAGCAATGTTTTCTGGCACCGCGATTCGAAACCAGGGATATCGAAACTCTCCTGTTTCATTTACGAAAGAATGCCGAAGTGGTCGCTCCGTCGGGCACATATTTTTGTTCGTTGTCTTCACGTACCGTCGTTTACAAGGGCTTGCTGACTCCCTATCAACTCCCCGCTTTTTACGCGGACTTGCGGGACGCCGCGTTCGCAAGCTCGTTCGCGATTTTTCATCAGCGATACTCCACCAACACTCAGCCTAGCTGGTCGCTGGCGCAGCCTTTCCGATTTGTGGCCCATAACGGGGAGATCAATACCATCAGCGGTAACCGGCGTTGGTTGCGGGCGAAATCTCCTTCCCTACTCCGCGAGCTGGGATTTTCCGAAGAGGTTCGTCTGCTCGAAGAGCGTGTCAGCGACTCCGCTAGCTTCGACAATGGATTCGAACTGCTCCTGCGCCAGACCTACAGCCCAGCGGAGGCCATGCTCGCTATGGTCCCACCTGCATTGGAGCGTTCCCCGGAAGTCTCGCCGGAACTCCGAAATTTTCTTGGGCAACGGTCGCGCCACCAGGAAGCATGGGACGGCCCGGCAGCGTTGATCTTCACCGATGGTTCTACCGTCGGAGCGAAGCTCGACCGCAACGGTCTCCGCCCTTTGCGTTATACCGTTACTGCTGATGGATTGTTAGTGGTTGGTTCAGAAGTGGGCATTGCCGATCTGAGCGGCAAGGAGATTGTTGAACGGCAGCGTTTGGGCCCCGGAGAGATTCTGCTGGTGAATCCCGCCGCCGGCGTCTTTACTCGTCCCCAAGATTCTCTACGTCTTCGTGACATTCGTGAGGTTTCCTCGGAGCCTTCCCTTACCGTCTCTCCCACCGCTAAGGCCTTCCTCACTGCCACGGCCGAGCCGAAGCAGTTAATGGCAGCGATGGGCTGGAGTGAAGATCAGTTTCGCCTTCTGTTCCAACCTTTAGTCGAGCAAGGCCAGGAAGCGGTCTGGAGCATGGGAGATGACGCGCCGCCCGCTTCGATTTCTTCTTTTCGTCGTCCACTTTGGGACTACTGCAAGCAAAGATTCGCCCAGGTTACCAATCCCCCGATCGACTCACTGCGTGAGACTCACGTGATGTCGCTAAAGGTTTATCTCGGCCGGGCCGTGCTCAACTCACCGTTGCTGGACGGTGGGCAACTGCGCAAGCTTGAGATGGAATTACGGGAGATCGAGAGGATTCCATTCACCTTTCCGATCTCAGACGAAGTAAATGGGGCAAAGGCTGCGCTAAACCATCTTCAGGAAATTGCAAAGAAAGCGGTGGCTAACAATCCAGAGCTCGTGTTGTTGACTGACCGGAGCGTGGATGCACAACACGGCGCGTTGCCGGCATTGTTGGCCCTGGCAGCAACCTGGAAAGCCATGGTGCAGGCGGGTGGTCACCATATTCCGCTCGTGATTGAGACTGGACAAGTCATTGACACCCATCACATCGCTCTGCTGATTGCGTCGGGCGCCAGTGCGGTGTTTCCCTATCTTGCCCTTGAGCAGGCTGCCGGCCTGTTGCCAGGCGGAGCCGACAATTATCGCGGCGCGGTCGAAAAGGGATTGCGCAAGGTAATCGCGAGGATGGGTATCTCGACCATTGGTAGCTACAGGAACAGTCATCTGTTCGAAGTCATCGGCTTGGACTCCGATATCTGCGACCAGTTTTTCGAAGATGCCAGCAGTTCTCTCGCCGGCAAGAGTCTTGCCGCTCTTTTGCAGGATTCTCTCGATCGCCACGCCACTGCTTTCGCAATCACGGCTACGTCGCCGATGCAAGACAACGGCCTGTATCGCTTCCGCCGTCAAGGCGAGCAACACGCGACTTCGCCTGAACTGGTTCGGCGAATGCATCGCTATCTCAAATCGCCCACCGACGAAAACCGGCTTGCGTTCATGGAACTTGGTCACCAGCGGGAACCGGTAGCGATTCGCGATCTCCTGGAAATTATTCCGAGCGATTCGCCTCGAGCCTTGGATGAGATTGAATCAGAGGCCTCGGTTCTTGCCCGGTTCAGTACCCAAGCCATGTCCCT
Source organism: Terriglobia bacterium (assembly GCA_963786325.1). Classification (GTDB taxonomy): domain Bacteria; phylum Acidobacteriota; class Terriglobia; order Terriglobales; family Acidobacteriaceae; genus JAIQFF01. Next base: position 16,039 of record CAWAYW010000027.1, read on the forward strand.
GGGTGCAATCTCGCCCGAGACCCATCGTACGCTTGCCATTGCGATGAACCGTCTTGGGGGCCGCAGCAACACTGGCGAGGGAGGGGAAGACCCAGAAATCTATCGCGAGGGTGGCGAAGCGAACAATAGGGTCAAACAGGTAGCCTCCGCACGCTTTGGTGTGACGGCCGAATATCTGGTTCACGCCGACGAGCTGGAAATAAAAATTGCGCAAGGCGCAAAGCCGGGAGAAGGTGGACAACTCCCCGCGAGTAAGGTCTCGGTTTATATCGCGCGGTTGCGGCACGCTGTGCCCAACATGATGCTAATTTCTCCGCCTCCGCATCACGACATCTATAGCATCGAAGATCTAGCGCAACTGATTTACGACCTGCGGGCGATCAATCCGCAGGCGCGTATCGGCGTAAAGTTGGTTGCCAGCGCGGGTGTTGGAATCATCGCAACCGGCGTGGCCAAAGCCGGCGCCGACGTAATTACCATCAGCGGTCATGATGGTGGTACCGGTGCATCGCCGATTACGTCCATCAAGAACACAGGCATTCCGTGGGAAGTAGGGTTACGCGACGCCCATTGCTCGTTGGTGAAAGCCGGACTGCGTGGCCGGGTACGTTTGCGCGTCGATGGAGGGTTCAAGTTCGCGCGCGATGTGATTATTGGCGCCTTGCTCGGCGCGGAGGAATTCGGTTTTGGCACCGCCTCCCTGCTTGCCCTGGGCTGTGTGATGGCGCGGCAGTGTCACCTGAACACCTGTCCAGTGGGCATCGCCACGCAGGACGAGAAACTGCGCACTCGTTTTACTGGAAAACCGGAAATGGTCGAAACTTATTTCCGGGCCGTGGCGACCGATGTCCGCAACATACTCTCTACTCTGGGGGCCGGCTCCATCGATGACATCACTGGCCAAGTCGGACGCTTGCGGCCGCAGACCCTGCAAGCGGCCAAGGCGCTGGCAGGACTGCTCGAACCGATCACCGACCCTCAACAGGTTGCGGGCCCAAGCGATGACGAGAGTACGTTGTATCGCGAACTGAATCACACGTTGACATTCAACTATGACGCTGACGCCGATAGTGTCCGCGCTGCACGTCGTCGCCGTTTTCCCATCAGCAACGCCGATCGCGCCATCGGAGCTCATTTGAGCGGGGAGATGTTGCGCCAGGGTCTTAAGCCGGGCGGCGACGCTCCGGCGCGGTACGAATTTGTGGGCACTGCGGGGCAAACCTTCGGTGGATTTCTGGTAAGAGGCCTGCATTTCAAATTAGTTGGAGAGGCCAACGATTACGTCGGCAAGAGTCTTTCGGGAGGAACGATCGCAATCACCGCCGGGGAGCAAGCCTCGGCGCGTGGGGACGTGTTGGCCGGCAATACGCTGCTCTACGGTGCGACCAGTGGAGAACTCTATGTAGCCGGCCGCGTAGGCGAACGATTTGCGGTCAGGAATAGTGGCGCACTGGCGGTCGTTGAAGGCGTGGGTCAGCACGGATGCGAATATATGACTGCCGGGGTCGCCGTGATTCTTGGTCCTGCCGGAATGAACCTGGGCGCAGGGATGACCGGTGGCCTCGCGTATCTTTTGCGAGATTCCATCGGCGGATACGGCTACAACCAGCATTCCGTGCGACTGGCTCCCATTGAAGTTCGGGAAGAGTTGTGGCTGCGACGGGTCCTGCGTAAGCATTTGCGGCTCACTGGCAGTTCGCGCGCGGCCGCTCTGTTGAATGCCTCGACTCCGTTACCATTCTTACGGCTGGAACCCCTGGTCTTGCCGTGTACCATCGCACAGACCTGGGCCACGATCCTCGGCCGGTTCCGGCGTCACGTGGCGGATCCGGTGTACGCCTCACCGGCAATGGCTCCTCGCGCTTTCGGGTCGATCTTGAAAACGGTCGCTCTAAAAGACGGTGACATTCCATCCGCATCGTCTATGCGGGCTGGTTTGGCTTGAGCAGCGACAGACTTGGATCTCAGCAATCATTGCCCCATGGGATCGATTGCAATCCACAGTTGAGATTGCGTGTCTCCGTTATAATCCTTCACTACTCATGGACTTTGATCAGTTAGTCACGTTCCTCGAGGTGGCAAAGCTGGGAAGCTTTTCCCGCGCGGGGCAGAAAGTTTTCCGTTCGCAATCCGCCGTCAGCGCCCAGATTCGTCAGCTGGAACAGGAATACGGCGATCGCCTCCTCGACCGATCCGGCAAGGACGTCACCCTTACTCCCGCCGGCAGGGTATTATTTGCCTACGCGGAACGTCTGCTGCAGATGCGGGATGAGTCACTGCTGGCCGTGGCCGATCAGGGTGCCAGTCCGCGTGGCACGCTGGTCATCGGCGCCAACGAGGCCACTTGCCTATACGTGTTGCCGGACGTTTTTGCCAAGTATTGCCACCTTTATCCCAGCGTGCAAATCAGTATCTATCGGAACTTCAGCTACAAAATCGTCGAGAAGCTGGAGAACGGTACCATCGACGTTGGCATCGTTACTTTGCCGGTAAAATCCGCCAGCCTGAAGACACATTCGATTTTTCGCGACCAGCTAATGCTGATGGTCAGCCCACAGAATGCTCTGGCAAAACTGGAAGTCGTTCCCATTAGCGAAATCGTCAAACAGCCACTCTTGCTTCCCAAGACAGGCTACAGTCGCCGCTTGATGGACAAGCTGTTCCGGCCTTACGCCTCCCATGTGCAGATAAGGATGGAATTGCCCACGGTTGGGATGATTAAGAGTTTCGTTGCCGCCGGAATGGGCGTGTCTCTTATTAGTGCGAGCTTCGCTCGCGACCAGGTGCTGGCTGGCGGGTGCAAGCTGATTCCTATTCAAGGACAAAGAACTGTGGCGGGAATTGGGTGTCGCTTACCGACGCGATCGTACCCATACTCGCGC